>NZ_JBEZCR010000006.1:0-497089 GCF_040647715.1 Streptomyces tibetensis | reverse complement strand
GCCCGGTTACATTCCGAACCCGGAAGCTAAGCCTTACAGCGCCGATGGTACTGCAGGGGGGACCCTGTGGGAGAGTAGGACGCCGCCGAACAATCTTTGGAAGGACCCTTGGTCCCAGCGTTCAGCTGGGACCAAGGGTCCTTTTTTGTTTTTGCAGTGCGCGCTGGGCACCCGGCTGCGCGAGAATGACTTGCGGTACCGAAGACAGGAGTCACCATGTCCACCAACTCTCCCGACGACCGACCGGAGCGCGACCAGCGGCGACGGGAGGGGGACCGGAGCGACCGGAATGACGGCGGCGGTCAGCGCGGGGGCCGCGGAGACCGTGGAGGCTTCCGCCGTGACAACGACCGTGGCGGCAACGACCGTGGCGGGTACGGGCGTCGCGAAGGCGACCGCGGCGATCGTCCCGACCGCGGTGAGCGCGGTGGGTTCCGTCGTGACGACAACCGTGGCGGTGGCTTCGGCCGGCGTGACGACCGTGACCGCGGGCCCCGCAGGGACGATCGTGACCGGGGTGGGTTCCGTCGGGACGATCGTGGTGAGCGTCCCCCCTTCCGCCGTGACGACCGGGACGACCGTGGTGAGCGACGAGACGACCGTGACCGTGGTGGGTTCCGTCGCGACGACAACCGTGGCGGTGGCTTCGGCCGGCGTGACGACCGTGACCGCGGGCCCCGCAGGGACGATCGTGACCGGGGCGGGTTCCGTCGGGACGACCGTGGTGAGCGTCCCCCCTTCCGCCGTGACGACCGGGACGGCCGCGGCGAGCGCCCCGCCTTCCGGCGCGACGACCGCAGGGACGACCGGCGCGACGACAGGCGCGATGACCGGCGTGGCGAACGGCGCGACGGCGACCGCGGTGGGTTCCCCCGCCGCGACGACCGGGACCGTGGTGGATTCCGCCGCGACGACAACCGTGACCGCGGTTTCCGCAGTGATGACCGGGACCGGCCGCGCGACGGCGACCGCGGTGACCGTGGCGGTTTCCGGCGCGACGACCGCGGTGGCTTCCGGGGCCGTGACGAGCGCCGTGATGAGCGTCGCGGGGATGAGCGTCGGGATGACCGTCGTGGGGACGACCGGCGTGGGGACGTCCGTCGCGGTGACGACCGTGGGGAGCGCGGCGGCTTCCGGCGCGACGACAGCGGCCGGGGTGGACGTCCCGGTTTCCGCCGCGAGGACGGCCCCCGTGGCGACCGCGGCGACTTCCGCAGGGATGACACCCGCGGCGACCGCGGTGGGTTCCGCGGCCGTGACGACCGCGGTGGGCGCGGGCCCCGGCGGGACGACCGCGGTGACCGTGGGTTCCGGCGCGACGGCGATCGGCGTGACGGCGACCGGGGCGGTTTCCGCGGCCGGGACGACCGGCGCGGCCCCGGCCGGTTCCGTGAGGACCGCGAGCGGGACCGGGAGCCGATCAAGCGGCTGCCGATCCCCGAGGACGTCACGGGTGACGAGATCGACAAGGACGTACGGCAGGAACTGCAGAGCCTGCCCAAGACGCTCGCGGACGATGTCGCCAGGAACCTCGTGATGGTCGCGCGGCTCCTCGACGAGGACCCCGAGGGCGCGTACGGCTACTCCAGGGTGGCGCTGCGGCTGGCGTCGCGTGTCGCCGCCGTGCGGGAGGCAGCCGGATTCGCCGCGTACGCCAGCCAGAAGTACGGCGAGGCACTGGCCGAGTTCCGCGCCGCCAAGCGGATGACCGGGAACATCGACCTGTGGCCCGTCATGGCCGACTGCGAGCGCGGGCTCGGCCGGCCCGAGAAGGCGCTGGACATGGCCGGGGCACCCGAGGTGCACAAGCTCGACAAGGCCGGTCAGGTCGAGATGCGGCTCGTCGCGGCCGGGGCCCGGCGGGACATGGGGCAGCTGGACGCGGCCATCGTGACGCTGCAGAGCCCCGAGCTGGCTGCGAACTCCGTGCAGCCGTGGACCGCGCGCCTGCGGTACGCCTACGCCGACGCGCTGCTCGCCGCAGGGCGGGAGAGCGAGGCACGTGAGTGGTTCGCGAAGGCCGTCGAGGCTGATCGTGACGGCAGCACCGACGCCTCGGACCGGCTCGCCGAGCTGGACGGCGTGGAGTTCGTCGACGCCATGGTCGAGGACGAGGACGACGAGGCCCAGGCCCCGCCGAAGGCGGACGCGGCCGAGGTCGAGGACGGGGTCGAGGTCGAGGCCGACGAGGACGACAAGGACTGACGTCCGTAGGGACCGACTGACGACTGACGTCCATGGAAAGGACTGACGTCCGTAAGGGAAGGGGCGGGACCCGGGCTGTGAGGCCTCGGGTTCCGCCCCTTCGCCATGTCGGTGCGTCATGCCGACGTCGTGTCGGCGCCTGCTTCCGTCCTGTCAGAGGTCCAGCGCCCGCAGGACCAGGCCCGTCGCCGGTTTCGGGCCGAACGACGTCGACTTGCGGGGCATCGTCACGCCCTGGCGGGCCAGCTCGCGGACGACCTCCTCGCGGACCGGGTGCATCAGGACGGCCGTACCGCCGTCGCGTTCCGCCTTCTCGACCGTCGCCGCCGTGTCGTGGATGTAGGCGATGTGGGCGGGGGAGTCCTCGGAGATCCGCCAGACATGGTCGAGGAGCGTGGTGTGCAGCACCGTCGCGTCCAGGGTGCGCCAGGCCGCCGGGCGGTCGGCGGGGATCGTACGGGCCAGCAGGTCCGGGTCCGGGTGGTCGACGAGGTGGAAGGCGCCGTCGCCGGCCAGCAGGAACGCGTTGCCGGCGCAGGCCGCGTCGGCCAGGGTCTCCAGCGCCTCGGCGAGTGGGACGTCGAGGCGGCGCACGCGGAAGTGGCCCTCCAGGGCGGCCACCGCAGCGGCGACCGGCAGGTCGTGCAGGAGGCGGTGGATGGCGCGGACCCGGAGGGGATAGCGGGCCGTGTCGACGAGGAGGACCAGGCCGTGGTCCCACGGGCTGGGGGAGGGGTGCTCCGCGCGCAGGCGGCGGTAGGTCGCCCAGCGGTGGTGGCCGTCGGCGATCAGGGCCTGGTGCCGGGCGAGGTCCGTCTGGATCGTGGCCAGGTCCTCGGGGGCGGTGACCGACCACAGGCGGTGGCGGAAGCCGTCCTCGGTGGTGGTGGCCAGGAGCGGCGGTCGGGCGGCGGTGCGTTCGATCAGATCCGCCGTGGCGGTCGTCGAGCCGTCGCCCCGGTAGGTGAGCAGGAGGGGTTCGAGGTTGGCCGAGGTGGCCCGCATGAGGGCCGCGCGGTCAGCGACAACGTGCGGCATGACGTCCTCGTGCGGCAGCACCAGCTGCTCGCCCGGGTCCGAAACGCGCAGGGCGCCGATGATGCCGCGTTGCAGCATGCCGTCGCCGTGCTGCTGCTCGTAGACGTAGAGGCCCGGTTCCGGGTCGGTGGTCAGGATGCCCTCGGACAGCCAGCGGCGCAGGGTGTCGGCGGCCCGTTCGTTGCGGGCGCTGGGTGTGGCGGCCTGGGGGAGGATCAGACGGACGATGTTGTACGGATCGGCCGACTCGAGGTGGTGCAGGCCGTCGGGGCGCACCACGACGTCGTACGGCGGAGATGTGACGGCGGCAAGGCTGCCGACCCGGTCGGGGTCGTAACGAAGGCCTCGGAACGGGGTGAGTTCCAGGCCTCGGTGCGTCGTTGCCTCCGAGTGACCTGCTGAGTTCATCCCGGCATCGTACGGCTGTCGGTGGCATGGGGGATGATCGGGGGAAAGCCGTCGAACGAGGAGCGATGCGGGATGAGCCGAAGCGTCAGGACGAGGCCCGAGGGCAGTGGGCAGGCCCTGAGCGAGGCGTACGACACGGCGCTGCTCGATCTGGACGGTGTGGTGTACGCGGGCGGGAGCGCGATCGCGCACGCGGTGGAGTCGCTGGCCACGGCCCGGGAGGGCGGGATGCGCCTGGCGTACGTGACGAACAACGCGTTGCGGACCCCCGACACCGTGGCCGGGCACCTGACGGAACTGGGGATACCGACGGACGCGGAGGACGTCATCACCTCGGCGCAGGCGGTCGCTCGGCTGATCAGCGAGCAGGTGCCGCAGGGCGCCCGGGTGCTGGTGATCGGCGGTGAGGGGCTGCGGGTGGCGCTGCGCGAACGCGGGCTGGTGCCCGTGGAGTCGGCGGACGACGAGCCGGCGGCGGTGGTGCAGGGGTTCGGCGGGGCCGACCTGCCGTGGGGCCGGTTCGCCGAGGCTTCCTACGCGGTGGCGCGGGGCGTGCCGTGGTTCGCGTCCAACACCGACCTGACGATTCCGAGCGGGCGTGGCATCGCGCCGGGCAACGGGGCCGCGGTGGAGGTCGTCCGGATCGCCACCGGTGCGGAGCCCCAGGTCGCGGGCAAGCCGTTGCCCCCGATGCACCGGGAGACCATTCTGCGGACCGGGGCGCAGCGGCCGTTGGTGGTGGGGGACCGGCTGGACACGGACATCGAGGGCGCGTTCAACGGGGAGGTCGACTCGCTGCTCGTCCTGACCGGGGTGACAGACGGCGCGCAGCTGCTGGCCGCGCCACCGCAGCACCGGCCGACGTTCGTGGACGCCGATCTGCGCGGGATGCTCACCGGTCAGCCGGAGGTCGTCGCGGTGGGCGAGGGCGGGTTCCGGTGCGGGGGCTGGACCGCGGCGGCCGGGGCGGACCGGCTGGAGCTCGACGGGGAGGGCGAGGCGCTGGACGGGCTGCGCGCACTGTGTGCCGTGGCGTGGACGGCGGCCGGTGAGGGTGTGTGCGAGCTGGACGGGGGGAAGGCGCTGGCGCGGCTGGGCCTCTGAGTACCTGTCAAAGCCTGGGGCCCGGCCGGGCACTCGTGTCGCCGCCGGGTGACCGGGGGGTGAGCCGGGAACCCGGGCCGGGGCGGGACACCGAATCTCGCTCCAATGCGAGGGTAGGCTAACCTAACTGCGTGTTGGTCCAGAGTCCCCCCGAACAGCGCGCGGAGCCCGCCCCCGCGCCCCCGACCCGACGGGCGGTACGAGCCTTCGGGCTCCTCCTGTCCCTGGCGCTCCTGGTGCTCGTCGCGCTGGCGAGTATCGCGATCGGAGCGAAAGAGCTGTCCCTCGGCCAGGTCTGGCACGGCTTGTTCGAGGACTCGGGGACCTACGGCGACGTCGTCGTGGCGGAGCGGCTGTCGCGGACCCTGCTCGGGCTGCTCGCCGGCGCGGCGCTCGGTCTGGCCGGGGCGGTCCTGCAGGCTCTCACGCGTAACCCGCTGGCCGATCCCGGGCTGCTCGGCATCAACGCGGGTGCCTCCGCCGCGGTCGTCACGGCCATCACGTACTTCGGGGTCACGTCGCTGACCGGCTACGTCTGGTTCGCGTTCCTCGGCGCGGCCGCGGTCGGGGCGCTGGTCTGGTTCCTGGGCGGCAGCCGGGGCGCCACGCCGGTGCGGCTCGCGCTCGCCGGTACGGCCGTCAGTGCCGCGCTGTACGGCTACCTCCAGGCCGTGATGATCATGGACGAGGCGGCGCTCGGCAAGATGCGCTTCTGGACGGTCGGTTCGCTGGCCTCGGCGACGAACTCGACCATCACGCAGGTCCTGCCGTTCCTGCTGACCGGCACGGTCCTCGCGCTGGCCCTGGCCCGCCCGCTCAACGCGATGGCCATGGGCGACGACACCGCCAAGGCGCTGGGCGCCCACCTCAACCGCACCCGGGCACTGTCGATGCTGGCCGCGACCGTGCTGTGCGGGGCGGCGACCGCCGCCTGCGGGCCGATCGTGTTCGTCGGGCTGATGGTGCCGCACGTGGTGCGTTCGTTCACCGGGCCGGACCTGCGCTGGATCCTGCCGTACGCGGCGGTGCTGTCGCCCGTGCTGCTGCTCGGCGCCGATGTCATCGGCCGCATCGTGGCCCGGCCCTCGGAGCTCCAGGTGGGCATCGTCACCGCGATCCTCGGCGGGCCGGTGTTCATCTTTCTGGTACGACGGCGGAGGACGGCGCAACTGTGAAGACCACCAACCGTGCCGTGCGGACCGGCGGGCTCTCGCTACGCCTGGACGTACGGGCCCTCATCGTCGTGTTCCTGCTGCTCGTCGCGGCGCTCGTGGCGAGTGTCGTGCTCATCGGCACCGGCGACTTCCCGATCCCGGCCGCCGACGTGCTGCGGACGCTGGTCGGCGAGGGCAATCCGGGCCAGGAGTTCATCGTCAACGAGCTGCGGCTGCCGCGGGTCCTGGTCGGGTTGCTGGTCGGCGCCTCGCTGGGACTGGGCGGTGCGCTGTTCCAGGCCGTCTCCCGCAACCCGCTGGGCAGTCCGGACGTGCTCGGTCTCGGGCAGGGGGCGACGGCCGGGGCGCTCGTGGTGATCGTGCTGACGTCGGGCAGCGCCGACCAGGTCGCCGCCGGGGCGCTGGTGGGCGGCCTGGTGACCGGGCTCGCCATCTACCTGCTCGCCTGGAGGCGGGGCGTGCACGGCTACCGGCTGGTCCTGGTCGGCATCGGCGTGTCCGCGATCGTCACGGCGGTCAACGGCTATCTGCTGACCAAGTCCGACATCGTGGACGCGGCCCGTGCGGTCGTGTGGATGACGGGGTCCCTCGACGGCCGGGACTGGGACCAGGTGTGGCCGCTGCTCGCGTTGACCGCCGTGCTGGTGCCGCTCGTCCTGGTCAACGCGCGGGGGCTGCGGATGATGGAGATGGGCGACGACGTGTCGTACGCCCTCGGGGTGCGGGTCGAGCGGGTACGGCTGCTGCTCATGGTGGCTGCCGTGCTGCTCACCGCGTCCGCCACCGCCGCGGCCGGGCCGGTCAGCTTCGTGGCGCTCACCGCGCCGCAGCTGGCCCGGCGCCTGACCCGTTCGCCCGGGCCCAACCTGCTGGCCTCGCTGTGCATGGGCGCCGCGCTGCTGGTCGTCGCCGACTGGGTCTCGCAGCGGGCGTTCGGGGCCGAGCAGCTGCCCGTGGGCGTGGTGACCGGTGTGCTCGGCGGGGTCTACCTGCTGTGGCTGTTGGTCAGCGAGCGCCGGGCGGGCCGGATATGAGGGCCGGCAAGAGCACCGAGAGCAGTACCAGCAGCGGACTGAACAACCAAGGGAGCACCGTGAACCGCCTGTCCGCCGAGAACGTCACCCTCGCCTACGACCAGCGGGTCATCGCCGAGCAGCTGTCGGTGGAGATACCCGACCAGTCGTTCACGGTGATCGTCGGCCCCAACGCCTGCGGCAAGTCGACGCTGCTGCGGGCGCTGTCACGGATGCTCAAGCCGAGCGAGGGCCGGGTGCTGCTGGACGGCAACGTCATCCAGTCGATGCCCGCCAAGAAGGTCGCGCGGACCCTCGGTCTGCTGCCCCAGTCGTCCGTCGCGCCCGACGGCATCACCGTCGCCGACCTGGTCGGCCGCGGGCGCTACCCGCACCAGGGCATCCTGCGCCAGTGGTCCACCGAGGACGAGCGGATCGTGCAGGAGTCCATGCGGCGCACGGGCGTCGCCGAACTCGGCGACCGCTATGTCGACGAGCTCTCGGGAGGCCAGCGCCAGCGCGTGTGGATCGCCATGGCCCTCGCCCAGCAGACGCCCCTGCTGCTGCTCGACGAACCGACGACGTACCTGGACATCCAGCACCAGATCGACGTCCTGGACCTGTGCGCCGAGCTGCACGAGGAGCAGGGGCGCACGCTCGTGGCCGTGCTGCACGACCTGAACCACGCCGCCCGCTACGCCACCCACCTCATCGCCCTGCGCGAGGGCCGGGTCATCGCCGAGGGCGCGCCGAAGGACATCGTCACGGCCGAGCTGGTCGAGGAGGTCTTCGGGCTGCGCTGCCAGGTCATCGACGACCCGGAGACGGGTACACCGCTGGTCGTGCCGGCGGCCCGCAAGGCCCGCGTACCGAGCATGGTCGGGCAGGGCACGGCCGGGAAGAGCACGGCTGGGACGACCGCGGCTACAGAAGCTTCCTGAGCTGGAGCAGGTCACGCACACCGGCGTGCAGCTTCACCCGGCCCGAACCCCAGACCTTGGCGAAGTTCAGCTCGCCGCCGACCAGGGCCACCAGGTCGTCACCGGTCATGGCGAGTCTGATCTCGGCCTTGCCGGGAGGCGGCCCCGGCACGGTGTCGTGCACCTCGATCCGCCCGCCGCGCATCCGGCCGGCGAAGGTGACGTCGAGGTCCGTGATGTGGCAGCTCACCGAGCGGTCCAGGGCCGCGGCGTCGCGGACGTCCCCTTCGGCGCGCTGCATGTTGTCCGAGAGCTTGTCGAGTGCGCTGCGGCACTCCTCGATCGTGGCCATCGCGGTCGACGTTACCGCAGCGGTTCGCGGTAGCGTCGGGGCATGGACGACGCAGTTCCCGAGACCCCGCCGGCGGCGGAGGAAGAGCCGGCGTACGACCCTGCCGGCCCCGCTCCCCTGAACGTGCCCCGCGCGCCCACCGGTGACGCCGGGGTGGACGCCGCCCTGGACCGGCTCGGTGACGCGGACCACCTCGCCACGGACGGGCATCTCGAGGTGTACGAGGATGTACACCGGGGGCTGCGCGACGCGCTCACCGCGCTCGACGTACGCCCGGGACCTCCGGGGCCCCCGACGCCGCACGCACCAAGGAGCTGAACCGAACGTGGCAGGAGTCGCACGTCGCCGTCTGGACGCGGAGCTGGTCCGCCGCAAGCTCGCGCGTTCGCGTGAGCACGCCGCGCAGCTGATCGCCGCGGGGCGGGTCTCCGTCGGCAAGACCGTCGCGACGAAGCCCGCCACGCAGGTGGAGACCGCGGCCGCGATCCTGGTGGCCCAGGACGACAGCGACCCCGACTACGTCTCGCGCGGCGGTCACAAGCTGGCCGGGGCGCTCGCGGTGTTCGGGCCGCAGGGGCTGGCCGTCGAGGGGCGCAGGGCGCTCGACGCGGGCGCGTCCACCGGCGGTTTCACCGACGTGCTGCTCCGCGCGGGCGCCGCCCATGTCGTCGCCGTGGACGTCGGATACGGACAACTCGCGTGGTCCCTCCAGAAAGATGAACGCGTCACCGTCAAGGACCGTACGAACGTACGCGAGTTGACGCTTGAAGCGATCGATGGGGAGCCAGTGGATCTTGTCGTGGGGGATCTGTCCTTCATCCCGCTCGGGCTGGTCCTGCCCGCCCTGGTGCGGTGCGTGAAGCCGGACGCCGACCTGGTGATGATGGTCAAGCCGCAGTTCGAGGTCGGTAAGGAGCGCCTCGGCAGCGGGGGAGTGGTGCGCAGCACCCAGCTGCGGGCCGAGGCGGTACGGGGGGTGGCCGAGAAGGCCTGGGGGATGGGGCTCGGGGTGAAGGGCGTGACGGCCAGTCCGCTGCCCGGGCCGTCGGGGAATGTCGAATACTTTCTGTGGCTGCGGTCCGGGGCACCGGCACTGGACCCGGCCGAGGCAGACCGTGCAGTGGCGGAGGGGCCGCGTTGACCGAGAACCGAGCTCGTACTGTTTTCCTGCTCGCCCACACGGGCCGGCCCGCGGCCGTGCGCAGTGCCGAGCTCGTCGTGAAGGGGCTGTTGCGCTCCGGCCTCGGCGTGCGCGTCCTGGAGGCCGAGGCACGCGACCTGCCGCTGCCGTCGGAGGTGGAGCTGGTCAAGGAGGCCACTCCCCAGTGCCTCGACGGGTGTGAGCTGCTGATCGTGCTGGGCGGCGACGGCACGCTGCTGCGGGGCGCCGAGTTCGCCCGGGCGTCCGGCGTGCCGATGCTCGGCGTCAACCTCGGGCGCGTCGGGTTCCTCGCGGAGGCCGAGCGGGACGACCTCGACAAGGTCGTCGACCGGGTGGTGACCAAGGCGTACGAGGTCGAGGAGCGGATGACCGTCGACGTCGTGGTGCACCAGAACGGCGACATCGTGCACACGGACTGGGCGCTGAACGAGGCGGCCGTGCAGAAGGTGTCCGCCGAGCGGATGCTGGAGATCGTCCTGGAGATCGACGGCCGGCCCGTCACGGGCTTCGGCTGCGACGGGATCGTGTGCGCCACACCCACGGGGTCGACGGCGTACGCCTTCTCGGCGGGCGGGCCGGTGGTGTGGCCGGAGGTCGAGGCGCTGCTGATGGTGCCGATCTCCGCGCACGCGCTGTTCGCGAAGCCGCTCGTGACATCGCCGGATTCGGTGCTGGCCGTGGAGGTTCTGCCGCACATTCCGCCGGGCGTGCTGTGGTGTGACGGGCGGCGGACGGTGGAGTTGCCGGCCGGGGCTCGGGTGGAGGTGCGGCGGGGGGCCGTGCCGGTGCGGCTGGCCCGGCTGCACCACGCTTCTTTCACGGACCGGCTGGTGGCGAAGTTCGCGCTGCCTGTTTCCGGGTGGCGGGGCGCCCCTCACTGACGTGGTTGTTCGCCGTCGGCGGGTGCGGGCTTGCTGTGGCCGGTCGCGCCCACGCGGCGGAGCCGTATGTCGATACAGCCCCGCGCCCCAAGAAGGGCGCCGCCACACTCGTGGGTGACAAGAGCGGGCCGGTCGCAATCCCCGGTCCGGACCTCGTAAGGTCGTGTCCGTGTTGGAGGAGATGCGGATACGGTCGCTGGGCGTGATCGACGACGCCGTCGTCGAGCTGTCGCCCGGGTTCACCGCGGTCACCGGTGAGACGGGTGCGGGCAAGACCATGGTGGTCACCAGCCTGGGGTTGCTGCTGGGCGGGCGGGCAGACCCCGCGCTCGTGCGGATCGGGGCCGGAAAGGCCGTCGTGGAGGGGCGGATCACCGTTCCCCACGACGCCACGGCCGCGGTGCGCGCCGAGGAGGCCGGGGCCGAGCTGGACGACGGGGCCCTGCTGATCAGCCGTACCGTCTCCGCCGAGGGGCGCTCGCGGGCGCACCTGGGCGGGCGCAGCGTGCCCGTGGGCGTGCTCGCCGAGCTCGCGGACGAGCTGGTGGCCGTGCACGGGCAGACCGACCAGCAGGGGCTGCTCAAGCTGTCCCGGCAGCGGCAGGCGCTCGACCGGTACGCGGGCGACGCGGTCGCAGGCCCGCTGGCCAAGTACGGCGAGGCGTACAAGCGGCTGCGGGCCGTGGCCACCGAGCTCGACGAGATCACCACCCGGGCGCGGGAACGGGCCCAGGAGGCCGACCTGCTGCGCTTTGGACTCGACGAGATCGCCGCCGTCGAACCCCGGGCCGGAGAGGACGTGGAGCTGGCCGAGGAGGCCGAGCGGCTCGGGCACGCCGAGGCGCTGGCATCCGCCGCAGCGGCCGCGCACGCCGCCCTCGCGGGCAACCCGGAGGATCCGGAGGGCGTCGACGCCGGGACCCTCGTCGCGGGCGCCCAGCGGGCCCTGGACGCCGTTCGGTCGCACGACTCGGCGCTGGCCGCGCTCGCCGACCGCGTCGGGGAGATCGGGATCCTCCTGCGCGACGCGGCGGGCGACCTGGCGGGGTACGCCGACGACCTGGACGCCGATCCGCTGCGGCTCGCGGCCGTCGAGGAGCGGCGGGCCGCGCTCACCGGGCTGACCCGCAAGTACGGCGAGGACATCACCACCGTGCTGTCCTGGGCCGAGCAGAGCGCCGCACGGCTCACCGAACTCGACGGCGACGACGAACGGATCGGGGAGCTGACCGCCGAGCGGGACGCGCTGCGGTCGGAACTGGGCGGGCTGGCGCAGGCCCTGACGGACGCCCGCACGGAGGCCGCCGAGCGGTTCGCCGCCGCCGTGACCGCCGAGCTGGCCTCGCTCGCCATGCCGCACGCGCGCGTGTCCTTCGACATCCGGCAGACCGAGGACCCCGACGGCGTCGAGGTCGGCGGCCGCCCGGTCGCCTACGGCCCCGCGGGCGCCGACGAGGTCGAGCTGCTGCTGGCCCCGCACCCCGGCGCACCGCCCCGGCCGATCGCCAAGGGCGCGTCCGGCGGTGAGCTGTCACGGGTGATGCTGGCCGTGGAGGTCGTGTTCGCGGGGACGGATCCCGTGCCGACGTACCTCTTCGACGAGGTCGACGCCGGGGTCGGCGGCAAGGCGGCGGTCGAGATCGGCCGACGGCTCGCCCGGCTGGCGAAGACCGCGCAGGTCGTGGTCGTGACGCATCTGCCACAGGTGGCCGCCTTCGCCGACCGGCAGCTGCTGGTCGAGAAGACCAACGACGGGTCCGTCACCCGCTCCGGCGTCAAGGTCCTGGAAGGCGAGGACCGGGTCCGGGAGCTGTCCCGCATGCTCGCCGGCCAGGAGGACTCCGAGACGGCCCGGGCGCACGCCGAGGAGCTGCTCGCGGCGGCCAGGGCTGACGCCTAGGGCGGTAGTTCGGATCAGGTCGGTGGCGCGGGGCCCTGGTCGGGAGCGGCGCCGCGGCGGTGGTGTCGCACAGGCCGGGCGGGTCGCCCGATTTCACTCGTGTGGGTGACCCAGTCCGGCGCACACCCCCGATGCCGCGCCACCGCTGTCGCGTCGCGGGGGCTCCGGCGTTCCCGGAACCCCCTTGCGTCCTGGCATCCTTGGCGGAGTACGCGTGCGAAACCGCGTCGTGACCGCCCGACCCGAACCAGGAGCCCGGCCACGTGACCCCCGTGAGCAGCCACTCACCGCACGGCCAATTGCCGCTGCGCACCGTGCAGGTGCTGGGCGGAGGCAATGCCGCCAGCAGTGCGCATGTGCGCTCGCTGGCCGCGGGGCTCGTCGCCCGGGGCGTGAAAGTCACGGTGTGCGCCCCTTACGAGGCCGATCGCGCCTATGACTTCAGCGGAGTCGGCGCCGACCACGTGCACGTACCGCGCAGCAGCGACCCGGTGTCGGTGGCGGCCCTGCGTGCGGCCTGCGCCCACGCCGATCTGGTGCACGCGCACGGCCTGCACGCCTCCTTCCGTGCCGCCCTCGCCCTCAGCGGGCGGCGCGTGCGCACACCGCTGGTGGTGACGTGGCACGACCGGGCGCACGCCGACGGGGCCCGTGCCCACATGCTGCGGGTACTGGAGCGCAGGGTGGTCAAGGCGGCCACCGTCGTGCTGGGCACGACCTCGCCGCTCGTGGACCGGGCCCGGCTCACCGGCGCGCGCGACGCCCGGCTCGCGGCCGTCGCGCTGCCCGGCCCCCGCAGCCCCCGCGAACCGGACGACCCCGACCGGCTGCGGCCCAAGGTGCGCGCCGAACTCGGCGCCATCGGCAGGCCGTTGCTGATGGCCGTCGGCTCCCTCGAACGGCACCGCGGGTACGACGTGCTGCTGGACGCCGCGCGCGACTGGCGCCGGCTCGATCCCATGCCGCTGGTCGTGATCGCCGGGGAGGGGCCACTGCGCGGTGAACTCCAGGGCCGCATCGAGGAGGAGGGGCTGCCGGTCCGGCTCATCGGGCGGCGCGACGACATCGCCGACCTGCTCGCCGCCGCCGACCTCGCCCTGCTGCCGAGCCGCTGGGAGGCCCGCTCCGTCCTCGCGCAGGAGGCCCTCCACGCGCGCGTGCCGCTCGTCGCCACGGAGGTCGGCGGCATCCCCGAACTCGTCGGCGACGCGGCCGAACTCGTCCCGTACGGCGACGCGAAGGCCCTCGCCGACGCCGTCGTACGGCTGCTCGACGACCCGGCACGCCGGGAACTGCTGACGGCCAGGGGCGCCCGGCAGGCCGCCACCTGGCCGACCGAGGACGAGACGGTCGCCCAGGTGCTGAGCGTGTACGACGAGCTGACACAGCCCCGCCCCCTCGGCTAGAGCGCTGCCAACGGGCCTGCGCGGCCTGCGGGCCCGCAGGGCCAGGCTCAGGGCCAGGGCCGTCTGCGGGTCGTCGAGGCCGGTGCCCCCTCGCCCAGAGCGCTACGGGACGTGCCTGCGGGCCCGCAGGGCCAGGCTCAGGGCCAGGACCGTCTGCGGGTCGTCGAGGTCCGTGCCGAGCAACTCCCCGATGCGGGCCAGGCGGTTGTACAGGGTCTGCCGGTTCAGGTGCAGCTCCCGGGCCGTCTCCGCCTTGCGTCCCGCGTGGGCGAGGTAGGTCGTCAACGTGGGCAGCAGCGGCGGCCGGGAGCGGCGGTCGTGTTCCAGCAGCGGGCCGAGGGCGCGGTCGACGAAGGCGGCCAGGTCCGGATGGTCGCGCAGCCGCCACAGCAGCAGGTCGATGTCGAGCCGGCGGGCGTCGTACCAGGGCCGGTCCGCGAGCCCCTGGGCCGCCGTGGCCGTCTCGGCGGCGTGCCGCAGGCCCGCGGCCACCGCCGGCCAGCCGCCAGCCGTCCCCACGACCACCACGGGCGGCTGCCCGCCCGGCCGCGGCATCCCGGCCCGGCCCGCACCGGCCCGCAGCGCCGCCGCGACCCGGTCGGCGACCGCCGCCCGCTCCGACTCCGCGCGCAGCCCGAGCAGCACCAGCACGCGGCCCTCCAGTGGCCGCACACCGAGCAGCACCGGCACGCCCACCGAGGCCAGCTCCTCCGAGATCGCCCGGGCGGGCACGGCCCAGCCACCACCGCCCGGGGACAGGGCTTCCCCGAGCCGCATGACCACCGGCAGCAGCGGCCCCTCGCCCGGCCGGAAGCCCAGTACGCGCGCCTGCGCCGGGGCGTCCTCGGCCGTCACCCGCCCCTCGGCGAGGTCGGTGAGGAAGTCGCCCCGCCCGCGTGCCGCCAGCTCTTCCTCCTGGCGCGCCTGCATCAGCACCACGGCCAGGATGCCCGCGGCCCGTTCGGCCGCCATCCGGTGCACCGGAGTCAGGGGAGTGCGCACCGGAAGCAGGACCAGACGCGCCCGGACGCCCCCGCTGCCGGGCCCGCCGCCCGGCACGTCCACCAGGACCGACCCCGCGAGCGGCGGCTCGTCCTTGTGCTGGCCGCGCAGCCCCTCCCACACCTGGAGCGGGTCCGCGCCCTCGGGACCGGCCCCGGCGGCGTACAACAACTGCCCGTCCGCCGTCTCCAGGAACACCGGGTTGCCCGCGAAGTCGGCCAGGATGCCGAGGACCTGCGGCACGCCGCCACCGCCCAGCACGGCCTGCGTGCAGCGCCGGTGCACCTCCTCGGCCCGCTGCAGCAGGGCGTAGTGGCCGTTGACGATCTCGGTGTGCACTTCCTCCGTGACCGTGACGAACGCCACCTCGCGGTGCAGCTGCACCAGCGGCAGCCCGGCCGCGCGCGCCGTGTCGACGAGGGCCGCGGGCAGCCGGGTGAAGCGCGGGCCGAGCTCCACGACCAGGGCCGCGATGCCCCGTTCGGCCAGGGTGCGTACGAACGCCCGCTGTTCGGCGGGCCGGGTGCCGAGACCGTAGCCCGTGGTCAGCAGCAGCTCCCCGCCCTTGAGCAGCGAGGCGATGTGCGGCACCTCGCCCGCGTGCACCCAGCGCACGGTCCGCCCCAGCCGCTCGGCACCCGCCAGCACCTCGGGCAGCCCGCTGCGCAGCCCCGGCAGCTCCAGCGCCCGCCGCACGGTGATCCCGGCGCCCTGGGTGCCGTGCCCGCTGTCCGTCCCGCTGTCCATGTGCCGGACGCTACCCGTGCGGGTGCCTCGCGGACATCTCCGGAGGAGCAGCGGGACGATCATCGACCGGGACCCGTCGTGGATCGCCCCGGATTACGGGGTGATGGGCCGGGTAGGGCGCGGTCATGGACATGAGCGTGGTCGCGGTGGGGCGGGAGGACGACGGTCCGGTCGAGGAGCCGTTGCGGATCGCGGTGCTCGCCGACCGGCTCGGGTACGGGGAGGTCTGGGCGGGCGAGGGACCCACATGGGACTCGTTCGTCCTGGCCGCCGCGATCGGCGCGGCCACCGAGCAGGTCGCGCTGACCGCCGGGCCCGTGCCGGTGTCGGTGAGGGACCCGCTCACGATCGTGCGGGGCGCCGCCTCGACCGCGGCCGTCACCGGCCGGCCCGTCGGGGTGGCCCTGGGCACCTCCGGCAAGCGCGTCGTCGAGGGCGTGCACGGCCGGCCGCGTACCCGGCCCGCCGCCGCCCTCGCGGAGTCGGCGGCGGCCGTGCGGACGCTGATGCACAGCGTGCCCGGCGAGCCGATCGTGCCCGGCAGCGGATTGCTGCGCCGGCTCCCGCCGCCCGGCGGCATGGTCACCGTCGCGGCGTTCGGGGAGCGGGCGGTGGCCGCGGCCGTCGCGCACGCCGACCGGATGCTGCTGGACCTCGTCTCGCCCGAGCAGGTCTGCGTGCTGCGGGCCAGAATGCTCGCCGCCGCCGAGAAGGCGGGCCGTACACCGCCGCGGCTGGCCGCCTGGCTGCCCGCCGCCGTCGACCCGGAGCCGGAGTCGCTTGATCAGGTCCTGCGCAGCCTCGTGGGCTACCTCGCCGTGCCGGGCTACAGCGACATGTTCGTCGACGCGGGGTTCGCCCCCGTCGTCGAGCTGGCCGCCAAGGGCGCCGACCCGGACACCCTGCTGCGGGCCCTGCCGCCGGAGGCCGCCGGCACGGTCGCCCTGGTCGGCGACACGGACACCGTCCGCGCCCGCATCGCCGCCTACGCCGAGGCCGGACTCGACGAGATCGCCCTGGTCCCGGCCACTGCGGGCGACCCGGCGGGAGAGCGCACCCTGACGGCGCTCAGGCCGACGTGATGCCGGCGCCGAAGAGAGCGAAGAGAGCCCTGAGACCGACGTGAGACCGGAGCCGGAAGGCCGCCGGGCCCGCGTGACGTCAGGGCTGAACGACCCGTCGGCCCGACGTGAGGCCGTCCAGCGCGTGAGGCCGTCCAGCCCCGTCGGGTCGTGCGAGCCCGTCGTCGGAGCCAGCCCTCAGGTCCGTGTGATGCCGTAGCCAAGCGGCTCCTCAAGCCGGTGTGATGTTGTGGTTGAAGCGGAAGACGTTGTCCGGGTCGTACTGGCGCTTCACCTCCGCCAGCCGCCGGGTGTTCTCCGCACCCAGGCCGGCCACCACGCGGTCGCTTCCCTCGTTTCCGATGAAGTTGAGGTATACGGCTCCGGTGCTCCATGGCCGTACGTCGGCGCGCACGTCCCGGACCCACTGCACGCACCGCTCGTCGTCCGCCGGGTCCTCCCAGATCCCGAAGGGATGGACCGCCCAGGGCGCGTCCCGGTACGGCACCGGGTACTCGCGCGGCCCGGCCGCGATCGCCCCGCCCTGTGGGAACAGCACGTGCTGGGTGCCCGTCGGCACGGGCACGGACGCGGCCCGGGCGCAGAAGACGTCCACGAAGTCGTCGGGCGCGGACCCGAGGTACTCCGCCGACCAGTAGTTCCGCATGCCGGGCGGATCGTCCAGCATGCACTGGACGTCGGCGTACGGCATCGGCCCCACGATCTCGGCCTCGTGCGGCAGCGCGAGCAGGGGCTGGGCGACCTTGCGCATGTCGTCCTCGCCGCCGGCGTACGTCAGCAGCGCCCCGCACACCAGCCGGCCGACCAGGTGCCCGGGGACGAACTCCTCCGGCGGGCCGGTGAAGTAGAGGACGCCGCCGCCGGCCTCGTCCGGACCTGCCGTGATCACCTCGCGGAAGGTCCGCACGACGTCCGGGCCGTGCTCCGGCAGGTACAGCACCATCGCGATGCAGAACTCGGGCAGTTCGTGCAGCCGCAGCGTGAGGGCCGTGGCGACGCCGAAGTTCCCGCCGCCGCCGTGCAGGGCCCAGAACAGCTCCGGGTTCTCGTCGGCGCTCGCGTGGACGCGTGCGCCGTCGGCGGTGACGAGCTCGGCGGCGAGCAGGTTGTCGACGGCGAGCCCGCACCAGCGGTCCAGCCAGCCGGTGCCGCCGCCCAGCACGAAGCCGCCGACCCCGGTCGTGGAGGCGCGGCCCCCGGTCGTCGCCAGGCCGTACGGCTCGGTGGCCCGGTCCAGGTGGCTCATCGTGGCCCCGCCGGCGACGCGGGCCGTCCGCCCCGCCGGGTCCACCACCACCGCGTGCATCCGGCGAAGATCGATCACCATGCCGCCGTCGTTGAGAGCCATGCCGGCCACGCTGTGGCCCCCGCCGCGCACCGCGACGGGCAGGTCGACCTCCCTGGCGGCCCGCACGGCCCGCACCACGTCCTCCACGGTCTCGCACTGGGCGATCACCGCGGGACGCCGGTCGATCATGACGTTGAAGACGGCCCGGGCCTCGTCGTAGCCCAGGTCACCAGGGGCGAAGACGTCCCCGGTCAGTTCCTCGCGGAGCGCGTTGAAAGCCGCGCCCGCCCTGGAGAGGGAAGCCATGGCCGCCCCCCTTCACAAAGGGGCAAACTTGTGCTTCCAGCCTAGGCGGGAGCGGCCCGACGGGCCCGTTCAGCCGCCGTAGGCGCCCGAAGCGGTCAGGCGCAGTGCCGTGTCGATCAGCGGCACGTGGCTGAACGCCTGCGGGAAGTTGCCCACCTGGCGCTGCAGGCGCGGGTCCCACTCCTCGGCCAGCAGACCGAGGTCGTTGCGCAGCGACAGCAGCTTCTCGAACAGCTTGCGTGCCTCGTCGACGCGGCCGATCATCGCCAGGTCGTCGGCCATCCAGAAGGAGCAGGCCAGGAAGGCTCCCTCGTCGCCGGGCAGGCCGTCGACGTTCTCGTCGCCGCTGGTGGTCGGGTAGCGCAGGATGAAGCCGTCCGACGTGGACAGCTCCCGCTGGATCGCCTCGATCGTGCCGATGACCCGCTTGTCGTCCGGCGGCAGGAAGCCCATCTGCGGGATCAGCAGCAGGGAGGCGTCCAGTTCCTTCGAGCCGTACGACTGCGTGAAGGTGTTGCGCTCCTTGTCGTAGCCCCGCTCGCACACGTCCCGGTGGATGTCGTCGCGCAGCTCCCGCCAGCGCTCCAGCGGGCCGTCCGCGTCGCCGGACTCGATCAGCTTGATCGTGCGGTCGACCGCGACCCAGGCCATCACCTTGGAGTGCACGAAGTGGCGGCGCGGGCCGCGCACCTCCCAGATGCCCTCGTCCGGGTCCTGCCAGTGGTCCTCCAGGTAGCGGATCAGCTTCAGCTGGAGCAGGGAGGCGTAGTCGTTGCGGGCGAGGCCCGTCATGTGGGCCAGGTGCAGGGCCTCGGTGACCTCGCCGTAGACGTCCAGCTGGAGCTGGTGGGCCGCGCCGTTGCCGACCCGGACCGGGGTGGAGTTCTCGTAGCCCGGCAGCCAGTCCAGCTCCGCCTCGCCGAGCTCGCGCTCACCGGCGATGCCGTACATGATCTGCAGGTTCTCCGGGTCGCCGGCCACCGCCCGCAGCAGCCACTCGCGCCAGGCGCGGGCCTCCTCGCGGTAGCCGGTGCGCAGCAGCGACGACAGGGTGATGGCCGCGTCGCGCAGCCAGGTGTAGCGGTAGTCCCAGTTGCGGACGCCGCCGATGTCCTCCGGCAGGGAGGTGGTCGGCGCGGCGACGATGCCGCCGGTCGGGGCGTACGTCAGGGCCTTCAGCGTGATCAGCGAGCGGACCACGGCCTCCCGGTAGGGGCCGTGGTACGTACAGTGGTCGACCCACTCGCGCCAGAAGTCCTCCGTCGCCTCCAGCGACTGCTCCGGCTCCGGCAGCGGCGGCGGCTCCTTGTGCGAGGGCTGCCAGGAGATCGTGAACGCGATCCGGTCACCCGGCGCGACCGTGAAGTCCGCGTAGGTCGTCAGCGACTTGCCGTAGGTCTCCGCCGATGTGTCGAACCACACGGAGTCGGGACCCGCGACGGCCACCGTGCGCCCCTCGTGCTTGTGCACCCACGGCACCACCCGCCCGTAGGAGAACCGCATCCTGAGCGCCGAGCGCATCGGCACCCGGCCCGAGACGCCCTCCACGATCCGGATCAGCTGCGGGGCGCCGTCACGCGGCGGCATGAAATCGGTCACCCGGACCGTGCCCCGCTGGGTGTCCCACTCGGACTCCAGGATCAGCGAGTCGCCCCGGTAGCTGCGCCGCGCGGCGGTGGGGGGCTGCTGGTCGGAGGCAAAGGCGGGTCCGAGCCGCCAGAAGCCGTGCTCCTCGTTGCCCAGCAGGCCGGCGAAGATGGCGTGCGAGTCGAAGCGGGGCAGGCACAGCCAGTCGACTGTCCCGTCCCGGCAGACCAGGGCAGCGGTCTGCATGTCTCCGATGAGTGCGTAGTCTTCGATGCGCCCGGCCACGTGCAACTCCAGTCGAACGGCCACGTCACCCCACGAGGGGGCTGTCGCTAGTGCGGTCAAGGGGGATTTCAGCAGGTCTTGCAATGCGTCATTGAGCGATGAAGCAAAACAGGTCGCCCAGTCGTGATGCAAAGCGCCAATTCTTGCTCAACGAACCGACGAGCTCACGTTGTTCCGGTGTTTACGGGCGGGGGGTGGTGCCGTGGGGCCGGACGGGCTCGGCAGCGAGTGTCCGAGCAGGATACGACGCACGTCCATGATCCGGGTGCTCGTCCGGGCAAGGTGGGTACGCCGAACGAGTGAGCAACGGGTGAGGGACCCGTGGCGGTGGCCGCTTCCGTGTCGGGTTGTGCGCGGAGCGTGGCCGGAAGCCATCGCCCCGCGGCGCTGATACGCTGGTAGCCCGTGGACCGGTGGGCCCCTGCCCGACAGGAAACCCCCGAACCGCAGCGACGGCACCCCGGAGATCTCCGGCGGGCAGCCGCACCGCACCCCCAGACCGCGACCACGGGAGCCCCGTCTTGGCCATGCCGCCCGCCGCATTTCGTAATTCGACGACCAAGCACATCTTCGTCACCGGGGGTGTCGCCTCCTCGCTCGGCAAGGGCCTGACGGCCTCCAGCCTCGGCATGCTGCTCAAGGCCCGGGGCCTGCGCGTCGTGATGCAGAAGCTCGACCCGTACCTGAACGTGGACCCGGGCACGATGAACCCCTTCCAGCACGGTGAGGTGTTCGTCACCAACGACGGCGCCGAGACCGACCTGGACATCGGCCACTACGAGCGCTTCCTCGACCGCGACCTCGACGGCTCCGCGAACGTCACCACCGGCCAGGTCTACAACACCGTGATCGCCAAGGAGCGGCGCGGCGAGTACCTGGGTGACACGGTGCAGGTCATCCCGCACATCACCAACGAGATCAAGCACCGCATCCGCCGCATGGCGACGGACGAGGTCGACGTCGTGATCACCGAGGTCGGCGGCACGGTCGGCGACATCGAGTCGCTGCCGTTCCTGGAGACGGTCCGCCAGGTCCGTCACGAGGTCGGCCGTGACAACGTCTTCGTCGTCCACATCTCGCTCCTGCCGTACATCGGCCCCTCGGGTGAGCTGAAGACGAAGCCCACCCAGCACTCGGTTGCGGCCCTGCGCAACATCGGTATCCAGCCGGACGCGATCGTGCTGCGCTGCGACCGCGAGGTACCGACCGCGATCAAGCGCAAGATCTCGCTGATGTGCGACGTCGACGAGGCCGCCGTGGTCGCCTGCCCCGACGCCCGCTCGATCTACGACATCCCGAAGACCGTGCACGGCGAGGGTCTGGACGCCTACGTCGTCCGCAAGCTGGACCTGCCGTTCCGCGACGTCGACTGGACGACCTGGGACGACCTGCTCGACCGCGTCCACAATCCCGACCACGAGATCACCCTCGCCCTGGTCGGCAAGTACATCGACCTGCCCGACGCCTACCTGTCGGTCACCGAGGCGCTGCGTGCCGGCGGTTTCGCCAACCGGGCCCGCGTCAAGATCAAGTGGGTTACTTCCGACGACTGCAAGACCCCTGCCGGTGCCGCCCAGCAGCTCGGCGACGTCGACGGCATCTGCATCCCCGGCGGCTTCGGCGACCGTGGTGTGCTCGGCAAGGTCGGCGCGATCAGGTACGCCCGCGAGAACAAGATCCCGCTGCTCGGCCTCTGCCTCGGCCTGCAGTGCATCGTGATCGAGGCCGCGCGCAACCTGGCCGACATCACCGACGCCAACTCCACCGAGTTCGACCCGGCCACCGGCCACCCCGTCATCTCCACGATGGCCGAGCAGCTCGACATCGTCGCGGGCGAGGGTGACATGGGCGGCACCATGCGGCTCGGCATGTACCCGGCGAAGCTGGCCGAGGGCTCGATCGTGCGCGAGGTGTATGACGGCAAGGAGTACGTCGAGGAGCGGCACCGGCACCGCTACGAGGTGAACAACGCCTACCGCGCCGAGCTGGAGAAGAAGGCGGGCATCCTGTTCTCCGGCACCTCCCCGGACGGCAAGCTCGTCGAGTACGTCGAGTACCCGCGCGACGTCCACCCGTACCTGGTCGCGACCCAGGCGCACCCGGAGCTGCGCTCCCGGCCGACGCGTCCGCACCCGCTGTTCGCCGGGCTCGTCAAGGCCTCGGTCGAGCGGAAGACTTCGAAGTAACACACCAGTTGTACGGTGGCCGGGGTGCATCCCTTCAAAGGGTGTGCACCCCGGTTTCGTTTCAGCAGGTCGTGCGGCACGTGGAAGGACAGGCATGACGATCAAGGACACCCCGGAGGAGTGGGAGATCCGGGCGACGGCGACCCCCTTCACGGGCAACAAGACCTCCGTGCGCACCGACGACGTGGTCATGCCCGACGGCACCGTGGTCGGCCGTGACTACCAGGTCCACCCCGGCTCCGTGGCCGTCCTCGCCCTCGACGAGGCCGACCGGGTGCTGGTGCTGCGCCAGTACCGCCACCCCGTGCGCCACAAGCTGTGGGAGATCCCGGCCGGACTGCTCGACGTGCCCGGGGAGAACCCGCTGCACGCCGCGCAGCGCGAGCTGTACGAGGAGGCGCACGTCAAGGCCGAGGACTGGCGGGTGCTGACCGACGTCTACACCACGCCCGGCGGCTGCGACGAGGCCGTGCGGATCTTCCTCGCGCGGGACCTGTCCGAGGCCGAGGGTGAGCGGTTCGCGGTCGCGGAGGAAGAGGCCGACATGGAACTGGACCGGGTGCCGGTCCAGGACCTCGTGCGGGGTGCGCTGGCCGGTGAGCTGCACAACAACTGCCTCGTCGTGGGCGTGCTGTCCCTGGTCGCCGCGCGGTCCGGTGACGGGCTGGACGCGCTGCGTCCGGCTCAGGCGCCGTGGCCGGCGCGGCCGTTCCAGGCGTAGCGCTTCGTTTGGGGTGCCGTGAGGGGGCTCGGCGCCGCGGAGGTCGTCGGTCGGGTGCCGCGCCGTTGTGGCTTGTTGCGCAGTTCCCCGCGCCCCTTTCGGGGCGCGGCCTCCTGCTGTCGGTCCTACGATCTGCTGATCCGATCGGGGGATGCATCCGCCGTCCCCGCCGTGCTCCGCCCGGGACGTAGCAGAGCGTGAACTAGGCTCTGGGACACGCCCGAGCCGGAGTCCCGGCGGGCTTGCGTGTGCGGTGGGACGGGAGTGTGGCCCGTGACGGATCAGGTCGTGGAGACAGGCGACGTGCGGCCGGCCGGGCCCGCTGCCGGGGCGAGCGAGTTCCTCGGCCGCACACGGGAGTTGAAGGAACTGCGCGCCGACATCGAGCGCGCCGGACTGGACACCCTGGCCGGTCGCAAGGCACCCCGCGCACGCGTGCTGCTCATCGCCGGCCGGCCCGGATCGGGCCGCACCGCACTCGCCGGGGAACTCGTCCGGCAGGTCGCACACCGTTACCCCGACGGCGTACTGCGCGCGAGCCTCACCGAACCCGACGGCACCCCCGTCCCCGTCGGACGCACTGCCCGGGACCTCCTGGCCGCCCTGGACGAGCAGCCGCCGGCCGGGGCCTGCGAGGACGACCTCACCCATGCCCTGCGCACCGTCCTGGCCGACCGCCGGGCACTGCTCCTGCTGGACGACGCGGCCGACGCCGAGCAGGTCGACGCCCTGCTGCCCGACACCCCCGACTGCCTCGTCGTCGCGGTCTCCGAGGGCCCACTGACCGGCATCTCCGACGTCCGCCCCTGCACCCTGGGCGGACTGGACGCCAAGTCCGGCGTGGAACTGCTGACCCGGCACACCGGCGCGGTCCGCATCACCGTCGATCCCCGGGCCGCCGAGGGCCTCGCCGAGGAGTGCCAGGGGCAGCCCGCCGCGCTGATGCTGGCGGGCGGCTGGCTCGCGGCCCGCCCCAAGGCGGCCGTCTCCGACCTGGCCAAGCAGCTGCGCGCCGACGACTCCGAGGGCACCGCACTGACCCGGGTCTTCCGGCTCGCGCATGCCGCCCTGCCCACGACCGCCGCCCGGATGCTGCGGCTGCTCGCCCTCGCCCCGGCCGGCCTCGTCGACCCGCAGACCGCGTCCGCGCTCGTCGGCTGCTCGGTCGACAGCGCCCGCACCACCCTCGACGACTTCGTCGCCCTGGGCTTCCTGCACGCGGTGGCCTCTCCGCTGCCCCAGTACGAGGTGCCCGGCTGCCTGCACCCGCAGCTGCGGATCCTCGCCGAGCACCACGAACGCCCGGCCGACCTCCAGCTGGCCCGCGCCCGCATGCTGGAGCGCACCGTCCGGCTGCTCCAGGCCTGCCGGGCGATCACCGAGACCGACAGCCCGCAGGCCCGCCAGAAGCTCCTCGACATGCCCCGCGCGCTGCGCTTCCCCACCCCCCGAGCGGCCGCCGACTGGCTGCGCCTGACCCGGCCCGCCCTGCTGGCCTCGGCCCGGCTCGCGGTCGCCGACGGGGAGCTGGACACCCTGGCCCGGCGGCTGATGTCCCAGCTGGTCCGGGCGATGGCGGCGCACATCGGCACCCGGGCCGCCGCGCCCGACCTCTACGAGATCCACGGCATGGTCCTCGACGTCGCCGAGCGCCGGAACCTGCCCCGCGAGCGGGCCGCCGCCCTGCTGAACCTCGGCGACCTGGACGCCCGCACCGGCCGCACGGCCGATGCCCTGACGCGCTACCGGGCCGCGCTGGACGCCGGGCGCGAGGTGAACGACCCGTACGCGACCGGCCGCGCGATGGAATCCGTAGGCGGCGCGCACCTGGAGCTCGGCGACTTCGACCGGGCCGCCGACTGGTTCGGCCGCGCCCTGGTCGAGCGGCTCGCCCGGGGGGAGCGCGCCGAGGCCGCCCGGCTCTACGGACGCATCGCCGCCGCCCACACGCTCGCCGGCCGCTACGGCGAGGCCCTGCGGAACTGGCGCGCGGCGATCGCCGGGCACCGCAAGAACGGCGACGTGGCCGCCCAGGCCCGGGCCCTCGGCGAGCTGGCACGGGTCCAGGAGTACGCCGGTCGCCCCGAGGAGTCGCTGCGTACGTGCCGGGAAGCCGTGGAGTGGGCGCGGCGCGCCGAGGACCCGCGGCTGCAGGCGGCCCTGCACCTGCGGGTCGCCGAGACCCTCGAACGCCTGGGTGATCCCGCGTCGGCGGGGCTGCACCGGGGCGCCGCCGAGGGGATTCTCGGCGACTCAAACCTTCAAAATGAGCCTGACGCCTGCGAAATCCGTACCGCATCAGCTGAAGATTGATGCAATGAAAGGCTAGACAGCGAGAACACCTTCATTAGACTGGCTCTGCCGCACGTTCTCCTGCGGTCTCTCCCGGTGTGCCCGCGCGTGCCCGGGTATGTCTGAGTAAGACCCCCCATACCCTCTGAGCCAAGGACCGTGATCGACGTGAAGGTCGGCATCCCCCGCGAGGTCAAGAACAACGAGTTCCGGGTGGCCATCACCCCCGCCGGCGTGCACGAGCTGGTGCGCCACGGCCACCAGGTCGTCATCGAGCGCGACGCCGGTGTCGGCTCCTCGATCACGAACGAGGAGTACGTCGCCGCGGGTGCGCAGATCCTGGGCACCGCCGACGAGGTGTGGGCCGCCGCCGACCTGCTGCTGAAGGTCAAGGAGCCCATCGCCGAGGAGTACCACCGCCTCCGCAAGGACCAGACGCTCTTCACCTACCTGCACCTTGCCGCCTCCAAGGAGTGCACGGACGCCCTCCTGGAGTCCGGCACCACGGCCATCGCCTACGAGACCGTCGAGCTGCCGAGCCGCGCGCTTCCGCTGCTCGCCCCCATGTCCGAGGTCGCGGGCCGGCTGGCCCCGCAGGTCGGCGCCTACCACCTGATGCGCGCCAACGGTGGCCGCGGTGTGCTGCCCGGCGGTGTCCCCGGCGTGCTGGCCGGCCGTGCCGTCGTGATCGGCGGCGGTGTCTCCGGCTGGAACGCCGCGCAGATCGCCATCGGCATGGGCTTCCACGTGACCCTGCTCGACAAGGACATCAACAAGCTCCGCGAGGCGGACAAGGTCTTCGGCACGAAGATCCAGACTGTCGTCTCCAACGCCTTCGAGCTGGAGAAGGCCTGCCTGGAGGCCGACCTCGTCATCGGCGCCGTGCTGATCCCCGGCGCCAAGGCTCCGAAGCTGGTCACCAACGAGCTCGTCTCGCGGATGAAGCCCGGAAGTGTCCTTGTCGACATCGCGATCGACCAGGGCGGCTGCTTCGAGGACTCCCGCCCGACCACCCACGCCGAGCCGGCCTTCCGGGTCCACAACTCGGTCTTCTACTGCGTCGCCAACATGCCCGGCGCGGTGCCGAACACCTCCACCTACGCGCTGACCAACGCGACGCTGCCGTACATCGTCGAGCTGGCCAACCATGGCTGGGCGGAGGCGCTGCGCCGCGACCCGGCGCTGGCCAAGGGCCTCAACACCCATGACGGCAAGGTCGTTTACCGCGAGGTCGCCGAGGCGCACGGCGTGGAGCACGTGGAGCTGTCCTCGCTGCTCGGCTGAGCCGCCCACCGGCACCCGATGGCCGGTAAGTCGGCTAACCAACCAGTCGGCAAAGGCGATACGTCAACATGTGTCGTCAACGCCGCACACCCGGCCGGACCTTGCCCGACAAGGTCCGGCCGGATGTGTGTATGGTCACTTCGCGATTCTCGGGCAACTCGCCTCGAACGTAACCCTTCAACCGATTCGCACACCGGTGAAACCTGCCGTGCGACGGCCGTACGCCCTTGACAGCGGGATGTTTCATTGCCGACACATCGGGCCGGGTCCGGCGGATTGTGTTGCTGCGGACGCCCGACACGCCATAGAGTCGCCAGCTGTCGGCATGGTGCCACGCTGACCTGTCTAGAAGTTTCCTGGTCACCAAGGAGGTAAGACGACTTGTGAATGAGTCGACATTTACTCCCGGGGGTGGCCAACCAGGAATGCCTGCACGGGACCAGGAGCCCGCGGGATTCGCGGCTGTCGGCTCCGTCGCTGTGCGCACCTTCGCAGCCCACCAGAGTCAGCAGGCGACTCACACAGCACACCAGAAGATGGATGGCCATCACGTGAACGCCATGGCCGGCGACGGAAGTGGCGCGCCCCACAACCACTTCGCCGACTACGACGAACTGCCCGAGGGGCACTTCTACGACCCCGACGCGGAGTACGAGCCCGACCCCGAGTACGCGGCCACTCTCGCGCCCGACGCCGCCCGACAGCGTCGCGAGCGCGTCGGTCCGACCGGGCGTCCGCTGCCGTACTTCCCGATCCCGGGCCCGCTGCCCGAGCACGGGCCCGCGAAGATCATCGCGATGTGCAACCAGAAGGGCGGCGTCGGCAAGACCACGTCGACCATCAACCTGGGGGCCGCGCTCGCGGAGTACGGACGCCGGGTCCTGCTCGTGGACTTCGACCCGCAGGGCGCGCTGTCGGTCGGACTCGGTGTCAACCCGATGGAACTCGACCTCACCGTCTACAACCTGCTCATGGAGCGGGGGATGGCGGCCGACGAGGTGCTGCTGAAGACCGCGGTTCCCAACATGGACCTGCTGCCCAGCAACATCGACCTGTCGGCGGCCGAGGTCCAGCTGGTCTCCGAGGTCGCCCGCGAGTCGACGCTGCAGCGCGCCCTGAAGCCGCTGCTGCCCGACTACGACTTCATCGTCATCGACTGCCAGCCCTCGCTCGGCCTGCTCACGGTGAACGCCCTGACGGCCGCGCACAAGGTGATAGTGCCGCTGGAGTGCGAGTTCTTCGCGCTGCGCGGCGTGGCCCTGCTGACGGAGACCATCGAGAAGGTCCAGGAACGGCTCAACCCGGAGCTGGAGCTCGACGGCATCCTCGCCACCATGTACGACTCACGCACGGTGCACAGCCGTGAGGTGCTCGCGCGTGTGGTCGAGGCGTTCGACGACCACGTCTACCACACGGTCATCGGGCGCACGGTCCGCTTCCCGGAGACCACGGTCGCCGGTGAGCCGATCACCACGTACGCCTCCAACTCCGTCGGTGCCGCCGCCTACCGCCAGCTCGCCAGGGAGGTGCTCGCCCGGTGTCACGCCGAGTGAGTCTGCCGGGGGCCGACGAACTCTTCCGTACGACAGGGGGGATGGCGCTTCAGTCGTCCCAGCCCAGGCGTCAGGCAGGCGGCGACGCCCGGGTGCCCGCTCCGGCGGGGGAGGGCGACGCGGCGGCCGCCGCAGAGGACGCGCCGCAGGCGGTGCCCGCGCAGGGCGGTGACGGCGAGGGCCCGGAACATGTCGCGGCGGACGCGGAGCCGGCCGAGGCCGGGGAGGGCCACAGCCGTTCCGCGGGCGCCGAGCGCTCCGGCGCCGCCCGCCGGCAGGCGGCGCAGGAAGGTTCTGCCGCCGGTGCGGCAGCGGCCGCGCCCCGCAAGCGAGGGCGGAACCCCTCGCGCCGTCCCAGCGGCCGTGAGCGGCACGACGAGAAGATCACCGTGTACGTCTCGGCCGAGGAGCTCATGGACCTCGAGCACGCCCGTCTCGTCCTGCGTGGCGAGCACGGTCTGGCCGTGGACCGCGGGCGCATCGTCCGCGAGGCGGTCGCGGTGGTCCTCGCCGACCTGGAGACCCGCGGGGACGCCAGCATCCTCGTACGACGACTGCGCGGGCGGTAGCGGTAGCCTGCGGGGGCCATGACCTCGAACGCTTCCCCACCTCCCCCCGGCGGCCCGGCCGGCCGCCGGCGCGCGCTGGGGAGGGGGCCGGCGGCTGCGCCGGCTGAGCCGAGAGAGGTCGAGTCGCCCACCTCCCTGGAGGAGGCCGACTCCGAGGCCCTGCCGGTCGAGCGGACCGGGACACAGGCGGCCCGGCCCGTCGCGGACGGCGACGAGGCGGCTCCGCCCGCCGAGTCTCGGACGCAGACGGTCGCGACCGGGGCGTCGCCCGAGAGCGAGGGCGTCCCGCATGCGGCGACTGCCGTCCCAGTGGTCGAGCCGAGTTCCTCGTTCTCCGGTGCCGGGCCCGTGACCGGGTGGGCCGGATCCATGAAAGCCACGGCCCCCGGGCCTGCGGACCTGGCCGAGCCCCTCGCGCAGCCCGCGGATGCGGCCCGAGCGGTGGTCGCGGGGGAGTCGGGTGGAACCGGTGCCGGGACGTCGCCCGCAGGGCAGGTGGCTGGGCCCGAGGGGGCTTCCGCGTCCGTCCCGGGATCCCCGGCCCCTGCCGGTGACGCCGATGCGGCGGCCGACGACGGGGTCTTCACGGTCCGGCTCGCCAACTTCGAGGGGCCCTTCGATCTGCTGTTGCAGTTGATCTCGCGGCACAAGCTGGACGTCACCGAGGTCGCGCTGTCGAAGGTGACCGACGAGTTCATGGCGTACATCCGGGCGATGGGGCCGGACTGGGACCTGGACGAGACGACCGAGTTCCTGGTCGTCGCCGCCACCCTGCTCGACCTGAAGGCCGCGCGGCTGCTGCCCGCCGCAGAAGTGGAGGACGAGGGTGATCTCGCGCTGCTCGAGGCGCGGGACCTGCTGTTCGCCCGGCTGCTGCAGTACCGGGCGTACAAACAGATCGCCGACATCTTCAGCGGGCGGCTCGACGACGAGGCCCGGCGCTACCCCCGGACCGTCGGACTCGAGGCGCACCACGCCGAGCTGCTGCCCGACGTCGTCATCAGCATCGGCGCGGAGGGCTTCGCCAAGCTCGCCGTGAAGGCGATGCAACCGCGGCCCAAGCCGCAGGTCTACGTGGACCACATCCACGCCCCGCTGGTCAGCGTGCAGGAACAGGCACAGATCGTCGTGGCCCGGCTCAGAGAGCTCGGCGAGGCCCGCTTCCGGGATCTCGTGGCGGACACCGGCGACACCCTGACCGTCGTGGCGAGGTTCCTCGCCCTGCTGGAGCTGTACCGCGAAAAGGCCGTGGCCCTGGAGCAGGAGACCGCGCTCGGTGACCTGCTCGTGCGGTGGACCGGCGGCGACGGGGACGCGACACCGACCGTCACCGACGAGTTCGACCGGCCGCCCGAGCCGCCGAAGGAGGAGAAGAACGCGTGAGCGAGCCAAGGACCGGCCTGCCGACCGGGACGCCCACCGTCGCCGGCCTCGACCTCAAGCCCGCCCTGGAGGCCGTCCTCATGGTCGTGGACGAGCCCGCGACCGAGGAGCACCTCGCGAAGATACTGGAGCGGCCGAGACGCCAGGTCGCGGACGCCCTGCGCGAGCTGGCCGACGAGTACACCACCCAGGGCCGCGGTTTCGAGCTGCGCTACGTCGCGAACGGCTGGCGCTTCTACACCCGGGCCGCCTTCGCGCCGGCCGTCGAGCGCTTCGTCCTGGACGGCCAGCAGGCCCGCCTCACCCAGGCCGCCCTGGAGACCCTGGCCGTCGTCGCCTACCGCCAGCCGGTCAGCCGCAGCAGGGTCTCGGCGGTGCGCGGAGTCAACTGCGACGGCGTGATGCGCACGCTCCTCCAGCGCGGACTGATAGAGGAGGCGGGCACGGAACCCGAAACAGGTGCGATCCTGTACAGGACGACGAACTACTTCCTGGAGCGGATGGGCCTGCGCGGTCTGGACGAGCTCCCGGAGCTCGCGCCCTTCCTCCCGGAGGCGGAGGCGATCGAGGCCGAGACCCAGGAAGGCGTACCGTCGTTCGACCCGGACGCGCCTGACGACGACGTGCCGGGCAGCCGCCCGGCCACCCCGGGTACCGACGACGAAGACGACCAGACGGAACTTTGATGCGAAGCAGCAGCGGCAGGAACAGCAGCGGAAACAACGGCGGGAGCCGTGGTGGCAACAGCGGCGGCCGCGGCGGGAGTGGTGGTGGTCGCGGCAACTTCCGCGGCGCCGGCAACAACCGCGACGACAAGCAGGGCAGTGGCCGTCCGAAGAAGCCGCGCCCGGAGGAGCGCCGCTACGACGTGGGCCCCGGGGCGACCAAGGACGGCCCGAAGGCCGGGCGCGGTGGCGCGGCCCGCGGCGGTGCCAAGGGCGGACCCAAGCAGCCCCAGCGGCAGGGCCGCTCGACCCCGGCGCGCCCGCGTGAGTACGAGGCGCAGGTCGAGGAGCGCAACCGCGACCGGTACGCCGGGAAGAAGGAGGTCAAGCTTCCCAAGACCTTCCCCGGCGCCGAGCAGGAGGGCGAGCGGCTGCAGAAGGTTCTCGCCCGCGCGGGCTTCGGCTCCCGCCGTGCCTGCGAGGAGCTGATCGAGGAGGCCCGGGTCGAGATCAACGGCGAGATCGTCCTGGAGCAGGGCCGACGTGTCGACCCGGAGAAGGACGAGATCAAGGTCGACGGGCTGACCGTCGCCACCCAGCGCTTCCAGTTCTTCTCGCTGAACAAGCCCGCCGGTGTGGTGTCGACGATGGAGGACCCGGAGGGCCGGCAGTGCCTCGGTGACTACGTCACCAACCGCGAGACCCGGCTCTTCCACGTCGGCCGGCTCGACACCGAGACCGAGGGTGTCATCCTGCTCACCAACCACGGTGAGCTGGCCCACCGGCTGACGCACCCGAAGTACGGCGTGAAGAAGACCTACCTCGCGCACATCGTCGGCCCCATCCCGCGCGACCTGGGCAAGCAGCTGAAGGACGGCATCCAGCTGGAGGACGGCTACGCCCGCGCGGACCACTTCCGCGTCGTCCAGCAGACCGGCAAGAACTACCTCGTCGAGGTCACCCTCCACGAGGGCCGCAAGCACATCGTGCGCCGGATGCTCGCCGAGGCCGGCTTCCCGGTCGACAAGCTGGTCCGGGTGGCCTTCGGGCCGATCACCCTGGGCGACCAGAAGTCGGGCTGGCTGCGGCGGCTGTCCAACACGGAGGTCGGAATGCTGATGCAGGAGGTCGACCTCTAGAGACCGCTTCTCTCCGGGGCTTGTGAGCGACCGGCACCCCCTTTTATAGTCTTGCTGACTATAAAAGGGGGTGTTCGTCATGGACGGCTACGACAAGTACGCCCACGAGCCCTTCGCGGTGACCGTCGACCTCGCGGTGTTCACCCTCCGGGGCGGCGCGCTCCACGTGCTGCTCGTCGAGCGCGGACAGGAGCCGTACGCCGGGCGCTGGGCCCTGCCCGGCGGTTTCGTGCAGCCGGACGAGTCCGCGGAGACGGCCGCCCGGCGTGAACTCGCCGAGGAGACCGGCCTGTCCGACGTGTCCGGCCTGCACTTGGAGCAGCTGCGGACCTACAGCGAGCCCGGCCGCGACCCCCGGATGCGGGTCGTGTCGGTCGCCTTCGCGGCGCTGCTGCCCGACGCACCCGAGGCGCACGGCGGCAGCGACGCCGCGCAGGCCCGCTGGGTGCCCTACGGTACGGCGGGGCCGCTGGCCTTCGACCACGACCGCATCCTGGCCGACGCCCACGACCGTGTCGGCGCCAAGTTCGAGTACACCTGCCTCGCCACCGCCTTCTGCCCGCCCGAGTTCACCCTCGGCGAGCTCCAGAAGGTCTACGAGACCGTGTGGGGCACCGAGCTCGACCGTCCCAACTTCCGGCGCAAAGTGCTCGCCACCCCCGGTTTCGTCGAAGCCGTCCCGGGCGCAGCGCGGCTGACCGGCGGCCGTGGCAAGCCCGCCGCGCTGTACCGCGCCGGAGCCGCCACCGCCCTTCATCCACCTCTCCTCCGGCCCACCCGGGAAGGACGCCCAGCATGACCACGCTCGTCCACAAGCAGGCAGCCACCGGAGCGCTCACGGGTCTCGCGCTCGGGGATGCGCTGGGCTTTCCGACCGAGTTCAACGACGTCCCCTCGATCCTCACCAAGTGCGGGCCGTGGCGGCAGATGGAGCTGCCGAGGCGCGCCTTCGTCTCGGACGACACCCAGATGACCCTGGCGCTCGGCCGGGCGGTGCGGACGGCGATGGACCGGGGGCTGCTCACCCCGCTGCGACTGGCCCGGCCCCTGCGGGAGGAGTTCGTGGACTGGTACCAGTCCCCCGAGAACAACCGGGCTCCCGGCCGCACCTGCATGAAGGCCTGCTACCTGCTGAAGGACGAATCCCGCCCCTGGCAGGACGCCAGCCAGATCGAGTCCAAGGGCTGCGGCGCCAACATGCGCGTCGCACCCCTGGGCCTGGTCCCCGGACTCAGTGACGAACAGCGCGCGGGGGCTGCCCAGTTGCAGTCCGCCCTCACCCACGGGCACCCCACCGCGCTCGCCGCGTCCGACCTCACCGCACACGCCGTTCGCCTGCTCGCGCAGGGCGCCGAGCCGACCGGGTTGATCGGTCTGCTCCGCTCGTACGCCCTGGAGAACCGCAGTCACTACCACGAGCGCTGGCTCGGTGACCTGTGGCGGCGGGCAGGGGACCCGAGCCCCGGGCAGTTCATCGCCCGCGGCTGGGACGAGTGCCTGGAGGTCCTCGAACGCCTCCGGCACGCCGTGCGCAGCGTCTCGCCGGAGACCGACCCGTGTCTGGCCACTGGCGAGGGCTGGGTCGCCGAGGAGGCCCTGGTGACCGGGCTGTTGTGCTTCCTGCTCTTCGTCGACGAGCCGGTGACGGCCCTGCGCCGCGCTGCCTGCACCGCCGGCGACTCGGACTCGATCGCCTGCCTGACGGGCGCCTTCGCGGGCGCGTACCTGGGTGCGGAGGCCTGGCCCACCGAGTGGGCCGACCGCGTCGAGTACCGGAGCGACCTGCTCACCCTCGGGGCGCTCTGGGACGCGTGACGGCCCGGTGCCGGGCGCGGGCCCTCAGGCCAGGCGGATCGAGTTCCCCTCCACGGTGATCTGTTCGGCGGGCAGCGGCTGGGTGGCCGGGCCGTGGGCCACCGCGCCGTCGGCGATCTTGAATCTGCTGCCGTGGCAGGGGCAGTTGATCGTGCCGTCCGAGACGGACCCCACCGTGCAGCGCTGGTGGGTGCAGATCGCCGAGAACGCCTTGAACCGGCCCTGCTCCGGCTGGGTCACCACGACCTTCTCGTCCGCGAAGATCTTGCCGCCGCCGACCGGGATCTCGTCGAGGTTGGCCAGGACCTGCCCGGCGGGGCCGCCCGTCGTGTCCTGACCGGTGGGGGAGCCCGTCGACGCGGAACCGCCGTCGTCGCCGCCCCCGCCGCAGGCCGCGACGAGTGCCGCCGCACCCGTGGCGCCGGTCGCGAGGAGAACCGCGCGGCGCGTGGTCTCGTAGGTCATGTCGTCACTCCGAACGTGTCGAAGGGGGTAAATCGGAATTTTCGTTATCTAGGCACTGAACTTACCCAAAGGTGTCATCCCCGGCGTCTCATCGGGCGGGCGACGCGCACCCGGGTCGCGCGGGCTGACTAGGCTGGTCGGACGTAGAGCGACACGCACGTCAGCAAGGAGCATCGCCGTGGCGGTACGAGCGGTCCGGGGCGCCGTCCAACTGGAACGGGACGAGGCCGGGCACATGGACGAGCAGGTCGGAGCCCTGCTCACGGAGATCCTGGAGCGCAACGATCTCGCCGCCGACGACCTGATCAGCATCTGGTTCACGGCCACGCCCGATCTGCACAGCGACTTCCCGGCCGCGGCCGCCCGCAAGCTGGGCATCGTCGACGTGCCGCTGATCTGCGCCCAGGAACTGGACATCGAGGGCGCCATGCCCCGAGTCGTCCGCGTCCTCGCGCACATCGAGTCCGACCGGCCCCGGGCCGGCATCGCCCACGTCTACCTCGGCGCCGCGGCCGCCCTGCGCAAGGACATCGCCCAGTGAGGACCGCACTCGTCATCGGCACCGGCCTCATCGGCACCTCCGCCGCCCTGGCCCTGTCCCAGCGCGGCGTCAGCGTGCACCTCGCCGACCCGGACCCCGAACAGGCCCGTACGGCCGCCGCGCTCGGCGCCGGCACGGACGAGGCGCCGGACGGGCCCGTCGATCTCGTGATCGTCGCCGCCCCGCCCGCACACGTGGCCGACGTGCTCACCGACGCGCTGCGGCGCGGTGCGGGACGCGGCTACCTGGACGTCGCCAGTGTCAAGGGCGGGCCGCGCCGTGAGCTGGAGGCACGCGGTCTCGACCTGTCCGCCTACATCGGCTCGCATCCCATGTCGGGCCGGGAGAAGTCCGGCCCGCTGGCCGCTACCGGCGACCTCTTCGAGGGCCGCCCCTGGGTGCTCACCCCGACCCGGGACACCGACACCGAGGTGCTGAACCTCGCCCTGGAGCTGGTCTCGCACTGCCGCGCCGTGCCGGTGGTGATGGACGCCGACGCCCACGACCGTGCCGTCGCCCTCGTCTCGCACATGCCCCACCTGGTCTCCAGCCTGGTCGCCGCGCGCCTGGAGCACGCCGATGAGGCCGCCGTGCGGCTGTGCGGGCAGGGCATCCGTGATGTGACGAGGATCGCCGCCTCCGACCCCCGGATGTGGATCGACATCCTCTCCGCGAACCCCGGGCCGGTCGCCGACCTGCTCACGGACGTCGCCGCGGATCTGGAGGAGACCGTGCGGGCCCTGCGCGCCCTGCAGTCGTCCGACGACCACAAGCGTCGCGAGGGCGCCGGCGGGGTCGAGGACCTGCTGCGGCGCGGCAACGCCGGCCAGGTGCGCGTCCCCGGCAAGCACGGGTCCGCGCCACGGGCCTACGAGGTCGTGGCCGTGCTCATCGACGACCAGCCGGGGCAGCTGGCACGGATCTTCGCCGACGCGGGCCTGGCCGGCGTCAACATCGAGGACGTACGCATCGAGCATGCGACGGGGCAGCAGGCCGGTCTGGTGCAGTTGATGGTGGAGCCGAAGGCGGCCCCGGTGCTGAGTGCCGCGCTGCGGGAACGGGGTTGGGCTCTCCGGCAGTAGGGGTGCGGTCGGTGGGCCGGTTCCGGGGGCTGCCGCCCCCGGCCCCCCGCTTCGGCCTGAACGGCCACGTCCTCAAGCGCCGGACGGGCTGGGTGGGGTTGGGCGCCGCGGTCGGCCACGGACCGGATGTGGGCGGGCGCCGCCGTGGGCAGCTCTGTGCGGCCGTCCCGGACGCGCGGCCGGACGAGTGACCCGCACCCAGTAACCTTGTGCGGGGCACTCGCGCCCTCACCCCCGCCGAGCCCTGTTCAGGAAGGTCCCCACTGTGGAAAGCGCCACGCCAGTGATTGTCGCCATCGACGGCCCCGCCGGCACCGGCAAGTCGAGCACCTCGAAGGCCGTGGCGGCCCAGCTCGGGCTGAGCTACCTGGACACCGGCGCCCAGTACCGGGCGATCACCTGGTGGATGGTGAGCAACGGCATCGACATAGACGACCCGTCCGCCATCGCCGCCGTGGCGGGCAAGCCCGAGATCGTCTCCGGCACCGACCCGGAGGGCCCCGCCATCACGGTCGACGGTGTGGACGTCTCGGCTCCCATCCGCACCCAGGAGGTCTCCTCCAAGGTCAGCGCGGTCAGCGCGGTGCCCGAGGTGCGCGCCCGGATCACCGAGCTGCAGCGCTCGATCGCCGCCGCCGCGCAGAAGGGCATCGTCGTCGAGGGCCGCGACATCGGCACGACCGTGCTGCCCGACGCCGACCTCAAGATCTTCCTCACCGCCTCCCCGGAGGCCCGCGCCGCCCGCCGCAGCGGTGAGCTGAAGGGTTCCGACGTCCACAGCACCCGTGAGGCCCTGATCAAGCGGGACGCCGCCGACTCCAGCCGCAAGACCTCCCCGCTCGCCAAGGCGGACGACGCCGTCGAGGTGGACACCACCGAGCTCACGCTGGCCCAGGTCATCGAGTGCGTCGTCACCCTCGTCGAGGAGAAGCGGGCCGGAAAGTGACCGAGCTGCCTTCGGCGCGGGGTGCCGAGGTCGGGCGGCGCATCGGCGTCGGCCTGATGTACGGGCTGTGGAAGCCGCGCGTGCTCGGCGCCTGGCGGGTGCCCGCGAGCGGCCCGGTGATCCTCGCGGTCAACCACTCCCACAACATCGACGGCCCCATGGTCATGGGCGTGGCGCCCCGGCCGACGCACTTCCTGATCAAGAAGGAAGCCTTCATCGGTCCGCTGGACCCCTTCCTGCTCGGCATCGGGCAGGTCAAGGTCGACCGCGACACCACCGACCGCACGGCGATCACCCGCGCGCTGGGCGTCCTGGACAGCGGCGGCGTGCTCGGCATCTTCCCGGAGGGCACCCGGGGCGAGGGCGACTTCGCCTCGCTGCGGGCCGGCCTCGCGTACTTCGCGGTGCGCAGCGGCGCCCCGATCGTGCCGGTGGCCGTGCTGGGAAGTTCCGAGCGGCGGGGACGGTTGATAAAGGGGCTGCCGCCGCTGCGCTCCCGCGTCGACGTCGTCTTCGGTGAGCCCTTCGAGGCGGGCGACGGCAGCGGCCGCCGGACCCGCAAGGCGCTGGACGAGGCGACCGGGCGCATCCAGAAGCAGCTGGCCGCCCACCTGGAAAACGCCAGGCACCTCACCAGGCGCTAGGCGACACTGAGTAGTGGATCAGCCCGGACCACCGGGTACTCCACCGACCACCACGAATGAACGACGAGGTACGGACTTCATGAACGACCACATCCAGCCCGACGGCTCGGACGCGTCCGAGGGCGCCCACGAGCACGACCACGGGGCGCTCGGCGACGCCGAGTTCGCGGAGTTCATGGAGCTCGCCGCGGAGGAGGGCTTCGACCTCGAGGACGTCGAGGGCGCCATCGAGGAGGCGGGTCACGGCCCGCTTCCCGTGCTCGCCGTCGTCGGCCGCCCGAATGTCGGCAAGTCGACCCTGGTGAACCGCATCATCGGGCGCCGTGAGGCGGTCGTCGAGGACAAGCCCGGCGTCACCCGCGACCGGGTGACCTACGAGGCCGAGTGGGCGGGCCGCCGCTTCAAGGTCGTCGACACCGGCGGCTGGGAGCAGGACGTCCTCGGCATCGACGCCTCCGTCGCCGCCCAGGCCGAGTACGCCATCGAGGCCGCCGACGCGGTCGTCTTCGTCGTCGACGCCAAGGTCGGCGCCACCGACACCGACGAGGCCGTCGTCCGGCTGCTGCGCAAGGCCGGCAAGCCGGTCGTGCTCTGCGCCAACAAGGTGGACGGCCCCAGCGGCGAGGCCGACGCGGCCTACCTGTGGTCGCTGGGCCTGGGGGAGCCGCACCCGGTCTCCGCGCTGCACGGCCGCGGCACCGGCGACATGCTCGACCAGGTCCTGGAGGTGCTCCCCGACGCGCCGCGGCAGACCTTCGGCGGGGGAGGTCTCGGCGGCCCGCGGCGTATCGCCCTCATCGGCCGCCCGAACGTCGGCAAGTCCTCCCTGCTGAACAAGGTGGCGGGCGAGGAGCGCGTCGTCGTCAACGAGCTGGCGGGCACCACCCGCGACCCGGTCGACGAGCTGATCGAACTCGGCGGCGTCACCTGGAAGTTCGTCGACACGGCCGGCATCCGCAAGCGCGTCCACCTCCAGCAGGGCGCCGACTACTACGCCTCGCTGCGCACCGCCGCCGCCGTCGAGAAGGCGGAGGTCGCGGTCATCCTGATCGACGGCTCCGAGTCCATCTCGGTGCAGGACCAGCGGATCGTCACCATGGCCGTCGAGGCGGGCCGCGCGATCGTCCTCGCGTACAACAAGTGGGACACCCTCGACGAGGAGCGCCGCTACTACCTGGAGCGGGAGATCGAGACCGAGCTCGGCCAGGTGGCGTGGGCGCCGCGGGTCAACGTCTCGGCGCGCACCGGCCGGCACATGGAGAAGCTGGTCCCGGCGATCGAGACCGCCCTGGCGGGCTGGGAGACCCGGGTCCCGACGGGACGGCTGAACGCCTTCCTCGGTGAGCTGGTCGCCGCCCACCCGCACCCGGTCCGGGGCGGCAAGCAGCCGCGCATCCTGTTCGGCACGCAGGCGGGTACCAAGCCGCCGCGGTTCGTGCTGTTCGCCTCCGGCTTCATCGAGGCGGGCTACCGGCGCTTCATCGAGCGCCGCCTGCGCGAGGAGTTCGGCTTCGACGGGACGCCGATCCACATCTCCGTGCGGGTGCGCGAGAAGCGCGGCAAGAAGAAGTAGCGCGAAGCACCGGAAAGGGCGGCTCCCTACGGGGCCGCCCTTTCCGGTGTCCGGTGCTCGCTCAGTTGCCGCCGCGCCGTCCCGGCGGCAGGGCGGCCGGGACGTAGTGCATCCCCGTGCCGTACGCGCTGGTGCCATGGGTGCCCGTGCCGTACGTCCCGGTGCCGTACGTGCCGACGCGCTGCCACTGTGGCTGCTGCCCGGCGGCGTGGCGGGCGCTCTGGGCGCCCGCGCTGTAGGCGCTGTACGAGCTGCCGTACGTCCCTCCGTACGAGCCCGAACCGTGCGGGGTGTTCCCGAAGGCGGTGAAGCCCAGCTTCTCCTCGCCGCTGCGGTCGCCTGGCAGTGCGCGGAAGGACTTGACGTACTCGGCGTAGAGCGCGTCGTAGATCGGCGTGGCCGATGGGCCGCACGGGGAGTCCTGAGCCGATCGCGCGGACGGGATCGGCGAGAAGGACTGGCGGCGGGGAACGTCGTATGCGTGCACGTATGTCCAAACGACCCCGCGGGTCAAGGGATGCGGTCCGGGTACGGCTTTCGCAGGTGGACGGCGTGGACGGGTGACGCGCGGCTCAGGTACCGGCCAGCGGCAGCGCCGAGGCGACCAGCTGTCCGTTCGCCGCCGCCTTGTCCAGCGCGTCCCGCAGCAGGTCCTCGCGGGGCTGGCGGCCGATCGAGCCGGCCGGCGCGGCGAACATCAGCACCTGCTGGTGCTTGTTGGCGGCCGCCCGCCACCCCTCGGTCACCTGGAGCGGCTGGTGCGCCTGCCACCAGGCCACCGGCTGGCCGCCGGCCGCGCCCGGCTGGAGCACCGCGTGCAGCCGGCCCACGGCGAGCAGCACGGACCAGCCGTGCAGCACCGGCGGTACGGCGGACAGCTCGGTCAGCGGCATGAAGCCCTGCTCGATGAGCAGCGGCAGGAAGTCGTCGCCGCCGCCGGTCGCGCCGGGCCGGGCGATGGGCCCGGTCGGCTCGACCACCAGGGCCGGGTGCAGCTCCCCGCCGATCAGGACGAGGCCGCTGGTCACGCCGAGCACGGCCTGCTCGGGCACCACCTTGTCGGGCTCCAGGTCGACCGTGTCGCCGGCGATGGACTTCACGGCGCCCCGCAGCTGTTCCTCGGTGACCTGCACGACCTGCGAGGGCAGGCAGCCGGCGTGGGCGAAGGCGAGGACGGCGGTCTCGTCCCCGATGAACAGGACGGTGCTGGTGCGCTCCTGCGCGGAGTCGCCCGGAGTGCGGCAGGACGTGCAGTCGTAACTGCCCGGGGCGGTCTCTCCGGCGAGCAGGCGGTCGGCTTCTTCGTCGCCGATCTCGGCGCGTACCTCGTCGCTGACGTCGAGCATGCGCGGCACGGGTGGCTCCCTCGGGGATGCGGTGTGTGGCAAAGCCGGGTGGCTCCCGGCCCGTGGTCCGGGTAGGTCCCGGCTCATGCAGAAGACAACGGGCGATCTGTGGCGGGAGTCACGCCCCAGGGCGAACGGAATCGAACCATCCAGCGCACGGAGTCACGCTTCGCGCGGAATCGCGCACTCACCGTCAACTACCCGCACTGTAAAGGCCGTTGGTCGGGTGAAGTGGGTCACAGATCGTGAGGGTGGCTGGTCGACAAATCCGGAAATCCGCGAATGAAGTGGGTGTCCGGAAATTGCCGTTACCCGAGGTATCGGCGAACTGGCCTGCCCGGACGGGCGACTGGTTGATGCAGGCCGCCCACCTCCTTAGATTCCTCCGCCGTGTGCAACGAGCACCGCTCGGGTACGTCCACCGGCCGCCCGGTTCCCAGGAACCGGGCACGGCACCGCTTCGGTGGACGGGGTGAGCGCCACCCTCGCGCCCCATGGCGCGGGAGCAGCGCTCCGCCTTGGGGGATCCCGGGTGTTTCGAAAGGGACCTACATGTCCGAATGTGCCGATACCACTCGCTCCGACGCCCGGAAGTACCAGGTTCGTACGACGGCGGTCCTCGCCGGGGCGGCACTGCTCGCGCCCCTCGGACTGCTGGCCGCGACAGGAAACGCCGCGGCTGCCGACAGCGGAGTGTGGGACCGCATCGCCCAGTGCGAGAGCGGCGGCGACTGGCACATCAACACCGGCAACGGCTACCACGGCGGACTCCAGTTCGCCCCCTCCACCTGGAACGCCTACGGCGGCACGGCCTACGCGCCCACCGCCGACCGGGCGAGCAGGTCCCAGCAGATCGCCGTCGCCACCAAGGTCCAGCGTGCCCAGGGATGGGGCGCCTGGCCCGTCTGCTCGGCACGCGCCGGGGCGAGCGGCGGTGCACCCGCCGCCGACCCGGTCACCTCCACCGAGCCCTCGGCGGCGAAGCCGTCGAAGGCCCCCGCGCGCGCCGCGGAACACGCGGACCGCGGCTCCTCCCGCGGTGACTACACCGTCCGCCGGGGCGACACCCTGAGCGGCGTCGCCGCCCGGCAGGGCACCACCTGGCAGCGCCTCTACGCCGCCAACAGGACCGCCATCGGGGCGGACCCCGACGTGATCGTGCCCGGCCTGCGCCTCAGGTTCTGAGCCGCTGCTCCCCCTCGCCGGGACACGGGCCCCGTCCGGTCGGCCGACCGGACGGGGTTCAGGCGTGTTGCCGTCCGGCCACCCAGGCCGACCGGACGGGGTTCTGCCCGATGCCACCCGCCCGACCGGCCGGACGAGGTCAGGCCCGATGCCACTCGCCCGACCGCCCACTCGCCCGACCCGTCCGGCCGCCCGGCCGTACGCCGCCCCACGACGTCTGGCACGCGGGCGTCGCGTATCAGCCCGTGAGCTCACCCGCCTCCCCGGCGAACACGACCCTCCCGCGACGCAGTTCGTAGACGACGGCCGGCCGCCCCCGCAGGGCGGGCGGCAGCCGCTGCTCGGCGATCACCACACAGGCGTCGAGCGCGCCCAGCAGCGCGTACGTCCGGGCCGCGACCGCGGGGGACATGCCCTGGGCGGGCTCGTCGACGAGCACCACGCGCGCGCGGGCGAGCAGCGCCCGTGAGAGGGCGAGCATGCGCTGCTCGCCGCCGGAGAGGGTGCCGGCCCTGCGCTCCAGCAGGGGCCGCAGCTGCGGGTAGGCGTCCAGGGCCACGGCGTGGTCGCGCGCGGCGAGTTCGAGGTTCTCGCGCACGGTGAGCGAGCCGAAGACGGCCTGCCGCTCCGGCACCAGGCACAACCCGCGCCGGGCGCGTTCGTACGCCGGGACGCGGGTCACGTCCGTGCCGTCCCACACCACCGCGCCGCCCGACAGGGGCAGCGTGCCGGCCAGGGCGTCGAGGGCAGTGGTGCGGCCGGATCCGTTGCGGCCCAGCAGCACGGTGAGACCCGGGCCGTGAGCGGCGAGGGTGATGCCGTGCAGGGCCTCCAGGGGGCCGTAGCGCACGCGTGCGTGGCGCAGGGAGAGCGTCGTCATCGGCCGGCCCCCTGCTCCAGGACGTCCAGGACGTTCCCGGGCGGACCCGAGGCGACGATGCGGCCTGCGGACATCACCTGCACGACGTCCGCGAGACCGGCCACCAGGTCCAGGTCGTGCTCGACGACGAGGAGGGCGGTGCCGTCGGCGGCCAGGGCCTTCAGGACCCGGGCCAGGGCCGCCACTTCGGCGGTGTCGAGACCGGCGGCGGGCTCGTCCAGCAGGAGGACACGTGGGCTGCCCGCGAGGACCCGGGCCAGCTCGACGCGGCGCAGCGTCCCGGTGGGCAGGGAGGCGGCGGGCCGGGCGCGTACCGGCCCGTCGAGCCCGAACAGCCTGAGGGTGCGCTCGACCGCGCTCGGGTCGGCCACCCGGCCCTGCTCGGCGCCCACCCGGACGTTCTCGGCCACGGTCAGCGAGGGGAAGACGGCCAGCTGCTGGAAGGTCCGTGCGACACCGAGGCGGGTGCGGGCCTGGGCGGACAGCGCGGTGATGTCCCGCCCGTCGAGCCGCACGGCCCCGCGACCCGGCCGCAGCGTCCCGGCCAGACAGTGGAACAGGGTGCTCTTCCCGGCCCCGTTGGGCCCCACGACCGCGGTGATCCGGCCGGGGGAGAGGGCCAGATCCACCCCGTCGAGGGCGGTGAAGTGGCCGTAGCGGACGTGGAGGTGACGGGCGGTGAGGAGGGGCGGGGCGGCGGGGGCCGTGGCGGTCGGGCCGATGGAGGGCGGGCCTCCGGCGGGTACCGCCCGGCGCCGACGGGGGGCCCGGGAGGGCTCGGGGGCCGTCTCGGGCCGGGGGGATTGCGCGATCTGGCCGGTTGGTTCGGGGGGCGCCGTGGGCCGGGGGGCCGGGGAGGGCTCGCGAGTCGGCCCCGGGGTCGCCTCGGGCCGCACAGCCGATGGCCGGGTGCCGCCGGCGCTCGGCAGGCCGGGGACGACGCTGCCCGGTGGGCGGCGTTGCGGACGGGGTCCGCCGTCTCGGCGATCGCGCACGCCGGCTTCTCCCACCCCCGCCCCGCTGCGTGCCACGCCCGTCGCCCCCCTCGGCACCGGAGCCGGCCGTGCCGGCCGTGCCTCCGCCGGGTGCAGCAGCGCACGGGCCCGCCGGCCCGCCTCCGTCAGCGCCGGCGCGCGACGCAGCCGCAGGTGTTCCGCCGTCGTGCGCAGGGCCTCGTACGGGCCGCCCGGGAAGCGGCCCACCAGGATCGCCAGGATGCCGACGAGGGCCGCCGCGACCCCGCCGCGGGTGCCCGCGTCCAGCCCGACCAGGAGAGCCGCTGCGGCGAGGGCGCCGAGCGTGCTGTCGGCGCCCAGCACCACCACCGCCGCGAACCACAGCAGGCCCCGCACCGGGTCGTAGGCGCCCGCGTCGAAGGCCCGCAGCCCCATGCCGAGCATGGCGCCGCCCAGCGCGGCCAGCGCGGCGCCCGCGACGAACGCCAGCAGCTTCAGCGACGGCACCCGGACACCCGCCGCCTGCGCGCCCCGCTCGTGGTCCCGCATGGCGGCGAGGGCCCTGCCCGTCCGCCCCCGGCGCAGCGCGTGCGTCGCCAGGAGCGCGACCGCCAGCAGGATCAGCTCCAGGACGTAGTACGCCCGGTCCCCGTCGAAGCCCGCCGGGCGGCCGAGGGTGAGCCCCGCCGTGGCGTACGGCTGGGCGAAGACGAAGCGGCTCACCCCCACCCCGACCGCGAACGTCGCCAGCGCCAGGGCCAGCCCCCGGCGGCCGATCGCCGGCCAGCCCGTCAGCAGGCCGAGCGGTGCCACCAGCACGACCGCCACCGCGAGGGCCGCCAGCTCCGGCAGACGGGGCAGGCCCGGGAAGCGGCCCGACGCCAGCAGCGCCGTGAACAGGGCGCCCAGCCCCGCGTACGCGGCCTGCCCCAGGGAGATCTGGCCGCCGCGTCCGGTGACCACCACCAGGGACAGCAGGATCACGGCCAACGCCGGCACCTGGACCGAGGTGTGCAGATCCCGTCCCGCGAGCCCCAGCGGTAGCAGGAACAGCACCAGCACCACGATCCAGGCGCCCGGGGTCGCCGCGCGCGCCGTGGCCGTGCGCGGCAGCGCGTCCCGCTCCCCGACGCCCGGCAGGACCAGCGCCGCCACCAGCAGCGTGACGACGAACAGGTTCGTGCCGACCGCCTGGAGCAGCTGCTCGGCCCAGCCCGACGGATGCAGCCGCGTCAGCTGGCTCTGCGCCACCCCGATGCCCAGCGCCACCACCACCGCGACGGTGAGGCTGCGCATCCGGGCCGCCACCGCGACCGCCACGACCTCCATCACGAGCAGCGAGAGACCGTACGGGTCGAGCCGCACGTACGGCGCCAGCAGCACGCCCGTCAGGCCGGCCGTGAACGAACCGAACGCCCAGCCGGTGGCGGCGACCCGGTCCGCGTCGATGCCGCCCAGCACCGCGAGCCGCCGGTCGTCCACCACCGCCCGCAGCTCCCGCCCGAACCGCGTCCGGCGGACCACCACCGCGACCAAGGCGGCCAGCAGCAGCACCACGGCCAGCTGCCCCCACGGCTCGTCCGGCACCAGCACCGGGGCGTCGTCCCGTGCCCCCTGCCCCCACAGCAGCGCCGCTGCGCCCACCAGCAGGACGAACACCCCGATGGACGCCACCAGCGTCTGCGCGGGATCGCCGCCCAGGGCCGCCAGAGGCCGGAAGACGAACCGTTCGAGGGCCACCCCCAGCCCCGGTGCCAGCACCAGCAGCGTCACCGCGGCCCCGAGCCACAGCGGCCAGCCCCACTCGACCACGCACTGCCGCAGCACGTACGCGCACACCATGGCGATCGCGCCGTGCGCGAAATTCAGCACCCCGGTCGCGCGGTACGTCACGATCAGGCCGATCCCGGTGAGCGCCGCCGCGCTGCCGACCGAGAGCCCGGCGAGCGTGAGGTCGTACGTCAGCGACGACATCAGTCGGTTTCTTCGGCCGGCTCGCAGATCGGGCAGGGGGCCAGCTCGCTGCTCGCCACCAGCTCGGAGTCCACCGGCACCGCCTCCGCCCGGCCGGCGACCAGCGGGCAGTCGGCGCGGTGCCACAGCGTGCCGCCCGGCACCATCAGCAGCTCGCCGCTGACCGCGAGGGGCCCGAGCACCGCCCGCGCGGTCGCCTCCGGCTCGGCAGGACCGGCCTCCACCAGCAGGCCGTACAGCTCCTCCACGCGTGCGGCGGCGACCGAGCCCCTGCCCTGGGCCAGCAGCACCGCCCCGGCGATGATCAGCGCGGCCCCGGGGACGGTGCAGGAGGCAAGGTAGGGCAGTTGCCGTTCGGCGTAACGCTCGCCGGAGACTCCGTACCAGCCCACGGCGCACAGCACCGCGCCGGCGGCCAGGGCGGCCCAGCCGGCCCACAGGACGGGATGCACGGTCCGCAGTCGGCTGGTCCGCATCGCTGGCTCCCACACGTCGGATTCGGCTGTGCGTGCGTCGGGCTGCCTGTTCAAGTCCGCCGATCGCTTGCACTATGCCCTGTGGAAGCTGACCCTGAAAGCACCGGGCGCACATGGCCCGGACCGACACCCGGTGGTGAGCCAGATGGTTCTCGGCAGCGACCTCAGGCGGGGGAACGCGACGGGGGGTTCACGCACCGCGGGACGGGGCACGGCCATCGCGGCCGCCCTGGTTCTGGCCCTCGCCCCGGCCCTCGCGGCATGCAGCGACGACTACGGCGGCGGCAGCGCGAGCACCCCGTCCACACCGACCGCGGAGCGCACCACGAGCGCGCCGGCGAGCGCGCCGGCGGACCGGGCCGCGGCCGAGCAGGAGATCAGGCAGAACTGGCAGAAGTTCTTCGACCCGAAGACCCTCCCCGAGGACAAGCTGGCCGTCCTGGAGAACGGCGAACGGATGGCACCCGTCCTCAAGGCCTTCAGCGGTGACGCCCGTGGCGGGCAGGTCGAGGCGAAGGTCACCAAGGTCCAGTTCACGTCGGCGACCGGCGCGGACGTGACGTACACGCTCACTCTCAAGGGCGCCACCGCCCTGCCGGACGCCTCCGGTACGGCCGTCGAACAGGGCGGCGTGTGGAAGGTGTCCGTCAAGACGCTGTGCTCGCTGGTGCAGATGAGCGGTAATGGGTCGCCGGTCCCGGGTTGCTGAGATCCTCGCCGCGGTCCTGTTGCTCTCCCTGAGCGCGGCCTGCGGCAGCCGCCTCCCGGAGAGCGACTTCCGGCACGACGACCGCACCCCGCCGCCCCACGAGTCCGCGCCCCTGCGGGTCGGCGTCATCACCAGCGCCACCAGCCCCGTCGGCGGCAGTGCCTTCACCGGCCCGCGTGACGGTGCCACGGCCTTCTTCGACCGGCTCGACGAGCGCGGCGGCATCGACGGACGCCGCATCGAGGTACACCGCTGCGACGACGGGGGCAGCGGCGTCGGCAACAACGAGTGCGTGCACAAACTCGTCGAGGAGGACGAGGTCGTCGCCCTGGTCGCCACCACCGCGCTCGACTACGCGGGCGCCTCCCGCGTCGCACGCGCGCGCGTACCCGACATCGGCGGGCAGCCCATCGACGCCGCCTACGACACCTACCCGCACCTCTACGGCATCTACGGCAGCCTCGCGCCCCGCCACGGCACCCCCGGCTGGGACGGCAGGCTCTACGGCGGCACCGAGGTCTACCGCTACTTCAAACGCGAGCACGGCGCCCGCACCGCCGCCGTCGTCTCCTACAACCAGTCCGCCTCGGCCGCCTACGCCCGGCTGGTCGAACGGGGCCTGCGCGCCGAGGGCTACAAGGTCGTCACCGAGCAGGTCGACTTCGCCCTGCCCAACTTCCGCGCCGTCGCCGCCGATCTCAAGGAGCAGGGCGCCGACCTGGTCTTCGACGCCATCGACGCGCACGGCAACGCCCAGCTCTGCCAGGCCATGGACGAGGCGGGCGCCCACGTCACCGCCAAGGTGACCAACGTGCAGAACTGGACGTCCACCGTCCCCGACGACTACAAGGACGCTCCCCGTTGCCGCAACGCCCTCTGGGCGACGGGCGCCAGCCGCAACTTCGACGACACCGGGGACCCGGCCGTACGGGAGTTCCGCGAGGCGACGAAGGACCTGAAGACGCACTCCCAGTGGCAGCTGGAGGGGTGGGCGGCCGCGCGGTGGTTCACGGACGCGGCGAAGTCCTGCGCGGCGACGGGCATCACGCGCGTGTGCGTCGACTCGTACATGAACCGCAGCCAGGGCTACACCGCCGGAGGGCTGCTGCTCCCCGTCCGGTTCGCGCGCCTGCCCGAGCCGCCGAGGACGAGCCGGACCTGCCTGTCGGTGGCCCGCTGGCAGGACGGCAGGGGCTGGGTGAGCCAGGGCGACATGAACCGCACCTGCTTCACCGTCCCCCAACTGGCCTACACGCCTTGAGGACAGCAGCTGTCCGCAAGGCCTGGCAGACTCGCCCCATGTTGGAGACCTCGGCCCGTCTGCTGCGTCTGCTGTCCCTCCTCCAGGCCCACCGCGAGTGGTCCGGCGCCGACCTGGCCGGCCGGCTCGGCGTCAGCGCCCGCACCCTGCGCCGGGACGTCGACCGGCTGCGCGAACTCGGCTACCCGGTCAACGCCAGCCCCGGCACCGGCGGCGGCTACCAGCTGGGCGCCGGCGCCGAACTGCCGCCCCTGCTCCTGGACGACGACGAGGCGGTCGCCGTGGCGGTAGGACTACGCACGGCCGCCGGGCAGGGCATCGACGGCATCGGGGAGACCTCGGTCCGGGCCCTCGCCAAGCTGGAACAGGTGCTGCCGAACCGGCTGCGCCGCCGCGTGGGAGCCCTGAACGCCTTCACCGTGCCGATGCTGCGCAGCACGCTGCCCTCCTCGGTCGACCCGGCCGTCCTCACCGAACTCGCCCATCTGTGCCGGGACGCCGAGCGGCTGCGCTTCGAGTACCGCGGCCACGACGGCACCCCCTCCCGCCGCACCGTCGAACCGCACCGGCTGGTGTGCACCGAACGCCGCTGGTACCTGGTCGCCTGGGACCTCGACCGGGACGACTGGCGCACCTTCCGCGTGGACCGCGTCACTCCCAGGCCGCCGCACGGCCCGCGCTTCACTCCGCGCCGGCCGCCCGCGGAGGACCTCGCCGCCTACGTCTCCCAGGGCGTCTCCACGCGCGTGTACGCCACCCACGCCGTCGTGCGGCTCCTGGTGCCCCTGGAGGAGGCCGCCGAGCACATCTCGCCCTCGGCCGGGGTGCTGGAGGCCGAGGGCCCGGACAGCTGCCTGCTGCGCTGCGGCGCCGGCAGCCTCGACGTGATGGTCATCCACGTGATGATGCTGGGCTTCGAGTTCGAGGTGCTGGAGCCGGTCGAGCTGATCGAGGCGATCAGGAAGGGCCGGGACCGGCTTGATGGCGCTCTGGCTCGGGCTGCGACGTCACCGCCGCGTACTCGGGATGGTGCAGGTCGAACGCCGGGGACTCGGAACGGATCCGGGGCAGCGTCATGAAGTTGTGCCGCGGTGGCGGACACGAGGTCGCCCACTCCAGGGAGCGGCCGTAGCCCCAGGGGTCGTCGGCCTCGACCTTCTCGCCGTACTTGGCGGTCTTCCACACGTTGTAGAGGAACGGCAGGGTCGACATGCCGAGCAGGAACGCGCCGACCGTCGACACCGTGTTGAGCGCCGTGAAGCCGTCCGCCGCGAGGTAGTCCGCGTACCGGCGGGGCATGCCCTCGGCGCCCAGCCAGTGCTGCACCAGGAACGTGGTGTGGAAGCCGACGAACAACGTCCAGAACTGGATCTTGCCCAGTCGTTCGTCGAGCATCTTCCCGGTGAACTTGGGCCACCAGAAGTAGAAGCCGGCGAAGATCGCGAAGACGACCGTGCCGAAGACGACGTAGTGGAAGTGCGCGACCACGAAGTACGAGTCCGTCACGTGGAAGTCCATCGGCGGTGACGCGAGGATCACCCCGGTCAGCCCGCCGAACAGGAACGTCACGAGGAAGCCCGTCGCCCACAGCATCGGGGTCTCGAACGAGAGCGATCCCTGCAGCATGGTGCCGGCCCAGTTGAAGAACTTCACCCCCGTCGGCACCGCGATCAGGAAGCTCATGAAGGAGAAGAACGGCAGCAGCACCGCGCCCGTGGCGAACATGTGGTGCGCCCACACGATCATCGACAGGCCGGTGATCGCCATCGTCGCGCCGACCAGCGTCAGATAGCCGAACAGCGGCTTGCGGCTGAAGACCGGAATGATCTCCGTGATGATCCCGAAGAACGGCAGCGCGATGATGTACACCTCGGGATGGCCGAAGAACCAGAACAGGTGCTGCCACAGGATCGCGCCGCCGTTGGCCGCGTCGAAGACCTGCGCGCCGAACCGCCGGTCCGCCTCCAGCACCAGCAGCGCCGCCGCCAGCACCGGGAACGCCATGAGGATCAGGATCGACGTGAAGAGGGTGTTCCACACGAAGATCGGCATCCGGAACATCGTCATGCCCGGGGCGCGCATCCCGATGATCGTGGTGATGAAGTTGACCGCGCCGAGGATCGTGCCGAAGCCGGACAGGGCCAGCCCCATGATCCACAGGTCGGGTCCGAGACCCGGCGAGCGCTCCGCGCTGTTGAGCGGGGCGTAGGCGAACCAGCCGAAGTCGGCGGGCCCGGAGGGCACCAGCAGCGAACCGAGCACGATCAGCCCGCCGAACAGGAACAGCCAGTACGAGAACATGTTCAGCCGCGGGAAGGCGACGTCGGGCGCCCCGATCTGCAGCGGCATCAGCTCGTTCGCGAAGCCCGCGAAGCTCGGCGTCGCGAACAGCAGCAGCATGATCGTGCCGTGCATCGTGAACGCCTGGTTGAACTGTTCGTTGTCGATGATCTGCAGGCCCGGCCGGGCGAGCTCGGCGCGCATCAGCAGCGCCATCACCCCGGCGATCAGGAAGAACACGAACGACGTGACCAGGTAGAGATGGCCGATCTTCTTGTGGTCCGTCGTCGTCAGCCAGTCGACCACCACCCGCCCGTGCCGGGTGCGCGGCTCGGGCGGCGTCACCGCCTGTACGGTCTGCGTCCCCATCGCTCGCTCGCCCCTTCGCTCATCGCGTACCGGGCCGCCGTAGCCCGCGCCTCACGTACCCGCGAGCTCACGCCATGATGCTCGCGCCACCGCGTGCTCCGACAGGGGGCGTACCGGCCTCTCTGTGCCGGAGCCATGCATTTCCTGTATCACGCCGACTTCACCGGGCCGGTCCGGCGGCGGAAAGGAACGCAGCTCGGAAGGCACTTCTCCCGGAACTTTCCGCCGGGCTTTTCCATGAGCTCACGGGACACGCGGGAATTACGGTCGAATGCCTGCGGAAGGCGTACGGAACCGCTCGTCCGGGTGACGGGCGGCTCCCGAAACGCCTGTCGTGATCTTGTGACAGAAGCGTGACGGGAGGCGGACAGTGACCGGCTGCGGCCCGGGCCCGCGCTTCGCCGCCCGGGCTTCCGCGGTCGCCGGGCAGGACATAGCGTGGCGGCATGGCACCGACTCCGACACCCTCCGCCGAACCCGACGACAGCCCGGACACCTATGTCGGCCTGGAGGCCGACCGGGCCGAACGCCTCGCGCGTGAGCGCGGCTGGCCGGCGGTGCGTGCGCTGCCGCCGGGGGCGATCATCACGATGGAGTACCGCGTGGGCCGGCTGAACTTCGAGGTCAAGGGCGGCCGGGTGGCGCGGGCCTGGAAGGGCTGACATCCGGTGAGGGCCCCGGATCCGCTCCGGAACCGGGGCCCTCACCGTGCCCGGCGTGGTTGCGTACCGGCCGGTGGTCAGCCGCCCGTCACGGGCCGGGCCGACGAGGCAGATCCGCGCGGGTGGCGCTCGGCGTGCGGTGGCCGGCGGCTGCCGGCCGGGGTGACCGGCGAACGCTCCGAGCGGACCGTGTGCGGGCCCGGCGCCAGATGAACCGGGGGCCGGGACGAGCGGGCCGCGACGTCGTCACGGTCGGGCAGGGGCGTGACCACGACGGGAGGCGCGCCGACCGGCACCGCCGAGGTGCCGCGCCTGCGGGCCCGCAGACGGTCGCGCAGGTCGAAGATCGCGTCCTCGGCGCGGGCGATCAGCGGCTCGAACCACGGCAGGCCGAGCAGGATCAGCAGACCCGCGGTCCAGCCGAGGAGCACATCGCTCAGCCAGTGCGTGCCGAGGTAGACGGTGGCCATCCCGACGCCGAGCGAGGTCACCGCGGACACGGCGGACAGCCAGCGCTGCGCTCTGGCGCTGGAGGCCAGGTAGGCCAGGATTCCCCAGGTCACCACGGCATTGGCGGTGTGACCGCTCGGAAATATATCGCCGCCGAGCCACATCTCGTTCGAGCCGATGATGGTCGCGTAGTGCGGTCCCAGGCGGCCCATGCCGTACTTGGCGGCGCCGACCGTGATGTTCAGCAGCAGCAGCGAGACGCCGAGCGCGAGCAGGGGCCGCAGGGTGTGCTGCCGCCAGGAGCGCCAGCCCAGCCAGGCCGCGACCATCACGGCGGTCGGGCCGCGCTGTCCGAGGACCACGTAGTAGTCGACGAACCAGTGGATCTCCGACCACTGCTGGTAGGGGCGGAAGAACATGACCTGCCAGTCGAGCCGGACCAGCCAGGACGTGATCACCACGGCCCACACGATCGCGCCGTAGAAGGCCAGGGTCGCCGCGAAGAGCACGATGCGGTGCCTGCTCATCTTCGGCACATCGATGTGGGCGGGTCGTTCCGGCTCACGGTCCAGCCGGGCGAAGACCCGGTCCAGACGGGTGAGCTTCGGTTCGGTACGCACCCAATCGACGTTACAGCGAGTGAGCTGAGATCCCGGGCGAATCAACGGCTTTGTGATGACGACGTGATGTGGGATTCCTCTCAGGCGGAGGTTTAATTCCAGCGAATCCGCAATCGGCAGGCGCTGTGACCTTCAATTCCTTTGATCATTTCGGATGGGGGTTTTATTGCGCTTTTGAATTCGTTCACCCAGGCATGGCCCCGAATTCCCCCGGCGCTCACAGCGGGTCAGGGCGGGCCGGAACCGTTCAGCCAGAACGCCCCGTACCCCGCGGAGACCACCGCCATGCACACCAGCACCGCCACTGACCTGCGGGTACGCGTCCTTGCCAAGGCCACGGCGAGGGGCAGCAGCAGGGGGAAGGCGGGCAGCAGCAACCGCGGTTTCGAGCCGAAGTAGCTCGACGCGCACAGGGCGAGCGCGGTCACGACCCCGGTGTAGACGAGCAGCGGCAGCGGCTGGCGCTGACGTACTCCGGTCACATACAGCCAGACGACTGACGCGACCCCGAGGATCAGCCCCACACCCGCCAGGGCCGCCGGGAACGACGTGAACTTCTCCGCGACGAAACGGGCGAAGGCGTACCCGCCGTCGAAGCCGTTGCGCCATCCGGCCTGGACATCCAGGTACCCGAGTGGCCCCCTGCCCGTGCGGTGCCCGACCCAGAGGACGTAGCCGGCGGTGCCCAGGGGGGCCAGGAGCATGGCGAGGACGCGCCGGGTCCGGGTCGTGCCGTCGGCCGGCATGTCCGTGACGTCCGGACCGGCCGCGCGTCCCTCTCGCGCGAAGGCGGCCGCCGCCGACACCCACACCGCCGCCACCACGGCCAGACCCACCGGGCGGGTCAGTCCCGTGAGCAGGGCCAGCGTGCCCGCCGTCACCCAGCGGCCGGTCAGCACCGCGTACAGCGACCAGGCCGCGAGCGCCGTGAACAGGGACTCGCTGTATGCCATCGACTGCACGATCCCGACCGGCAGGACGGCCCACAGCAGCACCGTGCACACGCCCGCCCGGCGGCCGTACACGTGGTCCACCACCGCGAAGATCCCCCAGGCCGCGGCGAGCGAGGCGAGCAGGCTGACGAGGAACCCCCCGTCCGCGTACGACAGCGGCGAGACCGCCGCCACCAGCCGCTCCAGCCAGGGCAGCAGCGGGAAGAACGCCAGGTTCGAGTGCACGTCCCCGTTCGGCAGCCGTACCTCGTAGCCGTAACCGAGTTCGGCGACCCTGACGTACCAGAGCGCGTCCCAGCGGGCGGTCAGCAGCGTGTACGCGCTCTTGTCCCGCGCCTCGCTCCACAGGAACAGGGCGAGCAGGCCCAGGGCGCGGACGGCCGCGTACCCGGCGAGCGCCGGGGCCGCCCGGCGCAGCGCCCCGGCGCGGGACGGGGCCGCACGCGTCTCGAGATCGGTCACCCGCCCGATTATCGACCCGGGGCGGAACCACCCGGTCGGCCGACGCGTCGACGACACGGGGGGAAGTGGCGTACGCCACATCTGTCCGCCGGAGGTGTGAGAGGTCCGCCACTGGCCTGCGCCGGGGACTCGCGTACGCTGACGTGTCACTCGCTTTTCGTTTGCGCCGGCCGGAGACCGCCGCTCCTCTCCGGCCCAGTCGCGGGGGCGTCCCCCACCCCGCGAGCCCGCCGATCGCGAGGGAACATCTGGGAGGTACGTACATGTCCGGGACGACCACGGCCGCCGCTGCGCTGCGCCGTCGGACGGCCGGGGCCGGTGCCAACCGCTGGGTGGTCCTCGTCGTCCTCTGCGTCAGCCTGCTGCTGGTCGCCGTCGACGCCACCGTGCTGCACGTGGCGGTTCCCGCCGTCACCGAGGACCTCAAGCCCGGCGGGATGGAACTGCTCTGGATCGTCGACGTCTACCCGCTGGTCTGCGCCTCGCTGCTGATCCTGTTCGGCACGCTGGGCGACCGCGTCGGCCGCCGGAGAATCCTGCTCCTCGGCTACGCGCTGTTCGGCGTCGCCTCCGGCCTGGCGGCCCTGGCCGACAGCGCTCAGGTGCTGATCGTGGCGCGGGCGCTGCTCGGCGTGGGCGGCGCGATGATCATGCCCGCGACGCTGTCGATCCTGCGCCAGGTCTTCCCCGACCGGCGCGAGCGGGCGCTCGCGATCGGCATATGGAGTGCCGTGGCCGCGGTGGGCGCGGCGGTCGGCCCGCTGCTCGGCGGCTTCCTGCTGGAGCACTTCTGGTGGGGCTCGGTGTTCCTCGTCAACATCCCGCTGATGCTGGTCAGCCTCCCGGTGGGCCGGCTGCTGCTGCCCGAGTCGAAGGGCGACGGCAAGGGTCCCTGGGACGTGGTGGGCGCGCTGATGGCGGCGGCCGGACTGTTCGGTGTCGTGCTGGGCGTGAAGCGGCTCGGCAGCGGGGGATCGCTGGGCAGCCTGCTCACCGTGCTGCCGCTCGTGCTCGGCGCCGCGCTGCTGGTCGGCTTCGTACGGCGGCAGCGGCGGCGGACGTATCCGCTGGTGGACCTCAGGATGTTCGCGCGGCCGGCGTTCAGCACGTCCGTGGGGTGCATCGTGCTGGCGATGCTCGCGCTGGTGGGTCTGGAACTGATCGCGGCGCAGTATCTGCAGTTGGTGCTCGGGCTGTCGCCGCTGGAGACCGGGCTGCGGTTGCTGCCGCTGACGCTCGCGGCGATGGCGGCCGGGCTGGCCGGGGCGCGGATGCTGCGGCGGTTCGGGCCGCGCCGGATGGTGTGTGCAGGGTTCTGCCTCACGGCGTTCGCCGTGGTGCTGCTGACCGCGCTGGGGCGGACGGACGACTGTGCGCTGATGCTGAGCGGTTTCGTGCTGCTCGGCTTCGGGCTGGAGACGACTCTGTTCGGGGCGTACGAGTCGATGCTGAGCGAGGCGCCGCAGGAGCAGGCCGGCGGGGCGGCGGCGATCGGGGAGACGTCGTACCAGCTCGGGGCGGGGATCGGCATCGCGCTGCTCGGCACGGTGATGAACGCGGCGTACGCGCCCGGGCTGTCGGGTGTGCCCGGGGTGCCGGCGTCGGCCTCCGCGTCGGCGGGGCATTCGCTGGGGGAGGCGTACGAGGTTGCCGCGCAGCTGGGCGGAGCCGCCGGAGCGGCGCTGCGGCAAGCCGCCCGTGACGCGTTCGTGCACGGCCTGCATGTGACGTTGCTGGTGAGCGCGGGGTTGTTGCTGCTCGGGGCGGCGATGGCGCTGCGGCTGCCGCGGGTGATGCAGTGTGAGCCGGGGCCGGTGGAGATTCCTGCCCCCAGGGACGCGGCGGAGTCACGCGTCTCGGTGTGATCCCCCTTCGCCCACCCAGGCGCCGCCCGTGACTGTCGGCCGAGAAGCCGAGGTCGCCCGTGGGTGGACCGCGCCGTGGGCGGCTTGCGGTGCTCAGGGCTCACGGCTCAGGGCTCACGGCCCACGGCTCAGGGCTTACGGCTCGGACGTCCGCGGCGTGGTGGGCGTCGGCGAGGTTCCTCTCTCAGTTGGCAGCTGTGGGTGGTGTATGTGTGGGCCGGCGTCGTAGCGTCTGGTTAGCAGTGCTAGTTAAAGAGCTTCGGAGGGTGTCGATCATGTCCGGTTCGTCCAAGCTGCCTCCATTCGATCCCGGCGATCCCCTCGGCCTGGACGATCTGCTGGAGCCCGAGGACCTCGGGATCAGGGACACCGTGCGGGCCTGGGCCGCGGACCGGGTCCTGCCGTATGTCGCCGAGTGGTACGAGAAGGGGGAGCTGCCGGGGATCCGGGAGCTGGCCAGGGAACTCGGAGGCATCGGAGCCCTCGGGATGTCCCTGGAGGGGTACGGGTGTGCCGGCGCGTCCGCCGTGCAGTACGGGCTCGCCTGCCTGGAGCTGGAGGCCGCCGACTCCGGCATCCGTTCCCTCGTCTCCGTGCAGGGCTCCCTCGCCATGTACGCGATCCACCGCTTCGGCAGCGAGGAGCAGAAGCAGCAGTGGCTGCCGCGTATGGCCGCCGGTGAGGTCATCGGCTGCTTCGGTCTCACCGAGCCCGACCACGGCTCCGACCCCGCCGCCATGCGGACGTACGCCAAGCGCGACGGCTCCGACTGGATCCTCAACGGCCGCAAGATGTGGATCACCAACGGGTCGGTCGCCGGTGTCGCCGTCGTGTGGGCGCAGACCGAGGAGGGGATCCGCGGGTTCGCGGTGCCCACCGACAGCGGTGGGTTCTCCGCTCCCGAGATCAAGCACAAGTGGTCCCTCAGGGCCTCCGTCACCAGCGAGCTCGTGCTCGACGACGTGCGGCTGCCCGCCGACGCCGTCCTTCCGGAGGTCACCGGCCTGCGCGGGCCCCTCAGCTGTCTGTCGCACGCCCGGTACGGAATCGTCTGGGGCGCCATGGGCGCGGCCCGTGCCAGTTTCGAGGCAGCGGTCGACTACGCGAAGTCGCGGGAGCAGTTCGGGCGGCCCATCGGCGGCTTCCAGCTCACCCAGGCCAAACTCGCCGACATGGCGGTCGAACTGCACAAGGGGATTCTGCTCGCCCACCATCTGGGGCGGCGTATGGATGCCGGCCGCCTGCGTCCCGAGCAGGTCAGCTTCGGCAAGCTCAACAACGTCCGGGAGGCGATCGAGATCTGCCGCACGGCCCGGACGATTCTCGGAGCCAACGGGATCTCCCTCGAATATCCCGTGATGCGGCACGCGACCAACCTCGAGTCGGTGCTCACCTATGAGGGCACCGTCGAGATGCACCAGCTCGTGCTGGGCAAGGCGCTCACCGGACTCGATGCCTTCCGGTAGGCCGGTCCGGTAACCCTGCGCGGGGGCAGGGCCGGTGAGCGGCCCTGCCTCAGCTCTGGTTGAAGAAGCCGTCCGTGCGGTGTCCGGCCGGATCGCCGTTGACGATCTCCGTGTGGGCCGGGGTCAGCAGGAACACACGGGTCGAGACTCTCTCGATCGAACCGCGCAGGCCGAAGATCAGGCCGGCCGCGAAATCGACCACGCGCTTGGCGTCGGAGGCCTCCATGGCCGTGAGGTTCATGATGACCGGCACGCCCTCGCGGAACAGCTCACCGATGGCGCGTGCGTCCCGGAAGCTGTCCGGGGTCACCGTGCCGATGCGGCGGCCCTTCTCCTCGGCGACGTCCGAGGCCACCTTGACACGCGGATCGGTGACCCAGGCTTCCCCGGGCTCGTTCCCGTCGGAGTAGTCGTCGTCGTCGTAGTAACGCTCGTCTTCGTTGTCGTCGACGAGGCCAAGCCAGGCACTTGCCTTGCGTACCGATCCCATGGACGCCTCCTCTCACAGCGGTCTTTCTGCATTCCGCATCCCTATGGTCGTCCATGATGCGGATGGCGCGCCAAGTGGATAGACGCCGCACGGGGGGTTTGTGACGGTACTGGTGCACAGCGATTCCGTCGAGAGTCCGTGTGTCCCAAGGGCCGTTTCCCAAACGGCTGCTGACTGTGAGTGAAATATGATTCTTCCCGGCGTACGGGTGATGGCCGGGGCGTACGGGTGAATGCCGGGGCCGATACGATGCCGCAGCTCAGCGTTGTCACGAAGTTCGGGGGAGCCTTGTGTTCGGAATCGTCAGGCCTTGCAGACACCGGCTCGGAGACAGGCTCGCCGACCAGTGGATGGCGCATTTGTGCGGGCTTTGCCTCGCTCTGCGCGGTGACCACGGGCAGTTCGCCCGGATAGTCACGAATTATGACGGGCTGCTTCTCTCGGTTCTGACGGAGGCTCAGGCGGAGAGCGGGGCCGGGGCGGGCCGGCGTACGGCCGGACCGTGCCCGTTGCGCGGCATGCGCACCGCCTCCGTCGCGGACGGCGAGGGAGCCCGGCTCGCGGCGGCCGTCTCCCTGGTGCTGGCCTCGGCGAAGGTACGCGATCACGTCACCGACGGTGACGGGCTGTTGGGCCGCAGGCCGGTGGCGCGCGCCGCGCGACGGGTCGCCGCGAGCTGGGACTCGGCCGGTGCCCGCAGCGGCACCGCTGTGGGATTCGACACCTCGCTCCTGGTCGACGCGGTGGACCGGCAGGTCGGGATCGAGCTGTTGGCCGGACCCGGGACGCCGATCCTGACGGTCACCGAGCCGACCGAGACCGCCACCGCCGCCGCCTTCGCGCACACGGCGGTCCTCGCCGGCCGGCCGGGCAACGCCGGACCGCTCTCCGAGGCCGGGCGGCTCTTCGGACGCCTCGCTCACCTGCTGGACGCCGTGGAGGACCTGCACGCTGACGCCGCGTCAGACGCCTGGAACCCGATCACCGCGACCGGCACCTCCCTGGCGGAGGCCAGGCGGCTCGCCGACGACGCGGTGCACGGGGTGCGGCTCGCGCTGCGCGACGCCGCGTTCACCGACGGGCAGCTCGTCCATCTGCTGCTGGTGCACGAGCTGCAGCGCTCGGTGGACCGGGCGTTCGGCACGGTGCCGGTGTGCGCCTCCCACCAGGGCGGCGGTCCCTACGGACCGCAGGGACCCCACGGACAGCAGCCGCCGGGGCCCTACGGCTCCCCGCAGCAGCCGCCGGGGCCCTACGGCTCTCCGCAGCACCCGTACGCGGGCGGTGGCGGGAACCCGTACGCCGGTGGTGGCGGGGCGTACGGTGGCGGGGACGGATTCGGCGGAGGTTTCGGCGGAGGCGGTTTCGGTGGGGGCGCTCCGGTGCCGCAGCCGCCCCGCCGGCGTGGGTTCTGGGCCGGCTGCGGGATGTTCTGGCTGCTGTGCTGCACCTGCAAGCTGTGCTGCGCCAAGGAGTACGAGGGGCCGTGGTCCCGCAAGAAGCGCGAGGGCGTCTGCCGGGACTGCGACGGCTGCGACGGGTGCGACTGCTGTTGCCCCTGCGACGGCTGACCTGCCCCCGGCGCGGCGGCCCGCCCGGCTCCCGGCGGGCCGACGGCGAGGCGGTCGTGCTGACCGCCGCCGAGTCGGACGGTCTCACCGTGGACGGGCGGCCCTTCGGTGGCGAGGTGCGGCTCGCACCCGACCCCGGCCCCGCGAGCGCGGCCAGGGTGGCGTACGGCGAGCGGCGCCAGGTCGTGCTGGTGCGCGAGGGGGCGTGGGGCGTGCGGGACTTCGACCCGGAAATCCTCCGCGCGCCGGGCGTTCGGCGGTCTGCGTCGCTCCGGGACGACGGCTCGCTGTGGGCCGTGTTCGCCTACGCCGCCAGCGGGAACGGCAGTTACCGCTACCGGTTCCCGTATCCGGCCGCGCCGGACGCCGAGGGGCTCACCACGGTCGACTTCAACCGGGCGCTGCTGCCGCCGTGCGCCTTCGCCGACCATCTCGTCTGCCCCTTCCCGCCGCCGGGGAACACGCTCATCGAGGTCGCGGCGGGGGAGCGCATGCTGGCGTGGGGTGCGCCGGGGGTGAACGTGCGGCGGGGGTGAAAGGCGGCCGCTGCGGCACTTCGTAAAGATCCATCAAAGGCGGGAGTCCGAAAGGCACTCTTGCGCCGACCGGCCGTTCGGCCGAATACTCCCCCTCAGCGCTTGTCAGGGGCACGGCGTGTTCGGAATCCGGACGGCCGGTCCCAGGCTGCGCCTCACGGGCCCGAAACCCCACGAGGGCCCCCGACTTCCTTTGTGGAGGAACGAAAAGTGAGGATCAGGCGCACCACCCCCCGCAGTGGCATTTCGAGACGGACCCGGCTGATCGCCGTTTCCACCGGCCTCGTTGCCGCCGCAGCGATCGCGATCCCCAGCGCGAACGCCTCCGACGCCCCCACCACCTTCAGCGCCGCGGAGCTCAAGAGCGCCAGCGGCTCGCTGCTGAAGGCCGACATCCCGGGCACCGCCTGGGCCGTCGACAGCAAGACCAACCGCGTGCTCCTGACCGTGGACAGCACGGTCACGCAGGCGGAGATAGCGAAGATCAAGCAGCAGGCCGGCGGCAACGCCGACGCGCTCACGATCAAGCGCACCCCGGGCAAGTTCAGCAAGCTCATCCAGGGTGGCGACGCCATCTATGCGAGTAGCTGGCGCTGCTCCCTCGGCTTCAACGTCCAGAACAGCAGCGGCCAGCAGTTCTTCCTGACCGCCGGTCACTGCACCGACGGCGCGGGCACCTGGTACTCCAACTCCGGCCGCACCACGGTCATCGGCTCGACCGCCGGCTCCAGCTTCCCGGGCAACGACTACGGCCTGGTGCGCTACAGCGGGTCCGTCAGCCGCCCCGGCACCGCGAACGGCGTGGACATCACGCGTGCGGCCACCCCGAGCGTGGGCACCACCGTCATCCGCGACGGTTCCACGACCGGCACGCACAGCGGCCGTGTCACCGCCCTCAACGCCACCGTCAACTACGGCGGCGGGGACATCGTCTCCGGCCTGATCCAGACCACCGTCTGCGCCGAGCCCGGTGACTCCGGCGGTTCGCTCTACGGCAGCAACGGCACGGCGTACGGTCTCACCTCGGGCGGCAGCGGCAACTGCTCCTCCGGTGGTACGACGTTCTTCCAGCCCGTCACGGAGGCCCTGAGCGCCTACGGCGTCAGCGTCTACTAGGCACCGGCGGCAGTTCGCGGCAGTTCGCGGCATTTCTCTCGGCCGTGGTTCACGTGGCCCCCGCGCGCATCGCGTGCGGGGGCTTCGTGTTGCGTGCGGGGTGTGTGCGGACCCTTCGGGTCGCCCTACGGGCCCCCTCGACCTTCTCCGAACCGGCCTTGGGAGGGGCGGAATTCGGCCAGGTGGCGACGTCACAGAGTGGGCACACATTACTCACGCGTAATGTTTGCACTGTGAACGCGCGGGAGTTGGTCCGATTTGATCGTGGACGGTCAAAATAAGGGGGCGTGCGAAGCGCTGTCTACGCGCGTCTCGAAGTCACCCTTGTGTGCTCCCCGTCGTCCTCGGAATAGTGGGCGCTCGTCAACGAAGCCTTCCGGCTCGTGAGGTCCCCACAACCTCTCGTGCCGACCCCCCACAGGAGGACGAAAGTTGAAGCACCGACGCATACCCAAGCGGCGTGCAGCCGTGGCAGGTGCGGGCATCGCCGCGCTGGTCGCCGCGGGAGTGACGTTCCAGACCGCGAACGCCAGTGAAACCCCTGAGGCGTCCGCGCCCCGGGCCCTGTCGGTCACCGCGGCCGGAAAGCTCGCCTCGTCGCTGGCCGAGGACCTGGGCGGCGACGCGGCCGGGACGTACTACGACACCAAGAGCAAGAGCCTCGTGGTGAACGTGCTCGACGAGAGCGCCGCGCAGGCCGTGGAGAAGGCCGGCGCGAAGGCGAGAGTCGTGGCGAACTCCCTCGCCGAACTCAAGAGCGCCCGCGGCACGCTGAAGAAGGACGCGACGATCCCCGGTACCGCGTGGGTGACCGACCCGACGACGAACAAGGTCGTCGTGACCGCCGACCGTACGGTCTCCAAGGCCGAGTGGGCGACGCTGACGAAGGTCGTGGACGGGCTCGGGGCGAAGGCCGAACTCAAGCGGTCCAAGGGGGAGTACAAGCCCTTCGTCGCCGGTGGCGACGCGATCACCGGCGGCAGCGGGCGCTGCTCGCTGGGCTTCAACGTGGTCAAGGGCGGTGAGCCGTTCTTCCTGACGGCGGGTCACTGCACCGAGGGCATCTCCACGTGGTCGGACTCCAGCGGCAAGGAGATCGGCACCAACGCGGACTCCCAGTTCCCTGGCAACGACTACGGGCTGGTCAAGTACACCGCGGAGGTCGACCACCCGAGTGAGGTGAACCTGTACAACGGGTCCGCCCAGAAGATCTCGGGCGCCGTGGACGCGACCGTCGGCATGGCGGTCACCCGGAGCGGGTCGACCACGAAGGTGCACGACGGCAAGGTCACCGGGCTGGACGCCACCGTGAACTACGGCAACGGCGACATCGTGAACGGGCTGATCCAGACCGACGTGTGCGCGGAGCCGGGTGACAGTGGTGGGTCGCTGTTCTCCGGGGACAAGGCGGTCGGGCTCACGTCCGGCGGCAGTGGTGACTGCACCTCGGGCGGGGAGACGTTCTTCCAGCCGGTGACCGAGGCGCTGTCGGCCACCGGGACGCAGATCGGCTGACATGTGAGTGTGTGAAGTCCCGCCCCTTGTGCGAGGGGCGGGACTTTTGCGTGCCCTCTCGCCGGGTGGGTGCGCGTTTTCGCGTGACGTCGGGTGGGGGTCGGGGCCGCGTCGCCTTCTCGCCGTACGCGGGTGCGGGCGGGGGTGTGGTTACGGTGCAGTCGCCTTTGCGCGCTTACGTACGGTCGCCGCCGCCATGGTGATCGCGGCTCCTGCTACGGCCCATGCCGCCAGTACGAGGAGGGGGCCGGTCATCGCGTTGTTGTCGAAGTAGGCGATGGAGCGGGTCGACCAGGTGCCGGCGCCGGGGGGCAGGGCCGGGCCGATCGCCTTCCAGAAGGGCGGGAGGAGGGGTGGGGGCAGGGCGCCGCCCGCGCTGGGGTTGCCGAGGACGACCACCAGCAGGATGACCAGGCCGATGCCGATCGTGCCGAAGACGCCCTGGAGGGCGAGGGTGGCCGCGCCCACGGCGAAGATGATCAGGGCGCCCAGGCCCCAGAGGGCCGCGGTGCCGCCCGGCAGGGCGTCCAGGATCGGGCCGGTGATGAGGGCTCCGCCGAGACCGCCGATGATCGCGACCAGCGCCATGACCGCGAGGCGGATCGCGGCGCGGGTGGGGTTGGAGGGTTTCGCCCCGGCGCTGAGGGCGAGGGCCGCGGCGCCCAGGTAGCCGCCGACGCACCAGCCGATCACCAGATAGAAGGACGAGAGTCCGTTGGGGTCGTGGGGTGCGGACGGGATCACGTCGATCGTCCGGACGGTGCGCCGCTCGGACTTCTCCAGGGTGGTGACGAGGGCCGCCAGTGTGGTGGAGAGGATCCTGCCGCCGGCCGAGGCGACCAGGAGGGTGTCGGTGCTGCCTCTGGGGTCGATGATCAGGGCCGCGTCGATGTCGCGGTGGGCGAGCTGGGTGCGGGCCGCTGCCGCGTTCGGCAGTGCGCGGGGGTCCAGCGGGGAGCCGGGGAGGCGTTCGAGGCGGGTGATCGCCTGTGCGGCCGCGGCCTGTGGGGCGACGAGACCGAAGGGCACGTCCTTGGGTTTCGGGTCGTGCAGTGCTCCCACGTACGAAGCGATGAACAGCAGCTGGAGTGCGATCACGCCGACGACGAGCAGGGTGGCCCGCGGCGTGACGGCGTCTCTCACCTCGGCGAGGAACGAGCTGTGCGGCATGCCTCAAAGGTCGGGGGGTTCGTGGTGTTTCCGCAGGTGGGGCGGGGCCGAACGGATGTCGCACATACATTCGAGGATGGGGGTATGGTGGGGGTGAGGTAGCTGGGAACAGATGTTCGAGAGCTGGTGTGGCTCACGAGTGCGGGAGGTGCGTGTGCCGGGGTTCACGCATCTGCACACCGTCTCCGGATTCTCGTTGCGTCATGGAGCCTCGCACCCGGAGCGGCTGGCCGAGCGTGCCTCCGAGCGGGGGATGGACGCCCTGGCGCTGACCGATCGCGACACGCTCGCCGGCGCGGTCCGGTTCTCGAAGGCCTGCGGGAAGGCGGGGGTCCGGCCGCTGTTCGGGGTCGATCTGGCGGTGGCGGGTACGGAGCCCAGGGTCGAGCGGCGGCGGCGGACCCCGGTGCGGGGTGGTGCCTTTGTCGACGAGTCGGCTCCCCGCGTGACCTTTCTCGCCAGGGACGGTGCCCGGGGGTGGGGGGAGCTGTGCCGGCTCGTCTCGGCCGCCCATGAAGAGGAGGGGACGCCCCTGCTGCCCTGGGAGCGCAATCATGCCCAGGGGGTGACCGTGCTGCTCGGGCCCGCGTCGGACGTCGGGCGTGCCCTGGCCGCGGGGCGGCCCGACCGGGCGGCGCGGCTGCTCGCACCCTGGCGGGACGCCTACGGCGACGACCTGCGGCTGGAGGCCGTCTGGCACGGCCGGGAGGGGACGGGGCCGGGCTCGCTGCGGCTGGCCGCCCGTACCGTCGGGTTCGCCGCCGAGCAGCGCATCCGGCCCGTGCTCACCAACGCCGTGCGGTACGCCGACCCGGGTCTCGGGCCGGTCGCCGACGTGCTGGACGCCGCCCGGCGGCTGGTGCCCATCGACCCGGCCCAGGGGCTGGACTCCGGCGAGGCCTGGCTCAAGGGCGCCGGGGACATGGCCCGGGTGGCGGAGCGGATCGTGGAGGCCGCGGGATTCCGGCGGGAGACCGCTCACCGGCTGGTGGAGCAGACGCAGGCCACGGCCGCCGAATGCCTGGTCGACCCCGAGGGCGATCTCGGCATCGGTACCGTCCACTTCCCCGAGCCGCACCTGGCCGGCGCCGGGCACCGCACCGCCCAGCGGACGCTGGCCTCGCGGGCGGCGGCCGGCATGGTGCTGCGCGGGTACGACCGGCGGCGGGAGTACTGGGAGCGGATGCACCACGAGCTGGACATCATCGCCCACCACGGGTTCGCCTCCTACTTCCTGACCGTCGCCCAGGTCGTGGACGACGTCCGGAAGATGGGCGTCCGGGTCACCGCCCGGGGGTCCGGGGCCGGGTCGCTCGTCAATCACCTGCTCGGTATCGCGCACGCCGATCCCATCGAGCACCGGCTGCTGGTGGAGCGGTTCCTGTCGAAGGAGCGGGTCGTGCTGCCCGACATCGACATCGACGTGGAGTCCGCGCGCCGGCTGGAGGTCTACCGCGCGATCATCGACCGGTTCGGCAGCGAGCGGGTCGCGACGGTGGCGATGCCGGAGACGTATCGCGTACGGCACGCCATCCGTGACGTGGGGGCCGCCCTGTCCATGGACCCGGCCGAGATCGACCGGGTCGCCAAGTCCTTTCCCCATATCCGGGCGCGGGATGCCCGAGCGGCACTGGAGGAGTTGCCCGAGCTGCGCGCGCTGGCCGGGGAGAAGGAGAAGTACGGGAGGCTGTGGGAGCTGGTCGAGGCGCTGGACGGCCTGCCGCGCGGCGTGGCGATGCACCCGTGCGGGGTGTTGCTGTCGGACGCCTCGCTGCTCGCGCGTACGCCGGTCATGCCGACCAGTGGCGAGGGCTTCCCGATGTCGCAGTTCGACAAGGACGACGTCGAGGACCTCGGGCTGCTGAAGCTCGATGTGCTGGGCGTGCGGATGCAGTCGGCCATGGCGCACGCGGTGGAGGAAGTGCGGCGGGTGTCGGGCGTCCGGGTGGACCTGGACGCCCTGGCGCCGGGGGATCCGGAGACGTACCGGCTGATTCAGTCCACCGAGACGCTCGGATGCTTCCAGATCGAGTCGCCCGGGCAGCGGGACCTGGTCGGGCGGCTCCAGCCCGCCACGTTCCACGACCTCGTCGTCGACATCTCGCTGTTCCGGCCCGGGCCGGTCGCCGCCGACATGGTGCGGCCGTTCATCGAGGCGCGGCACGGGCGGGCGCCGATCCGGTATCCGCACCCGGATCTGGAGGAACCGCTGCGGGACACGTACGGGGTGGTCGTCTTCCACGAGCAGATCATCGACATCGTCGCCATCATGACCGGTTGCGGGCGCGGTGAGGCCGACCGGGTGCGGCGCGGGCTGTCGGACATGGAGTCGCAGGCACGGATCAAGGTGTGGTTCGCGCAGCACGCGGCGGCCCGGGGGTATGACGCGGAAACGGTTCAGCGGACCTGGGAGATCGTCGAGGCATTCGGGTCCTACGGCTTCTGCAAGGCGCACGCGGTCGCCTTCGCCGTGCCGACCTATCAGTCGGCGTGGCTGAAAACGCATCATCCGGCCGCCTTCTACGCCGGGCTGCTCACGCACGATCCCGGGATGTATCCCAAGCGGCTGCTGCTGGCGGACGCGCGGCGCCGTGGAGTGCCCGTGCTGCCCTTGGACGTGAACGCGTCGGGGGTCGCACACCGTATCGAACTGGTGTCCGGTAAATGGGGGTTGCGGCTGGCCCTCTCCGATGTGCACGGCATCAGCGAGGCCGAGGCGGCGCGGATCGCCGAGGGCCAGCCGTACGCCTCGCTGGTCGACTTCTGGGAGCGGGGCAGGCCCAGCCGTCCGGTGGCCCAGCGGCTCGCGCAGGTGGGAGCGCTGGACGCGTTCGGCGCCAACCGCCGTGATCTGCAACTGCATCTGACCGAACTGCACCGGGGCGCCCGGGGCGGGGGCGGTGGTCAGTTGCCGTTGGCCGGGGGGCGGAAGACGGCGCCGGCCGGGCTGCCCGACCTCACCTCCTCGGAACGGCTCAGCGCCGAGCTGGGCGTGCTGTCCATGGACGCCTCCCGCAATCTGATGGACGATCACCGGCAGTTCCTCGACGAGCTGGGCGTGGTGTCGGCGCGGCGGCTGCGGGAGGCGAGGCACGGGGAGACGGTGCTGGTCGCGGGCACCAAGGCGGCCACCCAGACGCCGCCGATCAGGTCCGGCAGGCGCGTCATCTTCTCCACCCTGGACGACGGCACGGGCCTGGTCGACCTCGCCTTCTTCGACGACTCCCACGACGCCTGCGCCCACACCGTCTTCCACTCCTGGCTGCTGCTGGTGCGCGGGGTGGTGCAGCGTCGCGGCCCGCGCAGCCTCAGCGTGGTGGGAGCCGCCGCCTGGAACCTCGCGGACCTGCTGGAAGTGCGCCGGGAGGAGGGGCTGGAGGGGGTCGCGGCCCGACTGGCCGGACCCGGCCCCGACCCCCGTGATTCCGGCGAGGAGGGTTCCGGTGACGGCGGTTCCGGTGACGACCGCGAGGGAGCCGTGCGGCGGCGGCTCGCCGGGTCGGACGGTGCGCCCGCGCCGACGGGTTCCGCGGCCAAGGATCCGATGGAGCAGCGGAAGATCCGCATGTCCACGGGGTACGAGATGCACCCCTGGGCCGATCTGCGTCCCGCGGGCGAAGAGCCCGCGAACACAAGGAAGTTGTGGCACCAGAGTCCGGGGAGTGCGGGATGACCATCCTCTGCGTACGTTTCCAGCTGCCTGCGACGAGCGAGGCGGACCTGCCCCGTCTGCTCGGGATGCTCGAGGAGTTCACCCCCGTCGTCCAGGCCCTGCCGCCGGACGGGGCGCTGGCCGACCTGCGCGGTGCCGAGCGGTACTTCGGGCGGGACGCCGTCGAACTGGCCTCGGTGATCCGGGTGCGGTCGCTCGCACTCCACGGCGTCGACTGCGTGATCGGAGCCGGTCCCGGGCCGATGCTGGCCCGGATGGCACTGGGCGAGGCCGTGCCCGGGGTGACGTGCGCGGTGCCCGACGAGCCGGACGCCGTCGCGCAGTTCCTCGCGGACAAGCCCGTCGCCGCGCTGCCCGGTGTGGGTGCCGCGACCGCCCGCACCCTGGGCGACTACGGGCTCGACACCCTCGGCCGGGTCGCCGCCGCACCGCTGTCCACACTGCAGCGGCTGATCGGTGCGAAGGCCGGCCGCGAGCTGCGCGAGAAGGCGAACGGCATCGACCGCGGCCGGGTCGTGCCGAACGCCGTCTCCCGGTCCCTGGCGGCGGAACGCCCCTTCGGGCGCGACGAACTGGACCCGGACCGGCACCGCAGGGCGCTGCTGTCGGCCGCCGAGGAGATCGGTGCCCGGCTGCGCGCCCTGGAGAAGGTCTGCCGCACGCTCACCCTCACCGTGCGCTACGCCGACCGGTCCGCCACCACGCGCAGCCGCACCCTGGGCGAACCGACCGCGCACTCCCCGGCGCTGACCAGGGCCGCCTACGGGATGTACGAGGCGCTCGGGCTGCAGCGGGCGCGGGTGCGGGCGATCGCCCTGCGCGCCGAGGGGCTCGACCCGGCCGACCAGGCCTCCCACCAGCTGACCTTCGACCCGGTGGACGAGAAGGTCCGCCGTATCGAGGAGGTCGCGGACCGGGCGCGGGCGAAGTTCGGGCCGCGGGCGGTGATGCCCGGGGGACTAGGGGGAGCCCGCCGTGGAGGGCGGGCGGCGTAGACCCTTCCGCGTGACGTCGGCCCTGTACGACGTAGACCCCGTATGGCGTCGGCCGTGGGACGTCAGTTGGCCCACGGCGGCACGATGCGGGTGCCGTCGGCCAGCCGTGCCTCCAGGCCGATCGAGGTGGTGACCCAGGAGTACGCGGTCCGGTCGGTCGGGTTCTCGACGGTCAGGGTGGCGCCAGGACTGATGATCACCGTGTCACCCGCGACGATGCGCTCGGTGCGGCCGTCGAGGGTGATCAGCAGCTCACCGTCGAGCAGATGGAAGATCTCCTCCCGGCTGACCGTGTGCGCGGGTGCCTTGAGACCGGCCGGAATCTCACCGCGCCAGGCGCAGAGTTCCTTGCTGCCGCTGCCCGGGGTGGCGTACGAGACGAAACGGGCGCCGTGGATCTCATGGGTGACGGCTTCGGACGATCGGACGACGGGCATGAGGCCTCCAAGTGGTCAAGCAGCTTGACCATATAGTCAAGCTGCTTGACCGTCAGGTCAAGGGTGTTTCAATGCATGCGTGCAGAACTCCGAGGCCATGGCCCTGTCCGCCGCCCTGCTCGCCGTCGCCGGCGGGCTGACGCAACGCATCAACGAGGGCGTGATCGCTCGCGGCTTCGAAGGGGTGCGGCCCGCGCACGGGTTCGCCTTCGCCCGGCTCGCTCCCGACGGGGCCACGGTCACCGACCTCGCCGCCCACCTCGGGGTGACCAAGCAGGCCGCGAGTCAGCTCGTCGACGAGCTGGTGCGCAAGGGGTACGCCGAGCGGCGGCCGCATCCCGAGGACGCGCGGGCGCGACTGGTCGTGCTGACCGGGCGGGGCTGGGACTGCACGCGGGCGGCCGAGGAGGCGGCCGCGGAAGTCGTGCGGGAATGGGGTGGCCTGCTGGGGGAGCGCGACGTGCGGACGCTGCGGGACCAGTTGCTGCGCATCGCTCCGCACGGGCCCATCAGGCCCGCCTGGTGACGGGGGGTCGGCCGGAGGCCGCGGCGCCGGTTGCGCGGCGAGTTTTTACTGACGCGTAACTTCCCAGTTTGGCTACTCGCCCGTAACTTGACGAGTGAACAGCATCCTCGTGATCCGGATCACAGGGCCCCGTGCCGTCGCACCTCCCCCTGAGCCGCAAGGAGATCACCCGATGCTGCCCTGGAAACGAGCGCTCAGACCCCTGGCCGCGCTGCTGCTGACCGCCGCCGCCGTCACCGTCCCCGCCACCACGGCCCAGGCCTCGGCCGCCCCGAGTTCCGGCTGGAACGACTACTCCTGCAAGCCGTCCGCATCCCACCCCCGCCCCGTCGTCCTCGTCCACGGCACCCTCGGCAACTCCGTCGACAACTGGCTGGGGCTCGCCCCCTATCTGCAGGTCCGCGGCTACTGCGTCTTCTCCCTCGACTACGGCCAGTTGGACGGAGTCCCCTTCTTCCACGGCCTCGGACCCGCCGAGAAGTCCGCCGGACAGCTGAAGGACTTCGTGGACAAGGTGCTCGCCGCCACCGGCGCCGACGAGACCGATGTCGTCGGGCACTCGCAGGGCGGCATGATGCCCCGCTACTACCTCAAGTTCCTCGGCGGCGCCGCCGAGGTGCACGCCCTGGTCGGCATCGCGCCCAGCAACCACGGCACCGACCTGAACGGCTTCACCCACCTGCTGCCGTACTTCCCCGGCGCCGCGGACCTGCTCTCGAAGAACACCCCCGCCCTCGCCGACCAGGTCACCGGCTCCGCCTTCCTCGCCAAGCTCAACGCGGGCGGCGACACCGTGCCCGGCGTGCGCTACACCGTCATCGCCACCCGGTACGACGAGGTGGTCACCCCGTGGCGCAGCCAGTACCTGAGCGGACCGGATGTGCACAACGTCCTGCTCCAGGACCTGTGCCCACTCGATCTGTCCGAGCACGTGGCCGCCGGGCTGCTCGACCGGGTCGTCTTCCACGAGGTGGCCAACGCCCTCGACCCGGGCCGGGCCACGCCCACCACCTGTGCATCCGCCTTCGAATGACACGTGTCACCCGTTGACACGTGCCATCGGTCGACACCTGCCGCAGGTCCACACGTGTCATGCGGTTGCACGTGTCAGAGAAACGTTTCGGGGCCTGTCCGGCCTGAGCCGCCGGACAGGCCCCGGATCGTGGGGCGGTGAGGGTCAGCGGTCGTGCCGGCCGCCGCTCACCGTCCGGCGCCGGGCCGACAGGAACAGGGCCGAGGCGCCCAGCGCCAGCGCCGCCGCACCACCGATGGCGACGTACGGGGTGGTGCCGTCACCGCCGGTCTCGGCGAGGTTCTCCGTGGCACCGGCCGCCTTCGGCCGGTTGGGCGCGGGTGCGGCGGCCTTCGGCCGGTCCGGGGTGGCCTCCTTCTTCGGGGCCGCGGCCGGCGCCGCGGAGGTACGGGGGTCGTTGTCGCCGTGCCCGTGATGCTCGATGGTCGACTTGTCGTTGCCGTCCTCGATCTGCTTCTCGCTGGGAGCGGAGGCGGACGGGGCCGGAGCCGCGCCGCCCGCCGTGCCGCCACCGCCGCCGAAGCTGACGTCCGAGCAGGAGTAGAACGCCTCCGGGCTGTCCGACCGCTGCCAGACCGCGTACAGCAGGTGCTTGCCGGAGCGCTGGGGCAGCTTGCCGGAGAAGGTGTAGAAACCGCCGGTGGCGGCCGGGTCGGTGGACGTCGCGACCGGGTGCGCGAGATCCAGGTCCTTCCAGGCGAGCGGCTTGGCCGGGTCGTAGCCGGGCTTGGTGAGGTACACCGTGAACGTGCCCTTGTGCGGGGCCGTCACGCGGTACTTGAAGGTGTACGAGCCGCTGCGGACGGCCGTCGCCGGCCAGTCGGCGCGGGGCAGGTCGAGGCCCTTGAACTCCGCGTTGTCCGCACTGCACAGCTTGCCGTCCGGTATGAGCTGCTGGTGCCGGCCGCCCGCGTCGCCGATGCGGATGCCGTTCCAGTCGTAGAGGGCCTGGGTGCCGCCCGCCGCGACCGCCGCCTTGCACGCGGCCGACCTCGGGCTCTCGGGGCCCTCGGCGTAGCACTGCGAGACCCGGCTGACCGGGTCGCCCATCGCACCGTGCGCGGCGGCCGGTGCGGCGCTCAGCGCGGTCAGGGCGAGCGGGAGGCCGCCGAGGGCGGCGACGGAGGCGGCCTTGCGGCGTGCGGGCATGCGGGAACTCCTCGAGACGGTGCAGGGGGCAGGTCCGGGCCGACGTGGGCCGGAATCCCGTGGGGTGCTTCGAAGCTAGCCCCTGAGATCAGTGAAATCGCCTGCTGAGGGCGGGTGGAGGCGATCCTTATGGCCCGCTTAAGGGAGTGTTCGGACGGGCATCAGGTAGGTACCGTCGCGGCATGTCAGACGACGAGATCCGACCGGCCCGCGCCGCCGACGTACCGGTCGTCGCGGAGGTGATCGCCGCGGCCTTCCGCCCCTACATCGAGCGCATCGGGCGGGTGCCCCAGCCCATGGAGGAGGACCATGCGGCGAACGTGGCCGCGGGCAAGGTGTTCGTGACGGGCGATCCGGTGACCGGGCTCGTCGTGATCGAGGCGTTCGACGACCACCTCTTCCTCGACACCATCGCCGTCCGCCCCACCGAACACGGCAGGGGAGTGGGGCGGCGGCTGCTCCGGTTCGTGGACGCACGCACGCGTGACCTCGGCCTGCCCGAGATCAGGCTCTACACGAACGCGCTGATGTGGGAGAACCAGCGGATCTATCCGAAGTACGGCTACGAACTCGTGGAGCGCCGCGCGGACGGGCCCCACGACCGCGTCCACTACCGAAAGCGGCTGCTCTGAGCGGTGCGTCTCATGACCGGCACCAGCTGCTCAGGCGTCCGGCCACCAGGTGCGGGCGATGTCCTTGCGGACCTCCGGGCGCCCGGCGGGACGCTCGTCGGCCTCCTCGCGGACCCGGCGGACGTCCGACTTCTTCAGCGGCTTCTGCACGGTCACACGGCGCATGGCTGCCTCCTTCGGGTCTACCGGGTTCCGCGTTCTCACGGAGGTAGACCTTTCGGGGGAGGGTGACTCATCGCTCCTGGTCTGTCAGTGGCGGCAGTCACCATTCGGTTGTCAGTGGCGGGTGTCACTCTGGGGCCATGACGAACGTGGACTGGGAAGCCGAGGCCGCCTCCTTCGACGAGGAGCCCGACCACGGCCTGCGCGACCCCGAGGTGCGCCGCGCCTGGGCCGGGCGGCTGCGCGACTGGCTGCCCGGGCGCACGGGCGACGTACTCGATCTCGGCTGCGGCACCGGCAGCCTGTCACTCCTCGCATCCGAACAGGGGCACCGTGTGACGGGTGTGGATCTCTCCCCGGCGATGGTGACGCTCGCCCGCGAAAAGCTCGCCGGGCGCGACGCCGTGTTCCTCGTCGGTGACGCCGCGGCACCGCCGGTCGGGGAGCAGCGCTTCGACGCCGTGCTCGTCCGGCACGTCCTGTGGGCCCTGCCCGACCCCGCGCGCGCCCTCGGGCACTGGCGCGGGCTGCTGCGGCCGGGCGGGCGCCTGGTGCTGGTCGAGGGCGTGTGGGGGAGCATCGAACCGGTCGGCATATCCGCCGAGCGGCTCACCGGCCTGCTCGCCCCGATCGCCGGGCGGGTGCGCGTGCAGCGGCTCTCGGGCGATCCGCTGCTGTGGGGCGGACCGGTGACGGACGAGCGGTACGCGCTGGTCGCGCAGATCGGTGACTCAGGCCAGGAGGGCCGCGAAGCCGCCGCCGCGGGCCAGTGACTCCAGTTCGTCGAGTGCGGCCAGCGCGGCGGACGCCGCCTCCGGGTCCGACTCGACGAGGCCGCTCTCGGCGAACTCGTCCTCGTCCAGGCGCCGTACGTCCGTGCCGTCCGCGGAGCGCCACAGGTCGAGGTCGAGATCCTCCACCACCAGCTCCGGGCCGGAGCGCCGGGCGGGGCGGGTGACGTCGCAGTACCAGCCCTTCAGCGCCCCCGTGGCGGAGCGGACCTCCTTCACCGCGTACCACCGGTCGCGCCAGTAGTACTCCGTGAAGACGTCGCCGGGCTCGAAGCGGACGAACCCGAAGTCGCGGACGCCGGAGCCCGCCCACGCGGCGCGGACCGCCACGCGCGTGCCGTCGTCCGCCAGCAGCTCGCCGCTGTAACGGATCTTCGTACGGCCCGCCTTGACGAGGACGACGTACAGCTGCGGGTTCCTGTCGGCCGGCTGCGGGTCCCGGTCAGCCGAGTTCGCGGACATGACGCACTTCCTTCGCGCAGATCTCATAGCCGAACCACTTGTTGATGGCGATCATCGGCTCGTTCCCCGTGTCGTTGCCGGTGAACGCCTCCGTGCACCCCGCCTCGCGGGCGCGATGCAAGGAGTCGTTCTTGGCGAGCTTCGCCAGGCCCCGGCCGCGGAACTCCCGGGCGGTGCCGGTCATCGCGGTGGCGTAGCGGGAGTCGCCGTCCGTGTGGGCCACGCTGAAGGCGGCGGGACGGCCGTCGACGAGCGCGACGGTGGTCAGGTCGTGGTTCAGCAGCGGGTGCTTCCAGTGTTCCTCGAGCCAGGCCTCGTAGTCCGTGAACTCCACGTCGATGTCGCTGGGTTCGTCCGACGCCGTCGCCGCGTCCAGTTCGAACACGGGGCGCGGGTCGTCCGCGAAGTCGGCGGCCGTGCGCAGCTCTACGCCGGACGGCGGCTCCTGCCGGGGCGGGAGCGTGCCGCCCGCCAGGTCCAGGCGCAGGAACCAGGCGGAGCGGCTGGCCCGGAAGCCGTGCCGCTCGGCGAACGCGCGGTTGTCCGGCTCGTCCAGGACCCAGGCGAACAGCTTCGTCACGCCCAGGCGGCTCAGGCGCTCCTCCGCCGTCCGCAGCAGGAGCGAACCGGCGCCGCGGTTCCTGCGGTCGGGGCGTACGTAGATGTTGGCCGACCCCTGGCCGGGTTCCGGGCTGTCGTGGGCGACGCTGACCTGGGCGGTGCCGATGATCTCGCCGTCCTCCTCGGCGATGAGCTGCCCGAAATGGGCGTCCGGGTGGACGTGCGTCAGGGCGTGCACCACCGACTCGGGGGTGGACAACATGTACGGAAGGGCGAGGCGGCGGGTGTCGGAGAAGCCCTCGGCATCGGCTCGGACGTCGGGACGCAGGTCGCGCACGATCACGGTCATGAGGGCGCACGCTACGCGTGGAGCCGTCCGGGGTGCCTCTCATTTTCCGCCGGGTGCGCGACAATCGGCCTGTGACCTTGAAGATCGACATCGACGACAGCGCCCCGCCCTACGAGCAGGTGCGGGCGCGGATCTCCGAGCAGGCGCGGTCCGGTGCGCTGCCCGTCGGCTACCGGCTGCCGACCGTGCGGGGGCTGGCCGAGTCGCTGGGCCTCGCGGCGAACACGGTCGCCAAGGCGTACCGGGCGCTGGAGGCGGACGGGGTGATCGAGACGCGCGGCCGCAACGGCACGTTCGTCGCCGCGGCCGGCTCGGCGGCGGACCGCGAGCTGGCCGCGGCGGCACAGGCCTATGTGGAGCGGGCCAGGCGGCTCGGGCTGGGCGAGGAGGTCGCCCTGGCCGCGGTCCGGGACGCCCTGCGGGCGGCTTACGGAGAGTAGGCGTCGGGCCGCTGGTCAGGTGGGCATGGTGGGGGAGCGTCCGGCTGCGGGCCGGTGGGGGGTGTTCGCGCTCACGCGGCGGAGCCGCACATCGATACAGCCCCGCGCCCCGAGGGCGACGCCCTGAAGGGGCGCGGGGAACTGCGCGACCGGCCGGACCGGCGCCGCAGCCGACTTACGGCCTTCCGCCGCACACCGTCGTGACGAGCGTCGTCGTGGCGGGGAGGAAGGTGAGGTTCAGCCGGCTCGCGCCAGACGCTCGGGCGTTCGTGTGATGTCCAGCCCCGCCGACCTTCCCGCCCGTGCGAACACCATCGCGTCCTCCACCGCCGCGCCGCCCGGGTCGTTGTTGAAGTACGCGTAGACGTCCTCGCCGGCGGTCCAGGTCGTGGCGATGCGGTCGAGCCAGGTGGCCAGCGAGCGCCGGCCGTAGCGTGGCCAGGGCTCGGCGCGGCCCTGGTGGAAGCGGACGTAGCCCCAGTCGGCGGTGCGCCACAGCGGCGTCGCCGGGCGGGCCAGGATGTCGGCCCAGCACAGGGCGGCGCGCCGGGACTCCAGGACGCGGCGGACCTCGGGGGTCCACCAGGAGTCGTGCCGCGGCTCGACCGCTACCCGGGTCGACGCCGGGAAGCAGGCCAGGCACGCGTCGAGCAGGCCCGGGTCGGCGCGCAGCGTGGGCGGGAGCTGGAGCAGCACCGGGCCGAGGCGGTCGCCGAGGCCCGCCGCCCGGCTCATCAGCCGGTGCACCGGCTCCTGTGGTTCCTTGAGCCGCTTGATGTGGGTCAGATAGCGGCTGGCCTTGACCGCGACGACGAAGTCGCCGGGCGTCCGCCGCCGCCAGTCCTCGAACGTCTCCCGGGCCGGCAGCCGGTAGAAGGCGTTGTTGATCTCGACGGTGGCGAAGTGACCCGTGTACTCCTCCAGCCACAGCCGCATCGGCAGCCCGGACGGGTACAAAACGTCCCGCCAGTCCTTGTACTGCCACCCGGACGTGCCGACGAACAGGGTCATACCCCTATCAAAGCACCAGTCGCCTTCGAGGGACGGAGGGCGGCCTGGCCCTCCAGGCCTGGTCAGGCGTCGGTGCGCGTGTGGAAGCGGTAGAACAGCAGCAGGAAGACGGCTGCCGTGACCAGCACCGACGTGATGACCACGGGGCGGAGGTCGTCGCCGGTCTGGCCGTAGAGGAAGCCCAGTGCGGCGCCGGCGAACGCGGCCCGGAGCAGCGCGTGCAGGGCGTGCAGGTCGCGCCTGAGGCGCCGGGTCGCCTGCACCACGGCGATGCACAGGGCCATGAAGGCGAGCGCGCTCCACACACCCGACGCCACGTCCGGCCCGGTGATGGGACCGCCGTGACGCCGGTTCACCGCGACCCAGTTGCCGTAGACGACACCGAGTACGACGGGCAGGACCCAGCGCGCGAAGCGGTGGGCGGGTTCGCTGAACACGGTGGGCGCCGGATGCGCCATCGGGGCCTCCCTGGTCGATGCGGAGCTCGGCGTCGCTCCGCCGCACACCTTGGCAGGCCTGGGTAACAGGCAGGTGAGAGGCGGTTGTGACCGGAACCGGCGGGTGGTTCCGCTACAGATACAGCCCCGCGTCCACGCCCCCGCGCGGCTCCGGGAGGGCCGTCGGGGACGTGCCGCGGCGCAGCGCGTACAGCTCCGCCAGTGTCGCGCCCTCGCGGCCGACACCGTCCTCCCGGCCCAGCCAGTTCACCGCCTCCGACCGGGTCAGCGGGCCGACCTCGATCCGGGCGAGGCAGCGGCCGGGGCGGACCACGGCCGGGTGCAGGCGCTCCAGGTCCTCGTTGGTGGTGACACCGACCAGGACGTTGCGGCCCTGGCCGAGCAGGCCGTCCGTCAGGTTCAGCAGCCTCGACAGGGCCTGGCCCGCCGTGTGCTTGGCCTCGCCGCGGATCAGCTCGTCGCAGTCCTCCAGGAGCAGCAGCCGCCAGCGGCCCTTGCCCGTCGCGTCCTCCTCGCCGATGGCGATGTCCATGAGGTAGCCGACGTCGGAGAAGAGCCGCTCGGGGTCCAGGACGCAGTCCACCTGGCACCAGTCGCGCCAGGACCGGGCCAGGGTGCGCAGGGCCGAGGTCTTGCCCGTGCCCGGCGGGCCGTGCAGCAGCAGGAGTCGGCCCGCGATGTCCTGCGGGGTCGTCTTCATCAGGCGGTCCATGGCGTCCGCCACCGGCGCGGTGTAGTTGGGCCGGACCTCGTCCCAGGTGCCCGCGGCGATCTGGCGGGTGGTGCGATGCGGGCCGCGCCGCGGGGAGACGTACCAGAAGCCCATCGTCACGTTCTCCGGCTGCGGTTCGGGTTCGTCCGCCGCGCCGTCCGTGGCCTGGTCGAGGATCTTCTTCGCGAGCTCCTCACCGGTCGCCGTCACGGTGACGTCGGCGCCCCGGTTCCAGCGGGAGACCAGCAGTGTCCAGCCGTCGCCCTCGGCGAGGGTCGCGCTGCGGTCGTCGTCCCGGGCGACCCGCAGCACCCGGGCGCCCGGCGGCATCAGCGTCGCCCCGGACCGCACGCGGTCGATGTTCACCGCGTGGGAGTACGGCTGCTCACCCGTCGCGAAGCGGCCGAGGAACAGCGCGTCGACGACATCGGACGGGGAGTCGGAGTCGTCGACGTTGAGCCGGATCGGCAGCGCCTCGTGCGGGTTTCCAGACATGCCGCCATGATCCGGCACGGGGACGCCGCGTGCACCCGGTTTCCGCGTGCCCGCGGCATGTCGTTTCCGTGCAGGTCAGCCCCCGGCGCGGGAGACCAGCCGGCGCGTCTGCCGGGCCCTGCGGACCACGGCGTACCCCTTGGTCAGGGCACGGTCGGCGGCGAACGTACGGGCGATCGCGCGCCCCTCGATCAGCCGCTCGAACTCTCCGATGTCCGTGCTGCGGCGCACCGTCACCCGGCGCAGCGCGTACGGCCCCTGAGCACGCCGCGCCAGGGCGTTGCCGACGGCGAGGGCCTGGGCCCAGCCCGTCTCGCGCACGACCTGCCGGACCCGGCGGCTGGAGTAGCCGTAGGGGTAGGCGAACGAGACGGGTACGGAGCCCAGTTGGTCCGAGACGATCTCCTTGCAGTGGATCAGCTCGAACCGCAGGGTGGCGTCGGAGACCTGGTCGAGCTGCGGGTGACTGTGGCTGTGCCCGCCGATCTCGACACCGGCCGCCGCGAGGTCGCGGACCTGGTCCCAGTCCAGCATGGTGTCCAGTCCGCCGCCGGTGTCGTACGGCCCCCTGAGCCAACCGGTCGAGACGAAGACGGTGGCCGGGAAGCCGTGCTTGGCGAGCGCGGGGAGGGCGTGCCGGTGCACGCCCTCGTAGCCGTCGTCGAAGGTGATCAGGACCGGCCGCTCGGGCAGCGCGCGGCCGGAGCGCCAGCACGCCGCCAGTGCGGCCGTGGTGAGCGGACTGAGCCCCCGGCCGGCGAGCACCGCCATCTGCTCGGCGAACGCCTCCGGGGTCACGGACAGGGCGCGCGTCTCCTCGTTCGGCTCGGTCGAGACCGCGTGGTACATGAGGATCGGGACGCGGGCGTCACTCACGGGTCGTCACCTCCACCTCGGGCACCTGGAACGTGGTTCCGCCCCGGTGTGCCCGGACGCTGCCGACGACGTAACCGCCCGCCGCCGTCAGCACCCCGGCCACGATCGCGCCGGCCCGTCCCGCACCGCCCGACCGGGCCAGCAGGGCGTCCCGCAGGCCCCGGGCCACCCCTGCGGGCAGGACCCGCGTGGCGTACCGGCGCTCCGACTCCAGGCCCTTCTCCGCCCCGACGCTCCGGGCCACCAGGGCCTTGGACAGGCCTTCGGCCCAGGCGCGGCTGCGGAAGTAGCGGAAGTGCTCGCGGACCTCCGGCACCCGGTGGTGGATCACCGCCCGGTCGTCGATCAGCAGCACCGCGTCCGGCCGGGCCCGGGACAACCGGATGCACAGCTCCGTCTCCTCGCAGCCCAGCGGGCGCTTGTCGCCGTCCCGGCCGATGCCGGTGGCGAAACCGCCCGCCGCGTCGAAGGCGCTGCGCCGGAACGAGGCGTTGCCGCCGAGCACGTTGCGCACCCGCACCCGTCCGCGCGGCAGGCCCCGGTAGGTGCAGCCCACCACCCAGTCGAACTCCTCCGGGAACCAGTCGGGCCGCCGCCCGGACGCCCAGACCGGCTCCGTGCGCCCGCCGACCGCCATCACCCGCGGGTCGGTGTACGCCTCGGCGAAGTGCCGCAGCCAGTCGCGCTCGGCGACGGCGTCGTCGTCGAGGAAGGCCACGACCTCGCCCCGGGCCGCGGCGATGCCGGTGTTGCGGCCGGCGGACAGACCGCGGGGGCCCGCGTTGGCGAGCACCCGCACCACAGCACCGCCGGCGGTCCCCGTGCCCTCCTCGTGCTCCTTGTACTCCTTGGCCAGGCGCTCCCGCAGCGTGTCGTTGTGATCGACGACCAGCAGCGTCTCCAGGGCCGGCCGTGACTGCGCGCGGACCGAGGAGACCGCCGCGAGGATGTCCTCCCAGCGGTCCTCGGTGTACGCGCAGATCACGACGGAGATGCCGGGACCGCTCAAGACACCTCTCCCCGCATCGCGGCCGGCGTCGACGACCGGGGCGAACGGCGGCGCAGCGCGCGGCGGTTGGAGCGCTCCTGCAGGATCACCCTCAGCACCCGCAGCCCGTCCCGCACGGCCCGCAGGTTGCTCACGCCGTGGATGCGCAGGTACTCGTGGCTCGGGATCTCCTGCACCTTGAGGCCGGCCTTGACGACCCGGATGTTCATCAGGGTCTCCACCTCGAAGCCGGTGCAGTCGAGGTCGATCTTGTCGAGGCAGTGCCGCCAGAACGCGTTGTAGCCGTAGCACAGGTCGGTGTAGCGGGCGCCGAACTTGCGGTTGACGGCCGCGCACAGCGCCCAGTTGCCCATCTTGCGGATGAAGGTCATGTCGTCGGTGCCGCCGCCGTTGGCGAAGCGGGAGCCCTTGGCGAAGTCCGCGCCGGAGACCAGGGCGGAGACATAGCTGAGGATCTCCCCGCCGTCCGCCGAGCCGTCCGCGTCGACCATCACGATGATGTCGCCGGTGCAGGCCTGGAACCCGGTGATCAGGGCGTCGCCCTTGCCCTTGCCGCGCTGCTCGACGACCTTCACCTCGGGCCACAGCTCGCGGGCCACCTCGACGGTGTTGTCGGTGGAGTTGCCGTCGACCAGAACCACTTCGTGTATCCAGTCGGGCAGGGTCTTGAAGACGTAGGGCAGGTTCTCCGCCTCGTTCATGGCCGGGATCACCACGCTCACCGGCGGCGCGATGGCCAGGTGAGAGGAGACGGGTCGGTACGTGGAGGCGGTCGGCGGACGCTGCTGCGTCGCGGCCGGCTGCAGGACTGAGCTCATGAGTCTGGTCCCTCTCGTCCGGTGGACCGCCCCCCCAGGGCAGTCCGGATCCAGTCCGGTTCGAAAGGGGGGTTCTCACCCGAGGCACGCCGAGATGGCGAGGCATGCCGGGATGACGCTCCGGCACGCCGGGTGAGCTGGCAAAGCTGGCCGGCCGCACAGACGGCAGCCGACCGCGCGGCACGGCCCGGAGACCGATGCGGTCACCGAGCACGGCACCCCCCTACCGCGCCCCGCGCCGGTTCGTCGCGGTCCTTGAGCCCTCCCCTGGAGCCGCGTACTACGGACCGATGCGGGTGAGATGTATGACGGTATTGACGATTGAACCCGTATGGCAAGACCTGGAACGGCCTCTCACGTTTTTGTTGGTTTGGACGTTGTGAGGGACCGCTCGTGCGACGCAAGTTGTACGTTTCGGTCGTATAAACATGCGTTCCCCGGAAGCGATCAGGGCCTCCGGGGAACGTGTGTTCAGGCGCGTGTGCGGGCGTCGGTCACGGGACGATCTGCAGCAGGCGGTTCGGCGAACCGGACCCCGCGCTGGTGACCTTGCCGGTGACGGCGCCGTTCACCAGGGCCGTCGCGACCTGGGCCGGGGTCGACGAGGTGTGACCCGCCAGGTAGACCGCCGCCGCGCCCGCGACGTGCGGGGTCGCCATCGAGGTGCCGGAGATGGTGTTGGTCGCGGTGTCGCTGGTGTGCCAGCCGGCCGTGATCGACGAGCCGGGCGCGAAGATGTCCAGGGCGGAGCCGTAGTTGGAGTAGCTCGCCTTGGCGTCCGTGCTGGTGGTGGCGCCGACCGTGATCGCCTCCGCGACCCGGGCCGGGGAGGACGAGGAGGCGGAGGTACTGCTGTTGCCCGCGGCGACGGCGTATGTGACCCCGCCGGCTATCGAGTTGCGGACCGCCGTGTCCAGGGTCGCGGAGGCGCCGCCGCCGAGCGACATGTTGGCGACCGAGGGTCCGGAGTGGTTCTTCGTCACCCAGTCGATGCCCGCGATCACGCCGGCCGTGGTGCCGGAGCCGCTGTTGTTCAGCACGCGCACACCCACGATCTTCGCCTTCTTGGCCACGCCGTAGGTCGAGCCCGCGATCGTGGTGGCCACATGGGTGCCGTGGCCGTTGCCGTCGGAGGCGTCGTTGTCGCCGTCCACGGCGTCGTAGCCGTGCGAGGCGCGGCCGCTGATCTGCTGGTGCGTGATGCGCACACCGGTGTCGATCACATAGACCGTCACACCGCTGCCCGCGCTGTCCGGGTAGGTGTAGGTGCCGGACAGCGGCAGCGAGGCCTGGTCGATGCGGTCCAGGCCCCACGGGGCGTTGGTCTGGGTGGCGGCGAGCGTGACGCGCTGGTTCTGCTCGACGGAGGCCACCTTCGGGTCGGCGGCCAGCCGCCGGGCCTCGGTGGCGGAGAGGGTGGCGGACCAGCCGTTCAGCGCCTTGCCGAACGTCTTGTCGACCGAGCCGCCGTACTCCTTCACCAGGCCCTTGCCCGCGGCCGAGGACGCCTTCAGGCCCGCGCTCTTCTTGAGCGTGACGAGGTAGCTGTCCTTGATCGCGGTCGGGGAGTCCGCGGCGAGCACCCGGCCCTCGGCGGGTGTGGCCTGGGCGGGAAGGGTGGTGAGCCCGCCCACGAGGGCGGCGGTCGCCAGCGAGGTGAGTGCGGCGAACCCGAGTCTCTTGCTGCGCAGTGGTGCCATTACGAGGGAGTCCTCCTCTAGGCGGCGCGCGCCTGGGTGGGACGCGCGTCATGTGGGGGTGTGCGCGTGGTCGCGCACACGGGCCGGGGAGCGTCGCGTTCCGCTCCCGGACGGAGTAAAGCGTCGACCAACTACCGGCGTAGAACAAGAGAGTTGAGCATCAGTCAACAAACCTGTCATGGGCACGTAACAAGAGAGGTCCGGCGCGTAACACGACCCGTGGCGAACGCGCCAAGCGTCCGGGGAGAGGCCGAAAAGACTTGGCATGGACACTTCCTGTCAACACGCGTAGCTGCTACGACGGTTATGGCAGAGATCCTGCTAAAGGGAGGTTCCATGAGACGTTCCCGACTTGTCGTCCTCGTGAGCTCGCTCCTCCTCGCCGTCGGCACCGCCCTCACCGGGGCAGCGACGGCGCAGGCGTCCTCACTCGCCGCAACAGGCGGCTATGTGGCCCTCGGTGACTCCTACTCCTCCGGAGTCGGAGCCGGCAGCTACATCAGCTCCAGCGGCGACTGCAAGCGCAGCACCAAGGCCTACCCCTACCTCTGGGCCGCCGCCCACTCACCCTCGACCTTCGCCTTCACCGCCTGCTCGGGTGCCCGAACGGGTGATGTTCTGGCGAGCCAGCTCACTCCGCTCAGCGCCTCCACCGCCCTCGTCTCGATCAGCATCGGAGGCAACGACGCCGGATTCGCCGACGTCATGACGACCTGTGTGACCCAGTCCGACAGCGCCTGCGTCTCCCGCATCAACACCGCCCGGGCGTACGTCGACTCCACGCTGCCCGGAAATCTCGACGGCGTGTACTCGGCGATCCGCTCCAAGGCACCCGCCGCCAAGGTCGTCGTCCTCGGCTACCCCCGCTTCTACCAGCTCGGCACCACCTGCCTCGGTCTGTCCGAGACCAAGCGCAAGGCCATCAACGACGCCTCCGACCACCTCAACACCGCCATCGCCAAGCGTGCCGCGAACCACGGCTTCGCCTTCGGTGACGTCCGCGCCACCTTCAGCGGCCACGAGATCTGCTCCGGCGACTCCTGGCTGCACAGCGTCAGCTGGCTCAACATCGGCGAGTCGTACCACCCGAAGGCCCCCGGCCAGTCGGGCGGTTATCTGCCGGTGCTCAACAGCAACGACTGACCGCTCAGCCGGAGTCCGAATCCGCGTCCGGGCCCGACCCAGGGTTCGAGCCGGACCGCGCGTCCGGATCCGTGCCGGAAGGAGAAGGGGAGGCCCCGCCCGTCGGGGTCTCCGTCTCGCAGGTCACCGAGAACGGCACCGACTCGGACGTCTCCCGCACCGGCTCCCGCACCTCGACGCTGATCTCGTTCTCCAGCGTCCCGGTCTCCTCCCGCGTCGTCACCCGCACCGTGTCCCGCTTCGAACGGTTGCCGCCCTCCGAGAACGACAGCGTCTTCCAGCCCCCGTCGAGCACCTGGCCGTCCTGCGTCACCCAGCGGTAGCTGACCTCGGCCGGGAGCCGCGCCACCGTGAGCGTCGCCGTGAACTCGGGTGCCTGGGCGTTCGGCGGCGGACACGGGCCCGAGTAGTCCGTGCGCCGTCCCTCCAGGGCGACCTTCACCGACTGCGGCGGCGGACTGCTCTCCTTCGTCTCGCTCGGCGTCGGCGACGGACTGGACTTCTCGGTCCCGGTGTTGCGCGGCGGGCCCTTGGTCGCGGTGGGCGTACCGTCCCCGGCCCCCTGGTCATTGCCGCCGGAACCGTCCCCGTTGTTGAGCAGCGCGTACGTCAGCCCGCCCACCGCGAGCGCCAGCGCGATCACGCCGGCGACCAGCACCCGGCCGGCCCGGCGGTCCCGCTCCCGGTGCGTGGCCGTCGTGGTGGTACCCGCACCGGATGCCGCCGACCGCCCCGGGTACGGCAGCGGCGGTGTGGGCGCGGGCTCGGGGTGGCCCACGACCGTCGGCGGGACCGGCGGAACCGCTCGCGTGGTGTCCGCACCCGGTGAGCCGCCCGCGGCGACGACCCGCAGATCCTCCTCGGCCCGCTCGGGCGGCAGCCGCTGCTCGGGATCCTTGCGCAGCAGCCCCTCGATCACCGGGGCGAGCGGACCGGCCCGGTACGGCGGCGGCAGCTCCTCGTCGACGATCGCCCGCAGCGTGCTCAGCGGGGTGTCGTGACGGAAGGGGGAGTGGCCCTCGACCGCCGCGTACAGCAGCACGCCCAGCGACCACAGGTCGGACTCCGGGCCCGGCGTGCGCCCCAGCGCCCGCTCCGGGGCGAGGAATTCGGGCGAGCCGATGACCTCGCCGGTCATGGTCAGAGCCGCACTGCCCTCGACCATGGCGATCCCGAAGTCGGTGAGCACGATCCGGCCGTCGTTCGAGATCAGCACGTTGGCCGGCTTCACGTCGCGGTGCAGCACCCCGGCCTCGTGCGCGGACCGCAGCGCGGCCAGCACCTCGGCGCCGATGTGCGCGGCACGCTGCGGCGTCATCGGGCCCTCGGCGTCCAGGACCTCGGCGAGGGAGAGGCCGCGGACCAGTTCCATGACGATCCACGGGCGGCCGTCGTCCGTCGCCACGTCGTACACCGTCACCACGTTGCGGTTGGCGACCCGGGCCGCCGCCCACGCCTCCCGCTCCAGCCGCGCGTACATCCGCTGTACGTCGTCGCCCGCCAGTCCGGACGGGGCGCGGACCTCCTTGACGGCGACCTCGCGGTGCAGCACCTCGTCGCGGGCGCGCCACACCGTCCCCATACCGCCCTCGCCCAGCGGGGCGAGGAGCCGGTAGCGACCGGCGATCACACGCTCATGGCCCGGTTCTTCGAACACGGCGCCCCCATTCGCAGCCGGGCGGAATCTCCATGGGGTGTGTCTTCCCCATGCGGTCGGAATTCCTCACGGCGTCCGCATTTCTCCGGACGCCCGAAGCCTCACGAACGTAACTCAGCCGAGTGCGGATGCCGCCCCCTTGAACACCAGTCCGGCCCCGAGGACCAGTACGGCGAAGGCCGAACCGAGCGGTGCGGTCCGGCGCACCAGGGCCGCCATCGGGCCCGCCGACCAGCGCGGGCGCCGGTCCAGGAGCCGGGTCATGCCGCTGCCCGCCTTGACGACCGCGTACCCGGCGGCCGTGAGGGTGAGGGCCAGCCCGACGCCGTAGGCGACGACGAGCAGCAGACCGAACCAGGCCTGCCCGAGTGCGGCGGCGCCGACCAGCACGACGACGGCGGACGGGCTGGGCACGAGGCCGCCCGCGAAGCCCATGAGGACCGTGCCGCGGAGGGTGGGGGCCACGGGGTGGGAATGGGTGGCGCCGCCGTGGGTGTGCTCGATCGTGTGGGGGTGGGAGTGCGGGTGGGCGTGATCGTGCGGGTGGTCGTGGTCGTGGTCGTGCGGGTGGTCGTGGTGATCCTTGTGGTCGTGCGCGTGACCGTGGTGTTCGCCCTCGTGGTCGTGGGGGTGGCTTTCGTGGCCGTGCCGGTGACCGTGCGGGTGGTGGGTGTGCGCGCGGCTGCGCAGGGCGCGGCGGACCAGGCTCGCGCCCGCCAGGGTCACCAGCAGGCCGCTGGCGACACCCAGCCAGGCGATCACCGAAGGCGCCGCCGCCGAGCCGGCCGTGACCAGCAGGCCCAGGGCGACCACGCCGAGGGTGTGCGTGACGGTCACCGAGGCGGCCATGGGCAGGACGTCCTTCATCCGGGCCTGACCGCCCCGGGCCGCCGCCGTCGCGGCCATGATGGTCTTGCCGTGACCCGGGGCGAGCGCGTGCATCGCACCCAGGACGACGGCGATGAGGAGGGCCAGCGCGGCGAAGCCGGCGGTGAGGTCCTGCCGGGCCACCAGGTCGTCCAGGGCACGTGTCCAGCGGTCGGCGCCGCGCGGGAGCACGGAGGCCGCGGGCGCGTCCGACTCCTCGTCGGCCAGGGCGGCGCCGCCGGGGCGCACCCGCAGGGCGGCCGACGCGGTGTCGGCCGGGGAGGACAGCAACTCCTCCGGGTAGCTGGTCAGTTCGTCCGAGATCGACTTCTCCGGCACGTCCGACGCGGCGAGTGTCATACGGTCGCCCCGCGCCGTGATCTCCCGCCAGCCCGGGCCGGTGGAGGCACCGGCGCCGCGGAAACCGAGGGACAGGCTCTTGTCGTCCGAGGGGAGGGGCGCCGTCAGCTCGCACTCCACCCGGAGGGTGTCGAGTCCCGCCTGCCCGGGCCGCACGCGTGCGGTGCTGCGCTCGGCGGTCAGGGCGACGCCGCGGCCGTCGACGGTCGCCCGGCTGTCCTCGGCGGCCGTGGCGCACCGCTCGCGGGCCCACATGGCGATGCCGAGCCGCTTGATGTCCGGCCCCGCCTGGGTCGCCGGGATCTCGGCCAGGTCCTCGACGTGGTGGACGCGCAGTTCACCGGGGGCGGCGACGAGGCCGTCGTAACGGTTGACGGTGAAGTTGCCCAGCGGGTGGGCGCTCGCCGTGGCGGCGGGCAGCAGGGTGAGCGCGCAGGCGGCCGTGAGAACGGCGGCGCCGGACGCGAACAGCCGGCGCAGGGTCACCGGTTCCCCTCCAGGTCCTCGAGTGCGGTACGGGCCTCGCGCGCGCCGAGCGGCGAGAAGCCGGGGTTCAGGTCCAGCGCGGCCTTCAGGTGCGTCCGGGCCCCGCGGTCGTCACCGGTGGCCCGCTCGATGACACCGCGGTGGTAGAGGAAGACGGCGTTGCGGTAGCCGGTGGCGGTGGCCCGGCGGGCGTACGGCAGGGCCTCCTCGTCGCGGCCGTTGACGTGCAGGGCCCAGGCGAGGGCGTCGGCGGTGTGCACGCTGTGCCGGCGCTCCCACTCGGCGCGGGCGGCGCGCAGGGCCTCCTTCCTGTCCCCGTGGTCGGCTGCGGCCAGGGCCGTCTCGAGGTCGGTGTTGGCGCCGCCCGCGCGGGCGAGGGCCGTCCAGGCGTCGACGAGGGCGTACTGGTCGCCGGCCTTCGCACGGTCGCCGTCGGCGCCGCGGTCCTCGTACAGCTCGCCGAGGGCGACGAGCGGGCCCGGCAGCGGGAACCGGGCGACGACCTGCTCCAGCCCCTTCACCGCCGCCGCCCGGTCGCCGCTCGCGGCCTGGGCACGGGCGCGGCCCTCCAGGGCGGGCAGGTACGCGTCGTCGGCGGCGAGGGCACGGGCGTAGTGGCCGAGGGCCGTCCTGTACTCGCCCTGGTTCCAGGCGAGCTGCCCGAGGGCGGTGGCGACGTAGGCGACGTCGGCGGGCGCGTTGGCCGAGCCCAGGGCGCGCTCCAGCACCTCACGCGCCGTACGCACATCGCCGCGCAGCTCGTGCACGTACGCGTACCGCGTGAAGACGGGGATGCCCGGGCGCCTGTCGTCGGCGGTGTCGGCGGCCTTCGCGGCGTCGTCGTAGCGGCCGAGTTCGACGAGGGCGTCGATACGGGTGCACAGGGCGCGTTCGTTGTAGGGGTTCTGCTTCAGGGCCCGCGCGGCGTGGGCCAGGGCGCCGGGGAAGTCGTGCCGGGCGGCGGCGAGGGCGGCCTGCCCCGCCAGCGCCTGGTCGTTGCCCGGCTCCAGCCCGAGCGACCGCTTCAGGGCGCGCTCGGCCTGCGGATACCGGGAGGGGTCGCCCTTGGTACGGGCCTGCTCGACGTAGGCGACACCGAGGGTGGCCCAGCTTCCGAAGTCCCTCGGCTGGGCCCGCAGGTGCTTCTGCAGGGACGCGATCCCCGCGTCGAGATCCCCCCGCGCGAGGTCGCCGGGCGGCAGGGCCCCGGCCGCCGACACGGCGTCGACCCCGGCCCCCCGGTCCTGCCCACCCCCGACCGCGACGGCCCCGCCGGTCACCGCGACCGCCAGCAGCAGCGCACACCCCGCGACATGCAGTCCCCGCCACCGCCGCCCCCCGTCGGCGGCCCGCCGCATCGCGGCGACCCGCCGACCTGCGTCGGGATCGACGGCCGGAGTGTGGGTGTGCGCCTCGTGGCCGGCGCCGGCCTCCGGGGCGGAGCGGTCCTCGGCGGGGGGAGCGTCGGACCTGCCCCCGCTGCCGCCGTCGGCGGGCGGCCGGTCCCGGCCGGCCTCGGCCGCCTCGCCCCGTGACCCGGCCCTCTCCGTCCCGGCAGCCGCACCACCCTCCCGATCCCCGGTGATCTCGGGCTCCGGAGCCGTCGACGGGGCGCGGTCGCCGTCGCGCCTCTCCGGTGTGCTGTCGGTCGTACGCGGAGGCATGACCTCTCCTCGGTCGGGTGTGCTGGTGGGGAAGTCGGCGGCACGGCCCGCGCCGTGGGGGACGGGGAACGGGCCGCGCCGGTCCAGGGGAGCGGAGCGGGTCAGTACGCCCGGTTCCGCATGCGGCGCCACCACATCAGCGCCGCGCCGATCAGGACGATGCCGCCCGCCCCGGCCCCCGCGGAGGCGGCCATCAGACCCATGTCGTCCGAGCCCTGCGCACCGGCCGGCTGGAGCGCGTCGCCCAGCTGGCTGCGGACGTCGTTGCCGCCGTCCACGCCCTTGGCGAGCGGGCCGCGCGAACCCTCCGTCGGCAGAGCCACGTAGGGGAAGTACTTCTCGAACTTCTTGTCGTTCTTGTCGACCGCGTCACCGAGGTCGTTCTTCGCACCGAGCAGCTCGCCCTCGACGACCTGCAGCGACGCGTCGATCACGTCGTCGGTGAGGCGACGGCCGTTCGGGAAGCCCGCGTTGTCACCGTCCAGCACCCCGAGCCGCTTGGGCTTGGCGGCCGGCTTGACGGACGTGTTGAGCCGCAGCTGCTCCGACGGCGTGACGTGCGGCGGCTGGTTGAGGTCCTTGACGCCCTTGAGGAACACGTCGACCAGGTCGTTGCGCGGCTCGGCGGGCGCCGGGATCTTGTAGATCGCCTCGATGAGCTTCGGCAGCTCAGGGTTGGTGACGTTCTTCAGGAACCGGGCGTCGTCCCGCGGCGTGGACGCGTTGAACGTGTCCTTGTCCTTGATCGGGTTGACGACCTCGTTGACCAGCGGGTTGCCGAGGCGCGAGACCTGAGAGAAGTAGCCCTTGGCGTTCTTGCGCTGCGTCGTCGACCAGATACCGACGGTCGGCTGCTCGTGCGACTCGGTGATGAAGCTGTTGGGGACCTGCAGGGCGATCGAGTTGACGTTGTAGCCCTTGAGGGTGTCGTTGCCGACCTCGGAGAGGTTCCCGCCGTACAGCAGGTCGAAGACGCGCAGGTCCAGGAAGAACGGGTCGTCGGCCTGCCCGGCGAACGTCTGGGCACCACCGGCGAGTTTGTGGACGGCCTGCTGGCGCAGCGTGTTGTAGTCCGGCATCGACGCCTTGCCGACGTTGGACGGCGCCACCGGCACGTCGTCGGCGACCTTGGTCTTCGACACGGCCTTCAGGTGCTTCAGCTTGATCAGTTCGAGGTCGTAGGTCTGCGTGATGTTGAGGTCGGGGTCGTCGAGGCTCTCGACCGGACCGGTGTTGTAGAGGAACGTCTTGTCGTTCTTCGTGTGCGTCTTGAACGTGTAGCGGAAGAGCAGGTCCTCCTGCGCGTCACCGTTGTTGTCGATGCGCAGGTCGTACTGGGCGTCCTCGGCGAAGGTGAAGAAGTTGGGCCCGCCGGCCGGTTCCTCGAAGGGGATCCAGTTCGCGATGATGGTCGTCGTGTCCGGCTTGTCCGGGCTGACGAACGCGTACACGTCGGTGTTGTCGTACTGCGGGGTCCCCGAGATCAGCGGGGCCTCCCGGTGGCTGGAGGCGGAGGCCTCCTCGGGTGCCAGCGCGGTCACACCGGCGGCTGCGAGCCCGCCGGCGGCCAGCGCGCCGCAGATCACGGTCGCGATGCTCGCGCGTCCCGCACCGGTCCTGGAGATAGGTGTCATGCCGTCCGTCCTCCGTGCCAACTTGCCTGACACACGCCATTCGGAGCGGTCGGCGAAGCGGATTGGTCGAATCTCAAACGTTCTTACGGCGGATCGGGAAAGTTGTTTCATCGCCGTGCGACCCGCGTTTTCGGCGCGCTGATCCGTAACCCCGTCCGGAGGTGTGTGCGTTGCGAGTGCCTCGTGCGAGAGGACAGGCCCGGTGCGGGCTCGGAGAGGGGGACCGAGTGGAGGCGGACGAGCTGCTGCTGCTCGTGGCAGGTGGGGACCAGAAGGCCTTCGAGGACTTGTACGGACTGGTGTCCGGCCCGGTGTTCGGTCTCGTACGGCGTGTGGTGCGCGACCCCGCCCAGTCGGAGGAGGTGGCTCAGGAAGTGCTGCTCGAACTGTGGCGGTCCGCGGCGAGGTTCGACCCCGGCCGGGGCAGCGCGATGTCGTGGATCCTCACCCTCGCCCACCGCCGCGCCGTCGACCGGGTCCGCAGCGCCCGCGCGGCCGGTGAACGCGAGCAGCGCGAGGCGCTGCGCGCGAACCAGCCCGCCTTCGACCAGGTCACCGAGGAGGTCGAGGCCGGACTCGAACGGGAATGGGTGCGCCGCTGCCTGGACCGGCTCACCGTCCTGCAGCGCCAGTCGGTCACGCTCGCCTACTACGAGGGCTACACGTACCGTGAGGTGGCCGAGCAGCTCTCCCTGCCGCTGGGCACCGTCAAGACCCGCATGCGGGACGGACTGACCCGTATGCGCGAGTGCCTCGGAGGTGTGGCATGAGCCTCTTCCGCCGCGAGGACCTGCACTCGCTCGCCGCGCCCTACGCGCTCGACGCCCTGGAGCCCCCGGAGCGGGTCCGCTTCGAGAGGCACCTCCGGGACTGCGACCGCTGCGCCGCCGAGGTGCGCGGCCTGACCGAGGACGCCGTGCGGCTCGCCTGGTCCACGACCGCCCCGCCCCCCGCCGCGCTGCGTGACCGGGTCATGCTCGCCGTGCGGACCACCCCGCAGGACCCGGCACCGCAGGGGGCGGCGCGGGAGCCGGCCCGGACGCGGGCGGCGCAGCTGCCCCCGCACGTCTGGGGCGCCCAGCCGCCGCCGCGCCAGCGGCAACGGCGGCGCCGGATCCCGCTGTTCGTGCCCTTCGCCACCGCCACCGCCGCCGCGGCCCTCGTGGTCGCCTCGCTGTTCGCCGTGCAGGCGAACCGGGCCGAGGACCGGCTGACCGCCGAGCAAGATCGCTCACGTGAGATCGCCCACGTTCTGGCGGCTCCGGACGCCCGTGCGGGCAGAGGCCGGGACGTGCGGGGCCGCACCCTCGGAGTGATCGCTTCCGCCACGGAGGGGAGTGCGGTGGTCACCCTCGGCGGATACGGCGCCCCGTCGGGCGGCCGCGTGCACCAGTTGTGGCTCATGCGCCCGGGGGCGCAACCACGCTCCCTCGGCCTTTTCGACGGCGACACGCCCCTGGTCGCAACGGGTTTGGGTACCTCCGCGACGTCACTGGCCGTGACCGTCGAGCCCGCCGGGGGATCGCCGCAGCCCACTACGCAGCCGATCGTCCAACTCGCCCTGAAATCTGTTGGATTCGGAGAGTAATCGGAGATACATCGTCAACCCCCTTATGGGGAAGGTGAATCCTGTGACCGCGATACACGCGTGCCCGGACAGGGCGATAGGGTTAACCTGCCCGGGCCGGGTGGACTCGTACGGGTGGGGAGTGACATGGAACAGATAACAGTGCGCAGCAGGGCCAGGGTCCCTGCGATCACCTGCGGGAGCAGCGCGACCAGTTCGCGCCTCGACCGCCACCTCTCGGTGCTGGGCGGCCCCGCCGTCCCCCAGCGGGAGACGGTCGAGGCGACCTCGCTGATGCAGGAACTGACCGCGCGTCAGTCGCATGACCGCAGTGGCAGGGGCGCGCGCGTGCGTCGCGTCTCGCTGTTCGCGCCGCTGCGCCGACTGCGCCGCTCCCTGTTCGGCAGCAGGTAGGGTCCCGCGCTCGCGCGGCCACACCGCCTCCGGCGTCGGCGCTGCGACACCCGTCGTCCGTCATCCCCGCGGCACGCAGCGGCGCCAGGTGTGGTCCCCGAGCGCGGCACGCCCCCCGTCGGTGCCTCATCCCCGCCCGGCAGTGACCGGGGGCGACGCCCGCGGCCACTGCCGCCCGTTCACCGCTCCCCGTGCGCGTACTGGCGCACGGCCGACGGCACGAACAGCCCGAGCAGCACGACGCACCACAGGACCGACCCCGCGACGGGATGGGCCACCGGCCAGGCCGCCCCGTCGGGCACCGGCGCGTTGCCGAAGAGGTCCCGCAGGGCCGTTGCCAGGGCGCTGATCGGATTCCACTCCGCGACCGTCCGCAGCCAGCCCGGCAGTCCGCTGGTCGGGATGTACGCGCTGGACAGCAGCGGCAGCAGGAACGTCGCCCCGCCCAGCTGACCGGCCGCCTCCTCGTTGCGGGTGAGCAGGCCGAGGTAGATCCCCACCCAGGTGCAGGCGAAGCGGAACAGCATCAGCAGCGCGAGCGCCCCCACCGCCTCGAGCGGGCTCCCCTCGACACGCCAGCCGACCGCGAGGCCCACCAGCAGGAACGGCACCGTTCCGAGGGCGGTGGCCACCAGATCCGCGGCGGCCTGTCCCAGCGGTACGGCCGCCCGGCTCATCGGCAGCGTGCGGAAGCGGTTCGTCACCCCCCGGTGTGTGTCCTGGGCCGCCTGGAACATGCCGGCCATGATCCCGCCCGAGGCGGTCGCCACCAGCAGGCCCGGCACGAGGAACGACCGGTACTCCTCGCCCGGCACCGCCAGTGCGCTGCCGAAGACGTAGCCGAAGAAGAGCAGCATGCTGATCGGCATGGTCTGGGTGAGGATCAGCAGCCCCGGGTTGTTCCGCAGCCGCAGCAGCTGGCGGCCCAGCATCGCGGTCCCGTCGTACGCCAGCATGCTCATGCGGCACGCTCCCTCTCGTCGGTCGTCGTGGCCGACTTGGTCGTGTCGGTCGTGTCGGTCGTCCCTGGCGGCGCGGTCTCCGTCAGGCGCAGGAACACGTCGTCGAGGGTCGGCGGGCGCAGGCTCACGTCGAGCAGCGGTACGCCCGCCGTGTCGAGGGCGCGCACCAGCAGCGGGATCGTGAGCGTCGGGTCCTTGCTGACCGCGCCGACGGCGTTGCGCTCGTGGTCGAACGACGGCTGTGCACCCGTCAGCCGGTCGAGCACGGCCGCCGCCTTCGTCAGGGTGTCCGCGTCCGGCACGACGACCTCCGCGTGCGCCCCGACCAGCGACTTGAGCTGCGCCGGAGACCCGGTGTGCGTGACCCGGCCCCGGTCCACCAGGGCGATGTCGTCGGCCAGTTGGTCGGCCTCCTCCAGGTACTGCGTGGTGAGCAGCACGGTCGTGCCCTCGGCGGTCAGGGTGCGCACGGCGTCCCAGATGAGGGTGCGGCTGACCGGGTCGAGTCCGGTCGTCGGCTCGTCGAGGAACAGCACGTCGGGGCGGCGGACCAGGCTCGCCGCCAGGTCCAGGCGGCGGCGCATGCCGCCGGACCAGGTGGACGCGGGACGGTCGGCGGCCTCGGTCAGGCCGAAGCGGTCGAGGAGCTCCGCTGTCCGACGGGCGGGTCCGCGCACCCGGTGCAGCCGGCCGAACAGCTGAAGGTTCTGGCGTCCGGTGAGGTCCCCGTCGATCGAGGTGTCCTGCCCGGTGACGCCGATCCTCTCGCGTACGGCGGCGGCCTCGCGGACGAGGTCGTGCCCCGCGACCCGGGCGGAGCCGGCGTCCGGCCGCAGCAGGGTGGTCAACAGCCGTACCGCCGTCGTCTTCCCCGCCCCGTTCGGCCCGAGGATCCCGCAGACCGTCCCCTCGGGGACCGCGAGGTCCAGCCCGCGCAGGGCACGCACCTCCCCGAAGCGCTTCTCCAGACCCTCACTAAGTACAGCGTACGTAGAAGTCATGGCATGACCATAGCGCACTACGTACGCTGTACGTAACTAGGATGGTGGCCGAGGTGATGATCGATGGCGGGCCGAGCGGCCGTACCCGAAGTGATCTGGGCGCGCCCCGAGCGCACCGGCCGTGGGCCAAAACCGGCGTTCACCCGCGCCGACATCGCGGCGGCGGCCGTGCGGATCGCCGACGCGCAGGGGCTGGACGCGGTCACCATGCGGCATGTCGCCGCTGAGCTGGGTTGCGGCACGATGTCGCTGTACAACTACGTCCCCCGCAAGGAGGACCTGTACGAGCTGATGATCGACGCCGTCGGCGCCGAGCACGAGATGTTCGAGCCCACGGGCGACTGGCGCGCCGACATGCTGCGCAACGCCGAGGAGACGCGCGCCATCATGCACCGCCACACCTGGGTGCCGCGCCTGATGGCGGGGGCGTTCGGTTTCAGCCCCAACACCCTGCGCTACCTGGAGCACTGCCTGGCCTGCCTCGAACCGCTCGACGTGCCGGCCGGTACGAAGACGGAGCTGGTCGCGCTGCTCAACGGCGTCGTGACGACGTACACGGGGAACGACATCGCGACCGCCGAACGCACCCGCTCCATGCCGTGGACGGCCGAGGAGGAGAACGCCGTCCGCATGGCCTACCTGGGCAGCCAGATCGCCACCGGCGCGTATCCGCGGCTGACCGCGGCCTTCACGGAGCAGAGCGGGCCGGTCGATCTGGAGGCGGTGTTCCGGCGGGCGCTCGAACGCGTCCTGGACGCCTTCGACCCGGAGCGGCGCTAGCGGGCGCCGGTGGGGGGCTGGAGCAGCGTCCCCCCGGGCGTGCTGGAGCAGCGTCCGCCCGGGGAGTGTTGGAACGGCGTCCCCCGGCGCGTGCTAAAGCAGCGCCAGTTGTCCTTCGGGGCCCTCCTCGGGTCCCTCCAGTACCGACGCCGGGCGGCGGGCCCGGCTCGGCACCGGCAGGACGCCCGCCTCGTGCAGCTCCGTCGCCGTGACCGGGTCGGGGACCTCCGGTTCCTCCAGGGGGCGCAGCTCGGCCAGGAGCGCGAGGACGGTGATCAGCTCCAGCAGCTCCGACGTCCAGGTCTGCGGCCAGGTGGCGGGGCGGATCGCCGCCAGCGTGCCCGGCTCGGGGGTGGCGACACGCGTCGCGAACCACTCCTGCAGGACGCGCACCCCGCCCACCTCGAAGTCCCAGGCCTCCGGCGGCACCGGGGAGATACGGCCCTCGTCCAGGAACAGGGCCTCCTCGTCCCGGTCGTAGCGCAGGGCCACCGGCCGGGAGGGCAGCGGGGCGCGGACGTAGGGCCGGCGGCCACCGGGGAGCTTCGGGCGTTCGCCGTCGCGGCGCATCAGCCACAGCAGCCGGTGCCCCAGTTCGAGGCCCTGCTCCCACGCCCCCGCGTCCCCGGTGAGCGGGACGGTGAGGTCGGGGCGTGCCGTGGCCGTGATCCAGGCGAGTACGTCCAGCGGCGCCGGCGTGCTGCCCAGGCGGGTGCCGAGGTGGTCCAGCAGGCCCGGGGTCAGATTCGGCTCGCGACCGCCCGGGCGCCGGAACAGCGGGCGGATCCGGCCGGGGCGCAGCAGCGGGAGCAGCGCGGTGACGAGCAGGGGCGGGTCGGCCTCGGGCGTCTCCACCACGAAGACCTGCGGTTCGTCCGCCACCCGCCACAGCTCCGGGCGGGCCGCGTCGATCAGCCGCTGGTCGGGGATGAGCCACTGCTCGTCGTAGGGCGCGAGCAGGACCCGCACCGGCTCCGGGCAGGGCCCCGAGGCCCGCAGCAGCCTCTCCGTGCCGCTGCCGGTCCGGCCGGGCAACTGGCCGACGGCCGTGTGCAGGGTGCGTGAGCGGGTCGGCTCGAAGAGGGACTCGCGGTCCGGCCCCTCGGCCTTCACCAAGGCGTCCCAGCGGGCCTTCAGGGACGCCGCGTCCGGCGCCGCCGGCCAGCCGCGGCCGAGCCGCGGCGGTGCGACGGACCACGGCATGAGGTCCGCCAGCAGCGGAGCGTCGTCGTGCGTCACGCAGGGCATCGTACGACGTATCGGGTGCCCCGCAGGGGCGCGGGGAACGCCGCGACCGGCCCCCGCCGACGCACCGACCGGCACGGTGCTTCCCGCGCAGCGGTCACGTGGCGTCCAGGGTCACCGTGAAGGAGAACCGGTCCCCGCGGTAGTGGATGACGGCCACGTCCAGGGGCCGCCCGGCGGCGTCGTAGGTCACCCCCGTGTAGTGCAGGATCGGGCTCAGCAGGGGGACATGGAGCAGCTTCGCGGTCTCCGGGTCGGCCAGCCGTGCCTCCACCGTGTCCGTGATGCGGCTGATGTCCGCCCCCACCACGTCCCGCAGCACCTTGGTCATGGGCCACCGGACCAGGTCGTCCAGGCCGATCCGGGCGGCCAGTTCGGGACGGACGTAGTTACGGGCGTGATTCGTCGGCTCGCCGGTCTTCTCGTCGCTGCGCAGCCGGTGGTACGCCGACACCTGACGCACATCGGGGAAGAACTCGGTGAGTTCGCCCGGCACGGGCACGCTGCCGTGGTCCAGCAGTTCGGTCGTCATGCCGGACTGCTGGGCCACGATCGCGTCCACCGAGCCGAGCAGGCGCACCGGAGAACCCCGGCGCGCGTGCGGCTCGATGAACGTCCCCCGCCGGCGGTGGCGGGTGATCAGCCCCTCGTCCTCCAGCTCCTTCAGCGCCTGCCGCATCGTCAGCACGCTCACGCCGTAGTGCCCGGCCAGCTGCTCCTCGGTGGGCAGCCGCAGCGGCTCCTGGGGCGAGCGGCCGAGGATCGAGGCGCGCAGCGACTGCGACACCTGGTACCAGAGCGGCAGCTTGCGGTTCAGGACGATCGAGTCCGGGGCGAAGGAGGTCACGGGCCATCCGTACCGGTAGGAAATGATCAGTGCAAGGGCGGCTTCTGACGGAGATCCGTCAGGCGCCGCCTAGGGGCGGAAGTGCCGCTCCAGGCCCTGCCAGACGTCGTCGTAGCGCTGCTGGAGGTGTTCCGCGCGGGCCGCGTGCGGGGTGAGGGTGAGCGGCCAGCGCGTCTCGAACATGAACGCCAGGCCGTCGTCGATCTTCTGTGGCTTCAACTCGGCGGCGCTCGCCCGGTCGAAGGTCTCCCGGTCCGGGCCGTGCGCCGACATCATGTTGTGCAGCGACCCGCCGCCCGGCACGAAGCCCCCCTTTCCGGCGGTCTTCGCGTCGTACGCGCCCTCGATCAGGCCCATGTACTCACTCATCACGTTCCGGTGGAAGTACGGCGGCCGGAACGTGTCCTCGCCCACCAGCCAGCGCGGCGCGAACACGACGAAGTCGACACCGGCCAGGCCCGGCGTGTCCGACGGGGACGTCAGCACCGTGAAGATCGACGGGTCCGGGTGGTCGTAGGAGATGGTGCCGAGCACATTGAAGCGCCGCAGGTCGTAGACGTAGGGCACATGGTTTCCGTGCCAGGCGACCACGTCGAGGGGGGAGTGGTCGTAGGTGGCGGTCCACAGGTTGCCGCAGAACTTGTTCACCACCTCCACCGGGCCCTCGACGTCCTCGTAGGCGGCGACGGGCGCGCGGAAGTCCCGGGGGTTGGCCAGCCCGTTGGCGCCGATCGGGCCGAGGTCGGGGAGACGGAACGGGGCGCCGTAGTTCTCGCACACATAGCCGCGGGAGACGGGGCTCTGCCCGCCGTCGGACGCCGTGTCCAGGAGCTCCACACGGAAGCGGACCCCGCGCGGGACGAGCGCCACATGGCCCGGCTCCGCGTGCAGCAGACCGAACTCGGTGTGCAGCAGCAGGCCGCCGCGCTCCGGGACGATCAGCAGTTCACCGTCGGCGTCGCTGAACACCCGGTCCATGGAGGTGTTGGCCGCGTACAGGTGCACGGCGACGCCGGTGCGCCGGCCGGCGTCGCCGTTGCCGCCCAGGGTCCACAGGCCCGCAAGGAAGTCGGTCTCGGGGGCCGGGTCGGGCAGCGGGTCCCAGCGCAGCCGGTTGGGGTCGGGCACGGTCTGGGTGAAGGGGGCGGTGCGGAGCGTGCCGTTGTGGGTCCGGGTGAACGCCGGGTGCGCGGCCGACGGGCGGATCCGGTACAGCCACGAGCGGCGGTTGTGGGCCCGCGGCTCGGTGAACGCCGTACCGCTCAGCTGCTCGGCGTACAGTCCGAGCGGGGCCCGCTGGGGCGAGTTGCGGCCCCCGGGCAGTGCGCCCGGGACGGCCTCCGAGCTGTGCTCGTTGCCGAAGCCGGAGAGGTAGGCCAGCCCTTCGGCGGTCTTCCGCGCTCCGCCGTGCTCGAACGCGCTCGCGCGGGTGGTGCCCCCATCGCCCATGATCGCTGCTCCCTTGGTCTGATTCCTATGCAACACCGTAGGATTGCGATGTCACCGACGCAAGAGGGGCGCGCGCCCTCCTCTTCACGGATGACCGGAACCCGACTTGAGAATGATCCGCGGGGGCGGACGTGTGTTCTACGCTCCCGAACATGTCGTGGACACGGAGACTTTGCGCCGCGCTCGCGGGCTGTGTCCTCCTCATGGCCGGATCCGCGGGTTGCGCCACCGGTGAGGCCCGGGAGGGCGGTGCGTCGCCCGCACCGGTCGGCAAGATCCTCGAGGACCGGGACCGGGACGGGGAGCCCCTGCGCGAAGTGGCGCCCGAGGGCGCCCCCGACGTCGGGGTCGAGGTGCAGCCCGACGCCGCCGGCGGCTGGGACGTACGCCTGACGGTACGGAACTTCCGCTTCTCGCCGGCCGGTGCGGCAGCCCGAGCGGTGGCGGGGCGCGGCCTCGCGCACCTCTTCGTCGACGGTCGCCCCGTGACCCGGCTCCGCACCTCCACCTACCGGCTGGACCCCCGTCTCGTGCCGCGCGGCACGCACCACGTCACGGCTCGTCTCCACGCCGACGACGGCACCGTGTGGGCGGTGGACGGCAAGCCCGTGGAGAGCACGGCCGACATCACCGCGTCGGAGCCGGGCCCGGGGGTGACGCCGGACGCCGCCTCCCGGCGCCAGGCCCGGACCCGGGGCGCGGACACCGGCGGCCGGGGTGCACCGGAAACCGGCCGGGGTGCACCGGACGCGGGCCGGGGTGCGTTCGAGGGCCCGGGTGCACCGCACGGTGGCCCAGGCGCGTCCGAGGGTCGGGGTGCACCGGACCGCGGCCCGGTCGCGTCCGGGGGTCCAGGTTCACCCGACCGCGGCCGAGGGGCATGATGAAGCCCGTGCCCCACGCGACATCGCTCCGACGTGCGCCCGTGCAGCGGCGCAGTGCCGAACGCCTGACCAGGATCCTCGACGCCTGCGCCGACCTCCTCGACGAGGTGGGCTACGACGCCCTGAGCACCCGTGCCGTCGCCCAGCGGGCCTCGGTCCCGATCGGCTCGGTCTACCGCTTCTTCGGCAACAAGCGCCAGATGGCCGACGCCCTGGCCCAGCGCAACCTGGAGCGGTACTCCGAGCGGGTCACGCGGCGCCTGCGGGACGCCGGCGAGGACGGCGACTGGCGCACGGCCATGGACGCCGTGCTCGACGAGTACCTGGACATGAAGCGCACCGCGCCCGGCTTCTCCCTCGTCGACTTCGGCAACCAGATCCCGGTCGGCGCCCGCCAGGCCGAACCCAACCACCGCGTCGCCGACCGCCTCACCGACCTCCTCTCCGGCTATCTCGACCGCGAACCCGACGACGATCTGCGGAGGGTCTTCCTCATAGCGGTCGAGACCGCGGACACCCTCGTGCACCTGGCGTTCCGGGTCGCACCGGAGGGGGACCAGCGGATCATCCACGAGGCGCGGGAGATGCTGCGGGCCTATCTCGCCCGGGTCCTCGACTGAAGCCGAGCGCCCGGGTCTTCGGCTGAAGCCGAGCGTCCGGGTCTTCGGCTGAAACCGAGCGACCGGGCCTTCAACTGAAGCCGAGCGACCGGGCCTCGGCAGAAACCGACCTCTTCAGGGCCTCCCCGCCGTTCATACCGGTCGGTATGCTCGGGCGCGTCAGCGCGTCACCGTAGCCGCCGCCCCGGGAGGACCCTTGTCCCGCACCGCCCTGCGTATCTGCCCCCTGTGCGAGGCCACCTGCGGCCTGACACTCACCATCGAGGGCACGCGCGTCACCCATGCCCGCGGGGACCGCGACGACGTGTTCAGCCGGGGGTTCATCTGCCCCAAGGGCGCCTCCTTCGGCGCGGTCGACTCCGACCCCGACCGGCTGCGCACGCCGCTCGTGCGCCGCGACGGGGAGCTGTGCGAGGCCACCTGGGAAGAGGCCTTCGACGCCGTCGCCGCCGGTGTCCGGCCCGTCGTGGAGCGGCACGGCCCGAACTCCGTCGGGGTGGTGCTCGGCAACCCCAACGTGCACACCATGGCCGGCGCCCTGTACCCGGCCGTCCTGCTCGCCGGGCTCGGCACCCGCAGCGTCTTCACCGCCTCCACGGTCGACCAGATGCCCAAGCACGTCTCCAGCGGCCTCCTCTTCGGCGACGCGAACGCCATCCCGATTCCCGACCTCGACCACACCGACCATCTGCTCCTGATCGGCGCCAACCCGCTGGAGTCCAACGGCAGCCTGTGCACCGCCGCCGACTTCCCGGGCAAACTCAAGGCGCTCAAGGCCCGGGGCGGCACCCTGGTCGTGATCGACCCCCGGCGCACCCGCACCGCGAAGCTCGCCGACCGGCACGTCGCCGTCCGGCCCGGCACCGACGCGCTGCTGCTGGCGGCGATGGCACGGGTGCTCTTCGACGAGGGCCTCGTCGAGCCGACGCCGCACGTGCAGGGCGTCGAGGAACTCGCCGCGGAACTGTCGGAGTTCAGCCCCGAGGCCGTCGCCGAGGCCTGTGACGTCGAGGCCGACGTCATCCGCACCCTCGCCCGCGACCTGGCCGCCGCCCCCACCGCCGCCGTCTACGGCCGCATCGGCAGCTGCACCGTCCCGCACGGCACCCTCGCCAGCTGGCTCGTCGACGTCCTGAACATCCTCACCGGCAACCTCGACCGGCCCGGCGGCGCGCTCTTCCCGCAGGCCGCCACCGACAAGACCCCCCGACCCGCCGGACCAGGCCGCGGCTTCGCCCTCGGGCGCTGGTACTCCCGGGTGAGCGGACACCCCGAAGCCAAGGGCGAGCTGCCCCTGTCGGCCCTCGCGGAGGAGATCGACACCGCCACCGAAGAGGGCGAACCGGTCCGCGCGCTGATCGCGGTCGCCGCCAACCCCGTGCTGTCCGCACCCGACGGCGACCGGCTGGACAAGGCCCTCGACTCGCTCGACTTCATGGTCAGCGTCGACCCCTACCTCAACGAGACCTCCCGCCACGCCGACGTGGTCCTGCCCCCGCCCCCGCCCTCCCAGAGCCCCCACCACGACTTCGCCTTCAACACCCTCGCCGTGCGCAACCAGGTCCGCTACACCCGTCCCGCGATCCCCCTGGAACCCGGCCGCATGGCGGAGACGGAGATCCTGGCCCGACTGATCCTCGCCGTCACCGGCATGGACGGAGCCGACCCCGCGGCCGTCGACCACATGGTCATCGACCAGACCCTCGGCAAGGCGGTGAAGGAGCCGCACTCGCCGGTCCACGGCGGCGACCCGCGCGAGCTCGCCGGCCGGCTCACCGGCGACACCGGCCCCGAGCGACGGCTCGACCTGATGCTGCGCCTCGGTCCCTACGGCGACGGCTTCGGCGTACGACCGGACGGACTCAACCTGGAGAAGCTGCTCGCGCACCCGCACGGCATCGACCTCGGCCCGCTGCAACCCCGCCTGCCGCAGCCCCTGAAGACCCGCAGCGGCCGGGTGGAACTGCTGCCCGGCCCGATCGCGGACGATCTGCCCCGCCTGCGCGCGGCCCTCGCCGAACGTCCCGAGGGACTCGTCCTGGTCGGCCGCCGTCATCTGCGCTCCAACAACAGCTGGATGCACAACGTGCCCGCCCTCACCGGCGGTTCGAACCGCTGCACCCTGCAGATCCACCCCGAGGACGCCGAGCGGCTGGGCGTGCAGAACGCCGAGCCGGTACGGGTGAAGGGCGCCGGGGGAGAGGTGACGGTGACGGCCGAGGTCACCGACGAGGTCCGCCGGGGTGTGGTGAGCATGCCGCACGGCTGGGGCCACGACCGTCCCGGCACCCGCCTCAGCCACGCCTCCGCCGACCCCGGCGTCAACGTCAACCAGCTCCTCGACGGCCGTCTGCTCGACCCGCTGTCGGGCAACGCGGTCCTCAACGGCGTACCCGTCGAGGTCGCCCCCGGAGCCGCGCCGGAATCCCCCGCAGTGACCGAAAAGCTCACCGCTCTGACCTGAGCAAAGCTGTGACCAGCAGTTTTGCGCTTATTGCTCGCACGTCAACGTCTTGTTAACGCTGCTTGAACGCACCTAACGTCTCGGACACCGCCGGCCCTGGTGGGATGTTCAAGGGCGAACGTTAGGTATCCACTCATGCTGACCATCCTCGGCTTCGCCATGATCGCGACCTTCCTGGTCCTGATCATGATGAAGAAGATGTCGCCGATCGCGGCGCTCGTGCTGATTCCCGCGCTTTTCTGCGTGTTCGTCGGCAAGGGCGCCAAGCTCGGTGACTACGTCCTCGACGGCGTGACCGACCTCGCCCCCACCGCGGCGATGCTCATGTTCGCGATCGTCTACTTCGGCGTGATGATCGACGTCGGTCTCTTCGACCCGATCGTCCGCGGAATCCTCAAATTCTGTAAAGCCGACCCGATGCGGATCGTCGTCGGCACCGCCGTGCTCGCCGCCATCGTGTCGCTGGACGGCGACGGCTCGACCACCTTCATGATCACCGTCTCGGCGATGTACCCGCTGTACAAGCGCCTGAAGATGAGCCTGGTCGTGATGACCGGTGTCGCCGCCATGGCCAACGGCGTGATGAACACGCTCCCCTGGGGCGGCCCGACCGCCCGCGCCGCGACCGCGCTGAAGCTCGACGCCAGCGACATCTTCGTCCCGATGATCCCGGCGCTCCTGGTGGGCCTGCTCTTCGTCTTCGTCCTGTCCTACGTGCTCGGTGTGCGCGAGCGCCGGCGGCTCGGCGTGCTGACGCTGGACGAGGTGCTGGAGGAGGAGAAGGAGACCGAGACGGTCCTCGTCGGCTCCGGTGCTTCCGGCGACGGCAAGGTCTCGATGCGCAAGGGCGCCGCGGCCGCCGCGGGCTCCGGCACGGACGCCCCCGCGGGCGGCTCGGGCTCCGCCGCCTCCGCCGACCCCAACGCCTCCGGTGACGACGACACCTTCCAGGGCCTCGACCCGAACCGGCCCACCCTGCGCCCCAAGCTGTACTGGTTCAACGCGCTGCTCACGGTCGGCCTGCTCACCGCCATGATCATGGAGTGGCTGCCGATCCCGGTGCTGTTCCTCATCGGCGCCGCGCTCGTCCTCTCCGTGAACTTCCCGCACATCCCCGACCAGAAGGCCCGCCTGGCCGCCCACGCCGACAACGTCCTGAACGTCTCCGGCATGGTCTTCGCCGCCGCCGTCTTCACCGGCGTCCTCCAGGGCACCGGCATGGTCGACCACATGGCCAAGTGGATGGTGGACGTCATCCCCGGCAGCATGGGCCCGCACATGGCCCTCGTCACCGGCGTCCTGAGCCTGCCGCTCACCTACTTCATGTCGAACGACGGCTTCTACTTCGGTGTCCTGCCCGTCCTCGCCGAGGCCGGTGCCGCGCACGGCGTCACCCCGCTGGAGATGGCCCGCGCCTCGCTGGTCGGCCAGCCGCTGCACATGTCCAGCCCGCTCGTCCCGGCCGTCTACGTCCTGGTCGGCATGGCCAAGGTCGAGTTCGGCGACCACACCAAGTTCGTCGTGAAGTGGGCCGCCCTCACCTGCCTGGTCATCCTCGGTGCGGGCATGCTGTTCGGGATCATCTGAGCCACTTCATGGAGGACGTCATCGTGAGGCCCGGTGGGAACCGCGGCTGGCTGCTCCGCCTCGTCATCGCCTTCGGCTTCGCGCAGGGGGCGGTGTCGATGGCCCGGCCCGCCGTCTCCTACCGGGCCCTGGCGTTGGGCGCCGACGAGCGCGCCGTCGGTGTCATCGCCGGTGTGTACGCGCTGCTGCCCCTGTTCGCCGCCGTGCCCCTGGGCCGCCGCACCGACCACGGCCGCTGCGCGCCCCTGCTGCCGGTCGGCGTGGTGCTGATAGCCGGCGGCTGCGCCCTGAGCGGCGTGGCCGGCTCCCTGTGGACGATGGCCGTGTGGAGCGGGGTGATGGGCCTCGGGCACCTCTGTTTCGTCATCGGCTCCCAGTCCCTGGTCGCGCGCCAGTCCGCGCCGCACGAACAGGACCGCAACTTCGGCCACTTCACCATCGGCGCCGCCCTCGGCCAGCTGGTCGGCCCCCTCGCCGCGGGCGCGCTGATCGGCGGTGAGGACATGGCGGGCAGCAGCGCGCTCGCCCTGATCGTGGCGGGCGCCACCGCGGCCGTGGCGTTCACCTCGCTGTGGCGCATCGAGCATCGCCGTACGGGGTCGCCGTCCGGCACGGACAAGGGGGCACGGGTTCCGGTCCGCGGCATCCTGCGCACCCGTGGGGTGCCCGCGGGCATTCTCATCAGCCTGGCCGTGCTGTCCGCGACCGACATCCTGACCGCCTACCTTCCGGTGGTCGGCGAGCACCGGGGCATCGCGCCGTCCGTGATCGGCGTCCTGCTCAGCCTGCGCGCCGGTGCGACGATCGCCTGCCGCCTGGTGCTGACGCCCCTGCTGCGGCTCCTCGGTCGGCCCCGGCTACTGACGCTCACCTGCCTGCTGGCGGCGCTGCTGTGCGCGGGCGTCGCCCTGCCGGTGCCGGTGTGGGCGCTCGGAGTGCTGCTGGTCACGCTCGGCTTCTGCCTCGGGGTCGGTCAGCCGTTGTCCATGACGACGGTCGTCCAGGCCGCCCCCGATGACGCCCGCTCCACGGCCCTGGCCCTGCGCCTGACCGGCAACCGGCTCGGCCAGGTCGCCGCGCCCGCCGCGGCCGGGCTGATCGCCGGCGTCGCGGGTGTGGCGGCGCCCTTCGTGATGCTGGGGGTGCTGTTGCTGCTGTCCTCCGGGGTCGCCGTGCGGTCGCCTCGGGAGCCGGATCAGCCGGATCAGCCGGATCAGCGTGATGAGCCGGGTGAACCGGAGCAGCGTGGTGATCCGGGTCAGTCGGGTGAGCCGGATGGTGACGGCCGCGGGGGGCGAAGGGGTCTCGGGCGCGGGGTGCCGCTGCGCCGGAAGAGCGATATCTGATGCCTCGTTGGGCGGTGCTGCGGTCTTTTCGGCGGTGAGGTGCCAGAAAGTCAGGTGACGAGGTGTTTGTATGTAAATCATCTGACTTGGAGGCATGTTCATGCCCGTCGTACCCCTCGCGCGTCGCGCCGGCGCCCGCACCGCCGTCCTCGCCGCCCTCACCATCGCAGGGACCACCCTGAGCGGGGTGTCCGCCGTCGCCGCTCCCCTCCCGGGGGACAACGGAGACGTCAAGATCCACGCCAGCACGACGGCCGCGGTCAATCAGCGCAACGACCCGAAGGTCTGCGACTTCTACCTCGCCGCGTTCAACTTCGACGCGGGTGAGCAGGTCAACTGGACCATCCAGACCCAGCCCGAGGTCCCGGGCGGCGCCACGCGCACGGGCAGCTTCGTCGCCGACCCGACCGGCATGGGCCGTACCGAGGCCGTCGATCTGCCCAACGGGCAGTACAAACTGACGTGGCTCACCAACCTGGCCCACGGCGCCGGCAAGTTCAAGGTGTTCAAGGTCGACTGCCCCACCTCCAAGCCGGCGACGCCGCTCGGCGGCCCGCCCGCGGGCGGGGGCGGCATCGCCCGCGGTGAGGCCTTCACGCCGGTCACCGGCGCGGCCGCGGTCGGCCTGGCCGCCGTCGCCGGGACGGTCTGGTTCCGCCTCCGTCGCCGCCCCCATGGCGCCGCGTAGGCCGGGTTCCACGGATGGCTCCGCCCCGCTGGGCCGGGGCGGGGGCCCGCTCGGGTCCGATGCCGGGGCGTCGAGGCGGCGGGGAGGCGGTGCCGGGTCCGATGCCGGGGCGTCAAGGCGGCGGGGAGGCGGTGAGGCGGTGAGGCGTCGGCCCGGCGGTGTTGGGTCAGGCGTCGGCCCGGCGGTTCGGCGTGGTGCCGGTGCCGGTTCCGTCGAGGTGCCGTCGGGGTGGCGTGGGGCTGGTTCCGGTTCTGTCGGCGTGCCGTCGGGGCGGCGTGGAGCTGGTTCCGGGTCTGTCGGCGTGCCGTCGAGGCGGCGTGGGGGCGGTAGCGGGTCGGGAGCGGATCCGGGGGGCCGACGGGGCTCCGGAGCCGGCCTCGGAGCCCGCACCCGCTCCGGGCCTGCCGGCGCTCCGGCCGTTCGGCGCAGGGGCGGGGCAGGAGGCCCCGCTCGCGTGCCGTCGGGACGGCGCGGTACCGGCCATGACGACGTCCGCGAGTTCGGGCGCGGGGGCGGGCGGGCCGCGGCTCCGGTGGTCCGGCGCGGTTCCGGCTCGGGCACCTACGCCGTCCCGGCGAGACGGTACGCGGCGCCCGCCGGCGTGCCCGGGGGATGGCCCCGGCGCGCGCGCAGGCCCTGGTACCGCACACGTGCCTTCCGGCTGACACGGACGATCGCGATGACCCTCTCGCTGCTGGTGGTGGCCGGGGTCTGCTGGGACCGGGGCGAAGAGCCCGGCGCGACGGCGGCCACGGCACTGCCGCCGGACTTCACCACGGCCGCCCACCCCGCCGGCTCCGGCACGCCCGCTCGGCCGGGCACATCCGGCACGGGCAACGCCGCCGTGCCCAAAGCCCCCGGCACCGCTGCCTTCCCGGCCGGCCCCGCCAACCCGACCCCCGGCCGCCGGACCGGCCCGGCCGAGGCGCCGGCGTCCGCCACGACACCGGCCCGCCCTCCCGGGTCCCCCCGTACTACCGGCTCCGCCACCCCCGGGGGCCGGGCCCCGGGAGCCGGCGCCCCGGGCCCCGCCAGCTCCAAGGCCGACGCCCCCGGGGCCCGCGCCACAGGCACAGGAACCGGCGCACCAGGACTCCGCGGAGCCAAGCCCGCCACGCCCCCCGGCGGACCCGCGGCCGCCACCCCGCGCCCCGCTCCCAGGCCCGCCGCCCCCGCCGTCCGCAAGCCCCGCCCGCCGGCCGGCCTTCGCCCCCTGCCCCGTTCCCGGGCCACTCGCCTGCTCATCCCCTACCTCGACCTCGACGCCCCGGTCATGGACCTCGGCCTCGACCGCGACCGCCGTCTCACCGCACCACCGGACGACGACCCCAGGCTCGTCGGCTGGTACCGGCACGGCGCCTCCCCCGGTGAGCAGGGCACCGCCGTGGCCGTCGGGCACCTGGACACGGACAGCGGGCCCGCCGTCTTCGCGGGGCTGACCGAGCTGAAGCGGGGCCGGATCATCAAGGCCCGGCGCGCGGACGGGCGGATCGCCGTCTACACAGTCGACGGGATCAAGTCGTACGAGAAGGCTCACTTCCCGAGCAAAGAGGTGTACGGCGCCCGGGGTCGACCCGAGCTGCGGCTGATCACCTGCGGCGGCAACTACGACCGCAGGAAGGGTTACTCCGGGAACCTCGTCGTCTTCGCCCATCTCACCGGCATCCGCTGACCCGGCCCGGCCCCGCCCGACGGCCGGATCGGCCGTCCGCCTCCTCGCCCGGCCCTCGGCCCCCTCGCGACATCGCCCGAAGCCCGGTCCGCCCGAAGCCCGGTCCGCCCGAAGCCCGGTCCGCCCGAAGCCCGGTCCGCTCGAACGGCCGGACCGGCCGTCCGCCTTCTCACCAGATGGACCGAAGCCCCCGATCCCGCCAGACGTCTTCCCCTGGCCGCGCACATTCCGTTAACTTCCGTGACCCACAGCCCCGTACGACCCGGACGGGGCTTCCGACCGCGGAGCACCATCGCCCTGATGACCCCTCGGGGGCCCCTCATGACACGCGCCATCTCCCTGCACGACGTGAGCAAGGCCTACCCGCGGGGCCCCCGCGTGGTGGAGCGGCTGACGCTGGACATCACGCCCGGCGAGTTCGTCGTGCTGCTCGGCCCGTCCGGCTGCGGCAAGTCGACGGTGCTCAGGATGATCGCCGGACTGGAGGAGATCGACGAGGGCCGGCTGCTGCTCGACGGCCAGTACGCCAACGACCTGCCGCCCTCCGGCCGGGACATGGCGATGGTCTTCCAGAACTTCGCCCTGTACCCGAACATGACCAGCCGCGACAACATCGGCTTCCCGCTGCGCATCGAGTCCCCGGGCGTGGACCACCGCCCCCGGGTGGACGCCACCGCCCGCATGCTCGGTATCGAGGACCTCCTCGACCGCCTGCCCGGACAGCTGTCCGGCGGTGAGCGCCAGCGGGTCGCCATGGGCCGGGCCATCTCCCGCCACCCCTCCGCCTTCCTGATGGACGAGCCGCTGTCCAATCTCGACGCCAAGCTCCGCACCCATCTGCGGGCCGAGATCTCCCGGCTCACCCAGGAGCTGGGCGTCACCACGATCTACGTCACCCACGACCAGGCCGAGGCCATGTCGCTCGGTGACCGGGTCGCGGTGCTGCGCGGCGGTGTGCTGCAGCAGGTGGACAGCCCCCGCGTGGTCTACGCGCTGCCCACCAACGTCTTCGTCGCCGCGTTCATCGGGACCCCGCGCATCAACCTGCTGCGCGGCCTGGTGCGCGCTCCGCTGGACGGGGCGATGACCATCAGCCTGGGCAAGCAGTTCCTGCGCCTGCCGGAGCCGCTCTCCCTCGACCACCAGCTGCTGCGCGTCCAGCAGGGCCGCGAGGTCATCGTCGGCCTGCGCTCGGAGGCCGTCCGGATCGCCGCCCACAGCTCTGCCCGCCCCGGCGAAGTGCCGATCACCGGCCTGGTCGAGCACGTGGAGTTCCAGGGGCACGAGATCCTCGTCCACTTCAACACCGGCTCCAGCCCGGCCGTCGTCCCCGAACTGGAGGCCCCGCGCCCCCGCACAGGCCGCCCTGCCCGGCGGCGCCGCGACGGCTCGGTCCTCACGCGGCTGCGCGAGCGGTCCGGACCGGTACGGGCCGGACGGGCCGGGCCCGTGATCGCCCTCGACCACCCCGAGGACGCGCAGGGGACCGCGACCGCCGACGCCCGCCTGCCCGGGGACCTGATCGTCCGCACCACTCCGGACCTGGCGCTGCGCCACGGCATGCAGGTGCCGCTCCTCGTGGACCTCGCCCACCTCTTCGTGTTCGACCGGCACGGCGACCGCATCTGCCCGCATCCGGCGCGGCTGCCCGACCTGGGGGAGTGAGGAACCGCACCTTCGGACGGGACCCGCGCCGTGCTGTGATGGCCCGCGGCCTCCGGGTCCCGGCACCCCGGGACGTCTGGCGTCAGAAAACTATCGCCGCTAGTTTATGTGTCGGACGACGACGCCCCGCACCGGAGGAAGCACGATGAAGGCACACGACGGCATGTACATCGACGGCGCCTGGCGCCCCGCCGCCGGCCAGGACGTGATCGAGGTCGTGAACCCGGTGGACGGGAAGGTCATCGCCACCGTCCCCGCGGGCACCGCCCAGGACGTCGACACCGCCGTACGGGCCGCCCGCGCCGCCCTCGCGGACTGGGCCGCCACCCCGCCCGCCGAGCGCGCGGCCCGCCTGGCCGCCCTGCGGGACGTGCTCGTGGCCCGCGCCGACGAGATCGCCGAGACCGTCACGGCCGAACTCGGCTCCCCGCTGAAGTTCTCGCAGGCCGTCCACGCGGGCGTACCCATCGCGGTGGCGGGCTCCTACGCCGAGCTGGCGGCGACGTACGCCTTCGAGGAGAAGACCGGCAACTCGGTCGTGCACCACGAGCCGGTGGGTGTCGTGGGTGCGATCACGCCCTGGAACTACCCGCTGCACCAGATCGTCGCCAAGGTCGCCCCGGCCCTCGCAGCGGGCTGCACGATCGTGGTGAAGCCCGCCGAGGACACCCCGCTGGTGGCCCGGCTCTTCGCGGACGCCGTGCACGAGGCGGGCATCCCGGCGGGCGTCTTCAACCTGGTCACCGGTCTCGGCCCGGTCGCCGGCCAGGCCCTCGCCGAGCACCCCGGTGTCGACCTGGTCTCCTTCACCGGCTCCACCGCCGTCGGCCGGCAGCTCGCCTCGATCGCCGCCGGACAGGTCAAGAAGGTCGCCCTCGAACTGGGCGGCAAGTCCGCCAACGTCATCCTCCCGAGCGCCGACCTGGCCAAGGCGGTCAACGTCGGGGTCGCCAACGTCATGTCCAACTCCGGGCAGACGTGCAGCGCCTGGACCCGGATGCTGGTCCACCGCGACCGGTACGACGAGGCCGTCGAGCTCGCCGCGGCCGCCGCCGCCAAGTACGGCGAGCGGATCGGCCCCGTCGTCAACGCCAAGCAGCAGGAACGGGTCCGCGGCTACATCGAGAAGGGCGTCGCGGAGGGTGCCCGCCTGGTCGCCGGCGGCCCCGAAGCCCCGCGCGAGGAGGGCTACTTCGTCAGCCCGACCGTCTTCGCCGACGTCACCGAGAACATGACCATCGCGCAGGAGGAGATCTTCGGCCCGGTCCTGTCGATCCTGAAGTACGAGGACGAGGAGGACGCCCTGCGTATCGCCAACGGCACCGTGTACGGGCTGGCCGGCGCCGTCTGGGCCGGGGACGAGGCCGAGGCGGTGGCCTTCGCGCGCCGGATGGAGACCGGCCAGGTCGACATCAACGGCGGCCGCTTCAACCCCCTCGCGCCCTTCGGCGGCTACAAGCAGTCGGGCGTGGGCCGCGAACTCGGCGTGCACGGCCTGGCCGAGTACCTCCAGACCAAGTCCCTCCAGTTCTAGTCAGGGAGTCCCTTCCGTCATGGCTGTCCGCGCCGCCGTCCTGCCCGCCATCGGCTCCCCGCTGGAGATCACCGGCATCGACCTGCCCGACCCGGGACCCGGCCAGGTCCGCGTCCGGCTCGCCGCGGCCGGGGTGTGCCACTCCGACCTGTCCCTGTCCGACGGCACCATGCGCGTGCCCGTCCCCGCCGTCCTCGGCCACGAGGGCGCCGGCACCGTCGTCGCCGTCGGCGAGGGCGTCGGCCACGTCGCGCCCGGCGACGGAGTCGTCCTCAACTGGGCCCCGTCCTGCGGCTCCTGCCACGCCTGCTCGCTCGGTGAGGTGTGGCTGTGCGCCAACGCCCTCAGCGGCGCCGCCGACGTCTACGCCCGCACCACCGAGGGCACCGACCTCCACCCCGGCCTGAACGTCGCCGCGTTCGCCGAGGAGACGGTCGTTTCCGCGTCCTGCGTCCTGCCCGTCCCGGACGGCGTCCCGCTCACCGACGCGGCCCTCCTCGGCTGCGCCGTCCTCACCGGCTACGGCGCCGTCCACCACTCGGCCCGGGTCCGGGCCGGTGAGACGGTCGCGGTGTTCGGCGTCGGGGGAGTGGGCCTCGCGGCCCTCCAGGCGGCCCGGATCGCGGGCGCGTCGAAGATCGTCGCGGTGGACGTGTCCGCCGGGAAGGAGGAACTGGCCAGGACGGCGGGCGCCACCGACTACGTGGTCGCCTCGGACACCACCGCCCGCGAGATCCGCGGCCTCACCGGCAAGCAGGGCGTCGACGTCGCCGTCGAGTGCGCGGGCCGCGCGGTCAGCATCCGCACGGCCTGGGACTCCACCCGCCGCGGCGGCCGCACCACGGTCGTCGGCATCGGCGGCAAGGACCAGCAGGTCACCTTCAACGCCCTGGAGATCTTCCACTGGGGCCGCACCCTCTCCGGCTGCGTCTACGGCAACTCCGACCCGGCTCAGGACCTCCCGGTCCTGGCCGAACACATCCGGGCGGGCCGCCTCGACCTGAGCACGCTGGTGACCGAGCGCATCTCCCTGGAGGGCATTCCGGCGGCCTTCGAGAACATGCTGGCGGGCAAGGGGGGCCGCGCCCTGGTCGTCTTCTAGCCCCGCCTCCCCGCCACCCCGGCCTCCTGCGAGGCCGGGGCCTTCGGCATGTCCTGGCCCCCGGTTCATGCCAAGTACAGGCAAAACTCCTGGTGCACGACCCGTTGACGTCCATACCGTCCGGTCAGTACGTTCCCCGGAACTCGAGCCACCCCCCGTTCCGTCCCCGCACCCACCGGAGCGTGCACCGCATGGACACGGCACCTTCCGCTCAGCCCGTCACCACCACGCCCGCCGTCGGCAACCGACGCCGGGTGGCCACCGCGGCGGCGCTCGCCTCGGCCGTCGAGTGGTACGACTACTTCGTCTTCGGCATCGCCGCCGCCCTGGTGCTCGGCGACCTCTACTTCCCCGCCGGCAGCGCCACGGCAGGCGTTCTCGCCTCGTTCGCGACCTTCGCCGTCGGCTTCCTCGCCCGGCCCATCGGCGGCATCGTCGCCGGCCACCTCGGCGACAAGCGCGGCCGCAAGCCGATGCTGGTCCTCGCCCTCACGCTGATGGGCGTGTCCACCACGGCCATCGGCCTGCTGCCGACGTACGACACGATCGGCGTGGCCGCCCCGATCCTGCTCGTCCTGCTCCGGGTCGCGCAGGGTGTCGCCGTCGGCGCCCAGTGGGGCGGCGCGATGCTCCTGGCCACCGAGTACGCCCCGGAGGGCAAGCGTGGTGTCTACGGCAGTGTCGTCCAGCTGGGCGTCCCCATCGGCGTCGTCACCGCCAACACCGTCTTCCTGCTGGCCGGCGCGCTCACCAGCGACTCGGCGTTCGCCGCCTGGGGCTGGCGGGTGCCGTTCCTGGTCGGCCTGCTGGTGCTCGCCCTCGCCTGGTACATCCACACCCGCGTCGAGGAGACCCCGGCGTTCCGGGAGGCCGAACGGGCGCTCGCCGAGAAGGAGAGGGCCGAGCAGAACTCACCGCTGCGCACCATCCTGCGCGGCCACCTGGGCACGGTGTTCCTGGCCGGCGGTTCCTTCGCGGTGAACACCGCCACCTTCTACATCCTCATCACGGGGGTCCTTGACTACACGACCCGGGAACTGGACATGAAGAAGGGCCCGGTGCTCATGGTCTCGCTGTGTGTCAGCCTCACCCAGCTGGTGCTGATCCCGGCCGCCGCGGCGCTGTCCGACCGCGTGGGCCGCATCCGGATCTACGCCTTCGGAGCGGCCGGCATCGCCCTGTGGGCCGTGCCGCTGTTCCTGCTGATCGACACCGGCTCGCTGCTGTGGCTCGCGGTCGGCACGTTCGTCGCGAGCTGCTTCCTGAGCATCATGTACGGCCCCCAGGCCGCCCTGTTCGCCGAGCTGTTCACGCCGGAGATGCGCTACACCGGCGCCTCCCTCGGCTACCAGATCGCGGCCGTGGCGGGCGGCGGGCTCGCGCCCTTCATGATGGTGCTGCTGCTGGAGGCGACCGGCACCTCGATGGCCGTGTCCGGCTACATCGTGCTGCTCTCGGTCATCGCCCTGGTGTCGATCAGGATCCTCGCGGCCCGGGCGGGCGCGGCCGAAAGCGCACAGGCCGCGCCGGAGCCGAAGGCCCAGCCGGAGACGAATGCCCTGCGCGAGACGAAGGCCCAGCCGGAGACGCAGGCCGAGTCAGCGGGCTGAGTCCCCGACCTCCTCGGGCAGTGGCTCCGGCACCGCCACCGGGGTCACTGTCCGGGCCGCCGCGCGCGACCGGGACCGGGACACCGCCACGCCCGCCAGGCACAGCACACCGCCCACCAGCGTGAGCAGCCCAGGCACCTCGCCGAGGAACAGCCAGGACATCAGCACGACCAGGGCGGGCGCCGCGTACGTCGTCGCGCCCATCCGGCTCGCGGTCGTCCGGGACAGGGCATACGCCCAGGTCGTGAAGGCGAGGGCGGTCGGGAAGACGCCCAGATACACCATGTTGAGCGTCGCGGTGGCGGGCGCCGCGGCGGCCTCGTGCACGAGCTGCCCGGCGAACGGCAGGCACAGCACCGCGCCGACCAGGCACCCGAACGTCGTCACCTGCAGCGGGCTCGCGGTGCCCAGCGCCGGCTTCTGGGCCACGACACCGGCGGCGTACGTGATCGCCGCCAGCAGGCACAGCACCACCCCGAGCACCGAGGAACCGCCCTCGCCCGACATCGACAGGCCCACCGTCACGGCACCGGCGAACGACACGGCCATCCCCGCCAGCAGCCGCGGCGGCATCGGGTCGCCGAGCAGCCGGGCACCGAGCAGCGCGATGAGGATCGGCCCGGTGTTCACGACCAGGGCGGCCGTGCCCGCGTCGACCTGCTGCTCGCCCCAGTTCAGGACGACCATGTAGCAGCCGAACCACAGCACGCCCGATATCGCGATCCCGCGCCAGGCCGAACGCGGCGGCAGCCCCTCCCGCCGCAGCAGGCAGATCACCCCCAGCGTCAGAGCCCCGGCCAGCAGCCGTCCGAGCGCCAGCGCTCCGGGTGAATACGCGTCACCCGCGCTGCGGATCGAGACGAAGGCGGAGGCCCACAGCACGACGGTCACCGCGGCCGCACCGGCGGCGAGCAGCTCCGCGCGGCGGGCGGAAGGGAGGGGGGAGCTGTTCATCATGCCTCCGAGGCTAGGGGGAGGGGCAGGCCGAACGCCCGCGGTTTTCGGACCGGGTGGTGTGGGTTGTCCGGTGGGGTGTCGTGGTGGTTCCGGTTCGGGCGGTGAGGGTTGTCCGGCGGGGTGTCGTGGTGGTTCCCGTTCGGGCGGTGAGGACTGTCCGGCGGGGTGTCGCGGAGGTTCCGGACCGGGCGGTCAGGGGATGGCCGGCCGGGGGCGGGTTCGGGCCGGCTCCGGGTGCTCAGCGCAGGGCCGTCGCCGTCACGCCCAGCAGGTCGAAGAGGGCCCGTTCGCCGGCCGTCGTCACCTTCACGGCCCGCTCGGAGCCGATGCGCACGCACCACCCCGCGTCCAGAGCGTGCCGGCACAGCGCGGCGCCCGCCACGCCCGCCAGATGGGGGCGGCGCTCGGTCCAGTCCAGACATCCCCGGGCCAACGGCCGCCGGCTCCGGCGTTCGAGGCCGATCCCGGCCGACGCGAACCACGCCAGCCCCGCGTCGGTGAGCGCGAACCCCGTCTCCTGCGCCAGCAGCCCGCGTGCCGTCAGCGCGTCGGTGACCACGATGCCGAGCCGCCCTGCGAGATGGTCGTAGCAGGTGCGGCCCCGGGCCATCGCCGAGCCGGCGCTCGACTCCCGCAGGGAGCGCGGCCGTACGGTCGCGCCGGGCGCGACCTGCGCGGCCAGGTCCTCCAGCAGCTGCGCGACCCGCGCGTCGGCCAGCCGGACGTACCGGTGCCGGCCCTGCCGCTCCTCGGCGAGCAGTCCGCCCCCGACGAGCCGGCTCAGGTGCTCGCTCAGCGTCGACGCGGCGACTCCCGCGTGCCGCGCCAGCTCGCTCGCGGTCCAGGCCCGTCCGTCGAGCAGCGCCAGCAGGCACGCGGCCCGGGTCTCGTCCGCGAACAGCGCGGCGAGCCGTGCCAGGGCCGTCGCCCGCGGATCCCTCGTCGTCATGCCGTCCAGCATGGAACACGGACGGTTCGGCCGGTGCCGAAGCGTCGCTACGCCGTGCGCCGCACCTGCTCGTACTGCCGCGCCAGGCCGTCCAGCAGGGCCGTCAGCCCGGTCTCGAAGGCCCTCTCGTCGATCTTCTCCTGCTTCTCGGCGAGGAGGTGCGCCTGCTGGAGGTGGGGGTAGTCGGCGGGGTCGTACGCGCTCGCGTCGTCGACGAAGCCCGCGGCGAACGAGCCGAGCGCGGAGCCCATCACGAAGTACCGCATCAGTGCGCCGATGGACGTGGCCTGCGCCGGCGGCCAGCCCGCGGCGACCATCGCGCCGTAGACGGCGTCCGCGAGGCGCAGTCCCGCCGGGCGGCGGCCGGGGCCGCGGGCCAGCACCGGGACGATGTTGGGGTGGTCGCGCAGCGCGGCCCGGTAGGAGACGGCCCAGTCGTGCAGCGCGGTCCGCCAGTCCCGGCCGTCCTGGAACATCGACAGGTCCACCTGGCCGCTCACCGAGTCGGCGACCGCCTCGAGGATCTCGTCCTTGGTGCGGAAGTGGTTGTACAGCGAGGGCCCGCTGACCCCCAGTTCGGCGGCGAGCCGCCGCGTGGAGACGGCGGCCAGCCCCTCCGCGTCCACGAGCGCGCGGGCCGTCTCGACGATCCGGTCGGTGCTGAGCAAGGGCTTGCGCGGTCGGGCCATGCCGCACATAGTAGGGCTGCACCAGGAAACTAGCAGTGCTAATTTAAATCTACACTTACGACTTTCAATGGGGTGGCCTGTGGTGAATCTGGAGCTCAGCGAGGAGCAGGGCTCGGTCCGGCAGCTCGCGCGGGACTTCGTGGAGCGCGAGATCACCCCGCACGTCGTCGCCTGGGACCGCGCCGAGGAGGTGGACCGGGGCATCGTCAAGAAGCTCGGCGAGGTCGGCTTCCTGGGTCTGACGATCGACGAGGAGTACGGCGGATCCGGCGGCGACCACCTGGCGTACTGCCTGGTCACGGAGGAGCTGGGCCGGGGCGACTCGTCCGTGCGCGGCATCGTCTCCGTCTCCCTCGGACTCGTCGCCAAGACCGTCGCCGCCTTCGGGAACGAGGAGCAGAAGCGACGGTGGCTGCCCGGGCTGACGTCCGGCGCCGCGGTCGGCTGCTTCGGCCTCACCGAACCGGGCACCGGTTCGGACGCGGGCAACCTGGCGACCCGGGCGGTGCGGGACGGCGACGACTACGTCCTCGACGGCACCAAGATGTTCATCACCAACGGCACCTGGGCCGACGTCGTCCTGCTCTTCGCCCGCTCCACGGACGCCCCCGGTCACAAGGGCGTCTCCGCCTTCCTCGTCCCCACTGACACGCCCGGCCTGACCCGCCGCACCATCCACGGCAAGCTCGGCCTGCGCGGCCAGGCCACCGCCGAACTCGTCCTGGAGGGCGTGCGCGTACCGGCCTCCGCCCTGCTCGGGGAGGAGGGCAAGGGCTTCTCGATCGCCATGTCGGCTCTCGCCAAGGGCCGGATGTCCGTCGCCGCGGGTTGCGTCGGCATCGCCCAGGCCGCTCTCGACGCGGCCGTGCGGTACGCAGGGGAGCGGGAGCAGTTCGGCAGGACCATCGCCCACCACCAGCTCGTCCAGGAACTGCTCAGCGACATCGCCCTGGACGTCGACGCCGCCCGGCTGCTGACCTGGCGGGTCGCCGACCTGATCGACCGGGGGCGGCCGTTCGCCGTGGAGTCGTCCAAGGCCAAGCTGTTCGCCTCGGAGGCGGCCGTCCGCGCCGCGAACAACGCGCTCCAGGTGTTCGGCGGCTACGGCTACATCGACGAGTACCCGGTGGGCAAGCTGCTGCGGGACGCCCGGGTGATGACCCTCTACGAGGGCACGAGCCAGATCCAGAAGCTGGTCATCGGGCGGGCGCTGACGGGCGTGTCGGCGTTCTGAGTACGTGTCTGAGTACCTCGGCGGATGTGGCGCGGGCCACGTCCGCCGATGCTTTCCCCCATGAGTGACACACCGGGCAAGCAGCAGAACACGGCCGCCTTCTACGGCCAGGCCGTCGCCTCCTTCGCCGTCGCCATGGCGGCCACGGCCATCGGCATCTACCAGTTGAGCGCCGACGCCTGGGTGCGGGCCTTCCTCGCCATCGCCGTCCTGTACCTGGTCACGTCCGCCTTCACCCTGGCCAAGGTGATCCGGGACCGGCAGGAGGGGGCGGCTCCGTCGTACACCCCCTTCGAAAAGCGCTGAGCGGCCACACTAAGCGCTCGCTCACCTTCGGCGGTATGGTGTTGCTCCTGCCAGAGGAGAGGGGCGAGCGATGAGTACGGCGGAGGAGACGGCCGGCGGCGAGGCGCAGGCGTGGGGCGAGGTCACGCCCGACGCGGCGCGGCGGCTGCTGGTCGCCGCGGTGGAGGCCTTCGCCGAGCGTGGCTACCACGCCACGACGACCCGCGACATCGCGGGCCGCGCCGGGATGAGCCCGGCCGCGCTCTACATCCACTACAAGACCAAGGAAGAACTGCTGCACCGCATCAGCAGGATCGGGCACGAGAAGGCCCTGGAGATCCTGCAGGTGGCGTCCCGGCGGGAGGGCACCCCCACCGAGCGGCTCGCCGACGCGGTCAGTTCCTTCGTGCGCTGGCACGCGGGCGGCCGCACCACCGCCCGCGTCGTGCAGTACGAACTCGAATCGCTGGGTCCCGACGCCCGAGCCGAGATCCTCGCGCTGCGCCGCGAGGTCGACGGTGAGGTGCGCGGGATCATCGAGGAGGGCGTGCGGTCGGGCGAGTTCGACGTCATCGACGTGCACGGCACGACGCTGGCCGTGTTGTCCCTCTGCATCGACGTGGCGCGGTGGTTCAACGTCGGCGGGCCCCGGACGCCGGAGGAGGTCGGCGAGCTGTACGCCGACCTCGTGCTGCGGATGGTGGGAGCCCGGGGCCGGACGGCCTGAGGGGTGCCGGGCCGGGCCTCGGGGCCGGCCCCGGTCCCGGAGCGGCCCTGGCCTCGGAACGGGCCCCGGTCTCAGAAGTAGTAGCGGGCCACGGACTCGGCGACGCAGACCGGCTTGTCGCCGCCCTCGCGCTCCACGCTGAAGGCGACGGCCACCTGGACGCCGCCGGGCACCTCGTCGACGCCGCTGATCGTCGCGGTGGCGCGCAGCCGGGAGCCCACGGGGACCGGAGCGGGGAAACGCACCTTGTTGGTGCCGTAGTTGACGCCCATCTTCACGCCCTCGACGGCGATCAGCTGCGGCCCGAAGAGGGGCAGCAGGGACAGGGTCAGGTAGCCGTGCGCGATGGTGGTGCCGAACGGGCCCGCGGCGGCCTTCTCCGCGTCGACGTGGATCCACTGGTGGTCACCGGTGGCCTCCGCGAAGAGGTCGATCCGCTTCTGGTCGACGTCGAGCCAGTCGGTGTACCCCAGTTGTTCGCCCACCGCCGACTTCAGGTCGTCGACGGACGTGAAGATCCTCGGCTCTGCCATGTCGTCCAGGCCTCTCGTGTGCGGGGAGTCTGCGCGCTCATCTCTAAGCGACTGCTTAGCATGGTCGGCCGCGGTGGCTGTGTCAACGGACTCGGTAGGGTTCGCGGGGTGCACCGGATTCCAGAGAAGATCCACGAGCTCACGGTCGGCCAGCTCGCGGCGCGCAGCGGCGCCGCCGTCTCCGCCCTGCACTTCTACGAGTCCAAGGGCCTGATCAGCAGCCGCCGGACCTCGGGCAACCAGCGCCGCTACTCCCGTGACACGCTGCGCCGGGTCGCGTTCATCAGGGCCGCGCAGCGGGTCGGCATCCCGCTGGCGACGATTCGCGAGGCGCTCGCAGAACTCCCCGAGGAGCGCACGCCCACCCGGGAGGACTGGGCGCACCTCTCCGAAGCCTGGCGCGCCGAACTGGAAGAACGCATCAAGCAGCTGAACCGCCTGAGGGATCACCTCGCCGACTGCATCGGCTGCGGCTGCCTCTCCCTCGACTCCTGCGTCCTGTCCAACCCCGACGACACGTTCGGCGAACGACTCGTGGGCTCCCGCCTGTTGGTGGAACGGGGCCGTCGAGGTCAGGGCTGAGGGCGTAGGTGACCGCCTCAGGGCACGCGTGACTCGTCGAAGCCGGTCACCTCACGGCCGTCCGTACTCCACCAGCCCTACCGCGACCAACTCCGCATTGGATTGCGCCCGCACCCCGTCGGGCCGCAGCAGCACATCCTCCAGCCCGACCCTGGTATCCAACCCCAGCCGCCCCGCGAGCCGCAGCACCGGCCACGCGCCCCCGTCCTGTCCGTGCAGCAGCACAGGACGGCCGTACGCGGACCCCAGGTCGGACAGCAGCCCCCGTGCCGAAGCGGTCGCGCTCACCGGGTCCGGGTCCGTCACCTCCGCCAGGACCCTCAGCACCTTCGGCCCGAGGGGCGAGGCCGCGAACCGCTCCGCCCCGTCCGTGCCCGACCAGATACCGGCCTCCACGCCCACGCCGAGCTCCATGAGCAGCGCAGCCGTCTCCTCCGCCCCCGGCTCGTGCCAGTTGACCGAGGCGTGGTCGGGCAGCACCGTCCAGCCGCGTATCCGCTCCAGCCGGGCGGCAGGGTCGGGCTCCGCCCACGCACCCGTCGTCACACCCACCGGCACCGCCACGCGCGCCCGGATCGCCGACAGCGTCGTCGCGAGCACCCGCGGCGACAACGTGTCCTGTCCGCAGGGCGTCTTGGGATGGACATGGAGGTCCGTCGCCCCGGCGGCCACGGCACCGGCCGCCGAGTCGGCCATCGACTCGGGTGTCAGCGGCACGGCCACACCGTCGGCGGCCGTCCGCGAACCGTTCAGACATCCCTGCATCATGCCGTCGATGGTGTCATTCACCACCGACAGTGGGGGTGCGGCATCCCCGGCGCACCCCCCGCGCACCCGCATCCGTCAAGCCGACACCAACAACCTGGTCCGCCTGGCGTAGGCCAGGGCCTCGGGCGTGAGCACGGGACGCGGCACCAGGATTCCGCAGTCCGCGCAGACCGGACCGGACGAGGGTTCGTGGTCCAGGTCGTACCTCCAGTAGAGCTGCTCGCCGCCGCAGACCGGGCACGCCGAGCCCGGTTCGCGCTCCAGCGCGGCGATCAGCCGGCGCAGCACCTCGGCCAGCGGTTCACGGGGGTGGACCGCCGGGTCGTCGCACCAGGCCACGCCGAAACCGCCCCAGGTCAGCCGGTGCCAGTCGTCCACACTGCCCGGCCTGCGCAGTCCGTCGTGCTTCTCCTTCTTGCGGCGCTCGGCGAACTCGACCTCGTAGGCCAGCCAGACCGCCCGCGCCTCCTCCAGCTCCTCCAGTGCGGCCACGAGCCGCACCGGATCGGGGGAGCGGTCCTCCGGACCGAACCCCGCCCGGGAGCAGAGATGGTCCCAGGTCGCCCTGTGCCCGTAAGGGGCGAACCTCTCCAGGCACTTACGCAGCGAATAGCGCCGCAGGGCCAGATCGCACCGCGGATCGCGGACCTGTCTCGCCAGACTCCGGAAACCGGCCATCGTCCTGCACCTCCGTCACACCTGCACCTGTAATCCGGTCACTTCGGCGTCGTCGTACGGACGTCGCCGAATAGACGTATCGACAAGCGAATCGGCTCCATCCGATTTCAAATGGCCTCCATAAGCGGCCCCAAGAGGCTCGCCGGTCGACTGCCGTGGTCCGTGTGTCTGTTGTGCCGAATTCAAAAAGTGACGCTTGTTCATCTTCAAGCCGGGGGATACCGGCGGTAACATCCCGCCCACCCCCGTCGGGAGGAGCCCCCCATGCCACGGCGTGCCCCACGCACCGTTCTCGACAGAATGAGAACTCCCAGCGGAATCCCCGGGTTCCTGAAGACAGCATCCGTATGCACCCTGATCGCAGGTCTCTTGTCGCCGCTTGCCCCGGCTGCCGCATCGGAAACAGTGACCGCGCAGGCCACCGCCGTGGCGAACGACCACTGCGGGAACCAGTGTTCGGACATCCTCCCGCCCGGCCAGAACGGCAACGCCACCCTCGCCCAGATCCTCCTCAACCAGGCCTTCGGCACCCAGCCCGAGCACGCCGAGGACCAGCTCGGGCCCTATGCCAACCTCGCCAAGGGCTACCCCGCCCTCACCAACGACAAGATCAACACCTTCTTCAACGACGCCTCCTTCGGAGTACCCGCCGACCAGGTCGCCTCCAGCGTCAAACCCGCCGGACGCAGTGACGTGACGATCGTCAGGGACAAGAAGACCGGTGTGCCGCACATCACGGGGACCACCCGATACGGCACGGAGTTCGGTGCCGGATACGCGGCGGCGCAGGACCGGCTGTGGCTGATGGACGTCTTCCGGCACGTCGGTCGCGGTCAGCTGACCTCCTTCGCGGGCGGTGCGCCCTCCAACCAGGGCCTCGAGCAGCAGTTCTGGCGGCACGCCCCGTACAGCGAGGCCGATCTGCAGGCGCAGATCGACAACGCCGTCGCCACCAGCGGCGAACGCGGACAGCAGGCCCTCGCGGACGTCAAGGCCTACCTCGACGGCATCAACTCCTACATCGACGCCTCCGACAGCGGGCGCTACTTCCCCGGTGAGTACGTACTCACCGGGCACAAGGACTCAGTCACCAACGCCGGGACGATCGAGCACTTCAAAGTCACCGACCTGGTCGCGCTGGCCTCCGTCATCGGCGCGCTGTTCGGCTCGGGCGGAGGCGGCGAGGTGAACAACGCCCTCTCGCTCATGGCCGCCCAGGAGAAGTACGGCGTCACCGAGGGCACCAAGGTCTGGGATTCCTTCCGGATGCGCAACGACCCGGAGGCCGTCCTCACCCAGCACGACGGCAGCTTCCCCTACGGCACCAAGCCGGCCGACCCGCAGGGCACCGCCCTGCCCGACGCCGGTTCGGTGCAGCCGGAGCCGCTCGTGTACGACCGCACCGGCAGCGCCACCACGGCCGGTGCCACCGGTGCGTCCGGTCAGGCCGCGAAAACCGCCACGTCGTCCGCCAGGCGCGGCATGTCCAACGCCCTCGTGGTCAGCGGCAAGCACACGGCCAGTGGCCACCCCGTCGCCGTGTTCGGCCCGCAGACCGGCTACTTCGCCCCCCAGCTGCTCCTGCTCCAGGAGATCCAGGGCCCGGGCATCAGCGCCCGCGGCGCCTCCTTCGCCGGCCTGAGCATGTACGTCGAGCTCGGCCGCGGCCAGGACTACGCCTGGAGCGCCACGACCTCCGGCCAGGACATCATCGACTCCTACGCGGTCGAGCTGTGCCAGGACGACTACCACTACCTGTACCGCGGCACCTGCACGCCGATGGAGAAGATCGAGCAGAAGAACGCCTGGAAGCCCACGACCGCCGACGGCACCGCGGCCGGCTCGTACACCATGCGGGTCTGGCGCACGAAGTACGGCCCCGTCGAGTACCGCGCGACGGTCGGCGGCAAGAAGGTCGCCTACACCACGCTGCGCTCGTCCTTCCTGCACGAGGCCGACTCCATCATCGGCTTCCAGATGCTGAACGACCCGGACTACGTCAAGGGCCCGGACTCCTTCCAGAAGGCCGTCCAGCACATCAACTACACCTTCAACTGGTTCTACGCCGACTCCGAGCACACCGCGTACTACAACAGCGGCGACAACCCGGTGCGCGCGGCCGGCGTCGACTCCGAGTTCCCGGCATGGGCCCGGCCGGCCTACGAGTGGCGCGGCTGGGACCCGGCTACCAACACGGCCGACTACACCCCGCCCTCCGCCCACCCGAACTCCATCGACCAGGACTACTACGTCTCCTGGAACAACAAGCAGGCCCGGGACTACACGACCGCGCCCTGGGGCAACGGCTCGGTGCACCGCGGCAACCTCCTGGAGGACCGGGTGAAGAAGCTGGTCCAGCAGGGCGGAGTGACCCGCGCCGCCCTGGTGAAGGCCATGGCCGACGCCGGGCTGGCGGACCTCCGGGCCGAGGACGTCCTGCCCGGGCTCCTCAAGGTCGTCACCGCCTCACCCGTGACCGATCCGGCCGCCGCGGCCGCCGTGAGCAAACTCCAGGCCTGGGTCGCCGCAGGTGGCAAGCGCACCGAGACCGCGGCCGGCTCCAAGAAGTACGCAGACGCCGACGCGATCCGCATCCTGGATGCCTGGTGGCCGCTCCTGGTCAAGGCCGAGTTCGAACCGGGCCTCGGCAGCGAGCTGTACGAAGCCGTCACGGCCAACCTCCCCGTCGACGAGTCCCCGTCGGCGGCGCACGGCCCGACCGGCTCACACGCGGGGAGCTCCTTCCAGTACGGCTGGTGGAGCTACGTCGACAAGGACGTCCGCGCGGTGCTCGGCGAGCAGGTGAAGGGGCCGCTCGCCAGGAAGTACTGCGGCGACGGCAGCCTCGGCGCCTGCCGCGACACCCTCCTCGGCACCCTGAAGGAGGCGGCGGGCAAGACCGCGGCTCAGGTCTACCCCGGCGACGACGTGTGCTCGGCCGGCGACCAGTGGTGCGCCGACTCCATCAACCACCGCACCCTCGGCGGCATCAAGCACGGCAGGATCAGCTGGCAGAACCGGCCGACCTACCAGCAGGTCGTGGAGTTCACCTCACACCGGTGAGGCACCGTCCCGGCGGCGGATCGGCGAACGCGGCCCGCCGCCAGGACCAGCAGGGCCGGCGCCGCGTGCCGGATGTCGCACGCCGCCCGCTCCGGCCGGTCCCCGGTGAGGGTCACCGCCCGTCCCCGGCGCGCCGAGCGTACGACGCCGGGTCCACCGGCCGCTGCGCCCTCGGCAGGCCCGCGACCACCAGCCGGTAGGAGTCGGTGACCAACTCCTCGACGAGGCCGTGGTCCAGGGCGCCGCCGTGCAGAGTGATCCAGTGCTTCTTGTTCATGTGGTAGCCGGGGGTGATCTCCGCATACTGCTCACGCAGCGCCACCGCCTCGTCCGGCGCGGACTTGAGGATCACCATCGGCTCCCCGGTCACCTCGGTGACCAGCATGAACACCTTGCCGCGCACCTTGTGCACATCCCACTGAGGGCCGAAAGGGTGCTCCAGCACGGCGCCGGGCAAACCCTCGGCGCACTCGGCGGCCAGCCGCTGCACCTCTGTGCCGTCCACGACATCAGTCTCCCTTCTCCTGCGACGGGGCCCCGCCCCCGGTCAGGACGCGATCGCCTCGGTCGCCGTCTGGCTGAACGCCCAGTTGGAGTGCACGATCCGCCACTCGCCGTCGACCAGCCGGTAGGCCTCCGTGGCGTTCCAGGCCCGCAGCTGCCGCTCGTCGCCGTCGCCGTCGAGCACGTACGTGTCGAGGTGGTAGGCCAGGACCGCGAAGTCGCCGCCGTCGCTGACGTGCACGACGGGGTTCAGGTACTCGCTGCGCACGATGCGCGGGTTCGAGTAGAGCGAATCGATGTGGGCGATCACCTTGTCGCGCCCCACGATCACGTCCTTCAGGACCGGGTCGAAGTAGCTGATCTCCTCGGCGTAGTTGTCGAGGTAGCCGGTGTTGTCACCGGCGCTCCACCGCTCGTTGAAGGCCTTCTCCAGCTCCGGAACGGTCTTGCTGATCGCTGCGGTGTCGACGCTCATGTGTGTCCCTTCGCGGACGCCGCGGACGGTCGTGTCCGCAGGCGGGTGTGAACTCCCGGTACCGGCCGGCACCGGCGGCCCGCCCGTGCGGACTCGGGAACCACTCTCTCCCCGGCCCGCCCGTCGACGGTCCTAAACTGCGGACACATGATGGGCACCAGCGGACAGCCCGGCGCGGGCGGGACCACCGGCCCCGCCCCGGGCGCACTCACCCCGCTCTACGGCTTCCAGCCGCCGGCCGGTACCCCGTACAGCCTGGAGGTCACCACGATCGAGGACTTCCACGCCGACCACGACGACTGGCCGTGGAACCCGCCCCGCCCGGGCCGGGCCACCTTCCACTACCTGATCCTCGTGACGTCCGGGGTGCTGCAACACGACGTCGACCACACCACCCGAACCGTCAACCCCGGCCAATGGCTCTGGGTGCGCCCGGGACACACCCAGTGCTGGCACCCGCCCTCCACCGCCACCGGACCCTTCATCCTCTTCGAACCGGACGTCCTGGAGGCCGGGACCGCCCGCCTGCTCGCCCCCGCCACCGCGCACCACGCGCCCGCCGTCCTCACCCCGCATCCGGACGACGCCCCCTGGGCCGAGCGCACCGCCCACCAACTCCTCGACGAACACCGCGCCCTGGGACGACGCCCCCTCGACCTCCACCACGCGCTGCGCCGCAACCTCCTCCAAGCCCTCCTGCTGCGCCTCGCCCACAGCCCGGGCGCCCCGGCCGCCCCCTCGCCCACCACCCACCGCGCCGCGCCGGCAGCGGTTCCTCGACGCCCTGGAGCTCCACTTCCGCGAACTGCACCACGCGGACGACTACGCCCGGCTGCTCGACTGCTCGGTCCGCACCCTCACCCGCGCCGCCCAGGACGCCGGCCATGACGGCGCCCGCCAGGTGATCGACGAACGCCGCCTCCTCGAAGCCCGCCGCCTGCTGGGCCCCGCCGGCTGGACCGCCCGCGCCGTCGCCGACCACCTGAACTTCCCCGGCCCCGCCGACTTCGGCCGCTTCTTCCGCCACCACACCGGCCTCGCCCCCGCCGCCTGGGCGGCCCAGGCGGAACACCGGGACAGCACACCCGGACCGTGCTCGGGTGCGCGTCCTTGAGGTGCCGTCCCGGACAAGTGCAGCGCGAGCATGGAGACTTCCCGTGGTTCCTCGCGCGCATCGTCCTGCCGCGGGGGAGCCGGGCCCTGCACCACGGGCGGCGGCTCAGCGGTACAGAAGGTACTTCCGCCGCGTCCTGCGGAACGCCGCCAGGTCCTCCTGCCACCCGGCCACCACCTCCTCGGTGTCCGCACCCGCGTCGATCATCGTCCGCACCCGCGCGGAGCCGGTGAGCTTGTCGATCCAGTTGTCCGGGCGCCAGGCGAAACCGCTCCAGACCCGCTTGGCGGTGACGAGCAGGGCGATCCCCGTGCGGACCGGATCGAAGGCGGCCCGGTCGTGCACGTGGACCTGCACACCGCCGATCGTCTTCCCCTGGAACTTCGAGAAGGTGGGCGCGAAGTACGCCTCCCTGAACCGCACGCCGGGCAGGGCGAGTTCGTTCGCCGCTGCCGCCCAGCGCCGGTCGACGCCCTCCGCGCCCAGCAGCTCGAACGGCCGGGTCGTGCCACGCCCCTCGGACAGGTTCGTGCCCTCGAACAGGCACGTTCCCGAGTACACCAGGGCCGTCTCGGGGGTCGGCATGTTCGGGCTGGGCGGCACCCAGGGCAGCCCGGAGGCGTCGTAGAACTCCGAGCGCTGCCAGCCCGACATCGTCACCGTCTCGAGCGGCACGGGGCCGGTCAGGAACTCGCCGTTGAACAGCCGCGCCAGTTCGGCGACGGTCATCCCGTGGGCCTGGGCGATGGGCTGCCGCCCGACGAACGTGGCGAACTCCTTGTGCAGGACCGGGCCGAGGGCCGCCCGGCCGGTCACCGGGTTCGGCCGGTCCAGCACGACGAACCGCTTGCCGGCGAGCTGGGCGGCCTCCATGCAGTCGTAGAGCGTCCAGATGTACGTGTAGAAGCGGGCGCCGACGTCCTGGATGTCGAAGACGACCGTGTCGACGCCGGAGGCGGTGAAGACGTCCGCGAGGGGCCGGCCGCTCTTGAGGTACGTGTCGTAGACGGGCAGGCCGGTCGCGGGGTCGTCGTAGCGGCCCTCGGAGCCGCCGGCCTGGGCGGTGCCGCGGAAGCCGTGCTCCGGGCCGAAGACGGCGGTCAGCTCGACGCGGTCGTCGGCGTGCATGACGTCGACGATGTGCCGGGCGTCGCGGGTGATGCCGGTGGGGTTGGTGACGATGCCGATCTTCTGGCCGTCGAGCAGGGTGTAGCCGTCGTGGGCGAGGCGTTCGAAGCCGGTGCGCGGGTGCCTGCGGCGCTGGGCGGCGGACGCGGTCGATGTCGCTGACACGGCTGCCGCCGTGGCGGTGGTGATGACGGCTCGTCTGGAAGGGCGCATGCGGTGACCTCCTTGAGCGGGGACGGTCGGCATGGGCACGGTATGCGCTCCCGCGGGTCGTGGGGAGGCTGCGGGGCGGGGGTGGCTTGTCGCGCCCCGCGTCGGAGCCGCACGACCGGTGCAGCCCCGCGTCCCTTTCAGGGGCGTTCCCGGCTCCCTTTCGGGGGCGTTGTCGGTGCCCCTTCCCTGGTACATACCGACCGGTTAGTCTGGCCGCATTGCAGAGCCGCGACTGAGGAGACCGATGGTGGGAGCCTTTCAAGACGCCGGAGTCGTTGTCACGGGGGGCGGCGGCGGGATCGGGGCAGCGCTGGCCCGGCGGTTCGCCTCCGAGGGAGCCCGGGTCGTCGTCAACGACCTGGACGCCGGGCGGGCCGAGCGGGTCGCGGACGAGGTCGGGGGCATCGCCGTGCCCGGTGACGCCTCCGCGATCGTCGAGGACGCCCGGGACGCACTCGGCGGCACCGTCGACGTCTACTGCGCCAACGCCGGTGTCGCCGCCGACGGCATCGAGCCCGGGCAGCCACTGGACGAGAAGGGGTGGGCCCTGTCCTGGGACGTGAACGTCATGGCTCATGTGCGGGCCGCGCAGGAACTGCTGCCCGGCTGGCTGGAGCGCGGCAGCGGCCGGTTCGTCTCCACCGTGTCCGCCGCCGGGCTGCTCACCATGATCGGGGCCGCCCCCTACGCCGTCACCAAGCACGGTGCGCTCGCCTTCGCCGAGTGGCTGTCGCTGACGTACCGGCACCGGGGGGTGAAGGTCCACGCCATCTGCCCCCAGGGCGTGCGCACCGACATGCTCGCCGCCACCGGCAGCGCGGGCGACCTCGTGCTCCACCCGACGGCGATCGAGCCGGAGGCCGTGGCGGACGCCCTGCTGAAGGGCATCGAGGAGGACAGGTTCCTGATCCTGCCGCACCCCGAGGTCGCCGCCTACCATCAGGCCCGGGCCGGCGACCCCGACCGGTGGCTGTCCGGCATGAACCGCATCCAGCAGCAGTGGGAGGAGGCCCGGTGACCGACTCCCGTTACGCCGCCAAGCCCTGGCTCGCCCTGCTCGACGACGCCCAGAAGGGCGCGATCAGCCCCGCGGACTCCCTCGTCCACGCCTTGCGCCGGGTCGTGGCCGAAACACCCGAGAGCGACTTCCTGGCCTACTTCGACGGCCGGCTGACCTACCGGCAGGTCGACGAGCTCAGCGACTCCGTCGCCGGGCACCTCGCGGAGCGCGGTCTGCGGCGCGGCGACCGGGTCGCGGTACTGCTGCAGAACTCCCCGCACTTCGTGCTCGCCCTGCTGGGCGCGTGGAAGGCGGGCGCGGTCGTCGTGCCGGTCAACCCGATGTACAAGTCGGGCGAGGTGGCGCACGTCCTGCGGGACGGCGAGGTCGCCGCGCTGATCTGCTCGGACCGGGCCTGGGAGTCGTATCTGCGCGAGACGGCCGCCGACTCGCCCGTGCGGATCGTGCTCACCGGGTGCGAGCTGGACCTGCAGAGCCGCGGCGACACGCGCGTGCTGACCTTCGAGCGCCTGCCGCAGGCCCCGGACGCCGACGACCTGGTGACCGTGGCGCGGGCCGGCCACAAGGCACCCGAGGACCGTGATCCCGGGCCCTCGGACATCGCGCTGATCAGCTACACCTCGGGCACGAGCGGCACGCCCAAGGGCGCCACCAACACGCACGGCAACATCATGTACAACGCCGAGCGGCAGCGCACCGGCCTGGGACTGCCGCAGCGGCCCGTCTACTTCGCGTTGGCACCGCTGTTCCACATCACCGGCATGGTGTGCCAGTTCGGCGCCTGCCTGACCAGCGGGGGCACGCTGGTGCTGGCGTACCGCTTCGAGCCGGGCGTGGTGCTGGACGCGTTCGCCGAGCACCGTCCGCACTACACGGTGGGGCCGTCCACGGCCTTCATGGCACTGGCCGCCCACCCCTCCGTCTCACGCGACCACTTCTCCTCCTTCCGGGTGATCTCCTCCGGCGGCGCCCCCCTGCCGCCCGCGCTCGTGGAGAAGTTCCGGGCCGGATTCGGGCCGTACATTCGCAACGGCTACGGGCTGACCGAGTGCACCGCGCCCTGCGCCTCGGTGCCGCCCGGCCTGGAGGCGCCGGTCGACCCGGTCTCCGGCACCCTCGCCGTGGGACTGCCCGGACCCGACACGGTCGTGCGGATCGTCGACGAGGCCGGTGCGGAGGTGCCCTTCGGCGAGCAGGGCGAGATCGTCGTCAGCGGACCGCAGGTCGTGCCCGGCTACTGGCGCCGCCCCGATGCCACCGCCGAGACCTTCCCCGGTGGCGAACTGCGCACCGGCGACATCGGGTTCATGGACGCGCAGGGCTGGCTGTACGTCGTCGACCGCAAGAAGGACATGATCAACGCGTCCGGCTTCAAGGTGTGGCCGCGCGAGGTCGAGGACGTCCTCTACACGCACCCGGCGGTGCGCGAGGCCGCCGTCGTCGGGGTGCCCGACGGGTATCGCGGGGAGACCGTCAAGGCCTACATCAGCCTGCGTCCGGACGCCGACACCGACCCGGATGCACTCGCCGCCTACTGCAAGGAGAGACTGGCCGCCTACAAATATCCGCGCCAGGTGGAGATCCTGCCGGACTTGCCGAAGACGGCCAGTGGGAAGATCCTCCGGCGGGAACTGCGTTCCCGTACGCAAGGCAACTGACAGCAGAACGGAAAGGCAGGTGGCGGCAGTGCCCAGGACCACGGACTCGGACGGCACGCCCGTGCCTCAGCGGCTCCTGGCCGCCGCCACCCGGCTCTTCGCCGAGCAGGGCTACGACCGCACCTCGGTGCAGGAGATCGTCGAGGCGGCCGGCGTCACCAAGGGAGCGCTGTACCACTACTTCGGCTCCAAGGACGACCTGCTCCACGAGGTGTACGCGCGCGTGCTGCGCATCCAGCAGGAGCGGCTGGACGCCGTGGCCGGCGCCGACGAGCCGGTCGAGAAGCGGCTGCGGGCCGCAGCCGCGGACGTCGTGGTGACCACCATCGACAACCTCGACGACGCGATGATCTTCTGGCGCTCCATGCACCACCTCAGCCCCGAGAAGAACAAGCAGGTCCGCTCCGAGCGGCGCCGCTACCACGAACGCTTCCGCGCGCTCGTGGAGGAGGGCCAGAAGTCCGGCGTCTTCTCCGCGGTGACCCCGGCGGACCTGGTGGTCGACTACCACTTCGGCTCGGTCCACCACCTGTCGACGTGGTACCGCCCCGACGGCCCCCTCACACCCCAGCAGGTCGCCGACCACCTGGCCGATCTGCTGCTGCGCGCCCTGCGCCCGTAGCAGCCGTACCGCCCTGCGTTTCAGGAGCGGCCCCGGCGGCTCTCCGCGGGCGGCTCGGACCGCTGGGGAGTCGTCAGATACTCGTAGGTGCCGGTGAGTTCGAGCAGGCGCCGCAGCGCCGGGCCGACGTCGCCCAGGTGGAAGGCGACGCCGTCCACCTGGGCCCCTACGCGTGACCCACACCTCACCCTGCGAAGACGGACGAGGACTGTCTCGTGCACAGTCACGCAGTCCGGGTGTGTGGTGCAACCACCCGGACTCGCCCGGGCCGCGTTGCAGAGCGAGCCGGGGGCGGCAAACCCCGCGAAACGGCCGCCCTACCCAGACGGCCGTTCACGAGACCGTGCGACGTTTCACACCCCACAACCCCGCGCGGCTCTCGGCCCATGAGCGACGGGCGATGCGGCGGGGGCGGGCCCCGCCGCACACGGCCGTCACACGTACCGCTTCAGCTCCCGCCGCGCCAGCGACCGCTGATGCACCTCGTCCGGACCGTCCGCGATCATCAGCGTCCGCGCCCCCGCGTACAGCTCCGCCAGCGGGAAGTCCTGGCTCACCCCACCGGCACCGTGCAACTGGATCGCCCGGTCCAGGATGTCCACCACGGCCCGGGGCGTGGCGATCTTGATGGACTGGATCTCGGTGTGCGCACCGCGGTTGCCCACCGTGTCCATCAGCCACGCGGTCTTCAACACCAGCAGCCGCAGCTGCTCCACCGTCACCCGCGCGTCCGCGATCCAGTTGTGCACCACGCCCTGCTGCGCCAGCGACTTGCCGAACGCGTTCCGGGACACGGCCCGCCGGCACATCAGCTCGATCGCCCGCTCGGCCATGCCGATCAGCCGCATGCAGTGGTGGATCCGCCCGGGACCGAGCCGGGCCTGCGCGATGGCGAAGCCACCGCCCTCCTCGCCGACCAGGTTCGACGCCGGCACGCGCGCGTGGTCGAAGATCACTTCGGCGTGACCGCCGTGGTAGTGGTCCTCGTACCCGAACACCTGCATGGCCCGCTTGACGGTGACGCCCGGGGTGTCGCGCGGCACCAGCACCATCGACTGCTGGCGGCGGATGTCCTCCCCGTCCGGGTCGGTCTTGCCCATCACGATGAAGATCTTGCAGTCGGGGTGCATCGCCCCGGAGATGTACCACTTGCGGCCGGTGATGACGTACTCGTCGCCGTCGCGCTCGATGTGCGTGGTGATGTTGGTGGCGTCCGAGGAGGCCACGTCCGGCTCGGTCATCGCGAACGCCGAGCGGATCTCGCCGGCCAGCAGCGGCTCCAGCCACTGCTTTTGCTGCTGCTCGTCGCCGAACTGGGTGAGCACCTCCATGTTCCCGGTGTCGGGCGCCGCACAGTTCGTCACCGTCGGCGCCAGCTGCGGGGAGCGGCCCATGATCTCGGCGAGCGGCGCGTACTGGAGGTTGGTGAGCCCGGCCCCGTACTCGGAGTCCGGCAGGAAGAGGTTCCACAGGCCCTGCCTGCGGGCCTCGGCCTTCAGCTCCTCCACCACGGGCACGGTCTCCCACGGGGAGGCGAGCCGCTCGCGCTGCTCGTGAGCGACCGCCTCGGCGGGATAGACGTACTCGTCCATGAAGGCGAGGAGCTTGGCGCGCAGCTCTTCGGTGCGCGCGTCATAAGCGAAGTCCATGTGGATCAGCCCTCCTGGAGGCCTTCGTGGAGCGTGGTCAGTCCGTGCCGGACGAAGACGGGGACGAGGTCGCCGATGCGGTCGAAGCCGCGTCCGACCGTCTGGCCCAGCGTGTAGCGGTAGTGGATGCCCTCGAGGATCACGGCGAGCTTGAACCAGGCGAACGCCGTGTACCAGGAGACCGCGGAGACGTCGCGCCCCGAGCGCGCGGCGTACCGCTCGATGAGCTCCGACGGTGCCGGATGCCCGGGGGCCTCGGCGGTGGTGGAGACCGGGGAGTCGGGCATGGCCAGCGGCATGCTGTACATGACCAGCAGGCCGAGGTCGGTGAGCGGGTCGCCCAGCGTCGACATCTCCCAGTCGAGGATCGCCTTGATCTGGTCGTCCTCGCCGATGAGGACGTTGTCGAGCCGGTAGTCGCCGTGCACCACGGCCGGGGCGGGGGAGTGGGGCAGCTCGCGACCGAGGGCGGCGTGCAGCTCGTCGATGCCGTCCAGGTCCCGGTTGCGGGAGGCGTCCAGCTGCTTGCCCCAGCGCCGCAGCTGCCGGTCCAGGAAGCCCTCGGGCCGGCCGAAGTCCGCCAGGCCCACCTCGCCCGGGTCGACCGCGTGCAGCTCCACCAGCGTGTCGACGAGGTTCAGCACCGCGCCCCGGGTCCGCTCCGCGCCGATCGGGGCGAGCTGGTCGGCGGTGCGGTAAGGGGTGCCGTCGACGAACTCCATGACGTAGAACGGCGAACCGAGCACCTCCTCGTCCTCGCACAGCAGCACCGGCCGCGGCACCGGCACGGCGGTCGGGTGCAGCGCGCTGATCACCCGGTGCTCGCGCTTCATGTCGTGCGCGGTGGCCAGGACGTGACCGAGCGGGGGCCGTCTGACGACCCAGCGGGAGGCGCCGTCGGAGACCGCGTAGGTGAGGTTCGACCGTCCGCCCTCGATCAGCCGGCCGGACAGCGGGCCGTTCACCAGGCCGGGCCGCTCGCGGTCGAGCAGGTCGCGCAACCGTTCGAGATCCAGTCCGGGCGGATGGTCGGGGCTCATGCGTCGCTCCTACGGGCAGGTGAACAGTTCCCGACTCATGATGCCGACCGGTCGGTATGTCGTCCAGAGCGGGACCGAAACGTGATCGGAGCCACGATAGGCCGGTGACACCTCCCGCGAGGCGCCCGGGGAGGTTTCGGCCGGTTCGTTCAGGCCATCCGGCTTGCGTGCCCCGCGACGAGCCCGGAAGGTCAGAGCCATGAAGGCCATCAGCTACTCACGGTACGGCGGTCCCGAGGTGCTGGCGTTCGGGGAGGTGCGCGACCCGAAGGTCGGCCCCGACGCCGTGCTGGTCAAGGTGCGGGCGGCGGCCGTGAACCCCGTTGACTGGAAATGCCGCGAGGGGTACCTCGACGGCATCCTCGCCCCCGTCTTCCCCGTGGTGCCCGGCTGGGACGTCTCGGGCGTCGTCGTACGGCCCGGTGTGGCCGTCTCGGAGTTCGACGTCGGGGACGAGGTCATCGGGTACGTGCGCGAGGACTTCCTCTCCCGCGGCACCTTCGCCGAGTACGTGGCCGCGCCCCTGCGCACCCTCGCGCGCAAGCCGCGCAACCTCTCCTTCGAGGAGGCGGCCGGGCTGCCGCTGGCCGGGCTCACCGCCTACCAGATGCTGGTCAAGGTGCTCCAGGTGAAGCGGGGCGAGACCGTGCTCGTGCATGCCGCGGCCGGCGGCGTCGGCTCGATCGCCGTCCAGCTCGGCGTCCACCTCGGCGCCCGGGTGGTCGGTACGGCGAGCGAGTCCAACCACGATTTCGTGCGGGGCCTGGGCGGGGAGCCGGTGGTGTACGGCGAGGGCCTGGGCGAGCGGGTGCGCGGACTGGCCCCGGAGGGCGTGGACGCGGTGTTCGACACCGTCGGCTCAGACGCTCTGAAGGTGTCGGCGAACCTGCTGGCGCCCGAGGGCCGCCTGGCGTCGATCGCCGACAACGACGTCGTGACCTACGGCGGCCGCTACTACTTCGTCCGCCCCGACGCCGAGGACCTCCAGCGCGTGGCCGACCTGGCGGAGCAGGGCGTGGTCAGCGTGCACGTCGACGAGACGTTCCCCCTGGAGCGGGCCGCCGACGCGCACCGGCTGAACCAGGAGGGCCGCACCCGCGGCAAGATCGTCGTGACGGTGGACTGGGAGAGCGAGGGCGAGGAAGCCTGAGCGGCTCGGCCCGCAGGGGTGGGGCAGGTGCCTGAGCGGTTCGGCCCTGAGTGCGAGGGGAGGCGCCTGAGCGGCTCGGGCCGGAGCACGAGGGGGAGGCGCCTGAGCGGCTCTGGCCAGAGCGCGAGGGGAGGCGCCTGAGCGGCTCGGGCTAGAGCACGAGGGCGGCTCCGCACAGGGCCATGGCCACCGTGCAGAGCACCGCGGCCGCCGCGTGCCGGGGTGCGAACGCCGCAGGGCTCGGGGTGGTCGCGAGAGTGCGGATACGCCGGTGCGCGACCCTCAGGAAGCCCAGCCAGAGCACACAGCACATGGCGCAGGCGACGACCCCGGTGGCAGAGGCACCGCCGTGCAGCACGGTCTTCACCGCGAGCACGGCGACCACCGTGCCCGACAGCGTCGTGCGCCGCCACGCGAGCCGGGTCCGCTCGGGCTGGAGTCCGGGGTCTCGGTCGGGGTCCCGCTGCCGGGCGGCTGTCCCACTCATCCCTCCCACCCCACCAGCACCACGACGACCATGGCGACGGCCACGACCGCGACGACCAGGCTCAGCAGCGCCGGGAACCGGGACACCGGCAGGTCCTCGCCGCGGCGCATGGCCCGCTCGCAGCGCACCCAGTGGTTGACCGCCCGAAGGGAGCACAGCACGCCCGCGGCCAGCAGCGCGAGCGCGAGCCCGACCCGCCATCCCCAGCGCAGGTCCGGCAGGAACTGGTCCACGGCGAAACCGCCGCCGATCAGTGCGAGCGCGGTGCGCAGCCAGGCGAGGAACGTGCGTTCGTTGGCCAGTGAGAACCGGTAGTCGGGCGTCTCGCCGTCCTCCCTGACCTCTGCGGGCGCGAACCACAACCGGACGTTCCGTACGAACTCGATCACGTGAGCGACCCTACCCGGGACCTCCGCCGGGCCCTCTTCAGCCGGCCGTCCGGAACGCCTTGAGCCGCTCGTACGCCGCGAGCCCGTCCGGCACCCACTCCCAGTCGGCCAGGCGTCGCTCGACCTCGACCTCGGGCAGGAAGTCGTGCCAGGCCACCTCCTCGGCCTGGGGGTGTACCGGGAGTGTGCAGCGGACCTCGTAGACCGCCGACCACCAGCTCCGGCCGGAGCCGTTGTCGTACAGGAACGTGAAGAGGTGCCGCGGCTGCGGCAGGCCGGTCACGCCGAGTTCCTCCTCGGCCTCCCGCAGGGCCGCCGCGTCGTAGGACTCACCGGCGCCGACGACTCCGCCGACGAACATGTCGTGCAGGGAGGGGAAGACCAGCTTGGTCGGGGTGCGCCGGTGCACGAAGATCCGGCCCTCGGCGTCCCGGGCGAGGACGAAGACGCAACGGTGACGCAACCCCAGGGCGTAGGCCTCGCCGCGCGGGGACTGCCCGATGACCCGGTCGTTCTCGTCGACGATGTCGAGGATCTCGTCAGCAGCGCTCATGCCCTCATCCAAGCAGGGCAGGGAAGGCCGGTGGGACGGGGCCGTTCCCGGCGAGACGGCTTCCGGGTGGGGGTGGACCGGGAGGGGGAGCCTCACGGGGCGAAGGCCGGTCGGGGGGAGCCCTCACGGGCCGGGTCGGTACGAATCCGCGCGGCCGGGGCCCCTCAGGGTGAGGCCGGGCTCACCGCGGGTGTGTGCACACGGGCTCGTTGCGGTGCCCCGTGCGGCATCGCCGGGTGCATGCCCAGCAGGACGATCCCGGCGACGACGGCCAGCAGGCCACCGGCCTCCCAGCTCAGGGCCACCGCGTCGGTGCGCAGCCGGTCGCCCAGGAAGCCGACGCCGCAGACGATCCCGGCGAGCGGCTGGGCCGCGGTCAGGGCGGGCAGCGACTTGCGCAGGGACGCGGTCTCGAACGCGCTCTGCACGAGGATCAGCCCCGTGACCCCGAGCGCGAGCACCGCGTACGGCTCCCAGCCGGTGAGCAGCTCGGCGAGGCCGCCGTCGGTGACCTTCTGCCCGCTGACCCGGGTCAGCGCGTCCTGCACGCCGTACAGCAGCCCGGCGGCCAGGGCCAGCAGCACCGGGCCCGAGCTCAGCCGGGACCGCTTGCCCCGCGTCGTCAGCAGCAGGGCGAGCCCGATCATGACCCCGATGATCAGCCACTGCCGCACCGGATCGGCCGTCGCCGCACCGCCCTCCGGACGGCCCGCCACGATGAACGCGGTCACCCCGCCGGCCAGCAGGAAGAGGCCCGCCCAGCCCTGGCGGCCCAGCGGCTGCCGACTCTGTCTGCGGGAGAGCGCCAGTGCGAAGAGGAGGTTCGTCGCCAGCAGCGGTTCCACCAGGGACAGCTCACCCTGCCCCAGCGCGGCGGCGCCCAGGCCCATGCCGGCCACCATCAGCGCGATGCCGCCGAGCCAGCGGGGCACCTTCACGAGGTCGAGCAGCAGCCGGAAGGAGAGGAAATCGCTCAGCGGGGCCCGCTGGGCCGCGTTCTGCTGGAGGACGAAGCCGAAGCCGAGACAGCAGGCGGCACCCAGGGCGAGCGCCAGGACTAGAACCGACACGCGGTGTACCTCGATCGTCAGGTCGGGTCACGGTTGCGTAGGGGCCGACTGTACCGGCCGGCTCCACCCGGCGCGCCCGTACGTCCTGCCATCGTCCGGGGCGGCGGTAGTCCACGCTATGACGTACGTCACATAGGACGTAACGGGAATATCGGATGCGGATCACCGCTGCCTCTCTGGCCTCCATGGTCACAAAACGCTCACGAGTAACGGCAGTTGACGCGTGTAACGCCCTGGCGGCCCTTGACGCCGACCATTGGCTGGGGGTTTGCTGTGCGTGATCAGCTCATGGCGATGCGCACATACGCGCTCCTTCTGCCGCCGTGAGCCGAAACACCAGAAGAGCGCGTGAGGAAGTCCCGCGGTGTCCCCACCCCCGCCTCCCCTCGGCCGTGGCCGCAGACGTGTGGCGCAGGCCTTCGACGAGGCCCTCGACGACGCCGATCTCGTGGCCGCGCGCGCCGCACTGGCGCAGGGCCGCTGGCAGAACGCCCGCTCCCTGCTCGTGCGCACCGGGGACGACTGGGACCGGCGCGGCCACCGCGTCACCGTCCTCGCCCGGGAGTCCTCCTGCGCCGCGTGGGCCCGGGAGTGGCTCCTCGCCGAACCCGAGTCCGCCGACGCCTCCGTGCTGCTCGCCCTCGCCCAGGTCCGGCGCGCCCTGCAGGGCAAGACCAAACCCGACCGGGCCCGTGAGGCGTGCCGGGCCGCCGCGGCCCGGATTCCCGCCGACCCCACCCCCTGGCTGGGCCTGCTCATGCTGGAGTGCGCGCTCGGCGGCGACGAGGACGCCGTCCGCAGCTTCGAGGCGGTCCGCGGCCGGTACACCGACCACCACCACGCCCACCATCTGATGGTCGCCCGGCTCGCCTCCCGCCGCACCGAGGCCGGCCCGGACCCGCTGCACGAGGTCTACGACTTCGCCAACTGGGCCGCCGAACAGGCACCCGCCGACTCACCGCTCGCGATCCTGCCGGTCATCGCGCACGCCGAGCGCTACCGGGTGCTGGCCGGTGCCGGACACGAACCCGCCGACCCGGCCGCCTCGGGTCACTGGACGGGCCGCCGTGCCCGGCAGGTCATGAAGGCCGCCTTCGACTGGTGGCTGGAATGGGAGCTGGAGGGGCACCCGCGACGGCTGATCGACCTGAACTTCCTCGCTCACGCCAAGTTCTGCGAGGGGCGGGGTGCCGAGGCCGCCGCCCTCTTCCACCGGATCGGCCGGCACGCCACACCGGCTCCCTGGTCCTACCCCGACCGCGACCCGCACACCGCTTTCGCCGCCGCCCGCGCCGCCGCGCTCGGCACGGCCTGACACCCCCCCGACCCGAAGAGTGAGGACGCCACCCCGATGACCACGGACAGTCCGGACACCACCACCTCCGCCCCCGGCGGCATCAGTACGTTCAAGGGGCAGGAGCGCGCCCTGCGCGCCGACCGGCTCGGCACCGGGGGACTGCTGCTCTCCGTCCTCGCGGCGACCGCCCCGCTCATGGTCGTCGCGGGTGTCATGCCCACCACATTCGCGGTGATGGGCATCGTCGGCCAGCCGCTGCTCTTCGTCGTCCTCGGCGTCGTCCTGATCCTGTTCAGCGTCGGATACGCCGAGATGAGCCGCCACGTGCACAACGCGGGCGCCTTCTACGCCTACATCCGCCGGGGCCTCGGTGCCACCGCGGGCGCGAGTGCCGCCCTGGTGGCCCTCGTCGCCTACAACGCGCTCCAGGTCGGCATCTACGGCATCTTCGGCTTCGAGGTCTCCGGGCTCCTCGCCACCTACGCCGACCTGCAGATCGCCTGGTGGATACCGGCGCTCGTGGCCGCGCTCGCCGTCGGGCTGCTGGGCTGGCTCAAGATCGACGTCAACGCCCGCGTGCTCGGTGTGCTGCTGGTCATCGAGGTGCTCCTCGTCGTCGTCTTCGACGTGGCCGCCCTCGCCGACCCCGGGAAGGAGGGTCTGTCGCTGCACGCCTTCAACCCCGACACCCTCACCGGAGCCGGTGTCGGCACCGCGCTGTGCTTCTGCATCGCCGCGTTCCTCGGCTTCGAACAGGCCCCCGTGTACGCCGAGGAGACCAGCCGCCCGCACGTCCTGGTGCCGCGCGTGATGTTCCTCGCCGTCGGCGGCGTAGCCGTCTTCTTCGCCCTCAGCAGCTGGGCCCTCACCGTCGCCACCGGCCCCGCCGCCATCGTCGGAACCGCCCAGAAGCAGAGCGCCGGGCTGCTGTTCTTCCTCACCGAATCCCGACTCGGCGGCACCTTCACCGACGTCCTGCACGTCCTGTTCGTCACCGGCATGTTCGCCGCGATGCTCAGTTTCCACAACGTCGTCGCCCGCTACGCCTTCGCCATGGGCCGCGAGGGCCTGCTGCCCGCCGCCTTCGGCCGCACCAGCGGCAGCAGCGGCGCCCCCGGCACCGGCTCGCTGCTCCAGACCGTCGTGGCCGTGGTGGTCGTGGCCGCCTTCGCCCTCGCCGACGACAAGCCGGTCGGCGACCCGACCGCGCCCGTCCTGCAACTGTTCACCTGGTTCGGCAACGTCGGCGCCCTCGGCGTGATCGTGCTGATGGCGGCGGCGTCCCTGTCGGTCGTCGTCTTCTTCGTTCGCCGCGGCGCCGCCGGTGCCCAGGCCTGGCGGCTGGTCACGTCCACGCTGGCGGGCATCGCCCTGCTGGTCATCGCCGGCTACACGGTGAAGGACTTCGAGGTGCTCGTCGGCGCCGGCCCCGACTCCTCACTGAGCTGGGTGCTGCCCGGCATCATCGGCCTGGCCGCACTGGCCGGTGTGGCCCTCGGCCTGGTGCTGCGCGCCCGGGCCCCCGAGAAGCACGGCCGGATCGGCCTCGGCAACGAGGCGTTCCAGTTGGACAAGGCCGCCTCCTCCTGAGGAGGCTCCCGTAAGAAGTGGTTACGGAAGTCTGACGAGCACCCGCGCTCCCTGTCATACCGGGGCCGCGGGTGTTCGAATGAGTACGTGAACGAGGACGTACCCCAGGGTGTGAGCGGCGAACACCCCGAAGAACGGGGCACCCCGATCGGCCGCCGCGTCTTCCTCGGCACCCTCGCCCTGGGGGCCGCGGGCGTGGTCGCCGCGCCCCCGCTGCAACGCGGCCTGGAGCGCTTCCTCGGCGGCGCGGCCGACAAGGACCCCACCGGGCTGACCGGCCTGCTCCCCAACGGCGGCGGCTTCCGCTACTACTCGGTCGCCTCGTCCGTCCCGCGCAAGAACGCCGGCAGCTACCGCCTCACCGTGGACGGCCTGGTCGACCGCCCCGCGACCTACACCCTCGACGAGCTGAGGGCCCTGCCCCAGACCCGCATGGTCCGCGACGTCCAGTGCGTCACGGGCTGGCGCGTCCCCGACACCCCCTTCGAGGGCGTACGCCTGTCCAGGCTTCTGGACGCGGCCCGACTCCGCCCCACGGCCAAGGCCCTCCGCTTCACCTGCTTCGACGGCACGTACACCGAGAGCCTCACCCTCGACCAGGCCCGCCGCGCGGACGTCCTGGTCGCCCTGCGCATGCAGGACAAGGACCTCGGCCACTCCCACGGCGGCCCGGTTCGCCTCTACGTGGCGCCCATGTACTTCTACAAGTCCGCCAAGTGGCTCTCCGGCATCACCGTCACCGACGAGGTCCGGCCGGGCTACTGGGAGGAGCGCGGCTACGACGTCGACGCCTGGGTGGGCCGCTCGAACGGACGCGACGATGATCCTACGAGCTGACACACCCCCGGACACCGCCCGCGTACGCCGCTTCACCGCGCTGCAGCGCTGGACCCACCGCACCACCGCCGCGCTGATGGGTGTCTGCGTCGTCACGGCGGCCTGCCTCTACATCCCCCAGCTCGCCGAACTCGTCGGCCGCCGCGCCCTGGTCGTCACGCTGCACGAGTGGGCCGGTCTCGCCCTGCCCGTCCCCGTCCTGGCCGCGCTGGCCTCCCGCGCCTTCCGTGCCGACCTCGGCCGCCTCAACCGCTTCGGCCCGCACGACCGCACCTGGCTGCGCGCCGCCCTGCACCGCGACAAACGCACCGCGTCCCGCCCGGCGGCCAAGTTCAACGCCGGGCAGAAGCTCTACGCCGCCTGGATCGCCGGCGCCACCCTGGTCATGCTCGCCACGGGCCTGCTGATGTGGTTCACCCACCTCACCCCCCTGCTCTGGCGCACCAGCGCCACGTTCGTCCACGACTGGCTGGCCCTCACCATCGGCATCGTCCTGGCCGGCCACATCGGCATGGCCCTGGCGGACCCGGAGTCCAGGAGGGGCATGCGCACGGGCAGGGTGAGCAGAGAGTGGGCAGACCGGGAGCACCCTCTGTGGCGCCAGTAGACCCGTTGCCCCCAGGGGCGTGGGGAACTGCGCGAACAACCACAACCCACCCGCACCCGCCCACCGACGCACGCCCCTACGACGAAGCCGCGAAATCCAACAGCACCTTGCACGACCGACTCCGATCAGCCGCCAGGGCAAAAGCCGACTCGGCCTCCCCCACGGGAACCACCGCACTGATCAGCCCGTCGAACGCCGACTCCCCGCCCAGCAACGCCAACGCCTCATCGAACTCACCGTCGAAGCGAAACGCCCCCCGCAGCTCGATCTCCCGGCTCACCACCAGGTTCCCGGCGAACGGACTGTGCCCCGCCGGCAACATCCCCAGCTGCACCACGACCCCACCCCGCCGCACCCTCCGCACACACGCGTCCAGCCCCGCGGCCACCCCGGACGCCTCGACGGCCACGTCGACCTCGCCCGGCCATCCACGGTCATCGGGATCATCCGCCCGTACGACCGTCCCCGCCCCGGCGATCCGCCCGTACTCCAACGCCTCGGGAAGCAGATCCGAGACCGTCACGTGCGCGGCCCCGGCCGCCTTCGCCGCCGCGACCACCAGACACCCGATGGGCCCGGCGCCCGTCACCAGCACGTGCCGCCCCGCCACCGCTCCCGCCCGCCGTACCGCGTGCAGAGCGACCGCCAACGGCTCGGCCAGCGCCGCCCGCCGCAGCTCCAGCCCGCCGGGCAGCGCCCGCACCTGCCCGGAGGGCACGACCACCTGCCCCGCGAAACCCCCCTGCACATGGGGAAACCGCGCCGCACTCCCGAGGTACCGGGTGTCGCGGCAGACGTTGCGCCGCCCCGCCGCGCACTCCGGGCACACCCCGCACGGAGTGGCCGGATGCACGGCGACCGCGCTGCCCGGAGCCGGACCGGCACCGCCGGGCCCGTACTCCACCACCGTCCCGACGACCTCGTGCCCGAGCACCATCGGCTCCCGCAGCCGGAAGTCACCGACGCCGCCGTGCCGCCAGTAGTGCAGATCGGACCCGCACACCCCGCCGTACCGCACGGCGATCAGCGCCTGCCCCGGCCCGGGCTGCGGCACCGGCAGCTCGGCCACCCGCAGATCGCCCTGACCGTGGATCACACAACCCAGCATGGATGCCTCCCGGCAGGTCACAGCACGCTCGTCATACCGCCGTCGACATACAGCACCTGCCCGCTGACGAAGTCCGACGCGGGGGAGGCGAGGAACAGCACCCCGCCCACCAGGTCCTGCGTACGCCCCCAGCGCCCGGCCGGGGTGCGCCGCCGCACCCAGGAGCTGAACTCCTCGTCCTCCACCAGCGGCCGGGTCAGCTCGGTCTCGATGTAGCCCGGGCCCAGGCCGTTGACCTGGACCCCGTACGGTCCCCAGTCCGCGCACATGCCCTTGGTGAGCATCTTCAGCGCGCCCTTGGTGGCCGCGTACGGCGCGATCCCGGGCCGTACCACCTCGCTCTGCAGCGAGCAGATGTTGATGATCTTCCCGTGGCCGCGTCCCGTCATCCGGCGCGCCGCCTCACGGCCGACCAGGAAGGCACTGGTCAGGTTGGTGTCCAGGATCCGGTGCCAGTCGGACTCCCCGAACTCCAGCAGCGGGGCCCGCAGTTGCATGCCCGCGTTGTTGACGAGGATGTCGAGCGGGCCCACCCGCTCCTCGACCTCGGCGACCCCCGAGGCCACCGATGACCCGTCGGTCACGTCGAACGCGGCCGTGTGCACCCGGTCGCCGGGCAGCCCGGCGGCGGCCTCGGCGAGCCGGTCCTCGTCGCGTCCGTTCAGCACGACCGTGCAGCCGGCCTCCGCCAGACCGCGCGCGAGGGCGAGTCCGATGCCCCGGCTGGAGCCGGTGACCAGGGCCGTACGGCCGCCGATGTCGAAGAGGGAGTGAGCCGTCATCGCCGTACTCCTAGATCACGAGGGACAACAGCAGGACCAGACCGCCGGCGACCACCGAGATGATCGTCTCCATCACGGACCAGGTCTTGATGTTCTGGCCGACGCTCAGCCCGAAGTACTCCTTCACCATCCAGAATCCGGCGTCGTTGACATGACTGAAGAAGAGCGAGCCGGCGCCGATGGCGAGGACGAGCAGGGCGGCGTGCGTGGTCGACATGTCGGCCGCGAGCGGGGCGACCAGACCGGCCGCCGAGACCGTCGCCACCGTCGCCGAGCCCGTCGCCAGGCGGATCACCACCGCGATCAGCCAGGCCAGCAGCAGCGCGGGGATGGCCCAGTCCTTGGAGATGTCCAGGACCATCTGGCCCACACCGGTGTCGATCAGCGTCTGCTTGAAGCCACCGCCGGCGCCGACGATCAGCAGGATGCCCGCGATCGGCATGAGGCCCTTCTCCACGAGCGGCGAGATCCGCTCCTTGGAGAACCCGGCGGGCCGCAGCAGTGTGAAGATGCCGACCAGCACCGAGGCGAGCAGGGCGATCATCGGGGCGCCGATGACGTCGAAGACGCGCTGCACCGGGTTCCCGGGGTCGTCCACGGCGATGTCGACCAGCGCCTTGGCGAGCATGAGGAGCACGGGAAGCAGCACGGTGAAGAGCGTGGCACCGAAGCCGGGGCGCTTGTCGAGCTCCTCGGAGGGGCGCTGCGGGATCATCTTCTCGGGGGCCTGGACGTCGACCCAGCGGGCCGCGTACTTGGAGAACACCGGGCCGGCGATGATCACGGTGGGTATGGCGACCAGGACACCGAGCGCCAGCGTCACACCGAGGTCGGCCCCGACGGCGTCGATCGCGACCAGCGGACCGGGGTGCGGCGGCACCAGGCCGTGCATCACGGACAGGCCCGCGAGCGCCGGGATGCCGATGCGCATCAGCGAGTAGTTGCCGCGCTTGGCGACCATCAGCACGACCGGGATCAGCAGCACGATGCCGACCTCGAAGAACAGCGGCAGTCCGATCACGGAGGCGATCAGCACCATCGCCCACGGCATCGACCGCCCGCCGGCCTTCTCGAGAATGGTGTCGACGATCTGGTCGGCGCCTCCGGAGTCGGCGAGCATCTTGCCCAGGATCGCTCCGAGGGCGATCAGCACACCGACGCCGGCGACCGTGGTGCCGAGGCCGGCGCTGAAGCTGGTGAGCACCTTGTCCAGCGGCGCCCCGGCGATCGCGCCGAGCGCCAGCGACCCGATGGTCAGGGACAGGAAGGCGTGCAGCTTGAACTTGGTGATGAGCAGGACGATGACGGCGATGCCCGCCAGGACGGCGATGCCCAGCTGAGCGTGGCCGGCCGAGGTGATCGGCTCGGGTGCGTCCGCTGCCAGCATCTCGACGCTGAGTCTGGTCACGGGGTGGGTTCCCTTGCGTTGGGGGGAGTAGGGGAGGGGAAGCGGCCGCCAGGGGCTACTGGACGGGTTCGGGGAGGTCCTCCAGGGCGAGCACGGCCCGCCGGGTGATCTCCTCCGGGCTGCCCGAGACGTTCACCTCGACCCCCGCCTCGTCCGCCTCCAGTGGCTGGAGCGTGGCGAACTGGGAGTCGAGCAGCGCCGTGGGCATGAAGTGCCCCTGCCGGTGCGACATCCGGTCCTCGATCAGCGCGCGGTCACCGGCGAGGTGCACGAAGACCACACCGGGTGCGACGGCCCGCAGCCGGTCGCGGTACGACCGCTTCAGCGCCGAGCAGCTGACCACCCCGCCGAGCCCGGCCCGCCCCTGCGCCCACGCGCCGATGGCGTCGAGCCACGGCAGACGGTCCTCGTCGGTGAGCGGAGTGCCGGCCGACATCTTGGCGATGTTGGCCTCGGGGTGGAAGTCGTCGCCCTCGGCGTAGGGAACGCCGGTCCGGGCTGCGAGCAGGGGACCGATGGTGGTCTTGCCGGTGCCCGCTACGCCCATGACCACGACGACGTGGGGGGTGTTCATCGCTGCCTCACTGTCTGCTGTCCGAGGTCGACACGTGATGTCGACGCAACTGAAACCCATTAGGTACGACGAATTCAAGGGCCCGTCATCAATAAGTCTGACTTTTTGTCTCCGTGATCTACCCCGTACGCTGAGTGCATGAGCACACCGGGCCGGGGGCTGCACGGCCATGTACTGGACACCCTCGGCCCCGAGATCACGGCGGGTGAGTACCCGCCGGGCAGCGTCCTGCGCACCGACGAGCTCGCCCAGCGTTTCGACGTGTCGCGCTCCGTGATGCGGGAGGCGGTCCGCGTCCTGGAGTCCATGTACCTGGTCGAGTCCCGCCGCCGCGTCGGCGTGACGGTCCGCCCGAGGTCCGAGTGGAACGTCTATGACCCGCAGGTCATCCGCTGGCGCCTGGCCGGTGCGGACCGGCCCCGGCAGCTGCGGTCCCTCACGGTGCTGCGTTCGGCCGTCGAACCGGTCGCGGCCGGCCTCGCCGCCCGGCACGCCACGGCCGAGCAGTGCGCCGAACTCACCGAGTGCGCCCTCGGCATGGTCGCCCACTCACGCGGCCACAAGCTGGAGGGCTACCTCCTGCACGACGTCGCGTTCCACCGCGTCGTCCTGGAGGCCTCCGGCAACGAGATGTTCGCCCGCCTCGGCGACGTCGTCGCCGAGGTCCTGACCGGCCGCACCCAGCACGACGTGATGTTCGAGGACCCCGACCCGGCCGCCGTCACCCTGCACGTACAGGTCGCCGAGGCGGTCCGCGCGGGCGACGCCGCCCGCGCGGAGCAACTGACCCGCGAGATCACGGTCGGCGCCCTCCAGGAACTCGACATCCTGGCGCCGTAGCCCCGTGACGCCGTCACTCTCACTCTCCGTCGTCCCGTCGTAGCCGTCGTAGCCGTCGTAGTCGCCGTAGCCGTCGTAGTCGCCGTTACGCCGGGAACTCCCCGTCGACGTACACCCAGGCCCCGTCGACCCGCTCGAACCGGCTCCGCTCGTGCAGCGACCCGCCCCGGTACGACGCCCGGAACTCCACGGTCCCGGTGGTGTGGAACGCCGAACCACCGCTCGCGCCCAGGATCTCCAGCCCGGTCCACCGCATGCCCGGATCCAGCTCCAGCGTCCCGGGCCGCGTCCGCGGATGCCAGGTCCGCAGCAGGTAGGCCGCGTCCCCCTTCACGAAGGCGCAGTACCGCGACCGCATCAACGCCTCGGCGGTCGGCGCGGCTGCGGCCCCGGAGTGGAACCGGCCGCAGCAGACCTCGTAGGCCTCGGGGAGCCCGCACGGGCAGGAACGCCTGGTCATGGTCACCTTTCCGCGGAAACGCCTGAGGGCCGTGACCTCGCGGTCACGGCCCTCAGCCTCATGTGTCCGAGGGGGGACTTGAACCCCCACGCCCGATAAAGGGCACTAGCACCTCAAGCTAGCGCGTCTGCCATTCCGCCACCCGGACAAGGTGTCTGTCGCGTGGGTTCTCCCCGCGGCGACGACGTAAACATTACCAGGCTTTCCGGGGTGGCCGATCACCCCCCGTCCGCACCCCGGTGGGGCGTGAACGGCGTGTGACGGGCCGGGAGCGCTCTTGGGGTGCGGGCCGGGGAGAGAGAGGATGAGGGGGACCCACCAGCAGTGACACCGGGAGGAAGCACGTGAGCGAGACGGACACGGCCAGGAGCGTCACCGGCGAGGACGAGGTCGTGGACCTCTGCCGCGAGCTGATCCAGATCGACACCAGCAACTACGGCGACCACTCGGGTCCGGGCGAGCGCAAGGCGGCCGAGTACGTCGCCGAGAAGCTCGCCGAGGTCGGACTCGAACCGCAGATCTTCGAGTCCCACCCGGGCCGCGCCTCCACGGTGGCCCGGATCGAGGGCGAGGACCCCTCCCGGCCCGCCCTCCTCATCCACGGCCACACCGACGTCGTCCCGGCCAACGCCGACGACTGGACCCATCACCCCTTCTCCGGCGAGGTCGCCGACGGCTGCGTGTGGGGCCGCGGGGCCGTCGACATGAAGGACATGGACGCGATGACCCTCGCGGTCGTCCGCGACCGGCTGCGCAGCGGGCGCAAGCCCCCGCGCGACATCGTCCTCGCGTTCCTCGCCGACGAGGAGGCGGGTGGCACCTACGGAGCCAAACACCTCGTGCGCAAGCACCCCGAGCTGTTCGAGGGCGTCACCGAGGCGATCAGCGAGGTGGGCGGGTTCTCGTTCACCGTCAGCGAGCAGCGGCGGCTCTACATGATCCAGACGGCCGAGAAGGGCATGCACTGGATGAAGCTCACCGTGGCCGGCACCGCCGGGCACGGATCGATGGTCCACCGGGACAACGCGATCACCGAACTGTCGGAGGCCGTCGCGCGGCTCGGGCGGCACAAGTTCCCGGTGCGGGTCACCAAGACCACCCGGGCCTTCCTCGACGAGCTCGGCGACGCGCTCGGCATGGAACTCGACCCGGAGGACATGGAGTCGACCCTCGTCAGGCTCGGCGGCATCGCCAAGTTCATCGGCGCGACTCTGAGCAACACGGCCAACCCGACGCAGCTCGGCGCCGGTTACAAGGTCAACGTCATCCCGGGCGAGGCGACCGCCCACGTCGACGGTCGGTTCCTGCCGGGCCACGAGGAGGAGTTCCTCGCCGACCTGGACCGCATCCTCGGCCCGAACGTGCGCCGCGAGGACGTCCACGCCGACAAGGCCGTCGAGACCACCTTCGACGGGGCGCTCGTGGGGGCGATGCAGTCCGCGCTGCTGGCCGAGGACCCGACCGCCAAGGCGATCCCCTACATGCTCTCCGGCGGAACCGACGCCAAGTCCTTCGACGACCTGGGCATCCGGGGCTTCGGGTTCGTGCCGCTGAAGCTGCCGCCGGAGCTGGACTTCGCCGGCATGTTCCACGGCGTGGACGAGCGGGTGCCGGTGGAGGGTCTGCAGTTCGGCGTGCGGGTGCTCGACCGCTTCATCGACCTGTCCTGAACCACCCTGGCGAAACACCGATAGCCGATATTCGGTCGCGCGTACGAAATCGACTGGGAAGAGTGAATGCGACCATAAGCTCGTAGCCTCATTACTCCCTCCTCGTTACAGGTAATGCGATCGCAAGATGGGTCGCTTTGCCAACTAGGAGGAATAATGATCAAGAAGGTCGTCGCTGCTGCGGCTGCCACCGGTGGGCTGGTTCTCGCGGGCGCGGGCCTGGCCGTCGCCGACTCGGGTGCTCAGGGTGCCGCCGTGCACTCCCCGGGCGTCCTGTCCGGCAACGTTGTCCAGGTGCCCGTTCACGTCCCGGTGAACGTCTGTGGCAACACGGTCTCCGTGATCGGGCTGCTGAACCCCGCCTTCGGCAACACCTGCATCAACAAGTGATGCTTCCCCCTCGCTGAGGGGAGTCAAAGCCATCGGTCCCGGAGCGCGTGCCATGCGCTCCGGGACCGAACGCTTCTTTCGCGGAATTCGAGAAGAATTCGAGACAGGGTCGAAGGCAGGTATTCAGTAAATGCGACAGGTCACCCGCAAGGGTCTGATGACCGTGGCGGCCGCGACCGGCGTGATCGCCGCCGCGGGCGGCGCCGCGCACGCCGACTCGGGCGCCCAGGGTTCCGCGTCGGGCTCGCCCGGTGTGCTCTCCGGCAACTCGGTGCAGGCGCCGGTCTACGCGCCGGTCAACGTGTGCGGGAACACGGTCGACGTCGTCGGTGTGCTCAACCCGTCGGTCGGCAACTCGTGCGCCAACAAGGGCGGTGGATCGTCATCGGGCGGCCACGGCGGCCACGGCGGCCACGGCGGGTCCCACGCCGGCGGGCACGCCACCGACTCGCCCGGCGTGGGTTCCGGCAACCACGTCCAGGCGCCGGTCCACGTGCCGGTGAACGTCTGCGGCAACAGTGTCGACGTCATCGGCGTCGCCAACCCCAGCATGGGCAACGACTGCTCGAACGGTGGCGGCGGCCACGGAAAGCCGGGTCAGCCGGGCAACCCCGGCAACCCGGGGAATCCTGGAAACCCCGGTAACCCGGGCAACCCCGGTAACCCGGGCAACCCCGGTAACCCCGGTAACCCGGGCAACCCCGGTAACCCGGGCACTCCGCACACTCCGCACACCCCGCCCTCCACGAGCGGTGAGAACCCGGGCGGCTCCTCGCACGGCGACAAGCCGGGCGGCCGGTTCATCACCCAGCCCCACGGCGAGTCCCAGCTCGCGAGCACCGGCAGCGACCTGCCGCTCGGCCTGGTCCTGCCGGCCGGCGCGGGCGCGCTGCTCGCGGGAGCGGTCCTCTACCGCAAGGCGCGCGCCTCGGCCTGACGCCCGGCAAACGGAACGGGCCCCGCAGACGCGGGGCCCGTTCCGTCATGTGCCTCGTTCCCGTGCCCCGTCCTCGCTCACCACGTGGCCCGCACCTGGCGGATGATCCGCCGGCGCAACCGCACCCTGCGGCTGCCGTCACGCAGCAGGCTCAGGCGGTACAACTCCCAATGTCCGTACTCCGCGTGGTCCGTCAGCAGACGCGCCGTCTCCTTGCGGGAGACCCCGCGCGGCACGTACACGTCGACAAATTCGTATTCCGGCATCGCATCTATTGTGCGGGCTGGGCCCCGCTACGGATAGCGTCTGCACTATGTCTGATGCTGCGCAGCCCACCGCTGCCGAGGTACGCGCCGCCGCCGAGGCGGTCAAGACCGCGCTCGACCGCCACCTGGCCGCGGTCGAACGCAGGTCGGGGGAGGACGACCCGGCCGTGTTCGAGGCGTTCAACCAGCTGGCCGCGGCCGCAGAGGTGTACGACGAACTGCTCTACGACCGCTATGACGAGGTCACACCCTTCGAGATCCCCGGTGCGGAGGACGCGCTGCCCCCGTACACGGGCCCCGAGGAACCCAACGCGCTGAGCGTACTGATCCGTCGTGACTACGCCGTCTCCGAACCGCAGCGCCTGCTGGCTCAGGCCGAGCGGATCGAGGCAGCGGAGGGCGACGACGGCTCCCCGGCCTCCGGGACGGTGCACGGCGCGCTCGGGCTGCTGTTCGGCGAGTTCGAGCCCGACGAGATCGCCTCCCGGCACAAGGAGTTCGGGCTGGAGGAGGGTGACTCCACGCTCTGGGTGACGGCGGCGGACGAACCGGCCGATCCCGGCGAGTGGCTGGAGGCGCCCTTCGAGCAGGTCGACCCGCAGCAGGTGGTCTGCCGCTTCGACGTCAGCGCGGTCTTCGACGACGAGATCGACGACGACGAGGACGGCGACGGTCTGGAGGACGAGCTCGGCGGCGACCTGGGTGAGGACGAGGACCTGGAGCCGCTGGACGCGGACCGCCGCTGAGCGCACCCGTAGGAGACCGGGGGGGGTGGTCAGAGGCCGGGCCTCTGACCACCCCCCTCACGCACCGCTGACCTGGGGTGCGAGCAGCACCGGAAGCCGGGTTGTGCGCGGCTTCGCCGGAACCTCGGCCACGGCACGGGGCAGTGCCTGCTCCACCCCGTGCACCACGGACAGATGCCGGTCGGCCCGCCCGAACGCCGTGTACACCCACGGCCGGCTGAGCGCCTGCGCCGCATCGCCGGGCAGCACCACGACCACCGCGGGCCACCGGCTCCCCACGGCCTGGTGAGCGGTCAGCGCCCACCCGTGCCGCACCGACTGCTCCACCCGCTCCTTCGGGACGACGACGGTCTCGCCCTCGCACGACAGATGCAGCCCGTCGGCGTCGGCCGTCACCACCCGGCCGGGCACCGCACGCCCCGGCACGGGGGAGTGGACGATCCGGTCACCGGGGTCGAAGCCGCCGAAGCGGCCCGGGCCCGGATTGAGCCGCTCCTTCAGCGCGGCGTTGAGCACCCGCGTCCCGACGGCACCGCCGTGCCCCGGCGTGATCACCTGGGTCTCCTCGGCCGGCACGCCGATCGCCCGTGGCACCGAGTCCACGACGAGCTGCACCGCCCGGTGCACGGCCTCGCCCGCATCCCGCACGGGCACGATCACCAGCTCCTTGCCAGGAGCCTCGACCTTGTTCAGCTCGCCGACGCCGATACCGGAGACCAGCTCGCCCAACGGTCCGGGGTCCGGCCGTCGCGACGCCACCTGGGGGCAGATCCGCGCCGCGAGCAGGTCCGCGAACACTCGGCCCGGCCCCACGGACCACAGCACCGCCGGATCCCCCGCCAGGACCAGCCGTGCCCCGTCCGGCATCGACTCGGTCAGCAGAGCCGCCGTCTCGACGTCCAGCTGAGGTGCGTCGAGCACCACGAGCAGATCGAGATCGAGAGCCCCGTCCGCGTCCCGGCCGGGCCCTTCGAGACCGGCGAGCAGTCCGGAGACGGTGGCGACGGGGACGTCGATGCCCGGGGCGCCGGCCGCGGGGCCCCCGGGCACGTCCCCGGCGGCCGCACCGGACTGCAGGGAGGCGTCGGCCGCTTCGCCCGCCGGCCCGCCTGCACTCCGCAGCAGAGCCGCGAAACGGTCGCGGCCGATCGGGCCGTGCGTGGCCGCCCAGGCCCGCAGCCCGAGGGAGCGCGCGGCGTTCAGCAGGGCCGCGGGCTCGGCCAGGGACGCCTCCCCGCCGGTGTGCAGCACCAGGCCCTGACCGGCCACCGCGCGGATCAGCTCCGCGGTGGACCCCCGGGCCGCGGCGGCGGCCCGCTCCCAGTCCGCGGCCGAACCGTCCTGCTTGGGAACCGAGTTGACCAGCCGGGCCAGGCCGTCGGCGAGGCTCTCCTCCGCCAGCGCGTAGCGCTCCAGCCCGACCAGGACACGGACCGGACGCTCCTCGTCCTCCTCCGCGCCGTCCTCGTCGCTCCGGGCCGGAGTACCGGCCTCCTCCAGGGCGTCCTGGAAGACCAGCGCCTCGCCCTCCGCGATCGCGCCCTGCACCGCGCCCTCGGGATCCGGCACACCCCGCTGGGCCAGGGCCGCGAGGAGCGCGGGCATCTCCAGGGCGGTGTGCCCGGCCAGCGCCGCCTGCTCCAGCAGCCAGCCGGTGAGGGCGCGGCCGCGCCGCTCGTCGTCCGGACCGCACTCGGCGCCGAGCAGGGCCCGTGCGAAACCGTCGGCCTGCTCGGGACGCACGCCGGCGATCCGCAGCAACTGCCAGGGATCGGCGCGCAGTTGTACGTCCGCACCCTCGCCGAGGGCCGCGGCGACCTGCGGTGCGAGCGCTTCCGGCGCACCGCCCTCGCCAAGCGCCTGCCGGACGGCCCGCACCGTCTCCGGCGCGGGGGCCGCCGACGTGGCGACGGGCTCTGGAGCCACCGGCTGGGGCCGCCGCTCCGGCTCGGGGGCGGGGCGCCGGGGGGCGGACCGGGTTTCCTCGAACACCGTGGCCGTCGGCTTCTCACCGCTCTCGACGGCTCGTACGGCGGCGAGCAGATCGGCGGCCTTGCCGCTCAGCTTGGTGCCGCTCTCGATCGGCGCCTTCTTCTCTGCCTTGCGCTGCTCGATACGCTCCCGCTCGACCTGCTGGGCCCGAAGCTCGGCCTCCGCCTCGGACACCTGCCCGACACCGGCGTCACCGCCCTCCGCCTCGGACACCTGCCCAGCGTCCCGGTCCCCGCCCTCGGCGTCCGGCCCGGCAACGGCGTCACCGCCCTCGGTGTCGGCCCCGACGCCCACGTCGCCGCCCTCCGCCTCGGTCATCTCCCCGGCACCCGCCTCACCGCCCCCGGTACCGGACACCTGCCCGGCATCGGTCTCTTCGGCGCCGGCCGCACCGTCGGCCGGTGTGACCTCGGCGCCCGGCGTCCCCGGCTCGGCGTTCTCCGTGGTCTCGGGCTCCGTGCTCACAGCGTGCTCCAGTCGTGATCGGGATAGCGGTGCACGGGCACCGACACATCGTCGAGCGCCCGGCAGATCTCGTCAGGAAGACTAAGGGTCTCCACTGACAATGCCGCCGTGAGCTGCTGCGCGTTGCGCGCCCCGACGATCGGGGCGGCCACGCCGGGCCGGTCGCGCACCCACGCCAGGGCCACCTGGAGCGGCGTCACCGCCAGCCCGTCGGCCGCGGTCGCCACGGCGTCCACGATGCGGCTCGCCGTGTCGTCCAGGTACGGCGCGACGAAGGGCGCGAGGTGCTCCGAGGCGCCCCGCGAGTCCGGCGGCACCGTGTCCCCCCGGTACTTGCCCGTCAGCACGCCGCGCCCGAGCGGCGAGGAGGGCAGCAGTCCTATGCCCAGGTCCAGCGCGGCCGGCAGCACCTCCCGCTCCACACCGCGCTGCAACAGGGAGTACTCCAGCTGCGTACCGGCCAGCCGGGTCCGGATGCCGGGGGCCGCCAGCTGCCAGGTCGCGGCCTTGGCCAGCTGCCAGCCGCAGAAGTTGGAGACGGCGGCGTACCGGGCACGCCCGCTGGAGACCGCCAGGTCGAGGGCCTGGAGGGTCTCCTCCAGCGGGGTGTCCGGGTCGAAGGCGTGCACGTGCCACAGGTCGACGTGGTCCGTGCCGAGCCGGGCGAGCGAGGCGTCCAGCGCGGAGAGCAGATGACCGCGGGAGCCGTCGAACCGGCGGTCGGGGTCCGGCACGCTGCCGGCCTTGGTGGAGATGACCAGGTCCCGGCGGGGCACCAGCCCGTCCATGAGCCTGCCGAGCAGGTACTCGGCCTCACCGTCCCCGTACACGTCCGCGGTGTCGACGAGGGTCCCGCCCGCTTCCCAGAACGTCTTCATCAGGTCCGCGGCGTCGTGCTCGTCGGTGTCCCGCCCCCAGGTCAGGGTGCCGAGCCCGATGCGGGACACACGAAGGCCGGTGCGGCCGAGATGCCTCTGCTCCATGAACGCCGAGATTACTGGCCAGAACCTACGTGTGGGTGGCCGCGGTCGACGGATTTCCCGGGGCGGCCGACCGGTCGCCCCGACCCGGCCGCAGCCCGTCGTCCTCGGTCGGTAGATGCCGGCCGCACCCCCTCCTCCTCGCTCAGCACGTGCCGTCCGACACCTGAAGCCCCTTGTTCGCGCCCGCGGTCCGGCTCACGACGGCGGGCACGCAGTCCGCCGCGTCGAGACGGTAGGAGTACGGGACGGTGACCGTGGTGGTGGACTTCGGGTCGGGGCCGGCCGGATGGTTCTCGCTGCCCGGGCGGGACCAGGTCACGTTGTCGAAGACGTTGCCGCCGACCTGCCAGTAGCCGGCCTCGTCGGTGTAGAAGGTGCCGAGGACGTCCTTGGAGTCCTCGAAGTAGTTGTTGTCCACCTTGGCGCGGGCGCCGGCCCGGGAGTTGATGCCGGACTCGTTGAGACGCACGTAGTGGTTGTTGTAGAGGTGCGCGATGCCGCCCCGCAGCAGGGGGGCGCGCGAGTCGATGTTCTCGTAGCGGTTGTGGTGGTACGTGATGTAGCCGTTCGAGCGGTCGCTCTCGCTGTTGCCGACCAGGCCGCCCCGGCCGGAGTTGCGCAGGACGCTGTAGGACAGGGTCACGTACTGGGTGTTGTCCTTGAGGTCGAACAGGCCGTCGAAGCCCTCCGACTCGCCGCCCGACGCCTCCAGAGTCGTGTGATCGATCCAGACGTTGCGCACGTTGCGCTCGATGCCGATGGCGTCTCCGCCGTTGGACGTGGGCGAGCCCGACTTCTTGACGTTCCGGACGGTCACGTTCTGGACGATGATGTTGGTTGATTCGCGGATGTGGATGCCCACTTGGTCGAAGAGCGCGCCGCTGCCGACTCCGACGAGGGTCACGTTGCTGACCTTCTTGAGCTCGATCACGCCGTCCGCGGTGTCGCAGCTGCCTCCGGACACCTTCTTGGTGTTGGCGTGGTTGACGGTCCCGGTGATCTCGATGGTGATCGGGGTGCTCGCGCTCGCCCGGCCGCACAGGGCCTGGTGGATCGCCGTTCCGGTGGTCGCCCGGACGGTCTGGCCTCCGGCTCCGCCGTTGGTCCCGCCGTTCTGGGACGCGTAACCGGTGGCACTGCCGGTCGCGGCCGAGGCCTCGGGCATCGACACGAGCGTGCCCGCCGTCGCCGCCAGGGCCAATGCGGCCAGCACCGCCGGGAGTCGTGAAGGGAGTGCTCGCTTCATCCTTGCCTCTCCGTCCGTCGTCGGAAGGTGGGTGATGGAAAGCGCTTTCCACAACGACGGTAGGAACCTGCCGTGAACGCGTCAATGGTCGCGACCATGATTTCTGTTCACGGATCTGGACGGTGGGAGTGGCTGCGGCCGTGTACCTCCCCCGGCCCGCGCGCTAAGGTGCCCGGACAGGCACGTTACTGATCAGTAAGGGGATGTGGCATGCAGCTCGGTATCAACCTCGGCTACTGGGGTGCCGGAATGGACGCGGACAATCTGGCCGTCGCCCAGGAGGCCGACCGGCTCGGGTACGCCGTCTGCTGGGCCGCAGAGGCCTACGGCTCCGACGCCGCCACCGTGCTGAGCTGGGTCGCCGCACAGACCGAGCGCATCGACGTGGGCTCCGCCATCTTCCAGATCCCGGCCCGCCAGCCCGCGATGACGGCCATGACCGCCGCCACCCTCGACTCCCTCTCCGGCGGCCGCTTCCGCCTCGGCCTCGGCGTCTCCGGCCCGCAGGTATCCGAGGGCTGGTACGGCGTCAAGTTCGACAAGCCGCTCGCCCGCACCCGCGAGTACGTCGAGATCGTCCGCAAGGCCATGACCCGCGAGCGGCTGTCCTACGAGGGACAGCACTGGACGCTGCCCCTGCCCGGCGGCCCGGGCAAGCCGATCAAGCTGACCGTGCACCCGCAGCGCGAGCACATCCCGCTGTACATCGCCGCGATCGGCCCGAAGAACCTCGAGCAGACCGGCGAGATCGCCGACGGCGCCCTGCTGATCTTCCCGTCCGCCGAGCACCTCGAGGACACCACGATCACGCACCTGCGCGCCGGGCGCGAGAAGGCCGGCAAGACGCTCGACGGGTTCGACGTCTGCCCGACCCTGCCGCTCGCCGTCGGCGACGACAAGGACGTGGCCGCGCTGGCCGACACCTTCCGCCCCTACACGGCGCTGTACGTCGGCGGCATGGGCAGCCCCAAGCAGAACTTCTACAACCAGCTCGCCCAGCGCATGGGCTACGAACAGCAGGCCGCCGAGATCCAGAGCAAGTACCTCTCCGGCGACAAGCAGGGCGCCGCGGCCGCCGTGCCGCACGACCTGATCGACAAGACGACCCTGCTCGGTTCCGTCGACCGGATCGCGGACCGGATGAAGGCCTACGCCGCGGCCGGGGTCACCACCCTGTCCCTCGCACCGGCGGGCTTCACGCTCGACGAGCGGCTCGCATCGCTGCGGGCCGGCACGGAGGCCCTGGAGCGCGCTGGGCTCGCCTGAACCCGACCGGGAGTCTTCAGCGGCCGTGGTGGGGGCTCGGGGGTCTTCCCCGCCACGGCCGTCACGCGGAACAACGCGCCGGGGCCGCCCGCGGTTACGGCACCGCGGCCTCTTCTCCGCCCGGCCCCGCGCCCTGCGCGTCCTCCATTCGGCGGAGTTGTCCCTCACACCTGTTGCAGCGCCCTCCACCCCGCACTTGACTCGTTGTTCGCGGAACCCCTGCGGAATGTCGCAGTACGCCCACGCGCGCGGGAGAGGTGCCCACGATGCTTTCGGCCAAGAGTCTGTTCCAGGAGATCCTCGACGACGACGAGTCCTTCGCCCTGTTCTGCTCCATCGCCGCGAGCGGCGAGACCCAGGGCGGCTGGGAGAACGCCCGTATCGCCGCCCTCGTGCCCGAGACGGAGCGAGAACTGGCCCCCAAGATCAGCCGGCACGGCGCCGACGAGGACAAGCACGGCCGGATCTTCAACGCCCTGATGAAGAAGCGCGGCCTCGACCCCGTCTCGGTCCCGCCGGAGACCGACTACACCATGCTCCTGGAGAAGAACGGCATCGGCCTCGCGCACGACCAACTGCGGCGCGACGAGCCGCTCGCGGTCCGGGACATCGTCACCTACCTCTCGCACAGCAGGGTCACCGAGCAGCGCGCCTCCGAGCAGATGGACCTGCTCCGCAAGCACTTCGCCGACCACCCGGACATCGGCCGCGCGGTCAAGCAGATCTCCCACGACGAGGACAACCACCTCGCCTACTGCCACGAGGAACTGCTGCGCTTCGCCTACGCGGGCCACGGCCGGGTCATCCAGCGCACCCTGCGCGAGTGCGCGCTGGCCGAGATCCGTATCTACCGCGACGTGAGCCTCGCCGTGATGGCGCACATGGGCCGCATCCTCGGCTGGTCCAAGGCCAGGTCGGCCGTGCTCGCGGCCGGCATCCACGCGATGTACGCGTACGAACGCCTGGGCGGCTGGCGCCGGATGGTCTCACTGACGCCGCCCGAGCGCCGCAACGCCCTCGGCGGCCCCGCCACCCCGGAACCCGAGTTCGCCTGAGCCGGCCCGGCTACAGCCACCCGCGGCGCTTGAACAGCCGGAAGACCATGACCTCCAAGGCGGCCATCAGGGCCATCAGGGCCGGGTAGGACCAGATGTAGTGCAGTTCGGGCATGTGGTCGAAGTTCATGCCGTAGATCCCCGCGAACATCGTGGGGATCGCGGCCATGGCCGCCCATGCGGAGATCTTCCGCATGTCGTCGTTCTGCCGGACGCTCATCTGCGCGAGATGCGCCGACAGGATGTCCGACACCAGCCGGTCCAGGTTCTCCACGGACTCGTTCACGCGCGTGAGGTGGTCGCTGACGTCGCGGAAGAACGGCCGGGCCCGGTCGTCCACGAACGGCACGGTCACGCCGGCCGACGCCGTGCCCGCCAGCCGGCTCATCGGCGGGGCCAGCGGCCCGGTCGCCCGGCGGAACTCCAGCACCTGCCGCTTGAAGTCGTAGATCCGCGACGCCGTGTTCCGGGAGCCCCCGCCGTCCGGGGAGAAGACCTCCGCCTCCAGACCCTCCAGGTCCGTCTGCAACTCGGTCGCCACGTCCAAGTAGTGGTCGACGGTGGCGTCGGCGACCGCGTACAGCACGGCCGTGGGGCCCTTGCCCAGCAGCTCCGGCTCCTGCTCCAGCCGGTGGCGTACGGCCTTGAGCGGGGAGCCCTCGCCGTGCCGGACGGTCACCACGAACGAGTCGCCCAGGAAGATCATGATCTCGCCTGAGGAGACGGTGTCACTCTGCGGCTCGTACGCCACCGGCTTGAGCACCACGAAGAGCGAGTCGTCGTACACCTCCAGTTTGGGCCGCTGATGGGCCTTGAGGGCGTCCTCGACGGCCAGCGGGTGCAACCCGAACTCCCGGGTCACATGGTCGAACTCGTCCTCCGTCGGCTCGTGCAGCCCGATCCAGACGAAGCCGCCCGCCGTGCGGGCTTCCCCGAGGGCGTCGGAGAGGTCCTCGGGACCTTCCGTCCGTTGTCCGTCGCGATAGATGGCACAGTCGACGATCACGAAACGAGTCTCCCGTCACTCGAACGACACCGCACGCGCGCGTGCGCCTACGCTGGAGCGCATGCCCACGCTGATCCTGGTCAGGCACGGACGCTCCACCGCCAACACCGAGGGACTGCTCGCCGGCTGGACGCCCGGCGTCGCCCTCGACGAGCGCGGCGCCGCGCAGGCCGCCGCGCTGCCCGGGCGGCTGGCCGACGTGCCCCTCTCCGAAATCGTCACCAGCCCGCTCCAGCGCTGCCAGGAGACGATCCAGCCCCTTCTCGAGGCCCGGCCGCAGCTGAGCCCGCACACCGACGAGCGCATCGGCGAGTGCCACTACGGCGACTGGTCCGGACGCAAGCTCGCCGAGCTGGGGGACGAGCCCCTGATGGAGGTCGTGCAGGCGCACCCCTCCGCGGCGGCCTTCCCCGGCGGGGAGTCCATGCGGTCCATGCAGACGCGTGCCGCCGAGGCCGTACGCGAGTGGAACGCGCGCGTGGAGCGCGACCACGGCGCCGACGCCGTCTACCTGATGTGCTCGCACGGCGACATCATCAAGTCGCTCGTCGCGGACGCGCTCGGGCTTCACCTGGACCTCTTCCAGCGGATCTCCGTCGAACCGTGTTCCGTCACCGCGATCCGCTACACACGACTGCGGCCGTTTCTCGTACGGCTCGGTGACACCGGCGACTTCGCGTCCCTGGTGCCGCGCGAGGAAGCGCCGGGCGGCGAGGCCGAAGTCGGGGGTGGTGCGGGCGCACCGTGATCGTTCGCCGCAGTAGGGTGAAGCGGTCGCAGCACTGCCGTGGTCACACGGTTCCCACGATTCCAATGGAGACAGGACGTGTCCCGTCAGGTGTTCCTCTACGACCATCCGGAGCGTTTCGTGGCCGGCACGGTCGGACTGCCCGGGCGCCGTTCGTTCTTCCTCCAGGCCTCCGCCGGCTCCCGGGTGACCAGCGTGGCCCTGGAGAAGACCCAGGTCGCCGCCCTGGCCGAGCGCATGGACGAACTGCTCGACGAGGTCGTACGCCGTAGCGGCGGCAGCGCCCACGTCCCCGCAGTCGCCCCCTCGGACACCGACACCGCCCCGCTGGACACCCCCATCGAGGAGGAGTTCCGGGTCGGCACCATGGCGCTCGCCTGGGACGGTGACGAGCAGCTCATGATCGTCGAGGCGCAGGCGCTCGTGGAGCTGGACGCGGAATCCGAGGAGGACCTCGCCGAGGCCGAGGAGCGGCTGCTCCAGGACGAGGAGAACGGCCCGCCGATGCTGCGGGTCCGGCTCACCGGCACGCAGGCCAGGGCCTTCGCCAAGCGCGCTCTCGACGTCGTCAACGCCGGACGGCCGCCGTGCCCGCTGTGCAGCCTCCCGCTCGACCCGGAAGGACACGTATGTCCGCGCCAGAACGGATACCGCCGCGGAGCGTGACGCCCCCCGCGAACGCCGCCGAGCTGCTCGCCCGCGGCGAACTGACCGTACGCGGACGCATCCGCGAGGCCTCCAACGCGGCCCTGTACTGCACGGTGTCCTACGACGGCGAGGACGCGGCCTGCGTCTACAAGCCGGTCGCGGGGGAGCGGCCCCTGTGGGACTTCCCCGACGGGACGCTGGCCCAGCGCGAGGTCGCCGCGTACGAGGTCTCCGAGGCGACCGGCTGGAGCCTGGTGCCGCCCACCGTGCTGCGCGACGGCCCCTACGGCGAGGGCATGTGCCAGCTGTGGGTCGAGGTGACACCCGAGGCGGAACTGCTCGCCCTGGTCGACGGCGAGGAACCCGAGCCGGGCTGGAAGGCGATCGGCTTCGCCGAGGTCGGCGAGGGCCGCACCGCGCTGCTCGTGCACGCCGACGACGAACGGCTGCGGCGGCTCGCGGTCCTCGACGCGGTCATCAACAACGCCGACCGCAAGGGCGGACACCTGCTGCCCACCGGTGAGGGACACCTCTACGGCATCGACCACGGGGTCACGTTCAACGCCGAGAACAAGCTGCGGACCCTGCTGTGGGGCTGGGCGGGCGAGCCCCTCACCCAGGAGGCCACTGGTGTCCTCGAAGGGCTCAGGAAGGATCTGGCGGAGGGCGGGACGCTCGCCGCGCGGCTCGAACCCCTGCTCACCGGCGCCGAGATCGACGCCACCCGCGCGCGGGTCGGCGCACTGCTGGCCACGGGTACCCACCCCGAGCCGAGCGGTGAATGGCCGGCGATTCCCTGGCCACCCGTGTAGCAGCACAGTCGCCGGAGGACCGCAAGAGCGCCTTCTCGGCCGTGTGGACCGCTCCCATTCGTATACGGAACTCCAGTCCGGTTAGGCTCAAGGCATGCATGCCTGGCCCGCTTCCGAGGTCCCCGCCCTGCCTGGTCAGGGCCGCGACCTGAGGATCCACGACACCGCGACCGGCGGCCTCGTCACCCTCGACCCCGGTCCCGTCGCCCGTATCTACGTCTGCGGCATCACTCCTTACGACGCCACCCACCTGGGACACGCGGCGACCTACAACGCGTTCGACCTCGTGCAGCGCGTGTGGCTCGACACCAAGCGGCAGGTCCACTACGTCCAGAACGTCACCGACGTCGACGACCCCCTCCTGGAGCGGGCCCAGCGCGACGGCGTCGACTGGGCCGCTCTCGCGGAGAAGGAGACGGCCCTCTTCCGCGAGGACATGACGGCCCTGCGGATGCTGCCGCCCCGGCAGTACATAGGCGCCGTCGAGGCCATACCCGGGATCGTCCCGCTCGTCGAGCGGCTCCGGGACATCGGCGCGGCCTACGAACTGGAGGGGGACGTCTACTTCTCCGTCGAGTCCGATCCGCACTTCGGCAAGGTCTCCCACCTCGACGCCGCGGCGATGCGGCTGTTGTCCGCCGAGCGCGGCGGCGACCCCGACCGCCCCGGCAAGAAGAACCCGCTCGACCCGATGCTGTGGATGGCGGCCCGCGAGGGCGAGCCCAGCTGGGACGGCGGATCGCTCGGGCGCGGACGCCCCGGCTGGCACATCGAGTGCGTGGCCATCGCCCTCGACCACCTCGGCATGGGCTTCGACATCCAGGGTGGCGGCTCCGACCTGGCCTTCCCGCACCACGAGATGGGCGCCTCGCACGCCCAGGCCCTCACCGGCGAATTCCCCATGGCCAAGGCGTACGTGCACGCCGGCATGGTCGCCCTGGACGGCGAGAAGATGTCCAAGTCCAAGGGCAACCTGGTCTTCGTCTCCAGGCTCCGGCACGACGGAGTCGACCCGGCCGCCATCCGGCTCACGCTGCTCGCCCACCACTACCGCGCCGACTGGGAGTACACCGACCAGGTCCTCCAGGACGCCGTCGCACGGCTCGGCCGCTGGCGGGCCGCCGTGTCCCGGCCCGACGGGCCGCCGGCGGAGGCGCTCGTCGACGAGATCCGCGAGGCCCTCGCGAACGACCTGGACGCCCCGGCCGCGCTCGCCGCGGTCGACCGCTGGGTCGCGCTCCAGGAGCGCGACGGCGGCACGGACATCGGCGCGCCCGGGGTGGTCTCCCGGGCGGTGGACGCGCTGCTGGGCGTGGCGCTGTAGCGCTGTCGCCGCCGAAACGGACAACAACAGGGGCGTCTCCCGGCCGGGAGACGCCCCTGTGACATGCGTGCGTCGCAGTGCGGTGCGTCGCCTCAGTCCTCCGACGACTCGTCGTCGTCCGTGCCCGGCTTCGGTGGCTTCGGCGGGCGGGTGCGGCCGCTGGGGTTGTCCCGGAGGTACGAGGTGCTGTCGCTGCCGTCGGCCGTGGCGTGGCCGCCGGGCGCGGGCGGTCCGCCGCCGTCGTGACGCCGCAGATAGCGTTCGAACTCCCGGGCGATCGCCTCGCCGGAGGCCTCCGGCAGCTCGGCGGTGTCCCGGGCCTCCTCCAGCGACTGGACGTACTCGGCGACCTCGCTGTCCTCGGCGGCCAGCTGGTCCACGCCGACCTGCCAGGCGCGCGCGTCCTCGGGCAGCTCGCCCAGCGGGATGCGCACGTCGATCAGGTCCTCCAGGCGGTTCAGCAGCGCCAGGGTGGCCTTGGGGTTCGGCGGCTGCGACACGTAGTGCGGCACCGCGGCCCACAGCGAGACTGCCGGGACACCCGCGTGCGTGCAGGCCTCCTGGAGGACGCCGACGATGCCCGTGGGGCCCTCGTACTTGGTCTCCTCCAGGTCCATGCGGCGGGCCAGGTCCGGGTCGGACGTCGTGCCGCTGATCGGAACCGGACGGGTGTGCGGGGTGTCGCCGAGCAGGGCGCCCAGGACGACCACCAGTTCCACCCCCAGCTCGTGCGCGAAGCCCAGCAGTTCGTTGCAGAACGAACGCCACCGCATGGACGGTTCGATGCCCCGGACGAGGACGAGGTCGCGCGGCTTCTCACCGCCGACCCGGACCACCGACAGCCTGGTCGTGGGCCAGGTGATCTTGCGGACGCCCGCTTCCATGAACACCGTGGGGCGGTTGACCTGGAAGTCGTAGTAGTCCTCGGCGTCCAGCGCCGCGAACACCTCGCCCTTCCATTCCCGGTTCAGATGCGCGACCGCGGTGGAGGCGGCGTCGCCGGCATCGTTCCAGCCCTCGAACGCGGCCACCATGACCGGGTCGACCAGCTCGGGAACCCCCTCGAGCTCGATCACCCAGCGCCTCCTTCCGACGTGCCCTCGCTTGACCACCCAACCTTACGGCGTGCCGCGGGGGCGCCCGCAGCCCCCTCGCAGGGGGAGTGACCCCATCACTGCCCCGTGATCCGCCTCGCTGAACACCCCGGACGCATCCGAGCAGTCCGTGAGGCCCTGGTCACAGCGTGGAGCGCAGCCACTGCTCCACACTGGCGACGTGGACGGTCGCCCACGAGCGCGCCGCCTCGGCGTCCCGGTCGCGCAGGGCGGCCAGGATCGCCCGGTGCTCGCGCAGAGTGCGGGCGACGGCGTCCTCCTGGGTGAGACCGCGCCAGATCCTGGCCCGGGTCGTGGGGCCTGACAGACCGTCGAGCAGCGAGCACAGCACGGAGTTGCCCGAACTCCGCACGATGCCCCGGTGGAACTCCAGGTCACAGGCGACGAGATCCTCCACGGACGGGGTGTCGCCGAGCTTGTCCAGCTGGGCGCCGAGCGCGTCCAGTTGCTGCTCGCTGATCCGCAGCGCCGCCATGGCGGTCGCCGCCGGCTCCAGGATGCGGCGCACGGCCAGGAACTCCAGGACGGTGTCGTCGCGGTGGAAGTCGACGACGAAGCTCATCGCCTCCAGCAGGAGTTGCGGGTCGAGGCTGGTGACGTACGTGCCGTCGCCCTGGCGCACGTCGAGGATCCGGATCAGCGACAGGGCGCGCACGGCCTCCCGCAGGGAGTTGCGCGACAATCCGAGGCCGGCGGCGAGTTCGCTCTCCTTGGGCAGCCGGTCGCCCGGGCGCAGCGCGCCGGAGACGATCATCCCCTTGATCTTCTCGATCGCCTCGTCGGTGACTGCCATGGCGGCCTCCCTTGCGCTCAAGACCTCCGACGTATCAGGTCATTATGCGGGTGTGGGAACGCGGCAGGGGCGGCTCCGTCGGCGTGGAGCCGCCCCTGCGGGGATGGGGTCCCGTACCCGCGCCTACTTCTTGTCGAGTACGTCCTGCACCTTGGCGCGCACGTCGTCCGTGGCGAGGCCGCGGATCGTCAGCGTCGTGCGGCGGCGCAGCACGTCGTCCTGCGTCTCGGCCCACTCGTGGTCCCGGGCCCAGACGACCTGCGCCCAGATCTCCGGGGCGTCGGGGTGGACGCGCTCGGCGAGCTCGGGGCTCTCGTTGGCCAGGCGGGCGATGTCGAAGGCCAGCGAGCCGTAGTGCGTGGCCAGGTGCCTGGCCGTGTCCGCCGCCATGCGCGGGCCCGGCGCCGGCCGGTCCGTGAGCAGCCGGTGGGCGACCGCGCGGGGGTTGGCTATGCCGGGCAGCGGCAGCTTCTTCGGCAGCGCGCTGATCGGCTCGAAGTCGTCGCCCAGCGGGTGGCCCGGCAGCGCCTCCAGCTTCTTCATGATCGTCCGGCCGATGTGGCGGAACGTGGTCCACTTGCCGCCCGCGACGGACAGCATGCCGCCCTTGCCCTCGGTGACGACCGTCTCACGCTTGGCCTTGGAGGTGTCGCCGGGGCCGCCCGGCAGCACCCGCAGGCCCGCGAAGGAGTAGGTGATGAGGTCGCGGCTCAGCTGCTGGTCACGGACCGAGAAGGCGGCCTCGTCGAGGATCTGGGCTATGTCCTTCTCCGTGACGGAGACGTCCGCCGGGTCGCCCTCGAACTCCTCGTCGGTGGTGCCGAGCAGCAGCATGTCCTCCCAGGGGAGGGCGAAGGTGATGCGGTACTTGTCGATCGGGGTCGCGAGCGCGGCCTTCCAGGGGGAGGTGCGCTTGAGGACCAGGTGCGCGCCCTTCGACAGGCGGATCGAGGGCGCCGCGTTCGGGTCCTCCATCTTGCGCAGGTGGTCGACCCACGGGCCGGTCGCGTTCAGCACCAGCCGGGCGCTGACACCGAACTCGTCACCGGACAGACGGTCCTTCAGCTCGGCGCCCGTGACCCGGCCCTGGGTGAAGCGCAGGCCCGTCACCTCGGCGTGGTTGAGGACGACCGCGCCGGCCTCGACGGCCCCGCGGACCGTCATCAGCGCCATGCGCGCGTCGTTCATCTGGTCGTCGCCGTAGACGGCCACGGCCTTGAGGTTGTCGGTGCGCAGCTCGGGCACGTCCTGCGCGGCCTTGGCCGGGGACAGGAGGTGCCCGACGCCGTCACCGAACGCGGAGAGCGCGGAGTAGGCGAAGACGCCCGCCCCGAGCTTCGCGGCGCCGTGCGGCCCGCCCTTGTACACGGGGAGGTAGAACGTGAGCGGGTTCGCCAGGTGGGGAGCCACCTGGCGGGAGACCGCACGGCGCTCGAAGTGGTTCTCCGCCACCAGCTTCACCGCGCCGGTCTGCAGGTAGCGCAGGCCGCCGTGGAGCAGCTTGGAGGAGGCGGAGGACGTGGCGCCGGCGAAGTCGCCGGCATCCACCAGAGCCACCCTGAGGCCGGACTGCGCGGCGTGCCAGGCGGTGGAGATGCCCAGGATGCCGCCGCCGATCACGAGAAGGTCGTACGACGCCTTGGAGAGCTGCTCCCTGGTCTCGGCTCGGCTCGGGTTCGAGCCGGAGGCCGGGTGCGTCCCCAGGGCAGGCACGGACTGCAGGGTGGACTTGGTGGTCATGCTGTTTCTTACTCCTCGTCCTCGAGCCAGCCCATGGTCCGCTCGACGGCCTTGAGCCAGTTCTTGTACTCACGGGCGCGGGTCTCCGCGTCCATGCGGGGGGTCCACTCGGCGGCCCGGCGCCAGTTGGCGCGCAGGTCGTCGGTGCTGTTCCAGAAGCCGACGGCGAGACCGGCGGCGTAGGCGGCGCCGAGGCAGGTGGTCTCGGCGACCATCGGGCGCACCACGGGGGCGTCCACGAAGTCGGCGAGGGTCTGCATCAGCAGGTTGTTGGAGGTCATGCCGCCGTCGACCTTGAGGGCGGTCAGCTCCACGCCGGAGTCCTTGGTCATGGCGTCGGCGATCTCCCGCGTCTGCCAGGCGGTGGCCTCCAGGACGGCACGCGCGAGGTGCGCCTTGGTGACGTACCGGGTGAGGCCGGCGATCACACCGCGGGCGTCGGAGCGCCAGTACGGGGCGAACAGGCCGGAGAAGGCCGGCACGAAGTAGGCGCCGCCGTTGTCCTCGACCGACAGGGCGAGGGTCTCGATCTCGGCGGCGGTGGAGATCAGGCCCATCTGGTCGCGCATCCACTGCACCAGCGAACCGGTGACCGCGATCGAGCCCTCCAGGGCGTAGACCGTCTTCTGGTCGCCGATCTTGTAGCCGACCGTCGTCAGCAGGCCGCTGTAGGAGTTGATGATCTTGTCACCGGTGTTCATCACCATGAAGGTGCCGGTGCCGTAGGTCGACTTGGTCTCGCCCTCGGCGAAACAGGTCTGGCCGAACAGGGCCGCCTGCTGGTCGCCGAGCGCGGAGGCGACCGGGATGCCGCCGAGCAGGTCGCCGAGCTTCCCGCCGGTGATCTCGCCGTAGACCTCGGCGGAGGAGCGGATCTCGGGCAGGATCTGCTTCGGGACGCCGATGGACTCGCAGATCTTCTCGTCCCACTGCATGGTGTGCAGGTTCATGAGCATCGTGCGGGAGGCGTTGGTGACGTCGGTGACGTGCTTGCCGCCGTCGGCACCACCGGTCAGGTTCCAGATGACCCAGGTGTCCATGGTGCCGAAGAGGATGTCGCCCGCCTCGGCGCGCTCCTTCAGGCCCTCGACGTTGTCGAGCAGCCAGCGGGCCTTCGGGCCGGCGAAGTAGGAGGCGAGCGGCAGGCCCGTCTCGCGGCGGAAGCGGTCCTGGCCGACGTTGCGGCCGAGCTCGCGGCAGAGGGCGTCGGTGCGGGTGTCCTGCCAGACGATGGCGTTGTGGACCGGCTCACCGGTGTTCTTGTCCCACAGCACGGTCGTCTCGCGCTGGTTGGTGATGCCGATGGCCTTGATGTCGTCGCGGGTGATGCCGGCCTTCTGAATGGCCCCGGCGACGACCTCCTGGACGTTGGTCCAGATCTCGTTGGCGTTGTGTTCGACCCAGCCCGGCTTCGGGAAGATCTGCTCGTGCTCCTTCTGGTCGACGGAGACGATCCGGCCGTCGCGGTCGAAGACGATGCAGCGGCTGGAGGTCGTGCCCTGGTCGATGGCGGCGATGAACGGGCCGGCGGTGTGCGCGTCGGTCACTGTGTGCTCCTGGTAATTCCGGGTTTATGGGGCTTTACGTACGGCGCGTGCTGGAAGTTTCCCGACAGGGCGGGGAATCGCTCCTAGGCGAATGCGACGTTGTAGATGCCTGCCGCGATGGCGCCGCCGATCAGCGGAGCCACCACGGGGACCCAGGCGTAGCCCCAGTCGGAGCCGCCCTTGTTGGGCAGTGGCAGCAGGGCGTGCACGATGCGCGGACCGAGGTCACGGGCCGGGTTGATCGCGTACCCCGTCGGGCCGCCGAGGGACAGGCCGATCGACACCACGACCAGCGCGGTGATCAGGGCGCCCAGGTTGCCCAGGCCGTTGCCCTTGTCGTTCAGGCCCTGGGTGAGCACGGCGAGCACCAGCACGACGGTGCCGATGACCTCCGTCGCGATGTTCTGCCAGGCGATCCGGACCTCGGGGCCGGTGGAGAAGACGCCCAGCACGGGGCCGGCCCCCTTCTCCTGGGCCTCGACGGCCTTCACCTCGGTGTCCTGCGCACCCGGGCCGCCGACTATCTCGCGGTCGGTGAGGTGCGCGTGGAACTGACCGTAGTAAGCGACCCAGACCAGCGCCGCGCCGATCATGGCGCCGAGCAGCTGTCCGGCCCAGTAGACCGGGACGTTCTTCCAGTCGCCGTCCTTGATGGCGATGGCCAGCGTCACGGCCGGGTTCAGATGGGCGCCGGACAGCGGCGCCGAGGTGTAGACGGCCGTGAGCACCGCGAAGCCCCACCCGAAGGTGATGGCGAGCCAGCCGGCGTTGCGTGCCTTGGAGGCCTTCAACGTGACGGCGGCACAGACGCCGCCGCCGAGGAGGATGAGTATGGCGGTACCGATGGTCTCGCCGATGAAGATGTCGGAGCTGGACACCCGCGACTCCTTTGTCCTACGTCCAGGGAAGTTCGATACCGGCCTGGCGTTGTCACACTCTAGCGCGTATTGCCGGTAGCTGTTCGACAATGTCGACCGATGGACGGGAGTCTTGCTTCGGCGTTACGAGCACGTCAAGGGCTGTGGACTCGAAAATCTGATCGTTACTGATCGCCCCGGACCCGGTGATCTTTGCCGCAGGTGAGCGCGGACATGCCGAGGACCGGAACGCCGTACGGCGCCCCGGTCCGCTCGTGTGCCCTCAGAAGCGCCCGGCGCCCAGGTCCCGCGAGACCGCGCGGGCGCAGTCCCGTACCGCCGCGATGAGCTCGGGCCGCAGTGCTCCCTCGTCGTCCGGCCGGCACAGCCGCTCCACGGCGCCCGTGATGCCCACCGAGCCCACCGGCATGCGCCGCCGGTCGTGGATGGGGGCGGCGATGGAGGCCACGCCCTCCCAGGTCTCCTCCACGTCCGCCGCGTACCCCCGCGCGCGCGTGACGTCGAGGATGTGCTCGAAGCCCTCCGGCTCGCACACCGTCCGGTCGGTGAACGCCTTGCGGTCGGCCTCCAGGGCCTCGCTGTGCGCCACCGGATCGTAGGCGGAAAGCACCTTGCCGAGGGCCGTGGAGTGCAGGGGCTGCATGGCCCCGATCTCCAGGACCTGGCGGCTGTCGTCGGGCCGGAAGACGTGGTGCACGATCAGCACGCCCTGCTGGTGCAGCACGCCCAGGTAGACGCTCTCGCCGCTGGAGCGGGCCAGGTCGTCCGCCCACACCAGGGCGCGCGCCCGCAGCTCGTGCACATCCAGGTAGGTGGTGCCCAGGCGCAGCAGCTCCGCGCCCAGCTGATAGCGCCCGGAGGCGTCGTCCTGCTCGACGAAGCCCTCCTGCTGCAGGGTGCGCAGGATGCCATGGGCGGTGCCCTTGGCCAGGCCCAGCGACGAGGCGATGTCCGACAGGCCGAGCCGCCGCTCGCCGCCCGCGAGCAGCCGCAGCATCGCGGCCGCCCGTTCGAGCGACTGGATGTTCCGTGCCATCGCCGTACCGCCTCCGTCCCCTTCGACCACCGACGGGCGTCACCACAGCCCTCGTTCGGCAATGTCGAACACTACCGGTCGATGTCGACCTCTCGCTAATGGCTGGGCGCCATTTGTTGCGCCGCACCGACCGGCACGTCACCCGGACGGCCGATCCGAAGCCACCGGAGTCCGCCCCGTGGACGCGCTGCCCATCCAAGCCCACGGGCGGTTACGCTGGCGCGGTGCGCCCTTCCCCGGATGCCCCCTGGCTGTCCGGGAAGCCGCAAAGCCGACAGCCGTCGCATCCGAGGGAGCCTCTTTCATGGCCGCGTTGCCGCCGACCCCTTCCGCAGACAGCCGGGCCCGTGTGTCCGCGCTCCGAGAAGCCCTGGCCACCCGAGTGGTCGTGGCCGACGGAGCCATGGGCACCATGCTCCAGGCGCAGGACCCCACGCTCGAGGACTTCGAGAACCTCGAGGGCTGCAACGAGATCCTCAACGTGACACGGCCGGACATCGTCCGTTCGGTCCACGCCGAGTATTTCGACGCCGGTGTGGACTGCGTCGAGACCAACACCTTCGGCGCCAACCACACCGCCGCCGCCGAGTACGACATCTCCGACCGCGTGCACGAGCTGTCCGAGACGGGCGCCCGGATCGCCCGCGAGGTGGCCGACGACTACGCCGCCCGGGACGGTCGCCCGCGCTGGGTGCTCGGATCGGTCGGTCCCGGCACCAAACTGCCCACGCTCGGCCACGTCACCTACGCCGCGATCCGCGACGGCTACCAGGCCAACGCCGAGGGCCTGCTCGCAGGCGGCGCGGACGCGCTGCTCGTGGAGACCACCCAGGACCTGCTCCAGACGAAGGCCTCCATCCTGGGCGCCCGCCGCGCCATGGAGGCCACCGGCGTCGAGGTGCCCCTGCTGTGCTCGATGGCCTTCGAGACCACCGGCACCATGCTCCTCGGCTCCGAGATCGGCGCGGCCCTGACCGCGCTGGAGCCCCTCGGCATCGACATGATCGGCCTGAACTGCTCCACCGGCCCGGCCGAGATGAGCGAGCACCTGCGCTACCTGACGCGCCACTCGCGCATCCCCCTGCTGTGCATGCCGAACGCCGGTCTGCCGATCCTCACCAAGGACGGCGCGCACTTCCCGCTCGACGCCGAGGGCCTGGCCGACGCCCAGCAGAACTTCGTCCAGGACTACGGTCTCTCCCTCGTCGGCGGCTGCTGCGGCACCACCCCCGAGCACCTGCGCCGGCTGGTCGAGCGCGTCCGGGACATGGCCCCGGCCGAGCGCAGCCCGCAGCCCGAGCCGGGCGCGGCCTCGCTCTACCAGTCCGTGCCGTTCCGGCAGGACACCTCCTACCTGGCCATCGGCGAGCGCACCAACGCCAACGGCTCGAAGAAGTTCCGCGAGGCCATGCTGGAGGGCCGCTGGGACGACTGCGTGGAGATGGCCCGCGACCAGATCCGCGAGGGCGCGCACATGCTCGACCTGTGCGTGGACTACGTCGGCCGGGACGGCGTCGCCGACATGGAGGAACTGGCCGGCCGCTTCGCCACCGCCTCCACCCTGCCGATCGTGCTGGACTCCACCGAGGTCGACGTCATCCGGGCCGGCCTGGAGAAGCTCGGCGGCCGCGCGGTGATCAACTCGGTGAACTACGAGGACGGCGACGGCCCCGAGTCCCGATTCGCCAAGGTCACGGCCCTCGCCAAGGAGCACGGCGCCGCCCTCATCGCGCTCACCATCGACGAGGAGGGCCAGGCCCGCACCGCCGAGAAGAAGGTCGAGATCGCCGAACGGCTCATCGAGGACCTCACCGGCAACTGGGGCATCCACGAGGAGGACATCCTCGTCGACTGTCTCACCTTCACCATCTGCACCGGCCAGGAGGAGTCCCGCAAGGACGGCGTCGCCACCATCGAGGGCATCCGCGAGCTCAAGCGTCGCCACCCGAAGGTGCAGACCACGCTCGGCCTGTCCAACATCTCCTTCGGCCTCAACCCCGCCGCCCGCATCCTGCTGAACTCCGTCTTCCTCGACGAGTGCGTCAAGGCGGGCCTGGACTCGGCGATCGTGCACGCCAGCAAGATCCTCCCCATCGCCCGCTTCAGCGAGGAGGAGGTGCAGACGGCCCTGGACCTCATCCACGACCGCCGCGCCGAGGGATACGACCCGCTGCAGAAGCTCATGCAGCTCTTCGAGGGCGCCACCGCCAAGTCCCTCAAGGCCGGCAAGGCCGAGGAACTGGCCGCCCTGCCGCTGGACGAACGCCTCAAGCGCCGCATCATCGACGGCGAGAAGAACGGCCTCGAAGCGGACCTGGACGATGCCCTGAAGGAGCGGCCCGCCCTCGACATCGTCAACGAGACCCTGCTGGACGGAATGAAGGTCGTCGGCGAACTGTTCGGCTCCGGCCAGATGCAGCTGCCGTTCGTGCTCCAGTCCGCCGAGGTCATGAAGTCGGCCGTCGCCCACCTCGAACCGCACATGGAGAAGACCGACGAAGCCGGCAAGGGCACCATCGTGCTCGCCACCGTGCGGGGCGACGTGCACGACATCGGCAAGAACCTCGTCGACATCATCCTGTCCAACAACGGCTACAACGTCGTCAACCTCGGCATCAAGCAGCCGGTCTCCGCGATCCTGGACGCCGCCGAGGAGCACCGGGCCGACGTGATCGGCATGTCCGGGCTCCTGGTCAAGTCCACCGTGATCATGAAGGAGAACCTGGAGGAGCTGAACCAGCGCGGCCTGGCGGCGAACTTCCCCGTCATCCTCGGTGGCGCCGCCCTCACCCGCGCCTACGTCGAGCAGGACCTGCACGAGATCTACGAGGGCGAGGTCCGCTACGCCCGCGACGCCTTCGAGGGCCTGCGCCTGATGGACGCCCTGATCGGCGTCAAGCGGGGCGTGCCCGGCGCGAAGCTGCCCGAGCTCAAGCAGCGCCGGGTGCGGGCCGCCGCGCCCGCCGCCGTCGAGGAACGCCCCGAGGAAGGGCACGTCCGCTCCGACGTCGCCACCGACAACCCCGTGCCCACCCCGCCCTTCAGCGGCACCCGCGTGATCAAGGGCATCCAGCTCAAGGAGTACGCGAGCTGGCTCGACGAGGGCGCCCTGTTCAAGGGCCAGTGGGGCCTGAAGCAGGCCCGCACCGGCGAGGGCCCGTCGTACGAGGAGCTCGTCGAGAACGAGGGCCGGCCCCGGCTGCGCGGCCTGCTGGACCGGCTCCAGACGGAGAACCTGCTGGAGGCGGCCGTGGTCTACGGCTACTTCCCGTGCGTCTCCAAGGACGACGACCTGATCATCCTGGACGAGCAGGGCAACGAGCGCACCCGCTTCACCTTCCCGCGTCAGCGCCGTGGCCGCCGCCTGTGCCTGGCTGACTTCTTCCGCCCGGAGGAGTCCGGCGAGACCGACGTCGTCGGCCTCCAGGTCGTCACCGTCGGCTCGCGCATCGGCGAGGAGACCGCACGGCTCTTCGAGGCGAACGCCTACCGGGACTACCTCGAACTGCACGGACTGTCCGTGCAGCTGGCCGAGGCACTCGCCGAGTACTGGCACGCGCGCGTGCGCTCCGAGCTCGGCTTCTCCGGCGAGGACCCCGACGAGATGCAGGGCATGTTCGAGCTGAAGTACCGGGGCGCCCGCTTCTCCCTCGGCTACGGCGCCTGCCCGAACCTGGAGGACCGCGCCAAGATCGCCGACCTGCTCCAGCCGGAGCGCATCGGCGTCCAGCTGTCCGAGGAGTTCCAGCTGCACCCCGAGCAGTCCACGGACGCCATCGTGATCCACCACCCGGAGGCGAAGTACTTCAACGCCCGCTGAGCGGCCCCACCGGCGTACGTCACAACAGCCCCCGGCGCATCCAGGGTGTGCCCGGGGGCACAGCCGCTGAACGAGGCACTTCACTCACGGACGACGTAGACTGGTCGGTCCACCGCAGGCCGGTTCCCTTCGTGGGAGCCGGCCTGACCGCCCCTCAAGGAGGTACGTGGATGACCAGTACGGTCCCCGCACTCGGTACCCGGTCCGCCGAAGGGTCGGCCCTGCAGGCCGTGCTCCTCGACATGGACGGCACGCTCGTGGACACGGAGGGCTTCTGGTGGGACGTCGAGGTCGAGGTCTTCGCCTCCCTCGGCCACACGCTCGACGACTCCTGGCGCCACGTCGTCGTCGGCGGTCCCATGACCCGCAGCGCCGGGTTCCTCATCGAGGCCACCGGGGCCGACATCACCCTCGACGAGCTCACCGTGCTCCTGAACGACGGCTTCGAGGACCGCATCGGCCGCGCCCTGCCGCTGATGCCGGGCGCCGGCCGGCTGCTCGCCGAGCTGTACGAGTACGAGATCCCCACCGCCCTGGTCTCCGCCTCGCACCGGCGCATCATCGACCGGGTGCTCACCTCGCTCGGCGCCCACCACTTCAGCCTGACGGTGGCCGGTGACGAGGTGCCGCGCACCAAGCCCCACCCCGATCCGTACCTGGCCGCCGCCGCCGGACTGGGCGCGGACCCGGCCCGGTGCGCCGTCATCGAGGACACCGCGACCGGGGTCGCCGCCGCCGAGGCCGCGGGCTGCCAGGTCGTGGCCGTGCCCTCCGTGGCGCCCATCGCCCCCGCCCTGCGCCGCACGGTCGTCACCTCCCTCGAAGAGGTCGACCTGACATTTCTGCACGGCTTGATGACGGAAATGCGCTAGGCGTTCACCCAGCGTGCAGCGTCGTTAGCACGGCAATTCCGAAGGCGAATTCGAGACCCTCCCCGCGATCGAATTCCCGTACCTTCGAACCCGTTTACGCATGTGACGTTCCCCACCCATTCCGGGGTCGACACTCGGTCCGGCGTGTGCTGCGCGCCCCCTCCAGGGGGCCGTCGGCGTGCCCTTGTGTCCCGATTGATGGGACGCTGCACCAAAGCTTCCGCTGTCGGATATTCGGTCTGTCCGCGCCCGGTTCCACAGCGTGATGGGTCCTCAACTCCGGTGGCTGCGAACCCTCCTGCCGGCCCGGACTAACCTCGTCGCGAGAACATCGCCCCACCCCCGTGATCCGCTGCGCCACCCCTGCATGCCGGGTACACGGAGTCGACAGCTCTGGAGAAACTCGAGCATGAACCGCAAGACTTTGGTGCTGCCGGCCGTGATCGGCTTGCTCGCGCCGGTGCTCGCCGCCTGCGGCGGGTCCGACAGCGGGAGCAGCGACAGCGACGCGATCGTTGTCGGCACCACGGACCGGTTCACCGCCTCGAAGGACGCCCCGGCGCCCCTCGACCCGGCCTACGCCTACGACGTCGGCACCTGGAACATCCTGCGCCAGACCGTGCAGACCCTGATGATCCAGCCGCGCGGCGAGGGCGAGCCGGTACCGGAGGCCGCCGAGCGGTGCGGCTTCACCGACACCGGCAACGAGCGCTACGCCTGCACCCTGCGCGACGGCCTGAAGTTCTCCAACGGCAACGCTGTCACCGCGGCCGACGTGAAGTACTCCATCGACCGCGCCCGCTCCCTCAAGGCCGACAGCGGCGTGTTCGCGCTGCTGTCCACCATCGACACCATCGAGACCCAGGGCGACCGCGAGGTCGTCTTCCACCTCAAGACCGCCGACGCGACCTTCCCGTACAAGCTGTCGACCCCGGTCGCCGGCATCGTCGACCCCGACGACTACCCGAAGAACAAGCTGCGCGACGGTTTCGACCTGGAGGGCTCCGGCCCGTACACCCTCAAGGCCGACGTCGAGAACAACGAGCTGGTCAAGGCCGAGTTCACCAAGAACCCCGACTACAAGGGGACCCTCAAGGTGAACAACGACAAGGTCGACATGGTGTCCTTCAAGGACGCCGACGCCATGGGCGAGGCCCTGAACAAGGGCGACATCGACCTCATGACCCGCGCCATGTCGCCGGACCAGATCCGCAAGCTCTCGGGCGACGCCGACACCGACATCGACCTCGTCGAGATGCCCGGCCTGGAAATCCGCTACCTGGGCTTCAACACCGACGCCCCGACGGTGAAGTCCAAGGCCGTACGCCAGGCGATGGCCCAGATCGTCAACCGCAGCGCGCTGGTCTCCAAGGTCTACGGCTCCCAGGCCGAACCGCTGTACTCGCTGGTCCCGGCCAGCGTCACCGGCCACTCCAACTCGTTCTTCAACAAGTACGGCGAGCCGAACGTCACCAAGGCCCGTTCCCTGCTCAACCAGGCGAACATCACCACCCCGGTGAAGCTGACGCTGCACTACACCACCGACCACTACGGCCCGGCCACCAAGAAGGAGTTCCAGGTCCTGCGCGACCAGCTGAACTCCAGCGGCCTGTTCGACGTCGGCATCAAGGGCACCCCCTGGGACACGTTCCGCCCGGCCGAGAAGAAGGGCGACTACGACGTCTACGGCATGGGCTGGTTCCCGGACTTCCCGGACGCCGACAACTTCCTCGCGCCGTTCCTCGACGCCGACAACACGCTCGGCTCGCCGTACGCCAACAGCCAGATCCGCAACACCCTGATCCCGGAGTCCCGCCGTGAGGCGGACCGGCTGTCCGCCTCCACCAGCCTGACGGACATTCAGGACATCGTCGCCGGCGACGTGCCGGTGCTGCCGCTGTGGCAGGGCAAGCAGTACGTCGCCGCCCGCGACGACGTCACGGGTACCGCGTACGCGCTCAACTCCGCCTCGACGCTCCAGCTGTGGGAGCTCGGGCGGGGCGTGAGCGGCTGACGCACCCGCTGGTTTACCGGGGCCCCTGACCGCGGCCCCGGGGAACCGTGCCCCGGAGCCGGGGACAGGCTCCGGGAGTTCTCGAGAACCGACGACAAGGCACACACGTGAACCTACGCAACCAGTGGCCGGTCCTGCCCATCGTGGCGGGCCTCGCCTCCGGACTGCTGACCGGCTGTGGCACGGAGAGCGGAGACTCCGCGGGGGACGGCTCCAACGTGGTGGTGGGGATGTCCGACGACGTCCTGGCCACGGACCCGGCCTCCGGCTACGACCCCGGCTCCTGGCTGTTGTTCAACAACGTCTTCCAATCCCTGCTGAGCTTCCCCAAGGGCGCCACGGAGCCCCAGCCGGAGGCCGCCGAGAGCTGCGCCTTCACGGACACGCAGAGCTCGGTCTACAGGTGCACGCTCAAGGACGGCCTCAAGTTCAGCAACGGTGACGCCCTCACCTCCGAGGACGTCAAGTTCTCCTTCGACCGGATGCTGAAGATCAACGACCCCGACGGGCCCGCGATCATGTTCCCCACGCTCGACAAGGTCGAGACGCCGGACGAGACCACGGTCGTCTTCCACCTCAACACGTCCGACGCCACCTTCCCCAGCAAGATCGCCTCCGGCGCCGGTTCCATCGTCGACCACAACGAGTACGACGCGGGCAAGCTGCGCAAGGACCGGGAGGCCGTCGGCTCCGGCCCCTACAAGCTCGACTCGATCGACGACGACCAGGCCGTCTTCTCCGTCAACGAGAACTACAAGGGCACCGCCAAGGTCAAGAACACCGGCGTGACGCTGAAGTTCTTCGACGGCGACCAGACCGCCCTGAAGCAGGCCATCCAGGACGAGGAGGTCGACATCGCCTACCGCGGCCTCACCGCGGGCGACGTCGCCGACATGGAGAAGGCCGACGACGGCACCGGCACCGAGGTCGTCGAGGGCAGCAGCGCCGAGGTCCAGCACCTGGTGTTCAACATGGACGACCCCGTCGCCGGAAAGCTCGGCGTCCGCAAGGCCATCGCCCACCTGATCGACCGCGAAGCCCTCATCAGGGACGTCTACCAGGGCACCGCCACCCCCCTGTACTCGATCATCCCGGCCGGTATCGCGGGCCACAACACGGCCTTCTTCGACACCTACGGCGCCCGCCCCTCCAGGGCCAAGGCCCAGGCCGCGCTGCGCCAGGACGGCATCACCGGCAAGGTGAAGCTCACCCTCTGGTCGACCCCCTCCCGCTACGGCCCCGCCACCGACCAGGAACTGAACGCCATCGCCGGCCAGCTCAACGCCAGCGGCCTGTTCGACGCGAGCGTCAAGAGCGTCCCCTTCGGCCAGTACGAAAAGGACATCGCCGCCGGCAAGTACGGCGTCTACGTGAAGGGCTGGGTGCCGGACTACCCGGACGCCGACAACTTCACAGCCCCCTTCTTCGGCAAGGGCAACGTGCTGAACAACAACTACGACAACAGCACGATCACCGGCTCGCTCATCCCCCGCACCGCCGCCCTGACCAACCGGGCCTCCACGGACAAGGAGTTCGGCGAGCTGCAGGACATCGTCGCCGACGAACTCCCCGTCCTGCCGGTGTGGCAGGCCAAGCAGTACGCGGTCGTCCGCGAGGGCGTCTACGGCCTCGAGTACTGCCTCGACGCATCGACGGTGTTCCGCTTCTGGGAGCTCAGCAAGGACGCCTGACGCACCGACGTCAACAAGGGCGCCCCCCGCTCGGCGGGGGGCGCCCTTCCTCACTCGTCGGCTCGCGCTCGCTACTGCGCGCCCGGGCGCACCAGCCCGCTCTCGTACGCGTACACCGCCGCCTGCACCCGGTCGCGCAGGCCCAGCTTCGTCAGCACATGCCCGACATGCGTCTTGACGGTGGTCTCGCTGACGAACAGGTCGGCGGCGATCTCCGCATTGGACAGCCCCCGCGCCACCAGCTTCAGCACCTCGACCTCGCGGTCGGTGAGCGTGTGCAGCGTGTCCGGCACCGGCTCGTCCCCCGACGGCAGATGCGTGGCGTACTTGTCGAGCAGCCGGCGCGTGATGCTCGGCGCGAGCATCGCCTCGCCCGCGGCGACCACCCGGATGGCCTGCACCAGCTCGTTGGCGGGCGCGTCCTTCAGCAGGAACCCGCTGGCACCGGCACGCAGCGCCTCCACCACGTACTCGTCGAGATCGAAGGTGGTCAGCACCAGCACCTTCGCCGGGCCGTCCCGCCCCGGCCCGGTGATCTGCCGGGTCGCCTCCACACCGTCCATCCGCGGCATACGGATGTCCATCAGAACCACATCGGGCTGTAGCGCACGCACCTGGTCGAGTGCCTGCAGTCCGTCACCGGCCTCCCCGACGACCGCGATGTCCTGCTCGGCCTCCAGGATCATCCGGAAGCCGGTACGGAGCAGCGGCTGGTCGTCGACCAGTAGGACGCGGATGGCCACGTAAGTCTCCTTCGCTAGTCCGGCCCCATTCTGCCCTGCGGGGGCCCGACCGGCTCAGGCGCCCTCACCGGCGACCGGCTGCACCGCAAGCCCCGACGCGCGCACCGGCAGCGGATACGGCGGGGGAGTGCCCCCGAACTCCGGGCAGTGCGCCTGGTGGTCGCACCAGCCGCACAACTTCGTGGGGCGCGGCCGCCAGTCACCCGTCTCGGTGGCGAGCCGGATCGCCTCCCACAGCGCCAGCAGCTTGCGCTCCACCCGCTCCAGGTCGGCGAGGACCGGGTCGTACGTCAGCACCTGGCCGCTGCCGAGGTAGACCAGCTGGAGCCGCCGGGGGACCACGTTCTTCAGCCGCCACACCACCAGGGCGTAGAACTTCATCTGGAACAGGGCGCCCTCGGAGTACTCCGGCCTCGGCGCCTTGCCCGTCTTGTAGTCGACGATCCGCACCTCGCCCGTGGGCGCCACGTCGACCCGGTCGATGATGCCGCGCAGCCGCAGCCCCGACTCCAGCTCGGCCTCGACGAACAGCTCCCGCTCGGCCGGCTCCAGACGGCTGGGATCCTCCAGCGTGAACCAGCGCTCCACGAGCTGCTCCGCCTCGCCCAGCCAGCGCGCCAGCCGCTCGCCCTCGGGGTCGTCGGCGAACAGCTCCACCACCTCCGGCCGCGTCTCGCGCAGCCGGTCCCACTGGCCGGGGATCAGCGACTTCGCCCGGGGCGCCGTGCGCTCGGCCGCCGGGGCGTCGAAGAGCCGCTCCAGGACCGCGTGCACCAGGGTGCCCCGGGTCGCGGCCTCGCTCGGCTTCTCCGGCAGCCGGTCGATCACCCGGAAGCGGTAGAGCAACGGGCACTGCATGAAGTCACTGGCACGCGAGGGGGACAGCGAGGCGGGCGGCACGGCGGCGGGCCCGGCCACCAGGGCGCTCACGGCGGCAGTCTCGGCCGCTGCCTCAGCCACCGACTGGGCCTCTGCTTCCGTCTGCGCGTCCCCCGCCGGCACTGGGTAGGCCTCGGCCTCCGTACCTGCCTCCGCCGCCGCCACCGGCTGGACTTCCTCCGTCGTCTGCGCTTCTGCCGGCGTCCCCACTGCCGGCTCCGCGGGCCCGGCCGGGACCGGCGAATCCACCGCCGCGGCCGGACTGCTGTCGGGCTGCGCCGCGCCCTCGGTGCTCGTCTCCATGCCCCAGACCTTACGGCCCGCCACTGACAGTGACCCGGCCGTGTTCCGTGGGGGAAGCCGGGAGAGGAGGTCGACGTACGGGAAACACAGGGGTGCCGGGGCGAAACGCACCACGACGGACGCATACCATCGACTCGAGACCCTCCCGTCCGGCAGGCGCGGGAGACGCTTCGATCGAGGGGACACCGGTGGACGAGAGCGGCGGGCGCGGGCGGCCGCGGTCCGGCAACGACGAGTCGGCCGAGCACCACGCGGGACCTCCGGTCCGGGCCACCGACCCGGCCCCCGCCGACGAACGCCCCACGGACGAGCACCGCTCCACCCCTGAACAGCCCACCCCGGCACCGGAGCCGAACGACCCGGCCGCGCCCGCCGACACCCCGGCGACCCCCGCGGACGCCATGCGGGACGACTCGGCGGCGGACCGCCCGACACGGGCTGAGGCCACCCCCGCCGAGCCCGACGCGAACGGTCTTCCGGAGGGCGCCCCACACCCCGGCCGCGCCGACGCCGAGGCCCCGAACACGGCCCCCGCCGACGCACCGCAGACGCCGCCCGCCCCCGGCGAGCGCGAAGGCGGCGTCGCGCCGGAGGGCGACACCCACCCCGACCGCGCCTACGCCAGCGGCCCGCACTCGGCACCCGTCGCCGGCCGGCCCGCGACGGACCGCCTGCACAAGGTACCCGCCCCGGCCCCCGGCTCCGATGAAGGCAACCGCCCGCAGCAGCCCTCGGCCCCCGCCCCGGGCCCCGGCCACCCGAACCACCATCCCGCCCCGCCGGCCCACGGCGACCGCCCCCTCGCGCACTCCGCCGACGGCAAAGGCCCCGCCCCCCAGCGGCCCGAGCCCCGGGGCGGCCTGCTCATGGGACGGCCCTTCGGAGTGCCCGTCTACGTCGCGCCGAGCTGGTTCCTCGTCGCCGCACTGATCACCTGGGTGTTCGGCGGCCAGCTGGAGCGCGTGCTGCCCGAGCTCGGCGCCGCCCGCTACCTCGTCTCCCTCTTCTTCGCCGTCGCCTTCTACGCCTCCGTGCTCGTCCACGAACTGGCCCACACGGTCGCCGCCCTCCGCTTCAAACTCCCGGTCCGCCGCATCCAGCTCCAGTTCTTCGGCGGCGTCTCCGAGATCGAGAAGGAGGCCGAGACCCCCGGCCGGGAGTTCGTGCTGGCCTTCGTCGGACCCCTGCTCTCCCTGATCCTCGCCGGCGCCTTCTACGCCGCCCTGCTCGCCGTGGAACCCGGCACCGTCCCGGGTGTCCTGCTCGCCGGCCTGATGATCTCCAACCTCATCGTGGCCGCGTTCAACCTCCTGCCCGGCCTGCCCCTCGACGGCGGCCGCATGCTCCGGGCCGTGGTCTGGAAGATCACCGGCAAGCCCATGACGGGCACCATCGCCGCCGCCTGGGTCGGCCGCGCCCTCGCCGTCTCCGTCCTCATCGGGCTGCCGCTGCTCACCCAGTCCGGCGCCCTCGGCACCGACGCCGTCGACAACGTCGGCATGGACACCGTCCTCGACGCCCTGCTCGCCGCCATCCTCGCCGCGATCATCTGGACCGGCGCCGGAAACAGCCTGCGCATGGCCCGCCTGCGCGAGCACCTCCCCGAACTGCGCGCCCGCGCCCTCACCCGCCGCGCCGTCCCCGTCGAGACCGACACCCCGCTCTCGGAGGCCCTGCGCCGCGCCAACGCCGCCGGAGCCCGCGCCCTGGTCGTCGTCGACGCCGACGGCAAACCCCTCTCCCTCGTCCGCGAGGCCGCCATCGTCGGCGTACCCGAGCACCGCCGCCCCTGGGTCGCCGTCAGCGGCCTCGCCCAGGACCTCACCGACGGCATGCGCGTCTCGGCCGAACTGTCCGGCGAGGAGCTTCTCGACGCGCTCCGGGCGACCCCCGCGACCGAATACCTGGTCGTGGAGGAGACGGGCGAGATCTACGGCGTGCTGTCGGCGGCCGACGTGGAACGCGCCTTCGTGAAGGCGATGGCCAGGCCCAGCTGAGTGGTCGGAGCCCCCCTCGGGGACCGGTAGGCTGGTCACATGTCCGAACCGACCGGTGCCGCCCGCAGGCGCGGGCCCTTCAAGGTCGGGGACCAGGTTCAGCTGACCGACCCCAAGGGCCGCCACTACACGTTCACGCTCGAGGCCGGGAAGAACTTCCACACCCACAAGGGTTCCTTCCCGCACGACGAACTGATCGGCGCTCCCGAGGGCAGCGTTGTCCGCACCACGGGGAACGTCGCCTACCTCGCGCTGCGCCCCCTGCTCCCCGACTACGTCCTGTCCATGCCCCGCGGCGCCGCCGTGGTCTACCCCAAGGACGCGGGGCAGATCCTGGCCTTCGCCGACATCTTCCCCGGCGCGCGCGTCGTGGAGGCGGGCGTCGGCTCCGGCTCCCTCAGCAGCTTCCTGCTGCGGGCCATCGGCGACCAGGGCATGCTGCACAGCTACGAGCGCCGCGCCGACTTCGCCGAGATCGCCCAGGCGAACGTGGAGCGCTACTTCGGCGGACCGCACCCCGCCTGGCAGCTCACCGTCGGCGACCTCCAGGACAACCTGTCCGACGCCGACGTCGACCGCGTCATCCTCGACATGCTCGCCCCCTGGGAATGCCTGGAGGCCGTCTCCAAGGCGCTCGTCCCCGGCGGCATCCTGTGCTGCTACGTGGCGACCACCACCCAGCTCGCCCGGACCGTCGAGTCCATCCGCGAGATCGGCTGCTTCAACGAGCCGAGCGCCTGGGAGTCGATGATCCGCAACTGGCACATCGAAGGCCTGGCCGTCCGCCCGGACCACCGCATGATCGGCCACACCGGCTTCCTGCTCACCGCCCGCCGCCTCGCCGACGGCGTCGAGCCGCCCATGCGCCGCCGCCGCCCCGCCAAGGGCGCCTACGGCGAGGACTACGCGGGGCCCAACGCCGACGGCGGCACCGCCCGCTGAAGCGGCCCGTCACCGCGTGCAACGCAACGGCGCCGTGGCGCAGTTCCCGGATCCGCACCGGAACTCCGCCACGGCGCCCTTTCGTTGCCGCCCGGGGTGAACCCCCGCCCGACGCCGTTGACCTGCCGCACCCGCCAAGACGCCCGAGGACGCGCAGTGGGCCGGGCACGGCAGGGGCGCTGCCCCACGGGCCCGCTGACACAGCGGCAGGAACCGCAACCCATCAGACTTCCCCGGCACAGGACACGCACACCCCGCCGTTCCCCCGGGCTGTGACGTGTGGCACCATGCTGGCCACCCCACCGGCACAGCCTCAGGAGACCCTCCTAGTGCAGTCTTCCGCCGTCCCGGAGCTCGCCCACACCCACACCCGCCCCATCCACTGGCTCGCCACCGCGACGGCCGTCGCCGGCGTCGTGGCCCTCTCCACCATCCTGCAGCCCGGCGCGGCGACGGCGGCCCAGCCGGCCGCCCCCGAAACCAAGAGCGCTCCGGCGCACCTCACCCCGCCCGACCCGGCCGCAGTGGCCTTCCCCATCGAATGCGGCCCCGTGAAGGCCGTGGTGCAGAAACGGGCTTCAGGAGACCTCGACGGCGACGGCCGGCCCGAAACCGTGGCCGTCGTCCACTGCGACTCCCCGATGGGCACCCCACCGGACGGCGTCTACGTCCTGACGCGCGACGCCGACGCCGGCACACCCCGCGTCGTGGCCACCCTGCTCGACCCCAAGGACGGCACCACCGTCACCGACTTCGCCGTGCACGACGGCGCCGTGACGGCCACGCTCCTCGGCTACTCGTCGTCCGACGTGCCGCGTTGCTGCCCCGACAGGAAGAGCGACGCGAAATGGCGTTGGCAGGGCGACTCGTTCGTCCGCTCGACACCCGCCGGAGCCCGAAGCGTGTGAGGCACCTGCGACAGCCCGTGTGAGATATCAGACGGCCGTGACGCAACGTACGGAAGCAGTCACTCTGCGTCCGGACCGTAGACCTCGGCCCTGTCCGAAACCCGACGCACGTGGATGCACTCGCCCGGACACTCCTTCGCGGAGTCGATCACGTCCGTGAGGAGCGGCAGCGGAACGGGCGTTGCCGCCCCCTTGTCCTGGAGCAACTCGTCCTCGGCGCTCTTCACATAGGCCAGACCGTCGATGTCCAGCTCGAACACCTCGGGCGCGTACTGGGCACAGATGCCGTCGCCGGTACACAGGTCCTGGTCGATCCAGACCTCCAGCTCCTCGCCTTCCGCCCCGGCCACCTGCTGCACGCTCATCTCTCCTGCCGTTTCTCCGCCGAGCCGGGCCAGGAATCCGGCCAGCTCCGGCGGGTGTTGAACAGTTCGACCCTACCTTCGCCTGGGTTCCAATCATGTTCGCTGGGTATTCCCCTGGCGTGAGGGAGAGCGCAAGGGTGAAGATCGGACACACCCCGACCGTCTTTGTGATCTAGGGGTTTCAATCGACACCCGCCCAGGTAGGGTCTGGAAGCGTCCAGCTCCCCTTGGAGGAGGTGAGGACCGTGGCAGCCCACGACGACGACATGAACCGCGGCATCCGCCCGGGACGCGGGTCCGACGACCCGGCCGGGCAGATCGCTTACCTTGAGCAGGAAATCGCCGTCCTGCGGCGCAAGCTCGCCGACTCTCCGCGACACACGAGGATTCTCGAAGAGCGGATCGTCGAGCTGCAGACCAACCTGGCCGGCGTGTCCGCGCAGAACGAACGACTCGCCAACACGCTCCGTGAGGCACGCGACCAGATCGTGGCCCTCAAGGAGGAGGTCGACCGGCTCGCACAGCCGCCGGCCGGCTTCGGGGTCTTCCTGACGGCGAACGAGGACGGCACCGCCGACATCTTCACCGGCGGCCGCAAGCTCAGGGTGAACGTCAGCCCCAGCGTCGAGCTCGACGAGCTCCGACGCGGCCAGGAAGTAATGCTCAACGAAGCGCTCAACGTGGTCGAGGCCATGGAGTACGAGCGCGTCGGTGACATCGTCACCCTCAAGGAGATCCTCGAGGACGGCGAGCGGGCCCTCGTGCTCGGGCACACCGACGAGGAGCGGGTGGTACGGCTCGCCGAGCCGCTGCTGGACGTGACCATCCGCCCCGGCGACGCCCTCCTGCTCGAACCCCGCTCCGGTTACGTCTACGAGGTCGTACCGAAGAGCGAGGTCGAGGAGCTCGTCCTCGAAGAGGTCCCCGACATCGGCTACGAGCAGATCGGTGGTCTCGGCGGCCAGATCGAGGCCATCCGCGACGCCGTCGAGCTCCCCTACCTCTACCCGGACCTGTTCAAGGAGCACGAACTGCGGCCGCCGAAGGGCGTCCTGCTGTACGGGCCCCCCGGATGCGGCAAGACGCTCATCGCCAAGGCCGTGGCCAACTCGCTCGCCAAGAAGGTCGCCGAGGTGACCGGCCAGGCCGCCGGCAAGAGCTTCTTCCTCAACATCAAGGGCCCCGAGCTCCTGAACAAGTACGTCGGTGAGACGGAGCGGCAGATCCGCCTCGTCTTCCAGCGGGCCCGCGAGAAGGCCAGCGAAGGCACACCCGTCATCGTCTTCTTCGACGAGATGGAGTCGCTCTTCCGCACCCGTGGCTCCGGTGTCAGCTCGGACGTGGAGAACACCATCGTCCCGCAGCTCCTCGCCGAGATCGACGGCGTGGAGGGCCTGCAGAACGTGGTCGTGATCGGCGCCTCCAACCGTGAGGACATGATCGACCCCGCCATCCTGCGGCCCGGCCGGCTCGACGTGAAGATCAAGATCGAGCGTCCGGACGCCGAGGCGGCCAAGGACATCTTCGGCAAGTACCTCACGGAGCGCCTCCCGCTGCACGGCGACGACCTCGCCGAACACAGCGGCTCCAAGGCCACCACCGTCCAGAGCATGATCCAGACGGCCGTGGAACACATGTACGCCGAATCCGAGGAGAACCGCTTCCTGGAGGTCACCTACGCCAACGGTGACAAGGAAGTCCTCTACTTCAAGGACTTCAACTCCGGCGCCATGATCGAGAACATCGTGGGCCGTGCCAAGAAGATGGCGATCAAGGACTTCCTCGAGAAGAACCAGAAGGGCCTCCGCGTCTCCCACCTCCTCCAGGCCTGCGTGGACGAGTTCAAGGAGAACGAGGACCTGCCGAACACCACCAACCCGGACGACTGGGCCCGCATCTCCGGAAAGAAGGGCGAGCGGATCGTGTACATCCGTACGCTCATCACCGGAAAGCAGGGCACGGACACCGGACGCTCCATCGACACGGTGGCGAATACCGGTCAGTACCTGTAAAGGCAGGGCGGCTGCGGGTGCCCTCGGCGGGTACCCGCAGCCGACTGTTTTTCAGGCGAACGCTCGCGAGGATGCAAATGATCTCCCCACCAGCGCAAAGGCGTTCTAGGCTCTTGCGTACCGCCAAGTCGCGCAGTGCGGGGACGGGCACCGCACACGCAACCGAGCGCCAGCGGTATCTGAGTGGCGCCCACGACCGAGGGCGCCGCCGGGCAAGGAGGGCCGCATGACCGTACGGCGAGTAATGGGCATCGAGACGGAGTACGGGATCTCCGTCCCCGGCCACCCCAACGCCAATGCCATGCTCACCTCGTCCCAGATCGTGAACGCCTACGCGGCGGCGATGCACCGGGCCCGCCGGGCTCGCTGGGACTTCGAGGAGGAGAACCCGCTGCGGGACGCACGAGGCTTCGACCTCGCCCGCGAGGCCGCCGACTCCAGCCAGCTCACCGACGAGGACATCGGCCTGGCCAACGTCATCCTCACCAACGGTGCACGGCTCTACGTCGACCACGCACACCCCGAGTACAGCTCACCGGAGGTGACCAACCCCCGGGACGCCGTCCTCTGGGACAAGGCCGGCGAACGGATCATGGCAGAGGCCGCGGAACGGGCCGCGCAGCTCCCCGGTGCCCAGCCGATCCACCTGTACAAGAACAACACCGACAACAAGGGCGCGTCCTACGGCACGCACGAGAACTACCTGATGAAGCGGGAGACCCCCTTCTCGGACATCGTGCGCCACCTGACGCCGTTCTTCGTCTCCCGCCAGGTCTTCGCCGGAGCAGGCCGCGTCGGCATCGGCCAGGACGGCCACGAGCACGGCTTCCAGCTCAGCCAGCGAGCCGACTACTTCGAGGTCGAGGTCGGCCTCGAGACGACGCTCAAGCGCCCGATCATCAACACCCGCGACGAGCCGCACGCGGACGCCGAGAAGTACCGGCGCCTGCACGTGATCATCGGCGACGCGAACCTCTCCGAGATCTCGACCTACCTCAAGCTGGGCACGACCTCGCTGGTGCTGTCGATGATCGAGGACGGATTCATCGCCGTCGACCTGGCCGTCGACCAGCCCGTCCGCACCCTCCACCAGGTCTCCCACGACCCGTCACTGAAGCGCCTGGTCACACTCCGCAGCGGCCGCACGCTCACGGCGGTCCAGCTGCAGATGGAGTACTACGAGCTGGCGCGCAAGTACGTGGAGGAGCGGTTCGGGGCCGACGCCGACGACCAGACCAAGGACGTCCTGTCGCGCTGGGAGGACACCCTCACCCGTCTGGAGCACGACCCGATGAGTCTGGCCGGAGAGCTGGACTGGGTCGCCAAGCGGGAGCTCATGGAGGGCTACCGTCGCCGGGACAACCTCGACTGGGACGCGGCGCGACTGCACCTCGTCGACCTCCAGTACGCCGACGTACGACCCGAGAAGGGCCTGTACAACCGTCTGGTGGCCCGCGGGCGCATGAAGCGACTGCTGACCGACGCGGACGTGGAGCGGGCCCGTACGGTGCCGCCTGAGGACACCCGGGCCTACTTCCGCGGCCGCTGCCTGGAGCAGTACGCCGACGACGTCGCCGCGGCCTCCTGGGACTCGGTGATCTTCGACCTGCCGGGCCGGGATTCGCTGCAACGCGTCCCAACCCTGGAACCGCTTCGCGGAACGCGTAATCACGTCAAGGAGCTCCTGGACCGCTGCCGCACCGCGGAAGACCTGGTCAGGGTCCTGTCGGGCGGGTGACCGCGTTGAGCGGGTACTCGTCGGGAACCGGCCGGACAGGGTGGAAAATCCCTGGTCCGGGAATCATCGAGGTGGTCCCCGTACGTTGGAGCAACTGCGGGGACATGGTCGGACCCGGCGAGTAGGGTCTGATCTTGACCGAGCAACTGTGTCGGGCGAACCGAGCGGGGTGAGGGATATGGCGACCAAGGACACCGGCGGCGGACAGCAGAAGGCCACCCGGTCCACCGAGGAGGTCGAGGAGCAGGCGCAGGACGCGCAGGGCTCCGAGGACCTCAAGGAGCGTCAGGAGAAGCTGAGCGACGACGTGGACTCCGTCCTGGACGAAATCGACGACGTACTCGAGGAAAATGCCGAGGATTTCGTTCGGAGCTTCGTGCAAAAAGGTGGGCAGTAAAGGCGGATGGCGCGCTCTAGCCTTTGATCTGAAGGTGGCGGGGGATGGAAGCGGCCAGCGAGCCGAACGCGAAGCAGTGCAGGAAGTGTCGGCGCGATCTGCCTCTTGCTGCATTTGCCCGTGACAGAAATCGGCGTGACGGCCTCCAGGTGCACTGCCGGGAGTGCGTGGCGAAGTACAGCGCTGCGCACTGCCGGCGCCGCCGGGAGGCGCTGGGGAAGCCGGTCCGGGAGCAGGTTGACGTTCCGGCTGGGTACAAGCTCTGTCGGACGTGTGGCGAGATCAAGCCTCACAGCGAGTGGCACCGCAACGCCACCGCTTCCGACGGACTGTCAACGCGCTGCAAGGCATGCCGGGCGGTACAGGGTCGGCAGGGGCATCTGAAGCGCCAGTACGGAATCACAGAAGCCGAACGCGACGGTCTGATCGCCTCCCAGGGAGGCGTGTGTTGTATTTGTCTGTCGGCCGTGCCCGAGCATGTGGATCACTGCCACAAGACGGGTAGGGTCCGAGGCGTACTGTGCTTCAGCTGCAACGCCGCGCTGGGGCAGTTCAAGGATCGGCCCGATGCCATAAGGCGGGCTGCCGCTTATGTGGAAGGAATCGCGTGGAAGCCAACACTCGTAGCACCGGGCGTCTACCAGCTGCCTTCCTGACGCCAGGGTCTTCCTCCTTCATGGACTTCCTGTCGGAACACCAGCCGGAGATCCTGCCCGGCAACCGGCAGCTGCCTCCCACCCAGGGCGTGATCGAGGCACCGCACGGGACGACGATCGTCGCCGTGACGTTCCCCGGCGGTGTGGTCCTCGCCGGTGACCGGCGGGCCACCATGGGCAACGTCATCGCGCAGCGGGACATCGAGAAGGTCTTCCCGGCCGACGAGTACTCGGCGGTGGGCATCGCCGGCACGGCGGGCCTGGCCGTGGAGATGGTGAAGCTGTTCCAGCTGGAGCTGGAGCACTTCGAGAAGGTCGAGGGTGCGCAGCTGTCCCTGGAGGGCAAGGCGAACCGGCTGTCGACGATGATCCGCTCCAACCTCGGCATGGCCATGCAGGGCCTGGCCGTGGTGCCGCTGTTCGCCGGGTACGACGTGGACCGCGGCAAGGGCCGGATCTTCTCCTACGACGTCACGGGCGGCCGCTCCGAGGAGCACAACTACGCGGCCACCGGTTCCGGGTCGATCTTCGCGCGGGGTGCGATGAAGAAGCTGTTCCGGGACGACCTGAGTGAGGCCGAGGCCACGACGCTCGTGGTACAGGCTCTTTACGACGCGGCAGACGACGACTCGGCGACCGGTGGTCCCGATGTCGCCCGCCGGATCTATCCCATCGTCACCGTGATCACCGACGACGGGTTCCGCCGGCTCACCGAGAGCGAGGCGTCCGAGATCGCGCGCTCGATTCTGGAGCGGCGGCTGGAGCAGCCTGACGGGCCGCGGGCCGCGCTGCTGTAGCGGCGTTCGTCTTCGTGGAGGTGGTCCAGTGAACCGACGGAATCTTCAAGAGAGGGACGGATAACCGGTGTCGACGCCGTTCTATGTCTCACCCCAGCAGGCCATGGCCGACCGGGCGGAGTACGCCCGCAAGGGCATCGCCCGTGGTCGCAGCCTGGTCGTGCTGCAGTTCGCTGACGGCATCGTGTTCGTCGGCGAGAACCCGTCCCGTGCGTTGCACAAGTTCAGCGAGATCTATGACCGGATCGGCTTCGCGGCTGCCGGCAAGTACAACGAGTACGAGAACCTGCGGATCGGTGGTGTGCGCTATGCCGATCTGCGGGGCTACACCTACGACCGGGACGATGTGACGGCCCGGGGCCTGGCGAACGTGTACGCGCAGACGCTGGGCACGATCTTCTCGAGCGCGGCCGAGAAGCCGTACGAGGTGGAGCTGGTCGTCGCGGAGGTCGGGGAGACGCCCGAGGGTGACCAGATCTACCGGTTGCCGCATGACGGTTCCATCGTGGACGAGCACGGCTCGGTCGCGGTGGGCGGTAATGCCGAGCAGATCAGCAGCTATCTGGACCAGCGTCACGAGGAGGGTATGACTCTCGCGGAGGCGCTGAAGCTGGCGGTGCAGGCGCTGTCCCGTGACACCAACGGCAGCGAGCGGGAGATCCCGGCGGAGCGGCTGGAGGTCGCCGTGCTGGACCGTACGCGTCCGCAGAAGCGCAAGTTCAAGCGGATCAGCGGGCCTCAGCTGTCCCGTCTGCTCGCTGCGGGTGCCGCCGGCGGTTCCGAGGGGGCCTCGGAGGACGCCGAGTAGTTCTGACGTGGTGTGACGCGCTCCGGGCAGTGTGATCGTGGCCGGGGCGCGTCGCTGTGTGCGCAGCTGCGGGCAGTCGTGCCGCTGGGGCGGCGCGGGTGGGCGTGGGGGTCCCCCCTGTTCGAGCGAAGTCGAGAGCTTGGGGGAGGCACCCCGCTACGCCGGGCTGCGGTCCCACCCGGCCCCTGCGGCAAGGGCCCGCACGGTCAACGCGGTGGGGCCGTGGAGCTTCGTACCATCAGCTGTACCGGGATGTTCCCGCTCTCGGGGGTGCGGTCCTCCAGGACGGCCAGCAGGGCCCGCATGCCCCGCTCTCCGAACAGCTCGGCGTTGAGGTGGACCGTCGTGAGTTCGGGGTCCATGGCCGTCGCGAGGGCCAGGTCGTCGACGCCGGTGACCGACAGGTCGTCGGGGATGTGCAACCCCAGGCGGCGGGCCGCCTTGTACGTGCCAGCCGCGAGCTGGTCGTCGTCGCAGATCACGGCGGTGGGGCGGGCGCCGGGAGCCGAGAGTGCGGCTTCGGCGGCGGCCAGGGCTCCCTCGATGGAGATCGGTGAGCGGGCCGTGCGCACCGTCGTGTCCGGTACTTCCGCCAGCCGGGCCGCCAGTTCCTGCGCGCGTACCTCGAAGGTCCAGGAGGGGACGTCCGCGGCCAGGTGGAGGAAGTGGCGGTGGCCCAGGGACAGCAGGTGTTGCGCGGCCTGCCGGATGCCGTCGGCGATGTCGAGGTTGACCGTCGCCGCTCCGAGGCTGCCGTCCGGGTCGCTGTCCAGCATCACGAGGGGGAGTGCCTCGCCGCGGATGGCGGTGAGTGCGTCGGCGGCCATGGATGAGGCGATCACGCCGTCCAGTGCGGCCTGTGCGGAGGCGAAGGGGTCGCGGGCCGGGCCGATGCCTTCGGGGGAGGGGTAGAGGACCACGCCGAAGCCGTGTTCGGCGGCGATGCGGGCGGCGCCGGTGTAGACGCCGGCGAAGAACTCCGTGGTGAGGGCGGGGACGACGAGCAGGACCGTGCGGGTGTGTCCCAGGCGCAGGTTGCGGGCGGCCAGGTTCGGGCGGTAGCCGAGGTCGCGGGCGGCTTCGCGGACGCGCTCGGCGGTGGCCTGCGAGACCCGGCCGCGCCACTTGTCGCCGAGGACCAGGGAGACGGCTGCCTGGGAGACGCCGGCGGCCTGGGCGACGTCCCGGCTCGTGGGTCGGGTGCTGCCTCGTGCCACCGTCGGCCTGCTCTTTCGTCTGGACTCGTGAACAGCGGCCATGGTACGTATGAGATCCGACGTTATACGTAAAACCTGAGGGCGGGACATGGCCACGGGATACCTGGAGATCCTTCGGGCGCGACATGCCGCCCGGCTGCTCGTCGGCACGCTGGTGGGCAGGCTGCCCAACGCCACGGCCGCCATCGCGATCGTGCTGTTCGTCCGGGCGGAGGGCGGTACCTACAGCCTGGCGGGGGCGCTGGCGGCCGTCTACGGAGTCGCCAACGCCGTCGGGCAGCCCGTGCTGGGCAGGATCGTGGACCTGCGGGGGCAGCCGCGGGTGCAGCTGCCCGCGGCCGTCCTCTCCGCACTGGCGATGGCCGTCTTCGCCTTCGCCGGCATCGGGTCGCTGCCGCTCGCGTATGCCGCGGTGGCCGGTGCCGGGCTCTTCACGCCGCCCCTGGAGGGCGGCCTGCGGGCGCTGTGGCCCTCCGTGCTGCGTAGGGAGGACCAGGTGCACACGGCGTACGCCATGGACGCCGTGGCCCAGGAGGTGATGTTCACCGTCGGGCCGCTGCTGGTGACGTTGTGCGTGTCGCTGTGGTCGACCCAGGCCGCGCTGCTCGTGCTGAACGCGGTCGGGGTGCTGGGCGCGCTGTCCGTGGTGGTGTCGGAGCCCTCGCGCGCGTGGCGGTCGGCGCCGCGTGAGGCGCACTGGCTCGGCGCGCTGCGCTCGCCCGGGCTGCTCGCGCTGCTGGCGGCCTTCCTGTTCATCGGGATGGCGCTCGGGTCCATCACGGTCGCTTCCGTGCCCTACGCGGACGAGCACGGCGGGGATGCGGTGTATGGCTGGCTGATGGCCGCCCTGGGGTTCGGGGCGCTGGTCGGCGGTGCGGTCTACGGGGCCCGGCAGTGGGCCGGTGAGCCCGCTCGGCGACTGCGGGTGCTGGTGGCGCTTCTGGTGGTGTGTTACCTGCCGCTGATGCTGATGCCGGACGCGGTCGCCATGGTCGCGCTGACCGCGCTCGCCGGGGTCTTCCTCGCCCCCGCCATCGCCTGTGCGTTCGTCCTGGTCGACCGGCACGCCCCGCGCGGCACGGTCACCGAGGCGTTCTCCTGGCTGGTGACGACGTTCACCGTGGGCCACTCGGTCGGAACCGGCGTCGCGGGGCCGGTCGTCGAAGCGGGCGGGGCCTTGTGGGGCTTCGCCGTGCCGGCTGTCGCAGGTGGCGTGTCCTTGCTGGTTTTGACGGTCACGGGACGGGTAGTCGCAGCTCCCGGCCAGGGAGCGGTTGTTGCGACGGGTTCGGAAAATGATCCGAACCGTGCCGTCGAACCCCGTTTCAGTTCGGGGGATCGGGCGTAATGTTCCCTCATGGACCGCCGCATTTTCGGGCTGGAGAACGAGTACGGCGTCACGTGCACGTTCAGGGGACAGCGCCGCCTGTCTCCTGACGAGGTGGCGCGGTACCTCTTCCGCCGTGTCGTGTCATGGGGCCGAAGCAGCAACGTCTTTCTGCGAAACGGCGCCCGCCTCTATCTCGACGTGGGATCGCATCCGGAATACGCGACACCGGAATGTGACAACGTGACCGAACTGGTCACCCACGACAAAGCGGGCGAGCGCATTCTCGAGGGACTCCTGGTGGACGCCGAACGACGCCTGCACGAGGAGGGAATCGCGGGCGACGTCTACCTCTTCAAGAACAACACCGACTCGGCGGGCAACTCCTACGGCTGCCACGAGAACTATCTGGTGGCCCGGCACGGGGAGTTCTCCCGTCTCGCGGACATTCTGATTCCGTTCCTGGTCACCCGCCAGCTGCTGTGCGGTGCGGGCAAGGTGCTGCAGACTCCGCGGGGCGCCGTGTACTGCGTCAGCCAGCGCGCCGAGCACATCTGGGAGGGCGTCTCCTCGGCGACGACCCGTTCCCGGCCCATCATCAACACGCGTGACGAGCCGCACGCGGACGCCGAGCGCTACCGTCGCCTGCACGTCATCGTGGGTGACTCCAACATGTCCGAGACGACCATGCTGCTCAAGGTCGGCGCCACCGACCTGGTGCTGCGCATGATCGAGGCGGGCACGGTGATGCGGGACCTCACCCTGGAGAACCCGATCCGGGCGATCCGCGAGGTCAGCCACGACATCACCGGCCGGCGCAAGGTGCGCCTGGCCAGCGGACGCGAGGCCTCCGCCCTGGAGGTGCAGCGCGAGTACTACGAGAAGGCCCTGGACTTCTGCGAGCGCCGGGGCATCCGCACCGGCACCGTCGAGCAGGTCCTGGAGCTGTGGGGCCGCACGCTGGACGCGATCGAGTCCGAGGACCTGGACCGCATCGGCACCGAGATCGACTGGGTCATGAAGTACAAGCTCATCGAGCGGTACCGCGCCAAGCACAACATGACCATGTCGCACCCGAGGGTCGCCCAGATAGACCTCGCCTACCACGACATCCACCGCCGTCGTGGCCTGTACTACCTGCTCGAGAAGAAGGGCCAGGCGGCCCGTATCTGCAACGATCTGAAGATCTTCGAGGGCAAGTCCGTCCCGCCGCAGACCACGCGCGCCCGGCTGCGCGGCGACTTCATCCGGCGGGCCCAGGAACAGCGCCGTGACTTCACGGTCGACTGGGTCCACCTCAAGCTCAACGACCAGGCTCAGCGGACCGTGCTGTGCAAGGACCCGTTCCGTTCCGTGGACGACCGGGTGGAAAAGCTGATCGCCGGAATGTGAGCCGCATCCGGCCGTCCGGGAAGCCGGTGCCCGAAGGTTTTCGTGCCTTCGGGCACCGGCTTTTCTTCGCCGGTCCGGCTCGTGCGGGAGCGGCCGGGGCGGTGTCGTGTCGCGCGGTATGAGGAGTGCGGAGCGGGCACGCCGTAGAGTGGCTGGCATTGCCCCCCACCTCCGATCCCAGTTGGACTGATGAACTACAACACGAAACGACTCGTGGCCGCGCTGCTGGCCGTTCCCGCCCTGTTGTTCACCGCCGCGTGCGGATCGGACGACGGGAACAACGGCGATACGGCGGGAGGCGTCGCCGAGGTCAAGGGGGAAGTCGGGGCGAAGCCCGAGATCTCCGTTCCCAAGGACGGCAAGCCGTCCGACAAGACCGTGGTCAAGACGCTCTCGGCGGGCACCGGCGCCCCGATCAAGGGCTCGGACTTCGTCCGCCTGGACTGGACCGTCGAGAAGTGGGGCGGCGGCCAGGAGCTGGGCGGCACCTGGGCCGCGGGGTCGACGGGTGACAAGGCGCCCCGGCGGCAGTCCATCGAGCAGATCGGCAAGCCGAGCCAGCAGCTCCCCGAGAAGGTCCTCGACGCGGTGAAGGGCAAGAAGCCCGGCAGCCGTGTCCTGGTGCAGGGCACCGCGGGTGATCTGATCGGGCAGAGCCTGAACACGTCCTCCGGTGTCTCCGCGAAGGACGTGCTGATCTGGGTGGTCGACCCGGTCGGTGCCGCGAGCGTCGACACCAAGGCCGAGGCCGAGGGCGAGCAGGCGCCCTCCGAGCCGGGCATGCCCGAGGTGAAGTCGCCCTCCCAGAAGGCCGCGGTCATCACCGTCCCCAAGGGTGAGAAGGCTCCCAAGGACCTCAAGGAACAGGTGCTGATCAAGGGCGACGGCAAGAAGGTCGAGGCGGGCCAGGGCCTCATCGCCCAGTACACCGGGGTCAAGTGGGAGGACGGCAAGAAGTTCGACTCCTCCTGGGACCACGGCGGCGCCACCGCCTTCCAGATCGGCAACGGCTCCGTGGTGGCAGGCTGGGACAAGGGCCTCGTCGGCAAGCACGTGGGCGACCGGGTGCTGCTGGTGATCCCGCCCTCGCTCGGCTACGGCGCGAGCCCGCAGAGCGAGCTGTCCAAGAACACGCTGGTCTTCACGGTGGACATCCTCGGCACGGTCTGACCCGGCCGGTCTGTGAGACTGTTCCCGACGAAGGTCACGTAACAAGGAGAGATGAAGTGAGCATCGACAAGCCCGAGATCGACTTCCCGGGCGGCGAGCCCCCGGCGGACCTCGAGATCAAGGACATCTGGGAGGGCGACGGCCCGGTCGCGCAGGCCGGCCAGACCGTCACCGTGCACTACGTGGGTGTCTCCTTCAGCACCGGCGAGGAGTTCGACGCGAGCTGGAACCGCGGCACCCCGTTCCGCTTCCCGCTGGGCGGCGGCCGGGTCATCAAGGGCTGGGACCAGGGCGTGCAGGGCATGAAGGTCGGCGGCCGTCGCCAGCTGACCATCCCCGCCCACCTCGCCTACGGCAACCAGAGCCCGACTCCGGCGATCAAGCCCGGCGAGACGCTGATCTTCGTGGTCGACCTGCTCGGAGTCTGAGCAAGCTCCGGACAGACTCGATCACGTGGGGCCCATGCCTGTTCGGGCATGGGCCCTCGGCTTTTGCCGTGCCACCGTGTGGCGGTACGGTCATCGCTCGTAAGCACCATAGGGAGGCGAAGCGCGTCGATGGCCATTGCCAAGGCGGAGCGGCTGATGAATCTGGCGCTGTGTCTGCTCGGGACGCGGCGCCCGCTCAGCAAGCGTGAGCTGCGCGACTCCATCGAGGCCTACGTCGAGGCCTTCGGGCCGGGCAACGGCACGACCGGCTCCGATGATTCCTTCAACCGCATGTTCGAGCGCGACAAGGACGACCTGCGCGAACTGGGGCTGGTCATCGAGACCGTCGAGAGCCTCGAGGGCGAGATCGGCTACCTGGCCCGCCGTGACAGCAACCGCCTCCCGCCCATCACCCTGGACGCCGAGGAGGCCGCCGCCCTCGGGCTGGCCGCCAAGGTGTGGCAGCAGGCCCGGCTCGCCGGAGCGGCCAGCGGCGCCCTGCAGAAGCTGCGCGCGGCCGGCCTCCCCGAGGACGTCGACCCCTACGGGTCGCACGGCGCCCTGGAGCCGCGCATCCCGGTGCACGAGGCGGCGTTCGAGCCGCTGATGCTGGCCTGCCGGGACCGCAGGCCCGTCGCCTTCGACTACCGCAAGGCCACCGCCGCCCATCCCGAGCAGCGGCACGTGGAGCCCTGGGCGCTGGAGTGCTGGCGGGGCCACTGGTACCTGGCGGGCTGGGACCGCGACCGCGGCGCCGAGCGGGTCTTCCGGCTGTCGCGGATCACCGGCAAGGTCCGCTCGCGCGGCGGCCGCTACACCGCCGAGGTGCCGGACGTCGTCACCGTCCGCGAGACCGTGGCGAGCTGGGCCGGGGAGGTCGCCGACCGTTCGGCGCGGATCCGGCTGCGGGCGGGGGCGGGGTACCCCCTTCGGGCGAAGGCCACCTCCGTGCGGGAACTCGGCGACGGCTGGGACGAGTTGGAGATTCCGTACGGTCACGGGCTGGACGCCTGGCTGGTGGAGTTCGGGCCGGACGTGGTCGTCCTGGAGCCCGCCGAGCTGCGGGCCGACGTGGTGGACCGGCTGCGGGCCGTGGCCAAGGGCTGAGGGGGAGCGGAAAGACAGTGGCAGGCAAACCGGTCAGGCCCGTGAACGCCATCGACCAGACCCGTCGGATGCTTTCGCTGGTGACGTATCTGAAGGAGCGTCCCGGGGCCCGGGTCGAGGATGTCGCGCGTGCCTTCGGCATCAGCGAGGACGAGCTGGTCTCCGACCTGGACGTGCTGCCCATGTGCGGCACCAGCTTCCGCGGCGGCGACCTGCTCGACATCGACACCGACGGCGAGCGCATCTGGTGGCACAACCCGGCGGCGCTCGCGGCGGAGGCCGCCGAGCCGCTCCGGCTCGCCGCCGACGAGGCCACCGCGCTGCTCGTCGCCGCCCGGGCGGTGTCCACGCTGCCCGGCCTGCGCGAGAGCGACCGGCAGGCGCTGCTGCGGGCGACGGCGAAGGTGGAGACAGCGGCCGGTGAGGCGGCGGGTGCCAGCTCGCGCCTTTCGGTGACCTTCGAGTCCGAGGGCGGCGTCTTCGCGGACGTCGACCGCGCGATCGCCGAGCGCCGCCGACTGTGGATCCGCTACTACTCGCCCGCGCGCGACGAGGTCACCGAGCGGGAGATCGACCCCATTCGCCTGGTCAGCGTCGGGCACACCTATGTCGAGGCCTGGTGCCGCCGCTCCGAGGCGCGCCGTACCTTCCGGCTCGACCGGGTCGCCGAGATCAAGATCCTCGACGAGCCGTCGGCGCCGCCCGAGATCGAGCTGCGCGACCTCTCGGAGGCGCTGGTGCAGCCGGCGGCCGAGGACCCGGAGGTCGTGATCGAGGTAGGGCCCGGCGGCCGATGGGTCGCGGAGTACTACCCGCACGACAGTGCGGATGAGCTCCCGGACGGTGGGTTGCGTATCACTCTGCGGACCCCCGACCCGGCGTCGCTGCGGCGCCTGGCGCTGCGGCTCGGGCGGGACGGCCGGATCGTCTCGCCGCCGGAGCTCGCCGACAGCGCCCGGCGGGCGGCCCGGGAGGCGCTGGCGGCGTACGACGGGATCGAGGCGGCGCGGACGGCCGGAGTCGCGCAGGACGTGCGCGGACCGCACGCGGTGCGGACCGTCCCGGACGGGCCGGGCGACGGACCGGCGTGAGCCACAGACGCCCTCGGGGGTCCACGGCCGGGCCACGGCCGGACCGCGACACCGGTCGTGCACCCCTGAGGCGTACGACCCCAGGAAGAGGAGCGAGGGCTTGAGCGAGTCGTTGACGTCCGGTGGTGTCGGGGGCATGACGGTGGAGTCCGCGTTCGCGGGGATGAGAAGCGTGACCCCGGTCGTGTTCCGGGCGGGCTGCCCCGACTGCCGGGAGCACTGCGAGCTCGCCGCGGGCGCGCTGCGCCTGGCCATCGGGGCCACGAGCCGCACCACCTTCTACTCCTTCACCTGCCCGGAGTGCGGCGCGTCCGTCCGCAAGCCCGCGGGGGAGCGGATCGTGGAGCTGCTCACCGGCGGCGGTGTACGGACCCTGCGGCTGCACTCCACCGTCTAGTGGGCCGGCGGGTGGGGCGGGATTTCCGGCCGTCCGGAAAGGTCTAGGCTCGGCGTCATGTTCTGGCCGATGTTCGCGGTAGCGCTGGGTTTCGTGGGTCTCGTCGTGCTCGGGGTGCTCGCCGTGCGGGTCTTCGTCGAGGCGGAGCGCCTGGGCAGGCAGGTCGCGGACTCCGCCCGCCGGATCAACCGGGCCGCCGAGGACCTGGAGCGGTCGGCGCAGAGCGCGGCCCGTTCCGTCGACGCTCTGTGAGGTGCCCGGCGGACGGCTGTGAGTTGCGTTTCGGGACACTTCGCCCTGTCACGTCGGCGGTTCGTACAGGTACGCTGCTGGTCGCGGCCCGGTTAACGAGGCACTGGTCGCGGACGGGCGTGCGCACACGGGATGCACAGGGATTGCCCCACGTTTACCCCCGGGCGTTACGATCGCTGCCAGCACGGCCGTTCGGACAAGTGTCCGACCGGTCGGACAGCACCCCCACCACAGCCGCCTCGGTGAGAAGGTAAAGACTTATGTTCGGAAGGCTCGGAGCCCCCGAGATCATTCTCATCCTCGTCGTCATCATCCTGCTGTTCGGCGCGAAGAAGCTTCCGGACATGGCTCGGTCGCTCGGAAAGTCGGCCCGCATCCTCAAGAGCGAGGCCAAGGCGATGAAGGACGAGAACAAGTCGTCCACGACCCCGGCCGGCCCGCCCAACAACGACGAGCCCTCGCAGCGCACGATCCAGGCAGCGCCCGGTGACGTGACCAGCTCGCGCCCGGTCAACGAGCCCACGGACACGACCAAGCGCTGACGCAGGGCCGGTGACCTCCGGCCCGCCGCACGAGATGGGAACGTGGGTTGCTGAAGTCTGCCCGCAAGCAGGAGAGGGATCCCGAGGGGCGCATGCCCCTCGCGGAGCACCTTCGCGAGCTCCGCAACCGGCTCGCCAAGGCGATGCTGGCGATCGTCCTCGTCACGGTCGTCGCCGCCTTCTTCTACAACGACATCATCAACTTGATCACCAAGCCGATCCTCGACTCGGTCGGCTGTGACAAGACCTTCGCGGAACTGGCCAGGTCGCAGCCCGGCGCGAAGCCCTGTGCGCAGATCACCATCAACGGCCTGCTCACCCCCTTCACGCTGGCGCTGAAGGTGTCCTTGATGGCCGGCGTCGTCTTCGCCTCGCCGATCTGGCTCTACCAGCTGTGGGCCTTCGTCGCACCGGGCCTGCACCGGCACGAGAAGAAGTACGCCTACGCCTTCGTCGGCACCGGCGCCCCGCTGTTCCTCGTCGGCGCCTACTTCGCGTACACGGTCCTGCCCACCACGGCGAAGGTGCTCCTCGAGTTCACCCCGGGCGGCACGTCCAACCTGTTGCCGCTGGACGATCTGCTCGATCTGGTCATGCGGATGGTGCTGGTCTTCGGCCTCTCCTTCGAGCTGCCCCTCCTGCTGGTCATGCTCAACCTCACCGGGGTGCTCACCGGCAAGCGCATGCTCGGCTGGTGGCGCGGCATGATCATGGCCATCACGGTCTTCGCGGCCGTCGCCACGCCCAGCACCGACCCGCTGACCATGCTGGCGCTCGCGGCGCCCATCTGGGTCCTGTACTTCGCGGCCGTCGCCTTCTCCCTGCTCAACGACCGCCGCAAGGCCCGCCGCGAGGCCCTCGGCCCCGCCGACGACGAGGCCTCCGAGCTGGATCTCACCCCCGAGGACATCGGCGAGATCGAGCCCGTGACGACCAGCCGCGCGGCGCTGCCCGAGCAGGCGAGCTCGGAACGCACGGACCGGGTCAACGGTTATGACGACGTGACCTGAAGACCGGCGGACAGCTCGTAGGGTCGGTCCCGTGACCAGCGAGATCACCCTCTTCGTCAACCCCACCGCGGGCCGCGGCCGGGGCGCCCGCGCGGCGCAGCCGGCCGCTTCCGCGTTGCGGGCGGCCGGCTTCTCGGTCCGTACCGTCCTCGGGGAGGACGCCGCGGACGCCCTCGTCCGCGCGCGTGCGGCCGTCGAGTCCGGCACGGGCGCGTTGATCGCCGTCGGCGGCGACGGGATGGCGGGCCTCGCGCTCCAGGCACTCGCCGGCACCCGCACCCCGCTCGGCCTGGTCGCGGTCGGCACCGGCAACGACTTCGCCCGCGCCCTCGGCCTGCCCGTGCGGGAGCCGGCCGCCGCGGGCCGCATGATCGCCGACGCCCTCAAGTGCGGCCGGATCCGCGACATCGACCTGGGGCAGGTCGGCGACCGCCGGTTCGGCACCGTCCTCGCCTCCGGCTTCGACTCCCGCGTCAACGACCGCGGCAACCGCATGCGATGGCCCACCGGCCGCCTGAAGTACGACCTGGCGATGATCGCCGAACTCGCCGGGTTCCGGCCCGTGCCGTACCGGATCCGGCTCGACGACGGCGAGGTCCGTGAGGTCGAGGCGACCCTCGTGGCCGTCGGCAACGGCTCCTCGTACGGCGGCGGTATGCGGATCTGTCCCGGTGCCGATCTGACCGACGGGCTGTTCGACGTGACGGTGGTCGGCGACTGCGGCCGCGGCACGCTGCTGCGGGTGTTCCCGCGGGTGTACCGGGGGACGCACGTCGAGCATCCGAAGGTGACCGTGTGGCGGGCGGCGCGGGTGGAGATCGCCGCCGAGAGCGTCACCGGCTACGCCGACGGGGAGCCGCTCGGCCCGCTGCCGCTGAGCGCGCGCTGTGTGCGCGGGGGCGTGCGGGTCGTCGGCCCCTGAGCTGCGCGGATCCGAGGTTTCACAGCAACGGATCCGGATAATGATCGTCCTGTTGTCAGTGCGGCCCGGTACGCTCGAAGGCACGATGACAGAGGATCTCTCCCCGGCCGAGCGGTACGCGGCAGCCCGCAAGCGCGCTGCCGAGCAGGCCACCGCGCTCGCCTCCTTCCGCGAGATGTACGACTTCGGCCTCGACCCCTTCCAGATCGAGTCCTGCCAGGCGCTCGAGGCGGGAAAGGGCGTGCTCGTCGCCGCGCCCACCGGCTCCGGCAAGACGATCGTCGGCGAGTTCGCCGTCCACCTCGCCCTCCAGCAGGGCAAGAAGTGCTTCTACACGACACCCATCAAGGCCCTGTCGAACCAGAAGTACGCCGATCTGTGCCGCCGCTACGGCACGGACAAGGTGGGCCTGCTGACCGGCGACAACAGCGTCAACTCCGAGGCTCCGGTGGTGGTGATGACCACCGAGGTACTGAGGAACATGCTGTACGCCGGGTCCCAGACCCTCCTCGGCCTCGGTTACGTGGTCATGGACGAGGTGCACTACCTCTCCGACCGGTTCCGCGGGGCCGTGTGGGAAGAAGTGATCATTCACCTCCCCGAGTCGGTCACGCTCGTCTCGCTCTCGGCGACCGTGTCCAACGCCGAGGAGTTCGGCGACTGGCTGGACACGGTCCGCGGCGACACCGAGGTGGTCGTCTCCGAGCACCGGCCCGTCCCGCTGTTCCAGCACGTGCTGGCCGGGCGGCGGATGTACGACCTGTTCGAGGAGGGGGAGGGCAACAGAAAGGCCGTCAACCCCGATCTCACGCGCATGGCGCGCATGGAGGCGAGCCGGCCGTCGTACCAGGACCGCCGGCGCGGCCGGTCCATGCGCGAGGCCGACCGTGAGCGCGAGCGCCGCCAGCGGTCCCGGATCTGGACGCCGAGCCGGCCCGAGGTCATCGAGCGGCTCGACGCCGAGGGGCTGTTGCCCGCCATCACCTTCATCTTCAGCCGCGCCGCCTGCGAGGCCGCCGTCCAGCAGTGCCTGTACGCGGGGCTCCGGCTCAACGACGACGAGGCGCGCGAGCGGGTCCGCGCCCTGGTCGAGGAGCGCACGGCGTCCATCCCTACGGAGGACCTGCACGTCCTCGGCTACTACGAGTGGCTGGAGGGCCTGGAGCGGGGCATCGCGGCCCACCACGCGGGCATGCTGCCGACCTTCAAGGAAGTCGTCGAGGAGCTGTTCGTGCGCGGCCTGGTCAAGGCCGTGTTCGCGACCGAGACCCTCGCCCTCGGCATCAACATGCCCGCCCGCTCGGTGGTGCTGGAGAAGCTCGTCAAGTGGAACGGCGAGCAGCACGCGGACATCACCGCGGGCGAGTTCACCCAGCTGACGGGCCGGGCCGGGCGGCGTGGCATCGACGTCGAGGGCCACGCCGTGGTGCTCTGGCAGCGCGGCCTGAGCCCCGAGCACCTCGCGGGCCTGGCCGGCACCCGCACGTACCCGCTGCGCTCCAGCTTCAAGCCGTCGTACAACATGGCGGTCAACCTGGTCGAGCAGTTCGGGCGGCACCGCTCGCGCGAGCTGCTGGAGACGTCGTTCGCGCAGTTCCAGGCGGACAAGTCGGTGGTCGGCATCTCCCGGCAGGTGCAGCGCAACGAGGAGGGTCTGGAGGGCTACAAGGCCTCCATGACCTGTCACCTCGGCGACTTCGAGGAGTACGCGCGGCTGCGCCGCGAGCTGAAGGACCGGGAGAACGAGATCGCCCGGCAGGGCGTGGCACAGCGGCGCGCGGAGGCCGCCGTCGCGCTGGAGAAGCTGAAGCCCGGTGACGTCATCCACGTCCCCACCGGCAAGTACGCGGGCCTGGCGCTGGTGCTGGACCCGGGCCTGCCGGCGGGCCGTTCGAACGGTCACCGCGGCTTCGACCACCACGACGGGCCGCGCCCGCTGGTGCTGACCGCCGAGCGGCAGGTGAAGCGGCTGGCGTCGATGGACTTCCCGGTGCCGGTCGAGCCGCTGGACCGGATGCGGATCCCGAAGTCCTTCAACCCCCGCTCCCCGCAGTCCCGTCGGGACCTGGCGTCCGCGCTGCGCACCAAGGCGGGGCACATCCCGGCCGAGCGGCACCGCAAGCGGCGCTCCCAGGCGGCCGACGACCGCGAGATCTCCCGGCTGCGGACCGCGCTGCGCGCGCATCCCTGCCACGGCTGCAACGACCGTGAGGATCACGCCCGTTGGGCCGAGCGGTACCACCGGCTGCTGCGGGACACCTCGCAGCTGGAGCGGCGGATCGAGGGCCGGACGAACACCATCGCCCGGACGTTCGACCGTATCGTGGCCCTGCTGACCGAGCTGGACTATCTGCGCGCCGACGAGGTCACCGAGCACGGCAGGCGGCTGGCGCGGCTGTACGGCGAGCTGGACCTGCTCGCCAGCGAGTGCCTGCGCGAGGGTGTCTGGGAGGGCCTTGGCCCGGCCGAACTCGCTGCCTGTGTGTCGGCGTTGGTGTTCGAGTCGCGTGTCGCGGACGACGCGATGGCGCCGAAGGTGCCGTCCGGGAAGGCCAAGGCCGCGCTGGGCGAGATGGTGCGGATCTGGGGGCGGCTGGACGCGCTGGAGGAGGAGTTCCGGATCACCCAGACCGAGGGGGTCGGGCAGCGCGAGCCCGATCTCGGCTTCGCCTGGGCCGCGTACGAGTGGGCCTCCGGGAAGGGGCTCGACGAGGTACTGCGTGAGGCGGAGATGCCGGCGGGGGACTTCGTGCGGTGGTGCAAGCAGGTCATCGACGTGCTGGGGCAGATCGCGGCGGCTGCTCCGCAGGGGTCTTCCGTGGTGAAGAACGCGCGCAAGGCCGTTGATCTGTTGCTGCGGGGCGTGGTCGCCTACTCGTCGGTGGGGTGAGCTCGTTGGGCGGGTGCGGGTAGTTCGTGGTTGCCCGCGTAGTTCCCCGCGCTCCTTGAGGGCGCTGTTCCGAGAGTCCCTCACTCAAAACGGTGGGGGACTTTCGTATGCCCGTACGCCGTCACGTAGCGCATTCGAACGATGTCGCAGCGTGTAAACGACCGAGCGTACTATCCCTTCGCGTCCGGTTTCCGGCAGTTGCTGAATATGACACAGCGATGATCCGGTCGGACTAAGCTCGCCCGCAGCGCACCGGCTTGAGGTGAATTCGTGCGCTTGTTCCCCAATGTGTGGAAGCTCCCGACAGCTTCATGACCTACCCCCTGCACGTCCCCCCGAACCTCAGTCGACTCCTGTCAGAAGGCCCACATGGTGAGTGTTCAATCCCCGCCCGGTCATCGTGAACTCCCCTACGCGCGCGTGCTGTTGCTCCCGGCCATAGTCATGGCCGCGGCAACCGGAGCCGCCGTCGCGCTGGTGACGGAGCCGGCCCGGGGCGCCGTCGGCTGGTGCGGCGCCATCGCCACCGCGCTGGTGCTCGCGACGGCGGCCGAGGCGGTGCGCCGCGGCCGTGCGCTGCGCAACCAGCGTGCCGAGCACGCCCGGTACAGCGCACACCTGGAACAGCGGATCGCGGCCCACGAGAGCGAGCTGGTCCACTTCTCGAGGGAGATCATCCCCGCCGCGCTCGACCTGCTGCGGACCGGAGAATCCCCCAGGGAGGTGATCCGCAAGCTCGGTCTCGCCCAGCCGGCGTTCCGTGACCTGCCCGAACCGCAGGCGGAGACGCTGCTGACGGTGCTCAAGATCGTCGACTATGAAGTGACGATGCGCGACGCCGCCGCGCGCTCCTTCGTCAGTGTCGCCCGGCGCGTCCAGGCGATCATCCACCAGCAGGCCGAAGAGCTCCGGGAGATGGAGGAGGACCACGGCCGCAACCCCGAGGTCTTCGACGACCTGCTGCGCATCGACCACGGCAACGCCCTGATCGGCCGCCTGGCCGACTCCGTCTCCGTCCTCGGCGGCGGCCGCCCCGGTCGCCAGTGGCCCGCGCCGGTGTCCCTGTACAGCACCCTGCGCGGCGCCATGTCCCGCATCCTCGAGTACCGGCGCATCCAGCTGTCCTCCATCGCCAAGATCAGCGTCAAGGGCATCTACGTCGAGCCGGTCATCCACGCCGCCGCCGAGCTCCTCGACAACGCCACGCGCTACTCGCCGCCGCAGACCAAGGTGCACGTCACCGCCACCGAGGTGCAGACCGGCGTCTGCATCGAGATCGAGGACGGCGGTGTCAACCTCAACGAGGAGGCACGCGCCCGCATCGAGGGCATGCTGGAGGCCGCCAAGGCGGGCGTCGACCTCCAGGACATCGGCGAGCACCCGCGCCTCGGCCTCGCGGTCGTGGGCCGGCTGTGCACCGCCTACAACATGCAGGTCTCGCTGCGCGCCTCCGCGTACGGCGGCGTCCGCGCCATCCTCATCGTGCCGAGCGAGATGATCACCCACGAGCCCGGTGTCGGACTCGCCCACGGCATCGGCGCCACCGGCATCCCCATGACGGTCGGTATCCCCGAGGGCCCCAAGCGCGCTCCCAAGCGGCGCCGTCCCACCAGCCCGAAGATCCCCGCCACGGTCTCCCTGGAGGACGACGACGTCCCCGAGGTCACCGAGTGGACCGCGAACGGCCTGCCGCAGCGCCGCAGCAAGGTGAAGATGCCCCTCGCCGAACGCCTCGCCCAGCAGGCCGCCAACGAGAAGGCCGACCGGGAGGCAGAGGAGCGGGGTGAGTACAACCCCTGGGCGGCCACGCAGGAGCCCGAGACCAAGCCCTTGCGCGACATGTCGGCGCCCGACGCCCCCGGCAAGGGCCTGGAGGCCTTCTGGGAGGGGCTCAAGCAGGGCATCGAACCCGGCACCCACCCGACCGACTTCATCCGCAACCCGCACAAGTACCTGCACCTGATCAACGACCCGGCCCCCACGGAGGCCGACGACGAGGGGGACCTCAAGTGATCCAGCAGCGAGGCAACTTCGACTGGATGCTCAAGCAGCTCGCCGACGGAGTGCCGGGCATCGAGATGATCGTGGTGCTCTCGGCCGACGGGCTGCGCATCGCCCGCTACGGCGGCGAGCCGGACGCGGCCGACCGGGTCGCCGCGGCCTGCGCCGGCCTGCAGTCCCTCGCGGGCAGTGTGTGTCAGGAACTCACGGTCGGCGACGGCGAGATGAAGCTCGTCATGATCGAGATCGACCAGGGCTACTTCTACCTGATGGACGCGGGCGCCAACGCCTTCCTCGCCGTGCTCTCCGACGTGCGGTGCGAACCCGGCCGGATGAGCGCCATGATGCGCGACCTGGTCGTCCGGATCGGTGGCCATCTCACCAGTCCGCCCCGGCGGAACGGGCAGATCGTATGACGCCTCCGCAACGCCAGAGGCGCGACCTCGTCCCGGAGCCGCCCACGCCCCAGGAGGGCGACGGCAAACCCGGGAACCCGGAGCGGATGTACGTGGTGGCCGGCCCGGACGGAGAACGGGCCGAGCTCGACCTGGTGACGTTGATCGTGGCACGTGCCACGGACCCGCCGCCCTCCGCCTCTCCCGAGCAGGCGGCGCTGCTCCGGCTCTGCGCCGCCCCCCTGTCCGTGGCCGAGCTGTCGGCCTACCTCCACCTGCCGTTCAGCGCGATGGGCGTCCTGCTCACCGAGCTGCTGACGGCGGAACTGGTACAGGCGCGCGCCCCGATCGTCCGCAAGGCGCGCTCCGACCGTTCCCTCCTCGAAGCGGTGATGAATGGACTTCAACGGCTCTGACACCATCCCGGGCCCCCGGGCCGAGGACCAGCTGCCCCACACGGCACAGGCCGCGGCCAAGATCGTGATCGTGGGTGGCTTCGGCGTCGGCAAGACGACCATGGTCGGCTCGGTCAGCGAGATCACACCGCTGACCACCGAGGAGACCATGACGCAGGCCGGCATCGGTGTCGACGACAACTTCGGCTCCGCGTCCAAGACGGCCACCACCGTCGCCATGGACTTCGGCCGGATCAGCATCACCGACCAGCTCGTGCTGTACCTCTTCGGCACGCCCGGCCAGCAGCGCTTCTGGTTCCTGTGGAACGGCCTGTTCGAGGGCGCGCTCGGCGCGGTGGTGCTGGTCGACACCCGACGGCTGGAGGTCAGCTTCGACGTCATGGGGCGCCTGGAGGAACGCGGCGTACCGTTCGTGGTCGCCGTCAACTCCTTCCCCGACGCCCCCCGTTACGCCGTCGAGGAGCTGCGCACCGCCCTCGACCTCACGCCGGACATCCCGATCATGGAGTGCGACGCGCGGCGCCGGGCCTCCAGCCGTGACGTGCTGATGACCCTCATGCGCTTCCTGCACTCGCTCGCCATGACGGGCTCCCGCGCCTGACCCGTGCGACGTGTTCGCACTTCCCCCCAAGACACCTGAGAACACCTCAGTTTCGGAGCGATCACTGTGACGCCTGAATCCCACGCCCCGACCAGCACGGACGACCTCCCGCCCGGCCCGCCCCCCGGCTGCCCCGCGCACGGCCTCGGGCCCGGGGGACTGCACCGGCTGCACGAGGCGGAGGACCTGGGAGCGCTGTACGAGCAACTGCGGGACCAGCACGGTCCCGTGGCCCCCGTGCTGCTCCACGACGACGTGCCGATGTGGATCGTCCTCGGCCACGCCGAGAACCTGCACATGGTGCGCTCGCCCTCGCAGTTCTGCCGGGACAGCCGTATCTGGACCCCGCTCAGGGAGGGCCTGGTCAAGCCCGACCACCCGCTGATGCCGCACATCGCCTGGCAGCCCATCGCCTCGCACGCCGAGGGTGACGAGCACAAGCGGCTGCGCGGCGCGGTCATGGGCGCCATCTCCACCATCGACTTCCGCAGCCTGCGCCGCTACATCAACCGCAGTACGCAGGTGATCGTCAACCGGTTCTGCGAGGCGGGTGAGGCGGACCTCGTCGGCCAGTTCACCGAGCACCTGCCGATGGCGGTGATGTGCGAGATCCTCGGCATGCCCGACGAGTACAGCGACCGGCTCGTCGAGGCGGCCCGCGACGCCCTGAAGGGCACCGAAACCTCGCTCGCCAGCCACTCCTTCGTCATGGACGCCCTGGGCCGGCTCACCGCCACCCGCCGCGCCCGGCCGGAGGAGGACCTCGCCAGCTACCTGATCACGCACCCGGCCCGGCTGAGCGACGACGAGGTCCGGGAGCACCTGCGTCTGGTGCTCTTCGCCGCCTACGAGGCCACCACCAACCTGCTGTCCAACGTGCTGCTCACGGTGCTGATCGACCCGCGCTTCCGGGCCCAGCTCAACGGCGGCCAGATGACGGTGCCGGAGGCGGTGGAGCAGTCCCTGTGGAACGAGCCTCCGTTCAGCACGGTCTTCGCGTACTTCGCCAAGCAGGAGACCGAGCTGGGCGGGCAGCGCATCCGCCGGGGTGACGGGCTGCTCTTCGCGCCGCTGCCGGCCAACGTCGACCCGCGCGTGCGGCCCGACCTGAAGGCCAGCATGCAGGGCAACCGTTCCCATCTCGCCTTCGGCGGCGGCCCGCACGAGTGCCCCGGGCAGGACATCGGCCGCTCCATCGCCGACGTGGGCGTCGACGCGCTGCTGATGCGGCTGCCGGACGTCGAACTCGACTGCGACCAGGAGGAGCTGCGCTGGACGGCGTCGATCGCCTCCCGGCACCTGGTGGAGCTGCCGGTGCAATTCGCGCCCAGGCCGCCGCAGGACGTGCAGGAGGTGCCCCACCACAAGCCGGTCGCCGCGCAGCGCTCGGACTGGCAGATCGGCATCGTGCAGCCACCGGCGGCCGCACCGGCCGTGGCGCCGTCCCAGCCGGTCGTCGCGCAGCCGCAGCCGGCCCAGGTGCAGCCCCAGCCCCAGCCGGCCCAGGTGCAGCCCCAGCCGGTGCCTCCGCAACCGGCCGTCGCGGAAGCGCCCCGCCGCAGGGGCGTCTGGCAGCGGTTCCTGAGCTGGTGGCGCGGCTACTGACCGTCTGACGGGCCGTCGTACGACCCGGCGGCCCAACGGTCGTACGACGCCCAGGCCGCGAGCGTCCGGCCACTGCGGAACCGGTGCTCCTCGCCGGTGACCGGGTCGGTGAACTCCAGGGAGCGCGCCAGCAGTTGCAGCGGCCGGCGGAAGTCCCCGGCCGGTACGGGGGCGGTCACCTCCGGGTAGAGCGGGTCGCCGAGGATCGGCACGCCCAGCGCGGTCATGTGGACGCGCAGCTGATGCGTCTGCCCTGTGGCGGGCGCGAGCCGGTACCGGGCGAGCCCGCCGGGGCTGCCCTGCCCGCCGGGCCGGTCGCGGTGCTCGACGAGCTCGACACGGCTCACGGCGTTGGGTTCGCCCGGGACCTCCCGGGCGATGAGCACTCCGCGCTCCTTCACGATCCGGCTGCGAACCGTCCGGGGCCGGACGAGGCCGGCGTCGAAGGGGGCGACTGCCTCGTACTCCTTGCGGACCCGGCGGTCACGGAACAGCGTCTGGTACGCGCCGCGCTCCTCCGGGCGCACGGTGAACAGCACGAGCCCCGCCGTGAGCCGGTCCAGCCGGTGTGCGGCGCTGAGCGCCGGGCAGTCGAGCTCGCGGCGGAGCCGGGCCAGCGCGGTCTCGGCGACATGGCCGCCGCGCGGAGTGGTGGCGAGGAAATGGGGCTTGTCGGCCACGACGATGTGCTCGTCCCGGTGCACGACCTCGAGCGGGAAGGGCACCGGCACCTCGTCGGGCAGATCCCGGTGGAACCACACGAACAGGCCGGGCTCGAAGGGGGTGTCCGCCGCGACGGGCCGTCCGTCCGCCCCGACGATCCGGCCCGCGTCGAGCATGCCGTCGACGACTCCGGCGCCCGCCCCGGAGAGCCGCTCCACCAGGTGGTCGCGCACCGTCCCCCACGGCCCCTTGGCGGGCAGCCGTACCCGTACCGGGTCCACGCCGTGGCGCTGCGGCAGGGGAGAGGGCGGGATGCGGGTCTTGCGTCTCATCGCGGCCCAGCGTACGAGGCGGGTGCGGTGGGGCGGAAAACCACTGGGACCACCCGGCGGGCGCTTGCCAGGATGCGGGCATGCCGTTCCTCATCAGCCCTGTCCTGACCGCAGGGGCCCTCGCGCGCCGCCCCCAGCCGACTCTCCCCGCCGACGGCGGACTCGTCCTGCGCCCCTGGCGGGAGGGGGACGCGCCCGCGGTGTACGAGGTCTTCCAGGACCCGTTGATGCACCAGTGGCACGCCCGGTCCGCCGACTCCGTCGCGGAGGTGGGTGACTGGATCCGCACGTGGCGTCAGGCGTGGGAGGCGGAACGGGAGGCGCACTGGGCCGTGGCCGACGCCGTCTCCGACGCGCTGCTGGGCCGGGTGGCGCTGCGCGAGCTCCGGCTCGACGACGGGATGGGCGAGGTGGCGTACTGGACCGTCCCGGAGGCCCGGGGCCGGGGCGTGGCCGCCCGTGCCACGACCGCGCTCACGCGGTGGGCCTTCGACGAGGCGGGATTCCACCGCCTGGAGCTTCTGCACGCCGTGCGCAACGAGGCGTCCTGCCGCGTCGCCACCAGGACCGGCTTCGGCCTGGAGGGCACCAAGCGCAGTGCGATCAGGCAGCCGGACGGATGGCACGACATGCATCTGCACGCCCGGGTGCGGGAGGCCTGAGGCGGCGCCCGGTGGGGCTGAGGCACGTCCGGGCGGGCAGAGGCGCCGTCCTTGTCCTTGCGCCCGGTGGGCCGGTCCGCGCCCCTGCAGCCGGTGGGCCGGGCGGCCTCAGGCCGCTGACGCGCTCTCCTGCTCCGCTTCGATCCGGGCGTTCCACTCGCGCTTCGACGCCTGCCAGCCGTCCTCGTTGTGGCCGCGGCGCCAGTAGCCGGAGATCGAGAGGGCCTCGCGCGGGACCTGGCGCTCGACGCGGAGCAGATGGCGCAGCTGCTTGACGAAGTGCGCCTCGCCGTGGACGAAGGCGTGCAGACGGCCCTCGGGGAACTCCAGGGCCCGCACGGCGTCGACCAGCGCCTCGCCGAGGGGCCGGGCCCCGCGATGCAGCCAGACGACCTCCACGTCCGCATCGATCTTCTGCTCTTCCTCGGGGCCGGAGACCTCCACGAAGGCGTGGGCCCGGGCTCCGCGCGGCAGCGCCTCCAGGGCGCAGGCGATCGCGGGCAGCGCGCTCTCGTCCCCCACGAGCAGATGCCAGTCGGCGCCGGGATCGGGTGCGTACGCCCCACCGGGTCCCATGAAGTGCACCGTCTCGCCCGGCTGCACGCGCACGGCCCACGGACCGGCCAGGCCCTCGTCACCGTGGATGACGAAGTCCAGCGTCAGTTCGCGGTGCTCGGCGTCCCACTGGCGGACGGTGTAGGTCCGGGTCACCGGCCACTGCTCGCGCGGCAGCTCGGCCCGCACGCGTTCCACATCGAAGGGCTCCGGGTAGCTGACGCCCGCCGGCGGGAACAGCAGCTTCACATAGTGGTCCGTGCAGGTACCGGCCGAGAAGTCGGCGAGGCCCTCGCCGCCGAGCACCACGCGCTGCATGTGCGGGGTCAGCCGCTCGGTGCGGACCACCTGCGCGGAGTGGAGCCTGCGCGGCTGGCGTCCCGGTCGCTCTGCCATGAGGACCTCCTGTATCGCTCTATCGCATAGTTAGGCTTACCTAAGTTAGCACCTTGTTCTCGCTTCATACCTCTCGTGCCGGGAGGTCACGTCGTTCTCTTGCGCATTCTTTGGCCAAGGAATCACGTCGCGAGCGTCGTCAGCAGTCGCTCCAGGGACCCGCCCAGTCCCCAGCGGGCCGCCAGCGCCTCCAGGGCCGCCGGGTCACGCGGTGTGCGCGGCAGGGCCGTGGAGACGTCCGGCAGGGGGACGTCGTCCGCGACCCGGACCACCTTGGGGGCTACCGCGAGGTACGGACGCGACTCGTCGAGCCGCCTGCGCTGCGTCGGCGTCAGCTTCGACCCCCGGTCCTCGATCGCCGCCATGATCCCGGCCAGGTCCCCGAACTGGGCCAGCAGCTTGGCGGCCGTCTTCTCTCCGATGCCCGGCACGCCCGGCAGGCCGTCGCTGGGGTCGCCGCGCAGCAGGGCCAGATCCGCGTACCCGCTGCCGTCGACCCCATACTTCTCACGCAGCACCGCCTCATCGGTGTGCTGCAGCGTGCCCACGCCCTTCAGCGGGTACAGCACGCGCACCCCGCGTGCGTCGTCCACCAGCTGGTACAGGTCGCGGTCGCCCGTCACGATGTCGACCGGGCCCGTCGCCCGTGCGGTGAAGGTGCCGATCACGTCGTCCGCCTCGTAGCCCGCGACGCCCACGCGCGCGATGCCCACCGCGTCCAGCACCGCCTCGATCACCGGCACCTGCGGCGACAGGGTGTCGGGCACCTCCTCCTCGTCCGGGCCGACGGCGTGCTCCTCGGCGACGCGGTGGGCCTTGTAGGAGGGGATCAGCTCCACCCGCCACTGCGGCCGCCAGTCGGCGTCCATGCACGCCACCAGCAGGTCCGGCCGGTGGTCCTTGACCAGACGGTCGATGAAGTCGAGCAGCCCGCGCACGGCGTTCACCGGCGTGCCGTCGGGGGCCCGGACCGAGTCCGGGACGCCGAAGTAGGCGCGGAAGTACAGGGAAGCGGTGTCGAGGAGCATCAGTCGTCCGGTCACGCCACGCATCATGCCGTACCGCACCGACAGCCCTCGGCGCAGCGCAACGCGTTGAGCTTTGTCCTCGCTCTCTCCCGGCCGACCGGCTCGGGCAGCCCGGACATGGTGCGGAGGATGACTCCGCAGTAGGGTTCCGGGGTGGGACGCGCGACACGCCGCGTCCCGCCCCCGGCCCCGGCCGGATCCGGACAACCACAGAGCGCAACGCCACCCCCTGAACCCCCTCTCTCCGCCTGTCCCCCAGCCGCTGGGCGACCTGCCCCCGTCCCCTTCGGCGGCGGATCGCCTGGCGCGAAACGTGAGGTGTCGAGCTGTCCCGCATGACAGCGATGTGACGGCCGCCTGCAACGGTTTGCCGAACATGCGTAGGGTGCACACAACTCAACAGAAGCAGTGCGCGGGACACCGCCGCACGGGGAGCGGATCGACGGGCGAAGGAGGGAGCCGGAGCGATGGGCGACCACAAAGAGCAACCCCTTCGGGTGGGCGCGGCCGTGCGCCGGCGGCGCCGCGCCCTGGAGCTCACCCTCGCCGTCGTGGCCGCGCGCAGCGGCCTGTCGGTCCCGTTCCTGAGCCAGATCGAGAACGACCGGGCGCGGCCCAGCACCAGCTCCCTGGAGAAGGTCGCCGACGCCCTGCGCACCACCGCCGTGGAGCTCCTCGCCGCGGCCGACCCCGCGTGCAGCGTGGACGTCGTCCGCGGTGACGACACCGAGCCGCACGTCCTGCCCCGGTCCCGTTCCCTGGTCCGCGGCCACCACCAGATGCACGCCTCCGAGTTCACCGGCGACCATGACGCCGGCCGTGAATTCCAATACCGCAACGACCAGTTGATGTACGTCGCCGACGGCGCCGTGGAGATCGAGGCGGAAGGCCGCGCCTACCGCCTCGGCCGTGGCGACACCCTGTACCTGACCGGCGGTGTACGGCATCGCTGGCGGGCGGCGGAGTCGGACACCCGTGTGATCGTCGTCGCCGTGGCCGAGCACATCGAGGCGGTCCGGGACCGGCCACGCCGGTGAGGGTCGTCTCGCTGGTCCCCTCGCTGACCGAGGCCGTGGCCCGCTCCGCGCCGGGAACCCTGGCCGGGGCCACCGACTGGTGCACCCACCCCCCTGACCTGGACGTGGTACGCGTCGGCGGTACCAAGAACCCGAAGACCGACCGGATCCTGTCCCTCGCGCCCGATCTCGTGATCGCCAACGAGGAGGAGAACCGCGCACCCGACCTGGCGGCCCTGCGCGCAGGGGGCGTCGAGGTCCTGGTGACGGAGATCCGCGACGTGCCGCAGGCCTTCCGGGAACTGACTCGCGTGCTGGACGCCTGCGGGGTGAGGTCCCGCCCGCACTGGCTGGACGACGCGGAGCAGGCCTGGGCGGCCCTGCCGGAGCCCGGGACGCGGCTGACGGCGGTCGTGCCGATCTGGCGTCGCCCGTGGATGGTCCTCGGCCGCGACACCTTCGCGGGGGACGTCCTCGCCCGCCTCGGCGTGGACCGCGTGCACGCGACGCACCCGGACCGCTACCCGCGCGTCCCGCTGGAGGAACTCCGCGCCGCGGCACCCGACGTGGTGGTGCTGCCGGACGAGCCGTACCGCTTCACCCCGGACGACGGCCCCGAGGCCTTCTCCGGCCTGCCCTGCGCGCTCGTCAGCGGACGGCACCTGACGTGGTACGGACCGTCACTGGCCGAGGCGCCGCGGGTACTGGAGCGGGCGCTGCGAGCAGCTCGCCCCTGAGCAGCCCGCGCAGGGTGCCGGCGACGGCCGTGCCCCACGCCGCGACCAGCACCCCGTACAGCAGCACCGCCGGACCCGCGTAGGTGACGAGCCCGGTGTGCCGCCCCAGCGCCTCGGTGCCCGTGACACACGTCCCGACGGGGAAGGTGAACGACCACCAGGTCATCGAGAACCGCATCCCGTGCCGCCGGGCGCGCAGCACATGGGCGGCGGCCAGGCAGGCCCACAGCAGCGCGAACCCCATCACGGGCACGCCGTAGAGCACGGCGAGCACCCCGAATCCCTCGCTGTACGGCTCCGGTACGACCCCGGGGGCGACGTCCGCGAAGGCGCCGACGGCGGTGGTGGACTGCCCGAGCGGGCCGAGCACCAGGAACAGGGTCGGGGTGAGGGACAGGGGCAGCGGCCCGCCGGTGAGCGTCCGGGCGAAGACCAGCGGCAGCATGACCAGGGTCGCGAGCAGACTGAGCCCGAACAACGCGAAGCAGAAGAGGAGCAGCGTCTCCCGGGCCTGACCGGGCGGCAGATGCGGCACCAGCTGCGGCCCGACGGCGGCCGACACCATGGGCGCGACGAGCGGCAGCAACCAGACCGGCGTGGCCTGTCCCGGCTCGACGCGATGGCGTACGGCCATCAGGTACGGCACCGCGACCGCCGCGGCGAGACCGGTCAGGGTGCCCGCGGTGAACAGCACCGCGTCGAGCGTGACGGCCGCCCGCAGGCCGATCCAGTCCCGGCCGACGGTCAGGGCGCCGCCGCCCACCGCCAGCAGGGCCATGGCGAGGCAGCCGTAGAAGGGCGCCGTCGCCGGATCGAGGAGGTGGGCGCGGGCCCGGTCCCCGTGCCGGGTCCAGTGCACGGTCCGGGCTGTGAGCAGCGCCAGGAGCAGGACGAGGGAGAGGGCCCACACCCCGGCGAGGACCCCGCGCAGCCCCGGGACGTGCGGTGCGAGGGCGGCCCCGGCGGTGGCGACGACGGCGGTGCCCATCACGGTGGCGTACCAGTTGGGTCCGAGACGACGGACGGAGAGCGGGTGCCCGAGGGACCGGGCTGCGGTGACCATGGCTCCACGATGGTTGCGGGTGCGGCGCACCACCAGGGACCATGCCTCTATGGCGACATAAGCTGGGTTTATGAGCAACGCGGATGAGCACGCCGGGCCGGAGGTCGCCGGGCCCCTGGCGCACCGGGTACCGGATCTGGGCGCCCTGGAGCTGCTGCTGGCGGTGGCGCGGCTCGGCAGCCTCGGTGGCGCGGCGCGGGAACTCGGCATCACCCAGCCCGCGGCCAGCAGCCGCATCCGGTCGATGGAGCGGCAGCTCGGTGTGGCGCTGGTCGACCGATCGCCCCGCGGGTCGCGGCTCACGGACGCCGGGGCCCTGGTGACGGACTGGGCGCGGCGGATCGTGGCGGCGGCGGAGGCGTTCGACGTGGGGGCGCAGGCGCTGCGCGTGCGCCGTGACTCCCGGCTGCGGGTGGCCGCGAGCATGACGATCGCGGAGTATCTGCTGCCCGGCTGGCTGCTCGCGCTGCGCGCGCAGCGGCCCGACACGGCGGTGTCGCTGCACGCGGGGAACTCGACCGTGGTGGCGGAGCGACTGCTGTCGGACGAGGCGGATCTGGGGTTCGTGGAGGGGGTGTCGGTGCCGGCCGGACTCGACTCCGCGGTGATCGCCCATGACCGGCTGATAGTGGTGACCGCGCCCGGGCACGCGTGGGCCCGGCGGCGCCGGTCGCTGGCTGCGGGGGAGCTGGCGTCGACGCCGTTGATCCTCCGCGAGAAGGGGTCGGGGACGCGGCAGGTGCTGGACGCGGCGCTGGGCGGGCTGGCCCGGCCGCTGATCGAGCTGTCGTCCACGACGGCGGTGAAGGCGGCGGCGGTGAGCGGTGCGGGTCCGGCGGTGCTGAGTGAACTGGCGGTGGGGGAGGAGCTGGCGATGCGACGGCTGGTGCCGGTGCCGGTGGAGGGGGTCGCCCTGACGCGGGACCTGAGGGCGGTGTGGCCGACGGGCCATCGCCCCACGGGGCCGGCGCGGGACCTGCTGTCGCTGACGCGGGGTTAGTTTCCTCGCCCCCGCCGCCCCTACCCGTCCCATCCCCGGGCGCTGCCCCCTCGCCCCCGCTGGGGGCTGCGCCCCCAGACCCCCGCTTCGGCCTGAACGGCCTCGTCCTCAAACGCCGGACGGGCTGGATGGTGCCTCGGCGGTGCGGAGGCGCCGGACGGGCTGGATGGTGCCTCGGCGGTGCGGAAGCGCCGGGCGGGCAGGAGTGGGTCTCGGCGGGCAGGAGTGGGTCTCGGCGGTCTGGAGGCGCCGGGCGGGCTGGATGGTGCCTCGGCGGTCTGGAAGCGCCGGGCGGGCAGGAGTGGGTCTCGGCGGCGGTCCGGAAGCGCGACCGGGCCTTTTGGCCGACCGATTCGGGTGGTGGGTGGGCAAAGGCCGGGGTCCAGGGGGCCGAGCCCCCTGGGGTTCAGCCTCTTGTCGCCGCCTCCACCAACGCCCCCATCACCCGCACGTCCTCCCCCATCTCCGGATGCCACTGCACCCCCAGCACCCAGTCGGCCGACGGCAGTTCCACCGCCTCCACCGTGCCGTCCGACGCGTACGCCGACGGGACCAGGCCCTCGCCCAGGCGGTCCACGGCCTGGTGGTGGTACGTCGGGACGAACGTCTCCTCCGGCACGACACCGGCGTACAGACTCCCCGGCACCGGCTTCACCGCATGCCCGCCGAAGACGCCCACGGCCTCCGCGTGCCCCTCGATGTGCTGCAGCAGCGTCCCCCCGAGAGCGACGTTTAGCAGCTGCATGCCCCGGCAGATCCCCAGCAGCGGCAGCCCCGCCGCCAGCGCGGCCTCGATCAGCGCCAGCTCCCACGCGTCCCGTTCCGGCGCCGGCGGCCCCGTCCGCGGCTCGCGCTCGGCCCCGTACCGCACCGGCTCCACGTCCGGACCGCCCGCGATGACCAGCCCGTCCAGCCGGGCCACGGCGTCCGCGGCGTGCCGGGGGTCGTCCGGCGGCAGCATCGCGGCCAGGCCGCCGGCCCGCTGCACCAGCCGCGGATAGCCGACCGGCAGCAGCGCGGCCTCCAGCTCCCACACGCCCCAGCGTGCACCGGACTCCAGGTAGGTGCTGACACCGATCAACGGCCTGGTCACGACGACTCCCTCACGCTCGCGGACGACTCAGTCCCTTGCCAACTCTGCCTCGGCGGCCGCCAGCGCCGCGAACTCCTCCTCCGGCGCCTTCGCCACCAGGTGCTTGCGGCTGTACAGGCCGAAGTAGGCGACGGCCACGGCGTACACCAGGAGGGCGATCAGCGCCGCCGTCACGTCCACCAGGAACGTCGCCACCAGCGCGGCGCACGCCAGCACCAGGGCGACCGACGAGGTCACCACCCCGCCCGGCGTGCGGTACGGCCGCTCCAGTTCCGGTTCCCTGCGGCGCAGCACGATGTGTGACAGGGACATCAGCGCGTAGGAGATGGTCGCGCCGAAGACGGCGATGTTCAGCATCCGCGCGCCGTTGCCGGAGACCGCCGCCAGCAGGAAACCGATCGTGCCGGGCACCAGCAGGCCCAGGTACGGCGCCTTGCGGCGGCTGGTGAGCGACAGGAACCGGGGCAGGTAGCCCGCGCGGGACAGGGCGAACAGCTGGCGCGAGCCCGCGTAGATCAGCGAGAAGAACGACGCCACCAGGCCCGCGAGGCCCGCGTAGTTCACGATCCGGCTCAGGGGCGTCGCCTTGCCGTTCGGCTGGAGTGCCTCGACCAGCGGGTTGCCCGCCCCCTGGATCGCGGCGGAACCGCGCGCCCCGGCCGCCGCGAAGAACGTGACCACCGCCAGTACCACCAGGATCCCCATGGACCAGCGGATCGCCTTCGGCAGCGTACGGGCCGGGTCCTTCGTCTCCTCGGCCGCCAGTGGCACGCCCTCCACACCGAGGAAGAACCACATGCCGAAGGGGAACGCCGCCCAGATGCCCAGCAGGCCGAACGGAAGCCAGGAGCTCGACCCCGCGGCGGAGGCGTCCACCGGGACGTCGTCCAGCGATGCGAAGGAGAAGTCGGGCAGCGCCGCCAGCGCGAACACGATGAGGGCCACCACGGCGATGCCGGTGACGACGAAGCTGAAGCGCAGCGCCTCGCCCACGCCCCACAGGTGGATGCCGAGGAAGATCACGAAGCAGGCCAGGTACACCGGCCAGCTCGACTCCAGGCCGAACAGGCCGAGCGACTCGACGTAGTCGCCGATGAAGATGACGATGGCGGCGGGCGCGAGGACGTACTCGATCAGGATCGCCGTGCCGGTCAGGAAGCCTCCCCACGGGCCGAGCGCCCGCCGGGCGAAGCCGTAGCCGCCGCCCGCCGTGGGCAGGATCGACGACAGCTCGGCGAGGGCGAAGACCATGCACGCGTACATCGCGCCCATGAGCACCATGGCGATCGCCAGACCCCCGAAGCCGCCCTCGGCCAGGCCGAAGTTCCAGCCCGAGTAGTCGCCGGAGACGACGTAGGCGACGCCGAGACCGGTCAGCAGCACCCAGCCGGCGCTGCCGCGGCGCAGCGCTCTGCGCTCCAGATAGTCGTCGCCCTCCTGGGCGGCGGGTGTGAGCGTGGGTTCCTGGGACATAAGCAGACTCCCGACGGGGCGGCGGCGGTTCACGGGGTCGAGCGGGCTGAGCTCAATGGAATGGAGCCATACCTTTGCGGCGCCGGCCGAGGATGGCAAGACCCGTGCGTTAATCGCCCGTAAATCCTCACCGGGCGACGACACCGCCGCCCGGCTCAGCCGAGGAAGCCCCGCAGCAGCGCCGCCGTGCCCCCGCAGTGCTCGCGCATGATCTCCCGCGCCTGGTCGGCCTCGCCCTCGATCACCGCCTCCACCAGGGCGGTGTGCTGCCGCTGGGAGTGTTCCAGGTTGCGCACCAGCAGCGGGATGCAGTCGAGCAGGTCGTTGACGGTCGCCCGGACAGCCGCGTACTGGGCGGTGAGCGTCGGGGAGCCGGACAGCTCGGCGATCGTCAGGTGCAACAGCGTGTCCAGTCGGCGGTACTCGGCGAGCGGCGCGTCGTGCGTGCGCGCCAGGGCCTCGCGAAGCCGGCCCGCCTGCTTCTCCTCCAGCCCGTGCGCCGCGCACAGCCCGGCCGCGCCCACCTCCAGCACCTCCCGGAACCGCAGCACGTCCTCGATGTCGACCTCGGCGACCCGACGCCGCAGCTCGTCCTCGCCGACCGCGTCGGCGCGCGGCAGCACGAACGTTCCGCCGTACCGGCCGCGCCGCGACTCGACGAGGCCCTGGTCCTGGAGCACCTTCAGCACCTCGCGCAGCGTCACCCGGCTGATCCCCAGCCGCTCCGCCAGCTCCCGCTCGGCCGGCAGCCGCTCGCCCCCCGGCACCAGACCCAGCCGTACGACCTGCAGGACCTGCTCCAGCGCCTCCTCGAAGCCGTTGCCCGCGCGCACCGGCCGCAGCACCGGCGTCAGCCCGTCCCGCACCTCGCCGCCCCCAGCTTCCTCCGGCATGTGGCCGTACCCCCTTCCCAAGCAATGGTTCTCGGCAATACCTTATGGCTCCCGGCGGATCCAAGGCAGCGGATCCAAGGAGCCTAGGAGGCCTTCCCGTGGCAGACCGCACACCCCCGCTGAGCGTCGAGGAACTGCACGCCCTCGTCGCCGGCGGTGAGATCGACACTGTCGTCCTGGCCTTCCCCGACATGCAAGGGCGGCTCCAGGGCAAGCGGTTCGCCGCACGTTTCTTCCTCGACGAGGTCCTCCAGCACGGTACGGAGGGCTGCAACTACCTGCTCGCCGTCGACACCGAGATGAACACCGTCGACGGCTACGCGATGTCCTCCTGGGACCGCGGCTACGGCGACTTCGCCATGCATCCGGACCTGACCACCCTGCGCCGCGTCCCCTGGAACGAGGGCACGGCCATGCTCCACGCTGACCTCGCCTGGAACGACGGCTCCCCGGTCGTCGCCGCCCCCCGCCAGATCCTGCGCCGCCAGCTGGAGCGCCTCGCCGAACTCGGCTACACCGCCCAGGTCGGCACCGAGCTGGAGTTCATCGTCTTCAAGGACACCTACGAACAGGCCTGGGACGCCGGCTACAAGGGCCTGACCCCGGCCAACCAGTACAACATCGACTACTCGGTCCTCGGCACCGGCCGCATCGAGCCCCTGCTGCGCCGCATCCGCAACGAGATGGCCGGCGCCGGTCTCACCGTCGAGTCCGCCAAGGGCGAGTGCAACCCCGGCCAGCACGAGATCGCCTTCCGCTACGACGAGGCCCTGGTCACCTGTGACCAGCACGCGGTCTACAAGACCGGCGCCAAGGAGATCGCCGCCCAGGAGGGCATGTCGATCACCTTCATGGCCAAGTACAACGAGCGCGAGGGCAACTCCTGCCACATCCACCTCTCGCTCGCCGACGCCGACGGCACCAACGCCATGGCCGGCGATCTCGAAGGCGGCATGTCCGAGGTCATGCGGCACTTCCTCGCCGGGCAGCTGGCCGCACTGCGCGACTTCTCCCTCCTCTACGCCCCCAACATCAACTCCTACAAGCGGTTCCAGCCCGGCTCCTTCGCCCCGACCGCCGTCGCCTGGGGCCAGGACAACCGCACCTGCGCGCTCAGGGTCGTCGGCCACGGCCGCTCCCTGCGCTTCGAGAACCGCCTGCCCGGCGGCGACGTCAACCCCTACCTCGCCGTCGCCGGACTGGTCGCGGCCGGACTGCACGGCATCGAGCAGAAGCTGGAGCTGCCCGAACCCTGTCCCGGCAACGCCTACGCCGCCGATCTGGACCACGTCCCCACCACCCTGCGCGAGGCCGCCGAGCTCTGGGAGAACAGCCCCATCGCCAAGGCCGCCTTCGGCGACGAGGTCGTCGCGCACTACCGCAACATGGCGCGCGTCGAACTGGACGCCTTCGACGCCGCGGTGACCGACTGGGAGCTGCGCCGCTCCTTCGAACGCATGTGAGGTCCCTCTTGTCTTCCGAGCACCTTCTGGAAGTACTGAACCCCGCGACCGAGGAGGTCGTCGCCGCCGTCGCCGGGGCGAGCCCCGCCGACGTCGACGCGGCCGTCACCCACGCCGGCAGGGCACAGCGGATCTGGGCCGCCCTGCCCCCCGCGGACCGCGCCCGGCTGCTGCGCCGCTTCGCGGTCACCGTCGACGAGCACCTGGAGGAACTGGCCCGCCTGGAGGTCCGCGAGGCCGGCCACCTCATCGGCAACGCCCGCTGGGAAGCCGGCAACGTCCGGGACCTGCTGGACTACGCGGCCGGGGGAGTGGAGCGGCTCACCGGCCGGCAGATCCCGGTGCCCGGCGGCCTGAACGTCACGATGCTCGAACCGCTCGGCGTGGTCGGCGTGATCGCGCCCTGGAACTTCCCCCTGCCGATCGCCGCCTGGGGCAGCGCACCCGCCCTCGCGGCCGGCAACGCCGTCCTCCTCAAGCCGGCCGAGACCACCCCGCTCACCGCGCTGCGCCTGGCCGAACTCGCCCTGGAGGCCGGGCTCCCGGAGCACCTCTTCCAGGTCCTGCCCGGACGCGGCGACATCACGGGCGACGCCCTGGTCCGCCACCCCGGCGTCGCCAAGATCGTCTTCACGGGCTCCACCCGGACCGGGACCCGCGTCGCGGCCCTCGGCGCCGAGCAGGTCAAGCCCGTCACCCTCGAACTCGGTGGCAAGAGCCCCAACGTCGTCTTCGCCGACGCCGACCTCAAGACCGCCGTCGACCCCTTCTCCTTCCTGGACAACTCCGGCCAGGACTGCTGCGCCCGCACCCGCATCCTGGTCCAGGAGCAGGTCTACGACGAGGTGCGCGAACTCCTCGCGAAGTTGCTGGCGGACGTGGTGGTGGGCGACCCCGCCGACGAGAAGACCCAGATGGGCCCGCTGATCTCCCGGCAGCAGCTCGACCGGGTCCGCGGCTTCGTGCCCGACACCGCCGAGGCCCTGCGCGGCAGCGCACCCGAGGGCCCCGGCTTCTGGTTCCCGCCCACCGTCCTCACCGGCGAGAGCCCCGACTCGGCGGCGGCCTGCGAGGAGATCTTCGGCCCCGTCGCCGTGCTCCTGCCCTTCACCGACGAGCAGGACGCGATCCGGCTGGCCAACGACACCCCCTACGGCCTCTCCGGCTCCATCTGGACCCGGGACGTCGGCCGTGCCCTGCGCGTCTCCCAGGCCGTCCGCGCCGGCAACCTGTCCGTCAACTCCCATGCCAGCGTCCGCTACTGGACCCCGTTCGGCGGCTACAAGCAGTCCGGTGTCGGGCGCGAGCTCGGCCCCGACGCCCTGGCCGCCTTCACCGAAACCAAGAACGTCTTCATCAGCACGGAGGGCCCCGCACAGTGACTGCCCAGGAGAACATCTGCCGCCGCCTGGTCGGCCGTACCGCCGTCGTCACCGGAGCCGGCAGCGGCATCGGCCTCGCCGCCGCCCGCCGTCTCGCCTCCGAGGGCGCCCACGTCGTCTGTGGTGACGTCGACGAGGCCCGCGGCAAGGCAGCAGCCGAGGAGACCGGCGGCACCTTCGTGAAGGTCGACGTCACCGACCCCGACGAGGTCGAGGCCCTCTTCAGGACCGCCTACGACACCTACGGCAGCGTCGACATCGCCTTCAACAACGCCGGCATCTCCCCGCCCGACGACGACTCCATCCTGGAGACCGGCCTGGAGGCCTGGAAGCGCGTCCAGGAGGTCAACCTCACCTCCGTCTACCTGTGCTGCAAGGCCGCCATCCCCTACATGCGGCGCCAGGGCCGGGGCTCGATCATCAACACGGCGTCCTTCGTCGCCAGGATGGGCGCGGCCACCTCGCAGATCTCGTACACCGCCTCCAAGGGCGGCGTCCTCGCCATGTCCCGGGAACTGGGCGTGCAGTTCGCCCGCGAGGGCATCCGCGTGAACGCCCTCTGCCCGGGACCGGTCAACACCCCCCTCCTCCAGGAGCTGTTCGCCAAGGACCCGGAGCGGGCCGCGCGCCGCCTGGTGCACATCCCGCTGGGCCGGTTCGCCGAGGCCGAGGAGATCGCCGCCGCCGTGGCCTTCCTCGCCAGCGACGACTCCTCCTTCGTGAACGCCACCGACTTCCTGGTCGACGGCGGAATCGCGGGGGCGTACGTCACGCCCGTGTAGAACCTGGCCGAGGGACCGGGGCCGGACGCACGTCCGGTCGCCGGTCCTCGTGCACGGGCCCGGCCGAACGACCCCTTACAGGAACGTGTGCCCCTCGCCGCGGTACGTCGGCACCGTCGCGGTCACCGTGTCGCCCTCGACCAGGTGCAGCCGGTCGAACCGCTCGCACAGCTCACCGGCCTTCGCGTGCCGGAACCACACCTTGTCGCCGATCAACAGATCGTCGGCGGGCGAGCCCAGCAGCGGCGTCTGCACCTCACCGGCGCCCTCCTGCGGGTCGTAGCGCAACCCCTCGGGCAGATACGGCACCGGCGACCGGTCGGCACCCGCCGCACCCGAGGCGGGATACCCACCGCCCAGGACCGTCACGACGCCCACACCGGGCCGCCGCACGACGGGCTGGGCGAACAGGGCCGACGGACGGGCGCTGAACGACGTGTAGTTGTCGAACAGGCGCGGCACGTACAGACCCGACCCGGCGGCGATCTCGGTCACCGCCTCCTCGGCCGCCGTGTGCTGCACCGAACCGGTACCGCCACCGTTGACGAACTCCAGTCCCGGCACGACGGCCCGCACCGCGCGCACCACCTCCGCACGCCGCTCGGCCAGTTCACGCTTCGCGGCGGCCTGCATCAGCCGGACGGCGCGGGACCGCAGCGGCCGTCCCGCCACCGCGTCACCGACACCGGCGACATGCCCCTCGTAGGCCATGATCCCCACGACCTCGAAGCCGGGCCGCCGGGTCACCGCCCGTGCCACCTCGGCGACCTCGGCGGGGGAGTGCAGCGGCGAACGCCGGGCCCCGACCCGCACCCGCCCGCCGAGCAGCTTCAACGAGGTGTCCAACTCCAGGCACACCCGCACCACTTCACGCCCGCCACCCCGGGAGGCGTCGATCAGGTCCAGCTGGGCGACGTCGTCCACCATGACGGTCACGGTGGCGGCGAGCTTGGGATCACCGGCCAGTTCGGCGTACCCGGCACGGTCGGCGGACGGGTACGCGAGCAGCACGTCGTCGAACCCCGAGCGGGCCAGCCACAGGGACTCGGCCAGGGTGAACGACATGATCCCCGCGAAGCCGTCGCGGGCCAGGACGCGCTCCAGCAGCGCCCGGCAGCGCACGGACTTGCTGGCCACCCGGACGGGCTTGCCCCCGGCGCGGCGCACCAGGTCGGCGGCGTTGGCGTCGAAGGCTTCGAGGTCCACGATCGCGAGGGGGGCGTCGAGATGGGCGGTGGCCTGGTCGTAACGGGCCCGGTCGGAGGCGCGCGCAGTCATGAACGCAGCCTGCCAGACCGGATTACCGCAGGGTAGGGGGACGTTCCGGGCAGATGCCCCGCCGTTGTGGACTGGTTCCCGTCCGCCCAGGAACAAGCCGTAGAGTGACGCGCACGTACGGCGGATGATGCCGGCCGGGGATCCGCGCCGGGATGACGCTCCCTCCGTACGGGTAGGTGTGCCCGGGACGACTGTGTGCCGGGCTCGGGCAGGACGACACCGGCCCGCGCGAGACGAGCGGCCCGGGCATGCGGAAACGGGGGGTGCATGAGCACGGAAGCGCGACGCGCCTCTTTCCCCCCACGACCCACGGCCCCGCCCCGCCCGCCACACCCGCCGGCCACGCCGCAGGACTCGGCGACGGACCCGGCTGCGGATTCCCCCGAGGAGCCGCCGCAGGATGCGCCGAAGGGCGAGTGGGAGACCCCGGGCACGTCCACCGATCCCGGCACGGGACCGGAGGTCACCGCTCCTGCGGTAGGAGCAGCGACGAAACCGTCCGACGGGGGCCGCCCACGCTTCCGGAACCCCGGTGCCCCGGTCCCCGGTGGCACCGCCCCCCAGCACGCCGGTTCCGCCTCACCGCCCCCGCCCCGCGCCTCCACGCGCTTCCCGGACAAGCCGCCCAGTGTCGGCCGCGAGGCGCGCCCCGGATCCGGAGTACCCCAGCCCCCGTCGCGGCCGCGTCACCTGCCCACGCCGGACTCCTCGGGCGCAGAGGGTGGTTGGCGCACCCAGGACGGGACAATGCCGCAGTCCTCCGGCCGGGCAGCGAATCCGGGAACCCGGGACGAGGCCTCGTCGCAGACCACCGGCCGGACAGCGGCTTCCGGCGCTCAGGACGGGACCTCCTCGCCATCCTCCGGCCGGCCCTTCCGTCTCGCCGCGCCCGGCCGTACCGACGCCGCGGCCGGTGCGGCCGCGGAGTCGACCGGTCGGCCGTTCCGCCTGCCCCCGCCCCGCCGTCCCGCCGCCCCCGGTGACCACGCGTCCGAAACGACCGCACGCCTGCGCCCCGCCCCCGCGGAACCGGCACCGGACGAGCCCGCCGCGCCCTTCGGCCGCTCTGCCGCGCACCGGACCACGGCAACCCGCCCCGGATCCGCGCGCCCCGCCACCCCACCACGCCCCGCACACGAGCCGTCGGCACCGGCCGGCACCGGTGCCACCGCCGGCCGGCCCGCGCCCGAGCCGCCGATACCGGCCGGAGCGCGCACCGGCGCCGGACGGGACCTGCGTGTGCCCCCGGCGCCCACCCGGCGGCCCGCCCCCTTGGCACCGCCACCCCGCAACACCCCCGTCTCTCCCGACCCCGCGCTCTCCTGGAGCGCCACGCGCCCCGTGGTGTCCTTCGGTGAGCCCGAGGGCTACGACGGCGACGCACGGCCCCGGCCGCTCGGCCGGCGCGCAGCGCCCAGGGCCGCCGCGGCCGCCGCCTGCCTCGTGCTCGGAATGGGGCTCATCTCAGGCGCGGTCACCGGCAGCTGGCTCGTCGGGGGCTCCGGCGACGAGGGCTCACCCAGCGCCTTCGCCGCGGCCCAGAACCTCTGGCACAGCGTCCCGGTCGACCAGCTGTTCCCGCCCACCGTGCAGGGCCGGGGCGCCGGCCCCGGCGGAGCGGACCGCACCTGGACCCGGATAGCCGTCGCCCCGGACAGCGGCTGCAAGGACGCCTTCGACCCGCTGCTGCGCAAGGCCCTCGCCCCCGTCGGCTGCGAGCGCCTCCTGCGTGCCACCTACACCGACGCCACCGAGAGCTACGTGACCACCGTCGGTCTGCTCTTCACCACGGCCGACGCCCCCGGCATGACCGCCCTCGCGAACCGTTTCCGCAAGGAACGCCTGGACCGCCGCAGCGACCTGATGCCCCTGCCGTACGCCGCGCAGGGCACGCCCGCCGCCGGCTTCGGCGCCCGGCAGCGTGCCTCCTGGACCGTCTCCGTGCTGACCGAGGCCCCCGTCGTCGTCTTCGCCGTCTCCGGCTGGGCCGACGGCCGCACCGTCGACGACCCGCAGCCCGCCGGGGACGCCATGCAGGCCGACGCCACCACCGCAGCCGCCCAGGCCGGCCTCGGCAACGAGGCGCAGGGCCTCGCCGACCGCGTCGAACGCGACCTCCGCAAAGACGTCCGCTCGGCCTCGGAGCAACCGTCGTGACCGCCGTGCACGCCCCGGCCGGGAAACACCCGCGCAGGCCGTCCCGCAAAGCCGCCGCCCTGGGCGCCCTGCTCTCCGTCGGTCTGGTCCTCCTGCCCGCCGCCACCGCCCACGCCGACGGCATCCGCGCCCAGCAGTGGGCCCTGGAGGCCATGCACACCCAAGAGGCCTGGCAGACCACGAAGGGCCGCGGCATCACCGTCGCCGTCCTGGACACCGGCGTCGAGGCCGACCACCCCGACCTGATCGGCAACGTCCTGCCCGGCAAGGACCTGGTCCGCTTCGGCGCCGAACCCGGAGACCGCGCCTGGGCCCGGCACGGCACCGCCATGGCCGGGATCATCGCCGGCCACGGGCACGGCCCGGGCGACGCCGACGGCGTCATCGGCATCGCCCCCGAGGCGAAGATCCTCCCCGTCCGCGTGATCCTCGAGGACGCCGACCCCGACCGGGCCAAGGCCCGCAGCACCCGCGGCAACGCCCTCGCCGAGGGCATCCGCTGGGCCGCCGACCACGGCGCCGACGTCATCAACCTCTCCCTCGGCGACGACTCCGCCTCCGCGCACCCCGAACCCGCCGAGGACCAGGCCATCCAGTACGCCCTGGGCAAAGGCGTGGTCGTCGTCGCCTCCGCGGGCAACGGCGGCGAGAAGGGCGACCACATCTCCTACCCGGCCGCCTACCCGGGCGTCATCGCCGCCACCGCCGTCGACCGCGCCGGAACCCGCGCTTCGTTCTCCACCCGCCGCTGGTACGCCACCGTCAGCGCCCCGGGTGTCGACGTCGTCATCGCCGACCCCGACCACAAGTACTACGAGGGCTGGGGCACCAGCGCCGCCGCCGCCTTCGTGTCCGGCGCCGCCGCCCTGGTCAAGGCGGCCCATCCCGGCCTGACCCCGGCCCAGATCAAATCGCTCCTGGAGGACACCGCCCGCAACGCCCCCACCGGCGGCCGGGACGACTCCCGGGGCTACGGCTTCATCGACCCGGCGGCCGCCATCAAGGCGGCCGCCCGGCTCAAGCCCGAAAACCTGCAGTCCGCGTCCCACGGCACCGAGTACTTCGGCAGCGGACCGGACGACGACGCCTCCGGCGACGGCACCGCCGCCTGGGCCGCCCCCCTCGCGGGCGGCGCGGGCGGCGTGCTGCTGGTCGCGGCGGTCGTCCTGTGGCGCGGCAGCCGCAGGAGCCGCGAGGACTTCTGAGGCGCCGCAGCCACAGGAGCCGCGGACTTCTGAGGCGCCGCCGGGAGCGCGGCGCCCGGCGGATAGGGTCGACGCGTGGCGAACAAGAACATCCCGGACTCCGGCTTCTCCGACGACGACGGCTCCGCCGACCCCCGGCTGAGCGCGGCACTCGAGGCCTGGGCGCAGGACCGGAGCGCGGTGGGCCCGGTCCTCGCCGCCCTCAAGGACGCCCGGCTGCTCGTGCCCGTCGTGGCGGTGCTAGGCGAGGTCGAGGAGGACGAGAACGGGCTGCGCCGCGAGAAGACCAGCGACATGGCCGTGCCCACCCTCAAGGCCGGCGACCGCACCGCCCTGCCGGCCTTCACCTCCACGGACTCCCTCGGCCGCTGGGACCCGCAGGCCCGCCCCGTCGCCGTACCGCTGCACCAGGCCCTGCAGGCCGCCGCGCACGAGAAGGCGGACACGATCGTGCTCGACCTGGCCGGACCGGTGCCCTTCGAGCTGACCGGTCCCGCCCTGCTCGCCCTGGCCGAGGGCCGGGCGAGCACCGACCCGCTCGCCGACCCGGCCGTCGTCGGGGCCGTACGGGACGCCGTCGCCGCCGAGCCCGCCGTCGTGCGCGCCCACCTGGGGCCGGGGCAGGCCGACGGCACCCTAGCCCTGGTCCTCGACCCGGCCGCGGTCCCGGCTGAGGCCGCCCGGGCGGTCGCCCGGCGGCTCGCGGACGACGAAACACTGCGGGCCCGCCTGGTGCGCGGTCTCGACCTGGCACTGCTGCCGGCCGAGGCGACGCCACCGGGCGAGCCCCTGTTCGTGCGCTGAGGGACGCGCTGGGACGAGCTCTAGCCGTAGACCGGGCCCGTGTACTTCTCGCCCGGCCCCTGGCCCGGTTCGTCCGGGACGAGCGAGGCCTCGCGGAACGCCAGCTGCAGCGACTTCAGGCCGTCCCGCAGGGGAGCGGCGTGGAAGGAACTGATCTCGGTGGCCGTCGCGTCCAGCAGACCGGCCAGGGCGTGCACCAGCTTGCGGGCCTCGTCCAGGTCCTTGTGCTTCTCGCCCTCCTCGGTCAGACCGAGCTTCACGGCGGCGGCGCTCATCAGGTTGACGGCGACCGTCACGATCACCTCGACCGCGGGGACCTCGGCGATGTCACGGGCCATGGCGTCGAAGTCGGGGGACTCAGGAGGGGTCTCACTCATGCCCCACACGATAGGCGCAGTGCGCGGCCGGCCCCCACGTGGCCCCGGCACGCCCCAATTGGCCGTTCCTGGCCACTGCTGGTAATCTCGTGTAACGACCGGTCGGACACGTGTGCCTCACAGCTCGCGGGACCGACCCACAAGTGGAGGCTTTCGAACTCCCACCCGATCACCCTCAGGGCGGCGGGTCACCGGTCAGGCGGTCCCGTCCCGGAGGCGGCGATCCGTCCGATAGCGCGCCCCGCGGCCCCCCGCGGCGGTGCTCCGGTAGTTCGAGGAGCCCCGCCTGGGATCGTCCGGGGCATTTTTATTGCTTCGGCGCGGTTAGGTCTATCGATAAAAGACGTTACGCGGCCGTCCGCCAGACCGTCGCGTGGTGCTACCGAGGAGGATCCATCAGCGCCGAGCCCCGCATCAACGACCGGATTCGCGTTCCCGAGGTGCGACTTGTCGGTCCCAGTGGCGAGCAGGTGGGCATCGTCCCCCTGGCCAAGGCACTGGAGCTTGCGCAGGAGTACGACCTGGACCTGGTCGAGGTCGCGGCGAACGCCCGTCCGCCCGTGTGCAAGCTCATGGACTACGGGAAGTTCAAGTACGAGTCGGCCATGAAGGCCCGTGAGGCGCGCAAGAACCAGGCGCACACGGTCATCAAGGAGATGAAGCTCCGGCCGAAGATCGACCCGCACGACTATGACACCAAGAAGGGTCACGTCGTCCGGTTCCTCAAGCAGGGCGACAAGGTCAAGATCACGATCATGTTCCGTGGTCGCGAGCAGTCCCGTCCCGAACTGGGCTACCGACTGCTGCAGCGTCTCGCGGAGGACGTCCAGGACCTCGGTTTCGTCGAGTCGAACCCGAAGCAGGACGGCCGGAACATGATCATGGTTCTCGGTCCGCACAAGAAGAAGACCGAGGCGATGGCCGAGGCTCGCCAGGCGCAGGAAGCCCGCAAGGCGGACGCGAAGGCCAACCCCGGCAAGTCGCAGAACGCCGCGGAGAACGAGGCGCCGGCTGAAGAGCCTGCCGAGGAGCCCGCCGAGGCGTGACTCCCGGGACGCCAGTCCCAGGAAGCAACCGATACAAGACGACGCTCCACCGTGCCCGGTTTCGCGACCGGGCACCGGAGCGCCACCGACGAGGAGAGAACGGCGCTATGCCGAAGAACAAGTCGCACAGCGGTGCCAGCAAGCGCTTCAAGATCACCGGCTCCGGCAAGGTGCTGCGCGAGCGCGCCGGCAAGCGCCACCTGCTCGAGCACAAGTCGTCCCGCGTGACGCGTCGCCTCACCGGCAACGCCGAGATGGCCCCGGGCGACGCCGCGAAGATCAAGAAGCTTCTCGGCAAGTGACGTCCGGGCGCGCGAGCGCCGGACGCACGTCAGACCGGGACCCAATCGATTTCGGGTCGTGTGAGCACCCCCACGACCCCGCTACAAGGAGTTAACAAGTGGCACGCGTCAAGCGGGCAGTCAACGCCCACAAGAAGCGCCGGGCGATCCTCGAGCAGGCCTCCGGCTACCGCGGTCAGCGCTCGCGCCTGTACCGCAAGGCCAAGGAGCAGGTCACCCACTCGCTGGTCTACAACTACAACGACCGCAAGAAGCGCAAGGGCGACTTCCGTCAGCTGTGGATCCAGCGCATCAACGCCGCTGCCCGCGCCAACGGCATGACCTACAACCGCTTCATCCAGGGTCTGAAGGCCGCCAACGTCGAGGTCGACCGCAAGATCCTGGCCGAGCTGGCCGTCAACGACGCCGGTGCGTTCGCCGCCCTCGTCGAGGTCGCCCAGAAGGCGCTGCCGAGCGACGTGAACGCGCCGAAGGCTGCGTGACGCCGGCTCGAAGCCGATGTGACTGAAGGACCCGCAGGCCGGACGGTCTGCGGGTCCTGCTGTGCAGCTACCGAGAAAGCGAACCGGATGTCTCCCGCCACCCCCGAGCTCATCTCTCCCCGCTCTCCCCGCGTGCTGGCCGCGCGGCGGCTGGCCAAGCGAAACTTCCGGGGGAAGGACCGGCTGTTCCTCGCGGAGGGACCGCAGGCCGTGCGGGAAGCCGCCGGGCACCGGGCCGGGGACGCGGCGACGCTCGTGGAGCTGTTCGCCACCCTGGAGGCCGCCGAGCGCTACGCCGACATCGTCGGAGCGGCCCGGGACGCCGGAGCCCGCGTGCACCTCGCCGCCGAGCAGGTCATCGCCGACATCTCCACCACCGTCACCCCGCAGGGCCTCGTCGGCGTCTGCCGGTTCCTGGACACGCCCTTCGAGGAGGTCCTCGCGGCCCGACCGCGGCTCGTCGCCCTCCTCGCCAACGTCCGCGACCCCGGCAACGCCGGGACCGTGCTGCGCTGCGCCGACGCCGCCGGAGCCGAGGCCGTCGTGCTGACCGACGCCTCCGTCGACGTGTACAACCCCAAGGCCGTCCGCGCCTCCGTCGGCTCCCTGTTCCACCTGCCCGTCGCCGTCGGCGTCCCCGTGGAGCAGGCCGTCGACCGGTTGCGGGACGCCGGCGTCCGGGTCGTCGCCGCCGACGGCGCGGGCGACCGCGACCTCGACGACGAGCTCGACAAGGGCACCATGGGCGGGCCGACCGCCTGGGTCTTCGGCAACGAGGCGTGGGGCCTGCCGGAGGAGACCCGCGCCCTCACGGACGCCGTCGTGCGCGTTCCGATCCACGGGAAGGCCGAGAGCCTGAACCTCGCCACCGCCGCCGCCGTATGTCTCTATGCGTCGGCGCGTGCACAGCGCGCCTCCGGAGGGTGCCGCTCCGTCACCGGGAACTAGTAGGGTGACCAGCTCAGGGACCCCTCTGCGAGCCTTGGAGGTGGGGTACGGGGATGACCGTCGGCACGAGCAGCGCACCGGGAGCCCAGGACGCCGGGAGCCCGCCCGCCGCGTCCCGGCCACCCGGTGACCACGCCGGCCTCGGCATCGACCCCGACCAGCTGCCCGACGGGCTCGTCGTCGCCGACGAGGAGGGCCGTGTCATCTGCTTCAACGCGGCCGCCCAGCGCATCACCGCCGTCCGCGCCCGGGACGCCCTCGGGCAGCGCCTGGAGAAGGCCCTGCCGTTAGAGGACCTGGAGGGCCGGCGCTGGTGGCAGCTGACCGACCCCTACGGCGGCCTCGCCATCCGTGTCGGACAGCCCGAGCGCAACCTGCTCCTGCCGGGCGGCCGTGAGGTGCTGGTCTCCGCGCGCTACGTCCGCACCCGGCCCACCGGACCCGTCCGGCGCCTGGTCGTCACCCTGCGCGACACCGAGGCCCGCCGCCGCACCGAGCGCAGCCACGCCGAGCTGATCGCCACCGTCGCCCACGAACTGCGCTCCCCGCTCACCTCGGTCAAGGGCTTCACCGCCACGCTGCTCGCCAAGTGGGAACGCTTCACCGACGACCAGAAACGCCTGATGCTGGAGACCGTCGACGCCGACGCCGACCGGGTCACCCGGCTCATCGCCGAGCTGCTCGACATCTCCCGGATCGACTCCGGCCGCCTGGAGGTGCGCCGCCAGCCCGTCGACATCGGCGCCGCCGTCGGACGGCACATCCAGGCCTACGTCGCCGCCGGACAGCCCGCCGACCGGTTCCTGCTGCGCGTCCAGCAGCCGCTGCCCGACCTGTGGGCCGACCCCGACAAGATCGACCAGGTGCTCAGCAACCTGCTCGAAAATGCCGTGCGGCACGGCGAGGGAACTGTCACGATCGACGTCACGGCCACGGCGTCCCCCCGTGAGGGCGAGGACACCGGTACGTCGGTCACGGTGAGCGACGAGGGGCCCGGCATCCCGGAGGAGTCCATGAACCGCGTCTTCACCCGCTTCTGGCGGGGCAGCAAGCGCGGCGGGACGGGCCTCGGGCTCTACATCGTCAAAGGCATCGTCGAGGCCCACGGCGGCACCATCACGGTCGGCCGCGCCCCCGGCGCCGGCGCCGAGTTCCGATTTACGTTGCCCGTGAGCGCTCCGGCCTACCTCGCCTGAGCCCGCGGGCGCATTCCTTTACCCGAGGAACCCCTCCCGGACCGGGCGTCCTGGAGGGACCCTCCACCCCGTTAGACTCGGCCATTGGCACCTTTGTGTCCCTTCAGGCGGCCGTCCGAGTCGGAGACGGGGACCTCCAGCCAGCCAATCGGAAGCACGGGAAGAGATGTCGGCACCGAATAAGTCGTACGACCCGGTCGAGGTCGAGACGTTGAAACCGGAAGAGATCGAGCGCATGCGGGACGAGGCGCTCGCCGCCTTCGCCGCCGCGGACTCCCTCGACGCGCTCCACGAGGCCAAGGTCGCCCAGACCGGCCCCACCTCCCCGCTGGCCCTCGCCAACCGCGAGATCGGCGCCCTGCCCCCGCACGCCAAGGCCGAGGCCGGCAAGCGCGTCGGCCAGGCCCGAGGCGCCGTGAACAAGGCCCTCGCCGCCCGCCAGGTGGAGCTCGAGGCCGAGCGGGACGCGCGTGTGCTCGTCGAGGAGGCGGTGGACGTCACGCTGCCGTACGACCGCGTACCGGCCGGCGCCCGGCACCCGCTCACCACCATGATGGAGCGGGTCGCGGACGTCTTCGTGGCCATGGGCTACGAGGTCGCCGAGGGGCCGGAGGCCGAGGCGGAGTGGTTCAACTTCGACGCCCTGAACTTCCTGCCCGACCACCCGGCCCGGCAGATGCAGGACACCTTCTTCGTCCAGGGCCCCAAGGGCACCGACGAGTCCGGCTCCGGTGTCGTGCTGCGCACCCACACCTCTCCGGTGCAGGCCCGCGCGCTGCTCGACCGTGAGCTGCCGGTCTACATCGTCTGCCCCGGCCGTGTGTTCCGCACCGACGAGCTCGACGCCACGCACACGCCCGTCTTCCACCAGATCGAGCTGCTGGCGGTGGACGAGGGCCTGACGATGGCCGACCTCAAGGGCACCCTGGACCACATGGTGCAGGCCCTGTTCGGCGCGGACATGAAGACCAGGCTGCGGCCGAACTTCTTCCCGTTCACCGAGCCCAGTGCCGAGATGGACATGCTCTGCTACGTCTGCAAGGGCGAGTCCATCGGCAACCCCGACCGCCCCTGTCGCACCTGCTCCTCCGAGGGCTGGATCGAGCTCGGCGGCTGCGGCATGGTCAACCCGCGGGTGCTCACCGCCTGCGGCGTCGACCCCGAGAGGTACAGCGGGTTCGCCTTCGGGTTCGGTATCGAGCGGATGCTGATGTTCCGCCACAACGTCGAAGACATGCGAGACATGGTCGAGGGTGACGTCCGGTTCACCCGGCCGTTCGGGATGGAGATCTGATGCGGGTCCCGCTTTCTTGGCTGCGGGAGTACGTCGACCTGCCGGAGACGGAGACCGGTCGTGACGTGCAGGCCAAGCTCATTTCGGCCGGTCTGGAGGTCGAGACCGTCGAGCAGCTCGGCGCCGACCTCAAGGGTCCGCTGGTCGTCGGCCGGGTGGCGACGATCGAGGAGCTGACGGAGTTCAAGAAGCCGATCCGCTTCTGCACCGTCGACGTCGGCCAGGCCAACGGCACCGGTGAGCCGCAGGAGATCGTCTGCGGCGCCCGCAACTTCGCCGTCGGCGACAAGGTCGTCGTGGCCCTGCCCGGCGCGGTCCTGCCCGGCGACTTCCAGATCGCCGAGCGCAAGACCTACGGCAAGATGTCCCGCGGCATGATCTGCTCCAGCGACGAGCTGAACATGGGCGACGACGGCACCAAGGGCATCATCGTCCTGCCGCCGGAGACCGAGGTCGGCAAGGACGCCGTCGAGCTGCTGGAACTGGTCGACGAGGTCCTCGACATCGCCGTCACGCCCGACCGCGGCTACTGCCTGTCGCTGCGCGGCGTGGCCCGTGAGACGGCCATCGCCTACGGCCTGCCGCTGCGCGACCCGGCCCTGATCGACGTGCCCGCCCCGAACGCCTACGGCTACCCGGTGCAGATCTCCGACCCCACCGGCTGCGACCGTTTCACCGCCCGCACGGTGACCGGCCTGAGCGCCGAGGCCCGCTCCCCGATCTGGCTCCAGCGCCGGCTGCAGAAGGTCGGCATGCGCCCGATCTCCCTCGCCGTCGACGTCACCAACTACGTGATGATGGAGCTCGGCCAGCCGCTGCACGCCTACGACCGCGGCCTGGTCCAGGGCACGATCGGCGTACGCCGGGCCGAGGCGGGCGAGAAGCTCACCACCCTCGACGGTGTCGAGCGCACGCTGGACGCCGAGGACCTGGTCATCACCGACGACCGCGGCCCGATCGGACTCGCCGGTGTCATGGGCGGCGCCAACACGGAGATCGCCGACCACGACAACGTGGAGAACACCACGGCCGACGTCGTCATCGAGGCCGCCCACTTCGACGCGGTCTCCATCGCGCGCACCGCCCGCCGCCACAAGCTCTCCTCCGAGGCGTCCCGGCGCTTCGAGCGCGGCGTGGACCCGCAGGCCGCCGCTGCCGCCGCGCAGCGCACCGTCGACCTGCTGGTGCTGCTCGCGGGCGGCACCGCGGAGGCCGGTGTCACGGAGGTCCTCGCCCCGTCCGCGCCGCGCACCATCACCATCCCGGCCGACCACCCGGACAAGGTCGCGGGCGTGGCCTACGGCCGCGCGACCGTCGTACGCCGCCTCCAGGAGGTCGGCTGTGACGTGTCCGGGCAGGACGAGCTGGTCGTCACGGTGCCGTCCTGGCGGCCCGACCTCACCGACCCGAACGACCTGGCCGAAGAGGTCATCCGGCTGGAGGGCTACGAGAACCTGCCCTCCACGCTGCCCAAGCCGCCGGCGGGCCTCGGCCTGACGGACCGGCAGCGGCTGCACCGCCGGGTCGGCCGGGCCCTGGCCGGTGCCGGCTACGTCGAGGCGCTGAACTACCCGTTCATCGGCGAGCAGGTCTTCGACCAGCTCGGCCTGGAGAAGGACGACCCGGCCCGCCGTGTCGTGAAGCTCAGCAACCCGCTGAGCGACGAGGAGCCCGCGCTGCGCACCTCGCTGCTGCCGGGTCTGCTCGCCGCGCTGCGCCGCAACGACGGCCGGGGCTCGCACGACCTCGCGCTGTTCGAGACCGGTCTGGTCTTCCGGCCGCGTGAGGAGCAGCGGATCGCGGCCGTGCTGCCCGTCGACCGCCGCCCGACCGACGAGGAGCTCGCCGAGCTGAACGCGGCGCTGCCCGAGCAGCCGCGCCACGCCGCGGTGGTCCTCGCCGGTGCCCGCGAGCAGGCCGGCTGGTGGGGCAAGGGCCGCCCGGCCGACTGGGCCGACGCGGTCGAGGCCGCCCGCTCCGTCGCCCGTGAGGCCGGAGCCGAGCTCGTCATCCGCAAGGGGCAGTACGGCCCGTGGCACCCGGGTCGGTGCGCCGAGCTGGCGGTCACCGTGGACGGTGCCGAGCGGGTCGTCGGGCACGCGGGCGAGCTTCACCCACGGGTCGTCAAGGCCCTCGGGCTGCCCGCGCGCACCTGCGCGATGGAGATCGATCTGGACGCGGTGGAGACCGCCGGTGACGCCACGGCCGCGGCGCCCCGGATCTCCACGTTCCCCGTGGCCACGCAGGACGTCGCCCTGGTCGTCGACGCGTTCGTACCGGCCGTGGACGTCGAGGCGGCGCTGCGGGACGGTGCCGGGGAACTGCTGGAGTCCATCCGGCTGTTCGACGTGTACGAGAACGCCGAGCAGCTGGGGGAGGGGCGCAAGTCGCTGGCGTACGCGCTGCGGTTCCGCGCCACCGACCGGACGCTGACCGTGGACGAGGCGTCCGCGGCCCGGGACGCGGCGGTGGCCCTCGCGGGCGAGCGGGTGGGCGCCGAACTGCGGAGCTGAGTGCCCAAGGGGCGGGGAGCTGCCCTGTGCCGGCGGCTGCGGGTTCGTCGTGGTCGCTCGCGCAGTTCCCCGCGCCCCCAGGAGCGGGTCGGGTCACCTCACTCGTTTGAGTGGTAAAGGTGGGTGATCTCCCCCAAACCCAGCGTGCTGTCGACAGAATCGGACCGGCCTTCTCGGGCCGGTCCGATTCTGTGTGTCAGGGCCTATTGGGGGGCCATCGGCATGATCCGCGTCAGGGGCCGGGTACGCAGCCTCGGTCTTCCCATCGTGTGGGGCGCGGCGGCCGTCGCGTACAAGCTGGCCTGTCCGCTCGCCCAGGAGACCGATCTCCGGGCGCGGATCGTCTCCAGCGCGGTGTTCTTCGCGGTCGGGACCGGGCTGATCCTCCAGGTGCGGCACGGGCTGATGCGTGAACTGCGGCAGATGCGCCGGGTCGCGAGTGCTGCGCAGCGCGCACTGCTGCGGCCGTTGCCCTCGCGGGTCGACGGGCTGGACGTGGCGGCCGTCCAGGTGTCGGCGGAGCGTGGCGCCGCGGTCGGGGGCGACCTGTACGAGGTCGTCGCCACCGAGCACGGCGTCCGGGCCGTGATGGGTGACGTCCGCGGGCACGGGATCGGTGCGCTGGGGACCGTCGCCGCCATGCTCGGCTGTTTCCGCGAGGCGGCGCACGACGAGGAGGACCTCGGCGGGGTGCTGCGCCGGCTCGAACGGGCCCTGGACCGCCATCTGCGCCAGGAGCATCCCGCGAGCGCCGCCGAGGAGTTCGTGACGCTGCTGCTCCTGGAGATCCGCCCCGACGGGGAGATGCGCGCCTTGAACTGCGGGCACCCGTGGCCGTACCGGCTGAGCGGTGGCCGGGTCGAGCAACTGGCTCCTGGCGATCCGCAGCCGCCCCTGGGCCTGTTCCCGCTGCCCGCCGTCCTGCCGACGGTGGCCCTCGGGTACCTCGCGCCCGAGGACGCGGTGTTCCTCTTCACGGACGGCGCGCTGGACGCGAGGGACGCCCGTGGCCGGTTCTTCCCGTTGGGGAGCGCGCTGACCGGTATCGCGGGGGACGGCCCGCTCTCCTCGCAGGGCGTCGTCGGCAGGATCTCGGCCGCTCTCCTCCACCACACACGCGGCGAACCGCCGGACGACATCGCGCTGCTCGTGCTCACGAACAGCGGGGCGGTGCCGTCAGGGGCGCGGGGAACCGCGCGGACAAGCACGACGACGTACCCGCAGACCACCACGGCACCTTAGACACCACGGCACCTTGGACACCACGGCACCTTGGACACCACGGCACCTTGGACACCACGGCACCTTGGACACCACGGCACCTTGGACACCACGGCACCTTGGACACCACGACGCACCGCCGGCGATGCCGTCCGCCCCGCCACGGAGTGTCGGGCAGGCAGCCGGGCGGACGGCGGTAGCGGGCCGCCGCACTGTACGAGGGGGAGCCGGCGGCCCGGCCGGCCTCTTTCGAGGCAGTTCAGTCAACCGGCCCGCGACGGAGAGCGACAGTGCGCGCACCCTGCGGATTCGGGCACTCCGTTCACACCCCGTGTGAACGCGGAACCACTACTCTGTCGGCACCGAGCCACCGGGGGGCCCACATGCAGCCCAACACTCTGCTCGACGCGATCCTGGACGAGGCCGGGATCTCGCACGCGGGGCTGGCCGCACACGTCAACCAGGCAGGGCGGGCCCGTGGCCTGTCCCTGAGGTACGAACACACCGCCGTCGCCCGGTGGCTGAAGGGACAACGCCCCCGGGGCCAAGTGCCCGACCTGATCTGCGAAGTGCTCGCAGTCCGGCTGCAACGGCACGTCACCCTCGACGACATCGGCCTCGGCGTGCCCGGCGAGCCGTCCGCCCCGCACACCGGCACGCTGTCCGGGTTCGTCGAACGGGCCACCGCCCTGTGGCGCTCCGACCAGCAGCAGCGCCCGCACATCCTGGGCGCGCCCGCCCTCACCGGCACGCCCGCGGTGATGCCGGTGTGGGAGTGGGAGAACCCGCCCGAGGACGTGGACGTCTCACGGGGCGGCAGACACCGGGTCACGGCGGGCGACCTGGAGATGCTCCGGGCCGCCCGTACGCACTACGAGCAGATGTACCGCAAGGCCGGGGGCATCGCCACCCGGGCCCGGATCGTCGGCTTCCTCAACGCCGAGGCCGCGCCGCTGCTGCGCGGCAGCTACACCGACGAGACCGGCCGCCAACTGCACCGGGCCACCGGCGGGTTGGTGGCGGTCGCCGGCATCTGCGCCTACGACTCCGACGCGCACGGGCTGGCCCAGCGCTACTTCCACCAGGCGCTGCGGCTGGCGAAGGCCAGCGGCGACCGGGGACTCGGGGCGTACGTCATCGCCCTGCTGGTCAACCAGTCGTTGTTCATGCGGGAGTACCGGCAGGCCGTCGCCTTCGCGGAGGCCGCGCTGCGGGCCGCCGGCAAGCACATCACCCCGGCGCTCGCCTCCGACCTGTACGCGATGCAGGCCAAGGCGTACGCGCATCTCGGCGACGGCACGAGCGCCCTGTCCCGCATCCGGCGGGCCGAGCAGGCGGCCGAGCGCATCCGGCGCGGCTACGAGCCCGACGAGACCGGCTACGTCCAGCCCGGGCTCGTGAACGTCCAGGTGGCGGAGGCACTGCTGAGCCTGGGCGAGATCGCGGCTGCCGGGGAACACGCCGCGGCCGCCGTCGACAACCCGGCGCACGACCGCGGCCGGGTGCACCGGCTGGCCATGCTCAGCACCATCGAGCTGCGGCAGGGCAACGCCGACAAGGCGGTGGCCATCGCCGTGCAGATGGCCGAGCAGGCCCGGGGCATGGAGTCCCAGCGGCTGCGTGACCGGCTGCGCGCGGTGCGGGAGCACCTGGTGCGCAGTGGCTGCGCGGGCACCTCCGAGGCCGCCGAACTCATCGACGGAGCACTGCGCGTACCGTTGTAGATCCGGGCCCGGGTGCCCGGATCGCTCCGAGGCGCTTCCCGTGCGCCTGCTGCGCATCCGTCCCTGCTGCGATATTGCCACTTACTCGACGGAAGGTGGCAGAACCGTGCAGTGGACGAAACACAACGAGCAAAATGTGTACTCAAACCGCTGGTTCAGCGTCAATCTCGCGGATGTCGAACTGCCCGACGGCAGGCATCTGGATCACTTCCTCATACGGCTGCGGCCCGTTGCGGTGGCCACGGTCGTCAACGAGGCCAACGAGGTGCTGCTGCTCTGGCGGCACCGCTTCATCACCGACAGCTGGGGGTGGGAACTCGCGGCGGGAGTGGTCGAGGACGGCGAGGACATCGCCCGCGCGGCCGCCAGGGAACTGGAGGAGGAGACCGGCTGGCGGCCGGGACCCCTGCGCCACCTCATGAGCGTGGAGCCGTCCAACGGGCTCACCGATGCCCGGCACCACGTGTACTGGGCCGGCGAGGGCGAGTACGTCGGGCACCCCGTGGACGACTTCGAGTCGGACCGCCGGGAATGGGTGCCCCTCAAGCTCGTCCCCGACATGGTCGCCCGCGGCGAGGTCCCGGCCGCCAACATGGCGGCCGCGTTACTCCTGCTGCACCATCTCAGGCTCGGTCAGGACACGTTGCCCTGATCAAGTGGCTCTGCGGCTAGCGTCCCAGTGCCTGCCAGATCGTCACGACGAGGGCACCCACGGCGGTGAGGGCGGCGACCGCGGGCAGCGGCCAGCGCGCGTGTTCCAGCGAGTTGATCCGGGTGTTGAGCTCGTCGAGTTCCTTGGCGGTCTCCTCGGTGCGGTGGCTGAGCAGAGCCAGTCCGCCCTCGACGCGGGCGTAGGCCACATCGAGGCGGCGCCGTAACTCTGCGAGTTCTCCTTGAACAACGGGATGCTCGGGCTCGACGGTCACGAGTCCGCTCCTTTCCGTAGTCGTTTCACATCCCTTGCATGCGCAGGTGGAGTCAACTCGCCTGGTGGGTGCCTGGGGAGAGTGTGCGTAGGGCATATGCGAGCCCGGCGCGCACACGGTGTGTGAATGCCGCGGGCCCGGCACCCGACCCGGTGCCGGGCCCGCCGCTTGGCCGAAATCTGACCGTCCGTAACCGGCCGCGGGGGGGTACCCGGGACGTCATGACGACGTGGCAGAAGAATGCGGCGTACACGCTGGCGCTCTACGCACTGGTGGTCGTGATGCTCCGCTTCTCCTCGGGGGAGGAGTGGGGAACGGCGCTGCTGATCGCGCTCGTGATCACACCGCTCGCGTTCTGGATGGGGTGGCTGCGCCGGCGCATGACCGAGCAGGCGCAGGAATGGGGACGCCGCCGTGCCCGGCCGTGGCCGGAGGAGCGGCGGCGTTGAGACGGCCGTGCCGGCCGGACGGGTCAGGCGTACGTGTAGAAGCCCGAGCCCGTCTTGCGGCCCAGCCGGCCCGCGTCGACCATGCGCTGCAGGAGCGGGGGAGCGGCGTACAGGGGCTCCTTGTACTCCTCGTACATGGACTGCGCGACCGAGGCGACGGTGTCCAGGCCGATCAGGTCGGACAGCTTCAGGGGGCCCATCGGGTGGGCGCAACCCATCTCCATGCCGTTGTCGATGTCCTCGCGGCTGGCGATGCCCGTCTCGAACATCCGGATCGCGGAGAGCAGGTACGGGATCAGCAGCGCGTTGACCACGAAGCCGGAGCGGTCCTGGGCGCGGATCGCGTGCTTGCCGAGCAGCTTCTCGGTGAACATCTGGGCGCGGCTGATCGTGCCCTCGGACGTGGTGAGCGCCGGGATCAGCTCGACGAGCTTCTGTACCGGGGCCGGGTTGAAGAAGTGGATGCCGATGACCTGGTCGGGGCGCGAGGTCGCGACCGCCAGCTTCACCAGCGGGATCGAGGAGGTGTTGGAGGCCAGGATCGCGTCCGGCCGGGTCACGACCTGGTCGAGCACCTGGAAGATCTCGGTCTTGACCTGCTCGTTCTCGACGACGGCCTCGATCACCAGGTCACGGTCGGCGAACTCGCCGAGATCCGTGGTGAAGCTCAGGCGGGCCAGGGTGGCCTCCTTCTCCTCCTCGGTGATCTTGCCGCGCTCGGCTGCCTTGGCCAGGGAGGTGAACAGCCGGGTGCGGCCGATCTCCAGAGCCTCGCCGGTGGTCTCGGCGACCATGACGTCCAGGCCGGCCCGGGCGCACACCTCGGCGATGCCCGCGCCCATCTGACCGCAGCCCACGACTCCGACGCGTGCAATGTCTCCCGCTGGGATGTCCGTCACATCGTCCCTTTCGCTGCTGATCTACGTCCGGGCAGACCGGCCGGGTCCCGGCGCCTGCTCCGTTCGTGCACGTTACTCCGAAGTATCGATGATCGATCGCGGGGGGAGGGATTCCATCGTGCATGCTGGCCCCGGAGCGATCCGCGACCGGGCGGATCCGCGGCTTTTTGGGGCATGCGGATGGGACGAGTCTCACGCAGGGCGTTCGCGGTCGCGGCGCTGTCGGCTTTCACGATGATGCCTCAGGCGTCGGCCGCGAGCGGGCGCCGGGGCGGGGCGCCGGACTCCGAGATGCGGGGCGTCTGGATCGCCTCCGTGGCCAACCGGGACTGGCCGTCCACGTCGGGGCTGACCGCCTCGCAGCAGCGCGCCGAACTGCTCACCCACCTCGACACGGCGGTCCGCAACCGGCTCAACACCGTGTTCTTGCAGGTCCGTCCCACGGCGGACGCCCTGTGGCCCTCACCGTACGAGCCGTGGTCGCAGTACCTCACCGGCACCCAGGGCAAGAACCCCGGGTGGGATCCGCTGGGCACGGCCGTCAAGGAGGCGCATGCCCGGGGTCTTCGGCTGCACGCGTGGTTCAACCCGTACCGGATCGCCGCACACGCCGACCCGGCCCGGCTCGCCGCCTCCCACCCGGCGCGCATGAACCCGGACTGGGTGGTGACGTACGGCGGGAAGCTCTTCTACAACCCGGGGCTGCCCGAGGTCCGTGCCTTCGTGCAGGACGCGATGCTCGACGCGGTGGCGAAGTACCCCGTGGACGGCGTCCACTTCGACGACTACTTCTACCCCTACCCCGTGGCGGGGCAGAGCTTCGACGACGACGAAGCCTACGACGAGTACGGCGACGGCTTCCCGGACCGGGCCGCCTGGCGGCGGGACAACATCGACCGGCTCGTGCGTGAGACCGCGGACCGGGTGAAGGAGGTGCGGCCGAGCGCCCACTTCGGCATCAGCCCGTTCGGCGTGTGGCGCAACGCCTCGACGGACCCGGCCGGTTCGGACACCCGGGCCGGTGTGGAGACCTACGACGATCTGCACGCGGACACCCGCACGTGGGTGCGCGAGGGCTGGATCGACTACATCGTCCCGCAGCTGTACTGGAACATCGGCTTCGCCGCCGCCGACTACGCGAAGCTGGTGGCTTGGTGGGCGAAGGTCGCGCGCGACAGCCCGACGCAGCTGTACGTGGGGGAGGCGCTGTACAAGGCCGGCGACCCGGCGCAGCCCGCGGCGTGGCAGGAGACGGCCGAACTGTCCCGGCATCTGACGCTGGCCGGGACGTACGCGCAGGTGCGCGGACACGTCTACTTCGCAGCCCGGGACGTGGCGGCCGACCGGATCGGGGCGATGGCACGAGTGGTCGCCGACCACTACGGCAAGCCGGCGCCGCCCCCACGCTGAGCTGCGCCGCGCCGAGGTGCCACCGGAGGCCGCCGACGCCGACCCGCTTGGCCCGGAGGAGCCGGGGAGGGCGTGGCACCCTGCGCCTGACCGCCTGACCGCCTGACCGCCTGACCGCCTGACCGCCTGACCGCCTGACCGCCTGACCGCCTGACCGCCTCGCGCAGAGCACGGCGGAGGCTCGCCCGCGCCTGGTCGCCGCCCCCTACGGACGGTTCGCGCCGCTCCCGGGCCCGGTCACGGCCCGGTCATGGTTTCCCTGTGCCGGATCTCCGTGTCGGGGCCCGGGGAGCACACGCCCTCGTGCCCGTCCTCGAACCGGACACGGTACGGGGGGTTGCCCTCCTGGCCGAGCACTTCGACGATCTCGCCGATCTTGTCGTGCTGACCGACCACCCTGCCGTGCTGGACAAGCTGGTCGCCCACGGTTGCGCGCATCTGGGGCCTCCTCACGTGTGCGGAGCAGCGGTCCGTGGCCTTGAGTCCACGGCGGGGTGCGCCGGTCGGCAGTGGCCGTGCACGCTCCCCGCTCAGCCGCGTGATCGCTGTGTGACGGCGATGCACACCAGCACCGCCGCGGCCGTCAGCGGGGCGGCGACCGTGAGGTGTTCGCCCAGCAGCAGCACCGACCACACCAGTGTGAGCAGTGGCTGGGCGAGCTGCAACTGGCTGGCCTTGGGGATGCCGATGGCCGCCATGCCGCGGTACCAGACGACCAGCCCGACGAACTGCGACCCCGCCGCGACCCACAGCAGACCGGTGACGCTGTGCGCGGTCAGCTGCACCGGTTCGTGGGCCAGGGCGACCGAGGCGACCGGCACGGTCAGCGGCAGGCACAGCACCAGCGCCCAGCCGATCACCTGCCAGCCCGGCATGACCCGGGCCAGCCGGCCGCCCTCGGTGTAGCCGGCCGCGCAGACCAGCAGTGCGGCGAACAGGTACAGGTCGGCGGTGGTCAGGGCGCCGCCGCTCTGCTGCACGGTGAAGGCCAGCACCGCCGCCGCGCCCGCGAGGGCGGCGATCCAGAAGGTGCGCGAGGGCCGGGTGCCGACGCGCAGGGCCGAGAAGAGCGCCGTGGTGAGGGGGAGCAGGCCGACCACGACGGCCGCGTGCGCGGTGGTGGAGGTCTCCAGCGCCAGCGTGGTCAGCAGCGGGAAGCCGAGGACGACGCCGGCTCCGACGACCGCGAGGCCCGGCCAGTGCCGCCGGGCGGGCAACGGCACCCGCAGCGCCAGAAGGGCCGAGCCCGCGATCACGGCGGCCAGGACGCTCCGCACGGCGACGAGCGACCAGGGCCCGAACCCCTCCAGTCCCCAGGCGGTCGCGGGGAACGTGAGGGAGAAGGCGACGACGCCGAGGGCCGCCTGGAGGGTGCCGATGCCGCGGTCTTCCCGGCCCGGGGTGGCGACTGCTATCGCGGGCGGCGCAGTAGCGCTACTCTGTGCTCTCATGCAAGAGCGTAGCAGCGTGGGTGAGCTGGCGGAACTGCTGCGGCGGGAACTCGACCGCTACTCACCCGGTGGAAAGCTGCCGTCGAGCCGGGCCCTGGTCGAGCGGTTCCGGGTGAGCCCGGTGACGGTGTCGCGGGCCCTGGCGCAACTCGCGGCCGAGGGTCTGGTGGTCACCCGGCCCGGCGCGGGCGCCTTCCGCGCGCAGACCCGTGCCGCGCCGGCTCCCGCGGGTGACACCTCCTGGCAGGAGGTCGCGCTCAGCGCGGACGGCGCCGCCGACCTCGTGCCGCGTTCCGTGGACGCCTCCGGGGTGCTGGCGTCGCTGGCCGCCCCGCCGCCCGGCGTGATCGAGTTCAACGGCGGCTATCTGCACCCGTCCCTGCAGCCCGAGCGGGCGATGGCCGCCGCCCTCTCGCGGGCCGGGCGCCGTCCCGGCGCCTGGGGGCGACCGCCCATGGAGGGGCTGCCGGAGCTGCGCGAGTGGTTCGCGCGGAGCATCGGCGGATCGGTCACGGCCGCCGAGGTGCTGGTCACCGCCGGCGGGCAGTCCGCGCTCACCACCGCTCTGCGCGCCCTCGCCCCGCCCGGCGCACCCGTCCTGGTCGAGTCGCCCACCTACCCCGGCATGCTCGCCATCGCCCGCGCCGCCGGCCTGCGTCCGGTGCCCGTCCCGGTGGACGCCGACGGCGTGCGTCCGGAGCTGCTCGCGGACGCGTTCCGGGCCACCGGCGCCCCGGCCTTCGTCTGCCAGCCGCTCTTCCAGAACCCCACGGGCGCGGTGCTCGCGCCCGAGCGGCGCGCCGAGGTGCTGCGCATCGCCCGGGACGCGGGCGCGTTCGTCGTCGAGGACGACTTCGTGCGGCGGCTCGTGCACGAGGACGCGGGGCCGCTGCCGCGCCCGCTGGCCGCCGACGACCCCGACGGCGTCGTCGTCCACGTCTCCTCGCTGACCAAGGCGACCTCGCCGAGCTTCCGGGTGAGTGCCCTGGCCGCACGCGGTCCGGTCCTGGAACGGCTGCGCGCGATCCAGGTCGTCGACACGTTCTTCGTGCCGCGCCCCCTCCAGGAGGCCGCCCTCGAACTCGTCGGCTCGCCCGCCTGGCCGCGTCATCTGCGGGCCGTCTCCGCGGAGTTGAAGGCGCGCCGGGACGCGATGACCGGCGCCCTCGCCCTGCACCTGCCGCAGTTCGCCCTGCCGCACGTCCCCTCCGGCGGCTACCACCTGTGGCCGCGCCTGCCCGACGGCACGGACGAGTCGGCCCTGACCTCCGCGGCCCTGCGCGCCGGCGTCGCCCTCGCACCCGGCCGCCCGTACTTCAGCGCCGAACCCCCGGCCGCGCACGTCCGGCTGAGCTTCGCGGCGGTCGCCGGGGCCGGGGAGGTCGCGGAGGGCGTACGGCGGCTGCGTGCGGCCTGTGACGAGGTGCTGGGATAACCGCATAACCGCTCGACGCGCCTTCGGGCGGCCTGCGAGCATCGCGGACATGACCGACACGCCGAGCCTGCCCGAGGGCTACGAGATCTCCACCGACCCCGCCCGCGTCGACCGCGAGCGCGTGCACCACTGGCTGTCCACCGACGCCTACTGGGCACGGGGGCGCCCCCGGGAGAAGCAGGACCTGGCGATCGAGGGCTCGCTCAACTTCGGTGTGTACGACACGGTGTCCGGGGAGCAGGTCGCCTGTGCCCGGGTGATCACGGACCGGGCGACCTTCGCCTGGCTGTGCGACGTGTACGTCGATCCGTCCGTGCGCGGCAAGGGCGTCGGCAGCGCACTCGTCGGCGCGGTGCGGGAGAAGACGCGGTCCTACGGGGTGCGCCGGGTCCTGCTCGCCACGCAGGACGCGCACGGGGTGTACGCCAAGCTCGGATTCGCCCCGCTGGAGCGGCCCGAGCACTGGATGGCGCTCATCTTCGGCCGGTGAGGGCCGGGACACCCTGGGTAACTCGTAGGTAACAGGTCTTGACCTGCGTACTTGCTGCGCCCACGATCGCCGCATGCCACTTCGGGTCACCTTCGTCGCCGCCGCGCGCAGCTCCCCGCTGCTCGCCGAGCGTTTCGAGGACGAACGGCCGCTGGACCAGGCCGGCTGGGGCGAGGTGGAGCGCGCCGCCCGGGAACTGCTGCCGCTCGCCGCGGCCGAACTGCGCTACTGCTCGCCGACTCCGCGCAGCCGGGCGACGGGGGAGGGGCTCGGGTACGCGCCGCTGGTGCAGCTCGGCCTGCGCGACTGCGACATGGGACGGTGGCGGGGGCTGACCCTGGGTGAGGCGATGGCCCGGGAGCCGGACGCCGTGGACGCCTGGCTCGCCGACCCCCGCGCCACACCGCACGGGGGCGAGTCGCTGGTCGACTTCATCAGCCGCGTCGGCGGCTGGCTCGACACCCGGCCCGTCGAGGACGGCTGCCGGGTGGTGGCGGTGGCCGAGCCCTCGGTGATCCGGGCGGCCCTGGTGTACGCCCTGAAGGCCCCTCCGTCGACGTACTGGAACATCGACGTCCGCCCGCTGTCGACGACCGCCGTGACGGGCCGGGCGGGCCGCTGGAACCTGCGCTTCGACGGCGGGGCGCAGGCTCAGCCCTCGCGCCCGTAGCTCGACGGCGGGGCGGCGGCTCGGCCTTCGCGCGCGTAGCTCGACGACGAGGCGGCGGCTCAGCCTTCGCGCGCGTAGTCGGTCCGCAGGACCAGGTCCTTTGCGGGGCCGCGGACGCGCCACACCGTCCGCCAGTGGTCGCTGTCTCGGACGGCGAACTCGCCCCGGTAGAGGTCCGCCGCACAAGGGTGGTCGGCGACATGCCGGCCGGACGTCAGGTCCAGGTCGTGGAACGGCCGCCCGTCGGCGAACCGCACGTCCGCGGTGCCGCCCGGGCCGGGCAGGAACCGCAGGGTCCGCTCGGCGGGCCGGGCGACGCCCTGCCAGACGAAGGTGCCGGACTCGTGGTGCAGCAGCCCGCCGGGCCTCTCGGTGTCCGCACGGAACTCGGTTGTTCCGGTGAACTCCCCTTCCGCGCCGCTCGAGAGGTCCCGCACCGACCGCGACACCCGCCAGCGCCCGGCCAGGAACGCCAATACGTCCGGTACTGGCCAGAACTCGCCCATCCTGTCTCGCTCTCCGTCCCGGCCGTCGCGTGCGACCCATTGACGCACATCCGCCCCCTCCCTATGTTGCCGTTCGAACTGCTGATCAGTGTCTGATATATCGAACACCTCTAGCAGAGAGCCGCGGAACCCCCATGCCAACCACCGACGCCCGCACCCGATGGAGACTCGGTCTCGCGACCACCGCCCTCCTGACGGCAGCAGCCCTCGTACCGGCCCCCGCGCACGCCGAGGGCGTGACCGACTACGCGATCAACGTCGACCCGTCCGCCCAGGGCGCGAAGATCGACGACACGATGTACGGCGTCTTCTTCGAGGACATCAACCGCGCCGCCGACGGCGGTCTCTACGCCGAACTCGTGCAGAACCGATCCTTCGAGTACTCCACCGCCGACAACGGCTCCTACACGCCCCTGACCTCGTGGACGGTCGGCGGCACGGCCCAGGTCGTGAACGACTCGGGCCGCCTCAACGAGCGCAACCGCAACTACCTCTCCCTGGGCGCCGGCTCGTCCGTCACGAACGCGGGCTACAACACCGGCATCCACGTGGAGCAGGGCAAGCGGTACGACTTCTCCGTGTGGGCCCGCGCCGAGAGCGGCAGCACCCTCACCGTCTCGCTGAAGGACGCCGCGGGAAGCCTCGCCACCGCACGCCAGGTCGCCGTGAAGGGCGGCTGGGCCAAGTACCAGGCGGGCTTCACCGCGTCCCGCACCAGCAACCGCGGCCGTCTCGCCGTGGCCTCCACGCGTGCCGTCGCGCTCGACGAGGTGTCGCTGTTCCCGCGCGAGACGTACAAGAACCAGCCGAACGGCCTGCGCAAGGACCTCGCCGAGAAGATCGCCGCCCTGAAGCCGGGCTTCGTGCGCTTCCCCGGCGGCTGCCTGGTCAACACCGGCTCCATGGAGGACTACAGCGCGGCCTCGAACTGGCAGCGCAAGCGCAGCTACCAGTGGAAGGACACCATAGGCCCGGTCGAGGAGCGCGCCACCAACGCCAACTTCTGGGGATACAACCAGAGCTACGGCCTCGGCTACTACGAGTACTTCCGCTTCTCCGAGGACATCGGCGCCATGCCGCTGCCCGTCGTCCCCGCCCTGGTCACCGGCTGCGGGCAGAACAAGGCCACCGACGACGAGGCGCTGCTCAAGCGGCACATCCAGGACACCCTGGACCTCATCGAGTTCGCCAACGGCCCGGCGACCTCGACGTGGGGCAAGGTCCGCGCGCGGATGGGCCACCCCAAGCCCTTCCACCTCACCCACATCGAGGTCGGCAACGAGGAGAACCTCCCCAAGGAGTTCTTCGCCCGCTTCCAGCAGTTCCGGGCCGCCGTCGAGGCGAAGTACCCGGGCATCACCGTCATCTCCAACTCGGGTCCCGACGACGCCGGTTCGACCTTCGACACCGCCTGGCAGCTCAACCGCGAGGCCAAGGTGGACATGGTCGACGAGCACTACTACAACAGCCCGAACTGGTTCCTGCAGAACAACGACCGCTACGACTCCTACGACCGGAGCGGCCCCAAGGTCTTCCTCGGTGAGTACGCCTCCCAGGGCAACGCCTGGAAGAACGGCCTGTCCGAAGCCGCCTTCATGACCGGCCTGGAGCGCAACGCTGACGTCGTCAAGCTCGCCTCGTACGCCCCGCTGCTCGCCAACGAGGACTACGTGCAGTGGCGGCCGGACCTGATCTGGTTCAACAACCGGGCTTCCTGGAACTCGGCCAACTACGAGGTCCAGAAGCTGTTCATGAACAACGTCGGCGACCGTGTCGTGCCGTCCAGGGCCACCACCACCCCGAACGTCAGCGGCCCCATCACCGGCGCCGTGGGCCTGTCGACCTGGGCGACCAGCGCCGCGTACGACGACGTGAAGGTCACCTCGGCGGACGGCTCGACCCTGCTCAGCGACGACTTCTCCGGTGACGCCTCGAAGTGGACGACCAGCGGCCGTGGCAGCTGGAGCGTCCAGGACGGAAGTTACGTCCAGACCGACACCGCCGCCGAGAACACCATGGTCACGGCGGGCGACCCGGCCTGGAAGGACTACGACCTGCATGTGAAGGCCACCAAGAAGTCCGGCAAGGAGGGCTTCCTCGTCGCCTTCGGCGTCAAGGACACCGGCAACTACTACTGGTGGAACCTGGGCGGCTGGAACAACACCCAGTCGGCGATCGAGCAGGCCGTGGACGGCGGCAAGGGCACCCTGATGACGAAGCCCGGGTCGGTCGAGACCGGCCGCGCCTACGACATCGACATCAAGGTGCGCGGCCGCCAGGTCACCCTCTTCCTCGACGGCAAGGAGTGGGGCAGCTTCAAGGACGACAAGCCGGCCGAGCCGTTCCGCCAGGTCGTCACCGAGGACGCGAAGACCGGTGACCTGATCGTCAAGGTCGTCAACGCCCAGCCCGCCGAGGCCCGCACGGCCGTCGACCTGGGCGGCGCGAAGGTCGCGTCCACCGCCCGCGTGACCACGCTGGCCGCCGACGAGGACGCCGTGAACACCGAGACGGACACCCCGGTCACGCCGGTGACGTCCACGTTCCGGGGCGTGGCGAAGGAGTTCACCTACACCTTCCCCGCGAACTCCGTGACGTTCCTGCGGATCAAGCAGAGGTGACATCCCGCTGTGCGGCCGCCGCCCCGGGGCGGCGGCCGCACAGCGCCGTCACCGCGTGACTGTCACGCGCCGGACTTCCATCCGGAAACCGTCGGCAGCACCTTCTCCGCGACACGCAGCAGCACCGCGTCGTCCGGTACCACTCCGTCCGCGCGCCACAGGGTGACGTCGAGGGAGCCGCCGCGGTCCTTCGCGTCCTGCGCCACGGTCAGGGCCCGGGCCGGAACGCCGGGGCCGCTGTCGGCGTCGCCGCCGTCGAGCCGGAAACTGATGCTGATGGTGCGGGTCGAGTAGAGGACACCCGGGCGGCCCAGTGTCTTCCGCGGGCGGGCGTCGGGTCCGAGGAGAGCCTGCGACCCGGCCACCGGCAGGTCGTCGTAGGTCGCCGAGAGCGTCACGGTGTACGTCTCGAACTCGACCTGTGCCTGCGGGGTGGCGATCTTCCCGATGGAGCTGTCGCTGCCGGAGGCGGTCTTCGCGATCTCCGTCGGCGTGCCCAGCAGTGCGGCCAGGTCGGACCGGTTCAGCGCCTCGCACAACTGCGCCCCGGAGAGGTGCTTGCCCTTGGCGGCCGGGGTCTGTCCGTCGGAGCAGGTGGCCGGCTTCGGCTCGCTCTCCGCGGCCGAGGTCTTCGCGAGCCCCCAGAAACCGGCGGCGAGCGCCCCCACCAGCACCACCGCCGCGAGCGCCTGCCCCCACGCGTTCGCGCCCTTCATGGGCGCGTCGATGTCCTCGGCCATTTCCCCCGCCTGCTGTGATCCCCTGAAATGTGCCCGCGGACCTTAACCTGTCGTCATGGTCAGGACAAAACCGGTTTCGGCGGGCACCGTCGTCGTGACTGTGACCGAGATCTTTAGTTGGCGGATCATGTTCTGGGATGCAGAGGTCAGGAGCGCGTGGAGAATTCTGTTTGGCGGATCTTGAGAGGCCTAGTTGGCGGACCTTGAGATTTCGGTGTTCACTGTGCGTGAGCGTGTGCGCCGCTCTTAGTCGCGGTGGGTCGGTTGGGCGGGCTGGGAGTATCCCGCCCAACGAACTACGCGGGTGGGGGTGTGTTTTGGGCGAGGCGGACGCGGTGGCCTTCTGCAGTGTCGCCGAAGTCGCGTTCGTCGTCGTCGCGGAAACGCTTGTAGAACCACTCGGGTACTCGGGTGCTGTCCAGGCGGGTGCGGAGTACGCCGTCCTGCACGTCCCGTGCAACGCTTCGAAGGCGGCGCCATTCGTCGTCAGGGACGGGGCCTGGGCGTCCGCTGTGTAGCTCGGTGTTGACGACCTTGGTGAGTCGGTCGCGTTCGTCAGCCACTTTGCGTTGGCCGGACCAGATTTCGTAAGCGATCTGGTAGACCGCCAGGGATGGGACGAAGAAGCTGAGGAGAGTGTCGCCCAGAGTGGCGTCCGCGACCACCAAGCCGGCGAGGAAACCGATGGCGGCCCACAGCATCGCAACGGCAGCGATAACGTAGCTATAGCGACGGCGAAGACGAGCGTCCCAGGCGAGGTTCTGTTCCTGAGCAATGAACACGTCGTAGGGGTGGTGGACGTCGTGGGTGGGGTCGTACCAGCCGTCGGTGATGCGCTTGTCCTTCGGGCCGCCTCGGGGGAGCTTGCGCGCGAGACGGCGGACGTCGGGTTCGGCGATGGGGTCGCCTGCAACGGTGGCGCGCCACGGCAAGTGGAACAGGGCGACGTCGAACATCTCTTGGAGCAGGGCGCCCTGGCGGGCGGTGCTCCCGGCGAGGCCCTTGAGCAGGAACGCGGAGACGACGAACCAGAAGAACCCGACGATCGAAACGACTGTCCGGCCGTGGCCGGACAGCGTGATCAGGACACCGGCAGCGGCGAGCAGAACGGCGGCGGTGACGCGCACAGCTTCGAGGAGCTGGCCGCGTTGGTGGCTTGCCGACGCGGCGCGCTGGAGAAGCAACATGTCGTCGTCGAGCTGCCGCTCGTGGATAGCCCGAGGCGGTATCCCGTGAACGCCGCCGGGGTCTGTGGAGAGGTTCATGGCCTGGTCATCCTGTTCCCGAACAGCTTCTTCCACTCGTCGTAGGCGGCGCGCTCCTGGCCCTCGTCCTCCAGGTCGACCGCCCGCTCTGCGATGGCGCGGGCCTGGGTGAGTGCGTTGGCCGCGGCGAGCTTCTGAGTCGCGTTCATGACGGCGTTGACGTCACCGCCCAGGCCGGCGGGGTCAGGCCACTCGTCGCCGATGCGTTCGGCGGCGGTGGCCAAGAACAGCACGATCTCGTCCTGGTAGCGCCCAATCGGCGGCTTCACCAGCGACTGGGCCATGACCTCCAGCAGGAAGGAGGGCGACACGGGCTCACCGAGTTCGCGGTTGATGCCCTTGACCATCTTGACGAAGGGCACGTATTTGCCGTCGCAGTCGGCGTTCTTGGCGATGCTCAGCTCGTGGTGGCGCTTGGGGTTGGTCGCGATCCAGTCGCCTGCCGAGGGATTGGGGATGTAGTAGCCGCCCTCGTCTCGCTTGAAGGCGGGGACCACGTCGATCGACATGACCTCGTCGTCGGGGCCGTAGGGGATGACGACGGCCATGCCGTCGCGGGCGGCAGCGCTCCACTTCTGACGGAGCAGGGTCTCCAGGGCGTTGATCACTTGGATGGGCGCCTGTTCGCGGAAGCCGGCCTGGGAGCCGTTGGCGTCGAGGACCACGAAGATATCGATGTCCTTGAGCTGCTTCGTCTTGGTGTCGCGCCGGTAGCTGCCGGTGAGGAAGTCGTCGGCGAGGTCCCAGTGCGACCGGACGAAATCGCGGATGGCCTCGTGCCTTGCCTTCGCCAGGTTCTGCTCGGTCTGGGTGATCTCCAGGTTGTGCTTGAGCTTGGTGAAGGCGTCGTCGATGTATCCCATAGCGGTGTCTTCCTGTTCGTGGCCTCAGATGTGGTAGTACCGCATGCCGGTCGAGGCGTGTGGGGCGGAGCCGAGGGTGCCGAAGGTGATGCCGCGCAGGCCGTCGGTGCTCGCCCGCTGGCCGGGGCCCCAACCCGGTTGTGGGGTGCGGGGCCCGTTGAAGGTGCAGAACAGCCGGTAGGTGGTGCCCGCGGGCACCTGGTCGAACTTGGCCCGGAACCGGGCGGCTCGGGCACGAGAGGCGGTGAACTCGGCGTTGCCGTCGCCGGCGGTGGTGTAGGACACCGGGAACTCGATCACCGGTGCCACGGCGCCCGAGGGCTGGTGGCACTCGAGGACGACCGCGTCGAGTGAGCCCTCCTCGATCCACGCCTTGATCGCGTTCTCGTTCTGCACCCAGTCGCGATGCAGCCGGTCCATGTTGATCCCCAGGTCGGCGAGGATGTCGGTGATGGTGCCGAGGATGATGTCGGTCAGGTGCGTGGCGGTGTGGGTCCGGGTGTAGCTGTAGGTATAGGTGGAGGTCATCGCTGGGTCACCGCCCGGCGCAGAGCCTCACGGTCGACCAGCGGACCGGAGCTGGCCGCCTTCGTCTCCGGAGCGGGCGGGACAGCGTCGGACAACCGGGCGTGACTATCGACGACTGCCTTCACCTGCTCCTGGAGCGGGGTCGGGGACGGCAGGTGGATCGTGAAATCGTCGGCGCCCGCCGCGCCGGGGACCGGGTTGAGGTTCTCCTCCAACGTCAGCGCCGCCGTGCCGGACACCGTCGTGATCTCGCAGTGCATCTTGCCGGCCACCAGGGTGATCGGGTGCTGCTGCAGGTGCCCTGCCGCGATCAGCATCCGCCCGATTGCCTCGGCGGCCGACATCGCCTGCACCGCCTCGTCGCGGGACAGCGCGGAGGACTGCGCCACGGTGTCCGCCACGAGGTCCGAGATCACCGCCCAGGTTCCGCTGGCGCTGCGCGTGGGGGAGGCCGCCACCTGCCTAGCGCGCCGCACGGGACACCTCCGGCTGGCCCGTCTCCGCGACGGCGTTGTGCACCGCGGCGGCCAGGTCGTCTTCGGTCAGGCTGCCGGGGTCCAGCACCGTGTCCAGCCGCTGAGCCAGGGCTTCGAAGACCACCTTGCGCGTACGGCGGCCGTCCAGTCCGTGAGCCGCCTCGGCGATGCGCTCCACCCCCGAGGAGCGCGCAAGCTCGCCCAAGGCGGGGTACTTGTGGGCCAGCATCAGCAGCGTGGAGGCCAGGATCTTCCGCAGCGCCTCCGGCTCGGGAAGCGGGACGAGGATGGCGGCATCGGAGCGGGAGAGGAACGCCTCGTCCAGGGCGGTGGTGAAGTTGCTGGTCGCGACGAAGAACAGGTGCGGGTGCTCGGCGGCGTTGAGATCCAAGGCAGTGAGCACCGCGTCCGTGGCGCGGTGGACATCGGCCGGGTTGGCGGCCAGCGACGCCGCCGAGCGGGCCACCGCCATCGACTCGACCTCGTCGAGGATCACCACGGTCGGCACGCCATCCGACGCGAGGCCCGGAACGTACTCGCCGAGCAGCTCGCTGACCCGCTGCTGCGACTGCCCGTGCTCGGCGCTCATTAGCCCGTGCGGGTTGATCTCGATCCGTCGGACCGCGCCTCCACCGACGTAGCGGGCGACCTGCGCCGGCAGACCCCGCGCCAGGGTCGTCTTGCCGGTACCAGGAGGACCGTAGAGCGTGCACAGGCCGTGCAGCGCCGTCACCGCAAACGGCAGGTCAGGCCGCACAAGCAGCGACAACACGGTTTGGTTGCGCAACCGCTCCTTGATCCCCTCTGGCACCACGATGGCGTCCCACAAGGCGGTCTCCGCCGAGTCGGCGGTGATCACCTCGTTGGACAGCACGCACTCCTGAACTCTCAGCACCTCAGCTCCGTCCCCCCCACCGATGGCAGGTCACCTCAGATTTGAACATCATCTTCCGTGCGGTAGGTAGAGTACATGACGGGGTGGAGATGCAACTCGACACACTTCACTCGGGCGCGTCCAGCCGGAGCTGAGCGATTTGACCGACCGGTAACCAAGGTGTGCCTAAGATGCGAGCGGAGTATTCAAGATCGAGAAGCGTCCGCTGATCAGCGGACGTCGACTGGCCGGGAGGCGAGCGACGTGAACGACCCACAACTGGACCCCGGCGACATCGCGGCCCTGTTCGATCGCGCCCGGCTGCGAATGGCACGCGAACTGCGGGGGCTCACCCAGGTGCAACTGGCCAGGGAAGTGGGCTCCGTCACCGCAGCCTCGATCAGCCAGTTCGAGAACGGACACACCAAGCCCGCCACATCGACGCTTCGTCGGCTCGCGGTCGCGTTGCGGGTTCCGACGTCGTTTTTCGCCGCTCCGGCCCGTCCCCCCGCCCAAGAGCAGGTCAACGGCTTCTTCCGCAGTCTTCGATCCACCACTCCCCGAGACCGCCAACAAGCTCTCGCCTACGTACACCTCGCGCGGGAATTCACGCTTGAGCTCGAAAAACACGTTGCGTTGCCCGAACTCAATCTGCCGCGCGTGCCAATCGAAGAAGGGCAGCCTCTCCGGTCCGCTGATATCGAACAAGCGGCAGCCCAGGTCCGTGGCCACTGGAAAGTCCCACGCGGTCCGGTCCAAGACGTTGTGCGACTGCTGGAAATGAACGGAATTATTGTTGTCCGCTTCCGCGTTGGCCTCGAAAAGGTCGATGCATTCTGCGTTGACTTCTCCGACAGGCCCGTGGTTGCTCTTGGGGCCGACAAGGGCCTGCGCGACCGTTCCCGTTTCGATGCGGCCCACGAGCTAGGCCATCTGGTCTTGCATGGTGTTACTGGAAAAATTGGCGACAAGGCTACTGAGAGTCAAGCTCACGAGTTCGCCGCTGCGTTCCTCATGCCTGCCAGCGACATCAAATCAGAACTTCCGGAACGGCTCGACTGGCCGGCACTTCTTCGCTTGAAGGCGAAATGGCACGTCTCGCTAGCTGCTCTCCTCGTCCGAGCAAAAACACTCGGCGTCATGAGCGAAAACACCTACGCGCAAGGATGGAAAGCGTTGTCCGTCCGAGGGTGGAGGAAAGTAGAGCCAGGTTCTCTAGGTAATCCAGAAGCTCCGGTCCTCTTGCGTCGGGCACTGGAGCTCACGGAAACAACTGGTGTCTCCTTCGGCGATTTCATCAATCGTTCCGGCCTTCCAGAATCCGACATTCGAACCCTGCTTGGCCGGGATATCATCGAACGGCCTCGCGTGGAGTTCTGACCTACCTCACTCAGTCGTTGGGTCTGAAGGGAACCTCCCCCTAATAGAATTCGGGGAATTCTCCATTCAGAAACTCTTCCATGGCTCGTTGTGCTTCATCTGGGCTCAATCCATCATAGGGTAGGGCGATGGTCTGCTGAGTTTCCACGTAGTCGCGGAGGAACGTCGCGAGGGCTTCCTCCGAGAGGAAACCGGACGGGAATGTACACGACTCGGGGGATGGCCATGCCCGCTGCACATTCGGGGACTCTGTCAGACTCTGAAGGAGTATGCTTCGGAACTCTTCCAGTTCAGGCGGGCACCGGAACATGAGCAATGCGACGTTATTCACGGCGAAGTAGAAGAGGCCGCCATTGTCCGCATCTGAAGCCGTAGGTGGCGCTATTCCGTAGTAGGAAGAGAATATTTCAATAGCTGCCTGGGTGATGGGCTCGGCCGAATGCATCAGCAGAATAATATCGCTGTGCGGTGGCCTGTGTTCTGAGGCTAGGCTGTGGTACTCGGCCTCAGTGAAGGGGTTATTCAGTGGCGAGCGCGTCAAGGCATACGCCATCCATGTTTTAGTCACCCATGCTGAAAGAAGTGTCAAATCTTCGGCGTCGAGATCCAAATTTTCCTGCCCCTCCAGTATGATAGGCTTGAGGATCCTCTTCGCTTCCTCCTCCAGGGTGCCCATCCACCCTTCATTGCAAGTCTTGCAGACGCGGACCTGTACTTGCGGAAGATACTTATTGACGCTCCGAGATTGTGAAGTCTCTATTCGGTATTTTCCGTTTTCGTCTACCGTGATCTCGGCATGACCGACGGAAATCCGCTCTCCAAATGTCCCCGCGAGGAGATCTTTCGCCGCTGGAGTGGCGTGCATCCATTGAGCCCAGACGTGTTCTTTACTCGACTTGCCCTGCAATCCGCAAAATGGGCACGAGAACGGCTTTTGCATGAGGTCTCCCAACCGCTGATGGCACGCAGGTGCCGTTCCATGTTATGCCTGCGAGGTCAAGCTGGCGCTTTCTTAGGCCCGGCTCACTACGGGCGACCGTTGAGCCTGGCGGCTGCGTCAGCTCGATGCCACAGGGGGCCGGTAACCCGATACGTCGAGGTCCGGCTCTGCTCCGGCAAGTTGCCGCTTCCGGCCATAGAGATGCGGATGAGAGTATTTGTTGGCAAATTCGATCTGAGCTGTGCAGGTCAGGTGGTGATGGAGAATTTTTGATGGCCAACCTTGAGATGGTTGGTGAATCAGGGGTGGGTGCTCACTGTGTGTGACTTTCGGGGTGCCTGGTCTGCTCAACGCCTGAGTCGATGTCCCGGGCAAGCTGTTGGGCATATTCGGCAAGAATTCGACGCATTTCAGCATAGTGACTCATCGGATCGGGACGAGTGAGCTGGAACCAAGTTGTGTTCCGACGCCGAGCCCATTGCTGGCGGACTTCGGGAGGTTGTGCGGCTTCGAGTGGCCGTGGAGCGAAGAGGTGCTCGCCCTGTGTGATGAGCGTCCATACGTAGACGGATGCCGCTTGACGTTTTCGATCGCCGAGGCCGATCTGCGTGGCATGGAGGGGCCGATGAAGGCCCTGGAGCAGCGCATTCCAAGCGTCAGGGCTGATTACCCACTCGTGAAGAGCATGCCGCCTGTGCCGGTAGTCAATCAGCGGTTGGCGTGGTGAGTGCAGTTCTGAGGCGAGAGCACGGAGAGCCTTGTCAAACTCAACAGGGTTGCAGCCACTCCTCAGCGGCCACCGAGCATCTCGTCCTGAGAAACTGCTTGTCTGGATGAGTGGGATCCCTAGGAACTTTGCGGCGTCGTCGAGAGATCCGCCCATAGCCCACTGGACGAGACGGACGGCGGCGGTCCTCCGTACGATCTTGGATGCCGCGCCCGCGGCACTGGCCAGGTGACGCTGATACCATTCCGGCTCTAGGAATGCCGGGATGTGCTCGGGCTGGTAGCCGCTTCGGAGGGGTGCTCGAGTGGGCGCCCGGCGGAAAAGGCGTGTCACAGGATTGGCCGCCTGGCGGAGTCGCTCAGAGCAGTTGTTCTCGTGCCGGTCGTAGACAACGACCCATGGTGTTCGGCTTCGAGGCTGGTTGGAGGTGGCGAAGGCGGCGTGTGTGAGATCTGAAAGCAGTTCAGGGAAATCGCGCCTCGAAAGCAGCCGATCTGCGGCCATCAGCAGGACTCCGCAGGCGACGGGATCCCGCGGTGGCGTGTCGCGGACCCATTGGTGGTAGTTCCTTTCGCTCCTATCGCCGTTCAGGTTCCGTGAATAGGAGCCGATTTGCTCAGAGGTGTCAGCGTCGAAGAGGTTGCAGCCATGCGGCCAGGTTGTACTGATCAGCGCGACGGCTAGCCGGAGATCAGTGAAGTACTCGGATGCATCCTTGGCTGGAGTCAACGGCGCCAGGCGGAAAAGGAGGGACTGCTGGAAACCGAGAATTTCGGCAGTCGGTTGTGGCCGACCAACGTCGGCAAAAGCAGCCCGATCGTCGAGTCGGCCGGCACAGGCGTAGGATTTCCTCTTCGGCATCCGAGCGTCGATCGTCCACCGGCATTGTGCTGGATGGAGAGTGTGGTCATTGGCCCGCTGAATCAGATGTCCTGGCCTGTCGTGTGGCCGGCCGCAGTGCGGGCAGTCAGTTTCCAGGTAAGTCTGATGCTCGACGCAGGCGAAGACGACGGGTAGGTGCCAGAGTTTGTCCCAGGGCCCTCCATGCAGTTGCTGGGTCGGGGTGCCGTCGCCCGCCAGGCAGGAGGGGCAGAAGCGCGGTGAGCCAAAGTAGAGCCATGCGTCTGGTCTCAACCGTCCCGGGCTAGTCATAGAACGGGCGATTGGCGGATATCGATCTCGCCACTGCGTCAGTGTGAGGGCGGAGACTTCCTCTGCCGTCTGCTTCGTCAGCCGGGCGAGCGCTTGGGCCTGTGGCCTGGAGAGGTCCAGCAGCACACTGCCGGGGACGTCGTTGTTGCTCCAGCCCGCTGCACGTACCAGGTGCAGAGGCGAAAGGTCGAGGCGGTGCCCGAGCCGAAGCAGGTAGCTGATCACGGATTCTCCCGCCACGGGTTCGAGGCTCCGGGGTAGCGGATGCATCACGGCTTCATCCCTCACGAGCCCGTGTGTGCGGCAGCCGGGCCGCGGTCATCGAAGACGGTATTCCGGGATCGCTTCGATCGCGTGGTCTTCTTGCCAGCGGTATGGGGGTCTGCAGGGATCACAGGCTCGTCTGGCGCCTGCTCGGGCTCGTCTCGCCGGAGCACGATCTCGTCCAGGAGGCTCTCGTCGATCGTTTCCTTCCCGGACTCCATAGCCTCCTGGGCGCCGTCCTCGAGTAGACGTCCCAGCAGGCCGACGACGCCACCGGTGCGACGCATCAAGTACTCCGGCATCACACCGCCGGTTAGCATGCCCGCCTTTGCGTTCAGCAGCCGCAGGTGCTGCTCGATTCCCTCCAGGTGGTCGACAAAGGCCTGGATCTGCTTCGGGGTGGTGTAGCGGAAGCGGTCGAGTTCGATGAGCTCGAAGCGATGCTCGGTCTGGGTGATCTCCAGGCCGTGGATGCGGGTCGACTCCAGCGGTGGCATCTCCCACTGCCGGGTCTTCTTGTTCCATTTGGCCTCGCGCAGCAGCCCGATGCCGGAGATGTTGACGCCGGTCAGGATTAGGGTGACGTCCAGGCTCATGAAGGCCCGCATCAGGTCGAGGACGTCCTGGTCGTCGGCTCTGTGCATCCGTAGTCGGTTGATGTCGTCCAGGATCAGAGCCTTGACGCCATGGTCGTGGAGGGAGTCGGCGACCTGCCGTACCAGTTCCGGCAGCGTGGCCGACCTGCGGGTCGAGGCCCGGAAGAAGCCCAGGATCGACGCGCAAAGGCTCTTCGGGGTCGCTGTCACCGGCGTCGAGACATAGACGACCGGCGCGTGAAGATCACGCGTGCCCGGCAGGGAGCTGGGGTTGAGATAGCTGTGTAGTTCCAGCCACTGGTCTTCGAACACGGCCCCGGCGGAGCAGACGGACGCCGTCTTGCCGTAGTTGCCCCAGCCACTGATCATGACGCCGGCCCGCGTCGGATCGTCCTGCTTCATCGTGTTGCCGCGCAGCCGGCGCCGGATCAGCTTGCCGACCTTGTCGTGCATCGGTGTGTCCTGCAGCGGAAGGTTCGCGTTCGTCAACTGCCGGTAAAGGTCGTAGTCGGCCCGGCGGCTCTCCGGAATCAGCGGTCACTGCCGCGGCGAGATCACCGGGGCGGGGACGAGCAGGCCGCAGTGGGTGCGGTAGTGCTGCCAGCCGACGTACGTGTCGCGGGGCGGGTGACCGCCCAGGATCAACTCGGCGATCCTGGCCCGTGGAGGCAGACTCTCCAGCGGATCGTCTTGGGACAGGGCTTTGGTCACGCCTCTTTCTCCCCGACAGCCGTGTCGGCTTCTGAGTCGTCGCGGGGCGGAAGCAGGAACATGGGGCGCCGCCTCAGGGCCTCGTGCAGCGTCGGCGGGGCGACGGGTCTGGTTCCGGCGAGTGCTTCTTCGCGCCGTCGGCGTCGGTCGGTGTCGACCGCGCGGTCGATCGTGCGGGCGTGCTCGGCCCAGGCCGCGGGCATCTCGGCCGGAGCCGGCTCGGGCGCGGAGGCCGGTGTGGCGGGGCGGTCGGCGGCCGCGGCCTGTGCGCGGGTGACTTCGCGGGCCTGGGCGACGCGCTGCTTCTTCCCGGTCTTCTTCTTGGCCTGGCTGGGCCATTGGTCGACGGGGGTGACCGAGCCGAGGATTCCCAGCAGGTGCTCCAGGAGCTCGCTCTCGGAGTGGATCCTGATGTTGTTCGCCTTCACCTGTGCTAGGAGGGCGTGGGCGGTCTTGTCCGAGAAGGCGGGGATCTCGCCTTCGGGAGGCAGTCCTCGCCAGCGCAGGATGTGCCAGGTCTCATGGTCGGCAGGGTCCTGGAAGAACACCTGCCGGCGGTCCCTGCGGTCACTGCGGACCACCCACTGGCCCGCGTGCTTGCCGCTGTCGCGCAAGGGACTGCCCAGGTCAACGCCGAGCTCGCGTTGCCAGAGCAGCCGGACGATGTTCGCCCGGCCGACAGAAGGCACGCTGGTCGAGTCCGCCAGCTCGGAGAACGTCATCACCCGACCCTGCTGCCCGCTGATAGCGGCGAGCAGCTGGTCGCGCATGCCCAGCAGATCCCTCGCCGGCCGACGCCGCGAGGACAAGTGATCAAGGACGCTCCAGACATGCGGGCGCCAGCCCGCGATCACCGAGTACCGCCAGCCGCATGCCGCCGCCACCTCCCTGGCCGCCGCGAACTTCAGCGCGTCATCGTCCTTGATCAGCTCCATAGGGCGCACGTCCATCAGCCACATCCCGCCGCCGAGCACGGCCAGGAAGTCCGGGATGTGCCAGGCCTGCCCGCCCACGTACTCGAAGTCCAGCCTGAACGGCTGCGACAGCACCTCCGATGCCCTCAGGAAGTCCAGTGCGACCAGCAGCCGCATCTCCTCCAAAGACTCGAAGCCGTGCTTCCGGCCCGTCGACGCCATCACCTCCAGCCCGGGCCGATGCCGCTGCTTCGCCCGCCACGTGAACCCCCGCATCGGCCGGGAGGACAGCACCGGCACGTGAGCCATATCCCGGACGGGCCAGCAGACCTCGCCGGCACCCACCTGCCACGTCGAACTCCACCGACGCGACCAGCCGTCCCCGAGCCGCAGCCGATCCCGCAGCCGGGCATCCCCGTCGTACTCCGTGACCAGCTGGTCCAGGTGACTTAAATCCGACCGGATCTTCGCCCTCGCTACCTCGCCCACTCACACACAACAGCACCATTCGACCGGCAACGGAGACCATTCTTCGGATCTGATCGCAATTGTGACTGAGCGCTTCAGTTGGCCAGTTGAGCGCACGAAGGGAGCTAACCAATCAGCGGCAGTGACACCCCTGGGGTTACCGGGGGCGTCACTGCACACACGTCAGGAAACGAGTGCAAACCAGTCGTCGGCAGGCGGCCACCTACGCGGCCGCATCACATCCCGGATCCGCAGGACGTCGGCGCACCGGCCCTCAATGACGTCCACCGCCTCCGGCGGCGTGTGATCGGTGAGCCGCAGCACACGGACCCGGGCGAACACCCTGCGCTTCGCCGGGTTGTTGCCATGCCCGTCCAGCCGGCCAAGCAGACCGTCCGTACGGTTGGCCTGCCCCAGCCAGCGAAGACGGTGTTGTGTGTCCGAGACCAGGTAGATCGCGGTGGTGATGTCCAACTCCTCGTACCGCCACCGCTCAGACCATGGCACAGGGCGGAAGAGAACCTCGTCGAGGTACCGGCCAGCTGCTCTGGGCAGGGCCCCCAGACGGCCGTCGGTCAGCACCGGCCCGACCGGCAGAGTGATGGTCACAGGACGTCCCCCTCCTCAGCAAACTCCTCCTCGAACTCCGCCAGGTCGTCGCCCTCGTCCGAGTCGCTGGCCTCCGTGAGGAACTTCTCCGACGCGGACTCCTCGATCGTCGCGTGGCCGTACTGCATGTCGATGACGGCCGACTTCAGCATGACTACGTCGCCCTGCACAACGGCCAGTGCCCGATGCAGAGCGGCAATTTCCTGCTCCACGGCTCCGTGCAGGGGCGTCTGGCCGGCCGCCTGCGCGTCGGCCAGAAGGGAGCGCGCCGTCCTGAGCACCTCGACCACGGCCGTGGGCAGCTCGTCGGTGACGGCGTCGTAGAAGCGGCCGCGGGTGTCGGTAAAAATCTCCAGCGGAGTCGGGGCCGGAGGCTGCGGGGTCTTCCCGTCGGTGCTGCTGTCCCGGGTCGTGGACGTCGACGTGCGCTTGGTCTGGGCCTTCGGGAAGGACATGTCGAACCAGGACTTGTCAGCCTTCGTGCCCTCGATAGGAAGACCCTCGGGGTCCACCTGCCGGGGCACGGTGTTCTTGGCCGTCGCCCTAGCGAGCTCGTTCATCAGCCCGATCGTGCGTCGAGGCTGGCTGAGCATGGCCTTGCGCGCGTTGATCGTGCTCCGGCGGATCTTCTTGTCGGCGACAGTCTCGCCGTTGTCGGTCTCCCCGCCGCCGCTCTGGGCTCCGATCGAGCCGCGGTCTGCCTCGATGATCTTGCACTCGGCGAGCCAGTGGATGCCGCGGGTCGCCAGGAAGCGGTCCAGTGTCTCGGGGTCGAGCGGCTGGCCGGCGGTGCTGGCGTCTCCGATCACCTCATTCCAGGCGGGCTCCTCGGCCAGGTGCCCGCCGAACTTGATGAAGGTGCTGCTCAGCAGGCCGTCCAGGACGCGGGGGTTCCAGCGGAAGCTGTACCCCTCGCCGATCACCGAGGAGACCATGCGCAGACGGTGCCAGACGTGGTCCTTCTGCGTGGCGGTGCGTGCCGGCTCGCCCAGCACTCGGCGCACGGCGCTGGCCCGGGCCGGATCCTTGGGGAAGACCACGGCGTACAGGGCGCGGTCGCGTCGGTCGCGGGCGGTGACGATGTCCTCGCTGGGACGGGGTTCGGGGTCGGGACCCTCCCCGGCGAGCCAGGCCCTCTCCTCGTCGCTGATCCACCCGCGCTGCTTTGCATCCCGCAGGACGGCACGCAGGTCGGAGGCCGCCTTCTCGACCAGGGTGTAGCTCAGGGGCGGGCGCCGGTGGTCGGCGCGGTTCGGGTCGAAGACGACGTTGTGGAAGTCCTCCGGGGCGGAAGTCCCCACGATGATCTGCATCCTGACCGTGGCGACTTTGGCGGCCCGCCTCGCCTGGTCGTGCAGGCGGTGGCGCTCGTCGTCGAAGGCCACGCGCAGTGCATCCGCGAACGCCGGAACCCATACCGCGGGATCGGCCACCTTCGGGGGCACGCCATCGGCGCCGTCGAGTCCGAGGATGCCGCGATCGATACCGAAGACGACGTCCTTCGGCATCAGGCCATGGAGCGCAAGGCGGGCCCGGCTGCGGTTAGCGCCCTTGATGGCCGTGGGGTCGAGGACCCGCCGCACCTGAGTGGTGATGGCGCCGCCCAGTTCCTTCACCGGTTCCCGGACCTGTCGCAGCAGTAGGGCGTGCAAGGTGGTCTCGTTCTGCCCGTAGACCTGCATGTCGTCGATCAGCTTGTATCCGCGGTCCCCGTCGGCCTGATCGAGAGCGTCGGTCATGGTGCCGGTCAGCCCGCTCAGCAACTGGCCGTCCACCGGTTCCGCGGTCGTCAGGAACGCCGCCGGCAGCCCGTCTTCACGCCGTCCTGTCACCAGACGCGGAAGCATCCGGGCCGGGTCGGAGTTGCGGCGCACGGGAGAGTCGAAGGAGCCGCGGATGCGCTCGTTGTACTCGCCGGGGCTGCCAGCGAACCCGTGGACGTTGACCTCCATGATGTCGAGGCCGGTGCTCGGGTCGCGGTTGATCACTCCGGGCTTGATCCGGTACTCGGTGGTTCCGTCGTCGCCTCGCTGCCGGAGGAGGTAGTCCTTGGGGCGGACAATGTAGGGGGCGAGCCCGTCGGTGATCTCCAGGGGGAGCCCGGTGGCCTGGTGCAGCGCGACGGAGAAGATGCGCGTCCACGTGACCTTGTCGGAGCCCGGGAACGGATTGCTCTGAGGGTGGTCTTCGTCGGACTCGTAGTCCTCGATGACGTCGGCGTTCATGACTGCCTCCCGAGATGGGGATACGGCGCCTGGGGCGCCATGCGGCTGCCTGGGCCGGCCGGTCCGGGCAGAGCACGAAGGCGCCCGGACACCCGCACTTTCTCGGGGGTCATCAGTCTCAGCCGCCGCACGCATACGCGATATGAGCGCCTGAACCCGTCCGCTTGTCGTCCCCTCTGCCGCGACGCGGTGGTCATCACGATCCGAAGATCGCGTGACCCGACGGTCACTGCGGACGCCCCCCGGACGGGCCACTGAGGGTTCAGGAAAACTCACGGCATGGAGCCGAATGCTGTCATCGAGCGTACAGGGGCCGTCGACAACGCTGCAGCCTTTTGCGGCCGTTGAGCCCGTGTGACGCTTCGTGCCCTGTCTTCCGAAGCTGGCGGGCGGACTGGGTGGGGGTCGAGGGCAGGGTCGATGCCCGCGGTTCGGAGACCCCGTGAGCTGTTCAGTCAGCTGCCCCTGCCGTAAGACCCAGGTCCTCGCGAACGCTCAAGCGCCACCTCGACCGCTGACTGGCTAACTGAAGCGCTCCGTCACAGCAACACAGTGTTACGGGGCCAAGATCCGCCAACTAGCGTGTTCATCCGCCAACTAAAACTCTCGGTCGCAGTGACGGGTGCGCAACCCATGAATGGGATTGCATAAACGTGCAGCGAAACGTATAGTCATGCCCTCTAGGAGGAGGTTCCATGGCGGTACGTGCGGCAGTGGCCGGAGCGAGTGGGTACGCGGGCGGAGAACTGCTGCGTCTGCTCCTGGCACACCCCGAGGTCGAGATCGGCGCCCTGACCGGCAACTCCAACGCGGGGCAGAAGCTCGGTGCGCTCCAGCCGCACCTGCTGCCCCTGGCCGGCCGAGTGCTCCAGGAGACCACCCCGGAGGTCCTCGCCGACCACGACGTCGTCTTCCTCGCGCTGCCGCACGGACAGTCCGCCGCCGTCGCCGAGCAGCTCGGCCCGGACGTGCTCGTCGTCGACATGGGCGCCGACTTCCGTCTGACGGACGCCGCCGCCTGGGAGCGGTTCTACGGCTCGCCGCACGCCGGCACCTGGCCCTACGGCCTTCCCGAACTGCCGGGCGCCCGCGCTGCGCTGGAGGGGTCCAAGCGCATCGCGGTGCCCGGTTGCTACCCGACCGCCGTCTCCCTGGCCCTTTTCCCGGCGTACGCGGCCGGACTCGCGGAGCCCGAGGCCGTGATCGTCGCCGCGTCCGGCACGTCCGGCGCGGGCAAGGCGCCCAAGCCGCACCTGCTGGGCAGTGAGGTCATGGGGTCGATGTCCCCCTACGGCGTCGGCGGTGTGCACCGGCACACCCCCGAGATCACCCAGAACCTCAGCGCGGCCGCCGGCGCGCCGGTCTCCGTGTCCTTCACCCCGACCCTCGCCCCGATGCCCCGCGGCATCCTCGCCACGTGCAGCGCCAAGGCCGCCGACGGCGTCACGGGCGAGTCCCTGCGCGCGGCCTACGAGAAGGCCTTCGCCGACGAACCGTTCGTGCACCTGCTGCCCGAGGGCCAGTGGCCCGCCACAGCGTCGGTCCACGGTTCGAACGCCGTTCAGGTACAGGTCGCGTACGACGCGGCCGCCGGACGGATCATCGTGATCAGCGCCATCGACAACCTCACCAAGGGCACCGCGGGCGGTGCCGTCCAGAGCATGAACATCGCCCTGGGTCTCGACGAGACCACCGGGCTGACGACGATCGGAGTTGCGCCGTGAGTGTGACGGCAGCCAAGGGATTCACGGCGGCGGGCATCGCCGCCGGGATCAAGGAGAACGGCAACCCGGACCTGGCCCTGGTGGTCAACAACGGGCCCCGCCGTGCCGCCGCCGGCGTCTTCACCTCCAACCGCGTGAAGGCCGCGCCGGTCCTGTGGTCCGAGCAGGTGCTGAAGAGCGGCCAGGTGTCCGCCGTCGTCCTCAACTCCGGTGGCGCCAACGCCTGCACGGGTCCCAAGGGCTTCCAGGACACCCACGCCACGGCCGAGAAGGTGGCCGAGGTCCTCGGGCGGGGCGCCGTCGAGGTCGCCGTCTGCTCCACCGGCCTCATCGGTGTCCTGCTCCCCATGGACAAGCTGCTCCCGGGCGTCGAGACGGCCGCCGCGGCCCTGAGCGAGCACGGCGGCGAGAAGGCCGCCATCGCCATCAAGACCACCGACACCGTCCACAAGACGTCCGTCGTCACCAGGGACGGCTGGACCGTGGGCGGCATGGCCAAGGGCGCGGGCATGCTCGCCCCCGGCCTCGCCACCATGCTCGTCGTCCTCACCACCGACGTGGCCCTCGACGACGAGGTGCTCGACAAGGCGCTGCGGGCCGCCACCCGCACCACCTTCGACCGGGTCGACTCCGACGGCTGCATGTCCACCAACGACACCGTGCTGCTGCTCGCCTCCGGGTCGGCCGAAGTCACCCCGGAGTACGCAGAGTTCGCCGAGGCCGTACGACAGGTCTGCGACGACCTCGGACAGCAGCTCATCCGGGACGCCGAGGGCGCCAGCAAGGACATCAAGGTCGAGGTGATCAACGCCGCGACCGAGGACGACGCCGTCGAGGTGGGCCGCTCCATCGCCCGCAACAACCTCCTCAAGTGCGCCCTGCACGGCGAGGACCCCAACTGGGGCCGGGTGCTCTCCGCCATCGGCACCACCTCCGCCGCCTTCGAGCCCGACCGGCTGAACGTCGCCATCAACGGCGTCTGGGTCTGCAAGAACGGCGGGGTCGGCGAGGACCGCGACAAGGTCGACATGCGCTACCGCGAGGTGCACATCGTCGCCGACCTCGCCGCCGGGTCCGAGACCGCCACCATCTGGACCAACGACCTCACCGCCGACTACGTCCACGAGAACAGCGCGTACTCGTCATGAGCAGTGGATCCACGCGTAAGCACACCGCGCTGCCGAAGGCGCAGATCCTCATCGAGGCCCTGCCCTGGCTGGTCCGGCACAACGGCAAGACGGTCGTCATCAAGTTCGGCGGCAACGCCATGATCGACGAGGACCTCAAGGCCGCCTTCGCCCAGGACGTGGTGTTCCTGCACCACGCCGGCCTCAAGCCCGTCGTCGTGCACGGCGGCGGCCCGCAGATCAGCCGGGCGCTCGACCAGCACGGCATCGTCAGCGAGTTCAAGGCCGGCCTGAGGGTGACCACCGAGGACGCCATGGACGTCGTACGGATGGTGCTGGCCGGGCAGGTCCAGCGCGAACTGGTCGGGCTGCTCAACCAGCACGGGCCGCTCGCCGTCGGCCTGACCGGCGAGGACGCGCACACCATCACCGCGACCAAGCACCAGCCCGAGATCGACGGCGAGCTGGTCGACATCGGGCGCGTCGGTGAGATCACCGCGATCGACACGGGCGCGATCGAGGCCCTGCTCGCCGACGGCCGCATCCCGGTCGTCTCCTCGATCGCCCGCTCCCAGGACGACGGACATGTCTACAACGTCAATGCTGATACGGCGGCTGCGGCACTCGCTGCTGCTCTGGACGCCGAAACCCTCATGGTCCTCACGGACGTCGAGGGCCTCTACGAGGACTGGCCGCACAGCGACGAGGTGATCAGCCGCCTCACCGCGACCGAGCTGGAGCGGCTGCTGCCGGACCTGTCGTCCGGCATGGTGCCGAAGATGGAGGGCTGTCTGCACGCCGTGCGCAACGGCGTCACCACCGCCCGCGTCATCGACGGCCGGGTCCAGCACTCGATCCTGCTGGAGATCTTCACCGACGAGGGCATCGGCACGATGGTCGTGCCCGACGAGCACGAGGGGGACGCCGTATGACCGCCAACCAGGAGCTCACCCAGCGGTGGCAGGGCTCGCTCATGAACAACTACGGCACCCCGTGCCTCCCTCTCGTGCGCGGCGAGGGACTCAAGGTCTGGGACAGCGAGGGCAGGCAGTACCTCGACTTCGTCGGCGGGATCGCCACCAACGCCCTCGGCCACGCCCACCCGGCGATCGTCGAGGCCGTGAGCAGCCAGGTCGCCTCCCTCGGCCACGTCTCCAACCTCTTCATGGCCGAGCCGACCATCGCCCTCGCCGAGCGGCTGCTCCAGCTCTTCGGCCGGGACGGCAAGGTCTTCTTCTGCAACTCCGGCGCCGAGGCGACCGAGGCGGCCTTCAAGATCGGCCGGCTGACCGGGCGCACCCACATGGTGGCCACCGAGGGCGGCTTCCACGGCCGGACCATGGGCGCCCTCGCGCTCACCGGCCAGCCCGCCAAGCAGACCCCCTTCCTGCCGCTCCCCGGTGACGTCACCCATGTGCCGTACGGCGACGCCCAGGCCCTGGCCGCCGCGGTCACCGAGGACACCGCGCTCGTCCTCATCGAACCCGTCCAGGGCGAGAACGGCGTGGTGGTGCCCCCGGCCGGCTACCTCAAGGCGGCCCGGGCGATCACGGCGGCCAAGGGCGCGCTGCTGGTCCTCGACGAGGTGCAGACCGGCATCGGCCGGACCGGGCACTGGTTCGAGTACCAGGCCCACGAGGGCGTCCTGCCCGACGTCGTCACCCTCGCCAAGCAGCTGGGAGGCGGACTGCCGCTCGGCGCGACCGTCGCCTTCGGACGGGCCGCCGACCTGCTCCAGCCCGGCCAGCACGGCACGACCTTCGGCGGCAACCCCGTGGCCTGCGCCGCCGGGCTCGCCGTCCTCGACACCATCGAGAACGAGGGGTTGCTGGAGAACGTCAAGCGGCAGAGCGAGAGGTTGCGGGACGGAATCGAGGGCCTCGGCCATCGGTTGATCGATTTCGTCCGGGGTACGGGACTCCTCCTGGGTATCGTGCTCACCGAGCCGCTCGCGCCCCAGGTGCGCCAGGCGGCTCAGGAGGCCGGATTCCTGGTGAACGTGCCCGCCCCCGACGTCGTACGGCTGATGCCGCCGCTGAACCTGCGCGACGACGAGGTGGACGCGTTCCTCGGGGCGCTGCCCGGCATCCTCCAGGCAGCCGGCGGGGACGGACGATCCGGGGAATGAGACGACGATGAGTCAGGCGCAGGACCACGAGCAGCCAGGGGTGAACGGGCCCGCCGTGCCGCAGACCCGCACCGCCCGCCACCGCCGGATCGTGGACATCCTCAACCGGCAGCCGGTCCGGTCGCAGAGCCAGCTGGCGAAGCTGCTCGCCGACGACGGGCTGAGCGTCACGCAGGCCACGCTCAGCCGGGACCTGGACGAGCTGAACGCGGTGAAGATCCGCAACGCCGACGGCGACCTGATCTACGCGGTGCCCAGCGAGGGCGGGTTCCGTACGCCCCGGGCGCCGCTCGGCGGGTCGGCGAAGGAGGAGCGGATGCGGCGGCTCTCTCAGGAGCTGCTGATCTCCGCGGAGGCTTCGGCGAATCTCGTGGTGCTGCGTACCCCTCCGGGGGCCGCGCAGTTCCTGGCCTCTGCGATCGACCAGGCCGAGCTGCACGACATTCTGGGGACGATCGCCGGGGACGACACGCTGCTGCTGATCAGCCGGGAGCCGACGGGTGGGCAGGCCTTGGCGGATCATCTGCTGAGGTTGGCGCAGAACGGCCACTAGGCCCAGGCCTCTCCGCCTGCCTCATGGCCAGACTGGTCCAGGTCGGCGCGCCAGACTGGTCCAGGTCGGCGCGCCAGACTGGTCCAGGTCGGCGCGCAACTGCTCGGCGGCACTGCCCGGGTCGGTGTCGTGGACGGCCAGGACGGGGTGGCCGGCGTCGAGGATGCGCCGGTAGGTCCCGCTTTCACCCCGTTGCCCCGTCGGCGCGTATCCCGGTCACACCCCTTCCCCGCCCCGGCACGCAGCCGGCGGCAATGATCTGCGCGACCTGCCCCGGGTGAGCCGTGTCTCATGGCGGAAGCGTTGTTATGCAACGAGGTGCATAGCAGGATCGCTGCATGGCGCTCGAGCACGCGATCCTCGTTTCCCTGCTGGAAAAGCCGGGCTCCGGATATGAGCTGGCCCGGCGGTTCGAGCGGTCCATCGGATACTTCTGGACCGCCACCCACCAGCAGATCTACCGCGTGCTCAGGCGGATGGAGAGCGATCGCTGGGTCGATGTCCGGGACGTCCCGCAGTACGGGCGCCCGGACAAGAAGGAGTACTCCGTCGCCCCTCCCGGACGAGAAGCGCTTTCCCTGTGGTTGAGCGAACCAACCGAGCCGGAGAGCGTACGGCACGACCTGGCCGTCAAGATCCGGGGAGCCGCCTTCGACGATCCGGCAGCCCTGATCAGTGAGGTCGAGCGGCACCGGCAGGCGCACACCGGCCGCCTCGCTCACTACCTCGCGGGCGAGGCCCGTGACTTCGGGGAGCCTTCGGCGGACGGTCCGCTCGACGCCGAGCGGGAACTCCAGCACGTCGTGCTGCGCGGCGGCATCGCGTACGAACGCATGATGATCGCCTGGCTCGACGACGTCCTCGCCACACTCGCCCGCTTCGACGCCGAACACTGACCTGCCGAGCGGGCCCTCACCGGACCGTGACCGTGCCCGGACCCACCCTCATCCATCCCAGCCGAAAGGCGGCACCCGTGACCGACGCGCTGCTCTTCAACCCGCGCACCTACGACCCCGCGCACTTCGACCCGGAGACCCGCAGGCTGCTGCGCGCCACCGTCGACTGGTTCGAAGAGCGCGGCAAGCGCCGGCTGATCGAGGACTACCGGACCCGCGCCTGGCTCGGCGACTTCCTCGCCTTCGCCGCCAAGGAAGGGCTCTTCGCGACCTTCCTCACCCCCGCGTCCGCCGCCGCGGAGGGCGAGGGCGACAAGCGCTGGGACACCGCCCGCATCGCCGCCCTCAACGAGATACTCGGCTTCTACGGCCTCGACTACTGGTACGCCTGGCAGGTCACCATCCTCGGACTCGGCCCCGTCTGGCAGAGCGACAACCCCGCCGCCCGTGCTCGCGCCGCCGAACTGCTCTCCCAGGGCGAGGTGTTCGCCTTCGGCCTGTCCGAGAAGGCGCACGGAGCCGACATCTACTCCACCGACATGCTCCTGGAGCCTGACGGCGAAGGCGGCTTCCGGGCGACCGGCTCCAAGTACTACATCGGCAACGGCAACGCCGCCGGGCTCGTCTCCGTCTTCGGCCGCCGCACCGACATCGAGGGCCCCGACGGCTACGTCTTCTTCGCCGCCGACAGCCGTCACCCGGCGTACCACCTGGTCAAGAACGTCGTCGACTCGTCGAAGTACGTCAGCGAGTTCCGCCTCGAGGGCTACCCCGTAGCTGCCGAAGACGTCCTGCACACCGGCCGAGCAGCCTTCGACGCCGCCCTGAACACCGTCAACGTGGGCAAGTTCAACCTGTGCACCGCCTCGATCGGCATCTGCGAACACGCGATGTACGAGGCCGTCACCCACGCGCGGAACCGCATCCTCTACGGCCGCCCCGTCACCGCCTTCCCGCACGTGCGGCGCGAGCTCGCCGACGCGTATGTCCGGCTCGTCGGAATGAAGCTGTTCAGCGACCGCGCCGTCGACTACTTCCGCACCGCAGGCCCCGACGACCGCCGCTACCTCCTCTTCAACCCGATGACGAAGATGAAGGTGACCACCGAGGGCGAGAAGGTCATCGACCTGATGTGGGACGTCATCGCCGCCAAGGGCTTCGAGAAGGACAACTACTTCGCCCAGGCCGCCGTCGAGATCCGCGGCCTGCCGAAGCTGGAGGGCACCGTCCACGTCAACCTCGCCCTGATCCTCAAGTTCATGCGCAACCACCTCCTCGACCCGGTCGCGTACGAGCCCGTCCCGACCCGTCTCGACGCGGCCGACGACGACTTCCTCTTCCGCCAGGGCCCGGCCCGCGGCCTCGGCTCGGTGCGCTTCCACGACTGGCGGCCGGCCTTCGACACCTACGCCCACCTGCCGAACGTCGCCCGGTTCCGGGAACAGGCCGACGCGCTGTGCGAGTTCGTCCGCACGGCCGCCCCCGACGAGGAGCAGAGCCGGGACCTCGACCTCCTGCTCGCCGTCGGACAGCTCTTCGCCCTGGTCGTCCACGGGCAGCTGGTCCTGGAGCAGGCGGCGCAGGCCGGCGTCGAGGAGGACGTCCTCGACGAACTGTTCGCCGTCCTCGTACGTGACTTCTCCGCGCATGCCGTCGAGCTGCACGGCAAGGACTCCGCAACCGAGGAGCAGCAGCTCTGGGCCCTCGGCGCCGTCCGGCGCCCGGCGGTGGACGAGGCGCGTTCGAAACGCGTCTGGCAGCGCGTCGAGGCGCTGTCGGGGGCGTACGAGATGATGCCCTGAGGCCTCGGCACGGCCTCGGACGAACCGCCACGGGGTACGGGCGACCGCCCGTACCCCGTGAGGCAGCCACATGCTTCAGCGGAGTCGAGGACTGTGATCACGACCAGGCGGGGTCGTAGCACAGAGGTGATGCGCCGCGCCGTCATCGCGGAGGACGTCGGGCCGAGCGCCCCGCCCCCTTCTCCGGGTGACGCCCCCGCAGGTCTGGCAAGGTCCCCGCGCCGCCGGGCTGCGGACCCACCCGCCCCCAGCCACAGCTCACCCCAGCCTCGAAGCCAGGCCCCCCGTACACCGCACCTCGTCCCCTGCCGTGATCAGCAGCGCCTCCACCCCGGGCAGCGACTCCAGCCACGCCAGGCCCTCCCGCGAGCCCATCGCGAACGCGGCCGTCGCCCAGCAGTCCACCCACGTCAGCCGGGGGCCCACCACCGTCACGGCGACCAGGTCGGTCACGGCGGAACGTCCCGTACGGGGGTCGACGATGTGGTCTCCGCGCTCCGCCGTCCCGGACGTGGCCACGGACAGTTCCTCCACCCCGGCCGCCGAGACGACCGCCGCGAGTCCCCCCGGACGCAACGGGTCGGCCACCCCCACGCGCCACGGCCGCTGCCCACCCGGTGTCCCGAGCAGCTGCACATCGCCGCCGCCGTTCAGGTTCACCCCGCACACTCCGGGCACCTCCGCCAGCAGCCGTGCCGCCCGCTCGACCGCCCAGCCCTTCACGATGCCGGTCGGATCGAGGCGGCCCCGGTACGACGTGCTGAACCAGCCGTCGCTCAGCCGCTCGGCCTCGGCGGCCAGTTCCAGCACCTCGGCGACCTCGGGATCGCACTCGGCGACAGTCACTTCCCCGCGCTGCAGCCGGGAGATCTGGCTGTCCTCGCGGTACGTGCTGAACACCTCGTCGACCCGGTGCAGCCCGGCGACGGCCTCGTCCAGGGCCGCGCGCACGGCGGCCGGTTCCCCGCCGCGGACGTCGAAGGAGAAGACGGTCCCCATCGTCTCCTCGGCATGACGTACCGCGGCGGGAGCCTGTGCGGAGTCGGCCACCGTGTCAGCCACCGGCCTGGTCCAGCGCGGACTGGAGGGACTTCTTGTACCCGGCGCTGGTGTACGTGGCACCGGACACCGCGTCGATGTCCGCGGTTCCGGCCGCCACGGCCGCCTGGTTCAGGCGCGGTACCGAGTTGGCGGTGATCTGGTCGCTGCGGCCGCCCTTGGGGGCCTGGACCGCCTCGGCCTTGGTGATCTTCCCGCCGGCGACGGTCACCCGCACCTGCACCGGCCCGTACTGCGTCTGCGCCACGCTGCCGGTCAGCGTCCGCGTCGCCGCCTGGCCGCCCCCGGAACCCGCCGCCTGGCCGCCCCCGGAACCCGCCGCCTGCGAGGAACCGCTCCCGGCCGGAGCCTTGTCGAGCGCCGACTGGAGGGACTTCTTGTACCCGGCGCTGGTGTACGTGGCACCGGACACCGCGTCGATGTCCGCGGTTCCGGCCGCCACGGCCGCCTGGTTGAGGCGCGGTACCGAGTTGGCGGTGATCTGGTCGCTGCGGCCGCCCTTGGGGGCCTGGACCGCCTCGGCCTTGGTGATCTTCCCGCCGGCGACGGTCACCCGCACCTGCACCGGCCCGTACTGCGTCTGAGCGACATCGCCGGTCAGCGTCTGCGCGCCGCCCGAACCCTGCTGCCCTCCGGCCGACGTCTTGGCCTTGTCCAGCGCCGATTGGAGCGACTTCTTGTAGCCGGCGCTGGTGTACGTCGCCCCGGACACCGCGTCGATCTCCGCGCTCTGCGCCGCCACCACGGCCTGGTTCAGGCGCGGCACCGAGCTGGCGGTGATCTGGTCGCTGCGGCCGCCCTTGGGGGCCTGGACCGCCTCAGCCTGGGTGATCTTGCCGTTGCTCATGGTCAGGCGGACCTGCACCGCGCCGTACTGCGTCTGCGCCGCGTCACCGGTGACCGCGCCGTTCACGCCGCCCTGCGGTGCCTGCCCGGCCGCCGCGGGCGGTGCCTGCCCCGCCGCCTGGGCGGACCCCGGGTCGGAGGCCGGCTTCAGGGACAGCAGCAGCACGATCCCGGAGACGGTGGCTGCGCCGGCGAGCACGGCACGCCGGACGGGGTGAGACTTCCTCATCGTTTCCCAAACTCCTGAAGGGCCGTTGGTGTCCCGTCGCTCACATCTCGAACGACTCGTGATGGATGCGGCGGGCGGGCACTCCCGCTCCGCGCAGTGCCTCGTAGACCGACTGCGCGAAACCGGGCGGCCCGCACATGAAGACGTCGTGGTTGTCGATGTCCGGGATCTTCCGCTGGAGGGATTCCGCGGAGATGTCCGGGCGTTCCCCCTGCGGGCTGTTGACCGCGTACATCAGCCGGGCACCGCGCTCGTCGGCGATCTTGGCGAGCTCGCCCCACAGGGCCAGGTCCTGGGTGGTGTTGGCCCGGTAGAGCAGGGTGATGTCGCCGGACGCGCCCGGCAGCGTCTCGAACAGCGCCCGCATCGGGGTGATGCCGACACCACCCGCGACGAGCAGGACCTTGCCGCGGCTGCGGCGCTGCGCGGTCATCGCGCCGTACGGGCCCTCGGCCCACACCTTGGTGCCGGGCTCGAGGTCCCGCAGCCGGGAGGTGTGGTCACCGATCGCCTTGACCGTGATGCGCAGCATGTCCGGGCGGGGGGCCGCCGACAGCGAGTACGGATGCGAGCTGAAGCGCATGCCCGGTGCCTTGAACCGCCAGCGGAAGAAGTGCCCGGCCTCCGCGCCCATCCGGTGCAGCTTGCGGCCGCTGATCAGCACGGACACAATCCCTGGCGTCTCCTCGATGACCGCCGCGACGCGCATGCGGTGCCGCAGGTTCAGCCGGATGGGGGTGAGGATCCGGTACCAGACGACCAGCGCGGTCACCACGCCGTACAGCCCGTACCAGAAGGTCTTCGCGGCCGGCTCGACGGCGAACTCGTTGCCGGTGGTGATCTGGTGCCAGAACGTCATGTACACCGAGGCGTAGGTGAGCAGGTGCACGTGGTACCAGGTGTCGTAGCCGATCAGGCGGCGCACCCCGCCGATCGACAGGATCCCGATGAGGAACAGCAGGCCCGTGCCGATGGCGGCCTTGCCCATGTCCGGCAGCTGGTTGATGGAGTCCGTCGTCTGCTGGACGATGTCGCCGAGGCTCTTGCCCGCCTGGAGTGCGTAGCCCCACATGGTGAGGAAGACGTGGGCCAGCACCAGGCACAGCGTGTAACGGCCGGTCATGGCGTGCCAGCGCGCGACCCGGTCCGTGCCCACCCGGCGCTCCAGGGCGGGCACCCGGGCCATCTGGAGCACCACCAGCGCCATGAGGTAGCCGGCGAGCAGACCGGTGATCCGGCCCGCGGCCAGGATCTTGCTCGTGTCGTCGGCGAGGGACGGTGTGTTGTCCCACCACAGCCACAGCACGGCCGCCGCACCGGCCCACAGGGCGATCAGCAGCGGAACGGCCGGGGAGCGGCGCGGGCGGATGCGGCGCATCGTCTGGCGGCGGGCGGCACGTCCGCCTGCGAGCGTGGTGGTCACGGTTCCTCCGTGGGGACTTGACCCTTGGCCCACAGATACGCACCGCGACACGGGAGTGTTCAGTCGTGCACCGAGTCGCGTGCGGACGGGAGTGACCGCTGGTCACGCTCGCACGGCCCCGCCCCGCTCACAGACGGGTGACGGCCGTGCTCCCGCTGCGCGTCCCCACGGCGATGTGCGGCCGCCGCGCGGGGTCGGCCCACCCGAGGATCCGCCGCATCGCCTTCTCGGACACGGAGACACAACCGGCCGTCGCCCCGCGCCCGTTGACATGGAGGAAGATGCCCGCGCCGCGGCCCCGCACGGGCCGCTCGTAGTTGAAGCCGATGACGAGCGCGTGCGCGTACTGCACGGCGTAGGTGATCAGGTGCTCGGACTCGGCGGCCCGGCAGTCGGCCGCACGCGGTTCGCTCCAGCGGTTGTAGGAGCGGGAGTCGTTGTCCTGGCACCACCAGGAATCCCGGTGCACCCGGCGGTAGGTGTACGCCGTCCCGCGCGGCGCGGCCTTGATGCCGAAGGCGTACGGCAGGCCGTAGAGCCCGGTGGGTGTGGTGTTCGTGCCCTGCTTGCGGGTGGCGCCCGGGGCGAGTCCGTTCGCTCCGAAACGGGCGGGTGCGGAGCCCCTCTTCACCCAGCGCCCGTCCTCGCGGTCCCACCAGGTGACCGTGCCGGTCGTCGAGGCCCGCTTCGGGGCCACCGCGGTGATCAGCTGGGTGCCGCCGCCGGTGTGGGCCATCCGGGCCGGCAATGGCGGCGAGGGGGCGGCCGGACCGGCGCCGAGCACGATCAGGGAGGAGACGGCGAGGGCGAGGGCACCGGGGCGCATGTCTCAGACGGTAGAGGGAGGCAGCGGCAACGGCAGCCCGGGTAGTCCGTCCAGGCTGGTGGCGATGTGCTCCTTCTTGCTGAAGTACGCGCTGAGCGAGGCGTCGTCCTCCCGGGCGAACCGCTTGCCGTGCAGGTCCCGGTCCTCCTCGTACGCCATGAAGGGGACCCCGTAACCGCAGGTGTCGCGGACGAGTTCGGCGGTGACGACGATGATCGCGCGCAGGCCGTGCCGTGCCGGGTCGATGTCCGGGAAGTGCGTGAGCAGTTCCCGGAAGCGGGGATCGTCACGGAAGACCGGCTCGCCCCTGCCGTGCACGCGGACGATGTTCGGCGGGCCCTGGAAGGCGCACCACATCAGGGTGATCCGGCCGTTCTCCCGCAGATGGGCGATGGTCTCGGCGTTGGACCCGGCGAAGTCGAGGTAGGCCACCGTGAGCTCGTCGAGCACCGCGAAGGAGCCCGTGAGGCCCTTGGGGGAGAGGTTGACGGTGCCGTCGGCGGCCAGGGGCGCGGTGGCGGTGAAGAAGACCGGCTGTGCCTCGATGAACGTGCGGAGCCGGCCGTCTATGCGCTCATAAGTCTTTCCCATGTTGAACGATTATGGCCGCAGATCTTTCGACCGTCTAAGAGTTTGCGGGGTCCGGTCACCTCTGCCGGACCCCGCGCGCGGACGTCTGCCGTGGCCGCCCCGGCCGGCGCTCCCACGGGGCGGCCACAGCGCCTGTCACCTCACTTGTTGAGCGTGCAGGCGGCCAGGGAGTCCAGGCCCTGGGGCTTCGCGGCGGTGCGGCCGATGGCGGTGGCGATGCGGTTGACGGTCGAGACGCGCTTGTCCTTGAGGGGGCCGAGGATGGCGTTCTGGACGAAGTTGGGGCCGCCCTGGCCCACGGTGTTCACCAGGCGGGTGTTGGCTTCCCGGATCTGGGTGTCGAGGAGGGTGAGGTTGCGGTCGACCTCGGCCTTGGCGGAGGCGGGAACGGCCGGGAGCTTGGAGCGGACGTCGGGGCAGGTGATCGTGCCGGCGGCGGCGTTGCCCGCGTTCCCTGCATTGCCCGCGTTCCCTGCATTGCCCGCGTTCCCCGCATTGCCGGCGTTGCCCGTGTTCCCGGCATTGCCCGCGTTGCCGCCCGCCTGCGGCTTGCCGGCCGCGCCGCCGCCCGCGTTGGTGCCCGCGCCGTTCAGCGTGCAGCCGGCCAGGGCGTCCAGGCCCTGGGGCTTCGCGGCGGTGCGGCCGATGGCGGTGGCGATGCGGTTGACGGTCGAGACGCGCTTGTCCTTGAGGGGGCCGAGGATGGCGTTCTGGACGAAGTTGGGGCCGCCCTGGCCCACGGTGTCGACCAGGCGCTTGTTGGCTTCCTGGATCTGCGTGTTGAGCAGGGTGAGGTTGCGGTCGACCTCGGCCTTGGCGGAGGCCGGAACAGCCGGGAGCTTGGAGCGGACGTCCGGGCACGTGATGGTGCCCGGGCCCGCCAGCGTCCGGGCGTTCTTGGCGCCGTTGTCGGGCGACTCCCCGGCGAGAGCGAAACCGGCGATGACCGTGCCGGACAGAGCCACCGCGGCGGCGCCGCCGATGAACGTGACGCGACGCTTGTTGTACTTCGGAAGAGCCCTGGACATGCGGATGCCTCACTAGGGGGTCGGAGTGTGGTCGGTGTCGTAACGCGGCGCCTGCGTTCGGCGAGAGGTACGGGTAAGCGGTTTCCCGCGTTCAAGGGATCTTCAAATTCCTTCGACGTGGCCGGAAACCGCCCGTCGGCCCCGCCGAATTGACGAATCATGCAGTGGTCTGCATACTCATGCATGAAGGTGAGGCACATCCACACCCCTTGAGGAGCGCGCAGGTGAGCAGCAACAGCGGTGACGTCCGGCTCTGGGGCGGACGTTTCGCCGACGGTCCCGCCGAGGCCCTGGCGAAGCTGTCCGCGTCCGTCCACTTCGACTGGCGGCTCGCGCCGTACGACATCGCCGGTTCGCGTGCCCACGCGCGCGTGCTGCACAAGGCGGGCCTGCTCACGGAGGACGAGCTGACCCGCATGATCGCGGGACTCGACCAGCTCGAGGCGGACGTCGCCGACGGCTCCTTCGTGGGCACCATCGCCGACGAGGACGTCCACACCGCCCTGGAGCGCGGCCTCCTGGAGCGCCTCGGTGCCGACCTCGGCGGCAAGCTGCGCGCGGGCCGCTCCCGCAACGACCAGGTCGCGACCCTCTTCCGCATGTACCTGCGGGACCACGCCCGGATCGTCGGCGGCCTGATCGCCGAGCTCCAGGACGCGCTGATCGGTCTGGCCGAGGCCCACCCCGACGTGGCGATGCCCGGCCGCACGCACCTCCAGCACGCCCAGCCCGTCCTCTTCGCCCACCACGTCCTGGCCCACGTCCAGTCCCTGTCCCGGGACGCGGAGCGGCTGCGCCAGTGGGACGCGCGGACCGCGGTCTCGCCCTACGGCTCGGGCGCCCTGGCCGGCTCCTCCCTCGGGCTGGACCCGGAGGCGGTGGCGAAGGACCTCGGATTTGAACACGGCTCGGCCGGAAACTCCATCGACGGCACGGCCTCCCGGGACTTCGTCGCCGAGTTCGCCTTCATCACGGCGATGATCGGCGTGAACCTCTCACGGATCGCCGAGGAGGTCATCATCTGGAACACGAAGGAGTTCTCCTTCGTGACCCTGCACGACGCCTTCTCGACGGGCTCGTCGATCATGCCGCAGAAGAAGAACCCGGACATCGCGGAGCTGGCCCGTGGCAAGTCGGGCCGCCTGATCGGCAACCTCACCGGCCTGATGGCCACGCTCAAGGCTCTCCCGCTCGCGTACAACCGCGACCTCCAGGAGGACAAGGAGCCGGTCTTCGACTCCATCGACCAGCTGGAGATCCTGCTCCCGGCCTTCACCGGGATGATGGCCACCCTCACCGTCCACCGCGAGCGCATGGAGGAACTGGCCCCGGCCGGCTTCTCCCTCGCCACGGACATCGCGGAGTGGCTGGTGAAGCAGGGCGTGCCGTTCCGCGTGGCCCACGAGGTGGCGGGCGAGTGCGTGAAGGTCGCCGAGGCCGAGGGCAAGGAGCTGGACGAGCTCACGGACGAGCAGTTCGCGAAGATCTCCGCCCACCTCACCCCCGAGGTCCGCACGGTCCTCAACGTCCCCGGCGCACTGGCCTCCCGCAACGGCAGGGGCGGCACGGCCCCGAGCGCCGTGGCCGTGCAGCTGGCAGAGGTGAAGGCCGACGTGGCGGCCCAGCACGAGTGGGCGGTGGCCAAGGGAAGCGCCCTCTAGGGGCGCGGGGCTGTATCGATGTGCGGCTCCGCCGCGTAGGCGCGACAAGCCACGACGAACCCGCACGCGCCGAACCACCGCTCGAACCGAGCTCTGATCGCGAGCGCCGAAGGTCATCGCGGGTACGTTGGTCGGAAGCCGTACCGGACCCGACCGAACGGAGCCCGCGATGCCCTTCGCGCGACTGGCAACCGCAACGACCCCCACCTGCCACATCGGACTGGGCCTCGCCGCCGTGGGACGCCCCGGCTACATCAACCTCGGCCGGGACGAAGACCTCGGAGAGGACCGCAGCGTCGAAACGCTGCGCAACCGCACCCACGAACTCCTCGACGCCGCCTACGCCCAGGGTGTCCGCTATTTCGACGCTGCCCGCTCCTACGGCCGCTCCGAGGAGTTCCTCGCAGGCTGGCTGAAGGACAGGCCCGGCCTCGACGACATCGTCGTAGGCAGCAAGTGGGGCTACACCTACACCGCCGACTGGTCCACCGACGCCGAGAAGCACGAGGTCAAGGACCACACCCTCGCCACCTACGAACGGCAGCGCGCGGAGAGCGACGCCCTGCTCGGCGACCGGCTCGACCTCTACCAGATCCACTCGGTCACCCCGGACAGCCCGGCCCTGACCGACAAGGAACTGCACGCGAAGCTCGCGGAAGCCGCCGCGCGGGGCCTCACCGTCGGGTTCTCCACCAGCGGCCCCGCCCAGGCGGACGCCATCCGCGCCGCCCTCGCCGTGACGGTCGACGGCGAGCCGCTCTTCCGTACCGTGCAGTCCACGTACAACGCGCTGGAGACCTCCGCGGGCCCCGCCCTCGCCGAGGCGCACGACGCCGGACTCACCGTGATCGTCAAGGAGGGCATGGCCAACGGCCGGCTCGCCGGGCCGCACGCCCCTGACGTGGTACGGGAGGTGGCCGAGCGGACCGGGCTGGGCTGCGACGCCGTCGCCCTGGCCGTCATCCTGCGGCAGCCCTGGGCCGGTGTCGTCCTGTCCGGCGCGGCCACCACCGACCAGCTCGCCTCGAACCTGCACGCGGCGGTCGTCGACCTGGACGACGAGCAGCTCACCCGCCTCGCCACGCTGGTCGAGGAGCCCCACGCGTACTGGGAGCGGCGCGCGCGGCTGCCCTGGCACTGACCACCCCTGTAAGCCGCACCGACACGGCGGCCGTGAGTCACGCACGCCCCATATGAGACAGACATGTCTCACCCGGTCTATGCTTGTCTCATGGCTGTCGATCCTGAGCATGTGCTGCGCGCCGCCGCGGCTCTGCTGACCCGCAAATCCACCGCGACCATGGACGAGGTCGCCAAGGCCGCCGGAATCAGCCGGGCCACGCTGCACCGGCACTTCGCCGGACGTGACGCCCTCGTCCGGGCGCTGGAGGCGCTCGGCATCGCGGAGTGCGAAGCCGCTCTGGACGAGGCCCGGCTCGACGAGGGCCCGGCGAGTGAGGCCGTGCGCCGACTGGTCGGGGCCATCGAACCCGCCGCCGGACTGCTCGCGTTCCTCTACACCGAGAACCAGCTGTTCGAGGGCGAGGAGCAGAACGCCGGCTGGGCCACGATCGACGACCGGATCTCCGCGCTGTTCCGGCGCGGCCAGCTCGGCGGTGAATTCCGCATCGACCTCACGCCCGCCTGGCTCACCGAGGCGCTGTACGGCCTGATGGCCTCCGGTGCCTGGCTGGTGTACAGCGGCAAGGGCGCCCCCAAGGACTTCCAGCACATGATCGTCGAGCTGCTGCTCGGCGGCGCACTCAGGAGAGAGGAATCATGACCAGCACCCTGCAGCCGGCGAAGACGACGGAGACGGGGGAGCGCCCGGGCCGCTGGCTCGCGCTCGGCGTCCTCGTGCTCGCCGTGCTGCTGGTGGCCGTCGACGCGACCGTCCTCGGTCTCGCGACCCCCTACATCAGCGAGGACCTGAAGCCCTCCGGCACCCAGCTGCTGTGGATCGGCGACGTCTACTCGTTCGTCATCGCCGGTCTGCTCGTCTCCATGGGCAGCCTCGGTGACCGGATCGGCCGCAAGCGGATCCTGCTGATCGGTGCGACGGCGTTCGGCGCGATATCCGTGATCAACGCCTACGCCACGACACCGGAGATGATGATCGTCGCGCGGGCTCTGCTGGGCGTCGCCGGAGCGACCCTGATGCCGGCCACGCTCGCCCTGATCCGCAACCTCTTCCACGACCCGCGCGAACGCAGCCTCGCCGTCGGCGTCTGGGGCGCCACCGCCTCAGCCGGTACGGCGGTCGGGCCCATCGTCGGCGGTTTCCTGCTGGAGCACTTCTGGTGGGGCTCGGTCTTCCTGATCAACCTGCCCGTGATGGCCGTCCTGGTCCTCGTCGGGATCAAACTGCTGCCCGAGTCGCGCACCGCGAACCCCGGCCCATGGGACCTGGTCAGCGTCGTCCTGTCGCTGGTCGGCATGATCGGCGTGGTGTACGCGATCAAGGAGGTCGCCACCCACGGATTCGCGTGGAGCGCCCTGGCCGCGGGTCTGCTGGGCACGGCCGCCCTGTACGGCTTCGTACGCCGTCAGCTCAGGCTGCCCACGCCGCTGCTGGACATGCGGTTGTTCCGTCACCGCGGCTTCAGCGGGGCGGTGCTCGCCGATCTGCTGACCGTCCTCGGCCTGTCCGGGCTGGTGTTCTTCCTGTCCCAGTACCTGCAACTCGTCCAGGGCAGGAGGCCGTTCGAGGCCGGACTGGCCGAGCTGCCCGCGGCGATCGGCGCGGTGGTGGCCGGACTGATCGCGGGGCGCGTGGCCCGGCGCTACTCGGTACGGACCGTGGTCTCCGGCGGCCTCGCGGCGATAGGCCTGGCTCTGGCCGCGCTCACGGTGCTCGACCAGTCCACCGGCTACCCGCTGCTCGGGGCCGCGCTGCTGGTCGTCGGCGTCGGCGCCGGCTTCTCGTTCACCGTGACCGCCGACGTGATCCTCTCCAGTGTGCCCAAGGAACAGGCGGGCTCCGCGTCCGCCGTGTCCGAGACGGCGTACGAACTGGGTGCCGCGCTCGGTATCGCCGCGCTGGGCTCCATCGTGACCGGCGTCTACCGCGACTTCACCGGCCCCACGGGCACACCGGCCGCGGCCCACGAGTCGCTCGGCGGCGCCCTCGAGACGGCGTCACACCTGCCCGCCCACACCGCCGCCCCGATGCTGCACGCGGCCCGCACGTCCTTCGTCGACGGCCTGGCCCTGGCAGCAGGCGCAGGCGCGGCGGTCCTCCTGGCGGCGGCGGTGGCGGCATGGTTCCTGCTGAGGGACCAGAAGCTGGAAGACAGCACAACAAAACACGCATGAGGGCTCACGCCCGACAGGGGCCCGGGGAACTGCGCGAAACGGGCACGGGCCCCCACCTCACAACGCCCTGGGACCGATCACCCAAAGGGGCCCGGGGAACTGCGCGACAAGCCCCCACCACCCGCAGCCGCCCACGTACCCCGACAGCCCGACCCCGCCCGCGCCCGGCGGCAAAACTACGCCGCTTCCTTCGCCTTGCTCGCGTACATGTCCACATACTCCTGCCCGGACAACCGCATCACCTCGGCCATCACCGAGTCCGTCACGGCCCGCAGCACGTAGCGATCCCGGTCCATCCCCTCGTACCGGGAGAACTCCATCGCCTCACCGAACCGCACCGTGACCTTGCCGGGCCGGGGCAGCCCCGCCCCACCCGGCTGCAGCTTGTCCGTGCCGATCATGGCGAACGGAACCACCGGCGCACCCGTCATCAGCGTCAGCCGGGCGATCCCCGTCCGCCCCCGGTAAAGCCGCCCGTCGGGCGACCGCGTCCCCTCCGGGTAGATGCCGAACACGCGGCCCTCCTCCAGCACGCGCCGGCCGGTCATCAGCGCGGCGACACCGCCCCGGCCGCCGTCCCGGTCCACCGGGATCATGCCGACGCCGGTGAAGAACCAGGCCATCAGCCGGCCCTTCAGCCCCTTGCCGGTGACGTACTCGTCCTTGCCGATGAAGAGGACCTGACGGTCGCAGACCAGCGGCAGGATCATCGAGTCGATGAACGTCAGGTGGTTGCCGGCCAGAATGACCGGGCCATCACCGGGAATGTGCTCCGCACCCTCCACCTGTGGGCGGAACATCAGGCGCATGATCGGGCCGAGCACTGCCTTGATGAGCACGAAGCGGGACAACGGACCCTCCGGTGTCAAGGGGTTCTGTATGAGTCTGTGCAGGTGAGGACGATACTCGTGGCCCCGGCCATCGCGCACATCGGGCACGGCGACTTCACCGAGGCCTTACGCACTGTTGACGCGCGTTTACCTGCGGTGGCGCACCGGCGACGACACGAAACGCGGCCGACATGCTGTGACGCACGTCGCCCCGGAGCCCACCGCACGCGTTCCCAGAACGGCCGGGCCGAATCGAACAGATCCGACGGACCGTCAACTCATCCTCCTCACCAGCCACTACGACATCCGCGGTCACCCGCGTGTTCCGCCCGAGGTCTCCCACTCGTCATGTACGCGCCCCTACGATCGGCGCGCACGGACGAGCCGAACGGCAGAGAGGGCGCTCATGGGAACGCGGGAGTCGAACGAAGTAACGAGTGGTACCGGACGGCGGTCCCTGCTCGGCGCGGCGGTGCTCGGCGCCGGCGGAGCGGTCCTCGGCCTGGCCGGCCCGGCGGGCGCCGACAGTGCCCGGCACGGTGGCGGACACGGCGGACTCAAGAGCCTGCCCAAGCCGACGATCATCGGCCACCGCGGCGCCAGCGGTTACCGCCCCGAGCACACCTTCGGTTCGTACCAGCTCGCCCTCGATCTGGGCGCCGACATCGTCGAGGCGGGTGACCTGGTGCCCACCAAGGACGGGCACCTGGTCTGCCGTCACGAGCCGGAGATCGGCGGCACCACGGACGTGGCCGACCACCCCGAGTTCGCCGGCCGCAGGAAGACCAAGCTGCTCGACGGCGTCTCCACCACCGGCTGGTTCACCGAGGACTTCACGCTCGCCGAGCTGAAGACGCTGCGCGCGGTGGAGCGCATCCCGGCCAACCGCCCCCACAACACGCTCTACAACGGCCGCTGGGAGATCCCCACCTTCGAAGAGGTCCTCAGGTGGCAGGACGAGCAGACCCGCAAGCGCGGCAAGCAGGTGTGGATCTACCCCGAGCTCAAGCACCCCACCTACTTCCGCAAGCAGGGACTGCCCCTGGAGGAGCGCGTCGCCAAGCTGCTGGGCAAGTACCGCAAGGACCGGCGCACCTCCCCGGTCATCCTCCAGTCCTTCGAGCCGACGAGCATCCAGCGCATGCACAAGCTCGTCGACAACCCGCTGGTCGTCCTGCTGTCCTCGGCGGACTCCCGCCCCTGGGACTTCGTGGAGACCGGCGACCCGCGCACGGTCGCCGACCTGGTCAAGCCGGCCGGCCTGCGCGAGATCGCCTCCTACGCCCAGGGCATCGGCCCGACGCTCGACCTGGTCGTCCCGCGCGACGCCCAGGGCAGACTCACCAAGCCGACGACGCTCGTCTCCGACGCGCACAGGGTGGGCCTGATCCTGCACCCCTACACGATGCGCAACGAGAACCCCTTCCTGCCCGCCGACTTCCGCAAGGGCGCGGACCCGGACGCCTACGGTGACGTCTTCGGCGCCTACAAGGCGTACTTCGCGACCGGCATCGACGGTGTCTTCACCGACCAGCCCGACACGGGTCTGCTGGCCCGCGCGGACCTCACCGGCTGAGCCGCGTCAACGGCCGGGCCTCACACCCCCCGGTCGAGTGAGCTTCGGCCGCCCGGGCAACCCGCCGCCCGGGCGGCCGCGTCGCTCCGCATATGACGCACGACCTGGTCGCCGCCCTGCGCCCGCTGCTCACCGCCGAGGCCTCCGCCGAGGCATATTCCGCCGGTACCGAGCCGGGTGACCTGGAACAGGCGGTCTGGCTCCGCCTGCTGGAGCGGCTCGACGCCGAAGGGCCGCCCCTCGACCCCGAGCAATGGCTCCGTCGTGCCGTCCGCTCCGAGGTGCGCCGCACCCGCCGCACGAGCCGCCTCGAACGGCCGTACGCCGGTGAACCGGTCGACGACGGGGACCGCGACCCGGAACAGCTCGCCCTCACCGCGGCCCGCGGCCGGGCCCTGCGCGAGGCCGTGCGCCGCCTCCCGGGCCGCTGCCCCCGGCTGATGGAGGCCCTGCTCTCGCCGGAGGACCTGACATACCGGGAAATCGCAGGGGAGTTGGGTATCTCACAGGGGAGTCTTGGCCCGGAACGTTCCAGATGCCTGGGATGTCTCAGGAGATTACTGACGCCGGAGGTTGCGGCCCGCTGGGGACGGGGATAGGAGTGGGGACGACAGGTGATCAGATGAGCGGGAGGCGTGCGCACATGGGCATGAGCGTGACCATCTCTGCGGCGACCGAGCAGGACGCGGAGCAGATCTTCAGGCTGCAGTACCTGTGCTTCCAGTCGGAGGCGGCGCTGTACGGGAACTACCGCATCGACCCGCTCGTCCAAACCCTCGACTCGGTCCGCGAAGAGGTCACCCGTGACTGCGTCTTCGTGGCCCGGCTCGGCGAGGAGGTCGTCGGCTCGGTCCGGGGCTCGGTCACGGAGGACGGCGCCGCCGCGATCGGCAAGCTCTGCGTCCACCCCCGCCTCCAGGGCCACGGCATCGGCGCCCGCCTCCTCAGGGCGGCCGAATCGGCCCTCGCCGACCGTCACGGCGCCACCCGCTTCCGCCTCCACACCGGCCACCGCAGCGAGGGCAACCTCCGCCTCTACCGCAAGGTCGGCTACGAAACGGTCGGCACGTCCCAGGGCGCGGACGGCGTCCCGATGATCGTCCTGGAGAAGCCGGCGAGCACCTACGCGGCGACTGCTTGATCGTCGCCCCTTCAGCGGTGCGGGGAACTGCGCGAGCAACCACACACGGCCCGCTGCCGCCTGACGCGTCTCAGGCGGCATCCCCCCTGGGCGCACCCTTCCGCAACCAGTAAATGGCGGACACCGGCAAGATCACGGGAATGAAGAGATACCCCATCCCGAAGTCCGACCACACGGTCGCATCCGGGAAGGCGGACGGCTCGACCAACGTCCAGGTCCCCACCGTCAGCACCCCCACCAACTCGGCGACACAGCAAGCCAGCGCAGCCTTCCGCGCCGTCTCCCCACCCCGCACCAGCGAGTACGTGATGAACCCGTACACGACACCGGCCACGGCCGACAGCGAGTAGGCGAGCGGCGCCCGGTCGAACTCCGTCGCGATCTGGAACGCGGACCGCGACACCGCCCCCACGACCATCACGCCGTACAGCCACACCAGCAGCGTGCCCGGCCCGCTGATCAGCCGGCGCCGACTCACCTCAGCCTCCCCAGATGTCATAGAGACGCACCTCCAGCACCGCCAGCACCACACCGCCGGCGGCCACCGTCACCGAACCCCACCGGGTCCGCTCGGCCAGCGACATGAACCCCGCCGCCGGGACACACGCGAACGCCCCCAGCAGATAGGCCACGAAGATCGTCGTCCCCTGCTCCGGCTTCTCGCCCTGCGCGAGCAGCACGATCCCCACGATCAGCTGGACCAGCGACAGCAGCGTGACCACGGCCATCCCGATGAAGTGCCAGTCCTTCGTCGGCTGGTCGCGATAGGCCGCCCAGCCGCACCAGGCGGCGAGCAGCAGCGCGGCGACGCCGGTCACCAGCGTCAGGGCATTCAGCATGCAGCGACCTTATTACGGCCGAAAAGGCCCCCTGCTTCCGGCCCTGGCCTGCACCGTAGGGTCGAGGGCATGACGATCCACGCCCAGGCCCTGCTGTTCGACAACGACGGAACCCTCGTCTCCTCCCTCGCCTCGGTGGACCGCTGCTGGGCGCGGTGGGCCGGGGAGTACGGGATCACGGCCGAGGAGTTCGCGCGCGTCGAGCTGCACGGGCGTCCGGCCGCCGAGATAGCAGCCGACCTGCTGCCCGCCGAGGTCGTGCCGGCCGCCGTCGCGCGGATCGAGGACCTGGAGGTGGAGGACGTGCCCAACGACGGGGTGCACCTGCTGCCGGGCACCCGGGCCTTCCTCGACGTGCTGCCCGCCGAGCGCTGGGCCGTCGTCACGTCCGCCACCCGGCGCCTCGCCGAGGCCCGGCTCGACGCCGTCGGCATTCTGCCCAAGACACTCGTCGCCGCCGACGACATCACCCGCGGCAAGCCCGACCCCGAGCCCTACCTGCTCGCCGCCCGCGCGCTCGGCGTCGACCCGGAGCACTGCGTCGTCTTCGAGGACGCCCCGGCGGGCCTGACGGCCGGCCATGCCGCCGGCATGACCACCGTGGCGTTGACCACAACCCACCAGGCCCACGAACTCCACGCCGATCTCGTGGTCGAGAATCTGTCGGCCCTGTCCGCGCTGGTCACCGAACAGGGCGTGGAGATCTCCGTACGCGGCTGACGACCGCGGGCTCCGTCCACCGCTGTCCAGCATTCGGACAGCGGGGGGCCGGTCAGGACCGTACGCATGTTTTACTGACGACATGACCACGACGAGCGACCGCACCCCCGCGACCGAGGCGACCATGACGCCCGGTGCTCGTTGTATGTGTCGAATGTGCGCCTTCTAGAGGGCCCCTGCACCACCCCTGAGCTCGCGCCCCGAAGCGAGACGCGGCCCGTCCGCACGCCCTGAGCGTCGCGTGACCCGAAGCCGCCCCGCGCACATGTTCTCCCCGGTTCCACTCTCCAGCGAGAACCGTGTCGCGTCCCTGACCGAATGCACCTGTGCCCGGGCACACCCACGCCCGCGCACTCGACAGTGACGGAATCCCAGTGATCACCACCTCGGGCCTGACCAAGGTCTACCGTGCACGCGGCCGTGAGGTCACCGCCCTGGACGGCGTCGACCTGCACGTCCGCGAGGGCGAGGTGTACGGCGTCATCGGCCAGTCCGGCGCCGGCAAGTCCTCGCTCATCCGCTGCGTCAACCTGCTGGAACGCCCCACCGCCGGCACCGTGACCGTCGCCGGGCAGGACCTGACCGCCCTGGCCGGCCGCGGACCCCGCGCCGGAAAGGAACTCCGTCAGGCGCGCAGTCGTATCGGCATGGTCTTCCAGCACTTCAACCTGCTGTCCTCCCGGACCGTCCAGGACAACGTCGAACTGCCGCTGGAGATCCTCGGGAAGTCCGGACAGGAACGCTCCCGCAAGGCGCTGGAGCTGCTCGACCTGGTCGGCCTCGCCGACAAGGCGAAGTCCTACCCGGCGCAGCTCTCCGGCGGGCAGAAGCAGCGCGTCGGCATCGCGCGTGCCCTCGCCGGCGACCCGAAGGTGCTGCTGTCCGACGAGGCCACCAGCGCCCTCGACCCGGAGACCACCCGCTCGATCCTGGCGCTGCTGCGCGACCTGAACCGGCAGCTCGGCCTGACCGTCCTGCTCATCACCCACGAGATGGACGTCGTGAAGTCGGTCTGCGACTCGGCGGCCCTCATGGAGAACGGGCGCATCGTCGAGTCCGGCACCGTCAGCGAACTCCTCGCGACCCCCGGCTCGGAACTCGCCTCGGCGCTGTTCCCGCTCGGCGGTGAGGCCTCCGGCGAGGACCGCACCGTCATCGACGTCACCTTCCAGGGCGAGAGCGCCACCCAGCCCGTCATCTCGCAGCTCGCCCGCACCTACAACATCGACATATCGATCCTCGGCGCCGCCATCGACACCGTCGGCGGCCTCCAGGTCGGCCGGATGCGCATCGAGCTGCCCGGCCGCTACGAGGACAACGTCGTGCCGATCGGCTTCCTGCGCGAAAAGGGCCTCCAGATCGACCTCCTGGGCCACGACTCCGAACCGGTGAAGGAAGGTGCCAAGTGACCTGGTCCGAGATGCAGCCCCTGCTGGAGCAGGCGTGTTGGGACACGCTCTACATGGTCGGCTGGTCCACGCTCATCGCCGTCGCCGGCGGACTGCCGCTCGGCATCCTGCTGGTCCTCACCGACCGTGGCGGCCTCCTGCAGAACCTCGCCGTCAACAAGGTCATCGGGCAGGTCGTGAACATCGCCCGCTCCCTGCCGTTCATCATCCTGATGGTCGCGCTGATGGGCTTCACCCGCGCGATCACCGGGACGACCATCGGTGTCGAGGCCGCCATCGTGCCGCTCGCCGTCGGCGCCATCCCCTTCTTCGCGCGCCTGGTCGAGACGGCCGTCCGCGAAGTGGACCACGGGCTCGTCGAGGCCGTGCAGGCCATGGGCGGCAACACCTGGACCGTCGTCCGCAAGGTCCTCGTCCCCGAGTCCCTGCCGTCGCTGATCTCCAGCACCACCACCACGATCGTCGCCCTCATCGGCTACTCCGCCATGGCGGGCACGGTCGGCGCCGGAGGTCTCGGAGACATCGCCATCCGCTACGGCTACCAGCGCTTCGAGACCCAGCTGATGTGGATCACCGTCGCGATCCTCGCCGTCGTCATCTCGGTCATCCAGTTCGCCGGCGACTACGCGGCCCGCTCGCTGCACCGCCGCGGCGCCCACTCGGGCCCCGCCCCCAAACTGCGGCTGCTCAAAGCCGCTTCCTGAACCCCCCGTTCACCCACAACGGGGCAGCACCACTCGCAAGGTCATAAGGAAAGGCACTTTTCGTGCGTAACACCGCCAAGATCACCACCGCCGTACTCGCCGCCGGAGCCCTCACCCTCGGGCTCAGCGCCTGCGGCGCGGACAGCTCGGACACCGACGGACCCCTGATCGTCGCCGCCAGCCCCGTCCCGCACGCCGAGATCCTCAACTTCGTCAAGGACAACCTGGCGAAGAAGGAGGGCCTCGACCTGCAGGTCAAGGAGTTCACCGACTACGTCACGCCGAACACGGCGACGCAGGACGGCTCCGTCGGCGCCAACTACTTCCAGAACAAGCCGTACCTCGACGACTTCAACAAGAAGAACGGCACCGACATCGTGCCCGTCGTCACGGTCCACCTGGAGCCGCTCGGCCTCTACTCCCACAAGGTCAAGAAGGCCGACGACCTGAAGAGCGGTGCGACCGTCGCCATCCCCAACGACACGGTCAACGAGGCCCGCGCCCTCAAGCTCCTCGCCGCCAACGGGGTCATCACCCTCAAGGCGGGCGTCGGCAACGAGGCGACCCCCTCCGACATCACCAAGAACCCCAAGAACCTGAAGTTCAAGGAGCTGGAGGCGGCCCAGACGCCGCGCTCCCTCGACGACGTGGACGCCGCCGTCGTCAACGGCAACTACGCCATCGAGTCCGACCTCAAGCCGTCCAAGGACGCCCTCGTCCTCGAGTCCCCGAAGAACAACCCCTACGGCAACTTCCTCGCCGTGAAGAAGGGCAACGAGGACGACCCGCGCGTGAAGAAGCTCGCCAAGCTCCTCACCTCTCCCGAGGTGAAGAAGTTCATCCAGGACAAGTACGCCGGCTCCGTGCTCGCCTCCTTCTGAGCCCTTGCCCGGCACCCGCGCACGGGGCCCTTGCCCCCCACCCGGTGGGAAGGGCCCCGTGGTGCGGATCAGTGCTTTCATGCTGCATGCTGGGCAGTTCAGCATGCCCTGAAGGTTCACCGAAGGTTACGGAGCGGCGCATGACGAGCACCTTCCCCAACATCTCCATCAGCACGGAGCGGTTGGTGCTGCGTCCCCTCGACGAAGACGACGTCGCCTCCCTGGCCGCGATGATGAACGACGAACAGGTGGCGGCCTGGACCTCCGTCCCCCAGCCCTTCACGGAGAGCGGCGCCCGCCACTGGATCACCGAGTACGCCCCGGCGCAGCGCACCGAGGGACACGGCATCGACTTCGCCGTCACCGAGTTCCTCACCCAGCGTCTGGTCGGCCTCGTCCAGCTCGGCAAGACCAACTGGCACGTGCGCTCCGCCGAACTGTCGTACATCATCGCCCCCTGGGCACGCGGAGAGGGCTACGCCTCCGAGGCCGCCCTGGCCACCGCCCAGTGGCTCTTCGGGGATCAGAAGTTCGAGCGCATCGAACTGCGCACGGCGGCCGACAACACCGCCTCCCAGCAGGTCGCCCAGAAGATCGGCTGTATCAGCGAGGGCGTGCTGCGCAACGCCTGTATAGCCCGGACCCGTGCCGAGGACGGCACCTGGACCGACGTACGCACCGACTTCATCGTCTGGAGCCTGCTCCCCGAGGACCTGGAGGGCGTCGGCGACCAGCTCCGCGACGGCTTCACGTCCTTCGGCGACTGGAACTGACCGGAACCACCCGGAGGACGCCGGCGACAACGGCACCGGCACTCCCCCCTTCGCCTCCACCGGGTACCCTCACGGAGCCCGCCCCCGGGCTGCTCCCCACCACGCCACGCAGACGACCTGCGAAAACCCCTGGAGACTGACGACGATGGCCGACCGCGTCACGGTGATCGGCTGGGACGGTTCGCCGCTGACCGCCGCTGCGAGCGCCGCCCTGGGCGCCGCCACGCTGGTGGCCGGCGCCGCGCACCACCTGGCGCTCCCCGAGGTGCCCGCCGGCGCCGAGCGCATCCGCCTCGGCAGTGTCGCCCTCGCCGCCCGCCGTATCGCCGCCCACCGCGGCACGGCCGTGGTCCTCGCCGACGGCGACCCGGGCTTCTTCGGTGTCGTACGCACCCTGCGCGCCCCCGAGTTCGGCCTCGAGGTGGAGGTCGTCCCCGCCGTCTCCTCCGTCGCCGCCGCCTTCGCCCGCGCCGGCATGCCCTGGGACGATGCACAGGTGGTCGTCGCCCACCCCCGCACCCTGCGGCGCGCGGTCAACGTATGCCGCGCCCACACCAAGGTGGCGGTCCTCACCTCACCCGGCGCGGGCCCCGCCGAACTCGGCCTGCTCCTCGAAGGAGTCCACCGCTCCTTCGTCATCTGCGAGGAACTGGGCACCGCCCGCGAACGCGTCTCCGTCGTCACCTCCGACAAGGCCGCCGACCACACCTGGCGCGACCCCAACGTCGTCATCGTCCTTGGCGGCCCGGCCCGGCCGGACACGGCAGGGGAGACCGGCGGCTGGATCTCCGGCCGCGACCCGTCCGCCGGACCGCGCGGCTGGACCCTGCCCGCCGACACCTACGGCACGGACCTCGGCGAGGGCGAGACCCAGTTGTTGCGCGCCTCCCAACTGGCCCGTCTCGGACCCCGCGTCGGCGACCTCGTGTGGGACATCGGCTGCGGCAGCGGCGCCTTCGCCGTCGAGGCCGCCCGGGCCGGTGCCGCCGTCCTCGCCGTCGACGCCGAACGGGCCGCCTGCGCCCGCACCGACGCCGCCGCCCGCCGCCTCGGCGTCCAGCTCCAGATCGTGCACGGCACCGCCCCGCACATCCTGGAGAACCTCCCCGAACCGGACGTCGTCCGCGTCGGCGGCGGGGGAGCGGCCGTCGTCTCGGCGGTCGCCGACCGCCGCCCGCAGCGCATCGTCACGCACGCCGCCACCCGCGACGCCGCCGAACTCATCGGCCGCGACCTGACCGAGCACGGCTACAACGTCGAGTGCGCCCTCCTGCAGTCCGTCGAACTCGACACCAGGGCCTGGACGGAGACGGAACGGAGCGTCGCGTTCCTGCTCAGCGGCGTCCTGCCCAAGCGCGGCGCCTGACCCCGCGACCGCCCCCGCGACCGTCCCCGTGATCGGTTTGTCGTACTGCGCGCGGTAGGCTGGCCGATCGCTGCACCGCACAAGGACGCCCGGCGCTTCGTCGGTCAATGTCCGGAAAACCCGCCCGTTTTGGGGTGTGTGTGGTACGGCAGAACGGGAGGACGCGCAACGTGGCGCAGTCCACAGCGGAACCGTCGCGGATCAAGCTGCCGTGGGGGTGGTTCGACCGCGACAATGCCAGTGAATGGCTTTGTCGCCTTTTCCGGGCGGACCGTTCGTGCCGCTGGGGACGCACGCTCGTTCTTCACTGCGGGGCGGTCGGTGCGCCGTTCCGGGCGAGCTGGTCGTAGGAGCACTAACCGATGGGCGAGGGGTACGCATGACCGACACCGGCCAGGTCCCGGGCGAGGGACTGCCGGAGAGCGCAGGCATGGTGGAGCAGCCGGACGCCCCCGCGCCCGGCGCGTACCCCTACCTCTCCGAGACCACCGCCGAGGACGAAGACCTGCTGCTGTTGCCGGGCGCCCAGGGCGCCTGGGGCAACGAGGTCCCCCCGCCCGCCCCGGAGCCGGTCCAGGAAGCCGTGCACCAGCCCGGCCCGCACGAGATCTCCGGCCGCGACAGCGGCTCGGTCGACCTCGGCGGCGTCCGGCTGCCCGACCCGCCGCCGATCCCGCCCATCACCCCGCGCCGCCCCCTGCACCTCGGCCCGCCGCTGCCCGACAGTTCGGCGAGCCCCGTCCGCTCCCTCGCCGACCGTGGCCCCGCCGACGCGCCGGTACGCCAGCCGTCACCCTCCTCGGCGGGTCCCGAATACCTCGACGGCCCCCGCACCCCCGAGGCGCAGACGCCGCCCGCCACGCCCTGGGGGGTACCGGCCCCGCACCCGGCCCAGGTGAGCGCCGGGGCGGCGCCAGCGGAAACGGTTGTTCCGGCAGGGGAATCGATGGGCACGGCCCAGGCGGTTGCGACCCAGGTGCCGACGGAGGCGAACGGCACGGCACTTGTGGCTCCGACCGCACTCGCGCAGCCCGTCCCAGCCGAGCATCCCGTGGGCACGCCGTTGGCGACCGCCGAGCCCGAGCAGGTCGTCCCCGAGGCCGGCGCGGCCGCCACAGGTGACCCCGTGGTTCCGGACGCGGTGCCGGGTGCGGAACCGGCGGAGGGCCCGTCGGCCGCTGCCGAGGCCGGTGAGGCTCCTGTGGGGGTTCCCGCCGGGGCGGCTGTCCCCGCTGGCGCGGGTGCCGACCCGGACGGGGCCCAAGTCGTCGGCCCGGAGCAGGTCATGGCCGCGCACGGGGCCGACCCCGCGGTCCTGGACGTGGACGCGGCGGTGGGTCGCGTGACTGCCGCCCAAGCGGGCCTGGTTGCTGCCGGTGGTTCCGCCGGTGTGGCAGAGGCTCAGGCAGGGGTTCAGCTGACCGAGGCTCAGGTGACCGAGGCCGGGTACGCGAGCCCCGAGCAGGCTGAATCCGTCACGGGCGATCCCGCCGGAGCCGGTGCCGAACTCGACGCGGGCCAGGTGACTGCCGCCGACGCGGGGACCGTGACTGCCCCGGAAGCGGTCGCGCCGTCGGCATCGCAGCCGGGACCGGTCGTGAACGACCCTGCGCAGAGCGGTGAAGCAGTCGGAGGCTCTCCTGAGGCTCCGGGGCCGGACGCCTCCGGCGAACAGCCCTCGACGTCCGCTGCCGAGCAGGCCGTGGCGTCTCCTGCTCCGCAGGCCGGCCAGGTTCCGCAGGCCGTCGCACCGGCTCCTGCCCCGCTGGCCGACCAGGGCCTGCAAACCGTCGCACCGGCTCCTGCCCCGCAGGCCGACCAGACTCCGCAGACCGTCGCACCGGCTCCTGCCCCGCAGGCCGACCAGACTCCGCAGGCTGATCAGGTTCCGCGGACCGGCCAGACTCCGCAGGCCGGCCAGGTCCCGGAAGCGGTGTCCTTCCCGGATGCCGCCGCTGCCCCGGAGCACGCCGCCGTCGCCTCGCCCGAGTCCACCGGTGCAGAGGGCCCCGCCCACGTACCGGGCGAGGCAGTCCCGGACGCTGCCGCGCCCGCGCCCGTCCCCGACGCAGCGGCCCCGGCCCCGGAGGCCGATGCGCAGCTGCCGGCCTCGGGCGTCGCCCCCGCCGCCGCATCCGGCCCGGACGAGGCCCCCGGGCTCGGTGCGGACGCCACCGCCTCCGAGACCGTGGAGTCGGAGCCGGAGGTCGGTGCAGAAGACGCTGGGCCGCAGCCGCAGCCGCAGCCGCAGCCTCAGCCGGTAATCGACACCGCGTCGGCCGCGCAGGACCCCGAGGCGGCGGCTCCGCAGGCCACCCCTCCCGGCCCTCTCCCCGAGGCACTCGGCCAGGTCGACGACGCCCAGGCCACCGAGCAGGTCGGCCCGGAAGCAACCGCTCCGCCCGGCGAGGCCGCTGTCACCCCCGGCCCGGCCCAGATCGCCGAGGGCGGCGCTGCCCCGGCAGCGGACGGTGTCGTCACCCCGGCACCGGCACCGGCCCCGGAACCGGCAACCCCGGCCGCCGAGCCTGCCGAGACATCCCCCGCCCCCGAGCCGGACACCACCCCGGAAGCGACCGCCCCGGCCCAGCCTTCCGCGGCAGCGACACCCGCCGAGGCCCCCGCATCCGCGCAGGCACCCGAGGCACCCGTGCCTGCCGCCGCCTCGACAGCCACGGCCGCGACGGTCCCCACCTCCGACGAGGCAGACCCGGCCCCGGCCCCGGATGCGGCCACTGCCGTCCCCACCGCAGAGACCGTCGAGCCCGGCCCCGCCTCCGACGTTCCCGCATCCATCGAGGACATCACCGTCGTCCTCCCCGCCCCGGCCGCGGACGAGCAGCCCGGACAGCCGGTGCAGGGCCCACAGCAGTCGCCGCCTGCGACGCCCGGGGCGCCGGAGTCCCCCGTACCCGCCGTCACCGTCCCCGCACCCCGCGACGGCGACGCCGACCTCGCACAGAACGCCGACGACCTGGACACCCGGGCCGCCGAACAGGAAGACCTGGCCGACCAGGAACGCCGAGAAGAGAGCGCGGCCGCAGTGGCAGAAGCCCGACAGTCCACCGGCCCCGCGGCCCCCGGCTACGACCCCGCCGAGCGCGAGGCCGTCCTCAAGGTCATGCGTGAGCGGCGTGACATCCGCAACGGCTTCCGCAGCGACCCGATCCCGCACGAAGTGTTGCTGCGGGTCCTCGAGGCAGCCCACCACGCGCCCTCCGTCGGCCACTCCCAGCCCTGGGACTTCGTCGTCATCCGCTCCGCCGACACCCGACGCGCGATGCACGAACTGGCCATGCGCCAGCGCGACGCCTACGCGAAGTCCCTCCCCAAGGGCCGGGCGAAGCAGTTCAAGGAACTGAAGATCGAGGCCATCCTCGACACGCCGGTGAACATCGTGGTCACCGCCGACCCGACCCGTGGCGGCCGCCACACCCTCGGCCGCCACACCCAGCCCCAGATGGCCCCGTACTCGGCCGCCCTGGCCGTGGAGAACCTCTGGCTCGCCGCCCGCGCCGAAGGCCTCGGCGTCGGCTGGGTCAGCTTCTTCGACGAGCGCGAGATGGTCCGCGCCCTCGGCCTGCCCGAGCACCTGGAGATCATCGCCTACCTGTGCGTCGGCTACGTCGACGAGTTCCCGGACGAGCCCGAGCTGTTGCAGGCCGGCTGGTCCAAGCGCCGCCCGCTGTCGTGGGTCGTGCACGAAGAGACATACGGCCGCCGTGCCCTGCCCGGAGAGGAACCCCACGACCTGCTCGCCGAGACCGTCGCGCAGATCCGCCCGCTGGACGCCAAGGCGCTCGGCGAGGCGTGGGAGCGCCAGAAGCGTATGACCAAGCCGGCCGGTGCGCTGGGCATGCTGGAGATCATCTCCGCCCAGCTGTCCGGTCTGTCCCGCCAGTGCCCGCCGCCCATCCCGGAGCCCGCGGCCGTCGCCATCTTCGCGGGCGACCACGGTGTGCACGCCCAGGGCGTCACCCCCTGGCCACAGGAGGTCACGGCCCAGATGGTGGCCAACTTCCTGGGCGGCGGTGCCGTGTGCAACGCCTTCGCCACCCAGGTCGGCGCCGAGGTGTGCATCGTGGACGTGGGCGTCGCCGCCGACCTCCCGGCCACTCCGGGTCTGCTGCCCCGCAAGATCCGTGCCGGTACGTCGGACCTGACGACCGGCCCCGCGATGACCCGCGAGGAGGCCAAGCAGGCCATCGAGGTCGGCATCGAGACCGCCCGCGACCTGGTCGCCGCCGGGAACAAGGCCCTGTTGACCGGCGAGATGGGCATCGCGAACACCACCGCGTCCGCCGCCCTGATCTCCGTCTTCACGGGCGCGGACCCGGCGGAGGTCACCGGCCGGGGGACCGGGATCAACGACGAGACCCTCGCCCGCAAGACCGAGGTCGTCCGCCGGGCCCTGGAACTCCACCAGCCGGACCCGGCCGACCCGATCGGTGTGCTCGCCGCGATCGGCGGCTTCGAGCACGCCGCCATCGTCGGCCTGCTCCTCGGCGGCGCGTCCCTGCGGACGCCGGTGATCCTGGACGGCGTCAGCGCCGGCGCCGCCGCCCTGGTCGCCCGCGCCATCGCCCCGGAGGTCCTGGCGGCGTGCATCGCGGGCCACCGCAGCGCCGAGCCGGGCCACGTCGCCGCCCTCAACAAGCTGGGCCTGCGCCCCCTGGTCGACCTCGACCTGCGGCTCGGCGAGGGCACCGGTGCCCTGCTCGCCCTGCCGCTGGTCCAGAGCACGGCCCGGGCGATGCACGAGGTGGCGACGTTCGACTCGGCAGGAGTGACGGAGAAGTAGGGCTCCCGGCCGTCCCCGTGGCCGGTGGGCGGGCCTTCCGCAGAGCGAAGCGCCCGCCCCGGCCCGCTCCCGGCCGCCCCGGCCACTCCGGCCCGCCCCGGTCCGCCCACCGGCGGCACCCCAGGGTGCCCAGCCACTGGACCACCTGAGCCGCTTCCCCTCCCGCCCACTAAAATCCGCACGTCAGGGCACTGAACACCGCCGCAACAGGAGCCGCACCTCATGGCCGAACATCCCGCCTACCCCGTAGGCCTCCGCCTCACCGGCCGTCGTGTGGTCGTCCTCGGCGGCGGCCAGGTCGCCCAGCGCCGCCTCCCGGCACTGATCGCGGCGGGCGCGGACGTCCTCCTCGTGTCCCCCGAGGCGACCCCCTCGGTCGAGGCCATGGCGGACGCCGGTGAGATCACCTGGCACAGGCGCCCGTACCGGGAGGGCGACCTCGCGGACGCCTGGTACGCCCTGATCGCCACCAGCGACACGGAAGCGAACAACCGGGCGTCGGCCGAGGCGGAACGCCACCGCGTCTGGTGCGTCCGGTCCGACGACGCGGACAAGGCCACGGCCTGGACCCCGGCCACCGGCCACAGCGAGGGCGTCACGGTCGCCGTCCTCACCACCGACGCCAAGGGGCGCGACCCCCGCCACACCGCCGCCGTCCGCGACGCGGTCGTCGAGGGCCTGCGCGACGGCACACTCGTCGCCCCGCACCACCGCACCCGCACCCCCGGAGTCGCCCTGGTCGGCGGCGGCCCCGGCGACCCGGACCTCATCACCGTGCGCGGCCGCCGCCTGCTCGCCGAGGCCGACGTCGTCATCGCTGACCGTCTCGGCCCGCGCGACCTCCTCGCCGAACTCCCGCCCCACGTCGAGGTGATCGACGCGGCGAAGATCCCCTACGGCCGCTTCATGGCCCAGGAGGCCATCAACAACGCGCTGATCGAGCACGCGAAGCAGGGCAAGTCGGTCGTCCGGCTGAAGGGCGGCGACCCGTACGTCTTCGGCCGCGGCATGGAGGAGCTCCAGGCCCTCGCCGAGGCCGGCATCCCCTGCACGGTCGTCCCCGGGATCTCCAGCTCGATCTCGGTCCCGGGCGCGGCCGGCATCCCGGTCACCCACCGCGGCGTCGCCCATGAGTTCACCGTGGTCAGCGGCCATGTCGCGCCCGACGACGAGCGCTCCCTGGTCGACTGGCCGTCCCTCGCCCGCCTGACCGGCACGCTGGTGATCCTCATGGGCGTCGACAAGATCGGAAAGATCGCCGAGACGCTCGTCCACCACGGAAAGCCGGCCGACACCCCCGTCGCCCTCGTCCAGGAGGGCACGACCGCCGCGCAGCGCCGCGTCGACGCCACCCTCGCGACGGTCGCGCAGACCGTGCGGACCGAGGACGTGAAGCCCCCGGCGGTCATCGTCATCGGTGAGGTCGTCAAGGTCGGCACCCAGGCCCCGGCGACAACCGAGTAACCCCGGGTAACCAACCCGTCCCGAGCCGTTGGCACCGCACCCAGGACAAGGCAGTATCACCCTGTGGCCGATCTCATCACCGTCGAGGATCCCGACGACCCGCGTCTGCGCGACTACACCGGCCTGACCGACGTGGAGCTGCGCCGCAAGCGCGAACCCGCCGAGGGCCTGTTCATCGCCGAAGGCGAGAAGGTCATCAGAAGGGCCAAGGAAGCGGGCTACGAGATGCGTTCCATGCTGCTCTCGGCCAAGTGGGTCGACGTCATGCGCGACGTCATCGACGAACTCCCCGCCCCGGTCTACGCCGTCAGCCCGGAGCTCGCCGAGCAGGTCACCGGCTACCACGTGCACCGCGGCGCGCTCGCCTCCATGCAGCGCAAGCCCCTGCCCACGGCCGCCGACCTGCTCCGGACCGCCCGCCGCGTCGTCATCATGGAGTCGGTCAACGACCACACCAACATCGGCGCCATCTTCCGGTCGGCCGCCGCCCTCGGCATGGACGCCGTCCTGCTCTCGCCCGACTGCGCCGACCCCCTCTACCGCCGCAGCGTGAAGGTCTCCATGGGCGCGGTCTTCTCCGTCCCCTACGCCCGCCTCGACACCTGGCCCAAGGGCCTGGAGTCGGTCCGCGAGGCGGGCTTCACCCTCCTCGCCCTCACCCCCGACGAGAAGGCCCGGTCCCTCGACGAGGCCGCCCCGCACACCATGGACCGCGTGGCCCTCATGCTCGGTGCCGAGGGCGACGGCCTGTCCACCCAGGCCCTGGTCGCCGCCGACGAGTGGGTCCGCATCCCCATGTCCCACGGCGTCGACTCGCTCAACGTGGGCGCGGCCGCCGCCGTGGCCTTCTACGCCGTGGCCACCGGCCGGCCCACGGCCTAGGGACGTCCGGGCAGCAGCGCGAGGCGATCGTCGCCGTGCTCCGGCGCGGCGGGCGCCTCCTCGCCATCCGGCGTGGCCCGGGTCGTCCACACCACAGCGCCGGTGCCGGAGGCGCCCGGGCGTAGGCGAAGACCGGTCCGACCCCGTCGCCCGGCCCGGCCTGCCGGATCTGTGACACCCCGCCGACGCCGGGCGTCGCTCCACGCGGCCGCAGCCGCGCCCCGCGCGTTACGGCTCGAAGTCCCGCGGGAGGTCGTCCTGCTGGACGCGCTCCTGCCGCACGCCGCCCCCGTCGCCGCCGAGTCCCCGCGCCGGTCCCTGGCAGCCCTGCACCAGAGCGATACCGACCGCCACCAGCAACGTCACCACGACGAACACGAACAGCCGCTGCCGCAACAACCGCGGATTGGCGGGCCGCAGCCTGGTCCCCGTGTTCCTGGACGCCGGGCGCCCGGTGCCGCTGTGCGGGGCGGGGCGTCCGCCACTGCCCGACCGCGTCCCGTCACGCCCGGTGGGCGTCGGCCGCGGCCCCGACCGCGACGGGGTGCCGCCCCGCGAGGCACCGGGCCCGCGCATCGGCGTCCTGCCGCGGTTTCCGCTCCCCGTCGACCGGTTCCCGCCCCCGGCCGCCCGGGCTCCGCCCCGCGCACCGGTCTGTGAGGCCGTACCGTCCGTCGAGGGGTGGCCGTCCCGGGAGGGAGCGGAACCCCGGGGCGGGGGAGTGCCCCGGCCTCGCTGCGCTCCGGCACTCTGCTGTCCCTGCGGACGCCGGGCCCGCTCGGGGTAGGTGTCGACGGGCCGGTCGCTGTCGGCACCGCGCGGCGCGGGCGGCCGGACGCCGCCGAGGTCCTGCGACTCCCGGGCCGCGATCTCCTTCAGCCGCAACGACAGTTGGAGGGTGCTGGGCCGCTCCTCAGGGTCCTTCGCCAGACACGCCCGGACGAGCGGAGCCAGCGCGTCGGGCACACCGTGCAGCTGCGGCTCCTCGTGCACGACCCGGTACAGCATCACCTCGGAACTGCCGTGGCCGAAGGGTGAGTCGCCCATCGAGGAGTACGCGAGCGTGGCGCCGAGCGAGAACACGTCCGTCGCCGGTGTGACGGCGGCCCCGCGCACCTGCTCCGGCGCGAGGAAGCCGGGCGAGCCGACCGCCGTGCCGACATGGGTGAGCGTCGAGGCGCCGGTGGCCCAGGCGATGCCGAAGTCGATGATCCGCGGCCCCTTGGGGGACAGCAGGATGTTGGACGGCTTCAGGTCCCGGTGCACCACCCCGGCCTCGTGCACGGCGACCAGGCCCTCCGAAAGGGCGGCACCGACGGCCGCGACATCGGCAGCGCAGAGCGGCCCCTCGGCCGCGACCTTGTCGTGCAGCGAAGGGCCGGGCACGTACTGCGTGGCGAACCAGGGGCGGTCCGCGTCCAGGTCGGCGGCCACCAGCCGGGCCGTGCAGCCACCACGGATCCGCCGGGCCGCCGAGACCTCACGGGCGAACCGGGAGCGGAACTCCTGGTCCTCCGCCAGGTCGGGACGGATGACCTTGAGTGCGACCCGCTGCCCCTTCTTGTCGGAGCCCAGGTAGACCACGCCCATCCCGCCCGCGCCGAGCCGTCTGTGAAGCTTGAACGAGCCGACGACGCGCGGGTCCTCGCGCCTCAGGCGCATCATCGCCATGTTCATCCCCGCTGCCCGGTCCTGTGACGAGCCACAGCTTACGTTTCCGCGGCCGCCCGCGCGCAGAGGCCGCGCCCTCTCGGCGTGATGGATTGTCAGTGGTGGGTGGGAGACTTGAAGGGTGGTCAGGGAGGGCGCGAAGAGGCGGACTTCGCGTGCCGGGTGATCCCAACCACCCGTCGCAGAAGGGGGATTGATCCTGTGAAGGGTGATCGTGTGGAGATAGTCGTGGACGCGGGGGACACGACGCGCACGTACGACGTCGTGGCGAGCAGAGCGGGACGCAGGGTGGAGACGACGGTACGGCGAGGTGTCGTGGAAGTGAGCGAAGTCACCCGTAGCGGGAGGGTCGTGCGTACGGCCCGCTTCATGGCGAATCGGGTGCTGGCCCTGGTGGAACAGCCCGTTCCGCGGGAGGGGAGCTCGGACAAAGAGGGATGATCCAGGCGACCCGTCGGGGAAGACCCTGAGACCGGCGTCCCCGTCTCCACCCAGGGGAGTACGTCGCAGGTGGCGGCTCATCCTCGGGGAGGCCCGGCAATCGGTACGAGGGCATGACGCCGGGGAGCGTCCGGAAGCCTAGATTTGAAGTCAAGCGGCGGGTGGCAGCACTCGTCCCCCGAGGTCAGACGCCCGCCGCTGCCAACGACAACTGAGAACGGTCAGGAGAGGGACCATGGCCCAGACGGCACCGCGGACACTGCTCCGCGAGGAGGGACGCAAGGCGTACGCCGCCGTGTTCCGCCCCCGCCGCCAGGGCCGCCGCCACCCGCTGGTGGCGACACTGATGGCCCTTCCCCTGGCGGTCCTGCTCCTCCTCGTCTTCGACGGGTGGGAGACAGTGGCCACACAGGCGTCGTCCGTGGGAGAGATGTTGGGGCGCTGAGCGGCGACCCCAGGCCCGGAAGAGCGGTCCGGGCGGGGACATCACACCCATGAAACCCCGTGGGGACGGGGGTGCGGCGGACGGCACAGATGCCGGCGCAGCTGGGGAGCTGCGCCGGCATTGCTTTGCCCCCCCCGTGCCGATCACCCCTCATCAACGGTTCCCTGCGGCCGGGCCCTGGTTCGCACGTACTCTCAGCCGGTGAACTCCGACTCCGGCCCTCTCCTGGCCGACCTCGCCGCGAGAGCCCGAGCCGCCGCCCACGCGCGCTCGTCGGCCTGTCCCTGCGGCGCGGCCACGCTCGCGGACCGCCCCGACGGCATCGTCGTACGTCACGCCGACACCGTCGCGAAGGCCCACCCGCCGGACAGCGACCCGGACGAACTCGCCGGCCGCCTCACCCTGGCCGGCCGCCTCCCCGGCATCCTCCTGCCCCCACTGAACCCCACCCCGCTCGCCCTGCACGGCCGCCTCGTGACGTTCTGGCCGTACGGCACCCCTGTAGATCCCGACGACCCGGACGCCGCCCCTTGGGAGGCCGCCGCCACCCTCCTCGCCCGCCTCCACCGCACGCCGGCCCCGCCCGGCCTGCCCCCCATGCGTGGCCCGGCCAAGGCGGCCCGGGCCGTGGCCCGGCTCCGCGAGGCCGCCCCGCATCCCGCGACCGCCCCCGTCCTGCGCGCCTGGGCCACCCTCCCGCCCTGGGCCCGGGCCGAGGCCCCGATGCCGGAGACCGGCACTCTCTGCCACGGCGACCTCCACCTCGGCCAGCTCGTACGCCGCCCCGCCGACGGCCGCTGGCTGCTGATAGACGTGGACGACCTCGGCACCGGCGTCCCCGCCTGGGACCTCGCCCGCCCCGCCGCCTGGTACGCCTGCGGCTTGCTCCCGCCCGACGAGTGGACCCGGTTCCTCGCCGCGTACCGCGAGGCCGGCGGCCCCGCCGTCCCGGTCGAGGGCGACCCCTGGCCCGCTCTCGACGTCGCCGCCCGCGCCCTCGCCGCGCAGACCGCGGCCCGGGCCGTCGCCAAGGCGGTCGCGGCCGGGCGCCCGCTGGACGAGGTGGAGCAGTCGGTCGTGGACGCCTGTGACCGAATGGCGACCGTCCCGCCACAGTTGGCGCAGGAGCACACGAAGTAGGGTGCAACCGACTGCAGCGGGACAGAGTCTGTCCTGGCGAGATGTGAAGCAGGACTGACCGGCGAGGAGTTGAACGACCATGCAGTGTCCGAAGTGCCGTGCGCCGATGCACACGTACAACCGCAACGGTGTCCAGATCGAGCAGTGCAGCGGCTGCCGCGGGATCTTTCTCGACTACGGCGAGCTGGAGTCGCTGACCCGCCTGGAGGCCCAATGGTCCCAGCCGGCCCCGCCCCCGCCGGCCCCGCAGGCCTACCCGGCCCCGCCGGCTCCGGCATGGGGCGCCCCGCACGGTGGCCACGGACACCACGGCCACCAGGGACACCACCGCCACAAGAGCTTCGGTCACATGCTGTTCTCGTCCTGAGTGATGACACGACAGGAGCCCCCGGCCGCGAACGGCCGGGGGCTCCTGTGTGATGTGGACGATACTGGGATTGAACCAGTGACCTCTTCCGTGTCAGGGAAGCGCTCTCCCGCTGAGCTAATCGTCCTCGGGACCATGTGTACGGACTGTGTCCGTCCATGGGCACTGCGTGCGCGATACTGGGATTGAACCAGTGACCTCTTCCGTGTCAGGGAAGCGCTCTCCCGCTGAGCTAATCGCGCGGGTGGGATCTTGAGGGATCCAGTGGACGATACTGGGATTGAACCAGTGACCTCTTCCGTGTCAGGGAAGCGCTCTCCCGCTGAGCTAATCGTCCTTGGAGGTGGAGACGGGATTTGAACCCGTGTAGACGGCTTTGCAGGCCGTTGCCTCGCCTCTCGGCCACTCCACCAGGAGTGTAGGGGACCGGGAGTCCCCCTCTTCCTTCGAGCGGACGACGAGGTTCGAACTCGCGACCTCAACCTTGGCAAGGTTGCGCTCTACCAACTGAGCTACGTCCGCCTGTCGTTTCGGTCCGCTCTCGCGGCCCGGCGACGTGTTGAACTCTAGCGGATTCCGGAGCCAGTACAAAAACGCGTTTGTGCAGCGTGCTGCGCTTCCCCTGCTCAAGGACGTCACAGGGCCGCCCGACGGGACATCCCCCGGCCACCCGCGAGACACCCACCATAGACTCGACTGCGTGCTCGACCTCCCTCCTCTCGCCCGCTTCGGCGACCGCGTCGCCACCGGGCTCCTCGACGTCACCGACGACCCCGAAGCCCTGGAGTCCAGCGGTTTCTGGGCCGTCTGCGCCGACTTCGAGGGCCGGCTGACCTGCGCACGATTCGCGCAGATCCGGACAGCGGACGTGCCCGCCCCCGTGCCCGGCGCATGGCACGGACCGGCGGCCGGTGACTGGACGTCCTCACTCGATCGCGCCGCGTACACGGCCGCCGTGCGGCGGATCCGCGACCACATCGCGGCCGGCGAGGTCTACCAGGCGAATCTGTGCCGGGTGCTGTCGGCGCCCGTCCGGCCCGGCGCCGACGTGGACGCCCTCACGGCACTGCTCGCCCGTGGCAACCCGGCACCGTATGCGGGAACGATTCGCCTGCCCGGGCACGGCGTCGAGATCGCCACCGCCTCCCCCGAGCTGTTCCTGCGCCGCGACGGCCGCATCGTCGAGTCCGGGCCGATCAAGGGCACCGGCAGGACGGAGGCGGACCTGCTGGAGAAGGACTACGCCGAGAACGTGATGATCGTGGACCTCGTCCGCAACGACATCGGGCGGGTGTGCGCCACGGGCAGCGTGACGGTGCCCGACCTGTGCGCCGTCGAGAAGCACCCGGGGCTGGTCCACCTCGTCTCGACGGTCCGCGGCGAGCTGGCCCCCGGGACGGGCTGGGCCGAGCTGATCGACGCCGCCTTCCCTCCCGGCTCGGTCACCGGCGCGCCCAAGTCCAGCGCACTGCGGATCATCGACGCGCTGGAGACGGCGCCCAGGGGGCCGTACTGCGGCGGGATCGGGTGGGTCGACGCCGACCGGGGGACCGGAGAGCTGGCCGTCGGCATCCGTACCTTCTGGATCGACCGGGCCGCGGGCGTGCTGCGCTTCGGCACCGGTGCCGGCATCACCTGGGGCTCCGATCCCGAGGGGGAGTGGCGGGAGACCGAGCTGAAGGCGTCCCGGCTGCTCGCGATAGCGTCGGGGGCGTATGAGGTGAGTGGAGAGGACCTGACGTGAAGATCTGGCTCGACGGCGGACTGCAGGACATCCAGTCCGCCCGCGTCTCCGTCTTCGACCACGGCCTGACCGTGGGCGACGGCATCTTCGAGACGGTGAAGGCGGTGCACGGCCGGCCGTTCGCCCTCACCCGGCACCTCGACCGGCTGACCCGCTCGGCGCGCGGCCTGGGACTGCCGGACCCGGACCACGAGGAGGTGCGCCGGGCCTGCGCCGCGGTCCTCGACGCCAACCCCGTGCCGCTCGGCCGTCTGCGCATCACCTACACCGGCGGCCACGGCCCCCTCGGCTCCGACCGCGGCGATCAGGGCCCGACCCTCGTCGTCGCCGTGGGCGAGACGACCCGCCGCCCCGACTCCACCGCCGTGATCACCGTGCCCTGGACCCGCAACGAGCGCGGCGCCCTCACCGGCCTGAAGACCACCTCGTACGCCGAGAACGTCGTCGCTCTCGCCCGGGCCCGCGAACAGGGTGCCTCCGAGGCGCTGTTCGCCAACACGGTGGGACAGCTGTGCGAGGGCACCGGGTCGAACGTCTTCGTCGTCTTCGACGGCGAGATCCACACTCCGCCGGTCGCCTCGGGCTGCCTCGCGGGCATCACCCGCGCACTGGCGGCCGAATGGACCGGCGCGAAGGAGACCGACCTGCCGCTGGACGTCCTGGAGCGGGCCGACGAGATCTTCCTGACGTCCACCCTGCGGGACGTGCAGGCCGTGCACCGCGTCGACGGCCGTGAGCTGCCCGGTGCCCCCGGCCCGGTGACCGCCAAGGCCATGCGGATCTTCGAGGAGCGGGCCGGGAACGACCTCGACCCCTGACAGCTCCCGGAAATTCGGCTGAACAGGGCCGTGGTTACGGGTAGAACACCCCTGATGACCACGACCCTGCGGCCGACCGAGCCGCTTCAGCAGAACGCCGACGGGACGCGCTCACGCCGCTACCAGGTATGCGTGAACAGCCGTCCCGTGGGGGCGATACACCTGGGCACGCATCCCGTGTTCGGCCGGGCGGTGGCCCGGATCACGAAGCTGCACATCGACGAGCCGGACCGCAGACGGGGCCGGGGCACGGTCGCGGCGCTCGCCGCGGAGGAGGTGGCGCGCGGCTGGGGGTGCCGCCGCATCGAGGCGTCGGTCCCCGCCACGTCCGAGGCGGGCGTCCGGCTCGCCACGGCGCTCGGTTACGTCGTCCGCAACCGCGGCATGGAGAAGCAGCTCGGCGACACCCCGCCGGAGCTGCCCGAGGGCAGCCGAGCCCGGCCCATGACCGAGGCGGAGTTCGGCCCTTGGCTGGAGAAGGGCAACGAGGACTACGCGCGCAGCTGGATCGAACGGGGCGTCCCGGAGGCCGAGGCCCGGGCCAAGTCGGAGCGCGACCACGCCACGCTGCTCCCCGACGGCCTCGCCTCCCCGGGCATGCTGATCAGCGTCGTCGAGCATCTGGGGACACCGGTGGGCACGCTGTGGCTGGCGGTGCGCGCGGACGGCGCGTTCGTCTTCGACGTGGAGACCGACGCCGCCCACCGTGGAAAGGGCCACGGCCGCACCCTGATGCTGCTGGCCGAGGCCCAGACGATCGCGGAGGGCAGGCGGACCCTCGGTCTCAACGTCTTCTCCGGCAACACCCCGGCCGAGCGGCTGTACGAGTCGCTCGGCTACAAGACCGAGCAGTACGCCATGTACAAGCCGCTGCTCTAGCGGCCCGCGAGCCGGGGGAGCCGCGAGCCGGGGGAGCAGCCGGCCCGGGGGAGCCGCGAGCCGGGAGCGGGCGAGGGAGTCAGCGCTCCTGCCCGGCCAGCAGCCGGTCCGCGATCTCCTCGATCCGCTCGCGCAGCCCCTCCTGGCTCTTGCCGCCGTCGAGCCGCTCACCGCCGATGACGTACGTCGGGGTGCCGGTCACGCCGATCGCCTTGCCCTCGGCCTGGTCGGCGTCCACGATCAGAATGTGCCGGCCGTCGACCAGCGCGGTGTCGAACTCCTCGGCGTCCAGGTCCAGTTCGCGGGCCAGTTCGACCAGGAAGGGTTCTCCCTTACGGGCCAGCTCCTCGACCCGTCCCAGCAGGGCCTCCGCGTACGGCCATCCCCGGCCCTGCTCCCACGCCTCCTCCGCTGCCTGGGCGGCGGCGAAGGCGTGCTTGTTCTTCTCCAGCGGGAAGTGCCGCAGCCGCAGCTCCAGACGCTCGCCGTAGCGGGCGCGCAGGGCACGGAGATCGTCCAGCGCGGTACGGCAGTCCGGGCACTGGAGGTCGCACCAGACCTCGAGGACGGGGGCGGCGGAACGGTCGGAGGAGGAGTCGCTCATGGCCACAGTCTTCCAGCAGGTACGCCCCGGAGCGCAGCCCGCATCGGCACCTGCGGAGGAGGAGACCCGGAGATGTCCCCGATGTCGGGCCCGGAGCATGGCCCGCCGGGGTGCGGCGGGTGCAGGATGGAAGCGACGAAGCGTTCCGACCCGACCGTGCCACGCCTGGAGGACCGGATGATTGCCGAGACCGTCTGCTCCGCCGTGTCCGCGGCAGGCCTGGGCATCGCGGTCGTCACGGCGTACCGCAAGCGTTACCTCACCGCGGTCCGTGTCGCCGCGTACTCCCTCGTACCGATCGGCCTGGTGATGACGGGGGTCGTCGAGTGGCTGGCCGACACCGCGTTCAGCCCGACGGCCTGGGCCGGGTTCGGGGTGCTCGGCGTCGCATGGGTGCTCTTCATGACCACCCGTGCCGTGGAGCGGCGCCGCGGCGGCACCCGCAAGGAGCGCAGGACCGCGGCCCGGACGGCCGAGCGGCCCGACGCGGTGGCACCCGCCCAGGCACCCGCCCTGGGGCAGAGCTCCCGCCCCGCGTCCCGGCCCGCTTCGGCGTCCCGCACAGAGGACGACTTCAGCGACATCGAGGCCATCCTCAAGAAGCACGGCATATGACGGCCGCCCCCGCCTGCGACTGAATCGTCACAGTGAGTCCGCCGGTGCGCGGAAGTGATCACAACCCGAACGGGACCTCGCGCAATAGGCGCACTCCCGCACGGAACGAGCGCATTGATCGCGTTCGGCCGGGCGACTGCGTCATCATCGCCGCGAGATGCTGGACACGACGAAACAGAGCGACCCCGCACCGCCGCAGGACGAACCATGTCCGCCGCGGGACGAGCCCTTTCTCCCGCAGGACGAGCCACGTCCCCGGGAGGACGAGCCGCGCGGTTGCCTCTTCGCCCTCTCCCAGCCACCGTTGATGATCTTCCTGGCGGTGATCGGGAGCCTGCTGCTCATGGCCTCGTTGCACGATCTGCTGTTGCTGTGAGCCTGACCCGCGGTGCCCGGCGCCACCCGCCGGGGCCGCGTCGGCATCGACGGCCCCGCGCATGGTCCGCGCCGGCGTCGACCGCCCCCGCAGTCTCCGGCCGGGCGACGGCTGTCAGCCGGCGGCCTCCTTGCGGCGCGCGCGATATGCGGCCACGTGCAGGCGGTTCCCGCAGGTGCGGCTGTCGCAGTAGCGCCGCGAGCGGTTGCGGGACAGGTCGACGAAGGCGCGTCGGCAGTCGGGCGCCTCGCAGCGCCGCAGCCGCTCCTGCTCCCCGGCGACCACGAAGAACGCCAGCGCCATCCCGCAGTCTGCGGCCAGGTGATCGGCTACGGAGGCACCGGGGGCGAAGTAGTGCACGTGCCAGTCGTAGCCGTCGTGGTCCGTGAGCCGGGGGGTGGTGCCGGCGGCCGCGACCAGGTCGTTGATCTGTCCGGCGGCGGTCCGGGCGTCGGGGGCGGCGAAGACGGCGGCGAAGCGTGCGCGGATCTTGCGCACGGCGGAGAGGTCGAAGTCCGAGAGCACCCCGACATCGCTGATCTCGTGGTTCCGCACGAAGTCCGTGAGGGTTGCCACGTCCGGCAGCCCGTCCGCCGCCGTGTCGTCCTCCGGTGCGGTGTTCACCAGATCGACCACGGTGTCGAGGGCGCACCGGGTGTCGTGGGTGATCAGCACGATTCGCTCCCTGGCCTGAGGGTCGGGCGGACGCCCGCCGATGCTGGCCGATGGTAATGGCTCCGCCGCCGCCGGACCCTCCACATGTCCGCACATGGCTTCGAATACAACGCCGCAGGACCCGCGGGGGTTCCCGAGGGCCGCAGGGCCTGCGGGGATTCCGAGGGACGCACTGCTGGTGTGGTCCCGAGCGGTCGGCGGCGGGTGCGGGCGAGCGGGGAGGGCGCACACGCGAACCGGCGCCGGACCGCGTGAGCCGCGGATCGGCGCCGGTGTCATCCCGTATGCGGTTGTCCGAGCCCGAGCCGTCTCCCCGAGTGGACGGCGCCGGGCGGCTTGGTGGGGGCCTCGCCCTAGCTTTCCGCCAGGATGTGCGAGAGCTCCTGGTCGAGGTCGAAGTGCCGGTGTTCCGTGCCGGGCGGCACGGCGGCGTCGGTCCGCTTCAGGAAGGACTCCAGGGCCCGTGCCGGGGCCTCCAGCAGGGCCTCGCCCTCCGGCGAGCTCAGGGCGATGCACACGACGCCCTGGCCGTGACTGCGCGACGGCCAGACGCGGACGTCGCCGGTGCCCGTAGGGCGGTGAAGTCCCTCGGCGAGGAGGTCGCGGGCGAACACCCACTCGACGGTTTCCTCGGCTCCGGTGTGGAAGGTGGCGTGCACGGCGTAGGGGTCGGCCGTGTCGTACCGCAGGCCTGCGGGGACAGGCAGGGAGGACTCGCTCGACACAACGAGGCGCAGGTGCAGCTCGCAGCTGACCGTGGTGTTCATAAGCGCCAGGGCCTTTCGCTCAGTGTGCGCTCGGGGATTCGCACGTCGGCGAAATCGACATGCCACCTACGGTGCCGTTGTAAACCCCTCTGAGTGTTTTGCGTGCCTTTACGTAACTCTTCCGGCCGAGAGATCGTTCGTGTCGTGCGTCCATTCCGGTGACTGGTTTCGCTCGGGTAGTGTTCCCCCGTATGAATACGGGGAGTAACGAGCCGGGCGAGGTGGCCGTGGCATCGGACGGGACGGGGCCGGGCGAGGTGCACGGCGAGCAGGACCGCGAGCTCGGCTCGCGAGCGCCGGAATTCATCAAGGCGCGCCGGGCCCTGCACGTGAGCTGGCAGGTCGGCGTTTTCATCATCGGGCTCGCGGTCGTGGTGGCCGGCATCATCATGCTGCCGCTTCCGGGGCCGGGCTGGGTCGTGATCTTCGGCGGCATGGCGATCTGGGCGACGGAGTTCGTCTGGGCCCAGCTGGTGCTCCGCTGGACCAAGCGGAAGGTCACCGAGGCGGCCCAGCGGGCCCTCGATCCGAAGGTGCGGCGCCGCAACATCATCCTGACGTCGATCGGGCTGGTGATCGTGGGCGTCCTGGTCGGTGTCTACCTGTGGAAGTTCGGCATCGTCATGCCGTGGAAGATCAAGGACCAGTGAGCGTCACAGGCACCCCCTGACATGGGGTAATGTTCTTCCTGCGCCCGGGCGATTAGCTCAGTGGGAGAGCGCTTCGTTCACACCGAAGAGGTCACTGGTTCGAACCCAGTATCGCCCACCCGGACCGGCAGCCCACCTGCGATCAGGCAGGTGGGCTGCCGTTGTCGTGTCTGCCGGAGCGGCGTCGCCCCTCCGTACCGGGGCTGCCGCTGGGCGCCGCCCGTGCCGCAGGATGCAGGGCCGTCCACCTGCCCGGGCCGACGGGCGGGAGGCCGGAGTCGCGAGAGCGTTGAGGGAAGCCTCGCCCGAGGCGGGCGGACCGTCGGGCGGTATGGCTGAACATCGCCCCCGCCGATCGTCGGCACGGGCGCCGGAGGCGTCTCCAGGGTCCCTGGTGACGCCGAGTTCCCCGCTCAGGGACCTCGCCCGTTGGGGAGCAGCACCACGTCCCGGGGCGCCTGGCCGGAAAGCGCCCACACCCCGCACCCTCCGTCCGAGGAGCCCGGCATCGCTTTTCGGTCACGCCGGAAAGCGACCCGGATCGCCCCTTCCTGTTCGGTGCCTCGGCCACATCGTCGTCACCAGCGACGTCGCCCGGCCCGGTGCGCGGCCCCACCTCGACGGTCGGCTCCGTCACCCGCCGCCTCGGTAAGAAATTCTTGTCCGAATCATTGACGCACTCTCAGCCCCTCCGTACCTTGTGCCAGCAAGCGCTTACTTGAAACGATTCATGCGAGCGGGACGATGTGCGGGGAGGTCCAACCGTGGTGAACGGCAGGAATGTTGAGAGACGTACGATCCTGAAGGCGGCCGGAGCCACGGCAGCCACGCTGGGGCTGGCCGCGACGACCGGCTGCGGGGGTGACGGCGGAACCTCCGCGGACGGGACCGTGACGATCCGTTACGCGTGGTGGGGTGCGGAGGACCGCGCCGAGCGAATCAACAAGACGATCGCGCTCTTCGAGAAGAAGTACCCGAAGATCAAGGTGAAAACGGACTTCCAGCCTTATCTCGACTTCTGGAAGAAGTTCAACACCCAGGCCTCCGGCGGCAATCCGCCGGACGTGTTCCAGAATGCGATCGGCTTCCTCCGGAAATACGACGCGAAGAACGTGCTGCTCGATCTGAGCGAGCAGGCCAAGGCCGGCAACCTCCGGATGGAGGGATTCCGCGCGGGCCTCGAGAAGTTCGGCGAGGTGGACGGCAAGCTCCTCGGTGTCCCGGTCGGTTCGAACTCCATGGCCCTGGTCATCGACAAGCCCGTCTACACGCGGGCCGGGGTGAAGCCGGAGCAGGGCTGGACCTGGGACGACTACCACGCGGCGATGAAGAAGATCCGCGAGAAGACGGGGCGCGCCGGTGACACCGGCCCCTACAACATCATGTACCTCTACGACCTCTACCTGCGACAGAACGGCAAGGCGTTCTTCACCGAGGACGCGCTCGGCTTCACCGAGGCGGACCTGACGGAGTGGTGGACGAAGGCCAAGGAAGGCGTCGAGGACGGCAGCTACGCCGACCAGAAGAAGGTCGCCCAGATCAAGCCCAAGTCGGCGGTCGCCGGCGAGCTGTCGGGCGGCGAGTTCACCTGGGACAACTTCACCGTCCGCTACACCTCCGAGGGCAAGAGCGAGTACGGCCTGGCCCCCATCCCGACCACGGACGGCAAGAAGACCGGACAGTACCTCGGCTCCCTCATGCTGAGCGCCTCCAAGCGCACCCAGCACCCCAAGGAAGTCGCCCAGTTCATCGACTTCATGGTGCACGACCCCGAGGTCGCCAAGATCATGGGCTACGACCGCGGCGTGCCCGCGACACAGGCGCAGTACGACGCGTACAAGCCGAGCGACGAGGTGAACAAGGCGATCGCCGCCTACGAGGAGTCCCTCGTCAAGGCGGGCGTCCTGGAGCCCATCACCCCGCACCCGAACGGCGCGGACGTCTGCGAGGCCGCCTTCCTGCGCATCGGCGAGGAACTCGGCCTGGGCAAGCGCTCGGTGGACGAGGCCGTCAAGCAGTTCTTCACCGAGTCGAAGACGGCTCTCGGCACCTGATGGGAACCACCGTGACACACGCCCCTGCGATGGAGGGCCTGTCCCAGGACTCCGAGCCGCGGCACGGTCCGGTGAAGCCCGAGCGCCCCGCCGCCCTCAAGCGGCGGCGGCGCCGGGAGAACCTGGCCGGCTATCTCTTCATGTCCCCATGGATCGCCGGGTTCCTGCTGCTCACCGCGGGCCCGATGATCGCCTCGCTCTACTACGCCTTCACCGACTACAACCTCTTCGACGCCCCGCGGTGGATCGGCCTCGACAACTTCTCGGAGATGTTCGGCGATCCGCGCTGGCGCCACTCGGTGCAGGTGACTCTCTGGTACGTCGCCGTCGGCACGCCGCTCAAGCTGATCGCCGCCCTGGGTGTGGCCCTGCTGCTCGCCCAGAGCAGGCGCGGGCAGGCCTTCTACCGGGCCGCCTTCTACGCGCCGTCGCTCATCGGTGCGAGCGTCTCCGTCGCGATCGTCTGGAAGGCGATCTTCTCGGACGACGCGATCGTCGACCGTACGCAGAAGCTCTTCGGTATCGACGTCGGCGGCTGGACCGGCGACCCGGACCTGATCATCTACAGCCTGGTGGCGCTCACGGTCTGGCAGTTCGGCGCCCCCATGGTCATCTTCCTGGCCGGTCTCAAGCAGGTCCCGCGCGAGTTGTACGAGGCGGCCGAGGTCGACGGAGCGGGCAGGTTCCGCCGGTTCTGGAACATCACGCTGCCGATGATCTCCCCGGTGCTGTTCTTCAACGTGCTGCTGGAGACGATCCACTCGTTCCAGATCTTCAGCTCGGCGTACATCGTCGGCGGCGGTGCCGGGGGCAACGCCTGCGGTCCGGCCGACGGGTCGATGGTGTACACCTGCTACCTCTACGTCCAGGGCTTCGAGAACAGCCGCATGGGTCTGGCCTCCGCGATGGCCTGGCTCCTGCTGATCGCGGTCGCCCTGGTGACGGCGGTGCTGTTCTGGTCCCAGAAGCGCTGGGTGCACTACGAGGAGGGCGCCCGATGAGTGCGCAGGCCACCGACGTCAAGACGGCCGGAGCGCTCCGGCACAAACTGCCCGGCTCCCTCGCCTGGCACATCGGGTCGCTGCTGGTCCTCGCGGTGATCCTCTACCCGGTGATCTGGGTCGTGGGCGGGTCCTTCAAGAAGAGCGAGGACATCGTCGGGAGTCTGGACCTCTTCCCGGGCGACCCGGTCATCGCCAACTACACGAGCCTCGCCGACGGCATCGCCGACATCTCGATCTCCACGTTCTTCTTCAACTCGCTCTTCCTCGCGGTGGGGTCCGTGATCGGGATCCTGGTGTCCTGCTCCCTCACGGCGTACGCCTTCGCGAGGATCCGGTTCGCGGGCCGCAATCTGTTGTTCACGCTGATGATCGGCACGCTCCTGCTGCCGTACCACGTGCTGCTGATCCCGCAGTACGTGCTGTTCCGCAACCTGGAGCTGATCAACACCTACACGCCGCTGCTGCTCGGCAAGTACCTGGCCACCGAGGCGTTCTTCGTCTTCCTGATGGTGCAGTTCATGCGCAGCATGCCCAAGGAACTGGACGAGGCGGCCCGCCTCGACGGCTGCGGGCACGTGCGGATCTACTGGTCGATCGTGCTGCCGCTGAGCCGGCCGGCCCTCATCACCAGTGCGATCTTCACCTTCATCAACTCCTGGAACGACTTCATGGGCCCGCTGATCTACCTCAACGAGCCCGACAAGTACACGGTCTCGCTCGGCCTGAAGATGTTCGTCGACCAGGAAGGGCTGGCCAACTACGGCGGCATGATCGCCATGTCGCTGGTCGCGCTGCTGCCGGTGCTCGCCTTCTTCCTCGCCTTCCAGCGCCATCTCATCGACGGCATGGCCACGTCGGGTCTGAAGGGCTGAGGCGGGCATGGCCGGGACACGGGTGAAGGCACGGGGGGAGTCGGCACTGGCCGAGCGGTTCGCGGTGTTCGCCGAGTGCCTGCTGACCGGTGTGTGGATCGCGGTGGCCTCACTGGGGGTCGTCACCTACCCCGCCGCGTTCGCCGCCGGGGCGCGACACCTGCGACGCCGTACCGCCCATGAGGGCGGCGGCTGGCGGGAGTTCGTCGCCGACTTCCGCGCGGCCCTGCGCGGCGGGTGGCTCGCCGGGCTTGCCGGGTGGGCGGCGCTGGCGGCGGTCTGGGTGGACGTACAGGCGGCGCGGGCGGGGATCCCCGGCGGGCCGCTCGTGGGTTCCGTCGGGGTCGTCGCTCTGATCGGGCTCGTCGTGGCCGGGCTGCGTGCGGCGGCGGTCTGGCAGCCGGGCGCACACTGGCGGACGCTCCTCGCGCACGCCGGGCGCCGCACGGTGCTCGACCCGGCCGGGTCCTTCCTGATCGTCGGCGGGCTGGCCGTGGTGGCCGTGTCCGCCTGGTTCGCCGCGCCGCTGGCGGTCGCCGTCCTCGGAGCGGTGGCGGCGGCGGCCGTCGCCGTGGAGGAGCGGTACCCGCACCGCTGACCGGCGGCGCCCCCGTGCGCCGACCGGCGGTCCCCTCCCGTGTTCCAGGCCGCCGCCCCGGCGCATCTCTCTCTGTCATGCCCCTGACCAGCGCACGGATTCGCTTCCCGCACGGACAAGGAAAGGCATCATCGCCATGTCTCCCATCCCCCGCAGGTCCCTCCTCAAGGCGGCCGCCGTCACCGGAGCCGCCGCCCAGTTCAGCTGGGCGCTGAGTGCGCAGGACGCCCAGGCCGCACCCGGAGCCGAAACCGCCGACGCGGAGCCGGTGACCCTGGACTGGCTGGAGGACGGCGGCCTCGGCGCCGCGCCCGGCTCCACCGTCGGTGTGCCCTGGCCGAAGGGCGCGTACCAGAAGGACCAGACCTTCGCGCTGACGGACGCCGGCGGCAAGGCCGTACCCGTGCAGTCCTGGCCGATCGCCTACTGGCCGGACGGCTCCCTGAAGTGGACCGCGCACGCGGTCGCCTCGGGCGACGGCAAGCTCACCCTCGCCGCCGGAACGCCCGCCGCACCCGAGAAGAAGGTCACCGTCGTCAAGCGCGGCGGCACCATCGACATCTCCACCGGCGTCATCACCGCCAGAATCGGCACGTCCGGCTCCACCCTCGTCAAGTCCGTCACCCGCGGCTCGACGGAGATCGCGAGGAACGGCAGGCTCGTGCTGATCCGCCAGCCCGAGATCGAGGACGAGGACCAGGGCGCGGTCAGGACCGAACGCTTCGACGGCGCGATCTCCAAGGTCGAGGTCGAGCAGGCGGGCCCGGTCCGCGCGGTCGTCCGCATCGACGGCAAGCACCGCAAGGGCCGCCGCAGCTGGCTGCCCTTCTCGATCAGGCTCTACTTCTACGCCGGCGCCGACTCCTTCCGCATGGTGCACACCATCACCTACGACGGCACGCAGGAGCCGGGCAAGGCCAGTGGCGACTTCATCCGCGGCCTCGGAGTCCGCTTCACCGTGCCCCTGCGGGACGAGTCGTACGACCGCCACATCCGCATCGGCGGCGACGGCACCGGACTGCTCCGCGAAGCCGTCAAGGGCATCACCGGACTGCGCCGGGACCCCGGAGCGGCCGTGCAGGCGGCCCAGTTCGAAGGCCGCAAACTGCCCGACCCCGCCACCTGGGACCAGCGGGTGACGACCCGGCTGCAGTACATCCCCGAGTGGGGCGACTACACCCTCTCGCAGCTGTCCGCCGACGGCTTCACGCTGCGCAAGCGCACCAAGAAGGGGCACGGCTGGGTCGCCGCGGGCGGTGGCCGGCGCGCCTCCGGCTTCGGCTACGTCGGCGGGGCGAGCGGCGGGTTCTCCTTCGGGCTGCGGGACTTCTGGGAGAAGTTCCCCGCCCAGCTCGACATCCGGGACGCCCACACCGACGAGGCCGAGGTGACCCTCTGGCTCTGGTCGCCCGAGGCACAGCCCATGGACATGCGCTTCTACCACGACGGCATGGGCCAGGACACCTACCCCGAGCAGCTCGAAGGCCTCAACATCACCTACGAGGACTACGAGCCGGAGTTCGGCACCCCGTACGGCATCGCCCGCACCTCCGAACTCCTCTTCTGGGCCAACGAGACCACCCCGAGCCCCGACCGGTTCGCCGAGCAGGTCGAGGCCGTCCGCGTGCTGCCGCAACTGGCCGCCCCGCCCAAGCAGCTCATCAAGGCCAAGGTCTTCGGGCCGGGCCTGTACTCCGAGCCCGACCGCTCCACCCCCGCCAAGGCGAAGATCGAGGACCACCTCGACTTCCTCTTCACCTACTACAAGGACCAGGTGGAGCAGCGCCGCTGGTACGGCTTCTGGGACTACGGCGACATCATGCACACCTACGACACCGTCCGGCACCAGTGGCGGTACGACATCGGCGGCTACGCCTGGGACAACTCCGAACTGTCGCCGGACCTCTGGCTCTGGTTCGCCTACCTGCGTTCGGGCCGCGCCGACATCTTCCGCTTCGCCGAGGCCATGACCCGGCACACCGGCGAGGTCGACGTCTACCACCTGGGCAAGTGGGCGGGCCTCGGCACCCGGCACGGTGTGCAGCACTTCGCCGACAGCGCCAAGCAGCAGCGCATCGCCAACACCACCTACCGGCGCTACTACTACTTCCTCACGGCGGACGAACGGGTCGGCGACCTCATGCACGCCAACGTCGACTCCGACGAGACGTTCCTCGTCCTCGACCCGATCCGCAAGATCCGCACCGAGCCCTACACGCCCGACCGGCACGCCCTGTCGATCGGCTTCGGCACGGACTGGAGCGGCCTGGTCTCGGCCTGGCTGACGGAGTGGGAACGCAAGGGCCCGAAGTGGGAGAAGGCCAAGGCGCGGGTGCTGTCCACCATGGAGACCATCGCCGCCCAGCCCAACGGCTTCATCCAGGGCACCGGGCTCTACGACCTGGACACCGGGAAGTTCGCCGTCGCGGACAAGCCCGTGGTGAGCGTCTCCCACCTGTCGGCCGTGTTCGGCCTCAACGAGCTGTGCGCCGAACTCATCGACCTCGTCGACATGCCGAAGTTCAACGAGGCGTACTTCGACTACTGCCGGTACTTCAACGCCACCAAGGCCGAACAGAAGGCCCGCTACGGCTCCGACTTCGGCAGCCTCCTGCTGTTCCAGGGCCACTCACGCCTGGACGCGTACGCGGCCGTCAAGACCGGGGACGAGAAGCTCGCGGCGCGGGCCTGGGAGAAGTTCTACAACTCCGACGGCTACAAGGAGTCGGCGCCCTGGCGGACGGAGAAGCTGAGCGGCCCGGCCGCGCTGGTGCCGGGCAGCGAGGCCACCTGGGTGTCCACGAACGACACCGCGTTGTACGGCCTCGCCGCCATCGAGAACCTGGCGCTGCTCGGTGACAAAATGCCTTGACCTGACCCTCGGGCTGAAGCCCGAGGGTCCCGGCCTTCCATGACCGCTTGCTGTGCCTCTACGGGGCACAGCAACCGGTGGGGAATCCTTGGTTGGAGCAGGCGCCGGACCCCGTCCAGTTGTTCCTGCCCGGTCCGGGGCCTCACGCTCAGGAGCGGATGACACGCACGCTGCGCAGCCCCATCGCGCAGGCTCCGCAGAAGGCGCCCCAGGCGGCGTTGACGAGGAAGAGCGGGACGATCGCCAGGGGCTGGGCGAGGGGGCCCTGGAGTTTTCCGGTCAGGAGTGGTGAGAGGACGGCGCTGAGGACCAGGGCGGCCAGCGCGTACGCCACGCCGGTGACCACGAGGGTCAGAAGCGGTTCGCGTACCCGGCTGAGACCGACCGCGAGGATCCAGGTCAGCGTGATGGCCAGGGTGAGGATCACCGGGGTGAGGGGTTTCCCAAGCGCGTCGCTCCAGCCGGCGATGGAGAACAGCGGCCGGACCAGAGCGACGGCGGTCAGGGCGGCTACCAGCGGCCGGTTCACGCCGCGCAGGCGCCGGACGATCGGGAGACGGGGATCTGCGTTCACGACTCCATCGTCGGGGGAGGGATACCGTCCGGGCGTCGGTCTGCGGCGGACACCTGGCGTACCCCGTGGGTTGTGGCTCCGGTGCGGGGGCGTACCACGGTGGTTGCGAGGCGCGCCCGACGCGATTCCGCCACTCGGAGGAGGGCGCCGGGGGCACGGCTGCTTACGCTGGCGGCATGGCCCTCGGTGCTGTCTCAGATGTCGTCTCACGTCTCCGGCTGCGCCCGCCGCGCGGCCGTGCGGCAGACGCCGCCCTGGCCTGTGGTGTCTTCGTGCCGGTGGCGGTGGGCAGTCTGAGGTCGCTCATCGGTGAGCGGGAGGAGCCCTGGCCGGCGACCGTCCTCGGCTGGACACTGATCATCGCCGCCTGCACGGCGCTGTACTTCGGCCGCCGCCGTCCCGTGGTGGTCGCCGCGTTCGTGCTGGCCGCCACGGCCGCCTACTACCTCGTCAGCGTCTACGACGGTCCTCTCATGGTCGCGTTCGTCGTTTCGCTCTACATGGTCGCCGCCCAGGGACACCTCCAGGCGGCCACCGCCCTGGCGGCGCTGACCGTGATCGCGACCGGCATCGGCACACTCGCGGGAAACCACGACGTCAACGGTGTCGCCGTGCTCATGCTGACGGGATGGCTGGTCGGAGTGGTCGCACTCGGCTGGGTGCGGCACAACCGCCTGACCCTCGCCCGGGAGACGGAGGAGCGCGCGGCGAGTGAGGAGCGATTGCGGATCGCGCGTGAACTGCATGATGTCGTGGGCCATCACCTCTCGCTCATCAACGTCCAGTCCGCTGCTGCCCTGCGCCGCCTGCGCAAGCACCCGGACAAGGGCACACAGAGCGCGGAGGAAGCGCTGGGAGCGATCAAGGGCACCAGCCGGGACGCCCTGCGGGAGCTGCGGGCGACCCTAGGGGTGCTGCGGCAGGTCGACGAGACGGCGCCCGTCGCGCCCACGGCCGGACTGGACCGTCTCGGCGAGCTGGTGGCATCCGCACGGCTCACCGGCCTCGACGTCCGTGTGCGGTCCAGCGGTGAGCAGGAGCACTTGCCCACAGAAGTGGACCTGGCCGTGTACCGCATCATTCAGGAGGCGCTCACCAACGTGAACCGGCACGCCCACGCGACAGCCGTCACCGTCGGCATCCATCGCGAGGCGCGGCAGGTCACGGTCGAGATCACCGACAATGGTCATGGACCGGCGGCCGCGGACGGCGGAACGCCGGGCAGCGGCATCCGCGGGATGCGCGAGCGGGCCCACGCGCTGGGCGGCGAGCTGATCGCGGGGCCCGGGCCGGACGGCGGATTCACCGTGCGGGGCCGGATTCCCTGCACGAACCCCCACACGAACGGAGCCTGTTCCCCTTCATGACCCAGGCCATGATCAAGATCCTGCTGGCGGACGACCAGCGCCTGGTGCGTGCCGGGTTCCGTTCGATCCTCGAGGACGAGGACGACTTCGAGGTGGTCGGCGAGGCGGGCGACGGTGAGCAGGCCGTGACCGCCTGTCGCACGCTGCACCCCGATGTGGTGCTCATGGACATCCGCATGCCGGGCGTCGACGGTCTTCAGGCGACCCGGCGGATCGCCGGTGATCCACGCCTCGACGGCATCAAGGTGGTCATCCTGACGACCTTCGACCTGGACGACTACGTGTACGGAGCGCTGCGCGCCGGTGCCACTGGCTTCCTGGTCAAGGACACCGAGCCGGAGGAGCTGGTGCACGCCGTACGGGTGGCGGCGCGTGGTGACGCGCTGATCAGCCCTTCCGTCACCCGTCGGCTGATCGCGGAGTTCGCCGTACGGGTCGAGGCACCTGAACCCGGCCCACGCATCAAGGCCCTGACCGAGCGCGAGCGGGAGGTCATGGAGCTGGTCGCCGCCGGCCTGACCAACGACGAGATCGCCGCCCGCCTCGTCCTCAGCCCCGCAACGGCCAAGACGCACGTCAGCCGCATCATGACCAAGGTGGACGCCCGTGACCGTTCCCAACTGGTGGTCCTGGCGTACGAGTCCGGCATGGTCCGCCCGCGCTGGCTGAACGGCCGGCCACCACTGGCATAGCCGTCGCCACCACCGGGAGAGCGGAGCGCGGCGGGGGACAACCACCAGCGGCGTAGGCCGGGCGCCGGGACCGCAACCGGCGGTGTAGGGCAGGTGCCCGCCGCAGGCCGATGCGCCGGCGCGTGCCGCAGCCGGACGCTGCGAGACATGAGTACACGCTCCCCTGCCCACCCGCCTTCCGCCAAGGCCCCGGCCGCCCTCGTCGGCCTCCTCGCCGGCGGCGCCGCCGGCTTCCTGCTGACCGAGACCGTGGGCGCCTTCTCCGCCTTCGTACTCGGCCGCACCCTCGACGTGGCCGGCACCGGCGGCGTGCTGCTGACCGCCTTCGTCGCCGTGCCGTTGATCTGCGCCGTGCTCGGTGCGGTCATCGCCGTCCGCCGCGCCGGGCAGAACCGCCGTTCGCACCACCGAGACCGGTGAACCCCATGTCACCAGCACGCGATGTGATCGCGACCACCGGACCTACCGCCGACCGCGCGGGTGTCTTCGGACGTCTGGCTCTCTGGTCCCAGCGTCACCGCTGGAGCGCTCTGCTCCTGTGGATCCTCGCCGTCGGGGTCGTCGCCGTCGGTGCCCAGAGCGCGGGCAGCGCCTACCGCAACGACTTCACCCTGCCCGGCACCGACTCCCAGGCCGCCGCCGAGTTGTTGAAGCGGCACGGCTCCGCGCAGGCGGGCGGCAGCGTCCAGATCGTCTTCCAGGACACCGACGGGCTGAGTGGTGATCGCCCGGCCATCGTGCGGACCCTCGACCGGGTGCGCGGCCTGCCCGGCGTCGCCGACGTCCGCAGCCCCTACGCGGACGCCTCCGCCGTCTCCGAGGACGGCACCATCGGCTATGCCACCGTCGTCCTGGACGCCAAGGCCGAGGACGTCTCCGAAGGAGACATCGCGCGGATCGTCGACACCGCCGAGTCGGCCGCCCAGGACGGCCTGCGGGTCGAGCTCGGCGGGGACGCGGTGCGCGGCGCGGAGGAGGAGAGCGGCGGGGGCGCCGAAGGCGCGGGTATGCTCGCCGCCCTGGTCATCCTCGTACTGCTCTTCGGATCGGTGGTGGCTGCCGCGCTGCCGCTGGTCACCGCGCTCTTCGCGGTCGGCGGCGCGATCGGCCTGATCACGCTGGCCTCCCACGTCTTCACCGTCGCCGACTTCACTCCGCCGATCATGATGCTGGTCGGCCTCGGTGTCGGCGTCGACTACGCGCTGCTGATCTTCTACCGCTACCGGCACGAACTCACCCGCGGCGCGGACCGGCGGACCGCCACCCGAACCGCCCTCGATGCGGCGGGCCGTACGGTCTTCTTCGCCGGATGCACCGTCATCGTCGCCCTGCTCGGCCTCGTCGCCCTGGGCCTCGGCTCCCTCCAAGGGGTGGCCGTCGCCGTCGCGCTGACCGTCCTGGTCACCTTGGCCGCCTCGCTGACGCTGCTGCCCGCTCTCCTCGCGCTCTTCGGCGACCGCATCCAGCGACAGGTACTCACGCGCGCCGCCAAGGCGAGGGCCAAGGGCAGGGAAGAGGGCGGGCGCTGGCGGCGGCTGGCCTCCGCCGTGCAGCGGCGCCCCCTGCCCGCCCTTCTTACTGCCGTCGTGGCCCTCCTGGCCCTGTCCGCCCCTGCTCCCGGCATGCGCCTCGGCTTCGCCGACGCGGGCAACGACCCGGCGTCGTCCACCAGCCGAAGGGCTTACGACCTGCTGGCCGAGGGCTTCGGCGCCGGCTTCAACGGTCCCCTGCTCGTGGTCAGCCGGGGCGACACCGACGCCGCCGAGCAACTGCGGACCACCCTGACCGATACCGAGGGCATCGCCGCCGCCACCCCACCGCTGCCTTCCACGGACGGCACCGTGTTCACCGTCATCGCCTACCCCACGACCTCACCGCAGGACGCGAGCACAGCCGGTCTCGTTCACACCCTGCGCGACGACGTCCTGCCCCGGCTCGCCGGACGCACCGGCGCCGACTACCTGGTCGGCGGGCCCACCGCGGCCGCCCAGGACTTCGCCGACTCCGTCTCGGCCCGGATACCGCTCTTCCTCGCCATCGTCGTCGGTCTGTCCGCGCTGCTGCTCATGCTGGTCTTCCGTTCCGTCCTGATCCCCCTGAAGGCCGCCCTGCTCAACCTCCTGGCGATCGCCGCCGCGCTCGGCGTGATCACTCTGGTCTTCCAGCACGGCTGGTTCGGGGTGCAGCCGGGACCCGTCGAGGCGTTCATCCCTGTGATGATCTTCGCGATCGTCTTCGGGCTCTCCATGGACTACGAAGTGTTCCTCATCTCCCGCATCCATGAGGAATGGGAGGAGACACACGACCACTCACTCGCGGTCCGCGAGGGCCTGGCCACCACGGGCAAGGTCATCACGGCCGCGGCGGCCATCATGATCGTGGTCTTCGCCGCCTTCGTCATCAGCCCCGATCGCATGCTCCAGCAGTTCGGTCTCGGCCTCGCGGTCGCCGTCTTCCTCGACGCCGTGGTGATCCGCTGCCTGATCGTCCCGGCCGTGATGCAACTCTTCGGCACCCGCGCCTGGTGGCTGCCCGCCCCACTGGCCCGCCACCTGCCGAAGGTGCCACTGGAAAAGAAGGTGCCACTGGAAAGCTGACCGATGGATGACCGGAGATCGCACAGTCAGACCGGAGTACTAGTCGATGATCTGGTTGAAGAACAGGACGGCCGGGGCCACCACTCCGCCTCCGACGCTCACCGCGACCGGCCACACGTGGCCGGCCAGCACCGCCAGAACGGTGGCACCGATGCCGGTCAGGGCCGCCAGCAGGAAGACGATCGCGGCGCGCTGGCTGAGCAGTGGTCCGTCCCGGCCAGGCCCTCGACGGTCGGCCTGTGCCACCTCGGTGCCCCCTACCCCACGCCGTGAACGGGCGCGTGCGCCCGTTGCCGCGGGGACGCGGCGTGGCCGCCCGGACCCGGCACGTCCCAGGGGTCCTGCGCCGGACGCAGGAGTTCGAAGCCGACACCGCCGCCGGCACCGCTCGTCCGGACCCCGTACACGGCGGGTTCGGGCAGGCTGTTGTAGTGGAACGGCGTCGAGAAGTAGTAGGCGCCGGTGTCCGGGACGGTGACGATGTCACCGGGTTCCAGGAGGGGCAGGGCGCGGTCGCGCGCCAGCAGGTCCCCGGCGAAGCAGGCCGGTCCCGCGATGTCCTGGCGGACCGGTCCGCCCCGCTTGGCCCCGCCGCTCGCGTCGTGCGCCTCGATCCGCAGCGGCCAGGCATCGGGGTTGAACACCGTCCGGGTGGCCACCTGCACACCGGCGTGGGTGACCGCGATCGGCCGGCCGCCCATGCTCTTGGTGTACTCGACGTACGCGGCGGTGAACCCGTTCTTGGCGAGGACGGACCGCCCGAACTCGGTGACGATCTCGTACCCGCCGGAGAACAGGGCGGGAGCCTGGGCGCGCAGCTGCCGGACGTACGTGTCGAAGGTGGGCGTGATCTCGTCGTCGGCGAAGTTGACGGGAAGTCCGCCGCCGATGTCGACACCGACGACCTGGCGCCGTCCGAGCGAGGCGTTGACCTCCTCGGCGAACGCCACGGCCTGACCGACCCCGCCGGCCATGAGGTCGAGCGGGCAGCCCTGCGAACCGGCGTGCGTGTGCACCCAGGTCAGCCACGGGTGGTCGTGGTAGGCGCGCAGCAATCGCTGCCGGCTCCCCGGGTCCGCCAGGGGCACGCCGAACTTCGAGGTGCTCGTCGCCGTGCTCATCGCGGCGATACTGCCACCACCGAGCTGGGAGTTGACGCGCACCCCGATCCGCGAGACCGGGACGCGGCCTCCCAGCGCCCGGTCGATCCTGGCCAGTTCCTGGTAGTTGTCCGCGTTGACGGTCACACCCAGGTCCAGGGCGTGCCGCAGTTCGGCCTCCGTCTTGGCGGGCGAGTCGAAGACGATCTGCTCCGGCGCGAATCCGGCGGCCAGCGCGCGGGCCAGCTCACCCGCGGTGGCCACCTCGCAGCCCATGCCGAGCCGCCGCAGCTCCGCCAGCACCGGCACCAGGCAGTTCGCCTTGGCGGCGAACGCGTGCAGCACACGCCGCGCGCAGGGGAAGGCGCGGTGCAGGGACGCGACGGTCGCGGCGACGCCGTCGAGGTCGACGAACGCGGCCAGCGGGGACCGTCCGGCGTCCAGCAGTCCCCGCCGCACCGCTTCCTGGAGGATCCGTGTACGCCGCTCGGCGGCGGGGGTCAGTCCGGTCATGGTGAGCCTTCCGGTGTCGTACGGCGCCCGGGACCGCCCCGGGCGGAACACCAGGCTGGGGCCCGCACCGGTACGGAGTCTTCGTCGAGTCGTCAAAGACGCCGGCCTCACCGACGGTGGGCGAACGCAACAACTCCGCTGCCAGAGACAGGCGTTGTGCGACAGGACAAAAGAGAAGCCCTTCGATGGTGGTCCAGGCCGAACGGCGCACGGCGCGGGCTCGGTCGCGTCTCGCCCCTGGTCGCTCAGGGGGTGCCTCAGGCCTCCCCGCCCAGACGCAACTGCACTTGGGCCAGCAGCCGGGCGTCGGGACTCTCCAGGTCCAGTCCCGACACCTGCCTGATCCTGCGCAACCGGTAGCGCAGACTGTTGGCGTGCACGCCCAGCGTGCGCGAGGCGGCGGACACGTCGCCGAAGTGGTCGAGGTAGGCGCGCAGGGTCTCCACCAGGCAACTGCCGCCGTGGTCGGCGTCGAACTCCCTCAGCCGGGCCACCGAGGTCCGCGGGTGCAGCGTCAACCCGCTCAGGGCCTCGACGACCTGGAGGATGCCCACGGTGTCCGCAACGTCCTCGCTCCGCGCGACGGTGTGCGGCCCTGCTGCGGCGATGAGCGCCCGCAGGGCCAACTCGGCCGACCGGCGTGACGCGGGCGCCCCTGCCAGACCGGGGACCACGTCGCCGAGCCCCACCCTCACCGCCGAGCCGATCGTCGCCGACAGCTGATCGGCCAGCGCCCTCCCGAGCCGTCTCGCCTGGCCGTCGGCCCGCTCGGGGTCGCGTTCCAGCCCGCTCAGCAACACCAGGGTCCCGCCGCCCGCCGGGACCACCACGACCCGGTGGCCCAGGGCCGCGCAGTGCAGGGTCAGCAGGCCGTACAGCCCGGACGGGCCGTCGTCCGCGGGGCGTCCCGGCCCGACACCCACAGCCAGGACGGCGCAGGGCTCCCGGGGCGGCAGCGAGGCCCGCTCCGCGAGCACCTCGACGGACCCACGGTCCTCCAGCAGCGCCCGGGCCGCGTCCTCCACCAGTCGGCCGTCCGAACTGTGGGTGCGGTGATGGAGCAGGTGTGCGGCGGCGGTGCGGGCCGCCGCGCGCAGCGTCTGTGCGGCGTTCGGCGACAGCGGGCGGCCGGCCACCGCCGCCACCCAGATGGACCCGAGCGCCTCCCCGCCCGCCCGCACGGCGCACACCAGACGCTCCGGATCCTGCCCGTGGGCGGGCCGGTGCAGCACGTCGCCCGCACCCCACAGCGCCTGGAAGAACCCCGCCTCCCGCATGGCCGCCACCCGCCAGGGCGGCACGCGACGGCCGAGGATGGTCAGCCGGCGCATCTCGTCGACGTTCTCCTCGGTGGACGAGTACGCCAGCACCCGCGACTCCGTGTCCTCGATCGTCACCGAGCCTCCGACCAGGGCGGCAACCGCGTCGGCCAGTGAGTGCAGATCGCCCAGGGGCACGCCGCTGGTGGCGGGCATCGGAGGAGCACCCGCCGCGGCCAGTCCGGCCCTCAGCACCCCGACGAGCTGGGCCCAGGTGCACCAGGCGGTGCGGAAGAGCACCGCCGTGCCGCCTTCCTCCGCGGCCGCCTGCAACGCCCGTACGGTGGGCTCGGACCGGCCCGGGCCGAACACCACGCCCGCCGCACCGGCCTCACCGGCCCGGCGCACCACGTCGACCGCATGGGCCGAGCTCGGGTCGACGCCGACCGCGAGCAGCAACTCCCGCGGTCTGATGACCGGTTCCAGGGCGTCCAGCACATGGACGCCGGTGACCTGCGTCCGCAGCCCCCGCGGGGCCGCGTGCAACTCCACGGCTCCCACCCCCACCACCGAGAGCAGACGTTCCAGCGTCCCTTGGTCAGCGGCGTCCGTGCCCCGGCCCGGAGATTCCCCCGCATCCGTCATGCTGCCCCCCTGTCCCGGCCCGAGCGCGCCGCTGTCGCGGCGGACGATCGGAGAACGTATGACATCACGGGACTTGTCCGCGGTCGAGACGTCCTCAGTGCACCGGGTGACGCAACGCCGTTGGAAGCGGCACTAGTTCATCCTCCCCAGGACCTCTCGCACCCGCCGCACGTCCCGGATCCGCTGCTCGTACGTCGCGCCGAGGGCGAGCAGCAGGAGACCGGCGAGGGCGGGGGGTGCCCAGCGGGGGAGGGCTCCCGTCACCTGCACGACGTACGGGGCGAGTTCGTGCAGGGTGACCAGGGTCAGCACCGCGCCGCCGAGCACCAGCGGGGCCCGGAGGTGGTGCCGGGCGCCCAGCAGGGTGACCAGCAGCGCCGCGCCGCCGAGCAGCAGCGGCCGCGTCCACTGCGGGTCGGTCCAGGCGGCGACCAGACTCGGCAGGAGGGTCGCGGCGAGCCCGGGGCCGTACGCCGTCCAGGAGGAGGCCAGCGGGTCGCGGCGCCGCCGCAGCGCTCCGACCAGCAGCGCCGGGACGGTCACCGGGAGGGTGTAGGCCTCGGGCGTGCCCACGTCCCAGGCGGCCAGCCGGACCCAGGCGGCCAGCACGAACAGGGCCGTGGCCGCGTAGCCGACGGGACGGCGCCCGGCGCGCAGGGCCGTGCCCGCGGCGATCACCCCGCACAGGGCCAGCACCAGCGCGAGCATCGGCGGGTCGGCGACGGCCAGTCCCACGGCGAACAGACCGACGGCGGCTCCCACGGACTCGACCGGCAGCGTCGCCCGTGACGCACCGAGACGCGTCGCCAGCAGCGCGGCGGCAGCCGTGACCGCCAGGACGAGCAGGGCGGTCCGGGAGGCGGACCAGTCCGCCGCGGCACCCGACGCCGAAGCCAACGCGGCGGCGGTCACGAGAGCCGCCGGAGCCGTGAACGGGGAGACGTCCGACCGCCAGGAGGCCGCGGCGAACAGCGTTGTCAGCACGGCCAGCACGACGAGGGTCGCGGACTGCGACGCGAGGGAGGCCAGGGTGAGACCGGCGGCCGTGACCAGGGCGAGGACCAGTGCGGTGACCTGCGCGGCCGACGCCGTGATCCGGCACGCGTACAGGGCGGCAGCGGCCAGCACGCCCAGGACCGGCAAGCCGGCGACGTACGGGATCTCCAGGATCGCCGGAAGAATCAGCGCCGTGGCCCAGAGGAGGCCGAGAGCACCGAGCCGGGTCCGTGAACGCCACGGCTCGGCGCGGACCACCAGGGCGAGCACGGCCGCCACGGCCACCAGAACCACCGGGGCCACGGCCGCGTGCGGCGGCCAGGGCACGTCGACGACCACCGCCGCACGAGCGTCCGACGGTGCCCCGCTCCACACCCGGCCCAGCCATCCGGCCGGCCCCAGCAGCACCACGGCCACGACGGGCAGCGTCCACAGCACGGCCAGCCCCTGTACGGCACCGGAGGCCCAGCCGAGACCCCTCCGCATCGCCTCCGGCAGCCGCTCGGCCCGCACCGCCGCCAACAGGGCGATGCCGACGCCCAGATGAGCCGGAACCGCCCACTGCGAGGGCAGGCCGGAACGCGCCACCCCGCCGAGCGCCCCGACGACGAGCAGCCCGGCCGTGATCGCGAGGCCCAGGGCGTGCCCGACGCCCGGCCCCCGCCGGGCCGAACCCACGGCGATCGCCGCAGCGAGCAGGAGCAGCGCCCCGGCGCGGGCGGCGTCGACCGGGCCGTCGGCCGTCAGGGACAGCCATCCGGCACCCACAGCGCCCCAGCCGCCCGCGCCGTACGCGGCTACGACGGCGCTGACCCGCACCGCGCCGGCCGGCAGCCGCACCACCGCGACCGCGTCCAGCCCGGCCGTCACCAGCAGCGCGGCCGTGACCGCACGGGGACCCGCGTCGGCGGCCAGGGCCCCCAGCAGCAGCGGGAACTGGGCCGCGGCCAGCGCGCAGGGCAGGGGCAGGCGCAGCGCGGACGTGGCCGGCAGCAGGCCGTACGCCGTCCAGGCCGCCGCCAGCACCGCCGTCGCCGCGGCCGCGTAACCGGTCCCGTCCGTCCCGGCCAGGGCCGCGGCGTGCAGCGCATAGGCGTCCAGGACGGTCAGGGCGAGCGCCAGGCCCGCCACGGCCTCGGCCGTCGACCGCAGCCCCCGCTTCAGCAGGGCCACGGGCGCGGCGAGCGTCGCCACCGTGACCGCGCCCAGCACCAGGGCCCGCCCGGCGATCCCCATGTGCCCCCAGCTCACCAGCGTGAAAACCGCCGCCGCGAGCGTGAGCAGGACACCGCCGAGGACGAGCAGCACGTTCTGCACGCTGGGCGCGGCGGTCTCGGGGCGGGGCGGTGCGGCGGACGGCGTCCGCGGGTGCGCCCAGGGCCGCGACGGCTGCCCCGTCTGCTGCAGGGCCGCGACCAGCCAGGCGCGGCGAGTCAGCAACTGGGCCCGGCGGGCGTCCAGTTGCCCGAGTTCGGCGTCGAGGAGCCGCAGTTCCTCGGCAGGAGGCGGAAGGTGCGTCATGGCACGCAGTGTGGTCCGCGTCACCGCGCCGGACATGAGTGCGGATACTCAGCCGCGTACTCAGCCGGACCCCGCCCCGAGTGGGCACACTTCCGGCATGGACTGCAACCACTACCGCTTCCGCACTCTGTGGCCCCTGCCTGCACCGCCCGCCACGGTGTACGAGGTGCTGCAACGCCCCGAGGACTACCCGCGCTGGTGGCGCCAGGTCCAGGAGGTGACCCGGTTCGACGACAGCACCGGGGTGATCCGCGTCCGCTCGCTCCTGCCGTACGACATGACCTTCACGGTGCGGGAGGTGCGGCGCGACCCCACGGCCGGTGTGCTGGAGACCGCGCTGTCCGGGGACATGGAGGGCTGGGCACGCTGGACCGTCACACCGCACGGCACGGGCAGTCTGGCGCGCTACGACCAGGCCGTCAGCGTGCGCAAGCCGCTGCTGCGGCGTCTCGCCGTGCCGGGCCGGCCGCTCTTCCGCGCCAATCACGCGCTGATGATGCGCTCCGGGCGGCGCGGACTCCTCCGGCACCTGCGAGCGGTTTGAAGGAAGCGCGCTCGGGCCTGTATGGTTCAGTGCGTTCCCGGGCGATTAGCTCAGTGGGAGAGCGCTTCGTTCACACCGAAGAGGTCACTGGTTCGAACCCAGTATCGCCCACCGGAAACAGCCGGTCCGTCGCAGACGGACCGGTTTTTTCATGCCCGCGCGGGCGCCGCGCCAGGCGTGTGCTCAGGCCGCCGCCGGCAGGTCCGGACGCAGCGGCCACGCCGGGTCGACCGCCTCGTCCACACCGCTGCGCGCGAACCACGCCTGCAGGCCCCGCGCCTGCGCCGCGTGCCACACCGCCTGCAGGGTGTGCAGCTCACCCGGGGCGAGACGCTCCAGCCGGGACGCGAACCGGCGGCCCACCGCCCGGGTGACCTCCAGCGCCGCCACGGCGTCGGCCGCCGCGTCGTGCGCGCCGTCCAGGGCGACGCCGTAGTGCGCGCACAGGTCGGTCAGAGTGCGGCGGCCCTTGCGGTAGCGGTCCAGGTGCTTGTCCAGGACCCGCGGGTCCAGCACGGACAGCGGCGCCGACTCGAACCAGCGGCCGAGCGCCGAGGCCCGGTGGCGGCGCAACTCCCGGTCGAGCAGGGTCAGATCGAACGGCGCGTTCATCACCACGACCGGGCGCCCGGCGTGCGCCTGCTCGGCCAGTGCCTGCGCTATCTCGTACATCACCGGCGCCGGCCAGCGGCCGTTGCGCTGCAGGTGTTCCTCCGTCAGTCCGTGCACCGCCGTCGCCTCGGCGGGCACCGGCACCCCCGGGTTCACGAGCCAGCGGCTCACCCGCGGCCGGATGCCCGGCGCGTCCTGGACCACGACGGCGGCCGACACGATCCGGTCGGTCTCGACGTCCACGCCCGTCGTCTCCGTGTCGAAGGCGGCCAGCGGCCCCTCGTACCAGCACGTCGTCATAGCCACACAACCCCTCGTTCACCTTCGGCAGTTGACGCACCGTCCGCTGCCCGATCCGGTGATACCCGGGCTGTTTGCGCCGTACGCCGGAAGGAGACAACAGGAGTACGGGTCGTTGCAGTTCAGCGGCCCGCCACGGGGAAACACTTGTTCTGGAAGGCTGTTGGCCATGGCCATTGCGCAGCCCGAACGGGGCGGGCTGCTGCCCGAGCGCACGGCTCCCTCCCGCGGCACTCTCGCCACCACCGCCTGCATGGAGACACTGCAGGTCGGCTATCTGCACGCCGTCGCGGCGGCCGCCGGCTGCTCGCTGTCCCAGCCCTTTCCCGACAACGGCATCGACTGGCACGTCAGCCACAGCGCCCCGGGGCACACGGTCGACGACGAGGTCACCATCAAGGTGCAGCTCAAGGCCACCTACCAGGTGCCGCCCAACCCACCCGGCCGCACCTTCTCCTTCACCCTCGACAACGACCACCTGGCGAAGCTCGCCCGCACACCCGTGTCGGTGCACAAGATCCTCGTGGTGATGCTGGTGCCGCGCTCCCAGGACGACTGGCTGCGCGCCGGCCACGACGGGCTGGACCTGAGGCACTGCTGCTACTGGACCAACCTCGCCGGACAGCCGATCACCGGCCGCCGCCGCACCACCGTGCGGATACCGACCTCACGCATCTTCGACGACCGGGCCCTGTGCGAGATCATGACGCGGGTCGGGACGGGAGGGAAACCGTGACGCACCGCCCGACCGAGGAGCCACTGCGGCAGGTCCGGCCGCACCCCGTGGACACCGCCTGGAGCGGTTCACCGCCCGGGCCGCCCGAGCCCGCCGGCGTCGACCCGGCCGTGCTGGGCGCCCTGCTGCGCCGGCACGGCTGGCAGCGGCGCGGCGGCGCCCCCGGACGCTACGGCCGCTGGACCCCGCCCGGCCCCGGCGGCAGCGGCACCAGCCTCCTGGTGCCGGAGAGCCGCGCCTTCCCCGACAGCGACGAGCTGCTCGGCGAGGCCCTGCTCGCCCTGTCCCGCAGCGGCTCCTCCTCCGCCCGCGAGGTCCTCGTCTCCCTCGCCGTGCCCAGCGACGAGATCCGCTGGTGGCACGACGTCCCCGCCGGGCCCGCCGGCGCGGCGTCCTGGAGCGTCGAGGACCGGCTGCGCGGCGCCGCCCGCCGGATGCTGCTCGCCGCGGCCCTCGCCACCCGCGCCCGGGCCGGCTACCACGGCGCCCGTCACCGTCGCTCCGCCGCCGCGGCGCTGGAGGACGTCCTCGTCGGCTCCGCCACCGACGGCCGGCTCACCGCGTTCGTGCCGGTCGCCGGCGGCCGCCCCCTGGCCGTACGCCTCCACCAGGCGCTGTTCGCCGCCCGGGAGGCGATCGACTACCAGCGGGCCACCGGCGGCATGGACGGCTTCGACACCGCCGTCGAGGCAGGGGTGAGCCATGAGCTCACCGAGGCCCTGGTGGCCCTCGTCCGGGGCACGGAGGGGGCCCGGATCGCCGTCGAGTGGGCCCCGGCGGCGGGCGTGCCCGAGGGGTGCGCGCCCTCGGCCGAGCCCGTCGAGTTCTCGCCCGGCGACCTGCCGGCGCTGCGCGAGGCGGCCGCCCGCTATCTGCGCGAGGAACCCGCCGTGCCGGTGCGGATCACCGGAGCGGTGGTACGGCTGCGCCGGTCCGGGCCGCACGGCGAGGGCACCGTACGGCTGCGCGTGCTGGCCGGGGCCGACGTCCCGAACGTCCGCATCACCCTCGACGAGGACGCGTACCGGATCGCCGGGCACGCCCATCTCGTGGGGCTTCCGGTCCGGGTGCAGGGGCGGCTGGAGAGCCGGGGCGGATTCCGCCGCCTCACCGGTGCCCACGGCGTCGTGCCCGTCCAGGTCGACGACGCCGAACGGGACCGCCTGATGAAGGAGCTCCACGAAAACCTCGACTTCTTCGAGGGGGCCTGCGAAGGGGACTGACGAGGCCCTGGGGAGGAGACCGCCGAGGCCTGCGGAGCGGGCTGCCGGGGCTGATTTCGCGTCGGGCGGTCCCGGGTCGGTACGATCCTTACTCGTGCGCGCGCTCGGGTATGGCGCCGCAGCCCCCTTCAGTCAGGAGAGACCGGTGTCAGACGTCCGTGTGATCATCCAGCGCGATTCCGAGCGGGAAGAACGCGTGGTGACGACGGGCACAACGGCCGCCGAGCTCTTCGCCGGCGAGCGCTCGATCATCGCCGCGCGCGTGGCCGGCGAGCTCAAGGACCTGTCGTACACCCTGTCCGAGGGCGACGAGGTCGAGGGCGTCGAGATCTCCTCCGAGGACGGCCTCAACATCCTGCGCCACTCCACCGCGCACGTCATGGCACAGGCCGTGCAGGAGCTCCACCCCGAGGCCAAGCTCGGCATCGGCCCGCCCGTCAAGGACGGCTTCTACTACGACTTCGACGTCGAGAAGCCGTTCACCCCCGAGGATCTCAAGGCCATCGAGAAGAAGATGCAGGAGATCCAGAAGCGGGGGCAGCGGTTCTCCCGCCGCGTGGTGACCGACGAGGCCGCCCGCGAGGAGCTGGCCGACGAGCCCTACAAGCTGGAGCTGATCGGCCTCAAGGGCTCCGCCTCGTCCGACGACGGCGCGGACGTCGAGGTCGGCGCCGGTGAGCTGACGATCTACGACAACCTGGACGCCAAGACCGGCGACCTGTGCTGGAAGGACCTCTGCCGAGGCCCCCACCTGCCGTCGACCCGCGCCATCCCGGCGTTCAAGCTCATGCGCAACGCGGCCGCCTACTGGCGCGGCAGCGAGAAGAACCCCATGCTCCAGCGCATCTACGGCACCGCCTGGCCCACCAAGGACGAGCTGAAGGCGCACCTGGAGTTCCTCGCCGAGGCGGAGAAGCGCGACCACCGCAAGCTGGGCAACGAGCTCGACCTGTTCTCGATCCCCGAGCAGATCGGCTCCGGCCTCGCCGTCTTCCACCCCAAGGGCGGCATCATCCGCCGGGTCATGGAGGACTACTCGCGCCGCCGCCACGAGGAGGAGGGCTACGAGTTCGTCTACACCCCGCACGCGACGAAGGGGAAGCTCTTCGAGACCTCGGGCCACCTGGACTGGTACGCCGACGGCATGTACCCGCCCATGCAGCTCGACGAGGGCGTGGACTACTACCTCAAGCCCATGAACTGCCCGATGCACAACCTGATCTTCGACGCGCGCGGGCGTTCCTACCGTGAACTGCCGCTGCGCCTCTTCGAGTTCGGGACGGTGTACCGGTACGAGAAGTCGGGCGTCGTGCACGGCCTGACCCGGGCCCGCGGCTTCACCCAGGACGACGCGCACATCTACTGCACGCGTGAGCAGATGTCCGAGGAACTGGACTCCACGCTCACCTTCGTGCTGAACCTGCTGCGCGACTACGGCCTGACCGACTTCTACCTGGAGCTGTCCACCAAGGACCCGGAGAAGTTCGTCGGCTCCGACGAGGCCTGGGAAGAGGCCACGGAGACGCTGCGCCAGGTCGCCGAGAAGCAGGGCCTGCCCCTCGTCCCCGACCCGGGCGGCGCCGCCTTCTACGGCCCCAAGATCTCCGTCCAGGCCAAGGACGCCATCGGCCGGACCTGGCAGATGTCGACCATCCAGCTCGACTTCAACCTGCCCGAGCGCTTCGACCTGGAGTACACCGCCGCGGACGGCACCAAGACCCGCCCGGTCATGATCCACCGTGCGCTGTTCGGCTCCATCGAGCGCTTCTTCGCGGTGCTCCTGGAGCACTACGCGGGCGCCTTCCCGGCGTGGCTGGCCCCGGTCCAGGCCGTCGGCATCCCGATCGGCGACGCGCACGTGGAGTACCTGGAGAAGTTCGCCGCCGCGGCCAGGAAGAAGGGCCTGCGCGTCGAGGTCGACTCCTCCTCCGACCGCATGCAGAAGAAGATCCGCAACGCCCAGAAGCAGAAGGTGCCCTTCATGGTCATCGCGGGCGACGAGGACATGTCCCACGAGTCCGTGTCCTTCCGCTACCGCGACGGCTCGCAGGAGAACGGCATCCCCTTCGACGAGGCCATCGCGAAGATCCTGAAGGTCGTCGAGGAGCGCACCCAGGTCTGATCACGCCGCGCACGGGCCCCCGGGGAGATCCGGGGGCCTTTGCCGTCCCCCCAGCTCGACGCCATATGCTGCACTGCATGACGAGTGAGCCGGAGCAGCAGCTGGGAGTGGGGACGCAGGACGCGTTCCAGCGTCTGTGGACGCCGCATCGGATGGCCTACATCCAGGGCGAGAACAAGCCCACCGGCCCGGGTGCCGGCGATGGCTGCCCCTTCTGCTCGATCCCGGCCAAGTCCGACGAGGACGGACTCGTCGTCCGGCGCGGCGAGCAGGTCTACGCGGTGCTCAACCTCTACCCGTACAACGGCGGCCACCTGATGACCGTGCCCTACCGGCACGTCGCCGACTACACCGACCTCACCGCTGGGGAGACCGCCGAGCTCGGCGAACTCACCAAGCAGGCGATGACGGCCCTGCGCACGGCCTCCGGCGCCCACGGCTTCAACATCGGCATGAACCAGGGCACGGTCGCCGGCGCGGGCATCGCGGCACACCTGCACCAACACATCGTGCCGCGCTGGGGCGGGGACACGAACTTCATGCCGGTGGTGGGACACACCCGGATCCTGCCCCAGCTCCTGGCCGACACGAGGAAGATGCTGGCGGACGCCTGGCCTACCGTGTGATCCCGGCAGGGCTGGAGCCTCCCAGCCCGTCCGGCGCTTGAGGACGAGGCCGTTCAGTCCGATGGGGGTCCGGGGCGCAGCCCTCGGGTACACCGGCCCGCAGACGACCGACTACGCGTCGTACACATCCGCCTTCTTCGGCGAAGCCTCCTGCACCGCCCCGCTGAGCGCCGCCGACCTGGAGCCGAACTTCTCCACGTCCACCCCGTTCTCCCGCAGCACCTTCAGCGCCGCCGTGTGCACCACCCGCAGCACCGGCGTGGCCGCCCGCAGCGCGTCGTCGGCCATGAACCGGTGCCGCCACGGCTGGTCGGCCCACGCGTGCCGCAGGCCGAACGGCTCCGGCAGCGTCAGGCTGCCGCCGAGCCAGTTCAGCACCGGCGGATACCAGGTCAGCGGCGCGCGCGCGGCCAGCCGTACCACCTCGTCGGCGTCGATCAGCGGGAGCTTTACCGTGCGGGTCTCCCAGAACCGAAGCGACTTCTGGACCGTCTTCTCCTTGGCGGCGGGCTTCTCGTTGAACAGGGAGTTCACCGGCCCCAGGGCGTGCCCGGTGACCTCGATGCGCAGCGTGTCGTGCAGCACGGTCACTGTGATCAGCATCGTGATCACCAGGTGGCCGTCCCACAGGGTCCACTGCACGCCCAGGTAGTGCCGGTCGCCGCTGCCGAACTGCTGCTTGTTGCAGATGTCCTGTATGGCGTGCGTGCGGACCGTGTAGGCGTCGACGTCCGTGCCGCTCGGCCGGGACACCTCCGTCGCCTTCTCGCCGATCGGCGTGACGATCCAGTGCGTGATGGACGGCTTGGGGAAACCGCCGGTGTTGATGGACGTACGCTCCAGCATGCCGAGACCGCCCTGGATCGCCACGATGACGTCCCAGCTGCGGAACGGGTGGAACTCCTTGCCCGGCTCGGCGGAGACCAGTTCCTCGGCCAGCTGCCAGCTGCCCCACCGCGTGCCCATGCCGAGTATGCCCTTGGGACCGGCGTAGAAGACCGAGTTGGAACGCTGCTCGGCGGCGAGGCGGGCCAGTTCCTTGCGGACCTGCTCGGCCGCGTCGCCGGGGTTGCCGGGGACGGCCTCGGGGATCTTGGCGCCGACACCACCGCCCGAGAGCAGGCTCGACCAGCGCTCCCGCAGGTCCCGGGCGGTCCGCTCACAGATGTGCTTGGCCCAGAACCAGCCGACGACCGGCATGATCACCGCCGCGCGCCCGTAGAGGGCCCAGAACCCCGTGAACGGCATGCGCACCAGGAACAGCACGGCCAGTGCGCTCACGGCGAGCAGCAGCGTCGTGGCCAGGGCGCCCGCACGCTTGTCCTCGCGCCGGGCCATGGTGGTGCGCAGGGTGAAAACCAGCAGCCACACGAGGAAGCCCGGCAGGAACAGGAGCCCGCAGATCACCGTGATCGCCGACAGCCAGTTGTCGCGGTCGCGGCGGATGCGGTGGGCCGCCAGGCAGTGCTCCACGACGACCTGGGGCTCGATGCCGAAGGACTGGATGACCGGGTTGCGTCCGGCACCCAGCATCCGGTCGATCACCGCGCGCGAGAAGGCCTCGCCGAGCCTGGGGCGGAAGATCTTCGCCCAGGAGCGCGGCGGGGTCACCTTCGACTGGTGCCACTCGTTGTCGGCGGCCAGGATCTTGGTGACCTCGTCGTCCCGGTACGCGGCCGCGGCCAGCGCATAGGTCGCCGCCGTCTGGCCGCTCGCACCCGCGAGAGGAACCTGCGCTCCCGGGCTGAAGTCGAATCCGTCCGTCACTGCCGCCCCCATCGCTGCCGCATCCGCATCTGCGGCCTTCCCGACTTCCGCGCTGCGCACACCTGTTGATCAGGTCATCAGCGTATCCGTCCGCACCGGCGAGCGGGGGCGGGCGGCCCGTCAAGCCGTCCGCCCCCGCGGAGGGGAGCCCCCAGGAGGGAACTTGGTGGCGCCCGGCGCCAACTACGAGGCCACGCGCTCCCCTTCTCGCACCCGGTCCGCGACCTGCTGCGGCATCGGTTCGTGCCGCGCGTACCGGCGGCTGAACCCCGCCGTGCCGTGCGCCATCGACCTCAGGTCGATCGCGTACCGGCCGATCTCGATCTCGGGCACCTCGGCCCGGATCAGGGTGCGCCCGCCGGGGGTCTGCTCGGTGCCGAGCACCCGGCCGCGCCGCCCCGACAGGTCGCTCATCACGGCGCCCACGAAGTCGTCGCCGACCAGCACCGACACCTCCGCCACCGGTTCCAGCAGATGGATCCTCGCGTCGGCCGCGGCCTCCCGCAGCGCGAGCGCGCCCGCGGTCTGGAAGGCGGCGTCGGAGGAGTCGACCGAGTGCGCCTTGCCGTCGAGCAGGGTCACCCGTACGTCGATGAGCGGGTACCCGGCCGCGACCCCCTTGGCCGCCTGCGCCCGGACGCCCTTCTCCACCGACGGGATGAACTGCCGGGGCACGGCGCCGCCCACGACCTTGTCGACGAACTCGATGCCGGACCCGCCGGGCAGCGGCTCGACCTCGATCTCGCAGATCGCGAACTGCCCATGCCCGCCCGACTGCTTGACGTGCCTGCCCCGGCCCGCCGACTTGGTCGCGAACGTCTCGCGCAGGGACACCTTGTGGGGCACGACGTCGACCTGGACGCCATAGCGGCTGCGCAGCCGCTCCAGGGCGACGTCCGCGTGCGCCTCGCCCAGGCACCACAGGACCACCTGGTGGGTGTCCTGGTTCTGCTCCAGCCGCATCGTCGGATCCTCGGCCACCAGCCGGGCCAGGCCCTGGGACAGCTTGTCCTCGTCCGGTTTGCTGTGCGCCTGGATGGCCAGCGGCAGCAGCGGGTCGGGCATCTGCCACGGCTCCATCAGCAACGGGTCGTCCTTGGCGGACAGGGTGTCGCCGGTCTCGGCGCGGCCCAGCTTCGCCACACAGGCCAGGTCACCCGCGATGACGTGCGACACGGGCCGCTGCTGCTTGCCGAACGGCGTGGACAGGGCGCCGATCCGCTCGTCCACGTCGTGGTCCTCGTGCCCCCGGTCGGCCAGCCCGTGCCCGGAGACGTGGACCGTCTGGTCGGCGCGCAGGGTGCCGGAGAACAGCCGGATCAGCGACAACCGGCCCACGTACGGGTCGGAGGAGGTCTTCACGACCTCCGCGACCAGCGGAGCGCCCGGGTCGCACGGCTTGAGCTCGCGCGGCTTCCCGTCGATCGTCGTCACCCGCACCGTCTCGTGCTCCAGTGGCGTCGGGAAGCCCCGCGTGATCAGCTCCAGCAGTTCCAGGGTGCCGAGGCCCTGCCGGGCGCCCTCACCCGCGGGGGCGGCGGCCAGGACGGGGAAGAAGACGCCCCGTGCGACGGCCCGCTCCAGGTCCTGGACGAGCGTTCCCACCTCGATCGGCTCCCCGCCGAGGTAGCGGTCCATGAGGGTCTCGTCCTCGCTCTCGGAGATGATCCCCTCGATGAGCCGGTTGCGGGCCTCCTCGATCAGTGGGAGCTGGTCCTCGCCGGGCTCGGACTCCTTGCGCTCGCCCGTCGAGTAGTCGAACAGCTTCTGCGACAGCAGCCCGATCAGCCCGGTCACGGGCGCGTGCCCGTCGGGGGCCTGGGGGCCGTGCAGCGGCAGGTAGAGCGGCAGGACCGCGTCGGGGTCGTCCGCGCCGAAGGCCTCCGCGCAGGTCCGGGTCATCTGCTCGAAGTCGGACCGCGCCGACTCCAGGTGCGTGACGACGATGGCCCGGGGCATGCCCACGGCCGCGCACTCCTCCCACACCGCGCGGGTCGAGCCGTCCACGCCGTCCGAGGCCGAGACGACGAAGAGGGCCGCGTCCGCCGCGCGCAGACCGGCCCTGAGCTCACCGACGAAGTCGGCGTATCCGGGGGTGTCGAGAAGGTTGACCTTGATGCCGTCCCACTCGACGGGCACCAGGGAGAGCTGCACCGAGCGCTGCTGCCGGTGCTCGATGTCGTCGTAGTCGGAGACGGTGCCGCCGTCCTCCACGCGGCCCGCCCGGTTCACCGCCCCCGCCGTCAGTGCGAGGGCCTCCACCAACGTGGTCTTGCCCGATCCGGAGTGGCCGACCAGCACCACATTCCGTACGGACTGAGGGTGGTCGGCCGCTTGTGCCCTGCCGGCGGCCCCAGGGTGTGTCTGTGCCTTGTCGCCCATGATCCTGCCTCCCGTGCACGGTGAGGTCACTGTGGGCGCGGACACGCGGAACCCGCGTGCGGTGCGGCTCCGGCGACGCCCGCGGTCATTCGACCTTCCCACTCCCGTCACGGCGCGTCCATACGAACGACGTGAGCGCGCCGCCCACCAGGGGCTCGCGAGTTCCCCCGAAAGGGGTCCGGGTGCCCGCCCCTCGCCCACGCGCGCGCGTGACTACGATGGGCCAGCCGGTGGCCAGCAGGGGCCAGACGGCGACACCGACCCTCGGGAAGGCCATGCTGAACAAGTACGCGCGTGCATTCTTCACGCGTGTCCTCACACCGTTCGCCGCGTTTCTGATCCGTCGGGGCGTGAGCCCCGACACCGTCACGCTCATCGGCACCGCCGGGGTGGTCGCGGGCGCGCTGGTCTTCTACCCCATGGGCGAGTTCTTCTGGGGCACGGTCGTGATCACGCTCTTCGTGTTCTCCGACCTGGTCGACGGCAACATGGCCCGTCAGCTCGGCCGCTCCAGCCGCTGGGGCGCCTTCCTGGACTCCACGCTCGACCGGGTCGCCGACGGCGCGATCTTCGGCGGCTTCATCCTCTGGTACGCCGGTGGGGGCGACGACCTCGTCCTGTGCGCCGTCTCGATCTTCTGTCTGGCCAGCGGGCAGGTGGTGTCGTACACCAAGGCCCGGGGCGAGTCGATCGGCCTGCCGGTGGCGGTCAACGGGCTCGTCGAGCGGGCGGAGCGGCTGGTGATCTCCCTGGTCGCGGCCGGGTTGGCGGGCCTGCACGCGTTCGGTGTGCCCGGCATCCAGTACCTGTTGCCCGTCGCCCTGTGGATCGTCGCCGTGGGCAGCCTCGTCACGCTCGTCCAGCGGGTCGTCACCGTCCGCCGGGAGTCCGCGGAGGCCGAGGCCGCTGCGGGCGCGCCGGACGGCCAGGACAATGAGGACGAGCAGCAGAACGCCTCTCACGGGAGCGAGGCGGCCACGTGAGCGCTCAGGACCGGCTGACGGACGCGCTGTACGGCCTCGGCTGGGGCACGGTCAAGAAGCTCCCCGAGCCCGTCGCCGCACGGCTCGGCCGGAGCATCGCGGACCTGGCCTGGAAGCAGCGCGGCAAGGGCGTCCAGCGCCTGGAGAGCAACTACGCGCGCGTGGTGCCCGGCGCGAGCCCCGAGCGCCTCGCCGAGCTGTCCCGTGCGGGCATGCGCTCCTATCTGCGCTACTGGATGGAATCCTTCCGCCTCCCGGCCTGGAGCAAGGAGCGGATCAGGGACGGCTTCGAGGCCAAGGACCTGCACCACCTCACCGAGGGCATGGCCGCCGGCAAGGGCGTCATACTCGCCCTGCCGCACCTCGCCAACTGGGACCTCGCCGGAGCCTGGGTCACCACGAAGCTCGGCATCCCCTTCACCACGGTCGCCGAGCGCCTGAAGCCCGAGACGCTCTACGACCGGTTCGTCGCCTATCGCGAGGGCCTCGGCATGGAGGTCCTGCCGCACAGCGGCGGTACCGCCTTCGGCACCCTGGCCCGACGGCTGCGCGACGGTGGTCTGGTCTGCCTGGTCGCCGACCGCGACCTGTCGGCCTCCGGCGTCGAGGTGGACTTCTTCGGCGACACGGCCCGCATGCCGGCCGGACCCGCCCTGCTCGCCCAGCAGACCGGCGCCCGGCTGCTGCCCGTCACCCTCTGGTACGACGACTCGCCCGTGATGCAGGGCCGCGTCCACCCGCCTGTCGAGGTCCCCGAATCGGGTACGCGCGCCGAGAAGACGTCCGTCATGACACAGGCGCTGGCCGAGGCCTTCGCCACGGGGATCGCCGACCATCCGGCGGACTGGCACATGCTGCAGCGCCTGTGGCTCGCGGACCTCGACCCCGCGAAGGGACGCCCGTGAGAATCGGTATCGTCTGCCCGTACTCCTGGGACGTCCCGGGCGGCGTGCAGTTCCACATCCGTGACCTCGCCGAATACTTCATCCGCCTCGGCCACGAGGTGTCCGTCCTGGCCCCGGCCGACGACGACACCCCGCTGCCGCCGTACGTGGTCTCGGCCGGACGCGCCGTGCCGGTGCCGTACAACGGGTCGGTGGCCCGGCTGAACTTCGGCTTCCTGAGCGCCGCCCGGGTGCGCCGCTGGCTGCACGACGGCGCGTTCGACGTGATCCACATCCACGAGCCGACCTCGCCGTCGCTGGGCCTGCTCACCTGCTGGGCCGCCCAGGGGCCGATCGTCGCCACGTTCCACACGTCCAACCCGCGCTCCCGCGCGATGATCGCCGCGTACTCGATCCTCCAGGCCGCCCTGGAGAAGATCAGCGCCCGCATCGCGGTGAGCGAGTACGCCCGCCGCACGCTGGTGGAGCACCTCGGCGGCGACGCGGTCGTGATCCCCAACGGCGTCGACGTCGACTTCTTCGCCGAGGCCGAGCCCAAGGCCGAGTGGCAGGGCGACACGATCGGCTTCATAGGGCGTATCGACGAGCCCCGCAAAGGACTGCCGGTGCTGATGAAGGCGCTGCCGAAGATCCTCGCCGCGCGTCCGCAGACCCGGCTGCTGGTCGCCGGGCGCGGCGACGAGGAGGAGGCCGTCGAGTCCCTGCCGGCCGAGCTGCGTTCCCGCGTCGAGTTCCTCGGCATGGTCAGCGACGAGGACAAGGCCCGCTTCCTGCGCAGCGTCGACCTGTACGTCGCCCCCAACACCGGCGGCGAGAGCTTCGGCATCATCCTCGTCGAGGCCATGTCCGCGTCAGCCCCCGTCCTCGCCTCCGACCTGGACGCCTTCGCCCAGGTCCTGGACCGCGGAGCGGCCGGCGAACTGTTCCCCAACGAGGACGCCGACGCCCTGGCCGACGCGGCGGTACGGCTCCTGGCGGACCCGGAGCGGCGGGCGGAGCTGCGTGCGCGGGGGAGTGCCCACGTACGGCGCTTCGACTGGTCGACCGTCGGCGCGGACATCATGTCCGTCTACGAGACGGTCACGGCGGGAGCGGCGGCGGTGGCCGAGGACGAGCGGACGACCGGCCTGTGGGGGCGGCTCGGGTTCGCCCGCGACTGACGCCCGGGGCGGCCGGCGATTCACCCGCGGGCCGACGGGGCGGCTCGGGTTCGCCCGGGACGTGCCCCCCGGCCCCGCGGGCCGGCGTCGAGACACCGTAGAGAAGAAACGGTGGCCCTCGGTCTTCCTCGGGCCGATGGCCGTACTCGGTCGGCCTCGCGCAGGCCGGGGTGAACGGCGAGGCCGCGCGTGCCGCTAGCCTTGCCGCCCGTGACCACCACTCTCATCTGGATCGCCGTCGCCCTGGTCGCGATCGGGCTCTACCTGAGCTGGACCGCCGGCCGGCTCGACCGTCTCCACGCCCGGATCGACGCCGCCCGGGCCGCCCTGGACGCGCAGCTGCTGCGCCGGGCCTCGGTGGCGCAGGAACTGGCGACCTCGGGGGTCCTGGACCCGGCCGCCTCGATCGTGCTGTACGAGGCCGCGCACGCCGCCCGGCAGGCCGAGGAGGACCAGCGGGAGGTCGCCGAGAGCGAACTGAGCCAGGCGCTGCGGGCCGTCTTCGGGGAGGCCCCTCAGGTGGAGGCGGTGCGGGAGGCACCCGGGGGAGAGGAAGCGGCCCGGGAACTCACCGAGGCCGTCCGCAGGGTCCCGATGGCCCGGCGCTTCCACAACGACGCCGTACGCGCCGCCCGGGCCCTGCGCCGCCATCGCAAGGTGCGCTGGTTCCGCCTGGCCGGTCACGCGCCCTTCCCGATGGCCTTCGAAATGGACGACGAGCCTCCGGCGGCTCTGGTGGACCGGGCCGCCTGAGCCCCGTTCGCGCGGCGTTTCCCGGGCCGTCCGCCCCAAAAGGATCCACGCCCTTCGCATTGGCCCTTGCTGTGGCCTGGTTCTCTCACGTTTCCTCAGTGCTGCAGAAAACCCCCTTTCCCTCAGCGAGGTCACCCGTGTCCATCTCCGAAAACCAGGCTCCCGAGACCGGTACCGCCCGTGTGAAGCGCGGCATGGCCGAGCAGCTCAAGGGCGGCGTCATCATGGACGTCGTCACGCCGGAGCAGGCGAAGATCGCCGAGGACGCGGGCGCCGTCGCCGTCATGGCCCTGGAGCGGGTCCCGGCCGACATCCGCAAGGACGGCGGAGTGGCCCGCATGTCCGACCCGGACATGATCGAGGGCATCATCGACGCCGTCTCCATCCCGGTCATGGCCAAGTCCCGCATCGGCCACTTCGTCGAGGCCCAGGTCCTGCAGTCCCTCGGTGTCGACTACATCGACGAGTCCGAGGTCCTCACCCCGGCCGACGAGGTCAACCACTCCGACAAGTGGGCCTTCACCACGCCGTTCGTCTGTGGCGCCACCAACCTGGGCGAGGCCCTGCGCCGCATCGCCGAGGGCGCGGCGATGATCCGCTCCAAGGGCGAGGCCGGCACCGGCAACGTCGTCGAGGCCGTGCGCCACCTGCGCCAGATCAAGAACGAGATCGCCCGCCTGCGCGGCTACGACAACAACGAGCTGTACGCCGCCGCCAAGGAGCTGCGCGCGCCGTACGAGCTGGTCAAGGAAGTCTCCGAGCTGGGCAAGCTTCCCGTGGTGCTGTTCTCCGCCGGCGGTGTCGCCACCCCGGCCGACGCGGCTCTGATGCGTCAGCTCGGCGCCGAGGGCGTCTTCGTGGGCTCCGGCATCTTCAAGTCCGGCGACCCGGCCAAGCGCGCCGCCGCCATCGTGAAGGCCACCACCTTCTACGACGACCCGAAGATCGTCGCCGACGCCTCCCGCAACCTCGGCGAGGCCATGGTCGGCATCAACTGCGACACCCTCCCCGAGGCCGAGCGCTACGCCAACCGCGGCTGGTAAGGCACAGGAATCCATGAGTGACACCCCCGTCATAGGCGTCCTGGCCCTCCAGGGCGACGTACGGGAGCACCTCGTCGCCCTGGCCGCGGCCGATGCCGTGGCCAGGCCGGTGCGGCGCCCCGAAGAGCTCGCCGAGGTGGACGGCCTCGTCCTCCCCGGCGGCGAGTCCACCACCATCTCCAAGCTGGCCGTCCTGTTCGGCCTGATGGAGCCCCTCCGCGCGCGCGTGCGGGACGGCATGCCCGTCTACGGCACCTGCGCCGGCATGATCATGCTCGCCGACAAGATCCTCGACCCGCGCTCCGGGCAGGAGACAGTCGGCGGGATCGACATGATCGTGCGCCGCAATGCCTTCGGACGGCAGAACGAGTCCTTCGAAGCGGCCGTCGACATCCGGGGCATCGAGGGCGATCCTGTGGAGGGCGTCTTCATCCGCGCCCCCTGGGTGGAGTCCGTCGGCGCCCGGACCGAGGTGCTCGCCGAGCACGACGGTCACATCGTCGCGGTCCGCCAGGGCACCGCGCTGGCCACGTCGTTCCACCCGGAACTGACCGGCGACCACCGGGTGCACGCCCTGTTCGTCGACATGGTGCGGGGGAACCGGGCAGCCGAGTCCTTGTAGGATTCCTGCGTTCGTTGCTGAGATGGGTTACGCGAAGGAGACAGGCAGATGTCCGGCCACTCTAAATGGGCCACGACGAAGCACAAGAAGGCCGTCATCGATGCCAAGCGCGGCAAGCTCTTCGCGAAGCTGATCAAGAACATCGAGGTCGCGGCGCGGATGGGTGGCGTCGACCTCGAGGGCAACCCGACGCTCTACGACGCCGTCCAGAAGGCCAAGAAGCAGTCGGTTCCGAACAAGAACATCGACTCCGCGATCAAGCGCGGTGGCGGTCTCGAGGCCGGCGGCGCCGACTACGAGACGATCATGTACGAGGGCTACGGCCCTAACGGCGTGGCCGTGCTCATCGAGTGCCTCACCGACAACCGCAACCGCGCGGCCTCCGACGTCCGCGTCGCCATGACCCGCAACGGCGGCTCGATGGCCGACCCCGGCTCGGTGTCGTACATGTTCAGCCGCAAGGGCGTCGTCATCGTCCCCAAGGGCGAGCTGACCGAGGACGACGTCCTCACGGCCGTCCTGGACGCGGGCGCCGAGGAGGTCAACGACCTCGGTGAGTCCTTCGAGGTCATCAGCGAGGCCACCGACCTGGTCGCGGTCCGCACCGCCCTCCAGGACGCCGGCATCGACTACGACTCCGCCGACTCCAGCTTCGTGCCGTCCGTCCAGGTCGAACTGGACGAGGAGGGCGCCAAGAAGATCTTCAAGCTGATCGACGCGCTCGAGGACAGCGACGACGTGCAGAACGTCTTCGCCAACTTCGACGTGAGCGACGAGGTCATGGAGAAGGTCGACGCGTAACGCTGCCGCGAGTGCCGCGATCTCGGCGGGCCGGGGGACACACGTCTTCCGGCCCGCTGTCGTTGTCAGTGGCAGCCGATAGCCTGGCCTAGCCAATGATCACCGTCCACGGACCGCGACCCTCAGTTGAGGAACCACGACGGTGCTCAGCCAGGTCCGCGAGAGCGGCGGCGGTTCAGCCGCAAAAAGGGGAGGGCGCGTGCGCGTACTGGGGGTGGACCCGGGGCTGACCCGGTGCGGTGTCGGCGTCGTCGAGGGCGTCGCCGGGCGGCCGCTCACCATGATCGGAGTCGGCGTCGTCCGCACGCCCACCGACGCCGACCTCGGCCACCGCCTCGTCGCGGTCGAGCAGGGCATCGAGCGGTGGCTCGACGAGCACCGGCCGGAGTTCGTCGCCGTGGAACGCGTCTTCAGCCAGCACAACGTGCGTACGGTGATGGGCACCGCCCAGGCCAGCGCCGTCGCCATGCTCTGTGCCGCCCGCCGCGGGATCCCCGTGGCGCTGCACACCCCGAGCGAGGTCAAGGCGGCCGTCACCGGCAGCGGCCGGGCCGACAAGGCACAGGTGGGAGCCATGGTGACCCGCCTGCTCCGGCTCAGCGCCCCGCCCAGACCCGCCGACGCGGCCGACGCCCTCGCCCTCGCCATCTGCCACATCTGGCGCGCCCCCGCCCAGAACCGACTCCAGCAGGCCGTCGCCCTGCACACCGCACAAGCACCGAAAGGCCGGACGGCATGATCGCCTTCGTCAGCGGCACAGTGGCCGCACTCGCTCCGGACACCGCGGTCGTCGAGGTCGGCGGCGTCGGCATGGCCGTCCAGTGCACACCGAACACGCTGTCCACGCTCCGCATGGGCCGGCCTGCCAAGCTGCACACCTCCCTGGTCGTCCGTGAGGACTCCCTCACCCTGTACGGCTTCGCCGACGACGACGAGCGCCAGGTCTTCGAGCTGCTCCAGACCGCGAGCGGCGTGGGACCGAGACTCGCCCAGGCGATGCTGGCCGTGCACACCCCGGACGCGCTGCGCCGGGCCGTCGCCACCGGCGACGAGAAGGCCCTCACCGCCGTCCCCGGCATCGGCAAGAAGGGCGCCCAGAAGCTGCTCCTGGAGCTGAAGGACCGGCTCGGGGCGCCGGTCGGCGCACCCGCCGTCGGCGCACCGGTCAGCGCCGGCTGGCGCGACCAGCTGCACGCGGCGTTGATCGGCCTCGGCTACGCGACCCGGGAGGCCGACGAGGCCGTCGCCGCCGTGACCCCGCAGGCCGAGGCCGTCGAGGGCACGCCCCAGGTGGGGCAGCTGCTGAAGGCGGCCCTGCAGACGCTGAACCGAGCTCGCTGATCCACGACCTACTGAGGCACATCTATGAACTGGGACGACACGACCGACACCACTGCCGGCGAGCGGCTCGTGGACTCCGTCGCCGACGGTGAGGACCAGGCCGTCGAGGCAGCCCTGCGCCCCAAGGACCTGGACGAGTTCATCGGCCAGGAGAAGGTCCGAGAGCAGCTCGACCTCGTGCTGCGGGCCGCACGCGCGCGCGGGGCCACGGCCGACCACGTGCTGCTCTCCGGCGCCCCCGGCCTCGGCAAGACCACCCTGTCCATGATCATCGCGGCCGAGATGGGCGCCCCGATCCGCATCACCTCGGGCCCCGCCATCCAGCACGCCGGCGACCTCGCCGCGATCCTCTCCTCCCTCCAGGAGGGCGAGGTCCTCTTCCTCGACGAGATCCACCGCATGTCCCGGCCCGCCGAGGAGATGCTGTACATGGCCATGGAGGACTTCCGCGTCGACGTCATCGTCGGCAAGGGTCCCGGTGCCACGGCCATTCCCCTGGAGCTGCCCCCCTTCACCCTGGTCGGCGCCACCACCCGGGCCGGCCTGCTGCCGCCCCCGCTGCGCGACCGCTTCGGCTTCACCGCGCACATGGAGTTCTACGAACCGGCCGAACTGGAGCGGGTCATCCACCGCTCGGCCGGCCTCCTGGACGTCGAGGTCCAGCCCGAGGGCGCCGCCGAGATCGCCGGACGCTCCCGGGGCACGCCCCGTATCGCCAACCGCCTGCTGCGCCGCGTCCGAGACTACGCGCAGGTCAAGGCCGACGGGCTGATCACCAGGGACATCGCGGCGGCCGCCCTCGCGGTGTACGAGGTGGACGCGCGCGGCCTCGACCGCCTCGACCGAGGTGTGCTGGAGGCCCTGCTCAAGCTCTTCGGCGGCGGCCCGGTCGGCCTCTCCACGCTCGCCGTCGCGGTGGGGGAGGAACGTGAGACCGTGGAGGAGGTCGCCGAACCCTTCCTCGTACGGGAGGGGCTGCTGGCCCGCACCCCCCGCGGCCGGGTCGCCACGCCCGCCGCATGGGCGCATCTCGGCCTCACCCCGCCCCGCTCCCAGACCACCGGAAACGGACAACAGGACCTGTTCGGGGCGTGACGGCACCGTCACCGCTCCGGGGCGGCGCGCTCGCGGCGAGGTCACTGGCCGGACCAGGAACCCCGGTGCCATGCTGAGCGTTGTTCCATGCGCGCGGACTCGCTTAGACTCCGCCGATGCCGCCTTAGACGGCGGCGTACACACCCCCAACCATCTGGCCGCTCACAGCGCGGTCGTGTGAAGGAAGTACCGACCCGTGAGTCTCCTGACCCTCCTCCCGTTCATCGTGCTCATCGGGGCCATGTTCCTGATGACCCGGTCGGCAAAGAAGAAGCAGCAGCAGGCCGTGGACATGCGGAACCAAATGCAGCCCGGCAGCGGCATCCGCACCATCGGGGGCATGTACGCCACGGTCAAGGAGGTCAACGAGGACACCGTCCTCGTCGACGCCGGTCCCGGCGTCGAACTCCTCTTCGCCAAGAACGCCATCGGCGCCGTCCTCACGGACGACGAGTACAACCGCATCGTCCACGGCATCGAGCACGACCTGAAGTCCGACGCCGACATCGTCCCGGACGACGCCTCCTCCCTCACCGAGACCGGCGACTCCGCCGCCGACGCCCCCGCTGACGACAAGGCCGTCGACCTCGGCAAGAAGGACACGGCCGATGAGCCGGCCGACGAGGCGACCCCGGCGAAGACGGACGCAGAGTCGAAGAAGACCGACGGCGACTCCGAGGCGAAGTAGTCGTGTCCCGGGGTGCGCGGGTCCGCCCGCGCACCCCGGGACACGCCCAGCTCGCACGGAATCCCGACACCATGTCATGGCCGCCCGTCCCGCCGATCCGGAGCGAGGTGGCCCGAGAGGGAGTACGAGAAGGTGGCCACACCTAAAAAGGGCAGGAACGCGAGCGCCCAGAGCAAGCCGGGGCGCTCGCTGGCCCTGATCCTGATCGCCATCGCGGCGCTCACCGGTGGAATGTTCGCCTCGGGACACACGAAACCCCGCCTGGGCATCGACCTGGCCGGTGGCACGAGCATCACGCTCCGCGCGGTCCCCGAGGCCGGCAACGAGTCGGCGATCAACAAGACCAACATGGACACGGCCGTCTCCATCATGGAGCGGCGCGTCAATGGTCTGGGCGTCTCCGAGGCCGAGGTCCAGACGCAGGGCCGCGACAACATCGTCGTGAACATCCCCAAGGGGACCAACTCCGAGCAGGCCCGCAAGCAGGTCGGCACCACCGCCAAGCTCTACTTCCGCCCGGTCATCGCCACCGAGGTCTCCGGCGGCAAGGGCGCGGCCAGCCCCTCCCCGAGCCCCACCGGCAACCCCTCGGACCAGCCGTCCGGCAAGGCGTCCGACAAGCCCGAGGCCACCGACAAGAACTCCGCCTCCCCTTCCGCCACGCCCACCACCCAGGGCCGCGCGGTCACCGACGCGCTGAAGGCCGACGCCACGCCGTCCGCGAGTGCCTCGGACAAGCCCGGGAGCAGCCCCTCCCCGTCGGCGAGCGGCGGCACCGCCGAGGCCGACGCGAACGCACTGCAGGCGAAGTACGCCAAGCTCGACTGCACGGACGCCAAGATCCGCTCCACCGTGGGCGACGGCGTCAAGGCCTCCCAGCCCACCCTGGCCTGCGGCAAGAACTCGGGGGGCCAGTGGCAGAAGTACATCCTCGGCCCCGCCGAGGTCGACGGCACGGACGTCGACAAGGCCCAGGCCGTCCTGAACACCCAGACCGGTGCCGGCTGGACCGTCACCATGGACTTCACGGACGCCGGCGCCAAGAAGTTCGCGGACATCACCGGCAAGCTCGCGCAGAACCAGTCCCCGCAGAACCAGTTCGCGATCGTGCTGGACGGCGACGTCGTCTCCGACCCGTACGTCCGGCAGGCCCTGACCGGCGGCAACGCCGAGATCTCCGGCAACTTCAACCAGCAGTCCGCCCAGGACCTGTCCAACATGCTGAGCTACGGTGCGCTGCCGCTCACCTTCAAGGTGGACAGCATGACGACCGTGACCGCCGCGCTCGGCGGTGACCAGCTGCAGGCCGGTCTCATCGCCGGCGCGATCGGTCTCGCGCTGGTCGTCATCTACCTGCTGGCCTACTACCGCGGTCTGTCGTTCGTCGCGATCCTCTCGCTGCTGGTCTCCGCCGCCCTCACCTACACGCTCATGGCCCTGCTCGGCCCGGCCATCGGCTTCGCGCTGAACCTGCCCGCGGTGTGCGGTGCCATCGTCGCGATCGGCATCACGGCGGACTCGTTCATCGTCTACTTCGAACGCGTCCGCGACGAGATCCGCGAGGGCCGTACGCTGCGCCCCGCCGTCGAGCGGGCCTGGCCTCGCGCACGGCGCACCATCCTGGTCTCCGACTTCGTGTCGTTCCTCGCCGCCGCGGTGCTCTTCATCGTCACCGTCGGCAAGGTGCGCGGCTTCGCCTTCACGCTCGGCCTGACCACGCTGCTCGACGTGGTCGTCGTGTTCCTCTTCACCAAGCCGCTGCTGACGCTGCTGGCCCGTCGCACCTTCTTCGCGAGCGGCCACAAGTGGTCCGGCCTCGACCCGAAGAGCCTGGGTGCCCAGCCGCCGCTGCGCCGCACCCGCCGTCCCTCCGCCCCCGTCGACACGAAGGAGGCGTGAGATGTCGAAACTCGGCACCCTCGGCGCCCGGCTGCACCGTGGCGAGATCGGCTACGACTTCGTCAAGAACCGCAAGATCTGGTACGGCCTGTCGATCCTGATCACCATCACGGCCATCGTCGGCCTGGCGGTGCGCGGCCTGAACATGGGCATCGAGTTCCAGGGCGGTGCCGTCTTCACCACCCCGAAGAACATCAGCGCCTCGGTGTCCCAGGCAGAGGAGTACGCGGAGACGGCCTCCGGTCACGACGCGATCGTCCAGAAGCTCGGTGACGGCAGCCTGCGGATCCAGGTCGCGGGCATCGAGACGGACAAGGCCAACCAGATCAAGAACCAGCTCTCGGACGACCTCAAGGTCGACTCGGAGCAGATCAACGCCGAACTGGTCGGCCCCAGCTGGGGTGAGCAGATCGCCAACAAGGCCTGGCAGGGCCTCGGCATCTTCCTGTTCCTCGTGGTGATCTACCTCGCGATCGCGTTCGAGTGGCGCATGGCGCTGGCGGCGTTCGTCGCGCTGATCCACGACATCACCATCACTGTCGGCATCTACGCGCTGGTCGGCTTCGAGGTCACACCGGGCACCGTGATCGGTCTGCTGACCATTCTCGGTTACTCGCTCTACGACACGGTCGTGGTCTTCGACAGCCTCAAGGAGCAGACGAAGGACCTCACCAAGCAGACCCGCTGGACCTACAGCGACGTCGCCAACCGCTCGATCAACAGCACCCTGGTCCGCTCCATCAACACCACGGTGGTCGCGCTGCTGCCGGTCGCGGGCCTGCTGTTCATCGGTGGCGGTGTCCTCGGCGCCGGCATGCTGAACGACATCTCGCTGTCGCTGTTCGTCGGCCTCGCCGCCGGTGCGTACTCCTCGATCTTCATCGCCACGCCGCTCGTCGCCGACCTCAAGGAGCGCGAGCCGCAGATGAAGGCTCTGAAGAAGCGCGTCCTGGCCAAGCGGGCCAAGGGCGAGACCGAGGTCCAGGGCGAGCAGGAGGTGCTCGCCGACGAGCCCGAGGACGCCGCACCCGCGGTGGTCGGGCCGCGCAACCAGCCCGCCTCCCGCAGCCGTGGCCGCGGCCGCCCCTCGGGGAAGCGCCGATGACCGAGATCAGGGAGCTGCTCCTCAGCCGCATCAGGGACGTGGCGGACTACCCGGAACCGGGTGTGATGTTCAAGGACATCACCCCGCTCCTGGCGGACCCGGGGGCGTTCACCGCCCTGACCGACGCCCTCGCCGAGATCGCCGGGCGCGCCGGCGCCACCAAGGTCGTCGGCCTGGAGGCCCGTGGCTTCATCCTCGGTGCCCCGGTCGCCGTCCGCGCCGGCCTCGGCTTCATCCCCGTACGCAAGGCGGGCAAGCTCCCCGGAGCCACCCTCGCCCAGGCCTACGACCTGGAGTACGGCTCGGCGGAGATCGAGGTGCACGCCGAGGACCTCACCGCCGGGGACCGGGTGCTCATCGTCGACGACGTCCTCGCCACCGGCGGCACCGCCGAGGCCTCGGTCGAGCTCATCCGCCGGGCCGGCGCCGAGGTCGCGGGTCTCGCCGTCCTCATGGAGCTCGGCTTCCTGAGCGGCCGCGCCCGCCTGGAGCCCGCGCTGAACGGTGCCCCGCTGGAGGCGCTGCTCACGGTCTAGCGGCCGCCCACCCCTCCCGGTGGACATCGGCACGACACCGCAGAGGCGGGCCCGGAGGAATCCGGAGCCCGCCTCGTGCGTTGCCTGCGTTTCCCGGGTAGACGGTCCTCACAATGGCCTGAAGGCGATCCCGGGCCCCGGGATCGCTACCATGGGGGTCCGGAGCCTGACCGGGGGACCCGGATCGCGCACGAGGAGTCCTCTTGCCAGACGAGGCCCAGCACCTGACCGCCGCCAAGCCCGAGTCCGCCTCGGCAGCCGCGGCGAAGCCCGCGCCGAACGCGCCCCACGCGAAGAACGACACCCGCGGGCCGGTCGAGCACGCCCAGGCGGCGCCGGTCGACAAGCCCGCCGAGCAGTCACGGCCCAAGCCCACCCCGCCCGCGGTCCGTCAGGCGGCCGGCCAGCAGGCCCGTTCCGGCTCCTCCAACCGCGTCCGCGCCCGTCTGGCCCGGCTCGGTGTGCAGCGCGCGAACCCGTACAACCCCGTGCTGGAGCCGCTGCTGCGGATAGTGCGCGGCAACGACCCCAAGATCGAGACGGCCACGCTCCGCCAGATCGAGCGCGCCTACCAGGTCGCCGAGCGCTGGCACCGCGGTCAGAAGCGCAAGAGCGGCGACCCGTACATCACGCACCCGCTCGCCGTCACCACCATCCTCGCCGAGCTGGGCATGGATCCGGCCACGCTGATGGCCGGCCTGCTGCACGACACGGTCGAGGACACCGAGTACGGCCTGGACGACCTGCGCCGTGACTTCGGCGACGTCGTCACGCTGCTCGTCGACGGCGTCACCAAGCTGGACAAGGTCAAGTTCGGCGAGGCCGCGCAGGCCGAGACCGTGCGCAAGATGGTCGTCGCCATGGCCAAGGACCCGCGCGTCCTGGTCATCAAGCTCGCCGACCGCCTGCACAACATGCGCACCATGCGCTACCTCAAGCGTGAGAAGCAGGAGAAGAAGGCGCGCGAGACCCTCGAGATCTACGCGCCGCTCGCCCATCGCCTGGGCATGAACACCATCAAGTGGGAGCTGGAGGACCTCGCGTTCGCGATCCTCTACCCCAAGATGTACGACGAGATCGTCCGCCTGGTCGCCGAGCGCGCCCCCAAGCGCGACGAGTACCTCGCCATCGTCACCGACGAGGTCCAGCAGGACCTGCGGGCGGCCCGCATCAAGGCGACCGTCACCGGCCGCCCGAAGCACTACTACAGCGTCTACCAGAAGATGATCGTCCGCGGCCGGGACTTCGCGGAGATCTACGACCTGGTGGGCATCCGCGTCCTCGTGGAGACCGTCCGCGACTGCTACGCGGCACTCGGCACGGTGCACGCGCGATGGAACCCGGTCCCCGGCCGGTTCAAGGACTACATCGCGATGCCCAAGTTCAACATGTACCAGTCGCTGCACACGACGGTCATCGGCCCCGGCGGCAAGCCCGTCGAGCTGCAGATCCGCACCTTCGACATGCACCGCCGCGCCGAGTACGGCATCGCCGCGCACTGGAAGTACAAGCAGGAGGCCGTCGCCGGCGCGTCCAAGGTGCGCTCCGACGCCCCCAAGTCGTCCGGCAAGGGCAAGGACGACCACCTCAACGACATGGCCTGGCTGCGGCAGCTGCTGGACTGGCAGAAGGAGACGGAGGACCCGGGCGAGTTCCTGGAGTCGCTGCGCTTCGACCTCTCCCGCAACGAGGTCTTCGTCTTCACCCCCAAGGGCGACGTCATAGCGCTCCCCGCCGGCGCCACCCCCGTCGACTTCGCCTACGCGGTGCACACCGAGGTCGGGCACCGCACGATAGGCGCCCGCGTCAACGGCCGCCTGGTACCGCTGGAGTCCACCCTCGACAACGGCGACCTGGTGGAGGTCTTCACCTCCAAGGCGGCCGGCGCCGGCCCCTCCAGGGACTGGCTCGGCTTCGTCAAATCACCGCGCGCCCGCAACAAGATCCGGGCCTGGTTCTCCAAGGAACGCCGCGACGAGGCGATCGAGCAGGGCAAGGACGCCATCGTCCGCGCGATGCGCAAGCAGAACCTGCCGATCCAGCGCATCCTGACCGGCGACTCCCTGGTGACTCTCGCGCACGAGATGCGCTACGCCGACATCTCCGCGCTGTACGCGGCGATCGGCGAGGGCCATGTCTCCGCGCAGAACATCGTGCAGAAGCTGGTCCAGGCCCTCGGCGGCGAGGAGGCCGCCACCGAGGAGATCGACGAGTCGGTCCCGCCGGCCCGCGGCCGCAGCCGCAAGCGCCGCTCCAGCGCCGACCCGGGCGTCGTCGTCAAGGGCGTCGAGGACGTGTGGGTCAAGCTGGCCCGGTGCTGCACTCCCGTCCCGGGCGATCCCATCATCGGCTTCGTCACCCGCGGCAGCGGCGTATCGGTGCACCGCAGCGACTGCGTGAACGTCGACTCGCTGTCCCGCGAGCCCGAGCGCATCCTCGACGTCGAGTGGGCGCCCACCCAGTCCTCGGTCTTCCTGGTCGCCATCCAGGTCGAGGCCCTGGACCGCTCCCGGCTGCTCTCGGACGTCACGCGCGTGCTGTCCGACCAGCACGTCAACATCCTCTCCGCGGCCGTCCAGACCTCCCGCGACCGCGTCGCCACCTCCCGCTTCACCTTCGAGATGGGCGACCCGAAGCACCTCGGCCACGTGCTGAAGGCGGTCAGGGGCGTGGAGGGCGTCTACGACGTGTACCGGGTGACCTCGGCGCGCAGCAGGTCGTAACGGCCGCAGCGGCCACACCGAAGGGGGCTTCCGTACGCGTGTACGCAAGCCCCCTTCGCGTCGGGCGGGCAGGGGGTCGTAACGGCGCGCAGCAGCCACACGAAAGGGGGCTCCCGTACGACATGTACGGGAGCCCCCTTCGCGTCGGCTGCTCAGCCTCCGAACTCCTGCAGGCCCTTCTGCGCCTGGTCCAGCAGCGCCTGCCGGCCGTCGAGCTCACGCTGGAGCTTGTCGGCCTTGGCGTTGTTGCCCTGCGCGCGGGCCTGCTCGATCTGGCCCCGCAGCTTGTCCACGGCGGCCTGCAGCTGGCCGGTCAGACCCGCGGCACGCGCGCGTGCCTCCGGGTTCGTCCGGCGCCACTCGGCCTCCTCGGCCTCCTGGATGGCCCGCTCGACGGCGTGCATACGGCCCTCGACCTTGGGCCGGGCGTCGCGCGGCACGTGGCCGATGGCCTCCCAGCGCTCGTTCACGTTCCGGAAAGCGGCCCGGGCCGCCTTCAGGTCCGAGACGGGCAGGAGCTTCTCGGCCTCCTCGGCCAGCTCCTCCTTCAGCTTCAGGTTCTCCGCCTGCTCGGCGTCACGCTCCGCGAAGACCGAACTGCGAGCCGCGAAGAAGACGTCCTGGGCGCCGCGGAAGCGGTTCCACAGGTCGTCCTCGTGCTCGCGCTGAGCGCGGCCCGCGGCCTTCCACTCGGACATCAACTCGCGGTAGCGCGCCGCCGTCACGCCCCAGTCGGTCGAGTTCGACAGCGCCTCGGCCTCGGAGACCAGCCGCTCCTTGGTCTTGCGGGCCTCCTCGCGCTGCGCGTCCAGCTGCGCGAAGTGCTGCTTGCGCCGCTTGGAGAACGCCGACCGCGCGTGCGAGAACCGGTGCCACAGCTCGTCGTCGGACTTGCGGTCCAGGCGCGGCAGACCCTTCCAGGTGTCCACCAGGGCCCGCAGCCGCTCACCGGCCGACCGCCACTGATCGGACTGCGACAGCTCCTCCGCCTCGGCGACCAGCGCCTCCTTGGCGTGGCGGGCCTCGTCGGACTGCTTGGCCCGCTGCGCCTTGCGCTCCTCGCGGCGCGCCTCCACCAGCTCCACGAGCTTGTCCAGCCGGACCCGCAGGGCGTCCAGGTCGCCCACCACGTGGTGCGCGTCGACCTGCTCCCGGATGTGGTCGATGGCGGCCTGGGCGTCCTTCGCCGACAGGTCGGTGGTCTTCACTCGCTTCTCGAGGAGGCCGATCTCGACAACCAGGCCCTCGTACTTGCGCTCGAAATAGGCCAGCGCCTCCTCGGGGGAGCCCGCCTGCCAGGAACCGACGACCTGCTCGCCGTCGGCCGTACGCACGTACACGGTCCCCGTCTCGTCGACGCGGCCCCACGGGTCGCTGCTCACAGCGCCTCCTCCACATGATGCCTGCGGGGGGCCTCAGCTCCCCCGGGCATCGTCCACAGTTTCGTCACGGCCAACATAGGCGACCGGCGGGGGGCCTGTCCGCATCCCGCGCGACCGAAATTTCGCAGTTGGGGGTCAGGATTCCGTGATCGTGGCCTTGTTGATCACGACCGTCGCGTTGGGCGCCGTATTGCCCGTCTGAGGGTCGGGAGCCTGCGCCCCGGCGTCCGCGATTTTCTTCAGGACCTTCATGCCCGCCTCGGACACCGTGCCGAACGGTGTGTAGTCGGGCGGCAGCTGACTGTCCTGGTAGACCAGGAAGAACTGGCTGCCGCCGCTGTTGCGGCCCTGCTTCGTCTGCGCGTTGTACTGGTTCGCCATCGCGACCGTGCCCGCCGGGTACATCCCGCCCTTGAGGCTCTTGTCCTTGAGGTTCTCGTCCGGGATGGTGTAGCCCGGTCCGCCCATGCCGGTGCCCTGCGGGTCACCGCACTGCAGGACGTAGATGCCCTGGTCCGTGAGCCGGTGGCACTTGCTGTGGTCCAGGTAGCCCTTGCCGAGCAGGAAGTTGAACGAGTTCACGGTGTGCGGCGCCGCCGACGCCTTCAGCGCGACGTCTATTTCACCGCAGGTGGTGTCCAGCTTCATCGTGTACTTCGCCGACTTGTCGATGGTCATCGCCGGTTCCTTCTTCCAGGTCTCCGACTTGACCTTGCCCGGGGCCGGCTTCTCGCACGGGTCCGGGGCCTTGCTGGGGGTGGCGCTGGGGGTGACTTCCGCGCCCGCGTTCTCCTTCTTGCCGTCGTCCTCGAACGGCTTGGTCAGGAAGACCGTCACCGAGAGGACCACGATCACGCCGAGAACCGAGGCGATCACGGAGTTGCGGATACGGGCCTTGCGTCGCGCGTCCGTGCGTCGCTGCTGCTGCCGCAAGAACTTCTCCCGGGCGAGCTGACGCCGCCGCTGTTCCTGGCTGACCACCGGGTTCTCTCCTCATGGGTCTCGAACGTCGACCGGTACGCCTGCGTCCTGTGTGCCGAGCGCGTGCGTGTGCCCCGTACCGTATATGGGTTCGCTGAGGAATCGGCAGCGCCGGTAGGCTCTGTGAGCAGCCGTAGCCGCCCGTATCGACACAACGAAGGACGATCGTGCTCATTGCCGGGTTCCCCGCCGGGGCCTGGGGGACGAACTGCTACCTCGTCGCCCCCGCCGCCGGTGAGGAGTGCGTGATCATCGACCCCGGCCATCAGGCCGCCGACGGCGTCGAGGAAGCGATCAGGAAGCATCGCCTCAAGCCCGTGGCCGTCGTCCTCACCCACGGCCACATCGACCACGTCGCCTCGGTCGTCCCGGTGTGCGGCGCGCACGACGTGCCGGCCTGGATCCATCCCGACGACCGGTACATGATGAGCGACCCCGAGAAGGGGATCGGCCGTTCCATCGGGATGCCACTGCTGGGCGAGCTGACCGTGGGAGAGCCGGACGACGTCAAAGAGCTGACCGACGGGGCGAAGCTGGAGCTGGCGGGCCTGGAGCTGTCCGTCGCGCACGCCCCCGGCCATACCAAGGGGTCGGTGACCTTCGGCATGCCCGAGGCGGCGGACATCCCGCCGATCCTCTTCTCGGGCGACCTGCTGTTCGCCGGCTCCATCGGACGCACCGACCTGCCCGGCGGTGACATGGCCGAGATGCTCGACTCGCTGGCCCGCGTGTGCCTGCCGCTCGACGACTCGACCGTGGTGCTGTCCGGCCACGGCCCCCAGACGACCATCGGCCAGGAGCGCTCCACCAACCCGTATCTGCGGCAGGTGGCGGCCGGCCAGGGAGCTCAGCCCGCTCCCCGACGAGGAATGTGACGAGAGACGTCCTGTGAGCACCTTCAAGGCCCCCAAGGGCACGTACGACCTGATCCCGCCGGACTCCGCGAAGTACCTGGCGGTGCGCGAGGCGATCGCCGCGCCGCTGCGCAACTCCGGATACGGCTACATCGAGACGCCGGGCTTCGAGAACGTCGAGCTGTTCGCGCGCGGGGTCGGTGAGTCCACCGACATCGTGACCAAGGAGATGTACGCCTTCGAGACCAAGGGCGGCGACAAGCTCGCCCTGCGCCCCGAGGGCACCGCCTCCGTCCTGCGCGCCGCGCTGGAGGCCAACCTGCACAAGGCGGGCAACCTCCCCGTCAAGCTCTGGTACTCGGGCTCGTACTACCGCTACGAGCGCCCCCAGAAGGGCCGCTACCGCCACTTCTCCCAGGTCGGTGCCGAGGCGATCGGCGCGGAGGACCCGGCGCTGGACGCCGAGCTGATCATCCTGGCCGACCAGGCGTACCGCTCGCTGGGCCTGAGCAACTTCCGGATCCTGCTCAACAGCCTGGGCGACCAGGAGTGCCGCCCGGTGTACCGGTCGGCGCTGCAGGAGTTCCTGCGGGGGCTGGACCTCGACGAGGACACCCTGCGCCGCGCGGAGATCAACCCGCTGCGCGTCCTGGACGACAAGCGCGAGTCGGTCCAGAAGCAGCTGGGCGACGCGCCGCTGCTGCGCGACTACCTGTGTGATGCGTGCAAGACGTACCACGAGGAGGTCCGTGAGCTGATCACGGCGGCGGGCGTCTCCTTCGAGGACGACCCGAAGCTGGTCCGCGGCCTGGACTACTACACCCGCACCACCTTCGAGTTCGTCCACGACGGCCTCGGCTCACAGTCCGCGGTGGGCGGCGGCGGCCGCTACGACGGCCTCTCCGAGATGATCGGCGGCCCCGCGCTGCCGTCCGTCGGCTGGGCCCTCGGCGTCGACCGCACGGTCCTCGCCCTGGAGGCGGAAGGAGTCGAGCTCGAACTCCCCGCCACCACCAGCGTGTTCGCCGTCCCGCTCGGCGAGGAGGCCCGCCGGGTCCTCTTCGCGAAGGTCACGGAACTGCGCAAGAACGGCATCGCGGCGGACTTCTCCTACGGCGGCAAGGGCCTCAAGGGCGCGATGAAGAACGCCAACCGCAGCGGCGCCCGCTACACGGTCGTCGCCGGCGAACGCGACCTCGCCGAGGGCGTCGTCCAGCTCAAGGACATGGAGTCCGGCGAGCAGACGGCGGTGGGCGTGAACGAGATCGTGGCGGAACTGGAAGCGCGGCTCGGCTGAGTGCCGCAGAGGGGGCGCCGGGGTCTCCCGGCGTTCCCTCACTGCTCCGTCAACTCCGTGGGTGCCGATTAGTCCTGCCGGAGGTTCGTACCCCTGTGCTGTCATGCGACGGGCGTCGGCCGGAACACTGCCCTCGGGGGCGACCGGGCGGGCATCCTTATGTCCACTGAACGGTGGACACGGGCACCTGTGCGGCACAATGGGCCCTGCCCGAAGATGTTCAGGTCTCAAGTGACGGATCGGCGTGATGAGCAAGACGACAGTTGAGGACGTCTCCGTGGAGCCAGAGCCGCAGCGCGCCGAGATCGCGCCCCGCGCGGAGGGCGGCAGCCGGGCCCTCGCCCTGCTACTGATCATCACCGGCGCCGCCGGACTGCTCGCCGCCTGGGTCATCACGATCGACAAGTTCAAGATCCTCGAGGCCAAGGTCGCGGGCAAGTCGTACACGCCCGGCTGCAGCCTCAACCCCGTGGTCTCCTGCGGCAGCGTCATGGAGAGCAAGCAGGCTGCGGTCTTCGGCTTCCCGAACCCGATGCTCGGTCTCGTCTGCTACGGGATCGTCATCGGCGTCGGCATGGCGCTGCTCGCCCGCGCCCGCTTCCCGCGCTGGTACTGGCTCACCTTCAACGCCGGGTGCCTCTTCGGCGTGAGCTTCTGCGCCTGGCTGATGTTCCAGTCCCTGTACCGGATCAACGCGCTGTGCCTGTGGTGCAGCCTGGCCTGGGTCGCCACGATCCTGATGTTCTGGTACGTCACGTCGTTCAACATCCGCAAGGGCTTCCTGCCTGCCCCGAGCTGGCTCAAGAGCTTCTTCGGCGAGTTCACGTGGGTCATGCCGGTGCTGCACATCGGCATCATCGGCATGCTGGTCCTGACCCGCTGGTGGGACTTCTGGCTCAGCTGAGCCCGCGGTTCCGGGGCCCGGCCGGACTGTCAGTGCCGTGATTTAGGGTTTCTGACGTGGAGCCCGACCTGTTCACCGCCGCAGCCGAAGAACGCCAGGAGAAGGAGCCGTCCAGCAGCCCCCTGGCAGTGCGGATGCGCCCGCGCACCCTCGACGAAGTCGTGGGCCAGCAGCACCTGCTGAAGCCGGGCTCACCCCTGCGCAGGCTGGTGGGGGAGGCCTCGGGCCCCGCCGGGCCCTCCTCGGTGCTCCTCTGGGGCCCGCCCGGCACCGGCAAGACCACCCTGGCCTACGTCGTCTCCAAGGCGACCGACGCCCGCTTCGTGGAGCTGTCCGCGATCACCGCCGGCGTCAAGGAGGTCCGCGCGGTCATCGACGGCGCCCGCCGCGCCTCCGGCGGCTACGGCAAGGAGACGGTCCTCTTCCTCGACGAGATCCACCGCTTCAGCAAGGCCCAGCAGGACTCCCTGCTCCCGGCCGTCGAGAACCGGTGGGTGACGCTCATCGCGGCGACCACGGAGAACCCGTACTTCTCGGTCATCTCGCCCCTGCTGTCCCGCTCCCTGCTGCTCACCCTCGAACCGCTCACGGACGACGACATCAGGAGCCTCATCCGCCGCGCCCTCACCGACGAGCGGGGCCTGGGGGGCGCCGTCACCCTCCCCGAGGAGACCGAGAGCCACCTCCTGCGCATCGCCGGCGGTGACGCCCGCCGCGCCCTGACCGCCCTGGAGGCCGCCGCCGGAGCCGCCCTCGACAAAGGCGAGGCGGAGATCGGCCTGACCACGCTGGAGGAGACGGTCGACCGGGCCGCCGTGAAGTACGACCGCGACGGTGACCAGCACTACGACGTGGCCAGCGCCCTGATCAAGTCCATCCGCGGCTCCGACGTCGACGCGGCCCTGCACTACCTGGCCCGCATGATCGAGGCCGGCGAGGACCCCCGCTTCATCGCCCGGCGCCTGATGATCTCCGCCAGCGAGGACATCGGCCTGGCCGACCCGACCGCCCTGCAGACAGCGGTCGCCGCCGCCCAGGCCGTCGCCATGATCGGCTTCCCCGAGGCCGCCCTCACCCTCAGCCACGCCACCATCGCCCTCGCGCTGGCGCCCAAGTCCAACGCCGCGACCACCGCGATCGGCGCCGCCCTGGAGGACGTCCGCAAGGGCCACGCCGGCCCCGTGCCCGCCCACCTGCGCGACAGCCACTACAAGGGCGCGACCAAGCTCGGCCACGGCCAGGGCTACGTCTACCCGCACGACCTGCCCGAGGGCATCGCCGCCCAGCAGTACGCCCCGGACGAGCTGAAGAACCGCGAGTACTACGAGCCGACCCGGCACGGCGCGGAGGCCCGCTACGCGGACGCGGTGGAGTGGACCCGGAAGAACCTCGGTCGAAAGCGGTCCTGAGCACCCTGTAAACTCGTCCGGAGTGCCGCGTCCCGTGCAGTCAGAACAGGACAGTCGGCCGGAGCCCCGATCCTCCGGGATCGGCTCCAGGAGCGTCGCGCACCGTCGAACGGTGTCGCGGGCAGCCCACCACCACCCGTCGCAGGACGGGAGCGGCCGGTGGGCCACTCGCGTGCTGCACGTATGTGCCCAGACCAGGGGAGCGGCTGCCCACCCGGGCCCGACAGGGTTCCAGGCGGGTTTCCCCGGCTGCGGATGCGACCTCCCACAACCCTGACAAGCCGATACGACGAAAGCGAAAACAGTGGCGAACCAGTCCCGCCCCAAGGTCAAGAAGTCGCGTGCCCTCGGCATCGCGCTGACCCCGAAGGCCGTCAAGTACTTCGAGGCCCGCCCCTACCCGCCGGGTGAGCACGGCCGCGGCCGCAAGCAGAACTCGGACTACAAGGTCCGTCTGCTCGAGAAGCAGCGTCTGCGCGCGCAGTACGACGTGTCCGAGCGCCAGCTCGTCCGCGCCTACGAGCGTGCCTCCAAGGTCCAGGGCAAGACCGGTGAGGCCCTGATCATCGAGCTCGAGCGCCGTCTCGACGCCCTGGTCCTGCGTTCGGGCATCGCCCGCACGATCTACCAGGCCCGCCAGATGGTCGTCCACGGCCACATCGCGGTCAACGGCAAGAAGGTCGACAAGCCCTCCTTCCGTGTCCGTCCGGACGACGTCGTGCAGGTTCGCGAGCGCTCCAAGGAGAAGACCCTCTTCACGATCGCTCGTGAGGGTGGCTTCGCCCCCGACGGTGAGACCCCGCGCTACCTCCAGGTGAACCTCAAGGGCCTGGCGTTCCGCCTGGACCGCGAGCCGAACCGCAAGGAGATCCCGGTGATCTGCGACGAGCAGCTCGTCGTCGAGTACTACGCCCGCTGATCCACAGCAGGCACGCGGTACCTCAGCCCGCCGTCTCCCCGCCCCTCCGGGCGGGCGAGGCGGCGGGCTTTCGCGATCACTCCTGTGCCGGAGGCCGATCCTGTGCGAGCTTTCGCGATCGACGTGGCGCCGGGGGGTAATCCGGTACGGAGCGCCACCCCCGGCGCGATAGGCTCGTCGCACGACTTTTTCGATGTTCAGGCACGTTTCAGGGAGCGGGTGCACACAGTGTCCGGTGGAGAGGTTGCCGGAATCCTGGTGGCCGTCTTCTGGGCGATCCTGGTCTCCTTCCTCGCCGTCGCGCTGGCGAGGGTGGCCCAGACGCTCAAGGCGACCACCAAGCTCGTGGCGGACGTGACCGACCAGGCCGTCCCGCTGCTGGCCGACGCCTCCGCGGCGGTGCGCTCCGCGCAGACCCAGATCGACCGGGTCGACTCGATCGCCTCCGACGTCCAGGAGGTCACGTCGAACGCCTCCGCGCTGTCGACGACCGTCGCCTCCACCTTCGGGGGCCCCCTGGTCAAGGTCGCGGCCTTCGGCTACGGCGTGCGCCGGGCCCTCGGCGGCGGCAAGGAGGACGTGCCCGCCAAGGCGTCCAGGCGTACCGTGATCGTGGGCCGCACGGTCACCCGGCGCAGCGCCCGAGACAAGAGGGACTGAGAGCCAGCGATGTTCCGCCGTACCTTCTGGTTCACCACGGGCGTCGCCGCCGGTGTGTGGGCCACCACCAAGGTCAATCGCAAGCTGAAGCAGCTGACCCCCGAGAGCCTTGCCAGAACCGCCGGGAACAAGGCGCTCGAGGCCGGTCACCGCATCAAGGACCGCGCGGTGGGCTTCGCGCTCGACGTCCGGGACAACATGGCCGTGCGAGAGGCCGAGTTGGGTGACGCCCTCGGGATCAACGAGAATCCCGAACTCCCGGCACCCCGGCGGCACATCGCCATCGAGAACCGCAACAACCCCAAGTACGTCGATGGTTCGAAGCACCAGACGTACCAGACGTACCCGTACAACCGGAATGAGGACCACTGATGGAGTCGGCTGAGATTCGCCGCCGCTGGTTGAGCTTCTTCGAGGAGCGCGGTCACACCGTCGTCCCTTCGGCGTCGCTCATCGCGGACGACCCGACTCTGCTCCTCGTCCCGGCCGGCATGGTGCCCTTCAAGCCCTACTTCCTGGGTGAGGTCAAGCCGCCCTTCGCCCGCGCCACCAGCGTCCAGAAGTGCGTGCGCACGCCGGACATCGAAGAGGTCGGCAAGACCACCCGGCACGGCACGTTCTTCCAGATGTGCGGCAACTTCTCCTTCGGCGACTACTTCAAGGAAGGCGCCATCAAGCACGCCTGGGAGCTGCTCACCAGCCCCCAGGACAAGGGCGGTTACGGCCTCGACCCCGAGCGCCTGTGGATCACCGTCTACAAGGACGACGACGAGGCCGAGCGCATCTGGCACGAGGTCGTCGGCGTGCCGAAGGAGCGCATCCAGCGCCTCGGCATGAAGGACAACTACTGGTCCATGGGCGTCCCCGGCCCCTGCGGCCCCTGCTCCGAGATCAACTACGACCGCGGCCCCGAGTTCGGCGCCGAGGGCGGCCCCGCCGTCAACGACGAGCGGTACGTGGAGATCTGGAACCTCGTCTTCATGCAGTACGAGCGGGGTGAGGGCATCGGCAAGGACAACTTCGAGATCCTCGGCGACCTGCCCAGCAAGAACATCGACACCGGCCTCGGCCTCGAGCGCCTCGCCATGATTCTGCAGGGCGTGCAGAACATGTACGAGATCGACACCTCGATGGCCGTCATCGACAAGGCCACCGAGCTGACCGGCGTCCGCTACGGCGACGCCCACGACTCGGACGTGTCCCTGCGCGTGGTCACCGACCACATGCGCACCTCCGTGATGCTCATCGGCGACGGCGTCACCCCCGGCAACGAGGGCCGCGGCTACGTGCTGCGCCGCATCATGCGCCGCGCCATCCGCAACATGCGCCTCCTCGGCGCCACCGGCCCGGTCGTCAAGGACCTCATCGACACCGTGATCGGCATGATGGGCCAGCAGTACCCCGAGCTCATCACCGACCGCGAGCGCATCGAGAAGGTCGCCCTCGCCGAGGAGAACGCCTTCCTCAAGACGCTGAAGGCCGGCACCAACATCCTCGACACGGCCGTCACCGACACCAAGGCCGCCGGCTCCACCGTCCTGCCCGGCGACAAGGCCTTCCTGCTCCACGACACCTGGGGCTTCCCGATCGACCTCACCCTGGAGATGGCCGCCGAGCAGGGCCTCTCCGTGGACGAGGACGGCTTCCGCCGTCTGATGAAGGAGCAGCGGGAGCGCGCCAAGGCCGACGCCCAGGCCAAGAAGACCGGGCACGCCGGTGCCGGCGCCTACCGCGAGATCGCCGACCAGGCGGGTGCCACCGACTTCATCGGCTACACCGACACCGAGAGCGAGTCCACGATCGTCGGCATCCTCGTCGACGGTGCCTCCTCCCCGGCCGCCACCGAGGGCGACGAGGTCGAGATCGTCCTCGACCGCACCCCGTTCTACGCCGAGGGTGGCGGTCAGATCGGCGACACCGGCAAGATCAAGGTCGACACCGGTGCCGTCATCGAGGTCCGCGACTGCCAGAAGCCGGTCCCGGGGGTCTACGTCCACAAGGGCGTCGTCCAGGTCGGCGAGGTGACCGTCGGCGCCAAGGCCCACGCCTCGATCGACGACCGCCGCCGCAAGGCCATCGCCCGCGCCCACTCGGCCACGCACCTGACGCACCAGGCCCTGCGTGACGCCCTCGGCCCGACGGCCGCCCAGGCCGGTTCCGAGAACCAGCCCGGCCGCTTCCGCTTCGACTTCGGCTCCCCGTCCGCCGTTCCGACGGCCGTGATGACCGACGTCGAGCAGAAGATCAACGAGGTGCTCGCCCGCGACCTCGACGTCCGTGCCGACGTCATGGGCATCGACGAGGCCAAGAAGCAGGGCGCCATCGCCGAGTTCGGTGAGAAGTACGGCGAGCGCGTGCGCGTGGTGACCATCGGCGACTTCTCCAAGGAGCTGTGCGGCGGTACCCACGTCCACAACACCGCCCAGCTGGGCCTGGTGAAGCTGCTCGGCGAGTCCTCCATCGGCTCGGGTGTCCGCCGGATCGAGGCCCTGGTCGGCGTGGACGCCTACAACTTCCTCGCCCGGGAGCACACGGTCGTCGCCCAGCTCCAGGAGCTGATCAAGGGCCGTCCGGAGGAGCTCCCGGAGAAGGTCTCCGCCATGCTCGGCAAGCTGAAGGACGCCGAGAAGGAGATCGAGAAGTTCCGCGCCGAGAAGGTCCTCCAGGCCGCCGCCGGTCTCGCCGAGTCCGCCAAGGACGTCCGTGGCGTTGCTGTCGTGACCGGTCAGGTTCCGGACGGCACGACCGCCGACGATCTCCGCAAGCTGGTTCTCGACGTGCGCGGACGCATCCAGGGCGGACGGGCCGCCGTGGTGGCCCTGTTCACGGTGGCGAACGGCAAGCCGCTCACGGTCATCGCCACCAACGAGGCCGCCCGTGAGCGCGGTCTGAAGGCCGGGGAACTGGTCCGTACGGCCGCCAAGACCCTCGGTGGCGGCGGTGGCGGCAAGCCGGACGTCGCCCAGGGCGGCGGCCAGAACCCGGCCGCCATCGGTGACGCCGTGGACGCCGTCGAGCGCCTGGTCGCCGAGACGGCCAAGTAAGAGACGGGTCGGAAGTATGCGCAGAGGACGTCGACTCGCGATCGACGTCGGGGACGCCCGCATCGGGGTCGCCTCGTGCGACCCCGACGGGATCCTCGCCACCCCGGTGGAGACGGTCCCGGGGCGTGACATCCCCGCAGCTCAGCGGCGGTTGCAGCAACTCGTCGAGGAGTACGAGCCCTTGGAGGTCGTGGTCGGGCTCCCCCGCTCCCTCAAGGGGGGCGAGGGCCCGGCCGCGGTCAAGGTCCGGGGCTTCACCCAGGAACTGGCCCAAATGATCTCACCGGTTCCGGTGAGACTCGTCGACGAACGCATGACGACAGTGACGGCCAGTCAGGGACTGCGCGCCTCCGGCGTGAAATCCAAGAAGGGCCGGTCCGTCATCGACCAGGCCGCGGCCGTGATCATCCTGCAACAGGCCCTCGAATCCGAACGGATGTCAGGTAAAGCACCCGGCGAAGGCGTCGAAGTGGTCATCTGATCGCGATACGGTAACGTTCCGCGCGATGCGACGGCATTCGAACAGCCGCCGCACAGCAAGAGGCGGGACGGGAGCCGAGCCGGGCATCGCGCGACCGCCGCCTCGCGGCTCTAGGGGATCGATGACTGAGTATGGCCGGGGCCAAGGCTCCGAACCGTGGCATCCGGAGGACCCGTTGTACGGGGACGGCGGATGGGAGGGACAGCAGGCCCATCAGGGTCAGCAGTCCCCCTACGGCGGCCAGCCGCAGCACTATCCAGAGCAGCCGCAGCAGTCGCAGTACGGCGACTGGGGCACCGGTGAGCAGGCCGGATACGGTCAGGCGCAGCAGCAGTCCCCGTACGACCAGCAGTACGTGGCGCAGGCCCACGGGCACGAGCAGTACCCCGGCCAGCAGTACCCCGGCCAGCAGGACCACGGACATCAGCAGGCTCAGGGCTACCACCAGCAGCAGTACGACACCGGCGGCTGGGCCGACGATCCCCACCAGCAGGTCTCGTACTCCGGCGACCCCCAGGATCCGTACGGGCACCAGGCCGGTGCGTACGGCGGGGGCCAGCAGGACTACTACGGCACGCCTGAGGCGTATCCACCCCCGGAGCCGCCCGGCCGGCGTGAGGCAGAGCCCGCCCGGCAGCCCGCTCAGGAACCGGCCACCGACTGGGACCCCGGGCCCGACCAGGGCGAACACGCCTTCTTCGCGGGCGGCGACGACGATGACGACGGCGAGGAGCCGGAGGGTCGTCGCAGTCGCGACGACAAGCGCGGACGCGGCGGCGGGAAACCGAAGAAGAAGAGCCGCAACGGCATGGCCTGCCTGCTGGTCGCCGTGATCCTCGGCGGCGGCCTGGCGGGCGCCGGGTACTTCGGCTACCGGTTCTACCAGGATCGTTTCGGTGACGCCCCGGACTACGCGGGTGGGGGCAACGGGCAGCAGGTGACGGTCGAGATCCCCGAGGGCGCCCTCGGATACAAGATCGGCCAGGTGCTGAAGGACGCGGGGGTCGTCAAGAGCGTCGACGCGTTCGTCGCGGCCCAGCAGAGCAACCCCGAGGGCAAGAGCATCCAGGACGGCGTGTACACGCTGCAGAAGCAAATGTCGGCCGCGGATGCGGTCGATCTGATGCTCAGCCCCAAGAGCCGCGACAACCTGATCATCGCGGAAGGCAAGCGCAACGCCGACATCTACCGGCTCATCGACAAGCGTCTCAAGGTCAAGGAAGGCACCACCGCCGCGGTCGCCGAGAAGGACTACAAAAAGCTGGGCCTGCCCGCCTGGGCGCTGAATCACCCGAACGTCAAGGATCCGCTGGAAGGATTCCTCTATCCGTCCAGCTACGGCGTCAGCAAGGGGCAGAAGCCGGAGGCCGTGCTCAAGCAGATGGTGGCTCGTGCCACCGCCACGTACGAGAAGGCCGGCGTCGAGAAGAAGGCCGAGAGCCTCGGACTCGAGAACCCGTGGCAGCTGATCACCGTCGCGAGCCTCGTCCAGGCCGAAGGCAAGACGCACGACGACTTCCGGAAGATGGCCGAGGTGGTCTACAACCGCCTCAAGCCCACCAACACGGAGACCAACCAGCTCCTCCAGTTCGACTCGACCTTCAACTACCTGAAGAACGAGAGCAATATTCACATCAGCGAGTCCGAGATCAACAGCAACAAGGACCCGTACAACACGTACACCAACAAGGGCCTGCCGCCGGGTCCGATCGACAACCCAGGGGACGTCGCGTTGCGGGCGGCCCTGAATCCGACGAAGGACGGCTGGATCTACTTCGTGGCGACCGACGGTGTGCACAAAACCGAGTTCGCCAAGGACTACGCGCAGTTCAAGAAGCTCAAGAGGAAGTTCGATGCCAGCACAGGCAACTGACGCCCGCCGTGCGGGAGTGCTCGGCAGCCCCATCGCCCACTCCCTCTCCCCGGTGCTGCACCGCGCGGCGTATGCGGAACTGGGGCTGACCGGCTGGTCCTACGACCGGTTCGAGATCGACGAGGCGAAGCTGCCCGGCTTCCTCGAGACACTCGGCCCCGAGTGGGCCGGGCTGTCGCTGACCATGCCGCTGAAGCGGGCCGTCATTCCGCTGCTGGACGAGGTCAGCGAGACCGCCGCGTCGGTGGAGGCGGTCAACACCGTCGTGTTCACCGAGGACGGCCGCCGTATCGGCGACAACACAGACATCCCCGGAATCGTCGCGGCGCTGCGCGAACACGGCATCGAGCAGGTCGACTCCGCCGCCGTCCTCGGCGCCGGCGCCACCGCCTCCTCCGCGCTGGCCGCGCTGTCCCGGATCTGCCCGGGCGAGATCGCCGTGTACGTGCGCAGCGAGGCCCGGGCCGCCGAGATGCGGCAGTGGGCCGAGCGGCTCGACGTCGCCGTCCACATCGCCGACTGGGCGGACGCCGAGCAGGCCCTGCGCGCCCCGCTGGTGATCAGCACCACGCCGACCGGAGCCACCGACGCCCTCGCCCGGTCCGTACCGGAACGCCCGGCGGCCCTCTTCGACGTCCTCTACGACCCCTGGCCGACCGACCTCGCCGCCCGCTGGTCGGCGTACGGCGGTGCCGTCGTCAGCGGTCTCGACCTGCTGGTGCACCAGGCCGTGCTCCAGGTCGAGCAGATGACGGGGCTGGCCCCGGCGCCCCTGGACGCCATGCGAAAAGCGGGCGAGCAGGCTCTCGCCGACCGATAAGATCCGCTCTCGGTTCCGCAGGGGGCGGAACAGGGGAGGGGAACGTCCGTCATGTCCGCAGGCCTGCCTCAGGCGTCCGTCAAGTCCCAGATATTCGAGTCCCTGCTGGGATTCCTGCCCGACTGGGTGCAGATCACGGTGCTCGCCCTGATCGTGCTCGCCGTCGTGGCGTCCTGGGTCGTCAAGATCAAGCGCAAGATCGCCTACCGGCGCGCTCTCCGCAACGGGCAGCCGATCCATGCGGCGGCCCAGTACGGGCAGGGGCGCGGTGCGGACTACCTGGGGCAGTACGCGCCGCAGCAGGCAGGGCCGGCCCAGCAGCAGGGCAGCGGCGCAGACCACCTGGGGGCCTACGCCCCGCAACAGGCGCAGCCCGCGCAGCAGCCGAGCGGTGCCGACTTCCTCGGCGCGTACGCGCCGCAGCAGCGTCAGGGCGAGGGTCCGTCCGCGAACGCGTCCGCTTGATGGACCGGCCGCCGGGAAGGGGGCCCCGGCGTGGGAGGATCGGAGATGGTGGACCGGGCCGCGCACCCGGTCACGCCGTCGCCGTACGCGACGAGGCGCGTACGCAGGGCAGTACCAGAGCGCGAGCACTGAGGAGCACCGTTGAGCAGGTTGCGCTGGCTGACCGCGGGGGAGTCCCACGGTCCCGCACTCGTGGCGACGCTGGAGGGTCTTCCCGCCGGTGTGCCGATCACCACGGACATGGTGGCGGACCATCTCGCGAGGCGGCGCCTGGGCTATGGGCGCGGTGCCCGGATGAAGTTCGAGCGCGACGAGGTCACCTTCCTCGGCGGCGTCCGGCACGGCCTCACCCTCGGCTCCCCGGTCGCGATCATGGTGGGCAACACCGAGTGGCCCAAGTGGGAACAGGTCATGGCCGCCGACCCGGTCGACCCGGAGATCCTCGACGGGCTCGCCCGCAACGCCCCGCTGACCCGCCCGCGCCCCGGCCACGCCGACCTCGCGGGCATGCAGAAGTACGGCTTCGACGAGGCCCGGCCGATCCTGGAGCGCGCGTCCGCGCGTGAGACGGCCGCACGCGTGGCGCTGGGCGCGGTGGCCCGCTCGTACCTGAAGGAGACGACCGGCGTCGAGATCGTCAGCCACGTCGTGGAGCTGGCGGCGGCCAAGGCGCCGAAGGGCGTCTACCCGACCCCGGCCGATGTCGAGAAGCTGGACGCGGACCCCGTGCGCTGCCTGGACGCCGACGCGTCGAAGGCGATGGTCGCGGAGATCGACCAGGCCCACAAGGACGGCGACACCCTCGGCGGTGTGGTCGAGATCCTGGCGTACGGCGTGCCCGTGGGTCTTGGTTCGCATGTGCACTGGGACCGCAAGCTGGACGCCCGGCTCGCCGGTGCCCTGATGGGCATCCAGGCGATCAAGGGCGTCGAGATCGGCGACGGCTTCGACCTGGCCCGGATCCCCGGTTCCAAGGCACACGACGAGATCGTGAAGACCGACGAGGGCATCCGGCGCACCACCGGCCGCTCCGGCGGCACCGAGGGCGGTCTGACCACCGGTGAGCTGCTGCGGGTGCGCGCCGCGATGAAGCCGATCGCGACCGTGCCGCGTGCCCTGCAGACCGTGGACGTCACGACGGGTGAGGCGGCGCAGGCCCACCACCAGCGTTCCGACGTGTCCGCGGTCCCGGCCGCGGGCATCGTCGCCGAGGCCATGGTGGCCCTGGTGCTCGCGGACGCGGTCGCGGAGAAGTTCGGCGGCGACTCGGTGGCCGAGACCCGGCGCAACGTCACGTCGTACCTCGACAACCTCGCCATCCGATGAGCGGCCCGCTGGTCGTCCTGGTCGGCCCGATGGGTGTGGGCAAGTCCACCGTCGGGCAGCTGCTCGCCGCACGCCTCGACGTCTCCTACCGGGACACCGACGACGACATCGCCGCCGAGCAGGGCCGGACCGTCGCCGAGATCTTCGTCGACGAGGGCGAGCCCGCCTTCCGCACCATCGAGAAGGCGGCCGTGCACCGGGCGCTCGCCGAGCACGACGGCGTCCTGGCCCTGGGCGGCGGAGCGATCCTCGATGCCGACACGCGCGCGCTGCTCGCCGCGCAGCGGGTGGCGTACCTGTCGATGGACGTCGAGGAGGCGGTCAAGCGCACCGGCCTCAACGCGGCCCGTCCGCTGCTCGCGGTCAACCCGCGCAAGCAGTGGCGCGAGCTGATGGAGGCCCGCCGCCACCTGTACGAAGAGGTCGCCACGGCCGTGGTCGCCACCGACGGCCGGACGCCCGAAGAGGTCACCGAAGCCGCCCTGGACGCACTGGAGTTGAAGGAAGCATGAGCGAGGCAGTCACCCGGATCCAGGTCGGCGGCACGGCGGGCACCGACCCGTACGAGGTCCTGGTGGGCCGGCAGCTGCTGGGTGAACTCGGCGGGCTGGTCGGCGAGAAGGCCCAGCGGGTCGCGATCCTCCACCCCGAGGCACTGGCCGAGACCGGTGACGCGCTGCGCGCCGACCTGGCCGAGCAGGGCTACGAGGCCATCGCCATCCAGGTGCCCAACGCGGAGGAGGCCAAGACCGCCGAGGTCGCCGCCTACTGCTGGAAGGCGCTCGGCCAGTCCGGGTTCACGCGCACCGACGTCATCGTCGGCGTCGGCGGTGGTGCGACCACCGATCTGGCCGGGTTCGTCGCGGCCACCTGGCTGCGCGGCGTGCGCTGGATCGCGATCCCCACCACCGTGCTCGCCATGGTGGACGCGGCCGTCGGCGGCAAGACCGGCATCAACACCGCCGAGGGCAAGAACCTCGTCGGCGCCTTCCATCCGCCCGCCGGTGTCCTCTGCGACCTGTCCGCGCTGGACTCCCTGCCGGTCAACGACTACGTCTCCGGCCTCGCCGAGGTCATCAAGGCCGGGTTCATCGCCGACCCGGTGATCCTGGACCTCATCGAGTCCGACACCGAGGCGGCCCGCACCCCGGCCGGCCCGCACACCGCCGAGCTCATCGAGCGCTCCATCCGGGTCAAGGCCGACGTCGTGTCGTCGGACCTGAAGGAGTCGGGCCTGCGCGAGATCCTCAACTACGGGCACACGCTCGGCCACGCCATCGAGAAGAACGAGCGCTACAAGTGGCGCCACGGCGCGGCGGTCTCCGTCGGCATGCACTTCGCGGCGGAACTGGGGCGCCTGGCGGGCCGGCTGGACGACGCGACGGCCGACCGCCACCGCACGATCCTCGAAGCGGTCGGACTGCCCCTGCACTACCGGCACGACCAGTGGCCCAAGCTGCTGGAGACCATGAAGGTCGACAAGAAGTCCCGCGGCAACCTGCTGCGCTTCATCGTCCTCGACGGTCTGGCCAAGCCCACCGTCCTGGAGGGACCCGACCCGGCCGTGCTGCTCGCCGCGTACGGCGAAGTCGGGCAGTAAGTCCTCCGGCGCGCCTTCCGCCCGAATTCACCTACGGAGCCGGGCACTTCGGGCCGCCCCCGGCCGTTCACACATCGACGACCAGGGGCGGTACCGTTCGGTGGACGGGGGATACACCTCCCTGTCAGCGCCCATCGCCTGTACGAGACGGAGTGGCACCGGATGCAGCACGCAGTGGGTTCTCCGCTGCCGCCGCCCCATCAGCCGGGGCACGGACCGGCCACGGGCTGGTCGCCGGCCGCACATCACCCCGGCCCGCAGAACGCGGGCGCCCACCAGGGCCAGGTGCCCGTGCCTCCGCCGCCCCCGGTGCCCGTGCCCCCGCCGCCCCCGGCGCCGGGATATCAGGCGCCCCCGCCCGGGCCGGCCTCCTCCTGTGCCCCGTCGGCGCCGGAGGCCACCGGCCATGTGCCGCTGCCGCCCGGCGGTCCCGTGGCCGTGCCCATGACCCCGCCCGCCGCGGCGGCTCCCGACCCCGCCGGTACGACACTCGCGGTGCTGCTCATCGGCCCCGCGGGCGCGGGCAAGACCAGCGTCGCCAAGTACTGGGCGGACCACCGCCGGGTCCCCACGGCCCACATCAGCCTCGACGACGTACGCGAGTGGGTCCGCTCCGGCTTCGCCGACCCCCAGTCCGGGTGGAACGACAACTCCGAGGCGCAGTACCGCCTGGCCCGCCGCACCTGCGGCTTCGCTGCGCGCAACTTCCTGGCGAACGGCATCTCGTGCATCCTCGACGACGCGGTCTTCCCCGACCGCCCGGTCGTCGGCCTCGGCGGCTGGAAGCGCCACGTCGGACCGGGCCTGCTGCCGGTCGTCCTCCTGCCCGGGCTGGACATCGTCCTCGAACGCAACGCGGAGCGCTCGGGCAACCGACGCCTGTCGGACGAGGAGGTCGCCCGCATCCACGGCCGTATGGCGGGCTGGTACGGATCCGGCCTGCCGATCATCGACAACTCCCAGCTGGACGTCCCGGAGACGGCACGCGTCCTGGACGACGTCCTCGCCAGATCGATCGCCAGCCCACCCCAGTGGTAAGCGCCCCATAGGGGCGCGGGGAACTGCGCGACCAGCCCCCACACAGCCGCGGACGGCACACGGCCTCACGCGGCACGGCTCCCTCCCGAAACAGCACCCCACCCCCCCCGGACACACCAGGCACCGCCCACTCAGCCGCCCTCAACCAGCGCAAAACCGGCGAAGCTCATACGCTCGGGTCATGTCAGAGGTGTACGCGGCCCGCCGGACGCGTCTGAGGGAATACTGCAACGCGGGCGGCAGCGCGGCGGCGCTGGTCTCCCGCCCCGCCAACGTGCGCTATCTCGCGGGCGCCGCCCCGCACGACGCCGTTCTGCTGCTGGGCAGGACCGAGGAGCAGGACCTCCTCGTCTGTGCCGGGCCGACGGCCGACCGCCCCGCACAGGAGCGCCCCGACGAGGCTCTGCGCGTCCACACCCTGCCCGGAGTCGGCGGAGGTGACCCAGCCGTCGCGGCGGCCCGCCTCGCCCAGGACCAGGACGCCGACTCCCTCGCCGTGGAGGAGCACCACCTCACCGTGGCCCGGCACCGCGCCCTCGGCTCGGTCGCCCCCGGGCTGCGCCTGGCGGGCCTCGGCAGCGCGGTCGAGCAGCTCAGGGTCGTCAAGGACGAGGAGGAGATCTCCTGCCTGCGCATCGGCGCCGAGATCGCCGACCAGGCCCTGGGCGAGTTGCTGGAGTCGATCCTCGTCGGCCGCACCGAGCGCCACCTCGCCCTCGAACTCGAGCGGCGACTCGTGGACCACGGGGCGGACGGGCCGGCCTTCCCGACCTCCGTCGCCACCGGCCCGAACTCCGGCCGGCCCGGGCACCGGCCCACCGACCGCCGCGTCGAAGAGGGCGACTTCCTCTCCGTCTGCCTCGGCGCGACGTACCGCGGCTACCGCTGCGAGATCGGCCGCACCTTCGTCATCGGCACGGCTCCCGCGGACTGGCAGATCGAGCTGTACGACCTGGTGTTCGCCGCCCAGCGGGCCGGGCGTGAGAGCCTGGTACCCGGCGCCGCCTGCCGGGACGTCGACCGCGCCGCCCGCCAGGTCCTGGACTCCGCGGGGTACACCGAGGGCCTCACGATCCTGACCGGACACGGTGTAGGGCTCGAAATCGACGAGGACCCTCAATTGAGTCCCGCGGCCATGGGTAAACTGGACGCTTGCGTGCCAGTCACCGTCGAACCGGGGGTCCACCTCCCGGGCCGGGGCGGTGTCCGGATCGATGACACGCTCGTCGTCCGCCCCGAGGCGGACGGCGGACCCGAGCTACTCACCATCACGACCAAGGAGCTGCTCGCCCTGTAGCCAGGCAGGTGCGTGCCCCGGGGTCGTACGTCAGTCCAGGAGATTCCGCAACCGTGGCTTCCACGAACGACCTCAAGAACGGCATGGTGCTCAAGCTCGAAGGCGGCCAGCTCTGGTCCGTCGTCGAGTTCCAGCACGTCAAGCCCGGCAAGGGCCCGGCCTTCGTGCGCACCAAGCTCAAGAACGTGCTCTCCGGCAAGGTCGTCGACAAGACCTTCAACGCCGGCGTCAAGGTCGAAACGGCCACCGTCGACAAGCGCGACATGCAGTTCTCCTACATGGACGGCGAGTACTTCGTCTTCATGGACATGGAGACCTACGACCAGCTGCACGTCGACAAGAAGGCCGTCGGCGACGCCGCGAACTTCCTGATCGAGGGCTTCACCGCCACCGTCGCGCAGCACGAGGGCGAGGTGCTCTTCGTGGAGCTGCCCGCCGCCGTCGAGCTCGTCATCCAGGAGACCGAGCCGGGCGTCCAGGGCGACCGCTCCACGGGCGGCACCAAGCCCGCCACCCTGGAGACCGGCCACCAGATCAACGTGCCGCTCTTCATCACCACCGGTGAGAAGATCAAGGTCGACACCCGCACCAGTGACTACCTCGGCCGGGTGAACAGCTAACCGTGGCTGCCCGCAACACGGCCCGTAAGCGCGCCTTCCAGATCCTCTTCGAGGGGGACCAGCGCGGTGCCGAGGTGCTGACCGTCCTCGCGGACTGGGTCCGGCTGTCCCGGGCGGACACCCGGCAGCCGCCGGTCAGCGAGTACACGATGGAACTGGTCGAAGGCTACGCGAAGCACGCGAAGCGCATCGACGAGCTGATCGCCCAGTACTCCGTCGGCTGGACCCTCGACCGGATGCCCGTCGTCGACCGCAACATCCTGCGGCTCGGCGCCTACGAGCTGATCTGGGTCGACGCGACGCCGGACGCCGTCGTCCTCGACGAGATGGTGCAGCTGGCGAAGGAGTTCTCCACGGACGAGTCGCCCTCGTTCGTGAACGGCCTGCTGGGCCGGCTGAAGGAACTCAAGCCCTCGCTCCGCCGCGACGAGGTCTGACACGGACCACATGCCGGAGGGCCCGCAGCGTCACCGCTGCGGGCCCTCCGGCGTTTCCGTACGTCTCCGTGCGTCCCGGTGCAGCCGAGGCTCCGGCAGGGACGCACAACGCCGCCGGGGCGGCCGAGAACCATACGGTTTCGGCCACCCCGGCGGCACGTTTCTGCTGGACCGTCCTCCGGACCCGCCAAGCGGTCAGGCGTCCTCGTGGGACGCCACCGCGCGGCGCGCGTCCGCGTCCAGGACGCCCCAGCTGATCAGCTGCTCGGTCAGGACCGACGGCGACTGGTCGTAGATGACGGCCAGTGTGCGCAGGTCGTCCTGGCGGATCGACAGCACCTTGCCGTTGTAGTCACCGCGCTGCGACTGGATCGTGGCCGCGTAGCGCTGGAGGGGGCCCGCCTTCTCGGCCGGCACCGTGGCCAGCCGCTCCAGGTCCAGGACCAGCTTCGGCGGCGGCTCGGCGGCCCCGCCCGGGGTCGTGCCCGGAAGCAGTTCCTGCACCGGAACGCCGTAGAAATCCGCCAGCTCGGCAAGGCGCTGCACGGTCACGGCACGGTCGCCGCGCTCGTACGAACCGACCACGACCGCCTTCCAGCGTCCCTGGGACTTCTCCTCGACACCGTGGAGGGAAAGGCCCTGCTGGGTGCGGATCGCCCGGAGCTTGGCCCCGAGCTGTTTGGCGTATTCGCTGGACATATAGCTCCCCGGCACTGTGTCGACGCGTCTGGCGTGGGTGCCAGGCCGCGCGGCTGGTAACTCACTGTGAGGTTACGCAGCGTTACTCTGCCGCGTCAAGCCGAATGGTCCGCACCGACTCTTCCGTGGTATCGGCGTTCCGTTGCGCCGAGTGGGTGATCCAAGGGGGCCGTTCGGGCGATCACCGGGACCTGCTACCGTGTATGGCGCAATCTCGACGTCCTTTAAGGTCCGTCCCGTGAGGCGGAGAAGGAGGTCCGTTTCGTATGGACACGCACGACACGCGCGACACGCAGTCCGATGCCCGGCCCGTTCTCGAAGGGCCCGACATCGCGCGGGTGCTGACCCGCATCGCCCACGAGATCGTCGAACGCGCCAAGGGCGCCGACGACGTGGTGCTCCTCGGCATTCCGACCCGTGGCGTCTTCCTCGCCCGGCGCATCGCCGACAAGCTCGAGCAGATCACCGAGCGCAAGGTCCCGTGCGGCTCGCTCGACATCACCATGTACCGCGACGATCTGCGCATGCACCCGCCGCGGGCGCTGGCCCGCACCGAGATCCCCGGTGACGGCCTCGACGGCAAGCTCGTCGTCCTCGTCGACGACGTGCTCTTCTCCGGCCGCACCATCCGCGCCGCCCTCGACGCCCTGAACGACCTCGGGCGCCCGCGCGCGGTCCAGCTCGCCGTCCTCGTCGACCGCGGACACCGCGAACTGCCCATCCGCGCCGACTACGTCGGCAAGAACCTCCCCACGTCGTTGCGGGAGACGGTCAAGGTCCAGCTCGCCGAGGAGGACGGTCGCGACACCGTGCTGCTCGGTGCCAAGCCGACCTCTCAGTAGCGCTCCAGGCGTACGCCGCCGTCGTACGCCCGCTCAGTGCGCCCTCGCGCGCCCGTCTGCCCCGAATCTCCCGAATGAACTGCCTTACGGAGCCTGACAGATGCAGCGTCATCTCATCTCGGCCGCCGACCTCACCCGCGACGACGCCGTCCTGATCCTCGACACCGCCGAGGAGATGGCACGGGTCGCCGACCGGCCGATCAAGAAGCTGCCGACCCTGCGCGGCCGCACGATCGTCAACCTCTTCTTCGAGGACTCCACCCGGACCCGGATCTCCTTCGAGGCCGCCGAGAAGCGGCTGTCCGCGGACGTCATCAACTTCACCGCCAAGGGCTCCAGCGTCTCCAAGGGCGAGTCCCTGAAAGACACCGCCCAGACCCTGGAGGCGATGGGCGTCGACGCCGTCGTCATCCGGCACGGCGCCTCCGGAGCCCCGTACCGCCTCGCCAACTCCGGCTGGATCGACGCGGCCGTGGTCAACGCCGGGGACGGCACCCACCAGCACCCCACCCAGGCCCTGCTGGACGCCTTCACCATGCGCCGCCGCCTGATCGGCCCGGACGCCGGGCTCGGCCGCGACCTCGAAGGCAAGCGCATCACGCTCGTCGGCGACGTCCTGCACAGCCGGGTCGCCCGCTCCAACGTCGACCTGCTGCACACCCTCGGCGCCGAGGTCACCCTCGTCGCCCCGCCGACGCTCCTGCCGGTCGGCATCGAGACCTGGCCCTGCGAGGTCTCCTACGACCTCGACAGCACGCTGCCGAAGTCCGACGCGGTGATGATGCTGCGTGTCCAGCGCGAGCGCATGAACGCCGCGTTCTTCCCGACCGAGCGCGAGTACTCCCGGCGCTACGGCCTCGACGGCGACCGCATGGCGCGGATGCCCGAGCACGCCATCGTGATGCACCCCGGCCCGATGGTCCGCGGCATGGAGATCACCGCCGAGGTCGCCGACTCCGACCGCTGCACCGTCGTCGAGCAGGTCGCAAACGGAGTGTCCATCCGGATGGCCGTCCTGTACCTGCTGCTCGGTGGGAACGAACCCGCCGTCACCCACCCCCGCACCGAGGAGAAGTAAGACAGATGAGCAAGATCCTGATCCGTGGTGCGAAGGTGCTCGGCGGCGAGCCGCAGGACGTCCTGATCGACGGCGGGACCATCGCCGAGGTGGGTGCCGGTCTGAGCGCCGAGGGCGCCGAGGTCGTCGAGGCCGAGGGCAAGGTGCTGCTGCCGGGCCTGGTCGACCTGCACACCCACCTGCGTGAGCCGGGCCGCGAGGACTCCGAGACCGTCCTCACCGGCACCCGCGCCGCCGCCTCCGGCGGCTTCACCACCGTCTTCGCCATGGCCAACACCTTCCCGGTCGCCGACACCGCCGGTGTCGTCGAGCAGGTCTGGCGGCTCGGCAAGGAGCACGGCTACTGCGACGTCCAGCCCATCGGCGCGGTCACCGTCGGCCTGGAGGGCAAGAAGCTCGCCGAGCTGGGTGCCATGCACGAGTCCGCCGCCGGCGTCACCGTCTTCTCCGACGACGGCAAGTGCGTCCACGACGCCGTGATCATGCGCCGGGCCCTGGAGTACGTGAAGGCCTTCGGCGGTGTCGTCGCCCAGCACGCGCAGGAGCCGCGGCTGACCGAGGGCGCCGAGATGAACGAGGGCGTCGTCTCCGCCGAGCTCGGCCTCGGGGGCTGGCCCGCGGTGGCCGAAGAATCGATCATCGCCCGGGATGTCCTGCTCGCCGACCACGTCGGCTCCCGCGTCCACATCTGCCACCTGTCGACCGCCGGCTCCGTCGAGATCGTCCGCTGGGCCAAGTCCCGCGGCATCCAGGTCACCGCCGAGGTCACCCCGCACCACCTCCTCCTCACGGATGAGCTGGTGCGCACCTACAACCCCGTCTACAAGGTCAACCCGCCGCTGCGCACCGAGCGCGACGTCATGGCCCTGCGCGAGGCGCTCGCCGACGGCACGATCGACATCGTCGCCACCGACCACGCCCCGCACCCGCACGAGGACAAGGACTGCGAGTGGGCCGCGGCCGCCATGGGCATGGTCGGGCTGGAGACCGCGCTGTCGGTGGTGCAGGAGACCATGGTCGACACGGGTCTGCTGGACTGGGCGGGCGTCGCCGACCGGATGTCCGTCAAGCCCGCGCAGATCGGACAGGCCACGGGCCACGGACGTCCCGTCTCGGCAGGTGAGCCCGCCAACCTCACCCTGGTCGACACGGCATACCGTGGGCTCGTGGAACCCGCGGGCTTCGCCTCGCGCAGCCGCAACACCCCGTATGAGGGGCGTGAGCTGCCGGGCCGTGTCACGCACACGTGGCTGCGGGGCAAGGCCACGCTCGTCGACGGGAAGCTCACGTGACACCTGTACTCCTGCTGGCCGCCGAGAAGGAATCGGCGCAAGTGACCGACTGGGCCGCCCGCATCGGCTGGGTCGTCGGCCTCGCCCTGTTCGTCGCCCTCGTCTACTGGCTGATGCGCGAGGGCTGGAAGTGGCGCGGCACCCTCCAGGGCGACCTGCCCGAGCTGCCCGTCACCCCGGACGACCCGGGCCCCGCAAAGCTCAGCATGAGCGGCCGCTACCACGGCTCCACCACCGCCGGGCAGTGGCTCGACCGCATCGTCGCGCACGGCCTGGGCACCCGCAGCCGGGCCGAGCTGACCCTGACGGACGCCGGCCTCGACGTCGTACGCCCCGGCGCGGACGACTTCTTCGTCCCGGCCGCGGCGCTGCGCGAGGCCCGGCTCGACAAGGGCATCGCCGGCAAGGTGCTCACCGAGGGCGGCCTGCTCGTCGTCACCTGGGAGCACGGCGACCGGCTGATCGACTCCGGGTTCCGCTCCGACCACGCGGCCGAGCACCACGAGTGGGTCGAGACCCTCAACTCCATGATCGAAACGAACACCAGGGAAGGCGCCGAACGATGACCACCTCCACCAGGGGAGCCACCAAAACTCCCGCCGTACTCGTCCTGGAGGACGGCCGGGTCTTCCGCGGCCGCGCCTACGGGGCCGTGGGGGAGACCTTCGGCGAAGCGGTGTTCTCCACCGGCATGACCGGCTACCAGGAGACCCTCACCGACCCCTCCTACCACCGCCAGGTGGTCGTCATGACCGCCCCGCACGTCGGCAACACGGGTGTCAACGACGAGGACATGGAGTCCCGGAAGATCTGGGTCTCCGGCTACGTCGTGCGTGACCCCGCGCGCGTGCCGTCCAACTGGCGCTCCCGGCGCACGCTGGACGAGGAGCTGGACGCCCAGGGCGTCGTCGGCATCAGCGGCATCGACACCCGCGCCCTCACCCGCCACCTGCGTGAGCGCGGCGCCATGCGCGTCGGCATCTTCAGCGGCGAGGCCGTCCGGGACGACGCCGCGCTGCTGGCCCGCGTCCAGGAGGCCCCGCAGATGAAGGGCGCGAACCTCTCCGCCGAGGTCGCCACCACCGAGCCGTACGTCGTCCCGGCCATCGGCGAGAAGAAGTACACCGTCGCCGCCGTCGACCTCGGCATCAAGGGCATGACCCCGCACCGCATGGCCGAGCGCGGCATCGAGGTGCACGTGCTCCCGGCGACCGCCACCGTCGAGGACGTCTACGCGGTGAACCCGGACGGCGTGTTCTTCTCCAACGGCCCGGGCGACCCGGCAACCGCCGACCACCCCGTCTCCGTGATGCGGGGCGTCCTGGAGCGCGGCACCCCGCTGTTCGGCATCTGCTTCGGCAACCAGATCCTGGGCCGCGCGCTCGGCTTCGGCACCTTCAAGCTGAAGTACGGCCACCGCGGCATCAACCAGCCGGTGCAGGACCGCACGACCGGCAAGGTCGAGGTCACCGCGCACAACCACGGCTTCGCCGTCGACGCCCCGCTCGACAAGGTCTCCGAGACCCCGTTCGGCCGCGCCGAGGTGTCCCACGTCTGTCTGAACGACAACGTGGTGGAAGGGCTCCAGCTCCTCGACCGCCCCGCTTTCAGCGTCCAGTACCACCCCGAAGCGGCAGCCGGCCCGCACGACGCCGCCTACCTGTTCGACCGCTTCGTATCCCTGATGGAGGGCCAGCGTGCCTAAGCGCACCGATATCCAGTCCGTCCTGGTCATCGGCTCCGGCCCGATCGTCATCGGCCAGGCCGCCGAGTTCGACTACTCCGGCACCCAGGCGTGCCGCGTCCTCAAGGCCGAGGGCCTGCGGGTCGTCCTGGTGAACTCCAATCCGGCGACGATCATGACCGACCCGGAGATCGCCGACGCCACCTACGTCGAGCCGATCACCCCCGAGTTCGTCGAGAAGATCATCGCCAAGGAGCGCCCCGACGCGCTGCTGCCCACGCTGGGCGGCCAGACGGCCCTCAACACGGCGATCTCCATGCACGAGCAGGGTGTGCTGGAGAAGTACGGCGTCGAGCTGATCGGCGCCAACGTCGAGGCCATCAACAAGGGCGAGGACCGCGACCTGTTCAAGGACGTGGTCGAGGAGGTCCGCAAGAAGATCGGCCACGGCGAGTCCGCCCGGTCCGTGATCTGCCACTCCATGGACGACGTCCTCGCCGGCGTCGACACGCTCGGCGGCTACCCCGTCGTCGTCCGCCCCTCCTTCACCATGGGCGGCGCCGGCTCCGGCTTCGCCCACGACGAGGAGGAGCTGCGCCGCATCGCCGGCCAGGGCCTCACGCTCTCCCCGACCACCGAGGTGCTCCTGGAGGAGTCCATCCTCGGCTGGAAGGAGTACGAGCTGGAGCTGATGCGCGACAAGAACGACAACGTCGTGGTCGTCTGCTCCATCGAGAACTTCGACCCCATGGGCGTGCACACCGGCGACTCGATCACCGTGGCGCCCGCGATGACGCTCACCGACCGCGAGTACCAGATCCTGCGCGACGTCGGCATCGCGATCATCCGCGAGGTCGGCGTCGACACCGGCGGCTGCAACATCCAGTTCGCGGTGAACCCGGCCGACGGCCGCGTCATCGTCATCGAGATGAACCCGCGCGTGTCCCGCTCCTCGGCGCTCGCCTCCAAGGCGACCGGCTTCCCGATCGCCAAGATCGCCGCCAAGCTCGCCGTCGGCTACACCCTCGACGAGATCCCGAACGACATCACGCAGGAGACCCCGGCCTCCTTCGAGCCCACGCTCGACTACGTGGTCGTGAAGGCCCCGCGGTTCGCCTTCGAGAAGTTCCCGAGCGCCGACAGCACGCTGACCACCACCATGAAGTCGGTCGGCGAGGCCATGGCCATCGGCCGCAACTTCACCGAGGCCTTCCAGAAGGCGCTGCGCTCCCTGGAGAAGGAGGGCAGCCAGTTCACCTTCGTCGGCGAGCCCGGTGACAAGCTCCAGCTCCTGGAGCAGGCGGTGCGCCCCACCGACGGCCGCATCAACACCGTCATGCAGGCCATCCGCGCCGGAGCCACGCCCGAGGAGATCTTCGACTACACGAAGATCGACCCCTGGTTCGTCGACCAGCTCTTCCTGATCAAGGAGATCGCCGACGAGCTGGCCGAGGCGCCCGAGCTGACCACCGACCTGCTCGCCGAGGCCAAGCGGCACGGCTTCTCCGACGCGCAGATCGGCGAGATCCGCGGGCTGCGCGAGGACGTCGTCCGCGAGGTCCGGCACGCCCTCGGCATCCGCCCGGTCTACAAGACGGTCGACACCTGCGCCGCCGAGTTCGCCGCGAAGACGCCGTACTTCTACTCCTCCTACGACGAGGAGACGGAGGTCGCCTCCCGCGAGAAGCCGGCCGTCATCATCCTGGGTTCCGGCCCGAACCGCATCGGCCAGGGCATCGAGTTCGACTACTCCTGCGTCCACGCCTCCTTCGCGCTGAGCGACGCGGGCTACGAGACCGTGATGGTCAACTGCAACCCGGAGACCGTCTCCACGGACTACGACACCTCCGACCGCCTGTACTTCGAGCCGCTGACGCTGGAGGACGTGCTGGAGATCGTGCACGCCGAGCAGCAGGCCGGACCGGTCGCGGGCGTCGTCGTCCAGCTCGGCGGCCAGACCCCGCTGGGCCTGTCGCAGGCGCTGAAGGACAACGGCGTGCCGATCGTCGGCACCTCGCCGGAGGCCATCCACGCCGCCGAGGACCGGGGCGCCTTCGGCCGGGTCCTGGCGGAGGCCGGCCTCCCGGCCCCCAAGCACGGCACCGCCACCACCTTCACCGAGGCCAAGACCATCGCCGACGAGATCGGCTACCCGGTCCTGGTCCGCCCCTCGTACGTGCTCGGCGGCCGCGGCATGGAGATCGTCTACGACGAGACGCGCCTGGAGGCGTACATCGCCGAGTCGACCGAGATCAGCCCCTCGCGGCCGGTCCTCGTCGACCGGTTCCTCGACGACGCGATCGAGATCGACGTCGACGCGCTCTACGACGGTGAGGAGCTCTACCTCGGCGGTGTCATGGAGCACATCGAGGAGGCCGGCATCCACTCCGGCGACTCGGCGTGCGCCCTGCCCCCGATCACCCTCGGCGGCTTCGACATCAAGCGCCTGCGCGCCTCCACGGAGGGCATCGCCAAGGGCGTCGGGGTCCGCGGGCTGATCAACATCCAGTTCGCGCTGGCGGGCGACATCCTCTACGTCCTGGAGGCCAACCCGCGCGCCTCCCGCACGGTCCCCTTCACCTCGAAGGCGACGGCGGTGCCGCTGGCCAAGGCCGCCGCCCGGATCTCGCTCGGCGCGACCATCGCCGAGCTGCGCGCCGAGGGCCTGCTCCCGGCCGACGGCGACGGCGGGGAGCTGCCGTTCGACGCGCCGATCTCCGTCAAGGAGGCCGTCATGCCGTGGTCCCGCTTCCGCGACATCCACGGCCGCGGCGTCGACACGGTCCTCGGCCCGGAGATGCGCTCCACCGGCGAGGTCATGGGCATCGACTCGGTCTTCGGTACGGCCTACGCCAAGTCGCAGGCCGGTGCCTACGGCCCGCTGCCGACCAAGGGCCGCGCGTTCATCTCGGTCGCCAACCGCGACAAGCGTTCGATGATCTTCCCGGCCCGCGAGCTGGTCGCCCACGGCTTCGAGCTGCTCGCCACGTCCGGCACCGCGGAGGTCCTCAAGCGCAACGGGATCAACGCCACCATCGTGCGCAAGCAGTCCGAGGGCACCGGCCCGAACGGCGAGAAGACCATCGTCCAGCTCATCCACGACGGCGAGGTCGACCTGATCGTCAACACCCCGTACGGCACGGGCGGCCGCCTCGACGGCTACGACATCCGTACGGCGGCCGTGGCCCGCTCCGTGCCCTGCCTGACGACGGTCCAGGCCCTCGCGGCGGCGGTCCAGGGCATCGACGCCCTCAACCGCGGCGACGTGAGCGTCCGATCGCTCCAGGAACACGCGGAACACCTGACCGCGGCCCGCGACTAGCAGCCCCGAGGGGGACACCGGAAACGGTGTCCCCCTCTTCGTGAGGACGCCGAGTCCTCGTGAGGACACCATGTACAAGACTTTCTTCCGTCTCTTCTTCAAGAGGCTGGACCCGGAGCAGGCCCACCACATGGCCTTCCGCTGGATCCGCCTGGCCGCCCGCGTGCCCGTGCTGCGCACCTTCCTCGCGGCCGCCCTCGCGCCCCGCTACAAGGAGCTGCGTACCGAGGCCCTCGGGCTGCGGATGCACGGCCCCTTCGGGCTCGCGGCCGGCTTCGACAAGAACGCCGTCGGCATCGACGGCATGGCGATGCTCGGCTTCGACCACGTCGAGATCGGCACGGTGACCGGCGAGCCGCAGCCCGGCAACCCCAAGCAGCGGCTGTTCCGCCTGGTCGAGGACCGGGCGCTGATCAACCGCATGGGCTTCAACAACGACGGCTCGCTCCGCGTCGCCGCCCGCCTGGCCTCCCGGACGCCCGTCTTCAAGCCGGTCGTCGGCGTCAACATCGGCAAGACCAAGGTCGTGCCGGAGGAGGAGGCCGTCGCGGACTACGTGAAGTCCGCCGAGCGACTCGCGCCGTACGCCGACTACCTCGTCGTCAACGTCTCCTCGCCGAACACGCCGGGTCTGCGCAACCTCCAGGCGACCGAGGCACTGCGTCCCCTGCTGAGCGCCGTCCGCGAGGCCGCCGACCGCACGGTCTCCGCCCGCCGCGTGCCGCTCCTGGTCAAGATCGCGCCGGACCTGGCCGACGAGGACGTCGACGCAGTCGCCGACCTCGCCGTGGAACTCGGCCTGGACGGCATCATCGCCACCAACACCACCATCGCGCGCGAGGGACTCGGCCTGAAGTCCGACGCCTCCCTGGTCAAGGAGACCGGCGGCCTGTCCGGGGCGCCGCTGAAGGAACGCTCCACGGAGGTCCTGCGCCGCCTCTACGCGCGCGTGGGCGACCGGATCACCCTGGTGGGCGTCGGCGGCATCGAGAACGCCGAGGACGCCTGGCAGCGCATCCTGGCCGGTGCCACGCTGGTCCAGGGCTACAGCGCCTTCATCTACGAGGGGCCCTTCTGGGGCCGCGCGATCCACAAGGGGCTCGCCGCACGCCTGGCCACCAGCCCCTACGCCACGCTCGCCGACGCGGTGGGCGCCGACGTGAGGAAGACGGCATGAGTGGTCTCGAACCCTTCGGCGCGCGCCTGCGCCGTGCCATGGACGAGCGCGGCCCGCTGTGCGTCGGCATCGACCCGCACGCCTCCCTGCTCGCCGAGTGGGGCCTGAACGACGACGTGGCGGGCCTGGAGCGGTTCAGCCGCACGGTCGTCGAGGCGGTGGCCGACCGGGTCGCCGTGCTCAAGCCGCAGAGCGCGTTCTTCGAGCGGTTCGGCTCGCGCGGCGTCGCGGTGCTGGAGCGCTCCGTCGCCGAGGCGCGGGCGGCGGGTGCGCTGGTCGTGATGGACGCCAAGCGCGGCGACATCGGCTCCACCATGGCCGCCTACGCCGAGTCCTTCCTGCACAAGGACGCACCGCTGTTCTCCGACGCCCTGACGGTCTCGCCGTACCTCGGCTACGGATCGCTCAGCCCGGCCGTCGCGCTGGCCCGGGAGAGCGGCGCGGGACTGTTCGTGCTGGCGCTGACCTCCAACCCGGAGGGCGGCGAGGTCCAGCACGCCGTGCGCTCCGACGGCCGGAACGTCGGAGCGACGATGCTCGCGCACCTGGCCGCCGAGAACACGGGGGAGGAGCCCCTGGGGTCCTTCGGCGCGGTCGTCGGCGCCACCCTCGGTGATCTGTCGACCTACGACCTGGACATCAACGGCCCGCTCCTCGCGCCCGGCATCGGCGCCCAGGGCGCCACGCCGGCCGATCTTCCGGGGGCCTTCGGTGCGGCGGTGCGCAACGTCGTGCCGAACGTCAGCCGCGGAGTGCTACGCCACGGTCCCGACGTGGTCGCTCTGCGTGACGCCGCCCAGCGCTTCGCGGAGGAGATCCGTCAGGTCGTCACGTCCTCGTGAGGCGGTCCGGACCTTCCGGTGAGACCTCCGATGAGTGGTCCGGGGTGGCCTTGAGCCTGAATACATCCTCAAATCCGGGGCAGTATGTCCTAAATGTCCGTTCAGATGAAGGCTGACCAGGACTTTTCCGCTGTTCTCAATGACTCCGGCGGACTTGCCCGCTAGTCTCCGACGAGAGAACGGGCAAGCGTGTGTTGCTCGTGGCTCCCCAGGTGTGGGGCGACTAGGTTCCTCACCGGTCCGTATCCGACAGTTCGACATCCGAGGTGACGTAGGCGTGGCTCTTCCGCCCCTTACCCCTGAACAGCGCGCAGCCGCGCTCGAAAAGGCCGCCGCGGCTCGCCGGGAGCGGGCCGAGGTCAAGAATCGACTCAAGCACTCCGGCGCCTCCCTTCACGAGGTCATCAAGCAGGGCCAGGAGAACGACGTCATCGGCAAGATGAAGGTCTCCGCCCTCCTCGAGTCGCTGCCCGGCGTGGGCAAGGTCCGCGCCAAGCAGATCATGGAGCGACTCGGTATCTCCGAGAGCCGCCGGGTACGTGGCCTCGGTTCCAACCAGATCGCCTCCCTGGAGCGCGAGTTCGGCAGCACCGGCTCCTGAACCGGGCAGTCCGGGCAAGCGCGTCCCGGGCACTCCGCGATTGCTGGATAATCGCTGCATGGCTGCAACACCCCGGGGGACGTCCCCCGTACCCCCGGACGTACGTCCGCGGCTGACCGTGCTCTCCGGCCCTTCCGGGGTCGGCAAGAGCACGGTCGTCGCTCATATGCGCAAGGAACACCCCGAGGTCTGGCTCTCCGTGTCGGCCACGACCCGCAAGCCCCGCCCCGGCGAGCAGCACGGAGTCCACTACTTCTTCGTCTCCGACGACGAGATGGACAAGCTCATCGCCAACGGGGAACTGCTGGAGTGGGCCGAGTTCGCCGGCAACCGCTACGGCACGCCGCGTGCGGCCGTGCAGGAGCGCCTGGAGAACGGCGAGCCCGTGCTCCTGGAGATCGACCTGCAGGGCGCCCGCCTGGTCCGGGAGTCTATGCCCGAGGCCCAGCTGGTGTTCCTGGCTCCCCCCTCCTGGGAGGAGCTCGTCCGCAGACTCACCGGGCGGGGCACCGAACCGCCCGAGGTGATCGAGCGCCGGCTCGATGCGGCGAAGATCGAACTCGCGGCCGAGCCGGAGTTCGACACCACCCTGGTCAACACCTCCGTCGAGGACGTGGCGCGTGAGCTGCTAGCCTTGATGGACGTCGTGTGACCATCGTCGACCGTTCCGGCCGGCCGATCACCCCGACAGAATCTTTCCCATCCATCGGAAGGTAGAGCGTGTCCTCTTCCATCTCCGCGCCCGAGGGCATCATCAACCCGCCGATCGACGAGCTCCTCGAGGCCACCGACTCGAAGTACAGCCTGGTGATCTACGCGGCCAAGCGTGCCCGCCAGATCAACGCGTACTACTCGCAGCTCGGCGAGGGTCTCCTCGAGTACGTCGGTCCTCTCGTCGACACCCACGTCCACGAGAAGCCGCTCTCGATCGCCCTCCGCGAGATCAACGCGGGGCTCCTGACGTCCGAGGCCGTCGAAGGCCCGGCGCAGTAAGTAGGATTTACAGCTTGACGCTGACTTGCACCACAGGCCCGGCAGGCCGACTGCCGGGCCTGTGGTGTGTCATGGAGTCGTACGGTGTGCCGGTTGCCGAGGTCCGGGGAGAGACGTGGACAAGCCGAAGGTCGTTCTGGGGGTCAGCGGGGGCATCGCCGCGTACAAGGCCTGTGAGCTGCTGCGGCGGCTGACGGAGTCGGGCCACGACGTGCGCGTGGTGCCCACCGCCTCCGCGCTGCACTTCGTCGGCGCCGCCACCTGGTCCGCGCTGTCCGGCAACCCCGTCTCCACCGAGGTGTGGGACGACGTGCACGAGGTCCCGCACGTCCGCATCGGGCAGCACGCCGACCTGGTCGTCGTCGCCCCCGCCACCGCCGACATGCTCGCCAAGGCGGCCCACGGCCTCGCCGACGACCTCCTCACCAACACGCTGCTCACCGCCCGCTGCCCGGTGGTCTTCGCGCCCGCCATGCACACGGAGATGTGGGAGCACCCGGCCACCCAGGAGAACGTGGCGACGCTGCGCCGCCGCGGCGCGCTCGTCATCGAACCGGCCGTGGGTCGCCTCACCGGCGTCGACACCGGCAAGGGCCGGCTGCCCGACCCGGGCGAGATCTTCGAGGTCTGCCGCCGCGTCCTGGCCCGGGGCGTCACCGAGCCCGACCTCACGGGCCGGCACGTCGTGGTCAGCGCCGGCGGTACCCGCGAGCCCCTGGACCCCGTCCGCTTCCTCGGCAACCGCTCCTCCGGCAAGCAGGGCTACGCCCTCGCCCGCACCGCCGCCGCCCGCGGTGCCCGCGTCACCCTGATCGCGGCCAACAGCACGCTGCCCGCCCCGGCCGGCGTCGACGTCGTCCCGGTCGGCACCGCCGTGCAGCTGCGCGAGGCGGTGCTGCGCGCCGCCCCCGACGCCGACGCCGTGGTGATGGCGGCCGCGGTGGCGGACTTCCGTCCGGCGGTGTACGCGGCGGGGAAGATCAAGAAGAAGGACGGCCAGGAGCCGGAGCCGGTCACCCTGGTGCGGAATCCGGACATCCTCGCGGAGATCTCCGGGGACCGGGCCCGCGCCGGACAGGTGATCGTCGGCTTCGCCGCGGAGACGGACGACGTCCTCGCCAACGGCCGCGCCAAGCTCAAGCGCAAGGGCTGCGACCTGCTGGTCGTGAACGAGGTGGGGGAGCGCAAGACCTTCGGTTCCGAGGAGAACGAGGCGGTCGTGCTCGGCGCCGACGGCAGTGAGACCGCCGTGGCGCACGGGCCCAAGGAAGCCTTGGCGGAGACCGTCTGGGACCTGGTGGCCGAGCGTCTGCGCTGATGTCCGACCACCCCGGGCCCGCTCGAAAACGAGTCGACCCGGGCGTGGCGCCTCTGGCCAACGCGGCTCGGCATTGGGCAGAATGCCCGTGCCGCAGGTCACAGCACTCCCGAGTGGCGAGACAGGGGGCCCGTGGCCGAAGCGTGACCCGTAAACTGTTCCACGGACGGCGCCGGGTGCAGCCCCCGCCGTCCGCCAATGATCAGCCAGCAGCCGCTGCAACCTCAGGGAGCGTTGTGTCCCGTCGCCTTTTCACCTCGGAGTCCGTGACCGAGGGTCACCCCGACAAGATCGCTGACCAGATCAGCGACACCATTCTCGACGCGCTTCTGCGCGAGGACCCGTCCTCCCGGGTCGCCGTCGAGACCCTGATCACGACCGGCCTGGTGCACGTGGCCGGCGAGGTCACGACCAAGACGTACGCGGACATCGCGACGCTGGTCCGGAACAAGATCCTCGAGATCGGCTACGACTCCAGCAAGAAGGGCTTCGACGGCGCCTCCTGCGGCGTGTCGGTGTCGATCGGCGCACAGTCCCCGGACATCGCCCAGGGTGTGGACACGGCCTACGAGAAGCGCGTCGAGGGCGACGAGGACGAGCTCGACAAGCAGGGCGCCGGCGACCAGGGCCTGATGTTCGGCTACGCGACGGACGAGACGCCGACGCTGATGCCGCTGCCGATCTTCCTGGCCCACCGCCTGTCGAAGCGCCTGTCCGACGTGCGCAAGAACGGCACCATCCCCTACCTGCGCCCGGACGGCAAGACGCAGGTCACCATCGAGTACGACGGCGACAAGGCGGTCCGTCTGGACACCGTCGTCGTCTCCTCGCAGCACGCCTCCGACATCGACCTGGACTCGCTGCTGGCTCCGGACATCAAGGAGTTCGTCGTCGAGCCGGAGCTGAAGGCGCTGCTGGACGAGGGCATCAAGATCGACACGGAGAACTACCGTCTCCTGGTCAACCCCACCGGCCGCTTCGAGATCGGCGGCCCGATGGGCGACGCCGGCCTGACCGGCCGCAAGATCATCATCGACACCTACGGCGGCATGGCCCGGCACGGCGGTGGCGCGTTCTCCGGCAAGGACCCGTCCAAGGTCGACCGCTCCGCCGCGTACGCGATGCGCTGGGTCGCGAAGAACGTGGTCGCCGCGGGTCTGGCCACCCGCTGCGAGGTCCAGGTCGCGTACGCGATCGGCAAGGCCGAGCCGGTGGGTCTGTTCGTCGAGACCTTCGGCACCGCCAAGATCGACACGGAGAAGATCGAGAAGGCGATCGACGAGGTCTTCGACCTCCGCCCGGCCGCGATCATCCGCGACCTCGACCTGCTCCGCCCGATCTACTCCCAGACCGCGGCGTACGGCCACTTCGGCCGCGAGCTTCCCGACTTCACCTGGGAGCGCACGGACCGCGTGGACGCCCTGCGCAAGGCTGCGGGCCTGTAAGTCCCGGGATGTGAGGCCCGGCCCCTCGGGGCCGGGCTTTGCCGTGTCCTGGGCATGCCCTCCCGGGAACCCCCGGTTGTCAGTGGGGTTTGTAAGAATGCAGGCGTGAGCAGCGAGAACGAACAGTCGGGCGGGGGCGCGGAGGGTGCGCCGCCCGAGCAGCTCGCGCTCATCCGGGACAGTGTGCGCAAGGCGAAGACGCCCCGGGCCAAGCCGCGGACCTGGCGGGGGGCCGCGCTCGCCAGGGAGCTGCCCGTCGCGCGTGTCCTCGTCGACAAGGGCGTGCTCCATCTCGACCGGTACTTCGACTACGCCGTGCCCGAGGAGCTGGACGCGGACGCCCAGCCGGGCGTGCGCGTGCGGGTCCGGTTCGGGGCCGGGCGGCATCGCGTGCGCGATGGGCGTCGCGAGGGCGGCGGACTGATCGACGGGTTCCTCGTCGAGCGGCTGACCGAGTCCGACTACTCCGGGCCGCTGGCCGCCCTCGCCCAGGTCGTGTCGCCCGAGCGGGTGCTGAGCGAGGAACTGCTGGGGCTGGCCCGGGCGGTCGCCGACCGGTACGCGGGCAGCCTCGCCGACGTCCTGCAGCTCGCCGTCCCGCCGCGCAACGCACGGGCCGAGCAGCGGCCCTCACCCGACCCGCAGCCACCGCCCCCGGCGCCCGAGGCGGGAAGCTGGCAGCGTTATGAGCGGGGGCCGGCCTTCCTGGAGTCCCTGGTGGCCGGCGGAGCGCCCCGGGCCGTGTGGAACGCGCTGCCCGGGCCGCAGTGGAGCGAGGAGCTGGCCCGGGCCGTCGCCGCGACGCTGGCCTCCGGGCGAGGGGCGCTCGCCGTCCTGCCCGACGGCCGGGCGGTCGCACGGGTCGACGCCGCCCTGACCTCCCTGCTGGGGAAGGGGCGGCACGCGGTGCTCACCGCCGACGCCGGCCCCGAGAAGCGCTACGCGCAGTGGCTCGCGGTGCGGCGCGGCTCCGTGCGAGCCGTGATCGGGACCCGGGCCGCCATGTTCGCGCCCGTTCAGGACCTCGGCCTGGTGGCCCTCTGGGACGACGGCGACGACAGCCACAGCGAGCAGCACGCCCCGCAGCCCCACGCCCGCGAGGTGCTCCTGCTGAGGGCCGCCCAGGACAAGTGCGGCTTCCTGCTGGGGAGCTGGGGCTGCACGGTGGAGGCCGCCCAGCTCGTCGAGAGCGGCTGGGCGCGGCCGCTCGTCGCCGGCCGGGACCAGGTGCGGGGGGCCGCCCCGCTCGTTCGGACCGTCGGGGACCATGATCTCGCCCGGGACGAGGCCGCTCGGGCGGCCCGGCTGCCGACCCTCGCCTGGCAGGCCGTCAGGGAGGGCCTGCGGCACGGCCCGGTGCTGGTGCAGGTGCCCCGCAGGGGGTACGTGCCGCGCATGGCGTGCGCCCAGTGCCGGGCGCCCGCGCGCTGCCGGCACTGCTTCGGGCCGCTGGAGGCGCCGGACGGGGGCGCCCTGAACTGCGGGTGGTGCGGGCGTGAGGAGAGCGGCTGGCACTGCCCCGACTGCGGTTCCTTCCGCCTGCGCGCCTCGGTCGTCGGGGCCCGGCGGACCGCCGAGGAACTGGGCCGGGCCTTCCCCGCCGTACCGGTACGCACCTCAGGGCGGGAACACGTGCTCGACACGGTGCCGGGGGCGCCCGCGCTGGTCGTGAGCACGCCCGGGGCCGAGCCCGTCGCCGAGGGCGGGTATGCGGCGGCGCTGCTGCTCGACGGATGGGCCATGCTCGGGCGGCCCGATCTGCGGGCCGGGGAGGACGCGTTGCGGCGGTGGATCGCGGCCGCGTCCCTCGTCCGGCCGCAGTCGGCCGGGGGCACGGTGGTGGTCGTGGCCGAGCCGACACTGCGGCCGGTGCAGGCGCTCGTCCGCTGGGATCCCGTGGGTCACGCGGTGCGGGAACTCGCCGAGCGGGCCGAGCTGGGGTTTCCGCCGGTGTCGCGGATGGCGGCCGTGTCGGGCCCGCCGGATGCGGTGACCGAATTCCTCCGTGCGGCCGAACTGCCGCCTGAAGCCGAGGTGCTGGGGCCGGTGCCGTTGCCCGTCCCCACGCCCGGGCGGCCTCGCCGGGCAGGGGCGCCGCCGCCCGGGGAGCAGTGGGAACGGGCGCTGCTGCGGGTGCCGCCGGGCAGGGGCGCCGCGCTGGCCGCCGCACTCAAAGCCGCACAGGCCGCACGGATGGCCCGGGGAAGCGGCAGTGGGGCGGGAGCCGGGGCGGGGGTCTGGGTGCGGATCGATCCGGCCGACATCGGGTGAGGGGCACGCCTTGGACCGGCGCGAGGAGGTGCTGCGGGGAGCGGGGTTGTCGGCGCTGCCGGGGCCGGGCGCTCCGGCCGACATCCGGGGTGGTCGGCGCTGCCGGGGCCGGGCGTCGAGCGCCGGACGTACTTTGGCTGCGGCGGCCATGCCGTGCCCGGTGAGCGCGATCGACCTCGCGGACAACCCCTGCCGCCGGGTTACCAGGGCGCCCACGTCCATCCGAGGGGCGGGCCCTGCGGGTGACTGCGGGAGTCGTTCGGCGGGTTCCCGCCGGATGCGCGGCCGCCCTCCCGGAAGCGGTCCGAGAGGGCAGGGCGGGGCGCGTGCGTCAGCCGTTGCGCGGGCCCGGGAAGGCCGTCGGCCTGACCTCGTCGCGGAGAGCGGGGCTGCCCGCCGTGGGCTGCGTGGGCATGGAACGGGCCGCGGGGACGGTCGGAACCGGGGGCAGGCCGGTCGTCACACCGACGGTGCGGCCGCCCGTCGGCTCCGGTGTGCGCTCGGGCTCGGGCACGGTCGACTGGGTCGTGGCGCGGCGGGCACCGTAACGGCGGTGGACCGCCTGCTTGGTGACTCCGAGCGCGGAGCCCACCGCGTCCCACGAGAAGCCGAGTGAGCGGTCGAAGTCCACGGCCGCCGTGACCAGGGTCTCGACACTGTCCCGCAGCTCCTGGGCGAGACGTACGGTCGGGGCGGGGGCGCGTCCGTAGACGACGAAGCCCGTGGAAGGGCCGGAGCGTCGCGGGCGGTAGACGTTGCCCAACTGGGCGGTCAGGGTGCGCAGTGCGTCCACCTGCCGGCGGACCCGCTCGATGTCCCGCACCAGCAAGTGCAGGCTGGCCCGAGCCTGGGCGTCGTGGGTTGCGTGGTCGGCCATGAACAAGCCTCTCGAACCGGCGTTGAAAGGGAATGGGCCGCGATCGCGGCCCGTTGTGGTCAACTCTGTCTTGACCAACGCGGATTCGCTCCGCGGGTCACGGTGTGGGGGCGTGGGAGTACATGCGTGCGCCTGTCCGGGCGGGGCGTGCGCCTCGGCCTTCGGCCATCGGCCTGTGTCTCCCACCCGCGCACCGCCCGTAGCCGTCGGCCGAGAGGCCGGGACCTCCCGTGGGGGCGGGCCGCCGTCGGCAGCGTTTCGTTTCTGGCTCCGGTTCCGGCTCATAGACTTGGGCGTTGCCCGTCGTCGTCCCCGTCCGAGAGGCCCCCACCACCCCATGAAGCTCGTCTTCGCCGGTACACCCGAGGTCGCCGTTCCCGCTCTGGACGCTCTGCTCGCCTCCGGGCGGCACGAGGTGGCCGCCGTCGTCACGCGGCCCGACGCGCCGGCCGGGCGCGGACGCAGGCTCGTCGCGTCACCCGTCGCCGAGCGGGCGGAGGAGGCCGGGATCGAGGTGCTGAAGCCCGCGAAGCCGAAGGACCCCGAGTTCCTGGAGCGGCTGCGGGAGATCGGGCCGGACTGCTGCCCCGTCGTCGCCTACGGGGCGCTGCTGCCCCGGGTGGCCCTCGACATCCCGGCGCACGGCTGGGTCAACCTGCACTTCTCCCTGCTGCCGGCCTGGCGCGGTGCCGCACCCGTGCAGCACGCCATCATGGCCGGCGACGAGATCACCGGGGCGTCGACCTTCCTGATCGAGGAGGGGCTCGACTCCGGCCCGGTGTACGGGACGGTGACGGAGGAGATCCGGGCCACCGACACCAGTGGGGACCTGCTGACGCGGCTCGCCTTCGCCGGTGCCGGGCTGCTCGCGGCCACCATGGACGGCATCGAGGACGGCACGCTGAAGGCCGTACCGCAGCCGGCCGACGGGATCAGCCTCGCTCCGAAGGTCAACGTCGAGGACGCGCACCTGGACTGGAGCGCGCCCGCGCTGCGCGTCGACCGGATGGTGCGGGGCTGCACCCCGGCCCCCGGCGCCTGGACCACGTTCCGTGGTGAGCGGCTCAAGCTCATCCAGGTCACTCCCGTACCCGAGCGCACCGACCTCGCCCCGGGGCAGATCGCCGCAGGGAAGAACAACGTGTACGCGGGCACCGGCTCGTACGGCGTCGAGCTGCTGTGGGTGCAGGCCCAGGGCAAGAAGCCGATGCGGGCGGCGGACTGGGCGCGCGGGGTGCGGATCGGCGAGGGCGAGCAGCTCGGAGCGTGAACCGGGGCCGGGCCCTCACGCGGCCCGGCGAGGCGAGCAGGCCGAGGGATGGGCCGGTGCAGGGCCCCGCACGCGGTCCGGCACTCCGCTGCCGGGCTCTTCATGCGGTCCGACACCCTGCTGCCGGGCCCTCACGCGTCCGGCACCCGCTGCCGGTTCCTGTCCGCACCCGGCGGCGTAGGCTGGACGGCGCACTTCTTCTCACCACCGGAGCACCTTTTCGTGAGCGAACAGCCCCGTCGGGCCCGCACGTCAGGCAAGCCCTACCGTCGGCCCAAGAAGGACCCCGTCCGCATCCTGGCCTACGAGGCACTCAGGGCCGTGGACGAGCGGGACGCCTACGCCAACCTCGTACTGCCCCCGCTGCTGCGCAAGGCGCGGGAGAACGACGACTTCGACGCCCGGGACGCCGCGCTCGCCACCGAGCTGGTGTACGGCACGCTGCGTCGGCAGGGGACGTACGACGCGGTCCTGGCGTCCTGCGTGGACCGGCCGCTCGGGGAGGTCGACCCTCCGGTACTGGACGTGCTGAGCCTCGGCGCGCACCAGCTGCTCGGCACGCGCATCCCGACGCACGCGGCGGTGTCCGCCACCGTCGAGCTCGCGCGTGTCGTGCTCGGCGACGGACGGGCCAAGTTCGTCAACGCCGTGCTGCGCAAGGTCGCGCAGCACGACCTGGACGGCTGGCTGGAGCGGGTCGCGCCCCCCTACGACGAGGATCCCGAGGACCATCTCTCCGTCGTCCACTCCCACCCGCGGTGGGTCGTGTCCGCGCTGTGGGACTCCCTCGGTGGTGGGCGCGACGGCGTCGAGGAGCTGCTGCGCGCCGACAACGAGCGGCCCGAGGTCACGCTCGTGGCGCGGCCCGGGCGGGCCACCGCGCAGGAGCTGCTCGACGAGGACGCCGCCGTGCCGGGCCGTTGGTCGCCCTATGCCGTGCGGCTGACCGAGGGCGGGGAGCCGGGCGCCATCGCGGCCGTGCGGGACGGACGCGCGGGTGTGCAGGACGAGGGCAGCCAGCTCGTGGCGATCGCGCTCGCGGGCGCGCCCCTGGACGGGCCCGACCGGCGCTGGCTGGACGGGTGCGCCGGGCCCGGCGGCAAGGCGGCGCTGCTCGGCGCGCTGGCGGCCGAGCGGGGGGCCCTGCTCGTCGCCTCCGAGAAGCAGACGCATCGCGCCGGCCTCGTCGCGAGGGCGCTGGACGGCAACCCCGGGCCGTACCAGGTGATCGCCGCCGACGGGACGCGCCCGGCGTGGCGGCCCGGCAGCTTCGACCGGGTACTGGTCGACGTGCCGTGCACGGGCCTCGGCGCCCTGCGCCGCCGCCCCGAGGCACGCTGGCGGCGCCGCCCGGAGGACCTGGAGGGCTTCGCGCCGCTGCAGCGGGGGCTGCTGCGCACCGCCCTGGAGTCGGTGCGGGTCGGCGGTGTCGTGGGCTACGCGACCTGCTCGCCGCACCTCGCCGAGACCCGGGCCGTCGTCGCCGACGTGCTCAAGCAGCACCCGGACACCGACCTCGTCGACGCCCGGCCGCTGCTGCCCGGCGTACCGGACCTGGGCGAGGGGCCCGACGTCCAGCTGTGGCCGCATCTGCACGGGACCGACGCGATGTACCTGGCGCTCATTCGCCGGACCGGCTGACCCCCGCTGTCACGGCCGCCCGGTCCGGTGCGCCGCCGTCCTGGCGCGCCAGCCGGTGCGGCCACCACACCTTCGGTCCGACGTCCAGGAACAGCGAGGTCACCAGGACCGAGCGGACGATGAAGGTGTCGATGAGGACGCCGAGGGCGACCGTGAAGCCGATCTCGGCGAAGGCGACCATCGGGAGGGTGCCGAGGGCGGCGAAGGTACCGGCCAGGACCAGCCCGGCGGAGGTGATGACCGCGCCCGTGGCGGCGAGGCCCGTCACCACGCCCGGTCTGGTGCCCTGCCGGGCCGCCTCCTCGCGGATGCGCGTGGTCAGGAAGATGTTGTAGTCGATGCCCAGGGCGACCAGGAACACGAAGACGAACAGCGGGAAGTCGGTCGCCTCGCCCGCGTAGTCGAAGACGTACCGGAACGCGAGCGCGCTGATGCCGAGCGCCGCCGCGAAGGACAGGATCACCGTCCCGATCAGCAGCAGCGGGGCGATCAGGGCGCGCAGCAGCCCGCACAGGATCAGCAGGACGACCACCAGCACCAGCGGGATGATCAGCACGTTGTCGTGGGTGGTCGCCTCGTCCATGTCCAGCAGGGCCGCCGTACCGCCGCCCACCCTGGCGTCGGCGTCCGGCACCGCGTGCACGGCGTCCCGCACCCGCTCGACCGTCTGTTTGGCTGCCTCGCTGTCCGACGGGGCGGTCATGGTTGCCTCGAACAGGACCCTGCCCTCGAAGGCCGGTCTGGTGCCGGGCGGCAGACCGAGGGACTGGGGGACCACGCCCGGCGTCCCGGCGACCGCGCGGCCCACCTGCACGGCCTGCGCCTGGTTGCTGACGATGACCAGGGGGTCGCCGCTGCCCGCCGGGAAGTAGCGCGCCGACACCTCCTGCCCGGTGATCGAGTCCGGTTTGCCGGTGAACGCGTCCGCGTTGCCGATGCCCTCCGCGCGCAGCTGGATCAGTCCCAGCGAGCAGACCGCCAGCGCGAGGGCCGTCACGGCCCAGATCATCCTCGGGCGGCGGGCGATACGGCGTCCCGTGCGGGCCCAGACGCCGCGCTCGGTCGGGTCGGGCGTCCCGTAGCGCGGCACCACCGGCCAGAAGATCCACCGGCCGAAGATCACCAGCAGCGCCGGGAACAGGCTCATCATCGCCACCAGGGCGACGGCGACACCGATCGCGGCCACAGGGCCCAGGCCGCTCGTGGAGTTCATCTCGGCGGCCAGCAGGACCAGCATGCTCAGCACGACGGTCGCGCCGGAGGCGAGCACGGCCGGGCCGGCGCGGTGCAGGGCCAGGGCCATCGCCTCGTGCCGGTCCTCGTGCCGGCGCAGTTCCTCCCGGTAGCGGGCCACCAGCAGCAGGGCGTAGTCCGTGCCCGCGCCGAAGACCAGCACGGTGAGGATGCCGGCGCTCTGGCCGTTGACCGTCAGGCCGCCGTGCTCGGCCAGCAGGTAGATCAGCGCCTGGGCGGTGAACAGGGCGCAGACCACCGCCACCAGGGGGACCAGCAGCAGGGTCAGGCTGCGGTAGGTGATGAGGAGCATGACGATGACGACCGCCATCGCCGAGAGCAGCAGAGTCGAGTCGATGCCCTCGAAGGCCTCCGCGAAGTCCGCGGACGTGCCGCCGGGGCCCGTGATGTGCACGCTCATGCCGTCGCTGCCCGTGCCGACGTCGTCGCGGATCGAGTCCACGGCGGGTGAGATCCGCTCCCAGCCCTCCTCGTCCATCTTGATCGGCACGAACACCTGGGCTGCGCGCGGATCGGCCTGCCGGTCGAACACCGGCCCCCGCGTCTGGTCCCCGATGATGCCGTGGTCGCTCAGCTGCTTCAGCTGCCGGACGTCCTCGGCGATCTGCGCCCGGTCCTGCGCCGTCAGGCCGCTCTCGCGTGCGTAGATCACCACGGCCGGGATCTGCTCCGGCCGGAAGTCCTCGGAGATCTGCAGCACTTGTGTCGACTCGGCGGACCCGGGCAGCCAGGACGCCGCGTCGTTGTCCTGAGCGTCGGTGAGCTTCATGGCGAGCGGCGCGGCGACGACCACCACGGCCACCCAGAACACCAGCACGAGCCACTTGGCCCGCCGCCCGCAGACGAGATGTGCGACGCCCTGCTTCATGTCATCCCCCTCGGCGAAAGCGCCCCGTGAGGGGCGCGGGGAACTGCGCGAGCGACCCACGACGGCCCGCGGTCGACGTACCACCGGTTGCACGGGGGACCGATGCCCGCAACCCCCGAAGGGCATGGCAGTCTTAGGACATGGCCGCGCAGATCAACCCCAGCATCCTGTCCGCAGACTTCGCCCGCCTCGCGGACGAGGCGAAGGCCGTGGAAGGAGCCGACTGGCTCCACGTCGACGTCATGGACAACCATTTCGTCCCGAACCTCACGCTCGGCGTACCGGTCGTAGAGTCGCTGGCCCGCGCGACGGACACCCCGCTGGACTGCCATCTGATGATCGAGGCCCCCGATCGGTGGGCGCCCCAGTACGTGGAAGCGGGGGCCGGTTCGGTCACCTTCCACGTCGAGGCCGCCGCGGCTCCGGTCCGGCTCGCCCGGGAGATCCGCGCCAAGGGCGCCCGCGCCTCCATGGCGCTGAAGCCCGCGACCCCCATCGAGCCGTACGAGGACCTGCTCCCCGAGCTCGACATGCTGCTGGTCATGACGGTCGAACCGGGCTTCGGGGGACAGGCCTTCCTGGACATCATGCTTCCGAAGATTCGCCGCACCCGCGAGTTGATCAGCAAGCACGGACTGGAGCTCTGGCTCCAGGTCGACGGCGGGGTTTCCGCTTCCACCATCGAGCGCTGCGCCGACGCCGGGGCCGACGTGTTCGTGGCCGGATCGGCGGTCTACGGGGCAAACGACCCGGCAGAAGCGGTACGTGCACTACGCACCCAGGCCGAGGCGGCGACGGCGAAGGCCACCTGGGCCTGCAACCACTGAGCCACAGCAAAGTGAACGGCTCTCATCAGGGCTGATCAACCGCGCCACATCTGCAAGGATGAACGGCGAATCCAGAGTGTGAACAGCAGTGAGGAGAACGCCGTGTCGGGTATGTCGGCGGGCCGGTCAGCCATGCGGATGGGACCCGCTGAGCTGGTGCAGGCGGCGGCCATGGCCCGCCGCTTCTACCTCGAGGGCAAGTCCAAGATCCAGATCGCGGAGGAGTTCGGCGTCAGCCGCTTCAAGGTGGCCCGGGTCCTGGAAACCGCTCTCGAACGGGATCTCGTACGCATCGAGATCCGTGTGCCGGCCGAGCTGGACGCCGAGCGCTCGGACGCGCTCCGCGCCCGCTACGGCCTCAGGCACGCCGTCGTGGTCGAGTCCCCGGCCGAGGCCGAGGAGACGCCCGACCCCGAGAACCTGGGAGAAGTGGCCGCCGACCTGCTCGGCGAACTGGTCGACGAGGGGGATGTGCTGGGCCTGGCCTGGGGCCGCTCCACCATCCACATGGCGGCGGCGCTGGACCGGCTGCCGCCCTGCACGGTGGTGCAGCTGACCGGTGTCTACGACGCCGGGACCGCCGAGCGCGGCTCGGTGGAGGCCGTACGCCGCGCCGCCCAGGTGTCCGGCGGCGACGCCCACCCCATCTACGCCCCGATGCTGCTGCCCGACGCGGCCACGGCCACGGCCCTGCGCAACCAGACGGGAATCGCCCGGGCCTTCGAGCACTTCGACAAGGTCACCGTCGCCTGTGTCTCCATCGGCTCCTGGGAGCCGGGCATCTCCACGGTGCACGACATGCTCAGCGACGAGGAGCGCGCGCACTACGCCTCCCTCGGTGTCGCCGCCGAGATGTCCGCGCACCTCTTCGACGCCGAGGGCCGCCGGGTCGGCCGCGACCTGGGCGAGCGGTGCATCACCGTCAAGGCCGACCAGCTCCGCCGGATCCCCGAGGTCGTCGCGATCGCGGGCGGGCAGCGCAAGGGGCCCGCGATCGACGCGGTGCTGCGGTCCGGGCTCGTCACCAGCCTGGTGACGGACACGTCGGCCGCCGACTACCTGATGACGGCCGGACCGGCGCCGAAGTCCGCGCTCAACAGGTCCGACCCGGACGGGGTCTGACGGGTGACCGGCCAGGCGCACGACGTGCACGACCCGGCCGGGCGGATCGTGCTCGTCCTGGATCTGGGCGGGGTCACGGACAAGGCGGGCCTCATGGAGCGCTGCGCCCGTGACCTGGCCCTGCCCGACTGGTTCGGCCGCAACTGGGACGCGCTCGCCGACTGCCTCTCCGACCCCGCCCTCTACCCAGAGGGGGCCGGGGAGCGGGGGCTCCTGGTCGTCGTGCGGGGCTGGCGGACATACGCCGAGACGCGGCCCGAGGAGTGGCAGGTCGCCGAGGAGATCTTCGCCGAGGCGACGGACCGGGGCCCGGGGCTGTTCGTGACCCTGGGCCTTGGAGAATCCTCCGAGACGCCCCCTGACCAGCCTGGATGATCCGCTGGGGGTCGTTCGGGCGGGTGGCATGGGAGAATGAAGTACGTGCTCTTTCCCCCTGGCCGGCCGGTCCGGGGGTCACCTCTGATCGACTGGGATGTGCAGCACGTGCGTTTCCTCAATGACATCCAGCCTGGGTACGACCTGACGTACGACGACGTCTTCATGGTGCCGAGCCGCTCCTCGGTGAGCTCGCGGCAGGCCGTCGACCTCAGCTCCCCGGACGGCACGGGCACCACCATCCCGCTCGTCGTCGCCAACATGACCGCCATCGCCGGCCGCCGCATGGCCGAGACCGTGGCCCGCCGCGGCGGCCTCGTGGTGATACCCCAGGACATCCCCAACGACGTGGTCATCGACGTCGTCTCCTGGGTGAAGAGCCGGCACCTGGTGCTGGACACCCCGATCATCCTGTCGCCGCACCAGACGGTCGCCGACGCGCTGGCCCTGCTGCCCAAGCGGGCGCACAACGCCGGTGTGGTCGTCGACGGCGAGCACAAGCCGGTCGGCGTGGTCACCGACGCCGACCTGTCCGGCGTGGACCGCTTCACGCAGCTCGCCGAGGTCATGTCCCGGGACCTGCTGCTCATCGACGCGGACATGGACCCGGGCGAGGCCTTCAACACCCTCGACCACGCCAACCGCCGCTACGCCCCCGCGGTCAACGGGGACGGCACGCTCGCCGGCATCCTGACCCGCAAGGGCGCCCTGCGCGCCACGCTCTACCAGCCGGCCACCGACGCGCAGGGCCGGCTGCGCATCGCCGCCGCCGTCGGCATCAACGGCGACGTCGCCGGCAAGGCCAAGCAGCTGCTGGACGCCGGCGTCGACGCGCTCGTCATCGACACCGCGCACGGCCACCAGGAGTCGATGATCAGCGCCCTGAAGCTGGTGCGCGACCTCGACCCGCAGGTCCCGATCGTCGCGGGCAACGTGGTCGCCGCCGCGGGCGTGCGCGACCTGATCGAGGCCGGCGCGGACATCGTCAAGGTCGGTGTGGGCCCCGGCGCCATGTGCACCACGCGCATGATGACCGGCGTCGGCAGGCCGCAGTTCTCCGCCGTTCTGGAGTGCGCCGCCGAGGCGAAGAAGTACGGCAAGCACGTGTGGGCCGACGGTGGTGTCCGCCACCCCCGTGACGTGGCCATGGCCCTCGCGGCCGGCGCGTCCAACGTGATGGTCGGCTCCTGGTTCGCCGGCACCTACGAGTCCCCGGGCGACCTGCAGCACGACGCCCAGGGCCGCGCCTACAAGGAGTCCTTCGGCATGGCCTCCGCCCGGGCCGTGCGCAACCGTACCTCGGAGGAGTCGGCGTACGACCGCGCCCGCAAGGCGCTGTTCGAGGAGGGCATCTCCACCTCCCGGATGTTCCTCGACCCGGCCCGCCCGGGCGTCGAGGACCTGATCGACTCGATCATCGCGGGCGTCCGCTCCTCCTGCACCTACGCCGGCGCCGGCTCCCTGGAGGAGTTCGCCGAGAAGGCCGTCGTCGGCATCCAGAGCGCCGCCGGCTACGCGGAGGGCAAGCCTCTGCACGCCAGCTGGAGCTGACGCCTGGACGTCCCTTTCAACGGCCCCCGTCGACCCGCCCCGCGGGAAGAACGGGGGCCGTTTCGCGTACGCGGACCCCACCGCCGGCGCATGGAGATCGCCGAGTGCAGGACCGAGGCGGTCCGTCCCGCGTGTTCCTCGTGAAGGCCCTCTGACGACTCCTGATGCAACACTCGACAGCCGCCCCGCAACGAACACCCGCCCATCCTCCGGTAACGCAATGATCTTGCACGTATGCGCAAGGTTGCTGCATTTCACCAGCAACGCCGATGCTCGTAGGCTGTCGCCTCGTACGTGGCGTGGCGGGGACTCCGCTCGGTGGGTCCCTGTTTCCCGGGTGCCCGTGGTCCCCGCCGCCCTCACCGGCAGCGAGAAGGAGCCAGCGCGTGCTCGACCAAGGCGCACCCCCGCAGAACCCAGGCCCCACGGCGGCCTCCGCACCCCCCGGCGTCGGCGCGCGCCTCATGCGCCGCAAGCCGGTGGAACGCCTGGTGGCGGAGGGTGGCCAGGGCGAGGGCGGGTCACTGCGCCGCACCCTCGGGCTGTGGCAGCTGACCATGATCAGCATCGGTGCCACGCTCGGCACCGGCATCTTCGTCGTCCTCGGCGAGGCTGTCCCCAAGGCGGGCCCGGCCGTCACCCTCTCCTTCGTGATCGCCGGTCTCACCGCCCTGTTCTCGGCCCTGTCCTACGCCGAGCTGGCCGGCACCATCCCGGTCTCGGGCTCCTCGTACTCGTATGCGTACGCAACGATGGGCGAGCTGATCGCCTGGATATGCGGCTGGTGCCTGGTCCTGGAGTACGGCGTGTCGGTGGCCGCCGTCGCCGTCGGCTGGGGCGAGTACCTCAACGAACTGCTCGACGGGACCATCGGCGTCACCATCCCGGCCGCCCTGTCCGCCCCGCCCGGCGACGGCGGCGTGTTCAACCTGCCGGCGCTGATCGTCGTCCTGCTCGCGATGGCGTTCCTGCTGGGCGGCGCCCGCGAGTCCGCCCGCGCCAACACCGTCATGGTCGTCGTGAAGATCGCCGCCCTGGTGATGTTCTGCGCCATCGGCGTCCAGGGCTTCCGCTCCGGCAACTACGAGAACTTCATGCCGCTCGGCATGGCGGGCGTCAGCGCCGCCGGTGCCACGCTGTTCTTCTCCTACATCGGCTTCGACGCCGCCTCCACCGCCGGTGAGGAGGCCAAGAACGCCCAGCGCGACCTGCCCCGCGCGATCATGCTGTCGCTGGTCATCGTCACCGCGCTGTACGTCCTCGTCGCCGCCGTCGCCGTGGGGGCCAAGCCCTGGAAGGGCTTCACCGACTCCGAGGCCGCCCTCGCCCAGATCATGCGCGAGGTCACCGGGCAGACGTTCTGGGGCACCCTGCTGGCGTTCTGCGCCGTCATCGCCATCGCGAGCGTCGTGCTGACCGTGCTGTACGGCCAGACCCGCATCCTGTTCGCCATGTCCCGCGACGGTCTGGTGCCCAAGGTGTTCGCCAGGGTCCACCCCAAGACCGGCGCCCCCCGCGCCAACACCCTGATCGTGTCGCTGTTCTGCGGGGTCCTGGCCGCCGCGATCCCGCTGGGGCAGCTCGCCGACGCCACCAGCATCGGCACCCTGTTCGCCTTCGCGCTGGTCAACGTGGCCGTCGTCGTGCTGCGCCGGACCAAGCCGGACATGCCGCGCACCTTCCGGGTGCCGCTCTCCCCGGTCCTGCCCGCGCTGGGCTTCGCCTTCTGCCTCTGGATGATGGGCAGCCTGTCCACCGTGACCTGGGTGGTCTTCGGTGTCTGGATGGCTGCCGGGCTTGTGTTCTACTTCCTGTACGGCTACCGCCGATCCCGACTCGCGCCATCCGAGAAGTGAACGACCCACTGTGCTGAACGATCTCGACGAACGCATCGTGCACGCCCTCGCCGAGGACGCCCGCCGCTCCTACGCCGACATCGGCTCGCTCGTCGGCCTGTCCGCGCCCGCCGTGAAACGGCGCGTGGACCGGCTGCGGGCCACCGGAGCCATCACCGGCTTCACCGTACGCGTGGACCCGGGCGCCCTCGGCTGGGAGACCGAGGGGTTCGTCGAGATCTACTGCCGCGGGAACACCTCCCCGGAGACCATCCAGCGGGGCCTGGAGCGCTACCAGGAGGTCGTGGCCGCGTCCACCGTCACCGGGGACGCGGACGCGATCGCCCAGGTCTTCGCCTCCGACATGCGGCACTTCGAACGGGTCCTGGAACGGATCGCCGGGGAGCCGTTCGTCGAGCGGACCAAGTCCGTGCTCGTGCTCTCGCCGCTGCTGCGGCGCTTCTCGTCGGGTTCGCCCACGTAACTGCGTCGCCCGGCACACGCGACACCTCTAACCTGGGTGTCATGACCTGGCGACATTGATCCACCAGCCGTGCCTCCCGAGGACCGCCTCGGCCGCCGTACCTGCGGCGTCCGATCCGTCCTTCCGGGAAGGCCTCATGACACCCACACCCCCGCGGGTGCCCACCACCGGCGTCCGCCGTCTGACGCGCACGCTGTACGGCTACGCGTTCCTCGACGACTTCGTCCTGCTCTACCCGGTGTACGCGCTGCTCTTCGCCGACACCGGCATGTCGCTCTGGCAGATCTCCTCCCTGTTCGCCCTGTGGTCCGTCACCGGTGTGGTGCTCGAGGTGCCCTCCGGAGCCTGGGCCGACGCCATGTCGCGGCGCAGGCTGCTGTGGGTCGGCCCGCTGCTGACCGCCGCCGGCTTCGCGCTGTGGGTGGCCGTCCCGTCGTACGCGGCCTTCGCGGCCGGCTTCGTCCTGTGGGGCGCGGGCGGCGCCCTCGGCTCCGGAGCGCTGGAAGCGCTGGTCTACGACGAGCTGGACCGGCTCGGCGCCGCCGACCGGTACGCGCGCGTCATGGGCCGGGCCCGGGCCGCGCGGCTGATGGGCACGGTGGCCTCCACCGGCCTGGCCGGGCCGGTCCTCGCCCGGGGCGGCTACCCGGCCGTCGGTGCCCTGAGTGTCCTGGCCTGTGTACTGGCCGCCGTCACCGCGACCCGGTTCCCGGAGCACCGGGTGCGCCCCGCGACCTCCGGCGACGGCTGGACGACGGGGGTGCGGGCCGGGTTCGCCGAGGTCCGCGGGGACCGTGCGGTACGCGGCGCCGTGCTGCTGATCCCGGCCGTGGCCGCCGTGTGGGGCGCACTCGACGAGTACACCCCACTGCTGATCCGGGAGATCGGCTTCGCCGAGGCGACGGTGCCCTACCTGGTCATGCTGGTCTGGGCGGGCGTCACCGTCGGCAGCCTCCTCACAGGCCCGGCCGAGCGCCTCGGCACGACGGGGCTCGCGGTGCTGCTCGCGGGCGCCGCCCTCGCCCTCGCGGCGGGAGCCCTGGCCCGCTCGCTGACCGGAGTCCTCCTCCTGGGCCTCGCCTTCGCAGGGTTCCAGCTGGCAGAGGTACTGGCCGACGTCCGGCTCCAGCACCGCATCGACGACTCCCGCCGGGCCACGCTCACCTCCGTGGCGAGCCTCGGAACCGAGCTGGCCACGGTCGCCACGTTCGGCGGGTACGCGCTGCTCGGGACCGGCATGGCGCACAGCACCGTCTTCGCGGTGCTGGCGATCCCCTACCTGGTGACGGCCCTGGCCCTGGCTAGAGCTCGGGTTGCCACGGCACGACCGTGAAGTCGCCCGGCCCCTTCTTCACCTTCTCGAAGGGGGCGGCGCTCGCGCACTTCGGCGGCTCGTTGCCTTCGGCAGGACTGCCCGACGCCAGCCAGCTGTAGCCGAGCCGGTCGTGGCGTCCGAGGTCGTGGACGGTGACGCCGACCCGCCTGCCCTCGGCGCCCGGGAGGTCGGACTCGGTGACGACGCCGGAGACGACGGCGACCTTGCCGCCGGTCACCAGGCAGTCGACCCTCGCCTTCGCCCAGGCACCCTTGCCGTTCAGGTAGTGGCTGAACTCCAGGGTGCCGGTCGCCTGCATCGGATCGGCGGTGTCCTCGGCCGCCAGGTGTGCGTCGAACGAGAACGTGATGTCGTCCCCGTCCGAGCGGTACAGCTTGGCGGTGCCGGTGAGGGCCGCGGCCTCCCGCTGACGGGGTTCCGACACGGTCGCACGTTCCCGGGGCGCGTCCGACGCGGTCGCGGCCGAGGCCGCCCCGGCCGTGAGGAGCAGAGCGGAGCCGAGCACGACGATCTTCGTACGGCGCTTCATTGCGTTCCTTCCGCAGGTCGTGTGGACGGCCCTCACTCTTCCGGCCCGGCGGGGGCCGGACATCGCGCTCGGGGCGGGACCCCGCCTCCGCCGTACGGCGGAGGAGGTCGCGCGGAGCTGCTCTCCGAGGAGGAGCGGGAGTGAGACCCGAGGGGCGCAACGAATCGCCGCAGGGCCCTCCAGTCACGCAACGAACCGTTCACCGGCGCGCAACGGCTCCTGCTTGTCCGCCCTGGTCAGCCGCCCGTACCGTCTATGTGGCCCCCAAAGTTCCCCCGACCACCCCCCCGCCCGGTGAGGATCACGCATGCGCACCGCCCTGCTCCAGAGCTCCGGCCGACCCGGCTCCACCGTCGAGAACCTCAAGGTCCTCGACGAGGCCGCGGGCCGGGCCGCCGCCGCGGGCGCCGGGCTGCTGGTCACGTCCGAGCTGTTCCTCACGGGGTACGCCATCGGCGACGAGATCGGCCGGCTCGCCGAGCCCGCCGACGGCGACTGCGCGGACGCCATCGCCGACATCGCGACCGGCCACGGCCTGGCGATCGCCTACGGCTACCCCGAGCGGGCCGGCGACACGGTGTTCAACTCCGCCCAGCTGATCTCCGCCGACGGTACCCGGCTCGCCAACCACCGCAAGACGCACCTCTTCGGCTGTTTCGAGCGAGACCACTTCACCCCTGGCGACCTGCCGGTCGTCCAGGCCGAGATCGACGGTCTCCGTGTCGGCATCCTCATCTGCTACGACGTGGAGTTCCCGGAGAACGTCCGCGCCCACGCCCTGGCCGGCACCGACCTGCTGGTCGTCCCGACCGCCCAGATGCACCCGTTCCAGTTGGTCGCCGAGTCGATGATCCCGGTGCGCGCCTTCGAGAACCAGATGTACGTCGCGTACGTCAACCGCGTGGGCCGGGAGGGCGAGTTCGAGTTCGTGGGCCTGTCCACGCTCGCCGGCCCCGACGGTGTCGCCCGGAGCCGGGCCGGACGGGATGAGGAACTCGTGCTCGCCGACGTCGACCCGGCCTTCCTCGCCGCGTCGCGCGAGAACAACCCGTATCTGCGGGACCGGCGGCCCGGTCTGTACGGCTCGCTCGTCTGAAATCCCCCCTGAACCACCCTTCGTATCTGTGCAAGGAGTCCGTACCCCATGACGTCCACCGTGCCCAACGCCGTCGAGCACGCTGACGCGCAGCAGCCGCCGATCACCATGTTCGGCCCGGACTTCCCGTACGCCTACGACGACTTCCTCGCCCACCCGGCGGGCCTCGGGCAGATACCCGCTACCGAGCACGGCACGGAGGTCGCGGTCATCGGCGGCGGCCTGTCCGGCATCGTCGCCGCGTACGAGCTGATGAAGATGGGTCTCAAGCCGGTCGTGTACGAGGCCGACCAGATCGGCGGCCGGCTGCGCACGGTGGGCTTCGACGGCTGCGACGAGTCCCTCACCGCCGAGATGGGCGCGATGCGCTTCCCGCCGTCCTCCACGGCCCTGCAGCACTACATCGACCTGGTCGGCCTCCAGACGCGGCCCTTCCCCAACCCGCTGTCCGAGGCGACCCCGTCCACCGTCGTCGACCTCAAGGGCGAGTCGCACTACGCCGAGACGATCGGCGATCTGCCGCAGGTCTACCGGGACGTCGCCGAGGCCTGGGGCCGGTGCCTGGAGGAGGGCGCCGACTTCTCCGACATGAACCGCGCCCTGCGCGAGCGGGACGTGCCGCGCATCCGCGAGATCTGGTCCAGGCTCGTCGAGAAGCTCGACAACCAGACCTTCTACGGCTTCCTCTGCGACTCCGAGGCGTTCAAGTCGTTCCGGCACCGCGAGATCTTCGGCCAGGTCGGCTTCGGCACGGGCGGCTGGGACACCGACTTCCCCAACTCCATCCTGGAGATCCTGCGCGTCGTCTACACCGAGGCCGACGACCACCACCGCGGCATCGTCGGCGGCTCACAGCAGTTGCCGCTGCGCCTGTGGGAGCGCGAGCCGCAGAAGATCGTCCACTGGCCGCTGGGGACCTCGCTCGCGACCCTGCACGAGGCCGGCGAGCCCCGCCCGGCCGTGACCCGGCTGCACCGCACCGCCGGCAACCGCATCACGGTGACCGACGCGAACGGCGACATCCGCACCTTCCAGGCGGCGATCTTCACGGCCCAGTCCTGGATGCTGCTGTCGAAGATCGCCTGCGACGACTCGCTCTTCCCGATCGACCACTGGACGGCGATCGAGCGCACCCACTACATGGAGAGCTCCAAGCTGTTCGTGCCGGTGGACCGCCCGTTCTGGCTGGACAAGGACGAGGAGACCGGCCGGGACGTCATGTCGATGACGCTCACCGACCGTATGACGCGCGGCACTTACCTGCTCGACGACGGCCCGGACAAGCCCGCCGTCATCTGCCTGTCGTACACCTGGTGCGACGACAGCCTGAAGTGGCTGCCGCTGTCCGCGAACGAGCGGATGGAGGTCATGCTGAAGTCGCTCGGAGAGATCTATCCCAAGGTCGACATCCGTAAGCACATCATCGGCAACCCGGTGACGGTCTCCTGGGAGAACGAGCCCTATTTCATGGGCGCGTTCAAGGCCAACCTGCCCGGTCACTACCGCTATCAGCGGCGCCTGTTCACGCACTTCATGCAGGACCGGCTGCCCGAGGACAAGCGCGGCATCTTCCTCGCCGGCGACGACATCTCCTGGACGGCCGGCTGGGCCGAGGGCGCGATCCAGACCGCCCTCAACGCGGTCTGGGGCGTCATGCACCACCTGGGCGGCACGACCGACCCGACCAACCCGGGCCCGGGTGACGTCTACGACGAGATCGCGCCCGTCGAACTGCCTGAGGACTAGGGGCTAGCGGACCCCGGGCTCGGTCAGGGGCGTGAGCAGCATGCGCCCCGCGAAGCCCACCGCGGTGTCCAGGTGCTCGGTGAACTCGTCGGCGACATCGGGGAGTTCACGAAGGACCCACAGGGCCCGGGCCGCCGTCCAGGCGGCGTCCCGGGCGCGGTCCAGGCTCCAGGAGCCGAGCAGGTGGGTCAGCGGGTCGGCGATCCGCAACAGATCGGGCCCCGGCATCAGATCGTCGCGGATGCGCTCCTCCAGCGAGACGAGGAGATCGCCCACCAGGTCGAACTCGTCCTCCAGATCGACGGGTGCGCAGCCGAGGTCACGGCAGGTGTCCACGACGGCCAGGGCCAGATCGTGCCCGATGTGCGCGTTGATGCCCGCCAGGGCGAACTGCAACGGCCGTACCCCGGGGTGGCGGCGGAACTGGAACAGCGGCCGCCAGCAGGCGGGCGGCCGCCGCTCGTCCGCCGCCGACTCGACGGCCGCGAGGTACCGCTGCGCGAACCGTACGTCCAGCGTGATCGCGGCCTGGGCGTCCGGGAACCGGCCGGCGTCGACGCACCGGTCCACCGCCTCCGTCACGGCGAGGTAGACACGGTTGAAGACCGCGACCCCGTCCCGCGGGTGCAGGGCCGCGTCGAGGGCGCGCATACGGGAGATGACGGCGTCGACCGGAGTGTCCACGGCTGGGGTGAGTTGTTCGCATCGCGACATGCGGGCAGAGTCGCAGCTCCAGGCGGGCGGGAGTACCGGCGGGCCCGGCGCTTCCCCCCTGTGGGTGAAGCTGCCGGGGGAGTCGACCGACTGCAAGGGCAGGCCGGGGACGTTCACGGCCTCCCTCGCCTACGACGTGGCGTCGTCCGACTCGTCGTCGTAGGAGGAGGTGCCCTCGTCCAGCAGCGGCGCCTGCGTCTTCAAGTGGGCGGGGGCGAAGGCCCGCAGGGCGTGGTAGCCGGTGATGACGACCACCGTGCCGAGGGCGATGCCGCTCAGCGAGAACGTGTCGGAGAACTTCAGGGAGACGTTGCCGACACCGATGATGATGCCCGCCGCGGCCGGGACCAGGTTCAGCGGATTGCGCAGATCCACCTTGGCGTTGATCCAGATCTGCGCGCCCAACAGGCCGATCATGCCGTACAGGATGACGGTGATGCCGCCGAGCACCCCGCCCGGGATCGCCGCCACGACCGCGCCGAACTTCGGGCAGATACCGAACAGCAGGGCGAATCCGGCGGCGGCCCAGTACGCGGCCGTCGAGTAGACGCGGGTCGCGGCCATCACGCCGATGTTCTCGGAGTACGTGGTGTTGGGCGGGCCGCCGACCGCGGTGGACAGCATCGAGCCGACGCCGTCGGCGGAGATGGCCGTGCCCAGCTTGTCGTCCAGGTCGTCGCCGGTCATCTCGCCGACCGCCTTCACGTGCCCGGCGTTCTCCGCGACCAGCGCGATGACGACCGGCAGGGCGACCAGGATCGCCGACCACTCGAACGACGGGGCGTGCAGGGTGGGCAGTCCGATCCAGTCGGCCTTGTCCACGCCGGAGAGGTCCAGCCGCCAGTGGTCGGTGAGCCTGCCGCTCGCGTCCACCGAGTGGATCTTGCCGAAGAGCAGGTCGAACACCCAGGAGATGCCGTACCCGAAGACCAGCCCCAGGAAGATCGCGATCCGGGACCAGAAGCCGCGCAGACAGACCACCGCCAGACCGGTGAACAGCATCACCAGCAGGGCCGTCCACTGGTCCTGCGGCCAGTACGTCGAGGCCGTCACCGGCGCCAGGTTGAAGCCGATCAGCATCACCACCGCGCCGGTCACGATGGGCGGCATCGCGGCGTGGATGATACGGGCCCCGAACCGCCGCACGGCGAGCCCCACCAGGAACAGCGCGCCCCCGACGACGAACACCGCTCCCGTGACGGTCGCGCTGCTTCCTCCCTGCGCCCGGATCACCGCCGCCACGCCGACGAAGGAGAGGGAGCAGCCCAGGTAGCTGGGCACGCTGCCGCGGGTGGCCAGCAGGAACACGACGGTCGCGACGCCCGACATCATGATGGCCAGGTTCGGGTCCAGGCCCATCAGGACCGGTGCCACGAAGGACGCACCGAACATCGCCACGACGTGCTGGGCGCCCAGTCCGGCCGTGCGGGGCCAGGAGAGCCGCTCGTCGGGGCGGACCACGGCGCCGGGCGCCGGGATCTTTCCGTCGCCGTGCAGTTTCCAGCGGACGCCGAGATCCATGGTGCGGTTTCGCTTTCGTCGTGCGTGCGAGTGTCCGGACCATTGTCGGGGTGCGCCGCGGGAGGTGGTGACGGGGGCTGATCTGGACGCTCGTCGCGTGCCCGCTCAGGGCCGTGGGCCGGGCCGCGGTCGTGGCGTGCCAGTCCAGGGCCGTGGGCCGGGAACCGCGGTCGTGGCGTGCCAGTTCAGGCCGTAGGTCGGGAACCGCCGTCGTGGCGTGCCCGTTCAGGGCCGTAGGTCGGGAACCGCCGCGTCCGTCCGGCCGACCTTCGTCCGCTCGCCCGGCCGCAGCACACCCGCGAACGCCACCAGCCCGCACGACAGCGCCGTCACCAGGCAGAACGACACCATCAGGCTCGTCGCCTGGGCCAGCATGCCGATCGCGCTCGGCGCGACCAGCCCGGAGGTGTACGTGATGGTCGCGACGCCCGCGATGGCCAGGCTCGGGTTGGAGCCGCTGCGGCCCGCCGCCGCGAAGCACAGCGGGACGACGACGGCGATGCCCAGCCCCATCAGGGCGAACCCGCTCATCGCCACCGCCGGATGGTCCGCGACCACGATCAGCAGCCCGCCCAGCACGGCGAACACCCCGCTCGCCCGTACGGTCCGCACGGCCCCGAAGCGGTCCACGATCCTGTCGCCCGCGATACGGGCCACCGCCATGGTGAGCGTGAAGCCCGTCGTGCACGCGGCGGCCAGACCGGCCGAGGTCTCCAGCTGCTCCCGCAGGTACACCGCCGACCAGTCCAGGCTCGCGCCCTCCGCGAACACCGCGCAGAAGCCGATCGCGCCGATCAGCAGGGCGGAGCGGGGCGGCAGGGCGAACCTCGGCGGCGGCTCCTCGTCCTCCGCGGGCTGCAGGTCGAGCACCCACCGGCAGCTCAGTACACCGACGGCCGTGAGGACCGCGGCGGCCAGGAGGTGGTGCAGCCGGGCGTCCGAACCCAGGTGCGCGGCGAGCGTGCCGGCCGCCGAGCCCACCAGGGCGCCCGCGCTCCACATACCGTGCAGCCCGGACATGATGGATCGGCCGAGACGGTTCTCGACCTCGACGCCCAGCGCGTTCATCGCCACGTCGGCCATGCCCGCCGTCGCGCCGTACACGAACAGGGCCAGACACAGCGTCAGCAGGTTCGGCGCGAGGGACGGCAGGACCAGCGCCATCGTCCACAGAGCGATCAGACCGCGCAGCGCGTTGCGGGCACCGAAGCGGTGGCTGATGCTGCCGGCGAGCGGCATCGCGACCGAGGCGCCGAGCGCGGGGAAGGCGAGTGCGATCCCCAACTGCCCGGCGCTCACGCCCGCGTGGTCCTGGATCCACGGCACGCGGGTCGCGAACGAGCCGGTCACGGCACCGTGCACGGCGAAGACGGCGGCCACGGCGTACCGGGACCGCTTCACCTCGCGCTGTTCGTCGACCACGTTGCCCATTCTGCGGTCCCCCTCCAGGTCTCTGCCGTGTCCCGTGACCGGTGCGGGCGTAAACTATCAGGAACCCTGCCTGATAATAAGTGGGTTTCCCGCTGGCCACCGTCGACGGCCCCGTCGATCTGGGAGGATCCGCGCATGCCCGCATCCCCGAGCACCGCCCGGGCCATCAACGACCGGCTCGCCCTGCGCCTGCTCCAGCAGGAAGGCCCGTTGACGGCAGGGCAGTTGAAGCAGCTGACCGGTCTGTCCCGGCCGACCGTCGCCGACCTCGTCGAACGCCTCACCGCCGCCGGGCTGATCGCGGTGGTCGGCGAGGCGGGGGAGCAGCGGCGCGGCCCCAACGCGAAGGTCTATGGCATCGTCGCCGACCGGGCGCACCTGGCCGCCCTCGACGTGCGCACCGAGAGCGTCGCCGTGGCCGTCGCGGACCTGGTGGGGCGGGTGCTGGCCAGGGCGTCGGTGCCCATCGGGGACGACACCGGCACGGGCCCCGCCGTGGAGCAGGCGGTCACACTGGTCGAGCAGGTGGCGAAGGAGGCCGGTGCCGACCGCTTGCACACCGTGGGGATCGGTACGCCCGGCCTGATCGACCCCTCCAGCGGCGAACTCCGTGAATCCACCGGACTGCCGGAATGGCACCGCCGTCTCGTCGCCACCCTTCAGGAGCGCCTGCCCGAGGCCCGCGTCCGCGTCGAGAACGAGACCAACCTCGCGGCGCTGGCCGAGCAGCGCGACGGGGCGGCCCGGGACCGGGACACCTTCGTCCTGCTGTGGCTCGGCCACGCACCGGGAGCGGCCGTGGTCCTCGACGGCGCCCTCCGTCGCGGCGCCTCCGGCGGCACCGGCGAGATCGGCTTCCTCCCGGTCCCGGGCACGGCCGCGCTGCCGACGTCGAAGGACTGCGAGGGCGGCTTCCACTCGCTGGCCTCGTCGGCGGCGGTCGTCCACCTCGCGGCGGAGTTCGGGGCCCCCGCGGCGGTGTCCGAGGCGGGAGTGGTGCGGGCGGCCGTCGGCGTGGTGCGGGGGGCGGCGGCCCGGGTGCGGCGGGAGGGGGCCGCTCTCCCCGAGGAGCCCGGGCCTTCGGGGGGCACGGCCGGCGAAGCGCCCTGGCCTGAAGACCCCGCATCCGCCGGCCGTTTCCTGGAGGCCCTCGCCGACCGGCTCGCCGTCGGGGTCGCCTCGGTCGTCGCCATCCTGGACCCCGGTTGTGTGGTCCTCGGCGGGGAGGTCGGCCAGGCGGGCGGCGCCGAACTCGCCGGGCGGGTGCAGGAGCGCATAGCCGGGATGACGCCGCTGCCCACGGAGGTGCGGGCCACCACCCTGGGCGGCGAAGCGGTGCTGCGCGGCGCGTTGCTGACGGCCCGGGACCGCGCCCAGGACGAACTGTTCAGGCCGGTGGAGCGGTCGCCCCTAAGAAGGCCCGACGGCGGGCAAGGGCCGTCGTCACCGCCGCCGGGCCGGTCAGGGAGGGGGAGCCGACCCTGACGATGACCCTAGAAAGGACTAGACCACAGCGTCAATAGGTGTGTACCAATGCAGGGCGACATCGGGTCGCGTCGACGCGGAAGTCGGGGTGCCGGTCGCGCTCGGAAAGGGCTGCGACACGTTCTGTGAGGCAGCCCACATACTTCGCCCCTTTGCATGTCGATCAGGCGTGGCACACTGGCCGTGTACCAGTAGCAGCGCACTCCGGGGTCGGTGAAAGTCCGAACCGGCGGTTACAGTCCGCGACCCGGTCGCCTCCAGCGGCCGGTTGACCAGGTGAAATTCCTGGACCGACGGTTAAAGTCCGGATGGGAGGCAGTGCGCGGCGAGCGGGCATCCGTGCGCGCCGCCGAGAAGTCCGTCCTCGTGACGGACTCCGTCCGGCGTCGTCCCCGGTGTCCCTGCTCGTACCTTCTGTCGTCATCGACAGCCCCGGAGTCCGTGCCCGAAGAGGCAGGAGGACCCGGGAAGTGTTCACCGGAATCGTCGAAGAGCTGGGCGAGGTCACCGCCGTCGAGACCCTCGACGACGCCTGTCGCTTCCGCCTGCGCGGACCGGTCGTCACCCAAGGCGCCAAGCACGGCGACTCGATCGCCGTGAACGGAGTGTGCCTCACGGTCGTCGACCACGAGGGCGACGAGTTCACGGCCGACGTCATGGCCGAGACCCTGAACCGCTCCAGCCTCGGTGCCCTGAAGGCCGGATCCCGCGTCAACCTCGAACGCCCCATGGCCGTCGGCGGACGCCTCGGCGGACACATCGTGCAGGGCCACGTGGACGGCACCGGCGAGATCCTGGAGCGCAAGCCCTCCGAGCACTGGGAGATCGTGAAGATCTCCCTCCCCGCGGACCTCACCCGCTACGTGGTCGAGAAGGGTTCCATCACCGTCGACGGCATCAGCCTCACCGTCGTCGACGCCGGCCCGGACCACTTCACGGTCAGCCTCATCCCCACCACCCTCGACCTGACCACGCTCGGCCACAAGCAGCCCGGCGACCCGGTCAACCTCGAGGTGGACGTCATCGCCAAGTACGTCGAGCGGATGCTGGGCGACCGTGCGCAGGGGGCCGGCCGGTGAACACGCTGAACTCCGAGGCGTTCGTCGTCTTCGGCCAGCACATCCTCTGGTCCGACATGGTCGGCAACCTCTTCGGCCTGGCCGCCCTCGCCCTCGGCTGGCGGCGCTCCATCTGGACCTGGCCCGTGCAGTTCCTGGCCGGCCTCATCCTGTTCGGCGCCTTCTACGGCCACCTCACCGGCAGCGCGGGCAAGCAGGCGGTCGTCATGATCGTCGCCCTGTACGGCTGGTGGCAGTGGCAGCGCGGCAAGGGCCGGGGAGAAGACGGCCACATCGCCGTACGGTTCGCCACCTGGCGCGAACGGGCGGTCATGGTCGCGGCGGCGGCCGCCGGCACGGTCGCGGTGGCGCTGCTGTTCACGGCGTACCCGACCCTGTCCTGGGACCCCTGGCCCGACGCCTACATCTTCGTCGGCACCGTCGTCGCGATGTACGCCCAGGCCCGCGGCATGGTCGAGTTCTGGTTCGCCTGGCTCCTCGTCGACGTCGTCGGCGTCCCCCTGAACTTCGCCAACGGCTACGCCTTCTCCGGCTTCGTCTACGTCATCTACGGCGCGCTCGTCCTGTGGGGCATGCGCGACTGGTGGCTGCGCTCGCGTCAGACCGCGCGGCCCACCCTGGAAGGAGCGCCGGCATGAGCGCCACAACCACCCTGTACAGCACCGACGACGTCGAGAGCTTCGCGCTCGACCCCGTGGAGCAGGCCATCGCCGACATCGCGGCCGGCCGCCCCGTCGTGGTCGTCGACGACGAGGACCGGGAGAACGAGGGCGACCTCGTCATCGCCGCCGAGAAGGCCACCCCCGAGATCGTCGCCTTCATGATGAGCGAGTGCCGCGGCCTGATCTGCGCCCCCATGGAGGGCGACGAGCTGGACCGGCTGAAGCTCCCGCAGATGGTCGAGGACAACACCGAGTCGATGAAGACCGCGTTCACGGTCTCCGTCGACGCCTCCGCCGCGCACGGCGTGAGCACCGGCATCTCCGCCTCCGACCGCGCCACCACCCTCCGGCTGCTCGCCGACGGTGTCTCCGGGGCCGACGACTTCGTCCGCCCCGGCCACGTCTTCCCGCTGCGCGCCCGGCCCGGCGGCGTCCTCACCCGCAACGGCCACACCGAGGCCGCCGTCGACCTCGCCCGCCTCGCGGGTCTGCGCCCGGCCGGCGCGATCGTCGAGATCGCCGGCGAGGACGGCACCATGCTGCGCCTGCCCGAGCTGATCCCCTTCGCCCGCAAGCACGGCCTGACGATCATCTCCATCGAGGACCTGATCGCCTACCGCCGCGGCAGCGAACCCACCGTCCGCCGCGAGGCCACCACCAGGCTGCCCACCGCCCACGGCACCTTCACGGCCCACGGCTACCGCTCCACCGTCGACGGCGTCGAGCACGTCGCCCTGGTGCACGGCGAGATCGGCGACGGCCAGGACGTCCTCGTGCGCGTCCACTCCGAATGCCTCACCGGCGACGTCTTCGGCTCGGCCCGCTGCGACTGCGGCCCCCAGCTCGACGCCTCCCTCGCCCGCATCCAGGAGGAGGGCCGGGGCGTCGTGGTCTACCTGCGCGGACACGAGGGCCGCGGCATCGGCCTGATGTCCAAGCTGCGCGCCTACGAACTCCAGGAGCGGGGCCGTGACACCCTCGACGCCAACCTCGAACTCGGCCTGCCCGCCGACGCCCGCGACTACGCGGCCGGCGCGCAGATCCTCGCCGACCTCGGCGTGCGCGGCGTCCGGCTGCTGACCAACAACCCCGACAAGACCGACGCCCTCGTCCGGCACGGCATCGCGGTCCGGGCCCGTGTGCCGATGCCCGTGAACGCCGGCGAGCACAACCTCCGCTACCTGCGCACCAAGCGGGACCGGATGGGCCACGACCTGCCCTGGCTGGACACGACCACCGTGCCGGCCTGCGGCAACCAGTAAGGCAGGACAGCAGCACAACAAGTCAGCAGCACAGCAAGACAGCAAGACGGCACAGCGAGAAAGCTCTGAGGAGAGACGTGAGCGGCAAGGGTGCACCGGAACTGTCCGTACGCAATGTGGGTGACCTCCGGGTCGCCGTCATCGCGGCACAGTGGCACGAGAAGGTGATGAACGGCCTGGTCGACGGCGCCCTGCGCGCCCTGCACGACCTGGGCATCGACGAGCCGACCCTGCTCAGGGTCCCCGGCAGCTGGGAACTCCCGGTCGTCGCCAAGGTCCTCGCGGGTCGCGGCTACGACGCGATCGTCGCCCTCGGTGTCGTCATCCGCGGCGGAACCCCCCACTTCGAGTACGTGTGCCAGGGTGTGACCCAGGGCCTCACCCAGGTTTCCGTCGACACCGGCGTCCCCGTCGGCTTCGGCGTGCTGACCTGCGACACCGAGGAACAGGCCCTGGACCGCGCCGGGATCGAGGGCTCCAACGAGGACAAGGGGCACGAGGCGGTGACCGCCGCGGTGGCGACCGCGGCCACCCTCCGCTCGGTATCCGAACCCTGGCACTGACGAAAGGCACACGTGGCATAGGCTGAGCGTCACCATGTCCAAGAAGACGTTCGAGGAGCTCTTCACCGAGCTCCAGCACAAGGCCGCCCAGGGCGACCCCGCCACTTCCCGCACCGCAGAACTGGTCGGCAAGGGCGTCCACGCCATCGGCAAGAAGGTCGTCGAAGAGGCCGCCGAGGTCTGGATGGCCGCCGAGTACGAGGGCAAGGAAGCCGCCGCCGAGGAGATCTCGCAGCTGCTCTACCACGTCCAGGTGATGATGGTCGCCCGCGGCATCTCCCTCGACGACGTCTACGCCCACCTCTGAGCCGCACCCCCGTTCCCGTCAGACACCACGCAAAGGAAGCCGACCTCATGCTGCGCATCGCCGTCCCCAACAAGGGTTCCCTGTCCGGCCCTGCGGCGGAGATGCTGCATGAGGCCGGCTACCAGCAGCGCCGCGAGTCCAAGGAACTGCGGATCGTCGACCCGGTGAACGAGGTCGAGTTCTTCTACCTCCGCCCCCGCGACATCGCGATCTACGTCGCCTCCGGGCAGCTCGACATCGGCCTCACCGGCCGCGACCTGCTCATCGACTCCGGCGCCGAAGCCGAGGAGATCCTCGCCCTCGGCTTCGCCCGCTCCACCTTCCGCTACGCCACCAAGCCCGGCACGATCAGCGGCCTGGCGGACCTGACGGGCAAGACGATCGCCACCTCCTACGAGGGCATCGTCGCCGCCCACCTCGCCGAGCACGGCATCGACGCCTCCGTCGTCCACCTCGACGGAGCCGTCGAGACCGCCATCCAGCTCGGCGTCGCCCAGGTCATCGCCGACGTCGTCGAGACCGGCACCTCGCTGCGCAACGCCGGCCTGGAGGTCGCCGGCGAGCCGATCATGCAGTCGGAGGCCGTCGTGATCCGCCGCACCGGGGCGGACGCCGACGACCCCAAGGTGCAGCAGTTCCTGCGCCGCCTCCAGGGCGTCCTCGTCGCCCGGACCTACGTGATGATGGACTACGACTGCCGCGTCGAGCAGCTGGAGAAGGCCGTCGCCCTCACGCCCGGCCTGGAGTCCCCGACCGTCTCCCCGCTGCACAACGAGGGCTGGGTCGCCGTCCGCGCGATGGTCCCGGCCAAGGAAGCCCAGCGGATCATGGACGACCTGTACGACATCGGCGCCCGCGCCATCCTGACCACGGCCATCCACGCCTGCCGTCTCTGAGGGGCGTACGCGAGATGTCCGATCTGCCCGCCCTGCCCGTCACGTTCCGGCCGGGCAGCACCCGTGTGGTGCTGCTCACCGCGGCCGTCGCCATCTTCGCGGTGATCACGGCGGTCGCGATGCTGCTGAAGCAGCTCAGCCCCGGCGAGCGCGTGAGCTTCGTCTTCACGGCGCTCCTGCTGGACGCCGTGCTGCTCCTGCTGGCGCGACCCAAGGTCGTCGTGGACGAGGACGGCGTCACTGTCGTCAATCTCACGAACAAGCGCCGTCTGGAGTGGGCGGAGATCCTCCAGGTGACCCTCCGGCCGGGCGACCCCTGGGTCTTCCTCAACCTCAGCGACGGCACCAGCCTGCCTGCTCTGGGCATCCAGCCGGGCCTCGCCAAGCAGCGCGCGATCGCCGACGCCCGGGCCCTGCGGGCGCTCGTCGAGGCCCGTTCGGCGGCGGGCCCCGAGCGGCGTCAGGGCTGACCCGGACAGATCCTCAGGGCGGTCACCCTGCCGCATCGGGCCATGTCTTGATTAATCTGTTTCCGGAGGCGCGAACGATGCGCTTCCGCCCCTGCCGCCCCGCCCGGTGCGCCAGGGGCTCCTGCTAACCGAGGAGTGACCCTCTCCGGCGATGGACGGATCGTCCTGCAGTACCTGCGCCGCCCCCTGCCGACATAGCGCGTATCCCGTTCCCGGGGTACGCGACCGTGTGGAGGCGGCGGCATCATGACCACCCCTTTGCTGCTCCTGGCAGCCGCGTTCCTGCTGATTCTCGCCAACGGATTCTTCGTCGCGGCCGAATTCGGACTCGTGACGGTCGAGCGGCCCGAGGCCGAGAAGGCCGCCGCCGAGGGCGACCGGCGCGCCCGCCGCGTCGTCGAATCGCTCAGGGAACTGTCCTTCCAGCTCTCCGGCACCCAGCTCGGCATCACCATCACCTCCCTCGTCGTCGGCATGCTCGCCGAACCGGCACTCGCCCAGCTGCTGCACGGCCCGTTCACCTCGATCGGCATCCCCGAGGGAGCCGTCTCCGGTGTCACGGTCGTGGTCGGCATGCTGCTGGCCTCCGCCGTGCAGATGGTGATCGGCGAGCTGCTGCCCAAGAACTGGGCGGTGTCCCGGCCGCTGCAGGTCGCCCGCTTCGTCGCGGGCCCGCAGCACGTCTTCGCCCGGCTGTTCCGCCCGGTCATCGCCGGCCTCAACGCCGTCGCGAACCGGCTCGTGCGTGCCCTGGGCATCGAGCCCGCCGAGGAGCTGGCCTCCGCCCGCACCCCCGGTGAACTCGTCTCCCTGGCCCGCCACTCGGCCCTGGCCGGCGCCCTGGAGCAGGACACGGCCGACCTGTTCGTCCGGACCCTGTCGCTGGGCGAGCTGACCGCGCAGCACGTCATGACGCCGCGCGTGAAGGTCAGCGCCCTGCAGTCCTCGGCCACCGCGGAGGACGTCGTCAACCTGACCCGGGCCACGGGCCTGTCCCGCTTCCCGGTCTACCGGGAGAAGATCGACGAGGTCGTCGGCATGGCCCACCTCAAGGACGCCCTGGCCGTCCCCGTCCAGGACCGGCTGCGCACCCCCGTCGGACACATCGCCCGCCCGGCGCTGCTCGTCCCCGAGACGCTGCCCGTGCGGCCGCTCCTCGCCCGCCTGCGCAGCGAGCAGCCCATCGCGGTCGTCGTCGACGAGTACGGCGGCACCGCCGGTGTCGTGACGCTGGAGGACATCGTCGAGGAGATCGTCGGCGAGGTCCGCGACGAGCACGACGGCCACGACCTGCCCGAGCTGGCCGCCGTGCCGCCGGAGGACGGCAGGCCCGCCTGGGACGTCGACGGCAGCTGCCGGGTCGACATCCTGCAGCGCATAGGCCTCGACGTGCCCGAGGGCCCGTACGAGACCGTCGCGGGCCTGATCGCCGACCTTCTGGGCCGTATCCCGGCCGTCGGCGACAAGGCGGAGCTGCCCGGCTGGCGGCTGTCGGTGCGCCAGGTCGGTCACTACCGTGCCGAGCGGGTCCGGCTCGTGCGGACCGCCCCGGTGGTCTCCATGGCGGAGGCCGTCCGATGAGCGTGCTCCAGCTTCTCTTCGCCGCGCTGCTCGTGCTCGCCAACGGCTTCTTCGTCGGCGCCGAGTTCGCGCTCGTCTCCGTACGCCGCAGCCAGATCGAACCGCTCGGTACCGCCCGCTCCCGGCAGGTCCTCTACGGGCTGGAGCGGCTGCCGCAGATGATGGCGGCGGCCCAGTTCGGCATCACCATCTGCTCGCTGACCCTGGGCGCGGTCGCCGAACCGACGGTCGCGCACCTGCTCGAGCCGGTCTTCGAGTGGATCCACCTGCCGCACGGCATGATCCATCCGCTGACCTACGTCATCGCCCTCGCCGCAGTGGTCTTCTTCCACCTCGTCATCGGCGAGATGGTCCCGAAGAACCTGGCGATGGCGGCCCCCGAGAAGGTCGCGCTGTGGCTCAGCCCCGGTCTGGTCTGGTTCGCGCGCTTCTGCAAGCCCATCACCGCCGCCCTCGGCGCGGTCGCGCAGGGCATCCTGCGGCTCTTCCACGTCGAACCCAAGGACGAGGTGGAGGCCGTCTTCACCAGCGAGCAGCTCAACCGGCTGGTGGAGGACGCCGGCCAGGCGGGCCTGCTCGACCCCGAGGAGGCCGAGAGCCTGGAGGACGCACTGGAGCTGGGCTCCCGCCCGGTGACGGACGTCCTGCTCAAGCGGGAGTCGCTGGTGACGGTCAGCCCGTCGGTCACCCCCGGGCGGATCGTCGAACTCACCGCGCGCACCGGCTACTCCCGGTTCCCGGTGGCCGCGGACACCGGTGCCTTCATGGGCTACCTGCACGTCAAGGACGTCCTCGACCTGGAGGACTCGGACCGGGCCGTTCCGCAGCACCTGTGGCGCCACATGACGACCCTGCGGCCCGAGCTGCCGCTCGACGACGCCCTCACGGTGATGCGGCGCGCGGCGACGCACCTGGCCCAGGTCGCCGACGCGTCCGGCAAGGTGCTCGGGCTGGTGGCCCTGGAGGACGTGCTGGAGCTGCTGGTGGGGGAGGTGCGGGATCCCGCGCACCGGGAGGTGCGCGAGGTGAGGCTGACCGAGCCGAGGTCCGGTGAAGAGGTGCTGGCGACCTAGCACCTCGGCTGCGGGCGCGTGGAGGCTGGTCGCGCAGTTCCCCGCGCCCCTGGGCGGGGGCGGGGAAGGCCGGTCGAGCCGCACCCGCCGGCCCGCGGCCGAGGGACTCACATGGCTGACGGATCCTGCGGTCCCCGCCCCGACAGGACCTCCCCGTACGCCTGCATCAGATCCGGCAGCCGCAGCGTCGCCAGATCCTCCCGGCCCAGCACCCCGGGATACACCGACAACCGCAGATCCCGGTACGCGCAGCTCTTCTCGTACAGCGTCCGCAGGAACCGCCCGTTGCCCAGTTCGTCGATCCACCCCTGGTCCACCACGTGCCCGGCGATGGACCGCAGCTCGTCCAGGGCCTCCTCGTCCCAGAGGTCACCGTTCTCGGCCGCGAGCACCTTGCCGATCTCGGTGAGTTCGAGCGGCCGGTACGAGGGGAAGTCGACGCGGGTGGTGAAACGGGACGACAGCCCGGGGTTCGCGGCGAGCAGGCGGTCCATGCCCTCCGGGTAGCCGGCCAGGATCACCACCAGGTGGTCCCGGTTGTCCTCCGCGCGCTTCAGCAGCACTTGCAGGGCCTCGTCGCCGTACGCGTCCCCCTTGCCGTAGCCCGAGTTGGACAGCGCGTAGGCCTCGTCGACGAAGAGGACGCCCCCGAGGGCCGAGTCGATCAGTTCGTTCGCCTTCACGGCCGTCTGCCCGAGGTACTCGCCGACCAGGTCGGCCCGCTGGGCCTCCACGAGATGGTCGCCGCCGAGCAGCCCGAGGGCGTAGAAGACGCGGCCCAGGATGCGGGCGACGGTGGTCTTGCCGGTGCCGGAGGGGCCGGAGAAGACGAAGTGGCGTTTCGGCGGCTGGACCGGGAGTCCCTGACCGGCTCGCAGCCGGGCCATGTTCAACTGCGCCGACAACGCCTTGACCTGGCGCTTCACCGGCTCCAGGCCCACCATGCGTTCGAGCTCGGCGAGCGCCTCCTCCAGTAACGCCGGGTCGGTGGGTCCGGCGGGGAGGGAGGGAGCGGGGCCCATCCGTTCGCGGACCGGCGGGCCGGTCACCGGCGGCAGAGGGGCGATCGGCGGCTCGGGGTCGGGCAGTCGCAGATCACGCCCCTCGAGACCGAAGAGCGGGTCGAACCCGTCGGGGCCGTCCACGGCGTCCTGGCCCGCACCGGTGAGGGTGATCGCCGCGAGGTCCGCGGCCTCGTCGTACCCGTCGCCCTCGGCGATGGCGGCGAGCCGGGCGGAGGTGTCCATGAACGCCGGGTCGACGCGGTGCACGGCACGGTACAGGGGCAGGGCCGCGGCACTGCGTCCGGTGCCCTCGTGGGCCCGGGCCAGCCAGTAGCGCAGCTCCTTGCGCTGGGGCTGCTCGCTGCGGCAGCGCATCAGCGCGGTGGACAGCAGGGGTTCGGCCTGGCCGTACATCTCCAGCCGCACCCGGGCCATACCGCCGAACAGGCCCGCCTCGATGCCGAGCATCGCATCGTCGAGCAGGGGATCGGTGTGGCGGACCAGCTGCTCCCAGTCCTTGACCAGATAGGCGCGGCAGGAGTGCAGGAAGCGGACCTGGTGGTCGGTGTCCACGGGCGGCAGCCCGGCGAGCGCGCGGTCCAGCTCGGGGACGTGGCGGCCGTCCAGCCAGTGGGAGGCGTGCGCGAGCAGCAGGTCGCGGGGGCTCTCCAGCACGGGCTGAACCCACCAGCCCAGCCAGTACCAGGAGTTGAGCGTGCGGCGGTAGCGGGAGCGCTGCTCGCCGAAACGGTCCCGGTGCCGGAACATCCGCAGCAGCGCGGTCGTCGTGTCGACGCGCAGCGCGTGCAGCCCGAGCCAGGCGTCGGCCATCCCGGAGTCCATCCGCACGGCGGCCCGGAACTCCTCCTCCGCCTGCGGATAGGCACCCATGGTGTAGGCGTCCACGCCTCGCAGCCAGGCGAGGTCGGCCGGGGCCTGTGGGCCCTGCGTGCCGAAGTCCATCACGTCCCCCACGAACCGTGCCCCCGTCGGTAGGCCAACGAGCCGTCCCCCAGCCGGCTGCCCTGCTCTCGAACCGCTGTGCCACGGACCGGAGTTGCACCGCGCGCGAAGCAACCGTCCGTAGGTCGCGACGAGGGCATCGTACCTGCGGGGGCGGCGCGCCCGTAGGGTGCCGCACGGCCCGTTCGGCGAGGTGGGAGCGGAGGTGGCGGACGCGTGCGCGGTGACCCAGGGTGACCGCTCGGCGTCGCGCGGCGGGCGGGCATCCGGAAGGAGACAGAACGAAGCCCCCGATCACGGGGGAACAACCGGGGGCTTCGCGTCTGTGGGCGGCTCCGATGCCGCACATTGAGAACGTAAGACCTGTACGGGCCAGCGGTCAAGCCGAGTTGGAGCACTCCGGCAAGTTGTCCCGCAAGCCCTTTCACAAGTTCAGCACACAGCGGGCGGTCCGTCACCGTGCGTGAGGGGCTGGTCCGGTCCAACGGCATCGGCAGGTCCCGTGAGCACCTCGTATCCCTTCTCCCGCTGCCGTACCAGAAGGTCGGCGAACGGCCGCGAGGGGTCGGCGGCGAAATGCCGGCGCTCGGCGGGGGCCCAGCCGTCCCAGAACTCCCGTTGCTCCTCCCCGTCCCGGGACCGACCCCGCGCCCAGGACTCCTCGCGCGTCAGCTCCATCCACAGCAGCAGGGCCAGGTGCGGGCGCAGCGCACGGCGCCCCGCGCCGACACCCTCGAGGAGGATCACCGGCGCGGGCGGCAGGGCGCGCGGGGAGCCGAAGCGGCGGGCTCGCCAGTCATAGGGGGCGTAGTGCGCGGTCCTGCCCCGGCTGAGCGGTGTGATCACCTGGTCCAGCAGGCGGCCGGTCCAGTCGAACAGCGCGTCGTGGCTGGCGACGTCGTCGATGCGCAGCACCGGCGCACCGTCCAGCGCGGTGGCCAACTCCTCGGCGAACGTGCTCTTCCCGGATCCGGCGTGCCCGTCTACCCCCACGAGCCGGACCGGGCCGCAAGCAGGGGGGAGGCCGCGGATCCGGGCGGCCAGATCGCGGACGGCGGGGCCCGGTGCCGGGCGGAAGGACGGATTCATCTCGCTCAGCACTCTAACGACGGGGGGTGCGGCGGACGCCACTGGTCGACGCCAATATTGGTGGGCGTGGCGCGCGTCGAAGTGCTGGCAGGACACGGCTGCCTGTGCTCATATGTGGCGCACGCACGGATGCGAGCCGCCGTGCACGGACCTGCTCCGCACCTGCCCGACTCCGACATCCGGGGGCCCCGCCATGCGCAGAGCCGAACAGCCGTCCCGCCGAACCGTCCTGGCCGCCGCGGTCGCCGCCGCCGTCACCGCGAGCGCGGGCCCGGCGGCCGCCGACCCCGAGGCCCTCATGACGTCCCACACCGCAGACCCCGCCCGGGCGGTCCCGGCCCGTACCGTCGACAACAGGTTCTGGGTCTCGTACGGCGACTGGTCCGGTGGCACGGCGAAGGGCACCAGGGCCGTGGCGGGCGCCCGCCCGGGCGTGGTCATCGCGAAGCCCACCGGGGCGGTCGACTACCAGGACCCGCACACCGGCACCACCGCCGCCTGGGAATACGCCACCTGGACGTCCCCCGTCCACCGGCTCGCCGTCCCCGCGACCGAGGCGATCGTCTCCTGGAACGCGCACACCCCGGCCGGCACCTGGATCCAGGCCGAGATCAAGGCCGCCTACACCGACGGCTCCAGCACGCCCTGGTACGTGATGGGCCGCTGGGCCGCCGGTGACCGGGACATCCGCCGCACCTCGGTCGACGGCCAGAAGGACACCAAGAGCACGGTCTGGACCGACACGCTGGCGATCGACGACCCGTCGACCGGCCTGCGCCTGGCCTCCTACCGGCTGCGCCTGACCCTGCACCGCAAGCCCGGCACCAAGGCCACCCCGACCGTGTGGCGGCTCGGGGCCATGGGCTCCGACGTGCCCGACCGCTTCACCGTCCCGGCATCCGCACCCGGACTCGCGAAGGAGCTGACCGTCCCGCGCTACTCGCAGGAGATCCACAAGGGTCGGTATCCGGAGTACGACAACGGCGGCGAAGCGTGGTGCAGCCCGACCTCGTCCCAGATGATCATCGAGTACTGGGGCGGCCGGCTCACCGCCGCGCAACTGGCCTGGGTCGATCCCGCGTACGACGACCCGCAGGTGTGCCACGCGGCCCGTTCCACCTACGACTACCAGTACGCGGGCTGCGGCAACTGGCCGTTCAACGCCGCCTATGCGGCCACGTTCAAGGACCTCCAGGGCGTGGTCACCCGGCTCGGCTCGCTCACCGACCTGGAGACGCTGATCGCCGCGGGCATCCCGGCCATAACGTCCCAGTCGTTCCTGAAGGAGGAGCTGACCGGCGCCGGGTACGGCACCGCGGGGCACCTGATGACCGTCGTCGGCTTCACCACCGACGGTGACGTGATCGCCAACGATCCCTTCTCGGCGACCAACGAGGCTGTGCGGCGCGTCTACAAGCGGCGCGAGTGGGAGAGCATCTGGCTCCGCACCAAGCGGTACAACGCCTCGGGCAAGGTCGTCTCGGGCACCGGTGGCGTCTGTTACCTGTACTTCCCGGCCCGCCCGAACGCGGCCCAGCGCACGGCGCTGGCAGCCGTGGGCGTGCGGGTGTGACCGACCTTACGGCCGCAAAAGCGACCTCAGGTGGCAAGGTGGACGGAACCGGCGGGGGGATTCCGTCCGCACCACCGACCCAGCGAGAAACCATGACCGCACAGTCAGCCACCGTCCACCGCGCCCGCACCGGCGGCCCCCGGGACGACGGACCGAAGATCGTCGAGCACCTCATGGGCTGGGCCCTCGTCGTGGTCGTCGCGATGCTCGTGACCCGGCTCGGGCTGCTGTGACCTGACCCACGACGCGGTGGTGAGGCCTGCCATACTGCGGAGGTCCCACCCCGCCCGTTGAGACCAGGGTCGAAATTGAATATCAGCCCCCAGCCTGCCGCGCGCCCCAGGGCCCGCGGCACCGAGCGCTCGATGGCGCGCCGTGCCGAACTCATCGCCATCGGGCGGAGGTTGTTCGCCGACACGTCGTACGACGCCCTGTCGATGGACGACATCGCCCGGCAGGCGCACGTCGCCAAGGGGCTGATCTACTACTACTTCCAGTCCAAGCGCGGCTACTACCTGGCCATCGTCCAGGACTCGGTGAGTGAACTGCTCACCCTCGCGGCGAGCGGCCCGGAACTGCCCCCGGTGGACCGGGTCCAGCGCACCATCGACAGCTATCTGCGCTACGCCGAGCACAACCAGGCCGCGTACCGCACGATCGTGAGCGGCGGCGTCGGCTTCGACACGGAGGTGCACGCCATCCGCGACGGAGTGCGCGAGGCCGTCGTGAGCACCATCGCCGAGGGTGCGTACGGCCGCGCCGACATCACCCCGCTGGCGCGGATGGGCCTGCTGTCCTGGGTGTGCAGCGTCGAAGGCGCCACGCTCGAATGGATCGACCGTCCCGAACTGCCCCGCGGCACCATGGGCGAGCTGCTGGTGAAGACCCTCGGCGGGGCCCTGCGCGCGATCGAGGAACTCGACCCCGCTCACCCGGCCCCCGCAGCCCGCCCGCCGGGGCGTGTGAGCGAGGGGCGGAGGGCCGCCGCGGGCCCCCCGCCCCTGTGACCGTGCCCTACCTGATCGCCTTGATCAGCTCCCCGTTCGCCGTGTCGCCGCTCAGCTCCCAGAAGAACGTGCCGCCCAGACCCTGCTGGTCCTTGTAGTTCATCTTGGTGCCGATGGTCGCCGGGGTGTCGTAACTCCACCAGTTGCTGCCGCACTTGGCGTACGCCGTGCCGGCCACGGTCCCCGTCGCCGGGCACGTGGCCTTGAGCACCTTGTAGTCCTCGATGCCCTGCTCGTAGGTGCCGGCCGCCGGGCCGGTGGCGCTGCCGCCGGGAGCCGCCTGGGTGACACCGGTCCAGCCGCGGCCGTAGAAGCCGATGCCGAGCAGCAGCTTCGAGGCGGGGATGCCGAGGCCCTTGAGCTTCGCGATGGTCGCCGAGGAGTGGTAGCCGGCCTTCGGGATGCCGGAGTACGAGGTCAGCGGCGAGTGCGGGGCCGTGGGACCGGCGGAGTCCCAGGCGCCGAAGAAGTCGTAGGTCATCGGGTTGTACCAGTCGACGTACTGGGCGGCGCCCGCGTAGTCGGCCGCGTCGATCTTGCCGCCCGGGGTGGCGTCGGCGGTGATCGCCGCGGTGACCAGGTTCCTGGAGCCGAACTTGGCACGCAGCGCCTGCATCAGGTTGCGGAAGGCCGCCTTGCCGCTGGTGTCGCAGGTGGCGCCGCAGGTGTTCGGGTACTCCCAGTCGATGTCGATGCCGTCGAAGACGTCGGCCCACTTGGAGTTCTCGACGAGGTCGTAGCAGGACTGGGCGAAGGCGGCCGGGTTCTTCGCGGCCTCGCCGAAGCCGCCCGACCAGGTCCAGCCGCCGAAGGACCACAGGACCTTGAGGTTCGGGTGCTTCTGCTTGAGCTTGCGCAGCTGGTTGAAGTTGCCGCGCAGCGGCTGGTCCCAGGTGTCGGCCTTGCCGTCGACGGACTCGGCGGCGGTGTAGGCCCGGTCGGTGGCGGCGTAGCCGTCGCCCATGGCGCACTTGCCACCGGTGACGTTGCCGAAGGCGTAGTTGATGTGGGTGAGCCTGCTGCCCGATCCGGACGTCTCGATGTTCTTGACGTAGTACTTGCGGTCGTAGGTGCCCCATTCGGTGAAGTACCCGACGACCTTGGAGCCGGCCCTGGGAGCGGGCTTCGCGCCGGCGGCGGCCTCCTGAGCCGAGGCCGCCGCGGTGGCGGAGGTGCCCGCGGCGAGCAGACCGGCGCCGAGGACGGCACAACAGGCCGCGGACACGATGGCCCGGAAGCGGGAAGGGTGGGGGGTGTGCATGCGGTGTCTCCTCGTGGGGAGAGGGAACGCGCGCCGATTGGCATGAACGCGGTGAATCGGTGGAGCGAAACAGTAGGAGGACTAGACCAGTTGGGTCAATGGTGCGGACCAATTTCGCCGGCCCCGACGCGCTCGGCCATTTCTTGCAGTAAGCGGTCGTTAACTGGTGACTCGATGCCTCCGATCGGGCATACTCACAGCGCACAGCCGCTGGTCAGCAGCTTCCGAGACCCGGGACTGCAAGCATCGGCAAGGCACCAGAACGACCCGGCGGCGCCGCCCCCACCCATGGGTCCGCCCGCCAGTGCCCGACAGGGAGGAGAGCGTCGCCATGCCCGACCGCGCCCCGCAGCCGGTGGACCGACAACTGCCCACGGAGGAGGCCCGGGACCTGATCTCGCTCGTGCGCGACATCGCGCAGCAGGAGATCACCCCGAAGGCGGCCGAGGAGGAGGACGCCGGCCGCTTCCCGCGCGAGCTGTTCACGCTGCTCTCCCGCTCCGGACTGCTCGGCCTGCCGTACGACTCCGAGTACGGCGGTGGCGACCAGCCCTACGAGGTGTACCTCCAGGTCCTGGAGGAGCTGGCCGCCGCCCGCCTCACCGTCGGTCTCGGCGTCAGCGTGCACTCCCTGGCCTCCTACGCCCTCGCCGCCTACGGCACCAAGGAGCAGCAGGTCGAGCATTTGCCGGCGATGCTCGGCGGCGGCCTGCTCGGCGCCTACTGCCTCTCCGAGCCGCACTCCGGATCGGATGCGGCGGCCCTGCGCACCAGGGCCGTGCGGGACGGCGACGACTGGGTGATCACCGGCACGAAGGCCTGGATCACCCACGGCGGGATCGCCGACTTCTACACCGTCATGGCCCGCACCGGCGAGGAGGGCCCGCGCGGGATCACGGCCTTCCTGGTGCCGGGCGACGCCAAGGGCCTGAGCGCCGCCGTGCCCGAGAAGAAGATGGGCATGAAGGGCTCGCCCACCGCGCAGGTCCACTTCGACGGTGTCCGTGTCGGGGACGACCGCCGCATCGGCGAGGAGGGGCAGGGTTTCGCGATCGCCCTGTCCTCGCTCGACTCGGGGCGGCTCGGCATCTCGGCGTGTGCGATCGGCGTGGCGCAGGCCGCGCTGGACGAGGCGGTGTCCTACGCGGCCGAGAGGCGCCAGTTCGGCAAGTCGATCGCCGACTTCCAGGGGCTGCGCTTCATGCTCGCCGACATGGCGACGCAGATCGAGGCCGGCCGCGCGCTCTACCTCGCGGCGGCACGGCTGAAGGACGCCGGCCGGCCGTTCGCGAAGCAGGCCGCCATGGCCAAGCTGCACTGCACCGACACGGCGATGCGGGTCACCACCGACGCCGTGCAGATCCTCGGCGGCTACGGCTACACCGCCGACTTCCCGGCCGAGCGCTACATGCGCGAGGCCAAGGTGCTGCAGATCGTGGAGGGCACCAACCAGATCCAGCGGATGGTCATCGCCCGCCATCTCGTGGGTCCAGAGGGACGCTGAACTGGTCGAGGCCCCGCCAGGGGGTCGCGAGCCGCATCCACTCCGGGTCGTGCCGACCCGGCAGGGTGCGGCCGCCCTCGGCCCAGGTCCGCATCAGGTCGCGGTAGATCGGCGGGTCCTGATAGCGGGGCGGAGCCGGCCGAACCGATTCCGCGGGTGGCGGGACGTACAGGAGGCGCTGACGCCCGGTCGCTGAGGAGATGGGGGTCATACCAGGGCAACGCGGCACAGCCGGGCCAGGTCACCGGGGTGTGGAATCGAGCGTGCGTTCAGTGGCGTCCGGGTCCCGCGCACGCCGGTCGTCTCGAGCCGGCCGGCGCGGCGCCGTCCTCGGCCTCCGCGCCGCGTGTCCGGGCGCACCGAACCCGCACCACGGCCTTCTGCCGAAGCCGTGGCGCGGGGCAGTTGCGTAACGGAAGCGGCGGGCGGAAGGCCCGCGCTCAGGCCGCGCGACGCATGACCGGGACCCTGATCGGGCGCGAGCCCGGGCCGCCGACGTGCGAGAAGGGCTGGGTCCGCCAGTCGAGGCCCTGAGGGAGCGTCAACAGCAGGGCGGTGTCCTGCTCCTGCGGTTCCACGGACTCGTCCGCGGGGCGGGCGTCCGTGGCCCTGCGGCCGGTTCCGGCGCAGACCGTCAGTCCGAAGGGGTTCCACGGCGAGGCGCACAGCGCGTGCTCCGGCAGAACCTCCTCGTCCGCCAGCAGGGCGATGGGCTGCGCGCAGTCCGGGCAGACGACCCGGAACATCTCGAACGTGTCGTAGGCGTCGAGTTCGTCGTCGAAGGCGTCGCGTTCGACACCCTCCGGCTCGGGCTCGACGACGAGCTGCCGCTTGGGTGCGGTGCGACCAGGGCGCTTAAGACTCTGCATTGGGTTCTCCCCCTCGGGCTGGGCCGTATCAGGCACTGCGGCCTCGACCACAGCAAGCACTTCCCGTCCCCCCTGGGCGGTAATCACGAGAACATTACGGAGGCCGTTCGATCCCTGTGGCGTTCGTCACATACCCCGCACGGGTGTCCACTGCGGTGCGTTTGTCCCCCGGACGGCTGACCCGCGGCTTCCGGACACATCACGAACCGGGCATGACCTGGGGTGCTCAGGTATCGGAGGAGATCAACCGCCCTGTAGGTTCTTGCGCCATGGAGGAGCTGGACCGACAGATCGTGCAGCTGCTCGTCAAGGACGGGCGGATGAGCTACACCGACCTGGGCAAGGCCACGGGGCTGTCCACGTCGGCCGTGCACCAGCGGGTGCGGCGGCTGGAGCAGCGGGGCGTCATCCGGGGTTATGCCGCGGTCGTCGACCCGGAGGCCGTCGGGTTGCCCATGACGGCGTTCATCTCGGTGAAACCGTTCGATCCCAGCGCCCCGGACGACATCGCGGACCGGCTGGCAGGCGTGCCCGAGATCGAGGCCTGCCACAGTGTCGCGGGCGACGAGAACTACATCCTGAAGGTGCGGGTGGCGACGCCGCACGAGCTGGAGGAGCTGCTGGCGCGGGTGCGGTCGCTGGCGGGGGTGTCGACGCGGACGACGGTCGTGCTGTCCACGCCGTACGAGGCACGGCCGCCGCGGATCTGAACGCCGTGCGAGGCACGGCCGCCGCGGATCTGACCGCCGTGCGAGGCACGGCCGCCGCGGATCTGACCGCCGGTCGCCGGGTGCGGGCCGTGCGGGGTTGATCGCGCAGTTCCCCGCGCCCCTGCTGCGGGCGGTCGCCCCCGCCCCTGTGAGACTGTCCTCCATGAGTGAGTCCACCGCCCCGCCCAAGACCGTTCTTCTCCGTCGTGGTGAGGTCCACAGCCCCGCCGACCCCTTCGCCACCGCGATGGTCGTGGAGCACGGGCAGGTCGCCTGGGTGGGGTCCGAGGGGGCCGCCGACGCCTTCGCCGACGGGGTCGACGAGGTGGTCGACCTCGACGGGGCACTGGTCACCCCCGCGTTCACCGATGCGCATGTGCACACCACCGCGACGGGACTCGCCCTCACCGGGCTCGATCTGTCCGGCGCACCCTCCCTCGAAGCGGCCCTGGCCCTCGTACGGGACTTCGCCGCCGCCCGTCCGGACGACCGGGTGCTGCTCGGGCACGGCTGGGACGCCGCCCGCTGGCCCGGGGGCAGGCCCCCGACGCGCGCCGAACTCGACGAGGCCACCGGGCACCGGCCCCTCTACCTCAGCCGGATCGACGTCCACTCGGCGGTCGTCACCTCGGCCCTGCTCGACCTGGTCCCCGATGCCGGCCGGGTGGACGGACCGCTCACCGCCGACGCCCATCACGCCGTACGCGCCGCCGCGTTCGCCGCCGTCACGCCGCAGCAGCGCGGCGACGCCCAGCGCGCCGCGCTCGCGCACGCCGTCTCGCTCGGGATCGGCACGCTCCACGAGTGCGCCGGGCCGGAGATCTCCTCCGAGGACGACCTCACCGGCCTGCTGCGCCTCGCGGGCGAGGAACCAGGGCCTCGGGTCGTCGGCTACTGGGCCGAGCAGGACGTCGCCAAGGCACGGGAGCTGGGCGCGGCCGGAGCCGCGGGAGACCTGTTCGTCGACGGCGCCCTCGGCTCGCACACGGCCTGTCTGCACCGGCCGTACGCCGACGCCGCCCACACCGGCATCGCCTACCTGGACGCCGACGCGGTCGCGGCGCACGTCGTGGCCTGTACCGAGGCGGGCCTGCAGGCCGGTTTCCACGCCATCGGCGACGCGGCCGTGGACGCCGTGGTGGACGGGGTGCGCGCCGCCGCGGAGAAGCTCGGGCTCGGGCGGATCCGGGCCGCCCGGCACCGCGTCGAGCACGCCGAGATGCTCACGCCGGAGAGTGTCGCCGCCTTCGCCGAGCTGGGCCTCACGGCATCCGTGCAGCCCGCGTTCGACGCCCTGTGGGGCGGCGAGGAGGGCATGTACGCGCGGCGGCTGGGCGCGGAGCGGGCCCGAGGCCTGAACCCCTTCGCGGCCCTGCTGCGCGCCGGTGTCCCGCTCGCCTTCGGCTCCGACAGCCCGGTGACCCCGCTCGACCCGTGGGGCACGGTCCGGGCCGCCGCCTTCCACCGCACGCCGGAGCACCGCGTCTCGGTGCGCGCCGCGTTCACGGCCCACACGCGCGGCGGCTGGCGGGCCGTGGGACGGGACGACGCGGGCGTTCTGGTCCCGGGTGCCCCCGCCGACTACGCCGTCTGGCGCACCGGCGAACTCGTCGTCCAGGCCCCGGACGACCGCGTCGCCCGCTGGTCGACGGACCCCCGCTCCGGCACCCCGGGTCTTCCCGACCTCACTCCGGGCCACGACCTGCCCGTCTGCCTGCGCACCGTGGTGGGCGGGCGCACGGTCTTCGTACGGCCGGGCGAGTGATCTACGGGGGTGGCGAGCAGGAAGTCGTGCGCCGAGCCCCTGGCGCGCGACCTGCGTATCCTCGGCGCTGACCAGGGCTTTGCCAGGAGATCCGCAGGTCAAGCGGCTGTTGACAGGCGGCCGCAGGGGGCCGGTAGGTTCGGCCGAGTCCACCACCGGACGCCCGACCGGGAACGTCCGAGCACTCGCCGCGGCGCCGCCGGGTCAGGGACGGTGTGCCGCACCGGGGCACCGTCACTGGGAGCCAGGCTCAGGCCGGTGCAGCGCCGAGGGAACGTTCCGGCCGGTCGGGGAGGTGTGACCCGGGTGGGGCCCGCGCGCTCAGTAGACAACGGCTTTCGGTCGATCCGCAGCCAGCGGATCCCAGGTCGGCCCGAAGGGCGCCGGGCCCCCATCCGCCGCACACGCGCACCCGGAGGCGCGCACTTACCCTCGTCTTTCGGATTCGACACCACGATTCGAACGTCCTGTCACGTCATCGCAGGCCGGGCCCACTATGGTGGACCCCTGCGTATGAACATGAAGGGGCAGTAGTGAACGACGGCGACGGAACCCTCGCGGCAGAAGCCCGGGAGAGGAAGTTCGGCCCGCTCGGCACGGCCTTGGTGATCATCCCGACCTACAACGAGGCGGAGAACATCAAGAGCATCGTCGGCCGGGTACGCGAGGCCGTCCCCGAGGCGCACGTACTCGTGGCCGACGACAACAGCCCGGACGGCACGGGCAAGCTCGCCGACGAGCTGACCGTCGAGGACGACCACGTCCACGTGCTGCACCGCAAGGGCAAGGAGGGCCTCGGCGCCGCCTACCTCGCGGGCTTTCGCTGGGGCCTGGAGCGCGACTACGGCGTGCTGATCGAGATGGACGCCGACGGCTCCCACCAGCCCGAGGAACTGCCCCGCCTGCTCACCGCCCTCAAGAGCGCCGACCTGGTGCTGGGCTCGCGCTGGGTGCCGGGCGGCCGGGTGGTGAACTGGCCGAAGTCCCGCGAGGTGATCTCCCGGGGCGGCAGCCTCTACTCCCGGCTGGCGCTCGATCTGCCGCTGCGCGACATCACCGGCGGCTACCGTGCCTTCCGCCGAGAGACCCTGGAGGGCCTCGGCCTCGACGAGGTCGCCTCCCAGGGGTACTGCTTCCAGGTCGACCTCGCCCGCCGCGCGGTCAAGGCCGGCTACCACGTGATCGAGGTACCCATCACGTTCGTCGAGCGTGAACTGGGCGACTCCAAGATGAGCCGCGACATCCTCGTCGAGGCGCTGTGGCGCGTCACGGCGTGGGGCGTGGGGGAGCGGGTCGGCAAGGTCATGGGCCGCGGCGGCAAGCCCGCCAAGCCGTAGCGGCAGACCGCCTCAGGGGCGGCGGTTCACAGAAAGAGCTGATGGCAGCCTTATCCCGTGCTGAACCGGGGCCAGGCACACTGGACGCATGACGACTGGCGCTCAGACCCCGCTGCCCCCTGCCCGGCCCAAGCGCTCCCGGCTGCGTACGTTCCTGCCGCTGGGCGTCGCCGCATGGCTGGTGCTGGAGATCTGGCTGCTCACCCTGGTCGCGGGGGCTACCAGCGGGCTGGTGGTCTTCCTCGTTCTGCTGGCGGGTCTCGTTCTCGGCTCCGTCGTCATCAAGCGGGCCGGACGGCGGGCCTTCCGCAAGCTCTCCGAGGCGCTGCAACAGCAGCAGAGCGGTGTGATGCCCGAAGCGGGCCGGTCCAACAGCGAGGGCAACGGCCTGATGATGCTGGGCGGCCTGCTCCTGATGATCCCCGGTCTGGTGTCGGACGCCGTGGGTCTGCTCCTGCTGCTGCCGCCGGTCCAGAAGCTCGTGAGCCGCTCGGCGGAGCGCACCTTCGAGCGCAAGCTCCGCGAGGCCGGCGCGGGCGGCCTGGGCGGCGCCTTCCAGCAGGTTCGTATGCACCGGCCCGACGGCAAGGTCGTCCAGGGCGAGGTCATCAGGGATGAGCCGGGCGATGCCCCGCGGCCGCCGCGCCCGCCACTGACGCACTGAGCCGCCCCCCGGGGAGCGCGTAGCCGAAGGGCCGTTCCGCGGCCCGCGCTCCGGGCAGCCATCGGCCGCCCGCCTGCCTGGGCAGGCCGTTCCGCCCACGCACTCGGGCACCGGACATGCACAAGACCGCGGGCGCCGTACGTCACGTACGGCGCCCGCGGTCTTGTGATGCGCTGTTGTTCGGGCCAGACCCTGGGGGACTAAGCCGACTTGCGGCTGTCACGGGGATGAACAGCGATGTTCATCGCGCCGGAACGCAGCACCGCCAGGCGCTCCTCGAGGACCTCTTCGAGTTCCTCACGGGTGCGCCGCTCCATCAGCATGTCCCAATGCGTACGCGCGGGCTTGCCCTTCTTCTCTTCAGGGATATCGCCGTCCACGAGGAGTGCCTGGGCCCCACAGACCTTGCACTCCCACTCCGGCGGGATCTCCGCCTCGACCGAGAAGGGCATCTCGAACCGGTGCCCCTTCTCGCATGCGTACTCCACGGCCTGGCGCGGGGCCAGGTCGATGCCGCGGTCCGTCTCGTAGCTGGTCACCACGAGGCGCGTGCCGCGAAGAGCTCGCTCACTCATGAATCGTGCCTCCCGGGCTTGTCGCCCACAGGACAGGTGTCGCTGTCGTCGTCATCCGGTCAACGTCCGGTCGGCGGTAAAGATTCCCGTTCCGGGTCTCGTTCCGGGTCATGCGTCGCCGTCGTAGCCGCCCTTGTTGTACCCACCAGCGCCCGGTTTGTCACATCTGATAACAGATATAACCCAGCGTTTCGGCATCTTTGACGCGCAGTAACGGTACGCCTGGCAGGCCAAACGCGTACACTACAGCCCTTTCGCTCCGAGTGCTAAATCCTGTCCGGAACCGGATTCCCCGCTTCGTCGATCGCACGCCGCACCGGGACCCGCGAGAGCAGGACGAACCCGAGGGCGAAGAAGGCCACCAGCGAGATGATCGCGTCCCGGTAGCTCCCCGTCAGCTGGTAGGTCACGCCGAACAGCAGTGGCCCGAGCCAGCTCATGCCGCGGTCGCTCATCTCGTACGCCGAGAAGTATTCGGCCTCTTTGCCCGGCGGGATCAGATGGGAGAACAGGGACCTGGACAGCGCTTGGCTGCCGCCGAGGACCAGGCCGATCCCGGCGGCGAGGGCGAAGAACCACACCGGCGCCCCGGCCGGCAGGAAGTACCCGGCCGCCAGCGTCACCGTCCAGGCGACCAGCGAGCCCAGGATCGTGCGCTTGGCCCCGTACACCCGGGCCAGCCGGCCCATGACCAGCGCGCCGGCCACCGCCAGCACCTGCACCAGCAGGACGGCGCCGATGAGTGTGGACTGCCCGAGGCCCAGTTCCTCGGAGCCGTAGATCGAGGCCTGGGAGATCACCGTCTGGATGCCGTCGTTGTAGACGAGGTACGCCAGCAGGAAGGACAGCGTCAGCGGATGGCGTCGCATGTCGCGGACGGTCGCCGCCAGCTGCCGGAAGCCCGGGAGGGCCGCCTCCCGGCCGGCGGTACGGCGATCGCGCAGCCGCCGCAGCGGGACGATGGCGAACGCAGCCCACCACAGGCCGGCCGATGCCAGGCAGATGCGCACGGCCGTGCTCTCGGAGAGGCCGAAGCCCTCGTGCCCGGTGTAGAGGACCAGGTTCGCGACGAGGACCAGGGAGCCCGCCGCGTAGCCGAAGGCCCAGCCGCGCGAGGACACCGCGTCCCGCTGCTCGGGCGGGGCGATCTGCGGCAGGTAGGAGTTGTACAGCATCATCGCCACGGACTGCGCGGCGTTGGCGACGACCAGCAGGGCACCGCCCAGCAGGTAGCGGTCACCGTCCAGGAAGAACATGGCCGCGGTGGCCGTGGCCCCGGTGTAGGCGGCGGCCGCGAGGAGGGGCTTCTTGCGGCCGGTGCGGTCGGCGGCGGCGCCGACCAGGGGCATCACCAGGACCGCGACGATCACCGACAGGGACACCGAGTACGCGAAGAAGGACCCGGCCCGCACCGGGACGCCCAGGGGGTGGACGTAGCCGTCGGCGTCGGCCGCCGACTCGGCGACCGAGGTCAGGTAGGGGCCGAGGAACACGGTGAGCACGCTCGTCGAGTAGACGGAGCAGGCCCAGTCGTAGAAGTACCAGCCGCGCTGTTCGCGTCTCAGCTCCGCGGCCCCGTCGGCCGGTGGTGTCCGCACGGTGTCGTTGCCCACCCGTGCCCTCGCTTCCCCGTGAACGCGCGGAGGGGAGGTGCCCCGGGGCGGGGAGCTTCTGACGCTCCCTAGACCCAGACGCCGCGGTCCTCCATGACCTTGCGCAGTGTGTCGATGTGATCGGTCATGATGCCATCCACGCCAAGGTCGAGGAGCCGGTGCATCGTCTCGGCGTCGTTGACGGTCCACACGTGCACCTGGAGTCCGCGCGCGTGAGCGGTGTGCAGGAACCGCCGGTCCAGGACCTGGATGCCGGACTGCGTCTCGGGGACCTGCGCGGCCACCGCCGAGCGGCGCACCGCCGCCGGCAGCCCCCAGGAGCGCAGCCGCAGGTTGAGCACGCCCCGTGTGCCGTACGACGTGGCCAGGCTCGGGCCGGCCAGCCGCTGGGCGCGCACCACCCGCGCTTCGGAGAACGAGCCGAGACACACCCGGTCCCACGAGTTCGTCCGCCCGACCAGGTCGAGGAAGGGCAGCAGGGCGCCCTCCGCCTTGACGTCGACGTTCCAGCGCACGTCGGGGAAGGTCTCCAGGAGCTCCTCGAAGAGGGGGAGCGGCTCCTCGCCCGCCACACGGGCCTGCCGCACCTCGTGCCACGGCAGGTCGGCGATCCGGCCCCCGCCGTCCGTCACCCGGTCCAGCGTCGCGTCGTGGAAGGCGACGAGCTCGCCGTCCGCAGTGGTGTGGACGTCGGTCTCGATGTACCGGTAACCCGCCTCGACGGCCCGCCGGAACTGCCGCACGGTGTTCTCCAGGCCGTCCGCGGCCCCGCCCCGGTGGGCGAAGGCGATCGGGCCGGGATGGTCGAGGTAGGGATGGCGTATCCGCGGGGTCACGAACGCAGTATCGCTCCTCGGGGTTGACCGGTGGCAACGGCCGTGCTGCCGCCGGATGCCCGGGGGACGGCGAACACACGCAGGAACAGCTGGGCGAGCGGGCCGATCGCCAGGGCGTACAGGAGGGTGCCGATGCCGACGGTACCGCCGAGGGCGAAGCCGGTCGCCACGACCGCGAGCTCGATGCCCGTGCGGACCAGGCGGATCGAGACGCCCGTGAGCTGGTGCAGTCCGGTCATGAGGCCGTCGCGCGGGCCCGGCCCGAAGCGCGCCGCTATGTACAGGCCGGTCGCCGCGCCGTTCAGGACGATCCCCGCCACCATCAGCGCGATGCGCGGCGCCGGGCCGTGCGCGTCGGGCACCAGCGCCAGCGTCGCGTCCATCGCCATGCCGATGACCAGCACGTTGGAGATCGTGCCCAGGCCCGGTCGCTGCCGCAGGGGGATCCACGCGAGCAGCACGGCGGCGCCCACCAGGGTCAGTACGACACCGATCGACAGACCGGTCCGCTCGGCGAGACCCTGGTGCAGCACGTTCCACGGCTCCAGGCCGAGCCCCGACCGGACGAGCAGCGCGGAACTCGCGCCGTACAGCGCGAGACCCGCGTAGAGCTGGACAAGCCGACGGGCGAGGCGCCCCTGCGTGGCCATGATGTGCCCCCAGTGGTGATAGTGGACTGCTTCGTGACACCCTGTGGCTTGGGTGGAGAGGCCATCCATGGCCAATCCGGGGAAGGTGGACTGATTTCGATGGCGGAATGGACCTCGGCCGTGGGTGCGGCACAGCTCGCGCGGCTCCTCAGCTCCCAGCAGGACCGCCCGGCGGGACCCGGCACACGCCGGCCGCCGGCCTATCGCGCGCTCGCCGACGGCATCCGCCTGCTGGTGCTCGAGGGGCGCGTCCCGGTGGCGGCCCGGCTGCCCGCCGAGCGTGAACTCGCCCTCTCCCTGTCCGTCAGCCGCACCACGGTCGCCGCCGCGTACGAGGCCCTGCGCAGCGAGGGGTTCCTGGAGTCCCGGCGCGGTGCGGGGAGCTGGACCGCCGTCCCGGCCGGGAACCCGCTGCCCGCGCGCGGTCTCGAACCCCTGCCGCCGGAGGCACTCGGCTCCCTCATCGACCTCGGCTGCGCCGCACTCCCCGCTCCCGAACCCTGGCTCACCCGGGCCGTGCAGGGCGCCCTGGAGGAACTGCCGCCCTACGCGCACACCCACGGCGACTATCCCGCCGGACTGCCCGCCCTGCGGGCGATGATCGCCGAGCGCTACACCGCCCGCGGCATCCCCACCATGCCCGAGCAGATCATGGTCACGACCGGTGCGATGGGCGCGATCGACGCCATCTGCCATCTGTTCGCCGGGCGGGGGGAGCGCATCGCCGTCGAGTCGCCCTCGTACGCCAACATCCTCCAGCTGATGCGGGAGGCCGGGGCGCGGCTGGTGCCCGTCGCCATGGCCGAGGGGCTCACCGGGTGGGACATGGACCGCTGGCGGCAGGTCCTGCGGGACGCCGCGCCGCGCATCGCCTACGTCGTCGCCGACTTCCACAACCCGACCGGGGCGCTCGCGGACGAGGACCAGCGCAGGCGGCTGGTGGACGCGGCGCGGTCCGCGGGAACCGTGCTGATCGCCGACGAGACGATGAGCGAGCTGTGGCTCGACCCGGAGGTGCGGATGCCGCGGCCGGTGTGCGCGTTCGACCCGGCCGGGTCCACGGTGATCACGGTGGGGTCGGCGAGCAAGGCCTTCTGGGCCGGGATGCGGATCGGGTGGGTGCGGGCCGCCCCGGACGTGATCCGCAGTCTGGTCGCCGCCCGCGCGTACGCCGATCTCGGCACGCCGGTGCTGGAGCAGCTGGCGGTGAACTGGCTGTTCGGGACGGGAGGCTGGGAGCAGGCCGTGGAGGTGAGGCGGGAGCAGGCCCGGGCGAACCGGGACGAGCTGGTGGCCGCGGTGCGGCGGGAGCTGCCCGCGTGGGAGTTCGAGGTGCCCCGGGGTGGGCTGACGCTCTGGGTGCGGACCGGCGGCCTGTCCGGGTCACGGCTGGCCGAGGCGGGGGAGCGCGTCGGAGTGCGGGTGCCGTCCGGGCCGCGGTTCGGGGTGGACGGGGCGTTCGAGGGGTACGTGCGGCTGCCGTTCACCGTGGGCGGGGCGGTGGCCGAGGAGGCGGCCGTGCGGTTGGCCGCGGCGGCGGGACTGGTGGAGAGCGGCGCGGTGGGGAGCGCGGAGCCGCCGCGTACGTTCGTGGCGTAGGACGGACCGGAAAATCCCGGCGACCCGGACTACCCCGGCGACCAGGACAGACCCGGCGGACCGGGCGGCGGCTGCCGGGGTCTGCCCCCCGGGTGGCACGCCACCCGCCGCTACGTCTCCTTGGTCAGCACCGGCACCTGTTCCGGCAGGGGGTCTTTGGTGAGGACCGGTACCGGGGCCGGTCGGGGCTCCTTGGTGGGGACCGGTACCGGGTCCGGCATGGGCTCCTTTGCCGGGGCCGGCGCCGCCTGCCGCGACGGTGCTTGCCCCTGCCCCGGTTCCGGTTCCTGCTCCGTCGGCACCGGTGCCGGTTCGCCTTCCGGTGGGTCCTGCTCCGGGATCGTCTCCCCGTCCGCCGGGGCGGTGCGCGGCGGGAGGAGGTCCAGGACCGCCTCGCAGAGGGCGTCGGGTGTGGCGTCGTCGTAGGGGTTCGGCGTGGCCGGGACCTGGAGGCGGTGGACCGGGCCCGTGCCCAGGCGGGCGTAGCCGCGGCCCGGCGGGAGCTCGTCGATCAATGTGCTGGGCGGGGGCGCGCCCAGGACCGATTCGAGCTGGTCGGCCGTGGCCGGGCCCAGGACCACACGGGCGCGGGTGTGCCGGCGAACCGGATCGCTCAGGGCGTCGAAGCTGTCCAGCTGGTCGGCCACGACCACCGTCACGTTCGCGGGTCGGCCGTGCCGGAGGGGGACCTGGAGGAGGGACTGGGGATCCTTGCGGCCGTCGGCGGCGGCCAGGTGGGTGAACGCCGTCGGGCGGTCCAGCAGGATCCACAGCGGGCGCTTGGTGTCGTCGGGCGGCGGTTCGCCCGCCTGGTGGGCGTGGTTCGCGGCGATGAGGCGGCGCTCGGTCTCGGTCGCGGCCCACTCCAGGCCGGCCGTGACCCCGGCGAGCCCCGCCTCGACGGCCAGGACGCCGTCCCGGCCGGTCAGGCAGGCGTACTCGCCGGTGCCGCCACCGTCCACGATCATCACGTCGCCGTGCTGCAGGGCCTGCAGGGCGATGGACCGCAGCAGGGTGGAGGTGCCGCTGCCCGGCTGGCCGAGAGCGAGCAGGTGCGGCTCGGTGGAGCGCAGGCCCGTGCGCCAGACGACCGGCGGCACGTCCCGCTGCCGCTCCCCGTAGGTGACGGGAAGAGTGCGCTGGACCCGGGTGGAGTCGGTGAAACCCAGGACCGTCTCGCCGGGGGTGGTGACGAAACGCTGGGCGGCGATGTCGACGGGCAGCGGCAGGAGTACGCCGACCGTCAACTGGTTGCCCTCCTCGTCCCACGTGAAGTGGTATTCGCGGCCCCGGCCCGACTTGGCCGCGAGGAGGTGCTCGATCCGGGCGCGGGCCTCGGCCTCGCCGTCGGTGAAGTACGCCGGGTAGCGGACCACCAACTGCGAGATCCGGCCGCCGGTGTCGAACGCGTAGGTGGGGAAGGCCTTGTCCCACGCGCCGCCGTGGGAGTACAGCGGCTCGGGGTCCTCGGCGGCTGAGAAGTACGGCACGAGCGCGTCGTACAGCGACTTCAGCCGCTGGCTCTGCGACTCGTCGGGCCCGTCCGACGCCGTCGTGGAGCGCTCCCTGCCCTGCCAGGCCGCGGCCGCCATCAGGGTGATGGCGGCCAGCAGCGGCCCGTACGGCACCAGCGCCACGACCAGGACGACGGAGGCGACCAGGAACAGCAGCGCGCCCCGTCGCTCCGTGGGGGTCTCGGTCCATCTGCGCCGCCCGGCCGCTGCCAGCCGGCGCAGACCCCGCATGATCGTGATCAGCGGGTGGAGGACGTCGGTGGCGCTGTCGGCGGCCGTCCGGGCCAGCTCCCGGCTCCGGGCGAGCTGCGCGCCGCCGTTGCTCAGAATGCGGGGGAGGGGGCGCCGGGCCACTACTGCCTCCAGGGAGTGCGTACGGGGCGGGATGCGTACGGGGGATCGCCTCAGAACTTGATTCCGCCGAGGAGGCTCGCCAGGCTCTCGCCACCAGCCTTGATGCTCGGGGCGATGGCGGTACTCGCCAGATAGAAGCCGAACAGCATGGCGACCACGGCATGCGACGCCTTCAGTCCGTCCTTGCGGAAGAAGATGAAGACGACGATGCCGAGCAGGACCACACCTGAGATGGAGAGGATCATTTGGGTTCTCCTGGTTCGCGGGGACAGTCACCATGAGTACTTCCAGGCTCACAGCTTGTATCCATGCGATAAAAGGTGCAACTGGGTGAAGTCCGGACTATTCACCCTGGGTGGCGGGGCGGTTCCGGGTCCCGTCGGGCCGGGCGGTCGCGTTGGTCCCGGTCTGCGCTGATCTTTACCTCGGGCACATCGGGTCATGTGCAGCGCCAGCCAGTACCCTGGCGATTCACTCGTACGGCTGCGCCCTCGCAGGCGTACGCACCGGAGGCGATGCGTAGTGGAGAGGCGGTCCGCCCGATGACCGAAGTCCCCGACCCCGAGGTCGTGGAGCTGGCGACCAAGGTCTTCGATCTGGCCCGGCGGGGACAGACCGAGCCGCTCGTGGCCTATGTCGACGCGGGTGTTCCGGCCAACCTCACCAATGACCGCGGCGACTCGCTCGTGATGCTCGCCGCCTATCACGGTCACTCCGAGGCGGTGCGCGCCCTGCTCGAGCGCGGCGCCGAGGCCGACCGCGTGAACGACCGAGGCCAGACCCCGCTCGCAGGGGCCGTCTTCAAGGGCGAAACAGACGTGATCAAGGCCCTCCTGGAGGGCGGAGCAGACCCGTCCGCCGGCACGCCGTCGGCGGTCGACACCGCCCGGATGTTCGGCCGGACGGAATTGCTCGAACTGTTCGGCGAGCACTGAGCCGACCGGTCTGACCTGGAACGACAACGAAAACGGGGGAGGCGGTAAAGGGCCGCCGAAATTTCGGTCGCGGCAGACGGAAGTGCCGAGTCATCATGACCACGTGGTTCACGGACGTGATGGTTGGGCAGGTTTTGCCGCACCGCGCGGGCCGTGACGCGGTCCGCAAGGGCCACCGACGAGAGGCAGAGGAAGATGGTCTACAGCAAGCAGGAAACGGCGGGCGCCCCGACGTGTTGTCACGCGGCCAGGTAGTACACGTCCCCGGTTGCGTCGACGCTTGATGTGAGGCTGTTTCCCATGTTCGATCCGGTCATAGCGCCCAGCGGTACGCTGCTCGGCCTGCTCCAGCGGGGCCGCGGCGACGGCACGCTGCACGCGCTCACCGCCCCGCGCCCCGAGGCGCTGGCGGCGCTGAACCACTGCGTGCTGCACGATCCCCGCCACGACTGGCAGGTGGAGAACCGCTCCCTCTACTACGCCCGCCTCTACCTCGACCTGAACGGCGAGCTGGACGAGGTCGAGGCCCATCTCTTCGGCGCCGAGGACGTCCTCGACAGCGACGAGTCACGCACCGGGCTCGCCCTGGCCGTCCTCGGGCATCTCGCCTCCTACGGCAGGCGGGACGCCCTCGAACTGCTGCGCAGGTACGCCGCCCACGGCTCCAACTGGGCCTGGGCCCTCGACGAGCTCGCCCTCAGGGACGACGACGCGGGCCTGCGCGCCCTCGCCGCCCCTGTCCTCGCCCGGTTCCCGGCCGACCCGGAGGGCGACGCCGAGCTGGCCGCCACCGTCCGGGACGCCTTCGAGCCCCGACCCTGGCGCCTGTGGGCCGAGGATCCGCGCGACTCCGTAGCCACCCGTGTGCGTGCCGCTCACGAGACGGGCTGCTTCGACCGCTGGCAGCGCCAGATGCGGCCCTCCGGCCCCCGTCCGGGCTGGAGCGTGCAGGCCGTCTTCGAATGGGCCCAGCAAGGCATCGAGCGGGGAGCCGCCCTCCACGTACCGGCCGCGCGCTGTCTCAGCGCCGTGGCCGGACCCGAGGACCGGGCCGAGATCGTCCGGGCGGCGGAGGACGGAACCGACGGAGCACGGTGTACGGCTCTGCGGTACCTCGCCGACGGCAACGACCCCGAGGCCCTCGATCTGATCGAGGGCGCCGTGGCCAACGGCTCGACGCTCGTCGTGGACGCGGCCGTCGACGCCTTCGAGCGAATGCGCTCACTCGCCGCCGTGGACCGGGCGCGCGGCTGGGCCCGGCGCCCGGATCCGCTGGGCGCCGCCGCCGGGCGCGTGCTCGCCTGCCGGGGCGGGGTCCAGGACCGCGACCTGGTCCTCGCGGCCCTGCGCGAGGCCGTGCGGGGCGAAGGCCCCGACGCACCGACCCTGTGGACCCTCGTGGACGGCACCGGACGGCTGGGCATCGCCTGCGCCGCACCCGTACTGCGCCACGTCTACCGCGAGACGGCCTCCTCCCACCTGCGCGGCCGGGCCGCCCGGGCCCTCGCCGCCACCGACCCCTCCTTCGCCACCGGCTTCGCCGTCGAATGCCTGTGGGACTGCGAGGAGACCACCCGGGAGATCGCCGCCCGGCACGCCGAGACCGGAGACACCCGCGTCGTCGAGCGGCTGCGCCGGCTCGCCTCCGACCCGGCCGAGGAGGCCGAGGTGCAGACGGCCGTACGCAGCAGGATCGGTCCCGAGGAGACCGCGGTGTAACCCTGGATACCCCCCCTCTCGACGGGACGCCGGGGCGGATTCACGCCTCCAGGGTGAACAGGGGATGACCCGCTGGTCAGGAGGGCATGGACACCACCTGACCTGCGCGGGTGCACCTCAGAACGCTCATGGGACGTTCCTCGTCCGGAAAGATCCACGTTGACGCGGGCACGTCCGGCACGGCGACAACACCGGTATGCGTGTCGTCATCGTGACCGAATCCTTTCCCCCCGACGTGAACGGCGTGGCCCACTGCGCGCTCCAGACCGCCCGGCACCTCGTCGATCGCGGTCACGCCCCCGTCGTCGTCGCCCCGGCCCCCGCACCGGGGAACAAGCCCGACGCCTTCGCGCCGTGCCCCGTCGTCCACGTCCCCTCCCTTCCGCTGCCCGGCTACCCCCAGGTCCGCGTCGCCCTCCCCAGCCGCCGCCTGGCCGCCACCCTCGTCGGGCACCGTGCCGACGTGGTCCACCTCGCCAGCCCCTTCGTCCTCGGTGTACGGGGCATGGCCGCCGCCGCGCGCCTCGGCATCCCCGCCGTCGCCGTCTACCAGACCGACCTGGCCGGCTACGCCCGTACGTACATGGGCGCCGGGGAAGCCGCCGCCTGGCGGCGCATCCGCGCCGTGCACGGCGCCGCCGACCTCACCCTCGCGCCGTCCAGCGCGGCCCTGAACGATTTGGAGACCCACGGGGTGCCCCGGGTCCGGTTGTGGCCGCGCGGTGTGGACACCGAACGGTTCCGGCCCGACCGGCGCGACGAGGCCCTGCGCCGCGCGCTCGCCCCGAACGGCGAGCTGATCGTCGGCTACGTCGGCAGGCTCGCCCCCGAGAAGCACGTCGAACTCCTCGCCGGTGTCTGCGGCCTGGAGGGCGTCCGGGTCGTGATCGTCGGTGACGGCCCCAGCCGGCCCGGTCTGGAGCAGGCGCTGCCCGGCGCCGTCTTCCTCGGCCGGCGCACCGGTGACGACCTCGCCCGGGTCTTCGCCTCGTTCGACGTCTTCGCGCACACGGGCCCCTTCGAGACCTTCTGCCAGACGGTCCAGGAGGCCATGGCCAGCGGCCTGCCGGTGGTGGCGCCCGCCGCGGGTGGTCCGCTCGACCTGGTCGCGCACGGGCGCACCGGCCTGCTGGTGCCGCCCCACGACGCGGCCGCCGTCCGCGACGCGGTGCGGTCCCTGGCCGCCGACGCAGGGCTGCGGGCCGGCTACGGCGCCGCCGGGCGCGCCACCGTCGAGGGCCGCACCTGGGCGGCCGTGGGCGACCGGCTGATCGGGCACTACACCCAGGTTCTGGCCGGACGCCGGACGGCGGTGGCGGCATGAGCGACTCCCGTTCCGGCGGCGACCGCAGGTCGCTGCGGATCGTCCGGCTCGCCAACTTCGTGGCCCCCTCGTCCGGCGGACTGCGCACCGCGCTGCGCGAACTCGGCAAGGGCTTCCAGGCAGCCGGGCACGAACCCGTCCTCGTGATCCCCGGCGAGCGGATGAGCGACCGCGAGACCGAGCAGGGCAGGGTGATCACCCTGCCAGGGCCGCTCCTGCCCGGCACCGGCGGCTACCGCGTCCTCGTCGACAAGCGCCGGGTGGCGCGGCTGCTGGAGGAGCTCGCGCCGGACCGGCTGGAGGTGTCCGACCGCACGACCCTGAGATGGACCGGCAGGTGGGCGCGGCGCGCCCGGATCCCGGCCGTGATGGTCTCCCACGAGACGGCCGACGGGGTGATGCGCACCTGGGGCCTGCCCGAGGGAGCCGCCCGGCGTGCCGCCGACGCCCTCAACGTCCGCACCGCCCACACCTACGCGCGCGTGGTGTGCACCACCGAGTTCGCCGAGCGGGAGTTCGTGCGGATCGGGGCGCGCAACGTCGTCCGGGCACCGCTCGGCGTCGACCTGGTGCAGCGGCACCCGGCGCTGCGCGACCCGGCGACACGGGCCCGGTACGCGCGCGAGGACGAGACGCTGCTCGTGATGTGCTCGCGATTGTCCGTGGAGAAGCGGCCCGGCGCGGCGCTGGACGCCCTGCAGGCGCTGCGGCGTCGCGGACGCCGGGCCGTGCTGGTGGTGGCCGGGGACGGCCCGCTGCGCGCGCGGCTCGAACAGCGGGCGCGCGAGAGCGGCCTGCCGGTCACCTTCCTCGGGCACGTCTCCGACCGCCGGCTGCTCGCCGCGCTGCAGGCGTCCGCCGACACGGTGTTGGCACCGGGGCCCGCCGAGACCTTCGGGCTCGCCGCGCTGGAGGCCATGGCCTGCGGTACGCCCGTGGTCGCGAGTGCCTCGTCCGCGCTGTCCGAGGTGATCGGCTCCGCCGGTGCCGTCGCGGCGGACCATGGGGAGGCCTTCGCGGACGCCGTGGGCCTGCTGCTGGAACGGCCGGAGGCGGACCGGCGCGAGGCGGCACGCGCGCGTGCGGAGTGCTTCGGGTGGGATACGGCGGTCGACGCGTTCCTCGCCGCGCACGACGCGGCCGTCCCGGTACGCCCCGCCCGGCCGTTCGCGCCCCGGGGCGTGGCATGAGACCCCCGCGGCGGGAGGGGCCTCTCAGATTCGTCGCCCTCGGGGACGCGCTCACCGAGGGCGTGGGGGATCCCGTCGGTGACGGTCAGTGGCGCGGCTGGGCCGCGCTGCTGGCGGACGGGCTCGGAGGGGAGGGCGTCATTTCAGCCATGGCGGGCCCGGGCGGTTCAGCGGCGGCATGCGGTCACCTCGGCTGTGACGGTCCGGGCGGTTACCGGCGGCGTACGGACACGAAGCGGACGGGCGTGCCGGGGACCGCCTGGGCGGCGGCCGGGAGGTCGGCCGTGCGGACCACGGCGATCACCGGGTAGCCCCCGGTGGTCGGATGGTCGGCCAGGAACACCACCGGTCTGCCGTCCGGCGGGACCTGCACGGCGCCCAGCACCATGCCCTCGCTGGGCAGTTCACCCGGCCGGGCCCGCTCCAGGGCGGGTCCCTCCGTGCGCAACCCGATGCGGTTGCTCGCGGACGACACCATGAAGGCGCTGGAGACGAAGGTGCGGACGGCCTGCGGCGTGAACCAGCCGTCGCGCGGGCCGAGGGTCACCCGCAGCACCAGCTCGGCGGGGGGCGCCGGCTGCGGGACGACGTCCACGCGCGCGTGCGCGCCCACCGGCCGGCCCAGCGGCAGCACCGTCCCGTCAGCGAGCGGGGGCGGCCCGAGTCCCGACAAAAGGTCCGTCGACCGGCTGCCCAGCACCGGCTCGACCGCGATGCCCCCGGCGAACCCCACGTACGCCCGCACGCCCGACTCTGCGGGCCCGATGTCCAGCAGCGCCCCCGCGGGCACCCGCACCGGCGCACCCCAGGCGACGGGCCGCCCGTCCACCGTGACCCGGCAGGGCGCGCCCGCGACCGCCACGGTGACGGTCGAACGGGGGCGCAGGGCACAGCCGTTGAGGGTCGTCTCCAGCACGGCCGTCCCGGGTGCGTTGCCGACGAGCCGGTTGACGAGGTCGGCGGCCGGCCGGTCCAGTGCCCCGGAGCGGGGGACGCCGAGATGCGCATGGCCGGGGCGGCCCGTGTCCTGCACGGTCGTGAGGGCCCCGGCGCGGACGACGGCGAGCGCACGGTCCGTCATGACCCCGCCTCGGGGACGAAGCGCACGCGCGTGCTCGGCGACAGCAGCGCGGCCGGCACGCGGGCGTGGTCCCACAGGACGATGTCCGTCGTGCCGATCAGCTGCCAGCCGCCCGGCGACGAGCGCGGGTACACACCCGTGTACGGGCCCGCCAGAGCGACCGAGCCCGCAGGGACGGCCGTGCGCGGAGTGGCCCGGCGGGGGACGTCGTAGCGGGCCGGGAGCCCGGTGAGGTAGCCGAAGCCGGGGGCGAAGCCGCAGAAGGCGACCCGGAACTCCGTCTCCGCGTGGATGCGGGCGACCTCGCTCCGCGGAACGCCCCAGTGCGCGGCGACATCGCCCAGGTCCGGGCCGTCGTAGCGCACCGGGATCTCCACGACCTCACCCGCGCGTGGGGGAGCGGACGGCAGCTCCGCGGCGGTCAGTTCGGCGGCCAGCCCGGCGGGGGAGTCGAGGCCGTCGAGGAGGACCGTGCGGGCCGCCGGCACGATCTCGCGGGCCGTGAGGGATCCCTCGGCGCGGCGCCGCAGCAGCTCCGCGTGCAGGGCCTGGGCCTCGTCGTCCGAGGAGACCTCGACGAGCAGGGCGTCCTCGCCGACGGGCAGCACGTTCATGCGAAGGCCTCCACCCGGACCCCCGAGGCCTCCAGCCGCTCGCGCACCCGGCGGGCCAGTTCCACCGCGCCCGGGGTGTCACCGTGCAGGCACAGTGAGCGGGCGCGGACCTCGACGCGCGTCCCCGTGTGGGAGACGACCTCTCCTGAACGGGCCAGGGCGAGGGAGCGTTCCACGACGGCGTCGGGATCGGTGACCACGGCGCCCTCCAGGGTGCGCGGCACCAGGGTGCCCGCGTCGGTGTAGGCCCGGTCCGCGAACGCCTCGGGGACGACCGGCAGTCCGGCCTTCCCGGCCAGCGTCAGCAGGCGCGAGCCGGGCAGTCCGAGCACGGGCAGCGCGGCGTCCGCGAGGAGCACGCCGTCGACGACCGCCGCGGCCTGCCCGTCGTCGTGCACGACCCGGTTGTAGAGCGCGCCGTGTGGTTTGACGTAGGCCACGCGAGCGCCCGCCGCACGCGCGAAGACCTCCAACGCGCCGATCTGGTAGGCGACTTCGGCCGCCAGCTCGGCGGGCGGCACGTCCATCGCGCGCCGCCCGAACCCGGCCAGGTCCCGGTAGGACACCTGGGCGCCGATCCGGACCCCGCGCTCGGCCGCCAGTTCGCACACCCGGCGCATCGTGACCGCGTCCCCGGCGTGGAAACCGCATGCCACGTTGGCGCTGGTGACGACGGACAGCAGCCGTTCGTCGTCGGTGAGCCGCCAGCGGCCGAAGCCCTCGCCGAGGTCGGCGTTCAGGTCGATCGAGGTCATGTGCCGTATCTCCTGTCAGGCCACGCGGTACTGCTCGTCGCGGGCGTCGGTGAGGAACATCTGCCCCGGGGCGTGCGTGAGGGCGAACGGCGGTCGCGAGGCCGTCACGGCCGCCTGCGGGGTCACTCCACACGCCCAGAAGACCGGGATGTCGTCCGGCTCGGTGTCCACCGGATCCCCGAAGTCGGGGCGGCCGAGGTCGGCGATGCCGAGCCCGGAGGGATCGCCGCAGTGCACGGGGCTGCCGTGCACCGCGGGCATGAGGCTGCTCTCCCTGATCGCCGCCGCCAGCTGCCGGGGCGGCACCGGCCGCATGGACACCACCAGCGGTCCGTGCAGCCGCCCCGCCGGACGGCACTGACGGCTCGTCACGTACATCGGGACGTTGCGGCCCTGCTCGACGTGGCGGATCGGCACGCCGGCCTCTCCCAGCGCCCACTCGAAGGTGAAGCTGCAGCCGATGAGGAACGACACGAGGTCGTCGCGCCAGTACGCGCGCACGTCCGTCGGTTCGTCCACCAGCTCGCCGTCCCGCCACACCCGGTAGCGCGGCAGGTCGGTGCGCAGGTCCGCGCCGTCGGCCAGCACGGTCGTCCAGGAGCCGGCGTCCGTGACGTCGAGGACCGGGCAGGGCTTGGGGTTGCGCTGGCAGAACAGCAGCATGTCGTAGGCCCAGTCGGCGGGCACCGAGATCAGGTTGACCTGGGTGTGGCCCGCCGCGACCCCCGCCGTGGGGCCCGTGAGCCCCTCCCGGAAGCGGGCCCGGGCCGTTGCGGGGCTCCACGCGCGCGCGTGCTCGTCCACGAGGAGCAGGGGGCGGTCCTCGGTGCTCGTGCGGTTCACGCGAGCTCCTTCCCGCGCGTCTCGGGCAGTCCGAGCAGCGCCAGCGCCGCGATGCCGTAGCCGATGGCGCCGAAGACCAGCGCGCCGCCGACGCCCCAGCTGTCCGCCAGGAATCCGACCGTCGTGGGGAACACGGCACCCACCGCGCGCCCGGTGTTGTACGTGAAGCCCTGCCCCGTCCCGCGCACCGCGGTCGGGTACAGCTCGCTCAGGTAGGAGCCGAAGCCGCTGAAGATCGCCGACATGCAGAACCCGAGCGGGAAACCGAGCACCAGGAGCAGGGTGTTGGCGCCGCTCGGGATGTTCGCGTAGGCCAGGATGCACAGCGCCGACAGCAGGGCGAAGAGCCAGATGTTGCGCCGCCGGCCCAGCTTGTCGGTGAGGTAGCCACCGGTCAGGTAGCCGATGAAGGCGCCCGAGATGAGGAACGTCAGATAGCCGCCGGTGCCGACGACCGACAGGTCGCGCTCGGACTTCAGATACGTCGGCACCCAGGTGGCCAGGGTGTAGTAGCCGCCCTGGACACCGGTGGAGAGCAGTCCCGCGAACAGGGTGATCCGCAGCAGGCCGGGCTTGAAGATCGCCGTGAACGAGCCCTTCTCCGCGCTCTGCTCACGCGCAGCGGTGGCCTCCGGGGCGTCGTGCACACTGCGCCGCAGCCAGATGACGAGCAGCGCCGGCAGCGCGCCGGTCCAGAACATGATGCGCCAGGCCAGGTCGTCGCCCGCCACCGAGAAGACCAGGGTGTAGACGATCACGGCGAGGCCCCAGCCCACGGCCCAGGAGCTCTGGACCGCGCCGAGCGTGCGCCCCCGGTTCCTGGCGCTCGCGTACTCGGCGACCAGGATCGCGCCGACGGCCCACTCGCCGCCGAATCCGAGGCCCTGGAGCGCGCGGAAGACCAGCAGGGCCTCGTAGTTGGGCGCGAAGCCGCAGGCGACGGTGAACACCGCGTACGTGACCACCGTGAGCATCAGCGCCTTGACCCGGCCGACGCGGTCCGCGAGCACGCCCGCAAGGGCGCCGCCGACCGCGGACACCACCAGGGTGACCGTGGTGAACAGGCCGGTCTGGCCGCTGTTCAGGCCGAAGTAGGCGGACAGCGCGACCATGCTGAGCGGCAGCGTGAAGTAGTCGTACGAGTCCAGCGCATAGCCGCCGAAGGCACCGGCGAAGGCGCGGCGGCCCCGCGGGCCCAGGGCGCGCAGCCAGCCGAGCGCCCCGTCGTCCGAGGTGCTCTCGGTGGGTGCGGGGCGTGTGTCGTCGGTCAGGGCCTGCGGTGGAGGGGTCGTGCTCATGGGCACCTCGCAGAGGGAGGACGGAGGGTGCTTCGGGGTGAGCCGTGCCGTACGGAGGCGGTCGGCGTCGCGGTGGGGAAAGCGGTGGGGAAGCGGCCCCGCCGCCGCGACGCTGTGCGTAGCACCGTAGAGGATTGTTCAACGATCCCTCAATACCCATGTTGGTTCTTCTTGTGATCTGCGATTGAATTCCGGCATGGCAGAGCAGCTGAAGGACCTCGCCGACGACCGGGCCCTGCTCGGGCGCACCAGCACCGCGGAACGGGTCTCGGACATTCTCAGGAGCCGGATCGCCGAGGGGTACTTCCCGCCCGGCACCCGCCTGTCGGAGGACAGTATCGGCGGCGCGCTCGGCGTCTCCCGCAACACCCTGCGTGAGGCGTTCCGGCTGCTCACGCACGAGCGCCTGCTCGTCCACGAGCTGAACCGGGGCGTCTTCGTCCGGGTGCTGACCGTCGAGGACGTCGAGGACATCTACCGCACCCGGCGGCTCGTCGAATGTGCCGTCGTCCGGGGCCTCGGCGAGCCGCCCTACGGCCTCGAGGGGCTCGCCGGAGCGGTCGCGGAGGGGCGGGCGGCGGCCCGGGAAGGTGACTGGAAAGGAGTGGGTACGGCCAACATCCACTTCCACCGGGAACTGGTCGCCCTCGCCGCGAGCGAGCGCACCGCCGAGCTGATGCGCAGCGTCTTCGCCGAACTGCGGCTGGCCTTCCATGTGGTGGACGAGCCAGAGCGGCTGCATGAGCCGTATATCGCACGAAATGTCGCAATTCTCGAGGCCCTTCAGGACGGGGACCGCCAGAAGGCCGAGAGCCTGCTCGCGGGATACCTCGACGACTCGCTGGAGCGCGTGGTCGAGGTGTACCGGCGACGAGTCGGCGAGGACGGCTGAGGACCGCCCGCAGCTGACCGGCCCGGAGGGCGTACCGCGTCGTTTGGGAGGTTGTCAGACCCAGGACCTAGTCTGTGCACCGTGACTTCGCCTGCATCGACGGACAGCGTTCCGCCCCAGCTCAGCGCGGGGCCGCGCCCCGCCCCGGGGCCGGCCGCCGACGAAGGCCTGGCGCGCCGCCTGCGCGCGCTCGCCTGCACCGCGCCGCTGCACGACCTGGACGCGCGCAAGGCCAACCTGGCCGGCGAGTACTCGGTGTACGGCATGGCGGAGGTCGCCCTCGCGGCCATCGACCTGGTCACCCTGAACATGGACTTCGACACGGGCGCGGACCACGACCAGATCGTCGCCCGCCTCATCCCGCGCATCGCCGCCCAGGCCGCACAGCGCCCCGCCGCCGAGCACGAGCGGGTGGCCCGCTGGGTCATGGAGAACCTGATCAACGTCGGCAGCGTCGACCGCGGATTCCGCGCCGTGTACGGCACGTTCGGCGCGGACGGCACCTATGTGCGCCGCGACTACGACTTCAAGCTGATCGAGGAGGTCCCCGGCCCCGGAGGCACGGTCTACCTCCGCACGACGGACGAGGCGGTCAACGTCCTCGTCGGAGCCCTCGACACGGACGTCACCAGCGCGCAGATCGCCGCCGAGGTCAAGCTGGAGATCCTGATCAGCCGCGGCCGCCTCGCCGACGCCCAGCTCGCCGCCGAACAGGCCCGCTACCGGACCGTGCAGTACTCCGAGACCCTGCGCCGCGCCCTGGACGCGACCCGGCGCAACGTGCGCGCGGTGGACTGGCTCTCCGCCGTGCCCGACATGATCGCCGAGGCACTGGAGCACGTCGCCGACCGCTACCGCCACGAGAACGCGATCCTCACCAACATCCGCAAAGCCCGTGACGAGTCCGAGGACCCCGAGCACAAGCGCCGCACCGCCGAGCTCGTCGACATCGTCAAGGACTGCATCCGCCGGCACACCCAGCTCCAGTCCAGGCTGCTGGAGGCCGGACCGCTGTTCCGCGCCGAACAGGACCGGCAGGCCTTCGCCACGCCCCTCACGACGTCGGGCATAGACCTCTACGGGCATCTCGTCTCGCCCGTGCTGCCGCTGCCGCTGGAGCAGGCCGTCCGCGTCACCGACGCCTTCTTCGGCCGCGGCACCGGGCTGCGCACGCCCGTGTCCGTCCGGGTCGGCGACCTGGTCGACATACTGCTGACGCCGCCGGTGGAGCGCGAGCACCTGGGCGCCGAGATGCCCGAGCCCGACCTGATCGCCACGCCGGACGACAGCCGTTTCAGCGAGGAGCAGCTGGCGGCGGCGCAGGAGCTGCTCGACCTGCCCGCGGACGCGCCGCGCCGGTTGTCGGGGCTGCTGGCCGAGGCCCGGCGGCAGGACCCCGAGCTGCCCTACCTGGTGGCCCTGCTGGCGGTGCACGCCGCCAGCCCGCCGGTCGGCACGGCCTATCGCCAGGGCGAGCAGAAGCTGCTGTTCGCCGTGGACGACGGGACGGAGCTCGACGACCCGGAGTTCGGCGGCGCGGACCTGATCGTCGGCACCGCGCTTCTGGACGCGGCGGGGATGGCGGCGGACCGGACGGAGGCCGCGTGATGCTCCCGCCGGTGGGCGGCTGCGACGCCGTCGTGGCCGACCGCGCAGTTCCCCGCGCCCCTGAGGGCGCTGCCCGCAACCTCGTCTACAAGGTCAAGGAGTTCCCGTCGTGAGCGAGCACGTCGAGTGGAGCGAGCCGGAGGGCCCGGCCCCGGTGGCCACCGCCGCCGTCACTCCCGCCGACGCCGCCGACGCGGCCCGGCTCGTGTCGTTCGGGCTGCAGCCCAAGCTGCAGCCCGCCCGCGACCAGGAGTACGCGGACCTGCTGCGCCGCTACCGCGAGGACCCGCCCTTCGCGCGGCTCGCGGACGCCGTGGCGACCGGGCTCGGCCTGATCGTGCTGGAGGTCTCCCCGCGCGCGGGCATGGCCGTGACCGCCGCCGAGGACTCGGTGTTCGCCGTCCGCATGGGCGACTACGCGCGTCGTACGTCCGCCGACGGCGGCGACCGCTTCCTGCACGGACTGGCCCATCTCGCCGTCGCCGCCATGGCGTTCCCGCGGCCCGAGGACCTCGCCGACGACGGCTACATCGGCCGGATCACGGTCAACGGCGTCGACGCCTTCGTCCGCCAGGCCTGCCGCCGGCTGGAGGAGCGCGCCGAGGAACAGGGCGAGAACACCGACCCGGCGAGCGACGCGCCGGGACTGGAGGCCGCCTGGCGGATCTGGGTACGGCGCAGTGCGACCGGGGCCACCAAGGATTCCCGGCGCCTGGCCGGTTCGACCACCGGCATCGTCGCCAAGGCCGCCGCGTTCCTCACCGAATCCGGCTTCCTGCAGCGCACCGGCGACGACCACGGCGGCACCTACCGCACCACCGCCCGCTACCAGCTCCAGGTCCGCGACATGGCCGGCAGCGCCGCCATGGCCGAGCTGCTGGACCTCGGCGTCGTCCCGGTCACCGACGGCACGCCGACGCTGCTGCCCGCAGAGGAGAGCGACGACCTGGAACTGGTCGCCGACGCCGGGCTGCCCTTCCACTCCTCCTGAACTCCCCATCTCACGAAGACTTACGAGAGTCCGCCATGTACGAGCTGTCCCGGGTCCGCCTCTACTCGATCGGGCCCGCCGGTGCGCGCTACGCCGACACCGTGCTTGACCTGCGCGGTGTGGGCGAGATCGTGCCCGACCCCGCGCCCGCCCAGGCGGAGTTCTTCGAGGAGGAGCCGGTCGGCCCGCCGCGCCGGCCCGCGCCCGCGGGCGTGCTCTTCCTGGAGAACGGCGGCGGCAAGTCGGTGCTGCTCAAGCTGATCTTCTCCGTGATGCTGCCGGGCCACCGCAACACCCTCGGCGGCGCCAGCTCCGGCGTGCTGCGCAAGTTCCTGCTCGCCGACGACTGCGGGCACGTCGCGCTGGAGTGGCAGCACGTGCTGACCGGCGAGTGCGTCGTCGTCGGCAAGGTCAGCGAGTGGCGCGGGCGGCAGGTCTCCAACGACCCACGGAAGTTCGCCGAGGCCTGGTACTCCTTCCGGCCCGGCCCCGGACTGAGCCTGGACAACCTCCCCGTGGCGGAGGCCACCGCCGTGCGGGCCACGGCCGAGGGCCAGTCCGGCGCGCGCGGGCGGCGCCGCACCATGAAGGGATTCCGTGACGCCCTCACGGAGGCGGGCAAGAACTACCCGCACCTGGAGGTGCACTGGGAGGAGATCCACGACCGCTGGATCGAGCACCTCGGCGACCTCGGCCTCGATCCCGAACTCTTCCGCTACCAGCGCGAGATGAACGCCGACGAAGGTGAGGCGGCCGGTCTCTTCGCCGTCAAGAAGGACGCCGACTTCACCGACCTGCTGCTGCGCGCCGTCACCGACACCCGCGACACCGACGGTCTCGCCGACCTGGTCAGCGGCTTCGGCAACAAGCTGGGCCGACGCGCCGAGCTGATGGCCGAACGGGACTTCACCGCCGGGTCCGTCGACCTCCTCGGACGAATCGTCGAGGCCGCCGAGGCCCGCTCACGCGCCCGTGACATCCACACCGCGGCCGAGCGCCGGACCCGGAGCCTGGCCCGCAGGCTGTCCGCGCGCGGTGTGCGGGAGCGGGCCCGGGCCGCCGACCTGGCCCAGCGGGTCACCGCCGCCGCGTACGCCGTCACACACGCGGAGGCGGCCCGCGAGCGCAGCGCGCTGATCTCCGCCGAACTCGCCTACCGGCACGCCTCGCTGGCGCTGGCCGGGGCCGAGAAGTCCGCCGCCGCGCAGAAGCGCGAGCTCGCCGACGCCCGCACCCTGTACTCGGCGTGGCAGGCCGCCGAGGCCGTGCTGCGCCACCGCGCCGCCTCCGATCGCGTCACCCGCGTGTCCGCCGCCATCCAGGAGGCCGAGCGGGACGCCGCGCCGGCGCTGGCCGCCCGCTCCAAGGCCGCCGTCGACCTCGTACGGGCCCTGCACGCCGCCGCGGAGAAGGCGGAGAGCCACGCCAACGAGGAGGAGGAGCGCTCCGCCGCCCTCCAGGAGGTCAGCGACGCGGCCTACCGGGACTCCACCGCCGCCGCCACCCAGGCACAGCGCGCCCGCAGCGAGATCGGGCACCTCAAGCAGCGCCTCGCCGAGGTCGAGCAGGAGACCGCCGAAGCGGTACGGGCCGGCTGGCTCGACGACTCAGCGCCCGACGCCGACCCGGCCCGCGCGGCCCTGGCCGCCAGCGACGCCGAGAAGACCGCCGTTGCAGCCTGGGACGCGGCCCGCGAGGCGTCCCGCCGGGCCACGGAGCAGGCGCGCGAAGCCGCCGCCACCGAGAGCCGCGCGGAACTCACCGCGGCCCGCGCCGCCGACGCGGCCACGGCGGCGGAGCGGTCGTACGAGGCCGAGCGCCGTACCGCCGAGGCGCTGGCGGGGGAGGAGCGGCTGGCGGAACTGCTCAGCCTCACCCCGCAGAGCCGTCCGGGCATCCCGCAGCCCCGGCACGACACGGACGGCGATCCGGCCGCACGGCCGGCCACCGGCGAGCAGGGGCTCACCCCCGAGGAGCTCGACCGTTTCGCCGACGACCTGCGCGACCTGCTCGACAACGCCGTCTCCTCCGCCGAGCGGCAGCTGTTCGACCTGCGTACGGCCGCCGCCGACGACTCCCGGATCCTCGGCGCGCTCGGCGACGGCGGGCTGCTGCCGCCCGGGCCCGACGTGCTCGCCACGGTCGAGTTCCTCGGCGAGCACGGCATCCCCGCGCTGCCCGGCTGGCGCTACCTCGCCCAGGCCGTCGACCCGGCCGACCACGCGCGCGTGCTGGCCGCCCGGCCCGAACTCGTCGACGGCGTGATCATCACCGACCCGGACTCCCACGCCCGCGCCCGGGAAGCCCTGGGCGACGCGGCACTGCTGCCCCGCTCCGCCGTGGCGGTCGGCACCGCCGCCGCCCTGCTCGCTCCGACCCCGGCCCCGGACACCGTCAGCGGCGACGTGTTCCTCGTGCCGCCGAACCCGGCGATGCACGACGAGCACGCCGCCGACGAGGAGCGGCAGGCACTGCGTGCCCGGGCCGGCGAGCGGGACGAGGAGATCCGCACGCTCGCCGCCCGGCTCGGCAAGGACCGCGAACTGGCCGCCCGGCTCGCCTCCTGGCGCACCGGCTGCCCCGCCGGCCGGCTGACCGAACTGGCCCGGGCGGCTCACGACACGCACGAGTTCGCCGAGGAGTCGGAAGCCGAACTGGCGGAGGCGCGGACCCTGCGGGCGGAGGCCGACGAGGTCGCCACCGAGGCCGCGCGCGTCCGCGACGAGCGGCAGGAGGCCGCGCAGAAGGCCCGCCGCTCCGCCGACGCCCTCGCCGGGCTGGCCTTCCGGTTGCGCGAGCGGGCCGGCTGGCAGGTCAAGCTGCGCGAACTGGCCGACGAGGCGGCCGAGTCCGAGGCGAGCGCGCAGGCCTGCCTGGAGCGGGCCCGGGCCGCCGACGAGGACCGCCGTGCCGCCCAGCGCGCCGCCGACGACACCCGCCGCACGGCCCGCGCGCTGCGCGCCGAGCGCTCCGAGATCGCCGGCGCCCCCGACGACGTACCCGAGGACGAGGACCAGACCCCCAAGTCCTCCCTGCCCGCCCTGCGCGAGGCCTACCGGGCCGCGTCCCAGGTGTACGAGAAGGTCGGCGTCGGCGCCGACCTGCGCGCCGAGCAGGCCCGCGCGGAGAGCGACGAGAGCGCGGCCCGCGCGGAACTGGACCGGCTGAGCAACAAGGTCCGCACCCGCGCGGAACAGCTCCTCGAATCACCCGACGGCTCCGACGGCCCCAGCCGCCAGGCCGCCGCCGCCCGCGCCGAGGAGCTGGTGCAGCTCCTGGAGACCCGGATGTCCACCGCGAGCGAGCAGCTCGGACGGCTGCGCGGCGAGGCCGAACGCCTCGCCCCCGCCGACGACGGCGAGAGCCACACGGACCTCCCCGAGGACCTCCGGCCGCGCGACACCGAACACGCGCAGACCCTGCTGCGCACCGCCACGGCCGAACTCGCCTCGCACACCGAGTCGCTGGACCAGGCCCGCGAGGCGCACGCCGGGCTCCTCGACTCCCACCGCGCCGCCGAGGACGCGGCGAGCGGCTTCGACGAGATCGCCGCCATGCTCCGCGACCTGCTGCGCGAGCACGCCACGGACGAGGAGCACGAAGAGCCCGAGCCCTACGCCGGCAGCCCGGAGGAGGCCCGGCAGGCGGCCGCCGAGGCCCGGCGTTCGCTGCGCGGCTGCGCCGCCGACCTGTCCGCCGCCGAGGCCGCCGTCCGCGAGGCGAGCGACATCCTCGTCCGGCACGCCAACTCCACCCGCTACGAGCAGGTCCGCACTCCGGCCCGCCAGCAGATCCGCGAACTGCCCGCCTCCGCACTGCCCGAGCACGCCCAGAAGTGGGCGGACGCCTTCGCACCCCGCCTGCGCGTCCTCACCGACGAACTGGAGCAGCTGGAACGCAACCGCGACTCGATCGTCGACCGCCTGCGCGGCCTGGTCGAGTCGGCCCTGGCCACCCTGCGCTCCGCCCAGCGGCTCTCCCGCCTCCCGGAAGGGCTCGGCGAGTGGTCCGGGCAGGAGTTCCTGCGCATCCGCTTCGAGGAACCCGACCAGGCCACCCTCACCGAGCGGCTCGGCGAGGTCATCGACGAGGCGACCCGTGCCGCCGTCAAGAAGAACTCCGACCTGCGCCGCGACGGCATGTCCCTGCTGCTGCGGGGCGTCGCCGCCGCGCTCCAGCCCAAGGGCGTCGCCGTCGAGATCCTCAAGCCCGACGCGGTGCTGCGCGCCGAGCGCGTCCCCGTCGGGCAGATGGGCGACGTCTTCTCCGGCGGTCAGCTCCTCACCGCCGCCATCGCCCTGTACTGCACGATGGCCGCCCTGCGCTCCAACGACCGGGGCCGCGACAAGCACCGGCACGCCGGCACGCTCTTCCTGGACAACCCCATCGGCCGCGCCAACGCCACGTACCTGCTGGAACTCCAGCGGGCGGTCTCCGACGCCCTCGGCGTGCAGCTCCTGTACACCACGGGCCTGTTCGACACCACCGCCCTGGCCGAGTTCCCCCTGGTCATCCGCATGCGCAACGACGCCGACCTCAGGGCCGGACTCAAGTACATCAGCGTCGAGGAGCACCTCCGCCCGGGCCTGCCGCAGCAGCCCCAGGCGGGGGAGGCGGTCCACAGCGAGATCACGGCGACCAGGATGTACAAACGCCCGGCGTCCACAACGCCCTAGGGACGCGGGGACCTGCGCGACCGGCGTTCTCCTTCGGTCCTCAGTCGGCCACCGGGGCGGCGACGGGAGCGGTGGCCGAGACCTCGGAACGGTGTTCGGCGAGCACCCCGGTCCGGTGCCGCTGGACGAACCAGTAGTAGGCGAAACCCCCGCCCGCGATGACGGCGACGAACAGCACCGCACCCCAGCGCAGGTACCAGTGGTAGGGAGCCGAGGCGTTGTATACCGCGTCCCGCGGCCAGATCAGGTTGACGGTCATGGCCGCGCCCCACAGGACCGCCAGGATGTTGACCGGCAGGCCCCAGCGGCCCAGCGAGAACCGGCCCTCGCCCGCGGGCTGCCACTTCCCGCGGATCCGCGCGACCAGCAGCGGCACCGTGACCCCCAGGTAGGCGAGGTAGATCATGATGATGCCGATGCTGGTGACGACGGTGAAGATCTGCGGCTGGCGGATGTTGACCACCAGGATCGCCAGCGCCAGGATCCCGATGATCACGGTCGGCAGCACCGGCGTCTGGAACCGCGGGTGGCACCTGGCCAGCTTCGAGGACGCCGGCAGGTTGTTGTCGCGGGCCATCGCGAAAGCCAGCCGGACCGCCGCCGTGTGGACCGCCAGGGCGCACACCGTCACCGCGATGAGCACGCACCACAGCATCGCCTTGCCGGCCGTCGGGCCGAGTACGTCCAGCACGATGTACTGCAGGCCGTCCGTGGACAGCTTGTCGCCCTTCAGGCTGGACACGCTCATCAACGCGAGCAGCAGGACGAGGCCGCCGAGCACGAAGGACGCGACGATCGCCCGGATGATCGCGCGCGGTGCGTTGCGGGTCGGGTCCAGGGACTCCTCACCGAGTGAGGCGGCCGTGTCGAAGCCGTACATGACGTACGCCGAGGCCAGCGACGCCACCAGGAAGGCGCCCAGGTAGCCGTTGCCGTAGCCCGCGCCGGTGCCGTGCGTCTCCATGACGACCTGCGGACCGCGCGTGATGTGGACGGCGAACAGGATGATCAGAACGACGGTGGCGATCAACTCGATGAACACGCCCGCCGTGTTGATCCGTGCCATCAACTTGACGCCGAAGGCGTTCACGAGGGTCGTGAACAGGATCAACACCGCGGCCAGGATGACCGCGTTGGTCGCCACGTCGTACGTACCGGTGCCGTCCCCCACGAACTGGAAGAACGACGAGATCTGCGGCAGCGTCAGCTGGTAGGCCAGCGCGACGGCCGATATGGACACGATGGAGGCGATCAGCATCATCCAGCCGGCGAGCCAGCCCAGATGCGGATTGCCTATCTTCTTCGACCAGTTGTAGACGGAGCCCGCCACGGGATAGCGGGCGGCGAGCTCCGCGAAGCAGAGGGCGACCATGAACTGGCCGACGAAGACCATCGGCCACGACCACCAGTAGGCCGGGCCGCCGCTGCCGTAGCCGAAGTAGAACAGCTGGAAGGTGCCGGTCAGGATCGAGATGTAGCTGATCCCCGCGGCGAAGGTGTGGAAGTTGCCGAGGGTGCGCTTGAGCTCGGGTCTGTAGCCGAACTCGGTGAGTTCGGCGTCGTCCCGGCCGTGTGGGCCGGTCGGCTCCGCGGTCGTTTTCATGGGCGGTTCCTCAAGGGGTGTCTCAGGGACGGTCCGATCAGTCGAACCAACCCTGGGGGCTGGAGCGGGTGTTGCGCCAGATGTGTTTCGTCTCGCGATACTCGGCGAGCCCCGCGGGCCCGAGTTCGCGTCCGAAGCCGGACTGCTTGAAACCGCCCCATTCCGCCCGGGGGACATAGGGGTGGTAGTCGTTGATCCAGACCGTGCCGAGCCGCAGCCTGGCCGCGCCGATCGCCTCCACCGGGTCCTTGCCGCCCGCCTCGTCCACCGCCCCGACCGGGGAGCCGTCGGCCGGGCAGCGGATCTCCCGGGTGCGTCCGTCGACCGCGCCCCGCCACTCACCGTCAATGAACAGGTCCGGCATGCGCGCCCCCCAGCCGCTCGACGAGCCATTCGTGGAAGATCCGGATGTGGTGCTCGTTGGGGACCAGCACCCCGCCCTTGCGGTACGCCCGGGAGGCCATCGCCGGCTGCGTCCGTTCACAGGCCGCGAAATCCTGGAGGTTGACCCGGTGGAAGAGCTCCACGGACTTCGACACGTCCGCCCCCGACGACACCACCTCCGGCGCGTACAGCCAGTCGCACTCGACGACCGTGCGGTCCTCGGCGAGCGGGAACATGCGGTGCAGGATGACGTGATCCGGGACGAGGTTGACGAAGACGGTCGGCTTGACCGTGATGGCGTAGTAGCGGCGGTCCTGGTCGGCGCTCACCTCGGGCAGCCTGCCGAAACCCTCGCTGCCGTCGACCGTGAAGCCCTTGACGTCGTCGCCGAACTCCGCGCCGTGGCCCACGTAGTACTGGGCGGCGTACCCGTCCGCGAACTCCGGGAGCACCTCGGTCAGTTCGGGGTGGATCGTGGCGCAGTGGTAGCACTCCATGAAGTTCTCGACGATCAGTTTCCAGTTCGCCTTCACGTCATAGGTGATGCGTTTGCCGAGCGCGAGGTTCTCCGTGCCGTAATGATCGATCGCGGCGACGTCGCCCAGCCGCTCGACGGCCGCGCGCACGACCGTCTCCTCGAAGGAAGGCGGTTCGTCGGCCAGGCACACCCAGACATAGCCCAGCCACTCGCGCAGGGCGACATTGATCAACCCGTACGCGACACGGTCGACGTCCGGCATCTTGATCAGGTTGGGTGCGGCGATCAACTTGCCGTCGAGGTCGTACGTCCACGCGTGGTACGGGCACTGGAGCGTGCGGCGGATCTCACCCGACTCCTCCGTGCACAGACGCGCCCCGCGGTGCCGGCACACATTGAGGAAGGCGCGCAGGTCGCCCCTGCGGGTCCGGGTGATGATGACGTTCTCGCGGCCGACCTGCACGGTGCGGAAGGCGCCCGGGCGGTCGAGGTCGGCGCTGCGGACGGCGCAGAACCACATCGACTCGAAGACGCGTTCCTGCTCCTGCCGGAAGAGGTCCGGGTCGGTGTAGTAGCGCCCGGGGAGGGTGGCGATCAGGCTCGGCGGGATCGGGGTGGTCGTCACGTGGGTGCTCCTCAGAGAGGCCAGGGCAGGCCTAGCGGCGGATGCGCGTCATCTTCGGGTCGAACAGCGGCTCGTCGGCGACGGTCGCCGGGACCTTCTCGCCGACGTACTCGATGTGCACGCCCGTGCCGGAGGGAAGTCCGGCGGGCAGCCAGGCATACGCGACGCAGCGGCCGAGCGTGTAGCCGTACGACGCGCTGGTGACGTAGCCGGCCGGGGTGCCGTCGACGTAGACCGGCTCCTTGCCCAGGACGACGGCGGCGGGGTCGTCGAGCAGCAGGGGTGTGAGGCGACGGGCGGGTTCACCCGCCCGGGCCAGCGCCGCCTTGCCGACGAAGTCGTCCCGGTCCATGCGGACCGCGAAGCCGACACCGGCCTCGAACGGGTCGTGCTCGTCGGTCATGTCGACGCCCCACGCGCGGTACCCCTTCTCCAGACGCAGGGAGTTGAACGCCGAGCGGCCCGCCGCGATCACCCCGAGCTCCCGGCCGGCGTCCCACAGCGTGTCCCAGAGCCGGAGCCCCAGGTCGGCGGTGGTGTACAGCTCCCAGCCGAGCTCGCCGACGTAGCTGAGCCGCATGGCCGTCACCGGGACGTGCCCGATGTACGTCTCCTTGGCCCTGAAGTAGCCGAACGCCTCGTGGGAGAAGTCGTCCTGGGTGAGCGGCTGGACGAGGTCGCGGGCGAGCGGCCCCCAGACGCCGACACAGCAGGTCCCGGAGGTGATGTCCCGGACGTGGACGCCGGCGGGTGCGTGCCGCAGCAGCCGGTCGAGGTCGGCGGGGGAGTTGGCGCCGACCTGGAAGCGGTCGGCGGCGAGGCGGGCCACGGTGAGGTCGGAGCGGATGCCGCCCGACTCGTCGAGGAGGAGGGTGTAGGTGACAGCGCCGGGCTTCTTGCGGAGGTTGTTGCTGGTCATGCGGTCGAGGAAGTCGAGGGAGCCGGGCCCGGTGACCTCCAGACGGCGCAGGGGCGTCATGTCGTAGAGGGCGACGCCCTCGCGGGTTGCCTTCGCCTCGGCAGCCGCGATGGGGGACCAGTGCCGGGCCGACCAGGCGTCCCGCTCGGGCAGCGGCCCGAGGGCGTCCACGAGCGGGGCGTTCGCCTCGTACCAGTGCGGGCGCTCCCAGCCGCCGCCCTCCAGGAAGTACGCGCCGAGTTGCTGCTGGCGGGCGTGAAAGGGGCTGACGCGCAGCGGCCGCGGGCGCTCCATCGGCTGCAGCGGGTGGATGACGTCGTACACCTCGACGAACTGCTGCGCACCGCGTTCGAGGACGTACGACGGTGAGCGCTGCGCCTCCTCGAACCGTGTGAGGTCGCACTCGTGCAGGTCGATCGACGGCCGCCCTTCCACCATCCACTCGGCGACCGCCTTGGCGACACCGGCGGAGTGTGTGACCCAGACGGCCTCGGCGAGCCAGAACCCGCGCAGTCGCCGGGACTCGCCGAGGACCGGCATGCCGTCCGGGGTGAAGGAGAAGACCCCGTTGAAACCGGCCTCGATCTCGGCCTCGCGCAGGGCGGGCATGAGGTGCCGGCAGTCGGCCCAGCTGGGGGCCCAGTCCTCCTCCGTGAAGGGGTACGAGGACGGCATGTCCATGTTCCGGGCGCGGGCCTCGTCGTACGGCAGGACGGCGAAGGGGTCGACGGGCAGGGGACGGTGGGCGTAGGAGCCGATCCCGAGGCGGTCGGTGTGCTCCCGGAAGTACAGGTCGCGGTCCTGGAAGCGGAGGATCGGCTTCGAGGCTTCCGCGGTGGCGCCCCTCAGCTCGGGGAGCGGCCCGGTCCTGGCGTACTGGTGGGCGAGCGGCTGCAGAGGCACGTCGACTCCGGCCATGCGGCCGATGACCGGTCCCCAGAACCCGGCCGCCGAGACGACGTGATCGGCCGGGAAGGTGCCCCGGTCGGTGACGACGGCGGTGACCCGGCCGCCCTCCTGCTCGATGCCGGTGACCGTGTGCCGGTCCAGGAAACGGGCGCCCCGCGCGGTGGCCCGGGCGATCTGCGCGCGGCAGGCGAGCAGCGCCCGGGCGAGGCCGTCGTCCGGGGTGTGGAAGCCGCCGAGGACCACCGACTCGTCGATCAGCGGCCACAGTTCCTTGCAGCGGGCGGCGCTGACGATCTCGCCGCGCACGCCCCAGGAGGCGGCGTAGCCGGCCCTGCGGTGCAGCTCGGCGAGGCGGTCGGGGGTGGTGGCCAGCTCCAGGCCGCCGACCTGGTGGAAGCAGGGGACACCGTCGACGTCGAGCGAGCCGAACTTCTCGACGGTGTACCGGGCGAGGGCGGTGAGGGTCTTGGACGGGTTGGTCTGGAAGACGAGGCCGGGGGCGTGCGAGGTGGAGCCACCGGGGGCGGCCAGGGGCCCCTGCTCGAGGACGGTGACGTCGGTCCAGCCGCGAGCGGTCAGTTCGTCGGCGAGGGAGCAGCCGACGATTCCGGCGCCGATGACGACCACGCGGGGGTTTTCGGGTGTGCTGGACATGCCCCTCCTTGCCGGGACGGTTGGACGCGCTGGGGGAGTGGGGCGTCGGGGCTTCTCAGTGACGACGGTCCTGGGGGGGGTGGGGCTTTCAGTGACGACGGTCCTGGGGGGGGTTGGGGCTTTCAGTGACGACGGTCCTGAGGGCAGGTGAAGGCCCTGGGCGCGGGGCGGGTGCTCAGAGCACGACCACCGAGCGCAGCACCTCACCCCGGTGCATCTTCGCGAACGCCGCCTCCACCTGGTCCAGGGCGATGGTCTCGCTGACGAACGCATTCAGGTCCAGCAACCCGTACAGGTACTGGTCGATCAGGAACGGGAAGTCCCTGCTCGGCAGACAGTCGCCGTACCAGGACGACTTGATCGCGCCACCCCGCGAGAACACGTCGATCAGCGGCAGTTCGACCTTCATCTCGGGAGAGGGCACACCGACCTGGACCAGCAGACCGGCGTGGTCGCGCATGTAGAAGGCCTGCCGGAAGGTCTCCGGGCGGCCCACCGCGTCGATCGCGATGTCGACACCGAAACCGCCGGTGAGCTCCCGGACCGCCTCGATGGGGTCCGTGCCCCGCGAGTTGACGGTGTGCGTGGCACCGAACTTCTCGGCCTGGTCGAGTTTCCTGTCGTCGATGTCCACGGCGATGACCTTCATGGCGCCGTTGAGGCAGGCGCCGGCGATCGCCGCGTTGCCCACGCCGCCACAGCCGATCACGGCGACCGAGTCGCCCCGGCCGACGTTGCCGGTGTTGACCGCCGCGCCGTATCCGGCCATCACGCCGCAGCCGATGAGCCCGGCCGCCTCCGGGCGGGCAGCCGGGTCGACCTTCACCGCCTGGCCCGCCGCGACCAGCGTCTTCTCGGCGAACGCGCCGATACCGAGCGCGTTGGTGAGCGGCGTGCCGTCCGGAAGGGTCATGGGCTGGGCCGCGTTGCGGGAGTCGAAGCAGTACCAGGGACGGCCGCGGCGACAGGAGCGGCAACCGCCGCAGGGGGCACGCCAGGCCAGCACCACGTAATCACCGGGTTCGAGGCCGGTGACCCCCTGGCCCACCGCCTCGATCGTGCCCGCCGCCTCATGGCCCAGCAGGAACGGGAAGTCGTCGTTGATCGCGCCCTCGCGGTAGTGCAGATCCGTGTGGCAGACCCCGCACGCCTGCACATCGACGAGAACCTCCCCGGGCCCGGGATCGGGAACCGTGATCGTCCGTACTTCGACGGGTGCGCCCTTCTCGACAGCGACTACGGCACGGACCTCGTGTGGCACGACGGGCTCCTCTGCTGTTGCGCAGTGCACGATGGGTTGCGCGATGGGGAACATAGTGGGAACGCCATCGAGGAGCCGTCAAGAGGTACGGCCCATGGTTCGGGTCAACCCTTGGACAAGGCGGACGGGCCCGGCGAAATCCGCCGGACACACAACAGCGCGGGACCAGGGATTTCACCTGTTCCCGCGCTGTGCCCCGGCGCCTGCGGCCACCGGGCGGGGCTACATCAGAAGCCGTATCCCATACGGCGGGACAACTCGATCGCGGCCGCCTCCGTGCGCTTGGCCACCTCGGGCAGCCGCTCCTCGGTCAGCCGGTACACCGGTCCTGAGACGCTGAGCGACGCGATGACCTTGCCGTCGTGCGCCCGCACCGGCGACGCCGCTGCCGCCAGCCCGATCTCCAGCTCCTCCGTCGTGATCGCGTACCCCTGCTGCACCACCGTGTCCAACTCGCCGCGCAGCATGGACGCGACGGTGGCGGTGCGCTCCGTGAAACGGTGCAGCGGGCGCGCCAGCAGACCCTCGCGCAGGGTCGGCGGCAGATGCGCGAGCAGCACCTTTCCGCTCGCCGTGGCATGCAGCGGAGTGCGCCGGCCCAGCCAGTTCTGCGCGGTGACGGACGCGGTGCCGCGGGCCTGCATGATGTTGACCGCCGCGTCGTCGTCCAGCACCGCGATGTTGACCGTCTCGCCCAGCTCGTCGGCGAGTTCCCGGCACACTGGGACGCCTTCCTGCGAGACATCCAGTCGCACTGCCGCCGCCCCCGCGAGGCGCAGTACGCCGGCGCCCAGGTAGTACTTGCCGCGGTCCTTCGCCTGGGCCACCAGGCCGCGGTTCTCCAGGACGCCGAGCAGCCGGAACGCCGTGGACTTGTGCACGTCCAGCTCGTCGGCGATCTCGGTCACCCCCGCCTCGCCGTGCCGGGCGAGGATCTCCAGCACGCTGACCGCTCGGTCCACCGACTGGACGGCACTGGCCGCGCCTCTGCCGCTCCGGTTGGCTCCGCTCCCGGTGTGTTTCTCCTCCTGGCCGGACTGCTTCTGCGTGCGGGTCATGGCTGAACTCTCTCCCCTGTCGGCCCGGTTTGGGCCGCATCTGCGGGAACCCCTTGACGCGACGGTCGTCCCGCCCGGATTCTGTTGCGTATAGCGCTTGCTCATGCGTGATGTGAAACATCATGTTACCGAAGCGTCCGGATCCCGGTAGGGGACGAGCCCCCGGCCGGGAGCCCCGACCTCAGGGTGGGGCCGGATGACGTGCATCAACACCTTCCCGTGCCCGGACCGGCCCCGGCCCCGGCACTCCCAGGAACTGCCTACAGTCTGGCCGAACTGGTCCGGACCATGCGTCCCGGACCGAGAGGGGGGCCCGTGATTCCCGTCTGCCGCCTCGAAGACCTCCCCAAGGGTGAGTCCTTCCGCGTCGAGACGACCCCGCCCGTCGCGGTGTTCCACACCGACGACGGCGATCTCTACGCCGTCGACGACACCTGCACCCACCAGGACGCCTCCCTCTCCGAGGGCTGGCTGGAGGGCTGCCTCGTCGAATGCCCGCTGCACGCGGCCTCGTTCGACCTGCGTACCGGCGCCCCGACCTGCCTCCCCGCCCGCCGCCCCGTCCGCACCCACCGCGTCACCGTGGACGACGGTGTCATCCATCTGCACCTCGCGGCGGAGGAGGGGACAGCCGCGTGACAACGCAGCACACGGGCCCGCCCGGCCATGGCCCAAGCAAGCAGCGCTCGGGCACTCCCGGTACTCGCAGGCGGACGCGGCGCACGGGCGCCCCCGGCACTCGCACAAGCACGCAGTGCACGGGCATCCCCAGCATTCGCGCCACGACGGGTGCGCAAGGCGGCGATGCCGACGCAGCGAGGAGGCGTTCCGCATGCGAACCGTGACCGTCGTCGGCGCCTCGCTCTCCGGCCTCCACGCCGCCCGGGAACTGCGCGCCCAGGGCTACGACGGACGTCTCGTGATCGTCGGCGACGAACCTCACTCCCCGTACGACCGGCCACCTCTCTCCAAGGACTTCCTCACCGGCCGGACCGACGAGACCCACCTCGCGCTCACCGACGCCGAGGAGACCGCGGAACTCGGCGCCGAATGGGTCCTCGGCGTCCGCGCTCGTGCCCTGGACGCCCGGGGCCGGACCGTGCTGCTGAACGACGGCCGCACCGTCTCCACCGACGGTGTCGTCATCGCCACCGGCGCATCGGCCCGCCGCCTGCCCGGGGACACCCTGGCCGGGGTGCACAGCCTGCGCACCCTCGACGACGCCCGGGCCCTGCGCGAGGAACTCACCCGGGGCCCGCGCCGCGTCGTCGTCATCGGCGGCGGCTTCATCGGCGCCGAGACCGCGTCGTCGTGCTCCTCTCTCGGTCACTCCGTCACCGTCGTCGAAGCCGCCCCGCTCCCGCTCGTGCCCCAACTGGGCGCGCAGATGGCCGCCGTGTGCGCCGCATTGCACCGCCGCGCCGGTGTGGAGCTCGTGACCGGAGTAGGCGTGGCCGGACTGCGAGGCACCGCCGCAGTCACCGGAGTGGACCTCACCGACGGCCGCAGCCTCCCCGCCGACGTCGTGATCGTCGGCATCGGAGCCGTGCCCAACACCGCCTGGCTCGTCGGCTCACCCCTGGCTCTGAGGGACGGCGTCCTGTGCGACGACGGCTGCGTGACGGCCTTGCCCCAGGTCGTCGCCGTCGGAGACGTGGCCCGCGTCGGTGGCCACCGCGCCGAGCACTGGACGTCCGCCACCCAGCAGCCGAGAGCCGCCGTGACCAACCTGCTCGCCGGACGTACCGCCGAGGCCGCCGTCACGGTGCCCTACTTCTGGTCCGACCAGTACGGCGCCCGCATCCAGTTCGCCGGCCGGCACCGGGACGGTGACACCGTCCGCATCACCGAGGGCGAACTCTCGGACGGCGCACCGGCCGAGGGCGGATTCCTGGCCCGCTACGAACGGGACGGCCTCACGACGGCCGTCCTCGCCGTGGACCGGCCACGTCCTTTCATGCGGGCGAGGCGTCAACTCGCGCCGAACGCGGTGGAGGGGCAGACGCAGTCGCTCCCACGGTGAGAAGGCGCGGGCCCGGTGGCCGGTCTCGGCTCCCATCGCCTCGCCCCAAGACCTGCCACCTTGCCTCACACGCGGGACAACTGCCCGGCTGGGTCTCGGGCCTGGTCGCCACGCCTCATCAGCTGCCACCCTGTCTCACGAGTGGGACAACTGCCCGGCGCCACCCCGCCGGCGTATCCGCTCCTGCGCCCGCTCGGCGGCGCGCTCCTGCCGCCGGGTCCGCCGCCGCTCGCGCCGCAGGACCCGCGCCGTGCTGCTCGGCACCGACACCACCCCATTGCGCTGGTTCCAGACCTGACGGGTGACCCACACGTCGAGCACTCCCCAGGTGGCCGCGATCGTGCTGACCACACTGCTGATCACCATGGGGAAGGCCAGCCAGGACCCCGCCAACGTGCACAGGAAGGCCACCATGGCCTGGAGCAGCGTCACGGCTATGAGGAGGACCGCTCGCACGGCCGCCGTCCGCACCGGATCAGGCAACCGGCGCCGCCGCGCGGGCTCTTCGACCCACAGGGGCCGGTAGCGCTGCCGCTCCCGAGCACTTCGACCCGCCTCACGGGTCAGAACCCTCGCGCCCTGTCCGCGGGACTCCGCCACGCCCTCGGAGCTGTCGCGATCGGTTGCATCGGCATACTGATGCCCCGTCAGTCGCGCCCCACCCGCCCTGGACGCTCCGCGCCGTTCCGCCGTGCCCATCACCGTGTCACTCCCCACCGCCAGCAGACCGCTCGCTCGCATCCGAAGACCCGTGCTCCCCAGTGGCTGCCCGGCTTGCGCTGTTTTACGCCGCCCAGGTGCGGGACGCGGCTCCTGTGGCCGATTCCGCCCCCGTCTCCCATGGAGTAGGACGAACGACCGCTCATGAAGATTCCCGGAAACCGAAAAATTTCAGCCAACCGCCCACGGATTGCTCGGAGGTTGACCCGCACCGCCACCACCGGTTTCGGGGAGACAACTCCCGCAATGCCCGGACAACTCGCCATGCCTCGTGGCTGGCGTGGAAGTTCAGCTTCCGGACCGGCCTTCGAGTTCCCTGTGGGTCGGTAGTAGGCTCGCGCCGTTTGTTGACGCACATGTGTACCCCCGGTAGCCGGGGGCCCGAGCTGGGGGAGGCCATGCGCTTTCGCGGGAAGTCCATCCGCCGGAAGATCGTGGCGCTGCTTCTCGTGCCGCTGGTGTCCCTGACCGCGATCTGGACCTTCGCCACCGTGCTCACGGGACGCGAGGCGAGCGACCTGTTCAACGTGTCGTCCGTGGTGGAGAAGATCGGCTACCCCATCGAGGACACCGTCCGCGTCCTCCAGGAAGAACGCCGACAGACCCTCGTCTACCTCGCCGACCCCCGAGCGTCCGACGGCCTCGCCGCGCTCAGGCGCAGCCGGTCCGCCACCGACAAGGCCGTCAGCGGCATCCGCGAGAACGCCCGGAACCCCGACGTACGTGACGCGATGGGTGCGGACACCGACGAGCGGCTGACCGCCGTCCTGGACGGCTTCGACGGCATCGAGTCGCTGCGTCGCAGCGTCGAGGACGGCACCGTCAACCGCACCCAGGCCCTCGACCTCTACAACCGGCTCGTCGACCCCTGCTACGTCCTCCTGGCCAACCTGCACGTGGTCGACAACATCGAACTGGACAAGCAGTACCGCGCGCTGGTCAATCTCGCCCGCGCCCGCGAACTGCTCTCCCGCGAGGACGCCCTCCTCGGCTCCGCCCTGATCGTCGGCAGGATCTCCCACTCCGAGGAGCGGGACGTCTCCGACCTCGTGGCCCAGCGCACCCTGATGTACGACGTCAACCTGCCGCTGCTGCCCGTGGCGGAGCGCGACCGCTACCAGAGCTTCTGGAAGAACGCCTCCTCCGCCCCCTTGCGCGTGGCCGAAGAAGCCGCCGCCTCCTCCGGGGCCGGAACCCCCCGCGGCGTCTCCGCGAAAAGCTGGGACAGCGCCGCCGGCAACGTGCTCGACGAGCTCGGCACCCTCAACGACCAGGCCAACGACCGCTATCAGGACCGAGTCCACCCCGTTGCCGTCGGCGTCATCGCCAAGGCGGTCATCGCCGGTGCCCTCGGCCTGATCGCGCTCCTGCTCTCCCTCTTCCTGTCCGTACGCGTGGGCCGCACCCTCATCCGTGATCTGCGGCAGCTGCGCCTGGAGGCCCACGAGGCGTCCGGAGTGCGCCTGCCCAGCGTCATGCGCCGCCTCTCCGCCGGCGAGCAGGTCGACGTCGAGACCGAGGTCCCGCGCCTCGAATACGACAAGAACGAGATGGGCGAGGTCGGCCAAGCCCTCAACACCCTGCAGCGCGCAGCCGTCGAAGCCGCCGTCAAGCAGGCCGAGTTGCGCGCCGGCGTCTCCGAGGTCTTCGTCAACCTCGCGCGCCGCAGCCAGGTCCTCCTCCACAAGCAGCTCACCCTCCTCGACGCCATGGAGCGCCGCACCGAGGACACCGAGGAACTCGCCGACCTCTTCCGCCTCGACCACCTCACCACCCGCATGCGCCGGCATGCCGAGGGCCTCGTGATCCTCTCCGGCGCCGCGCCCTCCCGTCAGTGGCGCAAGCCCGTACAACTCATGGACGTCGTACGCGCCGCCGTCGCAGAGGTCGAGGACTACGAGCGCATCGAAGTCCGCCGCCTTCCCCGCAACGCCATCACCGGCCCGGCCGTCGCCGACCTCACCCATCTCGTGGCCGAACTCCTCGAGAACGCCACGGTCTTCTCGCCGCCGCACACCGCCGTCCAGGTGCTGGGCGAGCGGGTCGCCAACGGCTTCACCCTGGAGATCCACGACCGAGGCCTCGGCATGGCCGCGGAGGCGCTCCTGGACGCCAACCTCCGGCTCGCCGAGACGCCGGAGTTCGAGCTCTCCGACACCGACCGGCTCGGCCTGTTCGTGGTCAGCCGGCTCGCCCAGCGCCAGAACGTCAGGGTCTCCCTGCAGCCCTCCCCGTACGGCGGCACGACCGCCGTGGTCTTCATCCCCGACACGCTGCTCACCGACGACGTCCCGGACACCAACGGAATCGGGTTCCGTCTCGACCGCCCCCAGTCGGCCCTGGAGAACGAGCCGCAGGACAGCCGCCGCGCCGCCCTGTCCCACGCGTCCGCGCAGCGCCCCGGCCTGCCCGCCGCCCTGCTGGACGGCCCGGTCGAGCTGGAGGCCCCCGTCGACCTGGACGCCATCGGAGACTTCCCGGGCGCCATCGAGGACGAGGACAGCGAACACGGCGGTCTGTTCCGCCCCCGCCACTCCCTCACACGCGACCAGGACGAGAGCGCCGACCGCCGCACCGATCCGCGCCGGCAGCCCGCCGACGCCCGCAGCACGGGGGAGCGGACCGACGGCGACGAAGAGCTGAGCGCCCCGGCCGCGCTGCCCCGCCGCCACACCCCCAAGCTGGTCAGCTCGCACGGGCGCCCGGTGACCGAGCAGCGCCCCCGGCGGGGCAGGACGGACGAGGAGACGACCGCCGCCACCGGCCGCACGGATACGGGCACCACCTCGGCGCTCTCGTCACGCGACCGGGGCGAGGAGCCCGCGCCCGGCCGCCGCACCGACTGGCCGGGACCCGAGCCCGCGCACCCGCTTCCGGCCCGGCGCCGCACCGAGAGCCCCTCCACCGGCAGCCGTCGCGGCGACGCCCTGCCGGACGCGCCGCCGCCGCTGCCTGCCCGACGTCGCGGGACGGACTCGGGCCGCCGTGGCATCGGCGCGGTCGGCCGCACCGAGGACCACGCGGAATCCCCGGTCGCCTCCGGGGGCGCCGGCGACAGGCCGGAGCCGTCCGCTCTCCCCAGGCGGATCCGCCCTGCGGAGATCGCCTCGAGCGGCCCGGAAGAATCGGACCAACGCTCCAGCTCCGCGTCGGCCGGCACCGGCGTTGCCCGCGGCCACGAGACGGGCTCGGGCGCAGCCTCCCGCGGAACCGGCTCCGCACCACAGTCCGGTACCGGCACCGCCCCACTGCCCCGGCGCGTCCGGCAGGCCAACCTGGCCCCGCAGCTGAAGCGGAGCTCGGAGCCGCGCAGTGAGGACAGGGCCGAGCCCGCCGAACGCGACGCCGAGGAAGTACGCAGCCGCATGGCATCGCTCCAGCGTGGCTGGCAGCGCGGCCGTGAGGAGAACGCCGCGGGCGACACCGCCCACAACGGCACAGCACCACAAGGAACGACAGAGGGGGACGGTCGATGACCGCACCGAAGGCGACCGGCCACACCGCGACCGACAAGGGGGAGCTGAACTGGCTCCTCGATGATCTGGTGGACCGCGTCGCGAGCATCCGCAAGGCCCTCGTGCTCTCCGGCGACGGTTTGCCGACGGGCTTGTCCAAGGACCTGACCAGGGAGGACAGCGAACACCTGGCTGCCGTCGCTTCCGGGTTCCACAGCCTCGCCAAGGGCGTGGGACGCCACTTCGAGGCCGGCAACGTCCGCCAGACGGTCGTCGAGCTCGACGACGCCTTCCTGTTCGTGACGGCCGCCGGCGACGGCAGCTGCCTCGCCGTCCTCTCGGACGCCGACTCGGACGTCGGCCAGGTCGCGTACGAGATGACGCTCCTCGTGAAGCGGGTGGGCGTGCATCTGGCGGCCGCACCGCGCACCGATCTGCCCGCAGGCGGGTAGTGGGATGGCATGAGCGCTGACGGTCAGGGAAGAAGCCACTGGTTCGACGACGAAGCCGGACCGGTCGTCCGCCCGTACGCCATGACCCGCGGCCGCACCAGCAGCCAGGGCCAGCACCGCCTGGACCTGATCGCGGTCGTGGTCGCGGAGCCGCAGGCGGACGATCCGGAAGCCGACCACATGCTCTCCCCGGAGCATGTGGATATCGTCGAACTGTGCCGCGACATCCCGCAGTCGGTCGCCGAACTCGCAGCGGAACTCGACCTGCCGATCGGAGTGGTACGGGTCCTCGTCGGAGATCTCGTGGACGCCGAATTCGTCCATGTGAACCGGCCCGTGCCCCCTGCCGAGCTGCCGGACGAGAGTATTCTGCGCGACGTGATCAACGGCCTCCGAGCGCTGTGAGCAGCGCGGAAGCGGGGTACTGACGTGACTGGCTGGCAGTTCTGGGTGGACCGCGGCGGCACCTTCACCGACGTCGTCGCCCGGCGCCCGGACGGCCGGCTGCTCACGCACAAGCTGCTCTCGGACAACCCCGCACGCTACGCCGACGCCGCGGTCGAGGGGGTCCGCACCCTGCTGGCCGGCTCCGGCGACCCCGTCGACAGCGTGCGCATGGGGACCACCGTCGCCACCAACGCCCTCCTGGAGCGCACGGGCGAGCGCACCCTGCTGCTCATCACCCGTGGCTTCCGCGACGCCCTGCGCATCGCCTACCAGAACCGCCCGAGCATCTTCGCCCGCCGCATCGACCTGCCGGAACTGCTGTACCAGCGGGTCGTCGAGGTCGACGAGCGCATCGCCGCCGACGGCACCGTCCTGCGCACGCCCGACCTGGAGGCCCTCACCGGGCCCCTCCGGGAGGCGTACGACGACGGCATCCGGGCCGTCGCCGTGGTCTGCATGCACAGCCACCTCCACCCGGCGCACGAACAGGCCGTCGGGGAGCTCGCGGCCCGCATCGGCTTTCCGCAGATCTCGCTCTCCAGCGAGACGAGCCCCCTGATGAAGCTCGTACCCCGTGGGGACACAGCCGTCGTCGACGCTTACCTCTCGCCCGTGCTGCGCCGCTACGTCCGGCACGTCGCCGACGAGCTCGAAGGCGTGCGGCTGATGTTCATGCAGTCCAACGGCGGCCTCACCGAGGCCGGGCAGTTCCGCGGGAAGGACGCCATCCTGTCCGGGCCGGCCGGCGGCATCGTCGGCATGGCCCGCATGTCCCAGCTCGCCGGTTTCGACCGCGTCATCGGCTTCGACATGGGCGGCACCTCCACCGACGTCTCCCACTTCGCGGGCGCGTACGAGCGGGTCTTCACCAGCCGGATCGCCGGCGTCCGGCTGCGCGCCCCCATGCTCGACATCCACACCGTCGCGGCCGGCGGCGGCTCGGTCCTGCACTTCGACGGCTCCCGCTACCGCGTAGGGCCGGACTCGGCAGGCGCGGAGCCGGGGCCCGCCTGCTACCGCGGTGGCGGGCCGCTCGCCGTCACCGACGCCAACGTCATGCTCGGCCGGATCCAGCCCGCCCACTTCCCGAAGGTGTTCGGACCGGACGGCGACGAGCCCCTCGACGAGGTGCTCGTCCGGGACCGCTTCACCGCCCTCGCCCGCGAGATCGGCGAGCAGACCGGCGACGACCGCACGCCGGAACAGGTCGCCGAGGGATACCTGCAGATCGCCGTGGCCAACATCGCGTCCGCCGTGAAGCGGATCTCCGTCCAGAAGGGCCACGACGTCACCCGCTACGCCCTCACCACGTTCGGCGGCGCGGGGGGCCAGCACGCCTGCATGGTCGCCGACTCCCTCGGGATCCGCACCGTCCTCGTGCCACCCATGGCCGGAGTCCTGTCCGCACTCGGGATCGGACTCGCCGACACCACCGCCATGCGCGAGCAGTCCGTCGAGGCGCCTCTCGAACCCGACTCCATGACCGGCGTCCTCAGGACCGCCGAGGACCTCGAAGCGGCAGCCCGCGCCGAACTCCTCGCCGAGGACGTCCCCGAGGAGCACATCCAGGTCACCCGCCGCGCGGAACTCCGCTACGACGGCACCGACACCACCCTCACCGTCGAGCTGACCGAGCCCGGCACGATGCGGCACGCCTTCGAAGAACGTCATCGCGCCACGTACTCCTTCGCGCTCGACCGCCCGATCGTCGTCGAAGCCCTCTCCGTCGAAGCCACCGGCATCACCGCACCCCCCGATCTGTCCGCTCTCGCTCCCTACGAGGCAACCTCCACCACCCCCGGCCCCAACCCCGCCGCACCCCGGGCCGTCCGACTCCACACGGGTGGCGCCTGGCGCGACGTGCCCCTCCGTCGGCGCGAGGAACTGCCCCCCGGCGACACCGTCACCGGCCCGGCGATCATCACCGAAGCCGGTTCCACGACCGTCGTCGACGAGGGCTGGCATGCCACGGCGACCGTCGAGGGGCATCTGGTCATGGAACGCGCCGCGATTACGCAGAGTTCCGAACTCGGCACAGAAGTCGACCCGGTTCTCCTTGAGGTCTTCAACAACCTCTTCATGTCGATCGCCGAGCAGATGGGCGCCCGCCTCGAATCCACCGCCCAGTCCGTCAACATCAAGGAGCGCCTCGACTTCTCCTGCGCCCTCTTCGACCCGGACGGAAACCTGGTGGCCAACGCGCCGCACATCCCCGTCCATCTGGGCTCGATGGGCACGAGCGTCAAGGAGGTCATCCGCCGGCGCGGCCCCCGCATGCGCCCGGGCGACACCTACGCGGTCAACGACCCGTACCACGGCGGCACCCACCTGCCGGACGTCACCGTGATCACCCCGGTCTTCGACACGACACCGGAGGGCGACACGGAGAGTGACAATCGGGAGGGTGAAGAGCGGGATCCGAAGATCCTCTTCTACGTCGCCTCCCGCGGCCACCACGCCGAGATCGGCGGCATCGCCCCCGGCTCCATGCCGGCCGGCAGCCGCACCATCGAGGAGGAAGGCGTCCTCTTCGACAACTGGCTGCTTGCCGAGAACGGCCGCTTCCGCGAGCCCGAAACCCTCCGCTTGCTCGCCGAGGCGCCGTACCCCTCCCGCAACCCGAAGACCAACCTCGCCGATCTGCGCGCCCAGATCGCCGCCAACCAGAAGGGCGTCGACGAGGTCGGCCGCATGATCCAGGACTACGGCCTCGACGTCGTCCAGGCCTACATGAGGCACGTCCAGGACAACGCCGAAGAGGCGGTGCGCCGCGCCATCGACGCCCTCGACGACGGCGAGTACGCCTACGAGACCGACTCGGGGGCCGTCATCCGCGTGGCCGTGCGGGTGGACCGCGAGCAACGGGCCGCGACCATCGACTTCACCGGCACGTCCGCGCAGCTGCCGACCAACTTCAACGCACCCTTCTCGGTCGTCAACGCAGCCGTCCTGTACGTCTTCCGCACTCTCGTCGCCGACGACATCCCCCTCAACGACGGATGTCTGCGCCCCTTGAGCATCGTCGTCCCGCCCGGCTCCCTGCTCGCCCCGGAGCCGCCCGCCGCCGTCGTCGCGGGCAACGTGGAGACCTCCCAGGCCGTCACCGGCGCCCTCTATGCGGCGCTGGGCGTCCAGGCCGAGGGTTCCGGGACCATGAACAACGTCACCTTCGGCAACGAACGCCACCAGTACTACGAAACCGTCGCCTCAGGCTCCGGGGCAGGTGACGGCTTCCCGGGCGCGCCCGTCGTCCAGACCCACATGACCAACTCCCGTCTCACCGACCCCGAGGTCCTGGAGTGGCGACTGCCCGTGCGCCTCGAGGAGTTCGCCGTCCGGCGCGGCAGCGGCGGCGCAGGCCGGTGGCACGGCGGGGACGGCGCCGTACGCCGGATCCGCTTCCTCGAACCCATGACCGTCTCCACCTTGTCCCAGCACCGCCGCGTGGCCCCGTACGGCATGGCGGGCGGTGAACCGGGCGCTCTCGGCGCCAACCGGGTGGAGCACTCCGACGGCACGGTGACCGAACTGGGTGGCAGCGGCTCCGCGGACCTCGTCAGCGGCGACGTACTCGTCATCGAAACCCCAGGCGGCGGAGGCTACGGCCCGCCGTCGCCCGACCCCCATCAAGCAGGAGAAGAGATCGATGATCTTCGGGCGTTCTGAGCGTGGCAAGCCTCCGGTCGAGCCCGTCACGCTCAAGATCCTCGTGGCCGGCGGCTTCGGCGTGGGCAAGACCACGCTCGTCGGCGCGGTCAGCGAGATCAGGCCGCTGCGCACCGAGGAGCTGCTCACCGAGGCCGGGCGCCCGGTCGACGACACCAGCGGCGTGGAAGGCAAGCACACCACGACCGTGGCCATGGACTTCGGCCGCATCACCCTCCGCGAAGACCTGGTGCTGTACCTCTTCGGCACACCCGGCCAGGAGCGGTTCTGGTTCATGTGGGACGAACTCTCCGAGGGCGCGCTCGGTGCCGTCGTGCTCGCCGACACCCGTCGCCTGGAGGACTGCTTCGCCGCCGTCGACTACTTCGAACGGCGCTCGATCCCCTTCCTCGTCGGCGTCAACTGCTTCGAGGGCGCTCCCCGTTACCCGGTCGAGGACGTCCGCCAGGCCCTCGACCTCGACGAGGGCGTGCCGCTCCTGATGTGCGACGCACGGGACCGCGAGTCGGTCAAGGAGGCACTCATCGGCGTCGTCCAGCACGCCATGGCGTACGCGGCCGACCACCGCGAGGCCGTCACCGGCTGACGTCGCCCGAACCCGGGACGCGGCCCGCACCCCCGTCGACCGGGGTACGGGCCGCAGCCGTGAGCGACGCCCCACGCGCGCGTGGTCAGCTAGTCGTCGCCCTCCTCCCAGCCGAAGCTCTTCTCCACGGCCTTGCGCCAGTTGTGGTACTCGCGGTCCCGTACAGACGCCTCCATGTTCGGCGTCCACTCGACGTCCTTCTGCCAGTGCGCCTTGAGTTCGTCCAGGTCGTTCCACACACCGGTGGCCAGACCGGCCGCGTACGCGGCGCCCAGACAGGTCGTCTCGGAGACCTTGGGCCGCACCACCGGGACGTCGAGCACGTCCGACTGGTGCTGCATGAGCAGGTTGTTCTTCGTCATGCCGCCATCGACCTTCAGGGTGGTGATGTGCACCCCGGAGTCCTGGTACATGGCGTCCACGACCTCGCGGGTCTGCCAGCTCGTCGCCTCCAGCACCGCGCGCGCGAGGTGCGCCTTCGTGACGTACCGGGTGAGGCCGGTGACCACGCCACGCGCGTCGGAGCGCCAGTACGGGGCGAACAGTCCCGAGAACGCCGGAACGATGTACGCGCCGCCGTTGTCCTCGACGCTCGCCGCCAAGGGCTCGATCTCGTCCGCCGTGCGGATGATGCCCAGCTGGTCCCGGAACCACTGGACCAGGGCGCCCGTGATGGCGATCGCGCCCTCCAGGCAGTAGACCGGCGCCTCAGTGCCGATCTTGTACCCCATGGTCGTCAGCAGTCCGCTCTTCGACGGCACCGGCCTGTCGCCCGTGTTGAGCAGCAGGAAGCTTCCCGTGCCGTACGTGTTCTTGGCCGTGCCCACGTCATAGCAGGCCTGCCCGAAGACGGCCGCCTGCTGATCGCCCAGCGCGGACGCCACCGGCACGCCGGTGAGCTGGCCGACGGCGGTGCCGTACACCTCGGAGGAGGACCGGATCTCGGGCAGCATGGCCTCCGGAACGTTCATCGCCGAGAGGATCGAGGAGTCCCACTGGAGGGTCTCCAGGTTCATCAGCATGGTGCGCCCGGCGTTGGTCACGTCGGTGACGTGCTGCCCGCCGTCCGTCCCGCCGGTGAGGTTCCAGATCAGCCAGGAGTCCATGGTGCCGAAGGCGATCTCGCCCCGTTCGGCACGCGCCCGCAGGTCGGGCACGTTGTCGAGCAGCCAGGCCGCCTTGGGCCCGGAGAAGTAGGTCGCCAACGGCAGACCCGTCTGCTCGCGGAAACGGTCCTGCCCGTCCGAGCCGCCCAGCTGGTTGCACAGCGCGGCCGTCCGCGTGTCCTGCCACACGATGGCGTTGTGCACCGGCTTGCCGGTCGCCCGGTCCCACAGGAGGGTCGTCTCGCGCTGGTTGGTGATCCCCATCGCGCTCAGCTGGTCGGCCCTCAGACCGGCCTTGGCGAGCGCCCCCGCCACCACCGCCTGGACCTTGGACCAGATCTCGGTGGCGTCGTGCTCCACCCAGCCGGGTTTCGGGAAGATCTGGCGGTGCTCGCGCTGGTCCACGGCGACGATCGCGCCGTCCTGGTTGAAGACGATGCAGCGGCTCGACGTGGTGCCCTGGTCGATGGCTGCGACGTACTTCGCGGAGTTTTCCGTCATGGCTACCCCTTCGGCTGTGTCAGAAGGCTGCGTTGTAGATGACGCCACCCAGCAGGCCGCCGATCAGTGGTCCGACGACGGGGATCCACGAGTAGCCCCAGTCGGACGTGCCCTTGTTCGGGATCGGCAGGATGGAGTGGATGATGCGCGGGCCGAGGTCACGCGCCGGGTTGATGGCGTACCCGGTGGGCCCACCCAGGGACAGGCCGATGCCGACGACCAGCAGGGACACCAGCAGGATCGCGATACCGGACCCGTAGATACCGCCGCCGCCGGGGATCAGGCCGATGCCGACGCCCTCGACGTGCCTGTCCTGGCCGACCAGGGCCAGGATGGGCAACACCAGGGCGATGGTCGCGAGGATCTCCGTGACCAGGTTGGCGATCGGGTTCCGGATCTCCGGGATCGTGGAGAAGATCCCGAGTGTCGGAACCGGTTCGTCCGCTGTGCCCTCCGTGGTGCCCGTCTTGCGCACATTGGCCGCGAACTGGGCGTAGTACACCAGGTAGCACAGGACGGCCCCGATCATGGCGCCGGTGATCTGGCCCAGCAGGTAGACCCAGACCTTGCTCCACACGCCGGTGTCGACGGCGAGGCCGAAGGTGACGGCCGGGTTGATGACCCCTCCGGAGAGGGGAGCAGCGGTGTACGCGCCGGCCAGCACTCCGAAGCCCCAGCCGAACGTGATCACGATCCACCCGGAGGCACGGGCCTTCGAGAACCTGAGAGTGACGGCGGCACACACGCCGGCACCGAAGAGAATCAGAATCGCCGTGCCGATCATCTCGCCGACGAAAATGTCTCCGTTAGTCATGGCTGCTCCTCAGCCTCGGCCCGGGACGAGCCGCCCCGGTCCTCACCTGCAGGGTGCGTTTCCCGTGGCAACTTCAGCCGAAGGCAGGGAGACGTCCGCGCCCCGCCCGGCATCCGTGACGAGCGTGCCGTCGCAGCCGAATCGCCCGAGGGGGAGTGGGCCTCATGCAGGCGCACCATCCGCCCCGGTGCCGGAATGCGCCGCCTATGTACGGCGATGTCGACTGACACCGGAAGTGTTCACCGGCACCCAGGGGGCGTCAAGGTCGCCGACCGCAACGGTTGACGGCCGTCGGACGGTCACCGGGCTCGCGCCGGGCCGGCGGGCCGGTTGCTCGGTCCGGCGGCGCCCGGTCGGGTCGTTGTTCAGATCTGGTCCGGACCCGCGCGGGCCTGGATGAGCCGCGCGAGGCTTGGCTGATGGTGTCCGGCCTGCGCTGGACTCCGCCGGAGGGCAGAAGCCCAGCCGCACCTGGCTCCTCGCTTGCTAGTGTCCAGGATTCACCTGACCTGGCGGTTTCTCAACCGCAGGAGGATCTGCGGGGTCGTGGCCGCCGCGGATGCGCCCTGACGCCTGATGCCCTGCAGCCGCCTCGACCAGGCCGGGACCTCCGCCGCTCACCCCTCTCCCTGCCCCAGACACCCTGCCCACCCCTCTCGACCGCCACCCCGCAGCCCTCCGACACTGCCGCGGGTGCGGGTGCGGGTGCGGGTGCGGGGACGGGCGCCGGTGAAGCCCCAGCCGCAGATGCCTGCACCGGCGCAGCCGCCCAGCGCCGGCCGCAGACAAGGCCACAGCCGCAGGCACCGGCGTCCGCGGCGAACCCCGGCCCAGCACGTCCGCCCGGCCCAGCACCCGCCGGCCGACTGCCCCTACGTCCAGCACCTCCTCCTTCCCCTGGCGTCCACTTCCCTGATAGACGCAGGGACATGACACGACTCACCACCGTGACACGTGCCCTGATCGCCGCAGCCGCCGCGCTGCTGGCGTCAACCGCCCTCACCCCGACCGCCCGGGCCGGCACCGACCCCAAGGCGCCGAAGGACTTCGTGGCGCTGAGAAGCGTGGATCCGACGATCCTTCAGGAGATGCGTTACGTCACCCCGCACAACTTCGTGGGCGAGCGCATCGACGGCTACCGGCAGCCCCTCTGCATCCTCACCCGCCCCGCCGCCGAAGCGCTCCACAAAGCCCAACGCAGGCTCCTGCGCCAGGGCTACACCCTCAAGGTCTACGACTGCTACCGGCCCCAGCGCGCGGTGGACCACTTCGTCCGCTGGGCCGAGGACCTCGACGACCAGGCGATGAAGGGCGAGTTCTACCCGAACGTCGACAAGACGCGACTGTTCGCCGACGGGTACATCGCGGCGAAATCCGGCCACAGCCGCGGTTCGACCCTGGACGTCACACTCGTCAGGCTCCCGGCTAAGCCGACGCGGCCGTACCACCAAGGAGAGCCCCTGGTGCCGTGCTTCGCGCCCCAGGACGCGCGGTTCCCGGACAACTCGATCGACATGGGCACCGGCTTCGACTGCTTCGACACCCTCTCGCACACCCTCGACCCGCGCATCCAGGGCCGACAGCGCGCCAACCGGCTGCTCCTCAAGAACACCCTGGAAGGCCTCGGCTTCGTGAACCTGCCGGAGGAGTGGTGGCACTACACCTTCAAGCCCGAGGCCCATCCCGACACCTACTTCGACTTCCCCGTGGCCAGGAAGTCGCTCGCCGGCGCTCACTGAGCAGCCTGCTCACGGCGCCCTCTCCACGATCGGCTACAGTCCGCCGCGTGTCCGAAACTCAGCACTCCGCTTCCAACTCCGCCCCGAACTCACACTGTTCGAGCTGCGGCGCGCCCTACGGAGAGGGCATCACCGGCTGGCCCCGTACCTGCCCGGCGTGCGGGGCCGTGGCCTATCGCAACCCGCTCCCGGTCGCGGTGGCCCTCCAGCCCGTGTACGACACCAAGGGCACCGCCCTGGTCGTCATCACCCGAACCATCGCTCCGGCGCGCGGGGGCATCGCCCTGCCCGGCGGCTACATCGACGACCGCGAGGACTGGCGGCAGGCGGTCATACGCGAACTCCGGGAGGAAACCGGCATCGACGCGGCCGGCCGGGACGTACGGCTCGTCGACGCGATGAGCTCACCCGACGGACACCTGCTGCTGTTCGGTCTCCTTCCGGAACGCCCGGCCGAAAGCCTCCCCTCCTCCGCCGCCACGGACGAGACGGCGGGCTGGCACCTCCTGCGCAGGCCGGAGGAACTCGCCTTCCCCCTGCACACCCTGGCCGCCCGCGCCTGGTTCGAAGGCCGGTACATCTGACCTCACGAGCTCCCCGGCCTCCGCCAAGCTCAGGAAACTCGGGCCGCGGAGCCGGCGGATCGGCTCCCGGGCCCGGTGCAGCTCCAGGCTCCCGGGCCCGGCTTGGCTCACGTTCCTTCGGTCCCGCGAACCCACACAGGGTAGGGAGGCGCACTCGCACCCTCCTCGCCCTCCCGTTCCACGACCACCCGGGAGCCCCTCCACCGAGCGCTGTAGCGCTCGATCTCCGGCTCCTCCCACCCCTCGCCCCCGTCCGGCACGACCAGCCCGCCCCCGGTTCGTCCCGGGGCGGGGGCCCACACCTCCAATTCCAGCCCCCCGTCCTCCCCACGTACCGGAAGCACGGCACCCGCGCGCGCGAACACCGGGATGCGTGACAGCGGCGCGTCGACCAGCACCTGCCCCGGCCCCTCGTAAGCCCGCCCCGTGGCGACGTCGTACCAGCGCCCGCGCGGCAACCGCACGGCCCGACGACCCACACCCGGGTCCAGCACCGGCGCCACCAGCAGACCGTCACCCAGCAGGAAGGCGTCCCCGCAGTCGCGAAGAGCCCGCTCCTCCGGCGCCGTCCACCACAGAGGCCGCACATAGGGCGCTCCGGTGCGCCTCGCCAGATGCGCCAGTGTCAGGAAGTACGGCAGTAGCCGCCGGCGCTCGACGAGCGCCACGCGCGCGTGCTCCAGCACCTCGTCACCGAACTCCCATGGTTCCCTGCGCCCCGCCCGCAGACTCGCGTGCGTACGGAACAGCGGCAGATAAGCGCCGAGCTGGAACCACCGCAGATACAGCTCGGGAGAAGGATCCCCGTCGAACCCCCCGATGTCCGGCCCCGAGTACGGCACGCCGCACAGCCCGAGCCCCATGACCAGGGCCAGGGAGGCCCGCAGCCCAGGCCAGCCGGTGGCGACGTCCCCGGACCACGTCCCTCCGTAGCGCTGCATGCCGGCCCACCCGGAACGGGAGAGCAGGAACGGCCGCTCCTCGGGCGCCAGCTTCCGCAGCCCCTCGAAGCCGGCCCTGGCCATGCACAGGGCGTACACGTTGTGGGCCTCACGATGGTCACCGCTCCGCCCCTCCAAGGAGTGCCGGGCCGAGCGTGGCAGCGTCGACTCCCCGAAGGCGGTGAACGACGTGGGTTCGTTCACGTCGTGCCAGAAGCCAGAAAAGCCCTGGGCGAGCCGCTCCTCGTAGAGAGCGCCCCACCACGCGCGCACGCGCGCGTGCGTGAAGTCGGGGAAAACCACCTCCCCGGGCCACACCACACCCTCCACCGCCGCCCCGGAGGCATCCCGCACGAACGCGTCCTGCGCCGCCCCGGAGTCGTACACCGCACGGCCCGGCAGGGCCTTCACTCCCGGCCCGACGATCGACACCAGCCGGACACCCTCCCGCCGGAGCTCCTCGGCCAGCACGGGCAGCTTGGGGAAGCGGTCCTGGTCGACGGTGAACACCTGATGCGCGTCGAGGTGGTCGATGTCCAGGTGCACGGCGTCCAGCGGCAGACCGTGCTCCAGGTAGCCGGCAACGATCCGCCGCACCTCCTGCTCGCCGCCGAACCCCCACCGTGCGTGGTGGTGCCCGAGGGCCCACGCGGGCGGCAGCGCGGGCGCCCCGGTCAGCGACGCCCAGGTGAGGAGCACGCGCGCGGGGGTGCCCGCCATCACCCAGCAGCGCAGCGGACCGCCGGCCATCCGCAGCTCGCTCGTTCCGGCACGGTCGTGCCCCGAACCCGCGCCCTCCTCGCCTTCGCGCAGCGTCACGGTGCCGTCCCACGAGCTGTCGTGGAACGCCAGATGCGTACCGCCGTCGGACACCACCAGCTGCACCGGCATGGTGATGTACAGCGGGTCGTCCCCGGGCGCGAAGGAGCGGCCGGGATCCGAGTTCCACAGCCGGTACGTCCCGTCCGGCAGCCGAGGGCCCGAGGCGCGCCCGCCGAGCCCGAAGAACCGCGCGTCGGCGCCCACCTCCGACGTCTGCATCCACCGCGCCGGGCCGCCGCCGACCGGTTCCCACCACCGCGGCGGCAGATCACGCCGCAGGGTGACCCCGCCCGGAGTCCGTACCTCCACCGCGCCGTGCCGCGAGACCACGACCGTCACCCGCTCGGCCACCACACGCCAGCCGCCGTCCTTGTCCGGCTCCAGGACCGCCCGCGGATCCGGCTCCGGACAGCGTCCGGCCAGCGCGTAGGACGGCTCGGGCCCCGCCCCGTCCCAGCCCCAGAACACGGCCCCGTTCACGGCGACCAGAATCCGCAGCTCCGACCGGCTGAACCGGACGACACCACCCCCCGGGCCGGGCTCCACGTCCTCCACGGGCCCGGGCACCCGCGCACGCTCCGCCCCGCGTGCCGGCAGCCCGGTGGCGTCGGCCCGACGCCTGCGCCACGCTGCTCGTACGGTACGCACACCCTGCGCCGCCCCCACCGAAGCCACCGCTTTCACCGAACGCACCAGGTCACGACCGTTCATGCTGCTCACCCTGCCACTGACGGCCCCGCGCGGGCGTGCCGTTCAACTGCCGTTCACCCATGCCAGGACCACATCTTCACGACACGGACTATGTGGGGCGCACCCTGGTATCGAAGTCGATCACATGGCATTGTCCGTGCCAGCCGCTCACGCGCACACCCCAGCCCGTGCGCGGAGGACGCACACGACGCGCACAGTCCGGGAGCCGACCATGTCGACCATCAGTCCCCAGCCGCTCTGGCAGCCCGACCCCGAGCGCATCGCCCGCGCACGGATCACCAGGTTCCAGGCCTGGGCGGCCGAGCACCACGGCGCCCCTGCCGAGGGCGGCTACGCGGCTCTGCAGCGCTGGTCCGTCGACGAGCTGGACACCTTCTGGAAGGCCGTCACGGAGTGGTTCGACGTCCGTTTCTCGCAGCCCTACGCGCGCGTGCTCGGCGACCGCTCGATGCCCGGCGCCGAGTGGTTCCCCGGGGCGACCCTGAACTACGCCGAACACGCCCTGCGCGCATCCGCCACCCGCGCCGACGAACCGGCCCTCCTGTACGTCGACGAGACCCACGAACCGCGCCCCGTCACCTGGGCCGAGCTGCGCCGCCAGGTCGGCTCCCTGGCCGCCGAACTGCGCGCCCTCGGTGTGCGCCCCGGCGACCGGGTCAGCGGCTACCTCCCGAACGTCCCGCAGGCGGTGGTCGCCCTCCTCGCCACAGCCGCGGTGGGCGGTGTATGGACCTCCTGCGCACCCGACTTCGGCGCCCGCAGCGTCCTCGACCGCTTCCAGCAGGTCGAACCCGTCGTGCTCTTCACCGTCGACGGCTACCGCTACGGGGGCAAGGAGCACGACCGGCGCGAGGTGGTCACCGAACTGCGCCGCGAACTCCCCACCCTGCGGGCCGTGATCCACATCCCGCTCCTCGGCACCGAAGCACCCGAGGGCGCCCTGGACTGGTCGGCCCTCACCTCAGCCGACACGGACCCCGTCTTCGAGCAGGTGCCCTTCGACCACCCGCTGTGGGTGCTCTACTCCTCCGGTACGACCGGACTGCCCAAGGCCATCGTCCAGTCCCAGGGCGGCATCCTCGTCGAGCACCTCAAGCAACTCGGCCTGCACTGCGACCTCGGCCCCGAGGACCGCTTCTTCTGGTACACGTCGACCGGCTGGATGATGTGGAACTTCCTCGTCTCCGGCCTGCTCACCGGCACCACGATCGTCCTCTACGACGGCAGCCCCGGCTACCCCGACACCGGCGCACAGTGGCGGATCGCCGAACGCACCAAGGCCACCCTCTACGGCACCTCGGCCGCCTACGTCATGGCCTGCCGCAAGGCCGACGTGCACCCGTCCCGCGACTTCGACCTCTCCTCCGTGGTGTGCGTCGCCACCACCGGCTCGCCCCTGCCCCCCGGCGGGTTCCGCTGGCTCCACGACGAGGTCCGCGACGACCTGTGGATCGCCTCAGTCAGCGGCGGCACCGACGTGTGCTCATGCTTCGCCGGAGCCGTACCGACCCTCCCGGTCCACGTCGGCGAACTCCAGGCCCCCTGCCTCGGCACCGACCTGCAGTCCTGGGACGCCGGCGGCAGCCCCCTCGTCGACGAGGTCGGCGAACTCGTCGTCACCAACCCCATGCCGTCGATGCCCATCCACTTCTGGAACGACCCCGACGGCAGCCGCTACCACGACAGCTACTTCGACACCTACCCCGGCGTGTGGCGGCACGGCGACTGGATCACCCTCACCTCCCGCGGATCCGTCGTCATCCACGGCCGCTCCGACTCCACGCTCAACCGCCAGGGCGTCCGCATGGGATCCGCCGACATCTACGAAGCCGTCGAAAGGCTCCCCGAGATCAAGGAATCCCTCGTCATCGGCATCGAGCAGCCCGACGGCGGCTATTGGATGCCCCTCTTCGTGCACCTGGCCCCCGGAGCCGTCCTCGACGAGGCTCTGCTCAACCGCATCAAGCAGACGATCCGCGAGCAACTGTCGCCGCGCCACGTCCCCGACGAGATCATCGAAGTGCCCGGCGTCCCGCACACCCTCACCGGCAAGCGCATCGAGGTCCCCGTCAAACGCCTCCTCCAGGGCACCCCGCTGGAGAAGGCCGTCAACCCGGGCTCCATCGACGATCTCGGCCTGCTGGACTTCTACGAGGAGCTGGCCCGCAAACGCGCCTGACGACCCTCCCCCTGTCCCGCGACTCCCCGTCACCAAGAGCTCAGGGCGCAGGCCGCAGCGGAAGCCGCTGTGACCTGCGCCTTCCGTGCTCCGTCGAGTGAACGGTCATCGAGCAGGCCCCACTGTCAGTGCCGCCGGTTACTGTGAGTGAGCATTGATCGACCGTGCACAGGGGGATCCATGACGCACACCGACAACCGGACCAAGCGCCGCGTCCTGCACCGCGAAATCGCCGGCACCATCGGCCTGCTCGCCGACGATCACGACTTCCGGGCCATGCGGCGCTACGGCAGCTTCGCCTTCGACGACCACGCGACCTATCTGAAACACGTGGAAGCCCTCCTCAGGACCAGGGCCCTGCAAGGCAGCCACACCACGGTGGCCCTCTTCGACCCCGAGGAGTTCGCCGAGTTCTGCACACGCAAGGACCTCGACCCCGACAAACCGTCGAGCCGCTCACGCTTCACCGCCCAGATCGCGGCGACAGGCCCGACCCTTCCCTACGACGGCCGACCGCTGGCGGACCTGCTCCCGGCCCTCGTCGACGAAGCCGTCCGGCAGGCCACCTGGGAGTACGCGACCACCCTCCTCGCCCGCCTGGGCGCCTGCACCTCCTGCGGCGAGGACATCGGACGCGCCGCCTTCACCCGAGCCGCAGAACTGCTCGTCCGCATCCTCGACACGGCGCCACCGGGCGACCGCCACCTCGTCTGCAGTGTCACCGGACCGCCCGAAACCCTCGTCGCCGCCCTCCACATCACCGACGACGGGGCCGCCCTGGAACTGGACGAAACCGAAGCCCTCGAATTCACCACGGTCCTGGCCCTCGGCCTGGCCACCGACAGCCCCGGAGGACTCGTCATCCGCGCCAGCGCCCCGGGCTCACCCGACCGCGTCTACGGCTGGCGCATGCGCTGTTACGGACTCGAACCCCTCACCGCAGGCGAGGTCTTCGACGCCTACTGCACCGACGTCGAATCCGGAGACCTGATCTCCCCGGAATCCAACGTCGACTACTGCGCGCCGCCCGACCTCGGAGAGGAGAAACCCGCCCAGGGGCACCGGCACTGACACACAAGAGGGGCGCTCCACCTCGATGGAGCGCCCCTCCCGGGAAACGCCGTGGATCCGATGGGGGCCTACTCGCCCGACAGCACCGCCTGCGCCGCACTGCGCGCGTCCTCGGCACTGTCCGTCGCCCGTGCCGCCGCTGCGGCACGCTCACACTGCGCCAGCGTGTACTTCGCCAGCGTCGCCCGGACGTAAGGAATCGACGCGGCGCCCATCGAGAGAGAGGTGACACCCAGACCGGTCAGCACACACGCGAGCAGCGGGTCCGAAGCGGCCTCACCACAGACTCCACAGCTCTTGCCCTCGGCCTTGGCCGCCTCGGCGGACAGTTCCACCAGGTCGAGCAGGGCGGGCTGCCAGGGGTCCTGCAGACGGGACACCGCACCCACCTGCCGGTCGGCGGCGAAGGTGTACTGGGCGAGGTCGTTCGTCCCCAGCGAAAGGAACTCGACCTCCTGGAGGATCGAGCGGGCCCGCAGCGCGGCCGACGGGATTTCCACCATCGCGCCGAACTTCGCCCGCAGCCCGGCCTCACGGCAGGCGTCCGCGAAGGCCCGGGCATCCGTACGGTCCGCCACCATCGGGGCCATGACCTCGAGGTAGACCGGCAGCCCTTCCGCTGCCTTGGCGAGCGCGGTCAGCTGCGTGCGCAGCACCTCCGGGTGATCGAGCAGCGTCCGCAGACCCCGTACCCCGAGCGCCGGGTTCGGCTCGTCGGCCGGCGTCAGGAAGTCGAGGGGCTTGTCCGCACCCGCGTCCAGCACCCGCACCACGACACGCCCCTCGGGGAACGCCTCGAGCACCTGGCGGTACGCGGCGACCTGCTTCTCTTCCGAGGGCGCCTGCTTGCTGTCGTCCAGGAAGAGGAACTCCGTACGGAAAAGACCCACACCCTCGGCACCGGCCTCGACGGCGGCCGCCACATCAGCGACGCCACCGATGTTCGCGAGCAACGGCACCTTGTGACCGTCCGCCGTGGCACCCGGTCCGGTCGAGGCCGCCAGCGCGGCCTTCCGCTCGGCAGCCGCAGCCTCCAGCCGCGCCTTCTTCTCGTCGCTCGGGTCCACGAAGATCTCTCCCGTGCTGCCGTCGACGGCGATCATCGTGCCCTCGGCGAGTTCACCGGCACCCGGCAGCGCCACCACGGCCGGCACCCCGAGCGCCCGGGCGAGAATCGCGCTGTGGCTGGTCGGTCCGCCCTCCTCGGTGACGAAGCCGAGCACCAGAGTCGGGTCGAGCAGCGCGGTGTCGGCCGGCGCGAGGTCGCGGGCCACCAGGACATAGGGCTCGTCGCTGTCGGGGACGCCCGGCATCGGCACCCCCAGCAGCCGGGCGACGATACGGTTCCGCACGTCGTCGAGGTCGGCCACGCGACCGGCGAGGTACTCACCGGCTCCCGCCAGCAGCTCGCGGTAGGAGGCGAACGCGTCGTACACCCCCCGCTCCGCCGTGCTGCCGACGGCGATCCGCCGCTCCACATCAGCCATGAGCTCGGGGTCCTGCGCCATCATGGCCTGCGCCTCGAGCACCGCCTGGGCTTCGCCACCGGCCAGGTTGCCCCGCGCCATCAGGTCCGCCGCCACCGCCTCGACGGCCTTGCGGGCGCGACCCTGTTCACGCTCCGCTTCCTCCGCCGGTATCTGCTTCGCGGGCGGCTCGAGCACCGCCGTTCCCATGTGCCGAACCTCGCCGATGGCCACACCGTGGCTCACGCCGACGCCTCGCAGCGTTGTCTCCATCTCACCCGTCTCCGATAGAGCGGCGGCCCCCGCCGCCGCGGTGGTTGTCGTACTCGCCGTCACTCGACGGCACTGGCGTCACTTCCAGAGGAAGAGACTGTCGCCGGCCTTCACATCGCCGTTGTCGCGAAGATCGGAGAGAGCCTCGGCCGTGGCTTCCAAGGCCACGACCGGGCAGACCGCGGACTTGCCGGCGGTCTCGACGGCCGCCGGGTTCCAGCGGACGACACCCTGACCGCGCCTGACGGTGTCGCCCTTGTTCACGAGCAGCTCGAAGCCTTCGCCGTTTAGTTGCACGGTGTCGATACCGAGGTGGGTGAGCACGCCGTGGCCGTTCTCGTCGACGACGACGAAAGCGTGCGGGTGCAGGGAGACGACGACGCCATCCACGGGCGAGACGGCCTCGGAGGGCTCGCGTACGGGATCGATCGCCGTGCCCGGGCCGACCATGGCCCCGGAGAAGACCGGATCCGGCACTGCCGCCAGTCCGATAACGCGTCCTGCGAGCGGGGACGTCACGGTCGTCATGGGAAGCCTCCGAGGGGTGGAGATCGAATGGCCGTCCCTGTAGGTACCGGGCGGCACACTGTTCAGCAGCGTATGTCACCTGAAGTGCCGGTTCCGCGCAGGCACTCCGAAGTGGTCTAGACCATACCCCAAATCGATTTGCACCTGCTCCGTGGCCGCGTGTACAGTCGTACTCCTGCTTGGGGCTGAGCGACGCAACCATGCGTCCTGGCCGGGCAGCAACCAACTTGTCAGATCCTATCTCTGGATCGCCTTCTGCATGTCTGCAGGACGGTGGTCGGGAGGCCGGAAAAACACTGATAGAGTTTGGAACACCGAAGGGAAGCGCCCGGAGGAAAGCCCGAGAGGGTGAGTACAAAGGAAGCGACCGTTCCTTGAGAACTCAACAGCGTGCCAAAAGTCAACGCC
>NZ_JBEZCR010000005.1:0-623391 GCF_040647715.1 Streptomyces tibetensis | reverse complement strand
CGCCCGGTTACATTCCGAACCCGGAAGCTAAGCCTTACAGCGCCGATGGTACTGCAGGGGGGACCCTGTGGGAGAGTAGGACGCCGCCGAACAATCATTGAAAGGGTTGGACCCGGAACTTCGGTTCCGGGTCCAACCCTTTTTTGTTCCACGTCACTTGAAGTTCACGTTGTGCGAGCAGCATCCACAGCATGGGTACTGCTGCAATGCTCAGGGCCGCCGGTGTCGGACTCGGTGACGAGGTCGTGGTGCCGGCCTTCGGGAACGTCGAGGTCGCCGAGGCCGTGGCCAAAGCCGGGGCTCTTCCGGTGTTCGCCGACATAGACCCCGCCACCTACTGCCTCGACGTCGCTGCCGTGGAAGCGGCGGTGACTCCGCGGACCGCGGCCGTGGTTGCCGTACATCGCTTCGGGCGGCTCGCCGACATCCCGCGACTGCACGCGCTCGGACAGCGGCACGGACTGCTCGTACTGGAGCAAGGGGAGTCCGAGGCGCCGTATGACGAGATAGCCCAGAGGAGGGAGCGCGCGGCTTACCTCCACACCAAGTTGAGGGGTGTCCGGGCGCCGGAGGACGGTGACGGGCACACCTACCAACAGTACGTCGTGCGGGTTCCCGGCAATGGACGACCCGATCGGGACGCCTTCGCACGGGCCGTGCGCGCCAAGGGAGTTGCGTGCCGGGTGCCGGTGAAGACGCCCGTGCACCGGCTGCCCGAATTCCGACGGTGTGTTTCGCTGCCGGAGACCGAACGGGCCTCCGACGAGACACTGGCGCTGCCGGTGGACGCGTCGCTGACCAAGCGCGACATGCAGCGCATCGTGTCCGCCTGCAATGCCCTCGGAGGACTTCTGCAGCCCGCTTTCTGACGCGGTTGGGAGCACGGCTCTGTTCGGGGTATGATCTATTCCGTTGCCGGGGGGAAACCTCGCAAGCAACAGGCCCCTATAGCTCAGTCGGTAGAGCGTCTCCATGGTAAGGAGAAGGTCAGCGGTTCGATTCCGCTTGGGGGCTCCAGCAAAAAGGCCCCACCCTTAAGGGTGGGGCCTTTCGCGTTCTCCTAGTCCTTCTGAAGGCCCGGGACGCGCATGGCCAGGATCGCCATGTCGTCCGACGGGGCGTCCGACGCGAAGCGTTCCACGGCGCGCATGATGCGCGCCGCGACCGCGCCGGCCGTCAGGCCCGTGCAGGTCGTGAGGACATCGGCGAGGCCGTCGTCGCCGAGCATGCGGGCGCCCTCCCGGCGTTCGGTGACGCCGTCCGTGACACACAGCAGGACGTCGCCCGGGTCGAGGGTGACGGTCTGCTCGTAGAGCTCCAGGTCCTCGATGACGCCGAGGAGCGGCTGGGGTTCCGCGGCCGGTTCGACCGAGCCGTCCTGGCGCAGGCGCAGCGGGAGCGGGTGTCCGGCGCAGACCACCTTCAGTTCCGCGCTGCCGTCCTCCTGGGGGCGCATCTCGCCGTAGAGGAGGGTGAGGAAGCGGCTTCGGGCGCCCTCGTCGAGGATCGCGGAGTTGAGGCGCTCCAGGACCGCCGGGCCGCTGAGGCCCTCGCGGGCCAGCAGGCGCAGGGCGTGGCGGGCCAGGCCCGTGACCGCCGCCGCGTTCGGGCCGGTGCCGCAGACGTCGCCGATGGCGAAGCCGTAGGCGCCGTCGCGGATGGGGAAGACGTCGTAGAAGTCGCCGCCGACCTCGTTGCCCTCGCCGGCGGCGCGGTAGATGACCTCCACCTCGACGCCGTCGATCAGCGGCAGCTCCGGGGGCAGGAGGCTGCGCTGGAGGGACTGGCTGATCGTCGTGCGCTCCGAGTAGAGGCGGGCGTTGTCCAGGGCCAGGGCGGCTCGGCGGGAGAGGTCCTCGGCGAGTTCCAGGATCTCCTGGCGGAAGTGTTCGTCGGTCGGCTTGCCGAGGGTCAGCATGCCGATGACGCGGTTGCGGGCGACCAGGGGAAGGACGACGGTCTCGCCGCCGACGGCGGAGGCGGTGGCGAGGGTGGGGCCGATGCCGGGTGTGACCTGTCGGGTGGGGCTGCCGCTGAGGCCGAGGCTGCGCATGGAGGTGCGCAGGGCCGCCTGGTGGGCGACCTCGCCGGGGGCCGTCCACACGCGGGCGCCCGGGGTGGGGACCGGGTCGGGCGGGGGGACCTTCGACAGCAGTGACTTGATGCCGTCGATGAGTTCCTCGTCCTCGTGCAGGACGTAGGAGAGGTAGGGCTCGGAGGCTTGTTGGGCGATCGTGTAGACGGCACACCAGGTGGCGAGGGTGGGGACCGTCATCTGAGCCATCAGTGCGAGGGTCTGGTCGCGGTCCAAGGTGCCGGCGAGCAGGTCGGATGCCTCGACCAGGAAGTTCAGGGAGCCGCGGCGCAGGCGTTCCAGTTCGCCCAGGCGGGCCGATTCGACGGCGAGGGCGATGCGGTCGGCGGCGAACTGGAGGCGCAGGGCCTCCTCGTTGGAGTATCTGGCGGGCGCTTCGGCGGCGACGCCGAGGGAGCCGGTGAGGCGGCCCTCGACCTTCAGCGGGACCGTGACGACCGAGCGCATGCCCGTGCCGTTCAGCAGTGGTACCGCACCGGGGACCGCGGTCAGGTCGTCGTGGACGGCGGGCATGCGGGCCGAGCCGTAGCGGCCGGGGCCGGCTTCGACGGGGACGCGGGCGAAGCGTTGGCGGGCCGAGGGCAGGCCGGTGGAGGCGCGGACCTCCAGTTCCGTCTCGTCGTCGGTGGCCAGCAGGAGGAACGCCGAGTCGCCGTCGAGCATGTCGCGGGCGCGTTCGACCGTGCGCTGGAGGAGACCGTCGAGATCGTCAGGGGCGGGGGAGCCGATGAAGACTTCGAAGGGATCGGTGCTCTGCCCTTCGGCGCCGGTCGAGGGGTCGGAGCCGGGGACACGCAGGGGCGTCTGCAGAACTGCCCGTTCGTGGTCCCTTACCAGGAGGCACACGGTTGACGGCTCGCCGCCGGTGTCGCGGACGCGCAGGTGGGAGGCGTAGACGGGGGTGACGCGGCCGGTGGCTGCGCGGATGCCGTAACTGCCTTCCCAGCGGGACAGGCGGAGGGCTTCGGCGATGCCGGTGCTGGTGCCGGGGGTGTGCGGCCAGGCGGCGAGATCGGTCAGGGGCTTGCCGGTGACCTGCTCGGCCGGGTAGCCGAAGAGCTCCTCGGCGTCCTCGTTCCAGGCGGTGATGTGGCCGGTGCGGTCGATCTGGATGACGGCGACGCGGACCCGGCCGTCGGCGAGGGGGAGGAGGTCGGAGGGGAGGGCCGGGCCGGCGGCGCGGGTGCCCACCGCGCGTGCGGGCAGGTCCAGTTGGAACCAGACGGTTTTGTGGGTGGGGATGTACTCGACGCCCCAGCGGCCGGCGAGGGCCGCGCACAGCTGGAGTCCGCGACCGCCTTCGCGGTCGGGGTTGCCCATGTTGATGGCCGTGCCCTGGAGGGGGATCTCGCGTTCGGGGTAACGGTCGGCCACCTCGATGCGTACGCCGTCGTCGCTGCGCAGGCAGAGCACGTCGGCGGAGGTGCCGGCGTGGACCACGGCGTTGGTCACCAGTTCGCTGGTGAGAACGACGGCGTCGTCCACGATGTCGGCGAAGCCCCAGCCCTGGAGGGTGTCGCGGACGAAGGAGCGGGCGCTCGCGACCGATCGCCCGACGGGCTCGAAACTGGCGGCCGCGCGCGCGGTGATCACAGAACTCCTCGACCGGTTCTCGACGTGCTGGGCTGCGGGTCCGACCGGCTCGCGCCGCTGCTGCGGCAGGCTGCCCGTCGGCCGGGGGTCCGGGGGCTGTCCCCCCGGGATCAGTCCGGTGGTCATGTTGTGTGCGGCCGCCCCTCCGATGCCCGCTCGTCTTCGTGCCACCGCCCAGGCCGGACGGACCGGCGCGGCTGGACAGCCGGATGCAAGGTTACTTACCTTCGCGGTCCGTGCGGATGCCGGTCTGCAGTGTTTCCGTCCGGAGGGTGTGCGGACGATGTGCGAAGCTGCCGAACTGTTATGGCCTGGTTCGGCCAGGGTGAAACACTGGGCAAGCTTCCTGTGAAGGTCCGGGCAGGCTGTGTGCCCGATGGTGACCGTGGGCAGCAGCCCCCGTGGAAGCGGCCTGGTATGCAGGGCAGAGAATACGCAGTAGTAACTGGTACGGCGAGCGTGGTACCCGGACACAGCAGTGACGGTCGATCCCTGCGGGAGGGACACAGTGGAGTCTGGCGCAGCGACGCGTGGCAAGAAGACGCGCGCGAAAGGCGGACAGTCCCCGGTCAACCAGGGCAAGGTGCGTGGCGGCACGACCGAGGTGGACACCGCGGCCCTGAACCGGCTGATGGCTGCCCTGGTGTCGATGCGGGACGGGAACTTCCGCAAGCGGCTCACCGTGTCCGGCGACGGCGTGATGGCCGAGATCGCGGCGGTCTTCAACGAAGTGGCCGACCGCAATCTGCATCTGACGGGTGAGCTGTCGCGGGTGCGGCGGATGGTGGGCCGCGAGGGCAAGCTCACCGAGCGGCTGGAGACGGGTGCCTGCGAGGGCTCCTGGGCGACGGCGATCGACAACGGCAATGCCCTGGTGGACGACCTGGTACGGCCGGTCTCCGAGGTCGGCCGGGTGCTTTCGGCGGTGGCGGAGGGTGATCTGTCGCCGCGGATGGAGCTGCGGACGCAGGTGCCGGACGGCAACAGTCAGCCCCTGCGGGGCGAGTTCCTGAAGGTCGGACGGACGGTCAACAATCTGGTCGACCAGCTGTCGACGTTCACCGACGAGGTCACGCGTGTGGCCAGTGAGGTGGGCACCGAGGGCAAGCTGGGCGGTCAGGCCCGGGTGCGGGGCATGTCGGGTTCCTGGCGGGATCTGACGGACTCCGTCAACACGATGGCGTACCGGCTGACGGCCCAGGTGAGGGACATCGCGCTGGTGACGACCGCGGTCGCCAAGGGTGATCTGTCCCGGAAGGTCACGGTCCAGGTCGCCGGCGAGATGCTGGAGCTGAAGAACACCGTCAACACGATGGTGGACCAGCTGTCGGCGTTCTCCTCCGAGGTGACCCGCGTGGCCCGTGAGGTGGGCACCGACGGTGCGCTGGGTGGTCAGGCCCAGGTGCCCGGGGTCGCGGGCGTGTGGAAGGAACTCACCGATTCCGTGAACACCATGGCCGGGAACCTCACGGCCCAGGTGCGCGGGATCGCCGAGGTGACGACGGCGGTCGCCAACGGTGACCTGTCACGCAAGGTGACGGTGCAGGCGCGCGGTGAGGTCGCGCAGCTCGCCGAGACGATCAACCAGATGACCGAGACGCTGCGGATCTTCGCCGACGAGGTCACGCGCGTGGCCAACGAGGTGGGTGCCGAGGGGCGGCTCGGCGGACAGGCGAACGTGCCGGGCGCGGCGGGGACCTGGAAGGACCTGACGGACTCGGTCAACACCGTCTTCAGGAACCTCACCACGCAGGTGCGGGACATCGCCGCCGTGACGACGGCGGTGGCCAACGGTGACCTGTCGCAGAAGGTCACTGTCGATGTGGCCGGCGAGATGCTGGAGCTGAAGAACACCGTCAACGGGATGGTGGACCAGCTGTCCGCGTTCGGTGCCGAGGTCACGCGCGTGGCGCGGGAGGTCGGTGTCGAAGGTGAGCTGGGTGGTCAGGCGCAGGTGCCGGGCGCGGCCGGGACCTGGAAGGACCTGACCGACTCCGTCAACACGGCGTTCCGGAACCTCACCGGACAGGTGCGGAACATCGCGCAGGTGACGACGGCGGTGGCCAACGGTGACCTGTCGCAGAAGGTCACGGTCGACGTCTCCGGCGAGATGCTGAAGCTGAAGAACACCGTGAACACGATGGTGGACCAGCTGTCGTCCTTCGCCGACCAGGTGACGCGCATGGCCCGGGACGTGGGCACCGAGGGACGCCTGGGTGGTCAGGCCCAGGTGGACGGCGTTTCCGGCACGTGGAAGGAGCTCACCGACTCCGTCAACTCCATGGCCGGCAACCTCACCTCCCAGGTGCGCAACATCGCTCAGGTGACGACGGCCGTCGCCCGCGGCGACCTGTCGCAGAAGATCGACGTCGACGCGCGCGGGGAGATCCTCGAACTGAAGAACACCATCAACACGATGGTGGACCAGCTCTCCGCCTTCGCCGACCAGGTGACCCGGGTGGCGCGTGAGGTGGGCACGGACGGGCGGCTGGGCGGTCAGGCGCAGGTGCCCGGGGTCGCCGGTGTGTGGCGGGACCTGACGGATTCCGTGAACGGCATGGCCGGGAACCTCACCGCGCAGGTGCGGAACATCGCGCAGGTGGCGACCGCGGTGGCCCGGGGTGACCTGTCCCAGAAGATCACCGTGGATGCGCGCGGGGAGATCCTGGAGCTCAAGAACACCCTGAACACGATGGTGGACCAGCTGTCGTCGTTCGCTCAGGAGGTCACGCGCGTGGCCCGTGAGGTGGGTACGGAGGGCATCCTGGGCGGTCAGGCCGAGGTGCAGGGCGTCTCCGGCACCTGGAAGGACCTCACCCAGTCGGTGAACGGCATGGCCAACAACCTGACCATCCAGGTGCGCAACATCGCCGAGGTCACGACGGCGGTGGCCCGGGGTGACCTGTCGAAGAAGATCACCGTCGACGCCAAGGGCGAGATCCTGGAGCTGGTCACGACCGTCAACACGATGGTGGACCAGCTGTCGTCCTTCGCCGAGCAGGTGACCCGGGTGGCTCGTGAGGTGGGCACCGAGGGCATCCTGGGCGGCCAGGCGCACGTGCCGGGTGTCACGGGCATCTGGAAGGACCTGAGCGACAACGTCAACCTGATGGCGAAGAACCTCACCACTCAGGTGCGGAACATCTCCCAGGTCTCCGCGGCGGTCGCCAACGGTGACCTGACGCGGCAGGTCACCATCGAGGCGCGCGGTGAGGTCGCGCAGCTCGCCGACACCATCAACACGATGGTGAAAACGCTGAGTTCGTTCGCCGAGCAGGTCACCAAGGTGGCGCGTGAGGTGGGCACGGACGGCATCCTGGGCGGCCAGGCGCACGTGCCCGGTGTGGCCGGCACGTGGAAGGACCTCACCGAGTCCGTGAACCAGATGGCGTCCAACCTGACCGGGCAGGTGCGCAACATCGCCATGGTGACCACGGCCATCGCCAAGGGTGACCTGACGAAGAAGATCGACATCGACGCGCGCGGCGAGATCCTGGAGCTGAAGACGACCATCAACACGATGGTCGACCAGCTGTCGTCCTTCGCCGAGGAGGTCACCCGGGTAGCCCGCGAGGTGGGCACGGAGGGCCAGCTCGGCGGCCAGGCACGCGTGCGTGACGTGGACGGCACCTGGCGGGACCTGACCGAGTCGGTGAACGAGATGGCCGGGAACCTGACCCGGCAGGTGCGTGCCATCGCGCGCGTGGCGACCGCGGTGACCCGCGGTGATCTCAATCTGAAGATCGACGTGGACGCGTCCGGGGAGATCCAGGAGCTCCAGGACTACATCAACAAGATGATCGCCAACCTGCGCGACACCACGATCGCCAACAAGGAGCAGGACTGGCTCAAGGGCAACCTGGCCCGGATCTCCGCGTTGATGCAGGGCCGCCGCGACCTGGAGGACGTGGCATCGCTGATCATGAGCGAGCTGACCCCGGTCGTCTCCGCGCAGCACGGCGCGTTCTTCGTGGCGATGCCGCTCGTCGACGGCGAGGACATGAGCGCCACGGACGAGGACCAGTACGAGCTGCGCATGCTCGGCAGTTACGGCTACTCGATGGGCTCCATGCCGACGTCGTTCCAGCCCGGTGAGGCGCTGGTCGGGACGGCTGCCGAGGAGAAGCGCACGATCCTCGTGGAGAACGCGCCGAGCGGCTATCTGAAGATCTCCTCGGGGCTCGGCGAGGCACCGCCCGCGCAGGTGATCGTGCTGCCGGTGCTGTTCGAGGGCAGCGTGCTCGGGGTCATCGAGCTGGCGTCCTTCACGCCGTTCACGCAGATCCAGAAGGACTTCCTGAACCAGATCGCGGAGATGATCGCGACCAGCGTCAACACCATCTCCGTCAACACCAAGACGGAGTTGCTGCTGGCGCAGTCGCAGGAGCTGACCGAGCAACTTCGGGAGCGTTCGGCCGAGTTGGAGCAGCGGCAGAAGGCCCTCCAGGCCTCCAACGCCGAACTGGAGGAGAAGGCCGAGCTGCTGGCCCGGCAGAACCGCGACATCGAGGTGAAGAACACCGAGATCGAGGAGGCTCGGCAGGTCCTGGAGGAGCGTGCCGAGCAGCTCGCGGTGTCGATGCGCTACAAGAGCGAGTTCCTCGCGAACATGTCGCACGAGCTGCGTACGCCGCTCAACTCGCTGCTGATCCTGGCCAAGCTGCTCGCCGACAACGCCGAGGGGAACCTCTCCCCGAAGCAGGTGGAGTTCGCCGAGACGATCCACGGGGCCGGTTCGGACCTGCTCCAGCTCATCAACGACATCCTCGACCTGTCGAAGGTCGAGGCGGGCAAGATGGACGTCTCCCCGACGCGGATCGCGCTCGTCCAGCTCGTGGACTACGTGGAGGCCACCTTCCGGCCGCTGACGGCGGAGAAGGGCCTGGATCTGTCGGTGCGGGTCTCGCCGGAGCTGCCCGCGACGCTGCACACCGACGAGCAGCGGCTGCTGCAGGTGCTGCGCAACCTGCTGTCGAACGCGGTGAAGTTCACCGACTCCGGGTCGGTGGAGCTGGTCATCAGGCCGGCGCGGGACGACGTGCCGCAGCGGATCCGCGAGCAGCTGCTGGAGACCGGGTCGCTGACCGATCCGGAGGCCGAGCTGATCGCGTTCTCCGTGACCGACACGGGGATCGGCATCGCCTCCAGCAAGATGCGGGTGATCTTCGAGGCGTTCAAGCAGGCCGACGGCACGACCAGCCGGAAGTACGGCGGTACGGGCCTCGGGCTGTCCATCTCGCGGGAGATCGCGCAGCTGCTCGGCGGTGAGATTCACGCGCAGAGCGAGACGGGCCGCGGCTCGACGTTCACGCTGTATCTGCCGCTGCACCCCAGTGAACTGCCGCCCCAGGGCTACCAGCAGCAGCTGCCGGCCCTGGAGGCCGGTGACCTGGTGGCGTCCACGACCGACCTGTCCGAGCTGTCGGACGTCGAGGTCGAGACGCCGGCCGAGGTGACGTCGTACCGCGAGACGCAGAACGGGCCTGCCGCCCTGTTCCGGCGGCGGCGCAGGATGCCCGAGCTGCCGCCGCGCCCCGCGCAGCTGGAGCAGTGGGCCCCGGCCGAGCAGGATCCGGCGCCGAAGCCGAACCGCGGCATCCGGTTCGGCGGCCAGAAGGTCCTGATCGTCGACGACGACATCCGCAACGTCTTCGCCCTGACCAGCGTCCTGGAGCAGCACGGCCTGTCGGTGCTGTACGCCGAGAACGGCCGGGAGGGGATCGAGGTCCTGGAGCAGCACGACGACGTGGCGGTCGTGCTGATGGACATCATGATGCCCGAGATGGACGGGTACGCGACGACCAGTGCGATCCGCAGGATGCCGCAGTTCGCCGGTCTGCCGATCATCGCGTTGACCGCCAAGGCGATGAAGGGCGACAGGGAGAAGGCGATCGAGTCGGGCGCCTCCGACTACGTGACGAAGCCGGTCGACCCCGATCACCTGCTGGCGGTGATGGATCAGTGGATGCGAGGGGAATGAGGGGAACGTTGGGCAGTTGCGCGACCATCACGGGAAGGTTCGGTGTTCACACGGAGTTGCGGACTCGGTGTGCGCATAGTCGTGTAGAAGTACAAGATCTGGGGAACCTTCTGGTCTCCTGCTGCGTTTCTGCTACGTACACAGTGACATCACGGTGACAGGGTGTGGCGACGGGCAGGGTGCGGCTACGATGACCGGCACAAGGACGGGCGGCGCAAGGGAGTCGTCCCCTGGGGCGGCACCCACCGGTGTTGCCGCAGGTCCTGCGGACAGGGGAGGCCCCACGCCGGGGCGAGGAGGGCGGGCCATGGTGCAGAAGGCCAAGATCCTCCTGGTCGATGACCGGCCGGAGAATCTGCTGGCGCTGGAGGCGATCCTCTCTGCGCTCGATCAGACGCTGGTGCGGGCATCGTCCGGGGAGGAAGCGCTCAAAGCGCTGCTCACGGACGACTTCGCGGTCATCCTGCTGGATGTCCAGATGCCGGGGATGGACGGCTTCGAGACGGCCGCGCACATCAAGCGCCGGGAGCGGACCCGGGACATCCCGATCATCTTCCTCACGGCGATCAACCACGGCCCGCACCACACCTTCCGCGGCTACGCGGCGGGCGCGGTGGACTACATCTCCAAGCCGTTCGACCCGTGGGTGCTGCGCGCGAAGGTCTCCGTCTTCGTCGAGCTGTACATGAAGAACTGCCAGCTGCGGGAGCAGGCATCGCTGCTGCGGCTCCAGTTGGAGGGCAACGGCAAGGACACGGGCGGCGAGGCCAAGGAGTCGGCCGGGCTGCTCGCGGAGCTCTCCGCACGGCTCGCGGCCGTCGAAGAGCAGGCCGAAGCGCTGACCAAGCAGCTCAACGACGAGTCGACGGACGCCGCCGCGGTGGCCACGGCGGCTCATCTGGAGCGCAAGCTCACGGGGTTGCGGCGGGCGCTGGACGCGCTGGAGCCGGGCACCGGAAGCACCTCCTCGGTGTCCTCGCAGAACTGACGCGTGTGCAGGCGGGATTGCCAGCCATGACCGCGCGTCAGTTTCGCGCCTCTCCCGAAGCGACACGAACGGGTGAAGCCGTGGACACGCGTGTCCCCTGTCGTCTCCCCCGGTAACCTCACACCCATGGCCTCACGTCCCTCCGCAGCCAAGAAGCCGCCGCCCGCGAAGAAGGCGGCCGCCAAGGCTCCGGCGAGAAAGGCCGCCGCCAAGAAGGCTCCCGCGAAGAAGGCGCCCGCCCGGAAGGCCGCGGCCAAGAAGGTCGCGCCCAGACCGGCCCCCAGTCCCACCGGTGGCATCTACCGCCTCGTGCGTGCCGTCTGGCTCGGTGTGGCGCACGCCGTCGGCGCGGTGTTCCGGGGCATAGGGCAGGGCGCCAAGAACCTCGACCCGGCCCACCGCAAGGACGGTGTCGCCCTGCTGCTGCTCGGCATCGCGCTGATCGTCGCCGCGGGCACCTGGGCCGACCTCAAGGGCCCCGTGGGCGACCTCGTCGAGATCTTGGTGACCGGCGCCTTCGGCCGCCTCGACCTGCTCGTGCCGATACTGCTCGCCGTGGTCGCCGTGCGGTTCATCCGTCACCCGGAGAAGCCCGAGGCGAACGGACGTATCGTCATCGGCCTGTCCGCGCTCGTGATCGGCGTGCTCGGTCAGGTCCACGTCGCGTGCGGCTCACCCGCGCGCGGCGACGGCATGCAGGCCATAAGGGACGCCGGAGGCCTCATCGGCTGGGCCGCTGCGACCCCGCTGTCGTACGCCATGGGCGATGTGCTCGCCGTACCCCTGCTGGTGCTGCTCACGGTCTTCGGGCTGCTGGTCGTCACGGCCACCCCGGTCAACGCCATCCCGCAGCGGCTGCGGCTGCTCGGGGTGCGTCTCGGGATCGTCCGCGACCCGGCCGAGGACGAGTTCGCCTTCGCCGACGACGACGAGCGCTACGAGGAGCAGTGGCGCGAAGCGCTGCCCGCGCGCCCGCGCGGCAGGCGCGCGCCGGCGCCCGAGGCGTACGACCCCGACGGTGCCGAGCAGGCGGCGCTCACGCGGCGCCGAGGCCGTCCGCGCCGCTCGGCGGTACCGCAGCCCGACATGGACCGGCCCAGGGACGCCGTGGACGTCGCCGCGGCGGCCGCCGCCGCCCTCGACGGAGCCGTGCTGCACGGCATGCCACCGTCGCCCGTGGTCGCCGACCTCACCCAGGGCGTACGGGTGGGGGACCAGGAGGCGACCACCCCGACGCCCGTCCCGGCCGCCCGGCCGCAGCAGGACAAGCCCAAGAAGGACAGCACGCCCGAGCAGGACGACGCCGGCCCGCAGAAGCCCAGGCCGGGCGTCCGCGACCTCACCAAGGCCCCGCCCTCCGAACCCCGCGACCTGCCCCCGCGCGCGGAGCAGCTCCAGCTCTCCGGCGACATCACGTACTCCCTCCCGGCGCTGGACCTGCTGGAGCGCGGCGGCCCGGGCAAGGCGCGCAGCGCCGCCAACGACCTCATCGTCGAGTCGCTGACGACGGTCTTCACCGAGTTCAAGGTCGACGCCAGCGTCACCGGCTTCACCCGCGGCCCGACGGTCACGCGCTACGAGGTCGAGCTCGGCCCCGCTGTGAAGGTCGAGCGGATCACGGCCCTGACGAAGAACATCGCCTACGCCGTCGCCAGCCCGGACGTGCGGATCATCAGCCCCATCCCCGGCAAGTCCGCGGTCGGCATCGAGATCCCCAACACCGACCGCGAGATGGTCAACCTCGGTGACGTCCTCCGTCTGGCCGAGTCCGCCGAGGACGACGACCCGATGCTGGTCGCCTTCGGCAAGGACGTCGAGGGCGGTTACGTCATGCACTCGCTGGCGAAGATGCCGCACATGCTGGTCGCCGGCGCCACCGGCTCCGGCAAGTCGTCCTGCATCAACTGCCTGATCACCTCGATCATGATGCGGGCGACCCCCGAGGACGTGCGGATGATCCTGGTCGACCCCAAGCGGGTCGAACTGACCGCGTACGAGGGCATCCCGCACCTGATCACACCGATCATCACCAACCCCAAGCGGGCCGCGGAGGCGCTCCAGTGGGTCGTGCGCGAGATGGACCTGCGGTACGACGACCTGGCGGCCTACGGCTTCCGGCACATCGACGACTTCAACAAGGCCGTGCGTGAGGGCAAGGTCAAGCCGCCCGAGGGCAGCGAGCGCGAGCTCCAGCCGTACCCGTACCTGCTGGTCATCGTGGACGAGCTCGCCGACCTGATGATGGTCGCGCCGCGTGACGTCGAGGACGCGATCGTGCGCATCACGCAGCTCGCCCGCGCGGCCGGCATCCACCTGGTGCTCGCCACGCAGCGGCCGTCGGTGGACGTCGTCACCGGCCTGATCAAGGCGAACGTGCCCTCGCGGCTGGCGTTCGCCACGTCCTCGCTGGCGGACTCGCGGGTCATCCTCGACCAGCCGGGCGCCGAGAAGCTCATCGGCAAGGGCGACGGGCTGTTCCTGCCCATGGGAGCCAACAAGCCCACCCGTATGCAGGGCGCGTTCGTCACCGAGGAGGAGATCGCGGGCGTCGTCCGGCACTGCAAGGACCAGATGACGCCCGTGTTCCGGGACGACGTCGTCGTGGGCACCAAGCAGAAGAAGGAGATCGACGAGGACATCGGCGACGACCTCGACCTGCTGTGCCAGGCGGCCGAACTGGTGGTCTCCACGCAGTTCGGGTCGACGTCCATGCTCCAGCGCAAGCTGCGCGTCGGCTTCGCCAAGGCCGGGCGGCTGATGGACCTGATGGAGTCGCGGAACATCGTCGGACCGAGTGAGGGTTCGAAGGCTCGTGACGTTCTGGTGAAGCCTGACGAGCTGGATGGCGTGCTCGCCCTGATCCGGGGGGAGTCTGAAGGGTAGGGAGCGCGACACGGTGCTCGCCGCACGGGGCGTTACGGCAATCGGGTCCGGATCGTGACTCACCCGTAAGGGATCATCGAGCAACCGTTTCCCTTCGGCGTACGTCAAGTTGAGCGAAGCGACAAGTTGCGACCCCACCATCGGAAAGTCGGGCCATTCCGATGGCGTACAAAGTGACACCGCCCGGTTGCCCCACCCTTTTGGTACCCCCCTAGACTGAACTTCCAGCACAGGCGGCTACACGCTCGAAAGGCGCCCCCGTGTCCATCGGCAACTCCCCTGAAGACGAGCGTCCGTTCGAAAACGAGCACGTCGAAACAGACCGCGAGGAAGCCCGCCCCTCCATCGGCCATGTCCTGCAGCAGGCTCGTATCGCCGCGGGGCTGACCGTCGACGACGTCAGTAGCGCCACCCGGGTCCGCATGAACATCGTGCACGCGATCGAGGCGGACGACTTCGCCCCCTGTGGTGGGGACGTCTACGCCCGTGGGCACATCAGGACCCTGGCCAAGGCTGTCCACCTCGACCCCGAGCCGCTGCTCGCCCAGTACGGCGACGAGCACGGCGGGCGGCCGGCGCCGACCCCGGCAGCTCCCCTCTTCGAGGCGGAACGCATCCGTCCGGAGCGGCGGGGCCCCAACTGGACCGCCGCCATGGTCGCCGCGATCGTCGCGGTGATCGGATTCGTCGGATTCACGATGTTCCAGGGCGGCGACGACAACGCCAGCGAGGCGAACGTGGCCGAGGGCTCCACGCCCAGCGACTCCGCCTCCCCGACCACCAGGACCAAGAAGCCCGCCGACCCCGAATCCGAGCCTTCAGACAGTGCCATCGCGGCCGCGCCGCAGGACAAGGTGACCGTCCGCGTGGCCGCCGCCGACGGCCGCAGCTGGATCGCCGCCAAGGACCACAACGGCCGGATGATCTTCGACGGCGTCCTCAAACAGGGCGACACCAAGACCTTCCAGGACAGCTCGAAGGTCCACCTCGTCCTCGGGGACGCCGGCGCGATCGACCTCTTCGTCAACGGCAAGAAGATCGAGGAGGACTTCCAGCCCGGGTCCGTCGAACGCCTGACGTACACGAAGGGCGACCCCGAAGCCGGATGATCAGACCGAAAGGTCCGGTTGCTGAGGGGTTGGCCGGGAAACGGCCAACCCCGTCGACGTGGGGTGTCAGCGGGACGAAGTAGTCTTGAGCCCATGCCTGAACGCCGTACCGTCGCACTCGTCACCCTTGGCTGCGCCCGTAACGAGGTGGACTCGGAGGAGCTCGCAGGCCGTTTGGAGGCGGACGGCTGGCAGCTCGTGGAGGACGCCGAGCACGCGGACGTCGCCGTCGTGAACACCTGCGGCTTCGTCGAAGCCGCCAAGAAGGACTCCGTCGACGCCCTCCTCGAAGCCAACGACCTCAAGGGGCACGGCAGAACCCAGGCCGTCGTGGCGGTGGGCTGCATGGCCGAGCGGTACGGCAAGGAGCTCGCCGAGGCCCTCCCCGAGGCCGACGGCGTGCTCGGCTTCGACGACTACTCGGACATCTCGGACCGCCTGCAGACCATCCTCAACGGCGGCATCCATGCCGCCCACACCCCGCGCGACCGGCGCAAGCTGCTGCCGATCAGCCCGGCGGAGCGCCAGGAGTCGGCCACCTCGGTCGCCCTGCCCGGGCACGGACCGGCCGAGCCCGCCGTGGCGCCGGCGGATCTTCCGGAGGGCCTCGCTCCCGCGTCCGGCCCGCGTGCGCCCCTGCGCCGTCGCCTGGACGGCTCCCCGGTCGCCTCCGTGAAGCTCGCCTCGGGCTGCGACCGCCGCTGCTCCTTCTGTGCCATCCCCTCCTTCCGCGGTTCCTTCATCTCCCGGCGCCCGAGCGACGTGCTCAACGAGACGCGCTGGCTGGCCGAGCAGGGCGTGAAGGAGATCATGCTGGTCTCCGAGAACAACACCTCCTACGGCAAGGACCTCGGCGACATCCGCCTGCTGGAGTCGCTGCTGCCCGAGCTCGCCGAGGTCGACGGCATCGAGCGCGTCCGCGTCAGCTACCTCCAGCCGGCCGAGATGCGGCCCGGCCTCATCGACGTGCTGACCTCGACCCCCAAGGTCGCGCCCTACTTCGACCTGTCCTTCCAGCACTCCGCGCCCGGCGTGCTGCGCGCGATGCGCCGCTTCGGCGACACCGACCGCTTCCTGGAGCTCCTCGACACCATCCGGAGCAAGGCGCCGGAGGCCGGTGTCCGCTCCAACTTCATCGTTGGCTTCCCCGGCGAGAGCGAGGCCGACCTCGCCGAGCTGGAGCGGTTCCTGAACGGCGCGCGGCTGGACGCCATCGGCGTCTTCGGCTACTCGGACGAGGAGGGCACCGAGGCCGCGACCTACGACGACAAGCTCGACGAGGACGTCGTCGCCGAGCGGCTGGCCCACATCTCCCGCCTGGCGGAGGAACTCGTCTCCCAGCGGGCAGAGGACCGGGTCGGCCAGACCGTGCGGGTCCTCGTCGAGTCCGTCGACGAGGACGGCGTGTACGGCCGTGCCGAGCACCAGGCGCCCGAGACGGACGGCCAAGTGCTCCTCACGAGCGGCACGGGTCTGCGTATCGGCCGTATGGTCGAGGCGAAGGTGGTCGGTACGGAGGGTGTCGACCTGGTGGCCGAGCCGCTGCAGGGCTCGCTCACGTCGCCTGCGTGGAGTGAGGAGGCGGGCAGATGACCGGTGTCCCGGCATCCGCGGCGGGAGGCGCCTCCGGCGCGAGGAGGGCCGCGGCCGGCGCGGCCGCTACGACTTCGGCGGCCTCGGGGAAGGCTCCCGGGGCCGCGGTCGCGCGGTCGGCCGAGGGCGGGGCGTCCGGTACGGGGCCTGCTGCTGCGGCCGACGCGGGGCCCGGTGAGACCGCCGGTGCAGGGCTCGGTGGCGCTCCGGACGGAGGGCCTGCCGGGGCTGCCGGTGCAGGGCACGGCCGGGCTTCCGGTGCACACGGCGGGGCTGCCGGGGCGGTGCCCGGCGGGGGCGCCGATGTGGTTCCCGGTGTCGGTGAGGCCGTCCTGGGTGAGGGCGACGGTGTCGACGCCCAGGGTGAGGGGAAGACCCCGCGGGGCGCCAAGATCGCTGCCGCCGCCGTCAACCAGGCGAGCGTCTGGAACATCGCCAACCTCCTGACCATGCTCCGGCTGGTCCTCGTGCCGGCGTTCGTCGCGCTCATGCTCGCCGACGGCGGCTACGACCCGGCGTGGCGGGCCCTCGCCTGGGCCGCCTTCGCGATCGCCATGATCACCGACCTGTTCGACGGTCATCTGGCGCGCACGTACAACCTGGTCACGGACTTCGGGAAGATCGCCGACCCCATCGCCGACAAGGCGATCATGGGTGCGGCACTGATCTGTCTCTCCGCGCTCGGTGACCTGCCGTGGTGGGTGACCGGCGTCATCCTCGGCCGGGAACTCGGGATCACGCTGCTGCGTTTTCTGGTCATCCGGTACGGCGTCATTCCCGCCAGCCGCGGAGGCAAGCTGAAGACCCTCACCCAGGGCGTGGCCGTAGGCATGTACGTCCTGGCGCTGACGGGGTGGCTGGCGACCCTGAGGTGGTGGGTGATGGCAGCGGCGGTCGTGCTGACCGTGGTGACCGGACTCGACTATGTGAAACAGGCCATTGTCTTGCGCAGGCAGGGAATCGCCGAGCGCAAGGCCGCGTTGGAGGAGAAGGAAGCGTGAGTTCCACGGCCACCGACGTGGTGCGACTACTCACGGTGAAGGGCGAGACGCTCGCCGTCGCGGAGTCGCTGACCGGTGGCCTCGTTGCGGCGGAGATCACGTCGGTCCCTGGAGCGTCCAAGGTCTTCCGGGGCTCCGTGACCGCGTACGCCACCCAGCTGAAGCACGATCTGCTCAATGTCGACGCCGCCCTGCTGGCGACCCACGGAGCGGTGGACCCGCAGGTCGCGGCGCAGATGGCGGCCGGGGTGCGCAAGGCGCTCGGCACCGACTGGGGCATCGCGACCACCGGTGTCGCGGGCCCCGATCCGCAGGACGGACAGCCCGTCGGCACGGTCTTCGTCGCTGTGGACGGACCCGTTGCGGCGGATCCGGGTTCTGCCGGCGGCGGAAAAGTGGAGGCTCTGCGGTTGAACGGCGGCCGCGCGGAAATTCGTAGAGAGAGTGTACGGAGCGTACTCGCACTGCTCCTGAAGGGGCTTGCGGGCGAACAGACTGGGAATGAGCGGGCACAGGATACGGAACGGAACGGGGGGTTTTGATGTTTGCAGCCCTGAGTGAACACGACATCGCTCCCCGCACGGCCGCGGCGCAAGGCGGTACGGTGGGGCGTAATGGATGCGGCTACGCGGTCCGAGGAGGGAGCCACCGATGATTCTGCTCCGTCGCCTGCTGGGTGACGTGCTGCGTCGGCAGCGCCAGCGCCAGGGCCGTACTCTGCGCGAAGTCTCCTCGTCCGCCCGAGTCTCACTCGGCTATCTCTCCGAGGTGGAGCGGGGGCAGAAGGAGGCTTCCTCCGAGCTGCTCTCCGCGATCTGCGACGCGCTGGACGTACGGATGTCCGAGCTCATGCGGGAAGTGAGCGACGAGCTCGCCCTCGCCGAGCTGGCCCAGTCTGCTGCGGCCACCCCCAGCGAGCCTGTACCCACGCCGGTTCGCTCGATGCTGGGTTCCGTCTCGGTGACCGGTGTGCCACCGGAACGGGTGACCATCAAGGCGCCCGCCGAAGCGGTGGACGTCGTCGCCGCCTGAGGCTTCGCGCCTGCGCGGCATGAGGTGAACGGCGCCGACCAGGCGCTGAGAAGTGGTGAGGCCCCGGCCGGGCCTCTCCGGGAGATCCGGGGAGGCGTCGCCCGGGGTTTTCGCTTGCACGGACGCCGAGGTTTTCGCCTGAGTGGGCGCCGGGGCTTTCGCGTGTGGGCGCTGTGGTTTCGCTTGAGTGGGCCCGGCTGAGCCGTCACGTACGCGCTGTGTCTGTTTTATGTGCGTTTGCCGGTGCGGCGTGCGGCGGTCATCGTTGAGGGGATGGCGGGGGCAGTCCTCGGAGGTGCGGATGTACGTCGTGAAGAGCCCGTTGACGGACGCGAACCTGAAGACCGTGTCCGAGGCGCTGCAAGGTGCCCTCGTCGATCTGGTGGATCTCGCCCTGGTGGCGAAGCAGATCCACTGGAACGTGGTGGGGCCGCGCTTCCGTTCCGTGCACCTCCAGCTCGACGAGGTCGTCGACACCGCGCGGAAGTACTCCGACACCGTGGCCGAGCGGGCCGCGGCCCTGGGCATCTCTCCCGACGGGCGTGCCGCGACAGTGGCCGTCGGCAGCGGGATCGGGGTGACGCCCGAGGGCTGGGTCGACGACACGACCGCCGTGGGCGCGCTGGTCGAGGCGCTGGGAGCGGTGATCGCGCGGATGCGGGAGCGGGTCGAGACGACCGGCGAGCCGGATCCGGTGAGCCAGGACATCTTCATCGGGATCACGGCGGACCTGGAGAAGCATCACTGGATGTTCCAGGCCGAGAACGGGTGACGGCAGCGGGCGCGGGCAGCGACCCGAGTGGGGTGCGCGGTGCTCCCGTGTGCCTCTGGTGCGCCCTGTCGACCGGTCCGGGCAGCGGCATAGCGTCGGGCCGGAGGTGGTGGCCGTGGCGGGGATAGCGGGCTGGGGGAGCCGGCGCTGGGGGGCACGCGGGGCCGCACTGGGGCTGGGGGCGCTGTGGTGGTGGGCCGTGCTCCGGCTGGTGACAGTGCCCCAGGCGGGGGTGCTGGAAGCGGCGGTCGCGGCCGGGGGGTGGGGGCTGAGCGTGCTGCCCGTGCACTGCGTGCCCAAGCGGCAGGCGCGAGGGGTCGTGGGGGCGGGGCGGCTGCGGGGGATCTGGAGGGCCGGGGGTGCGGGGCGGCGCGGGTGAAATCGGGGGGTGATGGGGGCGTCTCGTGTGTGGCGAGAGGTGACCAGCGGGGCGACTCACCATGGCATCACGCACCCGTTCGGGCGCCGGGGATGAGGTGCGCGGGGTGAGGGGCGGCGCCGCGCCGTGTCGCGAAGGGTTGATCGGCGGTGGCGTCTCACCATGGCATGGCCACGCCCCCGTTCGGGCGGAGGATCTGGCCTGTGGTGAAGGCCGAGGCGTCCGAGGCGAGGTGGAGGATCGCGTGGGCGATGTCCTCGGGCCGGCCCACACGGCCCAGAGGTGACATGCGGGCCATGACGGACTCCGTGTGCGCCTGGGACGCGCTGTCGTGCCGGTCGGTCATCGGCGTACGGATCCAGCCCGGAGCGACCGCGTTGACGCGGATGCCGTGCCGGCCAAGCTCCGTCGCGAAGGTCTTCGTCAGCTGGACCACCGCCGCCTTGGCCGCGCCGTAGCAGAGCAGCCCGGGGCCGCCGGTGTCGACGGCGCCGGAGGCCATGGTGACGATGCTCCCCCGGGTGCCCTGGGCGATCATCAGGCGGGCCGCCTCCTGGCAGGCGTACAGGACTCCCTTGAAGTTCACGTCGAGCACACGGTCGAGGTCCTCGTCCCGGGTCTCCAGCACCGGGCTGCTGTGCATGATCCCGGCGACCGCGGCCAGGGCATCCAGGCGCTCGCATGAGGTGAGGGCCTGCTTCAGCGCGGGCCGGTCGGTGACATCCAGAACGTGTGTGCGGGCGGTGCCGCCGCCGTCCTCGATCAGGGTAGTCGTCTCGTACAGGCCCTCGGCGTCACGGTCGGCGCAGTGCACCGTCGCGCCCGCCTCGGCGAGCAGGAGGGCCGAGGCGCGGCCGATGCCGCTCGCCGCGCCGGTGACGAACACCGTGCGGCCGGTGAGGTCGTACGCCGTGACGGGCATACAGGGACCGTACGAGCATTTCTGACGGGTCGTCAATCAGGGCGGCGGCGCCGGGTGATGGCCGGGGCCGGGCCCGGCTGGCAGGTGGGGCACCAGTAGGTGGGGCGTTCGCGGGAGCCGTCACCCTGGTCCGCGACGCGGATGGAGGTGCGGCACCGCAGGCAGGGGCGGGGAGCGCGTCCGTAGACGAAGAGGTCCTGGCCGCGGCGGCCCGTCGTGCTGCGGATCGGGCGGTCGCGGTTGGCCTCCAGCAGCTTCTTCGCGAGCGCGGGCAGCTTCTCGGCGCGGTCGGCGGGCAGCGCACCGGCCGGGAGCCAGGGGGTGACGCCGAGCAGGAAGCAGAGTTCGCTCTTGTAGACATTGCCGATGCCCGCGAGGTTGCGCTGGTCGAGCAGGGCCTCGCCGAGTTCGCGGGCGGGATCCCGGAGGATGTTGGCGAGGGCCTGGTCGGGGTCCCAGTCCGGGCCGAGGAGGTCGGGGCCGAGATGGCCGACCGCGCGATGCTCGTCGGCCGTGCGCAGCAGTTCCAGGACGGGCAGGCGGTAGCCGACGGCCGTGCGGTCGGTGTTGCCGAGGATCGCGCGGATCTGATGGCCCGGACCGCCGCTCCAGCGCTGGCCGTTCCCGTACACCTTCCAGGAGCCGTCCATCCGCAGGTGCGAGTGGAGGGTCAGGCCGCCCTCGATGCGGGTGAGGAGGTGTTTGCCGCGCGCGGTGACGTCCAGGACCGCGCGGCCCGTGAGATCGGCCGTGGCGAAGCGGGGCACCCTGAGGTCGCTGCGGGTCAGCACCTTGCCCGCGAGGGCGTCGTCCAACCGTCTCGCGGCCTGCCAGACAGTGTCACCTTCGGGCATGGGTCAAGGGTGGCACGGACGCCGCACGCTGGCCGGAGCGGCTGTGGGACGGCCGGCCGTCATGCGCGCAGCGCCGTCATCCGTCATGCGCGCAGGCGCAGTCCCCGGGGGGTCGCGATGAATCCTGCTCCTTCCAGGAGGGTGCCGATGGGGGAGGTGAGGGCCTGGGCGCCGTTGACGCGCTCCACCGTGACAGTGCCGAGGGAACCCGCGCGGGCGGCCGCGGCGAGGGCTTCCGCGGCGCTGTGCAGCCGGACGTCGTCGGCGGGATCGCCGTCCGGGTGGGCGGGCCAGGCCAGCAGGGTCTTGCCGCCGCGCTCCATGTAGAGCGTCAGCTCACCGTCGACCAGGACCACCAGGGAGCCGGCCTTTCGGCCCGGCTTGTGCCCGGCTCCGCTCGGGGGTTCGGGCCAGGGCAGGGCGGCGCCGTACGCGTTCGCCGGGTCGGCGGCGGCGAGAACGACGGCCCGGGAAGCGCCGTCGGGGCGGGTACGGCGGCCCGCGAAGCCCTGGTCGTACCCGGCGCGACCGCCGTTCTGCCAGGACGGGGCGGCCTGCGGAGGGTGGTCGCGTGGCGAGACCCACTCACCCGCGGACGGCTTCGGGGTGTCGTAGGAGGGGTCCAGGTAGGGGAAGCCGTCGGTGCCGGGGTCGTCGGTGTGCTGGTGGGAGGGGGCGGAGTCGTCGTCCGGACCGGCGAAGTCGTGGGCGGGGAAGTCATGGGCGGTGAACGGGTCGGGTTCGGAGCCGGGAGGTGGGCCGGGCAGGTCCGCGCCGCGGTCACGGGCGTTCGACACCGCGCGCAGGCGGTCCACCGCGCCGTCCATCGCGAACTGTGCGGCACCCAAACCCTCCACCACGTAGCCGCGGCGGGCCTGGCCGCTCTCCTCGAAGACGGACAGGACACGGTACGTCGCCGAGAAGCCGCCTTCGACGCCCTCCGCCGAGACCGCGCCCCTGGTGACCACGCCGTGCCGGTCGAGGAGGGTGCGGGCGAGCGCGTGGGCCCGCACGGTGGGGTCCGGTTCGTGGGCCGGGAGCAACGACCAGCGGCCGGCCACCGTCGGCGGGCCGGAGCGGGACGAGGCCCGGGCCGCGGCCGTCAGGGAGCCGTAGCGGCCGCGCGGGACGGAGCGCTTGGCGCGGTGGGCCGTGGAGCCGGCGGTGCGGCCCGAGCCGAGCAGGGAGCGCATCGGGGTGAGTGTGTCGTTCGTCAGGCGGCCGGACCAGGCGAGGTCCCAGAGGGCGTCGGCCAGTTGCGGATCGCCGGCCTCGGGATGGGTGGTGGCGCGGACCTGGTCGGCGATCTGGCGGAAGAACAGGCCGTAGCCACCGGAGAGGGTGTCCAGGACGGACTGGTGCAGGGCGGTCAGCTCCAGGGGGTGCGGGGGCGGCAGGAGCAGGGGGGCCGCGTCCGCCAGATAGAGGGAGACCCAGCCGTCCTTGCCGGGGAGGGAGCCGGCCCCGGCCCAGACGACCTCTCCGGCTGCGGTCAGCTCGTCCAGCATGGCCGGGGTGTAGTTCACGACCCGGGAGGGCAGCACCAGCTTCTCGAGGGCGGAGGCCGGCACGGACGCGCCCTGGACCTGCTCGATGGCCCGCACCAGCCCGTCGATGCCACGCAGGGAGTGGCCTTTGCCGATGTGCTGCCACTGGGGGAGGAACTGGGCCAGCGCGGCCGGTGGCACCGGCTCCAGCTCGTGCCGCAGGGCCGCCAGGGAGCGGCGGCGCAGCCGGCGCAGCACGGCCGCGTCGCACCACTCCTGGCCGATCCCGGCCGGGTGGAACTCGCCCTGGACGACCCGGCCCGCCGCCGCGAGCCGCTGGAGGGCGCCCTCGGTGACGGCCACGCCCAGGCCGAAGCGCGCGGCGGCCGTGGCCGAGGTGAACGGGCCGTGGGTGCGGGCGTAGCGTGCGAGGAGGTCGCCGAGCGGATCCTTGACGGGTTCCGTGAAGGCTTCCGGGACACCGACCGGCAAGGCGGTGCCCAGCGCGTCGCGCAGGCGGCCCGCGTCCTCGATCGCCGCCCAGTGCTCCGCGCCCGCGACACGGATCCGGATGGCGCGGCGGGCACCGGCGAGTTCCTGCGCCCACTGCGGCTCGGCTCCCCGCTCGGCGAGCTCCGCGTCGGTGAGGGGGCCGAGGAGGCGCAGGAGGTCCGCGACGCCCTCGGCATCCTTGACGCGACGGTCCTCGGTGAGCCACTGCAGCTCCCGCTCCAGCTCGGTCAGCACCTCCGCGTCGAGCAACTCGCGCAGCTCCGCCTGGCCCAGCAGCTCGGCCAGCAGCCGCGAGTCCAGCGACAGGGCGGCGGCGCGGCGCTCGGCCAGCGGGGAGTCACCCTCGTACAGGAACTGGGCGACGTAGCCGAACAGGAGCGAGCGAGCGAAGGGGGACGGTTCGGCGGTGGTCACTTCGACCAGGCGCACCTTGCGGGACTCCAGGTCGCCCATCAGCTCGACGAGACCGGGCACGTCGAAGACGTCCTGGAGGCACTCGCGGACCGCCTCCAGGACGATCGGGAACGAACCGAACTCGCTCGCCACCTGCAGCAGCTGCGAAGCCCGCTGCCGCTGCTGCCACAGCGGGGTGCGCCTGCCCGGGTTGCGGCGCGGCAGCAACAGTGCGCGGGCGGCGCACTCGCGGAACCGCGAGGCGAACAGGGCCGAGCTGCCCACCTGGTCGGTGACGACCTGGTCGACCTCGCCCTTGTCGAAGACGACGTCCGCCGCGCCCACGGGGGCCTGCTCGGCGTCGTACTCCCGGCCCATCGTGACCGGCTCCTGGTCCAGCAGGTCCAGGCCCATGAGGTCGGCGTCCGGAAGGCGCAGCACGATGCCGTCGTCGGCGTGCATGACCTGCGCGTCCATGCCGTACCGCTCGGAGAGCTTGGCGCCGAGCGCGAGCGCCCAGGGGGCGTGCACCTGGGCGCCGAAGGGGGAGTGCACGACCACGCGCCAGTCGCCGAGCTCGTCGCGGAAGCGCTCCACGACGATCGTCCGGTCGTCCGGGATGTGACCGCAGGCCTCACGCTGCTCGTCCAGGTAGGACAGCACGTTGTCCGCCGCCCACGCGTCCAGCCCCGCGGCGAGGAGCCGCAGGCGCGCGTCGTCCTCGGGCAGCGACCCGACCTCGCGCAGGAACGCCCCCACGGCCCGGCCCAGTTCCAGCGGGCGGCCCAGCTGGTCTCCCTTCCAGAAGGGCAGCCGGCCCGGCACGCCCGGGGCGGGGGAGACCAGGACGCGGTCGCGGGTGATGTCCTCGATGCGCCAGGAACTGGTGCCGAGGGTGAAGACGTCGCCCACGCGGGACTCGTAGACCATCTCCTCGTCGAGCTCGCCGACCCGGCCGCCGCCCTTCTTGGGATCGGCGCCCGCGAGGAAGACTCCGAAGAGACCGCGGTCGGGGATCGTGCCGCCGGAGGTGACGGCGAGGCGCTGTGCGCCGGGGCGGCCGGTGATCTCGCCGGTGACCCGGTCCCACACCACGCGCGGGCGCAGCTCCGCGAACGCGTCGGACGGGTAGCGGCCCGCCAGCATGTCGAGGACCGCCGTGAAGGCCGACTCGGGAAGCGAGGCGAAGGGGGCGGCCCGGCGCACGGCGGCGAGGAGGTCGTCGAACTGCCAGGTGTCCAGGGCCGTCATGGCCACCACCTGCTGGGCCAGGACGTCCAGGGGATTGGCCGGGACCTTGAGGGACTCGATGGAGCCGGTGCGCATGCGCTCGGTGACCACCGCCGCCTGCACGAGGTCGCCCCGGTACTTAGGGAAGACCACACCCGTGGAGACCGCGCCCACCTGGTGCCCCGCCCGGCCGACGCGCTGCAGGCCGGAGGCGACGGAGGGCGGCGACTCCACCTGTACGACCAGGTCGACCGCCCCCATGTCGATGCCCAGTTCGAGACTGGACGTGGCCACGACCGCGGGCAGGCGGCCCGCCTTGAGGTCCTCCTCGACCAGGGCGCGCTGCTCCTTGGACACCGAGCCGTGGTGGGCGCGGGCGATGACCTGGGGGGCGCCCTGGGCTGCTCCCGAACCGCCCATGAGCTGGGCCGGGGAGTGGTGCTCGTCGAGCGGCTCTCCCGTGGCCCGTTCGTACGCGATCTCGTTCAGCCGGTTGCAGAGGCGCTCCGCGAGGCGGCGTGAGTTGGCGAAGACGATCGTGGAGCGGTGGGACTGGACGAGGTCGGCGATCCGCTCCTCCACATGCGGCCAGATGGACGGGCGCTCGGCGCCTTCCTGGCCGTCCGCGACCGGGGAACCTCCCAGCTCGCCCAGATCCTCCACCGGGACCACCACGGACAGGTCGAACTCCTTGCCGGACTCCGGCTGGACGATCTCCACCTTGCGGCGGGGCGAGAGGAAACGGGCGACCTCGTCCACGGGGCGGACCGTCGCGGAGAGGCCGATGCGGCGGGCGGGCTTCGGCAGGAGATCGTCCAGCCGCTCCAGGGAGAGCGCGAGGTGGGCGCCGCGCTTGGTGCCGGCGACTGCGTGCACCTCGTCGAGGATCACCGTCTCCACGCCCGCCAGCGCGTCGCGCGTGGCCGACGTCAGCATCAGGAACAGTGATTCCGGCGTCGTGATCAGGATGTCCGGCGGCCGGGTCGACAGGGCGCGGCGCTCGGCGGCGGGCGTGTCGCCCGAGCGGATGCCCACCTTGACCTCGGGTTCGGGCAGACCGAGGCGTACCGACTCCTGCCGGATGCCCGTCAGCGGGCTGCGCAGGTTGCGCTCGACGTCCACCGCCAGGGCCTTCAGCGGGGAGACGTACAGGACACGGCAACGCTTCTTGGGGTCGGCGGGGGGAGGCGCCGAGGCCAGCTGGTCCAGGGCCGCCAGGAACGCGGCCAGGGTCTTGCCGGAACCGGTGGGGGCCACGACCAGCACGTCCGATCCCTCGTGGATGGCCTGCCACGCACCGGCCTGGGCCGAAGTGGGCGCGGAGAAGGCACCCGTGAACCAGGCTCGGGTCGCGGGGGAGAAGCCGTCCAGGGCTCGGTGCGCATTGCTGGGCATGCGTCCATCGTGCACCTCGGCACTGACAACGGGGCCTCGACGCCTCCTGGCCTGCCGTTTCGTCGCGAGATGTGGCCCCCGCCGGGCCGAGGGCGCGTGGCCCGGGGCCGCCACGGCCGCGGACAATGGGCGTATGAGCGAGCGCGCGCGGCACTGGCAGTACGACGAGCTGCCCGGAGTCGATCTGCTGCGGGCCCGGTACGTGCACAAGACGTTCGTGCGGCACACGCATGAGAACTTCGTGATCGCCGCCATCGCCGACGGCGTGGAGGTGTTCCACCACGGCGGGGGCGACCAGTACGCGGGAGCCGGGGCTCTCGCCCTGGTGAATCCCGATACGCCGCACACCGGACGGGCCGGGGTGCCCGAAGGGTGGCGGTACGGGGCCCTGTACCCGCCGCCCGACGTGGTCGCCGGGATCGCGGCCGAGACGACGGGACTGCGGGGGACACCGGGGTTCGTCAGCCCGGTGGTGGACGATCCCTACGCCGCGGCGCTGGTGCACCAGGTGCTGCGGGCCGCCGACGAGGGCAACGCGCTGGCCGCGGACACCCTGCTGCGGGTCACCGTGACCAGGCTGCTGCGGCTGAACGGCGGTACCGTGCCACGGCGGGAGGTGCGGACGGCGGGAGCCCGGATCGCGGCACGCGCGCGTGGTGTGCTGGAGGAACGGATGGCACGCCCGCCGACCCTGGAGCGGCTTGCGGCCGACCTCGGGACCAGCCCGTTCGCCCTGTTGCGGGCCTTCCGGAACACCTATGGGATGCCACCGCACGCGTGGCTCACGGACGCGCGCGTACGGCGGGCGCGGCGGCTGCTGGACACGGGGACGGCTCCCTCCGAGGCGGCCGTGGCCGTCGGGTTCACCGACCAGCCGCATCTCAACCGGCACTTCAGCCGGATCGTCGGCGTGCCTCCCGGGGCCTACCAGCGGGAGCGCAAGAACGTACAAGACCTCCGGTAGCCGCTGCCCGTAGCGTGCGGGGCGTGGCAGATCGAACAGCTCTCGAAGAAGCAGACATCGGTGGGAAGACGGACCGCGCCGTCGTACGCGACGCCCTCGGGGTCGGGGTGGCCGTCGGGCTGTCCGGCTTCGCCTTCGGCGTGACATCGGCCGGCAGCGGACTCACGCTGCTCCAGACGTGCGCGCTCAGTCTTCTGGTGTTCACCGGGGCCTCCCAGTTCGCCCTCGTGGGGGCCCTCGCGGCCGGGGGCAGCCCGTTCACGGCGGCCGCCGGCGCCTTCTTCCTGGGCGTGCGAAACGCCTTCTACGGCTTGCGTCTGTCGCAGTTGCTGGCCCTCCCGCGCGTGGTGCGGCCGTTCGCCGCCCAGTGGGTGATCGACGAGACGGCCGCCGTCACGCTCGCCCAGCCCACCCGGCGTGCCGCGCGGCTGGGGTTCGTCGTGACCGGGCTGAGCCTCTACATCCTGTGGAACCTCACCACGCTGCTCGGCGCCCTCGGCGCCGAGGCGATCGGCGACACCGACGCGTGGGGACTGGACGCCGCCGGGCCCGCGGTGTTCCTGGCGCTGCTCGCGCCGATGCTGAAGACCGGCACCGAGCGGGCCGTCGCCGGGCTCGCCGTGCTGCTGGGGCTCGGGCTGCTGCCGCTGTTGCCCGCCGGAGTGCCGGTGCTGGTGGCCGCGCTGGCGGCGCCGTTGGTGCTGTGGGCGGACGGCCGACGCAAGGTGCAGGGGGCAGCGGAGTGAACGTCTGGATCGCGATCGGGGCGACCGCCCTCGGATGCTACGCCGTCAAGCTGGTGGGCCTCCTCGTGCCCGCGGGAGCCTTGGAGCGGCCCCTCGTCAAGCGTCTCGCAGCCCTGCTGCCCGTCGCGTTGCTGGCGGCCCTCACCGCCCAGCAGACCTTCGCCGACGGGCAGACGCTGGTGCTGGACGCGAGGGCCGCCGGACTCGCCGCCGCAGCCGTGGCGCTGGTGCTGCGCGCCCCGTTCCTCCTCGTCGTCGCCGCGGCCGTACTGGTGACCGCAGGAGTGCGGGCCATGGGAGCGGGGTGATCAGTCGATGAGGCGGCCGTACGCGCTGAGTATCCGCAGGGCCTCGATCGTCACGAGCGGGCGGGCCTCCAGGGCGGGAGCCGGGGCCCAGTGACGCCACCGGACGGGCCAGCCGCCGTCCTCCTGCTGCTGCGCCGCGAGGTGGTCCAGGGACCGGGCCATCTCGTCGTCGGTGAACCACGCGCGCGCGAGCGAGCGCGGGGTCCGCGCGTAGTCGTACGGGAAATGGTGCTCCCCCGGGGCGTAGCCGGGAGAGACGGGGTAGGCGTCCAGGTCGCCGGGGTCCAGGGCCGCTAGGCGGTGCTTGCGCACGAGGCGGCCGAGACGGTCGGCGGCCGCCTGCGCGCGCGGGCGTTCCGGGGCGGAGTCCAGGAAGGCCACGGCGGCCTCGATCTCGTACGGGTGCGACGTCTCCAGGGACTCGACCGCCCGCCAGCAGAAGTCCGTGGCCCGGAAGAGCCAGGCGTGCCACACCTCGTTGCGGTGCAGCAGACCCACCACCGGCCCGGTGGCCAGCAGGTCGCTGGGCGGGTCGTCCACCACCCTCACGAAGGGGGCCGTGGGGTAACCGCGCTGGCTGGGGTGGATCGCCGGGAGGGCGCCGTCCGCGGTCGAGACGGACGTCAGGTAGCGGCACATGCGTTCCACCCGCTGACCGGCGCACCGCCCGACCGCGTCCAGTACACGCAGCGCGTGCGCGGTGTGCAGCGGCTGGCTGACCGGGCCGCGCAGATCGGGCTCCAGCGCGTGGCCGTACCCGCCGTCCTCGTTGCGGTAGGCGTCCAGGGCGGTCTCCACCGGATCCGCGGCGGCGCCCCGGAAGTGGTGGGCGAAGCGGCGCTGCTCGAGCACGCGCGCGGTGAGCCAGACGAAACGCTCCGCGCGCGTGACGGGGCTGTGCGGCGGGGGCGTCGGGGGGAGTTCGGTAGCTCCTGTTTCGGCCATGGGTCAGACCGTAGGGCGCGAAGCGGCGCCGGCAGGCGGTCCCGGCTCAGGCCCACCCCCAGGGGCGGGATACTGGAGTCATGCGGTTGACGGTCTTCTGGCAGCGAATGGCGGAGCACTTCGGTCCTGGTTACGCCGAAACGTTCGCGCGCGACCACGTGATGTCCGAGCTCGGCGGGCGCACGGTGCACGAGGCGCTGGCGGCCGGCTGGGACGCCAAGGAGGTCTGGCAGGTGGTCTGCTCGGTGATGGACGTGCCCCGGGAGAGGCGCTGACCGTCGCCGGTGCGCCCCGGAAGCCGCTGGCGGACATGGCCGGTGAGCCTCGGAAGCCACCGGTAGGGCCGGGCGGCCGGTCCGGGGGAGCACCCGCCGGCCCGGCGGGCCCGTCCCGGACGAGGCCGACCGGTCACGAAGATCGCAGCCGGGCAGACGGCTGTCGGCGGCGTGGGCGAGACTTGGACCGTGGCACCCACTGACGAGACCGGGCAGGCAGCCCCGCAGTCCTCAGCTTCCGGTACGACGCCGCCTGTCCGGCCCCCGGTCGGCGGGGCCGGGGCGAACGGCCGCATGCCGCGCTGGCTGCCCCGCGCCATGGTGCTCGCGCTCACCCTCGTCGCGGCTTTCCAGCTGGGCAGCTGGGCCTTCCACCAGCTCACCGGTCTGCTGGTCAACATCCTCATCGCGTTCTTCCTGGCGCTCGCCATAGAGCCCGCGGTGAGCTGGATGGCCTCGCGCGGCCTGCGCAGGGGGCTCGCCGCGTTCATCGTCTTCATTGCCGTGATGATCGTCTCGGCAGGGTTCGTCACCCTGCTCGGTTCCGTCCTCGCGGACCAGATCATCAAGCTGATCGAGGGCTTCCCCGAGTACCTCGACTCCGTCATCCACTGGGTCAACACGCACTTCAAGACCGACCTGAAGCGCGTCGACATCCAGGAGGGCCTGCTCCGCTCCGACTGGCTGCGCAACTACGTCCAGAACAGCGCCACCGGCGTCCTGGACGTCTCGGCCCAGGTCATCGGCGGTCTCTTCCAGCTGCTCACGATCGCCCTGTTCTCGTTCTACTTCGCCGCGGACGGCCCGCGACTGCGCCGCGCGATCTGCTCGGTCCTGCCGCCCGCCCGCCAGGCGGAGGTGCTGCGCGCCTGGGAGATCGCCGTGAACAAGACCGGCGGCTACATCTACTCCCGCGGCCTGATGGCGCTGATCTCCGGCGTGGCGCACTTCGTCCTGCTGCAGGCCCTGGACGTGCCCTACGCGCCCGTGCTCGCCGTGTGGGTGGGGCTGGTCTCGCAGTTCATCCCCACCATCGGCACCTACCTGGCGGGTGCCCTGCCCATGCTGATCGCGTTCACGGTGGACCCCTGGTACGCGCTGTGGGTGCTGATCTTCGTCGTGATCTACCAGCAGTTCGAGAACTACGTGCTGCAGCCCAAGCTGACCTCCAAGACCGTCGACATCCACCCCGCCGTCGCCTTCGGTTCGGTCATCGCCGGCACCGCCCTCCTCGGCGCGGTCGGCGCGCTGATCGCCATCCCCGCCATCGCCACGCTCCAGGCCTTCCTCGGCGCGTACGTGAAGCGCTACGACGTCACGGACGACCCCCGGGTGCACGGCCACCGGTGGCGGAGTGAGGGACCGGGCCTGCTCGCGCGGGCGAAGGGACTGTGGGAGCGGCGCCGCGAGCCGGGGCGGCCGGAGGGCCGGGGGCCCGGGCAGGATTCCTCCTGACCCTGCCGCCGGCGATCTGACCAGGGCGCCGACGATGGGGGCGGCAGCCTGCCCGAGGCATGGGGGCGGTCTTCGGGGGAAGGCCGACAGCACGTGCCGGGACATGGAACGAACGGTGCCGACCCGGTTCGGATGTGCCGCGTGGTGCGCTTGACACCAAAATCGAACATACATTCTCATGGAGGCACCGGCGAGGCTCAACGAAGGGCATTTCGGCGTACTTTGGGTAGAGAAATGCCCGAGTTATCCACAGGCCGGACGTGCGTCGGGGCGCGTTGTCAGTGGCAGGCGTTAGCGTCTTTGACGTGAAGCGATCGACTCAAGCAAATCGGGTGGAACCCATGGCAGGAACCGACCGCGAGAAGGCCCTGGATGCCGCGCTCGCACAGATTGAACGGCAATTCGGCAAGGGCGCGGTCATGCGCATGGGCGACCGGACCAAGGAGCCCATCGAGGTCATCTCGACCGGATCCACCGCCCTCGACGTGGCCCTCGGCGTGGGCGGCCTGCCCCGCGGCCGTGTCGTCGAGATCTACGGACCGGAATCCTCCGGTAAGACCACCCTGACCCTGCACGCGGTGGCGAACGCGCAGAAGGCCGGAGGCCAGGTCGCCTTCGTCGACGCGGAGCACGCACTCGACCCCGAGTACGCGAAGAAGCTCGGCGTCGACATCGACAACCTCATCCTCTCCCAGCCGGACAACGGCGAGCAGGCCCTGGAGATCGTGGACATGCTGGTCCGCTCCGGTGCCCTCGACCTCATCGTCATCGACTCCGTCGCCGCGCTCGTCCCGCGCGCGGAGATCGAGGGCGAGATGGGCGACAGCCACGTCGGTCTGCAGGCCCGCCTGATGAGCCAGGCCCTGCGGAAGATCACCAGCGCGCTCAACCAGTCCAAGACCACCGCCATCTTCATCAACCAGCTCCGCGAGAAGATCGGCGTGATGTTCGGCTCCCCCGAGACCACGACCGGTGGCCGGGCGCTGAAGTTCTACGCCTCGGTGCGCATCGACATCCGCCGCATCGAGACCCTGAAGGACGGCACGGAGGCGGTCGGCAACCGCACCCGCTGCAAGGTCGTCAAGAACAAGGTCGCGCCGCCCTTCAAGCAGGCCGAGTTCGACATCCTCTACGGCCAGGGCATCAGCCGCGAGGGCGGCCTGATCGACATGGGCGTGGAGCACGGCTTCGTCCGCAAGGCCGGCGCCTGGTACACGTACGAGGGCGACCAGCTCGGTCAGGGCAAGGAGAACGCGCGCAACTTCCTCAAGGACAACCCCGACCTGGCCAACGAGATCGAGAAGAAGATCAAGGAGAAGCTGGGCGTCGGCGTGCGCCCCGAGGAGCCGGCCGCCGAGCCGGGTACGGACGCCGTGGCCTCCGCACCGGCCGACGCGGCACCGGCTGTCCCGGCCCCGGCACCGGCCAAGACCGCCAAGTCCAAGGCCGCCGCAGCCAAGAGCTGACCTGTGACACGGCGAACCGACTGGGCGGAGTACGAGTACGCCGCCTCCGGTGCCCCACGGGGGAGGGGCACCGGAGGCGACACGGGCTCGACCGTGGACGAGGCGGACGGCTCCGGGGACACCCCACCCGAGGCCGACCGGTTGTACGGGGACGGGGGCGACGCCGGGCTGCACAGGGGCGGCCCACCCGGAGGCGGCTCGCGTGACGGCGGGCCGCGCGGCAGACGCGGTCGTCGTCGGCGTGGCTTCGGTGAGGCGGCGGCCGATACCGAGGACGGAGGTGCCCTCTCCTCGCCGAGGGCCGAGCAGGAGGCACCCGAGGGGGACCCGGTCGAGCGGGCACGGGCGATCTGCCTGCGCCTGCTCACCGGGACCCCACGGACCCGTAAGCAACTCGCCGACGCCCTGCGCAAGAGGCAGATCCCGGACGACGCCGCCGAAGAGGTCCTCTCACGGTTCGAAGAGGTCGGCCTCATCAACGACAGTGCCTTCGCGGACGCCTGGGTGGAGTCCCGCCACCACGGCAGAGGGCTCGCCCGGCGCGCGCTCGCCCGGGAGCTGCGCACCAAGGGCGTCGACTCCACGCTGATCGACGAGGCGGTCTCCCGACTCGACTCCGAGCAGGAGGAGGAGACCGCACGCGAACTCGTCGCCCGCAAGCTCCGCTCCACCCGCGGGCTCGACCGGGACAAACGCCTCCGCCGCCTCGCGGGCATGCTCGCCCGCAAGGGCTACCCCGAGGGCATGGCCCTTCGGGTGGTCCGGCAGGCGCTGGAGGAAGAGGGGGAGGACACGGAGTTCCTCGGGGACGAGGGGCTCTGAGGGGCGTATCGCCGACGGGGTGAGGTCTGGGCCCGGAAGCAGTTCGACGGTCCCGTGCAGCGACTGCCGCCGCTACATCCCCTCGAACCCTCGCTCTCACTCCACCGGCAACCCCGCCGCCCGCCACGCCTGGAAGCCTCCGGCCAGGTCCGTGGCCCGGTGCAGGCCCAGTTGCTGCAAGGACTGGGCCGCCAGGCTGGACGCGTAGCCCTCGTTGCAGATCACGACGATGCGCAGGGCGTGACTCGTGGCCTCGGGGAGGCGGTGGCTGCCCTGGGGGTCGAGGCGCCATTCCAGTTCGTTGCGCTCGACGACAAGAGCGCCGGGAATGAGGCCGTCCCGATCCCGCAAGGCGGCGTAGCGGATGTCGACCAGGAGTGCATCGCCGGCCTGGGCGGCCTCGTACGCGTCCTGCGGTTCGATCCGCTCGTAGCCCGCCCGGACGCGGTCCAGCAACTCGTCGATACCGACCGGCGGTTGGGTCTCTCGGTTCGTCCCGGGTGTGGCGCTCACTGCCAGTCCTCCGGTCGCTCTACCTGCTCGAGTCGCAGGATGGGGCCGCTGCGGCTGTAGCGGCGGATCTGCGGCAGAGGCGGATAGTAGGCGTGGACGGAGATCGCGTGCCGGTCGGGGGACTCGTTGAGCACCTCGTGGACGTGGTGTCGGCCGAAGGCGCGACCCTGGCCTGCCCCCAGCCGGCGTTCCCGGTCCACGTCGTCGGTGAGCTCCAGGGTCTTCCAGCCGTCGGTGGGCAACCGAGCCGCGAGCGAGTTCTCCCTGAGCTCGCCGGAGGCGGTCAGAAAGGCACCGACCGAGTCGGCGTGGTCGTGCCAGCCGGTGCCCGTGCCGGGCGGCCAGCCGATCAGCCACGCCTCGCTGCCACCGGGCCCGTCCAGCCGCACCCATGTGCGGCCCTCCGGGTCGAGTGGCAGGGAGTCGATCAGCTCGGCGTCGGCGGCCGTGCGCCGGACGAAGTCGTAGAGGTCGGCCTGGGTGGGAGCCGGACCGGTGGAGACAGAGGGGGTGGCAGAAGGGGAAACAGACACGGGTGCCGTCCTGAAGGTCCTGATGAGGGTTCGCGGGCGAGGCGCGGCAGCCGGCGCGACAGAGCGCGGCCCGCGCACAGAAGAAGCGGAATGCGAAATCAGCAGGACGGGCGACACACGCAGCCCGCGTAGCGGAGGAGGTCCATATGGACCCTCCGCCACAGGCGCACACAGGTGTCGGTCACGCACCGGAGTACACCACGGCCGCCCGGGCGGGTCAACTCACTGTCACCATGCGGACGCGCTGTGACAGTGAGCACATCACGCCGGACAGAGCCCCGGCTCCGACCCCTGAGACCCAGCCCCCGGCTCCGACCCCTGAGACCCAGCCCCGGGTCCGAACACCGGGTCCGAATCTCGCGCGCGTCCGAACCCTGGGACCAACCCCATGGGTATGAACCATGTGACCGAACCCCGGGTCAGAATTCCCGAGCTGACCTCAGCGTGAACCGGCCGAAGCACCGGCTTCTGCCTGCGCCTTCACCGGTCCGCCCACCGTGGCCTCCGCAGCCGCGTACAGATCGGCCGGGCGCACTCCGCCCAGCGCGGTGACGAGGTGCCCGTCGGGACGCACCAGAAGCACCGTGTGCGCGGCCGCACCCGGGTAGCTCTCGGCGACGAGAAGCTCCGCGGGGTGCGGCAGTGCCGTGACGGCCGCCGCGAGCTGCGGCATGATGCCCGCGCTGACCCAGTGCTTGCGCTCCCAGACACCGGTGCCCGGTGCGATCAGCACCACGAGCAGCGCACCGCGGCCGAGCCGGTCCCGCAGCCGCACGAAAGTGCCGTCCTCCGCGGTGACCCGTACGTCGGTGACCGGTGCCCCCAGTGGCGTGTCGACCGGAACCTGCCCTTCGAGAGGCGGAGGGGCGAGCGGCGAGTCGGCGTACCCCCCCGGCGCGCCGAGCTGGCCCTGCCCCAGGTGCCCCTCGGTGAGCAGGGTGTCGTGGCCCCGGGATGAGCCCGGGACGACGGCCCGCAGCCCGCCCCCGCCGCGCAGCAGCGGCAGTGCCTGGTCGGCGGCACGGAGCCGGGCGGCGACAACCGCCCGGCGTTCCGTCTGGTAGCTGTCGAGAAGTGCCTCGTGCGGCCCGTGGTGCCAGGCCAGGGCAAGCTTCCAGGCGAGGTTGTCGGCGTCCCGCAGGCCCTCGTCCAGCCCGTGCGTGCCCAGCGCGCCGAGCAGATGGGCCGCGTCACCGGCGAGGAACACGCGGTCGGCGCGCCAGCGGCGGGCCAGCCGGTGGTGGACCGTGTGGACTCCGGTGTCCAGCAGCTCGTACGGCGGGGTCGTGCCGCCCGCCCAGCCGGCCAGGGTTTCCCGGATGCGGGTGAGCAACAGCTCGGGGGTGACCAGGTCCTTGCCGGGAGGCAGGAGCCAGTCCAGACGCCAGACGCCGTCCGGCAGGGGACGCGCGGTGATCTCACCGGCCGAGGGCCCGGACATGCGCCAGGGAGGCAGGCGGTGCAGCAACGCCTCGTCGTACCAGGGCAGCTCCGTACGGAGCGCGGCGACGGCGTGACGTTCCACCGCCGTACGGCCCGGGAAGCGGATGTCCTGGATCTTGCGCACGGTCGAGCGGGGGCCGTCGCAGCCGACCAGGTAACTGCCGCGCCACCAGGTGCCCTTGGGGCCGCGGGTGTGGGCCGTGACACCCGAGGACTCTTGTTCGAGGGTGTCGAGGCGGCTGTCCACCGCGATGTTGACGAGCCGTTCGTCCGCGAGGGCCGCGCGCAGGGCGCCGGTCAGCACGTGCTGGGCGATGTGCAGGGGGGAGGGCTCGGTGTCGTCGAAAACCACTTCGCGCATCACCTGCTTGCGCCGCATCGACCGCCATCCGGCCCAGTGGGCACCGGCCCGGGCGAGGGGCATGCCGGTCAGCCGTTCCATGAGCGCGGCGGTGTCCTCACGCAGGACGACGGTGCGCGCCGCGCGGGGTTCGTCCTTGCCCGGGCCCTCGTCGAGGACGACGCACGGCACCTCCTGACGCGCCAGCGCCAGGGCGAGCGTGAGCCCGACGGGCCCCGCTCCGACGATGATCACCGGGTCCACGGCGTGGCGCCCCCTGCCCGCGGTGGTGTCCTGAGAGACGTAGGTGAACAGGAAGTTGGAGCAGGGTGCACGATCACAGAACGTATGCAACCCATTGCCGGTGCTTGCGTCAAGTGACCAGGGGCAGTGGCGATCATGCCACTGCCCCTGCGTGTGTCAAGCGAGGTGACCGGGTGTCACATGGTGCCTCCGGCCCCGGTTCCCGTCGTGCCGGCGATCTGCGCTTCGTTCGCGCCCACGACCGCGCCCGTCGACTTCTTGGCGCGCCGCAGCCGGCGCTCCAGCCAGCTGGCGAAGGAGGTGAGGGCGAAGTTGAGCGCGATGAAGATGAGCGCCACGACCGTGAAGCTGGCGATGATGTTCGCGCCGTAGTAGCCGCTCATCGTGTTCGCCGCGGAGAGCAGCTCGGAGTAGGTGAGCACGGCGCCGCCGAGCGCGGTGTCCTTCACGATGACGACGAGCTGGCTGACGATGGCCGGAAGCATCGCGGTGACGGCCTGCGGCAGCAGGATCAGGCGCATCAGCTGGCCCTTGCGCAGGCCGATCGCCATCGCCGCCTCGGACTGGCCCTTGGGCAGGGACAGAATGCCCGCCCGGACGATCTCCGCGAGCACGGAGGCGTTGTACAGCACCAGGCCGGTGACGACCGCGTAGAGCGGACGGTCGTCGGAGGTGACGTTGGTGTATTCGGCGAAGAGAGCGAGGCCGAAGATCATCAGGACCAGCACGGGGATGGACCGGAAGAACTCGACCACGACCGCCGCGGGCACCCTGACCCACACGTGGTCCGACAGGCGGGCGATGCCGAGGACCGCGCCCAGCGGCATCGCGATGATCACCGCGAGGGCGGCGGCCTTCAGGGTGTTCTGCAAACCTGGCCAGATGTACGTGGACCAGGCCTCGGTGTGGAAGAACGGCTCCCACAGAGGCCACTCCAGCTGGCCCTTGTCCTTGAGGGTCCCGATCACCCACCACAGCAGAGCGGCGACGGCGACCAGGAAGACCACCGTGAGGACGATGTTGCGACGCTTGGCGCGAGGCCCCTGCGCGTCGTACAGGACGGAGCTCATCGCTTCACCGCCACCTTCTTGCCCACCCAGCCGAGGATCAGGCCGGTCGGCAGCGTCAGGACCACGAAACCGAACGCGATGATCGCCGAGATCAGCAGCAGCTGCGCCTCGTTCTCGATCATCTCCTTCATCAGTACCGCCGCTTCGGCGACACCGATGGCGGCGGCCACCGTGGTGTTCTTGATGAGGGCGATCAGCACGTTGGCGAGCGGGACGACGGACGACCGGAACGCCTGCGGCAGCACGACGAGTCCCAGCACCTGGCGGAAGTTGAGACCGATCGCGCGGGCCGCCTCCGCCTGCCCGACCGGCACCGTGTTGATGCCGGAGCGCAGCGCCTCGCAGACGAAGGACGAGGTGTAGAGAATCAGGCCGAGCACGGCGAGCCGGAAGTTGATCGTCTCGACGTCGTTCGCGCCGAGGGAAACCCCCAACGTCTGGTTCAGGCCCAGCGACGTGAACAGGATGATGACGGTCAGCGGGATGTTACGCACGATGTTCACGTACGCGGTCCCGAAACCGCGCATCAGCGGCACCGGGCCGACGCGCATGGCGGCCAGCAGGGTGCCCCAGATCAGGGAGCCGACGGCGGAGAGCACAGCGAGCTGCACTGTCGTCCAGAAGGCTCCCAGCAGGTCGTAATCCTCAAGAAAGTCGAACACGATCTCCCGTGCTTCCGCGTGTAGGGATGTCCACGCCGGTGCGCCGCCCCCTCCGGTGGGCGGCGCACCCTGTCAGGCGCTGCCTCAGCTCTTGATCTCGCCGATCTTCGGCGCCGGCTCGTTCTTGTAGTCGGCCGGGCCGAGGTTCTTGTCCACGGCCTTCTGCCAGGCGCCGTCGGCGACCATGGCCTCAAGAGCCTTGTTGATCTTGGCCTTGAGCTCGCTGCCCTTCTTGACGCCGATGCCGTAGTTCTCGTTCGTCAGCTTGAAGCCACCGAGCTTGAACTTGCCCTTGAACTGCGACTGGGCGGCGTAACCGGCGAGGATCGAGTCGTCGGTGGTCAGTGCGTCGACGGCACCGTTCTGCAGACCGGGCAGACAGGCGGAGTACGTCGGGTACGGCTGGAGCTGCGCCTTGGGAGCCAGCTTGTCCTTGACGTTCTGCGCCGAGGTGGAGCCGGTGACCGAGCAGAGCTTGGCGTTGTTCAGGTCCTTCGGGGACTTGATCTTGTTGTCGTCCGCACGAACCAGCACATCCTGGTGGGCCAGCAGGTAAGGACCGGCGAAGTCGACCTTCTGCTGGCGCTCGGGGGTGATCGAGTAGGTCGCCGCGATGAAGTCGACGTCACCACGCTGGAGCATGGTCTCGCGGTCGGCGCTCTTGGCTTCCTTCCACTCGATCTGGTCCGCGTTGTAACCGAGCTTCTTCGCGACGTACGTGGCGACGTCGACGTCGAAGCCGGCGTAACCCTGCGGCGTCTTCTGACCGAGGCCGGGCTGGTCGAACTTGATGCCGACCGTGATCGTCTTGCCGCCGCCGTCGGAGCCGGAGTCACCGCCGGTGCTGTTGTCGCCGCCGCACGCGGTGGCGGTGAGGGCGAGAGCGAAGACGGTGGCCGAGGCGGCGGTGACCTTGCGGAGCTTCATGATGAACATCCTTTGGCTGGTGAAGAGATGCGGGCCCTCAAGGGGCGGACGGCACGGTGTGCGCGTCGGACGCGACCCGCGCCGTCAGTGGTGCAGGATCTTGGAAAGGAAGTCCTTGGCACGGTCGCTGCGCGGGTTGCTGAAGAACTGGTCGGGCGCAGCCTCCTCGACGATTCGGCCGTCCGCCATGAACACCACGCGGTTTGCAGCCGATCGTGCGAAACCCATCTCGTGGGTGACGACGATCATCGTCATGCCGTCGCGGGCGAGCTGCTGCATGACCTCCAGCACCTCGTTGATCATCTCGGGGTCGAGCGCGGAGGTCGGCTCGTCGAAGAGCATCACCTTCGGCTCCATGGCCAGGGCCCGCGCGATGGCGACGCGCTGTTGCTGACCGCCGGAGAGCTGAGCCGGGTACTTCTCGGCCTGCGCGCCCACGCCGACCCGGTCGAGCAGGGCCCGGGCCCGCTCCTCGGCCGCCTTCTTGTCCTTCTTGCGGACCTTGATCTGGCCGAGCATCACGTTCTCGAGCACGGTCTTGTGCGCGAAGAGGTTGAAGGACTGGAAGACCATCCCGACGTCGGCCCGCAGCCGGGCCAGTTCCTTGCCCTCGGCGGGCAGCGGCTTGCCGTCGATCGTGATCGAGCCGGAGTCGATCGTCTCCAGGCGGTTGATGGTGCGGCACAGGGTGGACTTGCCGGACCCGGAGGGTCCGATGACCACGACGACTTCACCGCGGGCGATCGTCAGGTCGATGTCCTGGAGTACGTGCAACGCGCCGAAGTGCTTGTTGACGCTCTTCAGGACGACCAGATCGCCGGTCGCGGCCACATCTTCCTTGGCCACCGATACTTCGGTCATCGCTCTCAGGCTCCGTCCTCCTCGGTTTCGGAGGACAGTAGTAACCCTCTTCGACCTGCGTCATTACATCTGAGGGGAATCTGAGCATCACGATCCGATAGCAATCGGACACGTGTCGTAGCACTTGTGAGCAGCGCTGATATCGGCCGGGTAACGGAAGGGCTCCGCAACCGGAACTCTCTTGACGCCGTCCTCATCCATCAGCGTGACTGCACAGGATGCACGCGCGCGTGTGCACGCGTCGAGTACACATCTAGAGCGTACGGCCTGTGAACTGAAGGGGGACCGGATGAGACTGCTGCTCGTCGAGGACGACAACCACGTCGCCGCCGCCCTGTCGGCGGTTCTGGCACGGCACGGGTTCGACGTCACGCACGCGCGCAGCGGTGAGGAGGCCCTCCAGGCACTCGTCCCCGAGGGCGACTGCTTCGGCGTCGTTCTCCTCGACCTCGGCCTGCCCGACCAGGACGGATACGAGGTCTGCGGCAAGATCCGCAAGCGCACCAGCACCCCGGTGATCATGGTCACCGCACGCTCCGACGTGCGTTCCCGCATCCACGGCCTCAACCTCGGCGCCGACGACTACGTGGTGAAGCCCTACGACACCGGGGAGCTGCTCGCCCGCATCCACGCGGTCAGCCGGCGCACCTCCCACGAGGACACCTCCAGCGGCATAGAGACCGAGCTGCGGCTCGGCCCCGTGCACATCGAGCTGCCCACGCGCAGGGTCAGTGTGGACGGGTCGGTGATCAGCCTGACCCGCAAGGAGTTCGACCTGCTGGCCCTGCTCGCCCAGCGGCCCGGAGTGGTCTTCCGCCGGGAGCAGATCATCAGCGAGGTGTGGCAGACCAGTTGGGAGGGGACCGGGCGCACCCTGGAAGTGCACGTCGCGTCCCTGCGCGCCAAGCTCCGGATGCCGGCCCTCATCGAGACCGTCCGCGGAGTCGGTTACCGGCTCGTCGCGCCTGCCGGGTAGCGGGGTCGGGTGCGCACTCGTCTGCTCCCGCTGCTCATCGTCCTGATGGCGGCCGTGCTGCTCGCGCTCGGCGTCCCGCTCGCCGTCAGTCTCGCCGGCGCCCAGCAGCAGAAGGTCGTCGTCGACCGGATCGACGACACGGCCCGCTTCGCCGCCCTCGCCCAGTTCGTCACCGACTCGCCCGACGGGACCACCGGCGCCTTCGAGAACGAGCGCCTGGCCACCCTCAGCAGCGAGCTGCGCAGCTACTACGAGGTGTACGGCATCCGGGCCGGTGTCTTCTACCGCACCGGCAGTGCCATGGCCCATGCCCCCGCCGAGTGGTCGCTGCCCCAGGAGGGCGAGGTGCGGGACGCCTTCGACGAGGCGAAGCTCAGCCGCCGCAGCCACGACCCGAAGCAGGTGTGGCCCTGGCAGCGCCGCAACCTCGTGGTCGCCTCGCCGGTCATCCGGGACGGCGACGTCGTCGCGGTCGTCGTCACCGACTCGCCCACGGGGCAGCTGCGCTCACGCACGCTGCACGGCTGGCTGGTCATCGGCGCGGGCGAGTTCGCCGCGATGCTGCTGGCCGTCGGTGCCGCCCTGCGGCTGACCGGCTGGGTGCTCAAGCCCGTGCGCGTCCTGGACGCCACCACCCACGACATCGCCACCGGCCGGCTCAAGTCCCGGGTCGCCGCCGCCGGCGGGCCGCCGGAACTCCGGCGGCTCGCCCGGTCGTTCAACGAGATGGCGGACAACGTCGAGGACGTGCTGGAGCAGCAGCGCGCTTTCGTCGCCGACGCCTCGCACCAGCTGCGCAACCCCCTCGCCGCTCTGCTGCTGCGCATCGAGCTGCTCTCGTTCGAACTGCCCGAGGGCAATCAGGAGATCGCCTCGGTCCAGGCCGAGGGCAAGCGTCTCGCGCAGGTCCTGGACGACCTGCTCGACCTGGCGCTGGCCGAGCACACCGAGACGGATCTGCGGATCACCGACATCGGTGAACTCGCCGCCGAACGCCTCGCGGCCTGGACTCCGACCGCCGAGGCCAAGGGCGTGCGCCTGGTGGGGGCCTGCCCGCCGACGACCGCATGGGCCGACCCGGTCGCGTTGTCCAGCGCGCTGGACGCGGTCATCGACAACGCGGTGAAGTTCACGCCCGAGGAGCGGACCGTCGAGGTGACCGTCGCCTCCAACGGCGACACCTCCACCATCGTCGTGACCGACCAGGGGCCGGGGCTCACCGAGGAGGAGCTGTCCCGCGTCGGCGACCGCTTCTGGCGCAGCGGCCGGCACCAGAACATCAAAGGCTCGGGCCTCGGGCTGTCCATCTCGCGGGCGCTGCTCGCGGCGGGCGGCGGTTCCATCGCGTACGACCGCCATGAGCCGCACGGACTGAAGGTGACGGTGGCGGTACCCAGGTCGGCGCCCTCGGCCTGACGGGAAGGCGGCCGTGGCGTGCGTCCGCGGTCTGCCCGGGCGTTACGGCTTGACCGACTGGTAGTAGCGCTGCGCGCCGACGTGCAGTTTCAGAGGGTCGGTGTAAATCGCCGTGCGGACGTCGACCAGCTGGGCGGAGTGGACGGTCGCGCCGATGCGATCCCGGCTGTCGAGCACCGTACGGGTCAGCCACTCGGTGAGCCGAGGGTCCATGTCGCTGCGCGTGATCAGCAGGTTGGACACCGCGAGCGTCGGTACCGCCTTGCCGCGCTGGATGGTGGGGTAGGCCGATTCCGGCATCTTCGTGGCCCGGTAGTAGCGCGTGGCGCCGCCCTGGTCGTGCAGTCTGGCTACGAGCGTGGCGTCGATCGGCACGAACCGGAAGGCCGACGCCGATTTCTTGGCCGGCCGGCTGAGCCCGTCGGTGGGCAGGCCGCCCGACCAGAAGAACGCGTCCAGGCCGTGGCCCAGCCGCTTGGGTCCGGTGTCGATGCCGTCCGACGAGGGCTCGATGTCCTTCTCCGGGTCGATGCCGGCCGCCCTGAGCACACCGTTGGCTATCAGCCGCACCCCGGAGTCGGGCAGCCCTATGGCCACGCGCTTGCCCCGCAGGTCCGCGACGGAGCGGATGTCCGAGTCCGGCGGCACGACGAGCTGGAGGTAGTCGTCGTACAGGCGGGCCACACCGCGCAGCCGATCGGCGCCGGGCCCCCTGCCGAGTTTGTACGTGGCGACCGCGTCGGCCGCGGCGATCGCGAAGTCCGCGTCGCCCGTCGCCACGTCCGCGACGTTCTCCTGCGAACCGGCACTGGGCTGCAGCCGCACCTTCAGGTCGGGCATGTCCTTGTCGATCTCGTCGCTCAGGAGCTTGCCGTACTCGTGGTAGACCCCGGCGCGCGTGCCCGTGCTGAACGTGATGGTCCCGCTCGGCGGCTCCTCCGCCCAGGGGCGCAGCCACCACAGCAGCAGGCCGAGGACCACGAGGGAGGCGGCGCCGCCCTGCAGGGCCCGACGCCTGCCGATCCGGGGGAGCGATCTGGACATGCGGGCGATCCTGCCAGCCGGGTAGGCCCCCTGACCAGGGCAGGGGTCACAAAGGCTGGGCGGTCGCAGCGCCGGTTTCTGCGAGCGCGCCGGGACCGAGCCGGGGGCGGGGGAGTGTCAGTGGCCGCCACTACAGTCGCCCCCATGAGCTCTTCGCCCGCTGACCTGGTCCGTGAATTCCACCGCGCCTTCGGCCTGGACGCCCGCAGTACGCCGACGGAGGTCTCACCGGAGCTGGCGGCCCACCGGGGCGAACTCCTTGCGGAGGAGGCGGCGGAGGTCGCCGAGGTGTCGGTGCGGGGACCGCTCGACCGGCTCGCCCACGAGCTGGCGGACGTGGTCTACGTCGCCTACGGCACCGCCCTGGTGCACGGCATCGACCTCGACGCGGTCCTCGCCGAGATCCACCGCTCCAACATGACGAAGATCGGCCCCGACGGCTCGGTCTCCCGCCGCGAGGACGGCAAGGTCCTCAAGGGCGCGCACTACGAGGCACCGGACGTGCCGGGGGTACTGCGCAAGCAGGGGTGGGTGCCGGGCGGGGACGCCTGACCTCGGGCATGCCTTGGGGCCACGCCCGGACGCCCCGGCCCGGCACGCGGGACGCCTGACCTGGGGCTGGTTCCAGAAATCACGCCCCGGCGCCCCGGCCCGGCCCCTTCAGTCGGCGACCGGTGCCTCCGCCTCGGCCGGCCGGGGTGCCACCTCCGGGCGTCGGGGCTCGCGGCGCCGGGACCACCACGTCGCCAGCGGCTCGGTGTAGCGCGCGGTGAGCGGGCCGAGGACGACCAGGATCAGCACATAGGCCGTGGCCAGGGGGCCGAGGGACGGTTCGACCCCGGCCGCGACCGCGAGACCCGCGATGACGATCGAGAACTCACCGCGTGCCACCAGCGCGCCCCCCGCCCGCCAGCGGCCCTTGACGGAGATCCCGGCCCGCCGGGCCGCCCAGTAACCGGTGGCGATCTTCGTCAGCGCGGTGACGACGGCCAGCCCGAGTGCGGGCACCAGGACGGGCGGGATGCTCGACGGGTCGGTGTGCAGCCCGAAGAAGACGAAGAAGACCGCGGCGAACAGGTCACGCAGAGGGCTCAGCAGGGTGTGTGCGCCCTCCGCGACCTCACCCGACAGCGCGATGCCCACCAGGAAGGCCCCGACCGCCGCCGACACCTGGAGCTGCTGCGCGACGCCCGCGACCAGGATCGTCAGACCCAGCACGACCAGCAGCAGCTTCTCCGGGTCGTCACTGGAGACGAACCGCGAGATGAGCCGGCCGTAGCGCACGGCGAGGAACAGCACGAGCCCGGCCGCGCCCAGTGCGATCGCCAGGGTCACGCTGCCGGCCATCAGCCCGACGCCGGCCACCAACGCCGTGACGATGGGCAGGTACACCGCCATCGCCAGATCCTCCAGCACCAGCACGCTGAGGATCACCGGCGTCTCCCGGTTGCCGACCCGGCCCAGATCGCCCAGCACCTTCGCGATCACGCCGGACGACGAGATCCAGGTGACACCTGCCAGTACGACCGCGGCCACCGGCCCCCAGCCGAGCAGCAGCGCCACGGCCGCCCCGGGCAGCGCGTTGAGGGCGCAGTCGACCAGACCGGACGGGTAGTGCGTCTTGAGGTTGGAGACCAGATCGCTCGCCGTGTACTCCAGACCCAGCATCAGCAGCAGCAGGATGACGCCGATCTCCGCGCCCGTGGCGATGAACTCCTCGCTCGCGCCGAGCGGCAGCAGACCGCCCTCACCGAAGGCCAGACCGGCCAGGAGGTAAAGGGGGATCGGCGAGAGCTGGAACCGGGCGGCGAACCGGCCGAGCAGTCCGAGGCCCAGGATGATGGAACCGAACTCGATGAGCAGAACAGCGGAGTGCAAAAGCTCACTCCCGCCCGAGTATGGTCGCGGCCGCGTCGACGCCCTCGCGGGTTCCGACGACGATCAGCGTGTCACCGCCGGACAGCCGGAAGTCCGGCGCGGGCGACGGGATGGCCTCGGCCCGGCGCAGCACGGCCACCACCGATGCGCCCGTCTCCGTCCGCATCCGCATGTCACCGAGCACCCGCCCGTTCCAGCGCGAGGTCGCGGCCACCTCGATCCGCTCGGCGACCAGCCCGAGGTCCGTGGTGTACAGCAGGCTCGGGCTGTGGTGGGACGGCTTGAGCGCGTCGATCAGCGAGCCCGCCTCCGAGCTGGTCAGCTTCAGCGACTGCGCGCACGAGTCGGGATCGTCGGACCGGTACACGTTCACCGTGCGCGTGCCGTCGCGGTGCGCCACCACCGACAGATGGCGGTGTTCCCGGGTCTCCAGGTCGTACTGGACCCCGATACCCGGCAGCGGCGTCGCCCTCAGGCGCGGAGCTGACACGTTGCTTCCCCTTGTTCGTCTTGTGCGTCTTGGTCATCTTGGTTGTCGTACTTGTCGTACTTGTCGTACTTGTCGGCCTGATGGACGGAGCCGATCCTCGGACGAGTCAACTCCGCATGCTCCCATTGGCCCGTACGGTGACGACATGGGTGTCGTGACGGATATACGCAGCGGCCGGTCACCGGAGAGGGTGGAGGGGGCGGTGCACTGCGCGACGTCGGGAAGGAGCGGACCCAGAGGCGTGTCGTTGTTCTGGAGGATCTTCTCGCTCAACGCCGTCGGCCTCGTCGTGGCCACGGCGCTGCTGCTCGGCCCGGTCACCGTGTCCACCCCCGTCCTCCCGGGCGAGGCGCTCGTCCTGCTCGGCGGCTTGGTGCTGCTGCTCGCCGGCAACGCGCTCGTGCTGTGGTACGGCCTGGTGCCCCTGCAGCGTCTCGACCGGGCCATGGCCACCGCGGACCTGCTGCGTCCGGGCTCCCGGCCCGTGGTCGCGGGGCCGGCGGAGACGGCCGGGCTGATCACGACCTACAACACGATGCTCGACCGGCTGGAGGCCGAGCGGGCCGCGGGCGCCGCCCGGGCACTGTCCGCGCAGGAGAGCGAACGGCACCGGATCGCCCGGGAGCTGCACGACGAGGTCGGGCAGACCCTCACCGCCGTCCTCCTCCAGCTCAAGCGCGTCGCCGACCGGGCACCGGAGGACCTTCGTGAGGAGGTGGGGCAGGCGCAGGAGGCGACCCGGGCCGGCCTGGACGAGATCCGCCGGATCGCCCGCCGCCTGCGCCCGGGTGTGCTGGAGGAACTCGGGCTGGCCAGCGCCCTGCGTTCACTGGCCACTGAGTTCACGGCCCACGGGCTGACCGTGCGCCACCACGTCACCGGTGAACTCCCCGCCCTGACCCCGGAGGCGGAACTCGTCGTCTACCGGGTCGCCCAGGAGGGCCTGACCAACACTGCCCGGCACGCCGCCGCCGACCGCGCCGAACTCCGCCTCCAGCCGGTCACCGACGGCGTCGAACTCCTCGTACGCGACAACGGCACAGGCCTCGGCGACGCCCCCGAGGGCGCCGGCCTCACGGGCATGCGCGAGCGCGCCCTGCTGATCGGTGCCGCCCTGACCCTGCAACCGGCGCCGGACGGGGGCACCGACGTACGGCTGCGCGTACCGGTGACACGGCGCGTTCCCGTGACCGAAGGACCCCGCTGATGACGACACCGATCCGTGTGCTGCTCGCCGACGACCACACCCTCGTACGCCGGGGTGTGCGTCTCATCCTGGACGGCGAGCCCGACCTCACGGTCGTGGCCGAGGCCGGGGACGGCGCCGAGGCCGTCGCCAAGGCCCGGGAAACCCCGGTGGACCTCGCCGTCCTGGACATCGCCATGCCCCGCACGACCGGCCTGCAGGCGGCCCGGGAGCTCTCCCGCCGGATGCCCGGCCTGCACATCCTGATCCTGACGATGTACGACAACGAGGAGTACTTCTTCGAGGCGCTCAGGGCCGGAGCCAGCGGCTACGTGCTCAAGTCCGTCGCCGACCGCGACCTGGTCGAGGCCTGCCGGGCCGCCGTGCGCGACGAGCCGTTCATCTACCCGGGTGCCGAACGGACCCTCGTCCGCTCCTACCTGGAGCGGCTGCACCGGGGCGACGGCCTGCCGGAGCGGGCCATCACCGAACGCGAGGAGGAGATCCTCAAGCTGGTCGCCGAGGGCCACACCTCGAAGGAGATCGGCGAACTCCTCTTCATCAGCGCCAAGACCGTCGAGCGCCACCGCGCCAACCTCCTGCAGAAGCTCGGCATGCGCGACCGCCTGGAGCTGACCCGGTACGCGATCAGGGCCGGACTCATCGAGCCCTGAGCCCAGCGCGGGGCTCGTGTTTCCCGGGCTCAGCACATCGCCCTCACCACCGACGACATCGTCGCCGCACGGCCACCGTGGGCCGGGTCTTCTTCGAGATCGTCCAGTGCGCGGCGGCCACCGCGGCTACGGCGCCGCCGACGCTCACGTCCGACCGGCCGCACAGCGACGCTGAGGGCTCAGCACCTCGGGGGCGACGACGTCCGGGAAGCACCTACCCTTGAACCATGACCAGCAGCAGCGACCGGAGCCCGGCAGTGGACGTTCGATCATCTAAGACCTACGAGATCCGGACCTACGGATGCCAGATGAACGTCCACGACTCCGAGCGATTGTCCGGACTGCTGGAGGACGCGGGCTACGTCCGCGCGCCCCAGGGCGCCGACGAGGCGGACGTCGTCGTCTTCAACACCTGCGCCGTGCGTGAGAACGCCGACAACAAGCTGTACGGCAACCTCGGCCACCTCGCCCCGAAGAAGGCGGCCCGCCCCGGCATGCAGATCGCGGTCGGCGGCTGCCTGGCGCAGAAGGACCGCGACACCATCGTGAAGCGGGCGCCCTGGGTGGACGTCGTCTTCGGTACGCACAACATCGGCAAGCTGCCCGTCCTGCTGGAACGCGCGCGCGTGCAGGACGAGGCGCAGGTCGAGATCGCCGAGTCGCTGGAGGCGTTCCCCTCGACCCTGCCGACCCGGCGTGAGAGCGCCTACGCGGCCTGGGTCTCCATCTCCGTCGGCTGCAACAACACCTGCACCTTCTGCATCGTCCCGGCCCTGCGCGGCAAGGAGAAGGACCGCCGCCCCGGCGACATCCTCGCCGAGATCGAGGCCCTGGTCGCCGAGGGCGTCTCCGAGATCACGCTGCTCGGGCAGAACGTCAACGCCTACGGCTCCGACATCGGCGACCGCGAGGCCTTCAGCAAGCTGTTGCGCGCCTGCGGGAAGATCGACGGGCTGGAGCGCGTCCGCTTCACCTCCCCGCACCCGCGGGACTTCACCGACGACGTCATCGCCGCCATGGCCGAGACGCCGAACGTGATGCCGCAGCTGCACATGCCGCTCCAGTCCGGCTCCGACCCGGTCCTGAAGGCGATGCGCCGCTCCTACCGCCAGGATCGCTTCCTGGGGATCATCGAGAAGGTCCGCGCCGCCATCCCGCACGCCGCGATCAGCACGGACATCATCGTGGGCTTCCCCGGCGAGACCGAGGAGGACTTCGAGCAGACGCTGCACGTGGTCCGCGAGGCCCGCTTCGCCCAGGCGTTCACGTTCCAGTACTCCAAGCGTCCGGGCACCCCCGCCGCCGAGATGGACGGCCAGATCCCCAAGAAGGTCGTCCAAGAGCGCTACGAGCGGCTCGTCGCCCTCCAGGAGGAGATCTCCTGGGAGGAGAACAAGAAGCAGGTCGGCCGCACGCTGGAGCTGATGGTCGCCGAGGGCGAGGGCCGCAAGGACGACACCACCCACCGCCTGTCCGGCCGCGCCCCCGACAACCGCCTGGTCCACTTCACCAAGCCCGACCAGGAGGTCCGCCCCGGCGACGTCGTCACGGTCGAGATCACCTACGCCGCCCCGCACCACCTCCTCGCCGAGGGGTCCGTGCTGGACGTGCGGCGCACGCGCGCGGGCGACGCCTGGGAGAAGCGGAACGCGGCCGAGAAGACCAAGCCCGTCGGCGTGATGCTGGGCCTGCCGAAGATCGGCGCCCCCGAGCCCCTGCCGACCGTGGCGAGCGGATGCGGCTGCGACTAGCCGGATCGCCGACCACACCTGCCTTGTCGGCCGTGGCGGGCGGGTGCCACTGCGATGGAGATTGATCGCTGACACACTCGTCTTGTCCGGCGGGGCGGGCGGGTGTGCTGCGAGCGAGCCGGGCCGCTGCCGCCCCGTGCGGTGACAGCGGCTCCTGAGAGTTACCCTGCCGATCATGCTTGTCGCCGCCGCTGTCTGCCCCTGCCCACCCCTCCTCGTTCCCGAGGTAGCCGCGGGCGCCGCCCCGGAACTGGATGCCGCCCGGGCCGCCTGCACGGACGCGCTGGACGCGCTCGCCGCCGCCCGGCCGGGGCGGCTCGTGGTCGTCGGACCGGTCGGCGGTGCCGGGCCCCAGAACTACCCCGCGGGAACGGCCGGGTCCTTCCGGGGGTTCGGCGTCGACCTCGATGTGCGGCTGGGAGCGGCCGAGGGCGCGGACACGGAAGCACGGCTGCCGTACTCGCTGGGTGTGGCCGCCTGGCTGCTGGAGCGGACCGGATGGTCCGACGCCCCGGTCGAGGGATTCGGAGTGGGGGAGTCCTGCCCGAGCGAGCAGTGCCTGCGCTCGGGGAGGGAGCTCGCCGCCCTGGACGAGCGGGTGGCCCTGCTGGTGATGGGCGACGCCAGCGCGTGCCGGACGCTCAAGGCCCCGGGCTACCTGGACGAACGGGCGGCTCCCTTCGACGCGCAGCTCGCACGGGCGCTCGGCGCGGCGGACCTGGCCGCACTCACCTCCCTGGACACCGGACTGGCCCACGACCTGAAGGTCTCCGGCAGGGCTCCCTGGCAGGTCCTGGCGGGTGCGGCCGAGGGCGCGGACCTCTGCGGCTCACTGCTGTACGAGGACGCGCCGTACGGCGTGGGGTACGTCGTCGCCGTCTGGTCGTAGCGTGGAGCGCTGCGGGAACGGTCGTAGCGCGCGGGAACTCAGCGGGCCGCAGAACGATACGAGCAGGCACACGGCGCGGGAACGGCGGACAACCGGGAGCCCTCGTGCTCCGCGGCCGCCCGCCGATGTGTCCTTCAGTGTGCTGATGTGCGCTCGGCGCGCGTTGGGCCCTGGGCGCCGGAGCGACCTCAGGACGTGGGCGGTGGTGCCTCCGGAGGTGGAGTGCCGCCCGCATCCGCCGGGGGAGCCGCGTCCGTCGGGGGAGCCGCGTCCGTCGGGGGAGCCGCGTTCCGTGATGGTGCCGTCCGGCCTGTGCCGGGCGGCTTCGTCGTGCCGGCCGCGCCGGGCGTCGTCGTGCCGCCCGTCTCCGGTGCGCCGTCGCCATGGTGCGTGAGTCGGCCCATGGCACCCTTCGCCCGGCCCGTGCCCGACTGGATCCGGTCGCTGTACTTGCCCTTGGTCGACTTGTCGACGGCCTGCGCGGCCTTGTCGAGACCGTGATGGATCTTGCCCTCATGCCGCTGTGCGAGGTCGGAGACCTTGCCCTTGGCCGGGCCCAGCTTGGCTTTCACGTGGTCCATGAGACGCATGGCTCACCTTCCCTCGCGCGGGGCGGTCACTTACGGGCGCCCTCGCCGGCCTCGTTGTCGGCCGCCTTCTCGCTGGACTGCTGCTTGGGGATGTCGACGCCCTCGGACTCGGTGACCTCGGGAGTGGCCGCGGCAGCCGGCTGCGCGGCCTCCGGGGCTTCGTCGTCGCCCTTCACCTCGGCGGTCTGTGCGGCCTCGGCCGTCTGCGCCCCGACCGTCTCCGCCCCGGTCCCGGCAGCCTTCGCCGTGTCGGTCTGAGCCTCGGCTGCTGCAGGCGTCTCCGCCGTGGCCTTCGACCGCCGGAGAAATCGTGCAAAAACGCCCATATCCACTCCATACGTTACTCGTGCGGGCGAAATCCCGCGTTGCCCGGTGCGTCCATTTGCGCGGCCCGGGCCACCGCCTCTGTGATCCGGCGGCAGGAACCTCGCAACGGGCAACGACCCCGCGTCCGTCGCGTCACGTAACTCGTTCGAGACCAGGGTCGGAGGTTTGCGAGACTGGGGCGGTGAGCAGCGCACCCCCCGCCCCCCGCGTCATCGCCGTCGTCGGACCGACCGCGGCCGGAAAGTCCGATCTGGGCGTCTTCCTGGCCCAGCGGCTCGGCGGCGAGGTCGTCAACGCCGACTCCATGCAGCTCTACCGAGGGATGGACATCGGTACCGCCAAGCTGACGCCCGAGGAGCGCGACGGCGTCCCCCACCACCTGCTGGACATCTGGGACGTGACCGTGACGGCGTCCGTCGCCGAGTACCAGCGCCTGGCCCGCGAGCGGATCGAGGCGCTGCTCGCCGAGGGGCGCTGGCCGATCCTGGTCGGCGGTTCCGGGCTGTACGTGCGCGGGGCCGTCGACAACCTGGAGTTCCCCGGTACCGACCCCGAGGTCCGCGCCCGCCTGGAGGAGGAACTCGTGCTGCGCGGCTCCGGTGCGCTGCACGCGCGTCTGGCCGCCGCCGACCCCGAGGCGGCCCGGGCGATCCTGCCGAGCAACGGCCGCCGGGTCGTCCGCGCCCTCGAGGTGATCGAGATCACCGGCAGGCCCTTCACGGCCAATCTCCCCGGCCACGACTCGGTGTACGACACCCTCCAGATCGGCGTCGACGTGGCCCGCCCCGAACTCGACGAGCGCATCGCGCGCCGGGTCGACCGGATGTGGGACGCCGGCCTCGTGGACGAGGTGCGCGCGCTCGAGGCGCAGGGGTTGCGCGAGGGGCGTACGGCCTCACGCGCGCTGGGCTACCAGCAGGTGCTCGCGGCGCTCGCCGGGGAGTGCACGCTCGAGGACGCGCGGGCCGAGACCGTGCGTGCCACCAAGCGCTTCGCGCGCCGGCAGGATTCATGGTTCAGGCGCGACCCGCGGGTGCACTGGTTGAGTGGGGCGGCGGCCGATCTCACGGAACTTCCGCAGCTCGCGCTGTCCTTGGTCGAACGACCGGTCACAGCCTGATCACGTCATGGCATCGGGACGCCCAGGCCGTCATCCGGTCCTTCGGCGGCGTGCCATCATCGAGCTTCGATCGACCGAGTTGAGTCCTAGTTGGGAGGGCGCGTGGCGATGGAGGCCGGCCCTCGCGACACCGCACGAAGCACCGATCACATCACCGCCGAGCGGGATGAGACGGAGCGCGGGGACGCGTCGGAGCAGAACGCACCGGAGCAGGAGACGGAGCACCTCAGCTCCGACGGGCCCGACGAGACGCAGGGTGTGACGGACGACGGTCCCGAGCCCGGCGAGATGTTCGCCGACGAGGTCGAGGTCGAGTTGCGCCCGCAGCGCCGGCTCCGGATCTGGCAGCTGGCGCCCATCGTGAGTCTCGCGGCACTCGGTTCCCTGATGTTCGCGTTCCCGCTCGCCTTCGACTTCGGCGACAGCGGGGCCGTCATCGCCATGCTGGGCCTGCTGATCTGCTCGTGCGCGGCCGGGTGGGGCATGATGGCCGCCCGCCGCGTCGGCTACACCTGGCCGGGCCTGCCTGCCCGCGGCTCCGGCCGCAGACCCGACTGGCGGGTCGCCTCGGCGTACGCCATGGTCGTGGCCGTCGTGGTGGTCCTCGCCGTGTGGCGTGTGGCACGGCTGCGCTGACCCCCGTACGCGCTGCCCCCGTACGCGCTGCGCTGACCCCCGTACGCCCTGCGTTGGCCCCGTACGCGCTCGCTGACCCCCGTACGCCCTGCGTTGGCCCCGTACGCGCTCGCTGACCCCCGTACGGCCTGCGCGAACGCTGTCGTAGGGACGCGGGGGCGTTGTCGTGGGCACCCCTTACGATCGAGGCATGAGCACGCGGATCGCCTTCCTCAAGGGCCATGGCACCGAGAACGACTTCGTGATCGTCCCGGACCCCGAGAACGCCGTCGACCTGCCTCCGGCCGCCGTCGCAGCCCTGTGCGACCGGCGCGCGGGCATCGGCGGGGACGGCCTGCTGCACGTGGTGCGCTCCGCCGCCCATCCGGAGGCGGCGGGCATGGCGGCCGAGGCGGAGTGGTTCATGGACTACCGCAACGGCGACGGTTCGATCGCGGAGATGTGCGGAAACGGCGTGCGGGTCTTCGCGCGCTACCTCCAGCGCGCCGGTCACGTGACCGAGGGAGACCTCGCGGTCGCCACACGCGGGGGCGTGAAGACCGTGCACATCGCCAAGGACGGTGACGTGACCGTCGGCATGGGCCGCGCGGTGCTCCCCGAGGGCGACGTCACGGTGAGTGTCGGCGAGCGCAGCTGGCCCGCGCGCAACGTCAACATGGGCAACCCGCACGCGGTCGCCTTCGTGGAGGACCTGGCGCACGCGGGTGACCTGCTCTCCCCGCCGCCCGTCAGCCCGGCGACCGCGTATCCGGACGGTGTGAACGTCGAGTTCGTGATCGACCGCGGCCCCGGGCACGTGGCGCTGCGGGTGCACGAGCGCGGTTCCGGCGAGACCCGCTCGTGCGGCACGGGCGCGTGCGCCGTCGCCGTGGCCGCCGCCCGCCGTGACGGTGCCGACCCCAGGGCCACCGGCGCCCCCGTGACCTACACCGTGGACGTCCCGGGCGGCACCCTGGTGATCACCGAGCGGCCCGACGGTGAGATCGAGATGACCGGCCCGGCGGTGATCGTGGCCGAGGGCGAGATCGACGCGGACTGGCTGGAAACCGCGACGTCCGGGTGAGCCGGGGCGTGTCGTCCTGAAGTACTCGTTCATCTTCAGCCGGGCGACGCGAAAACGGCATGCAAATTCGGCCACTTGGCAGAAATAGCATCACGAGGTTCGTTCGGTACAGGGGTACAAACCTCACATTCGTCCCTCGAATGGGTGATCAGTTTCACGCTCGGCGAGAGGCGGTCAGTCGGGCGTGGTGGGCTCGGTAGCATCAAGCACCGGCCCGGACGGGGGACCGAAGCCGTCCCGTGAGCCATGTCCGCTCTGGGGCGCCCGTCCGCCGGTTGACGCAGCCGGAGGTGCCCATGAGTGCGGAGGCCACGAATTCCGTGACCCCAGGCCCGATGCCGGGCGCGGTGTCAGCAGCGGTGACACCGACAGCCACCCGCAGAAAGGCCCGCCCCCGGATCGACCTGCGCCGTTTGGGCCGCGCGGCCCTGCTCGGCCCCGCCGCCAGGGGCCGGCTGCCCGACGCCATCAGTCACGTCGTCGAGGCCCACCGTGCCCACCACCCCGAAGCGGACCTCGAACCCCTGCGTCACGCCTACGTCCTGGCCGAGTCCTCGCACCGCGGCCAGATGCGCAAGAGCGGCGAGCCGTACATCACCCACCCCCTCGCCGTGACCCTGATCCTCGCCGAACTCGGCGCCGAGACGACGACGTTGACCGCGTCGCTGCTGCACGACACCGTCGAGGACACGGACGTGACGCTCGACCAGGTCCGCGACCAGTTCGGTGAGGAGGTCCGCTACCTCGTCGACGGCGTCACCAAACTGGAGAAGGTCGACTACGGCGCCGCCGCCGAGCCCGAGACCTTCCGCAAGATGCTCGTCGCCACCGGCAACGACGTCCGCGTGATGTCGATCAAACTCGCCGACCGGCTGCACAACATGCGCACTCTCGGCGTCATGCGCCCCGAGAAACAGGAGCGCATCGCCAAGGTGACACGTGACGTGCTCATCCCGCTCGCCGAACGGCTCGGCGTCCAGGCGCTCAAGACCGAACTGGAAGACCTGGTCTTCGCGATCCTGCACCCCGAGGAGTACGCGCACACCCGCGAGTTGATCGTCCGCAACGCGGCCCGCGCCGACGACCCGCTCGCCGAGGTCGCCGACGAGGTGCGGGGGGTGCTGCGCGAGGCGGACATCTCCGCCGAAGTCGTCATCCGGCCACGCCACTTCGTCTCGGTGCACCGTGTCTCCCGCAAACGCGGCCGGCTCCGCGGCTCCGACTTCGGCCGCGTCCTGGTCCTGGTCAACGAGGACGCCGACTGCTACGCCGTCCTGGGTGAACTGCACACCTGTATGAAGCCGGTGGTCTCGGAGTTCAAGGACTTCATCGCCGTACCGAAGTTCAACCTCTACCAGTCGCTGCACACGGCCGTGGCGCGCGAGGACGGCCAGGTCGTCGAGGTCCTCATCCGCACGCACCAGATGCACAAGGTCGCCGAGGCGGGTGTCGTCGCCCTCGGCAACCCGTACGCACCGGCCCCCGAGGACCCGGCCGACGGCGAGCGCGTCGACCCCACCCGCCCCGGCTGGCTCTCCCGGCTCCTCGACTGGCAGGAGGCCGCACCCGACCCCGACCACTTCTGGTCGACCCTGCGCGAGGACCTTGCCCAGGACCGCGAGATCACCGTCTTCCGGCCCGACGGCGGCGCCCTCGGCCTGCCCGAGGGCGCGACCTGCGTGGACGCCGCGTACGCGCAGTACGGGGAGGACGCGCACGCCTGTCTCGGGGCCCGGGTGAACGGCCGCCTGGCGACGCTGAGCACCGTGCTGAAGGACGGCGACACCGTTCAGCTCCTCATGGGCCAGGACCCGGCGTCGGAGCCCTCCCGGGAGTGGCTGGAGCACGCGCACACCCCCGCGGCCCGGATCGCCATCCAGCGATGGCTGACCGCCCATCCGGCGCAGGCGGAGTCCCAGCAGAGCGAGGCGCGGATCGCGGAGAACCGGACAGGCGTCCGGCCCGCCGACGTACCCGAGGCCGGCCCGGCGCCCGAACAGGCCGCCGACCGCTCCGGCACCGGCAACGTCCTCGCCGACCTGCCCGGTGCGACCGTCCGGCTCGCCCGCTGCTGTACGCCCGTACCGCCCGACGAGATCACCGGCTTCGCCGTACGCGGGGGAGCGGTCACCGTGCACCGTGTGGAGTGCGCCGCGGTAGCGCGTATGAAGGACGGGGGGCGTGCGGAGGTCGGTGTGCGCTGGGGAGAGGCCGCCGAATGCCGGGTCACGCTGGTCGCCGAATCGTTCGTCCGTCCGCATCTGCTGGCCGATCTCACCGAGGCCATGGCCTCCGAGGGGGCCGAGATCGTCTCGGCGACCGTCGAGCCCCCCACCCAGCAGCAGGTGCGGCACACCTACACCGTGCAGCTCCCCGACGCCGGCCATCTGCCCGGTCTGATGCGCGCGATGCGCGATGTGGCCGGGGTGTACGACGTCAGCAGGTCGCAGTCGCAGGGTGACTGACGCGGCCCGGGCCGGTGAACGGCCTTCCGGCAGGAGCGAGGGAATGCCGACCGGGACGCCGCAATGGGGTCTCGCGACGCGGGCCTGAGCTCTGACCCGGCTGCGGACGGCCTTCGCGTACGGCCGTACCGAACCGCGGGGGCGGCACCCGGCGCATGCCGCGGTCCCCGGTTCGGGTGGGACGGAAGCGCGCCGTCCGTGACGTTCGGTCACGCGCTGATAGCCATGGGTCATGCTCCTGACCCCTCCCCACCAGGCCGCCGCCGCCCGGCGGCGCCGGACCGCCGCAGCCCTGCTCACGTCGGCCGTCTCCGTCTGCATCGTCGCTGCGAGCACCCCCGCCGTCCCGCTCGGTGTGGGCGACCGGCTCTTCCCGTACCTCGGCAACCCCGGCTACGACGTGGCGGCGTACGACCTTTCCTTCACCTATCCGGGCAGCAACAGCCAGCCGTTGAGGGCCGTCACCACCATCGACGCCTGGACGACCGCCGACCTGGACCGCGTCAACCTTGACTTCGCCCACGGCACGGTCCAGTCGGTCGAGGTCGACGGCGACCCGGCGGAGTTCCACACCGCCGGCGAGGACCTGGTGATCACGCCCGAGAACGCGGTGTCGGACGGCAAGTGGATGCGGATCACCGTGCGGCACACCAGTGATCCCGTGCCCGCCAAGGGCCGCGAGGGCGGCTGGGTGCGCACCGCGGACGGCCTCGCCATGGCCAACCAGGCCGACGCCGCGCACCTGGTGTTCCCGTGCAACGACCACCCCTCCGACAAGGCGATGTTCACCATCCGGGTGACGGCACCCGACGGGCACACGGCCGTCGCCAACGGCCTGCCCGCCGGAACGGAGAAGTCGCGCGGGACGACGACCTGGACCTACCGCACCCAGCACCCCATGGCCACCGAGCTCGCCCAGGTCTCCATCGGCCGCTCCACGGTGCTGCACCGCACCGGCCCGCACGGACTCCCCGTACGGGACGTCGTGCCGACCGAGCACCGCAAGGAGCTCGAACCCTGGCTGGAGAAGACCCCTGGCCAGATCACCTGGATGGAGAACAAGGTCGGCCGCTACCCCTTCGAGACGTACGGTCTGCTCGTGGCCGACACCTCCACCGGCTTCGAACTGGAGACCCAGACGCTCTCGCTCTTCGAGCGGGATCTGTTCACCGACCGGGTCCACCCCTCGTGGTACGTCGAGTCGATCATGGTCCATGAGCTGGCCCACCAGTGGTTCGGCAACAGCGTCAGCCCTCGCACCTGGTCAGATCTGTGGCTCAACGAGGGGCACGCCACCTGGTACGAGGCGCTGTACGCCGAGGAGCGGGGCGGCAAGTCGATGCGGGACCGGATGAAGGCCGCCTACGGCGCCTCCGACGGCTGGCGCGCCGCCGGCGGACCACCCGCCGCGCCCGAGGCACCCGACCCCGGCCGTAAGACCGGCATCTTCCGCCCCAACGTCTACGACGGGTCGGCGCTCATCCTGTACGCCCTGCGCCAGGAGATCGGCCGCCCGGCCTTCGAACGCCTGGAGCGCGCCTGGATCGGGCAGCACCGGGACGGCACGGCCGCGACGGAGGACTTCGTCCGGCTCGCCACCGAGATCTCCGGGCGCGACCTGGGCAGCTTCTTCCAGGGCTGGCTCTACGGCGAGAAGACCCCGCCGATGCCGGGCCACCCGGACTGGAAGGCGGTGGCCGCCGCGAAAGCACAGGACGCCGCGGGGTCGCAGACCCCCTGACCCCTGAGGCAGCGCGCCCGAGGCCGCAGAATCCCCTGACTCCTGAAGGAGCGCGCCCGAGGCCGCAAAATCCCCTGACCCCTGAAGCAGCGCGCCCGACGCCGCGGAATCCCCTGAGCAGGCCTCCGCGCAGCAGCCCGGGCGCGAAGGCGCCCGCTCTATAACACGGTGACGAGACGCCCCGTGCCGTGCGACCATCTTCAGGTCGGCGCGGCACGGAGCGCCGGGAATCTCCCGGACCGCCCGTGCGTTGCAGACAGTGAAGGGTTTCCCACCAACGTAAGGATCCAATGACCTCCTCTTCTTCCTTTTCCCAGGACTCCAAGCGCTTCGCGCACAGCCACCCCGAGGGTCTTCGGGCCGATGCCCTGATGGAAGAGGACGTCGCCTGGAGCCACGAGATCGACGGAGAGCGGGACGGCGACCAGTTCGACCGCTCCGACCGCGCGGCCCTTCGTCGTGTGGTGGGCCTCTCCACCGAGCTCGAGGACGTCACCGAGGTCGAGTACCGCCAGCTCCGCCTGGAGCGGGTCGTCCTCGTCGGTGTCTGGACCTCGGGAACCGTGCAGGACGCGGAGAACTCCCTCGCGGAGCTCGCCGCCCTCGCCGAGACGGCCGGCGCGCTGGTGCTCGACGGAGTCACCCAACGCCGCGACAAGCCCGACGCGGCCACCTACATCGGCTCCGGCAAGGCCGAGGAACTGCGCGACATCGTCGTCGAGACGGGCGCGGACACCGTCATCTGCGACGGTGAGCTCAGCCCGGGCCAGCTGATCCACCTCGAAGACGTCGTCAAGGTCAAGGTCATCGACCGCACGGCCCTGATCCTGGACATCTTCGCCCAGCACGCCAAGTCCCGGGAAGGCAAGGCGCAGGTCGCGCTCGCGCAGATGCAGTACATGCTGCCGCGACTGCGCGGCTGGGGTCAGTCGCTGTCCCGGCAGATGGGCGGCGGCAAGGGCGGCGGCCTCGCCACCCGTGGCCCCGGTGAGACCAAGATCGAGACGGACCGGCGCCGGATCCGCGAGAAGATGGCGAAGATGCGCCGGGAGATCGCGGAGATGAAGACCGGCCGCGAGATCAAGCGCCAGGAGCGCAAGCGTCACAAGGTGCCGTCCGTGGCCATCGCGGGCTACACCAACGCCGGCAAGTCCTCGCTGCTCAACCGCCTCACGGGCGCGGGCGTGCTGGTCGAGAACGCCCTGTTCGCGACCCTCGACCCGACCGTGCGCCGGGCCGAGACACCCAGCGGACGGCTGTACACGCTGGCCGACACGGTCGGGTTTGTACGCCATCTGCCCCACCACCTGGTCGAGGCGTTCCGCTCCACGATGGAGGAGGTCGGCGAGTCCGACCTGATCCTGCACGTGGTCGACGGTTCGCACCCGTTCCCGGAGGAGCAGCTGGCCGCCGTGCGCGAGGTGGTCCGGGACGTCGGTGCCACCGACGTGCCCGAGATCGTCGTGATCAACAAGGCGGACGCGGCCGACCCGCTGACGCTCCAGCGGCTGCTGCGCGTCGAGACGCGGTCCATCGCGGTCTCGGCCCGCACCGGCCAGGGCATCGAGGAGTTGCTCGCGCTCATCGACAACGAGCTGCCCCGCCCGTCGGTCGAGGTCGAGGCGCTCGTGCCGTACACGCGCGGCAAGCTGGTCGCCCGTGCACACGACGAGGGCGAGGTGATCTCCGAGGAGCACACCCCGGAGGGCACCCTGCTCAAGGTGCGGGTGCACGAGGAACTGGCGGCGGAGCTCGCGCCCTACGCTCCGGCGTCGGCGCTCTGAGTCCGACCTGAGCGCGAGTCTCGCTTGAACGCGCGTCGCGACTGAGCACGGGTCGCGCGTGAAGGCGCGTCTCGACTGAGCGCGAAAAGCCAAAGGAGAAGGCCCGCCCCCTGTTCGCAGGGGAGCGGGCCTTCAACATGTATGGATCACTGACCGCCGTACGTCCTGCTCATGTCCTGGTAGAGCGCTTCGGCGTCGCGGCCCAGCTGCGGACCCGCCAGCCAGGTGTTGTCGGCCGGCCCGATCGAGGTGTTCGAGACCAGTACCGACTTGCCGTCCAGGACCCGGAACCAACCGCCTCCGGAGGAACCGCCGGTCATGTCACAGCCGATGCGGTACATCGTCGGCAGCGACGGGCTGAGCGAGAACCGGCCGGGGCTGTCGATGCACCTGAACATCTTCTCGCCGTTGTAGGGCGGCGCTGCCGGGTAGCCCCAGGCGCCCATCTTGGCGGCCTCGGCCGGAGACGGGGCGGAGAAGTCCACGTCCAGCGCGGCGCCGACCGTCTCCTCCAGGGACTTGGCGCCCTGCTCGGGCTTCACGTGCAGCACGGCGTAGTCGTACGCGGCTCCGGCACCGCCGCTCTCCGACCCTCCCTGGATCCACTGGTTGGAGGTCGAGGCCCAGTTCGCCCACCAGTTGCCGTACGGGGCGATCTCCGTCGGGTTCGCATCGGTCAGCTCCGCCTCGGACTTGCCGAGGTCGTTGTAGGCCGGAACGAACACGATGTTGCGGTACCAGCCGCCGTTGCCGCCGGCGTGCACGCAGTGACCCGCCGTCCACACCAGGTTGGACTTGCCCGGGTGGTTGACGTCCTTGACGACCGTGCCGGAGCAGACGGCCGGGCCGTCGGGGGAGTCGAAGAAGACCTTGCCGACCGGCGCCGCGTTGCGGTGGTACGGCGTCTTCTCGGCCTGCGCCCGGACCGGCGACGGATCCGGATCGCTGACGCCCTGGGCGGCCGACGCGTCCTTCGTCGTGACCCTCTTGTCGGCCTCGTCGGCGGACTGCATCCGCTCCGGCTTCCAGAGGCCCTTGATCACCGGGTTGACGAAGTCCTTTGCGTCACTGAGCCACTTGTCCTTGTCCCAGTCCTTCCAGCCGCCGCTCTTCCAGCGGTCGACGTCGATCCCGTGTTCCTTGAGCTTGCCCGCGAGATCGGCCGGGATCTTGGCCCCGCCGCCGTTCGCGGAGGTCTGGGAGCTCGTGGCGTCGGGTTTGTCACTCGCCGAATCCCCCGAACCGTCACAGGCGGTCGCGGTGAGCGCCAGTGCGGCGACGAGCCCGGCGGCTGCGAGGACGGCACGCCGTCCGCGCTTCGGTGCGGGCGTGGATATGGAACGCATGGTGCGATGACCCCCGTTTTGCGTACTGAGTGGTGCTGGTCCTGCTCAGTGCAGGTGCCGCGTGTGCACGGCATGGGCGCGCCAACCGGTGGCGCCGCGCGACTCCCCACTATGCCCGGGGAGTTGAGGGTGTACCGGGGTGAGCCGGTGAAGGTTTCCGAGAGCCCCCGGGCTTGGTGAGTGGGCCCTCACCGGCCGGCGAACTTCTTGCTGACGGAGTCGTACACGCCCTTGGCCACGTCACCCAGGCGCGGTCCGGCCAGCCAGCCCGACGTCACCGGGCCGATCGAGGTGTTGGACACCAGCGCCGGCTTGCCGTCCCAACCGGTCGCGACCCAGCCGCCGCCGGACGCCCCCCCGGTCATGGTGCAGCCGATGCGGTACATCGTCGGATCCGATGCGTTGATCGACAGCCGCCCGGGCCGGCCTTCGCACTCATACAGCTTCTGTCCGTCGTACGGCTTGGCGGCCGGGTAGCCGATCGCCACGACGCGCTTCACCCGGGGCACCGCGGGCGCCTTGAACTCGACCGGCAGTGCCGAACCGACCATCTCCTCCAGCGACTTGCCGCCGCTGCCCTTCTCCGGGGTGACATGGATGACCGCGAAGTCGTACGGTGCCCCGTCACCGCCCGTCGAACCGCCCTGCTCGATCCACTGGTCCGAGGTCCGCGCCCAGTCGCCCCACCAGACACCGTAGGGAGCGACGTCCTCGCGGGTCGCGTTCTCCAGCTCCGCCACCGGCTTGCCGTCGTCGTTGTACGACGGCACGAACGCGATGTTGCGGTACCAGCCACCCTTCTTGCCCGCGTGCACGCAGTGGCCCGCCGTCCACACCAGGTTGGACTTGCCGGGGTGCGCCGGGTCCTTCACCACGGTCGCCGAGCAGACGGCCGATCCCTCGGGGGAGTCGAAGAACACCTTGCCGGCCGTAGGGGTGGTGGCGTGGTACGACGGTGGCACGGCCCGCGCCTCGATGGGAGCGGGCGTCACATCGGTGACGCCCTGGTCCTCGGCGATCTCACTCTCGTCGACGCCCTGGTCGGGCTCCTCGGCCTCCCGCATGCGGTCAGGGTTCCAGAGCCCCTCGATGATCGGGTTGACGTACTCGTTCGCCTCGCGCAGCCAGTCGTCCCGGTCCCAGTTCTTCCAGGCGCCGTTCTTCCACTTGTCGATGTCTATCCCGTGCTCGCGGAGCCGGTCCCTGATATCGGCCGGGATCTTGAGCTTGCCGTCGTCGGAGGCGGTGGCGGACGCGGAGGGCTGACCGTCGGCCGTCGCATCGCCCGACTCGCAGGCGGTGGCGGTCAGGGCGAGCGCCGACGCGAGGGCCACGGCTGCCAGGACGGGGGAGTTCCTCCGCGGCGTCCTCCCCCCTCGGACGGTATGGGACGACGGCCGTGTGGATCGCATGATCTGACTCCCCCTGGTACGGAACGAAAGTGGACGGACCGGCGCTTCGGCCCCGATTCCCGCTGCCTCGACGGAAGTTCGGGGCGCCCACCCGGTGTCCGGGAACGGCATCACACACTATGCGGTGGCTGTGGGGGCGACCCGACGGATCAGCAACAGTTCCGTCACGGAAAGGATCTTGAGGCAACCCGTAACCCGGTGAGAGGTCCGGGGTTGGTAGCGGTGGGGGGCCTGCTGTCTGCGCGCGGTCCTCCGTGCCTGTGCGCAGTGGGAGGTCAGAGAAGCCGTGGCGGAATCCACCCGTGGGGGTTGTGCACCAGAGGAGGCCGCTGTGGGGCGCAGGCAGGCGACATCCCCCCTCGGCGGAGCGTTGGAAGACACCACCCCTGCCCCCCGCTCCCTGCACGAGGGAATCCTGCGCCGCCAGGCCGCACGCGAATCCGCCGCCCGGACCTACGCCCGTGCCCTGCCGATCGTTCCGGTGCGGGCCCGGGGACTCACCATCGAGGGCGCGGACGGCCGCCGCTACCTGGACTGCCTCTCCGGCGCCGGCACCCTGGCCCTCGGCCACAACCACCCGGTCGTCCTGGAGTCCCTCCGCAAGGTGCTCGACTCAGGCGCACCTCTGAACGCCCTCGATCTGGCGACTCCCGTCAAGGACGCCTTCCTCACCGAACTGTTCCGCACTCTGCCACGGGGCCTCGCGGATCGGGCACACGTGCGGTTCTGCGGACCGGCCGGCAGCGAAGCCGTCGAGACCGCCTGCGCGCTCGTCCGCGCGGCGACCGGCCGGAGCGGTCCGGTGACGTTCGCCGCCGGCGGTGGCGGATGCGCCGCCAGGACTTTCGACGCCACCTCCGCGGAGGCACATGACCCACGGATCGTCCTGCTGCCTCCCTCGCAGGACCACCGCTGCCCCGGTGCCGGTGCCGGGGGCGAGAGCAGGGGCGACCTCGCCCCTTGCTGGAACGAGTCCCTCCTCGACGGCCCGGCGTCCGGGATGCCCCTGCCCGCCGGGGTGATCGTCGAGCCCGTCCAGAGCGAGGGCGGGGTGGCCCCCGTCCCCGACACCTGGCTGCGACGGGTGCGACAGCTCACCGCCGAACGGTCCGTCCCGCTGATCGCCGACGAGATCCGGACCGGCGTGGGCAGGACCGGTGCCTTCTGGGCGGTCGAGCACAGTGGCGTGACCCCCGACGTGATGGTCCTCTCCGACGCCATCGGCGGCAGCCTGCCGCTGGCCGTCGTGGTCTACCGGGACGACCTCGACGCCGGAGAACCCGGCACCCCCGCCGAGTCCTTCCCCGGCAACCAGCTCGCCCTGGCCGCCGGCACGGCGACCCTGGCCCACGTCCGCGAGAACGCCCTCGCCGAGCGCGCGGCGACCGTCGGGACACGCATGCTGAACCAACTCCGACAGCTCGTCTCCGATTTCGCCTGTGTCGGTGATGTGCGGGGCAGAGGGCTCATGATCGGCGTCGAGCTGGTGGACCCGGAGGGAGCAGGGGAACCCGGCTCTTGCGGTGCCACAGGGACTGCGCAGTGCGGCATGGCGGCGTCGATGAGGCCGGGCAGCGAGCCCCGGCCTCTCCCTGCCGCTCCCGGACTGGCCGTTGCGGTCCAGCGGGAGTGCCTGCGGCGCGGCCTCATCGTCGGACTCGGCGGCCTGCGCGCAAGCGTCGTCCACCTGCTGCCACCGCTGACCATCACCGATGAACAAGCGGCCGCCGTACTGGACCGCTTGGCCGACGCGGTCGGGGCGGTGGCTCGGCGCCGTGGTGGCAGCACGGCAGCCGCACTGTGAACGCGGGAGACCTCCATGGCAGCCGCACCCGGAACGCGGTGAACCTTCACGGCGGTCACGGCGGGCGTGGGGGTTTGCGCGGCATGCCGGAGCACCACGAGCGTGGGAGTCCGCGCGGCACGCCTGTGCACCACGGGCGCGCCACCGATCGCCAGGCGCCCACCTGCCACGAACCGTGCCTACGGCGGGCCATGACCCCTGCACGCCGCGGGCCGTGAGTCCCTGCGGGTTACGAGCCTCACGTGCCGCTGGCCGTGAGCCCCGCGGGCCATGAGCGTCGTACGCCGCGCCGTGAGTCCTGTGGGCCACAAGCCCCGTACGCCGTACGCCGGGGTCCCCGCCGCCCGTCCCGCCCGCCGCTCGGCCTCGCGCCCCGCATGCCACACCGAGTGGAGTTCCTCGTCCCGCAGAGCCCACCGCATGATCCCGGAAACCACCCCATGAGGTACCCGCCGTGAACATCACCCCCCACCCCGACGACCACGCCCCCACCTCTAGGCAAAGCTCCACCACCGCCTGGCCGTCGGCGGCGACGCCGAGCCCGCGGGTCCCTCACCAGCGGCCGGCGGCGCAGCCCGCCCAGGGGCCGAGCACAACGCATGACGGTGACCCACTGGAGCATCCCGACCCGCACACCGTCGCCCAGGCCGCCGCCGTGGAGAACCTGCTCCGCTGCTGGGCGCGCGAGACCAACGCCCCCGCCCCGGCCGACGGCGTCCTGCACATCCCCCTTCCCGCCACCGGTACGAGCCTCCTCGCGCCGGTGCGCTACTGGTCCCCGACGGGCTGGCACCGCTTCGGCCCTCCTCGTCTCACCGGTGCTCCCGAGACAGCCCCGCCCGCCGACGCGGTCACCATCGCCGCCCTGCTCAGCAGGGAGACGTTCACCCACTCCCTCGGCGTCAGCCGCGCCCAGGCCACCTCCACCCCCACGCCCGCCCCCAACTGCGTCCCATCCGGATCCCTCGACGGCGTCGGGCTCGTCGCAGGTGTTGCCGACTCCCTCCGACGTGCCGCCCGCTTCATCACCGACCGCCGGGAACGCCCGGCCGACGGCCCCGACCTCTTCCTGTCCGCGGAACAGGCACTCGTCCTCGGACACCCCCTGCATCCCACACCGAAGAGCCGCGAAGGACTCTCGGAGGCCGAAGCGCTGCAGTACTCGCCCGAATTGCGCGGCTCCTTCCCTTTGCACTGGATGGCGGTCGCTCCCTGCGTCCTCACCACCGACTCCTCCTGGACCGAGCGCGGCCGCCCCGTCGCCGCACCCCTCCTCACCGCCCGGCTGGCAGGGACCGGAGCGCCGTTGCCGGAGGGACACGCCCTCCTGCCCCTGCATCCCTGGCAGGCACACGAGGTCCGGCGCCGTCCGCAGACCGCTGCCCTGCTGGACACCGGACTGCTCCGCGACCTCGGCGCCCACGGCCCGGACTGGCACCCCACCTCCTCCGTACGAACCGTCTACCGAACCCATGCCCCCGCGATGCTCAAGCTCTCCCTGGGCCTGCGCATCACCAACTCCCGCCGTGAGAACCTCCGCAAGGAACTGCACCGCGGCGTCGAGGTCCACCGCCTGCTCCGCAGCGGCCTCGGGCAGCAGTGGCACGCCGTGCACCCGGGCTTCGACATCGTCCGGGACCCGGCCTGGCTCGCCGTCGACACCCCTGACGGCGACCCGGTGCCCGGACTGGACGTGGTGATCCGCCACAATCCGTTCAGCCCCTCCGACGACATCTCCTGCGTCGCCGGCCTCCTTTCTCCGCGGCCGTGCACTTCGCCCCCGCCCGAGGGGGCTCCGGGGCGTCTCGACCCACACGGCCCGGCCCTGCGGTCCCGCCTGGCCGAGGTGATCACATGCCTCGCCCACCGCACCGGCCGACCCCGCCCAGCCGTCGCCGCCGAGTGGTTCCTCCGCTACCTGGCCCACGTGGTACGCCCCGTCCTCTGGCTGGACGGCGAGGCCGGCGTCGCTCTGGAGGCGCACCAGCAGAACACCCTGCTCCTGCTGGACGCCGACGGCTGGCCCACGGGCGGCCGCTACCGCGACAACCAGGGCTACTACTTCCGCGCATCCCGGCGCCAGGACCTCGACGACCGGTTGCCCGGTATCGGAGAGCGGAGCGACACGTTCGTCTGCGACCGGGTGACCGACGAGCGGCTCGTGTACTACCTGGTGATCAACAACGTGTTCGGTCTGATCGGCGCGTTCGGCTCCCAAGGGCTCGCCGACGAGCGGCTGCTGCTCGCCGCCTTCCGGCGATTCCTCGGACACCTCGCCGCCGGCCCGACCCGGCTGCGCACCACGCTGCCCGCCCTGTTGCTCGACTCACCCGTCCTGCGCTGCAAGGCCAACCTGCTGACCCGGCTGCACGGCCTGGACGAACTCGTCGGCCCGGTCGACACCCAGTCCGTCTACGTCACCATTTCCAACCCCCTGCACTCGTGACCGCTCTGATCCCCCCTGACCACCGCTGACCCGCCTCCCGCATCCCTGAGGACATGCCACCCCCTTCCTGACCCCTTTCCTGAGAGGAGCCTCAGGTGCCTCCCGCCGACCCGATTGCCGAGACCGGTATCGCTGCCCAGGTCGTGGCCGCCGGCCCCGTCGTGACTGCTGCCCCTGTCCCTGTCATGGCCGCCCGGGCCTCAGGCACCGGGTCCAGAGCCGACGCCGATGCCGGGCAGGGGATCGGCTTCGATGCGAGGCCTGGTGCCGAGTCCGCGGCCTGGCCGGGCGCCGGCCCCATCGCCGAGACCATCGCGCCCGCGCATGGGGAGGGCGTCCCGCGCCATGACGGTCTCCTCGACCGCATCGCCGCTTGGGGCCCTGCAGACACGCCCGCAGGCCGGTTCCGCCTCGTCCCCGCGTGCGTCGAACGCGACCTGGCGCTCATCAGCCGCTGGATGAACGACCCCGTCGCCGCGGAGTTCTGGGAACTGGCCGGACCGCAGGAGGTGACGGGGGACCACCTGCGCGCCCAGCTGGCCGGTGACGGGCACAGCGTGCCGTGCATCGGGCTGCTCGACGGAACACCGATGAGCTACTGGGAGATCTACCGGGCGGATCTGGACCCGCTGGCCCGCCATTACCCCGCGCGGCCTCATGACACGGGGATCCACCTGCTGCTCGGCGGAGCCGCCGACCGTGGGCGCGGCCTCGGTGGCCTGCTGCTCCGGGCCGTGGCCGACCTCGTTCTCGCGCAGCGGCCCTCCTGCGCACGGGTCATCGCGGAACCCGACATTCGCAACACCCCCTCCATCGCCGCTTTCCTGACCGCCGGCTTCCGGTTCTCCGCCGAGGTCGACCTGACCGTCAAGCGAGCCGCTCTCATGGTCCGAGACCGGCCCCTCCGGCACTTGTTGTAGCGCTGTGTCACCGCTCCATCACTCATTGAACGCGGTCCGTGCCGGGACAGTTCCCGCCCGCGGCGCCGATTTCTCGAGCGGTCGTGCCACGACTCACCGTCCCGGCCGAACGAGCCCGGTCACCGCCCATCCCCGAGGGGCCCACGGTCTTGATCCCGTCCCCGGCACCCGCCGTGATCGCCCGTTTGTCAGTGCAGGGTCGTAGGGTGGTCGCGCTATGACGAAGCCCTCACTCCCCGAACTCCTGCATGCCGCCGTCACTGCCGTCGGTGGCACGGAGCGCCCCGGTCAGGTGGCCATGGCCGAAGCCGTCGAGGAAGCGATCGACGACGGCTCCCACCTGCTGGTCCAGGCCGGCACCGGCACCGGAAAGTCGCTCGGCTACCTGGTGCCCGCGCTCGCGCACGGGGAGCGTGTGGTCGTCGCCACCGCCACCCTCGCCCTGCAGCGCCAGCTGGTGGAGCGAGACCTGCCGAGAACAGTCGAGTCGCTGCACCCCCTCCTGCGCCGTCGCCCGGAGTTCGCGATGCTCAAGGGCCGGTCCAACTACCTGTGTCTGCACCGCATGCACGAGGGTGTCCCGCAGGACGAGGAGGAGGGCCTCTTCGACCAGTTCGAGGCCGCCGCGCCCACCAGCAAGCTGGGCCAGGACCTGCTGAGGGTGCGCGACTGGGCCGACGAGACCGAAACCGGCGACCGTGACGACCTCACGCCCGGCATCTCGGACCGGGCCTGGTCCCAGGTGTCGGTGTCGTCCAGGGAGTGCCTGGGCGCGTCGAAGTGCGCCTACGGTGCCGAGTGCTTCGCCGAGATGGCCCGTGAGCGGGCGAAGCTCGCCGAGGTCGTCGTCACCAATCACGCGCTGCTCGCGATCGACGCCATCGAGGGCGCCCCTGTCCTCCCGCAGCACGAGGTGCTGATCGTCGACGAAGCGCACGAACTGGTCTCCCGGGTCACCGGAGTCGCCACCGGCGAGCTCACCCCCGGCCAGGTCAACCGCGCGGTGCGCCGTGCCGCGAAACTCGTCAACGAGAAGGCCGCCGACCAGCTCCAGACCGCCGCGGAGGGGTTCGAACGGCTGATGGAGCTGGCGCTGCCCGGCCGTCTCGAAGAGATCCCCGAGGATCTCGGGTACGCCCTCATGGCGCTCCGCGACGCGTGCCGCACGGTCATCTCCGCGATCGGTACGACCCGCGACAAGTCCGTCCAGGACGAGGACGCCGTCCGTAAGCAGGCCCTGGCCTCCGTGGAGAACGTGCACGACGTGGCGGAGCGCATCACGAACGGCTCCGAGTGGGACGTGGTCTGGTACGAGCGCCACGACCGTTTCGGTGCCTCCCTGCGCGTCGCCCCGATGTCCGTCTCCGGGCTGCTGCGCGAGAAGCTCTTCGCGGACCGCTCCGTGGTCCTGACGTCCGCGACGCTGAAGCTGGGCGGCGACTTCAACGGCGTCGGCGCATCCCTGGGCCTCGCCCCAGAGGGGACCGAGGGTGATGACGTCCCGAAGTGGAAGGGCATCGACGTCGGCTCGCCCTTCGACTACCGCAAGCAAGGCATCCTGTACGTCGCCAAACACCTGGCGCGTCCCGCCCGGGACGGTGACCGTGCGGACATGCTCGACGAACTCACGGAGCTGATCCAGGCGGCCGGTGGCCGCACCCTCGGCCTGTTCTCCTCCATGCGAGGCGCCCAGCTGGCCGCCGAGGAACTGCGCTCCCGGATCCCGGAGTTCCCCATCCTGCTCCAAGGCGAGGAGACGCTCGGCGAGCTCATCAAGAACTTCGCGGCCGACCCGAAGACCTGCCTCTTCGGCACGCTGTCACTCTGGCAGGGCGTGGACGTGCCGGGGCCCAGCTGTCAGCTGGTCGTCATGGACAAGATTCCGTTCCCCCGCCCGGACGATCCTCTGATGAGCGCCCGACAGAAGGCCGTGGAGGACGCCGGGGGCAACGGCTTCATGGCGGTCGCCGCCACCCACGCCGCGCTCCTCATGGCCCAGGGCGCCGGCCGGCTCGTACGGGCATCGGGGGACCGGGGCGTGGTCGCCGTCCTCGACCAGCGTCTGGCGACGGCCCGGTACGGGAGCTACCTCAAGGCCTCGATGCCCGACTTCTGGTTCACGACGGACCGGAACCAGGTGCGGAAGTCGCTCGCGGCGATCGATGCTGCTGCCCAGCAGGCGGAAGAAGAATGAGACGGGGGTCGGCCGGCGGTTGATCCGTCGGCCGACCCCCACGCGCACGAGTCACTGGGCCCTGAGGTTCGGTACCTGCCCCGGACAGCGCAGGGCCCCGGAACCGGCGCAGGGGTCCCGGGGCCCGGTCAAGGGGTGGGCCGCTGGGCCCGCCCGACGCGGTGCGCGCTGTCAGACGCGGCGCAGCACGGCCACTACCTTTCCGAGGATGGTCGCATCGTCGCCGGGGATCGGCTCGTAGGACGCGTTGTGCGGCAGGAGCCAGACATGGCCGTCCTCGCGCTTGAAGCGCTTGACGGTGGCTTCGCCGTCGAGCATCGCGGCCACGATGTCGCCGTTCTCGGCGACCGGCTGACGACGCACCGTGACCCAGTCGCCATCGCAGATCGCGGCCTCGATCATCGAGTCACCGACGACCTTGAGGACAAACAGCTCACCGTCGCCGACCAGCTGGCGGGGCAGGGGGAAGACGTCCTCGACGGACTCCTCCGCGAGAATCGGGCCACCGGCGGCGATCCGGCCGACCAGCGGCACGTAGGACGCGGCGGGCTTGCCCGCGGTGTCCGTGGGCTGCACCGAGGCGGCCTGGTCGGAGCCGCGCACCTCGTAGGCGCGCGGGCGGTGCGGGTCGCGGCGCAGGAAGCCCTTGCGCTCCAGTGCCATCAGCTGGTGTGCGACGGAGGAGGTGCTGGAAAGGCCGACGGCCTGACCGATTTCCCGCATCGACGGCGGGTAGCCCCGTCGCTGCACGGAGTCCCTGATGACCTCGATCACCCGGCGCTGGCGATCGGTGAGTCCCGAGCTGTCCGCCCGGATGCCGGGAGGTCGGCCCGGCAGGGAGCGCTTGTGCCCCTCAGGGTTCGTGGCTTCGTTCATCGCATGCGCCTGCTCCAGTCGGCCCTGGGAGCGGTCCTGGGCAGCGATGGCGGCACTGTCTGCGGTGGTGGTCACGTCGGCCCCTCTCGATGGTCTCCCTGCTGGACAACGGTAGTTGCTTTCGAAAGGTTGCGCCAAACACACGTTCGAGTGAAAAAACGCGAATCGTCGGACGCGACCGAGTGTCCGGGTGTATTAGCGGCCAGGCCGCCGGGCGGGCAAAAGCGCCCATTGCTGTACTCTTCACCGCCGGGGTGATCGCCTCGTGGACTGTGCCCCAGTCTGCCATCCGGCATTCCCCGGCCCCGGGACCAGCACTCATCTGCGCGGGAGTCCCACGCCCCCTCCTTGCGGCGCCCACGGTATCTCCGCATGTGCCGCGGCGATACGGCCGTGCAGGAGCGGATGCGGCCGCGCCCGCGGGCAAAGCCGTCGGCGATGGCGCCTCGGAGGTGAAGGGGTCTATGAGGCAGGGGGCGTCGCACGCCACCTGCGCCTACGCGCGCGACACGCGAGATGAGCGTGGGTGTATGAGCCAATCCCCACATGTAGTGGTTGGATTGCATCAGCAGCCCAGAAGTTGTGGTCCCCCGGGTCTCGAGGCTCATGGTCATCGCCTATGCTTGGGGCTGCTTCGTGGGGCGCAAGATGCCCGGCGAGGCTATTGAGTCTGCTGTGAGGAGGGTTGGGAGTTCATGCACTGCCCCTTCTGCAGGCACCCCGACAGCCGTGTCGTGGACAGTCGTACGACCGACGACGGCACATCGATCCGCAGGCGCCGCCAGTGCCCTGACTGCTCCCGTCGTTTCACGACCGTGGAGACGTGCTCGCTCATGGTGGTGAAGCGGTCCGGCGTCACCGAGCCCTTCAGTCGTACGAAGATCATCAATGGTGTGCGCAAGGCGTGCCAGGGGCGGCCTGTCACCGAGGACGCGCTCGCCCAGCTCGGCCAACGGGTCGAGGAGGCGGTGCGAGCCACCGGAAGCGCCGAGCTGACGACCCATGACGTGGGGCTGGCCATACTCGGCCCGTTGCAGGAACTCGATCTCGTCGCCTACCTGCGGTTCGCCTCCGTCTACCGGGCGTTCGACTCGCTCGACGACTTCGAGGCGGCCATCGAAGAACTCAGGGCGCAGACGGGACACACCGATACGGACGACCCCGACCGTGAGGACGCGGCTGCGGAGAGCCGGGAAGACGACCGCGGGCCCAAAGGGACGAAGCAGGTCCCCGAGCCCGCAGGCGCCGCCGACTGACCGGCGGGCCGGACCCGGAAGCCAGCTCCGGGCCCGGCCGGGCGGCGGCGTGAGAAGACCCGTTGCGGGCGTGTGAGTGGGAGCCCGTAACACCAGACAGAACATCGTGCACCGGGAACAACGGGGCACTTCAGGGCGTTTTCGCCCGTACAGGGAGGCGGCATGACAGAGACGGCGAGCGGTCCGGCACGGAGTTCCCGCGCCAAGAGCGCCAAGGCGAGCAAGGGCCTGCGTGTCGAGCGCATCCACACCACTCCCGGGGTCCACCCCTATGACGAGGTGGCCTGGGAGAGCCGTGACGTCGTCATGACCAACTGGCGCGACGGCTCGGTCAACTTCGAGCAGCGCGGCGTGGAGTTCCCCGACTTCTGGTCGGTGAACGCGGTCAACATCGTCACCAGCAAGTACTTCCGCGGTGCCGTGGGCACCCCGCAGCGCGAGACCAGCCTCAAGCAGCTGATCGACCGCATCGTGAAGACGTACCGGAAGGCCGGTGAGGACTACAAGTACTTCGCCTCGCCCGCCGACGCCGAGATCTTCGAGCACGAGCTGGCCTACGCTCTCCTGCACCAGATCTTCAGCTTCAACAGCCCTGTCTGGTTCAACGTCGGCACCAAGCAGCCCCAGCAGGTCTCCGCCTGCTTCATCCTGTCCGTCGACGACTCCATGGAGTCGATCCTCGACTGGTACAAGGAAGAGGGCATGATCTTCAAGGGCGGCTCCGGCGCCGGCCTGAACCTCTCCCGGATCCGCTCCTCCAAGGAGCTGCTGTCCTCGGGCGGCAACGCCTCCGGTCCGGTCTCCTTCATGCGGGGCGCCGACGCCTCCGCAGGAACGATCAAGTCCGGTGGCGCCACCCGCCGCGCCGCCAAGATGGTCGTCCTCGATGTGGACCACCCGGACATCGAGGACTTCATCGAGACCAAGGTCAAGGAAGAAGAGAAGATCCGCGTTCTGCGTGACGCGGGCTACGACATGGACCTGGGCGGCGACGACATCACGTCCGTCCAGTACCAGAACGCCAACAACTCGGTCCGTGTCAACGACGAGTTCATGAAGGCGGTCGACGAGGGCGGCCGGTTCGGTCTGCGCGGCCGGATGAGCGGCGAGGTCATCGAGGAGGTCGACGCCAAGGCGCTCTTCCGCAAGATCGCCGAGGCTGCCTGGGCCTGCGCCGACCCCGGCATCCAGTACGACGACACCATCAACACCTGGCACACCTGCCCCGAGTCCGGCCGGATCACCGCGTCGAACCCGTGCAGCGAGTACATGCACCTGGACAACACGTCCTGCAACCTGGCCTCGCTGAACCTGATGAAGTTCCTGAAGGACGACGGCAAGGGCAACCAGTCCTTCGAGGCCGAGCGCTTCCAGAAGGTCGTCGAGCTGGTCATCACCGCGATGGACATCTCGATCTGCTTCGCGGACTTCCCGACGCAGAAGATCGGCGAGAACACGCGCGCGTTCCGCCAGCTCGGCATCGGTTACGCCAACCTCGGCGCCCTGCTGATGGCCACCGGCCACGCCTACGACTCCGACGGCGGCCGCGCCCTCGCCGGTGCCATCACCTCCCTGATGACGGGCACGGCGTACCGGCGGTCCGCCGAACTCGCCTCGGTCGTCGGCCCGTACGACGGCTATGCCCGCAACGCCGACGCCCACAAGCGCGTCATGAAGCAGCACTCGGACGCCAACGACACGGCCGTCCGCATGGACGACCTGGACACCCCGGTGTGGGCCGCCGCCAGCGAGGCCTGGGGCGACGTCCTGCGTCTCGGCGAGAAGAACGGTTTCCGTAACTCTCAGGCTTCCGTGCTCGCCCCGACCGGCACCATCGGCCTGGCGATGTCCTGCGACACCACCGGTGTCGAGCCCGACCTCGCGCTGGTCAAGTTCAAGAAGCTGGTCGGCGGCGGCTCGATGCAGATCGTCAACGGCACCGTCCCGCAGGCCCTGCGCCGCCTGGGCTACCTCGAAGAGCAGATCGAGGCGATCGTCGCCCACATCGCCGACAACGGCAACGTGATCGACGCCCCCGGCCTCAAGCCCGAGCACTACGAGGTGTTCGACTGCGCCATGGGCGAGCGGGCCATCTCCCCGATGGGTCACGTCCGCATGATGGCCGCGATCCAGCCGTGGATCTCCGGCGCCATCTCCAAGACGGTCAACATGCCGGAGTCGGCGACCGTCGAGGAGGTCGAGGAGATCTACTTCGAGGCCTGGAAGCTCGGCGTCAAGGCGCTCGCGATCTACCGCGACAACTGCAAGGTCGGCCAGCCCCTCTCCGCCAAGACCAAGGAGAAGGAGAAGGCGGAGATCACCGAGAAGGCCGAGGACACGATCCGCACCGCGGTCGAGAAGGTCGTCGAGTACCGCCCGGTCCGCAAGCGCCTGCCGAAGGGACGTCCCGGCATCACCACGTCCTTCACCGTCGGCGGTGCCGAGGGCTACATGACCGCCAACTCCTACCCGGACGACGGTCTCGGTGAGGTCTTCCTCAAGATGTCCAAGCAGGGCTCGACCCTGGCGGGCATGATGGACGCCTTCTCCATCGCGGTCTCCGTCGGCCTGCAGTACGGCGTGCCGCTGGAGACGTACGTCTCGAAGTTCACCAACATGCGCTTCGAGCCGGCGGGTATGACGGATGACCCGGACGTGCGGATGGCGCAGTCGATCGTCGACTACATCTTCCGCCGCCTGGCGCTGGACTTCCTGCCCTTCGAGACGCGCTCCGCGCTCGGCATCCACTCCGCCGAGGAGCGTCAGCGTCACCTCGAGACCGGCTCGTACGAGCCGAGCGAGGACGAGGTCGACGTCGAGGGTCTGGCCCAGTCGGCGCCGCGAGCCCAGGAGCTGAAGGCCGTTTCCGCGCCGAAGGCCGAGGAGACGGTCAAGCCCGTCCCGCAGCAGGCCCACACCAGCGCCGAACTGGTGGAGATGCAGTTGGGCATCCAGGCCGACGCCCCGCTGTGCTTCTCCTGTGGCACGAAGATGCAGCGCGCCGGGTCCTGCTACATCTGTGAGGGCTGCGGCTCGACCAGCGGCTGCAGCTGACACCGAGCACCTGAGCCGATGACGGAGGGGCACCGCCTGCGGGCGGTGCCCCTCCCGTCGTAAGTTGTCGACTCTGCGACGTCAGCGACGGTGTGCCGAGCCCATCGCCCCGGTGAAGTCCACGGGGTCGCCCTCGAAACCACGGAGGCCGGCGCGGAAGCCCCACGGCCCCGAGCCGTCCCGGGCGAACTCCGCGACCGTCGCCGCGGTCGCACCCAGGACACCGCCGAAGTCGTCCTCCGCGAGGACGGTGTACCCCTCGCGGATACGGAGTCCGGGGTTGCGCACACTGACGAACGTGCGCTCCGCCGGGCGCTGCTGGATGACGACACCGACGACCACGCGCGCGTACCGGACGTCGAGCCGGTCCAGTTCCAGTGTCATGACTTCGTCGTAGCCGAAGCCCTGGCCGTCCTTGCTGTCCCGATTGAGAGTGACCGTGCCGTCCGGGGAGCGACTGTCGAAGTGCACCACGTATGCGGGATCGCCGTGCGGAGCGTCGGCCAGGTAGGTCGCAGCGACCAGGTCCAGGTCGGTGGACGGCTGCCCCGCCGGGCTGGGATCCCACCGCACCGCGATCTCGACCTTGCGAAGCCCCTTGTTGAGCCCGTCCACCAGAGTCCCCTTCCCCGTACCAACCCGTCCGCCGGCCCAACTGCCGGGCGCGCATGACTGTTTGTCCATCCTGCCACGCGCGCGGGCACCTGCCAGGAGGAGCGGTCCAGCCGAGAGTGACCGACGCCACGCGCCGTGGCCTTACCATGGCGCGGTGCTGGTCAAGTGGATTCGCTGCACCGTGGTGGACCGCCGCGGTTTCGAGCGGGGGCAGCGGAAGTGGGCGGGGCTTCTGGGGGAGCCGGGGTTTCGCGGGCAGGGGGGTGGCTGGAGCCGGGGGCGGCCGGACGTGGCGCACATTTTCGCGTTCTGGGAGAGCCGTGCCTTCTACGACTCCTTCATGGCACGGTCCCACGACCGGCTTGCGTCGTCCCAGGCGGGCACGTTCAAGGACGCCCAGGTCAGACTCTTCGACTACCGCTTCGACGTGAAGACAGGCTTCGAACCGCGCTTCACGGACGCCGACCTGCTCAGGGTGGCTCTCTGCCGGATCCACGAGGCGCGGGCCGAGCACTTCGTGCTGATGCAGGAAAAGGTCTGGAACCCGGCGATGGCCGGCTCGCCCGGCATGGTGCGCGGGCTGTTCGGCGAGGCACCCGGTAACGAGTTCATGGTGCTGTCGATGTGGCGCTCGGCCGCCGAGCACGGCAAGTACCGCACGGAGCGCGTGGAGCGGCTCGCCCTGAGGGCCCAGATCGAGGCGGACGTTGCGGCGCTCACCGGGGACGTCGTGGACATGGAGTCGAGCTGGACGGTCTGATTCCGGGCGATGCGTGATGCCGGGAGGGGTGTGAGGGCGGGAGCGGTGTGAGCCTGGGCGACGTTTTCGCGCGGGGTGCTTCCAGAGCGCCGTCGACGGGTGAACCGGGGTGGCGTGCCTCCGTGGCATGACTCCGGTGGTGTGCTTCCGGCCGGGGGGGGGGGGGACTGCGGACCCGGATGCAGTCGCTCTGTTCGGACAAGTGTGCGACAGGAGTGATCTGCGGTGCACAAATCGTGTGACCTACGTTGTATGGGTGCGGTGTGAGTGCTCCACGGGCCCTCACCCGATCTAGGGTCTTGGCATGGCACGACCACGGCGCATCGTCCTTGTCCGGCACGGCGAGTCGACGGGCAATGTTGATGACTCCGTCTACGAGCGTGAACCCGACCACGCCCTGGCACTGACCGAGCGCGGCCGGCGGCAGGCGGAGGCGACGGGCGAGCAGCTGCGCGATCTCTTCGGCGACGAGCGGGTCAGCGTCTACGTCTCCCCGTACCGCCGTACGCACGAGACGTTGCGCGCGTTCCACCTGGACACCGGTCTCATACGGGTGCGCGAGGAACCCAGGCTGCGCGAGCAGGACTGGGGCAACTGGCAGGACCGGGACGAGGTCCGCCTCCAGAAGGCCTACCGCGACGCCTACGGCCACTTCTTCTACCGTTTCGCCCAGGGCGAGTCCGGCGCCGACGTCTACGACCGGGTCGGGGGTTTCCTGGAGAGCCTCTTTCGCAGCTTTGAAGATCCGGATCACCCGCCCAACGTCCTCATCGTCACGCACGGCCTGGCCATGCGGCTGTTCTGCATGCGGTGGTTCCACTGGACCGTCGCGGAGTTCGAGTCGCTGTCCAACCCGGGGAACGGCGAGGTGCGGATGCTCGTTCTGGGGGACGACGGCAAGTACACGCTCGACCGGCCCTTCGACCGCTGGCGAGACCCCGAGCCGTACGAGATCACCGGATAGAGTGGCAGGGCGATGACCGCTGATTCCTCCCCTCAGGCGCGCCTGGACCGCGCCCTGGCCTGTCTGCGCGGACTGTCCGTCGGGGACGCCCTGGGTTCCCAGTACTTCGTGCCGGTGAACTACCCGCTGCTGAAGCGCCGCGAGGTGCCGTCCGGGACGTGGCAGTGGACGGACGACACGGAGATGGCCGGCTCGGTTGTCGCCGTCCTGGCCACCCACCACCGCATCGACCAGGACGCCCTGGCCTTCTCCTTCGCCGAGCACCACGACTTCGACCGGGGGTACGGACCGGCCGTCAATCGCCTCTTGCGCCTCGTCCGGGAGGGCGGTGACTGGCGGGAACTCGCCGCCGCGCTCTTCAAAGGACAGGGGTCGTGGGGCAACGGCGCCGCGATGCGGATCGCCCCGCTGGGCGCCTGGTACGCCGGCGATCCTGAACAGGCGACGCATCAGGCGGAGATCTCGGCCTACACCACCCATCAGCACCGCGAGGCGGTCGTCGGCGCCATGGCCGTCGCCGCGGCGGCCGCCTTCGCCGCCGCCCCCGACGGGCCGCCCGGCGCCGAGGCGCTCCTCGACGGGGTCATCGAGCTGGTGCCGAAGAGCGCCGTGGGTGCGGGACTCCGCCGGGCCCGGGACATGCTCGACTACGACGACCCCGGCACGGTCGCGGCGGTGCTGGGGTGCGGGCGCCGTACGACCGCCCATGACACGGTGCCCTTCGCTCTCTGGTCGGCCGCGAGAAGCCTCGGCGACTACGAACGGGCGTTCTGGACGACTGCCCAGGTGGGCGGAGACGTCGACACCACATGTGCCATCGTCGGCGGCGTGGTCGCCTCGGGGAAGGCGGGGAGTCCGCCCGCCGACTGGATCGAGCGCACGGAGTCGCTTCCGGACTGGGTGCCCCTGTCGGTCTGAGGCCGGGACTCTCTCCCGCCGGAAACTCTCCGTGCATATGGGGAACTCTCCGTAACCGCTCGCCCGTTGTTCCGACATCTGCGGCGTGGGCCGTCGAGGCGCACGTCAGCCGGACATCCGGGTGAGCCCGAGGGAGGGGGCGTCATGACGTTGCTGATCGTGGACTTGATCCGTTGGTGGTGCGCCGTCGCGCCTCGTGTGGGCGGCATGCGGTGGGCCGCGCTGCTGACCCCGCCCTCCGTTTCCCGCATGCAGACCGGGCATCCGCAGCTGATCGGCCGGCTCGACGGCCGTCGGCGCGTGCGCGTCGCACTCGCCGACGGGCCGCCGGGGCCGGTTCGCGACGCCCTGAAATCAGCCGAGGCCCGGACCGGCAGAGCCGGAGAGTGCCTCCAGGTCGCTCTTGCGGACCCGGATCACCAGCCAGGCCGTGACCAGAGCCAGGACGGCCATCGCGGCGGCTGGGATGAAGGCCGTCGAGATGCCCTGCGCCAGCACCTCGTGCCCCCACGGCGCGGGCAGTTGCTGCGTCCTGGCGAACTCCGCCTTCTGTTCCGCGGAACCGTCGGCCATGAACTTCGGAAGCTGCTTCTCCGCCTCGTCCTTGGTCGCCGTGCCGAAGACCGTCGTCAAGATGGAAAGGCCGAGCGATCCGCCCACCTGCTGCGTCGTGTTCAGCAGCCCGGACGCCGCACCCGCCTCGTGCGGAGCGACGCCGGAGACTGCGGTGAGCGTCAGCGTCACGAAGTTCAGTCCCATGCCGAAGCCGAACACCAGCATCGGGCCGAGGACCCCGCCGGCGTACGAGCTGCCGGAGCCGATGAGCGCCTGCCAGGCCAGTCCGGTCATCGCGAGTGCCGAGCCCACCAGCATGAAGGGCTTGGGGCCCAGCACCGGCAGGAACCGCTGCGACAGGCCCGCGCCGAGTGCGATCACCACCGTCACGGGCAGGAAGGCGAGCCCTGCCTCGATCGGGCTGTACCCGAGCACGTTCTGCACGAACAGAACGATGTAGAAGAACATCCCGAACATCGCCGCTGCAAGGCTCAGCATGATCACGTACGTGCCGGAGCGGTTGCGGTCGGCGAACATCCGCAGCGGAGTGATCGGCTCCTTGGCCCGGGACTCGATGATCGCGAAGGCCAGGAGCAGCACCACGGCGGCAGCGAAGGACCCGATGGTGAGGCTGTCCCGCCAACCCTCGTCCGCCGCACGGATGAAGCCGTAGACGAGCAACGCCATGCCCGCGGTCGAGGTCACCGCGCCCGCGATGTCGAAGCGGCCGGTGTGCCGCTCGGACTCGTTGATGTACAGCGGAGTGAGCACGGCTATCAGCACGCCGATCGGCACGTTCACGAAGAGCACCCAGCGCCAGTCGAGCCACTCGGTGAGCATGCCGCCCGCGAGCAGACCGATGGCGCCGCCACCGGCGGACACCGCGGCGAAGACACCGAAGGCCCGGTTGCGTTCCGGACCCTCGGGGAACGTGGTGGTGATGAGGGCCAGCGAGGTGGGCGAGGCGATCGCGCCACCCACTCCCTGCAGGACCCGGGCGGCCAGCAACTGCCAGGGCTCCTGGGCCAGCCCGCCGAGCAGCGAGGCGAAGGTGAACAGCAGGATGCCGGTCATGAAGACCCGTCGCCGTCCGAGGATGTCGCCGGCGCGGCCGCCGAGCAGCAGCAGGCCGCCGAAGGTGAGTGTGTAGGAGCTGACGACCCAGGTGAGGTCGGTGGTGCTGAACTCGAGCGCGTCTTGAATGTGCGGGAGCGCGATGTTCACAATCGTCGCGTCCAGCACCACCATGAGCTGGCAGGCCGCGATGACGGTGAGCGCGATTCCGGGGCGTCCCTCCCGGCGTGCCGCGCCTGGCTTGTGATCTTGGAGCAATGGAGAGGTGGTCACTATGAGTCCCCCACGAGTATTTTAGTGAACGCTGGCGTTCACTGTCGGGCTCAACGGTAGTGAGTCCCTAACAGTGAACGCAAGCGTTCACTTACGACGTCGTCGTTCGGCATGTCCCCCGCGTGTGGCCCTCCGGCGCGTCCCCCATCCCCGAAATGCCCGCTTGCTCTGCTCGTTGGAGAAAGTCAGATGGTTACCCCCAGCTGGGCGGATGCTCCCGCTCGGACGGCCGCTCGCCGTCGAGGTGCGGTGCTCGAACGCGCCATCCTCGAAGCAGCTCTGGATCAGCTCAGCACTGTTGGCTGGAACGGCCTGACGATGGAAGGCGTCGCCGCCGGTGCCCAGACCGGCAAGGCGGCGGTCTACCGGCGTTGGCCGTCCAAGGAGGATCTTGTCGCCGATGCCCTGCGAGCCGGGCTGCCGCAGTTCGATGCGGTCCCGGACGAAGGGAGTGTGCGTGATGACCTCCTGGTCCTGTGCCTGCGAGCCCGTGACGCGATGTTCTCCCGTCCCGGGTCCGCGCTTCGCTCAGTGATTCACGAGTGCGACACGGCGCAGGCCGAACGCTTCCATGCCGTGATCTTCGAGGGGGTTGTCGAGCCCACCATGGAGATGTTGCGCGCGGTTGTCGACCGAGGTATCGAGCGAGGCGAGGTGCGTCCCGAGGCTGCGAACGGCTATGTCTTCGACGCCATACCGGCGATGATGATGTACCGATCCAAGATGTGCGGATGTGAATGGCAGGACCGTGAAGTCGAGGAGATGATCGACCAGTTGATGGTTCCGCTGTTGCGTCCGCACGGTTCCTGACGTCGTTCCGGCCGGTCTGTCGCTCCTGCGGGACCGTGCGACAGGGTCGCGGTCGACGGTGCGCCGCCTTCGCGTCGAACGGTGCGTCTCGCTCGTGTGGAATGGCGCTCGACGGGGGCTCGCTGGAGTGGGGAGCCCGCTGCCATGGACCGGGGTGTCGCGGACGCTCAAGGGCGGCGTAATCTAGGTGCGCCATGCCGTACGAACCGCCTACTCACACCGTCGAGCGCTCCCTTCGAGCCACGACCGGAGCGAAGATCGTTGCAGGTGTCGACGAGGTGGGGCGCGGCGCGTGGGCCGGTCCCGTCACCGTCTGCGCGGCGATCACCGGACTGCGCCGTCCGCCCGAGGGGCTCACGGACTCCAAGCTGCTCACCATCAAGCGACGCACCGCCCTCGCCGAGGAACTGCGGACCTGGGTGACGTCGTACGCACTGGGTCATGCCTCTCCGGAAGAGATTGACGCCCTGGGCATGACGGCCGCTCTGCGGCTCGCGGCGGGGCGGGCGCTGGACGCACTGCCGGTCCGTCCCGACGCGGTCATCCTCGACGGCAAGCACGACTATCTCGGTACCCCCTGGCGGGTGCGTACGGTGATCAAGGGCGACCAGTCCTGCGTGGCGGTCGCGGCGGCCTCGGTGATCGCCAAGGTCCAGCGCGACAAAATGATGGCCGAACTGGGTATCGACCATGCAGACTTCGGTTTTGCGGACAACGCCGGGTATCCATCACCGGTGCACAAGGCCGCACTGGCGGAGCGGGGCCCCACCCCCTACCACCGTTTGTCGTGGGCGTATCTTGATGCGTTGCCCCAGTGGCGGCACCTCAAGAAGGTCCGCAGTTGGGCGGACGGAGGCGTTCCGGAGATCGAGGGTCAGCTCGGCTTCGATTTCTGACGGTTGCGTTCGCTCGCATGCGCCACCCGCCGAAGCGGTCCGTACTAGCGTTTGATAAATATCAACTCATGCCTCTCATTCCCGAGGAGCCTCAGATTCACGAGAGTGCCCAGGGTCCCCGCGCCACTTCGGCCAGCGGCCGAATCGCGCCGACCCCCCGTCCCGTACCAGGCCCCCGTCCCGCGGCCCCGTCGCGTCCCGGTCGCCCCGGCCCTCTCCGGCCGGCGCCGCCGGTGCAACGTACGCCGCGCGATGTGGCCGCCAAGCCCGCTCCGTCGGGCCCCGCCGCCGGTGCCGCCGCTCCGGTCACCCCGCAGATCCAGCTCATCCCGGCTTCCGTGGAGGGGGCGCTCGACGCCGCCGAGGAGGCCGTGGACCTGCTGCTGGACTCCGGCCGTGCTCCCGGTGACATCCTGGTGATCACGACCGGCGAGCAGCACCCGTGGGCCGCCCACGAGCTGTCCTTCGGTGATGCCTCCTACTGGGCCCAGCACGACGCGGGCGACGACGTCTTCTACACGGACGTCACCATCGCCGATCGCGCCGCGCCGCGTCCGGTGGTCGTGGTCGCCGTCAACGGTGGTCCCGAGGCCGCGGCCGTGAGCACCCTGTCCCTGGCCCACTCCCGGGCCGGCGCCCTACTGATCGTCTGCGGTGACCCGCAGCGGATCAACTCGGTGCTGGGTGCGGGCGTCTGAGCCGGTGTCGTAGCGCCCGGTAGGGCGCTGGGGAGTGTCAGGGCGCCGCTGCAGCGGCGCCGCTCGGTGAGCGGTTCACCCTGCCCTGCGGGTGCGGAACCGTGACCGTGTGCCGGCCCCGCCCGGCCCGGTGAGCGCCTCTGCGGCTGTGGTGGACGACTGTGCGTGTGCTCGGGCAGAGCAGGGTTCGGAGTGCTCGTGCCTGCTGTCCGTCGTCCCGATCGCGGTGTGCTGGGCGGCGAAGTGCCGGTTGCCGGTTGCCGTGCGGAGCGGTCGGCTGGGACTCAGCGTGCTGCCGCCGCGCGGCGCAGTACCTCGGAGGCGCCACCGGTGCGCGGTATGGGCGGCGGTGCCTCCGACGTGGCGAACGGTTCCGGTGCCGAGGCCGAGTGCGGGCGGCGTCCGCCGCGGCCCTCGCCCAGGACCTGCCAGCCGTCACGGGTCAGCGTGATGTACGCCCCGCAGCGCAGTCCATGCAGGGTGCACGCGTCGCGCAGCCCCCACATCCACGCGCCGTCCTCCTCCGTCCAACGCGCGTCGCCCTCACGGCAGTAGAGCAGCACCGCGGTGCGTACCGGCGTCCGGCGACGCAGATCGTGCGGGATGACCCGACGCAGTTGCGCGAGCAGCGCGTTGCGGAACATCCACCCGTCGGCCGGGGCCGAACGGCGCACGAACGAGGCGCTCGCCCGCAGCCGCTCGTCCGGGTCGAGCACGGCGATGACAGCGGTCGCAGGCTGCGGGTGGTGCCGGGCGTGCAGTCCGCTGACGATCTCGCGAGGGTTGCGCAGGAGTGGGATCCCGGCGGCGGCCCATTCCGCGGGTTCGAGCAGGCGGTTGGCGGAAGCGACGGACGTCGACGCCGCTGCCGAGGCCGGAGCGAATCCGAAGGTCACGGTCCTCCCTTCGGCTACGCGCCCACACTGCGGGCGGGGTCGGATTCTGGGAGCGCGCACCGCGGCAAAGCCCTAACCGGAGCGGCGGGCGAGCCGTGCGGGAGCGGACCTCAATTCTTCCTGTCGAACTTGAATGCGGCAACGAGCAATTGAGGCAGCCGACCGTTATCAGATGATGCGCGGCTAATATCCCCGCGGTGCGGGTCGCCGGACCACCCATGGGCCGTCCGAGCACGACACGTTCGTACGTCACTGGGGTGGGCGGCGTCCAGAGGTGTGCGTGAGGACCACCGCCCCGAACCCGGGCGGGCCGTCAGCCCTGGACGGCCAGCACCAGCGGCAACACCCCCTGCGCGCCGGAGCGTCGGAGCATGCGGGCCGCGACTGCGAGGGTCCAGCCGGTCTCCGTGTAGTCGTCCACCAGGAGGACCGGGCCCTGGGCCGCGGCGAGAGCGGACGCGAGGGCGGGTGGCACGGCCAATGCTCCATCGAGCGCCTTCAGCCTCTGGGCGCTGTTGCTCCGGGAGCTCGGGTAGGCGTTGCCGGTGTACTCGACGGTGCCCAGCAGCGGCAGCCGGCCGATCTCCGCGATGTGCGCCGCCAGGGAGCTGATCAGCTGCGGTCGCGTACGCGAGGCGACGGTGACGATGCCGGCCGGGCGCGATCGCCCCTCCGGCGCGCCCGGGGCCCAGCCGCCGGGACCCTTGGCCCAGTCGGCCAGTACGTCCACCACCGCCCTGGCCACGTCCTCGGGCACGGGCAGATCGGGGGCCTGGGGCGCGAGCATGGGCCGCAGCCGGTTGCCCCAGCCGATGTCCGAGAGGCGTCCCAGCGCGCGTCCTGGCGCGGCCTGTTCGCCGACGGGGATGCGGCCCTTGAGGTCCACTCCGATCGCCGGCAACCCGGTGGGCCACATCCGCCGGGGCTCCACTTCGACACCTGCCCGGCCCAGGTCCACGCGCGCGGCGTCGAGCGCCTCCTCGGACGTGTCGGCGGTGAAGCGAGGACCGGCGCAGTTGTCGCAGCGACCGCACGGCTTGGCCGCCTCGTCATCCAGCTGGCGCTGCAGGAACTCCATGCGGCACTCCGCTGTCGACGTGTACGCGCGCATGGCCTGCTGCTCGGCCTCGCGCTGACGCGCTACCCAGGCGTACCGCTCGGTGTCGTAGGCCCACGGTTGCCCGGTCGCGATCCAGCCGCCCTTGACCCGCTTCACCGCACCGTCCACGTCGAGAACTTTGAGCATGGTCTCGAGACGGGAGCGGCGCAGCTCCACCAAAGGCTCCAGGGCCGGCAACGACAGGGGCTTCTCCGCGTTCGCGAGGAGGTCGAGGGTACGGCGCACCAGGTCTTCCGGGGGGAAGGCGAGCGACGCGAAGTACTTCCAGATCGCCTCGTCCTCCTTGCCCGGGAGCAGGAGCACCTCGGCATGTTCCACGCCGCGTCCCGCGCGGCCCACCTGCTGGTAGTAGGCGATGGGGGAGGAGGGGGAGCCCAGGTGCACCACGAAGCCCAGGTCGGGCTTGTCGAAGCCCATACCGAGCGCCGACGTGGCGACCAGCGCCTTCACCTTGTTGCCGAGGAGGTCCTCCTCGGCCTGCTGGCGATCGGCGTTCTCCGTCTTGCCTGTGTACGACGAGACCGTGTGGCCGCGCTGCCGGAGGAAGGCGGTGACCTCTTCGGCGGCCGCCACGGTGAGGGTGTAGATGATTCCGGACCCGGGCAGCTCGTCGAGGTGCTCGGCGAGCCAGGCCATCCTGTGCGCGGAGTCCGGCAGGCGCAGCACGCTCAGGCTCAGGCTGTCCCGGTCCAGCGGGCCCCGCAGGACGAGGGCGTCCGAGCTGCCGCCGGTGCCGAGCTGTTCAGCCACGTCTGCGGTCACGCGCGCATTGGCCGTGGCGGTGGTCGCCAGCACCGGCACACCGGGCGGGAGATCGGCGAGCATGGTGCGCAGCCTGCGGTAGTCCGGGCGGAAGTCGTGACCCCAGTCGGAGACGCAGTGGGCCTCGTCCACCACCAGCAGCCCGGTGGCGGCCGCGAGCCGGGGAAGCACCTGGTCACGGAAGTCAGGGTTGTTGAGTCGTTCGGGACTGACCAGAAGGACGTCCACCTCGCCCGCGGAGATCTCGTCCTGAACGGCATCCCACTCCTCGGTGTTGGAGGAGTTGATCGTCCTGGCGTGGATGCCGGCCCGAGCCGCCGCCTCGACCTGGTTTCGCATGAGCGCGAGCAGGGGGGACACGATCACGGTGGGGCCGCTGCCCCGCGCCCGCAGCAGCGAGGTCGCCACGAAGTACACCGCGGACTTGCCCCAGCCCGTGCGCTGGACGACAAGGGCACGGCGTCTGTCGGCGACCAGCGCCTCGATCGCCAGCCACTGGTCCTCGCGCAGCCGGGCCTCTCCCGAGACGTCCCCGACGAGACGGGTGAGGACGGCGTCGGCGGCCGCCCGGAGTTCCGCGTTGCTCGTGTGCTCCATGTCTTCCATACAACAGGACGTCACTGACATCCGGGGCCGCGCACCGAGACCTGTGGACACAACGGCTGAGGATGACGCGTCCCTGATCGGACTTATCCACAGGCCCAAGCGGAGGTTCGGGTTCCGCGAGATCGTCGTCGCATGACGAACCACAGCGAAACGACCGGATCCCCCGAGAACGGTGACATCACCGGGCCCGAGACGCAGAGCGGCAACAAGAACAGCAGGCAGGAGAAAGAGGGGAAGGACCCGTCCGGACTGCACACCACCAGCCCGCCCTACGCCGGTCACGGAGGCGAGCACCAGGTCACCCTGCGCACGCCGGCCGAGCTGGCCGACGCCCTGCCCTACCTGCTCGGATATCGCCCCGAGGACAGCATCGTCCTGGTCGCGCTCCACGACAGCAACGGACGCGGGCGGTTCGGAGGCCGCGCCCGGCTGGGTATCCCCGCAAACGCGGACGACTGGCCGTCAGCAGCCCGGCAGCTGTCCCACGGCCTCGTGACGGGCAGCGAGCGCCGAGGGGCCCGGCCGGAGTCGATGGTCGCCTTCTTGTGCCAGGAACCGGAGAAGGGACAGACGGGCCGGCAAGTGATGGAGCGGCTGCGGCCCCTGGCCCAGAGGCTGCGCGTCGAGTGCGGTTCCCTGGACGTGGTGGTCGTCGAGGCACTGTGCATCTCGGAGGGTCGCTACTGGTCGTACTGCTGTGACAACGAGGCGTGTTGCTCCTCCGAAGGAGCCCCCATGGGCCTCCCCGGCACCTCCGTGCTGGCTGCGGCCGCCACCTACGCCGGCATCCAGGTGCGCGGCACGCTGCGGGAGCTACGGGCCCGGTTGCTGCCCTGGGAGAACGCCGCGGCCCTCGAGCAGGAGGCAGCCCTGGACACCGCCAGCATGGCGCTGGTACCGAAGATTCTGGACGACGCGGGCCGCGCCGCCGTGGCTGACGAGACGCTGCTAGTGGCCGGAAGGGTCCTTGACCGCTTCGCCGAGGCACAGCCGATTTCCGGGATGCTCCTGGCGGACCTTCGCGACGACGAACTGCTCGGCTACGACGAGGCCGCCCGGCTGATCCTCGGCCTCCAGGACCGAGCCACCCGCGACCGCGCGGCCGCGTGGATGGAGGGCGACGAAGCCGCACACGCCCTTCGCCTCTGGCGGACCCTGGCCCGCCGCTGCGTCGGGTCCTACGGCGAACACGCCGCTGCGCCGCTCACCCTCGCCGGCTGGGTCGCCTGGTCCATGGGCGACGAACTGGAGGCCCGCGAAGCCCTCGCCATGGCCTTGGCCGCCGACCCCGACTACCTCTTCGCCCGACTCCTGCACCAGGCCTGCAACGAAGGCCTCGACCCGGAGTCGATCCGCAGTTGCCTTCGGGCCGAGCGGGCAGACCGTGGGCGTGCGGCCGCCGACCTGGAAACGGGGTCGGACAGTACCGAGTCCGCTGCCCACGACACCATCACTGCGACCGGGATCGAGCCCCACGGCACTCCCTCACAAGCAGCCGCGCCCCGGCTCGGAGCATCCGGCAACTCCTCACCGACAGCGGTGCAACCCGAGTCCGAGCCGCACGGAAGGCCCGCTCAACCGGCGGTGCCATCCCGCCGTCGCCGCCGCACTCGTCCGTCCGGCCCCACCGGCGCAGCCTTCGGCGGTACCCGCGCGGACGAGCGCGATGGCGGAGCCCGCGCCCCAGGCCGACGCACACCAGCTGGCACCACGCGCCCGGCCGGCATCACACGTTCTGCGGGCGCTATCGAATCAGGTGCTCGTCCGGGCCGTGCGACGACGGCTGGTGCCGCCCGGCCCGGCGATGCAGGAACAGGCAAGTCGCGTGCGCGTGCCACGAAGAAGGCAACCACGCACAGCCGGGGCAGGGGCGAGGAAAACGTGCAGCCCAGCCGGGGCATGAGCGGTGAGGGATGAAGTTCCGGCGGGCGGGTCTCAGGGCGGAGGGTGCCGGACCGGGGCGTGACCCGAAGGACGCTCGCAGCGTTCACCTGAGTGGCGGAACGGCCGGACGGGCCGTGAGGCCGCGCCCCTGCTCCGTCAGGGCCCTCCGGCACCCGCGCCGAACCCGATCTTGGCGCACCGAGCGCAGAGGAAGCCGTCCCATGCACCAGCCGACTCCGCCCGCCGCCGACGACCGCCGCCCTCCGGGTGGCCCCCCACTGCCCCTCGGGTCGGGCGTCGGCCCGCCGGGGGCCCGGGTACCGCGAGTGGGGGACCAGGTCGTCCCTCCCCGACCGTCCGCACATGCCGACGGTTACGGGCCGAGTTTTCCCGGCCGCATGTCCTCCCCCTCTGCGGCTCCCAGCACGGACTCCCGTCCGCCCTCGTCGTCGGGCCCGGGCCGTTCGTCTCCACGGTGGGCCGGGCAGAGTGGTCGCCCTGGCACGGGTTCGGGATGTGGCACAGCCTCGTCGCCCCTGGCTCAAGGGCGGAGCCCGTCGCTCTTGGGGCACTCATCACCCTCGGGGCACTCATCCGCACCCCCGTCCCGGGGTGCCACGATCCCCGGACTGCGCTGGTCCGCCGACCTGCCCCCCGCCCACGCCGCGATGATCTGTGTCGCCCTTCCCGGCCTGGCCATCTCACCCGAGGAAGGGCAGCTGACCGGCCGGGGCCTGGAAGGCTTCTACCGCGCCGGTCGCCGTGTGCTCTCCCGGTGCGAGATCCGTGTCGCCGGACGAGAACCGCTCGCGGTACAGGCCCGCATGACCTCGGCCGACCGCGCCCGGTTCGTGGGCACGCTCCGCACATCACCCCAGTCGGGCCCGGACCCCGACGTGATCGTGGAACGTAACCGCTTCGCCGACGGTACGGAGCGGGTCACCCTGCACAGCGCGGCTCCGCGCACCCTGCGGCTGCCGGTCGAGATCATCCTGGGCACTGACCTGGCCGACCTCGGCGCGATCGCCTCCGGCAGTGCGTGCCCCCAACTCTCAGCCACTGTCCACGGCTCCGGCCTGCGCTGGTCCTGCGCCACCGGCAACGCCTCCGTGACGGCCGAACCGCCTCCCTCGGACGCCCTGGCCTCGGCCGGGCTGCTGCGGTGGGAGCTCGACCTGCCACCGGGTGGCAGCAGAACCGTCGAACTGCGGGTGCGGCCGGACGGCGCTGGGCCCCTTCGAGCCGTGGGGCGAGCAGCGACCAGCCCGCTGGCCGCGGCGTGTGCGGAGGGCGACGACCCGAGAGTTCCCACCCTCCTGCGGACAAGCATCGAGGACCTCCGGGCCCTCCTCCTGCGTGACTCCGCGCACTCCGCCGACACTCACCTCGCGGCCGGCGCACCCTGGCGCTGTGGCTTGGCCCCCGCCGACGCGCTGGCCGCCGCCCGGATGGTGCTGCCGCTGGGCACCGGTCTGGCCGCGGGAACGCTGCGGATCCTCGCGCGGACCCAACTCACCGGCCCCGGACCGCAGTCCGGGATGATCCCCGGCCCCAGACGGGACGCCGGGCCACACCTTCCGCCGCAGTGCACCGGCACGGAGGCCACTCTGCTCTTCCCCGCACTACTGGCGGAGGCCCGCCGATGGGGCCTGCCCGACCAGGAAACGGAAGCGCTGCTGCCCGCCGCCGAGCGCTGCCTGTCCTGGCTGCGAGACACCGTGGGCGATGGCACCTACCTGCGCGACCCGACCCCGGGCGGGCCCGTCCGCTGCGAAACACAGGCCCATGCCCACCGTGCCGCGCTGCTAGGAGCCGACCTGCTCGACGCCTGTGGCCGGACGGGGGCAGCGGCCCTCCGGCAGTGGGCGCAGACCCTGCGGACCGCCTTCCGGGAGCACTTCTGGGTCGAGGACCGGGGAGGCGGCCGGCCCGCGGCGGCCCGTGCGCCGGACGGCAGTCCGGTGCCTCACCTGGGCTCCGCTGCCGTGCACCTCCTCGACACGGGCCTGCTGGGCGGAGGCGAGCTGGCGCCCGGCCTGCTCGACAAGGTCCGGACCGAGCACCTCGCCCGGCTGCTCGGCAGCCCCGTCATGGACTCGGGCTGGGGCCTGCGTGGACTGGGATCGAAGGAAGCGGGATTCAATCCGTTCGGCCACCGTGCAGGAGCCGTACGGACCTACGAGACGGCCCTCGCCGCCGCTGGACTCGCCGCCGCGGGCTATGAGAAGGAGGCCAGTTCACTGGTGCACGGCGTGCTCGCGGCCGCCGAGACCTTCGCCTACCGGCTGCCCGAGATGTACGCGGGGGAGCAGCGCACGGAAGGAGGCGCTCCACTCCCACACCCGGCGGCATGCCGTCCTGCGGCCACAGCGGCGGCTGCCGGAGTCATGCTGCTGACCACTCTCGCCGGCATCCGCCCCGATGCCCCGGCAGGCACGGTCACCCTGCGCCCCGTGCGCAGCGCACCCCTGGGGGAGATCGGTTTCACGGGACTGCGCGTGGCGGGTGCCCGGTTCTCCGTGCGGGTCGGCAGGTTGGGGCTGGCCATGGTGGAGGAGGCGGCCGACGGACTGCAATTGGGCGTGTGACGTGCAGCGACGTGCCACTTCGTGACCAGGTGCAGGCACCTGAGCCCGTAACCGGACCGAAGTGGATCATTAGGCGGACGGACCGGCGAAGGAGGTGTTTATCGTCAGGCAGACGACTATGATCGCCGCATGCCCTACGACCCGTCAGCGTTTCCGCCCTTCGCCGTCACCGTGGACCTGGTCGTGCTGACCGTGCGCCGTCATGCCCTGTGTGCGCTGGCGGTGCGCAGGGGCGAACCGCCGTTCCAAGGGCGCTGGGCGCTGCCCGGCGGCTTCGTACGGGCCGACGAGGACCTGGCGCAAGCCGCGGCGCGCGAGCTGGCCGAGGAGACGGGACTGCGCGTCCACGACCCGGCCGCCCCGGCTCAGGACAACGGCGCACACCTGGAGCAGCTCGCCACCTACGGAGACCCCGAACGGGACCCCAGGATGCGGGTCGTCAGTGTGGCTCACCTCGCCCTCGCTCCCGATCTGCCCCCGCCCAGGGCGGGCGGAGACGCCAGCAACGCGCGCTGGGCCCCGGTCGAGGAACTGCTGCACAAGGGCGGTTACGGGCGTGAGGCCGAGCCGGTCGCGCCGCTCGCCTTCGATCACGCGCAGATCCTGGCGGACGGAGTGGAACGCGCCCGCTCCAAGATCGAGTACTCATCGCTGGCGACCGCCTTCTGCCCACCCGAGTTCACCGTCGGGGAACTGCGCCGTGTCTACGAGGCGGTGTGGGGCGTGGCGCTCGACCCGCGCAACTTCCACCGCAAGGTCACGGGCACGCCGGGCTTCCTGGTTCCCACCGGCGGGACGACGACCCGCCAGGGAGGACGCCCGGCCCAGCTCTTCCGTGCCGGTGGCGCGACGCTGCTCAATCCCCCGATGCTGCGTCCCGAGGTGTGAGTGGTCGGCCGGATGCCGGCTGAGCCCTGGCAGGAACCGAACCCGGCCGGAGCCCGGCCACGTGTGTCGGTCCTTCCCGAGGCGCACCTCGGTAAGGGCCCGAGGTGCCCGAAAAATCGGACATAGCGCGCTATCTTGCTGTGAGTGATCCAGGCCTTCGGACTGACCAGCAACCCCCGCAAAGAGCTTCCGCCCGCAGTCGACGACGTCTCGTTCGAGGCGCGGGAGGGCCGCGTCACCGCGCTGCTCGGAGCACCGGGCGCCGGCAAGACGACGGTTCTCAGACTGATGCTCGAACTCCAACCGGGTCGTGGCATCACCCACTTCCGGGGCCGTCCACTGCACCGCATCGCCCACCCCTCTCGCGAGGTCGGTGTGTTGCTGGGGGACGTGCCCGGGCATCCCGCCCGCACGGTCCGAGGGCATCTGCGCATGCTGTGTGCAGCAGCTGGGGTTTCGGTTCGGCGTGCCGACGAAGTGCTCGAGGCGGTCGGGCTCGTGAGCCTGCGCGAGGAGCGCCTCGGCAGTCTCTCCCGCGGCATGGACCGGCGCCTGGGGCTGGCCTGTGTCCTCCTGGCCGATCCGCATTCCCTCGTCCTCGACGACCCGGCCGGCGGACTCTCCACCCGCGAGAGCGCTTGGCTGCACGGCATGTTGCGCGCTCATGCCGCCCGGGGCGGCACGGTCCTGTTCACCACGGCCGACCCCAAGAAAGCGGCGTGCACCGCCGATCGCGTCGTCACTCTGGAACAAGGCAGGCTCGTGGCCGACCAGGAGGCCAGGGAGTTCGCGCGTACGCGCCTGCGTCCCCGAGTCGCGGTGCGGAGTCCGCACGCGGCCCGTCTGGCAGTTCTCCTGACCAAGCAGGCCCGCACCTCGCAGCGCTCCGTCGAAGTCGTCCGAGAGGGCGGCAACCGCCTCTCGGTGTACGGCGGTACCTGCGCGGACATCGGCGAGATCGCGTTTCGTCACGGCATCGTCGTTCACCAACTCGCCGACGAGGTCGGAGATATGGGGCCCGGAGCGGGGGTCCCCCAGGCAAGCGGGCCGACGCGTGATGCGATGCCGGCCGAGCCGGTGCGCATCACGGACACGTACGGGACTGTCCCTACGTCCGGTTTCGAAGAGTCGTCATCGCCTGCCGGCCCGTCGATGCCCTTCGCAACGGACACCCCGATCCCCACGACCGAGCCGTACCACGCGCTCGAGCAGGGATCCCTCTCCATCGCAAGGGAATCGGTCACCTGTGAGCCGTCCTTGTCCTTCGGGCAGGCGCAGCTGCCCGACGTCGAGCCGCACGAAGTCCTGGATCTCTCTGCGGTCGGCCGATCAGACGACGGTTCTCCGAGGGCGACCCCGCCATCCCGGCCACAGGCGCCGCGCCGGGCCGGAGCCCTGACCGCTCGCGCGCTCGACGCGCTGCCTCTTCTGCCGCCCCCCATCTCCGTCCGTCCCGCACCCAGCCCGCTCCGCCCGCTCCGTTACGAGATCCGACGCGCCACCGGGGTCGGCACCGGGTTCCTGACCGCGGCCGTCGTGCTTGCCGTGTCCGCCGTGACCGCCGTAGTGCTCGCACGCGTCGGGCACACCCCACAGCCGCGCCTGCTGGCCGCCTGGCCGCAGGAGCTGCCCCTGCCGCCAGCGGCGCTCGGCGCGGGACTGCTCGGCGCGCTGGCTTTCGGCGACGAGTTCCGCCACCCCGCCCTGGCTGCGGACCGCGGCACCGTGCCCCGTCGGCTGGGGCTCCTGGCCGCCAAACTGCTCGTCTCCTCGACCGCCGCGCTGGTGCTGGCCGTCCTCACCGTCGGATGCGATGCCGAAGTGCTCTATCTCGTCTACGGACGGGAGCTCGCACAGGTTCCCGCCGATTGGGTCCCGCTGACGTCGAGTTGGATCGGGCTCGTGATCGGCTGTGCCTGGGCCGGCGTGCTTGCCGCAGGTGTCTTCAGGTCCACCACGGCCGGGCTCGCCGCCGTGGCCGCCGTTCCCCTCCTCGTCGTACCCGTGGTGCACACGCTCGTGAACGGTCCGTCTGTGCGAACCGCGGCCGGACTCCCCATGCGGCTGCGCGAGACGCTCCTGCCGCGGTGGCCCTTCGGGGGAGAGCGCTATCTCGAGGCCACACTCAAGGTCATGTCCCAACCCGTGGGCGGGGCGCTGACGTTGTCGCTGACCGCGCTGCTCTGCGCGTATCTGCTCACCACCCTGCGCAACAGATTCCGGTGACGACTGTCCGTAACCCTTAGTCCGGCCATGCGCACAACTCCCCGCAGAACGCCCATTTCTTTCCGATAAGGCGTCAATTGCGACGGGGTGAGCGATCACCCTTTCGTGTGCTTTTCACCAAAGACCTCAAGGGAGTTGGAAACGGCGCCGACAAATGATGCGTGAGTACCCTTGCGCACACCATGATGACCGCCGCCCGCTCCGCTGACTCCGGCCTCGCGAGCCCGGGCGAACTCGACCGCTACCCGTACGCCGAGGCGCCCGCCGTCGACCGCGTCGGGATCCCTGCCTGGGACGGCGGAGACCCCGAGCTGGGCCGTGTGGGCCGTCGGGCCGCGGGCAGCCGCGGACGCGGGCTGCACGGCCAACTCGTTCAGCAGCTGGGACAGATGATCGTCTCCGGTGACCTGGGCGCCGACCGGCCGCTGGTTCCCGAGGAGATCGGTCAGCGATTCGAGGTCTCCCGCACCGTCGTCCGCGAGTCGCTCCGCGTCCTGGAGGCCAAGGGTCTGGTGAGCGCTCGTCCGAACGTCGGTACGCGCGTGCGCCCCGTCAGCGACTGGAACCTGCTCGATCCGGACATCATCGAGTGGCGGGCCTTCGGGCCCCAGCGCGACGACCAGCGCCGCGAGCTGAGCGAGCTGCGGTGGACGATCGAGCCGCTCGCCGCCCGCCTCGCCGCCGGCCACGGTCGCGAGGACGTCCAGCAGCGCCTCGTGGACATGGTCGAGATCATGGGGCACGCGATGGCTCAGGGCGATGCGCTCACGTTCTCCCGCGCCGACTCCGAGTTCCACTCGCTGCTCATCCAGGTCGCGGGCAACCGCATGCTGGAGCACCTGTCCGGCATCGTGTCCGCGGCCCTGCAGGTCTCGGGTGGTCCGGTCACGGGCTGTGACCGGCCGAACGAGACCTCCGTGGCGCACCACGGCCGCATCTGCGACGCTCTCGCCACCGCTGACGGAGCGGCGGCCGAGGCGGCCATGCGCCAACTCCTCACGGTCCACCCCGAGGTGGAACGGGTCGTGCCCGCCCCGCGCGAGCACTGACCGCGTTCCGCGGGCGGCGCGGCCGGGTGTGCCACCCCCCTCCTGTGGCAGTGCCTGATCGGTGATCCGCCTCCCGTCGGACCCCGTGGGATCCTTGGATCCTGCGGGGTCCGACGGCGCGAAGGGGTCGATAACCCGTGGCGTGTCGAGCGGATACCGCCTGTGACCCGTTCTGTCCGTGTTCGACAGGTTCTGTTCGCTTACGGGGTGTGACTCGGGCCACGCAGATTCGGCGTAACGCTCGCGGGGAGAACGCGATGACCTAAGAGGTGACAGCCGCGGAGGGAATACGGACGCCGTTCACGGCGCTGTGCATCTTCCCGGCCCCCGCCCGCGCCGTCGGCCCATCCCCAAGCCGGCGGTCGGCTCCTGTCCACAGTGGACGGGGCCGGAAGCCGTTTTCCAACGTTCCGAGAGGTTGTTCGTGTCGGCCAGCACATCCCGTACGCTCCCGCCGGAGATCGCCGAGTCCGTCTCTGTCATGGCGCTCATTGAGCGGGGAAAGGCTGAGGGGCAGATCGCCGGCGATGACGTGCGTCGGGCCTTCGAAGCTGACCAGATTCCGGCCACTCAGTGGAAGAACGTACTGCGCAGCCTCAACCAGATCCTCGAGGAAGAGGGTGTGACGCTGATGGTCAGTGCCGCAGAGCCCAAGCGCACCCGAAAGAGCGTCGCAGCGAAGAGTCCCGCCAAGCGCACCGCGACCAAGACCGTCGCGGCCAAGGCGGTGACCACCCGGAAGGCCACCGCCACCGCCACGCCGGCGGCGCCCGCCGCCGAACCCGACGTCGAGGAGGAGGCACCCGCCAAGAAGGCGGCTGCCAAGAAGACGACCGCCAAGAAGGCGGCCGCGAAGAAGACCGTCGCCAAGAAGACGGCGGCCAAGAAGACCAGCGCCAAGAAGGACGACGCCGAGATTCTCGAGGAGGAAGTGCTCGAGGAGGCAGCCCCCGGCAAGGCCGGCGAGGAGCCCGAGGCGACCCCCGAGAACGCGGGCTTCGTGCTCTCCGACGAGGACGAGGACGACGCGCCCGCCCAGCAGGTCGCCGCCGCCGGTGCCACCGCCGACCCGGTCAAGGACTACCTCAAGCAGATCGGTAAGGTCCCCCTGCTCAATGCCGAGCAGGAGGTCGAGCTCGCCAAGCGCATCGAGGCCGGTCTGTTCGCCGAGGACAAGCTGGCGAACGCCGACAAGCTGGCCCCGAAGCTCAAGCGCGAGCTGGAGATCATCGCCGAGGACGGCCGCCGCGCCAAGAACCACCTCCTGGAGGCCAACCTCCGTCTGGTGGTCTCCCTGGCCAAGCGCTACACCGGCCGCGGCATGCTGTTCCTGGACCTCATCCAGGAGGGCAACCTCGGTCTGATCCGCGCGGTCGAGAAGTTCGACTACACCAAGGGCTACAAGTTCTCCACGTACGCCACCTGGTGGATCCGTCAGGCGATCACCCGCGCCATGGCCGACCAGGCCCGCACCATCCGTATCCCGGTGCACATGGTCGAGGTCATCAACAAGCTCGCGCGTGTGCAGCGCCAGATGCTCCAGGACCTGGGCCGCGAGCCCACCCCGGAGGAGCTGGCCAAGGAGCTCGACATGACCCCCGAGAAGGTCATCGAGGTCCAGAAGTACGGCCGCGAGCCGATCTCGCTGCACACCCCGCTCGGCGAGGACGGCGACAGCGAGTTCGGTGACCTCATCGAGGACTCCGAAGCGGTCGTCCCGGCCGACGCGGTCAGCTTCACGCTCCTGCAGGAGCAGTTGCACTCCGTCCTGGACACCCTGTCGGAGCGTGAGGCGGGCGTCGTCTCGATGCGCTTCGGTCTCACCGACGGTCAGCCGAAGACCCTCGACGAGATCGGCAAGGTCTACGGCGTCACGCGGGAGCGGATCCGCCAGATCGAGTCCAAGACCATGTCGAAGCTGCGCCACCCGTCCCGTTCCCAGGTGCTGCGCGACTACCTCGACTGAGCGAGGTCGTACTGCAGGGAAGGCCCGGTCCCCCGAGGGGGCCGGGCCTTTGCCGTGCTGCCGCGCCGCGGGTGCGGAGTGAAGCGCGGTGAATCACTCTGGGTGTCTCATGGACACCACTGAGTGAGGAGCGAAATGCGTCGTCGTCTGGCACGAGCTCTGTTCCTGCCGCTGGCCCTAGCAGCCGCCGTACCGGCCCTGTCGATGGGCTCCAGTGCCCCTGTGGCCGCCGACAGTGTGGTCATAGGCGGATCCCCCGTCGAGATATCCCAGAGCCCGTGGACGGTCGCGCTGTCCAGTCGTGACCGGTTCGGGGGTACGCGAGCGGGTCATTTCTGCGGCGGCGTGGCGGTCGGTCCCACGACCATCCTCACCGCGGCCCACTGTCTGGACGAGAACGTTCTGGGAGTGCCGCCGGAGCGTGTACGGGACCTCAGGGTCATAGCCGGACGCACAGACCTGCTTGCCGGTCGCGGCGGCCAGGAGATCGCCGTGCGCCGCACGTGGGTGAACCCGGCTTACGACGGGGACAGCAATGAGGGGGACTTCGCCGTGCTCACTCTGGCCGAACCCCTCCAAGGCGGCTCGGTCATCCCCATGGCAGCCGACGGTGACCCTGCGTACACGGTCGGTGGAGCGGCGACGGTCTACGGATGGGGTGACACCTCGGGCGTCGGTGACTATCCGGACAGCCTGCGGGCCGCGCGTGTGCGTGTGCTCCCCGATGCGTTGTGCGCGGAGGCCTACCCGGGCGGTTCAGACGGCACCTACGACGCCAAGAGCATGTTGTGCGCCGGGGAAGCGGAGGGGGGCCGGGATGCCTGCCAGGGCGACAGCGGAGGGCCGCTGGTGGCCCAGGGGCGGTTGATCGGACTCGTGTCCTGGGGAATCGGATGTGGCCGGGCCGGTAACCCCGGCGTGTACATGCGGGTGTCCGACATCATGCGGACGCTCGGCTGGACGCGGTCGACTTCGGCAGGCGTGTGAAGCTCTGCGCCTAAGCGCCCGGCGGAGACTGTGCACGGTCGCCCGATGAAGACGGGCGGCTGCCCCTGGTGACCAGAGGCAGCCGCCCGTTCACCGGCCTGTGCCGGGCTGGCTCGTCGTCGGACGCGAGGTGTCAGCGCTCTTCTTCGGCGGCGTTCGCGGGAGCGGACGTAAGCCGCTCCGTCTCGTCCTGTATCTCAGCGGCGATCTTCTTGAGTTCCGGCTCGAACTTGCGACCGTGGTGGGCGCAGAAGAGCAGTTCTCCGCCGCTCAGCAGGACGACGCGCAGGTACGCCTGGGCGCCGCAGCGGTCGCAGCGATCAGCCGCCGTCAGCGGGCTCGCGGGGGTCAGAACAGTAGTCACGTCGCCTCTTCTCTAGCTCGACGAGCTGTCGTACCAGGGTCAACATCCAACCAGCCCCAAAACGTTCCCGCTCGTGGCTTTTCCTCGAAAGAATCTTGCGAGGCGGCTGTCTGCTGCCGGTTGGCGGCGAATGTGCCGTATTGCGTTTCTATGTGTCTTACGGGGCTTCGCGTTGTATCGGTGGTCGGTCCTCCCGGCTGGGTTGCCGGTTGTTCATGAGGACGTGCCCGGAGCCTAAATGGTTCATGCCTGGAAGGGAACGTGATGTGTACTTCACTCCATCGAGGGATCGAACACTCATGCGAGTGTGGACTAGTGTGAGTTTTCGACGAGGGTGGCGTTACAGCGGCTCTACCAGGCCTCGGTACCCTCTCACCGGTGACTGAAGCCGCGCCCTTACCCACGAGGGCCCCATCCGAAATTCAGCGAGGAGCGAACCGCGTGACCGCCGAGACGTCCGTGCCGTCCACAGCTCTGCTGGCAGGAGCAGATCGGGACGGATCCAACTACACCGCGCGGCACCTGCTCGTCCTCGAGGGGCTCGAGGCCGTGCGCAAGCGCCCGGGTATGTACATCGGGTCGACCGACAGCCGTGGCCTGATGCACTGCGTCTGGGAGATCATCGACAACTCCGTCGACGAGGCCCTGGGCGGGTACTGCGACCACATCGAGGTGATCCTCCAGGACGACGGCTCGGTCGAGGTCCGGGACAACGGCCGGGGCATCCCGATCGACGTCGAGCCCAAGACCGGTCTCTCCGGTGTCGAGGTCGTCATGACCAAGCTGCACGCCGGCGGCAAGTTCGGAGGCGGCTCCTACGCCGCCTCCGGCGGTCTGCACGGCGTCGGCGCCTCCGTCGTGAACGCCCTGTCCGCCCGGCTGGACGTGGAGGTGGACCGCGGTGGGCACACCCACGCGATCAGCTTCCGTCGCGGGGTGCCCGGAGCCTTCGCCGGGAACGGTCCCGACGCCAAGTTCGAGGCCAAGGGCGGCCTGCGCAAGGCCAAGAAGATCCCGAAGACCCGCACCGGCACACGCGTGCGGTACTGGGCCGACCGCCAGATCTTCCTCCGGGACGCCAAGCTCAACCTGGAGACGCTGCACCAGCGCGCCCGGCAGACGGCGTTCCTGGTGCCCGGCCTGACCATCGTCGTGCGCGACGAGTTCGGGCTCGGCGAGGGCGGCAGCAAGGGCGAGGAGTCCTTCCGCTTCGACGGCGGCATCAGCGAGTTCTGCGAGTACCTGGCGAACGACAAGCCGGTCTGCGACGTGCTCCGCTTCTCGGGCCAGGGCACCTTCAAGGAGACCGTGCCCGTCCTGGACGACCACGGCCAGATGACGCCGACCGAGGTCACCCGTGAGCTCGGCGTCGACATCGCACTGCGGTGGGGGACGGGCTACGACACGACGCTTCGGTCCTTCGTCAACATCATCGCCACGCCCAAGGGCGGCACCCACGTCGCCGGCTTCGAACAGGCCGTCGCCAAGACGATGAACGAGGTGCTGCGCGCCAAGAAGCTCCTTCGCGTCGCCGAGGACGACATCGTCAAGGACGACGCCCTGGAGGGCCTGACCGCGGTCGTCACCGTGCGTCTCGCCGAGCCGCAGTTCGAGGGCCAGACCAAGGAGGTCCTCGGGACCTCGGCGGCTCGCCGCATCGTGAACAACGTGGTCACGAAGGAACTGAAGGCGTTCCTGACGTCCACGAAGCGGGACGCCGCACAGCAGGCCCGTGTCGTGATGGAGAAGGCCGTCGCCGCGGCCCGTACGCGTATCGCCGCACGGCAGCACAAGGACGCGCAGCGTCGCAAGACGGCCCTGGAGTCCTCCTCGCTGCCGGCCAAGCTGGCCGACTGCCGCAGCGACGACGTCGACCGCAGCGAGCTGTTCATCGTCGAGGGCGACTCCGCGCTCGGCACGGCGAAGCTCGCCCGGAACTCCGAGTTCCAGGCGCTGCTTCCGATCCGCGGCAAGATCCTCAACGTTCAGAAGTCGTCCGTGACGGACATGCTGAAGAACGTCGAGTGCGGCGCGATCATCCAGGTCATAGGAGCCGGCTCGGGCCGGACGTTCGACATCGACACCGCGCGCTACGGCAAGATCATCATGATGACCGACGCCGACGTCGACGGCTCGCACATTCGCACCCTGCTGCTGACGCTGTTCCACCGCTACATGCGGCCCATGGTCGAGGCAGGCCGGGTCTTCGCGGCGGTGCCGCCGCTGCACCGCATCGAGATCGTCCAGCCGAAGAAGGGCCAGGACAAGTACGTCTACACGTACTCGGACCGCGAACTGCGCGACAAGTTGATGGAGTTCCAGAGCAAGGGCATCCGCTACAAGGACTCCATCCAGCGCTACAAGGGCCTCGGCGAGATGGACGCCGACCAGCTGGCCGAGACGACGATGGACCCGCGCCATCGCACCCTGCGCCGAATCAACCTCTCCGACCTGGAGGCCGCCGAGCAGGTCTTCGATCTGCTGATGGGCAACGACGTGGCGCCGCGCAAGGAGTTCATCTCCAACTCGGCGGCCACGCTGGACCGGTCACGCATCGACGCGTAGCCGCTGCGTCGGGCGGTGGCCGGGTATGGGCCGGGGGAGTGCGCAAACAGGTCAGTGCCTGAGCCCGGCCTGCGCGAGGCGCCTGGTCACCGTCCGAGCTCTGCCACCCTTCGAACCCTAGGCCACCGTCCTGGCCGTTCGCGTACCGTCCGGCCGCGAAAGGCGTGTCTCCACCCTCGGGTGGAGACACGCATGGTCGGGAATCAACCCGTGGTCCACCCAGGCTCCGATCCCGTGGCCTGGCGATTTCCGTAGCGTCTAAGGCGTCGGCAGCCCCCGCTGCCGGAAACCCCTACTCGCTCACGGAGGCCGCGATGTTCGGGCTCGTCGACGTGTTGCTGATCGTGCTCGTTGCCGTCGTGGTGCTAGCCCGGCAGTTCCGCGCGCGCCGGCTCGACAGCGAGCGCCGCTGGTGGCTCCTGCCCGCGCTCCTGGCCGTGCTCGCGCTGCGCGAGCCCGGAATGATCGACGCGCACCACCCCGCGGCCTCGGCGCTCCTGCTCGGCGCCGAACTGCTCGTCGGCCTGGCCACGGGTGCAGGCTGGGCCTGGACCACCCGCATATGGACGGACCCGGACGGCACGGTCTGGAGCAGGAGCAGCGGGGCGAGCGTCGCCGTCTGGGTCGTCGGCATCGGGTCGCGGGCCGGGCTCTTCGCGCTCGGCGCAGCGGTGGGCGTTCATCAGGACAGCTCGGCCCTGCTGCTGGGGCTCGCCGGCACTCTGCTCGTCCGGGCCGGGATCGTGGCCCGGCGCGGGCAGTCCCCCCGCAGTGGCGCGACGCTGAGCGGGGCGTTCGGTGACGGCACGATCCGGGCCATGGGAAAGGAGCGCGTGTGAAGGAGAACGCCTGGACACGCTGGCCTTCCCGGGAGGCACTCAGTCGCGAGGGACTCTCCCGCTCCCGGTGCCTGCTGGCCTGGACGGTGCGGACGCTGGTCCTCGGACTGCTGCTGTGGGGTGCCTTCTCCGACAGCCACGCGAGCGGCTGGAAGGCGGCGGCCTGCGCCGCAGGAGTCCTGCTGGCGGCCGCTCTCGCCTGGAGCTTCTTCCGGACCACGCTCCGGCATCGGCTGTGGCCGTCGGTGGCCTCGCTCGCCCTGCTGCAGGTCATCGCCGTCGCAGCCCAGCTGTCCGGATTCCGCGTCGCTGCCCTGGTCATGCTGTGCGGCTGCGTCGTCTCGGCTCTGGAGCGGCTGCCCTCGGCCGCCGCCCTGAGTGCCGCGGGAGTGGCTCTTTGCACCTATGGGGTCGTCCAGCACGACGACCTGCTGACGACCGTGGTCACCGGCATCGGCATCGCCCTGGCCGGCTACACCCTGCGCCTCGATGCCGAGGCCCGCGGAAGTGCCCTGCGGCTCCTCACCCAGGAACGGGCAGCGCGTGCGGCCGAGGCGGAGACGGCGGCCCTCGCGGAGCGGGCCCGCATAGCGCGGGAGATACACGATGTGCTGGCCCACAGCCTCTCGGCCCAGCTGGTGCACCTTGAGGCGGCCAGGCTGTTGATCGAGCGGGGAGGGGAACGAGAGCAGATCCATGAACGCGTGGTGGCGGCGCGAGAGATGGCCCGGGACGGCCTCGCCGAAACCCGGCAGGCGCTCTCCGCTCTGCGCGGGGAGCTGACGCCGCTGGAGGACTTCCTGGGCGGCCTGGTCGGTACGGCCGACGGTGCCGAGATCACCATCACGGGTGAACGGAGGCGCTTGCCGGCCGAGGCTTCCCAGGCCGTGCGCAGAGCGGCCCAGGAGGCCCTGACGAACGTCCGCAAGCACGCTCCGGGCGCCAAGGTCCACCTCAGACTCGACTACCGTCCGCACGAAGTGACCCTGGACGTGCGCGACTCGGGCGGTTCGCCGGGCGAGCTGACGGGCACGGGGGCCGGGTACGGTCTGCTGGGCATGCGGGAGCGGGCGGAACTGCTGGGCGGTTCCCTCCGGGCCGGGCCGGGCGAGGAGGGGTTCGTGGTGACGTTGAAGGTACCGGTATGACGCGGGGCGCCGATCCGAAGCCCGCTCGGGTGGTGGTCGCGGACGACCAGACCGTGGTGCGGGAGGGCATCGTGATGCTGCTCGGTCTGCTGCCCGGGATCGAGGTCGTCGGAGCCGCGGGAGACGGGGAGGAGGCGGTGGCGCTCGTCGCCCGGCTTGCTCCGGACGTGGTGCTGATGGACCTGCGCATGCCCCGCTGCGACGGAGTGGAGGCGACCCGCAGGATTCGCGCGGAGCACCCCGGGACACAGGTCGTGGTGCTCACGACGTTCGCGGACGACGAGTCGCTGTTCCCCGCGCTGGCTGCGGGGGCGCTCGGTTATCTCACCAAGGACACGGGCGGGGACGAGATCGCGCGGGCCGTGCACAGCGTGCTGTCGGGCGACGCGGGCCTCTCACCGGGCATTCAGAGACGTCTGCTGGAGCGCCTGACCGAGCCGGAGCCCTGGCCGGCCGCGCCCCCCGAACCGCCGGACGGACTCACCGCCCGGGAGACGGAGGTACTGCTCCTCATCGCCGAGGGGCTGAGCAACCCGGAGATCGCGCGAAGGCTGCACGTCTCCACGGCGACCGTGAAGACCCACATCAACAACCTCTTCACCAAGACCGGGCTCAAGGACCGTGCGCAGGCGGTGCGTTACGCCTTCGGGAAGGGACTCGTGCGGCCACCAGCGGGTTAGTCACCTGATGGGGTGAAGAGCGAAGGGAAGAAGAGTCAGGGATCTTCCCGTTCTGTCCATCCTTGGGCATGCAGCAAAGCAAGGGCCGTCCCCGCGGCGGTGGAGCGGGCCAGGAGAGTTGGGCCGAGCCTTTCGACGGTCGTGATCCGGTTCCGCCCGAGGAGGCCGGACAGCTCAGGTATGACGATCCCTGGTACGACGCCCTCGCCTCCGGCTGGGGCGAGTCGGCCGGCGACGGGGCGCAGGCCCACACGCTGGTTCCGCCTGCGCGGGGAGAGGGCGTGACGGGGGCCGCCACGGCCGATGTGTACCTGGAAGTGCAGCGCAGTGCCGCCTTTCAGGAGGTGCGGCGGCGGTACCGGAGGTTCGTTGTGCCGGCGTTCGTGGCCTTCTTCGCCTGGTACGTGGGCTATGTCGTTGCTGCCACGGCGGTGCCGGAGGTGATGGCGAGGCCCGTCGCGGGAGCGGTGAACGTGGCGATGGTGGCGGGGCTGGGGCAGTTCCTGTCCACGTTTCTGCTGACGTGGGCGTACGCCCGGCACGCGCGGCTGCGCAGGGACCGGGCCGCGCTCGAACTGCGCTGGGACACACAGGAACTGACGCGTGGTGTGAGTGGTGGTAGGTCGTGACGGAGGAACACCAGACGCTGGCGTTGCTTCTCTTCAGCGCGTTCGTCGCGGTCACGCTGGGGATCACCACGTGGGTCAGCCGCAACAGACGTGGCTCGGCGGAGGAGTTCTACGCCGGCGGGCGGCTCTTCTCACCCATGGAGAATGGTTTTGCCATCGCGGGTGACTACATGTCGGCCGCATCCTTCCTGGGAGTCACCGGGCTCATCGCGCTGTTCGGGTACGACGGGCTGCTGTATGTCGTCGGGTTCCTGGTGGCGTGGCTCGTGGTGCTGTTCCTGGTCGCCGAACTGGTCCGCAACTGCGGCCGGTTCACGCTCGCCGACGTCGTGGCCTCACGGATGAGGGAGCGGCCGGTGAGGATCGCGGCGGGAACCTCCTCGGTGACGGTGTCCGTTCTGTATCTGGTGGCGCAGATGGTCGGCGCGGGGAGCCTGGTGGCGCTGCTGCTCGGTGGCACGAGCGACGCGGCGCGGTCCTGGACCGTCATCGGGGTGGGCGCCCTCATGGTGGTCTACGTGTCGCTGGGAGGTATGCGGGCGACCACCTGGATCCAGATCGTCAAGGCCGTCCTGCTGCTCGGAGGCACCGTCGTGCTGACGGTCCTCGTCCTGGTGCGCTTCCACGGCGACGTGGACCGGCTGCTGTTCACGGCGGCCGAGCGCAGCGGGCACGGAGCGGCGTTTCTGGCACCGGGGCTGAAGTACGGCGGGGACTGGACCGCCCGCTTCGACTTCATCAGTCTCGGGCTGGCCCTGGTGCTGGGTACGGCGGGGCTGCCGCACATCCTGTCGCGCTTCTACACCGTGCCCACGGCGCGCGCTGCCCGCCGCTCGGTCGTCTGGGCCGTCGGGCTCATCGGTGGCTTCTATCTCATGACGATCGTGCTCGGGTTCGGCGCGGCCGCCATTCTCGGGCCGGAGGCGGTGCGCGGGTCGAACGCGGCCGGGAACACGGCGGTTCCCTTGCTGGCGCTGGATCTGGGAGGTGGGGCGGGATCCACCGGGGGGACGGTTCTCTTCGCGATCGTCGCCGCGGTCGCCTTCGCGACGATCCTCGCCGTGGTCGCCGGTATCACGCTCGCGTCCTCGGCAGCCGTGGCCCACGACCTGTACGCCTCCCTGCGGCGCCGGGACAGTAAGCCACGCAGCGAGGTGACCGTGGCTCGTGTCGCCGCTGTCGGCGTCGGCGCGGTGGCGATCGCGCTCAGTCTGCTGGCGCGCGATCTCAACGTGGCGTTCCTCGTGGGCCTGGCCTTCGCCGTCGCCGCGTCGGCGAACCTGCCGGTGCTGCTCTACTCCCTGTTCTGGCCGCGCTTCACCACACGGGGCGCCGTCTGGGCCGTCTACGGGGGTCTGATCCCGGCTGTGGTGCTCGTGGTGCTGTCCCCGGTGGTCTCCGGCAGCCCCGACTCGCTCTTCCCGGGCATCGACCTCCAGTACTTCCCGTTGCAGAACCCGGGCCTGGTCTCGATTCCCCTCGGCTTCCTCGCGGGCTGGCTGGGCACGGTCACGTCGGCGGAGGTCCCGGACCTGGCGAAGCACGCGGAGACCGAGGTGCGGTCGCTGACGGGTGCGGGAGCGGCGTAGGAGTGGTGAGTGGTGTACGCCGTGCCGTGAACAGGACGGCGACTCTCACCGAACCTTCGGAAGGCCGAACGGCTGACGGTTCTAACCGCGGGTCGCCCATACGTAACGGTGTTCCGGGCGGCCCGCGTCGCCATACTTGAGGGTGAGCCTGGCTCGTCCCGTGCGCTCCAGGAGCTTCAGATAGCGCTGGGCGGTCTGCCGGCTCACCCCGGTCCGCTCGGCGATCTCCTGGGCGGACAGGGGCCCGTTGGCGTGCATCAGGGACTGGCGGACCAGCTCAGCGGTGGTAGGGGAGTGCCCTTTGGGCAGGTCCGGCTCCGACGGTGCCGACAGGGCCCCGAAAATACGGTCCACCTCGGCCTGCTCCGCCTCCCCGCCGCCGTCCAGGGTGCGGCGCAGTTCAGCGTAGGCCTCCAGCTTGGCGCGCAGGCCGGCGAAGGCGAACGGCTTGACCAGGTACTGCAGCGCGCCGTGCCGCATCGCCGCCTGCACGGTGGAGACGTCCCGAGCCGCCGTCACCATGATCACGTCGGTCTGGTCGCCGCGCCGCCGCATCTCCTGGACCACGGCGACTCCCGTGGCGTCCGGCAGGTAATGGTCCAGGAGCACCAGGTCCAGCCGGGGCAGTGTCTCCAGCTGACGCAGCGCTTGTGCCGCGCTGTGCGCCTCACCGGCGACATGGAAGCCCGGCACCTTCTCGACGTAGGCGGCGTTGACCTTCGCGACTCTGACGTCGTCGTCCACGACCAGGACCTCGATCATCACGACTCCTTCTCGGCGGTCTGCGGAGCTGACGGCATGGTCAGCACGGCCGGTTCGGGACCCGGCTCGGCGAGTGCCTCGGGCAGGACGACGGTGAACTCCGCGCCCCCGCCGTGTGCCTCGCCGACGGTCGCGCTGCCACCCTGCCGTTCGGCCAGCCTGCGCACCAGGGAGAGTCCGATACCCCGCTCGCGGTGAGCCGGCGGCTTCTTCGTAGACCATCCCGAGGTGAAGATCAACTCACGGTGCTCCGGCGGGACGCCCGGCCCCGTGTCCCGCACCCGGAGGATCGCGGTGCGCCCCTCGGCGCGCAGTTCGACCTCCACGCGCGCGTGCGGCGTGCCGGCTACGGCGTCGAGGGCGTTGTCCACCAGGTTTCCCACGACCGTGACCAGACCCTGCGGATCGACCAGCCGGTCGGGAAGCCGGGTCCGGTCCGACACCCACAGGGCGACGCCCCGCTCGGCCGCGACGGTCGCCTTGCCGACCAGCAGGGCGGCGAGCAGCGGATCCTCGATCCGCTCGGTGACCTGTTCCGCGGTGGCGCGATGGTCACCGACCACCTCGCCGACGAACTCGACGGCGTCGTCGTACATCTCCAGTTCGAGCAGCCCGAGAAGCGTGTGCATACGGTTGGCGTGTTCGTGGTCCTGGGCGCGCAGGGCGTCGATCAGGCCCCGGGTGGAGTCCAGCTCGCGGCCCAGTTGCTCCAGCTCGGTGCGGTCGCGCAGGGTGGCCACGGCGCCACCGTCGTCGGTGGGCATGCGGTTGGCGACCAGCACCCGCTGGCCGCGCACGGTGAGCAGATCCGTACCGGTCACCCGTCCGGCCAGCACGTCGGCCGTACGGCCCGTGCCGAGCGCCTCGTCGGGGGATCGGCCCACGACGGTCTCGCCTATGCCCAGCAGGCGCTGTGCCTCGTCGTTCACGAGGCGGATACGGCCGGTGCGGTCCAGGGCGACGACTCCCTCGCGGATGCCGTGCAGCATCGCCTCACGTTCGGACAGGAGCGCCGCGATGTCCGAGAAGGCCAGGTCCCTGGTCTGCCGCTGGACCCGCCGTGAGATGACCCACGCGGCCAGCGAGCCCACGGCCAGGGCGCCGCCTGCGTACGCGAGAAGCCCCGGGATCGCGTGGATCAGACGGGCCCGGACGCTGTCGTAGGCGATGCCGACCGAGACCGCGCCGATGACATGGCCGTCGCTGTCACGCAGCGGCACCTTGCCCCGGGCGGAGCGGCCCAGGGTGCCGCTGTCGATCTCCATGACCTCCTCGCCGGCCAGGGCCTGGCCGGGATCGGTGGACACGATGCCGCCGATCTGCTTCGGGTCCGTGTGTGACCAGCGCACGCCCCGCCAGTCCATCACCACGATGTACTCGGCCTTGGTGGCCTTCCGGATCCGCTCCGCCTCCCGCTGCACCGGGCCGTTCGGCGTGGGGGGAGTGTTCCGCAGGTCCTTCGCGAGGTCGGGCAGTTGCGCTGTTGTCTGCGCGATCGCGAGCGCACGGCGCATCGCCTGGTCGTCCAGCTGATCGCCGAGGGGAGCGAGGAACAGCCCGGTCGCGAGTACCGCGACTCCCGCGGCGATCACGACCTGCATGAGCAGCACCTGCGAGAACACTCGCCGGGGCAGGCCGAGGCGCAGGCGGCGTGCGGGGGGAGTGGGGCTCATACCCATGACCGTACGTGCGGACGGCTACCCGCCCTAGACGGGTGTGGCGTGGATCTCCAGATCAATGTGAGGGCGAGCCCGCTCGTCAGCCGGCCAGTGCCGTCGCCACCCGCGCCTCGCGCACCGCCACCACGTCCATCCGCGCGGGCGAGCCGAGGACGGACGCCCCGCAGCTCTCCGGGCGGGGCGGCAGGCCCGCGGCCTGGGCCACGTCGACCTGCCAACGGCGTCCGTCGGTGTGGGCGACGGTCACCTGCCAGCACGGTGCCGCTCCGACCGTCCGGACGATGCTCAGGGCCTCCGCGGCGTATTCCCCGGTCCTGGTGCGCACGGCGAGCTCGGCGGCCTGACCGGGGCGTTCCCAGGCGGAGCTGCCCCGGCATCCCTCCATGACGATCCGCCCCTCCCGCGCGCTGTGCAGGACCTCCTTGAGGGAGTGGGCCTCGGCCCGGCCGTACGCGTATCCGTACGGCAGCACGAGCACGGTGGGGGAGAAGCGGTGACCACCCAGATGGGTGACCTCCCAGACGCCCTCGACTCCGGACGTCGCCAGCTCGGCCGCGAGGGGACGGCCGAGGAGGGCGCAGCAGCGGTCACGCTTGCCGTTGGTGCAGACGAGGGCCAGCGGGTCGCCGTCGTGGGGCCGGCCGCCGAGAGTCGCGTCGAACGCGCGGTGGTCGCCCCGGCCGAGTGCCGCGAAGTCGAGATCGAGCAGCTGTCCGGGGTCAGAGGTCGAGGCGCTGTGCAGCCACACGTTCCCCGGGACGACGTGCGCCGCGTACACCCGGCGCGAGGCGGGCATGCGGCGGTCCGCGTGGCGCCCGGGGCGGCGGATGAGCGCGATCCGTACGCCCGTGTCCTTGGCAGCCGCCTCCAGGGCACGGCCCAGAGCGGGGTCCAGGTGGCTCGAAGTGAGCGCCTTGGCACCCCACGGACCGGGCTGTTCCAGCAACAGCCAGGTCCTCGCGGTGGCCGCGGTTCCCGAAACGGGCTCGTCGAAGTCCCGGGAGACGCTAGAGCACGTACTCACAGAGGTGAGCCTAACCTGACTTCGGTCGCCGTGACTTTCGGCCCCCTCCCGCTTTACTCCGGCAGTGGCCGGAAGGTATAGGGGCCGCGTGGACACCGCTCGGCGGCATCCGCTCAGTCAGGCAGCGTCTGTGGAGGCTTCGGGCCTGTGTAGAGACCGCTCGGCCGCATCCGCAGCGGGCGTTCGCCGTACTCCTCCAAAGCGTGGGCGATCCAGCCCGCCGTCCGGGCCACGGCGAAGATCGTCTCGCCCGCGGTCGGGTCCATGCCGCTGGACGCGGTGAGCACCGCGAGGGCCAGGTCCACGTTGGCGTGCAGGGGGGTGTGCCGCGCGGTGGTCTCCACGATGGCGCGGGCGGCGCGGAGAGCGGGCTCCGCACGTGGGATCTGTTCCAGGAGGGCGAACAGGGCACGCGCGCGTGGGTCCTCACCGCGGTACAGCCGGTGTCCGAGGCCCGGAATGCGGCGTCCGGCGCGCAGTTCGCCCGCGATCACGGGGGCCGCGTCGCCTTGTTCGAGGACGTCCCACAGCAGCCGGTGGGCGAGTCCGCTGGCCGCGCCGTGCAGCGGGCCCTCGATCACGCCCAGCCCCGCGGAGACCGCCGCGTAGGGGTGTGCACGGGCCGACGCGGCGACACGCACGGCGAGGGTGGAGGCGGCCAGGTCGTGGTCGGCGAGGAGGGCGAGGGCGGCGTCCAGGGCGCGCAGGGATGCCTCGTCGGGGTCCTTGCGCACCGACAGCCTGCTCCACAGGCGGTGGGCCAGGGGGCCTTCGTCGTGGCGGTGGTGCCCCGCGGGAGGCAGCGCGTCGACGAGCGTGGGGATGAGGGTGCGCGCGGTACCGAGCACGGCCTCCTCGGACAGGTCGAAACGCAGCGGGTCCGTGGTCGCGGCGGCGATCGTCGCCACCCGCAAGCGGTCGGTCGGAGCGGCGTGCTCGGGCAGGGCTTCGACCGCTCGGCGGGCGACGGAGACGGAGGCGGCGGGCGCGGTGAACGTGCGGCCCGGGAGCATCCGTCCCGTCCACAGCCACTCGGCGACCTCCTCGTAGGTGTGGCGTGTGGCCAGGTCGACCGCGTCGACACCGCGGAAGAAGTAGCGGTCGTTCTCGATGAGCGTGATCCGGGTGCGTACGGACAGCTCGCCACCGGAACCGGAACCGCCCGCGCTCTCACGCCTGTTGCGCCGGGCGAGGGCCTCGACCTCTCGTGCGTCGAAGGTGCTGCCGCGCCCGCCGCTCACCCGTCGGCTGCTGAGCTGGCCGCGACTCACGTACGCGTACACGGTCTCCGGCTTCACGCCGAGCAGCTCGGCGGCCTCCTTGGTGCTCAGCCGTCGTTCCGCCCCAAGGGGGGCGGGTTCTTGATCGCGCATGGGGGTCACCGTATCCGTCTGGTGGACCATTGACTGGCATATTGACTCAATCAATATTGACAGGCCTTAAATCAATCATAGACAGTTTGAATCAATCTCAGGGAGGTAGTCATGTCCGTCAACAGTTCAGCAGCCCCTCTTCTCGCAGCGCCCAGGGGTCTCGCGGGGGTCGTCGTCACCGACACCCGGATCGGTGACGTCCGCGGTCTGGAGGGCTTCTACCACTACCGGCAGTACTCGGCCGTCGACCTCGCGCGGACCCGCGGCTTCGAGGACGTCTGGCACCTGCTCGTGCACGGCGAGCTGCCGGACGCCGGGCAGAGCGCGGCTTTCGCGGCCGGGACCGCCGCGCTGCGGAGGCTGCCCGACGCGGTGCGAGCGGCACTGCCCGCCATCGCGGCGGCCGGCGGGCGTTCCGGGCCGCTCGCCGGGATGCGTACGGCCCTGTCGCTGCTGGGCGCGGCGAAGGGATTCCGCCCCGTGTACGACATCGACGCCGAGCAGCGTCGGCAGGACACGATCGAGGCGGCCGCGGCCGTGCCCACGCTGCTCACGGCGCTGCACCGGCTGGGAAAGGGACTGGAACCGGTGGAGCCGCGCGAGGACCTGTCCTACGCGGCGAACTACCTCTACATGCTGACCGGTTCCGTCCCGGCCGAGCCGCACGCACGGGCCATCGAGCAATACCTGATCTCAACCGTTGATCACGGATTCAATGCGTCAACCTTTACGGCCCGGGTCATCGCCTCGACGGGTGCGGACGTGGCGGCATGCCTGGCCGGGGCGGTGGCCGCGCTGTCGGGTCCGCTGCACGGAGGAGCGCCCAGCCGCGCGCTGGACACCCTGGACGCGATCGGCACCCCGGACCGGATCGAGCCCTGGGTGCGTCAGCGGGTGCTCGCCGGTGAGCGCATCATGGGCTTCGGACACGCGATCTACCGCACGGAGGACCCGCGGTCCCGGATGCTGCGCGAGGTCGCCCAGGGGTTCGGCGGGCCGCGGGTGGACTTCGCGGTCGAAGTCGAGCGTCACGTCGAGGCGATCCTGGCGGAGTTGAAGCCCGGGCGGGAACTCCACACCAACGTCGAGTACTACGCGGGCGTGGTCATGGAACTCTGCGGCCTGCCCCGTGAGATGTTCACCCCGACCTTCGCCGCCGCGCGGGCGGTGGGCTGGAGCGCCAACATCCTGGAGCAGGCGGAGGACACGAAGATCATCAGGCCGGTGGCGCGGTACGTGGGGCCGGAGGCACCGGCGCCTGTGCCCGGCTGAGCGTTCGGGTCCGCCTGAGCCCTTGTGTCCGCCTGGGCGTTCGGGTCCGGCTGGGCGGTCGCGTCCGGCCTGGGCGTTCGTGTCCGATGGGGTGCCGCAGCCCGAGCGTCGCGGAGGCACGCCGCCGACTTCACTTCGGTGTGGATCTCGCTGCTCGTATTCTGGGGCGGCATCCCCATCCCCCACGTGTGCCGGGAACGCGGCCCGGTGCACGCGTCGGCGCGAGAAAGGTCGCACGGTGAGCCAGCCGAACCCGAAACCGCAGCAGATCCCGGTCGTCGTCCTGGCGGGATTCCTCGGCTCGGGGAAGACCACCCTGCTCAATCATCTCCTGCACCGCAGTGGCGGCAGCCGGATCGGCGCTCTGGTCAACGACTTCGGGGCGATCGAGATCGACGCGATGGCAGTGGCGGGAGCACTCGGCGACTCGACGGTCTCCCTCGGCAACGGCTGCCTGTGCTGCGCCGTCGACGCGAGCGAACTGGACCACTACCTCGGGCGGCTCGCGGAGCCCTCCGTCGGAATCGACGTCATCGTCATCGAGGCCAGCGGTCTCGCCGAGCCGCAGGAGCTCGTGCGGATGCTGCTGGCGAGCGAACATCCGGGGGTCGTCTACGGCGGGCTCGTCGAGGTCGTTGACGCCGCCGAGTTCGGCGACACCCGGGCCAGGCACCCCGAGATCGACCGGCATCTCGCGCTGGCCGACCTCGTCGTGGTCAACAAGCTCGACCGGGCCGCGGACGGCGAAGGGGTCATCGGACTGGTCCGGTCCCTCGTCGACCGCGCCGCCGTCGTCCCGGCCACCTACGGCCGGATCGACCCCGAGTTCCTCTTCGACTGCCGCCCGAGCGAAGAACGCATCGGGCAGCTGTCCTTCGACGACCTGCACGAACACGGCGCCGACGGGAACGAGGACGACACGGGCGAGGACCACACCGGGCACCTGCACACCGCCTACGACAGCCTGTCGTTCGTCTCGCCCGAGCCCCTCGACCCACGCCGGCTGATGACGTTCCTCGACAGCCGGCCCGAGGGGCTCTACCGGGTCAAGGGCTACGTCGACTTCGGGCCGTACGACATCCGCAACCGCTACGTCGTCCATGCCGTCGGGCGCTTCCTGCGGTTCTACCCGGAGCCCTGGCCGGCCGGCTCCGAACGCCTCACCCAGCTCGTCCTCATCGGGTCGGGGATCGACGCCGCCGCTCTCGAGAAGGAACTGCAGGCGTGCGGGAGCGAGGCCCCACATGCCGACGAGCACGGCATGTGGGGCGTCCTGCGGTACGTACGCGACCCCGACGAGGACGGCGCCGACCCGGCCTGAACCGGTCCGGCCACCACCGCCTACACCGGTCCGGCCACCACCGCGACCGTCTTCGCCAGGGACACCCCGGAACCGTCGCGGCGCGGGTCGATCTCCGGGAGCTCGGCCGGAGTGCCGTTCTTCTGCGCCGCCAGGGCGGGGACGGGACCGGCCCAGGCCAGGGACAGACAGTCCTCGCCCTTCAGGAACCGCTGACAGCGGACGCCACCGGTCGCGCGGCCCTTGCGCGGGTACTGGTCGAACGGGGTCAGCTTGGCCGTCGTCTGGACGGAGTCGTCCAGCGTGCCCCGCGAGCCCGCGACGGTGAAGACGACGGCGTCCACGGCCGGGTCCACCGCCGTGAACGAGATGACCTTCGCGCCCTCGGCGAGCTTGATGCCCGCAACGCCGCCGGCCGGGCGGCCCTGCGGGCGGACCTGGGACGCCTGGAAGCGCAGCAGCTGTGCGTCGTCGGTGATGAAGACCAGGTCCTCCTCACCGGTGCGCAGCTCGATCGCGCCGACGATTCGGTCGCCCTCCTTGAGGCTGATCACCTCGAGCTCTTCCTTGTTGGACGGGTAGTCCGGCACCACGCGCTTGACGACGCCCTGTGCCGTGCCCAGCGCCAGACCCGGCGACGATTCGTCGAGCGTGGTCAGGCAGACCACCGTCTCGTCGTCCTCCAGGGAGACGAACTCCGCCAGCGGGGCGCCCCCGGCGAGGTTGGGCGCCGACAGCGACTCCGGGAGCTGCGGCAGATCGATCACGTTCAGCCGGAGCAGCCTGCCCGCCGAGGTGACCGCACCCACCTCGCCACGGGCGGTGGCCGGCACCGCCGAGACGATCACGTCGTGCTTCACGCGCTTGGCGGCGGCGTCCTCCGCGAACGGCTCGCCGTTCGCCGTGCGGGCCAGTAGACCCGTGGAGGACAGCAGCACCCGGCACGGGTCGTCGGCCACCTGCAGCGGCACGGCCGCCACCGGGGCACCGCCCGACTCGAGCAGGACCGTACGCCGGTCGGTGCCGAACTTCTTGGCGACCGTGGCCAGTTCGGAGGAGACCAGCTTGCGCAGCTCCGCGTCCGAGTCGAGGATCCGGGTCAGCTCCTCGATCTCCGCGGTGAGCCGCTCCTTCTCCGTCTCCAGCTCGATGCGGTCGTACCTGGTCAGACGGCGCAGCGGCGTGTCCAGGATGTACTGCGTCTGCACCTCGCTCAGCGAGAACTGCTCCATCAGGCGCTGCTTGGCCTGCGCGGAGTTCTCACTGGAGCGGATCAGGCGGATGACCTCGTCGATGTCGAGCAGGGCCGTCAGCAGGCCCTCGACCAGGTGCAGCCGGTCGCGCTTCTTGCCGCGGCGGAACTCCGAGCGCCGCCGCACGACGTTGAAGCGGTGGTCGAGATAGACCTCCAGGAGCTCCTTGAGGCCCAGTGTGAGCGGCTGGCCGTCGACCAGGGCCACGTTGTTGATGCCGAAGGACTCCTCCATCGGCGTCAGCTTGTAGAGCTGCTCCAGGACGGCCTCCGGGACGAAGCCGTTCTTGATCTCGATGACGAGGCGCAGGCCGTGCGCGCGGTCGGTGAGGTCCTTGACGTCGGCGATGCCCTGGATCTTCTTCGAACCGACCAGATCCTTGATCTTGGCGATGACCTTCTCGGGGCCGACCGTGAAGGGCAGCTCCGTGACCACGAGGCCCTTGCGGCGGGCCGTCACGGGCTCCACCGACACCGTCGCCCGGATCTTGAAGCTGCCCCGGCCGGTCTCGTACGCGTCCCGGATGCCGGACAGGCCGACGATGCGGCCGCCCGTGGGCAGGTCGGGGCCGGGGACGTGCTTCATCAGCGCGTCGAGATCCGCGTTCGGGAACCTGATCAGATGGCGGGCGGCGGCGATGACCTCGCGCAGGTTGTGCGGCGCCATGTTCGTGGCCATGCCCACGGCGATGCCCGAGGCGCCGTTGACCAGGAGGTTCGGGAAGGCGGCGGGCAGGGCCACCGGCTCCTGTTCCTGGCCGTCGTAGTTGGGGTTGAAGTCGACGGTGTCCTCGTCGATGGACTCCGTCATCAGGCTCGTGGCCTCGGCCATCCGGCACTCGGTGTACCGCATGGCGGCCGGTGGGTCGTCGTTGCCCAGGGAACCGAAGTTGCCGTGGCCGTCGACCAGGGGGACCCGCATCGAGAAGGGCTGGGCCATGCGCACGAGGGCGTCGTAGATCGACGCGTCGCCGTGCGGGTGCAGCTTGCCCATCACCTCGCCGACGACCCGGGCGCACTTGACGTACCCGCGCTCGGGGCGCAGGCCCATCTCGCTCATCTGGTAGACGATGCGGCGGTGTACCGGCTTGAGGCCGTCGCGTGCGTCCGGCAGGGCGCGGGAGTAGATGACCGAGTACGCGTACTCGAGGAAGGAGCCCTGCATCTCGTCGACGACGTCGATGTCGAGGATCCGCTCCTCGTACGAGTCGTCGGGCGGCGGGGTCTTCGTGCTGCGGCGGGCCATCGCTGCCGGCTCCTCCTGTTACTGGTCGCTCGCCTACAAGGCGTTCATGCGCTGACGAGACACCGACCGTACTCAGCCCTTCGGGCCTGTGCGCGCTCGCCCTCTCGTCACCGACCGCCCCTGCGGCTCGCTCGTGCTGCTGCGATCCGGATCTGACGCCGACCATTGTGGACCGCCGCACTGACAACCGGGACCAGGACCCGGTCCCGGCCGCAGCCCGCGCTCTCGGGCCCAGGTCGCCGCCGGGAACTTCACCAGGGCTCCGCACGCTTGCATACAGTGGCAGGACCGGCAGGAATCCGCGGTCTGAACAACCGCTCCGCGAGCGAAGGGACGTACATGCCCATGGGTCACACGGCCACAGCCCAGGCAGGCTCCGGGGGCCTGACAGCGACCGAGCACCGCCTGGCCAATGGTCTGCGCGTGGTGCTCTCCGAGGACCACCTGACCCCGGTCGCGGCGGTGTGCCTCTGGTACGACGTCGGCTCACGCCACGAAGTCAAGGGGCGTACCGGCCTGGCTCACCTTTTCGAGCACCTGATGTTCCAGGGTTCCGCGCAGGTCAAGGGCAACGGTCATTTCGAGCTCGTCCAGGGCGCGGGCGGCTCGCTGAACGGCACGACCAGCTTCGAGCGGACCAACTACTTCGAGACCATGCCCGCCCACGAGCTGGAGCTCGCCCTCTGGCTGGAGGCCGACCGCATGGGCTCGCTGCTGGCCGCGCTCGACGACGAGTCGATGGAGAACCAGCGTGACGTCGTCAAGAACGAGCGCCGCCAGCGCTACGACAACGTCCCGTACGGCACCGCCTTCGAGAAGCTGACCGCCCTCGCCTACCCGGAGGGCCACCCCTACCACCACACCCCGATCGGCTCGATGGCCGACCTGGACGCGGCGACCCTGGAGGACGCGCGGGCGTTCTTCCGCACGTACTACGCGCCGAACAACGCCGTGCTCTCCGTGGTGGGCGACATCGACCCGGAGCAGACCCTCGCCTGGGTCGAGAAGTACTTCGGGTCCATCCCCGGCCACGACGGCAAGCCCGCCCCGCGCGACGGCTCGCTGCCGGAGACCATCGGCGAGCAGCTGCGCGAGGTCGTCGAGGAGGAGGTCCCGGCCCGTGCCCTGATGGCCGCCTACCGGCTGCCGCACGACGGCACGCGCGCGTGCGACGCGGCCGACCTGGCCCTCACCGTCCTCGGCGGCGGCGAGTCCTCCCGCCTGTACAACCGGCTCGTGCGCCGCGACCGCACGGCCGTGGCGGCCGGCTTCGGCCTGCTGCGGCTCGCCGGGGCGCCCTCCCTGGGGTGGCTGGACGTGAAGACGTCCGGCGACGTGGAGGTTCCGGTCATCGAGGCCGCCATCGACGAGGAGCTCGCCCGGTTCGCCGAGGAGGGCCCCACGGCCGAGGAGATGGAGCGCGCCCAGGCCCAGTTGGAGCGCGAGTGGCTGGACCGGCTCGGCACGGTCGCCGGCCGCGCCGACGAACTGTGCCGGTACGCGGTGCTGTTCGGCGACCCGCAGCTCGCCCTGACCGCCGTCCAGCGCGTGCTGGAGATCACGCCGGAGGAGGTCCAGGAGGTCGCCAAGGCCCGCCTGCGGCCCGACAACCGCGCGGTGCTCGTCTATGAGCCGACCGCCCCCGAAGCCCCCGCCGACCAGGACGAGAACGAGGAGGCGGCCCGGTGACCGAGCTCGCCACGATGGACTTCCACCCCCGGCCGCAGGCGGGCGACGCCAAGCCGTGGGCCTTCCCGGCCCCCGAGCGCGGCTCGCTCGACAACGGCCTCACGGTGCTGCGCTGTCACCGCCCCGGCCAGCAGGTCGTCGCCGTGGAGGTGCTGCTCGACGCCCCCCTGGACGCCGAGCCCGCAGGCCTCGACGGTGTGGCCACGATCATGGCTCGGGCCTTCTCCGAGGGCACCGACAAGCACTCCGCCGAGGACTTCGCAGCCGAGCTGGAGCGCGCCGGCGCCACCCTCGACGCACACGCCGACCACCCCGGCGTCCGGCTCAGCCTGGAGGTGCCGGCCTCCCGGCTCGCCAAGGGGCTGGGCCTGGTCGCCGACGCCCTGAGGGCACCCGCGTTCGCCGACAGCGAGGTCGAGCGGCTGGTCGCCAACCGTCTCGACGAGATTCCGCACGAACTGGCCAACCCGTCCCGCCGCGGGGCCAAGGAGCTCTCCAAGGAGCTGTTCCCGGCGCACTCGCGCATGTCGCGGCCGCGGCAGGGCACCGAGGAGACCGTCGCCGCCATCGACTCCGCGGCCGTACGCGCCTTCTACGAGAAGCACGTCCGCCCGGCCACGGCCACCGTCGTGGTCGTCGGGGACCTCACCGGCATCGACCTCGACGCCCTGCTCGGGGACACGCTGGGTGCCTGGACGGGATCCCCGGCCGAGCCGCGTCCCGTGCCGCCGGTGACCGCCGACGACACCGGCCGGGTCGTCATCGTGGACCGCCCCGGAGCCGTCCAGACGCAGCTGCTGATCGGCCGGATCGGCCCGGACCGGCACGACCGCGTGTGGCCCGCTCAGGTGCTCGGCACCTACTGCCTGGGCGGCACCCTCACGTCCCGCCTGGACCGCGTCCTGAGGGAGGAGAAGGGCTACACCTACGGCGTACGGGCGTTCGGCCAGGTCCTCAGGTCCGCCCCGGACGGCACGGGTGCGGCGATGCTCGCCATCAGCGGCTCCGTGGACACGCCCAACACCGGCCCCGCTCTGGAGGACCTCTGGACGGTGCTGCGCACGCTCGCCGCCGAGGGGCTTACCGACGCCGAGCGGGACGTCGCCGTGCAGAACCTGGTGGGCGTCGCGCCGCTGAAGTACGAGACGGCGGCGGCCGTCGCGAGCACGCTGGCCGACCAGGTCGAGCAGCATCTGCCCGACGACTACCAGGCCGCGCTGTACCGGCAGCTCGCCACGACCGGCACCGTGGAGGCCACCGCGGCGGCGGTCAGCGCCTTCCCGGTGGACCGGCTGGTGACCGTCCTCGTCGGTGACGCGGCGCAGATCAAGGCGCCTGTCGAGGCCCTCGGCATCGGCGAAGTCACCGTCGTCCCCGCCGAGTAGCGGCACGCCCGCTCAGGGGCCCTGGATGTCTTCGAAGGCACCAGGGCTCCTTTATGCCCGAATTGGTATGGGAGTTGCCTGTCTGCCCTGTGGGATGCGCTACAAAAGCCGGGATCCGTTTGGGAATTGAAAGTGGCGCCGCTTAGCGTCGTCCGGGCTGTTCGTCAGGCAGTGCGCCGCACCCGCGGCACCGGACAGTCATCGCCGAGTCCCCGTACGGCGCGAGCCAGGGGAGCCGGGGACCCACCGCAGTCCCTGGGGTGAATCGGACGCCCGCGCGTGCCGCGAGGGAGTCCGTAGGAGACCTTCCTGCTCCGAACCCGTCAGCTAACCCGGTAGGCGAGAGGGAAGGAAAGGACCAGCCACCACATGGCGTTCACTCGCGCCACCGGGAAGCACCGTCGTCCCAGCAGGATCCAGCGCCGCACCGCCCGCGTGGCGGGTGTCGCGGCCCTCGCCACCACCGGCGTGATCGGCACCGTGGCGGCCCCCGCGGCCTTCGCCGCCGAGCCCAGTGCCGAGCAGACCGGCCTCACCCCGGTCGTCACCATGGGTGACACCGTGGCCCAGCAGATCGATGCCCAGGCCGTCGCGCAGCAGCAGGCCGCCGAGGAGGCCGCCGCCAAGCAGAAGGCCGAGGAGGCCGCTCGCAAGCGGGCCGCCGAGGTGGCCGAGAAGGCCAAGGAGGAGGCCGAGAAGGCCCGCGAGGCCAAGGAGCGCGCCGCCCGTGAGGCCGAGCGCAAGCGCCTCAACTCCTTCGTGCCCCCGATCTCCGGCTCGTACGTCTCCACCGGCTACCAGGCGAGCAGCGGTCTGTGGTCCTCCGGCAGCCACACCGGCATCGACTTCCACGCCGCCACCGGCACGTCCGTCCACGCGGTCGGCATGGGCGAGGTCGTCGAGGCCGGCTGGGGCGGCTCCTACGGCAACAACATCGTGATCAAGATGGACGACGGCACGTACACCCAGTACGGCCACCTGTCGTCCATCGGCGTCTCGGTCGGCCAGAAGGTCACGCCCGGCCAGCAGATCGGCCTGTCCGGCGCCACCGGCAACGTCACCGGCCCGCACCTGCACTTCGAGGCCCGCACGAGCCCCGACTACGGCTCGGACATCGACCCGATCGCCTACCTCCGCTCGCACGGCGTCAGCGTCTGAGCGGAACCCTCCGCCGTTCCCCGAAGCCCCGGCTCCCCGAGCCGGGGCTTTCGGTGTTTTTCCGGATGCCCGCCGGATGCCCGCCGCATGTCCGTGGTCCGTTCCGGATCCCCCCGCATGTCCGCAGTCCAAAAAATATCCCTGGATTCTCGCCTGCCGTCGGAAATTCCGGCTCATTGCAATAGAGTCACAGAATCGCGCGTCGCTCGTCGGCGTTTCACGGGGATTAAGCGGAGGTCCGGTCATGCGTATTCCCGCGCACTCGGTGTGCACCGCCATCCGGGACGACATCGTCGCGGGTGTCCACGCCCGCGGCAGCCGACTCACCGAGGAACTCCTCGCCCGCCGCTACGGCGTCTCGCGGGTGCCCGTCCGGGAGGCGCTGCGCACGCTGGAGGCCGAGGGCTTCGTGGTGACCCGTCGGCACGCGGGCGCGTGCGTGGCCGAACCCACCGAGCAGGAGGCCGGCGACCTGCTGGAGATGCGGATGCTCCTGGAGCCGCTCGGTGCGGCCCGTGCCGCCCAGCGCCGCACCGAGGCGCATCTGAAGGTCCTGCGCGGCCTGGTCCGGCTGGGTCAGGACCGCGCCCGTCGCGGCAACAGCGACGACCTGCGCTCCCTGGGCGCCTGGTTCCACGAGACGCTCGCCCAGGCCTCCGGCAGCCCCGCCCTGACCTCGATGCTCACCCAGCTCCGCCACAAGATCACGTGGATGTACGCCGTGGAGGCGCCGCTCAGCCCGGTGGAGTCCTGGACGGAACACGGCGCGATCGTGGACGCGGTGGCGCGCGGGGACGGCGAACGCGCGCGGGCGGTCACGGCGCTGCACACCGAGCGCGCGACCGGCGCGCACCGCCTGCGCCTGGGCCGCGCCGAGGAACGCGCCGACCGTGTGAGGAACTCGCAACATCCCGTAAACACGGCGAGCCTGCGGCATTAACACGGCAGCCGTATACAAAGAGAGGTGAATTCCTCGGGGGTTATTTCAGCTGCCCGAAAGAGGGGAATTCCTGTCCCGTGTGGACCGAGAATGGCGAAGGGCCCGCCCGGTGAATTCGGACGAGCCCTTCGGTGTGCGCCGCATCGGGCGCTCAGGACATCAGACGGTCTCGGGCAGTTCCTCGAGACCCTCGGAGACCAGCTTCGCCAGCCGGTCGAGGGCGGCGTCCGCGCCCTCGGCGTCGGAGGCGAGGACGATCTCCTCGCCCCCCTGGGCGCCGAGGCCCAGGACGGCCAGCATCGAGGCCGCGTTGACGGGGTTGCCGTCAGCCTTGGCGATCGTCACCGGGACGCCTGCGGCCGTGGCGGCTCGGACGAAGATGGAGGCGGGGCGGGCGTGGAGGCCCTCGGCCCAGCCGACGTTGACGCGGCGCTCAGCCATGTGTTGCTGCCCTTCGGTGTTCAGGGTTGTCTAGACCAGTTTCCCATATCGTGAAGCCCTCCGGAGCGGTCCTCGCGTTCCACTCCAGGGATGCCGTCGGATCGCGGCCTCGACCCGACTGACGCCCTCCACAGACTGCCTCGCGCCGTTGTCAGGCGCTAGCCGTACTCTGGGGCCCATGCAGACCTCGCCGGACCGGCACGAGTATCCCGCCCACTGGGAAGCCGACGTGGTGCTGCGCGACGGGGGTACCGCGCGCATCCGGCCCATCACCGTTGATGACGCCGATCGCCTGGTCAGCTTCTATGAGCAGGTCTCCGACGAGTCGAAGTACTACCGCTTCTTCGCGCCGTACCCTCGCCTGTCCGCCAAGGACGTCCACCGCTTCACGCACCACGACTTTGTGGACCGGGTGGGACTCGCGGCCACAGTCGGCGGCGAGTTCATCGCCACCGTACGCTACGACCGGATCGGCGCCGACGGAACACCCGCGTCCGCACCCGCCGACGAGGCCGAGGTCGCCTTCCTCGTCCAGGACGCCCACCAGGGCCGCGGGGTCGCCTCCGCACTGCTCGAACACATCGGCGCCGTCGCCCGCGAGCGCGGCATCCGCCGTTTCGCCGCCGAGGTGCTGCCTGCCAACACCAAGATGATCAAGGTGTTCACGGACGCCGGCTACACCCAGAAGCGCAGCTTCGAGGACGGTGTCGTCCGTCTGGAGTTCGACCTCGAACCCACCGACCGCTCGCTGGCCGTGCAGTACGCCCGCGAACACCGCGCCGAGGCACGGTCCGTCCAGCGGCTGCTCGCCCCCGGCTCGGTCGCCGTCATCGGCACCGGACGCACACCCGGCGGCGTGGGCCGCAGCGTCCTCGGCAACATCCGGGACGCCGGATACACCGGCCGCCTCTACGCCGTGAACAAGGCCCTGCCCGAGGATCAGAAGGAGCTCGACGGGGTGCCCGCCCACCGCTCGGTGCGGGACATCGACGGCCCTGTGGACCTCGCCGTCGTCGCCGTCCCGGCGGAGCACGTTCCCGAGGTCGTCACCGAGTGCGGCGAACACGGCGTGCAGGGGCTGGTCGTGGTCTCCGCCGGGTATGCCGAGAGCGGCCTGGAGGGGCGTGAACGCCAGCGCGCCCTCGTGCGGCACGCCCGCACGTACGGCATGCGGATCATCGGCCCGAACGCCTTCGGCGTCATCAACACCTCCCCACGGGTACGGCTCAACGCCTCCCTCGCCCCCGAGGTGCCGCGCCCCGGCCGCATCGGACTGTTCGCCCAGTCCGGCGCCATCGGCATCGCCCTGCTGTCCCGGCTGCACCGGCGTGGCGGCGGCGTCACGGGCGTGACCGGTGTCTCCACCTTCGTCTCCTCCGGCAACCGCGCCGACGTCTCCGGCAACGATGTCCTGCAGTACTGGTACGAGGACCCCGACACCGATGTCGTCCTCATGTACCTGGAGTCCATCGGCAATCCCCGCAAGTTCACCCGCCTCGCCCGCCGGACCGCCGCGGCCAAGCCCCTGGTCGTCGTCCAGGGCGCCCGGCACGGCGCCGCCCCCCAGGGGCACGCCGTACGGGCGACGCGGCTCCCGCACGCGACCGTGTCGGCACTGCTGAGGCAGGCCGGCGTCATCCGTGTCGACACCATCACCGAGTTGGTGGACGCGGGCCTGCTGCTCGACCGCCAGCCCCTGCCCGCCGGGCCCAGGGTGGCGATCCTCGGCAACTCCGAGTCGCTCGGCCTGCTCACCTACGACGCGTGCCTCGCCGAGGGCCTGCGGCCGCACCCTCCGCAGGACCTGACCACGGCGGCGTCCGCGGCCGACTTCCACGCGGCCCTGTCCCGCGCGCTGGCCGACGACCGGTGCGACGCCGTCGTCGTCACCGCCATACCGGCGGTGGGGGAGGGGTCGGTCGGCGACGCCGCTCTCGCGCAGGCCCTGCGCTCGGCGTCGGCAGCCGCTCCGGCCAAGCCGGTCCTGGTGGTCCACGTCGAGCTCGGCGGCCTGGCGGAGGCCCTGTCGGCGGCGGCGAGCACGGCACCGCATTCCGTATCGGACAAAACACTTCAAAACGCCCCAAGGTCGGCGCCCGCAGCGGAACAACTCCCCGCCGCCGCACCCGCCGAAGCCGCCGCAGCCCCCGAGGCCGCCGAAGCCCCCGAAGGCGCCCACCTCATCCCCGCCTACCCCGCCGCGGAGCGCGCCGTCCGCGCCCTCGGCCAAGCCGTCACCTACGCGCAGTGGCGACGCGACGCCGCCGACCCCGGCAAGGTGCCCGAGTACGACGACATCCGGGAGAAGGACGCCGCAGCGTTGATCGGCGGCCTGCTCGCGCGCGGGCAGGGGCTCACGCTCGGCACGGACGAGACCTGCGACCTCCTCGGCCACTACGGCGTCCAGGTCCACCGCGCCCTGCCCGCCCCGACTCCCGACGCCGCCGTCGAGGCCGCCCGTACCCTCGGCTACCCCGTCGCCCTCAAGGCCACCGCCCCGCACCTGCGGCACCGCGCCGACCTGGGCGGCGTCCGCCTCGACCTCGCGGACGAGGACCAACTTCGCCGTTCCTACGCCGAGCTGACCGGTCTGTTCGGCACGCCGGAGGAGCTGCGGCCGGTGGTGCAGCGGATGGCGCCGCGCGGCGTGGACGTCGTCGTACGGGCCGTCATCGACCCCGCGGCCGGAGCCGTGCTCTCCTTCGGGCTCGCCGGGGCCGCCTCGCAACTGCTCGGGGACACCGCGCACCGGCTGATCCCGGTCACCGACCGGGAGGCGACCTCGCTGGTGCGCTCGATCCGCACCGCCCCGCTGCTGTTCGGATGGCGCGGCTCGGCACCGGCCGACACCCGGGCGCTGGAGGAGCTGCTGCTGCGGGTGTCCCGGCTGGTCGACGACCACCCGGAGGTCGTCGCGGTCACCCTGGAGCCGGTCGTCGTCGCCGCGCACGGCCTGAGCGTTCTCGGCGCCTCCGTCCGTCTCGCGCCCCCTCCGGTCCGCGACGACCTCGGCCCGCGCACGCTCCCCGCGTACTGACCGGGGGCGAGCGGTCCCTCGCAGTCAGTGGTCCCCCGTAGGATGGGCGTCATGGCCAAGACCAGTACGACGACCCAGGGGCTGCGGGCGGCGATCGAGCGCAGCGGCTACTACCCGGCCCTCGTGGCCGAGGCGGTGGAGGCCGCCGTGGGCGGTGAGCCCATGCGGTCGTACCTGGTCCACCAGGAGACGACGTTCGATCAGAACGAGGTACGGCGGCATGTGACGGTGCTCGTCCTCACGGACACCCGGTTCATCGTCAGTCACACCGACGAGCAGGCCGCCGACAGCACGTCCCCGACGCCGTACGCCACGACGTCGACGGAGTCCGTGAAGATCGGCCGCATCTCGTCGGTCGTGGTCAGCCGCGTGGTCGCCAACCCCGAGTCCTACAAGCCGGGAACCCTGCCCCGTGAGGTCGTCCTCACCATCGGCTGGGGCGCCGTCTCGCGCATCGACCTGGAGCCGGCCGCCTGCGGCGACCCCAACTGCGAGGCAGACCACGGCTACACCGGCAACTCCACGGCGGACGACCTCAGCCTGCGCGTCAGCGAGGCCGGGGACGGACCGGAGACCGTGCGGGAGGCGCTCGCCTTCGCGCAGGCGCTCTCCGAGGCGACCGCGGACACGACCCGCTGATGGCGCAGCTCGACACGGCGTGGGACCAGCACCCCGAACCGCTGGCCGTCGCCTCCGCACCGGTCCCGGAGTACGGCAGCGGATCACTCGCCGACCTCCTGCCCACCCTGGCCGCCGGCCTGGGCGTGCCGGACATGAGCGCCTCGATCGCGGAGCTGACCCCAGCCGACCGCAACTGCGTGTTCCTGATCGACGGCCTCGGCTGGGAGCAGCTGAGGGCGCACCCCGAGGACGCCCCCTTCATGACGTCCCTGCTCGCCACCTCCCGCGGTGGCACCGGACGTCCGCTCACCGCCGGTTACCCGGCGACCACGGCGACCTCGCTCGCCTCCGTCGGTACCGGCCTGCCCCCGGGCGCGCACGGCCTGCCCGGCTACACCGTCCGCAACCCCGACACCGGCGAGCTGATGAACCAGCTGCGCTGGCAGCCGTGGGCCCCACCCGGCCCCTGGCAGCCCTACCCCACGGTCTTCCAGCTGGCGCACGCGGCCGGAGTGCACGCCGCGCAGGTGTCGTCCCCGACCTTCGAGAACACCCCGCTGACCAAGGTCGCGCTCAGTGGAGGAACGTTCCTCGGGCGGCTGTCCGGCGAGGACCGCGTGGACCTGGCGGCCGAGCAACTGGCCGCGGGGGACCGCTCCCTGGTGTACACGTACTTCGCGGAGGTCGACGGCGCCGGTCACCGCTACGGCGTCGACTCCGACACCTGGCGCGGCCAGCTCATGTACGCCGACCGCCTCGTCCAGCGCCTGGCCGAGCAACTGCCGCCGCGCAGCGCCCTCTACGTCACCGCCGACCACGGCATGATCGACGTTCCCTTCGACGAGCAGCACCGCATCGACTTCGACGAGGACTGGGAGCTGAGCGCCGGTGTCGCCCTGCTCGGCGGCGAGGGCCGTGCCCGCCACGTCTACGCGGTGCCCGGCGCCGCGAACGACGTCCTGACCTGCTGGCGCGAGGTGCTCGGCGAGCAGTTCTGGGTGGCCTCACGCGACGAGGCCATCGCGGCGGGCTGGTTCGGACCGCGGATCGACGAACGGGTGTACGGCAGGATCGGCGACGTGGTCGCGGCCGCCCGGGACGACGTCCTGCTCATCGCCTCCGAGCGGGAGCCGAAGGAGTCGGCGATGGTCGGCAACCACGGTTCGATGACCCCCGCCGAGCAGCTGGTCCCCCTGCTCGAAGTACGCTCCTGAACCCGAAGTACGCCCACGACACGGACCGCCCCGGTCTCCCACGCCGAAAGGTGCTCAACTCCCCATGCCCGAGCTGGTGTTCTTCTGCGGAACGATGGACTGCGGGAAGTCGACGCTGGCTCTCCAGATCGAGCACAACCGCTCGGCGCGCGGTCTGCAGGGCATGATCTTCTCGCGCGACGACCGCGCCGGCGAGGGCAAGCTGTCCTCGCGGCTCGGCCTGGTGACGGACGCGGTGGAGGTCGGGGACGGGCAGGACCTCTACGGCCATCTTGTGGACCACCTCTCGCAGGGCGGCCGCGCGGACTACGTGATCGCCGACGAGGCGCAGTTCCTCGCGCCGGAGCAGATAGACCAACTCGCGCGCGTGGTCGACGACCTGAGCCTCGACGTCTATGCCTTCGGCATCACGACCGACTTCCGCTCCAAGCTGTTCCCCGGCTCGCAGCGGCTGGTGGAACTGGCCGACCGGGTCGAGGTGCTCCAGGTCGAGGCCCTGTGCTGGTGCGGAGCCCGGGCCACCCACAACGCCCGCACGATAGGCGGGGTGATGGTCGTCGAGGGCGCCCAGGTGGTCGTCGGAGACGTCACCCACTCCGCGGACGAGGTCGGCTACGAGGTCCTGTGCCGGCGTCATCACCGCCGCCGGATGACCGCGGCGACGTCCCGGGCAGCGGCTCTGTCCCCGGACGTGCTGCCGGTGACGTCCGCCTGACCCGCGGCCTGCTCACAGTCTTCAGCTCGGGCGTTGCAACAGGGCGAACCGCGCCCCTTCCGGGTCCGACACATGCGCCACCCGCCCCTGGGCCGTGTCGTGCACCGGCTTGAGGACCTGCCCGCCGAGGTGGTCCAGGTGGTCCACGGCGTCGTCCACGTCGGCCACTTGGAAGTACGTGACCCAGTGCGGTCCCCGGTCGCGGGGCAGCGCGTGACCGAGGCCGTGGATTCCGGCGACGGGTTCGCCGCCGAGGTGCAGGGCCACGTAGTCGAAGTCGGCGGAGACCACCGGCTCCTCCTCGAAGCCGAACACCGTGCGGTAGAACTTGGCGACGCCGGCCGACTCGAAGGTCAGCAGTTCGTTCCAGGCGGGTGTGCCGGGGACGCCCGCGACGGCGGTGCCGCGGTGCGCCGCGGCCTGCCAGATGCCGAAGACCGCGCCGGAGGGGTCGGAGCCGATGGCCAGGCGGCCGGCGTCGGCCGCGTCGAGCGGGCCCACTCCGATCGTGCCGCCGCGGCTGCGCACCGTCTCGGCCGTCAGATCCACGTTCTCCGATGCGAAGTAGGGCGTCCACGCGATGGGCAGATGGCGGTCCGGCGGCAGCCGTCCGATCCCGGCCACCTCGCGCCCGTCGAGCAGCGCGCGCACGTAGGGCCCGAGCTGCTCGGGGCCCGGCTGGAACTCCCAGCCGAACAGCGCTCCGTAGAACTCCTCGGTCGCGTCCGGGCCGTGCACCATCAGGCTCACCCAGCAGGGCGCGCCGGGCGCGTGCCGAGCGGGTGTTTCGCCGTTCGGCCCGGCGGACCCCCGTGCGTCGGTCATCGTCACTCTCTTCTCGGCCTCGCGGTGGCCGTGCTCTCCGCAGCCTGTGGGGCGGCCCTGTGGGGCGTCCCTCGCCCGGGAGAATGCCCGATGTGCGGGCACCTGTGCTCACGACGCGCTTGTCGGAGGGTGTCGCTCAGCTGTACAACACGTGCCTGTTCCCGTACGCCGCGTGATCGCCCCGCTCCGGCCGAGCAGAGTAGCCGGACACGGACGACTCGGCCACCCCTGTGCGCGAGGATGGGGGCCATGAACGCCATCATCTCCGCATCCGACCTCGCCAGGGATCTCACGGGCACTCGCCCGCCGGTCCTGCTCGACGTCCGCTGGCAGCTCACCGCGGCCAAGGCGGCCGGCGAGCCGCCGTTCGACGGCCGGGCCGCGTACGAGGCAGGGCACCTGCCGGGAGCCGTCTACGTCGACCTGGACCGGGAGTTGGCCTCCGCGCCGGGCGAGGGCGGTCGCCACCCCCTGCCCGACCTCGCGCGCTTCGGCGCCGCGATGCGCCGGGCCGGCGTCTCGGCCGGGACGCCGGTGGTCGTCTACGACGGCGGCCAGGGGTGGGCGGCGGCCCGGGCGTGGTGGCTGCTGCGCTGGACGGGTCACCCGGACGTGCGAGTCCTCGACGGCGGGTTGCCGTCCTGGGAAGGTCCGCTGGAGACGTCCGTGCCGGCTCCGCAGGAGGGTGACTTCGTACCCGAGCCGGGGGCGACGGGACTGCTCGACGCGGATGCCGCCGCGGCGCTGGCACGGTCCGGGGTGTTGCTGGACGCGCGGGCGGGGGAGCGGTACCGCGGTGAGGTGGAGCCGATCGACCCGGTGGCCGGGCACATCCCGGGAGCGGTGTCGGCGCCCACCACGCAGAACGTGGGGGCCGACGGGCGGTTCCTGCCCGCCGGGGAGCTGCGGGAGCGGTTCAAGGGGCTTGGCGTGACCGAGGGTTCGCGGGTCGGCGTGTACTGCGGTTCGGGGGTTTCCGCCGCCCACCAGGTTCTGGCGCTCGCGGCCGCCGGCATTCCGGCCGAGCTGTACGTGGGGTCCTGGTCGGAGTGGTCCTCGGACCCGGACCGGCCGGTCGCCGTCGGTCCGGACCCGCAGTGATCTGACATGAGGAGGGGTCGCGCCCGGACGGCGTGGCCCCTCCTCCTCGGAACGACCCGTTGAAGGCCGGTCCGGCTACTCCTGCTTCTTGCGCCGCGTGCCGAACACGATCTCGTCCCAGCTCGGGACGGCCGCCCTGCGGCCGGGGCGTACGCCGTCAGCTTCGGCCTGGCGGTCGGTGGCACCGATGAGCCGGTCGCGGTGGCTGCCCACGCTGCGCGGCATGAGGACATCCGCGTAGGCGGAACCGGCCGAGGCCGCGGGCGCCGGAGGCTCCTCCTCGTCGACCTCGGCGACGACGACGGGCTCCTCCTCCGTCTCCGCCGGGGGGAGTTCCGGAACCACCAGGTCGCCGCGGAAGCTCGGCACGGCCTCGAGCAGGCTCGTCAGCGAGTCTCTCTCGCCGGTGGTCTCCTCGATCGGCTCGGACGCCTGGGCGGGCAGACTGGGCCGCTCGCGTTCGGGGCGGTCCAGCGGTCTGTCGCGCGGCAGCCGGGCGATCCGGGGGACGAACGGGAAGCTGGGCTCGGGTGCGGACAGGTCGTCGGACTCGCCGATCAGGGAGCGCGCCTCGTCGTCGACGGCCTGGACGAGTCGCCGGGGCGGGTCGTACGTCCAGCTCGCCGAGTGCGGTTCGCCCGCGACGCGGTAGACCAGCAGGACTTCCCAGGTGCCGTCGTCGCGACGCCACGAGTCCCACTGGACGGTGTCCTTGTCGGCGCCGCGCAGCAACAGCCGCTCCTGCACGGCCTCGCCGAGGGGAGGGCCGGAGTTCTCGCCGGGCCGGCGGACCGGGGTCTTGCGGGCCCGCTCGGCCATGAAGGCACGCTCGGCGAGCACGGGGCCCTCGAAGCGGCGCACCCGGTCGACGGGGATGCCTGCCATCTGCGCGACCTCTTCCGCGGTCGCGCCGGCACGTATACGCGCCTGGATGTCGCGGGGGCGGAGATGGCTCTCGACCTCGATCTCGATCTGGCCGAGACGGGGACGGTCGCCGCGCACGGCGGCGCGCAGGCGTTCGTCGATCGGAAGCGTGTACTCCGTAGAGTCGGCAGCCTTCAGCACCAGCCGTGTGCCGTCATTCGAGACGGCCACGACACGCAGTTCGGGCATGGGGACCTCCCGGGTGGTGCCTGCCGACGTCACGTGCGTCGCTGCTTCCGCTAGTCGAGTGTGGCCTGCCCGGGTGCAGCCTGCCACAACCTTGCCGAGTTGCCCGGCGTGTCGGGCGCGGGCCCTGGATCGCCGTTATGGCACGGTTACCTATTCGCAACGCTAAGTGACGAACTCTGTCACCCTGTGCAACTAGCCCCCTCCCGGCGGTCCTAAAGGTCCTGTACACCCTCATGGGAGACCGGACCCAGGGCTCGCAACAGTACTCCATTCGGGCCACGTGCGTGGATGGCGCGCCGCCCAACTTCTGGCAAGGGGTGGGACTTGGACTCTCCTGCCCTCATCTCGCGATCTTGAACGTGGGGTACTTCACGTAATCACCAGAATCGGAACCAAGGGTATGGGCCGCAGTGGAGGCACGGTGACCATAAACCGGCCGGACACCGCGAGCGGCCGGTGCCGGCGGCGGAACAGCGGTACGCCGCCGGCCGCGCCCCGACTCCGCACGCCACGGGGAGCGAGGGCGCGGGAGCGCCACCCCCGTGCGCCTCCTACGCCCCCAGAACCCTTCGCACGTAGTCGTTCTGGAACAGCCGGTCGGGATCGAGGCGATCCCGCAGCGCCGTGAACTCACCGAAGCGCGGATACACCCGGGAGAAGTACTCGGCGTCCCGGGTGTGGATCTTGCCCCAGTGCGGACGGCCCTCGTGGGCGGTGAAGATGCGCTCGGCGGACGTGAAGTACCGCTGGTACGGCGTGCCCCGGAACATGTGGACGGCGATGTACGCGCTGTCCCGGCCGGAGGCGGTGGACAGCGTGATGTCGTCGGCGGGGGCGGTGCGCACCTCGACGGGGAAGCTGACCCTGAGGCCCGAGCGGTCGACCATCGTCTTCAGCTCGCGCAGCGTCTCGACGACGGCCGCGCGCGGAACGGCGTACTCCATCTCCACGAAGCGCACCCGGCGTGGCGACGTGAAGACCTTGTAGGGGATGTCCGTGTAGGTCCGCGCGGACAAGGCCTTGCTGGAGATCTGGGCGATCGCGGGGATCGTGGCGGGCACCGCGCGGCCCACCCAGTTGGCCACCTGGAAAACCCCGTTGGAGAGGAACTCGTCCTCGATCCAGCTCTTGAGCTGCGGCACGGGCTTCTCCGGGCCCGCGCTGCGGTTGTTGCGCTTGGTGTTGGTGCTGCCGGTGTGCGGGAACCAGTAGAACTCGAAGTGCTCGTTCTCGGCCCAGAGTTCCTCGAACTCGGACAGGACCCGGTCGAACGGCATCGGCTCCTCGCGGGCCGTGAGCAGGAAGACCGGTTCGACGGCGAAGGTGATCGCGGTGACGAGGCCCAGGGCGCCGAGGCCGATGCGGGCGGCGGCGAAGACCTCCGGATTCTCCTTCTCGGAGCAGGTGAGAACCGAACCGTCGGCGGTGACCAGCTCCAGTCCCTTGATCTGGGCGGCGATCGAGCCGGAGTCGCGGCCCGTGCCGTGCGTGCCGGTGCTGGTGGCGCCGGACACCGTCTGCTCCATGATGTCGCCCATGTTCGTGAGCGACAGGCCCTCACGCGCGAGGGCCACGTTGAGCCTCTTGAGCGGGGTGCCGGCCTCCACCGTGACCGTCATGTTCTCGCGATCAATGCTGCGGATACCGGTCAATAGTTGAGGACGGATCAACACACCGTCCGTCGCGGCTATGGAGGTGAAGGAGTGCCCGGCGCCGACCGCCTTCACCTTCAGACCGTCCTCGGCGGCCCGCCGTACCGCGGCGGCCAGCTCGTCGACGGAGGCAGGGGTGACTTCTCGCGCGGGACGCGCCGAGACGTTGCCGCCCCAGTTACGCCACGTGCCGTTCTTTCCGTTCGCTGTGCTGCTCAACGGAGCCTCCCCGACCCGGTGCCGGTCGCTTGAGCCGGCGGAACCCGAGGAAACCCACCGCGACCGCGACGGCTCCGGCCACCGCCGGAACCCCGTACCCCGCATGCGCCCCGGCCGCGTCGATCACCCAGCCGGCCGCGGAGGAGCCCAGTGCGACCCCCACCGCAAGCCCGGTGCTCACCCAGGTCATGCCTTCGGTGAGCTGCGCGCGTGGTACGTGCTCTTCGATGAGGGACATCGTCGTGATCATCGTCGGAGCGATGGACAGTCCCGCAACGAACAGCGCCACAGCCAGAAACGGCAAGTTTCCGACCAGTAGGAGGGGGATCATACTCACGGCCATGGCACATACGCCCAGCAGCCACCGGCGTTCCGGCGCACCACTGAAGTGCAGCAGCCCGAAGACCATGCCCGCGACACAGGAACCCCCCGCGTACAGGGCGAGGACGACGCTCGCCGCGGCCTTGTGGCCCTCCTCGTCGGCGAAGGCCACCGTGACCACGTCGACCGCCCCGAAGATCGCGCCGGTGGCGACGAAGGTGACCACCAGGACCTGAAGGCCCGGCGCGCGCATCGCGCTGCCGCCCTTGCGCTCCCGCGGGTGCGGCTCGGGCTCGGTCGCGCGCTGCGCGGTCAGCCAGAACACGCCGGCGGCCAGGAAGCAGGCGGCGAGCAGCGGACCGGCCTCCGGGAACCAGGCGGTGGACAGACCGATGGAGATGATCGGCCCGAAGACGAAGCACACCTCGTCCACCACGGACTCGAAGGAGTAGGCGGTGTGCAGCTGCGGGGTGCCGCGGTACAGCGCCGCCCAGCGGGCCCGGATCATCGCGCCGACGCTCGGTACGCAGCCGATGCCGACGCAGGCCGCGAACAGCACCCAGTCCGGCCACCCCTGGTGCGCGGCGAGCAGCAGGACGGCCGCCGCCGTGAGCGAGATCAGTGTGGCGGGACGGAGCACCCGTCGCTGCCCGTACTGGTCCACCAGCCGGGAGACCTGCGGCCCGGCCACCGCGGCGGCCAGCGCGATGGTCGCCGACAGGCCACCGGCGAGTCCGTACCGCCCGGTGAGCTGCGAGATCATCGTGACCACGCCGATGCCCATCATCGACAGCGGCATCCGGCCCAGGAAGCCCGCGGCGGAGAAACCCTTGGAACCCGGGGCTTCGAACAGGGCGCGGTAGGGGCTGGGCAACGGGGTCTCCGAAGGGCTCGGTAAGCTGCGAACGCAGACGACACAGCTTACGGCCCCGAACGTCGCGACGCACCCGTCCGGCGCGGCCCGACCACCGCCCCGACGCACCCGCCCATCGCCTCGACGGACCCGTCCGGTCCGGCTGCGCATCGCCCCGGGGCCCGACGACCGCGCCGGTGTCACCCCGCCGTTTCCCGGCTGTCGGTGCCGGGTGGCAGGATCGACTCATGCCAGACGCGCGCGATGTCAGCCCCTACGACGCCCTGCTCCTGCTCTCGTTCGGCGGCCCGGAAGGCCCGGACGACGTGGTTCCGTTCCTGGAGAACGTGACACGCGGGCGTGGCATCCCCAAGGAACGCCTCAAGGAAGTCGGGCAGCACTACTTCCTGTTCGGCGGGGTGAGCCCGATCAACGACCAGAACCGCGCCCTGCTGGACGCCCTGCGCAAGGACTTCGCCGAGCACGGCCTGGACCTGCCGGTCTACTGGGGGAACCGCAACTGGGCGCCCTACCTGACGGACACCCTGCGCGAGATGGTCCGCGACGGCCGCCGCCGCATCCTGGTCCTCGCCACCAGCGCCTACGCCTCCTACTCGGGCTGCCGCCAGTACCGCGAGAACCTCGCCGACGCGCTCGAGACCCTGGAGGCGGAGGGCCTGGAGCTGCCGAAGGTCGACAAGCTGCGGCACTACTTCAACCACCCGGGCTTCCTGGAGCCCATGACCGACGGGGTGCTGCAGTCCCTCGCCGAGCTTCCCGAGGACGTCCGGGCCGGGGCACACCTCGCCTTCTCGACCCACTCGATCCCGACGGCCTCCGCCGACACCTCCGGCCCCGTCGAGGAGCACGGTGACGGCGGCGCCTACGTGAAGCAGCACCTGGACGTGGCGCAGCAGATCGCCGACGCGGTCCGGGAGCGCACGGGCGTCGACCACCCCTGGCAGCTCGTCTACCAGTCGCGCTCCGGCGCCCCGCACATCCCGTGGCTGGAGCCCGACATCTGCGACCACCTGGACGAGCGGCACGCGGCCGGCGTCCCGGCCGTCGTCATCGCCCCGATCGGCTTCGTCTCCGACCACATGGAGGTCCTCTACGACCTCGACACCGAGGCCAGGGCCCGGGCCGAGGAGCTCGGTCTGCCGATGCGACGCTCGGCCACCGTCGGCGCCGACCCGAGGTTCGCCGCCGCGATCCGCGAGCTCGTCGTGGAGCGTGCCGCCGTCGAACGCGGGCAGGACGTCACGCCGTGCGCCCTGGGCGCCCTCGGGGCGAGCCACAACCTCTGCCCGGTCGGCTGCTGCCCGGCCCGCGCCCCCCGGCCCGCCGCCGCGGGCGCCGACAGCACCTACGCGTGAGGAGCCCCGTGACCGACCCCCTGCACACCGACCTGCTCGACCTCGCCCAGGAAGCGGCCCGCCGCGCCGGCGCGCTGCTGCGGGACGGGCGCCCGGCCGATCTCGCGGTCGCCGCGACCAAGTCCAGCCCCATCGACGTCGTCACCGAGATGGACATCGCGGCGGAGAAGCTGATCACGGGCCTGATCGCCGAGCGCCGCCCGGACGACGGCATCCTCGGCGAGGAGGGCGCCGCGACGGAGGGCACGAGCGGCGTCCGCTGGGTGATCGACCCGCTCGACGGCACGGTGAACTACCTGTACGGGCTGCCCACCTGGGCCGTCTCCATCGCCGCCGAGCAGGACGGCGAGACCGTCGTCGGAGTCGTCACGGCCCCGATGCGCGGTGAGACGTTCCACGCCGTACGCGGCCACGGTGCCTGGGCCACCGGCGCCTGGGACGGCGAGCGCAGGCTGGCCTGCCGCCCCGCACCACCCCTGGAGCAGGCGCTGGTGTCGACGGGCTTCAACTACGTCGCCGGCGTCCGCGCCCACCAGGCCGAAGTGGCGCAGCGGCTCATCCCGCTGCTGCGCGACATCCGGCGCGGCGGCTCGGCCGCGGTGGACCTGTGCGACGTCGCCGCGGGACGCCTCGACGGCTACTACGAGCGCGGCCTGCACCCGTGGGACCTCGCGGCGGGGGACCTGATCGCCCGGGAGGCGGGCGCACTGACCGGTGGACGCCCCGGAGAGGGCCCGTCGGGCGATCTGGCGGTGGCGGGTACCCCCGGCCTCTTCGAGCCCCTCCAGCGGCTCCTGGAGGACTTCGGCGCCTGGCACGACTGAGGGCGCCGGGGCGGCCCGGCCGACGGCCGACGATGCGATGAACACCGGGTGAACGCGCCCTGCGGCAACGCGGCGGGCCCCGGCGCTGGATTCGCCGGGGCCCGCTGTCCACTGCGTGATCAGACGCTCGTCACGCCGACCTGCACACCGTGCTCGGCGGCGAGGCGGCGCAGGTCGTCGAGCTCGCCCTGCTCCACGTCGACGAGGAACTCGTCGCCCTCGTCGCGAGCCCGGGACAGATCGGACTCGGTCGCCCTTATGCGCTGCAGAAGTCCTGCGGTGAATGCGTCCATGCTGCGCCCCCTCGTCCTGGGTCGTGGGTCGATGGCACGGGGGTGTGCCGTTCGGAAGGGACGATCACGCCGCATGTGGATGCCCAGCGCCGCTCGGCTGGGCGGCGACGGTGCCGGACACCCACGCCCGCCCTGCGGAAAGCGGATTGATGCGCACCGCATGGTGGTGCGGCGCCAGCAGAGCGTGATCGTGGGATGTAAAGCCGTCCTCCCCAAGCTCCCTACCGTGGAAACCTAACCGGGAGAGAAAATCTCCTATTCCCACCGGGGTCACCGCCCTCTCACCCGCCTTACCTCCGACTTATGGCCGAAAAGGGCAGGATGGAGGGCAACACACCAAGCCCTGTCGAAGACCCCTGCCCACGTGTGCCCGGTGAAGGGCTACGCGGGTGGACATGAGGAAGGACCAGCAACGTGCGCGTACTCGTCGTCGAGGACGAGCAGCTGCTCGCCGATGCGGTGGCCACCGGACTGCGCCGGGAGGCCATGGCCGTCGACGTCGTGTACGACGGCGCGGCCGCCCTGGAGCGCATCGGCGTCAACGACTACGACGTGGTCGTCCTCGACCGCGACCTCCCGGTCGTGCACGGGGACGACGTCTGCCGCAAGATCGTCGAACTGGGCATGCCCACGCGCGTGCTGATGCTGACGGCCTCCGGCGACGTCAGCGACCGGGTCGAGGGACTGGAGATCGGCGCCGACGACTACCTGCCCAAGCCCTTCGCCTTCAGTGAGCTCATCGCGCGGGTGCGGGCCCTCGGGCGGCGCACCAGCGTGCCTCTGCCGCCCGTCCTGGAGCGCGCCGGGATCAAGCTCGACCCCAACCGGCGCGAGGTGTTCCGCGACGGCCAGGAGGTCCAGCTCGCGCCCAAGGAGTTCGCCGTCCTGGAGGTGCTGATGCGCAGCGAGGGCGCCGTCGTCTCCGCCGAGCAGCTCCTGGAGAAGGCGTGGGACGAGAACACCGACCCGTTCACGAACGTCGTGCGCGTGACCGTCATGACCCTGCGCCGCAAGCTGGGCGAGCCCCCCGTCATCGTCACCGTCCCCGGCTCCGGCTACCGGATCTGATACCCGTGGCAACCACTCCCGCGCCCCCGCAGGCGCCCCCCAAGCCCACCTGGGACCCCCGACGGCCCGCCCCGCCCTTCCCGTGGCTGCGCCCGACCATCCGCATACGGCTCACGCTGCTCTACGGCGGCATGTTCCTGATCGCCGGCATCCTGCTGCTGTCGATCATCTACCTGCTGGCGGCCCAGGCGCTGCACGTGGGCAGCGACCTGCCCTTCAAGATCGTCGAGGGCAAGGTCACCAGCGACATCTGCAACCTGCCCGACCAGGCCTCGCCCAGCGAGTTCAACGACGCCATGAACGCCTGTGTCAACGAGCAGCGCCGGCACGCCCTGGACGACCTGCTCAGCCGTTCCCTGCTGGCGCTGCTGGGCCTGGCGGTCATCGCCTTCGCCTTCGGCTACGCGATGGCCGGCCGCGTCCTGTCGCCGCTGGGCCGGATCACCCGCACCGCCCGGGCGGTGGCGGGCTCCGACCTGTCCCGCCGGATCGAGCTGGACGGCCCGGACGACGAGCTGAAGGAGCTGGCGGACACCTTCGACGACATGCTGGAGCGGCTGCAGCGCGCCTTCACGGCCCAGCAGCGCTTCGTGGGCAACGCCTCGCACGAGCTGCGGACGCCGCTGGCGATCAACCGCACGCTCCTGGAAGTGCACCTGTCCGACCCGAACGCGCCGATGGAGCTCCAGCAGCTCGGCAAGACGCTGCTGGCCACCAACGAGCGCAGCGAGCAGCTCGTCGAGGGCCTGCTGCTGCTCGCCCGCAGCGACAACCAGGTCGTCGAGCGGGGGCCCGTGGACCTCGCCGAGGTCGCCTCGCAGGCCATCGACCAGGTGAACGGCGAGGCCGAGAGCAAGGGCGTCGTGATCCGGGGGGAGCAGAAGCCCGCGGTCGTGCAGGGCAATGGCGTACTGCTGGAGAGGATCGCGCTCAACCTCGTGCAGAACGCCGTGCGCTACAACGTGGCGGAGGGCGGCTGGGTCGAGGTCACCACCGACGTCCAGCACGGACAGGCGGTCCTGGTCGTCTCCAACACGGGCCCGGTGGTCCCGGCGTACGAGATCGACAACCTCTTCGAGCCGTTCCGGCGGCTGCGCACGGAGCGGACGGGCAGTGACAAGGGCGTGGGGCTGGGGCTGTCCATCGTCCGGTCCGTGGCCCGGGCGCACGGCGGGCACATCTATGCCCAGCCGCGTGAAGGGGGTGGACTCGTCATGCGCGTCACGCTGCCCATCTGAGATCATGTCGCCGATCAGCTCGGAGGCACACGGGGATGTTCGCTTTGCGCGGAATTTCTGAGCCCTCACCGCGTGTGCACTGTGTGTGATCGATCACAGGGACGCCTTTCCGGCCATCTACTCTCCGTGATCATGCATGCTGTCGTAAAGCCGGGAAAATCCCGGTTTTCGGGGGTCTTGATCACGGGAAGTACACGGTGAGACGCCTTTGGCGTGCAGCATTCGGACCGTGTACGGTCCCCATCGCCATCCAAGCCGATCACTCGTCAGGAGTCCGGTTGGGTGTCGATTGAGTAACAGACCTTGATGTGAGGCAAAATCTCCGCCTCAGGTCGGGCACAAGTCCGGCCTCTCACGCGTTACGTGCGCTGGAGACACCGCAGACACCCAGAGGGGGAGAGCGACCATGGCAACCGATTACGACACTCCACGCAAGACCGACGACGACGTCGACTCGGACAGCCTCGAAGAGCTGAAGGCCCGGAGGAACGACAAGTCGGCTTCCGCCGTGGACGTCGACGAGTTCGAGGCCGCCGAAGGCCTCGAGCTGCCCGGAGCCGACCTCTCGAACGAGGAGCTGGCCGTCCGGGTGCTCCCGAAGCAGCAGGACGAGTTCACCTGCATGAGCTGCTTCCTGGTGCACCACCGCAGCCAGCTGGCCCGGGAGAAGAACGGTCAGCCGATCTGCCGCGACTGCGACTGAGGGAGGGTCGGCCGTGACTGGCTCGACCCCTCCCTGGAAGCGCCGCTTCTCCCAGCGAAAAGCGGACGAAGGGCCGATCACCGGCCCGCAGTACGGCGTGCGTGACGACGAGCGAGGCTCAACCGGTCCGGGGACGGCCTCGCTCGAACCCACAGCGGACCGGGGTGACCTCCCGGAATCCGTGGACGTCCCCGCACCCGTCGCGAGACGGCGGGCGGGGACGATCCGCGAGCGGGCCAGAGAAGGCGCCCGCAAGGGCGGCGACCGGGCCCGGGCCGGCATCGCCTACCTCGCCGACCGGATCATCGAACTGGCCCCGCGCGTTCCCGTACGGGACCTGGCGACACTGCGCAGGCAGTTCCCGGGCCTCGGCCCCGAGGAACTGGCGGACAAGCTCGTGGCGGGCGCGGCGAAGGCGACGGCGACGGTCGGAGCGGGTGTTGGCGCGGCCGCGATGCTCCCCGTGCCCCCGGCGATGCCGACGGAACTGGCCGCGGAGGTCACCGGCGTCGCGGCGATCGAGCTGAAGCTGATCGCCGAACTCCACGAGGTCTACGGCGTACGGCCGCCCGGCAATCTCAAGCAGCGCAGCACCGCGTACCTCGACTCCTGGTCGGGGGAGCGCGGTGTCGACGCGTCCAAGCCGTCGACCTTCAGCACCGCGCTGAACAGCCGCATGAAGCGCGAACTGCGGCAGCGGATCATGAAGCGCATGGTCCGCAACATGCCGAACCTGATGCCGTTCCTGGTGGGAGCCGCCGTAGGGGCGGTCATGAACCGCGGCGAGACGAGAAAGCTCGCCGGCCGGATCCGGGGGGACCTGCGCAAGATCCAGGTGCCCTGGGAGGCCCTGGAGGCGCTCCCTGCCCTCGAACGTCCGGTGGACGCCCTGGAGATGGGCGAGATCACCCACGACCCCCTGGGCCGCCACACGGACCACCGGCGCGACAGCGGACACGACGGCAAGCACGGCGACGGCCGCTGAGAACGCGGCCTGTCGGATGGGAACGCGGCGCGCCGCACGGAACCGTGGCCTGCCTACGGAACCCCGGCTGCCGTAGGGGAGCACGGCTTGCCTGCGGAGTCGTCGAGCGCGGCGGTCGTCGAGGAGCCGGCTGTCCGATCGAGGTCGGCACGGCGGCCGGGTGACGCCTCGTCCGGGTGTGCTACTCCGGCTTCGCCGTCCGCAGTGCCTCCGCCAGGCGCTCCGGCTCGCGCGTGGACAGGTACAGGTACGGCGTCGGATCCTGCGGGTCCGTGACCTCCACGCGCAGCGCCGTGGGGATGTACGCGCGCAGCAGGAGGAAGGCGCGCGGGTCGGCCTTGTAGGTGCGCCAGGCGCGGGCCTCCTCCGCGTCCAGCACCTCCGCCTCGCCCAGGGCCTCCAGCGGGATCTTCGCCTCGCCCGCGATCAGGGAGTCGCCGACCACGCGGATGCGCACCGAGCCGTACGAGCTCGCGGCGACGGCGGCGACCGCGGTGCCCCCGGCCAGGCCGCCGAGCATCGGCAGGGTGCCGAACGGGAGCAGGATCAAGGCCATCGAGACGCCCACGAGGAACGAGATCAGCCACCAGGTCCGCGGAGCGGTCAGGCGTTCTTCGTACGGAGCGGCGGAGAGCTGCATGGGGCCTAGCTTGACACGGTGTCCGAAAGGGGCCGACGCGCGGGTAAGGTCTCCGGCTGTGAGTGGTACTTCCGCGGCTCTTCAGCCCCCGGCCGACGCCGTGCAACCGGTGCGGCACCCGGACGCGCCCGCGCCCGGTGAGCTTCTCGGCGCGCACTACGGCGAGTGTTTCGGCTGTGGTGGCGACCAGCCGCACGGGCTGCACCTGGAGGCCCGGGCCGGCGAGGGCGTGTCGCTGACCGCCGAGTTCACCGTCCAGCCCGCTCATCAGGGCGCTCCGGGTCTCGCGCACGGCGGTGTGCTCGCCTCCGCGCTGGACGAGACGCTCGGTTCACTGAACTGGCTGCTGCGCACGATCGCGGTGACCGGGCGGCTGGAGACCGACTTCGTGCGGCCCGTGCCCGTCGGCACCACGCTGCACCTGGAGGCGGAGGTGACCGCCGTGGCGGGGCGCAAGATCTACTCGACCGCGACCGGACGCGTCGGCGGTCCCGACGGTCCCGTCGCCGTGCGCGCGGACGCCCTCTTCATCGAGGTGAAGGTCGACCACTTCGTCGACCACGGCCGCCAGGAGGAGATCCAGGCGGCCATGAACGACCCGGACCAGGTCCGGCGCGCCCGTGCCTTCGAGGTGAACCCGTGAGCCGTGATCCCCTGGAAGTGCTGATTCGGCGTGTCGATCCGGACGTACCGCTTCCGTCGTATGCGCAGCCCGGGGACGCCGGGGCCGATCTGCGCACCACCGAGGCGTGCCGACTGGAGCCGGGCGAGCGGGCCGTGCTACCCACGGGAGTGTCTGTGGCGCTGCCGGAGGGGTACGCAGCCTTCGTGCACCCGCGATCCGGTCTGGCCGCTCGCTGCGGCGTCGCCCTGGTGAATGCCCCGGGGACGGTTGATGCCGGGTACCGTGGGGAGATCAAGGTGATCGTGGTGAATCTCGACCCGCGCGAGGCCGTGCGGTTCGAGCGCTTCGACCGGATTGCCCAACTGGTGGTTCAGCAGGTCGAGAGGGTCCGCTTCCAGGAGGTTGCGGAACTTCCCGGCTCCGCGCGGGCCGAAGGGGGCTTCGGGTCCACCGGAGGCCATGCCGCGGTGGACGGGACGAGCGGCACAAGCGGTCAGGCCGCCCTGGGCGGTCGGACGGGTGGGAATCGATACGCTTCGGTCGTATCCGACCGGGAAGGACAGTGACGTGTTCGGACGTCGCAAGAAGAGGGATGCCGCCGAGGACGCGGCCGGCGAGGCCGAGCAGGTCGTCGACGGTGTCGACACCGAGGCGGACGAAGAGCGCGAGCGCCTGAGGCTGGAGCCCGCGCCGCGCCCCGACGGGCCCTGGGACGACTCGGAGGTCCGTGACCCCGGCGAGGGCCGGGTCGACCTGGGCGGTCTGTTCGTGCCGGGCGTCGAGGGCATGGAGCTCAGGGTCGAGGTCGCGGGCGACGCGATCGTGGCGGCCACGGTCGTGCTGCGTGACAGCGCCATCCAGCTGCAGGGCTTCGCCGCGCCCAAGCGTGAGGGCATCTGGGGCGAGGTGCGCGAGGAGATCGGCACCGGCATCACCCAGCAGGGCGGCATCGTCGACGAGGTCGAGGGACCGCTGGGCTGGGAGCTGCGCGCCCAGGTGCCCGTACAGCTGCCGGACGGCACCGGCGGCTTCCAGGTCGTGCGGTTCGTCGGCGTGGACGGCCCCCGCTGGTTCCTGCGCGGGGTCATCTCGGGCCAGGGGGCCGTGCAGCCGCAGGCCGCCGGGCTGCTCGAGCAGATCTTCCGGGACACCGTCGTGGTCCGCGGTGAGGGCCCGATGGCGCCCCGCGACCCGATCGTCCTGAAGCTGCCGAACGACGCCCAGATGGTCCCCGAGGGCGTCCAGCAGGAGGAGGGCTCCCGTTTCGCGGGCGGAATGGGCCAGCTCCAGCGCGGACCGGAGATCACCGAAGTCCGCTGATCGCGCGGAGACACCAGGGCCGTACCCACGGGGTACGGCCCTTTCTCATGCGCACCCGGGAGACGTGCGCGTTCGAGGGACATGGGCGCTGAAGAGGCGTGTCCGATCGAGGGGCACCCCGCGGGACGGGCGTGCACGCGCTGGAGAGGCGTTGTGCGGCACCCGGTCCGCCCGCCGGACCGCGTCAGAGTTCCGTCAAAGTGCGCCCCGGAGCCGGGCCTGGAACCCGAACCTCTTGCCTTCCGGCCGTAGGGTCGACGCTGCGCAGTCGGCACACCACGGGAAGACAATGGGGCCATGGCACGCGGCAAGCTTCGGATCCACCTGGGCGCGGCACCGGGCGTCGGCAAGACGTACGCGATGCTGTCCGAGGCCCACCGTCGTGTCGGGCGGGGCACGGACTGCGTGGTGGCCTTCGTCGAGCACCACGGACGGCCCCGCACCGAGGTGATGCTGCACGGCCTGGAGCAGGTGCCGCGCCGGGAGCTGGAGTACCGCGGCGCCCTCTTCCCCGAGATGGACCTCGACGCCGTCCTCGCCCGCCGCCCCCAGGTCGCCCTGGTGGACGAGCTCGCCCACACGAACGTCCCGGGTTCCCGCAACGCCAAGCGCTGGCAGGACGTGGAGGAACTGCTCGCCGCCGGGATCGACGTGGTCTCGACCGTCAACATCCAGCACCTGGAGTCCCTCGGCGACGTCGTCGAGTCGATCACCGGCGTACGGCAGCAGGAGACCGTGCCGGACGAGGTGGTGCGCCGGGCCGACCAGGTCGAGCTGGTCGACATGACGCCGGAGGCGCTGCGGCGGCGGATGGCGCACGGCAACGTCTACCAGCCCGACAAGGTCGACGCCGCCCTGTCGAACTACTTCCGTCCCGGCAACCTGACCGCCCTGCGCGAGCTGGCGTTGCTGTGGGTGGCCGACCGGGTCGACGCCTACCTCACCCAGTACCGCAGCGAGCACCGGGTGTCGAGGATCTGGGGCTCGCGCGAGCGCATCGTGGTCGGTCTGACCGGCGGCCCCGAGGGCCGCACGCTGATCCGCCGGGGCGCACGGCTGGCCGAGAAGGGCGCCGGCGGTGAGGTGCTGGCCGTCTACATAGCCCGCAGCGACGGGCTGACCTCCGCCTCGCCCAAGGAACTGGCGCTGCAGCGCACCCTGGTCGAAGACCTCGGCGGAACGTTCCACCATGTCGTCGGGGACGACATACCGGCCGCGCTGCTCGCCTTCGCCCGGGGCGTGAACGCCACCCAGATCGTGCTGGGCTCCTCGCGCCGCAAGACCTGGCAGTACATCTTCGGACCCGGCGTCGGGGCGACGGTCGCCCGGGACTCGGGGCCCGACCTCGACGTGCACATCGTCACCCACGGTCAGGTCGCCAAGGGCCGGGGGCTGCCGGTGGCCCGGGACGCGCGCCTCGGGCGCTCCCGGCGGGTCTGGGGCTGGATCGCCGGTGTCGCCGGCCCGCCCCTGCTCGCGGCGCTGCTCAGCGCCGTCGACCTCGGTCTCGCCAACGACATGCTGCTGTTCCTGGCGCTGACGGTGGCGTCCGCCCTGCTCGGCGGGCTGCTGCCCGCCCTGGCGTCGGCGGCGGTCGGTTCCCTCCTGCTGAACTACTTCTACACACCGCCCCTGCACCGGTGGACCATCGCCGACCCGAAGAACATCGTCGCCATCGTGATCTTCGTGGCGGTCGGCGTGGCGGTGGCCTCCGTGGTCGATCTCGCCGCCCGCCGCACCCACCAGGCGGCCCGGCTGCGGGCGGAGTCCGAGATCCTTTCCTTCCTCGCCGGCAACGTGCTGCGTGGCGAGACGGGCCTGGAGGAGCTGCTGGAACGCGTCCGGGAGACCTTCGGCATGGAGTCGGCGGCCCTGCTGGAACGGGCGAGCGACGTCGAGCCGTGGACCTGCGCCGGCCGCGTCGGCCGGGGACGTCCCGTCGAGCGGCCCGACCAGGCGGACGTGGACATGCCCGTCGGGGACCACATGGCGCTGGCGCTGACCGGCCGCGTGCTGCCCGCCGAGGACCGCAGGGTGCTGGCCGCCTTCGCCGCCCAGGCCGCCGTCGTCCTGGACCGCAGCCGGCTGCAGGAGGAGGCCGACCGGGCTCGCACGCTCGCCGAGGGCAACCGCATCCGCACGGCCCTGCTGGCAGCCGTCAGCCATGACCTCCGTACACCCCTCGCCGGGATCAAGGCGGCCGTGACCTCCCTGCGCTCCGAGGACGTCGAGTGGTCGGAGGAGGACCGGGCCGAGCTGCTGGAGGGCATCGAGGAGGGCGCCGACCGCCTCGACCACCTCGTCGGCAACCTCCTCGACATGTCCCGCCTCCAGACCGGAACCGTCACCCCGCTGATCCGCGAGATCGACCTCGACGAGGTGGTGCCGATGGCGCTCGGCGGCGTCCCCGAGGGCAGCGCCTGCCTGGACGTGCCCGAGACCCTGCCCATGGTCGCCGTGGACCCCGGGCTGCTGGAGCGGGCGGTGGCCAACCTCGTCGAGAACGCCGTCAAGTACAGTCCGTCCGGCGCGCCCGTGCTGGTCGCCGCCAGCGCGCTGGCCGACCGGGTCGAGCTGCGGGTGGTCGACCGGGGGCCAGGCGTCCCCGACGAGGCCAAGGACCGCATCTTCGAGCCGTTCCAGCGCCACGGCGACGCCCCGCGCGGCGCAGGGGTGGGTCTGGGGCTCGCGGTGGCGCGCGGCTTCGCCGAGGCCATGGGCGGCACCCTGAACGCCGAGGACACCCCCGGCGGCGGGCTCACCATGGTCCTCTCCCTCCGAGCGGCGGCATCCCTCCCGGAGCCGCACCCCACCGCAGAACCGGAAAGGCAGGCCTCATGACCCGTGTCCTGGTGGTCGACGACGAGCCGCAGATCGTGCGCGCCCTCGTGATCAACCTCAAGGCACGCACCTACGAGGTCGACGCGGCCCACGACGGCGCCACCGCCTTGAAGCTCGCCGCCGCCCGCCACCCCGACGTGGTCGTCCTGGACCTGGGCCTGCCCGACATGGACGGCGTCGAGGTGATCAGGGGGCTACGCGGCTGGACCCGGGTGCCGATCCTGGTGCTGTCCGCCCGGCACTCCTCCGACGAGAAGGTCGAGGCGCTGGACGCGGGCGCCGACGACTACGTCACCAAGCCGTTCGGCATGGACGAGCTGCTGGCCCGGCTGCGGGCCGCCGTGCGGCGGGCGGAACCGGCCGGCGGGGAGGGCGACGTCATCGTCGACACCGGCGATTTCACCGTCGACCTGGCCGCGAAGAAGGTCGACCGCGCCGGCAAGGACGTACGGCTGACACCCACGGAGTGGCACCTGCTGGAGGTCCTCGTGCGCAACAGCGGCCGTCTGGTCGGGCAGAAGCAGCTGCTCCAGGAGGTGTGGGGGCCGTCGTACGGGACGGAGACGAACTATCTGCGCGTGTACATGGCGCAGTTGCGCCGGAAGCTGGAAGCGGACCCCTCACACCCGAAGCACTTCATCACGGAGCCGGGGATGGGGTACCGGTTCGAGAAGTGAGGGGTGCGGCTTGTGGCCCGGGGCCGGGGGTCGGCCCCCGGGGGTGGGGCATCACCGGGTCTGGGACGGGCCGCCGGTTCGGGAAATGGGCTCCTCGCCCTTCGTCAGCAGCCCCCGGTACGCTTCAGATATGAGTGCTGTTCCTCGTTCCGAAAAGCCGGTGGGCCGGTTCCGGCGCATGCTCGACCGGCTCTCCTCGTCGCAGGAGGACCTGGAGTCCGAGGAGCTGCGGGAGGACACCGAGACGACCGGCTGTATCCGGATCGGAGACTGTCAGGACCGCCAGATAGTGACGGTAACTGGTACCTTGCGCACGGTCACCCTTCGGCCGCGCGCAGGAGTCCCCGCCCTGGAGGCCGAGCTGTTCGACGGCTCCGCCGCGCTGGACGTGGTGTGGCTCGGCAGGCGCTCCATCGTGGGGATAGAGCCCGGACGCAAGCTGATCGCGTCGGGCCGGATCTCGATGAGCCGGGGCCGCCGGGTGCTGTTCAATCCCAAGTACGAACTGAGACCCCTCGGACGGGAGTAGCCGGTGACGTCGCTCGACAAGCCGACCGAAGAGACATCTGCGGACGACGCCCGGGCGGTGACCGAGGCCGCCCTGTTCGAGGCGTTCGGCGGCGTGCGGGGCATGGTGGAGACGGTGCTTCCCGGCCTCCTCTTCGTCACCATCTTCACGATCAACAAGGACCTCCACCTGTCGGCGATCGCGGCGCTGGCCGTGTCGCTGGTGCTGGTCGTGGTCCGGCTGGTGATGAAGGACACCGTCAAGCACGCGTTCAGCGGTGTCTTCGGCGTGGCCTTCGGTGTGGTCTTCGCGATGATGACCGGCAACGCGAAGGACTTCTACCTGCCCGGCATGCTCTACACGCTGGGACTGGGCCTCGCCTACATCATCACCACCCTGGCCGGGGTGCCGCTGATCGGGCTGATCCTCGGCCCGGTCTTCAAGGAGAACCTCTCCTGGCGCACGCGGAACCCGGGCCGCAAGAAGGCCTACGCCAAGGCCAGCTACGCGTGGGGCACGATCCTGCTCGCCAAGTGCGCGATCCTCTTCCCGCTGTACTGGTGGGCCGACACCACGCAGCTGGGCTGGATCCTGATCGCCCTGAAGATCCCGCCCTTCCTGCTCGCCGTGTACCTGACGTGGGTGTTCCTCGCGAAGGCGCCCGCGCCGATCGACGTGTTCGCGGAGATGGAGGCGGAGGAGAAGGCCGCTGAGGAGCGGGAGCGGGAGGCTGCCGCCGCCCGGTCCGCCGAGCAGTGATCCGCCCGCGCGCAGTGGTTTGCCGGGCAGTGATCCGCCCGCGCGCACTGGTCCTCCCGCGCTGACGAACGCTGACGAAAACGGAAGGGGCGCCCCGCGCACGCGGGACGCCCCTTCCGCCGATTCGAGAGCCGCGTTCAGCCCGCCGCGTTCCGTCGTACCGACAGAAGATCCTCCAACTGTTCCTCGCGAGCCTGTGCGGCCACGAAGAGGAGCTCGTCGCCCGCCTCCAGGGAGTCCTCCCGGGAAGGGGTCAGCACGCGGTTGCCGCGGATGATCGTCACCAGGGAGGTGTCCTGCGGCCAGTCGACGTCGCCGACCTGTGTGCCGGCCAGGGCCGACTCCTCCGGCAGGGTCAGTTCGACCAGGTTGGCGTCGCCGTGGCTGAAGCGGAGCAGACGGACCAGGTCGCCCACGCTCACCGCCTCCTCGACCAGGGCCGACATCAGACGCGGGGTGGAGACGGCCACGTCCACGCCCCAGGACTCGTTGAACAGCCACTCGTTCTTGGGGTTGTTCACGCGGGCGACGACGCGCGGGACGCCGTACTCCGTCTTGGCGAGGAGCGAGACGACCAGGTTCACCTTGTCGTCGCCGGTCGCGGCGATGACGACGTTGCAGCGCTGGAGCGCCGCCTCGTCCAGGGACGTGATCTCGCAGGCGTCGGCGAGCAGCCACTCGGCCTGCGGGACGCGTTCGACCGAGATGGCGGTCGGCGCCTTGTCGATCAGCAGGACCTCGTGGCCGTTCTCCAGCAGTTCGCCCGCGATCGAGCGGCCGACGGCGCCGGCTCCGGCAATGGCGACCCTCATCAGTGACCGCCCTCCTCTTCGGGACCCTTGGCGAACGCCGCCTCGACCTTGTCGACCTCGTCGGTGCGCATCATCACGTGCACCAGATCGCCCTCCTGCAGCACCGTCTGCGAGGTGGGCAGGACCGCCTCGCCCAGCCGGGTCAGGAACGCGACGCGTACGCCGGTCTCCTCCTGGATCCGGCTGATCTTGTGGCCGACCCAGGCGGTGGAGGTGTGCACCTCGGCGAGCTGGACGCCGCCGGTGGGGTCGCGCCACAGCGGCTCGGCGCCGGAGGGGAGCAGGCGGCGCAGCATCTGGTCGGCCGTCCAGCGGACGGTCGCGACGGTGGGGATGCCCAGGCGCTGGTAGACCTCCGCACGGCGGGGGTCGTAGATGCGGGCGGCGACGTTCTCGATGCCGAACATCTCGCGGGCCACGCGTGCGGCGATGATGTTGGAGTTGTCACCGCTGGAGACGGCGGCGAAGGCGCCGGCCTCCTCGATGCCCGCCTCGCGCAGGGTGTCCTGGTCGAAGCCGACACCGGTGACCCGGCGGCCGCCGAACGAGGAGCCCAGCCGGCGAAAGGCCGTGGGGTCCTGGTCGACCACGGCGACCGTGTGCCCCTGTTGCTCCAGGTTCTGGGCCAGTGCGGAACCCACCCTTCCGCAACCCATGATCACAATATGCATCGCGTCACACCGCGCTTCCTGCAGGCCCTCTGGGCTTCATGAATGTCGTGCTCATGTCTCTCTCTCGGCTCGCAAGGCATCACGTCGCGGCCTGCGTGCGGGCCGCCGGGCAACATCATGCCGGTGCAATCACGCCATGATGCCCTCCGGGGGCGGAGCCGCGTTCGGCTGCCCGACTCCAACGTATCCGCAAAGCCGAGGGCGTTGCCGGGGCCCTGCAGGGCCCCGGACCCGGGCGGAGCCCGCCGTTGAGTCACGAGATCGAGAGCCAGGGGGCCGGGGCGGCGGAGCGAGAGCGGTCCGAGCAGCCGCCGGGCCCCGGACGCCTAGCGCGCCCCGGGTGAGACGTCCTTGCGGCGGCTGATGCTGCGCACGCTCGCCAGCGTCAGGATTCCGAGGGCGACGAGAGTGGCCGCGGCGCCGATCAACTGGGCGGGGGTGTGCATGGGACCTCCAGGGGCGGGCAACGGCCGGAAAGCGGACGGGGCTTAGTCATATAGGCATGAGAAACGGGTGACCTGCGGAATCCTCAGCCGCATGCGCCTCTGAATTCACTCGGAGAGCAGACGGAACGCCGATGGGGGGTGGCGGGTGGGCGACCCCGCAATCGAACGCCTACGATCCTCTGTTGTGTCCAAACTGACCGACGTGCCCAAACGGATCCTGATCGGGCGCGCACTGCGCAGTGACCGGCTGGGCGAAACGCTCCTGCCGAAGCGCATCGCACTCCCCGTCTTCGCCTCCGACCCGCTCTCCTCCGTGGCGTACGCGCCCGGCGAGGTGCTGCTGGTCCTGTCGATCGCGGGAGTGACGGCGTACCACTTCAGCCCGTGGATCGCCGTGGCGGTCGTCGTGCTGATGTTCACCGTGGTGGCCTCCTACCGGCAGAACGTGCACGCCTACCCCAGCGGCGGCGGCGACTACGAGGTCGCGAACACCAACCTCGGGCCCAAGGCCGGCCTGACGGTCGCCAGCGCGCTGCTCGTGGACTACGTCCTCACCGTCGCCGTGTCGATCTCCTCCGGCATCGAGAACCTCGGCTCCGCAGTCCCCTTCGTGGTCGAGCACAAGGTGCTCTGCGCGATCGGCGTGATCGTGCTGCTGACCCTGATGAACCTGCGCGGGGTGAAGGAGTCCGGCTCGCTGTTCGCGATCCCGACGTACGTGTTCGTCGCGGGCGTCTTCACCATGATCGCCTGGGGCGCCTTCCGCGGACTCGTCCTGGGCGACAGCATGCGGGCCCCGACGGCGGACTACGTCATCAAGCCCGAGCACCAGGGCCTGGCCGGCTTCGCCCTGGTCTTCCTGCTGCTGCGCGCCTTCTCCTCCGGCTGCGCCGCCCTCACCGGCGTCGAGGCGATCTCCAACGGCGTCCCGGCCTTCCGCAAGCCCAAGTCGAAGAACGCCGCGACCACCCTCGCCATGATGGGCCTGCTGGCCGTCACCATGTTCTGCGGCATCATCGCGCTGGCCGCCGCGACCGACGTCCGCATGGCCGAGAACCCGGCCAGGGACCTGTTCCACAACGGTGTCCCGCTCGGCGGGGACTACGTCCAGAACCCGGTGATCTCCCAGGTGGCCGAGGCCGTCTTCGGCAAGGGCAGCTTCCTGTTCGTCATCCTGGCCGCGGCCACCGCGCTCGTGCTGTTCCTCGCCGCCAACACCGCCTACAACGGCTTCCCGCTGCTCGGCTCGATCCTCGCCCAGGACCGCTACCTGCCGCGCCAGCTGCACACCCGCGGCGACCGGCTGGCCTTCTCCAACGGCATCGTGCTCCTCGCAGGTGCCGCCGGGCTGCTGGTGGGGATCTACGGAGCCGACTCCACCCGCCTGATCCAGCTCTACATCGTCGGCGTGTTCGTGTCCTTCACGCTCAGCCAGACCGGCATGGTCCGGCACTGGAACCGCCACCTGGCCACCGAGAAGGACCAGGCCAAGCGCCGCCACATGGTCCGCTCCCGGGCCATCAACGCCTTCGGGGCCTTCTTCACCGGCCTGGTGCTGGTCGTCGTCCTTCTCACCAAGTTCACCCACGGAGCCTGGGTCGCCCTGCTCGGTATGGTGATCTTCTACGCGACGATGACGGCCATCCGGAAGCACTACGACCGGGTCGCAGCCGAGATCGCCGCCCCCGAGGGCCCGAGCGACGACCTCGTACGGCCCTCCCGCGTCCACTCCGTCGTGCTGATCTCCAAGATCCACCGCCCGACGCTGCGCGCCCTGGCCTACGCCAAGCTGATGCGCTCGGACTCGCTGGAGGCCCTGAGCGTCAACGTCGACCCCACGGAGACCAAGGCCCTGCGCGAGGAATGGGAGCGGCGCGGCATCGACGTACCGCTGAAGGTCCTGGACTCGCCCTACCGCGAGATCACGCGGCCGATCATCGAGTACGTCAAGAGCCTGCGCAAGGAGTCGCCGCGCGACGCGGTGTCGGTGATCATCCCCGAGTACGTCGTCGGCCACTGGTACGAGCACCTGCTGCACAACCAGAGCGCCCTGCGGCTGAAGGGCCGGCTGCTGTTCACACCCGGGATCATGGTGACCTCGGTGCCGTACCAGCTGCAGTCCTCCGAGGCGGCCAGGCGGCGGGCCCGCAGGCAGCAGGACTGGAACGCGCCGGGCTCGGTGCGGCGCGGCCCCGCGCAGGTGCGGTCGAAGGAGTCCTCCGAGCCCAAGTCCTGAGGGTTTCCCGAGGAGACGGCTCGTGTGAAACGGCCGGGCGGCAGCCACGTAGACTGGTGGGCTGTTGTCCGGCCGTTTCCGTTCGGCCCTTCCCCCTCACGCGTTTTGGAGTAACTCCGCCATGCAGGCAGAACCGAGGAAGTCGCTGGTGGGGGAGGAGTACGAGGTCGAGGTCGGCCCCGTCGCCCACGGCGGCCACTGCATCGCCCGCACGTCCGAGGGCCAGGTGCTGTTCGTACGGCACGCGCTGCCCGGGGAGCGGGTCGTGGCGCGGGTGACGGAGGGCGAGGAGGGCGCGCGGTTCCTGCGCGCCGACGCCGTGACGGTGCTGGACGCCTCCAAGGACCGCATCGACGAGCCCTGCCCCTTCGCCGGTCCCGGCCGCTGCGGTGGCTGCGACTGGCAGCACGCCAAGCCCGGCGCGCAGCGGCGTCTGAAGGCCGACGTCATCGCCGAACAGCTCCAGCACCTCGCCGGGCTCACCCCTGAGGAGGCCGGCTGGGACGGCACGGTGCTGCCCGCCGAGGGCGACAAGGTGCCCGCGGGCCAGGTACCCGCGTGGCGCACCCGCGTCCAGTACGCCGTCACCGCGGACGGCCGGGCGGGCCTGCGCCGGCACCGCTCGCACGAGGTGGAGCCGATCGACCACTGCATGATCGCGGCGGAGGGCGTCAGCGAGCTGGGCATCGAGAAGCGGGTCTGGACGGGCATGGACTCCGTCGAGGCGATCGCGGCGACGGGGTCCCAGGACCGCCAGGTGATCCTCACCCCGAAGCCGGGCGCGCGCCTGCCGCTCGTCGAACTGGACCGGCCGGTCTCCGTGCTGCGCGTGGACGAGCGCTCCGGCGGTGTCCACCGGGTCCACGGTCGCCCCTTCGTCCGCGAACGCGCCGACGGCCGCACGCACCGGGTCGGGGGCGGCGGTTTCTGGCAGGTCCACCCGAAGGCCGCGGACACCCTGGTGACCGCGGTGATGCAGGGCCTGCTGCCCCGCAAGGGCGACATGGCGCTCGACCTCTACTGCGGCGTCGGCCTCTTCGCCGGCGCCCTCGCCGACCGCGTCGGCGACCAGGGCGCGGTCCTCGGCATCGAGTCGGGCAAGCGGGCGGTGGAGGACGCGCGGCACAACCTGGCCGACTTCGAGCGTGTCCGCATCGAGCAGGGCAAGGTCGAGAGCGTGTTGCCGCGCACGGGTATCTCGGAGGTCGACCTGATCGTCCTGGACCCGCCGCGGGCGGGAGCGGGCCGCAAGACGGTCCAGCACCTTTCCTCGCTGGGCGCCCGGCGGATCGCGTACGTGGCGTGCGATCCGGCGGCGCTGGCACGCGACGTGGCGTACTTCCGGGACGGCGGCTACCGGGTGCGGACGCTTCGGGCGTTCGACTTGTTCCCGATGACGTCGCATGTGGAGTGCGTGGCGATTCTTGAGCCCGCAGCAAAGGGTGTCTGACCTGCTGCTTCGCTGATGTCGCAAGTCGCGAACGGGACGTCCGGCACTTCGACGTCAGTCTGATGACGATGCACCGGGACCTGGACGACCTCGCCGGGCGGGCTGTTTCTCAAAGCCTGCGCCGACCTCGGCGCGGACCCCGCGCCACCCTGATGGTCGGCGACAACCCGGTCCGCGACGGCGGCGCGGCGCCAGGAAGATGTCAGCGCTCGCACTTGCCTGACAGCCCCTTCCAGCCGCCTTCATGGCGGCGGCCCGTCGCGGTCAGTTGACGGGGGAGGAGGCCGGCAGGTTCTGGTCGGCGGCCCAGGAGGCCAGGATGCGCAGCCGTTCGTGGGTGGGGGAGCCGGGGGCGGCTGTCCAGACGGTGAGGTGCTGGTCGGGGTCGGTGTTGGCGGTGAGGGTGTCCCAGTCCAGGACGAGTTCGCCGACGACCGGATGGTCGAGGGTCTTCGTGCCCACGGTGCGGGCGGCGACGTGGTGTTCGCCCCACCAGCGGGCGAACTGCTTGTCGCGCATGGACAGTTCACCGACCAGCTCGATCAGGCGCGGGTCTTGCGGATACTTTGCGGCCTCCATGCGCAGTTGGGCGACGGCGATGTGCGCGGAGGTTTCCCAGTCGGCGTACAGGGTGCGCATGGCGGGGTCCGTGAAGATGATCCGTGGGTAGTTGCGGTGCTTTTCCGCGAGGCGGGAGAAGTCGATGACCAGGGCGGCGGCCAGCGCGTTCCAGGCAAGGATGTCCCCGCGCCTGCCCTGCACGATGGCCGGAGTGGCGGTGAGGTCGTCCAGGACCCGCTGCAACTGGGGCTGGACCTTCTGCCGGCCGCGGCGCCGGGTGCGGGTGGTGGTCTTTCCGGCGAGCTGGAAGAGGTAGCCCCGCTCGTCGTCGTCCAGCTGGAGCACCCGGGCGAGGACATCCAGCACGGGCGCCGACGCCTGCATACGGCCCTGTTCCAGACGCGTGTAGTAGTCGGTGCTGATGTTGGCCAGCTGAGCGACCTCCTCGCGGCGCAGCCCCTCCACCCGGCGGGGCCTGTCGGTCTCGGGCAGACCGACCGTGCGGGGGCTCAGCTCCGAGCGCCGCTTCTTGAGGAATTCTCCCAGCTCATTGAGGGGAACGTTGGCGGTCATGCTTCCCAGCATGACACCGATCGCACCTACGTAAGGGGGGAGGATTTCCTCCCCGGATGTTTCCCTCCCGGGATCTTTCTCTCCGCTTTTCGCGCCTGTCCCCGGGTGTGAGGCTCGACCGTGAGCAGTCGTATTCCTCACCACGGCTGCGGTCCACAGACCCCCGCACTGAAGGAAGCACTCCATGCGCGGAGCAGTCATTCACGCCCCCGGCGACGTGCGCTTCGAGAACCTCGACGACCCGAAGGTCGTCGAGCCGACCGACGCGGTGATCCGTACGGTCGCCACCTGTGTGTGCGGCTCGGACTTGTGGCCGTATCGCGGTCTCGAGCCGGTCGGCGACCCACACCCGATGGGGCACGAGTACGTCGGCATCGTCGAGGAGGCCGGCAGCGAGGTCACCAACGTCGCGCCGGGCCAGTTCGTCGTCGGCTCCTTCGCCACCTCGGACAACACCTGCGTGAACTGCTTGAACGGCTGGCAGTCCTCCTGTCTGAACCGGGAGTTCATGAGCACCTGCCAGGCCGAGTACGTGCGCGTCCCCAACGCCCACGGCACCCTGGTCGCCACGGACGAGCACCCGGATGCCGAGATGGTGCCCAGCCTGCTCGCCGTGTCCGACGTGATGGGGACCGGCTGGTACGCCGCCCTCGCCGCCGAGGTGAAGCCCGGCTCGACGGCCGTAGTGGTCGGTGACGGTGCGGTCGGCCTGTGCGGTGTCATCGCCGCGAAGGAACTGGGTGCGGAGCGGATCGTCTCCATGTCCCGTCACACCTCCCGACAGAAACTCGCCCTGGAGTTCGGCGCCACCGACATCGTGGCCGAGCGCGGCGAAGAAGGCATCGCCCGCGTCAAGGACCTCACCGGCGGCATCGGCGCCGACAGCGTGCTGGAGTGCGTCGGCACCGCGGATGCGATGCGACAGGCCCTGCATTCCACCCGCCCCGGCGGCAACGTCGGCTTCGTCGGGGTCCCGCACGAGGTGACCATCGACGGCGAGGAGCTGTTCTTCTCCCACGTCGGCCTGCGCGGCGGCCCCGCCCCCGTGCGCCGCTTCCTGCCCGACCTGATCGACCGTGTGCTGACCGGCCGCATCGACCCGGGCAAGGTCTTCGACCTCAGCCTGCCCCTGGACCAGGTGGCCAAGGGTTACCAGGCGATGGACGAGCGCCGCGCCGTCAAGGCCCTGCTCAAGCCCTGAGCGCGGACGCGTCCACACCCGGGGCCGCGCCGAGGCGGTGCGGCCACAGGGCCGCCAACCACCTCCGCTCACACAAGGACTGACCATGACGACTTTCGCCCTCGTCGGCGCCGGCCCCGGTCTCGGGCTGGCCGCCGCCCGCCGCTTCGGAGCCGCCGGCCACACCGTCGCCCTCATCGCCCGCGACGCGGAGAAGCTGGACGGCCTGACGGCCGACCTCGCCCGTGACGGCATCCAGGCGCGCGGCTACACGGCCGACGTCCTCGACATCGAGTCCCTGACCGCGGCCCTGCACGCGGCTGCGGCCGACCTGGGGCCCGTCGAGATCCTCCAGTACAGCCCCGTGCCCCAGGCCCACTTCATGAAGCCGGTCCTCGACACCAACGCCGACGACCTCGACGTCCCGCTCGCCTTCTCCGTCAAGGGCCCCGTCACCGCGGTGCACGCCGTCCTGCCCGGCATGCGTGAACTCGGCCGCGGCACCCTGCTGTTCGTCAACGGCTCCAGCGCCGTACGTCCCAACCCGAAGGTCGCCGGCACCTCGATCGCCTTCGCCGCCGAGAGCGCCTACGCCCACATGCTGCACGACGCGCTCGCCCCGGAGAACATCCACGCCGCCCAGCTGATCATCCCCGGGGCCATCCGGCCCGAAGCCGAGCACAGCAGTCCCGACGTCCTGGCCCAGCGCCTGTACGACATCCACAGCGACCGGGACGGCTTCCGCCACTACTCCGAGCCTCTGCCCGACCAGCCACAGGACGACCTGTGAATCCCGCCCCCTTTCGCGCTCTCGCCCGCGTGGTCCCGGCCGCCGCCCTGCTGCTGGTCATGACCGCCTGCACCGACGATTCCCCGCCCTCCGCCGCCGCCTCCTCCTCCGAGCCCGCGTCGCCGCAGGCTTCGACGGCCCCGGCAGCCACCACACCGACCGGCAGGACAACCGCGATGAACATCCGGCTCACCCTCGACGGCCACCGCATCGCCGCCACCCTGAACGACAGCCCCACCGCCCGCGACTTCGCCGCCCAGCTCCCCCTGACACTCTCCCTGAGCGACCTCAACCAGGCCGAGAAGGTCGCCGATCTGCCCGGGAAGCTGTCCACCTCCGGCGCCCCGGAAGGCGCCGACCCCGGGGTCGGCGACCTGGCGTACTACGCCCCCTGGAACCAGCTCGCCACCTACTACCGCGACGCCCCCTACGCGACCGGCCTGGTCATCCTCGGACACATGGCCGACGGCGGCGCCGAGCAGCTCGCCACCGCCGACGAGATCACCATCGAAGCAGCGCCCTGACCCGCCCCACTGCTCACCCGTGCACGAAGGGGGGAGGAGATTCTCCCCTTTTCGTCCTGTTCGCCGCATGGAACCGTCGAAGACGTGGCCGCGCCGTCCACGATCCGCCGCGACGGCTTGGCCGCCACCATGATCCCCCGATTTCCACGCAAGGAGAGACCACGCGTATGCCTTCCGCGTCCGGGACCCCCGGCAAGCTTCCCTTCGTCGTCTGGGTGCTCGCCGCCGGCACGTTCCTGATGGGGACCACCGAGTTCGTCGTCGCCGGCCTGCTGCCGGAGCTGGCCGGTGACCTCGGCGTCAGCGTCTCCCACGCCGGCCTGCTGATCACCGCCTTCGCCATCGGCATGATCGTCGGCGCGCCCACCATGGCCATGGCGACCCTGCGGCTTCCGCAGCGCCTGACGCTGATCCTGGCCCTGTCCGTGTTCTGCCTCGGACATCTCGTCGCCGCCCTCAGCACGTCCTTCACCATCGTCCTCGCCGCCCGCGTCGTCACGGCCCTGGCCACCGGAGCGTTCTGGTCCGTCGGCTTCGTCGTCGCGACCACCGCCGCAGGCCCGCACAACGCCACCCGCGCCACGGGCGTCATGATCGGCGGCCTGACCCTGGCCAACGTCGTCGGCGTGCCGATCGGCTCGTTCGCCGGCCAGTTCACCGGCTGGCGCGGCCCCTTCTGGGCCCTGGCCGTCCTCGCCGGGCTCGCCGCCGTGTTCATCGGCCGCTTCATACCGGCCCGGGAGCAGCGCGTCGAGGTGTCCGTCCGGGCCGAGGTCGGGGCGCTGCGTCAGGGTCGGCTGTGGCTGGCGCTCGGCGCCGCGATGCTGATCATGGGTGGTGTCCTGGCGACGTACACCTATGTCACGCCGCTGCTGACCGACCGCGCGGGCGTCCCGGCAGGCGCCGTACCGCTCGTCCTCATCGCGTTCGGCGTCGGTGCCCTGGGCGGCACCACCACGGGCGGCCGCCTGGGCGACCGACGTCCGATGGCGACCACGATCACGGCCGCCGCGGCTACGGCTCTGGTCCTGTTCCTGATGATCCCGCTGTCCGGCAATCCGGTGACAGCGACCCTCCTGGTCTTCCTCATGGGCCTGACCGGCTTCACGGTCAATCCAGTGGTCACCGCCCTCGCCATGCGCTTCGCGGGCGATGCCCCCACTCTCACCTCGGCGCTGACCACGTCCGCCTTCAACACCGGCATCGCCGCCGGTTCGGCGATCGCCGGTACGGCCCTGGACTCCTCCCTCGGCCTGACCGGCCCGCCCCTGGTGGGCACCGTCATCGCCGCCCTGACGCTGCTGCCCCTGATCGCCCTCGCCGTTCACGGCCCGTCCCGCAAGGGCCGGATCGTGGCCCGGAGCGGCGCTCCCGCGGAACGGCGACGCCACGAACCCGCGCAGGCGTCGTCGCAGCACTGACTCGCCCGGGCACACCGGAAGAGACCGCGGCCGCCGTGCTCCGGCTCTGCTCGGACGCCGCCTCCTTCGCCGCCGGCCACGCCCTGGTCGTCGACGACGGCCGGGCCGTCCGACGGCGTCGCGGCAAGGCGTCGTGCCGCCGCAGTTCATCCAGGCACCCCTGACATCAGTCGTGCGCCACATCTCCTCACCTGGAAGGGCAACACCTCGTGAATCCCACCTACGACTTCAACGGCCACGTCGCCCTCGTCACCGGGGCCGGCGCCGGTATGGGGCTGGCGACCGCACGCGCGTTCGCCCGGTCCGGAGCCGCCGTCGTCCTCACCGACATCGACGAAGCGGCCCTGAACGCTGCCGCGAAGGAACTCACCGACGCCGGCCACCAAGCCCTCGCCCTCACCTGCGACGTCAGCGACGAGGACCAGGTCTCCACCGCCGTCGACCGCACGGTCGAGACCTTCGGCCGCCTGGACATGGCCTACAACAACGCCGGCATCCAGATCCCGCCCAGCGACGCCGCCGACGAACCCGCCGAGAGGTTCGACCGCGTCAACGCCATCAACCTGCGCGGCGTATGGGCCTGCATGAAGCACGAGCTGCGGCACATGCGCGCACAGGGCAGCGGCGCGATCGTCAACTGCTCCTCCCTGGGCGGCCTGGTCGGCCTGCCCGGCCGCGCCTCCTACCACGCCTCCAAGCACGGTGTGATCGGCCTGACGAGCAGCGCGGCACTCGAATACGCCCCCCGAGGCATCCGTATCAACGCCGTCTGCCCGGGCACCATCGACACCCCCATGGTCAGCGACATGATCGCCAAGGGAGAACTCGACCGCGCCGAGGCCGAGGCCGACCAGCCCATCAACCGGCTCGGCACCGCCGAGGAGATCGCCCAGGCGGTCCTGTGGCTGTGCAGCCCCGGAGCCGGCTTCGTCGTCGGCGTCGCCCTCCCCGTCGACGGCGGCTACGTCGCCCGCTGAGGACAGCCCAACCAGGAAAGAGAGCTGAGGGACACCATGGAGTTCATCAAGCAGCAGCCCAGCAGCAAGGCCCCGGCGGACTGGTTCACCGGCGACGTGTGGTGGGACGTCATCGTGGCAGGCCAGGAGCCCTCGAGGATGCGCGCCAACCTGGTCCGCTTCTCGCCGGGGGCCCGCACCAACTGGCACTCCCACGCCGTGGGCCAGACCCTGCACGTCGTTTCCGGCATCGCCCTGATCGGCACCCGGGACGGCACCGTCTTCGAGGCCCACCCCGGCGAGACCGTCGCCTGCCCGCCGGACGAGGAACACTGGCACGGCGCTGCCCCCGACCGGTTCATGGAGCACATCGCCCTGTGGGAGGGCACAGGCGACGGCGCTCCCGAGACCACCTGGGCCGAGCCGGTCACCGACCAGCACTACAACGGCCCCCGCACCCGCGACCAGTAGCCCCGGCCCAGCCAGCGCGCATCCGAGGCTCCCGCAGGGCGTCACCGCGTCGCGGGGAGGGGGCCGCCTGCCTTGGCCGCGCGGACGTGCCCTCGGTGACGCCGGTCAGTCGCTCCTGATGGAGCTTCAAGGGGGGAGGAAAGTCTCCCTGCCACGAGCGGTGCCGGTGGTGCAAGACTCCCCAGGCGACCAGTAGCCGCTGCCAGAGCGCGCGGTTGCCGGCTTTCCCGCGGTGACGACGATCCACTCTCCGTCCCGCTGATGTGTACCGCCGATCCGTCCGCGATACGAAGGCGTACGTATGTCCACTGAACTCCCCGAACCTTCCGCCCCACCACCCACCGGAGCCGGCGAGTCCTCCCCGGCACCGACTCGGCGCACGTTCATCGCCACCAGCACAGCGGTCGGTGGTGGCGTCGTCGCAGGAGGCGTGATCGGAGGCACGTTCCTCGCCGACCCGGAGGAAGCGACGGCCGCCCAGAGGCCGCCGTCCAGCCGTGTCTCCCTGACGGTCAACGGCACCCGCCATACCGTGACGGTCGACAACCGCACCTCACTGCTGGACCTGCTCCGCGAGCACCTCGGACTCACGGGCTCCAAGAAGGGCTGCAACGCCGGGGCCTGCGGGGCGTGCACGGTCCTGGTCGACGGGCAGCGGCACAACGCCTGCCTGACGCTCGCGGTGCGTCTGGAGGGAGCGGACGTCACCACGATCGAGGGCCTGGCCGAGGGGGATCAACTCCACCCGCTGCAGCAGGCGTTCATCGACCAGGACGCCTTCCAGTGCGGCTATTGCACCCCCGGACAGATTCTCTCCGGCGTCGGCTGCATCCAGGAGGGCCACACCGGCTCGGCGGAGGAGATCCGGGAGTGGATGAGCGGAAACATCTGCCGCTGCGGCTGCTACGTCAAGATCGTGCGCGCGGTCGAGCAGACCGCGGGCCGGAAGTAAGGAGCGGCCCGCCATGCATCCCTTCTCCTACACCCGCGTCTCCGACACCCGCGAAGCCCTCGACGCCGGTCGCCGCGGCGGGCGCTACATCGCCGGGGGCACCACCCTGGTCGACCTCATGCGTGAGACCGTCGAGCGCCCCGAGACCCTCGTCGACATCACCGGACTGCCGCTGGGCGAGATCACCGTCACCGAGCGCGGAGGCTTGCGCATCGGTGCCCTGGTGACCATGGCCGAGGCCGCCGCCCACGCCAAGGTGCGCACCCTCTTCCCCGTCGTCTCCGAGGCGCTGGAGCTGAGCGCGTCGGCGCAGCTGCGGAACATGGCGACCATCGGCGGCAACATCATGCAGCGCACCCGCTGCACGTACTTCCGGGACGTCACCGCCGACTGCAACAAGCGCGAGCCCGGCTCCGGTTGCGCCGCGCTGCACGGCGTCAACCGCACGCACGCCATCCTCGGGACCTCCGACGCCTGTGTGGCCACGCATCCGTCCGATGCCGCCGTGGCCTTCGCCGCCTTGGAGGCACGCGTTCACCTAGTGGGCCCGGACGGGGCACGCCAAGTCCCCTTCGCGGAGTTCCTGTTGCGGCCCGTCGGAACCCCGCAACGTGAACAGGCCCTGCGTAAAGGTGAGTTGATCACAGCAGTCGAAATCCCCGCTCTTCCGCGCCCGCTCAGATCCGGCTACCTGAAGGTGCGTGACCGGCAGTCGTACGAGTTCGCCCTGACGTCGGCGGCCGTCGCACTGTACGTACGCGGCGGGGTGATCCGCGAGGCCAAGGTCGCCGCCGGGGGAGTGGGCACGGTGCCCTGGAAGCTGCCCGCCGTCGAGCAGCACCTCCTCGGTGAACGCCCCTCGGAGGCCCTCTGGTCGGCCGCCGCCGCGAAGGCGGCAAAGGGGGCCCGTCCCCTCCGGCACAACCGCTTCAAGGTCGAGCTGCTCAAGCGCACTGTCGAACGCCAGCTGCGCGTCGTAGGAGGTACCAAGTGAGCCCCCAGCCGCAGGCAGCCGTGGGTGCGCCGCTGTCCCGGGTGGACGGCCGGCTCAAGGTCACGGGTAAGGCGTTGTACGCCGCCGAGCACGAGGTCGACGGGTCCGTACACGCCGTCATCGTCGACGCGGCCATCGGCCGCGGCAGCGTCACGTCGATCGACACCGGCGCCGCCGAAGCCCTTCCGGGCGTACTGAAGGTGCTCCACCACCGCAACGCGCCGAAGCTGTCGTACCGCGACAACTCCGGGTCGAACAATCCGCCCGGCCGGCGACTCCGCGTCTTCCAGGACGACCGCGTCCGCTTCCACGGCCAGCCCGTCGCCGTCGTGGTCGCCACCACGCTGGAGGCCGCACAACACGGCGCGAGCCTGGTCAAGGTCGGCTACGACGCCGAGCAGCCCTCGACCGACCTCACCGAGGCCGAGCCGGACGAGCCGACCCGCTACGCGCGCGGCGACGGCGAAGCGGCCCTGCGCTCAGCGGCCGTACAACTGGACCTGACGTACCGCACGGCGCGCAACCACCACAACCCGATGGAGCCGCACGCCACCATCGCACGCTGGAACGGCGACAAGCTCACCGTGTGGGACAAGACCCAGTGGGTGGTGGGCACGCAGACCGAACTCGCGGCGGTGTTCGGCCTGGAGACGGACGCGGTGCGCGTCATCTCGCCGTTCGTCGGCGGCGGTTTCGGCACGGCGTTGCGCTGCTGGCCGCACGTGGTCGTCGCAGCGCTGGCCGCCCGCGAGACGAAGCGTCCGGTCAAGCTCGTGCTGAGCCGCAAGCAGATGTACCTGGGTACGGGTTTCCGGCCCTCGTACGAGTACCGCCTGCGCCTCGGCAGCGACCGGCGCGGCCGGCTGTCCGCCGCGGTGCACGAGTTGGACGCCGAGACGTCGTCGTACGAGACGTTCACCGAGTCCGTCCTGGCGGCCGGACAGATGCTCTACAGCATGCCCGACGTGACCCAAAGGTACCGGACGGTGCCGCTGGATCTGCCCACGCCGCTGTACATGCGAGGCCCGGGCTTCCAGACGGCCTCCTTCGTCATCGAGTCGGCCATGGACGAACTCGCCCACACACTCGGCGTCGACCCGATCGAGCTGCGCCGGCGCAACGAGCCGAACGAGGACGAGTCGTCCGGGCTGCCGTTCTCCACCCGCCGGCTGCGCGAGTGTTACGCGGTCGGCGCCCGCGAGTTCGGCTGGGATCGCCGCGACCCCAGGCCCCGCTCGACACGTGAGGGAGACTGGCTGATCGGCAGGGGCATGGCCGCCGGCGTCTACGACACCGCCCGCATGCCCGCCCAGGCCCGCGCCCGCCTCGACGCCGACGGCACCGCACTGGTCGAGGCCGCCGCCACCGACATGGGCCCGGGCACCTACACCTCCCAAACCCAGGTCGCCGCCGACGCCCTCGGACTCACCGTGCGCACGGTCACCTTCCGGCTGGGGGACTCCCTCTACCCGCCGACCCCACCGCACGGCGGCTCGATGACCATGGCCAGCGTCGGCTCAGCCACCCTCGACGCCTGCAACAAAGTCCGCCGTCAGGCGATCGAACTGGCCGTCGCAGACCGCGAGTCGCCGCTGTACGGGGTGGCCGCCGGCGATGTCGTGGTGCGGGGCGGCCGGCTGCACGTGAAGAACGACCCCACGCGCGGGGAGACGTACCGGCGGCTGCTCGCCCGCAACGACCGCACCCACCTGGAAGCCGACGGCTCCTTCGCCCCGCCGTCCGGCCCGGAGCGGCACTCCTTCTACGGCTACAACGCGACCTTCGCCGAAGTGGCCGTCGACGCGACGCTCGGCCTGGTGCGGGTGCGGCGCGTACTCGGCGTGTACGACGCGGGCCGCATCATCAGCCCCAAGCTCGCCGACAGCCAGGCCCTCGGCGGCATGGTCGGCGGCATCGGCACGGCCCTGCTGGAGCACACGGTCACCGACCACCGCGACGGACGGATCGTCAACGCCGACCTCGCCGACTACCTCGTGCCCGTCAACGCCGACATCCCCGACCTCAAGGCGATCTACCTGGACGGCGAGGACCGCGAGGCCGACCCGCTCGGAGTCAAGGGTCTCGGCGAGCTCGTGATGATCGGGGTGGCGCCCGCCGTCGCCAACGCGGTCTTCCACGCCACCGGCCGCCGCGTCCGCGAACTGCCCATCACCGCAGAGAAGTTGCTCTGATCCATGCCCTCGGGCCGACGGAGCGCACACCGCTCGTCCGGCAGCCTGCCCCGTCCGGCTGCCGGACTTCCCAGGGGCCGCCGCCGCGTGACGTTTCCCCGGCGTCGTGGCGGCGGCCCGTTCACCTTCCGATCCTGTTCCTGCCATGGAGACATGGAGAACCGCCATGCTGAACATCGCGGACACTCTGCACCGCTGGTGCCGCGAGGCACGCCCCTTCGCCCTGGCCACCGTCGTCGGCGTGCACGGCAGTGCCCCTCTGCCGGTCGGTACGTCGGTAGCCGTGGACGAGGACGGCAACGCCGTCGGCAGCATCTCCGGCGGCTGCGTCGAGGGAGCGGTCCACGAGCTGTGCCGGCAGGTGCTCCATGACCGGGGCACGCCGCAGCGGGCCTGGTTCGGCTACTCCGACGACGACGCCTTCGCCGTCGGTCTGACCTGCGGCGGCGAACTCGACGTCCTCGTCCAGCGCATCGATCCCGCAGCCCAGCCACACCTGTCCACGGCCCTCTCCGAGATCACGCAAGGGCGACCGGTCGCCGTGGCACAGGTCGTGGACGGCCCGGATCGTCTCCTCGGCTCCACGCTGAGTGTGCTCGGCGGCGGCCATGCCGCCTACGGGCGCGTGGACGGCGGCCCGGCGGACCGGGCCGTGGCCGACCGGGCCAGGGCCATGCTGCGGGCGGGCCGAACCGTCCGCACCGACATCGGCGGGCAGGCAGACGAATGCGCCGAACGGTTGTCCGTCCTCGTTCATGTCCGTGCGTCCCCGCCGCGCCTGCTGGTCTTCGGTGCCGTCGACTTCGCCGCGGCCCTCAGCCGGGTCGGCCGCTTCCTGGGCTACCACGTCACCGTCTGCGACGCCCGCCCCGTCTTCGCCACTCCCGCCCGCTTCCCGTGCGCGGACGAAGTGGTCGTCGACTGGCCCCACCGCTACCTGGAACGCACCGAGGTGGACGAGCGCACCGCCGTATGTGTCCTCACGCATGACGCCAAGTTCGACATCCCGCTGCTTCGCCTCGCACTCGACCTGCCCGTCGCCTACGTCGGGGCCATGGGTTCCCGGCGCACCCACGACGAGCGCCTGCGCCGCCTGCGTGAGCAGGGCGTCACGGAGAACCAGCTGGCCCGGCTGCGTTCCCCCATCGGCCTCGATCTCGGAGCCTCCACACCCGAGGAGACGGCCGTCTCCATCACCGCGGAGATCATCGCCCAGGCCAACCACGGCACGGGCAGACCTCTGACCCAGATCACCGGCCCGATCCACCGGCCGTCGGAGTCGGCGGGCTACCGGTAGGCCCGCCGGCCTCACGAACCGACGAGGGTTCATCGTCTCCCCCCGGACGCAGCCGTCGGTCGCGGAGAACCGACACCCGGCGTTCTCGATGGGAGTGCGGAAGGCACCGCTTCATCGGGGGTGTGCGCCGGACGGTCAGCCCGAAAGCCCACAGGCGTGCCTGCCGGGCCGACGTCGGCAGCGCGCAATGGCCTCTGACCTGGCCCTTTCTGCGACTCGCCAAGCAGACACGGAGCGGTGGGCCTTCTCGCCGTCGGAGGCGGCTGGTGCCTGGGGCTCGTGCTCGCTCTCACGTCATCGTGACGACGACTTTGCCCGCCTTCGGCCGTCCCCCTTCGACGTACTCCATGGCCTGGAGGGTTTCTTCGAACGGGAAGACCCGGTCGACGACGGGGCGGATCTTCCCGGCGTCGATGAGCGGGGTGAGTTCGCGCAGTTGGTCGCCACTGGCCTTCATGAACAGGAACGTGTACGACACGCCGTGGCGCTCGGCGCTGCGCCGGGTCCTGAAGCTGAGCGCGGTCATGGCCAGGCGGAGCATCGGGTTCACGCCGAGTTCGCGGGCGAAGGCCGGGTCGGGCGGGCCGGCGACGCTGATGGCCATGCCGCCAGGCTTCAGAACGCGCAGCGACTTGGCGAGGTTCTCGCCGCCGAGGCTGTCGAGGACGACGTCGTAGCCGTCGAGGACCTCTTCGAAGTCCTGCGTGCGGTAGTCGACCACGACGTCAGCGCCGAGGTCCTTGACCAAGCCGATCTTGGCGGTGCTCACGGTCGTGGCCACGTCCGCGCCCAGCGCCTTGGCCAGCTGCACGGCGATGGAACCGAGGCCGCCGGCGCCCGCGTGGATCAGGACCTTCTGGCCCGGCCGGACATGCGCCCGCTCGACCAGGGCCTGCCATGCGGTCAGGGCGACCAGGGGGAGGGAGGCGGCCTCGGCCATGGTGAGGGTGGCCGGCTTGGGTGCCAGGTCGTCCGGGTGGACGGCGATGAGTTCGGCGAAGGTGCCGATGCGGTCCTTGTCGGGCCGGGCGTAGACCTCGTCGCCCACCGCGAAGCGGGTGACGGACGGGCCGACCCGGACGACCGTCCCTGCGAGGTCGTTGCCCAGGACGAGCGGGAGACGGTAGGGCAGGAACGCCTTGAAGTCCCCGTTGCGGATCCTGAGGTCCAGCGGGTTGACGCCCGCTGCGTGGATCTTGACCAGGACGTCGTCGGCGCCCACCTGCGGGTCGGGGAGCTCGGCGGCGCGCATCCCGGCTTGGCCGCCGTACTTCTCGACCATGAAGCCCCTCATCGTCGTCTCCGTTCTGTGTTCCGTCCCGGGAGGGCGGGGTCTCCGCTCGTCCGGCCGTCGACCAGTACGAGTGGTTTGGATTGTGGCTCCGGCTTGTGGCTCGGGCGAGCTGGTTCCTCAGCCGCGTTCACCCGTCAGGCGACCGGCACGACCGGGGCGGTGACGCGGTCGGCGGCACCTCCCCGGAGGCGGTCCAGTGACGCGGCGGTTCCGTCGTGGGGTGCGCCGAGCGGCACCGCGCTGACCTCGGCCAGGCGGGTGTACTGCTCGTCGGTCAGCTGGATGTCGAGTGCGCCGAGATAGCTGTCGAGCTGGGAGAGGCTGCGGGGGCCGATGATCGGGACGAGTGTGGCCACGGAACGCGCGGCGCGCTCACGCACCCAGGCCACCGCCACCTGGGCGGGCGTCACGCCGGTCTCCTCGGCGATGGCCAGGACGGTGTCGACGACGGCGGTCTTCTGGCCTGTGCTCTCGGTGTGGATGACCATCCCCAGGTCGCTCAGGCGCCCCTCGGCGGAGCGGCGGTATTTGCCGGTGAGCAGTCCGCCGCCGAGCGGGGACCACAGGGCGGCACCCAGGCCCAGGCTCTCGGCCATGGGCAGGAGCTCACGGTCGGCGGTGCGCTCGACGAGGCTGTACTCGTGCTGGATGCCCACGACCGGGGCCCAGTTCTTCAGGTCCGCGAGGGTTACCGCGCGCGATACGCGCCAGGCGGGGAAGTTGGACAGCGCGGCGTGGTGGATCTTTCCGGCGCTCACCAGGTCGTCGAGTCCGCGCAGGAGTTCCTCCATCGGCGTGAGCTCGTCGGGGAAGTGCACCCACAGCAGGTCGATGTAGTCGGTGTTCAGGCGCTTGAGACTGGCCTCGACCGAGGAGACCATGTTCTTGCGGCTGTTGCCGGTCTTGGAGATGTCCGGCTGCGAGGCGGCGCCGAGGGCGAACTTCGTGGCCAGGACGAAGTGGTCGCGGTCGGCGGAGATCAGCTTCCCGGTCAGTTCCTCCGACTCGCCGAACTGATAGCCGTCCGCGCTGTCGAGAAAGGTGCCGCCCGCCTCGGCGAACCGGTCGAAGATCCGGCGTGCCTCGTCCGGCTCGGCGCCTGCGCCCCAGCCGGTGCCGAAGTTCGCGGTGCCGAGCGCGTACTCGGAGACGCGCAGTCCGGTCCGGTTGCCGAAGGTCGTGTAACGCATTCGATGTCCTTGTGCGGAGGGGTGTGAGGGGGGTCGCGCGGGGGGTGCAGGGGTGAGTGTCAGCCGGCGTGGTGCGGCTGGGGCTCCGCGGACAGGCTCTGCTTGACGTACCGGCTGGTCTCGTCGGCGAGGATTTCGGGAAGGCCGGTCTCGATGCCGTCCAGGGCCTGGGCCGCGACGTCGGCGGCGGCGACCTTCTGATCGGCGGGTACACCGGCGGCCATGTCGGTGTCCATGTAGCCGACGTGCAGCGCCGAGACGGCGATTCCGCGGGGCGCCAGCTCGTCGCGTGTGGCACCGGTCAGCGCCCAGGCGGCGGCCTTGGACGCGGCGTAGGAGCCGAGTCCTGCCGGGTGGAACCAGGACAGGACGGACAGGACGTTGAGTACGGCGCCGCCGCCGTTGCCCTCGATGACGGGGGCGAAGGACCGGATCGCGGCGAGCGGGCCGAAGAAATTGGTCTCCATCTCCTGGCGCACCTGGGTCACCTCGCCTCCGATCAGCGACGCCCCGGTGGAGATGCCTGCGTTGTTGATCAGCAGTGTCGCGTCGGACGCCACGCGCGCGGCCTCCCGTATCGACGCCTCGTCCGTGACGTCCAGCCGTATCGGGATGACGCCCGGCACGTCGACCGTCTCGGGGCGTCGGGCCGCGCCGTACACCTTCGCGCCGCGCTCGACGAGCTGGGCGGCCAGGTGCCGTCCGAGCCCCCGGTTGGCACCGGTGACGACCGCGACCGCGTTCTTCAGTTCCATGTTCGCTCCATTGCCGGCGGGCGCCGTCCGCGACCCGCTGAGTTAGATTGCAGTCATAATCTAAACACGGAGCTATGATAGATGCCAGTCGACATCCAAATGGGAGGTGGTCATGGGCCGCGTATCGCAGGCGCAGGCGGAGGAAAACCGCAGGCGGGTGGTGGACACCGCCTCCCGGCTGTTTCGAGAGCAGGGCACGCAGGTCAGCGTCGCCGACCTGATGAAGGCGGCCGGTCTGACGCACGGCGCCTTCTACAAGCAGTTCGCCTCCAAAGAGGCGCTCGTCGACGAGGCCACCGCCCACGCCTTCGCCGAGCTCGCCCAGCGCCACAGCGCCGGGCTCGAGCGGTACGACGGGCAGCGCGCCGCCGCCCAGCAGGCGCTGATCGACACCTACCTCTCCGTCGAGCACCGCGACGACCCGGCGGACGGCTGCCCGGTTGCCGCGCTCGCCGCCGACATCGCGCGCGAGGGCGGCGGGCACGAGGCCCGTCGCGTCTACGCCGAGGGGGTGGCGGACTTCGCCGACTTCCTCGCCACCGACGATCAGGACGGCATCGCCCGGCTCTGCACGCTGTTCGGTGCGCTGGTCCTGTCCCGTGCCACCAAGGGCTCCCCGCTCTCCGGGGAGATCCTCGCCGCAGCCCACGCAGCATTGACCGAAGCCGGTTGATCAAGGGCAGGAGGCAGACCGTCCGCCTCGGCGGTCGGCTCGGGAGGACTTCGGTCGCGGAGGGCAGCCGAAGTGGTCGAGGCCGGGTGAATGACGGCGTCAGAGGGTCCCGGTCGTGACGCTCATATGACGCTCCGGCTCGGGGCAGGCCGTACCCGTGCCCGGGGAAGGCCCTCTTGCCTGCGGCTTTCTCCAGCTGGGGAATCCGGAGATGGTTCCGATGACGTCGCACGTGGCGTGCGTGGCAATTCTCGAGCCTGCTGCAAAGGGGCTCTGACCTGCAGATTTCGCAGGTTGCTCAGGCGCGTTCGGGTGCGCTCGACGTGTTCCTCGACATGCACGACGTGGCACGTGTCCTGGTGCCGGGGTGGGTTTGACCTGCGGCTTCGTGGGAGGTCTCGCGAGCTGATGGACGCGTTTCCCTCGGTCCATGGAGGCGTGGGGGAAACCGTCCCGACGCTCATTTGACGCTGCTTGCAACGGACCATCAGGTGGGTGGCACGCGGGCCGCCTGGTCATGACTGGCCCCGGCCCACTCGTCCGCGACTGCTCCGTCCCGCGGCGGGGCAGCCGGCCCGCTACCCCGTCGGGACGGCCTCCGCCCGCCACAGGACAGGGGGCGAAGTCCACCGGCCGCCTCGTCGAGGAGCGGCCCGCCGCCGTCGGCTGACGAGGGAAGGCCCGGAAGACACTGGTCGGCGTCGCGACTCAGGAGGCCAGGGAGTGTGCCGACGGCGCTGAGCGTTCTCGTTCTGCCAGGCACCCGGCCTGCCGGGGGCCAGGGCTCACGCCGTCCTGGGCGCCCCTATGCCCTGCTGTCGCTGAGCGGAGGCGCGCTCAGGAGGGTGAGGGGAAGCGGGCGGCGAGCAGGGCGCGGTCGTCGGGAAACGCCGCTTCGGGCTGGTGGTGCAGGAACCGGTCGCACAGCTCGGTGATGCTCAGGCCGCTGGTGGTGTGGGCGAACCCGGTCAGCCGCTCCATTCCTGTGGCGAGGTCCTCGCGACGGCGCTCGATCAGGCCGTCGGTGTACAGCAGCAGGGTGTCGGTCTCGGTCACGGTGGTGTCGGCCAGCCGGTAGCGGACGTTCCGGACGGGGCCGAGAGGTGGTGAGATGGCGTGGTCGAGGTAGGCGCTGGTGCCGTCGGCGTGGACGAGCAGCGGTGGCGGATGGCCTGCTCTGGCGTAGGTCAGGGTGCGCGTCCGGCGGTCGAAGACCAGGTAGCAGGCGGTGGCCATGCGGTTCGGATGGTAGCGGCCCAGGAAGGTGTTGAGCTCGTCCAGGACGGCGGCGGGGTCGGTGCCGCAACGCGGCACGATGTTGCGCAGGGCGGCGGTGATCTGTGCCATGACGGTCGCTTCGTGCAGTCCGTGACCGGCGACGTCGCCGATGCTCAGGCCGATGTGATCGGAGTCCACGTCGTAGACGTCGTACCAGTCGCCGCCGACCGAGAGCAGGTCACTGCCCGGGGCGTAGCAGGTGGCCGACTCCAGACCGGGTAGCTGTGGCAGCTGGGGCAGCAGACTGAGCTGCAGGCGTTCGGCGACCCGGTGCTCGTGCTCGTGCAGCCCGGCCCGGCGCAGAGCCTGGGCGATCTGCTGGGCGACCGCTGTCACATGCTCGGGAGCGGTGGCGCTGAGCGAGCCGTAGACGATCAGCATGCCCAGGTGGACGCCGTCCGCCTCCAGGGACAGGGCCAGGGGAACCGCGTCCGCGGCTTCACGAGTGAGCGGGCCGTCCGAGGAAGAGGGCCGGTCCAGGTCGGTCCAGCCGCCCGCGCCGACCGGAAGGCCGGTGTCCTCCGGCTGTAGGGGCGGTACCAGCCGTGACGAGTGCAGATAGAGTTCCGCCGCGGTGGCCCCCAGGGCTGTCGGCGCCACCTCGCTGACAGCGCGGGAGACCTCCGCGAGAGTGATCGCTCCGGCCAGGGCGGCCGTGAGGTCGTACAGGTGCTGCAACCGGGCACGGGCGGCCTGTTCGGCGGCCAGCAGCCGCGCCCGGTCCACTTCTGTGGCCCGGCGGAAGGCCACCTCCCGGTTCAGCGCCTCCACCTGCTGGCTGAGCACGACGAACTGGTCCGACGCCCCGGCCTCGACGAGATGCAGCTGCACGGCCGGCTGCGGGCCGTCCCACCACGTGGCCCGCGCCCCGTGACAGCGAAAGCGCCGCGTGCGGCCGTCGGCGTCCTTGAGGACCAGCGCGCCGGGCACGGGACTGCCGCTGCGCAGCCACACAGCCAACTGCTGACGCAGCTGCGGGGTGTCGTCCGGCCGTAGATCGAACACGCTGGCGCCCGGGCGCAGCCGGTCGTCACAGCGGCGGGCAGCCGGGTTGGCGGCCAGCACGCGGCCGTCGGCCCCGCACAACAGCACCGGATGGGGCAGCGGTCTGGTGATGGCCCGGAAGAGGCCAAGGGTCATGGAGCCACAGCCCGGTCGCCGAAGTACTCACGGCCACTCACCGTCTCGACATCCACGTCGGGCACCAGGTGCACCACCACCCGGCAGCCCGCGTCGCCGCGCGCGATGGTCTCCTCCAACTCCACCCGCGCGTAGCCCAGATTGCGGGCGGCGACGGTACCGAAGACGTTGGACGTCATCATGCACATCGACTCCCGGCCCACCACCTTCTCCGCGAACGGGCACACCCGGTTGCCCAGCACGATCTTCGTCTCGTCGTGATCGATGACGTAGAAGTCACCCTTGATGCGGCGCTTGAGGTCCACCAGCGCCTCGGCGACCTGCTCACCCGTGAGCCGGTCGGTTCCCAGTGCCTTGAGGTACATCTCGTCGATCTGCGTGCCGACGGCCTGCCCCACCAGGCTGACGTAGCCGGACGCCTCCTCCAGACCGATCACCGACTCCAGCGACGTCGCCAACTCACGCACCAGAGTGCGCAGGAACACATCACGGTCCAGCGGAATCTCCACATCCGAAATCCGTTCCATGCCGGCTCCCTCGTTCTCGGGCCCCGGTGGCAGCGCGACCGGCGTGGCCTCATGTCGTGTGCGGGAATGATTCTGCCAGCGCACTCCAGCCCGCCACCACCAGTCCCGTCGACAGCGGCGATCAACCCTTCACAGGATCAGCCCGTCACCCGACAACACAGATGGTTCACCAGGCAGGCAGGGGTAACCCGACAGACGACTGCGACCGGCTGTACGCAGCGCCAGGCGGCGGCAGAGCAGGCCGCCACCCAGGCTGGAGGAACCTCGTGAACGGCGAACCGATCATCCCATCCTGCGAGTCGCGCTTCCCCGCTGTGACGGCGAGCATCGCGGCCGCCCGGCACTGGGTCCGCGACTGCGTGGAAGGTTTCGGCGGTCCGCTGCACCAGCACCGGATGATCCAGACCGCCGAACTGCTCGTCTCGGAACTGATCACCAATGCCATCCGCCACGGCGTCGGCCCACCCCTGATCCGGCTCACCTGGAACGGCCGGCTGCTGCGCATCGCGGTCAGCGATGACAGCGACCGCTGGCCGCGCATGCGTGCCACCAGGAACACCGAGCCCGGCGGCTTCGGCATGCAGCTCCTCGAACGGCTCGCGCACCGCTGGGGCGTCACCCCGCGCCACCCCGGCAAAACGGTCTGGGCGGAACTCAGCCTCGCTCCCTGAGCTCGCCCTCCCGCCAAGCCTGAGTCGGCACGGGCGCCACTGCAGGAAGGCACGTACTGGGTCGCACGAGCTCCACCAGCTCACGTCTCGGGACCCGCGCAGATAGGGGGGCCCGATTCTCTCGCGTGGCCGGACTGGGCGTCCGCCGTGCCTGACCGGGTATCGTGCAAGGCGATCGATATGAGCCGCCGTGCGGCCGAGCCCGGGGAACTGGGGGCAAAAGCGTGGATGTCGCACCTGGCGTGGGCGGTCCCTCCGCCGCGCCGCCACGTGAGGCGGTACTGCAGATCGATCCGTTGCCCGACAGTTCGGGGCTGGGGGCGATCGGGGAGATCAGCATGAACACACGGACGGTCTGGCAGCAGGCGTTGCAGCAACTGGTCGAGCGTGGCACGGACGTGTATCACGTGGATCTGTCCCGGGTGCGATTCGTGGATGTGGCCGGCGTGACGGACCTTGCGGTCACCGCCCAGCGTCTCCCCGAGGGACAGCGGATCGTGCTTCACCGACCTCCGGCGCAGCTGCCGCGCATCCTCGAACTCTTCTGGCCCGGGCTTTCCGTGATCGAGGTGGCTGCGTGATGACCACAGTGCCCTCGCACGAGCCGTTCGTGCACCCGGCGCTCTTCTACGAGGGGACCGACCAGTACGTCGCGGGAACGGTTCCGTTCCTGCGGGAAGGGCTGGACGCCGGTGAGCCCGCAGCCGTCGCAGCTCCGCCGGATCGTTTGAAGCTGATCCGCGAGGGGCTCGGTGAGCGAGCGGCACAGGTCCGTTTCATCGACATGACCGAGGCCGGCCGCAACCCGGGCCGCATCATCGCCAACGTGCTGCGCAAGTTCGCCGACGCCCAACCCGGCGCCCGCCGGGTCCGTATCATCGGCGAGCCGATCTGGCAGGGCCGTTCCGCCGACGAGTACCCGGCGTGCGTCCAGCACGAAGCGCTGATCAACGCCGCTTTCACCGGGCGCGCGGTGACCATCCTCTGTCCCTACGACGCTGGGCAACTGGAGCAGCAGGCGCTCTGTGACGCCCTGGCGACCCACCCGGTCGTCATCGACGCCGACGGTGAGAGGCGATCCACCGCCTACAGCCCCGAAGAGATCATTGCTCGCTACAACGAGCCCCTGCTCGCTCCACTCGATGCTGCGGCCCGTACTTTCGCCGCACCGACGCTGCCCGAGATCCGCGACTTCGCCGTGTCCCGGGCGCGGGCCCTGGGCGTGTCCGGCGTGAGCCTGGGCGACCTGGAACTCGCGGTGGCGGAGCTGACCACCAACAGCGTCGTCCACGGCGCCGGCTCGGGGACGCTGCGGATCTGGGCCGAGAGCGGCCGCATCGTCTGCGAGGTCCACGACGGCGGACAGCTGACCGATCCGCTGGCCGGCCGCCGTCCGCCGAATCCCACGCAGCCCGGCGGCCGCGGACTCCTGCTGGTCCACCAACTCGCCGACCTCGTCCGTGTCCACACCGGCCCCGAAGGCACCACCGTTCGCTGCTACCTCCCCAGCTGACACGACCAGGCAGCGAGCCCGAACAACACAGCACAGGTATAGGTGCGGGAAGGCGGGGTAGGCGATGCGCCGTCGGCCGTTTTGCAGGCGATAGCGCGGTCGGCTCCAACTTTGGGAGGGGCACAGCATGGCGCTCATGGGCATTCCGGCGGCACTGGACGCACGAACGAGCGAGCTGCCGGAGGTCGCCGACCCCTCCCGGGTTGCGCCAAAAGACGCTCGCCAGCTCTCCAAGCTGTTCTTCGAACAGCTGACGGTCCTGGAAGAGGGCACGCCCGAGTACAGCTACGCCCGCGGCACACTGATCGAGATGAACATGTCCCTGGTCCGGTACGCGGCCGGCCGTTTCCGCAGCCGCGGCGCGGAAGAAATGGAGGACATCGTCCAGGTCGGCATGATCGGCCTGATCAAGGCCATCGACCGGTTCGAGCTGACGCGCGAAGTGGAGTTCACCTCCTTCGCGATCCCCTACATCGTGGGCGAGATCAAGCGGTTCTTCCGCGACACCACCTGGGCCGTACACGTGCCGCGCCGGCTGCAGGAAGCCCGCGTCCAGCTCGCCCGCGCCACCGAGGAACTGCGCAGCCGGCTCGGCCGCACCCCCACGGTCAAGGAACTGTCGGAGCTGATGAGCCTGCCCGAGGACGAGGTACGGGAAGCCCGACTTGCCGCCAACGGCTACAACTCCTCCTCCCTGGACGCCGCGATCGGCGGCAGCGAAGACGGCGAGAGCGCTCTGCAGGACTTCATCGGAGCCGAAGACCAGTCGCTGGAACTGGTGGAGGACTTCCACACCCTCGCCCCGCTCCTCGCCGAACTCGACGAGCGAGACCGGCAGATCATCCACATGCGGTTCGTGGAGGAACTCACCCAGGCCCAGATCGGCGAACACCTGGGTGTGTCCCAGATGCACGTCTCCCGACTCCTGGCACGGACCCTGGGCCGCCTGCGCGAAGGCATGCTCACTCAGCGCTGAGACCACCGGCAAAAGCGACGCCAGGTCCGCAAGGTCCGCCGATGGACGTCGGCCAGAACCGGGCGACTGCGCTGCCGTCGAGGTGGGCGGTTGCCGAGGTCGGCCGATGAAGACGCCGGACGAAATGTGGATGATCACGCGCACGGAGACAGGTCCTCTGATCGGGAGACAGATGGGGCTGCCCGGGTCACGCCTCGGCCACTTGGAGCAGCCAGCTGACCGGCATGTCGTCCTCGGTGTCGCTCGCGCTCTTCCTGGTGCGGCCGATGGCGATCTTCTGCGGACTCGTCGGGAGCTTCGCGCCGTTGTGGACCCGGCCGCCTGCCTGCGTGACGTTCAGGTCCACGGCGGCGCTCCAGTTGGAGCCGTCGTGCCAGTTCACCTTGATCTTTGCATCCCCAGTAGTGGATGAGCCCGCCGCTCTCAGTGAACGCGAAGCCGGGGGGGTGCCTCTATGTCCTTCGCCAAGCCGGAGCTGGTCATGCGAGGGCTGCTTTGGGGAGGCGGGGTTCGTAGAAGGTGCCGTCGCGGAGTCTTCCCGTCCGGGGTGACTCCGTGGCCGTGGTGGTTGCTCTTGCCGACGTCCAGGCAGAGGAAGACGCCCGTCTCGTCGACGTCGATCACCGTGCCCCCACATGCGTCGATGCCGTGGCGGCCTTGGCGGCGGGGCCGCTCTCGCGCATCCACGTCATGCAGACCTGCCGCCCGCAAGCGGCCCGGCATTGCGCCGGGCCGGGCGGTGGCCGGACCCTGGAGTCCACAACGGTCCCTGAGCTGATGTTCTTCGTGACTCTTCCGGGCCGACCTCTTTTCGATGACGCATCACGTGGAGTGCGTGGCGGTTCTCGAGCCTGTGGGCAAGGGCGTCTGACCTGCGGATTTGTTGCTCTGGTGGGTTTCGACCTGCTTCCCTCCGTGTAGCGGTTTGAGCGGACGGGTCGGTCTTTGAGAGCCTCTCTGACCTGCGAATTCGTGAGCGAGGCGCTTGCAACGGCGACGCCTTCAAGTGGCTCTTGCGGGACTCTTGACGCTCGGATGACGCTCGAAATGGAAGTCTTTGGACCTCCGCGGCAGCGATGCGCATGGGCGCCTGGTCCCACCCTTCGCGGAGCCGAGCGTGGCCCGACCGCGCCACTTGATACCGGCCTGGTATCATGTTTGTATGGCTATGACCCTTCGACTCCCCGACGACCTTGATGCGAAGCTCACAGAGCGAGCTCGTCGGGAGGGCCGCAGCAAGCAGGAACTTGCCATTGAGGCCATCCGTGATGCCCAGAACCGGGCCGAGCTCAAGGTCGATGACGTCCTGGCCGAGCTCATGGACAGCGATGCGAAGATCCTGGACTACCTGAAGTGACGGACGTGCGCTACGTCCAGATCGACGAGATCCTGGCCGTCGCCCGCACGGTCAACGGTACTGAGCACGGCGTGCGTGACATGGGCCTTCTGGTGTCGGCGATCGAGAGACCCCGCACGCATGTGTTCGGGGCCGAGTTGTATCCCACGCTGCATGAGAAGGCTGCGGCGCTGCTGCACTCCGTCGCCCGCAACCATGCGCTGATCGACGGCAACAAGCGCACTGCCTGGCTCGCCATGCGTGTCTTCCTGCGGTTCAACGGCGTCAGCGCGAGTACCGTCCCGCCGCCCGTTTCCGTGGCCGGCCCGTTCGTCGAGGACGTCGCGCAGGACAACGTCGATGTACCGGCGATCGCCAAGCGCCTCGCAACCTGGTTCCCCGTCGTTTGACTTTCGGCTGACGGGGTCCGGACGACTGACGAGGGCGGTCTGCCGGCGCAGTTGACGAACCCGGTGGTCGATGGGTCCCGGAGGTGAGCCCACCGACCGTCTCGGGCGGTACGTGACGCTTCCAAGGGCGATCAACCGTTGACAGAGGACGCGCTCGGTAGGTTCGAGGGCGGCCGGATCAGTACGAACGAGGCTGCACCCCGCTGCTGCTTTCGCGGTGGACTGCGACTGAGACGTGTCCCATGCCGAGCGGGGCAGTGGCGGGGGGCGGGAGGGGCAGTGTCGTCACCCGCCTCCTGAGCGGTCCGGGACGCGGTGCTGAACGGCCCGGGCGGCCAGGGTGCGATGGCAGATCTTGCCGGTGGGGCCGAGGGGCATTTCCTCGACCACCAGGAGGAGTTCCGGGAGCTTGCGGCGGGCCAGCCCCCGGTGCAGCAGGTGAGTGGTGAGCTCGGACAGGGTGGGTGTGGGCGTGCCGGGGGCCGGGCGGACGCAGGCGCACAGGCGTTCGCCGAGGGCCGGGTCGGGTACCGGTACGCAGACCGCCTCGGACACCGCCGGATGATGGCCGAGTGCGCGTTCGACCTCGGCGAGACTGATGTTGAGGCCGCCGCGGATCGCGACGCGCTTGAGCCGTCCCAGGACGTGCAGCCGTCCGTGCTCGTCCAGCCGGCCGAGGTCGCCGGTGCGCACCCAGCCGTCCGACGTGCGGTAACGGGCGTCCAGCTCCGGCGCGTTGACGTAGCACATCGGTGTCATGGGGCCCCTGGCCTCGATCTGGCCGGTGTGCCCGGTGGTCAGGGGCGTGCCGTCGAGGCCGGTGATCCGGATGCGGGCGACCGTGGGGTCGGGGGTGCCGACGCTGTCGCCGAGCGGGTGGCGTTCGCCCGCGGTATGGCAGTTCACGCCGTCCGAGGAGCCGTAGACGGTCACCACCGGCCGGGCGAACCGCCGGACGCACGCGTCAGCGGTGGCCGTGGGCAGCGCCGCGCCGCTGGAGACGACGACACGCAGCGAGGAGGTGTCCTCGCCGGGCCGGGGTGGGAGGTCGGTGAGCCGGCGGAGCATCGTGGGCACCGCGAAGAGGTGGGTGGGGCGGTGCTCGGAGACCAGCCGCAGAGCGTCCTCCGCGTCGAACACCGACTGCACGATCACAGTGCCGCCGAGGGCGGCGAGCGTGACGGGCGTGCCGAGGGAACCGAAGGAGGAAGCCAGCGGGACGAGGACGAGGTGACGGGGCGGCACCGATGCATCCGGGCTGAGTGCCCGGACGTAGCGGGCCCGGCCGCCGGCCAGGGCGTGATGGCTGTAAGCGACCATCTTCGGCTCGGCCTCGGTACCCGACGACACCAGGATGCGGGCGGGGCCGTACGGATCGGCCGGCCGGTGTCGCCGGGCGTGCCGGATCGTGGCGTGTGGGGCGTGCCAGCCCGTGGGGTGCGGGGAGTGCCCGGCCATGGGATGCGGGGCGGGCCGGTCCGTGGGATGCGGGGCGTGCAGCCCGTGGGACGGTGCCTCCCCGCGGCCGGGTACGAACACGGAGCGCAGGTGGGGGAGGTCCGCGACGGCCCGTGCCTGAGACGCCCCGGTGAGAACGACGCCGCGGGCCCGTGAGCGGGCGAGCAGCGCCCGCAGGTCATGGTCGTCACCGCCCGGCGGGAGAGGGAGGGCCACCGCGCCGATCGCGTACACGGCGAGTTCCGCGGCGACGGCGTCGCGGCCGTTGGGCAGGCGCAGCGCCACCACGTCCCCGGCCCCCAGGCCCGCCCGCTCGAACACGGCGGCGATGCGGCGCGCCTCGGCGCCGAGGGCGGCGTAGGACAGCGCTCCGGCGTCGTCCACCAGCGCCTCACGGTCAGGGTGTTCCCGGACCCGCGCGGTGAACAGGCTGTACAGGTCGGTGTCCGGGCACACTCCGGCCCTCACCCAGGCCCGTCGCAGGTCGCGGGGCACATGGTCGGGAAAGGGGACTCCGGCCCGTGAGGTCCACACCGGTTGCCTGGTCCCCGTCGTCCCCGTCCTCTCCGGCGTGGTGGGGGCGGTTGTCATGCGAACTCCCACGGTGTGCAGGGGCGTGCGTAGCCGCCGGCCGGGTCCGGCGGCGTGACGGCTTTGCGGAAGGCGGCGTCGTGGAGCAGGCCGGACAGGTCGGTCAGCACGGGTGTCGCCGTCAGTCCTGCCTCGGCCAGCCGCACTTGCCACTCCTCGGTCGTACGGCGGGCGAAGCGGGCCGCGACGTCCCGTACGGATGCGGTGTCGGCGCCGTCCAGCAGGCGACGCACCTCCTCGGGGTGGCGCCGGGCACCGGGGCCGAGGTACAGGTGGCCGTCCGCCGTGCGCAGCGGCCGGTCCAGTGGCGTCCAAACGACCCGGCTCGCGGCACGGGGGACCAGGGTGCCCGCGGAGAGCAGACTGGAGTGGACCTGGCTGCCCCGGTGGGCCGCCTCACGGACCGCCAGCGCGGTCAGCACGCCCTGGGCGCACACCAGCCCGCCCAGCACGTCGGTGAGGGTCATCAGGGACGGGGCCGGGGGGTCGCCGGCCGGACGTACCGCGGCGGCGAGTCCGCTGTGCACCTGGGCGAGGTAGTCGGTGCCCACGGGGGGCCGGTCACCGCACGCGTCACCGAAACCGGACGCCCAGGCGTAGACCAGGTCGGGGCATCCGGGCAGCAGGTCGGAGGCGGTCAGACCGAGACGGGAGGCCTTTCCCGGCGCCCAGTTGTGCAGGAACACGTCGGCCTCGGCGGCCAGGGCGCGGATGGTGCGGCGGCCCTGTGCGGTGGTCAGGTCGGCCTCGATGACCGGCTTGCCCGCGCTGAGCGCCAGGAACCGGGCCGAGCACTCTCCCGCCAGCGGGGGGAGCCAGCGCATCGGGTCGCCGCCGGGCGGCTCGATCCGTACGACGTCGGCGCCCAGCATCCGCAGGACGTGCCCGGCGAGCGGGCCCTGCACCCTGCGGGTGGACTCCACGACCTGAATCCCGGTCAGCGGCAGGGCGCCCTCCCGGGCCGGGCGCGGGGAGGGGGCGGCTTCTACGGCACTGTCCGCACGCGGCGTCCGGCCCGGTGCCGGTTCCGGCCCGGGGGTCAGGTCCCAGGGCTCGGGGCGGACGGAGGGGGCCGGGTCGGAACGTACGACGAGCAGGCTGACCCCGCTGTGGTGTGCGGCGGCCCGCAGATCCGGCAGTGTGTGACGGCGTGCGGCCTGCCGCAGCGCGTCGGGTAGGGGACAGACGGCGGTGGCGAACCGTTGCTGGAACGCCGGCCAGCCGCGGCCCGCGACGCCCGGCGCCGCACCGAGCCGGACCCAGAACTTCCGCCACGCGTCCGGGTCGAGGGTCTCGACCTCCACCCGGACACCGTCGGACGTGACCAGGGTCGCCAGGCCGCCCGCACTGCTCGCGGAGCCGGGCGGGGGCTGAGGCTCCGGAGGACCACCGCTCCCTCCGGCCGTGGCGGCGGCGAGGTACTGCCCGACCGCCAGCAGTGCCCCCTCGGCCACCGAGGTCCTCACCTCGCACAGGTCCATCCCGCGGGCCCGCCCGACGCGCAGGGCGGTGGCACCCAGGGCGGCGAGCACCCCTGCCACCACCGAGGCGTAGTCGACCGCCAGGGGGGCGGGCCCGCCCGTGGCCCGGCCGTGGACGTGCATCAGACCGCAGGCGGCCTGTACGGCACGCTCGTCCGGCAGGTCCGCTGCGACGGGGCCCGCCCAGTCGAGGTGGAGGCGCACCGGGTCCTGGCCGGCGCCGGGCCCCTGCGGAAGGGCGCGTGCGGTGTGCCGCAGCAGACGCTCCGCGACCGTGGTGGCGACCGTCGGCCGGACCTCGTCCCGCGGTCCCGGCGTCACAGTCGCTCCTCGGCGGGCCGACGGCCCTGTACGGAGTAGAAGACGCTGGACGCGGCACGGAAGGACGGGTCCTGCATCAGGTCCCGCACCCGTTCCAGCTCGTCGTCGGTCATGCCCTGCTCCCTGAGCCGGTCCTGGAGGTTACGGGTGTGGTTCAACTGGAGCTCCAGACCGGGGTCCTGTGCGTGGCGTACGCCGATGTGGAGGTGGACGTCGAGGGCGGTCAGTCCGGCCGCCCGCATGGCGGCGGGCGCTCTCCGTGCCCAACCGGGGTCGCCGCCCGCGGCGCGCAGTGCTGCCCTCTTGGCCTCGAGGAACCGGACGTACAGCGCCTCCGCCTGTGGGCCGGGGGTGAGCAGCGGCGGTTCGTAGGAGGCGTCGATCTCGTCGATCTGCAACAGGCCGCCGGGTCTGAGGGCGCGCACCAGCTTGCGCAGGACGGTGTCGCGCGCGGGCACGTGCTGGAGGACCAGGCGGGCCACCACCAGGTCGTAGGCGCCCTCCGGGAGCGGGTCCCGGGCGACGTCGAGGGCAGCGGCCTCCAAGCCCGGGCCGGTCGTCAGGTCGCGTGGGTCGAGGTCGGTGGCGAGCACGGAGCCGCCCGGTGCGACCCGGTCCGCCAGCCAGCGCGCGATGCTGCCCCCGCCGGCACCGACCTCCAGGCAGCGCCAGCCCGGACCGACGCCGGCGGCGGCCAGTCGGGGCAGGGTCACCGGGTCGTACGCGGCGGCCAGGCAACGGTGCTGGTCGCGGCTGTGCGCGGTGCCGTTGCCGAAGACCGCGCGGGCAGCTCTCCGGGCGGGCTCCCGGGCGCGGGGCGGCTGCGGCACGGTATCGGGAGACGGCTGGGGCACGGCAGGACTCCTCTCGTCGACGTGATGACCCGTCAGGCCCGGCTTGCAGAAGGGCCGGTCAGGTCCAGCGGCCGGTCCCGGTGACCGCGGTGCCGGTGAGGTGCCGGGCCAGGGCGGCGCGGCGCACCTTGCCGGTGCCGGTGCGAGGGACCTCGTCCCAGGTCAGGACCGCGGGCTGACGCATCGCCGGCAGCCCGTGAGCGGCCTGTTTCCAGGCATCCGGATCCAGCCGGCCGTCGGCGGTGACCACGGCCGGCAGCGGATCGCCGTCCGGGGTGCCGACGATGACGCATTCCAGAGCCTGTGGCAGCCGCTGCTCCAGCAGGTCCTCGGTCCGCAGGCAGCTCATCCCGGGCAGGGTGTCGGCCTCGCGGTCGAGGACGCTGACGCTGCCGTCGCGGTGGTGCACCCCCACATCGCCCGTGGACCACCAGTCGCCGACGCGCTTGGCCTCCCAGCGCTCCTGTTCACCGACGTAGCCCAGCGCGAGGGCGGGTGTGCGGACCAGGAGCAGACCCGGGCGGCCGCGCGGCACCGGGCGCAGTGTGTCCGGGTCCACCGCGCGCAGCCGGGCCCGGCCCGGCACCGGACGGCCCAGGCCGCGCGTCCTGGACGCGGCGTCCGGTGCGAGGGTGGAGCCACGCGTGTGGAAGCGGAACGTCAGCGGTCCGGTCTCGGTCTGGCCCCAGCCCTGCATCCACAGCGGGTGGGCGCGGCGGCTGGCGGTCAGGTACGCGCGCAGGGCGGGCGGGTGCATCGCGTCGTAGGTGCTGATGTACAGGCGGACGCGCCGGAACGGGTTGTCCAGCCGCGCGGTGAGCGGCCGCAGCCGGACGTAGGTGGCGGGCAGCGCCTCCATCACGGTGGGCGGGTACGCCCGCAGCAACGGGTCGGCGGTGTCCGGGTCGTCGCCGGTGAGGAACACGATCCTTGCGGGCGCGAGCGCCATCACCACCGCCGTCCAGCAGAAGGTGCGCCCGTGCGCGTACGCGCTGGCGTTGCACAGGACGTCGTCCCGGCGCAGGCCGATGCCCGGGTAGCGCACCGCCTCCGGGCGGGCCAGCTTGTGCACGAGCGTCCGCGTGGAGTGGGCCACGAGTTTGGGCACGCCGGTCGTGCCCGAGGTGTGGTGGATGACCAGGGGTTCGTCGTCGTGGCGCCGCACCGGCGCGCCCGTGCGGGAGGCGTCCAGTGCGGCCAGGTGGGTCGCGCCGGGCACGGCGGTGTCGACGGTGACGCAGACGGGGGCCGTCGCGGCGGCGTCCCGGCAGCGGGCCAGCACCGCGGAGGTGGTGATCAGCGCGGCCGGCCGCAGCCGCCGCAGCAGGGTGAGGAGGTCCGGGGGGTCCAGCCGGGCGGACAACTGGGCGGGCACGGCGCCGACGCGGACGGCGGCGCAGGCGAGCACGTCGTAGTCCCAGTGGTTGTCCTTCACGATGGCCACGCGGTCCCCGGGCCGGACCCCCGCGTCGGTGAGCCGGGCGGCGGTGGCGCGCACCAGCGCGGCGAGTTCCGCGACGGTCCACCGGGTGCCCGCCCGCGGGGCGATGTCGAAGGGCCGGTCCAGGTGGAACACGGTCCGGGCGCCGCCGGCCGTCGCGTCGTCGAACAGGGTGCCCATGTCATGCGGTCGCACGGGTCTCCTCGGCTCGGTCGGGGCCGGACGACGGGCGTCGCCTCAGCCTGCTCAGGACACGGGACGCGGCCAGCGCACCCGCCCGGACGGCCCCCTCGGACGCGGGCCGCAGCATCACCCAGTCGCCGGCGTACTCCACGGCGCGCACCGGGCGGCTCAGGAAGCCGGGGCGTTCCCGCAGCGCCCGCGGGGTCGCTTCCGGCAGGCCGTGCCGGAAGGCGTGCACCAGATGATGCCGGCGGGCTCCGGCGAGGCCCGGTACGTAGCGTTCCGCCGCGTGGGCGAGGACATCGGCGGCCTCGTCGGGGGAGGCGTCCAGCAACTCGCGGACCCGGCGCGGACCGGCCACGAGCGTGATCAGCCCGCGGCCCGCGGGAGCCCGGCCGGGGTGCTTGGCGTGGTCCACGACCACACCCGAGAGCACGTCCTCCTCGACGGCCGGGGTGAGCAGGATGTGCACCGGACGCCGGGCGGGCGGGGCCAGCGGGCGGTCCAGCAGATGGCTGACCTTCAGCATCGGGGTGAAGGTGCAGGCCGTGACGAACGGCCGCTCGTCGGCGGGGAGATCCGGACGCAGCCCCACCGCCACGGGCGCCGGTACGGCCAGCACCGCGGCCCGCGCTCTGACCGCACCGTCGTCGAACCGCAGGACGGCGTGCTCGCCCGCGTCGGTGACCTCCCGCACGGCGCGGCCGGTCACGACGTCGGTACCGGCCGCCAGCCGGCGGGCCAGGAAGTCCATGCCGTCCCGGTAGGTACGCCAGGCGGCGGGGGAGCCGGACTCCAGCAGCAGGCTCACCAGCGGGGCGGCGGCGGAGCGGGCGGTGTCCCAGCCGAAGAAGCACCCCGCGACCGGCTGGAGAAGGTAGTCGTGCAGGTCGGAGTGGTAGCGGGCGGCCGTCTGCCGCACCGTGGCGGCACCGAGCGGACTGTGCTCGGGGCGGTCCCCGTCGAACCGGGCGCGGCGGCGCCCGGTCCACGCCGAGAACGCGGCCAGGTCGAGCCGGGCGCGGACGGAGAGGCCGGCGCCGGTGAACACCGCCGTGCTCTCGCCGACGCCGAGGCGGGCGCGCCCGTCACGCCAGACGGCCACCGCACCGCCGACCCGGGGGACGTCCGCCGGGCCGGCGCCCAGGCGGCGCAGCAGCTCCCAGGTGGCACGGTAGCCGCGCGCCGCCACCTGTTCGGCTCCGGTGTCCACCGTCCAGCCCTCGTGGCGCAGGCTGCGCATCCGGCCGCCCACCTGCGGCAGATGCTCGTAGACCCGCACCGACAGCCCGGCACGCCGCAGCTCGTGGGCGGCGGTCAGACCGGCGATGCCCGCGCCGACGACCGCGACGTCGACGTCGGGCGTCATGCGGCGGCCCCCGCCGCGACCAGGATGTTGGCCCCGGTCATCAGCACCACACTCAGCCGGTGCACCGCGAAGCCCGTCCGGCGGGCCGTCATGATGTCCGCCCGGACGAAACCGGTCAGGTACTGGCGGGCCCGCAGCGCGGTCGCCGGGAGCATCAGCACCACGAACCACCACGGGGCCGCGCCGGTCACGGAGGCGACCGCACCGATGAGGAACTCGGTGACCGACAGGGCCCCGATGAACACGGCGTTGCCCCGCTCGGACACCAGAGCCGCCACGGTCGGACGGCCCACCGCCCGGTCGCCGGCGACGTCGTTGGTGTTGGAGTAGACCCCGAACATCAGCGGCCCGAACCCGAACAGAACCGCCTGCACCATCAGGAAGCCGGACCAGCCCCCTGCCACCAGGCCGTACGGCACGATCACGAGCACCGCGCCGAGCGCGACGAGGAACACCTCCTGGAAGCCGTGGTAACTGAGCTTCAGGCCGTACGAGTACTGCAGCGACACGACGAACAGGACGCCCGCCGCCACCAGCGCCCACAGCGGGCGGTGCGGTGCCAGCACGGCGGCTCCCGCCCACAGCGCCGCGCCCGCGGTCGCGCAGCCCCAGGCGAAGCGCAGCGCCTGCGGCACCGTCAGCGTCCCGGCGACGAGGGGCTTGCGCGCCTTGCTGCGCAGCGGGTTGTCGGGGCCGTAGTTGGCGAGGTCGCTGCCGTCCCGGAAGCCGGTGACGTCGTCCAGGGCGACCATCGCCATGAGGACCGCGATCTCCCCGGCCAGGAACAGCACCAGTACCAGCCCCTGTCGGGCCGTGAAGTCGCCCACCGGGAACAGGGCCGCCGAGAGGGCGAGAAAGATGCCGAGGTAATAGTCGTACACGTCCAGCTTGCCGAGCCGCGCGTAGACGCGCAGCCTGCTTGCGCCGTGGGCGGCGGGCGCGGGACGGCCGGCCGCGATGCTGTCCGTCATGGGTGACCTCTTGGGTTTCTCTGCGTCGGACGGGATGCCGGCGCCGTCCGGGGCGGCGGGACGGGCCCGGCGGCTGTCGTGCGTGCTGTTGTGCGCGCGCCGTTCGTCAGGAGCGCTCGGTGACGAACGCGCACACCAGGTCGGCGACACGTTCGACCTGTGCGTCGCTCAGCAAGTGGTGCACCGGAAGCGCCAGATGACGTTGGGCGGCCTGCTCCGCCCTCGGCCAGCGGGCACCGGGTGGCGCGTACGGGGCGAAGGCGGGGTGCGCGGGCAGGGGGCGCGGGTAGTAGACGTGCGAGGCCACCCCCCGCTCGGCCAGGTGGGCGCCGAGGGAGTCCCGGTCGGTGGCGAGCACCGCGTAGACGTAGAAGCACCGGCCGTCCCGGTCGGGCGGCGGCGGGACCACGCCGTGGCCGGCCAGCGGCGTGAAGCGTTCGGTGTAGTAGGCGGCGATCTCCGCCCGACGCGCCAGCCGCTGCGGGAAGCCGCGGTAACGGTGCGTCTGGAACGCGGCCTGGATCTCGTCGAAGCGGCTGTTGAGCCCGATGGCGTGGTGGACGAAGCGCCGCCCGGCCGTCTGGCCGTGGTTGCGCAGCATCCGCACCTTCTCGCCCAGCTCCGTGTCCCGGGTGACGACCACGCCGCCTTCGCCGGGCATGCCGCAGGTTTTGACCTGGACGAAGGAGTAGACGCCCGCCTCGCCCCACAGTCCGGCCGGAACGCCGCGCAGGACGCCGCCCTGGGCGACCGCCGAGTCCTCCACCAGACGCAGTCCGTGCCGACGGGCCAGCTCGGCGAACCTCGGCATGTCGGCCATCACGGAGAACATGTGAGCCGGCATCACCGCCTTGGTCCGCGTCGTGACGAGCCGTTCGGCATGGTCCGGGTCCATGGTCATGGTGTCGGGCCGGATGTCGGCGAAGACCGGAGTGGCTCCGGTGCCCGCCACCGACGCGGCCAGCGGCGCGCACCCGAACGCGGGGACGATCACCTCGTCACCGGGACCGATGTCCGCGGCCCGCAGCACCAGTGAGAGCGCCGAGGTGCCGCTGGAACACGCGACCACGTCGGCCGCTCCCAGGTCCTCGCGCAGCAGATCCTCGAAGGCCGCGGTGCGCCGGCCCAGGATGAACCGCTGCTCCGGGTCCAGGCCGACCTCCCGGACCAGGCCGATGAGCGCGGCGCGGTCGGCTTCGAAGAGGTCGGGCGGGAAGAAGGGGACGGTGGGAGGGAGCGATACGGTCATGCGGTCCCTCCTCCGGTCAGGACGGAGCGGACGGTGTCGCACACGCGGTCCACGTCGCCGGTGCTGAGATCGGGGTGGAACGGCAGGGCCACGGCATGCCGGGCCGCTGCCTCGGCGCGGGGGAACTCGCCCTCCCGGTGGCCCAGATGGGCGAAGGCGGGCTGGTGGGGCAGGGGCAACGGATAGTAGACCTCGGTGCCGATGCCGTGCCGGTCGAGACGGGCGACGAGGGCGTCCCGGTCCTCGGTCTCGATGAGGTAGACGTAGTACACGTCGCGGTCGCCCGGCTCCACGGCGGTGCTCCGCGGCAGGCGGATGACGCCCGGCACGTCCCGCAGACGGGCGGTCATGGCGTCGGCCAGCTCGGCCCGGTACGCGATCTGCTCCTCCAGGAGGGGCAGCTTGGCGAGCAGGACCGCCGCCTGGATGTCGTCCATCTTGCTGTTCACGCCCGGCCAGGCGCTGTCGGTCGAGATCGCCGGGAAGTCGTTCAGGGTACGGCCGGTCCTGCCGTGGTGGCGCAGCGCCGCGACGGTGTCCGCCACCTCCGGATCGTCGGTGAGAACGGCTCCCGCGTCCCCGAGCGCACCGAGCGTCTTGGACGGGAAGAAGGACAGCACTCCTCCGGCGCCGTGCAGGCCCGCGTGCACCCCACGGCGGCGCATGCCGATCGCCTCGGCGCTGTCCTCGACCACCGTCAGACCATGCCGCCGTGCGACCGCGGCGACGGCGTCCAGGTCGGCCATCGTGTGGAACAGGTGCACCGGCATGACGAACCGGCTGCGGTCGGTGACGGCCGCCTCAAGGGCCGCCGGATCCATCGCGTACGTCTCCGGGTCGATGTCGACGAACTGGGGGCGGCCGCCGGCCAGAACGACTGCCGACGCCGTGGCGAAGAAGGAGTACGCGGGCACCAGGACGCCGTCGCCGGGACGCAGCCCACAGGCGCGCAGCAGCAGCACGAGCGCGTCGGTCCCGCTGTTGACACCGATGACGTACCGCGCGCCCGTGAATTCCGCGAGCGCCGTTTCAAGCTGTCCGACCTGTTTTCCGTGAGAGAACTTACCGCTGTGGAAAACCTCCTCCAGTGACTTCTCCATGGAAGGCCACAGCAGTTCGAAGGTTTTGGCCTGGGAAAAGAAGGGAATCGCATGCGCCGCTCCCTTTGTGGCCGGTAATTCGCTCAATTCTGCACCCGCCCCGTCGAGTCGTGTCGAATGCCGACGCTAAGGGGGTCCGTGGGCCGCGGAGAATGAGAAAGGGGGAATCTTCACACGTTGTGAGTAAAGGCCTTCCGTATGTCTTGACCCATTCCTGACGGGGCGGCAATAGTCCAGCGTCGCAACGGAGTTGGCGCACAGAATGAGGAGGCCCTGTGCTGCAGCCGCTCGTGGTCGGGCTAGGCCGGTCCGGATCCGGACTGCACTTGAGGACGCTGGCCCGGCTGGCCGGGCGGACCGGAAGAACGGGTCATCCACTTGTCGCCCGGCCCCCGGTCGGCTGCGACCCGCGCGCCGGTGTTCTGCGGCTGACGGCCACCCCTGGTGAGGTGACCGTCGTCAGCACACTGGATGAGGCCCTCGACCACGTGGACCCCGCCACCGCGGTGGTGCACGTCTGCACGCCGCCCCGGTTGCGGCACGCCCTGATCGCCGAACTCGCCGGGCACGGTTTCCGGCGGATGATCGTGGAGAAACCCCTGGCGGCGTCCCGCGAGGAGTTCGACGCCCTCATGCGGCTCCACGGCGAGGCGGGCCTCGCCCTCGTGGCCGTGGCCCACTGGACCGGCTCCCGGCTCGCGGGCCGGCTGCGCCGGCTCGTCCAGGGAAGGCAACTCGGTGCGTTGCGCCGCATCACCGTGGACCAGCACAAGCCGCGCTTCCTGCGGTCCCTGACCACCGACGGGCACCAGAGCGCCCTCGACGTGGAGATCCCCCACTCCCTCGCTCTGGCCCTCGACCTGGCCGGCCCCGCCGAACTGCGCGCCGCGCACTGCTGGGACCTGCGCTGCGAAGACCGGGAGCTGCCCCGTCTGGGCGGTGCCCACGTGGCACTGGAGCACAGCAGCGGGGTGGCCACACTGCTGCGCTCCGACCTGGGCGCACCCGTGCGACAGCGCAGCGTCGTCTGCGAGTTCGACGGCGGGACCGCCACGGGCCACTTCCCCCTCAGCGAGGACGACGACCACGCCCAGCTCGTCATCACCCCCGTCGGCACCGACGCGCCCGAGGCGCCGGCCGGAGCCCCCGCCACGGGCGGCGTGCCCGGTCCCGCTCGGGAGGTCTTCCGGGACGACGCTCTGACCGACTTCCTGGAAGGCGCCTATCGCGGCTTCCTCTCCGAAGCGCCGGACGCCGCCGGCTTCTCCCTCGCCTGCGAGACCGCCCGCCTGCTGTGCACGGCCCGGGAACACTGCGCCGCCGCACCGTCCGCCTGCAAGGGGAGCCACTGACATGCCCCTGTACGACACCGCCGGGCACCCCGCCACCGGGTTGGGGCCCACAGGGTTCGGGCCCCTGGCCGGGATCGGCGACGAGGCGGCACCCGGCACCGACGGTCAGCTGGCCGCCCTGCACGACCTCGGCTGGCACGCCATCGAACTGCGCACGGTTGACGGCACCGCCGTCGCCGACCTCTCCCCGGCCGCGTTCGGCACCCTCACGCGGCGGTTGGAGGACGCCGGTGTCTCGGTGATCGCCGTGGCCTCCGGGATCGGCAACTGGTCCCGTCCCATCACCGGTGACCTCGCCGTGGACCTCGCCGAACTGGACGTCCTGGCCGAGCGGTGCGCCGCCCTGGCCTGCCGTCTCGTCCGGATCATGTCGTACCCCAACGACGGTCTGACACAGACCGATTGGGCCGACCGCGTCCTCGCCCGCACCGCCGTACTGGCGGACCGCGCCGAGCGGGCGGGACTGGTGCTGGTGCACGAGAACTGCGCGGGCTGGGCCGGGGACCGGGCCGACCGCGCGCTCCGACTGCTGCGCGCCGTCGGCAGCCCGGCCCTGCGCCTGCTGTTCGACACCGGCAACGGCGTTCCTCACGGCTACCACGCGCCGGACATGCTGCGCGAGCTCGCCCCCTATGTGGCCCACGTCCACATCAAGGACGGCGTCCGCGCCCCGGACGGCACCACCGCCTACACCCTGCCCGGTGAGGGTGATGCCGACGTCGCCGCATGCCTGCGGATCCTGGCCGCCCACGGCTACACCGGCGCCCTCTCCCTCGAACCGCACCTCGCCGTGCGCCCCCACGAGGGCCTGGTCCGGGCCGGTGAAGACGCCGGTGACCTGTTCGTACGGGCCGGGCAGGCGCTCACCCGGCTGCTGCGCGGCGTGGAGGCGGCACCCTCCCAACGGGGCGGTACGGCGTGACCGTACTGTTCACCGGCCGGTACCAGCGGCTGCTGCTGGACCTTCTGCGCCTGCCCAGCGTCAACCCTCTGGAGGCGGAGCCGGCCGGCCCGCCGTCGCGGTTGCCCGACCTCCTCGACCGGTACGCGGCGGCCGCCGCCGACGTGGGCTTGCGCACCGTTCGGCTCGCGGCCGCGCCCCCGGCCTGTCTGGACCGGCCCGGCGTCCCGTCCACCGTCCGGACCGCCGCGCGCGACCCGCGCTTCCTGGCGGACCAGCCCAGCCTGCTGCTGCGGCTGGGCCCCGAACGTCCAAGCGCGGACACGGTGATGTTCAACGTCCATCTGGACACCGTCGCCGGACACGTCCCGCCCGCCTTCGACGGAAGCAGGTTCACCGGCCGGGGGGCGGTCGACGCCAAGGGGCCCGCTGTCGCCCTGCTCGCGGGCCTGCGGGCCGCCGCTTCCCACCCGGCCGTCGGACGGGACGTCACCGTCCTGCTGCAGGCCGTCGCCGGGGAGGAGGGCGGCGCCCTGGGCACCTACGGCACCCGCCCCCTGCTGGAAGCGGGCCACCACGGACGCCTCAACGTCTTCTGCGAGCCGACCCGGCTGCGCGCGCTGCCCCGGGCGACCGCCGCCATGACCGCCCGGATCACCGTCACCGGTGAGGACGCCGTGGACGACCATCCGGACGCCGGACACAACGCCACCGTGCTGCTCGGCTTCCTCGCCCAGTACCTCGCCGCCCGCCTGGACGGCGAGGTACCCGGCGCACGGGTGTGCCTGGCGGGGCTGCACACCGGCCGCACGCACAACCGCGTCCACGGCACCGGCACCCTGCTCGTGAACCTGTCCTACCGCACCACCGCGGACGGCCGGCACCTGAGGGCCGCGATGACCCGGCACGTCACCGACGGTCTGCTCCGCTTCACCGAACTCTTCACCCCCACCCGGGAGTTCGCCCGCACGGCACGGGACGCGGCCGACATCACACGGCTCGGCTGGGACAAGCACGGACTGCCCGCGCTGGACAACCGCGACGCCTGGGCCGAGACGCTCCTGGCCCGCGCGGGAGCCCGGCCGGCGGACGACGACGACCCCGGTTTCACCTGCGACGCCGTCTGGGCCGCCGGCCTGGACGACGCGTTCACCACCGTGCTCGGCCCCGGTGACCTCGCCGCCAACCACGCCCACGCGCCCGGGGAGTTCGTCGACCTCGCCGATCTGGAGGACTTCGCCGGCGTGGTCCACCGCCTCGTCACCCTCTTCGCCGAAGGCCACCGACCGTCCCCTGACGTAAGGAACCCCGTATGACGGTGCCCACCGCCTCCCCGGCAACCTCCGACGACGCATCCGTCCTCGTCGGCCACGCCGAGCTGCATGCCGCGCTGACCGGCCTGTTCACCGGCCACGGCATCCCGGAGCCCCGGGCCCGGCTCGCTGCCGACGCCCTGTGCCACGGCGACCTCACCGGCCACGACTCGCACGGGGTGTTCAACCTCACCCGGCTCTACCTGCCGCTGCTGGAGTCGGGGCGCTGCGATCCCCGTGCCGAACCGCGGACCGTCACCGACCTGGGCGCCTGCGCGGTCGTCGACGCCCGCCGCGCCCTGGGCCTGTGGGCCGCGGCCGAGGCCATGGACGATGCCGTCGCCCGGGCCCGCCGGCACGGCGTCGGCCTGGTGTCGGTGCGCGGCGCCACCCACTTCGGGTGCGCCGGCTTCCACGCCGTCCGCGCCGCGCACGCCGGGATCATCGGTGTCGTCGCGAGCAACTGCGGCGGCCAGCGCATCGCACGGCCGCCGGGAGGCGCGGTGGCCATGCTCGGCACCAACCCGCTGAGCGTCGCCGCACCCGCTCTCGACGGCCACCCCTTCCTGCTGGACATGAGCACCACCGTCGCACCGACCGGTCGGGTACGCGTCGCCGCCCGCCGCGGCACGCCGGTGCCCGTCGGCTGGCTGGAGGACGCGGCGGGCGCCCCGGTGACCGACCCGTCCGCCTTCGACCGCGGCGAGGCGTTCCTGCGCTGGCTGGGCGGTACGGCCGAGACCGGCGTCCACAAGGGCTACGGACTCGGTATCGCGGTGGAACTGCTGGCCGCGGTGGTGTCCGGGTCGGCCGTGGGTCCCTCGCCCGCCGCCCTGGAAGGGGACGGCGGGCCGCACGGACGGGACGACGGGATCGGCTTCTTCCTCCTCGCGATCGCCCCGGACGTGCTGCGTCCGGGCACGGACGTCGCCGCCACGACCCGTTCCCTGTTCGGCGCGCTCGCCGACTGTCCGCCGGTGCCCGGCGGCGAACCGGTGCGTTACCCGGGGTGGCGGGAGGCCGAACTCGCCGCCGGGCGCCGCCGAGACGGCGTCCCGCTGCCGGAGCACCTGTACCGGGAACTGGCCGACCTGGGTCTCCTCGCTGGTGCCGGCGCCGGGAACCTGCGATGACGGGGCCTCTGCGACTGGGCGTCATCGGCCTCGGCGCCATCTCCCCCTACTACCTGGCCGCCGCCGAACAACTGCCCGGCTGGGAGCTGTCGGCCGTGTGCGACACCCGCGAGCGGGCCCTGGAGCAGTACCGGGGCCGGGCGGCCCGCTTCCGCGACCACCGCACACTGCTGGCCCGGGCACGGCCGGACGCCCTGGTCGTGGCCGTCCCGAACCACGCACACCTCCCCGTCTGCCGAGAGGCGCTGGGCGCCGGTGTTCCCGTGTGCGTCGAGAAACCCCTCGCCCTCACCGCCGCCGAGGGAAGCCTGCTGGAGGAGCTCGCGCGGCGCTGCGGCGTCCCCCTGATGACGGCGTTCCACCGCCGCTACAACGCGGCCGTCAGCGCGCTGGCACACCGGGCGGCCGGCCGGAGGATCGTCGCGGTTCGCGTGCGGTACCTGGAGCGCATCGAGGAGCATCTCGGCGGCGAGGACTGGTATCTCGACCCCGCCCGCTGCGGCGGCGGCTGCGTGGCCGACAACGGCCCGAACGCCGTCGACCTGGTGCGGCTGCTGCTCGGCGACGTCACGGTCACCGGCTGCGAGATCCACCGCGACGGCTCGGGCCTCGACCGGCAGGCCGTGATCCGCCTCGACAGCCCCACCGGAGCCACCGCCTCGGTGGAACTGGACTGGTCGTATCAGGGGGAACTCAAGGACGTCGAGGTCGAACTGGCCGACGGGGAGGTCCTGCACGCCGACATGCTGGCCGGCCACCCCGGCTTCAAGGCGTCGCTGTGGCACGAGTACGAGGCGATCCTCACGGAGTTCGCCTCCCTCGTCGACCGGAGTGCCCCGGCCGGACCGGGAGCGCACGGCGGCCTGGCCGCACTGGAGTCGGTCGAGGCGGCCTACCGCTGCGCGCTGCGCGCGCCCGATGCGGCGACAGCGGAGGCGGACCGGTGAACCCGGCGGAGGACGGCCCGAAACGTGTGGTGCGCGCCGACCTGGTCAAGGTGCTGACACACCACCGCACGGACCGCGGGATGCGGCTGGAGGAACACGCGGCGCGCTGCGTCCGCCGCGGCGAGGTGCACGAACTGGTCAGCACCGACCAATGGGACCCGCGCCCGGGTGCCCGGATCGACCGGGTGGGCTTCCTCGGCTTCGCGGAACTGCTGTGCGGCGGCGTGATCGACCGCGGCGATCTGGTGACCATCGGGGACACGCCGGTCGGCACGGTCCTCGGCTTCGACGCCTGCCACCTTCCGAACCACTACAACATCCTGATCCACACCCCCCGTCCGGTCAGTGGCCGGGACCTGCGGCTGGAGCCCGAGGCCCGCGTCACCTTCGTCCAAGGGCGAGACGAAGGGGGCCTGCGGCCGAAGCGCTGACGCCTTCGGCCGCAGGCCGCCCTCCCTGGGATGGCCCCCTGGGCGGATACCCAGGGGGCCACCGAGCCGTTCCGGCAGGTCAGCCGAGGAGCTCGACGTCCAGTCGGCCGAAGTGGAAGTCGCGGAGCGCCCCGAGCAGTTCCTCCTCGGACAGGCGGCCGTCGCCGTCCGTGTCGAGCTGCCCGAACATGTCACCTGCCCGGGAGTCCGGCACGCCGACCGCGGTCAGCCAGGCCCGGAACTCGCGCTCGTCGATCTCTCCGTCGTGGTTGTCGTCGCACAGGCGGATCAGCGCCTTCACGATGGGGGAGAGTGCGCGGTTGAGGCTCGCCTCGCCCTCCTTGAACAGCATGTCCCCCGTGGCGTCGAGGAACTGCTCCCGGCTGATGCCGTTCCCGGCGGGGACGCCGGCCTTCTCGGCCAGGTGCTCGTAGAGTCCCTGGAAGGCGGTCAGGAGCTCCTGAACCTCCGCGGAGTCGGCCTTCAGCCCCAGGTTCTGGGCGATCCGGGCCGCCTCGCCCTGGAAGTCGCCGGGTTCCAGCACACCGTTGCCGTCGATGTCCCACTTCTCGAAGCGCTTCACCAGACGGTCGTTGGCGACAGCAGTGCTCATGTGTTCTCCTTCTCGGTTCGTCTCGGATACGACGGGCTGCGGCCTGGTCGGGGCCGCAACCGCGCAGGGCGCTGCCACTGCGCGGGTCTGGGGGCCGGCGGGACGCCGGCAGGAAGGCGCACGCCGACCGGGTCGGCGGCACGAGGCGTCGGCCGATGCGGTGAAAAAGGGGTCGTCGCGGCCGGTGCGGTAGAGCCGACGGGGCTGTGTCAGAGAAGCGTCACTCTGCTGCCCACGGCCTTGCCGCGGGTGTCCAGCACGGCGCAACGGGCGCTGCCCAGCGCTTCCCTCGCGTAGCAGGAGTGGTCCTGCAGCAGGATCGCCACATCCGCCTCGTCCAGGGCTTGCCGCAGATCCGTGGCGCGCGGCAGGGGCCGGTCGTCCACGCTGAAGCCGGCCGCGTACGGGTCGTGGTAGAAGACATCGACCCCCGCTGCGAGCAGCCCCTGCGCCACGGGGTGCGCCGGTGACTCGCGTATGTCGGCGACGCCGGGCTTGTAGGTGACGCCCAGGAGGAGGGCGCGTGCGCCCCCGGGCAGGCCGCGGGTCTCGGTGAGCAGGGACAGCGCCCGGTCCACGACATGCTTCGGCATGTGGGTGAGGACCTCGTGTGCGGCAGCCAGCATGCGGAAGGGGAAGCCCTCGGAGTGGGCCCGTGAGGCCAGATAACGGGGGTCGACGGGGATGCAGTGCCCGCCGACGCCGGGGCCGGGACGAAAGGGTGCGAAGCCGAACGGCTTCGACGCCGCGCAGTGCAGCACGTCCCAGACGTCGATGCCGGCCCGGTGGCAGAACAGTGCCATCTCGTCGACCAGGGCGATATTGACGTAGCGGTAGGTGTTCTCCAGGAGTTTGGCCAACTCCGCCTCCCGCGTGCCCCGGGCGAGGACGAGGTGGTTCACGAACCGTCCGTAGAACGCGGTGGCGTACTTGGCGCACAAGGCGGTGCAACCGCTCACGACTTTGGGGGTGTTGCGGACGTCCCAGGTCTCGTTGCCGGGGTCGATGCGCTGCGGGGAGTACGCGAGATGGAAGTCCTCACCGGCTCGCAGCCCACTGCCGCGCTCGAGCAGCGGTCGCACGACGTCCTCTGTGGTCCCCGGGTAACTGGTGGACTCGAGGACGACGAGCATGCCGGTGCGCAGCCGGGCGGCGACGATCTCCGAGGCGTCCCGCACCGCGGACAAGTCGGGTGAGCCCTGTGGTGTGAGCCCGGTCGGCACACAGATCACCACGGTCTGTGCGCCGTCCAGGACCGCTGAGTCGGCCGTCGCGCGGAAACCCGCGTCCAGCATGGCGGCGACCTCGGCGTCGCGGACGCCGCCGACGTGTGAGCGGCCTTCGGCGAGAGAGGACACCACGCTGCCGGACACGTCGTACCCGGCGGTGGTCAGACCGGCCGAGACCGCGGCTCGGGCGAGCGGTAACCCGACATGGCCAAGCCCCATGACGACAAGGTCGAGGGTCATGTGCAGCAGTTCTCCTGGATGTGGGGGGACCGGAGCGCGCGAAGCGGTGGTTCAGGCCGAGAAGCTGCCGCTGCCGGGCGCGACGTGCGCTCCGAAGCCCGGCTGCACAGTGAGGCCGGGTGTCATACAGAAGGGGTCCCCGTACACCGTGACCGGCCTGTCGGTGTTGTTCGTCAGCACGTGTGCGTCCGCCGGAAGTTTGTGACAGCCGTGAGGTTCCGGGTAGACGGACAACGGCGCCGCCTCCGTCCGGAACACCACGACATCGCCGGGTTCCGCCGCCGCAGCTGTACCGGTGGCTGCGGTCCCCGCGAGGAGCGCACAGGTTGCAGCAAGCAGAAAGGTCCGGGCACCACGCACGAGCGGTCTCCTCTGGGATTCTTCGGTGATTTCTTTTTCTCGGTCGTTCTTCTCAGGTCGGCGGGGCCGATGACTCGTCGAAGGGTTGACCCCGGTGACCGTTCTCGCGGGGCTGTCGGCAAGAATTCTTCAACGGTCAGGGGCACGGCTGCTTCCCTTTCTGGCGGCCATGAGACGGGAGCCCAACAGTCAAGTCGTGCGGCGTTCCTCGGAAGGAAACGTCTGCCGCGCTTTCGGCGTCTGGAGTCTGTCCGCTTGCCGGGGAAGGATGCGCCGACGGCAGGTGGTGTACACGTGTGAGTGAATACGCCTGCAATTACGGTGAGTTGGCGCGGGGGGACGGGAGACGATCGCCCGTCCCGGCACGGCTGTGAGGCACGTATGACGCACGAGGCTCTCAAAGCGGTCTGATGGCAACCCTCATACCGAGGGGCGCTCAGGCCGTCCGGTCGCCACGCTGAGGGGCGAGACGGGGCGCCCGGGCCTTCTCGCGACGGAACGCCTGCACGATGGCGCGCGCCTCGATGCCCGCCTGGCGGAGAACCCCTGTCAGGGGATTGGTGTAGCCGGCGAAGTACAGGCGTGGGGCTTCGGGACGGGTCTCTGACGCTACGGCGAGGGGTAGCCCGTGCTCGTCGAGTACGCCCAGGGACCCGACCAGGTCGTGCAGGTCGGCCCGGTACCCGGTGGCGGCGATGACCGTGTCGGGCCGCAGTCGGGTGTCGTCGGTCAGTACCACGTCGGGGCCGTCGAATGCCCGGACGGCCGCGACCGGCTCGACCCGCCCGGAGCGGACGGAGTCCACGAAACCGTGGTCGAGCACCGGGCTCACCCCTTCGTGGGCATTGCGGGTGTACAGGCCCGTACGGGGTCGCGGCAGCCCCCGGGAGGTCAGGTCGGGCACCGCGAGACGTTGCGTGAGCAGGGAGGTGCGGTCGCGCCACGCGAGCGGGAGGGCCTCGGTCAGCCGGCCGACCGCATGCCATCGGGCACTGGAGCGGGGCAGGATGTTGGGCGGCGTGCGGATCGAGATCCAAACCCGTTCGGCTCCGGCCCCGGCGAGGACGCTCGCGATCTCGGTACCGCTGTTGCCGGCGCCGACCACCAGGACGTGTTGCCCGCGGTAGGGCGCCGGAGAGCGGTAGTGGGCCGAGTGCAGCAGCGTGCCGGTGAAGGCCGAACGTCCGGGCCAGTGAGGGAGGTTCGGCGTGTGGCAGCGGCCGGTGGCCACCACCACCGCATCCGTGGGCACCGGTCCGGCGGGGGTGTGGACCAGCCACTGTGCTCTCGAACCCGGCTGGGCCCTCTCGACGCGCTGTGCCGGGGTGGCCACCCGGACGTCGAGCCGGTGATGGGCGGCGTAACCCTCCAGGTAGCGCACGTAGTCGTCCCTGCTCATCCACGGGCCCGCCTGGCGTGGCACCGCCAGGCCGGGGAGTTTCGACGCGCCGCGAGTGGTGTGAAGGCGCAGGTGGTCGTAGCGCTGCGTCCAACTCGCTCCTACGTGGTGCGACCGCTCGAGGATCATGGTCGGCTCTCCGGAGCGGTTCAGTAGTGCGGCGGCCGCCAGGCCGTGAGGGCCCGCTCCGATCACGATCGTGGGAGCGCTGAAGTGTCGCTGTGGTGTCGGGGGCATCGCTTCCTACAACGGCGGACTGCGGCGCACGTCACGCCCGACTGACAGCGGCGCACGTCACGCCCGACTGACACAGGGGGAACAACGGGCTGCCGCCGTAACACCGGCGGTGTGGAGTCGTTGGAAACAGGGCAGGCGTGCGCCGCTTCGTGCGGGAGGGGGGCGTCCGGTCCGCCCATGACCGGACCGTCCGGGCCGGACGCGGCTGAACGGTCATGAGCCGGGCGGGCCAGGGGACATGGGCCTGCGTGGCCCCCGCCTCGGGGCGGCCCCCTCCGGGCCGGCTCGCTCCACCAGTCCGATCTTCCGAGGGGCTCATGTGCAGGCAGTAACGACGCGCCACCGGCCAGGGCTGCGGATCAGTGGGGTCTGCAAGGCGTACGGCCGCAGGCAGGTCCTGCGCGATGTGGATCTTGATGTGTGCGCCGGGACGCTGGTGGGAGTCGTCGGCGAGAACGGCGCCGGGAAGAGCACTCTGGTACGGATCGCTGCAGGACACCTTGCACCCGACCGCGGAACGGTGACGCGGACCGGGGCAGTGGGGTACTGCCCGCAACGGGCCGTGCTGAACGACGCGTTCACCGTCGGGCAGCATCTGCGCCTGTTCCGGACGGCCTACCGGCTGCCGACCCTGGAGCGCGCCGACGAGCTGATGGAGCTGCTGGCGCTGACCGACTGCCGGGGACAGCAGGTCGGTGAACTCAGCGGTGGAACGCGGCAGAAGCTGAACCTGCTGATCGCCCTCATGCACGATCCGCAGCTGCTGATCCTGGACGAGCCCTACCAGGGCTTCGACTGGGACACCCATCAACGGTTCTGGACCCTGGCCGCCGACCTGCGTGATCGAGGCCGGTCGATCATCGTGGTGTCCCACCTGCTGCACGACCTGCACCATTTCGACGCGATCGCTCACCTGCGCCAGGGCCGTCTGCACTTCGAGGAGACCGAGGAGACCGACCGTTGAGGCTCTTCTGGACGGCATTCACCGAACTGCTGCGCTGCACCTTGCTGGGCCACCTGCGCAACCGGCTGGCTCTCGTCCTTGCGGTCGCGTTCATCCCCCTCTGGATCGCCGTGGCCCGCCTGTGCACCTCCGACCAAGTGGTGCGCATCTGGCTGGAGGCCATCAGCGCCCCCGTCTCCGCCCCGGCCGGCCAAGTAGGGCAAGTGGCCAGCGCGCTGGGAGCCGTCACCATGGTTGCGGGCTTCATCACCTTCATCGAGACGTTCCGGTCCCGGCAGTTGGACCGCCGTCTGCTGCTGGCCGGCTATCCCCGGCTGCCGATACTGCTGGCGAAGCTCGCCGCCGTCGCCCTGACCGCCGCCGCGCTGGCCCTCTACACCACGATCCTGCTGTGGATCTCCCTGCCCGTACGCCACGCGGCACCCCTGGCGCTGGCCCTTGCAGGCGCCGGCCTCGCCTACGGCGGCATCGGCCTTCTGGTCGGCTCTCTGGTCCGCGGCGAGCTGGAGGGCTTCTTCCTCATCATCATGCTCAGCCTGGTCGACACCGGCCTGCAGAATCCCGTTTTCAACACGCTCATGGACGTGGCGGGCGTGTCCGCGCTTCCTCTGTACGGCGTGAACCAGGTGGCGCTGAGCTCAGCTCTTACTCCGCGCATTCCCTGGTCCCACGGCCTGCTCTCCCTCACCTGGTCCGCAGCGACCGGCGCCCTGGCGCTGCTCGTCCTCCACACCCATCGCCCTTCCCGCTCCCCACGGTCCCGCGGGACGGGAGCCCGGGCGGGGTGAACGGTGAGAACCCTCTTCCTCCCGAGGCCGCCCCGCCGGCCACGAGGCCGTACTGCCAGCGGTTGTCCTTCGATCGGCGGTGACGGAGAGTCGTGGAGGGCGTTGACCTTCACGTGTCCAGTGACGGTCGCTGTGAACGACGTGGACGTGTCGACCGCCCCGGTCAGGAAGCCTTTGCCGAGCGGGCTGAACGGCACGAAGCCGATGCCGAGGGCCGCGCAGGTGGGCAGCACCTCCGGCTCGGGGTCCCGGGTCCACAGTGAGTACTCGCTCTGCACCGCCGTCACCGGATGCACCGCGTGGGCGCGGCGGATGGTCTGCGCACTGGCCTCCGAGAGCCCGAAGCAGCGGACCTTGCCTTCCTGTACGAGTTCGCCCACCGTGCCGGCGACGTCCTCGATCGGCACGTCCCCGGCGAGCTTGTCCACCCGATAGACATGCTGATCGTGCCCCTCGAATGCTTTGTGCGGGGGGGCGAGCTGTGCGTCGCGCCTTGGAAATCGCTCACGATCTTCAGCCACTCCTGCGGGCGTTCGACGAATGGCAGATGTCCGGTCGGGAGCTCCGCGGTCTCGGCGGTGGGGATGGCGGCGGCGAGCTGTCGTTGCAGGGGGAGATCAAGGGGTCCGCGGTGGTGACGACGACCAGTGTCGGTACGGCGATGCCGGCGAGGTCGCCGCGGACGTCGACCCGGCGGACCAGGTCGAGCTGGTCCGCCGGTGCCGGAGGGGAGGGTGGGAGCGAGTTGCCGACTTGGGCGTCCCCAACTTTGACCTGAGGCGCTGAGCGGTGCGGCCCGCGGAGCGGTTGGCCAGAACGGCCGCTCCGTTCCCGAGCGGTTCGAAATCGCCAAATCCGGACCGGAAGCCGTCCGGGCCACTTCCGAGTCTTGAACACGCCTGTCCGGGTCTGCTTGGGTGGCGGATCAATGGCCGCCACCCCGGCGGCGTATCGGGGGGAATGGTTTCTGTGCTGGGCCGGCAGCGGGGCATGAACACGCCGTACGACGGGCGACCTCACCGGCCCCTTCCATCTGTCTGGACCCCGTACCGCCACTGAGCGTGCGGGCAGGCGATTCCGGTCTCACACCCTTCACCCCCTTCATGCAGACCAGAGGAAGGTGCATGAGGTACTTCCGTCTGCTCGTCCTGGGCAACGGCATCTCGGCGTACGGCAGCTATCTGAACATGGTGGCGCTGAACGTCTTCGTCTACGACGCCACCGGCAGCGCGCTGGCAGCCGGCCTCTTCATGGCCGTACGCCTGGCGACCAGCGTCGTCTCGGGCTGGGTCAGCGGCCGGCTCGTCTCGGCCTACGACCGCAAGCGCCTGATGGTCGGTGCCGACCTGTGCCAGGCCCTGGCCCTGCTGTCGCTGCTGCTCGCCCCCGACGGGGCACGCCCCGGACTGCTGTACGTCCTGGCCGTGGTCACGGGCGGCTGCTCGACGCTCTCCCAGGTGGCCCTGCGCAGCAGCATCCCCGAGATCGTCGGCGCGGAGCACCGCGTGCGGGCCAACGGGCTGCTCGTCACCGGACGTTCGCTCGCCATGATCGCCGGCTTCGCCTCGTCGGGCCTGGTTGTGGCGCAACTCGGCTACTCGGCGGCGTTCGCGCTGGACGCCGCGACCTTCCTGGTCTCCGCGACCATGCTCTTCCTGCTGCCCGTCCGCACCAGGTCGGCCGCCGAGCCCACGGGAGCCGGCTCCGCGAAGGACTCCGGCGCCGCGCGCTGGACGGCCCGGATGCTGCTCGGCACCGCACCGGTACTCATGGCGATGGTCGCCGTCCGGGCGGTCGACGGGCTGGGCTCCTCGTCCCACAACGTGGCCCTCCCCATCTACTCCAGCAGCCTGGACCCCGACCATCCGGCCACGTTCATCAGCCAGTTCTGGGCCACCTGGGCCATCGGCAACATCGTCGTCCAGCAGGTGATCGGCCGGATCACCAAGAAGTCCGGACGGACACCGGGGGAGCGGGCCTTCGCGCTCGGCGCCTGTGTGATGTCGGCCGGGTTCATCGTGGTCTTCAGCGGGCTGCCGACCGTGCCCGCCGTCATCGCCGCGCTCGTCGCCGGAGCCGCCGACGGATTCACCGAGATCGTCTACGTGTCGAGGCTGCAGACCGCCCCCGACGAGCAGCGCGGCCGCCTCTTCGGACTCACCGCCTCGGTGGAGAACTTCGGGTTCGGGCTCGGCATGCTCGTCAGCGGCGCGCTCCTGGAGGCCTTCTCGCCGCTCCAGGTGGTGGGCGCTTTCCACGGCCTTGCGATCGTCCTGTGTCTGCTCCTGCTGGGCTGGCTGCTGCGCCGGGGGACGGCACCCGACCCGCCCGCGGAGGAACCGGCCGGCCGGGACCAGCCGACGGTGACGGAGGAACGCGGCTGATGAGCACCAGCGAACCCGACCCCCGGATGGCCGTCATCGGCATGGCCTTCCGGCTGCCCGGCGCCGACACGCCCGAGGACTTCTGGCGGATCATCCGGGACGGCACGGACTGCATCACCCGCTTCACCGACGAGGAACTCGCCGCCGCGGGTGTGCCCGCCGAGGAGTACGAGGCGGAGGACTTCGTCGGCGCCTCAGGGCTCCTCGACGACATCGCCGGCTTCGACGCCCAGCACTTCGCGATGAGCCCCCGCGAGGCCCAGCTCACCGACCCGCAGCACCGCATGTTCCTGGAATGCGCCCAGCACGCCCTGGAGAACGCCGGGTATCCGGACGAACGCGACGGCACCCGGGTCGGCGTCTACGCCAGTACCGGCTACCACCTGTACACCATGCAGAACTACCTGCTCAACAACGTTCTGCCCGGCGGGCCGGTGCCCGACTGGACGTCGGGCATGCAGATCACGGTCGGCAACTACGCCGACTTCACGGCCACCCGGGCCGCCTACCGGCTGGGCCTCACCGGACCCGCCGTCAACGTCCAGACGGGCTGCTCCAGTTCCCTGGTCGGTCTGCAGTCGGCCGCGCAGTCGCTGCTCATGGGGGACTGCGACATCGCCCTCGTCGGCGCCACCGCCGTCCACGTGCCGCAGGTCCTGGGATACCGCTACGTCAAGGGCTCGATCCTGTCCCGGTCCGGCCGCCTGCGGGCCTTCGACGCCGGGGCCGACGGCACCGTGGGAGGAACGGGCGTCCTGGCCGTGGTCCTGAAGCGGCTGGCGCGGGCGGTCGCCGACGGCGACACCATCCACGGCGTCGTCCGCGGCTGGGGCATCAGCAACGACGGCGCGGACAAGAAGGCGTTCACGGCCCCGAGTGCCCGGGGCCAGCGCGCGGCCGTCCGCCAGGCCCTGCGACGCGCCGGCGTCGGCGCCGACACCATCGGTTACCTCGAGACCCACGGCACCGGCACGCTGAAAGGCGACCCCATCGAGTTCGACGGCGCGGCCGGCGCCTACCGCGAGGACACCGACCGCGAGGGCTACTGCGCCCTGGGTTCGACCAAGGCCAACATCGGCCACCTCGACGCCGCCTCCGGACTGGCCGGCCTCGTCAAGGCCCTGCTGGTCCTGCGCCACGGTGTCATCCCGCCGATGGCGAACTTCAGCGAACCCAACCCCCTCATCGACTTGGACCACAGCCCTTTCTACATCCCCCGGACCGCACGGCCCTGGCCGAAGAGCGACGTTCCCCGCCGCGCGGGCCTCACCTCACTCGGCGTGGGCGGCACCAACGTCCACCTGATCCTGGAACAGGCCCCCGAGCCGGCGCCCAGGGCCGACGACACCGCGCCCGCGGATGTGCTGCTGGTCTCGGGGAGCAGCCGGGAGGCCCTCGCGGCCAACGCCCGCGCCTTCCGCGACCGGTTACGCAAGCCGCCCGCACCGCACCTGGCGGACCTCGTCACCACCGCCGCCCTGGGCCGCGCCCACGGCCGTCACCGCCTCGCGGTCCGCGGCTCCACCCCGGCAGCCCTGGTTGAGGCCCTCGACGCCTGGCTCGCCGGAGCCGCCCCCGCGGCGGTCACCACGGGGACGGCAGCCGGGGACGGAACCCCACGCGTGGCCTTCCAGTTCACCGGGCAGGGCAGCCAGTACCCCGGAATGGCCGACGCGCTCTACGCGCGTTTCCCCGCCGCACGCCAGGTACTCGACACCTGCGAACGGCACTACCGCGACCTCACCGGCGACTCCCTGCTCGACGCACTGCGCACGGCGGACCCGGCAGACGTACCGGGGGAGGGGCCGCTCGGGGAAACCGACACCGCGCAGCCCGCGCTGTTCGCCCTGCAGTGCGCACTGGTCCGGCTGTGGCGTGATGCCGGAGTCGAACCGTACGCCGTGACCGGGCACAGCGTCGGGGAGTACGCCGCGCTGTACGCGGCCGGAGCCCTGTCCCTGGAGGACGGTCTCCGCCTCACCACCGAACGCGGCCGGCTGATGCGGGCGCGCTGCGCACCGGGCGCGATGGTCGCGGCACCGATCGACCGGGCGGCCGCCCTCGCCCTGGCCGACGCGGTTCCCGGGCTGGAGCCCGCCGTGACCAACGGCGAGCGGAACCAGGTGCTCGCCGGGCCCGTCGCCGCCGTCGACCGGGCGTGCGCGCTGCTGGAGGAACGCGGCACCCCGGGGCAGCGGCTGCCGGTGACCCGGGCCTTCCACACCGCCTTGATGGAACCGATGCTGGACGAGTTCGGGAAGGTCCTCGACGAGGTCGACTTCGGGCCCGTGCGCATCCCGTTCGTCAGCGCCCTGGACGGTGCCACCCGGCCGCCCGGCTGGATCCCCGGCCCGGACCACTTCGTACGGCACACCCGCGAACCCGTCCGCTACGACGAGGCGTTGCGCGGCATCGGCACCGACCCGCCCGGGGTGCTGCTCGAGATCGGACCGCACACCACCCTCAGCGGACTGGCCCGCCGGGCCCTGCCCGGCGTACCGGCGCTGCCGTCCCTGCGGCGCGGCACCGGACTCGGCGCCCTCTGGGGTGCTGCGGCGGGACTGCACTGCGCCGGAACGGACGTCGGCTGGGACGTGCTCCTGGCGGGCGGCGGCGGCAGACGCATTCCGCTGCCCGGATACCGGTTCCAGCACAAGGACCACTGGACGGGGCACCGGCCGACGCCCCTGAGTGCGAGAACAGCAGCGAGAAAGGGAACCGAAGTGGTGCAGCAGGAGACAGCGGTCGCACAGGTACTCCAGCGCGTCGTCGAGGCGACCGCCCGGCACCTCGGCGGAGATCCGTCGGCGATCGACGGCGACGCGAACTTCTTCGACCTCGGCGCCGACTCTCTGCAGATGATCAGTGTGCTGCGGGAGCTGGAGCAAGCGCATCACGTCAAGGTGACGATGAGACAGCTGCTCGAGGAGACGGGCACGCCGCGCCGACTGGCGGAGTTCATCGTCGCCCACATGCCGGACGACGCCGGTACGGCGCCGACCGGATCCCCGGTGCAGCGAGCCGAGCCGACGATGCCCGTCGCTCCGGCAGCCCTATCGGAGCCTGTCGCACCGGCACCCGCTCCGGAGCCTGTCACACCGGCACCGGCCCCAGAGCCCGTTCCACCGGCGCCGACTCCGGAACCCGCCCCCGCCGGCACGGCCGCCGCTCCCGAGTACGCGACCCGCGAGGAACTGGAGGACCTCGCCGACAAGATCCAGCAGATGTCCCGGATACAGCTGCAGATGATGTCCCAGCTCTCCCAGCTCCTCGCCCTCCAGACCGCCTCGGTGACGGACCGGCTCAACGGCAAGGTGGCCAAGTGACCGGGCTGAACGGCGTATCCGCGGCGCTGGACCAGGACCTCGCGGCGATGACCGAGCTGTCGCAGCGCATCGCCGAGCAGATGGCCGACGCCGCGGCTCCGGCCTCGCGGCCGCCGCAGATGCACGGGCCCCGCGTGACGGTCGCGAAAACCTCCGGCATGGTCCAGGACGTCTCGCCGCACACCCAGCAGGAGCACCTGACCGACCTCGTACGCCGCTACACCGCCAGAACGCCGACCTCCAAGCGGATCGCCCAGCGCTACCGCCATGTCCTGGCCGACAGCCGCGCGGTCGTCGGCTTCCGCAGAGGCACGAAGGAGATGCTGTACCCCATCGCCGGCCGCCGGGCGAGCGGTGCACGCCTCGAGGACGTCGACGGCAACGAGTACGTCGACATCACCATGGGCTTCGGCGTCCTGCTCTTCGGCCACGAGCCCGACTTCGTCACCGAGGCCGTGCGCGAGCACCTGTCCCGGGGCATCCAGCTCGGCCCCCGCACCATCGAGACCGGCGAGGCGGCGGAACTCCTCGCCGGCCTCACCGGTCTGGAGCGGGTGGCGTTCGCCAACTCCGGTACGGAGGCGAACTCCGCGGCCATCCGCCTCGCCCGCGCCGCCACCGGCCGGGACAAGATCGTCTCGTTCCTGGGCGCGTACCACGGCCACGCCGACAACGTCCTGGGCCGGGCCTCGAACAGCGGCGGCGATCAGATCACCGTGCCCGTCTCCCGGGGCATCCCGCAGTCCGCCGTCTCCGATCTCCTGGTCCTCGACTACGGCAGCGAGGCAGCGCTCGAGGCGATCGCCCGGAACGCCGGTGACATCGCCGCGGTCGTCGTGGAGCCGGTGCAGAGCAGACACCCCCGGCTCCAGCCGGTGGAGTTCGTGCGCAGGCTGCGGGAGCTGACCCGACGCCACGGCATCGTGCTGCTCTTCGACGAGATGCTGACCGGCTTCCGCCCCGCCCCGCGCGGCGCGCAGGAACTGTACGGCGTGACCCCGGACCTCGCCACCTACGGCAAGCTCCTCGGGGGCGGCTTCCCCATCGGCGCCATCGCCGGGCGCGCCGACATCATGGACGGCGTCGACGGCGGCCACTGGTCCTACGGCGACGACAGCTACCCGCCCGCCGACACCACCTTCTTCGGCGGCACGTACATCCAGCACCCGGTGTCGATGGTCGCCGCCCGTGCCGTGCTGACCCACCTCAAGGAGCACAGCCCGCGCCTCCAGGAGCGCCTCAACGCGCGTACCACCGAACTGGCCGCGACGCTGAACGGCTTCTTCGAGGCCGAGGAGTACCCGCTGCGGATGAGCCACTTCGGCTCCCAGTTCCGCTTCGAGCACCGCGCCGACATGGAACTGCTCTACCACCACCTGATGCTGCGCGGTGTGCACGTGTGGGAGTGGCGCAACTTCTTCCTGTCCACCGCCCACTCGGACGGCGACATCGAGTTCGTCGCCGACGCCGTACGGGATTCGCTGCGCGAGCTGCGGTCGGCGGGCTTCTTCCCGGGCGCGCGGCCCCCGGTACCGGCGACAGCACCGCCGAAGCCGGCGCAGGCCGCGCCCGCCCCACCGCAGACGGCGCCGCCCGCCCCCGTGGCATCCATGGCCTGGAACGCCGCGGCCGTCACCGCACCCCGTACGGAACCGGCGAAGGAAGCCGCACCCCGCAACGGACCCGCGAAGGAAGCCGCACCCCGCAACGAACCCGTCAAGGAAGCCGCACCCCGCACACCCGACTTCAGCGTCTACTTCTTCGGCGACTACCCGCAGGACAGCCCGGCGCCCCGCCAAGGCCAGTACGAACTCCTCATGGACGTCGCCCGGTTCGCCGACCGGCACGGCTTCCACTCGCTGTGGATGCCCGAGCGGCACTTCCACTCCTTCGGCGGCCTCTTCCCCAACCCGGCGGTGCTCGCCGCCGCGCTGTCCCGCGAGACCGAACGCATCCGGCTCAACGCGGGCTCCGTCGTCCTGCCCCTGCACGACCCCATCCGGGTCGCCGAGGAGTGGTCCATGGTCGACAACCTCTCCGGAGGACGCGTCGGCATCGGTGTCGCCAGCGGCTGGAGCGCGAACGACTTCGTCTTCTTCCCCGACCGTTTCGGCCGGCACAAGGAGGTGATGTACGAACAGCTCGAAGAGGTACGGACGTTCTGGCGAGGCGACGCCATGCACCGGACCAGTGGGGACGGGGAGGCCGAGGTGCGGCTCTTCCCCCGGCCGGTGCAGGACACCCCGCCCATGTACACCGCGGTGGTGGGCAACCCCGCGTCGTACGAACTCGCGGCCCGCCACGACCTGGGCATCGTCACCAACCTGATGACCCAGACCGTCGAACAGCTCCGGGACAACATCGCCCTCTACCGGCGCACCCGGGCCTCGCAGGGGCTGGACCCGGACGCCGGACGCGTGGCCGTCCTGCTGCACACCTACCTCGCCGATCACCACGACACCGCGCGGGCCGAGGCCTACGAACCGCTGTCCCGCTACATGCGCGCGTCCCTGTCCGTGTTCAGCGGCGTCACCAACAGTCTCGGGCACAGCATCGACCTGGCCGACCTGAGCGAGGACGACCTGGACGCCGTGTTCCGCCGCGCCTACGGCCGCTACTGCGACCAGCGCGCCCTGATCGGCACGGCGGACAGTGTGCGGCCCGTGGTCGACGCGGTGACCTCGGCCGGCGCCGACGAGATCGTCGCGCTCGTCGACTTCGGCGTCGCGGAGGACGCGCTGCGCGGGGGACTGCCCCGCCTGGACGCCCTGCGCCGCCACTACGGCCGGTCGACCGCCGCGCGCGACCCGGCGCCGGACGCCGCCGCCCCCTCACCCCCCGAACCCACTGCCACCGACGCCCCCTTGTCGCCCGGCCAGGAACGGATCTGGTTCCTTGAGCGCCTGCTCCCGGGACGCACCGCCTACAACGAGATCAAGGCGATCCGCCTCGACGGTCCCCTCGACGTACCCGCTCTGCGTGCGGCGCTGCGCGGTCTCGTCGCCCGGCACGAGGGGCTGCGCACCGTCTTCGGCGAAACCGGAGGCAAGCCCCGGCAGACCGTACGGGTGTCCGCCGAGCCCGATTTCGAGATCGTGCACGGTGCGCTCCAGGACGTCCTCGCGGCCGAGAGTGCACGCCGCTTCGACCTGGCGAACGGCCCGCTGTTCGTCACCAGGCTGGTCAGGCTCGCCGAGGCGGAGCACGTCCTCGTGCTGTCTCTGCACCACATCGTGGTCGACGCGGCCTCCGCCACCGTCCTCGCCCGCGATCTGTCCGCCCTCTACCGGGCCGAACGCGAGTCCACCACCCCCGGTCTCCCGGCCCTCACCTGGAGCTACGCCGACCACGCCAGGGAACTGGCGGCGTCCGCGAACAGCCCCGAGGCCGAGGAGGACCTGGCCTACTGGCGCCGCACCCTCGGCGGTGAGCTGCCCGTCCTCGCCCTGCCCACCGACCGGCCGCGCCCCGCGACGATGACCTCCAACGGCCGAGCGGTCTTCCACACGCTCGGCCCGGAACTCTCGAGCCGTCTGCGCGAGTTGAGCCGCACCCGGCGCAGCACCCTGTTCATGACCCTGCTCGCCGGATACGCGACGATGCTGCACCGGATCACCGGACAGACGGACATCGTCGTCGGCACCCCGATCTCGGACCGTCCCGAGCGGGCCGAGCACCTGCTCGGCTTCTTCGTGAACACCCTCGCGCTGCGCTTCGACCTGTCCGGGGACCCCGCGTTCTCCGCGCTGCTGGAGCGCGTGCGCACGATCGCCCTCGACGCCTACGACCACGCACGGGTGCCGTTCGAGGCGGTGGTGCGCGAACTCGCCCCGGCCAGGGCGGTCGACCGGACACCGGTGTTCCAGACCTTCGCCGAGTTCCAGCGCGCCGAACCCTTCCGCTTCGACCTGCCCGGCATCGAGGCCACCCCCCTGGACGTCGGCCCGGACAAGTCCCTCACGGACCTCACCGTCTACTTCACCGACCAGCCGCAGGGCATCCGCTGCCATCTGGAGTACAACACCGACCTGTTCGACCAGCCCACCGTCGACCGGTTCTTCGCCACCCTCCAGGACCTGCTCGCGGCGGCCGTCGACACCCCCGAGGCACCCCTGTCACAGCTCGCCCCCGCTGCCGTCGACACGGCGGCCGAGGGCGGCCCCGTTCCGGTGTCCTGGCAGCACGGCCCTTCCCGCCCGTCGGCGGACACCACCGTCCACGCCCTCTTCGCCCGGCAGGCAGCCACCCAGCCGAACAGCACGGCGGTGATCAGCGGAAGCTCCCGGCTGACCTACCGCGAACTGGACCACCGCGCCGAGCAGTTGGCCTCCGCCCTGCGAGCGCAGGACACGACGGGCGGCGACACGGCGGGGACGGTGGCCCTGTGGCTGCCGCGCTCCGCCGACCTCGTCGTCGCCATGCTCGCCGTGCTGAAGACGGGCCGCGCCTACGTCCCGCTCGACCCCTCCCTGGGCCGGGCGCGCGCCGAGCAGGTCATCGCCGAGTGCGGGGCCCGGACGCTGGTGTCCACGCCCGAGCAAGCGGCGGCCCTGAAGCTGACCGGGCAGGTGACCGTCGTACCGCCGGACGCGACCGCACCACGCCGGCAAGACGTCGCGTCCCTCCCCGACGACCGCTCCCCGTGCTGTGTCCTCTACACCTCGGGCAGCACCGGCACGCCCAAGGGCGTCGTGGTGGCACACCGCGGCGTCGTCGACCTGTGCGCATGGCAGCACCGGCGCTTCGCCTTCACCCGGGCCGACCGCAGTGCCGTCGTGTGCAGCCAGAGCTTCGACGCCTCGCTCCTGGAGATCTGGCCGGCGCTGACCGCGGGTGCGTCGGTCGTCATCGCGGACGAGGAACTGCGCATCGATCCGCGGTCCCTGGCCCGTTGGTACGCCGAGCAGGGCATCACCTTCTCGATCCTGCCCACCGCCCTCGGCGAACAGGTGCTTCGCCTGCCCCCGGCCGACCAGCCGCCCCTGCGCCACCTGCTGCTCGGCGGCGACGTGCTCCGCACCCGGCCGCGGCCCGAGGCGCCGTACGAGACGGTGAACGTGTACGGACCCACCGAGGTCACCGTGCTGTGCACCACGCACACCGTGCACCCGCAGGGCGAGGACGCCGCCGCGATCGCGCTCGGGCGCCCGGTCGACAACGTACGGCTGAGCGTCCTCGACGCGTCCGGCACCCCGGTCCCCGTCGGCACGGTGGGGGAGTTGTACGTCGGCGGCCCCGGCGTGGCTCTCGGCTATCTGCACCGCGCCGGACTCACGGAGGAGCGCTTCCTGCCCGACCCGCTCGGCGGCCCGGACGCCCGCCGGTACCGCACCGGCGACCTGGTCCGCTGGAGGGGTGACGGGACGCTGGAGTTCCGCGGCAGGGTTGACGACCAGGTGAAGATCCGGGGCTTCCGCGTCGAGCCGGAGGAGGTCTCCCGCGTGCTCAACGCCCTGGAGGGCGTGCGCGAGGCGGCCGTGCTGGCCCGCCGCAACGACCGCGGCGAGGCATACCTCGCGGCCTACGCCGTCCCCGCCGACCCGATCGGCACGGCGGCCGATGACCGGCAGGCGTTTGCCGACCTCGTGGCCGAGGAACTGGCGGCCCGGCTGCCGGAGTACCTGGTACCGCGTGCCTGGCGGGTCCTGCCGGCCCTTCCCGTGACGGGCAACGGCAAGCTGGACCGGTCCGCGCTGCCGGCGCCTGACCTCGTCACCACGGCCCCGCGCCCCACCAGGCCGGGCACCACCGTCGGCGATGGGCCCCGGGCCGGTCACCGTACGGACGTGGAGCGGCGCGTACGGCAGCTGTGGGCGGACGAGTTCGGCGTCGACGCGGACGGCATCGCGGCCGACGCCTCGTTCTTCGACCTGGGCGGCCACTCGATCACCGCGATGCGGCTGGTCAACCAGGTCCGGGAGGAGTTCGGCACCGACTACCCGATGCTGAGCTTCTACCAGGAGCCGACACTACGGGCCATGACGGCCCAACTGGCCTTGGCAGCAGGCGAGATGCCGTCGGGCCCGGGATCCGGGCCCGACGAAGGGCCAGGCTCGGTGGAACGCCGGGCACCAGCCACCGCTCAGCAGTCCCGCTTCGCCGCGGTGCACGCCGAACACCTCTTGCCCCAGGTCTTCAACGTCGCCCTGCGGATCACCCTCACCGGAAACCTGGACGTGACGGCCCTGCGTACGGCCCTGACCGGCCTCGTCGAGCGGCACGAGGGACTGCGGACCCGTCTGGTCCCCAGCGGGGACGGCTGGGAGCAGCAGGTGCTCCGGCCCGGTGTGGTGGAACTGCCGGTCGAGGACCTCACCGCACGGCCCCCCGGGGAGCGGCGGACGGCCCTGGACGAGGCCGGCACGGAGGCCGCCGAAACACCGATCGACCCCACCCACGACACACCGATGGCCGTGCGCCTCCTGTGCACCGGCGAGAGCACCTGGGTCCTGCTCCTCGTCCTGCACCACTCCGCCTGCGACGGCTGGTCCGTCAGCCTGCTGCTGAAGGAACTGGCCGCGCTCTACGGCGCCGCCGTGCGGGGCGAACCCCACACCCTGCCGCCCGTGCAGTGCCAGCCCGCGGAGTACGCCCACTGGCAGCTGGGCCAGGCGGACAACGCCGCCGACGAGCGCAAGCTGCGGTTCTGGCTGCGCGAACTCGACGGAGTGCCGTTCAACGTCGAGCTGCCCCTCGACCGGCCCCGGCCCGAGAGGGCGAGCGGCCGGGGCGGTGCCGTGATGTTCACCGTGCCGGGCGAGGTGCGGACCGCCGTGGAGCGGCTGGCGCGGCAGCGGGGCACCACGCCCTTCGTGGTCACGGCGGCGGCCCTGGGCCGGCTGCTCGCACGGAAGTCGGGGCAGACCGACGTCGTGTTCAACATCTCCTACGCCAACCGTGAACGCCGCGCCTTCGAGTCCCTGCTGGCCTGCACGATCACCGGCTTCGCGCTGCCCGTGCGAGACGGAGCCGCCGGTTCCTTCGCCGGTCTGACGGACCGTGTCGCCCGCACGGCGGTGGAGTGCATGGACCGGGCCATGCCGGTCCGCCTGATCGCCCCCGCGCTCCAGGAACGCACGGGCGTGGCCGTGCCGGACCGGCTGGACGTCGGCTTCGCGTACCAGAGCTCTCTGGACGCCGAGATCGAACTGCCCGGACTGACCACGGCCGTCGAGGACCTCGCCCCCGCCGCGTCCCGCACGGAACTCACCTTCGGCCTCGTCCCGGCCGGGGACCAGCTCCAGGGATTCGTGGAGTACTCGGCCGACCTCTGGGACCGGACCACGATCGAGGGATGGACCCGTGAATACGTCGCCCTGCTGCGCGAGGAGACCGGCAGCGCGCTCGGGGACTGACCCCGGTCCGTGTCGCCGCCCGCGAGGCGCCCGGCTCCGGCCCGCCTCGCGGGGCAGCACACGGACAAGTCCGCCTACCACGCGCGGGACCAGCCCGTTTTCCTGGGTTCATCAGGTGGCCGGCCCTGCTCGACCTGATTACCGACGTACACGACGTGAGGCCCGCTGCTGCCCGCGAACGCCGGCTGACCTGGCGTTCGAGAAATCGGGCCGGGACGGCGATGCCGACCCCCTTGAAGGGGGCGGGTGACCGCCACGGTGACCAGCTGTGCCGCGGCTGGGTGAAGCCCCGCCACCGGATGACCCCGGGGCCATGCGCAGCCGGCCGTCACCGGCCCGCGCGACGGATGCGGATGGGGCCGCGGGCTTCGGTCTCCGCGACGGGCCGGCCGGCCTGGGTCACCTCGACCTTGCCGGCCGCCACCAGACGCCAGGCCGCTCGACGGGCCGGTTCCATCAAGGTCCGCCAGCCCTCGTCGTCGCCTTCGTAGGCCTCGCGCGCGGCGTCGGACGGACAGATCGAAGCAGTGGCCGCACGTCGCTCGAGCAGGGCCATGATGACCTGCTCCAGCCGCTGGGTGAGCTGCCGATCCGTCTCCGCCACGCAATCCAGTGTGGCACCGTTCGCGCGGGGCGGCTGTCATGCGGGCCGCGGTGTCGGCGGTGACGGCATCCGCGACGGTCGCCACGTGGCCGACCTCGGCCGGACTCGCCGCGCAGGAACAGCGGCCCGACCAGCTCGGGCCCGCACAGAGGGTCGGTGAGGGCTGCCGGATCATGGTGTCCGCGGGTGTGCCTCCGCCAGAACCTCCACCTCATGGGTGTTTCTGGTGCCCGCGGTGAACTCGCCCGTGTACGTCTCCTCGGCCATCGTGGCGCGCAGGCGGGCGGCGATGCGTTCCACGTCTCCCCGCTCCGCCGGGGGGTGCGGGGCACCGGCCCGTTCGCGGGTCGCCGCAGCCGTGCCCAGAAGGCGAGTCGCCCGCTCCGTCGCGCCGGACAGGGAGTACGCGCCTGCCAGGCCCTCGAGGGCCAGGGCGACCGAGCGGGGGTCCTTGGTCGTCGCGGCCGCTGCGAGGCCGTCCCGGTGGCAGGCCAGGGCGCGGGCGGCGTCGCCGCGCTGTTCGGCGATGAAGCCCAGTTCGGCCAGGACCAGCGCGAGACCGGGGCCGTCGCCGCGGCGGCGGTTCCAGGCGAGCCAGGGCCGCAGCCACTCCTCGGCCGCGTCCAGCCGGCCCCGGCGGCGGGCGCTCAGCGCGAGGCCCAGCGCGGCGAACTGCTCGGCCGGCTGGTTGCCCTGCCCGACCGCGATCCTGAGCGCGCGCGTGTGCAGCTCGTCCGCCTCGTCGTAGCGCTGGGTGAGCAGGGCGATCCGGCCCAGACCCGACAGCTTCGTGGACATCTCCGGCCAGGTCTCCAGGGCCTGGGCGATCTGCAGGCTCTCCCGGTGCAGCCGGGCGGCGAGGTCGTAGTCGCCGTTGATCTCGGCGAGCCTGCCGAGCACGTCGGTCGTCTTCAACCGGCCCCACAGGTCGCCCAGTTCCGCGAAGTGGGCACGGGCCTCCTCGGCGTTGCCGCGCAGCGACTCCAGGTCCCCGCGGGCCAGGGCGAAGCACGCGCGGGTGGTCAGCGCGGCGGCGGTGCCCCACGCGTCCCCGAGAGCGCGGAAGCGGACCAGGACCCGCTCGAGGCGCTGTTCGCCCTCGACCAGCGCCCCCACCGTCCACTGCGCGTGTGCCAGGAACCACTGCGCCCTGGTCGACTCCAGGGTCGATTCCGGCGGGTGCTCCTCCAGGGCGTCGCACTCCCGGCCGTGCTCGCCGAGCAGCAGGCGGATGCCCGTGTACCAGGACGCCGCCTCCCCGCGCTCCTCGGGCGTGGCCTCGCCCGGGGTGTCGAGGGCCGTCGCCAGCGCCCTGCGGGCCTCGCCCAGCCGGCCGCGGACGTACCAGTACCAGGTCAGCGAGTTGACCAGGCGCAGTGCCTCCTGCGCGGCCCCGGACCGGTTCGCCTCGGCCAGCGCGCGCTGTACGTTCGCCGCCTCCAGGTCCAGGTGCTGGAACCAGCGGGACTGCTCCCGCTCGTGCAGGTGCGGCCGGGCCCGCTCGGCGAGGCGGACGCAGTGGCGCAGGTGCCGGGCGGCGGTCCCGGCGTGCTCACCGGACTCGGCGAGTTTGTCACGCGCGTAGACCGCGACCGACTCCAGCAGCCGGTAGCGCGGACCCTGCGGCCCTTCCGTGCGGACGGCCAGGGAGCGTTCCACGAGCAGGCTCAGCGCGTCCAGGACGTCGGTGGGGGACACACCGCCGCCGGAGCACACGTCCTCGGCGGCTCGCAGCCCGCATCCCTCGCCGAACACCGACAGCCTGCGCAGCACGGTCCGTTCCCGGTCGTCGAGCAGGCTCCAGCTCCAGTCGAGCGTGGCCTGCAGCGTCCGGTGGCGCGAAGGGGCGTCCCGGTAACCGCTGTTGAGCACTTTGAAGCGGTCGTCGAGCCGGTCGTGCAGCTCCACGATCCCCAGCGACCGCACGCGTGTGGCGGCCAGTTCCAGGGCGAGCGGGATGCCGTCGAGGCGCCGGCACACGTCCGCGACGAGCGGAGCGGTGGTGGCGTCCAGCACGAAGTCCGGGTCCGTCGCCCTGGTCCTGTCCACGAAGAGACGTACCGCCCCCGCGCTCGTCAGGGCGTCGAGGTCCGGGGTGTTCTCCGGGGGCAGTGACAGCGACGTCACCGGATACACCGTCTCGTCACGGGTGCGCAGGGGCTCCTGGCTGGTCGTCAGGATGTGCAGGTGCGGGGCCCGGCCCAGCAGCAGCGAGGTCAGGTGCGCGACGGCCTCCACGACGTGTTCGCAGTTGTCCAGCACGAGCAGCAGCCGCCGTCCGGCCAGGGCGTTCGCCAGCCCGTCGACCGGGCCCCCGGCGTCGTCGTCGGAGGTGTTCTCCCGGATACCCAGCGTCGCCATCACCTGCTCGGCCAGCGCCTCCGCACCGGCGAACCGCTCCGGGCCCCCGGCGTCCGCGAGCTCCACCAGCCAGGTGCCCTCGCCGAAGGCTCCCGCCAGACTCTCCGCCGTGGCCAGGGCGAGACGCGTCTTGCCGACCCCTCCCGGGCCGGTGAGCGTCACCAGGCGGCGCTGTAAGAGCAGGGCCCGGATCGCCGGGAGGTCCTGCTCGCGGCCCACCAGCGGCGAGGCCGACCCTGCCGCCGCCGGGCCCGCCTGCACCGCCGGAGCGAACCGCGCGGGCGGCTCCGGGCGGGCCAGGACCGGGTCGTGCCGCAGGATGGCCTGCTGCAGCGCCTCCAGGGACGGCCCGGGTGTCAGCCCCAGCTCCTCGTCGAGCCGGCGCCGCAGGGCGTTGAAGCTGTCGAGCGCGTCCGAGGAGCGCCCCGCCTGGTACAGCGCCCACATCAGCGCACCCCGCAGGCCCTCGCGCAGCGGATGGTGCTCCACCAGCTCCGTCAACTCGCCGACCAGCAGGTTGTGTTCACCCAACTCCAGCCGCACCCCGGCGTGTTCCTCCACCGCCGTCAGGCGCTCCTCCTCCAGGCTCGCCGCCGCCGGCCGCACGGACGGCTTCTCCGCGAACTCGGCGAAGGCGGGGCCCCGCCACAGTGCCAGCGCCTCGGTGTACAGCGCCGCCCGCGTCACCGGGTCCGCTCCGGACCTGGCCCGGGCGACCAGTTCACGGAACCGTCCGGCGTCGAGCGCACCGGCCGGGATGTCCAGGACGTATCCGGGAGGCCGGTGCGCGATCAGTTCACGGCCCCCCGTCTCCGCGTCCTCCAACGCGCGCCGCAGCTGCGAGACTTTGGCCTGGAGCGACGCCGTCGGCCGGGCCGTGAACGCCGAGCCGCCCCACAGGTCCTCGATCAGCCGGCCCGCGGGGACGACCTGTCCGTGGTGGGCGAGCAGATCGGCGAGGAGCAGGCGCACCTTTACTTCGGGGACCCGCACCGGACGACCTTCGTCCGTGCGCACCTCCAGCGGGCCCAGCACCCCGAATTCCATGATCTCAGCGTAACCGGCCGAAGACCGGCGCGACGTGCGACGAACAGAGCTCGGCCGCCGTCCCGAAGTGCTCCTCCGCCGTCCTTCCGAAGTCGTCCGAAGCGAATCCGAAGGGGCGTGGGCCAGGGTTTCCCGAGGAATGCGGTGCGGCGCTGGTGGGGGGAGGCGGGGCAGGTGGCCGGAAATGAGCGACTCCACCTTGCGATCACCATCGGCAGCACGAGGAAAGGCCGCTTCGGGCACGTCGCGGCGGAACGGCCGGCCTGTCGGGCGCGGTTGCGACCCCACTTCGACGGGGTGGTCGCGGACCCCGCCACGGCCCGGTTGCCCGACGTGGTGTCCGCCGGCGTCTGAGCCGATGCCGCGAACCTCTCTCACCGGCGCGCCCCGCGTGCCGGCTCGCTCAGCACACCACTTCGTACTGGAGGAACAGATTCATGGGTGACAACCACACCTCGGTGTCGGTGCTCGGCCTCGGCCTGATGGGGCAGGCCCTGGCCGCCGCCTTCCTGAAGGCGGGTCACGCCACCACCGTGTGGAACCGCTCGGCGGACAAGGCCGACGGCCTCGTCCAGGACGGCGCGGTCCTCGCCGCGAACCCCGCCGAGGCCGTCGCCGCGGGCGACCTGGTGGTCGTGTGCGTGTCGACGTACGACGTGGTGCACGACGTCATCGGCTCGCTCGGTGACGCCCTGCGCGGCAAGACCGTCGTCAACCTGACCTCGGGCTCCTCCGAGCAGGCCCGGCAGACCGCCGCGTGGGCCGGGAAGAACGGCGCCGAGTACCTCGACGGCGCCATCATGATCACCCCGCCGGGCATCGGCGCCGAGACCTCCGTCCTCTTCTACGCGGGTGACCAGGCCGTCTTCGACGCCCACGAGCCCGTGCTGAAGCTCCTCGGCGGCGGCACCACCTACCTCGGCACCGACCACGGCAAGCCCGCCCTTTTCGACGTGTCGCTGCTCGGTCTGATGTGGGGCGCCCTCAACAGCTTCCTGCACGGCGTGGCCATCGTGGAGACCGGAGGCGTCAAGGCGCAGGAGTTCCTGCCGTGGGCCCACATGTGGCTCGACGCCATCAAGATGTTCACCGCCGACTACGCCGCGCAGATCGACGCCGGCGACGAGAAGTTCCCGGCCAACGACGCCACCCTGGAGACGCACCTGGGCGCGCTCAAGCACCTCGTCGAGGAGTCCGAGGCGCTCGGCGTGGACACCGAACTGCCCAAGTACTCCCAGGCACTGATGGAGGGCATCATCGCCCAGGGCCACGCCAGGAACAGCTACGCCAGCGTCGTGAAGGCGTACCGCCGTCCCCATCAGTAGGCGCCGGGACAGTTGTTCGCTCAATTCCGGGCGCTTTCCCTCCCGCAATCCCCGCTTTTGCGAACGGTGTGCCGGTCGAGGAGGAGGTGGTGGCGGCCGACGCCTCTTCCCCCGGTTCCGGGACGTCGTAATCGCGCCGTTTTCGGTACGTGGGGTACGGCGAGGTGAACGACGGGTCGAACGGCGGAAGAATGATAGGGACCTGACAGCTGCAGTGCTGGACCAGGCACGCTGCGAGATTCGGCATGCCCCGAGATCAGCCACTCACCGGGATCAGGCCGCTCCCCACATGTGATCGGACCGTCTTCAGACCGGCACGCACGCGCCGGAACGGAGGACTGACTCATGGCCACCCCGCTCACCGCCGCCCGGCTCGTCGCCGCGTTGAAAGCCGAGGGCTGCGCCGTTCACGAAGTCGCCGGCTGGCGCACCAACAACCGCAACCACAAAGGACCTTGGGGTCCCGTGCACGGCGTGGTGATCCACCACACCGTCACCGGCCCCGGCACGGACGTCGTCGGGCTGATCTTCCACGGCCACAGTGCCCTGCCCGGCCCTCTCGCGACCGGGTGCATCACCAAGGACGGCGTCGTCCACCTCACCGGCAACGGCCGGGCCAACCACGCCGGTGGCGGCGACGGCGACGTCCTCGACGCCGTCATCGGCGAGTCGTACGGCACGTACCCGCCCCCGACGCACGAGCACGACGGCTCGGCCGGCGCGGTCGACGGCAACGCCCGGTTCTACGGCTGGGAGTGCGAGAACAAGGGCGACGGCAGGGACCCGTGGCCGCCCGCCCAGTACCTCGCGATGGTCAAGGCCACCGCCGCGATCTGCCGCGCGCACGGCTGGGGCCCCAAGAGCACCATCGGCCACCTGGAATGGAGCGACTGGAAAGTCGACCCGCGCGGATTCGACATGGCCGGCTTCCGCCGTGACGTCGCCGATGCCCTGGCCCTCCCGGCGGGCCGGTGGGAAGGAGAGGACCCCATGCCCCAGTACGTCAACCTCGGTGTCGACGCGCAGTACCCACTCACGCCCGGCGCCTGGAACTCGATCGAGTTCACCGAGGAGTGGACCGACGAGACCGGCGACCACGCCACCGGCGGGAGTGTCTTCGCCCGCGGCCCGGCCCGCTTCAGCGGAACCCTCAGCCTGCACCTCGACGGACTGCCCGCGGGCGCCGTCGTCCAGGCGCGCATGACGGAGTACGAGGACGACCAGCAGCGCGTGGACCACCCGATCCACGAGCTCGTCGGGACGGGCGGCGGCACCTTCGTGGTCCTGCCCGTGACGAAGCGGGTCCCGTCGGGCCGGAGCATGCGGGTGCGGCTGCTGAACCAGGCCGCCGTACCGGTCACCGTCGTGAGCGCCGTCCTGACCGTGCTGGTGTGGAAGGAGACCTGAGCACCGAAGGGCGGGAGACGATCGCCCGTCCCGGCACGTATACCCGGGCATGAACCGAAGCGAGCCATGTCCGTTACGAGTTGAACGAATGCACGGCCCTGTGATTAGGGTGCGGACGATGTTCTGCGCACACTCCCTCCCTTCGCTTCCGGCCGGAAGAGGCGCCCACGCCTCGCGTCGCTTCGGGAGGGCCCGTGAGTGACACGATGACCGCGGCCCGCCCGGGCGCGGAAACGACCCCGGTGACGCGCACCGAAGAGCAGAGCACCGCGACCGGCCCGGCACGGCAACGGGACGCGTTCTTCGACAACGCCAAGTACCTCGCGATCGTGCTCGTGGCCGTGGGGCACGCCTGGGAGCCACTGCGCCAGGACAGCAGGGCCGTCACCGCCCTCTACACCTTCGTCTACGCCTTCCACATGCCGGCGTTCATCATCATCTCGGGCTACTTCTCACGCACCTTCGACGGCAGCCCGGCCCGGCTCAAGCGCCTGGTCACCGGCGTCGTCGTCCCGTACGTGGTGTTCGAGACGGCGTACACCCTGTTCACCCGCTGGTCCAGCCAGGACCCCGACCGCCCGGTCAGCCTGCTGGACCCCCTGTACCTCACCTGGTTCCTCGCGGCACTGTTCGTCTGGCGGCTGACCACACCGCTCTGGCGGCTGGTGCGGTGGCCGCTCCCCCTCGCCCTGGTCATCGCCATGGCGGCGACGACCGCGCCCTCCACAGGACCCGACCTCGATCTGCAGCGCACCCTGCAGTTCCTGCCGTACTTCGTGTTCGGCTTGCTGCTGCGGCCGGAGCACTTCCGGCCGGCACGACGGCGCGCGGCGCGGATCCTCGCCGTGCCGGTGGCCGTCTGCGCCCTGGGCCTGGCGTACTGGGCGGTTCCGCGGATGGACTACGCCTGGTTCTTCCACGCGGACAGCGCCCCGGAACTGGGCGTCCCCCTCTGGTACGGGCCCCTGATGACCCTGGTCGGCTTCGGCTGCTCACTCGTCCTGGTCGGCTGCTTCCTCGCCTGGGTGCCCGGGCGGCGGACCTGGTTCACGATGCTGGGCGCCGGCACCCTGTCCGGCTACCTGCTGCACGGTTTCGTCGCGCAGGCCGCGAAGCACTGGGGCTGGTACGAGCCGGCCTGGGTCCGCGGGCCGGCCGGGGTGATCGCCGCCACCCTGATCGCGGCGGTGGTCGTCACCGCGCTGTGCACACCGGCCGTACGGCGGGCCTTCCGCTGCGTGACGGAGCCCAGGATGGCGTGGGCCTTCGACGACACGGCCCCTGGGCGGGCCGGCGCCCGCCGAGCTGCGCCCTGACCGGCCGGCCCGCACGCTGGAAGGACATCACACGTCTCGGCCAGGGAGCACCGGCATGGCGAACGATCACAGCGAGAGCGGGAAACCGAAGAGGGGTGACAAGGTCACCTGGAGCAGTCACGGCAGCCGCACCGAGGGCGAGGTGGAGCGGGAGATCACCGAACGGACCGAGGCGTCCGGCCGCACGGTCGACGCCTCGCCCGACGACCCGCAGTACGAGGTGCGCAGCGAGAAGTCCGGCAGGACGGCGGTGCACAAGCCGTCCGCGCTCAAGAAGAAGAAGTGAGGCGGCGTGGACGAGGGCGAACGTGAGGAGACCTGGAACGACTTCCGTGACCTGGTGAACATGACACCGGCCGGTCTGGAGAAGTGGCTGGAGTCCGACGACTCGCGGAACGCCGGACAGCACCAGGACGGGGGCGAGTCCACCGGACACGCCTCCGGCCGTCGGATCGTGGCGATCCTGCGGGCCAAGAAGGGCGACCTCACGGACGACGACTACCGGCACATGCGCAAGGTCGTCGGCTACGTCCGCCGTCACCTGGCCCAGCGGCCCTCCGGGGACGTACGGGACTCACGGTGGCGGTACTCCCTGATGAACTGGGGTCACGACCCGCTCGGCGGGTGAGGGGCCGGCGGGGGAGCGACCGCACGGATCCCCCGGGAGGCGCGATGCCCCCCGGGAGTCATGCCGCGTCGGTCTCCCGCGGGGTCACCGCGACCCCGTTCAGCGCCTGGGTCATCTGGTGCTGGGTCTCCTCGGCCACCACACGGGCCTCTTCCACGACGTCACCGCGTTCGCGTATGAGGCTCTCGTAGATCGGCAGCTCTCCGGTCGACATCGAGTCAGGTTTCACGGTGCTGTTCCTCTCGCTTTGCAGACGGGATCTGAGGGGGTCCGAGTAAGTCTGCGTCACGCCCTCTCACCGTGTTACCCACCCCCGGGGTGTCCAGATTTCCGTCACGTGTTTCGCAAATCCCTCACGTTTGCCGTCGCGCTTCCGTGCGAGGCGCGCTGTCGTGGCCACGTGTGCTGCGCATGCGGAAGGGCCCCGGGAATCGCTTCCCGGGGCCCTTCCGTGCGCAGTGCGTCAGAGCGACGTCGTGTGGACGCCCGCGTTCGCGCCGGCGGCCGCGCCCTGCGGGGAGACGACCGCCTGCACGGCGGCGCAGGCCTCGCCGGTCAGGGGGCCGACCAGGCCGGCGGAGAGGCCGCCCACGAGGCCCGCGGAGACATCGACGCCGCCCGCGTTGCCGCCGGCGACGGCGTCCAGGTCGGCGTCGGTGAGCTCGGCGGTGTCGACCCGAGAGGTGAGGTTCATGGGGGTGTTTCCCTTCGCGTGAATGTCTCGCAGTGGCGATGAGCACGGGCGCTCGCAGAAAACCGGAGACCGGTATTCCGCCCCGGCCGCTCCCGCCGTGCGCAGGATCAAAGCACTCCCCGGAGGAGAGATCCAACCGACCGCCGGTGCTGCCCGCCTTCGCGCGGCCACCGCCTTCACCGCTGTGACCTCCGGGTCACGGGATGCGCCCACTCCTTCACACAGCCCGTCGCCCGGCCGGGCGCGGGACTCTTGCGCCCCGATTCCCGAAGCGGGCACTTCACCGCCAAGTTCCCAGGTCGCGCCCGAGCCGCGGCGGCGGCCCGGGGCACCGCACGGCATCCCGGTGCACGGTGTGCAGATGTGCTGGATGTTCGGGCCCCGTCTCCGTCAGGCTCAGGCCCCCGCCCCCGTCAGGCGCAAGCCCCTGGCCCGTCAGGCGCAAGCCCCTGCCCCGTCAGGCGCAAGCCCCTGCCCCGTCAGGCGCAACCCCGCCCCCGTCAGACCGCCCCGGCCGGCTGCAGCAGCCGGGCCAGCAGGTCGTCCAGGGTGACCAGGCCCGAGAGGCGGCCGGAGCCGTCGCGGACCACGGCCAGGGACGACCGGCGGCGGCGCAGCACCTCGATGGCGTCGGCGACCGTGGCGGTCTCCGTCAGTTCGGGCACCGGCCGGGCGAGGTCCCGCGCGGTCGTGGCCCGGCCCCGGGCCCGGGCCACCAGCGCGTCGCGGGCGTGCACCGAGCCGAGGACCGTGCCGTTCTCCCGGACCAGCAGCCGGGTGCGGTCGTGCTCGGCGGCGAAGCGCAGCAGCGCGTCGAGGTCCGCTTCGCCCTCGACCCAGCTGATCTCGGCGGCCGGGATGCGCAGCGCGGCGACCGGAGTCTCCGGTTCGGTCAGCGAGCGGGTCAGCAGCTCGGAGTCGGTCGCGCTGATCAGACCCAGCCGCTCCGACTCCTCCACCAGGTGCGTCAGCTGCTCCCGGTTGTGCACCGAGGCCAGCTCGTCGCGCGGGGCCACCCGGCACAGCCGTACCAGGGCGTTGCTCACCCGGTTGAGCAGCCGGATCAGCGGACGCACGGCCCGCACCACCGCCCGGAAGGGCGGCGACAGCAGCATCGCCGACCGCTCGGGGTGGGCGATCGCCCACGACTTGGGCGCCATCTCGCCCACCACCATGTGCAGGAACACCACCACGACCATCGCCACGGCGAAGGCCACGCCGTAGCTCACGGCGCTGGGCAGGCCCAGGGTGTGCAGCAGCGGGTCGAGTTCGTGCGAGATCGCCGGCTTGGACACCGAACCCAGGCCCAGGGTGCAGACGGTGATGCCGAGTTGGGCGCCGGCCAGCATCAGCGACAGCTCGCGCATCCCCTCCAGGGCCGCCCCGGCGCCGCGCCGCCCCTCGGCGGCCGCCTTCTCCATGCGGTGCCGTTTGGCGGCGACGAGGGCGAACTCGGCCGCGACGAAGAAGCCGCTGCCGATCAGCAGCAGCACGGTCACGAAGACCGCCATCGGGAAACTCACGCCATCTCCTCGGCTTCCGCGGCCTCCACGAGCAGGCCGATCCGGACGCGGTCGGCCACGTGCCGGTCCAGCGTGCGGACGTCGATCACGGCCCGGCCGCCCTCGGGCAGCTCGACCGTGACCCGGTCACCGACCGTCGGGAAGCGGCCGAGCCGGTCCACGACCAGGCCGGCCACGGTGTCGTAGTCGTCGTCCTCCGGCAGCCGGACACCGGTCGCCTCGGCCACCTCGTCCACCCGGCGGCCGGCGTCCACCAGCCAGCCGTCGCCGTCCGCGACGGCGAGCAGGGTGACCTTGTCGGACTCGTCGGCGATGTCACCGACCAGCTCCTCGGCGATGTCCTCGTACGTGACGACGCCCGCCACGCCGCCGTGCTCGTCCAGCACGACCGCGAACTCGTCGTCGTGCTCCCGCATCCGTGTCACCGCGTCGGGCAGTGCGAGCGTGTCCGGCAGCAGCAGCGGCCGTCGGGCCACCTCGCCCGCCCGTGCGCCGGCCAGGCGGGCGGCGGGCAGCGCCATCAGCTCGCGCACGCCCAGCACGCCCACGATGTCGTCCGGGTGGTCGCCGAGCACCGGATAGTTGGAGTGGCCGTGCCGGGCGATCAGGCCGATCGCCTCCTCGGCTCCGGCGTCCTTGCGGACGAAAACCGCGTCGGCGCGCGGCACCATGACCTCGTCGAGGGCACGCTCGGAGAACTCCAGCGCGTGGTCCAGCAGCGCGGCGGTGTCCTGCGGCAGCTCTCCCTGCTCGTGGGACTCGCCGATGAGATGGCCGAGCTCCTCCAGCGTGGCGCCGTGGTGCAGTTCCTCGACGGGCTCGATCCCCACCTTGCGCAGCAGCCGGTCGGCCGCGCCGTCGAAGATCCGTACGACGGGGCCGACGATCCTCAGATACGCGAGAGTCGACGGGGCCAGCGCCTTGGCCAGCCGTTCGGGCACGGCGATCGCGAGGTTCTTCGGGGCGAGTTCACCGAGGACCATCTGCACGACCGTGGCCAGGACGAAGGCGAGCACGACGGCGACGGTGCCGACGGCCGCGTCGGGCAGGCCGAGGCTCGACAGGGCCGGCCTGAGCAGCGCGGACACCGACGGTTCGGCGATGAAGCCGACCACCAGGCCGGTGACGGTGATGCCCAGTTGCGCGCCGGACAGCATGAACGACAGCCGCTCCAGCACCCTGAGGGCACGGGCGGCCCTGCGGTCCCCGGCCTCGGCCTCACGCGCGAGGGTGAGCCGGTCGGCGGAGACGTAGGCGAACTCCTGGGCGACGAAGTAGCCGGTGCCGGCGGTCAGCACGAACACGGCGAGCAGGCCCAGCAGGGCCTCGGCGGCACTCATCGAACACCACCCCGCCGTGTGCCGCGATCACGCGTGTCAGGGCGGGATGGTCGGGGACTGTGCCCCGGAGGGTCCGTCGATCTGGCGGACAAGAACGTGCTCCTTGGACGGGTGGTGTGTCATCCGGTACAACGCTCCTCGCCGCGCCGGTGTTCCCGGATTCTACGCCCGTGTAGATGAAGCGCTCCGGGATCACGGGGCGCCGGTGCGCCCGGCTCACTCCTTGCCGGGGGCCTCCGCGAGATCCGGCACCAGCCCCCGCATCGCCGCGCACTGGTCCGGCCCCATGAAGCGGGCCAGGGCCTCGGTGACCGTGTCGGCGAGCGGGGCCGAGGCTTCGCTCAGCAGGTGGCGGGCCTTGTCCGTCAGGGTGACCTCGACGCCGCGCTTGTCGCCGCAGACCGATCTGCGGGTGACCAGGCCGGCGTGCTGGAGGCAGGCGATCTGGTAGGTGAGGCGGGTCTTCGGGCGGCCCAGGAGCTCCGCGACCCGGGTCATGCGCAGGCCGCCCTCGGGCTGCTCGGCGAGCAGGCACAGGACGAGGAACTCGTCGTGCGAGACGTCCAGTCTGTCCTTCACGACCGCGCGCAGCCGTTGCTCCACCGCCCCTGTCGCGGCCAGCAGCAGCATCCAGGCGCGCAGTTCCGCGGGCAGCAGCCCGCCACCGCCGTGGGACGGGCATTCGGGCAGGTCGGTGGGGTGCTCCTCGGGGTCGGCCATGCCCCTGAGTGTACCTGTCGTCCAAATTTGAAGAAGAAGGGTTGTTCAATTTTGGATTAGCCGCTAGCGTGCCTCGCAGTCATCCAAATTTGCACTACTCGGCAGGGAGAACGCCCATGACCGTCACCGTGGAAACCGGACAGTGGCAGCTCGACGCGACCGCCTCGAGCGTCGGCATCCGGCACAAGACCATGTGGGGCCTGGTCACCGTGAAAGGCGCCTTCGGTGCTCTCGGCGGCCGGGGCGAGGTCCGCACCGACGGGTCCGCCGTCGGCACCCTCACCTTCGACGTGGCCTCCCTCGACACCAAGAACGCCAAGCGCGACACCCACCTGCGGTCCGAGCACTTCTTCGACGCCGACCACCACCCCGAGATCACCTTCGTGGCCCGCAGCGCGGAGCTCCGTGAGGGGGACCGGGTGCACGTGGTCGGACAGCTGACCGTGCGCGGCATCAGCAGGCCGCTGTCCCTGACCGCGCGCGTGACGGACCGGGACGCCGCGGGGCTCGCCCTGGACACCGAGTTCGACGTGGACCGCGAGCAGTTCGGCATGGGCTGGAACCAGCTGGGCATGATCCGCGGCCGGACGACGGTCACCGCCACCCTCCGCTTTTCCCGGGCCACCGTCTGACATCCGGGTCAGCCCGGGCGCACGGCCTTCTGCACATCCGCGCTCGACAGCGTCTGCGGCGACGCCGTGAACGCACGCAGACGGATCCGGGCACCGGGGCGGGGCAGTGGGAAGCGGCCCGCGGGCGGCCGGAGTTCATAGGGGGCGGTGCCGTGCGCGGGCAGGGTGCGCGGGCCCCGCACGACCTGCCAGTACGCGCCCATGCCCTGGCCGGTGGTCAGCATGAAGTGCGGGGAAAGCGCGGTGCCGCCGGTGTTGGTGACCTGGAGGGCGAGGCGGGAGACGGTCGCCGCGGTGGGGTGCCGCACCGCCGTGACCCGCATGCGCAGGGGCGGCGTGCCCGTCGCCGCCACGGCCGCACAGGCCGCCGCCGGCGCCAGCAGCAGCACCGTCACGGCGACCCGCGCCGGGCGGCCGCGCACCCCGGTCGGCAGGCCCGCACGAGGCTGCCACGCCCGGGTGAACGCCGACGCCGGAGTCGTCACCGCCGCCGCCAGCCACAGCGGCGTCATCAGCAGGTAGTAGCCGTCCTGCGACCGGGTCGCCAGATAGAAGGCGCACCACGGCAGCACGGTCGCGGCCGGCCCCAGCCGCCGTACGAACAGCACGAACAGCGCGAGCAGTCCCGCCAAGAGCAGCAGGCTCGCGTGGGAGTACCAGCCGATCCGGTCGCTGCCGTCCGTGAGATACAGCGAGACGCCGACCACGCCCTGGCCGTGCAGCACCGCCCCCTGGGTGAGCGGCAGCGCGATCCCCGTGAGCCAGCGCCCCGGCTCGCTCACGACGAAGTACGCGTTGAGCGCACACCATGCGCAGGCCGCCGCCCCGGCGAACCGCAGCACCACCAGCGTCGCCGCCCGGCCGCCCAGCTCACCGCGCCGCACCGCGTAAATCCCGGCCAGCAGGAACGGCGCCAGGAACCAGGGGAGTTGCTGCGCCGCGCACGCCGCCCCCAGACACACCGCCCCTGCCAGACCCGCGGCCCCGAGCCGGCCACCCTCACCGGTACGGGGCCACCGCACCACCACCGGCACCAGCAGCGCCAGCGCCACGACCGCCGGGTAGCCGAGCCGCCCGTACGACGGCAGCATCCCGAAGCCCAGACACACCAGGGTCGCCGCCGACCGCCACGGCACCGGCAGCATCCGCCACAGCACGACCGTCCCGGCGATCAGCGCGCCCGTGCTCACCGCCGTCGCCGGAGTGCCGCCGTGGCCCAGCCACAGCATCGGCACCGTCAGCAGCGGGGCGAGCGGCGGATAGCCGTAGGTGAAGTCATAGCCGCCGGTCACCGTCGGGGTGAGGGCCACGCCACGGCCGAAGAGCCAGGGCCACGGCTGCCCGTACACCGGGTGCCCCGCGGCCAGTTCCCGCGCCGCCTGGGTGGTGAGCAGGGCCTCGTCGGAGCCGTTGTGGAGCATGATCCACGCGCACAGGGTGAGCGTCACGCCCGTCACCAGCACGCACACATCCACCCCGGCCAGCGACCGGACCCGGCGGACGACCAGGGCCAGCACCCCGCACGCCAGGATCGAGGCGTAGCACAGCGAGATCACGGCGGCCACGGCCGGACGGTGACTCGCCGCCGAAGTCCACACCGCCCGCGTACCGATCAGCAGACCGATGTCGGCGAGCAGGGTCAGGACGCGGTGCCACTGGGCCGGGGGAGCCGGCGACGCCGAGACCGCCGCCCCGGTGCGCGGGCCGGGCACCACCAGCGTCGTTTCTGCCGAATACACGCCGCAGGACGCTAATCGCCGTCGGTGAGCGGGACCCGGAGGGAGGTGAAGATTCCGGTGTGCTCCGGGTAAGGGGCCTGTTCGGCCCGTAGACGGCTCAGTTCAGTACACAGCGGTTCGGAACACAGCCCGACGGCCGCCCGATTCAGTACACCCCTCAGTACACGTCCCGCACGTACCGCTTGTCCGCCGCGAGCTGCTTCACGTACGCGGCGGCCTCGGCCTCGCCCAGCCCGCCGTGCGCCACCACGATGTCCCGCAGCGCCCGGTCCACGTCCTTCGCCATCCGGGAGGCGTCACCGCAGACGTAGAAGCGGGCCCCGTCGCGCAGCCAGTGCCACAGTTCCGGCCCGTGCTCGCGCATCCGGTCCTGCACGTACACCTTGTTGCGCTGGTCCCGGGAGAAGGCGGTGTCCAGCCGCGTGAGGCTGCCCTCGTCGAGCAGCGCCGTCAGTTCCTCCTCGTAGTAGAAGTCCGTCGCCCGGTGCTGCTCCCCGAAGAACAGCCAGGAAGGGGCACGGTGACCGAGCGCCCGCCGCTCCTGGAGGAACCCCACGAAGGGCGCCACACCGGTGCCGGGCCCGACCATGATCATCGGCGTCGACGCGTCCGCCGGGGGCCGGAAGTGCGGTGAGCGCTGCACGAACACCGGTACCTCCGTGTCCGGCTCGGCATCCGCGAGGTACGGCGAGCAGACCCCGCCGCGCGCCCGGCCGTGCAGGTTCTCGTACCGCACCACGGACACCGTCAGCGACACCCGGTGGGGATCGGCCAGCGGGCTGGACGATATGGAGTACAGCCGCGGCTGAAGCCTGCGCAGCACCCCGGCCCACTCCTCGGCGCTCGCCCGCACGGCGTACTCGGCCAGCACGTCCACGGCTTGGCGCCCCCAGCTCCACTGCGCCAGGCCGTCCTTGTTGTCCGGCCGCAGCAGCCTGCGCAACTCATGCTTGTCCCGGGCGCGTTCGGAGACGAAGCGGAGCAGATCGGGGGTGATCCGGGTGATGTCGAGATGCCGGTGCAGCGCCTCGCCGAACGGCACCTCGCCGACACCGTCGACCGTCACGGCCGCCCCCGCGTCCACCCCGGTCACCGCCAGCCACTCCTCCACCAGCGAGGGCGCGTTGACCGGCCGCACCCCGAGCGCGTCCCCGGCCTCGTACGCCAGGTCCGTCCCGCTCGTGTCGAAGGTGAACCGCCGGACCTCCTTGCCCGCCCCGGCCCGGCTGAGCAGCCGGTTGCCGACGAGCCTTGCCGTGGTGACCGGCTTGGACCTGGCCCTGGGCTTCGCGACCGGGGTGGCGGACTGCTCACCCAGGGCCGACAGCACCTGGTCGAGCCACTGCCGGGCGGACGGCTCGAAGTCCGGCTCACAGTCCGTGCGCGGGGCCAGCCGCACCCCGCCCAGTTCGCCGAGGCGCGCGTCCAGCCGCCGCCCGTGGCCGCAGAAGTCGTCGTACGAGGAGTCGCCGAAGGCCAGCACCGCGTACCGCACCCCGTCCAGCCGCGGGGCCGGCTCGCCGGACAGGGCGTCCCAGAAGCCGGAGCCGTTGTCGGGCGCGTCGCCGTCCCCGAACGTGCTGGTGATGAACAGCAGGTCGGCCGTGCGGGCGAGCGTGCCGACGTCGGCGTCGTCCATGCCGACGAGGGTCGCACGGTGCCCCGTCGAGGTCAGCCGCTCGGCGGTGGCGGTGGCGAACTCCTCCGCGTTCCCGGTCTGCGAGGCCCACAGCACGACGACCTCACGGCCGGACCGCTGCGGCGACTCGGCCGCCGACGTCCGTGAGTACATCCCGGCCAGGACGCCGTTGACCCACAGCGCGTGCTCGGACGAGAAGGGCGCGTCGGACGGCAGCACCGGAACGCCGGGCGCGCCCGAGCCGAGGCCCGCGAGAAAACCGGTGAGGTACTGCCGCTCCTGGGCGGAGAGCACCGGCGGAGGGGAGGGGTCCAGACCGAAGGGGTTCGCGGTGCCCGGCGTCACGGCCGTGGGCGTCAGCGCCGGTGCCTGCGGTGCGGACGCCGCTGCCTGAGGGATGGACGCCGGTGCCTGCGGTGCGGGCGAAGCCACCTTCGCCAGCGACACCGCGCAGGCCTTGAACTCCGGCTGGAACGACAGCGGATCCACCGCGTCGCTCGTCACCGCGTTGACGCTCAGGTACTCGCCGAACAGGTCGTTCCAGTGGAACGGCGCGAAGCAGCACCCCGGCCGCACCCGGTCCGTCACCACCGCCGGCAGCACGGCCCGCCCGCGCCGGGAGGCCACCTCGACGAGGTCGTCCTCGTCGACCCCGAGCGCCCGGGCGTCCTGCGGGTGCAGCTCCACGAACGGCCCGGGATTCAGCTTGTTGAGCTTGGCGACCTTCCCGGTCTTGGTGAGGGTGTGCCACTGGTGCTGCACCCGCCCGGTGTTGAGCACGAACGGGTAGTCGTCGTCGGGGAGTTCGGCGGCGGGCAGATGCGGCCGGGCGAAGAACACGGCCCGTCCGGAGGCCGTGGGGAAGCGCAGCCCCTCGTCACCCACGTACCGGATCGGATTGCGCGGCGGCCCGTCCTCCCGCGCGGCCGGCCACTGCACGGGCGTCTCCCGCAGCCGCTCGTAGGAGACCCCACGCAGGTCCCAGCCGGTCTTCGGGTTCCGGAAGCGCCGGATCTCCTCGAAGACCTGCTCGGCGCTGTCGTACGAGAACCCCTTCTCGTAGCCCATCGCGCACGCCACCTCGGCGATGATCCGCCAGTCGGCCATCGCCTCCCCGGGCGGGTCCGCCGCCTGCCGGGTCAGCGTGAGGTTGCGCTCGCTGTTGACGAACACCCCCTCGGCCTCGGTCCACATCGCACCGGGCAGGACGACATCGGCGTACGCGTTCGTCTCGGTGTCCGCGAACACGTCCTGCGTGACGACGAACTCGGCGGCCTCCAGACCCTCGATGACCGTACGGCGGTTGGCGACCGAGGCGACCGGGTTGGTGCAGATGATCCAGCACGCCTTGATCTCCCCGTCGGCCATCCGCCGGAACATGTCGACGGTGCCCTGCCCGGCCCCGTCGGCCCGCAGCGTCCCCGGCGGCAGCTCCCACACCTCCTCGGTGAACGCCCGCTCTTCCTCCACGAGCACCGACCGCTGCCCCGGCAGCCCGGGCCCCATGTAGCCCATCTCGCGCCCGCCCATCGCGTTGGGCTGCCCGGTCAGGGAGAACGGCCCGGCGCCCGGACGGCAGATCGCTCCCGTCGCCAGATGCAGGTTGACCAGGGCGTTGGTGTTCCAGGTGCCGTGCGTGGACTGGTTCAGACCCATGGTCCAGCAGCTCATCCACCGCTTGCCCGCCGCACCGATGATCCGGGCCGCCTCGCGCAGGTCGTCCTCGTCGACGCCGGTGATCCCGGCGACGGATGCCGGGTGGTAGTCGGCGAGGAACTCGGGCAGGGCCTCCCAGCCCTCGGTGTGGGCCGCCACGAACTCGGTGTCGGTGTGCCCCGCCTCGTGCAGCAGATGCAGCAGGCCGTTCAGCAACGCGAGGTCGGTCCCAGGCCTGACCTGCAGGAACAGATCCGCCTTGGCGGCGGTCGCGGTCCGCCGGGGGTCGACGACGATCAGCTTGGCACCCGCCTTGACCCGCTCCATCATCCGCAGGAACAGGATCGGATGGCAGTCGGCCATGTTCGACCCGATGACGAGGAAGGCGTCCGCCCGGTCGAAGTCGTCGTACGACCCGGGCGGCCCGTCCGCGCCGAGCGACAGCTTGTAGCCGGTGCCCGCGCTCGCCATGCACAGCCGCGAGTTCGACTCGATCAGGTTCGTGCCCACGAAGCCCTTGGCCAGCTTGTTCGCCAGATACTGCGCTTCCAGGCTCATCTGCCCGGACACGTAGAAGGCGACCGCGTCCGGCCCGTGCTCGTCGACGATCGCCCGCAGCCGCGCCGCCGTCTCGGTGATCGCCTCGGCGACGGGTGCGGGGGCCGCCTCCTCGCCCCGGACCTCCCGCACCAGCGCGCCGGTCAGCCGCCCGGGCGCGGCGAGCAGGTCGGCCGTGGTCGCGCCCTTGGTGCACAGCCGCCCCGCGTTCGCCGGGTGCGCCCTGTCACCGGACGCCTTCAGCACCGTGCGGCGCCCGTCCGGGCCCGTCCCCACATCGAGCACGAGACCGCAGCCGACACCGCAGTACGAGCAGACGGTGCGCACCTGCCGCGTGTCCGGCCGGTCGGAGGGGGTCGTGGTCATGCCTCCGACGGTACGAATCGCCCGTTACGCCTCTGTCACACGGCTTGATCATCGGGGGTTACGCCCGTCACACAGCCGCCTTCCGGCCGTTGTGAGGTGCAATGAGGTCGCGGAGCGTGTCGCATTGGGCCGAACGGGTGACTCTGCGCAAGAATTGCCCGATGCAGACAGCGAGCGCGAGCCAGGACGGAGCATGCCGGTGAACAGCCACGATGTCACCGACGAACAGTGGGAGGGGCTCGCCCAGGTCGTGCCGCTGCGGGGCCGGGACGCCTGGCCGTCCGCCGTCGGCCACCGGTCCATACCGGAGGCCGAGACGCAGACCCGCCGCCGTTTCGTCGTCCTGCGCGTCAACGTCTTCGCCGACGCCCGGGACGTCGCCGAGCGGCTGATGGCGGGCGTTCCCGTCCTGCTCGACCTCACGGGCGCGGAGACGGAGGTCGCCAAGCGGGTCCTCGACTTCAGCACGGGCGTGGTCTTCGGCCTGGCCAGCGGGATGCACCGGGTGGACCGCAACGTGTTCCTGCTGACACCGGCGGGGACCGAGGTGACCGGGTTGATGGAAGGGGCGGGGTTCCCCGGGGCGTGACCGGGGCCCGGGCGTGACCGTAGCTCGTTCGTAGGAAGCCCTCGAAGAGGGAACGGTTCGTCCCACCGGCGGAGCCCTACCGTCCGCCTATGACCCAGCCTGTCCTCCCCGCCCCACCCGGCCGGGCCGTGCCCGCTGACCGGACCGCCGCAGCCACCTCACCACCCGCTCTCCCTGTCCATCCCGACCGCCCCCGCGTCACCGAACTGCGTCTGGCCGCCTTCGCCACCCACCGCCGCGCCGCCTTCCCGATCGGGCCCTTCACCCTGCTCGCCGGTCGAAGCGGCTGCGGCAAGACCAGCGCGCTGCGGGCGTACGAGGCCCTCGCCCGGCTCGGGGGCGGTGCCGAACTCGGCGAGGCGTTCCCCGACCCGGTCGCCTGCGTGCCGGAGCGGGCCCGGCCCGACGCGCAGCGCCGCCGCGGCTTCCGCATCGGATGCACGGCCGACGGTCCCGCCGGCCCGGTCCGTCTCGACGTGGCCGTACAGGCCGAGCCGGAACTGCGTGTCGTGGGCGAGCGGTTGACGTCCGACGGGCTGATCCTCCTGGAGACCGCCCTGCGCGATCCGGGCAAGCGTGCCGTGCAGGCCGCCTGGCACACGGCCGGGCCGACGCCCGTGACCCGCGGCCCGCTCCCGGACGACCGGCTCGGCACCGCCCTGCTGCCCCTGCGCGTCGCCGGCAAGACAGCGGGGCAGCGCAGGGTGCTGGCGGCGGTCGAGCAGATGGTCGTCGCCCTGCGCTCCGCCTTCGCCTGCGACCCCGAACCCTCCCGTATGCGCGAGCCCGTGGCGGCCGGCTCCGGCCGCCTCCGGAGCGGCTGCGGCAACCTCGCGGACGTGCTGTGGCGCACCCGGGCCGAGTGCGGGCGGCGGCACGCGCAGCTCGTGGCGGCGGCGCGGGCCGGATGCGGCGGGCCGGTGGTGGACGTGCTCGCCCGGCTGAACGGCGACGGGACGGTCGCCGCCGCCGTCGACCGGGGCGACGGCCACCACACGGAGCTGGGCCGACTCGGCCACGGCGAACTCCGCTACCTCGCCTTCGCGTTGGTCCTCCTCACCGGACCCGGTGTGCTGGAGGTCGACCCGGCAGGCGAGGTACCCGCCGCCCTGCAGTCGCTCACGATCCTCGCCGACGGTTTCGACCGGGGTCTGGACAGTCTGCAGCGACGGGAACTGCTGAACCTCGCGGCCCGGATGTGCGAGCGGGGGCACATCCGGCTCCTCGGCGCGGTCAGCGACGGTGCGTGGGCCGCCGGGACGGAGGGAGCCACGGTGGTACACCTGGACCGTGACTGATCCACTGGACGCAACGCAGCCCGGCCCCCACGGTGAACCCCTCGACGTGGCGACACTGCAACGCCGGCTGGCCGAGTTCGCCGCCGCGCGGAACTGGCAGCCGTACCACACCCCCAAGAACCTGGCCACCGCCCTCAGCGTCGAGGCGTCCGAACTGGTCGAGATCTTCCAATGGTTGACGCCCGAGGAGTCGGCGCGGGTCATGGCCGACCCGGACACCGCGCACCGCGTCACCGACGAGGTCGCCGACGTGCTCGCGTATCTGCTCCAGCTCTGCGAGGTGCTGGGCGTCGACCCGCTGGCGGCGCTGAACGCCAAGATCGACCGGAACGAGCGGCGGTTTCCGATCTAGTGCCGGCACCGCCCGGCCGCCTGGAGTGAAGAAGTCCACTTGTACTCTGCGTAACTGAACCTCGGCCCGAATCCGAATCGTTGTCCGCAATTTTCCGCCTTCCTCTGGCTTTTCGTCTCACAGCCCCTCACGCTGGGTAGTGAACAAGGGAGTGTGGGCAGACGGACGCGCGCAGCGCGTCGGACAAGACGGGGGCAGCGCATGGACGCGGTGCGGCTCATCGTGACGAGCAGGCGGTCCCTGGCGGCGGGCGGCGACGCGCGGGAGACCCTGGCCGAGGTGTGGCAGGCGCAGGCCCTCGCGCAGGCCATCGGCAGCCGCCTCGCGGTGGCCGGACCACCGGAACTGCGCGGCGAGGCACTGGGGTTGACGGAGCTGGCGGGCCGGGGCTGCGGCGTCCTCGACCCGCCGGTGCTGGCTCCCGGGGAGCTGCGGGCGGGCCAGCTCACCGAGTTGGGCGACGCCCGCCACACCCTGATGTACCTCGGCGGCCTCCTCGGCGAGGTCGGCATCGCCCTGGTCGCCCTGGCCAGCGCCGCCGACGACGAGGGCACGTACTGGCAGTGCATGGAGGCCATCGACGCGGCGGACGAGTCCCGCGACCGCGTCCTGGAGATGCTCCGCAGGCTGGCGGACCGGGAACAGGCGCTGCCGGAGCGAGAAGCGGGGTAGGGGGAGGGGCCGGGAGCTGCGACTCTCCGTACCCCGTCGAGGGAGGCCGGTCCTTCACCGCCCGATTCGGTGAGCTCGGCGAAATCCGTCACGGTCACTCCGCCGCAGGCGCAGCGTCCTTCCCCTGTCTCCACCGCATCAGCCAGTCGAAGGGCGGAAATCTCGCCGCAGTGAAGCGGACATTCCGGCACGTTGAAATCGATCGGCGAAGGGGTCGTGACCGGCAGCGCTCCGGAAAGGAGCTGCCAGGTGCGAAGTGCGTGGGTGGCGCAAAGCCGTCAACGGCGATGCCCTTTGTGTCCGGCATCATGGGGCTTGTCGGGCTGTTGTTCCTCCTGAGGTTTTCATAGAATCTTCATCATGTAACGCTGTACGGCTTCTGCTTGAGGGGGAGAGCTTGGGTGCCACAGCGCCGCCGATCGAAGAGGCCGACCGCAAGATTCCGCAATTGCTGTGCCCCCGCTCGGCGGACGGACCCTGACCGACTGGCGTTGCGGCATCCAACACGGCGCGACGGAAACGGGTGCTGTCGACATGTCAGGCGCAGGCAGCCCCCGATAGATCACGTCACGTCAGCATCGAATCAGCCCGCACGTCCGTGACGGGCAAGGCGCCTGGACGAGTGGCCTTCGCGTGCGACCGGCCACTGCAGGGCTACCCCGCGACGGACCCGCGGTGGCCGCTGCGCCCCGCGCTGCCGGTCGGGACCGCGGGAGGGCCGGCGCCCCTGCACACCACATTGCGTCCCGTAACCCCACTACTGGAGTAGGTAGTTGAGAGTTCATAGATTAGCTCGTACCGGGATCGCGAGCCTTGCGGCCACCGCGGTCCTGACCGGGCTCATACAAGCCGCGCCCGCGTTCGCCGACACCAGCCCTCCCGGTTCGAAGCCGTCTCCGAAGCCGTCCGGCAGTCCGTCGTCCGATCCGCCGGCACGTGTGCAGAGTCCCGGCAAGAGGCTCGGGAAGGACTGGAAGAGCTCGGCGGACCGGGCCGTGACCACCGCGGCGGACAACGGCGGATTCAAGATCCTGGTGGCGGACAGCAAGGACGCCTACCAGTGGCGGACCGTTGCCACGCTGGCGGAGCCCGGCATGCCGGCGGACACGTGGATCGGCAACTCCTGTGTCATGGACCGTGATCACGCTGCGGTCGTGTACGCGCCGCGTACGTTCACGAACAAGCCGGACCTGATGCAGGGTGGGGCGTTCACCGCGGTCGTCGACCTGAAGTCCGGCCGGGTGACGAAACTGCCCTTCACCGGCTCCCTGGCCTACTTCGACCCGTCGTGCAACCCCGAGACCCGGACGGCCGCGTTCACCGCGTTCCGCGACAGCAAGACCCGGCTTCTCACGGTCGACACCGGCGGCAGGACGACCACCGACACCACGGTCACCGGCCAGGTGACCTCGGCCGTCCCGACGAAGGACGGCCTCGTCGCCGCACACGGCCGTCACCTGGTGAACGTCGACCCTGCGGACGGCAAGCTCCGGACGCTGGCCGCCGCGGACGGCGTGCCCTTCGACATCCGCCCCACCGGCAAGGGAATCGCCTTCCTCGACCGCAAGGGCGAAACGGCGCACGCCAAACTGTGGAAGCGCCAGGGCAAGCTGTCGGAGCTCGCGTCGGGAAAGCTCGGCGATGTGGCTCTTGAACAGGGCACCGGGGGCCGGGCCTTCCTCACCGGGAACGCCAAGAACACGAAGCTCACGGGTACCGCGGTGGCTCACCTGGACGTTGCGGCGGACACACACGTGTCCAGCCTCGGACGACTGGCCGTCGATCCCGTGCTGATGCCCGGCGTGCGCGCGGGCCTGGAGCGGATCGGGAGCGCGGGCAAGGGCTTCACCAAGGCCGAACCCTCACCCCGGACGGGCACCTCCGAGGACCCCACGACTGAGGGAACCGACCCGCTGACCATCAGCAGTATCGCGACCGCCACCGGCGAGAAGATCACCCAGACGGTCACCGACACGACCAGCGCCACGGGGAAGGGTTCCTTCTCGCCCGCCCTGCGCGTGGCCGGCGGAACCGGGCAGGCGTCCGGGAAGAGCGCGCGAACCGCGCAGGCGGCCGACCCGCACGATCCGGTCGACACGGACCGCTGGTGCTCCATCCCCCGCAACGACGTCAAAGCGCTCGCGCTGCAGCCGACCCCGAACCAGGTCGAGTGGGCCGTCGACATGGCGATCCGCGGCGAGCTGCGCGCCAAGTGGATCAAGCAGGGCGGCTGGCGCTCGGGCCTGGGCACCGTCGACCCGCAGGGACTGTTCCCGCCCCCGACGCTGAAGGGCAAGGCCGGCGCGCGCATCCCCGCCCAGGTGCTGCTGGGCGTCCTCGCGCAGGAGTCGAACCTGTGGCAGGCCGAAGGCGGCGCCATCCCCGGCCAGATGGGCAACCCGCAGGCGGCGATCGCCGGGTTCTACGGGCACAAGGGGGATACCTCCGAGGCGTACTGGAGGATCAACTGGAACCTGTCGGACTGCGGCTACGGCGTCGGCCAGGTCACCGACGGCATGCGCTTGGCCGGCCTGGAGAAGCCCGGCGAGACGTCCCTGCCTGCGGCGAAGCAGAAGGCTGTGGCGCTCGACTATGCGGTCAACATCGCCGCGTCGATGTACATCCTCGCGGACAAGTGGAACCAGGTGCACACCGCGGGCCAGACCATCACGGTCAACAACGACGACCCGTCGAAGCCGGAGAACTGGTTCGCCGCGCTGTGGAACTACAACCTCGGCTTCAACGAGAACAAGGGTGACGGCAAACCGTGGGGCCTGGGCTGGTACAACAACCCGGCGAACCCCGTCTACCCGCCCTCGCGGCACCCGTTCATGTCCGACCCGCGCGACGCCGCGAAGCCCCAGAACTGGCCGTACCAGGAGAAGGTGATGGGCTGGTCCGCCTGGTCCATGGACACCGGCTACTCCTACGCCACCGACGGACGGCAGGACTGGCCCGGCGAGTCCGGGTTCTCCAGCGCCGGTTTCCGGCCCGCCTGGTGGATCAACCCGGGACAGCGCGACCGCGTCAAGCCGCCGCTGGACGCGTTCTGCAATTCCACCAACAACTGCAACTCCGCCAACCCGCCGGATTGTCCGGACGCCGCGTGCTACGAGAAGTACTGGTGGCGCGGCTCGAACGTGACGTGGAAGGCGAACTGCGACGCCGACTGCGGCAACGAAAACATCAAGTACGTGACACTGCGCGAGGAACCGGGCCGCGGCTACCGCTTGCAGAGCGGCAAGTCGTCGTGCGGCGCCGCTCCCGCGGGGGCGCTGATCGTGGACTCCATACCGGACAACGTCGAGACCTACAGCGACTGCGGATCGTCCGGCACCGACGCCGGCTCCTTCCAGTTCACCTTCCACGCCAACCCGGTCGCGAACGGACCGGGGCTGGGCCCGTTGGAGGCCAAGGGAGACCTGCACCAGATCGGCGGCGGGCAGGGCGGTCACTTCTGGTACACCCACACGCGTGACACCGCTCATCTCGGCGGCCCCGGCGCCCGGATGACCATCGACGGCACCTGGACCCTCGGCCGCACCGTCGAGTGGGCCCGCGTCTTCGCCCACCAGCCGGACACCGGGGCGCACACCCAGCAGGCCCACTACGTCATCAAGGGCGTCGCGGGCGGTGACCGCCACCGCTATGTCAACACCCACTTCGGTGAGAACACCTGGGTCGAACTCGGCGTCTACCGCTTCACCAGCACGCCACGGGTGGAGCTCACGAACACCACCGACGACGGAACCGCGGACGAGGACATCGCCTGGGACGCGGTCGCCTTCCAGCCGCTGTCCGGCAAGCCGAAGCACATGGTCGTCGCCATGGGAGACTCCTACACCTCCGGTGAGGGCTCCGGGTCCTACTCGCCCGAGTCCGACCGGGGCCACGGAAAGAGCAGTTGGAACGCGTGCCGACGCGGTGACAACTCCTGGCCGCGCAAGGTCCTGCTGCCCGGTCAGAGCACCAGTCTCGGCCAGCTCTCGAAGGACAGGAGCACCACCGTCGACTTCCTCGACGTCAGTTGCTCCGGCGCGAAGACGTCGCAGATGACCACGGGGGACCCCACACCATGGGGAAGGATCGGCAACTACCGCGAGAAGAGCCAGATCGACTCCGGTGCCCTCAGCTCTGACACCACCCTGGTCATGCTGACCATCGGCGGAAACGACGGGGACAACTTCACCAACGCCGTCAGCAACTGCTACATCGTCGGAGTGTGCGACCCGGGCGACTACACGGGCAAGGTCGACCAGGCGGTCACGGACACCGGGACCGTCATCGACCAGATCGCGGCCGCCGCGCCGAACGCGCAGATCGTGCTCATGGGTTACCCCCGTCTGGTCAGTGACAGTCAGTGCGTCACAGCGGACTTCGACGCCCTGAACCAGCTGGCCGACTACGTCCGGGACAAGCAGAAGGCCAAAATCGAGGAATTGCGCAAGGCGGGGCGCAAGGCGGCCTTCGCCGATCCCATTCCCGCGTTCCGGGGACACGGGATCTGTGACGGCGACGAATGGATCAACCGTGTCGTCGCCGGCCCGAACGGTGACGGCGACTTCCACGACGGTGACCCGGCCAACCAGGTCCCGTGCTTGCCCTGGCCCGGCAACAACGTCTGTGCCAGCCTCGAGTCGTTCCACCCGAAGAGTGCCGGAACAACGGGCTACGCCCGGGTCATGGATCAGGCACTGGCCGACATCGGGTACAAGGGAAGTTAGTGGCTGACACCACGGGCAGCCCGGTGGTCACGGGGCGGGTCAACCGCCTCGTGACCACCACCTGCCTCACCGTCCTGATCGCGCTGATCACCGTTCTCGGCGTCGTCGTCTCCTGGCTGTGGTACCGGCACTGGCATGACGGGAACATCAACAGCGAGCGCAGGGACAGGGCACTCGCATCGATCCTGGAGCGATCCCGTGCGACGGCGGACGACACGGCCCGCGCACTCGACACGAGCGACGCCACCGACACCGACGCTCTCATCGGTGTGATCTGGCGGAACACAGAAGCTCCCGTGATCACCTATGACGCGTCGCGCAGCGAGTTCACTGCCACGGCCGCGAGCTCCGCCATGTACGACGAAGAGGCCATGCTCCCCGGTGGTGGGCCCGTCAAGGTGACCCGGTGTCTGATCTTCGCCTACGCCCAGCGCCCCGGTCAGGGGTGGACGTCGAGGGTTTCCGAGCGGGACGACGACGTATGTCGTCCGGGCACCCAGATCGGCGGACTGGTGCGCCTCGCGCGGACGCGTATCTCCGCCATGTATGCCGAGGACCTGACGCGAGCCGGCGTGCAGAAGGCCCTGGACCCCACGGGACGGCTGCGTTTCTACGACGTCAAGAGCGCGGTGCGCAGGGCAGACACGGTGACGGTATCCATCCTGCTCTCCAGCTCGGACACAACGGTCGCTCAGTGCTACCGCTTCACCCGGCCCGTCGGCGACGCCGACCAGGGCTCCGCCACAGCGGTTCCGGTCTCTTCGTGCTGACCGTGCGGCCCCGACACCTGAAGGCTGGACAACGCCCTTCGTGGCTTGCGGAGCCTGTAGGTCTCGCGGTCGGACGGGCGGCCCGCCGCCCCGGCTGCCGCGTCGAAGGCGGTGTGCCTGCTGATCGGCCGGGACGGGGATGAACGCACGGATTCCGTCCGGTAGTAACGGCTCGATCCGCGTCCACTGCGCCTCACTCAACGGACACACCCTGACCAGCGACCGGCTGAGCCGAACGAAAACAGCCTAGCCCGCTTGTCCCTCCCCGACGGCCCACCGTTGCGCATCCCCCGCCGCCTGAAGGTCCGCGTCCAATGCCGACAGGTCCGCGTTCAACGCCGCCATCAGCTCCTCCATCTGCTGCAACAGCCCCTTGGGCTGCCCGCTTCCACCTTGCTGCGGCACGGTCTCTTCGGACATGACGGCCTCCTCGGCCCCCGGCCCCCCGGGGAGGCCGATGCGGGTGACACCCCGGCGGTCCACCCCCCGGTGCGGAAGCCGGGGGCTCCGGCTCCGCCCGAGCCAACGATCACCATCGGGGCGGGTCACTGGCCCGGTCACCCGGGCCCCGCGGTATGGACGTAATTTCACCCGACCGGGGACCGGACGGTACGGGGGACCGACCGCGTGATCGCACACCCCGGCGTGCAGGATGGAAGCATGGATCTGCGCATCTTCACCGAGCCCCAGCAGGGGGCCACCTACGACACTCTGCTCACCGTCGCCAAGGCCACCGAGGACCTCGGCTTCGACGCCTTCTTCCGTTCCGACCACTACCTCCGCATGGGCAACGTGGACGGCCTGCCCGGCCCCACCGACGCCTGGATCACCCTGGCCGGACTCGCCCGCGAGACCAAGCGCATCCGGCTCGGCACCCTGATGACCGCCGGCACCTTCCGGCTGCCCGGCGTGCTCGCCATCCAGGTCGCCCAGGTCGACCAGATGTCCGGCGGCCGCGTCGAACTCGGCCTCGGGGCGGGCTGGTTCGAGGAGGAGCACAAGGCCTACGGCATCCCCTTCCCCAAGGAGAAGTTCGCGCGCCTCGAGGAGCAGCTGGCGGTCGTCACCGGCCTGTGGGGGACGGCCCCCGGCAAGACCTTCGACTTCCACGGCACCTACTACGACCTCGCGGACTCTCCCGCCCTGCCCAAGCCGGCCCAGCAGAAGATCCCCGTGCTCGTCGGCGGCCACGGCCCGTCCCGCACCCCGCGGCTGGCCGCCAGGTACGCCGACGAGTTCAACATGCCCTTCGGTTCCGTCGAGGACAGCGAGCGCCAGTTCGGCCGGGTGCGTGCCGCCGCCGAGGAAGCGGGCCGCGGAGACGCGCTGACGTACTCCAACGCCCTGGTGGTCTGCGTGGGCCGGGACGACGCGGAGGTCGCCCGCCGGGCCGCCGCAATCGGCCGTGAGGTGGACGAGCTGAAGCTCAACGGTCTGGCCGGCTCCCCGGCCGAGGTCGTCGACAAGATCGGCCGCTACGCCGAGGCCGGCTCGAGCCGCATCTACCTCCAGATCCTCGACCTCGACGACCTCGATCACCTCGAGCTGATCTCCGCGCAGGTGCAGTCGCAACTGTCGTAGCCGGCCCGCCGAGCCGCCCTCGTTAAACGAAGGCGCTGGTGGGCACAGGTGTGCGAAGCTGTGGGCGTCGTCCTGCCGAGCCCCCAGGATCACCCGTCCTGGGGGCTCTCGCGCGTACGGCACCGACACCGTCCACCCAGCCGGAGAGGCCCTCCGCATGTTCCTGACGATCACGACCACCGGCACGCCGGAACGCCCCGCCACCGACCTCGGCTACCTGCTGCACAAGCATCCCGACAAGGCGCAGGCGTTCTCCACCTCCTACGGCACGGCTCACGTCCTCTACCCCGAGGCGGAAGCCCAGCGCTGCACGGCGGCGCTGCTGCTGGAGGTCGATGCGGTGGCACTGGTCAGGCGCGGCAAGGGCAAGGGGCGCGGCGGCGCCCCGGACGCGGCCCTGGCGCAGTACGTCAACGACCGCCCCTACGCGGCCTCCTCACTGCTCGCCGTGGCGCTGAGCAGCGTCTTCTCCAGCGCCATGAAGGGCGTCTGCAACGCCCGGCCGGAGCTGCCGGGACAGACAAGGCCGCTGCGCGTCGAGGTGCCCGCGCTGCCCGCCCGCGGTGGCCCCGACCTCGTGCGCAAGCTCTTCGAGCCGCTCGGCTGGACCGTCACCGCCGAGCCGGTGGCCCTGGACAGCGAGTTCCCCGAATGGGGTGACTCGCGGTACGTGAGCCTGGTGCTGGAATCGGACGCGCTCGCTCTCGCCGAGGCCCTGCGCCACCTCTACGTCCTGCTCCCCGTCCTCGACGACGCCAAGCACTACTGGGTCGCCCCGGACGAGGTCGACAAGCTGCTGCGTGTCGGTGAGGGCTGGCTGCCCGGCCACCCGGAGCAGCGGCTGATCACCAGCCGCTACCTCTCGCGCCGCTGGTCGCTGACCCGGCAGGCCACCGAGCGGCTGGAGCTGGTGCGGCTCGCCGAGACCGACGACAGCGAGGTCGAGGAGATCGACAACGCCGTCGAGGCGGAGACCGAGGCCGAGGAGAAGCCGACGCCGCTGGCCGTGCAGCGCCGCGAGGCGATCGTCACGGAGCTCCGGAAGTCCAAAGCCGCCCGGGTCCTGGACCTGGGCTGCGGTCAGGGTCAGTTGGTGCAGACCCTGCTCAAGGACCCGGCGTTCACCGAGATCGTCGGTGTGGACGTCTCGATGCGGGCGCTCACCATCGCCTCCCGGCGCCTCAAGCTGGACCGCATGGGCGAGCGGCAGGCCGCCCGCGTCCAGCTCTTCCAGGGCTCCCTCGCCTACACCGACGTACGGCTCAAGGGCTACGACGCCGCCGTGCTCAGCGAGGTGATCGAGCACCTCGACCTGCCGCGGCTGCCCGCCCTGGAGTACGCGGTGTTCGGTTCCGCGCGCCCGAGGACGGTCCTGGTGACCACCCCGAACGTCGAGTACAACGTGCGCTGGGAGTCCCTCCCGGCCGGGCACGTCCGGCACGGCGACCACCGCTTCGAGTGGACCCGCGCGGAATTCCGCGCCTGGGCCGGGGCGGTGGCCGAACGCCACGGCTACGGCGTCGAGTTCGTCGCCGTGGGCCCCGACGACCCCGAGGTGGGGCCGCCCACCCAGATGGCCGTGTTCACGATGACCACCCCGAAGGAGGCGAAGGCGGCATGACCGACGTACAGCAGGGTCGTGTGCTGCCCGTCACCGACCTGTCCCTGGTGGTGCTGGTCGGGGCCACCGGCTCCGGCAAGTCCACCTTCGCCCGCAGGCACTTCAAGCCCACCGAGGTCATCTCGTCCGACTTCTGCCGCGGCCTCGTCTCCGACGACGAGAACGACCAGAGCGCCACCAAGGACGCCTTCGACGTCCTGCACTACATCGCGGGCAAGCGCCTGGCCGCAGGCCGCCGCACGGTCGTGGACGCCACCAGTGTGCAGTCCGACGCCCGCCGCCGGCTGATCGACCTGGCCAAGCAGTACGACGTGCTGCCGATCGCGATCGTGCTCGACGTGCCCGAGGAGGTGTGCGCCGAACGGAACGCGGCCCGCACCGACCGCGCCGACATGCCCCGCCGGGTGATCCAGCGCCACACCCGCGAACTGCGCCGCTCCCTGAGGCACCTGGAGCGCGAGGGCTTCCGCAAGGTGCACATCCTGCGCGGCGTCGAGGAGGTCGAGCACGCCACGGTCGTCACGGAGAAGCGCTTCAACGACCTGACCCACCTGACCGGCCCGTTCGACATCATCGGCGACATCCACGGCTGCGCCGCCGAGCTGGAGGCGCTGCTCGGCAAGCTGGGCTACGTCGACGGCGTCCACCCGGAGGGCCGTACGGCCGTCTTCGTCGGCGACCTGGTCGACCGCGGCCCGGACAGTCCCGGCGTGCTGCGCCGCGTGATGGCGATGGTGAAGTCCGGCAACGCCCTGTGCGTGCCCGGCAACCACGAGAACAAGTACGGCCGTTACCTGCGCGGCCGCAACGTCCAGCACACGCACGGCCTCGCGGAGACCATCGAGCAGATGGCGGGCGAGAGCGAGGAGTTCGTCGCCGAGGTACGGGAGTTCCTCGACGGTCTCGTCAGCCACTACGTCCTCGACGGCGGCCGGCTGGTCGTCTGTCACGCCGGTCTGCCCGAGAAGTACCACGGCCGCACCTCCGGCCGGGTCCGCAGCCACGCCCTGTACGGCGACACCACCGGGGAGACCGACGAGTTCGGTCTGCCCGTGCGCTACCCGTGGGCGGAGGACTACCGGGGCCGGGCCGCGGTCGTCTACGGCCACACCCCGGTGCCGGAGGCGACCTGGCTCAACAACACCATCTGTCTCGACACCGGCGCGGTCTTCGGCGGCAAGCTCACCGCGCTGCGCTGGCCGGAGCGCGAGCTGGCCGACGTCCCGGCGCAGCAGGTCTGGTACGAGCCGACGAAGCCCCTGCGCTCGGAGGCGCCCGGCGGGCAGGACGGCCGCCCGCTGGACCTGGCGGACGTGCGGGGCCGCCGGGTCGTCGAGACCCGGCACCAGGGCCGCGTCTCGATCCGCGAGGAGAACGCGGCGGCGGCCCTGGAGGTCATGAGCCGCTTCGCGGTGGACCCGCGGCTGCTGCCGTACCTCCCGCCGACCATGGCCCCGACGGCCACGAGTCACGTCGAGGGCTACCTGGAGCACCCGGCGGAGGCGTTCGCCCAGTACAAGGACGACGCAGTCGCCCGGGTCGTGTGCGAGGAGAAGCACATGGGCTCCCGGGCGGTGGCCCTGGTGTGCCGCGACGCCGAGGCGGCGCACAAGCGCTTCGGCGTCGGGGGTACCTCCCGCTCGAGCGCAGCCGAGAGTGGGGGAGGCCCCACGGGGTCCCTCTACACCCGCACCGGCCGCCCCTTCCTCGACGACGACGCCCTCACCGAGGAGATCCTCGACCGGGTGCGCACGGCGATCGGCGAGGCGGGCCTCTGGGACGAACTGGAGACGGACTGGCTGCTGCTGGACGCCGAGCTGATGCCCTGGTCGCTGAAGGCGTCCGGGCTGCTGCGGTCGCAGTACGCCGCCGTGGGCGCCGCGTCCGGCGCGGTGCTCCCGCAGGCGCTGGCCGCGCTCCAGGGCGCGGCGGCCCGCGGCGTGGACGTGGCCGGTCTGCTGTCCCGTACCGGTGAACGCGCCGCGGACGCCGCCGCGTTCACAGAGGCGTACCGCCGCTACTGCTGGACCACGGACGGCCTGGAGGGCGTGCGCCTGGCACCGTTCCAGATCCTCGCGGTGCAGGGACGCAATCTCGCCGGCCTGCCGCACGACGAGCAGCTCGCCCTGCTCGACCGGCTCGTCGAGCACGACGGCAGCGGGCTCCTGCAGACCACCCGCCGGCTCTACGTCGACACCGCCGACCCGGAGTCGGTCCGGGCCGGCATCGACTGGTGGCTGGAGATGACCGGCCGCGGCGGCGAGGGCATGGTCGTCAAGCCCATCGGCGCGGTGGTCCGCGACGGCCAGGGCCGCCTGGTGCAGCCCGGCATCAAGTGCCGCGGCCGCGAGTACCTGCGGATCATCTACGGCCCCGAGTACACGCGCCCGGAGAACCTCGCCAGGCTGCGCTCGCGGTTCCTCAACCACAAGAGGTCCCTGGCGATCCGCGAGTACGCCCTGGGTCTGGAGGCCCTGGACCGGCTGGCCGAGGGCGAGCCGCTGTGGCGGGTGCACGAGGCGGTGTTCGGGGTGCTGGCACTGGAGTCGGAGCCGGTGGACCCGAGGCTGTGAAACGGGTGGGCGGCGGTCCTGCCGTCGCCCACCCGGCTCTTCACCACCCGCCCCACCGTCCGCTCTCGTCATCCGGACGCGAACAGAAAGTGCGTCGAAACATGCAGGGTGCGCGTCAACCCGCGCCCGGGCGGTCAGGATGGAGGCATGGCATACCACGTCCACTCCGAGGCCGGGCGGCTGCGCCGCGTCATCCTGCACCGGCCCGATCTCGAGCTCAAAAGGCTCACCCCCAGCAACAAGACCTCGCTGCTCTTCGACGACGTGCTGTGGGTACGCAGGGCCCGCGCCGAGCACGACGGATTCGCCGACGTGCTGCGCGACCGCGGAGTCGCCGTCCACCTCTTCGGTGACCTGCTGGCCGAGACGCTCGAGGTCCCGGCGGCCAGATCCCTCGTCCTGGACCGGGTCTTCGACGAGAAGGAGTACGGCCCGCTGGCCACCGACCCGCTCAGAGCCGCCTTCGAGAACATGCCCGCCCCTGAGCTGGCCGAGGTCCTGATCGGCGGCATGACCAAACGCGAGTTCCTGGACGTGAACCCGGAGCCGACCTCCGTGCGCTTCCACGTCATGGATCTGGACGACTTCCTGCTGGGCCCGCTGCCCAACCACCTCTTCACCCGCGACACCTCCGCCTGGATCTACGACGGGGTGTCCATCAACGCCATGCGCTGGCCCGCCCGGCAGCGCGAGACCGTGCACTTCGAGGCGATCTACCGGCACCACCCGCTGTTCCGCGACGAGCCGTTCCACGAGTGGTCGAAGGGACAGGCCGACTACCCGTCGACGATCGAGGGCGGGGACGTGCTGGTCATCGGCAACGGTGCCGTGCTCATCGGCATGAGCGAGCGCACCACCCCGCAAGCCGTGGAGATGCTCGCGCACAAGCTGTTCGCCGCCGGGTCCGCCGAGACGATCGTGGCCCTCGACATGCCCAAGCGGCGTGCCTTCATGCATCTCGACACCGTGATGACGATGGTCGACGGCGACACCTTCACCCAGTACGCGGGCCTCGGCATGCTCCGCTCGTACACCATCGAGCCGGGCGTCGGCGACAAGGAGCTGAAGGTCACCGACCACCCGCCGGAGCACATGCACCGCGCGATCGCGGCCGCCCTCGGTCTGAACGAGATCCGGGTGCTGACCGCCACCCAGGACGTGCACGCGGCCGAACGCGAGCAGTGGGACGACGGCTGCAACGTCCTCGCCGTCGAACCCGGGGTCGTGGTCGCCTACGAGCGGAACTCCACCACCAACACCCATCTGCGCAAACAGGGAATCGAGGTGATAGAGATCCCGGGGAGCGAGCTCGGCCGGGGCCGGGGCGGGCCGCGGTGCATGAGCTGCCCGGTCGAACGTGACCCGGTCTAGGCGGCCCGGGGCCCCTGCCCCCGCAGCCCCACTGCTGTGACCCTGCGACCCCCGCCTCGATGACCCTGCCCCTGACCCCGTGCCCGAGAGGCCCTCGTATAGGCATGCTGAGGTTCGTATAGTATTCCAGTAGTTCTGTGTCCCCCGTATCCCTGGAGCGCCCTCATGGCGACTGTTCCGACCGCCCTCGCCGGCCGCCATCTCCTCAAAGAGCTGGACTTCACCGAGGAGGAGTTCCGCGGTCTGGTCGAGCTGGCCGCCGACCTGAAGGCCGCCAAGAAGGGCGGGATCGAACCGCGCTACCTCCAGGGCCGGAACATCGCACTGATCTTCGAGAAGACGTCCACCCGCACCCGCTGCGCGTTCGAGGTCGCGGCCGCCGACCAGGGCGCCTCGACCACGTACCTCGATCCCTTCGGCTCCCAGATCGGGCACAAGGAGTCGGTCAAGGACACCGCGCGGGTGCTGGGCCGGATGTACGACGCGATCGAGTACCGGGGCGACAGCCAGCAGAAGGTGGAGGAGCTGGCGGCGCACGCCGGTGTCCCCGTCTACAACGGCCTCACAGACGACTGGCACCCCACCCAGATGCTCGCCGACGTGCTGACCATGACCGAGCACTGCGCCAAGCCGCTCAGCGAGGTCTCCTTCGCCTACCTCGGCGACGCCCGCTTCAACATGGGCAACTCCTACCTGGTCACCGGCGCCCTGCTCGGCATGGACGTACGGCTCGTCGCGCCGAAGCAGTACTGGCCGGCCGAGGAGATCGTCGACCGGGCCCGCGCACTCGCCGTGACCAGCGGCGCCCGCATCACGCTCACCGAGACCGTGGACGAGGGGGTCCGCGGCGCCGACTTCGTCGCCACGGACGTCTGGGTCTCCATGGGTGAGCCGAAGGAGGTCTGGGCCGAGCGCATCACCGCCCTCGCCCCGTACGCCGTGACCATGGACGTCCTGCGCGCCACCGGCAACCCGGACGTGAAGTTCCTGCACTGCCTGCCGGCCTTCCACGACCTCGGCACCAGGGTCGGCCAGGAGATCCACGCGGCCTACGGCCTGGAGTACCTGGAGGTCTCCGACGAGGTCTTCGAGTCGGCCCACTCGGTCGTCTTCGACGAGGCGGAGAACCGGATGCACACCATCAAGGCGGTCATGGTGGCGACCCTGGCCTGAACGGGCCGTGCCGTGCGGGCGGCCCCCGGTGTCCTTCAGGGGCGCCGGATCTCCCGGCCCGCTCCGGTCACACCGTCCGGCGCCGCTGAGCCGGCACCGCGGACAACCTGAACCAGACCGCCTTGCCCGACTCGGTCGGCCGGTGCCCGCAGGAGGAGCTCAGGGAGCGGATCAGCAGCAGCCCGCGCCCGTGCTCCTGCCAGGGGTCGGGCGGTCCGCCGGCCGGACAGCTGAGGTCACCGGGCGGAGCCGGGTCGGTGTCGTGCACCTCCACCCGGCAGCCCGAGGGCATCAGCTCCACGACCAGCTCTATCGGCCTCTCGCCCGTGGTGTGCTCCACGGCGTTGGCCACCAGCTCCGCCGTCAGCAGTTCCGCGGTGTCGCAGTCCGCCCCGTGGTCCAGCTCGGTCAGCGCCGTACGGACCAGGGCACGGGCCGCGGGCACCGCCGCAGCGGTGTGCGGCAGCGCGATGCGCCAGGAGGCGGGGGCTGAAGGGAGTTCGTACAAGGCGGGTCCGTTCATGGAGCAGGACATCCTGCTTTCAACCTGATGAATGGTACGGCGCCGCTCTTCGGAGGCGTCCGAGGGGCACCGTCGGAGGCGCCCTTGCCCCCTTGCCGGACGGCTTACCCAGGTGAACGCGCCGCCGCGCACAGCTGCTCCCGCCGTTACGCCGGTGTGGACGATCTGTGACGGATGTAACCGGGCCAGGTCACGCCCGGCCCGCACCGAAGTCCTACCCGTACGGTCTATCGCGCACTCATGACGACAGTCACGGATGAGTGATAGCTTCGAGGGGTAGAGCTCAGTGAGGCAGTGCCCGCCCGAGGAGGCCGCACGTCATGAGTCCCTTCACCGGCTCCGCCGCCCGCACCCCCGGCTGGGAGCATCTGCGCGTCGAGGTCGCCGACGGTGTCGCGACCGTCACCCTCGCCCGCCCCGAGAAACTCAACGCGCTCACCTTCGGCGCCTACGCCGACCTGCGTGACCTGCTCGCGGAGCTGTCCCGGGAGCGGTCCGTCCGGGCCCTGGTGCTGGCCGGTGAGGGTCGCGGCTTCTGCTCCGGCGGCGACGTCGACGAGATCATCGGCGCGACGCTCGGCATGGACACCGCACAGCTGCTGGACTTCAACCGGATGACCGGCCAGGTGGTTCGCGCGATCCGGGAGTGCCCGTTCCCGGTGATCGCGGCCCTGCACGGAGTGGCGGCGGGCGCCGGAGCGGTCCTCGCCCTGGCCGCGGACTTCCGGATCGCCGACCCGACCACCCGCTTCGCCTTCCTCTTCACCCGCGTCGGCCTCTCCGGCGGTGACATGGGTGCGGCCTACCTGCTGCCCCGGGTCGTCGGCCTGGGCCACGCGACGCGCCTGCTGATGCTGGGCGACCCCGTCCGCGCCCTGGAGGCCGGGCGCATCGGCCTGATCAGCGAACTGACGGAGGAGGGCGCCGCCGACGAGACCGCACAGCAGCTGGCCCACCGCCTGGCCGAGGGCCCGGCTCTCGCATACGCCCAGACCAAGGCTTTGCTCACGTCCGAACTGGACATGCCCATGGCTGCCTCGATCGAACTCGACGCCTCGACACAAGCCCTCCTGATGACCGGCGAGGACTACGCCGAGTTCCACGCCGCGTTCACGGAGAAGCGCCCCCCGAAATGGAGCGGACGATAGTGGACGTGCCTCAAGGGGCGCAGAGAACTGCGCGACAAGCCACAACGGAGCCGCAGCCGCACCACGACACCAGCCACCCCCTCCGCGTCGGAATCATCGGCGGCGGCCCCGGCGGCCTCTACGCCGCCGCCCTCCTCAAACGCCTCGACCCCGCCCGCGATGTCACCGTCTGGGAGCGCAACGCCCCGGACGACACCTTCGGCTTCGGCGTCGTCCTCTCCGACGAAACCCTCGGCGGCATCGAACACGCCGACCCGAAGGTCTACGAGGCCCTCCAGAGGGACTTCGTACGCTGGGACGACATCGACATCGTCCACCGCGGCAACCGCCACACCTCCTCCGGGCACGGTTTCGCGGCCCTGGGCCGCAAACGGCTGCTCGACATCCTCCACACCCGCTGCCGCGACCTCGGCGTCGACCTCCGCTTCCGCACCGAGGCCCCAAAAGACCTGCCGCACACCCACGACCTGGTCATCGCCGCCGACGGCATCCACAGCACCACCCGCGAGACCTACGCGGACGCCTTCCGCCCCCGGGTGACGACCCACCGCTGCCGCTACATCTGGCTCGCCGCCGACTTCCCCTTCGACTCCTTCCGCTTCGAGATCGCCGAGACCGAGCACGGCGTCATGCAGCTCCACGGCTACCCCTACGCCCCCGACGCCTCGACGGTGATCATCGAGATGCGCGAAGAGGTCTGGCACGCGGCCGGATTCGACGAGCTCGGTGAGGCGGAGTCGATCGAGCGCTGCGCCAAGATCTTCGCGGAGGCGCTCCGCGGCCGTCCCCTGAAGTCGAACAACTCCACCTGGACGACGTTCCGTACGGTGGTCAACGACCGCTGGTCGCACGGCAACGTCGTCCTCCTCGGGGACGCCGCCCACACCGCCCACTTCTCGATCGGCTCCGGCACCAAACTCGCCGTCGAGGACGCACTCGCCCTGGCCGCCTGCCTGGACGAGCAGGCCTCCCTGCCCGAGGCCCTGGCCGCCTACGAGGCGGAGCGGCGACCGGTCGTCGCCTCCACGCAACGTGCGGCCCGGGCCAGTCTGGAGTGGTTCGAGAGCCTCTCGCTGTACCTGGACCAGCCGCCCCGCCAGTTCGCCTTCAACCTCCTCACCCGCAGCCGCCGCGTCACGCACGACAACCTGCGGCTGCGCGACGCCCGCTTCACGCAGAAGGTGGAGCGCGAGTTCGGCTGCCCGCCCGGCACACCCCCGATGTTCACGCCGTTCCGGCTGCGCGGACTGACCCTGCGCAACCGGGTCGTCGTCTCGCCGATGGACATGTACTCGGCCGTCGACGGCGTCCCCGGTGACTTCCACCTCGTCCACCTGGGCGCCCGGGCGCTGGGCGGGGCCGGGCTGGTGATGACCGAGATGGTGTGCGTCAGCGAGCAGGGCCGGATCACGCCCGGCTGCGCCGGCCTCTACACCGGACGGCAGGCCGAGGCCTGGAAGCGGATCACGAACTTCGTGCACACCCAGGCGCCCGGCACCGCCATCGGCGTGCAGCTCGGCCACAGCGGCCGCAAGGGCTCCACGAAACTGATGTGGGAGGGCATGGACGAACCGCTGGAGGACGGCAACTGGTCGCTCGTGGCCGCCTCGGCGCTCCCGTACAAGCCGTTCAACCAGACGCCGCGCGAGCTGTCCCGCGCCCAACTCACCGACATCAGGGAGCAGTTCACCGCGGCCGCGGTCCGCGCCGCCCGGGCCGGCTTCGACCTGCTCGAACTGCACTGCGCGCACGGCTACCTGCTGTCCGGCTTCCTCTCGCCGCTGACCAACCGGCGCACCGACGCCTACGGCGGCTCCCTGGAGAAGCGGCTGCGCTTCCCCTTGGAGGTCTTCGACGCCGTACGGAACGTGTGGCCCGGGGAGCGGCCCATGGCCGTCCGCGTCTCCGCCACCGACTGGGCCGAGGGAGGGACGAGTGCCGAGGACGCCGTCGAGATCGCCCGGGCCTTCGCCGCGCACGGCGCCGACGCGATCGACGTGTCCACCGGCCAGGTCGTCGCGGACGAGCGGCCCGAGTACGGGCGGTCGTACCAGACGCCCTTCGCGGACCGGATCCGCCACGCCACCGGCATCCCTGTGATCGCGGTCGGCGCGATCTCCAGCTGGGACGACGTGAACTCCCTGATCCTCGCCGGCCGCACCGACCTCTGCGCCCTCGCCCGGCCCCACCTCTACGACCCCCACTGGACCCTGCACGCGGCGGCCGAGCAGGGTTACACGGGCCCGGGCGCGCCCTGGCCGGCCCCGTACCGTGCGGGCAGCCGCCGCCCCCAGACGGGCCGCCTGGACGCCCCGAAACCGCGACTGGATCTCGGGGGCGGTGACGCCCGCGGACGTTAGGATCCGAGGTATGCCGCTGACCCTGGACGACGTGGACCGGTTCGAAGCCTCCCGACCGCGCCTGGAGGCCGTGGCCTACCGGATGCTCGGGTCGGCGAGTGAGGCCGAGGACGCCGTCCAGGAGACGTTCCTGCGCTGGCAGGCCGCCGACACCGACCGCATCGAGGTCCCCGAGGCCTGGCTGACGAAGGTGCTCACCAACCTGTGCCTCAACCAGCTCACCTCGGCCCGGGCCCGGCGTGAGACCTACGTGGGGCAGTGGCTGCCCGAGCCGCTGCTCGCCGGGGACCGGATGCTCGGGCCCGCCGACACCGCCGAGCAGCGGGAATCGGTCTCCTACGCGGTGCTCGTCCTGCTGGAGCGCCTGTCCCCGAACGAGCGGGCGGTGTACGTCCTGCGGGAGGCCTTCGACTACCCGCACCGGGAGATCGCCGAGATCCTCGACATCACCGAGGCCTCCAGCCAGCAGATCTTCCACCGTGCGAAGAAGCACGTGGCCGACGGCAGGGCCCGTACCCGTACCGAGATCGACGAGGCCGCCGCCCGGCGGATCATCGACGAGTTCCTCGCGGCCGCCGCCAGCGGCAGGACCGAGCCGCTCGTGCAGCTGCTCACCGGGGACGCCGTCGCGGTCGGCGACGGCGGCGGGAAGGTCCCGGCCCGCGCCAGGGCGTTCGAGGGTGCCCTCGCGGTCGCCACGTTCATGCGGGGCCTGTTCAAACCCAGCGCGGCCAAACGCGCCCTGGTCGGCGGCTCGCCCGACGTCTACGCCTGGACCGCCAACGGCGACCCCGCCCTCGTGGTGGTCCTCGACGGCCGGGTCATCGGCGTCATGTGCCTGGAGGTGGCAGCCGACGGTATCGCCGCGTTCCGCAACCAGGTCAACCCCGACAAGCTCGAACGCGCGACCCGGCTGTGGGCCGCCGGTGACCACGGAGAGCCCCTGCTCAGGGTCTTCTGACCCGGCCGACCGTGGTGTGACGGGCGTCACACCGCGTTCCTGTCAGGAAACGGCGGCCCGCCCGGTTCAAGGGGCGAAACCCGCTGAAGACAGCCGTCATGACAGGAGCCACGCCATGCAGCACCGCATCGTCGTCCTCGGAGCCGGCTACACCGGAGCCACCGCCGCCGGGCGCCTCGCCAAGCGACTGCACCGCGAGGACGTCACCATCACCCTCGTCAACGCCGAGCCCGACTTCGTCGAGCGCGTCCGGATGCACCAGCTCGCGACCGGCCAGGACCTCGCGCCCCGGCCCTTCGGCGAGATGTTCGGGGGCACCGGCGTCGCGCTGAAGCAGGGCAAGGTCACCGCCGTCGACGTGGACCGCAGGACCGTCACCGTCGCCGCCCCGGACAGCGCGGGGGAGCGGCAGGACGAGGTCGTGCAGTACGACACCCTCGTGTACGCCCTCGGCAGCGGCTGGAACGACCAGGGCGTGCCCGGCACCGCCGAATACGCCCACGAGATCGCAAGCCGCGCCGGAGCGCTCCGGCTGCGTGAGCGCCTGGCCGGTCTGGCCGCCGGGGAGTCCGTGGTCGTGGTCGGTGGCGGCCTCACCGGGGTGGAGGCGGCGACCGAGATCGCCGAGGCCCGCCCGGACCTCGACGTCGCCCTCGCCGTCCGCGGCGGCTTCGGCGACTGGCTCTCGCCCAAGGGCGGCGCGCACCTGCGGAAGGCCTTCGACCGGCTCGGCATCACCGTCCACGAGCACACCGCCGTCACCGCCGTCGAGGCCGACCGGGTCACCACCGCCGACGGCACGGGCATCCCGGCCACGGTCACCGTGTGGACCACGGGCTTCGCCGTCCACCCGATCGCCCGGGCCACCACCCTGGACGTCTCCGGCACCGGCCAGATCGTGGTCGACGGGACCATGCGCTCGGTGTCGCACCCGGAGGTGTACGCCGTCGGCGACGCGGCCCTGGCGATGGGCCCCGGGGACAAGCCGCTGCGGATGTCGTGCGCCTCGGGCGTCCCCACCGCCTGGCAGGCCGCCGACGCCATCGCGGCCCGGCTGACCGGCGCGAAGGTCCCGAACGTGCCGGTGCGCTACTTCAACCAGTGCATCTCCCTGGGCCGCAAGGACGGCCTGATCCAGTACGTCACCGCCGACGACCGGGCGAAGTCCGCGGCCCTGACCGGCCGGCTCGCCGCGTTCTACAAGGAGATCATCTGCAAGGGCGCGGCCTGGGGCGTCGCCCACCCGGTACTCCTGCCGGTCCGGCGCCGCCGCGTCGTGCGGGAGACCGCCGTCGTCCCGGAGGGTTCGCCGGTCAGGACGGCGGCCTGACCCCCCGTGGGGACGCCGACCTCCTCAGACCGGGTAGGCGTGGGTCTGTGCGGCCTTCACCGTCGCCCAGACCTCCGCGCCCGGGTGGAGGCCGAGCTCGGCCGCGGCGACGGTCGTCAGGTCGGCCGCGAGGGGCAGCTCACCGGTGAGGCCGGCCCGGATCTGGTCGCCGTGGGTCTCCAGGCCGGCCACCTCGCAGCGCCACAGGTTGCGGGCGCTGGAGCCGGTGGGCCGCTCACGGTGGAGGGTGACCGCGCTCGGCGGGAACGCCACGAAGACCGGGCCGGAGAGCACTTCGGTGGTGGTGAGGGACGGGCCGTCGGCGAGCCGGACGGCATGGCCGTCGGCCACGCCCCGGTAGAGGTTCAGGCCCACCAGCTGTGCGATGTAGTCCGTGCGGGGGTGGCGGGCGATGTCGGCCGGGGTGCCCTCCTGGACGACCCGGCCCTGCTCCACGACCACCAGCCGGTCGGCCAGCACCATCGCGTCGAGCGGGTCGTGGGTGACGAGCACGGCCACCGCCTCGAAGTCGGCCAGGTGGCGCCGCAGCCGGGCGCGGACCTCCAGCCGCGTGCGGGCGTCCAGGGCCGCCAGCGGCTCGTCGAGCAGCAGCAGCCGGGGCCGGGTCGCCAGGGCCCGGGCGAGGGCGACGCGCTGGGCCTGGCCGCCGGAGAGCCTGCGCGGCTTGGCGCCGGTGTGCGCCGCGAGGCCCAGCCGCTCCAGCCACTCCGCGGCCTGCGCACGGGCCTCGGCCCTGGTCGCGCCCTGACAGCGGGGGCCGAAGGCGACGTTGTCGAGGGCCGTGAGGTGCGGGAAGAGCAGGTAGTCCTGGAAGACGACCCCGACGGGCCGGGACTCCGGTGGGATGCGGTCCAGCTCCGTGCCGTCCAGCCGCAGATGGCCGTCCGTGAGTGGGGTCAGGCCGGCCAGGGCCCGCAGCGCGGTGGTCTTCCCGGCGCCGTTCGGCCCGAGCAGGGCGACGACCTCGCCGGGCGCGACCGTGAGTGCCACGTCGAGGCGGAAGGTGCCCCGGTCCACGACGAGGCGGGTGTCGAGCCCTTCCCCGGCGGTATCCGTGTGAGCGTCCTGCCCATGGGTCTCGGTCATCCGGCACGCATCCAGTGGGTCTCGGTCATCCCGCACGCATCCAGCGGTCGCGCAACCCCGCCAGCACCGCGACCGACACCGCGAGCAGCACCAGGCTGAGGGCGATCGCGGCCTCCGGGTCGCTCTGCAGGGCCAGGTAGACGGCCAGGGGCATGGTCTGGGTGCGGCCGGGGAAGTTGCCGGCGAAGGTGATGGTCGCGCCGAACTCGCCGAGCGCCCGCGCCCAGGCCAGCACGGCTCCGGCCGCGATGCCCGGGGCGATGAGGGGCAGGGTGACGCGGCGGAACGCGGTGAGGCGGGAGGCGCCCAGGGTGGCGGCGGCCTCCTCGTAGCGCGGGTCGGCGGCCCGCAGGGTGCCCTCGACGCTGATCACGAGGAAGGGCATCGCCACGAACGCCTCCGCGATCACGACCCCGGCGGTGGTGAAGGGCAGGGTGACCCCGAACCACGAGTCGAGCCACTGCCCGACGATGCCGTTGCGGCCGAGCGCCATCAGCAGCGCGACACCGCCGACGACCGGAGGCAGGACGAGGGGCAGGGTGACGAGGGCGCGCACCAGGCCGCGGCCGCGGAAGTCGACGCGGGCCAGCAACCAGGCCAGCGGCACGCCGATGACGAGGCTCACGCCGGTGGCCAGGGTCGCGCAGATCAGGGAGAGCCTCAGCGCCTGCCACACGTCCGGGCTGGTCAGCTGAGCGGGCAGGCTGTGCCACGGGGTCCGCACCAGCAGGGCGGCCAGCGGCACGACCAGGAAGGCCAGGCCGAGCAGCGCGGGGACCAGCAGCGGCAACGGGACTCCCGGGCGGACGCGCCGGCGACGCGGACCGCCCCGGAGGATGGCGGCCACGGCGCGAGGCTTGTCGGTCGGGAGCGTCACGGCTTGAGGAACCCGGCCCCGCTCAGGACCTTCTGGCCCTCGGCGGACCGCACCAGCGCGATGAACGCCTTGGCCGCCTCGGCGTTCTGCGCGTCCTTGAGCAGGGCGATCGGATAGTCGTTGACGGCATCGGCGGACTCGGGGAACTCCACGCCCGCCACCTTGTCACCCGCCGCGCGCACGTCCGTCTTGTAGACGACGGCGGCGTCGGCCTCCTTCAGCTCGACCTTCGTCAGCGCGGCCTTGACGTCCTGCTCGTACGACACCGGCGTCAGCTTCAGCTTGCTCGCCTCGAGGGCCTTCTGCGCTGCGGCGCCGCACGGCACCTCCTTGTCGCACAGCACGACCTTCAGGCCCGGCTCGGTGAGGTCCTTCAGCGAGGAGATCCTGCCCGGGTTGCCGGGCAGGGTGGCGATCTCCAGCTCGTTGCGGACGAAGGTCGCGGGCGCGCCCGAGGCGTCCCCGGCGTCGGTGACGATCTTCATGGTCTTGGGGCTGGCCGCCGCGAACACGTCGGCCGGAGCGCCGCCCGTCACGCTCGCGGCGAGGGAGTCGCTGCCGCCGAAGCTGAAGGTGACCTTCGTGCCCGGGTGCTCCTTCTCGAACTGCCTGCCCAGCGTCGTGAAGCTCTCCTTCAGCGAGGCCGCGGCGAACACGGTCACCTCGCCGGAGAGCTTGCCCGACCCCGAGGAGTCCGGCTTCGCCGAGGAATCCGAGCCGGACGACGAGCAGGCACTCAGGGCCAGCAGGGCGGCGGCTCCCCCCGCGGCCAACGGGAACGGGCGGCGGGTCCGGCGCACGGTACGGGTCATCACGGGTCTGCTCCCTCGGGTGGGTCTGCGCCGATGATAATGCCGCAGATGCGAGGAGAAACCCACCTGTGGGTTCGCATGAGCAGGGGCAGGAATCCCTAGGGGTGGCATGTGAGTTCCTACGGTCGGGGCCGGCCGGGGCGGGGCTACTCCGTGCGGCGCCGGTGCCCGTGGTGCTCCAGGGCCCAGCGGCCGAGGAGCGCCCCGCCGTAGACGACGTAGCCCACGCCGATGAGCCAGGACTCCACGACCAGGACGACGCCCATCGCTCCGTAGCTGATCGCGTTGTTGACGATGAGGGGCGTGAAGACGAAGTAGGAGAACATGCGCAGGCCGCCCAGCCCCAGCATGGTGGCCAGCGCCCCCGGGAGCAGATCGCGCCAGCGGACCTGCCCGCCCAGCAGGAAGCGCTGCCCCCACCAGAAGAACAGCACCCCGGACGCCGAGCTCAGCGCGATCCGCTCCGAGCCCGAGACGAGGCCGCGCGTCTGCACCTCCTGGTACAGGTACACGGTCATCGCGATCATCCACACCGCCTGCCGCCAGACGCGGTGCCACGGGCCCGAGGGCAGGCCCCAGATCCGCTCGTAGCCGTTCTGCACGCTCGCGCCGAAGGCGATACCGAAGACGGCGAGCGCCACCCCGCCGAGCACGCTCGTGGTGCCGATGACCTTGCGCGGCGGGCTGATGATGTCCGTGAGCAGCCGCGCGGACCGCCCGGACAGCCCCATCCCGTCGGCCAGCCACGAGGCGAAACCACCCCGCCCCAGGGGGTCGGCGGCGGCGACCACGATCAGCAGCGGAGCCAGGGTGACCAGCGCGAGCGTGGCGAAACCCGTGGCCCGGTGCATCAACTCCAGGTCGCGGCCCTGCCGCACGAGGGTGTGGGCGCCGGCCCGGTGCCACCCGCCGTGCAGCGAGCGGCCCAGCCGCCTCACGGCACCCGGTCCGCGCCGACGCCCGCCGCTTCCGGAAGCCGGTCCGCGCGGGCGTTCACCGTCCTCGAAGGCCGGTCCAGGCGGGCGTTCACCGTCCTCGACGGTGTGGTGACGGTCATTCCTCGGTCCGCCTCCCGCCGCGTGCTCCGTCCATTCACGGACATCGTCGACCGTTCCACAGCGGAGCGGACGCGGCAATCCGGGCGGCGCCCGCGGGTGTCAGAGCCCCACGAACTCCGCCCCCGCGTCCCGCAGCCGCTCGTGCAGCCCCCGGAACACGGCCGACGAGCGGACCCCCGGCCAGTCGGCGGGGAGCAGCTCGGACGGCAGGCCCGGGTCGGCGTAGGGGAGATGGCGCCAGGAGTCCAGCGCGAGGAGGTAGTCCCGGTAGGCCTCTTCCGGCGGGGTGTCCTCGCGCTTCTCCCAGTCGTGCAGCACGCGCGCGTGGCGGTCGAGGAACGCCTCGTGCTCCTTGGCGATGGCCGCCAGGTCCCACCACCGGGCGACAGCCTCCGCGGTCGGGGCGAACCCGAGGTGGTCACCGCGGAAGAAGTCGACGTACCCGTCGAGCCGCAGCCGCTGGAGCGTGTGCCGGGTCTCCTCGTACAGCCGCGCCGGCGCGATCCACACCCCCGGAGCGGCCGTGCCGAAGCCGAGCCCGGCCAGCCGGGAGCGCAGCACGTGCCGCTTCTGCCGCTCCGATTCCGGCACGGAGAAGACCGCGAGCACCCAGCCCTCGTCCTCGGGCGGGGCCGAGGCGTAGATGCGGCGGTCGCCGTCGTCGAGCAACTGGCGGGCGTCCGGGGACAGTTCGTAACCGGCCGCGCCCTGGGCGGTGCGGGCCGGAACGAGCAGTCCGCGTCTCTTCAGCCGCGACACCGAGGAGCGTACGGACGGAGCGTCCACGCCGGCCGCGGCCAGCAGCCGGATCAGTTCGGCTACCGGCACGGGGCCCGGCACGAAGCGGCCGTACGCGCCGTAGAGCGTGACGATGAGAGACCGTGGTGCATGCTGGTCGGACACGTTGATCATCTTAGGTCGTACGGATCATTCCCGGTCGCGTTCCGGTACCCCCGGGGCACGCAGTCTGAACCGCTGGAGCTTGCCGGTGGCCGTGCGCGGCAGTGCGTCCAGGAAGACGATCTCCCGCGGGCACTTGTACGGCGCCAGTTCGCTCTTCACGAAGGCGCGCAGCGCATCGGCGTCGCGTTCCGCGCCCTCCTTGAGGACGGCGAAGGCCAGCACGACCTGTCCGCGGGCCTCGTCGGGACGGCCCACGACCGCCGCCTCCACCACGTCCGGGTGCCGCAGCAGCGCGTCCTCCACCTCGGGGCCGGCGATGTTGTACCCGGCCGAGATGATCATGTCGTCGGCGCGGGCGACGTAGCGGAAGTAGCCGTCTCGATCGCGGACGTAGGTGTCGCCGGTGACGTTCCAGCCGCCGCGCACGTAGTCCCGCTGCCGCGCGTCGGCGAGGTAGCGGCAACCGACCGGGCCGCGCACCGCGAGCAGGCCCGGCTGCCCGTCGGGCACGGGTTCGCCGTCCGCGTCCTGCACGCGCGCCTGCCAGCCCGGCACGGGCACGCCCGTGGTCCCGGGCCGGATCCGGTCGTCGGCCGCGGAGATGAAGATGTGCAGCAGTTCGGTGGCGCCGATGCCGTTGATCACGCGCAGGCCTGTGCGCTCATGCCAGGCCTGCCAGGTCGCTGCGGGGAGGTTCTCGCCGGCCGAGACACAGCGGCGCAGTGAGGAGAGGTCGTGCCCGTCCAGTTCGTCGAGCATCGCGCGGTACGCCGTCGGGGCGGTGAACAGCACGGAGACCCGGTGCCGGGCGATGGCGGGCAGCAGCTGCCGGGGACCGGCCTGTTCGAGGAGCAGCGCGCTCGCCCCGGCCCGCAGCGGGAAGACCACCAGCCCGCCGAGGCCGAAGGTGAAGCCCAGTGGGGGGCTGCCCGTGAACACGTCGTCGGGGCCGGGCCTCAGGACGTGCCGCGAGAAGGTGTCGGCGATCGCAAGGACGTCCCGGTGGAGGTGCATGCAGCCCTTGGGGCGGCCGGTGGTGCCGGAGGTGAAGGCGATCAGCGCCACGTCGTCGGCCGCCGTCGCGAGGGCCGTGTACGGGGTGCCGGGCGCGGGGCGGTTCAGGAGGTCGTCCGGGGCGTCACCGCCGTAGGTCGTGATCGTGAGGCCCGGGATCTCGGCCTTGGCGAGGTCGTCGACGGCCCGGATGTCGCACAGGGCGTGCCGTACGCGGGCGATCTCGCACATCGTGCTCAGCTCGTGCGGGCGCTGCTGGGCGAGCACCGTCACCGCCACGGCCCCCGCCTTCAGCACCGCCAGCCAGCAGGCCGCGAGCCACGGGGTGGTGGGGCCGCGCAGCAGCACCCGGTTGCCGGGGACGACGCCGAGTTCGCCGGTGAGCAGATGGGCGACGCGGTCGACGCGGGCGCGCAGTTCGCCGTACGTCCACCGCTCGCCGGTGCCGGTGAGGAACGCCGGGCGGTCGTCGGGCGGGCCGTCCAGCAGTTCGGCGGCGCAGTTGAGCCGTTCGGGGTAGTGCAGCTCCGGCAAGTCGAAGCGGAGCTCGGGCCATTGGTCCGGGGGCGGCAGATGGTCCCGGGCGAAGGTGTCGACGTGGGCCGTGCCCCGTGGGTTCATACGGTTCGCCCCCTTGGCGTGGTGGGCTCGCTCCTGGAGCGTATCGTGTTGGTGACGACAGTCAACGGTCCGCGATAGCCTCGGAGTGGCCCAGCCGGAACGCAGGGTGGCGGAGAAGGGACCGGCGATGACCGCATTCTCACTCGAACCTGCACAACTCGCCTGGTGCGCCGAGCTGCGCGCCCTGGCCGCGGAGCGGCTCCGCCCACTGGCCGACAAAGGTGAACCGGGGCATGTGAACCGCGCCCTGGTCGCCGAGCTCGGCAGTCTCGGCCTGCTGGGACGCCTGTTCACCTCGGGCGCGCTCGACCTGTGCCTGATGCGCGAGTCCCTGGCCTACGCCTGCACGGAGGCCGAGACGGCCCTGGCCCTCCAGGGCCTCGGCGCCCATCCGGTCCACGCGTACGGCACGCAGGCCCAACGCGCCCACTGGCTCCCCCGGGTGACGGCCGGCGCGGCGATCGCGGCCTTCGCGCTGAGCGAGCCCGGCGCGGGATCCGACGCGGCATCCCTCGAACTCCGAGCGGAGACGGACACCGGCCCACAGGGTGGCCGGGCCTCGGAGGACACCGCTCTCGCCGCCGCCCCCGACGGCTGTGCCCGCTGGCGTCTCACCGGTGAGAAGTGCTGGATCTCCAACGCCCCCGAGGCCGACTTCTACACCGTCTTCGCCCGCACCACGCCGGGTGCCGGGGCCCGGGGCGTCACGGCCTTCCTCGTGCCCGCCGACCGCCCGGGCCTGACCGGCAGGGGTCTCGACATGCTCTCGCCGCACCCGATCGGCGCACTCGACTTCGACGCCGTGCCGGTGACCGCCGACGACGTGCTCGGCGAGCCCGACCGCGGCTTCCGGGTCGCCATGGGGACGCTCAACCTGTTCCGCCCCAGCGTCGGCGCGTTCGCCGTCGGCATGGCGCAGGCGGCCCTCGACGCGACCCTCGCCCACACCGCCGGACGGGACGCCTTCGGGGGCAGACTGAAGGACCTGCAGGCCGTCGCCCACCAGGTCGCCGAGATGGCCCTGCGCACCGAGGCGGCCCGGCTGATGGTCCACGCGGCCGCATCGGCGTACGACGCGGACGACCCGGACGTGCCCCGGCGCTCCGCCATGGCGAAACTGCTCGCCACCGAAACCGCGCAGTACGTCGTCGACGCGGCCGTCCAGTTGCACGGGGCCCGGGCCCTGCAACGCGGCCACCTGCTCGAGCACCTCTACCGCGAGGTGCGCGCCCCGCGCATCTACGAAGGGGCCAGCGAGGTGCAACGGGGCATCATCGCCAAGGAGTTGTACGCCCGTCAGGAGGCCCGGTGAGCACCGATCGCGTCAACCCGCCCGAGCTGTCGCCGCCGGCCGGCTTCTCCCACGCCGTGGTGGCCTCCGGGTCACGGGTGGTGTTCCTGGCCGGCCAGACCGCCCTCGACGCCGACGGCAAGGTGGTCGGCCGCACCCTGCCCGAGCAGTTCCAAAGGGCCCTCGCCAACCTGCTGACCGCCCTCACCGCGGCCGGCGGCACGCCGTCCGACCTCGCCCGTGTCACCGTCTACGCCACGGACGTCGAGGCCTACCGCGCGCACGCCCCCGAACTGGGCCGCCTGTGGCGGCAGGCGGCCGGACGCGACTACCCCGCCATGGCGGTCGTCCAGGTCGTCCGGCTGTGGGACGCGGAGGCGATGGTGGAGCTGGACGGCTTCGCGGTCCTGCCGTAACGGGACCGTCGTGCCGCCGTGCAGCGAGCCCGGGTCAGGCCGCGACGGCCAGTCCCTCCGACGTCACCCGGCGGGGCTGCACGACGCGCCCGTCGGGGAGCAGTTCGCCGGTGTCGTCGAAGACGACCGTCCCGTCGCACAGCAGGCTCCAGCCCTGCTCGGGACGGGCCGCCACGACGTGTGCGGCGGGGGAGGGGGAGTCGGTCGCGGGGCACTGGGGCTGGTGGGCACACATGGCGCACCTCCACGTCGGTAGGGCCATCCGAAGGGTTCGTATGACTCGTACAGACAGACCATCCTCCCGTCCCGGACCCACGGGAACGGCCCGGCGGGAAGCGTGACACGCCCCGGACATTCCCGGGACGGTTCCACGACGGCCGGGGTGGACGCGCCGCCGATGGGGTGAGGCCGACGGGCGCCGGGCCCGCGGGGCGGGTACGAGTGGAAGCCGCAACTCAACCCATTCCGGGAGGTTTCCCTCATGCGTCTACGTCCCCTTCTCGGCGCGTCGGCCGGTGCCGCGCTGCTCCTGCTCACGGGCGCGGGCGCGGCGCCCGCCACCGCGTCCGCCCTCGCACCCACCGCCTCCGTGACGGTCGACGCCGTGGGCAAGATCGCAGCCGACGGCACCGTCACCCTGTCCGGCACCTACCGCTGCGCCGGCTCCAGCGGCCCGGTTTTCGTCAGCTCCTCCGTGAGTCAGGGCGCCTCCACGACCCGTTACGGCATCGGCGGCACCCGGGCCGTGTGCGACGGCGCCGAGCACCGCTGGGTGAACACGGGCCGGGCCACGTCCGGCGCGCTGGTGGCCGGGGCGGCCCACGTCCAGGCCGCCGTGATGGAGCTGCGCTCCTTCGGCATCCTGCCGCTGCCCGTCTTCCACGCGGTCAAGGACCAGGACGTCACCCTGCAGCAGGCCCCGGCGCGGCGGTGAACCGTTCGGCGGGCGTTCGATTCCGGGACGCCCGCCGAGACGGTCGCCGCGTTGACCGCGGCCCGGGGCCGTGCCGCCCTGCTGGCCGTCGGCCACGACCGCACCCTGCTGGAGCGCTGGTGCGACCGCGCCGTCCACTGGGACGCCCTGGCCTGAGACCCGGCGGCCCGGGCGCGGCCGCCCCCGGTCAGTGGTCGTCCCAGTGGCCCTCGTGGGCGGCGTGGCGGTGGCCGTCGTGCACGTAGTCCGTGTGGTCACCGTGCCGTACGGCCAGATGGCCGCAGGCGTCGCCGTGCTCGTGGTCGTGGTTGCGGTGCACCGTGTGGCCGGCGTCGGCGCACTCGTCGACGTGGCCCTCGTGCATCCGGTGGATGTGGCCGTCGTGGGCGTAGTCGGTGTGGTCGCCGTGGGTGAAGGCGAGATGACCGCAGTCGTCGCCGTGGGTGTGCGCGTGGTTGTCGTGGGTGGGGTGCTCGGCGGTGGTCATGGGGGGCTCCTCGGGTCGGCGCGTGACCGCTCGCCTGGCCTGCGCCGAGACCGGCAGGGCGATGTCGACGCGGAGCGGTCTCCGCGAGAAGTGTGGGAGTGTCCGCCCGCACCCGCACCCGGTGTGGGGCGCGCGGGTGAGACACACGGCTATCGCACCGCCACGACCACGCAGCTGTCGCCGTACTGCCACACCGGGCCGGCCTTGTCGAAGCCGGCCTGCCGGAGCAGCTCCAGGTGGGCGGCGACGGGGAGTTCGGCGGGGCGGGTGCCGGGTGCCGGGCGGCGGCGGCGCTCCGCGAGCAGGTCGGTCAGCTCCGGGTCCTCGCCGGCCGCCGCCCACCAGGAGCCCCAGTCCTCATGGGCGAACACGCGCTGCCGGGAGGCCCGGCAGCGCCCGACGTGGGCGGCGATCCCGGCCGGGCCCGTCTCGCCCTGAGGGAGGTGGTCGCCGTTGACGAGGACGCCCCCGGGGCGCAGCAGCACGGCGAGTTGCCGGTAGGTCGCGAGCAGGGTGTCGCGGTCGAGGTAGTGCAGGGCCGTGGTGGAGACCGCCGCGTCCAGGGGCCGGTCCAGATCCAGGGCCCACGTCCAGCCGGGCGTGCCGATCTCGGCGTCGACGTAGCGGGCCGCGTCCGGGTGGTGGGTGCGGCCCAGCTCCAGCAGGAGGGGGTCGCGGTCCACCGCCACGATCTCCGCGTCCGGCAGCCGCCGGATCAGCCGGGCCGCGAGGGAGCCGGGCCCGCAGCCGAGGTCCACGACGAGGGGTGGCCTCGCGCACCCGGCCGTGGCGTGCTCGACGACATCGGCGATCACCGTGAACCGCTCCTCGCGGTCGACGGCGTACCGCTGTTGCTGGAGTTCCCAGCGCTCCACCCACCGCTCCGCCGTCGCCAGACTCAGCCCCATCCGGTCGCGCCACCTCGTCGTATCGCACCTGACTCCTGCCGGTCAGAGCCTACAGGTGGAAACGGTTCCCATTACGCATAGTCGGCGGTGTCACGAGAGTGAGGCGAGAACCGACAACAGCCGGTCGATCTCCTCGACGGTGTTGTACACATGCAGACTCACCCGCACCGAACCGGTCTTCTCGCCCGCGTCACCCTGGCAGTGGTGGTCCGAGCGGACCATGAACCCGTGGCTGAACAGGATGAACCCCAGGTCGCCCGAGTCGATGGCGTGGTGCCGCAGGGTCACGATGCCCCGGCGGCGCTGCACGGTCGTGCCGGCGGCCAGGCTGAGCGGGCAGCCGAGGATCTCGTAGGTGTCCAGCCGGCGCAGCCCCTCCGTGAGGCGGGTCGCGAGATCGGCCGTCCAGCGCTCGATCCGGTCGACACCGGCCGCGTCCAGCCAGTCCAGAGCCGCTTCGAGAGAGGCGATGCCCACGGTGTTGGGGGTGCCGCTCCAGCCCCCGGGCACGAACGCCGGCCCGCGCGCCTGCCGGGCCCACACCGCCCCGGAGCCGGGCAGGGCGAGCGCCTTGTGGCCCGAGAACACGACGAAGTCCACGTCCAGCTCGGCCACGGACACGGGGAGATGGCCGACGCTCTGCGCGGCGTCCAGACAGATGACCGCGTCCGGGCCGACGGCCTCGCGGATGCGCTGCACGTTCATGTCGCCGCCGTACACGTGGTGCACATGGGTGGTGGCGACGAACCGGGTGCGCGGGCCCGCCCGCTCGGCCAGCGCCCGGTGGTCGTAGTCCCCGGAGCCGCTCTGGTACGGCATCGGCACCACCCGCACCCGCACTCCCTCGCGGGCGAGCAGCCGCTGCGCCTCCAGCCACGGCACGATGTTGGCCTGGTGGTCGGCGTCCGGGACGACGATCTCGTCGCCGTCGCGCAGGAAACCCGGCAGCCAGTCGCGGGCGACGGTCCGCAGCCCCTCGGTGGCGCCGCTCGTGAAGTGGACGGCGGAGCGCTCCGGTCGCGCGTCCCCGAGGAACCGGGCCACGCGCTCACGGGTCCGCTCGACCAGCTCCGTGGTCCGGTTGGCCCAGGTGTAGGTGCCGCGCCCGGAGTTGGCGTTGGACGTCGTCAGATACCTCTGCACGGCGTCCAGCACGGCCTGCGGCTTCTGCGCCGTGGCCGCGCTGTCCAGGTACGCCAGCTCCGGATGCCCGGTGACGATGGGGAACTGGGCGCGCAGCGCCCGCTGCCACGGGTGCGGATCCCCGCGGGTGAGCGGTGCGGTCATGGCAGTCAGTCCCGCACCAGGGGCGCGCCCGCGTCCCGCCAGGCGATGATGCCGCCGGCCAGGCTGCGCACGTCGGGGTGGCCCATCCGGGTCAGCAGTGCCGCGTACCGCGCGGACTGCTCACCGACCGGGCAGGCCAGCAGCACCGGCTGGCGTTTGCTGAACGGCAGGCCACCCCGGACGAGTTCGGCGAACAGTTCGTCGACGATGTTGACCGAACCGTCGATGTGCAGCGCCGCGTACGCGTACGGGCTGCGCAGGTCGACCACGAGCGGCCGGTCGGTGTCGAGCCGGCGCCGGGCGTCGGCCACGGTGACCGACGGTGCCCCGGCGACCTCGGCGTCGGACAGGTCGGCCGGCGAGTTCTTCCGGGGCGGCCGGCCCAGCAGATCGGGGCGCCGCTGCCGGACATAGCTCAGATAGCTCTCCACCCGGTCGCAGACGATGAACACGGCGGTCCGCCGTTCCTCCGACTCCTCGTCCAGAGGCCGCAGATGGCGGACCGCGCCGAAGTAGGCCGCCCCTGCCGTGGGCCCGCCGAGGATGCCGCAGCGGCGGTTGAGGGTCAGCATCCCCTCGATCGCCTCGTCGGCGCGGACCGAATCGAGCGTGTCGTACGTGTCCGGGTCGAACAGGCCGACCTCCTGCACCTCGTCGATGGTGCGGATCCCCGGGATGAAGTCGGACTTGGCCGCCACCAGCCCGACCACCCGCACCGACGGGTCCTCCTCGCGCAGGGCACGGGCGACCCCCGTGGAGGAACCGGCGGTGCCCACACAGGCGACGAACCAGTCCGGGACCCGGCCGTCCAGGTCCTTGACGATCTCCGGCCCGGTACCGGTCAGATGCGCCTCGGTGTTGCGCGGGTTGAAGTACTGGTCGGTGTGCAGCCAGCCGCTGCCGGAGGCGGACAGCGTCCGGTGGAACAGGGTCAGCGGATCGTCCGTGGCGGTCGGGTCGAGGCACTCGCTCTGTCCCGGCAGCTCCTCGATCTCCGCGCCGAGCAGCAGCAGGAGGTCCTTGATCTCCGGCACCCGCATCCGGTTGGTGACGCTTTTGAAACCCAGGCCGTGCATGCCCGCGATGACCGCGAGGGCCTTGGCCGTGTTGCCGCTGGACAACTCGACGACGTGGCTGCCGTGTTCGACCGCCTCCGCCAGCAGGGGGCCCGCCATGCTCCAGGCGGCCCGGTCCTTGACCGAGCCGAACGGGTTGAGCATCTCCAGCTTGGCGTACAGGTCGATGTTCCGAAGGCCGTGCACGGCCGGGTCTATCCGCACCAGAGGGGTGTTGCCTATCGCCTCGGTGATGCTCTCGTACCTCACGGGGCTCCCCTCGAGGGCGTGATCGGCCAGAACTGGTCGTCCAGGCACCAGTGCCAGGCGTCGCCGTCCCGCCAGGCCGCGACCTTGCGGGCGGCGGGCTGGTGCTGGGCGCGCGTGGCGTGGAAGTCCATGGCGTAGCCCGCGGTGTTGGCGAAGGCCAGCAGGTCGCCCGGTTCGGGGCGGCGCGGCAGGAACACCAGGCGCCGGGTGATCAGGTCGCTCTCCAGGCAGAGACTGCCGAAGAGGTGCACGGCGACGGGCCCCCCGCCCGGCCCGGCCCCGCCGCGGGGGACGACGACCGGGTCCATCAGTACGCCGTGGTCCTCCAGGGCGATGTCGTCCGCCTTGGCGGCCAGCCGTACGAGCAGGGGCCCACCGGCCGCCTGGTCACGGACCTCCAGGACCCGCGCCAGCGAGAGTCCGCACTGGTCCAGCAGTGCCCGGCCGGGCTCGGTGTGCAGGTCGTACAGGTGCTCCAGCAGCAGCGCGGCCAGCGGGCGTCCGCCGAGCGAAGGGGCGGGCTGGGCCAGCAGCTCGTCCAGGTAGGCGGCGCCGGCGACGGGCCGGTGGGCGGGATAGAGACCGAGCGCGCCGCGCAGGGTGCCCGACTCGGTGCGCAGCCCGTAGCCGTGCCCGCCCCACGTCAGCGGCGGACGCCGGCCGAGCACGGCCTCGGTGAGCCCGCTCGTGTACGCCTCCCACTGCTCCCGCTCGGCGAGATAGCTGACGCCGAACCCGCCGCCGACGTCCACGGCCCGCGGTCGCAACCCCCGGCTCCGGCACAACTCCAGTGCGGCCAGGCACCCTTCGAGGGCGATCGCCTTCTCCGCGACGCTCGTCGTGTCCAGGTGGAAGGCCGCCCCCGCCGGATCGACGGCGTCGGCATGCCGCTCGACCGCCTCCAGCAGCAGCTCCAACTCCCGTACGGGTGTGCCGAAGCGGCTGCGCCGGCTCAGCACCTTCACCCCCGGCGTCTCGAAGCCGGACAGCCGCAGCAGCACCCGCACCGGCGCGAGCGCGTGCTTGCGCACCAGGGCGGCGAGCTGCTCCAGTTCGGCGACGGCGTCGACGCCGACCGTCACCCCCGCACGGGCCGCCAGCCACAGGAACTCGGGGTTCTTCGGGCCCGTGGCCGTGATCCGGCCGGCGTCGAACCCGGCACCCAGCGCGTGCTGCAACTCGCCCAGCGACGCCACGTCCACGCCCGCGTCCGTCGCGGCCAGCCGCCGCAGCAGCGCACTGGACCGGTTGGCCTTGTGGGCGTAGAACACCTGCCCCGACAGATGGTGCGAGCGGTACACCGAACGGAACCGCTCCAGGTTCTCCGCGATCTGGTCCGGCACCACGACGTGCACGGGCGAGCCGAGCGCGTCGACGAGCGAGTGCAGCGTGCCGTGCGCCGCCATGAGCGAGCTCAGCCGGGGCTCCAGCCGCGGTTCGAGGTACAAGGGTTCCGGCTGCGGTCCGACGTGCAAGGGCCGGCCGTCCATGCGCGCTCCCTCCCCTGAAGCCGCTGCACCCGGCATCCGGGCCCGTCGGACACTCCTCGCGTATCACCGTATGACCCCTATCCATTCTTCGGTCGCTTTACGCCCTGTAAGGCCCGGGCCCGGGCCTCGGCCGGTGTGAGCGGATCACGAGCGGGGCAGCGGCGCGCGCCGGGCGCGAGGCGGCGGCGTTCCGCGGTCCGCGGCTCGTCACGGGCCCGCCCGGTGCCGCACGCATGTACCCCCGGCCCGGGGGTACTCCGGGCCGGGACCGGCAACCGACCCGTCCGAGGAGGGACGTGGACTGGCATCCGCTGCGGCTCACCACCCCCGTCAAGCAGCACGTCTTCGGCGGCCGGGCCATCGCCGAGCGACTGGGCCGCACCGGGCTGCCCGAGGGGCCGGTCGCCGAGACCTGGGAGGTCAGCGACGTCGAGGGCGATGCCTCGACCGTCCTGGACGGCCCCCTCGCCGGGCGCACCCTGCGGCAGATCATGGCCGAGCACCCGGTCGAACTGCTCGGCCCCCGGCTCCCGCCCGGCCCCCGTTTCCCGCTGCTCACCAAGTTCATCGACGGCCGCGGTGCACTGCCCGTGCATCTGCACGCCGACGACGCCACCGCCCGGCGCCTGGAGGGTGAACCCAACGGCAAGACCGAGGCGTGGCACGTCCTGGACGCCGCTCCGGGAGCCACCGCCCTGGTCGGCGTCCGTCCCGGCGTGGACCGCGAGACCCTGCACCGGGCGCTGCTGGCACAGGACTTCGACGCGGTCATGCGCCGCCTGCCGGTCCGAGCGGGACAGACCGTCTACGTCCCCGGCGGCACCCTGCACAGCTTCGGCCCGGACACCCTCGTGTACGAGATCGAGCAGACGTCCGACATCCAGCAGCACGCGATGCGCCGCCGCATGGAGGACGGCTCACCCGTCCCCGACCACGAGTGGCACGCGAACCTCGACCGTCTCCTCGACGAGTGGCGCCCCGGCCATCGACCGGAATTCCACCCCGGCCTGAGCATCCGTCAGGGCGACGGCCTCGTACGCACCGTGCTCTGCGCCGGCCCGCACTTCGCCCTCGAACGCTGGTCCGCCGGTACGGCGGCGCCCTGGACCTACCGCTTCTCAAGCGTGCGGATCCTCACCAACGCGGGCGCACCCGTCACCGTCACCGCCGGCTCCTGGACGGGCCTGCTGGACCGGGCCCGCACCCTCCTCCTGCCCGCCGTCCTCGGCGAGGTCCGCATCCAGGGCTCCGCCGACGTCCTGATCGGTCACGTCCCCGACCCGGAGCGCGACATCCGCGCCCCCCTCCTCGCCGCCGGCCACGGCCCGGCCGCCGCCGCCGCCCTCGGTGAGGGGCTCGGTCCGCGGTAGCGGGCCCGTGACAATCGGGACGGATCCGTAGCAGGTCCGCAGGGCAACGGATGCGGCCGGTGGCGGGTCATACGGGGGGCAAGGGCAAAAGCCCGCGCACCCGACCGGGCAAACCGGTGGGAGACCGATGGGGGAGACCATGAAGATCCGTAACCGAGGCATCCGTACGACCGTGGCCGTGCTGGCAGCCGTCGCCGGTGTCGCCGCAGCCGCCGTGCCGGCCGTCGCGGCCACCGCACCGGCCTCCGACACGCCCCGGTTCCTCGAGCCGGCCGAACTGCCGCCGCACCCGACCTCGCCCTGGTACGCCGGTCCGGTCACCGCCGGCCAGCCCGACCCGCTGCCGATGTGCGTGGGCGACGCGCTGCCGTCCATCACCACGCACCGGGAGTACTGGACGGAGTACGACACCAACGCCCAGCAGCTCACCGTCGAGGGGCGCAGCGAGCAGTGGGCGAAGGACTTCGCGGCGCTGCTGCGCAAGGACCTCGCCGGCTGCGCGAAGAAGCTGATGCAGCAGGACCCCGACATCACGGCGACGCAGAAGTACTACGGCAAGCTGAACGTCGAGGAGGGCGCCGACGTCTACGGCATCCACACCGCCTCCGCCTGGGGCTCCTCCGACATCGGCCTCTTCTCGGTCGGCCGCGACGGCGCGACCGTGACGATCGTCCGCTGGAGCCAGATGGGCGACTTCCAGCACGCCCAGGTGGCCGACTTCAAGGCCACGACCGTCACGGCGGTGAACAAGCTGTACTGACGGCTCAGCCCCGGGGCGGCCCGGTGGGGGCGTCGTACACGAGGAGCCCGTCGTCGCGAAGACGGGCTCCCGGTGTCGGTGCATGGACGCTCAGCCGCCCGTCGTGCATGAGGTGGCGGGCCGGTACGCCGCGGGCGAGCACCGCGAAGTCGGCGATCAGGCGGCGGTGACAGCGCCACCAGACCGCCTCGCTGCACATCACGGCGGTTCGCGCGCCGCCCGCCTCCCGCAGCAGATCGGGATCCCGGCGGCTCCCGGGAGCGGTCCGCACGTCCACGACGGCTCTCACACCGGCATCGCGCAACAGCTCACCGATCCGGTCCCGGCCGGCGGTGCTGTGCCCGAAGGTCACCAGCGACGTGTCCACGGTCTCGGAATATCCCTTCTCGGGGGGTGCACACCTCATACTCCCCGAAGGGTCGGATGTCCCGGGAGGGCCTACTGCTCTCCACCGAAGTGGGCGCGATTCCAGACGTCCTCGAATTCATCGCGACTGATGACGAATGCAGAGAACTCCGGTTGGGCCGCGACCGCTTCGATGGGGCCGACGGGGATTTCACTGAGCCCGATCTCACCGGTTTCGTGAGACGAGTCCGCCTTGAGCAGACGTCCATCCCGATACCGTTGGATCTTACGGACTTCGTATCCGTCTTCGCCGATCTCGCTGAACAAAGTGACTGGCTCGACATCGAAATCGTGCAGCCAATGCACCTTCCAGTATTCCACTGCGCTAGCTCTTTCCATGGTTGACGATGCGTCCTGCAATGTCCAGGGGGCCCTGGTTCGGTATGACGAAGACGTCCGGTCGCTCAACGGACCTCATCACCTGGAGGCCGCGCACATCAACCTCGATGTAGTGGCTGAACTTCTGACCCGCCCAGGGTACGCGAAGGAAAGCGAACGACAGTTGGCCAGGCGTCTTCGTCCCGGGCCTGATGTCCGACAAGTACTGGCCGTCACCGAATCTGGCGTCCTTCGGGTTGTGTTCCTTGAGGGACGGGCGGAGCTCGCCGCTCTCGAGTATGCCTTTGTATCCCTTCTCGTTCGTGTAGTGGAACAACGAGGTGATCTCGCCGTCAGGCACCTGTTCGACCTCATAGGTGCAGGCGTCCGGAGCCAGTCCCAGCGGATCTGCCGCGGTGTGCGGATTGTCCACGTAGGTGTCGGGGTTCGGTGCAGGCGCGAGACCCAGCGGGTCGGGGCTGAGATACCGCGCCGTCTCGGGATCGTAATGACGGAAGTAGTTGTAATGCAGGCCGGATTCGGGGTCGAAGTACTGGCCGGGAAAGCGAAGTGGCGTGTACGCGGTGCTGTCCGAAGCCCACGCGGTCGATCCCCAGAGGGTGCTGCGTGTACGCCAGGCGATGTCGCCGTGCTCGTCGACCAGTTCGGTGGGTGTGCCGACGAGGTCGGTGACTATGGCGAAGAAACGGGCGTCGATCTCTTCCTGAGGCGCGTCGGCGGCGGTGATGCGTTCCGCCTGGGCGACGGGCTGGAGGCCCTGGTGGTGCCAGGTGAGGACGACGGGATCCGGTTGGGCGGCCGAGACGGTGCTCTGCTCGCAGAGGGTCGTGCCGTCCCACGTGAAGTCGACCTGCTCGACGACCGTTTCCGTGTCCGCCGCGAGGCGTTGCTTGGCTGTGCGGCGGCCCAGTGGATCGTAGAGGTGGCGCCAGAGGCTGCCGTCCGGCGTGACCACGGAGACAAGCCGGTCTTCGGCGTCCCAGGTGTAGCGCCAGGTGTCGGGCTTACGGGACTGGCGTCTCTTCTGACGCAGGACGACACGTCCTCGGGCGTCGTGTTCGTAGCGGACGTTTCCGGCGCGGGTGATGCGGGTTCCCGCATATACGCGGGAACCTGTCGCCTCCTGGCCGGGGTGGGCGGTCGGCCATGCGGCTTCGGTCTGGTTCCCGGCCTCGTCGTAGGCGTACCGCTCGGTCCAATCCTGGCCGCGGACAGCCGTTACGCGGCCTGCGGCATCCAGATCGAAGGTGCGTGTGCCGTTCAACCGGTCGTCGTGCCGGATCAGGTTTCCGTCGGCCCGGTAAGCGTAGGCATGTGCCTGAACGATTCGGCCGGTGCCGTCGACCACGGACCGTGAGGCGAGGCGGCCCATGCCGTCGTAGGTGTTCGTCAGGCTCATGGCGCCGTCGAGGTGACGGGTCACCTCGCTGCCGGCCGGGTCGTATGCGAAGCGGAGCGTGTGTCCGGCTGTCACCAGGCCGATCCGACGGCCCCCCGCGTCGTAGTCCCAGCGGCTGGTTGCTCCCGTCGGTGTGGTGCGGTGCGTGCGGCGGCCCAGGGCGTCGTATCGGTAGAGAACGGTTCGGCCGTTGACCGTCTCGGACAGCACCTGTCCGACAGCGTCGCGTTCCAGCGTGAGGTCCGCATCCGGGCCGACAGCCCGAACCAGTTGGCCGCTGAGATCGTAGGCGTAGGTGGTGACCGCGCCGTCGACGTCCTTGCGGACGATCCGGCCGAGCGGGTCATGCTCGAAACGGATGACTTCGCCCAGAGCGTCGGTGCGAGCTCGGAGGCGTCCTGCCGGGTCGTGGGTGTAGGTGAGGACGCGGTTGTCGAAGTCCGACTCGGATGTCAGCCGTCCTGCCGGGTCGTACACGTAGTCCCAGCTGAGGCCCTGCGGGTTGGTGACCCGGGTGAGGCGGAGTTCGGTGTCGTAGGTGAACTCGTGTCGTACACCGTCGGGTCCGGTGCGGGCGGCTATCAGATCGAAGTGGGTGTACTCGAAGCGGGAGACGCCACCGTTCGCGTCGGTGTGCCGCGTGCAGTTGCCCTCGCCGTCATAGAGCCATGACTCCTCCGCCCCGTCGGCCGCGATGCGGCGGGTCGGCTTGCCCTCGACGGTCCACTCGAGGCGGGTCCGCGCGCCCATCGGGTCCGTCAGGACGACGGGCCGCCCGAACACGTCGCGCTCGTAGGTGTTCACCGCGCCCAGCGGATTGGTCACCTTGACGGACAGGCCCGCCTTGTTGTTGTGGATCTCGGTGCAGTGGCCGAGAGCGTCGGTGATGCGCGTGAGGCCGCCGGAGCCGTCGTAGGTGAAGAGTGTGGTGCGATCGGCGGGATCGGTGACGGCCACAGGGTTGCCGGAGTCGTCGTACTGGTGGATCCAGCGCGAACCGTCCGCTTCCCTCACCAGCGTCGGCAACCCCAGCGCGTTGTATTCGCAGCAGAAGCGGGCGCCGTCCGGCCGCGTCACGCGCGTGATGCGGCCGTGCTCGTCGTATGTGTAGCGCGTCGTCTGTCCCAGTGGGCCGGTCACCGCCACCAGCCGCAGCTCCTCGTCCCATTCCTGTCGGGTGGCGTTGCCTAGCGGGTCGGTTTCGCGGACCAGGCGCAGGGCCTCGTTGTGTTCGTAGACGCGGGTGTGCCCGAGGGAGTCGGTCACGCGGGTGGTGCGGGTGGCGTCGTCGTAGGTGAGGGTGGAGGTCAGGGCGTCGCCGGTGCCGCCGGTGGCGATCACGCGGCCGTGCTCGTCGTACGTGTACCAGTACGTCGTGTTGTTGCGGTCGGTCCAGGAGGTGATGCGGCCCTCGGCGTCGTAGGTGTAGCGCATCGGCAGGCCCGAGGAGTTGGTCTCCTCGGTCAAGTGGCCCTGCTCGTCGTAGCCGAAGGCCAGCAGCGTGGTGCCGGGCCGGCCCGGGGCCGCGGGGTCCAGCAGGCGCAGGCCGGTGATGCGGGACAGTGTGTCGTGACGGTCTATCTCGATGTGGTAGCCGCCCGAGTGCACGACCGCGGACGGGAGGTCGCCCTCGGCGTAGAGGACGGTGATGCGGTTGCCGTTGCGGTCCTGGACGTGCTGGAGCGGCAGGTCGACGGCCTCGTCGTCCGCCGCCGCGACTGGTGAGTGGAAGACGTGGATCAGTCCGGTGTCCGGGTCGGTGACGCGAACCGCGCCGTCGACCTCCGTGTCCCAGGACAGCAGGAGGCGTGAGCCAGGTGTCTCCGGGCGGACGGACTCGTTGGTCTCCGGGTCCGGGACCGGGAAGCAGAGGCGGGCGCCGTCCGCGGCCGCGTACACGAAGCCGTCTTCATCGGCCTGGACCCGCTGGTCGAGCGTGGAGGCCCAGGTGGGGCCGAACCAGCCACCGAAGCGGTACGAGGAGATATGGGTGCGCTCCAGGACCAGGGGCAGAACACCCGGCAGTTCGACGTCCACCCGGGGCAGGGCCATGTCGCCGGTGGCCACGTCGATCGGGTCCCGCACGAACTTCTTGATCATGTTGCGGATCGAGGCGGGCAGCTTGTTGTAGCCCGGGTTCAGTTTCAGGCGCTCGAAGGTGGCGCAGTTCAGCTTGAAGGCCTTACTGAGCTTTGCCAGCTCGGCCGGCTTGAGCGCCTTCAGCCCCTTGCCCAGTGCCTTGCCCAGCAGGCCGAAGCCGACACCCAACAGCGCGCCCTCGGCGAGAATGCCGGCCAGTTTGTCCGGATCCTTGAACGCACCCGGATCCTCCAGCAGCGTCGCGAAGGCCGAGAACTTCACGCCCTCCTTGGCCATCTTGGCCACCGACGCCACGCCTCGGATCTCCTTGAGCGTCTTGAGCGCCCGCTCCACACCCCGGATGACCTCCATCACCCCACGGATCACGGACGCGAGCGCGGTGCCCTCTCTCTCGATCCGGGCGATCAGCGCCACCACCTTCAGCGCCCGCTCACCCGCCATCAGGGTCGCGGCCACCGACGACGCCCCCAGCGTCAGGACGTCCAACGCCAGGCCTGCTATCTCGAACTCGGCGATCTCCGCCAGCAGTACGCCGATCTCGGACAACAGCTCGTGCGCTGTGTCGGCGAAGTCGTCCAGCGCCTTGGCTCCCTCGCGGAGGGAGTCCGCCATCTCGGTGGCGTTCTTGCGGGCCGCCTTGGCCCGCTTGTTGTACGCCTTGGCGGCCTTGCCCTCCCACTCCACATCCGCCAGCGCCTTGCGCGCCGCCTCCGCGGCGTCGTCCAGGCCGGTGGCCAGGTGCCGCCACTTCTTGGCGATCTCCCGCACCCCGTCCGGATCCACCGCCGGATCGGTGATACCGAGGAACTCCAGGCCACTGGCGAGCGTGTCGCCGAACATGTGGTTGAACTTGTTGACGTAATGAAGGGGGTTGAGGTCCACCACGGAGCTCTCAGCCCTTCTTCGCGCGGGCCGCGGCAGCCAGCAGCAGATCCAGCAGGTCGAAGGCGTCGGATATCTCGCCCAGCAGCTTGGCCTCCGCCTCCCACTCGTCCTCCAGCTGCCCGGTCAGCTTGGCCAGGGTGGCCATGCCCTCCCGTATCTCCTCCGTCGCACTCAGCAGGGAGCCGAGGGCACCCAGCGCCGACAGGTCGTGCGACTGGGCCTTGAACTCCTGCAACGGCTTCGCCGTGTGGTGCCCCACATGACGCAGCCCCGACGCCGCCTTGTGCATGGATGCGGCTTCCTTCGCCAGGTCCGACACGCGACCCGCCCCCCGTACTTCACTCTGTGCACATGCCAACCTCCTGACACTAATCTGATCGGTTCCGCGCCAAGTCAAGTACATGCCAACGGCAGGCAAAGTGAGGGGTTGCGGGAACACGGCAGGTCCGCACCATGGTTGCCCTGCCTCACCCCTGTGGAGCCGCATCATCACGAGGGCGGTCTGATCGAACGGGGCTCCCGGTCGGGTGGTGATGGCGGGGCGGCGCCTGGGAGCGGCAGCAGTGACCAGGGTGGCCGAAGCCCCGGAGTCGGCGGGCGCGCCCGCCGCAACTCCCTGGGACCCTGCCCTGGCCGCCGCTCTCGCCGAGAACGGTGTCCGGGTCGAGGAGGAAACGGTGCTGGACGACTTGCTCATGGACCTTGGAACGGGGTCCCGCTGAGGCGTACCCGGAGAGTGCGGCAGGCGCCCCCGGAAAGTCCCAGAGGCGCCTGCACATCACCCCCCGTCTTACATTCGTCCAGCTCAGAAGGAGGCTGTGGTGGTGTTCATGAGAACCTTCAGATGTCCCGGAACGTCTCGATCTGCGCCCCCACCGAGTTGAGCCGCTCCGCCAGGTCCTCGTAACCCCGGTTGATGACGTACACGTTGCGCAGCACCGACGTGCCCTCCGCGGCCATCATCGCCAGCAGGACGACCACCGCGGGGCGCAGGGCCGGCGGGCACATCATCTCGGCGGCGCGCCAGCGGGTCGGGCCCTCGACCAGGACGCGGTGGGGGTCCAGGAGCTGGAGCCTGCCGCCGAGGCGGTTCAGGTCGGTCAGGTAGATCGCCCGGTTGTCGTAGACCCAGTCGTGGATGAGGGTCTTGCCCTGGGCGACCGCCGCGATGGCCGCGAAGAACGGGACGTTGTCGATGTTCAGGCCGGGGAACGGCATGGGGTGGATCTTGTCGATCGGCGCCTCCAGCTTGGAGGGCCGGACGGTGAGGTCCACCAGCCGGGTACGGCCGTTGTCGGCGAAGTACTCGGGCGTGCGGTCGTGGTCGAGGCCCATCTCCTCCAGCACGGCCAGCTCGATCTCCAGGAACTCGATGGGGACGCGGCGGACCGTCAGCTCCGACTCCGTCACCACCGCGGCGGCCACCAGGCTCATCGCCTCGACCGGGTCCTCGGAGGGGGAGTAGTCGACGTCGACGTCGATGGTGGGCACCCCGTGCACGGTGAGCGTGGTCGTGCCGATGCCGTCGACCTTGACGCCGAGGGCCTCCAGGAAGAAGCAGAGGTCCTGGACCATGTAGTTGGACGAGGCGTTGCGGATGACGGTGATGCCGTCGTGCCGGGCGGCCGCGAGCAGGGCGTTCTCGGTGACCGTGTCGCCGCGTTCGGTCAGGACGATCGGGCGGTCCGGGCTGACCGCGCGGTCCACCCGGGCGTGGTACTGGCCCTCGGTGGCGGCGATGTCCAGTCCGAACCGGCGCAGCGCGATCATGTGCGGCTCGATCGTGCGCGTGCCGAGGTCGCAGCCGCCGGCGTAGGGCAGCTTGAACGAGTCCACGCGGTGCAGCAGCGGGCCGAGGAACATGATGATGGAGCGGGTGCGGCGGGCCGCGTCCGCGTCGATCGCCGCCAGATTCAGCTCGCTCGACGGCACGATCTCCAGGTCGACGCCGTCGTTGATCCACCGGGTACGCACGCCGATGGAGCCCAGCACCTCGAGGAGGCGGTACACCTCCTCGATGCGGGCGACGCGGCGCAGTACCGTGCGCCCCTCGTTGAGCAGTGAGGCGCACAGCAGCGCCACGCACGCGTTCTTGCTCGTCTTCACGTCGATGGCACCGGACAGCCGGCGCCCGCCGACCACCCGCAGATGCATCGGACCGGCGTAGCCGAGCGACACGATCTCGCTGTCGAGGGCCTCCCCGATGCGCGCGATCATCTCAAGGCTGATGTTCTGGTTGCCGCGCTCGATCCGGTTGACGGCGCTCTGGCTGGTTCCGAGCGCCTCGGCCAGCTGCGACTGCGTCCAGCCACGGTGCTGCCGGGCGTCACGGATGAGCTTGCCGATGCGTACGAGGTAGTCGTCTGCCATGGGACTGAGGTTATCTCAGATATGAGATGCCGCCCGGCAGGGGGTCCGAACGGGTGACGTGATGTCAATCCCGCCCGGCGTGCTCAGCGTCGACGCGCCCTCGTGGTGCGCCGCCATCCGAAAGGTCCGGGCAGATCCATCGATGTCGTACGACGTCCTGTGCTGCTGCGGGTGTGGCGCGGGCCGTTCTTTCCGCCGCCGGTGGTGATGGACCAGGAGCGCTTGTTGATGTTCAGGCGCACCCCCGGAAGGATCCGGAAACTCTTGCGGAACGTGAGCGGCATGCCTGTTCTCCCCTCCGTCTTGCGTGGATGTCGCGCGTGGGTACCCGGTTCGGATACCCGGGAAAAGGGCGCGCATGACCGCACGGCGGGCGCCGGGGCATGACCATTCGGCGGTCGTGTACTAGAGTTATCTCGACATCGAGATATCTGCCGAGAGAGCACCGCAGCCGCACGCCGCCATCGAATCCGGCGGTAAGGGTTACCTAACTTAGCCTTACCTTAGCGGATCGGCCAAGATGCCGTGGCGGCAGGATCGTGGTGGTACGCGCACATCAATGAAGGAGACTGTCGTGTCGGCGAACAGCTTCGACGCCCGCAGCACGCTGCAGGTGGGCGACGAGTCGTACGAGATCTTCCGGCTGGACAAGGTGGAGGGCTCGGCCCGCCTGCCCTACAGCCTCAAGGTCCTGCTGGAGAACCTGCTCCGCACCGAGGACGGCGCGAACATCACCGCCGACCACATCCGTGCCCTCGGCGGCTGGGACTCGCAGGCCCAGCCCAGCCAGGAGATCCAGTTCACGCCGGCCCGCGTGATCATGCAGGACTTCACCGGCGTTCCCTGCGTCGTGGACCTCGCGACCATGCGTGAGGCCGTCAAGGAGCTGGGCGGTGACCCGGCGAAGATCAACCCGCTGGCGCCGGCCGAGCTGGTCATCGACCACTCCGTCATCGCCGACAAGTTCGGCACCAACGACGCCTTCAAGCAGAACGTCGACCTGGAGTACGGCCGCAACAAGGAGCGCTACCAGTTCCTGCGCTGGGGCCAGACCGCCTTCGACGAGTTCAAGGTCGTCCCGCCCGGCACCGGCATCGTCCACCAGGTGAACATCGAGCACCTGGCCCGGGTCGTCATGGTCCGCGAGGGCAAGGCCTACCCGGACACCCTGGTCGGCACCGACTCGCACACCACCATGGTCAACGGCCTCGGCGTCCTCGGCTGGGGCGTCGGCGGCATCGAGGCCGAGGCCGCCATGCTCGGCCAGCCGGTCTCCATGCTCATCCCGCGCGTCGTCGGCTTCAAGCTCACCGGTGAGCTCACGCCCGGCACCACCGCCACCGACCTCGTCCTCACGATCACCGAGATGCTGCGCAAGCACGGCGTCGTCGGCAAGTTCGTCGAGTTCTACGGCGAGGGCGTCGCCGCCACGTCGCTGGCCAACCGCGCCACCATCGGCAACATGTCGCCGGAGTTCGGCTCCACCGCCGCGATCTTCCCGATCGACGACGAGACCATCAACTACATGCGGCTCACCGGCCGCAGCGAGCAGCAGCTCGCGCTGGTCGAGGCGTACGCCAAGGAGCAGGGCCTCTGGCTCGACCCGGCCGCCGAGCCCGACTTCTCCGAGAAGCTCGAGCTCGACCTGTCGACCGTCGTGCCGTCCATCGCCGGCCCGAAGCGCCCGCAGGACCGCATCGTCCTCGCCAACGCCGCCGAGCAGTTCGCGCAGGACGTGCGCACCTACGTCAACGACGAGTACGAGGCCAGCAAGGAGTCCTTCCCGGGTTCCGACGCCCCCTCGACGATCCCGAACGGCACCCCGTCCAACCCGGTCACCGTGACCGCCCCCGACGGCACGTCGTACGAGATCGACCACGGTGCGGTGACGGTCGCGGCCATCACCTCCTGCACCAACACCTCCAACCCGTACGTCATGGTCGCCGCCGCCCTGGTGGCCAAGAAGGCGGTGGAGAAGGGCCTGACCCGCAAGCCGTGGGTCAAGACCACCCTCGCCCCGGGCTCCAAGGTCGTCACCGACTACTTCGAGAAGGCGGGCCTGACCCCCTACCTCGACAAGGTCGGCTTCAACCTCGTCGGCTACGGCTGCACCACCTGCATCGGCAACTCCGGCCCGCTGCCGGAGGAGGTCTCCAAGGCCGTCAACGACCACGACCTCGCGGTCACCTCGGTCCTCTCCGGCAACCGGAACTTCGAGGGCCGTATCAACCCCGACGTCAAGATGAACTACCTGGCCTCCCCGCCGCTGGTCGTGGCCTACGCGCTCGCCGGCTCCATGAAGGTCGACATCACCAAGGACGCCCTGGGCGCCGACCAGGACGGCAACCCGGTCTTCCTGAAGGACATCTGGCCGACCGAGGCCGAGGTCAACGAGGTCGTCGCCAACGCCATCGGCGAGGACATGTTCGCCAAGTCCTACAGCGACGTCTTCGCGGGCGACGCCCAGTGGCAGGCGCTGCCGATCCCGACGGGCAACACCTTCGAGTGGGACGCCGAGTCCACCTACGTGCGCAAGCCCCCGTACTTCGAGGGCATGGCCCACGAGCCGGCCCCGGTGGAGAACATCTCCGGCGCCCGGGTGCTCGCCAAGCTGGGCGACTCGGTCACCACCGACCACATCTCCCCGGCCGGCGCCATCAAGGCCGACACCCCGGCCGGCAAGTACCTCACGGAGCACGGCGTCGAGCGCCGCGACTTCAACAGCTACGGCTCGCGCCGCGGCAACCACGAGGTCATGATCCGCGGCACGTTCGCCAACATCCGCCTGCGCAACCAGATCGCGCCGGGCACCGAGGGCGGCTACACCCGCGACTTCACGCAGGACGGCGGCCCGGTGTCGTTCATCTACGACGCCTCCCGCAACTACATCGAGCAGGGCATCCCGCTGGTCGTCCTGGCCGGCAAGGAGTACGGCTCCGGCTCGTCCCGCGACTGGGCCGCCAAGGGCACCGCGCTCCTGGGCGTCAAGGCCGTCATCGCCGAGTCCTACGAGCGCATCCACCGCTCGAACCTCATCGGCATGGGCGTCCTGCCGCTGCAGTTCCCGGAGGGCCAGACCGCCGCGTCCCTCGGCCTCACCGGTGAGGAGACCTTCGACTTCACCGGCGTCGAGGAGCTCAACAACGGCACCACCCCGCGCACGGTGAAGGTCACCACCGACACCGGCGTCGAGTTCGACGCGGTCGTCCGCATCGACACCCCCGGCGAGGCGGACTACTACCGCAACGGCGGCATCATGCAGTACGTGCTGCGCAGCCTGATCCGCAAGTAAGCGGACCAGGTCGGCAGTTCGAGGGCCGCGTCCCCGGGCGACCGGGGGCGCGGCCCGCGCCGTTCGCCGCAAGCGCCGGTATGTACCGCTGCAGCGGAGTCACTCGCCGCGGTACTTCGCCGCCGCGGCCTGGGCGAGGTCCTGCGCCTTGTCGAGGGCCGCGTCCACGGACTGCCGGCCGGCGATGGCCGCGGCGATCTGCTCGGAGACCGCCGTCCCCAGCACGGCGAACTCGGGGATGCCCAGGAAGCCGATGCCGGTGTAGGGGCGGGGGCCGACGCCCGGGTCCTTCGGGTCGGCGGAGTCCGTCGCCGCCGTGTACTCCTGCCGGTACCAGGCACCGGCCGCCTGCTGGTACTCGGGGTTCTCGTAGAGCGACTTGCGGTTGCCGGCGGGCGCCGAAATCCAGCCCACCTCCCGGCCGACCAGCTCCTGGAACTCCTTGGAGGAGGCCCAGGAGATGAACTCCCACGCGGCGTCCTTGTGCTCGGACGCCTGCTGGATGCCCCAGGCCCAGGTCCACACCCAGCCCGCCTTGTCGGTCTTCTCGTGCGGGGCCGGGACGTAGCCCACTTTGCCCTTGACCGGGGAACTGTCCGCCTCGATCGACGAGGCCAGCGACGTGGCGTCGTACATCATGGCGCACTTGCCCTCGACGAAGCTGTCCAGGATCTCCAGCACGCCCATCCGCTCGGGACCGGGCTGACCGTGGGAGCGCAGCAGGTCGACGTAGAACCCGACGGCCTCCCTGAACTCCGGCGAGGTCAGCCGGGCGTTCCAGTCCATGTCGTACCAGGCGCCGCCGAAGGTGTTGACGACCGTGTTGATCGGGGCGAGGTTCTGGCCCCAGCCGGGCAGGCCGCGCAGGCAGATGCCGCTCGCGCCCTCGGAGCCGTCGACCCGGGCGGCGAGGTCGGCGACCTGCTTCCAGGTCGGGTTGGTCGGCATGGTCAGCCCGTCCTTGCGGAACAGGTCCTTGCGGTACATCAGGAAGGAGCCCTCGCCGTAGAACGGCTCGGCGTAGAGCTTGCCGTCGTCGCCGGCCAGCGAGGACGCCAGGTTCGGGAAGACGTCGTCCTGGTCGAAGTCCTCGTCGGCCTCCACAAAGGCGTCCAGCGGGGCGAGCCAGCCGTTGTCCGCGTAGATCGGCACCTCGTAGGCGCTGACGCTCGCCACGTCGTAGGTGCCGGCCTGGGTCGCGAACTCGCGGTTCATCTTCACCCGCGCCTCGTTCTCCGGCAGCAGCGTGTAGTCGACGGTGATCCCCGTCTCGGCCGTGAAGTGTCTCTTGGTGAGTTTCTTCAGCGTCTGGATCTGCGGCACGTCCGTCGCGAGCACGCTGAGCCGGGTCTGCTCCCCGCCGCCGGGCAGATCGGCGTCACCGCACCCGGCGAGGACAAGACCGGCGGCGACCGTGACGGCCACGGCCGCCTGGGTGAGGCGGCTGCGTTTCATGACACCTCGGCCCCTACCCACCTTTGCTCGGTATTAGGCATTTCATGGCAAAGGCAATAAGTACCCCCATTTCGGGCAGGGCGTGATTCATGGCCTGCCCCCTCGGGCCTGAGCGCGTCTCGACAGCGCGTCCGCCGCCACGGCGGCCAGCAGCACCCCGCCGGTGATCATGAACTGCACGGCGTCCTGAACCCCCAGCAGCCCCATCCCCGAGGCGATCGACTGGATCACCACCACACCGAGCAGCACCGACCAGGGTGAGCCCCGCCCGCCGAACAGGCTCGTCCCGCCGATGACGGCCGCCGCGATGGCGTTGATCAGCAGCATCCCCGAACCGGCGGCCCGGGCCGTCGTCGGGCTCGCCGACGTCAGCCCCGACGCCACGAACAACCCGCCGAACGCGGCCAGCGTCCCCGACACCATGAACATCGCGACCCGCACCCGCTCCACCCCGATACCGGCCCGCCGTGCCGCCTCGACCCCGCCGCCGACCGCGTACACCCGCCGCCCGTAGCGGGTACGGCGCAGCAGGTAGTCCGAGACGACCAGGACCACCAGGAAGATCAGCAGCGCCAGCGGCAGCCCCTGGAACCGGTTGAGGGTGTAGGCACCGGCGAAGGCCACCACCGCCAGGAGACCGGTGCGCATCCCGATGTCGCCCTCCGTCCGGTAGGGCATCCCGGCCGCCCGGTGGCGGCTGCGCCGGCGGTGCGCGGCCAGGAAGTACCCGGCCGTGCCGAGCGCGGCGACCGTGTACGCCACCAGGTGGTTGCCGAAGTGCCGGCTGGTCAGGGAGGCGACCAGGCCCTCCTCGTCGATGTTGATCGTGCCGCTGGCCCCCAGCAGATAGAGCGTCAGGCCGTTCCAGATCAGCAGCCCGGCCAGCGTCACCACGAACGCGGGCACGCCGAGCCAGGCGTGGAAGAACCCGTGGAAGGCGCCCACGGCCGTGCCCACGGCCACCGCCACGATCACCGCCAGCCACTCCGGCACCCCGTGGTTCACGTTCAGCACGGCGAACGCCGCACCCGCCAGGCCGCTGACCGAGCCGACCGACAGATCGATCTCCCGGATCAGCAGCACGAACACGATCCCGACGGCGACCAGCCCGGTCCCGACGATGTCCACGCTGAGGTTGGACAGGTTGCGCGGCGAGAGGAACTTGTCGTCCAGCCCCTGGAAGACGATCCAGATCACGAGCAGCCCGGCGAGAACCAGGAGCGGTCCCCGCTCTCCGCCCCGCACACTGCCGCGCACCTCCAGCGCGTACTGGCGCACACCGTCCCGCCAGCCGCGGGCGGCGCCCTGCTCCCGATCGGTGGTGATCGGCCCGGCGCTGCCCGGCCCCGCCGGTCCACCGTCCCGGTGCGGCCCGCCCCGTCTCACGGCCACGCCCCCTCGTCGCCCCTCGAGCGATGGGCCACGGCGTTGTCCGCCGCCCCCGTGACCGAGGAGATGATCTGCTCCTGCGTCACGGTACTCACGTCGAACAGACCGTTGTTGCGGCCCAGCCGCAGCACGGCGACCCGGTCGGCGACGGCCTTGATGTCGCCCATGTTGTGACTGATGAGGATGATCGCCATACCGCGGTCGCGGACCTCCTCGATCAGGTCGAGCAGATGACTGGTCTGCTCCACGCCGAGCGCGGCGGTGGGCTCGTCGAGCAGCAGCACCTTGGGGGCGCCCATCAACGAGCGGGAGATCGCGACGGCCTGCCGCTGCCCGGCCGACAGCGCGGCGACCGGCACCCGCACGTCGGGGATGCGGATCGACAGCGCCCGCATCAGGTCACGGGCACGGCGCTCCATCTCCACCTCGTCGAGGACGCCCACCCGGTCGATCTCACGGCCGAGGAAGAGATTGCCGACGACGTCCAGGTTGTCGCACATGGCGAGGTCCTGGTAGACGGTCGCGATGCCCAGGGCGTGGGCGTCGTGCGGGCGTTTGATCTGCACGAGGCGCCCCTCCCACTCGATGACGCCCCGGTCGGCGGGGCTGACCCCGGAGATCACCTTGACCAGCGTGGACTTGCCCGCCCCGTTGTCGCCCGCCAGGGCCACGACCTCACCGGCCCGGACCTGCAGGTCGACGTCCACCAGCGCCTGGACGCCGCCGAACCGCTTGGTGATGCCACGCAACACCAGGACGGGGGGATGGGACACGGGGACCACCTCGCTCACCGGGCGAGTCCGGCCCGGGCGCAGGCCGGGCGGAGCTTCGGGGTGCAGATCTGGCCGACCGTGTAGACACCGGTCCGGACGAGCGTCCGGCCGATCGTCTCGCGCGTAACGGCCGTGGGCGTGAGCAGGATCGCCGGGACGTCCTCGGTCGTGGGGCTGTCCACCGTCGTCGTGACCAGGGAGTCGATGTCGTTGCCGCGCGCCAGGGCCACGGCCATCGCGGCGGCCGCCTCGGCCTCCTGCCGGAACGGCTTGTAGACGGTCATGTACTGCTCGCCCTCGACGATGCGCTGCACGGCGTCGAGATCCGCGTCCTGCCCGGTGACCGGGGGCAGCGGCGTGACACGGGCGCTCTTGAGGGCCGAGACGACACCGGCCGCGATCGAGTCGTTGGCCGCGAGCACCCCGTCGATCGCGCCCGGGCCGAGGGCACTGATCGCGGCGGACATGTGGTCGTGCGCGTTCTCCGTACGCCACCCGAGGGTGCTGTACGACTTCAGGATCCGCACCTCGTCCTGGAGGACGGTCCGCGCCCCGTCCTCGTACCAGGCGGCGTTGGGGCTGGACGGGTCGCCGTTCACCATGACGACACCGCCACCGTCGGCCCGGGCGCCCATGCCCTTCAGGAGCTCCTGCCCCTGGAGCCTGCCGACCTGGGCACCGTCGAAACTGACGAAACCCGAGACCGGGCCTTCGGCGAGACGGTCGTAGGCGACGACCGGGATGCCCTCACGCTGCGCCGCGTGCACCGAGGAGCGCAGGGCCTTGGGGTCGACGACGTCCAGGAGCAGCGCCGAGACACCCCGGGTGATCATGGAGGTCATCTGCTGCCGCTGGCTGGCCGCGTCGTTCTCGGCGTTGGCGTACACGACCCTGCACTCGGAGCACAGCTCCTTGACCCGCTTCTCGATCTGGGGCCGGTCCCACTTCTCCCAGCGGGGCACGGCCCGGCTGGGCAGCAGCAGCCCGATGGTCAGCTCGCCCTCGCCCTCCCCGCCACCCTCCGAACAGCCGGCGAGGGACACGGCCAGCAGGACCGCCAGCAACCCGGCGACCCCACGCAGACCGAGCCCACGCATCAGGGACCTCCCTCGGGGGACCGGTTCGGGTGACGGGACGCGGGTGGCTCCGCAGCCCCCTCACCGATGTGGCGCATGGCCCGGTCGAGACCGACGGCCTGCTCCCCCTCGCGTCCCCCCGCCCGGTCGTCGCGGGACCGGCCCTGGTCGCGGGACCTGCGGCGGTCCCGGCCCCGGCCCAGGCCCCAGGTCCGGTCGCGGCCCAGGCCCCAGACGCGGCCCGGTCTGCGCTCCTCCGGCTCGGTCTCCGGTTCCTCGTCGGGCTCCGCACCGGGCTCCGTCTCCCGACGGGTGACGACGATCTCGCTCCACACCTGCTTGCCGCCGCCCACCGGCACCGAACCCCAGGCCGCCGACATGGCCTCGACCAGGAACAGCCCACGCCCGCCCGTCGACTCCCAGTCCACGACCACGGGCTTGGCCGGTGCCCGCGGTGAGGAGTCGCTCACGGTCACCCGCAGCCGGTCCGCCGCCAGGGTCAGCTCCACGCGGACCGCGCCCTGGGTGTGCACCAGCGCGTTGGTGACCAGCTCCGACACCACCAGCAGGACGCTGTCGGCCTCGGCGGCGATGCCCCACGAACGCAGGGTGCGCGCGCTGAACCGGCGGGCGTGCATCACCGCGTCCGGCAGCCGCCACACCACCCAGCCCGCCCGCACCGGCCGTATCCGCATCCCGTCGTAGCGCAGCAGCAGCACCGCCACGTCGTCCTCGCGCCGCCCGGCCTCGCCGAGCAGCGCGTCGGCCATCCGTCCCGGGTCGGCGGGATCGGCCGCGGCGAGTGCCTGGCGCACGAGCCGCATCCCCTCGTCCACCTGGAGATCCGCCGACTCGACCAGACCGTCCGTCACCAGCGCGAGCACCGATCCCGGGGCGAGGGCGAGGGCCGTCAGCGGGAACTCCGCGTCCGCGAGGACGCCCAGCGGGAGTCCGCCCTCGACCGCGATCTCCTCGGTGCCGCCGTCGGGATGCCGTGCCAGTGGTGCCAGGTGCCCGGCCCGCACGAACAGCGCGTTGCCCTCCTCCATGTCCAGTTCGACGTAGCAGCAGGTGGCGAAGAGGTCGGTCTCCATGCCGACGAGCAGCCGGTTGGCGTGCGCGACGACCACGTCCGGCGGATGTCCTTCGACGGCGTAGGCGCGGACCGCCGTACGCATCTGACCCATGATCGTCGCGGCCCCGGCGCTATGGCCCTGCACATCCCCGATGACCAGGGCCACCTTGTTCTCCGACAGGGCGATCACGTCGTACCAGTCGCCGCCGACCTGGAGTCCGCGACGGGCGGGCAGATAGCGGGCCACGGCCGTGCCCCCGGGGAGCCGGGGCAGCCGGCGCGGCAGCAGGCTGCGCTGGAGCATCGTCGCCAGTTCCTGCTCGGCGTCGTAGGCGTGCGCGCGCTTGAGGGCCTGCCCGACCAGGCCGGCGGTCGCGGTCAGCAGGGCCCGCTCCTCGGGTGCGAACTCGTGCCGGGTGTCCCAGCCGACCAGGCACACCCCGGCCACCCCGCTCCTGGCCGGCAACGGCAGCACCGCGAGCCCGCCGGGGCCGATCCCCGCGAGCCCCGGTTCCAGGACGGAACCCGCCTGCCACAGGCTCATCCGGCCGTCCCGCAGGGCCGCCTGGAGCGTGGGCAGGGCGGAGACCGGCGCGTCGGGCCACTCCGAGCGCCACTCGCGCCGCCACAGCTCCGGCCAGGCGCCGGCACCCGGCGGATCGAGCACGGTGACCGCCAGCCGGTCCTCCAGCAGCTCGGCGAGCGCCACCCGGTCCGCTCCCAGCGGCTCGCGCAGCGCGGCGACGACGACACGGCTGACGTCCCGGACGGTCGTGGCGTCGTCGAGCGCGGCCGTCAGCCACTGGATCCGGGCGACGTCGCTGGCGCTGCGGCGCAGGACGGGCGCCGCGCTCACCACGCCCAGCACCCGCTCGGGAGCGCCGCCCAGCCCTTTCAGCACCCGGCAGTTCAGCCGCAGCCAGCACAGTTCACCCGTGGGCCTGCGGATACGGAACTCCAGCTCACGGCGGCCCGGGGCCTGCGCGGACGGCTCGATGACCGACATCAGCGCGGGGACGTCTTCGGGAACGCTGACGGAGAGCAGGGTGTCGGTCTTGCCGTCGAAACCGTCGTCGGGGATGCCGACGAGTTCGAGCAACGCCGGGTCCGTCTCGACCAGCCCCGTCCCGGGCGACAGGGCGAAGGAGCCGACTCCCATGGCGCGCAGGGCCGAATCCAGCAGCGGCGAGGGCGCCGACCGGTCGGCCTCGCCCCGCAGCCGCCCGGCGACGGCCTCGGCGTACCGCTCCAGGAACTCCCGCTGCTCGGACCCGAACCCCTCCCCGGCCTCTCCCACCACGACGAGACACCCGAGCCAGCCACCGGCGGCCTCCAGCGGCAGGGCACCGAGCGGGGTGGAGGCGGCCACGCCGTCCTGACCTCCGTCGAGCACCACACCCGCGAGCCATACGGGCCGCCCCCGCAGATACGCCTCGGCGACGGCCGGGCCACCGCCTCCCGCCTCCGGGTCTGAAGGGGTACCGCCGGAGCCGGCACCGGGGGAGGGGGCGGAGGGAGGGGTGCGGCGGGGACCGGCACCGGGAGCGGGCGCGGGGGAAGGGGTTCCGCCGGATCCGGCTCCGGGAGAAGGTGCGGGGGAGGGGGCGCCGCCCGGACCGGCTGCGGGAGCGGCGGGGGAAGAGGTGTCGCCCGGACCGGCTCCGGGAGAAGGCGTGGGGGAAGGAGTACCGCCGGGACCGGCACCGGGAGCGGGCGCGCGCGAAGAGGTGCCGGGGGTGTCGGGGGCCGGCGTCGCCCCGGGGGGACCGCTCGACTCCGCGCCGGATGAGCCCCCCGGAACCGGGACCGCCACCCGCCCCGGCAGCCGGTACCGCTGCTCCGACTCGGTCCCGGCCGACTCCACCAGCCGCAGCTCGGCCCCGTCCTCGCCGCGTACGTACACCGCGGCCAGCGTCACCCCGGCGAATGTCAGGAGCCGCGCTCGCGCGGCCGGTTCCGGAGCGGGGCGGGGCGGACCGGGGCCCCCGTTCCCCGGCGCCCGAAGACCGGGGATCGCGGCCCGGGCATCGCCGTAGTGGGGCATGTCCGCATCCACCTCCCGTCCATGCCGCAGCCACCGGCAGGTGGGAGTCCCCGGAACTCAGGCGACGACGAGGCGGGCACGGGAGCGGCGGCGCGGCGTCGCGCCTCCCATGGCGGATCCACGCCGCACACGAGCGGCAGGGCACCCACACAACAGAATCGCACACCTGGACAACCACGACATATGGGGCCATCTGCCCCTGTTCCCCGAGCCGGGCGCCGCCCGGGCGAGCCGAGCGGGCACCGTCACCGGCGACGGGCGAAGCCGCGCAGTTCGCCGACCCTCATCAGCCGCGCCAGGGCGAGGTAGCCCGAGGCCATCACGACCGTTCCGGCGGCGAGGCTCAGCACGGTGGACCAGGTGCCCGTGCCCAGCGACGCGGCGCAGGCCCGGGCGGCTCCCCAGGCCGGGCCCGCGGCGAGGGCGGCGGCGCCCACCAGTTTGGTGTACGTACGGCGCAGTTCCCCTTCGTCGAGCCGTCCGCCGAGCCTGACGCGCAACCGCCATGCCGTGACGGCCAGCCCGACCAGGTACGACACGGTGTACGCACCGGCCATACCGGTCACCGCCCAGCGCGCGGGCAGCAGCACATGGCAGAGGGTGACCAGCGCGATGTTCACCCCGGCGATCCACGTCGCCATGAAGAACGGGGTGCGCGTGTCCTCGAAGGCGTAGAAGCCCCGCAGGAGGAGGTACTGCGCCGAGAACGGGATCAGTCCCGGCCCGAACGCCTGGAGCATCTGCCCGAGCGGCTGGACGGATGCCGCGTCGGCCGTCCCGTGGGCGAACAGCAGCGCGGCGATCTGAGGGCCCAGCGCCACGAAGAGGAACCCGGCCGGCACGATGACGACCCCGCTGACCCGCAGCGCCCGCGAGAGATCGGCACGCAGCTCTGCGATCCGGCCCTCCGCGGCGGCCCTGCTCATCCGCGGCAACAGAGCGGTCACCAGGGAGACGGTCACGATCGACTGCGGCAGCATCCAGATGGTCTGCGCGTACATGTAGGCCGAGTAGCCGGCGCCGGCATCCGGCAGCGCCTGGTCCGCCGCGTTGGCGAAGTTCGTCACCACGGTCAGCGCGACCTGGTTGACCAGGACGAACAGCAGCGTCCACTTGGCGGCATGGGCGCTCTTGCCCAGGCCGGTGCCCCGCCAGTCGAAGCGGGGCCGGAAGCGGAAGCCGGCGGAGCGCAGGAAGGGGATCAGCGCGAGGGCCTGCACGGCGATCCCGGCCGTCGTGCCCAGCCCCAGGAGTCGCACCTGGGTCGCGGTGATGTCCTCCACCCCGTCCGGGACCGTCATCAGCCCCAGGTACGCGGCGAACATGCCGATCAGCACGACGTTGTTCAGTACCGGCGTCCACATCATCGCGCCGAACCTCTCCCGGGCGTTCAGCACTTGTCCCAGGATGCCGAACAGGCCGTAGAAGAAGATCTGCGGCAGCAGGAAACGGGCGAAGACCACGGTCAGTTCGAACGCCTCGTGGCTGCCGGCGGTGTCGCGCATGTACAGGCCCACGATCTGCGGTGCGGCCCACACGGCCAGCGCCGTCCCGGCGGCCAGGACGCACAGGACGAGCGTCACCAGCCGCTGCTCGTAGGCCCTTCCGCCGTCGGCCTCGATGGCCCGCGCCCGGACCAGCTGCGGCACCAGCACGGCGTTGAGCGCACCGCCGATCACCAGGGTGTACAGACTCGTCGGCACGGTGTTGGCCGTGTTGTACGTGCTCGCCAGCAGCCCCGTGCCCAGCGCCGCCGCCTGGAGCACCTGCCGGATCAGCCCCGTCGCCCGGGACACCATCGTGCCCAGTGCCATCCAGAGGGACGAGCGGGCCGGTCCACCCCGTTCCCCCGGGCCGCTCCGCGCCCGTCGTTGTTCTCCGCTCTGCCCGCTCATGGCCGCCGACCCGGCCTTCGCCCCCTCCACCATGGCGCCAACCTAAGCGGCCCGGGTTCCGAGAAGCGGACCGGGGGGGGCGAGCTCCGCCCGCCCCCCGGTCCGCGTCCTCGTGCCGACGGGCCCGGTCACCGTCGCCCCGGTCACCGGGCCCGTCTCGTCCGGTGGTTCAGCCCACCCGGCAGGGCAGACTGCTCGTACTGTCACCCCCCGACCCGGAGACGGTGTAGCCGAACGTCGTGCTTCTGCCTGGTGCCAGGGAGCCGTTCCAGTTGGCGTTGTGGACCATCACCGCCTGGCCGTTGTAGGTCGGGCTGCCACTCCACAGGCTGTCGACCTTCTGGCCCGCCGGGAGGGTCCAGTCGACCATCCAGCCGAGCATCGGGACCGTGCCGGTGTTGGTGACGGTCACCTCGGACTGGTAGCCGCCGTTCCAGGTGCCGGTTGTCCTGCGGGTGGCCGTGCAGGTGCCGGGGACCGGCTCGGACGGGTTGCCCGGCTGCTTGATGCCGGTCACCTCGCCGTTGCCGCCGTCGAAGACGACGTCGGAGCACGAGTAGAAGGTCTCCTGGCTGTCGGAGCGCTGCCAGACCATGTAGATGATGTGGCGGCCCGACTTGCCGGCCGGCAGCTTGCCCGTCCAGGAGTAGTTGGCCTCGACCGTGCCCGGGGAGCCCTTGAGCGGAGGGTGGTCGACGCTCAGGAACGGCCGCTCCTCCATGTCGTTCCAGGTGAGCGTCTTCGTCGGGTCGAAGCCGTCCTTGGTGATGTAGACGTAGAACCAACCCGGGTGCGCCGCCCAGGCGTTGTACGAGAAGTCGACGGTCGCGCCCGAGGTGAGGTGGGTGAGCGGCCAGTCCTTGCTGGGCGTGTTGAACCCGGTGAAGTTGGTGTTGCCGCCGCTGCACAGCTCGCCGTCCGGTACGAAGCCCCGGGTGCGGCCGGCGCCGTCCGAGCGGAGCACCGAGAACCAGTTGTAGAACGGCGTGGTGCCGCTGACCTGCTGCGCGCCTCGGCAAGCGGGATTGACCGGCTTGATCTCGCCGGTGTCGGTCAGGCCGTCCTGCCAGCACAGGAAGGTGCGGCTGCCGGGCTTCATGGGGGTGCCGTGCGCCTCCGCCTCGCCACCGGTCGTCATGACCAGGCCGATGGCCGGGACGGTGACGAGGAGGGAGAGCAGCACGAGGAAGAGGGCTCTGGCCCGGGAGGGGAGCGCCGGGCCGGGCGTCGTGGTTCCTCCGGACTCTCTTGTCAGGATCATGACAGCATCATCCGTTCGTGGGGTACGGGCCTGCGGATGCGTGTGCACGGATGCGCGGGATGGGGGCGACTCGAGGGCGGGTTCCGATCCACCGTGATGGGAGCGCTCCCACCCCGCTTGTTGCGGAAGGTAGCGCCAGACGGTTCAGATGTAAACGGCTCGGGGCCAAGGGCCGGGCCCGGTCCGCCCGGTGATGCGCCGGACGCCTCCGCCCGGGAGGGGGTGAGTGGCGGGCGGCCGTCCCCGCGATGGCTCTACAGGCCTGCGCGCAAAGGAAGTTGACTTTGCTTTCCCTTTGCGGTTGGCTGCGGGCTCGACCATCATGATCCGGGGGGATCCCTTTGAAGCGCACCCTTCGCGCAGCCGTCTGTACTGTCGCCGTCACCGGCCTCGCGCTCGGCCTCACCGCCTGCTCCGAGGCGGTCGACCAGGTCGACAAGGCGGTGGACGAGACGTACGAGGTCACCTACGAGGTGACCGGGAAGAACATCGACTCGATCGAATTCCACGGCGGCGGGGGCAAGGCCATGGACCCGAAGGTCGAGTCGGTGTCGAAGCCCGAACTGCCCTGGAAGAAGACGGTCACGCTGCGCGGCATCATGCCCGCGGCGGTCATGCCCGTCGCCGCGGACCCCGAGGGCTCCCAGATCACCTGCAAGATCATCCACAAGGGCAAGGTGATCGAGGAACAGAGCGCAAAGGGTCTCGTGAGCGCCGGCGGCTGCACCGCGGAGTCCCCGGTCGCGGGGTGACCCGAGCGGACGGACCCCTTCGATCGAGCGACCCACTCGCGGGACACGCGCTGGGCCTGTCGTTCGGCTCAGGTCGGCCGAGAGTGACTGCGCCTCTCGGCCGCCCCGCGAAGCCGGCATGACCCAAACGACAGAACCTAGCGGCGGCCCCCGGCTCGGGGGCGGTTCCGGGGGAGGACGGTCATCCGCAGGGCGCGCGGCCGTACGGTGAGCCGGGCGACCTGGCGGACGGCCTGACCCTCGGCGAGTTCCAGCCGTACCGAACGCAGCATCGTCGCGAGCGCCGTGACCATCTCGGTGCGGGCGAAGCGGTCCCCCATGCACTTGTGCTTGCCGTCTCCGAAGGGCAGGAACGCGCCTGGCGGAGGCTCCTGCGCGGCGTCGTTCCACCGGTCAGGGTCGAAGGTGAGCGGATCGGGGAAACGCTCGGGGTCGCGGTGCAGAGCGTGCTGACAGTAGGCCAGCTCGGTGCCGGCAGGCAGCGTCCACTCGCCGAGACGGGTCTCCTCGGTGGTACGACGCGTGACCAACCAGCCGGGGTGGTGCAGCCGCAGGGTCTCCGTGATCACCCGATTCAGGTACGGCAGCCGGGCCACGTCGTCGAGGGTGACGGGCCGCTCGCCGAGGACCTCGTCCAGCTCGGCCAGGACCCGGGCCTCGATGCCGGGGTGGCGGGCGAGTTCGTACAGGGTCCAGGACAGAACCGACGCGGTGGTCTCGGTGCCCGCCACGGCCAGGGTGAGGATTTCCGAGGAGATCTGATGCCCGGTCAACGGCTCGCCGGTCTCCTCGTCGATGGCGCGCAGCAACATGGAGAGCATGTCTCCGGTGTCGTGCCCGGAGGCCTGCAACTCCTCGACGGCCGTGTTGACGGTGGCGCGTACGCCGGCCCGGGCCCGGTCGAAGCGGCGGTTGAAGGGCAACGGCAGGCGCTCGGCCCAGTCGGGCAGCATGAGGCGCACACCCACGCCGTTCATCACCACCGACAGGTCGCTGCGCAGCCGGCGGAAGACGGCGTCGTCGAGGCTGCCGGCGAACACCGTCTTGGCCAGCATGTCGAGGCTGAGTCCGACCATCGCCTCGCGTACGTCGAGGGGCCGCCCGCGTTCCCAGTCGGCGACCGTGGCCGTGACCTCGGTGCGCATGATGTCGACGTACCGGCTGATCTCGGTGTGGGCGAACGCCGGTTGCAGCTGGCGGCGCTTGCGTACGTGAGGCCGGCCCGTGGCGGTGACGACGCTGTCGCCCAGCAGCTGGCCCAGCTTGTCGTAGAGCCGGCCCTTGTCGAGAGTGGGTGCCAGGGCCTTGAGCATCTGGTGGATCAGGGCCGGGTCCTGGACCACCACGGTGCGCGTTCCGGGTTGCAGGACGATCTCGACGAGCGGTTCCCGTGTGTCGCGCAGCGAGTCGATGAAGCCGAGGTTGTCGCGCATTCTCAGAGCGTGGCCGATGAACGGAAGCGATCCGGCGGCCCGGGGAATGGGGAGAGGCGCAGCGGACGTCACGGGGCATCCCTTCACAGCAATCATGGGCGCCCCTATAACTTCCCTGCCCCTTCCCTGGAGCAATCCCGTCATGAACGTGTCCTGTACCACGCGGGACGAGCTGGTTCGAAGGAGGGGTGCCCGCAGCGGGCGTTGCACGGGAGCTCCTGAGGCAAGGGGCCCGGAGACCGGAGGGGCGCCCCCAGCGGGCGGTGCACGGGAGCTCCAGCGGCACGGGCCCGGAGACCGGAGGGGTGCCCCCAACGGGCTTGCACGGGAGCTCCTGCGGCGAGGGGCCCGGAGACCGACCGCCCGAGCGCCGCTTCGTGCCCTCCGAGTCCTTTTGTGGCCGGCCCGGCCGCCCCGTTGCCGTCCGCGAGCAGGCCGAACCCGCTCCGCGGCCCCGCCCGGTGCCGTCGGGGGCGACGTCCACCAGCGCCGTCCAGCCGTCAGTCCAGCACCCCTCGCAGCCACTCCAGTTGGCGCCGCACCTGCACCGCGTCGCCGCCCTCGTGCCCGTTGAACGGATACGCGTGGATCTCCCTGCGCGGGTCCGTGCCGGTCAGTTCGGCGTAGCGGTTGAAGGCGGCGTACGCCCCGCTCGGCGGGCACACCGTGTCCCGCAGGCCCACCCCGAAGTGGGCCGGGGCCTGTGCGCGGCGCGCGAAGGAGACGCCCTCGACGTAGGAGAGGGTGCGATAGGCGGCCTGCTCGGCGCCCCGGTGGACGGAGAGGTAGGCGGCGATCTCGCCGTAGGGCCCGGCGTCCGTGAGGTCCAGGGCGCGCCGGATCCCGCACAGCAGCGGTGCCGTGGTCAGCAGTGCCGTCAGGCCGGGCACGAGCCCCGCGACCGCCAGGGCGAGCCCGCCTCCCTGGCTGTTGCCCACGGCGGCGATCCGCCCGGGATCGACACCCGGCAGCTCCCGTACGGCTGCGACGGCCCGCACCGCGTCCGTGATCAGGCGCCGGTAGTGGTAGTCCCCGGCGGCGAGCAGCCCGCGCACGGCAGGCCCTGGGCCGCCCGGCGCGAGGGCGTGCGGGTCAGGCGTCTCGCCGCCGCACCCGTACTGGTCGCCCTGGCCGCGGTTGTCCATGAGCAGATGCGCGTACCCGGCGTTGACCCACGTCAGGCGCTCGTGCGGCAGGCCGCGGCCGCGCCCGTAACCGGCGAACTCGACCACGGCGGGCAGCGGTTCCCCCGCCCCGGCCGGCCGGCTGAACCACGCCCGCACCGGGTCGCCCGCGAAACCCCGGAACGTCACGTCCCAGGTCCGCGTCAGCCGAAGGCCCGTCTCCACCGGCCGCACCGACACCACGGGGTCCGCCTGCCCGGCGGCCTCCAGGGTGTGCTGCCAGAACGCGTCGAAGTCGGCGGGCTCGACGATGTCCGGGCGGTGACACTCCAGTTGGGTCAGTGGCAGGTCGAACGCGGGCACGGCGACACCTCGCAGGAATCGGTGATCATCCAGAAACTTGCGGCCGGGCAAGGCGGTTGACTCCGGGGGTCATACCCAGCGGCGGGGCCATACCAACGCGCCGCAGACGCCCCGTCCGAGTGTCGCAGCACCCATTGACAGCGCTTTCTGAGCCCCATAAGTTGCCGCAAGTTACCGGCAAGAGCTCGAAAGTTTCGGTTCCGCGTCCCATGTCCACGGGAGGCCCGAGCAATGAGCACGTCCACCACATCGGCCCCGCCGGGCGCCCAGGACCAGCCGTCGGCCCGGGCCGCTCCCGGGCGCGGCAGGCAGGCCCCCGCCCGGACCGGCCGGCGGCGGGCACTGCGCCGCGACTGGCAGTTGTACTCGCTGGCGATCCTGCCGCTGCTGTTCTTCCTGGTCTTCCGCTATCTGCCGATGATCGGCAACGTGATCGCCTTCCGGCGCTTCGAGCCCGGCGGTTCGATCTTCGGTGAGGAATGGGTGGGTCTGCGCTATGTGCGGATGTTCCTCGGCGACCCCACGTTCTGGCAGGTGTTCCGCAACACCCTGTGGCTGGGCGGGCTCACGCTCGTCTTCTGCTTCCCGATCCCGATCGTGCTCGCGCTGCTGCTGAACGAGGTGCGCCGACGCTCCCTGAAACGGTTCGTGCAGTCGGTGTCGTACCTCCCGCACTTCCTGTCGATCGTGATCGTCGCGGGCATCACGATGCAGATGCTGGCGAGCGACGGCCCCGTCAACCACCTCCTCGGACTGCTCGGCCACGACCCGGTCCGCTTCATCCAGGAACCCGGGTGGTTCCGCACCGTCTACGTCGGTTCGGAGATCTGGCAGACCGCCGGCTGGGGCACCATCCTCTACCTCGCCGCGCTCACCACGATCGACGAGGACCTGTACGAAGCGGCCCGCATCGACGGCGCGGGCCGCTGGCAGCAGATCTGGCACGTCACCCTGCCCGGCATCCGGCCCACCATGATCACGCTGCTGATCCTCAACGTCGGCACGTTCATGGCGGTCGGCTTCGAGAAGGTGCTGCTGCTGTACAACCCGCTGACCTACCCCACCGCGGATGTGATCTCGACGTACGTCTACCGCTCCGGCGTGGAGTCCAACAGCTTCAGCTACGCCGCCGCCATCGGCCTGTTCGAGGCGATCATCGGCCTGGTCCTGATCACGTCCGCCAACACGCTCTCGCGCCGCACGGTGGGGACGAGCCTGTGGTGAGGCCGAGCCGCTCCCAGCGGGTCTTCCAGGGCGTCAACGGGGTGATCCTCACGCTCGTCGTGCTGGTGACCCTCTACCCGTTCGTCAACATCGTCGCGCGGTCCTTCAGCGGGGAGCGGCAGATCCGTGCGGGCGAGGTGACCCTGCTGCCCAAGGGGTTCAACCTCACCACGTACCGGATCGTGTTCCAGGACTCGATGTTCTGGCGGAACTACGGCAACACCGTGCTCTACACGGTCGTGGCGACGGCGGTCGCCATGGTGCTGACGACCTGTTACGCCTACGTCCTGTCGAAGAAGCACCTCAGGGGCCGCGGCGTGCTCGTCGGCATCGCCGTGTTCACCATGTTCTTCACCGGCGGCCTGATCCCGAACTACATCCTGGTCACCAGCCTCGGCCTGAAGAACAGCGTGTGGGCGATCGCCCTGCCGAACGCGATCAGCGTCTTCAACCTGCTGGTGATGAAGGCCTTCTTCGAGAGCCTGCCGACAGAACTGGAGGAGGCCGCGCAGATCGACGGCCTGAGCACCTACGGCATCCTGCTGAGGATCGTGCTGCCGCTGTCCAAGGCGGTCGTGGCGACCATGGTGCTCTTCTACTCGGTGTCCTTCTGGAACTCCTGGTTCAGCGCGTTCCTCTACATGGACCGGACCGAGCTGATGCCGGTCACGGTCTACCTGCGCAACCTCATCCAGGGCGCCACCGGCGGCGGCAACGCCGGTGCCGGAACCGAGCAGCTCAGCCAGGTCGGCGCGAACATCCAGTCGGTGACCATCGTCCTCACCGCCCTGCCGATCCTCTGCGTGTACCCGTTCGTCCAGCGCTACTTCGTCTCGGGCGTGATGCTCGGCGCGGTCAAGGGCTGACCACCGCACCCTCCTCCACCGGCACAAGGACCGACCACCGCACCTCACCTCGACCGGCATATGGAACAAGGGAGTTCCCGTGAACAACGAAGGGCAGCTGTCGCGGCGCCGGATACTCGCCGCGGCCGGCTTCATCGGCCTCGCCACGGTCACCGGCTGCGGCGGCGGTGACGACGGCGGGGACGGCAAGGACCTGTCGAAGAAACAGAACGGGGCCATGAAGAACTACCGGGCCGGACAGCAGTTCAAGGCGTCCCGGCCGCTGTCCTTCTCGGTGCTGCACAACAACAACCCGGTGTACCCGATGAAGAGCAGCTGGCTGTTCTGGAAGGAGGTCACCAAGCGCACCGGCGTGACCCTCGAACCGGTCGACGTGCCGCTCGCCGACTACGAGAAGAAGCGCAGCGTCCTCATCGGCGCGGGCGACGCACCCTTCCTGATCCCGAAGACGTACCACCCCTCCGAGGTCGCCTTCGTCTCCTCGGGCGCGATCCTCCCGGTCAGTGACTACGTGAAGCTGATGCCCAACTTCCGCGAGAAGGTCCGCAAGTGGAAGCTGGAGCCCGAGCTCGACTCGATCCGCCAGTCCGACGGCCGCTACTACCTGCTGCCCGGCCTGCACGAGAAGGCCAAGGCCGGCTACTCGCTGTCCTTCCGCACGGACGTCCTCGACCAGCACGGTCTGAGCCTGCCCGCCACCTGGGACGAGGTGTACGACGTCCTCAAGGCGCTCAAGGAGGAGCACCCCGGCAAGTACCCCTTCACCGACCGCTGGAGCACCAACACCCCGTTTCCCTGCGGCGCCCTGTTCAGCTACCTCGGCCAGGCCTTCGGTGTCAGATCCGGCTGGACGTACGACAACATCAGCTTCGACCACAAGGCGCAGAAGTACGTCTTCACCGGCGCGCAGGACGCCTACCGCCAGATGATCGAGTACCTGCGGAAACTCGTCGCCGAGAAGCTGATGGACCCCGAGAGCTTCAGCCAGACCGACGACCAGGCGCTGCAGAAACTGCTCGCCGAGAAGTCCTACGTGATGAGCGCCAACCCGCAGGTGCTGGTGCAGGACTACCGGTACAACCTGGAGAAGCAGGTCAAGGGCGCGCGGATCGAGATGGTGCCGGTGCCGATCGGGCCCGCCGGCCCCCTCGTGCTGGGCGGCAGCCGGCTGGAGAACGGCGTCATGATCTCCAGCAAGGCACTGAAGAGCGACGACTTCGTCGCCATGATGCAGTTCACGGACTGGCTCTGGTACTCCGACGAGGGCCAGCGGCTGGCCCGCTGGGGCGTCGAGGGCGTCACCCACACGCGCTCCGCAGGCCGGTACCGGCCGAAGCCCGGCATCAGCCTCATGGGCTCCGACCCGGACGCCCCGAAGGACATGCAGAAGGACTTCGGCTTCTACAACGGCGTCTTCGCCTACGGCGGCAGTTGGGAGCTCGTCTCCTCGATGTTCGGCCCGGACGAGAAGAAGTTCCAGGACGCCATGGCCCAGCGCGAGCAGCTGCCCATCGACCCCGCCCACCCCCTGCAGTCCTTCGAGCAGGAGCAGGCCACCCTCTGGGAGACCCCGCTCAAGGACCACGTCATCCAGAACACCCTCCAGTTCGTCCTCGGCAAGCGACCGCTCTCCCAGTGGAACTCCTACCTCGCCGAGCTGAAGTCGAAGAACATGCAGCAGCTCGTCGACCTGCACAACAAGGCCTACGAGCGGTTCAAGAAGGAGAACGGGTGATCCGCGCCGCCGACGCGCCGCGCGGCCGGCTCACCGGTGGCTCGGCGGTGCACCGGCCCCGCGCGGGGCAGGGCGCCCGGCACGTGCGGCGGTCACCCGGCCGGGAGGCCGCCGCGTGAGCACCGTGCGCACCGCCGGCTTCGGCACCGGAACCCTCTCCCGCGCCTCCGCCCTGATCCACACCCTCCTGACCGTCGAGGCGCTGCTCCTCCTCACCACCTCCCCGGGCCTGGCCGGGCTGCTGCTGCTCGGTCCCGACCCCGCCAATCTCCCTCTCGCCGCCCTGTGCCTGCTGCCCCTCGGACCGGCCCTGTCCGCCGCGCTCTTCGCCCTCCACCACCGCAGCCGCGACCTCACCGAGCTGCACCCGGCCCGGGACTTCCTGCGCGGCTGGCGGCTCAACGCCGTACCGGCACTGAAGCTGTGGACACCCCTGCTGACGTGGCTGACGGTCATCGCCTTCACCCTCACGCACTTCTCCGCCACCGGCCTGCCCGGCTGGTGGGCGCTGCTGCTCGCGGTGATCGGCACCGGATCCCTGCTCTGGGGCGCCCACGCCTTCGTCCTCACCTCCCTGTTCGCCTTCCGCACCCGGGACACCGCCCGCCTCGCCGTGTACTTCCTGTTCCGGCACGGCCGCGCCACCCTCGCCGCCGCCTCCCTGCTGATCCTCACGGCCGCGTCGGCGGCCCTGCTGACCGAGGCCCTGCCCGCCCTGCCGGCGGCCCCGCTGCTGCTGTCCCTGCTGCACGGCTGCCGCTCGGTGGTCGCCGAGACGCGGAAGGACTTCACCGCGTGATGCGCAAGATCCGCTACGGCGGCGACCACAACCCCGAGCACCCCTCACGGGCCTCCGCGTCGGCGAATGGGACGCCCGCCCAACGGAGTTCACCCAGACCGTCCCCGAGCTGGGGGCGCGGGCCCGGCTCGTCATCGAGATCGTGCTCCCGCGCGGCGCCGAACCGGATCGACCCTGACGGCACCCGCCTGCTCTTCCTCCCCCACCACGCTCCCGAAGCGGCCCACCTGACAGCGCACGGCACGGCCACCGACCTTCTCACCGGCAAGCGGGGGGCCGAGGGCGAACCCCCGGTCCTCGACCCGCTGGGCGTGGCGATCCTTCAGTGGATCCGCCGCCCCCGCTCGTCCGGCACCCCGGAGGCGCGGAAGAAGTAGGTGTTGACCTGGTCGCGCCATTCACGGGCACTGCGCAGCTGCTCCTCGTAGCGCTCCGCCACCCGGGCATGGCGCGCCGGGTCCACCAGCCCCGCCAGCGAGGCCCACACCGCCCGGGCCTCCTCGACCTCCTCGACACCCTCGAAGTGGGTGTCGTAGATGTGCTGGATCACCGTCTTCCCGCTCTTCAGCACATGCCCGTAGGGCACATGGTGGAAGAACAGCAGCAGCTCGTCCGGGCAGGTCTTCGGGGACTCGTACAGCTCGGCCCACGGTGGGCCGTACTGCCCGGCGAACCCCGTACCGCCCGTCACACCGCGGTCGACCCCGACGCCGTCCCGGTCGGCGAAGTGGTAGGTCCCCCAGGGGCTGTACTCGTACCCCTCCACACTCGGCCCGTAGTGGTGCCCCGGCTGCACCATGAACCCGACACCCAGGGGAGCGGTGTACTTCTCGTACGTCCGCCACGAGCCGTCGAGCACGGCGTGCAGCCCGTCGGCCAGCCGTGCCGGGGCGTCCGGGAAGGTGAGCGCGATCCACTCGTCGAGCACCGCGCCCGGATCGGCGTCCGGCTGCCAGGCCAGCCGCCCGAAGGTGTACAGGTTGGCCTGCGCCAGCGGATGCCCGGTCCAGAACGGGTCGTCTCCGACGTTCGACACCGCGACGAGCCCGCCCCACGCCGACTCGCCCACGGTCGAACCCCGCCGGATCCGGAACCGCAGGACTTCGCTCCACATCGGGCCCAGCCAGCACGTGTGCCGCTGCTGCCCGGTGTACTCCTGGGTGATCTGCAGCTCCACCGCCAGCCGGGTCCGCGGCATGGCCCCGATCAGCGGCGAGACCGGTTCCCGCACCTGGAAGTCCATGGGCCCGTGCTTCACCTGGAGCACGGCACCGGCCGCGAACTCCCCGTCCAGCGGCACGAAATGGTCGTACGCGGCCCGGGCCCGGTCCGTCGTGCGGTCCCGCCAGTCCTGGCGGTGGTCGTAGACGAACGCCCGCCAGTGCACCGTGCCGCCGAACGGCTCCAGCGCCGCCGCCAGCAGGTTCGCGCCCTCGGCATGACTGCGGCCGTACGCGAACGGGCCCGGCTGCCCCTCCGAGTCGGCCTTCACCACGAACCCGCCGAAGTCGGGTATCGCCTCGTACACCCGCCGCGTCGCCTCTGCCCACCAGCCGCGCACCGCCTCGTCCAGCGGATCGGCCGTGGGCAGCCCGCCCAGCGTGACCGGGGACGCGAAGGACACCGACAGATGGGTACGGACGCCGTAGGGACGCAACGCCGCAGCGATGGCGGCGACTTCATCGATGCGGTCGGTCAGCAGACGCGCCTCCGTCGCGTGCACGTTGACGTTGTTCACCGACAGGGCGTTGACCCCGCACGCCGCGAGCAGCCTGCCGTACGCCCGCACCCGGTCGAGTTCGCCGCGCGCACTGCCGTCCTCCCAGAACAGCGAGCCGCCCGCGTACCCGCGCTCCACCTGGCCCATCACCGGGTGCACGGCCACGTTGTCCCAGTGGTCGAGCATCCGCAGTGCGAGCGCCGGGCGGTGGGTCTGCGGCTCCCACTCGCCGCGGAACGCCGCCTCGCCGAGACGGACGACGTGGAACAACCCGTACAGCAGCCCCCGGCCGCCGGAGGCGGTGACGGTGGTCGTGCCGCCCTGACGCGCGAGAGCGAAGCCCTCGTCACCGAGTGCGCCGGGGCCGAGTCCGAGAACCAGGTCGTACGAGCCGTCCGGCTCCGCATCCCGTACGACCCGGCCCCCGAAACCCCGGCAGGCCTCGGCCACTTCCGCGTGCACCGTGTCCACCAGCGGACCCTGTCCCCGGATCAGCGTCCGCCTGCTGCCGACCCACCAAAAGGCGGCGGGCGGTAACCAGGCCGGATCGACACCCTCGGGCAGGACGGGCACGGGAAGCGGCATCGGACCCCCAACTCGGCTGCTCAGGAGAGCAGTTCGACCTCCGCCAGCGTGGCCTCACCGTCGAGGACCAGGCGGTACCTCTCGTACGTACCCGGCGACCTCACGGAGAACGCGCGGGTCTGTCTGTCCCACGCGAAGGACTCCCCGGAGCGCCGGTCCAGCGTGCGCCAGGTCGTGCCGTCGGCGGAGCCCTGGAGCGTCCATCCGGCCGGTGCCTTCGCCCGGTCCGCCGAGGAGGTCAGCGTGTACTGGACCGCCTTCGCGCCCTGGGAGACCGGCAGGTCCACGGAGGTCACTGCGGCGTCCGTCGCAGACGTGTCGTCGAACAGGGGACCGTCGCCCTGCAGCACGTCCGCGCGGGGCGTCGGCACCTCGTCGTCCCGGGTGATCGACACGGGCGCCGCGTGCTCGCCCGTGCCCCAGGACGACGGCCGCGAGCCCATGTCGAACTCCAGGACGCCGCCCTCGGCGACCAGCGCGTGCGGCAGCGAGGTCTTCGTCCATGCCCGGCCGTTGACCTTCACGCCCTGTACGTACACGTTCCTCGCGCTGTTCCGCGGCGCCTTCACCACCAGCTCGCGTCCGTTCTCCAGATGCACGGTCGCCTTGGTGAACAGGGGCGATCCGATCGCGTACTCGCCGCTGCCCATCACCAGCGGGTAGAAGCCGAGCGCGGAGAACAGGAACCAGGCCGACTGCTCGCCGTTGTCCTCGTCACCGTGGTAGCCCTGCCCGATCTCGCTGCCGGTGTACAGCCGTGACAGCACCTCGCGGACCTTCTCCTGCGCCTTCCAGGGCTGCCCGGCCGCGTCGTACATGTAGATGGCGTGGTGGGCCACCTGGTTGGAGTGCCCGTACATGCCCATCCGGACGTCCCGCGCCTCGGTCATCTCGTGGATGACACCGCCGTAGGAGCCGACGAACTCGGGGGAGGCCGTCTCCGGGGTGGAGAAGTAGTCGTCGAGCTTGTCCGCGAGACCCTTCCGGCCGCCGTACAGGTTCGCCAGACCCCGGCTGTCCTGCGGGGCGGTAAATGCATACCCGTATCCATTTGTCTCGGTGTAGTCATGGCCCCACACCCGCGGGTCGTACTTCGAGGACTCCACCCGCCAGTCACCCTTGGCGTTGCGCCCCTGGAAGAACCCGGCCTTCGCGTCGAAGAGGTTGACATAGTCCCGGGCGCGGTTCAGGAAGTACTCCGACTCCTCCCGGTAGCGCCGCTCACCGGTCTCCTCGTAGAGCTTTCGTCCCATGCGGGAGATGCCGTAGTCGTTGAGGTAGCCCTCCAGCGCCCAGGACAGACCCTCGTGTGTCTCGGTGCTCGTGTAGCCGAGGAAGGGGGAGGTGGCCATGCCCTTGCGGCCGGCGCCCGGGTTCGGCGGCACGACCGTGGCGTTCTTCACCGCCGCGTCGTACGCCGCCTCCGCGTCGAAGTCGACGCCCTTGACGTACGCGTCCGCGAACGCCACGTCCGAGGACGTGCCCGTCATGAGGTCCGCGTAACCGGGGGAGGACCAGCGGGAGGTCCAGCCGCCGTCCTTGTACTGCTGCACGAACCCGTCGACCAGCTCGCCCGCCCGGGACGGGGTCAGCAGCGAGTACGCGGGCCAGGTGGTCCGGTAGGTGTCCCAGAAGCCGTTGTTGACGTACACCTTGCCGTCGACGATCTTCGCGCCGGTGTCCGTCGGGGTGTCCGGCTTCGGCATGGGCGAGAAGGGCGAGGCGTACTGATACCTGCCACCCACCTTCTCGAATCCGGAGTTCGGGTACAGGTAGAGCCGGTACAGGCTGGAGTACAGGGTCGTCAGCTGGTCGGGGCTCGCGCCCTCCACCTCGACCTTGCCCAGCAGCCGGTCCCACTGCCGCTGGGCGCTCTTCTTCACCGCCTCGAAGGACCGGCCCTGCGGGATCTCCTGGCGGAGGTTGTCCTCGGCCTGATCGAGACTGATCAGCGAGGTCGCCAGGCGCAGGGTGACGGTCCGGTCGTCGGCCTTGAAGCGCAGGTGGCCCTTGACGCCGCTGGAGTCGCCCTCGGTTACCGGCTGGTCGAACTCGCCGTGGACGAACAGCCGGGTCGCGCCCGTCGACAACCCGGACTTGACGTCCGAGTAGCCGGTGACGATGCCGTTCTCCTTGTCGAGCGTCAGGCCCGCCTGGTCCGTCACGTTGTCGAAGAGGACGGTCGCGTCGTCGCCCGGGTAGGTGAAGCGCAGCACCGCCGCGTGGTCGGTCGGCGCCATCTCGGCCTTCAGCCCGTTCTCGAACCGCACCCCGTAGTAGTACGGCCGGGCCGTCTCGTTCTCGTGCCGGAAGGCCAGCTCGCGGGCCTCCCGCCCGTACTCCGGGACTCCGGTGGCCAGGGACGGCATCACCTGGAACGTCTGCCGGTCACCCATCCAGGGACTCGGCTCGTGGCTCGCGCTGAACGCCTGGATCGTCGGCAGGTTGTCCGCGTTGTTCGCCCGCGCGTAGTCGTACAGCCAGCTGAGCGAACCCGCGTTGGTCACCGGCGTCCAGAAGTTGAAGCCGTGAGGCACCGCCGTCGCCGGGAAGTTGTTGCCCCGGGAGTACCCGCCGCTGGAGTTCGTCCCGCGGGTGGTCACCGCGTAGTCCGACAGGTGTGCCTTCGGCCGTTCGGGCGCGACGGACTCGATGCCGATGTCGTCCAGCCAGCCCCGGAACCTCGCCGGGCCCTTGGCGGAGTCGTACGCCACCAGGATCCGGTCCACGGTCTTCCCGGCCGCGACCGACCCGATCCGGGAGGCCACATGGTTCCACTGGTTGACGTAGAGGATCTTCGCCGCGCCCTGCCCCCGCGGGGTCAGCGGGAAGCCGTGCTGGTCGGTGGCGCGCAGGTCGCTCAGGTGGGTGCCGTCGGTGAAGGCGAGATCGACGGAGACGTTCGTGGCGTCGTAGTCGAGGTCGCCGTCCGCCATCGACGGGAAGACGCGGTAGGCAAGCCGCGTGTTCCGGTCGACGGCCACGTTCACGTCGAAGATCTTGTTGTAGGAGTACGCCCTCCCGTCCGCGGTGTGCCGGCCGGCGTACCGCAGGGCCCGCTTTCCGGTGAACCCGGCGCCCGCCTTGGCGGTGGGGGAGCCGCTCGGGCCGCGGTCGACCACGGAGAGCATGTCCTGCGGGACGGGCCCGTCGGTGCCGCCCGTGGACAGCTGGAGGTCGGCGAGCTGGAGGATGTCACCCCCGTTGTTCCGGGTGACGTCCAGCCGGAAGTGCCGGTACTCGCCGGGTTCGGCGAGGTCGTACGTCTGCGTCCGGAACCGCTCGGAGAAGGTCTCGCCGGAGCGGGTGTCCAGGGTCTTCCAGTCCTTGCCGTCTGCGGAGCCCTCGAGCGCCCAGTCCTTCGGGTCGCGCTCATCGTGGTCGTTAGCCGATGTCAGCGCGTATCGCACCAGTTTGACCGGCTTGTTCAGGTCGAACTCGACCCAGCCGGAAGGCTCGAAGGTGAGCCACTTGGTACTCGGTTCGCCGTCGGCGAGGTTCTCCTTCACCTCGCCGCCGCCCGCGTTCTCGGCGCTCGCCCGGACGTCGGTGACCTGGTCGGTCACATGGCCCGGTATGCCGCTGCTGTAGCCGCCGTCGACTCCGGAGGCCCGCTTGGCGCCGTCGGGGCCGGTGTCGACGGTGTTCACCCAGTCCGGAACCGGGTCGTCCGCCTCGAAGGAGGACGCGAACCCCCGATCCGGTGCGCCGGGAGCCTGTGGCAGTGCGACCGCAATGCCCTGCGAACCCAGGGCCAAAGCGAAGGCGGTCGCCGACACGACCGCCGAACCCCATCTGTGCCGAGCTTTCCGCTGCATCAACGGGTACCCTCCCTGCGCAGTGGACAACGTTGTCACCTTCGATGCGCAAGGACCAGTAGTCGCCCAAGTGACGGGGAGTGTCAAGGGTGTTGCCTGTGGCATTCGGGCGCGGCGACCGGGATATTTCCGGCGGAGAACCCACAGGCCGCTCATACTTCCGCGAGGTCTCAACTCGGATAAGACCCACGGCCAACCTTGTGTTCGATCTTGATCCGTCGGCGGGAAGTGGACTATACCTGTCGGGCGCTTCACACGATCCGCACGTCATCACCCGCACTTTCCTGCACGACCCAGCGTGACCCGATCGCGGTGCCGGGGAGGATCCGGTTCACCGCCTGAGTCCTGGAGAAGGCGAGGACTTGAGCATGGGATCCACTTCCGCCGAGAACCACGGCACCGAGGGTGTCGGCCGCCGTGATCTGATCAAGAGGTCTGCCGCACTCGGGCTGATCTCCGTCCCCACCATGAGCTTCCTGTCCGCCTGTGCGAGCAGCGGCGGCGACGACAGCGGTGACAAGGCCAAGGCCGGCAAGAAGACCGCGAAGAACCCGCTCGCCGTCAACGACACGGCCGGCATGGAATTCGTCCTGTTCGACGGCGGTTTCGGCAAGGAGTACGCCGAGGACGCCGTGAAGATCTACGAGAAGAACTTCCCCAAAGTGAAGGTGAAGTTCTCCGCCACCCAGAAGATCCAGTCCACCCTCCAGCCCCGCTTCAACCAGGGCACCCCGCCGGACCTCATCGACAACTCCGGCGCCGAGCAGATGGACATGGGCGTCCTGGTCGGCAAGAACCAGCTCACCGACCTCACCCCGCTGCTGGACGCGCCCTCCTACGACGACCCGGACAAGAAGGTCCGCGACACGCTGCGCCCCGGCATCGTGGAGATGGGCCAGTTCGACGGCGACAAGGTCTGGATCCTGTACTACGCCTACACGGTGTACGGCGTCTGGTACTCGCAGAAGGCCCTGGACTCGCTCGACGAGCAGTACCCCGAGACCTGGGACCAGATGCTCGCGGTCTGCGCGAAGGCCAAGAAGAAGGGCATGGCGGGCTGGACGTATGCGGGCAAGTACCCGTACTACATCCCCTTCTCGCTCTACCCGATGATCGGCAAGGTCGGCGGCCGCGAGGTCCTCGACGCGATCGACAACCTGGAGCCGAACGCCTGGAAGCACCCGGCCGTCAAGGCCTGCTTCGAGGCGTACTACGAGCTCTACAAGAAGGGCTACGTCCTCAAGGGCACCCCGGGTCTGGACCACATCCAGTCGCAGACGGCCTGGGCCGAGGGCAAGGCACTGTTCATCCCGAACGGCTCCTGGGTGGAGAACGAGTCGGCGAACGTCATCCCGAAGGACTTCGATCTGGCCGTCTCCGCACCCACCGGCCTCGACTCCTCCGACAAGATGCCGTTCGGCACCATCTGGGCGTCCGGCGGCGAGCCCTTCATCGTCCCGGCCAAGGCGAAGAACGCCGCCGGCGGCATGGAGCAGCTGCGCATCATGCTCAGCGAGGCCTCGTCGAAGAACTTCACCGGCAAGGTGAAGTCGCTGACCGCGTACAACGGCGGCACTGACGGCATCGCCCTCACCCCCGGCCTGAAATCGGGTGTCGCGGCCCTGGACAAGGCCGGCGAGAACGTGGTGAATCCCCGTATGCAGGACTGGTACGTGCAGTTGCAGAAGGAGAAGATCGGCGTCTCCGGCCTGGGCGAGATGATGGCAGGCCGCCTCACTCCCGCCGAGGCCATCAAGAAGATCCAGGGCTTCGCCGACGAGACCGCCAAGGACGACTCCATCAAGCACTACAAGCACCAGTAACGGCACCGGAAAACCCCAATTCCGCACACGGCACCGGAGTGGCGATGCAGCACGGCAAGTACCGGTTCATCGTGGGCTTCCTAGCGCTGCCCCTCGGCCTGTACGCGCTTTTCGTGATCTGGCCGTTCATCCAGTCCATCTACTACTCGTTCACGGACTGGACCGGCCTGAGCCCCGAATTCAAGATGGTCGGTTTCGACAACTACAGCCGCATGCTCGACGACGAGATCTTCTGGAAGTCGTTGCAGCACAGTTTGCTGTTCGCCCTCCTGCTGCCGGTGGTGACGATCGGTCTCGCGCTGTTCTTCGCCTTCATGATCAACGTGGGCGGCAGAAAGAGAAAGAACGGCCCGGTGGTCACCGGCGTCCGAGGCTCCTCCTTCTACAAAATCGTCTACTTCTTCCCGCAGGTCCTCTCGATCGCCATCGTCGCGCTGCTGTTCGCGTTCGCGTACAACCCGGACAGCGGCGCGATCAACTCGCTCCTGCGCGGTGTCGGCCTGGACGGCATCCAGCCCCTCTGGCTGGGCGACCCCGATCTGGCCCTCTGGGCGGTCATGGGGGTCCTCGTCTGGTCCACGGTCGGCTTCTTCGTGGTCCTCTTCTCCGCCGGCATGGCCTCCATCCCGTCGGACATGTACGAGGCGGCCCTGCTGGACGGCGCGAACCGCGTCACCACGTTCTTCCGGATCACCCTGCCCCTCCTCTGGGACACGGTGCAGTCCGGCTGGGTCTACATGGGCATCCTCGCCCTGGGTGCCGAGTCGTTCGCGGTCGTGCAGATCATGACGACCGGGCCGGGCGGTCCCGACTACTCGACCACCGTCATGGTCCTGTACGTGTACCAGAAGGCGTTCCGTGACGGGCAGGCCGCCTACGCCACCACCATCGGTGTCGCCCTGCTCGTCGTCACGCTGGCCTTCGCCGCCGTGGTGATGCGGCTGGGCCGTCGCGAGCGGCTGGAGTACTGACCGATGAAGACGACCGAAACCCCCGCGCCGCTCCCGGCCGAGTCCGGAGCCCCGATCACCAAGACGGACGTCCGGCCCCTCCCTCCCGCGAAGGAGAAGAAGGAGGGCACGGTCCTCAACGTCTTCTCCCACGGCGTCCTGGTCATCTGGGCGTTCATGGTGGTCATGCCGCTGCTCTGGGCGGTCATGACGTCCTTCAAGGACGACCGCTCCATCTTCAGCTCGCCCTGGTCGCTCCCGGACTCCCTGCACTTCGACAACTGGTCGCGGGCGTGGACCCAGGCCAACATGAGCGACTATTTCCTCAACACGGTCCTCGTGGTGGGCGGTTCACTCATCGGCACGCTGGTGCTGGGCTCCATGGCGGCCTACGTCCTGGCCCGCTTCGACTTCCCGGGCAACCGCTTCATCTACTTCCTGTTCATCGGCGGCATGAGCTTCCCGATCATGCTCGCGCTGGTCCCGCTGTTCTACGTCGTGAACAACATGGGCCTGCTGAACACCATCCACGGCCTGATCCTGGTCTACATCGCCTACTCGCTGCCGTTCACGGTGTTCTTCCTCACGGCGTTCTTCCGTACCCTGCCGACGTCGATCGCCGAAGCGGCCTTCGTGGACGGCGCTTCCCACAGCCGCACGTTCTTCCAGATCATGCTGCCCATGGCCAAGCCGGGTCTGATCAGCGTCGGCATCTTCAACTTCCTGGGCCAGTGGAACCAGTACATGCTCCCGACGGTGCTCAACACGGACCCCGACAAGCGGGTCCTCACCCAGGGCCTGGTCCAGCTGGCGGTCAGCCAGGGCTACAAGGGCGACTGGTCGGGCCTGTTCGCGGGCCTGGTGATGGCGATGCTGCCGGTGCTGGCCGCGTACATCGTCTTCCAGCGACAGGTGGTGCAGGGGCTTACCGCCGGTGCGCTGAAGTAGAAGCCGGGGCTTCGCGACTGCCGTTCCCAGGGGGCGTTGCGCAGCTCGGCGGAGCGAGGTGCCTCCCCCCAAGCTCTCGACTTCGCTCGAGCAGGGGCCCCGACCCCCACCCGGCGCAAGGCGAAAGCCACGCACCCCCCAACTCCGGGCTAGGCGAAAGCCGCGCAGCCCCATCCGGACCGCGCAGCCCCGTAAGCAGAAAGCGCGTACCCCCACATAGCGCTCCGCGACGGCCCGCGCACACACCGGAATCAGTTCAACCTCTTGACGGGAGGCGACCCGAACGGCTCAGCTTAGAGTTCACTAGTTGGACATAGACGGGGCCTCATCGCTGCGGCCCCGCGCGCAGGAGGTCGTCGTGGAGACTCCGGGGTCGCAGTCATCGCTGCACCGAGCCAACCTCGAGCGGGTCGTCAGAGCCGTACGTCTCGCGGGCTCCCTCACCCAGGCCGAGATCGCACGGACGACAGGTCTGTCCGCGGCAACGGTCTCCAACATCGTCCGGGAGCTGAAGGACGGCGGCACCGTCGAGGTCACCCCGACCTCCGCCGGCGGCCGCAGGGCCCGCAGCGTCTCGCTGAGCGGCGACGCCGGCATCGTCATCGGCGTCGACTTCGGCCACACCCACCTCCGCGTCGCCATCGGCAACCTCGCCCACCAGGTCCTGGCCGAGGAATCCGAGCCCCTGGACGTCGACGCCTCGTCCACCCAGGGCTTCGACCGCGCGGAACAACTGGTCACCCGCCTCATCGAAGCCACCGGCGTCGACCGCTCCAAGATCGCCGGTGTCGGCCTGGGCGTCCCGGGCCCCATCGACGTGGAGTCCGGCACCCTCGGCTCGACCGCCATCCTCCCCGGCTGGACCGGAACCAAGCCCGCCGAGGAGCTGGGCGGCCGCCTCGGCGTCCCCGTGCACGTGGACAACGACGCCAACCTCGGCGCCCTCGGCGAGATGGTCTGGGGCAGCGGCCGAGGCGTCCGCGACCTGGCCTACATCAAGGTCGCCAGCGGCGTCGGCGCCGGCCTGGTGATCAACGGCAGGATCTACCGCGGCCCCGGCGGCACCGCAGGAGAAATCGGACATATTACACTCGATGAATCCGGCCCGGTCTGCCGTTGCGGAAACCGCGGCTGCCTGGAGACCTTCGCGGCCGCGCGCTACGTGCTCCCGCTCCTCCAGTCCAGTCACGGCACCGACCTGACCATGGAGGGCGTCGTACGGCTCGCACGGGACGGAGACCCGGGCTGCCGTCGGGTGATCGCCGACGTCGGCCGCCACATCGGCAGTGGAGTGGCCAATCTCTGCAACCTGCTGAACCCGAGCCGGGTGGTCCTCGGCGGTGATCTCGCCGAGGCCGGTGAGCTGGTGCTCGGGCCGATCCGGGAGTCCGTCGGCCGCTACGCGATCCCCAGTGCGGCACGCCAGTTGTCCGTTCTCCCCGGTGCCCTCGGCGGCCGTGCGGAGGTGCTCGGAGCGCTCGCCCTCGCCCTCAGCGAGATGGGCGATTCGACCCTTCTGGACGGAACCGCCCCCGGCGCACTGAAGGCGGCCACCCCTGCCTTCACTTAGAGAACGGATGGCACCGTTGCCATCTCGTTAAGGATTTACTTCTTGACGTCGCACGTGTGGCCGAGTTGACTTCCAGCCACCTCGGCCGCAATGTCGCGGCCTCGTCAGGGAGGTTTCTGAAGTGAACACGCGTATGCGTCGCGCCGCTGTTGCTATTGCCGCCGGTGCGATGGCCGTTTCGCTTGCTGCCTGTGGCAGCGCCAAGGAGTCGGGCGACAAGGCCGACTCCTCCGGGTCCGCCAAGAAGGGCGACGACATCAAGGTCGGCCTGCTCCTTCCGGAGAACGCGACCGCCCGTTACGAGAAGTTCGACCGGCCGCTCATCGACAAGAAGGTCAAGGAGCTCACCGACAACAAGGGCGAGGTCGTCTACGCCAACGCCAACCAGGACGCCGCCAAGCAGAACCAGCAGGTCGACGCGATGGTGTCCAACAAGGTCGACGTGCTGATCGTGGACGCCGTGGACTCCAAGGCCATCGCCGGCTCGGTGAAGAAGGCCAAGGACGCCGGCATCCCCGTCGTCGCCTACGACCGCCTGGCCGAGGGCCCGATCGACGCCTACACCTCGTTCGACAACGTCACCGTCGGCAAGACCCAGGGCGAGGCCCTGCTGAAGGCCCTCGGCGGCAAGGCCAAGGACGGCCAGATCGTCATGATGAACGGGTCCTCCACCGACCCGAACGCCGCCCAGTTCAAGCAGGGCGCGCACTCCGTGCTCGACGGCAAGGTGAAGATCGGCCGCGAGTACGACACCAAGGAGTGGAAGCCGGAGAACGCCAACTCCAACATGGAGGGCGCCATCTCCGCCCTCGGCAAGGACAAGATCGTCGGCGTCTACTCCGCCAACGACGGCATGGCGGGCGGCATCATCACGGCCCTGAAGGCGGCCGGCATCGCCGACATCCCCGTCACCGGCCAGGACGCCGAACTCGCGGGTGTGCAGCGCATCGTCACCGGTGAGCAGTACATGAGCGTCTACAAGCCCTACCCGCAGGAGGCGGACGTCGCGGCCGAGATGGCCGTCGCCCTCGCCCAGGGCAAGTCGCTCGACTCGATCGCCAAGGACAAGGTCGACAGCCCGACCACCAAGGCCGTCCCGTCCGTCCTCGTCCCGGTCGTCTCGCTGACGAAGGACAACATCAAGGACACCGTCATCAAGGACGGCATCTACACCGTGAACGAGATCTGCGCGGGCAAGTACAAGGCCGCCTGCGACAAGATCGGTCTCAAGTAGAGCAACCGCCACGTCCCCACCGAGCACGGGAGTCCCAGCCGGACTCCCGTGACTCCATGCGGGGACCGGTTCGCCCCCGAGTTCCTCCGGCGCTCCGCCACATCAGCCCCGCAAGCTATGCGGGGCGCCGGAGTGATCACTCCTCCCACACTTCTGCACAACCTCCCGCCGGGTCAGGCGGCGAAGGAGATGGTTCACGTGTCCGCTACGCCCGTGCTGGCGTTGCGCGGGGTCTCCAAGCGGTTCGGTGCCGTTCAGGCGCTCACCGACGTAGAGCTTGAGGTCCACGCCGGTGAGGTGGTCGCCCTGGTCGGCGACAACGGAGCCGGAAAGTCCACGCTGGTCAAGACGATCGCCGGCGTGCACCCCATCGATGAGGGCGTCATCGAATGGGACGGCAGGTCCGTCCAGATCAACAAGCCGCACGACGCCCAGAACCTGGGCATCGCGACCGTCTACCAGGACCTCGCGCTCTGCGACAACATCGACGTCGTCGGCAACCTCTACCTGGGCCGGGAGATCCGCAAGCGCGGCGTCCTGGACGAGGTGGAGATGGAGCGCCGCTCCCGCGAGCTGCTCGACACGCTGTCGATCCGCATCCCCAGCGTGCGCATCCCGATCGCCTCGCTCTCCGGCGGTCAGCGCCAGACCGTGGCCATCGCCCGTTCCATGCTGGGCGAGCCCAAGCTGGTCATCCTCGACGAACCCACCGCCGCCCTCGGCGTCGAGCAGACCGCTCAGGTCCTCGACCTGGTCGAGCGGCTGCGCGAGCGCGGCCACGCCGTGATCCTCATCAGCCACAACATGGCCGATGTGAAGGCCGTCGCGGACAAGGTCGCCGTGCTGCGCCTCGGCCGCAACAACGGCGTCTTCGAGGTCAAGTCGACCTCGCAGGAAGAGATCATCTCCGCCATCACCGGCGCCACCGACAACGCCGTGACCCGCCGTGCGGCGCGCACGAACGGGGAGGTTTCCAAGTGAGCATCGACAAGACCTCCGCGGCTCCGGACGAGCACGCCGTGGAGAACCCCGAGGCGGCCAAGGCCGCCGTCACGGTCGTCGACCCCCGGCTGCTGGTGCGCGAGCAGGGCCTCAAGGGCTACGTCACCGAGTACAAGCGGAAGATGAAGTCCGGTGACCTGGGCTCCATCCCGGTCGTCATCGGCCTGGCGATCATCTGGCTCATCTTCACGAGCCTGAACTCCAACTTCCTCACCGCAGGCAACCTGTCCGACATGTCCGTCGCCATGGTCGGCACCGGCATGATCGCCGTCGGCATCGTCTTCGTGCTGCTGCTCGGCGAGATCGACCTGTCGGTCGGCTCGGTGTCCGGTGTGGCGGGCGCGACCTTCGCGGTGCTGAACGTCACCAACGGCATGAACGAGTGGCTCGCCTTCGTGCTGGCCATCGTCACCGGCACCGTCGCCGGTGTACTGCACGGCTTCTTCTTCGCGAAGGTCGGCGTCCCGGCCTTCGCCGTCACCCTGGCCGGTCTGCTGTTCTGGAACGGCCTCATGCTCCAGATCCTCGGCGACAACGGCACCATCAACCTCGACCCGGACGGGGTCGTGGCCCAGCTGACCAGCTACTACTTCTCCGACGTGGCCGCCGCGTACACGCTGGCCGCGGTGGTGACCGCCGGGTTCTTCCTCAGCTCCTTCCTCGAGAACCGGCGCCGCGAGGCCGCGGGCGTGCCGTCGAGGCCGCTCAGCGAGACCATCGTGCGGACGGTGCTGCTGGCGGTCCTGGCGTTCGCCGTCGCCGTCGTCTTCAACCAGTACAAGGGCCTGCCGCTCGCCGTGGTGATCTTCATGGTGGTGCTGCTGGTCACGGACTTCGTGCTGCGCCGCACGCCGTACGGCCGGAAGGTGTTCGCGCTCGGCGGCAGCGTCGAGGCGTCCCGCCGTGCCGGTATCAACGTGGAGATGGTCCGGATCTCGGTGTTCGCCATCTCCGGCACCTTCGCCGCGGTCGGCGGCCTGTTCATCGCGTCCAAGATCGCCGCGGCCAACCAGGGCGCCGGTGGCGGTGACCTGCTGATGAACGCGATCGCCGCGGCGGTCATCGGCGGCACGTCGCTGTTCGGTGGCCGTGGACGCACCTGGAACGCGCTGCTCGGTGTCCTGGTGATCGTGTCCATCCAGTACGGCCTCGCCCTGGAGGGCATCGCCTCCCCGGTGCAGTACATGATCACCGGTGGTGTGCTGTTGGCCACCGTCGTCATCGACGCCGTCACCCGTAAGACCCAGAAGACCGCAGGGCGCGCATAGCGTTGAGTGACACCTCCTGTGCCCGGTACCCCACAGGTACCGGGCACAGCTGTGTCGTAGAGGTGGCGCACCATGGGTAGAGCCGAACGCGTGACGTACGACGCACGGCCTCGGCGCCGCCCGCACAGGCGGAACATTAGACTCGACGAGCCCGGCAACAGCTCTACTGCAAGGAGGCACGGGTGCCGCTGCTGACCCGTATCAGGGGACCGCGCGATCTGGACCGGCTCAACCCGGAGGAGCTGAACCAGCTGGCGGAGGAGATCCGGAGCTTCCTCGTCGAAGCGGTCTCCAAGACCGGCGGTCACCTCGGCCCCAACCTCGGCGTGGTGGAGCTCACCATCGCCCTGCACCGGGTCTTCGACTCGCCCAAGGACAAGGTGCTCTGGGACACCGGCCACCAGTCCTACGTCCACAAGCTGCTCACCGGCCGCCAGGACTTCTCGAAGCTGAAGATGAAGGGCGGCCTGTCCGGCTACCCCTCGCAGGCCGAGTCCGAGCACGACGTCATCGAGAACTCGCACGCCTCGACCGTCCTCGGCTGGGCCGACGGCATCGCCAAGGCCAACCAGATCATGGAGCGCGACGACCACGTCGTGGCCGTGATCGGTGACGGCGCACTGACCGGCGGCATGGCCTGGGAGGCGCTGAACAACATCGCCGACGCCAAGGACCGCCCGCTCGTCATCGTCGTCAACGACAACGAGCGCTCCTACGCGCCGACCATCGGCGGTCTCGCCAACCACCTGGCGACCCTGCGGACCACCGACGGCTACGAGCGCTTCCTGGCCCGCACCAAGGAGGTCCTGGAGCGCACGCCCGTCGTCGGGCAGGCGCTCTACGACACCCTGCACGGCGCCAAGAAGGGGCTGAAGGACTTCATCGCCCCGCAGGGCATGTTCGAGGACCTCGGCCTGAAGTACGTCGGTCCGATCGACGGGCACGACCTGGAGGCCCTGGAGTCCGCACTCGCCAAGGCCAAGCGGTTCGGCGGGCCGGTCATCGTGCACTGCCTCACCGAGAAGGGCCGCGGCTACCAGCCCGCCCTCCAGGACGAGGCGGACCGCTTCCACGCCGTCGGCAAGATCCACCCCGACACGGGCCTGCCGATCGCCAGCTCAGGCGCCGACTGGACGTCGGTCTTCGGCGAGGAGATGGTCAAGCTCGGCGAGGAGCGCGAGGACATCGTCGCCATCACGGCCGCGATGCTCCAGCCGGTGGGCCTGGACAAGTTCGCCAAGCGCTTCCCCAAGCGGGTCTACGACGTCGGCATCGCCGAGCAGCACGGCGCCGTCTCCGCGGCCGGCCTGGCCACGGGCGGCGTGCACCCGGTGTTCGCCGTCTACGCCACCTTCCTCAACCGCGCCTTCGACCAGGTGCTGATGGACGTGGCCCTGCACAAGTGCGGCGTCACCTTCGTGCTCGACCGGGCCGGGGTCACCGGTACCGACGGCGCCTCCCACAACGGCATGTGGGACATGTCGATCCTGCAGGTCGTGCCGGGACTGCGGCTGGCCGCCCCGCGTGACGCCGACCAGGTGCGCGCCCAGCTGCGCGAGGCCGTCGCCGTCGACGACGCGCCGACCGTGGTCCGCTTCTCGAAGGGCGCCGTCGGACCCGCCGTGCCCGCCGTGCGGCGCGTCGGCGGCATGGACGTCCTGCGGGAGCCCGGCACCGAGCGGCCGGACGTGCTGCTGGTCTCCGTCGGCGCCCTCGCGCCGATGTGCCTGGAGATCGCCGGCCTGCTCGACAAGCAGGGCATCTCCACGACCGTCGTCGACCCGCGCTGGGTCAAGCCCGTCGACGAGGCCATGGCCCCGCTCGCCGAGCAGCACCGGGTGGTCGTGACCGTCGAGGACAACAGCCGCGTCGGCGGGGTCGGCTCGGCGATCGCGCAGGCCCTGCGTGACGCGGGGGTCGACGTGCCGCTGCGCGACTTCGGCATCCCGCCGCGCTTCCTCGACCACGCCACGCGGGCCGAGGTCCTCGCCGAGATCGGGCTCACCGCGCCGGACATCGCCCGGCAGGTGACGGGGCTGGTCGCCAAGCTGGACGGGCGCTTCGAGCGCAGCGCGGCGGACGCCGTGGACGTTGCGCGCGACTGACGCTGCCGAGACGCCGAGTCGGCCGAGGAGCCGAGTCGACCAGGACGTCGAGTCGGCTGACCTGGTCGGCACGGCCTAACAGGTTCGAGATGGGCCGGTTTTCCCACCGTGAGGGTGGCGAAACCGGCCCATTGGCGTGAATCGGCCCGTGCCGGGGCATACGGATGGTGCCACCTCTCGATCATGTCGAGGACGACAAGCGTGGGAGGTACCCGTGAGCAGTACCCTCTTCAGGACGAAGAAGGTCGAACAGTCCATCAGCGACACCGAGGAGCCGGAGCACGCGCTCAAGAAGTCCTTGTCCGCGCTGGATCTGACCGTCTTCGGCGTCGGCGTGATCATCGGTACCGGCATCTTCGTACTCACCGGCACCGTCGCCAAGGACAACGCCGGGCCCGCGACGGCCCTGGCGTTCGTCGCGGCAGGAGTCGCCTGCGCCCTGGCCGCGCTCTGTTACGCCGAGTTCGCGTCCACCGTCCCGGTCGCCGGGTCCGCCTACACGTTCTCTTACGCCTCGATCGGGGAACTTCCCGCCTGGATCATCGGCTGGGACCTGGTCCTGGAGTTCGCGCTGGGCACTGCGGTGGTGGCCGTCGGCTGGTCCGGCTACATCCAGTCGCTCCTGGAGAACGCGGGCTGGACGATGCCCGCGGCCCTGGGCAGCCGGGAGGGCGCCGACGTCTTCGGCTTCGACATCCTCGCCGCCGCGCTCGTCCTCGTCCTCACCGCCATCCTCGTGATCGGCATGAAGCTGTCCGCGAGGATCACGTCGGTCGTCGTCGCCATCAAGGTGACGGTCGTCCTCGTCGTGATCGTGGCCGGCGCGTTCCTCATCGAGGGGAAGAACTACGACCCGTTCATCCCGAAGGAGAAGCCGGTGGAGGCCGGGTCCAGTCTGGACTCTCCACTCATCCAGCTGATGTTCGGCTGGGCGCCGTCCAACTTCGGCGTGATGGGCATCTTCACCGCCGCCTCGGTCGTGTTCTTCGCCTTCATCGGATTCGACGTCGTGGCCACGGCGGCCGAGGAGACGAAGAACCCGCAGCGCGACATGCCGCGCGGCATCCTCGGCTCCCTCGTGATCTGCACAACTCTGTACGTCCTCGTGTCGATCGTCGTCACCGGCATGCAGAACTACACCAAACTGGACGTGGACGCGCCGCTCGCCGAAGCCTTCAAGGCCACCGGGCATCCGTGGTTCGCGGGCTTCATCAGCTTCGGCGCCGCGGTCGGCCTGACGACCGTGTGCATGATCCTGCTGCTCGGGCAGACGCGCGTGTTCTTCGCGATGAGCCGTGACGGGCTGCTGCCGCGGTTCTTCTCGCACGTCCACCCGCGGTTCAAGACGCCGCACCGGCCGACCATCCTGCTCGGCGTGATCATCGCGGTCGTCGCCGGGTTCACGCCGCTGACGGAGCTGGCCGCGCTGGTGAACATCGGCACGCTGTTCGCGTTCGTGGTCGTCGCGATCGGTGTGATCATCCTCCGCAGGACCCGGCCCGACTTGCCCCGGGCGTTCCGCACCCCGTGGGTGCCGGTCCTTCCGATCCTGTCGGTGTGCGCGTCGCTGTGGCTGATGATCAACCTGCCCGCCGAGACGTGGGTCCGCTTCGCCATCTGGATGGCCGTCGGGTTCCTCGTCTACTTCCTGTACGGCCGCACCCACAGCCGCCTCGCCCGCCGCGAGGCGGGGGAGGAGCAGCCGAGCGTGGGCGGTGGCACGCCGTAAGCGGCTGCGGCTGAGTGGGCGTAGGCCTGCGGCGGCCTGTAACTGCTTCGGACCCACCCGGCCCCAGCACCCACGCCGGGTACTTCGCTACGCCAGCTGTGGAAGCACCCCGCCCGGCACCCTACGGACGAACCGAACGCGGCCCCGCCACCTCCGCCCCCAGCTCCCCGACCCTCCTCCGCAGCTCCCGGTCCGCTGTGACCACCAGGACGGGACGCTCACCGGCCGAGGCCACGACCTCGACGATGTGGTCGTCCCCGCTGCCCGGGGCGGACGACACCCGTACCCCGGGCACGGACTCCACCCCGCGCGCCGCGCCCTCCACCACCAGGACGATCTCCACCGGGCCGGCGACGGCCGGGACCCCTTCCGACGCCAAGCGGTCCCGCAGCCGTTCCGCCGCACCCCGGCGGTCCCGCCACCAACCGTCCGGCACCGAACCGACGACGTTCGCGGCGTCGACGACGACCAGGACAGACACGTTGGCGTTCATGTGGCCAGGGTCGCACGGCAGATGGCCCGGGGCGGGGGCGGGCGGGCGCGCGCCGGGGCCGGTCGGCCGCATAAAGTGAACCGGTGAACGGCGACTGGCTCATCCGCGGCCGCGACGGCCGCCTCACCGTGTATCTGCCCTCCGGCGACGCCGTCCTGTGCCGGGCGGAGCTCGGCCCTGGCGGCCCCTGGGAGGACGAACCCCGAACCGTCGGCGGTGCCCAGAAGCTGCACCCGGAGGCGGCGGTCGGGCAGGGCGCCGACGGCTACGCACATCTGGCGGCCTGGCGGCCCACCGCCCCGGGCGAGTCCGGGCTCGTGCACTCCACGCACTTCCGTCCCCACCTCGCGCCCCTGGACTGGACTCCCATCGGCCACCCGGACAAGAAGGGCGACCGCACGGGGCCGCCCGCGGTGACCGTGGACGGGGTGGGGCGCGGTTACGTCTTCGTCCGTAACGGGAACGGCGGAGTCAGCCTGCGCAACCAGAAGGTGAAGGGCGGCTGGGGAGGCTGGCTGGACCTCGAAGGGCATGACGTCGAGGGGGAGTTGGCCGCCGTCACCGGTGAGTCGGGGCTGGTCGAGCTGTACGCCTCCGTGCCCGGCGGGATCCTGCACTGGCGGCAGGAGTCGGACGGCAAGAAGCCCGTGCGGACCGAGGGCGTCGAGGCTCCCGTGCGTCCTGGCACCCTGCGCGCGCTCGCCACGTCCGCCGAGCACACCACCCTCTTCTTCACCGACGACTCCGGCGAGCTGTGCGCCTGGCGTCCCGGTGAGAAGCCGGTGACGCTGCTGGCGTCTGCCGGGCCGGGGCCGGTCTCAGCCGTCCGGTGCGTCATAGAAGGGCACGACTGCACCGTGCTCGCCCAGCGGTCGGCGAGCGGCCGGGTCGCCTTCGCCGCCTATCCGACCGAGCAGGAGTCGGCCGGTGCCTGGTGGACCGAGTCCGGCCCCCGGCTGCCCGCCGACGCCGTCGTGTCGGTGGCGCTCGACGAGCACGAGGAGGTCGTCGCGGCCTCCCTGTCGCCCTCGGCGGGGACCGTGCTGCTCACCCGCCGCAAGGACGAGCCGGGGCTGGCGCTGGAGGCCTGGCGGGAGCTGTGAACCGCTTGCAAGAAGTGGAAGCAGCCCCTTCCCTTTGAGGCTCTTGTCGCACGAGACACCTGAAGTGTGTCAACGGTTGTACAGATGTGTGCGTGACAAGGCGCACCTTGGGAGAACATGGTCAAAAAGTGAAGGTGTTGTTAACCTCCTCGGACTTGTTCGATTTGCTCGGGGGGCCGGTTGCTGCTGCGTCTGGCTGACGCCGTGGCAACGGGGTTGGGAATGATGTCGTGAGCAGATCCTCCACGGTGGATCTTGTCGTTGTCGGACTCGGTTACGTGGGGCTGCCGTTGGCACGGTCCGCCGCAGCCGCGGGCCTGAAGGTGGTCGGTCTCGACCGCAGCCGTCGGGTGGTCGAGGGGCTGAACGGCGGCCGTTCGCACGTCGACGACATCTCCGACGCCGAAGTGCGCGCCATGCTGGAGCAGGGCTTCGAGGCCGTCGACCGGGCCGACGTGATCGCCGGCGCCGCCGCTGTCGTGGTGTGCGTTCCCACGCCGCTCACCGAGCACGGCGCTCCGGACCTCGGCGCGGTGCACGCCGCCGTCGACGACATCGCCGCGCACCTCACGCCCGGCACGCTCGTGGTGCTGGAGTCCACGACGTACCCGGGTACGACCGACGAGGTCGTCCGGCCGCGTCTGGAGGCCGGGGGGCTCACAGTCGGCGTCGACTTCCACCTCGCCTTCTCCCCGGAGCGCATCGACCCGGGCAACGCCTCCTTCGGCCTGGAGAACACGCCCAAGGTCGTCGGCGGCATCACGGCCGACTGCACCAAGGCCGCCCGCGCCCTCTACGAGCGGTTCGTGAACCGGGTCGTCGAGGCCAAGGGCACCCGCGAGGCCGAGATGGCCAAGCTGCTGGAGAACACGTACCGGCACGTCAACATCGCGCTCGTCAACGAGATGTCGATGTTCTGCCGGGAGATCGGCGTCGATCTGTGGGACGCCATCCGGTGCGCTTCCACCAAGCCGTTCGGGTTCGCGCCGTTCTACCCGGGTCCGGGAGTCGGCGGGCACTGCATTCCGATCGACCCCAACTACCTGTCGTACAAGGTGCGTTCGCTGGGCATCCCGTTCCGGTTCGTGGAGCTGGCGCAGGAGATCAACCAGCGGATGCCCGTGCACGTGGTGAACCGCGCCGCCGATCTGCTCAACGACCAGGGCAAGGCCGTGCGCGGCTCCCGGGTCCTGCTGCTCGGCGTGACCTACAAGCCGGACATCTCCGACCAGCGGGAGAGCCCGGCCCTGGCCGTCGCGGAGAACCTCCTCGCGCGGGGTGCCGAGCTCGTCTACTTCGACCCGCGGGTCGAGCACTGGCACGTCGCCGGTGCGCCCGTCGAGCGGGCCGAGGACTACCTCGCCGCCGCCGAGGCCGCCGACCTGACGATCCTGCTCCAGCCGCACCGCGAGATAGACCTCGACGAGCTGGCCGACCGCGCCCGGGCGCTCTTCGACACCCGGGGCAAATCCGCCGACCACCCGCGGGTGGTCAAGCTGTGACTGCCGACGATACGTACATACCGGGAGCCGTCGACTCCGGTGGCCGTCGGGCCCACCGCAAGCGGCGGCACCTGAAGGTCTCGTACTTCGTCTTCCTGGGCCTGGCCGCACTGATCGCCACCCGGCTCGACGCCGGCTCCCTGCACCTGTACTCCATGGGTGCCATGGGCCTGCTCGCCCTGAAGATGTTCGGCGCCCTCTTCTACCGTCCCGCCAAGGCAGGCCGGGAGGAGCTGGAGTACCTGGAGAACGCCTGGGTCACCGCGGTCATCCCGATCTACAACGAGGACCCGGTGATGTTCGAGCAGGGCATGCGCAGCCTCCTCGCGCAGAGCCGCCTGCCGAACGAGATCCACATCATCGACGACGCCAGCGCCAACGACTCCGGCATCAGGGCCGCGAAGAAGATGCGCCGCGAGTTCGAGGCGAAGGGCGTCAAGTACACCGTCAGCGTCCAGCCCGAGAACAAGGGCAAGCGCGAGGCGCTGGCGCTGGGCTTCGAGGCGGCGCCCTACTCCGACATCTTCCTGTGCGTCGACTCGGACACCGTGCTGTCCCGGGACACCGTGCGCGAGCTGCTGCTGCCGCTGGCCGACGAGAAGATCATGGCCTCCACCGGCATGGTGCTGGCGCTCAACCACGACAGCAACATCTTCACCCGCCTCCAGGACCTGCGCTACGGCAACTCGTTCCTGTTCGAACGGGCCGCCTACTCGCGACTGAAGTCGGTGCTGTGCTGCTGCGGCGCGCTCTCCGCGTACCGCGGCACGCTGGTGCGCAAGTACCTGCCGGACTTCCTCAACCAGCAGTTCCTGGGCAAGCCGGCCGTCTTCGGTGACGACCGCCGCATGACCAACTACTGCCTGATGGAAGGCCAGGTCGTCTTCCAGGAGACCGCCGTCGGCTACACCGCGGTTCCCGAGAAGCTGCCGCACTTCCTGCGCCAGCAGGTGCGCTGGAACAAGTCCTTCTTCCGCGAGTCGCTGTGGGCGTTCCGGCACCAGAAGAAGTACCGCCCGGCCTTCTGGCTGACCTGCATGGAACTCGCCCTGTGGCTGGTCTTCGGCTCGGCGATGTTCTACTCGATGGTCATCCTGCCCATCATGAAGCCCGCCCAGTTCGTCAACCACATCGGCGACTACCTCGTCTTCATGGTGCTGATGGGCTACCTGCGCAATGTGCGCTACCTCGACTTCCCGCGGCGCGGCATGGGCTTCGTCAAGCGGTTCGGCATGTTCCTGCTCGCGCCCATCTACGGCGTGATCCAGCTGACGCTGCTGACCCCGCTGCGCTTCTACGCCCTGTTCACCCTCCACAAGGGCAGTTGGGGCACGCGCCAGGGCGGCGTCGAGGTGTCCGTGGCCGGGGACCACGAGCACGACGTGACGGAGATCTTCGAGGAAGAGGACCCGTACTCCGACAAGAAGGTCACCGAGACGCTCCAGCTGATGCGTCTGGAGGGCGTGGCGCTGCGCACCCGCCCCCGCCCGACGGGCGGCATCCCCTCCCAGCCGCAGCCGATCCCCGGGTACGACGAGGAGCAGCACGCGGCCGTCCCGCAGCAGCGTGTCAGCTGGGGGGCACCGGCCGGGCAGCAGCAGTGGCAGGGCGGGTACGAGGGCCATCCCGACCCGTACCAGCAGCAGTACCCGGGCCAGGGCGGCCACGTCCCGCAGCAGGGCGGCTATCCGCACCAGGACCCGTCGTGGCCGCAGGGCCAGGGCCAGGGACAAGGCCAGGGTCAGGGCTACGGGCAGGGCGGCTGGTAACGCCGCAGGAGCGAACGGAGAGAGGGGCGGCCGGGGGGCCGCCCCTCTCTTGTGGGTCCGGGTCGTGCGCCGGGCCTCAGGTGTAGGAGGCCATGGCTTCCTCGACCGTCAGCACCGGGATGTCCCGGTCGTCGATCGCCTTCATCAGCGTCTCCAGGCCCGCCTTGCCGATCTCGGTGCTCGTGGCCGGGGTGCCGTCCACGACCTTGTGCAGGCACAGGATCAGCCAGTCGCCGCTGTTCACGCACCGGTCCAGCCGGCCGCCCGGGCCCGTCAGCTTCGACAGGGCCGTACCGCCGATCCCCGTGCCGTCGTTGATGCCGGTCAGCGCCTTGAGGCGGTACGGCATCGCCGGGGCGAACGACTCGATCGTCTCGGAGATGATCGACCGGGCCGTGGTGAAGTGCCGGCTCGCGATCTGGTCGACCGGGACCCCGTCGGACGTCTTCTGGAAGGCGCCGTGCGGATAGGCGAAATGCTCGCTGGTGAAGCCGTTGGACACCAGCCACTCGCGCAGCTTGCGGAAGTCGTCGTCGGCCTGCTCGGCGGTGAGCTTGGGGTAGCTGGCCGTGTGAACGGCGTTCGCGTACGAGTGGCCGCCCATCTCCCAGCCGGAGAAGTCCTGCATCGACCGCATCTGGTTCAGCGTCAGGAAGCTGCCGGTGCCGATGGCGTCGGCGATGTTGTAGACCGTGCCGGGGAAGCCGAAGCGGTCCATGACCGGGCGGGCCAGGTCGTGGATCGACTTGTGGGAGTCGTCGAAGGTGATGGAGACGACGCCCTTGGGGAAGACCGAGACGGTGTCCGGTATCAGCTCCACGGCCTGCAGCCGGTAGGTCACCGGGCCGCCCGCGTCGTCGTACACCGCGAACGACATGTCGGTGAAGCCGGTCTTCGTGGACGGCTTGCCGTCGGCGCCGATGGAGTACGTGCCGGCCGCCGCGTTGACGTCCGCCCACTGGAGGTGGACGGTCACCCACTCCCCGGACTGGACGTAGTTGGCCGAGGTCTTGGAGTGGACGTGGTGGGCCCAGGCGAAGTGGTTCGCCAGGGAGCCGCTGCCCAGGTAGAAGACGAGCTTGGCCAGGTTCGTCACGTCCTCGACCCGGAAGACCAGCCGGATCATCTTGCCGGTCAGGCTCATCGCCGGCAGGCCCGTCTTGCGCACGTAACTCTGCTTGCCGGTGCCGGCCGTGGTCACGCGCACCGACTGGGTGCCGCGGACGAAGACCGACTTGTCGTTCGCCTCGGCCGAGGCGGTGCCCGCACCCCCGGGCGTCCAGCCGTGGCCGGACTGGAACTGCTGGGACCAACTGGCCCGGCGGTACTTGGGGCGGCGGCCCGAAGGGGCGTACAGGGGAGGCGTGGTGAGGCCTCCGATGCCTCCGGCGGCGGCCGGGGCGGCGGGCTGCGCCACCACCTTGCCCAGCCACGCGCCGCCGCCGGCCATGGCGACGCCTCCCGTACCGCCCATCAGCAGCGCGGAGCGCCTGCTCACCACCGGCTTGTCCTCCGTTGCCTCGGCAGCGTGCCTGTGGGCGCCGGACCGCCTTTTCCTCACCGGGACTCCCGAACCGTGTCGAAGTAGTTCATGCCCTCGTCGGTGAAGCCGTCGACAGCGGACTGCACCTGCTTCGCCGAGAGGGTGTCGTTCGCGTTGTAGTAGAGCCAGTCCACCTTCATGTCCCAGGCGCGTTCGCCCTTGAACGGCAGGTCGATGAACCAGTGGTTGAAGTTCACGGACATGTCCGCACGCGGGGCGTACTTGCCGTTGCTGAGGAAGAGCTTCTTGCCGTCGAGCCAGTAGGCGACGACGCCGTCCTTCACCCGGATCAGCACGGTGTGCCAGGTGTCGAGGCTCTTGTTGGTGGTCTTGTAGACCCGGTCGTTCGTCTTGTGGTCGAACCAGGTCACGGTGTCGAGCTTGGGACCGGGGCGGCCCCAGCCGCCGTTCGGCATGTACTCGTTGTCCAGCTCGCTGTACTTCGAGCCCTTGCCGCCGATGGTGTAGAAGGTCTGGTTGACGTGGTCGCCGGAGTCACCGGTGGCCGGCTCGTCGCTGAAGTGGATCCGGGCCGCGTACGTGCCGTCGCGGAACTTGCTCGCGGCCGTGCCGAGGCTCGCCTGCTTCGTCCCGGCCTCGGTACCGTCCGTGCTCGCCCGCAGATTGAGCACCTGGCCGTCGGCGTGGGAGCCCTCGGCGGTGGGGAAGCTGACGCCGCTCGCGGACCAGGTGTTCTCGACGCCCGGACCGCCCTTGCTGGTGCGGACCAGCCAGCCGTGCTTGAACAGGGCGGGGTCCTTGGGGCCCTGGTAGGTGAAGTCGTCGAACAGCACCCCGGCCGGAGGGGCCGGAACGGGGGAGGGTGCAGAAGCCTTCGCCGCCTTCTTGTCGTCGCTCGCCTTGGTGCCGTCCGGCTCCTCGCCCCAGACGAGGACGCCCCGCTTGTAGGCGGTGACCTTCTCCGCCGCCTTGTAGCTGGTCATCTCGGCGTCGAAGGAGCGGTCGTCGGACTGCTTCAGCTTCTTGTGGTCGGTGCGGAACAGCTGGAGGTCGATGCCCTTGCTGTTGGCTCCGGGCTTCAGACTGCCCGCCGCGGCCGTGAAGCGGACCTCCAGGTAGTGGTCGGCGGTGTCGCCGGCCTTGTCCGTCGCCACGATCCGGCCGGCCACGTTCGAGCAGCCGAAGACGGCGTTGACGCAGTTGAAGGCGTACGCAGCGCCGTCGTCGGCGGTGAACCAGTACCGGAGCGCGACATCGCTCAACGGCACTGCCTTGTCCGTGTCGTTGAAGACCTCGAACGACGGCTTGGCGGCCGCGGCCGTCGCCGGGGTGTCGGTCCGGTAGCGGACCTTCAGCTCGGGCGGATCCGGGTTCGCCGCCTTCCACACCGGGTAGAGCGCCGTGCCGCCGGCGGCGACCACCGCCACGAGGAGCAGGAGCCTGATCTTGGGCCAGACTCGGCGTCGGGGTGTTCGGCGACGAGGGGACGCCACGCAGGACTCCTTCGAGGACACCCGGCGGTCCGGTGTGGAGACCGTCAGAGTCAGGTAAACAATGGTCGGATTGTGTGAGGATCCTATCTGTGGCGGCATGCAAAAAGGGGGGCGGGTGCACGGATTGTTACCGTACGCCCCACCCCCCTCAGGGGTAACGCGTTACGCCGGGACGCTCGCGACGCCCTGCGCCAGGAACCTCTTGCCGTTCACGCGCTCGGAGACACCCTCGCGGTCCAGGTACGGCGTGATGCCGCCCAGGTGGAAGGGCCAGCCGGCGCCCGTGATGAGGCACAGGTCGATGTCCTGCGCCTCGGCGACGACGCCCTCGTCGAGCATGATGCCGATCTCCTGCGCCACCGCGTCGAGCACGCGGTCGCGGACCTGCTCCTCCGTCAGGACGGTGTCGCCCTGCTTCAGCAGCGCGGCGACCTCGGGGTCCAGCTCCGGCTTTCCGGAGTCGTAGACGTAGAAGCCGCGCTTGCCGGCCTTGACGACGGCCGCGAGGTTCGGGGAGACCGTGAAGCGGTCCGGGAAGGCCCGGTTGAGGGTCTCCGAGACGTGCAGACCGATCGCGGGGCCGACCAGCTCCAGCAGCACCAGCGGGGACATCGGCAGACCGAGCGGCTCGACGGCCTTCTCGGCGACCTCGACCGGGGTGCCCTCGTCGATGACGTTCTGGATCTCGCCCATGAAACGGGTCAGGATGCGGTTCACGACGAACGCCGGGGCGTCCTTGGTGAGGACCGCGGTCTTCTTCAGCTTCTTGGCGACGGCGAAGGCCGTGGCCAGCGAGGCGTCGTCGGTCTTCTCGCCGCGGACGATCTCCAGCAGCGGGAGGACGGCGACCGGGTTGAAGAAGTGGAAGCCCACGACCCGCTCGGGGTGCTGCAGCTTCGACGCCATCTCCGAGACGGAGAGGGAGGAGGTGTTGGTCGCGAAGATGGCGTGCGCCGGGGCGACCGCCTCGACCTCCGCGAACACCTGCTGCTTGACACCGATCTCCTCGAACACGGCCTCGATGACGAAGTCCGCGTCGGAGAAGCCCTCGGCCTTGTCCAGCACACCGGACACCAGCGCCTTGAGGCGGTTGGCCTTGTCCTGGTTGATGCGGCCCTTGCCGAGCAGCTTGTCGATCTCGGCGTGGACGTAGCCCACACCCTTGTCGACGCGCTCCTGGTCGATGTCGGTCAGCACGACCGGCACCTCCAGGCGGCGCAGGAACAGCAGCGCGAGCTGGCTGGCCATCAGACCGGCGCCGACGACACCGACCTTGGTGACCGGGCGGGCCAGGTTCTTGTCCGGGGCGCCGGCCGGGCGCTTGCCGCGCTTCTGCACCAGGTTGAAGGCGTAGATGCCGGAGCGCAGTTCGCCGCCCATGATGAGGTCGGCGAGGGCCTTGTCCTCGGCGTCGTAGCCCTGCTGCAGGTCGCCGTTCTTGGCGGCGGCGATGATGTCCAGGGCGCGGTAGGCGGCCGGGGCGGCGCCGTGCACCTTGGAGTCCGCGATGAAGCGGCCCTTGGCGACGGCCTGGTCCCAGCCCTCGCCGCGGTCGATCACCGGGCGCTCGATCTTCAGCTCGCCCTTGAGGACGGTGGCGGTCCAGATGAGCGACTGCTCCAGGAAGTCCGCGCCCTCGAAGATCGCGTCGGCGATCCCGAGCTCGTAGACCTGCTTGCCCTTGAGCTGCTTGTTCTGGTTGAGGCTGTTCTCGATGATCACCGAGACGGCCTTCTCGGGGCCGATCAGGTTCGGCAGCAGCGTGCAGCCGCCCCAGCCGGGCACCAGGCCGAGGAAGACCTCGGGCAGCGAGAACGCCGGCAGGGCCGCGGAGACGGTGCGGTAGGTGCAGTGCAGACCGACCTCGACACCGCCGCCCATCGCGGCGCCGTTGTAGTACGCGAAGGTCGGCACGGCCAGCTGGGACAGCCGCTTGAAGACCTCGTGGCCGCCCTTGCCGATGGCGAGCGCGTGCTCGTACTCCTTGAGGATCTCCACGCCCTTGAGGTCGGCGCCGACCGCGAAGATGAACGGCTTGCCGGTGATGCCGACACCGATGATCTCGCCGTCCGCCGCCTCCTTCTCGACCTGGTCGATGGCGGCGTTGAGGTTCGCCAGCGAGGCCGGGCCGAAGGTGGTCGGCTTGGTGTGGTCGTGGCCGTTGTCCAGGGTGATCAGGGCGAAGCGCCCCGCACCCAGGGGGAGGTCGAAGTGGCGTACGTGCGCACTCGTGACGACCTCGTCCGGGAACAGCTCGGAAGCCTGCTTCAGAAGCTCGGCGGTGGTGCTCACTTGTCCCCCTCGAAGTGCGGGTTCTCCCAGATGACCGTCGCGCCCATGCCGAAGCCGACGCACATGGTGGTCAGGCCGTAGCGGACGTGCGGCTGCTCCTCGAACTGGCGGGCCAGCTGCGTCATCAGGCGGACGCCGGAGGAGGCCAGCGGGTGGCCGAACGCGATGGCGCCGCCGTACTGGTTGACGCGCTCGTCGTCGTCGGCGATGCCGTAGTGGTCGAGGAAGGCCAGGACCTGGACGGCGAAGGCCTCGTTGATCTCGAACAGGCCGATGTCGGAGATCGACAGGCCCGCCTGGGCCAGCGCCTTCTCCGTCGCCGGGATCGGGCCGTAGCCCATGACCTCGGGCTCCACGCCCGCGAAGGAGTAGGAGACCAGGCGCATCTTCACGGGGAGGTCGTGCTCGCGCGCGAAGTCCTCGGAGGCGATGAGGGAGGCGGTGGCGCCGTCGTTCAGACCGGCCGCGTTACCGGCGGTGACCCGGCCGTGGACGCGGAAGGGGGTCTTCAGACCGGAGAGGTTCTCCAGGGTGGTGCCCGGGCGCATCGGCTCGTCGGCGGTGACCAGGCCCCAGCCCGTCTCACCGGCCTCGGGGGAGGTGCGGCGCACCGAGACCGGAACCAGGTCGGCCTGGATCTTGCCGTTGGCGTACGCCTTGGCGGCCTTCTCCTGGGAGCGCACGGCGTACTCGTCGGCACGCTGCTTGGTGATCTGCGGGTACCGGTCGTGCAGGTTCTCCGCGGTCATGCCCATGAACAGGGCCGACTCGTCTACCAGCTTCTCGGAGACGAACCGCGGGTTCGGGTCCACGCCCTCGCCCATGGGGTGGCGGCCCATGTGCTCGACACCGCCCGCGATGGCGATGTCGTAGGCGCCGAACGCGACGGAACCGGCGACCGAGGTGACGGCGGTCAGGGCGCCGGCACACATGCGGTCGATGGAGTAGCCCGGCACGGACTGCGGGAGACCCGCGAGGATCCCGGCGGTGCGGCCGATGGTCAGGCCCTGGTCACCGATCTGCGTGGTCGCGGCGATGGCGACCTCGTCGATCTTCTTGGGGTCGAGTCCGGGGTTGCGGCGCAGCAGCTCCCGGATCGCCTTCACGACGAGGTCGTCGGCACGGGTCTCGTGGTAGATGCCCTTCGGGCCCGCCTTGCCGAACGGGGTGCGGACGCCGTCGACGAAGACGACGTCCCTGACGGTACGAGGCACGATGGCTCTCCTCCAGGGTCAGGATCTGCATTGCTGCTGCGATGCGCTGAGCGCGCGCTCAGGCCCATGCTACTTATGAGTAACGTGGCTGCACACCCCTGACAGGCGGAGCGGTGAAGGTCACATCTTGGAGTGCCCCGTAAGGGGCGCGGGGAACTGCGCGGCCAGCCACGATGCTCCCGCACCCCCGAATGGCGCTCACCGAGGCGGTGCGGTGGACCCCCGAGGCGTCAGCACAGGAGTCGGCACAGGATGCGACCCACCCTCACCCCCGCTGATCACCGAGAACAAGGTTCTGGCCACCTCGGCGCCGAACCCATGCACGTCATGGCTCATGGCCGACAACGTCGGATGCGTCAGCCGGCACAGCTGCGAGTCGTCCCACGCCAGCAGCGACACGTCCTGAGGCACCCGCAGTCCCATCTCCGCCGCCACCGACAACCCCGCCACAGCCATGATGTCGTTGTCGTACACGATCGCCGTCGGCCGGTCGGCAGGTGCCGCGGTCAGCAGCGAGCGCGTCGCCCGCGCTCCCGCGTCCCCCGAGAAGTCCGTCGCCACCTGCCACGCCCCGGCCAGCGCCCCCGCCGCCTCGTCGAACGCCGCCGTCCGGATCGCCGTGTGCCCGAGGTCCGCCGCCCCGCCCACCCGGGCGATCCGGCGGTGCCCGAGGGCGGCCAGATACCGCACCGCCTCCGTCACGGCCGTGGCGTCGTCCGTCCACACCGACGTGAGCCCCCCGGTCAGCGAGGGATGCCCGACGGCGACCGCCGGCATCCCGAGGCGCTGCGTCATGGCCGCCCGCGGATCGTCCCCGCGGAAGTCCACGAGGATCGACCCGCCGATCTGCCGCGCCCGCCACCACGCCTCCTGGACGCCCACCTCCTCGTCCATGTTCCGCACCAGCCTCAGCAGCAGCGAGCTGGAGTGCTCGGCCAGCACGCTCTCCACGCCGGAGACGAACTCCATGTACCAGGGTTCGAGCCCCAGGGCCCGGGCCGGCCGGCACACCGCCAGGCCCACCACGTCCACCCGCGATCCGGCCAGGGTCCGCGCCGTGAGGCTCGGCGCCCAGCCCAGTTCGCGCGCCGCCCGGAAGATCCGGTCCCGCGTGGTCTCCGCGAGCCCGGGTTTGTGGTTGAAGGCGAGGGACACCGCACCCTTGGACACACCGGCGCGCGCGGCGACGTCCTTGATGGTGACGCGAGGGGTCGGCGTTGCCGTCATCGGGTGGGCTCCACGCAGTACAGGGCCGAACGGGCGGTCTCCGCGTCCGGAGTCTTCCAGCCGCGCACCCCGATGGTCACCTCTTCGCCCGGCAGCAGGGTCACCAGCCCCCGGTCGGCCCGCGCTCCCGGGCCCAGCCGGTCGGCCTGGAGCAGCAGGTCGCGAACCAGGGTGCGGGCGGTCACGGTGATGCCGCCCGGGGCGAGCGCGACATCGAAGCGGGGCTGCGGGTAGGCGACGTCACGGTCCGGCAGCGGGAAGTGCACCGCCCGCAGCCCTCCCCCACTCTCGGCTCCGCTCGAGCGGGGGGACCCCCACACGTCGGCTACCAGGAACTCCTCCGGCCCGGCGGGCGTCAGCCCGGGCGGCACCTCGACCCGGGCCACGGACCGGGCCCCGGCCGTGAACTTCACACCCGCCTGCCCCAGCGTCCCGCCCGCCACGGACATCCGGCGCAGGGTGAGCGCCCCCGCCCAGTCCCCGGCCGCCTGGTTCACGGCGGCCAGCTCCAAGCCGCCGTCCCCCGCCAGGATCGTCAGCAACCGGTCCGCGTACAGCCGCCTCAGCTCGTGGTACAGCGGCTTCTCCCGGCCGTCCCCGTCGATCGCCGCCCAGGACGTCACCGGCCAGCAGTCGTTGAGCTGCCAGAGAATCGTGCCCGCGCACACCGGCCAGTGCGCCCGCCAGTGCTCGATCCCGGCCGCGATCGCCCGAGCCTGGTTGAGCTGCATCAGGTAGTGCCACCGGTCGAAGTCGCCCTCCGGCACGGCGAAATGCCGCTGCAGCCCCCGCTCCAGCTTGCCGTTGCCGTCGTCGGCCTTCTGGTGGTGCAGCATGCCGGGGGAGTCCGGCGCGAGCTCCTCCCCGGGCAGGGCCCGTCGCAGCGTGGCGTACGCGGGCGGTGCCTGCCAGCCGAACTCGGCGACGAAGCGCGGCACGTTCAGCCGGTAGTCCGCGTAGTCCTCCCGGTTCCACACCTCCCACGAGTGGTGGGTGCCGTGCGCCGGGTCGTTCGGGTGGTGCTCCCACGACCCGGACCAGGGGCTGCCCGCCGTGTACGGCCGGGTCGGGTCCAGCTCGGCCACCACGCGCGGCAGCACCCCCAGGTAGTAGCCCTCCCCCCACGAGTCCCCGGACAGCCGAGGCTCCCACTCCCAGTCCCTGAAGCCCCACAGGTTCTCGTTGTTGCCGTTCCACAGCACGAGCGACGGATGCGGCATCAGCCGTACGACGTTCTCCCGCGCCTCGGCCTCCACCTCGCCGCGCAGCGGCTGTTCCTCCGGGTAGGCCGCGCAGGCGAACGGGAAGTCCTGCCACACCAGCAGCCCGAGCTCGTCGCAGGCGTCGTAGAAGTCCTCGCTCTCGTAGATCCCGCCGCCCCAGATCCGGACGAGATCCACGCCCGCGCCGGCCGCCTGTTCCAGCCGCTGCCGGTAGCGCTCCCGGGTGATCCGGGAGGGGAAGACGTCGTCGGGGATCCAGTTGACGCCCCGCACGAAGAGCCGCTCGCCGTTGACGACGAGAGTGAAGCCGGTGCCGTGTGCGTCTGGCCGCCGGTCCAGCTCGACGGTCCTGAAGCCCACCCGCCGCCGCCACACGTCCAGTGCCTCCTCGCCGTGCAGCAGCGTCAACTCCACGTCGTACAGAGGCTGTTCGCCGTACCCGCGCGGCCACCACAGCCGTGCGTCCGGCACCCGCAGCCGTACGGTCCCGCCCGCCCCCTCGATCTCGGTTCGCGCCCGTACTCCCGCGACGGTCGCCTCCACGGCGAGCGGTGCCTCGACCCGGGTCCGCTCGACGTCCACGACCAGCTCGACGACGCCCGTGCCCTCCTCGACGGTGACCAGCGGACGCACCCGGGCGATCCGTGCCGTCGACCACTGCTCCAGGCGCACCGGCCGCCAGATCCCGGCCGTCACCAGGGTGGGCCCCCAGTCCCAGCCGAAGGAGCAGGCCATCTTGCGCAGGTACTGGTAGGGCTCGGTGTAGGCGGCGGGGCGCTCGCCGACCCGGCCCCGCACCGCCTCGGCCTCGGCGTACGCCGAGACGAACCGCACGGACAGCCGCCCGGACAGCCCCGTCACGTCGAACCGGTAGGACCGGTGCATGTTGCGCACCTTCCCCAGCGGCCGTCCGTCCAGGGAGATCTCGGCGACGGTGTCGAGCCCGTCGAAGACCAGGTCGGTCCGCTCCTGCGCGGACGAGCCCTCGAGCTCCCGCTCGTAGGTCCAGTCGCGGCGCCCCACCCAGGCCACGTCGGTCTCGTTCCGGCCGAGGAACGGGTCCGGGATCACCCCGGCCGACATCAGGTCGGTGTGCACGCACCCCGGCACGCCGGCCGGCAGTCTCTCCGAGCCGTGCCGCAGGGTCCAGCCGTCGCCGAGCGGTGTGGCCTCCAGCATGCGCACTCCCTTAACCGGTCCAGTGAAGAGTCGTGTGTCGGTTTCACATCGTTGGCGGGATTGGGACTTTACCGGTTGAGTGCTCACTGTCAGAGTTCCGAACCAGCCATACCGCACGTGCTCGTCCGTCCCGAGTCCCCCTCAGCGAACGGAGCTGATGCACATGAACCGCCGTACCCTCCTCGCCCTGGCCGTGGGCGCCGCCCTGCTGGCCTCCGGCTGCACCGGCACCGGAAGCTCCGCCGAGGGCGCCGACGCCGAGGCGCCCGACGATCCCGCCAAGGTCAGCGGAACCATCACCGTCCTCACCCACCGCACCGACCTCGTGCAGGACGGGACGATGAAGAAGTACGCCGCCGAGTTCAACCGGACGTACCCCAAGGTGAAGGTCGAGTTCGACGGCATCACCGATTACGAGGGCGAAGTCAAGATCCGTATGAACACGGAGAACTACGGCGACGTCCTCATGATCCCCGCGGTCATCGAGAAGAAGGACTACCCCAAGTTCTTCGCGTCGCTGGGCAGTGAGGCGGAGCGCAGCAAGAAGTACCGTTTCACCGATTTCACCGCCGTGGACGGGAAGGTCTACGGCCAGAGCCCGCTGGGCGCGCTTCCGGGGTTCATCTACAACAAGAAGGTGTGGACACAGGCCGGGGTCACCGAATGGCCCACGACACCGGCCGAGTTCCTCGCCGGACTCAAGGCGATCAAGTCGAAGACCGACGCGGTCCCCTACTACACCAACTTCAAGGACAAATGGCCGCTCAGCCAGTGGACCGGCGTCAACGGCTCGGTCGGCTGCGACGAGCAGGCCACCACCAGGCTCGCCGAGGGCAACCCCTGGGCCGAGGGCGCCGACCTGCGCGTGGCCGACACCCTGCTGTACGACATCGTGCACGAGGGGCTCGTCGAGAAGGACCCGACCACCACCAACTGGGAGGCGTCCAAGCCCAGGCTGGCCAAGGGCGAGATCGCCACCATGTGGCTCGGCTCCTGGGCGGTCATCCAGATGCAGGGCGCGGCGAAGCAGGCCGGGACCGACCCGGACGACATCGGGTTCATGCCCTTCCCCGCCCAGAAGGACGGCACGTTCTGCGCGGTGACGTCGCCCGACTACAACCAGGCCGTCAACATCAACTCCTCGCACAAGGAGGCCGCCCGCGCCTGGATCGACTGGTTCACCGAGGAGTCCGGCTACGCGCAGGACAACCTGGCGCTGTCCCCGCTCAAGGACGCCCCGCTGCCCGCTGTCCTGAAGCCGTACGAGGAGGCGGGCGTCAAGCTGCTCGAACTCGATGACAGCAAGGGCGCCGAGGTGAAGAGCATCGACAACCAGTCCGAGGTCGGCATCAACAAGCCCGACTACCGACAGGAACTCGTCGACATGGCCCGCGGCGCCAGGAAGGGCGACCCGGACGACTTCCTGGACGGCCTCGGCGAGAAGTGGACCGAGACGCAGAAGTCGCTGGGGTCCTGATGACGGGCACCACCGAGACGGCGGCCGTCCAGGCCGCCGCGAAGGCGGCCGCCGCCCCGGCTCCGGCCCCCGCCCCGCGCCCGGCACGCCTGTGGCGCGGGGCCACCCCCTGGCTCTTCCTGCTCGCCCCGCTCACCCTCCTGATCGTCTTCACCTACGCGCCGATCGCCAACATGGTCGCGTACAGCTTCACCGACTGGGACGGAGTGAGCCCCGAGCTGAACTACACGGGCGTCGAGAACTACGCCGAACTCTTCACCCGTTCCGAGCTGTTCGAGGTGTTCTGGGTCAGCGGCTACTACCTGGCGGCCTCCGTCGTCCAGATCGTCGTCGCGCTCTACTTCGCCACGATCCTCAGCTTCGACGTGCGCTTCCGGAACTTCTTCAAGGGCGTGCTGTTCTTCCCGTACCTGATCAACGGCGTGGCGATCGGGTTCGTCTTCCTCTACTTCTTCCAGGACGGCGGCACCCTCGACTCGGTACTGAGCCTGTTCGGCGTGGAGAGCGACCGGGCCTGGCTCGGCACGCCGGCATCGGCGAACACCTCCCTGGCCGGCGTCTCCGTCTGGCGCTACCTGGGCCTGAACTTCGTGCTGTTCCTCGGCGCGATCCAGTCGATCCCCGGGGAGCTGTACGAGGCGGCCGAACTGGACGGCGCGAACCGCTGGCACCAGTTCCGGTACATCATCGCGCCGGGCATCAAGCCGGTGCTGTCCCTCACCGTGATCCTCTCGATCTCGGGTTCCCTGTCGGTCTTCGAGATCCCCTACATCATGACGGGCGGCGCGACCGGCACCGAGACGTTCGTGATCCAGACGGTGAAACTGGCGTTCCAGTTCAACAAGACGGGCCTCGCCTCGGCGGCCGCGCTCGTGCTGTTGCTGATCGTCCTGGCGGTGACCTGGGTGCAGCGGCGCCTCGCCCCCGACGACAAGGTGGACCTCGTATGACCCGCCGCGCGGTGACCCGCGTCCTCGTGTACCTGTCGCTGATCACCGCGACCGCGGTGGTCCTGCTGCCGCTCGCCGCGGTGTTCCTGACATCCCTCAAGTCCGAGCGGGAGATGGCCGACGGCAGCGGAGCGCTCGCGCTGCCCGAGGACCCGTTCGACTTCCACAACTACGTGACGGCTTTCCAGGACGGCCGGATGCTCTCGGCCTTCGGCAACACGGCGATCATCCTGGTCGTCGCCATCGGCGGCACGGTCCTCGTCGGCTCGATGACGGCCTACGCCATCGACCGCTTCCGGTTCCGCTTCCGCAAGGCGGTCCTGGCCCTGTTCCTGGTCGCCGCGCTGGTCCCCGGTGTGACCACCCAGGTGGCCACCTTCCAGATCGTCAACAGCTTCGGCATGTTCGACAGTCTGTGGGCGCCGATCGCCCTCTACATGGGCACGGACATCGTCTCGATCTACATCTTCCTGCAGTTCGTCCGGTCGATCCCCACATCCCTGGACGAGGCGGCCCGCCTGGACGGCGCGAACGCCTTCACGATCTACCGCAAGATCATCTTCCCGCTACTGAGACCGGCGACCGCGACGGTGGTGATCGTCAAAGGCATCACGACCTACAACGATTTCTACATCCCGTTCCTCTACATGCCCTCGGAAGATCTTGGCGTGATCTCGACGTCGCTGTTCCGCTTCAAGGGCCCGTTCGGTGCCCACTGGGAGACCATCTCGGCAGGAGCGATCCTCGTGATCCTCCCGACACTGATCGTCTTCCTGTGCCTCCAGCGCTCCATCTACAACGGCTTCACCAGGGGAGCGACCAGGTGAGCACGCCCCCAAGGGGCGCGGGGAACTGCGCGCACAGCCACGGACATACTCGCAGCCGCCCTCCCGGGAAGGCCCGCTAGGGAGCCTTGGCGGACAACGCGGTCACCAACACCGGCGTCACCTGCTCCACCTGCCACGGCCGAGCCCCGTGCCCGGCCAGGGCAGCGGCCACCGACTCGGCGTCCACCAACGCCGGCGGCTCCCAGCACACCCGCCGCACCGTGTCCGGCGTGATCAGATTCTCCTGCGGCATGCTCAGCTGCTCGGCCAGCGCCGACACCCCGGCCCGGGCCGCGGACAACCGCGCCGCGGCCGCGGGGTCCTTTTCGGCCCAGGCGCGCGGCGGCGGAGGCCCGGTCACCGACTGCCCCGGCTGCGGCAGCTGTGCCTCGCTCAGCGCCTTCGCCCGGTCCACGGCCGCCTGCCACTGCTCCAGCTGCCGCTTGCCGACGCGGTGACCGAATCCGTTCAGCGCGGCCAGCGCCTGCACATTGGCCGGAACCGCCAGCGCGGCCTCGACGATGGCCGCGTCCCCGAGCACCTTGCCCGGCGACACGTCCCGCCGCTGCGCGATCCGGTCCCTGGTCTGCCACAGTTCCCGTACGACGGCCAGCTGCCGCCGCCGGCGGACCTTGTGCATGCCGGACGTACGCCGCCACGGGTCCTTGCGGGGCTCGGCCGGCGGAGCGGAGGCGATCGCGTCGAACTCCTGGCGGGCCCAGTCCAGCTTGCCCTGCCGGTCCAGCTCCTTCTCCAGCGCGTCGCGCAGGTCGACGAGGAGCTCGACGTCCAGCGCCGCGTAGCGCAGCCAGGGCTCGGGCAGGGGCCGGGTCGACCAGTCGACGGCGGAGTGCCCCTTCTCCAGGACGAAGCCCAGCACGCTCTCGACCATCGCGCCGAGGCCGACCCGGGGGAACCCGGCGAGCCGCCCGGCCAGCTCCGTGTCGAACAGCCGCGTCGGCACCATGCCTATCTCGCGCAGGCACGGCAGGTCCTGGGTGGCGGCGTGCAGCACCCACTCGACGCCGGACAGGGCGTCACCGAGGGCGGACAGGTCGGGGCAGGCGACGGGGTCGATCAGGGCCGTGCCGGCGCCCTCGCGGCGCAGCTGCACGAGGTAGGCGCGCTGCCCGTAGCGGTAGCCGGACGCGCGCTCGGCGTCGACGGCGACGGGTCCGGAGCCCGCCTCGAAGGCGGCGATCACCCGGGCCAGGGCGGTCTCGTCCGCGATGACGGGCGGAATGCCCTCACGCGGCTCCAGAAGGGGGATCGGCGCCTCCGTAGCAGAAGATCCGCCGTCGTCCGGAGGGGCGCCTCCGGTGGTTCGCAGTGAGCTGTCTGCTGCGGTGTCGTGGGCGTCGGTCACATGTCAAGGGTATCCATGTATGGACAGCGCCCGCCGACGGAACGTTCCGTCGGCGGGCGCTCGAGGGTCGCAAACCAGTCATGTCGGGGAAGCGGCGGGTTCACGAACCGTGAGTGACGTGCACGGGGGCCGCAGGCCGGTCCCGCGTCACGTGAGGGGGCACGAGGGGCACGGCGGAGCGGGTCAGTGGATGATCCCGGTCCGCAGCGCCACCGCGACCATTCCGGCGCGGTCGCCCGTGCCGAGCTTGCGGGCGATGCGGGCGAGGTGGCTCTTGACGGTCAGGGCGGACAGGCCCATCGAGACGCCGATCGCCTTGTTCGACTGTCCCTCCGCGACCAGCCGCAGCACCTCGACCTCGCGGCCGGACAGTTCGCGGTAGCCGCCCGGGTGGCTCGGGGCACCCGGGGGGCGGCGGTGCAGTCGCGCGGCGGCGGCGCCGATGGGGGCGGCGCCCGGCCGGGTGGGGAGCCCGACGTTGGTACGGGTGCCGGTGACGACGTAACCCTTCACGCCGCCGGCGAGTGCGTTGCGCACGGCACCGATGTCGTCGGCGGCGGAGAGGGCGAGCCCGTTGGGCCAGCCCGCGGCGCGGGTCTCCGACAGCAGCGTGAGGCCGGAGCCGTCCGGCAGGTGGACGTCTGCGACACAGATGTCGCGGGGGTTGCCGATGCGGGGACGAGCCTCCGCGATGGACGAGGCCTCGATGACGTCGCGCACACCGAGCGCCCACAGGTGGCGGGTGACGGTGGAGCGGACGCGCGGGTCGGCCACGACCACCATGGCGGTGGGCTTGTTCGGGCGGTAGGCGACCAGGCTTGCGGGCTGCTCGAGGAGAACGGACACCAGGCCTCCTGGGGTGCGGGACGGGGCCGGCTCGTGGGGGTGAAGCCGGGACGAACCGTGCTTTCAAGGTCACAGTCGTCTTCGGCACCGAAGCCGTCCGCCTTTAGAGAATGATCACGAATCGGTGATAACAATCCGCGCAATTCGGACACGCGGTCGATCATTCGAAGGTCGAACGGTTTCGGTCTGCGTCGATACGCGGTCGAAAGTGGCCGTATCGACAAAGTGATTCGGCCAAGAGGGGTACTCAGGTGTGATCGTCGGCCGGACATGGTTGACCGCCCCGCACAAGGTCGATCAGTGCGGGGCGGTCAGGGGGCGATCGCCGAGGTCAGGGGCAGGTCAGCGGGACTGCGGTCCGCGCCGCTGGGGCAACGTCACCACCGACGCGTCGCCGGGGACGGCCGGGGGCAGCCCGGCGATCTGGGCGAGCAGATCGCACCAGGCCGCCAGGTGCGCCGCCGTGTCGGGGACGCCGCCCAGGCCCTCGCGCGGCGTCCAGGACGCGCGGATCTCGATCTGCGAGGCGGCCGGGCGCGCGGAGAGCCCCCCGAAGTAGTGGGAGCTCGCGCGGGTGACCGTGCCGCTCGGTTCGCCGTAGGTCAGCCCGCGTGCCTGGAGCGCGCCGGTCAGCCAGGACCAGCACACCTCCGGCAGCAGCGGGTCCGCCGCCATCTCCGGCTCCAGCTCCGCACGCACCAGCGTCACCAGCCGGAAGGTGCCCCGCCAGGCGTCGTGACCGGCCGGGTCGTGCAGCAGCACCAGCCGGCCGTCGGCCAGGTCCTGGTCGCCGTCGACGACCGCCGCCTCCAGCGCGTAGCTGTGCGGAGCGAGCCGCCTCGGCGGGGGCGTCGGCTCGACCTCGATCTGGGGCCGCAGCCGCGCCGCCTTGAGCGCGTCGACGGCGGCCCGGAAGGGCAGCGGGGCGGAGTCCGCCTCCCGCCGGTCGTTCTCGGTGTCCTTCGCTTCGTCCATTCCGCCAGCGCCGTCCGACAGTCGTCCCTGAGCCGCAGCCATGCGGGAAGATTACGGGGACCGGAGCCCGGGCGGGGGCTAGACACCCCGCGCCCGCCCAGGGGCTGAATCACGCCGTTCGGCGGCGTGCGAAACTTGGCCCCGTGAGTGCCAACGACGCCCCTCGGGCCCAGCAGCCGTCCGCCGCATACGACTCCGCCTTCCTCAAGGCCTGCCGGCGCGAGCCCGTGCCGCACACGCCGGTGTGGTTCATGCGGCAGGCCGGGCGCTCACTGCCGGAGTACCGCAAGGTGCGCGAGGGCATCGGGATGCTCGAGTCCTGCATGCGGCCCGACCTGGTCACCGAGATCACGCTCCAGCCGGTGCGCCGGCACGGCGTGGACGCGGCGATCTTCTTCAGCGACATCGTCGTCCCGCTCAAGGCCATCGGCATCGACCTCGACATCAAGCCGGGCGTCGGCCCGGTCGTCGAGCGCCCCGTCCGCACCCGGGAGGACCTGGCGCAGCTGCGCGACCTGACCCCCGAGGACGTCCCCTACGTCACCGAGGCCATCGGCCTGCTCACCCGCGAGCTCGGCGCCACGCCCCTCATCGGCTTCGCCGGCGCCCCCTTCACCCTCGCCAGCTACCTCGTCGAGGGCGGCCCGTCCCGCACGTACGAGAACGCCAAGGCGATGATGTACGGCGACCCCGAGCTGTGGGCCGACCTGCTGGACCGGCTTTCGGACATCACCGCCGCGTTCCTGAAGGTGCAGATCGAGGCGGGCGCCTCGGCGGTCCAGCTGTTCGACTCCTGGGCCGGTGCCCTCGCCCCCGTCGACTACCGCCGCTCGGTGCTGCCGGCCTCCGCGAAGGTCTTCGAGGCCGTGGGCGGCTACGGCGTGCCGCGCATCCACTTCGGCGTCGGCACCGGCGAGCTGCTGGGCCTCATGGGCGAGGCCGGCGCGGACGTCGTGGGCGTCGACTGGCGTGTCCCGATGGACGAGGCCGCCCGCCGGGTCGGCCCCGGCAAGGCACTCCAGGGCAACCTCGACCCGACCGTGCTGTTCGCCCCGACGGAGGCCGTCGAGGCAAAGACCCTCGAGGTCCTGCACTCGGCGCAGAACCTCGAGGGGCACATCTTCAACCTCGGCCACGGCGTCATGCCGTCCACGGACCCGGACGCCCTGACCCGGCTCGTGGAGCACGTGCACACGCTGACCGCGCACTGAGGGCGGCCGGGGCCCGCCCGGTGCCGTGAGCGAGTTCGCGGTTCAGGACGGCGGGCGGTCCCCGGTGGCCCGGATCAGCCACCAGGTGGCCGCGAGACAGCCGGCCGCGGGCAGGGCCAACAGCACCGGTACGGCGTCGACACCGGCCAGTTCGATGCCCTTGCCCAGCACCGGTCCGGCGGCCACGCCGCCGATCATCGAGGCGGCGATCACATAGGCCCCCGCCCGCCGCGCCCGCGGTACCGCCCGGGACAGCCACGGCAGCCCCGTGGGGAAGATCGGCGCATGGAAGAGGCCGGCACCGGCGTACGCGTACGGCGCCGCCGCCGGGATGAGGGCGAGCAGAAGGCAGGCCACCATGCCGACGGAGCTGACGACCATGATCGTCTGGACGGACCAGCGCAGCGTCAGCGGTGCGTGTGCACACATCCTCCTGGGTCTGGTCTGGTGGGCGGCTCTCACGGGCTGCGCCCGCGCCCTGCGTGTCCGGCTCCAGAGCCCCGCGGCACGCCGCGTGCTGGACCGGATCACGGGCACGGTCATCATCGGGCTGGGACTGCGGCTGGCCATGACCGGCTGATGGGCGGTGACCACATCCCACGAAACACCGGTGACCCGGGTGTGGTGCTGAACGCAGTCGACGGGGCGTGCGTATGTGTCGGCAACCGCCCGCGGCGCGGGGAAGGCGGGTCGCGGGGCCGACGTGAGGAACAGGCGATGAACGACCGAGTGACTCCCGCGATGCACGCCCTGCCCGACGGCGAGGCGGAGCTGACGCTGGTGGTGCGGCTGCCCTGGGAGGACGTGGCCCGCCTCGGCCAGGAGGCGGGGCGGCTGGCCACCCAGTTGCGGCGGCCCGTGACGCTGGAGGAGGCGGTGAGCCACCGCTTGCGGTCGACCCGCGTGGCGTCGCACGCGAAGCCGGCGGGGGAGCAGCCGCCGGCGGTGACGGCCGCACCGGCGTCGGTGTCGTCGTTGCCGTCGCGGGCGCCGGCGGAGCAGGCGCGGCAGGCGATCGACCGGATCACCGGGACGGCGGGAACGGCTTAGGCCGGTTCGCCGTGGGGGTGCGGGTGCGTCGGCGGCTGCCTGCCCGTCGTGGCCGTTCGCGCAGTTCCCCGCGCCCCTGAGGGCGTGGCCCCGTCGTGCCTCACGAGGAGCCCGCCCGCTTCTGAGGGCGTGGCCCCGTCGTGTCTCACGAGGAGCCCGCCCGCTTCTGAGGGCGTGGCCCCGTCGTGTCTCACGAGGAGCCCGCCCGCTTCTGAGGGCGTGGCCCCGCCCCCGCCTCACATCGAACCGCGTACCTTCGCCGCCGCCTTGCGGGCCGCCACCAGGACCGGGTCCCAGACCGGGGAGAACGGTGGGGCGTAGCCGAGGTCCAGGGCCGTCATCTGTTCCGCCGTCATGCCCGCCGTGAGGGCGACCGCCGCGATGTCGACCCGCTTGCCCGCGCCCTCCCGGCCGACGATCTGGACACCCAGGAGGCGGCCCGTGCCGTGCTCGGCGAGCATCTTGACCGTCATGGGGGAGGCGTCCGGGTAGTAGCCCGCGCGGCTGGTCGACTCGATGGTGACCGACTCGAAGCGGAGCCCGACGCGGTGGGCGTCCTTCTCCCGCAGGCCCGTGCGGGCGATCTCCAGGTCGCAGACCTTGCTGACCGCCGTGCCGACCACGCCCGGGAAGGTGGCGTAGCCGCCGCCGACGTTGGTGCCGATGACCTGGCCGTGCTTGTTGGCGTGGGTGCCGAGCGGGATGTGCCGCTCCTGGCCCGAGACCAGGTCGAGGACCTCGACGCAGTCGCCGCCGGACCAGATGTTCTCGTGACCGCGCACCCGCATCGAACGGTCCGTGAGGAGACCGTCGTGCGGGCCCAGGGGCAGGCCGGCGGCGCGTGCGAGGGTCGTCTCGGGGCGGACGCCGATGCCGAGCACGACGACGTCCGCCGGGAACTCGCCCTCCTGCGTGACCACCGCCCCGACCCGCCCGTCGTCATCGGTGACGATCTTCGTGACCTCGGCGTCGTTCACCATCGTGATGCCCAGGCCCTCCATGGCCTCGTGCACCAGACGGCCCATGTCGGGGTCCAGGGTCGACATCGGCTCGCTGCCGCGATTGACGACCGTCACCTCGTAGCCGCGCTTGATGAGCGCCTCGGCCATCTCCACGCCGATGTAGCCGGCCCCGACCACCACCGCACGGCGGCCACGCGTGCTCTGCAGCGTGTCGAGGAGCGCCTGGCCGTCGCCCAGGGTCTGCACCCCGTGCACCCCGGCCGCGTCCGCCCCGGGCATGTCCGGCCGGATCGGCCGGGCGCCGGTCGCGATCACGAGCTTGTCGTACGACGTCCACGTCTCCTCGCCCGAGTCGACGTCACGCGCGCGCACCCGCTGCCCGTCGAGGTCGAGTTCCGTCACCTCGGTGCGCAGACGCAGATCGATGTCCCGGGCGCGGTGCTCCTGCGGAGTGCGGGCGACGAGCCGGTCCCGGTCGGTGACGTCGCCGCCCACCCAGTAGGGGATGCCGCACGCCGAGTACGACGTGAAGTGGCCCCGCTCGAACGCCACGATCTCCAGCTCGCCGGGCCCCTTCAGACGGCGCGCCTGTGACGCCGCGGACATGCCCGCGGCGTCACCGCCGATGACGACCAGTCGCTCCCGTGCACGGCTCATGTTCATGCGAACACGCTACGGGAGCAGGGCATTTCAGTCCCGCTCACCCGGCGTTCCCGGCTGCGCGGACTTCGGCGCCGGCCGGGCCGTCGGCAGCGGGCCCAGCGCGGTCGCCGTGGGGGCGGGCGCGGGGCGGCGTGGCAGCCGCGGGCGTACCACGCGCAGCCACAGCAGCACGAGCAGCGCGGCCACCGCCGCGAACGGCAGGACCGCGCCGAAGGCGACGGCGAGCCAGCGCAGCATCGTCACGAAGGCGCTCCAGCCGCCCGCGAGCGCGTCCACGAACCCCGGGTCGTCGTCCTTCGCCTCCTTCTTCACCGGCGTCTCGGACAGCGACAGGGTGATGGTGGCCAGGCTGGTGCGGTCCTTCAGGGACTTCTGCCGGGCGAGCAGCGCCTCCAGGTCGGCCTGGCGGGTGCTCAGCTCGCCCTCCAGGGTCACCACGTCGCTGAGCTTGGTGGCCCGGTCCATCAGCTCGCGGATCCGGGCCACGCTGGCGCGCTGCGTCCTGATCCGGCTCTCCACGTCCACCACCTGGTCGGTGACGTCCTCGGCCTTCGCGCTGCGGTCGAGGAGCTTGCCGGCGCCCTCCAGTCCGGCGAGGACCTCGTCGTACTTCTCGACGGGCACGCGCAGCACGACCCGGGTGCGCTCACGGCCCCCGGCGTCCCGGGTGGTCGTTTCGTTGCCGACGTAGCCGCCCGCGTTCTCCACGCCGGTGCGGGCCTGGTCCAGTGCCTTCGGGACGTCCTTGACCTGCACGGTCAGGGAAGCCGTGCGGATGATGTGGTCGGGGGTGAGCTTCGCCGGCGCCGTGGCCTTGCCGCCGCTCGCGGTGCCGCCGGGGGCGGCCTCGCCCGAGACGGCCCTGTCGTCCGCCCCCTTGCCGGCGGCGGAGCTGCTGCCGCCCGAGGAGTCGTCCCCGGCGCTGCACCCCGTGAGGGCGAGGGCGGCCGCCAGCAGGAGTGCGGCCAGAGCCGACGCGGGGTGTCGTACGGATCGTCGTGTGCGCATGCGGGCATCCCCAGGGGTCGATTCTGCTGACGCTTCTTCGACGCCGGGACCGTGCCGATCGTTTGGCCCGGGACGGTTCCGATGCGGTCACGGTCGGGACTCGTACGGGACACCGGGGCGCGGCGGCGCTGTCAGCGCGGTCTGAGAAGCTGGGGGCATGCGCGAAGTTCAAGGACGGGTCGTCGTCGTCGGGGCGGGCATCGCGGGGCTGGCGGCCGCGCACCGGGCGCTGGACCGCGGGGCTCGGGTGACCGTGCTGGAGGCCTCCGACCGGGTCGGCGGCAAGCTGCTGCCCGGAGAGATCGCGGGCGCGCGGGTGGACCTCGGCGCCGAGTCCGTGCTGGCCCGCCGCCCCGAGGCCGTGGCCCTCGCCCGCGAGGTGGGCCTCGCCGACCTCCTCCAGCCCCCGGCCACGGCGACGGCCTCGCTGTGGACCCGCGGCGCCCTGCGCCCCTTCCCCAAGGGGCATGTGATGGGCGTGCCCGGCACCGCGTCCGCCCTGGCCGGCGTGCTGTCCGAGGAGGGCCTCGCCCGCATCGAGCAGGACGCCGAGCTGCCCCGTACCGAGGTCGGCGACGACGTGGCGGTCGGGGAGTACGTGGCGCGGCGCCTCGGCCGCGAGGTCGTCGACCGCCTGCTGGAGCCCATGCTGGGCGGGGTGTACGCGGGCGACGCGTACCGCATCTCCATGCGTGCGGCCGTCCCGCAGCTCTTCCAGGTGGCCCGGACGCACACCTCCCTGACGGCTGGGGTGCGGGAGCTCCAGGCCAAGGCTGCCGCGGCCCGGCAGACCGGCCCGGTCTTCATGGGCATCCGGGGCGGCGTCGGCACCCTGCCCCTCGCGGTGGCGGACTCGGTCCGGGCCCGCGGGGGCGAGATCCTCACGGGGACGCCGGTGACCGGGCTGCGCCGCACCCCCGAGGGCGGCTGGCACGTCGTCTCCGGTGAGCGCGAGTGGCTCGCGGACGCCGTGATCGTCGCCGCGCCCGCCCCCGCGGCCGCCCGGCTGCTGCGCGCCGAGAACCCCGGGGCCGCCGCCGAACTCGACGGCGTCGAGTACGCCTCCATGGCCCTGGTCACCCTCGCCTACCGCCGTGCGGAGACGGCTCTGCCCGACGGCAGCGGCTTCCTCGTGCCGCCGGTCGACGGGCGCACCATCAAGGCGTCCACCTTCGCCTCGCAGAAATGGGGCTGGATCGCCGAGGAGAACCCCGACCTGGTCGTCCTGCGCACCTCCGTCGGACGGTACGGCGAGACGGAGATCCTCGAGCGCGACGACAGCGAGCTGGCCGGCGTCTCCCGGCAGGACCTGAAGGCCGCGACCGGCCTCGACGCCACGCCCGTCGCCACCCACGTCACCCGCTGGGACGACGGCCTGCCTCAGTACCCCGTCGGCCACCACGCGCGCGTGGCCCGCATCCGCGAGCACGTCGCCCGCCTCCCCGGCCTCGCCGTCTGCGGCGCCGCGTACGACGGCGTCGGCATCCCCGCCTGCATCGCGAGCGCGTACGCCGCCGTCGACCGGGTCCACGGTGACCAGGGCGCCGTGCAGGAGCTCACCGCCCACCCGGTGCAGAGCCTGCACGGCGGAGCGGGAGAATGAGGCCATGAGCAACGACGCCCCTACCCCCGAGTCCGGCAGGATCCCGAACAAGGGCAAGCTGGCCAAGGACCTCAACGAGGTCATCCGCTACACGCTCTGGTCCGTCTTCAAGCTGAAGGACGTGCTCCCCGAGGACCGCGCCGGGTACGCCGACGAGGTCCAGGAGCTGTTCGACCAGCTCGCCGCCAAGGACGTGACGATCCGCGGCACCTACGACGTATCGGGCCTGCGCGCCGACGCCGACCTCATGATCTGGTGGCACGCGGAGACCAGCGACGCGCTGCAGGAGGCGTACAACCTCTTCCGCCGGACCAGGCTGGGCCGCGCCCTCGAGCCCGTCTGGTCGAACATGGCGCTGCACCGCCCCGCCGAGTTCAACCGCGCGCACATCCCGGCGTTCCTCGCCGACGAGACGCCCCGCAACTACGTGAGCGTCTACCCCTTCGTGCGCTCCTACGACTGGTACCTGCTGCCCGACGAGGACCGCCGCCGCATGCTCGCCGACCACGGCAAGATGGCCCGCGGCTACCCCGACGTGCGCGCCAACACCGTCGCCTCGTTCTCCCTCGGCGACTACGAGTGGATCCTCGCCTTCGAGGCCGACGAGCTGTACCGCATCGTCGACCTCATGCGTCACCTGCGCGCCTCGGAGGCCCGTATGCACGTCCGCGAGGAGGTGCCGTTCTACACGGGCCGCCGCAAGGACATCGCCGAGCTGGTCGCCTCGCTGGCCTGATTCAGCGGACGCCTCTGTGAGCCCCGGCCCCGGCCCTGTGCGGGGCCGCCGGTTCCGGCTCGGCGTCCCGGGCCGGAAGTCTCGGCTCGGTGTCCGGGGCCGCCGGTCTCGGCTCGGCGTGCGGGGCGCAGTCGGTGCGTCGTCCCGGCAGCCGCCCCTCCAGCAGGTACGCCTCCATGTGACCGTTGACGCAGGTGTTCGGGCCGCCCGCCAGCCCGTGGGTGCCGGCGTCCCGTTCCGTCACCAGGACCGAACCGGCGAGACGGCCGTGGAGGTCGAGGGCGCCGTCGTACGGGGTGGCGGCGTCCCGCTCGGCGGCCAGGATCAGCGTCGGCGGCAGCTCGCCCGGGCGGGCACCGACGTCGAGCGGGCGCTGCCGGGGCGCCCGCCAGTAGGCGCACGGCAGGTTCGTCCACACGTTGTCCCAGGTCTCGAAGGGCGCCATCCGTGCGAGCCGGGTGTTGTCCCGGTCCCACACCGCCCAGTCCGTGGGCCAGGGGGCGTCGTTGCACTCCACGGCCAGGTACACCGCCCGTGAGTTCTCCGCCTCGGCTGCCGCCTCCGGTTGCCGTTCCGCCTGTTCGATCAGGGGCTTCGGGTCGCCCTCGAGGTACGCCGACAGCGCGTGCGCGCGGTGCGGCCACTGGTCGTCGTAGTACCCGGCCTGCAGGAACGCCCCCTGCAACTCGCCCGGTCCGACCTTCCCGCCCGCCGGCTCGGCGGCCAGCCGCGCGCTCGCCCGCTGGTAGCTGCGCAGCACCTCCCGCGCGGTCGCGCCCAGCCCGTACACGTCGTGGTGGCGGGCGACCCAGGTCCGGAAGTCCGCCCAGCGGCGCTCGAACGCCACCGACTGGGCGAGATTGTTGCGGTACCAGATCCGGTGGGGGCCGGGGTGGACCACCGAGTCGAACACCATGCGCCGCACGTGGGCGGGGAACATCGTCGCGTACAGGGCCCCGAAGTACGTCCCGTACGACGAGCCCATGAAGGTCAGCCGCTTTTCGCCGAGCGCGGCACGCAACACGTCGAGGTCACGGGCGTTGTTGAGGGAGTGGTAGTGCCGCAGGGCGCCGCCCGCGCGCTCGGCGCAGCCGCGCGCGTACGCCTTCGCCCGCGCGATGCGTTCCTTCTTGTACGACTCCGAGGGGTGGGCCGGTGCCTGCGAGGGCCCCTCGAAGAACCGCTTCGGGTCCGCGCACGACAGCGGCGCCGAACGGCCGACCCCGCGCGGGGCGTAGCCGACGAGGTCGTACGCGGCCGCGATCCGCCTCCACTCGGGGAGCAGGCCGATGAGCGGGAAGTACAGGCCGGTGGCGCCCGGCCCGCCCGGGTTGTAGACCAGGGCGCCCTGCCGCCCGACCGTCCGCGCCCCGTGGTGCGGGTCCTTCCGCGTGGCCCGGGTCCTGCTGACGGCGAGTTCGATCTGCTCGCCGTCCGGGCGGGCGTAGTCCAGCGGGACGCGCACCGTCGCGCACTGCATGGTGCCGGGCAGGTCCTGCGCGTCGGGGCAGGGGCCGAAGTCGACACCGGCGGCCTCGGCCCGCGCGGCCGCCACGGCGGCGCCGCGCCGCTCGGCCGCCCCCGTGGGGTCCTCGGTGTCGGGGGCCGTGGCGAGGGTGCTCAGCAGCAAGGACCCGGCGGCCGAGTAGAGGAGGGCGGCTCTCATGCGTATCCCTTCGGTGCACGGTGGCGACCCAAGGGATGTTTCGTTCGGCGCGGCGGGAAGGCAAGCACCGTCCGCCGGTGTCGGGCCGCGTGCCCCTTGTGCACCGGCTCCGGGTCGGTCAGTCGTGCGACCCGCGGTGCGCGAACGCGGCGCGCAGGTCCGGCTCTCCGATCGCGCTGACGCCGCGCACCGCCACCGAGGTGAGGTACGTACGGTCGTCGGCGGTGCCGTCCGCGGTGCGGGTCAGGGTGCCGAGCAACTGCTGCCCGGCCGGGGAGGCCCAGCGCGAGTAGGGGTGGATCTCGACCCGCGCGATGGCCAGGCAGCTCAGGGTCAGGGCGAGCGGCAGCGCGAACCACAGGGCGACCAGATGCCGCGGCATGTCCGGCGGAGCGGGTGTCAGCAGCGCGGCCACGCCCAGCCCGAGGACGGCGACGGCGGCCACGCGGACCTGCCGGACGGCCGTCGCGACGGTCGTCCGGGCACTGTCCGGCACCGCGAGCCCCGCGCGCTCCAGCCCCTCGGCGATCCCGCGCACCGCCTCGGCCGCGGCGGCCGTGGACCGCACCGGCGCGATCCGGGACTGCCCCTCGGGACCGATGGCCCCTATCACCGACCGCTCCATCGCGTCCCGCCCGCGCGGGTCGACGACCGTCGCCCAGCCGGTGTGCGCCAGGAGCAGCCGGCGCTGACGGGCCATCGCGACCAGCGTGACGTCGGCGACCCGGCGGGGGCCGCCGGAGAGGAACGCGGCCTCGTAGAGCGTGAGTTCACGACCCGGGCCGGTGTCGGCGTCCACGGTCGCGGCGCGCACGGCGGCCAGGCACAGACGCGTGCACGCCGTGCCGGCCACGGCCCAGGCCGCCAGCAGGAAAAGAACCCAGAGCATATGTTGTTTGTATGTGACACGGTGTCGAATACACCATGCCTTGTTCACGATCCGGACGGAGTGTTGTCGGTATGTGACGTTCCGCTTCAGCTCGTGGGCGGACTGCGGGCGGGCGGCGGGACGGCCGGTCCCGGGCCGGTGGCCGGGGGAGTGCCGGTGGCCGTCAGGTCGCGGGTCACGGCGTCGAAGGCGGCGCAGCCCGTCTGCAGGGCCTGGGCGCTCAGCACGTTCGGTGCCGGTCCCGGCCGGTCAACTCGGGCGCGCAGGCCCGGGGCCGGGTGACTAGTGCCGCGGCACTAGCCCACCCGGGTCCTCTGGGCCGCCCGGACGCCGTCGCGGCGGTGTGCCCCGTGGCCGCCGCCCGCCCGATGGGCCATGTTGCTGAGCGTCGAGCCGATCGGGCTCCGGCCGGACGCGAAGGAGGCCCCGCGGTGGGTGAGCTGTACATCGACGGCGAGTGGACGCAGGCGGCGGCCGGTGGCCGGCGGGAGGTGGTCAACCCCTACGACGCCTCGGTCGTCACCACCGTCGACGAGGCCGACGCCACCGACGTCGACCGCGCCGTGCGCGCCGCCCGGCGCGCCTTCGCCGAGGAGGACTGGGCGAACCTCCCCACCCGCCGCCGGGCCGACCTCCTGCTGCGCGTCCACGACCTGCTGCTGCGCGACCGGGAGGACATCGCCCGCACCGAGACCCTCGACACCGGCAAGACGCTCGCCGAGGCCCGAATCGACGTGGAGGACGTGGCGAACGCCTTCCGCTACTTCGCCGAACTCGCGGGCAAGGACGGCGGCCGGGTCGTCGACGTCGGCCCGGACGTCCTCAGCCGCGTCGTCTACCAGCCGGTCGGCGTGTGCGCGCTCATCGCTCCCTGGAACTACCCGCTGCTGCAGGCCTCCTGGAAGGTCGCCCCGGCCCTGGCCGCCGGCAACACCTTCGTCCTGAAGCCCAGCGAGACCACGCCCCTCACCACGATCGCCATGATCCGGCTCATCGAGGAGGCCGGTGCCCCGCCCGGCGTCGCCAACCTCGTGCTGGGCTCCGGGGCGACCGTCGGTGCGGCCCTGACCAGCCACCCCGACGTCGACCTGGTCTCCTTCACCGGCGGCCTGCACACCGGCCGGGCCATCATGGCCAGCGCCGCCGAGGGGCCCCGGAACATCGCCCTGGAACTGGGCGGCAAGAACCCCAACATCGTCTTCGCCGACGCCGATTTCGACGCCGCCGTGGACCACGCCCTCGACGCCGCCTTCCTGCACTCCGGGCAGGTCTGCTCGGCCGGTTCGCGCCTGCTCGTCGAGGACTCCCTGCACGACCGGTTCGTCGAGGCCTACGCCGAGCGAGCCCGGGCGATCCGGCTCGGCAACGGCCTGGAGGAGGGCACCGAGAGCGGCCCGCTCAGCTCCGCCGAGCACCGCGAGAAGGTCGAGGGCTACATCGCCGTCGCCAAGGAGGAGGGTGCCCGGCTCGTCACCGGCGGCACCCGCCCCGACGACCCGGCCCTCGCCCGCGGGTTCTTCCTGCTGCCGACGATCTTCGCCGACTGCGACCGGTCCATGCGCATCGTCCAGGAGGAGGTTTTCGGCCCGGTGGTCACCGTCGAGCGCTTCCGCACCGAGGACGAGGCGGTGGAACTGGCCAACGACACCCGCTACGGCCTGGCCGGCGGCGTGTGGACCTCGGATGCGAGCCGCGCCCAGCGCGTCGCCCTGCGGCTGCGGCACGGAACCGTGTGGATCAACGACTTCCACCCCTACGTGCCGCAGGCCGAGTGGGGCGGCTTCGGCCGCTCCGGCGTCGGGCGCGAACTCGGCCCCACGGGACTGCGCGAGTACCAGGAGGCAAAGCACATCTACCAGAACCTCGCCCCCGCCCCCTCCGGCTGGTTCAAGGGCTGACCGGCGCCGGCCCACCAGCACCACCCCACGGCCGGCCCCCTCCACGACGAACACGGAAGAAGGGCTGCCCGCCCACGCAGTCCGGCCGTGGCGCACCGGCCACCGAACGAGGGCCGTCCGTCCACGTCGCGCCGGCCACCGAAGAAAGGCACCGCATGGCCACCACTCCCGCGCACGGCGACGAGTCCGCCTACGACTACGTCATCGTCGGCGGCGGCACCGCAGGCTGCGTGCTCGCCGCCCGGCTGAGCGAGGACCCCGACTGCCGCGTCTGCGTCATCGAGGGCGGCCCCAGTGATGTCGGCGACGAGCGCATCCTGCGCCTGCGCAACTGGATCAACCTGCTCGGCTCGGAGTTCGACTACGGCTACACCACCGTCGAGCAGCCGCGCGGCAACTCCCACATCCTGCACTCCCGGGCCCGCGTACTGGGCGGCTGCTCCTCGCACAACACCCTGATCAGCTTCCTGCCGCTGCCGCAGGACCTCGACGACTGGGTCGGCCGCGGCTGCTCCGGCTGGGACCCGGCGACGATCCTGCCCTACCGCGACCGGCTGCTCACACGGATCGTCCCGGTGGCCGAGGCCGACCGCAATCCCATCGCCCGGGACTTCGTCACCGCGGCCTCCCGCGCCCTCGGCGTCCCCGTCGTCGACGACTTCAACGCCGAACCCTTCGCCGACGGCACCGGCTTCTTCTCGCTGGCCTACCAGCCGGAGGGCAACCTGCGCTCCTCCGCGTCCGTCGCCTACCTCCACCCGGTGCTGGACCGGCCCAACCTCACGCTGAAACTGGAGACCTGGGCCCACCGGCTGATCCCCGACGCCTCGGGCCGGCTCACCCGGGTCGCCGTCCGGGGCGCCGACGGCGAACCCGCCACCGTGCGCGCCGAGCGCGAACTCCTGCTCTGCGCGGGCGCCATCGACACCCCGCGGCTGCTGATGCTCTCCGGCATCGGACCGGCCGACGACCTGCACGCCCTGGGCATCGAGGTACGGGCCGACCTGCCCGGCGTCGGGGAGAACCTGCTGGACCACCCCGAGTCCGTGATCGTCTGGGAGACCGCGGGACCGCTGCCGCCCAACTCCGCGATGGACTCCGACGCCGGCCTGTTCCTGCGCCGCGACAAGGGCCAGCCGCGCCCCGACCTGATGTTCCACTTCTACCAGGTGCCGTTCACCGTCAACACCGAACGCCTCGGCTACCCCGTACCGCGGCACGGGGTCTGCATGACGCCGAACGTGCCGCGGGCCCGCTCCACCGGCCGCATGTGGCTGCGCAGCAACAACCCCGCCGAGCATCCCGCCCTGGACTTCCGGTACTTCACCGACCCCGAGGGACACGACGAGCGCACCATCGTGGACGGTCTGAAGGTGGCGCGTGAGGTCGCCGCGGCCGATCCGCTGCGGGACTGGCTCGTCCGCGAGGTCGCGCCCGGCCCGGACGTCGTCTCCGACGCCGACCTGTCGGAGTACGGCCGCCGCGCGGCCCACACCGTCTACCACCCGGCCGGCACCTGTCGCATGGGCGCCGCGGACGATCCCCTGGCCGTCTGCGACCCCGAGCTGAGACTGCGCGGCTTCGACGGGGTGCGGATCGTCGACGCGTCGGTGTTCCCGACGATGCCCACCATCAACCCGATGGTGACCGTGCTGCTCGCCGCCGAACGGGCCGCCGACCTGATCACCGCGGGACGGAGGCCCCGGCCGTGACCGGTACACCACCGCCCGCAGCGGCGTCCGGCGTCCCCTCGGGGGAGCCCGGCTCCGAGTTCCGCAAGGACATGGGCCCCTGGGCCAACTTCGCCCTCGGCTTCACCTACCTCTCCCCGGTGGTGAGCACCTACACCCTCTTCGGCACGGCGCTCGCCGAGGGCGGCCCGCCGATGATCTGGGCGTTCGTGCTCGCCGGCTGCGGCCAGTTCCTGGTCGCGCTGATCTTCGGCGAGGTCGTCGCGCAGTACCCCATCGCCGGGGGCGTCTACCCGTGGGCGCGACGGCTGTGGGGCAAGCGCTGGGCGTGGATGACCGGCTGGGTCTACATGTGGGCGCTGCTGGTGACCATCACCTCGGTCGCCTACGGCGCCGGGCCCTACATCGCCATCCTCTTCGGCTTCGACCCCACCGTGCACACCACCGTGCTGTGCACCGCCGTGCTCATCGTCATCGCCGTCGCCATCAACTACATGGGCACCAAGGCGCTGTCGGCGGCGGCCGTGATCGGATTCGCAGGCGAGCTCATCGGCGCCCTCGTCGTGGGCATCTACCTGCTGTCCACCCACCGCCACCACAACATCGGCGTCATCTTCGACACCTACGGCACCGAGGGGAACGGCTCCTACCTCCCGGTGTTCCTGGCGGCCGCCATCATCGGCTTCTACCAGTACTACGGCTTCGAGGCGTGCGGCGACACAGCCGAGGAAGTGGAACACCCGGGCCGCGTCATCCCCAAGGCGATGCGCCGCACCATCTACATCGGCGGCGCGGCGGCCACGTTCACCTGCATGTCGCTGCTGCTGTCGGTCACCGACTACAACGCGGTCATCTCCGGGGAGCAGGCCGACCCCGTGGTGGACGTGCTGTACGACGCCATGGGCGCGGCCGGGGCGCGGGCGGTGATGGGCGTGGTGCTGATCTCGTTCCTGTCCTGCACGATCAGCCTGCAGGCCGCGGCCGGCCGGCTGATCTACTCCTACGCGCGCGACGAGATGATCGTCGGGCACGGCCTGCTGCGGCGGTTCATCCACGCCCGGGCGGTGCCCAGCTGGGCCTTGTTCGTCTCCGCGGCGGTGCCGTTGCTCATCGCCTTCGCCTCCCTGGCCTCCGAGAACGCCCTCACCAACATCGTCTCGTTCGCGATCCTCGGCATCTACGCCTCGTTCCAGATGGTGGTGCTGGCAGCGCTGCGCGCCCGGCTCAAGGGCTGGCGTCCGGCGGGGGAGTTCACCCTGGGCCGCTGGGGCATGGCGGTGAACATCGGGGCGCTGGCCTACGGCATCTTCGCCATCGTCAACATCTGCTGGGCCCGCACCCCGGAGAAGCCGTGGTGGGAGAACTGGATCGTGCTGCTCTGCGGCGCGGTCGTGCTGGGCACAGGCCTGCTCTACATGTTCACCACGCACCACTACGGCCGCGGCGACGCCCCGGCGGGTGACGCCGTGCCGCGCAAGGCCGGGGCGATGACCGGCAAAGGCCCTGCGGGGGAGGGGTGAGGAGGCTCCGGACCCAGCCCCCTCAACGCCGCAGCAGCACCCTGCGCGTGGCGCGGGCCAGGCGGTGGCCGGGCCGCCGGGAGCGCGGTGCCGGGCCCGACCGCTCCAGCCACCACTCCCGCAGCTCCCGACGCGCCCGCGGGTCCCCGGTGAGACCGGCGGACAGCAGGTGCTCGGCGAAGGTGAGGGCGTCGCGCCGGTATCCGGCGGTCATCGGGCGGGTCTGGGCGTAGCCGAGGAACGCCGTGCGGTACCCGTCCCCGAGGATCACCGGCAACTCGGGAGCGACCTTCGCCACGACGTCCGCCCGCTTCGCGGCGAGCGCCCGCGCCTGGACACCGACCCGCACCCGGTCGAACCCCTCGGGCACGGGTGTGCCCGCGACCAGCGCCGACAGCAACGCGGCCTGCTCCAGCCCGAGTCGCTGCCGGGCCTCGCCGGCCCCTTCGTGATGGGGCAGGCCGGAGACGCCCCGTGTCGCCCCGGCCGCCCCGGTCTCATGGCGGTGCGCTCCGGAACCGGCCGGTGCCGGTTGCTCGGTGCGCCGTTCGCGCAGCTGCGTCTTCACACGTTCGACCGCCCCCGCCTGCAGCGCCCGGCGGATCGTGGTCAACTCGGCTTCCAGTTCCGCCGGTGCCGGGAAGTTCTCGTCCCGTTCCAGCAGGACGCCCGGCGGGCTGACGCGGGAGGCGAGGTCGGTCAGGATGTCGAGGACCGGCCGGGGGACGGGGTGGGCGTGGCTGTCGTGCCAGACGCCGTCGCGTTCGAAGCCGCCGGCGACGTGGACGTAGGCGATGGCCTCCAGGGGCAGCTCGGCGAGCGCCTTGGCCGGGTCCTCGCCGCGGTTGACGTGGTTGGTGTGCAGGTTGGCCACGTCGATCAGCAGGCGGACGCCCGTGCGGTCGGCGAGGTCGTACAGGAACTGGCCCTCCGTCATCTCCTCGCCCGGCCAGCAGACCAGCGCGGCGATGTTCTCCACGGCCAGCGGCACCGGAAGCGCGTCCTGTGCGATGCGTACGTTCTCGCACAGGACGTCCAGGGCGTCCCGGGTCCGGGGCACGGGCAGCAGATGGCCCGCCTCCAGGTGCGGGGAGGCGGTCAGCGGCCCACCCGCCCGTACGAACGCGATGTGCTCGGTGACCAGCGGGGAGCCCAGCACCTCGGCGCGCTCGGCCAGCGCGGTCAGCCGTCCGGCGTCGGGCCGGTCCGCTCCGCCGAGGCCGAGCGAGACGCCGTGCGGCACCACGGTGACGCCGCGCTCGCGCAGCCGCCGCAGGGAGTCGGGCAGGTGCCCGGGGCAGACGTTCTCGGCCACCGCCTCGACCCAGTCGATCCCCGGCATGCGCTCCACGGCGTCCGCGATCTCCGGTCGCCACCCGATGCCCGTCCCCAGTCGCTCCATCGTCCCCTCCTCCACCCGGCCCGTTCCTCGAACGTGAGGGGGGTATGGCCCAGCCGCTCGCCCCCGAACCCCGCACGGCCCGCCTTCAGAGCAACATTTGAGGTTCGGGGGCCCGGCCGCCGACCCCACCGACGGAGGCGCAAGGGTCGCGTCCCGGCCCGATACGCCGTAGACCGGACCTATGCCCGAAGGCAGCGAGCAGCCCCACCGCCCCGTGCGGAAGCGGGAGAAGGAGTTCGGGGCGGCCGCCGTCCGCCGGCTGCGGTTCGTGGCCGGAGCCGTGCTCGTGGCGGGTGGGACGGCCTACTTCCTGTTGCCGCTGGAGGGCCTGGGCGCCGACCGCCTCTGGCTGGGCTGGCCGCTGTTCGTGCTGTGCCTGACGTTCGTCGCCGTGCTGCTGCTGCGCCATGTACGCGACGTCGTGCTGGAGAAGCCGCAGGCGCGGTCGGGCATCATGATCTCGCTGCTGATGTGCCTGGCCGTGCTGGTCTTCTCCTCCGGGTACTACGCCCTCGCCCAGCAGCCGGGACAGTTCAGCGGCCTGAGCACCCGGGTCGACGCGCTGTACTTCACCGTCGTCACGCTCGCGACCGTCGGCTACGGCGACATCACCCCGCGCGGGCAGGAGGCCCGCATGGTGACCGTCGTCCAGATCGTCTACACGTTCGTCTTCCTCACGGCGGCGGCCACCGCGCTGACGCGCCGGATGCACGCGGTGGTCGCGGACCGCGAGCGGCGCCCGCCGCCACTCTGACGCGGGAGGCCCTACACCGGTCGGGAGGAGCGGTAGTTGAACACCGACCAGAGGACGAACAGACCGGTCACGATCATGATGATCGACCAGAACGGCTGGTACGACGCGGCTCGCGACGCAGCGCCGGGTGGTCCGCGACCACCGTGCACGAACCGGGCGCGATCTCGGTGAACCCCGCGTCGCGCACCAACGGCAGTCCACTGCTGACGAGTCCGGGCCAATGGGCCGCGCCGGCCGTCCGGACGGCGAGCGGGAAGCCCGCGTCGTGCCAGGCGGCCCGCTCCTGCCCGGACAGCTCCCACCAGGCCAGCTGGGCGGCGTGGCCGGCCTGCGCCATGGCCTTGCCGGCCGACATGCCGAGGTCCGGGTTCAGCCAGAGCACCGGGGCGGACGGGTCCGCGTCCAGCGGCGGATCGGGGCCGTCCAGGTCGGTGCCGGAGACCTGGAGCCTGGCCAGGTCCTTGGGCCAGCCGTCCAGCGGGACGGGCGGGAAGACCCGCACCTCGGCGGCCTTGCCGGTGACCGTGACGCCGGGCAGCGCCTCGGCCCGCCGCCACTCGGCGCCGCGTGCCCGCCGCACGACCTTGCGGATCCTGGCGTCCTGCCAGTCCCGCATCGCCCCGGCCCACTCGCCCTCGCCGGCCGACCGCTCGTCGGCCAGGATCGTCAGCACCGCCCGCGCGGCCGTCTCCAGGGCGTCCGTGCGCGCGGGCGGGTCCGCCCGCTCGATCCGCACGACGAGCGGCAGCACGAACTGCGGTGCCTCGTCGCGCGCCGAGGGCTCGGACCGGAAGGGACTGTCGCTCTCGCTCACGGGCGTCGGGTTTTCACTCACGAACCCCAGTGTGCCAGCCGGAAGATCGTGCAGGATGGCCGCATGCGACCCGACCTGTGCCTGCGCGACGCGGGCCGCCGCTACGGCCTTCGGGGCCCCTGGGTGCTGCGCGGAATCGACCTGGCGGTGGCCCCGGGCCGGCTCGTCCGCGTCGAGGGCGCCAACGGCAGCGGCAAGTCCACGCTGCTGCGGCTGCTCGCCGGCATCGACGCGCCGAGCGAGGGCCGGATCACCGGCCGGCCGGCACGCACGGCGTACGTCCCCGAGCGGTTCCCGCCCGCCCTGCCCTTCACCGCCGCCGGCTACCTCATCCACCTCGGCACCGTGCACGGCCTGACCCGGAAGGGGGCCGCCCGGGCGGCCGGGGAGTGGCTGGAGCGCCTCGGGGCCGCCGCGTACGCCGAGACGCCGATGGCCCGGCTGTCGAAGGGCAGCAGCCAGAAGGTCGCGGTCGCCCAGGCCCTGCTGGCGGAGCCCGAGCTGCTGGTACTGGACGAGGCGTGGACCGGCCTGGACGCCGCTGCCCGCGCCGAGTTGGAGCGCGCGGTCACCGAGCGCACGGCGGCCGGCGGCTCCGTGGTCTTCGTCGACCACGACCCGCGCCGCCTCGCGGGCCTGCCCGACGAGACGTACGCCGTGCGCGAGGCGGGCGTCGTCCGGCAGGAGTCGGCGCGGGCTCCGGCCGCGTCCGGCCCGCAGGTGCTGGTCGAGGCGCAGGGCCCGCCGGACGGACGGTTGCCGGAGGAGGTGCGCCGGACGGTCACCTCGACCGAGGAGACCGGGCCCGGCACCTATCGCCTGTCCGTCCCCGCCCCGCACTCCGACGTCCTGCTCCGCACCCTGCTGTCGGCCCGCCCGCCCTGGCACGTGGTGAGCGTGACGCCGCGGACGACGCCGCCGGGGAGGCAGGGGTGACTGTCCGCGGAGCGGTATGGGGAGACTGCCCGCCGAATGACAGGAGGCCGCGGCGCGTGATTGTCCGCGGAGTGGTGCGGGGAGACTGCCCGCCGAATGACAGGAGGCCGCGGCGCGTGGCTGTCCGCGGAGCGGCACCGGGAGACTGCCGTCAAGGCCCGGCGCCTCTCGTCCTGATGAGGGACGTCCGGTGTGCCGGCCCGCGGGCGATCGTCTCAGGGAGCCGCCGGTGACCGCCCTGATGCGCTACCACGCCGCCCTGCTGCTGCGTTCGCAGCGCTGGCTGCCGCCGTTCCTGCTGTACGCGGCCTTCCTCGCGATCAGTATCCAGGCCGGGCAGCCGGTGCTCGACTCGCTCGGGTACACGGCCGCCGCCCTGTTGCCCGTCGCCGCGTGGCTGGCGCGGATCTGTGCCACGGGCGAACCCGACGCCGCACGCGGCTGTGTCGCGGCGGCCGCCGGTCCCGCGCGGGCTCATGTGGCCTGTCTGCTCGTGGCCGGGGCCGGTGCCGCCGTGCTCGGCACACTCGCGACCCTCGTCGTGACGCTGCTCAGCGACCCGGTCGCCTCCGACCACCGCACCCGGGTGCCGCTCGCCGCCGCCTGCGGTGCCGGGCTGCTCGCCGCCCTGGCCTGCGCCCTGCTCGGCATCGCCGTCGGCGCGCTCACCAGCCGGCCCCTGCTGCGGTCGCCGGGCCGGGCGGTCCCCGCCCTGCTGCTGGCGGCGCTGCTGTCGCTGGTGGCCACCGGCTCACCGGCCCAGGCCGCCGTGCAGGGCCTGGTCACCGGGTCGCAGCGAGGCACCGTCCCGCTGCCGCTGATGCCCCTGGGCGCGGCGGCCCTGGTCACGGCCGGGGCGCTGGCCCTGGCCGGTGCACTGGCCTCCCGCAGGTCGCCGTGAGCGGGCGGGTCACCCCGAGCAGGCCGTGCGCTGCGCCTCCTGCCACTCGCAGGCGGGGCAGAGCGTGATGCCCTTGTACGACTCGGGGTGCTCCGTAGGCTCCCGGCACAGCACGCACTCGGCGTACGGCGGCCCCTCGGCCAGGGGCGGCCTGGTCGCGTCGATCAGGCAGTAGTCGTCCTCGCTCATACGTCCAGCGTAGGTCCGGGGCGGGCGGTCAGAGGTCCCGCTGCTCCAGCGGTTTGGTCGCCGGGCCCTGGATCACCTTGCCGTCCGTGTCGAAACGGGAGCCGTGGCAGGGGCACTCCCAGGCACGTTCGGCCGCGTTGAAGTCGACCAGGCAGCCCAGGTGGGTGCAGCGGGCGGACACGGCGTGCAGCCCGCCGTCCTCGTCCCGGTACACCGCGACACGGTGGCCGTCCGCGCGGACCACGGCGCCCTCGCCGGGCGGCAGGGACTCCACCGGCGGGGAGGGCCGCAGCCGGTCTCCCACGAAGTGCCCGGCGACCTTGGCCTGCGTCTTGAGGAACGTCGGCGCCTCACGCAGCGCGGGCTTGACCCGGCGCGGGTCGTACAGCGCGCTCCACTCGCACTCCTCGCCCAGGACCTGCGCGGCCAGCAGCCGGCCGGCCATGATGCCCCCGGTCATGCCCCAGCCGCCGAAACCGGTGGCCACGTACGTGTGCCGGGCGCCGGGGTGCAGGGGGCCGATCATCGGCACCGTGTCCGTGGGCTCGGTGTCCTGGGTGGCCCACCGGTGGGTGACCTCCAGGTCCGGGAAGTGGCCGGTGGCCCAGGCGGTGAGGCGTTCGAAACGGGCCCGCGGGTCGCCCGTGCCCGGCGTGAAGTGCTCACCGGTGACGATGAGCAGCCGACGGTCGCCCTCGTGGGGCGCGGTGCGCACCGAGCGCGTTTCCTCGTCGGGCGTGATGAACATGCCGTCCGGGTCCTGGTCCGCGGGGATCGTCCCGGCGACGACCAGCTCGCGGCGTGTGGAGAGGCGGGCGAACAGCAGGGCCCGGTCGAAGATCGGGTAGTGCGTCGCGACGACGACGTCCCGGGCCCGGACCGTCGCCCCGGTCGCGGTGGACAGCCTGCACGGTTCGCCCTCGTCCAGGCCGAGGACGGTGGTGTCCTCGTAGATCCGTCCGCCGTGCTCGACCAGGTCGGCGGCGAGTGCCAGCAGGTACTTGCGCGGGTGGAACTGGGCCTGCCCGGTGACCTCGACCGCGCCCGCCACCGGGAAGGGCAGCCCGGTCTCCGTCACGAACGACGCGGGCAGCCCGGCCTCGGCCGCGGCCTCCGCCTCGGCGCGCAGCTCCGCCACGCGGCCCGTGTCCCGGGCGTAGGTGTAGGCGCTCCTCGTCTCCCACTCGCAGTCGACGCCCAGTTCCTCGGCGATCCGGGCCGCGTGGTCGATCGCCTCCGACTGGGACCGCGCGTACAGCCGTGCGCCCTCGGGGCCGCGGGTGCGCCGCAGCTTGTCGTAGACGAGCGTGTGCAGGGCGGTGACCTTGGCGGTGGTGTGTCCGGTGACGCCTGCCGCGACCCGGCCGGCCTCCAGGACGGCCACGCTCCGCCCGGCCCGGGCCAGTTCCCACGCCGTGCTCAGCCCGGCGATACCGGCGCCGATCACCGCCACGTCGACGTCCAGGTCCTCCGTCAGCGGCGGGTGGTGGCCGTCCGGGGCCGTCTGAAGCCAGTACGAGCTGCTGACCTGCTGCTTCTCGCTCATGGGCCGCCGGGTACCCCGGTCCGTCCGCTTCAGTGGCGGCGGGCCCCGCTTTGGACGTCGTTTCTGTGCCCGACCAGGTCGGTGGCGAGCGCCGCGTTCCGCCCGCGCTCATGGAGGTGGCCGGAGAAGGGCGATGCGGTCCGAAACTGTGGTGCGGACATATCAGCTCGATGCCATGCTCACGCCATGAAAAAGATCATTCCGGTCGGGGTCACTGCCCTGACCACCGCAGCTCTCCTGGCCGGTACAGCCCTGCCCGCGCACGCCAGGCCCGCCCCGGTCGTACCGCACCCCTGGGACCACAGGGTCACATGCACGTCGACCGACGCCGACGGGCGTAAGATCGTCACCCGGTACGGCAACTCCGACTTCGGTTGGAACCACTTCACCCACCGGCACAACATCAAAAAGTGCTCGATCCTCAACGCGGCACTGAAAGACAAGGTCGACGAGAACGACGGTCACGGGCGACTGGAGTACGACGGCGTGGCCATCAGGACCGGCGGTCGCCCGGCGCAGGTCAAGTTCGTGGTGATCGTTCAGTACTCGCGTAAGACCAAGGACAAGAAGTACGACGCCGGCCGGGGACAGAAGATCGGCGTCATCAACGCCTTCTGCCGCAACCAGCCGCACAACAAGTGCCCTGCATGGATGAACCAGTGATCGACTCTGAAGACCGTGAGCAGCAGGCGGCGATCAGCCGTCTGCTGCTGTACTACCTCAACAGCCCCCTGGCCGAGGGCTGCCGGCTTCGCGGAGTTCTGCCCGCGCCCGGCGCCGTCCGGATTGCCGTCCATTCCGGAGACGGCGAGGACGGCACCACCTTCCTGTACGAGGTCCCCCACGACGCCGTTGCCCCGTACTACATCCCGGGCCTCCTGCGCACGGTGCTGGCGGGCACCCAGCTCTACGGGTCCAGCGACATCAGCGAAGCCATGGGGATGACCGTCATCCGCCTCCGCCCCGAGGAGATCACCCCGGCCCCGGAAGACGAGTACGGCCAGACCCTCACCGTCGTACACGCCTTGTCCGACCCCGGCGACGAGGAGAACCCTTTCCTGATCGGGTTCCTGATGATGGGCGACAGCCTGTTGCGCCTGTACGTGCAGCGTCCCGACCGCCCAGGCGCCATCGGTGTCGACGTTCGCCTGACCGACACAACCACCGCCCTGATCGCTTCCCTGCCGAGTCTCATCGAAGAAGCACAGCACCAGAAGCCGTCTCCGGATGACCCGCACTGCGATCTCCTCGTGGACCTGACCGACTGGTAGCTCAGGTGTCCGCACCAGACGGTTCACCACGCAGCAGGTCGGGCCGGGTTTCGGCCCTGGCGAAGCCCCGCTGAAGCCCGGCCGCCAGACGGTCGACGATGCGGTGTGCCGGGCTTGTTCGTCCCGCCGGCGAGCCGGTGCGGCTCAGCGAGCACGGCGGAGGCACCCTGATGGAGATGCGCTCCCTGTTCGGCACCCGCGAGCAGATGGAGCAGCTGGTCGCCATGGGCATGAAGGAGGGTCTGAAGGAGGCCGTCGGCCGGATCGACGCCCTGCCGGCCGCCTGAACCCGTCGGATCAGGGCTGCTCCAGCAGCCGTTTTCGGCACTCGGAAACGTCGAAGTCCGCCTCCGGATACCGCGGGTCCAGCTCCTCGAAGTGCTCCAGGAGCAGGGTGCCGACCGCCCAGTTGCGGTACCACTTGTGGTCCGCCGGGATCAGGTACCAGGGCGCGTCCGAGGTGCCGCAACGCTCCAGGGCGATCTCGTACGCCTCCTGGAACGCGGGCCACAGGGTCCGGTCGCCGATGTCGGACGCGGCGAACTTCCAGCGCTTCTCCGGCTTGTCGAGGCGCTTGAGCAGCCGGCGGCGCTGCTCCTCGTAGGAGACGTGCAGGAAGCACTTGACCAGGGTCACCCCGTCGCCGGCGAGGGACCGCTCGAAGCGGTTGATCTGCTCGTAGCGCCGGGCGATCTCGGGGGCGGGCGCGAGCTCGCGGACCCGGGCGACCAGGACGTCCTCGTAGTGCGAGCGGTCGAAGATGCCCAGTTCGCCGCGGATCGGGAGTGCCTGCTCCACGCGCCACAGGAACGGGTGCGCGCGCTCCTCGGCGGTGGGTGCCTTGAACGCGGTGATCCGGCAGCCGGAGGGGTTGAGCAGGCCGATGACGTGCTTGACCGTGCCGCCCTTGCCGCTGGTGTCCATGCCCTGCAGAACCAGCAGCACGCGGCGCCGGTCGCCCCCGGTGCTCGCCGCCCACAGCCGTTCCTGGAGGACGGCGAGCCGCTCGCCGGTCCGGTCCGTGGCCGCCTTGCCCTCCGCCTTGCCGTGCGGCCCGCCCGGAGTGGCGGCGGCGTCGTATCGGCTCAGATCGACCGGACGGCCCGGGGGCAGGCGCAGCCGCTCCCGCAACGAGGTGCTGTCCTTGTGTGCCACCGGGCCCCCTTCGCGGTCCTGTGCCTCGATGGTCCGGCGGGGCGCCGGGCTTCGCACCCGGCGCCCGGTCGGGAGGGGAGCGCCGGTCAGCGCCGCCAGGGGCCCGTCACCGCGAACGTGGTGCCGGGCGTGTAGCAGTTGACGTACATCGTGTCGCCGTCCGGGGAGAACGTCACCCCGGCGAACTCACCATATTCCGGCTCCTGCTCGGTGCCGCCCGCCGCGTCAGCGGCTGATGTGATCGCCTGCCGGTTGCGGGCCATCGCGTAGACCTCGCCGCGCCGGGTCACACCGAAGACGTGCTGGGCGCCGTTGCCGTCCTCGCAGACCATGAGGCCGCCGCTGGGCGCCAGGCAGATGTTGTCCGGCGACTCGCCCGGCAGCTGCACATCGGTGTCCGGGCCGAAGACGATCACCAGCGTGAGCCGGCGGCGCTCGGGGTCGTAGCGCCAGACCTGCCCGAGGTGGTCGGCGGCCGAACCGTCCGAACGACGCGCGAACGACGACACGAAGTACACCGAACGGCCGCCCCAGTAGCAGCCCTCCAGTTTCTGCGCGTGCGTGATGCCCCCGCGGCCGAAGTCCTGGAACCGGATCGGTGTCTGCGCGGCCTGCGGGTCCGGCACGTCCACCCACTCGATGCGGTCGAACTCGGCGCCGACGTCCTGGATGGAGGACAGATCCGGCACCCCGGGCACGCGCATGGCCTGGAGCCGGCCGCCCGCGCGCAGCGAACCCCTGCCGTCCAGCGGCCGGTTCGGCAGGAAGCGGTAGAAGAGGCCGAAGGGCTTCTCGAAGGCGTCCTCGGTCTCGTACACCACGCCCCGCCGGGGGTCCACGGCGATTGCCTCGTGCGCGAAGCGTCCCATGGCGGTCAGCGGCACGGCCCCGGTGCGGTGCGGATCGACCGGGTCGACCTCGAAGATGAAGCCGTGGTCCTTGGTGTAGCCGTTGGTGCCGGCCCGGTCCTCGGTCTCCTCGCAGGTCAGCCAGGTGTTCCAAGGGGTGGGCCCGCCCGCGCAGTTCACGGCGGTGCCGGCGATCGCGACGCGCTCCGACTGCACTCTGCCCCGGGAGTCGAGCGTCAGCGCCGTGCAGCCGCCCTTGCCGCCCGGGTCGTAGGTGAGGCCCTCGACGGTCGGGACCGGGACCTTGCCGTTCACGCGGTTCTCGTGGTTGCGGACCAGGTGGACCCGGCCGCCTCTGCCACCGAAGGCGGACATGCCGTCGTGGTTGGAGGGGACCTTGCCCTCGCCGGAGCGGAGTTCGTCCCCTTCGCGGGACAGGATCCGGTAGTGGAACCCCTCAGGCAGGTCGAGAACGCCCTTCGGGTCGGGGACGAGCGGGCCGTAGCCGGTGCGGCCGAGGCCCTGTGCTGCGGCGGTGCCGGCGAAGAGTTCGGAGAGGGCGCCGGAGAACGCGATCCCGACGCCCAGGGCGCCGGTTCCGGCGAGCATGCCGCGTCGGGTGGTGATGCGACCGGATTCGGTCATGGGGAAACCTTCCTGCTGGCGGACAGGAACTGTGATCCCGCTGTGTCTATCACCTGGTACGGGCCGCGGGAACCACGCGCGTAGCGCGCGTCACTGCTCGACCGCGCGCCGCAGCCGTTCCATGGCCTCCCCGGCCTGCTCCGTCAGGTCGACGGCGCGCTGCTCCGTCAGGTCGACGGCGCGTTCCTCGATCTCCTCGCGGTCCGTGGGCTGTGCGCGGCTCGCGGTCTCCGCCTCTTTCTCGTCTCCCGCGTCCTGCGGCTGTCCCGCGCCCTCCGCCGCGGGCTGCGCACCCCGCTCCAGGAACCGCAGCAGCTCCACCGGAATGGGCAGGACGAGCGTGGAGTTCTTCTCCGCCGCCACCGCCATGACGGTCTGCAGCAGCCGCAGCTGGAGCGCCGAGGGCGTGTCGGCCATCTGGCGGGCGGCCTGGGCCAGCTTCTTGGAGGCCTGGTACTCGGCGTCGGCGTTGATGAGCCGGGCCCGCCGTTCCCGGTCGGCCTCCGCCTGGCGGGCCATGGAGCGTTTCATGGTGTCGGGCAGGGAGACGTCCTTGATCTCCACGCGGTCGATGGTCACGCCCCACTCCACGGCCGGACTGTCGATCATCAGCTCCAGGCCCTGGTTCAGCTTCTCCCGGTTGGACAGCAGGTCGTCCAGCTCGCTCTTGCCGATGATCGAGCGCAGCGAGGTCTGCGCCATCTGTGAGACGGCGAAGCGGTAGTCCTCGACGTTGACGATCGCGGCCGAGGGGTCCACGACCTTGAAGTACACGACGGCGTCCACCCGCACGGTCACGTTGTCGCGGGTGATGCCCTCCTGGGCCGGGATGGGCATGGTCACGATCTGCAGGTTGACCTTGCGCATCCGGTCCACCGCGGGGATCACGAGGTTGAACCCGGGCCGCCGCACGTCCCCGTGCAGCCGCCCGAGCCGGAAGACGACCCCGCGCTCGTACTGCTTGACGACCCGTGCCGCGGAGGCCACGTACACCAGCGCCCCCGCCCCGACCGCCGCCACCACGCCGACCAGCTCTTCGACCATGCCGACCTCCCGTTCAGAGGTCCGAATCCATCCGTTTATGTAACGATATGCCCGAACCGGGGCGTGGGGCCATGGTCGGAGATCGGACCGAAACGGGGCGGACGCGCTCGGTCCGGGGCGCGCAGCCGGCGCGCCCCGGACCAAGGGGTGGGTGATCCGGTCCTCCGCTAGGCGGCGGTGACCTTCTCCGCCGGAGCCTTGTCGGGCTCCGTGACCTTCACCGGTTCGGTGCCCGTCGCGCTGTGGCGTGCGGCCCAGTTCTCCAGGGCCGTGCGGCAGGCGTGGTCGAGGTGGTGCAGGCCCGAGAGGTCCAGCTCGACCGGACGGTCCTGGGGCAGGCTCTCCAGGCTGTCGAGGATCTTCGGCAGCCGCAGGAAGGTCGCGTTCCCGGACAGGTACGCCTGGATCGGGCCGGCGCCCTTGTCGATGATCTCCATCTTGACGTGCGAGGCCTCCCAGGCGGTCTTGACGACCGACAGGGCCAGACCGATGAGCACACCCTCGAACATGTTCACCGCGACGATCGACACGGCGGTGACGATCAGGATGAGCGCCTCACCCTTGTGGGCCCGCCACAGCGTCGCGATCTGGCCGAACGGGATCAGCTTCCAGCCGGCGTGCACGAGGATGCCGGCGAGGGCGGGGATCGGGATGAGCGCCAGGGCCCACGGCATCGCGGCGGCGAACAGCAGCAGCCACACGCCGTGCAGCACCCGGGAGGCCTTGGTCTTGGCGCCCGCGTTGACGTTGGCGGAGCTGCGCACGATGACGGCGGTCATCGGCAGCGCGCCGAGCAGACCGCACAGGGTGTTGCCCGCGCCCTGGGCGATCATCTCCTTGTTGTACTCGGTGCGCGGACCGTTGTGCAGCCGGTCCACGGCGGCCGCGCTGAACAGGCTCTCGGCGGAGGCGATCAGCGCGAAGGCGATGATGGTGCCCCAGATGGCCGGGTTCGCCAGTTCGCCGAAGGCCTCGGCCCCGGGCGGCTGGATGACGCCCAGCAGACCCTCCACCTGGACGGTGGCGACCGGCAGGCTGAAGGCGAGCGTCGCGACCGTGGCCAGGACGACCGCTGCGAGCGCGCCGGGCACGGTCTGGACCGCCTTCGGCATCTTCTTCCAGAACACGATGACGGCGATGGTGCCCGCGCCGATCGCGAGGGAGATCAGGGCCTCGGTGCTGCCGAGCGTGTCGGCGAACATCCCGGGCAGGCCGGCGATCTTGCCGAGTCCGGACTCCGGCGCCTTCAGGCCCGCCGCCGCGTAGATCTGCCCGGCGATGATCACCAGGCCGATGCCGCAGAGCATGCCCTCGACGACGGAGACGGATATCGCCCGGAACCAGCGGCCGATCCCCAGGAAGCCCATGGCGAGCTGGAGCAGGCCGGCGAGCAGCACGATCACGCCGAGCGTGGCCACTCCGAACTGGCTGACGGCCTCGAAGACCAGCACGGTGAGCCCGGCGGCGGGTCCGGACACCTGCAGGCTGCTGCCGCGCATCAGCCCGGTGACGAGCCCGCCCACGATGCCGGTGATGAGTCCCAGCTCCGCGGGAACGCCGGAGGCGACCGCCACGCCGACGCACAGCGGGACGGCGACCAGGAAGACGACGATCGAGGCGAGGAAGTCCTGCTTCAGGTACGGGAACTTGGTCATGGTCGCCCTCACACCTTCTCGAAGGATTCGGTGTCCGCGCGGTGTTCGCGCACGGTGCCCGTGTGCACCTCGTAGAACCAGGCGTGCAGCCGGAGCCGGCCGTCCGTCAGGCGGCTCTCCACGCAGGGGTAGGAGCGCAGCCGCTCCACCTGGGCCAGGACATGGTTCTGCACGGCTTCGGTGACCGTCTTGTCGGTCGGGTCCGCGCACTTGGGCTCGTCGCAGGCGTGCGCGAGCCAGTCACGCACGGCGGGTACGCCGGAGAGGTCGTCGCCGCGTACCACCGCGCCCACGGCGCCGCAGTGCGAGTGGCCGCAGACCACGATCTCCTTGACGCCGAGGACCTCCACGGCGTACTCGATCGTGGCCGCCTCCGAGGTGGGGTGGGCGATGGAGTGCGGGGGAACGACGTTGCCCGCGGTGCGCAGCTCGAAGAGCTCGCCGGGCCGGGCGCCCGTGATCAGGGCCGGTACGACCCTGGAGTCGGAGCAGGTGATGAACAGGACCTCAGGGGACTGGCCCTCGGCGAGGTGGGCGAACTCCTCAGGGCGCTGTCCGAAGATGCGGGCGTTGTCGATGAGGGGTTGCATGAGTGTGGTGATCCTCCTGGCGCGCAGTGGGGGCGCGTCGGACGGGCATGACAAGGGGGTGGGGGGAATTGCTTGGCCGCTCAGCAGCGAAAGACCTGAAGTGCCGCCGGAGTGTGCGACGTCGAGGATCTCGACGTGTGGTCGTGCGCGGCGCCGGGTCTGACCGGTTCGGGCCCTGTCGGCCGGATGTGCCGTTGCAGCGGCCGCTCGGGGCCCGTGGGTGCGAGGTCCGCGGTGTGGGACCGGTCGCGGGTCCGCAGGGGACCGGTCGGGTCCCCGTGGTGCCCGGCGCGACAGGTCGCCGTCTCGTCGCGCAGCGCCTTCCCCAGGGACTTGTGGCCGGGGCGCGAGGACATGCCGGAGGGCTTCGTTCCGGGCTGAGCTTTGGCCTCGACTTGGCTGTGTGTATGCGCGGTTGCGAAGGACGCGGTCGGTGCGAAGAACTGAAGGGCGAGCAGGACGGCGGCGAGGAGCGAAACCACGGTCCGTGCCGTCGTGCCTCGGTACATGCGCCCCCCTTCCGGTGCTTCGCACGTCTAGTGCGGACCAACACTTGGTCAACGGCCGGTCAAGAAACACGTTAACCCTGCAAAGCCGTTTGCAGGGTTAACTTAACGTTTCAAGCTGAAGAGAGCCTGAAAACCGCAGGTGTGATGGCTTGAACAGGGGCTTCCCGCCGAGCGGTCGGCGCGGTGTGGGGCTGTGGTTACCGGGGGTCCGTCAGGGAACCCGCGTCGCGGGCGAGAGCGGTGAGGCGGGAGATGGCCCGGAAGTACTTCTTGCGGTAACCGCCGTTCAGCATCTCGTCGCTGAACAGCCGGTCGAAGGGCAGGCCAGAGGCGAGCACCGGTACTTCGCGGTCGTAGAGCCGGTCCGCGAGGACGACCAGTCTGAGGGCCGTCGACTGGTCGGGAACCGGGTGCACACCGGTGAGGCAGACGGCCTTGATCCCGTCGGTCAGAGCGCCGTACCGGCTGGGGTGGACCCGGGCCAGATGGTCCAGGAGGGGCGAGAACGCGTCGAGGGAGGCGCCCTCGGTGGCGTGTGCCGCGCGGGTCACCTGCTCGTCGGAGTACGGCGGCGGCGCTTCGGGCAGACCGCGGTGGCGGTAGTCCTCGCCGTCGATGCGCAGGGCGCGGAAGTGGGCCGACAGGCCCTGGATCTCGCGCAGGAAGTCGGCCGCGGCGAACCGGCCCTCGCCGAGCTTGCCGGGCAGCGTGTTGGACGTGGCGGCGAGCGCCACACCCGCGTCGACGAGCTTGCCGAGCAGGGTGGAGACCAGGACGGTGTCGCCCGGGTCGTCGAGCTCGAACTCGTCGATGCACAGCAGGCGGTGGCCGGACAGGGTCCGGACGGTCTGCTGGAAGCCGAGGGCGCCCACCAGGTTGGTCAGCTCCACGAACGTGCCGAACGCCTTGAGCGCGGGCTCGGCCGGGGTGGCGTGCCACAGGGACGCCAGCAGGTGGGTCTTGCCGACGCCGTAGCCGCCGTCGAGGTAGACGCCGCGCGGACCGGCCGGTGCCTTCTTCGGCGCCTTGCCGAAACCGAACAGCCGCCGCTTGCCGGACCCGGGGGACCCCCCCGAGTCGAGGCCCGCCGCGAAGGCCTCCAGGACCCGGACCGCCTCCGTCTGGCTGGGCTGGTTGGGATCGGGGATGTACGTGCTGAAGCGGACGGAGTCGAACCGCGGCGGCGGCACCATCTCGGCGACCAGCCGGTCCGCGGGTACGTGCGGCTCACGGGCGCACAGGGACAGCGGGGCCGGTTCGGTTATGGGGCCGCTTCCGGAGGGGGCCAGGGGAGAAGACACGGTTCACCATGCTACGGCGCGTGGAACACTGCACGGCATGCGACGTCTGTTCCCTGTGACCGATGAAACAGCAGCTCCGGCGCCGGGCGGCGCGTCCGGTGAGGCCGCCGGGCGGGAGTGGAGCCTTCAGGAGCTGGCCGCCGCCTACGCCTATCCGGAGCCCGGGCCGGGGGGACCGGTTCCGTGGCTGCGCGCCAACATGGTGTCCACGCTGGACGGGGCCGCCCAGCACGACGGCCGTTCGCAGCCCATCTCCAGCGCCACCGACATGCGGATCTTCGGCACCCTGCGGGCCCTGGCCGACGTCGTGATCGTCGGCGCGGAGACAGTGCGCAAGGAGGGGTACCGGCCGGCCCGCGCGCGGGAGGACTTCGCGGCGATGCGGGAGGCGGCCGGGCAGCGGCCGGCACCCGCCATCGCGGTGGTCACCGCCAGTCTCGACCTGGACTTCTCGCTCCCGCTGTTCACCTCGCCCCTGGTCCCCACCCTGGTCCTCACGGGCGCCGCCGCCGCCCAGGACCGCGTCGCCGCCGCCGAGAAGGCGGGCGCCCGGGTGGTGACCGCCGGGGACGGCATCGGCGTGGACCCCGCCCTCGCCGTCCGGGCCCTCGCCGACCTCGGCCACACCCGTCTGCTCACCGAGGGCGGCCCGCGACTGCTCGGCCAGATGGTCGCGGCCGGCGTGCTCGACGAGCTGTGCCTGACCGTCTCCCCGATGCTCACGGCGGGCGAGGCGCAGCGCATCGCCGGAGGGCCGGCGGTCACGGTCCCGCACCGCTTCGGGCTGGTGTCGATGCTGGAGGAGGACGGCTTCCTGTTCACCCGGTACGGGCGCGCCCGAGCCGCGTACTGAAACGCCGGGCCCGGGGTACAAGGTCGACCGGGAGGTCCGGTCGACCGGTTCGCCGCGGCGGCGGGGCGGACCCGCGGTCGGTCCGTTCATCGGCGGAATATGCCGTTCTGTTTGGTTTTCGGAGGGCACACTGGATCCGGCAGTACCGATGCGAAGACGGTGCAGGACGGTTTCCGCAGGGCCTGGCACGGCCGGCCTGCGGCGAAGCGGGGCCCCGGGCCCCCGGAGCAGAAGGAGCGCCTGGTGTTCACCAGCGTATTGATGATCGAGAAGGCGCTGACGTCGGCCGACGTGGAGTTCGTCACCACCTTGCACGGCGAGGAGCAGGTCTCCTTCGAGGTGCTGTTGCAGCCGCGCGGTGAGCAGGCGGACCGCCTGCTGCGGGCCATCGACGACGTGGCGCTCGGCGAACTGGACGAGGCCGTCCGCGAGGGGGAGACGCCGGAGGGCGAGGAGGCGCTCAGCGTGGGGCAGCGGGCGCTGGAGGTGTCACTCGCCGCACTGCGCGCCTCGGGCAGTCCGGCCCAGGGACGGCTGATCGAGGATCATCCGCTGGACGCGCTGAAGTCCCTGGTGCAGGAGGTCCGGGCGGACGAGGTCATCGTGCTGACCGACCCCCACTACGTGGAGGAGTTCTTCCACCGGGACTGGGCGTCGCGGGCCCGGCACAAGGTGGGGGTTCCGGTGCTGAAGCTGTTCTCGCACAGCAAGGCGTAGGGGCGGGCTGTTGTGGTTCGCCGGGTGCGGGCCGGTGGTGGTCGCTCGCGCCCACGCGGCGGAGCCGCATATCGATGCAGCCCCGCGCTCCCGGGTCGGCCACAGCACTCCCCGTTCCTGAAATAGGGTGGGGGCGCTCACCGTCGTCGCTCGCTCTTGGAGACCTACATGGCAGCCGGCCTTCCTCCCGCCATGGACCGACCGCACTTCATCGGGATCGGTGGGGCAGGAATGTCGGGGATCGCGAAGATCCTCGCGCAGCGCGGCGCCGTGGTCGCGGGCAGCGACGCCAAGGAGTCGGCGACGGCCGAGGCGCTGCGGGCACTGGGCGCGACCGTGCACATCGGCCACGCCGCGGGGCATCTCGCCGACGACGCCAGCTGTGTGGTCGTGTCGTCGGCGATCCGGCAGGACAACCCCGAGCTGGCCCGGGCGGCCGAGCTCGGCATCCCCGTCGTGCACCGGTCCGACGCGCTCGCGGCGCTGATGGACGGGCTGCGGCCGATCGCCGTCGCCGGTACGCACGGCAAGACGACCACGACGTCGATGCTGGCCGTCTCGCTGAGCGAGCTGGGCCTGAAGCCCTCGTACGCGATCGGCGGCGACCTGGACGCGCCCGGCTCCAACGCGCTGCACGGCGAGGGCGAGATCTTCGTCGCCGAGGCCGACGAATCGGACCGCAGCTTCCACAAGTACGCGCCCGAGGTCGCGATCGTCCTCAACGTCGAACTGGACCACCACGCCAACTACGCGTCGATGGACGAGATCTACGAGTCGTTCGAGACGTTCGTGGACCGGATCACCGAGGGCGGCACGCTGGTGATCGCCGCCGACCACGAGGGCGCGCGGGAGCTGACCCGCCGGGTCGCCGGACGCGGTGTGCGCGTGGTGACCTACGGCGAGTCCGACGACGCCGGCGTGCGCATCCTGTCGGTCGTGCCGCAGGGGCTGAAGAGCGAGGTCACCGTGGTGCTGGAGGGCGAGGAGCTGACCTTCACCGTCTCCGTCCCCGGCCGGCACTACGCGCACAACGCCGTCGCCGCGCTGGCGGCCGGCGCGGCCCTCGGCGTCCCGGCGGCCGAGCTGGCCCCGGCGATCGCCGCGTACACGGGCGTGAAGCGGCGGCTCCAGCTGAAGGGCGAGGCCGCGGGCGTCCAGGTCATCGACTCCTACGCCCACCACCCCACCGAGATGACCGCAGACCTGGAGGCCATGCGCGCGGCGGCCGGCGACGCCCGGATCCTGGTCGTCTTCCAGCCGCACCTCTTCTCGCGGACCCAGGAGCTCGGCAAGGAGATGGGCCAGTCCCTCGCCCTCGCGGACGCCTCCGTGGTGCTGGACATCTACCCGGCGCGCGAGGACCCGATCCCGGGTGTCACGAGTGAGCTGATCATCGAGGCGGCCCGGGCCGCGGGCGCCGACGTGACGCCGGTGCACGACGAGGCGGACGTCCCGTCGGTCGTCGCGGGAATGGCGAAGCCCGGGGATCTCGTTCTCACCATGGGAGCGGGCGACGTCACCGACCTCGGCCCGCACATCCTGGACCGTCTGTCGAACTGAGGGGCTGGAGGCTCATGCCGTACGACGTCGAGAAGCCGGACGAGCAGTGGCGCGTGGAGCTGAGCCCGGGCGAGTACGCGGTGCTGCGCCAGGCGGCCACGGAGCCCGCCTTCACCGGTGAGTACACCGACACCAAGACCCGGGGCGTCTACTCCTGCCGCGCCTGCGGAGCGGACCTGTTCACCTCGGACACCAAGTTCGAGTCGCACTGCGGCTGGCCGTCCTTCTTCGACCCGAAGGACACCGACGCCGTGGAGCTGATCGAGGACCGCTCGCACGGCATGGTGCGCACCGAGGTGCGCTGCGCACGCTGTGGCTCGCACCTCGGGCACGTCTTCGAGGGCGAGGGGTATCCCACGCCCACCGACCAGCGGTACTGCATCAACTCGATCGCGCTGCGGCTGGCCCCCGACGAGGGCTGAGGCGGCGCTCAGCGGATCCGGCACTCCTTCTGGGTGAGGTGCTTCGTGTCGCCCGCGATGCGACTGCACAGCACGTGGGTGTCGGAGGTGCCGTCGTCGTCGCGGCGGACCTCCTTCAGGACGATGCTGTGTCCGGTGCGGTCGCCGTACAGCGGAGCGCCGGTGAAGTCGATGATGCCGGTGGCCATGCCCTCGATCCTGACGTTGCGCAGGTTCACCCAGGTCGAGGCACGGCTCTGCGGCCGGTCGTCGCGGGTGGCCGCCCAGAACAGGGCGCGGGTCGCGTCATGGGAGAGGGCGGTCTGGCCGCTGGCCAGGGCGGGGCTGTCGTAGCGCAGGCGATGGCCGCGCAGTCCGGGCAGGTGCTTGGCGGCGTCCAGGTAGAAGGCCGTCCCCTTGGCGGCCGTCCGCAGCTCCGCGAGGGCCGCGTGGTACAGCGTGACCTTCGGTGCGACGGACTGGCCGCCACCGGCGAAGTCGGCCTTGGACAGGTCGTCACCGGTGAGGATGGCCAGGGGCTTGTCGGCGCACCCCGGCTCGGTGCCCAGCTGGGTCATCAGCGGGTCGATGTCCTCCACCCGCCCCGCGAAGTAGACGACGGACGGGACCCGGCCACCCCGGCAGATCTCCTGGGCGTGCGAGCGGAGTTCGGGCTTGCCGCCGCTGAGGGTGTAGCGGCGCTGCGGGAGCGGGGTGAAGCCCTGGCGTCTGAGCATCCCCTGGCCGTAGCGCGCCTGTTCGTCGGTGTAGAGGTCGTCGGTCTTCGCCGTGTCACGGGCCAGGACGAGGGCGTACTGCCGCCGGTCGGGCCTGCGCAACTGGGCGGCGATCAGGCCGAGTTGCCGGGTCTGCCACTCGTCGGTGGCGGCCAGGCTGAACCAGTTGGCGAACTCGCGGGGCAGATAGGTCGCGGAGTTCGTGCCGGAGACGACCGGCAGGCCGGCCCGCAGCAGGGTGCGGATGGTCGCCCGGCTCGACTTCAGGTCGCGGCCGGTGCCGACGACTCCCACCACGGTCGGGTCGTGGGCGGCGTACGCGGCGATCGCCTCGGCCATCTCCTCCTGGTGGCCAAGGTCGACGCCGCCGTTGGCGATCAGGACCCGCAGCTTCACGCTGGAGTTCTCGTTGACGACGGCCTGCGCCAGATACACGCCCGCCAGTTCCTCGGCGCCCTTGACGAGGGAGGAGCCGGCCGAGGCGTCGGCGCTGAGCGGCCCGGCGTAGACGACGGTGACGTACTTGCCGGCGTGGTGGGCGAGGACGTCCGCGTTCTGCCGCGCGATACCGTCCTCCAGGTCGGCCACCGTCCAGGGCGTCCCGTCGTCGGCCTTGAGCGCCTTGACGTCGTCGCCGGGCTCGGGTGCGGGCAGCCAGTCGGCGAAGCGGACGTCGTGCGTCGCGATGCCGATGCACTCCGTGCTGCCGTCGGGCGCCGACTCGCGCCGGGTGTCCCGGTTGGCGGTCAGCACGGACGCCGAGCAGTACCGGTCGTGCAGGGCGTCGGCCCGCATGACGATGGCCGCGGCGAGGAGGGCGACGACCAGGACCAGCGTGTGCAGGGCCCACACCAGCCGGGCGAGCGTCGGCCGGGAGGAGGCCCGCAGGTGGTGGCGGCCCTCCTCGACCGGGCCCAGCTGGTCGTGGGGGAGCGGGATCTTCATCACCCACGGCAGGACGGACCGCTCCCGGCTGGGTGACTGCTCGGCGCGCAGGTTGCGGCCCCACTCCTGGTACCAGGTGCGCAGCCGGACGCCGAACGTCGGCGGTGTGGCGTCCGGGGCGGGTGGGGTCTGGACGACACTGCGCTCCAGGCGCGGCACGTCGTCGTTGCGCACCGCGGCCACCACGAGCAGCGGGTCGAGCTCGCTGCGCCGGCTGCGGACGTCGCTGATGGCCCGGATCAGCTCGATGCCGCCGTTGCGGTCGTCCGCGTGCGGCAGGAACAGCATCGGCGGCCGGGGCCGTTTGAAGCCGCGCAGGTCCCAGCTCCAGCGGCGGTGGTTGTCCCGCAGGTCCTCGCGCAGCGCCAGGACGCACAGCTGGAGGTGGAAGTCGCCGCCCGCCGTGAGCGCCTCGGCCACGTCGTAGGCCCGGGCCGCGATCGCCTTCCAGGAGCGGACCGGCCGCAGCAGCGACACCTCGGTGGACTCCTCCTGGTCCGCCGCCCTCAGGAACGTCGTCGTCATGAACCAGCGGCTCTCCCGGCGCAGCCACAGGAAGATCGGGGCCCGTCCCGGCAGGACGTAGTTGAGGACGGTCAGCAGCAGCAGGAAGACGAGGCCGGCACCGACCGCGACGTACCACTCACTGCGGGCGAGAAGCGCGGCCAGGACGGTCACGAGGCTCGCCGGGAGGATGTGGGCCATGTCGAACAGCGGCAGGCCGGAACGCCAGCGGGCCGTGTTCTTCGGCCGCCAGCGCTGCTGCGCCAGCTCGTTCAGCAGCCGCAGCCGCTGGTCCTGCCCCGCCTCGGGGCTGCCGGGGGCGGGCGCGGGCCAGCTGTCGCCGAGCGCCGCCACGGCGTCGTCGATGGCGTGCACCAGCCGCAGCCGTGGGAACGCGTAACGCCGGTAGAGCGCCTTCGGGCCGCCCCACTTCCTCGGGTCGCTCAACGCCCGGACCAGGGCCGCGGCCCGGCGCACCTCCGTGGCGCCCTCGTAGGTGTCCTGCGTCACCGCGCAGCGCGTGCCGTGCGCCTCCTGGCCCGCGTGCAGCTGCCGGACCAGCCCGGCCACAGCGTCGTCGTCCCGGCCCTCCTGGGCGTGCACGACGAACACCGGCATCGGCGGTTCGGTGCTCCTGCGGAAGTCCTGGATGAGGATCTCGAGCTGGTTCTGGAGATGGCGCCCGGCGTCGCTCGCCGGCATGCCCTCGTGGCCCCCGGCGCAGTCCGGCGGCGTGCGATGGTCCTTCACCATGGGCAACCCCCCGTTAACCTTCGGTGACCTATGAGATTAACCGCTGCCGATGGGGTGCGAGTGGGTGACGAACGAACTTCAGGAACGATGCGGCTCCACGGCGGGGGTGGCGCTGAAGGGGTGACTCTTCGAGATGCGGCTCCACGGCGGGGGCGGCGCTGAAGGGAGGACTCCTCGAGACGCGGCCGCCGACGCCCACCGCCGGAACTCCCGCAGCGGCCGAACCGGCGTCACCGGGATCACGCCGCGGCGGCCCCGTCCGCGCCCGCCGCCGGAAAACCGGCACTGCGCAGCACCCGCCGGTCCGCGTCCACCGCGAACACCTCGCACCCCTCGCGGGCGGCCGCCCAGCCGACGCCCTCCCCGCCCAGTGCGAAGGCGGCCGTCGCAACCGTGTCCGCCTCCGTCAGGGTCGGGGCCACCACGGTCAGGCTGAGCAGGCCGGTCGCGGGCCGGCCGGTGCGACCGTCGAGGATGTGGTCACCGCGTTCGTAGCGGGCGGAGGTCGCCACGGCCCGGTCCGTGACGTCCAGGACCGTGCAGAGCCGGTCGGCGTGTTCGGGGTGGCGCACGCCGACGCGCCAGGGGCCGCCGGAGGCGATCACGTCGCCGCCGGCGTTGAGGCAGAACCGGCGCGCCCCCGCTGCCGACAGCAGTTCCGCGCCCCGCTGCACCGACCAGCCCTTCACCACGGCGCAGGGGTCCAGGCCGCGGCCGGGCAGGCGCACGTCGAAGGCGCCCCCGGTGGCGATCCGGTACTCCTCGCACAGGTCCAGGACCTCGCGCAGCTCCGGGCCGGGCCCGGGCACCTCGCCCCGGTCCAGTCGTGACACCTCGCTGTCGGGGCGGAACGGGCTGAACCGGGCGTCGACCTCGCGCAGCCAGGCGAACAGGCCGTCCACCGCCGCCTCGGGGACGTCCTCGTCGTCGATCCGTACCGACACCGGGAACCCCATGACGTGCTCGACGCGCCGTATCCCCCTCATGCCTCTCATCCCCGCGCGTCGATGGCGGCCTGGAGCGACTCCTTGTAGCCGTCGCTGGTGATCGTCGCACCCGACACCGTGTCGATGTCGGCGCTCTGCGCCCGGAGCGTCTCCTCGATCAGCTGAGGAACCGCGGCCGTGGTCTGCGGGTGGTCCGGCTGCTGCAGCATCCGCACCGCGGCGATCCGGTCGCCGTCGAAGGTGACCTCGACCCGCACCGGTCCCTTCTCGGTGTCGACGAGGGACCCGGACACGACGGTGGCCGTGGCGCCGCCCGACGTGGAGGCCGAGGGGGTGGACGCCGGCGCCGCCGCCTCGGCGGGGGCCGGCGACGAACCGGCTGCCTGCGAGGGCGCGTAGCGCCAGAGGGGGATCAGGCCCGCGACACTGAGGACGAGGACGGGCAGGGCTCGTTTCACGACGTACTCCTCGTCATCCGGCCAGGCTGAAGCGTTCGAAGTGGATCTGCGGCCCCGGCACACCCAGCTCGCGCAGGCTGCCGAGCACCGCGTTCATCATCGGTGGCGGGCCGCACAGGTAGACGTCCCGCTCCGCGAGGTCCGGCACCAGCCGGGCCAGCTCCGGCGGAGCCAGCCGGTCGGGCACGGGAGGGCCGGTCACCAGGTGCAGTTCGGCACCCCTGGCGAGGGCCAGGTCGCGCAGTTCGTCGTAGAGGACGGCGTCCCGGTCCGTGGCCACCCGGTAGATCACGACCGCGTGGCCGTGCAGTTCCTCCAGCAGGGCCCGGATCGGTGTGACACCGACGCCACCGGCGATGAGCACGGCGTCGGGGCGGGTGCGGTGCAGGGTGGTGAAGGCGCCGTAGGGGCCTTCGGCGAACACGCGCGTGCCGACCGTCAGATGCCGCAGGGCGGCGCTGCCGGCGCCGGCCCGCTTGACGGTCAGGCGCAGCGTACGGCCGTCCGGGGCGGCCGACAGGGAGAACGGGTTCGCCTGCCACCAGCGGTCCCGGGTCAGGAACCGCCACAGGAAGAACTGCCCCGCCCGGGCCGGCAGCCGGTCCAGGTCGCGGCCCGTGACGTAGACCGAGACCACGTGGTCGTTCTCCGGGACGACGGCCGTCACCCGGAGCCGGTGGCGGAGGTTGCGCCACAGCGGCAGCACCAGCCGGCCGGCGAACACCGCGGCGAGGGCCCCGCCCCACAGGGCGTACCAGTACGCCGTGGCGACCGGCGACGAGGCGAACGTCGTCCCCGCCGCGACCTGGTGCGTGAACGCCAGCACCACCGCCACGTAGGTGTACAGGTGGATGAAGTGCCAGGTCTCGTACGCCAGGCGGCGCCGGGCGTACCGGGCCGAGACCGCACCCACCACCAGGATGATCGCCAGTGCGACGATCGCCCGCAGCACGCCCTCGACCGTCTCGGCGAGATCCACCAGCTGGTTCACCGGGTCCAGGGACGAGGACGCGGCGTAGCCGAAGACGATGAACACCGCGTGCGCGAGCAGCAGCCACAGCACCGAGAAGCCCGTCCAGCGGTGCCAGGACGTCAGCCGGTCCATGCCGATCCGCCGGTCGAACCACGGCAGCCGGGCCACCAGCAGCAACTGGAACGCCATGAGCAGCGCCGCGTACAGACCTGCCAGCCGGCCCAGCACGATCAGCGCGTTCGAGGCGAAAGAGGCCTGGGCGAAGAACACGGCCACCACGACCGCGTTCGCCAGCAGCACCGCGGACAGGCCGGTGCGGCCCACCACTGCGGGCCGCGCGCCCGGGCGGGGCGCCAAAGGACGTTGATGGAGGGTCGTCACGATCGGCAGCTCCTTGATCGGCTCCTGGTACACCGAGCTTGGCGCGGGGGAGCTGTCGGGAAGCTGTCGCCCTACTTTCAAGTGTTTATCGATCCGGCGGCGGGAGGGCGGGCGGCTATGGCGGCGTGGGACGCGTGCCGCAGTATGAGCGCGTGGAGAAAGTACGACTTCTCGTCGTCGACGACGACCCGCCCATCGCCGACCTCGTCGCGACCGTCGCCCGCTACGAGGGCTGGGAGGCGGTCACGGCGTACACCGGGGAGGACGCACTGCGGCGGGCCGCCGAGTTCCATCCGGACATCGTGGTGCTCGACCTGATGCTGCCCGGCGTGGACGGCTTCGGCGTCCTGGACCGGCTGCGCGCCTCCGGCACGATGGTGCCGGTCGTCTTCCTCACCGCCCGCGACGGGGTCGCCGACCGGGTCGCGGGCCTCACCCGGGGCGGGGACGACTACCTGGTCAAGCCGTTCGCCGTGGAGGAGCTGATGGCCCGGCTGCGGACCGTGCTGCGGCGCAGCGCCGGACCCGCCTTCCAGCGGTCCGTGCTCCGGGTCGGCGACCTGACGATGGACGAGGACACCCGCGAGGTCCGGCGCGGCGCGCGGCTGCTGTCGCTCACCCCGACCGAGTACGAGGTGCTGCGCTACCTCATGCGCAAGTCGCCCGCCGTGCTGACCAAGGCGCAGATCCTCGACCACGTGTGGGAGTACGGCTTCGGCGGCCGCTCCAACGTCGTCGAGCTGGTCGTCAGCCGGCTGCGCCGCAAGCTCGACGAGACCGACGAGGGTGGCTCGCCGCTCATCCACACCGTGCGCGGCTTCGGGTACGTGCTGCGGCAGGCCGCCGAGTGATCGCCCGGCTGCGGCGGACCTACCGCAGGATGCGGCTGGGCACCCGGCTGGCCCTGGGCCTCGGCGCCCTGTCCCTGGTGGTGTTCGCCGTCGTCGGCACCGCCCTGACCACGTACATGCGGGACTATCTGTCGGCGCAGCTCGACACCCAGCTCGCGCAGGCCCAGATCGCCCAGTCCAAGAGCATCGCGGACTACGGCACCCTCTCGGGCAAGAAGTACTACAGCTGGTTCTACGCCGTCTACGACGTGCGGAACGGCACGCCCGAGCTGCGCAGGCCGGAGGACCCCGCCGACCTGCCGGAGGACGTCGACGACTTCACCTCCCTCGCCCGGGCCCAGACCGCCGCGCACCAGGAGATCCTGCGCACCGAGCACCTCGAGGACGCGGGCTCCTACCGGTTGCGCGCCTGCCAGGTGAAGCCCGGGGTGGTGCTGGTCAGCGCCGCGCCCATGGAGGACATCGAGGACACGGTCGGGCAGCTGATCACGATCCAGGTCGTCACCTTCGCACTCGCCCTGCTCGCGCTGGTCGTCTTCGGCCGCCGGATGCTGCGCCGCGGCCTGAAACCGCTCAGCGACATGGCGTCCACCGCGCACGGCATCGCCTCGCACGACCTGACCGAGTCGGCGGCCCGGCTCCCGCTGCGCGCCGACGGCCGGGACGGCGGGCCCGAGGTGGACGAACTGCGCACCGCCTTCAACACGATGCTGGAGCACATCGACGACTCCCTAGCCGTGCGCGCCGAAGCCGAGCAGCGGCTGCGCCGCTTCGTCGCCGACGCCTCGCACGAACTGCGCACCCCGCTGATGTCGGTGCGCGGTTACGCCGACCTCTTCCAGTACGCCGCAGCCAACGCCCCCGAGGAACGCGACCGGCACCTGGCCCGGTTGCGCGCCGAGGCCGCCCGGATGGGCATCCTCCTGGACGACCTGCTGCTGCTGGCCCGGCTGGACGCTGCGGAGGTGGAGACACCGCTGCGCGTCGAGGACGCCGACCTGGTGGAGCTGGTGGGCCAGGCCGCGGACGCCTTCCGTGCCGGTCGCCCCGACCATCCGCTGACCGTCCTGGCGGGTCCGGACCCGGTGCCGCTGCCGATGGACCCGCTGCGCATCCGGCAGGTCGTCGACAACCTGCTGACCAACGCCGCCGTGCACACCCCCGCCGGGACGAAGGTGTCGGTGGAGGTCGCCCTCGTGCCCGGCGCGGCCGAAGTGCGGGTCGCCGACACCGGTCCGGGCATCCCGCCCGAGGACCGGGCCCGGGTCTTCGACCGCTTCTACCGCGTCGACAAGGCCCGCAGCCGTGACCGCGGCGGCAGCGGCCTGGGCCTCGCGGTCGCCCAGTCCCTGGTGCGTGCCCACGGCGGCCGCATCGAGCTGAACAGCGCACCGGGGGCGACGGTGTTCACCGTGCGCCTGCCCGTGTCTGTCGAAGCCCGGGAGCGCAGCCGCTCGTAGGCGGTGAAAGGGAGGAGGGGCACCAAGCTCCCAGGGGTCGATGCCACCGGGACCTCGAGAAGGACCTCTCTGTACAGGTCAGGGCAGCCGGTGAACGCCGGACTCCGAGTACCGTCTGCGCCAACAGATCGTCGCCCGGTTCGCGTGCTGCCGACCCCACCGCACCCGACCCTCCGAGGCTTTGCGCGACCCACGCCGCACGCGGCCCTCGGTCAGGGGCGCAGACGCCGGTGTGCGCGCGGTCCCCGGGGCGTATCCGGAGGCTGTCAGGCGGTGATCCTGCCGAAGAGGTGGTTGGCAGGGGCTTCCGGGTCGTTGCCGTAGAAGAACTCCGAGACCGCCTGGTGGAACTCGGCGCGGTCCAGTGCACCGGAGCCGTCCCGGTCCAGGGCGGCGAAGACCTCGGCGCAGTCCTCGCGGGGAGCGCCGGAGACCGAGTTGAACATCAGCTGGAACTCGTCCTGCTCGATCTTGCCGTTCCCATCAAGGTCGACGAGGTCGAAGAAGCAGTTGGTGACCGGCTCGATCTGTTGCGGGTACTGGGCGGGGTCGGTGAGGGCCTGCTTGAAGCCTTCGACCATCTCCCGCAGGTCCACCTTCCCGTCACCGTCCCGGTCCAGCGGTGCGATCACGTTGGTCCAGAACTCGTCCATCCCCGCGGTGAGCCGACGGGCGGTCGTGGAGTCGGGCGCGGTGCGGCGGGCGGCGATGTAGCGCTCGCTCATCATGCGGACGTCCTGCTGGGTGATGAACCCGTCGCCGTCGACGTCCGCGCCCCTGAACCACCGGCCGTACTTGAGGTCTTGAAGTGCAGTCACAAGTGCGGACAGTATTCAAATGGTTACGCAGGCGCAAACAGATGAGGAGCGACTGCCCCGGCGGGGAGCGCTCCATGTCGCTGAGCGTCGGCGTACCACGAGGTCACGCCTCCGTGGCGGGGGCCGTTCGTGTCACTGTTCGAGGTGTGGTGGTGTGAAGGCGAGCACCTCCGGCAGGGGGCCGTCGTAGGGCTCGACGTCGACGAGCGCGCTGTGTGCGCTCGGTCCCTGGGACAGGCGCGAGCACCCGCGGTCCGCGGTGAGGGCGTTCGGGTTGCCGTGGCGGTCCAGGGTTCCGCTCCGGCCCGGCTGGGCGGGGTCCCACCACGCTCCGGTGGACAGTTGGACGACGCCCGGCATGACGGCGTCCGACACGATCGCGCCCGCCAGGCAGCTGCCCCGGTCGTTGAAGACGCGCACGATCGTGCCGCTCTCGATGTCGCGCGACGCGGCGTCCAGCGGATTGATCGTCATCGGCTCACGGCCACGGATCTTCGACTCGAGGCTGTGGCCCCCGTTGTCGTACTGGCTGTGCAGGCGTGAGGCGGGCTGATTCGAGATCAGGTGCAGCGGGAATCGGCCCGCCGGGGCGCCGCGGAGCCACTCCACGGGTTCGAACCACGTCGGGTGCCCGGAGCAGTCGTCGTAGCCGAACGAGTCGATCTCCTCGGAGAAGATCTCGATGCGGCCCGACGGCGTCGTCAGGGGGAAACGCTGCGGATCGGAGCGCAGCGCCTCGAAGCTGCCGGGAAACGGCCCGGTGAGCGCCGGCAGCGCGACACCGGAGGCGCGTTCCCAGAAGTCGTCGAAGCCCGGCAGGGCAGCGTCGTCACCGAGGCCGACCCTTGTCTGCTCGTAGAGGTGCCGGACCCATTCGGTCTCGGAGCGTGCCTGTGTGAACTCACGCTCATAGCCCAGCCGGGCGGCCAGGGCGGCGAAAATCCAGTGGTCGGTGCGTGACTCACCGGCCGGCTCGCGGACCTTCGGCATCGCGACGAGGTGCGGGTCGGAGAACCCGGCGGCGAAGTCGTCACGCTCCAGGCTGGTGGCGACGGGAAGCACGATGTCGGCGAACTTGGCCGTGGTGTTCCACCAGGCTTCATGGACCACCACCGTGTCCGGGCGCTGCCAGGCACGGGCGAGTCGGTGGAGGTCCTGGTGGTGGTGGAAGGGGTTGCCTCCGCACCAGTAGATCAGGTGCAGGTCCGGCAGGGTGAGGCGCTGACCGTCGTAGTCGATGGTCCTGCCCGGTTCCAGCAGGGTGTCGGCGATCCGGGCGACCGGGATGAAGTCCGCCACGGGGTTGGCAACCCGGGGCACCGACGCCACCGGCGGGCGCCCCGGGGCAACACCCGTCGCATCCATCGTCGCGTAGCCCGCGCCCCAGCCGCATCCGGGCCGGCCCATCGAACCCGCCATGGCCGCCAGAACGACCGACATCCAGATCGGCTGCTCGCCGTGGTCCGCGCGCTGTATCGCGTAGTTGACCATGATGAGAGAACGCTGTGTGGACAGGCGGCGAGCGAGATCCGTGATCGTGTCGCGGCTGATACCCGTGATCCCCGCGGCCCAGTCGGCGTCCTTGACGAGGCCGTCGGCCTCGCCGGTCACGTAGGAGGCGAAGCGGTCGAATCCGACGCAGCAGCGAGTAAGGAAGTCCTCGTCGTGCCATCCGTTGACCAGCATCGTGTGCGCGATGCCGAGCATCAAGGCGGTGTCGGTGTTGGGGGTGACAGGCAGCCACTCGGCGTCGAGGAAGTCGGCGGCATCGCTGCGGATCGGGCTGACGTTCACGAACCGCACCCCGGCCTCACGGCACTTCCGTTGCAGTTCCCGTGTCTGGTGCCGGGCCAGTCCGCCAGGGTTGATCTGGCTGTTCTTGAGAGCCAGCCCCCCGAACGCCACCACGAGCTCGCAGTTCTCGGCGATCTCGTCCCACATCGGCATCCGGGACTGATAGCTCCACGGTGCCCCTCCGATCACATGCGGAAGGATGACCTCAAGAGCGGCGGTGCTGTACGTGTTGCGCGAGTCGGTGTAGCCCCCTCCCAGCGCCAGGAACCGATGGAGCTGTCCCTGCGCGTTGTGGAATGCACCCGCACTGGCCCAGCCGTAGGAGCCACCGAACACCGCATGGTCCCCGTGCTGTTGACGCACCCGGAGCAGTTCCCCGCTCACCAGCGTGAGCGCGTCGTCCCAGCTCACCTCCACGAAGGCGTCCGTACCTCTGGCCGTGTCATCGGCGCGCGGCAAGCCATTCAGCCACCCCTTGCGCACCGCGGGACGCAGCACCCGCGCGCTGTCCTCGGCAGCCGTCACCATGCCGGGGCCGATGGGCGACGGCGTGGGGTCATCGCCCCGGGGCTCGATGCGCACCAGCCGACCGGAATCGACCACGGCGACGAAGGTGCCCCAGTGCGTGGCCACCGGCAGGCGTCGTACCACCGTGCATCAACTCCAGCCCTGAAGTTTCTCCGGCTCACGGACAACGGCCGCTCACACCACAGGGGTCCCGCGTCGGTCAACGGTCCGCAGGACAAAGGCTCCCCTTGCAGGGTGCTGCCCAACCCTGACGGCGCCGGGGTCCTTCTTCGTCCTCCACCTCCACAGGGCCAGGAGCGGACCGGGCTGCCGGTCGCACGCTTCGGGCTGCGTCATCACGGCCTTCTGCCACACCACTAGACTCGTCCGGAAACAGCCCGTACGACCCTGGCCAATGCTTCCGCCAACCCGAAGGGCTCCGGCGCCTTGATACGGATCGAATCAGTCACCAAGCGGTATCCGGACGGCACGGTGGCTGTCGACCGGCTCTCCCTGGAGATACCCGACCGCTCGATCACCGTCCTCGTCGGACCCTCGGGCTGCGGCAAGACGACCACCCTGCGCATGATCAACAGGATGGTCGAACCGAGCGAGGGGACGATCCTCCTCGACGGCGAGGACATCCAGCGCCGCCCCGTCACCACCCTGCGCCGGTCCATGGGGTACGTCATCCAGAACGCCGGCCTCTTCCAGCACCGCACGATCCTCGACAACATCGCCACCGTGCCCCGCGTGCTCGGCTGGGGCAAGCAGAAGGCCCGGGCCCGGGCGGCGGAGCTGATGGAACGCGTGGGCCTGGACGCCGCGCTCGCCAAGCGGTACCCGTACCAGCTCTCCGGCGGCCAGCAGCAACGCGTCGGCGTGGCGCGGGCGCTCGCCGCCGACCCGCCCGTGCTGCTCATGGACGAGCCGTTCTCCGCGGTCGACCCGGTGGTGCGCAAGGGCCTCCAAGACGAACTGCTGCGCATCCAGGACGAGTTGGGCAAGACCATCGTCTTCGTCACCCATGACATCGACGAGGCGATCAAACTCGGCACGATGGTCGCCGTGATGCGCGAGGGCGGTCACCTCGCCCAGTACGCGCCCCCGGCCGAGCTGCTGTCCAGCCCCGCCGACGGCTTCGTCGAGGACTTCCTCGGGGCCGACCGCGGCATCCGGCGGCTGTCGTTCTTCCCCTCCGCCGAACTCCCGCTGACCACCGGCCCGGTGATCCCCGCCGACGCCTCCGCCGAGCGGATCGCCGCCGCCGACGCCCCCTGGCTCCTGGTCACCGACGCCGAGGGCAAGCCCCTCGGCTGGGCCGAACCCGCCGACCTGACGGCCGGCGACATCGACCCCGGCCGCCTCCTGCCGCACGGACGGCCGTTCGTCCCCGGCACCGACTCCCTGCGGGCCGCCCTCGACTGCGCCGTGCTCTCCCCGGCCGGCTGGGCCGTCGCCGTGGACGACGCGGGGCGGGTGACCGGCGTCGTCTCACAGGCGGCCATCGGCGAGGCGATCCGCAGCGCCCACGCCGCGGGCCACGCCGACGTGGCCGAGGTCGCGTCGTGAACGGCTTCTTCGACATCCCGAGCGACCTCCAGCACAGCTACGCCGGCCTGATCGGACTCCATCTGCGCGAGGCCCTGCTGCCCGTCCTGGCCGGCCTGCTGCTCGCGCTCCCACTCGCCCAGCTCTGCGTCCGCTTCCGCTGGCTGTACCCGCCGGTGCTCGGCGCCACCACCATCCTCTACGCCGTCCCGTCGCTGGCCTTCTTCGTCGTCCTCATCGACTACACCGGCCAGACCGAGCTGACCGTGATGATCCCGCTGGCCGTGTACAGCCTCGTGGTGCTCGTCCCGGCCATCGTCGACGGGGTGCGGTCCGTGCCCCAGGAGACCCTGGCCGCGGCCACCGCCATGGGCTTCGGACCCGTACGCCGTTACGTGCAGGTGCAGTTGCCGATCGCCGTGCCCGCCATCATCGCCGGGCTCCGGGTCGCCACCGTCTCCAGCATCTCCCTGGTCAGCGTCGGCACCCTCATCGGCAACCAGGGCGCGCTCGGCAACCTCCTCGCCGACGCGCAGAAGTACGACCGGCCCGAACTGGCCGTGAACTCCGTGATCACCACGGCCGTCCTGGCCATCGCGTGCGACGCCCTGCTGGTGCTGCTGCGCGTCGCGCTCACCCCGTGGATGCCGAACGGCACCCGCAGGCGCCCGAAGGCCGGCGTGCGGCAGCCCCTGCCCGCTCCCCAGGACGTGACCCGGTGAACGTACTTAACTTCGTCAACGCCTTCTTCAGCGACAGCGCCCACTGGCACGGCTACGACGGCATCCCGCAACGCCTGCTCGAACACGTCCAGTACTCGCTGCTCGCCCTGGCCCTCGCCGCCGCGATCGGGCTGCCCGTCGGCCTGCTGACCGGGCACACCGGGCGGGGCGGCAACGCGCTCGCCTTCATCGCCACCGCCGCCCGCGCACTGCCCAGTTTCGGCCTGCTGGTGCTGATCGTCATCGTGATGGGCTTCGGGCTGCTGCCCGTGATGATCCCCCTGGTCGTCCTCGCCGTGCCGCCGATCCTGGTGACCACCTACGAGGCGGTGCGCACCGTCGACCCCTCTCCGGTGGACGCCGCCCGCGGCATGGGCATGCACGAGTCGCGGATCCTGTTCCAGGTCGAACTGCCGGTCGCGTTGCCGCTGATCCTGAGCGGTCTGCGCTCGGCGGCCATCCAGATCGTGTCGACGGCCACCATCGCCGCCTACGTCAGCCTGGGCGGTCTCGGCCGGTACATCGTCGACGGGCTCTACCAGCGCGACTACGAGAAGGTCGTCGGCGGCGCCACCCTGGTGGCCGTCCTGGCCCTCGTCACGCTGGCGCTGTTCTGGGTGGCGGGCCGGGTCGCCGTGTCGCCGGGCGTGCGCCGACGCTGACGGTCAGGTCTGTAACAAACCGTGACCAGCACGCACTTGACTGATCACAAAGCGGCTGGATTGGATCGGTGGATGACTTTCACCGCGAAGAGCAGCAGGTCCAGGACGAGGCACACCAGCGTGGCGGCCGTCGCGCTCACCGCCGCTGCGGCGCTGCTCGCGGGCTGTTCGTCCGGCGACTCCGGCGACAATCCCCTGGCGGGCGAGAAGGCGAAGGCCGGGACCGTCGTCGTCGGCTCCAACAACTTCGCCGAGAGCACCCTGCTCGCCGACATCTACGGCGAGGCCCTCAAGGCCAAGGGGCTCAAGGTCACCTACAAGCACAACATCGGCAGCCGTGAGACGTCGTACGGGCTGATGAAGAACGGCACCGTCACCGTGCTGCCGGAGTACAACGGCTCGCTGCTGGCCTACTTGGACCCCAAGGCCGGGCAGAAGTCCCCCGAGGCGGTGAACGAGGCCGTCAAGACCAAGCTCGACAAGAGGCTGACGCTGCTTCAGTCGTCGCCCGCCGAGAACAAGGACTCGGTCACCCTCAACGCCGAGACGGCCCAGAAGTACAAGCTCACCTCCTCCTCCACCCTCGCCGACCTCAAGGACGCCGCGCCGGACCTGGTGATCGGCGGTTCCCCCGAGTTCCAGACCAGGCAGCAGGGCCTGAAGGGCCTCAAGTCCGTCTACGGCCTGGAGTTCAAGTCCTTCAAGGCGCTCGACGCGGGCGGCCCGCTGACCCAGGCGGCCCTGGCCAAGAACACCATCCAGGCCGCGGACGTCTTCACCACGGACCCGACCATCGTGAAGGAGAAATTCGTCGTCCTGAAGGACCCGGAAAACCTCTTCGGGTTCGCCAACGTCACCCCGCTGGTCAACAAGAGCGGCCTGAACCAGAAGGGCGTCGACGCACTCGACGCCGTCTCCGCCGAGCTGGACACCAAGACGCTCCTGAAACTGGACGCGCAGGTGCAGCTCGAGAAGAAGGACCCGCTGGAGGTCGCGACGGCTTGGCTGAAGTCGGCGGGCCTGAACTGACGTCCCGAGGAACCCGAGCGTGAGGGCCCGACGGCCTGAGGAGGACCGGCCCGGACGACCGCAACCGCCCGGGCCGGGCCCCTTTCGGCAGCCCCCTACGCCTGCACCGCCGACGCGATCAACTGGTCGATCAGCGCGATCAGCACGTCCCGGCACGACTCCCGGTCCCGGGCGTCACACAGCAGCACCCGGACGTGATCCGGCACCGCCAGCGCCTCCCTTATCTCCTCGGGCGGGTACGGGTGTTCGCCGTGGAAGCCGTTGACACCGACGACGAACGGAATGCCCCGGCGCTCGAAGAAGTCGATCGCCGCGAAGCTGGACCGGGGTCTGCGCACGTCGACCAGGACCACGGCCCCGAGCGCGCCGAGCGCCAGGTCGTTCCACATGAACCAGAACCGCTGCTGCCCCGGCGTACCGAACAGGTACAGCACCAGTTCCCGGCTGATGGTGATCCGGCCGAAGTCCAGGGCCACGGTGGTGGCCCGCTTCTCCTCGATGCCGTCGAGGTCGTCGATGCCCAGACCGGCCATGGTCAGGGGTTCCTCGGTGCGCAGCGGGACGATCTCGCTGACCGACCCGACCATGGTGGTCTTGCCGACGCCGAAGCCCCCGGCGATGAGGATCTTGACCGTGTCGGGTGCCGAAGACGCGTCAGGGGCAAGGTCAGAGCCGGCCAAGGCCGTCCCTCACTTTCTGCAGCAGGTCCAGGTCCGGGGTGGTACGGGAGACCAGGCGCGGTGGACGGACGGTGATCCGGCCCGCCTCCAGCAGGTCGCACAGCAGGATGACGACGACGCTCACCGGCAGGTCGAGCCGGGCGGCCAGCTCCGCCACGGCGACCGGCTCGGCGCACAACCGCAGGATCCGGGTGTGCTCGGGCTGGCACCGGACCGCCGTCTCGGGCGGCGGATCGACCGCCGTGACCGTCGAGATGAGCGTGAAATCGGCGCGGCTGGGCCGGGTCCGGCCACCGGTCAGAGCGAACGGCCTGACGAGCCGGCCCGCCGGATCACCTACGTCCACCTCACACGCCGGGATCGACGACGGGGCCGGCCATGCCCCGGGGTGCCGCGCTGAGGTGCTCGCCGATCTTCTTCACCAGCATGTTCATCTGATAGGCCACCACCCCGACGTCCGCGCCCGGCCCGGTCAGCACGACCAGATGCGCGCCGGGGCCGGCGGAGGTCAGGATGAGGTAGCTGTTGGCCATCTCGATGAGCGCCTGGCGCACCGGACCGCCCCGGAAGTCCATGCTGACGCCCTTGCTGAGGCTCATCAGCCCCGACGCGGTCGCCGCGAGCCGCTCGGCGTCGTCGCGCAGGAATCCGGTGGACTTGCTGACCACCAGGCCGTCCTCGGAGAGCACCACGGCCTGGTTCACGTCGGCGACCCGCTCCACGAGTCCGGTCAGCAGCTGGTCGAGCTGGGTGTGCGTGGCGGGGATGGGGCGTGTCATTGCGGTGTCCTTCGTCAGCGGTCGGCGGGCGGAGTCGGGGCGACGGGATCGGCGGCGGCCTGGCGGGCTACCTCGGCCGTCTCGTCGGGGTGGGGCGGCTCGGCGTCGTCGTCGCGGGCCCGGAGCGTGCCGCGCTGGAAGCCGGCCAGGGAGGACGCGGCGGCCTCCGCGGTGAAGTCGTCGAACGAGCCGTCGTCGACGGCCGGTGCGGCCTCCTCGCGCAGCTCCTCGACCAGGCTGGTCTGCGGCACCCTGCGGGGGAGCGGCTTGAGACCGTCCCGCCGGGGGAGGGCCTCGCGGTCGGCCGGGGGGACGGCGGAGGCGGTGCGACCGTCCCGGCGGGGGACGGCCTCGCGGTCGGCGGACGGGACGGCGGAGGCGGTGCGGGCGGTGACGAGGGGTCTGAGCTCGCGAACGGACCCGGCGCCCCCCGTTCCCGCCGATGACCCGGTTCTCCCCGACGCCCCGGCGCGCTGCGGTGCACCGCCCGGCTCGGCGTCCTTCGCATCCCGTCCGTCCACCGCCGACAGCCCGTCGTCCCGGACTTCGCCGTCCTTCGTGCCACCGCCCGGTCCTCGCGGCGGGCCGGCCGGGGCCGCGAGTCCGTCCGGACCGGTTCCGGCCCCGGCGGCCCGCGGCTGCGGGGCCGCGCCGTCCGCCGGCTCCCGCACCACGATCTCGTGCGGGATCAGCACGATCGCCGTGGTGCCGCCGTAGGGAGAGGAGCGCAGGGTGACGGCGATGCCGTGCCGGTGCGCCAGCTGGGCGATCACGAACATGCCGAGGCGCAGGTCGTCGGCGAGCGCCACCACGTCGAACTGCGGGGGCACCGCCAGCTGTTCGTTGAAGGACGCGTAGTCCTCCTCCGACATGCCGAGACCCCGGTCCTCGATCTCGACGGCCAGGCCCTTGGCCACCATCTGGGCCCGCACCGTGACGGAACTCGGGGCGGGGGAGTACGCGGTGGCGTTGTCGATGAGCTCGGCCAGCAGATGGATGACGTCGGCGACCGCCGGCGGCGCGACGCACACCTCCTCCTCGGTGAGCACCTCCACCCGCCGGTACTCGGCGACTTCGCCGACCGCGCTGCGCAGGATGTCCATCAGCGCCACCGGCTCGCTCCAGCTGCGGCCGGGCCGCTCGCCGCTGACGATGACCAGGTTCTCCTCGTACCGGCGCAACTGGCTGGCCGTGGAGTCCAGTTCGTACAGGCCCTTGAGGATGTCGGGGTCGGTGTGCTCGCGCTCCAGCGTGTCGAGCTTGCTCAGCTGGAGGTTGACCAGGTTCTGGCTCTGCCGGGCGATGCCCAGGATGATCTTCTGGAAGCCGCGCCGGGTGTCGGCGAGTTCGACGGCGGTGTGCACGGCCGTGCGCTGGGCGGCGTTGAACGCCCGTGCCACCTCGCCCAGTTCGTCGTGTCCGTAGTCCAGGGGCGTGGTCGCCGACTCCGGGTCGACCGTCTCGCCCCGCTCCAGCCGCGCCACCACGTCGGGCAGCCGCTCCTGCGCGAGACTGACGGCGGCCCGGCGCAGGCCGCGCAGCCGCCGGGACAGCGAGCGGGTGATCCGCCACGACATGCCGACGCACAGCAGCAGTGCGAGCAGCCCGCCGGCGCTCAGCAGGGCAGCCTTGAGCAGCAGGGCGTCCGCCTTGTCGGCGCTGCGCTGCAGCAGGCTCGCCGTCTGCTGCTGGATGAGGGCCGTGTACTGATCGGACAGCTTGTCCATGGCGGCGGACCACTGCTTCTGCGCAGGGGGCAGGGCGATCCGGTCGGCGGTGCCGCTCGCGTTGCGCGAGGCCAGCACCCGGTCCTCGACGGACTGCAGCGTCTGCCAGTCCCGGCTCGCCAGGATCCGCTCGGTCTGCGTCTTGGCGCTGCCCGTCAGCTGCGGCACGACCTGGTCCTGGACCAGCCAGCGCCGGGTGTTCACCAGCTCCGTGAACTGCGTCCACGTCTTGTCGTCCAGGTGCCCGTCCGGCCAGGCCAGGGTCAGCTGCGCGTCCTCCCGGGAGACCAGCTCCGCCGCGTGCTCGAGACCGATCAACGGGCCGGCCTGCGAGGTGAGGTCGCCGTCGTCGACCTGGGACAGCTCCTGGAAGGCGTGGATCTGGTCGTCGATGATCGACGAGTACTGGTCCAGCGCCTGCTGCGCGGTGATGTCCGTCGGGTGGTCCACCTGGTCCCGGTAGTACTCCAGGCTGCCCACCGAGCCCAGCACCGAGTACAGCCGGTCGGATATGCGCGCGGGTGCCTTCTCGATCGCGTCCGCCTGCCCGACCAGCTTGGCCACGGCCTTGTCGGTCTCCTCGCGCTGGGCGTCGAGGGCCGCCCGGGATCCCTTCGCTGAGGCCAGCCAGGCGGCCGACAGGCTGCGTTCCCGCTGCAGCGCGAGCGTCGCGTCGGTGCCCATGGCGCCGGTCGACCGGCTGAGCTCCGTCTGGTCGCGCAGCCTCAGGCCCTCCGAGAACATCTGGATCGTCGTCACGCCCCACATCGCGGCGAGGGTGACGCTGGGCACGAGGGCCAGGAGCACCAGGGAGAGGCGTATGGAACCGAGGCGGCGCCGGGCACCTGTCCGTCGAGGCATCGTCGTCCTAGGGCGATCAGCGGGGGCTGAGGAACGGGGAGGAGGGGGAGCGGTCGGGGGGTGTGGGGGACGGGCGAGGGGGTGGTGCCGTCCCGGGCACGGCACAAGGGATGCGCAGGATGTTATCCGTACAAGTGGACCTGCGGGCCGGGCCTGACCGAATCTTTGGCGACACCGTCACGGGAAGCGTCCGGTCACCGGGTTCCGGCGGCCGCGAACCTCGCCACCGCGGACACGTTCGACCTGGTCACGAACGCGGGGCCGGTGAGCACCGGCGCCGTCCCGCCGCCGCTGACGTTGCCGTTGGTCCGGTACAGCCACAGGGCGTCCACCGCCAGGTAGCCCTGGAGATAGGGCTGCTGGTCCACGGCGAACTGCACCTCACCGCTCTTCACCGCCTCGACCAGGTCCTTGTTCAGGTCGAACGTGGCGACCTTCGCCCGGCTGCCCGACTCCCGCACGGCCTTGACGGCACTGAGCCCGTACTGGGCGCCCAGGGTGACGACCTCGTCGATGCTCGTGTCCTGCCGCAGCCGGGCGGCGATCGTGGCGGTCACCGCGTTCATGTCGCTGCCGTCCACGTACAGGTTGTCGGTGTCGCCGCGGAACGTCTTCCGCATTCCGGCGCAGCGCGCCTCGAGGGCGACGTTGCCCCGCTCGTGCACCACGCACAGGGCGTGCTCGGCCTTGACGTCGTCCAGCTTGTCGCCGACGGCCCGGCCCGCGACGGACTCGTCCTGGCCGAAGTACTCCAGCAGCCCGGCGGGCCGCCAGGCGTCGATGCCGGAGTTGAGCCCGACCACGGGGATGCCGGCCGCCCTGGCCCGGGCGATCGGGCCCCGCATCGCCGCCGGCTTGGCCAGCGTCACCGCGATGCCGTCGACCTTGTCGCGGACCGCGTCCCGCACCAGCCCGGCCTGCGCGGTCGGGTCGGCGTCGCCCGCGTACGTCAGGTCGACGCCGTCCTTGGCGGCGGCCGTCTCGGCGCCCTTGCGCACGAGGTCCCAGAAGGCGTCCCCCTCGCCGCCGTGGGTGATCAGGGCGACCTTCATCCCGCCGCCCGGCCCGCCCGCGGCGTCGCCGCCGGCTCCGTCGTCGGCCGCGCCCAGGACGGAGCAGCCCGACACCAGCAGACACAGGGCGGACAGCAGAGCCGCGACACGGATGCCTCTGCCGGAGGTGGGAGGCGGGCAAGGAGTGTTCATGGGGGGCGGACCTCGCTGTGCGGCCGAGCAAGAGCAGGGTGAGAGCGCAGACGGGGCCGCAGGGCTGCACCGACCGGATGACTCTCGCTGGCCCGGAGCCAACCGTGTGTGACCACCGGTAGTCAAGTGAGCGGCCACATGCCGTGAGTTGATGCTGCCGCATCGTGATGATCTGTCCGGCCGGTCGAACGAAGGGGGGCGTGGTGCCTCCCACCTCGGCTTTTCCATACCGTCCGTGCGGTTCGGACGCCCGTGCGGACCGGCCTGACGACGTCAGGAACGCTCGCGCGGTGGGTCCTTCGGGCCCGCCTAGACTGGGGCGGCGCACGCAGCGAGGCAGACGACGGAAGGGGCGGTGACGGTGGCGGCAGCCGGCGGTGGTTTCGAGGACCCCTCCGAGGACGTGCTCGCCCAGGCGGCCGCGTCCTTCGCTCTGCTCGCCTCGCCCGCCCGGCTGCACATCGTCTGGGCGCTGGCGCAGGGCGAGAGCGACGTGACCGGGCTCGCCGAGCGGGTCGGCGGCGCGCTGCCCGCGGTCAGCCAGCACCTCACCAAACTGAAGCTGGCCGGACTCGTCCGCTCCCGCCGTGAGGGCCGCCGGCAGGTGTACTACGTCGACGATCCCGACGTCGTCGAGGTCGTACGGCTCCTGGTGGACCGGCTCACCGACCGCGCCGCACCGGCGCGCCGCCTCCATGGCCTCTGAGCCCGCCGAGGGCACCACACTGGAGGTGCTGCGGCGGCTGGAGTCGGGGCCCCGCGGGCTGACCGACACCGAAGCCGCCTCCCGGCTGGCCGCGTTCGGCGAGAACACGCTGCCGGACCGTCGCACCCCCTCCTGGCCCCGCCGGTGCGCACGCGCCCTGCGCGACCCCTTCACCGCCGTACTCCTCTGCCTGGGCCTGGTGTCCGCCGCCGTCGCCTCCTGGGGCACCGCCGTGGTGATCCTCGCCCTGGTCGCGGTCAGTTGTGTGCTGCGGGCGAGCGGGGAGCACCGGGCCGACCGGTCCCTGGCCGCCCTGCGCGAACTGGTCGCGGGCACCGCCACGGTGCTGCGCCGCACCGGCCCCGCCGCGCAGCCGGACCCCCGGGAGGTGCCGGTCGCCGAACTGGTCCCCGGCGACGTGCTCCGGCTCGGCCCCGGCGATCTGGTCCCGGCGGACGTACGGCTGCTGCGGGCCCGCGGGCTCATGGTGCAACAGGGGGCGCTGACCGGGGAGTCGGCACCGGTGGCGAAGCGGGCGGCCGACGACGACGCCCCCGACGAGTCCCGGCTGTGCTTCCAGGGCAGCACGATCGCCTCCGGCGGTGCCACCGCCGTCGTGACCGCGACGGGGGCCGCGACGCGGTTCGCCGCCGCCCACCGGGTGCCGGACGCGCCCCGGACGGGCGGTGCCTTCGACCGGTCCGTGCACGGCATCTCCTGGGTGCTGATCCGGTTCATGCTGCTGACGCCGCCGCTGGTGCTGATGGCGAACGCGACCCTGCGCGACCGCGGCCTGGAGACACTGCCCTTCGCGGTCGCGGTCGCCGTCGGGCTGACGCCCGAGATGCTGCCGGTGATCGTCACGACCTGCCTGGCCAAGGGCGCCGCCCACCTCGCCCGCGCGCACGCCGTGATCGTCAAACGGCTGCCCGCCCTGCACGACCTGGGCGCGGTCGACGTGCTGTGCGTGGACAAGACCGGCACCCTCACCCAGGACCGCCCGGTCGTCGAGGGCGCCCTCGACCCGGCCGGGCGGGACGACCCCGCGGTGCTGCACTGGGCCGCCGTCGCCGCCTGGTGGACCCTCCAGCTCGCCGAACTTCCGGCCCCCGACGCCCTCGACGAGGCCCTGCTGGAGGCGGCCGGGCCGGTGGGCGAGGAGTACGACGGGGTGGACGCCGTGCCGTTCGATCCGGTGCGGCGCACCTCGGCGGCGGTGGTACGCGGCGGCCTCGGACAGCACACCGTCGTCCTCACGGGCGCCGCGGAAGCCGTTCTGGAGCGCTGCGCGGCAGCGCCCGGCGAACGCGAGCGGTTGCTCGCCCTCGCCGCCCGGGAGGCGGACGCCGGGCTGCGGGTCCTGGCCGTCGCCACGGCCGACCGCCCCGCCGGCCCCCGCACGGCCGACGCCCGGGACCTGGCCTTCCGGGGCCTGGTGACCTTCCGGGACGCCCTCGCCCCCACCGCCGCCGAGGCGCTGCGCGCCCTTGCCGACCGTGGCGTCGCCGTGAAGGTCCTCACCGGCGACCACCCCGCCACGGCGGCCCGGGCCTGCCGGGACCTGGGCCTGGACCCGGGCGAGGTACGGACCGCAGCACAGGTCGCCGACGGCACCGGCGGGGTCGACTGCCCCGGCGGCTCGGTGGTCGTCGCCCGCTGCACGCCCGAGGACAAGGCCCGCGTCGTCACCGCCCTGCGCGCCGCCGGGCACACCGTGGGCTTCCTCGGCGACGGCGTGAACGACGTGGCGGCCCTGCGCGCCGCCGACGTCGGCATCGCACCCCGCTCCGCCGTCGGCGTGGCACGCGAGAGCGCCGACGTCGTGCTCGCCGACAAGGACCTCACGTCGATCGGTCACGCGATCACCGTGGGCCGGCACGCCAGCGGCAACATCGCCTCCTACCTGCGCGTCACGCTCTCCTCGAACCTGGGCAACGTCGTCGCCATGCTCGCCGCCGGTCTGCTCCTGCCCTTCCTGCCGATGCTCCCGGCCCAGGTCCTCGCCCAGAACCTGTGCTTCGACGCGGCCCAGCTCGCCTTCGCCCACGACCGTCCGGGCGCTGCGGCCCTGCGTGGCCCGGCGGTGCTGAGGCCGCGCGCCTTCCTCCGGTTCGCCCTCGGCTTCGGGATGATCAACGCGCTCGCCGACCTCGCGACCTTCGCCGTCCTCGCGCTGGCCCTGAACGGCCCCGACGCCGTGAACGACGAGGCCGTGTTCCATTCCGCCTGGTTCACCGAGAACCTGCTCACCCAGGCCGCGGTGATGCTGCTCCTGCGCACCGGCAGGCGTGACGCGGCGGGCCGCCCGCCGGGCCCGGTCGGCCTGGCGGCGGCCGCCCTCGCCGTCGTCGGCCTGCTGCTGCCGCCGAGCCCCCTCGGGGCGGCCCTCGGCATGACGGCGCTGCCCGCCGCGTACTACCTGCTGCAGGCCGCCGTCCTCGGCCTGTACGCCCTGGCCCTGGCGGCGGCCCGGACCCGGCACCGGCGGCGTCAGCCGTAGGTGAGGTTCGAGCAGGGGTTGTCGTCCGCGGACCTGGCCCCGTCGGCGACCTCGGACGGCACGGCGGTCGGCGCCGGGGAGGCCGCGGCGCCCGCGGCCGGGGCGTCCGCGTACGACTGCCCGAGGACGAGGCTGATCCCGCTGCCGGTCGTGGACCGGAGCTCGGCCCCGGGGAAGGCCCGTGCCACCGTCCGGGCCCGGTCCTCCAGGCCCGGTCCGTACTCGACCAGCGTGGTCGTGTGGTCCTGCTCGGCCGCCGTCGCGGTGCCCGTCACGGTGAAGCCGTCCCCGGTCAGGGTGGCGGCGGCGCGGGCGGCAAGACCCGGGACGGCGGTGCCGTTGTAGACGGCGACGTCGACTCCCTCACCGGAGACCGGCGCAGGGGAGGCGGAAGACGCTCCGGAACCGGAAGACCCTCCGGAGCCGGAAGCTCCGCCCTTCTTCCCGCCGGCGTTCTTGCCGTCGATCGTGCGGTCGGACCTGAGCGCGGCCCACAGGGCGTCCGCGTCCGGCTGGACGATCGCCACCCGGGATCCCTCGTAACGCCAGGGCAGGGTGACGAACTTGGTGTTGTGCAGGTCGATGTCCTTCAGGGACATCGCGAAGGAGATCAGCTTGTCGGCGGAGCCCAGGCCGGGGTCGACGGTGAGCGACTTCGTGGCGGCGTCCGCCAGCGGCAACAGCTTCGTGGGCGTGAGGCCCTTGCTCTTGACCTCCTTCAGCAGGCTCGCCACGAACGCCTGCTGGCGTTTGATCCGGCCGATGTCGGAACCGTCGCCGATGCCGTGCCGGATCCGGACGTAGTCCAGCGCCTTCTGCCCCGACACGGTCTGCTCCCCCTTGGGGAAGAGCAGCTTGCCCGGGGCGGTGAGGTGGGGGTTGAGGTCGTTCTCGTAGACGTTCTGCGGCAGGCACACGCGCACCCCGCCCACCACGTCCGTCAGCTCCGCGAAGCCCTTGAAGTCGACGACGACGGTGTGGTCGACGCGCAGCCCGGTGAGCTGTTCCACGGTGTTCTGCGTGCAGGCCGGGTTGCCCTCGGGGGTCTGGCCGACCGAGTAGGCGGCGTTGAACATGGTGTTCGGCCGGGCCTCGGTCCAGCTGCCGTCGGGCAGTTTGCAGGGCGGGATCGTGACCAGCGTGTCACGGGGGATGGAGACGGCGATCGCGTGCCGGTGGTCGGCGTAGACGTGCAGCAGGAAGGCGGTGTCGGAGCGGCCCACGTCGTCCTTCTCGCCGCCGCCCAGGGCGTTGTTGCCGCCGGTGCGTGAGTCGGAGCCGATGACCAGGACGTTCTGGCCCTTCGACGAACCGGCGTCGGGGCGGTTGTCGGAGACTCCCCCGGAGTCGAACGTGCTGATGTCGCCGTCCAGCTTCAGATACAGCCAGCCGGCACCGCCGGCGGCGAGGACGAGCAGCGCGAGGGTGACCAGGAGGGCGGTGCGTATGCCCCCTCCGCGGCGACGGCCGCGCCGGCGTTTGTGGTCCCGGGGCGCGCCCCGGTTGCCGCGGCCGGTGCCCCCGCTCCGGTGCCGCGGCGGGTCCGTCGTCCGATTGCTGGTGACCGTCATCGGCGTCTGTCTGCCTCTCACCCGTGGGTTGTACAGTTGCGCAATGTAGCAACTGTCGACGAGAGGAAGGGCAGGACGTGCTGCGCAACGGACTGGAGCCCTGGCATCTGCTGATCGTGGCGATCGTCGTGATCGTCCTGTTCGGATCCAAGAAACTGCCGGACACGGCACGATCGCTGGGCCGCTCGATGCGGATCCTCAAGAGCGAGGCCAAGGCTCTGAAGGAGGAGGGCGCCGCGGAGCCGCAGGGCCCGGACGCGGCGCCCGCCGCACCGCCCGTCAGCCGGTCAGGACCGGCAGCGACCGATGGCCGTGCGAGATGAAGGAGTCCACCGGCGCCAGGTCGCCCGCGGGTACGGCGAGAGTGAGGCCGGGGAACCGGTCGAACAGCGCCGGCAGGGCCACGCGCGCCTCCAGCCGGCCCAGCGGTGCGCCCAGGCAGTGGTGGACCCCGTATCCGAAGGCCAGGTGATCCTTCGAGGCTCGGGTGACGTCGAAGACGTCGGCGTCCGGGCCGTGCTGCTCCGGATCGCGTCCGGCGGCGGCGTACGCGGCGAGGATCGCCTCCCCCTTGCGGATCACCGCGCCGTCCGGGCCGCCCAGTTCGCCCAGGGGGAGGTCCTCGACGGCGTACCGCAACGGCAGGCTGGCCACCGGCGCCTCGGCCCGCAACGTCTCCTCGATCACGTCGTCCCAGGAGGCCCGCCCCTCGCGGACGTGCCCGAGCTGGGCGGGATGGGTGAGCAGCGCGTGGACGGCGTTGTCGAGCAGGTTGACCGTCGTCTCGTGACCGGCGCTGATCATCAGCATCAGCGTGTCGAGCAGCTCCTGTTCGCTGAGCCGGGTGCCGCTCTCCTCCTCGTGGGCCGAGATCAGCGCCGAGGTCAGGTCGTCGCCGGGCGCGGCCCGTTTCGCGGTGACCAGTTCCCCGAGGACGGCGTAGAACCGGGCGTAGATGTCGGCGACCTCGGCCGCGTCGGCCGAGGTGTGGAAGACGCCGTCCACCACGACCCGCAGCTCGGCACCCAACTCCTCGGGTAAGCCGAGCAGTTCGCCGATGACCTGGATGGGCAGCGGATAGCAGAACTCCTCCCGCAGATCGACCGCGAGCCCGTCGGCCCCCGCCTTGGCCACACGGTCGAGGAGCGCCGCGGTGATCTCCTCGATCCGGGGCCGCAGCGCGGCGGTGCGGCGGGCGGTGAACGCCTTGGAGACAAGCGTGCGCAGTCGTTTGTGATCGGTGCCGTAGGCCGTGAACATGTTCCGCACGGCGACCCACGTGTACAGCGGCCAGTCAGGTGAGACCTCGCCGTCGATCCAGCGCTGCCAGTGCCGGCGTGCGTCCTTCGACACCCGCGGGTCGGTGAGCAGCCGCTTCAGCAGCGGCGCGCTGCTGACCGCCCAGGCCGGCACACCGTGGGGGAGTTCGACGGGTGTGACCGGTCCGCGCTCACGGATCCGGGCGGCCTCGCCGTGGATGTCGCGGCCGGTCGGGTCGATCACCATCGGGCGGCTGAACTCCATCGGACTCTCCCTGGGCTGACGGCTGGTCGCGGGGCGCGCACACGCCGGTGGGCGAGCGCGCGACACGTCCAGCCAAGTGGCCGCGGCCGGGCGGCGCCAGGGAACGGGGCATCACTGACCTGATTCAGGCGGTCTGGCCGGTCCTCGCCTCCAGCGGCTGTGTGGCCCGCGCGGCCTTGGCCTCCCTGCGGCGCTGCCGGCGGCCGACGCGGGGTTCCTGGTCCGGGAGCCAGCCGAAGGCCAGGCAGCTGCCCACCATGCCCAGGAGCAGGCCGACGAAGAAACCGCCGAGGTTGGAGGTCAGCCAGGTGCCCAGGGAGGCCAGGACCCCGATGACCGAGTAGAACAGGCGCTGGGCGGGGTTGAAGAGGATCAGCACGCCGCACAGCAGCATCACGACCGGGAGCAGGTAACCGGCCAGGCCCTGCATGCCGACGTGCAGGATGACATCCAGCGACGCCTTCAGCGTGAGCAGCACCTCCGCCCCGCCCAGGGCGAGCAGCAGCCCGCCCCAGAACGGGCGGCCGGCCCGCCACTGCCGGAAGGCGGGCCGGACTCCCTCGCGCGGACCGCGCGACATCAGCAACCCGATCCGCTGAAGCCGAGCTTCAGACCGGGCAGCTTGAACACGCCGGCCGTCGTGGCGTAGTTGGTCTGCCGCAGGTTGGCGATGTGCACCGTGTCGGACTGCTGGCTGAACACGCCCTTCGGCCCGCGGCCCTTGGGACCGGCCTTGTTCAGGGTGCTGGCGTCGTTGCCGATCTCGATGTTGTTGAACGCGGCGTCACCGGTCAGCTCCGTGGAGTCGGTCGTCAGGTCGCTGGCGGAGACCTTCTGCGCGCCCTCACCCGCCCTGATGACCAGGTTCGTGCCGCCCAGGTCCACGCTCTGGCACAGCTTGGAGAGCGTCGCGTTCTTGATCACGGACGTGACGACCAGCACCTGGCCGCCGGTGTCGCCCGCGTTGGGGCTGCCTTCGGCCATCTCGTCCAGGCCGCCGAACTGCGCGAAGCCGGTGCCGTTCAGCTCGGTCGCGGTGACGGTGAACGGCATGCCGGAGATGGCGAACTGCACACCCAGCGCTCCCTCGGCGGTGAGGACCGCGAGGCCGGCGGCGGCCAGGGTGGCCGGTACCGCCATCACGGCGGCGCGGCGTGCCCGGACCCGCCCGCGTCGCGCGGGAGCGTTCCGGACGTCGGGGTCGGTGGCGCCGTCCGGTCTTTCGGGGGTGCGCTCGGCGGAGGAGGTCATGTGTGCTCCAGGTGCATGTGGGTGCGGATCGGACTTCGGTGGCACGTTGCCCTGGCGCGGACATCGACCGCGTACGCACGTCTCCCGCAACTCCCGGCGGTTGCAAGGGCTTTCTCGTTACGCCGCAGTAGCCGTCGAGGAAGTTACCGGGGGTTACATGAGGGGTCAAGGGAGTTGTGAACAAAGAGTGTCGATTCTGCGCCAGGGGTGAGCCACCCGTGCTCCGCAGGGCTCAGCCCACGTACAACTCCCTTGCAGAGTCTTGACGTTGACAGAGCCGCAGGTCTACAACTCTCCTCGTCCCACCGGATCCGTGGCGCCGGATCCGTCACGCGGCACGTCCTCGTGTCCCGGACCCCGCCCGTCCCCGTACGGGCATCTCGTCGCCCGGCGCGTCCGCACGGGCTTTCCTTCGCCCGAGCCCACGCCACGGCATGGCCGCTTCCCTGGCGCCGTGCCATCAGCCACCCCCCGCCCGGCCCGGCCGGAGGACCCCTCCCGTGTGAGCCTCCGGCCGGTGTCCGGCCTGCCGTTGCCGGGCCGTCACGTACGGAGAAGGCGTGACGGGCCGGCAACGGCGGACGCCCGGCGCCACCCCCTCACCCCCCGCTATGGAAAGAGGCACACCCGCATGCGTACACGCACCCTCCTCGCCCTCACCGCCGCCGTCGCCGCCCTGGGCCTCGCCGCCCCCGCCTCCGCGGCCGACACCCCCGTCCTGACCACCACCGACGGCTCGTCCGTCGCGGTCGGCGACGTCCTCGACGCGTCCCTGGCGAGCGGCACCGCCGCCACCTTCTACTCCAGCGCGACCGGCACCAGCGGCATCTCCTGCACCAAGTCGGCGTTCTCCGCCACCGTCACCGACAACCCGGCCGCCCCCGGCACCGCCACCGAGTCCCTGACCTCGCACAGCTTCGACACCAGCGGCTGCACCACCAACGTCATCGGGGTGCTCGGTGTCAGCGGCATCACCGTCGACAACCTGCCCTACACCACCAGCGTGTCCTCCGGCGGCGCCGTCTCCGTCACCCCGGCCGCGGGCTCCACCGTCCAGTCCACGGTCAAGCTGCGCACCCTGCTCGGCAGTGTCACCTGCGTCTACCAGGCCCCCGGCCTGTCCGGCACGGCGAGCAACACCGACAACAGCATCTCCTTCACCAACCAGCAGTTCACCAAGGTGTCCGGCTCGTCGCTGTGCTTCGCCAACGCCTTCTTCACCGCCAAGTACGCCCCGGTGACCAAGGGCGGCGTCGCCGTCAACGTCAACTAGGCGGCTGCCGGGCCCTGATTCAGCGCCGCCGTAGTCGTACGGCCAGGGCGGCGCCGCCGGTGAGCAACAGCACCGCCGCGGCGCCGCCCGCCAGCATCGGCGCGGACGGACCGGAGGCCGGAGCGGAGGTGGTGGCCAGCGGTGTGTGGTCGTCCTGCGGCGCGGGCCCCGAGGCCTGCGCGGCGGGGCTCGCCGCCGGCTTCTGCTTCTCCGGCTCGCTCGTCTGCCCGGCCTCCCCCTCTTCCCGCTCCTCGTTCTTCTGCTCCTTCTCCCGCGTCCGCGGCTGCCTCTGCGTCTCCGGGAACACCACGTCCGAGCACGAGTAGTAGGTGTCCGGCGTGCTGCTGTTCTGCCAGACCGTGTACAGCACATGGCGCCCGGTGCGGTCCGACGGCAGCCTCGCCTCGAAGCGGTACGCGCCGTCCGTCAGCGCCGGGTCCGTCACCTGGGCGAACGGCTTCTCGGGCAGGTCCGACCAGGACAGCGGCCCGGCCGGGTCGTAGCCGGGCTTGGTCAGATACATACGGAACGTACCCGTGTGCGGGATCGTCGAGACGTACCGCATCCGCAGGGTCGCGCCGGGCGTCATCCGGGTCGACGGCCAGTCCGCGCGGGCGAGATCGAGGCCCCGGTAGGCGGGCAGGCCGCCGCTGCACAGCTTCCCGTCCGGGACGACCTCCCGGTCCCGGCCGTTCACGTTCGCCACCCGCAGGTTGTCCCAGGCCGTGAAAGGCCCGCCGTTCGCCGCGACGGCCGCACGGCAGGCCGCCGTGCCCGTGCGGTCACCACCCTCGGGTGAGCAGGCCACCACCCGGCTCACCGGGTCCGTCGGAGCCCCGTGCGCCCGGGCGGGCCCCGCCGCCCACAGCGGCAGCAGCAGCGGGGTCACGAGGGCGGCCGCGAGTGCGGTGCGGTGTGCGGTCGTACGAGGCATGCGTCGGCTTCTCCTCGGCCCGGGCGAACGACGTTCGGTAGTGCAGTACGGGAAATCGACCCGACGCGTTCATCCCGCCACGACCTGCTCGAAAAGGGGTCCATCGGGCGCCCAACTGCCCGCCATAAAGGGTGGTGTTCCCGCCTGATCGAGGGTTTCCCCCGTATCCCGGTGACCTTCCCTTTGCCTATCGTTCGACCACAGCTGACCCACAGGTAACCCCGAACGGGTCCGCTTTCGCCTCACGCCTGGCCGGCCATCGCGTCGCTCTTCGCTTTTCGAACCACCCCCCTGCGCTTCGAGGACGAAGCGAGTCCACCGCCGCTCCGCCCAGCCCGGAGTCCGGCCACGAAAGGCAACGACCGTGCGTACCTCCCCAGAGCTCAGACGGAAGCTGATATCCGTCGCCGCAGTCTCCGTCGCCCTGCTGACCGCAGCCCCCGCCTCGGTCGCCGTCGCCCAGGAGGCCGGCCCCCGCCCGGCCACGGTGCCGGCCGCCCAGACCGAGGCCGCCCCCGGCATCCAGGCCGAGCGCCTCATCGTCGGCTACAAGGCCGGCGCCACCGAGGCCGAGTCCAACAAGGCGGCGGCCGCCGACGCCGAGTCCAAGGCCGAGAAGTCCGGCGAGGACATCGACTTCCAGCGCCGCCTCGGCACCGGCGCCGCCCTCGTCGAGCTGGGTACCAACCCCACCCGTGCCTCCGTCGCCGACGTCGTCGCCCAGTACCAGGCCGACCCGCAGGTCGCCTACGTCGTCCCGGACCGCCTGAACAAGCCGACGGCCGTCACCCCGAACGACACCGACTACGGCAAGCAGTGGGACCTGTTCGAGTCCACCGCGGGCATGAACGTCCCCGGCGCCTGGGACACCACCACCGGCAGCGGCGTCACCGTCGCCGTCATCGACACCGGCTACGTGGCCCACTCCGACCTGGCCGCCAACATCGTCGGCGGCTACGACTTCATCTCCGACACCGCCGTCTCCGTCGACGGCAACGGCCGCGACAGCAACCCGGCCGACCCGGGCGACTGGTACAACGACAACGAGTGCGGCCAGGGCATCCCGGCCTCCACCTCTTCCTGGCACGGCACCCACGTGGCCGGCACCATCGCCGCCGCCACCAACAACGGCAAGGGTGTCGCCGGTATCGCCTACGGCGCGAAGATCTCCCCGCTCCGCGTCCTCGGCAAGTGCGGCGGCTACGACTCCGACATCATCGACGCCATCACCTGGGCGTCCGGCGGCACCGTCTCGGGCGTCCCCGCCAACACCAACGTCGCCAAGGTCATCAACATGAGCCTCGGCGGAGGCGGCGCCTGCTCCTCCGCCACCCAGAGCGCCATCAACGGCGCCGTGAACCGCGGCACCACGGTCGTCGTCGCGGCGGGCAACGAGAACCAGAACGTCTCGAACGCCTCCCCGGCGAACTGCAACAACGTCATCGCCGTCGCCGCGACCAACCGCGCGGGCAGCAGGGCCTCGTACTCCAACTACGGCTCGCTCGTCGACATCGCCGCCCCCGGCGGTGAGACCCGCACCTCCACCGCCAACGGCATCCTCTCCACCCTGAACTCCGGCACGAAGACGCCGTCGAGCGAGAACTACGACTACTACCAGGGCACCAGCATGGCCACCCCGCACGTCGCGGGCCTCGCCGCGCTGGTGAAGTCGGCCAACTCCGCCCTCACGCCGGCCCAGATCGAGTCCGCCATCAAGGCCAACTCCCGCCCGCTGCCGGGCACCTGCTCCGGCGGCTGCGGCGCGGGCCTGGCGGACGCCGCCAAGACGGTCCAGGCCGTGAAGGGCGGTACGTCCACCGGCACGACCTTCTCCAGCACCACCGCCGTGGCCATCCCGGACAACGGCGCGGCCATCGAGTCGCCGATCACCGTCACCGGCCGCAGCGGCAACGCCCCCTCCGCCCTCCAGGTCGGCGTGGACATCACCCACACCTACCGCGGCGACCTCGTCATCGACCTGGTCGCGCCGGACGGCTCGACGTACCGCCTGAAGTCCGCCGCGTCGGACTCCGCCGACAACGTGAACACCACCTACACGGTGAACGCATCCAGCGAGGTGGCCAACGGAACCTGGAAGCTGCGCGTCCAGGACACCGCGGCGCAGGACACGGGCACCCTCAACGGCTGGAAGCTGACCTTCTGATCCCCGTGATCCTTCTTCCGGAACTCTGAACGAGGCGGGCCACAGAGCGGGCGGGCCGGCCGGTGCGGATGGGGCACCGGCCGGCCCGCCTTTACGTATGGCGCCGCATCCCCCACAGTCAGATACCGAACGCGCTGTTTTCTTTGACCAGTTACGCTTGTTTTGCCGGGTGTGCACCCGCACTCCGGCACACTGGTGTGATGAGCGCCGTCTCAGGGTGAGTTATCGTGTACGGGGGGTAAAAACAAACGGCATGACCCGTTCATTTCCGTCCCGGGAGAGTTCAGTCGATGGCGAGGCAGTTGCGAGCCGAGCAGACCCGCTCGACGATCATCACGGCCGCCGCTGACCTGTTCGACCGTCGCGGCTACGAATCGACCAGTCTCAGCGACATCGTGGAGCACGCACACGTCACCAAGGGTGCTCTGTACTTCCACTTCGCGGCGAAGGAGGATCTCGCGCACGCCATCCTCGAACTCCAGTCGCACACCGCCCGCCGGCTGGCGACGGAGACCGACAACCGCGGCCACACCTCTCTGGAGGCGCTGATGCGCCTCACGTTCGGCATCACCCGCCAGTCTGTCGAGGACCCGGTCCTACGGGCCGGGCTGCGGCTCGCCACGGGCGGGATCCGGCCCCGGCCGCCGCTGAGCCACCCGTTCACCGAGTGGCTGGACATCGTCACGGCCCGGCTCGTCGGCGCGGTCAAGGAGTCCGACGTCCACCCCGACGTCGATATCGACGTCGTGGCCCACTCGTTGGTCTGCTTCTTCGTCGGCACCCGCGTCGTGGGGCGCTCCCGCGAGCCGGTCGCACGACAGCCCCGCAGGACGGCCGAGATGTGGAACATACTGATCCGCGGCCTGGTCCCGGTCACCCGCCGAGCCCGTTATCTGAGCCTGGCGGCGCGCCTGGAGCGGGAGATCGCCCCCGTGTGACCGGACGGCGGGAGGCTCGACCCGCGCGAGGAGCACGCGCGTTACCGTGAGGCCCATGCCCGACACCCCTTCCGCACCCCTGCTCCTCGGCAACCAGCCGGGCTCCTTCCCCCACAGCGTGCTGGCCGAGCGGCACCCCGCGATCATCCAGCAGGTCCGCGAGGCCTTCCCCTACGAACCCGCGCAGCACCGCGCCCTCGACGAACTGCTCGCCGACTGCACCGAGGGCGTGATCGAACCGCTCCCCGCCGACGCGCACGACCGGGACCAGTGGGAGACCTGGGGGCTTCACGAACACACCGGACGCTCCTGGTTCGACGTGCCGTGGCTGTGGTCCGAGAGCTGGTTCTACCGCCGACTGCTCCAGGCCGTCGGCTTCTTCGGCCCCGGCCCCTGGCAGGGCATCGATCCCTTCCGCCCCTTCAAGCTCGCCGAACTCGACTCCGCCGAGACCGACCAGGAACTCGCCGCCCTCGACGACCTCGCCGACCGCCCCGCCGCCGAACAGGCCCAGGCCCTGCTGCACGGCTCCCTGTGGGGCAACCGCGCCGACCTCGGCTTCCGCCTCTCCGCGGAAGGCGCGCGGGCCGCGGACGCCGCGCCCGGCCTGGTCGCCGACGACAGCGACCGGCTCTGGTCGCTGCTGGACAGCGCCGACGGGGGCACCCTGTGCCTGGTGGCCGACAACGCGGGCCGCGAACTCGTCCCCGACCTCCTCCTCGTGGCCCACCTCCTTCGGACCGGCCGCATCGGGCAGGCGGTTCTGCACGTCAAGCCCTACCCGTACTACGTCTCGGACGCCACCACCGCCGACGTGGTCGACGCACTGCGCCGGCTGACCGGCGCCGGGGGAGTGGCCGCCGCGTACGGGCGGCGGCTGTGGTCCGCCCTGGCCGAAGGCCGCCTCACCCTGCGCGCCCACCCCTTCTCCAGCGCCCCGCTGCCGTACGAGGAGATGCCCGGCGACCTGCGCGCCGAGTTCGCCTCGGCCACGCTCACGATCGTCAAGGGCGACCTCAACTACCGCCGCCTGGTGGGCGACCGGCTGTGGGACCCGACGACTCCCTTCCCGGACGTCACGGCCCACTTCCCCGGTCCGGTCGCCGCCCTGCGCACTCTGAAGTCCGATGTGATCACCGGCCTCGACGCGCGGACCGAGGCCGCCCTGGTCGCGGCGGAGGACCGGCGCTGGCGCACCGGCGGCACGCACGCGCTGATCCAGGTACGGGACCCCGCCAAAGGGTGAGAGGAGCCGCGGTCGGGGGCGGAACGCCACACGTCCCGTCCCCGACTCCCGTGTTGGCCCACGATTCACGCGATAGTGTGATCATGTCCGGTCCGGCGGATGCCACCGCGGGCCCCCGGGTAGGGCCCGGCCATGACGCAGCCGTTCGAACTCCCGCACTTCTACCTGCCGCACCCCGCGCGGCTGAATCCGCACGTCGACGCGGCCCGGGCCCACTCGACCGAGTGGGCGCGCGAGATGGGCATGCTGGAGGGATCCGGCGTCTGGGAACAGGCCGACCTCGACGCGCACGACTACGGCCTGCTCTGCGCGTACACCCACCCCGACTGCGACGGCCCCGACCTCTCCCTCATCACCGACTGGTACGTGTGGGTCTTCTTCTTCGACGACCACTTCCTGGAGATGTACAAGCGCAGCCCGGACCGTGCCGCGGGCAAGGCGCACCTGGACCGCCTCCCCCTGTTCATGCCACTGGACGTGTTCGCTCCCGTGCCCGCGCCCGAGAACCCGGTCGAGGCGGGCCTCGCCGACCTCTGGGCGCGCACGGTGCCGAGGATGTCCGAGGGGTGGCGCCGCCGCTTCGCCGTCGCCACCGAGCACCTCCTCAACGAGTCGATGTGGGAACTGTCCAACATCAACGAGGGGCGGATCGCCAACCCCGTCGAGTACATCGAGATGCGCCGCAAGGTCGGCGGCGCCCCCTGGTCGGCGGGGCTCGTGGAGTACGCGACCGCCGAAGTGCCCGAATCCGTCGCCGGGACCAGGCCGCTGAGGGTGCTGATGGAGACGTTCTCCGACGCCGTGCACCTGCGCAACGACCTGTTCTCCTACCAGCGCGAGGTCGAGGACGAGGGCGAGAACAGCAACGGCGTGCTCGTCCTGGAGACCTTCTTCGGCTGCACCACCCAGGAGGCCGCCGACACCGTCAACGACATCCTGACCTCCCGCCTCCACCAGTTCGAGCACACGGCGTTCACCGAAGTGCCCGCCGTGGCCCTGGAGAAGGGTCTGCGGCCGGACGAGCTCGCGGCCGTGGCGGCGTACACCAAAGGTCTGCAGGACTGGCAGTCCGGCGGTCACGAGTGGCATCTGCGCTCCAGCCGCTACATGAACGAGAACGCGGTACGCAGCGGCAGCCCCTGGCCCGGGTGCACCGGCTTCGGCACCTCGGCGGCCGACGTCCGCACCCTGCTCGCCACCGCCGGAGTGGAGAGGCTGCGTTCCTTCACGCACGTGCCGTACCAGAAGGTCGGGCCGTCGCGCATCCCCGACATCCGCATGCCGTTCCCGCTGGAGCTCAGCCCGCACCTCGACAACGCCCGCCGGAACCTGCGCGAGTGGACGGGGCGCATGGGCATCCTCGCCGAGGGCGTCTGGGACGAGGACAAGCTCCGCGCCTACGACCTCGCGCTCTGCTCGGCCGGCCTCGACCCGGACGCCACGTCCGAGGCCCTCGACCTGAGCGCGCAATGGCTCGCCTGGGGCACCTACGGCGACGACTACTACCCGCTGGTATTCGGCCACCGCCGCGACCTCGCCGCCGCCCGGCTGACCACGGCCCGCCTGTCCGACTGCATGCCGGTCGACGGCGAGGAGCCCCCGCTCCCGGCCAACGCCATGGAGCGCGGGCTGGTCGACCTGTGGACGCGTACCACCGACGGGATGACGCCCGAGGCGCGGCGCACGTTCAAGGACGCGGTCGACGCGATGACCGAGAGCTGGGTGTGGGAGCTGTCCAACCAACTCCAGAACCGCGTGCCCGACCCGGTGGACTACCTGGAGATGCGCAGGGCGACCTTCGGCTCCGACCTCACCCTGAGCCTGTGCCGGAGGGGACACGGCCCGGCCGTCCCGCCCGAGATCTACCGCAGCGGTCCGGTCCGCTCCCTGGAGAACGCCGCGATGGACTTCGCGTGCCTGCTCAACGACGTCTTCTCATACCAGAAGGAGATCGAGTTCGAGGGCGAGATCCACAACGCGATCCTCGTCGTGCAGACCTTCTTCGGCTGTGACTACCCGACCGGGCTCGGCATCGTGCACGACCTGATGAGCCAGCGCATGCGCCAGTTCGAGCACGTCGTCGCACATGAACTGCCCATCCTGTACGACGACTTCCGGCTCTCGGCGGAGGCGCGGGCGTTGATGGGGGAGTACGTGTCGGACCTGCGGAACTGGCTGTCCGGCATCCTCCACTGGCATCGGGAGGTGGACCGCTACAAGGACGCGTGGCTGTCCCGGCGCGCCCACGGCTTCCTCCCGGACCGGCCACCCGCCGTACCCGTCCCCGCCCTTCGCTGACGGCGGAGGCCCGCCCGGCCGCAGGGCCACCGGCCGCCCTCCTTCGTCGGGGTGGCGATCGCCCGGCCGGAGGGCCACACCGGCCGGGCGCGCACCGTCTGCTCCACGGCTCGTACCGCACCCGGATCACCGGGTGCGGTACGAGCCGTGTCCGCGTTCGGTGCCGCTCCTGGCCGCTGCGGTCCCCGGCCAGTCTCACTCGTTCGTGGCTCGTCGGCCGCCGATGCGCCGGGTAGAGCACCTGCCGAGATCGCTCCGGGATCCGCCGGAGCCGATCGGCACCGTCCGGAGGCGAGCCATGGAACAGACCGCGCTGCGACCCAAGCCGATGCCGGGGCAGGACCCCGGCGGGGCCGCGCCGGCGACGGGGCCCGGCCCGTCACGGCCGCGCCCGCACGCGGCCCGGCGCCGGGGGAGGCGGCTCCTCGACGTTCTGCTCGCCGGGTTCGCCGGCGCGGTCCTGGTGCTGTCCGGGATGGGCCTCGGAGCGATGGGGACCACGGTGCTCGGCAAGGGCGGCCGCCTCGACCCACGCGGATGGCACACTCCGTCACGGCCCGTTCCCTCGCCCGCCTCCGCTGCCTCGCCGCCGGCCGCCGTCTCCCTCGGTGTGCAGGTGATGGACGCCCGCAAGCCGGGGGCCGTGGTCGTGGGACTGCACGTCCCCGGGCCGGCCCAGGCCGCCGGTCTGGTGCGCGGCGACGTCCTCCTCGCCTTCGGCGCGACCCGGATCGACACGGCCGCCGATCTGGCCCGGGCCGTCGCCCGCGCCCGCCCGGGCTCCGAGGTCAGGCTGACGGTGCGCCACCGCAGCGGCGGCTACGAGCAGCTGACCCTCGTACCGGCCGTCGCCGCGTGAGCCGCGCCCTCACGTGACGACGTCGTCGAAGACCTGCACGCTGTTGACCGGCCCCTCGCCCCCAGGGCGGTCCAGCAGCGCCTTGCGGTAGGGCGTACGGCTGTCGTGGTTGCCGGGGCAGGTCAGCACGGGGAACGGGTCGTCACCGGCGCGCAGTCCCAGGATGCGGGCGGCCTCCTCGTACTCGGGTTGCGTGCCGTGCTCAGCGATGTCCCCGGTCACCAGCAGCGCGTCCACGGGGCCCGGCAGTTCCCAGAGGCGGTCGCGCACTCGCTCGGCGCGTTCGGTGGCCCGCGTGCTCCCGTCCAGATGCAGATCGCTGATGTGTGCGAGTACCAGCACGGTCGTGCGCCCCTTCGATCGAGCTAATGGAAAGACTGCATCTAAGCATTAGCTTTCATGTCCAGGTAATCGACTGCCGCCAGGAAGGTCCCGGACGAATGCCCGCAGACGGCTCGCGCCACCCCCTTCGGCCGGGCAGGATGCTGCCCGTAGCCCCTTCGTCCGTCTGGGAGGCCCGGATGACCGGAAGCACGGCAGCGTCCTTCACCGCCGACGACTACCGGGCCCGCATGGAGCGAGCCGCGCGCACGGCCGCCGACGCCGGTCTCGCGGGCCTGCTGGTCGCCCCGGGGCCGGACCTGGTGTGGCTCACCGGCTACACGCCCCCGGCGGTCACCGAGCGGCTCACCCTGCTGGTCCTCGCCGCGGGGCGGGACCCCGTCCTGGTCGTCCCCGCCCTGGAGGCCCCGGACGCGCGCCGGGCGGCCGGTGCGGCCGCGCTGACCCTGCGCGACTGGACCGACGGCAAGGACCCCTACGCCGCCACCGCGGCCCTCCTGGACACCTCGGGCCGGTTCGGCATCAGCGACAACGCCTGGGCCCTGCACCTGCTGGCCCTCCAGCGGGCCCTGCCCGGCAGCTCCTACGCCTCCCTCACCGAGGCCCTGCCGATGCTGCGCGCCGTCAAGGACGCCGCGGAGCTGGACCTCATGACGGCCGCGGGAGCCGCCGCCGACGCGACGTTCGAGGAGATCCGCAGCGTCCCCTTCGCCGGACGCCGGGAAGCCGAAGTCGCAGCGGACCTCGACCGGCTGCTGCGCCGGCACGGACACGAGCAGGTCGACTTCACCATCGTCGCCTCGGGCCCGAACGGCGCGAACCCGCACCACGAGGCGGGCGAACGCGTCATCGCCCGGGGCGACATGGTCGTCCTCGACTTCGGCGGCCTGCGCGACGGCTACGGTTCCGACACCTCCCGCACGGTCCACGTCGGCGAGCCCACCGACGAGGAGCGCCGCGTGCACGCCGTCGTGCGTGAGGCCCAGGAGGCCGGCTTCCGCGCGGTGCGGCCCGGAGCGGCCTGCCAGGACGTGGACCGGGCCGCCCGCCGGGTCATCGCCGACGCCGGCTACGGCGAGTACTTCATCCACCGCACCGGACACGGGATCGGCGTCACCACCCACGAGCCGCCCTACATGATCGAGGGCGAGGAGCGGCCCCTCGTGCCCGGCATGTGCTTCTCCGTGGAACCGGGGATCTACCTGCCCGGCCGGTTCGGGGTCCGCATCGAGGACATCGTGACCGTCACCGAGGACGGCGGGCGGCGACTGAACACCACCCCACGCGAGCTGGTCATAGTGGAGTGAGGCCCCGATGTCCCCAGCACGCCTCCCGAACGGCAACGGCGCGACCATGACCCAGGCACCCACACCCACCGCGGACACCGTCCGCCGGCTGGTCCAGTCCCTCCTCGACGACGCAAAGGAGGGCAAGAACGCCAAGGACGCCACGAGCGGCAGGAGCGGCAAGGAGGACCGGCAGGGCGGAAGCGGCCCGGGCCCCGACGTCCGGCCCGCCACCCCGGACGCCGAACCCGTCACCTGGTGGGTCGGCACCCGCCACGTCCTGCGCCTGGCCCCCGACCGGGAGGCCACCCTGCGCCAGCGCCGCGAACTGCGCCTGCGCGACCTCGTCCGCCCGCACGTCCCGGCGGCCGTGCCGGTCAGCGTCGCGCACGGCGAGTGGGCACCCGGCCTGAGCTACACGCTGGACACCAAGGTGCCCGGCGGTTCGGGGGAGGAGCACGACGTGTCCGCCGTCGGAGAGGCCGACCTCGCCGGGCTCCTCACGGGCCTGCGCGAGGTGCCGGTCCGGCAGGCCGAGACCCTCGGCGTGCCGCGCGCCGCGCCGCGCTCCCTGGAGGCGCTGCGCCGGGCCGCCGTGCGAGCCGCCGAACGCCTCGCCGGCGCCGACGAGTTCGACCCCGCCCGCCTGAACCAGCTCACCCCGCCCGCCGCGTCCCAGCTCGCCGCGCAGCCCGGCTCGGCGGTCCTCACCCACCACGCCCTCACGGGCGGCCACCTCGTGGTCAGCGCCGACGGCAGGGTACGCGGCGTGCTCGGCTGGGCGGGCACGGCCGTCGGTGACCCGGCCGAGGACATCGCCGGTCTCGCCCTCGCCGTCGGCTCACCCGCCGCCGTACGCGCCGCCACCCTCGCCGGCTACGGCGCCCGCCCCTGCCTGCGCGGCCTGTGGCTCGCCCGCTGCGACGCCGTGGTCCATCTCGCCGACGACCTCACGGGCAAGGACGCCGCCCTGCTGCGGACCCGGCTGCGCCGCGCCTGGGAGCCGATCCTGCTGGAACGGGTGACGGACCTGGGGGACGCCGACGACGTCCCCTAGGGCCCCGGCGTCGCGATGCCGTACGGCTATCCTCCGCACATGAAGCCCAGCGCCGCGGCCGTGTTTCTGCTGACCGCCGCCCTCACGTGTCTGGCCGGCTGCTCCGGCACCACCGCGCCCGCCGCGCCGGGCACCACGGCGTCCCCGGCACGGCAGCAGACACCGGCAGAGCGCCTCACCGCGCTCTTGGTCACGGCGGCAGACCTCGGCAGCGGCTACTCCGTGCGGCCCTTCGACCCGGCCGGGGAGATGCCCGTCTTCGCCCGGTCCGCGCGAGAGATCACCGGCAACGCCTGCACCCCGCTGGCCGCCATGACGCACCAACTGCCCCTCGGCAGGCCGCAGGCAGTCCTGAGCCGCCTCGTGACGACCCGGGAGGCCCCCGGCACCCGCATCCACGTCACGCTCGCCGTCTACGACGAGGGCGGGGCGGTGACGGCGATGGACAGCCTCCTCGCCGACGCCGTGCAGGGCTGCTCCCTCGGCTTCACCGTCCAGGCGCACGGCAAGAGCGAGCTGTACGACCCGTTCGAGCCCGAGGACACGCCCACGGTCGGCGACGAGGCCCTCGCCTACCGCGGCGTCGTCACACCCGAAGACGGCACACCCCGGCCGCTCCGCACCACCGTCGTACGCCACGGGGACGTCATCGCCGTCTGCACCGCGGTCGGCGGCGCCCGTATCGCGAGGCCGGGGCTCCTCGCACCCGTCATCGAGGCGCAGGACGCCAAACTGTCCTGACCTGCCGCGCACTGCCCTGACCCGCCGGGCGCCGCACTCCCCTGACGTGCCGCGCGCTCACTCCTGCAGCAGCACCACGGCCGACTCCCCGGGCAGCCGCACCACGCCGTCCGCGCCGGGCCGGTCCACCGGCTCCCACGCGGCCAGCACGCGCGCGTGGGGGACACCGAGCGGCAAGGCCGCCTCCTCGGAGGCCAGGTTCACGGCCACGAGGACGTCCCCGCGCCGGAAGGCGATCCAGCGGCGCTCCTCGTCGTAGGCCACCTTGGTGTCGGCGAGGTCGGGGTCGCTCAGGTCCGGCTGCTCGTGACGCAGGGCCAGGAGCAGCCGGTACCAGGCCAGCATGCGCGCGTGGGGCTCGCGTTCCGGCTCGGACCAGTCGAGGCAGGAACGGTCCCGGGTCGCCGGATCCTGCGGGTCGGGCACGTCCTCCTCCTTCCAGCCGTGCGCCGCGAACTCCCGCCGCCTGCCCCGCCGTACGGCGTCCGCGAGTTCCGGGTCGGTGTGGTCGGTGAAGAACTGCCAGGGCGTGCCCGCCGCCCACTCCTCGCCCATGAAGAGCATCGGGGTGAAGGGCGCCGTCAGGATCAGCGTCGCCGCGCACGCCAGCAGCCCGGGGGAGAGAAGGGCCGAAAGCCGGTCCCCCTGGGCGCGGTTGCCGATCTGGTCGTGGGTCTGGCCGTAGCCGAGCAGCCGGTGCCCGGCCACCCGTGTGCGGTCCAGCGGGCGCCCGTGGTGACGCTGCCGGAAGCTGGAGTACGACCCGTCGTGGAAGTAGCCGCCGGTCAGGGTCTTGGCGAGCCCGCCGAGCCCGGCGCGCGCGAAGTCGGCGTAGTAGCCCTGCGACTCGCCGGTCAGGGTGGTGTGCAGGGTGTGGTGGAAGTCGTCGTTCCACTGCGCGTGCAGTCCGAGGCCGCCCTCGGCGCGGGAGGTGATGAGCCGCGGGTCGTTCAGGTCCGACTCGGCGACCAGGAACAGCGGCCGGTCCGTCTCGGCGGCCAGGGCGTCCACGGCCGTCGACAGCTCCTCCAGGAAGTGGCACGCGCGCGTGTCCACCAGCGCGTGCACCGCGTCCAGGCGCAGACCGTCGATCCGGTAGTCGCGCAGCCACGCCAGCGCGCTGCCGATCAGGAACGCGCGCACCTCGTCCGAGCCGGGCGCGTCCAGGTTGACCGCGGCGCCCCACGGAGTGTGGTGGGTGTCCGTGAGGTACGGGCCGAAGACGGGCAGGTAGTTGCCGGAGGGCCCGAAGTGGTTGTGCACCACGTCGAGCACCACGCCCAGGCCGAGTTCGTGAGCCCGGTCGACGAAGCGTTTCAGTGCCTCGGGTCCGCCGTACGGCTCGTGCACCGCCCACAGCGAGACGCCCTCGTAGCCCCATCCGTGCGTGCCCGGGAAGGGGGTGAGCGGCATCAGCTCCACGTGCGTGATGCCCAGTTCGGCGAGATGCCCGAGCCGCTCGGCGGCGGCGTCCAGGGTGCCCTCGGGGGTGTACGTCCCCACATGCAGCTCGTACAGCACCGCGCCGGGCAGGGGGCGCCCCCGCCACTGCGCGCGCCACGGGTACCGCTCGTGATCGACGACCGCGCTCAGCCCGTCCGGGCCGTCCGGCTGCCGCCTCGAGCGCGGATCGGGCAGCACGCGCCCGTCGTCCAGCGCGAAGCCGTAGCGGGACCCCTCGCGCGCATCGGCCTCGCCCCACCACCACCCCGCCCGTTGCGGATCGCGTTCCAGTACACGGGTGACGTCGTCGCACCGGAGCGTCACACGACGGGCCTGTGGTGCCCACACCTCGAACTGCACGGACGGTTCCCCTTCGTCTGTTCACCGTGATGTAGCCCGTCCATGGTGCGTCACACGAGATCAATCCGCCGGTGCATCCACCCATTTGCGGCGGGTCTCACCGGCTACGCGCGTGTGGCGGCCGATTTCCCGTTTTCTGGACAGCCCGGCCGCACTGCCCGACAATCACCAGCGTGACGTCGTCCTTCGAGTTCAACACGTCCCCCGCGCGGCTCTCCGACGCGGAGCGCGACCGGGTGCTGAAGGTGCTCCGCGACGGCGTCGCCGTGGGCCGACTGTCCCACGACACGTTCGTCCACCGCATGGAGCTGGCGCTCGCCGCCCGCCGCCCCGACGAACTCGCCGCGCTCACCGCCGACCTGCGCACCGAGAGCCGTCTCTCGCGTCTGGTGTTCGGCACGGTCGAGGCCGTCTCCGGTTTCTCCCTGCGGCTGCGCAGGGCCTGGCAGGCCGAGCGGCTGCCCAAGCTGCAGCTGCCCCATCCCTCGCACGGCCATCCGCTGCGCATAGGCCGCGACCCCGCGAGCGGACTGCGCCTCAACCACGAGACGGTTTCCCGCGTGCACGCGGAACTCCGGCACCAGGGCGGCCTGTGGGTCCTGCGCGACCTCGGCTCCACCAACGGCACGACGGTGAACGGCAGGCGCGTGGTCGGAGCGGCCGTCGTCCGCGAGGGCGACCAGGTGGGCTTCGGGCGCATGACGTTCCGACTGTCGTCGGGCTGACCTTCAAGCTGTCCTCACGCAGTCCTTCCGGCTGTCCTCCGGCAGTCCCTCCGGCTGTCGTCGGGCTGACCTTGCCGCTGTCCTCCGGTGTCGTTCCGGCCGTCGGCCGCCCGGCCTTCCGGCCGTCGGCCGCCCGGCCTTCCGGCCGTCGGCCGGCTGACCGGAAACGGAACCACGCCTCAGCTCTGGCCTGGGCCTTACCGCATGCGCGTCCCGGGAGGATGGCCGAAACCCCATCACGGCCCGCGGTGTTGACGGTGTTGACGTACCCCTCAAGTCGTGACTGACTGTGCGTACACCGTCTACACCTGGTGAAGCGACGGCACCGCATTGGGGAGGTGTGCCCTGCCGCCCCTGCTGCGTTACCCGACCGTCGACGAACTGGGTGCCCGGGCCGCCGCCCTCGTCGCCCGCCATCCCCGTGACGCCCGGCTGCGCCGGGTCGGCACCTCCCGCGCGGGCACCCCCATGTGGCTGCTCTCCGTGGGGCACGGCAGCCGCCAGGCGCTGGTCGTGGCCGGCCCCCACGCCAACGAACCGGTGGGCGGCGCCACCGTGCTGCGACTGGCCGAGCGGGCCCTGGCCGACCCGCGGCTCACCGAGGGCGCCGACGCCACCTGGAACCTGCTGCTGTGCCTCGACCCGGACGCATCGCGCCACAACGAGGGCTGGCTGCCCGGCCCCTACACGCTCGGCCACTACATCCGGAACTTCTTCCGGCCCGGCTTCCTGGAGCAGCCCGAGTGGCTGCCCGACGGCGCGGCCGGCGCCGCCCTGCCGGAGACCCGGGCCCTGCTCGACCTCCAGGACGAGCTGCGCCCCTTCCTGCAGTGCTCCCTGCACGGCGTCGACATCGGCGGCGGCTTCGTCGAGCTCACCCACGACCTGCCGGGCCTCGACCGGCGCCTGGCCCACATCGCCGCCCGGCTCGGCATACCGCGCGAACTCGGCGCGTACGACGCCCTGTACTGGCCCGGCCTCGGACCCGCCGTCTACCGGATCCCGCCGCCGCGCCGGGCCGATCTGGTCGCGGCCATCACGGAAGCCGCCGTCGAGTCGACGTGGTTCCACCCGTACCGGCACGGCACCGTCACCGCGGTCGTCGAGGCGCCCATGTGGGGCGTGACGGCCGTGACGGACGGCTCCCCGCCCACGGACCGGGACGCCGTGCTCCGGGCCGTCAGCCGCACCCTGCGCCACGACACGGGTCTCCTGCGGCAGCTCCTGGCCCGGATCCGGCCGCACCTCGCCACCGTGCCCGACGCGGCCCGCCTGCTCGCCCCCGTCGACGACTACCTCCTGGTCTGCCCCGGCCTCGCCGACGCCTGGGACCCCGACACCGGCGACGGTCCGGCCCACCCCCTCCCGCCGCTGAGCACCGCCCACCTGGTCGCCCTGCGCATCTCCGGACGGCGGCTCGTGCTGCGCCCCGCGGGACTGCTGCACCAGCTCGTACGGGCCGCCGGCCGCGACCCGGCCGGAGTGCTGCCGGAGCTGGACCTGCTGATCGACCAGTGGTGCGCCGAGTACCGCGACGACTACGGGGCGCGCTGGATACCGGTGGCCCGGCAGGCGGAGTACCAGGCCCGCGTGGTGCTCGCCACGTTCGAGCTGGCCGGGCGGCACGCGCGCGCGTGCTCAGAGCCCGGCGAGCCGGTACCGGTGCAGCGCGACTGAGCCGGCAGCCGTCCGACCGTGTGCCCGAGTGCCGTTACGCCCTCTCTCGCGCGTGCAGTGCCGCCGCGACGACCGTGCGGGACTGGTGCTCCACCTGGTGCTCCAAGGGCACCCAGCGGGCCCGGAAGCGTTCCGCGAAGGCGCCGCTCCAGGACGACACCAGCCCCTCGAGCTGCTTCGCCGCCTCGTCGTCGGCCCCGCGCAGCACGCGCAGCAGCATCGCCGCCGCCCGCAGCGGCACCCGGCGCACGAACGCGTCCACGCTGCCGACGTACGCCCGGGTGAGGTCGGCGGGCGGGGTGTGCAGCAGGTCGGAGGCCAGCCCAGGCACCAGTTCGAGACCCCACCGGGCGGCCCGCAGCAACGGCCCGTCCAGGTCCGCCAGCCGGGGCAGCGCATGGTCGAGCACACGCGTGACCTCCAGCGCGTCCCGCTGCAGCCGGCGGGCCAGCAGGCCGATCGCCGCCGCCGGAGCCGGATGCGGAGCCGGGTCGTCCACCAGGTCGCTCGCCCACATCGGCACCTCGACCACAGCGGTCAGCCCGCCGTACCGGTGGGCGTGATACCAGGTGCTGTGTCGCGCGTCGTCCGGCAGGCTCGGGTAGGCCGGCCCGGTCCCCGGCGCCGGCATGACGTGGACGCCCGGCCCCGACGCGGGCCAGCCGGCGGCGTCGGAGGCGCCGGTCTCCACCGGGATGTGCAGCTCGGCCGCCGACTTCGCGAACGGCTCCGCCAGCCCGGGCACGTCCCTCGTCAGCTGCACCCAGCTGCCGCCCAGGTCCGTGCCGTGCAGGGTGACCTGAAGGTAGGGGCGCAGCTCGTCGATGACGCCCGTCAGGGCCCGGGTCTCGGGCGGCAGCCGGTCCGGCGGCAGCAGGGAGGGCGCCCACTCGGGCTGTTCCGGGCCCGCGGGCCGGAAGAACCCGAGGTGGTAGTCGAAGAGGCTGCGCGGCGCCGGCGTCACGTGCAGGCTCGCCCCGTCGGGGTCCGCGCACAGCAGGAAGTGCCAGGAGACGCCGTCGCGCAGCTCCCGCTGCTCCAGGACCCGCCGGGCGACCGCGAGCAGGGTGCAGGAGCCGGTCGGCTCGTTGGCGTGGGCGCCGGCGACCACCAGTACGGCACGGCGTGCCCGGCCCACGGACAGCAGGTGCAGAGGCCTGCCCGCGCGTGAGGCACCCACCTGCCGCAGGGTGCACACACCAGGGCGCTGAGCGGTCAACGCCCGGGCAGCTGAGACCTGTTCGGTCACCGTCGGGTAGCGCAGCTCCGGCAGGACACTCACCCCCGTCACATCCCCCCGAGTTCGCCATCGCAGTACCCCACGGCCATGGTGCGGTGTCAAGGGCGCGACAGGGTGGTCTCCCGGTGGCGCCCGGAAGCACGGCCTGCCGCCTCCTGCTGGTGCAGCCCCCGCCCCGCCAGGGTGAGGAACACCTCGCCGACCGCCTCGGAGAGGGTCGGGTGCGGGTGGATGTGCCGGGCCACGTCCGACGGCTCGGCGTCCCAGGCGACGACCAGCTGGCTCTCGGCGATCATCTCCGACACGTGGGGACCCACCAGGTGCACGCCGAGCACCTGCTCGCCGGCCTCGGTGACGACCTTCACCATCCCGCCCTGCCCGTGCACCATGCCCTTCGCCACAGCCGTCAGGGGCATCGAGTTGCTCTCCACCTCGTACCCGCGCGCGCGTGCCTCGGCCTCGCTCAGACCGACGGCCGCCGTCTGGGGTGACGAGTACGTGACCCTGGGCACGGCCGCGTAGTCCACGGGCGCGGACGGCAGCCCCGCCAGCGTCTCGGCCACCAGCAGGCCTTCCGCGAACGACGCGTGGGCCAGTCCGAGCGACGGCGGGGGCAGCAGGTCGCCCACCACGTGGACACCGGGCACGGCCGTCTCCAGCCGGTCCCAGTCGGCCGGTACGACGAACCCGCGCGCGTCCGTGGCGAGGCCCGCGGCGGCCACGTCCAGGCCGTCGGTGACCGGGGCCCGCCCGACGGCCACCAGCAGCCGCTCGGCCTCCACCGTGAAGGTCTCGCCCCGGGCGGTGCGCACGCGTGCCCGCACCCCGTCGGCGAGGACCTCGGCGTCCAGCAGGCGGGCGCCGGCCCGGACGTCGATGCCACGCTTCTTCAGACCCCGGGTCAGATGCCGGCTCACCTCAGCGTCTTCCAGCGGCACGATCCTGTCGGCCGCCTCGACCAGGGTGACCTCGGCGCCCAGGGAGCGGTGGAACGAGGCGTACTCCACGCCGATCGCGCCGCCCCCGAGCACCAGCACGGACGCCGGGAGCCCGGGGGCGAAGAGGGCGTCGTCGCTCGTCACCACGCGCCGCCCGTCCGGCTCGAGCCCGGGGAGCGTGCGCGGCCGTGAGCCGGTGGCCAGAACCAGGCCGCGGCGCGCGGTGATTTCATGTTCGCCGCGCAGGCCCGCGTGGCCGCCCGGCGTGCCCGGGCCCGTCACCCGCACCGAGCGCGGCCCGGTGAGCCGCGCGTTCCCCGCGATCACCCGCACTCCCGCGCGTGCCAGGTGCGCCTGCACGCCCCGGTGGTTGCGGGCCACGATGTCGTCGCGCGTGGCCACCAGGGCGGACCAGTCGACCGCGTCCAGGGTCGCCTTCACGCCCCAGCGTTCGCGGGCCTCGGCGATACCGTCGACGAGTCCGGCCGCGTGCAGCATCGCCTTGCTGGGGATGCAGCCGCGGTGCAGGCACGTCCCGCCGACCTTGTCCCGCTCGACGAGCACGACCTCCAGGCCGAGGGCCGCGGCGCGCAGGGCGGTGCTGTAGCCGCCCGTGCCGCCGCCGATGACGATGACATCCGGTGAGTCCATGACCCCAGCCTCCGCCCGGCCCTTGCCATGCGTCCAAGGCAATGTTCTTGTGGAATCGATGCAGGACCTTTATGGGGGAGGGGTCGTGAGCCTGCGCCAGATGGAGTACTTCCTGACGGTCGTCGAGGAGGCGTCCTTCACGCGCGCGGCGGAGCTCCTGCACGTCTCGCAACCTGCGCTCTCCCACCAGGTCAAAGCGCTCGAACGGTCCGTGGGCGGAGCCCTCCTGGAGCGCCTGCCGCGGGGCGTGCGCCTGACACCGATGGGGCGCGCGTTCCGGCCGCACGCGGAACTCGCGGTGCGCAGCGCGGCACAGGCGCGCCGCGCGGCCCGCGCCGCGGCCGGTGCCGAGGGCGGCGAACTCCACATCGCCGCCGTCCACTCCGTCGCGGTCGGCGTCCTCCCGGACGTCTTCGCCCGCTGGCGCGCCGCTCACCCCCGCGTACTGCTGCACCTCCACGAGTACGCCACCTCCGAGGCGCTGGAGGAGCAGATCCTGCGCGGCACCGCCGATCTCGCCGTCGGCCCTGCACCGGCCGACCCGCCGGGCCCCGTCGTACCGGTCGGCCAGGAGGAGATCGTCCTCGTGGTGCCCTTCGACGACCGCTTCGCGGGCCGGACGACGGTGACGCTGCCGGAGCTGGCCGACCGCCACTGGGTGCGCTGCGCCATGGAGCCCGTCGTCCACGGAGAGCGATTCCTCGACTGGGCGTGCGGCCGCGCGGGCTTCACCCCGCGCACCGCCGTTTTCACCGAGCACACCTCCACGGCGGTGCGGATGGCCGCCGCCGGGGTCGGCGTCTGCGCCGCGCCCGCACACCTCGTCCGGGAGGCGGTCGGCGGGGGCTGCGTCGTCCTGACCCCCGACCCCGCCTGGCGGCGCACCCTGACGGTGTTCTCGCGTCTGCCGCCGACCGGCGCGGCGGAGAGGTTCGTCGACCTGCTGCGGACGTCCTGGCCGCGCCCGCGAGCCCCGCTGCCCGTCTACGAGGACTGCCCGCAGGACGGCCCGGCGGTCGCCTGAGCTCAGTCGCCCACCCTCTCCAGCAACGCCACCGGCAGCCCCTCGAACAGCTCCTCCACGCGCGCGTGCCCCGAGAACTCGCGCCCCGGCTCCAGCACGTCCGCCCAGCGGCCCGGCGGCAGCGGAAGCCGGGTGTCCCGCCAGCCGCCGGCCTCCGCGAGCCGCAGGGACAGGCGGGTCACGGCCGTCAGCACCTCTCCGGAGCGGACGAAGGCCAGGCAGTGCGCGGCCGCAGGTCCCTCCGCCGGCAACGCCATGTACGTCGCCGTGTCACCGAAGGCGCCGGGCCGCCGGGCCCGCAGCCCCAGCGCCGCCCTCGTCACCACCGTCTTCTCACCGGAGGTGCCGTCGGACTGCGCGGGCGGGAAGTCCACCGCCCGCCGGTTGTCCGGGTCGACCAGCGCCCGGTACTCGGCCTCCGTGCCCTGGTAGACGTCCGGGACACCGGGCATCGTCAGCTGCACCAGGGCCGTGCCCAGCACGTTGGCCCGGACGTACGGCGCCAGCGACTCCCGGAACGCGGCGATCCGCTCGCCCGGCGCCCCGCAGGGCCCGGCCGCCACGAACCCCTCCACCGCCTCCTCGTACGGCGGCTCCTGCTCGGTCCAGCTCGTGTACAGGCCCGCCTCCCGCACGTGCTTCAGCAGCGCCCCCTGCACCCGCTCCAGCGCATGCTGGGCCGGTCCCAGCCCGAACACCGTCTGCCAGGCCGCCCACGCCAGTTGTGCGTCCGGCACGCCCTCCCCGGTGCGGGTCACCTCCGCGAGCACGTCCGCCCAGCGGTCCGGGCACTCGGTGAGCACGTGCAGCGCCGCCCGGACGTCCGCACTGCGCTTGGTGTCGTGCGTCGTGGCCACCGTCCCGGTGAGGGGCCAGTCGCGCTGCAGCCGCGCGCAGTACGCGTGGAACTCCTCCGGTGACAGCGTGGGAGCACCCGGATTCCCACCCACCTCGGTCGCCGACAGCAGCGGCACGTACCGGTAGAACGCCGTGTCCTCCACCGACTTGGCCCGCAGCGCCGACGAGGTCTGCGCGAACCGCGTCCGGAACTCCAGCTGCGCCGGTTCGTCGCCGTACCGTCCCAGCACCAGGTCCCGCACCACGTCCACCGCACCGGCCTCCTCGGGCACCGCGAAGGCGTGCCGCGCCTCGGCGGCGGCCTCCTCGGTGACCACGGACGCCGCGTCGCAGGACTCGTAGGGCCGGTAGACCTCCATGCGGACCAGGAGCTCCTGCAGGGCGGTGCGCAGCGCCCAGGGAGCGCGGTCGCGCAGGGCGGGCTCCGGGGAGGTCGCGCACAGCCGGCTCGCCACCCGGGTGAGCCGGTCCGTCTCGGTCGCCAGCTCGTGCGTGAGGACCTTGTACGCCGCCCTGCGCACCGTCGCCTCCCACTGCCCGCCCCGGTCCGTCTGCGGGGCCGCGAAACGCCGGTAGCGCCCCAGCAGGTCCCCGAACCCGGCCGGGTCCGTGAACACCCCGTCCACGTGCCGCAGCGCGTCGTAGCCGGTGGTCCCCGCGACGGGCCAGGACGCCGGCAGCCGCTCACCGTCGGCGAGGATCTTCTCCACGACCGTCCAGCGGCCCCCGGTCGCCTCGTGCAGCCGCCGGAGGTAGCCGTCGGGGTCGGCGAGCCCGTCGGGGTGGTCGATGCGCAGCCCGTCGATCACGCCCTCGTGCAGCAGCCCGAGGATCTTGTCGTGGGTGGCCTCGAACACCTCCGGGTCCTCCACCCGCACCCCGATGAGCTCCGAGATGCTGAAGAACCGCCGGTAGTTGAGCTCGGTCCGGGCCAGCCGCCACCACACCGGGCGGTACCACTGCGCGTCCAGCAGGTGCGGCAACGGCAGGTCCTCGGTGCCCTCGCGCAGCGGCAGCACGTGGTCGTAGTAGCGCAGCACGTCACCGTCGACGCGCAGCTCGTCGAGCACGTCGGCCAGCGGCCCGCCGAGGACCGGCAGCAGCACCTGCCCGTCCTGCGCCTCCCAGTCGATGTCGAACCAGCGCGCGAACGGCGACTTCGGGCCCTCGCGCAGCACCTCCCACAGGGCGCGGTTGTGGCGCGGGGCCATGGCCATGTGGTTCGGGACGATGTCCACCACCAGGCCGAGCCCGTGCTCGCGCGCGGTACGCGCCAGCGCCCGCAGCCCCTCCTCGCCGCCCAGTTCCTCGCGCACGCGCGCGTGGTCGACGACGTCGTAGCCGTGCGTCGAGCCCGGCACCGCCTCCAGGACGGGGGACAGGTGCAGGTGCGAGACGCCGAGCGAGGCCAGGTACGGCACGACGGCCGCGGCTGCTCCGAAGGGGAACTCGGGCTGCAGCTGCAGCCGGTACGTGGCCGTGGGCACCACCGGGTCAAGTCGCTCAGGTGTCATGAAGACCTACGTACCCGCCCTGCCGCCGTTCGTGTCATCCCCCGCGGCAGGTGCGCCGCGCGTCGCCCGGACGAGTGGCTTTCCGGGCGACGCGCACGCGCCGGGCGGTCACACGGGCCGCTGGAGCACCGTCATGCTCCGGTCCGTCAGAGTCAGCCGGTCCCCGGCCTGCACCTTGGCGCCGGTGTCCGAGGGCACACCGGCCGCGAGGGCGGTGTCGACCACAACCTCCCACTGCCGCCCGTGGTTGACCGGAACCACGAACTCCAGCGGCTTCGGCGAGGCGTTGAACATCAGCAGGAACGAGTCGTCGGTGATGCGCTCCCCGCGCGCCCCGGGCTCGGAGATCGCGTTGCCGTTGAGGAACACCGTGAGCGCCGACGCCTGCGCCGAGTCCCAGTCCCGCTGGGTCATCTCCCGGCCGTCCGGGGTGAACCAGGCGATGTCGGACAGGTCGTCGTGCGTGCCCTCCACGGGCCGTCCGTGGAAGAAGCGCCGGCGGCGGAAGACCGGGTGGTTGCGGCGCAGCCACACCATCGCCCGGGTGAAGGCCAGCAGCTCCGTGCTCGCACCGCCCTCGCCGCCCCCGGCCCCCCCGGCTTCCTCGTCGCCCTCGTCGCCCTCGTCGTTCTCGGGCCATTCGACCCAGGAGATCTCGTTGTCCTGGCAGTAGGCGTTGTTGTTGCCGCCCTGGGTGCGGGCGAACTCGTCGCCGTGGCTGATCATGGGCACGCCCTGGGACAGCATCAGCGTCGCGATGAAGTTCCGCATCTGCCGCGCCCGCAGCGCCAGCACGTCCGGGTCGTCGGTCTCGCCCTCGGCGCCGCAGTTCCAGGACCGGTTGTGGCTCTCGCCGTCCCGGTTGTCCTCGCCGTTGGCCTCGTTGTGCTTGTCGTTGTAGGCCACCAGGTCGTGCAGCGGGAAGCCGTCGTGGCAGGTCACGAAGTTGATCGAGGCCAGCGGGCGGCGCCCGTCGTCCTGGTACAGGTCGGAGGACCCGGTAAGGCGGGAGGCGAACTCCGCGAGCGTGCGCTGCTCGCCCCGCCACAGGTCGCGCACGGTGTCCCGGTACTTGCCGTTCCACTCGGTCCACAGCGGCGGGAAGTTCCCCACCTGGTAGCCGCCCTCGCCCACGTCCCACGGCTCGGCGATCAGCTTGACCTGGGAGACCACCGGGTCCTGCTGCACCAGGTCGAAGAACGACGACAGCCGGTCCACCTCGTGGAACTGCCGGGCCAGCGTCGCGGCCAGGTCGAAGCGGAACCCGTCGACGTGCATGTCGGTGACCCAGTACCGCAGCGAGTCCATGATCAGCTGGAGCACGTGCGGGGACCGCATGAGCAGGGAGTTTCCGGTCCCTGTCGTGTCCATGTAGTAGCGGGGGTCGTCGGTCAGCCGGTAGTAGCGCGAGTTGTCCAGGCCCTTGAAGGACAGGGTCGGGCCCAGGTGGTTGCCCTCGGCGGTGTGGTTGTAGACCACGTCGAGGATCACCTCGATCCCGGCCTCGTGCAGTGCCTTGACCGCCGATTTGAACTCCAGCACCTGCTGGCCCCGGTCGCCCCAGGACGCGTAGGCGTTGTGCGGGGCGAAGAAGCCGATGGTGTTGTAGCCCCAGTAGTTGTTCAGGCCCATGTCGACCAGGCGGTGATCGTTCACGAACTGGTGGACGGGCATCAGCTCCAGGGCCGTGACCCCGAGCTCGGTGAGGTGCTCGATGATCGCCGGGTGCGCGAGGGCCGCATAGGTGCCGCGCAGCTCCTCCGGAAGGCCGGGGTGGCGCATGGTGAGGCCCTTGACGTGGGCCTCGTAGATCACCGTGTGGTGGTACTCGGTGCGCGGGCGCCGGTCGTCGCCCCAGTCGAAGTAGGGGTTGACCACGACCGACGTCATCGTGTGCGGCGCGGAGTCGAGATCGTTGCGCCGGTCGGGATCGTCGAAGTGGTAGCCGTAGACCTCCTCGCCCCAGTTGATCGAACCGCTGATCGCACGCGCGTACGGGTCGAGCAGCAGTTTCGCGGAGTTGCAGCGCAGCCCGCGCTCCGGGGCGTACGGGCCGTGCACCCGGAACCCGTACCGCTGCCCCGGCATGATGCCGGGCATGTACGCATGCCGCACGAAGGCGTCGCTCTCCCGGAGCTCGATCGCCGTCTCCGAGCCGTCGTCGTGCAGCAGACACAGCTCTACTCGGTCCGCGGCCTCCGTGAAGACCGCGAAATTGGTACCGGCGCCGTCGTACGTGGCACCGAGTGGATACGCCTCGCCAGGCCAGACCTGCATGGATACGACTCTTTCAGGTGTGCGGCGCCGGTGGGGACGCCTTGGTCCCGAGTCTCCCCGAAAGTGAGGGAACCTCCTATGACTTATCTCCCTCTCACCGAGTGACCAGTGCATACGCGGTATGCCAAACCAATGGGGCAATCACATACTCCCGGGGCTTGGGGGAGTAGGGGGAAGACGTGCGCAACATAGTGCACCGCCACCTGGGCAAGATGGTGGCCGGTACCGCCATCGCGGTGGCCGGGACCGCCGTGATGGTGGCGGTGACCCTGCCGGGCACGGCGGGGGCGGACGACAGCGGGTCCGGGGCGGGGCGGTCCGTCCCGCAGGAGGCCGGAGCCGCGGGGGCGGGCGCCGCGGGATCGAGTGCCGCGGGGGCGGGCGGCCGGGCCGTGGCGCCGGGTGTCGTCGAGGCGGCCCCCGCCGAGGGACAGCAAGGCGAGGGCCGTGATCCGCTGACCGACGACGAGCTGAAGCGGGTCGAGAAGATCGCCCTCAGCCGGGAGCTGTTCCGCAGCGGTGAGAGCGTCGACGGGGAACGCGGCCCCGAGCGCCTCACCGTCGACCTCGCCGAACCGGAGGCCGACGAGGCCGGCAGGCCGGACGCGCCCCGGCGCGCCGACGTGACGTTCTACGACTACCGGGACGACACCCTCGTCACCCGGACCGTCGATCTCGGCACCGGCAAGGTGGTGCACACCGACACCCAGCACGGCGTCCAGCCGCCGCTCAGCCGCGCCGAGAAGGCCGAGGCGGCCGGCCTCCTGATCGCCGACCCGCTCGGCTCGGGCCTGAAGGCCGACTACAAGGACGCCACCGGCAAGGCGCTCACCTCCCCGGACCAGCTCCAGCTCAGCGGAGCCGTCTACCGGGCCGCACCGGGCGCCCAGCCCACCGCGCTCGACCGGTGCGGAGAGCACCGCTGCGTCCGGCTGTTCCCGAAGGTCAGGAACGGGCCGTGGGTCGACGCCAGGTCGCTGGTGATCGACCTGAGCACCCGCAAGGTCGCCCGGCTCGGCCACTGACCGGCCCGCTTCACTCACCGTCCACCTCGCTCCTCCTCGTCAGGGAGTCATCTCGTCATGCGCGTGAACAGCAACAGCAAGGCCCGCACCCGCGCGGCCGTGGGCCTGACCGTGGCCGCGCTGGCCGCGGGCGCCACCGCCGGCGCGGGCCCGGCCACCGCCCAGCCGAAGGCCGCCCCCGCCGCGCCGCCCGCCGCCGACTGCAGCGCCGCCTACCGCGTCGAGCAGAAGCTCTCCTCCGGCACGACCTGGCGGATGTGCTGGCGCTACGACGGCAAGGCCGGCCTCGTACTGGAGAACATCTCGTACCAGCCCAAGGGCGAACCCAAACCGATCAAGGTCCTCAACAGTGCCCGCCTCGGCCAGATCCACGTCCCCTACGACGACGGCAGGGTCGAGTACGACGACCTGACCGGCTTCGACTTCGCCCAGGGCCTGATGAACCTGGCGCCGGGCGAGTGCCCCGGCGGCACCATCAAGACCGTCAAGGTCCCGGACTCCTGGAACGAGGACCCGAACGTCAAGGGCCTGTGCACCACCACCCGCTCCCGCGGCCACGCCTACCGCATGCAGGGCGACACCGCGAACAAGGTCTTCCAGGCCGAGGGCAAGGACCTCCTCGTCTACACGGTGAACCAGGTCGGCTGGTACGAGTACATGACCGAGTGGCGCTTCCAGGACGACGGCACGATCACCATGAACGTGGGCGCCACCGGCAGCCTGTCCTGGGACGACTACGACGCCGGCGACGGCCGCGGCTGGCCGATCGGCAAGGGCGCGAGCGCCGCCAAGGCCACCAGCCACAGCCACAACGCCTTCTGGCGCCTCGACTTCGCGCTCGACGGCTCCACGAAGAACACCGTCGAGCAGTACGACTCCACCGTCACCGCGCCCACCCGGGGCCAGCGGGCGCCCACCACCAAAACCACGCGCACCAAGGTCGCCAAGGAACTGGCCGGAGACAGCAAGAGCTACCGCTGGTGGCGTGTGGTCAGCGCGACCGGCAAGAACAAGGACGGACACGCGCGCTCCTACGAGATCGTCCCAGGACCCACCACCAAGTACCCGGGCCGCAGCTACACCAAGCACGACGTGTACGTCACGCAGTACAACAAGTGCGAACTGTTCGCCAGCAACAACCCCGGCAACTGCGGGGCGGGCGCCGGGAAGTCCGTCGACAAGTGGGTGAACGGACAGGCCCTGACCCACCCGGTGGTCTGGACGAACATCGGCTTCCACCACATAGCCCGGGACGAGGACCAGCAGCCGATGCCCGTCCACTGGCAGGGGTTCTCCATCGTCCCGCGCGACGTCACGGCCATGAATCCGCTCACTCCGGCCGAGCTCGGCTGGCAGAACGGGCACTGGCGGCCCCGGGGTTGAGAACCACCCTGCCCATCCGGCTGCACCGCCGACCGCTCCCGGAGTACCCTTCCTTGATCGTTGACAAGGGCAGTGTGCTGGGGAGCGGAAGGCGGTGCGCGGGTGGGCTCGGGAGGGCTGGAGCTGCCCCCTGGTGACGAGGGTCACGAGGGGAACTCCACAGACGTCCCGGCCGGAGCCGTGTCCCTGGCACGGCCGATGGACGCGACGGGCTCGATCGGCCCGGAACTGGACTGGAACGCCGACGCCTGGCGCGAGGTGCGCACCCGCGCCCAGCGGGCCGGCCGGGCCTACATCTGGCTGAACCTCGTCGAACAGCGGCTGCGCGCGGTGGTCGCCGCCGTGCTGCGGCCCGTGTACGAACCCGTCCACGGCGAGGACTGGGTGGTGGCCGCCGCCGGACCGGCCGGCCAGGAGTGGGTGCAGCGCGCGGTGGCGGTCCGCGAGGTCAGCCGCCGCAAGGGCTATCTGCTCGACCCGGCCGACGACAACGTCCTCTCCTTCCTCACCCTGCCGCAGCTGCGCGAGCTGATGGTGCAGCACTGGCCCTGCTTCGAGCCGTACTTCGACGACCGCCGCGACGTCGAACTCGCCCTGGACGAGCTGGAGGTCACCCGCAACGTCGTCTCCCGCAACCGGGCCCTGTCCGAGGCCGTGCTGAATCAGGCCGAGCGGGCCTCGGCCCGGCTGCTGGAGATGCTCGGCGCGGGCGGTGACGTGCCCTCGGCGCGCCGGCTGCCGATCGACGCGGTCGAGGACCTGGTCGGCGACCGGTACGCCGACGTCGTCGCCGTCCACCCGGACCGGGTGCGGCTGATGCGGCAGTTCCCGGCCGAGGACATCTTCGGCGGGGCCCGCCGCCTCGACGCCATCGGCATCGGCCTCAACCTGCTCGTGCAGAACTTCTCCGGCCGGCGTCTGGTGCGGCTGGCCGAGTCCGGCTGCCGGGTCAGGCTGCTGTTCCTCAACCCGGCCTCCAGCGCGGTCAAGCGCCGTGAGCGCGAACTGGGCATCAAGCGCGGCGAACTCAGCCGGGCCGTGGAGATGAACATCCTGCACATGCGCCGGGTGCGTGCCCGGCTGCGCGACCCCGGCGCCTTCGAGATCCAGGTGTTCGACGAGACGCCCCGCTTCACGGCGTACCTGGTGGACGGCGACGGCGCGGACGGCATCGCGGTCGTGCAGAGCTATCTGCGCCGCACCCGGGGCATGGAGGCGCCGGTGTTCGTGCTGCGCAACGGCAGCAAGGTGGTCAAGTCGGGCGAGATGGACGAAAGCGGGCTCTTTCCCACGTACCGCGAGGAGTTCGAGGTGATGTGGGCGGATTCCCGACCGGTGTCATGAACTGCGTCCCGTTGCGCGGTGGTTCTCCCGCCCGCCGCCGGGCATGAGCGGAACGCGATCCTCTGATTGTCAGTGGTGCATGCGAAGGTGGGGACCACTGGGGGAACGCACCACAAGAAGGGGGACCGCCCATGGGCTGGCACCGGGAGCTGCTGGTCGGCTTCGACCTGGAGACGACGGGTACGGATCCGCGCGAGGCGCGCATCGTCACGGGGGCCGTGATCGAGGTCAGGGGCACCGAGCCGATCGGGCGCCGCGAGTGGCTGGCCGACCCGGGAGTGCCGATCCCCGAGGACGCGGTGGCGGTGCACGGCATCAGCAACGAGCGGGCGGCGGCCGAGGGCAGACCGGCCGACCAGGTCGCGGACGCCCTCGCCGACGTCCTCACCTCCTACTGGAAGACGGGCGTACCGGTCGTCGCGTACAACGCCGCCTTCGACCTCACCCTGCTCTCCGCGGAGTTGCGGCGCCACGGGTTGCCGTCCCTGCGGGACCGCCTGGGCGGCGTGGACCCGGCCCCGGTCATCGACCCGTACACCATCGACCGCTGGGTCGACCGCTACCGTCGCGGCAAACGCAACCTCGAAGCGGTCTGCGCCGAGTACGGCGTCGTCCTCGACGCCGCCCACGACGCCATGGCAGACGCCTTGGCGGCGGCCCGCCTGGCCGGGGCGATAGCCGACCGCCACCCCAAGATCGCCACGCTCGGCCCGGCGGCGCTGCACCACCGCCAGATCGAGTGGTACGCGCAGTGGGCGGCGGACTTCCAGAGCTTCCTGCGCGGCAAGGGAGACCCCACCGCCTCGGTCGACGGGACGTGGCCGCTGCGCGAGTTGGCGGACGAGCCGGTCTGAGACAGCGGTCGGGCGGTCAGGCGGTCGGGAGCCGGGCGGTCAGAAGGGGTACCACCGCACCGTCTCGTCGCCGTCCCTGAGGGACTTCACCCGCCGCTCGAACTCGGCCAGCGCCTTGGGGTTGCTCGGCGCATGCTGCGCGACCCACGCACAACTGGCCGTCTCCCGGGCGCCGCGCAGCACACCACAGCCCTCCCAGCCGCGTACGTCCCAGCCGTAGGTCCGCGTGAACGAGGCGTACGCCTCGCCCGGCAGCCCGTACCGGTCGTGCGACAGGGCCATCACCACGAGGTCGTGCTCCCGCAGGTCCGCGGACACCGTCTCCAGGTCCACCAGCACGGGCCCGCCGGGTCCGACGTGCACATTGCGCGGCAGCGCGTCCCCGTGGATCGGCCCCGGCGGCAGATGCGGTGTGAGCGCGGCGGCCCGATCGGCGAACCCGTCGCGCCGCTCGCGCAGATACGCCGCGTCCGCGGGATCGATCGCATCCCCGGCGAGCCGCAGCCACCGCTCCACACCGCCCAGCAGATCGCGGGACGGGAGGCCGAAGGGAGGGAGAGGCAGGGCATGCACGACCCGTAGCAGTTCGGCCAGGTCCCGCGGCTCGGCGGGCCGCACCGGGTCCGGCAGCCGGTGCCACACCGTCACCGGATGCCCGTCGACCAGCAGGGCCTTCGGCTCGGCCGCCCGCACGGCCGGCACACCCGCCTCGGCGAGCCATACCGCGATGTCCAGTTCGCGGCGCGCCCGGTCGAGGAGTTCGGCGTCCCGGCCGACCTTGACGACCAGGTCACCGGCGGCGAACACCGCGTTCTCGCCCAGAGCGAGCAGCCGCGCCGCCCCGGCCGCACCGGGCAGCACCCCTGCCGCGTCCAGTACGTCCCGTGCCCGTGCCTCGTCCATCGTCCGCCTCCGTCGTCCACGCCTCGACCGTCGGGTTCCGGCCATCCACCGGTCAGTGTCGCATCGGCACAGGTCGGACGGCGTACACGGTGCCTTGACGAGGCATAGGGCCTCCACGACCATGACCAGGCCGGCCGAGCCGCGCGAAGGGGCTGATTCCGTGACACCGGTGACCGAGGCAGCGTCCCCTTCGCCCCCTCCGCAGCCCTCGCCGACGTCGTCGTCGAGGTGGCGGGCCGGCCGCAGACCCGGCCGGGACCGGCCCCGGCACGCCGCCGGCCACGGCGCCTGGTTCCTGGTGCTGCCCGCCCTGATCCCGATCCTCGTCCTCAGTGTCGGTCCGCTGCTGTACGGCATCCTGCTGGCCTTCACCGACGCCCAGTCGGGCCGCGTTCAGCCCACCCGTTGGATCGGCGCCCTCAACTTCCGGGACCTGCTGCACGACACGCTGTTCTGGGAGTCGTTCCGGGTCGGGCTGGCGTGGGCGGTCGGCGTGACCGTGCCGCAGTTCCTGCTCGCGCTGGGCCTCGCCCTGCTGCTCAACCAGGACCTGCGGCTGCGCTGGCCGGCCCGGGCCCTGGCGATCATTCCCTGGGCCATGCCCGAGGTCGTCGTCGGCATCATGTGGCGGCTCGTCTACAACCCCGACGCGGGCATCCTCAACGAGACCCTGCGGGACCTCGGGCTGGGCAGCGACCGGGACTGGCTCAGCGGACTGGCGACCGCGCTGCCCGCCGTGATCGTCGTCGGCGTCTGGGCGGGCATGCCCCAGACCACGGTCGCGCTGCTCGCCGGGCTGCAGAACACCCCGCGTGAACTGCACGAGGCGGCGGCGGTCGACGGCGCGGGTGCCTGGCGCCGCTTCCGCACGGTCACCTGGCCCGCCCTCAAGCCCATCGCCCTGGCCATCACCGCCCTCAACCTGATCTGGAACTTCAACTCCTTCGCCCTGGTCTACGTCCTGACCAGCGGCGGCCCCGGCGGCAAGACCCGCCTGCCCATGCTCTTCGCCTACGAAGAGGCCTTCCGCTACGGGCAGTTCGGCTACGCGGCGGCGATGGGCTGCGTGATGGTGGCTGTGATCTCCATCGCCCTGGCCGTCTTTCTCGCCGGCCGCCTCAGGGGAGGTGACGACGCGTGAAGACCGGCCGCCCGGCCCGCGTCGGCCAGTACGCCGCGCTGCTCGCCTACCTCGTCTTCCTGGCCTTCCCGTTCCTCTGGCTGGTCTCCACCGCGTTCAAGTCACCGCGCGAGCTGGGCAGCCTGCACCCCACGTGGACCCCGAAGGACCCGACCCTCGACAACTTCCGGCAGGCCTTCGACGAACAGCCGCTGCTGCACGCCGCCCTCAACTCCCTGCTCGCCGCGCTCGCGGCGGCCGTCGTCGCCGTGCTCATCGCGACGCCGATGGCGTACGTCGTCGCCCGGCGCCGTACCCGGCTCGCGAAGGCGGTGACGGGCTGGGTGGTGGTCAGCCAGGCGTTCCCGTTTGTCCTGCTGATCATCCCGCTGTTCCTGGTGCTGAAGAACCTCCGTCTGATCAACTCGGTGCCGGGGCTGGTGCTGGTGTACGTGGTGTGGGCGCTGCCCTTCGCGCTGTGGATGCTCGCCGGGTACGTACGGGCCGTGCCGCCCGAGCTGGAGGAGGCCGCCGCGGTCGACGGGGCGGGCCGGGTGCGGACGCTGGTGTCGGTGACCGCGCCGCTGCTCGCGCCGGGCATCGTGGCGACCGGACTGTTCGCGTTCATCACCGCGTGGAACGAGTTCTTCTTCGCGCTCGTGCTGCTCAAGACACCGGAGAAACAGACGCTCCCCGTGGTCCTCACCCACTTCATCGGTGCCGAAGGCGTCGCCGACCTCGGCCCGCTCGCGGCCGCGGCGTTCCTCGCGACCCTGCCGTCCCTGGTCGTCTTCGCCCTCATCCAGCGGCGGATCACGGGCGGGATGCTCACGGGGGCGGTGAAGAGCTGATGCGCACACGCCTGGCGGCCCTGGTCCTGCTGCTGCTCCTCGCCGGCTGCTCCTCCGGCGGCACCCGCGACGACGGGCGGATCACCCTGCGCTTGCAGTCCCTGGCCTGGCAGGAGGAGTCCGTCGAGGCCAACAAGCAGCTGGTGGACGAGTGGAACACCACTCACCCGGACGTCCGCGTCGAGTACGTCCAGGGCACGTGGGACAGCGTCCACGACCAGCTTCTCACCGCCTTCGAGGGCGGTGAGGCACCCGACATCATCCACGACGCCTCCGACGACCTCGCGGACTTCGCCTACGGCGGCTACCTCGCCGATCTGACCGGCCTGCTGCCCGCGAGGCTGAAGTCGGACATCCCACGGCGCAGTTGGGAGACCACGACCTTCGGGGACGGCGTGTACGGCGTGCCGTTCCTCCAGGAACCGCGCGTGCTCGTCGCCAACGCGACGTGGTTGCGGGAGTCCGGGGTACGGATCCCGACACCCGCGAAGCCCTGGAGCTGGGCCGAGTTCCGCCACATCACCGAGCGCCTCAGCGGCGGGGGGAAGTACGGCGTCGCCTGGCCGCTGAAGGAACCCGTGTCCGCGACGCTCAACCTCTCGCTGTCGGCGGGCGGGCAGCTGTTCCACCGCGGGCCGGACGGCAGAGTGACGGTGCGGTTCGAAGCGGCCGACCAAGTGGTGCCGCGCACCGTCCACGCCCAGGCGAACACCGACCGCAGCGCCTCGCCCACGACCCTGGGCAGCGGCGGCTCCGACACACTGCCCGGCTTCTTCGCGGGCCGGTACGCGATGGTCCCGCTCGGGTTCTCCTACCGCCAGCAGATCGCGCGGCAGGCCCCCGAGGGCTTCGACTGGCAGGTGCTGCCCGCACCGGCGGGGGCCGGCGGACTCACCCAGGGCGTCAGCCCGCAGACGCTCTCCATCGCCGAGGACTGCCCGCACAAGAAGGAGGCCGCGGAGTTCCTCGACTTCTTCCTCAGGCCGCGGAACATGGTCCGCCTCGCTCTCGGTGACTGGATGCTGCCCACCGGCACACAGGCCCTGAAGGACCCCGCCCTGCACCGGACGAAGGACGGCTGGGACACCGGCACCGCCCTCGCCGGACACCTGAGACCGGCACCCGCCCAGTCCGTCCGCGGCTACCCGGAGTGGAAGGACAAGGTCGCCACACCGGCGTTCCAGGAGTACTACAGCGGAGCGATCGGCCTGCGTGAACTGCGCGGTCGGCTGGAGAGGGACGGCAACCTGGTGCTGGCGCGCTACCAGCGCTGAGAGCCGTCCCCGGGCACTGCCGCGATCAAGGACGTAGACAGTGTCTACGGCTTCCTGGTAGACACTGCCGCATGGATGCCGAGAGGACGCTGCGGGAGCGGCTGGTCGATGCCGGGGTGGAGCTGGTGCTGTCCGAGGGCAGCGGTTCGGTCGGGCTGCGGGAGATCGCCCGCCGGGCGGGTGTGTCGCACGGCGCGCCGCGTCGGTACTTCCCCACGCACCGGGCGCTGCTGTCGGCCATCGCCCGCCGGGGCTTCGAGGAACTGGGCGCGCGGGCCGCCGCGGCCGCCTCCCACACCGCCTCGCCGCGTGCTGAGTTGACTGCGCTGACGCGGGTGTACGTCGCCTATGCGCGGGAGCGGCGTGGCATGTTCGAGTTGATGTTCCGTCATGACCTCCTCGACAGCGACGGGCAGAGCGAGGCTCCGGCCGGGCCCCGGCTGCGGGAGGCGACACTGCCGATGTTCCAGCGGGTCGTGGCGCTCGTCGCCCGGTGCCGGGGAGAGGTCACGCAGTCCTCGGCGGCCCTCACAGCGGCCGCCCTGTGGGCGAATCTGCACGGCATCGCCGAACTGTGGTCCTGGGGCAGCCTCCAACTCGCCATGGGCGGCACTGCGGGCGTGGAGCCCGCCGACAGCCCCGACCGGATCATCGAGGCGGCGCTGGACGCCCATCTCGGCCCGGCAGCCTCATGACCGGAGGGTTGCGGCGCTCCGCACCGCTCCTCGTCAGCGCGGCCGGGGCGATGATCGTCGCGCTGGACGGCACCGTCCTGTTGGTGGCGCAGCCCGCCCTGCAGCGCGCACTCGCCGCCGGCCCCGCACAGGTCCAGTGGACCAGCACCGGTTACCTCGTCGCGGTGGCTGCTCTGCTCGTCCTCGCGGGCCGGCTGGGGGACCGGTACGGGCACCTGCGGCTGCTGCGCACCGGTCTGTTCGGCTTCGGCGCCGCCTCCGCCGGAATCGCCCTGGCGCCCTCGGTCGGCTGGGTGATCGCCCTGCGCGTGGTCCAGGGCGTGTTCGGCGCCCTGCTCCAGCCGGCGACACTCGCGGTGCTGCGGTCGGTGTACCCGGACCGCGAGCTGCGTCGGGCGGTCGCCGTGCGGACCGGAGCCATCGCGGTGGCAGCCGGGAGCGGCCCGGTGCTCGGGGGAGTGCTCGTGGCGCACTTCGGATGGCGGGCGGTGTTCTGGCTCAACGTCCCGGTCGTACTCGCCGCGGTGCTGCTCGCTCTCGCGGTCCGCATTCCCGCCCCCGGGCGAGCGGCCCCGCAGCCACTCGACCTCACCGGCGCGGTGCTGCTGGCGGGCACCCTCGCGCTCCTCGTCCACGCCCTCGCGGGCGTCTCGGCGCACGGCTGGACCGCCGCACCCGCACTGCTCGAACTGTCCGCCGCGGCGGTCCTGGCAGCCACGCTTGTCGTGAGTCAGCGCCGGGCCGCCCATCCGGTCGTGCCGTCGGCCGTGACACGTTCGGTCCCGGTGACGGCCTCCATGACGCTGCTCCTGCTCGTCGGCGCGGGTCTGTTCGGCAGCCTGTTCACCGCCACCTTCCTCCTCCAGGGCGTCCTGGGCCTGGACCCTCTCGCCACCGGACTCCGGGTCCTGCCGCTCACGGTGCTGATGGTGCTCGGGGCGCCGCTGGCGGGCGCCGCCCTGGGCCGGTGGGGCCCGCGACGGACCGCCGTCACCGGAACGCTCCTGGTCGTGCTCGGTGTCGCGGGCCTCGCACGGCTGTCCGCGAGTGACGCGGTGGGGCCCACGGGTGCCTTCTTCGCCCTGATCGGTGCCGGGTTCGCCGCCGTCATGGTCACCGCCACCGGAACGGTCGTCGGCGACGCGCCGCCCGAGTACGCCGGAGCCGTCGGCGGGCTCAAGCAGACGGCGACGAACATCGGCCCGACCCTCGGCATCGCCGTCGCGACGAGCGTGGGCGCCGCCGCCTCCGCCGGCCCCACCCTGTTCGTCCTGGCAGCGATCGCGGCCCTCGGTCTGCTCCCCGCGGCGCTGCTGCCCGGGCACCGGAAGGCGGACATGCCGCAAGGACCACCCGGGCACGAAGCCGAAGTCCCGCCTGTCGGCAAGAGTCATGTGCACCCGCGGCGCACTCGCGACAGCGTATGACCGGCGGACGGCGCAGCCCCTCCGCACGCCCTCCCCGATCGCCGGGAACGTGCCGTTCTCTCGGCCTGGTGCTGTCGGCCGTGGCCGCACCCGTCAGGTCTCGTCACACCGCGACGGCCTGACGGCTGAGGGTCAGCCGGGCGTGGTCGAGCGTGGCGTCCATGCGTGCCGACTGGCCCTTGGTGAACATGAACATCGCGGCGTCGTCGGTGTAATCCATGTAGTTCATGAACATGTCGCCGTCCGGTCCGTTGCCGCACGTGACATGGGGGAAGGTGGGGGAACCGGCGTTCGCGCCGGCCTGGTTGGGGGTGTCCGCCACGAAGTCGCTGCCGCTGCACCCCTCGTCGTCGTCGCCCCAGATGTGCCGCAGGTTCAGCCAGTGCGCGATCTCGTGCACGGCCGTGCGGCCGCCGTCGAAGGGGGCCGTCGCGGTGCCGGTGGTGCCGAGGGCGGTGTGGGTGATGACCACGCCGTCCGTGGAGGCGGCGCCGCCCGGGAACTGGGCGTAGCCCAGCAGTCCGCGGCGCAACCGGCAGACCCACAGGTTCAGGTAGATGTCCGCGGGCCAGGCGTCCTGGCCCCCGCTCAGGGTGAACTTGACCATATCGTCGGTGTCCCAGTCGTCGACCGCGCTCTCGGTGCGCGTGATGCCGTCCGTGGGGCGGCCCAGCGGATCGGTCCGGGCGAGGTGGAACTGCAGGCGGGCGTCGGCCACCAGGTCCTGCCAGACCGCGGGCACTTTGCTCACGTCCGGATTGCTCGCGCGGAAGTCCTGGTTGAGCACGTCGATCTGACTGCGTATCTGGGCGTCGCTCACATTCTGTTCGGGGTGGCTGTGGACGATGTGCACGACGACCGGGATGTCGATCAGGCCTTGCCGGGAGGAGACCTGGTCCATCGACTCGTAGGCGAACGCGGTGTTCTCGATCAGGGCCCGGTTCTCGGCGTACTCCGGGTTGAGAGTGAGGAGTCTGCGGTGCACCTCCATGGCGCCGCACCAGCGGCTGTAGTCGGGCGAGGTGGCGCGAAGGAATGCCTGCGCATCGGACATGGCGTGCCCCTTCGAGGGGAGCGGGTGGGCCGCGCACGCGGCTGCGGAACTGCGCGTCTGAGACGCGTCGCGAGGGCCGGGCGACGTCGGGCGGAGCGGTCGGTTGCCCGTTCCCTCCGAACCCATACACTGACAAGTCTAGTCACTTCGTCATGAGGGCGACAATCTCTGCTCCATGGTGACGATCTCAGTGGTGACCATACGGATGGCGTCGTACGAGTGAGGTGGCCGGGTCATGCGAGAGCCCCCGCCGGGCCTTTTCCGCTCGTGGTTCCACTCCTACGAGGAGGACCACGACGACGTGCGGGTCTACCGGCCGGAGGACTTCCCCTTCCCGCCCGCGCGCGGCCGTCGCGGCATGGAGTTCGCCTCCGACGGCACCCTTGTCGACCATCCGCTGGGCCGCGGCGACGCCCCCGGCGCCGTGCCCGGCCGCTGGCGGCTCGTGTCGGACCGTCACCTCGCGCTCACCTTCCAAGGCGCGCGCCCGGACCGGGAACTGGAGATCGTGCACTGCGACGAGCGGGTGCTCCGGGTGCGGAGGCTGGTGTAGGGCCCGGGGCGCGAAACCGGGCCGCCACAAGTTGAACAAGGAACCTTACGGTTGATCCGTCAACTTCATCTCGTCGAGCTGCACTTGCCACCCCACTCTGAGCAGCGGAAACTGTAAACGATGACGTAGAGCCCACCGACGCTCCGACTCTGCGCCGCCCCGAGGGACGAACAAGGGGGTGACCCGGTGGAGAACGAACTGCACATCCTCCTCACCGAAGAGGACGCGGAAGCCGAACGCGTCGCGGAGCTGACCGGCTATCTGCGCGAGGAGCTGCTCGACCTCGACGTGGACGACGTCACCACGCTCCCCGGCGGGGAGGCCCCGCCCGGAGCGCGGGCCGTGGACGTCACCCAGATCGGTGCCCTGCTGGTGACCCTGGGCAGCTCGGCGACCGCCCTGAACCAGGTGATCACCGTGATCCGGTCGTGGATGGGCCGTCGCCACGACACCCACCCGTCCTTGCGCCTGCAGATGGGGGACGACGTCCTGGAGGTCTCCGAGGCCACCGACGATCAGGTCGCCCAGGCGTTCAGGACCTTCGTCGAGCGCCATTCGAAGGCCGGAGCCGAGCCATGACGGACTCCAGACACGCGCTGATCATCGCCAACGACCGGTACACCGACCAAGGGCTCAAGAAGCTCAGGGCCCCCGCCCAGGACGCCGCGGCTCTCGAGCGGGTGCTGCACGACCCGCAGATCGGCGACTTCGAGGTGGAGGTCGTGCACAACGCCTCGGCCGACCTCATGCGCAGACGCATCCAGGGCTTCTTCAACGACCGCCGCCGCGCCGACACCCTCCTGCTGCACTTCTCCTGCCACGGCCTCAAGAGCGAGTCCGGCGAGCTGTACTTCGCCGCCAGCGACACCGAGCCCCCGCTGCTGGCCGCCACCGCTGTCGCCTCCCAGTTCGTCCGCGGCTGCATGTCCGGCACCCGGGCCGGCCGCAGCGTCCTGTTCCTCGACTGCTGCTACGGGGGCGCCTTCTCGCGAGGCTCGGCCTCGGTGCGCGCCGCGGGGGACGTCAACGTCCTCGAGTCGTTCGCGAAGGACGAGCCGGTCAGTGGGCGGGGCTGGGCCGTCATCACCGCGTCCGACTCCATGGAGTACTCCTTCGAGGGCAGCGAACTCGCCGAGAACTCCGCTCCGCGGCCGTCGGTGTTCACACACGCGGTGGTCGAAGGCCTGGAGACCGGCGAGGCCGACCTCGACGGGGACGGCAACGTCTCCCTGGACGACCTGTACGAGTACGTCTACCGGCACGTACGGGAGCAGAACCCCCACCAGACACCGAAGAAGGCGGCGGAGCTGCAAGGGGAGCTGCACCTGGCACACAGCCGGCGCGGCGGCATCAAGATCGTCGCCATTCCCTCGCCGCCCTCCTTGCGGGCGGCCATGAACAGCGACGAGTTCCTCACCCGGCGGGGCGCCGTCACGGAGCTGTGCACGCGACTGCAGCGCCCCGAACTGCCCGTGGCGGAAGGGGCGCGCCAGCACCTGGCGGAGGTCGCCCACAACGAGGTCCAGCCGCTCGCCGATCAGGCGGCCGCCGCCTTGAGCGAGATCCGCCTGGCACCGTCCCCGGACCACCTGGACTTCGGCCGGGTGAAAAGGGGCTCGGCCCCTCCCGGGCGGTCCGTGACCATGCAGGGCCCACCGCTGGCCCGTCACTGCGTGGTCCAGCCCCAACAGCCGTGGCTGCGGGTCGATCCGACCCAAAGCGGTCTGGAGGTCCACGTCGACACCGCTGCCACGGGGCACCTCTCCGGGAACCTCGTGCTCAGGGGCGTGGCCGACGAGTCGGTGATCCACGTCGAGGCGGAGGTGACCCCGGCGGACGAGGACGGTCCCCCGAAGCCCGAACCGGACGTCCCGAACGACTCACCACCGCCGAAGACCCGAGCGGAGGACAAGCGGCACACGGTGGTCGTCGAACCCCCGCGCACCCCGCCCAGGCCCGAGGAGCCGCCCAGGAGCACGGGGGACCGGGAGCGAACGGACCGGAAGACCCCGTCCCGGCGCGCTCCCGCCCTCGCCGGCGCAGCCCTCGCCCTCGCCGTCACGGCGCTCGCCATGCTGGTCATGACCATCCAGAGGGGAGCGGTAGCCGTCGCGGAGCGGGCCGACGCAGGGGTGTACGGCAACGTCGAGGACGACATCCGCGGACAAGGAGCACTCACACCGCTCATCGTGTGCCTGATCACCGGCGGGGCGGCGCTGATCGTCGGCGCGTTCGCCCGGCACGATCTGCACGAACGGCGGGAGCACTACACGAGCCGGGCGGCCGGCGGCACACACAGCCTGACCTCGCTCGCGAAGGGGCTGGCGATCCCCGCGCTGATCCTCGCCGTCCTCGCGGGCATCGCTTACCTGGTGGGCAGCAGTCACTGGTGACCGACCGCCGCCCCGATCACGGCCGGTCCGGCGCTCCGGGCACCTGCGGGGCACGAGGCGCGAGGCACACGGAAGGGCCCGTCGGTTTCCGGGGAAACCGACGGGCCCCTTCGCGCGGCGGCGATCAGACCTTGAGCGGCTCGCCCTCACCGTCCCGCGCCGCCGGCTCGGCGACCGCCTGCGGCGCCTCGTCGTGCGTGAGGTCCGGCAGCCGGTGCAGCCACTTCGGCAGGTACCAGTTGCGCTCGCCGAGCAACGCCATCACCGCCGGCAGCAGCACGCCCCGGATGATCGTCGCGTCGATCAGCACCGCGGCCGCGAGGCCGACGCCCATCTGCTTCATGGACTGCATGGACAGCGTCCCGAAGATCGCGAACACGGCGACCATGATGACCGCGGCACTGGTGACCACCCCGGCCGTGGTGACCACGCCGTGCCGGATCGCGTCCTTCGTCGCAAGCCCCCGCAACCTCGCCTCACGGATCCGGGAGACCACGAACACGTGGTAGTCCATCGACAGGCCGAAGAGGATCACGAAGAGGAACAGCGGCAGCCAGGTGATGATCGCGCCGACGCCCTCCGCACCCACCAGGGACGCGCCCCAGCCGTGCTGGAAGACCGCGACGAGAATGCCGTACGCGGCGCCCACCGACAGCAGGTTGAGCACGATCGACGTGACCGCGATGGTCAGCGAGCGGAACGACACCAGCATCAGCGCGAAGGCGAAGACCACGACGAAGGCGAAGACCGGGAGGACCGCCCCGCCCAGCTGGTCGTTGAAGTCCTTCGACCCGGCGACCTGCCCGGTGATCGGCGCCTCGACGCCGTCGACCCTGCCGAGCGTGGCGGGCCGCACCTCGTCGCGCAGCTTCTCCAGGCTCCCACCGGCCTTGTCCAGGTCGGAGCCGCCGACCAGCGGGACGTACACGTAGGCCAGGTTCTGCGCGTCGTGCAGCTTGATCTCGACCGGACCCCGTGAGGCGCCCGAACTGATCGCCCGCGCGCGGAAGTCGGCGAGCGCGGACTTCACCTCGGGGGAGTTGATGTCCTTCGCCTTGACGACCACCTCGGCCGGCTCGGAGCCGCCGGGGAAGGCGTCGTTGAGCCGGTTGTAGGTCTGCACGATGGGCAGGGAGTCGCCGAACTCCTGGTCCAGGGTGAGCTGCTGGGTCTTCATGCCGAGCGCGGGCGCCGCGACCGCGAGCAGCGCACCGGCCGCCACGACCAGCGAGACGGCGGGCCTGGCGAGCACGACCTTCAGAACGGCGCTCCAGAACCGGCTGCCCTCGGAGGTCCGGCCGCCGGTACCGTTCCTGCGGCGCTTGTCGGGGTGCAGGAACGGGATCCGGCCCTTCTCCACGCGCTCGCCGAGCAGCGAGAGCAGCGCGGGCAGCACGGTCACCGAACCGACCATGGCCACCGCGACCACCATCAGGGAGGCCAGGCCCATCGCCTCGAACGTGGTGAGCCCGGTGAACAGCATGCCCGCCATCGCCACGCACACGGTGACACCGGAGACGATCACGGCACGGCCACTGGTCGCCGCGGCGATCCGCAGCGCGGTCTCCGCGTCCCGGCCCGCCGCCCGCTCCTCACGCTCACGGCGCAGGTAGAACAGGCAGTAGTCGACCCCCACGGCCAGGCCGACCAGCAGCATCACGGAGCTCGCGGTGTCGTCCATCGGCTGCCAGTGGCTGACGATGCTCATCAGCCCCATCGTCGCCATGATCGCGGTGAGCGCGAGCGCCACCGGGAGCAGCGCGGCGACCAGCGCGCCGAACGCGATCAGCAGAATGCCCAGGGCCACCGGCACGGCGGAGTACTCGGCCTTCTGGAAGTCGTCGCCGAACGCGTCGGAGAACGTCTTCATCATGCTGGCGCCGCCGATCTCCTCGATCCGCAGCGACGAGTGTTCCTTTTGCACGCCCGCGACGGCGTCGAGCACGGGCTCGACCCGGTCGCCCGCGGTGTCGGAGTCACCGCGCATGTCGAACTGCACGAGCGCGCTGCGCCCGTCCTTCGAGATCGTCCTCGTGTCGTACGGCGACGTCACGTCGGTGACCCCGCCGGTCCCCTCGACGGCCTCGACGACCGAGGCGACGGCGTTCCTGAACTCCGTGTCCGTGGCCTTGAGGGAACCGTCCTTCGCCTGGACGAGGACGGTCTCATTGGCCGGCTCCTCGATGCCGGCGTCCTCGATGATCCTGGCGGCGGTGTGGGTCTCGCCCGACAGCTGGTCGCTCTCCTTGACGTCGACGGTACCCATCGCCGAGCCGATCCCCATCGCCAGGACGACGAACAGCACCCAGATACCGACGGCGGCCCATCGGTGCCGGGCGCTCCAGCCACCGGCCCGGGCGGCGAAGCCCCGCACCCGTATGTCTCCGTTCCCCATGACCGGCTTGCCCCCTCGTGATGCGGTGGCGGCCCCCTGCCGCCCCCTTCCGCTTCGAAGGTATGGGCCGGATAAAGCCATCTCGTCGTGCTGTCCGGTGAAGTGGCGGCGCCGGAACTCATCCCCACGGACCGAGCCGCCTCCCCACTGGGGAGGACCCCCGGAGACTGTGGTCCCTTACACCTATCGACAGACAAACCGGGCTCCTCGGGTGTGTGGATCCTGAGCAGACGGTTGTGCCCCGCGAAGAGCGATGAGTAATTTACGGGGCCGGGCAGCTGCCCGCGCGGCCGTCGTGCCCACCCCCACGGGGCACGAAGGCCGCTTTATCGTGAGCGGATGACGACGACATACGCGGCGCTGCTGCGCGGCATCAACGTGGGCGGCAGCAGGAAGGTCCCCATGGCCGACCTGCGCACGCTCCTGACGGACCTCGGCCACGACGACGTCCGCACCTACCTGCAGAGCGGCCAGGCCGTGTTCTCCTGCGGACACGGCGGCGAGGAGTCGCTCGCCGCCGAGATCGCGCAGGCCGTCGAGAAGCGCTTCGGGTTCGGCGTCGACGTGATCGTGCGCGACCACGCCTACCTCCGGGCGATCGCCGACGCCTGCCCGTTCCCGGCCACCGGCCTGGAACCCAAGCAGCTCCACGTCACCTACTTCTCCGCACCCGTCACTGCCGACCGCTTCGCGGAGATCGACCAGGACGCCTACCTCCCCGAGGAGTTCCGCCTCGGCGACCGGGCCCTGTACCTGTACGCCCCGAACGGTCTGGGCCGCTCCAAGCTGGCCGAGCACCTGTCGAAGCCGCGCATCAACAAGGGCGTGATCGCCACGACCCGCAACTGGAACACCGTCGTCAAGCTGGTGGAGATGACGGGTGCCTGAGCACAACCCCGCGGTCGAATCCGCGATGGAGGGCGAACTCGCCCTGCTCACCCCGGAGGTCCGCCGCTCGGCCGACCGGGTCGGGGCGCTGCTCCACCCCGACTTCCACGAGTTCGGCGCCTCCGGCCGGCACTGGAGCCGGGCCGCCATCATCGCCTCCCTGGCCGCCACCGCCGAGCCGGGGGACCGCCCCGTCGCCGTCTCCGCCCTGCGCGGCGTCCAGCTCGCCCCGGACCTCGTCCACCTCACGTACGACACGGAGTACGACGGCAGCCGCGCACACCGCAGTTCACTGTGGCGGCGCACGGAGGGCCGCTGGCTGCTCTGGTTCCACCAGGCGACCCCGTTCAGCGCCCGGACAACGTGATCCGGCGCTCTCCCAGGTAGGGCGCGTACGAGGTGATCCCGGCCGGCACGGTCAGCCGCGGATCCGCGAAGAGCCGCGGCCAGTCGTCCTCAAAGCGGGCCGCGGCGACCGCGTCGGCCGCCGCCAGATCGTCCTCGGTGAGAGGCGCGCCCTTGCGGAGCCCCGGCTCCCAGCCGTCCCAGGGGAGCAGCTCCACACCGTTCAGCGCGGCCAGGTCGCGCAGGACGTTGCCCCGAACGAACCACAGGCCGCGCAGGCCTTCGACGGAGCCGAGGCCGCACGTCCCGGGGTCCACCCGCCCCTCACGGCAGGCCCGCCAGACGTCACCGGCCACCAGGAAGGCGCTCCGCGGCACGTCCATCGGGTCGAACGGCACGTCGTACCCGCTGTGGACCTGCGCGTCGGCCAGCCGCAGGCCGCCCTCCGGCGTCCGGTACTCCGTGACCCAGTGGTCCTCGTACCAGCCATCGGCGAAGTAGGTGGCGAACCCGCAGCGCAGACGTGCCGGCGTCCCCGTGGCCCGCAGCAGCGAGCACAGCAGCAGCGAGAAGTCCCGGCAGGTGCCCACGAACCTCCCGCCGGGCGCCCGGGGTTCGGTGAGGGGGGTGTTCCCGCGCTCCCGCAGGATCCGCAGGATCTCCGTGACGTACCGGGACTCGGCGTCGTGGTGCAGCCGCTCCTCGGGCACGTCGTACCCGAACCGCCCGCCCTCGCACCGGTGGATGATCAGGCCCCTGACCAGCGCGGCCAGCAGGCGCGGGTCGCGGGGCAGCCCGCTCGTGTCCAAGTCCCCGGGGTCGCTGTACGGCGTCTGCCGCGAAGAGAAGTCCTCGTTCATGCCGGGACCCTCGGCCCTGCCCCTGGGGCAAGGTCAAGCCGTCGGCCGGTCACCTGAACACCGCCGCAGCCCCCTGCGTACCTAGGGGCGGACGGCACGAGAACGGAGTCTCGCGAGAGGAATCGCACGGCCACCGACAGGAGCCCGCAGTCATGAGCGACACGAACCTCGTCTACGCCTACGCGGTCCTGCGCCGCACCCCCGAGGCCGCGGCGGCCACGCCCCATCTGCGCGGTGTCGCCGGAGAACCGATCCATCTGATCACCCCGGCGGTCACCGGCCCCCAGCTGGCCTTCGCCGTCGGCCACGTCCCGCCCGCCGACTACGGCGACATCCCGCTCCAGGCCCACCTCCACGACGTGGACTGGCTGGAGGCCACGGTCCGCTCCCACCACGCCGTGGTGGCCGCCCTGGTCGCCTCCGGAGCCGCCGTACTGCCCCTGCGCCTCGCCACCGTCTACCGCGACGAGGACGGTGCCCGGCAGGCCCTGGACACCCGGCGGGGCTACTTCCTCTCCCTGCTCGACCGCCTCACGGGCCACGTCGAACTCGAGGTCAAGATCTACGCCGCCCAGGACATCACCCCACCCGGAGCCGACACCGAATCCGCACCGGACCCGGTCACGGGCCTCGGGGTCGGCCGCGCCTACCAGGTCATCCGCCGCCGCAGACAACGCCGCAACGACGAGGCCTGGCGTACCGTCGCCCAGGCCGCCGCCCGCCTCACCGACACGGCCGCCGCCCTCGCCGTCGACCGCGTCGCCCACACCCCCGAACGCGGCAGCCCGGCGAGCTCGGCCCCCGGCACCAACATCGGCAACGACTCCTACCTCGTCCCGGCCGACCGCGTCCACACCTTCCGCACGGGCATCCTCGCGACCGCCGAGGGCGTCCCCGGCCTCCGCGTGGAGATCAGCGGCCCCTGGGCCCCGTACTCCTTCGCCCTGCAACCGGAACCGTACGAGGAACCGGCGGCGTGAGCGTCCCGCAGCCCGGCCCGCGTCAGGCGCTCACAGCCGACGGCAACGGCGTCCGAGCCGCCTCGTACCGCTCCAGCACCACCCGTGCCACCTCCGGCGCCGGGCCCAGGACGTCCGCCAGCACGTCCGCCTCCGCCGCGCCGCGGGCGATACGGTCCGGGAGGAAGCCGGGGGCCAGGACGTACGGGGCGACGGCGACGCGGGAGCAGCCGAGGGCGCGCAGGTCGCGGACGGCGTCCTCGGTACGAGGCAGGGATGCGGAGGCGAACGCAGGCCGCACGGCGCACCAGCCGGTGTGCCGCCACTCCCGCGCGATTTCTGCGATCACTGCGATCGCCTCCGGGTCGGTGGACCCCGCCGAGGCCAGGACGACCCCGGTCGAGGACTTGTCGGCGGGCGTCAGGCCCGCCTCGTACAGGCGCCGCTCCAGCGCCGCCAGCAGCAGGGGGGAGGGACCGAGGACGTCCGCCAGGTGGATGCGCAGCTGCGGCGGCGCGTCCGCGAGGACCGCGGGGATGTCCGCCTTCGCGTGGAACGCCCGGGTGAGGAGGAGGGGCAGGGCGACGACGTCGCGCACGCCCTGCACCGCCAGGGACTCCAGGACCCCTTGTACCGAGGGGACGTTGAAGTCCAGGAAGCCCGTCTCCACCCGTACGTCGGGGCGCGTCGCGCGCACCCGGCGTACCAGGGCGTGCACCGTCGCGGCATGCCGCGGGTCGCGGCTGCCGTGGGCGATGACGAGGAGGACGGGCTTGTTCGTCATGGACTTCAGTTCTTCACCAGCAGGCCGCGGCTGCGCAGCACCCACCGCTCCAGCGGGCTGAAGATCAGCAGGTCGATGGCGATGCCGACGATCAGGATCAGCAGGATGGCCTCGAAGACCATGGCCATGTCGCTGGCGTTGCGGCCGTTCTCCAGCAGCTGGCCGAGACCCACGCCGAGGTCGGGGAAGGACGCGATGATCTCGGCGGCCATCAAGGAGCGCCAGGAGAAGGCCCAGCCCTGCTTCAGCCCCGCCACGTACCCGGGCAGGGCGGCGGGCAGGACGATGTGCCAGGTGCCCTTGAGTCCCGTGGCGCCGAGCGTGCGGCCCGCGCGCAGGAACAGCGGGGGCACCTGGTCGACGCCGGAGACCAGACCGTTGGCGATCGACGGGACCGCGCCGAGCAGGATCACCGCGTACATCATCGAGTTGTTCAGACCCAGCCAGATCACCGCGGGCGGCACCCACGCGACCGACGGCAGGGACTGCAGCCCCGACAGGATCGGGCCGATCGCCGCGCGGATGAACCTCACCCGGGCCACGATCAGGCCCAGCGGCGTGCCGATCAGCAGGGCGAAGAGGAAACCGAGCAGACCGCGCGAGACGCTGGTCCAGATGTAGCCGAGCAGCTCGCCCTGGAGCCAGGCCGTCTGCACGACGTCCCACACCGCGGACGGCGCGGGCAGCTTGGTCGGGTCGTCGACGACCTTGAACGAGACGAGCGCCTGCCAGACCGCCAGTACCAACGCCACGGCGAGGACGGGCGGAAGGATCTTCTGGGTGAAGGTGTGCCGGAAGGGGACCCGGCCCGTCTGCCGCGTCTCCAGCGCGTCGAGGCCCGCCTCCAGCCCGGCGAGATCGTTGCCGTCCTTGGCGACGGCCGTCGAATCAGTGCTGGCCATGACGGCGGATCTCCCCACGCAGTTCTTCGGTGATCTCGACGGACAGCTCCGCCACGGCGGTGTCCTCGATGCGGCGCGGGTGCGGGATGCCGACCGTCCACTCCCGCGCGATCCGCCCGGGGCGGGACGACAGCAGCACCACGCGCTGCGCGAGCCGCACCGCCTCGCGCACGTTGTGCGTGACGAACAGGACGGACACCTGCGTCTCGCGCCAGATGCGGGTCAGCTCGTCGTGCAGCACGTCCCGCGTGATGGCGTCCAGCGCCGCGAACGGCTCGTCCATCAGCAGCAGCTTGCTCTCCTGCGCGAGCGCACGCGCCAGCGCGACGCGCTGGCGCATACCGCCCGACAGCTCGTGCACCCGCTTGCCGTGCGCGCCCTTCAGCCGGACGAGTTCGAGCAGTTCCTCGGCCCGCTCCCGGCGCTCGGCCTTGGGCACGCCCCGCAGCTTCAGGGCGAGTTCGATGTTCTTGCCCGCGGTCAGCCACGGGAACAGCGCGTGCTCCTGGAACATCAGCGCCGGGCGGCCGTCCGTGGCGATCTCGCCGGCGGTGGGACGGTCCAGGCCCGCCACCAGGTTGAGCAGGGTGGACTTGCCGCAGCCCGAGGCCCCCAGGAGGGTGACGAACTCTCCGGGCGCGACATCGAGGGTGATGTCGTCCAGGACGAGCTGCTGTCCGGCGGGGCCCGCGAACGATTTCGACACGTGCTCGATCCGGGCGGCGTGCGTGACCGACTCGGTGCCGTCGGCGGCCTTGGTGAGGGTCGTGGCCATGGTCGTCACCTCCTGGGAACTCTTCACAATGCGGCTTCGGATCGGGCTTACTTCGCGCCGAGACCGGCGTCGTCGACCGCGGGCTCGCCCTCGGCCTTCAGAACCTTGTTCAGCGGCGCGAGGTCGTAGATGCCCTTCAGGTCCGGCTTCTGCAGCAGCCCCGCCTTCACCGCATGCTCCGCCTCGGTGTTGAGGGTGGAGGCCAGCGGGTCGTTGGTGAACTGGATGGACTTCCACGCCGGGTCCAGCACATCGGCGGGCAGCGCCTTGCCGGAGTCGGCCTCCAGCTGCTTGTTCGCCGCCGCCTTCGCCGCGTCCGGGTTGGTGTTGATCCACTTGTTGGTCTCGACCGAGCCCTTGAGCACGGCCTCGACGACCTTCGGGTGCTCCTTGAGGAACTGCTGCCGCACGATGATGTTCGTGATCACGAACTTCTTGTCCGGCCACAGCGTCGACTCGTCGAGCAGCACCTTGCCGCCCTCGGCGACCAGCTTGGACGCGGTCGGCTCCGGCACCCAGGCGCCGTCGATCGACCCGGACTTGAACGCGTCCGGGGTGACCTTGTTGTCGCTGCGGACGACCGTGACGTCACCCTTGCCGCTCTGCGGGTCGACCTTCCAGCCCTGGTCGGCCGCCCAGTTGAGGAACGCCACGTCCTGCGTGTTGCCGAGCTGCGGGGTGGCGATCCGCTTGCCCTTGACGTCCTGCAGCGACTTGATCTTGTCCGGGTTGACCACGAGCTTCACGCCGCCGGACGCCGAACCGCCGATGATGCGCAGGTTCTTGCCCGCGGACTTGGTGTAGCCGTTGATCGCGGGGGAGGGGCCGATCCAGCCGATGTCGATGGACCCGGAGTTGAGCGCCTCGATCTCCGAGGGACCGGCGTTGAAGATGGCCGGCTCGACCTTGGTGGCGCCCAGGGCCTTCTGGAAGAAGCCCTTCTGCATGCCCACCAGCGCGGTGCCATGGGTGAGGTTGCCGAAGTAGCCGATCTTGACGGTGTCGAGACCCTCGATCTTCTTGGCCCCGGCGGCGACCTTGGCGGCGCCGTCGTCCTTGGCCTCGGAGCCGTAGCCGCAGGCGGCCAGCGTGAGCAGGGGAAGTGCGGCGATGACCGCGAAACCGCGGCGCAGAGCGGATGAAGCAGGCACGGGAGGTGGTCCTCTCGGAGGCCCGGCGGTCACGGTCTTTCAGGTCGTGGCCGGGAGGTCGGAAGGTTTTCGTCTACGGCGGTGGGGGGTGAGGGCGCGCAGGCAGTGCGCGTACGTCAGCGCACACATCGCGCCACTCCGCCCTGCCCGCTGCCGAGAGCACCGCTGCCGACGCGGCCGCCCTCCTTCGCGAACGTGGAGTAGAAGTCGGGGGGGTTCATGTCAGAAGTCCCACCCGTCGTCCTCGGACTCGTCCTTGACCGGCTCCGGGGCCGCGAACGACTCACCGACCATGCCGGCGGTGAGGGTCTGGCCGTCGTTCGGGTCGATCAGGATGAACGAGCCGGTGCGGCGCGAGTCGGCGTAGGAGTCGACCGGCAGCGGCTCGGCGGTGCGGATCTTCACCCGGCCGATGTCGTTGGCGACGAGCTGTCCCGGATGCGGGTGCAGGGACAGGTCGTCGAGCGTGAGACGGGACGGGATGTCCTTGACGATCGCCTTGACCGTGCGGGTGCCGTGCTTGAGCAGCACCCGGTGCCCGACCGTCAGCGGGGCGTCGGCGACGTGGCACACGGTCGCCTCGATGTCCTGCGTGGTCGCGGGCGCGTCCTTGCTCGGCACGATCAGGTCGCCGCGCGAGATGTCGATGTCGTCCTCCAGCAGGAGGGTCACCGACTGGGTCGTCCACGCCACGTCGACCGGCTCGCCCAGCAGGTCGATGCCGGAGATCTTCGAGACACGGCCCGACGGCAGCACCGTGACGGAATCGCCGACGCGGAAGGAACCGGCCGCGATCTGACCGGCGTAACCCCGGTAGTCCGGGTGGTCCGGGTTCTGTGGGCGGATCACGTACTGCACGGGCAGCCGGGCGTGGCAGTGGCTCAGGTCGTGGCTGACCGGCACCGTCTCCAGGTGCTCCAGCACCGTCGGGCCGCCGTACCAGTCCATGTTCGCGGACGGCTCCACCACGTTGTCGCCGACCAGCGCCGAGATCGGGATCGCGGTGACCTCGGGGACGCCCAGCTCCGTCGCGTACGCCGTGAACTCCTCGGCGATGGCGGCGAACACCTTCTCCTCGTAGCCGACGAGGTCCATCTTGTTGACGGCGAGGACCACGTGCGGCACGCGCAGCAGGGCGGCGATGGCCGCGTGCCGGCGGGTCTGCTCGACCACGCCGTTGCGGGCGTCGACCAGGATCACCGTCAGCTCGGCGGTGGAGGCGCCGGTGACCATGTTGCGCGTGTACTGCACATGCCCGGGGGTGTCGGCGAGGATGAACCGCCGCAGGGGCGTGGCGAAGTAGCGGTACGCCACGTCGATGGTGATGCCCTGCTCCCGCTCGGCCCGCAGACCGTCGGTGAGCAGCGCGAGGTCCGGCGCCTCCTGGCCCCGGCTCGCGGAGACGCGCTCCACGGCCTCCAGTTGGTCGGTGAGGACCGACTTGGAGTCGTGCAGCAGCCGCCCGACCAGGGTGGACTTGCCGTCGTCGACGGAGCCCGCGGTGGCGAACCGCAGCAGGGTGGTCTCCGCGAGTTCCTCGGTGGTGATCGTGCTCATCTCTAGAAGTACCCCTCGCGCTTGCGGTCTTCCATCGCTGCCTCGGACATCTTGTCGTCGGCGCGGGTGGCGCCGCGCTCGGTGAGCCGGGAGGCGGCGATCTCCACGATCACCTTCTCGATGGTGTCGGCCTCGGAGTCCACCGCGCCGGTGCAGGACATGTCACCGACGGTCCGGTAGCGCACGAGCCGCTTCTCGACCCTCTCGCCGTCCTTCGGCCCGCCCCACTCGCCGGCGGTCAGCCACATGCCGCTGCGGGAGAACACCTCGCGCTCGTGCGCGTAGTAGATCTGCGGCAGCTCGATGCCCTCGCGGGCGATGTACTGCCACACGTCGAGCTCGGTCCAGTTGGACAGCGGGAACACGCGGACGTGCTCGCCGGGCGCGTGCCGGCCGTTGTACAGGTTCCACAGCTCCGGGCGCTGGCGGCGCGGGTCCCACTGGGAGAACTCGTCGCGCAGGGAGAACACCCGCTCCTTGGCCCGGGCCTTCTCCTCGTCGCGGCGGCCGCCGCCGAAGACGGCGTCGAACTTCTCCGCCTGGATCTTCTCGGTCAGCGGCAGCGTCTGCAGCGGGTTGCGGGTGCCGTCCGGGCGCTCCTTGAGGACGCCGCGGTCGATGTAGTCCTGGACGGAGGCGACGTGCAGCCGCAGCCCGTGCTTCTCGACCGTGCGGTCGCGGTAGTCGAGGACCTCGGGGAAGTTGTGCCCGGTGTCCACGTGCAGCAGCGAGAACGGCACCGACGCCGGCCGGAAGGCCTTCAGCGCCAGGTGCAGCATGACGATGGAGTCCTTGCCGCCGGAGAAGAGGATCACCGGCCGCTCGAACTCGCCCGCCACCTCGCGGAAGATGTGTACCGCCTCGGACTCGAGGGCGTCGAGGTGGGAGAGCGCGTACGGGCTTTCGGTTCCCTCGGAAACGGTGGCGACGGTCGTCGTCATGCCAGTCCCCTTTCGCTGAGCAGGGCGTAGACGGACGCCGCGGACTCCTGCACGGTCTGGTTCTGCGACTCGATGCGCAGGTCGGGCGACTCGGGCGCCTCGTACGGGTCGTCGACCCCGGTGAGCCCCGTGAGCTCGCCCGCGGCCTGCTTGGCGTACAGGCCCTTCACGTCCCGCTCGCTGCACACCTCGACGGGCGTCGCGACATGGACCTCGACGTACCCGGTGCCGTTCGCCTGGTGGCGCTTGCGTACCGCCTCGCGGCTGTCCTGGTACGGCGCGATGACCGGGACGAGGGCGAGCACGCCGTTGCGGGCGAGCAGCTCGGCGACGAAGCCGATGCGCTGCACGTTGGTGTGCCGGTCCTCGCGGCTGAAGCCGAGGCCCGCCGAGATGAACTCGCGGATCTCGTCGCCGTCGAGCACCTCGACCCGGTGGCCCTCCTCGCGCAGGCGGCCGGCCAGTTCGTAGGCGATCGTGGTCTTGCCGGCGCTCGGCAGACCCGTGAGCCAGACGGTGGCTCCGGTCGTCACGTCACTCTCCTGACTTGTCGTCGTCATCCGTGCAGCCCGCACTCGGTCTTGCTGCGGCCGGCCCAGCGGCCGGCACGGGCGTCCTCGCCCTCCAGGACCCGGCGGGTGCAGGGGGCGCAGCCGACGGAGGCGTAGCCGTCCATCAGCAGCGGGTTGGTGAGCACCCCGTGTTCGGTGACGTAGGCGTCCACGTCGTCCTGGGTCCAGCGGGCGATCGGGGAGATCTTGATCTTCTGCCGCTTCTCGTCCCAGCCGACCACCGGGGTGTTCGCCCGGGTCGGGGACTCGTCACGGCGCAGGCCGGTCGCCCAGGCCTGGTAGTCCTTCAGGCCCTCCTCCAGCGGCTGCACCTTGCGCAGCTTGCAGCACAGGTCGGGGTTGCGGTCGTGCAGCTTCGGGCCGTACTGCGCGTCCTGCTCGGCCACCGTCTGGCGCGGGGTCAGGGTGATGACGTTGACGTCCATCACGGCGTCGACCGCGTCACGGGTGCCGATGGTCTCCTCGAAGTGGTAGCCGGTGTCGAGGAAGACCACGTCGACGCCGGGCATCGCCCGGGAAGCGAGGTGGGCGACCACCGCGTCCTCCATCGAGGAGGTGACGCAGAAGCGCTTGCCGAACGTCTCGGCCGCCCACGTGAGGATCTCCAGCGCGGAGGCGTCCTCCAGGTCACGGCCCGCCTGCTCGGCGAGCTTCTTCAGGTCCTCGGCGGAGCGCTCGTCCTGAACGGTCGTCATATCTGTGCTCCTCCCGATGCGGATCGCTTCGCTCCCCGGGACAGCAGCCCGAGGAACTTCAACGAGAAGGCCCGGTTGCACGCCGCGCATTCCCATGCGCCGTGCCCGCCGTCGGCGGCCTCGCTCGGACGCAGGTCCTCGTCGCCGCAGTAGGGGCAGTAGAACGGGGCGGCTCGCTCGCTCACGACAGGGCCTCCTCGCCGGCCCGCGCCGCCCAGGTGGCGAACCGCTCGCCGTCCTCGCGCTCGGCCTGGAACCGCTTCAGGACCCGCTCGATGTAGTCCGGCAGTTCCTCGGAGGTGACCTTCAGGCCGCGCACCTTGCGGCCGAAGCCCGCCTCCAGGCCCAGCGCCCCGCCCAGGTGCACCTGGTAACCCTCGACCTGCTCGCCCTGGTCGTCGAGCATGAGCTGGCCCTTGAGACCGATGTCCGCGACCTGGATACGGGCGCAGGCGTTCGGGCAGCCGTTGAGGTTGATGGTGAGCGGCTCGTCGAAGTCCGGCAGGCGGCGCTCCAGTTCGTCGATCAGCTGCGCGCCGCGCTGCTTGGTCTCGACGATGGCGAGCTTGCAGAACTCGATGCCGGTGCAGGCCATGGTGCCGCGCCGGAACGTGGAGGGCCGGGCGGTCAGGTCGAGCGCCTCCAGGGCCTCGACGAGCGACTCGACCTGGTTCTCCTCGACGTCGAGGACGATCATCTTCTGCTCGACGGTGGTACGCACCCGGCCCGAGCCGTGGGCCTCGGCGAGGTCGGCGATCTTGGTGATCGTCGCGCCGTCGACGCGTCCCACGCGCGGGGCGAAGCCGACGTAGAACCGGCCGTCCTTCTGCCGGTGCACACCGATGTGGTCGCGCCACTGCTGCGACGGCTGCTCGGGAGCCGGCCCGTCCACCAGCTTGCGCTTCAGGTACTCGTCCTCGAGGACCTGCCGGAACTTCTCCGCGCCCCAGTCGGCGACGAGGAACTTCAGGCGGGCGCGGGTGCGCAGCCGGCGGTAGCCGTAGTCGCGGAAGATCGAGATGACGCCCTCGTACACGTCCGGCACGTCGTCGATCGACACCCAGGTGCCGAGGCGCACGCCCAGCTTGGGGTTGGTGGACAGGCCGCCGCCGACCCACACGTCGAAGCCCGGGCCGTGCTCGGGGTGCTCGACGCCCACGAACGCGACGTCGTTGATCTCGTGCACCACGTCCAGCAGCGGCGATCCCGAGATGGCCGTCTTGAACTTGCGGGGGAGGTTCGAGTACGCCGGGTTGTTCAGGACGCGGCGCTTCATCTCCTCCAGGGCCGGGGTGGCGTCGATGATCTCGTCCTCGGCGATGCCCGCCACCGGCGAGCCGATCATCACACGCGGGGTGTCACCGCAGGCGGTGACCGTCGACAGGCCGACGCCCTCCAGCCGGTTCCAGATCTCGGGCACGTCCTCGATCCGGATCCAGTGGTACTGGACGTTCTGCCGGTCCGTGATGTCGGCGGTGCCGCGCGCGAACTCCTGCGAGATCTCGCCGATGACCCGCAGCTGACGCGTGGTCAGCGCACCGCCGTCGATCCGGACGCGGAGCATGAAGTACTCGTCGTCCAGCTCCTCCGGCTCCAGGACGGCCGTCTTGCCGCCGTCGATGCCGGGCCTGCGCTGCGTGTACAGACCCCACCACCGCATACGACCGCGCAGGTCGTTGGGGTCGATCGAGTCGAAGCCCCGCTTGGAGTAGATCGTCTCAATGCGTGTCCGCACATTGAGACCGTCGTCGTCCTTCTTGAACTGCTCGTTGCCGTTCAGTGGGGTGTGGTGCCCCACGGCCCACTGACCCTCACCGCGGTGACGGCTCACCTTGCGGCGTGGAGTCGCGGCGGCAGGCTTCTGCGGGGTGGCGGCCATGGTTGATACGTCCTTCGGGACAGCAGTGGGCAGGTGTCGGCGCGTGGCGCCGTCGATGAGGGGTGACGGGCGGGAGGCTCTGACCTGCGCGCGTGGACGCATGGGCAGAGGGCGCGTCATTGCGCGGGAGTGAGGCTGGAAAGAAAGATGTCGGGCCCGGGCTGAGTACGCTCAGTGCGCCGGACAGATGGCGCTGGACATGCGGCCGAGGTCGACGTGCCGCCGACTCACCAAGGCAATTCCAGTTCCAGACATGACGGAAGCGTGTCACGGCGATCTGGACACAGTCCAGCTTTGTCCAATATGCGGACACTCCCGTCTCGCAGGGCAAGACGGGAGTGTCGTTGGTCACATCGGGTGCCCCTGAGGTGTCCGTCCAGGTCAGGTGGGGAACGCCCCAGGCCACGGTCCTGGAGCGGCAACCTCCGCCTCCTCCTCGACCTTGGTGTCGAACAGCTTGAAGCCGCGCCGCTGGTAGTTGTCCATCGCGTGCTCGCCGTCCTTGCTGCAGGTGTGCAGCCAGACCCGCTTGGTCGGCGTCAGCCCCGCCCAGCGGTCCGCGAGGTCCCAGGCGCGGGCCGCGCCGTACGACAGCAGGTGCCCGCCGATGCGCCGGCCCCGGAACGCCGGGAGCAGTCCGAAGTAGACGATCTCCACGACCGCGTCGTCCTGCGCCTCCAGCTCCACGAACCCCGCGGGCGTGCCCCGGTCGTACGCCACCCACGTCTCCACGCCGGGCCGCTCCAGGTGCTCCACCCACCGCGCGTACGGCCAGCCGAGCCGGTCCGTCCAGAGGATGTCGCCGCCCACCGACGCGTACAGGAACCGGCTGAACTCGGGCGAGGGCACCTCGGAGCGGACGACCCGGACGTCCCCGTCCGGCGCGGCGGCCGGCAGCAGGTCGGTCGGGGCGGTCTGCTCCAGAGACCAGGTGGTTACGGCGATGGTCGGCATGAGGGTCAGCAAACCATCAGCGGTGACGACCTGTCGAACGCCCCGTCCCACGGGAGGGGGCGTCCCGAAGCCGGTGGAAGAGGGCCTTCGGTCACGTCATCGCAAAACCCAAATTGCAAAACTAAAGACGGGATCAAGACTGCACCGGGGTCCCGGAAAAGCGTTGACCGGTGCGTCGCGATCATGCCAATCTCAGGCCGTTCGACAAGAAATTGCACGGCCTCCCCCCACCCCCTTTCCACGCCTGCCTCCGGGCATTCGGATGAATCGGAAGAAGTGCATCATGGCCAGTGCTCTCACCGCGGTTCGGCATGTCGAAAGACGGGCGGTGGCCCTCGCCCTCGCCGTCCTCTCCTGTGCGGCTGCCACCACGGTCGCCACCGGCGGCCAAGCCCACGCGACCACCCCGATCTACACCTCCTCGCCGTGCATCTCCCGTGACTCCCGGGGATACGACCCGGACTGCGAGGCCGACCTCTTCATCAACTACAACTCCTCGCCCCAGAGCGGCGTCAAGCCGGCGCCGGGCGCGGCGGCCTCCATGTACGGGGACGTCTACGACTTCTCCGGCGGCCTGGACGGCAACGGCATCTACGTCTTCGTCTTCAGTACCGGAGGCAGCCTCCCGGGCGCAGGGCAGAAGATCAAGAACAACGCCGCCGCCGCCGACCCCTGCGGTGTGAACAACTACCGGATCTACTACAACTCCGGCTACACCGGCCACTCCCAGTACTTCGGCTCCGACCAGTTCTGCGGCGCGGACTTCAACTTCGACTCCACGCTGAAGAACGAAGACGCCTCCGAGCACTGGTCCTGACGGCGCTCGTGACCGGGCGACCCGTCGCGGCAGGGGAGAGATGATGCGCAGGTCGAGGGCCGCACGGCCCCTGGTGGCCGTGGTGGCGGGCGCGCTGCTCGCCCTGGCCGGATGTTCCCCCTTCGGCGCAACCGGCGATCCCGCGGCGGGAGATGCCCGTCCCGCGGGGTCCGGCACCCCCGCCTGGCCCGCGACGACGCCCCGGTCGGGACTCGCCAAGGGCCTGGTCCTCCCGCTGGAGGCCTACATGGAGCCGTACGCGGACACCGTGGCCGTCCAGCAGGCCGTCGACCGGCTCACCGCGCGGTGCATGAAACGGTACGGCTACGCCTACACCGCCCCGGCCCGAGGCATGACCCCACCGCCCAGCAGCGACGACTCCAACATGCCCCGGCGCTACGGCATCACCGACCGGGACCAGGCGGCCCGGTACGGCTACTTCCTCGGCGACTCGGGCCGCACACCGCCCCCGGCGCCGAGGCTCACGGCCGCCGAGACGGCCGTGCTCACCGGGCGGCTGGCCGTCACACCTGGGGCGAAGAGGGCCCCGGCGCGGATCGACGGCAGGCGCATCCCCGAGGACGGGTGTCTCGGGGAGTCGATCCGCCGGATCGGTCCGCGCATCGACGAGTCGCCGGCCAGCACGCTCGACTACGAGAGCCTGCGCCGATCGCAGAGCGACCCCCGCGTCCTGGCCGTCGTCGGCGCCTGGTCGCACTGCATGAAGGCGAAGGGCTACACCGTCGACAGCCCGCTCGACGCCGCGAAGCTCACCCCCGACACCCACCACGGACAGGCCGACCGGGCCGACATCACCACGGCCCTGACCGACATCGACTGCAAACGCCGGACCGGTCTGGTCAAAACCTGGTACACCGTCGAATCCGCGATCCAGCGGCAACAGATCGAACAGAACCAGCTTCAGCTGCAGCAGCTGAAAGACCGCATCGCCGCAGAAGTCAAAACGGCCATGGCGGTACTCGGCCGGAATTCCTGAACCGCAAACCTCGAAAATTTCGAAATCGCTGTGTCCTCGAAAGGAATTCCCTTCTCCATGGGATCGCGAACAGTCCGGAGGCGACGCACCGTCGTGGGCGTGGCCACCGCCGCCGGGCTCCTGTCGGTCGGCGGACTGGCCGGGTCGGGACTCGTGCGGTCGCCCTCCCAGGCGGCGGCCGACACCCGCCCGCCACCGCCGAGCGTGATCACCGCGCCGGTGGTGCGGCAGGTCCTGCGCTCCACCGTGGTGCTGCGCGGCACCTTCGCCAACGGGCGGACGGTCTCCGCGCAGCCCACGTCCGTGGCCGGTACCGCGGCTCCGTCCCGGCCCGCGCAGCTCGTCGTGACGGGGGTGTTCACCCGCGCCGGCCGCCGGGTGGAGGCGGCCAGGACACTGGTGGAGTACTCCGGGCGGCCGGTGTTCGCGCTGCCCGGAGCGGTGCCGGCCTACCGCGATCTGGTCTTCGGCGAGCAGGGCGGTGACGTCGGTCAACTGCAGAAGGCGCTGACCTCGCTCGGCTACGGCACCGGCGGTGACGACCGGGGCGTCTTCGGCCCCGGCACCGAGCAGGCGGTGCGCGCCCTCTACCGGCACCTCGGCCGCCCCGTCCCCGTGTCGCGGGACGACGGCACCACCGGCGACGACGAAAGCGGCGGCCGGGGTGACGTGGCTGCCGCCGCGCCGGACGACGCCGGCGCGGCGACGGCGCAGCACCGCGTTCCGCCCGCCGAGCACGCGATGGTGCCGGCGTCGGAAGTGGTCTTCGTGCCGTCGCTCCCGGCCCGGGTGGTGTCCGTCCCGGTGCAGGTCGGGGACCCGGTCAAGGGGCCGGTCATCACTCTCGCCCGAGGCGGCCCGACCCTCACCGGGCAGCTGGACCCGGCCCAGGCAGGCCTGGTCACCGCGGGAATGAAGGTGTCCGTCCTGGCCGAGGCGACCGGTGCGCAGGCCCGGGGCACCGTCGAGTCGGTCGGCGCCCTCGTCACCCCCGGCGACGGCAAGGACGGCCCCGAGGGCTCACCGGACTCCGGCGGCGCGGAGGGCGGCGGGGCGTACCGGCCGCTGGTCGTGAAGCCGGACAAGGCGTGGAGCGCGACCTTCGCCGGCCAGGACGTACGGATCACGGTGACCGCCGCGGCGACCGCGAAGGAGGTCCTCGCCGTCCCGGAGGCCGCGATCACCGCAGGCGCGGACACCCGGACGGCGGTCACGGTGGTCACGGACACCGGTGGCCGGCGGACCGTACGGGTGACGACGGGGGTGTCCGCGGACGGCCTGGTGCAGATCACCCCGGTCGGCGCGCGCCTGGGACCGGGCGCACGGGTCGTGGTCGGCACATGACGGCGGCCCCCGCGGACCCGGCCCCCTCCGACGAACCGCCCGTGGTCCTGCGGCTCGCGGACTGCTCGAAGACCTATCCGGGTTCGCCGCCCGTGCACGCGCTGCGCTCGGCCGACCTGACCGTGCGGGCCGGTGACTACCTGACCGTGGTCGGACCGTCCGGCTCGGGGAAGTCCACCTTGCTGAACCTGCTCGGGCTGCTCGACCGGCCCACGGCGGGCACCTTCACCCTCGCCGGGGTGGACGTGGCCGGCCTGCCGGAACGCGAGCGCACCGCCCTGCGCGGACGCCGCATCGGCTTCGTCTTCCAGGAGTTCCACCTGCTGCCGTACCGCACCGCACGGGAGAACGTCGCGCTGGCCCAGCTCTACGTCACCGGCCGCGCCGCCGACCGCGACCGCGCCGCCACCGACGCGCTGGAGCGGGTGGGCCTGGGGCATCGTCTGCACGCCCTGCCCACCACCCTCTCCGGCGGCGAGAGACAACGGGTGGCCATCGCCCGCGCCCTGGTCAACGAGCCGGACCTGCTGCTGTGCGACGAGCCGACCGGCAACCTCGACTCCGCCACCGCCACCACTGTCATGGACCTGCTCGGGCGCCTCAACGCGGCGGGAGTCACCCTCGTCGTCATCACACACGACCCGGCCGTGGCCGCCCGGGCCCGCCGCCGCGTCACCATCCTCGACGGCCGGATCCTGGCACCCGACGAGCACCCAGGGGCGACGGCGGCCGGACACCCGGCCCTCGGAAAGGCCGGTGCCCCGTGAGGACCCTCCTGCCCCGGCGGGCCGGCACCCGCCCCCTCGCCATCGCCCCGACCCGGCTGCACGTCCGTGACCTGTCGGCCGAGGCCCTGACCGGCCTGGTCCAGCGCCCGGGCCGCTCGACCCTGACCATGCTGGGCACCGTCCTCGGCGTCTGGGCCTTCGTGGCGGTACTCGGCCTGACCTCCACCGCGACCGGCCAGATCACCAAGTCCTTCAGCCTCCTGGAGGAGACCACGGTCACCGTGACGGACGCGGCCCCCGGCAGCACATCGGCCACCGGCTTCCCGCCCGACACCGACGCCCGGCTGAAGCGGCTCAACGGCGTGGTGTCCGGAGGCCTTTGGTGGACCGTGCCGGTACGCGACCGGATCATCTCGCCACGACCGGACGTCACTTCCGCCGACGCGCGAGCCCAGGGATCCGGCATCGGTGTGTACGCCGCCTCACCAGGCGCCCTGCGCGCCATGCGGCCCACCCTCTCCACCGGCACCCTCTACGGCACCTTCCACCAGGCCAGGGGCGAGCGGGTGTGCCTGTTGGGCATCTCGGCGGCCCGGCTGCTGGGCATCAGCCGGCTCGACGGCAGCCCCGCCGTCTTCATCGACGGAACCTCCTACAGCGTCCTGGGCATCGTCGCCGACACCGAACGGCTGCCCCAGACCCTGCTCGGCGTGGTCATCCCCACGACCACCGCGCTGCGCGCCTACGGCGCCCCCGCCGACGCGCCCGCACAGGCACTGATCCGGACTCGCCCCGGCGCGGCCCAACTGGTCGCGCGACAGGCGCCGTCGGCGCTGCGCCCGGACCAGCCGGACCTGATGAAGGCGACACCGCCGCCCGATCCGCACCGCCTGCGGGACCAGGTGGACACCGACCTGTCCGGGCTGTTCCTGGTGCTGGCCGTGATCTGCCTGGTCGTAGGGGCGTTCGGCATCGCCAACACCACACTGGTCGCCGTCCTGGAACGGAGAGCCGAGATCGGCCTGCGGCGTGCCCTGGGCGCACGCCCACGCCACATCACCGCCCAGTTCCTGACCGAGTCCACGGCCCTGGGCACCCTCGGCGGCCTGATCGGCACCTGCCTCGGCGTCGGCACGGTGCTCGGCACCGCCCTGGCCCGGGACTGGACAGCCGTGCTCCAGCCCGCAGCCGTCCTGCCCGCGCCGCTCGTCGGCACCGTCACCGGACTGCTCGCGGGACTGTATCCCGCGCTGCGGGCCGCCCGGACCGAGCCCCTCACGGCGCTGCGCCGGTAAGCCGCCGGCTCTCGACCCCGACTCCGTTCCCGAGCAGCCCCGCCCGACTCCCTTCCCGAGCAGCCCGCCCCTTCGGACCCCCTGTTCTTCCGACCTAGGAGAACCCTTGAGGCTGAGACGCAGACCCCGTACCCCCTTCGCGCTCCTGGCCGCCGCACTCACGGTCACGGGCCTGACCCAGACCGGGCCGGCCTGGGCCGCCCCACCGGCCGCACCGAAGACGAGCGCCTCGACGACCCGCGGCGCCGCTGACAGCGATCCGAAACCGCCACCGCAGGACCAGTCCTCCAAGGTGCTCTCACCGGGCACCGTGCTGCCGAAGACCTGGAAGTCCTCCGCCGACACGGCCGTGACCGTGGCCGGCGACGGGTCCGGTCTGCACGTGCTCACCGCAAAGAGCCGCGACGCCTACCAGTGGCGCACGCTCGCCACCCTCTCGGAGCCCGGCTTCGGCACCGACCTGTGGATCGGCAACGCGTGCGTGACCGGCTCAGGCAAGCGAGCGGTGGTGGTCTACGCGCCCAGGGACTTCACCAACCGGCCGGACCTGATGGAGCGAGGCGGTTTCGCGGCCGTCGTCGACCTGACCAGCGGCAAGGTGACCAAGCTCGCCGACACGGTGACCCTGGCGTACTTCGACCCCGGTTGCGGCACCGGGGAGACGGCTGTACTCACGCAGGTCGGTGACGACCGGACCGACCAGACCCGGCTGCTGACGGTGGACACCGTCACCGGTGCCGTCACCCACCGGCAGACCGCGAAGGTCCGCGTCACCTCGGCCGTCCCCACCGGCACCACCGTCGTCGGCGCGGCGGCCGGACGGCTGATCCGCTTCGACCGCACGAACCACGCCACCCAACTCGTCACCACCTCGGGCCCCGCCTACGACCTGCGGGCCGACAGCGGCGGCGGCATCGACTTCCTGGACGGCGCGGGCGGCAAGTCCCGCGCCCGCCGCACCGCCCACGGCACGACCTCCACCTTCGCCGAAGGCGCCACGGGCTCGCTGGGCCTCGCGGCCGGAACCTCCGGGCGGGTCTTCCTCACGGGCAAGCCCACCACCGCCCATCCGCCCGCCACCGTGCGGCGGCTGAAGGCGGCGGCCCACGCCACGGTGTCCTCCACCGGCGCGCTCGCCGTGGACCAGGCGGTGTCCGCGAGCCTGCGCAGCCACGTCAGCAACCCGCTGGCGGCGACCGCCTGGAACACCCCGGCACCGCTCCAGATCAAGACGGAGATACCCGCGACCGGGAGAAAGGTCGCCTTCACGGTGGGCGCGGCCCCTGTCACGCCCGGCGGCACGGGCAGAAAGGTCTCACCGGCCCTGACGGCCGACCGCACCACGGCCGCGGCGAAGCCCACGACGGCCGAGCCCGCCTCGGTGACCGACGCCAAGCCCGCTACAGCGACGGCCGGCAGAACCACCACCGCGGCACCGGCGACACTGTCGGCCGCGGCGATGTCCGCGGCGACGGTCACCACGGCGGCGGCGGGCGACCCCGACTCCACCGTCGACACCGACCGCGCCTGCTCCCAGCCCCGCAACGACCCGGCGCAGCAGGCCTACCAGCCGACGCCCAACCAGGTCGAGTGGGCCGTCGACATGGCCGTACGCGGCGACCTGACCAGCTCCTGGGTCCGCCAGGGCGGCTGGCGCACGGCCGACGGACTCGGCACGGTGAACCCGCAGGCCATGTTCCCGCTGCCCGGACTCACCGGCACCTCGGGCGGACGCATCCCCGCCCAGGTCCTGCTCGGCGTACTGGCCCAGGAATCCAACCTCTGGCAGGCCGAGGGCGGCGCCCTGCCCGGCCAGACCAGCTCCACCCTGGCGAGCACCAACGGCTTCTACGGCCACCCGAACACCCCGGCGACCCCCGAGGACCACTGGCTGATCGACTGGTCCAAGGCCGACTGCGGCTACGGCATCGGCCAGCAGACCGACGGCATGAAGACCGGCGACGCCGACGAACTCCCGGCCGCGCAGCAGAAGGCCATCGCCCTCGACTACACCTCCAACATCGCGGTCGCCGCGCAGACGCTCGAGAAGAAGTGGAACGAGCTCCACGACACGGCCGTATCGCCCGGCGGCATCAAGCTCAACACCGACGACCCCGCAGCCCTGGAGAACTGGTTCGCCGCCCTGTGGGACTACAACTCCGGCCTCAACTACTACGTCCCGGCCAGCCCCACCGCCCCCTGGGGCCTGGGCTGGCTCAACAACCCGTCCAACCCGCTCTACCCGCCCGACCGGCACGCCTTCCTCGACCAGAACACCTACGCCGACGCCGGCCACCCGCAGGACTGGCCGTACGAGGAGAAGGTGCTCGGCTGGGGCGCCTGGCCCATCGACACCGGCCGCGCCTACGCCGACAGCGGCACCGCGAACAACAGCAACACCGCCGGCTACTCGCCGGCCTGGTGGGACAACGACCGCGACCGGTCCTCGGTCAAACCCGACCTCGACACCTTCTGCTCCCCGGCCGTCAACGACTGCGACCCGTCCGCCCCGCCGCGCTGCGAGGTGGACCACCTCGGTCCGAGCTGTGACCCGCCGCACTGGTACCACGCCCCCCAGACCACCTGGAAGGTCGCCTGCGGCACCAGCTGCGGCCACGAGTACCTGACCTACCAGACTCTCAAGACCGAACTGGGCAACGGCAACAACGGGTCGGGCCACATGTGCGACAACGCGGTGCCGTCCGGTGCCGTCGTCGTGGACGACGTACCGGCCTCGGTGCCCGCGATGACCGACGGCTGCTCCAAATCCGGCTGGAGCAACGGCGGCACGTTCACCTTCAGCCCCTTCCAGGCCGACGCCCAGAACCACTACGAGGCCAAGGGCGACCTGCACCAGATAGGCGGCGGGTTCGGCGACCACTTCTGGTACGCCCACACCAGAAACCTGGACACCGGTGCGAACAACCAGTACAGCTACGACCTCTCGCAGACCCCCGACGTCTCCGGCGTCATGGCCGTCACGGGCACCTGGAAGCTGAGCTCGCAGCTCAGCGGCTGGACCCGGGTCCTGGTCCATCTGCCCGACACCGGCTCCCAGACGCAGGACGCCGTCTACACCGTGCACCCGGGAGCGGGGCCGGCCCAGAACCGCATCCTGAACGTGCACACGCAGACCAACTCCTGGGTCAGCCTGGGCGTCTTCGACTTCTCCCCGTCGTCCGGCGCCTACCAAGGCGTCTCCCTCAGCAACTTCGCCCCCGACGGCACGGCCGACGAGGACATCGCCTGGGACAGCGTCGCCTTCCAGCCCCTCCCGGCCAAGCCCAAGGACATCGTGGTCCAGATGGGCGACTCCTACTCCTCCGGCACCGGCGCGGGCTCGTACGACTACGGCACAGCCACCGGCCCCTACGCCTCCATCCCCACCCAGTCCTCTCCCGGGCACAACTGGAACGCCTGCCTGCGCAGCACCAACTCCTGGGCGCGCAAGGCCGATCTGCCCGGCACGAGCACGTCGATCGGGTCGCGTGCCGACGCCCTCGACAAGACGCTCGACTTCCACTCGGTGGCCTGCAGCGGGGCCTTCTCCTACGACCTCGACACCTCCCTCGACACTTACGGCAACGGAGGCCCGGGAACGCTCGGCCAGTACGGCGAGGTGTCCCAGCTGGACTCGGGCTTCCTCAACGACGACACCACGCTCGTCGCCCTCACCGTGGGCGGAAACGACGCCAACTTCGGCGGCACCGTGGGCGCCTGCGGGGACCTCAGCCAGGGGTGCCCTTCCGACTCGACGGTGCAGCAGAACCTCACCTACGCCACCGGGAAGATCCCCCCGCTGCTGCAGCACATCCACGACAAGGCACCCCACGCCAAGATCGTCCTGCTCGGCTATCCGGAGCTGTTCGACACCGGCAGCCTCACCTGCGTCAGCGTCATGACGGCGGGCGCGCGGGCGCAGCTGAACGTGTGGGCGGACGACATGAGGGACAAGGAGCAGGCAGCGGCGGCCACTGCGAAGGCCGCCGGCGTCCCCGTGACGTTCTACTCGCCCGACAGCGAGTTCTCCGGCTACCGCATGTGCGACTCGCCGTCCGGCATCAACGACCTGGTGGCCGGCCCCGCCGCCGACAACCCGGCCGACTTCTCCTGCCCCGGCAATCCCATCTGCCCGGGGATGGAGAGCTACCATCCCACCACCACCGGCACCTCCCGATACGCCCTGGCCTTCCAGAACGCCATGGCGGCGGCGAACTACTGACCCCTGAGACGGGTGGCCGCCCCACGCGGCAGCCACCCGCCCCCTGGCCCTCCGGGCCGCCCCAGTCCTCCCGGCACGGAGAAACACCCATGAATTCCGGTGCTGTCCCCCCGCCCCGGCGGACCGTGTACAGAGCCGTGGCCGTCGGCGGCACCTTCCTCGTCGTGGTCGCGGTCATCGCGCTCTTCTGGTCCATGGCGACCTGGCCGCACCCCCCGCCCGCGGGGACCACCACCCGGGGACAGGCGCGCGCACACATGCGGCAGGACGCCGTGCGCTACGCCGACGCCCTAGCCGCGGCGGGCCGCGACGCCCCCCTCACCCGGGAAGAGCTGCGCACTCTGCCGACCCCGGCCGGTCTCGCCATCGGAACCGCGACCGTCACGACGCGCGCCGCGTCCACGGTCGTGACCTTCTCCACCCACGCGTCCTACGGCAGTCCCACGGCCCGCACCGGGATCACGGCCTGCTACCGGGCCACTCTGACCGAGGGACACCCCACACCCACGCTCGCCGAGGTGCCCGTCGCCGCCTGCGGCACCCCGGGAAAGGCGTCCTAGCCGAGGGCCCGGTCGACCGACGTCAGCGGCAGCGCGAACAGCATCCGCCCCGACTGGGACCAGACCTCGCCGGTCTCCTCCCAGTAGGACAGGGAGGCCGACCCGCCGCTCCAGCAGTTCCGCGTCTCGTCCGTGCCGCACTCCGCCGCCCGGGCGCCCTCGGTGTCCTGGCGCCACAGCGTCCCGTGCCCGCCCGCACTGCCCGCCGCGCGGTCCAGATACCAGCGCGAGCGGTACGCCAGCACACCGCGCACCTCGGTCGTCTTCGTCTCGTACGCCTCGGTCGGAGCCGCCTGCCCCGAGGAGTCGGTGGTGAGCGGGCCGGAGCGGTCCGGGTCCCGGTTCAGCGCGTAACGCCACAGCCGGGTGCGCCGGTCGCCGTCCGCGGGCACCCACTCGCTCGCGACCAGACTGTCGGGGGAGGTGCTGCGGTCGAGGGAGACGGTGGCCGGGCGGGACGTGTCGCCCCCGCCGGGCAGGGTGTACGAGCCGACGGCCGGCAGCACGAACCGGTAGCGGTGCGCCGCCCAGCCGCCCCGCACCCGGCCGACCGCGTCGGACTCGACGGTGGCGCGCTGGATGCGGTCCATGTCGTACACGTACAGCGCGTCCCGGCCGCCCTCGCGGGTCGTCACCAGCAGCTTGTCCTGGTACCAGACCATGCCGGACAGGGGGGAGACCAGCCCCCGGTAGTCCCGACCGCCGTCCACCGGTACGGCCAGCAGGGCCCAGGTGTAGCGCAGCGCGCGGGGGTCGTTCGCGTCGACGAAGGCGACCTTGGCCAGGCCCTGCCCGGGGGCCGGCCCCTCCAGGGAGCCGCCCTCGGCGCCGCGGGTCCAGCCGGAGAGGATCACGCGGTTGCCGCCCCAGCGGCCGTCGTCGTCCGCGTCGCCCGAGGTCGTGACCGCGCCGGCCCGCCAGCCGCGGGTGTCGGAGCCGCCGAAGCAGTACGCGCGGGTGGCCGTGGGTTCCACCGGCAGCCTGCGCTTGTCGGTGCTGGAGCAGCCGGCCGCGTCCCGCAGCGGGAGGTCCGCGCCCTCCAGTACCGCGCCGACGCCGACCGGGCGGCCCATCTTCGACGCGAGCCGGTCCAGCCACCGCCCGGGCACCCGGTGCTCGGCCAGCGACGGCTGCCCGGCCCCGTCGGACGCGGCGACCTGCTTGAGGGCCCCGGGAGCGTCGGCGACCGTGGCCTGCGAGGCGCTGATCAGGGTGGCGGCGGCGGTGAGCGCGAGAGCCGTCCCGGCCAGGGTCGCGCGCAGCGCCCTGCCCCGCCTGCGCCGCCGGTGTCTGCCGCGATGCTTCATAACGTCCTCCCAGACGGACCAACTGCGCCTGATGATCCGCACGTTGACGGAGGAGCAGGTGGGGTGGTCCGTAGAGGGATGCTACGGCAGGTGAGCGGTGTCGCGGACGAAGACTCCGCAAATATGCGAAAGACGCACCCCCGAAGCGGCTTGTACGGCACGCGCAGTGAACCTCAGGGCGGCTTGTGGAGCACGCTCAGTGAACCTCAGGGCGGCTTGAGGGCGCTTTTGACACACGCAGTGAACCTCAGGGCGCTGCTTCGGCGTCGCGCCGCCTGCTCACCGCCGGCGCGGTCGAGTGCGGCAGCAGATCCCGGGGGTCGGCGGGAAGCAGCACCTCGACCTCGGCCTCCTCGGCGAAGCGGTACGGCCGGTGCTCCAGGAACGCCCCCAGATACCGCCGCACCCGCGACATCTCGGCCCGTACCGTCACCGTGCGGGCCGGGTCCCCGAACACGTCCCCCGCCAGCCCCGAGGCGCTGCGGCCGGAGCGGTGGACGGCGAGGAGGAACAGCAACTCCGCGTGCCGGGGACTCAGGTCCCGGACCCAGGAGCCGGCCCCGCCGCCCACCTCCACCGACCAGCGCCGCGCCTGCCTGAGGTCCAGCACGATCCTGGCCGGACCGTGCGGCACCGGCTCGTCGGCGGCCGCCCGCACCAGCCAGCCCCCGGCGAGCGGCTCCACCGAGCACGGCCCGAGCGCCGGCAGCCGTGCCGGGCCCGCCGACAGGGACCTCGGCAGGGCCACGCGCCGCACGTACGGCATCCCGCTGACCGCGGCGGTCCAGCCGTCCGGATCGACGACCAGGGCACGGCCGCCGAGCCGGGCCAGCACCGGCGCCGCCACCGCGCGCAGCCGCTCCAGCGACTCCGTGTGCATCTCCCGCAGCCGGGCCTCGGCCAGTTTGGCCACCGAACCGACCCAGGCGAGCGTGGCCGGATGCATCGTCTCCAGCGGCCCGCTGACGTCCACCACGCCGAGCAGCCGGCCGTCCCGCGGATCCGTCAGCGGAGCGCCCGCACAGGTCCAGCCGGCCTGGGAGCGCACGAAGTGCTCGGAGGCGAAGACCTGCACGGGCCGGCGCACGACGGCCGGGGTGCCCACACCGTTCGTGCCGACGACGTCCTCACGCCAGTCCGCACCCAGCTCGAAGCCGAGCCCGTCCGCCTTGCGCAGCACCGGCGGGCTGCCCTCGCGCCACAGCACCCGGCCGTCCTCGTCGGCCACCACCATGATGTGGTGGGCGAGGTCCGCGGCCGCCAGCAAACCCTCCCGCAGCACCGGTAGTACATGGCGCAATACCGACGTCTCGCGCCGCCCCTGCACCTCCTCGCGGGGCAGCGGGTCCGTCCGCACATCGTGGTCCGGGTCGATGCCGCCGCGCAGCATCCGCTCCCAGGACCTCTCGATCACCGGACGCGGTGACACCGGAGTGGGCTGCCCGGCCAGCCGCGCCGCGCGGACCTCGCTGAGGACCCGGGCCGCCCGTGTGCTGTCGACGGCGGCCAAGTGCGTGACATCCATGCGCGTGCGCCCCCGGAAGTCGCTTTTGACTGTCCGTCTCATAGTGCCGCCTGCCCCGGCCGGACGCGCACAGTCCGCACACAGTCGGCAGCAAGTTGCAACCCCCTGCAACCCTGGTGGACGGCCCGGCCTTGTCCGAAACTTGATCCGCGCCGTCCCGAGCGGCGTTCAGCGGCTCGAACGGGCCAGTACGGCGGGGGTGGTGCCGTGTCGGCGCAGCACCACCCTCGCTCTTCGCGGCCACGGAACCCTCGCGGCCACGCAACCCTCGCCGGCGAGCGACCCGCGCGGTCGCGGAACCTTCGCCGATGAGGAGCCTTCGCGGTCGCGGAACCCCGGCGAACGCGGAACCCCGGCGAACGCGGAACCCCGGCGAACGCGGAACCCCGGCGAACGCGGAACCCCGGCGAACGCGGATGACCGAATGACGCGGATGACGCTGATGACGCGGATGACGCGGATCAGCGGGCCGGATCAGGACACCGGCCGGGCCCGCTCCACCACCGACGCGAGATCCAACGAGTGCGGCAGCGTCCCGAAGGCAGCGCCCCCGTCCCCGCCGAGCCGCCCCGCGCAGAACGCGTCGGCGACCTGCGGCGGCGCGAAACGGACCAGCAGGGAACCCTGGAGCACCAGCGCGAGCCGCTCCGTCAGCCGCCGCGCCCGACCCTCCACGCCCTCCAGGTCGGCGAGTTCCGTCAGCAGGTTCTTGATGGCCGCGTCGAGACGGTGATCGGCGCCGCGCGCCTGACCGACCTCCCGCAGATACGCGTCCAGCGCCCCCGGCTCCCGTTGCAACGCCCGCAGCACGTCCAGCGCCTGGACGTTGCCCGCGCCCTCCCAGATGGAGTTCAGCGGCGATTCGCGCACCAGCCGCGGCATCTGGGACTCCTCGACGTAGCCGTTGCCGCCGAGGCATTCCGCGGCCTCCACGGCAACGGGCGGGCACCGCTTGGTCACCCAGTACTTGGCGGCCGGCACCGCGATCCGCAGCAGCGCCCGCTCCTGCTCGCCGCCGTCGTCGTACGCCGCCGCCAGCCGCAGCGCCAGCGTCGTCGCCGCCTCCGACTCCAACGCCAGGTCGGCCAGCACGTTGCGCATGAGCGGCTTGTCGGCGAGCTTCCCACCGAACGCCTCGCGGTAGGTGCAGTGGTGCACGGCCTGCGCCACGGCCTGGCGCATCAGGCCCGCCGAGCCCAGCACGCAGTCCAGCCGGGTCGCCGCGACCATCTCGATGATGGTGCGCACCCCGCGCCCCTCCTCGCCGACCCGGCGCGCCCAGGTCCCGTCGAACTCGACCTCGGCGGAGGCGTTCGACCGGTTGCCGAGCTTGTCCTTGAGCCGCTGGACACGGAACACGTTGCGTGAGCCGTCCCGGAGCACCCGCGGCACCAGGAAGCAGGTCAGCCCGTCCGCAGCCTGCGCCAGCACCAGGAAGCCGTCGGACATGGGCGCCGAACAGAACCACTTGTGCCCGGTCAGCTCATAGGTCCCGTCCTCGGCGAGGGGCCGTGCCGCCGTCGTGTTCGCCCGGACGTCGCTGCCGCCCTGCTTCTCCGTCATGCCCATCCCGAACAGCGCCCCGGCCTTCAGGTGCGCGGGCCGCAGCTCACGGTCGTAGACCATGGACGTCAGCCGGGGCTCCCACTCGGCGGCCAGGTCCGGGTCGGCGCGCAGGGCGGGCACCGCCGCGTGCGTCATCGACAGCGGGCAGCCGTTGCCCGCCTCGACCTGCGTCCACACCAGGAAGGCCGCGGCCCGCCGCAGATGCCCGGCCGGCCGGTCCCAGGCGGCCGTCAGACCGGCCGAGACGCCCTTGCCGAGCAGCCGGTGCCAGGACGGGTGGAACTCGACCTCGTCGACGCGGTTGCCGTACCTGTCGTGCGTGAGCAGCCGCGGCGGGTTCTCGTTGGCCAGCCGCCCCCACTCCTGCACCTGGGCCGAGCCGGAAGTCCGGCCGAGCCCGCTCAGCTCGACGAGGACCTCCTCGCGCAGGCCCGGATCGACATGCCGGTCGACCGCCTCGGCCAGGGCCCGGTCGGCGGAGAAGACGTCGTACCCGACCAGAGGCGGGACCTGGTTCGTCACGGTGTGGGTGCTGCCTGCCATGCTGCGAACGTACCCCGCGGTCGCACCTTGGCACCCGGTGGACCCGGCCCGGTCCGCGAAGACCCGGCCTGTGCGTGAGTGGGGACGGGCACGGCGGATACCGTTAGGGGGTGCAGCCAGCAAGTGAAACCCCCGACACGCCCTCCGGGCGCCTCCACCGGGCACGGGCCCTCTACCGGAACGTCTCCAAACGCAGGACCGCCTGGCTGTTGGTCAAGGACACCGTCAACTCCTGCGTCGAGTACCGCATCCTGGGCCTGGCGGCCGAGGCCGCGTTCTTCACTCTGCTGTCGGTTCCGCCGCTGCTGCTGAGCATGATCGGACTGCTCGGTTACGTCGACGCCTGGACCGGCGCCGACACCATCCAGAGTCTCCAGACCAACCTCCTGGAGGCCTCCCGCACGGTCCTGTCCGACCAGGGCGTGCGCGAGATCGCCCAGCCGATCCTGCACGACGTGATGAAGGGCGGCCGACCGGACGTCATCTCCATCGGCTTCCTGTTCGCCCTGTGGTCGGGCTCCCGCGCGGTGAACGTCTTCATCGACACCATCACCGTGATGTACGGCCTCGACGGCGTCCGGGGCATCGTCAAGACCCGTCTGATGGCCTTCCTGCTGTTCATCGTGGCCCTGCTGATCGGCTCGGTGGCGCTGCCGCTGATGGTGGCCGGGCCGGACGCGGTGGTGCGGATCGTGCCCTGGTCGACGACGGTCGTCCAGGTCCTGTACTGGCCCACGGTGATCCTGCTGTCGATCGCCTTCCTGACGACGCTGTACCACGTGTCCGTCCCGGTCCGCTCCCCGTGGATCGAGGACGTGCCCGGCGCGCTGGTCGCCCTCGGCATGTGGGTGCTCGGCAGCTTCCTGCTGCGGATCTACCTGACCAGCACGGTCGAGGGCCCCACGATCTACGGCTCCCTCGCCGCGCCCGTCGCCGTGCTGCTGTGGATCGGTGTGTCCGCGTTCGCCGTGCTCGTCGGGGCCGCCGTCAACGCCGCCATCGACCGGGTCTGGCCGGCCGCCGCGACGGCCGCGGCCCGCGAGGCCAACGAGCGGCTGCGGCAGGCCCAGGTCGCCGAGTACGTCGCCCGCGCCACCGCCACGGGCGAGGCCGACCCCGACATGCCCTCCGAGTTCCCGGAACGCTGGTCCCGTTTCCTGCCTCCCGAGGACGTCTCGGCCCGGCTGCGCACCCACGTGAGGAACACCCACGTGAAGAACACCCACACCAAGAGCACTCAGGTGAAGAACACCCAGGTCAACGGCGAGAGGAAGCCGCCCGAGGACACGTGACGGCGAGGCCCTCAATGCCTCCGGTTCCCTGCCGCGGCCTCCTCGCCCGCGAAGTCGCCGAAGAGCCGGGGCGCACGGCCCAGCACCCCCCCGGGCACCCCGTCCGCCCCGTGTGCGTCGCGGCCGCCGAGGAGCGGGCCGAAGATCTCCGTCGTCCCCGCCACCTCCTGAGGCGGCACAGCGAAACCGGTCAGCGTCTCTCCGTAGTCACGCGCCGACAGCGCCGGGCACGAAGGGCGGGCGCCACGTCGCTGCGACCGGTACGCCGATGAGCGCCCCGTCGCGGAGCCCGGGACCCCGACGGGCGCCCCGTCGCGGGGCCCGGGACCCCAGGCGCCCCATCGCGCCGGACCGCCGCCGGGGCGCGGCGTAGCGTGGCTCTCATGTACGTGGAGCGGGCGTCGCGGCTGCCCGGGGCCGTCGTGTGGACCAACAGTCCGTCCCGGCCCGGTGCGGGCCGGGTGCTGCCCGACGGGTGCATGGATCTGCTGTGGCACGAGGGGCGGCTGATGGTCGCCGGGCCGGACACCCGCGCCCACCTCCCGGACGGAGGGACCGGCCCCTGGGCCGGAGTCCGCTTCTACCCGGGCACGGCCCCGGGTCTCCTGGGCGTGCCGGCGCACCAGCTGCGCGACCGGCGCGTCGACCTCGCCGACCTGTGGCCGGCCGCGCGGGTGCGGCGTCTGGCCGACGGTGTGAACGCCGCCGCCGACCCGGCGAGCGGTCTGGAGGAGCTGGCGCTGCGCCAGGCGGCCGGTTCCGAACCCCCTGACCCGCTGCTCCGGCGGGTCGTCACCGCTCTCGACGCGGGGCGCCCCGTCGCCGCGACCGCCGACGAACTCGGGATCGGACCACGCCAGTTGCACCGGCGCTCGCTGTCCGCCTTCGGCTACGGCCCCAAGACCCTGGCCCGCATCCTGCGGCTGCACCGCGCCCTCGCACTGGCCCGGGCCGGTGTGCCGTTCGCGGAGACGGCCACCCGGGCCGGTTACGCCGACCAGGCGCATCTGGCGCGGGACGTGAGGGAGTTCGCAGGACTGCCGCTGGGTGAGCTACTCGGCGGCTAGCGGGGCGAACAGGTCCACCCCGTTGCCGTCCGGGTCGTGCACCACGGCGTACCGCTGCCCCCAGAAGGCGTCCCACGGCTTGAGCTCGCCGTGGTACCCGGAGCCGACCAGCTCGCCGTACAGCGCGTCCACCTCCTCCGGCCCGTCGCAGCGCAGGGCGAGCGAGGACCGGCCCCCGCCCGCGGGCGACCGCCACCCGGGCAGGAAGGAGCGGACCGTCTCCTCGGTGTCCAGCAGCAGCCGCAGCCCGCCGGGCAGTCCGGCCTCGGCGTGCGGCTGGTCCCCGGCGCCGTCCGGGAAGGCGAACCCGAGCCGGCGGTAGAACGCGACGGAGGCGGCCATGTCGGAGACGACCAGGCCGATGGCATCGAATCGTGCAGTCATGGAGCCACCGTAGGCAGGCACAGGAGATGCGGTCTTGAAGGAAACGGACACCTCCCCTGCCCTGGGCCACGCGCGGACACCCCCGCTGCGTCACCGGCACCGGCCCGCTCCGCGGGGACCCGTCTCGGCGCGCCGCGCGGGGACGCCTGCGTCAGGGCGGGGAGGTGTCGGTCCGGGCGGCGAGGTCTCCGTGAGGGCGGGGACGTGTCCGTCAGGCCGACCCGTCGGCCCCCGAGGCGTACTGACCGCCGATGAAGACGGTTTCACCGGGTGCCGACACGGCGTGGCTGTAGCCGAAGGGTGTGGGGTCGTGCAGCGTTGCCGGGTTGGTGATGGTGCGCGGGTCGCTCGTCATGGGAAGCAGCCCTTTCTCTGGGTACGTCCGCCGCCACACCGACGACGGGCCGGGCACCTGCGCCAACTCCCCGAACGCACAAGCGCATTCCCCGCTCCGTCGGCGCCCGGACAGGTCGTGCACGGGCACGGCGCGACCCCGGCGGCGCGCTTCGCACCTACAGGCGCGGCGCCGCCGTGCTCGCCCGTTCCACCAGCCGCGTCGACAACTCCGTACGCGTGCTCTCCGGGCGATGGCCGTCCATCATGCGCAGCAGTGACCGCAGAGCCGTGGCGGCCATCTCGGACAGCGGCTGGCGCACGGTGGTCAGGGCGGGAGAGGCCCAGCGCGCCTCGGGCAGGTCGTCGAAGCCGACCACGCTGATGTCGTCCGGGACCCTCAACCCCCTTTCGGCCAGGGCCTCGTAGGCGCCCAGTGCCATCCGGTCCGAGCAGACGAAGACGGCGGTCGGCGGCTCGGGCAGATCGAGGAGTTCCAGCATGCGGCGGTGGGCGACGCCCTCGTCGAAAGCGGCGTGCCGGACGTACTCGGCGCGGTACCGGACTCCGGCCGACGTGAGGGCGGAACGGTATCCGGCGACCCGGGCGCCGCTGCACATCGTGCGCCGGGGACCGGCGATGACGGCTACCCGCTCGTGGCCCAGGGACAGCAGGTGCTCCGTGGCGGTCAGGCCGCCCTGCCAGTTCGCCGCCCCCACCGAGACCACGCCCTCCGGCGGCTCCTGCACCGGGTCGATCATCACGAACGGGATGCGGTGCTGCTCCAGCCACGCGTACTGCGGGTCGCTCAGCTCGGCCAGGTTGAACACCACGCCTGAAGAGCCCCGGGCGACCAGCTTGTCCAGCCAGCCGCGCTCCGGGCGGCCCGCCCGGGAGCGGGTCGGCGCGGCCGACACCACGACCTCCAGGCCCGCGTCGTGGGCCGCCTCCTCCACGCCGTGCAGCACCGCACCCGACCAGGAACTCTCCAGCGAATGCACGACCAGGTCGACCAGCCGGGGTGCCTTCGCCGCGTCGAAGCGGGGTCTGCGCACGTACCCGAGCCGGTCGAGCGCCTCGGTCACGCGGCGACGGGTCTCGGGTGCCACGTCCTCGCGGCCGTTGACCACCTTCGAAGCGGTCGGCACCGACACCCCCGCCTCGCGCGCCACGACCGCCAGCGTCGGACCGGCCGCCACGTTCGCACTCGCCGTACGGACCATCGGGAACCCACCTCTCCGGCCCGCCGAGGGCCGTGGAAAGTTTCGACCAGCGCTGCACACGGCGGTCACGGGGTCCAACCGGGCAGAAAGCGCTTCCTATCGTAGGTGGGGTGCAGGACGGCGGGAAGAGAGGCGGATTCACTGCTTCGCGCCGGTCAAAACTTTCGAAACCCCGAACAGTGCCTCAGCCGGGTGTGCAGGTCAGCCGAAACCCGGTGAAGTCGGCTGTGAACGCCGCGTCCACGAGGTCCCGGGCGTGGATCCCCGCCATCGCGCCGGTGAACCGCAGCCGGGAGCCGTGGTCGTCGGACAGCCGGCCGAAGTCCAGCGCCGGCCCGACCGCCGTACGCACGCCGTCACGGACGTACCAGAAACGGGCCTCGGCCGCCTCGACCGTCACCCCCAGCGTCACCGGCCGCCCGTCCACCTGCCCCTCCACCCGACGATCCCCTGGTCCCTCCACCCGAGGGTCCACCGGCCCGTCCACCCGAGGGTCCACCGGTCCCTCAACCCGCCCGTCCACCGACTCCTGCATCCGACGGTCCACGGGCCCGTCCATCCGTCCGTCCGCCGGCACGTCGACGACGGTGACCTGCCGCAGGCCGTCCTCGTCCCGTTCGACGAGACTGAGCACCGTACGGCCAGGCCCACGGCCGCGGCCTCGTGTCCCGCGCCACTGCTGTCCGCGCTGCGTCTCTCCCTCCGGCTCCCCCCACGTCAGGTCCAGGGCGAGATACGCCTCGGGGTTGTACCAGAGCACCAGCCCGGCTGCCTGCGTGAAGGTCACCGGCCGGGCCTCCACGGTGACTTCGGCCTCCGCGTGGTGCTCGGTGAGCCGCTGGGCCAGCAGGGAGGCCGCCCACCGGGACTCCGGCCCGTGCCGGCCGCGCAGCCGGATCCACCCGGGGCGGCTCGTCGTGTCGGCCCAGGACGGGTCCGGCGGCTCGCGCAGGGTGCTCCACGGCCAGGACAGGTCCTCCGGCGGTGCGGCCGGTGGCAGCGGGTGCGGTCGCGTCGGCACCTCGACCTCGGCCGCCGGGTGCCACCCGCCCTGCGCCAGCCGGGGCCAGCCCTCCCCGTCCCAGGTCACCGCCTGGATCGCGGTCTCCCGGCCGAGGGTGCAGCGGCGGCCCTGCGGGGTGTGCAGCGGACGGGCCGTCAGATGGCTGAGCAGCCACTGTCCGTCCGCCGTCTCGACCAGCTCGCCGTGCCCGGCCTTCTGCAACGGCACCCCCGGATCGTCCCGGGTGGTCAGCAACGGCCGTTCGTCCAGCTCGTACGGCCCCGTCAGCTCCTTGCTCCGAGCCACCCGCACCCCGTGTTCCCACCCGGTGCCGCCCTCGGCGAGCACCAGGTGATACCAGCCGTCGCGCCGCAGCAGCTTCGGCCCCTCGATCAGCCGGTCGTGCTGGAGCAGCAGATGTGTGCCGCCGACGGGTTCCAGCGTCTGCCGGTCCAGCTCCGTCGCGACGATCCCCGCGAACCGCTCACCCCCGGGCCGGTGGTCGTTCTGCAGGTTCAGCAGCCACAGCCGGCCGTCCTCATGGAACAGCGCCGGGTCGAAACCGTGGCTCGCGACCCGGCGCGGGGTGCTCCACTCGCCGCCGATGCGGGAGGCCGTCGAGATGTACGTGTCGAGGTCGAAGTAGGGGGTGCCGACCGAGCGCACGACGGTGTACGTGACCCAGAACCGTTCCCCGTCCCAGCTCAGCGACGGGGCCCAGACGCCGCCCGAGTCGGGTACCCCGGCCAGCGAGTCGCCGGGGACGGCCCCCCGCACATGGCCCGCGTACTCCCAGTGGGCCAGGTCCCGGGAGCGGTGCAGCGGGATCGTCGGGAACCACTCGAAGGAACTGGTCGCCACGTAGTACCAGTCGCCGACCCGCACCATCGACGGATCGGGGGCGAAGCCGCGGAGGACGGGATTGTGCAGGACGGTCACGCATGAACTCCCGGAGCGTCGGCCGCCCTGGGGCCGCAGGGAGTCAGGGTCACCTGCGGCCCCCAGGAGTCGGGGATTGGGCGAAGGAGGATCACTTGAGGGCGCCGAGCGTCACGCCCGACCGCCAGTAGCGGCGCATCGCGACCATCATGATCGCCATCGGGACGATGGACAGCAGCGCGCCGGTGAGTACCAGGCCGGTCAGATCGATGCCCGACTCCAGACGGGTGCCGGACCAGTTGTAGAGACCGAGGTTGAGCGTCCAGTTCTCCTTGCCGCGCAGCACGGTCAGCGGCAGGAAGAAGGCGTTCCAGGTGTTGACGAAGGCCAGCAGGAACACCGTCGCGCCGCCCGTCGTCATCATCCGCAGCACGATGCTGAGGAAGATCCGCAGCTCCCCGGCGCCGTCGATCCGGGCCGCCTCCAGCAGCTCGTAGGGGATCGTCGCCTCGGTGTACACCTTGGCCAGGTACACACTGAACGGGTTGATCAGGCACGGGATCAGCATCGCCCACGGCGTGTCCACCATGCCGATCGCGGAGAACAGCAGATACAGCGGCAGCGTCAGCAACGCGATCGGGATCAGGAACGAGCCCACGACACACGCGAAGATCGCGTCGCGCCCGGGGAAGTCGAAGCGGGCCAGCCCGTAACCGGTTGCGAGCGCGATCAGCGTGCCGCCGAGCGAGCCGACGCCCGCGTAAAGGAACGAGTTGGCCGTCCACCGCAGGAAGATCCCGTCCTGGTAGGTGAACACCTGATGCAGGTTGTCCCACAGGTGCCAGCCCGAGAACCACAGGCCGTTGCTCTGGTAGAGCGCCGTGCGGTCCTTGGTCGCCGCGACGATCAGCCACCACACCGGGAACAGGCTGTAGGCACTGGCCAGCACCAGCCCGACCAGGAGGAAGCGCTGGCCACCCCGTCCGCGGGAGGCCGGATCCGGCTCGGACAGCCGCCGTACGCCACGGACTTGGGGCCGCTCGGTCGCCCGCTCGGTCAGCGTCATCAGTCGGCCTCCTTCGAGGTGAGCCGGTAGAAGAGGAAGGAGGCGATGCCCAGGATCAGGGCCAGGAGCACCGACAGGGCGGCCGCGTAGTTGTAGTTGCCCGCGTTGAACGCCTGGTTGTAGATGATCATGATCGGGGTGAAGCTGTCGCTGACCGTCTGCGGGGTGATGTTCCGGAACAGCGCCGGCTCGTTGAAGATCTGCAGCATCTGGATGATCGACAGCAGACCCGTCAGGACCAGCGCCCCGCGCACGAACGGGATCTTGATACTGCGTGCGATGCGCAGCTCGGAGGCGCCGTCCAGCCGGGCCGCCTCAAACAGCTCCCGGGGCACGCCCTGCAGCGCCGAGTAGATGATCACCATGTTGTAGCCGATGCCGTGCCAGGTCAGCAGGTTGCCGATGGACGGCCAGACCATCGACGGTGCGAAGAAGTTCCAGTCGAGACCGAGGGACTTGCCGATCGCGGTGAGCGGGCCGACGTCCGGGCTGTAGAGGTTGACCCACACGATCGCCGCGACCACGCCCGGGATCATGTACGGCACCAGCAGCACGATCCGGAACCTGCTCGCCACCCTGGACGTCAGCGCGTCCAGGAACAGCGCCAGCAACAGGCTGACCAGCAGCATCAACGGGATCTGGACACAGGCGAAGAGCACCACCCGCAGGATGGAGTTCACGAACGCCGAGTCCGTCAGCCCCTGGGTGTAGTTGTCGAGCCCGACGAACTCCGTCGTCGCACCGCCGAGGCCGAGCCCCGACTGCTTCTGGGTGAACAGCGACTCGTAGACCGCGTAGCCGATCGGAAGCAGATACAGAAACAGGAAGCCGAGCTGGAAAGGCACCGTGAAGGCGGCGCCTTTCCAGCGCATGGAGCGAATCATCGGATGCCTCAGCCCTTGACGCTGATACCGCGGGACTTCAGGTCCTTCACCGTCCACTCCTGCATGTGGGCAAGCAGGTCGGTGACCTTCTCCTGCTTGTTGACGACCTTGGCCCAGCCCGCCTGGAGCTCGGTGAACATCGCCGTCCAGTTGGGCCCGAAGGTCCAGTCCGTGGTGACCGTGCCCAGGCTGTCCGTCACGACCTTCTGCGCCGGCTCGTAGTTCTTGCCGAGCAGCTTCCGCGAGATCGACTCACCGACGTAGGAACCGCTGTCCTTGAGCGCCGGCATCACACCGTTGCCGGTCTCCGGGCTCGCCATCGTCTTGACCGCGTCCTGGTTCGTCGACATCCACAGGGCCGCCCGGGCCGCCTGCTGCTGGTCCTTGCACTGCTTGGTCACCAGGGTCACACTGCCGGTCAGGTTCGTGCCGGCCGGTGTCTTCGCCGCCTCGCCCTGGTACGCGGGCCAGGGTGCGAGCGCCCAGTCGCCGAAGGACTTGGTGAAGTTCTGCACCATGCCGGCCATCTGCCACGTGGAGATCTGCCGGGTCGCGGTGGCACCGCTGTCGTAACTGCGCTGCACGGCCGCGTAGTCGGCGAAGGACAGCTTGGCGTTCAGGTCGTTGTCGATGATCTCCTGGATCACCTTGGCGGCCTTCAGGGTGCCCTCGTCCTGGAAGTCCACCTTCCAGGCGTTGCCGTCGATCGCGTACCAGTGCGCCCCGGCCTGCATCGCGAGCACCTCGAGGGTGCTGGGGTCCTCACCGGCGTAGTTGGTGATCTTGATGTTGTGCTTCTTCAGGACCTTCCCGGCGGCGATGACGTCGTCCCAGGTCGCCGGAGGCTTGAGCCCGTACTTCTCGAAGATGTCCGTGCGGTAGATCGTGAACTGGGGCGCCGAGCTGGTGGGAACGCCGTAGAACTTGCCCTGCACCTGCGCGCTCGCCCAGGCGCCGCTGTTGAACTTGTCCTTCTCGCCCTCGACGTAACTCGTGATGTCGGCGAGGGCGCCCTGCGACACCCAGCTGGTGACGTACTCGGCGGTGTTCTGCACCAGACAGGGGGCGTTGCCGGCCTTCACCGCGTTGGTCAGCTGCTTCTGCATGGTCAGCTGGTCGGTGACCTTCGTGTACTGCAGCCGGACGTCCTTGTGCGACGCGTTGAACGCCTTGACGACCGCCTCCTGGCCATTGGCCCAGCCCCAGAAGGGGAGGGTGACCGGGCCGGACTTCGACGCCGCGTCGTCACCCGAGTCGGAACCGCCACAGGCGGAGAGCAGACCTGTCAGCGCGAGACCCGCGACAGCGGCGGAGGCGAACCTTCTCCGGGGGCTGGTGAAGTTCATCTGACCGTGATCCTTCGGAATAGGGCGTTCTCGGAACGAGAGGGCGGCGGTGGCTGAGGGTGCCGACGGGAACGGCGGCCGGAAACGCATCAGCTCGCGGTGGTGGGAGGTTCGACCAAGCGGAAGCTGTAGTAAGCGGTTGCTGGGACGTTAAGCGGATGTGTCCGCTCATAGCAAGAGGTGCGCGGCGATTCGTTTACGGCGGGCGGCCCGGGCCGGCCCCGTCGACCGCCCGGGTCGTGACGCTGTGGCACTGGACATCTGCGCAGGTCAATGCCGTGCGGCCAGGGCGCACGCCGACGTGCGGCGGGCGCGGCCAAGAGGCTCGGGGCGAACGTCGGAGCCCGAGTAACCGGTTACGTAACGGTCTCCGTGAGGGCGCGCGCCGGTCGCCCCCGGGGCAGGGGCGCTACCCGCGGGGGGCGGGCGGCTGGACCGAGTTGCGGACCACGACATGCGTGCCCAGGACCAGATGGTCGCCGTCGGCACCCTTGCGGCGGCCCGCGCCGCCCTCGCGCCGGTCGGCCACCGCCCGCAGCGCGACCCGGCCCATCTCCTCGTACGGCACGTGCACGGTGGTCAGTTGGGGGGTGAGCTGGGAGGCCAGCGGGATGTCGTCGTAACCGACGACCGAGACGTCGTCGGGCACCCGCAGTCCCGCCGCGCGCAGGGCCTGCATGGCACCCGCGGCTACCACGTCCGTCCCGGCGAGCACCGCGGTGAAGTCCGGCGTCTCGTGCAGGGCCGCCTCGACGGCCTCGTACCCGTGGTCGTAGTCGTACGGACCGTGCCGGACCAGCCCCGTGTCGAAGGGCACCCCGTACGCCTCGAAGGCCCGCTGGGCACCCCTCAACCGGCCTTGGGCGGTGGTCAGTTCGGCGTGCCCCGGCAGGACGAGGACGCGGCGGTGCCCCGCCGAGAGCAGGTGGCTGGCCATCGCGTAGGCGCCGCCCTCGTTGTCGTAGTCGACCGTCGTCGCGGGGACGTCACCCTCCAGCGGGGGCCGGCCCACCAGGACCAGATGCGAGCCGGCCGCGTCCAGGGAACGGGCGAAGCGGGCCATGCGCAGCTGGTACTCGTCGTAGTCGTAGGCGCCGCCGAGCAGGATCACCGCGGCGACGCCCTGCTGGCGCATGAGGTTCACCAGCGCGAGTTCCCGCTCGGGGTCGTCGCCGGTCGTGCCGACCAGGGAGAGCCAGCCGCGCAGGGTGGCGGCACCCTCGACGCCCTTCGCCACGTGGGCGAACGCGGCACCCGTGATGTTGTTGATGAGGATCGCCACCGTCGGTGTGCCGCCGCCGGCGAGCGAACGCGCGTGGGCGTTGGTGACGTAGTCCAGGTCCCGGACCACCTTCATCACCCGGCGGCGCAGCTCCTCGGACACCGGGTAGTTGCCGGAGAGCACCCGCGAGACGCTGGCCACGGAGACGCCCGCACGCTCCGCGACATCACGGATGGTCGCCCGGCCGGCGTCGCTCGTCGCCTTGCGCTGACTCACCCTTGGCTCCTTCACGGTAGTGGTCCGGCCCCGTAGTGGCCCGATCCATAGTGTTCCGGTCCGTTGTGGTCCGGCCGCCGGCGGACCGGTGCGGTGCGCCCGCTGCACGCGGCCGCCGGCCGGGGCCGTGGCGTCCCGTGGGCCGGTGCGCCGAGCCGTGGTGCGTCGGACCACGGTGCGCCGGGACATGGTGCCCCGGCCGCCGTGCCTCGGACCGCCGTCCCGGGCCTGCTGTTCCCGGGCCCGCTGGGCGGTGGAGCCGGTCGCGACGGCCCCGGGGCCATCGGTGCGGAAACCGTATCCCATCATTCCTCCAGGCCGGGGGGCCTGTGGACAACGGGCGCCGCGGTCCGCCGCCGCACCGTCCCACACCCGCGCCGGATCCGCCGTACACCACCCGCACCTGCGCCGGATCCACCGCACACCACCCGCGCCCGCGCCGGATGCGCCTCACGCCACCCGCACCAGATCCGCGCGCCGCACCTCGTGAAGCGGCCCTACGCCTGCCGCCAGGCGCTCCAGTTCCTCGACGACGATGCGTCCGAGCCGCTCCAGCTCGTTGCCGAGGGAACCGGCGATGTGCGGGGTGAGGAACACGTTGGGCAGCCGGTACAGCGGCGATCCGGCGGGCAGCGGCTCCGGGTCGGTCACGTCCAGCACCGCGCGCAGCCGGCCGGAGACCAGCTCGTCGGTGAGCGCCTCGTGGTCGACCAGCGCGCCGCGGGCGGTGTTGACGAGCACACCACCGTCCCGCACCAGCGCGAGCCGTTCGCGGTCGAGCATGTGATGGGTCGCCGGGATGTCGGGGGCGTGCAGGCTCACGATGTCGCTGCGTCGGAGCAGCTCCTCCAGCGACAGTGACTCGGCACCGAGGGCGGTGGCCTCGGCGGGGCTCACGTACGGGTCGTGCAGCAGGACGGTGAGGTCGAACGGCCGCAGCAGTTCCAGCAGCCGACGGCCCACGCGCGAGGCGCCGATGACGCCCACGCGCCGGCCGAGGTTGCCGGTCGCCGCGGTCTCGGCGGGGCCCGGGTAGGCGTGGGTCCGGCGGAAGCGCTCGCGGTGGTCGAAGGCGTCCTTGCCCAGCAGCAGGATCATCGCGAGCGTGTACTCCGCGACCGGCAGGGCGTTGCCCGTCACCGCGCTGGACACGATGACCCCGCGTTCCCACAGCGCCTCGCCGACCAGGGAGCGGACCGAGCCGGCCGCGTGCAGCACGGCGCCGAGCCGCGGAGCCGCCGTGAGGACGCCGACGTCCAGGTGCGGGCAGCCCCAGCCGGTGATCAGTACCTCGGCGGAGGCCAGGGCGGCGGTGCCGGCCGGGTCGGCGAAGTCCCGTACCACCAGCCCGGGATCGATGTCGGCCGTGCGCCTCAGCCGCTCCATCAGCGGCGGAGGGAAGAGCAGCGGGAGGTGAACCGGGTCCATCGCGAACACGGCCCGCGGCAGCTGAGGGCTGGGCATGACTCTCCTGGAGCAGGGGGGATGGAAACAGTTTCAGAAAGCGCCTTCTACCGTAGGTCTGTCAGGAAGCGGGGGTCAATCGCCCGTCGGGGGCGACGTGTGGAGGCGCAGAGGCGGGGCGGTTTCCGTTCCGTGGCTCCGCAGCGCAGCCCATCTCGGAAATCGATTACTACGATTTCGGTGGCGGAAGGTCAGACCGGGACGGGGCGCCCGAGGCGCTGAGCAGGGGCGAAGGACTCGAACGCAACCGGTTCCCCACGTAAGTGTTTTCGAAAGTTCGCTCAGGCTCTTGACGTGCCATCCGGCCCGGAAGAAGCTCTGGCCGACGCATAGCAACCGGTTGCTGAACGTTTTCTCCGGTCGGCGTCCCGAGTGTTCCGGCATGCGACCGGCATGTCGAACAGCAAGAGCAGGAGGTGGTGCGTCCATGCACCCACGTACCGGTGCATCCCTGAGCCGCCGCCGGTTCCTCGCCCTTTCGGCGGCCGGTGCCGCGACCGGTACGGCAGCGCTGAGCGGTTGCGCGATGCGGGTCTCCAGCGGTGTCAGTGGGGGAGGCGAGACCGTCACGGTGATGGCGAAGGCCGACGACTTCTCCCCGGAGCTGATCCGGCAGGCCCGGAAGGACCTCGGCGTCAAGATCGTCACGGTGCGCTACGACATCACCAAGCTCATCGGCATGATGACCAACGGCGCCCCGCCCGACCTGGTGCGCGGCGTCGGCGCCACGGACGCGCCCTACTTCGCGGCACGCGACGTGATGGAGGACCTGGACCCCTACTTCGCCCGGAGCGACGTCCTCAGGGCGGCCGACCTCGACCCGGTCAACGACCTGTGGCGCTACGACGGCCGCACCCAGGGCAAGGGCCCCCGCTACGGCATGGCGAAGGACTTCTCGCAGGACTCCATGTTCTGGTACAACACCGCTCTCTTCGACGAGGCGGGGGTCGGCCACCCGCCGGAGACCGAGCCGGTCACCTATGAGGAGTGGATGGAGGACGCCAGGCGGCTCACCCGGCGCAGGAACGGCCAGACGACCGTCTTCGGCGGCAGTTACCAGGGCGTGCTCACTCCCAATCTGCTGGCGAGCCTGACGGCGTCCGCCGGAGGCAACCTCTTCACCGACGACTTCTCCCGGATCGACTTCACCACCCCGGAGGCTCGCAAGGCCCTGGCCTGGTACGTCGAGTACGGCCGCAGCCGGGTCGGGCCCAGCATCGTCCAGCCCGACCCCAACGCCTGGGACGGCCCGACCTATCAGGCCGGCCGGATGGCCATGTCCAACTCGGGCTACTGGCTCGGCGGCCTGATCAACACCGACAAGAAGCTGGCGCCCCTGTCACGCCTCGCCCCGGCCCCGCTCTTCGCGGGCGGCCGACGGGTCAGCCCCTGCCAGGCCGGAACCGGGTTCTGGATGCCGAGGAAGGCCAAGAACAAGGACGCCGCCTGGCGGGTCTTCGAGTGGTTCTTCGGTGAGGGACCGGCCAGGGCCCGCGCCTTGGGCGGCTGGGGCATCCCCACGCTGAAGTCCCTGCGCCCGCTGATGCCCGCCCGGGAGGACTACCAAAAGCGCGTGCTGAAGGTGCAGAACGCCGAGCTGAAGCACTTCTCGGTGATCGCTTTCACGCCCTACGCCTCGGCGGACTCGCTCTACGCCCTCTTCAACCAGGAGGCACCGGCCGCGATGAACGGCCACATGTCCGTCGACGCCCTCGCGGGCCGCCTGAACTCCGTCATGAACGAGCAGCTGAAGCGCGGAAAGGAGCAGGTCGGATGACGGTTGACCAGATATCCGTCACCGGACGGCCCGGCGCGCCCGACGACATCGCCCGCAGGGCCCCGGCCGACCGGCCCCGGATCTCCATGACCGGCCGCAGGCATCGCGCTTTCTACCTGTTCACCGCTCCCTGGATCACCGGTTTCCTGCTGCTGACCGTCGTGCCGATGGCGTACGCGCTGTGGCTGAGTTTCACCACGTACGACGGCATCTCGCCGCACTGGCGCTATGTCGGCCTCGGCAACTACGCCGAGCTGTTCTCCGATCCGCAGACCTGGAACTCCCTCGGCCGCACGGGCTTGTTCGCGATCATCTCGGTGCCGCTGTCGATCATCGCGGGACTCGGCCTGGCCGTCCTGGTCAACCGGCCGATCAGGGCCCGCGGACTGTTCCGCACCCTGCTCTATCTGCCGGCCGTGGTGCCACCGGTCGGTGCCGGTCTCACCTTCAAGGCGCTCTTCGACCAGAACTCCGGTGCGGCGAACGGAGTCCTCACCCTCTTCGGGTTCGACGCGCTCGGCTGGCTGGCGGACCCCTACGCCCGCTACGTGCTGCTGATGAGTGTGCTGTGGGCCGCCGGAAACGTCATGATCATCTCGCTGGCCGGGCTCCAGGACGTGCCCCGGGAACTGCACGAGGCCGCCCGGATCGACGGAGCCGGCGCCTGGCGGACGTTCCGCAGCATCACCGTGCCGCTGCTGTCGCCGGTGCTGCTCTTCCAGACCGTCACCGGTGTGATCGCGTCCGTGCAGACCATCATGCCGCTGCTGCTCACCCCGGACGGCACGACGGCGGGCGTCACCGCGCTGCCGCAGTCCAACTACCTCTACATGATGCACGTGTTCTCGCAGTACTTCGCGCTCGGCCGCTACGGCTACGCCTCGGCGCTGCTGTGGGTGCTCTTCGTCCTGATTCTCATCGCCACCGGGCTCATCTTCAGGTTCACGTCCGGTGTGGTGTTCTACAACGTCGACCCGGAGGCGAAGAAGTGACCGCCACCAGTCTTCCTCCCGGATCCACGCCCCGGGTGCGGATCCGTGCCGGCCGCCTGGTCCTCTACACGGCCCTGGTCGTCGTCACCGGCCTGTTCGTCGGTCCGTTCGGCTGGCTGGTCCTCAGCGGTCTGAAGACCCCGGCGGAGCTGGCCGCCTCGCCCGGGCACTGGCTGCCCGCCCAGGTCCAGTGGCACAACTTCGCTGACGCCTTCAACCTGATCGACTTCCTGGGCTACGCCCGCAACTCCCTGATCATCGCGACCCTCTACGCCACTCTCGTCACCCTCAGCTCCGCCTGGGTGGGCTTCGGTTTCGCCCGTCTCGAGGCCCCGGGGAAGAAAACGCTGTTCGGCATCCTCATCGGCTCGATGATGCTGCCGCAGATGATCACTCTGCTGCCGACCTACCTGATCTTCGCGCAGCTCGGCATGGTCGACACGTACTGGCCGTGGGTGCTCTGGGGCCTGGCCGCCGCCCCCTATCTGGTCTTCCTCTTCCGCCAGTTCTTCGCCGGACTGCCCCGTGAGCTGGAGGAGGCGGCGATCGTCGACGGCTGCGGCTACGGCACGATCTTCTGGCGCATCTTCCTGCCGCAGTCCTGGCCGGTGCTCTCCGCGAGCTTCGTGATCGCCTTCACCTGGTCCTGGGGCGACTACATCGCCCCCCAGCTGCTGCTCTCCACCGACCGCTCCACCCTCGCGGTGGCGGTCATGTCCACCTACGTCACCTCGGCCGGTACCCCCGTGGCCAACCTCCAGGCCGCGGGCTCCGTGATGTACGTCGTGCCGATCCTGCTGATCTTCCTGGTCGCCCAGCGCGGCTTCATCGCCGGAACGTCCACCTCCGGCCTCAAGTAACCCGGCCCGCAGTCCTGTTCATCCTTCGCGAGGAGTCGCAGATGTCCCCGTCCCTGTCCCGCCGCAACGCCCTTCAGGCGGCCGGCGCCACCGTTCTCGCCGCCGGGTTCACCCCGCTGTCGGCGACCGCCGCCCGGGCGGACGAGGCCGCCGCCGTCGCGCCGAAGCTCGTCACCTACCCCCGCCCGTCCGCCATGCCGACCAACACCAGCTTCAAGGTGCGGGTGCGCACCGCCCCCGACGGCGAGTGGCAGACGCTGGACATCTGGCGGCCCCAGCTGGGCGAGATCAACCCGACCACGGGGTCCAGCAAGACCTACAACTCGTCACTGGCGTACTTCGACTTCCAGGGATCCGTCGAGGTGGAGGTCACCTACCTCAAGGGCGGCACCACCAAGGTGCGCGTGAGACCGGATTCCTACGGCATCAAGCCCGAAGTGGGGGGTGACACCCTGCGCTTCACGCTCGACCGGCCGCGCAACGTCGTCGTGCAGATCAACGACGACATCTTCGACTGTCTCCACCTGTTCGCCCGCGCGGTCGAGAAGAAGAAGCCCGCGCAGGACGACCCGAACGTCCTCTACTACGGCCCCGGCGTCCACACCACCGCCGACGGCACGCTGCTCGTCCCCTCCGGCAAGACCGTGTACCTCGACGGCGGCGCCGTCCTGAAGGCGACCGTGATCTTCCGGAACGTGGAGCACGCCGGGATCGCCGGCCGGGGCGTGCTCGCCGGAACGGCCGGCGGCGGCGCCCTGGTCGAGAACGCGCGGAACATCTCCATCGGCGCCGTCACCGCCCTCAACCCGAACGGCTACGCCGTCCAGCTCGGCGAAGCCACCGGCGTCACCATCAAGGGCCTGTGCTCCTTCAGCTCCAAGGGATGGGGCGACGGCATCGACGTCTTCTGCTCCAGCAACGTCGTCATCGACGGCGTCTTCATGCGCAACTCCGACGACTGCATCGCCATCTACACCCACCGCTGGGAGTACTACGGCGACACGAGCAACGTCACCGTGCGCAACTCCACCCTGTGGGCGGACGTCGCCCACCCCATCAACGTCGGCACGCACGGCAACTCCGACAACCCCGAGGTCCTGAAGAACCTCACCTTCAGGAATCTCGACATCCTGGACCACCGCGAGCCCCAGATGGGCTACCAGGGCTGCATCGCCCTCAACCCGGGCGACAGCAACCTCATCAAGAACGTCAAGGTCGACGGCGTACGCGTCGAGGACTTCCGCTGGGGCCAGCTCATCCACATGCGGGTCATGTACAACACGAAGTACAACACCTCGGTCGGCCGCGGCATCCAGGGCGTCTACGTCAAGGACCTCTCCTACACGGGCAAGCCGCTCGCCACCTGTCTGCTGCTCGGCTACGACGCCAAGCACGCCATCAAGGACGTCACGTTCGAGAACCTCGTGGTCAACGGCACGGTCATCGCCGACTCGATGAAGAAGCCGACCTGGTACCTCACCACCGACACCATCCCGATGCACGCCAACGAGCACGTCCTGAACCTGAAGTTCCTCACCACCGCCGAGGCGGCCGCCGCGTCATGAGCACCGACCCCACGCACACGCGCCCCGTGAGCCACAGCGCCATGCAACCCACCGCACCGAGCCGCCGCGGCTTCCTGGGTGGTGCCGCCGCCCTGCTGCTGGCGTCGGGCGCGAGCGGACTGCTCGCCCCCGGTACCGCCCGGGCCGCGGGCCGGGACGGCACCGCACCACGCACCTTCACCCACCCCGGCCTGCTGCACAGCGCCGACGACCTGGCCCGGATGAAGGCCGCCGTCGCCGCCAAGGAAACCCCGGTGTACGACGGTTACCTCGCCCTCGCCGCCCACGCACGCTCGAAGTCGACGTACGCCGTCCAGAACACCGGGCAGATCACCACCTGGGGCCGTGGCCCCACCAACTTCCAGAACCAGGCCGTCGCCGACTCGGCCGCCGCCTACCAGACCGCACTGATGTGGTGCATCACCGGCGAACGCGCCTACGCCGACAAGTCCCGGGACATCCTCAACGCCTGGTCGGCCTCCCTCACCGCCGTCACCGGAGCGGACGGGCCACTCGGCGCCGGACTCCAGGCCTTCAAGTTCGTCAACGCGGCCGAGTTGCTCCAGTACACCGGTTACGACGGCTGGGCGAAGGACGACGTCGCGCGCTGCAAAGAATCGTTCCTGCGCGTCTGGTATCCCGCCGTCTCCGGTTACATGCTGTACGCCAACGGCAACTGGGACCTCACGTCCATCCAGTCGATCCTGGCCATCGGCGTCTTCTGCGAGGAGCCCACCCTCTTCGAGGACGCGCTCCGGTTCGCCGCCGCCGGGGCGGGCAACGGCAGCGTCCCGCACCGCATCGTCACGGACGCCGGACAGGGCCAGGAGTCCGGGCGCGACCAGGGCCACGAGCAACTCGCCGTCGGCCTGCTCGCGGACGTCGCGCAGGTCGCCTGGAACCAGGGCGTCGACCTGTACGCCTTCGACGGAAACCGGCTGCTGGAAAACGTCGAGTACGCCGCCCGCTACAACCTCGGCGGCGACGTGCCCTTCGTCCCCGACCTGGACCGCACGGGCAAGTACATCAAGACGTCCGTCTCGTCGACGGGACGCGGCACCCTGCCCCCGATCCACGAGATGGCGTACGCGCACTACGCGGGCGTCCGCGGCCTCGACACGCCCTTCACGAAGGCGGCCGTCTTCCGCGGCGGCGGTGGTGCCCGCGTCGTCGAGGGCAGCAACGACGACCTGCCCGGCTGGGGCACCCTCACCTTCGCCGGCACGAAGGCCCCGCCTCCGTCCGCGCCCACGGCTCCGGCCGGTGTGACGGCGGTCGGCGGCGAGGGGTCCGTCACGCTGGCCTGGCTGCCGTCGGCGTGGGCCGAGTCGTACACCGTCCTGCGCGCGGCCGCCGCCGACGGGCCGTACGAGAAGCTCGCCACCGGGATCACCGGCCCGACGTACACCGACCGCCGGACCCACCGGGGACGCACCTCCTACTACAGGGTTGTCGCGGCCAACGCCCAGGGAACGAGCGACCGTTCGGCCTGGGCGGCAGCGGTCCCCGGGCTCCCCGGCCCCTGGCGGACCCGTGACGTGGGAGATGTCCGGATCCCCGGCTCGGCCGTCTTCGACGGGGAGCGGTTCGTTTTGGAGGCGTCCGGCACCGCCGACACCCACCGCCTGGCGTACCTGCCGCTGCGCGGCGACGGTATGGTCACGGCCCGGATCGTATGGCCACTCAGCTCCCAGTACTCGAAGATCGGCGTCACCGTGCGGGCCGCCCTGGACGCGGACGCCGCCCACGCGGCCATGCTGATCCAGGGCCTGCCGCTGCACACCTGGAGCGGTGTGTGGAGCGTACGGGCGAAAGCCGGGGGAGTGGTCAAAGGCACGGGAAGCACCCCCGTGCCCCCCTCACAGCAGCCGGCCGTCACGACCGGCGCCGCGTTCCCGATCTCCTCCCTCGGTGACCTCCCCGAGTCGGCGACCCCGCTCGAGGCCCCGTACGTCGAGGGCGCCGGCGACGGCTACCGGCTGCGCATGCCCTACTGGGTCCGGGTGACGCGCCGCGGCGGTCGCTGCACCGGAGCCATCTCCCCGGACGGTGTGCACTGGACCGAAGTCGGCACCAGCGACGTCCAGTTGGGCAGGACGGCCTACGTCGGTCTCACCCTCACCTCCTGCCTGGGCGTCGACGAGGACTACGCCGAGACCGGCACCGGCGCCTTCGACAACGTCGGCGTCACCTCCCGCACGGGCGGCGAGGTCTGGTCCGTGCCACGCCCCACCCGGGCAGCGGGCGACCTGCGGGCCGCACCGGGCGCCGACGCGGTCGAGCTGGCCTGGACCGACCCGGACCTCTCGGCCCGCTACACGGTGCTGCGCTCCACCTCCGCGAAGGGCCCGTTCAAGACTGTCGCGAGCGACCTCGGCCCCGTCGGCTTCGGCACCCGCATCCGCTACGCCGACGCGACCGGCACACCCGGCACGACGTACCACTACGCGGTGGCGAAGACGAACCGCGCCGGACACGGCCCGCTGTCGGCTCCGGCCAAGGCGACCATGCCGACACCCGCCACGCCCCGGCTCACCTCACCCACCGCGGCGTTCACCAACCAGGGCGCCCCCTTCCAGCACCTCCTGCGCGCCACGCACGAGCCGACCCGCTTCACCGTGAAGGGACTGCCCGACGGTCTGCGCCTCGACCGCCGCACCGGCCTGATCTCCGGAACCCCCACCCGGACCGGCGAGTTCACCCTCACCACCACCGCCGGCAACGCCGCCGGAGAGGCCACCGGCACGCTCACCCTCACGGTCGGCAGCCCGCCGCCCGCGCCCTGGACCCATGGCGACCTGGGCGACGTCATCCTCGACGACCGCGACCACGGCACCCTCGGCGTGGTCGCCGTCCAGACCCCCGGCAGCACCTCGTACGAGGCCGGCACCTTCGTGGTGCGGGGCGCCGGAACCGACCTCACCGTCAACAACCAGGGCATGACGGGCCAGTTCGTACGACGGCCCGTCAGCGGTGACTGCGAGGTCACCGTCCGCCTGGTCTCCCGCGCCGGAGCCACCGGCGACCGGGTCGGCCTGCTCATGGCCAAGTCCCTGTCGCCGTTCGACCTGGCGGCCGGGGCGATCGTCACCGGCGGAACGAGCGCCCAGCTGATGCTGCGCCCGACCGTCGCGGGAAAGTCCGCCTTCACGGGCAACGCGGCGGTCACCGCCCCTTGCCTGCTGCGGCTGAAGCGCACCGGGACGCACTTCACCGCATCCGCCTCGACCGACGACGGCGCCACCTTCACCCCCCTCGCCGACGGAGACATCCCCGGCTTCGGTGACGCCCCCTATCACGTGGGCCTCGTGGTCTGCTCCCGCGACCCCCTGGCCCGCAGCACCACCCAGTTCGACGAGGTGAGCATCACCCCCATGTAGTACCCCACGGATCGGAGAGCCCACATGAGCCGCACGTCCCCCCACACCCACCATCACGAGGGCGGCCGGGTGAGCCGCCGCGGTCTGCTCAGGACCGCAGGCGGCCTCACCGCGGCCCTCGCCCTCGGCGCCACGGCCACGGCCACAGCCACCACGGCCGGCGCCGCACCGGCCGCCTTCGCCCACCCCGGCATGCTCCACAACGCCGGCGACATCAACCGCGCCAAAGTCAGAGTCGCCGCGGGCGACGACCCCTGGCTCTCCGGCTGGAACAAGCTGACCGCCAACTCCCACTCCCAGTCCACCTGGACGCACCGGGCCACGGCGACGATCATCCGCGGCGGCACCGGAGAGAACTACCCGCAGCTCTACAACGACATCGCGGCCGCCTACCAGAACGCCCTGCGCTGGAAGGTCGGCGGCACCGAGGCCAACGCCCGGTGCGCCGCCGCCATCCTCAACGCCTGGTCACACACCCTGACCACGGTCACCGGCAACGCCGACCGGTTCCTCGCCGCCGGCATCTACGGCTGGCAGTTCGCGAACGCCTGTGAACTCATGCGGGACTACCCGGCGTTCGACCTCGCCGCCGCCCAGGAGATGCTGGTCAGGGTCTTCTACCCGCTCAACAACCAGTTCCTGACCGGCCACAACGACGCCTGCATCACCAACTACTGGGCCAACTGGGACCTGTGCAACATGGCCTCGATCATGGCCATCGGGATCCTCACCGACAACGCCGCCATGTACGACCAGGCTGTTTCCTACTTCAAGTCCGGCGCCGGAAACGGTTCCGTCCAGCACGCCGTTCCGTTCCTGTACGCAAACGTCGAGGGCTACGACCTCGGCCAGTGGCAGGAGTCGGGCCGCGACCAGGGCCACACCATGATGGGCATGGGCCAGATGGGCGCGCTCTGCGAGATGGCCTGGAACCAGGGCGACGACCTCTACTCCTACGACGGCCGCCGCTTCATGAAGGCCGCCCAGTACGTCGCCAAGTACAACCTCGACATGGACGTGCCGTTCACCACCTACACCTGGGGCACCGGTCAGAACTGCTCCCAGCAGTCACATACGGTGATCAGCACGGTCTCCCGCGGCCAGGCCCGCCCGGTCTGGGCGATGCTCCACTACCACTACGGGCGGCGCCTGCTCCTCGACGACAAGTACATCGCCCAGATGTGCTTCTCCGTCGCCCCCGAGGGCGGGGGAGGTGACTACGGCACCACCAGCGGCGGATTCGACCAGCTCGGCTTCGGCACGCTGATGTACGCCAAGTAACCCGAACAGTCCTCCCACCCACTCGTGCACCGGAATACCGGGCCACAATGAGGTGCTCTGATCTTCACGGTGCACGAGCGCGGTGAGGAAGCTGGTGGACGTATGACGACAGACCAGGCGGCCCCGCAGACGGACCCCGTGGTGAGCACGCCCTTCGGCGCCCTGCGAGGCCGGTACGAGCGCGGGGTCGCGGTCTTCCGCGGCGTCCCGTACGCGGCCCCTCCCTTCGGCCCCCGCCGCTTCCGCCCGCCCGTGCCGCTGCCGCCCTGGGACGGTGTCCGTGACGCCGGTGCCTTCGGCCCCACCCCGCCGAAACCGCCGTACTCCGACGCCTTCGCCCACTACCTGTCGGACCCGGTCGTGCCCGGCGACGACTGCCTCAACCTCAACGTCTGGACCCCGCAGCCCGATCCGAAAGCCCGCCTCCCCGTCCTCGTCTGGGTGCACGGCGGCGCCCTGACCAGGGGTTCTTCCGCCGTACCCGTCTACGACGGGCATGCCTTCGCCCGCGACGGCGTGGTCTGTGTCTCCATCAACTACCGGCTGGGTGTCGAGGGCTACGGACTGTTCCCCGACACACCCCCGAACCCCGGCCTGCGCGACCAGATCGCCGCCCTGACCTGGGTGCACGAGGCCATCGAAGCCTTCGGCGGCGACCCCGGCCGCATCACCCTCTTCGGCCAGTCCGCCGGGGCGATCAGCATCGGCGCCCTCATCGCCGCCCCGCAGACCCAGGGGTTGGTGCGGCGGGCCGTCCTGCAGAGCGGGCCGCCCGAGGCGTCCGAGCGGGCCAGGGTCCGGCGGATGGTCCGCCGCATGGCCTCCCGGCTGAAGATCCCCGCCACCGCCGAGGCCTTCGCCGCCGTCGACCGGGATCTGCTGCTGCGCACCCAGGCCGAGGTGGGCAGGCTGAGCAGCCCGGTGGTCGGCGGACCCGCCTTCGGTCTCGTCGTCGACGGCGACGTCGTCCCGCGCGACCCCCTCCAGGCCCTCACGGACGGCGGGGCGGCCCCCGGGGTCGAGCTGCTGCTGGGCTGGACCCGGGACGAATACCGGCTGTGGCTGGTGCCGGGCGGGCTCCTGGACCGCGTCGACCGCCTCGGGGCCGTCGCCCTCGCGGGTGCCATGGCCCGCTGCCACTGCGGCAGCGAGGTGCCGCGCGGCTACCGCACCCTGCACCCCGAGGCCGGCACGGCGGAGACCGTCGGCCAGCTCGTCACCGACCATCTGCTCCGCATACCCCTGCACCACTTGGCCGACGCCCGCACGGAACCGTCGTACGTCTACGAGTTCGCCTGGCCCTCGAACCTGCCCGGCCTCGGCGCCTGCCACGCGCTGGAGCTGGGCTTCGTCTTCGACACCGGAGACGTCCCCGAGTCGCGGAAACTCGCCGGGGAGGGCGCCCCGCAGGAACTGGCCGACGCGATGCACGGGGCGTGGGTCCGCTTCGCCACCGACGGCGACCCCGGCTGGGAGCGCTGGGACGCGACCCACCCGGTGCGCGTCTTCGGTGACCGGGCACCGGACGCCCGGAACGGCCTGGCCTACACGGCCCGCGGCCCCCGTGACCGTGAAATCGCCCTCTGGAAGGCCGACGCCCTCAGGCCCGCCGACCCCCCACCGGCCTCGGTCCTCGTCGACGACCCGCACGGTCGCGTCGTGGAACTGCGGTCAGCCGTACGGCGCCTGCGGCGCTCGGGCGCTCTCCGCCGTCACTGACGGCGCCGCCGCAGGGCGGGTCGTTCGGTAATGTGTTCGCCCGGGAGGGCCCGAACGGCCGCTGCCAGGAGGGCAACGCAGCCGCAGCCCACGTCCCATGACCACGGACGTCGGGTCTGCACGGCCTCCGGCCCTGCCCGCAGCACGGACCACGAGACGGACGGGGGAACCGATGACGACCGATCACGCCTTGTTCAAGGTGGGGAGCAGCCCACCGCGGGAGAGCGACACGGTCATCGACGTACGGGATCTGCGGATGCGCTACCGCAGCCAGGACGTGTTGAAGGGTGTCCGCTTCACGGCCCGGCGAGGCGAAGTCGTCCTGCTGCTCGGCCCGAACGGCGCGGGCAAGACGACCACCATCGAAATCCTGGAAGGCTTCCGGATGCGCTCGGCCGGGGACGTGACCGTCCTCGGCACCGATCCGGCCGCCGGGGACGAACGGTGGCGTGCGCGCCTGGGCATCGTGCTGCAGTCCTGGCGCGACCACGGCAAGTGGCGGGTGCGGGAGCTGCTGGCCCATCTCGGCTCCTACTACGTGCCGTACGCGACCGCTTCCGTGCCGCGCCCCTGGGACGTCGACGAGCTCCTCGCCGCAGTGGGGCTGACCGGGCAGGCGGACCAGCGGGTCGGGACGCTGTCCGGCGGGCAACGGCGGCGTTTCGACGTGGCCGTCGGCATCGTGGGCAGGCCCGAGGTGCTGTTCCTGGACGAGCCGACGGCGGGCCTGGACCCGGAGGCGAGGAACGAGTTCCACGGCCTGGTACGCGGCCTCGCGGACGAGAACACCACCGTTGTGCTGACCACGCACGACCTCGCCGAGGCGGAGAAGCTCGCCGACCGGATCCTCATTCTGGCCGGTGGCCGGATCGTGGCCGACGGCTCGGCGCAGGAGCTGTCACGGCAGGCGTCGGCCGAGGCCACGGTGCGCTGGACGCGGGACGGGCAGTCGTTCGAGGAGGCCACGGCCGAGCCCACCCGGTTCGTCCGCCGGCTGTTCGAGGAGCACGGCGAGGCGATCGGCGGGTTGGAGGTGCGCCGGGCGAGCCTGGAGGACACCTACCTGGCGATGGTGCGGGAGTTCGAGTCGGGCCACGGTCCCGACGAGCGGGCCGTACCGGCCTTCGGGGAGGGATCGCCGTGAGTGCGGTGTGGCACGCGGCGCTGGTGGGAGTACGGCGCGGCTGGACGGAACTTCGGCAGACCTTCACCACCGGCCAGGACGTGTTCGGCTACGCGCTGTGGACCGTTCTGCTCGTCGTGCCGCTGTACTTGGGCAGGGACGAACCGCTGAAGGGCGCCGGCATCTCCAACGGCGCGTTCATGCTGCCGAGCGTGCTGGGGATGACGCTCGCCTTCACCGGGCTGATGACCACGGCGCAGTTGCTCACGACCGAGCGCGAGGACGGCACTTTGCTGCGGGCCAAGGCCGTGCCCCACGGCATGGTTGGCCACCTGGTCGGCAAGATCGTCATGGTGTCCGGTACGGCACTCGCCTCCATGGCGCTCCCCTTCGCCGTGGGCGTGTTCCTGGTGGACGGAGTGGCCCGGCAGGGCGGCGGAGCGTTGCTGACGCTGGTGTGGGTGGTGCCGCTGGGTCTCCTGGCCACCCTGCCGATGGGCGCCGTCGTCGGCTCACTGGTCAACAGCCCGCGCACCGTCGGCTTGCTGATGCTTCCGGTGATGGGGCTCGTGGTGATCTCCGGGATCTACTTCCCGCTGTCGGAGCTGCCCGGGTGGCTGCAGACCGTGGGTCAGGTCTTCCCCTTCTACTGGCTCGGTCTCGGTCTCCGCTCGGCGCTGCTGCCGGCCGGCGCTGTCGCCGCCGAGGTCGGCGCGTCCTGGCGGCACCTGGAGACCGCGGGAGTGCTGTGTGCCTGGACCGTCGCCGGGCTGCTCCTCGCACCGTCCGTCCTGCGCAGGATGGCCCGCCGCGAGTCGGGGGCCGCGATGGCGGAACGGCACCGGAAGGCGATGCAGCGGGTCGGTTAGACAGGTCCGTGGACGCCGGAACCTATGCCGTCACAGGACCTGGACCAGGACCAGGCCCCACCGAGTCCCGTACCACCACGTGCGTGCCCAGCAGCAGATGTTCGTCCGGGGCGCCCGGGGTGTGCTCCAGGGCCGTCCGGACGGCGAGACGGCCCAGTTCCTCGTAGGGGACGTGGACCGTCGTCAGGGCCGGGTGCAGATCGCGGGCGAACGGAATGTCGTCGTAACCGGCGAGCGAGACGTCGTCCGGCACCTTCAGACCCGCTTCGTGCAGTGCGGTGAGGGCACCCGCCGCGACCATGTCCGTGGCCGCCACCACCGCGCTGAACTCCAGCCCGTCCGCCAGGGCCTGCCGCATCAGACGGTGGCCGGCGTCCCGCGTGAAGTCGCCGTGCAGGACGAGGGCCGGGTCGGGGTCGAGGCCCCGGGCCCGGTGGGCCGCGAGGTAGCCGCGTTCCCGGCCCAGGGCCGTCGTGTGGTCCGCCCGGCCGCCGAGGAACAGCACCCGGCGGTGGCCCCTCGCGAGCACGTGGGCGACCAGGGTGTGGGCACCGCCCTCGTTGTCGTACTCGATGACCGTCACCGGGGCGCCCGGGTCCAGCGGCGGCCGGCCGCACAGGACCAGGCGGGAACCGGCCGAGGCGAGGGAGTCGGCCATGCGGCGGGTGCGTTCGCGGTACGCGGGGGTGTCGGCCGTTCCGCCGACCAGGATCACGGCGGCGGCCCGCTGGGCGCGCATCATCTCGACGAACTCCAGCTCGTGCCGGACGTCGCCCTCCGTGCTGCACACCAGGCAGAGATGGCCGAGCCGGGTCGCCTCGCGCTCCACGCCGTGGGCCATGTACGCGAACGACGGGCCGGTGATGTCCTCCAGCACGAAGGCGAGAGTGGGCGTTCCGGCGCCGGCGATCGCCTTCGCCCGGGCGTCGGCCACGTAGTCCAGTTCTCGGACCGCCCGCATCACGCTCCCGCGCGTCGCCGCGCTCACCGGATACACCCCGCCCAGCACCCGGGACACCGTCGACGCGGAGACCCCCGCGCGCGCCGCCACGTCCCGGATGGTGCTACGGCTCGCGTCCCCGCTCTTCCTCGTCATGCCCCGCCTCGCCTCTCCCGGGCGCCGGTCAGCGCCCATCCCCCTGGGAACTGCGGCAACGCCGGTAGCAACCGGTTCCCACGACGGAGGCTAGCAGCGCGGAGCGAGGGGGGAGGAGGGCCGTGCGAACACCGGCCGGGCAGCGGGGCGTTTGGCCGGGGCCGGCGGGGTGCTGTGTGGGGACAGCGTGGGCGTTTCACCGGGGCGGCGGGGTGCTGCGTGGGGAAGCGGAGGCGTTTCACTGGGGCGGCGGGGGCGGTGCGCCGGGGCAGCGGGGTGCCTCGCCCGGACGGGGCGCAGTTCGCCGGGGTGAGCCTCACCGGGACAGCGGGGCACTGTGCCGAAGCGCCGGGCCGGTTCTGCGGGACAGCGGGGCATTGGTCCGGGGCGGTGGGTGCTTCGCCGGGGTGGGGGCGCCTCGCCCGGGTCGTCGGGCGCTACGCCGTCCTCAGGGTCTCGGCGATGCCCGCGATGGCGTCCGGCCCCACCCGGCAGCAGCCGCCGATCATCCGGGCTCCCGCCTGCTGCCAGCCCTTCACCTGGCCGGCGGTGAAGCTGGAGCGGCCGGTCCAGGCACGCACCCCGGCGTCCCACGTCTCGCCGCTGTTGGGGTAGACGACGACCGGCTTGCCGGTGACCCGCGCCGCCGTCGCCACCGCCGCCTCCACGTCCTGCGGCGCGCAGCAGTTCACCCCGACCGCGATCACCTCGTCCGCCTCGGCGGCCGGGGCGAAGGCCTCCTCCAGCGGCTGCCCGGCACGGGTGCGGTCACCGGCGACGGAGTACGTCAGCCAGGCCGGCACCCCGAGCCCGCGCACCGCCCGCAGCAGGGCCGTGGCCTCGTCGGCGTCCGGGACCGTTTCCAGGGCGAGGACGTCGGGCCGGGCCGCGGCCAGCACCTCCAGGCGCGGCCGGTGGAAACGCTCCAGCTCGTCCACGCTCAGCCCGTAGCGCCCCCGGTACTCCGAGCCGTCCGCGAGCATCGCCCCGTAGGGACCGGCCGAGGCCGCCACCCACAGGGGCCGGGAGACCCGCGCCCGCCGGGCCGCCTCCCGGGCCGACTCCACGCTCAGCGTCATGAGTTCGGCTGCCCGGTCGTGACCGATCCCGCGCTTGGCGAAGCCCTCGAACGTGGCCTGGTAGCTGGCCGTGATCGCCACGTCCGCCCCCGCGCGGAAGTAGGCGAGGTGCGCCTCGGTCACCGCCTCCGGCTGTTCGGCGAGCAGCCGGGCGGACCACAGCTCGTCGCTCAGGTCGTGCCCGGCCGATTCGAGCTGGTTGGACATGCCTCCGTCGAGGACGACCGTCCCGGCGGCGAGGGCTTCTGCGAGGGAGGGAGTGCTGGTCATGCCGACGACGGTAGTCGACGTTCCGCAGCGGACCCCAGCCGAGTGTGTCCATCTGATGAACAGGTCGACCAACATGTGGGATCGCGGCTTACGATCAGGACCCTCCTCCTCCGCTTGTACAGGAACTCTCATGACCGTCCCCAGCCCCAGCGAGGCCGCAGAGCCCGCCGACCGGGCCGCGACCGGAACCGCCGCGGCGCCCGCTCCCCGCCGCACCTTCGGCCTCGCCGCCGCCACGGCCCTCGTCATGGGCAACATCATCGGCGGCGGCATCTTCGCTCTGCCCGCCACCGTCGCCCCGTACGGCACGATCAGCCTGCTCGCTTTCCTCGTGCTCTCGGTGGGAGCCGTCCTGCTCGCGCTGCTCTTCGGCAAGCTGGCGCGCCGCAGCCCCGTCACCGGCGGCCTGTACGTCTACCCCCGGGATGCCTTCGGCGAGTTCGCCGGGTTCCTGTCGGCCTGGTCGTACTGGACGATGTGCTGGGTCAGCATCGCCGCCCTGGCCGTCGCGGTCGTCGGCTACGTCGAGGTCCTCATACCCCTGCACGGCAACCACGCCCTCCAGGCCCTCGTCGCGATGGCCGCCCTCTGGCTGCCGGCCGCGGCGAACTTCGCGGGCACACGCTGGGTCGGCGCGGTGCAGGTCGTCTCCACGGTCCTGAAATTCGTACCGCTGCTCCTGCTGGCCACGATCGGCCTGTTCTTCGTCGACGCGGACAACTTCGGCCCGTTCAACGCCTCCGGCCAGAGCGTCTCCGGCGCGCTGGCCGCCTCCGCCGCGCTGCTGCTGTACAGCTTCCTCGGCGTCGAGTCGGCCGCCGTCAGCGCGGGCGAAGTTCGTGACCCCGAGCGCACCGTCGGCCGGGCGAGCGTCCTCGGCACCCTGGCCTCCGCCCTCGTCTACGTCCTCGGCACCATCGCCGTCTTCGGTCTGGTCCCGCACGACCGGCTCGTCGACTCCGGCGCCCCCTTCGCCGACGCCGTCAACGCCCTCACCGGCAGCTCCTGGGGCGGCACCGCCATCGCGCTGGTCGCCGTCGCCTCGATCACCGGTTGCCTCAACGGCTGGATCCTCATGGCCGCGCAGATGCCGTACGCCGCCGCCCGCGACGGCCTCTTCCCCGCGCCCTTCGCCCGCCTCGGCAAGGGCGGCGTCCCCGGCTTCGGGGTGTGGGCCTGCGCGGTCCTCGGCAGCCTCCTCATCGCCCTCAACTACACGGCGGGACCGGACACCACGTTCCGCGTCCTGGTCCTGATCACCACCTTCACCGGTTGCGTGCCGTACCTGCTGTCGGCGGCGGCCCAGCTGTACTGGCTGGCCCGCGGCACCCGCAATCGCGTCCGCCCCGCCGGCCTCGCCCGGGATTTGACCGTCGCGGTCCTCTCCTTCGGCTTTTCGTTCTGGCTGATCGCCGGCGCCGGGTACGCGGCCGTCTACCAGGGCGTGCTGTTCCTCTTCGCGGGCATCCCGGTGTACGTGTGGCTGCGGGGACGCAAGGACAGGGCCGAGGTGCAGGCATAGCCCCCCAGGGCGGCATCGCCTTCGGCGCGAAGCACGCGGCACCCCTGCCGGGCACGGTGGCTGTGGGGGACGAGGTGGAGGTCGTGGCGTGGGGGAGTCGGAGCTGTGAGGCCGGAGCTCAGGCCGACCGAACGGGGCCGCCCCGGCGGATGGTCCGCACGGCGAACACCGTATCGCGAGGCTGATGATCAGGGGGAGCCCAGGGCGTAGGGCCACCAGCCGAAACCGATGTCCCCGGCGGAGGCCGCGCCGCCCGGGGGCGCGGCCTCCGCCGGGGGAGCGGTGAGCAGGGAGAGGACCGGCGTCGGGACGCCCGTGGCCGCTGCTGTGATGGGGGAGCGGCTGCGCACACCATGGGGGACGGGCCCGACTCGTGCAGAATCGGTGAACGACTCGCCCCGTCAGACCCGTTGACCTCCTCGTGGCGCACCCTTACCTTTTCGGCGTTCGTAATGACAGATGGCGTTCGAGATATCGGACGGCGTGGTGGTTTCCCCCCACCCCATGAGAGGCAGGCCGCATGAGCCGCGACCCTGTTCTGCCCGAAGCCCCCAGCCGCAGACTGCTGCTGAAGGGCGCCGCAGCCGCCGGCGCCTTTGCCACCGTCCCCGCCCTCCCCGGCGTGGCCCAGGCGGCACCCCCGGCAGAAACCGCTGCCGAAAAACCCGGAAGGCGCCCGAAGCCGGCCCCCTTCGTGAACCCGCTGGTCCGCAACCGGGCCGACCCGCACATCCACCGGCACACGGACGGCTTCTACTACTTCACCGCCACCGCGCCCGAGTACGACCGCATCATCCTGCGCCGCTCCCGCACCCTCGGCGGTCTCGGCACGGCGGACGAGTCCGTCATCTGGCGCGCGCACACCACCGGCCCCATGGGCGCCCACATCTGGGCGCCCGAACTGCACCGCATCGGCGGCAAGTGGTACATCTACTTCGCCTCCGCACCCGCCGAGGACGTCTGGGCGATCCGCATCTGGGTGCTGGAGAACGCCCACCCCAACCCCTTCCAGGGCACCTGGGTGGAGAAGGGCCAGATCAAGACGGCGTGGGAAACCTTCTCCCTGGACGCCACCACCTTCACCCACCGGGGCAAGCGCTACCTCGCCTGGGCCCAGCACGAGTCCGGCCTGGACAACAACACCGGCATCTTCCTCTCGGAGATGGCGAACCCCTGGACCCTGACGGGCCCCCAGGTGCGGCTCTCCACCCCGGAGTACGACTGGGAGTGCATCGGCTTCAAGGTCAACGAGGGCCCGTACGTCCTCAAGCGCAACGGCCGCCTCTTCATGACGTACTCGGCCAGCGCCACCGACTTCAACTACTGCATGGGTCTGCTGACCGCCGACGCCGACAGCCACCTCCTGGACCCCATGAGCTGGTCCAAGTCGCCGACCCCGGTCTTCACCAGCAACGACACGACCAAGCAGTACGGCCCGGGCCACAACTGCTTCACGGTCGCCGAGGACGGCCGCACCGACGTCCTCGTCTACCACGCCCGGCAGTACAAGGAGATCAACGGCGACCCGCTGAACGATCCCAACCGCCACACCCGCGTCCAGAGACTCGGCTGGAAGCCCGACGGCACCCCCGACTTCGGCATACCGGTCGCCGACACCGCGACGGCAGGTGACTGACATGAGACGTGCCTGCACCGCCCTGCTCGCCCTGTGTCTGGGGCTCTTCGGCGCCCTCGCCACCGCCGGCCCAGCCCAGGCCGCGCCCCAGACCGTCACCAACGGCACCCAGTTCACCGACACCTCGGGCGGCCCCGTCCACGCGCACGGCGGCGGAGTCCTCAAGGTCGGCAGCTACTACTACTGGTTCGGCGAGCACCGCAACGCCGACAACACCTTCCGGTACGTCGACGCCTACCGCTCGACCGACCTGAAGAACTGGGAGTTCCGCAACCACGTCCTGACCGAGGCGAGCGCCCCCGAGCTCGCGACCGCCAACATCGAGCGGCCGAAGGTCATGTACAACGCGGCCACCGGCACGTTCGTGATGTGGATGCACAAGGAGAACGGCACCGACTACAGCGAGGCCCGCGCGGCCGTCGCCGTCTCCGACACCGTCGACGGCGACTACACCTGGAAGGGCAGTTTCCGCCCGCTCGGCCAGCACATGTCCCGTGACATCACGGTCTTCACCGACACCGACGGCGCCGGATACATGATCTCGGCCGCCCGCGAGAACTACGACCTGCAGATCTACCGCCTCACCGCCGACTACACCGGCGTCGCGAGCCTGGTCGCCAACCCCTGGCCAGGTGGCCACCGCGAGGCACCTGCGCTGTTCAAGCGCAACGGGGTGTACTTCATGCTGACCTCCGGCGCGACGGGCTGGAACCCCAACCAGCAGCAGTACGCCACGGCCACCAGCATCGCCGGCCCCTGGTCGGCCATGAAGAACATCGGCGACTCGACGGCGTACGGCTCGCAGACCGCCTTCGTGCTGCCCGTGCAGGGCACCTCGGGCACCTCGTACCTCTACCTGGGCGACCGCTGGGGCAACTCCTTCGGCGGCACCGTCAACGACTCGCGGTACGTGTGGCTGCCGCTGACCTTCTCCAACTCGACCACGATGTCGATGTCCTGGTCGCCGGAGGTCACGATCGACACGGCCGCCGGAACCGTCACCGGCACCGGCGCCACGTACAACACGCTCATCGCCCGCCACTCCTCCAGGTGCGCGGACGTGACGAGCCAGTCGCTGTGGGCGGGTGCCCAGATCAAGCAGTACGACTGCAACGGAGGCGCGAACCAGAAGTACTGGTTCAAGTCCGTCGGAAGCGGTTACTACCAGCTGATGGTCAGGAACAGCAGCCTGTGCGTGCAGGAGAACGCGAGCACGGTCACGCAGGAGGACTGCACATCCTCCGCTACGAGCCAGCAGTGGTCGCTGACCACCACCGGCTCGTACGTGAACGTCAGGTCCCGCGCGAGTGGCGAGTGCCTGGACGTGAACGGGGCGTCCACCGCCAACGGTGCCGCGCTCATCACGTACACGTGCAACGGCGGCACCAACCAGCAGTGGACACGGGGGACATGACAACCGCCCACACGGCGAGGGTGCTCAGGTCAGCAGGTCGATCGCATCGACCGCCGTCCCCGCGCTGAGAAACCCGCTCGCCCCCGACCCGCTCACCACGTCGATCCTGAGCACGTTGTACTGACCGGCGTCCGCCTTCCAGGCGGACGCCGGGACGCTGTACGTGAACGTGTGGTTGTTGCCCCGGTAGGAACCGTTGGTCAGCGACCGGGTGTCCGGCTGGGTGGGCGGGGCGGGGATCGCCGAGGTCCAGGTGTCGTTGACGGTGACCTGGGGTCGGCCGTTCGCGTACGCCGTCGTCACCCCGATGCGCAGGGTGTGCGCGGCGGCCGCCTGGGCCGCCGTCAGCTTGAAGTACACGAGGATCCCGCTGTTGACGTCCTTCCAGAGGTAGCAGGGGAAGGCCGCCGTCTCACCGCTCCCGACGACCACGTTCCCCGTCCAGGACGCGGCCCGTGCGTCGGACGGATGCGCGTACGTCATCAGGTCCGCGTTCTTGAACCCGGCCGGCGTGCCGTTCCAGTCGCCGATCCGCCAGATCACGGACGCGTTGGAAGGGTCGTTGGAGGCGGGAATCGCGATCGTGTTCAGGGTCGTCGTGCCGCCCGCCGACACGCTCACCGACGTGGTGTACACGGCCAGTTCGCCCTTGAAGACGGTCAGGGTGTACGTCCCCGGGAGCACACCGGAAAGGGAGAAGTGACCGTCCGAGGCACGCGCCGGAGCCCAGTACTGCGCGGCCGGACCGGCGAGCCCGACGGTGTACGGGTACGCCGGGTTCCGCCCGGAGATCCCGACGCCCGCCACCTTGCCCCGGCCGCTCTCCGGCACGTACCCCGCGATGCCGAGCGAGTCGGCCCACGGTGTGGTCAGCGTGCCCGCGTACAGCGCCGAGGAGGGGGCCCCGCCGTCCGTGAAGGCGATGACGTACGGACCCTGGAGCCCGAATCGCTGCGCCTCGGTCTGGTTCTGGCCGTAGTAGAGAATCTCGTAGAGGCCGCCGCCGTCCGCGCTCTGGTGGCGCAGCAGCGAGCGGTAGAAGGGGCCGCCGGAGGCCTTCTCGTGGTTGCTGCGCACCATCCACAGCCCGACGCCGTCGGCGGACCAGCCGATGTGGTCGTAATCCATGACGCGCCGCCCCGAGTAGTGCTTCGAGCGGGTCTGGCCGTCGGATTTCCGGAAGACGTCCGAGGCCTCGATGGTGGTGGGCGCGTAGGTGTAGGAGTCGGGCTCGTCGTTGAGGAACGCGCCCTTCTTCACGCGCACGATGTACCGGGTCGCGGAGACGGAGGTGTCGGCCTTGTTCGTCCACAGATAGATGTTGTTCTCGCCGCTGCGGGCCGCGTAGTAGTGCTTCAGGGTGCCGTGCGTGACGGAGATCAGGATTGTCGAACCGGACTGCTTGACGCTCACGGTGGAGGCGCCGAGGCCGGACTCGATGTGCGAGTTCTGGCCGCCGTAGCCCTGGTACTCCGTACCCCGGTAGACCAGGGAGGTCAGGTCGCCGGTGGACTTGCTCACCTTGAAGACCAGCTGGGCGCCGGTGTCGACGACGTAGTTCGCGCCGTCGTCGCTCCAGCCGAATCCGGCAGCGTGCGCCGTGCGGGCGAGGGCCGCGCCGACGGCACCGGCGCCGGCGGCGAGGACGACGGTGCGACGGCCGACCGGTCGGTTCGTGGGTCCGGGCATGGGGGGTGCCTCCTGCGAGAGGTGGGGGGAGTGCAGTGGAAGCGAGGGTGACAGTTGAATCGATTTTGCGAAAGGGCTTTCACTGGTGTCCGGGCAGAGATCCCGTGGATGCTGCTCCAGGTCTAGAAAGCGCTTGTGCGGAGCGGTACGGTCCCCCTCCAGGTCGTGTCGTGTACCGGGAGGAGCCAGGAGTGAGACGTTTCAGCATCGTCGCCGTCGCGGTGGTGACCCTGGGGGCCGCATTGACGTCCGTACCCGCCCACGCGGAAGCGAGGGGCGGGGGCCGGGGCCTCGCCCACTGCGCCGCCGGCACCTGTCACTTCGACGTCCCGCCGGGCACCTACGACGTACGGGTCACCCTCGGCGGCAAGGCGGCGTCCAGCACGAGCGTCAGCGGTGAGACCCGCCGCTCCCTGCTCCCCGACACCGCCGCGCCGGCCGGACAACGCGTCACCCGCAGCTTCACGGTGAACGTCCGCAGCCCCGAGGGTGAGCCCACCGGCCCCGAGGGCACCACCGGCCTCGACCTGAAGATCGGCGGCTCCGCCCCCGCCCTCGCCGACATCCGGGTCACCCGGGCCCGGCCCACCCGCCAGATCTTCCTGGTCGGCGACTCCACCGTCTGCGACCAGCCCGGCGACCCGTACTCCGGCTGGGGACAGCAGCTGCCCCAGTACCTCCGCAAGGGCGTGTCCGTCGCCAACTACGCCGATTCCGGGGAGAGTACGGTCTCGTATCTGGGGAACCCGCAGCTGTGGGCCACCGTACGGCCCCTGATCCGCCCCGGCGATCTGGTCCTGGTCCAGCTCGCCCACAACGACAAGACCACGGACGAGGCCACCTACCGGGCCAACCTGGAAACCCTGGTGGCCGGCGTCCGGGAACAGGGCGGACGGCCGGTCCTTGTCACTCCCATCGTGCGGCGCTGGTTCAACCCCGACGGCACGCTGAACAACGGAACCGCGCTCCTGGTCAACGGCCTCGGTGTCGACCACCCGGCCGTGATCCGCGCGGTCGCCGCCGCCCGGGGCGTCCCGCTGATCGACCTCACGGCGAAGACCAAGGCGCTGGTGGAGTCCCTCGGCGTGGAAGGCTCGAAGGCGCTGTACCTCACCAACGAGGCGCGGGACAACACGCACACCTCCGTGCGCGGTGCGACGGCCTACGCGGGCCTCGTCCGCGACGAACTCGTCACCCGGCATCTGGTGCCGAAGCGCATGGTGCGGGTGGGATGAACTCCTGGGGCGCCCCGACCGGAACCGGGGCGCTCCAGGTCCGATCCGTATCCACCGGCCCGAGCACGAAAGACACCCGATGCAGCTGCCTCCCGCCGACCGCACGACGTCCCCGTTCACCGGCTACACCCGCGCCCACTGGGAGGCGGCGGCCGACTCCCTGCTCACCGCCGTCGAGCCGTACGCCACCGAGGACCGCGCCCTCTACCACCTGCCCGGCGACCGGGCCAGCTGGACGGGCCGCCTCTCCGACGGCCTGGAGGGCTACGCCCGCACCCTGCTGCTCGCCGCCTTCCGCCGCGACGAGAAGGCCCTGGAGCGGTACGCGACCGGCCTCGCCGCCGGCGTCTCGGGCGTCTGGCCCCGCATCGAGGACCGCCACCAGTCCCTGGTGGAGGCGGCGTCCATCGCCCTGGCCCTGCGCCTCACACGGGACCTGCTCTGGGACCGCCTGGACGACGGCGTGCGCCAGCGGGCGGCCGCCTGGCTGGCCGACGCCCTCACGGCCGAGCCCTGGCCCTGCAACTGGGAGCTGTTCCCGGTCACCGTGGGCGGCTTCCTGGCCGAGATCGGCCACGAGCCGGAGGCCTCCCGCTCGGCGATCGACCGCGGCCTGGAACGCATCGAGCAGTGGTACGTCGGGGACGGCTGGTACACCGACGGCGACGGCCGCAAGTACGACTACTACAACGGCTGGGCGATGCACCTCTACCCGGTGCTGCACGCCTGGCTGGAGCACGACGAACGACTGCTCCGGCTGTACGGCGACCGCCTCTCCCGGCACCTCTCCGACTACGCCCGCCTGTTCGGCGGCGACGGCGCCCCCATGCACCAGGGCCGCTCCCTGACGTACCGCTTCGCCACGACGGCGCCGCTGTGGCTCGGCGCGCTGACCGGCCGAACGCCGCTGCCCCCCGGCGAGACCCGGCGGCTGGCGTCGGGCGCGCTGAAGTACTTCCTGGACCGGGGCGCGGTGGACGACCGGGGTCTGCTCTCCCTCGGCTGGCACGGCTACGACGAGTCCGTGCTGCAGGGCTACTCGGGCCCGGCCTCGCCGTACTGGGCGAGCAAGGGCTTCCTCGGCCTGCTCCTGCCCCCCGGCCACGAGGTCTGGACGGCACCGGAGGAGCCCGCCCCCGCCGAACGCGCGGACTTCGTCATCCCCGTCGTCCCTCCCAACTGGCTGCTCCAGTCCACCCGTTCCGACGGTGTGGTCCGCCTCCACAACCACGGCAGCGAGGACGTCCGCTACGACCCGTACTACACGCGGCTGGCGTACTCCACCGTGACGACACCCGCCGACTCGTACGACAACAGCGTCCTCGTCGGCGGCGACCCGAGCCGCACGGGCATCGAGCCGCTCGGCGTGGGCGAGGGCTGGGCGGCCTCACGGCACACCGCGGGTGGGGGAGCGCGGGTGACGAGTGTGGTGCTGGTGCGCGGGGCGACGGAGGTGCGGGCACACCTGGTCTCGGGGGCGGAACCGGGGACGGAGGTCCGCGTGACCGGCTGGGCCGCGCCGGACGGCACCCGGGCGGACCTGCTGCCCGCCGTCGGTCTCGACGCCGGCCTCACCGGTGTCACCACCGGGGACTCCACCCTGTTCGTCGCCCTCGCCCGGCTCACCGCCGAGGCGGATCCGGTCCCGCTGGCGGAAACGGTCACGGTAACCGCTTCCGGGGAGGGGCGACTGACGGTCCGCTGGAGTGGCGGGCCCGAGGTGGAGGTCCGGCTGGAGGGGTCCGGCGTGCACATCGGCTGAGGTCGCCGCCGCTCCTGGGCCTCCGTGGTCCGCCGTTCTTCGGTCCGCGCCGAAGTGATCCGGGCCTAGCGTGGCGCCATGACCGCAGATCCGCAGCAGCAGCCGTCCGGCCGGACCGCCACCGCCTTCACCGCCCTGCACCGCGCCGGGGATCCCCTGCTCCTGCCCAACGCCTGGGATCACGCATCCGCCGGGGCCCTCGCGGCGCAGGGCTTCGAGGCGGTCGGGACGACGAGCCTGGGCGTCGCCGCGGCGGCCGGTCTGCCCGACGGGGCGGCGGCCACCCGGGAGGAGACGCTGCGGCTGGCCGTGGCCCTGGGCTCCGAGCCGTTTCTGCTGTCCGTCGACGCGGAGGCCGGATTCAGCGACGACCCGGACGAGGTGGCCGGGTTCGCGCGGGAGCTGTACACCGCCGGAGCGGTCGGCATCAACCTGGAGGACGGTCTCGGGCCGACCGCCCGCCACGCGGCGAAGATCGCGGCGGTCAAGCGGGCCGCTCCCGGCCTGTTCGTCAACGCCCGTACCGACACCCACTGGCTGGGCGACGGCGACGGCACCCTCGCGCGCCTCGACGCCTACCAACAGGCGGGCGCGGACGGGGTGTTCGTGCCGGGCCTCACCGATCTGCGGCGGATCGAGACGCTGGTGCGCCACCTGGAGGTGCCCCTCAACATCCTCTACTCACCCGGCGGCCCGTCCGTCGCCCGCCTCGCCGACGCGGGTGTACGCCGGGTCAGCCTCGGCTCACTGCTGTACCGGCGGGCACTGGGCGCGGCACTGGAGGCTGCGGCCGACATCCGCGCGGGCCGGCCGACGACGGGCACCACACCGCCGTACCACGACGTGGCGGGGCTCGCCGCGCCGAACCGCACGCCCCGCACCCCGACAAGGTCCTAAATGTCGAGCGCGGCGACCAGCAGGGAGACGGCGGCGAGGTCGGGAGCGTTGCGCAGGCAGGTCAGCCTCATGGTCCAGGGGCCGGTGCCGAGGGAGTAGCGCTCCGCGATGACACCGGCCGTGTCATCGGCCCGGGTGCGTTCGCTCATCCGGAAGTCCTCTTCTCGCCCGGCCAGTTCAGGAGCAGTACATGCAGGGCGTCGATCGCCCTGTCCCAGGAGACCTGCACGTCACGGGGCGCGCCGAAGGCGCCGGTGGACTCCAGGGCGCAGTAGCCGTGGAAGGTGCTGCGCAGCAGGCGCACGGCGTCGGTGAGGTCGGGTTCCTCCAGGCCGTAGGCGCGGAGCATGCCATAGGTGACGTCCGCCGTTCGCCGCATCGCCGGGGACTCCGTGACGAGCTCCCGGTCGATGCGGATCTGGGTCGCCGCGTACCGGCCGGGGTGCTCCAGGGCGTAGGCCCGGTAGGCGCCGGCGAACGCGGCGAGCGTGTCCCGGCCGGTCTCCCGCCCCTCGACCGCCTGCGCGATCCGGTCGATCATCTCGCCACCGGCGAGGAGCGCCATGCGGGTCCGCAGGTCCTTCAGGTTCCGGACGTGGGTGTACAGACTCGCGTCCTTGACCCCGAACCGGCGGGCCAGCGCGGACAGGGTGACGCCCTCGAGTCCTGCCTCGTCGGCGAGTTCCACCGCGGCCGCGACGAGACGCTCGGGGGTGAGACCGGCTCTGGGCATGGGGTCGGGGATCACCTCTCGAAGAGCGCGCCGCGCCGAGGGCGAGACCCCTCGGACGCACCACGTGATCGTAGCCGCAGGCGGGTGCGTGGGAGCGGGGTCCCGAAACCCGTCGGCACGGACCGCGCCCGCCCGTGCCGGTCCGTCACCGATGCCGCCGACCGCGCCCGCCCGTGCCGGTCCGTCACCGGTGGGCGCCGACCACGCCTTTGTGCCGGCCGCCGACCTTCACCACCAGTGCCGGTCCGTCACCGGTGGCGCAGGAGGTCCAGGTCCGTGCCCCAGGCGTCGAGGACCCGGTCGTGCCCGGCTCGGCGCGCCACCTCCTCGATCTCGTCGAAGAGGGCCCGCTGGGTGGGCGGGTCGCCGTCGGCCAGGACGCGCCGCAGGACGGGCAGCAACCGGTCCGCGGCTCACCGGGGGTCGCCCAGCGGCCGCCGTTCGAGCTCCCACCGCAGGAACTTGTCGTAGGGCCGGACACGGCGGTGCAGCGCGAAGAGCACCTCCAAGGCGTACGGGACGCTCTCGGCGGCGTCCAGGTGACCCAGGTCCGGGCGGTCGTCGCGGTAGCTCTTCAGCGAGCGGTAGGTCTGGTTGACGTAGGCGTCCAGCCAGCCGGCGGCCGCGTCCCGGGCCTCGTCGGCGCCGAGGGTGCGCTTGCCGTCGAGGATCCGGGCGACGGTCCCGTCCAGCCGGTCGAACAGCACCTCGGCGTGGACGTAGGAGTACCGCGCGAAGCTGTCCGGCCGGCCGGGCATCCCGCGGGTGCGGAACTCCGCGAGGGGGATGACGACGAGGTCGAGGTGGGCCGAGCGGAAGCGCGGCCGCGGGTACGGATCGGTTCGCGTCTGCGGCGCCGGGGGAGCGCGCCACCGGAGAGGTCACTTCACGCTGCCGAGGTTACCCGTCCCGGCCTTGGGGCTCAGCCCGTCGGACAGATCCGGCTCAGGCCTGCGCGGCCGTGGGAGGCACCTGCTCGATGTCACACCGTCAGGAGGTCACCCGGAACACCTCCCGGGCCGGGTCACCTCCGCGGTCTGGCCCCTGCACTAAGCGGCGGCACCGTCAGCCGTTGATGCCGCTGTAGTGCCGCAGACTCCACCGCCACACCAGCCGCGCCGCCAGATAGGCCAGCAGTCCGAGCAGGGGTGAGGCCGCCGCGAGCCAGTAGGGGACTCCGGTCGTGTGGCCGTGGCCCGTCAGGACCGCCGCCGGGAAGTAGGCGACGAACGCGAGCGGCAGGCCGAAGGTGAGGAATCCGCCCACCGCCCTGGGCAGGACGTTCAGGGGGTAACTGCCGAACGTGCCGAGGAGTTCCTCCAGCCAGCGGCCCCACATGTCGGCGGCCGGGAAACGCAGGGACGCACTGGCCACGACCGTGAACAGGGCGGCCTCCAGCAGCATGCCGCCGAGCACGGCCGCGACGAGATACGTGACACGGCCCGCCGTCCAGTCCAGGTCGCTGCGGGAGAGCGCGCCCACCATCAGGCCCGCCGCGACCGTGAGGTCCCCGATGGCGTTGGTCGGGAAGAACGCCAGCTGGATCTGGCGGTGGACCGGCATCGGGCGCATCAGGTAGATGTCGATGCGGCCCTCCTGGACCTGCCGTCCGGCCCAGTGCATGCGGCCCAGGAACAGCACGAACAGCCCGTGCGCCAGCATCCGCGTCGCCGGGATCAGCAGCACGTCGGAGCTGTCCCAGCCGCCCATCCCGGCGAACCGGGACAGCAGCACCGTCGCGAACACGATCACCGACACCTGCCAGATCGCCCCGATCGCGATCATCAGCAGGAACTCGGTGCGGTACTCCATCTGCGCACGGAAGTTGAGCGCCGTCACGCGCCACACGATCCGCAGAGCCTTGAGCGACATGTCAGCCTCCCTGCGAGATCACGCGCCGGGCGGCCCGCCGCCACAGCAACCGGGTGAACAACGCCAGCACCACGACCCACGCGGCCTGCACGGAGAGCTGGAACGCCGCGTCCGACAGGGGGATCCGCCCCACGTACAGCGACAGCGGCACGCTCAGTGTGGCCTGGAAGGGGAGGAACGCGCTCATCGTCACGAACCAGTCCGGGAAGAACCACAGCGGTGCGTACACCCCGGACAGCAGGTTCTGCGCGAACAGCAGGATCAGCATGGCCGCGGTGTTGCGGACCGTCCAGAAGCACAACTGGTCCAGGACCAGCATCACGTAGTACAGGACCCACTGCCCCAGCAGCATGCTGAGCAGGAACACCCCCGCCACGGCCGGGGACGGGGGCGGCTCGACGACGCCCGCGGCCAGGCAGATCGCGTACCCCGTCGACGCCCAGGCCAGGCCGTACAGTTGCTCGCCGGCGGCGCGCAGGGCGTAGTAGCGCTGCGGTGGCAGCGGGCGCAGGTACCAGTAGACGATGGTGCCGAAGTGCATGTGCTGCAGGACCGTGTCCCGGCCCGCGTACTGGTCCAGCTCCCGCAGCCGGGACGCCAGTACCGCCAGCACGGCGTAGGTGACCGCCTGGTCGCGGCTGAGCCCCGCGGTCGTGCCGGACTGCGCGTACAGGCCCCGCCACAGCGACCAGACCAGCACCACCTGCACGGCCAGCCGCAGGGCGACGGCGGTCATCCGGGGCGGTGCGTTCAGCTCGCCGAGCGGGGTGACACGGGCGGCGCGCCAGGCGTGGAGCACGGCCACGTCAGACCTCCCCGGCGTGGACGTAAGCGGCCCGCATCACGTCCTCGAGGTCCGCCTCGTCCAGCGCGATGTCCGTCACCTCGAACCGCTCGATCACCGCTTTCAGCGCCTGTTGGACGGTCGGCGCGTCCGGTCCGTCGGGGCCGAGGACGATCTGCGCGCCGGTGTGCCGCAGCAGCGTGGTGCCCGGCGGCGGCACGACCTCGGCGTGCGGATCGGCCAGCGTGGCCCGCACCTGCCAGGTGGAGCCGAACTTGCGGCGGATCTCGTCGAGCGTGCCGTCCAGCATCAGCCGGCCGTGGTTGACCAGCACGACCCGCTCGGCGAGCCGCTCGACCTCCGTCATGTCGTGCGTGGTCAGCAGCACCGTGCGGCCGCGCTGTTCCACCTGGTGCCGCAGGAACTCCCGCACCTGCTCCTTGACCACCACGTCCATGCCGATGGTCGGCTCGTCGAGGAAGACCACCGGCGGGTCGTGGAGCAGGGCGGCGGCCAGATCGCTGCGCACCCGCTGGCCGAGCGAGAGATGACGGACCCGGGTGTCCCAGAACGACGACAGTTCCAGGATCTCGTCGAACTCCGCCAGCCGCGCGCTGTGTTCGGCCTTGGGGACCTCGTAGATGTCCCGCAGGATCGCGAACGACTCGCGCACCGGCAGGTCCCACCACAACTGGGTGCGCTGCCCGAACACCGCGCCCACGTTGCGGGCGTTGCGCTCGCGCTCCCGGTAGGGCACCACGCCCGCGACCCGGGCCTCGCCGGACGTGGGGGTGAGGATGCCGGTGAGGATCTTGATGGTGGTGGACTTGCCGGCACCGTTCGGCCCGAGCAGGGCGAGGAGTTCGCCCGCGGCCACGTCGAAGGTGATGTCGGAGACGGCGTGCTTGGCCACCCGCTCGGGGTTGACCAGTGAACGGACGGCGCCCGCGAAGCCGGGGCGGCGGACGGTGGTGTGGAAGGTACGGGACAGCCCGCGGACCTCGATGGCGACACTCAACTGACCCACCAGCTCTCGTGCGGTGAACACAGCGGCGGCCGGTCGGCTCGAGGGCCGACCGGCCGCGGATGACACCCCGACACTGTCGGAATGTCGATCAATCGGTCAATCGATTAATCGGGTTTCTTACTCGGTGGTCGAGAACACGAACGAGAACTCCACCGGCTCCGCCTTCAGGAAGTACTGCGGCAGCGGACCCGGACCGCAGGACTGCGAGCCGATGCCGTGCAGCCCGTGGTCGAGGTTGACCCACACCGTGTCCCCGGCCGTGAGGTCGGAGCGGTGCCGGGCCGCGTCGAGCTGCTCGGTCGTCCAGCGCCGCGCGGTGAACCAGAACTCCGGGTCCCCCTCGATCCGCAGACCGCCCAGCTCCACCCAGCGCACGTCGGCACGGGCACCGTTCTCCTGCGGACGGACGTACGGCGTCTGCAGCCCGTCCACCGTGGACTGCCAGCGGCCCACCATGGACGCCGTCCTGGTGTCCGGGTAGGCCTCGCCGGGACCGCCACCGAACCACTCCACCCGGTCCGCCTCCGGCAGTCCGAAGCGCACACCGAGCCGGGGCAGCGGCACCGTCCAGTCGCCCTGAGGCGTCACGGACACGCTCAGCCGCAGCCGCTCACCGTCGGACGTCCAGCGGTACACCGTGTCCAGGCCCACCTCGCGGGCGGCGGGCGCCACCCGGGTCCGCACCGTCAGCGCGTCGTCGCCCGCCTCGACCGAGACCAGGCGGTGCCGCATCCGGTGCAGGCCGAGCGTGCGCCACAGCAGCCCGTAGCGGGTGTCGGTCTGCCACTCGGCGCCGTCGTCGTTGTCGGTCGTCGCCCGCCACACGTCCAGCCGTGGCGCCGCGCCGACCGCCACCCCGCCGATCGCCAGCAGCGCACCGGTACGGGCGTCGAAGGCGGCCGGGCCGAGCGTGATCCGGTCGCCGTCGCGCACGGGCCGGTCGGTCGCGGGGAACGACGGCAGCGGCCGCGCCGCCACCGCGAACTGGCCCCAGGCCACCACGTGCCCCTTCGCGGCCCAGGACGTGTCGTCGGCGAGCAGGGCCCGCACCGTCCACTGCCGCTCGCCGCCCCGGCCGTCCGCGGGCGGCTCCGGCAGCTTGACCTCGGCGCTCTCGCCCGGCGCGAGCGCCGGCACCGCGAGTGAACCCGACTCGACGGTCTCGCCGTCCACCTGGCACGACCACTCGAAGGCCAGCGCGGACAGGTCGGCGAAGTCGTGCTTGTTGGTGACCCGCACGGTGCCGTTGGTGCCGTCGCCCTCGATCAGGACCGGCTCGATGACCTTCTTGTACTCGATCAGGCCCGGCGACGGCGTCCGGTCCGGGAAGATCAGCCCGTCGCACACGAAGTTGCCGTCGTGCAGCTCCTCGCCGAAGTCACCGCCGTAGGCGTAACCGAGTTCGGCGTGCTCGACGCCGTGGTCGATCCACTCCCAGATGAACCCGCCCTGGAGCCGCTCGTGCTTCTCGAACAGCTCCTGGTAGTCGGCAAGGCCGCCCGGGCCGTTGCCCATGGCGTGACCGTACTCGCACTGGATGAACGGCAGTTCGCGGCGCCCCCGCGTACCGCCGTCGAGCCGCTGCCCGATCCTGGCGACCTCCTCGTGGGAGGCGTACATCCGCGAGTAGACGTCCGTGTCGCGGCAGTTCCAGTCGCCCTCGTAGTGCACCAGCCGCTCGGGGTCGCGGCCGTGGATCCACTCGGCCATGGCGGTGAGCCCACGGCCGGTGCCGGCCTCGTTGCCCAGCGACCAGAACACGATCGACGGGTGGTTCTTGTCCCGCTCGACCATGCGCGCGGCGCGGTCCAGCAGGGCCGGGGTCCAGCGCTCGTCGTCGACCGGGTTGTCCCGCCAGTCCTGCTCGACGAAGCCGTGGGTCTCCAGGTCGCACTCGTCGATGACCCACAGGCCGTACTCGTCGCACAGGTCGAGGAAGGCCGGGTGCGGCGGGTAGTGCGAGGTGCGCACGGCGTTGAGGTTGTGCCGCTTCATCAGCAGCACGTCCTCGCGCATGGTCTCCAGGTCGAGCGCGCGGCCGTGCCGGGGGTGCCACTCGTGCCGGTTGACGCCCCGGAACAGGATCGCCGTGCCGTTGACCTTGACGAGCCCGTCCTCCAGGACGACGGTGCGGAAACCGATCCGCAGCGGCACCCGCTCCCCGTCCGTGGCCAGCACGCCGTCGTAGAGCTTCGGCGTCTCGGCCGTCCACGGCTCGACGGCGACGGTGACCGGCTCGCCGGTCGCGACATCGATGTCCAGGGCCGGGACGGTCACCCGCCCCTCGACGTCGGAGTCGACGCGCAGGGTGCCCTCGCCGGTGGTGTGGTCGTAGGAGGCGTGCACGAAGAAGTCGACCGCGCTGCCCGGCGGGCGGTGCAGCAGCGTCACGTCACGGAAGATGCCCGGCAGCCACCACTGGTCCTGGTCCTCCAGGTACGACCCCGCCGACCACTGGTGCACACGCACGGCGAGCACGTTGCGGCCGGGCTTCAGCAGCTCACCGACCGTGAACTCGTGCGCGAGCCGGGAGCCCTTGAACTCGCCGAGCTCCGTGCCGTTCAGCCAGACCCGGGCGCACGACTCGACACCGTCGAAGCGCAGCACCGCCCCGCCGTCCGACGGCCAGTCCGACGGCAGGTCGAAGACGCGCAGGTGGTCACCGGTCGGGTTCTCCGTCGGGACGTACGGCGGGTCCACCGGGAAGGGATAGAGGTGGTTGGTGTAGATCGGGGAACCGAACGCCCCGTCGCCCTGGAGAACCCAGTGCCCGGGGACCGTGACCTCGGCCCAGTTCCCGGCGTCGTAGCCCTCCTCGGCGAACGAGTCGTCCTCGGCGTCGGCGGTGGCCGACACCCGCAGGCGCCAGCTGCCGTTCAGCGACAGGGACCGCGCGTCGGAGGACGCGTACCAGGCGCGGGGCGGCAGGGCCCCGCTGCCCGGGGAGACGTCCTCGACGTAATCGACGGATGGGGTCGTGCGGTAAGACATCGGTCTCCTAGCTCAGCCCTTGATGCCGGTCTGTGCGATCCCCTGCACCAGCCAGCGCTGGAGGAACAGGAAGACGAAGACCAGGGGCAGGATGGATACGGCCGTGGCCATGAAGATCATGTGGAACACGACGGTCTGGTTGGTCATGTAACTGGACAGCGCGACCTGCACCGTCCAGGAACCGGGGTCCTGGCCGATGACCAGAGGCCACAGGAAGGCGTTCCAGCCGTTGATGAAGGTGATGGTCGCCATCGCCGCGAAGAAGTTCAGCGAGTTCGGCACCACGACGCGCCAGTATGCGCCGAAGTAACCCAGCCCGTCCATGCGCGCCGCCTCCTCCAGCTCCTTGGGGAACCCCAGGAAGTACTGCCGGAACAGGAAGCAGGTGAAACCACTGAACAGCCCGGGAATGATCAGACCCCGGTAGGTGTCGACCCAGCCGAGCGAGGAGACCAGCACGAAGCTCGGCACGAAGGTGACCGCGGTCGGGACCATCAGGGTCCCGAGGACGGCGTAGAACACCTTGTTGGCGTGCTTGTAGGGGATGCGGGCCAGGCCGTAGCCGGCGAGGGAGCACACCAGCAGGACGCCGACGGTGTGCAGGGTGGCCACGACCGCCGAGTTCCACAGGGACTGGGCGAAGGGGACCGTCTCGTCGGTGAACAGCTCCTTGATGTTCCCCCACTGGAGGTCCGTGGGGAAGAACTTCCAGTTCTCTCCGGTGATCTCGGCATCGGTGGACAGGGCGTTGCGCACCAGGATGTAGAACGGGACCAGGAACAGGAACGCGGCGACGCCCGTGGCGATGTAGAGCCCGGTGGAGCTCATCACGCCGCCGGAGCGCCTGACCCGGCTGGGGGCGTCCGGCGCCGGTGCGGACTTGCGCACCTTGGTCATGGTGGTGGTCACTTGGACTCCTCACCCCTTCCGAAGCCCATGATCTTGCCCTGGAGCAGGGTCACGGCGCAGATCAGCACGGTCAGGATGAGTGCCCCCGCGCTTCCGGCGCCGTAGTCCTGGCTCTCGCCCAGGGCCTTGTAGTACAGCTCGACGAGCGGCGGGCGTCCCCAGGTGGTCTTCGACAGCAGGTTGAAGAACTCGTCGAAGGCCTGGTAGGCGGCGATCAGCAGCAGCAGGATCACCGCGGTGGAGGTGGCGCGCAGCTGGGGCAGGGTGATGTACCGGAAGGTCTGCCAGCCCGACTTTGCGCCGTCGATGGCGGCGGCCTCGTAGAGCTCGTCCGGGATGTTCTGCAGCGCCGCGATGAAAAGGATCATGTAGAAGCCGGACTGCAGCCACAGCCGGGCGGTCACGATGACCAGCCAGTACCAGGGCGGGTTGGGGTCGATCAGCCAGGCGATGTTCTCGATGCCGAACCAGCCCAGGACCGTGTTCATCAGACCGAAGCGGACCCCGCTGAAGATGGACATCTTCCAGATGAGCGCCGCGGCGACGTAGCTGACCGCGGTCGGCAGGAAGAAGACCGAGCGGAAGAACGCCCGCATGAACCGCATCCGGTTCACCAGCAGGGCCAGGCCCAGCGAGAGCGCCCAGGTGGTGGGCACGATGAACGCGGCGAAGACGGTGAAGGTGCCGAGCGAGCCGACGAAGTCGTCGTTCGTCAGCATGTACACGTAGTTGTCGAAGCCGACGAACTTGTCCGGCGTGACGGTGAAGCGGGCCTCGAAGAAGCTCAGCCAGAGGCTCCAGAGGATCGGCGCGTAGACGAAGATCGCCAGGCCGATCAGGAACGGCCCGGTGAAGAGCCAGAAGGCGTAGGCGGGGCTGCCCCGCAGGCCCCGCCGCGGCTTGGCCGGTGCGGCCTGTGCCGGGGCGGAGCCCGCGAGGTCGAGCTTGGTGGTCGTCGACATGTCGTGGTCCGTCCCGCGGCCTATCCGAAGAGCTTCTTGAGCTCGCGGTTGACGGCCGCGTCGGCCTTGTCGAGGGCCTTCTCCGGGTCCATGCTCTTGCGGACGGAGTTGGCGAAGACGTCCTCGAGGGCGGTGATCATCGCCTGGGTCCAGCCGATGTTGTCGAAGTGGCCGAACTCGTTGAAGAGCCTCACGCCCTCAGCGGCGTTGCCCGACTTGAGCTTGTCGGCCGTCTTGGCGAGCGAGGTGCGCGGCGGGATGTGGAAGCCGTAGGAGGTGGCCCAGTCCTCCTGGTACTGCTTCTGGTCGATCCACAGCCACTTCACGTACTCCTTGGCCGCGTCGACGTTCTTGCCCTTGGCGTTGACGAACATCGACCAGCCGCCGTTGTAGACGGACTGCTTGCCGGAGTCGACGGTCTTCGGGAAGGGGAAGACGCCCCAGTCGTCACCGAGCGCGTCCTGAATGGCCGGCATGGCCCACATGCCGCAGAACTGGATGGCGCACAGGCCCTGGTTGAACGAGGACGGGTCCCAGGACTCGGTCGGGGCGCCGAGGAGGAGGTCGCCGCTGGTGAACAGCTTGCGCATCTTCTTGATGCCCTCGACCACACCCGGGGTGTGGTAGGCGATCTCGTTCTTCTCGTTGAGGGTGTCCGCGCCGGCCGACCAGATCATCGGGTTGATGACCGAGTGCAGGTCGTTGCCCATGTACAGGCCCTTGACCTTGCCGGTGGTGAGCTTGGCGGCGGCCTCCATCAGCTCGTCGAGCGTGGTCGGCACCTCGACCTTGGCCTTCTCCAGCATCGACTTGCGGTAGAAGAAGAACTGCGGGTCGTCGATCATGCGGACGCCGTATATCTTCCCGTCGACCGTGTGCGACTTGATGTCGGCCGGGTTGAAGTCGTCCTTGACCGGGTCGATGATGTCGGTCAGGTCCGCCACCTGGCCGCTCTTCACCATCTGGATCTGCGGGTGGAACTCGAAGAGATCCGGCGCGTTCTTGGTGAGCAGCGCCGAGAAGAGCTTGCTCTCGAAGTCTGCGCTGGTGATCCACTGCGTGGTCACGTTGGCTTCCTTGTACGCCTTCGCGTACTTCTTGATGGCCTGCTCGGTGCCCGCCTCGCCGTACGCGTGGAACATCTGCGTCAGGTTGGTGCCCGAACCGGAGCCGCCGCCCCGGCCGTTGTTGCCGCCGCACGCGGCCAGCCCGCCCGCGGCGGCCAGGCCCATCGCGGCCCGCAGTACGTTCCGGCGGTCCCAGTTCATGTTGCTCGATGCCGACATGCTGACGTCCTTGTCTCGAGTGCGGCTGCGGCTCTGCGGCTCACTGCCTGATGGCTCACGGCCCGAAGGCTCGCGCCAGATGGCTCAAAGAGAGGTGCGGTGCGGGACGCTAGAGCTTCGACTAAGGCTTCGGCAAGGGGTTGGACGAAGTCTGTGCGAAGCGTTGTATCCCGTTCGCGATTTCGAACGCGTAGGGGGAGTGGAGGAGTTGGTTCCGCCGTTACGAGGATGGGGTGGTGGTACGGCTCCTCACGGGGGCGGCGCGTTTGCCGTTCTTCTGCCCGACGGTCTGCAGCGCGCCTTCGAGCGCGAACGTCGCCGCGCCGAGGCACACCGGGTCGGTGGGGATCGGGGAGAGGACGACCTCCGTGGCGGCCAGCGGCCGTGGCAGTGCGTGCCGGGTCACGGCCTCGCGCACCTCGTGCAGCAGCGGCTCGCCCAGGGTGCGGGCCACCCAGCTGCTCAGCACGACGATCTCGGGGTTGAACAGGTTGACCAGGTCCGCGACACCGGCGCCCAGATAGCGGGCGGTCTCGTGGACGACCCGGCGCGCCACGGGGTCGTCCGCCGCGACCCCGCGGGCCAGGGCGTCGATGGTCGCCGTCTGGTCCTCGGCGTGCAACAGCGGGCTGTCGGGACTGAGCTCGCGCAGGTTCAGCATGATGCCGCGCGCTCCGATGTACGTCTCCACGCACCCGTGGTTGCCGCAACGGCACAGGCGTCCGTCCAGCACCATCGTGGTGTGGCCCCACTCGCCGGCGCTGTTGCTGACCCCCCGGTGCAGTCCGCCGCCCAGGACGAGACCGGCGCCCACGCCCGTGCCCAGGTTGACCACCACGGCGTTCCCCCGGCCCCGGGCGGCCCCGAACCACAGCTCCGCGACCGCGCTGGCGCGCAGCGGGTTGTCCAAGTACAGCGGGTAGGCGATGTGCTCGGTGAGCAGGTCGAGCAGCGGTACGTCGTGCCAGTCCCAGTTGGGCGCGTACTCGGAGACACCGGTGGCGCGGTCCACCTGCCCCGGCACGCTCACCCCGACCCCCAGCACCCGGGCGCCCTCGATGCCCGCCTGGGTGACGACCGAGCCGACGGCGGTGACCACGTGGCCGACCACCTGCTCGGGCAGGCTCTCACCGGGCCGGACGTCCTCCTCGGCGCGGGCCAGCACGTTCAGCCCGAGATCGAACAGCTCCACATGGACGTACGTCTCGGCGATGTCGACGCCGATCAGCGCGCCGCCCGAGGCGTTGACCGCGACCAGCCCCCTGGGGCGGCCGCCCGCCGAGTCCTCGAAACCGACCTCGGTGATCATGCCCAGGTCGAGGAGCTCGCCGACGAGGGTGGCGACGGTCGCGAGGCTGAGCCCCGTGGCCGCTGCCAGCTCCTGCCGGGAGGTGGGTGACTCCGCAATGATCTGGCGCAGCACCTCGTAGCGGTTCGCGGTGCGGATGTCACGTGAGGTGCGCTTCACCGGGGTGCCCCATTCTTTCCCAGACCGGCCGGGCCGGATCGACGTCGGCACCGGCGCGGCGCAAGGCTATGGGCTGCCGGGGACTTTCGACAAGGGGTTTGGAAAGGGGCTTTATAAAGTCCCCGCCGGGCACGGGCGGGTGAGAGCCCGACCGTGGCCGGACCATGATGCCTCAGTACGGGTGCTCCGGCCCCTGGCGGGTCAGTCCCGCTGCTCGGCGGGACCGCCCGCGGGGGACGCCGGCACCTCGTCCGGGCGGTTCGCGCCGGCGACCGCGGCGCCCAGCTGCCGCTGCACCTGCTCCGGCAGCGTCGTGCCGCGTACGGTCCCCACCAGGTCGTGGGCCAGCTCGTGCAGTTTGGTGTTGGTGTTCTGAGAGGTCCTGACCAGCACGCTCCAGGCCGCCTCGGGGGTCAGGCCGAACGAGGCCATCAGGATGCCGCGGGCCAGGTCGATGGTGGGCCGGGTCTGCATGGCGCGGCGCAGCTGGGCGACCTCGGCACGCAGGACCTGGCCGTCCTCCTCCGGCGGGGTCGGGCCGGACGGGGCCGTGCCGGAGGGCGGGGTGGTGCTGGACATGGTCGTGCCGGACGGCGAGGTCGTGCCCGACGGGGCCGGCGGCGCGGCGCCCTCCGGCCGGCCGGAGTCCGTCAACGTCCCCCGCGTGCCGGTCAGGTCGAGAACGCGCTCGACCGCGACCCCGCAGGACCGGACGACGACCGACTTGCCCTGGTCGACGGCGCGATCGTGCAGCTCCAGCAGGGCGTTGAGGCCGGAGCAGTCGCAGAATCCGACGGCGTCCAGGTGCAGGTCGATGCCGCCGCCCGACAGGGTGAGCATGTCGTACAGCTCGGGCAGCAACCGCCGGCTGCCCAGGTCCAGCTCACCCCACATCGTCACGGTCATCCGGTCGCCGTCCGGAACGACGTCCATGGTCGCCATGCAGGGCGGGACCGCCGCCGGTGCACGGTCGTCCGCCGCGGTTGCGGCGTCCTCTCGGGTGTGAGACCGCGCAGCGTACGCAGGCTCCGGCATGGCCCTGTTCTCCCTCGTCCGTTCGCCTTGCCTCCGCTTCCAGCGTTGCCCCTCTACCCCATGCCCGTCAACCAATACATGAAATGCAGTACGTGTTTTTGGGTGCGTGAATGTTCTGTCGCTAGAGTTGGAGCATGGATGGAGTGCCCGAGCCACACACCGGATGGACGTTCCTCACCAACCATGCGCGTGTGCTGGCCGCTATTGCCGACAACCACAGTGCCCGTATCCGGGACATAGCGGCCCACTGCCGGCTCACCGAACGGGCCGTGCAGAAGATCATCGCCGACCTGGAGCAGGACGGGTACCTCTCCCACACCCGGGAGGGGCGCACCAACGCGTACCGGATCGACCCCGGCAAGGTGCTGCGCCACCCGGCCGAGGCGGGGCTGACCGTGGCGTCCCTGATGTCCCTGCTCGTCGAGGACGAGGCCGACCGCGCGACCTCCGGCACCCGCACCCGCCCGCACGCAGCGACCTGACCGTAAGGTCTTCACCGCCCCTCGGTGAGCGGCGGGACCCGCCGTCCTCATCCCGTCTGCGTCCGCGCGAGCACGTCCCGCACGAAGGCGTTGGCGAACTTCCCCCGCGGGTCCAGTTCCTGCGTCAGTGCGCGGAAGTCGCCGAGGCGCGGGTACAGCTCGCGCAGGGCGGAGGCGGGCAGGGTGAACACCTTGCCCCAGTGCGGGCGGGCCCCGAAGGGGGTCAGCGCCGCCTCGACCCGCCGCACCACCGGCAGGACCGCCCGCGTGTCCTCGACCCAGGTGAAGTGCGCCGCGACGGTGTCCCGCCCGTGCGAGGGGCTCAGCCACTGGTCGTCACCGGCGACCGTGCGTACCTCGCAGGTCTGCAGGACGGGGGCGACATGCTCCCGGATCGCGTCGAGCGCGTGCAGCATCTCCACGGCGTGCCCGCGCGGCAGCAGGTACTCCGACTGCAGCTCCGCCCCGCTGCTCGGTACGAACTCCGCCCGGAAGTGCGGAAGCCGCTGGTGCCACGGCCCCGGCACGCCGAACTGCTCCGTGCAGTTGACCGCGGGCATGCCCGGCACCGGGTGCATCTTCTCCGTGGCCGGAGCGGCCCAGGGGAAGGCGGGCAGCGGCTGGTCCGTACGCCGCTTGAGCCACACCTGCCCGAAACCGGGCTCGCGCCAGTCGGTGAACAGGCTGACGCTGTACCCCGTCGCCATCACCGTCTCGAACACGCCGGAGTCCAGGCCCTCCAGGGGCAGCCCGGTGAACACGTGCTGCTCGACCTCGTAGGCCGGCTCCAGGTCCAGGGTGAGCGCGGTGACGACGCCGAGCGCGCCGAGTGAGGTGACGGCCCCGCCGAACCGTTCCTCGTCCCGCCCCATGGTCACCACCGAGCCGTCGGCCGTGACCAGCTCCACCTCGCGCACGCAGGCCGAGAGCGGGCCGTTGAGCACCCCCGAGCCGTGCGTGCCGGTCGCGACCGACCCGGCCACCGAGATGTGCGGCAGGGAAGCCATGTTGTGCAGCGCGAGTCCCTTCCCGTGGACCCGGCGGGCCAGTTCCGCGTAACGCACACCGCCGCCGACCCGGACCGTCCGGGCCACCGTGTCGACCTCCACCTGAGGGGGCAGGTCCGCCAGCGACACCAGGACGCCCTCGGGGCCGGGTTCGGCGATCTCGTTGAACGAGTGCCCGCTGCCCAGGACCCGCACCCGGTCGCTGTCCGCGACGAGCGCGCGCAGCGCGGCCGAGGAGGCGGGCCGGTGCAGTTCCTTGGCCGCGTAGGTGATGTTGCCCGCCCAGTTGGTCACGGTCCCGTTCATCCGTCGTCCTTCCCCGAGGCAGCGGGGACAGGAAAGCCCCCGGGGCGGAACCTACCCGGCCCCCGGAGTCCGTTGCCGCCGCGGTCCGGATCGGCCTACGGTAGGGACCGTAGAGAGCGGTTTCTACACATGGTGCGGGAGCTGTCCGAGCAGCGCCCCCCGAGCTGGAAGGTAACCTCTTTGAGCCAGCGCCCCCAGGCACTGTTCGCCCTGGACGCCGCGAACGTGCCGCAGCTCTTCCCGCCCGAGGTGCTGGCGCGGCTGCAGAAGTCCGTGGACATGGACCCGGACCTCGTGGCCCGGGACTTCACCGACCCGCGGGTCCTCGATGCGCTGGCCCGGACCGAGGTCCTCGTGACGGGCTGGGGCTGCCCGCGGATCGACGAGACGGTGCTCGACGCCGCTCCCCGGCTGCGGGCGGTGCTGCACTCGGCAGGATCCGTGAAGTCCTTCGCCACCCCCGCCCTCCGGGAGCGGGGCGTCGCCGTCTCCTCGGCGGCCGCCGCCAACGCGCTGCCGGTCGCCGAGTACACCCTCGCCATGATCCTGCTCGCCGGGAAGGACGTCCTCGCCGCCCGCGACCGAATGCGCGCCGAGCGCACCTCCGCGGGCTGGGGCGTCATCCCCGCCATCGGCAACTACGGCCGCCGGGTCGGTGTCATCGGTGCCTCCCGCATCGGCCGCCGCGTCCTGGAACTGCTCCGCCCCTTCGACCTGCGGCCGGTCCTCACCGACCCCTACGTCGACGAGCGCCGGGCCGCCGCGCTCGGCGTCCCCCTACTGCCGCTGGACGAGTTGCTGCGCACGTCCGGCATCGTCACCGTGCACGCCCCCGAGACGCCCGAGACCCACCACATGATCGGCCGCCGCGAGCTGGCCCTGATGCCCGACGGGGCGGTGCTGATCAACACCGCGCGCGGCGCGCTGGTCGACCACGACGCCCTCGTGGCGGAACTGCGCACCGGGCGCCTGACCGCGATCCTCGACGTCACCGACCCCGAGCCGCTCCCCGCCGACTCGCCCCTCTACGACCTGCCCGGCGCCTTCGTCACCCCCCACCTCGCCGGCTCCCAGGGCAACGAGCTGGCGCGGCTCGGCCTGACGGTCGCCCAGGAGGCGGAGCGGCTGCTGGCCGGAGATCGGCCGGCGTACGCGGTCGACTGGGCGGCGCTGGAGCGTGAAGCCTGACGATCACCCCGGGACAGAGGGTGACGAACGGGGCATTCCATCGGCTCGGGGGACCCGGGTACCGGCCCCGCGCACCCAGGGGCATACCGTGAGGAGTCGTACGTCCGAACCGGGAGGAGAGACGGGATGGGCAGCCGTACCGCGCTGGTCGAGGATCTGATGGAGCGGTTCCCGCACGTGCCGCGGGAAGCCGTCTTCAAGGAGGACCTGCTCCGCGGCGGCGTCGCCTTCGACCCCTCCGCGCTCAGTGACAACGAGGGCGGCGAGGTCAAGCCGAAGTCGTACTTCATCTTCTCCTTCGACCACGGCACCCTGCCCGAGCTCGGCGAGGCGGCGCTGCGCCGGCCGCCCGAGGAGATCATCCTCACCGGTGGCCCCTACGACCTGCGCCGCACCGTCGTCTCGGTGCGCGTGAACCCGTCCTCGCCGTACCGCGTCGCCGCGAACGAGGACGGCGTACTCGGCCTCTACCTCGACGGCAAGCGCATCTCCGACGTCGGTGTGCCGCCGATGCCCGAGTACTACCGGCACACCCTCGCCAACGGGAAGTCGGTCATGGAGGTCGCCCCGACCATCCAGTGGGGCTACCTGATCTACCTGACCGCGTTCCGGGTGTGCCAGTACTTCGGGGCCAAGGAGGAGTGCCAGTACTGCGACATCAACCACAACTGGCGCCAGCACAAGGCGGCGGGCCGCCCGTACACGGGCGTGAAGGACGTCGACGAAGTCCTCGAGGCGCTCGACATCATCAACAGGTACGACACCGCGAAGGTGTCCACCGCGTACACGCTCACCGGTGGAGCGATCACGTCGAAGGTCCAGGGGCTGGACGAGGCGGACTTCTACGGGCGGTACGCCAAGGCCATCGAGGAGCACTTCCCGGGCCGCTGGATCGGCAAGGTCGTCGCCCAGGCGCTGCCCAAGGACGACGTCCAGCGCTTCAAGGACTACGGGGTGCAGATCTACCACCCCAACTACGAGGTGTGGGACGAGTACCTGTTCAAGATGTACTGCCCCGGCAAGGAGCGGTACGTCGGCCGCGACGAGTGGCACAAGCGGATTCTCGACTCGGCCGAGGTCTTCGGCGCGCGCAACGTCATCCCCAACTTCGTGGCGGGCGTGGAGATGGCCGAGCCCTTCGGCTTCAAGACGGTCGACGAGGCCATCGACTCCACCACCGAGGGCCTGCGGTTCTTCATGTCGCACGGCATCACGCCCCGCTTCACCACCTGGTGCCCGGAGCCCACGACGCCGCTCGGCAAGGCCAACCCGCAGGGCGCGCCGCTGGAGTACCACATCCGTCTGCTCCAGGCCTACCGGCAGACCATGGAGGACTTCGGCCTCTCCTCGCCCCCCGGCTACGGCCCGCCCGGCGCCGGCAACGCGGTCTTCTCGGTGAGTTCCTTCATGGACAGCCTCCCGGCCGACGCCCCCACCGCCGTTTGATAACGCTTCGATGACAACGTCCCACGGGGCGACACGGCATTGAGTCGCAGGGCGGCCGCATCCGTATGGCACACCGAGACCGGAGCCATGGGGGTGCGGCCGTCCTGTCGTGATATCTGAACAGGGCGCTTGTCAGTTGTGTGGGTGGCGTGAAAAGCTCTGCCCCTGCCGCGAGGTTCCCCCCAACTCCAATGCCGAAGTGGTGAGTTGACCTCGCTTTGGATGCAGGAGACTCATGCCCGACCTGCCGACCCCTCAGGACGCCACCGAGGCCGCGCTGTTCTCCGAGTGCTGGGACGCGGTCCTCGCGTACGCGGACCTGTGCACGTCCGGTTCCACGGCTGCCGCACAGCTCGGCCGTGAGGCGTTCGCACACGGCGTGCGCGAGGCCCGCGCCGCCGAGGCCGGCCAGGTCCGCGGCACCGCCCGGCGCCCGGCCCGGCTGCCCCGCATACCCCTGCTGCTGACCTCCGTGCGCACCACGGCCGCGGCCTGGGAGGAGGAGGGGCAGGGCCACAAGCTCGACCCCGACCTGCGCCTGTGGCTCCACTCGGACGCGGCCGCCCGCTACACCGGCCCGCCCCTGCAGCGCCCGCTCGCGCTGCGCGGCCTGCGCGATCTGCAGCAGCCGGATGCCGAACTGCTCTGGTTCGCCGAGGTGGAGGCGTTGCCGCTGCCCCTGGTCGCCCGCCGCCTCGGGCTCGATCCGGCCGGCGCCGCCGAGGAACTCCAGCAGGTGCGCACCCTGTTCCGGGACCGCTGCCACCGCAACCACCTCGACACGCCCATGGACGGCCGGTGCCGCAGCTACGCCCGGCTGCTCGACGCCGTCACCCGCTCCTCCGCCGCCGAGACCCCCGGCGACCTCTCCCGGCACCTCGCCACCTGCGTGCAGTGCGCCGAGGCCGCCGCCTGTCTGCGCCTGCACGGCGGAGGCCTGCCCGGGGCACTGGCCGGTGGGGTGATCGGCTGGGGCGGCCTCGCCTACCTGGAGCGCCGCCGCCGCGCCGCGGAGGTGCGGCTCGGCGCCGGCCGGCCCGGCTCGACGGACCGGCCGGGCGGGGAGCCGGAGGACGGGGAGCAGAAGGCGCGTGTCGCCCGCAACGGACTGCTCGTCGCCGCGGTCCTGGTCTCCGTCCTGGCCCTCGGGGTCTCCCTGATGCCCTTCGGCGGCGACGGCGACGACCTCGGCTCACCCGGCGTCGACCGACAGCCGGTGGCCGACAGCGCTCCGCCCCTGCCGTCCGCCCCCTCCCTGCCGCCCGCGACCTCGAAACCGGCCGACCGGGACACCCCGGCCTCGCAGCAGCCGGACAAGACCCGCAAGGCCGAGGACGAGAACCGCCACACCGAACCGCAGGGCACCTCCTCACCCACCGGCCGGGCCGAACCCGACGAGAACGAGGACCCCGCCTGCCGGGTCGAGTACGACCTGGTCAACCAGTGGCCCGACGGCTTCCAGGCCACCGTCACCGTCACCAGCACCCGGCCCCTCGACACCTGGCGCGTCGCCTGGTCCTTCCGGGACGGCCAGCAGGTCGGCCAGATGTGGGACGCCTCCGTCTCCCAGGACGGCTCCCGCGTCAGTGCCGCGGCCGCCGACTACAACAAGTCGGTCCCCGCGGGCGGCGACCTCTCCTTCGGCTTCCTGGCCTCCTGGCGCGGCAAGAACTCCCCGCCGTACGACTTCGAGCTGAACGGCCACGCCTGCGTGAAAAACAGTTGACGCACCCGCGTCACGGCGGGATAGCGTGACGTCGGTTCCGCGCACACCGCGGTTCCGTGCAGAGAAGATCCGAGCGACGAGGAGGTGTCGACCGATGGCTGTCATTGCGATGAGCGCTGCCCGCATCCAGTTCATGAAGTCCACCTCCATGGCCACCGGCTGATCCGACCGACTGTCGGACCGGGGGCCGACCTCGGAAGGGTCACCCTTGTCTTCCTCCTCTGCTTCATCCGTTTCCTCCGCGCTCGCCCCGTACGGCTGGGACGAGGCCTGGGCCGGGGCGTTCGCCCCGTACGAGGCCGAAGGGCTGCTGCCCGGCCGGGTCGTGCGGGTCGACCGCGGGCAGTGCGACGTCGTCACCGCCGGCGGGATGCTGCGGGCCGACACCGCGTTCGTCACCCCGCACGACCCCCTGCGGGTGGTGTGCACCGGCGACTGGGTCGCCGTCGAACCCGGCGGGAACCCGCGCTACGTCCGCACCTGCCTGCCGCGCCGCACCGCCTTCGTCCGCTCCACCTCCTCCCAGCGGTCCGAGGGACAGATCCTCGCGGCCAACGTCGACCACGCCGTCATCGCCGTGTCCCTCGCGCTCGAACTGGACCTCGGGCGCATCGAGCGCTTCCTCGCGCTCTCCTGGGAGTCCGGGGCCCAGCCCGTCGTCGTCCTCACCAAGGCCGACCTCGTGCCGGACGCCGTGACCCTCGCGCACCTCGTCCAGGACGTGGAGACGACCGCGCCCGGCGTGCCGGTCGTGCCCGTCAGCTCCCACGACGGCGACGGGCTCGACGTGCTCGGCGCGATCGTCGGGTGGGGGACGTCCGTGCTGCTCGGGCAGTCCGGTGCGGGCAAGTCGACCCTCGCCAACGCGCTGCTCGGCGAGGACGTCATGGACGTCCGGGCCACCCGCGACGTCGACGGCAAGGGCCGCCACACCACGACCACGCGCAACCTGCTCGCCCTGCCCGGCGGGGGCGTCCTCATCGACACCCCGGGGCTGCGCGGCGTCGGCCTGTGGGACGCCGAGACCGGCGTCGGGCAGGTGTTCTCCGAGATCGAGGAACTCGCCGAGCGGTGCCGCTTCCACGACTGCGCCCACGAGGCGGAGCCGGGATGCGCCGTGCTGGCCGCCATCGACAGCGGTGAGCTGCCGCAACGACGGCTGGAGAGCTACCGCAAGCTGCTGCGGGAGAACCAGCGCATCGTCGCCAAGACCGACGCCCGCCTCCGGGCCGAGATCCGCAAGGACTGGAAGCGGAAGGGGGCGATGGGCCGGGCCGCGATGGAGGCGAAGCGGGGAGCGCACTGGCGTTCGTAGCGGCCCCGCGTCCCGCCGGCCGGGCCCTGCCCGATCACGGTGTCCGATTTCCGCCAGCGGCCGGCCGGCCGACCGCGGAGACTGGACCTGTGACAGACCAGGAAACGGACGAGGACACCAGGTACGAGGCCGTACGCAGCCGGGACGCACGTTTCGACGGCGTGTTCTTCTTCGCCGTCGAGACGACCGGCATCTACTGCCGGCCGAGCTGCCCCGCGGTCACCCCCAAGCGGGCCAACGTGCGGTTCTTCGCCACGGCCGCCGCCGCGCAGGGCTCGGGCTTCCGGGCCTGCCGGCGGTGCCGCCCGGACGCCGTGCCCGGCTCCGCCGAGTGGAACGTCCGCGCGGACGTGGTGGGCCGGGCCGTACGGCTGATCGCCGACGGCGTCGTCGACCGGGAGGGCGTCGCCGGACTCGCCGGACGCCTCGGCTACAGCGCACGGCAGGTGCAGCGGCAGCTCACCGCCGAACTCGGTGCCGGGCCGGTCGCCCTCGCCCGGGCCCAGCGGGCCCACACCGCGCGCGTCCTCGTGCAGACCACCGAGCTGCCCATCACCGAGATCGCGTTCGCGTCGGGCTTCGCCAGCGTGCGGCAGTTCAACGACACGATCCGGGCGGTGTACGCGTCCACGCCGAGCGAGCTGCGCGCCACCGCGCCGCGCAACGCCAGGGGCCACCGTACGGCGACCCCGAACGCCGGCATCCCGCTGCGGCTCGCCCACCGCGGCCCCTACCGGGCCGGACCCGTCTTCGACCTGCTCGAACACCAGGCCGTACCGGGCATCGAAGAGGTGAGCGGTCCGCCCGGCGCCCGCACCTACCGGCGCACGCTCCGCCTCCCGTACGGCACCGGCATCGTCGCCGTCGACGAACGCCCCGGCACCGCCCGCACCGGGCTCGGCGCCCACCCGGGTGGCTGGCTCGACGCCCGGCTCCACCTCACCGACCCGCGCGACCTGACCACCGCCGTCCAGCGGCTGCGGCGGCTGTTCGACCTCGACGCCGATCCCTACGCCGTCGACGAGCGCCTCGCCTCCGACCCGCGGCTCGCACCCCTGGTCGCCGCCCGGCCCGGCCTGCGCTCGCCGGGCACCGCCGACCCGGAGGAACTCGCGGTGCGCGCCCTGACCGGCCGGACGGAGGCGGAACGGCTCGTACGCCGCTACGGCAAAGCCCTCGACGCCCCCTGCGGGAGCCTCACCCACCTCTTCCCCGAGCCGGCCGTGCTGGCCGGGGCCGAGCCCGCCGGCACCCTCGGGGCGCTCACCGCCGCTCTTGCCGACCAGGCCGTACGCCTGGACCCGGGCGCCGACCGGGACGACGCGCGGGACGCCCTGCGGGCCGTGCCCGGTCTGGACGCCCGTGCCGTCGCCGAGATCCGCACCCGCGCCCTCGGCGACCCCGACGTGGCCCCGCCGGGCCTCGACGCCCCCGACAGCTGGCGCCCCTGGCGCTCGTACGCCGTGAACCACCTGCGCGCAGCAGGGGAGTGGGAGTTGTGATGACCTGCCCGACCTACTGGACGAGTGTGCCCGGCCCCCTCGGGCCGCTGCTTCTCACCGCCGCCCCGACGGGCGAGCTGACCTCCCTGTCCGTGCCCGGGCAGAAGGGCGGACGCGTGGTGCGGGACGACTGGCGGCGCGACCCCGGGCCCTTCCGTCAGGCCGAGGAGCAGCTCGCCGCGTACTTCGCCGGGGAACTGAAGGAGTTCCGCCTGGCCTGGCGCACCGAGGGCACCGCCTTCCGCGAGAAGGTCTGGGCCGCTCTGGACGACATCCCGTACGGCTCGACGACCACGTACGGCGAGATCGCCGCGCGCATCGGAGCGCCCCGGGCCGCCGTGCGGGCGGTCGGCGGTGCGATCGGGGCGAACCCGCTGCTCGTGGTCCGCCCGTGCCACCGGGTGATCGGGGCGGACGGCACACTGACCGGCTATGCGGGCGGCCTGGACCGCAAGCTCCGGCTGCTGACGCATGAGGGGGTGCTGCCCGCCCAGGGCCTGTCCGACGGGTCGCACAGCCATCAGCCCACTGGTTCCGAGTAATCCGAAGGTTCGGCTGGAGCAGGGGGCTTGCCCTTGTCACGTGGGCGCCGTGCATTCGCGCGAGGCGCCCACGCACCGGCTCCTGCGGCCACTGCCGCGCACACCGCCATCCCGGCGAACAGCGGCAGGGCTGTGTCCGAGCCGCCGAGCCCGACGAGCGGTGCGACCACTGCGCCGAGTGCGTTCTGCGCCGTGCCGAGCAGCGCCGAACCTGTGCCCGCTGCGGTCGGTACCCGGCCGATGGCCAGCGCCGCCGCGTTGCCGACCACCAGGCCGAGCCCCGCGCACACCACCGCCAGCAGGGCCAGGCACGCGGCCACCGACAGCATGTCGGCCACTGTCGCGGCCAGCAGGGCCGCCGTCCCGGCGGCCATCGCCCGCAGGCCGGAGGCCAGTACCCGTTCGGGAGCGACGCGGCCTACCACCCGGGCACTCACCGCCGACGACACCGTCGCCACGACCGCCCCGCCCGAGAAGGCGACGGATGAGGTGCCCACGCCGAGCCCGAGAACGTTCTGAAGCAGGAACGGCGACCCAGCGATGTAGCAGAAGAGTGCGCCGAACGCGAACGTGAAGGCCAGCGAGTATCCGATGTACGCCCTGTCACTCAACACCTCCTTCACAGAACCAGCCAGTTGGCGCGCCCCTCTGGGCCGCCGCCGGTCCCGCGGCAGGCTCTCCGGCACGCCGACGACAACCATGACCGCAACCAGAGCTGTCATCGCGCCCAGCGTCCAAAACACGCTTCGCCAGCCGAGGCCCTCGATGGCCGTCCCGCCCAGGAGGGGCGCGACGATGGGGGCGATGCCCGTGAGAGACATGAGAAGGCCCAGCAGCCGAGCTGCCGCCGCGCCGTCGGCGACATCCGCGACCACGGCCCGGCCGATGACTATGCCGGCCGCCGCGGTGAACCCGGTCACAAGCCGTAGCGTGATCAGCCAGCCCAGCGATGGCGCGACCGCGCACAGGGCCGTGGCCACAGTGCACACTGCCGACCCGGCGAGCAGTGGTCGGCGTCGCCCGTAACGGTCGGACAGCGGCCCGAACACCAGGTTCCCGAGTGTCATCCCAGCGAGGAAAGCCGTCAATGTGAGCTGGACACCCGAGGCGTCGGTGCCCAGGTCGGCCGCCATACGTGGGAAAGCGGGCAGATACATGTCGGTCGACAGTGGACCGACGAATGAGAGCAGCGCGAGCACCACCGTGAGCACAGGCATGACCCCCCAGTTCCTTATAGTTATATAAATATAGTGAACGCTACCATGGACGTGTGATGGACGAGAATGAGACGGAGCAGCAGCTCTTCCGCGAGGCTCTGGCACTGGTCCCGGCGGTCTACGCGCTATCGCGGGTCCTGCGGTTCCAGGGCATGGATGAAGCCGGGTTGACCCGACTCCCGCCCTCCGAACTGGAGCTCATGCGTTATGTCCATGCCGAACCCGGGGCGACAGCGGGGGAACTGGCGCGCGAGCTGGGACTGCATGCCAGCAATGTGAGCGCGACCGTTCGCGGCCTGGTCAACGCCGGCATGCTGGAGAAGGAGAAGGACCCGGCAGATCGGCGGATCACGCGGCTGAAGCCCACGCTCAAAGCGGAACAGGGCATGGCCCTGATCGAGAACGCCTGGGGAGAGATGTTCGCCGAGGCGCTTGCCGCACTCACTGAGGAGCAGCGCGACTCGCTGAACGCGTCGGTGCCGGCGCTGAAGGCGCTGGGAACGGCCCTGAAGCGAGCCAAGGCCGACCGTGCGACCCGTGCCGGGGGCCGGTGACGGGATCGAGGTTTGGGCAGTGTCGGTTCAGCGGGGTCTGACCGAGGCGTGCCGGCCCCAGCGGGGCCCGCCGGAGGGCTGCGGCTCAACCCCAGAGGACCGCGCCCAGCCAGGCCGCCGCTATCAGCTGGCAGGTGAACAGTTCGGTCAGGATGCCGGAGCCGCCCGCGCGCATGACCGTGCGCAGGGCGGCCACCGCGTCGGTGTGACGGCCGAGGCGGAGCCGTTCGAAGAGGTAGACGCCGCCCAGGAAGCCGGGGATCGCGCCGAGCACGGGTATCAGGACGAAGCCCAGGACGGAACCGGTCCCGGCGCAGGCCAGCATGCGGCGGGTGGTGCGGTTCATGCGCAGCCGCCGGGGCGGGAGCGCCCAGCGGACGGCCTGGGAGACGAGCAGCAGGACCGTGGCTCCGACCAGGACCCACCAGGTGACGGGCTGCGGATCCTTCAGCGCCCACCACATGACCGCTGCCCACACCAGCAACGATCCCGGCATGGCAGGCAGCAGCACTCCGCACAGCCCGAGCAGGATGACCAGCCCGACCAGCAGGAGGTCCCACACTCCCATCTGACCAGACTGCCGGAACACCGGAGAACGCGCAGGTCAGAAGCGTGGCCGGGGCTCAGACCCGCAGGTCAGCCACGCGCGCCGCGCCGGGCTGCGTATTTCGCATGACCGTTCTACGGCTCACTCGACGTGCCGTTCACCGCCCCTTGGCGGGCCGGTTTTTTCCACAAGCCCCGTTTTCATCCGGCTCGTGCGGTGGACAATTACGGGCATGAGCCAGCAGGGGGGAAGGCCCACCGGTCACGAGGACGACTGGTGGAGGGAGTTGTACGACGACTCCACCGACGACACGGGCCCCGCACCGGCGCGGGATTCCCTCGACGACCGCTTCGCCTCGGCGTCGGGGGCGGTGGGAGACGCGACGCAGGCCCGAACCGGCTCCTCGGACCGGCCGGGGGCCTATGACCGTCCCGGCTTCTCGGACCGGTCGGGTTCCTCGGACCGTCGGGGCTCCTCGGACCGGTCGGCCGGGTGGGGCGTCGGAGCGGAGCCGGTGGTTCCGGCACCCCGGGCCGGGGCCGACGACATGCCGGACACGCCCCGCCCCAGCGGCAGCGCCCCGCAACGCGCGCCCTGGGAGCCACCACCGCCCGGCCCCACCGGGCCGACGAACTTCCCGACCAGGGCCCGCCCACCGCAGGGGACCGACCGGCCCCCCACCCCCGCCCCCTCGGACGAGCGCCCGGGCGCCTTCGCCTCGACCTCGGAGAGCTCCGGGCCGCCGCCCGCGCCGACGGTCCCCGACGTGGGGGCGCCCCGGGTTCCGCCCCCTCCCGCAACCCCTCCGACCTGGCCGGACCCCGAGGCCCACCCGGCTACGGGTGCGGCCCCGGAGCCCGTGGCCACCGAACCCCGCACGTCGGCCTCCCGCCCGCCCGGACCGGTCGCAGCCGCCCCGCCGCCCCCCGCCGAGCCGCCGTCCGTGGTCGCACCGCCCGAAGAGCCGCCGTCCGTACCGGCGCGTCCCGCCGACGCGCCGCCCGACGTGCCGCCCCCACCCCCGGCCACCGACCCCTCTCCCGACGAGCACAGCCCCCGGATCGAGCGCCCCGCGCCCGTCTCCCGGTCGCGTGGCTACGTCGGCACGCGGCCGCCCACGTACGACGCCGAACCCACCGCCCTCCCGGCCGCCGATCCGGACGATCTCGACGATCTCGTGGCGGACACCGTGCTGGATGGGGCCCGGTACGGGGCCTGTACGGTGCGGGCCGTCTCGCTGCGGGGCGACTCCGCCCGGTATCGCGGGGAACCCCGCCGGGACGCGCTGCTCACCGCCCGGTTCGGCGCGGGGGAGCACGCGCTGCTGCTGGTGGCGATGGCGACCGGCGCCCGGGCCACGCCCGGGGCGCACCGGGCCGCCGCCGAGGCCTGTCACTGGATCGGGCGAGCGGTCGGGCGCAGCCACGCACGGCTGGTGGAGGACATAAGGGACGGCCGGCGCGGCGACCTGAAGTCAGGACTGCACCGGCTCACCGACCGCAGTCTCGGCAAGCTGCGGGCCAGCGCCTCCGAGCAGGGCGTCGACCCCGCGGAGTACGCGGCCAGCCTGCGCTGTCTGCTGCTGTCGGCCGACCCCGGATGCCGGACGAGGGTGTTCTTCGGGGTCGGACCGGGCGGACTGTTCCGGCTGCGCGAGGGGGAGTGGCAGGACATCGAGCCGCAGGTCACCGAGGTCAAGGGCGACCCCGTCCTGGGCTTCGGCTCGCCGCCCTCCGAGACCCCCGAGGGCGACCGGCTCACCATGGACCTGGGCATCCCCACCCCGCCCAGCCCCTACGAGCCGGCCCCGGAGCCGCCCCGGGAGCCCTTCCGCTTCCGGACCTCCGTCGCCCGCCCGGGTGACACGCTCCTGATGTGCAGCGGCGGCCTCGCCGAACCCTTGCGCGGCGAGCCCGAACTGGGCGAGTACCTCGCCGAGCGGTGGTCCCGCCCCGAACCACCCGGCCTCGCCGCGTTCCTCGCCGACTCCCAAGTACGGGTCAAGGGTTATGCGGACGACCGTACGGCCGCCGCGGTGTGGGAGGCGTGAGCGCGACCCGTGTGACTTGATGGAACCCGGAGGGATCCCAGGAGACCGAAGGGGCAGACGACAACCATGGCCAAACAGAACGTCGCGGAACAGTTCGTCGACATCCTGACCCGCGCCGGAGTCAAACGGCTCTACGGCGTCGTCGGCGACAGCCTCAACCCGATCGTCGACGCCGTCCGCCGCAACTCCGCCATCGACTGGATCCACGTCCGGCACGAGGAGACCGCCGCCTTCGCCGCCAGTGCCGAAGCGCAGATCACCGGCGGCCTCGCCGCCTGCGCCGGTTCCTGCGGCCCCGGCAACCTCCACCTCATCAACGGCCTCTACGACGCCCATCGCTCCATGGCCCCGGTCCTCGCCCTCGCCTCGCACATCCCGTCCAGCGAGATCGGCCTCGGCTACTTCCAGGAGACCCACCCCGACCGGCTGTTCGCCGAGTGCAGCCACTACAGCGAGATGATCTCCAGCCCGCAGCAGATGCCGCGGCTGCTCCAGACCGCCATCCAGAACGCCGTCGGCCGCAGCGGCGTCAGCGTCGTCACCCTCCCCGGCGACATCGCCGACCGGCCCGCCCCGGAGAAGGCCGCCGAGACCGCCCTGGTGACCTCCCGCCCGACGGTCCGCCCGGGCGACGCCGAGATCGACCGGCTCGTCGAGATGATCGACGAGGCCGGCAAGGTCACCCTCTTCTGTGGCAGTGGCACCGCCGGAGCGCACGCCGAGGTCATGGAGTTCGCCGGGAAGATCAAGTCCCCGGTCGGGCACGCCCTGCGCGGCAAGGAGTGGATCCAGTACGACAACCCCTTCGACGTCGGCATGAGCGGACTGCTCGGATACGGCGCCGCCTACGAGGCCACCCACGAGTGCGACCTGCTGATCCTGCTCGGCACCGACTTCCCCTACAACGCCTTCCTCCCCGACGACGTCAAGATCGCCCAGGTCGACGTACGGCCCGAGAACCTCGGCCGCCGCTCGAAACTGGACCTCGCGGTGTGGGGCGATGTCAGGGAGACACTGCGCTGCCTGATCCCGCGCGTGCAGGAGAAGAAGAACCGGCGCTTCCTGGACCGGATGCTGAAGAAGCACGCGGACGCGCTGGAGGGGGTGGTCAAGGCATACACCCGCAAGGTCGAGAAGCACACGCCGATCCACCCCGAGTACGTGGCGTCCGTGCTCGACGAAGTGGCCTCCGACGACGCCGTGTTCACCGTCGACACCGGCATGTGCAACGTCTGGGCCGCCCGCTACATCTCACCCAACGGCCGCCGCCGCGTCATCGGTTCCTTCTCTCACGGCTCGATGGCGAACGCCCTGCCCATGGCGATCGGCGCGCAGTTCACCGACCGCAAGCGGCAGGTCGTGTCGATGTCCGGCGATGGCGGCTTCTCCATGCTGATGGGCGACTTCCTGACGCTGGTGCAGTACGACCTGCCGGTGAAGGTCGTCCTGTTCAACAACTCCTCCCTCGGCATGGTGGAGTTGGAGATGCTGGTCGCCGGCCTCCCGTCGTACGGCACCGCCAACAAGAACCCCGACTTCGCCGCCGTCGCCCGCGCCTGCGGTGCCTACGGAGTGCGCGTCGAGAAGCCCAAGGACCTCCCGGGTGCTCTGAAGGACGCCTTCAAGCACAAGGGACCCGCCCTCGTCGACGTCGTCACCGACCCCAACGCGCTGTCCATCCCGCCGAAGATCAAGGCCGAGATGGTGACCGGGTTCGCCCTGTCCGCCTCGAAGATGGTGCTGGACGGCGGGGTCGGCCGGATGGTGCAGATGGCCCGCTCCAACCTGCGCAACGTGCCCCGGCCCTGACCCTGACATCTGTCAGGACCGGCCCGGTCGGCATCCTCCTAGCCTGGTGGGGGCGTGATCACACCCCCACCACAGACCGACGCACCGAACACTTTGCGGACACGACCTAGTTGTACGGCATCCACGCGCGTGTCGAGATGTCGTACACGTAGCGGGGCAGGCCCTTGATGCCGCTGGTCCGGAACGGGCGGCCGTCGTCGTCGATCCGGACCGTGCCCGTGCGGCCCTGGGAGGACCAGTCCAGCTCCAGGTACCAGCGGCAGTCGCACGCCTGGGTCCTGGCGTTGACCAGCAGCACTTCGGGGTCCTGGGCGGACACCCGGTAGGGCATGCGCACCGCCGGGATCGGCGTACCGGTGTCGTTCCCGGCGACCGCGCGGGCGATGGGGCGGTCGTTGTCCAGGTTCACGTCGAAGGAACGCGGGGTGATCGCACCGCCGCAGCCCCGGTCCATGGCATAGGCGGTGCCCTGCGCCGGGGCCGTCCGCCCCACCACGCGCACGCGCAGCGCCTCCAGCACGACGGCTGTGCCGGTGCGCCCCTGCACGGTCAGCCGCACCAGCGTCTCGCCACCGTGCACCGCGTTCTGCGTCGCCGCCCAGACCCCGGCGTCCTGGGGTACCGGTGGCGGTGGGACCTGCGCGGGCGGCTTGGCGATGACGTAGTCGTGAGCACAACCCAGCTGCCAGGCCTGGGAGTCGGCCGACCAGGTGAGGGGTGGGGCGGTGGCGGTTCCGCCGGGAGGCGGGGTGGTGCGGGTGGAGGGGGACGGGGAGGGCTTCGGCTGCTTCGGAGTGACGGACGGTGAGGGCCGCCGAGTGGTGGGGGAGCTGTCGCTCGGGGTGGGCGAGGCGTTGTTCCGGTCCCGGGCTTCGGCCGTCGCCGTACCGGACGGGGCCGGTCCGGCCACACGGGTCCGGCCGCCGTCGGCACGCCGGTCGTCCGGCAGCGCGGCGAGGCTCCCGAGGGCCGCGAGCGCCGCACAGGCGGTGGCCACTCCGACCGCGACCCGTCTGCGGCGGTACCAGGGCCGGCGGGGGAGCGGGAGGTCTTCCGCAGGGGCGTCCACCGGGCCGTCCACGAGGGCGGATTCGGGGCCGCCCACCGCGTCGGATTCCGGGCCGTCCATGGGGGTGGATTCCGGGCCGTCCACCGCGTCGGACTCCGGGCCGTTCGCCAGGACGTCGACGACGGCCGGTGCGTACGCCGGTTCGTCCGCTCGGGCGGCGGCCTCGGCTGTCCGCGCCGGAGCGGCCGCACCCGCCGTCCGGGGCCGCTGTCGCGCCGCCACCGCCAGGAGCCAGCGGCGGTGAAGCTCCAGACGTTCCTCCGGGGACGCCCCGCACAGGGCGGCGAAGCGCTCCACGGGGGCGAAGTCGACCGGGACCGCGTCGCCCGCGCAGTAGCGGTGCAGGGTCGAGGTGTTCATGGCCAGACGCCGGGCCAGTGAACCGTAACTGCGGTCCGTGCGCTCCTTCAGCGTCCTCAGCAACGCAGCGAATGCCCCGACGTCGTCCACGTCGTCCTGTGCCGACACCGTTCCCCCGTCTCCTAGGTCCGACCCGGCCCGGAACGGCATCCCAGGCACCCCATGTACTCGCACGTCAGACGGGCTGGGATGGTTCCACCGGGGCCGATCCGAGGGGGGCTGTTGCATCCACCCGCCGGGACCGCTGATGCTCTTGGTGTCGCACCGACCGGGTCCGGGCCGACCAGCCGGCCTCGGGGCGGCATCCGGCATCCACGCACTCACCCACGGGGGACACCCATGCCCAAGCACATCCGAGCGAGCGCGCTCACCGCACTCACCGTCGCCGCCCTCACGGCGGGCACGGTCCTGACGGCACCGGCCGCGGGAGCCGCGCCGAAGGCCGCACCGAAGTTCCTGTCGGCGTCCCAGCTGCCCCCGCACCCGACCTCGGCCTGGACGGCCGGCCCGGTCACCGAAGGGTTCCCGGAGGGGCTCGGCTCCTGCGTGAGCACGGAGGGCGTGCCCTCCTACGACTACCGCCACCGGGAGTTCCGGACCGACCTGGACACGAACGCCGTGCAGCTGACCGTCGTGGCGGACACGGCCGCCCTGGCCAAGGCGCTCGCGAAGCACTACGACGACCTGATCCGCACCTGCGCCGACCGCATCGAGAAGAACGACCCCGAGGTCGAGGCCGAGGGCCGGGACTACGGCACCCTGCCTGTCGAGGAGGGCGCCCGCGTGCGCGGCCTGCACACCGAGACGTCGTGGGGCGCCACGGACGTCTCGCTGCTGTCCGTCGGGCGCGACGGCAGGACGGTCACCGTCGTGCGGTGGGCCCAGATGGGCGACTTCGCGGACGCCCCCGTCGCCGCCTTCAAGAAGACGACGACCACCGCCGTCAACAAGCTGTACTGAGCGGGCCCGACGGAAGACCGGGGCCGTCCTCCCGCCACGGGGGTGGGGAGGGCGGCCCGTACCGGTTCCGGCGGCCGTCAAGACCGTCGTACTTCGGCCAACTTCACCGGAGTGCGGCGCACGGGGGAGTGTCGCCCCGGCCCTTCGCCGCTTACGCAGGGATCGGCAGCCGGCCGGCGGCCCATCGTCCGATCTCCGGCGGTCAGGATCCGTCCGGGGACGACGACCGGCTGCCCTCTTGCCCCCCTTCCCTCTCTCGCCGTACCGCGCGGCGACCCGCCGCGCAGGCCACCCGCCGCGTTCCGGTGGCCGAACACCCGGTCGTTGACGATTCGACATGACTGCCGCGTTTCCGATGGGGCATGGATCCCCGTGAACGTGTTCGAGCAGGAGGGGAACCGACATCGGCGCGCGGGCGGGGGTCATGGAGAGGCAGGCACGACGAGGCGGTCCCATAGCGATCGAGGGCTTCTCGGCGAAGACGGTGGAGGACAGGACCGACGATGTCACGGAACACGATCAGGGGCCGCAGTTGAGGCGCCGACTCGGACGGGCGGACCTGCGGGCCGTCCCGGAAGCCCGCAGGGCCCTGCGGGAACTGCTCGGGCAGTGGGGGAAGCAAGGGCAGTCGGACGTGGCCGAACTGCTCACCAGCGAGCTCGTCACCAACGCGATCGTCCACACCGACCACGACGCGGTCCTCACGGCCACCGTCGGACCCCGCGGACTGCGGGTGGAGGTCCGGGACTTCGTCGCCCGCAGACCCCGGCCGCGCGTACCGGTCGCCGACGAGGGCACGAACGGCAGGGGCCTGTTCCTGGTGCAGTCCCTCGCGGACGCCTGGGGTGTCCGGCCGCACGGCGTGGGCAAGGCCGTCTGGTTCGAGCTGGGAGCCGGGGCGGCGTGAACGCCGAGGGGGCGCCGCCCGCAGGCCACGCCCCCTCACCGCTCTGCTACGGCCCGGCTAACCGAACTGCTGCTCAAGGTCCTTGAGCTTGCGCTCCAGGGAGTCCAGACGCGGCAGCGCCATGGTGTCGTCCTCCGCGGTGAGGTCGACGGTCACCGGGTCAGCTCCTTTGCGGACCGGCTGAAGGGAGGGACGCGAGCGCACGGGCAGGGGCTCCGGCGCGGATATGGCAGGCTCCGCGGAGACCTGCGAGGAGCCGCGCTCCACCTGCACGTCCAGCTGCCGTCCGCCACCCCGGCCGAAGTGGCCGCGGTGACCGCGGCTGAGCGCCTTCAACTGGGCCCGCTCCACGCGCTGCTGGTCGCGCCGCCGCTGCCGGGTCTCTTCCTTCTTGCGCCGGTCGTCGCGCACCTCGTCGACCGCCTCGTCCAGGCTGCGCACACCCTCGAGGAGCATCAGCGACCAGGCGCGGTAGGTCTCGCGGGGAGCCCGCAGCCAGCGCACCATGCGAATCTGCGGCAGCGGACGGGGCACCAGGCCCTGCTCCCGCAGTGCGGCGCGGCGGGTCTGCTTCAGCGCGCGGTCGAAGAGCACCGCCGCCGACAGGGACATGCCCGCGAAGAAGTGGGGGGCACCCGCGTGACCGATGCCGCGCGGCGCGTGCACCCAGTTGAACCAGGCCGCGGCGAAGGCGAACGTCCAGACCAGTATCCGGGAGCCGAGCGCCGCGTCACCGTGGCTGGCCTCGCGCACCGCGAGGACGGAGCAGAACATCGCCGCGCCGTCCAGGCCGAACGGGACGAGGTACTGCCAACCGCCGGACAGTCCGAGGTTCTGCTCGCCGAAGCCGACCAGGCCGTGGAAGGAGAGCAGGGCGGCGACGGCCGCACAGCAGAAGAGGAGGAGATAAGAGAGGGTGCCGTAGAGGGCTTCCTTGCGTCTGCGGCGTTCCTCGCTGCGCTCCCAGGAGTCGTCCGCGCTCGTGTCCTTGACCGAGGAGCGCTTGCCGCGCGCGAGCACCGCCACCGCCGCCAGCATGCCCAGGAGAAGCACGGCGCCCGGAAGCAGCCAGTTCAGCGATATGTCGGTCAGTCTCATCTGGGTGGTCCCTTGCATTGGGATAGGGCGTAACGCCCGCCATAGTGGCCCAATCCCATCGACCCTCAGGGGGTTTCGGGGCAAGAGGCCGCCAAGGAAGTGCAAGGGAATGCCAAAGGCGGCGTTCTGCTCGAACTGCCGCTTGAGGTTCGGGAGTTGAGTTCGAACAAGACTACCCGTACGAGTGGTTCCCCGGAAAGTTCCCGTGACTCGTGAGGATGATGTGAATCGCCGGGGGGTACGTGGGTGTCCGGTTTCGCGATGATCCTACGGGACGGCGGGAGAGACGGGACGGGCCCCGTCGGGTCTCAACCGGCCGTCGCCAGCAGCTTGGTGACGCGGTCCGTGTCGCAGGTGCGCGGGCAGGTGGCGCAGGTGTCCTCCGGGCGCAGCGTGTAGAACATGCAGCAGCTCGCGCGGTCCCGGGTGAGCAGCGGCTCGCCGCCCGGGCCGGTCAGCTCCCGGAACGCCGCCGTGCCGACGTACGGCTTGGTCGCCCCCGGCAGGAGCAGCTCCAGTTCACGCATCGCACGCCGCTCCTCGATCTCGCCGAGCAGCTGGGCGACGTACCACAGCCCCTCGACGATCTCGTCCGTCGCCATACCCCACAGGGCGCGCCCGCGGCGTCGCATCCGGGGGCCGAAACCGGTCAGTACCGGTTCCAGGTGCTCGGCGACCGCCGCCCGGACCTCCGCCCGCAGCGCCTCCTCGTCGGGGACGACCCGGGCGCCCGGCAGCGCGGCCGCCTCATCGCCGGGCAGGCAGGCGAAGCCCCCGGGGCGGACGGCCAGGTGTCCGAGGGCGTGGCCCGGGGCGGTGCGGTCGTAGGAGACATGGGTCACGGGGTAGCGGGGGACCCGGCGGTGCAGGAACCACGGCACGGTGATCAGGAGGCAGGCGGGCCAGGCGTAGCGGTGCAGGCCGAAGCTCGCGACGACGTCGGGGCGGGCCGGTGTGCCGTAGTCGCGCTGGATCTGGTCCACGTCCCACGCCAGGAAGCGGTCGAGGGCGGGGCCGGCGGCCGCGAGGTCGGCGGCCGTGGTCCAGCCGTGGCCGTGCGGGGTCTCGTCGGCTGCGCTCAGTTCGGTGACGGCGAGCCCCGGGAGAACCTCGGCCAGGCGGGCGTAGGCGCCGGAGACGGCCGAAAGGGGCGCAGGCATGTGGTCACCGATCTGTCGGGTGAACAGGGTGTTGCAGGTAAGCCTAACCTTACTCAAGATCTTGAAAGATTGAACGAGGATGTGAACTCGGGGCCGGGGCGCTTATGGTGCTTGACGGACGAGTAACAACCCGCCGCAATGACGCCAAGTACCGACACGTCCGGAGGAGGACCCGTGAGGCAGGGAGCGCAGGGCTCCGCGGAAACGGGGACTCCGTGGCCGGCGGCGGGAGCGGACGCGCCAGGTGGTCCGGCAGGTGCGGCGGAGCAGGCGCGGATGCCGCGGCAGGCCGGGGCCGTGCGGGGCGAGCACACCCACAGTGAGCCGCCCGCGCCGGTCGCCCCGCGGGTGCGGCCGGTGGTCCAGCGGGCCTCGGTGCGCGGGCAGATCCTGGACGCGCTGCGTGCCGCGCTGGTGGCGGGGGATCTACGGCCCGGAGAGGTGTACTCGGCGCCGGTGCTGGGCGAGCGGTTCGGGGTGTCGGCGACGCCGGTCCGCGAGGCCATGCAACAACTGGCCCTAGAAGGGGCCGTCGAGGTCGTGCCGAACCGTGGGTTCCGGGTGGTCGAGCGGGGTGTGCGGGAACTGGCCGAACTGGCCGAGGTCCGGGCGCTGATCGAAGTCCCGGTGATGCTTCGGCTGGCCCGTACCGTGCCCGCCGACCGCTGGGCCGAGTTGCGCCCGCTGGCCGAGGCGACGGTGCGTGCGGCGTCCTCCGGCTGCCGCGCGACCTACGCGGAGTCCGACCGGGGGTTCCATCGGGCCGTGCTGTCCCTGTCGGGCAACGTGCAGCTGGTTCAGATCGCGGAGGACCTGCACCGCAGGGCGCAGTGGCCGCTGGTCGGGGGCGGCCGGGGTGCTCGGGGGCGTGCCGAGCTGCTGGCGGACGCGCACGAGCACACGGCGCTGCTGGACGCGCTGGTCGCACGGGACCTGGATGTGGTGCGGGCGCTGGTGGGCGAGCACTTCGCGGGGGCGGCTGCGGCGGGCTGAGCGGCGGTGGTGGGCACGGGCCGCGCTGGGCGGATGCGCGGGTGGTCCCGGCTGCGCGCCTGCCAGGGGTGCGCCCGACACGTCCCCTTCTCGCCTTACGCGGGTGCGGGAGTGGCGTGGTCACGCCAGTGGCCCCTGTATGCCGGGTGATGCGTGTGCCGCAGCCCGTCCAGCCCCAGCTCCCCGCAACGCACGGTACGAGAGGCCATGTGGGCAGGGAAAACGCAACTTCGACAGGGTCCGCAGAGGTCGCTACCTTCACCTGGCCGTCGGGCGATCGTGCCCGGGCACCCCGACCAGGGAGAGACGCATGTCCCGTCTTGCGCTGTACACGTTCGGCGTTCTGAAGTCCCCTCTCGCCGATACCGCACCTCTCATGCGCGACTTCCACGACAGAGCCGAGCCCGTCTATCGGACGATCAGCGAGCACCCCGGGTACCTCGGGCATGCCGAAGCGGCGGACGGCGGCCGGGGCTCGCACTTCGACCTGGACTGGGGTGCGTGGGGGGACTTCACCGTACCGAGCTGGTACGGCAAGGGCCGGACCGTGGAAACCGTCGCCCTGGCCGCGACCCTCTCCCTCTGGACCGGCCTGCGCCCCGCCTTCGACGCCGTCTACACCGGTGTGCACCGTGAGGCGCTGAACCGGCGTCACGACTGGTTCGAGAGGACAGGACACCCGGCGTACGCGTTCTGGTGGGTCTCCGAGGGCGTGATACCCAGCTGGCGGGAAGGGGTTTCCAGGCTGGAACACCTCCACGGCCACGGCTCGACGCCGCACGCCTTCACCTTCCACCACTCGTTCACCCCGGACGGAACTCCGGGCAGGATCAAAGGCATCGGGGCGAAGAGCGACCCGGGCGCCGGCCGGGAAGCCTGAGCGAACGCCTCGGTTGCCCTCAAGCCGTCGCAACCGGCGGTACCGGCGGAGCCAACTGGCGGGCCAGCCACGTCGGTACGCCCCCCAGGAGGCGGAACAGCCGGCGGGCCTCCTCCCGCAGCCGGGACGCCTCCGGCTCCGTCTCGGTGTCGGCGAGGGACACCAGCGCCGGAGCCGTACCGACGAGATAGCCCAGCTCCTCCCGGATCCGCAGCGACTCCGCGAATCCGTGCCGCGCCTCCGCCAGCTCCCCCTCGCGCAGCGCGAGTCCGGCCAGGTGGCGCCAGGTGAACGACAGCAGCAGCGGGTCGGAGTGCGCCGTCGCGCCCGCGTGGGCACGGCGGTACGCGGCGCGGGCGGCCTGGGGCGCGCTCGTCAGGTTCTCGGCCAGGAGCCCGCGCCGGAAGTCGAGCAGGGCCCGCGCCGGAGCCGCCGGAGGGACGAGCGCCGCAGCCCGGCCGAGCGCGGCCCGTGCCTCGTCGGCCCGGTCCCGCACCGCGAGCAGGGTCGACGCGTAGGCCAAGTACCCGCGTTCACAAGCGGCCGCGCCCCGTTCGTCGTCGCTGTGGGCCATCGCCTCGGCCGTGCGCAACGCGTCCTCGGCCTCCTCCCAGCCCTGCTCGGTGTACAGACACCGTTCCACCAGGAGCGACGCGCGTTGGAGCGCCGCCGCCGGTGTGGACGGCAGGAGCAGTGCTGCCGCGTCGGCCCAGCACCCGCGGGAGCGCAGCCGCCATACCGCGGTCTGGAGGGGATCGTCACCGGCGGTCGTTCCGTTACCAGACATGGCGGTATGCGCCACGTTGCCCTCCCCGAGCACGCCATCGAGCTGTTGAGTGGTGGCGGCATCTCAGCATGAATCGGCGGGCCGGGCCAAGGGGGCGGGTGAAGGATTTCACAAAGTCGTGGGACTCGGAGGTGCCCCGTGTTTGCCGCCGGGACACCCCGCGTATCAGCTCATCCGCAGTGCCAGGAAGAAGTCCAGCTTGTCCTCGAGGCGTGACAGGTCACGGCTCGTCAACTGCTCGATCCGTCCGACCCGGTAGCGCAGCGTGTTGACGTGCAGGTGCAGACGGGTGGCGCAGCGGGTCCAGGAGCCGTCGCAGTCGAGGAAGGCCTCCAGCGTCGGGATCAGCTCGGCGCGGTGGCGGCGGTCGTAGTCGCGCAGGGGGTCCAGGAGGCGGGCCGTGAAGGCGCGGCGGACGTCGTCCGGGACGAAGGGCAGCAGCAGGACGTGCGAGGCCAGTTCCTGGTGACCCGCCGCGCAGACCCGGCCCGGCCGGGCCGCGGCGACGCGCCGGGCGTGGCGGGCCTCCTCCAGCGCGCCGCGCAGGCCCTCGGCCGAGTGGACGGCCGCGCTGACGCCCAGGGTGAGCCGGCCGTCGTCGTCGAGGCCGGCCGTGAGGGGGTCCCGTACCGATGCCAGGAGCGTGTCCGCGAGGACGCCCGCCTCCGAGCCGTCGTGCTCCGTCGAGACGGCCGGGAGGGGAACCAGGGCGATGGCCTCGTCGCCCGTGTGGGCCACCGCGATGCGGTCGGAGTGCTCCGGCCCCGCGACCGCCGGATCGACGAGGACCTCCTCCAGCAGGGCCTGGGCCACCGGGCCGCCCTCGATCTCCCCGCCCTCCCAGTCGACGCGCGCCACGACCACCTGCCAGTGCGGCGCGGCGCCCAGACCGGGCAGCAGCACCGGCGCTGCCACGCGCAGGCGGGCGGCGATCTCGGCGGGCGCGGCGCCCGTCTGGACCAGTTCCAGGACCTCCTGGGCCAGGCGGCGGCGGACCGTGCGGGCCGCGTCGCGGCGGTCGCGTTCGACCGCGATCAGCTGGGTCACGCCGTAGAGCAGGTCCAGGCGTTCCTCGGGCCAGTCCCCGGCGTCCGCCTCCACGGCCAGCAGCCAGTCCGACAGGACGGTCTCGCGGACGTCCCGGGCCGGCTGCGGGGAACGGCCCGTGGAGCGGACGGGGAACAGGGAGTACGTCGTGGCGCCCAGGGCGACGCGGTGGGGGCCGCGGCGGCCCGTGCGGGTGGCGGCCAGGTGTTCTCCGGCGAGCCGGGCACACGTCTCGGCCGGCAGGGCGGGGCCCGCCGCCTTCGAGCCGGCGATCGGGCGGCCGGTGGGGGAGAGGACCCAGGCCCGCAGGTCCAGGTCCGTGCCCAGCAGGTCCAGGACCACGTCGGGGCCGCCGCCCGCCGGGCCCGCGGTCATCATGCGGCGGTGGCGGTCGACCACCGCCGCGAGGTCTCCCGCACGCTCGCCGGAGACCTGCCGGACGACGTGCTCGGTGATCGTCGCGAACGCCACCGACTCGTGCACCGCGAAGAGCGGCAGGCGATGGCGGGCGCAGGCCACGACCAGGTCCTCCGGCACGTCGCCGAGCTCGGCCTCGCCCGCGGCGAGCGCCGTCACACCCGCCTGCACCAGGATCCGGACGAACGATTCCGAGTCGCCCGCGTCCCGGCGCCAGGCCAGGCCCGTGAGCACCAGCTCGCCGCCCCCGAGGTAGCGGCTGGGGTCGCGCAGGTCGGTGGTCATCACGCCCCGCACGGTGCGGTCCAGCTCGTCCTCGCCGCCGAGCAGCTTGAGGCCCAGCGCGTCGGTGTCCAGCAGTGCGCGCAGCCGCATTCTCGTCGCCGCCGTTCTTTGTCTCGAAATCAAGCCCTGCCCCGGCTGTGTTCCAGGTCACGCGGTCGTGTCGCGTGTTTCCACAGGGGAACGAGGAGGTTTCCAAGGGCTTCCGTTCATACGAATCTACAAGATGCCTGCCCTGGCCAGCCAACTCCTTCATGGTTTCCGTGACTGACTCGCTCGGCGCAGCGCGCTGTGTACTGAGGCCACTACGCGTGAACAGCACATGAACGAGCCGGGACCGCCGCACACGGATTGGCTCAATCTGAACGCCCCACGAGAAGACGAAGAAGAGAGCCGGTCATGGACTTCCTTCGCCCCGCCAGCTGGGAGGAGGCGCTCGCAGCGAAAGCCGAGCACCCCACAGCTGTGCCGATTGCGGGTGGCACCGACGTGATGGTCGAGATCAACTTCGACCACCGCCGGCCCGAGTACCTCCTGGACCTGAACCGCATCGGCGACCTCTCCGAGTGGGAGGTCGGCGAGGAGAGCGTGCGGCTCGGTGCCTCCGTGCCGTACACGAAGATCATGGAGAACCTCCGCGCCGAGCTGCCGGGTCTCGCCCTCGCCTCGCACACGGTCGCCTCCCCGCAGATCCGCAACCGCGGCGGCGTCGGCGGCAACCTCGGCACCGCCTCCCCGGCCGGCGACGCCCACCCGGCCCTGCTCGCCGCGGGCGCCGAGGTGGAGGTGGAGTCGGTGCGCGGGAGCCGTCTCATCCCGATCGACGCGTTCTACACCGGTGTGAAGCGCAACGCGCTGGCCGCCGACGAGCTGATCCGCGCCGTGCACGTGAAGAAGGCCGACGGACCGCAGCAGTTCTCCAAGGTGGGCACCCGGAACGCGATGGTCATCGCCGTGTGCGCCTTCGGGCTCGCGCTGCACCCCACGACGCGGACCGTGCGGACCGGCATCGGCTCGGCCGCCCCGACACCCGTCCGGGCCAAGGCCGCCGAGGAGTTCCTGAACGCCGCGCTGGAAGAGGGCGGCTTCTGGGACAACGGAAAGATCGTCACCCCGGCGGTCGCCAAGCAGTTCGCGGACCTGTGCTCCGCCGCCTGCAACCCGATCGACGACGTCCGGGGCACCGCGAGCTACCGCCGCCACGCGGTCGGCGTCATGGCCCGCCGCACCCTGACCTGGACCTGGGAGTCCTACCGCGGCACCCGCCGCCTCACCGAGGGAGCTGCGTGATGCGCGTCAACTTCACGGTCAACGGCCGTCCGCAGGAAGCCGACGACGTGTGGGAGGGCGAGTCCCTGCTGTACGTGCTGAGGGAGCGGCTCGGGCTGCCGGGTTCGAAGAACGCCTGCGAGCAGGGCGAGTGCGGCTCGTGCACGGTCCGCCTGGACGGTGTGCCGGTGTGCTCGTGCCTGGTCGCCGCGGGACAGGTGGAGGGCCGCGAGGTCGTCACCGTCGAGGGGCTCGCCGATTTCGCCAAGCAGCGCGCCGAGGGCGGCTGCGCGTCCGGCGCCTGCGGTACGTCGCTGCAGAGCGCCCAGGCGTGGGAGGCGAAGGGCACCGACTCGCAGACCGGCGAGGGCACCGAGCTGTCCACGATCCAGCAGGCGTTCATCGACGCCGGCGCCGTCCAGTGCGGCTTCTGCACACCGGGCCTGCTGGTCGCGGCCGACGAGATGCTGGAGCGCAACCCCAACCCGAGCGACGCCGACATCCGCGAGGCGCTGTCGGGCAATCTGTGCCGCTGCACCGGCTACGAGAAGATCATGGACGCGGTCCGCCTCGCGGCCGCCCGGCAGTCGGAGGCGGTCTGATCATGGCGTCCCCCAGTGGAACCCCCACGAAGATCACCCAGGGCTCCCGGACCAAGGGCGGCATCGGCGAGTCCACGCTCCGCCCCGACGGCACCCTCAAGGTCACCGGCGAGTTCGCGTACTCGTCCGACATGTGGCACGAGGACATGCTGTGGGGGCAGATCCTCCGCTCGACCGTCGCGCACGCCGAGATCGTGTCCATCGACACGAGCGAGGCCCTGGCCATGCCGGGTGTGTACGCCGTCATGACGTACGACGACCTGCCCACCGACGTGAGGAACTACGGGCTGGAGATCCAGGACACCCCGGTCCTCGCCCACGGCAAGGTCCGTCACCACGGCGAGCCGGTCGCCATCGTCGCCGCCGACCACCCGGAGACCGCGCGCCGGGCCGCCGCGAAGATCAAGGTCGACTACCGCGAACTGCCCGTCATCACCGACGAGGCCTCCGCCACCGCCCCGGACGCGCTCCTCGTCCATGAGAACCGCGACGACCACCACGCGGGTCACGTCCCGCACCCCAACATCGTGCACCGCCAGCCGATCGTCCGCGGTGACGTCACGGCCGCCCGGGAGCGGGCCGACGTCATCGTCGAGGGCGAGTACACCTTCGGCATGCAGGACCAGGCCTTCCTCGGCCCCGAGTCCGGCCTCGCCGTGCCGGAGGAGGACGGCGGCGTCCACCTCTACATCGCCACCCAGTGGCTGCACAGCGACCTGCGCCAGATGGCGCCCGTGCTCGGCCTGCCCGAGGACAAGGTGCGCATGACGCTGTCCGGTGTCGGCGGCGCGTTCGGCGGCCGCGAGGACCTGTCGATGCAGATCCACGCCTGCCTGCTGGCTCTGCGCACCGGCAAACCCGTAAAGATCGTCTACAACCGGTTCGAGTCGTTCTTCGGGCACGTCCACCGCCACCCCGCCAAGCTCCACTACGAGCACGGGGCCACCAAGGACGGCAAGCTCACCCACATGAAGTGCCGCATCGTCCTGGACGGCGGCGCCTACGCCTCCGCATCCCCGGCCGTCGTCGGCAACGCCTCCTCCCTGTCCGTCGGCCCGTACGTGGTCGAGGACGTGGACATCGAGGCCATCGCCCTCTACACCAACAACCCGCCCTGCGGCGCGATGCGCGGCTTCGGCGCGGTCCAGGCGTGCTTCGCCTACGAGGCGCAGATGGACAAGCTCGCAGCCAAGCTCGGCATGGACCCGGTGGAGTTCCGCCGGCTCAACGCCATGGAGCAGGGCACGCTCCTGCCGACCGGGCAGCCCGTCGACTCCCCGGCCCCCGTCGCCGAACTGCTGCGCCGTGTCAAGGCGATGCCGATGCCGCCGGAGCGCCAGTGGGAGTCCAGCGAGGGCGCCGACGTACGGCAGCTGCCGGGCGGCCTGTCCAACACCACGCACGGCGAGGGCGTCGTCCGCGGGGTCGGCTACGCCGTCGGCATCAAGAACGTGGGCTTCTCCGAGGGGTTCGACGACTACTCCACCGCCAAGGTGCGCATGGAGGTCATCGCCGGCGAGCCCGTCGCCACCGTGCACACCGCCATGGCGGAGGTCGGCCAGGGCGGCGTCACCGTCCACGCGCAGATCGCCCGCACCGAGCTGGGCGTCGCGCAGGTGACCATCCACCCGGCCGACACCCGGGTGGGCAGCGCCGGTTCGACGTCGGCCTCCCGGCAGACGTACGTCACCGGCGGGGCGGTGAAGAACTCCTGCGAGCTGGTCCGCGAGAGGGTCCTGGAGATCGGGCGCCGCAAGTTCGGCTCCTACCACCCGGCCTGGGCGACGGCCGAACTGCTCCTGGAGGGCGGCAAGGTCGTCACCGACGGCGGCGAGGTCCTCTCCGACCTGGTCGACGTCCTCGAGGACGAGATCGTCGAGGTCGAGGCGGAATGGCGGCACCGGCCGACCGAGCCCTTCGACCTGCGCACCGGCCAGGGCAACGGGCACGTCCAGTACTCCTTCGCCGCACACCGGGCCGTCGTCGAGGTCGACACCGAGCTCGGCCTGGTCAAGGTCATCGAACTGGCCTGCGCCCAGGACGTCGGCAAGGCGCTCAACCCGCTGTCGGTGCTCGGCCAGATCCAGGGCGGCACCACCCAGGGACTGGGCGTGGCGGTCATGGAGGAGATCGTCGTCGACCCGAAGACGGCGAAGGTCAAGAACCCCTCCTTCACGGACTACCTGATCCCCACCATCCTCGACACGCCGACCATCCCGGTCGACGTCCTCGAACTCGCCGACGAGCACGCCCCGTACGGCCTGCGCGGCATCGGCGAGGCACCCACCCTGTCGTCGACCCCGGCGGTCCTCGCGGCGATCCGCGCGGCGACCGGTCTGGAGCTGAACAGGACGCCGGTCCGCCCCGAGCACCTGACCGGCACCGCGTAGGAACCCTCCGGGCGGCGCAACGGAACGTCACACACTCCGCGCCGCCCGGAGTACCGGGCACCGCACCGCTCGCGGTCCCCGGAAGAGTCGAATCGTTCGCCTCGGGCCGTCCCCCGGGTCGTGCGGCCGCAGCACCATCCCAAATCCCGCAAGCGCCAAGGCAAGACGCGGGTGCCCCTTTGAACCTTGGGAGTAGGCCCACATGACCCAGCAGTCAGTAGAGCCGAGGACCACAGCCGACGACGCGGGCGAAGGCACCCGCGTCCCGGCCGGACGGTCCTGGCTCGACCGGTACTTCCACATATCCCACAGAGGGTCCAGCGTCGCCCGTGAAGTGCGCGGCGGCGTCACGACCTTCATGGCGATGGCGTACATCCTCCTGCTCAACCCCCTGATCCTGTCCGGCAAGGACGTCGCCGGGGACACCCTCGCCCAGCCGGCCCTGATCACCGCGACCGCGTTCGCGGCGGCCTTCACCACCCTGCTGATGGGCTTCGTCGGCAAGGTGCCGCTCGCGCTCGCCGCCGGCCTCTCCGTCTCCGGCGTGCTCGCCTCCCAGGTCGCACCCCAGATGACCTGGCCGCAGGCGATGGGCATGTGCGTGATGTACGGCGTGGTCATCATGCTGCTGGTCGTCACCGGCCTGCGCGAGATGATCATGAATGCGATCCCGCTCGCGCTCAAGCACGGCATCACCATGGGCATCGGCCTGTTCATCGCCCTCATCGGCTTCTACAAGTCCGGCTTCGTGCACCAGGGCAAGGCCACGCCCCTCGCGCTCGGCCCGGCGGGCGAACTGGCCGGCTGGCCCGTGCTGCTCTTCGCCGGGACCCTGCTGCTGATCTTCATGCTGCAGGCCCGGAACGTTCCCGGTGCCATCCTCATCGGCATCCTCGGCGGCACGGTCGTCGCGGCGATCCTCAACGCCGCCGGCGTCATCGATCCCCGGCAGTGGGCGGGCGGCGCACCGGAACTGCACGGCAGCGCCGTCTCCATGCCGGACTTCTCGCTCTTCGGCGACGTCGAGTTCGGCGGCTGGGGCGAGGTCGGCGCGATGACGGTCGGCATGATCGTCTTCACTCTGGTGCTCGCCGGGTTCTTCGACGCCATGGCCACCATCATCGGCGTCGGCACCGAGGCCAAGCTCGCCGACGACAAGGGCCGGATGCCGGGCCTGTCCAAGGCGCTGTTCATCGACGGGGCCGGCGGCGCGATCGGCGGCGTCGCGGGCGGCTCCGGCCAGACCGTGTTCATCGAGTCGGCCACCGGCGTCGGCGAGGGCGCCCGCACGGGACTCGCCTCCGCGGTCACCGGCCTGTTCTTCGCGGCCTGTCTGTTCTTCACCCCGCTCACGGCGATCGTGCCGCAGGAGGTCGCGTCCGCCGCCCTCGTCGTCATCGGCGCCATGATGCTGATGAACGCCCGGCACGTGGACTGGGCCGACCGGGCCACCGCCGTCCCGGTGTTCCTCACGGTCGTGCTGATGCCGTTCACCTACACCATCACCACCGGTGTCGCCGCGGGCGTCATCTCCTACGTCGCCATCAAGACCGCCCAGGGCAAGTGGCGTGAGATCGGCGTCTTCATGTGGATCCTCACGGCGGTGTTCCTCGTGTACTTCGCCCTCAACCCGATCGAGAGCTGGCTGGGCGTCCACTGACGGCCTGCCCCCCCTTTCCCCGACCTCGAGGAGACCGAGACAGATGCTGGACATCGCCGAGGAGCTGAACCGGTGGGTCGAGCAGGGCCGTGACTTCGCCGTCGCCACCGTGGTGGCCGTCGGCGGCAGCGCGCCCCGGCAGCCCGGCGCCGCGCTCGCGGTGGACGCCGAGGGCACGGCGATCGGCTCGGTCTCCGGGGGCTGCGTGGAGGGCGCGGTCTACGAACTGTGCGAGCAGGCGCTGCGGGACGGCGAAACCGTCCTGGAGCGCTTCGGCTACAGCGACGACGACGCCTTCGCCGTGGGTCTGACCTGCGGCGGCGTCATCGACGTCCTGGTCACCCCGGTGCGGGCCGCCGATCCGGTCCGCCCGGTGGTAGCGAGTGCGCTCACCGCCGCCGCCAAAGGGGAGGCGGCGGCGGTGGCGCGGATCGTGTCGGGCCCGCGCGAACTGACGGGCCGGGCCCTGGTGGTCCGCCCCGACGGTTCCCACGAGGGCGGCTTCGGGGCCCATCCGGAACTGGACCGCACGGTCGCCGCCGAGGCCGGTGCCCTCCTGGACGCCGGCCGCACCGGCACCCTGGAGATCGGCGAGCAGGGCTCACGCTGCGGAGCGCCCCTCACGGTCCTGGTCGAGTCCTCGGTGCCCGCACCCCGCATGATCGTCTTCGGGGCGATCGACTTCGCCTCCGCCCTGGTCCGCATGGGCAAGTTCCTCGGCTACCACGTCACGGTGTGCGACGCGCGCCCCGTCTTCGCGACCCGGACGCGCTTCCCCGAGGCCGACGAGATCGTGGTCGACTGGCCCCACCGCTACCTGGAGGGCACACAGGTCGACGCCCGGACGGTCCTGTGCGTGCTGACCCACGACGCCAAGTTCGACGTGCCCCTGCTGAAGCTGGCACTGCGCCTGCCGGTGGCGTACGTCGGTGCCATGGGCTCCCGGCGCACCCACCTGGACCGCAACACCCGGTTGCGTGAAGTCGGCGTCACCGACATGGAGTTGAGCCGGCTGCACTCGCCGATCGGCCTGGACCTGGGGGCCCGTACGCCCGAGGAGACGGCTCTGTCGATCGCGTCGGAGATCGTCGCCGGACGGCGTGGCGGCAGCGGGGTCTCCCTGACCGGGGCGCACACGCCGATCCACCACGAGCCGGACCCGGGCACCGTCGGGCGGATCGGCTCGGTGGCCTGAGGCCCGCCGGGCGGATCGGGTCGGTGGCCTGAGGCTCCGGCCGGGGCCGCCCCGCCCGCGGCCGGTGCGTCAGGGCTGTCGGAGCAGGTGGTTCAGGGCCCGCCCGAACACGTACCGGGAGGAGCGCCCCACCGCGCCGTCGAAGAGCGACGGCAGGAACCGGACCCGGATCTCCTCCCGCCAGATCACCCGCGCGCGGCCCCCCGGCCCGGGCCGCACCTCGAGTTCGGCCCACCCCAGCACCACCCGGCCCCGTTTCTCCAGCCGGCACAGCCCCGCCGCCCCACCCTCGGGCGGCCGCCACACGGTGATCTCCATCGGATCGTCGAAGGCCAGCGGACCCACGCCCGAGCGGGCCACGACGAGGGTGCCCTCGCGGGTCGGCTCGTGCGGTACGGCCCTGACCACCGTCAGCGGCACCGTGTCACCGTGCCGCTGCCACCGGGTGATCCGCCGCCATGCCTCGTCGAGGGGGAGCGGGGCCGTGCGTTCGAGCTGGAAGTTCGCCACGGCACGATCGTAGGGAACGCGCGGGGTGTCACCGGTACACCTCGCCCGGCTCCGCCTTTCCCGGTGCCAGCAGCTGGGGCACCGTCACCAACACGTAGCCGCGTTCCTTCAGGGCGTCGATGATCCCCGGCACCGCCGGCACCGTGCCGTCGTAGAGGTCGTGGAGGAGGATGATCCCGTCCCGTGAGGACTGGGCGAGGACGCGGCGGGTGATCAGGTCGGAGTCGGTCGTCCGGTAGTCCTTGGCGGTCACGCTCCACAGCACCTCGGCCAGGCCCAGTTCGCGGCATATCTCGTGCACGGTGTCGTCGGTGCGGCCCTGCGGCGGGCGCATCAGGGTGGGGCGCCGGCCGGTGAGGCGCTCTATCTCCTGGTTGGGGCGCTCCAGTTCCTCGCGTATCTCCTCGGGTCGGAGCCGGGTCAGTATCTTGTGGTCCCAGGTGTGGCCGGCCACCTCGTGACCCTCGTCGGCCATGCGCCGTACCAGCTCCGGGTACTTCTCGATGTGCCGTTTCCCGAGGAGGAAGAAGGTCGCCGGGACCTGCTTCTCCTTCAGGATGTCCAGCAGCCGTGCGGAGTGCTCGCTCGGTCCCGCGTCGAACGTGAGGGCGATGCACTTGACGTTGCGGCAGTCGACAGCGCCGAAGCGGGCCGGTTGCATGTCGGTGGCCGGGTGGGCCCGGGCAGCGCTGGGGGCCGTGGTGCCGGCCCCCGAACAGCCGCTCAGGGTGAGAGTGAGGGCGGCGGTCGCCGCGAGCGTTCCGGCGGTTCGGAACGCGGTCCCCGTTTTCTTCATCTTCTTGGTCAGAGAAGGCATGCCGGGACTATACATCGCGTGTATACGCGCGGTTTATAGTTGCCCGGGGTGTCCCCCGACGGCCCGGCCTCGTGTTTGAGGAGAGCCGTACCGCGGCACTCGCCAGCACGGCAGTCCGCGGTGCCGTCGGAGGGAGGAGTGCCCGTTGACCTCGTACGCCGTCGTGATCCCCACCCTCGTGCCGGACACCCTCGCCGACTGTCTCGCAGCGCTGGCCGCCGCGACCGGGCCACGCCCCGAGGAGATCGTCCTGGTCGACGACCGGACCGACCCCGAACCCGGGTCGCTGCAGCACCCGTTGAGCGTCCTCGGCGATCTGCGGGAGCGGACCATCGTGCTGGGCGGCGGCGGTCGTGGGCCCGCCGCCGCCCGCAACACCGGACTGCGCGCCGTGAGTACGCCGTGGACCGTGTTCCTCGACGACGACGTCCAGGTGGGGGCCCGCTGGTGCGACCAGCTGGCCGAGGACCTCGCCGGGGCGTCCCCCGACACCGCGGGTGTCCAGGGCGTCCTCGCCGTGCCGCTGCCCGGTGAACGCCGTCCCACCGACTGGGAACGCGGCACCGCGGGACTCGTCCGGGCCCACTGGGTCACGGCCGACATGGCCTACCGCACCGAGGTCCTCCAGCAGATCGGCGGCTTCGACGAGCGCTTCCGGCGCGCCTTCCGTGAGGACGCCGACCTCGCGCTGCGGGTCCTGGACTCGGGCTGGCGCATCCGGCAGGGCCGCCGCACCGCCCGCCACCCGGTGCACTCCGCCTCCCGCTGGGCGTCCGTGCGCCAGCAGCGCGGCAACGCCGACGACGCCCTCATGCGGCATCTGCACGGCCCCGACTGGTGGGACAAGGCCGTCGCGCCGCGCGGCCGGATCCGCACCCACGCGGCCATCACGACCGCAGGCGTGGTCGCCTGCGCCCTCGCCGCCACCGGGCACGGCCGGGCCGCCACGGCCTGCGCGCTCGGCTGGGCGGCCGGCACGGCGGAGTTCGCCCGCGCCCGTATCGTTCCGGGCCCGCGCACCCGCCACGAGGTCACGACGATGCTGGCGACCAGCGTGCTCATCCCGCCCACCGCGACCTGGCACCGGCTGGCGGGTGCCTGGCGCCACCGTCACACCCCCGCCTGGCAGGAGGAGGCCACCCCGTGAGCCCGGTGAAGGCCGTGCTGTTCGACCGCGACGGCACGCTCGTCGAGGACGTCCCGAACAACGCCGACCCCGATCGCGTACGCCCCGTCGACGGCGTACGCGAGGCGCTCGCGCTGCTGCGCGAGCGCGGCATCCGCACCGGTGTCGTCACCGACCAGCCGGGTGTCGCGGGCGGGCTGCTCTCCGACGCCGACGTCCGCCGCGTCCATCGCCGCGTCGACGAACTCCTCGGCCCTTTCGACGTGTTCGCCGTGTGCCCGCACGGCCCCGACGACGGCTGCCGCTGCCGCAGGCCACAACCCGGCATGCTGCTGTGGGCGGGCGGGCGGATCTGCACCGGGCCCGCCGAGCTCGTCGTCATCGGCTCCACCGCCGCGGGTGCCGAGGCCGCGCGCCGGGCGGGCGCCCACGGCATCCTCGTCCCGAACGGGCACACCAGCCCCGAGGAGACCGCCCGGGCCGATCACGTCGCCCCGGACCTGCTCACCGCCGTCCGGGCGGTACTGGACGAACCGCCGAAGGGCCGCGTCCTCGCCGACGAACGCCCCATCCATGAGGCGTTCACGACCGGCCCCGGGCCGGACGGCCACCTGTGACGGCCGGGTGCGCACGAGACGGTCACCCTCACCGGGGCCGTCCTGAGTGCTAGTGGCCCGGAGGTCCGTACAGCACCCGAAGGGCGGGTCTGCGGCGGCGGGCGCGGCCCGTGCCGGGCAGGCTGCTGGCATGACCCCGGACCGGACAGCGCAGCCCGTACGCCCCCGCCTGCTCGTCCTGCGCGCCCTCGGGCTCGGGGACCTCCTCGCCGGGGTCCCCGCGCTGCGTGGGCTACGGCGGGCCCACCCGGAGCACGAACTCGTGCTGGCAGCGCCCGCCGGGCTCGCGCCGGTCGCGCACGCCACGGGGGCCGTGGACCGGCTGCTGCCCGCGAGTGCCCCCGGCCGGGCCGTCCCGCGCACGCTCGACTGGGCCGGTCCGCCCCCGGACATCGCCGTCGACCTGCACGGCAACGGCCCGCCCAGTCACCGGCTGCTGCTGAGCCTGCGCCCGTGGAAGCTCCTCGCCTTCGCCCACCCGGACCTGCCCGGCGTCGAGGGCCCGCCCTGGTACCCGCAGGAGCACGAACGTGACCGCTGGTGCCGGCTGCTGCGGGCCTACGGCATCGACGCCGACCCGGGCGATCTGCTGCTGCCCCGGCCGGGGACCGCGTCCCCCGCGCCCGGGGCGGTCGTCCTCCATCCCGGCGCCGGGGCGCCCGCGCGCTGCTGGCCCGTCGAGCGGTACGCGGCCGTCGCGGCCGAACTGCGCGCCCGGGGCCTGCGGGTCGTGGTGACCGGCGGGGCGGCCGAGAGCGACCTGGTGGCCCGGCTCGCCAAGGAGGCCGGCCTGCCGGACACCGACGTGTTCGGCGGCGGCCTCCCCTTCGAGCGACTGTCCGCACTGGTCGCCGGTGCCCATGCCGTGATCAGCGGCGACACGGGCATCGCCCACCTCGCGGTCGCCCACGGTGCGCGCTCGGTCACCCTGTTCGGCCCGGTCGCGCCGAGCCGCTGGGGCCCGCCGCCCGACCCGCGTCACCGTGCCCTGTGGTACGGCCCGGAGGGCGATCCGCACGGCCGCCGCCCCGACCCGGCGCTCCTGCGCATCACCGTCGACGACGTCCTGCGCGCCGTCGCCGAACTGCCCGGCGCGCAGCGGACGTAGCAAAGCGGGCCGCGTTCAGCTCCCGCACCACCGGCACATCAGCCGGAACCCGGCGAACATCGTCAGGGGCCATGTCGCGGCGAACGCCCATATCACCCCAGGCTCCGACGTGACGATCCCGGCGACCATCAGCCCCGTCGACATCGCGAACAGGACGGCCACGGTCCAGACGCGAGGGCGGTAGGCGGCCAGACGGGCCAGGGCGCGGGAGGGGTCGGGGCGGCGGCTCACGCGATGGGTACGCAGCTTGCGGTCGAGGCGACGGTCGCGGCGCAGGGCCCGTTCCATCTCATCGAGGATGCGCTGCTCATTCTCGGGAAGTCGGCCGATGGACACGCTCTCTCCTTCCGGGCGGCCGGACCGTCTCTCCTGCAGGGGGACGTGCGGCGGGGAAGTACAGCGGGGGACGTACAAGCGGATGCCCCGTGGGGCCGCCGAGCTAACCGGGCACCGGCCGCGCCAGTGCCTCGACGAGCCGGTCCGCGCTGTCGGGCACGGTGCCCTCGCGGAAACCGTCACGGATCTGCCGCGCGGTCACCCGGCCGCCGGTCAGGCACCAGTCCCACCAACGGTCCAACTGCCGCACGTCCAGCCGCTCGGCGGGCACCAGCGCGGGCCAGCCGCAGGCACGGGCCTGTGCGGTCAGCTTGGCGCCGCCCGCGACCGGGTCGACGGCCAGCACCGGCGTGCCCACCCGCAGCGCGATCACCAGCCCGTGCAGCCGGTCGGTGACGACCAGGTCCAGCCGGGCCAGTACCGACTGCAGCTGTGCGGGCGTCGCGCTCAGATGCCAGTCGTGGGTGTCCAGCCGGGTCTCCAGCTCCAGCCTGCCGCAGTCCTTCGTGGCCAGCCAGCGCGTCACCTCCTCGGCGACCTGCCCGTGCCGCCGCAGCTGCCCGTACTCGTGCTGCCCGTGCGCGAGGATCACCCCGACCACGGGGCGTGCCGGCACGTCCGGGGCGCGGGCCGCGAGGTCCTCCACCGGCTCGCTGTCCGGTCCGTCCCGGGGCAGTACCCGGTGGAAGCCGGTCACGGCCGAGCTGCCGGGGTCGATCACCGAGGTGCCGACGGCGATTCGCACGCAGTGCGCGAACCGCCGGTGCAGTTCCTCCACCTGCGGCCCGTGCAGCGGGCCGCACACGAACACGAGATGGGTGTAGTCCTCGGGCCACAGCCGGTCCAGATGCAAAGCCTCCGGACGGAAGCGGGGACTCCAGGCGACGTCGTAGGGGATGCCCGTCCCCCGCAGCACGTCCTCCACCCGGCGCAGGGCCAGCACGTCCCCGGCGGTCGCCTCCCGGTCCTGGAAGCTGAACCACCCGGTGAGCAGCACCCTGCGCGGTCGGTTGCCCTGTTGTGTGTGCACATGCCCTGAGTGCCCGTCTCCAGCAAAGACATTCAGGGCATTACGGTCATCGACCGTCCTGTCACCGCGTGTGAAAGGTTCCCGGCCCGAGGCCCTGTGCCGGTCCGCCGGTGCCGACGCCGTGGCCGAGGCCGAGGCCATGGTGCGGGCCGGGGCGACGTGGTGCATCCGGTCGCCGACCGGCACTACGGGCAGCGCGGCGGCCGCCTCGCCGCCCCGTTCGGCCATCTCTGGATGATCTCCCAGACGATCGAGGACCTGACCCCCGGGCAAACCCACTAGCGCACGGGCGAGTTGTCCACCTCCTGACGGGCTTCGTCAGCGGGCCTGCGCCGCCGGTTCCTCCACCTTCGCGTTCGCGTCCACCGTGCCGCCCGGGTGCCGCAGGGCGCACAGGAAGGCGATGCCCAGCGCGATGGCCATGCCGTAGAACACCCACTGGTTGGCCTGCGCGAAGTCCATACGGATCGCCGACATCGCATCCCGGGTCGCCTCGGCGGCGGGGCCGGTGCCGGTGGGCGGCCGGGCGTCGCCGTTGCCCGTGACCGATTCGGTGACGTCGCGCGCCACGCTCTGCGCCGTCCCCGTGGGCACGCCCCGGGACTCCAGGGTGCCCGTGACGTTGTCGGTCGTGACGTGCGTCAGGATCGTGCCGTAGATCGCCATGCCCACGCTGGCCGCGAAGTTGCGCACGGTCTGGGTGATGCCGGTGACCTCGCCGTAGGAGGCGCCGATGGCCCGGTTCACGGCGTCCGTCGACGCCGGCGCCAGGATGAATCCGATACCGGCCCCGGCGAGCGCCGCGTAGAGCCACTGGTCGTGCATGGTCAGGTTGGTGAGTTCGCCCGCCCAGAGCGCGAACCCGACGGCTCCCACCACCCCGCCCAGCTTCAGGGCCGGCCTCGCGCCCTTCTTGTCGAGGATCCGGCCGCCCCACTGGGAGGCGATCGCGAAGCCCACGAAGACGTACAGCAGGAACAGCGCCGCCTGGTTCGGAGATGCGCTCAGCGACACCTGGGCGTAGACGGAGGCGAAGAAGAACAACGGGACGAACGCGAGCATCGCGAAGAACAGCACCAGCGCGTCCACGCTGAACGCCTTGTCGCGGAAGACCCGCAGATCGATCAGCGGATGCTCCACCCCGCGCTCGAAGCGGACGAACCCGGCCAGCACCGCCAGGCCGCCCACGATGCAGACCCAGGTCGCCCAGCTGCCCCAGCCCCAGGAGAAGGCCTGCTGGAAGCCGAGGACGCTCAGACCCATGCCGATCGCGATGAGGACGGCACCCGGCACGTCCAGCGTGCCGGACCGCCGCCGGTCGGGGATGTGCGCCAGGGCCGTCAAGACCAGCGCCACGACCGCCACCGGGACGTTGACCCAGAACACCGCCCGCCAGGTCCAGTCGGTCAGCCAGCCGCCCAGCAGCGGACCGACCGCGGTCAGCGCGCCGGTGACTCCGAAGAACAGCGCGAGGGCACGCCCGCGCCGCTCGACCGGGAACACCGCCACCACCACGGCCAGGGCCGCGGGGAACAGCAGGGCCGCCCCCAGCCCCTGGGTGGCGCGGAAGATGATCAGCCAGGCCTGCGCGCCACCCCCCTCGGGGACACAGCCGCACAGCACCGACGAGACGACGAACACCAGCGTGCCGATCACCACGACCCGGCGCGGACCGTAGAGGTCCGCCAGACGGCCGCCGAGGGCGAAGAAGGCCGCGAGGGCCAGGAGATAGGCGTTGACCACCCACTGCATGCCGGAGGACGACAGACCCAGTTCACGGACGATGTCCGGGGCCGCGATCGACACGATGGTCTGGTCGATGAACGTCATGGCGACGGCGAACATCATCGCCGCCAGCGCGACACTCTGCTGCGGTGCGGAACGGGAGGGGGCCGCGGCCTCGCCGCGCCCCGGGCGCGTGCTGCTCACGACTTCAGTCTGCGCCCGGCCCTGGTGGGTCGCATCACCTGGCTCGTCGGCACCGGGAGTCACGCTGATACCGCTAAACGCGCTCTCCGGCAACCCCTCGGTGGTGTGAGGACGACCTCCTCGGCCATGTGACCGTGGTCCGCCACGGATGCCGCGTCGAACGTGCAGGATGCGGGCACCAAGGAGGACAGAGAGTCGAACGACGGGAGAGGCAGACGATGGTCCCAGCGGAACCGCAACCCCAGGGGATCGGCATACCGGCCGAATCCACTGCGGGCGAGACCAGGGTGGCGGCCACGCCGGCCACCGTGGGGAGACTCGTCGCGCTCGGGTACGACGTCACGGTCGAACCGGGGGCGGGAGCCTCGTCCCGCTTCTCCGACACGGCCTACGAGGAGGCGGGAGCCCGGCTCGGGGACCCGTGGCAGGCAGAGATCGTGCTGAAGGTCAACGCCCCCTCGACCGAGGAGATCGGCCGGCTGCGCGACGGGGCGACGCTCATCGCGCTGGTCAGCCCCGCCTTGAACCCGGACCTGGTGGAGGAACTGGCGCGGCGCCCCATCACCGTGCTGGCCATGGACGCCGTGCCGCGCATCTCGCGCGCCCAGTCGCTGGACGTCCTCAGCTCGATGGCGAACATCGCCGGATACCGGGCCGTGGTCGAGGCAGCGCACGCCTTCGGCCGCTTCTTCACCGGCCAGGTCACCGCCGCCGGCAAGGTGCCGCCCGCCAAGGTGCTGGTGGCCGGGGCCGGAGTGGCCGGGCTCGCCGCGGTCGGCGCGGCCCGCAGCCTCGGCGCCGTGGTCCGGGCCACCGACCCGCGTCCCGAGGTCGCCGAGCAGGTGCGCTCCCTGGGCGGGGAGTTCCTCACCGTGGGCGCCCAGCAGGAGGTGAGCACCGACGGCTACGCCAAGGCCACCTCGGACGACTACAACCGGCTCGCCGCCGAGCTCTACGCCGAGCAGGCCGCCGACGTCGACATCATCATCACCACCGCGCTCATCCCGGGCCGTCCCGCGCCGAGGCTGATCACCGCCGAGGACGTGGCGCGCATGAAGCCCGGCAGCGTCATCGTCGACATGGCGGCCGCCCAGGGCGGCAACGTCGAGGGCACGGTCGCGGGCAAGGCGGTCGTCACCGACAACGACGTGACGATCATCGGCTACACCGACCTGCCCGGCCGGCTCCCCGCCCAGGCCTCGCAGTTGTACGGCACGAACATCGTCAACCTGATGAAGCTGCTCACCCCGGGCAAGGACGGGCGGCTCGTCCTCGACTTCGACGACGTGGTGCAGCGGTCGATGACCGTGGTCCGCGAGGGCGAGAAGACCTGGCCGCCGCCCCCTGTCCAGGTGTCGGCCGCGCCCGCCCCGGCCGCGGCCAAGGAGCCGGGACCGGCCCCCGCCGGGACACCGGCCAAGCCCGCCCGCCCGGCCTGGTCCTCCTACGCCCTCGTCGGTGCCGGGGCGCTCGCACTGTTCCTGGTGACGGCCTTCTCCCCGAGCGAACTCCTCGGCCACTTCACGGTCTTCGTCCTGGCGATCGTCATCGGCTTCTACGTCATCGGCAACGTGCACCACGCACTGCACACCCCGCTGATGTCGGTCACCAACGCCATCTCCGGCATCGTCGTGGTCGGCGCGCTGCTGCAGATCGGGCAGGGCGACACCGCCGTCACCGTGCTGTCGTTCGCCGCGATCCTGCTGGCGAGCATCAACATCTTCGGCGGATTCGCCGTCACCCGCCGCATGCTCGGCATGTTCTCGAAGGGCTGATCAGGGATGACCACAGACACGGCCGCTCAGGCCGCCTACGTCGTCGCCGCGCTGCTGTTCATCCTCAGCCTCGCCGGCCTCTCCCAGCACAGGACGTCCCGTTCCGGAGTCGTCTGGGGCATCGCGGGCATGGTGGTGGCCCTGGCCGCCACGGTCGGGCTCGCCTCCCGCAGCATCTCCGCGACCGGACTGGTGTTGATCGTCGTCGCCACGGCCCTCGGCGCGGGCATCGGCCTGTGGCGGGCCCGGGTCGTCGAGATGACCGGCATGCCCGAGCTGATCGCCATCATGCACAGCCTCGTCGGTCTCGCGGCCACGTTCGTCGGCTGGAACGGCTACCTCGACGTCGACGCCGAGCTGTCCGGTTCGCTGCTGGGCATCCATCACGCCGAGGTGTTCATCGGGGTGTTCATCGGCGCCGTCACCTTCACGGGCTCCGTCGTCGCCTACCTGAAGCTGTCGGCGCGCATCAACTCCCGTCCGCTCACGCTGCCCGGCAAGCACGTCCTCAACATCGGCGCGCTCGTCGCGTTCGTCGCGCTGACGGTGGCGTTCGTCATCCGCCCGAACATGGGCCTGCTCATCGCGGTCACCGTGATCGCACTCGCCCTCGGCGCGCATCTGGTCGCCTCGATCGGCGGCGGTGACATGCCGGTGGTCGTCTCGATGCTCAACAGCTACTCCGGCTGGGCCGCCGCCGCTTCGGGCTTCCTGCTCGCCAACAACCTGCTCATCGTCACCGGCGCGCTGGTCGGCTCCTCCGGTGCCTACCTGTCGTACATCATGTGCAAGGCGATGAACCGCTCCTTCATCTCGGTGATCGCGGGCGGTTTCGGCACCCCGGCGGCGGCCGCCGACGAGGGCGAGCAGGGCGAGCACCGGGAGATCAACGCCGAGGAGACCGCGGAACTCCTCGGCAACGCCACCTCGGTCATCATCACGCCGGGCTACGGCATGGCCGTTGCCCAGGCCCAGTACCCGGTCGCCGAACTGGCGCGCAAGCTCCGCGACCGGGGCGTGGACGTGCGGTTCGGCATCCACCCCGTGGCCGGCCGGCTGCCCGGGCACATGAACGTGCTGCTCGCCGAGGCCAACGTGCCGTACGACATCGTCCTGGAGATGGACGAGATCAACGACGACTTCGCCGCCACCTCGGTCGTCCTGGTCATCGGTGCCAACGACACGGTCAACCCGGCCGCCACCGACAACCCGTCCAGCCCCATCGCCGGCATGCCGGTCCTGCACGTGTGGGAGGCGTCCGACGTGATCGTCTTCAAGCGCTCCATGGCTGCCGGTTACGCGGGCGTGCAGAACCCGCTGTTCTTCCGCGAGAACACCCAGATGCTGTTCGGCGACGCCAGGCAGCGCGTCGAGGACATCCTGCGCAGTCTGGACGCCCTGGACACACCGGTCCGGGAGATGGCCGGCACGACTCGCTGAGCCCGTGGTGCCCCGCCGGTAGGCGCCGGCGGGGCACCGGGCGTCCGAGGGTGCGGCCGGCACGGGTTTCGGCCCGACGACGCGGAACCCCTGCGGGAACCGCGAGTCACAGGCGGACTGCCTGGCCGGTACGGAACTCGAGGGTGCGGGCGCAGGACGGAACGGTCCGCCTTGTGGACGGCACGCGCTGAGGCCGGTCCGGCGCGATGCCGGACCGGCCTCGTGGCCGTGCTGGGGGTCAGTCCGTGCCGGACTCCATCGCCGCGCGGTCCAGCCACGCGTCCTCCTCCGAGACCTCACCGCGGGAGGCGATGGCCTCGGCACCGCCCTGCGGCAGCTCCGGCATGGTGCCGATGAGGCCGGTCGCGGCGGCCTGGGAGGCGCCGATGGTGGGGCTGCCCGTGCCGATCAGGCCGATGCCGGCGTACTGCTCCAGCTTGGCCCGGGAGTCGGCGATGTCGAGGTTGCGCATCGTGAGCTGGCCGATCCGGTCCACCGGGCCGAACGCGGAGTCCTCGGTGCGCTCCATGGACAGCTTGTCCGGGTGGTAGCTGAACGCGGGGCCGGTGGTGTCGAGGATCGAGTAGTCCTCACCGCGCCGCAGCCGCAGCGTCACCTCGCCGGTGACGGCGGCGCCGACCCAGCGCTGGAGCGACTCGCGGATCATCAGCGCCTGCGGGTCCAGCCAGCGGCCCTCGTACATCAGCCGTCCGAGACGCCGGCCCTCGGCGTGGTACTGGGCGAGGGTGTCCTCGTTGTGGATGGCGTTGACGAGGCGCTCGTAGGCGGCGTGCAGCAGGGCCATGCCCGGGGCCTCGTAGATGCCGCGGCTCTTGGCCTCGATAATCCGGTTCTCGATCTGGTCGGACATGCCCAGGCCGTGCCGGCCGCCGACGGCGTTGGCCTCCATGACCAGGTCGACGGGGGAGGCGAACTCCTTGCCGTTGATCGACACCGGACGGCCCTCGGCGAAGCCGATCGTCACGTCCTCGGCGGCGATCTCGACCGACGGGTCCCAGAACCGGACGCCCATGATCGGCTCGACCGTCTCGACGCCGGTGTCCAGGTGCTCCAGCGTCTTGGCCTCGTGGGTGGCGCCCCAGATGTTGGCGTCCGTGGAGTACGCCTTCTCCGTGCTGTCCCGGTAGGGCAGGCCGTGGGCGAGCAGCCACTCCGACATTTCCTTGCGGCCGCCGAGCTCGGTCACGAAGGCCGCGTCGAGCCAGGGCTTGTAGATCCGCAGGTGCGGGTTGGCGAGCAGGCCGTAGCGGTAGAACCGCTCGATGTCATTGCCCTTGAAGGTCGAGCCGTCGCCCCAGATCTGGACGTCGTCCTCGAGCATGGCCCGCACCAGGAGCGTGCCGGTGACGGCCCGGCCGAGCGGGGTGGTGTTGAAGTACGCCCGTCCGCCGGAGCGGATGTGGAACGCGCCGCAGGTCAGTGCGGCCAGGCCCTCCTCGACCAGCGCGGCACGGCAGTCGACCAGACGCGCGATCTCGGCACCGTAGGTCTTGGCACGTCCGGGCACCGAGGCGATGTCGGGCTCGTCGTACTGGCCGATGTCGGCGGTGTAGGTGCACGGGACGGCGCCCTTGTCGCGCATCCACGCGACCGCGACGGAGGTGTCGAGACCGCCCGAGAAGGCGATGCCGACGCGTTCGCCGGCGGGCAGGGAGGTGAGGACCTTGGACATAGAAAGAGTATGTATCACTTTGCATAGTCATGCAAGCCGGGTGTGCGAATTCGCCGTTCCGGTTGCCTGCGCTTCAGGAACCCGCGGCCTCGGAAGCCCCGAGCGCACCGAGGATCCGCTCGGCGGCCAGCGTCGGGGTGAGCTCGCCCTCCCGGACCTGTTGCTCCAGCACCGGTGCCAGCGCCCGCACCGCAGGGTCGGCCTGGAGACGGCCGAGGAGTTCGTCGCGGACCATGGTCCAGGTCCAGTCGACCTGCTGGTCGCGGCGCTTGGCGGTGAGGCGGCCGGTGGAGTCCAGCAGGGTGCGGTGCTGCTCCAGGCGCTCCCACACCGTGTCCAGGCCGGTCGACTCCCGGGCACTGCAGTGCAGCACCGGCGGCGTCCAGAACGCGTCCTTGCCGTGCATCAGCCTGAGCGCGCCCGCCAGTTCCCGCGCGGCGGCCCGGGCGTCGCGCTCGTGCGGTCCGTCCGCCTTATTGACGGCGATCACGTCGGCCAGCTCCAGCACGCCCTTCTTGATGCCCTGGAGCTGGTCGCCGGTGCGGGCGAGGGTGAGCAGCAGGAAGGTGTCGACCATGTTCGCGACGGCCGTCTCGGACTGGCCGACGCCGACCGTCTCCACCAGGATCACGTCGTAGCCGGCCGCCTCCATCACCACGATCGACTCGCGGGTGGCCTTGGCGACCCCGCCCAGCGTGCCGGCCGTGGGGGAGGGGCGCACGAACGCCGCCGGGTCCACGGCCAGGCGCTCCATCCGGGTCTTGTCGCCCAGGATGGAGCCGCCCGTACGGCTGGAGGACGGGTCGACGGCCAGCACCGCCACCCGGTGCCCGAGCGAGGTCAGCAGCGTGCCGAACGCGTCGATGAACGTCGACTTGCCCACGCCCGGCACCCCGCTGACCCCGATCCGCCGGGCCCGGCCGCTGTGCGGCAGCAGGGCGGTCAGCAACTCCTGGGCCAGCGACCGGTGCTGGGGCCGGGTCGACTCGACGAGGGTGATCGCGCGGGCGATGATCGCCCGCTTCCCGTCGAGCACGCCCTTCACATACGCGTCGACATCGATCACAGCTCGTGCCCGAGGCCGTCCGACAGCCGCTGCACCAGGTCGTGGGCCGCGTCCGGGATCACCGTCCCGGGCGGGAAGACGGCCGCCGCGCCCATCTCCAGCAGCGTCGGCACGTCCTGCGGCGGGATCACCCCGCCGACCACGATCATGATGTCCTCGCGCCCCTCCTCGGTCAGCGCCTCGCGCAGCGCCGGGACGAGGGTGAGGTGACCGGCGGCCAGCGAGGAGACGCCGACGATGTGCACGTCCGCCTCGACCGCCTGGCGGGCGACCTCGCCGGGGGTCTGGAACAGCGGGCCGACGTCCACGTCGAAGCCGAGGTCGGCGAAGGCGGTGGCGATCACCTTCTGGCCGCGGTCGTGACCGTCCTGGCCCATCTTCGCGACCAGGATGCGCGGACGGCGGCCCTCGGCCTCCTCGAAGGCGGACACCAGGGTGCGGGTGCGGTCCACGCTCGGGGACTCTCCGGTTTCGTTGCGGTACACGCCGGAGATCGTACGGATCTGCCCCGCGTGCCGGCCGTACACCTTCTCCAGGGCGTCGGAGATCTCCCCGACGGTGGCCTTCGCGCGGGCCGCGTGCACGGCCAGCTCCAGCAGGTTGCCCTCGCCGCCGGCGGCCCGGGTCAGCGCGTCCAGCGCGTCCTGGCAGGCCCGCTCGTCCCGCTCCGCGCGCAGCCGCCGCAGCTTCTCGATCTGCTGGGAGCGCACGGAGGAGTTGTCGACCTTCAGGACGTCGATCTGCTCGTCGGTCTCCACCCGGTACTTGTTGACGCCGATGACGGGCTGGCGGCCCGAGTCGATCCGGGCCTGCGTGCGGGCCGCGGCCTCCTCGATGCGCAGCTTCGGGATGCCCGCGTCGATGGCCTTGGCCATGCCGCCCGCGGCCTCGACCTCCTCGATGTGCTGCCAGGCCCGCCGCGCCAGGTCGTACGTCAGCTTCTCCACGTACGCACTGCCACCCCACGGGTCGATCACCCGGGTCGTGCCGGACTCCTGCTGGAGCAGCAACTGCGTGTTGCGGGCGATGCGCGCCGAGAAGTCGGTGGGCAGCGCGAGCGCCTCGTCGAGGGCGTTGGTGTGCAGCGACTGCGTGTGGCCCTGGGTGGCCGCCATCGCCTCGACGCAGGTGCGCGTGACGTTGTTGAAGACGTCCTGCGCGGTCAGCGACCAGCCCGAGGTCTGCGAATGGGTGCGCAGCGACAGCGACTTGGCGTTCTGCGGGTCGAACTGCCTCACCAGCTTCGCCCACAGCAGGCGCGCCGCCCGCAGCTTGGCGACCTCCATGAAGAAGTTCATGCCGATCGCCCAGAAGAACGACAGCCGCGGCGCGAACGCGTCCACGTCCAGGCCCGCTTCACGGCCCGCCCGGATGTACTCCACGCCGTCCGCGAGGGTGTACGCCAGCTCCAGGTCGGCCGTCGCACCCGCCTCCTGGATGTGGTAGCCGGAGATGGAGATGGAGTTGTAGCGCGGCATCCGCTGCGAGGTGTACGCGAAGATGTCGGAGATGATCCGCATCGACGGCTTCGGCGGATAGATGTAGGTGTTGCGGACCATGAACTCCTTCAGAATGTCGTTCTGAATGGTTCCGGCCAGCTTCTCGGGCGGTACGCCCTGCTCCTCCGCCGCCACGATGTACAGCGCCAGCACCGGAAGCACCGCGCCGTTCATCGTCATCGACACGGTCATCTTGTCCAGCGGGATGCCGTCGAACAGCTGCCGCATGTCGTAGATCGAGTCGATGGCCACGCCCGCCATGCCGACGTCACCGGTCACCCGCGGGTGGTCGCTGTCGTAGCCGCGGTGCGTGGGCAGGTCGAAGGCGACCGACAGGCCCTTCTGGCCGGCCGCCAGATTGCGCCGGTAGAAGGCGTTGGACTCCTCGGCCGTCGAGAAACCGGCGTACTGGCGGATCGTCCAGGGCTGGTTGACGTACATCGTCGGGTACGGGCCGCGCAGGTACGGTGCCGCTCCCGGCCGGGTGTCGAGGAAGTCCAGGCCCTCCAGGTCACGGCCGGTGTAGAGCGGCTTGACGGCGATGCCCTCCGGGGTCTCCCAGAGCAGGTCGTCACCGCCGGAGGCGTTCTTGACCGCCGTCCGCCACTCGTCGGCGCCGCCGTCGGGGGCCGGGGTGCCCAGCTCGATCCCGGAGAAGTCGGGGATTGCCATCAGGACACAACTCCCATGCGGTCGAGGGTGGCGGACAGCACGGCGACGGCGTCACAGCCCGCGAACACGTACGCGTCGACCCCGGGGTACTCCCCGGGACGGCCCGCGAGGAACACATGCCGCGCACCGGCGGCCTTCAGGTCCCGGACGGTGGCCTCGGCCTGCTCCGCGTACAGCGTGTCGCTGGAGCACAGCACGGCCTCCGTCGCACCGCTCTCCTCGAAGGTGCCCTCGGTGACCGGCTCGATGCCGCCGGCCTGGAAGAGGTTCGAGGCGAACGTGAGGCGCGCGGTGTGGGCGGCGGCCGGGCCCAGCGCGGCGAGGAAGATCCGCGGCCGGGACCCGGTCGCGGCGAGGTGGGCGTCGGAACGGGCGCGCAGCGCCTCGTACGCCTCGTCACGGCGCACGCGCGGCAGCCCGCCGGAGCGCGGCTCGGGAGCGTCGGCGCGGACGAGCGGCTTCTCCGCGAGGAACGGGAACTCGCTGACGCCGGTGATGGGTTCGCGCCGCTTGGCCAGCCGGCCGGTGCGCGCCTGCCAGGTCTCGGCGAGATCCCGCTCCAGGTCACCCGAGCGCAGAGCGGCCGGCAGGCCGCCGAGGCGCTCGATCCGCTGGAAGAACTCCCAGCCCGCCCGGGCGAGCTCGTCGGTGAGCCGCTCCACGTACCAGGAACCGCCCGCCGGGTCGATCACCCGGGCCAGGTGCGACTCCTCGATGAGGATGGTCGAGGTGTTGCGGGCGATCCGGCGCGCGAAGGCGTCCGGCAGGCCGAGGGCGTGGTCGAAGGGCAGCACGGTGACCGCATCGGCCCCGCCCGCGCCGGCGGCCAGCGTGGCGATCGTGGCGCGCAGCATGTTCACCCACGGGTCGCGGCGCGTCATCATCACCGGCGAGGTGACCACGTGCTGGAGCTGCGCCCCCGCGCGCGGCGCGCCGCAGGCCTCGGCCACCCGGGCCCACAGCCGGCGCGCGGCCCGCAGCTTGGCGATCGTCAGGAACTGGTCGGCGGTCGCCGCGTACCGGAACTCCAGCTGGGCACAGGCCTGTCCGACGTCCAGCCCGGCCCCGGTCAGCTCCCGCAGGTACGCCACCCCGGTGGCCAGCGAGCAGCCCAGCTCCTGGGCGGCCGAACCACCGGCCTCGTGATACGGCAGCGCGTCCACGGTCAGCGCCCGCAGCCCCGGGTACTCCCCGGCGCACAGCCGCGCGAGCTCCGCCGCGGGTGCGGTCTCGCACCGCTGTCCGGTACGGGCCTCGTGGCCGAGCGGATCCGCACCCAGGTTGCCGCGCGCGGCGTCCCGGGCGACTCCCCGCTCCTCGTACACCCGCAGCAACTCCCGCGCGGCGGGCCCTGTGTCGTGCCCCGCGTCCAGGACGACGGGCGCCAGATCGAGGTAGACGCCGTCGAGGACCCGGCCGAGGTCCGGCACGGCGATGCCGCCCTCTCCGACCGTCAGCCACAGGGACGTGACGCCGTTCTCCAGGTCCCCGAGCACCGCGTCACGGTCGGCCGTGGAATGCCGTTGCCGTACGTCCCAGCCGTCGACCGTGTTCCCCTCGGGGCGGCCGCCGCGCACAAAGGGAGCGAAACCGGGGAAACCCGGCTCGGGCGCGGAGTCGTGGGCGGTGTAGAGAGGGCGGGTGCGCAACCCGTCCTCCAACGCGGTGGACAGGGCTTCCTCGGCCTCGGCCCCCTCGACGTCCTTGCCCGCTTTGCGCAGTACACCCGCCACAAGGCGCTGCCACTGCTCGTGGGGCACGTCAGGGAACTCGCCGGCCAGCTCAAGCCCGTCGTCAGGCAGGACCGTCATGCTCGGATGTTAGGCCACGTTAACGAACGAGCAGCAGAGGGAACGGCTGTGACCTTGCCCTCGCCCGGCCTGTGACCTCGCTCTCCCCATCCGCGCGACCGGTCCGGGAGACGGGAATCGCCGCCCATGTTAGCGACGGATCCGCTCCCCGGGGCCCGAAGCGTCAAGGTGCCGTCAAGGCCGTGGCCACCGCCGTAAGGGAGCCGTCAACGAACGGTCCGGTCCGGCCGCCCGGGCGCTTTCCTCGAAGCGTCCGCACGTCCCCACACCTCACTCCAGGAGTCCGCGATGGCCGATACGGCCTTCGTCCTCACCGTGCTCGCGGCTTTCGCGCTGGTGGCTCTCGTCGCCAAGGGGGTGACGAAGCTGTGACCGCCGAGAACGTCGTCGGCCTGGTCGTGGCCGTCGCCCTGCTGGGCTATCTCGTCCTCGCCCTGATCTTCCCGGAGAGGTTCTGAGATGGGTCCCGTCCTCGCCGGCGTCCTCCAGCTGCTCGCCCTGGTGGCGGCGCTGGCACTCGCGTACGTCCCCGCCGGCAGCTACCTGGCCCGGGTCTACACCTCGAAGAGCCACCTGCGGGTCGAGAAGTGGATCTACCGGAGCATCGGAGCCGATCCGGACACCGAGATGATCTGGACCGCGTACCTGCGGGGCCTGCTCGCCTTCTCGGTCGTCGGCGTGCTGTTCCTCTATCTGCTCATGCGGCTCCAGGGCGTCCTGCCGGGCTCGTTCGGCTTCGCGTCGGTCGACCCGGCGCAGTCGTTCAACACGGCCGTGTCGTTCGTGACCAACACCAACTGGCAGTCGTACTACGGCGAACAGACCATGGGGCACGTCGTGCAGACGGCCGGTCTCGCCGTGCAGAACTTCCTCTCCGCCGCCGTCGGCATGGCCGTCGCCGTGGCCCTGGTCCGCGGCTTCGCCCGCTCTCGCACCGGCGACCTCGGCAACTTCTGGTCCGACCTGGTGCGCGGCACCGTACGGATCCTGGTGCCCGCCGCGGCCGTCGCCGCCGTCGTCCTGGTGGCCTGCGGCGTCATCCAGAACTTCTCCGGGATCCACGAGGTCGGCCAGTTCACGGGGGGCTCCCAGCAGTGGAACGGCGGCGCGGTCGCCTCGCAGGAGGCCATCAAGGAGCTGGGCACCAACGGCGGCGGCTACTTCAACGCCAACTCCGCCCACCCCTTCGAGAACCCGACGCCCTTCACCAACCTCTTCGAGATCTTCCTGCTCCTCCTCGTCCCGTTCGCCCTGACCCGCACGTTCGGGCTGATGGTCGGCTCGGTGCGCCAGGGGTACGCGATCCTCGCCACGATGGTCACCATCTGGCTGGGCTTCGTGGTGCTGATGATGTGGACGGAGTTCGCCCACCACGGCCCGGCCCTGCACGCCGCGGGCGGGGCGATGGAGGGCAAGGAGGTCCGCTTCGGCATCGGCTCCTCCTCGATCTTCGCGGTGTCGACGACCCTCACCTCCACCGGCGCCGTCGACTCCTTCCACTCCTCCTTCACGGGCCTGGGCGGCGGCCTCACCATGCTCTCGATGATGCTGGGCGAGATCGCCCCCGGCGGCACCGGATCCGGCCTCTACGGCATGCTGGTCCTGGCGGTCATCGCGGTGTTCGTCTCCGGTCTCATGGTCGGCCGCACACCCGAATACCTGGGCAAGAAGATCGGCGCCCGGGAGATGAAACTCGCCGCCTGCTACATCCTGATCACCCCGGCCCTCGTCCTGGTCCTCACCGCCCTCTCCATGGCCCTGCCGACACCGGCCCACTCGATGCTGAACCCGGGCGCGCACGGATTCTCCGAGATCCTCTACGCCTTCACCTCCGCCGCCAACAACAACGGCTCGGCCTTCGCCGGCCTGAACGCGAACACCGACTGGTTCAACACCACGACCGGACTCGCGATGCTGCTCGGCCGCTTCCTGCCCATGATCTTCGTCCTGGCCCTGGCCGGCTCGCTGGCCGGACAACGCCCGGTCCCGGTCACCGCCGGCACCCTGCGCACCGAGAAGCCGCTCTTCAGCGGCCTGCTGGTCGGCGCTGTACTGATCATCACCGGTCTGACCTACTTCCCGGCGCTCGCGCTGGGCCCGCTCGCCGAGGGACTGGCGTCGTGACCACCCGCACCGCCCGCACCGAACCCCACGAGGACTCCATGTCCACTCCCACCCTGACACCCCACCCCGACACGCCGGCGGCGCCCACGACTCCCGGTGGCCGTGCCGGAGCGGGCCTGTTCGACCCGGGGCAGCTCGTCACGTCGCTGCCGAAGGCGCTGCGCAAACTCGACCCGCGGGTGATGGTCAAGTCACCCGTCATGTTCGTGGTCTGGATCGGCTCGGTCCTGACGACCCTGTTCTCCTTCGGGGACCCGGGTGACTGGTTCGGCTGGACGATCAGCGCCTGGCTGTGGCTGACCGTCGTCTTCGCGAACCTGGCCGAGGCGGTCGCCGAGGGCCGCGGCAAGGCGCAGGCCGACACCCTGCGCCGGGCCACCACGGACCGCGTGGCCCGCAAGACCGACGGCACGCTCGTCCCCGGCACCGAACTGCGGATCGGGGACCTGGTCGTCTGCGAGGCGGGCGACGTCATCCCCGGCGACGGGGACGTCGTCGAGGGCGTGGCCAGCGTCGACGAGTCGGCCATCACCGGCGAGTCGGCTCCGGTCATCCGCGAGTCCGGCGGCGACCGTTCGGCCGTCACGGGCGGTACGAAGGTGCTGTCCGACCGGATCGTCATCCGCATCACCACCAAGCCGGGCGAGACCTTCATCGACCGGATGATCGGCCTCGTCGAGGGCGCCGCACGACAGAAGACACCCAACGAGATCGCGCTGAACATCCTGCTCGCCGCGCTGACGATCGTCTTCCTGCTGGCCTGCGCCACCCTGCCGCCCCTGGCCGGCCACGCCGGCACGCGGCTGTCGATGGTCGTACTGGTCGCCCTGCTCGTCTGCCTGATCCCCACCACGATCGGCGCCCTGCTCTCGGCGATCGGCATCGCGGGCATGGACCGGCTGGTGCAGCGCAACGTGCTGGCCATGTCCGGGCGGGCGGTCGAGGCGGCCGGTGACGTGTCGACGCTGCTGCTCGACAAGACGGGCACCATCACCTTCGGCAACCGGCAGGCCGTCGAGTTCGTGCCGGTCGACGGGGCGACGGACGCCGAGGTCGCCGGCGCCGCCCAGCTGTCGTCGCTGGCCGACGAGACCCCCGAGGGCCGCTCCGTCGTCGCACTGGCGAAGGAGCGGTACGGGATGTACGAGCGTGAGCCGGCCGGTGCCGAGTGGGTCGCGTTCACGGCGCAGACCCGGATGTCGGGTGTCGACGTGGACGGGCGCAGGATCCGTAAGGGCGCGGCCGGTTCGGTCATCGCCTGGGTGCAGGGACAGGGCGGCGAAGTCGCCCCGGGCGCCCGGGAGGTGACCGACCGTATCTCCGAGGCGGGTGGCACCCCGCTCCTGGTCGCCGTCGAGGACGCTCACGGTGCCCGGATCCTCGGCGTCGTCCACCTCAAGGACGTCGTCAAGGACGGCGTGCGGGAGCGGTTCGCGGAACTGCGCCGCATGGGCATCAGAACCGTCATGATCACCGGCGACAACCCGCTGACGGCCCGGGCCATCGCCGAGGAGGCCGGTGTCGACGACTTCCTCGCCGAGGCCACCCCCGAGGACAAGATGGCCCTCATCAAGCGCGAGCAGGCCGGCGGCAAGCTCGTCGCGATGACCGGAGACGGCACCAACGACGCCCCGGCACTGGCCCAGGCGGACGTCGGCGTCGCCATGAACACCGGCACGTCGGCCGCCAAGGAGGCCGGCAACATGGTCGACCTCGACTCCGACCCGACCAAACTCATCGAGATCGTCGAGATCGGCAAGCAGCTCCTCATCACCCGGGGCGCGCTGACGACGTTCTCCATCGCCAACGACGTCGCCAAGTACTTCGCGATCATCCCGGCACTGTTCGCGTCGGTCTATCCGGGCCTGGCCAAGCTCAACATCATGGGCCTGTCATCGCCCCACTCCGCGATCCTGTCGGCCGTCGTCTTCAACGCGCTGATCATCGTCGCCCTGGTGCCGCTGTCCCTGAAGGGCGTGCGCTACCGGCCGCTCAGCGCCGACCGGCTGCTCCGCCGCAACCTCACCGTCTACGGCCTCGGCGGGCTGATCGTCCCCTTCCTCGGCATCAAGCTCATCGACCTGATCGTCTCCCTCCTCCCCGGGATCGGCTGACCATGAACAACTCCCTCAGGAACACCGCCCGGTTGCTCGGGGCGGGCCTGCGCGCACTCCTCGTGCTGACCCTGGTGACGGGCGTCCTCTACCCGCTCGTCGTCACCGGCATCGCCCAGGGACTGTTCCCGGGGAAGGCGAACGGCTCCGAGGTCGAGGCGGGCGGCAGGGTGGTCGGCTCGTCCCTGATCGGCCAGCAGGGCTACAGCCTGGACTACTTCCAGCCACGCCCCGCCGGCGGCCTGGGCGAGAACTCCCTCAACACCCGGTACAAGCTGATCCTCTCCGGCGCCACCAACCTGTCCGCCGACAACGAGAAACTGGTCAGGTCGGTCCAGGCGGCCAAGGCCGAGGTGGTCAAGGAGAACTCGACCGCCGGCCACCGGGTGAACCCGGCCGACGTCCCCGCCGACGCCGTCACCTCCTCCGGCTCCGGCCTCGACCCCGACATCTCCCCGCGCTACGCCGACCTGCAGGTCTACCGGGTCGCCGAACGCAATCACCTGCCCGTCGCGCAGGTCCGGCGCCTCGTCGACCGGCACACCGAGAGCCGCACCCTTGGCTTCCTGGGCGAGCCCCGCGTGAACGTCCTGGAACTCAACATCGCGCTCAAGGCCCTCGCGGCGAAAAGGTGACGGCCGTCACGCCCTGCGCCGCATGGCCCCACCGGGCCATGCGGCGCAGAGCACACCCGACGACCTGCCGTCGGCAGTGTGCGTGCTGAGCGCCTGGGTAGATGAACGACCGAAAGGCCACTTGGCAACACGAACAACCTGGCAATTCGAACCACAACGAAAGAGCCCCGTATGGTCATCCCGCTTATGAAGCAGGCGGAAGATGAGCCGGGCGCGGACGAGCGGGCCACCCTGAGCTACGGCGTGGCCTGGGCAGAAGGCGCAGCGTGTGCTGTCGAGGCACGCCGGGCGCTGCAGGCGTTCCTGTCGCACGTACCGTGCACCGGTCGCACACACGTGCCGGCCCCCCTTGCGATCGACGCCGAACTGGTCGTCAGTGAACTCGTCACCAACGCGATCCGGCACGCACCCGGCCCGTGCGGCATGACGCTCCGGATGTCCGGCGACGCACTGGCCATCACCGTGTGGGACACCTCCGCCGAGCAGCCGGTGGTCAGGAGGCGCGACGGACAGCGCTTCGGAGGCCACGGGATGCACGTGGTGCACACGGTCAGCAGCGAGGTGTCCGTCGTGTCCCTGGGCGACGGCAAGGAGATCACCGCGTGCCTGCGCCCCGTGCCGGACGACGGCCCCGACGAGATCCTCGAAGCCGGCCCTGCCGCTTGACGCCGGCAACGCGTCCTCCTCCCGGCGGCGTTCACCACCCGGTGAGCAGCAGATGGTTCACGAGCAACGCGAGCAGTGCCTGGGCGGTGAGCCAGAGGCGAGGGCGGGTGAGGAACGCACAGGCCGGGAGCAGCCACAGGGCGAAGGGGAGCCAGATGCGTTCCGTCTCCGCCTTGCTCATGCCGGACAGGTCGGCGACCAGGAGCGCGGCCAGCGCGGCGCACACCAGGCAGGCGAGGCGGAGGTCGGCCCGGGGCCCGACGCCCCGTGGGGGGCGGGGGCAACCAGGCGGCTGCGGGCCGTGGGTGGCGTGGGGGGCGGTTCCCCGCGCCTCACGGTGCCGTACCAGAACGGCCGCCGCCCGCCGCAGCCCCGCCGCCGTCGCCAGGCCCGTGCTGAGCACCGCGCAGGCCAGGTTGGCCCACACCCAGTAGCCGTAGGGACGGATGCCGCCCGCGCCCTGGCCGTAGCGCGTCACCAGCAGGCGGTAGGCCTCCCACCAGTCGAAACCCGCGAGCGTGAACAGCGTGGGCACCACGGCGAGCCCGGCGAGCAACGCCGCCGGCAGCACCGGGCGTTCCCGCAGCCCGCGGCGGCCGAGCACCAGGGCCGCCGCCGTGATCAGCGAGACGAGGGTGAGACCGTACGACAGGTAGCAGGCCAGGCCGAGCAGCAGCCCGGACGCGCCGGCCCACCCCGGGGATCTCCGGGTGACGGCCAGCGCCGAGAACGCCACGGCCCATGCCGCGACCGCCGCGAAGTACGCGTCGGCCGAGGTGCCCATCCACACGGCCGCCGGGGCCAGGACCAGGAAGGGGGCAGCCCGGCGGGCGAGCGCCTCGTCGGCCAGGGCGCGGATCGCGACCAGCACGGCCACGCAGGCGGTCGCCCCGACGACGACGCACCACGTCCCGGCCCAGCCCCCGCCCCGCAGCCCGATCCGGTCGAGCAGCACGAAGGTGAGGGTGGCGGCGGGCGGGTGCCCGGCGACGTGGGCGGGCCAGTTGTCGGGCGAGTCGAGCAGGATGTGGCCGGTGAAACCCCGCAACGCTGCCGGGATGTCGTCGAACCGGTCGATGACCCGCAGGTATTCGTGGCGGGTGGTGAGCCTGCGGGCGATACCCCGGTGCCATCCGTCGACCAGGGCGAGGGAGAGGATCCACACCATGGCCGTGCCCCAGGCGGCCGGGAGCAGGGCGCGCCAGGGGAGACGGGCCGCCAGGACGGGCCCGTGGGCCACGGTGGCGACCGCCACCAGGACGGCGGCCGGGGTGCCGGGGCCCAGATGCGGCCCCCAGGACGCCAGCAGCGGGGGCCAGTCGACGAACAGCGTCCGGCTGGTGTCCTCGATGTGGCGGCCGGCCAGTACGGACGCCGCCACGAGCAGCGCGGCGGCCCCGGCGGCGTACACATCGCGGCGCAGGTTTCGGGACGGCGTGGTGGGAGGCGTGCGGATCACACGGGCACGCTAGGCCGCGCGGCCGGCCGCGGACCGCCGACCGGGCCCGACGTCAGCGTTTCGTCATGGGTCGCGCACCCTTCCGCGGGGTGTCCGCGGCCTACCGTCGGTTCATGCGAGACGATCCACGCGATCCGCGGCTCCCCACGTCCCCCGGCTTCTGGCGCAGCCCCCTGCGAGGCCCCTGGTTCACCTCGGTACTGGGCCTGGTCCTCCTGGCCGGCATCACCGTGCTGTTCGTGACGGGACTCCTCTCGTACGCCGCCTACAACCCGGACCTGTCGCCGGTCAACGACAAGACCCCGGACAAGGGGATCCTCGGTTTCTACCTGTTCGCCTGGCCGACGGACCCGCACTGGCTGTACCGGCTGAACCAGGGCGTCCACGTCACCCTCGGCATCACTTTGATCCCCGTCCTGCTCGCCAAGCTGTGGTCCGTCGTGCCGAGGCTGTTCGCCCTGCCGCCGGCCCGCTCGCTCGCGCACGCCCTGGAGCGGATCTCGCTGCTGCTGCTGGTCGGCGGCGGGCTCTTCGAGTTCGTGACCGGCGTCCTCAACGTCCAGCTCGACTATGTCTTCCCGGGCTCGTTCTACCCCCTGCACTTCTACGGCGCCTGGGTGTTCTTCGCCGCCTTCGTGGCCCACGCCCTGCTGAAGACGCCCACGGCGCTGCGCAACGTGCGGCGGCTGCGGGAGGAGAAGAACGACCTGGTCTCCCCGCACCCCGCCGAGCCGACCGTCTCCCGGCGGGGCGCCCTGTGGTTCGTCGGGGGCGGCTCGCTGCTGCTGTTCGTCACGACCGTGGGGCAGAACTTCGGCGGCCCGCTGCGGCGCACCGCCCTCCTCGCCCCGCACGGCGGTGGCGAACCCGGCAGCGGCCCGAACGGCTTCCAGATCAACAAGACCGCCGCGTACGCCGGGATCGACCCGGCCGAAGGGGCCGCGGACGCCTGGCGGCTGGTCGTGACGGGACGTACCGGAACGGTCCGCCTCAGCCGGGCCCAGCTCGCGGAGCTCCCTCTGTACAGCTCGGCGTTGCCCATCGCCTGCGTGGAGGGCTGGTCCACGCCCGACCAGTGGTGGCTCGGCGTGCGGCTGCGCGACCTCGCGGCCCTCGTCGGGTACGAGGACGATCCGCCGGACCTGTTCGTCGAGTCCCTCCAGCGGCACGGCGCCTTCCGCAAGGCCGCGCTGCGCGCCAATCAGGTGGCCGACCCGCGTTCCCTGCTCGCCCTGTACGTCAACGGCGAGGACCTGTCCCCCGACCACGGCCACCCGGCGCGGATCATCGTGCCCGCGGCGCCCGGCGTGCTGAACACCAAATGGGTGGCCCGGATGACGTTCGGAGACCTGTGATGCGAGGACGCGCCGTCATCGGCAGCCCCCTGCAACTCCTGGTGCTCTGCTGCTCGTTCGCCCTGGCCCTCTACGCGGGCGTGCGCCTGCTGGCAGGGGACTGGTTCGGCGTGGCCCTGTGGGTCGTGGGCGTCGCGCTGCTGCACGACCTCGTGCTGCTGCCGCTGTACGCGGCGGCGGACCGGGTGGTGGTGCGGGGGCTCGACGGGGTCCGCCGCCGGGAGTGGGCGATGTACGTACGCGTACCCGCCGCCCTCTCCGGGCTGCTGCTCCTCGTGTGGTTCCCGCTGATCAGCTCCGTGGTGCAGGCGCGCTACCGGTCCGCCACCGGCCTGCCGCCGGAGGTGTTCCTCACGCGCTGGCTGCTGATCACCGCAGCTCTCTTCGGTGGCTCGGCGCTGCTGCTGGCGGCGCGGCTGCTGCGACTGCGCAGGGCCGCGAAACGCCGTCCGCCTGCCGTCCACTGACCGGCCCGCTCCCAGTCGCGCGCGTGCCGCAGCAGCGCGCGGGTGCCGAGCCGGGCCCAGGGGAACGGGGCGCCGGAGGCGGTGCGGGCATCGGTGATGTGGACGTCCAGGCGTTCGTCGACGTCCGCCGGGGCGGTCTCGGCGATCAGCAGGCCGCCGGGGCGCAGGAGTTCCGCGACCCGCCGCAGCAGGGCACGGGGGTCGCCGCCGATGCCGATGTTCCCGTCCATGAGCAGCACGGTGTCCCAGCGGCCCTCACCGGGCAGGGGCGCGAAGACGGAGCGCCGCAGCGCCCGGCCTCCGAGCCGGACGCTGTGCTCCACCGCGGCCCCGCTGACGTCGATCCCGAGGGCGGTCCGGCCCCGGGCGGCCAGTTCCGCCACGAGCCGGCCGGGCCCGCACCCCACGTCCAGCACGGCCCCTTCGCACCGGTCCAGCACGTCCCGGTCGACCGCGTCGGCCCGGGCGCACCAGCGTTCCACCTCCAGCGGCAGCAGCCAGCCGTCCGGACGCCGCAGGAACAGGGGACCGCGGCCGGCCCGCAGGGCGGCGTCATAAGGGCCGGCGTCGGCCCAGGCCGGGGCGGTGGCGGGCGGGGCGCTCATCGAGGACCGGCCGTCGATGAAGCCGGCCCGGCGGCGGGCGGCTCGGCATGCGGCCCGGTATGGGGTGGCCCGGCGGCGGGCGGTCTGGCCTGCGTGCACCGGGCGAGCCGCGCCGCGAAGTGCCCCCGTGGGGCCAGTGCGGCCACCGCGTGGGCGTCGGGAGCGGTGTCGACATCGCGCAGGGGCGGCAGGTCGCGCACCCGCAGTCCGGCCGCGACGAGCCGTCCCCGCTGTACGGCACCCGTCACCGGTGTCGACATGGGAACGCCCCGCAGCAGAGCGGGGTCCGGACACGCCAGGCCGAGGGCCCAGAAACCGCCGTCCTCGGCGGGGCCGAACCAGGCGTCGCAGCCGGTGAAGTCCACGGTGAGCAGCTCCGGGGTCACCTGCGGGGTGTCCATGCCGATGAGCAGAGCCGGTCCGGTGCAGCGCGCGAAGGCCTTCGCCAGCCGCTCGTCCAGAGGGCCGGCGCACTGGGCCACGACGTCGAAACCGGGCGGCAGCCAGGGGCCGGGGGCACCGTCGAGCACGAGAACGCGCCGGGTGGCGGGTGCGGCGGCCACGGCGTGCAGGGTGTCCGCGAGGGCCGCTTCGGCCAGTGCGGCCGCCTGCTGCGGTGTGAACGGCGGCGTGAGCCGGGTCTTCACCCGGCCCGGCCGCGGCTCCTTGGCGATGACGAGGAGCGTGGTCAACGGACGGTTCCCCCTTCGTGCTCGGAGGCGCCTTGGGCAGAGGTGCCGTGCGCCGGGGCTTCGTGGGCAGGCGTGTCGCGCGCAGGGGTGCCGTGCGCCGGGGGTTCGTGTGCCGGGGCCTCGTGCACCGGGGGTTCGGCCAGCACGCGGCTCATGTCCCGTACGGCCTGCCACGTACCGCGCCACGTACCGGTCACCTTCGAGGCGCCCGTGCGCGGCAGATACGGCACGTCGTGCTCCTCGATCCGCCACCCCGCGTCGGCCGCGCGGACCACCATCTGCAGCGGATAGCCGCTGCGCCGGTCGGTGAGGCCGAGGGCGAGCAACGGCTCACGGCGGGCGGCGCGCAGGGGACCGAGGTCGCGCAGGCGCAGCCCGGTGCGCCGGCGCAGCATCCGCGCCAGCGCGAGATTGCCGGCCCGGGCGTGCGGCGGCCACGCGCCCCGCCCCTGCGCACGCCGCCGCCCGAGCACCAGGTCGGCCCGTCCGTCGCGCACGGCGCGTACGAAGGGGACCAGGAGGGCGGGGTCGAGGGAGGCGTCACAGTCGCAGAAGCACACCACCTCGGCGGTGGCGGCCGTCAGCCCGGCGTGGCAGGCCGCGCCGAAGCCCCGCCGCGGCTCGTGCAGCACGGTCGCGCCCCGCGCTCGGGCGACATCGGCCGAGCCGTCCGTGGAACCGTTGTCGACGACGAGTGCGCGCCAGCCCGGCGGAATCCGTTCGAGCACCCAGGGAAGGGCCTCGGCCTCGTTGAGGCAGGGCAGCACCACGTCGACGTCCGAAGGTGTCGTCGTCACGGTCTCACCCTACGAACGCGAATCGGGCATACCGGACCATCGGTCCTTACGAAACGCGGACGTCGGCGGCCCGGGCGGCTCTCGTGCCCCCGCCGACGGTGGTGCGGTGCCAGGCTGGAGACATGCAACAACAGCCGTACGAGCCCCTCCGGACCGACGGCGGGCCCCCCAGGATCCTGGTCGTGGACGACGATCCGACCGTCGCCGAGGTCGTCGCCGGGTACCTGGACCGCGCCGGTTACAGCGTCGACCGCGCCGACGACGGCCCGGCCGCCCTCACCCGCGCCGCCGCGCACCGCCCCGACCTGGTGGTGCTCGACCTGATGCTGCCCGGCATGGACGGCCTGGAGGTGTGCCGACGGATCCGCGGACAGGGGCCCGTGCCCGTCATCATGCTCACCGCCCGCGGCGACGAGGACGACCGCATCCTGGGCCTCGAGGTCGGCGCCGACGACTACGTCACCAAGCCCTTCAGCCCCCGCGAACTCGTCCTGCGCGTCGAGTCGGTGCTGCGCCGCAGCCGCCCCGCCGCCACGGGGGGCCGGCTGGGAGCGGCCGGCCTGACCGTGGAGCCGGCGGCCCGCCGGGCCACCAAGAACGGCACCGAACTCGCCCTCACCCTGCGCGAGTTCGACCTGCTCTCCTTCTTTCTGCGGCACCCGGGGCGGGCGTTCGGCCGCGAGGACCTGATGCGCGAGGTCTGGGGATGGGACTTCGGTGACCTGTCGACCGTCACGGTCCACGTCCGCCGCCTGCGCGGCAAGGTCGAGGACGACCCGGCCCGGCCCCGCCTGATCCAGACCGTCTGGGGTGTGGGCTACCGCTTCGAACCCGGTTCACCCGGTTCACCCGGTTCACCCGGTGAACCCGGTGCCGCCGGTGTGCTCGGCGACGGGGGCGACCGACCGTGAGCGACACGTTTCTGATCGCCCTGTACGCCTTCGCCGGTGCCGCCGCGACGGGGCTGGCCGGAGCGGGCGTGCTGCGCCTGATCCGCCGCCGTTCGCTGACCGTCTCCCTCGCCGTGGTGGCGGCGGTCGGGGTCGTCGCGATGCTCGCCGGCACGCTCGCCGTGGCCTGGGCGATGTTCCTGTCGGCGCACGACCTGACCGTCGTCACCACGGTCGTCGCCATGGCGGCCGTCGTCTCGCTGGCCACCGCCCTCCTGCTGGGCCGCTGGGTCGTCGCCCGCAGCCGTGAACTCGCCCTGGCCGCGCGTTCCTTCGGGGACGGCGGGGACTTCGCCGCACCCGACGGGCCGGCCACCGCCGAACTCGCCGCGCTGAGCCGGGAGCTGGCGGCCACCAGCGCCAGGCTGGCCGAGTCCCGGGAGCGGGAACGCGCCCTGGAGGCGTCCCGTCGTGAACTCGTCGCCTGGATCTCGCACGACCTGCGCACTCCGCTGGCCGGTCTGCGCGCCATGTCGGAGGCCCTCGAGGACGGCGTCGCCGCGGACCCGAACCGCTATCTCCGGCAGATGCGCACGGAGGTCGAGCGCCTCAACGACATGGTCGGCGACCTCTTCGAGCTCTCCCGCATCCACGCCGGGACCCTGGCGCTGACGCCCACCCGGATCTCCCTGTACGACCTCGTCGGCGACGCCCTCGCCGGTGTCGACCCGCTCGCCCGCGAGTACGGGGTGCGGCTGGTGGGCGGCCGTATCGAGCCGGTGCCGGTCGAGGTGGACGGCAGGGAGATGAGCCGGGTGCTGGGAAACCTGCTGGTCAACGCCATTCGCCGGACACCGGCAGACGGCACGGTCGCCATCGCCGCCGAGCGTTCGCCCGAGGGCGTCGTCCTGTCCGTGACGGACGCCTGCGGCGGTATCCCCGAGGAGGACCTGCCGCGCGTCTTCGACACCGGCTGGCGCGGCACACATGCCCGGACGCCCCCCGCGGGTGCGGGCCTGGGCCTCGCCATCGTCCGCGGCATCGTGGAGGCTCACCAGGGCCGGACCGGCGTACGCAACATCCCCGGCGGGTGCCGCTTCGAGGTGGTGCTCCCGGCGGCCGCGTCCTGAGCGCCGCGCAGCCGCCGGGGTCTGTCCTGCGCGCGTGTGTCCGCGGGCCGTCGTCTCCTGTGCGTCGCTGAAGCCGCCGGGGTCTGTCCTCTGCGCGCGCGTTTGCGGGTGGTCGTGGCCTGTGCGCGGCCCAAGCCGCCGGGTCCGTTCTTCGCGTCTCCCTGACCCGGCCGAGTTCGAACCCGGCCCGGAGCCGCTCCGGCCTACCCCTCGCGCATCCCGGCCCGGGCGAACTCCCTCATGCCCTCCTCGAAGCCGACCTCGGTCTTCCATCCCAGCTCCGCCCGCAGCCGGGACGAGTCCGCGGTGATGTGCCGGACGTCCCCGAGCCGGTACTCACCCGTGACGACCGGCTCGGGCCCGCCGTGCGCGGTCGCCAGGGCCCGGGCCATCTCGCCCACGGTGTGCGGGTCGCCGCTGCCGGTGTTGTAGGCGGTGAGCGTGCCGGGCGCCGCGGCCTCCGCCTCCAGCGCCACGGCGTTCGCCGCCGCCACGTCCCGCACGTGCACGAAGTCCCTGCGCTGCCGCCCGTCCTCGAAGACCCGGGGGGCCTCGCCCCGCGCGAGCGCGGAGCGGAAGAACGAAGCGACACCGGCGTAGGGGGTGTCCCGGGGCATACCCGGCCCGTACACGTTGTGGTAGCGCAGCGACACCGCGGACCCGCCGGTGCAGCGCGCCCAGGCGGCGGCCAGATGCTCCTGGGCGAGTTTGGTCGTCGCGTACACGTTCCGCGGATCGGCCGGGGCGTCCTCGCGGACCAGCCCGGGGGAGAGGTCCTGCCCGCACTCGGGGCAGGCGGGCTCGAACCGGCCCGCGTCGAGAGCGGCGACGGCCCGCGGCCCGGGCCTGACCACCCCGTGCCGCGCGCACACGTACCGCCCCTCCCCGTAGACGACCATCGACCCGGCGAGCACGAGGGCGCGTACTCCCGTCTCCGCCATGGCCGCGAGCAGCACGGCCGTCCCCAGGTCGTTGTGCGAGACGTAGTCCGCCGCGTCGGCGACCCCGTCGCCGAGCCCGACCTTCGCGGCCTGGTGGCACACGGCGTCCACCCCGGCCAGGGCACGGCACACCGCCTCGGGGTCCCGCACGTCCGCCGCGGGAGCCTCTCGTACGTCGAACACGATCGCCTCGTGCCCCCGCTCCCGCAGGGCGGCGACCACGTGGGAGCCGATGAAACCGGCACCGCCGGTGACCAGTACGCGCATACGGGCACGCTAGGCGCTCACCCCCGCAGTCTCGCGGGAGCACGGCCGTCCGTCATGACTCCGTAAGACGTGTGCGGGTGCGCCGAACCCCGGCAAAACGGACTCCGTGCGAGACCCTGCTCCCATGACAGCACCCTCCGCATCCGATGCGGTCCACCGCTTCGACGACCTGACCGCCCTCTACATCAACTGCACCCTCAAGCCGTCCCCGCAGCGCAGCCACACCCAGGGGCTGATCGACAAGAGCCGGTCGATCATGGACGGCGCGGGGGTGACCACGGAGCTGATCCGTGCCGTCGACCACGACATCGCACCCGGCGTCTACCCGGACATGACCGAACACGGCTTCGCCTCGGACGTCTGGCCGGCGCTGTACGAGAAGATCATGGCGGCGGACATCCTGGTCCTGGCCGGGCCGATCTGGCTGGGTGACAACAGCTCCGTCACCAAACAGGTCATCGAGCGCCTCTACGCCTGCTCCTCGCTGCTCAACCCCCAAGGCCAGTACGCCTACTACGGCCGGGTCGGGGGCTGTCTCATCACCGGCAACGAGGACGGCATCAAGCACTGCGCGATGAACGTCCTCTACAGCCTCCAGCACCTCGGCTACACGATCCCGCCGCAGGCTGACGCCGGCTGGATCGGCGCGGCCGGCCCCGGGCCGTCGTACCTGGACCCGGACTCGGGCGGCCCCGAGAACGACTTCACCAACCGCAACACCAGCTTCATGACCTGGAACCTGATGCACATCGGGGCCCTGCTCAAGCGCGCCGGAGGAGTCCCCGCCCACGGCAACCAGCGCTCGCAGTGGGACGCCGGCTGCCGCCCGGGCGCGGACAACCCCGAGCACCGCTGACCGCGGGGCCGGCCCGGATGGGCCAGTTCTCACGCGATGGTGACGCGCAACCGGAACCGGTGGTCGCTCTCCGTCCCAGCGGTCACGGTGGTCACACCTGACACAGGTAGGGAGTCCCGCAGGCCGAGAGGAGCCCCCACGGCCGCTCCTCAGGCCGCCTCAGGACGCACGGGACGGGAACTCGGTCTCCTTCGCCGTGATGATCCGGGCGCCCATGTTGCGCTCCATCATCTCCAGGGCCGCGGAGGCCAGGTGGGGATGGATGGAGGCGACGGCGTCCCTCGGCACCGTCACCTCCAGGTGACGGATGTGCGCGTCCAGCGCGGAGTACAGGACGCACTGCTCGGTGACCTGGCCGGTCAGCACCACGTGTCCGACGTCCAGGCTCCACAGCAGGTAGGACAGCGGCGTCTCGAAGAAGACCGAGTGGCGGGCCTTCATGACGAACAGCGACCGGTCGTCGGGCCGGATGGGCTCGATCAGGTGGGCGTTCGGCTGGGACAGGGCCGCGTCCAGCAGCTCCCCGTGGTGCGAACGCCACCGGCCGAAGTTGTCGTTCACGTAGATCACGGGAACGTCCGCCTCGCGGGCCCGGCCGAGCAGCTCCGTCAGGACGGGCACGACCGGCTCGACGGACGGCACGAGGAGCTCGGCGTCCTCGTGGTCGTAGGTGCTGATCATGTCGATCACGATCAGAGCAGACCGCGTCGGGTCCGCGCCTCGTTCCATGCCCTCCACCGTCCGTCCGGTGCTGTCACTCATGGGATCCGGCGAGTTCTGGTCGGGGTGGTCGAAGCATCGGATCTCCCGGGTGGAGCTGTGGTGCGGGTTCAGGGAACGCACTTCTGAGTACCCGGGGGCGCGGCGGGCGTAACGACCCGCCCGGGCCTCATCGGTCCGGGCTACGAGGACGGGAGCCCGGTCGGCCGGGCCCGTCGGGTTGCGGCCAGAACCTGTCCGCAAGGCCCGCTACCGTGCCTCACATGACGAACACCCAGCGGAGCGTCGCCGGCACGGCACCCCTGCTCGACGCGCGGGCCCTCAACCGCGCGACCCTCGACCGGCAGTTGCTCCTGCGCCCCGCCCGGCTCTCCGTCGCGGCGGCCGTCGAGCACCTGCTCGGGCTCCAGGCGCAGAACGTCAAACCGCCGTACTACGCGCTCGCCGCCCGGCTCGACGGGTTCACCCCCGAGGCGTTGTCCCGGCTGATGGCCGACCGCGAGGTCGTCCGGATCGTCACGATGCGCTCCACGATCCACACCCACACCGCGGACGACTGCCTCACCCTGCGGCCGCTGGTGCAGCCCGCCCGCGACCGGGAGCTCGTCGCCTTCCGCAAAGGACTGGCCGGGGTCGACCTGGACCGGCTGGCCGGGCTCGCCCGCGACCTCGTCGAGACCGAGCCCCGCACCATGGGGCAATTGCGCGAGGCCCTGCTCAAGGAGTGGCCCGACGCCGATCCGCAGGCTCTGGCCGTCGCCGCGCGCTGCCGCCTCCCGCTGGTGCAGGTGACGCCGCGCGGTCTGTGGGGGCGCAGCGGCCAGGTCAGTCTCACCACCGCGGAGCACTGGCTCGGCCGGTCCGCGCAGCCGGCCCCGACGCCCGACGCGGTCGTCCTGCGCTACCTCGCCGCCTTCGGGCCGGCCTCCGTGAAGGACATGCAGGCCTGGGCCGGCATGACCCGCCTGCGCGACGCCTTCGAGCGCCTCCGCCCGCAGCTCCTGACCTTCCGGGACGAAGCCGGCGTGGAGCTCTTCGACCTCCCGGACGCCCCCCGCCCCGGCCCGGAGACCCCGGCACCGCCGCGGTTCCTCCCCGAGTTCGACAACCTGCTGCTCTCGCACGCCGACCGCGGCCGCGTGATCCCGCCGGAGCACCGGGGCCGCTCGTGGAAGGGCAACATGGCCTTCCGCACGCTCCTCGTCGACGGCTTCCTCGCGGGGCTGTGGCGGCTCACCGAGGACGCCCTCGTGATCGAGCCCTTCGACCGGCTCACCCGGAGCCGGCGGGACGACGTCACCGCCGAGGGGGAGCGGATGCTGCGCGTCATGCACCCGGGGTCGTCGTACGACATCCGGTTCGGCTCGTACGGACCTAGCGCCGCGCACCGACTCGCGTCGCGGCATGGATAGGGGGCGTTGCGGGCCGCTCGTGGAGGCCCGCAACGCCCCCCGGTCAATCACCTGAGGGATACTCAGGAGCTAGTGGTCGATCACGAGTTGACCTGCGTCGTGACCAGGTTGGAGAAGGTGGTCAGCCGGGTGTAGACACCCGGGTAACCGGCCTGGGCGCAGCCTTCGCCCCAGGAAGTGATGCCTGCCAGGACGCCCCCGATGAGCAGGGGGCCGCCGCTGTCGCCCTGGCAGGTGTCCACGCCGCCGGAGGTGTATCCGGCGCACACCATGTCGCTCTGCACGAAGTCGGAGCCGTAGGAGCTGCCACAACTGGAGTCGGACACGGTCGGCACGGTCGCGGTGCGCAGCTGGTTGGAGCTGCTGCCGTTCGAGGAGGTGGTGCCCCAGCCGAGGATGCGGGCGGTGGTGCCGGCCGCGTACACCGAGGTCTGGGAGGCGGAGACGTACTTCGCCGTGGTGTACGGCATCGACGTCGACAGCGTCAGCACGGCGACGTCGTCGCCGTTGGTGGCGTCCGTGTAGCTCGGGTGGATCCATATCTTGCTGACTCTGCTGACCGTGCCGTTGGTGCCGTTGAGGTAGGTCCGGCCACCGACGACGCGCACACTGCTCGTGGTCTCGCCCACCATGCAGTGCGCGGCGGTGACCACCTTCGTGGGCGAGACCAGCGTGCCGCCGCAGAACTGGTTCTGCGAGGCGTCCGTGATCTGCATGACGAACGGGTACGCGGACGTCGTGGTCGTGGTACCGCCGACGATCGGCTGGGGCGCGGCGACGGCCGTGGGGGCGGCGAGCAGCGCGGTCGTGGCGGCGGCGGCGGTCGCCGCGACGACGGCGGCGGCCTTCTTGGCAGCGTTGAGCCCGAACATGGGTCTCCTTGGGGAGTTGCCGGTGGGGGGTCGCGCGGGTGGAGAGGACGGGGACCCTGACACCTTTGTTCGGATCTCCGTGTGCCCGGCGAGCGGCACGCCCCAAAGCTAGAGCCAGGACGAGGGGGCTCCCAATGAGGGAACCCCCTAAGGGAGTTGGGCAGGGATAACCCTCGGTCCGGCGCCGTAAACCCAGGTGGGGTCAGGTCGTTCGGCGGCCTGCCGCCAGCCGGACGATGTCCACCCGGGAGCGGATGCCGAGCTTGCGGTAGACCCGGGTGAGGGTCGCCTCGACGGTCTTGACGCTGATGAACAGGCGTGCCGCGATCTCCCGGTTGGTCGCACCCTCCATCACCAGCGAGGCGACCTGACGCTCCATCGCGGCGAGCCCCTCCAGCGCGTCCAGGGCCACGGGCGGTGCGGCGGCGGCCGGTTCCACCGCCGTGGGGCCCGCCGTGGCGGCGGCGTCGACCTGCCGCAGCCAGGGCAGCGCGCGGCAGCGCCGGAACAGCCGCGCCGCCTCGTCGTACGACACCGGTCCCGGCAGGGGCCTGGCGCCCGGGCGGGGTGAGGCGGCGGCCTGAGCGCGCAGGCGGGCCAGCGCGAAGGCGGCCCGGGCCTCCTCCAGGCCGTACCCGAGCCGGCCGAGCCGGTCCTGCACGGACGTCAACCGGACGACGGCGGCCTCGTGTTCGCCGCGTGCCGCCCGCACCAGTGCCTCGGCCCGGTCCAGGACGGCCAGCACGCTCTGCCGGCCCAGCCGCAGCGCGTGCGCCCGGGTCGTGTCGATGACGTCCTGGGCCTCGCCCGGTTCCCCGATGCGGACCAGGGCCTCGGCGAGGTCACCGTGCCAGCGCCCGCGCCCGGGGTCGTTGATGCCGAGGCCCTGCTCCAGCTCCCGCACCCGGCGCAGCGAACGGACGGTGGCGGCCGGGTCACCGGCCACCAACTGGGCGTAGCCCAGCGCCGCCAGGGCCCGGGACAGGTACATCTGGTCGCCGTCGACCTCGGCGTGGTCCGCCGCCTCCCGGGCGAGCGCCAGGGCCCGCTCGACGTCCCCGGCGGAGGCCTCCGCGAGGGAGGCCAGCATGGCTGAGGCGCCCTCGCCGATCCCGGAGTCCCGGGCGAGCCGCAGGCTCTCGCGAGCCAGGTCCAGGGCCCGGCCGCAGTGCCCCGAGCGCAGTTCCGTGTCGGCGAGGAAGCGCAGGAAGTGCACCTCGCTCTCGACCATGCCGCGCCGGCGGACCTCCCGCAGCAGCGCGGTGATGGTCGCCCGCGCCTCGGGCAGCTGGTCGCTCATGATCAGCCAGCGGAAGCGGGCCGACCCGGCGCCGTTGTGGTGGCAGGCCACGTACGGGTCCTGGGGCTCCTTCAGGGCCCGTTTGACGGTCATGGGGGCGTCCGGGTGGCCCATCAGGGTCTCGGTCGAGGCCTGGAAGGACAGGGCCATCAGCTCGGTGCGCCGGTCCCCGCCCCGGGCCGCCAGCTCCGCCGCGTGCGCCGCCTCCTGGCGGGCCTCGGCGAAGTCGCCCTCGACGACCAGGCCGCGCCAGGCCAGCTGGTAGTGGACCTGGGAGAGGAGGCACGGGTCGTCGCCCGCGTCGGCCAGGACTTGGGGGAAGACGGCGTCGACCTCGCCGAGGGCCTGCCCGGCCGCCTCGATGACCACCATCCAGGCCCGGACCCGCTCGGCGGGCACGGTGGCACGCGTCAGTACGTCGCGTGCGATGTCCCGGGCGAGATCGGCCTCGCCTGCGGTGATCGCGTCCTCCGCGGCCAGCAGACGCCGCTCGTCGGGGCCGGGGGTGCTGTCCGCCGGGGTGTGCCGGGCGGCCAGCAGTCCGAGCGAGGCGGCCACGGAGGGCGCCCCGCGGTCCCGGGCCAGCGCACCGGCCTCGGCGAGCCGGGCCGCGACCTCCGGGTCGGTGCCGGTGGTCGCCAGGGCGAGGTGCCGGGCCCGCTCGATCGGGTCGGAGGCCGCCGTGGACAGCGCGGCGTGCGCGGCCCGCCGTTCCTGTGCCGGGGCCTCCGCGTAGAGCGCGGCCGAGATCAGCGGATGCGCGAACCGCAGGGCCGGTGCCTCGGAGTCCGTGGCCAGCAGCCCCAGCGCGGCTGCCTGGGCCGTCTCGGCCTCGGCGTGCTCCCGCCCGGCCGCGTGCAGCAACGCCAGGGTGGGACGGGCACCGGCGCTGGCCACCAGGAGGGTGCGGCGCGCCTCGTCGGACAGCATCTCCAGCCGGCTCAGCACCAGGGCCCGCAGCGAGGTGGGCACCGGCAGCGGCTCGCCCGGGCGCGGCCGGGCCGGGCTCTCGGCCAGGGCCCGGCCCAGTTCCAGCGCGAAGAGCGGGTTGCCGCCGCTGGTGCGGTGGATGTCGCGGATCGTGGAGCGGGACAGGGGCGAGTAGCCGCGATGGTCGAGCAGCGCCGAGACCTGCGTGCGGGTCAGCGGGCCCAGCCGGACAGCGAGCGTGTCGGGCGGGGACGCGGGCAGGTGCCGGTCGTACTCCTGGCCCTCGGTGCGCACCGCGCACAGCATCTGCACGGGCGTGTCACCCAGCCGGCGGGCCGCGAAACCCAGCAGCTCCGCACTGGCGGCGTCCAGCCACTGCAGGTCGTCGGCGACCACCAGTACCGGTCCCTTCGCGGCGAGGACCCGCAGCGCCGACAGCACCGCCAGGCGCAGCGCGAGCCCGTCCCGCTGGAGCGTGGACTCGCCCCGGCCGGTCAGCGCCGACTCCAGGGCGGTGCGCTGGGCGCCGGGCAGCGCACCGGACACGTCGTCCAGGACCAGACCGAACAGGTCGGCCAGCGCAAGGAAGGGAAGGTGGGATTCGGACTCGGTCGCCGAGCACCGCAACACCGTCCGGTCCGCACCGACGTAATCCGAGGCCAGCGCCCGCAGCACCGTCGACTTTCCAATTCCGGCGGGGCCGTGGAGCAGCACACTGCCCCCGCGGCCGAGCTGCTCGCGCGCCGCGGTGAACAGATCCTCCCGGCCGATGACCAGGTCGGGGCGGCTCCTGGGAGGCTCCTGGAAGTCCCGTCGTACGGTCACCGCTCCCCTCCCTGTGTCGTGTCCTGGCCAATATTAGGCAACGGTTCTTTGAATTTCGGAGGGACGACCTCGTGAGGGAAATAACAACACGTGAAGGCGTGAGAATTCTCCGGACTCCTGAATGCCCCGGAAGACGGGCTCGGCGCCCTGTCGGGAGCCCCTCGGCGAAGCGCTCGTACCGGCATCACGGAAAACACCACAAACCTACGGCAACCACCCCGCCCGTCGCGCGGCGACCACGGCCTCGCCGCGAGTACGGGCCCGCAGCTTCCGCATGGCCGACCGCAGATACCCCTTGACGGTCTCCGGCGTCACGCCCAGCCGCTCCGCGGCGACCGCGTTCGTCGCCCCCGCCGCCACGCACGCCAGCACGTCCACCTCGCGCGGTGCGAGCCCGACCCGCGCCGGCCCGGCGGACTCGGCCGTCAGCAGCGCACAGACCTCGTGCACCTCTGCACGCAGCTGAGGGTCCGCGATCCGCGGGGCCAGGGCCCGCAGGGCCGCGTGCGCCTCCCGCACCCGTTCCCACCCCGGGCCCGCTCCGGCCCCGGCGGCGAGCGTGCGGACCTCGTCCCGGACGACCAGGGCCCGCTCCAGGTCCCGTGCCGCCTCCAGCGCCGCGTCCAGCATCCGTCCGCCCAGCGGCAGGGACGTGCGCAGCGCCCCGTACAGCACCCCACGCACCCGGTGCCGCACCACCACCGGTACGGCCAGCACCGAGCGCAGCCCCTCAGCGGCCACCGGGGCGTCGTACTCGTGGCTGATCTGCCGCGACGCCGAGTAGTCCGTCACCACGCACGGCCGGGCCAGCGCCACCGTCTTGCCGCCGAGACCGGTACCGGACGTCACCACCAGCGAGCGCAGGGCGTGCGTCGCCGTGCCGCTCAGTTCGCTGATGCGCATCTGCTGCCCGGCCTCCAGCAGGCCGCCGAAGGCCACGGGAAGGCCGGTGCCCCGCCGCAGTCGCAGCAGCGCGTTGCGTATCTCGACCGCGTCGGACGCGTCCGTCGTCACCTGATCCGCCCCTTCGTCACGGCACCTGTGCGGGCGCACCCCCCGTTCGGGGGTAGTGAGACCTGCATCACGGATTACACGATGGCTCAGAGCCGCCCGGCAATGGTCCGGCACCCAGGAGGACAGATGACATCGGCGACGGAGCTGTTCCGCGACGCGCGGGATTTCCTGCTCGAACACCGCGAGGACTACCCGACCGCCTACGCGGGCTTCCGCTGGCCCCGCCCCGAGTACTTCAACTGGGCGCTGGACTGGTTCGACGTGATCGCCGACGGCAACGACCGCACCGCCCTGCACCTCGTCGAGGAGGACGGCCGCGAGACCCGGCTGTCCTTCGGGGAGATGTCGCAGCGGTCGGACCGGTTCGCCACCTGGCTGCGCGAGCGGGGCGTGCGCGCCGAGGACCGGATCCTCGTCATGCTCGGCAACCAGGCCGAACTGTGGATCACCGCCCTCGCCGCGATGAAACTGCGCGCGGTGGTCATCCCGGCCACCCCGCTGCTCGGCCCCGCCGACCTGCGCGACCGCGTCGAACGCGGCCGGGTCCGGCACGTCATCGCGCGCCCCGAGGACACCGCGAAGTTCGCCGAGGTCCCCGGCGACTACACGCGCATCGCCGCGGGCGCCGCCGACGCGGTGCCGCAGGGCTGGCTGCCGCTGGACGACGCCCACGGCGCCTCGGCCGCCTTCACCCCGGACGGCCCGACCCGGGCCGACGACCCGCTGATGCTGTACTTCACCTCCGGCACCACCGCCCGGCCCAAGCTCGTCGAGCACACCCACACGTCGTACCCGATCGGCCATCTGTCGACCATGTACTGGATCGGCCTGCAACCCGGCGACGTGCATCTGAACATCTCCTCACCCGGCTGGGCCAAGCACGCCTGGTCCAATCTCTTCGCCCCGTGGAACGCCGAGGCGACGGTCTTCCTGCACAACTACACGCGTTTCGACGCCGTCCGTCTCATGACCGAGATGGACCGGGCGGGCGTCACCACCTTCTGCGCCCCGCCGACCGTGTGGCGCATGCTCATCCAGGCCGACCTGACGCAGCTGCGCACCCCGCCCCGCGAGGTCGTCGCGGCCGGTGAGCCGCTGAACCCGGAGGTCATCGAGCAGGTCCGCCGCGCCTGGCACCTCACCATCCGGGACGGCTTCGGCCAGACCGAGACGGCCGTCCAGGTCGCCAACAGTCCCGGCCAGCCGCTCAAGACCGGCTCGATGGGCCGGCCGAGTCCCGGATACCGCGTCGAACTCCTCGACCCGGTGTCCGGCGCGCCGGGCGCGGCGGAGGGCGAGATCGCGCTCGACCTGTCGGACCGCCCCGTCGGCCTGATGACCGGCTACCACGGCGACGCGGACCGGACGGCCGAGGTGATGGCCGGTGGTTACTACCGCACGGGCGACGTCGCCTCCAGGGACGACGAGGGGTATCTGACCTACATCGGCCGGAGCGACGACGTCTTCAAGGCCTCCGACTACAAGATCAGCCCGTTCGAGCTGGAGAGCGCGCTGCTGGAGCACGAGGCGGTGGCCGAGGCGGCGGTCGTCCCCGCGCCGGACGAGCTGCGGCTGGCCGTCCCCAAGGCGTACGTCGTGCTCGCCGAGGGCTGGCAGCCGGGCCCCGACACCGCCAAGGTCCTGTTCGAGCACTCCCGCGAGGTGCTGGCCCCCTACAAGCGCATCCGCCGCCTGGAGTTCGCCGACCTGCCCAAGACCGTCTCCGGCAAGATCCGCCGGATCGAGCTGCGTGAGGCCACGGCGGCCGGTTCGGACGCCGAGTACCGCGAGGAGGACTTCCGGTGAGTTCCTACAGCCACGGCACCAGTGGGACGACGTTGCTCGGCGACACCGTCGGGGCCAACCTGGACCGCGCCGTCGCCCTGTGGCCGGACCGTGAGGCCCTGGTCGACGTGCCGTCCGGGCGGCGCTGGACGTACGCCGAGTTCGGCGCGGCGGTCGGCGAACTGGCCTCGGCCCTGCACGCCTCCGGCGTCGCCAAGGGCGACCGGGTGGGCATCTGGGCGGTCAACTGCCCCGAGTGGGTGCTCGTCCAGTACGCCACCGCCCGCATCGGCGCGATCATGGTGAACATCAACCCGGCCTACCGCACCCACGAGGTGGAGTACGTCCTGAAGCAGGCGGGCGTGTCCCTGCTGTTCGCCTCCCTGAGCCACAAGACGAGCGACTACCGGGCGATGGTCGAGCAGGTCCGCGGCGGACTGCCGGAGTTGCGTGAGGTGGTCTATTTCGGCGCCCCGGGCTGGGAGGCGCTGCTCGGCCGGGCGACGGCCGACGCGGTGTACGCGGAACTCTCCTGCGACGACCCGATCAACATCCAGTACACGTCGGGCACGACGGGCTTCCCCAAGGGAGCGACCCTCTCCCACCACAACATCCTCAACAACGGCTACTTCGTGGGGGAGTTGATCGCCTACTCCGAGCAGGACCGGATCTGCATCCCGGTGCCCTTCTACCACTGCTTCGGCATGGTGATGGGCAATCTCGCCGCCACCTCCCACGGGGCCTGCATGGTCATCCCGGCCCCCTCCTTCGACCCGAAGGCGACCCTGGAGGCGGTCCAGCGGGAGCGCTGCACCTCTCTCTACGGCGTCCCCACCATGTTCATCGCGGAGCTGAACCTCCCCGACTTCGCCTCCTACGACCTGTCCTCGCTGCGCACGGGCATCATGGCGGGCTCGCCCTGCCCGGTGGAGGTGATGAAGCGGGTGGTCGCCGAGATGCACATGGCGGAGGTCTCCATCTGCTACGGCATGACCGAGACCTCCCCGGTGTCGCTGCAGACCCGCAGGGACGACGACCTGGAACACCGCACCGGCACGGTCGGCCGTGTCCTGCCCCACATCGAGGTGAAGATCGTCGACCCGGCCACGGGCGTCACCCGGCCGCGCGGCACGGCGGGCGAGTTGTGCACCCGCGGCTACAGCGTGATGCTCGGCTACTGGAACGAGCCGGAGAAGACCGCCGAGTCCGTCGACGCCGGCCGCTGGATGCACACGGGCGACCTGGCCGTGATGCGCGAGGACGGTTACGTCGAGATCGTCGGCCGCATCAAGGACATGATCATCCGGGGCGGGGAGAACATCTACCCCCGCGAGATCGAGGAGTTCCTCTACGGCCATCCGAAGATCCAGGACGTCCAGGTCGTCGGCGTCCCGCACGAGCGCTACGGCGAGGAGGTCCTGGCCTGCGTGATCGCCCGCGACCCGGACGACCCGCCGACACTGGAGGAGCTCCGTACCTTCTGCGAGGGGCGGTTGGCGCACTACAAGGTCCCAGCCCGGGTGCGGATCCTCGACTCCTTCCCGATGACGGTGTCCGGGAAGGTGCGCAAGGTGGAGCTGCGGGAGAGGTTCGCAGGGGGCTGAGGGGCGCGACCGCGCCGGTCACAGCGGTGCGCGCATGCACACCCGCGGCCAGCGGTCGAGGCCGTGCGCCGCCTCCGCCGCGCGGATGGCGCGGAGGCCGGGCGTGAGGTCCGCATCGGGGAGGATCCGGAAGCCGAGGCGGGCGTAGTACGGGGCGTTCCACGGGACGTCCGTGAAGGTGGTCAGCGTCAGGGCCGTCAGACCCTCCTCGCGGGCGCGGTCGGTGGCGTGGGTCAACAGAGCGCGGCCCACGCCCCGGCGTGCGGCGCGTGGGTGGACCGAGACCTGCTCGATGTGCAGGGCGCCGTCGACCGGTTCGGCGAGGAGGTAGGCGGCCGGCCCGTTCCGTTCGTCCGCCGCCACCCAGCAGCGGCCCGCCCTGCGGTAGTGCTCCAGGGTGTCGAGCGCGAATGGTTCGTCGTCCGCGATCTCCGGCATGCCGAGGTCGCGGAAGACGGCGCCGGCGGCACGTTCGATGTCCTGGAGGGCGGGGAGTTCGGCGGGGGCGGCGCTGCGGATACGCATGCGGTGAGTATGCGCCGCGTGGTGGTGGTCAGGGGGCCCGGTGCTCCGTACCGGTGCCGGTGCCGGACAGGACGTCGGCCGGGGCGTTCACCGGCCTCGGCGTGCCGGTGAGGTCGAGGAGGAACAAGGCGACGCCCAGGGTGTCGGCGCGGGCCCGGGCGTCGTCCGCGTATCCGGCGAGGGAGAAGTAGAGGCACTCCGCGGACTCCGTCATGGCCGTGAGCCACAGGCATTCGACGTCCCTGAGGGTCGCCGGGCGTACCGCGGGGTCCACCTGCGCGACGACCCCGCGGGCGGCGAGTCCGATGCCGGAGGGCGGACGCTGGTCCGCCCTGCGTACACCCCGGTAGCCGAGCCAGCGCAGATACAGGGCGGTGGCCGTGACGGCGTCGCGCGCGGTACGGATGGTGACGGAGAGGAAGGGGGGCCGGGCGGCCGCGGCGGCACGCCGGTCCGTCGCCGCCTCCGGGGCGGGCGGGACATCCGCCGGGGGCGTGTCGTCCCGAGCGGCAGCACCCTGCTCGTCCTCCTCCGCCAGCGCCACCCGCAACACCACCCCGCACGGACACCCCACCTCCGGGCGCGGCCACTCGCCGCGCCGCCCGCAGGAGCCGCACCGCACCGCCACCCAGTCGTCCTGCCAGACCCGGTGCGAGACGGGCGTCGCCGTACCGTCCCGGTCCAGTCGCGGGGCGACCGGCGCACCGCAGGCGCACGGGTAAGCCGGTGCCGTGTAGCGGTGCTCGCGGCGGCAGGCCGGGCAGCGCACCGCAACGGTCTCGGCCATGGCCACTCCAGAACCGTGTCGTATCGGGACAGCGGACCCATCGTGCTCCCTCGGGCCCCGCCCTGTCCGGCGCTTTCCGTCTCTTGACGCCCTTCGCCCGCCCCACCTACATTCATTCCAGATCGTAGAAAACAATTTCCGCAATACGGAAGAGCTCACCGCGGGGCGCGACGGGAGTGCGAATCCGACAGCCGAAGCAGGAGTACTCGATGGCTCGAATGACCGCTGCCCGCGCGGCAGTTGAGATCCTCAAGCGCGAGGGCGTCGCCGACGCGTTCGGTGTCCCCGGCGCGGCGATCAACCCGTTCTACGCGGCGCTCAAAGCCTCGGGCGGCATCGCCCACACCCTCGCCCGGCACGTCGAGGGCGCCTCGCACATGGCCGAGGGCTACACCCGCACCCACCCCGGCAACATCGGCGTCTGCATCGGCACGTCGGGCCCGGCCGGCACCGACATGATCACGGGGCTGTACTCCGCGACCGGCGACTCCATCCCGATCCTGTGCATCACGGGCCAGGCCCCGACCGCCGTGATCCACAAGGAGGACTTCCAGGCCGTCGACATCGCCTCCATCGCCAAGCCGGTCACCAAGATGGCCGTCACCGTGCTGGAGGCCGCGCAGGTTCCCGGCGTCTTCCAGCAGGCCTTCCACCTGATGCGCTCCGGCCGCCCCGGCCCGGTCCTCATCGACCTGCCGATCGACGTGCAATCGACGGAGATCGAGTTCGACCCGGAGACCTACGAGCCGCTCCCGGTCTACAAGCCCGCCGCGTCCCGCGCCCAGATCGAGAAGGCGATCGGGATGCTGAACGCGTCGGAGCGGCCGCTGATCGTCGCGGGCGGCGGCGTCATCAACGCCGACGCCGCCGAACTCCTGGTGGAGTTCGCCGAGTTGACCGGAACGCCGGTCGTCCCGACCTTGATGGGGTGGGGGATCCTGCCCGACGACCACGAGCTGAACGCCGGCATGGTCGGCCTGCAGACCTCGCACCGCTACGGCAACGCGACCTTCCTGGAGTCCGACTTCGTCCTCGGCATCGGCAACCGCTGGGCCAACCGCCACACCGGCAAGCTCGACGTCTACACGGCCGGGCGAAAGTTCGTCCACGTCGACATCGAGCCCACCCAGCTCGGCAGGATCTTCGCCCCGGACTACGGCATCGCCTCCGACGCCAAGGCCGCCCTGCGGCTGTTCGTCGAGGTCGCCCGCGAGCTGAAGGCCGCCGGCACGCTCCCCGACCGCTCCGCGTGGGCCGAGGCCGCGCAGGAGCGCAAGGCGACCCTCCAGCGCCGTACGCACTTCGACGACATCCCGATCAAGCCGCAGCGCGTCTACGAGGAGATGAACAAGGCCTTCGGCCCGGAGACCCGGTACGTCTCCACCATCGGCCTCTCGCAGATCGCCGGTGCGCAGATGCTGCACGTCTACCGGCCCCGCCACTGGATCAACTGCGGCCAGGCGGGCCCGCTCGGCTGGACCATCCCGGCCGCCCTGGGCGTGGCCAAGGCCGACCCGGAGGCGCCCGTCGTCGCGCTCTCCGGCGACTACGACTTCCAGTTCATGCTGGAGGAACTGGCCGTCGGCGCGCAGCACCGCATCCCGTACGTCCACGTCCTGGTGAACAACTCCTACCTGGGCCTGATCCGGCAGGCGCAGCGGGCGTTCGAGATCGACTTCCAGGTCAACCTGGAGTTCGAGAACCTCAACTCCCCGGAGCTCGGCGTCTACGGCGTCGACCACGTCAAGGTCGCCGAGGGCCTCGGCTGCAAGGCGATCCGCGTCACCGACCCCGCCGAGCTGGGCGACGCCTTCGAGCAGGCCAAGAAGCTGGCCGCGGAGCACCGGGTCCCGGTCGTCGTCGAGGCGATCCTGGAGCGCGTCACGAACATCTCCATGTCGACGACCAACGACATCGGCAACGTCGTGGAGTTCGAGGAGATCGCCACGGAGCCGGGCCACGCGCCGACCTCGATCAGGACGCTGAAGGTCTGACGCCGGGAGAGCAGGGGGGCGGCCCGTTCATGGGGGGACGGGCCGCCCCTGCGCGTCCGTGGGGCGGCCCTTCCATGGGGGACGCGCCGTCCGTGGGGCGGCCCGTCCGTGGGGGACGTGCCGCCCCCAAGGCGTGTCCGTGCCGCGTCGCGTGCTCGCGCATGGCCGCTCACGCACGCGCCGCTCGGGCATGTCCGGGCCGCCTTCCCGCACGTGGCCGCTCTCGCACGTCGGGGCCGCCTTCCGGCGCGTGGCCGCTCATGCACGCACCGGGTCAGCCGCCCCCGCCTGCGCATCCGCCCCCGCCGGCACCGCAGTGGTGGTAGCCCCCGCCGCCGTTCCTGCCGCGCGGTGAGTCCTTGAGGAGGCTCTTGCCGCCCACCTCGGCCCGGCGGACCAGACCCGCCCGCAGGGCGAAGCGCGGCACCACAGCCGCAGGGCCGCCTCGCCGTGCAGGGCGACCAGCAGCAGCCGTTCACCGTCGGTCAGTCCGTGCCTGCTCGCCGGCAGGGGGTGGTCCTGTCGCAGGCCGCGGACGTGGCGGCGGGCGGCGCGGGTCGGCCCGAGCAGGGGACAGCGCAGCAGCCCCGCGGTCGCTCATGGCTTCACCCCCCTGCCGGGGCCCGCCCGCCCCCGTGCCGGCGGGCCCCTGTGACGAGAATGTGCCCGGCCCCGGGGGCAGTTGAAGCCCCCGGGGCCGGGTTCAGAGGTTCCTTTGAGGGTTTCGTACGGGCTGTACGACCGGTGGCGTAGACGCGCTCACGCCTCGTGGTGTTCCGACAGCCCCGGCCAGTCGTCCGGACCGCCGCCCTGCCATTCGACGAGGTCGCTCTCGGCGACGTCGGTGACGTACAGGTCGGCCAGGCGCAGGATCTCGGTGACGTCGTCGGTGTGGGTGGCGACGCCCAGCGGCTCCTCGCCCAGGGTGACCCGGCGGGAGCCGTCCAGGGCGGGGGCGCGGACCACGACGTGCGGTTGCTCGGTGGGAGGTGCCATGCCTTCAGGCTGCTGCCGACCGGACCGATCCGCACCCTGAGGGGCTTGGCCGTCCGGCGGCGCGAGGCTGGGCGCGACAGGACGTTCGCGCCGCCGGACGGGGTCGGGGGAGAGGGGTGGGTGGTGCTGGGACCGCGGCGGGTGCGACGGGCTCCGGGGCCGGCTTCCCTCAGGTCGAGAAGCCGGTCCGGGCCCTTCACCACCGCACTGGCTCGCAGCCGCCGCGGTCCGCGCCCTGACCGTGTCCGTGCCCGGGGGACCACCCCTCATCCGGGTCGCCCCGGGCGGTCGGGCACGGTCAGGGAGTCTCAGTCCTCGCGCAGGGCGCGGACCGCATCCTCCACGCGCCGCCCGTACTCGGGGTCGGCGGCGTGGAAGTGCGCGAGGTTCTTCTCGATCACGTCGTCGCGGGAGACCTTCGACAGGCCGCCCGCGATGTTCGCGATCAGGCGGGACTTCTCCTCGGCCGACATCAACCGGAACAGCTCGCCGGCCTGGAAGAAGTCGTCGTCCTTGGCGTGGAGCGGTGCCTCGTGGGTGCCGGTGTGGCCGGTCACCGCCAGCGGCGCCGACAGGGGGCGGCCGGTCTCGGCCGGGCCGTCGTAGGAGTTCGGCTCGTAGTTCTTGGCGTAGCGGCCCTGCGGATTGGACGCCATGAGGCCGTCGCGGCCGTAGTTCCGCGCGGTCGTGGCCTTCGGCGCGTTGACGGCCAGCAGCGTGTGGTTGACGCCCAGGCGGTAGCGGTGGGCGTCCGCGTAGGCGAACAGCCGGCCCTGGAGCATCTTGTCGGGCGAGGGGCCGATGCCCGGCACGAAGTTGTTCGGGGAGAACGCGGCCTGCTCGACCTCGGCGAAGACGTTGTCCGGGTTGCGGTCCAGCACCAGCCGGCCCACGCGCCGGAGCGGATGGTCCGCGTGCGGCCACACCTTGGTCAGGTCGAACGGGTTGAAGCGGTAGTCCGCCGCCTCCGCCGCCGGCATCAGCTGCACGTACAGCGTCCAGGACGGGTGCACGCCCCGCTCGATGGCCTGGAGCAGGTCCGTCTGGTGCGAGTACGGGTCCTTGCCCGCGATCCCGGCGGCCTGCTCGCTGCTCAGGGAGCGGATGCCCTGGTTGGTCTTGAAGTGGTACTTGACGAAGAAGGCCTCGCCCCGGCTGTTGGTCCACTGGTAGGTGTGCGAGCCGTAGCCGTTCATGTGCCGGTACGAGGCCGGGATGCCGCGGTCGCCCATCAGCCAGGTCACCTGGTGCGTGGCCTCGGGGGAGTGCGCCCAGAAGTCCCAGACGTTGTCCGGCTCCTGACGGCCGGTGAAGGGGTCGCGCTTCTGCGAGTGGATGAAGTCGGGGAACTTGATCGGGTCCTTGATGAAGAACACCGGGGTGTTGTTCCCGACGAGGTCGTAATTGCCTTCCCCGGTGTAGAACTTCACCGCGAAACCGCGAGGGTCGCGCACCGCGTCCGCACCTCCGAGCGAGTCGGCCACGGTCGAGAAGCGCACGAACACCTCGGTGCGCTTGCCGACCGAGTCGAGGAAGTCGGCGTGGGTGAAGTCCGTGACGTCGTCGGTCACTTCGAAGTGGCCGTAGGCACCCGAGCCGCGGGCGTGCACCACCCGCTCCGGGATGCGCTCGCGGTTGAAGCGCGCCAGCTTCTCCAGCAGATGCTGGTCCTGCAGCAGGAGCGGGCCGCCGACGCCGGCGGTGGCGGAGTTCTGGTTGTCGGCGACGGGGGCGCCGGACTCGGTGGTGAGCACGCGCTGCGACATCGTGACCTTCCGTACGAGAGGGCAGCGGAAACCTGTTTCCGCTTCGTGGAGCCTAGGGTCGGGGCGATCGGAGCGTCAACAATTTGTTGAAGCGGTGGGCATGGCCGGGTCCGGGCGGCGCCGCCGCTCTGGGCGCGACAGGACAGGTGTCAGCGGCGGCGCCGCCCGGGGTTCGGGGACCCCCCGGGGCTACGGGGCTACGGGGAGTCGGGAGGAGGTCGGAGAGGTGGGGTCAGACCTGGGTGCCGGAGAGCCGCTCCACGGCTCGCAGCAGCGCCGAGTGGTCCAGGCCGCCGTCCCCCTGCGCACGCAGGCTCGCGATCAGCTGGGCGACCACGGCGCCGACGGGCAGGGCCGCGCCGACGTTGCGGGCGGCGTCGGTGACGATGCCCATGTCCTTGTGGTGCAGGTCGACCCGGAAGCCGGGCTTGAAGTCCCGGCCGAGGAAGTTGTCCTTCTTGCGGGTCAGCACGGTCGAGCCGGCGAGTCCGCCGCCCAGGACGTCCAGGGCGGCCTTCAGGTCCACGCCGGACTTCTCCAGGAAGACCACGGCCTCGGCGCACGCCTGGATGTTCACGGCGACGATCAGCTGGTTGGCGGCCTTGACCGTCTGGCCGGAGCCGTGCGGACCGCACAGCACGATGGTCCTGCCGAGTGCTTCGAGGAGCGGCTTCGCGGCGTCGAAGTCGGCTTGCTCGCCGCCGACCATGATGGACAGCACGGCCTCGATGGCGCCGGCCTCGCCGCCGGACACGGGGGCGTCCAGGACGCGGATGCCCTTGTCCTTCGCCGCCTTCGCCAGATCGACCGAGGTCTGCGGGGTGATCGAGGACATGTCGATCAGCAGCGCGCCGGACCGCGCGTTCTCCAGGATGCCGTCGGGGCCGTAGGCGATGGCCTCGACCTGCGGGGAGGCCGGGACCATCGTGATGACGACGTCGGCGTCCTTGACGGCCTCGGCGATCGAGGAGGCGGCCGTGCCGCCGGCGGCGGCCAGGCGGTCCAGCTTGTCCTGCTCCAGCGTGTAGCCGGTGACCTGGTAGCCCGCCTTGATCAGGTTCTCGGACATGGGGGAGCCCATGATGCCGAGTCCGATCCAGGCGACCTTGGGGAGTGAGCTCATGATGGGGTGCCTTTCGGATACGGGGTCAGCGGGACAGCCAGTCGAAGGCCTCGGCGCTCGGGCGGTCGCCCGGCTTGTACTCGAGACCGACCCAGCCGTCGTAGCCCGCCTTCTGCAGCTGGTCGAGAAGGTCTTCGAGGGGCAGCGAGCCCGTGCCGGGCGCTCCGCGGCCCGGGTTGTCGGCGATCTGGACGTGCCCGGTCTTCGGTGCGAACCGCTCGATCACCGCCGGCAGGTCCTCGCCGTTCATGGACAGGTGGTAGAGGTCCATGAGGAAGCGCGCGTTGCCGAGCCCCGTCGCCTCGTTGACCTGGTCGACGACCTCGACGGCGGCGGGCGCGGACACCAGGGGGTACCGGGGTGACTCCGGCTCGTTGAGCGCCTCGATCAGCAGGATCGCGCCGATCCGGTCGGCGGCGCGGGCCGCGAGGGCCAGGTTCTCCAGCGCGAGTGCGTCCTGCTCGGCCGGGTCCACACCCTCGACCCGGTTGCCGTACAGGGCGTTGAGCGCGGTGCAGCCCACGGAGGCTGCGAAGTCGGCGGCCACGTCGATGTTGGCGCGGAACCGCTCCGACTCCTCGCCGGGGACCGACAGGGCTCCGCGGTCCGGGCCCGGGAGCTGCCCGGCGTAGAAGTTCAGGCCGGTGAGCCGGACGCCGGCGTCCTCGATCGCGCGCTTGAGGGCGTCGAGCTCGGAGCGCTCGGGGACGGGTGAGTCGACCCAGGGCCACCACAGCTCGACCGCGGTGAAGCCCGCCGCCGCGGCGGCCGCGGGGCGCTCCAGGAGAGGCAGCTCCGTGAAGAGGATCGACAGGTTGACGTTGAAGCGCTGGTCTGCGAATCCCATCGGGGCGGCGCTCCCTTCCTTGTCTCTGCTGCACTTTCCGCTCTACTTCCGTATTGCGGAATCTTGTTTCTGCTTAACGGAAGATTGCCCGCGGGGTGCGAGGGCTGTCAAGAGGGGCTGCCGGAAAGTCCGTCCCGCGCGTTAGGTTGAGCGCGTGCGACTGAGAGTGGAGTTCACGACCGAGCCGTTCGACCTGGACGAGGCGCCCGCGCACGCGGTGGTGGCCCGCGAGGTCGTGGAGGCCGCCGAGCTGGACGCCGTCGACGTGGGCCCGTTCGGCAACACCGCGGAGGGCGGTGCCGACGCGGTGCTCACCGCTGTGGACGCCCTGCTCCGCAAGACCCTGGAGGCCGGTGCCACCCGCGTCTCGCTCCAGGTCAACGTGGTCGAGGAGGGCGGGGCGTGAGCGGCGCGGGGGACGAGTCGTTCATCGCGGCCGTGAAACCCCTGGTCGACGCCATGGGCGGCGAGATGATCCCGCCCGACGAGGCCGGCCCCGACGACGTCGTCCTGGCCTGGGAGGGCAGGGACGCCGTCGCCGTACGGCTGCCGCAGCTCGCCGACTCCCTCGATCACATCCTGGCCGCCATGGAGCGCCGCAAGGGCATGCCGCTGGCCGATCTGGACCGCAGGGCCAAGCAGGAGGTCGTGCGGATACTCGAGGCGCGCGGCGCCTTCTCCGTCCGGCACGGCGTGGAGACGGTGGCGAGCGCCCTCGGCGTCAGCCGTTTCACCGTCTACAACTATCTCAACCGCGAGAAGGGGGCCTGACCGGCCTCGGGTGTACCGGTCCGGTTTCGCGCCACCGAATTTTCAACAAACTGTTGACGTGCTGTCGCGGGAGGGCGTTAGCTATCGGCACGCCCGTTCAGCACGACGGCCGAATCCGGCCACGGAGGCTCCCGTGACGTCCCCTTCCACGCCGCCGGGCCTGACCCGGTTCAACACCCTCGAGGAGCACGCGGCCCACGCCGCCCTCCACGAGGTGTGCGCCGCCACGGCGTGGGCGAAGCGCCTGCTGGCCGCCCGCCCCTACGCCACCTGCGAGGACCTGTACGCCGCGAGCGACGCCGCCATGACCGACCTGACGGCCGCCGACCTCGACGAGGCGATGGCCGGGCACCCGCCCATCGGCCGCCCCCGGCCCGGTGACCCCACCTCGGCCCGGGAGCAGCGCGGCATGGCCGGCGCCTCCGACGCACTCAAGGCGGAGATGCTGGAGCTGAACCTCGCGTACCAGGAGAGGTTCGGCCATGTCTTCCTGATCTGCGCCACCGGCCGGACCGGCGAGCAGATGCGCGACGCGGTCAGGGAACGGATCGGCAACACACCGGAGCAGGAGCGGGAGATCGTCCGCACCGAACTGGGGAAGATCAACCGCATCCGCCTCGCCCGGCTCGTCGAAGAGGAAGCCTGACCCCATGAGCACCAGCACCACCGCCTCCGTGTCCACGCACATCCTGGACACCAGCGTCGGCCGCCCCGCCGAGGGCGTCGCCGTCCACCTGTCCGCCCGCTCGGGGCGTACAGCCGACTGGCAGGCGCTCGGCGGCTCGGCGACCGACGCGGACGGCCGGTGCAAGGACCTCCCGGCGCCGCCGGAGGGCACCACCCACGTACGGCTCGACTTCGCGGTGGAGCCGTACTTCGAAGGATCTGCGAAGAAGCAAGCCGATGCGCAGCAGGACGCCCCCGCGAACCGGGACAGCGGTGCGTTCTTTCCAGAGGTGGCCATCACCTTCGCCGTCGAGGCCGGTGAGCACTACCACGTACCGCTGCTGCTCAACCCGTTCGGCTACTCCGTATACCGAGGGAGCTAGCTACATGCCCACGATTCTTGGACAGAACCAGTACGGCAAGGCCGAGAACCGAGTCGTCAAGATCACGCGGGACGGCGCCACCCACCACATCAAGGACCTGAACGTCTCCGTCGCGCTGAGCGGCGACATGGACGAGGTCCACTACTCCGGCTCGAACGCCAACGTCCTGCCGACCGACACCACCAAGAACACGGTGTACGCGTTCGCCAAGGAGCACGGCATCGAGTCCGCCGAGCAGTTCGGCATCCACCTCGCCCGGCACTTCGTGACCTCGCAGGAGCCGATCAAGACCGCCCGGATCCGCATCGAGGAGTACGCCTGGGAGCGGATCGAGGCCTCCGACGCCACTTCGCAGTTCATCGGCGCCGACGAGGTCAAGCACTCCTTCGTCCGCAAGGGCCAGGAGACGCGGCTCACCCAGATCACCTACGACGGCTCGTCGTGGGAGGTCGTCTCCGGTCTCAAGGACCTCGTCGTGATGAACTCGACCAACTCCGAGTTCTGGGGCTACGTCAAGGACCAGTACACGACCCTGAAGGAGGCCTACGACCGCATCCTGGCCACCGAGGTCTCCGGCCGCTGGCGCTTCAACTGGACCGACGACGAGCAGCGCATGCCGAACTGGGAGAAGTCCTACGAGCAGGTGAAGAAGCACATGCTCCAGGCCTTCGCCGAGACCTACTCGCTCTCGCTCCAGCAGACCCTGTACCAGATGGGTTCGCGGATCATCAACAACCGCAGCGAGATCGACGAGGTCCGCTTCTCCCTCCCGAACAAGCACCACTTCCTGGTGGACCTGGAGCCGTTCGGGCTGAAGAACGACAATGAGGTGTACTACGCGGCCGACCGCCCCTACGGCCTGATCGAGGCGACGATCCTGCGGGACGGATGCGAGCCGCGGATCCCCGTGGACCTCACCAACCTCTGAGGTTCCCTCTTTCGGCACCCGTGGCCGGGGAACCCTTCTCCCGGCCACGGCACTCAAATCTCCCGGGGTCCTGCCGTGCCCTCTCTGAACAGCACACTTCGTGAAAAGGGACGAACCATGGCAGCAGACCGGCGCATCGTCATCGAGAACTGCGCGATCGCGACCGTCGACGGACACGACACCGAGTACGCCTCCGGGCACGTCGTCCTCGCCGGCAACCGCATCGAGTCGCTCGGCGCGGGCGCGGCCCCCGAGGGCCTGGAGAACGTCGTACGCCGTATCGACGCCACCGGCCACCTCGTGACGCCCGGCCTGATCAACACCCACCACCACTTCTACCAGTGGATCACCCGCGGTCTGGCCACGGACCACAACCTCTTCAACTGGCTCGTCGCGCTGTACCCCACCTGGGCGCGCATCGACGAGCCCATGGTCCGCGCCGCCGCCCAGGGCTCCCTCGCCATGATGGCCCGCGGCGGCGTCACCACCGCCATGGACCACCACTACGTCTTCCCGCGGGGCGCCGGCGACCTCTCCGGCGCGATCATCGGCGCCGCCCGCGACATGGGCGTCCGCTTCACCCTCGCCCGCGGCTCCATGGACCGCAGCGAGAAGGACGGCGGCCTCCCCCCGGACTTCGCCGTGGAGACCCTCGACGGTGCGCTGGCCGCCACCGAGGAGACCGTGCGGCAGCACCACGACTCCTCCTTCGACGCCATGACCCAGGTCGCCGTCGCGCCCTGCTCCCCCTTCTCCGTCTCCACCGAACTGCTCCGCGACGGCGCCCAGTTGGCCCGCCGTCTCGGCGTCCGCCTGCACACCCACGGCTCGGAGACCGTGGAGGAGGAGAAGTTCTGCCACGAACTGTTCGGCATGGGCCCGACCGACTACTTCGAGTCCACCGGCTGGCTCGGCGAGGACGTGTGGATGGCGCACTGCGTCCACATGAACGACTCCGACATCGCCGCCTTCGCCCGCTCCCGCACCGGCGTCGCGCACTGCCCGTCCTCCAACGCCCGCCTCGCCGCCGGCATCGCCCGTGTCCCCGACATGCTCGCGGCCGGCGTCCCCGTCGGCCTCGGCGTCGACGGCACCGCCTCCAACGAGTCCGGCGAACTCCACACCGAGCTGCGCAACGCCCTCCTCATCAACCGCCTCGGCGGCCACAAGGAGTCAGCGCTGAACGCCCGTCAGGCCCTGCGCCTCGGCACGTACGGCGGCGCCCAGGTCCTCGGCCGGGCGGCGGAGACCGGCTCCCTGGAGCCCGGCAAGCTCGCCGACCTCGTGCTGTGGAAGCTGGACACGCTCGCCCACGCCTCCATCGCCGACCCGGTGACCGCCCTGGTCTTCGGCGCGGCCGCCCCGGTCACCGCCTCCTTCGTGAACGGCCGGCAGATCGTCGAGGACGGACGGCTGCTCACGGCCGACGAGGACGCCATCGCCCGCGCCACGCGCGACGAGGCCTGGCGGCTGGCGAAGATCGCCGCCGAGGCCTGACCACCCGATGACTCCGGCCGGGAGGGACGGCTCCCGGCCGGTGGCCGTGGACCCGAGCGGGGTCCACGGCGGCTGTCTCCGGGGCGTGCGCCCACGCGCGCCCCGGAACGGCCACCCCCCCCGTCACCTGCATGTCCGGTCCCTCCCCCAAGCTCTCGGCTTCGCTCGAGCGGGGAAGTGCCCCCATGACCGCTCGCACCACCTCCTTGACACCCGCGGCCGCCGCTCGGCGCAGCCGTGTAACCGACCGGAGGGACGCCGCCGTGGCCGACCACCCCGTTGACGAGAAACTCCCCGCGCTCAAGATGGCGACGACCGGCCTGCAGCACGTGGCCGCCATGTACGCGGGCGTCGTCGCCCCGCCCCTGATCGTCGGCGCTGCCATCGGCCTGACCGCCACCGACCTGACCTTCCTCACCGGCGCCTGCCTGTTCACCGCGGGCCTCGCCACCTTCCTGCAGACCCTCGGCGTCTGGAAGATCGGCGCCCGCCTGCCGTTCGTCAACGGCGTCACCTTCGCCGGTGTCGCCCCGATGACCGCGATCGTCGCCTCCACCCAGGACAAGTCCGACGCCCTGCCCATCATCTTCGGCGCGGTCATCGTCGCCGGACTCCTGGGCTTCCTCGCGGCCCCCGTCTTCTGCAAGGCGATCCGCTTCTTCCCGCCCGTGGTCACGGGCACGGTCATCACCCTGATCGGCATATCGCTGCTCCCGGTCGCCTTCGGCTGGGCGCAGGGACCCAACCCGACAGCGTCCGACTACGGTTCGGCGACCAACCTGGGCCTCGCGGCCGTCACCCTGCTGATCGTCCTGCTGCTGCGGCGCTTCACCACGGGCTTCGTCAAGCAGATCGCCGTGCTGCTCGGGCTGGTGATCGGCACGCTGATCGCGATCCCCTTCGGCGCCACGGACTTCGCCCCCGTCGCGGACGCGGACGTCATCGGCTTCCCGACCCCGTTCCACTTCGGCGCCCCGCAGTTCCAGCTCGCCGCGATCATCTCGATGTGCGTGGTGATGGTGGTGTCGATGACCGAATCGACCGCCGACATGCTGGCCCTGGGCGAGATCGTCGAGCGCCCGGCCGACGAGCGGACCATCGCGGCCGGCCTGCGCGCCGACACCCTCGGCTCGGCGATCAGCCCTCTCTTCAACGGCTTCATGTGCAGCGCCTTCGCGCAGAACATCGGCCTGGTCGCCATGACGAAGATCCGCAGCCGCTACGTCGTCGCAGCGGGCGGAGGCTTCCTGGTGCTGATGGGCCTGTGCCCGATGGCGGCCTCGCTGATCGCCGTCGTACCGCGCCCGGTGCTCGGCGGGGCGGGCGTGGTCCTGTTCGGCTCGGTCGCCGCCAGCGGCATCCAGACCCTGGTCCGGGCCGCCCTGGACAAGGACAACAACGTCCTCATCGTGGCCGTCTCCCTGGCCGTCGGCATCATCCCGATCACGGCCCCGGAGTTCTACCACGCCTTCCCGGAGACGGCCCGCATCGTCCTGGACTCCGGCATCTCCACGGGCTGTGTGGCGGCCGTACTGCTCAACATGGTCTTCAACCACCTGGGACGGAGCGCCCGCGACGCCCATGACGTGACCCACCCGATGGAGGCGGGCGAGGAACTCACGAGCGCGCCGAAGGCACCGGCCGCGTCCTGACATCGGGGCTCCGGTTCGACTTCCGCACGAACATGATCACAGTTGATGGCTCGTCAGAGTGCGAGCGCTATCGTGATCGCGCTTGCCCTCGTTGATCGTTCTTCCGGAAGGGACCCATGTACTTCCCCCGTCGTGCCCTGGTCGTACTCGCCAGCCTGGCCGCCCTCATGAGCGCCAACCTCTTCGCTTCTGCCCCGCGCAGGCCGCCACCTCGTGCTCGGGCACCGTGACCCACAGTCAGGCCATCAAATTACCGGGCAGCAGCACTGTCATCGGCGAGCTGACCATCTATTACAACAGCAGCAACGGCGGCACCAACAGTGCCTGCTTCTATCACCGCGGACCCTCGTACGGCGTTGCAGCCAACACCTATGTCGGCATCTACAGATGCGCACAGAGATCCGGCGAAGGACAGATGTGCCGCAACACCACCCCTGGTGACATCGACGAGGGAAACTACTCCTACCAGGCTGGCCCTGTCGGTGTGACGGGCACGGCGAACTACTGCGTGGGCGCCCACGGTTGGATCGTGTGGGAGCACCCCGCCCCTGACGTGGGGAAGGTGATCATGGGCGTGGCTACTCCGATCACCAGGGGCTGCTGAGCGGCTCGTTCGCAGCCGGCACCGTGCTGCCGCCCGGCTGGATGCGGGCGGCACCGGTACGATTGCTGGCGCATGCCGACCGGCGCCGCTGGCCGCTGGCCTCGGTGCCGGTGGGAGGCCAGATCTGCGTCAAGCACAAGTCCGGGGACATCGCTCTGCTCACGGTCCAGACGAAGTCGACCGCGCTGCCGGAACTGGCCGCCCTCACGATGGACATGACGATCTGGCGCCGTGCGGCGACCTGACCGGCCGCGCGGTCACACGGTGAGCTTCACCGCCTCCAGCCAGACGTCGTTGTCCAGGGTGCCGCCGAAGGTGAAGTCGGGGCGGGGCTTGCTGCATACCCGTCCGCCCCAGTCGTGGCCGCGCAGGCGGACGGTGTTGCAGATCTCGCCGGTGCCGACGTTCATCGCGAAGCCCAGCATGTTCGGCGCGTTCCGCTTCGCGCTGCCGATGGTGAAGTTGCGGCCGTCGCCGGTGACGGCCGTCCAACTGGGCTGCCACTCGCCCCGGCCGTCGACCGGCTTCGACGTGTGCCGGAAGGCGTTGGCGGCGGATCCGCCGACGCCGTGCACCGCGATGTTGAGGGCCTTGACAGGCCGGTTCCGGCCCGAGGTGCCGGCCATCGTGCCGTCGCACACCGGCTTCTGCCAGCCCTGCCCGGAGACGTACGCGCGGTAGCAGATGTGCCGCCCGGAGGGGTCGCTCGCGGCGAGCCGCTTCACGGCACTGGCCGCGGTGTCCTGCGGGGGCTCGGCGGTGACGGTGGTGGTGGCCGCCGGGGGCCTGGCCGTGACGGTGACCGTGACCCTGCCCGCGCCGTCCGTCCCCGAGGTGTCCTTCGGTTCGGGCTTCTTGCCGCTCCCCTCCTTCCCTTTGCCCTTGCCCTTGCCCTTGCCCTTGCCTGTGTCCTTGTCCTTGTCCTCGGCCGAGGGGGAGGCGGACGGAGGCGGGATCGGCAGCGAGGACGGTGACAGGGCCGGTGAGGCCGAGGCCGACGAGCCGCCCGCACGCGCGGCGGTCTCCTCCCGGTTTCCGCCGTCGCCGGAACCTCCGCTCCCCAGGATCACCAGCGGCACGATGACCAGCGCGGCCACACCGAGCGCCACCGGCCCGACCACCAGGGGCCTGCCGAGCAGGCCGGGCCCGTCGAACTCGTCGTCCGACTGACGGGACCCGGGCCGGCGAGCGGGCAGGGCGGGCGCGGGTTGTGAATCGGGGCGGGTGGGCGGGGACCCGTCGCGCTGTGGTCCTGGGCGGGTGGCCTGCGTCCCCTCGGGATGCGGGCCGGGGCTGGGGGCCGGGGGTCCTTCGGGCTCGGGCAGCGTGTAGGCCGCCTCGTCGAATTCGTCAGGATCGGGATCGTCCCGGTCCTCCCCTGCGAAAGCATCGGCCTCGTGGACGAAGGGCGATACCGGATCCGCCTCCTCCTCCTGCTGCCGCAGCGCGCTGGAGCCGTCCGGGAAGACCTCGACGTGCGCCACATACCCGGCGCCGGGGTCGGAGATCGCCGCCGAGACGGCGGTGTCCCGGTCGCGCGCGTGTCGGTGCAGGAGGTCGAGGATCGCGGCGTCGACCGTCGTTCCCTCCGCGACCGGCACCGGTGCACCGTCGACGGCGGCCGATCCGTCGCCGGAGATGACCACCGTGAAGTGCGGGGACGGCTCGGACTTGTCCCGCCGCGCGGTGTGTTCGCCCACGGAGACCTGCTCGTCCGCTTCCTCTTGGCCCGGGCTCATCGGCGTTCCTCTCTGCTGTTCCCGGCCGGTAGCCCGGCCGGGGCTGTGTCGGCGGTGCCCGCGTACGCAACGGACACCGGCCGTCCGCGGTTCAACTCGCCGGTGAAAAGGGGGAGAAGCGGCACGTCAGCGGTGACAAGTGACGGAACGGCATGTTCCGTTGAGATGCGCGGGCCGGAGCGGGTGCGCACTAGAGTCCGAACGTGGACTACGTGAATACCTTCCGTTTCGCTGTGCTGGGACCGGTCCGGGCGTGGCGCGGGGAGCGGGAACTCGACATCGGATCGCCGCAGCAGAGAGTGGTGCTGGCAGCGCTCCTCTTACGACGCGGGCGCCCCCTTCCGCTCGGCGAACTCATCGACGCCGTCTGGGGAGAGGAGCCGCCCGCTGCCGCCGTGTCCGTACTGCGGACCTATGTGTCGCGCCTGCGCAAGGTGCTGGAACCCGACCGAGGCCCGGACGGGCAGCCCCGGGTGCTCGTCTCCGTCGGTGACGGATACCTGCTGCGCGTTCCGGACGACGGCCTGGACCTCGCCGTGTTCCAGTCCCGGGTCGCGCAGGCGAAGAAGGCGCGCGCCGCGGGCGACGTGTCCGGCGCCGCGGAGCTGCTGCACGCCGCACTCGACGGCTGGAAGGGCGCCGCACTGACCGGCCTCCCGGGCCCGCTCCCCGAGACAGCGCGCTCCTGGCTGGACGAGGAGTGGCTGGCCGCGCTGGAGGCCCGGCTGGACGCCGACATCGAGCTCGGACGCCATCACGAGGTGATCGCCGAGCTGTTCCCACTCACCGCCCGACACCCCCTGCGGGAGGAGCTGTCCCGCCTGCTCATGCTCGCCCTGTACCGGTCGGGACGGCAGGCCGAGGCGCTGGCCGCGTACCGCGGGACACGCGCCGCCCTGGTGGCGGAACTGGGCGTCGAACCCGGGCTGTCGCTCCGGGACCTGCACGACCGCATCCTGGCCGCCGACCCGGCCCTGATGCCGCACCCGGCCCGGCATCCGGCTCCGGCGGCGCCCGGGCAGGCCGGACCGTCCGTATGGGCGGCGGCACCGTCCGGCGCCGCACCGCAGGACGGGACGACGGCCGACGGCGCGACGGCGGAAGGGGCGCCGGACGGCGCGGCCCGCTTCGGCGCCGCCGACGCGTACGGCCCGGCGTTCCAGCCGGCCCGCCCCGCCCAACTGCCGGCGGACCTGCCGACGTTCGCCGGGCGCGACCCCGAACTCGACCTGATCGGCAACCTGCTGCCCCACGACGGCAGCCCCCCGTCGACCGTGGTCATCAGCGCGATCGGCGGCATGGGCGGGATCGGCAAGTCGACCCTGGCCGTGCACTGGGCCCACCGCGTCGCCGACCGGTTCCCCGGCGGTCAGCTCTACGTCAATCTGCGCGGCTTCGACCCGACCGGCTCCGCGCTGACACCGGACGAAGCGGTACGCGGCTTCCTCGACGCGCTCGGCGTACCGCCGATGCGCATACCCGCCGGCCTCGACGCCCAGGTGGCGCTGTACCGCAGCCTGCTGGCCCGCCGCAGGGTGCTGATCCTGCTCGACAACGCCCGCGACACCGAACAGGTGCGCCCGCTGCTGCCCGGCTCCCCGGGCTGCCTGGTCATCGTCACCAGCCGCAACCGGCTCACGGGCCTGGTCGCCGGCGAGGGGGCACACCCCCTGACGCTGGACCAGCTCTCTCCGGCCGAGGCGCACGACCTGCTGGCCCGGCGCCTCGGCGCGGACCGGCTGGCCGCGGAACCCCGGGCCGCGAACGAGATCGTCGCGCGGTGCGGCCGCCTGCCGCTGGCGCTGGCCATCGTCGCCGCGCACGCCTGCGCCCACCCCGCCTTCCCGCTCAGCGCCATCGCCGACGAGGTGAGCGAAAGCCACGGCAGCCTGGACGCCTTCACCGGGGGCGACGACATCACCACCGACGTACGGGCCGTCTTCTCCTGGTCCTACAAGGCGCTGTCCGCTCCGGCCGCGCGTCTGTTCCGGCTCCTGGGCCTGCACGCGGGGCCCGACATCTCCGCGCCGGCGGCGGCCGCCCTCGCCGGACTCGCCCCGCGTGAGGCGCGCGGGCTCCTCGCCGAACTGACCCGTGCCCACCTGCTCACCGAGCACTTCCCGGGTCGCTACACCCTGCACGACCTGCTCCGTGTGTACGCCGCCGAACGCGTGGGTGTGGAGGAGGCCCCGCAGGAGCGGGATCTGGCGCTCCACCGGTTGCTGACCTGGTATCTGCACACAGCCGACGCGGCCTACCCGCACATCACCCCCAACCGCCGTCGCATCCCGCTGGAGCCACGGCCGGAGGACTGCCGCCCGTTGGAGTTCACCACGCACGAACGGGCACTGGAGTGGTGCGAGACCGAACGGCCCAACCTGATCGCCGCCGTGCACCAGGCCGCCCAAGCGGGGTACACCGGCACCGCGTGGCGACTGCCCGCCGTCCTGTGGGGCTTCTTCTACCTCCGCAGTCACGTGCACGACTGGCTGGACACCGCTCGGACGGGTCTGGCCGCCGCCCGCGGCGCCGGGGACCGGGAGGGTGTGGCCCAGGGCCTGTCCGACTCGGCCGCCGCGCTGCGCAACGCCGGCCGGTTCGACGAGGCCGTCGAGCACCTCCACCAGGCGCTCGAGCTGAGCCGGGAGCTCGGGGACAGGGTGGCCAGGGCCTCGGTGATCGCCAATCTGGGCGACGCCTACCTGCACGCGGGCCGGCTCCGTGAAGCCGTCGAGTACGCCCGCCGTGGGCTGGCCCTCGACCGCATCGCGGGCAACGTCTGGGGCGAGGGCATCGCCCTGAGCAACCTGGGCGACGCCTACCAGCGGATGGGGCGCTACGACGAGGCCCTCGACTGTCTGCAGCGGGCGCTGGTCGTGCTGCGGGCGGGCGGTAACCGCTGGGTCGAGGGCGTCACCCTCGACATCCTCGGCACGATCCACCACCGGCTCGGCCGCCACGGCGAGTCCGTCGGCCACTACCGCCGGGCGCTCGAGACCCACCGGGACATCGGCAACCGGTGGGGCGAGGGCCACACTCTGGGCCACCTCGGCGACGTCCACCTCGACGGCGGGGAGCCCGAGGCGGCCCGGGCGAGCTGGCGGCACGCCCTCGCGATCTTCGCCGAGTTCGGCCATCCGGACGCCGAGCAGGTCCAGGAGCGCCTCGACCGACTGCCGGACGGCCCGGCCGACGCGCGCGCCCGGGAGGCCCTGCCGAGACGGACCGCCTGACATGGCTCTCCTTCGTGGGTGATGCCTGCCGGCGGTGCGCCGGCAGGCATCCGCACAACGCGTGCGGGGGTGAGGACGGTTCAACACCGGCGAGCCGTCCTCACCGCCGGGCGGTGCCTCAGCGCACGTCGCGGTAGAGGGGTGCCTCAGCGCACCTCGCGGTAGATCCGCCCGCTCGCGCCGGGCACCGCCCCGTCGTACAGACCCGTCGGGCTGGTCTCCTTCGACAGCGCGAACCAGGCGTACCGCTCGACGAAGTCCAGCTTGCCCAGCATCTCGGTGGAGGACCGGACGAAGTCGCTCTGCTCCTGCTCGCTCGGGTAGCGCGGGGCGCCCCGGGAGAAGTCGGTCAGGGCGTACTCGGTGAGCCAGACCGGCTTCTTGTAGCGGTCGTGGACGGCCTGCAGATATCCGCGCAGCTGGTCCGCCGCGCCGGGCCCGAAGTCGGCGCCGTACCAGTGCAGGGGGATGAAGTCGACCCGCAGGCCCCGCTGCTCAGCCCCGGTCATGAACCGGTCCAGCCAGCCGCCCGGCACGTCCGCGCCGGAGGCGACCGCGGGCGCGCCCAGCCGCAGGCCGGTGGACTCCAGCCGGGGCCACAGGTCGAGCGCCTGCTCGGGTGACATGGCGGCCTGGTCCGGATGGTCCGGCTCGTTGAAGCCCAGGAGCGCCTTCCCCGCGCGGGCTGCCTTCCCCAGTTCGGCGTCGGTGACCGAGCCCGGGCCCCAGATCATCGGGACGAACTCGGCGCCGGTGGTGCCGGTGACGCCGTCGGGGGAGGAGGCCCAGTTGTAGTACCAGGACGAACCGGAGTCGGCCAGGGCCTCGGAGGCGCCGGCGACGGAGTTCAGGCCGACGCCCTTGCGGGAGGCGGGCGGGGTGCCGCCGCCGCTGCCCGGCCGCTCGGTGACGGCGGGGCCGGGCTCGGGTGCGCCGGCGCCGTCGCCGGTGCCGTGGAAGGTGACGGTCAGGCCCGTGCATTCCCGGCACTGGTACACGACCTGGTTGCCCTGTTCGGTGTCGTGCTTGGACCAGCTGTACGCCGTCGGGCACCGCGCTGCGAGCGCGTCACTGTAGGGCGTCCTGGCATCCCGGTTCGGGTTGACGCACACCAGGGGCCGGCCGGTGGCCCCGTCCTCGACCAGGTCGTCCGCCGGGCAGGCGGCCAGCAGATCCGTGGCGCACCCGGCCGGCGCGCACTCGCCCGACCGGGGCGGCGTCACGCCGTCCGGCGTGATGGTGACCGGCGACGCGACGGCGTTGACGTAACTGACGTTGTACCAGGGTGCCGCGCCGTCCTTCGGGTCGAAGTTGAACTCGGCCAGGCCGGTGGGCTGCTCACCGGTCGAGCACCGGTCGGCGTAGGGGCCGCAGTCGCCGACGGCGCAGTGGAAGGTGCTTCCCTCCTCGCCGGTGCAGCCCTCACGGGCGAAGAACTTGCCGCGCCAGTGCCCGGCACCGGAGTGCTCGGGGACGGTGACCGTGGCCGACGCGCCCGGGTCCAGTGTGGGCAGCCCGGTGAGCGGGGCCGAACCGTCGGCGTTGACGGTGCTTCCGATCCAGATGCGGTGGTCCGTGGTGTTGCGGAAGGTGACGGTGTGCTCGGGGGAACCGACGCCGGCGGCCGGTGTCCCCGCGATGCTCACGCCGTCCGGACGCTGGTCCTGGATCAGCAGCGCGGTGCCGGTGACGCCGGCCACGACCAGGAGCAGCGCGAGCAGGAACGCGGCGCGGCGGCGCAGGAGCGGTCTACGCATGGACCTCGCCTCCCGCCGGGGCGACGTACGTCATGTCCGTCCTCTCTTCTGGGGGATGGGGTAGGGGTGGGTCTGAGGGCGGGGGAGACAAGCGCTCCCCGGACAGGAGGCGACAACGGGTGGGCCGGGGGCGGCGGTTCAGCTGTCCGGACCGCCGCGACGGCACGACGGCCGCCTCCCGGGGGAGGCGGCCGCTTGCACCGGGCCGGCGTGCACCGGGCCGGCGTGCACCGGGCCGGCGTGCACCGGGCCGGCGTGCACACCTAGGAAGAGCACACCCAGGCGCCCCCCACA
>NZ_JBEZCR010000004.1:0-635329 GCF_040647715.1 Streptomyces tibetensis | reverse complement strand
CTTCGTAGAGCGCGGCGACTCCGGCCGCGTCACCGGCGTTGGAGCGTTCGACGAACAGGCGGGTGATGTCCTCGGGGCGCCTGGCCTTCTCATCAGCCGCGCAACCTAGCTGTCCACCACACAGAAGCTGTGCGGTAATAGCTGCCGTGGATCTCAACTCGCTGCGCAAGCTCGTTGAAGGTCAGCTCCTCCGCATGGAGGGCAACACCTTCCAAGACTGCATGGATCGGCTCGGCCTGGAGCTGTACCCCGGCGACTACCAACCGGTGCGGGCGGCCGGGCCGAAGGGCGATACCAAGAACGACGGGTACTGTCCGAAGGGTCGGGTGTTCTTCGCCTCGCACGCCACGCGCGGCGAGAGGATCGACAAGACCAAGGCGAAGATCCGCGGTGACTTGGAAGGTTGCCTTCAGGAGCATCGGGACGTGAAGGTGTGGCGCTTCCTCACCAACGACACCCTGCCGGGCGAGGTCGACCAGTTCATCGACAACGAGCTTCGCCTGTTGTACCCCGGCGTCACCATCGAGGTGTGGGGACTCAAGACGCTCGCCGAGGAGATCAGCAAGCTCAAGCGGCAGCAGGTCGACAGGATCATCGACGCCGTCACGGTGGACGAGCCAGAGTTTGAAGTCGTGGTGCTCGACCATATGAAGACAGGGCGCGACCTCTGGCCGATCCTCTCCGGCTGCCTTGGGTGGTTGCCGCATGAAGAACCGGACGACTGCACCGATGAGGAGCAGGACCTCATTGACGGTGCTGTTCAAAGCTTCCGGGACTGGAGCGACATCTCAGGAGACATCGAGTTCTCTCGTTCCTCGGTACGGGACGCCCAGCGCAGCATTACCGTCATCCTGGAAGAGCTTGCTGAGAAGGGACTCGCCCTCTACTCCGCGACGCTGGACGACTACCCTCTTACTGGCGGCCCGTCGCCGTTCTTAGGGACCGTGGCAATCTTCAGGATTACTCGGGTGGATCGCACCACCCCTTCGAGCAGCCGCTGAGCCAACCCCCTTCCCGCGCATGAACCGCAGGATCAACGCTACGCTGGCCACGCCGCGCAGGTCGTCTCGAACCACCCTCAACAGCAATCACCCCGTGGCCGGAGACTCGCACCGGGCGCTCATCCCAGAAGTAGCGCGAACCCTAGGTCTGTTCGGCAACGTCACCCACTCGACTACTCACGCCCGACGGCAATGAAGTGGGTGTGCTCAGAGAGCGCCACCCCGCGCCAGTACTCCCAGCGTTCGATGACGTAAGCCTTCCTCTCCGCACTCATAAGCGCTGTTAGGAGTACCGCCTTCGAAGGATCGCGGATGATCTCGCCCATCTCCATCATGTGTTGGCCGGTTGAGAAGGTCGGCGGCAGTGAGTGCAGAATCCACTGGTCAACCTGGTACGTGAGGGTCGCGTAGTCCCCAGCTTCTCGCTCGGGAGCCAACTGGTCATAGGTGAAGTAATGCTCCCGGTCCCGAGGCATGTGGTCACGCTTTCGCCGCATGTAGTCGGGGTTGTCGTGGGGTGATGTGGCCGCCCGAAACTCGGCGTCCCGCCCATAGACGAGAACGAACTGGGGCTCGACGGGACGGTGTGAGTAGCTGGGCGCGTACGTCTTCGCGAAGATGAGCTGGTTCTCCGGCGAAGAAACCCAAACCTTCCACTCCGTAAGCTGGTCGATCGCCTGAGTCAGCTCGGAAGTAGGAGTCCTCGACCCCTTGTTGAACCAAGCCTTTCGAGGACTCTCGATCTCGATGCAGACGGGTCGGATGGCTCCGGTGTCCCGTCGAACCCACATAAAGTCAGGGACGCGAGTAGGACCGAGCCCTTTCAGTGGAGGCTGTCGAATCACGGACGAGAACGAAGGGCCATGATGACCGCCGGGCCCGATGTTGTCGGTTGCACCAGGCAGAAAGCAAGGGTGAAGCTCCAAGAACTCCTGCATTTCTCGCTCGCTGAGGGAGGAGCTTAGAAGGCTCTGCCACTGGGGCAGCAGCGCTGCGCGGTAGGTGTCCCACGGCGTTGCCTGGGGGCGTTCCGGCCTTGTGTCGGTCTCTGCACGCCGGAAGGTGTCCACCGCAGCAGTATGGATGGAGGCGCAGCGATGGGTGCCGAGAACGGCAGCTTTCAGGGTGAGTTGGCCTGCAACCAGCCTGCCGGCCGCGCGTCAACCCACAGGCAATGTTGATGCAGGCCCGGGCCCGACGGTCTCCCGGCGCCGCCGGACGCCCGTTCGCGCAGGTGGTTTCCGAGGTCCTGCGGGCCCGCGCCGAGCAAGGACCGTTCCGCGCGTTCAGCCCCGACGAGCGGGCCTCTAACCGCCTCGACCTCAGCGACGATGACGGACGCCCGGCGCCGTGGACGGTGGAAGTGCTGAGTGAGGAGTTGTGTCACGCCTGGGCCCAGGGCTACACGGAACCGGCTGGCACGCCCTCGTCGCCACCTACGAGGCGTTCGCGCCGATCACCGTTAGCCTCATCCAGCAGCAGCTCAAGCACCGGGCAGTGCGTCGGCACGCCGGGCTCGCCCCGCTGCCCGGCCTGGTCCACGCGCTCGCCCGCCACTTCGGCACCCCGGGCACCGATCGTCCTGGCCACCAGCGGGCACCCGGCCGACATCCACGCCCTCCTCGGACGCCGCCACCCTGGGCCCCCGGAAGACCCGTCTCAGCCAGCTCTACGGCCTCGACGACCCTGGCCTGTGGCAGCTCGCCACCACCCTCACCGGCACCCCGAAGGAGATACCGGCATGAGCACCCCGCTCCCACCCGTCGCCCCCGACGCCGGCACCATCGACGCCGTCGAGCGCGACGGGATACGCGATCATCCGCGACGCGATCACCCCGGACCTGCGCGACCGGCTCGTGACCGCCGCCGAGAAGCTGGTGGCCTGCGACGTCGCCCAGGGCCGCGACCGAGGAGGCGACGGCAGGGACGGCTTCCGCGCAAAGGGCAGCGGAGCAGCCCCTATGCGCTCATGTGAGCGCGTCGACGGCCGTCCTGCTCATCGGGATCACCGGCTCCGGCAAGACGCACCTTGCACAGGCCCTCTCCGCGAGGGGCGTTATCCGTCTCAGCGTTGACGAGGAGGTTCACCGCCTCCACGGCCGGTACGGCGTCGACTGCCCCGAAGCACGAGCATTTCGACCGCGAGGCCCCCGCGGTCGAGACCGAACGGGCGCAGCCTACGAAGCTGCTGCGCTCCGGCCGGTCCATCGTCCTCGACCACGGCCACTGGCGTCCTTCCGATCGCGACGAGTGGAAGAAGACCGTCCGGGCCGTGGGAGGACGCCCACCGCTCGGCTACCTGTCAGCGTCCAAGGAGGTCCTCCTGCGGCGCCTCGCCGCACGCAACCAGCGTCTAGACGCCAATGCCTTGACCGTCACTACCGAAGCCTTGGACGACTTCTTCGCTCTGTTCGAACGGCCTACCGCCGATGAAGACGCAGTCACCTACAACGGTGACGTAGAGGTCATCCGCTCCGTGGTGCGATGACGCCCTCGACCGTCCCTCCGAGCAGGGGCGCCAGGTGCTCGGCCATCACGAGCAGGGTCCGGTCCGAATAGGCCGGTCCTACGAACTGCACACCGATCGGGAGGCCGTCGGCGCCGTGCGCAATAGGCATGACCAGGCTGGGCAGACCGACGTGGCTGGTGAGGTTGGCCCAGCCGGTCTGGTCGAAGAAGCTCCGTTCGACGCCGTCGACCATGAGAGAGCGGCTCCCGGCCGGGATCGCCGCGGTCGGCGCGGCGGGGGTGATGAGGATGTCGTGCTGGCCATCGGCGAAGAACTGGTGCCACGTCTGCTGGAGCCGGAGGCGCTCCTCGTTGGCGCGGAGCCAGGCGCGGTGTGTCTGAGTGCGGTGGCGGAGGATGGCGGCCCGTGGGCTCGCGTCGTCCGTGTGCAGGTCACGGGCGGCGGCGAGTTCGGCCGCGCCGGTTTCGTCGTCAGTGGCGGCCGTTGTGGTGGCATGGAGGAGCTGCTCGAAGAGGCGGAGAGAGTCAGCGAAGCCGACCGGCCCCGCGGTGCGGCGGACGCTCGAGCCGACGGAGGCCAGCGTCCGTTCGACGGTGGCGAGAGCATCGGCGGTGTTGCGGTCGACGGGGCAGCTCGCGTCGTCGGCCCACACCGCCACGCGGAGCTGGCCGATCGGGCGCTGCGCCGTGGGCAGCGTGACGCTCCAGGGGTTGTTCTCGTCGGGTGACGGTGTCGTCAGTGCGGCGAGGAGCAGGTCGAGGTCGCGGGGGTGGCGGGCCAGGGGGCCGGGGGTGACCATGTCGCTGCTGGTGATCCATCCCGGCGGGCGGGGGATGTGGCCGCGGGCTGGGATGAGTCCGTGGGTGGGGCGCAGGCCGTAGACGCCGCAGTAGTGGGCGGGGAGCCGCAGGGAGCCGGCGAGGTCGCTGCCGAGGTCGGCGGGGGTCAGGTGTGCGGCGACTGCTGCGGCGGGGCCTCCGGAGGAGCCGCCGGTGGTGTGCTTGGGGTCGTGCGGGTTGAGCGTGGGGCCGAACAGGGCGTTGTCGGTGTGCAGGTCCTGGCAGTACGCCGGAGTGTTGGTCTTGCCCATGATGACGGCACCTTGGTGGCGAAGCCGAGCGACCGCGTCGGCGTCGCGGGCGGGCACGTGGTCGGCGAGGTCTTCGGCGCCGCTGGTGGTGCGCAGGCCGGCCGTCTCGAAGCTGTCCTTGATCGTGAGGGGAAGGCCGTCGAGGACGCCGGTGCTCTCGCTGCGGGCGCGGCGTTCGTCGGCCGCGTGCGCGGCGGCTCGGGCCGCGCCGTCGTCGCGCGTGACGACGGCGTTGATCTGGCTGGCGTCTATCTGGGCGACGTGCAGGTCCAGCAGTTCGCGGCTGGAGATCTCGCCGCGGTCCAGGGCCCGGAGCTGGACGTGAGCGGGCTGGTGGGTGAGGTCGTTCGTCATGCGGAGACTCGCTCAAGGTGGGGGGCTCGTGCGGGCTGGCGGGGCAGGTGGCGCGCGACGTCGAGGAGAGCGTCGATGTCGTCCATGGGCCTGGCGGTCTGGCGTTCGAAGTCGGCGAACTCGGTGAGCTGGTCGGGCTCCGGGCGGGTGCCCGCGGCCCTGGCCGCGATTCCGGCGAGGATCTGGTCCGCCGTGACGGCCGCGGACAGATCCATTCCGTGAAGCCCTCGGGCCCGGTGACGGGCTTCGCTGGCCTCGCGGACGGCGGCATCGAGGTACTGGCGGATCACGAACCGACCGTCCCGGATCTCGACGGCTCGGCGGTAGAGCCGGATCGAGATGCGGCGGAAACGGCGCCGCTGGGCCGGGTCGACCCTGTCGATCGGCAGCTCGATCTCGGGTGCCTCGCTGTAGAAGGCCAGCCATAGGGGGCGCAGGCCGTAGTAGCTGCGGTACTGCTTGATCCGGTACCGGACGCTCTGGGCCTGGTCGCTGATCGTGGGCACGAGCCAGCCGATGAGCGTGAGCATGGCGCCGACATCGCCGCAGGTCCAGGCAAGGCCCTCCCATTCCGCGAGGGAGGTGTCGAATGCGCCGGCGATCACGTTGCCGATGCGGACGGCGCTGTATCCGAGGGTGACGGTCGCGCCGAGGGTGACGATGCGCAGGCCGACGCGGACGGACCCGCGAGTGCTGCGGCGGGCCAGGCGCCAGCAGGCGCGGGCGAGGAAGACTTCGCCGATGGTGTAGGCCGTGACGTACAGGGTGAGGTACGCGGCGTACCAGTCGTCGTGCGCGTAGTAGAGCGTGAAGTCGATCGGGTGCGGCGCGTTGGGCGTCAGCAGGGCGAACAGCACCAGCAGCCCGGCGATCACCGCGAAGCCGGCCCAGAGCCAGCGGCGACTGAGCCGGGGGGCTACCTCGGGCGGGGATCCCCAGTAGGTGAGGACCACCTGTTGGCAGGCCAGGAGCGCGACCACGCAGCCCTGCGCGAGGGGCACGGAGATGTTGACGGTGCCGAGCAGGCGGTCGAGGTAGTTCCACATCGGCGTGATGGAGAACAGGAACGAGAGCCCTGACAGCAGGAAGACAGCGGCCAGAGCGGCGGAGGCGGGGTCGCGGCGCCGGGTGGGCACGTCCCGCAGGAGGCAGAGGAAGCCGAGCGTCGCGACGAGGAGGCTGATCGGGTGGAGCAGGTCCTTCACGGCCGGGCCTCCCGTCGGCGCAGCAGCGTGTGCGTGACCCGATCCTGCACTTCGTCCCCGGAGGACTCGTCGCTGCGCAACCACCGGTCGATGATCCGGCGCTGGAGTAGCGATGCCAGGAGTTCGGTGTCTCGCTCCTCGTCCTCGTCGTACTTGGTGCGCCCCAACATCATCTGCACGGTGGCCGGGTCCACGCTGGTGATGAAGGCCGGAGCCAGCGCGGAGACCGGTCGGTTCTCGTGGTGGCCGAGCAGTAGGTGGCTGAACTCGTGGGCGATGATGTGGTCCTGGTGCAGGACGCTGGTCCACGGGTCGTAGAAAACGTGGACGGCACTCTCTGTAACGGCACACGCCCCGCACACCGAGGGCGCCTGCTCCCGGGGCTCTAGGACCACCGTCCGTCCCGTGCGGCGAGAGACCTCGTCGCTGAGGCCGCGGATATTGGTGACGTGCGGGAGCTTCAGCTCGGCCAAGAGGTCAGGCCGGCGCAGCCTACGTGCAGACCACATTGCTTTCCTTGATCATTTACTACTGAACTGCGGCCGTTTACACGCCAGTTGAGGGCGGCAACCCCTCGGATTTTCGTACGCTCTCAACGATCCCCAGGACGGCATCCTTTCCGTCTGCGGAGACGTCGGACAGGCGAAGAAGAACGTTCTTGATCTTCGCGTCGCGAAGCAGCGCGAGCAACTCAAGTTCCTGCACGGTCTTTTCGGCGACATTATCGTCGAACCAATAGGCGGGATCCACGCCGAAGAACCCTGCGAGCGCTTCGAGATGACGCTTCGTCGGGTTATCGCGCTGCCCGGTCCGCAAGAGCCACAGGTACTGCCCCGACAGCTTGCCCAGCCCTCGCTTTTCCATCAGTTCGGCCACTTCAGCGTTGCTGTACGGGCCGCGATCGGGCGGGTGAACAGTGTCGAACAGGCGGTTTAGGCGATCCATGAGCCCCTTGGGGCTCACCTGACCTTCGGCCACTCTTTCATGATCCTTTCCAGTGCGGGCTTCCTCGCAACTTGAGCCACCCTACCCCGCCATAAACACCAGTTTGACGCGCCGATCACACGTATGGAAAGTTCTTCCCCACCAGCACGTTTCCGTGTGGCGCGTACCGCCTGTTTCAGGTCGACCTGCCCGTTCCTGCCGACAGGAGTACGTCGGGCGACGTGGCGCAAGCCACATTCGTCCAGCGACAAGTCACGTCTGGCAGGCCGTATTTGATCTTCGATCGGAAAGCGCGGAGGCGACCGTGGAAACACCTCATCCACATCGCATTTCCGCTGCAGGGAATACCAGACTCCCGCTCCAATTCGGGCACATTGGCACGCTCTCGGCGTACGGGGCAACCGCGGCAACGGTGCGCTTCGACGCGAGGACGGCCACCGCCAGGCCCTGTGCGGACGGCTGCGGCACACGACCGTTCGACGACTCTCTGCAACCAGTACAGAGTTTAAGAACCAAGTCTGGATCTTGACACCGGTCCGTGCGTATGTTCGTCGTCCCCGGGCAGCCCGCCCGCGGCGACGAACGTGAGGAGACCGCGAGCACGGACCGGACCGCGAAGGTCCGCAAACAGCGACGGCGCCCGAGAGCGGTAACTCACGGACGCCGAACGCTAAGCGGCATACCCGCCCCGGCAAGGGCGGAGATTGCCCACCATCACCACGCTGAGTCCTTCCGAGGGGCGCGTCAGCGTGGCAACACTGCAAAGGGGAGTATCGCATGCCTCCTGCCCTGCGCAAAAGGCCCTTCCGCCTGGCCTGCGCGGCAGCCACCAACGCCTCGGCGCCTCGGCGCCCCGAGCCGGACCGCACCACCCTGGCCCCGGCGAGCAGCCGGACCCGCCCGCTCGTCGGGAGCGGCCGATGAGCAGCGAAGCCCGCGAGTGGGTGTGGGAGCACAGCTCCAGCCGAGGGGCCGCGCGCCTGGTCCTGCTGTCGATCGCCGACCGGGTGACCGACGAGCAGTGCATCTCCTGGGCCTCGCTGTCCAGCCTGGCCAAGCGCACCCGCGCCTCGGTCTCCACGGTGCGCGAAGCCGTCGAGCGCCTGCTCCTGGCCGGCGAGCTGGAACAGCTCGATGACCTCGTAGGCCCGCAGCGCAGCACGGTCTACCGTATGCCTCTCGCCGCCGAAGTGGTCGCCCAGGCCCAGCGCGAGCAGCAGGAGCAGGAAGACAGCGACACGGCAGCAGCAGACGAGCCCGCGGGCCCCGCGAAGCTTCGGATCTCGGCTCTGCGGCGGTACGGAATCCGCCCGCGTGAGGTGCCGGAATCCCCCGCGAGGGTCCGGAATCCGGCAGTACCGGAAACCGGCAGGTCGAGGCGGAAACCGGCACAGCGACGTACCGGCCACCGGCACAGCGATGTACCGGCTACCGGCACACAGAACCGTAGTGAACCTGATTTGAACCGGAGGTACAGCAGTAGTGGTGCTGCCGTCCTCCCGGCTGCCGAGTGGCAGGTCGACTCCGCCACCCACACCTGGGCCCGCCAGCAGGGACACCTCGATCGCCTCGGCGAGCAGGGCATGCGGGCCGCCGACGCAAAGTGGCGTGCACACCGGGCGGGCCATGCTCCGAGGGCGGCGGAAGCCTGGGCTGCCGACTGGCGCTCCTGGGTCGCCCGGGAGCACGCTCCCAGCCGACCGAATCTCTACGCCGTGCCCGGCAAGAACACCGCCGTACCGGGGGGCATGACGCGGACGGAGGCCCACACCGCCGCCCTGCTTGCCGCCCTCGACGAGCCGACCGGAACGGAGGGCTGACCGTGGACCGCCGCGAAATCGCAGCCCTGCTGGCCTACATCGGCCGACTCGACCCCCGCACCATCCGCACCGACCAAGGCGAGGCGCGCGACCAGCTCGTCCAGTGGCACGAGCTGCTGGGCGACGTGCCGATGGCCACCCCCCACGGCTGGGACGTCCGCGTCGCCGCCCGCCAGCACATCCGCACCTCGCCGTACCAGATCCTGCCCGCGGACGTGGCCCGCCCTTGGGAGAGCTACCGGCGCGACCGACTGGCGAGGCACTCCGATCCCACGCCGTCCGTCGACCCGGACGACCAGGCCGCCTGGACCGCAGAGCTGGCCGACACCCGCCGCGCCGTCGCCGCCGGCACCGCCCAGCCCGCGCAGGCCCGAGCAATCACCAGCGGTCGCGACGGAGTCGACCCGAAGCTGGAGGCGCGGCTGCGGGAGATCGGCTCCTGCATACCACCCGCCGCCCGAGCAGCCCTCGCGCCCTACCGACCCGCCCGCGCAGCCCGTGAGGCCGCTGTCGCGCAGGGACTGCCCGATGCCCTGAGCGTGCGATGCGAATGGTGCCTGGCCCCGGTCGGCGAACCATGCCGCCGCCGAAGGATCGGCCCCGACGGCGGAGCCCGCGGAACCGCCCCGCGCGCCACCCCGCACCCCGGCCGCCTCAACCTCGCCACCGCCCAGCAGGCCCAGCACACCGAGCAGGCCCAGCAGCCCGCCCTGGCCTGACCGGCGCACCCGGCGCGTGCACCCCGTCCGCTGCACCGCCACCCGACACGTCCCGCATCGGCTGCGACGCACGCCCCGCGCGCAGCCGGCACCCGACGCCGCACCCGCCGAGCACCGCCCTAGCCGGCCGCCGCGGCAGCACATCGGAGGCCCGCCTTGCGCCACATCACCACCCACGACGCGCCGGCCACCGGCCTGCGCGGCATCGCAGACACCAGCTGGCACGCCCGCGCAGCGTGCCACGGCATGGACGTCGACGACGCCGACGCCGTGTTCTTCCCCGGGCCCCGGGACCACGAGGAGATCGCAGAGGCGAAGGAGCTGTGCGGCTGGTGCCCCGTACGCCGCGAGTGCCTGGACTTCGCCCTGGAGAACGTCCTCAAAGAGGGCGTCTGGGGCGGCCTGACCGAAGCCGAGCGGCGCCCGCTGCACGACGGACTGCACCAGCGCCTGGACTACCGGCGCGTGACCGCCTTCTTCCAGGGACGCGACGTGCACCTGACCGAGGCCGAGCGGCAGGTCGTCATCGACCACGCCTACGTCCGGGGCTGGCAGCCCGACCGGCTCGCCGCCGCCCTGCAGATCAGCCACAAGCACGCCCGAGACCTGCTCCGGCAAGCCGCCAACAAGGTCCTCGACCGCGACCGTAACTACGGCGTGCCCCGCCCCAAGAAGAAGCGGAAGAAGACCTCCAAGACCAAGGGCACCCCCGCGTCCGCAGCCCCCGGCACGCACCAGCCGGCAGGCCGCCCGGCAGCGTCGCCCCCGACGCACGCCCCTCTCGGAAGGGCAGCATGACCCACCCCGTCCTCGCCTTCGGTGCTACTTCGGACCTCCCTCTCCTCCTCGCCGCCGTCGTGCCCGCCACCCTCGCGCTCGTGCTGACTGCCTGGACCATCCGGCGCCGGGGATCTCGCTCGCAGAAGCGTCTCGGCGGCCCGGCGGTCAAGGTCGCCGCTGTCGCCGCCCTCGGCTGCACCGCCTACAGCGCCGACACCTCGTGGCGGTTCGCGGCCGACTACCTCGACATGGCCGGCGCCGCCGAGCGCGCCGGCATGTTCGCCGCCGCCGAACTCGCCCTGTTCGCCACCGCACTGATGGCGCGGCAGAACCTCGCCGTCCAGGGCGCCCCCGGCCTGCCGGGCACGCTGGTCTGGGTGATCACCACGGTGCAGGTGATCCCCGCGTACGCAGAGAGCGGCCCCATCGGCGGCACGGTCCGCGCCTTCGTCGGACCAGTCATGGCGGCGATGCTGTGGCACCTGGCCATGGGCATCGAACTGCGCCTGCGCACACCCGGTGCCGCCTCAAGAGGACTGATCGCCATCCTGGGCCGGGAGGCACGCGAGCGTCTCCTGTCTCGCCTCGGCATCGCTGCGCGAGACCGCGACGCCGCACAGATCACCCGGGACCGGGCCACCGCCCGTGCGGTCACCCTCGCCGCCCGCCTCGCCGAGCGCACACCCGAGCAGCAGCGGAACCGTCGAGGCCGGCGGCTGACCCGACGCCTGTCGAAGGCGGTCGGCAGGGCTTCGGTCGGCACCGACCCCCTCCAGCGAGCACAGCTGCTCGACCAGCTCGCCGCCCGGCGACACGCGCTCGCGCTCGCCACGGTCCCGCTCCCTTCTCCCTGGTCCCCGGCGCACAGCAGCGCATCAGCGGCCACGGTCCCCGCACAACCGACATCGAATGTGCCGGTCCCCGTCCCCGGTCCCGACGGTGCCGACGAGCCGGTCCCGGACCGAGGACCGAGGACTCCTCGGGGACCGGTCCCCGAGGAGGCGGACCCTGAAGCCAAGGTCGGCGCGGGGACCAAGGGCGACGAAACGGGAACGACCGCGGGGACCAAGCCCCCTGAAGACGGCGCGGTCCCGGGGACCGGTCCCGCCGATCCAGAAGCCGTAGCGCGGGACACAGCGGCCACGAGGACCGACCGCAACGCGCGAGAGGTAGCAGCTCAGGACCCAGATTCTCATCGGGGACCGAGCCTCGCGAAGTCGGGGACCGAGAGCGCCGAGGACCGAGGACCGACCGCCACCGAGTCCGGGACCGAGACCACCCAGGACCGAGGACACAAGGTCCCACTCCGCCGGAAGCCGGCCAGGAAGTCCCGGACGAAGAACAAGGACAACCGTGCCCGGTCCCGCTCTCCGCAGACGGAACGCCCGGCACGCGAGCTGGGCGAGTCCGAGCGCCAGCTTGTCCACGAAGTGCGTCCCCATGTTCCCGCCCTGCTCGAACGGGACGGCAACGGAGCGATCACCCGGGTGCAGCTGCGCGAAATCATCCGCCGCCAGGGCCTGACGGGTGTCGGTAACGACCGACTCGGCCTCGTTCTCCAGGAGCTGCGGAACGAGGACATCACGACGACGAGGAGCACCGCCCGATGAAGACCTGCCACCAGTTCAACACCGTCCGCGCGGAGTACGAGCGAGAGATCGGGTTCATGCTCGCTCACTCCGAGCGGCACGCAGGCAGGCCGGCGGCGAAGTCCAGCGCGAAGCAAGCTACCTCGGCGAAACAGCGGATGGCTCGCGCGCTCAACAGACACGTCGGGCGCTGCCCCGAGTGCGGCTGAACCGGCAAAACACCAGCTCAAATCCCGTACCCATAAAGGTGGCCCGGCTCCACGCAGGCCCACCGCCCCGCTTAGGAGGTACGCCGTGATTCCGCGTCCACCTCGTTCTTCCGAGCCCACCATCGCCGAGGCCGATGCCTGGGCGGACGTCTTGGTCCGCTGGCAACTCCTACCCGCCGTCGTCCTAACACCGACCGGGCAGTGGCTCGTCCAGGACCGCCCCGACGGACCGGTCGGCGTCCTTGCCAGCCCAGCCGATGTCCTCGCGCTGGCCGCAACCATCCAGCAGCGAACCCGCTCTACGAGGCCCGAATCCCGATGACGAACGCACGCAAGAACGGCACCACCCCGGAACCTGATCCCGACTCCAACCCGGTCTCGGGGCGAGCAAGATGGAGGTTCGGACACTCCCCCGAGGGGGCAGTGTCCGAACCCGTCCCCGCCCCTGGGGTGGCGGGGCCCGACTGCCACCAGGGGGCGCCAGTCGGGAAGGCTGCGACCGAGGGCGGATCGCAGCCAAGAGCCGCCCACAAGGGGCGGCCGAAGGGGCGAGCGCGTCCGCGCGACAAGAAGCAGCGTCGCGCGCACAGCGTCCGCCTCAACCCGTCCGAACTCGCTGTCATCCAGGCCGGAGCAGACGCCGCTGGTATGAGCGTGGCGGGGTTCCTCGCCTACGCCGGGCTAGCCATGGCCCGCGACCAGTCCCGTACCGCGGTCGCCATCGCCACCGAACGCGACGTGCTCACCGAACTGTTCGCGATGAGGCGGCAGCTCGGCTGGGCCGGCAGCAACCTCAATCAAGTCGCCAAGATCCTCAATTCCGGCGGTGACGTTCCCCAGCTGACCCAGGTGATGGCCGACGTCCACCGAGCGGCCGACGCAGTGAGGGTGGCTGCCGACAAGGTAGCCAACCGGCAGGCAGACGAGGCGCCTTGATTCCACAGATCCACAAGCAGGGCAGCCACACCCTGGGCCTGCTGTACTACCTCTACGGCAAGGGAACCCACGAGGAACACGTCGATCCACATCTCGTCGCCTCCTTCGACGACATGTCGCCTGACCCCGGACGCGATGCGACAGCTTCCAAGAAGGATCTCGGGCAGCTGCTCGACCAACCCCTCCATCTCCTTGCCGCGGATCAACGCCCCGACAAGCACGTGTGGCACTGCTCGGTGCGTGCTGCGCCCGACGATCCGATCCTGACCGACGACCAGTGGGCGGACATCGCGCGTCGCATCGTCGCCGCCACAGGGATCGACCCGCGCGACGGCGCGGGCTGCCGCTGGGCCGCCGTGCGGCACGCTGACGACCACATCCATATCGTTGCCACCCTCGTGCGCGACGATGGCCGACGCCCCGACCACCACCGATCCGGTAAACGGGCGCAGGCCGAAGCCCGTCTCATCGAGAAGAAACTCGGGCTCCGGCAGGTCGCCCCCGGCGACGGCACCGCCGCACAGCGGCCCACCAGTGCCGAACGACACAAGGCCGAACGCGAGGGTCGCGAGCGCACCGCCCGCGAGGAGCTGCGCGAGGCGGTACGGCGCGCGGTGTCCGGTGCGAGGAGTGACCAGGAGCTCTTCGACCGGCTCGCCGCCGCCGGCCTCCTGATCCGTAAGCGCGCCGCGCCCTCCGGAGACCTCCTCGGATACAAGGTCGCTCTGCCCGACGACCTGAACAAGGACGGCGAGCCGGTGTTCTACCCCGGCGCCCGCCTGGCCCCCGACCTGTCGCTGCCCCGCATCCGGGAGCGCTGGTCCGGCGAGACCGGGACCGATCCGACGCCACGGCAGGAGGACACGGTCCGTACGGGGCCCGGCACCCCGGCCTCCGCCCGCCGCATGACGGCATCGGCCGCGTGGCAGGCCGTGCTCATCGTCGAGCACGGCGACGACGCGGTCGCCGCCGCCCACATCGCCGCTGCCGGCGAGGTCCTGGACGCGCTCGCGAAGACCTCGGCCGCACACACCCGCCGCGAACTGCGAGACGCCGCGACAGCGTTCGAGCGGGCCTCCCGCTCCCACGTACGCGCCGTACGCGGGCACGACCGCGCGCTGCGGCAGGCCGCCCGCGACCTCGTCCACGGCGGGCCCGCCCTCGGCCGCGGTGAGGACGGTGCCACCACCGCGATGGCGATCGACATGCTGTTCTTCCTCATCACCGCCGCCGCCCACTGGCACGCGAGAAAGGGCCACGCCCAGCAGGCCGAAGCCGCCGCCCGGGCCGCCGAGCACCTGCGCACCGCCTACCAGGCCGCCGCCGCCCAGCCTCTCGGCGTGCTCTACCAGCAAGGCCGACGTCTGAGCCGGCCGGTGCTCCAGCGGCAGACCGTGCTGCTGCGCGAAACGCTGCCCCAACTCGCCGAGCAGATCCTCGCCGAGCCCGGCTGGTACGCCCTGGCCGCGACCATCGCAGAAGCCGAAGCCGCCGGCCACGACCCGGCCGCCCTCCTGTCCGACGCCGCAGGGCGCCGCGAACTCGACACCGCGGACTCGATGAGCGACGTGCTGGTATGGCGGCTGCGGCGGACGGTTGATCTGCCCGCCGACGCCTCGATCCGGTCCGAGAACGGCGCCACAGGGCGCCATGGGGCCTCGACGCCCAGAACGGCGACCCGCCCCAACTCGCCCGGCGGGCGCCGCAGCGGGGAGGAGACATCGGGCAAGACCCGGTGAGCTGGCCGAGTGCCTGAGTGCAGTCTCAGCGCACCACCGAGAGCAAGGACACCGCCCACCGCCGTGCTCGCGGCCCACGGCATGGCCATACGCCACGACGGCCCCCGGCGGCGTGCGGGCCCACGCTGCGGAGCGCGAGCACGGGTGCACACACAGGAGGGAAGGGAGTGGCGCAGGTACCCCGAGTCGAGCCAGCAGGCGCCGCGAAGGTGGACGGCCGGAGAGCACGAGGTGCGTACGGGCACACCCTGGGAACGTCACCCCGCCGTTCGGAGACACGCTCCGTGCCAACTCGTCATCCCCTGCCCCGCGCGAGGCGCCTTTCGACCTGCGCGAAGGCGACTGTGGACTTTGTGAATTGAAACCTCCGGGGGGCGTAGGACACGATCACGAAGCGAGCAGGACGAGGCAAAGGAGGACGCCAGGGTGTTTCGCCGAATACGCCGCCGGACCAAGCAGCCCAGCGAGGCACAACGCCAGTTCGCCGAGCTGCATGCGCGGCTTCAGAATCAGGTCCCGCCCGGGTTCGGGGTGCCGCTGGCCGAGGCGGAGCGCACCGAGCCGACCACCGTGGTGGACGACTTCCTGCCGCCAGAGCTGCGGGTACCCAGCCACGACCAGCTCGACGGCAAGATGATGCCGTGGAAGCAGGCACTCGTCCTCGACGGTGAGATGGTCGCCTGTGCCGCGTGCGGCGCGTATCGGGACTGGCTCATCCTCTCCACCCGCGACCAGATCTGGCTGCGCTGCCGGGCCGGACACCAGCAGCAGGAGACCCGCCTCGACACCGCCTGGTACAACCGGAACTCCGGGCCGGCGGACGCGACGCACCCCACGTTCGAGGACTGCCTGCGCCACCTCGGGCACTGACCCCCACTCCTACGACCCCACCGGGCTCGCGGGCCCGCACTGACCACTCGTCGCCTAGCACCAAGGGGTCAGTTCCGTCATGCGCGTTCGCGTCGCCACCACCGCCCTCGGCATCACCGCCGCCTTCCTCGCCATGCCCGCCTGCTCCATCGACACCACCTACAACAAGCCCGGGAGCGCCGCCTCCGCCCGTACAGGGAAGCCCGCCGACGCAGCCCCGCAGGCTGCCCCGCTCACCTCGGCCGCGCTGGAGACGCGCCTGCTCGACCAGAGCGACCTCGGCAGCGGCTACCTGCGCAAGCAGGAGCGCCCCACCCAGCACGACGACGTCACAGTCATCGGCTGCCCGGCCCTGAGCGAGCTGGGCGGCGACGCGGCGACCGGCGGCACGCTCACCTTCCCGCACAAGGCGAAAGCGGACTTCGCCTACGGCGGCAGCTCCTCGGAGCTTTCGGAGGAGCTGTACAGCGACAGCGCGGAGAAACTGTCCGACGGTATCGGCCGGATCTTCGACGCCATAACCGGCTGCCCGACCTATCAGGTCGTCGCGGGTGGCACCCCGATCGACATGGCCTCGCAGAAGCTGTCGGCACCTCACGGCCTCGGTGACGAGCAGTGGAGCCAGCTCCTGACGTTCTCCACCGGAGGACGGAGCACCGTGGTCAAGCAGACCGCGATCCGCGACGGCAGCCTGCTGCTGGTCGTCTCCGGCTCCCCGGCCCTCGTCGACCGCCACCTCGGCAAAGCGCTCGCCAAGGCAACAGCGGCCAGCTGACCGGCCCCGACGCACTGCTGCCCCTGACCAAGATGGTCGGGGGCAGCAGTGCTGTGCTGCTCGCGCCGCTGCACGGCGCGGCAGATTCTCAACGGGACGTTAACCATGCTGCGAGTCCACTGAGCCTTTTCCATCTTGATCAAGTGGTGAGTTCGAGGGCGACGACGGCCCGGACGACGGCGGTGATCCGGGTGGTGCTGCAACGGAGCTTCCGCAGGAGCCGCCAGCATTTGAGGCTGGCCATGGCGCGTTCGCCGAGGCTGCGGATCTTGGCATGGTCGTGGTTGTGACGCCGGCGCCAGCCGCGCAGATTCTTGCCTCGGAACGGGACGCGGACAGCAGGGCCTGCGCCCTGGTATGCCTTGTCCGCCCAGCACTTGATCTCGTCGGCGGCGAGAGCGGCGGGAATGCCATGGGTCCGGGCCGCGGTCAGATCGTGCACGGCTCCGGGTAGCGCGTCCGAGGCCCAGATCAGACGGCCGGCTGGATCCGCGAGGACCTGCACGTTCATCCCGTGGTGCTTCTTCTTCCCCGAGTAGTACGGGCGGTCGGCGGCGATGCGGTCGATCGGCAGCACGGTGCCGTCGAGGATCACGTACGCCTTCTTCCGCACCGTCGTCATGGCCTTTTCCAGCGTGGGCGCCTGAGCGGCCAGGAGGTCGACGGCCTCGCGTATGTACCGGTAGACCGTCGCGATCCCGACGCGAAAACCCGCTGCGAGGCGGTCGTAGGTGTCGCCGCAGCGCAGGTGGGCCAGGACGAGCAGGGCCTGTCGGCCACAGGTCAGGCGACGCCACCGGGAGCCGATGCGACGGCGGTGGCCTGCGAGGAGACCGGAGAGGTGCCGCAGAGTGCGGCTGGACAGATCGATGCCGGACGGGTAGACAAGCACGCGAAAGCTCCTGGCGGACTGGTGATCTTGGTCGTGAACCCGTCTACCGGGGGCTTTCTGAGTGGGCCGCTCTGTGACGTTCACTGGCCGGGTGTTGTCAGAGGCTCTGATGTGGGGAGCCGGTTGAGGCTGGGGTGGGGGTCGGCATCGACAGCCGATGCCGCGGGCCAGGAGCAGGCTCCCAACGGTTTCCACCTCATGGCCTACGACGTGCAGAACTCCTTCGACTAGGACCCCGGCACGATTCCCTTCTACGACTCGCTGAGCAGCACCGACGCCCACGAGGTCCCCATGTACTGAAAGAAGCTGACCGAGGGGCGACCGTGCTGCAGGACCGTGCTGCAGGACCCCGGCCCGTCGGTGTTCACCCCGCTGTACGGGAAGCTGACCGACCGTTTCGGGGTCACCTGGATCATCGGCGTCGCCGTCCCTTACAGCGGCTGACATCGAAGACGCGGCCTCAGGCTGACTGCGCCCGTCGGCCCCCATGGCGCTTGGGGGCCTTTGCGCGTGATCCGGCGGGTCATGGCTGCCCTGGAGATCGCCGGTGAGGAACTGCAGGCCGATGCCGCCCGCGCGCAGGGGCTGGGGGCGTCAGCCGGCGAGGTTCTCCTCGATCCATTGGCGGAGGTCAGTCACGGGGATCGCGTGGCGTGCGTTGTAGGTGTTGTCCTTCGCCCACGCGACGCCGCGGCCCTGTGCGAAGACCGCCCGGTACTTCCGCGTCATGTTGTCCGGGTCGGCGGCCAACTCGTCGAGCAGCGACGGAACCGTCCACACCTCACGGCGGAACGGACGCTTCAGCACGGTCTCGAGCGTCTCGGCCAGTTCGCCGTAGGTGATGGTGTCACCAGCGAGGTAGACGATCTCGTCGCGGATGCGAGGTTCGGCGAAGAGGATGTCCGCGGTGAGGACGCCGATGTCTTCGGGCGTCGTCACGGTGACCGCCGTCTGGAGACTTCCCAGCGCGTTGACGGTGTCGTTGGGCAGGTCCACCATGCCCGAGCCGGGCTCGAAGAGGTAGTTCATGAACATGCCGGTGGAGATGATGACCCACTCGGTCTGGTCCTGGGACCGGAGCAGGTCACGGACGTCCAGCTGGGAGTCGAAGATGTCCTGCGGGCTTCCTCGGCCGATGGCGTCGAAGTCGACGCCGAACTGCCACGGGAAGTACCGCGGGACCCTCGCCTGGAGGGCGGCTTGGGCGACCTTCATGGGGGTCTCGAGGCCGGCGGTGATGCCCGTGCACCCGATGACCGTGTCGTAGTCGGCGAAGAGGGAGGCGAGTTCGTCGACGGTGTTCTTCACGAGGTCCCCTTCGACGATCTTCACGCCCAGGTTCTTGATCTCAGCGACGTCGCGTTGCTTGTCGGGTGCCGTGGACGCGATGGCGCTGGCCCGCAGGAGCACGCTGACGGAAGAGCCCTCCACGTCCTTCGCTCGTCGGACGACGTTGCGGATGACGGGCATGCCGAGCTCCCCGGCTCCGATGATGAGGATGTCCCGGGAGGTGGGGATCGAGCTGTCGCTGGTCATCTGAACGTCCCTCTCGTGTTCGTCTTTCCCCAGTGGGTTCTGGTCGCTGGGGTCTCGAGAGTCACCGTAAACTTTGACATCTGTGTCAAGGTCAAGTCGTCGGCTGAGGAGGAGGAGCGAGTGATGAAGATCAGTGAGGCCGCCAAAAAGGTAGGAGCCCCGGCTCGGATGCTCCGCTACTACGAGCAGCAGGGGCTCATCGAGTCGTCGCGGTCGACCAACGGTTACCGCGACTACTCCGAGGACCAGGTCGAGCATGCACGTCACGTCCGGGCGCTCATCGAAGCCGGCCTGTCGACGAGGATGATCAAGATCGTGCTGGACATCGAGGCTCCCTCGGCCCAGGACGCAGCAGGCGCCTGCACCCAGACCCTCGCAGGGGAGCTCGCTCGCGAGCTGCGCGTCGTCGAGAACAGGATCGTGTGCCTGGAGAAGAGCCGAGACGCGGTGATCGACTACCTCCGGCGAACGGGCCACGCAGACCTGCTGACCCCAGCATGACTCGCAACCCCCGGGACCCGAGGGCGGAGGGGCATGGCCCCGACCTGTGGGCGACGTCGTCCAGGCCGTTCACACCCTACTGACCTGCGACTACAGAGGATGAAAGAGGCTCACTCCCCATCGCTGTGACAAAGGCTGCCACCAGCCAGGGCGAGATGCGTTGAACGATGACGTGCACTCCACCGCAACGGAGTTCAAGGGCTGGCTGCTGCTTCTCTTCGGTTCGAGGCATATGGCTATTCAGCCGCACAGGAACGTGGCACCGCTACGCCATACCTTCGCCACACCACCCCACTTCAACGGGCCACCGATTACCACATGCTGAGCGGCGCCGCTCCGCCAAAGCATGGCCACTTTGCCCCGCTTGAGACGTTGGCAATACCACGTGAGGACTCACGACCGCTACATCGAGCAGGCCCCACTTCACCCCAATTCCCCGCCTTGGGGCCGGAGGCGATCACCGATGCCGGGCAGGCCCGATACCTTGTGCTCGTCGCACGGGTCGCCCTCCTCTGGCTCGATGGCTCGCCCGAGCCTCGGAGGGAAATGCCAGAAGCCCGGCCTCCATTCGGGAGGACCGGGCTTCTTCCGTCTGGCCGAGGGGTGCCATCGATCGCTAGGCCGGCGCCCGCAGCAGTTGCTCCCGGGTGGCCTTGGGCAGCACCCGCCGCAGGACCGGTGCGGTCGAGCTGAGGGAGGCGGCGAAAGCTGCCACGAGGTCGTGCGGGACGCTGGAACCGAAGGAGGCCGCCCACAGACAAGGGGCGCCGAGCGCGGGCTCCGCCCATGCCTGCCATCCGGCCGGTCCCGCCTCGTCAGCTTCGGTTGTCAGGGCGCGCGGGTCGGCGTCCTGGATGAGGGGCGGTACCTCGCCGAGGCTGATGTGCGAGGTGAACGTCGGGTCCGTCGCTGCCGCGTGGGGCTGGTCGATGTCGCGGAGCCAGCCGTGTGCGGTGACGGCGTCGAGGACCTTCTCGGGGCCGACGAGCGGCACGGCGGGCTGGTCTCGCGCGTCGAGCGCGACGAGGAAGTCGGCCACGGCCTCGCCGGGGACGTCGGTGGTGAAGTAGGAGGACCACGACGCGAGCGGGCTGCTGGTGTCCGCGCGGGCGGAGATCTGCCAGGCGATCGGCAGGTCTCCCAGGTGGAACGGCTCGTCGGCCAGGCACCACTGCGCCCATCGGAGGGTGTCGGGGCTGATGTGCAGGACGGTGCTGCGCAGGACCTGGCGGTCCTCAGGCTCCTCGTCCGGCTCATGACGTCCGCGGACGATCGTCAGGCTCGTCCAGGCCAGACCGGAGAGCGTGTCGGCAACGCCGTCGTAGAGGCACCTGTCGTCACCGGCCAGATGCCGGGGACCGACCCACAACGCGGGCAGGCCGCCGCGCGGGGTGGACGGGTCGAGCGGGAAAACGGGGTACAGGGGCGCCTCCAAGGGCTCTGTGCGGGTCTAGTTGCCGCCGGCAATGCGGCGAGGGCGACGCGGGGGTGCCTGGACGGGGCCCTGCCAGGTCAGGGCGACGGCAACCTCGGGCGGCAGATGGCCGACTTGTGCGTCCTCGTCCCGCCCCTCAGTGAGGTACACGACGGTCCTGCCGGTCTCGTCCACGGACTGCACGACCTGCGCCAGGCGGTGGGCCATCGGAAAGAACGGGTTCATGGCCTGGCGGACCAAAGCATCCCGGTCGCACGCGGACAGCAGGTCGATGAGATCACCGACGGTCATCTCCGAGGACGTCACGAACAGCCTCCTGGGGTGAGGAAACAGTGAACGATTAAGTGGCGGGGGCCGACAGTCGGCCGGCCGCCCGCCTGAGCGAGGATTATTCGTGGGCGCCTGGCTGTCGACGACGTGAGGTCTCGAGCACGCGCGCCACGGCGGCGGCGACGATGTCGGCCGGCGTCTCGGTGTCGAACGACAGCTGGTAGCCACGCATCTTGGCCGTACCTGTGACGGCGATCTTCCATCCCTCGCCGTCCGTGCCGGGACGGCCGAGCGGGAACCAGCCGAGATAGAAGCGGCCGTCCTTCGAGCTGACGTGCACGTCCGCACGGTCGTCCACGATCAGGTGGAAGTCCTCCGCGGAGAACTGGTCCATGACCAGCGTGGGCTGGCCGGGGCCGAGCTGCCATTCGCGAATCCGCAGGGCTTCGACGGTGGTGGAGAAACCGGGTCCCACAGGCGCTACGGTCACAGGCAATCACCTCTCTGACCTGGTGTTTCTTGCAAGGTCGTCTACGTTGACATGCCGACGCGGACGTCGGCCAGTCTTTCCGCGATCTTTCCTGTCTGCCCCCGGCGAACTGCGTCTTGGACAGTCTTGTGGGATCTCAAATCCCGTGCCGGAATCTCATGGTCGATGTCGACCGATGTCGGATCCGACATCGACGGTGAGACAGGCCAGGTCACAGGACCAGAGGTCTGCGTCGGTCAATGCGAACCGCCAAGACGACAACCCGATGCTGGGACTCCAGCGTCCGACACGGCTTGAGACTGCGGGAAAGGCCGCTGGACACACGAACGGTCTCCGACACGAGCTCCTACAAGTCTGTGGGTTCTCCGATTCCACGGCGTTGGCTACTCGGTGGCCTCGGAGTCGCTCGGCCTTCCAGCTACCTCGGTGGGGGCGCACCGCGAACGTCGCGATACCACCCTGCGGCACGGCCAAGCCGCCAAAGATCAAGTGCGGTCGAGGGGGTAGAAGCCGGTGATGTGATAGCGGAACTGGTTGTGCCAGACGTCGAATCTCATGACCCAGGACTCGCCCAGGTCATCCACGACGATCAGTGTCGAGTGGGTGCCAGCGGTGGGCCGGTGCAGTGGTATGGCCACTGGAACCGGACATTCGCCGAAAACGGAGTCGGCGTAGAAGGCCCTGGCTGTCAGCATGCGTTGCGCGGGCACCCCGGTCGCGTGGTACTCGGCTGGCACCAGCTGGAGGAGACCGTCCAGCTCGATCGCCACGGTGCGGTGGTGCCTCCTCGTCCGTCCGTGGGGTGGCTCCCAGGTCACCAGGTCACCTCCAGGTGCAAGGCAAGCGCAATGTCGTAGCGCATCCAAGAACGTATGTCAGCAGCCGTATGGGGCCTGCCGGAACCAAGAGCGCGGTATCCGTCAAAGGTCCAGCCCGTCACCTCCAGGAAACTGCCGCGGCCCGTGCTGATATCCAGTTCCGTGTTGAGGAAGGCGGGCCGCTTGGCGACCGCGAAGCCCTGCCAGGCACGGTCCCAACGGAACAGCGTGCCGAATTCCGGATCGTCCCACACCAGGAGGCGGTCGTGCGTGTATGCGGCGCGGCAGTCGAGGATCCACAGGTCCGCGTGGGCCTCTCGGCCTGTGACTTCAACCGGAGCAAGCGGATGGGCCTGGATCTCTGCCCGCTTACCACAGCGCAGCATGCAGTCTGCTCTGCGATTCCCGAGTGGGATCTCGGTGGCCACACCCCATCCCTTGACTTCTTTGTGCCACGTGGACTCGGTCACAGGGCGCCCGCATAGCGGAGGAGCTCGGCATCTTCGTTGTCCAGGCCAAGGGCCTGGGCTCCGACCTCGGCAATGTAGTCGGCGAGGTTGAAGATACCGGGGATGCTGTCGATACCGACGACGAGCCGGTCATAGCGCTTGTAGAGGGCGAGGATGCGGTTTCCGCGGGCCCTGTGTTCCTTGGCTCCTTGGGCGGATTCCTTGGCCGCCCGTTCAAGCCGGTCTGCCTCCATGAAGTCGCGCTCGGCAAGAGGAGGAAGGACTTCCATGATGCGGTCGAGGTCTTCCAGCACTAGTTGCTGGGCCGTTTTCTCCGTCAGCTCGCCGCCCTCGCCGAGGAGGACCTTCGCCACGACCTTTTCGTCGTCGGATCCAGTACCTGGCGAGCCGGGAACCGTATCCCCGCCAGGGCCTGACACTCCGGTCCCGCAGCTCGGACCCACGACGGCGGTCCCGCCCCGCCCTGCTCCGGCCGGACCAGCGAGAGCGGCGATACGAAGTTCCTTGCAGACCTTGTTGAACGAGGTCGTGCACATCGATTTCACCGCGCGGTCGAACACAGGACGGTATTCGGCGGAGAGCACCTTGATCTTCGACCGGACGACGCTTTGCATCCGGGCGAGCTGCTCGACTTCGCTCCCGCCCTGACGGATGGACCGGAGAGCCTCCCGGTCGAGGACGTCGCGCACGGCGTTGGGGTAGCGGCCAGCGGCATTGGGGATAGACACGGGTTTCTACTTTCCGGAGAGGAGTCGGATCGTGCGTGGGCGCTTCTCCAAGACGCGGTCGGCCCAGGAGGCGACCGAGTCACGGATGGATTCGACGGACTGCCACACGTCGGGGTCGTCGATGTCTGCGAAATCGTCGGGACCCAGCAGGAGGATTTCCCTGCACTTGTGGGCCAGGCTGAAGTAGCGGATGGTCCAGTCGGCACGCGGATCGCGCTCGTCGTCGCCGATCAGTTCGTTGACCAGGTCTTCGTCCGGATCGGGCACGGGACGCATCTGCTCACGCACGTACCGGGCGACCTCCTGGTCCTGGAGAACCTCACGCACGATCGGCTCCCGCAGAATGGACAGCACGGCTTCTGGCGTTTTGGTCAACTCCGCGACGACGGCCTCCCGCACCCCTACACGACCGAGCTGAGCAACGATCTCGCCCGGCGTCTCCACAGCGCAGGCCGCTCCGTCCGCCAGGCCCAGAGCCCGGCAGTACTCCCCGGCGTCGAGTACGGCCGGCCATCCCGCCCGCTCGGCGCCGGCCAGCCGCCCGAGGAGCAGCCCGACACGACGCCCCCGCTCGGCCGGGTCGGTTACGCAGGCCGTGACCACGCACTTCCACGGCACGTGGACGGACGACGCGGCGAGACGTTCACGAAGTTCCGCGCCCGCCAACGCCGTGACGCGCTGGTATCGCTCAAGCGTGTCGGCCGCATAGCCCAGTTGGCGTGCCAACGGTTCCAGGGCACTGCTCACCGCCAGGCTGGACTGCGCGGCGATCTCGGCGCACACGTCACCGAGGCCAAAACGCGCCGCAAGCTGCACCCGCGTCGCCTGGACGTCCTGCTCCGCGAACGCTCTCGCGCGTTTGAGCTGCTCATCTGTGTAGCCGGGATCTGCGCTACCGCTCGGCTCGATCCACACGTTCTCCATGGCCAAGGACGGTAGGAGGCCGAGCCGTCAGAAACGTCCGCGAGCCACTCGAACAGCCGCTGAAGAAACGGGTCGACGACCAAGATCTCAAAAATGTGCCCTAAGGCCGATCACCCTCGAAGTCCGGTTTGACCCGGCCCAGCCGGCGGCCTGAATCTGCCCCGCGTGACAATCCGATCGTCAGGAGAGGCAATGCTCAGCGCAGAGGAGCGGCAGGAGTTGAGCGCGGGGTACCCGTCGTTCGTCAATGGAATCCCGGAGAGCGACTGGCCACATCTCCGGCTCGGTGAGGAGGACCAGCGGCTGATCCAGGGCAAGCGAGGCGAGCACAACCGGCTCGGCCTGGCCGTGCAGCTGACGGTCGTGCGCTTCCTGGGCCGTTTCCAGACCGACGTGGAGAGGATTCCCGAGGACCTGGTACTGCGTGTGGGCGAGCAGCTCGGCATCTCCGACCCGCTGGCCAAGATCAGCCTGTACGGGAAGAACGGCGACACCGTTCGAAACCACGTAAGAGAGATCAGGCGGGAACACGGCTGGACTTCCTTCGTGGAGGGCGAGGCCCAGCTCGTGGCTTGGATGGAAGACCGGCTGAAGTACTCCACGGACGGTCCGAAGGCGATGACGCTCCAGGCCCTGGTCTGGCTCCGCGAGCAGCGTGTGCTGCTCCCCAGGTACTCGACGCTGCGCGACCTGGTGACGCTCTGCCGGGGTAAAGCCGAAGACGCTGTATCGAAGGCACTCGTCTCCAAAATGAACCGCCAACAGGTCCGCATCATCGACTGGTTGATGGAGGTTCCCGCCGGCGAGCGCACCAGTCGTCTGGGCGGCCTCCGTCGCGGTGTCGGCGTGCCCTCGTGGGACAACTTCGTGAAGGCGCTGTCACGCGCGGACGAGATCCGCGCTCTCGGGTTCGTAGAGGTGGATGTCTCTTCCATCCCTGAGCGCAAGTTGGCGCAGCTCGCCGATCATGCCTTGACCGAGCGGGTACCGCGCCTGCAAGAGCAGACCGGCAAGCGGGCTGCGGTACTTGCAGCCATCAAGCGCCTGGAGACGAGTGCTCTGGACGATGCCATCGACATGCTCGACAAACTGATCAGCGAGCGCTTCATCGCCAAACCCAAGAGGTGGGCCGACAAGGCCCTCGTCGACGCCTACCCGAAGTTCGCCCCAGACGGCACCCTGACCGCACAGGCACTGCTCGCCGTCCTGGAATCCGTGGCGGAGGACGTCAACCACGACACCGGTGAGGTCATCGACCCCGACACCAACACCGACACCACACGCGCCGTACTGGAGACGGTCGCCGACCGGGACACTCTCCTCCGGGCGGCAAAGAACCTCCTGGAGTACATGCCGGCCCGGGACTCCGACACCCACGAGGCCCGTCGTGCCAAGGCACTGGACCGGTTCCGAGACGTACGGACGCTCGTACCCGTCCTTGTCGACAGGGTCCGCTTCGGCGCAAGTCCCGCGGGCCAAGCCGCACTGACCGCGCTCCACGCTTTGCCGCCTCTCCTGGATCGCGAGGACGTCCGGCTCGATGACATCGACACCACTCTCTTGAAAGGCTCCTGGAAGCGCCTCGTGGAAGGTGGACCGGAACAGCGCGACGGCACGGTGAACTTGTCGGCATACGCCCTCTGCGTAGTGGAGACCTTCCACCGGCATCTGTGCAACCGAACGATCTTCGTTCAGGGCTGCTCCCGCTGGGGAGACCTGCTCGCGCGACTCCTGTCGGACGAGGTCTGGGCGCAGGCCCGGCCCAGCCTGCTCACCAGCTTGGATCTGCCCGAAAACCCCGGCGCCTACCTCGAACGCGCGGGCAGAAGCTTGCACGCCGACCTCGCCAGAGTCGCCTCCCGAATGCCCGAAGGCGCTCACATCACGCTCGGCAACGGTGACTTGGCTTTGCCGAAGGGGCGGCCACCGCGTACGTCGAGCCTGAGTCGGCAAGTGGAGAGGATGCTCCCCAAGGCAGAGCTGCCCCAAGTGGTGCTGGACGTGCTGAGCCGGACCGGCGCCATCGCCGCGTTCACCACCCGTAACGGCAGCCCTTCCCCCTACCCGGAATTCGAGCTGTCCGTAGCCGCCGTGATGGTCGGATACGGCTGCAACATCGGCCTCGAAGCCGTCGCGAACGAGGAAAAGGACGCCCTCAAACTCGACCGCCTCACCAGCATCAGCCGCGAATACTTCCGCCCCGATGTGATCGAGGCATGCACCACCCTCATGCTCGGCGCGGAGACCGACGTACTCACCACCCTGCAGTTGAACGGGGAGCGTCTCGCCTCCGTGGACGGCCACTGTTTCGTCATCCCCACACCACAGCCCGGCCTGCGCATCGCGCCCGAAGGCAATTCCGAGGTCACGTGGCTGACCATGCTGACCGAGCAGGCCATCCAGTTGTCCGGGCGCATGGTCAGCGGCCGACCCAGCGCCGCGCTGGAAGCGCTGAACACCCTTACGACATACCGGGACCAGATCTATGGCCCGGACAGCCGACACCCCGAAGCCATCGTCGCCGAGGCCGGAACGCACGAGGACCTCGTCTTCGGCCTTCTGACGCTCTCCGGCTACTCCTACCAGCCTGCCCCGCACCAGATCAACGACACCAGGCTTTGGCGTATCGACAGGTCAGCGGACTACGGACCTCTCCAGGGCGCAACACGCCGGCAGATCGACCTTTCGCAGATCGCCGCGCACTGGGAAGACATCCTGCGGGTGATCGGCTCGATCCACCACGGTGCCGTCAGCGCACACGACGCACTTCGGATCCTGACCCGCAACGGCCAGCCCACCAATCTCGGATCAGCGATCGTCTCATTCGGACGCATCGCCAAAACACGCCACCTGCTCCGCCTCTACGACAACCCCGAGTACCGGAGCGGGATCGAAGCACAGAGCAGGCTGCACAAGGAACGTGCCGACCTCGCCAGGCGTATCTGCCACGGCATCGACGGCCCCTTCCCCGACTACTACCCCGGTCTCGAAAACCGGCTCGGTGTTCTCGGCCTAGTCCTCAACACTGTGGCCCTCTTCAACACGGTCTACATCCAGAAGATCTTCGAGAAAATGCGCGCCCAGGGCCAGGTCATCCCGCACAGCGACCTCCGCCAGCTCTCTCGGATGATGTACGGCCACATCAACATGCGCGGCCGATTCCACTTCGAGCCACCTACCGACACGATGTTCGAAATCCCCGACGTGGAACCGGATCCCAGCTGAAGACCGCAGGCCCAGGTGGAGCCGTCCCTGAGAACTACTGAACGGGCGAGCCTCTCCGCCTCACACCCAAGCCGGTACCTCACCGAGGTACCGGCTTCGTCCTTGCCCGCCAACGTCCACGTTCACCAGCAGGGTGGAGGGCGGCCTCCTCACACCCCGACGCCGGGTCAACTTCGATAGACCACGAGCAAGAGGAACGCCCGTTTCCGGTCCAGCCCGATCGGCCAGACCTCTGACCAGGTAAAACACCCCTTAACCCACATTTTTGAGATCTTGGTCGCCGAACGGCAACACCAGGGTGAATGGAATGCCTCACAGGGGAACTGAGCGGACGCGCAAGGAGATGCCCTCAGTGGCGAGGACGTGCTTGGGTTGGCATGAGTGAGCACCACAGTTGGCGAGCGGGGAGCCGTGGCACCGTTAACTGAGATCTGACGGCTTCGCGTCTTCGGACGATCTCGATCAGGTCGACCTGGGAGGAAGCAGCAGCTCGGCTCTCCCCAGGTAGACATGATGGTCGGATGCCGCGCACCAACACTCCACCGCCGCCGACGCAGCCGAACCTCTGCCCATTGTGCGTGACGCGCAGGGCGGGCGGTCCGGTGCCGGACTCGATCGGCCGGTATTCGCTGACCTTCGGCTCGCAGTACCGCTGCTCAGCGTGTGACGCATGGCTATGTGCGAGCTGCGGCGACAGGCCCGTGGTCGGCGCAGGTGACCGCTGCGGCGAGTGCTCCACCCCGCAGGCGTCGCAGAGTCCCCAGGCATTCCCTCCCCACGCCGTGCTCCCCCAGCCGGTGGGCGAGGCGACGTGCATCCGGATGACGAAGACCAAGGGGCGCCCCTGTCAGAGCAGGCCGACAGAGTGGCCTGTAATCCCGGGAGAACCGGCGCCCGTTCCTGCCTGTTGGACCCACCTCAGCGAAGAGGAACGCGAATGCTGCACCCGAGCACGGGGGCTCAGGCGCGCGGAAAGGGCGAGGATCTGGGCAGAGGGAGAGCCGGAACGCCAACGCCTCGCTTCCGAAGCAGAAGCCGAACGACGCACGCGGCTGGCAGCCTGTCCGTGCAAGGAGCAGTTGCCCGATAGGGCGGGAATGCACCTCGCGAGCTACCCCTTCCCGAATCGCTGCAAGGGGTGCGACTCCTGGCTGTGCGCGTCGTGCGACCGGGTACGCGTGGCGACCGAGGGCGCTCAGTGCGAAACCTGCAGCCCACATGTCACAGAACCCGCGTGCAACGGCGATCACGCAGAGAAGGACGGCTTCTATTACCGGATCACAGTGGGTGGCCTGGAGTGCTTCGACGAGGCGATGTGCCTGTTGATCCGCGCGGGGGCACACAACGGGGGCGCCCCCCGGGTATTCGCGGTTCAAGTCCCGATCTGCGGCAGTCAGGCGGAAGCGCTGGAGGCCCTGAAATCGTTCGACCGTGGATCGGACGCGGGGAGCATTGAGGTGGAGCTGGTACCCGAAGGGGCGAAGGCGATGGTTGACCCAGGTCTGCCGGAGCCGGACTTGTCCGGCTTGCGGGACATGGAAGGCTGGTGGCTCGCCAATGGATACCCGGCCGGCGATAGCAGGCGCCGGCCGCAGTGAGCCGGGTCAAGCCAAGGACGACGTTCACCAATTTCGCTGAATCGCAGCATGGCGGCCGAATTTGGACGCTTGTGGCTTCGCCCCTCAGCTCAGCCCGCCCACCCGAGGTCAACCACGTCGATACCGTCCGACCCACGACCGGCGCCCGAACCACGTGGCCGGCCTCCCAGTGGGGTCGACATTTTCAAAGGGATGGGTCATCACGGGCAGGGCTCCTGCTGGAGAGTGCGGGACGCCGGGGCTGGCGGTGTGGGCGCGGCTCAGCGGGCGCGGGCGCCGCTGCGGGTGACCGGCACCGCGGGAGACGTGTGCGCGGTCCGGCCTGCGGCGCGGCTCGGCATGGACGCGGTCCAGGCGCCGGGGAACCAGACGGCGGTGTACCGCTCGATGGCGTCGCGCAGCCCGGTGGTGACGGCCCCGTCCCACGGGGGTCGACCGGGGCGGTGGTACTTGTCGAAGGTGCCGTACTGCTTGGTGTTCGGCCGGGTGTTGGTGGCTTCGTCGCGGCGGTGGAAGGTTCCGTGATCCACGAAGGTGAGCGCCACCGCGTCGATCTCGCCGCGTTCCGGGTGGACGATCGCCGCACGCAGCCCGCCGTAGGTGTCCGCGTGGATGGTGCGGGTGAAATCGATCCGCAGCCGCAGGGGCGTGCCCGGGGTCGGGGCGGCGTAGTACGTGTTGCCCACGACGGCGTGGTCGTGGAAGGGGAGGCACAGCTCGGCAAAGAACTCGGGGGCCTGTAGGGACAAGAGGGGCTCCGGTAGGGGTCGGGCTGGTCCTACCGGCGTGGACCGGGCAGAGCCGGTCGGCTGGTGGTGCTCCAGCGAGGGACGCTGACCGCGGGGAGCGCGGCCGGGCGGCGGGACGCGACCGCCCGCTGCACGTCGAGCGGGGTAGGGGTCGGCGGTCCGGGCGGAAGGATCGGGGTGAGCTGGGCCATGCCCTTGATGTAGCTGAAGGTCTCCTCGCGCCACCGGGGCAGTGGAGCCGGATCGACAATGCACTCGGTGACGGCGGTGAGCAGGGCGACGGGGGTGTCGGTGCTGGCTGTCGCGTACCAGACGGGCCGGTCGATGGACTTGCCCGCCCACAGCTGCCAGCGGGCCTCGCGCGTGGTCAGCTCGGCTTCGGGATCGAGGTCGCCGGTGGTGAACTCCATCCCGGCGTGCCCGTCCGGGGCCTGGACCGCGAAGACGCCCCAGCGCGGACGGTCGATCTCCCAGCCCTGCTTCAGAAGTGGGACGACGGCGAGGAAGGGATCGTGCTCGTCGATGCCGGAGACCGGCCGGGCGAGGTAGGCGTCCGGTCCCTGCTCGTACGCCGTGGCAAGGACCGTGGTGAACGCCTGGACAAACTCGGTGGGGACGCGGTCGCTAAAGCAGACGCCCCACGCCGGCGGACCGAAGTAGTCCTTGTAGGCGTTGATGCGCCAGAGCCCGTCGTCCTCGCCTTCGGGCAGGTAGCCCAGGCGCACGCGCCGGTCGGGAGCGCTCACGTACACGTTGGACTCCTCGTCGTACCGCAGGTCCCAGCCGAGGTCGAGCAGCGGGGCGAGGGCGGGGTCGCCGGTTCCGGTGGTGGAGGCGAGGTGGCGCGGGGAGACATAGACGTCGCCGTCGATCTCGTGGTGCGAATCGGGCTGTGGGTTCATCGGTCTGCCCTCGTGGTGACGGTGATCTCGTCGGCGGCGGTGTCGAGGCGTTCGGTGACCTCGGCGGTGGTGCGGCCGGTGACGATGTAGAACCCGGCCCGGCCGGTGAACAGGTCGCCGTCGGGCGACAGGACGAGCTCGTCGCCGATCTCGCGGATCCACTGCACCTGGCGCAGCCAGGGGGTGTGGGCGGCGAAGGGCAGGTTGATGTGCCGGGCGGTCAGGGTGCCGGAGGTATCCGGGTAGAGCATGCGGATGCCCGCGGCCCCGCTGCGGGTCGGGGTGAGGTCCGGTGCTCGGCCGCAGGCGAGGTCGGCGGCGGCCCGGGGCAGGTCTATGCCGGTGGCCAGACGGACAAGGTGGCCGATCATGTCGCCGCCGATCCTGGCATTGACCTCGATCAACCGCGGCCGACCGTCCACCAGGCGCAGCTCGACGTGCTGCACACCGTCGGTGATCCCCAGGGCCTTGACCGCAGCAGCGGCGGCCGGGGCGACCTGGGCCAGGAGCGGGTCGGCGGCATCGACGGTGTGCCCGGCCTCGTCGAAGTACGGCGCGGGGCCCAGGTGCTTGCGGGTCACGGCGACTGCCGTGGTCGCTCCGCGGTGGGTGACGCATTCGACCGAGAATTCCGGCCCGTCGAGGTACTCCTCGACCAGGACGCCGGTGTCCTCGCGACTGCGGCTCGCTCCGGCCGAGGCGAACTCGAAAGCGGCGGGCAGTTCTTCGGGCCGGTCGACGCGGATCACGCCGATGCTGCCTGCGAAGGCCGCGGGCTTGATGACCGCCGGCAGGCCGAGGGTCATCGTCGCCCGGTCGGCCTCCAGTAGAGTCCGCGCCCTCATCGAGGCGGCCGAGGGCACGCCATGGCGGGCGAACAGAGCCCGGGCGGTGGCCTTGTTGCGACAGGCCCGCATCACCTCGACGGACGTCGAGGACAGACCGAGCGCGCGGGCGAGACGGGCGGTGGGGACGAGGTGCCACTCGTCCCAGGTGACCACGCCGGCAAGGTCATGGTGCTGGGCCAGCGCCCGGCCGCCGGCGAGCAGCGCTGCGGGGTCGCTCAGATCGACCACGGTGTGGTCGACGATGAACGGCTTCTCCCACGACGGCTCGGTGCCGGTAAGCAGGACGACGTCGTACGCGGCGGCCACCTGCTCCAGGCAGTAGCCGCGGTAGGTCTCGTCGCCGGGAGAAACGACGAGCACTAGAGGACGAGCGGACAAGAAGGGGTTCTCCGTATCGGTGGACGGCGGGACGAGGGAAGAGAGGGGTGTCTCAGGCGGCACGTCGGCGGCGCAGTTCGAACGCCGCAGCCCAGTGAGGGTGTTCGCTGATCAGGCGGCGGGCGTAGAGGGCGGTGTAGTTGTTGTTCGCCCGGCGACCCCATGAGGGAGCTGGCGACGCAGGTCCTCGAACAGGTCCTTCAAGCTGACCCGGGTGGCGTCGGTGGCCAGGCGGCGGGCGGCCATACGTTCCAGGGCCCGCGTAGACGTGCGGGTTGTGGGCGTCGAAGGCGTGGAACTGCTCGGTGGTGGTGCGACCAGTCGCGCGGTGCGATCCAAGGGCGGCAATGGACATGAAGTTCTCCACAGGCTGGGGGCGCAGCAGGGTCAGGTGCGCAGGGCGGGATCGGTTCGCAGGCGGGCGAAGGCGCAGAACAGACCGAGGGCCTGCAGCGCGGCACAGACGGTGATGACGTGGCCCAGCGCGTCGGGCGGAGTGAGCGCGGTGAGCACGCCGGCGACCGGGAAGGGCAGCAGGAGGATGAGGATCGTCGCCGACAGGGTGCTGCCGAACTTCTCCGGAGGGATCAGGCGGGAGCGCAGGGTACGCAGGACAACCGTCATGCCGCCTTCGCCCGCCATGAGGACCGCGACCAGGACCAGGTAGGACCGGTAGTCGGGAGCCTGGGCAGCGGCGAGACAGCCGAGCGAGGCGAGGGCGGCGCAGGCGGCGCCGACCGGCCACAGGCCAAGGCGGTCGAGCGCGAACCGGCAGAGCGTGACGCTGAGGAGCGTCGCTGCGGCAGCGGCGGACCAGACGAGGCCGACTGCGGTGGTGGACTGCCCGAAGTGCTTGACGACGATCACGGGACCGGCCGCCTGAAGAAGGCCAGTGGCCAGGTTGGACAGGGTCAGCCCGGTCACGAGCCAGCCGAGCGCGGGAAGCGAGCGGATGGTGCGCCACCCGCTGAGCAGTCCGGCCCCGGACCTCCCCTTCGGCGCACGGGCCGGTGCCACGGGCGAGTGCGGAGTGCGCAGGGCAAGCAGCGCGGCAAGCAACGAGAGCACGGTGATCACCGCGAGCATCAACGGCGGACCGGCAAGCAGGAGCACCCCGGCGAGCGCCGGACCGGCCAGGGTCGCCGTCTGGTCGATGCCGAGCAGGACGGCCTGGACACGGTGGGCCCCCCGTCCTGCTCGGCGTCCGGCGGCAGCGCCTGCGGTCTCGGCCGCGATATAGCTGAACTCGGTGAGCACGCCGGTCGTCGCCGCCAGCACCATCACGGTCGCGCTCGCCACGGTGCCGGACGGGTGGAGGAGGAGCAGGACCGCGCCGGCGGCAAGGGCCAGCGCCCGGCCCAGGGAGGCCAGGTGGAAGACCACCGCAGCACCGCGCCGGTCGACAACCGATCCGGCCCACCCGAACGCAGCCAGCCGCGGGATCCACTCCAGGGCGAAGGCTGCGCCCGTCAGCGCGGCGGAGCGCGTCGTGGCCAGGACAAGCAGCGGGATGCCGTAGGTGGACATCGCGAACGCCAACGCGTCCGCCGTGCGCGGCAGGTAGATGCTGCGCATCAGCCCGCCGGTGTGGCGTGCGTGCCGGGGTGTGACCGCTTCGCTCACGCGACCGGCTCAGGTTCGAACACCCTGGCCATCTGAAGGTTGTCGGCCAGCCACTGGATCAGGAGCGTGCGGAGACGGGCCAGGCCTGCCTCCGCTGGGTCGGCGCGCTCGGTGATGAGCGATGGTGTCAACAGGGCAAGGACGTGCCGAATGCGGCTGCTGAACTCGCAGACGGGGGCCGGGACGGCGTGACGCCGGGCCCAGCGGGCCATCGCGTCGTACAGGCCGGCCAACTCCATCCCAGCCTCGGTCAGTTCCAGACCGGTGCCGGGCGCGATCCGGATGAGACCGTGGGCGCGGGCCGCGTCGGATGCGCTGCGCAGTTGGGGCGTGGAGAGGTCGGGCAGGGTGCCGGCCAGCCGTCGCGGCGGTATGGCGCCGTTGTCGTCGATCTCGGTGACCAGGCGGACCAAGGACCGCGAGGCGAGCAGTTCGACAGCGCGCTGCGCTTCGGCAGAGGTAAAGGGGGTGCTCATCGGCGCGGGCCTCCCGCCGGGACGGCTGCCTTCGGGCGGGCGGTCGCAGCGTGCGAGAAGAGATCCCCGTTGTGCCAGGCCGGAGGGAACTGGGGTGTCCGAGCAGGTGGGAGCGCCGTGGGGGCCGGCCGAGACTGGCTGCTGATCCACGGCCTCGGCGCGGGCTTCGCCTGCGGGTGCCCCCAGACCGGGTGCTGGGCCGCCTGGTCGAGGGGCTGCCCGGCGGCCCACGCGGACAGGGTGCTGAGCACGGGGCCCAGGCCATCGCCGGCCGCGGACAGCCGGTAGGGCCGGCCCATGCCGTCGGTGTCAACCAGGCCGTCGGCGACGAGCTGCCGCAGAGGCGGATAGATGTTGGTCCAGTCGCTGCTGGGCATCACGATTCGGGCCAGAGCCCGGCCGCTGACTTCCTCACGGGACTTCAGCACCCACAGGATGGCGGCGGCATGGCGCCGGGTGAGCAGGGTGAGGCTGTCCTCGATCTGCTCGATCGCGGCCAGCGGGCGGTCCGCCTTCTCCAGGTGTTCCTCGGCCCAGGTGACGATCATCGGCAGGATCGGCAGCAGGGCGGCTCCGCGTTCGGTGTGGCCGTAGGTCACGTGCCGTGCGGTGTGTTCCGTGCGTTCGACGAGTCCGGCGTCGCACAGCGCCTTGAGCTTGGGGTGGAGTTGGCCGTTCTGCAGCCAGGACACCTTGGCCGCCAGCTCGCTGTAGCGCAGCGGCGGGCCGGAGAGGGCCAGCATGATCCGGACGTTCCAGCGCGGGGTGATCATGGCGAGGGCCTCGGTGACCCGGGCGATGTCGGCGTCGGCATCAGGGGGCAGAGCGGTGATGGCCAAGGGTGGAGCTCCTGGGTGAATGAAAGGGGGGATCGCCTGCGGGTCAGCGGCTGTGCGCCGGACTCGGCGCCGCAAGAGGCGGAGCCGGAGCAGGTGGCGAGGGAGCTGGCGGGACAGGCGTCGGGGCCGGGACGCGGGCCAGGCTCTGCAGGACGGCGGCGACCGATTTGGCCTGGACCTCGCGGACGGCGACGGCTTCGGCGAGCCGGCGGGTCCCGTCGAGGAGGTGGGAGACCTCGTGCGGGCCGATCTGCCGTTCGGGGTGGATGAGCCGGGCGAGGTGGTCGCGGTGGAAGTCGATGCTGCGCTCGGCGAGGGCAAGATCGTCGTGCATGCCGAGCAGAGCACAGAGCATGCCGGGCGGCTGGTCCTGGGCGTGGGCTTCGAGGTCGGCGAGCGGTGCGCCGTATAGGTCCTCGATCCGTCCAGCTATGTCGGTGGACGCGGGGTGGGGCAATCGGGGGCTCTCACGGTCGGCGGGCCAGGGCCGCCCCGGCACGCTGCGGTGACGGGGCGGCAGACGGGGGCAGGGTTGCGTTGGCCCAGAGCTGAGCCGTTCGTACGGGCCGGGCCTGCTGGGCGGGCGGGGGCATGGTGCGCAGCAGCTCGCCGAGGGCGGCGCAGTAGGCGTCGCGGGCCTTCAGTGCCGCGTCCAGCCACTGCGCGTCGAAGCGGAGCTTGTCCGCCGACAGTTCGCCCATGTTGCGGTCCGGATCCATGTCGGCGTGGACGCGGTCGCGGACGCGGGCGACCTGCTCCTCGGTGAGCGCCAGGAAGGACCGCAGTTCCAGGGCACGGGCGAGCGCGGGCGAGGCATCGTGGTCAGCAGCCGCCTCGTACAGCTCGAGGACCGGCTTACCGAAGACCTTCTGCAGGTCGGCGTCCATGGTGCTGGCCTTGTCCCGGCTCATCGGGCGGCCCTTGTCGACCGCCAGGCCGTCGCCGGTGCGGTTGAACCCGCGGGCCGGTTGGGGGCGCTGGTCTGCACCGCAGGCCCGGTGCGGGGCCGAAGACGGGCGAGGCGCTCTGCGGCGAGGTCCTTCTTCCCCGGGGCGTTCGGGTCGAGGAGCCATCGCACCACCATGGCCCGGCCGTCGCGGGTAGTGACGGCCGCGTTCACCCGGTGGGCGAGGCCCATCGTCGGGTCGTCGACCTCGCTGGGCTGGGTCTGCAGTGCGGCGAGGAGGTCGTCCTCCGCGCGCTCCAGCACGGACTGGGCCTCGACGAGAAGGCCGTGCCACTTGACGACGTCGGTGGCGTCAGGGTTCGCGGTCGGCGCGGCGGCGACCGCGGCCTTCAACTGGTCCATGCCCATGTCGAAGCGCGCTTCGATCCGTTCGGTGAGCACGCCCACGACATCCGCAGAATCCTCGGATATGCCGTCGGACAAGGGGGATCTCCTGTTCTGGATAGGCTGATGCGCAGGGAATGTGAGGGGCCTCGTAATCGGCGGATCAGCCGCTTGCCGGGAGGTGCTGAAGCCTGGTCAGTCCAGGCACATACGGACGTCGCGGTAGACGTACGTGCCGGAGACCCAGCCCTTGACGCCGGTCGTCTTGTCTGTGATGTAGAGCCAGTTGCCGCTCTTCTTGGAGACGGTGAACTTGTGGCTCTTGTAGAGCACGCCGAGCGCCGTGGACTTCGAGCTGGCCTTGGACCGGATGGTCACGGCCTTGGCGTGCACCGCGTACGGGAGCGGCGGCAGGTTGTGGCAGCTGACGACGGGGGCGGCGGTTGCTGCGGTGGGTACGGTCGCGGCGCTGGCGGAGGTGGCGGACAGCACCGGCAGCGCGAGTGCGCCGAGCATCGCCGCTGATATGGCAATTCGGGTGGAGCGCATGCGGAAAGAGCCTCCGTGAAGGCGTGGGGAATGTGGGGAAAGGCGCCGCGGGGGTTGTCCCGGCGGCTGTATAAGAGTCCGGAGAATCGCCGGTTTGGCTAACCGGCGATCGTCGGCTATATTGCGCCGCCCGCGTCGGGCTGAGCGCTCAGCGCGAACGGCCTGGCGGGCGCGGGGCAGGGGCCTTCGCCACACCGGAAGGGCGGCTGGCGGCGGCTGCCGGGCGGACCGGCGGGAGAGGGCCAGCCTCGCCGGTGAGCCGGTCGTCGCACCACTGCAGGGCCTCGTCGATCGTGTCGAAGCCGCCCTCGCGCAGGGTGTGCGTCCAGGTGCCGGTGTCGACCTCTTCGACCACAACGCGGAACGGCGACGGGGCGCGTTCGTTCAGGGCACGCAGTGCCACGACGACGACCAGGTCGTCCGGGTCGTCGCTGGTGTAGGAGTAGCCCATGGCGTAGTGGTCGCCGTCGCCGGCGAGGCGTCGCTCCAGTGCTCGCGTGGCCTCGTCAGCCGGCGGCGGGCCCAGCTCGGGGTCGAGGCCGATGGCATCGTGCGGGAGGCCGCGGTGGATGAGCCAGGACTGCGCCATCGCGGGCAGCGGCAGCGGGGCCTTCTCGAAGCTGAACGTCCGCTTCTCGTGGTCCCGTTGCAGATGCACGGCGAGCACCTGGGGCATGCCGGGGTGTCCCCAGGTCGCGGTGCGGTCGAACAGGACGTAGTAGCTGTGCGGACCGTCGTGATGTTCGGCGAGGGGGACGAGCATGTCCTCGTGGACGCCGACCTTGCGGTAGAAGTCGAGGTACCGCTCCTCGTCGGCGTCGAGGTCGTCCAGATCGAAGTCGACTTGAGGGATGGACTTCCGGACCGGTGCCGGTTCGGTGGGAGACAACAAGGGGCCTTTCGGTGGAGTTCAGCGCCGCTGCGCCGGAGTGGACGGCGATGTGCCGGGGCGAGCTGGGACCTTCGGCGTCTGCGTCGTGGGGGGCCCGGCGGGCGGCGAACAGCGCGGCTCTTCCGGCGTCGGTGAGCGCGACCGGCTGGCCAGCGTGTACGGGGTGGCCGGTGTCCTGGGCGACCAGGCCGGCGTCCTCCAGCCGCCGTAGCTTGGTGTGGGGGATGCGGGTGCCAGAGGCGGCTGCGACGGACATCCGGCCGGTCAGCAGGTGTTCGTAGAGCTTGGCGCCGCCGGCGATGGCGAGCAGCGCTGCCGGGTCGTCAGTCGAGAGCTGCTGCGCGTCGGGCGCGACGGATGCTGCTGCGGCTTCGATGGGCTCCAGGGCGGCGAGCACATCCCGGGCAGCGGCGTCCCGCGCGTCGGCAGCCTCTTCCAACTGGTCCACGGTGCGGTCGATACGCGTGAACAGAGCGCCGTCGATGTCGTGCCCGGTGGCGGCTTCGAGGCGATGGTCGAGAGGGGAGACCGCACGCCGGGAGGGTGTCGGCGCGGGTTCAGGGGGCATTGGCGACGCTCCGTGCGTTCAGCGGGTGGGATGGTGCGCGGGGTTCGGTGCGGGACGGGGCAGACCCGGTGGCGCAGTGGGCGGCGGACCGGGCCGGGGCACGGGCGCGCGGGCGGCCAGTTGCGGGGAACGGGAGCGTGCCGCGTGGGTGCGGGCGCTCAGCGGTCGGCGAGTCATGCCCAGACGGCGGCCGACCTCGTCGTAGATGTCGTTGCCCGCGCGCGGCCGGATCGCGACGACGTGGATCTCCTTGTGGTGGGCGGATTCCGCGGTCGCCGGCCGGACGGCGTAGACGACGCGCCAGTCCTTGCGGGAGTCCACGAACAGCTTCCTGAAGCCGTCCAGGTCACCGTCGAGGCGCAGCCCGAAGCGCTGCGCGTTCACGACTTCCTGCAGGTAGACGAGGGTGAGGTCGCGTATGTCGCTGGGGGCCTGGAGGAGATCGGTCAACGCGCGCGGGTCGAAGCTCAGTCCGAAGGCGGGCTGTCCCTGTCCCGCGGTCATGACGTCGGCTCGGCGGGCCCGGCGGCTTCCGCCGTGGCCGCCGTCTCCGTCCGTACGGAGGGCGGCGGGCCGGGCAGGAGACGGTGTGCGGGCCGGTCGGGAGAGGTCATGCAGGCCGACAGCGGACCGCCCGGTGCGCGGATCGCCGCGACAGCGTGGGTGAGGAAGTCTCGGTGCCACACGAACAGACCGGAGAGCCCGGCTTCGGGATCCTTGTGCTGCTGGTACGCGAGCCACAAGGCATGAAGCCAAGCCACGACGTCGTCGTGCTCCTGCCACTGCAGGCACCAGGGCGCCGCGGTGGTGACCTCCGCCCCGTAGACCGGGAGGAAGAAGTCGTCGACCCAGTCGGACAGGGCGTCGAGTTCGTCCTCGCGTTCCTCTCCGTCCAGTTCCAGGATCGGGCGGGGCTCCGGTGGAGCGGCGGCCGGCGGGCCGCCGAGTCCCGGCATGCCGAACGCGGCGGACAGTGATCCACTCGGCGACGGAGCGGACGCTAGGTGGTCGAGCTGCTGAGCCTGTTGCGCCGACTGCTCCATGAGCCGCCGCACGCTCGCCTCGATTCCCTCCAGCTGTGGATCCGGAATACGAATCGGCTCCAACTCTCCATCATTGGCAGGCTTTGCGGATTCGGGCATTGAGAAGTTCGGCCTCCTACGAGACGCGGAATGAGGGAAGTGCGGGGGCGCCCTCGCGCGGCGCCGCCAACGGATTGCACGTTCCTCCGGCGGTATTTCGCCAACGGCTGCGGTGGGAGCTGGTCGTCTTGGCGACGGGCAAGGACGCGGCTCAGGCGGTGAGAACCACGTCGTCCTGCGCGAGGGTTGCGCGGATCGTCTCGGTGAGCCGGTCGGCCGCGATCGACGCGTAGTGCTCGGTCTTCTCCACGCCGATGAAGTCCCGGCCTTCCAACAGGGCGGCCACGCCCGTGGAGCCGGAGCCAGCGCAGAAGTCGAGGACCGTGCCGCCCTCGGGGCTGATCTTGACCAGCTCGCGCATCACCTCGACCGGCTTCTGCGTGATGTGCTGGCGCTTCGCGCCAGAGGGCTGCGAAGCCGAGTACATGCCAGGCAGATAGACGGGGTTTCGGGAGCCGTCGATCGGCCCCTTGCTGGCCCAGACGATGAACTCGCAGTTCTGGGTGAACCGGCCCTTCTGGGGCCTGGCCTGCGGCTTGTGCCAGGCCAGGACACCGCGCCACAGCCATCCGGCCGCCTGGATCGCGTCCGTCGTCGTCGGAAGCTGGCGCCAGTCGGTGAACAGCAGGGCCGTCCCGCCGGTCTTGGTGAGGCGGTGAGCCTCGGTCATGATCTGCGTCAGCCAGAACGAGTAGGACCTCTGGTCCATGTTCTCGCCGGTGAAGTCGGCGAGGTCGTTCTTGACGTCGGCGGAGGTGTACTTCTGCTTCGCGGAGCGCGTGGTGCGCTCCTTCGCGGTCCGCCCGCCGCTGTTGTACGGCGGGTCGGTGATGACGGAGTCGACGCAGCCGTCCGGAAGGCCGGAGAGAACGGCCAGAGCGTCGCCCTGGTGAAGGGAAAAAGGCAAAGAGGAACCCCGATTCGAGTTGCGGAAACGCGGAGGGAAATAGCCGCCTCGCGCAGGAGTCCTCGCGGGCCGGAAGTGGGCATGCAGAAGCCCAGGGCCGCAGACCGAGGAGGGCGAGGGGAGTCCAAAAACTGTAGTGGCGAAACCGCCGACGACCAAGAAGTGCCCTGTCGAGGTATCGGTTTCCGGCACCTCACGCCGACTTTTTGGTCAACCGCCGATCCGCGCCTACTGTTTTTGCACCGCCCGGCGCACACCGCCGCTGGCCACTCCCCTGCCACACCTCACGGAGGTACCCCTTGCCCCGGCACACCTAGCTCACGGCCCGGCCACGCGGAGCGAGCGGCAACTCGCCCCGCACCGGCCCGTCCCGATCGCCCACCCCGGCTGCCGCGCCCTTCCGAGACGCCTCGCGCACGCGGTACGCCGGACACCTCACCCACAAGGACCCGTTCATGACGTCTCGCTACCCACCCATGCCCGAAACCGCTGACCGGCGAGCGGTCCGCTCGGATTGAAGGGGCTCGCCGCCAGCATCGGCGTCGTCTTCCTCTCCCCGCTCCTGATCGCCGGCACCGGCATGATGCTGGCCTCCTCGGCCGACGCCGTGCAGAGCAGCGGCTCCTTCAGCAGCTGCCTGAGCGACATCGACAGCGACAAGGTCGTCGAACAGGTCACCAAGATCCTCGACGGCGCCACCGGCAAGGACGTGCACGTCGAGGGCCTGGACCTGCCCGCCGAGCAGGTCCCCAACGCCCAGACGATCGTGGCCGCCGGCCTCTCCCTCGACGTCCCCAAGAAGGGACAGATCATCGCGCTCGCCACGGCGATGCAGGAGAGCCGACTGCGCAACCTCGCCTACGGCGACCGCGACTCCCTCGGCCTCTTCCAGCAGCGCCCTTCCCAGGGCTGGGGCAGCGCCGAGCAGATCCGCGACCCCACCTACGCGAGCGAGCAGTTCTACAAGCACTTGCTCAAAGTGAGCGGGTGGCAGCAGATGACCGTCACACAGGCCGCCCAAGCCGTGCAGAAGTCCGGCCTGCCAGACGCGTACACGCAGTGGGAAGAGCTCGCCACCGCGCTGCAGGCCGCCATCGCCAAGACCTTCCCCGGCGGCGGTGACGCGGACGGCAAGGACACAGGCCAGGAGAAGAAGCCGTCGACCAGTACGACCGGCTGCGCGCCGGGCCAGGACGGTTCCGGCTTCGGCCGCATCCCCGAGGGGAGCGTCCCGAAGGGCTACTCGATCCCCAAGGACGCCCATCCGAGGGCCCGTAAGGTCATCACGTGGGCGATGCAGCAGCTCGGCACGCTCTACCAGTGGGGCGGCTCCTGTATGAACTCGCACGGCCCCGACCCCATGGGCCGGTGCGACTGCTCCAGCCTGATGCAGCAGGCGTACGCGCATGCCGGCGTCACGCTCACCCGCACCACGTACACGCAGGTCAACGAAGGCAAGGCGGTCTCGCCCTCCCAACTTGAGCCCGGGGACCTGATTTTCAGCCGGGGCACCGCCGCACGGCCCGAGCATGTCGGCATGTACATGGGCGAGGGCCTCGTGATTGAGGCGCCGCGCACCACCAAGCCGGTCCGGATCACCCCGATCAAGGACTGGACGATCCTCGCCGCCCGCCGCGTCATTTGATCCCGGTCAGCCCGCAAGCCCCGCGAGCCGCCGTCACCAGGACCTCGCCGGTGGTCTGCCCGATAGTTGGGCTCGGTGGCCAATTCCCCATCTCGCTCGATCGCTTCGCCCGACGGCCGCCCAGCAGGACGAGCCGACGGCCCACTCCCTATCCCCCAACACCCCGGAGCATCCACGTGACAGTCCACTCCCGCATCCGGCACGCCCTCGCAGCCAGCTCGATCGGCCTCGCAGTTGCGGCCGGCGGCCTAGCCAGCGCCTCCACAGCCCAGGCGTACGACACCGGCCACACGACGATCTCGTGCAAGGCAGTCAAGGTCCGCAAGGACCCTTCGAAGAAGTCCACCGTCGTGGGCATCGCCTACCGGCACGACAAGGTCACCTATAACCAGTTCGCGTACAAGCGCGCAGAGAAGACCTGGTACACCCACGGCACGGTGACCCGGAAGTCCGACGGCAAGAAGATCCGCGGATACATGATCTACGACTGCGCCAACCCGTACGAGTCGAACCCCGCACCGAAGCCGTCGCTCCCGAAGTAGAACACCCCGGCAGCCCTCGCTGGCCCCGAGCCGAAAAAGCGGCTTCGAAGCCGCGCCCTGGCCCAAGGAGTGGCCTCTCCCCGCCCCTGCCCGACGCCGGTCCGGGCAGGTCGCCGCCGCGGCCACTTCCGCGCTCCGAGCGCACCTCCCCCTCCGCTTTCCCCCTTTCCCGCCGGCCCTCGCCTGGCCCGCGTATGCAAGGAGCCCTGCCACACCTATGTCCGTCCCGCTCGCAGACCGCGTCATCCAGCTTGCCTACGACCCAGGAATCTCACCCAAGGGCGGCGGATTGCCCGGGCTGAGTGTGCTGAAAAACGTCGTCAACTCGATCAACATGTTCGGGATCATCGCCGTCGTCGGTGCCCTCGCCGTCTCGCTCGGCGTATGGGCCTGGGGTCACCACACCGGTGGTCACCAAGCCGAGGCCAACGGTAAGAAGGGCGCGGTCGTGGCCGCCGGCGCTGCCCTCGGGTTGGGTGCCGCGAACGGAATCGTGGCCTTCTTCTCCGGTCTGGGGTCTCAGGTCCATTGATGCGGAAACGATCCCCCTCCTTTTCGCTGTCCTCGTACGGCTCGGGCTGGTCGGCCAACCGGCGCATCACGATCGTCACCTGCGTAGTGGCCACCCTGCTCGCCATCGCCGGGATCGTCGCCCTGCTGACCGGCGGTGGGAACAGCCACCAGGCCCCGGACGAGGCCCGGCCTGCCCCGGCTGACAGCCCGTCCTCCTCCGAGGCCGCCCCGAAGCCTTCCTCCGGATCCGGTTCGGTGCCCAAGCCTCCGCAGATTGCCGAGCCGGTCGCCTACGCCAAGGCGGCGGCCCGGATGTTGTGGTCGTACGACACCCGCGACACCAGCCGCGACCAGCAGCTCACCGGCATGCGCGCCTGGATGACCACGGAGACCAAGTACGCCGACTGGGCCTCGGTCTCCGGCCATGTTCCCGATCCAGTGCTGTGGTCGCGGATGGCCGACCAGGACCAGCACGCCACCGCCAGCGTCGCCGAGGGCCACTACCCGTTCGCCTTCAAGGCGGCCCTGGCTGACGACCCGTCCGCGATCACCGAGGCGTACATCTACGTCGTCACCGTCAACGGCAAACAGACGCTCAGCTGGAAGAAGGGCGGCGGAGGGGCCGAGGAACGGGCCGTGACCCTCGCCGTCCAGTGCCGCCCGAACCACGACTGCGCCCTGGCCGCCATCGCACCGAGCGTCACGCAGTGACCCGCGCCTGACACAAGAATGGAGGAGTAACTTCCCGTGGGTTTCTGTGATTTCCCCCTGGCAGACAAGCTGTGCGCCGTCGGTGACGCGGTCGACTTCGCCTCGGACCCTGCCAAGGCCATGGGCGACTGGATGGCGAAGTCCGCCGGTGAACTGGCAGCCGCCGCAGCCGACCTGGCGGCCGAGGCAGTCAACACCACCACCAAGGTCGACCTGAACGCCGGGTGGTTCCGGGACAACTACGAGATGTTGCTGCCGCTGGGCCTGGTTCTGCTAGTCGCGACGTACTGCGCGCAGCTGGTCCGAGCCGCCGTCAGGCGCGACGGACAAGCTCTGACACAAGCGTTCACCGGCACCATGTCGGGCGTCCTGTTCGCCTTCTGCGCCATCTCCCTGACTACGGTCGCCGTCGAAGTGGTCGACGCCCTGTCCGCTGGCCTGTTCAAGACAGCGAACCTGAACATCGAGTCGGCTGTGCGTCGCATCGTGAAGGTCGGCCAGATCCCGGGCCTGTCCGCACTGGGCTGGCTCGTGGCGGCAGTCGCCGGTCTCGGCGCCGCCATCGGCGCGTTCCTCTACTGGTGCGTGATGATGGTCCGTAAGGTCGGCATCCTCGTCATGGTCACCCTGGCCGTCTTCGCCTCCGCCGGCGGTGGCTGGGAGGTCGCGCGCCGCTGGCGCAGGGGCTGGATCGAAGCCACCGCCACCCTCGTCGTCTCCAAGCTGCTGATGACCGTGATCTTCGTGCTCGGTATCGCCGCCATGGGCAAGACCGAGGCCGGCGATGGTATCGCCGCTTTGGCCGACGTGATGTCCGGCATCGTGATCATGATTCTGGTGTTGCTGTGCCCGTACGCCGTCTTCAAGTTCGTGCACTGGGCAGCCGAAGGCACCGACGGCGAGTCCATCCACCGGGCCGGTGGCGCTGGGGCCCAAATGGCCAAGGCTCACGCCGAGAAGGCCGCCCGTAAAACCACCGCCGCTGCGGCCACCGCCGGGACCGGTGGCGCTGCCGCCGGAGCAGGCGCCGCAGCGCTGGGCAGTGAGGCTGCTGCCGGAGGCGGTTTCCCTGGCGACATCGCCGCCGACCCGACCGGCGGAGGCGGCGAGGGCAAGGAGGGATCGCAGAACGGCGGAACGGGTGCCTCGCCCGGCGGCGACGCGGTCAAGTCCGGCTTGGAGAAGGCCGTCCAGCCCGCGCCGACGAGCGTGTCCGACGACACGAGCGGCCAGGTGGGCGGCAGCCCGGGGCCTGGCGGATCCGGCGCAAGTGCCGCGTCTGGGCAGAGCGGCGGATGGCAGTCCACTCCGCCGACCACAACCCCGCCACCGCAGGGCGCACCCCCGCCCTCCGGCGCGCAGAATGCCCCGTCCAGCGGGGCGAGCGGACCCCCGCCGCCTCCGACCGGCCTCTGATTCCCTGACCGACTCCCGGGGCGGGATGTGCACACCACCTCCCGCCCCCGGGTTCCACCCGCGCCTCCAGGACCCGCCCCTTGACTGATCTCTCCGTCGCCCCGGTCACGGTGAAATTCCCGCACCGGTCCCGCCGCGGCATCCTCCTCGGCCTCTCCCTGCCTCAACTCATCCTCGTCTCCTGCACGTTGACGCTGCTGCTGATGACGGTGATCTCCACCGGACTGCTCGGCGCCCTCGCCCTGGCCCCGCTATGGGCGGCATCCGGTGCGCTCGTCGCAATCCGCCGGCACGGCCGCTCCCTGATCGACTGGGCGCCGATCGTCGCCCGCTACGCACACCGCCTCCGTACCGGCCAGACCCTCTGGCTCGCCCGGCCCGTCACCCGCCCCCGGCAGGACGGCATCCTCCACCTGCCCGGCACCGCCGCCTCGCTCAAGGTGGTCACCCCCGGCGACTCCGCCAACGGCGCCGCGGCCGTGCACGACCCGCACCAGCAAACCCTGACCGCCATCGCACGCGTCAGCAGCCGCGCCTTCGCCCTCCTCGACCCCGCGACCCAGAATCACAACGTGAGCAGCTGGGGACGCGCGCTGGCGGGCATCGCCCGCACTGGGCACATCGCCACCGTCCAGGTGCTGGAGCGCACGGTCCCTGACAGCGGCGACACCCTCACCCGGCACTGGACCCAGAACGGTCAGCCCCAGACCCCCGTCGCCGGACAGATCTACTCCGAACTGGTCGCCTCGGCCGGCCCTGCCGCCGCCCCACACGAGACCTACCTCGCCATCTCCCTCGACCTCAAGGCCGCCCGGCGCCTGATCAACCAGGCTGGCGGAGGACTTCCAGGGGCGTTCACGGTCATGGAACAGACCACGGCCAGCATCGCGCAGGCCGCCCGCAACGCCGGGCTCCAGGTCACCGGATGGCTGACCTCGCAGGAGATCGCCGCCGTCATCCGCACCGCCTATGACCCGAAGGCTCTCGCCGCGCTCCAGCAGTGGTCCGAGACCGGCCGCGCCGAGGCCGACCCAGCAGCCGCCGGGCCCGTCGTCCAGTTCGAGGAGTACAACCGCCTCGCTACCGACAGCGCACGGCACGCGACGTACTGGGTGGAGAACTGGCCGAGGACCGAGATGGGGGCCGGATTCCTGCACGGGCTGATGTTCACGGCCAGCGTGCGCCGCAGCCTCTCCCTTATATACGTGCCGCAGGGGCTTGAGTCCGCACTGCGGGACGTCCAGCGCAAGAAGGCCGCGATCATCGCCGACGCCAACGAGCGCGCACGCCGCGGACAGGTCGATTCCGAAGAGGACTCCGTCGAGTACGCCGACGTCAAAACCCGCGAACGCCAGCTCATCGCCGGGCACGCGGATGTAGCACTGACCGGCCTGGTCACCGTCACCGCCGAGACCGACGCCCTCCTGGACGCCGCCTGCGCACAGATCGAGACCCATGCCGTCACCTCTGGCGTCGACCTCCGACGGCTCAACTACCAGCAGCCCGACGCCTTCGTCCTCTCCGCGCTCCCGCTCGCCCGCACCGCCTTGTGAACCAACCTCGCCAGTCCGCGCCCTGGCCCACTGCACTCCGGATCACCCGCGACGGGACGCCCGTCGCCGCCCTGCCTACCGGCAGGAAGGACCACCACCTTTGACCTCTCCTATGCGCCCCGACGACGCGCACCCCTATCTCCGCGCCGCGAGCGCCGGCATCCGCCACCACGCACGGACCCTAGCGCCGTCGGACGCGGACACGCCCAAGTCCGTGGACCGGCTGCACCTTGACGTGCTGCACGCCCACCTCACCGCTCTGCTCCAGCTTCTGGACCGGCTCGCCGACAACACCCGGCCCCCTTACCCGGCCGCCGGACGTCACCTGGCCACCGCCCACTCCAGGCTCTGGCAGGCCACCACCGAAGTCCACGCTTCCTTCCACCTGCTACCCGGCACAACCGAGGCCAACGCCGGGACGAGCTCCTGTCATCCAGAGCGGCTTCCCGAGGGTCCGCCCGTGCTGACGATCTGCCAACGCCACCTCGCCGCCGGACACGTCGTCCGCCGCAAAACCACCCCCACCGACCTCCGCCCGCGCACCACGGCCTGCGTGCGATGAGCACCACCCGCAGAATCGAGGGCCCTCGATGAGCCACCGGCCCGCCCGTCGCGCCCATCGCGCTTCCGCCAGCCCGCTGTTCATCCCCCACGGCACCGACCGCGCCAGCCGCAAGGCCGCCCGCCGCCGGCTTGCCGAGGCCACCGCCAAAGCCCGCGCCGAAGCCAGCGCCCACCAGAGCGAAGGCACGCCCGCCGAGCACCAGATGCCCGCCCCGCTCTACCCACCGAGCGGACGCCCCGGGCCCGCCTGCTCTCGCGGGAACCGGCTGAAGCTGCCCGCCCACCGCATGACCACCGCGGTCGCGGCCGGCGCCTATCCCTTCCTCGCCGAAGGCGGACTCGGCGCCGAGGGCATCTACATCGGCCGCGACGTCCACGCCGAAGCATCATTCGTCTTCGACCCGTTCGCTCTGTACGGCAAAGTCGAGGGATTCACCAACCCCAACCTGTTGCTCGCCGGCGTGATCGGCCAGGGCAAGAGCGCCCTCGCCAAGTCCTTCGCGCTGCGATCGGTCGCCTTTGGATACCGCGTCTACGTACCGTGCGACCCGAAGGGCGAGTGGACTCCGGTGGCAGAAGCCCTCGGCGGCCGGTCCGTCGCCCTCGGGCCCGGACTGCCGGGTCGCCTGAACCCCCTGGACGCGGCCCCGCGCCCGGAGAGCGTGTCCGAGGCCGACTGGGTCGGCGAGATCCGCAAACGACGCCTGCTCCTGCTCGGCTCCCTTGCCCGCACCGTCCTAGGTCGGGACCTGATGCCCATGGAGCACACCGCCCTGGACGTCGCCCTCGACGCCGTCGTCACCCGCGCCGCCGACACGCACCGCACCCCGCTCCTCGGCGACGTCGCCGCCGCCCTCAACAACCCCCACGAGCTCGACGAGGCCGCCGGGATGATGTCGGGCCAACTCGGCGACGCAGCGCGAGACCTGGCCCACGCCATGCGGCGCTTGGTCCACGGCGACCTGGCTGGCATGTTCGACGCACCCTCCACCGTCGCCTTCGATCCGAACGCGCCGATGCTCACCATCGACCTGTCCCGCCTCGGCGGCTCCGGGGACGACACCGCCCTCGTCCTGGCGATGACCTGCGCGAGCGCCTGGATGGAATCCGCCCTCTCCGATCCCAGCGGCGGCCGGCGCTGGATCGTGTACGACGAGGCATGGCGCCTGATGCGGCACGTCGGCCTGCTCCAGCGCATGCAGGCCCAGTGGAAACTCAGCCGCGGCCTCGGCATCGCCAACCTCATGGTCATCCACCGGCTGTCCGACCTGCTCACCGCCGGCGACGCCGGATCACAAGGCCGGGCCCTGGCCGAGGGACTCCTCGCCGACTGCAGCACCCGCATCATCTACCGCCAGGAGACCGACCAGCTCCACGCCGCGGCCTCCCTGCTCGGCCTGACCTCCGTCGAGATGGACGCCATCGCGCACCTCAACCGAGGGCGTGGCCTGTGGAAAGTCGCAGGTCGGAGCTTCATTGTTCAGCACCTCCTGCACAGCCACGAACTGGCGCTCTACGACACCGACGCCCGTATGCACTGAGGACCAAGAGGCCCGTGAAGCCCGACTTCCAACGCGCCTTGATACCGAGCGACGAGGTGCTCCAGCTTATCGGCGCGCTCAACGCGATGAAGGACGAACTACTCAACGCTGCCCAGCAGTGGGAGCTGCTGGACGAGAACGGACACGTACCGGCCACGCCTTCCTACACCGCGCTGCTCCAGCACGCCACCGACGCACAGGACCTCTCCCGCGATGTTCTCGGCTCACTGCTGACTTCGCCCGGAGCCCACACCACACCACCCGCGCCGGCAGCACCGTTCTGAAGCATCTCGGCACGGCGGCGACCACGTCGAGCCACGCAGCCCCGCACTCACCGAGCGCCTCAGCGCGTGCTTCCTGCGGCGCACCTCGGAATCCCTTCGTGACGCGGCCAAGGAACTCGACGACCACCACGGCTTCCAACGCTGCCTCGCGACGCTCACCCGTCAGGAAGGCCCGTCGGCGCCTCCGCCACCCAGGCCGGGCGGTCGCCACCGCACCGCGCCTGCCCCGAAGCCCGATCCACCCACATCCCAAGGAATGCTCTGAACCGCCCCTCTCATTTCAGCGACGCCGACTGGGCCGAATACCAGCAGTGCCAGGCCGAGCACGAGGACCTCATGGCGCAAGTCGCCGATCGTGAAGCCCAGCTGGAACACGACCTGATCGCCGCCTACGACGAGTACGAACTCGACTCCAGTCCGGTTCCGAAGCCAGAAGCCGACCTCGCTCGCCGAACGCCTCCGTCACACCGACCGGCGTCTCGGAGGAGAATCCGTGGCCGCTGACGAGGCGAACGCTACGGACGCCCGCGCGGCTCCGGTCGCGCCACTTCCCGACCATCGCGACGTGAACATGCCGTGGTGGCAGGAGCTGTGGCGTCGCCACGCGCACATCACCACGCCGCTGCGAGCGCGCGGACTGCCATGCGACATCGAGTTCGGCCTCAGCGCCTACATAGTGCGCGTCTCGCTCCCCGACGACAGCTACCTGATCATCAGTCCGCCGCAGGAACCGTCCTCCGACCACCCGCCCGGAGACCCCGCGGGCTGGATCGCGACCCGCGAGCACCCAGACGACCAGACGCTGTTCGAGGTCCTCTACGACTCCGCCCCCTCCGACAACCCCGGCACTCGCCGGCGGCCCGAAGCCCGCCACGGCGGCAGCGCCCAACCCCTGATCGAGGCGTTCGACCTCCGCCTCGCCCAGCTCGGACTGCTACCGCACTCCGCTCTGCCCCACGAAAGCCCGCACGTGCACCCGTCCCAACCGACGCCCCCGCCCCCGCCCCGGGACATCCCCGGCAAACCAGACCGCGGCCCCGCCTACGTCTACGGCGACGCGCTGCGCGATCTGACCGACCGGCTCAACGGAGCCGAGTCGCACGCGGATGCCGCTGCATTTTTGCATCAGATCCTGGAACCCACCGACGGCCTGCTGGCACAGCTCGGCGAGTTCTTCGAAGCAGCCGGCGAGAAAGCCAAGGAAGCCGAGGAGGACGACGGCTTCGACCTGTCCTACGACCTCGCCGACGCCGCTGCCGAGATCCGCAGCCTCGGAGAGGTCCTGCACATGGCCGAGGACCGGATGCGGGCCCTCACCCCGCTCGCGCCCGCACCGCGGCTGCCCTCCACCCCGGCTCGTGCACCGTCCCTTCCGCCGCGAGCCCTCCCGTCAGCTCCGCCGCGGCACATGCGCTGACGCCGCACCGCCGCCTCCCTCCCCTTCCCGCCGCCTACGGGGACAGCGGTCGCGCACTTCGCGTCCACGGCGTGGTCCAGCAGCTCACGGCCAAGTGCATCGGTGTGAACCTCCGCCACTCGGCCCGCCGCCAGCGCGGCCCTTCCGCCGACATCGCCGAAGACAGCACCCAGACCAGTCGTGCTCGCTGATCCCCATCCGCCCAGCAGACCCTTGGAGCCCCCTATCCGCACCGCTCGCCGTACCCTGCCGCTGTTCGTCGGCGCCGCCTGCCTCGCCCTGGCCCTCACCGGCTGCGCCGGCGAAGACGGCCCCGCCCATGCCCGGCAGACGCCCCACGCCAGCACCGCCCCGAAGCCCGTGCCCGCTCTCAGCGCCGCCCAGGCCCGCGACGTCATCACCCGCTATTCGGAACTCAACAACGAGGCCAACACCGACCGCGACCGGCGCCTGCTCGACACGGTCGAGGACGGCCCGCTGTACGCGATGTCCGTCTCTGACTACACCGAGACCGAAGGGCTCCCCGCGGCAGACCGCAAGCCGTACAAGCCGTGGTCCTACGACTCCGCGGACGCCAAGCTGTACATCCCGCGCCTGGGAGCCGGACAGAACCGCTGGTTCGCCGCCGCGCTCTCGGACCAGAAGGGCAAGGCCCCCTCGCGGTTGGCCGTGTTCGCCGAACGCCCCCAGCACAAGCGCTGGGAGATGGTCTCCGTCGTCGACCTCGACAGCCCGGACCTGCCGGACATCGCCCTCGACCACGACGGATACGCAACGGCCGTCACCGCCGACGGCAACAAGCACCTCGCTGCTGACGCCAAGCTGCTGCGCACCGCGATCCTCGACAACTTCGCCACCGGAGGCACGAACACGGGGACGAAGGTCTTCGCACCGACCAAGGCGAGCAAGCGGCAGATCGAAGTCCACGACAAGACCGGCACCCGCTTCGGGGCCCAGGGCACCACCGTCTTCACCGGCGCCGCCAACCGCTACACGGACGCCTACGCCCTCAAGACCACCGACGGCGGCGCGCTGATCCTCTTCTCCCACACGCACACCCAGACCGACGCCGTGGCGCACTCCGGCCTGCAGATCAATCCCGGCAAGGACGACCGGGCCTGGCTCCACGACGTGCCCCGCACCTCCATCCGCTACACGTTCGTGTGCAACGACGCCGCCACCGTCCCCGCGAGGGCCGAGCCCTCCCGCCTGATCGGCTACACCTGCGCGCGTACCGACGCCTCCGGCCCTCCGGTCCCCTCCTGGTCCGACCGCGCGTAGACGCACCCGCGCGCCACCGTGACGGCCGCCGAACCTCCCCCGCACCCCGCTCGCTCCGGAGAATCCCCTGTCCACACGCTCCTTCATCGCCCGCCCCACCCGCGGTACGGGATACACGGGCATCCACGTCCAGCTCGACGGCGTACCCAGCCACCACCTCCCCTTGCTCCTGGCCGCCTACCAGTACAAGTTCGGACGCAACATCGAGGCCATGTCCCGGCACCTCATCGACGACGTCGCCGTCGGCTGGGACGAACTCGGCACCGATCTCCTCGACGACGCCCCGCCCGCACTCGTGACCGCGCTGACCGGCGGCGAGCACTGGCCGAACCCTCGACCACCTAATCACCCCGGACGGCTCACCCCCAGTACGCATGTCGGTCACCGACACGACCGCCGACGAGCAGGTTATGCAGTGGGGGTACGTCCTGCACAAGGAGGGCGTCGAGGTGATCAGCCTCCTGCACGAGGACATCGGCCCAATCGTGAGCTGGTCCACCGACCCGCGCACCGCCTTCAACGACCACCCGGCGGCCTGGTCCTCCCTCGACTCCCCGCCAGCCATGCGGGCATCGCGCGGCAGGCAGCCCCAGAGCGCTCCTGCCGCAACCCCGGCGAAGGCCGGCGCCCCGCGCCCCGCCGCCCGACGCTAGTTCCCTCTCGTCTTCCCGGAGCCCTCTCTGCCCCCGTACACCACGCCCCTGATCACCGTCGTCATCGCAAGCCGCCTGCGCGAAGACCGGCTGGACTACCTGACCGCAATGCACGCCAGCCTCACCCGGCAGTCCGTGCCGTGGGAGGCCGTGATCGCGCTCGACGGTGCTTCGCCCGACCGTCTGCCGGCCCCGCTCGCACAGGACCCGCGCGTTCGCACGCTGGCGCTGCCCCGTCCGGTCGGCGCCGCCTGCGCCAGGAACCTGGCCCTCGCTCACGTACGCACCCCGTACACCAACTGGGCCGACGACGATGACCTGTTCCCCGACGATGCGATGGCCGTACGGCTGAACGCCCTGGAGTCGACGAGAGTCGGCTGGTGCGCCGGCTGGAGCGAGGACCAGCACCCCGACGGCTCGACCACCCTGTGGCGCTGCCCCACGCCGCCCGGCCGGCATGAGGCCGGTGACGTGTGGGCGTACTGGAAGTCGCCTGCGGACACCATCCCCATCGGGCCGACCACGATCCTCGCCCGCACCGACCTCGTGCGCGCCGCTCCGATGGGCGGCCTCGTCCAGGGCGAGGACTACTGCGCGGCCCTCGGCGTCACCGCTCTCGCCCCCGGGATCCTGCTGCCAGTATCCGTGTACAGGTACCGCAAGTGGGACGGGCAGATGACGGCCCAGGTCGGATACGACCGGCTGGAGGCGGCTGCCCGGGAGCACGCCTGGGCGTACGGCCGCAGCCTGCGCGCCGTCCTGCGCGGTGGCGAAAACCTGGTCCGTGGCTGAGGCGCAGATCGTCCTGTCGCACAACCGGGAGTCCGGGATCGTCGCGATCGCCTCGGTCGAGCAGTACCGGTGGGCGCACACCGTCCTTCCGTGCCGGAGCAGGAGCGCCGAGCACGCGCGTGGCCGGCCATCGAGACGTGGCTCGCCGACGGCGAAACGTTCTTTCGTCAGGCCCGCATCAGCGCGCCCCATCGTCGCCCGGCCCTGCCCGTCACCGCGCCAGCCCGCCCCCTCACCACGGCCCGGCCCGCGCAGACCGTGCAGGGCCGCCAGATCCCCGCCCGCCTCTCAGCGTTGGGACGGCAGATCGAGTTCCTCACCCGTGAAGTCGAAGAGGCAGCCGAAGACCTCGGAGCGACCGTCGCCGTCCTGCCCCCGCACCGCACCCCCGTGCTACGTGCCCGCCCGCGCCCGGCCGTGGACACCACACCGCCCATGCCGCCACCCCGCGCCAGCACGACCGCCCGCCACCGCTAGACCCCGAGAAAGCACCCGTTGTCCCCGACCGCACCCCCGGCCCCGGCACCGCGCATCACCTACGGCGCGGTGCTGGGCAGCCCGTACGTCGCCCGCCTCCTCGGCGGCACCCTCACCGGCCGACTCCCCAACGGCATGGCGCCCGTCGCCATCCTCCTGTGGGCCACCACGAGCGGCAGCAGCATCGCCTTCGGCGGACTGCTCAGCGCCCTGTACGGGCTGTCCTCCTCAGTGGTGCAGCCCGTACAGGGACGCCTCATGGACCACCACGGCCAGATGGCGGTGCATCTTCCGGCCGCCGTGCTCAACTCGGCTCTCCTGGTGACCCTTCCGCTGACGGGACCGTACGGCGGATCGGGCCTCGCCACGGCCCTCGTCGTCGCCGCCGGCCTGACCACCCCGTCCCTGGAGGCCGGGCTGCGGGCCCTGTGGCCCAGCGTGCTGCCCGACGCCCGCCTTCGACACGCCGCGCTCGCCCTCGACACCGGTACGCAGGGCCTCCTGTACATCGTCGGCCCCCTGCTCGTCGCCGCCCTCGCCTCCGCGTACAACCCGAGCGTCGCGCTCACCGTCACCGCCGTCCTCGGCCTGGCCGGCACCACCGTGGTCGTCCTCGCTCCGCCATCGCGGCGCTGGCGATCGACGCCGTCAGTCGGCACCCTGCACGGTCCCGTTGGACGGCTGACCAGCCCCGGTCTGCTGCTCCTGTTCGTCTCGCTGACCGGCATCGGGTTCGCGATCGGGGCCTTTAATGTGTGGTCGATCGCCATAACCGAGGACCACGAACAGGACATGCTCTCGGGCATCATCCCCGCCGCGTTCTCCACCGGCAGCTTCCTGGGCGGCCTCGTCTACGGGCGCCGTACCTGGAGTCGGACCGCCGCCGACCGGCTGATCATCGCCAGCGCCGCGTTCCTCGCCGGATGGCTCCCGCTCGCAACCCAGCCCGCGCCGTTCGCGGCCACCGCCGCGGTCACCGTGCCTGGTGCGTTCCTGACCGTCGTGGTCGCCTGCGCCTACGCAACCACCGATGCTCTCGCCCCTGCGGGCCGGACCAGTGAGGCGTATGCGTGGCTGATCCTCTCGATCGGCGTCGGGCAGTCCGCCGGTACCGCCCTGGCCGGACGCCTCGCCGAGCAGACGCTGGCCAGCGCGGCGCTCCCCGCCGTCGGCGCGGCCTTCGCGCTCGCCGTCCTTCTCGCCGCGCGCCGACAGCTCCGCCCCACCGGGCACCGGCCGCCCGGCCGACACCGCCGCCCACTCCGAGGCTGGCACAAGACGTCCTGATCAGGGCGCACCCCCACCTTCCAACCCCTTTGAGGAGATCGAATTATGGCCGTGCGTACGCACTGGACCGTGGAGCACACCTGCTCCCACAGCGTGGATCATGACCTGTCCAATCGTCCTGCCGACAAGCGGGCGGGCTTTGCCCGTTGGCTCGCGTCGAAGGACTGCACCGACTGCTGGAAGGCGGCGCGCGACGCCGACTCCGAGTCCAAGGAGGACGTGTTGACCGAACTAAATCATGCGTATTCGCAGGTCAGAGCGCCTTTCTGCTAGCTTTCGCGCCGTGTCTGGCGAACGACGTCCCGGAAGGGACCTAAAGAACTTCGTCCTGCCTCAAGTGGGCCAATTATTGGAGACGGGAGACTGTTGGGAGCCGTACCAGGTACTGGACCCGCACGGCATACCGATCGAGGCCGTTGCGGTGTACCTCAAAGATTTGGTTGCAGCAGACGGCTCACCCCTGACTCCGCGCTCATACGGCATGGATCTGCTGCGTTGGTGGCGGTACCTTTGGGCGTTCGGGATCGAGTGGGACCGCGCGGTTCGGGAAGACGCCCGGGACTTCATGCTGTGGATGCGGCTTGCAGACAAGCCGGTGCGAATTCATTGGCGTCATCGAGGCAAGGACCCGGCAGAGATCCCAGCCTCCTCCCGGACCGTCAGGCCGGAACCCGGTACGCCGAATCCGGTGACCGGAAAGCCCTCCGTCGGCAAGAAGTACGCGCCAAGCACACGAGCGCACTGCGAGACGGTGCTGCGGTCGTTCTACGACTTCCATTTGGAGCGCAACACCGGATCGCTGCTGGTCAACCCGTTCCCGCTCGGCCCGCGCGAATGCGCACCACAGCCCTGAAAAGCCCTACAGCAACCAGCGCACCGGCCTCTACCGACCCAAGGTGCCCAAGCGGATCCCGCGGCAGATCCCCGAGGAGAAGTACACCGAGGTCTTCGCGGGCCTCCGCTCGCATCGTGACCGCGCTCTCCTGGCGTTCTGGGTCGCGACGGGGGCCCGCGCGGAGGAACTGCTTACCTCCACTCAGAACGACGCCTACGTCGGCGAGCAGACCATCGGTGTGATTCGTAAGGGCAGCCGCGCTTTCCAGGAACTCCCTGTCACTCGCGACGCGTTCGTCTGGCTGCGCCTCTACCAGGAAGAAGCCTGGAAGAAGGGCGTCCCTCGCGGACGTAAGCGGCCGCTGTGGTGGACACTGCGTCGTCCCTGGCGGCCTTTGCAGTACGACGCGGCCCGCATGATGTTCAACCGGGCCAACGAACTTCTGGGCGCGAACTGGACCCTTCACGATCTGCGGCACACTGCGACGTTCCTGATGCTGGACGACCCGGACATGCCGCCCGTCTATGTCCAGCACATCCTGGGCCACAAGTACCTGTCGACCTTGGACATCTACAACCGTCCCACCAGAGACGACATCATCACGGCCGGGCTGGCCCATCATGCCCGGCAGCAGCAGCGTCGGGAGAATCCGCCGCCGGCACCGCCAGCACCGGCCTACAACCCCGACTCTCTCAACGTCCTTTTCGGAAGGCACTTTTCGTGACCAGTCGTCTTGCCATGCTCTCTCGCCCAGCGTCGGCTACTCATCGGGGAGGAGAGGCTGCCGCTCTACTTCGAGCGTTCCCGCCTCGTTCCCGGGAAACTTCATGGCCACTGACGACAGAATCACGCGAGGCCGTCCTTGACCGCCTGGACAAGCCGCCCCTGCGAAGGGAGAACGCAGGAGTTCGGAGCTCTCAAATGGTCGGAGCCCGTCTGCTGCTGAGCTGGCTGCAGACATTCTCCGGCGAGACCTGGCAGGAACGGTTGAACGCCGCTCCTGCCTCGGCTTCCTACCACAGCTGGCAGCAAGGCATCCTGGCCTGGGCGTCTACCCTCGGCAGGAGCCCCAGCCGTACTGCGCTCAGGTCTGGCCTGCTGGCTTTGATTTGTGCGGATGTCATCCGCCCCAGCATGGAATGGTTGGCCGGGAATTCATCGAGATACCTGCGGCCCGCTATTGCCGCTACCCGCAACCCCACTGGATTTGCCCGCTTGGCAAGTGACGCCTCTGGACACGACCGGGCCGACCGCAACAGCTCAGAAGCGTATAAGTTCATCGCCCAAATCGTCGCCGCTTACGGCGGCGGCGTCGACGACATTGTCGTAGGCGACCTGCTGACTCATCCGAAGCTGCTGAAGCTAAGGGTTTCGCATGACCAGACTAGAGCCAGTCTGACAATTCACGTTAGATCAGCGAACCCCTGCCGAGCCGGCAGTCCCGAGGTGTGCCGACAGTTCGGCAGGTATAACCGGGCAGGACCTACGAGCTGCGGGCCAACAAATGAGCGTCGAGGAAGCCCCGCTCGGAGGCCGGATCGTGGAGCAGCCGGGCGAAGGAAACGAGCCCGGCATCGGCCAGCAGTTCAGCGAGGCGATCCGTCGGCCAACTGTAGGCAGGCGCCACCTTGTGGTCGAACCGGACCGGTTCCTGTCCGTCGGTCCCGAAGAAGGAGACCAGGAACAGACCACCTGGCGCCAGGACGCGCACCTGTTCGGCAAGCAGCTCCGGCAGTTCTTCCGGAGGGGTGTGGATCATCGAGTAGTGGGCCAGTACCCCGCCGAGCGCGCCATCCTCGATCGGCATGGATTCCATCCGCGCCTCCTGGAAGCTCAGCGCTGGATGGGACCGCCGCGCGTGGTCGACCATGCCGGGAGAGAGGTCGAGTCCGAAGGCGTCCAGGCCCAGTTCGTGCAGCATGGCTGTCAGATGTCCGGGCCCGCACCCGACGTCCGCTGCCCGCAGGTTGCCCGTAGCGCGCACCAGTTCGGCGAAGGTGCCGATCATGGCCCGGCCGAACGGCTGCGTCTCCAGCCGGTCTGCGAACAGCGATGCGTACAGCTCGACGACTCCGTCATAGGCCGCCCTGGTCTCGTCCTGATGATTCGCCACGGGCAGGACTCTATCTAGAGAGCTCCGGCTCAGACGTGCCTCGCGCCTTAGTCGCGGCTGGCGACCACCAGGTATCCATCGTTCTCGGGGGCGAAGGTGGTGGACTGCACCGTGAGCCCGACACTCCGCAGCTGCGCCACGAGGTCCTCGTACCGGTAGGGCCAGATGGACAACCGCTCCGAGCAGGCTCGCACTACCCCTTCCGGCTCGATCTGGGCGACCACGATCTCAAGGAAGTGTTCCTGCTCCCAGCGCTGCTCGATCTGCCAGTAGTAGCTGACGACCGCATCGCGGTCGTTGCGGCGGATGAGTCGATCGCGGACGTCTACCCGTGAGCCGGCGGAGCGCACGAGCTCCCAGTTGCGTGAGTGGAGCACAAGGCGTCCGCCCGGATTCAGCAGCCGCGACATCGCTTCCAGTGCGGTCAGGCGCCCCGCTGCGCCCTCGGCGTGCCCGAGCGAATTGCCGACGCAGAACACCAGATCGAACGTGGAGTCCTCCAGGTGGTCGGGCAGCTCATCCCAACTCGCGCGGAGGGCTCGAAGCGAGACACCCTGCTCGTCGGCGACCTTCTCGGTCCGGCGAACCATCCCATCACTGGCGTCTGCGGCAACCACGTCAAGGCCAAGACTCGCGAGACCGACGGCGAGCTGACCGGTCCCACACGCGCAGTCGAGGACGCGTGCGTTGGGCGGCAGAGAACCCACGACATCGCTGTAGTAAACCGCGACTGCCTTGGCGGGGGTCAACCTGTCGTCCCCGATCAGCCACTCGTATACGTCGGAAAGCGCCCCATAACCAGCCACCGCGTTAACCTCCATCACTCGACGACGCGCGGGCTAGACCGCCCTGTGCCGGGCCGTGTCAGCGAAGCATTGAGCAGGACCCAACCACTTCCGGCCGCTGAGACTCCACCGGATTTCGTGGGAGACCGCGGCACGCCGCACCGATGCAGGTCCCCACCCCGCCGGCGTCCCATCGGCCACGTGGGGACCGCGGCCGGCAAGCGCGCGTGCACAGCCATCCAAACTGGTTGTTGAAACGCCGCGTTCGGATGAAGGAGCGCCAGCGACCGCCTCTACTGCCAAGTAGTTCGGAGAAGAGTGGCTCGCGGCCAAGCGGGCCGAGGAGCAGGAGGCAGCCGTCGCGTGGGCGAAGCAGTTCGACATGCCGCGGTTGGAGGGCCCCCAGAGAAGGCCCTTGGCTGGGGCGAGCGCTCCCGCCACCAGCTGATGACGGCCGCGCACACCGCGCTCGTCGTCGAGGGCACTTGGGACGAGGCGGACTGGGCGGAGCTGGAGGAGAAGGCCCGCTCCGTCACCCGTGCTGGATGGTGGATCGACCAGCGGGACGCCGAAGGCACTGACCTGCTCGAACTCCTCGACGCGGCCAGTGAGGCGGACTGCGGGACGGATAACCCGTTCCGCTGACGGCGGGGCAACATAGCTGGGAAACGCCGGTTAGCCAAACCGGCGTTCCTCCGGACTATTGATGCTCCCACCCCGCCAGCAATCGCGTGGAAGGAACTCATGTCCCAGCCCCCGTCCGCCTCGGCGTTCGCACCGACGCCCGACCCGCTCACCCCCGACCGGGACATCACCCACGCCCATTTCCAGGCCGGTGACACCGTCGTCGTCCTGAAGGGGGTGGCCGGCGGAGAACTGTGGGGCAACGCGATGCGCGTCGTGGCCCCTTCCTGGCACACCCCGACCGACGAGGACGGGTGGCGGCTGCGTGATGCGACCGGCGGCGCCCAGTCCTACGTCACCGCCCACCCTCGCTACCTCGTGCACCTCTCACGCCGCTGCCCTGACTGCCTGATCTATCTACGGGCCATGGAGGACTCCCTCCTCGCACGGTTCGCCGACCGCGACGAGCTGATCGACTGCGGCTGGTACACCACCACCGCCCTGGGCCAGCTCGTGCACATCGCCGACATCCGGGGCGGCCGTTGATCCCCCGCCTGCACGAGCGGACCCACCGGCCCCACCACCCGCTCGAAGAGGCGCTGGGGCGGCCGGTCTCACCGAACGAGGGCCTGACGGAACACACGATCGCCGCCCACTGGCCCGGCCTGGATTACTTCACCCTGGACGACGAGCAGAAGACCTGGACGATCCGGCGCCGCCGGTGAAGAAGAAGCAGTGGCAGGGCTGGGGACCCGACGAGCAGGCCGAGCAGCACTACCTCGTCCAGCCCCGCGCCCTGGCCGGCGGCGGCGACGTCCGGCACGTCTCGGAGTTCCTGCGCGCCTCCGGCTGGAGGGACAAGTCCAAGACGGGCGGCCCCCTGCGCATGGAGAGCCCGGACCGCACCGTCCGCATCGCCTACGACCCCTACGTCCTCCCCGGCGGATGGACCATCCACGGCCACGCAGACGGAGCGAACGGCGAGTGGTCCGCCCACCTGGGCCGACAAACGCCGGTGGAGATCGTCGCCGGCCTGACCGACGCCCTCACCCGCCACCGCTCCGCCCACGCCCCCAACGTCTGGGCCCCTCTGCAGGAGCAGAACTGGCACACGCGCTTCGAGGGCCAGGACTACATGGCGACGAGCCCCGACGGCACCGCGTGGATGCAGTACCGGCCAAGCCCCGACGGGGCGGTGATGTGGTGGACCGGAGCGCAGGACAAGCAGGGCAACGGCTGGACGGCCAACTTCACGCCGAACACCCCGATGCACCTGGTGCAAGCCTTCTCCACCGAACTCGCCAGCCCGGACCCCGTGATGCGCCCGCGCGGACGCGTGCCGCACAGCGCGCAGATCCGTACCTGGTCGATGTCCGTGAAGCCCTCCCAGCTCAGTGCGTGGCAGCAGGCCCGCATCACGGCCGCCCGCGCCGCCACCTGGGCCCGCAACAGCGCCCGTAGCACCAGACCGCGCACCAGTGCCCGTCCCTACACCTCGACCGGCGGCGCACGCACCCGCCGCTGACCGCAATAGCCCCGCCCCGAGGAACCCGATGCCCGCACTCACCCCGGACACCATCCGCACGCTGACCGAAACGCTCGCGGACCTCACCGACTACCTGCGCGAGAACCCCGACCCCGCAGAAGCCCTCGCCCTGGTCGAGCCCCTCCTCGACGAGTACACGGGCCTGCCCGTCCAGTTCGCCGACACGCTGCGCGCCCTCGCCCGCGCCGTTCAGGAGAACCCTGACGCGCCGCGCACGGCGCAGGGCGACTTGCTGATCACCGAGCTGCGCACGGCCGCGTGGGAACTGGCCGACCAGCACACCCTCCACTACGTGCTGGACGATCTCCGTGACCTGTACGGCAGTTCGCCGACGAGCGAGCAGGGGTGCTGCTGGTGCCGCTGAGCGAACGGCAGCTCGTCGCCTTCGCCGACAAGCACGCCGTGCAGATCCCGTACGACACCAGCCCCCGCCACCTCGCCGGCCCCGGAGACGCCCGCCACGTTACCCACGGCCTGGCCGCCGCCGGATGGAACGCCGTCTCCGACACCCTGAGCGCCGAGATCATCCTGGCAAGCCCTGACCTTCGCCACCGGCTCCAGTTCGACCCGCAATCCCGCACCTCGGCGTGGTGGCGGCAACGGGCGGAGCCCGTCGGCACCGAGCCCAGCTGGTACGCCGAGTTCGGCGAACTCGTGCCCGCCGAGGTCCTCGCCGCCTTCACCGACGCCCTCACCGCCCCGCCGCCAAAGCAGCCGGACCCGTGGCAGCAGGTGACCTCGGCAGGATGGCACCACGAGCCAGACGGCGCGCGCTCGCCGGACTCCATGTGCCACATCGAACTGCGGCCGTTGAGCGAATTCCACGACCGGTCGTCCTGGCACATCGAGACCCGCGAGCCCGTTTCCGGCCCGCGCATCTGGCACGCCTACCTCGACGAGCACACCCCCGCTCACCTGGTCAGCGCGTTCCTCACCGCGCTGACCGACCGCAGCCCGCTCCAGCGCGGCATGTTCGAACGCACCGGCCACTACAGCGCCGTACAGGAACCCAGCACACTGCGCCCGCAGCAGGTGGTCGACGCCCACGCCACGCGCATCAAGCATCTACGCGCCCAGGCACGCTCAGCCCGCCGCCAGCAGACGAAACCCGCGACGATCCCGGCGCACGCCAGTACCGCGCAGCCGGCCGCTCGCCGCTGACCTGACAGGACCCCTCCCCATCTCCCGAGACCACCACGCACACCGCGACTTCCTGCGCCACCTCGACCACTACGTGCGGGACAGCCAGAAGATCCTCGACGCCTGGGACGCCTACTCCGACGAGCACACCGGCCTCGACGGCTGGCCCTACGACGACCACGCCTACGGCATGCGCAAGAGCCAGCGCGATGCCGACACCGCCGAGGCGTTCGAGCCGCTCCGCTACGGCGCCCGGCACCTGCTGGCGACCGCCGAGACACAGCTGGCCCAGCTGCCGGAGAACACGGTGCAGAGCCGCTGGGTATACCAGCTGGGCGTCCTGCACACGGCCCTCGACCGTCTCGACGAACTGCACGAGCAATGGCTGCTCACCCGCGACGCCCTGCCCGCCACCGCTAAGCCCGGCACCGCCGAATTCGACGACGCCCTCGCCGAACATCACGCCGAATCCTGGAGCTACCTCGACGACTGGGCCACCCACGGCAAAGCGCTCCGGGAGATCAACACCGCAGCCCGCAAGGCCCCCTCATCCCTGGTTCCCATGCCAGCCCTCGCACCCTTGCGAGGAACCGCGGCACGGAAGTAGGGCCCCGACTCCCGAGACCGTCGAGGTCGACTTCATCACCCCGCGCCACCTCGCCGGCGGCGGTGACACCGCCTGGATCACCGTTCCCCTCCACCGTGCCTGCGGATGGAGCCACGGCAACGACCCCCTGATGCCACGCGTCCTGCTCTCCAGCCCCGACCAGAAGCCCCACCTGCGCCCGACCCCGACGACCAGTGGTGGCCCTGCACCACGTCGCCGAGCCGGACCGGCCCGCCTGGTACGCCAGCTTCGGCGCCCGCACGGCCGTCAAACTGATCGCCGCCTTCACCGACGCCCTCACGCCGAGGGCCTCCAGCGCCACCCAGGCACGGCCGCAGCCGCTAACCCTCCCTCCCCGCCCGGAAGCACATAGCCCTTGCCCCCTTCCTCCTCCAGCAGCAACACCGACGGATACGACCTCGTCCTGCGCCTCCTCCTCGGGGTGCTCGCCGTCGTCGTCCCCCTGTCCCACTTGGCCTGGCTGTCCGGCAACATCACCGCCTACCTCACCGGCACCAGCTGGGCCCCCTACCAGCCGACCAACACCCTGCTCCACCCCGAGCAGGTCTGGCCCGACGCAGGAGAAACGTCCCTGCTGATCGGTGCCCGCATCGTCCCCGTTCTCCTGCTCCTCGCTCTCGGGGCAGGGGCTGGCGTCCTGTGGGCCCGGCACAAGAACCGAAGCGGCGGCCGGAAGAAGATCAACGACATGGCCAAGGCCCGGGACATTGAGCCGCTGATGGCCAAAGCGATCACCGACAAAGCCCGCTCCCTGCGCCCCAGCCTGAAGGACAGCAAGCACATCGACGCGAAGGACACCGGCATCCTTCTCGGCAACCTGCAGGGCAGCCGCCACGAGGTACGGATGGGGTTCGAGGACGTCGCCGTCGCGATCATGGCGCCCCGGTCCGGCAAGACCACCTCGCTCGCCATCCCGTCCATGCTCGGCGCACCCGGCCCGGTCCTGCTGACGTCGAACAAGGCCGCCGGCGACGCCTTCACCACCGCCTATGAGGCAAGGGCCCGGGCGGGGGCGGTATGGACCATGGATCCACAGCAGATCGCGCATGCCGCCCGCGAGATGTGGTGGAACCCTCTCGCCAGCGCGACCACCTTGGACGGGGCGAACCGTCTGGCCGGACACTTCCTCGCGGCCTCGGTGGACGCCTCCCAGCACGGCGACTTCTGGTCGAAGGCCGGCAGCAACATCTTGTCCCAGCTGCTCTTGGCCGCGGCGCTCGACGAGCGGCCCATCACCGACATCATGCAGTGGCTCGCCTTCCCCGCCGACCGCACTCCGCTGGACATCCTGCGCGACCACGACTTCGCCGCCGTCGCCGCTCAGCTCAAGGGCACCGTCGAGGGACCGCCCGAGACTCGAGACGGCATCTACGAGACAGCCCGGCAGTACGCCTCCGCGCTCCTGAACGCGGAAATCGCCGCGTGGGTGACCCCCCAGAAGGACGTCCCGGAATTCCGCCCGGAGCAGTTCGTCACGTCCACCGACACGCTGTTCCTACTCAGCAAGGACGGTGGCGGCGGAGCCTCGGCGCTGATCGCCGCGTGCGCGGACTCGGTGATGCGGGCCGCGACCGCGCAGGCCGAACGTGCCGGCGGGCGCCTGGATCCGCCCATGCTGGCGATCCTCGACGAGGCCGCCAACGTGTGCAAGATCAGCGACTTGCCAGACCTGTACTCCCACCTCGGCAGCCGCGGGATCATCCCGATCACGATCCTGCAGTCCTACCGCCAGGGCCAGAAGGTCTGGGGAGACGCGGGCATGGACGCCATGTGGTCCGCCTCGACTGTCAAGGTGATCGGCAGCGGTATTGACGACCCGGACTTCGCGGACAAGCTCAGCCGCCTGATCGGCGACCACGACGTGGAGACCACGTCCACCTCGCACTCGGAGTCCGGCAAGAGCACGTCAGTGTCGATGCGGCAGGAACGGATCCTGCCCGCTGACGCGATCCGCGCCCTGCCCAAGGGCACCGCGCTCTGCTTCGCCACCGGCATGCGCGCCGCCATGCTCGACCTCCGGCCGTGGTATCGGGAGCCCGGCGCGGAGGAACTGTCCGCGGCGTCCGCCCGCGCATCGCAAGCGATCACCGCCCGCGCCGTCGCGAAGCACGCGCCGACACAGTCCGACTTCGGGCTGGCCACGTGATACTCGACCTCTTCGCGGGGCCGGGCGGCTGGAGCCGGGCGCTGCACGTCCTCGGCGTGCGCGACATCGGGCTGGAATGGGACGAGTGGGCGTGCAAGACCCGGGCTGCGACTGGGCAGTTGACGATCCGCACCGACGTGGCAATGTATCCGACCTGGCCCTTCATCGGCCGCACCCGCGGAATGATCGCTTCCCCTCCGTGCCAGGCGTGGAGCATGGCCGGCAAACGCCTCGGCCTGCTCGACCAGCCTCTGGTGCACGCGGCGGTCGAGGACCTGGCCGCCGGACGCGACTCCCGCGAACGCCTCCTCGCCGCATGCCGCGACGAGCGCTCCCTGCTCGCAGCCGAGCCGATGCGCTATCTGTACGCCCTGAACACGGTCGGCGAGCGCGACTGGGTCGCCATGGAGGAAGTGCCGCACGTCCTGCCCTTGTGGAAGCAGTACGCGGCCGTCCTGCGCGGGTGGGGGTTCTCCGTCTGGTACGGGATCCTCAACGCGGCCGACTTCGGCGTCCCGCAGACCAGGAAGCGGGCGATACTCCTGGCCTCCCGCGTCCGTACGGCGCAGCCTCCTACCCCCACGCACTCCCAACTGGCCGAACCGGAGTCGCTGTTCGGTCCCGGCCGCGCCCGCTGGGTCAGCATGGCCGAGGCCCTAGGATGGGGCGCGACCGACCGGCCAGTTCCCACCGTCTGCGCTGGCGGCGGGCCCGGCGGCGGACCAGAACCGTTCCCCTCGGGCTCCCGCAAGACGCTGTCCGACGCCCGGCAGCGCGGCACCTGGACGCCCAGGCCGGACGGAGTGTTCCTGCAATCCCGCCGCGAAGGCGCTGGATGGGTGGCGCGGCACGGCACCCGCGAGAACCGGGCCGCCGACACTCCGGCGCCGACGTTCACCGCCGAGGCCCACCGCTGGTCTTGGTCCCTGCGCAGCAACAATCAGGCCAACGCCACCGTCCGTCCACTGTCCGAGCCGGCTGGCACGCTGTTCTTCGGGCACCGCGCGAACGAGTGCACATGGGTCGTCGAACCCGCCTCACCGCCAGCCGAAGAAGCCGATGGGCCAGCCGTTCCCGAGCCGATCCGGATCACCGCCCGCGAGGCCGGCCTCCTGCAGACCTTCCCTGCCGACTACCCCTGGGCCGGTAATAAGGGCCAGCAATTCTCCCAGATCGGCAACGCCGTTCCCCCACTGCTCGCCGGCCAGCTCCTCGCCCCGCACCTCGGCGTCACCCTCGACCCCGACGACTTCACCCTCGCCGCCTGATGCCCCACGCCCGCGAACCCGACGAAGACGACCTCGACGCCATCACACCGCCCCAGCCGGTGTTCCACGTCGAGCAGGCGCTCCTCGGGGCCCTCCTCCTCGACCCGCACCGCCTGGACGACGTGAGCGGCATCGCCGCCGACTCGTTCTCCACCGCCGAGCACGCTGCCTTGTACGCCGCGATCACCACCCTGCCGCGGCCCGACCCCGCCGAGCACGCGAGGAACACCAAGTGGATCGACCGCGTGCTCGCCGAGGGCCGGGAGCAGGCGCGCGGGCTGACCGCCTCCTACCTGCACGCCCTCGTCCAGGTCTGCCCTTGGCCCAGCCACGCCCCCGCCTACGCTCGGATGGTCGAGGCGGAGCACGCCCGCCGCCGCCTGCTGACGGCCGCCGAACGCCTCATCCACACCGTCCACGACGTCTCCCTCCCTCACCCCGTCCAGACGGTTCTCGCCGAGGCCGATGCGCTCGCCGCGGTCGTGGACGACATCGCAGCCCGCTTCCCGCCGCGCGCAGGCGTGCTGCCCCGCACCGCGGCACCATCGCCGCCCGTCGCGCCCGACCCCGCAGAGGCCGTCGAGGAGGAGCAGATGCTGCTCGCCACCGCAACGGCCTACCCCTCCGACATCGAAGCCGCCTGGTGGTTGCTCCCCGACGACCTCACCCTGCCGCTGCACGCCGGTCTGTGGCAGTGCCTGACCGGCCTTGCCCGCCGCCGCGAGCCCGTCGACCCCGTCACGGTCCTGTGGGAAGCCCAGCAGCGCGGCGTGCTGGACGGCGGCAGTGAACCGGGCAAGGTCCTCCGCATGCTGGCCGAACCGGCCGGTTCCGTCGAGCACTGGGGCGAGCGGGCCCTGCAGCGCTCTTTCCTGGTCACGGCCGAGCACACCGGTCGTCGCATCAAGGCGTACGCCGACGACCCGGCGAACACTCCGTTCCAGCTCGTCGTCGGCGCCCGCCGAGCCCTCGCCGACATCGCCGCCGTCCGCACCCGCTGGCAGCACGCCACCGGAGCCACCCCGCCACAGCGGCGGCGACCGGCGCCCACCATCCGCGCCGGCCCGCCGACCACCACGGTCGCGCACGCCGCCCGGTCCACACGAGCACCCCGATAGCCCCCCGCGTACACCGGTGGCCGGACCCCAAGGCCCGGGCACGGCAGAAGAGACGAGACCCCTACGTGACTTCCGCCATCGACGCCCACGTCCGCCTCGACACCCACCCCACTCACCCGAGCGCCGTGACCGCCCTCCTGACCGGCAGTCAGGCCCGCGTCGTTGCCGACTGGAGCGTCGCCGCCGACAACATCCTGGTCCCTGGCCCGCATCGATCACGAGGAGTCTCAATGACTGAGTCAAGCCACCTGCATGGTCTATGGCAGAGCGCCGAAGCCCAGGTCTTGCCAGTGCAGCTACCGCCGCCTCGCCGTGCAAAGGCGCGGAACTGTACGAATCCCTCGTTCGCTCCCCCGCCATCGCGAACTTCCTGGGCTGGGACGAGAGCGACGTGCCAGGCGCCCCGCTGAGGTTGGCCGGACGCTACACAACACGCGACAGCTCCGGTTCAGGGCCTGCCCTGCGGTCGTGCGGTCCTAACTCGCACGGAACGGTGAACGGCGAGCCACTGCCGGATCCGGCTTAGCGGGGTCGGAACCCCCACCTTCCGAACTGGTCGGGTTGCCGCCCTGCCCTTGTGCTGTCAAGTCTTGGCGCCTCCGGAGGGTGGACAGCCTGAGCCGGATCCCGCTCGAAGTCGCGCGCCAGGACCTGGCTTCGCACTCCGCTCCGGCAAATGCTCATTCTCGGCCATAGAGCGACAAGCAGGTTTTCCGCCCCCTTGCTGTGCTCAGACTTCAGCCCGAGGACCGGCGGATGAACGCCCGGTCGGCAGCTAGGGGGACGGCTGAATGGCGGATGAGCCGACTGAGACCGCGTGGCGTATTCAAGCAGCTGTTGCAGATTGGACGGCCAAGGCTGATGCGAAGGCGTCGTTCGCCCTGACGATGCAGTCCACGGCGTTGGCTGTCTTGGGGCTGCTTGCGACTTCCAAGCGAGCGGTAGGTGATCTCGACTCCCCTGTGCCACGGCTGTTGTTGTGGGTCGGGGTCCTGCTCATGGTGGCAGGAGTCAGCTGCGCGGCTTGGGCGATCTCACCCAACCTCCGTAAGGAGCGACGGGGGCCAGAGATGAGCGACGACTTCCTGTACTTCGGGCACGTTCGGCACCTCGACCCGGCAGTGCTGGAAGCGGCGCTGCGGGACAAAGATCCCCTGCCGTCGCTGTCCCGGCAAGTGGTGGTGATGAGCGAGATCGCCTGGAACAAGCACCGCCGGGTGCAGTGGTCGCTGATATTGGCGGTCGCGGGCTGCGCCGCCTTCGGCCTGGCGACCGTGGTCGCATGACGCACCGGGAGGGCACTGTGATGAACTTCCGCTCCCTGGTATCCGCCGACGTATGGCGTGACTTGATCGACCGAGGACGGCGGCGGACCTATCCGTCCAACGCCGTGCTCCTCGCCCAGGGCGAGTCGCCCGACTGCGTGATCGCACTGGTCGACGGTCTGGTGAAGGTCGCGCAGAGCAATGAATGCGGCGACGAGTTGACTCTGATGCTGCGTGGGCCAGGCGAAGTCTTGGGGGAAATGGGCGCCTTGCTCGGCCGCCCCCGCTCGGCCACCGTCAGGGCGGCACGCCGGTGTACCGGAGTCGTACTGCCCGCTCATGCCTTCCGTGGCTACGTGGAACGCCACCGTCTGGAGACGGTCATCTACCAACTGACCGTCGAACGGCTCAACAGCCACGAACGCTTACGGGCTGACCTGGTTCACCTGCCTACCCTCGCCCGTGTGGCCCGGGTGGTAAGTCACCTCGCGGACGAAGTCGGCCACTCCCAGGGGACGACCGGCACGCTGGTAGAACTGGGCATGCCCCGTGCAGAGCTCGCCACGATGGCGGCGATGCGACGCTCGTCCGCACTTGCAGCCCTGGGCGAGCTTCAGGCCGCCGGCATCCTCGCACTCGGCCGTCGGCGCCTAATCATCACAGATGTGGACCGTCTCAGAGCGGTCGCCCGAGGCGAGGAGCCGCCCGGCGGCAAGAGCCGCCAGGATGCCACCCCCGCGATGTGACTCACCGCACCCCCGTACCGTCCAACGCTGGACTATTGCGTTTTCGGCTCTCCACGAGGGTGGCGTTCGCCGCGATTTGCGCGGCGACACACACGTCACGTGAGAGAGGAGCGGCACATGTTGCCGTCCTGGGAGCCGTTGTGGCCCTACCGGGCCGTCCTGGCCGTGGACGCCCGGAACTTCAGTGCGCTGGACAGCAAGAGCATGCAGCGGGTGAACGTCGATATCCCGCCCCTGCTGGCGCAGGCGCTCAGCGCCAGCAACGTCAGTGCTCACTGGGAGCGACGGATGTTCGGCCAGCACACCGGCGACGGATACGTCGCCGGCATGGACCCGGAAGTTCTGCCCGCACTGGTGGGCTGCTTCCCCGACGCACTGCGCAACGCTCTCTCGCGCCGCCGCGCCGAGGCACCAGGAGATGTGCTCCTGCAGCTGAGGGTCAGCATCCACGTCGGCCCGCTGCCGCACAGCGGGCTCGGCAGGCCGATGGTGCACACCCACCGGCTGCTGGACGATGACACACTCCGGGCGGTACTGAACCGCGCGAACCCGGAAATCACCAACACCGCAGTGATCATTTCGCAGCGGGTGTACGAAGACGTCTTCGACAGCGGATGCCTCAACGGTGACGCCCTGTCCGCCCAGTTCGTCCGGCACCTGGTGAAGGTGAAGAAGTTCCGGCAGCCGGCGTTCGTCCACATCCCCGGCTTCGACTGGGCCCTCGCGGATCCTGACATCTTCGAGCCGGTCGATGCCGCGGAACCGGTCGCGGACCAGCCCGAGGCCTCGGCGTCCGCACGGCCGCCCCTGGCAGCTGCCTCGGCGCCGGGAACCGTGAACTTCACCCACCACGGCACCGACGGCGTCCAGGCCTACAACCACTTCGGCGCGGGACGGGGGCAGCAATGACCGACCACGCGACGGAACCGCAGGCCGGCATCGGGCCCACCGCGCCGCCCAGGCCCGCCGAGCCCCACGAGCCTGCACAAGCGCCGCTCCAGCCGCAGGACGGCAATCCGAGCGGGCAGCCACAGCCCGGCCCGGTGAACTTCAGTCACTACGGGGAACAGGGCATTCAAGCCTACAACCTGCACCTGAACGGCGAGCAGGTCATCCCCGTCCCCATCACCGAGACCGACCCGGCCTACAAGGCGAGCCAGGAGGGCCGGTTTGTTCCACCGCGGACCGCGGAACCCTGGGCAGCCGCCTCCAAGCACTTGGACGAATACGGCATCGTCGTCTTGTGCGCACCACCAGGCACCGGCCGCCGTACGGCCGCCGTACGCCTACTGCGCACCGTGACAAGCAGTCCTCTGGCCCTGTTCGAACTCGACCCGGAGTGGTCCAAACCGTCGGTGCAGCCACTGCCGAAAGACAGTGCGGCCGGATACGTCCTCGATCTCTCCGATCTCCCCGAGGAACCCGAGGAACATCTGGGCAGTGACTTCGTCCGTCACGGGGAAGACCTCCGCAAGAAGGGCTCCTTCCTCGTCATCCTGGCCACCCCCGCAGACTGGTTCGGCCACTGGGCCGAACCCACATTGCCGTTCACTGTCCGCCTGGAATCACCCGACGCGAAGGCACTCGTGACGGCGGAACTCACCGCCCACCACCGAGGCGAGCGTGTGACATGGCTGAACGAAACCGCCTTCACAGGCATCTGGGAGGCCAATCCATCCGCGCGCGCGGCGTGGCGCCTGGCCGGCAAACTCATCCAGGCAACCGATGCCGAGCAGATCCAGGCAATCATCACCGAGTTCGGCGACTGGCACACGGACGTCGAAAGGCTCCTTCGCAAAGACCGGACAAATCAGAGCGACACGCAACTGCTGTCCATCCGGGTCACCGTCTGGGCCGGTGCTCTGCTGCACGGAGGGCAGCGCAGTTCCGTCATCAGGGCAGCCGACGACCTCCTGACCCGACTGGGGCTTGCCCGCACCCCAGCCAACGTCCTGACTGACGCCACGACCACAAGTCGGTTGACTGCCGCGGAAATCACCAGCAACGGGAATCTGGCCTTCCACGACGCGAAGAAGGACGGCCTGCCCTCGGCCATCCTGCGCCACCTGTGGGATGAGTTCCCCACCCAGCACGAGTTGCTTCGCTCCTGGGCCACCGGCATTGCCGCGGACCGGATCATTCCGGAAGAAGATGCCCGCCTGGTCACCGAGGCCCTGCTGCGCCTTGCGGTGGACCGCCACGAGCGGACCATCCTTGACGGCCTGGCCGACGACCTCGTCGGCGCCCGACGCTGGCTGGCCGTGGAGGCACTGACCGAAGCCGCCGACGACGCCGAACTCGGCCGCTACGTCAGGGACCGTCTGCGTACGTGGATGGATGCCAGGAACCCGTCCGAAGCCAAAGTCGAGCTCGTCATCGAGATCTGCGGCGGCACCTGGGGCATTGAGCATCCGGCGCTCGCCCTGACGCGGCTGGGCAAGGCCGCAGGCCGCGCCGACTACGGCTCCGTCACCTTGGCCAACGCCTTTCGCGAGTTGACGGTGCACAGGCCGGCGGAGGTACACAAGGCCCTCGGTCAATGGCTCAGCGATATGGAACGCCGCCAGGGGGATGCGAACCTGCGCCGTCAGACCCTCGGTGCCTTCCTGGCCCTCATCTCCAGCGGTGAGGGAACAGGCCTGATCCTGGACACGAACAGCCCCGAGACCCGACTGCACATCGTCCATGCATGGCAGAAGCTGCTGCTCACCAATGACGCCGTGGACGTGGCCCTCTTGCAACTGAAGCATTGGCACCAGCGTTTCGAGGACGACCCCGAGCGCAGGGAACGCCTGCTGGACGTGCTCGCCGATATCTTCACCCCACCGAGCCTGCGCCCCCGTCTGGACCGCCTCATGGTGACGGAGGAAGCGGCCATTCATCCGTTCTGGACGGAGGTCCTGGTACAGGCAGCCACCCGCTACCAGGCGTCCAAGGAGGAATCGTCTCCTTGAGCCAAGGACCCGCCCCCTGGTGGAACAGGCGGCGCTGTCGGATCCGGTCGCAGTGGCCAACCTCTCTGCCCGGCATTCGCTTCTCCGCCCGCGGAACCCTCACCTACCAGGCCCCCGCCCACACCAGAGCCAACGGCACCGCCTCCGCCCGAGCCGCAGCACGACTGGCCCTGGACAAACTCGGACGCGGCATCACTCAAGATCACCGTCCCGAACAGCTTGATGCTGCACAGGAAAACGTCACCCTCGCGGCTGCCCACTGGCACACCACCAAGGACACCCCGGGACTCTGGCTGAAAGCACGCATCACGCTCATGCTCACCGAGCAGGACGCAGCCCGCGCACAGAGGTTCCAGGACGCCCTGCGTGACGTGACACTTCAGCTCGAACAGGAGCAGGAACGTCGCAACCTGTTCCGACACGCAGTCTTCGACACCCCGGACACCACACGGATGTGGTGGCTCGAACGCCACCTGGACCAGCTGGACACCCTCGACTGGAACGCCTTCACCGAGAAGATCCTCCCGTTGGTCGGCGCAGCGGACGACATCCAGTCCAAAGCCGAACGCATCGCCCGAACCGTCCTGTACGTCTGGGAGAAACTGGGCCGCGACCCCGGACAGCACGCACGATTCACCACCACTGTGCGCACCGTCGCAGAACAGATGGGATGGACCGATGCCCTCTGGCCTGCATCGGACGACCCGGCCACCACCGACTCACCTGACAGCGGTGGCGACAGGGGCACGCCCGGCCCCCTCGCCGGGACGAACGCAGAGCGATGAAGCTGACTGCCCTGCGCTGGCTGCTCGACCCGGCAACCAGCCTCCTGGCCCTGCGGTTACGTGCTCAAGAACCACGCCGCATGTCCTACGACGCGGCCTGGCGGCTCGCACGGGTGACACGGCATCCCGACGAAATGGTGTACCGGCACCACGGACACCTTGCCGAGGATCCCGGCGACGAAATGCAGTGACCAATCAGTATGACGATCTTCAGAAGCTACCCTCCAAAACTAGGCAACGGGGGAGGCAGAACAACCACGTGAGGACCAGCACTTCGGTTGCACCGTCAACCTCGCCGCGCGTCGGGACTTCGAGTCCACTGGACCGCTCCACGAGTGACTCACACCTCAGGCCTCAATGTTTACAGGCTCCTGGTGCCCCGGGCAGCGTACAGGCCTCGGGCTGCGTCCGGTAGAAACGACGCATGTTGTGGAAGCGGACACGGTTGGCTGCCCTGACGGTGATCGGTGCGGGGCTGCTCGGCGGAGTGCTGGCTCTTGTTTTCACCCCGCTCACTAGGCGTCTGGCGCGTTGGGTGACGAGTGATGACTGGTCTGCCCTAGACGATGCTGCTAGGGCAGCCGCCGTGGGCCAGTTCCGTCTGGCTGTCGTTCAGGTTTTCGCCGCTGTGGGGGCCGGTATCGCCCTGACCTATACCGCCCGTACGTTCCGGCTCACTCGACGCGGCCAGGTCACGGACCGCTTCACAAAGGCACTGGAGCGGCTGAGTTCAAGCGAACCGTATGTGCGTCTCGGAGGAGTCCTGGCGATGGAGCAGATCGTTCAGGATGCGCCGGATCAGGGCGATCATGCGGCACGGGTCCTCAACGCGTTCGTGCGAGAACAGGCACCGGCCGCCGCGACGACGCCAGTTGCGGCGACGCAGTTGGTGAGGAAGCCAGATGAACAGGTGCAGGAGGCTCTGCGCGCGCTTACGGTGGCACGCTCGCGGCGCGGTGGCAGGCGGGCGCCCGTGGATTTGGCTGGTCTCCATCTGAGAAAGGCACAACTAGCGGACGCCTATCTGAACGGTGCTCTCCTGGAGGGCACTACTCTCAGTGAAGCGAACCTGCGCGGCGCGCGACTGAAGGGCGCCGATCTCAAGGGCGCCGATCTTAGAGGGGCGGATCTTACAGGCGCTGGTCTCAAGGGCACCGATCTGACCGGCGCTGACCTGTCCACGGCATTGGGTCTGACTGTCACCCAGGTCCTTCAGGTCAAGAGTTTGCTCGGGTGCCAGCTGCCGAATGCCCTAGCGGCAGACAGCTCAGTTGCCGCACGGCTTACCACGAGTGAGTGAACGGCACCCGCCTCAAGCCTTCATTCCGCCTCGGCCGGCTGTGGGCCGGAGGCACCGGAAATCAGGCTTCCAGCGCCCAGTCCGCGATGGGCTCCGGCAGGCGATCCAGGACCTCCGTGCAAGTGGTCAATTCGCGCAGATTCTGCCAGAAGCGGCGTCGGATCATCTGTGGTGTCGTGGCGTGCAGCTCGGCCAGGCGCTGTTCGAGCCGGGTGACCACTCCTGGACGGGTCGCACCGGTGGCCCGCCTGCTGGCGGGAAAGTCGGTTTCGGGCAGCAGTCGCTGCAGGGGAAATGCGGCCAGGACATCGTCTGGCATGGCGGCGTTCACCGAGAAATAGGCACCTAGGTCGATGGCCTGCTTCTGCTCTGCGGGGCTTCCGAGGAACCAGTGCAGGATGATCCCTGGATGCGGGTGACTGGTGAGCAGGTCCATGAGTGGGCCGGTGCGCCCGCTGCTGTGCACAGAGAGAATGACTGGTTCGTCGCGCGCAGCTGCGAGGATCTGGGCGAGGACGGAACGCTGCGTTTCGAAGTTGCCACGTCGGTCGAGCCCGACCTCTCCGATGAGACAGGTCTGCTGCAAGGTGGTCCGGAACTGCTGTGTGTTGAAAGCCTTAAGGGCGGTAGGCACCGCTGGATGTACACCGGTGCCCCAGACCAGGGTGGTATCCCGGCGTCGGATGGCATGGCTCGTCTCGGCCGGTGTACGGGACATCGCGAATACAACGGCGCCGTTCAGTGCCTCGACCTGAGGGGAAGTCACGTCAGGCGCAATATGAGCGTGGCAGTCCAACGCAGGCAGTTCGTTAGGGAAGAGGGACACGGCTCAGTTCCTGAAGGCCGCGCTGACACAGGTCCGCGACGGCGTCGAAGTCGGTCTCGGAAGGCAGATCACCCAGGGCGAGGATATCTATCTCGTCGATGCCGCGGAGGACGGCCTGTTGGACATCCAAGACGTCTCTGCGGCGGCGCCTGAGCAGCGACTCCCGCGCAGAACCTGCAAGATGCTTGACGAGGTAGATGGTGCGGTCCTGGCGAGGGCCGACGGTGAACGAACCCCGGCGGACCAGACAGGCCACGCACAGCCCGCAGTTGAAGTTGGCGTTGCCACCCAGGTAGCGGGCTCCGTCGAGTTTGCCGCACGACACTGTCGCGGCGGCCACGGCGAGGAGCGCGTCGCCGACCCGGTCGTGAGCCCGTTCCAGCAATTCTCCCTTGGTGCAGTGGAGATAGGGATTGCCGACCGTGACGGGGATGTCCACGGCGGTCAGGAGCGCATTGAGACGGCTGAAGGTTCCGGGGTGGGTGGACCGAGTGGTCAGGGTGCCTCCGCGGGCGGTGGTTAGCGGCGGATTGATGCTCGTGAAACCGTTCTCCGGCACCGTGACCTGTGGGCTTGAGACGGTGGCCGCAGTCGCGGCTGCGAGCGCGGCGAACAGCAGGCTCCGGCTCCGCGAGGTGGGTTCACCAGGGGTGCCGTTCTGGCGGATCTTGATGCTGTGGTGCCGCAGGCGATAAGAGGCGTGACTTCGCAGCCAGGATCCGGCAGTGGTCTGCGCGCGGCGTACCGCGGTGCTGCCGTCGTGGTGGCTGAGGTGGATCCGTGCCCTTCCGTCCGGAAGGTGGTCGACGGCGCCGCACAGCGAGTCGAGACCGCCGCTGAGAAGCATCACGTCGTCGGCTGGTGGGGCGGGCGTGAGGGTCCGGTCGGTGGGGGTGGCGGGAACGGCGTGCAGATGCCAGACATCCCCGGTGAGCCAGTGCAGGAGCTCTTCGGTGAGCTCGCCGGGTGCGCTGTTCCAGGGTTCGGGATTGACCGTGTGGGCAGTGAGCTCGATCGTTCTGACGAAGGTGGTGGGACGGGGAGTTCTGCGGTCGGCGAGATACGCCGAGACGGCGACGCGCACGAGGTCGGCGGCTGCCACAGGGACAGGGCCGATCAGGTCGAGGTCCCATCCAAGAGTGCCAGCCACCTCCGGGGTGGGGCTGTTAGCGGAGGTGCGAGCCCAGTGCAGGTGCGTGGCGGAGCGTTCATGCTGCTGAGCGTCGTGCGGCAGTACTTCGATAGCGGTTGTCATGAGCGTCGCGCGCGGAGCATGCGCAGTGCCTCCCCGGTCACCTCGGCTGCTGTTGCGGTGAACTCCCGCACGGTCATGCGTCGCGTGTCGGGCACGTTGATCTGTTTCAGGCGACGCTCCAGCCAGGAGCGGACCAGTCGTTGTTTTCCGATCGCTTCCTGCGCGGTCAGGTTGCCTTCAGCCTTTTGCGATCCGAGCTCGACCAGGGACAGCTCGTAGATCCATTCAGTGACGAGTCCCCGCAAGGCGTCCTGCTGTACGAGTGGTTCAGGATCGACGAGGACGGCCTTGACATATCTTGTGGCAGCCTTTCGTAGAGCAGCCTCGTCGGGGTGGCCTGCGTCGCCGAGGACTGCCTGCAGGATGCGGGAGACCTGCGCGAGCGGGCGCAGGCTGCGCAGTTCGGTGAGATCCAGGCCGAGTTCTTGCAGGCTGGCTGCGTCACCGTTACGTAGCGCGTAGGCGCCGGCCAGGGCAGCAGCGCCGCGGGCAGAGCCTTTGATGACTTGGCGTCGTGATCCTGCGCCGGCTCTTCCGGTGGGTATGCGTGTCCCTCCGGCCCCTCCTCCCCCGCCGCGGCCGCCCCTGGGGGAGGTCAGCAGGGCGGAGAGCGGGTATCCGCTGGCGGGTGGACTTCCGTGGTCCGCATCATCTTTGTGCAGTGCCGTAGACAGCGCGCTAAGGAGGTTGTCGAGGAGCTGCTGCTGACCATCCGTGGTGTCGGGCGGGTTTTGGAGGCCGGTGCCGGAGGGCGAGGAGCTGGGCAGAGCGTCGAAGGCGTCATGGGCTTGCTTCCAGTCCGCGCTGCCGCTGCCTCCGTAGGAACCGGAAGTACCCATCAGCTTGTCCGCTCCACCGTGACCTGCGCGATTTCCTGCGTCGCCGGCGCGATATCGGTGGCCTTGGCCAGCCGGGGAATCAGCGCCTGCAGTTCCTCGACGCCGCTGTTGTCCATGTCGACGATGGCGCCAGGACCGAGGTATTTGCGGATCTCCCACAGTCCCTGTGCGACAGCTGGACGCAGCTGGGGGGTGTGGATCGCGATGTGCGCAAGTGATTCGGCCAGCGGGTCGGTTTCACTCTCGCGGCGCGCCCGCTGAACCAGCGCATCGACGACGGCCTGTTGGTCGGCGATCAGCGCGGCCACGATCTCGACCTGGGCATCACGTCGGTGAGGTTCGGAGGCACTGGCCAAGTCGCCTACCCAGGTGAGCTGTTGCTGAGTCAAAGAGGCTGCGGCGGTGAGGCTGACGAGGGATGCGGCCAGACTCAGATAGGGACCGATCGGAGCTGTGGTCAGGTCAGGGTCGGATGCGGCCCATTCCTTGCTGTCCTCAGTGACCTCGGCAGGCTTGTCCTTCTGTTCGTCCCGCCCCCAGGCCTGCCAGCGTTCCAGCAGCTCGACACGCTGAGCCTCCTGAAGTCGGACGAGGGTCTCGAAGTCCTTGGCGTGACTGTCTTCCAGCAACATGAGCTTGGCGATCACCGCGGGGTCGATGTTGATGCCGTGCCGTTCGGCAATCCGAGTGCGGAGCGCGAACGCGTTGAGGAATCTCTTGATGCTGCGAGGGCTCCCCGAGCGGTGTGCGGCCAGACCTGCCGCGAAGCGGCTGGCCAGCCCCAGGGTGACGGCGTCGGGCACCCACGGCAACTCCTGCATGTCGGCCAGGACGGGTGAGCGTCCTAGAGCACGACGTTGCTGCGCGTGTGTGACCAACTGCCTGTAGTGGTCTTCCTGTTCGCAGCGGCGTTGAGAAAGAAGAAGAGCGATGAAGGCACCTGCTTCGTCCGTGCTGATGCGCGGCAGCGACAGCGGCAGTTGGACAATCTTCTCCAGATAGCGGAGCGCGAACTGGTCACCCCGCCCTGTGGCGTCAAGGCTGACAGCAATGGACTCCCGCACCATCTCCTGATCGGCCGCCAGGACGAAGGCCACCTTCTTGACCGACAAGAACAACTTGATGGCTTCCAGGGTGGCCATCACTGCATCTGGCAGGCATCGGTCGAGGTCGTCCACGAGGACGACCAGACGCTTTAGAGACCCCAGGCCCTGCAGCAGCTTGGCGAACTCACTGCGGAATCCCGCCAGGTTCTTCGCGTCCTCCCTCGGCTGCGGAGTGAACGCTTTGACGAGCTCTGCGGTCTGAGCCACCAGTTGGCCGCGGGCCATGCTGGCCGCGACACGTGCCCAACTGATGCGCTCCAGAAGCCCTTTAACCGGACCCTCAAGCTTCTCCTGCTCTTCCGGGTAGGCGGTTAGCAGGTCCTGCAATACTTCACCGACGACGGCGCCGCGTACGTCGAACTGGTCGTCGAACTCCCACGGATCGAGGCGGATGACGCGATAACCGTCCTCCCCTTCCAACGCACTCTTCAGGAGGCCCAGGACGGTGGATTTCCCTCCGCCCCATGGAGCGTTAATCCCAATGGTCACGGGGTCCAGAGACGCCGACTGCAGGGCAGCAACGACAGTCTCGACGATTGAGGTGAACCCCAGGAGGTCATCCGTGGTGGGGTTGTCGTCCCACAATTGCAGTTCGCTCATCAGGCGCCCCCCGGCAGGCCGATCCTCGCGCTCCCCGTCTCGCCTCGTCAGCCGGGCAGATCTCAACGAGCCGAACGGCAGGTAGAGCAGCGCCGCCACGGCAGCGGGCCTAGGTGTTCGAACGCATGCAGAAGACTCTGATGTCAGCCTCACTGCACATCATCTTCATCAGGACCATGCTTATCACAGCGCTGATGTGGCCCGAGGACGCGACACGCCGCCCGGCACGTCGTCGTATCAGGTCCCCGTCTACCCAGGACCCCCGCCGGAGCAAGCCGACGGAGGTTCTCACGTGTTATGAACAATCACAGGCGGGTCACCAACCCGGCGGACCCAGTATCCCCTCCAGGGAGCAGCACCAAGGCGCTCCCGCTCCGGCCACCCGCATCTTGTGGAACTTCCACAAGACGACAGGCCGAGCACCAAGTCCCCGTCCGGCGTGCGACTCGGTCACTCGCCAAGTCGGCATCCGTCCGGTGGCCACCCAGCCTGCAGCGACCGCCCTACCGCCGCAGAGGGCAGGCACTAGCCCTGCTGGCATCTGATAACGCGTCAGTAGAGTTAGCAAAGGGTTAGCAAGAGTCCTGCCACAGCCACCCACAGATGGAGACACCGTGGAATGGCGCAGCACCGCGCATCGGGCGCGCAACGCGCCCAGCCGCCCTCCCGCACACGACGGAACTGCGGAGGACAACGCACGGCGGCAAGTCATCACCCGTCACCGACCAATCAGCCGTTTCCGCAGGTCAGCGCACCCTTCCCCGCGGCTTCAGACGCGTCACCGGCAGGTCTGGAGCCGGCAACGGGCCCCCGTCGTACCCCTTCACCTCGCCGAACCGTGTCCCTTCCATCCAGTCCCGGCGGGCCTGTACGATCTCCTCCTGCGACCGTCCGATCCAGTTCCAGAACATGATCAGCTCCTCCTCGAACGGTTCGCCGCCCAGGAGCATCAGGCCCGCGTCCGACTCCGCCCGCAGGGGCAGTTCGCCGCGGCCGCAGCCGAGGTAGAGCATGGAGCCGGGCAAGAGGGGGACGCCGTCGACGTGGGCCTCGCCGGACATGGACAGGACCGCGTACTCGAAGTCCGGCTCGAGGGGGAGGCGTACGTCCGTGCCTCGGGTCAGGGCCAGGTCGGCGCCGACGATCGGGGTGTACGCGGTGCCGGGTGAGGTCGCCCCGTCGAGGTCGCCGAGGATCAGCGTGGCCGTGAGGCCGGGTGCCGTGACGACCGGCAGATCGGCGTGGTGTTCGAAGCGCGGCTCGGTGTGGCGGTGGCCGTCGGGGAGCGCGACCCACAACTGCGCGCCGTGCAGGAAGCGGGCGTGCGAGCGCGGGCTCTCCTCCGAGTGACTGATGGCCCGGCCGGAGGTCATCAGCCCGAGTTCACGCGGGCGGATCGTCTGGAGGCTGCCGGTGGAGTCGCGGTGCAGCACCTCCCCCTCGTGCAGCCAGCTCACCGTCTGCAGACCCATGTGGGGGTGCGGGGGAACCTGCATGCCGGGCTCGTCGGCGATGTCGTCGGGACCGTAGTGGTCGACGAAGCACCAGGCCCCGACCATGCGGCGGCCCAGGTTGGGCAGCAGTCGGCGGACCTCACTGGACTCGCCCAGCTTCACCCGGCGGGGGCTGAGAAGTTCACGCACCGGCTCCGCCACCACGAAGCCACGGCCGCCGCACAGGGAGGGGGCCGCTTCGCGCTCAAGATTGCTCATGGCGCACAACCTAGTCCGGCGCACGGGCCTGCGTCAGCGTCATGTTCGCGCCGTGGAGCAGGGGCGTGCCCCGGACGTCCGCACAGGCTGGCGTCAGCGTCACGTTCGGGCCCTGGGATCGAGGTCGTCCACGACTCCTCGGGTCGCCCTGGCCCATTACGCCGGCCGGGCTCTCCCGGAGAACGTCCTGGCCCGGCACGGCATCACCTACCCGCAGTCCGTCACCCTCCGGCTCGCCGCTCTCGCCGCTCTCGCCGCTCTCGCCGACGGCCCGGTCGGACTCACGGGCCGGGTGCTGAGCCCGATCACCGAGCGGGCCGATGCCGAGCCGGCCGTCCTGAGCAGCTGACCCCGGCCCTTCCGACCGGCGGAATATCCGGCCGACAGGCCCGGTTGTCGGCCTCGAAGGAGGCACCGAGTGAACACGACCCAGGACACCACGTACTACGCCCACGGAACCCCGGCCGAGCGCTGGGAGCGCGCGCAGCTGTTCTTCGACGCCAAGGACTACGCCGCCGCCGCGCGCGTCCTGGTCGGGCTGGTCGAGGAGGTGCCCGAGCAGACCGGGCCCCGGCTGCTCCTGGCGCGTTCCTACTACCACTCGGCCCAACTGCATCGGGCCGAGGCCGAGTTGCGGACGATCGTCGAGCGGAACCCCGTGGAGCATTACGCCCGGCTGATGCTCGGCCGCACGCTCCAGCGGCAGAGTCGGCACGAGGAGGCGGAGTCGCACCTGCGGATCGCCTCGGCGCTCGCGGGTGACTTCGAGCAGGACTGACCCGCACCGCACCCGACGATGCCCGGCTCCCTGCGGAGCCGGGCATCGTCGGCTCCGGCCGGGTCCAAGGAACCGGCCGACAGGGAGGCGGGCACGCCGGTCCACGTGCCCGGGCCCGCCGTCCCGTTCGCGGCGCTACGAGACCGGTGTTCCGTACGAGCGGCGCCCCCGCCGGTGGGCGATCTCCCCCAGCAGGATGTCGACCGCGAGGAAGGCCGCCAGTGGGATGCCGAACAGGGGCAGGAAGTATCCGAGTACGGCGATGCCCGCCAGCAGCGGCACCAGGATCTGCGGCGGAACCTGCTGCCAGGCGCCGCGCGGGATCGGGCGGCCGAAGGAGGCGCCCCGGCCCCGCTGCCACCACATGCGGTAGCCCCAGACGATCAACAGGATCAGACAGGCCGCGAGCAGCATCAGGGCGATCTGGTTGGCCAGGCCGAACAGGACGCCCGTGTGCAGGTCGATGCCCCATCGGGTGAGCTTCGCGAGCACCGGGTGGTCCGCGAAGCGCACCACGTCGGTGACCTCGCCGTCGGCCGGGTCGATCGCGACGGCGTCCTGCTTGGTGGGCCAGCCGCGCTGCACCTGCTTGACCACGTACGCCGAGTTCGCGTCTGCAGGCGGCACGATCTCCACCGGGTCGCCCAGCCCCTCGGCCCGCGCCGCCGAGAGGATCTTGTCCAGGCCGACGCCGTGCGCCGCGTCGCCCGCCTGCCCGGCGGCGGAGCCGTGGCCGGCGTGTTCGCCGCCGGCGGCCGCCGACACCGACGGTGTGGCCTGGCCGAGCGAGGTCCGCAGCTCGTCGATGGTGGCCCCGGCGTAGGCGGACCAGGTCAGGCCGGTCGCCGAGAGGAAGAAGAACCCGATCGCCGCCCATACGCCGACGGTGCCGTGCAGTCCGAGGGTGCGGCGCCGGCCCTTCGTCCCCCGCACCTTGCGCAGGGCCCGGCGCCGGGAGAACCACAGCGCCAGCCCGCCCGCCGAGATCACCCACAGCCAGCTGGCCGCCAGTTCGCTGTACAGCCGCCCCGTCTCCCCCAGGTGCAGGTCCCGGTGGAATTCGTCGATCCAGGTGCGCAGCGGCAGCGCGCCGGTCGAGCCGTACTGTTCGAGGGAGCCGCGCACTGTGGCGGTGTACGGGTCGACGAACACGGCGAGGGCGTGGCCCTCGTCGACGCCCGGGACGCCGGACAGCATCACCCTGGTCGTCGCGTCGGCCTCGGGTGAGGGGCGTACGGCCGAGACGGTGCCCTCGGGGTGGGTCTTGCGGGCCGCGGCCACCTGCTCGCTGATCGGCAGCTTCCTCTCCCCCACGGGGACGGTCAGTTCGTGGTCGTACAGGAGCTTCTCGGCTTGGAAGGAGCCGGCGTACAGCAGACCGGTGGCGGCGGCGACGAGCAGGAACGGCGCCACCAGGACCCCGGCGTAGAAGTGCAGACGGAGGATCAGCGGGCGCAGGGAGGCCCAGCTGCTCTTCGGCGATGCCGGGGCGGCTGGTGGCGGGGCCTCGTCCGTGGTGGTCGAGGGAGCGGTGGTCATCGGCGGGCTTCTCCGGGGACGTCTTCTGGGCCGTTGCGGTGTGAGCGGTGGCCGTTGCGGTGCAGTAGTCGGGGCGGCGGGGCGTTCAGTTCCCGGGAAACATGTGTGACGTGCGTCACGTGAGGCTGGAGGGTGCCGTGTCATCCTGACGCGATGGGAACACCGAGCGATCGCGCGCCCCTGGCCGAGCGGGTCGGGCAACTCCTCGACGGGGGACTCCCGTTGACCATCGTCGCGGCCGGCGACCCGGTGCTGCGGCAGGGCACCGAACCCTACGACGGTCAACTGGGGCCCGCGCTGCTGGCCCGGTTCGTCGAGGCCCTGCGGGTCACCATGCGCGCGGCCCCCGGGGTCGGCCTGGCGGCGCCGCAGGTCGGCGTGGAGCTCAGGATCGCGGTGATCGAGGATCCGGCGCCGGTGCCGGAGGAGGTGCGGCTCGTGCGCGGGCGGGTGCCGCAGCCGTTCCGTGTTCTGGTCAATCCCTCGTACGAGCCGGTCGGGGACGCGAGGGCCGCCTTCTTCGAGGGCTGCCTGAGCGTCCCGGGCTGGCAGGCGGTGGTGGCGCGGCCCGCCGAGGTGCGGCTGACCGGGCAGGACGAGCACGGACGGGCGCTGGACGAGGTGTTCACCGGCTGGCCGGCGCGGATCGTGCAGCACGAGACGGACCACCTCGACGGCGTCCTGTACCTGGACCGCGCCGAGCCGCGTTCGCTGTCGTCCAACCTGGCGATGGCGGAGCGCTGGGGCCAGCCGACACCACGGGAGGCGGCGCGGGCGCTCGGTTTCGAACTGCCGTGACGCGCGCGGAGCCGCCCCGCCGAAGGACACGTCCGACAGCGGCCGGGCGTGGCGTGCTGTCCGGCGGGAAGGCCCGCGTCCTGGCAGGTCTGGTGCACAGGACCTGTGGGACGACGACTACCGGGAACTGGTGGTGGCCGCGCACGTGTGTGGCCGGTCGGCGCCGCTCGGGCGCCGACCGGCCCGCGGGTCAGGCGTCGCGGTACGCCTCCAGCAGCCGCAGCCACACCTCACTGATCGTCGGGTAGGACGGGACGGCGTGCCACAGGCGGCTGACCGGGACCTGGCCGGCGACGGCGATGGTCGCGGAGTGGATGAGTTCGCCGACGCCGGGGCCGACGAGGGTGACGCCGCGCAGGATCTCTTCCTCGACGTCGACGACCATGCGGGCGCGGCCCTGATAGCCGTCGGCGTACAGGCCGGCCCCTGCGACGGTGGACAGGTCGACGTCGACGGCCTTCACCCGGTGACCGGCCTGCTCCGCCTCGGCCAGGGACAGACCCACGGCCGCCGCCTCCGGGTCGGTGAAGACGACCTGGGGAACGGCCGCGTGGTCGGCCGTCGCGGCGTGGGCGCCCCAGGGCTCGGCCGCGAGGGTCTCCCCGGCGGCGCGTGCGGCGATGGCGGCGCCCGCGATACGGGCCTGGTACTTGCCCTGGTGGGTGAGCAGGGCACGGTGGTTGACGTCGCCGACCGCGTACAGCCAGTCGTGGCCGTCCACACGGAGGCTGTCGTCGACCGGCAGCCAGGCGCCGGGGTCGAGGCCGATCGTCTCCAGGCCGATGTCGTCGGTGCGCGGGGCGCGGCCGGTGGCGAAGAGGATCTCGTCGGCCTCGATGCGGTCGCCCGTGCCGGTGAGGGCCACGACCGTCCCGTTCTCCCGGGTCACCGACTCCACCGAGGTGCCGGTACGGACGTCCGCGCCGGCCTCCGTGAGCGCCTCGGCGATCAGTTCCCCGGCGAAGGGCTCCATACGGGGCAGCAGGCCCTTGCCGCGGACCAGCAGGGTGACCTGCGAGCCGAGGGCCTGCCAGACGGTGGCCATCTCGGTGGCGACCACGCCGCCGCCGATCACGATCAGCCGGCCGGGCACCGTGCTGGAGCTGGTGGCCTCGCGGCTGGTCCACGGCTTGACGGCGTCGAGCCCCGGCAGGCCGGGCAGGGAGGCGCGGCTGCCGGTGCAGACGGCGACGGCCTGCCGGGCGGTCAGGACGCGCTCGCCGCCGTCGGGGCCGGTGACCGTCACCGTGCGGGGACCGGTGAGGCGCCCGTGGCCGCGGTACAGGTCGGCGCCGATGGAGTCGAGCCACCCGACCTGACCGTCGTCCTTCCAGTTCGAGGTGTAGTAGTCCCGGTGGGCGAGGACCGCGGACGCGTCGAGGGGGCCCTGCACGGACTGGCGCAGGCCCGGCACGCGGCGGGCGTCCGCGCGGGCGATGACCGGACGCAGCAGGGCCTTGCTGGGCATGCACGCCCAGTAGGAGCATTCGCCGCCGACCAGTTCGCTCTCCACGACCGCGGTGGTCAGTCCGGCGGCGCGGGTGCGGTCGGCGACGTTCTCCCCCACGGGCCCGGCCCCGAGCACCACGACGTCGTACGCGTTGGTTTCCGTTTCCGTCATGGGGTCAGTCTGGTGGGTGGTGTGCGCCCTGGCCACATGGGTAGGGGCGCGGAATACGTGTCCGGTCGGCCGTGTTGTGCCGACGGCTTGACCCCACACCAGGAAGTAGGGATGTACGCCATGAGCAGCACCGTGGAGCTCACCAAGGAGAACTTCGACCAGACGGTCACGGACAACGAGTTCGTCCTGATCGACTTCTGGGCCGACTGGTGCGGGCCGTGCAAGCAGTTCGCCCCGGTGTACGAGAAGGCGGCCGGGGAGAACCCGGACCTGGTGTTCGGCAAGGTGGACACCGAGGCGCAGCCCGAGCTGGCCGCGGCCTTCGGTATCCAGTCCATTCCCACGCTGATGATCGTCCGCGACCAGGTCGCCGTGTTCGCGCAGCCCGGTGCCCTGCCCGAGGCCGCCCTGACGGACGTCATCGGGCAGGCCCGCAACCTCGACATGGACGAGGTCCGTAAGGCGGTCGCCGAGCAGCAGGCCCAGCAGCCGGCCGAGTGACCCGGCCGGGGGGCCCGGACGGCCGGGCCCTCCCACACCGGGCTCTCCCACCCCGGGCTCTCGGGCGAGGCGCGAGGGCTCTAGAACGCAAGGGCTCTAGAAGGGGTACGGGGCGACGTCTCCGCGTACCGTCGTCCAGCGCAGTTCGGTGAAGACCTCCAGGTTGGCCTCGCCGCCGAAGCGGGCGCCTGTACCGGATGCGGCGACCCCGCCGAAGGGTGCCACGGCCTCGTCGTTCACCGTCTGGTCGTTGATGTGGACGATGCCGGTCGGGATGCGCTCGGCGAGGTCGAGGCCGCGGGCCGGGTCCCTGGTGACGATGCCCAGGGAGAGGCCGTAGGGGCTCTGCGCGGCCAGGGCCGCCGCCTCGTCGGGCGTGGTGAAGGAGCGGACGGGCGCGACCGGGCCGAAGACCTCCTCCGTGTAGGCGGGGGTGCGGTCGTCGACGTGGGCGAGGACCGTCGGCCGGTAGAAGAGCCTGTCGTGGGTGCCGCCGGCGGCGAGCTTCGCGCCCGCGGCCGTGCTGGCCTCGACCAGACCGCTGATCTTGCCGAGCTGGCCGGAGTCGATGATGGGGCCCAGGTGGACCTGGTCCCGGTGCGGGTCGCCGACGGCGAGTGAGTCCGCCTTGGCGGCCAGCCGCTCGACGTACTCGTCGTAGAGGGACGCGTGCACCAGATGGCGTCCGGTGGTCATGCAGATCTGGCCCTGGTGGAAGAACGAGCCCCAGGCGGCCGTGGAGATCACCGCGTCGAGATCGGCGTCCTCCAGCACGATCATGGCCGAGTTGCCGCCCAGTTCCAGGTGGGCCCGCTTGAGGTGACGGCCGGCGGCCTCGCCCACTGCCCGTCCGCCGGCGGTGGAGCCGGTGAAGGAGATGATCGGCACACGCGGGTGGGCGACCAGGGCCTGTCCGGCGTCCGGGCCTCCGGGCAGCACGTGCAGCAGGTCCTCCGGCAGGCCCGCGGCGGCGAAGACAGCGGCCAGGGACAGTCCTCCGCAGACGGCCGTGCGGGGGTCCGGCTTCAGCAGGACCGCGTTGCCCAGCGCCAGGGCCGGTGCGACGGAGCGGATGGACAGGATCAGGGGGGCGTTGAACGGCGAGATCACGCCGACCACGCCGGCCGGGACGCGGCGCGTGTACGACAGGCGCGGCGCCTCGCTGGGCAGCACCTGTCCGGCCGGGCGGGAGGCGAGCGCGGCGGCCTCGTAGCACTCCTGGGCCGCGACGTGCAGCTCGAAGTCGGCCTTGCCGGGGACGGAACCCGATTCGCGGACGAGCCATTCGCGCAGTTCGGCGGCGTGCGCGGTGAACAGGTCGCCGGCCTTGCGGAGCACGGCGGCACGGGCGAAGTGCGGGGTGCGTGCCCAGGCGATCTGGGCGCCGGCGGCCCGGCCGGCGGCGGCTTCGACGTCCTCGGGGCCGGCGAGGGCGAGTGTGCCGAGGGCTTGGCCGGTGGCGGGCTCGGTGACGGTGTACCCGGGCCCCGCGAGGCTGCGGGGCTGCCAGGTTTTCGTGTCGAGCAACGGCATGACGGCTCTCCGATCGATCGGTCACCGGCTGACGGGCGAGCGGAACTCCCGTGCGTGCGCGGCCGGTTCGGCGGTCACATGGCGGAACGCACGGAGCGGGCGCGGCGGTGCGTGCCGCGGCCCGCGCAGGAGCGCGTCCCCGTTTTGTTGAGCATGCAACATCCTAGCCCTGCCAAGCCCGCGGACCGGACCGTCTGCCGATTACCGTCTGCCGTCTGCCGTCTGCCGTCTGCCGTCTGCCGTCTGCCGTCTGCCGTCTAGTGCACGCTGCCCGCTGCCCGCTGCCGCTGCCCGCCGCCCGCCGATTGCGGGCCGGCGTCCGGCGTCCGGCGCTCACCCTCCGGCGGATGGCGGCCGACGTCCGCCGTCCGGCGGAAACATCGTGCCCGCCGGGTCAGCTCGATTCGCGGTGCAGCACCGTCGCCCCGAGCACCTTGTGCGTCTCGGGCTCGGTGGCGGGATGACGAACCGCCCGGTCGACCAGTTCGGCGAGTTCACGTCCGGACGGCAGCCGCAGGCGGACCGTGCTGAGCCGGGGTCGCAGCAACCGCCCGAGCACCAGGTCGTCGGCCCCGATCACGGCCGTCTCCTCGGGGATGCGGATGCCTTCGTCCAGCAGGGCCCGCATCAGCAGCATCGCGTACTCGTCGTTGTAGGTGAACACGGCGTCCAGGCCGAGCGTGCGCCAGCGGGCGGCGAGGAGCGCCGCGGCCTGCTCGTCGTAGGCGAGGGGCAGTTCCGTCACGGTGGCGTCCGTGCCGTGCACCGACTGGCGCACGCCGTCGAGGCGGGGTGCGGAGAACGCCTCGAGACCGGGCTCCTGCGGGACGACGACGCCGATCCGGCGCCTGCCGCGGTCGTACAGGTGGGCGCCCGCGCTGTGGCCGACGACGTCGTGGTCCATGAGCAGCGCGTGTGCGCCCTCGATGGTCTCGGGGCCGAGGGTGACCACGGCCCGCGCCCCCGAGCGCTTGAGCACCGCGACCCCGTGCGGGCCCAGCCCGGAGCCGGGCACGAGCACGGCCACGGGCCGCAACTCGGCCCAGACGCGGGCGGCTTCGTCGCCGTGCGGACCACCGGTACCGTGCTGCACGACGGTGTAGTCCAGGGCGGCGAGGGATCCCTGGAGGTCGGTGAGGAACCGGCCGTAGAGCGGGCCGACGGGGAAGGTCGGCGCGGGGATCAGGACCATGCGGCTGTGCCCGGCGCGCAGACTGCGGGCCGCGGCATGGGGCACGTACCCGAGTTCCTTCGCGGCCTCGTGCACCCGGCGGCGGGTGGGTTCGCTGATCCGTACGGCACTGGTGTTGTTGAGGACGTAGGAGACGGTCGCGCGCGAGACGCCGGCCAGGCGGGCCACATCGGCGCTCGTGGGCACGGAGCGCGACGGTGCGGGGGACGGGGGCGCGGGCGTTTTCGGTATCTGCACCATGACGTACGGCATCTTGGCAGAAGGCTCAACGCGCCCGTCCGGCGGGGGAGTTGTGAGAAACCCGTGAACGCTCACGGGGTACGGTGGGTGTCTACCGGCAGGCGGTGTCCGCGCCGGTCACCCGGTCGACGAGGTCGACCCACGCGGCCTCCAGCCGGGCCAGGGGGACCTGACACTGCCTGGTCAGATGGTGGATCAGGGCCGGGTCCAGCTGGCCCATCAGCGCGTGGGAGAGGAGATCGCAGTCCGCCTCGGGGACGGCCTGGCGCAGCAGCATCTCGATGTGGTGCCGCAGCACGCGGCGGGCGGGGACCACGAAGCGGCGGTGCGCGCCGGGCTCGGCCGCCAGCTGCAGTTCCAGGTCGTCGGCGGAGCGGCGCAGCATCGCGCAGCCGAACGCCCGCAGCCGCTCCACGGGCGGCGCTCCGGGCCCGAGCGGCGGCGGGCCGCCGAGGAACGCGGCCTGGAACTTCTTCTCGGAGTGGTCGAGCAGTGCCGTCAGCAGCCCCGTACGGTCGCCGAACCTGCGGAAGACCGTGCCCTTGCCGACGCAGGCCTCGGCGGCCACGGCCTCCATCGTGACGGCCTCCGCGCCGCGCTCCGCCACCAGCCGCCCGGCAGCCTCCAGCAGCCTGGCGCGGTTGCGCGCGGCGTCGGCCCGCAGGCAGGGCTCCTCGCCCTCCAGGGCGGTGCCGAGCTGAAGAAGCTCGGGGTGATCGAAGGGCTCCTGGGGCGTCGAGGAGGGGGGCGGGGCGGTGGACATGAAGCCAGCGTAAAGCATCGGGAACAAAACTGGACCGCGGTCCGGTTAAGATGCTAGAACCTTAAACGGACTCCGGTCCGGATCGTCGTCAGTGCCTCAGAGCAGCGCCTCACATGTGGGAGTCAGCATGTCCGTTCGTATCCTCGCCCTCGTCGGCAGCCTCCGCGCCGGTTCGCACAACCGCCAGCTCGCCGAGGCGGCCGTCAAGCTCGCCCCCGAAGGTGCCGAGGTCGACCTGTTCGAGGGTCTGGCCGAGATTCCCTTCTACAACGAGGACATCGACGTGGAGGGCAGCGTCCCGGCCGCCGCCGCGCGGCTGCGCGAGGCCGCGAACGCCGCCGACGGCCTGATCCTGTTCACCCCCGAGTACAACGGCACCATCCCGGCCGTGCTGAAGAACGCCATCGACTGGCTGTCCCGCCCGTACGGTGCGGGTGCCCTCAGCGGCAAGCCGGTCGCCGTGGTCGGCACCGCGTTCGGCCAGTACGGCGGTGTCTGGGCGCACGACGAGACCCGTAAGTCCGTGGGTGTGGCCGGCGGCAAGGTCCTGGAGGACGTCAAGCTGTCCATCCCCGGTTCGATGACCCGCTTCGCCGAGACGCACCCGGCCGACGACGCCGAGGTCGCCGAGCAGCTGACCGAGGTCATCGCCCGTCTGCACGGTCACGCCTCGGAGCCCGCCGCGGCCTGACACCTCACCTCGCGCCCATGGAGGGGCCGCGGCCGGACACGGCCCCGGCCCCTCCGGCACGTCGGCGGCAGCCGCTCGGGCGGGCCGGGCGGCGCCTCGCGCCCAGACCCGCCGCGGCCGCGGCTCGCGCTCGGTCCGGCCAGGGTCGCGGCCGGCGCTCACACCGGCTGCGGCTCGCATTCACGGCGGTGGATCGGCCTGACCGAGCCGGTGAGCGGTTCTCCCGTGCCGCCGTGTCGTGCCGCGATGATCTCCGCCGCGATCGACACGGCGGTCTCCTCGGGCGTACGGGCCCCCAGGTCCAGGCCGATCGGAGACCTGAGCCGGGCCAGCTCGTGCTCGCTCACCCCCGCATCCCGCAGCCGCCGTTCGCGGTCCTCGTGGGTGCGGCGGGAGCCCATGGCGCCGACATAGGCGACGGGCAGCCGCAGCGCCTCCGTGAGCAGGGGGATGTCGAACTTCGCGTCGTGGGTCAGCACGCAGAGCACCGTGCGCCCGTCGGTCCTCGTGCGCCGCAGGTAGCGGTCGGGCCAGTCGACCACGATCTCGTCGGCCTCGGGGAAGCGGGCCCGGGTCGCGAAGACGGGGCGGGCGTCGCACACGGTGACGTGGTACCCGAGGAACTTCCCCGCCCGCACCAGGGCCGCCGCGAAGTCGATGGCCCCGAAGACGATCATGCGGGGCGCGGGGGCGGCCGACTCGACGAGCAGCGTGAGACCGCCGGGGCAGTGCGACCCGTCCTCGGAGAGTTCCACCGTGCCGGTGCGCCCGGTGGCGAGCAGGGCGCGGGCCCGGTCGAGCGCGGCACGGTCCAGGTTCGGGGCGCCGCCGAGACCGCCGGCGTACGAGCCGTCGGGACGGACCAGCAGCGCCCGGCCGAGGAGGCCGGACGGGCCGCGGGCCACCCGGGCCAGGGCCACGGCTTCCTCCCGGGCGGCGGCTGCCAGAGCGGCCGTCTCGGCCGGACGACCGCCCAGGAACGGGGTGATCATGACGTCGATGGTCCCGCCGCAGGTCAGTCCCACCGCGAAGGCGTCCTCGTCGCTGTAGCCGAACCGCTCCACCACGGTCTCGCCGTCCTGGAGGGCCTGGAGGCACAGGTCGTACACCGCTCCTTCCACGCAGCCTCCGGAGACCGAGCCGACGGCCGTGCCGTCGGCGCACACGGCGAGTGCGGCGCCGGGAGGGCGGGGGGCGCTGCCGCCGACGGCGACCACCGTGGCGACGGCGAACTCCCGGCCCTCCTCGATCCACCCGTGCAGGGGCCCTGCGAGATCAAGCATCGCCGCCCGCCAGCACACGGTCGGGCCGGATCGGAAGGTCCCGCTGACGTACGCCGGTCGCGTGCCACACGGCGTTGGCGACCGCCGCGGCCGCGCCCACGATGCCGACCTCACCGATGCCCTTGATGCCCACCGGGTCTTCGGGGTCGGGGTCGTCGACCCAGTCGGCCTCGATGTGCGGCACGTCGGCGTGCGCGGCCACGTGGTAGCCGGCGAGGTCGGCACCGTAGAGGCCGCCGCTGGCCCGGTCGCGGACGGCTTCCTCGTGCAGGGCCATGGAGATGCCCCAGATCATGCCGCCGACCAACTGGTTGCGGGCGGTGAGCGGGTTCACGATCCGGCCGGCCGCGAAGATGCCCAGCATGCGGCGGACGCGGATCTCGCCGGTGGCGGGGTCGACGGCGACCTCGGCGAACTGGGACCCGAAGGCGTGCCGCTCCTTGAGGGCGAGGGCACCGAGGGCTTCGGCCGTGTCCGACCGTACGGTGACGCCCTCCGGCGGGATGTCCGCGCCCGGCGCGAGGCTGCGGCGCAGTTCCTGGGCGGCCACCGTGACGGCCCAGCCCCAGGAGCGGGTGCCGGCCGACCCGCCGGCGATCGTCGCGGCGCCGAGGTCGCTGTCCCCGATGTGTACCCGGACACGGTCCGCCGGGACATCCAGGACGTCGGCGGCGACCAGGGTCAGCGCGGTGCGGGCGCCGGTGCCGATGTCGGCGGCGTTGATCCGCACCGTGAAGGTGCCGTCCGCCTCTGCGGTCAGGGCCGCCGTGGACGGCATGGCCAGCGTCGGGAAGGAGGCGGCGGCGGTACCCGTGCCGAGCAGCCAGCGACCCTCCCGGCGCACGCCGGGCCGCGGATCCCGCCCGGCCCAGCCGAATCTGCGGGCGCCTTCCCGGAAGCAGGCGATCAGGTTGCGGCTGCCGAACGGCAGCCCGGACACCGGCCCGACCGCGGGCTCGTTGCGGACCCGCAGCTCGATCGGGTCGACGCCGCACCGCTCGGCGAGCTCGTCGAGCGCCGACTCCAGCGCGAACGAGCCCGGCGCCTCGCCCGGGGCGCGCATCCAGGTCGGGGTGGGGACGTCGAGCTTCACGAGCCGGCTGGCGGTGTGGTGGGCGTCGGCGGCGTACATCGACCGGCTCGCCGCGGCGCTCGGCTCCACGAAGTCGTGCACGGTCGAGGTCTGGTTCAGAGACCGGTGCTCCAGGGCGCGCAGCCGCCCGTCGGCGTCGGCGCCGAGCCTCACGCGCTGGGCGGTGGGGCTGCGGTGGCCGGCGAGGGAGAACATCTGCCGGCGGGTCAGAACGACCCGGACGGGGCGCTGGAGCACGGTCGCGGCCATCACGGCGGCCACCTGGTGCGCCCGGGTGCCCTTGCTGCCGAAGCCGCCGCCGACGTGTTCGGAGCGGACCCGTACGGAGGCCCGGTCGAGGGAGAAGAGGCGCGCGAGCTCGTCGGCGACCCAGCCGGTGCCCTGGTTGGAGTCGACGACCTCCAGTCGGCCGCCCTCCCACCGGGCCGTCGCCGCATGCGGCTCCATCGGGTTGTGGTGCTCCTCGGGCGTGGTGTACTCCGCGTCCACCACGACGGCGGACGCCGCCAGTCCGGCCTCCAGGTCGCCTTTTTCCACCACGGCCGGCATGTGCCCGTCGAGCGGGTAGGCCTCGGCTTCGCGCCGCGCGGAGAACGCGACGTCGTGCGGCTCGCGGTCGTAGCGCACCACGAGGGCCCCGGCGGCCTCCCGGGCCTGCTCGGAGGTCTCGGCGACGACCAGGGCCACCGGCCAGCCCATGTGGGGCACCCGGTCGTGCTGGAAGAGGCCGGTGCTCGGGTCCGGCGGGACGCCCATCATGCCGACGAAGGCGGTGTCGACCCGCGGGGCGTTGCCGTGGTGGAGCACGGTGAGGACACCGGGCATCGCGAGCACGGCGTCGGTCTCCAGGGCGCGGACGCGGCCGCGGGCCACGGTCGACAGCACCAGCCAGCCGTGGGCGAGGTCCGCGAAGGGGATCTCGCCGGCGTAGCGGGCCGCGCCGGTGACCTTGTCGCGGCCTTCGACGCGGGTGTGCGCGGTGCCCGCGCTCCGGTGGATGGCGGTGCCGGCGCTCTCCCGGGTGGTGGTGGCGGCGTTGCCCTGGGTGGTGGCGTTGCCCTGGGTGGTGGTGGTCATCGGGCGGCCTCCTCGGCGAGTTCGCTCAGGACGGCCACGACGAGGTTGCGCATCAGGGTCACCTTGTATCCGTTGTGGGGCAGAGGCCGGGCGGCCGCCAGTTCGGCGTCCGCGGCGGCGGCGAAGTGCTCCGCGTCGGCCGGGCCGCCGGTCAGGACGCGTTCGGCCGTGCGGGCGCGCCAGGGGCGGGAGGCGACCGCGCCGAACGCCAGGCGCACGTCGTGGACTTGGCCGTCCCGCACGTCGAGCGCGGCGGCGACGGAGCCGATGGCGAAGGCGTACGAGGCCCGCTCGCGCACCTTGCGGTAGCGGGAGTTGGCCGCTGTGCCGTCGGCCGGGAGGGTGACGCCGGTGATGAGCGCGCCCGGCGGCAGGGCGGTCTCCCGATGCGGGGTCTCCCCCACCGGAAGATAGAAGTCGGTGAGCGACAACTCGCCCGCACCGGAGGCGGTTTCGTACGACACGCGCGCGTCGAGGGCGGCCAGTGCCACGCCCATGTCGGAGGGGTGGGTGGCCACGCAGTGGCCGGAGGCGCCCAGGACGGCGTGGTTGTGGTGCTCGCCCGCGATCGCGGGGCAGCCGCTGCCGGGATCACGCTTGTTGCAGGGGGAGTCGACGTCGGCGAAGTAGCCGCAGCGGGTGCGTTGGAGCAGGTTGCCGCCGACGGTGGCCATGTTGCGCAGCTGTCCGGAGGCTCCGGCCAGCACCGCCTGTGCGAGGGCCGGGTAGCGGCGCCGGACCTCGGGGTGGGCGGCGAGGTCGCTGTTGGTGACGGTGGCCCCGATGCGCAGCCCGCCGTCCTCGGCCGGCTCGATGCGGTTCAGGGGCAGTTCTCGTACGTCCACGAGCCGGGCGGGCCGTTCGACGCCGGTCTTCATCAGGTCGACGAGGTTGGTGCCGCCGCCCAGGAACCGGGCTTCCCCGTCGCCGTCGAGCAGGGCCAGGGCGCCGGAGACGTCGTACGCGCGTTGGTAGCCGAACTCCCTCATGCCGCCGCCCCCTTCGTCTCCTCGGCGGCCCGGGCCACGGCCTGGACGATCGACACGTACGCGCCGCAGCGGCACAGGTTGCCGCTCATGCGTTCGCGGATCTCCTCCGGGGTCAGCGGCGGTGGTCCCGCCTCGGGCCGGACGTCGCCGGTGACCGCGCTCGGCCAGCAGGCCGCGTGCTCCTCGATCACGGCGATGGCCGAGCAGATCTGGCCCGGCGTGCAGTAGCCGCACTGGAAGCCGTCCAGGTCGAGGAACGCCTGCTGCACGGGGTGCAGCCGCCCGTCCTCGGCCACGCCTTCGATGGTGGTGACCTCGCGCCCCTCCGCGGCCACGGCGAGCTGGAGGCAGGCCAGGCTGCGGCGGCCGTCGAGCAGGACCGTGCAGGCACCGCACTGGCCCTGGTCGCAGCCCTTCTTCGTGCCCGTCATGTCGAGTCGTTCGCGCAGGGCGTCGAGCAGGGTGGTGCGGTGGTCGACGGTCAGCGTGTACTTCTCGCCGTTGACGGACAGGGTGAGGTCGCTGGACGTCGATGGGGGCATGGAAGCCTTCTCTCTCACATCGCCGGGTAAAAGGGGGCGGGGCCGCTGCGGGTGGCGGTGTCGGTCCGCGACCGGGCGGGATGCGGGGCGTGCCCGCGCGCGGAGCGTCCGACACGGGCTGTCCGCGCGGGTGGCCCGCCGATACGATGGAACAAGCGGACACTTGTCCGCTACTCGGGAAACGTAACGGACAACTGTCCGCTTAGCAAGGTCCGGTTTCGGCCACGGCCCGCGAGGAGTACGAGTGCGTCAGAACAAGGACGCCCCCCTGCGCTCGGACGCGCTCCGCAACCGTGAGCGCATCCTGGAAGTGGCGCTGGAGGAACTGACGCGTTCGGCGGACGTCCCGCTGAGCGCGATCGCCAAGAAGGCGGGCGTCGGACAGGGCACCTTCTACCGCCACTTCCCCACCCGCGAGGCACTCGTCCTGGAGGTCTACCGGCACGAGATGCAGCAGGTCGCCGACACCGCGGCGCCGCTGCTGGAGAGCCGGGAGCCCGACCGGGCGCTGCGCGAATGGCTGGACCGGCTGGCGCGGTTCGCCCTGGCCAAGGCGGGCCTGGCCGACGCGATCCGCCAGGCCACCAGCGCACCGGGACAGCCGGAGAAGCCTCGGCACACCCCGGTGACCGATGCGGCCGAACTGCTGCTCCGGGCCGCGGAGGAGGCCGGCACCATCCGCCCGGGCATCACCGCGGACGACCTCCTCCTTCTCATCGGCGGACTCTGGACGCTGCCTCCCGGCACCGACTGGCAGCCCCGCGCCACCCGCCTGCTGGATTTCGTCATGGACGGGCTGCGCGTGGGGGCGCCCGGGAGATGAGGCGCGAGGCCCTCGGCGGGCGGCCTTCGGGATAGGCACCCGCCCGGCCAGGGCGGCCCCGGGACATGAGGCGTTCGCCGCCCGCGTTGGGGCGCGTCCCCGGTCAGGGGCAGTCGTACGTGAAGCCGGTGGTGACCGTGCGCGGGGTTCCGGAGAGGATGCGCAGTTCGGCCCGGGCCGTCCGGTGACCCGTGCCCTGGAAGGTCCAGCGCAGGTGAAGGCGTGCCTGCCGCTGTCCCGGGGCCAGCACCTCCTTCAGCACGCCCGAGGCGGTGCCGTCGCTCCGGATCCAGCGGTAGGACAGCGTGCCCGGGCGGCCGTTGGTGGTGACCAGGGCGACGAGGTCCGCCGTGCCGTCGCAGCCCAGGGACGTCGGCCGGGCCCCGACCGTCACCGTGCTCACCGCCAGGGGCGGCCCGAGGCGCTGCCAGGCGAGGAGCGCGAGGACGCAGAGCACGACCAGCGCGGGCAGGGCGTGCCTGCGCAGCCGTCGCTCCCGGGGCGCGGGAGGCGGCGGGACGGCGGGGAGTGTGCGGTGGTGAACGGCGGCGGTCACTCCCGGGCCGAAGCGCAGCACGGTTCCTTCGACCCGGTCGGGGGACGCCGGCCGGGCAGGCGCCTCCTCCGTCGCCGCCTGCTCCGCGAGGGTCTCGTCGGCTTCGGGTCGCTGGATCCAGTGGCTGGCGAGGACGGTGGCGCTGTACTCCGCATCGGCTCCGAGCGTCAGGGTCCGGTCGGCGGGACACCCCGGCGCCGCGGTCCGGTCGCCGACGCGGCCGAGCATCGCGGTCTGCTCAGCGGCGGAACTCAGCACCGCGGCCTGCTCGCCGGCGGAACTCAACACCTCCGTCCGCTCGTCGTCGGTGGGCGCGGCTGTGTGGTCGTCGTCGTGTGTGGTCATCGCAGGTCGCACCCCCTGGTCAAAAGTTGTTGCGAGGCGCCGCCGTCGGCGGCGGCCGGGGTCGTGGTGACCTGCACCGTCCAGTAGCAGCCGAGGGTCTGGAAGGTGTGGTCGACGCCGAGCGTGTACTGGGTGGCGCCGCTGCGCTCGAAGGTCTGGGACGTGCCGTCCGCCGTGCCCGGCTGTCCCGCGGTGTCGCCCGCGAACCAGGAGACGGTGATGGAGACGGGGCCGGTGCCGTCCGTCGTGATGCCGAGGGTCGCCGTCGCGGTCATGGGGCCGGTCTGCCGGAAGGCCGTCACGGCGACGTGCTTGACGGCGGGGCCGGAGGGTGGCGCCGGGGCCGTGGTCGTCGGCGTCGCGGCGGTGGGGGGTGCGGTGGTCGTCGCGGCGGGAGCGGTCGTCTCCTCGCCGCCGGGCGGGGCGGCCGAGGCCGTGGGCGCACCGGTGCCGGTGGTCGCCGCATCCGAGCCCGACACGGTGGAGGACGGCGACGGGGCGGCCGAGTCCGTGGGAGTGGCGGCCGGGGAGGAGGCGGCCGGGGCGGCGGACGCCGTCGGGCCCGCCCCCGGCCCGGCGCTGGTGGTCGCCAGGGCCTGCGCCGCCCGTTGCGCCGCGGTTCCGGGGTCGTAGGGCAGTCCGTACGTCAGGAGGGCGCCGAGCAGTACGGCGGCGGCGGACACGAGCAGTCCGGGGCGGCCGGGCAGCCACGGGTGGGTCCGGCCGGGGCCCGCCGTCCGGCTCAGCACCGTGCGAGCGGTGTCCGTGGTGGTCCGAGGGGCCGTGCGGGCCGAGGGAAGGAGCAGCGGCAGGAGGGCCACCAGCGCGGCGAGCCGTCCCCGGCCGTTTTCCTCCCAGTCGGTGCCGTAGGCGGCGCCGGCGACCGACTCCAGTTCGGTGACGAACGCCTCGGCCTGCGCGGGGCGTTCCGCCGGATCCTTGGCCAGACCGCGCCGCACCAGTTCCCGCACCGCGTCGGGGACCTCCTCGGCGGGGACCGGCGCGTCGAGGTGCCGCAGCGCCAGCTCCGCGAGGTTCTCGCCGTCGTACGGCTTGTGCCCCGTCAGGCACTCGAAGAACGTGGCCGTGGCCGCGTAGACGTCGGAGGCGGGCGAGGCGGGTGCGCCGGTCCACTGCTCGGGGGCCATGTAGGAGGGGGTTCCGGCCACACCGGCGCTGGTGCCCGCGTCCACGGCGATGCCGAAGTCGACGAGCTTGGAGGAGCCGTCCGGCCCGACCAGGACGTTCTCCGGCTTGTAGTCGCGGTGGACGACACCGAGGTGGTGCGCGTCGGCCAGACCGAGCAGCGAGCCCTTGAGGACGACGAGCGCGGCCTCCGGAGCGAGGGGGCCCTCCCGTCTGAGCAGCGTTCGCAGCGGGACGCCGTCGACCAGCTCCATCACGATGGCGGCGCCGTCCGGGCTCTCCACGTACTCGTACAGCCCTGCGACATGAGGGCTCTCCAGGCCGCCGAGCAGCCGTGCCTCGGCCCGGAAGCCGCGCACGAACCCGGGCCGGGTGCGCAGCGACTCGCTGAGGTACTTCACGGCGACCGGCACACCGGTCTCCTCGTGCACGGCGAGGACGACCCGGCCGCTTGCCCCCGCCCCGAGTTCGAGCGACTCGGTGTATCCGGGCACCGCCCATGTGTTCATTTCCAGCCCCCCAAGGCGGCCGCTCCCCAGCGGCCGGCCACGCTCGGAGACACATTTTTCGGCCACTTCGGTTGCGTGGCCAGAAGGAGACGGGAGGCGTGCCCGGACCGTGACAGAGGCGCGGTCGCGCAGCCGAAGGCCGCGAACCGGTGGTGCCCGCTCAGGCTGGGGGCAGGTTCGCCGCCGGGCCGGGCACGCCGAGCAGGAGCAGCGTCACGTCGTCGTCGGAGGTGTCCGTGTCCGCGATGAGGGTTTTGACCAAGCGGCCCGCCGCCTGATCGAGGATGTCCGGGTCGTCCACGGGCGTGCCCTTCAGCGTGGTGTCGACGGCGCGGACGAGGACGTCGACCTGTGCCTCGATGTCCGTGCCGGGCCTTTCGACCAGTCCGTCGGTGTAGAGCACGAGGGCGCTGCCCGGCGGCAGCGGCCTGGTCGCCTCCTCGAACGGCACCCCGTGTCCCGCGTCGTTGACGCCCAGCGGCACGCCGACGGGTGAGGCCAGCCGGCAGGCCGGGGCGTCGGGCGGCAGGGAGATGACGGGCAGGTGTCCCGCCGAGCACAGGGTGACCTCGTGCCTGCCCTGGTCCAGGACCAGGTAGACGCAGGTGACCAGCTGGTCCGCCAGGTCGCCGACGAAGGTGTCGAGGGCCCTCATCAGCCCGCTGGGCGTGGCACCCGTGCGGGCCAGGGCGTGGGAGGCGGCGCGCAGTTGCCCCATGACGGCCGCGGCCTCCAGCCCCCTGCCCATCACATCGCCGATGAGGACGCCGGTGCGGCGCTCGTCGAGGGGGATGACGTCGAACCAGTCACCACCCACCCCGGGGTCCTGGACGGACGCCAGGTACCGGTAGGCGCACGGCAGGTACGCCAGACGGGGCGGCTCCCCCATGAGGCTGTGCTGCAGGGTGTAGGCGATACGCCGCTGCTGCTCGTAACGCTCGGCGCGTTCGGCCTCCAGCCGTCTGCGCTCGGTGATGTCCCGGACGGTCAGGACCACCAGGGTCTCCTGCTCGGAGCGCAGGCTGCTGACGCTCACCTCGACGGGGAACTCGGAGCCGTCGCCGCGCAGCCCGAACAGGTCCGTGTCCGCGACCGTCGGCTTCGGGGCCCGCAGGCGGAAGTACGCATCCAGGAGGGCGCCGTGCCGCCGGCGCCGGGAGGCCGGCACCAGGCCGATCACGTCGGTGCCGACGAGGTCGCCCGGCACGCGTCCGAACAACCGCTGGACCTGCGGATTGGCCATCAGGACGATGCCGTCGCCGTCCGTGATCAGGGTGGCGTCGGGAGCGGACTCCAGCAGCGCGAGGAACCGCCGGTGCGAGCGTTGGACCTCGCGCTGCGCCGCGACCCGCTCGGTGATGTCGGTGACGACACCGCACAGGGCGTAGGGCGTGCCGGAGGCGTCCCTGAGCGGGAACAGGGTGGACAGGACCTCCCGCGGACCCCCCGGCAGGGCGAGCTTTTCCTCTCGCTGCACGGGCCTGCCCTCCGCCAGCATCGCGAGGTCGGCGGCTCGCGCCTGGCGCGCGAGGCCGGACGGCATGACGTCGTCGTCCCGGCGGCCGAGCACCTGTTCCCGGGACAGGTTCAAGCTCTGCTCGAACGTCGTGTTGACGGCCAGGAAGCGGCCGTCCAGGTCCTTGATGAACACCACCGCGGGCGTGTGGTCCATGAAGGCCTGCAGCAGTGCGTTCTGGCGGACCTGCCACTCGAGAAGGCCGTGCGCCACCTCGACACGACGGCCCACGGTCAGGGTCGCGAAGATCACCGCCGTGAACACGGCCACGTGGGCGCAGACGAGCAGCGCGGTGCCCAGCCGCGACCCGAACACCCCCTCGTCCTCACCCACCAGGGTGGCCAGTCCCAGGAGAGGCGGCACGATCACGACGGTGACGAACAGCCAACGCCCCAGCGCACCCGTCGTCCCCGCGTTCAGCAGAAGCCCCGCGCAGCCCTCTCCCGGACGGGCCAGGAAGAGCGCCGTCCCCAGCAGCGCCAGTGCCACCGCGGTGTGCAGGGCCATGCCCGAGTACGGGCCGAACTGCTCCAGTTGCGGCACCGCGTAGGCGGCCCCGTACAGCCTCAGCATGCCGAGAGCGCCGACGGCCAGCCCCAGGACCTGACTCACCCAGGCGGGAACCCGGGGCGCACCGGCACACAGGGAACCGGCCCCCGCGGCCATCAGCGCCACAGTCGTGTTCGGCGCCATCCGCCCCGGCGGCCCGGTTCCCTGGTGGACGGTGTCGTCCCCGAAGAGGAGCTCGTCGATTCCCAGAGCCGTCCCGGTCGCGTACTCCGCGAAGGTGAGCGCACCGAGCAGGGCGACCAGGACCGCCGCCACGCGGGAGACGGCGAGCGTCGCCGGGCGGGCCCCGCCCCGTACGACCACGGACAGGGAAAGGCCGAGCACCATGAGGGCGACAGCCGTGTTGGCCTTCATGGCGACCGCGACGCCGGGCAGCACTTCCTTCAGGGCATCGGCCCCCGAGATCCATCCGACGAGGCCCACCAGGCCCAGCAGACCGCCCGCCAGGGCCGCGGCCCGGGCCACCCGGTGCGCGGTGGCGAGAGCGCGGGGGTGGAACGGCAGCCCGTCGACCTGCTCCGCACCGTCGGCGCCAGGCAGCCCAGGCGTCTGCTGGTCCCTCGTCACCGCATTCTCGTCCCTGCCGGATGACTATCAACCCGCATCAAACAGCCTAAGTAATAGGAAAGGGTATAGCTGCGAAGGGTGACGGGCCGGGTGAGGTGGGCGGGCTTCGGGAGGCCGGTGGGTTTTGTGGTGACGGGGCTGGCGGGGCTGTTGAGTCCCCTGAGGTCCTGAGCCACGAGGGAGCGGTCTGAGGCCGAGATGCCGAGCACCACGCCTCCACCCCGCTCCCCCGGACCCCAGGAACGCCTGACCCACGCCGAACACCTCCTCGGCCGGCCGGTACGCACACCGCAGGGACGGCTCCGCCTGCATCTCGCCCTCCCCATGCGCCGCCTGGCCCGGCCCTGAGCGACCACAGCCACGACCCGCCCCGCACGAAGGAAAAACCGCACGTCAGCGCTACCAGCACGCTCCGAAACCGCCCATCGGCGTGATCCGGATCGCGTCGGCGGCCCGCCCTCCCGCTCCCCTCCTGGGGCAGACTGTCCGAGCGCCCTCCGTACACGATTCGGGAGCTTGAGGCATGAGCGTGCAGCGGTACCCCCTGGCCGGGGTCACGGTGGTCAGTCTGGAGCAGGCCGTGGCCGCGCCCTACGCCACCCGGCAGCTCGCCGACCTCGGGGCCCGGGTGATCAAGGTGGAGCGGCCCGGCGGCGGCGACTTCGCCCGCCGGTACGACACGACCGTGCACGGGCACTCCAGCTACTTCGTCTGGCTCAACCGCTCCAAGGAGTCCCTCACCCTCGACCTGAAGGACCCCCGCGGTCACGAGATCCTGCACGACCTCCTCGACGGCGCCGACGTCTTCGTGCAGAACCTCGCCCCGGGCGCCGCCACCCGGCTCGGTCTGGACGCCGCCACCGTCACCAGCCGCCGGCCGGGCCTGATCCCCTGCACGATCTCCGGCTACGGCACGACCGGCCCCTGGTCCGACCGCAAGGCCTACGACCTGCTCGTCCAGTGCCAGACCGGGCTGGTGTCGCTGACCGGGACGCCCGAGGGCACCGCCCGGACCGGGATCTCCGTCGCCGACATCGCCGCCGGGATGTACGCGTACAGCGGCGTCCTCACGGCCCTGTACACCCGCGCCACCACCGGCGAGGCCCACCCCGTGGAGGTGTCGCTGTTCGAGGCGCTCGCGGAGTGGATGGGCCAGCCCGCCTACTACACCCGGCACGGCGGCACCCAGCCCCCGCGCCTGGGCACCCAGCACGCCACCATCGCGCCGTACGGGACGTACACCGCCGCCGACGGCAAGGACGTGCTGTTCTCCATCCAGAACGAGCGGGAATGGGTGGCGCTGTGCGCCGAGTTCCTCGGCCGTCCGGAGCTGGCCGACGATCCGCGGTTCGCCACCGGCTCCGACCGTGTCGCCCACCGCGAGGAGCTCAACGCCGTCGTCGTCGAACGGTGCGCCCGCTCCGGGTCCGACGAGATCCTCAAGGACCTGGAGCGCATCGGCATCGCCTGCGCCGGGGTCAACGACGTGGCCGCGTTCCTGGACCACCCCGTGCTGGCCGCCCGGGGGCGCTGGAGCGAGGTCGAGGTGCCGGGCGCCACCGTGGAGGCGCTGCTCCCGCCCGCCGACCTCGCCGGTCTGCCCGCACGCATGGACCCCGTGCCGGCGGTGGGCGAGCACACCGAGGCGATCCTCGCCGAACTGGGCCGCACCGACGAGGAGGTAGCGGCCCTGCGTGCGGACGGGGTCGTCTGACGGCAGCTCCTCCCCTGCCGTCCGGCGGGACTCCCCCGCCGCCTACCGGGTCTCCGCGGCAGGCTCTCCCGCCGCCCCGGCCTGCTGCTGCTTCGACGCGCGCAGGCTGGTGAATGTCGTGACCGCCAGGACCAGCACGATGAAGCCCAGCGAGAACGGGATGCCGATCTCGGGAACGTGGACGCCCGACTCGTGCAGCGCGTGCAGCACCAGCTTCACGCCGATGAAGCCCAGGATGATCGACAGGCCGTAGGAGAGGTGGACCAGTCTCTTCAGCAGGCCGCCGATGAGGAAGTACAGCTGGCGCAGGCCCATCAGGGCGAAGGCGTTCGCGGTGAACACGATGTACGGGTCCTGCGTCAGGCCGTAGATGGCCGGGATGGAGTCCAGGGCGAACAGCACGTCGGTGGAGCCGATCGCGAGCATCACGACCAGCATCGGGGTCATGATCCGCTTGCCGTTCTCGGTGATGAACAGCTTCGTGCCGTGGTAGCGGTCGGCCACGCCGAAGCGCTGCTCCGCCATCTTCAGCAGCTTGTTCTCCTGGTACTCCTCGTCGTGGTCCTGCCCCCGGGCATCCTGGACCAGCTTCCAGGCCGTCCAGATCAGAAACGCTCCGAAGAGGTAGAAGACCCAGGAGAAGGCGGAGATGATCGCCGCGCCGGCAGCGATGAACACCGCCCGCAGCACCAGCGCCATCAGGACGCCGATCATCAGCACCCGCTGCTGGTACTGCGCGGGCACCGCGAACTTCCCCATGATCAGCACGAACACGAAGAGGTTGTCGACACTGAGCGACTTCTCGGTGATGTACCCGGCGAAGAACTCGCCCGTGGGCCCGCTCCCACCGGCGAACCACAGCCCCACGCCGAACAGTACGGCCAGGACGACCCACACCACCGTCCAGGTGCCGGCTTCCCTGAGGGACACCTCGTGCGGCTTGCGGCCGACGAAGAAGTCGACGGCGACGAGCACGCACAGCGCAGCCACGGTCAGCAGCCACACGGACAGCGAGACGTTCACTTGTTACTCCTGATGCAGGTGTGGGGAGGGACATCTTTGTCCGGTGTGGCTGGTTCTCGCCACCTCTGCCAGGTGAACAACGGGTCAAAGCTGCACGTGCAGGGCTTCCATCACGTCCTCGTCCGTCAGCTGGTCGAAGTTCTCGTACCAGAGGCCCACGGCCATGAAGGCGGCCGGGCGGTGCAGGCAGATCACCTCGTCGGCCTCGGCTCGCATCGACTCGGCGCCCTCCGGGGAGCAGACGGGCGCGGCCAGCAGAAGCCGCGCGGGCGCCTGACGGCGTACGAAGCGCAGCGCGGCCCGGGCCGTGGAGCCGGTCGCCAAGCCGTCGTCGACGACGATCACGGTCCGTCCGCGCAGGTCCGGGGCCGGCCGACCCTGCCGGTACAGCCGTTCGCGGCGCCGCAGTTCGGCCCGCTCCCGCTCGATGACGGGGGCGAGGGCGGCCTCGCCGATACCGAGATACCGCAGCGCGTCCTCGTCGAGGAGCGGCACCTCGTCCCCGGCCATCGCGCCGACGCCGAGCTCCTCCTGGTGGGGCGCCCCGATCTTCCGTACGACGAGCACGTCGAGCGGGGCGTCCAGCACGGCGGCGACCTCGCGCGCCACGGCGACCCCGCCCCGGGGCAGGGCGAGCACGAGGGGGTCGGGCAGGTCTCCCGCGCGCTGCCGGGTACGCAGTGTTTCGGCCAGTTCCCCGCCGGCCTGCCGGCGATCACGGAACCGCATGACGGTCACCTCTGCTTCCCGCACGAAAGGGCCCCCGGCCCGTCCGGCTCCCGCGTACCCCCGTGCCCGCCGGACGATGCGCTCCTCCCGGACCCGGCGGTCATCGGCGCGGGGCCGTCCTCAGCTGGTCGTCACACCACTGACGGGCGGCGTCGGTGACCTGGTCCAGTGCGCCGGGTTCCTCGAACAGGTGGGTGGCGCCGGGCAATACGTGGAGGGTGTGCGGGGCGGGCAGCCGCCGGGCCGCCTCCTCGTTGAGCCCCCGCACGTGTGTGTCCCGGCCGCCCACGATGAGCAGCACCGGGGCGCGAACGGCGTCCAGGGCGTCGCCCGCCAGATCGGGCCGTCCGCCGCGCGAGACGACCGCCCGTACCCGGTCGGGGCGTTGCGCGGCGGCGACCAGGGCCGCGCCCGCGCCGGTGCTGGCGCCGAACAGGACGACGGGCAGGCCCGAGGTGCCGGGATCCCGCGCCAGCCAGTCGAGGGCGGCCACCAGCCGGCGGCCCAGCAAAGGGATGTCGAAGCGGAGTTCGGCGGTGACGGCGTCCTGGCGTTCCTCGTCCTCGGTGAGCAGGTCGATGAGCAGGGTGCCGAGCCCGGCGGTGCGCAGGCCGGCGGCGACTTCGCGGTTGCGGGGGCTGTGCCGGGAGCTGCCGCTGCCGTGGGCGAAGAGCACGACCGCGCGGGCGTCCGGCGGCACGGTCAGATCACCGGTGAGGTCCGCGCCGCGGGCGTTCAGGGTGACCGTCCGGGAGATCATCGTCTGCCTCCTCTCCTCCGCTCCCCGTGGTACCCACGCCCGGCCGGACGTCCCATGGCGCGATCTGTGGGATGTGTGTCGTTGACGCCGTACCGCGCGCCGATGGAGCGTGAGGGACGTGACCGATCGCCGCATCGTCTTCGTCGTCTTCGACGGCTTCCAGCCGCTCGACCTGACCGGACCGCACGAGGTGTTCCACAGCGCGGGCGGGTACGCCTGCGAGGTCGTGGCCACCAAGGCGGGGCCGGTCCGGTCGGTCAGCGGGCTGGTCATGGCGGCCGCGCACGGTGTGACCGGCCTCGATCCGGCCGGCACGGACACTCTGGTCGTGGTCGGCGGCCGGGGCGTCGACCGGGCCCGGCAGGACGCGGACCTGGTCGCCTGGGTCGCCGCCGCGGCGGCCGGTGCCCGGCGGGTGGCCTCGGTGTGCAGCGGTGTCTTCCTGCTGGCGGCCGCGGGGCTGCTGGAGGGACGGCGGGTCACCACACACTGGGCCCGCGCGGAGCAGCTGACCCGGGAGCATCCCGAGGTGCGGGTGGACTGCGAGCCGATCTTCGTGCGGGACGGGCAGGTGTGGACGTCGGCCGGAGTGACGGCGGGGATGGATCTGGCGCTCGCCCTGGTGGAGGACGACCTCGGCCGGGACGCCGCGCACGAGGTGGCCCGTCGGCTGGTGCTGTTCCTGCGCCGCCCGGGTGGCCAGTCGCAGTTCAGCGTGGCGCTGTGGTCGCGGCAACCGGCGACGGACCCGGTGCGGGCCGCCGTCACCGCTATCCACGCCGACCCCGGTGCCCGGCACGACATCGCCGGCCTCGCCGCGCACGCCGGGCTGAGCCCGCGTCACCTGCAGCGCCGCTTCACCGCCGAACTCGGGGTGCCCCCCGCGGCGTACGTCGAGCGGGTGCGTGTCGAGGCGGCCCAGAGGGCGCTCACGGACGGAGACGAACCGGTCGACGCCATCGCCCGCCGCTGCGGCTTCGTCACCGCCGAGACACTGCGCCGCACGTTCCACCGCCGTCTCGGTGTCGCGCCGTCGGACTACCGCGCCCGTTTCCGCTCCACCTCGGGATCCACGGGGCCGTCGGGGCCCCGGACAGATCCCTCAGAGGAAGGACGTACCGCATGACCACCTACGGCCTGCTGGTCTTCGAGGACGCCGAGGAGCTGGACTTCGTGGGGCCCTGGGAGGTCTTCACCGTCTCCGCCCGGCTCCGGGACGGCGCCGACACGGCCGTGCTCGTCTCCGAGCACCCCGGGCCGGTGCGCTGCAACAAGGGCCTGCGGGTCCTGCCCGACCACACTTTGGACGACCATCCGCCGCTGGACGTGCTGCACGTGCCGGGCGGGCTGGGCGCCCGGGAGGCACAGCTGCACAACCCGGTGGTCACCGACTGGATCGGGAAGACCGCGCAGCGGGCCGCGTGGGTGCACGGTGTGTGCACCGGCGCGTTCCTGCTGCACGCCGCCGGGCCTGCCAGGGGACGCCGGGTGGCCACGCACTGGAGCCGGGAGGACACCTTGGAGGCGCGGGGGGACGTGACCGTGGTCCGGGGCGCCCGCTACGTGGTCGACGGCAACCTGGTCACCAGCCAGGGGGTATCGGCCGGTATCGACAGTGCGTTGTGGCTGGTCGGGCGGTTGCACGGCCGGGAGCACGCGCGGGCCGTGCGGCGCTGCATCCAGTACGACCCGGCGCCGCCGTACCTCGCGGACGAGCCCGTCTGATCGCCCCGCACAGGACCGGGCCGCATGGGTCGGCGAGCCCCGGGCAGGCGATGTTCATGGGCGGTGACACGGGCGACGGCGGGCAAGGGCGGCAGCCGGGCGAGTGCGGGCACCGGGCGGTGCCGCATCCCGGTGACATCCGGATCGAGGCGTGGGCGGCGTGCAGAGAGCACTGTCTGGCGGAGGCCGTCCTGGCGATGGTGGAGTGCTTCGCGGACGTCTCCCGGGTGCGGCCCACCGCCGTGGACCGGGTCCGTCTGCCCGAGGCCAGCGACGACGACCTGCTCGCCGCGCTGCTGGACGAGGTCATCTTCCGCCTGGAGGAGTACGGCCAGGTGCCCGTGGACGTGGAGGCCGACGAGGCCGACGGCGGCCTGGACGTGCGGCTGGCGGTGACCGGCCTCTCGGCTGTGGAGATCACGGGCGCGGTCCCGACGGCGGTGTCCTGGAACGCACTGCGGATCGGGCCTGACCCGTACGGGTGGTCGTGTGCGGTGAGGGTCGACGCCTGACCCCGGCGGCCGGGGTGCGCCTACCGTGGAGGGGTGGGCGGCGCAGTCGTGACGCTGTTCCTGTGCGGTGACGTGATGCTCGGGCGCGGCGTCGACCAGATCCTCGCGCACCCCGGCGACCCGGCACTGAGGGAGGCGTACGTCGACGACGCCCGGTCCTATGTCCGGCTGGCGGAGTCGGCGCACGGCCCGGTGCCCGTGCCGGTGGCCGCGTCGTGGCCGTGGGGTGCGGCGCTGCGGCTGCTGGACGAGGCCGCTTTGGACGCCCGGATCGTGAATCTGGAGACCTCGGTGACGCGCGCCGGTACGTTCGCGCCCGGCAAGGAGATCCGCTACCGGATGCACCCGGCGAACCTGCCGGCCCTGGCGGTGGTCCGGCCGGACGTGACCGTCCTCGCCAACAACCACGTCCTGGACTTCGGCCGGGGAGGGCTGCTGGAGACCCTGGAAGCCCTGGCCCGGGCGGGCCTGCGGACGGCCGGCGCGGGACACGACGCCGACGAGGCGTACGCACCCGCCGTCGTCCCCCTGGCCGGCGGCCGCCGTCTGCGGGTGTTCGCCCTCGGGGCGCAGTCCAGCGGCATCCCGTCGGGCTGGGCGGCGACGACGGACCGGCCGGGCGTCGCGTATCTGCCCGCTCTCTCACCGTCCGTGGCCCAGGACGTGGTCCGGCGGCCGGGCCGGCCGGGGGACCTCACCGTGGTGTCCGTGCACTGGGGCTCGAACTGGGGGTATCGCGTGCCCCGGGAGCAGGTCCGCTTCGCGCACGCGCTGATCGACGGTGGAGCCGACGTCGTCCACGGGCACTCCTCGCACCATTTCCGCCCGCTGGAGGTGTACCGGGACCGGCTGATCCTCTACGGCTGCGGGGACTTCGTCGACGACTACGAGGGGATATCCGGTCACGAGCAGTACCGCGACGACCTGCGCCTGGCCTTCCTCGTGTCTCTCGAGGCGGACAGCGGGCGGCTGGCGGGCCTGCGCATGGTGCCGCTCCGGGCTCGCCGGATGCGGCTGGAGCCCGCCTCCGGGGAGGACCGTGTCTGGCTGCGCGCCACACTGGAGCGGATCAGCGGTGGGGCGGCGGTGCGGCAGGCGTCCGACGGTTCGCTGGTGCTCGCGGCGCCGGGCGCGTGATGTGGCCCGTGGTCAGCCCGCCCACGCCACCAGCCGTTCGCGGCTCTCCGGCTGCCGCAGCCGGGCGAGCGACTCCTTCTCGAGCCGGCGCACCCGTTCCCGGGTCAGACCGACCCGTCCGGCGACCTCGTTCAGCGTGCGGGTGTGCCCGTCGTGCAGCCCGTAGCGCAGGCTGAGGATCATGGCCTCGCGAGGCGCGAGCGTGCCGACGGCCTCACGCAGTTCCTCGGCGAGCGCCCGCCGCTCGACCTTGGCGATCTTCTGCAGCTGCTCGACGACGTGCATCGGCAGCCGGACGGAGCGCGCGTGGGCGGCCAGGCCCCGTTCGATGGCCTGGCGGATCCACCAGGTGGCGTACGTGGAGAACTTGAACCCCTTGGTGTGGTCGAACTTCTCCACGGCCCGGATCAGCCCCAGGTTGCCCTCCTGGATGACGTCCAGCAGGGGCAGACCGCGATGGGCGTGCCGTTTGGCCATCGACACCACGAGCCGGAGGTTGGCCCGGACCATGTGGTCCTTGGCGGCCTGTCCGTCGCGGACGGCCTCCTCCAGTTCCCGGCGCCGCTTCGCCGTGAGGTCGTGCTCGCCGGCGTCGGCCCGGTCGAGCTCCTCCAGCGCCCGTACGCCGGTCTCCAGCCGCCGGGCCAGGCGCACCTCGCGGTCCTCCCGGGCGCCGGCCGCGGGGTCTTCTGCCAGGGGAGACATCGTCGGGTTCCTCCCGGTCCCGTCTCGTTCCGGCTCGCCACCGCGGGTACCCGGGGCGATCGGCCCCGAACCGTGTGCCCCGCGGCCCCCGGGGGTACCCCGGGGGCCATGACCGGCATCGAACTCAGCAGCAACGCGTTCGACGACCATTCCTTCATCGCGCGCCGGTACGCGTACGAGGGACCCAACGTCTCTCCGCCGCTGACCTGGAGCGGCGTACCGGACGACGCGGCGGAACTGGTCCTGCTGTGCGAGGATCCCGACGCCCCGTCGGGCACCTTCGCGCACTGGGTCGTGGTCGGCATCGACCCGCACAGCGACGGCGTCGAGGCCGGACAGGTCCCACCAGGCGGCACGGAACTCGTCAACGGCTACGGCCAGCACGGCTGGGGCGGGCCGCATCCCCCGCCGGGTGACGACGCCCATCACTACTTCTTCCGGCTCTACGCCCTGTCCGAGCCGTGCGTCCTGCCTGACGCGCCGCACGCGGACCAGGTGCACGAGGAGGTCGAGGGGCGCCGCCTCGCGGACGGGACGCTGGTGGGGCTGTACCAGCGCTGAGCCTTCCCCCGTACCGCCGCGTCACAACGGTCGGTTGTGGCGGGGGCGTCAGGTGGTTGTTTGCCCGGCCCTTGCGATCTCGCTTGGATGACTCGCGGACGACGCCGGGTCGTCCACGGGAGCGGGGAGTGCGCCGGGTATGGCGGGCAGGCGGTCGCTGGGGCGGCGTTTCGGGTGGCTGTGGGGCGCGTACGCGGTCAGCACGGCCGGCACTTGGCTCGCGTTCGACGCGTTCGCCCTGATCGCGGTCCTGGCACTGGACGCCGGTCCGGCGCAGGTGTCGCTGCTGGCAGCGGTGGGACCGGCGGTCGGCGCGGCCGTGTCGGTACCCCTCGGGCCGTGGGTGGAGGTCCGCCGCAAACGGCCGGTGATGATGGCGACGGACCTGGTCCGGTGCGCGGTACTGCTGAGCATCCCCGTGGCGTTCGCGCTCGGTCGGCTCACCTTCGGCCAGTTGCTGCTGGTGTCGGTGGCCGTCGCGGCGGCCGACATCACCTTCAACGCGGCGGCGGGGGCGTTCCTGAAGGACCTGCTGCCGCGGGAGGACCTGCTCGTGGCGAACGGGCGGTTCGAGGCGACGACCTGGACCGCCAGCATGGTCGGCCCGCCGCTGGGCGGGGCCGCGATCAGCCTGTTGGGCCCGGTGACGACGGTGGTGGCGGACGCGGTGAGCTATCTGCTCTCGGCGTTCGGCCTCCGGGCGATCGGCGACGCCGAGAAGCGCCCCGTGCGACCGCAGCCGGCGCCGGCCCGGCCCGGTGATCTGCTGGAGGGCTGGCGCCACATTCTGGCCGATCCGGCACTGCGCCCGCTCTTCTTCAACTCGCTCGTGGTGAACTCCCTGATCATGGCGGCTTCTCCGCCGCTGCTGATCCTGATGGTGGACGATCTGCACTTCGCGCCCTGGCAGTACGCCCTCGCCTTCGCGGTGCCCTGCACCGGCGGCCTGCTCGGCTCCCGCCTGGCCCCGCGGCTCGTCGCCCGCCACGGCCGGCACCGGGTCCTGCTCACCGCCGGGGTGCTGCGGGCCTGCTGGTCGATCGGCCTTGCGTTCACCGGTCCCGGCACGCCCGGTCTGATCCTGGTCATGCTGGTCGAGTTCGGCCTGATCACCTGCTGCGGCGTGTACAACCCGGTCCTCGCCACGCACCGTCTCGACCGCACCCCCGCCGGCCGGGTCACCCGCACCCTGGCCGCCTGGTCGGCCACCGGCAAGGCGGCCACCGCGACGGTCACCGCCCTGTGGGGCGTACTGGCCGCCTGGACCGGTCCCCGGGCGGCCATCGCGCTGGCCGGTGCCCTGCTCCTGCTCACGCCGCTGCTGCTGCCCCGCCGGGACCACACGCAGGAGGCCGAACCCGAACGGGCGGCCGTCGCAGTGGAGTCGGACGGCGGCTGACCTCGTGGCCCGCTCACCGGGGTGGGTCGGTCCGGGCGGACGCGGCAGCGCCCTGCCGGGTCGGGCTCACACGCCCCGGGCACCTCTTCGTCCCAGCCGGTCCTGACAATTGTCAGGACCGCGTCGGCACGGGGCTCCCTACAGTTCTGAACGTCGGCAGGCCGCCCGTCCCGGTGGCCGTCCGAGCCGGATCAGGACCATGTCCGGCACTCTTTCTCGCCTTCGTCCTTCGGGGGACAGACACATGAAGCGACTGACCAGCCGTACCGCCATGGGCCTCGCCGTGACCGCGCTCGCCGTCGGGGGTCTCGCCACCACGGCCCAGGCGGCCCCGGCCACCGCCAACGGCGGCGACCCGACGCTCACCGACGTCTACATCTGGGCCACCGACGTCAACCTGCGCCAGCAGCCGACCACGGACTCCCCGCGGCTCGCGGTCCGTTCGCGGTGGTATGCGGACGCCCTGTGCCAGAAGCAGGGCCAGACCGTGCACGACCCGGCGGTCGGCACCAACAACTGGTGGACCGCCGTCATGGAGTTCTCGGGCAGCGACATCGCCTGGGTGAACAACCTGTACATCCGGGGCGGCGAGAAGATCGCCGGGGTCCCGGACTGCTGACGCACCTGCCCTTCAACACCCCTGCGGGGGGCCACCGTGAGACCGGTGGCCCCCCGCAGGGCGTGCGGTGCGGCTCAGTACCAGCCGGTGTTCACCAGGTCGTGGCCGTCGCACGCGAGCAGGGCGCGTGAGACACGGCCGTTGAGGTTGTTGCCCATCTTGGTGTACGCGTAATTGATGCCCGCGTCGACGGTCTCGGAGACCCAGCCGTCGTTGCGGCCCGCGCCGTTGTCGGAGCGCTGCAGCACGGCCGCGCAGCCGGGCCGGGAGTTCTCGATCCGGGCGAACGAGCCGCACTTGTCGGAGTAGAAGTACTTCAGGGCCATGCCCTCGAAGTACTTGGTGGCTCCGATCTGCCGGAACGTGCCCGAGCAGAACGTGGTGGTGGGGTACTGCCCCTCCTGCCCGTAGATTCCGTAGTTGCCGCCCGAGTACGGCTGGGCCTGGGCGGTGGTCGGAAGGAGCGCCATCACCGCGGCGGCGCCCCCCGCGGCCAGCAATGTCGTGAGTGATCGGCGGCTCATGAGCCCTCTTTCGTGTGTGTCGGCGGGTGAAACGGTCGTGCGCGGCGACCGGCCCCCGGGCCGGCCGTCACTCGCTGGTCGTGACCGTACGGGGCATCACCGCACCACCGGCACCTGACACTTATCAGGGTCGGCGCCTCACGACGCCGCGCTCCCCGGAGCCCTGACATTCGTCAGGACCGCCCGCCCCGCCCCCGCTCCTATCGTGGCTCCGCGGGCCAAGGCCCCGTAGGACCACCGGGCCATCCAGGAAGGGAAACCATGCGCATGCCCCTGCGCGGCGCCGCCGCGCTCGCGGCCGTCGTCACGGTCGCGTCACTCACGAGCGGTGCGTCGGCACAGCCCCGGGCGGGCGGGGCGGTGGAGGGCGCCGGGACGGCACGGACCTCGGCAGCCGCCCAGATCCCGCCGGGCGTCACCGCCGGCGTGGCCGTCTTCGACCGCCGGACCGGCGCGTTCACCGAACAGGTCGACGCGAGCAAGCAGTTCCGGTCCGCCTCGGTCGTCAAGCTCCTGCTGGTGCTGGACTTCCTGTGGGACCGCGGGCCCGACTACACCATCCCCCCGGCCGACCGTGCCCGGCTGGAGCCGATGCTGCGCGGCAGCGACGACGACGCCGCCAACCACTACTGGTCGACGTACGGCGGTTCGGCGATCATCGACCGGATGACCGCCGAGCCCGCGCTCGGTCTGCGCGACACCGCGCCACCGCCTCCCGGGTACGAGGGTTTCTGGGGTTACACCGCCATCTCCGCACGGGACACGGTGGCGATCTACCGGTACATCCTGGAGAAGGCCCCGGCGCCCGTCCGTGACTTCGTCATGGACAACCTGCGCCGCTCCACCCGCTGCTCCGCCACCGACCACTTCGACCAGCACTTCGGCATCGCGGGGTCGTTCGACAAGCCCTGGGCGGTGAAGCAGGGCTGGTCCGGGAAGTACGCGAAGGGCACCTGCGGCCCTGGGACCACGTCCTCGGGAACACAGGGGGAGCCGGCCGCACCCGCTCCGCGCGTCGCCGCGGCCGTCGACCTCACCCGGCCCGCACTGCACACCACCGGCACGGTGGGAGCGGACGACCGCACGATCGTGGCCGTGCTGACGCTGCACCAGGCCGGCACGTCGTACGGCAAGGCGTACACCGACATCGGCCGGCTGACCCGCTCGCTGAACGTGCCGGGCGGTGCACGGCCCGCCGGGACCTGGTTCGGCACCTGGGGCGAGTTCGTGAACGTCCGCAGGGGACCGGCCACGGGCGGTGACCGCATGACACAGCTGCCCGCCGGGGTCGAGGTGCTGGTGGGCTGCCAGATCCGGGGCGAGGTGGTGAACGTGCCGCCTTACACCAATGAGTGGTGGGCCTATCTGCCCCAGTACGGCGGCTACATCTCCAACATCTACATCAGCTCGCCGGACAACCGGCTGCCGAACGTCCCGGAGTGCGGCTGACCGCGGCCGGTGACGGGAACGGGGGACGAGCGGTGGGCGGGGCAGCGGCCCTGCCCACCGCTCGCGTTCGTACGGCCCCGCCGGCGGCGTCCCGCGACGCACCACGGGCCGCCGCGGCCCCCGGGCCCCCCGCTCCCCACCGTCCGCCCCACCTCGCTCGCGTGAGCGCGGCTCAGCGCTCGTACTCGGCGAGGTAGCGCATCACCTTGTCCACGTGCGGCCGTACCCTCTCCGGTACGCCGCGCTCCTCGATGACCGTGCGGTCACTGGTGCGGTAGCCGGCCGCGACGAGCGCGGGCAAGTCCTTCTTCGGCAGGCCGGCCTGCTTGAAGCGCTGGTCGAGCCAGCACACGTACAGGCTCATGGTGGAGATCGCGTCCGGCGGTGACATGTGGTCCTTGTCGCCGTCGCCGTCCCCGTCCACCGCCCAGGCGCGGAACACCGACGGCGTCCACATGGCGATGCCGTACTCCTCGCTCTGCGGGCGGGAGGCTTTCGGGTCGAAGTTGCTCTCCGCCTTGATCAGGGCGGCGAGCAGGGCGGGCGTGATCTCCTCGTCGGTGCAGCGGTGGGCCGCACGGGCGATGACGGGGCGCAGCGCCTCGGGTACGTCGGAGTCCTCGGGGATCTCCCCGGCCGGCGGGCTGGGCGGGTTGGAGACGGTGGGGGTGGCGCGGCCCTGCTTGTCGTCCTGGGTTGCGCCCCCTCCCCCGAGCAGGGCCGCCCCGGCGACCGCGGCGGCGGTCAGGACGGCGAGTCCCGCCGCGACGGCCGGCGTCATGTGTCTTCGGCGGCGGTGTGGACCGCCGGTGGCGGCCTCGATCCGGGCGGCGACACCGGCGGCCGTGTGCGGGAGGCGGGCGGCGTGGTCCGGGGCGAGACAGTCGGCGATGAGCCGGCGCATCTCCTCGTCGAGACCGGCGTCGAGGCGCAGGGGCGCGGTGCCGCGCGCGTAGGACTGGGCCGCGAGCGAGCGGGCGCGGGCCGTCGCGCCCGGGAAGGGGTGGAGTCCGCCGGTGAGGACCTGGTGGGCGAGGACGCCGAAGGCCCAGATGTCGGCGGTTGGCCGGACGACGGCGCCTTCGGTGCCGGTGCGCTGCGACCACCACTCGGGCGGCAGGTGGTCGAGGGTGCCGAGCGGCGGCAAGTGGGCGTGGGTGCCGTCGAGTTCGGCGGCCAGGCCGAAGTCCGCGAGCCACACCCGACCGCCCGGGCCGAGCAGGACGTTGGCGGGTTTGAGGTCGCCGTGCACCCAGCCGGCGTCGTGCATGTGGGCGAGTCCCGCGGCCACTCCGCGCAGGACGCGGTCGGCGTCCGCGATCGGCCCGCCGGCCTCCGCGGTGTCCAGTACGTCCTGCAGACTGGCCTCGGCCCGGTCCATGACCAGCGCGATCGCGCCGTCCAGGGCGGGGAGGTCCGGTGCGTGAACGGTGCACACGGCGTGGGTGCGGACGAGGTGGGGGTGGTCGGCATCCGCGCTGAACCGGACCTCGCGCGCGACGAGTTCACCGAGCGCCGCGCGCTGCCCGGGCCCCAGGGCGCCGGTCGGGAGCACCTTCACCGCGACGGGCGTGCCGTCGGCGACCGTACGGGCCTCGTACACGGTCCCCCAGCCGCCGGAGCCGATGACCGCGCCCACCTCCCAGCCGTCGATGCGGAAGCCCTCCGGAAGACCGGGCGGGCGGGGCGCCTCCAGCTCGTCGTCCCGTTCCTCCGGCCGGGTCATGCGTCCGCCTCCTGCGGGTCGGCGAGGCGGGCGGCGCCGCGGGGCGGCAGCAGTCCGAGGTGCTCCTCGCGGACCAGGCCGAAGCGCAGGGCGACGGAGGCGAGCCGGGTGCGCTTGGCGCCGGTGCGGCCGCCGTCCGCCCCCGCGGCCTCCTCGCCGAGGTCCAGGCGCAGTTTGGCGAAGGCCAGGTAGTCGATGTGGTAGTTGACGGCGGAGCGGGTCAGGTCCCGGCAGGACTCCAGGGGCCGCAGCCGCTCCACGATCTGGCCGACGCCGGGCAGCGTGGAGTCGGAGGGGTCGCGCAGCCGGGGCTCGCACAGCGCCACCAGGACGAGGAAGTACTTCGACGTCGGGTCCAGGGCGAAGGGGTGGACGGTCTGTTCGCCGCCGCCCGGCACGGACTGCTCGCCGAGGTAGGCGTGCTGGGGTGCGAACACCTTGAACGTGGCGGTGCCGGACAGGGCGGGCAGCACCACGCGGGAGAACTCGAAGGGCACGGGCGCCCCGAGCCGCCCGGGCGCGACGGTGAGGTACTCGCCGGCTCCCTCCAGGTTCTCCACCACGTACGACACGCTGCGACTGAAGTTGGAAAGCCGCCAGTAGTCTCCTGCGGCTTCCAGCTGCCCGGCCCGGCGGGAGATCCCGGGATCGGCCAACACGATGCGGACCCCCGCCCCACCGCGTCCGAAATCCGCGATGTCCCCCGGCCCCAGGTGGATCAGTTCGGGACTGCCCGTCTCGTCCCCGCCCCACTGGGCGGTACCGGGCAACTGCACGATGATCGTTTCCACGCGGACTCCCCCGCTGATGTCGCCCCCGATTTGGTCGCGAGGATTGTACGGGCGGTCCTCGCTCGCCACGGAGGCGGCGGGGCCGCGTCAGCGGCGCGTTCCGCCTCGATCTCCTGCCGCTCTCGAGAGCGGCAGGGTCGAGTCCGACGTCAGCGTCCGCCCGTCCGCCGCGAACGCAGAGGTCCACCGGGACGTCACCGGCGGTCCGTTGACGTCCGGCATGCCGGCCCAGGGCTCGACGGCGCCCGCACCCGCAGTGTCTGTCACGCCGTACGCGGCCTCGCGGTTCCAGTGCTCCCAGGCGCGACGGTCAGGGTCGAGCCGGTCGTGGACCGTGGCGATTCGCGGATGCCGGAAGCACTCGTCAGCCATGGGCCCCGCGATACGAAGGCCGGCTGCGCACGGCCACCGGCCGCCGGTTCAGCCACCGAGGCAGATGACCAGCAGGCAGAGCTCCTTCGACTTCGGCGCGGAGGGGGACGTCTCGGCCGGAGTCGTCGCCGCGGGCGCGGGTGTGGAGGAGGAGGCCGGCTGCTGCGCGTCCGAACCGGACTCGGCGGCCGGGGGTGCCGTCGGCTCGGTGGCCGTCGAACCGGACGACCCGGATGACCCGGATGACCCGGATGAACCAGATGAACCAACGCTGCCGGTGACCGTGCCGACGGTGTCCCTGACGGTCTTGCGGGGCGCGGTCGTCAGCGGGAGCTCGCGGGGAGTGGCGGCCGCGTCCGTCCGCGTGTCCGTCGGCGTGGTGCGGGGGTCGGCGGCCCGGGACTGCTGATGGCGCGAGGCGCGGTCGTCGTGCGACGGGGCCGTGGAGGCGGAGCGCGGGGTGTCCTGCCGGCTCGACGTCGGTTCGGTGAACGTCGGTGCCTCACCCAGGGCGCCGCCCATGGTGGTGTCCTCCGGCGTCGCGGACGCCTGCACGCCGGGCTTCGCGTTGCCGTTCATCGCGGCGACCGTCAGACCGCCTCCGACGAGCGCGACCGCCGTCGCCACCACGGCCCGGCGCTGGTTCTTCTTCCAGCGGGCCAGCTGGCGCCGGCGGGCCGCCCGGCCCGCCGGCCGGGCTTCGTAACCATCGGCCCCGTCGGCATCCGAGGGGCCGTGGGCGCCCGTGGAGTCGGGGGCGTCGGAGGAGTCGTGGGCGCCGGACGGGCCGGAGGCGTCCTGCGTGCGCGCGGGGGTCTCGTCCCACACGGTGCCGTCGTGCCAGGTGCCGAGGTCCGACGGGTACTGCCAGGACGCCGGTCCGCCCGGGTCCGTGGCGGGCCCGTGGTCCGGGCCGGGACGGCCGCCGAGGACGGAGGGGTCGATGTCCGGGGCGTAGGCGCCGCACCCCGGGCAGACCAAGGCGCCGTTGAGGTGCCGACGGCACGACGAGCAGTAGTCCATGTGTGCTGTTCCCGATCTGGCTGTTCCGGCGGCTCGCCGGCCGCGCCCTGGTCACGTTCGCACGTGGGATCGAGCCGTAACGCTAACGAGACTTTGAAAGGGCGGTGTGCAGCCTGTGTGACACCCCTGCACAGATCCTCGGGATCTCGCGTGTGCCTCAAGTGACTCGTGAGTAAAAGAGTCGCCACATGGGAACGCTCGGGCCTCCACCGTCACGGAGCCCGCCCCTCCACTCGCACCACCGCTCAACTCCCCCGATTTTCCTGCCGACTGACGCACAACCCTTTGAACTCCCGGCGGGTCACACCATGCAGGAGCAACCACCTCGAAGAGTTGCATGGGGGAAATATGCGATTCACCCGTTCCATCCTGGCGGCGTCCGCCGTGGCGGCACTGTCCGTGGGAACCATGACCGCCCTGGCGTCGCCGGCCTCGGCCGCGCCCAACACCACTCCGCAGAAGGTCTGTGGCAGTGGGTACAAGACGGTCAACTCGGCGGCCGTCGGCTCGTTGGGGACCGTCTACCTGACCTACAACGCCTCCAACGGCAAGAACTGCGTCACGACCATCCGCAACAACCCGGGCACGGCCGTGGACATGTCGGCCTGGGTCTCCGTCCCGGACACCGAGCAGTACGACAACGACGAGGGCCTGTACACGTCGTACGCAGGGCCGACCTACGCCTACGGCAAGGGTCACTGCGTGGACTGGGGCGGCAGCATCGCCAACACGTACGTGCAGGTGTACGGCTCCAACTGCGGTTCCCTGAAGGAGCACCGGGTCACCTTCACCCGCTGACCCCCCTCCGGCCGGGCTCCACGGGCGACCGTGGGGCCCGGCTTCCTCCGTGCCGCCCTACGCCCAGGCCGTCACCGGCACGAACGAGCTGTCCTGCCGGAACCGGTCCGTTCCGTCGGAGCGGTCCACCCGGAGCTCGTAGGCGTAGTGGCGCAGGTAGCGGCCCGGGTAGTTGTACGACTCGAAGCGGACGGAGCCCGAGGCCGTGCCGGCGCGGAGGACGAACGTGGCGTCCTTGGCGAAGGTGCTCGTGCCGTCGTTCGGGTCGAAGCGGGCGCGGAAGTCCCAGTGTCGCAGGTAGGCACCGGTCGCGTCCCGGAAGGAGTAGCCGCCGGCGTCGGCGAGCCCGGCGACGACCGTGAAAGTGGCGGACCGTCTCTCGGCGGCGGTGCTGGAGGCGCTGACCACCGGCAGGTTGAGCAGTGCGGACTGCTGCTGCCAGGAGCGGGTCGGGTAGTTGACCGAGCGGAACGAGCGGGTGCCGTTGCGGGCCAGGGCCGGGCCGCCCGCGACCGTCTCCTTGACGACCGTGAAGTGCCGGGCCGTACCGGAGATCGCGGGCAGGGCGGCCGGGGGCGACCAGGTGGCGAAGGTGTCGTAGCTGTCGCTGTAGTAGTAGTTCCCGTCGCCGTAGCCGTCGAAGAACATCCGCCAGCCGCCGTTGTCGAGCTGCACCAGGGCCGGGCCCTCGCGGTAGCTGCCCCAGCCCGCCCAGTCACCCGTCCGGCGGATGGTGTACGGGCCGGTGAGATTCGAGGCGGTGGCGTACTCGATGTACTTCGTCGTCTCGTTCTTCGGGAAGGCGTGGTACGTCGAGCCGATCCTCACGATGAACGTGTCGATGTGGTTGGCGCCGATGCCGGAGAGGGCGACCGGCGTGCTCCATGCCGTGAGCGCCGCGTTCGCCGCCCTCAGCAGGTACGGCGTGAAGATCCACTCGTCGTTCGTGGTGGAGCAGGACACGATGACGTTCACGCTGCCGTCGCCGTCGACGAACCACTCGGGTGCCCAGGCGCGGGAGAGGCGCGCGATCGGCACGGTGTAGTCGTAGAGGAAGGTCCAGTCGGCCCGGTCGGAGCTGCGGGCGAAGCCGATGGTCGTGCTGGGGTCCTGCCAGGTGTGCGTGGTGTAGGTCAGGTAGTAGAAGCCGTCGGTGTGCCTGATGACGCTCGCGTCGCGGATCCGGTTCGCGGGCGGGGTGTACGCGGCGGAGCGCAGCAGCCGGAAGTCCGTGGCGTCGTCCGACTGGTAGACGTCGACCGTGCCGTCGTTGCTGTTGAGGAACGGCACGATGGTGTAGCGGGTGGCCGAGCCGTTCGGGGGTGCGGCGGCCAGCGCGCCGCCGAGCAGTCCGGGCGATCCGCCGAGCAGGACGGCCGAGGCGGGCAGCGCGGTCAGGGCGCGCAGCAGCGTGCGGCGGGACGGGGCGGCGGGGGGCGGGTGTGGGGTCACGGGCGGCTCTCCCTTGAGCACAGGTTCGATATACCGGACAGAGTTCGGCACATCGGTCAGTCGTGAGGGCTCAGAAGGTAAGGGCGAGCCAGAGGGCGGTCAATGGTTTGAACGGGGCGCGACGCGCCCAGTGAGGAGGAAGCGGCCGGTGGGTGAACATCCACTCCCGTCGTCGGCATCACACTCCCGGCCCGCGGACGTTACCGTTCGGTAGAGAGGCTGCTTCCGGAGGTGTCCGTATGACGCTCGACCGTTGCGAAGGCCTGGCGGAGACCGCCCGCGCGCTGGCCGCCGGCGAGGTGACGTCGCGGGCGCTGGTGGAGCGGACGCTGGCGCGCATCGAGGCGACGCAGGGGAGCCTGAACGCCTTCCGGATCGTCCGGGCCGAGGCCGCGCTCACGGAAGCCGACGCCGCGGACCGGGAGGCGGCCTCGCAGGGCCCACGGAAACCGCTGCTCGGTGTGCCCGTCGCGGTGAAGGACGACATGGACGTGGCCGGTGAGCCGACCGCGTTCGGCTGCTGCGGCGAGTTCCCGCCGGTCGCCGAGGACGGTGAGGCGGTGCGGCGGCTGCGCGCTGCCGGAGCCGTGATCGTGGGCAAGACCAACACCTGCGAGTTCGGGCAGTGGCCCTTCACCGAGGGGCCCGCGTTCGGCGCGACCCGCAACCCCTGGAGCACCCACCACACGCCCGGCGGTTCCTCGGGAGGGTCGGCCGCCGCGGTGGCCGCCGGTCTGGTGCCGGCCGCGCTCGGCTCGGACGGTGCCGGTTCGGTGCGGATCCCGGCCGCGTGGACGCATCTGGTCGGCATCAAACCGCAGCGCGGCCGTGTCTCGACCTGGCCGCGCGGCGAATCCTTCCAGGGCATCACCGTCAACGGCACTCTGGCCCGAACGGTCGCCGACGCTGCCCTGCTGCTGGACGCGGCGAGCGGCAACCACGCCCAGGACCCGCACCAGCCCCCGCACCTCGACGTGTCCGCGGCCGTCGGCCGCGATCCGGGCCGACTGCGCATCGCGCTCTCCCTCAAGCCGCCGTTCACGGCGGTGCCCGCCCGGCTCCTGCCCGAGGTGCGGACCCGCGTGGTCGAACTGGCCGAGCGGCTCGCCGCGTTGGGGCACTTCGTCGAGGAGGCGGACCCGCCGTACGGGCAGATCGGGCTGACCTTCGTGCCGCGTGCCACGGCCGGGATCGCCGAGCGCGTGGGCGAGGCGCCCTTCCCGGCGTTGCTGGACCGGCGCACCCTGGGCGCGGCCCGGTTGGGGCGGTTGCTCGGCGGCGCCCCGCTGCGGGCGGCCCGGCGCGCGGAGAGCGTGCTGCACCGGCGCATCGGCGGCTTCTTCACCTCGTACGACGTCGTCCTCGCGCCCACGACCGCCGCTCCCCCGCCCCGCATCGGGGCCCTGCTCGAACTCAGCGGGTTCGCCACCGACCGGGTGATGATCGCCGCGTGTCCGTACGCCTGGCCGTGGAACGTGCTGGGCTGGCCGGGGGTCAACGTGCCGGCCGGTTTCACGCCGGACGGGCTGCCGGTCGGCGCGCAGTTGCTGGGGCCGGCGAACAGCGAGCCGCTTCTCGTACAGGTGGCGGCGCAGTTGGAGGCGGAGCTGCGCTGGTGGGAGAAGTGGCCGTCGCCGCCGGTCACGGCACGTTCCGCTGCCGCCTGAGCGACCGTACGCTGTCCTCATGGCGGACGCGTCGATGGTCGGGCTCATGGGACGGGTCACCGGAACGATCGGGCCCGGGCTGGTCGGCGAGGTGATCGTCCGGGTGCGCGGCGGCGCCGAGCACTTCCTCGCCCACCCGGCCTCGGCGGCGGACCGGATCGAGACGGGCACGGTCGTGATGGTGGTCGAGTACCTGCCGCCGAGAACCGTCTACGTCACGCCGGCGTACGACAGTTGAGCCCCCTGCGACGCAGGTGAGAGCCGTACGCGTCAAGCTTGTGCCAAGGATGCGCCGGTGTCTGTACCAGGGCTCCGGGCAGGAGCACACTCCCCTTCGTTCGGTGCCGAGAGGGCACCAGGCAAAGGGGGGCGAATGCCGATGGTCGTCGGCGTCGTTGCGGGGGTGGCGGTTGCCGCCGTCCTCGCGCTGATCGGTCTGTTCAAGCTCATGTGGCGGGTCGCCGAACCCAACGAGGCACTGATCATCTCGGGCTCCAAACACCGCACGGAGGGCATCGAGGAGGGCATGGGGTTCCGCATCGTCACCGGACGCGGGACGCTCGTGATGCCCGGCGTGCAGGCGGTGCGCAAGCTCTCGCTCGATCTGAACGAGACCGAGTTGCACGTGGACTGCGTGACCCACCAGGGCATTCCGCTGAAGGTGCGGGGCGTGGTCATCTTCAAGGTGGGCGACGACTTCGTGTCGATCGCGAACGCGGCCCGCCGCTTCCTCGACCAGCAGAAGCTGATGTCGGAGCGGGTGCACAACGTCTTCGCCGGTCATCTGCGGTCCATCGTGGGCGGGTTGACGGTCGAGGACATGATCCGGGACCGGGAGAAGCTCACCGGTCAGACGCGGGCCGCGTGCGGCACCGAGATGGAGAAGCTGGGCCTGATCGTGGATTCGCTGCAGATCCACGAGATCGAGGACCCGACCGGGTACATCCAGAACCTCGCCATGCCGCACGCGGCGGCCGTGCAGCGCGACGCGCGGATCGCTCAGGCGGAGGCCAACCGGCTGGCCACCGAGGCCGAGCAGCAGTCGTTCGCGCGGATGGCGGAGGCGACCCGGGACAGCGAGATCCTCCAGGCCGGCTACCAGGCCGAGCGCGACAAGGCGGCCGCGAAGGCCCGGCAGGCCGGACCGCTCGCCGAAGCCGGCGCCCGGCAGGAGGTCGTCGTCCAGGAGACGCGGGTGGCGGAGCTGGAAGCGCACCGGCGCGAGCAGCAACTCCAGGCGGACGTGCGCAAACCCGCCGACGCGGCGGCCTACGAGACGCGCACCCTGGCCGAGGCCGACCGCGACGCGCGGATCTCGTCGGCCCAGGCGCAGGCGAAGGAGACGGAACTGGCGGCGGCGGCCGAGGCGACCCGGGTCAAGACGGCCGCGGGCGCCGAGGCCGAGGCCACCAAGGCCCGGGGCGAGGCGGCCGCGCAGGCGACCCGCGCCACCGGTGAGGCCGAGGCCGCGGCGGCGCAGGCCAAGGGTCTCGCCGAAGCCGAGGCGGCCCGGGCGAAGGGCCTCGCGGAGGCTGAGGCCATCAAGGCCCGTGCCGCCGCCCTTGCGGAGAACCAGGAGGCCGTCGTCGCCCAGCAACTCGCCGAGAACTGGCCGGAGATCGTGAAGGCCGGCGCGTCCGCGTTCGGCAACGTCGACAACATGGTGCTGCTGAACGGCGCCGACGGCATGGCCGACATGTTCGCCAAGGCGCTGACCATGGGCGGCACGGGGCTGGGCCTCGCCCGTCAGCTGCTCGCGTCGATGGACCGCAACGGGCAGGCGCCGCAAGACGTCTCCGCCCTCAACGGGCACGCCCAGAAGGTGCCGGTGGACGACAAGTGAACCCGGGCTGCAGCACCTCTGCCCCGTAACGGGCAGAGCCGGAAGGTGCCGTCGGGCGCGAAGTGACCCCGGGGCGGTGCGCACACGGGGGCAGCCTCTAGGGTGCCCCCGTGACTCCGTTCAGCGATGAGAACGTCCCGGGCCGCCACGGCCCCTCCGCCACCGTCCAGGCCGACCCGCGCGAGGTGGGCCCGGTGCGCACGGAGTACTCCCCCGCGCACGACGGCGACCCGGATCCCGGGGAGATCGTCTGGACGTGGGTGCCCTACGAGGAGAACGACGGCCGAGGCAAGGACCGCCCGGTGCTGGTGGTCGCGCGTGAGGCCGGCGGCACCTTCCTGGCCGTGCAGTTGTCCAGCAAGGAGCATGACGGCGACCGGGAGTGGGTGGGGATCGGCAGCGGGCCGTGGGACCGGTCGGGGCGGTTCTCGTGGGTCTCCGTGGAGCGGGTCCTGCGCCTGCACGAGGACGGCATGCGCCGGGAGGCCTGCGCCCTGGACCGCATGCGGTTCAACCGCGTCAGGCGCCGCCTGCAGGAACGCTACGGCTGGAGCTGAACGCCCCCTCGAAGGCGCCGAGCACCGCACGGTCCCGCGTCCGGTCCAGGATCGCGAACACCACGTGTTCGAAGGCCCCCGCGAACCGGCCGCCGGGCCCCAGCAGCGCTCGGAAGGCCTCCGCCACCTGCGCGGGGTCGTTGCGGAACACCCCGCAGCCCCAGGCGCCCAGGACGAGCCGGCCGTATCCGTGGGCGGCTGCGGTCTCCAGGACGCGTTCGGCCCGGACCGCGAGGGCCCGCGGCAGTTCGTGCGCCCGTTCGGGTGCTGAGCGGAGCACCACGCCCGCATTGGGCGCCGGCGAGGTCAGGAAGCCCACGGTGTACGGCTCGGCCAGCAGGCCGCCCCGGTCGTCACGGAAGACGGGTACGGCGGGTGAGTGGATGACACGGTCCGTGTAGAACGGATCGCGGTGGGCGCGGTGGTGGTCGTAGAAGGCGCGGGCCTCCAGGAGGCAGGTGTACAGCGCGGAGGCCCGGCACAGGGCCTCTTCCTGGGCCTGGGCGCCGTTGAGATAGCCGCCGCCGGGGTTTCGGGCCGAGGCGAAGTTCAGCACGGCCAGGGGCCCGCCCAGCCGGTGGGCCGCTTCCAGGCTGCTCTCGCCCGTGACCTCCACCAGCGCGTTCCGCGCGTCCGTCACCCGATCGGCCGACACCGGCACCGGTTCCGGCCCGTACAGGCGGGTGCCCTCGCGCGCCGCCCGCACCTCCGCCGCGATCGAGACCTCGCGCCCGTCCGGCGCACGGTAGGCCCCGGCTGCGACGATCTGCTCGGTCTCCCTCGCGATACCGCGCAGACGCGCGCTCACGGCGCGACCCCCGTACGCGCCGCGAGCGCGCACCGTGCGTGTCGCCTTGTCGTGCTCACGCAGGCATCGTGCGTGATGTCCGATCCCCGCTGCAACAGAGTTTTCGCCTCGGGAGAACGTCGGGGAAAGTCCCTGGAAACGCCGGGCCGGGCCGTATGACCGCCCGGGAACGCCCCGCTCGGCCCCCTTGTGCCGAGCGGCGTGAGCGTCTTGGGTGGACGGGTGATCCCGGCCCGGGCCGCCGAAGAGCCCGGACCGGTGGCATGGTGGAATCTCAGGAGGATCCCGACATGTCCGATTCGGTAAGTGGCTGTATCCGGCCACGTACGTCGTTGTCCGAAGCCGAGGTCGAGGCTCGCGTCCGCGGCATCTGTTTCAAGACCGGCCCACCACGCCGCCTCGGTGTCGAGGTGGAATGGCTCGTCCACGAGCTGCGCGCACCGCAGCTCCCCGTCACACCCGAACGACTGGAAGCGGCCTACGCCGCACTGCGTACGGTTCCCCTGAAGTCGGCGCTCACCGTGGAACCCGGCGGCCAGCTGGAGCTGAGCTCGCTCCCCGCCGCCTCGCTGACGGAAGTCATCGGTACCGTCTCCGCCGACCTCGACGCCGTCCGCGCGGTGTTGCGCGACGACGGCCTCGCCCTCGTCGGCCTCGGCCAGGATCCCTGGCACGAACCCCGCCGCTTCCTGCGGGAACCGCGCTACGACGCCATGGAGGCGTGCCTGGACCGTACGGGTCCCGCCGGCCGCTCCATGATGTGCACGTCCGCCTCCGTGCAGGTGTGCGTGGACGCCGGCCACGAGGAGCCCGGGCCGCTCGGCCTGGTGCGGCGCTGGTGGCTGGCCCACCATCTGGGCGCGGTCCTGGTGGCCGCGTTCGCCAACTCTCCGCTCGCCGGCAACCGGCCGACCGGCTGGCTGTCGACCCGGCAGCTGACGTGGACCCGGATCGGCGCCGGCCGGGCGGGCGGACCACGGCTGGACACCGACCCGCGCGGCGCCTGGGCCCGGCACGTCCTGGACTCCCCCGTGATGTGCGTACGGCGGGAGAGCGGCCCCTGGGACGTCCCCGAGGGGCTGACCTTCCGGGACTGGATCCGCACGGGCGCGCCCCGGCCGCTCACCTGGGAGGATCTCGACTACCACGTCACGACACTGTTCCCTCCGGTCAGGCCGCGCGGCCATCTCGAGCTGCGCATGATCGACGCGCAGCCCGGGGACGACGGCTGGATCGTGCCGCTGGCCGTGACGGCGGCGCTGTTCGACGACCCGGAGGCCGCCGAGACCGCCTACCGGGCCGTGAAGCCACTGACCGAGCGGACGCTGGGGCTGCCGGCGCCGCACAATCCGCTGTGGCTCGACGCGGCCCGCGGCGGTCTGGCCGACGCGGAACTGCGCGAGGTGGCCGTCACGTGCTTCACGACCGCGCTGGACGCCCTGCCCCGGCTCGGCGCCGCCCCCGAGGTCATCGAGGCCGTCACGGCCTATCTGGACCGCTACGTCGTCCTGGGCCGCTGCCCCGCCGACGACCTGCTCGACCGACAGCGCGGCGCGGACGGTCGCGCCCACGGGAAGGACCTTCGCCCATGACCGACACCGATTCCGCTGTCGACGCCCACGCCGTCGACCCCGAGGTGCTCCGTGAGCGGGCGGTCGCCTCCCTGATCGTGGCCCGCGACCGCACCACCCTGCTGACGAGCTGCGTGGAGGATCCCGACCTGACCGCACAGCACTCGCCGCTGATGTCGCCGCTGGTGTGGGACCTCGCACACATCGGCAACCAGGAGGAGCAGTGGCTGCTGCGGGCCGTCGCCGGGCACGAGGCGATACGGCCCGAGATAGACGGCCTCTACGACGCCTTCGAGCACCCCCGCGCCGAGCGGCCCAGGCTGCCCCTGCTCTCACCGGCCGAGGCCCGCACCTACGCGGCCGACGTGCGCGCGAGGGCGCTGGACGTGCTGGAGCGGCACGCGTTCCACGGGACGCGGCTGACGGAGGCCGGGTTCGCCTTCGGGATGATCGCGCAGCACGAACAGCAGCACGACGAGACGATGCTGATCACCCATCAGCTGCGCACCGGCCCGCCGGCCCTGACGGCCCCCGACCCGGAGCCGGCGCCGTTGTTCACCGGCCCGTCCGAAGTCCTGGTTCCCGGCGGCCCGTTCACGATGGGCACCTCGGGCGAGCCGTGGGCCCTGGACAACGAACGCCCCGCGCACCGGCGCGAGGTGGCACCCTTCCACATCGACACCACGCCGGTGACCAACGGCGCCTACCAGGCGTTCATCGAGGACGGCGGCTACGACAACCGGCGGTGGTGGACGGCCGACGGCTGGGCGCACATCCGTGAGTACGGGATCCACGCGCCGCTGTTCTGGCGGCGCGACGGGAAGCAGTTCCTCAGGCGCCGGTTCGGTGTCACCGAGGTCGTACCGGCGGACGAGCCCGTGGTGCACGTGTCCTGGTACGAGGCCGACGCCTACGCCCGCTGGGCGGGACGCCGACTGCCCACGGAGGCCGAGTGGGAGAAGGCCGCCCGGCACGACCCGGCCGGCGACCGCTCGATGCGCTACCCGTGGGGCGACGCCGACCCGGGACCCGAGCACGCCAACCTCGGCCAGCGGCACCTGCGTCCGGCACCCGCCGGGAGCTACCCGGCCGGTGAGTCGCCGCTCGGCGTACGGCAGCTGATCGGCGACGTGTGGGAGTGGACGGCGAGCGACTTCCTGCCGTACCCCGGGTTCAAGGCGTTCCCGTACAAGGAGTACTCGGAGGTCTTCTTCGGGCCCGAGTACAAGGTGCTGCGCGGCGGTTCGTTCGCGGTGGACGCGGTGGCCTGCCGGGGCACCTTCCGCAACTGGGACTACCCGATCCGGCGGCAGATCTTCTCCGGGTTCCGTACCGCCAGGTCGGAGGACGCCTGATGTGCCGTCATGTGGCGTACGTGGGGCCACAGGAGGTGCTGGGCAGGATCCTGGTGGAGCCCCCGCACGGGCTGTACCGGCAGTCGTGGGCGCCGCGGCACCAGAGGTACGGGACGGTCAACGCCGACGGTTTCGGGGTGGGCTGGTACGCCGAGGGCGACCCGGTTCCGGCCCGCTACCGCCGGGCCGGGCCGATCTGGGCGGACCTGTCGTTCGCCGATCTCGCCCGGGTCGTACGGTCCACGGCGGTGCTGGCCGCGGTGCGGGACGCGACCCTGTCGGGCGCGGACGCGGAGGCCGCGGCGGCCCCCTTCGCCGCGGGAAGCTGGCTGTTCAGCCACAACGGGGCGGTACAGGGCTGGCCCGGCTCGCTGGCCGCGGTGTCCCGGACGCTGCCGCACGAGGAGCTGCTGTCCCTGGAGGCCCGCAACGACTCGGCGCTCGTGTGGGCGCTGGTCCTGGCCCGGCTGCGAGGCGGCGACGAAGAGGGCCAGGCCATGGCCGACACGGTCCTGGAGGTCGCCGCCGCAGCCCCCGGCTCCCGGCTCAACCTCCTCCTCACCAACGGCGACACCATCGCCGCGACCGCCTGGGGCGACGCCCTCTGGTACCTCGCCCGGCACGGCGGCGGCACCGTCGTGGCCTCCGAGCCCTACGACGACGATCCGCACTGGCAGGAGGTCCCCGACCGCACCCTGCTCGTGGCGAGCCGCACCGACGTGCTGCTCACGCCGCTGAAGGAGCCGGCCGACACCTCCCTGCCCGCACCCGCGAAGGAGCCCCGTACGTGAGCCCGTTCCGTCTGACCCGCACCCTCCCCGAGGACGCCACGGACGCCGCGCTGCGCGCCGACGTCCACCGGGGTCTGACCGGCCGCCCCAAGTCGCTGCCACCGAAGTGGTTCTACGACGCCCACGGCAGCGACCTGTTCGAGGAGATCACGGAACTGCCGGAGTACTACCCCACGCGCGCGGAGCGGGAGATCCTCCTGGCGCGTTCCGGCGACATCGCCGCCGCGACCCGGGCCCGCACCCTGGTCGAGCTCGGCTCCGGCTCCTCGGAGAAGACCCGGCATCTGCTCGACGCCCTCACCGACCTGCACACCTACGTCCCGGTCGACGTCAGCGAGAGTGCCCTCGACCAGGCCGGACAGGCCCTCGCCGCCGAGCGGCCGGGCCTGGACGTCCACGCGCTGATCGCCGACTTCACCGCGGAACTGACCCTGCCGGACACGCCCGGGCCCCGGCTGGTGGCGTTCCTCGGCGGCACGATCGGCAATCTGCTGCCCGCCGAGCGCGCCGCCTTCCTGGCGTCCGTACGCGCCCTGCTCGCTCCGGGCGACGCCCTGCTGCTGGGCACGGACCTGGTCAAGGACGAGGAGGTGCTGGTCAGGGCGTACGACGACGGGGCCGGGGTGACCGCCGCGTTCAACAAGAACGTCCTGACCGTGATCAACCGCGAGCTGGGCGGCGACTTCGAGCCCAACGCGTTCGACCATGTCGCGGTGTGGGACGCCGGGCACGAGTGGATCGAGATGCGGCTGCGCTCGCGTACGGCACAGACGGTGAAGGTGCCGGCGCTCGACCTCGCCGTCGACTTCGCCGCGGGTGAGGAGATGCGGACCGAGGTGTCGGCGAAGTTCCGGCAGGAGGGCGTGCGCGCCGAACTGTCGGCGGCGGGCCTGGACCTGACGCACTGGTGGACGGACGGCGCGGGCCGCTTCGCGCTGTCGCTGAGCGTGGCGCGCTGAACCGGTGAGCCCGGAGCGGCGGCGACGGCGGGAGACGACGTCTCGCGCTTCGCCGCCGCCTGGGGCACGGTGGAATGACGCGTGACATTCCCGTCACCGGCACGTCACTGGAAGAGGAGCTGCGGCATGTCGAACCACACCTACCGGGTCACGGAGATCGTCGGCACCTCACCGGACGGTGTCGACCAGGCCATCCGCAACGGCATCGACCGGGCCTCGCAGACGCTGCGCAACCTGGACTGGTTCGAGGTGACGCAGGTGCGCGGCCAGCTCGAGGACGGGAACATCGCGCACTGGCAGGTGGGCCTGAAGGTCGGCTTCCGGCTGGACGAGTCGGAGTAGAGGGGCGGGGGCGCGGGCTCTCCCCCGGCAGGCGGTCTCAGGTGCGCCCTTCGCGCTCCTGCGCCGCCTTCATCTCGGCGGACCGGGTCACCCAGTCGGCCCGTACGACGGTGAAGCCCGCGCGGCGGGCGTCGGCGCAGACCAGTTCGTCGTCGTCGACGAGGACGCGGACCTCGCGGGTGCGGGCGAGCCGCCGCAGGATCTCCAGCTTGGTGAAGCGGGCGGGCCGCCGGTCGGCGTCCCGCCGCATGTACACGCGCCCCTCGGGCAGCCCCTGGGCGGCGAGCCAGTCGAGCGTGTCGCGCCGGCAGCGCTCCGGCCGCCCGGTGAGGTAGAGGATCTCGCACTCGCGCGCATGCTCCCGGACCAGCGCCAGGCCCTCCGGGACGGGCGGGTCCTGCGGCGCCGCCGAGAAGAACCCGTCCCAGTCCTTCGGCCTGCGCTGCAGGAACCCCTGCCGGTGCGTGGTGTCGGCGAGGGTGTTGTCCAGGTCGAACACGGCCAGCGGGGCCTTGCTGCGGTCGTCGCTCACGCCGTCAGCCTAAGCGGTCCGCGAAGGGTGAGAGTGGCTGAGACCCGGAACCGTATTGTTAATGGGATCCATTTTCATGTAGCGTCTCGGTGCCTGATCACCGAGGAGGAGTCCCATGGCCGTCCCCAAGCGGAAGACGTCCCGCAGCAACACCCGTCACCGTCGCGCCCAGTGGAAGGCCGCCACGCCGACGCTGGTCCCCGTCACTGTGGACGGCGCTCGTCACCTCGTACCGCAGAACCTCGTCAGGGCCTACGAACGCGGTCTGCTACGCCTCGACGGCTGAGCACGCCCGCTCCGCCCAGAAGTGCGCCCGGACCCGGCGCAGCCAGGCCTCGACCGGCGCGTCGTCGGGCTCGTCCGGCAGTGCCGTGGGCCCCGCGTCGAAGGCGGCCTCGTAATGCCGGAGCAGGGGCAGGGCGGCGCTGGGGTCTGCGGCGACGCGCTCGCCGAAGGCGTGGTACTCGTCCGGGTTCTCGACGCGGATCGTCAACCGCCCGGTGGTGTACAGCTCCAGGCCCTGCCCGCACAGCCGCTTGAGATGCCGGGCGTGCTTGGCCGTGCGCTTACGGGTGTCGGCGGAGAACGAACCGTCACCGCGCGCCTCCAGCCGCCGGAACTGCTGGGTGGCGTAACCGAGATAGGCGTCCCGGACGCGCTTGGCGCTCAGGAACGCCGAACGGATGCCGATGAGTTCGTCGCCGAGCGGGGTGCGCACCTCGTACAGGTCGTCCGGGAGCCACACCAGCTCCATCGCGGTCGGGTTGCCGCCGAGGGCCAGCCGGCACCACTTGGCGGCCTCGTGCAGGGTCCGGTCCGGGGCTGTGCTGACGTGGGACTCCTTCGGCCGGCGCAGACCGTGCAGCTCTTCGGTCGGCGCGGCGAACAGGCCGAGGCGGTCGATGTCGGAGCCCGGGCGGGCCAGGCCGTAGGCGGTCGATCCGACGATGCCGGAGAGCAGGACGTTGGGGACGGTCACGGTCGGCCGCCTTTCGCTATGAGGTACCGGAACATTGTCCTGACGTGCCAGGACGCGGTCACCCTGTTTTCCGGCGACGGCCCACCGGCGGTCCACGCGGGACGGCGGAACACCGGCGGGGCCCGCGCGCCGTGGCCGGTCCGCCGGCGGTCCAGGCGGGACGGCGGAATACCGGCGGGGCCGCCCGGCGTAGAACCTGGTATGGATCCCGTGCGCCTGTCCGTCCTCGACCGCTCCCGCACCCGCGAGGGGCACACCCACCCCGAGGCGCTGCGCGACACCGTGCGGCTGGCACAGGAGCTCGAGCGGCTCGGCTACCACCGCGTCTGGGTCTCCGAGCACCACGGCGTGCCCGGAGTCGCCGGCTCCGCGCCGACCGTGCTGGCCGCGGCCGTCGCGGGCGCGACCCGGACGATCCGGGTCGGCACCGGCGGGGTGATGCTGCCCAACCACCGGCCGCTGGTCGTGGCCGAGCAGTTCGGCGTGCTGGAGTCCCTCTTCCCCGGGCGGATCGACATGGGGCTGGGCCGGTCGGTCGGCTTCACGGACGGGGTGCGGCGGGCCCTGGGCCGCGACAAGGGCGACGCCGACGACTTCGAGGCCCAGCTCGCGGAGCTGCTCGGCTGGTTCCGGGGCGCCTCCCCCACCGGTGTCCACGCCCGGCCCGCCGAGGGCCTGAGCGTGCCGCCGTTCGTCCTGGCCATGGGCGAGGGCGCAGGCATCGCCGCCCGCGCGGGTCTGCCCATGGTCATCGGCGACCTCAGGAACCGCGAGAAGATGCGGCGCGGCATCGACCACTACCGCGACCGCTTCCGCCCCTCCCTCTGGGCCGCGGAGCCCTACGTCGTCGTCTCGGGCACGATCGCCGTGGCCGGCACTCCCGAGGAGGCCCGGCGGCTGCTGATTCCGGAGGCCTGGTCCATGGCGCACTCCCGCACCCACGGCACCTTCCCGCCCCTGCCGCCCGCCGAGCGCGTGGCATCGCTCACCATGACCGCCAAGGAGCGCGGCTTCTACGAGTCCGGCCTGAGCGGCCACATCGCCGGCACCGAGGAGCAGGTGGTGCACGAGCTGGAGACGCTGCTGAAGGAGACGGGCGCCCAGGAGGTCCTCGTCACGACCAGCACGTACGACCGTGAGGCCCTGCTCGACTCCTACCGGCGGCTGGCCGCGATCACCTCCGGTCAGTCCGGTTAGAGTCGTCTCCCATGCACGACCGCGACCCCCATGACCCGTACGTCCGTGTCCGCGGAGCCCGGGAGCACAACCTCCGGGGTGTCGACGTCGACATCCCCCGGGACGTGCTGGCCGTGTTCACCGGCGTGTCCGGCTCGGGCAAGTCGTCGCTGGCGTTCGGCACGATCTACGCGGAGGCGCAGCGGCGCTACTTCGAGTCGGTGGCGCCGTACGCGCGCCGGCTGATCCACCAGGTCGGCGCGCCGAAGGTCGGGGAGATCACGGGCCTGCCCCCGGCGGTCTCGCTCCAGCAGCGCCGGGCGTCGCCCACCTCGCGCTCCTCCGTCGGCACCGTCACCAACCTGTCCAACTCCCTGCGCATGCTGTTCTCCCGGGCCGGCACCTATCCTCCCGGCGCCGAGCGGCTCGACTCCGACGCCTTCTCGCCCAACACGGCGGCAGGGGCCTGCCCGGAGTGCCACGGGCTCGGGCGGGTGCACCGCACGAGCGAGGAGCTGCTGGTCCCCGACCCGTCGCTGTCGATCCGGGACGGGGCGATCGCCGCGTGGCCGGGTGCCTGGCAGGGCAAGAACCTGCGGGACATCCTCGACGCGCTCGGTCACGACGTGGACCGGCCGTGGCGGGAGCTGCCCGCGGGCGAGCGGGAGTGGATCCTGTTCACGGACGAGCAGCCGGTCGTCACGGTGCACCCCGTGCGGGACGCCGACCGGATCCAACGGCCTTACCAGGGCACGTACATGAGCGCCCAGCGGTACGTGATGAAGACGTTCTCGGACTCCAGGAGCGTCACCCTGCGGGCCAAGGCGGAGCGGTTCCTCACCAGCGCTCCCTGCCCGGCGTGCGGCGGCAGCCGGCTGCGCCCCGAGGCCCTGGCAGTGACGTTCGGCGGCCGGACCGTCGCCGAGCTGGCGGCGCTGCCGCTGGTGGAACTGGCCGCCGGTCCCGACGCGAGTTCGGAGGCGGCCCGGGTGCTGACCGACGACCTGCGGTCCCGTATCGCGCCGGTCGTGGAGCTGGGCCTCGGCTACCTCAGCCTCGACCGGCCGACCCCCACCCTCTCCGCGGGCGAACTGCAGCGCCTGCGCCTGGCCACCCAGCTGCGCTCGGGCCTGTTCGGGGTCGTCTACGTCCTCGACGAACCGTCGGCAGGACTGCACCCGGCGGACACCGAGGCGCTGCTCACGGTGCTGGAGCGGCTGAAGGCGTCCGGGAACTCGGTGTTCGTGGTGGAACACCACCTGGACGTGGTGCGCGCCGCCGACTGGCTGGTCGACGTGGGTCCGGACGCGGGCGAGCACGGCGGGCGGGTGCTGCACAGCGGCCCGGTGGCCGACCTGGCGGGTGTCGAGGAGTCGGCGACCGCCCGCTACCTGTTCGACCACTCCCCCGCCCCGGCCCGGGAGGTGCGCCAGGCGGTCGGGTGGCTGAAGACCGGCCCGATCATCCGGCACAACCTGCGCGGCGTGGCGGCGGAGTTCCCGCTCGGCGTGTTCACCGCGGTCACGGGCGTGTCCGGCTCCGGCAAGTCCACGCTCATCGGCGAGATCACCGAGGACTCGGCGGGCGTGGGCCGGCTGGTCTCGGTCGACCAGAAGCCGATCGGCCGCACGCCGCGCTCCAACCTCGCCACCTACACCGGCCTCTTCGACGTCGTACGCAAGGTGTTCGCGGCCACCGAGGGGGCGCGCGAGCGCGGTTTCGGGGTCGGACGGTTCTCCTTCAACGTGGCGGGCGGGCGCTGCGAGACCTGCCAGGGCGAGGGGTTCGTCAGCGTCGAGCTGTTGTTCCTGCCGAGCACGTACGCGCCGTGCCCGGACTGCGGCGGGGCCCGCTACACCCCGGAGACACTGGAAGTGACGTACGGGGGGCGGAACATCGCGCAGGTGCTGGATCTGACGGTGGGGAGCGCGGCGGAGTTCTTCGCGGACACCCCGGCGGTGGCCCGCAGCCTCGCCACCCTGCTCGACGTCGGTCTGGGCTACCTCCGCCTCGGCCAGCCCGCGACCGAGCTCTCCGGCGGTGAGGCCCAGCGCATCAAGCTGGCGAGCGAACTGCAGCGCGGCCGGCGCGGCCACACGCTGTACCTCCTCGACGAGCCCACGACCGGGCTGCACCCGGCGGACGTCGACGTCCTGATGCGCCAGTTGCACGGCCTCGTCGACGCCGGGCACACGGTGGTCGTCGTCGAGCACGACATGTCCGTGGTCGCGGGCGCGGACTGGGTGATCGACCTCGGCCCCGGCGGCGGGGACGAGGGAGGCCGCATCGTGGCGGCGGGGCCGCCGGCCGACGTCGCGCGCTCGGCGGAGAGCCGGACTGCCCCGTATCTGGCGCGCACCCTCACGGGCTCTCGCTGAGGTCCCTACGCCACCAGCACCGTGTGCGTCCAGGCCGGTGCGGCCGTCTCCTGCTGCTGTGCCGCTCGGGCGAGGGCGCGGCGGTCGGTGCCGCCGCCCGGTGGGACGGGGTCACGGACCTCGACCTCCGCGATCAGGCCGCGGGACCTGGCCACCCGCCACAGGGAGGCCAGCAGCGTGTCCTCGCCGACGTACGCGGGGGCCGTGGTCGCCCTGCCGTCACCCAGCCGGTAGCCGAGACGGACCGGCTGGACCGGCACCCCGGCGTCCAGGGCGGCCTGGAAGACGGCCCGGTGGAAGGTGCCCTGGGCCCGGCCGCACCAGGTGCTGCCCTCGGGGAAGGCCGCGACAGCGGTGCCCTCGCGCAGTGCCGCGGCGATCCGGGCGACGGTGTCCGGGAGGGCCCGCAGCCGGTCCCGGTCGATGAACAGGGTTCCGCCGCGGGCGGCCAGCGCACCGGCGACGGGCCAGCGCCGCACCTCCGTCTTGGCCAGCATCCGGGCGGGGCGTACGGCGGCGAGCAGCGGGATGTCCAGCCAGGAGATGTGGTTGGCGACCAGCAGCAGCCCCCCGGTGGGGGCGGCGGCGCCGGTGACCCGGACCCGGACCCCTGCAGCCCGTACGATCCACCGGCACCAGCGCCGGACCAGCGACGCCGGTATCCGGGTGCCGACGGGGGTCAGCGCGATCCCCGCGAGGAGGAGCAGGACGACCGCGCCGAGCCGCAGTACGGCCCGCGGCACATCCCGCGCCCGCACGGCCGCCGGCGCCTGGACACAGGCCTCGGGCGTGCAGGGCGCGGTGGGCAGCCAGGCGCTCATCAGGCCGGTACGAGGGAGAGGAAGTGGCGCAGGTAGCGCCCGTTGACGCGGCTCATCGGAAGCAGCACGTACAGGTCGGCGACGCCGAAGTCCGGGTCGTGGGCCGGTTCGCCGCACACCCAGGCACCGAGGCGCAGGTAGCCGCGCAGCAGGGCGGGCAGTTCGACGCGGGCCGCGGGCACCGGACCCGGCGTCCACGGCAGCAGCGGCCGGACCCGGAACTCCTCCGGGGAGAGGTGCCGGCCGCTCACCCGGTCCCAGGTGGCGGACGCCAGGGTGCCGCCGTCGGCGAGCGGGACGGAGCAGCAGCCGGCCAGCCACTCGTGGCCGCGGTCGACCATGTAGCGGGCGATGCCGGCCCAGATGAGGCTGATGACCGCGCCGTCACGGTGGTCGGGGTGCACGCAGGAGCGGCCGACCTCGACGAGCTGCGACCGGATCCCGTCGAGCGCGCTCAGGTCGAACTCGCCCTCGGAGTACAGCCGTCCGGCGACCACCGCGCGCTCCGGTGGCAGCAGCCGGTAGGTGCCGACGACCTGGCCGGTCGTCTCTTCCCGTACGAGCAGGTGGTCGCAGTACGCGTCGAACGCGTCGGCGTCGAGGCCCGGCTGCGGGCCGGCCAGCAGGGCGCCCAGCTCCCCGGCGAAGACGTCGTGCCGCAGCCGCTGGGCGGCCCGCACGTCCTCCTCGTTCCGGGCGAGGGCGACGGTGTAGCGGGTGGGGGCCGTGGGCTGCGCGGGGCGGTCGACGGTCAGTACGCCGGTCATGGCTCTCTCCTGGTCACGGGCCGGTTCGCCGAGGCGGGCGGGCGCTGAGCGGTGTCGTGCGGGCCTTCGCCTCTGTTCTCCCGACACCGCCTGACCGTCGCGTGTCATGTGCAGAGAGAGTGGGTGTGAGCTTGTTGAACGGCTCGCGCCCCGGTGCGGCCGATGGCCTCGCCGGACACGCGCCCTGTCGCTGACGCGGCCGAAGTGAGCCCATGAGGGAACACGGAGGCGACGAGCGGCGAGGCGGCTCGGCCTCGTCCACCCAGCGGCGACACCCCGGGTGCGGTGCCGGGGAAGCGGCCCGGCGCACCGCCGAGGAGCTGACGGAGCTGATGGGCTCTGCGCACAGCACCGGCCTGCGGCGCGGCGAGCTGGACCTGGACCTGAACCCACTGGGGCCCCTGCTGGCCGATCCCGGCGTCTGACGACGCCCTCAGGGGCGCGCAAACTGTGCGAACAACCACCACGAACCAGCAGCTGCCGAAGCCCCGAAGCCCCCGCGGCGCTACCGAATCACCTTCCGCGCAGCCCGCAACCACTCCTTGTTCATGCTGGTGATGGACATCAGCGGGATGCCCTTCGGGCAGGCGGTGGCGCACTCACCCGCCAGCGTGCACCCCCCGAACCCTTCCTCGTCCATCTGCTCCACCATGTCCAGCACGCGGGTCTCCCGCTCGGGCGCCCCCTGCGGCAGCACGTTCAGATGGTTGATCTTGGCGGACGTGAACAGCATCGCCGCCCCGTTGGGACAAGCCGCCACACACGCACCGCACCCGATGCACTCCGCGTGCTCGAAGGCGAGGTCGGCATCCGGCTTCGGCACCGGCGTGGCATGCGCCTCGGGGGCTGCTCCGGTCGGCGCGGTGATGTACCCGCCGGCCTGGATGATCCGGTCGAACGCCGACCGGTCCACGACCAGGTCCTTGATCACCGGGAACGCCGACGCCCGCCAAGGCTCCACGTCGATGGTGTCGCCGTCCTCGAAGGAGCGCATGTGCAACTGACAGGTGGTGGTCCGCTCGGGCCCGTGCGCATCGCCGTTGATGACGAGCGAACACGCGCCGCAGATGCCCTCGCGGCAGTCGTGGTCGAAGGCGACGGGGTCCTCGCCCTTGACGATGAGCTCCTCGTTGAGCGTGTCGAGCATCTCCAGGAACGACATGTCGGGTGAGATGCCGTCCACCTCGTACGTGGACATCGTGCCGTCGGCGTCGGCGTTCTTCTGCCGCCAGACGCGCAGGGTGAGCCTCATGCGTAGCTCCGCTGGGTGGGGTGGACGTACTCGAAGACCAGGTCTTCCTTGTGCAGGACGGGGGCCTCGCCGGTGCCGGTGAACTCCCAGGCGGCGGCGTAGGAGAACTCCGCGTCCCTGCGGGCGGCCTCGCCGTCGGGTGTCTGGGACTCCTCGCGGAAGTGGCCGCCGCAGGACTCCTCGCGGTGCAGTGCGTCGAGGCACATCAGCTCGGCGAGCTCCAGGTAGTCGACGATGCGGTTGGCCTTCTCCAGCGACTGGTTGAACTCCTCGCCGGTGCCGGGCACCTTGATGCGCCGCCAGAACTCCTCGCGGATCTGCGGGATGCGCTCCAGTGCCTTGCGCAGTCCCGAGTCGGTGCGGGCCATGCCGCAGAACTCCCACATGAGCTCGCCGACTTCGCGGTGGAAGGAGTCCGGCGTCCGGTCGCCGTCCACGGACAGCAGCAGGTTGAGCCGGTCCTGTGTTTCGGCCAGCACCTCCTGGACCACGGGGTGTTCCTCGGTCACCGCCTCGTGGTGCGGGTTGCGGGCCAGGTAGTCGTTGATGGTGGAGGGGAGGACGAAGTAGCCGTCCGCGAGTCCCTGCATCAGCGCGGAGGCGCCGAGCCGGTTCGCGCCGTGGTCGGAGAAGTTGGCCTCGCCGATCGCGAACAGCCCGGGGACGGTGGTCTGCAGGTCGTAGTCGACCCACAGGCCGCCCATCGTGTAGTGCACGGCGGGGTAGATCCGCATCGGCACCTCGTACGGATCCTCGTCGGTGATCCGCTGGTACATGTCGAAGAGGTTGCCGTACCTGGCCTCGACGGCCTTGCGCCCCATCCGCTCGATGGCGTCGGCGAAGTCCAGGTACACGCCCTGGCCGCCGGGCCCGACCCCCCTGCCCTCGTCGCAGACGTTCTTCGCGGCGCGGGAGGCGATGTCGCGGGGGACGAGGTTGCCGAAGGACGGATAGATGCGCTCCAGGTAGTAGTCACGTTCGTCCTCGGGGATCTCGTCCGGGGGCCGCTGGTCACCCTTCGCCTTCGGCACCCAGATCCGCCCGTCGTTGCGCAGCGACTCGCTCATCAGCGTCAGCTTGGACTGGTGGTCGCCGGTGCGCGGGATGCACGTCGGGTGGATCTGGGTGAAGCAGGGGTTGGCGAAGTACGCGCCACGCCGGTGGGCCCGCCAGACGGCGGTGGCGTTGGAGTTCATGGCGTTCGTCGACAGGTAGAAGACGTTGCCGTAGCCGCCGGACGCCAGCACCACCGCGTCGGCGAAGTACGTGTCGACCCTGCCGGTGACCAGGTCCCGCGCCACGATCCCGCGCGCCCGCCCGTCGACCACGATCAGGTCGAGCATCTCGGTCCGCGGGTGCATCTCGACGTTCCCGGCGGCGATCTGCCGGCTGAGGGCCTGGTAGGCGCCGAGCAGCAACTGCTGGCCCGTCTGGCCGCGGGCGTAGAACGTGCGCGACACCTGCACGCCGCCGAACGAGCGGGTGTCGAGCAGCCCGCCGTACTCGCGGGCGAAGGGCACGCCCTGGGCCACGCACTGGTCGATGATCTCGACGGAGATCTGCGCGAGCCGATGGACGTTGGACTCACGGGCCCGGAAGTCGCCGCCCTTGACGGTGTCGTAGAACAGCCGGTGGACGGAGTCGCCGTCGTTGCGGTAGTTCTTCGCGGCGTTGATGCCGCCCTGCGCGGCGATGGAGTGGGCGCGGCGCGGCGAGTCCTGGTAGCAGAACTGGACGACGTGGTAGCCCTGTTCGGCGAGGGTCGCGCCGGCGGAGCCGCCCGCGAGGCCGGTGCCCACGACGATCACCGTGTGCTTGCGGCGATTGGCCGGGTTCACCAGCTTGGCCTCGAAACGGCGCTTGTCCCAGCGCTCGCCGACCGGCCCGGCGGGCGCCTTGGAGTCGACGACCGGATTGCCGGTCAGGTAGTCCGCGTAAGAGGTCATGTCAGCTCACCACTCCGGTCATGACGCCCACGGGTACGGCGATGAAGCCGGCCGTGAGCAGCAGCGCGAGGACGTTCGCGAGGGTCTTCAGGGCGCGGTCGCGGGTGCGGCTGCCGACGCCGAGGGTCTGGGCCGCGCTCCAGAAGCCGTGCCGGACGTGCAGGCCGAGCGCGAGCATCGCGACGATGTAGACGACATTGCCGTACCAGGTGGAGAAGGTGTCCACGACGTTCTGGTACGGGTGGCCCTCCTGGAAGCCGCCGGAGTGCACGGTGCCGGTCGTCAGATCGAGGATGTGCCACACGATGAACAGGCCGAGGATGATGCCACCCCAGCGCATGGTCCGCGTCGCGTAGCTCGCCCGTGGCTTCCTGTGCACGTACTTGCCGGGCCGCGCCCGGATGTCCCGGCGACTGAGCTGGTACGCCGAGGTGGCGTGGGCAACGACGGCGACGACCAGCACGATCCGGACGAGCCAGAGCGTCCACTCGTCGTGCATGAACGGCTCGCCGACGGTGCGCAGCCAGTGGGCATAGTGGTTGAACTCGCCCGCACCGAAAAAGATCTTCAGGTTTCCGATCATGTGGACGACCAGGTAAAGCAGCATGATCAGACCACTGACCGCCATCACGGTCTTCTTGCCGACGGTGGAGTCCCACACGGTGCGTGCGAAGGACGGCCGCCGGTCCGTCCGCGTTGCCAGAGCCATGGAACAGCACGCTACGGATCCGCGTCCGATCGGTCCAAGACATGGTCCGGCTTGACTCCATAGGCTGTGGCTATGGTGGGAGCATGCAGTTCCAGCAGCTCCAGTACTTCGTGGCCGTCGCCGAGACACGGCACTTCACCCGGGCCGCCGATCTGGTCCACGTCGCCCAGCCGTCGCTGTCGCAGCAGATCAAGGCGCTGGAGCGGGAGCTGGGCGCGGACCTGTTCCTGCGCGCCCGGGGCAACATCACGCTCACGGACGCCGGGGAGGCGCTCCTGCCGCTGGCCCGCCGCATCCTGGCCGACGCGGACACGGCCCGGCACGAGGTGCAGGAGCTGGTGCAGCTGCGCAGCGGCCGGGTGCGGCTGGGCGCCACGCCGAGCGTGTGCACGGGTCTGCTGCCGGACGTGCTGCGGGCCTTTCACGACCGCTACCCGGGGATCCGGCTGCTGATCGAGGAGGGCGGATCGCACGACCTGGTGCGGGAACTCGCGCGCGGTGCGCTGGATCTGGCGCTGGTGGTTCTGCCGCTGCCGACTCCGTCGCCGGCGCTGACGACGGTGGAGCTGCTGCGGGAGGACCTGGTCGTGGTCTCCTCGCCGGACGCGCCGAGGCCGGGGCAGGGACGGCGTGCCGTCAGGGTCTCCGATCTCGAGAGTGAGCGGCTGGTGATGTTCCGGCACGGGTACGACCTGCGCGAGCTGACCGTGGCGGCGTGCCGGGCCGAGGGCTTCGAACCCGACTTCGCCGTGGAGGGCGGGGAGATGGACGCGGTGCTGGGCTTCGTGCGAGCCGGGCTGGGCGTCGCCGTGGTGCCCCGGATGGTCGCGACACGGTCGGGGCGCGGCCTGCGGGTGACGCCCCTGGCCCGGCCCGGATTGCACCGGACGATCGCGCTGGCCCACCGCAGCGACGTGGCGCCGCCCCGGGCCGCTCGGGAGTTGCAGCGGATGCTGCTGGAGCGGTGAGGCGGCTTGTGCCGTGAGCGTCGTGGGGCCTGGGCGCCGTGCGGGGGTGCGGGGCCGTCGTGGTTGTTCGCGCAGTTCCCCGCGCCCCTTACCGGCGTTGCCCCTCAGCCCGTTGCATCCACCAGGGCCAGCTGGTGCAGCCGCTCCGGCGGGCCCGGCCTCGCGTAGTACCAGCCCTGGGCCGTGTCGCAGCCGAGGATGCGCAGTTGGTCGGCCTGGGCTCCGGTCTCCACACCTTCCACCGTCACCGCCAGGTCCAGGCTGTGGGCCAGGGAGACGATGCCCTCGACGATCTTCAGGTCGACGGGGTCCGCCGGGAACTGCTGCATGCTCTGGGTGAAGGACCGGTCCAGCTTCAGGACGCTGACCGGCAGCCGGCGCAGGTTGGCCAGGTTGGAGTAGCCCGTCCCGAAGTCGTCCAGGGCGATGTCGACACCCATCTCCGCAAGCCGCCGCAGCGGTTTGAGCAGATCGTCGTCCGCCCCGATCAGCGCCGACTCCGTGACCTCCAGGCACAGCGCGTCCGGCTCGACGCCCGTGCGCTCCAGGATGTCGACCGTGTCCTGCACCAGGCCGGGATGCGTCAACTGGCACGGCGACAGGTTCACGTTGATCCGCAGCGGCCCCACCGCCTCGGCGCCGCCCTGCAGTTCCCGCCACTCACGAGCCTGGCGCACCGACTGCTCCAGCACCCACCGGCCCAGCGGCACGATCAGGCCGGTGTGCTCGGCCAGCGGGATGAAGCGGTCCGGCCCCAGCACCCCGTGCTGCGGGTGCAGCCAGCGCACCAGCGCCTCGGCGCCCCGGACACTGCCGTCGCCGAGATGCACCAGCGGCTGGTACTCGATGAAGAACTCGCCCCGCTCCAGCGCCGTCGGCAGCGCCGTGGTCAGCCCGTGCCGGGTGATGGCCCGGGCGTCGGCCTCCGGATCGGCGAGTTCGAAGCGGTTGCCGCCCGCCGACTTGGCCCGGTACATGGTGATGTCCGCGCTGCGCAGCACCTCCGCCGGGCTGCGCTCCCCGGCCGGGCCCTCGACGATGCCGATGCTGCCGCGCACGGTGAGCTCCCGGCCGTCCACACTGATCGGCGCCAGCAGTGCGTTCATGATCCGCCCGGCGAGCTCGTCGACGTCCCGCTGGGTGTCGGGCCCGGTGGTCAGCGCGACGAACTCGTCACCGCCGAGCCGCGCGACCATCTCGCCCGGTGCCGTGGCGCAGGACTGCAGCCGGTCGGCGACCTCCACCAGCAGCCGGTCGCCGGCCGCGTGGCCGAGGCTGTCGTTGATGGTCTTGAAACCGTCGAGGTCCAGGTAGCACAGCCCGAACCGCTGGCCTGCCCCGGCGCCCAGGGCCTTCTCCAGGCGTTCGAAGAAGAACGTGCGGTTCGGCAGCCCGGTGAGCGCGTCGTGCGTGGCCTCGTAGCGCAGCCGCAGGTTGAGCAGCCGCCGCTCGGTGGTGTCCTCCATGAGGGCGAGCTGGTACTGCGGATCGCCGTCGGCGTCGCGCAGCAGGGAGACCGTCAGGTTGGTCCACAGGACGGTTCCGTCGGGGCGGTAGAACGCCTTCTCCAGGTGGTAGTGCTCCCGTTCGCCGCGGACGAGTTCGTCGTAGAGGCGCCAGGTCTGGGGAGCGTCGTCGGGATGGGTCCACTCCCGGACGTTGCGGCTGCGCAACGTGTGCTCGGAGACCCCGAACATGCGCAGCAGGGCGCCGTTGACCTGCAGTATGTTCCCCTCGAGGTCGGCCATGCCGATTCCTATGGCCGCGCCCTCGAAGACGGCGCGGAAACGCGCCTCGCTCGCGTGCAGGGCCTGCGCCACCACGCCCTGCGCCTGGAGGGCGGCCTGCGCGATGGCCTCCTGCTCCGCCAGCGTCCGCTCGCGCAGCGCCCTCGCGAAACCGGCCGCCATCGCGTGCTGGAGCCGCGCACACCGGGCTCGCAGGTCCTCCTGGTCGCCGTCACCCCCGCAGTACAGGACCAGGTAGGCGTCGACGCAGTCCAGGGTGCGGCTGAGCGCCTCCGGGTCGGTGCAGTGCGCGTCCACCAGGGCGGCTCCGACGGCCCTGCCCGCCTCGGAGTCGAAGGTCCGGGCCAGCAGTGCCTCGCTCAGCCGCCGCGCCTGGGGCAGCAGGTGCGCCTCGAACTCGGTCCGGGTCGACGACGTCGAGGTCACCGGGAAGACGGCCCGGCTCCAGATCGTCGCGAACCGGCGCAGTCTGTCCTCCGGCCCGTCCGGTTCCGCGGTCACGCCGTACGCCCCACGCCCGCGAATCCGGAGAACGCATACGGATCCTCGTCCTCCGGTGCGGTGTCGGGCCGCCAGCGCGGCGGCGGCACCAGTCCGGGTTCCACCATGTCGTACCCCTCGAAGAACCGCGCGATCTCCTCGCGCGAGCGCATGATCAGCGGGTTGCGGATGTCCCTGTACACGTCCACCGCGCCCCCGGCCCGCTCCGGCGGCAGCGGGACCCCCTCGTAGGAGGCGTGGGTGAGCACGAGCAGGCTGCCCGGCGCGAGCGCCTCGCCCAGTTCGGCCACGGCCCCGTACGGGTCGTCCTCGTCCTCCACGAAGTGCAGTATGGCAACGAGGAGCAGCGCCACTGGCTGATTCAGGTCGATCAGCCGCTCCACTTCCGGGCTGCGCAGGATCTCCTGGGGCTTGCGCAGGTCCGCGGCGACGACCCCCGTGTCCTCGTTGCCCTCCAGGACCGCCTGGCTGTGCGCCACGGCCACCGGGTCGTGGTCGACGTAGACCACGCGGGCGCCGGGACGGGCGGCCTGTGCCTCCTCGTGGACGTTGCCGAAGGTGGGGATGCCGGAGCCGATGTCGAGGAACTGGGAGATGCCCTGGTCGGCCGCGTAGCGCACGGCGCGGCGCATGAACGCCCTGTTCGCCTGCATGATCTTGGGGAGCCCCGGCATGAACTCCATGGCCCTGCGGGCCGCTTCCCGGTCGACCTCGAAGTTGTGCGATCCGCCCAGGTAGTAGTCGTACATCCGGGAAACGCTGGGCACCGAGATGTCGATGCTCCGTGGGGCCCAGGCGGGACGCTCCATCTATCTCTCCAAGGCGTAGGCGATCCGGTGTTCGAGCAGAGGCTACTGATCGCCCGCCAAGGGAGCGACCCGAAACGGAAATTGACCATCCGTTCCCGGTCACTGCCTGCGGCACGTGCCGAATTGATACCCCCGCGCATGCCCTTCGAACATATGACGAACAGTGTCCGGGGCATTCCGGAGCGTTCCGGTTCGGCAGGGGCAGAGTGCCGTGGAATTCGACGAGTTCAGGTGAAGCACGACAAAACGGTCCACCCCTCCGTGGGGCACGGAGGGGTGGACCGGGTCTGCGCTTGGGTGGACGAGATGATCAACCCTGGGGAGGTTTCACCACTACTCCGACGCGCCGACCAGCTTGCCGTCGGGCCGGACGGCGTACCAGGTGCCGCCCACGCCCTGGCCGTTGGTGTCACCGGGAGCCTTGTCGCCGGCGAAGGTGTAGATGGGCGAGCAGTTGATCGTCTGCTGCCGGCCCTCGCCGTCGGTCCGGTCGAAGGTCATGTAGCCCTTCTTCTGGATGCCCTTGGTGTCGGCGAAGTCGACGGGCTCCACGAGCGGCCACTTGGCCAGGCACTCACCGGTGCAGTTGGAGACCGGCTTGGGCCAGGCCTCGTCCTTCTTGAACCGGTAGACGGTCATGCCGTTCTTGTCGACGACGATCTCGCCGAGCTTGGGGTCCTTGCGCGTGGACAGCCCGGCCTGGACCGCTTCACCGCCGCCCCCCGCACCGCCCTGCGCCTTCTTGCCGTCGGGGGCGAGCGCGTACCACTTGCCGCCCACACCCTGACCCTTGACGTCACCGGCGTTGACGTCCTTGGCGTAGCGGTAGGCGGGCCAGCCGGCGACCGTGAGCTGCTTGGTGCCGTCGGCCCGGGTGACCGAGCCGAGCAGCGCCTTGTCGATGCCCTCGCCGGCCTCGGCGTCATCGGCCGGAACCGGCGGCCAGGTCTTGGCGCAGTCACCGTCGCAGTTCGACTTGGGCGGCTGCTCGGTGTCCTGGTCGAACCGGTACAGGGTGAGGCCGAGACTGTCGGTGACCACCTTGCCGACCTTCTCGGCGGTGGAGACGGACAGCTTGCCGGCGGGGTTGGACGGGCTGGAGGCGCTCGGTGCCGCCGGCTGGCCCGTCGCGGTGCCGCCCGCCGCGCCCGCGGTGCCCGAGCCGATGTTTCCGTAGTCCCCGGGCGCGGCCGTGGCGCCCACGTTCTGGCTGGCCGCCGGTGGGCTGTCCTGACCGCACGCCGTCGTCAGCGCCAGGACCGCCGCGGCGCTCGCCACGAGTGAGGCGCTCCGCCAGGAGGTCTTCATCGTCAACTCCCCATAATCGCAAGGGTGTTGCAGCGCCCTGCTGCGCCGCCGCACGGTCATGAGTACGCATGGGGACGGCGATTGTGTTCAACCGTCGGCCAAATTTCTTTCCGGAACCCGGGACGAGTGCCTCGAGACGCCGCACACGGGTGCGCCTCGAGCTCTCCACGGGCGACCGCGGATCAAACCCGCCGTGCCCGGATATCCCTCTTTCGGGGCAATCCCCTTGCATCCCGGCCCGACCGGGCGGCACAGGGCTCATGATCTTCGTCGTGCATGGACCCCTTTCGACTCAACGCGCCCTTGCGACACGAGCCTTGGCGGCGGCGACGCTGACCTGGGCGCTCGTCGGCGCACCGGCCGGAGTCGCGGTGGCCGACGCCTGCGCCTACGCCTCGACGGGGCCGGACGGCATCGAGGCAGCGGCGTACGCCGGCAGCAAGAAGACGTGGCCGTGCCCGACACCCACGCCGACCCCGTCACCGACGCCGACTCCGACCCCAACGCCACCGCCGCCACCGCCGCCGAAGCCGACGCCACCGCCGAAGCCGACGCCGGACCCGCCGCCCCCACCGAAGCCCCCGCCACCCGAGCCGACCCCCACGACCAGGCCCGAGCCGCCGGCGCCCCCGCCACCCACGCCACGCCCGGCACCACCCCCGCCGCGGCCGGCCCCGAGGCCCGTGCCGCCGACGCCCCCTCCCGCCGCACCGGAGCCCGCTCCCCCGCCGCCGGCCACCCCGGCGCCCGGCCCGTCCGCGAAGCCCGTGCACTACCCGCGCTACCGCGCCGCACCACCGCGGCCACGGCCGGCGAACGGCGCGGTGTCGCCGCTCACCTTCGTTCTGCTCGTCACGGTGCCCGCGGTGGTGGCCGTCGCCGCGCTGCGTGCGCGCTGATCCCTGAAGCCCTGGAGGTACCTCTTGCCGGAATGGCTTGTTCTCACCCTCGCGATGCTGGCCGCCTGTGCCGTGGTGGTCATCATCACCTTCGTTCGCCACCGCGCGGCGCCCGAAGACGAGGACCCCAGTGAGACCCCGGACGTCATCGAGTACATGACGATGTGGATCGGCGTGGTCTACGCCATCGTCCTCGGCCTGGCGATCGCCGGTGTCTGGGAGGGGCGCAGCGCCGCACAGGACCACGTCCAGGCCGAGGCGACCGCGCTGCACGAGATCTCGGAGCGGGTACGGGTCTATCCGGCCGAGGAACGCGACCGGATCCGGGACGACATCCGGACGTACGTGAGCCATGTCGTGACCACCGAGTGGGACACCATGGCCGACAAGGGCGAGGTCACCCCGCGCGGCGCCGAGCTGTTCGAACGGATCCGCCAGGACGTCACCGACTACGAGCCGGCGACCGACTTCGAGGCCCAGGCCTACCAGCCACTGCTGGACCAGGTGACCGCGGCGAACCAGGCCCGGATCGCCCGGGCGGAGTCGACCGGGGAGACCATGCCGGGGGTGGTGTGGTTCGGGCTGATCGCCGGGGCCGTCATCACCATCGGGATGATCTTCGCGCTGCAGATCCGCAGAACCACCCGCGAACTGGTCCTCGCCGGGTTGTTCTCGGCGCTGATCGCCTTTCTGCTGTTCCTGATCTGGGACTTCGACTCCCCCTACAGCAGGGGCGTGACCGCCTCGGCGGACCCGTTCCTGAACCTCTTCCCGGGCGTCGGGGACTGACCGCGCCACACAGCACGGATCCGGGCCGGGGGACGCGCGACACACCGTCGCCGTCCCCCGGCCGCCTGGGCGGTGTTCCCCCGGGTGGCGCACACCCGTGCCCCATTCGCGCTACTGCGATCGCGCCGCCGCGCGCGTCTTCCTAGCGTTTCGGGCATCGAGGTGCATGTGTGACGTGCGCGGAAGAGATCCGCGGCTGCTCCTCGGGGACCCGGAGGATTCCATGCGCGCGATACGCCTCGCCTCGGCCGTACTGCTGGGTGCCGGCGCCCTCACCTCGTGTGTGCCCGCCGCCGACGCGGCGATCCGGACCGACTTCGGCTTCAACATCCTGCCCTCCACCGTGAGGGCGGGGGGTGAGGTGACCCTGCACGTCACGCGCAACCGGGCATGCCGGGGGGAGGCGACGGTCGACTCGCCCGCCTTCGACCCGGTCACCATCCCGCGGGACGAGTCCTGGACGACGGTGGTCGTCGACTGGGACGCCAGAGCCGGTGCCGTCTACGAGGTCGAGTTCGCGTGCGACAGGTCGATCGGCATCGCGCGCCTGACGATCGCGGGTGGCCGGCCGCCGCACCACCCCACCCGGCACCCGACGCGCCACCCCGACAAGGGTGTGCGCGCCGGTGAGGGCGGCACCCTCGCCGGGTTCGACCTCAAGGAGATCGGTCTGGGCGCCGCACTGATCGCCGGGTCGCTCGGCGTCGCCTACCACTTCTCACGCCGCCGCACCGACGGGGACGCGAACTGACCCGTTCCGCGGCAGGCCTTCGCCCCGGCTCCCGAGAGGGAGCCGGGGCGAAACGCGTTCACGTGCGAGGCGGCGACTCGTCGAAGAAACGGCACGACGAGAGCGTCCGTGTCAGCCTCGAAGCAGTGTCCCCACGAGGCGTCCGTGTCAGTCAGATGCGCCGCTCGGCCCGGCGGCGCATCCAGAAGACACCGCCGCCGACCAGGGCCGCGGCCACGAGACCACCGCCGATGGCCATGTCCGTCGGGGTCGCACCGGTGGTGCTGCTGCCGCCGATGCCGCCGCGGACACCGCCGATGACGGTGAAGGCGTGCGGCTTGGTCATCCGCCTGCCGTTGCAGTCGACCGTGATGTCGTACGAGCCCGGGCGGGCGTTGCTGTTGACGATGGCGGTGCCCCGCGCGGTCCCGTTGCCGGCGCCGCCCCGGTCGCCCTCGTTGCCCTTGCCGCCGCCGACCGGCGAGAGTCGCGTCGGCGAGAACGCGTTCGAGGTCGCCGTGCCGCCGCCCCGGCAGCCGTCGACCGTGATGGTCAGCTGACCGCCGGGGGCGATCACGCTGGGCAGGGCGGTGATGTTGCTCGGCGTGTCCCACGCGACGGCCGCGGGGGCGGAGAGACCGAGGGCGGCGACCGCTGCGCCGGCGACCGCCAGGGCACGAGTGTTACGCATGTGAACCTCCGCGGAAGACGCCCCGGGACCCGTCCCCGGTCGATCGGCGAGAAAGCGCCTCCCAGAAAGACAGTCAGTTGCCGTGCCGCAAGCCGCATTTCGGGAATGGTCCGTACCGGTGAGAGAGGGCGGTGCGGGAAAAGCGTCCTTTCGGATATCGCCGCAGGTCACAGACCGTCAGAAATTTCCTCGCGGCGGCAACTCGGATGGCTCACCTCCTGTCGGGCGAACTGCTCCCGCCCTGGTGCGCGTCCTGCGCGCGGCTGCGCCCGGAAACCCCGGAAATCGGCCCGTGCCCGGCGCCGCACCAGCCCTCGCGGCCCCCGGCCACCCGTTCGCCGCCGCCCCGTCGCCGGTTTCCCGCACGCCACTTAGCGTGTCGCTATGCGCGATGGACACGGCGACGGCCGCGTCGAGAGGGGATGGCGAATGTCTGCGTCCGAGCTTTCCCAGGCGGAAGAGGAGGCGCGGCCCAGGAAGCGCGCCCCGTGGGGCGTGATAGCGCTGGTTCTGCTGACCGGCCTCGCTCTCATCCGGAACGGTTCGGGAGAGTTCGACGAGGGCCCGCCACAGCCGGCGAGTGCGGCCGCGGCGGACAGCAGGGTGCCCGGCGGCACCTTCGCGGGAAACGTCCGGCCCTTGCCCTACTCCCTCCCCGACCGTGTCAGGATCCCGGCGATCCAGGTCGACGCGCCGATCATCCCCGTGGGCCTGGACGCGGACGGCTGGGTCGGCGCGCCGCCGCCGGAGGACCCCAACCTGGCCGGCTGGTTCACCGGGGGCGTCACCCCCGGCGAGAAGGGCACCGCGATCGTGGTCGGCCATGTCGACAACCAGCAGGGCCCCGCCGTGTTCTACGGCCTCGGGGCCCTGAGGCAGGGACATCGCGTCGAGGTCGCCCGGCAGGACGGAAAGACCGCCGAGTTCGAGATCTACGGTGTCGAGGTGTTCGAGAAGGACAACTTCCCCGGCGACCGTGTCTACGCCTCCAAGGGCGCGCCGGAGCTGCGGGTCATCACCTGCGGCGGCGGTTTCTCCAAGCAGGAGGGCTACGCGGGGAACGTCGTCGCCTTCGCCCGCCTGGTCGCGGTGCGCTGAGCGCTCGCGGCACGGCGGGCGAAAGCCCGGAGGCGCCCCTTCACGCGTAGTTCCGGCGGGGCACGGTGACGTGGTAGCCGGAGTCCAGCAGTTCGGGCAGGTAGCGCCGCAGGGCCCGCACGCTCTGCGAGCGGTCGCCGCCGGCGTCGTGCGAGAGCACCACGACGCCGGGTGCGGCGCCGTGTTCGACCCGGTTCGCGATGGACCGGACCCCGGGGGTGGTCCAGTCGAGGGTGTCGACCGTCCAGCCGAGGGGTTCCATGCCGAGTTCGGCGCCGAGCCGGAAGGCGGTGCGGTTCCAGGCACCGTAGGGTGCGCGGAACCACTCGGGGCGCTCCCCGTAGGCGTCCTCGATGACGTCGCTGGTGCGTTCCATCTCGGAGCGGATCTGCCGTCGGGTGAGGCGGGTGAGCAGGGGGTGGGACCAGGTGTGGTTCCCCACGACATGGCCCTCGTCGGCCATCCGGGCCAGCAGGTTCTTGCCGCCGGCGACCATCTCGCCGCACACGAAGAACATCGCCCGCACGTCGTACTCAGCCAGGGTGTCCAGGATGTGCGGGGTGTAGCGGGGGTCCGGGCCGTCGTCGAAGGTGAGCACCATGGTGCGGCCACGGCCGGACACGCGCAGCGGGGCCTCGCGGTACACCAGGGTCCGGCGGGGTGCGGCGCGCGGGGGGCCGTAGCCGGTCAGGGGCTGCAGCCGGTACGCGGAGGACTTGACGAGGCGGCGGGCCTGGGGGCCCGCGGCGGGGGTCGAGGTGCCGGGTCCGTCCCCGGTGACAGCCGTGACCACTCCGGCCGTCGCGGCCGCGCTCACGGCGCCGGCGCAGGCGATCAAGGCCTGGCGCCTGGTGAACAGCCGGGTCGGCAACTGATCCTTCTTCATGACTCATGAGTCGCCCGGCGGGAGGCCGACGCACACGAGCAACACCGGTGCGGCGGCACACATTCACCCGTTCGGCCCACGCGGGTGGGTCAGCGGTTGCGGACCAGCGGGAAGGGCAGGGTCTCGCGGATGGTGAGTCCGGTGAGGAACATGACCAGCCGGTCGACGCCGATGCCGAGGCCACCGGTGGGGGGCATGGCGTATTCGAGGGCGTCGAGGAAGTCCTCGTCGAGTTCCATCGCCTCCAGGTCGCCTCCGGCGGCGAGCAGGGACTGGGCGGTGAGGCGGCGGCGCTGCTCGACGGGGTCGGTGAGTTCCGAATAGGCGGTGCCGAGTTCGGTGCCGAAGGCGACGAGGTCCCAGCGTTCGGCGAGGCGCGGATCGGTGCGGTGCTGCCGGGTGAGCGGGGAGACCTCGGTCGGGAAGTCCTTGTAGAAGGTGGGCAGGCCGGTCCGCTCCTCCACCAGCCGCTCGTACATCTCCAGGACGATGTCGCCGTGGCCGTCGTCGGCGACGTACGGCACGCCGGCACCGTCGCACAGCCGCTTGAGGGTCTCGGTGCCGGTGCCGGGGTGGATCTCCTCGCCGAGGGCCTCGCTGACCGCGCCGTAGACGGTCTTGACGGGCCACGGCCCGGAGATGTCGTACTCCTTGCCGTCCTTGTGGGCGACGGGCCTGCCGAAGGCGGCGGTGGCGGCGCCCTGGATCAGTTCGCGCACGAGGTCGAGCATCACGTCGTAGTCGGCGTACGCCTGGTAGGCCTCCAGGATCGTGAACTCGGGGTTGTGCTTGTAGTCCGTGCCCTCGTTGCGGAAGGTGCGGCCCATCTCGAAGACCTTCTCCACGCCGCCCACGCACAGCCGCTTGAGGTACAGCTCGGGGGCGATGCGCAGGTAGAGGTCGAGGTCGTAGGCGTTGATGTGGGTGGTGAAGGGCCGGGCGTTGGCGCCGCCGTGGATCTGCTGGAGCACCGGCGTCTCGACCTCCAGGTAGCCGCGTGCCAGCAGGCCCTGGCGGACGGCCTGGACGGCGGTGGAGCGGGCGCGGACCACGTCACGGGCGGCGGGGCTGGCGACGAGGTCGAGGTAGCGCATGCGGACCTTGGCCTCGGGGTCGGCCAGGCCGCGGCGCTTGTCGGGCAGCGGACGCAGACACTTGCCGGTGAGCTGCCAGGAGGTGACGAAGACGGTCGGTTCACCCTTGTCGCTGACGCCGGCGTGTCCGGTGGCGGTGATGTGGTCGCCGATGTCGGTGTCGGCGGTGAAGCGGTCCAGGGCGGGGCCGGAGCGGTCGCGGGTGAGGGCGAGTTGGTGGTCGCCGGACCAGTCGCGCAGGACGATGAAGACGATGCCGCCGAAGTCGCGGACCAGCATGATCCGGCCGGCGACGGTGACCTCCTCGCCCCGTGGGACCTCGGCGAGGGTGTGGGTGCGGGCCGGGACGCCCACCGGGTAGGGGTCGGTGCCGTCGGCGCGCAGCCGGTCGAGCTTGCGGTGCCGGACGCGGACCTGGTCGGACAGGCCGGAGAGGGGGTCGGCGGGCTCGGTCCCGTCCCCTCCGGCGAGGCCGAGCGCCGCCAACGACGGCAGCCCCTCCGTGGTGGCGGGCCGCTGCCCGCCCTTCGGGTGCCCTTTTCCCCTGCCCCACAACGTGCGCATCGACGGTACGGAGACGAAGCCCTCGGCGATGCCGGAGGCGAGGCCGACGCGGGCGAGGGAGGCGGCCTCCGCGTAGCAGAGGAAGCGGGGGTACCACTCGGGGTGGTACTTGGCGTTGGAGCGGTACAGGGCCTCCAGTTGCCACCACTTGGAGAAGAACAGCAGCAGGCGGCGCCAGAGGCGGAGCACCGGCCCGGCGCCGATGCGGGCGCCCTCCTCGAACACGGAGCGGAACACGGCGAAGTTCAGCGAGACCTTCCGCACGCCCAGCTTCGGCGCGGCGGCGCACAGTTCGGCGACCATGAACTCCATGACGCCGTTGGGAGCGGTGCGGTCACGGCGCATCAGGTCCAGGGAGACGCCGTCCCCGCCCCAGGGCACGAAGGACTGGATGGCGAGGAGCCGGCCGTCCTGGTCGAGTGCCTCGGCGAGGAGGCAGTCGCCGTCGGCCGGGTCGCCGAGACGGTCCAGGGCCATGGAGAAGCCGCGCTCGGTCTCGGTGTCGCGCCAGGCGTCGGCACGCTCGACGAGCTGGCGCATCTCGTCCTCGGAGAGCGTGGAGTGGCGGCGGACGCGGCACGTGACACCGGTGCGTCGGACCCGGTTGACGGCCTGGCGGGTGACGCGCATGTCGCGGCCGTCCAGGTCGAAGTCGAGGACGTGCAGGATCGCCTCGTCGCCGAGCTGGAGCGCGCCGAGCCCGGCGCGGACGTAGGCCCGGGCGCCCTCCTCGGAGGCGCCCATCACGGCCGGGACCCAGGCGTAGCGGCGGGCCACCTCCTGCCAGGCGGCGATCGCGTGCGGCCAGGCCTCCCGGTCGCCCACCGGGTCGCCGCTGGCCAGGCACACCCCGGCCTCGACGCGGTAGGTGACGGCGGCCTTGCCGCTGGGTGAGAAGACGGCGGCCTTGTCGCGGCGGGTGGCGAAGTAGCCGAGGGAGTCCTGGTCGCCGTAGCGGCCGAGGAGGGCGCGGATACGGGCCTCCTCGTCGTCGTGCAGGGCGGCCTCCAGGCGCTGGGAACGGAACAGGGTGGCGGCGGCGTTCAGCAGGGCGAGCGCGCCGAAGAGGCCGAGCAGGAAGTACAGGGCGTGCGGCGGGCGGCCGTCGAAGGAGCCGGCGGGCACCAGGCCGCCGCAGACCCGGTTCGCGGCCCAGGCGAGCCGCTCGCCACGCGGCAGACTGCCCGGGAACGCCTCGACCAGGGCCCAGCCGACCAGGATCGCCACGACCACACCGCCCACCAGGACGGCCAGGGCCCGGCGTACGGCGGCGCGGCGGGAGGCGGCGTAGAACTCCCCGCGGGAGTGGATCAGCAGGATCAGGGCGAGGCCGCACACCACGAAGGAGGGGACGGACTCGGCGAACTCGCCGACGGCCATGCCGAGGATGTCGGTGAGGACCAGCAGGCCGAGGTAGACGACGACCAGCCACCAGGCGATCTTCTTGCGGGCGCCGGTCGCGGCGGCGAGCAGGAACAGGAAGACCGCGTAGGCGAGGTTGGCGCTGACCGGGACGAGCAGCAGGTCCAGGAAGTGGACCAAGGGGCGCAGCCCGGTGCGCAGCGGCGGGATCAGCGCCAGCAGGGCGCAGAGCAGACCGAGGGCGCCGAAGAAGACAGCGAAGCCCTGGGGTACCCGGCTCGGCAAGCCGTGCGCCCGGTGGGGCGGCCGTATCGCTGCTGAGGTGTCCTCGGCCGTCCCGGTGTCCGCGCTGACGCTCATGCTCTCGACTCTAGGAACACCGGCGCCTGCTCGCCCGTCGAGCGCTCGCGCCCCGTGCGGCACAGGAAGCCCCGGGCGTCGCCCTCCGGTCCCGGTCCCGCCCGGCAGGCGGACCTGGGGGTTCCGATAGCCTCGCGGCTGTGACGGAACAGCACTCCCATCGGTTCGAGCGGGGCACGGACGGGCCGAAGGTGATCGTGGCCGGGGTGGACGGCTCCGACTCCTCCTTGCGGGCAGCGGCCTACGCGGCCGGCCTGGCCCGCCGGCAGCACGCACTGCTCGCCGTGGTGTACGTGCAGCCCGTGCTGGCGGCGGGTGCGGCGCTCGGGGCTCCGGTGGCCGGGACGACGGACGAGATCGCCGAGGACCTGGTGGCGCAGATCCGGGACGCGGCCGAGCGGCTCAAGGGGACGTTCGAGGTCCGCTGGGAGTTCCACACGTTCCGCGGCGACCCGTACAACGGCCTCGTGACGGCCGCCGACGAACTCAAGGCGGACGCAGTGGTCGTGGGTGCCTCGGAGCAGGCGGGCCACCGCATCGTCGGCTCGGTGGCGATACGCCTGGTGAAGGCGGGGCGGTGGCCGGTGACGGTGGTGCCGTAGGGGGCCGGGGCACCGTGCCGTCGGCGGCGCTACTCCCCCATCACCAGTCCGTCCTCCGCCGCGCCCCGGCTGAGGACGACCTCGCGGATGCGGTCGCGGACGGCTCGGACGTCGGCGCCCTGGGCGAGCGCCCGGTTGAGGTTCACGACCCGGCCGGCGTCGACGTCGAAGAGCTGGGGGACGAACTCCGCCTTCGTCACCTTCCAGCGCTCCCCCGGCCGTGCGGGCGGGGCGAAGGTGAAGCGGCCGAGGGTGGACTGGTTGCCCCGCGGGTCCTTGGCGCCTTCATGGTTGGTCATCTCGCCGGCGATCTGGTCGCCCATGCCGTAGATCACCCAGGTGCCGTTGACCTTCTCGTAGGCCTGCGGGACGTGCGCGTGGGTGCCGAGGATCAGGTCGATGTCGGGGCGGCCACCGGTGCGTGTGGCGGTGAGGCTCCTGGCCAGGGTCAGCTGCCGGTCGTCGGGGGCGTCCTGCCATTCGGTGCCCCAGTGCAGGGAGACCACGACCACGTCGGCGCCGGCCCGGCGCGCGGCCCGGGCGTCCTCGACGATCCTCGCCTCGTCGGTGAGGTTGACGGCCCAGGGCCGTCCGTCCGGGAACGGCAGGCCGTTGGTGTCGTAGGTGTAGGCGAGGTGGGCGACCTTCGCCGGGCCGGCCTCGAGGATCGTCACCGTGCGTGCCTCCTCCTCGGTGCGTGCCGACCCCGCGTGCCGGACGCCCGCGCGGTCGAGGGCGTCGAGCGTGCGGCGGATACCGTCGGCGCCGTCGTCGAGGGTGTGGTTGGAGGCGGTGGAGCAGCCGTCGTAGCCGGTGAAGGCGAGGGCCGCGGCCACCTCGGGCGGGGACTTGAAGGTGGGGTAGCCGGTGTAGACGCCGTTCGCGCCGTACACGGTCTCCATGTGGCACAGGGCGATGTCGGCGCGGGAGACGACGGAGCGGATCCCGGCGAGCATGGGCCGGAAGTCGTAGCCGGTGCCGCCGGCGTCGAAGCGGGCCCGGTCGATGATCGTGGTGTGCGGGAGGACGTCACCGGAGGCGACCAGTGTGAACCCGCGTGACCCGGCGGCGGGCGCCGGGCGTCCGCGGTCGGGCTCGTCGTGACCGCGGGCCTGGCAGGCGGCGCCTGCGGTGAGGACGACGGTCAGGGCCAGGGCGATCTGTCGACTGCGCGTGAGCATGCATTCACCCCACTGTGGGCGTTGTGGTCATATTTACGCACCATCAGGAAAGAAGGCTCCTGGTGTCCCACGCGTCTCCGACACGCTCATCAGCCCGTCCGGCACCCACATGGCCGGGTGCCGCGACCGTTCGTCGAACCGTTCGTCGACGCGATCGACCGTCCGTCGCACAGCCGGGTACGTGCCCTGTGCCCGGGCCACGCCCTGCGGTGACATACGGCCATGACGGCCGGATCCACTCTCACGAACGGAACGACCGCCGAGCACGAGCTCGCCGCACTGCAGCGGGAGCACGGCCGGCCCCTCTTCGCGCTGCTGCTGCGGCTCTGCGACGGCGACCGGCAGCGTGCCGAGGACCTGGTCCAGGAGACGCTGGTGCGTGCCTGGCAACACCCCGAGGCCCTGCGTGCCGACGACTTCGACTCGGTGCGGCCCTGGCTGATGACCGTCGCCCGGCGGCTCGCGATCGACGCCCGGCGGGCCCGCCAGGCCCGTCCGCCCGAGGTCGGCGACGCGGTGCTGGAGAACGCCCGGGTCATCTCCGACCACGCCGAGCGGGCGGCGGCGATGCTGGATGTCCGCGAGGCTGTGAAGACACTCACTCCGCAGCACCGTGAAGTCCTGGTGCTCGTGTACTTCCAGGGGGCGAGTGTGGCGGAAGCCGCGACGGCCCTCGGGATTCCGCCCGGTACCGTGAAGTCCCGCGCGTACTACGCGCTGCGTGCCCTGCGCAGGGTGCTTCCGGGATACGCCACCGACCTGCGATGAAACCAATGGGTGGGTCAAGCCTCCGTAAAGCGCCTTGCCGATGACCCCGGTTGAGTAATCGGCTGTTCCCATCCGTGTTCCGGAGAGGGCCGTCAGCGCCCTCGGGGCCCGGTGTCGGGCGACGCGCACGTACCGGAGGAAGGCAGGAAGGGATGCTGGACGAAGAGCAGGGGAGCACGGACGGTTCCGACGGCGAACTGACCGTCCCCATGGCGTGGTTGTACGCCGAGTACATCGCCGACGAGCTGCTGCGGACCGGCGATCTGATGCCGCCGACGTCTTTCGAGTTCCGTGCCGGGCGGGATGCCCTGGCGCTGACCGTCTTCCTGTCCGACACCGACGGGGAGCTGTCCGGCATCCGGGTCGTCACGCAGCTGGAGACGTGGCTGTCACTGACGGCGTACGACCAGCCGTGGCAGGAGTGGGTGCGCGGGCGGCTGGCCGAGCTCGCCGCCGGCGCCGCGACGTCGGGCCGGTCCGCGCCGGACCTGGACCTCGCGGAGGAGGCCTGGCGCTGGCTGCAGGAGACGGAACTGCTCGCGCCCGATCTCAACGCGGTCCCGGGCGGCGCTCCGGTGGTCGGGGAGGACGAGGGACCGAAGGTCTGGACGCCCGCCTGGCAGCTCGGACTGCCGCTCGGACACCTCGCGATCCATCTTTTTTAGATTTCCGCGGCCCCGGACCAATCCGGGAGCCGGAGGGCTCCGAATCCTTTGGTTGCGATTGTGTCACCGGCTTGAGTGATTCAGCTGCCTGGTCCGTACCGGTGGGAGCAAGGAGTAACCCCACCCGCACCCAACGGCACGAGGATTCGGCATGAGGTCCCTGGAGAGGCATCGCGACGTCGCGGCCTACGCGCTCGGCGTGCTGGACGAGGCGGAGGCCTTCCGCTTCGAGGACCACCTCATGGAGTGCCCTCGGTGCGCTGCAGAGGTGACGGAATTCGGCCCGACCACACGGCAGTTGATGCTGTACCGGCGGTCGACGCCCCGGTTCGTGCACCCCATGGCACAGCCCGGGCCGCGCATGCTGGACGCGCTGCTGGCCGAGGTGGCGACCCGGCGCCGGGCCGGACGCAGGCGCCTGCTGTTCGCCCTGGCCGCCTCGGTCGTCTTCGCCGCGTCGGTCCCCGGCATCGCGATGATGGCCGAGGGCAGCGCCGGGGAGCAGCACCGGACCGTCGCGGCGACCGACACCCGGACGGGGGTGTGGGCGCAGGTCATGACGGAGGACAAGGCCTCGGGCAGCCAGGTCGAGCTGAAGGTCAAGGACGGCTCGGGCCCGCGCGCCTGCCACCTGGTGATCATCGGTCACGACGGCACCGAGGAGACCGCGACCAGCTGGCACGGCCCTGGCCACGACGACCGCCCCCACACGATGATGGCCAGCTCCTCCCTGCACCCGGAGGACATCGCCCGCTACGAGATCCGCTCGGCGGCCGGCGAGGTCCTGTGGAGGATCCAGCCGAGCTGACCATCCGTCCGCCCCTGCCGCCGGGCGCCTGGCGCGCCCCGGTGTGAGACTGCTGGACGACGCACCCGCAAGTCCGCCCGGGTGCCCGCGGTCCCGGTGAGGGGAGACGAGGTGACGGCAGAGCCCGGGGACGGCCGGCTGGAGGAGTTCCTCGCCGACCCCGAGAACGCGACCCTGGACCTGCCCACGGCGGCGGCCCGCTGCACCAAGGCCCTCGGGCTGCAGAGTTCCGTGGTCTACCTCTCCGACATCCAGCAGCGCCGGCTGGTACCGCTCACCGACGTGGCCTCCCCCCTGCTCATCGACGGCTCCCTCGCGGGCTGGACCTACCGCACCCAGTCCCTGCGCGTGGCGGTGTCCGAGACGGGCGGCATGACGGCCTGGATCCCGCTCGTGGACGGCGCCGAACGCCTCGGCGTCATCGCGGTGAACTCCCCGGCGCTGACACCCGACGTACTGCGCCGCGGCCGCGCCCTGGCCCAGCTGCTCGCCATGATGATCACGTCCGCGCGGGCCTACCAGGACTCCTTCGTACGGCGTCTGCGCACCCGCCCCATGCGCCTGCCCGCCGAGATGCTGCGGGCCTTCCTCCCGCCCCGGACGATCGGCACCTCACACGTCGTGTCGACGGCCGTGCTGGAGCCGGCCTACGAACTCGGCGGCGACGCGTTCGACCACTCCCTGACGGAGACGACCCTGCACGTCGCGGTCCTCGACGCCATGGGGCACAACCTGGCGTCCGGGCTCACCACGGCGGTGTCGCTGGCCGCGTGCCGCAACGCCCGGCGCACCGGGGCGGATATGCCCGAGCTGGTGGAGAGCGTCGACGACGCGCTGGCGCGATGGCTCCCGGACCAGTTCTGCACCGGGGTCCTGGCCCAGCTGGACCTGGCCTCGGGGATGCTGCGGTGGGTCAACTGCGGGCACCCCACCCCGCTGCTCATCCGTGACCGGCGGCCGCTGGTCGACGCCATGCGGCGCGAGCCGGACCTGCCGATGGGGATGCCGTCCCTGCTGACCGACCGGCGGCGGGAGACGCACGAGATCGCACTGAAGCCCGGCGACCGGGTGCTGATGTACACCGACGGGGTCACCGAGGCCAGGGCCGTCGACGGCGCGGAGTTCGGGCTCGAGCAGTTCGCCGACTACATCATCGGGGCGACGGCCGCGGGCGAGCTGCCGTCCGAGACGCTGCGCCGGCTCATCCACTCCATCCTGGACTCGCCGACGAGCCGGCTGCGGGACGACGCGACCATCCTGATGTTCGAGTGGTCACCGCCGTCCCGGTAGTCGCGAGACCCGGGCCCGGGTCACTTCAGCAGCCGGGACATCCTGCGGTCCGCCAGCGGCTTGCCGCCCGTCTGGCAGGTCGGGCAGTACTGGAGCGAGGAGTCGCTGAAGGACACCTCTCGGACGGTGTCGCCGCACACCGGGCAGGACTCCCCGGTGCGGCCGTGGACGCGCAGCCCGCTCTTCTTCTCGGCCTTGAGCCGCCCGGCCGCCACGCCCCGGGAGCGCTCGACCGCTTCGGTGAGCGTGTCCCGCAGAGCCGCGTACAGCCGTGCGGTCTCCTCTTCGCTCAGGGACGCCGCCAGTTTGAAGGGCGACATCTTCGCCACGTGCAGGATCTCGTCGCTGTAGGCGTTGCCCACGCCCGCGATCAGGCCCTGGTCGCGCAACGCGCCCTTGAGCTGCCGCCGTTCACCGGCCAGGAGTTCCGCGAGGCGCCGCTCGTCGAAGTCGTCGGCGAGCGGGTCGGGGCCGAGCCGGGCGACGCCCGGGACCTCCTGCGGGTCGCCCACCACGTGCACCGCGAGCCGCTTCTGGGTGCCTGCCTCGGTCAGGTCGAATCCGGCGCCGGTCTCCAGGGCCACGCGCAGCGCGAGGGGGCCCTTGCCCGGGCGGGGCGGGCCGTCGGGGAGGCGGTCCTTCCAGTGCAGCCAGCCCGCGCGGGCCAGGTGCGTCACGAAGTGCGGGCCGCCCTCGGTCGCGAGGTCGAGGAACTTGCCGTACCGGCGTACGGCGGCCACCTCGTGACCCTCCAGTGCGGACAGGGGAGGTTCGTACGTCTTCAGCACGCTGATCGCCACGGGCAGCACCCGGACGATCTCGTGGCCGACGAGGTGCTCGGTCAGGAAGTCCTTGAGCGCCTCGACCTCGGGGAGTTCCGGCATAGGTCCAGAGTGCCACGTGGGGTCAGTCCGGGCCCGGCACCACGAACTCGCACCACACGGCCTTGCCGCCGCCCCGGGCCTCCACGCCCCACACGTCGGTGAGCAGCTCGACCAGGAGCAGGCCCCGCCCGGAGACGCCCGACTCGCCCGCCTCGCGCCGGCGCGGCAAGGCACTGGAGGAGTCCGCGACCTCGACGCGCAGCCGGCACTCGGAGCCGGTGAAGGCCCGCAGGGTGACGACCGCCGGGCCCTCCGTGTGCATCAGGGCGTTGGTGATCAGCTCGTCGGCGACCAGTTCGATCTCGTCGGCGCGCTCGCCCGCTCCCCAGGCGGCGACCGCGGTGCGGATCATGTGCCGGGCCTCTGCGAGGGCCCCGGGGTCGCCGGGGGCCACGCGCCGCTGGAGCCGGCGGCCGGACTGCGGTCCCTCGGGCCCGCGCCGGCGCAGCAGGAGCAACGCCACGTCGTCGTCGCCGCCGCGCTCGGCGGCCACGTCGATGAGCCGCTCGGCGAGCTCCCGTACGTCGTCGGGGCCGGTGGCGACGAGCGCGCTCAGGGTGCGCATGCCGTCGTCGAGATCGGCGCCGGGCTGCTCCACCAGACCGTCGGTGCACAGCAGCAGGGTGTCGCCGGGGTCGAGCTCCATGGTGGTCACGGGGTACTCCAGGCGGCCGAACTCGGCGGACAGACCGAGCGGCAGCCCGCCGGGGACGGGGACGCGGCGGCAGGATCCGTCGGGGTGCCGCACCAGCGGATCGATGTGACCGGCCCGGACCATCTGGAGCACGCCGGTGGACAGGTCGGCCTCGGCGTAGAGGCAGGTCGCGGAGCGGTCGGTGTCGAGTTCGTGCAGGAAGACGGAGGCCCTGGCCATGACGGTGGCCGGGGGGTGTCCCTCGGCGGCGTAGGCGCGCAGCACGATGCGCAACTGTCCCATGACGGCGGCGGCGTGCGTGTCGTGCCCCTGGACGTCGCCGATGACGGCGCCGACCCGGCCGCCGGGCAGCGGGATCAGGTCGTACCAGTCGCCTCCGATGTCCCGGCCGACGGAACCGCCGAAGGTGGCGGCGCGGTAGCGCACGGCGACGTCGGCACCGGGCACGCTCGGGATGGTCCGGGGCAGCATGGCCTGCTGGAGGCCCTGCGCGAGGTCCATCTCCTGTTCGTAGAACATGGCCCGCTGCAGGCTCTGCGCGATGCTGCTGCCGAGGGCGACGAGGATGTTGCGCTCCTCGGACGTGAAGCCGTGGCGGTCGCTGTAGAGCAGGCCCATGGCACCGATCGGCCGGGCCTGGACGATGAGCGGCAGATAGGCGGCCGAGGTGATGTCCAGGCCGGTGATGTGCGGCCACAGGATCGGATAGCGCTCGGCGAACTCCTCCGGCGACTCGATGAAGCACGGGCCGAGGGTGCGGACGACCTCGCTCATCGGGTAGGGCTCGTCGATCCGGGTGACTCGGGTACCGGGTACGAAGCTGTCCACGGGGCCCTCGGCGACCAGGCGGATGCGGCCGGCCTCGACCAGGCCCATGACGAGACTGGTGGCGCCCAGGTGGACCAGGCCGTGGGTGTCCTTGAGGACGTCGATGACGTCCTGGACGGTGCGGGCGTGGGCGAGGGCGGCCGTGGTCAGTTCGACGACGCTGGTCTGCTGCCGGCGGGCCTGGTCCTGGGCGGCCTGGTCGCGGCGGGCGTCGATCTCGCCGAGTTCCTGGGTGGCGTCCCGGACGATGCCGATGATGCGGCGCGGGCGGCCGATGTCGTCGCGCCGGATGTAGCCCTGGGTGTGGGTCCAGCGCAGGCTGCCGTCACGGCGGCGGATGCGGAAGTAGGCGCCGTAGTTCTCGCTGCCGTCCTTCAGCGCCTGCGAGACCGCGGTGTCCAGGCGGCGGGACTCGTCGGGCGGCACGCGTTTGGCGAGGGTCCCGGGGTGGTCGTCGTACTCGTCGGAGCGCACGTCGAAGATCTCGTGGGCCTGGGCGTCCATCTGCATCAGGCCGGTGTCCAGATCCCAGTCGAAGCTGCCCATCCGGTTGAGCGCGAGGATCGGGTCCGGGTGGGCGGGCCAGTCGTCCGGGAGGGACAGGGCGCTCGCTCCCCGATCAGCCATGGGCCCACCTTGCCAGGATTCGTCCGATTCTTCGACTGGATGTGCCGAGTCTACGAGCCGCCGCGCCGAATCGGCCCTCGGTTACCGAAGACGCCCGAGGGGCCACCGGGGATGCGGTCGGCTGCCCCGTCGCCGGAATCCGGCCCCGTCGGGCGGATCGGGGCCGTCCGGTACGAGCTGTACGCGCGCGACCCGGGCCGTGCGAAGGAACCGGCGGCCGAGTTCTCCGGAGCGGCGGGGTCTTCGGGCCCGGCACTATCGTTGGCTTCGGTCACTTCGGTCACGCAACCGCAGCCACGGGGCACCCAGCGTGACGACCGGACGACCGGGGCCCGGCGCCGCACGGGAAGGAGGCCCCACGGCCGTGGAATGGTTCGCCGCATCCCAGTACTGGCTGACCCGGCTGGTCTTTCAGCGGGCACTGGCGGCCATGTACCTGGTGGCGTTCCTGACGGCGGCGCTCCAGTTCCGCGCGCTGATCGGCCGGCGCGGCATGCTGCCGGTGCCGCGGTTCGTCGAGCGAGTGCCGTTCAAACGGGCGCCGAGCCTGTTCCAGTGGCACTACTCGGACCGCTTCTTCGCGCTCTGCGCCTGGGCGGGGTGCGCGGTGTCGGCGGCGCTGCTGGCCGGCCTGGACTCGCTGCTGCCGCTGTGGGCCGGCATGCTGCTGTGGCTGGTGCCGTGGGGGCTGTACCTGTCGATCGTCAACGTCGGGCAGACCTGGTACGCGTTCGGCTGGGAGTCGCTGCTGCTGGAGGTCGGCTTCCTCGCGGTGCTCCTCGGCAACGACGAGGTGGCGCCGCCGGTCGTCGTGCTGTTCCTGCTGCGGTGGGTCCTGTTCCGGGTGGAGTTCGGCGCGGGGCTGATCAAGATGCGCGGCGACGCCTGCTGGCGCGAGCTCACCTGCCTGGACCACCACCACGAGACCCAGCCGATGCCGGGCCCGCTGAGCTGGTTCTTCCACCGTCTGCCCAAGCCCTTGCACCGCGTCGAGGTGGCGGCGAACCATGTCACCCAGCTCGTGGTGCCCTTCCTGCTGTTCACCCCGCAGCCCGTCGCGACGGCCGCCGCGTCGCTGATGATCGTCACCCAGCTGTGGCTGGTGCTGTCGGGCAACTTCTCCTGGCTGAACTGGATCACGATCGTGCTGGCGCTGTCGGCGGTGCGGTTCCCGGCCGATCCGCCGGAGGTGCCCGGCGCCCCGCTGTGGTACGTCGTCGTGGTGCTCGCGGTGTCGGCACTGCTGCTCGGCCTCGGCTACCGGCCGGTGCGCAACATGCTCTCCCGCCGCCAGGTCATGAACCGTTCCTTCGACCCGCTCCATCTGGTCAACACCTACGGGGCGTTCGGCAGCGTGAGCCGGGTGCGGTACGAGGTGGTGGTGGAGGGCACCGCGGACGACGTGCCGCACCCGGACTCGGGCTGGCGGGAGTACGAGTTCAAGGGCAAGCCGGGCGATCCGCGGCGCTGGCCGCGCCAGTTCGCGCCCTACCATCTGCGGCTCGACTGGCTGATGTGGTTCGCGGCCCTCTCCCCCGCCTACGCGGACTCCTGGTTCGGGACGCTGGTGGAACGACTGCTGGAGAACGACCGCGCCACCCTGAAGCTGCTGCGCCGCTCCCCGTTCCCGCCGGACGAACCCCCTCGGTACGTGCGCGCCCGCCTGTTCCGCTACCGCTACACGACCTGGCGCGAGCTGCGGGAGACGGGCGCGTGCTGGGAGCGGACGTACGTACGGGAGTACCTGCCGCCGACGCGGCTCGCGGGGCCGGGGCAGCGTCCGTAGCCGCTGCCCCTCCCGGCCCGGCGCGGGGCGGAAACCGTAGCCACGGCCCCTACCGGCCCGGTGCTCCGCGGTTACGCGAACCGGCCGGGCTCGTAGTCACCCGCCGGCTGCTCGAGCATGACGTTCAGCCGGTTGGCGGTGTTCATGAAGGCGATCAGGGTCACCAGCGCCATGAGCTGTTCCTCGTCGTAGTGCTCGGCGGCCCGCCGCCACACGGCGTCCGGCACACCGCCGGCTCCGTCCGCGATCCTGGTGCCCTGCTCGGCCAGCTCCAGCGCGGCTCGCTCGGCCTCGGTGAAGACCGTGGCCTCCCGCCACACAGCCACGAGATGGAGACGTACGGAGCTCTCGCCCGCGGCGGCGGCCTCCTTGGTGTGCATGTCGACGCAGACCGCGCATCCGTTGATCTGGCTCGTGCGGAGCGAGACCAGCTCCCGGGTCGCGGCAGGCAGCGGCGACTCCACCACCAGCCGCCCCAGGGAGTGGAACTGCTTGACGACCTTGCTCGCGCTCGGGATGGCGAAGACGTCCAGTCGTGCGCTCATGGTGAGCTCCTCTGCCGTTGTCGGTGCGTACACCCCTATGAGGCAGCGGCACCCTCCCTCTGTGACACGGGCGCATGTGACCTGCGCCATAATCCGCTGGGCCCGGGGAGGGCCGGCCCTGTCCTGCGGCGCCGACGGGGGCCACACTGGACCGTATGCGGCCCCGGGGCACCGCCTGCGCGGCCGCCGGACTGCTGCTGGCCGTCGCGCTGGGCTGCACCGGCGGCGCGGGCGACGGCGCACCCGTGGCCTCCACGGCGCCGACCCGGGCCGCCGGGGACAGCCCCCGCACCGGCCCCTCCCCCACCCCGGCCGATCCCGTCTCCCTCCAGGCCTTGATGCAGCGCGAGCACACCGGCTCCGGCCTGCGTCTGGGCGCGGTGCTCGACCGTAGCTCCGCCTACACCCGCTACGCCGTCACGTACGAGGCGAACGGTCTGACGATCTCGGGGATCATGAACATTCCCGAAGGTGAGGGCCCCTTCCCGGCGCTGGTGCTCGCGCACGGCCACATCGACCCGGACGCGTACGTCAGCGGCCAGGGCATGCCACGCGAGCAGGACCGCCTGGCCCGCGGCGGCTACGTCGTCCTGCACACCGACTACCGCAATCACGCCGGCTCCGACAAGGACCCCGACAACGACGTGAACCTGCGCCTCGGCTACACCGAGGACGTCATCGGAGCCGCCCTGGCCCTGCGCGACTCCGGGCGCCCGGAGATCGACGGCGACCGCATCGGGCTGTTCGGGCGGTCCATGGGCGGCGGTGTCGTGTACAACACGCTGGTCGTGGCGCCGGGGCTGTTCGACGCGGCGGTGGCGTACGCCCCGGTCAGCGCGCGACCGGAGCAGAACATCGACCACTTCCAGCGGCCCGACGGCGATCCCCTCGTCGCCGAGATCGAGGAGGAGCACGGCACGCCCGAGGAGAACCCCGGGTTCTGGCGGGGCGTCTCCCCGCTCACCCACGCCGACCGCGTGACAGAGCCCCTGCTGATCCAGCACGGCACCGCGGACGACACCTGCCCGCTGACCTGGTCGCGCGAGGCCGCCGCCACGTTCCACAAGGCGGGCAAGGACGTCGAACTGCGCACGGTCCCCGGCGAGGGGCACACGTTCGGGCCGAAGTGGGCCGCCTCGATGGACGTCACCGAGGCCTTCTTCGCACGTCACCTGCGCTGAGCCGGTGGCCCCACGGCATCGGTTCGGCCCCCGCACGGTCGGCGGCCTCGACGCGCGGTCCTCGACGGGTGCACAGTTCTCCCTACGTACTCGTCAGTAAGTCCGCCCTCTGCCCTCCGAGGAGCCGTTGTGACCACGTGGGCCGGCCGCACCGCCGCCGAGATAGCCGCCGCCGTACGCGACAAGCGGGTCACGCCCCGCGAGGTCGTCGCCGAGCACCTCGCCCGGATCGAGCGGCTCGACGGCCGGGTCGGCGCCTTCCGCGCGGTGCGCGCCGAGGCGGCCCTGGCCGAGGCCGACGAGGTGGCGGCGCGCGGCGACTTCGCCGAACTGCCCCTGGCCGGGGTGCCGGTGGCCGTCAAGGACAACCTCGCCGTGCGTGGTGAGTCGAGGCGGATCGGCTCGGCCGCGACGCCGGACACGCCGAGCGCGCGGGACCATGTGACGGTGGCCCGGCTGCGGGCGGCGGGCGCGGTGGTCGTGGGGGTGACGAACGTCCCCGAACTGTGTGTCTTCGGCACGACGGACGGCGTGCTGGGCATCGCCCGCAACCCCTGGGACCCCAGCCGTTCGGCCGGCGGTTCGTCGGGCGGCAGCGCGGCGGCCGTGTCCGCCGGGATGGTGCCGATCGCCCTCGGCAACGACGGGATGGGCTCCCTGCGCATACCGGCCGCCAACTGCGGCCTCGTCACCATCAAGCCGGGGCAGGGGGTGGTGCCGACCGGCGAAGGGGACAGCACCTGGTTCGGCATGGCGGAGAACGGGCCACTCGCCACGACCGTCGAGGACGCGCGTCTGATGTTCTCGGTCCTCGCCGGTGTCGAGCCCGGCCCGGTGCCTGCGCCCGGCGCCCTCAGGATCGCCGTGTCGCTGCGCAGCCCGCTGGCCGGCGTCACCATCAGCCGTCCGTACGCTGCGGCCGCCCGGGACGCGGCGGGGCTGCTGATGAGGGCGGGCCATCAGGTCCGGCGCGCCGACCCGCCCTACCCGATGTCACTCGCCACGACCTCCCTGGCCCACTGGACGGCGGGCACCGCCGCGGACGCCCGGCCGCTCGACCCCCGGCTGCTGACGCGACGCACCCGCGTGCACGCCCGGCTCGGCCGGCCCTTCCTGAACACCGTGAGCTCCGGAGCGGGCCGCGAGCGGCTGCGCCGGCGGCTGGAGCCGTTCTTCGCCGAGCACGACGTGCTGCTGACGCCCGCGCTCGCCCGCCGCTCCCCGAAAGCCGGGCCCTGGCACGAGCGGGGCTGGCTGAGCAACGTGCTGGCGAACACGAACTACTCGCCCCTGACGCCCGCGTGGAACCTCACCGGCTGGCCCGCCATGTCCGTCCCCTGCGGCTCGCTTCCGTCGGGCGCCCCGTGCGCCGTGCAGCTCGTGGGCCGCCCCGGGACCGAGCACCGACTCCTGGCGCTCGCCGCCCAGTTGGAGGAGCGAAACCCTTGGCGGCGTACGGCGCCGATGGGCTAGGGTCGGCCGGGTGACTGCCGGGTCGGCCGTAGGCCATGCACGAGTGAGGCGCCCGGCCTCGGAGTGAGCGCGGCGGGGGCGACCCCGCCCGGGCCCGCCCGAGAGCCGGACAGGGCACGCGCCCCGCCTCTCGTCTTCGTGTCCTCGTCCCCGCGCCCCTGGGCGCTTCCTCACGGATCCCGAGACTCGGAGAAGAACCCGCGCATGTCCCACACCCCGCACGCCACCGAACCGCCGAGGGCCGTCGCCCGCCTCGATCACACCGTCGTCTACGCCTCCCACCGCCAACTGTCCGCGGACTTCCTGGCGGCCGTCCTGGGTCTGGAGGTCGGCGCCCCCTTCGGCCCGTTCCTGCCCGTCGACCTGGGCAACGGCGTGACCCTCGACTACTACGAGAAGACCGACGAGCCGATCCAGTCACAGCACTACGCGTTCCTCGTGCCCGAGGAGCGGTTCGACGGCATGATCGACCGCCTGGAGGCGCTCGGCGTCACCTACTACGCCGACCCGGGCCACACCCGGCCCGGCCGGGTGAACGACCTCTTCGGCGGTCGCGGCGCCTACTTCGACGACCCGGACGGCCACAACATGGAGATCATGACCCGGCCGTACGTCCGGCCCTGAGAGCGGCGGGCTCCCGGTCGCCTACAACGCCCGGTGCATGATGTGCAGTCCCACCCGGCCGTGCCGGGGGTGGTCGAACGCGTCGGGCACCGTGCCGAGGATCGTGAAGCCGAGGGAGGTCCACAGTGACACGGCCGGGTTGGTCTCGACGACGGCGTTGAACACCATGCCCCGGTAGCCGGCGGCCCGGGCTTCGGTCAGGAGGTGTTCGGCGAGAGCCCGTCCGTAGCCCCGGCCGCCCCGGCCGGGGTCGACCATGAAGCCGGCGTTGGCGATCCGGGCGGCGGGGCCACCGTAGTTGGGGGTGAGGTAGGCGGAGGCGACGAGGTCGCCGCTGTCGTCCTCGACGACGTAGACGCGTTTCGCCGGGTTCATCCACAGGACCCGGGCCTCCTCCTCGGAGGTGCCCGGGTCCCATGCGTAGGTCTCGCCCGCGGCGACGATGCGGTGCCAGAACGGCCAGATGCGAGGCCAGTCGTCAGCCGTTGCTTCCCTGATCAGCATGGTCGTGAGTCTGGCACGGCCATGCGCTCGGAGGTCGCGGAGGGGTGCGCCCGATGTCAGTCGACGCTGGGCAGGATGTGGGGCTCTGCGAGGTCGTCCTCGTAGCCCGCGAGGCGGATCGGGGCCGAACGGGCCCACACGTCGAGGCTGCCGAGCTCGTCGGCCCGTCGGCCGGCGCGCTCGCCGCGTTCCTTGGGGCGCTGATCGCGATTCGTCTTCTCCGGTGTCACCGCGCACTCCTTATGTGTCGGTCACCCTCGGGACGTACGCGCCGGTCCAGCTGCGCCTGACGCCCGCTCGGGCCTCTATGCCAATTGCAGTTCGGACGCGGTGGCGCCGGTCGACTCACGGGAGAGCAGGCCGTGGTGAACCGGCTGGTCCCATGACGGACCGTGGGTGTGGGTAGGACCCCTTACTGCTGTCCGTCCGCATCAGACTAACCAAATGAGCAGGGCCCCGCTCGATGGGGCTGAAAACAACCGGTAACGATCGCGCGTCATCCCGTGTTCAACTCCGGTTTACGTACCGATTTGTAGGTATATAGGCGTTTCGTCAATCACTCGAACGGCGTACGTCGACGACGGCGCTTTTCGGACGGTGCGCAGTTCAGGTGTCGTTGGCCGAGTCGAAAGCTCGCCATGCTCTGCTGCCGTACGGCAACTGCCGTCCCGCGGGGAGGACTGACGCATGGAGCTGCGCAGCGTCGAGGAGCTGATGGACCTGCTGTACGCCTGCCGGGGCACCTGGGGCGCCCCGGGCCACGCCCGCCCGTCGGGCGACCTGCACGACCACGCGCTGCGGACGGCGGCGCTGCTGCGCCGCGGGCGCCCGGCCGACAAGGAGCTCCAGGTCGCGGGTCTCGTGCAGCCCCTCGGCGGGCTGCTGTGGCCCGGCGACCCGGCCGGGCGCGCGGATCACACGGCCGACGCGGTGCGCGCCCTGCTGGGTGAGCGGGTGGCCCGTCTCGTGCGTCACCGCCCCCGTCGGGACCTCCCGGCCGACGACGACCTCCTCGCCCTCCGCCAGGCATCCGAAGAGGGCCGCTCGGCGGGCTTCGACGCCGGGGTGCTGGAGGACTGGCGCACGGTTGTGGAACTGCTGGCGGCCCGCAAGTCCCGCCTCGAAGCGGTGGACTGACGGGCCGTCACCGTCCGTGCGGCCCTGAGGGCGCGCCCGGCTCAAGGGTGCGGGGAGCCGGCCCCGCCTACCACTTGCCCGGCGCGTAGTCCTTCAGGAAGACCCCGTACAGGTCCTCCCCCGCCTCGCCCCGCACGATCGGGTCGTAGACCCGCGCCGCACCGTCGACCAGGTCGAGCGGCGCGTGGAACCCGGCCTCGGCGAGCCGCAGCTTGTCGTAGTGCGGCCGCTCGTCCGTGATCCAGCCCGTGTCGACCGAGGTCATCAGGATGCCGTCGGTCTGGAACATCTCCTGCGCGCTGGTCCGGGTCACCATGTTCATCGCGGCCTTCGCCGCGTTGGTGTTCGGGTGCCCGGCGCCCTTGTAGCCGCGCCCGAAGACACCCTCCATCGCGGACACGTTGACCACGTACGCGCGTCCGCTCTCCGCCTTCTTCGCGGCCTCCGCCATGGCCGGCCGCAGCGCGCTGATCAGGATGAACGGCGCCGTGTAGTTGCACAGCTGGGTCTCCAGCAGCTCGACGGGCGAGATCTGCTCGATCGTCTGCACCCAGGTGTTGGAGTCGACCACGTCGGGCACGAGGCCGCCCGCGTCGATCGCCGTGCCGTCCAGGTGCCGTTCGACGCTGGCGTTGCCCGCGACCAGGGCGAGGTCGGCGACCTTCTGGGCGTCGAGGCCGCTGGCCCCCAGGGGCAGTGCGGCGATGCCGTCGACGGCGCCGGAGTTGAAGGCGCCGATGACGTGGTGGGCGGGCAGCTCACCGGCGGGCAGCGGGGCGCTCTCGCCCTCGACCAGCGCGGCGTAGGCGGAGGGCAGGCGGCGCACGGTCTGCGTCGCGTTGTTGACGAGGATGTCGAGCGGGCCCGCCTCGGCGACCTGCTCCGCGAGGGCCACGGCCTGGGCCGGGTCGCGCAGGTCGATCCCGACGACCTCCAGGCGGTGCAGCCAGTCCGCGGAGTCGTCCATGGCCTTGAAGCGGCGGATGGCGTCCTTGGGGAAGCGCGTGGTGATCGTGGTGTGCGCGCCGTCGCGCAGCAGTCGCAGCGCGATGTACATGCCGATCTTGGCCCGTCCGCCGGTGAGCAGGGCCCGCTTGCCGGTGAGGTCGGCGCGGACGTCGCGCTTCTCGCGGTTCACGCGGGCGCAGTCCGGACAGAGCTGGTGGTAGAAGTAGTCGACTTCCACGTACCGGGTCTTGCAGGTGTAGCAGGAGCGGGGGCGCTGGAGTATGCCCGCGATCCTGCCCTCCTCGGTGGCCGACGACGGCAGCAGGCCCTCGGTCTCGTCGTCGATGCGCTGGGCGGAGCCGGTCGCCGTGGCCTCCGTGACCGCCTTGTCGTGGGCGGTCTTGGCGGCCCGGCGCTCCTGGCGGCGGCGCTGCTTGACCGTGCGGTAGACCCCGGCGGTGGCCCGGCGCACCGCGATGGCGTCCGGGTGGTCGACCTCCAGCTTGTCGAGTTCCTCGAGCACGCTGAGGCAGACGGCCAGGCGCTCCGGGTCGATGCCGGGTCCGTACGAGGGCCCGCCGGCCTCGTCCATGGCCTGCGGGCCGTCCTGTGTCACCGTCATCGCCGCTGTCGTTCCCTGCTCTGCCCTCGCGGCGCGCCGGTCGCGCCCGCTTTCGAAGGGCGGATTTTACTTCAGTGCCGGGCCACACCGCCAAACTCGCCCGATCACGACCGGCAGACCTTGATCAGCGCCGCCACCTCCTTGGACACGGCCGTGGCGAACAGGTCGAGGTCAGGGACCGCCTCCGCGTCGGCGACGAGGCCGTAGTGGACGCTTCCGCGGTACGTGGAGACCGCGACCGCCAGGGAGTGCCCGGGGGCCAGCGGGGCGAAGGGGAAGACGGCGGTGAGGGGGTGGCCGCCGAGCTTCAGGCCCAGGCTGGGCAGGGGCACGCTGGTGACCAGGACGTCGAACCAGAGCCGGGCCGCCTGGCCGACCAGGGGCCCGCCCAGCCGGTGGGCCAGGGCGGGGACGTGGTCGGCGAGCAGGGCGACGGCGCCCGCGCCCCGGTTGGGGCCGGTCTCCTTGTTGCGATCCATGGCGTCCCGGACCGAGGCCAGGCGGGCCAGCGGGTCCGGATCGTCGACCGGAAGCCGTATCAAGTACCCGGACAGCCGGTTGCCCTGCGGGTACGCGGTACGAGGGCGGCGCTTGGAGACGGGGATCAGCGCGCGGGGCGCCACGCCCTCGCTGCCGTCGCCGCGCTCGTCGAGCCAGCGGCGCAGGGCGCCCGCGACGACCGCGATGAGGACGTCGTTGACGGTGCCGCCCGCGGTCTTGCGGACCCGGTGGACGTCGTCCAGGTCGAGCACCACGCCGGCGGTGCGGCGGGTGCCGCTCGACTCACAGGTGAGCGCGGGGGTCGAGCGCACATCGAGGGAGGAACGGGCGACGGCGGCGCCGATGTCCAGGGCGCGGCTCACGTCGGACAGGGCCCCGCGCATCATCGCGGGCAGATCGCGCACGTCCGGCACGAGAGCGCGCGGGGCCGGGGCGGGGCGGGGCCGGGGCGGGGGCATGTCCATGGGGTCCATGACGCCCGCGGCGAGGGTCAGCGCCCGCAGCCCGTCGGCCAGGGCGTGGTGGAACTTGAACAGCACCGCGAAGCAGACGCCGTCCTCGCCCGGCAGCACATGGGCCTCCCAGGGCGGCCGGTCGCGCTCCAGGGGGCGCCCCATGAGCCCGCCCGCCACCGCGTGGAAGTCGGCGGTGGGGGCGTGCAGCCGTACGTGGTTCAGGGGGTCGAAGTCCGGGTCCGCCTCGCGGGCCGCGCCACCGAAGGCGAGCGGCCGGCGCAGGGCGGAGGGCAGTGGCTGCCACACGTCGCGGATGCGCATCCGCAGTCCGGGGACACCGGCGGCCCGGGCCGCGAGCAGGTCCGCCGCGTGGGCGCCCGCGGCGGGCGAGTGGGCCGAGAAGATCCCGAGCGCGCCGAGGTGCATCGGGTGCTCGGCGGACTCGAGGTTCCAGAACGCCAGGTCGAGAGGAGCGAGCAGATCAGCAGTCAAGGCCTTGCCTCGCGTCGACGACGGGTGGGCCAGCAGTCAAGCGCCCCCAGCCGATTACGGTCAAGTACGATCAAACTACGTACAGTTAACAGCAGATTAAGTCCCGCCCCGGCGGAAGGGGCGGGACTTATGGTGCATGTGCCGTCAGTTCAGCACAGGTTGCGTCGCCGGGCACCCCGTGGGAGTCACCCGGGAGGCGTCACGGATCGACGCGATTCACTGAAGGGCACCGCATGACGACCGACGGGCCGACGATGCGCCCGCCGGTTCTCTTCGGTTTCGCCGCCGCCCGGTCATGTCAGGACAAAGCGGCCGGGTCACCCGATGTCAGGTGACCAACTGCCCCTTGCCGAGGGCGATGACCCCGCCCTTGGACACGGTGTACAGCTCCGCGTCCCGCTCCGGGTTGACGCCGATCGTCGCGCCCGGCGGCACCTCGACGTTCTTGTCGAGTACGGCACCGCGCACCACCGCGCCCCGGCCGATGTGCACGTTGTCGTGCAGCACCGAACCCTGCACCACGGCCCCCGGGTCGACCACCACACCCGGCGACAGCACGGACCGGGTGACCTGCCCGCGCACCAGGCAGCCGGCGCTGATGATGGACTCGCTGGCGATGCCGCCCGCGTTGAAGCGGGCCGGCGAGAGCTGGTACGAGTGCGTGTAGATGGGCCAGCTGCGGTTGTACAGATTGAAGGCGGGGCGCTCGGCGATCAGGTCCATGTGCGCGTCGTAGTAGGCGTCCAGCGTCCCGACGTCCCGCCAGTAGCCCTGGTCGCGGGTGGTCTCGCCGGGCACGTGGTTGGCGCTGAAGTCGTACAGCGCGGCCTCGCCCCGGTCGGTGAGCTGGGGCAGGATCGAGCCGCCCATGTCGTGCACGGACGACTCGTCCTCCGCGTCCCGCTTGAGCGCCTCGATGAGGGCCTTGGTGGTGAAGATGTAGTTGCCCATCGAGGCGAAGACGCAGGTCGGGTCGTCCGCGAGACCCGGCGGGTCGGTCGGCTTCTCCAGGAAGCGCTCCACCGTCTGGCCGTCCGAGCCCGGCGTGATCACCCCGAAGGACGAGGACTCGGTGCGCGGCACCCGGATGCCGGCGACCGTCACACCCGCGCCGCTCTCGATGTGCTGGGCGAGCATCTGGCGCGGGTCCATGCGGTAGACGTGGTCGGCGCCGAAGACGGCGACGTACTCGGGCTGCTCGTCGTAGACGAGGTTCAGGGACTGCAGGATCGCGTCGGCGCTGCCCAGGTACCAGCGCGGGCCGAGGCGCTGCTGGGCGGGCACGGGCGTGACGTAGTTGCCCAGCAGGTTGGACATCCGCCAGGTGGTCGTGATGTGCCGGTCGAGCGAATGCGACTTGTACTGCGTCAGGACGCAGATGCGCAGGATGTCGCCGTTGACGAGGTTGGACAGGACGAAGTCGACCAGGCGGTACGTGCCGCCGAAGGTCACCGCCGGTTTGGCACGGTCGGCGGTCAGGGGCATCAGCCGTTTGCCCTCGCCGCCCGCCAGCACGATCCCCAGGACCGAAGGACCACCACCTCGCATGGCCGCTCCCCTCACGCCGATTTCCCGATGCCTGCCCCTGAGCAGTACCCGCTAAGCCTGTTTGACGATCTCCTCGTAGAGCCGGACCGTGCGCCGCGCCACCGCGTCCCAGCCGAACTCGCCGACCGCGCGTTCCCGCCCGGCCTCGCCCATCCGCCGGGCGGCCACCGGATCGCCCAGCACGGTGTCCATGGCCCGGGCGAGACCCGCCTCGAAGTCGTCGCCGGGCGGGACGAGCAGGCCGGTGGTGCCGTCGTCCACGACCTCGGGGATGCCGCCGACCGCCGAGGCCACCACCGGTGTGCCGCAGGCCATGGCCTCCAGGTTCACGATGCCGAGCGGCTCGTACACCGACGGGCAGACGAAGAGGGCGGCGTGCGTGAGGAGCTGGATCACCTCCGGACGGGGCAGCATCTTCGGGATCCAGAACACCCCGTCCCGGACCCCGCTCAGCTCCCCGAACAGTTCGCGGAACTCCTGGTCGATCTCCGGCGTGTCCGGGGCGCCCGCACACAGGACGACCTGCGCGGCCGGGTCGATGTCGCGCACCGCGCGCAGCAGGTGGGGCACGCCCTTCTGGCGGGTGATCCGGCCGACGAACAGCACGTACGGGCGGGAGCGGTCGAGGCCGACGCGGTCCAGGGCGTCCGTGCCGTGGGCGGGCCGGTAGAGCGTGGTGTCGATGCCGTTGTGCACGACGTGGACCCGCTCGGGGTCCAGCGCCGGGTAGCAGCCGAGGATGTCCTCGCGCATGGCGCCGGACACGGCGATCACGGCGTCCGCTGCCTCGATCGCCGTGCGTTCGGCCCAGCTGGACAGCTCGTAGCCGCCGCCGAGCTGCTCGGCCTTCCAGGGGCGCAGTGGCTCCAGGGAGTGCGCGGTCATCACGTGCGGGATGCCGTAGAGCATCTTCGCGAGGTGGCCGCCGAGGTTGGCGTACCAGGTGTGGGAGTGGACCAGTTCGCGGCCCTCCAGGGCGGCTGCCATGGCGAGGTCGACGGAGAACGTGCGCAGCGCGTCGTTGGCGCCGTCGAGCGCGGACCAGGGCCGGTGCCGGCGCACACCGTCGGCGCGGCCCTCGCCCCAGCAGTGCACGTCCAGGTCGACGAGCGGACGGAGCTCACGGGCGAGGAACTCCACATGGACACCTGCACCGCCGTACACGTCCGGCGGGTACTCCCGGGTCAGCAGTCCGACGCGCACCCGCAACTCCCTGCTCTCAGCGGCCGTTCCCCTTCATGGTCACCCAGATGGGGCGCGTGGGGAAGAGCGGGGCGGTCGTGGGAAGCAACAGTCGCCACACACGCCCCCTCCGGGCACCCGGTAGTACAGGCAGCAGCTGCGGCGCCGGAAGGCGGTGCCGGTGAGGGTTCCGGCGCCGGTGAGCAGGGGGTGGGCGAGGAGTTCCGCGGTCAGGGAGCGGGCCCGGGCGGCGACATCCGTACGGCCGTGCCGCCGGGCCCAGCGGTCCAGTTCCCGGGCGGCGCCGGCCAGCGCGGAGGCGGCGTTGCCCCGCAGCAGGCCGGAAGCGAGGCCGTGCCGGGCACGCAGGGCCGCCGCCAGGGGGACGAGGTGGCCGTTCAGCACGACGTCCGCGACCGTCGGCGCGTCGTCGGGGAGGGGGGTCACATGCGTGAGCCACAGGTCGTCGGGGGCGCTGCCGCCCGCGTCCCAGTGCAGCAGCCGGGCGTCCAGGTCGGGGACGCTGCCGTACAGCGCGGCGCAACCGAGGGCGATCGACCAGAGCCGGGCGGCGAGGCCCAGATGGGTCACGGACGCGGCGACACGCGCCTCCGGGGCACGCAGGGCGGTCGCGACCTTGTCCACACGAAAAATCAGGGGATTTGCTGACAGTTCCGGTGCCGTTGTGGCATACGCCTGTGCGAGAGTGGGAAGGGACCGGGCCGGTGCTCCATCCGTGCGCAGCACGAAGAAGCCGGCGAGCGGACGGAGCGCGGCGAGGTCGGGGTCGAGGTCCACGAAGAGCAGTAGTACCAAGACCCTCAAGGGACGCGACCCGGTGGCCCCGACCGGACCCGCCCACCCTGGGGATGACGGTGCTCTCCTCGTACTCCATCGGCAGTAGGACCCAATGAGTGCTCAGGGACGACGACGGGAAGACCTGGACACGGCAGGGTGTTGGTCATGAAAGCCCACCTTTCGCCGCGCCGGGCCGAGCGCCCCCGCCTCACGCAGAGGAGCGGCCGATGAGCGCCCTCGCGTTGTCCGTCCTGCTGTCCCTCGTCTCCGCGTTCGCCTACGCGGGCGGGGCGATCGTGCAGGAGCGGGTGGCGGAGTCCTCGCCGGGCGAACCGTACGCGCCGCTGCGCCGGCCGGGCTGGTGGGCGGCGGTCGGGCTGAACGGCCTCGGTGGAGTGCTGCACGTGGTGGCTCTGGCCTACGGCCCGCTGAGTCTCGTGCAGCCGCTCGGTGCGCTGACCATCGTGGTGGCCCTGCCCATGGCGGCCCTGTTCGTCGGCCGCAAGGCCGGCGCCACGGCCTGGCGGGGCGCGATCATGGCGACGGTGGGGCTCGCCGGTCTGCTCTCCCTGGTCGCCGCGTCCGACGCGAGGTCGCTGGACACGGCACAGCGGGTGGCCGTTGCCGTGGCCACCGCCGGTGTGGTCGTCGCGCTGATGATCGCCGCCCGGGCTACGCACCGGCACCCGGCGGTGCGCAGCATGCTGCTGGCGACGGCCTCGGGGGTCGCGTTCGGCATGTCCTCGGTGTTCACCAAGACCGTCGCGGTCGACTGGACCGGCGGTGTGTCGGCGGCGGACGTGCCCTCCCTCGCCGTGATCGGCGTCCTCGCCACGGCGGGCATGCTGCTGTCGCAGGCCTCCTACCGGGGCGCGGGCCTCGCCGCCCCACTGGCCACGCTGACGGTCGTGAACCCGGTGGTGGCGGCCGCGGTGGGCATCACGATGTTCGGAGAGAACTTCCGCTACGGCACGACGGGGACGGCGCTGGCGCTGAGCTGTGGTGTGGTGGCGGCGGGTGGCCTGATCCTGCTGACGACGGAGCGGCTCACACACGGGCAGCCGGCGGATGCCGCACCCGAGCCGGTCGCCGCACCGCAGCCGGTGGTCGTACCCGGGCCGGACGCATCATCACCCGCTGGGACTGCACCCCGGCCGGTGGTCGTGCGGGAGCCGGTCGCTGCCGTGGCCGCCGGTGGGCGGCCGGATGTGGAGGATGTGTTCGTGCCCGGTCCCGCACGGCGGCCGGGGTCGGGGCCGGCGGCGGTGCGCGTACCCGGGCCGGACACGCCGCTCGCCGTGCTCGTGCCCGAGCCGGACGTACCGGTCGCGCTGCTCGCGCCGGGGCCGGCAGCAGCGGCGCCCGGTGCGGATACCGCGAACGAGAGCGGGGAGCCCTCGGCGGTGGCCACCGAGGACGTACGCCCGCTCTCCTACATCACCTTCTACGGCATCCCGTACGTCCCGCTCCCCACGGTCGACCGGCACCGCATACGCGTCAGATCCTGACGCCGCCGGCCCGCAGGTACGCCACCGGGTCGACGTCCGAACCGAAACCGGGCCCCGTCCGCACCTCGAAGTGCAGATGCGGGCCCGAGCTGTTGCCGGTGGAGCCGGAGCGGCCGATGCGCTGGCCGACGCTCACCGACTGCCCGTCCCGCACCGAGATCGCGGACAGGTGAGCGTACTGGCTGTACCGCCCGTCGGCGTGCCGGACCACGACCTGGTAGCCGAACGAGCCGCCCCACCCCGCGCTGACGACGCTGCCCGCCGCGACCGACTTGACCGAGGTGCCTGTGGGCACGGGGAAGTCGATGCCGGTGTGGTAGCCCTTCGACCAGGAGGAGCCCGCCTTGCGGTAGGGCGTCCCGAGCGAGGCGCCGACGGGGGCGACGAGCCCCTGCCGGGTGGCCGTGGACCGGCCGGCCCGCTCCGTGCTCTGCCCTTCGGACCGCTCCTTGGGCCTTTCTTTCGATCGCTGTTTCGATCGCTCGTCCGCGCGGTCATGGGCCGGCTTCTTCACCGGCGGCTCGGCCGACGGCGCCGGCCGCGTCTTCGTGGCGCCCTCGCCGCGCAGGGCGAGACGCTGACCGGGCACGATCAGGTCGGGGTCGGACCCTATGGCCGACCGGTTGGCGGCGTACAGGCCCCGCCAGCCGCCCCGCACGTCCTGGTCGTCCGCGATGCCGGAGAGGGTGTCGCCACGGACCACGGTGTACATTTCGGCGCTGCCCGCCCGGGACTGCGGCGTGGACTGCGGCCGTACCTCCTCGATGGAGGTCTTCGGCTTCGTTTCCCGCTGCTTCGTGCGCTCGGCGGCCGGCCGGATGCCGGGCTCGCCGCCGCCCCGGGTCAGTCCGGCCCGCACGGAACAGACCGGCCAGGCGCCCGGGCCCTGTCCGTCGAGCACCTTCTCCGCGACGGCGATCTGCTGGTCCTTGCTCGCCAGGTCCGCGCGCGCCGCGTAGGCGCGGCCGCCGTACGCCTCCCAGGTGGACTGGGTGAACTGCAGCCCGCCGTAGAAGCCGTTGCCGCTGTTGATGCTCCAGTTGTTGGTGGACTCGCAGGCGGCGACCTTGTTCCAGGTGTCCATGTCCGCCGCCTGAGCGGCGCCGGTGCCCATGAACGGCAGTGCCATGCCCGCGCCGCCCGCCGTGACGGTGAGTGAGGCGCGGTTGATCCTGTTCGGCTGATACCGGCGGTGCCGGCCCCGTACGGCCATCGAAAGCCCCCCTAGACATGCGTCAGGAGGGGCAAAAGTAAGCGCTGCGAACCGGCCAGAACAAGACGGCTTTTCGCCGCCCGGGAGTCCAAATGGCCGGTATGAGGCCCCTGTTGCGCGACGTGCGCATCGGCGGTGCACCGTGTACGGCACCCGGTGCGCGGGTGCGCCGTGCGCGGGGACGCGTGCGTCGGCTGAGCGCGACGGGGCTCTCGTCCGTATCAGCCTGCGCCACGCCGTGCGACCCGGGCGTGCGGACGAAGTAGCGGCACGTCAGGATGGTCGACGGGGGATGCCCGTGGGCGCCCTCCACCGGCAGCACCGATACCGAGGTCTTTAGGAGCGAACCGAATGAGCAGTACAGCGCAGATCGGCGTCACCGGTCTCGCGGTCATGGGCCGCAACCTCGCCCGTAACTTCGCCCGCAACGGCTACACGGTCGCGGTGCACAACCGGACGCCCGCGCGTATGCACGCGCTGGTGGAGGAGTTCGGTGGCGAGGGGGAGTTCGTCGCGTGCGAGAGCGCCAAGGATTTCGTGGCGGCACTGGAGCGGCCGCGGCGTCTGGTCGTGATGGTGAAGGCAGGTGAGCCGACCGACGCGGTGATCCAGGAGTTCGCGCCGCTGCTGGAGCCCGGCGACATGATCATCGACGGTGGCAACGCGCACTTCGCGGACACCCGGCGCCGGGAGCGGGACCTGCGCGAGCAGGGCATCCACTTCGTCGGCATGGGCGTCTCCGGCGGCGAGGAGGGCGCGCTGAACGGCCCGAGCATCATGCCGGGTGGCCCGAAGGAGTCCTACGACTCGCTGGGCCCGATGCTGGAGAAGATCTCGGCGAAGGCGGCCGACGGCTCGCCGTGCGTCTCCCATGTCGGCCCGGACGGCGCCGGGCACTTCGTGAAGATGGTGCACAACGGCATCGAGTACGCCGACATGCAGCTCATCGGTGAGGCGTACCAGCTGCTGCGGGACGTCGCCGGGTACTCCCCCGCCGAGATCGCGGAGATCTTCCGGACCTGGAACCGGGGCCGACTCGACTCGTACCTGATCGAAATCACGGCCGAGGTGCTGTCGCACGTGGACGCGGAGACGGGCAAGCCGTTCGTGGACGTGGTCGTCGACCAGGCGGAGCAGAAGGGCACCGGCCGCTGGACCGTGCAGATCGCCCTGGACCTGGGTGTGCCGGTGTCGGGCATCGCCGAGGCGGTCTTCGCGCGGTCCCTGTCGGGCCACGCGGCCCTGCGGGAGGCCTCGCGCGAGCTGGCCGGCCCGAAGGCGCAGCCGCTGAGCGAGGCGGAGGCCCGGGCGTTCGCGGACCGGGTGGAGCAGGCCCTGTACGCGTCGAAGATCGTGTCGTACACGCAGGGCTTCCACGAGATCGACGCGGCCCGCGACGAGTACGGCTGGGACATCGACCTCGGTGCGGTGTCGGCGCTGTGGCGGGGCGGCTGCATCATCCGCGCGGCGTTCCTGGACCGGATCCGCGCCGCGTACGACGCCCGGCCGGACCTGCCGAGCCTGCTGTCGGACGCGACCTTCGCACAGGAGATCGCGGACGCCCAGGACGACTGGCGCGAGGTGCTGGTCGCCGCGACCCGCCAGGGTGTGCCGACGCCCGGTTTCGCCGCGGCCCTGGCCTACTACGACGCCCTGCGCGCGGAGCGGCTGCCGGCGGCGCTGACGCAGGGGCAGCGGGACTACTTCGGTGCGCACACCTACCGCAGGGTGGACCGCGACGGCTCGTTCCACACGCTGTGGGGCGGGGACCGGTCGGAGACCTCCGCGTAGGCGCTGCCATTCAGGAAGGCGTACGGGGCGGTGGACGGCGTGGGTCGCCGTCCACCGCCCCGTTCGCGTACCGGGGTCAGGACAGTGGCGGGCCGGGCTCCGGGTTCGGTACGGGCTCCGGTCCCGGGGGGATGGGGGACGGGTCGGGGCCCGGTACGGGGTCGGGGCCCGGGGGCGCCGGAGGGGTGGGCGCGGGCGGCGGAGGGGTCGGCTCCGGGCCCGGCGGGGGCTGTGGGTCGGGCACCGGGTCGGGATGCGGGTCCGGGCGCTGGGGATCCGGGCCCGGTGTCGGCGCAGGCGGCACGGGGTCGGGAATCGGGTTCGTCATCAGGTCCTCCAGCCACTGGGTCGACTCCGGCTCTGGACTAATCCCCGCCTACCCGGCACCCGCGTCGGCAGTCACTCCCCCGCAGGACGGGCATGGACCAAGTGGGGGTAGCGGGTCCGAGAGGGCCCGGGCCGGGATCAGAGAGGGCCGGGATCAGAGAGGGCCGGGGCCGCGTCAGAAACGCCCGGGGTGGGCCCTCAGCCACTCCTTCGCCGCCACGACCAGGTCCTGATCGGCAGGTGAGGCCTCGTCGGGGTGGCGTTCGATCCACTTGGTGACGTACGGACAGAGGGAGGCGACCGCGCTGTGCTCTCGGCCGGCCAGGGCGAACAGCTCGCGTGCGAGCGACCCGGCGATGCCCTTGCCCTCGTGGGCCGGCTCGACGATGGTGTGGACGGGCACGAGCGCGCGCTCGGGGCTTTCGAGTACGAAGTACTCGATGCGGCCGACGACTTCACCGCCGGACACGGCCTCCAGCCGGCCTGCCGCCCGGTCGTCGCGGATCTCCGGGTCGCTCATGGACACGCTCCTCTTTCGCTGCGGACGCGTCCGTCAGGCCCCGACGGCCTGCGGACTGCGCTGCTGGTCCGAGCCGGGCACCGGCTCGGACGGGTCGGCGCCCAGGGCCACGATCCGGTTGTCGTGGTCCACGTGCACGACCCGGGGGACGAGTGCCCGGGCCTCGGCGTCCGTCACCTGGGCGTAACTGATGATGATCACGAGGTCGCCGGGGTGGACGAGGTGGGCCGCGGCCCCGTTGATCCCGATCACGCCGGATCCGCGCTCGCCCTCGATGACGTACGTCTCCAGGCGGGCGCCGTTGGTGATGTCCACGATGTGCACGAGCTCACCGGGCAGCAGATCGGCGGCGTCGAGCAGGTCGGCGTCGATGGTCACGGATCCCACGTAGTGCAGGTCGGCCTGGGTGACGGTGGCTCGGTGGATCTTGGACTTGAACAGAGTACGCAGCACTTTGGACTCCTGTGAGACGGCTCCCTGCCTGCTTTGTGCAGGTCAAAGGCGGTCTTCACTTTACAACCGGGGGGCGCTCGACTCGAAGATTGTGAGGAACATCGCTCCACTCCGGCGAGAAGGCTCCCCGCCTGCGTCTCCTGCGAACCAGGCTGCTGCGACGCCGTCGCCGGCATGACTCCATCACTACAAACACCACCGCCCCGACACCGCAACCGGCGGCAAACCGCCCATCACCAGGTTGACCAACGTAACTGGGCATTACAGCTAGTCCTCGATCACCAGCCCCTTCGACGCGAGAAGCGGGGCGAGGTTGCACATCTCAACGACGGTTTTGCCCCTCCGGTAGGCAGCGATGTACCCGGCCTCGGCGTCGACCCGTTCCTGCGACGCGGTGACCACCTCCGCGGCGTCCTCGCGGCGGATGACGACCACGCCGTCGGCGTCGGCCCGCATCACGTCTCCGGGGCGGACGAGCACGCCGCCGATGGTGACCGGCTCGCACATCGGTCCGACCGTCTCCTTGACCGTGCCCTTGATGGAGACACTGCGGGAGAAGACGGGGAATCCCAGGGCGCGCAGGTCCTCGGTGTCCCGGACGCCCGTGTCGGTGATCAGGCCGCCGAGCCCCTTGGCCTGGCAGGCGTTGGCGAGGACGTCCCCGAAAGAACCCGCCTCCTCGTAGGCGCCCGCGGACACGACCACGACATCGCCGGGGCGAGCGTAGGCGATGGCGGTCTGCAGCATCAGGTTGTCGCGGGGTGCGCACTGGACCGTGAAGGCGGGTCCGCACAGGGACATGCGGTGGTCGACCGGCTTGATGACCGAGTCCAGCGCGCCGAGCCGGCCCTGCGCCTCGTGGATGGTGGCCGACGAGAAGGCACGCAGCTGCTCGACCAGCGCGGCGTCCGGCCGCTCGAACTTCGTGCTGACGCGGATCATGATGACCTTTCAGGCGGAGGGACTTTCAGACGGAGGGAGCGGAGGACAGTTCGGCGCAAGCGGCCGCGATGCGCGCGCATGCCTCGGTGAGGACGTCCGCAGACGTGGCGAAGGAGATGCGGAAGTAGCCGGTCGCGCCGTAGGCGGCTCCGTGGATCACCGCTACCTGCCGGCTCTCGAGCAGGTGGCGGGCGAAGTCCTCGTCGTTCTCGATCCGGCTTCCCGACGGTGTGAACTGACCTACGGCGTCACGGCAGTTCACCAGGAGGTAGAAACCCCCGTCGGGCACGGTGCAACTGAGCATCGGAACATCGTTGATGAGCTTCACCGTGGCGTCGCGGCGTTCGCGGTACACACGCACGGTGTCCCGGACGAAGTCCTGCGGTCCGGTGAGCGCGGCGGCAGCGGCGGCCTGGCTCACGGAGGAGGGGCAGGAGGACGTCTGTGACTGCAGGGTGTTGATCGCGGTCACCAGATCCGCCGGGCCAACCCCGTACCCGAGGCGCCAGCCTGTCATCGCGTACGTCTTGGAGACGCCGTTGGTGAGGAACACCCGCTCGGCCAGCCGGGGTTCGACCGCAGCCAGGGACGGGGCGACCTCCTCTCGGTACCAGATCTCGTCGTAGATCTCGTCCGTGAGGACGCTCACCCGTGGATGGTCCAGCAACACCTGTGCCAGCGCGTGCAGTTCGGCAGCGGTGTAGGCGGATCCAGTCGGGTTGCCTGGGGTGTTGAGCACGACCCAACGCGTTCGCGCGGTGATCGCCGCCCCGAGCCGCTCCGGAGTCAGCTTGAAGCCGTCCGCCTCAGGGCAGTCGACGACGACCGGTGTGCCGTCGTTCGCGCGGACCATGTCCGGATAGGACACCCAGTACGGGGCGGGGACGATGACCTCGTCCCCTTCGTCCAGGGTGGCCATCAGGGCGAGGAAGATGACCTGCTTGGCCCCGCCGCCGACCGTGATCTGCGCGTCGGTGCACTCCAGGCCGTGGCGCTCGCGGAGTTTCCCGGCGATCGCGGCGCGCAGCCGTGGCGTGCCGTTCACGGGGGTGTACTTGGTCTCGCCCGCCTCGATGGCCTCGATCGCGGCGGCCTTGACGTGCTCGGGGGTGTCGAAGTCGGGCTCGCCGACGGTCAGGTCGTGGATGGTGAGGCCCTGGCTCTTGAGTTCGCGTACGCGCTGCGCCGCCGCCGTGCTGGGCGAGGGCTTGATACGGCGTACGCGCTCCGCGGTGTCCATGGCTCAGCCCTCTCGGCGCTCGAAGTTGAGGCCGCCGGGGACCTGGAAGGTGGGCAGGATCTCGATGTGGCCGAGGTTGACGTGCCGGGGCGCGTCGACGGCGAACTCGATGGAGTCGGCGATGTCCTCGGGCTTGAGGGACTCGTAGCCGTCGTAGAACTTCCGCTGGGCCTCCTCCATGTCGCCGAGCAGGCGGCCGAAGATCTCGGTCTCCACGCGCCCCGGGCAGATCTCGGTGACGCGGACCCGGCGGCCGTAGCCGTCGACCCGCAGCTGGCGGGAGAGGGTGTGCACGGCCGCCTTGGTGGCGTGGTAGATCGTGTTGCCGCCGAAGTTGTAGACGCCGGCGATGGAGCTGATGTTGACGATGTGGCCGAGATCGCGCTCGACCATGCCGGGCATGAGCAGGCGTACCAGGTGCAGGACGGCCTGGATGTTGACGGCGACCTGCTCGTCCACGGCGAACTCGTCGGCGGTCAGGATGTTGCCGGTGCGCGAGACGCCGGCGTTGTTGACGAGGACGTCGATCTCCAGGCCGTCCAGTGCGGCGGTGAGCGCCTCGGTGTCGGTGATGTCGACGGCGTGCGGGATGCAACCGGTGTCGCGGGCGAGGGCGTCGAGCCGCTCGGCGTTGCGCGCCACCGCGTGAACCTCGAGGCCGCGTTTGGCGAGTCGCTCGACGACCACGGCTCCGATGCCGGTCGACGCTCCGGTGACGAGGGCCGTCCTGTAGTCGGAGATGGGCATGCTGGTGTGCTCCTTGGTGTGGGGGGTGTGTGCGGATGCGTGGGTCGGTCAGGCGTCGCGCAGGGGCAGGTGGGCGCGGTCCTTCACGCGGGACACGGCGATGAGCGTGCCGAGGGCGGTGACGACGGCGTAGAAGGCCGGCATGTTGACGTTGCCCGTGCGGGCGATGAGGTAGGTCATCAGCAGCGGGGCCGTGCCGCCGAAGAGTGCGGAGGAGATGTTGTAGCCCAGGCCGTAGGCGGAGTAGCGCACGCGGGTGGGGAACAGTTCGACGAGCAGGATGTGGATGACACCGGTGTGCCCGGCGAACACGACGGCCATGAGACAGGCGCCGAGTACGGCGAGGGCGAGGTTGCCGGTGCCGATCAGCAGGTAACAGGGGACGCCGACGACGGCCATGGCGATCGCCGAGCCGGCGATGACCTTCTTGCGCCCGATGCGGTCGGAGAGACGGCCCATGTAGGGGATGGCGATACAGATCGCGACCAGGCTGGAGGCCGTCACGAGCAGGCCCTGGACCTTGCCGAAGTCGAGCTCGCTGCTCATGAAGGTGGGCATGTAGCTGAACAGGACGTAGTACCCGGAGCCGTTCATCAGGGGGATGAACAGGGCCAGCAGCATGGCGCGGCGGTGTTCGGCGGAGGCGAACGCTTCCTTCAGGGGGTTCTTGGACAGGCCGCCCTTTTCCTTCAGGCGCGTGAAGTTGGGCGTGTCGCTGATGCGCTTGCGGATGTAGATGCCGGTGATGCCGAGCGGGACGGCGAGCAGGAACGGTATGCGCCAGCCCCAGGACTCCATGCGTTCGGTGCCGAGTCCGCTGGTCATGGCGGCGGCGACCAGCGTGCCGGTGAGCAGGGAGAGGAACGACGCGATCTGCGCGTAGCTGGTGTAGAGGCCGCGCTTGCCCTCCGGGGCGTGCTCGGCAAGGAAGCTCATCGCGCCCGACGCCTCGCCGCCGACGGAGAAGCCCTGGGCGACGCGCAGCAGGATCAGCAGGGCGGGCGCCGCGATGCCGATGCTCGCGTACGTGGGCAGGATGCCGATGGCCGCGGTGGCGACGCTGATGAGCAGGATGACGAAGACCAGCAACCGCTGGCGTCCGATGCGGTCGCCGAGGTGACCGCAGATGACGGCGCCGAGGGGGCGGAAGAAGAAGGAGACGGCGTAGCCGAGGAAGACGAGCTGGATGGCGTTGTCGGAGCCGGGGAAGAAGACGGCGGCGAGCGTTCCGGCCATGAAGCCGAAGATGCCGTTGTCGTAGAGCTCGGCGAAGATGCCGACGCATCCCGCGAGGGTGACCTTCCGGGCTGTTCTGGCATCGACGGTGTTGGGGGCGGGGACTGGCTGAGCGGCCATGGTGGTCATGGCGTCTCCTGTCTTGCGGCGGGCTGGGGACGAGGGGCGATCGGCTCCGTGTGGGCGGGCGAAGGGGGCGGCTGGGCGGCGGTGGGGATCGAGGGTCAGCCGGCATCGGGGGCGCGGATGCGCAGGGCGTCGAAAGCTGTACGGACGCGGGTGCGCAGTGCGTCGACGGCGTGGCGCTGGGTGCGGTGGGCGGTGACCGCCTGGTCGAGGGTGCGGTGGCGGAAGCGGATGGTCTGCCCAGGGCGCACCTGCCCGAGGGTGGACAGACCGGTGGCGGTGACCACGGCCAGGACGGGGTAGCCGGCCGTTACGCCACGGCCTCGGTGCAGCACGAGAAGTTCGTCCCCCGCCGGCACTTCGACGGCGCCGATGGGGACGCCGCGGGAGAGGACCTCGCCCGTGGTGACGCGGCGGGGCACGTCGCCCTGCAGGCGCAGGCCGATGTGGTTGCTGCGCGGACTGACGGTGAAGGGGGCGTCGAACAGGCGGCTTCCCGTGTCTGCGAACTCGGCCCGGTCGGGGCCGTCGGTGACGTCGATCGTCCAGGTGGTGGGGAACGGGAGGACGGGGGCGTTCAGGCGGAACAGCGGGATCCGTGAGAAGGGGTGGTCGATGGGCGGGCAGGTCGCGCGCAGCACGAGTTCGTCACCGTCGCGCAGGGCGGGGCCGAATCCCAGGATGGTGTCGGGAGCGCAGCTGCCCTGCAGGTAGTCGGCCTCGAAGGAGCCGAGCACAGCCAGGTAGACGCGCAGTCCCCGACGAATGCCGCTGACGCGAAGGGTCTCGCCTGCGCGCACGGAGACCGGTTCCCACTGCGGGCGGACGACTCCCTCGACGGTCACGTCGGCGGGCGCGCCCGTCACCGCGACGAGGATGTCGCCGGAGGAAACGCACGCGAAGTCGAGTGCCGTGATCTCCAGCAGCGGGGCGCGGTCGTCGTTGCCGCACAGGACGTTGGCGACGCGCGCCGAGTGCTGGTCGACGGCTCCGCCGGCGGGCAGGCCGTAGCGGGAGCGGCCGACTCGGCCGAGGTCCTGCACGGTGACGATGCCGGCGGTGCGGATCGTGAGGGTGTCAGCCATGACAGGCCGCCAGGGGCGTGCCGGCATAGTCGTCCCACTCGTCGGGCGTGATGGGGACGAAGCGGAAGGTGTCCCCGGGCCGGTAGGCGGTGATCGGGTCGCTGTGCAGGTCGAGCACGCGCACGGGGGTGCGCCCGAGGAGCGGCCAGCCGCCGGGCGAGGGCATCGGGCAGATGACCGCCTGCCGGCCGGCGACGGCGACCGAGCCGGGATCGACGCGGATGCGGGGGGACGCCAGCCGCGGCACCGGTTTCGGGAAGGGCGGGCCGTCCGTCATCGGCGCCCCCGCGGGCGCGCCGAGGCAGCGTACGGTGAGGTCGGTCCCGGAGTGGAGGGCGATGACCTCGCTCTCGGTCAGGTCGAGTTGCCGGGCGACGTCGGGCAGGTCGGGTCCGTACTCGCCGCCGTAGACGGCGGGTACGACGAAGCGTCGTGGCGGTACCGTCGGTGCGGGGTGCGGCCCGAGGCGGGCGGCCTCGTGCGCCACGATGCGCCGGAGGGTGTCGTGGTCGGTGCGGGTGCAGTCGAACTCCACGAGGAGGGCGTCGTAGGTGGGCACCACGTCGTGGACTCCGGTGAGCCGTACGGCGTCCAGGGCGTCGGCCAGGGCGTGGACGAGCCGCCAGGCGTCTTCGGCGTCCAGGCCCACGGCCCTGGCGGTCAGGGCGGAGTCACCGCAGTCCGTGATCGTGATGTTGCCGTTCATGTCAGGCGCCCGTCCCGCTCAGCGCCTTGTCGAGAGAGGTGATCTCGACACCGGCGGCGAGGAGTTGCTCGCGGATGCGGCCGGCCAGCGCGATCGCTCCGGGGCTGTCCCCGTGCAGCAGGACGGTGTCGCAGGCGACCGGGATGTCCTTGCCGTCGACGCTGCGGATGACCCCTTCGGTGACCATGCGCAGTGTCCGCCGGGCCACCTCGTCGGGGTCGTGGATCACCGCTCCGGGCTCGGAGCGGGGGACGAGGGTCCCGTCGTCGCGGTACGCGCGGTCGGCGATGCCGACGATGCCCACGCGCAGTCCGCGGGCGCGGGCGGCGTCGGCGAGCTCACCGTCCTGCGCGAGGACGATCAGCGACTCGTCCAGGGAGGCGACGGCGTCCACGACGGCACCGGCGTAGTCGGCGCGTACGGCGACCAGGTTGCCCAGGCGTCCGTGCGGGGCGACGTGCTGCACCCGGGTGCCGTGCGCGACGGCGAACGCCTGGAGGGCGCCGATCTGGTACAGCACGTCCGTGCGGACCTCCTCGGGCGTGAGGTCCATCGCGCGGCGGCCGAAGCCGACCAGGTCGGGAAAGCTCGGGTGAGCGCCCACGGCCACCCGCTTCTCCACGCAGGTCCGGACGGTGGCGTCCATGATGCGCGGATCACCGGCGTGGAACCCGCAGGCGACGTTGGCGGACGTCAGCATTTCCAGGAGGGCTTCGTCGTCGCCCATCGTGTAGGCGCCGAATCCCTCGCCGAGATCGGCGACGAGGTCAACCATGGGGGTCATGACGTCCTCCGGGGAAAGAATATGAGGAAGGAGATGCCATCACGTCTTAGCGATATCCCGATTGAGATCCGCACTCTCGGACACAAAGCGAAGGTCCCGAGCAGAGAGAATTCCTGGGAGCCGATTCCTTCGACTTCTTCGGGCGGTTCCGGGCTGGATGTTCCGCTCAACTTAAGCCCATGCTCGCCTGACCGCCAATATGCGTTCGATCTGGCGTTATCGCGGATGGTTATGACCTGCCTCACACCCCGGGCCCTCCTGGGGCTGTGCTCACGGGTGGCCGCTCCCTACGATGAGGCTCCGCTCCCCGTGGAAGGCCCCGCATGGACACCAGGCGTCTGTACTCGTTCATCAAGATCATTGACGCGGGGAGCATCACGCGCGCGGCCGACATCCTGCACATCGCGCAGCCCGCGCTCAGCCAGCAGCTGTCCGCGCTGGAGGCGCAGTTCGGGCAGCAGTTGCTGATCCGCAGCAAGCGCGGGGTCGCCCCGACCGAAGCGGGCCGGGCGCTGTACCGGCATGCGCAGCTGATCCTGAGGCAGGTGGACCTCGCGCACGCCGCCGTGGAGGTCTCCGGCCGGGCGCCCGCCGGCAGCGTGTCGGTGGGCCTCGCGCCGTACAGCCTGGGGGCGGCGCTCGCGCTGCCGCTCCTGAAGAGTGTGCGCGAGCGCTACCCGGACATCCTGCTGCACATCAACGAGAACTTCGGCGGCGTGATCAGCGAGGCCATCATGACCGGGCGGATGGACATGGCGTTCATCTACGGGGCCGGCCCGCTGCGGGGCGTGCAGTTCGAGCCCGTGCGCACGGAGGACCTGTTCCTGATCGGCGCGTCCGGCGCGACGGCCCCGCCGGGACAGGGTGAGGTCAGCCTGGAGGAACTCAAGAGCGTGCCGCTGCTGCTCCCCAGCCGCATCCACACGATCCGGCAGGTGGTGGACGCCGCCTTCCAGCAGGCGTCGCTCCGGCCGCACGTGGTGGGCGAGGTCGAGTCCGCGCTGACGCTCGTCAACGCCGTGGACGCGGACCTCGGCGCCACCGTCCTGCCGTGGTCGGCGGCGCGCGCGATCCTCGACGTCCGCGCCCTGTCCGTGCGCCGCATCGTGGATCCCGTCATCCAGGTCAAGCTGTCCGTGGTGACGTCGGACAATCAGCCCCTTTCGGAACCCGCCCTGGCGGTGCACGATCTTTTCCTCGAACTGATCACCACCTTTGACGGCTCCCCCGAGGGTGATAAGGACCGCCAATAGCGTCACACAAATCCGCTATTTGTTTCCCGTGACCGCCCCGGCTAGCGTCTTTCAGAACCAGCGCCATACAGAACCAGCGTCTTACAGGCCCCGGTTCTTTCGACGCCAGCCGCCGGTCGGCACATGCACGGCTCGTCACTGGAGACATAGATGAAAAAGCGTGTCCTCATCACCCGTGAAAACCTGCCCGGCCGCGGCCTGGACCGTCTGTCCGGGGTGGCGCAGGTGGTGGCCTGGCCCGGGACCGGGAAGCCCGCGCCCGCCGACCTCGCCACGCCGGCCGCCGGGGTGAGTGGCGTTCTGGCCCTGGGCAACGATCCGGTGGACGGCGCGCTGATGGACGCGGCGGGCCCCTCGCTGCGGGTCATAGCGCTGGCGAGCATGGGTTTCGACAACGTCGACCGCACTGCCGCCGCCGAGCGGGGCATCGTCGTCACCCACACCCCTCGCGTGCTCGCGGAGACCACCGCCGACCTCACCTTCGCCCTGATCCTCTCCGCCCGCCGGCGGATCGGCGCCGCCGAAGCGAGCCTGGCCTCGGGCTCCTGGGAGCTTTTCCGGATGCACGACTACCTCGGTCTGGACATCCACGGAGCCACGCTCGGCCTCATCGGCTACGGTCAGATCGGCCGCGCGGTGGCCCGCCGAGCCCACGGCTTCGGCATGCGCGTGCTCCACCACGACCCCTACGCGCCCGACGACGACCTGTCGGCCTCGGTGGATCTGACCACGCTGCTGGCCGAGTCCGACGTGGTCTCGCTGCACGTGCCGCTCACCGAGGAGACGCGGCACCTGATCTCCGGCCGCGAACTGGCCGCGATGAAACCCACGGCCACACTGGTCAGCACCTCCCGCGGCGGCGTGGTCGACGAGGAGGCCCTGCTGCACGCCGTCCGGGAGGGGCGGCTGCACTCGGCCGGACTCGACGTCTTCGAACAAGAGCCGATGGGAACGGAGTTGTCACCACTGGTTTCCGAGCCCCACGTGGTCACGCTGCCCCACATCGGCTCGGCCACCGAGGCGACCCGGGCCGCCATGGTCGACCTGGCCGTCGACAACATCCTCGACGTCCTCTCCGAACGCCCCGCCCGGACCCCCCTCCCCGGCAGCCCGGCCGTGCCGGGCGCCCCGGCCGGCACCGCCGGAGCGCACGCATGAGCCACCCCCTGTTCGACATCACCGGAAAGACGGCCCTGGTCACCGGCTCGAGCCGCGGCATCGGCAAGGCGTTGGCCAAGGGTCTGCTGGAAGCCGGCTGCACGGTCGTCCTCAACGGACGCGACACCGCCGCCCTGCAAGCGACCGCTGCGGAACTCGCGGGCTCCTTCGGGGACCGGGTACGGACCGCCGCCTTCGACGTGACGGACTCGGCAGCCGTCACCGCCGGCGTCACCCGCATCGAGGAGGAGACCGGGCCGATCGACATCCTGGTGAACAACACCGGAGTCCAACACCGCAGTCCTCTCCTGGAGTTCACCGACACCGACTGGCACCGTCTCCTCGACACCAACCTCACCGGTGCCTTCCTCGTGGGACGCGAGGTCGCGCGACGCATGGCGCCCCGGGGCCACGGCAAGATAGTCAACATCTGCTCGCTCCAGAGTGAAGCGGTCCGGCCCGGTATCGCCGCCTACTCCGCCACCAAGGGCGGCCTGAAGATGCTCACCAAGGGCATGTGCGCCGACCTGGGCCCCCTGGGCATCCAGGTCAACGGCATCGGCCCCGGCTACTTCGCCACCGAACTCACCTCGGCCCTGGTAGCCGACGAGGAATTCAGCGCCTGGGTCCGCAGACGCACACCGGCCGGCCGCTGGGGCGCCGTCGACGACCTCGTCGGGGCCCTGATCTTCCTGGCGTCCCCCGCCTCCGACTTCGTGGGCGGCCAAGTGCTCTACGTCGACGGCGGCATGCTCTCCGTCCTGTGACGGACGCCGCAACGAAAGGGAACCCACCATGCAAGCCTGCGTCGTCCACACGGCAGGAGACCTGCGGGTCGAGCACCGCTCCCCCACCCGACCCGGCCCCGGCCAGGTGGCCGTCGCCGTCGCCCTCGGCGGAATCTGCGGATCGGACCTGCACTACTACCGCCACGGCCGGGTCGGCGACTTCACCGTCCAGGAGCCGATGGTCCTCGGCCACGAGGTCGTCGGCCACGTCGCCGCCCTGGGAGCCGGCGCCGAGGGACCGGCCGTAGGAACCCCGGTGGCGGTCCACCCCGCCACACCGTGCGACCACTGCCCCGCCTGCGTGGCCGGCCACCGCAACATCTGCGCCGACACCCGCTACCTCGGCAGCGCCGCCCGTACGCCCCACGTCCAGGGCGGCTTCGCCCAGCTGGTCACCGTGCCCGCGGCACAGATCCGCCCGCTGCCACCGGAACTCAGCCTGCACTGCGCTGTCCTGGCGGAGCCCCTGTCGGTGGCCCTGCACGCCGTACACCGGGCCGGTGACGTGACCGGCAAGCGCGTCCTGGTCACCGGAGCAGGGCCGATCGGCTGCCTGGTCACCGCCGTTCTGCGCCACAAGGGCGCAGCCGAGGTCGTCGTGAGCGACCTCCTCGACACCCCCTTGCGCATCGCCACCGCGTCCGGGGCCACCGCCACGGTACGGGCGGACCACCCCGACGACGGAGCGTGGGCGGACTTCTTCGACATCGCCGTAGAGGCATCCGGGGCACCCGCGGGGCTACGAAGCTGTGTCGAACGAGTGCGCCGCGGGGGAACCGTCGTACTCCTCGGCCTGCTGCCCCCCGGTGAGGTGCCCCTGCTGGGCAACATCGCCGTCACCCGCGAACTGGAGCTTCGGGGCGCCTTCCGCTTCGACTCCGAGTTCGACGAAGCGATCGACCTGTTGGCCCGGGGTCTGCCCGTCGGCGCGATCGTGACGCACACCTTCCCACTCGCCGAGGCGCACGCCGCCTTCGACATCGCCCATGACCGGGCCGTGGCCTCCAAGGTCCTGCTGGACCTGACTGCGCGGCAGAGACGTGAAAGGCATGGGCGGGTCACTCACTAAGGGCAACTCGCCCACGGACAGCGCCCATCCCGTCCTGCTCTGAGCCGTTGGCGTCCCGCAGGGGACGGTCCCCAGGAGCACCTCCGGGACGGGCACGTACTCCATGGACGTCGAGGCCTACAGCAGCTCCGGAACGTCGCCGTACTCCTGCACGGTGACAGGTGGCTGATCACCGCTCGACGTATACGGCGGGAGGAGCCCTGGCTGCCGGGGGCGCGCCTCCGCACCGTTGTCGGCACGGGGGGGGCTCATGCTCCAACGCCCTTTGCAGTTCGTCGGCGATGGCATGACCGATCGAGTCGGTCACCGGGTCGGGCTGCCACGCCCACTGTCCGTTGGGGTTGCACTCGAGGAAGTACCAGTCGCCGGCGGGCGTGACGGCGAAGTCGAAGGCGCCGAAGACCAGTCGGAAGGTGGTGAGGTACGCGGACACCGAGTGCGCGATCCGGGCGGGGACGGCGATCGGCGTGCACTCCATGAGGGACTGCCGCTGCCGCCAGTCCAGGTCCGGGCTGTCGATGCGGACCGCGAAGAGCCGGCTGCCGACAACTGTGAGTCGCACGTCGAACGCCTTCTCCACCTTGGCCTGGAACAGATGCGGGCAGACGGCCACGGCGGGCGTGATCTCGTGCGGGCGCACTTCGCGAACCCATACCTGCTGTGCCCTGCCGTCGATCGCATAGGGCGTGTTGCACAACGGCTTGTAGACCACGGCACCGGAGTGCTGGGCGGCGAACTCGCGGGCCTGTTCGTGGTCGTTGGTGATCAGCGTGGACGGGACGGACAGGCCGCTGCGCTGTGCGGTGGCCAGCTGGGCCGGCTTGTACTCGGCCGCCCGGTTGTTCCACGGATGGTTGACGTAGTGGGCTCCGGGAAGCGACGCCAGGATGCCCCCGACGCCCCACAGGGACTGAGAGGCAGCGAACCTGCGCTCCTGTCCGCCCAGTTCGGGCGGTCCTTCGTAGGGGGAGGGACGGCGAGTCCAGACGGAGCGCACCTCGGTGAGGTCGAGCTCGCGGGTCGGCGTGCGCAGGGTGCCGCGTTGATCACCGGTACGGTACGTGGCGGTGAGCACGGCACCTGTGTGCAGGTCGGTGCCGGGGTCGAGACGGACCACCGGGACCTGGCGTTCCGCAAGGATGCGCAGGACCACGTCAGCGGTCACGTCGTGGAGGCTGGTCAGAACCAGCACCGACCCGATCGGGCTTGTCGCCATCAGTCGTGGTCGGAGTCCGACGAGCTGTCCGAGTCATAGCTGTCGGCGCAGCTGGTACTCGTGGAGCTCGACGTGCCGCTGCTCGTCTGGTGGTGGAGCTCGACCGCCTGGCCGTGTTCGTCGATCACGACGGCGATCTGGGTCTGCGGGTCGATCACCGCGGTGAGCAGGGGAACCGGCCGCGTCTCGGCATACGGTGCCATGCGGGTGACGCCCCAGGGGGCGCCGGCGCTTCGCGTTGTCATCGTTCGTCTCCTTCGCTTTCGACTGTCCGGGGGCTCGCTTCGTCCGTAGGGGAGGTCTTCGGGTTCGTGCTCACTCTCGGCGGATGAAGTCGATCTGAACCGACGCGAGGAACGGCTGTACGCTGACGCACTCCCAGCCGATCGGCTCCACAGCCGCGACGATCTTGTCGATCTCCTTGCGGATCGTCTTCATGGACACCCTGGCGCGGATGTCGATGTCGAACCCGGCGACGAAGAGCAAGTCGCCTCTGCCATAAGCGGTTCTGGCGTCCGAAACGAGTTTCTGCATACGCCAGGCATGTAGCAGCCCCATGTGGTTCCTTCGTTGTGGATGCAGGCGCGGCTCACACGGTGAGCGATGAGTCCATGCTGGCAAGGGGCGTTGAAATGCGGATGAAATCCCGGTTCAGCGGGCGGCTGTGGCGGCAGCGGTGCGGCAGGGAGATGAGGAACAGCCGTCTGTGACGGATGCGGGCTCAGGCGAGTTCACCGGATGCGGTGCGGGAGCGGGCGACGGCCCGTTCGAACCGGTCACGCGCCTGGACGAGGTCCTCCGTCGCGGCCTGGTGCCAGCCCAACCGGTTACGGATCTCGGCCTTCAGCCCGGCGCCGGGTCGTTCGCCGACCACCGCGCGTGCCTCGGCGTGGAAGCGGGCCGCTCCGGCCTGGTTGCCCAGGCACTCCTCTGCGGCGGCGAGTCTGCCGAGGACCGCGGCGAAGAGGGGGGTGTCCCCCACGCGCTCGGCGAGTTCGGCTGCCCTGGTCAGCGCGTCGGCGGCCTGCGCATGGTGCCCGCGGTCCAGCTGGAGCGTCCCCATACGGAAGAGCGTCTTGCTCAGGATCCGGGGCCTGCCGATCCTCTCGGCGAGACCGACCGCTGACGCGTAGCACTCCTGCGCCTTGTCCTTCTCCCCCACCTGATGGTGGACGGCGCCTACATTGGCCAGGTACATCACGGCGAGCCAGTCGTCCTCCACCCCCCGGGACAGCTCAGAGGACTCGGCCAGGAGCGCGGCGGCCTCGGCCGGCTCCCCCGCCGCGTTCGCGAAAATGCCGAGGGACCCCAGAGCCCGTGCCTGCTCGAGGACATCTCCGGTGCGGCGGCTGATCCGAAGCGCTTCGCCCAGCCAGCGGCGCGCCTGCCCGTAGTGACCCTGCAGCCCGTAGGCGATGCCCATGCAGGTGCGCAGTTGGGAGACCATGCGTTGGTCGGTGAGCTGCTCGGCGAGCGGCAGCACGATCTCGACGGCGGCCCGGCACTCGTGGTACCGGCCCTGCCGGGTGAAGTAGTCGCACAGTCCCTCGGCGAGCCGGCCGGCGTCGTCCACGTGGCCCACGGCCACCGCCTGGGCGACCACGTCGACCAGTTCGCCGCCCGCCGCGTCCAGCCATGCCGTCGCCTCCTCCCCGTGGGCGAAGGGCGCCGTGTCGGCCCTCGGGCCGGTGGGGAACGCAATGGGGCCCCAGTCGCTCGCACGGCGGGCGGCGGCCACGTAGAGCCGGAAGACCCCTGCCCGCGCCGCGGCGACTTCCGCGGGGTGCGCGGCGGCGACGCGCCGGGCGTAGACCGCGACCAGGTCGTGCAGGCGGTAGCGTCCCGTGACGGCCTCTTGGACGAGACTCGCCTCGACCAGGCTCTCCAGGACGCGCTCGGCGGCGGAGGGGGTGAGGCCGAGCAGGGCGGCCAGGGTCAGCCGATCGAAACTCACGGTGGGCGAGAGGCCCAGTACGCGAAACGCCCGACGCTGCGCGTCGGGAAGCTGATCGTAGGAGACCTGGAAAGCCGCCTCCACACTGCGGTCCTCGACCGCGAGTTCCGCGAGACGGTGCTCGTCCTCAGCCAGCCGGACCACCATGCGCTCCAGCGCCCACAGCGGGCGGCTCTGCATCCGAGCCCCGACGACCCTCAGAGCCAGCGGCAGCCGGTCGCACAGGCGGGCCAGTTCGCGCACCGCGGCACGCTCCGGATCGGACCCCGTGCCGCCGACGACACCGGTCAGCAAGGCCTCCGCCTCGTCCGTCTCCAGCGGCGCCAGCGAAATCCTGCGATCGACGTCGAGCCCGGTCAGCCGCCGACGGCTGGTCACCAGCACGAGGCTGCCCGGACCTGCGGGCAGCAGTGGGCGCACCTGTTGTGCGGCGCGTGCGTCATCGACCACAACCATGAGCCGGAGGAAGGCAGTGGCCGCTCTCCAGGACGCCGCCAGGCCCTCGACGTCCCCCGAAGGATCGTCGTCGCCTTCCGTGAGGCCGCCGACCGCCCGCAGCAATCGGCGCAGCACGCGCTCCGGCACATCTGGCTCCCGTCCCTGCCGGTGACCGTTGAGGTCCACGAACAAGCAGCCGTCCGGGAAACGGTCGCGTACCGCCCGCGCGGCGCGCACCACAAGCGCGGTCTTGCCGACTCCGGCCATGCCGTCCACCGCACGGACTGTCACCGCCTGCTCGTCCATCGGCGCCAGGAGCGCGTCCAGCTCGTGGTTGCGCCCGGTGAAACCGCCGGCGGCGACCGGTAGTTCGTCCCGCGGGCGCCGGAGAGGGCGCGCGGCCGGCGGCCGCCGGTCTGTCGATCGGCCTGCTGGTGGGAGTGCGCCGACGAGGAGAACTTCATCAGCGCGCAGCACTGCCTCGTGCATCCGCCGCAGTTCACCGCCCGGCTCCGCTCCCTGTTCCTCCACCAGACGGCGGCGCACCTTGGCGAAGACGGACAGCGCATCGGCTTGCCGGTTGGCGGCGTAGAGGGCGCGCATCAACAGCGCGGCCACGGACTCGTCGTGGGGGTGCGTCGCGGACAGAGCGAAGAGCTCCGCGACGACCTCGGCGTGTCGGCCCAGCCGCAGCTGACACTCCGCCTTGTCCCGCACCAGCACAAGCCTGTACTCCGACAACCGTAGACGCTCCGCCTCGGCGAACGGCCCGGGGAGCGCCGACAGGGGCTCACCGTGGAACAGGTCCAAAGCGGCGGACCACGCGCTCGCCGCGGCGGCCGGATCACCGGAATCCCGCGCTCTGTGGGCCTCTTCGACGATCTCCCTCAGTCGGGCCACGTCCGTCCGGACGCATCGCGCATCGAAGCGGTAGCCGCCCCGGTCGGTCACGATCACGGACCCGGAGGTACTCCCTGCTTCCGGGGCCAGACGCCGGCGCAGCTGGTGCACATAGACCGGGATGACCTTGGCACCCGTGCCCGGCGGCTCCGGGCCCCATACACCGTCGAGCAACTGCTGCCGGCTGACGGTGGTGCCCGGCCGCAGCAGCAGCGCCGCCAGCAAGGCCTGTTGGCGCACCGGACCGAGGTCCAGCCGCACGTCGCCGCGCCAGGCCTGGAGCGGACCGAGCACGGCGAACCGGAGCGGACTGCTGTGTGTCGGCAACTCCCCGTCGGAGGGCACGCTGGGGAGTATAGGGCCGCGTTCCCCCCGCTCACAGGGGCCGGACTTCACGCGGCCGCCGGGCGGCAGAGGCACGGGACGCCCTTGAGGGTGCGCCGATGCCGCGATCAAGCAGTTCCACGTCACCTGCGACTGCGCGGGAGCCGAGCGTCTGGCGCGCTTCTGGTACGAGGTGCTGGGGTACGTCGCCCTGGACGACGGCTCGCTCGACGACCGGGTCCGCGAGGAGACCGGCGGCTACGGCGCCGACATCTACGTCGACGCGCTCGGCCCGGGCGCCCCGCACGAGACGTTCCTGGCCGGCATGCGGGTGATGGCACGCGGCGGCATCGCCGTCCACTGCTCGATATCGCTCGGCTGCCCTGCACATCCGCCGTGCAGGGCAGGCCACCCATGACGAAGACAAACAATCGTCGAGGTACCGCGCGGACACCGAGGTACTGGAACGTGAGGCCACTCTGACCACCCCTCGCGCGCCGAGGTGGTCGTGCGGCCGGGCGGGCCGAGGCGCTGCGCACCCTCGAGCGACGGCTCGGTCCGGCGCTCGCCAGGGCGCTGCGCGGGCGGTGACGGCGGGCCGTCGGCCGGCCGCCCTGAGGGGCGAACTACGCGGGAAATCCACCGGTTCACTGGCCGCAAGGCGAGCAAATTGTGTCGTCATCATGACTGAAAAGCGCGGGTATTCGTCAGGAACCCGATCAGTCGGCCGGACACAGCGCCCGCCGCGCCCCTCCCCCGAGCCGTCCGGCCGGCTTCCCGGATCGCCTCCCCAACCCCATACGCCGGGCGTACGCGTCCCGCGGCGAAGGGCTGGACCTCCCGCCGCCATGCGCCGTGATCAGCGGTGTGCATCCGGCCGTCACACCCGTCCAGGAAGCCGTCCGGACCGCCCGCCGCGGAGGCCGGCCGACGGGGGTGAGTGAGCGAAGCCGCTCGTGGCCCGTTCTTCGGCGACGTCGCCCACCGTCCGAATTCAAGCTGCGGAACAGGCCATTCCTTCTGGATCCACCGTCGTTGACGCGTTTCACGCGAACTGTTAGAACGATCGGCGGAAAACGCGCGCTGCTCCGGTAGCCGCAATACGGGGGTGGGGGCACTTCTTGAGGACACTCGCACGGGGGATTCCGGACTCGAGAGCCGGAAACGAGCACGCCTGACAGGTCATACATAAGAACGCCGGGATCGTCGACGCATGCCCGCGGGCATGCCGGCACATCACGCCCCGGCGTCTCTCCCATTCGCACACCCGCGGCGGTGTTGGCGCGTTTCATGCCACCCGCTGACTTAGCTTGCCCATTTCGGCCTACCGAACGGTGTGGAACGTGAAAGCATATCTGGCCATCCTGCGCATCGGTGACTACCGGTTGCTCTGGTCGGCTCTGGTGCTCAACCTGCTCGGCGACGGTGCCACTTACGCCGCGCTCGCCTGGATCACGGTGGAGGAGGCCGGCGCCGCCGGGCTGGGAATCCTGGGAGTCTGCCTCACGCTTCCGGTGATCGCCGGAGGGGCCGTCGTCGGCCCGCTTCTCGACCGGTTCTCCCGGCGCAAGCTCTTCATCTACGACTCGGTGTTCCGGGGCGTGGTCGTCGCGCTGATCCCGCTCCTCGCCTTCGCGGACTCCCTTGATGTCTGGCACCTGTACGTCGTGGCGCTGGTGTACGGCTTCCTCAAGATCATTCCGCTGGCCGGCACACCCGCCGTGCTGCCCGAACTGGTGCCCGCCGACAAGCTCCAGGCGGCCTCCGGCCTGGAAGCCACCGCCATGGGCGCCGCCAACGTCCTCGGCCCGGCCATCGGCGCTGGTCTGATCACCCTCTTCGGCGCTCCCAACGTCCTGCTCCTGGACGCCGCCACCTACCTGCTCTTCGCCTTCCTGATCAGCCGGATCAAGGCTCCGATGGGGCGCCCCGAGCCGGCGGAGACCACCGGTGACGCACCGCAGCGGCCGGGCTGGGCGCCCGTCTTCCGGCTCATCGTCCGCGACCGGTTCCTGCTGGTGCTGACGCTCTCGTTCGGCGCCTTCAACGTCTCCGCCGGCGCCCTGGTGGTCGCGCTGCCGTGGCTGGCGAAGTTCGAGTTCGGCAGCGGGCCCGGGGTCCTCGGCCTCATGCTGGCCGTGATGGCGGCGGGCGAACTCATCGGCTCGCTGGTCTCCGGCGCCGTACAGACCTCCGAGAAGCAGATGCTCCGCATCGGCGTCTTCCAACTGCTCTCCGGCGCCGTCCTGTTCTTCCTCATCCCGACCGCGCTGCCCTGGATCCTGCTCGGGCTGGCGCTCAACGGCATCCTGTCGGCGCCCATGACCGTCCTCGGCGGTGTGGTGCGGATGACACGGGTGCCCAACGAGATGCGGGGCCGCGCCATGACGCTGATGCGCACGGTGATGGCGGGCGCCCTGCCCGCCGGTTCGGCGCTGGGCGGCTTCCTGCTCACCGACAGCCACTACCACGGGCTGATCATCGCGGTCGCCGCGCTCGCAGCCGCGCCCGGCATCCTCACGGTCGTCCTCTTCCGTCGTACCCCGTTCAGACTGGGGGTGACCGCGGCCGATGACCAGCAGACCAAGAATGACATCGTCCCTTCCGGCTCCTGACGCCGACGAACCCGTCCTGCTCGTCACCGACCACCCGCGCACCCTCGACAGCGGTACGGCACCCTTCCGCACCCTCACCGTCGACCTGCCGCCCCTGCCGCGCCACGACGCCGACGAGGAGGGCGCCCTCCTCCTCGCCGCGTACGCCGTGCTGCTGCACCGGTACACCGGCCGCCGCCGGCTCCTCGTCGACACCGACCGCGGAGCCCTGGCGCTGACCGTGGACTCGGCCGGACCGGTCGACGCACTGCTGGCCGGGTGCGCCGCGCCGCAGCCCGCCGGACCCTCGGCCGGCACACCCGTGCGGTACGCGGACCACACGGCCCCCGGCGCCCCGACGGCGGCGACGGGGACGGGAGCCGCGACGGCGCCCGGCGAGGCGTGCGAGCTGCTCCTGATCCGTGACGGGGACAAGGCCCGCCTGGCGTACCGCTCCGCCCTGTTCGAACCGGCCACGATGGAACGTTTCGCCGAGCACCTGCTGCGCGTACGGGAGTTCCTCGCCCGCCGGCCCGACGCCACCGTCGGCGAGGCGGACCTCCTCGCGGAAGGCGAGCCGGCGCTGATCCTCGGCACCCTCAACGACACGGCCGTCGACTGGCCGGACACGGCCACGGTCCACGGGCTCTTCGCCGAGCAGGCCCGGCGCACCCCGGAGGCCACCGCCGTCACCTGGGCCAACGGGCGGATGGACTACCACGAACTCGACCGGCGGTCGGCGGACCTGGCGGCCACGCTGCGCGCCTGCGGGGTGCGCACCGGCGACCGGGTGGGACTCCGAGCGGCGCACGGCCCGGAACTGGTCGTCGCGGCGCTGGGCATCCTCCGCGCCGGTGCGGCCTACGTCGCGCTGGAGCCCGACCATCCGGCCAAGCGCACCGGCTGGCTGCTGGCCGACTCCTCGGTGCGGGTGCTGGTCACCGGCCCCGGCCTCCCGGCGGCCCCGCCCTTCGACGGCACGGTCCTGACCGTGGACGTCCGGGACCACGGGCACGCCGCCGTCATCCCGCACCCGGGCGCCGGAGCACAGGCCCCGGCCGACCCCGCGTCTGCCGGAGACCTGGCGTACATCTGCTACACCTCCGGCACCACGGGCACGCCGAAAGGCGTCCAGGTCACGCACCGCAACGTGGTCCGGCTGGTCAAAGGAACGGAATACGTACCGTTCGGGCCGGACACCAGAATGCTGCCCACCGGTTCGGTCGCCTTCGACGCGAGCACCTTCGAGATATGGGGACCGCTGCTGAATGGCGGAAGTCTCCACATGGCCGACCGGGACGTCATTCTCAACGCCCGGGAATTGGGCCGGGAAGTGAGCACGCGGCGGATCACCACCATGTGGCTGACCTCCCCGCTCTTCAACCAGCTGGTGGAGCAGGACGCGAAAGCGTTCCACCCCTTGAGGGAACTCGTCGTCGGCGGTGACGCGCTTTCCTCCCCGCACCTGGCGAAAGCCCTCGACGCGTGCCCGGAACTGACCGTGGTGAATGGGTACGGGCCGACGGAGAACACCACGTTCTCCCTCACCCACCGCGTCACCCGCGACGACCTGGACGGCCGCCGCATTCCCATCGGCCGGCCGATCGCCAACTCCACCGCGTACGTCCTCGACGAGGCGGGACGCCTGTGCCCCGTCGGCGTACCGGGTGAACTGTGCCTGGGCGGGGCGGGCGTCACGCTCGGCTACCTGGGCCGGCCGGACCTCACCGCCGAGCGGTTCACCGAGGACCCCTTCGTCCCCGGCGGCCGGATGTACCGCAGCGGCGACCTGGCGCGTCTGCGGCCCGACGGAGTCATCGACTTCCTCGGGCGCCGCGACCACCAGGTCAAGATCCGCGGGTTCCGCATCGAACCCGTCGAGGTCGAGAAGGCCATGCTCGGCCACCCCCGGGTCGCCGAGGCCGTCGTGACGGCACGGCCCCTGCCGGGCCGCGGCGACCTGCGGCTGTGCGGCTACTACGCCGGCCCCCGGCCGCCCGGGCCGGAGGAACTGCGCGACCACCTCGCCCGCACCCTGCCCGGCCACATGGTCCCGACCCACCTGGTGCCCCTGGAGCGGCTGCCGCTCACCCACACCGGCAAGGTGGACCGGGGCCGGCTTCCCGACCCCGACGGCTCACCCCTGCTCGCCGCGACGCCGTACACCGCGCCGGCCGACGACATCGAGCGCACGCTCGTCGAACTGGCCGAGGCGGCACTCGGCCTGACCGGCATCGGCACCGGCCACGACCTGCGCGACCTGGGCGCCGACTCGCTCACCGCCACCCTGATCGCCGCCGGCGCGCAGGAACGGCTGGGCCGCCACTGCCCGGCGGGCGCGGTCCTGCGCAGCGGTACGCCCGCCCGTCTCGCCGCCCTGCTCAGGGAGTCCACAGCCACCGCCGCGGCACGCATCCCGGCCGCGCCCGACGCCGACACCTACCCGGTGACCCCGCAGCAGCGACAGGTCTACCTGGAGCAGATCAAGGACGAGCGGGCGGTGCACTACAACGTGCCCGTCACCCTCGACCTGCCCGCCGGCACCGACCCGGCGCGCCTCGCGGACGCCCTGCGGCGGCTCCCGGAGTACCACGAGGCGCTGCGTACCCGCTTCACCGTCGAGGGCGGCGAGGTCCGCCAGTGCGTCGAGGACCACGCCGAACCCTCGGTACGGGTCGTCGACGACCCGCGCGACGCCACGCCGCCCGGGGCGTTCGTCCGACCCTTCGACCTGGCGCGGGCACCGCTGTGGCGCGCCGAGGTGCACCCGGCCGGCGAGGGCGTCCGGCTGCGGCTGGACCTGCACCACATCATCGTGGACGGCTTCTCCCTGACCCCGCTCCTGGAGGATCTGGCGCTGCTGTACGCGGGCGGCGAACCCACCCCGCCCGCCCGCAGTTACCGGGACTACGCGGTGTGGCTCGGGGGACGCGACGCCACCGCGGCCCGCGAGGCGCAGGCCCTCCACTGGGAGGAGGTGTTCGCCAAACCGGTCGACCCGGCGGACCTCCCCACCGACCGGCCCCGCCCGCCGCTGCGCGAACTCGACGGCGACGTCCTCGCCTTCGGCCTCGGCCGCGAACGGACCGACCGGATCCGCGCCGTGGCACGCGCGCACGACGTGACACCGTTCGCCGTGCTGGCGTCGGCGTACGCCCTGCTGCTGGCCGGGCTCAAGGGCACGGCCGACATCACGATCGGCACCCCCGTGTCCGGCCGCACCGTCCCCGGACTGCACCGCACCGTGGGCATGTTCGCCAACACCGTCGTCCTGCGCCTCGACGCCGACCCCGCCCTGCCGTACGACGCCTTCCTGCGGCGCACCGGCGAGGCCGCCCAGGAGGCCGCCGCGCACCAGGACTTCCCGTTCGAGGAGGTCGTGGCCCGGACGGCCCCAGGGCGGGACTACAGCCGCACCCCGCTGTTCGACGCGCTCCTCGCGCTGCACAGCACCCGCTACCTCTCCGTCGACTTCCGGGGCACCCGCGTACCGCTGCGCCTGGAACAGACCGGACAGGCCGTGTTCGACCTCAACATGCAGATCCACGAGACGCCCGGCGGCCTGGACGTCGCATGGCAGTACGCGGCCGGTCTGCTGCGCCGCGACACGGTCGAGACCTGGCGCGACACCTTCACCTCGGTGCTCGACACGGTGACCACCGACCCGGCCACTTCCCTGGGCGCACTCCTGCCCGCCCCCTCCGGCTTCGACCTCGACTTCGATCTCTGACTGCACACGGCACCACGCACACGCACAGCCCGTCACGCACTCACTCGCAGCTCGATCCAGGAGACACCTATGCCGTCGCACCACTCCGAGGCAGCACCCTCCGCGCAGGCCGCCCACTGGCGATCCCAGCTGGCCGCGCTCACGGAGACCTCCGGCTTCCTGTCCGACTTCCGCCCGCCGGCGGACCGGGAGCGGGTGCCCACCGCCACCCACGCGGTACGCCTCGGACCCGAACTGACCGCCCGTCTCGACCGCGTCAGCCGCGACCGGCCGGAGCAGCTGCACGTCGTCCTGACGGCCGCCCTGATCGCCCTCGTCGGCCGCTGCACCGGCCAGGAGGACGTCGTCGTAGCCCAGCCCACCCGGGGCGCCGCCGCCGGCCACGCCGGCGGACCGCTCCTGCTGCGCACCGCTCCCACCGGCACCCTGCGCGAACTGCTCGCCCGGGTAGCCGCCGCCGTCAAGGAGGCCGAGCGCCACCAGGACTGCGACGTGGCCGTCCTCGCCGCCGAACTGGGCCGCGCCGACGCCTTCGACACCGCCATCGAGCTGACCGGCTTCCACGACGCCGGGTACGCCACCCCCGCCGCCACCCGCTTCACCGTCTCCCGCGAGGACGGCGGACTGGTCGTCACCGTCACGTACGACACCGACCGGCTCGCGGAGGACTCCGTCCGCCGCGTCGCCGGCCACTACGCCCTGCTGCTGGACCTGGCCACCTCGGAACCCGACCGGCAGGTCACGGACCTGCCACTGTGGACGGACGAGGACGCGAAGATCATCGCGGCGAGCAACGCCACCGCGCGGCCCTTCGACCGCGACACCACCCTGCACGGCCTGTTCATCGCGCAGGCCGGCCGCACTCCCGACGCCCCCGCGCTCCTCACCGACGCCGGCACCGTGACGTACGGCGAGCTCGATGCCCGCTCCGACCGGCTCGCGCACACCCTGCGCGGACGCGGCGTCGGCCCCGGCACGGTCGTCGCGCTGGTCGCGGAGCGCTCGCCCGAGATGATGACGGGCCTGCTCGCGGTGCTCAAGGCGGGTGGCGCCTACCTGCCCGTCGACCCCTCCTACCCGCAGGCCCGCATCGACTTCCTCCTCGCCGACAGCGGGGCGCGCCTCGCGCTCACCCAGGCCCGGTTCGCCGCACTGCTCGGCGACACCCCGGCGCTGGACCTCGAGGACGCCGCCGTGTACGCCGACGCCGACGTCCCCGGCCCCGCGGGCGGCGCCGGGGACGTCGCGTACGTCATCTACACCTCCGGCTCGACCGGCCGCCCCAAAGGTGTGCAGGTGGAGCACCGCAGCGCCGTCAACCGGCTCGCCTGGATGCAGAACGCCTACCCGCTCGGGGCCGGCGACGTCATCCTGCAGAAGACCTCCGTCTCCTTCGACGTCTCCGTCTGGGAGCTGTTCTGGTGGCCCCTCGCCGGCGCCGCCCTCGCCCTGCCCGCGCCCGGCGCCGAGAAGGACCCCGCCGAGCTGCTCGCCGCGCTCGGCCGGCACTCCGTGACGACCCTGCACTTCGTGCCGTCGATGCTCAGCATGTTCCTCGGCCACCTCGACCGGTTCGGCGACGTCTCCCGGGCCCGGACCGTACGGCAGGTCTTCGCCAGCGGCGAGGCCCTCACCCCGGCCCAGGCCGCGCAGTTCGCCGAACTGCTCCCCGAGGCCCGCCTGATCAACCTCTACGGTCCCACCGAGGCGACCGTCGACGTCACCCACCAGCCCGTCACCGGCCTCGACCGGGCCGACAGCCGCGCCCGGCTTCCCATCGGCCGGCCCATCGACAACATCCGGATGCACGTCCTCGACGACCAGGGCCGCCCGTGCCCCGTGGGCGTGCCCGGTGAACTCCATGTGGCCGGCGTCGGCCTGGCCCGCGGCTACCTCGACCGACCGGAGCTGACCGCCGAGAGATTCACCGGCGGCGCCGCGGTCGGCGAGGAGCGCCTCTACCGCACCGGTGACCGCGTCAGGTGGCTGCCGGACGGCACCCTCGACTACCTCGGGCGCGTCGACTTCCAGGTCAAGGTCCGCGGCTTCCGCGTCGAACCGGGCGAGATCGAGGAACGGCTGCGGGCCCACCCGGACGTCCGGGACGCCGCGGTGGTCGCCGTGGACGACGGCCTGACCGCCTCTTTGCGGGGCTTCGTCGTCCCGGCCGGGGAGGCCCCGGCGGAGAGCGCGCTCAAGGACCACCTGCGCGAGGCGCTGCCCGCGTACATGGTGCCCGGCCGCGTCCTCGCCCTCGACGCACTGCCGCTCACCCCCAACGGCAAGCTGGACCGCGCGGCCCTGCGCAGCCCGGACGCGCTGCGCCCGAGGCCCGCCGGCCACGTCGCCCCGCGCACCGAGCACGAGAAGACCCTCGCGGAGATCTGGCGCGAGGTCCTCGGACGGGACCGGATCGGCGTGAACGACAACTTCTTCGCCCTCGGCGGGAACTCGATCCATTTCGTGTCGGTCCTCGCCAAGGCCCGCGAGGCGGGGCTGGAGTTCACCTTCCAGCAGCTCTTCAAGCACCAGACCATCGCCCGGCTCGCCCGCTGCATCGAGGACGGGAACGAGTCCGCGACCGCCGAGGCGGACGTCGCGGCGCGCGGCGCGTTCCGGCCTTTCGAGCTGATCGACGACTCCGACCGGGCCCTGCTGCCGGAGGACGCCGAGGACGCCTACCCGCTCTCCATGCTCCAGGCCGGGCTGATCTTCCAGACCGAGATCACCGGCGGCCTCGGCCAGTACCACGACGTGCTGAGCTACTCGATCACCGGCGCCTTCGACACCGAGGCCTTCACCGAGGCCGTACGCCTGCTCACGTCGCGCCACCCGATCCTGCGTACCACCTACCACCTCACCGGCTACAGCGAGTTCCTCCAGATCGTGCACCGGGAGGTGGACCCGCCGCTGACCGTCGCGGACCTGCGCCACCTCGACGCGGCCGGGCAGGAGGCCTGGCACCAGGAGTGGCTGGCGAAGGAGAAGGCCCGCCGCTTCGTGTGGGAGGAGGGCGGGCTGGTCACCCTGCACGTCCAGGTGCTCGGCGACGACCTGTTCCGCTACACCGTCAGCCAGCACAACTCGGCACTCGACGGCTGGTCCATCTCACTGCTGCACACCCAGCTGTTCGAGCTGTACCACCAGCTGCGCGAAGGCCGCGACACCTCCCGCCCGCCCGTCGACAACCACCTGCGCAACTTCGTCGGCCTGGAGACCGAGGCACTGCGCTCCCAGAACTCCCGGGACTTCTGGCTGAAGGTGCTGCAGGACCCGCACCCCGTCGACGTGCCGGCCCGGCCCGGTGCCGAGCCCACCGACGACTTCCGCGTCGTCCTGCGGGACGTGCCCCTGCCGAGCGGGCTCACCCAGCGCATCGAGGCCACCGCCGACGCCCTGTCGGTGCCCTTCAAGGACGTGCTGCTCGCCGCCCACATGAAGGTCCTCGCCCTGGTGTCCGGCCAGGACACCGTGATGACCGGCTACGAGCACAGCGGCCGGCCGGAGCTGCCGGGCGCGGAGACCACCCTCGGCCTGCACCTCAACACCGTGCCCTTCCAGGTGGACCTCGCCGGCGGCAGCTGGGCCGACCTGATCCGCCGCGTGTACCGCGCCGAGCTCGACCTGCTGCCGCACCGGCGCTACCCGATGGCCCGGATGAAGCAGGACCTCGCCACCCAGCGCGTCCTGTTCAGCACCACCTTCAACTTCACCCACTTCTATCTGCTCCAGAACCTCAAGAAGCTGCCGGAGTTCTCCCTGCTGGACATGCGGGTCGACTCCGAGACGGAGTTCCCGTTCCGCACCGAGTTCTCCCGGCACTTCTTCGACGACGAGCTCCAGCTCTGCCTGCACTTCCACACCCACCTGTACGACGAGGCGCAGATCGACCGGATCGGCGGCTACTTCGTGCGGGTGCTGGAGCTGATGGCCGCCGAACCCGACGCGCCGCACGAGGCCGACTCCCTGCTCGCGGACGAGGACCTGGCCCTGCTGGGCCGCACGCCCGGCCCCGCCGGCCGCCCGGCGGACCGGGCCGGCTCCACCGCCGGCAGCGCCTCCGAGGCCACCGTCGCCCGCATCCGGGGCGCCTGGGCGGACGTTCTCGGCACCCCGGCTTCCGCCATCGCCCGCGACGGCGACTTCTTCGCCCTCGGCGGCAACTCCCTGCTGGCGCTGCGCGTCGTGCTGGAACTCGACGGACTGGTCACCCTCTCCGACCTCACCCGCATCTCACGCCTCGGTGAACTGGCCGCCCTGGTGGACGAGCGCTCCACGCGTGAGGAGGGTGCCGGCCAGGAGGACGGCGAGCTGCTCCAGCGGCTGACCAGTGCCCCGGGCGAGGACGCCCTCGGAGCGGTGATCTGCGTCCCGTACCCCTGCGGCCACCCGGTGAACTTCAAACCGCTCGCCGAGGCGATCGAGAAGCTCACCCCCGACCTCGTCGTGTACGGCGTCGAACAGCCGGGCCACAGCCCCGAGCGCCGGGGCGAGTTCACCGACGTCGCCGAAACCGTGGTGCGGATCGTCGACGAGATCGAGCAGCGCGCCGACCTGCCGCTGATCCTCTGGGGGCACTGCGGCGGCGCCGCCGTGACCGTCGAACTGGCCCGCGTCCTGGAGGAGCGCGGCTTCGACCTCCGGCACGTCTTCATCGGGTCCAAGCTGCTGCCGCCCGCCTCCGACATGCGCGAGTCCATCGCCATGATCGACGGCTGGAGCGACGAGGAGATCATCACGTACATGGTCGAGGAGACCGGCTACAGCGAACTGGACGGCCTCGACCACCGCTACATCTCCTTCCTCGGCGACTCGTTCCGCCACGACGTGTGCGGCGGCTACCGCTACTTCATCGGGCGCACCGAGCAGCCGTCCGGGCGGCGCATCGAAGCGCCGTTCACGGTCGTCGTCGCCGACGACGACCAGGGCCTCACCCACGCCGCCGAGGCCCACCGCTCCTGGGGGCTGCTCGCCGAGGACGTGCGCTTCCAGCGGCTGGCGTCCGGCGGCCACTACTTCGTACGAGGAAACCCCGCCGGCACCGGCGAACTGATCGAGCGGGCGTGGGCCACCACGACCGAGATGGAGGGCTGACATGCCGCAGATACCCGTCCTGTGCTTCCCGTTCGCCGGCGCCGGCGCCTCGGTGTACCGCCGCTGCCAGGAGTACGGCAGCGACACCGTCCTCATCACCCCCGTCCAGCTCCCGGGCCGTGAGGAGCGCTTCGGCGAGCCGCTGCACACCGACGTCGTCGCCGCCGTCGACGACCTGCTGCCGTCCGTGCTCGACCGGATCGCCGGCAGCCCCGCCGTCGCCCTGTTCGGCCACAGCCTCGGCGCCGTCCTCGCCTACGAGATGGCCCACCGGCTGTGCGCCCTGGGCCGGCCCGAGGTGGTCAAGCTCATCGTCAGCGGCTCGCCCGGCCCCTGGACGCAGCGCCGGACCAGGGCCACCGGCCTCACCGACGAGGCGTTCCTGGCGCAGGTGCGGGAGTTCGCCGGGTACACCCACCCGGCACTGGAGCACCCCGACCTGCGCGAGATGCTCCTGCCGCCGCTGCGCGCCGACGTGGAGATGCACGAGAACTACCGGGCGCCCTCCGGCAAGCCCCTCCCCGTACCGGTCGTCTCCGTGCGGGGCGACCACGACGAACTCGTCTCCCGCGGCGAGGCGGAGGAGTGGGAGGCGGCCACCACGGCCGCGTACCACCACGCCGAGCTGCCCGGCGGGCACATGTACGTGGTGGAGTCGCCCGACGGCCTGATGCGCCTGCTCGACGCCGAGCTGGCCGGACTGGCGGTGCGACGGTGACCGCACCCGCCCCGACGGCACACGACGTGCCGACCGCACCGGCCGGGCGCCCGCCCGGCCGGCTCGCCGGGAGGACCGCCCTGGTCACCGGCGCCGCACGCGGGATCGGCCGGGCGTGCGCGGTGGCGTATGCCCGGGCCGGCGCCGACCTGCTCCTCACCGACATCGGCCGCGACCTGCCCGGGGTGCCCTACCCGCTGGGCACGGCCGACCAGCTGGCCCACACCGCGCTCCTCTGCCGCGAGCAGGGCGCCGGGTCCGTCGTCACCGTGCCGGCCGACGTCCGCGACACCGAGGACGTGCGCGCCGTGGTGGACGCGGCCCTCGACCGGTTCGGCAGGATCGACGTCCTGCTCAACAACGCCGGGATCGCCGCCCCCTCGGGCAAGACCGTGCACGACATCACGCCCGACGAGTGGGACCTGATGCTCGACGTCGACGTCTCCGGCGCCTGGCGGATGATCCGGGCCGTCGGCGGCCCCATGACCCGGCAGCGTTCGGGGAGCATCGTCAACGTCGCCTCGACCGCCGGCCTCGTCGGCTACCGCCACTTCGCCGGGTACGTCACTGCCAAGCACGCGCTGGTCGGCCTCACCAAGGCCGCCGCGCTGGACCTGGCGCCGTTCGGGGTCCGGGTGAACGCCCTGTGCCCCGGCTCGGTGCGCGACGACGAGGCGGCCGAGGGCCGGATGCTCAGCGAGATCGCCCGGTCCCTCGACGTCCCCGTCGAGGAACACGAGCAGACCTTCGTGTCCGCCCAGCCGATGAACCGGCTCATCGAGCCGGACGACGTGGCGGGAGCCGCGCTCTGGCTCGCGTCCGACGAGTCCCGACAGGTGACCGGTTCGACGGTCACCGTGGACGGAGGGTTCACCAGCCGATGACCGACGACCACCTCCACGATCCCTCCGCCGCCGGGCGGCTGTGCCGCGCCGTCGCCCTGCGCGTCCACACCGGCGCCGACCCCGAACGGCTGGGCCGCGACCTGGCGCTGCTCACCGGCACCGCCGCCGCCCGCCTGTGGGTCGAGGACGTGCCCGACGGGGCGGAGTCCCCCGCCGCGGCCCACGCCCGGGAACGCGAGCTGACCCGCCCCACCGACCCGGCCACGGGACCCGGCCTGCGGGCGGTCCTGCTGCGGTACGCCGACGGGGGCGCCGACCTCGTCGTCGTCGCCCACCGGGCGGTGCCGGCGGACCCGTACGAACTGGCCCGCGCCCTGCTGGACCCGGCCGCCCGGCCCACCGTCCCGGTCGCCGAGCCGCACGGCGCCGCCGGGCGGCTCGGCGAGCAGGTGGCCCTGCTCGACCGGGCACCCGCCCCCGACTGGGGCCTCGGCGAACCCGGCGCGGCCGGCGCCGGCAGCCGCTCCTTCACCCTGCCGGTCCACGGCGACGCCCCGGCGGCCGTCACGGCCGCGGCGGCGCTCGGCCTCGTCCTGGCGCGCTGCGCCGGCGGCCCCGACGTCGAACTGGGCACCGGCCCCGGGCACAGCATCACGTTCACCGCCGACCCCACCGCCACGGTCGGGGAGTACCTGGAGCGGGTACGGCACGCGGAACCGGCGGCGCCCCTCGCCCCCGCGGCCGGCCTGTACGTCACCGAGCCCGCCGAGGTGCTCACCGGCGAGGGCCTCAAGGCCGAGGTCATCGAGGACCGGCCGTTCCTCGCACCGCTCCACCCGCTGTCGGTGCACGTGGCGGACGACGGCTCCACCGTCCTGTCCGGTGTGTGCCACCACCGGCGCTCCGCCTTCGGCGACTTGGCCGTCGAGTGGTTCACCGGCATGCTGGTCACCGCCCACCGGGGCCTGGTCACCGCACGGCCGGACACGCCGCTGGCCGACATCCCGCTCTTCGACGACGAACAGCGGCAGCGCCTGGCCGTCCTGGGCGGCCTGGGACGCGCACCCGCCGCATCCGAGGCGGCCGGCGAACGCATCGAGCGGACCGTGCGGTCCTGGGCCGAACGGACCCCGGACGCGACGGCCCTCACCTTCGATGGCGAGGAACTGACCTACCGTCAACTCGACGAGCGGGCCGGGCGGGTCGCCGGCGCGCTGCGCACGCTCGGCGTCGCACCGGCGGACCGGGTGGGCGTCTGCCTGGACCGCACGGCCGACCTCGTGGTGATCCTGCTCGGGGTGCTCAAGGCGGGTGCGGCGTACGTCCCGATGGACCCCGCCTACCCGGCCGACCGGCTGGCGTACATGACCGACGACGCGGAACTGTCCCTGGTCGTCACCGAGTCCGAGGCGTTTCCCGCCGCGGAGGGCGTGCGGACGGTCCACCCCGGCGCCCTCGCCGCTGCGGACCCGGACGAGCAGACGCCGGCGCCCGGACCACTCTCCGCCGACGCCGCCGCCTACGTGATCTACACGTCCGGCTCCACCGGCCGCCCCAAGGGCGTCGTCGTCCCGCACCGCAACGTGGCGGCCCTCATGGACGCCACCCGCGCGGACTTCGGGCTCGGCGGCCGGGACGTGTGGACCCTCTTCCACTCCAGTGCCTTCGACTTCTCCGTCTGGGAGATCTGGGGCTGCCTGACGACCGGCGGCCGGCTCGTCGTCGTGCCCTACTGGGCGTCCCGGGACCCGGAGCGGTTCGCCCGGCTGCTGGGCGAGGAACGAGTGACCGTCCTCAGTCAGACCCCGAGCGCGTTCGCCCAGCTGATGGAGGCCGACCGGGCCGAGCCGGTGACGGACTCGGTGCGCCTGGTCGTCTTCGGCGGCGAACCGCTGGACACCCGCCCGCTGCTGTCCTGGCTCGACCGGCACCCGGCGTCGCGGTGCCGGCTGGTCAACATGTTCGGCATCACCGAGACCACCGTGCACGTCACCGCCCAGACCGTCACCCGCCGCGAGGCGCTGACCGGTTCGCGGTCCGTCGGGCGCCCGCTGCCCGGCTGGCACCTCTACGTCCTCGACCCCGAGGGCCGTGAGCTGCCCCCGGGCGTCGCCGGCGAGATCCACGTCGGCGGGGCCGGAGTGGCCGGCCAGTACCTGAACCGGCCCGAACTCACCGCGCAGCGCTTCGTCCCCGACCCGTACGCCCCCGGGCTCATGTACCGCAGCGGCGACCGGGGCCGGCTCCTGCCCGACGGCAGGCTGGAGCACCTGGGGCGCCTCGACAACCAGGTGAAGCTGCGCGGCTTCCGCATCGAGCTGGACGAGATCCGCGCCCGGCTGCTGGACGCGCCCGGTGTCGCGGCGGCCGCCGTGGTGCTGCGGCAGAAGCCGGGCGACGCGGCCGGCGCGCGGCTGGACGCCTATGTGGTGCTCCGCGGCGGGGACGGGGGCCAGGGCCCGGACGGCGCGGCGCCCGCGGCCGGCACCGAGGAGGTGCGGCGCCACGCGGCACGGTTCCTGCCCGAGCACATGGTCCCGTCGACGGTCACCGCACTGCCCGCGCTCCCGCTCACCCCCAACGGCAAGATCGACACGTCCCGGCTGCCGGAGCCCCTCGCCGGCGTGCGGAGCACACCGGCCGCTGCGGACGAGGAGGCCGGCGACCTGGAGACCCGGCTGCGCGGCGTGTGGGAGAAGGTCTTCGGGTTCCGCGTCGGACCGGACGACGACTTCTTCACCCTCGGCGGCAACTCGCTGCTCGCCGTACGGTTGCTGGCTGCGCTCCGCGAGGCCCGCATGCCCGTCTTCCCCCTGCCGCAGCTCTACCTGCACCGCACGGTACGCACCCTGGCAGCCCACCTCGCCGGGGCGGAGGCACGCGCATGAGGAGAACACTCGCCCTCGTCGGCGCCGGCTCGCAGATCTACCGGGAGTACCTGCTGCGCTCGGTGGCCGGGGAGTACGACGTCCACCTGCTCGCCGACCGCGCGCCCACCTGGGAGGCGCCGTACGTCACGGGGCACACCGTCCTCGACACCGGCGACCCGGCCGCGCTGGCGGCCGCCGCCCGCGGCCTGGGCTGTGCCGGGGTCATCACCTGGGACGACACACGGGTCGTGCAGACCGCCGAACTGGCCCGGCTGCTCGGCCTCCCGGGCAGCCCGCCCGAGGCCGTGCTGCGGTGCCGCGACAAGCGCGCCACCCGCGAGGCGCTCCGCGCGGCAGGGGTGCCGCAGGCCGAGTCGGTGCCCGTCACCTCGCTCCCGCAGGCCCGCGCCGCCGCCGCGCGGGTGGGCTACCCGCTGGTGCTCAAACCCCGTGCGCTGAACGCCAGTACGGGCGTGGTGAAGGTGGAGTCCGCCCACCTGCTGGCCGGCCGGTTCCGGCTGGCCCGCGCGGCGACCGCGCCCGGCGCCGTGGAGGTGGCCCCCGGGGACGTCCTGGTCGAGGAGTACCTCGACGGCCCCGAGATCAGTGTCGACGCGGCATGGTACGAGGGCCGGATGTCCCTGGCCTTCGTGGCCCGCAAGGACTGCGGTTACCCGCCGTACTTCGAGGAGGTCGGCCACCTCGTCGACGGCCGCGACCCGCTGATGGAAGATCCGCGCGTACGGGACGTGGTGGCCGGTGCGCACCGGGCCGTCGGCTTCACCACCGGGTGGACCCACACCGAACTGCGGCTGACCGCCGCCGGCCCCAAGGTCGTGGAGATCAACGCCCGGATCGGCGGCGACCGCATCCCGGACATCGGCCGGCTCGCCCTCGGTGTCGACGCCGCGCTCGTCGCCGCCCGAGTGGCCTGCGGCGACGAGCCCGACATCCGCCCCGACCGGCACCGCGTGTCGGCCGTCCGCTTCCACTATCCGGAAGCGGACTGCATCGCCCGCCATGTGTCGATCGACCGCGCGGCGCTGCCCCCCGGGGTGGAATCCGCCCTGGCGGTCGCCCTCCCCGGCCAGGAGCTGCGGCTGCCGCCGCACGGCCATGTCGCCGGCCGCTACGCCCTGGTCACCATCGTCGGCGACACCCGCGAGGGGTGCCTGGCCGACCTCGACAAGGCCGCACCCGCGATCGGTCTGGAGGTGCTGCGCCCCCTGTGACGCAGGGCGGCCACCCGACTTGCCCGGTGGCCGCCTCGGCCGCGCACAGGGCCGACGACAGTAGGGGGGGATACCCGCGGCCGGGCGGGTGAGTTGACCGACCAGCAGCAGCGTGCCCAACTCCGTGGCCGGATCGAGGGCGTCACGGTGGGCGCGGAAGCGAACGCGGACACCGTCCACGGCGAGCCGGCCTCGATCCGCTCCCGGTCCGTGTGGGCGGCGGCGCCGTCGTTGATGCTGGAGCCGGCCAGCTGCCCGAGAAGGAGGATTCTCCCTGCTGGTCAGCGCTCACCCATAACGCCGGCCGCCACAGCCTCCACTGTCCACCTGTTCCTTCCGGGAGACGAACAGGCGCCGACCGTGCGTGATTCCGCAGAATGTGCGGCAGAGGTACGCTCTTGCAGACAAATTTGCGGTCTTCATTGACTGAGACGAAGGGGCCCGGATAGAAAGATCACGGCCAGGATCGGCATCACGAGTCCGGTCCGTACAGCTGCACTCCGGGGACTTCGCTTTGCCGCACACAGATGCACTCCGTCCTGCCCGCGCCCTCGTGGTCGAAGCCGCCCTCCGCAGGGGCCACCCCGATCGGCGTCGCGGCATGGGACCTGTCCGGCCGGAGCGGACCGGCCCGCGCCCGTCCGGATCACAGGTGTCACATCCGTCCGACCGAAACGAGTAGGCGAGCACCATGACCGTACAGCGACGACACGACCCGGACGAGCGCGGCTTCGCCAGCGACAACTACGCGGGTGCGCACCCCGAGATCCTCGCGGCGATCGCCCTGGCCAACGGCGGCCACCAGGTCAGCTACGGCGCCGACGTCTACACCGAGCGCCTCCAGGAAGTGGTGCGCGGCCACTTCGGCCCCACCGCGCACACGTACCCGGTCTTCAACGGCACCGGCGCGAACGTGGTCGCCCTGCAGACCATGCTCGACCGCTGGGACGCGGTGATCTGCGCCGAATCGGCCCACATCAACGTCGACGAGGGCGGGGCACCCGAGAAGGTCGCCGGGATCAAGCTCCTGACGGTGCCGGCTTGGGACGGCAAGCTCACCCCTGAGCTGATCGACCGTCAGGCATGGGGCTTCGAGGACGAGCACCGGGCCCGGCCCAGGGTCGTGTCCATCGCGCAGTCCACCGAGCTCGGCACCTGCTACACGCCGGACGAGATCCGTGCGATCTGCGACCACGCGCACGGCCTCGGCATGCTCGTCTATCTGGACGGTGCCCGGCTCGCCAACGCCGCCGCCACCCTCGGCGTGTCCCTGCGCGAGATGACCACCGACGTCGGCGTGGACGTCCTCTCGCTCGGCGGCACCAAGAACGGGCTGCTCTTCGGCGAGGCGGTGATCGTGCTCAACGAGGACGCGGTGCGCGGCATGGCCCACCTGCGCAAGACGAGCATGCAGCTGGGCTCCAAGATGCGTTTCATGTCGGTGCAGTTCGAGGCGCTGCTCGGCGGCGACCTGTGGTTGCGCTCGGCGGCCCGCTCCAACGCGATGACCCGGCGGCTGTACGAGGCGGTGCGCGAACTGCCGGGCCTGGAGATCGCCCGCCCGGTGCAGGCCAACCAGATCTTCGCCGTCCTGCCGCCGGCCGTCACCGAGCGTCTCCAGAAGCGTTTCCGCTTCTACACCTGGGACGAGCAGGCCGGCGAGGTCCGCTGGATGACCTCTTTCGACACCACCGAGGGCGACGTGGACGCGTTCGCGGCGGCGATTGCCGAGGAGCTGGCGGCGGAGCGAGGCCAAGGAGGGGCGGGCGCGCTGAGCGTGGACGAGCGCGAGGAACTGGTGCGACTGCGCCGTAAGGTCCGCGAAATGGAAGAGACGATCGAGGCGCTGGGGAAAGAGCCTGCCCTCCCCTCGAACCGCAAGACGAAGTAGCCGGCGGCGGAAGCCTGAGAGGTCGGACGAGCGCAATCACCAGGGCATCTCACCGTGACGGTCGCGGAAGACGCCGGTGGGTCCCTCCGCTCCGATGGTGGCGAGTTCGACGATCGCGTCGGTCCCCTCGGTCACTGTCTGCGGGCCGCTGTGCCCGTTGAAGTCGGTCGCCGTGCAGCCCGGGTCGGCCGCGCGTGATCCGGTCGGCGGGACGGTGCGTCCCGAAGACACCCGCGTTGTTGATCAGGACGTCGATGCCGCCCTCGTGAGCTCCGATGTCGTGCCGGGCGGCCTGCCACGTACGGCTCCACCACCTCGATGTCACCGATGCGCGAGGTGTCGACGCGCCGGGGATCGTGGGCAAGGACGACCAGGTCGGCGTGTTTGCCCGGGGTCAGGCTGCCCAGGCGGTCCCCCCAGTGGCAGGCACGGGCGACGGTGTACGCGTGCAGCGCCTGGGCGACGGTGTAAGCGTGCAGCGCCTGGTCGACGGTGACGGCCTCGTCCGGGCCGATGCGCCGGCCGGAGGCGGAGGCGCGTTCGACCATGAACTGGACGGCGCGCAAGGGTGATCCGTCGGCGACCGGCCCCTCGGAGCTGCCCACGAGCGGGACGCCGTGGTCGAGGAACGCCTTCCCCCGGTACAGCCAGGGTGCCCGGGTCTCGCCCATGATCGAGGCGTAGTCGTCACCGAAGCTGCGCAGGAAGTTGGGCTGGACGACCGCGCTGACGCCCAGTCGCGCGAAACGCGGGAGCTGGTCGGGCCGGATCAGGCCGGCGTGTTCGATGCGGTGACGGGCCTGGGGGCGGGGTCGCAGACGCCGGGCGCGTTCGAGGGCGTCCAGGGCCACGTCGGCCGCGCGGTCGCCGATCGCGTGCACGGCGAGCTGCCAGCCGGCGAGGTGGCCGTGCACGATCAGGTTCGTGAGGACCTCCGGGTCGTCCTGCAGCTGCCCGGCGTGGTCGAGCCCTTCGTACGGGCTGGTCAGCGCGGCCGTGCGGGCCATCATGCCGCCGTCGGTCCACACCTTCAGCGCGCCCAGGCAGAGCCGGTCGTCGCCGAATCCGGTGCGCAGGCCGAGGTCGAGGGCGCGCGGGATGCCGTCGGTCTCGTGCGCGGAGACCGGGCGCAGCAGGTCCGCCGCCACCATGAGCTGCACGCGCAGCGGCAACAGGTCCTTGTCGCGGGCGAGTTGGTAGGCGCCGAGTTCGACGGGGCCGTGGCCGAAGAGGGCGCCGCCGATGCCTGCTTCTGCGCAGGCGGTGACCGTGGCGCCCCGCAGGTCGACGACCTCCCGGGCGGGCAGGGAGGTCGCCGCCTCGTCGAGGCCCACGATCCGGCCCTGCCAGATGCCCAGGTCATGAGCGACCGAATGGTCCGGATCCATGGTGAGGAAACGGGCGTTGGTCAGCCTGGTGCACAGCATCGGCGGGATCAGGCGTCCTGGGACGCGGCGAGGGACGTGGGACGCAGATCCGTCCAGTGGGTCTCCACGTACTCCAGGCAGGCCTCGCGGGTGTTCTCGGCGAAGGCGATCGTCCATCCCCCGGGCACCTCGGCGAAGGACGGCCAGAGGGAGTGCTGCCCCTCGTCGTTGACCAGGACCAGGAACCGGCCTTCGTTGTCGTCGAAGGGGTTGGTGCTCATGCGCGCTGCCTCCTCGGAGGGCCAAGATTAGGTTAGGCTCGCCTAATTGACGGAGCTTAGCCTTTGGTCCTTCCCTCTCACAAGGAGACGTTCATGCCTGTGGCCGCGGCCGACGGTCAGGACGCGTTCGCCGGGTTCGGGCTGCCGGGCGCGCCCGGCGGTCCCGCGTTCTGGGCCGCTGTGGGGGCGCCCCCATCGTTGCCCGCCGAGGGCGGCGGTTGGGTGACCCTGTTCCTGTGGCGCGGGTCGTCGCCGGTGACCGTCGAGTTCGAGAGCTGGTCGGACCCGGTCGCCCTGCGCCGCTGGCAGGACACCGACTGCTGGTACGCAGGGGTACGCATGCCCGAGCGGCTGCGGGTGACGTACCGCTTCGTGGCGGGGGGCGTCTTCCATGCCGATCCGTTCAACCCGGCCGGCGCGGGCGGGGACCGGTCCATCGCCGCGACGCCGGACGCCCCGGCGCAGCCGCACTGGCCCGTCGTCGGGGCCGATGCGGTGCTGCCTGTGCCGCGGGCGCGGGTTCGCTGGGCGAGTGAGCGGCTGGGCGGGCGGCGTACGGTGCGGGTGCATCCGGCGGGGGGCGGCGGGCCGGTGGTGCTGCTGCTCGACGGGGACGACTGGCTGTATCTGCATCCGGCCGTGACCGCGTTCGACTCGGCCGTGGCGGCGGGTGAGGTGCCGCCGGTCACGCTGGTCTTCCTGCCGGCGAAGGACCGGGTCGCCGAGTTCACGTGCCGGCCGGAGCTGTGGGAGGCGGTACGGGACGAACTGCTGCCGCTGCTGGCGGAGTCGGGGGTACCGGCCGACCCGGGGCGGCTGGTGGTCGCGGGGCAGAGTCTCGGGGGGCTGAGTGCGGTGTACGCGGCGCTGGAGTTTCCCGAGTTGGTGTCGCGGGTGGCCTGTCAGTCGGGGTCGTTCTGGTGGACGCCGGGTGCGTCGAGGTCAGCCGATCCCTTGGGCGGGCCCGTCGGTGGCGCGATGGCCGAGCGACTGCGGGAGGGTGTGGACCTGTCAGGGCTGCGGGTCGCGTTCGATGTCGGGGAGCATGAGGACCGGATGCTGCCGCATTGTGAGGTGACCGAGCGGCTGGTGGAGCGGGCCGGGGCGAGCGTGCGGGTGTCGCGGTCGGCGTCGGGGCATGATCGTGCCGGGTGGCGTCATGCGCTGGTCAGGGATGTCGGCTGGGTTCTCGGTTCGTAGTCGGGTGCGGGGCGGTGGGGGCCGGACGCGCCCCGCGGCGGAGCTGCACATTGACACAGCCCCGCGCCCTTGGGGGCGATTCCCCCGAGCCCCTCTCAATCGTCACCGTGCGACCGCCTGGCAGTAGTCCTGGTCTCTCGCCAGCAGGTTGCGGTGGGTGTCCTCCACGGCGATGACTCCGTCGTCCAGGACCAGGACCCGGTCCGCCGCGTCCAGGAACGCCGGGCTGCTGGTGATCACGATCGTCGTGCGGCCCCGGCGCAGTTTCGCCACGTTGCGGGCGATGAGCTGTTCGGTGACCGCGTCCACCGCCGTCGTCGGGTCGTGCAGGACGAGGACGTCCGTGTCGGCGGCCAGGGCCCGGGCCAGGGAGAGGCGTTGGCGCTGGCCGCCGGAGAGGTTGGCGCCCCGGTCGCGGACGCCGTGGTCGAGTCCCTCGCGGTGCAGGGCGACGACATCGGTCAGCATCGAGGCCTCGACGGCGTCGGGGACGGTCCGGCTCGTGCCCGACGGGTCGATGTTGGTGCGGAGCGTGCCCGCGAAGATCTCCCCGTCGTACGGGTTGACCAGCAGGTGCTCACGGACCGCCTCGACGGAGAGGTCCGCCAGTTCCCGGCCGCCGATCCGTACCGTCCCCTCGTACGCCGTGGGCGGGACACGCACCGCCAGGACCGCGGCGAGGTCGGCCGCCGCGCGGGGCTGGTAGGGGGCGATGGCCACGAACTCACCTGCCTTGACCCGGAACTTGAGGTCGGTCAACATGCCGTGTTGGACGCGGTCGACCTCGAGGTCGCCGCCCGGCGACGGGCTTGCGGAGCCCGGCGTCATGACCGGCGGGGCCGACAGCACCAGAGCCATCCGCTCGGCCGACGCGCGCGCGATCATCACGTACTTGGGCATCTCGGAGAACAGCTTGAGCGGCTCCATGATGAACTGCGCCAGGCCCACCGCCATGACGAGTTCGCCGATGCTGATGCGGCCCTCGAACGCCAGCCAACCCGCCATCAGGGTCACCGCGCCGGCGAGGACCGCGTTGAGGGCCAGGGCGGTACCCGCGTAGGCACCGTTCACCTTGGCGACGGTGATCGACTGGTGCTTCGCCTCGGTGCTGACCTTCCGGTAGGACCGGAACGCCGCGTGGTTGCCGCCGAAGCCGTGCAGCGGGCGCAGGCCGGTGATCAGGTCGGCGACCTTCGCACCCGCCCGCGCCACGCTCGCCTGCTGCTCCTGGGTGCTGCTGCCGATCCGCTTCGACATCACGCTGAGGACCGACAGGATGGCGACCGTGCCCACGATCACCAGCAGGCCGAGCCGGATGTCGGCCAGGCCCAGTGCCACCGCCGCGACCAGCACCGCCACCAGCGAGCTGATCAGCAGCGGCACCACCTCGATGATGTCCGCGGTCTGGTCCGCGTCCTCGGTGGCGATGGTCAGCACCTCGCCGGACTTGAGGTCGACGTCCCGGGCCACGGGCTGCAGGCCGCAGGCCGCGACCTTCACCCGCCAGCGGTGCGCCTCGGTCGTGTTGGCCTTCTGCAGGATCCGCATGCCGAACCGCCACGACAGCGAGACCGTCGTGATGATCACGGCCAGCGCGCCGATCGACAGGGCGAGCGCCTGGAGGCTGCGGCCGTCCCGCATCGCGTGCTCGACGATCAGGCCGAGCGCGATGGGAAAGGCCGTTTCCCCGGCCTGGTAGAGGCCCATGAGGAGGGTGCCCCAGGCCATGGCGCCGATGTTGCGGCGCAGGGCGGTCCGCAGGATGGCGGCCCCTCGGCGGGGCCGCTGCGTGTCAGTTGTCATCGAGGTGGCGGGCAATCGCTTCCGGGGTGCGCAGGGTGAACAGATCACGGATGGTGATCACGGGACCGTACTCGCGGCGGAGCAGCCCGACGAGCCGTACCGCCAGCATGGAGTGTCCTCCGAGGGACACGAAGTCGCTCACCGCGCTCACCTCGTCGTCGTCAAGATCCAGTGCCTCGGCGAAGTACTCGCACACCACGGTCTCGGTCCCGGTCCGCGGGGCCCGCTCCCCCGCCGTGGTCAGCGCGCCCAGCGGCTTGGCCTCGGGCAGTGCCCTGGTGTCGGCCTTGCCGTTCACCGTCAGCGGGATGCCGTCGACCTGCGCGTAGTGGGTGGGCCGCAGGAAGTCAGGCAGTGCGGCGCACACTTCGGCGGCGACGGTCGCGAGCTCCGCCCCCTCCAGCACCAGGTAGGCGGCCAGCCGGTGGGCGCCGTCGACCTGGGGGTCGGGCTGGGCGACCGCCGCGACGAACCGCACCGCCGGGTGCGCCGCGAACACCGCCTCGACCTCGCCGAGTTCGACCCGGTGGCCGCGGATCTTGACCTGCTGGTCGGTGCGGCCCAGGTACATCAGGTTGCCGTCCGGCCGGCGGACCACCAGGTCGCCGGTGCGGTACATGCGCTCGCCCGGTTCGCCGAACGGGCAGGCCACGAAGCGGTGCGCGGTCTGGGCGGGCTGTCCGAGGTAGCCGCGTGCGATGCCGACGCCGGACACGTACAGCTCGCCGGGCACCCCGTCCGGCAGCGGCCGCAGCCAGGGGTCCAGGACGTACACGTCCGTGTTGTCGATGGCGACGCCCACCACCGGGTCCGGGCAGTCGAAGGTGCCGACGCCGAGGGTGTTGATGGTGTACTCGGTGGGCCCGTACAGGTTGTAGCCGACCGTCCCCTCGGTCTCGGCGAGCCGCTGCCACAGGGTCGGGGTGACGGCCTCGCCGCCGAGCAGCACCAGCGCGGGCCGCCGTCCCGGCTGGTCGAGCAGGCCCTCGGCCACCAGTTGTTGCGCATAGGTCGGGGTCACGTTGACGACGTCGATGCCGTGCTCCAGGCAGTACTCCACCAGCCGGGGCGCGTCCCGCCGCAACTCCTCGTCGCAGATGTGGACTTCATGGCCGTCGGCGAGCCACAGCAGTTCCTCCCACGACATGTCGAACGCGAACGACACGGTGTGGGCGATCTTGAAGATCCGGTGGCCGTGCTCGGCCAGCACCGGCTCGAAGATCCGGCGCTGGTGGTTGATCAGCATGTTGGTGAGCCCGGCGTACTCGGTCACCACGCCCTTGGGCTTCCCGGTGGAGCCGGAGGTGTAGATCGTGTACGCGGGGTGGCGCAGGCGGTCGGGGTCGTCCGGCGCGAACGTCACATACGGCTCGGCCTCGGGCAGCGGCCGGTCCAGTTCGATCAGCTCGCCGGTCAGCCGGGGTGAGACGGCACTCAGGGTGAGGGTGACGTCCGGGCGGGCGTCGTCGACGATGGCTGCGATCCGCTCGTCCGGGTGGTCCAGCTCCAGCGGCACGTACGCGGCGCCGACCCGCAGGACGGCGAACAGCGCCGCGATCCAGTCGGGGGAGCGCGGGATCGCGAGGCCCACGGTCCGCTCCGGGCCGATGCCCCGCGCGGCGAGCACGCCCGCCAGGGCCCGGCTGCGGTCGCGGAGTTCGGCGAACGTCGTCGTCGAGCCGTGGGCGACGAGCGCCACGCGCCCCGGGTCGCGGTCCGCCGCCTGGTCGAAACGGTCGACGACGGTGTCCGTGCCGACGTCGGTACGTACGGCCGGCTCGGGCACCGGGCCCAGACCCCGCAGCGCGCCGACCGGCCCGGTGGCACGGGCCAGGTCTTCGAGCAGGTCCAGGTAGCCGTCGAGGAGACGGCGGGCGTTGCCGGTGTCCCCGTCGCGGTACTCGAGCTTGACGGTGAGCCGCTCCCCCGGTGTGACGACCCAGGTGAACGGATAGTGGGTGGAGTCGTCGGCCGTGACCGAGGTGATGCCGTGCCGGGCGTTCATCTCGGCGAACGCGTCCATGTCCAGGAAGTTCTGCAGCACGAACAGGTTGTCGAACAGAGTGTCGTGCCCGCTGGCCCGCTGGATCTCGCCGAGCCCCAGGTGCTCGTGCTCCATCGCCTCGACCCGGGCCGCCTGGACGGCCGACAGGTAGGCGCGGACCGACTGCTCGGGGCGGGCCCGGGTCCACAGGGGCACGGTGTTGAGCAGCACGCCGACGATGCCGGAGCGCCCCTCGCCCTCACGGCCGGAGACGGTCACGCCGAACACGGCGTCGCTGCGGCCGGTGTGGGCACCGAGCAGCAGGCCGAACGCGCCGGTCAGCACCGAGTTCAGGGTGACGCCGTGCACGCGGGCCGCCTCGCGCACCAGCTCGGACTGTTCGGCCGACAGCGTGTGCACGAGGGCCTTCGGCAGGTCGTCCGAGAAGGCCGGTGCGGGCCCGGCGAGCAGGGTGGGGCCGGGCAGGGCGGCCAGCCGGTCCGCCCAGAAGCGTTCCGACGCGGCGGAGTCCTGGGCGGCGAGCGCCCGGGCGTACTCCTCGAAGCTCGGTGTGGCGGGGGCCGGGTCGAGCGGCTCACCCGCGAGGACGGCGCGGTAGGCGTCGAAGAGGTCCCGCAGGACGATCTCCCGGGACCAGCCGTCCCACAGCAGCAGGTGGTAGCTGAGCAGCAGGCCGTCCCGGTCGCCGGGCAGGTGCACGACCGTCAGCCGGATCAGCGGCGGCTCGCCCGGGTCGAACCCGGTGTCGCGGTCCTGGGCGCGCAGGGCGTCGATCTCCGCGTCCGTCGCCAGGTCGACCGTACGGACGTCGACGCGCCGGCCGGTCTTGAGGACCTGCACCGGGCTTCCGTCGTCGTCGGTGGCGAAGCCGGCACCGACGACCGGGTGCCGCGCGATCACGTGGGCCATCGCCTCCGCCAGAGCGCCGGTGTCCAGGCGACGGTCGAAGGTGAACCAGTTCTGTGCGACGTAGTGTCCGGCCGAGCCCGCCAGCTGGGCCTGGAAGTACAGGCCACGCTGGAGCGGGGTGACCGGGGCGGTGCGCTCGGCCGTCGTCGCGGCGTCCGCGACGTGCTGCAGCGCGCTGCGCCAGTGCTCGGTGATCTCGTCGGGGACGCCCTCGGCGAGAACGAACTCGGCGAGCAGGCTGCCGGTGGCCTCGTCGGCCCACGCGTTGACCTCGACGGCGTAGGGGCTGCCCTGGTCGCCGCCGGTGAGGTGCAGGGCCTGGGACTCGCTGCCCCGCCCGAGGTAGTTGAACAGCACCTGCGGGCGGGCGGTGAGCAGCGGGGCCGTCTGCGGGTTGAGGTACCTGAGCCGGCCGTAGGCGACGTGCCCGTCCTCGTCGGGCTGACGCTCGACGACCTCGCGCGCGGCGGCGACGGGATCGGTGTGCGGGGTGAGCCGCACGGGTGCGATGGAGGTGAACCAGCCGACGGTACGGGTGTAGTCGTGCTGTTCGAGGGCCGGGACACGGCCGTGCCGTTCCAGGTCGACGGCGAGATCGGTGGGCGACGGCTGGATGCCGGTCAGCGCGGTGCGCAGGGCTCCGCAGAGCAGCTCGGTGAGGCCGATGCCGAGTGCGGCGGGGGCGGTGCGGGTGAGGATGTCGCTCACGTCGGGTGCGAGTACGACCGTGGTCTTGCGCAAGTGGCCCGGGGCGCTCAGCAGTTCGGGCGCGCGGAGTGTCGTGACCCAGCGGTCGAGGTCATGAGTGTCCTGAGCCGACCGGAGCGTCAGGGCTTCGGCGTACTCGGCGTAGGAGGTGGTCGGCGGGGCGAGGGGCTCGCCGCGCAGGGCCGTGGCCAGGTCGTCGAGCAGGATCAGCCAGGAGACCGCGTCGACGGCGAGGTGGTGGACGGTGACGACGAGGGTCCTGCTCGGCTCCAGCCACGCGAACGCGATCACCTCGCCCGACTCGGGGTCGAGTTGCCCCGCGGCCTCGTTCGCGACGGCTGCCGCGTCGGTGGTGTCCGGGCGTACGGCGGTGATCTCGCGGGCGGGTTCCGTGCGGAGGGTCCACACGCCGTGGGCGGTGTCGACGCGCAGCCGGAGGGTGGGGTGGGCGGCGACCACGGCGTTCGCCGCGCGTACGGCGTCCGGGTAGCCGGTGCCTTCGGGGGCCTGCAGTGTCCTGGCCTGGGCGAAGCGGGTGAGGGAGCCGCCGAGTTCGCGTTGGCGGAGGATGATCGGGGTGGGAGGCAGTGGGCCGTCTTCGCGGTGCGTGGTCTCCGCGGTGGCCTGCGGAGCGCGCGTTCGCAGGTTTTCGGCCAGTGCGCCGGGGGTTCTCAGCAGGAAGACGTCCCTCGGGGTGAGGGGCAGGCCGAGTGTGCGTGCCCTGTTCACGACCGTGATGGCGATGATGCTGTCGCCTCCGGCGCGGAAGAAGTCGGTTTCGGCCGTTACGTCGGTGCCGGGCAGCACCTCGGTGAAGATCTCGGTGAGTGCGGCTACCGCGGTGGCTTCTTCTGCGGGTGCGTTGTGGCTGGTCGCGCAGTTCCCCGCGCCCCTGACGGGGCGCTCTGCCAAGGCCCTTCGATCCAGCTTGCCGTTGATCGTCAATGGCAGGGCGTCGATCGTCAGGAACCGGCCCGGGACCATGTGCATGGGAAGCCTCGACGACAGACGGGCGGTGAGGTCGGTCGGCACGGTGCCCACCACGTGCGCCACCAGGTGATCGCCGCTGTCCGCCACCGTCACCGCCACGTCGGTCACGCCGTCCAGGGCCCTGATCGCCGACTCCACCTCCCCCAACTCGATGCGGAATCCCTTCAGTTGCACTTGGTCGTCCGCGCGGCCGGTGAAGACCAGTTCGCCGTCGAGGGTGCGGACGGCGAGGTCGCCCGTGTGGTACATGCGGGAGCCGTCGGCCGTGAACGGGTTCGCGACGAAGCGGCCCGCGGTGAGGCCGGGGCGGCCCAGGTAGCCGAGGGACACCTGGTCGCCGGCGACGTAGATGGCCCCCTCGCGGCCCGGCGGCACCGGGCGGAGCCGGTCGTCGAGGAGGTGGGTGACCAGGCCGGGGATCGGGCCGCCGATGGGGCTGACGTCCTTTCCGGGGGCGAAGTCCTCGTCGGTGAGCACTCGGTGGGTGACGTGGACGGTGGTCTCGGTGATGCCGTACATGTTGACCAGCTCGGGGGCCGTCGTGCCGTGCCGCTCGACCCAGCCGCGCAGCCGCCCGAGGTCCAGTGCCTCGCCGCCGAAGACGATCCGGCGCAGTGCGGGCAGCGGTTCGCCGGTGAGCCGGTCGGCCTCGATGAACTGGTAGAAGGCCGAGGGGGTCTGGTTGAGGACGGTGACGCCGCGCTCGCGGACCAGCCGGTGGAAGTCGACCGGGGAGCGGGTCAGGCCGTACTCGGGCACCAGCAGCTCACCGCCGTGGGCCAGCGCGCCCCACAGCTCCCAGACCGCGAAGTCGAAGGAGAAGGAGTGGAACTGGACCCACACGTCGTCGGGGCCGAAGTCCATGGCGGGTCGGGTGTGGGCGAGCAGCGTCACCACGCTGGAGTGCGGGACGACGACGCCCTTGGGGCGGCCCGTGGATCCGGAGGTGTAGATCACGTAGGCGGGGGTGTGCCAGTCGGGCTCGAGGGCCGGCACCGTGCGGGGGGCCGGGGGCTCTTCGCCCTGGACCAGTACCCGGGCCGGCACCCCCGCGCGGGCCAGGAGCCGCCTGAAGCGCTCGTGCTGGTCGCGGTCCACGAGGACGACCTGGGGGGCCGCGTCGGCCAGGATGTACTCCAGCCGCTCGTCCGGGTACGCCAGGTCGAGGGGGACGTAAGCACCGCCCGCCGTGACGATCGCGACGAGGGCGACGACCTGCTCCAGGGAGCGGGGGACGGCGACGGCGACCCGGCCGCCCGGGCCGACCCCTGCCGCGCGCAGGGCGCCGGCCAGGTCGTCTCTGGCGTCGGACAGTTCGCCGTAGGTAAGCGAGCGGGTGGCGCCGTCGAGGCCGCACTGGGTGACGGCCGTGGCCGCCGGGTCGCGGCGGGCCGCGGTGTCGAACAGTGCGCCCAGGGTGGTCGGGGTGACGGGGGCGGGGAGTCGTTCGGCTCCCGCCGCCAGGTCGTCCACCGGGGTGTCAGGGTGCGCGAGCAGGCCGGTCAGGGTCCTGCTGAAGGTGCGCAGGATCGAACGGGCGGTCGTCGCGCGCAGCAGTTCACCGTCGTAGATGAGGTTGAAGCGCGGACGGCCGTCGTGGGCGCGCTCGATCACGAGGGTCAGCGGGTAGTGCGGAGCGCCCTCGTTGACCAGGTCGGTGATGGTCAGCGTGTCGCCCGGGCGCCGGAGCGAGGTCACGTCGGTGGCCACGTCGAACACCACGAGCGTGTCGAAGAGCGCACCGGCACCGGCCAGGCGGCCGATGCGCGCCAGGGAGACGTGCTGGTGCGGCAGGACCGTGCTCTGGTGGTCGCGCACCGAGGTGAGCAGGTCGGCGGCGGTGGCCCCGGGGGCCCAACGGGCGCGTACGGGGATCGTGTTGATGAAGAGGCCCACCATGTCGCCGATGCCGGGCACCTCGGCGTCACGGCCGGAGACCGTGGAGCCGAACACGACGTCCCGGCCCTGGAGGATGCCGCCCAGGGTGACGGCCCAGGCGCTGTGCACGGCGACGCTCAGGGGCACGCCGGCCTCGCGGGCGGCGGCGTCGAGGTCGCCCTCGGGTGCCATGACCGTCTCGGCGAACCGGTCGGAGGGCGTGTGCCCCTCGGCGATCATGGACGGGCCGGGCAGCTCTGCGAGTTCCCCGCGCCAGACGCGGTCGCTCTCGTCGGCGTCGCGTCCGGCGAGCCAGCGCACGTAGTCGGCGAAGCCGCCCAGCGGGTGGACGGTGCCCGGGGCGTGGTACTCGCGGAGCAGCGCGCGGAGCATGGGCGGCACGGACCAGCCGTCGGCGATGATGTGGTGCACGGTCTGCACCAGGACGTTCCGGCCGGAGCCGGCGCGGATGAGCGTGTAGCGCATGAGGGGGCCGGTGGCCAGGTCGAATCCGGTGCGGCGGTCCCGTTCGGCGAGGTCGCGTATCTCCTCGGCCGTGATGCCGGGGCGGTCCAGCGTGGTGAAGGGGGCGGCGGCTCCGCTCTCCAGGACGGACACCACGCGGCCGTCGGCGAGGGCCGCGAAGCGGGCGGCGAGGTTCGGGAACAGGGTGAGCAGCCGGGTGGCCGCCGACGCGAGCCGGTCGGCGTCCACCTCGCCCTCGAGGGTGAGCAGTTGCTGCTCGACGTAGGCGCCCGCGGAGTCGTCGTCGAAGACCGAGTGGAAGTAGAGGCCTTCCTGGAGCGGGGTCAGCGGCAGGATGTCCCGCAGGTCCGGGCCGTCCAGGGCGTCGACGTCGGCCTGTGTGAGCGGTACGAGGGGGAAGTCGCTGGGCGAGTGGCCGCCCTCGTCGAGTGCGGCGAGTCCGGTCAGGGCCGTGCGGAAGTGGTCGGCGAGTGTCGTGATGTCGGCGTCGGTGAACAGTCCGTCGGGCCAGGAGATGGTGGTGACGAGTTCGTAGGCGCCGGAGGCGGCGGGTTCGGCGATCGCGTTGAACTCCAGGGCGCGCGGCAGGCGCATCCGCGGATCGCGCTTCTCGCCCAACTGCCCTGTCGTGCACGCAAGTTGCCAGTCTTCGGGGGCGCCGGCGGCGAAGCGGCCGAGGTAGTTGAAGAGCACCTGGGGGGCGGGGGCGTCGAACTCGCTGTGGGTGAGGTAGCGCAGGGCGCCGTAGGAGATGCCGTTGTCCGGTACCCGGGCGAGGTCCTCCTTGACCGCCTTCAGGGCGGCGGTCAGGTACGCGGGGGTGGTGAGGTCGGCTGCCGTGCCGGGGTCCACGGTGACCGGGAAGAGGGTGGTGAACCAGCCGACGGTCCGGGACAGGTCCGGCTCGAATCCGGCGGAGCCCGCCACGAACTGCCCTTCGCGGCCGTGTCCTTCGAGCTCGATGTGGGCGAAGGTCTGGTCCTGGCCGAGGTCGCGGCGCCTGCGGGCGAGGGCGACGGCGAGCGCGGTGAGCAGGACGTCGTTGACGCCGGCGTGGAACTTCGCGGGGAGGTCGCCCAGCAGTGCGGCCGTGAGGTCGGGGCCCACCGTGACGGTGTGAAGGCGTTCGCCGGCGACGGTGTCCGTGCCGGACAGGGCGCGGCGGGCCAGGGGCAGGTCCTCGCCGGGCAGGGGGCGCAGGAAGGAGGAGCTGTCGGCGTCGAATGCGGCGCGTTCCAGGAGTTGGGTCCAGCGCCGGAACGACGTTCCCACCGGCGGGAGTTCGATGGGCCGGCCCGAGCTGAACTGCCGCCAGGCGGTGGCCAGGTCCTCCATCAGGATGCGCCAGGAGACGCCGTCGACGACCACGTGGTGGGCGACGAGGACGAGTTGGCGTGCCTCGGGGCGCCAGACGGCCCGGAGCATCACGCCGTTCGCCGGGTCCAGCCCGGCCGTGGCGAGGGCGATGCACTCGTCGAGCGGCCGGTCGCTGCGCTGCGCTGCGGGCTCGGCGCGGTCCGCGTCGGGGATGTCGAAGCTCCAGCGGCTGCCGCGCACCAGCTTGGCGCGGAGCATGTCGTGCCGGGCCACGAGCGCGGTGAGGATCGTGTCGAGGGTGTCGGCGGTCAGGTCCGCGGGGGTGTTCAGGACGACCGACTGGACGAAGCCGTCGACGGCGTCCGTGGTCTCGCCGAGCCACTGCACGATGGGTGAGCCCACGACGGTGCCGGTGGCGACATCGGCGTGGTCCACGGCGGAGACGTCCTCGCGGCTCGCGACGGCGGCCAGCGCGCCCACCGTGCCGTGGGTGAAGATCTGCCGTGCCGTGACGTGCAGGCCCTGCTCGCGCAGCGCGCTCAGGAGCGAGATCGCGAGGATGCTGTCGCCGCCGAGCTGGAAGAAGTCCTGGTCGACGCCGACCTCTTCGAGCCGCAGCACCTCCGCGACCGCGGCGCACACCGTCCGTTCGTCGTCGGTGGTGGGGCGGGCGAGCGTACTGGTCCCGATCGTGGGCTCGGGCAGCGCGTTGCGGTCGAGCTTGCCGTTGGCGGTGAGCGGGAACTCCGTCATCACCACGATGTGGGCGGGCACCATGTACTCGACCATGTGCGCGCCGGCCCAGGCTTTGACCTCTCCGGCGTGCAGGTCCTCGCTGCCGGCGGCGGGTATGACGTAGCCGACGAGGTAGGTGCCGCCGGCCGTGTTCTTCTTCGCGACGACGCAGGTGTGCCGGACCCGGGGGTGCTCGGCGAGGCCGGCCTCGACGTCCTCGATCTCCAGCCGCATGCCGCGGATCTTGATCTGGTTGTCGGCGCGGCCGAGGAAGTCCAGCGATCCGTCGGGGGCGAAGCGGGCGAGGTCGCCGGTGCGGTAGAGGCGGGAGCCGTCGTTCGCGAAGGGGTTGGCGACGAAGCGGGAGGCGGTCAGGCCGGGCGCGCCCACGTAGCCCCGGCCCAGGAGGAAGCCGCCGACGTAGAGTTCGCCGCCGACGCCGACGGGGACGGGGCGCAGTTCGTCGTCCAGGACGTAGAGCTGGGTGTTGGGGTTGGCCTTGCCGATGGACGTCGACAGGCGTTCCGCGGCGCCCCGGTAGATGACGTGGGAGACGCCGATGGTCGTCTCGGCGGGGCCGTAACCGTGGTACATGGGGATGGTGCCGAGCTTGGTGCGGAAGCGCTCGTACAGCTCGGGGGTGAGGACCTCGCCGCCGCACCACACGTGCCGCAGGCTGTCCAGGCGGCCGGAGTCGCCGGCCATCTCCAGCAGGACGTCCAGCATGGACGACACCAGGTACGTGAAGGTGACGCGCTGTTCGGCGATGACGCTCAGCAGGTGGTGCGGGTCGCGTTCGCCGCCGGGCCGCAGGACGACGAGGCGGCCGCCGGAGACGAGCGGCAGGAAGATCTCGTTGATGGAGATGTCGAAGGACAGCGGCGCCTTGAACAGGGAGGCGTCGTCGTGGCCGAAGCCCAGGATCTCGTTCACCTGCCACAGCAGGCGCTCGCTGATCGCCTCGTGCCGGATCATCGCGCCCTTGGGTCGCCCGGTCGAACCGGACGTGAAGATCACATAGGCCAGTGCGTCACCGAGGACGGTGACGTCGGGCCGCTCCACCGGGTAGGAGCCGTACCGCCAGTCGTCCAGGTCGACGGCCACGGCGTCCGGTTCGGCCGGGTCGTGCTCGCCGGAGGCGTTGAGCTGGACGACGACCCGGGCGTCCTCGATAACGACGGCGCGGCGCGCGGCGGGCCACTGCGGATCGAGCGGTACGAAGGCGCAGCCGGCCTGGAGCACGGCGAGCAGCCCGACGACCATGTCGGCGGAGCGGGGCAGGGAGATGCCGACGACCTGTTCGGAGCCGAGTCCGCGGGTGAGCAGATGGTTGGCCAGCTGGGCCGCGTGTTCGGCGGTTTCACGGTAGGTCAGCGACCGGTGCTCGTCGACGACGGCCACGGCGTCCGGTCGTGCGCTCGCCTGCCGGTGGAACATCTCGACGACGGTGGGGCGGTCCCGGTCGGCCCGGTTGTCGTTCCACTCGGCCAGGGTCCGGAGTCTGGCCGCCACGCTGGACGGGCCGATGGTGCCCAGCGGCCGGTCCGGGAAGTCGGCCAGGTCGTCCAGGGCGAGCTGTGCGTCCTCGGGGGTGACGTCCTCGGGGACGATGATGCCGCGGCCGTCCGCGGAGACGGCCCAACCGCGGGGCGCCGTCCCGCCGTTGCCGACCCAGCCGAGGACGTCGGCGAAGAGCGTGCCGGGCGTGAGGTCGATGCCGTCGGGGCTGTCGCCCGTCGCCCAGTAGGACAGGCCGATGGCGCAGGCCTCGGTGATGGTCCGGTCGGGGTGGTCGCCGATCCGCCGGCGCACAGCGGCAAGGCGCGTGGGAGACAGCAGTACGAGACGAGCACGCGATTCCATCATCGAAGACTCAGCGTCCCTTCCAGAATGTGGAGTTAGGCTAACCTAAATAAGGGTTGCCTAACTACCCTCTCGCCAGGCCCGCCACAGTCGTGCGTACCGGCCGTCCAGAGCCACCAGTTCCTCGTGCGTCCCCTGCTCCACGACCCGTCCCGCGTCGAGCACGGCGATCCGGTCCGCGGCCATCGCCTGGGTCAGCCGGTGCGCCACGAACAGCGTGGTCCGGCCCGCGCAGGCGGCCAGTACGGCCCGCTCCAGCTCGGCGGCGCCCTCGCTGCCGGCCTCCGCGGTCGACTCGTCGAGCACCACCACCGGCGCCCTCCCCAGCACCAGCCGGGCCAGGGCGATCTGGGCGACTTCGGTGACGTCCAGACGCTCGCCCCCTTCACCGACCGGGGTGTTCAGCCCGTCGGGCAGCGCGGCGACCCAGCCCTCGGCGCCGACCGTGCGCAACGCGTCCCTCAGCTCAGCGTCGCTCGCCCCCGGCGCGGACAGCCGCAGGTCGTCGGCGAGCGGGCCGGAGAAGACGTGCGTCTCCTGCGTGAGGAGGCTGACCAGGGCCCGCACGCCGGCCTCGTCCAGGTCGGCCAGGTCGGTCGTCCCGACGCGCACCGAACCGGTCTGCGGGGTGCCGATCCCGGCGATCAACGCGGCCAGCGTCGTCTTGCCCGCACCCGTGGCGCCGACCAGGGCGAGCGAGCCTCCGGCCGGGATCGACAGGTCCACGTCCCGCAGCACCGGCTCCTCGGAACCCGGGTAACGGAACGTCAGTCCTTCGACCGTCACCGGGTACGCCCCGGCCCGGGCCGCCGTCACGGACTCGTCGCCGACCAGCCGCTCCTCGGCGGACTCCCCCAGCACCCCGACCAGGCGGGTCAGGCTCGCGCCCGACTTCTGCGCCTCGTCGAAGGTGAACATGATGGCGCCCAGCGGGGTGAACAGCCGGTGGAACAGCAGCGGAGCCGCCGACACCTCGCCCAGGGTGGCCGCGTCCGCCTCCAGCAGGGCGTACCCCACCACCAGGATCAGGACCAGACCGATGAACTCGGCGCGGTTCTCCCGGCCGACGAACCGGCCGAAGAACCGGAACACCTCGATGCCGAGCTCGCGCACCCGCCAGGACTCGGTGGTGACCTTCTCGCGGAAAGCGCCCTCCAGACGGTAGGCCCTGACCGTGTCGATGCCGTTCAGGCCGCTGATGAACGCCTGGGCGCGATCGGCCTGGGCCACGCGCTGCCTGCGGTAGAGCGGGGCGGACCGGGGCAGGTACCAGCGCAGCGCCAGCGCGTACGCGGGTAGCGCCCCCGCACCGGCCAGGCCGAGCCGCCAGTCGAGCCCGAACATGCCGAGGGTCGCGATGACGACCAGCACGCCCGCCGAGAACACCGTGGGGACGGCCGTGCGGATGCCTTTGGAGATGACGGCCACGTCGTCTCCGACCCGGGAGAGCACATCACCCCGGCCGACCTGCTCGATCCGTGTGCTCGGCATGCCGAGCACCGCACGGACGGCGCCTTCGCGCAGCCGCGCGAGCAGATCCGCGCCCAGCCGTCCGATGAGGTACGTGGAGACCGCGGTGGCCGCCGCGCCGAGCAGCGCGGCGGCACCGATGAGCACCCCGATCGTGACCAGGACCGAACGGTCCTCGCCCCCGACGACCCCGTCGACCACCCGGCCGAGCAGGAGCACGGGGAGCACCTGGAGCGCCGCCCCCGCGACCGTGGTGAGCACGGTCGCCGTCGTCAGCCCGGGCATCGCGCGGCAGTGGTCCGCGACCCAGCGGGCGGCCTCGCGTCCGTTCGTCGTGCGCAGGGCCGCCGGGGCGACGCGCGTGTCGGCGGTGCTCACCTCCCTACTCGACCGACTTGACGAGCTCGTCGATCGCGTACGGCATGGACAGCAGGGTGCCCTGGGAGATGGCCGCGCCGACCGCCGGCCCCTCGCTGTCGAGCAGGTAGGACACGTTGCCCTTCTTCACGGCGTCGAGGTTGGCGAACAGCTTGAACTTCTTGAGCGCTTCGGTGTCGGCCCTGTCGTTGATGACGAAGATGCGGTCGACGTCGACGAGGTCGATGCGCTCGGGCGAGAGCGTGGTGTAGAAGTTGCCGCCCGCGATCTTGTCGATCCCGGTCTGGTACTTGTAGCCGATGCCGGTGACGAGCCGGCCGCGGACGTCGGTGGAGGTGAAGGGTGCCACCGAGTCCTTGTACCAGGACAGTGCGACCGCGGTTTCCTGGCCGAGCTCGGGGTGCGCCTTCTTGGCCGCGTCCAGTTGGCCCTGGATGTCGTCGACCATCTTCTGGCCCTCGCCGGCCCTGCCGAGGGCCTTGGCGATGTGCAGGGCGTTGTCCTGCCAGGGAGCGCTGAAGGGCTCCTTCTCACCCTTGGTGCGGGCCACCGTCGGGGCGATCCTGGAGAGCTTGTCGTAGGCGGCCTGGTCGATCTCGGAGTACACCGCGACGATCAGGTCGGGGCGAAGGGCCGCGATCTTCTCGTAGTTGGGGCCGGAGTCGCCGTTCTTCATGACGACCTCGGGCTTGGTGTCGCCCCACTTGTCCTTCACCCAAGGCCACCGGGTGTTGATGTCCGGGCTCTTGCCGGGCGGGTTCGGATACTGGTCGACCATGCCGACGGGCTTGACGCCGAAGGCCAGGACGGTCTGGTCGTCGGTGTAGCCGACGGTGACGACCCGCTGGGGCGCCTTGTCGACCGTCGTGGATCCGAACGCGTGCTCCACGGTGACCGGGAAGTCGCCGGCGGCTGCGGCCTGAGTGTCCTTGTTCTCGCTGTCCGCCGTGTCCGCCGTGCCGGAACCGCACCCCGCGAGGAGACCGACGCCGAGGGCGGTCGCGGACAGTACCGCTGCCAGCCGCCGCCATGGCTTTCCGGGCGTCGTTCGATGGAGGAGCATCCACATCCCCTTGCTTTCGCGCCAGTTCGCTGCGCCCTTGCCTCAGGGCAGCCAAACCTTACCGCGCGAGAGTGAGGTTAGCCTAGCCTTACTAACAGCCCTGCGCCGGAAGGTGTCCGGGCTGCACGTGGGCCCGCCCTATCGGCACGATGAGCGGCCGGTCGCCGACCGGGTCGTCGATCACCCGGGCACGCAACCCGAAGGCCTCATATAGCAGTTCGGCGGTGACCACCTCACGCGGATGCCCCTGCGCCAGGATCGACCCCTCCCGCATCACCACGAGGTGGTCGCTGTAGCGCGTGGCCAGGTTGAGGTCGTGCAGCACCATGACGACCGTGCATCCGGACTCGTGCAGATCGTCGACCAGGTCGAGGACGTCGAGGGCGTGTGCCAGGTCCAGATAGGTCGTCGGCTCGTCCAGCAGCAGCAGGTCGGTGCCCTGAGCCAGCGTCATCGAGATCCAGACGCGCTGGCGCTGCCCGCCGGACAGCGCGTCGACCGGGCGGTCGGCGAGGTCGGACACCCCGGTCATGGCCAGGGCGCGCGCCACCACGTCGGCGTCGTCGGACGACCACTGCCGCAGCCAGCTCTGGTGGGGGTGACGGCCCCTGGCGACCAGGTCGGCCACCGTCAGCCCCTCCGGCGCGACGGGCGCCTGCGGCAGCAGCCCCAGCTTCTTCGCCACGTCCCGGGTCCGGAGCCCGCCGATGTCCTCGCCGTCCAGGACGACCGTCCCGCCGGCCGGCTTGAGCAGCCGTGACAACGTGCGCAACAGGGTCGATTTACCGCAGCCGTTGGGGCCGATGATCGTGGTGATCACGCCCGGCGGTATCGCCACGTCGAGCTTGTCGATGACGACCCGGCCGCCGTAGCCGACCGTGACACCTCGGGCTGCGAGCCGCGAAGCGCCGTCGGCCGCGGCCTCGGTGACGGACTGTGCGACCACGGGTCCCCCCTTGTTCGGGTTCAGCTGACTCTTGTACATCTACCGCAGGTTCGCCCGTACCAGCAGATAGACGAGGAAGGGCCCGCCGATCGCGGCGGTGACCACGCCGACCGGGAGCGAAACGGGCAGCGCCGTGCGCGCGACGAGGTCCGAGCCGGTCAGCAGCAGCGCGCCCGTCAGGCCCGAGGCCACCATCGGCGGTGTGGGGCAGCGCGCCAGACGCATCGCCACCTGCGGTGCCACCAGCGCGACGAACGGCACGGGGCCCGCCGCGCTCACCGCCACACCGGCCAGCAGCACCGCGCACAGCAGCAGGACCGCCCGCACCCTCGCGTAGCGCACGCCCAGGCCCGCGGCGATCTCGTCGCCGAAGTGCATCGGCCCGAACTGGAAGGCGACGCAGGAGACGACGGCCAGGAGGACGAGCCCGCACCACAGGGCCGTCCAGACCTCGCCCCAGGAGCGGTCCTCCAGGGAGCCGACCAGCCACGCCTGGGCCCGGGCCACGTCCCTGATGTCGGCCGTGACCAGCAGCCAGGCCGTGATCGCCTCCATCACGGCGCTCACCGAGATGCCGATGAGAATGAGCCGGAAGCCGTCCACCCCGCGCCGCCAGGCCAGGAAGTACACCAGCAGGCCCGTGCCGAGCCCGCCCGCGAGCGCCGCGGCCGACAGTCCCACGGAGTTGGCGATCGCCGCGGCGGTCCCGCCCGAGACCGTCACCAGGAACACCGCCACGGCACTGGCACCCGAGGTGATGCCCAGGACGTCCGGGCTTGCGAGCGGGTTGCGGGCGATGGACTGCGTGAGCGCCCCGGACACCCCGAGGGCGACGCCCACGACGAGTCCGGCCAGGGCGCGCGGCATCCGCAGGTCCATGATGACGAACTCGTCGACCCGCTCGCCCCGCCCGAAGAGTGTGGCGATCACCTGCGGGAGGCCTACGGGGAAGTCCCCGACGCCGATGGACACGCAGAACGCCAGGAAGGCCGCCGCCGCGAGCAGCAGCGTGACGCACAGCAGCCAGGGCCGCCAGACGAACGACACCCGGCCGAGCCGCACGCCCGGCGGCAGGGACGGCTTCACCCCGGTCACGTTCATGCTTTCCTGAGCTTTCCGCGCCACACGAGGACCGCGAAGAAGGGGGCGCCGAGCAGCGCCACGAGAACACCGGCGTCCAACTCGCCCGGCCGCACGACCAGTCGGCCGACGATGTCGCACAGCAGCAGCACGACGGCCCCGAGCAGACCGGCGTACGGCACGAGCCAGCGGTAGTCCGGGCCGGTCAGGTACCGGGCCACGTGGGCGACCATGAGGCCGAGGAAGGCGATGGGGCCGCACGCGGCCGTCGCCGCGCCGGCCAGCAGGGTGATGGCGGTGATGCCGACGGTCCGGTTCAGCGCGATGTTCACGCCCAGGCCCCTGGCCACGTCGTCGCCGAGGTTGAGCAGGTTGAGGGAGGGCAGCGTGGTCAGGGCCAGCAAGAGCCCGGCACCGATGAAGGCGGTCACCGGCCGGATGACGTCGAATCCGGCACCGGCGAGGGAGCCGGCGTTCCAGAACCGCAGGGCGTTCAGCGCCGCCTTGTCCGACAGCGCGACGGCGGTGGTCATCGCCGCGAGGAACACCGTGACGCCCTGGCCGGCCAGGGCGAGGGTCAGCGGGTTGCCGGCCCCGCGCCCGATGCTCGCGAGAGCGAACACCACGACACCGGCGACGGCCGCCCCGGCGAAGGCGAACCAGACGTACTGGAAGGGGTTGCCGAGCCCGAACACGGAGATCGCCACCACCACCGCGAACGAGGCGCCGGAGTTCACGCCCAGCAGGCCGGTGTCGGCGATCGGGTTGCGGGTGAACCCCTGCATCAGCGCCCCGCCGACGCCGAGGGCGACGCCCGCCACGACCCCGAGGACCGTGCGGGGTACGCGTACGGTCTCGACGATGAGCCTGATCTCCGTGAGCCGCCGGTCGGGGTCCGGGGCGCCGAACAGTCCGTGCCACACCTCGGCGGGGCTCAACGCGCGTGCCCCGACGGCCAGCGACAGGACGCCGGCGATCACGAGGACCGTCAGAAGGGTGCCGAGACCCACGACCCGCCGGTGACGGGTCGCTGTCGAGCCCTTGACCGGGGGCCGCTCCACTGCAGCAGTCGTGCCCATGTCGACGTACGTTATCCCTTGCGTAATGGGCGAGTTGACCGGATGGCGCCTGCGACTCCCCCAAGGAACCGGGGAGAGGGCGCGACCGGTCATGGCGGCGCCGGCGCCGATCCTTGGCACCGGCACCCGCAGCGAAGCGCCTAGCGGGCGGCGCTGCCCGTGCCGTCGGCGACCGTGTGCGTCCGGTCGGCGGCGGGCTCGGCCCTGCGGCCGAGGAGGGAGTCCAGGATCTCGCCCACCCTGATGGCGGTGTTGGAGAGCAGCGACGAGGTGATGCCGTGCGTGTGCTCCGTGCCGCCCTGGAGGTAGATGCCGCAGCGCAGGGCGGGGTCGGCCGCGATGCGCCAGTCGCGCTCGACGCGGACGCGGCCCTCGTCGTCGCGCAGGCAGCGGTCGGCGACCTCCCCGAGCAGGCTCGTGGGGTCGACGGGGCTGTAGCCGGTGGCGAAGACCACGACGTCCGCGTCGAGATCGGTTTCCTCGCCGGTGACCAGGGACGTCACCGTGGCGCGGACGCTCGACGGGGTCTCCTTGACGCCGGTGAGCCGGGAGACGTTGAGGAACCGCAGCCGCTCGGTGCCGAGCACCTTCTCCTGGTACGACTGCCGGTAGAGGTCGTCGATGAGGTCGATGTCCACCACGGAGTAGTTGGTGTTGCCGTGGTAGTCCATCAGCCGGCGCTTGACGTCCGCGGGGGCGGCGAAGTACGCGTCGACGGCCTGCGGGTCGAAGATCCGGTTGGCGAAGCTGCTGTCGTCGGCGGGGCTGTAGCCGTAGCGGGAGAAGACGGCGCAGACCTCGGCCTCGGGGAAGCGGCGGTGCAGGTAGGCGACGTTCTCGGCGGCGCTCTGGCCGGCGCCCACGACGACGAAGCGGGAGGGCGAGGTTCCCCTCAACTCGTCTACTTTCGCGAGCAGTTCGGAGTTGTGCCAGACCCGTTCGCCGCGCTCCACACCCTCGGGCACGAGCGGACGCAGTCCGGTGCCGATGACGAGGTTGCGGGCCCGGTGGACCTCGAGGCCGCCGCCGGAGCGGACGGTCACCTCCAGGTGGTCCACGACACCGTCCCGGGTCACGGGCGCGACGCCGACGACCTCGTGGCCGTAGGAGACCATGTCCTCGACCTGCGCCGCGGCCCACTCGAAGTAGTCGTGGAACTCCACCCGCAGCGGGAACAGGTTCTTGTGGTTGATGAAGTCGATCAGCCGGCCCTTGCTCTGCAGGTAGCACAGGAAGCTGTACTGGCTGGCCGGGTTCCGCAGCGTCACCAGGTCCTTGAGGAAGGAGACCTGCATGGTGGCGTCGTCGATGAGCATGCCGCGGTGCCAGCCGAAGCGGGGCTGCTGCTCGAAGAAGTGAGCGGCGATCGCCTCCTGCCCGCCGACGCGGGTGTTGTGCTCGCGGAGCGCGATCGCCATGGCCACGTTGGACGGCCCGAAGCCGATACCGATCAGGTCGTGGACCGGCGATGCGCCATCGGGAAGAACCTGCGACATGTCACTCCCATCGTGCGGGGCAGCCGCGCGTGTCAGGTGTGGAGGGAACGGGAGACGGGCATGCCGACGACGCAGCACGCCAACGAACTTAGGTGAGCCTAAGCTAAACCCGCAGAGGTGTCGACAGGGCAAAACGGACACGGATCGAAGGTGAGTCTCGCCAACTCACCGACCGCGCACACCCGTTGCGCACTAAGGTAAGCCTTGCTTTACTTGCGTCGGCCAACACCTTGCTCTGAGGAGGAACCCCATGCGGGTCGTCATGTTCGGTTACCAGACCTGGGGGCACCGCACCCTGCAAGCCCTCCTGGAGTCCGAGCACGACGTGGTGCTGGTCGTGACCCACCCCAAGAGCGAGCACGCCTACGAGAAGATCTGGAGCGACTCGGTCGCCGACCTCGCCGAGGAGCACGGCGTCCCGGTGCTGATCCGCAACCGCCCCGACGACGAGGAGCTGTTCGAGCGCCTCAAGGAGGCCGACCCGGACATCATCGTGGCCAACAACTGGCGCACCTGGATCCCCCCGCGCATCTTCGGACTGCCCCGCCACGGCACGCTGAACGTGCACGACTCGCTGCTGCCGAAGTACGCCGGCTTCTCACCGCTGATCTGGGCACTCATCAACGGCGAGTCCGAAGTGGGCGTCACGGCGCACATGATGAACGACGAACTCGACGCCGGCGACATCGTGCGGCAGGAGGCGGTGCCGGTCGGCCCGGCGGACACCGCGACCGACCTCTTCCACAAGACCGTCGACCTCATCGCCCCGGTCACCATCGGCGCACTCGGCCTGATCGCCTCGGGGCAGACCGAGTTCACCCGGCAGGACCGCTCCCAGGCGTCCTTCTTCCACAAGCGGGCCGACGAGGACAGCCGCATCGACTGGAGCTGGCCCGCGGAGGACCTGGAGCGCCTGGTGCGCGCCCAGTCGGAGCCGTACCCGAGCGCCTACACCTTCCACCGGGGCAAGCGGCTCGACGTCCTGGCCTCGTTCGTGTCCGAGGGGCGCTACGGCGGCACCCCCGGCCGGATCTTCTACCGCGAGGGCGACGGTGTGGTGATCGTCGCGGGCGCCGACGCCCGCAGGGGACGCAACCACGGCCTGGCCATCACCCGCGTACGCACCGAGGACGGCCGGGAGTTGCCCGCCGCCGAGTACTTCACCTCCATGGGCGGCTACCTCACCGGCCGCCCCTGACCTGCCGCCCCGGTACGGTCCCGGGGCCGGCACCGCAGCGCCGCCATGTGGGCCCGGTCCGCACGGCGGCGATCACGGACAAGCGCTGCTGCCTCAGGCGCCAAGTGCCCTATTTTTTGGACGGTGTTCACAGAGAAGGCACAGCCGGACCACCGTTCACGCATGACGCCGCCCAGCGTGCTGGACCTCAGCGCGTACCTGATGTACGCGACGGGAAAGACAGCCCGCCGCGTCGACGTCCGCATCACCCCGCAGGGCGGAACGGCCCGCGACCATCTCAACGCCGACATCGCCTCCGCCGACGACGACCTCCTGTCCCCGCTGAGCGATGCCGAACGGGAGCAACTGGCCTCACTGCTGCGGCGCGTGCACGCCCGCCACGAGGAACAGGGCCCCGCCTCCGGTCCCGGGTGACGACTCAGCCCCGCCAGCCGTAGCGGCGTTCCGGCCGGCCGGCGGCGCCGTAGCGCAGGGACACCTCCGCACTGCCCGTGCCGTGGAAGTACTCCAGGTAGCGGCGGGCGCTCACCCGGGACACGCCGGTGACGGCGGCGCACTCGGTGGCGGACAGGGTGCCGTCCGCCTCACGCAGGGCCCGCTCGACGAGTTCGGCGGTCTCCACGCTCATGCCCTTGGGCAGGGTGGGGGCCGGTGCCGGGCCGAACGCGCCGGCCAGGACACGGTCCACGTCCGCCTGACCGCGGACCACCGTCGTCAGCAGCCTGCCCCGCTGGGTGGCGTAGCGCTCCAGGCGCAGGCGCAGATCCTCGAAGTCGAAGGGTTTGAGGAGGTAGTCGACCACGCCGCGGCGGACGGCGCCGCGTACCGTCTCGGCCTCGGTGGCCGCGCTGATGACCATGACGTCGCAGTCGTGCCCGGCGGTCCGCAGCCGGGGGATGACGTCGAGCCCGAACAGGTCGGGGAGGTACAGGTCGAGCAGGACGAGGTCGGGGCGAAGCGTCTCGACCGCCTCGATGGCCTGTCCCCCGGTGTGGGCCGTGCCGACGACGCGGAACGGCTCGACGCGCTCGACGAACGCGCGGTGGACCCGTGCCACCATGAAGTCGTCGTCGACCACCAGGACGTCGATCGCGTCCGCCTTGTCGCTCGCCTCGGTCATGGGGCCGCTCCTTCCGCCACCGCGCCGTCGAGGTGGCTGACGGTCATGCGTGCGGTGAACACGGCCCCTTCAGGCGTGTTGGACACCGAGATCTCTCCCCCGTGCCGTTCGCAGACCAGCTTGGTCAGGGCCAGTCCGATGCCACGCTCGCCCTCCCGGGCGGCCTTGGTGGTGAATCCGTGGGAGAACACCTCGCGGGCCAGTTCCGGAGCCACGCCCGGCCCCGAGTCGCGGACCACGATCTCCACGCTGGCGGCGTCCTGCCGCAGCGCCACCTCCACCCAGGCGTCGTCCCGGGCGCCGGCGGCGTCGACGGCGTTGTCCACGAGGTTGCCGACCACGGTCGCCACATCGGCGGCGTCCTCAGGGGTCAGGCGCTCCAGCGCGGTGTCGTCCGAGATCCGCAGGCTGACCTTACGTTCCGCCGCGAGGGAGGCCTTCGCCATCAGCAGTGCGGCGACCGCGGTGTCCCCGACGCGGCGGCTGAGGGTGACGTCCAGGGACTGGCGGTGCCGGCTCAACGCACGGATGTAGGCCACGACTTCGTCCTGCTCACCGATCTGGATCAGTCCGGAGATGGTGTGCAGCTGGTTGGCGAACTCGTGCGCCTGTGCCCGCAGCAGTTCCGAGGAGCTGCGGAAGGAGCCGAGCTCCCGTTCCAGCCGGGCCAGTTCGGTGCGGTCGCGCAGGGTGGTGACCGAGCCGAGCGGCCGGCCGTCCTTGGTGACGGTCATCCGGTTCATCACCAGGACCCGGCCGTGCCGGACGACGACCTCGTCCCGCTCGCCGGCGGCGGTGCCCGACAGCACGTCGCGCAGCCTTCCGTCGATGCCGAGGCCTTCGAGGCTCTGGCCGACGCAGTCCTCGGGCAGGTCGAGCAGGCGGCGGCCCATGTCGTTGACGAGGGTGAGCCGGTGCTGCGGGTCCAGGGCGATCACGCCCTCCGCGATCCCGTACAGCATCGCCTCCCGGTGCTCCGCGAGCCCGGCGATCTCGCCCGGCTCCAGCCCGAGGGTCTGCCGTTTCACCCGCCGCGCGAGCAGCCAGGAGCCGGCGACGCCCAGTGCGCTGGCGATGCCCAGGTAGGCGAGCAGATAGGAGGACGCGCCGCTGAGCCGCTGCCACACCGTCGGATCGGCCTCGCCGATCATCACCGTGCCGAGGATCCGGCCCAGGTTCTCCTCACTCGCCCCGAGGACGGGCACCTGGGCGGCAAGTTCGCGGTCGCCGTCCAGGGTCAGCTGCCCGGACCAGCCGCGGCCTTGGGCGGTGCCCGGCCCCAGCCGCATCCGCTCCCCGACGACGGTGGGGTCCGTGGAGCTGACGATCCGCCCGGCCGCGTCCGCCACCGACACCGAGGTCACCCCCGACTGCGCCTGGGTGGCGAGCACCAACGGGGCGAGCGCTTCCCCCGGCGCGGGACGCGTCAGCTGGCTGCGCACCAGGGGGTTGGCGGCCAGCTGTTCGGCGAGCGCGCCCACCCGGCGCCCTTCGACGCGGTTGAAGGTGGCCTGGGACTGGGCGAGGGAGACCCCGGCGACGGCCAGCAGCACCACCACGACGATGGCGAGCTGGAGCACCAGCATCTCGCCCGCGAGCGAGTGGCGACGAAAGGTGGCGACCACGACGGACTCAATCTGCGATGCCGCCGCGAGCGGGGCGGCTCATGTGCCGAGCCGCACCATCATGACGCCCACCAGCACCGACGACAAGAAGCAGGCGTGGCCGGAGCTCCTGCGGTCACTTCGGGCCGGGCTTGGGGCCGATGCCCCGCAGCTCCCTGATCGTGCCGCCGAGCTTCGCGCGGAAGGACTCCAGCAGCGCCGGCTTCACGCTGACCACCCAGCGCGTCCCGACGAGGTACTTGCCTCCGTAGACGCGCGCCTCCTCCAGCCAGGTCTCCTTGAACCTCTCCTCGGGGAAGGTAGTGATGAGGTAGTCGGCTTTCTCGGTATGGCACAGGCCCTGGCGCAGTTCGTCGGCGTCGATGCGGATCTTCGCCTTGCAGCCGGTGAGCCCGGCGATCACCTCCACCCTGGCCGGTGCGACGACCCCGGCGGCCGGAGCGGCGGTCACGCTCGGCGCCGCCTTGCCGCCGCCCGCGCCCTCGGCGTCGTCGCCACCGTCGCACGCGGTGACGAGGGGAAGGACGAGCAGGGCACCGGTCGCCGTGACGGCACGCAGCCGGAGGGCGCGCGAGGGGCTTCGGCGGGTGGACGGTACGGGCGCTTGCTGCTGGGACACGTCGCCTCTCCGGGTGTGGCTGTCGGCCTGGCTTCAGGAGCACTCGCTGTCCTCAGGAGGGCTCGAAGAGGAGTACGCACAGGTCCTGACGGGTGTTCACGCGCTAGGCGGCCTCCTCCACCGTCTCCCCGCGCGCCTCGTCGGCCGGTCCGCCGAACTGGGTGCGGTACAGCTCCGCGTACCGCTGCCCCGCCGCCAGGAGTTCCTCGTGGGTGCCCCGTTCCACGATCCGGCCGGCCTCGACGACCAGGATCTGGTCAGCCGCCCGGACGGTGGAGAGACGGTGGGCGATCACGATGGCCGTGCGGCCTTCGAGTGCTTCGGCGAGGGCTTCCTGGACGGCGGCCTCGGAGGTGTTGTCGAGGTGGGCCGTGGCCTCGTCGAGGATGACGACGCGCTGGCGGGCCAGCAGCAGCCGGGCGATGGTCATGCGCTGGCGTTCACCGCCGGACAGGCGGTAGCCGCGCTCGCCGACCACGGTGTCGAGCCCGTCGGGCAGGGACCGTACGAGGTCGTCGAGACGGGCCCGGCGCAGGGCGTCCCACAGGTCGCTCTCGGTGGCCTCGGGCCGGGCGAGCAGCAGGTTGGCGCGGACGGTGTCGTGGAAGAGGTGGCCGTCCTGGGTGACCATGCCCAGGGTCTGCCGCAGCGAGTGCGCCGTGAGGTCGCGGACGTCGACGCCGCCGATGCGCACGGCCCCCTCGTCGGTGTCGTACAGGCGCGGCATCAGCTGCGCGATGGTCGACTTGCCCGCCCCCGAGGAGCCCACGAGCGCCACGGTCTGACCGGGTTCGGCGCGGAAGGACAGGCCGTGCAGCACCTCGTCGCCGCCTCGGCCGTCCAGGGACGCGACCTCCTCCAGGGAGGCCAGGGAGACCTTGTCGGCGGCCGGGTAGCCGAAGCGGACCTGCTCGAACTCGACCGACACGGGCCCGTCGGGCACCGGGCGCGCGTCCGGCTTCTCCTCGATGAGGGGCCTCAGGTCGAGCACCTCGAAGACCCGCTCGAAGCTGACCAGGGCGCTCATCACCTCGACGCGCGCCCCCGCGAGTGCCGTCAGCGGTGCGTACAGCCGGGTCAGGAGCAGCGCCAGCGACACGACGGCGCCGGGTTCCAGGGCGCCGCGCAGGGCGAACCAGCCGCCGAGGCCGTAGACCAGGGCCAGGGCGAGTGCCGAGACCAGGGTGAGCGCGGTGATGAAGGCCGCCTGGGCGGTCGCGGTCCGGATCCCGATGTCGGCCACGCGGCGGGCTCGTTCGGCGAATTCCCGCGACTCCTCCTCGGGACGTCCGAAGAGCTTGACCAGGGTGGCGCCGGGGGCGGAGAACCGCTCGGTCATGCGGGTTCCCATCGCGGCGTTCAGCGTCGCCGCCTCCCGCTGCATCCGGGCCATGCGGCTGCCCATGCGCCGGGCCGGGACCACGAACACCGGCAGCAGCACGAGCGCCAGCAGGGTGATCTGCCAGGACAGCGTGAGCATCACCGCGAGGGTGAGCAGCAGCGTGACGAGGTTGCTGACCACTCCGGACAGGGTGTTGCTGAACGCGCGCTGGGCGCCGATGACGTCGTTGTTGAGCCGGGAGACGAGGGCGCCCGTACGTGTGCGTGTGAAGAACGCGACCGGCATGCGCTGCACATGGTCGAAGACGGCGGTCCGCAGATCGAGGATGAGGTGCTCCCCGAGCGTCGCGGACAGTCTCCGGCCGAGAATGCCCAGGGCCGCCTCCGCCACCGCGATCAGCGCGATGAGCAGGGCCAGGCGTACGACCCTGCGCTCGTCCCCGTGGGACACGATCGTGTCCACGACCCACCCGGCCAGGACCGGCGTCGCCACGGCGAGCAGGGCGGTGCCCACGCCCAGCAGAACAAAAAGGGCGATACGGCGCCGGTGCGGGCGGGCGAACGCGCCGATACGGCGCAGGGTGGCCAAGGCGAAGGGCCGGCGCTCCCGTTCGGCGTTCATGACGCTGTGCAGTTGTGTCCAGGCTGTCGTCTCCATACTCATGGGAGCGACCGTAGAACCTCAAGCAATCTTGAGGTCAAGGAGCTCGCACATCGCCACGACATCCCGCACAATCAGCCCGATCCCCCTCTTCCCCGTCCCTTCACGCAAAGGCCCCTATGACGCTCCCCACCCAGCCGCTCCCCACGCGCAATCCCCAGTCCCCGCTCCCGCAACCCGCAGTTGGCACGGCCTGGACAGCCTCTACAGACGTGACAGCGGTACAACTCCCCGAACTCCGACCCGGACGACTCCCCCGCCGCGTCCCGGTCCGCCGTCTGCGGCAGATCCTGTGCCTGCTCCCGCTCCTGCTCGTCACCGTGGTCGCGGTGCGGCACCGGTCGGTGCTTTCGGACGGTTTCGCACACCTGGGCACCGCCGAGTGGCCCTGGCTGCTGGCCGCCGTCGGCGCGACCTGCCTGACCTGGGTCGCGGCCTCCTGCACCCGGCAGGGCGCGGTCGTCGAACGGCTGCCCCGACGACGGCTGCTGGCCACGCAGTTCGCGGCCGGCGCGGCCAACCACCTGCTGCCGACCGGGCTGGGCGCGAGCGCGGTCAACCTGCGGTTCATGACGGTGTGCGGACTGCCACTCGCCCGCTCCTCCGCCGCCCTCGGCCTGTACCTGCTCGCCGAGAGCACCGGCCGGATCCTGCTGCTGGGGGCCCTGCTCGTCGCGTTCCCCGACGCGCTGCGGCTCGGCACGCTGGTACCGGAGACGGCGTTCGGCCCGCTGCTGGCCGGCGTCGGGGTGGTGCTGGTGATCGCCGCGACCGTGCTCGTCCTCGTACGGCGGCTGCGCTCGGCCCTGGTGTCCTTCCTGCGGACGGCGCTCGGCGAGGCGCGCTCGGTGCACACCCGGCCCGCCCGGGCGCTCGCGCTCTGGGGCGGGTCCTTCGCCTTCCCGGCGCTGCAGGCGTCGGTCCTGGTGCTGGTGGGACGGGCGTTGGGGCTGGACGTCCCGGCCGCGCACATGGCGGTGGCCTACCTGGCGGCCACGGTGGCCGTCGCGCTGGTGCCCACGCCGGGCGGGATCGGCTCGGTGGAGGCGGCGCTGGTCGTGGCACTGGTCGCGGCGGGCGGCCCGGCCGCGGTGGCCACCGCCGTGGTCCTGGCCTTCCGGGTCATCACCGTCTGGCTGCCGCTGGTGCCGGGTGCGCTCACGCTGGCGGCGCTGGTGCGGCTGAAGGTCATCTGACCGGGACGGAACCGTACGTGACGAGATGTCATGTGCAGTAGCTCACCCTTCGCTCACCCCCGTCTGCGGTACGGACCCCCGTACGGAATGCGGCAGGATGAACGATCGTGCCGACTGCTGGTCAGGGTGGTCGGGCACCTTCGGACACTCCGGAAAAACGAGCAGGTGACGACGTGACGAGACTTCACATCCGACCGCCGGTGGCGGGCTTCACGGCGGTTCCCCGCCCCGGGGGTGACCGATGAACCGGGCGCTCACCGTGGACGACCTGCTGTTCGCCGGCATCGCCCTCGGCTCGGGCCTGCTGGCGGCGTTCGCGCTGCGCGTCCTGCTGCGCTGGCTGGGCAGACACGCCGACCGCACCCGCTGGAGCGGGGACGACGTCATCGTGCACGCGCTGCGCGCCGTGGTGCCCTGGGCCGCCGTCGTGGGCGGTGTGGCGGGCGCGGCGGCGGTGCTGCCGCTGACCCGGACGGTGCAGCACACCACCAACCAGGTGCTCACCGTACTGCTGATCTTCGTCGCGACGGTGTCGGTGGCCCGGGTGGTGACCGGGCTGGTGCGCAGCGTCACCCAGTCCCGCTCCGGGGTCGCCGGATCGGCCACGATCTTCGTCAACATCACCCGGATCCTGGTCCTGGCGATCGGCTTCCTGGTGGTGCTCCAGACCCTGGGCATCTCCATAGCCCCGCTGCTCACCGCCCTCGGTGTCGGCGGCCTGGCGGTCGCGCTGGCGCTGCAGGACACCCTCGCCAACCTCTTCGCGGGCATCCACATCCTCGCCTCCAAGACCGTCCAGCCCGGTGACTACATCCGTCTCAGCAGCGGTGAGGAGGGCTACGTCGAGGACATCAACTGGCGGCAGACGACGATCCGCAACCTGTCCAACAACCTCGTCGTGATCCCCAACGGCCAGCTCGCCAAGGCGAACATGACCAACTTCATGCGCCCGGAGGAGCAGCTGACCGTCCTGGTCCAGGTCGGGGTGGCCTACGACAGCGATCTGGAGCACGTGGAGCGGGTGACCAACGAGGTCATCGCCGAGACGATGGCCGAGGTCGAGGGCGCCGTGGCGGACCACGAGCCGATCATCCGGTTCCACACCTTCGGCGACTCCCGCATCGGCTTCACCGTCATCCTCGGCGTCGGCGAGTTCAGCGACCAGTACCGGATCAAGCACGAGTTCATCAAGCGCCTGCACAAGCGCTACCGCGCGGAGGGCATCCGCATCCCCGCCCCGGCGCGCACGGTGGCGCTCCAGCAGGGCGGGGTCGTCATCCCGCAGCAGCGGACCGGCGAGATCGAGCCGGGCGGACTGAGCTCCGCCCGGCTCGACTGAGGCGCGCCGCCGCCTGAGGAGCGCGCCTCGGCCCGCACGCGCGTGTCCGGCCCGGACGCGCGGGCTCGGCCGGGACGCGCGGGCTCGGCCGGGACGCGGCGGCTCGTTACAGCGTCGCGGAGTTCTCGTGGTGGCGGCTGTCCCTCCGGTCGCGCGGCGCCGAGAGGGACGCCTTCACCGGCGTCACGGTCCAGTCCGGGTGCCCGGGCATCCGGGGCGTCTTCGTGCCGTAGAGCCAGTCCCGCAGGAAGCCGCCGAGGTCCTGCCCGGAGACCTCCGAGGCGACGGCGATGTAGTCCTCGGTGGAGGCGGTGGAATCGCGGTAGCGCTCCAGGAACGTGCGCTCCAGGGCCGTGAAGGCCTCCTCCCCGACCTGCTGCCGCAGCGCGTACAGCACGAGCACGCCGCCCACGTAGCGCTGGGCGTCGAACAGAGTGGCCGCGTTGGGCGCCGCCACCGGCCCGGAGTCGCGGCGCCACTGGTCGCCCAGGGCGTAGGTGTACTTCATGCGCGCTTCTAGCGTGGTCATGCCAAGCGAATCGGCCCAGCCGCGCTCGTAGCGGTACAGCAGGCCGTAGAAGTCGGCGTGGCCCTCGTTCAGCCACAGGTCGGCCCAGGTGGCGGGGCTGACACTGTTGCCGAAGTAGGAGTGGACCAGCTCGTGCATCATGTGCGAGCCGATCTTGCTCTCCTCCTGGAGGAGGTAGTTCGGCTTGTAGAGCGTGAGGGTCTGGGTCTCCAGGCCGGTGAAGTCGAAGGCGTCCGAGGCGTCGTTGTTGCAGGGCAGCAGGCCGTACGTCTCGAAGGGGTACGCTCCGAGCCGCTGCTCGACCCACGCCACCAGGGCCGGTGTGAGCGCCAGGGCCGGTTCCAGGGCCGCGGCCCGGGCGACGGGGACGACGTCGCGCAGCGGCAGGCCGTGCGGGCCCTGCCGGTCCTTGATCACATAGTCGCCGACGGTGATCTGCACCACCTCGGTGGCGATCGGCGAGCGGGAGCGGTAGGTGTACGCGGTCCGGTCGCCGGACAGCTGCTCGGTGCGCACCAGCCGGCCGCTGGCGACGCCCCGCAGCCCGGCCGGCACGGTGAGCCGGAAGGTGAAGTCGGCCTTGTCGGAGGGGTGGTCGTTGCAGGGGAAGACGGTGTGCGCCACGTCCGGCTGGCCGCACACCGCGAATCCGTCCGGGGTGGCCACCCAGCCCCCGGCGGGCGGCGGGGTCCGGCGCGGGTCGGCGCCGTAGGCCACGCACACCGTGGCCCGGGACTTCGCCGCGAGCGGACGGGCGGGGGTGATCCGCAGTTTCCCGGCCACCTGCTCGGAGGCGGCCGTGCGGCCGTCGACGCGGACGGAGCGTATGTCCAGGCCGCGCGCGTCCAGCGAGAAGCGGCTCAGGGCCTGGGTGGTGCGGATGGTCAGGGTCGCGGTGGCCTCGACGAGCTTGGTCGTGGCGTCGTAGGCGAAGTCGAGGTGGTAGGCCGAGACGCGGTATCCGTCGTTGCCGAGGGCGGGGTAGACGGGGTCACCGAGGGTCTCGGCGCCCGGGGTGGCTCCGGTGCCGGGGGCCGCCTGGGCCGGGACCCCCGTGGTCAGTGCCGCCGCCGTGCCGATCAGGGCGGCCGCGGGGGCCGTCACTCTGGTGCGATATCTCATGGTCAGCCTTCGCTCGGGCGGCCGGGTGGTCAGATCCGGCCGTGGCTTGGAGTGAGTGATCTCTCTCCAGGACATGGGAACGGAGCGATCGGTTGCACCAAACTGGTCGCGGACCCCTGTCGAGACGAGGTCGCTCACGAGATATCTTGATGTCGAGCAATGTTGCAGACGTGGAGCGGAGCACCCGGTGACTGACTCGACCATCATCTATACGCACACTGACGAGGCCCCCGCACTGGCGACGTATTCCTTCCTGCCGGTGGTCCGGGCGTACGCCTCGCAGGCGGGTGTCGCTGTGGAGACCCGCGACATCTCGCTGGCCGGGCGCATCATCGCCGTGTTCCCGGAGTACCTCACCGAGGACCAGCGCATCCCGGACGCCCTCGCGGAGCTCGGCGAGCTGGCCAAGACGCCCGCCGCCAACATCATCAAGCTGCCGAACATCTCGGCGTCCATCCCCCAGCTCAAGGCCGCCGTCGCCGAGCTGCAGGGCCAGGGCTACGCGCTGCCGGACTACCCGGACGACCCGAAGACCGACGAGGACCGCGAGATCCGCGCCCGCTACGACAAGGTCAAGGGCTCCGCCGTGAACCCGGTCCTGCGTGAGGGCAACTCCGACCGGCGCGCCCCCGCCTCGGTCAAGAACTACGCCAAGTCCCACCCGCACCGCATGGGTGCCTGGACCCCCGAGTCCAAGACCAACGTGGCGACCATGGGCCAGAACGACTTCCGCTCCACCGAGAAGTCCGTCGTGATCGCCGAGGACGGCGCGCTGCGCATCGAACTCGTCGGCGACGACGGCACCACCACGGTGCTGCGCGAGTCCGTACCCGTCCTCGCCGGTGAGGTCGTCGACGCCTCCGTGATGCGCGTCGCCGCACTGCGCGAGTTCCTGACCGCGCAGGTCGCCAGGGCCAAGGCCGAGGGCGTGCTGTTCTCGGTGCACCTGAAGGCCACGATGATGAAGGTCTCCGACCCGATCGTCTTCGGCCACGTGGTGCGCGCCTTCTTCCCGAAGACGTTCGCGCAGTTCGGCGACAAGCTCGCCGCGGCCGGCCTCACCCCGAACGACGGCCTGGGCGGCATCTGGAAGGGCCTGGACGCCCTGCCGGAGGGCGCCGAGATCAAGGCCTCCTTCGACGCCGAGCTCGCCGAGGGCCCGGAGCTGGCGATGGTCGACTCCGACAAGGGGATCACCAACCTGCACGTGCCGTCGGACGTCATCATCGACGCCTCGATGCCGGCCATGATCCGCACCTCCGGCCACATGTGGGGCCCGGACGGGCAGGAGCACGACGCCCTCGCGGTCATCCCGGACTCCTCCTACGCGGGCGTCTACCAGGCCGTGATCGAGGACTGCCGGGCCAACGGCGCCTTCGACCCGTCCACCATGGGCACGGTGCCGAACGTCGGCCTCATGGCGCAGAAGGCCGAGGAGTACGGCAGCCACGACAAGACGTTCGAGATCGCCACCACGGGCACGGTCCGCCTGGTCGACGCGAACGGCACCGCGCTCATCGAGCAGGCCGTCTCGGCCGGTGACATCTTCCGCGCCTGCCAGACCAAGGACGCGCCGATCAAGGACTGGGTGAAGCTGGCCGTCACCCGCGCCCGTGCCACCGGCGACCCGGCGGTGTTCTGGCTGGACGAGACCCGCGCGCACGACGCCAACCTGATCGCGAAGGTCAACACCTACCTCGCCGAGCACGACACCGAGGGCCTGGACATCCGGATCCTCAACCCGGTCGAGGCGACGAAGCTGTCGGTGGAGCGCATCCGCCGCGGCGAGAACACGATCTCGGTCACCGGCAACGTCCTGCGCGACTACCTGACCGACCTGTTCCCGATCCTGGAGCTGGGCACCAGCGCCAAGATGCTGTCGGTCGTCCCGCTGATGGCGGGCGGCGGCCTGTTCGAGACGGGTGCGGGCGGTTCGGCGCCGAAGCACGTGCAGCAGCTGGTCAAGGAGAACTACCTGCGCTGGGACTCCCTGGGTGAGTTCTTCGCCCTGGTTCCGTCCTTCGAGCAGCTGGCGAAGGTGGCGGGCAACGCCCGCGCCCAGGTCCTGGCCGACACGCTGGACCGCGCCACGGCGACGTTCCTCGAGGAGGACAAGTCCCCGACCCGTCGCGTCGGCGGCATCGACAACCGCGGCAGCCACTTCTACCTGTCCCTGTACTGGGCGCAGGAGCTGGCCCGGCAGACCGACGACGCGGACCTGGCGAAGGCCTTCTCCCCGCTCGCCGAGACGCTCGCCGCGAACGAGCAGAAGATCGTCGACGAGCTGGTCGGCGCCCAGGGCAAGCCGGTCGACATCGGCGGCTACTACCAGCCCGACCCGGCGAAGGCCGCGGAGGCCATGCGCCCGTCCACCACGTGGAACGAGGCCCTGGCGTCCCTGAGCTGACGCCCCGGGCGCGACGGCCCACCCCCTCCGCCCCGTCCGGCACGACGTCCGGCCGGGGCGGAGTCATACGCGGCCCTCGCCCCGGCCCCGTGTGGCACCTTGGTCTCCTCGGACACCACTGGACCAACGCCCCTGGAGCCGCCTCGTGAACGCCGCCCCGGACTCCTTCGAGCTGCTGCCGGGCGACGGGCGGTCACCCGTGATCCTCCATGTGCCGCACTCCGCGCGGGAGATACCGGACGCCGTGCGGGCGGGGATCGTGCTCGGCGACGAGGAGACGGCACACGAGCTGGACCTCATCACGGACGCGCACACGGACCGGATCGCCGAGGTGGCGGCCGGCCTGGCGGGCGTCACCCCGTGGCGGTTCGTCAATCGGCTGTCGCGGCTGGTCGTCGATCCGGAGCGGTTTCCGGACGAGCGGGAGGAGATGCTCGCTGTCGGGATGGGGGCGGTCTACACGCGGACCACGCACGGCGACGCGCTGCGGCCCGAGGGCGTCGATGCCGGGCCGCTCGTCGAGCGGTACTTCGAGCCGTACGCGCGGGCGATGGCCGAGGCCGTGACGGGACGGCTGGAGTCCACCGGGCGCGCCGTGATCATCGACGTGCACTCCTACCCGAGCCGGAGGCTGCCTTACGAACTGCACGGGCAGGGACCGCGCCCGCCGGTCTGCCTCGGCACCGACTCCTTCCACACACCCCCCGCGCTGCTGGACGCGGCACGGGAGGCGTTCGGGGAGACGCGGCTCGACACCCCGTTCGGCGGGACCTACGTCCCGCTGGAGTTCTACGGGAAACGCCCCGAGGTGAGCGCGCTCATGGTGGAGATCCGCCGCGACACCTACATGACGGAGCCGGGCGGCCCCGCCGGACCCGGGCTGGAACGGCTCGGCGGGGCGCTGGCCCGGCTGGTCGACGCCGCATCACGCTGACATCGCCCGCACCGACACCTTCAGGCCCGCAGCCACTCCGTCACCACCACGTCCCCGCCGCTCCGATGCGCCGTCTCCCATGGGGGTGGAGGACGTCCTCGACCACGTCATGTGCCGGGGCCACCGGCTCGCGGGCGCGGGCCACGGGCTCGTGGATGCCGGGGCCACCGGCTCGTGCGCTCCGGGTTCGGCCCACCAGCGCGTGCGCCGCCGTCCGCTCGTTCACGCCGATGTCCGGCCGGGGCGGGGGGCGCGTGCTCCGGGGAAGTGACGCCGTGCCGGGTCCCGGCGAGGGCGGCGGGGCGGACGCGGGGCGCACCGGCCGGGTGCCGTGGATCCACCCCAGGGGTGAAGAGCGTTCAGCGGCGGTCGCCACCGGGCATCGTGCAGAGGAACGGCCGCAAATGGTGTTACGCCGTCCGAGTGCTCGCATCTACGCTTGATTGCTCTCGCGGTTGCACGTCCGTATCGATAAGCGCACGAGGTGCCAACGGCCCGACTACGCTCTCGGCGTGACACCGGGGGATGGGGGGAGCAGGTGGAGAGGTCCCGACGCGACCGTGGCCGGCGGCGGATGCTGCCGGCGGTTCCGGCCGTTCTGCTCGGAGCGCTGGGCGCGCTGATGCTGGGGACGTCGATCGGCCTGGCGGCGGACCCGACGCGCCTCGTCGGCACCACCGGGTACGTCGTCGCCACCGGGCTGCTGCTGGCCGTGGGGCTGTACGGCAGCACGTACGGCATCGACCTCGCGGATCTGCGTCGTGACCTGCGGGGCGTGGTGGCGGCCGTGACGCTGGGGGTCGTTCTCAAGGCGGCGATGATCTCGGGCGTCATGGTCTGGGCCTTCGACCGCCCGGAGTACCTGGTCCTCGGCATCGTCGTCGCGCAGATCGACCCGCTGTCGGTGACCGCGCTCAGCAAGGATGGGCACACGTCGCAGCGTGCCCGCTCCCTGCTCACGGCGTGGGCCTCCTTCGACGACCCGATGACGGTGCTGCTGACGCTGTACGTCGCCGGGTACGCCTACACGGCCGCCGGGCACACGGGCGCCCCCTCCGTGGTGGGCGGCGGGGCCCAAGGGTACGCCCTCGGGCTGGCGCTCAACGCGCTGTTGCTGGGCGGTGCCCTGCTGGCGTGGCGGGCGGGCGGCAGGGTGTGGCCGGCCCGGGAGGCCCGGCAGCGGCTCGCGCACCCCCGGCGCCCGGCGACCGTGCTCGCCGTCCTCCTGGTCGTGGTCATGCTGGTGCTCGCCGCGGCGAACATGCTCATGCTGGCCGTGGCGGTGGCCGGACTGTTTCTGCGGGCGCCGGCGTTCGCCCGCCCTCTCGCGCGGGCGGTGACCAGTGCCTTCCTGCTCGCCACCGCCCTGCTGGGCCTGTTCGTCGCCCAAGGGGTGTCGGTCAAGCCCGGTCTGCTGCTGGGGGGTTCGGCGTTCCTCGCACAGGCGGTGGTGGCCGTGCTGCTGATGCCGCTCTTCGTCCGCGGCCTGTCCGGAAGGGACCGCATCCTGCTCGGAATCGGCCAGCAGAACGGGCTCACGGCGGTGCTGCTCGCCCTCACCCTGGAACGCGACTTCCCCAAGACGGTCGGCATCGTCGCCCCGGCCGTGGTGACGGTGAATCTGCTGCACTACGGCGCGCAGATCGCGTTCGGCTGCTGGTCGCACCATCGGGCCGGAAAGGGCCGGCAACCCGAGGCCGGGCAGAAGCGTCTCCCCCGGCATCCGGCGCCCGGCGACGGCACGCCGGGCGGGGCACCGGCCACGGCCGACGGACTGCGGTCCTCCGCATAGCCGAAGGGTGTGCGGCGTCCCGAACGGGTCGCGGCCAGGGGAACGGGGAGGCCGGATGGACGAGCGGGGAGTGAGCGGCGGGGGACGTCCCCGCCGCCGCGGACGCGTCCGCGGCTTCCGAAGCCGCGACGGCTTCCTAGACCTTCACCGCTTCCCGAATCGCTACGGCGCCCTGCGCCCTCTCCTCGGCCGCACCCGCCACGGCGCCCGGCACCTCTCCCCCGCCCCGCGCCGGAAGGCCGCTCCGCACGTGAAGTCCGTCCTGCTCGGCACCCTGCTGCTCCTGTCCGCCACCGCCGGGCAGGCCGTCGCCGACACCGGCAGGAGCGATGTCCGCCTGGTGTACTGCCTGGCCGACGAGCACCGGGACGAACTCCGGGACGCCGCGCTGCAACTGGATGTGGTGCGGCGCCCCTCGGGACCGGCCGGCGGTACGGACGCCGTCCGGGTGCCCGGCCCCGAGGGCGGCGTGATGTCGCTCGACGACTGGGCCGACAAGCACCGGGGGGACTTCGAGCGGGTCTGTGACGCGGTCCTGGCCGCGGCGGGCGATCCGCCGGGGGCGTCCGCGGACCAGGGCGGCTCCGGCGGCCTGGGCGGTTTCCTCGACGGGGTGTACCTGCTGGTGGCCGGCGCGGCCCTGACGCTGGTCGGACAGATGACGGAACGGATCTCGGCCGAGCGGCGCAACCGCGACCGGCAACTGGCGGTGGCCGTGCAGGAATTCCGGAGGATCGCATGGCTGTATCTCACGGCGTACGAACAGGATCCCGAGACGGACCACGCCGAGGCGTTACGGGCCCGGGAGGCGCTCTCCGGCCTCCTCGCCCAGGTGCCCGGCCCTGCCCCGCGCCGCGAGGCGGCCCGCCGGCTGGCCGACTCCCTTCCCCTGACGAACAGACTGCCGGGCAGCAGGGACGGGCAACCCCTGCTGCCGCGCCAGAGAAAGAGCGAGGCGGACGCCGTGCGCACGACCCTGGACCTGCAGACCCGCGAGGTGGCGGATCTGCGACGCCCGGCGCCCCTGTGGTGGCTGCCCGGAGCACGCGGCAACCGTCCCACCGGCGCCGCAGGACCGCACGCATGACCGGCTCCGACTGGGCCAACCCCTACGGAGTGCGCAAACCGTACGGAGCGAACGGCGCGGACCACGGCGTTCACGGGGGCAAGGCCCGTGCGGTGCTCAGCGCCGACCATCCCCTCGTGCCGTGGAAGCAGCCGGACCACCTGCAGCAGTGGGTGGACGTGGATCACTCGCGCGAGGAGCTGGACCGCTTCAGCACCAGCTGGCCCCCTCTCGGCGAACTCCTCGACGGGAGCTCGGGGCACGGCCGCGTGGTGATCGTCAGCGGACCTCCCGGCATGGGCAAGACCAGTCTCATCCACCGGTGCATCCACGAGGTGCGGCAGCGGGTGACAGAGGCGGCGGCCTGGTCGGGCGACCCGCTCCCCGTCTGCGTGCCCACCGCGGGCCTGGCGAACGACGGTCGCCGCATCAGCGTCGACCCGGACGGGGCGTTCGCTCCGACCAGTCTGATCAACGCCCGCATACGCCGGGAGATCGCGAAGAGTCTGCGACTGCACGACTTCCCCGAATCCCGTGTGCAGTCGATCGTCGCGGAAGAGGATCCGTTCCAGGCCTACAGCGACATGAGCGAACTGCTGGTGCAGCACAATGCACTGCTCCTCGCGGTGATTCCGCACATACGCTGGAACGACGCCGATCTCCGGGCGAGGTTTCTGAGCACCTGCCTGAGCAATGCGCACACCCGGATCGTACTGTTCGTCGAAGTGAGCCACGGTGCGGCGGAGACGGCGAGGGAAGTGGCCGCCACGCTGAGCGACTCCGCGGCGGTCACCCATCTCGCGCTGCGCGAACTCAACTCCGAGGACATCTGGCGGTTCAGCCACAGCGCCCGGGCGTCGGACGACGGCCGCACGCGGGCACCGGACGACGGCACGAACGGCCTGGTCAAGCCGGACAGGAGCTCCCTGATGGCGGCACACTCCGAATGGCGGCCGTCCGACGTACGCGAACTGCGGACGGTGTTCCACTCGGCGGCGGACGCGCTGCGCAGCGCGCCGCACCCCTGGCAGATCGACGCCGACGCGCTCAGACCCCACTGGGAGCGGCGGCGAGCCGGCCGCGACGCCCTGCTCCGTGCTCCCATCCCGCCCCGCTCCGGCGGCTGACGCCCACCCCCGACCGCGCCCTCACAGGACCCGCAAGGAGTGCCATCGTGGCCGCAAGCAGTGCAGACACCTGGTACAGCAACCCCTTTCCCCTGGTGCCGGTCGTGCGGCTCGGCCCGTCGGCGGACCTCGGCGAGGCCCCGGTGGAGGCCGCGGACTCGGGCAACGCCCATGTCCCGACCCAGATCCTGGGCGAGCTCCAGGGCCTGGTGCGCGACTACCTCCGGGACCGGCCCCGGGGCGGGCGACGCGGCCGGGCGATCGCCGTGGTGGGAGAGTTCGGCCTGGGCAAGTCCCATGCGGCCCGCGAGGTGTGCAACGCGCTGGCCCGCCCGGACGGCCCGGCCCTGTGGATCGTCGACGAACCTGCGCAGGACTTCGGCCGGATGTACCGCGACCGGCTGCGGGGCCCCGCGGACAGCCCGGAGGGGCGTGCCGCGTTCGAGGAACTCGTCCGGGACTACTACGCCTACGTGACGGCGGTGCGGGTCGGTGAGCAGAGCTCCGATCCGCGTCCCGGCCGGCCGGACGACATCCCGCTGGGTGACATCGCCCTCGACGACATCGCCACGGGGCTGCGCGACCGGGTCCTCGACCCGGACAAGGTGGTGTCCGCCCTGCGTTACGACCCCGAGGTGATGCACGCCGATCTGCGCGTCACCCTTGGCGAGGTGACGGAGCACCGGCGTTTCGCCACCGCGCTCGCCCTGCTCCAGGACCCCCGGTTCACATCGATGGTGTGGGCGTGGCTGAGCGGCGACGAGCCGGCGCAGCAGTTGCGGGAACGCGGCATCAAGGACGCGGTCTCGGGCATCGACCCGGTCTTCGACGCGCTGGCCGTCCAGGGCTTCCTGCACGGCCGGGTCGGCAAACCGTACGTCCTGCTGATCGACTCGCTGGAGAAGGTCCTGGACTGGCCGGAGGATTCCCGGCGCACATTCGTGGACGCCTTCGAGCGGCTGGTCAACGTGTATGTGAGCCGGGGCGGTCTGCTGGTGTTCTGCACCTCGCCGCGCGGGCTGAACGCGTTCCGGCCGAGCCTGCACGAGCGGGTGGTGCAGCTGTGGCCGACCCGGTTCGGCGCGGAACTCACCGCGCGGCTGGTCGCCGAGTACGTCGGTTCGGGTGCCCGGCCGGAGGTGGCCGAGGGGTCGGAGGCGGTCGAGCGGTGGCCCGCGCCGTTCGGGTCCGAGTCGGTCGGGATCCTCCAGGAGCTCACCGGCGGGGTGCCCCGGCAGATCCTCAAGACCTGCCACCACGCCTGGCAGTTGAGCGAGGACGGCGGCGGCGCGGTCCGGGAGGTGAGTGCCGCGACCGTGCTGCGGGCCGTTCGGGAGCTGCACGACAACGTGTCCGAGGACCAGGTGGTGTCCACGATCCACGACGCGCTGGCCGAGGGCCAGTGGCGCATCGCGTCGCACGACCCGGTCCCGGCGCGGGGCTCCGACGCCGACGGGCCGTTGGCGGTGGCGTACTGGCTGGAGCCGGTCCCGAACGCCTACATCGCGATCGTCGTCACCCCGTCGGTGCTGGTCGCCGACGACGAGGAACGCATCACCGCCCGCGTCCGGGCGCTGCGCGGCGCCCTGCACCCGGCGCAGGCCGAGGTGCTGCTCGTGGTGAACGGCCTGGTGTCTCGGACCATGCGGGACCGGCTGGCGCGGTCGCTGGGCTCACAGCCCCTGGCGTACCGTCCGGGCGACTTCACGCAGGCCGTGAACCAGGCCCTGGACCGGCTGCGCGCCCGTCTCACCCAGCTGCGCCAGGAGGCCGATCTCGCCGAGCTGACCACCGAGTTGCGCAGCGCCCTCGGTGAGCACGGTGCCCAACTGGGGCAGCTGCGGCGGACGGTGAGCGATCTGGCCCGCCGTGATCTGGTCGCGGTGGCGCCCGGTCCGGCGCGTTCGGCGCTGCCGGAGCCCGTCGAGGGGCGGTTCGAGGAGGTGTTCGCGCTGCTGGACGCGTCCGTGGAGCGACTGGCCGGGCTCCCGTCCGGCGGGTCCGCGGCCGGTGGTCCGGCCCTGCGGGCGGGGCCGTCCGATCTGGCGGCGCTGGGCTGCGCCGCGCTGGTGCGGCAGTTGACGGAGACGTTCCGTACGGGGGCCGACGCCTGGTTGCGCGCGGTCTCGGCCGGTGTGCCGACCGAGGATCAGTGGGCGCGGCTGCGCGAGGTCTGCCGGGAGTACGAGACGGCGGTGGAGGTGCTGCCCGTGCAGGCCCTCGGCGGGGCGGGCCCGGTGCACCGGCCGACCGTCGCGCGGGCGGTGGAGGCACTCGCCGACGAGGTGTGGGGCGCCCTGGTCAGTGCCGTGCGGTCCGCATGACGCCGCCCACGGCCTCCGCCAGGCGGTGCAGCCGGCTCTCGGCGTGGGCGACCTGCCGCTGGTCCAGCGTCACCCCGAGGACGTAGTCCCGCGGCGACAGCCAGATCACGTGCACGGCGCCCTCCTGGACGTCCAGGACCAGGCGGTCGGCGGGCGGCGGCACCACCAGCCGCAACGCGTCGGTCAGCCGGGCGAGATGACCGCGCAGGCTCCGGGCGAGGTCGCGGTAGGAGGTGCGGCGGGAGCGCACGCTGGTCTCCAGGAAGCGCGGGCCGAGTTCGGGACTCTCGAAGACGTCGCCCGCGCAGACGAGCTTCCAGTCCCGGTAGTAGGCGGCGTACTGCAGGTCCAGGGTGTTGACGTGGGCGCCCCACAGGGCCCGCAGTCGCATCTCGGAGGGACCGTCGTGCTCGGCCGCCGCCGTCCCGAAGTCGATCCGCAGCCGCCCCTTGTCCTCCGGCAGGGGTTCCATGGTGTCCGTGAGGCCGCCGGGCAGCTCGTCGGGCAGATGGTGCACCTGGGTGCGGATGGCGGAGACGAGGGCGTTCATGGCCGCGTCGACGGCGGGCATCCCGCCGTCCGTGTCGGTGTGCGCGGACAGGTACTCCCCCGTCTTGACGCGGCCGCCCCACAGGCCGCCGTGTGCGTTGGCCACCACGACGCGCATCAGCTGCCCCGTGCCCAGCGGCCGCATGAGCGCGCCCAGGTCCTGGGTGCACAGCAGCAGCCGGCTGCCGGGCAGCGCCTCGTTGGCGATGTCCTCGCCGCCCACGGTGACCAGGCTGCTCAGCGGCGGGCAGTCGCCGCGGCGGACCACGAAGTCGATGATTCCGTTGCTGTAGTGGGACACCGCCCTGAGGGCGGGGACGCCTGCGAAAGCCTCCTGGCACATCGCTGTTATCCGGCCGTGGCCCTCCGGGGACCAGTGGGACTCCGTGTAGAGCTCGGTCTCCGGGTGCGGGGCTGTCGCCACCTGCGCTCACCTTCCGTCGGGGAACCGCCCGGGCGAGGGCGCCCCCTAGATTCCGGGCAGTTCCAGATCGATGTCGAAGTCCCTGGCCGGTGCGGTGGGGCCGGTGGCCCGGGAGGTGAGCCAGGCCTGGTGCGCCCCCACGCGCCGCCCGTCGGGGCGATGCCCCATGTCCAGGTCCCGCAAACGACGCAGGGCGCTCTCGACGAGGCGGGTCGCCTCTGCGGGCCGCCCGGCCGCCGCGAGGGTGGCCGCGAGGGAGTTCTCCGCGGCGGACACCCAGGCGTGGCTGTCGCCGAGCCGGTCGGTCAGGAGGTTCAGCGCGGCCCGGCCGGTGGCCTCCGCGTCCTCGACGGCACCGCAGGCCCGCAGGTACACCGCGTGCCGGACGCCGGCCAGGGCGGCGTACGGGTGCCAGGCCCCCAGGGAGTCCTCCAGCGCCCGGCCGCACAGGCGGGCCTCGTGTTCGGCCTCGTCGTGCTTGCCGAGTGCGTGCAGGTCGGCGGCGAGGCTGAAGCGGCAGCGCAGGGTGTCCAGATGGCCGGCGCCGAACCGGCCGGTGGACTCGGCGAGCACCCGCCGGTCCCGTTCGAGGGCCTTCTCGTAGCCGTAGACCCTCTCGTGGGGGCGGGCGGAGTTGTAGGTGATGCGCCGTTCGCTGACGGCCAGGCCGAGTTCGATGTTGAGCCGGGTGCCGGTGGCGATGTCGCCGTGCCGGTGCAGCCACTGCCTCAGCAGGTCCTGGGACTCCGCGTCGCGGCCCAGGGACCGGTAGACCCAGGCGAGCAGGTCGGCGGACCGCCAGACGGCCGGGTCGTCCTCACCGCCGACGGACTGGCGGTAGCGGAACCGGGCGAGGAGCCGGGCCAGGGCGTCGGGGGCCCGTCCGCTCAGGGCCTCCGTGAAGGCCAGGTTGTGCTCGGCCTGCACGGTCGCGGCGTGCTGCGGCCCGAGCAGCAGCGTCAGGCCCTCCAGGACCGGCCGGGCCTGGAACAGCGCGTCGGAGAACCTGCCGAGGGAGCGCAGGTTGGCGCCGTAGGAGTCGGCGGACAGCAGGGTCCTCGGGTGCAGGGGGCCGAGCAGCCGGCGGTGGCCGCGCAGGGCCTGCTCGGACAGCCGGCGGGCCGGTTCGTAGGAGCCGGTGAGGCGGTGGGCACGGGCGGTGAGGTTGAGCAGGCGCAGGTACTCCGGTGACGGGTCGTCGTCGTCCGCCGGGGCCCAGGAGGCCTGCGCGCGCTCGGAGATGTCGAGCAGGCGGGCGAGGTCGGCACTCTCGCCGCGCTGGCTGAGGGCGTTGAGGTGGCGCAGCAGGGAGCGCCGGACACGGGGGCGGTGGTCCTCCCACAGGCGCAGGGAGTACACCTCGCGGGCCCAGTCGGCGCTCAGGCCGCGGTTCTCGTCCGGTGTGTACTCGGCGAGGGTGCCGCGCAGCACCTGCTCGATGTGGGCGCGCTCGGCCGGTTCCATGCCGGCGCGCAGGGCGTCCCGTACGGCGTGGTGCTGGCCGAGGGGCTGGTCGGGCCGGTCGAAGTCGACCTCCAGGAGCCCGACCCGGGACAGGGCCCACAGGGCGACGCTCACCATGTGTTCGTCGGGCATCCGCGTGTCGGCGGGGATCCGGCGGGCCGGCGCACCGTCCGCGCTGTCGTCACGGGCCAGTTCGGAGAGGATGCGCCGTGAGCGCAGCAGCTCCAGGCCCATGCCCCGGCCGGTGAGCAGGGAGGCGGCGTTCAGCAGCCAGCCCAGGGCGTCGCTCGTCCGGCTCTCGGCGCGCCAGGCGGCGGCGCCGGGGGTGTGCAGCACGGTCTGCCGCGCCACCCGCACCATGACCGTCACCGGCGGGGCGGTGCCGTCCTGTTCGAGCAGGGCCTGCTGGGCGGTGCGGTACTCGGCGAGGAGGTGGGCGACGGCGGCCCGGGCCGCGGCCTGGTCGGCCATGCTGTCGTCGCGCCGGTGGGCCGCGGCGCGTTCGGCGAGGCAGAGGGCGGCGATGCGCAGGGCGAGCGGGACGAAACCCAGGACCTGGCCGACCCGCAGCGCCTGCTCCTCGTCGATCTCGGCGAGCCGTTCGCCGAGGACGGCCCGGCATTCGGCCGGTGACATGGGCGGCAGGGAGAAGGCCGCCATGCCGGGCGTGGCCGGGGCGCTGCGGCTGGTGATCAGTACGTGCCCGCGGGAGTGCGGGGTGGGCAGCAACTCCTGCAGTCCGTCGGGGGAATCGGCCCCGTCGTAGACGAGCAGCCAGCTCTGTGTGTCGGTGCGGGAGAGGTGCTCGAACAGGGCCGGGGAGGCGCCGTCGCCGGTCGTGACCAGGTCGAGGCGGCCGGCGAGCCGGGTCAGGCCCCGGCGGGCGCGGGGGATCTCCCAGGAGCGCACCCACCACACGACGTCGTAGGCGGAGCCGAAGCGGTGGCACAGTTCCCGGACGATCTCGCTCTTGCCCCAGCCGCTCGCGGCGTGCACGACGAGCGGGGTGCGGTCCCGGCCCGCCTTGTGCAGTTCGTCCCAGAGAGAGCCGAGAACGTCGTCCCGGCCGACGAAGCCGCTGTAGCGGGGGGCCACGTTGGTGACGGCGGGCAGCCGGGGGAAGCGGGCGCCGGGCGTGCCGTCCGTCGAGGGCGGCGCGCCGAGGCCGAGCCCCGCGTACAGCCGCCGTACGGCCTCGTCCTCGTCGGTGCCGCGCAGGTCGATGCGCTCGTGGTGGGCGGCGCCCGGGTCGGGGAAGGGCTCGTCGGCCAGGACGATCCGGACGTCGGGGTGGGACAGGGCGGCGAGCTGGGCGAGGGCGGCGTGGTCCATGTCCGCCGGGGAGAGGAAGAGCAGCGCGGTGCCGGGGGCGGGACGGTCTCCGGCGTAGGAGTCCAGAGCGCGCAGTTCGGTGCGGATGCCGCCGCGCCGGAACTGGTCCTCCAGCCAGGCCGCCCAGGGCGCGTGGCGCTGGGAGTGGACGAGGGTGACGCGGCTCAGCGGCAGCGGGCGCCGGTTGCGGAGCCAGTCGGCGATCCGCTCGTAGTAGGGGCGCAGCCCGGTCACGGAGCCTTCCGGCTCGCTCTCGACGGCGAGTTGCCGGGTGTCGAGGTAGAGCGGGTGGTACGGGATCTCCAGGAAGGCGACCTCGGAGGTGCGGGAGGCCCGCGAGAGGGGGCCGAACTTGCGGCGTACCCGTTCGCGCGCGCCGCGCAGCCGGTCGTGCGACTCGACGTTGCTCTTCAGGCCCAGGGCCAGCAGCCGCACGGGCCGGTCGGACCGGCCGCCGCTCATCTGCTCGGCCAGGGCGGCGGCGCCGTCGATGGACCAGGCGGTCATGGCGAAGCAGAGCACGAGGGAGTCGGCCAGGGAGCCGAGCCTGCCCTCGGCCGGTGCGCCGATCGCGTCGGGCAGCGGGGCTTCGACGAGGACGTGGTCGTGGGCGAGGGCCCGGGGGTCGGAGGTGAGGGCGAGGAGGGACTCGGCGTCCGGGCGGGCGGCGGAGTGGATGCGCCCGGGGTCGGGTTCGGGCAGCGGGGCACCGCCCGGCGTGCCGGTCGCCCGGCCGTCCACGATCAGGACGCTGCGGTTGCCCGCGGCCAGCAGGTCCGCGACGTTGCGCAGCGTCGTGCTGACGCCGAGGTTCTCCGCGGTGGAGCAGAAGAGGGCGAACCGTCCCGAGCGGTCGGCTGCGTGGATGTCGGGCATGGCCACTCCGCTTCGGACGGCAGGTGCTGGACGGTGGGGCACGACAGTCAGGGACGGTCAGTATAGGACGGGTTGCCCCTGATCAGACGGTTTCGCGTGAGGGCCGCGTCGGCGCCGGGGGCCCGGTCATTGGCTCTCGTTGTGGCCGGTGACGAAGGGTTCGTCCGGGTCGCCGCCGGTGCGCAGCCGGCGCAGGGTCTCGCCCAGCGCGGAGGGCGGCAGCGCGGCGAGGTCGTCGAGCGGCACGCCGGTGAGGTCCAGCACGACGGATTCCAGTGCGCCCTCGTCCCGCTCGGCACCCGCTTCCTCGAGCTCTGCCATGGCCCATCCTCCGCGGTGCCCGACGGACCGCCGTCGTGGCGGCTCTCCACGCCCGGCGCCTGCGTGTCCCGGGACTCGGTGTCCAGTGTTGACGTCCCCACGGGGTGCCGCGGGAAAACGGCGACTTTCGGGCGGTGGCGGCCCGGACGACGGATTCTCGATGTTGACGGTGTGTCACCGGCCCCGAATACTGGGCTCGATGGCGTGGACCGGCCGGGCGGGCACGGGCCGGTCGGCATGCGAACCGGGGGGTGCGTATGAATCGGCTGCGCCATGCGGAGCCGCCGTGGCCGGTCGCGGCCGACGTCGTGGCCCGGGAGGCGGCCGGCTGGGTGCCCGCGCCGCTGCACTCCTTCGTCCTGAAGGTCCACAGCCGCTGCGACCTGGCCTGCCAGTACTGCTACATGTACCGGGCACAGGACCGGAGTTGGCGTGAGCAGCCGCGCACCATGGCGCCGGAGACGGTGGACCGCACGGCCGGTCGCATCGCCGAGCACCTCGCGGCGCACGGGTTGCGCGAGGCCGGTGTGGTGCTGCACGGGGGTGAGCCGCTGCTGGCGGGTGAGGCCGCTCTGCGGCGCACGGCCTCGGTCCTGCGTGCCGCTGCCGGACCCGGCGTACAACTGCACCTCGCGCTCCAGACCAACGGGGTACGGCTGACCGAGCGCTGGCTCGACCTGTGCGCCGAGCACGGCATCCGCGTCTCGGTGAGCCTGGACGGGGACCGCGCGGCGCACGACCGGCACCGCCGTGGCGCGGACGGCCGCGGCAGCCACGCCCGGGTCGCAGGCGCGGTGGGCCGGCTGTCCGACGGGCCCCATCGCCCTTTGTTCGCGGGCCTGTTGTGCACCATCGACCTGCGCAACGATCCGGTGCGCTGCTACGAGCACTTGCTGACGTACCGCCCGCCCGCCGTGGACTTCCTGCTGCCGCAGGGCAATTGGCACACTCCCCCGCCCGGGCTGGGCCCGGGGACGCCGTACGCGGACTGGCTGTGGCGGGTGTTCGAGCGCTGGTACGGGGCGGGACAGCGGGAGACCCGGGTGCGGCTGCTCGAGGACATGATGGCGCTGCTGCTCGGCGGTACCCCGGAGACGGAGGCGCTGGGAGTGGCCCCGGTGCGGTACGCGGTGGTCGAGACGGACGGTTCGCTCGCCCAGGACGACACGCTGCGCACCGCGTACCACGGCGCCGCCCGGACGGGCCTGCACGTACGGCGCGACTCCTTCGACGCGCTGCTGCGTCATCCGGGCGTGGCGGCCCGGCAGTGGGGCGTCGACGGCCTCTCGGCGCAGTGCCGTGGCTGCCGGCTGCAACGGGTGTGCGGGGGCGGGCACTACGCCCACCGCTACCGCGCGGCCACCGGGTTCGCGAACCCCAGTGTCTACTGTGCGGACCTGGCCGCTCTGATCACCAGGGTCAGGGGACGGCTGGCCGCGGACCTGGACCGGCTGCGCGCCGCCGCGGCGGAAGCGGCATGAGGGGGCCCGTGCCGCTTCGTGTGCCCGGCAGGCTCTTCACCGCGCTCGCGACGGGCGGCGGCGGGGCCGACGCCCTGCGCCTGCTGGCCCGCGCCGAGCACAGCCGCCGGCTGGCCTGCGCCCTGGCGGTGACGCGGGCCGCCGGTGCGGTCGGCGGGGACGTGGCCGACGCGGCCGCGCGAGCCTGGCACCTGCTCGAGGCCGCCCATCGGGCCGATCCCGCAGCCGTGGCCACGGTGCTGTCCCATCCCTCGGCGGGCACCGCCCTGACGGGCCTGCTGGCCCGGCTGGACCGGTTCGCCGAGGCGGGGACCGGCGTCGCGTGCGCGCCACCCGTCCACTGGTTCAGTGCCCTGGCCGCGGCCGCCGCGGTCCGCGCGGGCGTGCCCGGACGGGTGTGGTGGCCGATGACGACGGACCAGGTGTTCCTGCCCTCGCTCGGCGGGGCGCGCTTCCCGGGCGCCCGGCCCGGCGACCTGGCCGAGGTGGTGGTCGACGCCGGGGGCGCGGCCCGCATCTCAGTGGCGGGGCCCGGTTCCCGGCCCGGTCCGGTCGAGGTTCCCCAGGTCCCGTCCGGGCCGTCCGGCCGGTGGCGGGCGGCGCACCGGCTCGTGGTGCCGCACACCGGCGGGCCACTGCTGCTGGACGACGCCGACCCGCTGCGCTTCCCCGGCGTCCCGGAACGGCCGCTGGGACTGACCCCGGGCGACCTGCGCTGGTGGGAGGCCACGGCACGGGAGGCCTGCCGTCTGCTGCGGGACCACCACCCGGGGACGTACGCCGAGCTCGTCGCCGGTCCGCGCACGCTGATCCCGGTCGACCGCCCGGACAGCTTCAGCGGCAGCAGCGCGGAGGCGTTCGGTGCCATGGCACTGTCCCGGCCGCGCTCCGCGCGGGGTCTGGCACTGTCCATGGCCCACGAGATGCAGCACGGCAAGTTCGCCGCGGTGCTGCACCTGTTCGACCTCTTCGAGCCGGACGGTGAGGAGCTGTACTACGCGCCCTGGCGCTCCGATCCGCGCCCCCTGCTCGGCCTCTTCCACGGGGCGTACGCACACCTGGGCGTGGCGGAGTTCTGGAACCGGCTCCGGGACGTGGAGCAGAACTCCGAGGAACTCGCCCTGGCCGAGGCCCAGTTCACCCGCTGGCGGACGGGCGCCCGGGAGGCCACGGAGGTTCTGCTGGCCTCCGGCCGCCTGACCGCCCTCGGGCAGCACTTCGCGCAGACGATGCTGGGCACGCTCGACGCCCTGTGCAGGCTCCCGGTCCCTGCCGAGGCCCGCCGCCGCGGCATGGCCCTGGCCGCCGAGCACCGCGCACAGTGGGTCCGCAGGAACGGGGTGCCGGAGGCGCAGCTGATCTGACCTGCTCCCAGCTCGTCCCCTTGACGCGCCTGCGAACGCAAACGGGTGGGTGGCAGATGCCACCCACCCGTTTGCGTTCCGCGCCCACCGACCTCTCAGGACTGCGGACGGCTGCCGTGGTTCGCGCCGTTCTTGCGGCGGGCCTTCTTCTTGCGACGTCGCTTCGAGGACATCGAACCTCCTCTTTTCCGGCTCTCGGTCACCATCCACCGGACTGCCGCGTCCGGTGGTTACTGAGCCACTTTCCGGACGACGCGAACGCAAACATTGACGATGCGGATGCACGCGGGTGGCCTATGTCACGACCGTCGGAGCGGCAGCACTGCCCGCACACCTGCACAGGGAACAGGCGGGTGCACCGGGAAATGCGCGAGGGCTGTTTTCGGATGCCTCCGAAAACAGCCCTGATGTGCGACTCAAACGAGTCGGGACGACAGGATTTGAACCTGCGACCCCTTGACCCCCAGTCAAGTGCGCTACCAAGCTGCGCCACGTCCCGATGCGACTCGCGCGGGTGGAACCGCGTGATCACGCAGGTCAACCCTACCGCATGGGGACCCGTTCCCCGACCCGCTCCCCCGCTGTTCCCCCGGCCCGCCCACCGATCGGTTTCCCGACCCGCTCACCCGTCCGGCCCCCGGCTCCTTCCCCGGCCCGAGCCGCCGGCCGGTCCGGGCGCCGGGTCCACCCCGCGAGACCCACCGTCGAGACGGCTACGGCGAGAACGGCCCACCAGGGGAGCCCCGCCTGGGTGGCAAGGCCCGCGAAGGCCGCGAAGGCCAGCAGGGGCGTGACCACGCCTCCGGCCAGTTCCGCCCCCCGGGCGGATCGTCGCCGCGTCTCATCCACGTTCTGCTCCCCCTTCGCCCGCAGGCCCGCACGCCCCGGCCGCCACAACGGCAGTGCATATGCCGCAAACAATACGCGAATCGACGGGAACTCCCGACCAGGGCATAGGGGTTGAGACGGACAACGGGGCCGGGGCCGGTGCGGTACCGCCCGGTGTCCGGTGGTGAGCCCCCCGAAGGGCGCGAGCCGGAGCGACGAAGTGTCCGCCCGGCCCGGCCGGCACCGCACACACTGTCGAGGCCGTACCCCCGCCGACCAGGGCTAGGGTCGCCGCATGACGCACAGCTTCGTACTCCACATCCCCGACGCCGAACTCGAACCCGAGCCCCTCGCGCCCGAACAGATCGTCTCGGGGACGCCCGAGGTGACCGGGAAGGTGGTCTGGGAGTCGGAGGACGGACGTCAGGTGCGGGGCGTCTGGCAGATCACGCCCGGCGTGGTCACCGACACCGAGGCCGACGAGCTGTTCGTCGTGATCAGCGGGTCGGCGACGATCGAGGTCGAGGGCGGGCCGACCCTCACGGTGGGGCCGGGCGACATGGCCGTACTGCGCGAGGGCGACCGCACGACGTGGACGGTGCACGAGACCCTGCGCAAGGCGTACGCGATCAACCTCTGAGTCAGGTGCGCTGTCAGGGAGCCGTTGCCGTCGTCCCCCGGATCTCCAGGGTCGGTGTGGTGAGTTGGACCCGGCCCGCGCCGCCCACGCCCTCGAAGCACTCCAGGAGGCAGCGGGCCGCGCGGCGGCCGATGTCGTGGCTCGTGTTGTCGACCGTCGTGAGCCACACGTGCCGCAGGCGGGCGATGCTCGTGTTGTCGTAGCCGGCGACGGACAGGTCGTGCGGGACGCGCAGGCCGAGTTCCTCGGCCGCCGAGAGCGCGCCGATGGCGGCGATGTCGTTGACGGCGAAGACGGCTGTGGGGCGGTCGGGGCGGCTGAGCAGCCGGACGGTCGTGCGGTAGCCGCCCTCCTCGGTCATGTCGCTCGGCTCGACCACCGCCTCGTCCGCAAGGCCGTGCCGGCGCATCGTCGCCTCGAAGCTCCGGCGCCGCAGCCGGCCGACCGCGCCGTATCCGGCGATGTGCGCGATGCGGCGGTGCCCGAGGCCGATCAGGTGCTCGGCGACCAGCCGGGCGCCCCGCTCGTCGTCTCCCGCCACCACGTCGACACCCGGCGGCGCAGGTTCGCGCGAGCCGGCCAGGACGACCGGGACCCGGCCGGCGACGTCACCGAGGGCCGCCGGGTCGGGGAGCGTGCCCACCACGACCAGGCCGTCGACGCGCAGGTCCAGCAGCGGGTCGGCCGGGTCCTGGCCGGTACGGCGGTTGAGACGGGCGTCGGCCAGCAGCATGCGCAGGCCGTTGGCGTGCAGCAGGGAGTTGAGGCCGTCCAGGAGGTCCACGAACCAGGGGTTGCGCAGGTCGTTGAGGAGGACCCCGACCGTGCGGGTGCGCTGTTCGCTGAGGCTGCGGGCGGCGGCGTTGGGCCGGTAGCCGAGCTCCTGGGCAGCCCGGAGCACGGCGTCCCGCTTCTCGGGGCGGACCTGGTCCGAGCCGCGCAGCGCGAGGGAGACCAGCGACTTGGAGACACCGGCCCGCTCGGCCACGTCCCGGATCGTCGGCGGTCTCATGGGATGGACCGTTCCATGAGGCGGCGCGGCTTGTCAAAGGGTTGACACCGTCGGCGAACCCCGCTCAGGGTGGCCTGGACAGGTTCTGGAACGGTCCAAAGAGGGGCTCTCATGGTGGACACGCTCGGCGTCGCCGTCATCGGATTCGGCTGGATGGGGCGGGTTCACACCCAGGCGTACGCGCGGGTGCGCCACCACTATCCGCAGCTGCCCCTCGTCCCGGAGCTGGTCACGGTCGCGGAGGAGGTACCGGGCCGGGCGGAGGAGGCCGCCGCCCAGTTCGGGTTCGCCTCGACGACCCGGGACTGGCGCGAGGTGGCGGCCGATCCCCGGGTGCGGGCGGTCAGCATCACCGCACCCAACTTCCTGCACCGCGAGATCGGCGTCGCCATGGCCGAGGCGGGCAAACACATCTGGATCGAGAAGCCGGTGGGTCTGACCGCGGAGGACGCCGGCGCGGTGGCGGACGCGGTCGCCGAGGCTGGTGTGCAGGGCACGGTGGGCTTCAACTACCGCAATGCGCCCGCCGTCGAAACGGCCCGCGAGCTGATCGCCGGCGGGGAGATCGGCGCGGTCACGCACGTGCGCATCCGGCTGTTCAGCGATTACGCGGCACACCCCGAAGGCGCGCTGACGTGGCGTTACGAGCGGGAGCGGGGCGGCAGCGGGGTGCTGGGCGACCTGGCCTCGCACGGCGTGGACCTGGCCCGGCATCTGCTCGGTGACATCACGTCGCTGACGGCCGACACGGCGATCTTCCTCCCGGAGCGGGCCCGCCCGTCCGGCGCCACGGCCGGCCACAGCCGCGCCTCGGGCGGTGAGGCCGGCCCGGTCGAGAACGAGGACTACGTCAACTGTCTGCTGCGCTTCGCCTCCGGGGCGCGCGGTGTCCTGGAGGCCTGCCGGGTCTCGGTCGGCGAGCAGAACAACTACGGCTTCGAGGTGCACGGCACGAAGGGCGCGGTGTTCTGGGACTTCCGCCGCATGAACGAGCTGGGGGTCAGCCGCGGCACGACGTACCAGGACCAGTCCGTCACCACGGTGTACGCCGGCCCGGGCGACGGGGAGTTCGCCGCGTTTCAGCCGGGCGCTGCCAACGCCATGGGGTACGACGACCTGAAGGTCGTCGAGGCGTACCGCTTCCTGCGGTCGGTCGCCGAGGGCACTCCCTACGGGGCGACGCTCGCGGACGCCGTGCACAGTGCGTCCGCGCTGGACGCCATGGCACGCTCGGCGCAGAGCGGGAGCTGGGCGGAGGTGACCGTGCGGGCCTGACCCCCGCATGCCCGCACGGGCTCTGGCCTCCGCCCTCAGCTTGGGCTCTGCAGCCTTCGGCCCAGGTAGACCTTCACCGGGACGAGGACGAGCCACAGCCACATGATCCTGGGCCCCGCCACCAGGGCCAGCGGGATGGTGGCGAGGAAGACCACCACCGACGTGGCACTGTCGAGCAGGTAGAGCGTGGTCGCCGCCTCGGAGGGCGTGTCGTGGCGCAGCCAGGGACGCTTCGCCAGGACGGCGGCCACCCCCAGATGGCAGGCACCGAGCGCGGCGACGGCGCCCGAGTACACGGCGACCGACACCGGCTGGGCCCCGTACTCGGCGAGCAGCCGGGTCGGGAAGGGCACGAGGGCGGCCACACCGAGGCCGACCATCGAGATGACGATCACCTGGCCGTCGATCTCCCGGACGCCCCGGAAGATCCGCCGGTGATCGCGCCAGAAACTGCCCAGCACCGCGACGCTCAGCGCGTAGGCCCCGAGGTCCGGGAGCAGCTCGCGCAGGGCCTTGCGGTACGCGGCGGGATCGAGCTCCCGGGGCACGGACAGGTCCAGGACGAGCAGGGTGATGGCGATGGCGAACACGCCGTCGACCAGGGTCACCAACCGCTCGGGGCCGCCGTCGGGGCGCGAGGTCCACATGGGCCCGACGGTAGGGGCGGGGCCGGGTCTCCTCCCGTACCCACGCCCGGCGTCGCCCTCGGATCACACGGCCGCCTGCGGTGGCATGTTGTACGGCGTCACCACCTGGATCGCCGAGGGCAGGCTGGGTCCCGCCGGGGGCAGCGCGTGGTGGGCGCGCATGACGGTGTGGCAGGCCTCGCGTACGTCCTGGCGGAGGTCGTGGTGGAGCACGGCGGACAGGCGGTGCTCGCGCAGCAGGCGCGTGTTGTCGTGGTCGAGGTCGTGCGCGACGAACACGGCGCAGTCACGGCCGAGGTCGTCGAAGGCCCGCAGGGTGGCGATGTTGCCGCCGCCGATCGAGTACACCGCGCGGATGTCCGGGTCGCGTTCCAGGGCGGCCCGGACGAGGTCGTACTGGGTGGTGTCCAGCCCCTGTCCCTCGGCGATCTCGACCAGCGTCCGCTCGGGGTGCCGGGCGCGCATGGCACTGCGGAAGCCCATCTCGCGTTCCTCCTCGTTGCGGAAGAAGCCGCTGCTGAGACTGGTGAGGATGTTGCCCGGACGCTCCCCCAGCCACTGGCCCATCAGGTACGCGGCCGTCGCGCCGGCCGCCCGGTCGTCTATGCCGACGTAGGCCAGGCGGGCGCTGGCGGGCAGGTCGGTCACGAGCGTGACGACCGGGACGCCGGCGGCTTCGAGCCGGCCGACCGCGGCGGTCACCTCGGGGACGTCCGGGGCCTTGAGGATCACGCCCTGCGAGCCGCGCCGGGCGATCCGGTCCAGGGTCCGCACCAGCTCCGCGGCCGGGCCGGTCTCGCGGAAGTGGAAGCGGGAGCGCAGCACCGCCGGACGCAGGGACGGCAGCTCGGCCTCCAGGGCGGCGCGGATCGCCGTGGTGAAGCGCTCGGGCGCCTGCATCACGATGTCGACCATGAACGTCCGGCCGACGAGCCGCACCTGGGTGCGCTGCCGGTCGAGATCGGCGATGGCCTGGCGGACCTCCCGTGCGGTGCTCTCGCGCACCCCGCCCCTGCCGTTCAGCACCCGGTCGACGGTCGCCTCGCTCAGGCCCGCCTGACGGGCGATCTCCCGGATCGGGAACGGGTGTCCCATACGCCGGCTCCTTGAGGGGTTTTTGATGGCTCACTGCTGGTTGTTCGAGGGGTTTGTACTGACAAGAATGACAGGGCTGCGTCGCTCCGTGACCCCGAAGGGACGACGATGTCCTTCACTTCCGTACACCGCCGTGCCTGGCTGTCCGAGCAGGAGTGCGATCTCGACGCGTTCCGCGCACTGGTCGAGCAGACCACCGACCCCGCCGACCACCCGCACGCCTCCGCGATCGAGCACAACGTGCCCGTCTACGACTGCGGGCTGCTGGAAGGCGACCGGGTGGTCCAGGCCGAGCTGGTGCGGGCGCTCGCCGACGGGCCCGGCATCGTGGTCTTCCGCGGCGCCTTTCCCGACCTGCGGATCGTGGACCGGGCCACCGACGTCTTCGAGGCGCTGATCGCCGAGCAGCGCGCCTCGGGTGCGACGGCCGGTGACCACTTCGCCGCGCCGGGGGCCAACGACCGGGTGTGGAACGCGCTGGAGAAGGCGGCCCTGTACGACCCGGAGGCGTTCGCCGACTACTACGCCAACGACGTCCTGGCCCTGGTGGCCGGCGCCTGGCTCGGCCCCGGCTACCAGGTCACCTCCCAGCTCAACGTGGTCAACCCGGGTGGCGCCGCCCAGACCGCGCACCGCGACTACCACCTCGGCTTCCTCTCGAACGAGGTCGCCGCCGCCTATCCGGCGCACGTGCACCGCCTCTCCCCCGTACTGACGCTGCAGGGCGCGGTCGCGCACTGCGACATGCCGGTGGAGTCCGGGCCGACGATGTACCTGCCGCACTCGCAGAAGTACGAGCCGGGTTACCTGGCCTGGCGGCTCCCGGAGTTCCGGACGTACTTCGACGCGTACCGGGTGCAGCTGCCGCTCGCCAAGGGCGACGCCGTGTTCTTCAACCCGGCCGTCTTCCACGCCGCCGGCACCAACCGGTCGGCGGACATCCGGCGCATGGCCAACCTGCTCCAGGTGTCGTCCGCGTTCGGCCGTGCGATGGAGACGGTGGACCGGGAGGCGGTGGCGAACGCGGTGTACCCGGTGCTCCTCGCGCGCAAGGCCGAAGGCGCCGACCCGGCGTGGCTGGACCAGGTGATCGCGGCGAGCGCCGAGGGCTACCCCTTCCCCACCAACCTCGACGGCGACCCGCCGGTCGACGGCCTGGCCCCGCCCTCACAGGCGGACCTGGTGCGGCGGGCACTGCGCGAGGCATGGACACCCGAGGTGCTCCGGGCGGAGCTGCGGGCCGCTGCCGAACGGCGAGAGAGCTGAGGACATTCGATGGGACTTCTCGACGACAAGGTCGTCCTGGTCAACGGCGGCAGCCAGGGGGTCGGTGCGGCCATCGCCCGGGCCGCGGTCCGCGAGGGGGCGGTCGTCGCCGTCACCGGCCGGCGCCCCGAGCCTGGCGAGGCCCTGGCGGCGGAGCTGACCGCCGCGGGCGGCAAGGCCCTGTACGTCCGGGCCGATCTGTCGGACGCCGAACAGGCGAAGGCCTCCGTGGCGCAGGTCGTCCAGACGTACGGCCGCGTGGACTGCCTGGTGAACTCCGCCGGTCTGACGTCCCGGGGGACGCTGCTGGACACCACGCCCGAGCTGTTCGACCAGCACATCGGGATCAACCTCAAGGGCCCGTTCTTCGCGATGCAGGCGGCGGTGGCGGACATGGTGGGGCGGGAGGCACCCGGCACGATCGTCAACATCATCACGTCGTCGGCGCACGGCGGGCAGCCGTTCCTCGCGCCGTACGTCGCCGCCAAGGCCGGTCTGATCGGGCTGACCCGCAACGCCGCGCACGCGCACCGGTGGGACCGGGTGCGGATCAACGGCCTCAACATCGGCTGGACCGCGACGGAAGGCGAGGACGCCACGCAGAAGGTCTTTCACGGGGCGGGGGACGGCTGGCGTGAGGAGGCCGCCGCCAAGCTCCCCATGGGGAAGCTCGGCCAGCCGGACGAGATCGCCGACTTTGTCGTGTTCCTGCTGTCGGAGCGGTCCGGGGTGGTCACCGGGTCTGTCATCGACTGGGATCAGAACGTGTTGGGGGGACTCGACTAGGGATTTTCCGCGGATCGTCGTTGGTCGTGTGCGGCGCCGTCGTGGCTGCTCGCGCCCACGCGGCGGAGCCGCACATCGAAACAACCCCGCGTCCCCAAAAGCAAGGGCGCAGCACCACCCCCCGTTTACCTCCAGGAGCAACACCCATGCGTATCGGAATCCTCGGCCTCGGCCGTATCGGCGCCTTTCACGCCGAGACCCTCTCCGGACTCGACGTCGTCGACTCCCTCGTTCTGACCGACCCGTTCGCGGACGCCGCCAAGTCCGCCGCCGAGCGGTTCGGGGCCGATGTCGTGGACTCGCCGGAGGCGCTGCTGGCCGCCGGTGTGGACGGCATCGTCGTCGCCGCCGCCACGGACGCCCACCCGGCGCTGATCCTTGCCGGGGTCGAGGCGGGTGTCCCCGTCTTCTGCGAGAAGCCCGTCGCCAGGACGATGACCGAGGGCGTCGAGGTGCTCAAGGCCGTGGCCGGCCGGGGCGTGCCCATCCAGATCGGCTACAACCGGCGTTTCGACACCGGGTTCGTCAACGCCCGCGCCGCCGTGCAGAGCGGTGAACTCGGGAAGCTGCACACGGTCCGCTCCACGACGCTGGACCCGGCGCCCCCGCCGGCCGCGTACATCGCCGCCTCCGGCGGCATCTTCCGCGACTGCTCGGTGCACGACTTCGACATCATCCGCTGGGTGACGGGCCGCGAGGTGCGGGAGGTGTACGCCGTCGGAGGCAACCGGGGCGCCGAGTACATCAAGGAGGCCGGTGACGCCGACACCACCGGCGCGATCCTCACCCTCGACGACGGCACGATCGCGGTCGTGTCCAACTCCCGCCACAACGCCCGCGGTTACGACGTCCGCATGGAGATCCACGGCTTCGACGACTCCATCGCGGTCGGCTTGGAGGACAAGCTGCCGCTGCGCTCGGTGGAGCCCGGGGTGAACTTCCCGGCGGGCACCCCGCACGACTTCTTCATGGACCGCTTCACCGAGGCCTACCGCGCCGAACTGACCGCGTTCACCGAGGTCGTGGCGGGCGCGCGCCCGTCGCCCTGCACGATCGAGGACGCCCTGGAGGCGGGCTGGATCGCCGACGCGTGCACGCTGTCGCTGCACGAGCACCGCCCCGTGACCATCGAGGAGGTCCGGACGGTCTGACGTTTCGTCCCGGACGGGGGCGGGCCGTGCCGGCCCCGTCCCCGTCGTCGCTCCGGCGTGCCTGCGCTCAGCTCACGCACCACGCCAGATGTTGGCGAACGCCGCGTCCTCGACGGCCCGGCGGCGACGGACGGCGTCGAGCTCCGTCACGGCGCCGACCACCGCGGTCAGCACGGCCTGGGGCGCGTCGCCGGGCGCGGGGAGGTCGTCGGGCACCTCGTCGCGCAAGCCGACAGCCGCCGCGAGTGTGGCGAGCAGCGGCTCGTCGGTCGCCCAGCGGTGCCTGGCCCGCTGCCGGGCCGGGGACTCGACCGGCGCCGGCCAGTCGCGCCGCAGGGGGATCCAGGGGGAACGGGGCAGTGAGACGAGCCCCTCCTCCTCGAAGGCGGTCAGGTACTCCCGGGCCAGTCCACGGCCCCTGCGCCACAGCCAGTCGTCGAGCGACTCGTACGGCTTGTCGCGCACGAGCGCCGTGGCGGTCTGCTCGAGCAGAGGGTCCTCGAAGTGCGGCGCCAGGCGCGGCACGATGCGGTCGCCGTCCAGCGCCACCGCCTCCGCACCGAGAAGGTCGATCATCTCGGCTCCGGCCAGTCCGAGCGACAGGTCGCCCTGCTGCACCGGCCGGCTCGACGCCAGGTCCATGGCCACGATCATCAGGTCGCGTGCTGTGCCCATCGCTGCTCCCCTCGAAGGCACTGATCACGCTACGCCGCCACCGCCCGCGGGGCGACCAGAACGAAACCCCCTCACCGACGGGACACCCGCCCCCTGGGCGCCCGGCGCCCAGCTTGAGCGGACGCCGTCAGGAGTCGTACAGCGTGGGCCGCTCCAGCAGCTCGACCTCCACCCGGGCCCCGTCCTCCAGCGCCCTGACCCCCGCCTCGCACACCGCCGCCGCGGCGTAGCCGTCCCAGGTGCTCGGGCCGGTGACCTCGCCGCGGCGGGTGGCGTCGACCCAGGCCTGGATCTCCTGGTCGTAGGCCGTCTCGAAGCGTTCGGTGAAGTCCTGGACGATGGTGCCGCCCCAGCGGCCGGCCATGTTGGTGACCAGGGCGTGGCCGTCGCCGATGCGGGCCGTGCCTCGTTCGCAGACCACCTCGGCCTGGACCTGGTAGCCGAAGCCGCAGTTGACGAAGATCTCGACGTCGCTGAGAACGCCGCCGTCGGTCTCGAAGACGACGAACTGGGGGTCCTGCAGGGTGTCCGGGGCGTTGGCGGAGGGGGTGGGGCGCAGCACCGTGACGGCGGTGATCTCGTGGCCCAGCAGCCAGCGGGTCGCGTCGGCCTCGTGGGCGACGGAGTCGCTGATGAGCATGGAGCTGGTGAAGAAGGGCGGGCTGGCCGCGTTGCGGTGCCGGTTGTGCAGCATGAGCGGGCGGCCCAGCTGGCCCGTGGCCAGCAGGGCTTTCAGCTTCGCGTACTCGGGGTCGTAGCGGCGCATGAAGCCGACCTGGACCCGGCGGTGGCCGAGGCGCAGTTCGGCGTCGAGGACGCGCAGGGCGGAGGCCGCGTCGGGGGTGAGCGGCTTCTCGCACAGGACGGGCAGATCGTGCTCGAAGGCGGCGAGGAGGGTGGCCTCGTGGGCCGGGCCCGGGGAGGCGATCAGGACGGCGTCGACGTCGGACGCGGCCATCGCGGCGTCCGGATCGGTGTGAGCGGTGCAGCCGTCGACACGGGCGGCGACGGCCTTCGCGCGCTCCGCGTCGACGTCCACGACGGCGGTCACCCGTGCTCCGCTGGTGACGTCGTGGATGCGGCGCACGTGGTCGGCGCCCATCCTTCCGGTACCGATGACTGCGATTCCCAGCGGGGCACGCTCCGTCATGGCCGTCCTTTCGGGTCGTCAGGCGCCGCAGGACCTCAGGAACTTGCGGGTGCGCACCGCGATCGGCAGCGGCTTGTCCGGCTCGCAGGGGTACATGTCCTGCTCGACGATGGCGAACAGGTCCACGCCCAGCTTCTGGGCGGCCGTGAGGACGGGGCCCAGCTCGGGGACGCCCGCGGGCGGTTCGCACATCACACCGCGCGCGACGGCCGGGCCGAACGGCACCTCGTTCTTCACCACGTCGGCCAGGATCTCCGGATCGACCTGCTTGAGGTGCAGGTAGCCGATGCGCTCGCCGTACGTCTCGATCAGCTTGACGCTGTCGCCGCCGCAGTAGGCGTAGTGCCCGGTGTCCAGGCAGAGGTTGACGGCGTCGGAGTCGGTCGAGTCGAGGAACTGCTCGACGTGCTCCTCGGTGTCGATGTGGGTGTCGGCGTGCGGGTGGACGACGATGTCCAGGCCGTAGGTGTCCTTCACCTCGCGGCCGAGGCGCTCCATGCCCGTGGTGAGGTTGTGCCACTGCTCGGTGGTGAGCTCCGGGGCCTCCAGGATCTCTGCGGTCTTGTCGTCACGCCAGAAGGACGGGATGACGACCAGGTGCTTGGCATCCATGGCCTGGGTGAGGGCGGCGACCCGGCTGACCTGCTCCCAGGTGGAGTCCCACTCGGAGGGGCCGCGGTGCAGGCCGCAGAAGATGGTTCCGGCGGAGACCTTGAGGTTCCGCTTGGTCACCTCGTCGGTGAGCCGGGCCGGGTCGGTGGGCAGGTAGCCGTACGGGCCGAGTTCGATCCAGGAGTAGCCGGCCTCGGCGACCTCGTCGAGGAAGCGTTCCCAGGGCACCTGCTGGGGGTCGTCGGGGAACCAGACGCCCCAGGAGTCGGGGGCGGAGCCGACCCGGATGCGGTCGAGCGCGAGGGCCATGTCAGGACTTTCCTTCCGAAGAGGTGGCTACGGGCGCGGTGAGGTCTCCCTCTTCGGGGAGCTCTTCGACGTCGACGCCGTGGACCTGCGACAACTCATGCTTGAGGGAGGCCAGTTCGGCGCCGCCGGCCATGTGGTTGGTCAGTTCCTCGAGGGAGACGTCGCTGCGGGAGGCGGACAGTTCCAGGGTCCCGAGGCGCAGCACGCTGAAGTGGTCGCCGACCATGTAGGCGTGGTGCGGGTTGTGGGTGATGAAGATGACGCCGAGGCCCTTCTCGCGGGCGGCGGCGATGTACTTCAGCACCACACCGGACTGCTTGACGCCGAGGGCGGCAGTCGGCTCGTCCAGGATGAGGACGCGAGCGCCGAAGTAGACGGCGCGGGCGATGGCGACGCACTGGCGCTGGCCGCCGGAGAGCGTGCCGATGGGCTGTTCCAGGTCGTCCAGGACGATGCCCATGTTGCGCAGCTCTTCGTCCGCGGTCTTCTTCATCCGCTCGATGTCGAGACGGCGCAGCGGCCAGGGGCCCTTGGTCATCTCGGAGCCGAGGAAGAAGTTGCGCCACACCGGCATCAGCGGGACGACCGCGAGGTCCTGGTAGACCGTGGCGATGCCCTTGTCGAGGGCCTCGCGCGGGGTGGAGAAGCGCACCGGTTCGCCGTCGACGAGGAACTCGCCCTCGGTGTGCTGGTGCAGCCCCGAGATGATTTTGATGAGGGTGGACTTGCCGGCGCCGTTGTCGCCGAGGACGCAGGTCACCTTGCCGGGGTGGACTTCGAGGCTCACGCCGTGCAGGGCGCGGACGTTGCCGTAGGACTTGCCGGCGCCGCGCAGCGCGACGAGGGGACGCTCGTCGGCGGGCGGGGTGTCCTTCAGGACGGCACCGTGGGTGCCCGTTTCTTTGCTGGTCATCGCGGTCACCTCCGGGTCGCCGTGCGCTGGACCCACAGATTGATGAGGACGGCTCCGAGGAGCATCACGCCGAGGAATGCCTTGAACCAGTCGGGGTTCCAGCCGGCGTAGACGATGCCCTGCTGCACCATGCCGAACATGAAGGCGCCGAAGACCGTGCCGATCGCGGAGCCGTAGCCACCGGTCAGCAGGCAGCCGCCGATGACGGCAGCGGCGATGTAGATGAGCTCCTGGCCCACGCCCTCGCCGGACTGCACGGTGTTGAAGGAGAACAGCTGGTGCATGCCGACGAACCAGGCGCCGAAGCCGACCAGCATGAACAGCGAGATCTTGGTGAAGGTCACGGGGACGCCGACGGCCCGGGCGGAGTGCTTGTTGCCGCCGACGGCGAAGATCCAGTTGCCGTACTTGGTGCGCAGCAGCACCCAGGTGGCCAGGGCCGCGAAGACCAGCCACCACACCACGGTGATCTTGACGTTGACCCCGCCGACCTCGAACGTCGAGGCGAAGAGCTTCTGCGCCTGGGCGAAGCCGTCCATGTCGCTGATGTCGTCGGTGGCGACGTTGCCGGTGACCAGCTTGGTCACCGCGAGGTTGACGCCCTGGAGGATCAGGAACGTGCCGAGGGTGACCAGGAAGCTCGGCAGGCCGGTCTTGACCAGCAGCCAGCCGTTGAAGGCGCCGATCGCGAGCGACACGAGCAGGGCGACGATCACGCCGACCCAGACGTTCAGGGTCAGCTGGTAGCTGAGCATGGACGCGGTCAGCGCCGAGGTGACCACGGCGACACCGGCCGACAGGTCGAACTCGCCGCCGATCATCAGCAGGGCCACGGGCAGCGCCATGATCCCGATGGTGGACGACTGGTAGAGGATGTTGGCCATCGAGCTGCCGTCGCGCACCGGCGGTGCCGCGAACAGGAAGAACACGAGCACGGCCACGGCACCGAGGAACACGCCGACCTCGGGCCGGGCGAGCAGCCGCAGCGCCAGGGGGCGCTGCCGGGTTCGGCCGTCGGTCTGCTTGGGGCCGGGGGCCGGCGGTGTGTCCACCGCCGGCTCAGCCTGCTGGGTCATGCTCATCACCGGGTGCCCTTCGCGGCGAACTCCCCGATCTTGTCGACGTTGGACTTGTCGACGAAGGCCGGTCCGGTCAGCACGGGCTGCTCACCGCCGCCGCTGTAGTTGCCGTTGTTCTTGTAGAGCCACAGTCCGTCGACGGCGAGGTAGCCCTGGAGGTACGGCTGCTGGTCGACGGCGAACTGGATGTCGCCGCCCTTGATGGCCTTGATGAGGTCCTTGTTGAGGTCGAAGGTGGCGACCTTCGCCTTGCTGCCGGCGTCCGAGACCGACTGCACCGCGGTCAGCGCGAAGGGGGCGCCGAGCGTGACGACGTAGTCGATGGACGGGTCCTGCTTCAGCTTGGCCGTGATGGTCGACTTCACGGACGGCATGTCGGTGCCGTTGACGTTCTGCGGGTCGACCTTGCCGTCGAAGGTCTTCGCGACGCCGTCGCAGCGCTGGGTGAGGCCGACGTTGCCCTGCTCCTGCATGACGCAGAGGACCTTCTTGGCGCCGACCTCGTTGAGCTTCTTGCCGAAGGCCTCGCCCGCGACGGACTCGTCCTGGCCGAAGAACTCCAGCAGGTTGAGGTTCTTCCAGTCGCTCAGGCCGGAGTTGAGTCCGACCACCGGTATGCCGGACTTCTCGGCCTTGCCTATGACGCCCTTGAGGGCGTCGGGCTTGGCGAGGGTGACGGCGATGCCGTCGACCTTCTGGTCGATCGCGTTCTGGACCAGGTTGGCCTGGTTGCCGGCGTTCGGGTCGGCCGAGTAGATGAGCTTGATGTTGTCCTTGGCGGCCGCGGCCTCGGCGCCCTTGCGGACGGTGTCCCAGAAGGTGTCGCCGGGCGCCTGGTGGGTGACGAGGGCGACGGTCATGCGCGGCGTGGTGGCCTTGCCGGCCGAGGCGTTCGCGGCGCCTTCCTCGGACTTCTTGCCTCCGGAACTGCTGGAGCAGCCGGCGAGGGTCAGGGCCGCTGCCGCGGCCACGGCGACGACGGGCGCGAACCTGCGAGAGCGGGGGTGGGAAGAGCGGTCCATCTTTCCTGGCACCTCACTGTGCTACTGCGGGGGAAAGGGAAGGGATCACGAAGGGATCCGTGGTCCCGGAGCCTTACGGAGTCCGGATCATGATGCCGCAAGCGGACTGTCGTGATGCCACGGGATACAAGTCCCTGCCGCGCTCGCTGTCAATACTTTGTTAAGACATCATTTCACGAGCAGGTCCGAATGTAAGTACAAACTATTGACAGGGCCGCCCTCCGGGACCTACACCTGGTGGGCGGCAGGTCCCGTGGATCCACGCCCCACCGTGTCAGGGCGCCCCAGGACCCGCATCCCCAGCTTCCCGAGGAGGTCGCGCATGGCCGAGCCAGCCCAGTATTTCGATGTGATCACGATGGGCCGCATCGGGGTCGACCTCTACCCCCTGCAGACCGGCGTCCCCTTGGAGAAAGTGGAGACGTTCGGGAAGTTCCTGGGAGGTTCCGCGGCCAATGTGGCGGTCGCCGCCGCCCGCCTCGGACGCCGTACGGCGGTGATCACGCGCACCGGCGACGACCCCTTCGGAACGTATCTGCACGAGGAGCTGAAGGGCTTCGGCGTGGACGACCGCTGGGTCACCCCGGTCGGTGCGTACCCGACGCCGGTCACGTTCTGCGAGATCTTCCCGCCCGACGACTTCCCGCTGTACTTCTACCGCCGCCCCAAGGCGCCGGACCTGGAGATCCACACCGACGAGCTGGACTTCTTCGCCATCCGCGGGGCCCGTATTTTCTGGATCACCGGCACCGGCCTGAGCGAGGAGCCGAGCCGCTCCGCCACGCTCGCCGCCCTCAAGGCCCGCGACAAGGCCGGCACCACCGTCTTCGACCTCGACTGGCGCCCCATGTTCTGGCGCGACCCCGAGGAGGCCCGCCCCTACTACCGCGAGGCCCTGCGGCACGCCACGGTCGCGGTCGGCAATCTGGACGAGTGCGAGATCGCCACCGGCGTGCGTGAGCCGCAGGCCTGCGCGGACGCGCTGCTGGAGGCGGGCGTGCAGCTGGCCGTCGTCAAGCAGGGCCCCAAGGGCGTCCTGGCCGTGCACCGCGACGGCACCCGGGCCGAGGTACCGCCGGTGCCGGTGGAGGTGGTCAACGGCCTCGGCGCGGGCGACGCCTTCGGCGGCTCGCTCTGCCACGGTCTGCTCGCCGGCTGGGACCTGGAGCGGACCATGCGCCACGCCAACGCCGCCGGCGCCCTCGTCGCCTCCCGCCTCGCCTGCTCCTCCGCGATGCCCACCGAGTCCGAGGTCGCCGACCTCCTCGCCGGGGTGCCGTCGCCGAGCACGAGCCACTGATGCCGTCGCCGAGCACGAGCCACTGATGCCGTCGCCGAGCACGAGCCACTGAAACGGAGCCTTCCTTGAACATCGGCATCCCGGACCTCACCACGGTCCGAGCCCGCAACCCCGAGGCCGTCGCCGAAGCGGCGGCCCGCCGGGTGCGCCGGCCGCTGATCGGCGACAGCGGCCGCCTCATGATCGTGGCCGCCGACCACCCGGCCCGCGGCGCCCTCGGGGTCGGCGACCGGCGCCTGGCCATGGCCAACCGCGCGGACCTGCTCCAGCGGCTGTGCACCGCGCTGTCGCGGCCCGGCGTCGACGGGGTGCTCGCCACCGCCGACATCCTGGAGGATCTGCTGCTACTCGGCGCCCTCGACGACAAGGTTGTCATGGGCTCCATGAACCGCGGCGGCCTGGCCGGAGCCTCGTTCGAGATGGACGACCGCTTCACCGGCCACCGCGCCGAGGACATCGCCCGGCTCCGCTTCGACGCGGGCAAGCTCCTGGTCCGCATCGACTACGACGACCCGGGCTCGCTGACCACGCTGGAGTCCACCGCGCGGGCGGTCGACGCCATGGCGGCCCAGCGGCTGCCCCTGTTCGTCGAGCCGTTCATCTCCCGGCGGGCCGACGGCCGGGTCCGCAACGACCTGTCCGCCGAAGCCGTCACCAAGTCGATCGCCATCGCCTCGGGCCTGGGCGGCACCTCCGCCTACACCTGGCTGAAGCTGCCCGTCACCGACGACCCGGACGACATGGCCGAGGTCCTTCAGACCTCCACGCTGCCCGTCGTCCTGCTCGGCGGCGAGGTGGGCGACGACCAGGAGGGCGCCTACGAACGCTGGCGCAAGGCCCTGCGGCTGCCCACCGTCCAGGGCATGGTGGTCGGACGGTCGCTGCTCTACCCGGCCGGGGGCAGCGTGGAAGAGGCGGTGGACACCGCCGTCGGCCTGTTGTGAACCGGTCCGTTGAGTCGCTCCGCTGTGATCCGAAAGGCGCACGATGACGCATCACCTCCCCGCGGGTAAGGCCCTCGGCGGCCCCTACACCGTGGACATCACTCCCGAGAAGGCCGGCTGGGGCCACGCCGGCCTGCGCGTCCTGGAGCTGCCGCCGGGCGGCGCGCACTCCTTCGAAACCGGCGACAGCGAGTGGATCGTCGTCCCGCTGAGCGGCGGGTGCACGGTCGCCGCGGCGGACGACTTCGGCCAGGACACCTTCGAACTGCAGGGCCGGGCCGATGTGTTCAGCGGTGTCAGCGACTTCGCGTACGTGCCGCGTGACGCCCGTGCGACCGTGACGTCCGCCGCGGGCGGCCGGTTCGCGCTGACCGGCGCGCGCTGCACCCGCCGGCTGCCCGCCCGCTACGGCCCGGCCTCCGAGGTGCCCGTGGAGCTGCGGGGCACCGGGAACTGCTCCCGGCAGGTGAACAACTTCGGCGCGGCCGGGGTCTTCGAGTGCGACAAGCTCATCGCGGTCGAGGTGATCACCCCGGGCGGCAACTGGTCGTCGTTCCCGCCGCACAAGCACGACGAGCACCGGCCCGGCGAGGAGTCCGTGCTGGAGGAGATCTACTACTTCGAGTTCGCCGGGCACGACGGCACCCCAGGCCTCGGCTACCAGCGCGTCTCCCCGTCCGGCCCGGGCCGGGACACCGACGTGCTGGCGGAGGTCCGTGACGGCGACGTCGTCCTCATCCCGGACGGCTGGCACGGTCCGTCGATGGCCACGCCGGGCCACCACATGTACTACCTGAACGTCATGGCGGGCCCTGAGGACGAGCGCGCCTGGCTGATCTGCGACCACCCCGACCACGCCTGGGTCCGCGGCACCTGGCCGGACCAGCCGGTCGATCCCCGGCTCCCCCTCTACACCGCCCCGGAGACCTCCGCATGAGCGCCCCCACCCGCCGACTGACGACCGCCCAGGCGCTGGTGCGGTTCCTGTCCGCCCAGTACACCGAGCGGGACGGCGTGCGCCGCCGGCTGATCGCCGGGACCTGGGGCATCTTCGGCCACGGCAACGTTGCCGGCATCGGCCAGGCGCTGGTCGAGTACGCCGATGTGATGCCCTACCACCAGGGCCGCAACGAGCAGTCCATGGTGCACGCGGCCGTCGGCTACGCCCGGCAGCTGGACCGCCTGTCCGCGCAGGCGGTGACGACCTCGATCGGCCCGGGCGCCACCAACCTGGTCACCGGCGCGGCCCTGGCGACGATCAACCGGCTGCCGGTGCTGCTCCTGCCCGGCGACTACTTCGCCTCGCACGCCCCCGACCCGCTGCTCCAGCAGCTGGAGCACCCCGTCGAGGCCGATGTGTCGGTCAACGACACGCTGCGCCCGGTGTCGAGGTACTTCGACCGGATCACCCGCCCCGAGGCGCTGATCCCCTCGGCGCTCCAGGCGATGCGGGTGCTGGCCGACCCGGCCGAGACCGGTGCCGTCACCCTCGCCCTGCCCCAGGACGTGCAGGCGGAGGCGTACGACTGGCCGGAGGAGTTCTTCGCCGAGCGCGTCTGGTACGTACGGCGACCCGCGCCGGACCCGGTCGAGCTGAGCGCCGCGATCGAGGCGATCCGGTCGGCCGAGCGGCCGCTGATCGTGGCGGGCGGCGGCGTCCACCACAGCCGGGCGGAAGAGGCCCTGAAGGCGTTCGTGGAGGCCACCGGCATCCCCGTCGCCTCCACCCAGGCCGGCAAGGGCTCGCTGCGCCACGACCACCCCGCCGACCTCGGCGGCATCGGACACACCGGCACCGCGGTCAGCGACGCACTCGCCCGTACCGCCGACCTCGTGATCGGTGTCGGCACCCGCTACACCGACTTCACCACCGCCTCGGGCACCCTGTTCCAGAACCCGGACGTGCGGTTCCTCAACCTCAACATCACCGGTTTCGACGCGCACAAGCTGGCCGCGCGGACGCTGGTGTGCGACGCCCGGTCGGGTCTGGAGAGGCTGGCCGAGGGGCTGGCCGGGCACCGGGTGCCGGAGGCGTACGAGGCCGAGTACCGCGCCGGCAAGGACCGCTGGGACGAGGTCGTCGCGGCCGCCTACCGGGCCGACGACGACAGCGCGGTGCCGACCCAGACGCAGGTCCTCGGCGCGCTGGACGCGACCGTCGGCGACGACGACGTGGTGATCAACGCGGCCGGTTCGCTCCCCGGCGACCTGCACAAGCTGTGGCGCTCGCGCAGCCCGCGCCAGTACCACCTGGAGTACGGCTACTCCTGCATGGGCTACGAGATCCCGGCCGGCATCGGCGTCCAGCAGGCCGCCCCCGGCACGCCGGTGTGGGCGCTGGTCGGTGACGGCACCTACCTGATGATGCCGACGGAGATCGTCACCGCCGTCCAGGAGGGCCTGCCGGTCAACATCGTCCTGCTGCAGAATCACGGCTACGCCTCCATCGGCGGGCTGTCGCAGGAGACGGGCGGTGAGCGGTTCGGCACCGCCTACCGCTTCCGGGCCGCCGACGGCACCTTCACCGGCGCACCGCTGCCCGTCGACCTGGCCGCCAACGCGGCCAGCCTCGGCATGGACGTGCTGCGCGCCAAGACCGTGCGCGAGCTGCGCGAGGCGCTCGCCGCGGCGCGTGCCTCCGACCGGCCGACGTGCGTCTACGTCGAGACCGACCCGGCGGCCACCGCTCCCCCGGCCGAGGCCTGGTGGGACGTGCCGGTGGCCGAGACCGCCACCCGGGAGGCCGCCGTCGAGGCCCGCGAGCGCTACGACCGTCACGTGGTGGACCGTCGCCACCACCTCTGAAACTCCCCCTGAACCCAGGCTCCACGAAAGGCCCTTGCGCACCATGAAGACCATCACCCACTGGATCGACGGCAAGCCCGTCGAGGGCACCTCCGGCCGGTTCGGCCCCGTCTACAACCCGGCGACCGGCGCCCAGGAGAAGCAGGTCGCGTTCGCGTCCGTCGACGAGGTCGACGCCGCGGTCGCCTCCGCGAAGGCCGCCTTCGACAGCTGGGGTGAGTCCTCCCTGGCCAAGCGCACGGCCGTCCTGTTCAAGTACCGCGAGCTGCTGGACGCGCACCGCGACGAGATCGCCGAGCTGATCACCGCCGAGCACGGCAAGGTGCACTCCGACGCGCTCGGCGAGGTCGCGCGCGGTATGGAGATCGTGGAGCTGGCGTGCGGCATCTCCGTCCAGCTCAAGGGCGAGTTGTCGACGCAGGTCTCCACCCGGGTGGACGTGGCCTCCATCCGCCAGCCCCTGGGCGTGGTCGCGGGCATCACGCCCTTCAACTTCCCGGCGATGGTGCCGATGTGGATGTTCCCGCTGGCGATCGCCTGCGGCAACACCTTCGTGCTGAAGCCGTCGGAGAAGGACCCGTCGGCCTCCCTGCGCCTGGCGGAGCTGGCCACCGAGGCGGGCCTGCCGGAGGGCGTCCTGAACATCGTGCAGGGCGACAAGACGGCCGTGGACCGCCTCCTGGAGCACCCGGACATCGAGGCGGTGTCCTTCGTCGGCTCGACGCCGATCGCCAAGTACATCCAGATGAAGGCAGTCGAGCACGGCAAGCGGGTGCAGGCGCTCGGCGGCGCCAAGAACCACATGCTGGTGCTGCCCGACGCCGATCTGGAGCTGGCCGCGGACCAGGCGATCAACGCCGCGTACGGCTCGGCGGGCGAGCGCTGCATGGCCGTGTCGGTGGTCGTGGCCGTGGGCGACATCGGCGACGAGCTGGTCGGCAAGATCGCCGAGCGGGCGAAGAAGCTGAGGATCGGCCCCGGTGACGACCCGGCCTCGGAGATGGGTCCGCTGATCACCCGCGAGCACCGCGACAAGGTGGCGTCCTACGTCTCCTCGGCCGCCGAGCAGGGCGCCGAGGTCGTCGTCGACGGCACCGGCTTCACGGTGGAGGGCCACGAGGACGGCTTCTTCCTCGGCGTCTCCCTGCTGGACCGGGTGCCGCTGACGGCGGACGCGTACAGGGACGAGATCTTCGGCCCGGTGCTCGCGGTCGTCCGTGCGGAGACCTACGAAGAGGCCATCCAGCTGATCAACTCCTCGCGCTGGGGCAACGGCACGGCGATCTTCACCCGGGACGGCGGCGCGGCCCGCCGCTTCCAACTGGAGGTCAAGGCGGGCATGGTCGGCGTCAACGTGCCGATCCCGGTCCCCGTCGGCTACCACTCCTTCGGCGGCTGGAAGGACTCCCTCTTCGGCGACCTGCACATCTACGGCAACGACGGCATCGCCTTCTACACCCAGGGCAAGGTCATCACCACCCGCTGGCCCGACCCGTCCGACGGCGGCATCAACCTCGGCTTCCCGAGCAACTCCTGACACCCGTAAGGGGGTTCATCCATGGCGAAGTCCGGTGACCGGGCCCGCACCACGGCCGCCCCGGCGCTCGGCGCACTGGACTTCGCCCTGGACCGGAGCAGCCCGGTACCGCTCTACCACCAGCTCGCGCAGCAGCTGGAGGCGGCGATCGAGCACAGGGTCCTCGCCCCGGGGAACCTCCTGGGCAACGAGGTGGACCTGTCGGTCCGCCTCGGCCTGTCCCGCCCCACCGTCCGCCAGGCCATCCAGTCCCTCGTCGACAAGGGGCTGCTGGTCCGGCGGCGCGGCGTGGGTACGCAGGTGGTGCACAGCCAGGTCAAACGCCCGCTGGAACTGAGCAGCCTCTACGACGACCTGGAGGCGGCCGGGCAGGGGCCGACCACCGAGGTCGTGCGCAACGAGACCATCCCGGCCGCCTGCGACGTGGCCGCCGCGCTCGGCGTGCCGGAGGGCGGCGAGGTGACCGTCCTGGACCGGCTGCGCCGCACCCACGGCCGGCCGGTGGCGCTGCTGCGCAACTACCTTCCGGCGTCCCTGCTGGACCTCGACAGCGCCCGCCTGGAGTCGACCGGCCTGTACCGCGTGATGCGCTCGGCGGGCATCACCCTGCACAGCGCCCGCCAGACCGTCGGCGCCCGCGCGGCCACGGCGGACGAGGCGGCCCGCCTGGACGAGAGGGAGGGGGCGGCGCTGCTCACGATGCGGCGCACGGCGTACGACGACAGCGGACGCCCGGTCGAGTACGGAACGCACATCTACCGGGCCTCGCACTACTCGTTCGACTTCCAGTTGCTGGTGCGGCCCTGATTCCGCCCCGGAGCCGGGTGCGGGGCGGCCCGCAGGGCCTCGCGGCCGGTCCGGACGCCCCGCTCGACAGGTTCACGAGCGGCGCCCCCTGCGCAGCATCCGGCTGAACGGCGTGTCCGGCCGCTCCAGGCGTTCTCCGTCCACAGTGATGTCGACGACCTCGTTGAAGAAGGCGACGCGCCCCCGGATCGCGGCCACGGCGGGCAACGGCTCGGGATAGGTCCACACGAGGTTCGGCGGCACGTCGGCCTCGCCGCTCCAGGACCAGTAGGAGGCGGTGCCCTTGTAGGGGCATCCGGTGTGGTGGTCGGTGGTGTCGAACAGGTCGAGGCGGACGTCCTCGCGGGGGAGGTAGTACCGGGTGGGCAGGGACGTCTCGAAGAGCAGGACGGGAGCGTGGCTGTCGGCGACGACCTGCCCGTCGATCTCGACCTGCACGTGTCGGCTGCTCGGCAGCGCGTCGACGCGTTTGTGCGGGTCACGGGGGTGGACGAAGATCTCCTCGTCCTCCTCGTACCAGTGGTCGAGGCCCGTGTCGGTGCGCAGGAACCACTCGAAGGCGATGTGGCCGGCCAGGTCGTCGGCGGGGAACGTCCAGGCCGCGTTCTCGCGCACCTCGCCGTCGGACTCGAGGTCGTAGAAGACCCGGGAGCCGGTGTGGGCGCCCGTGGGCGGGCTCGCGGCCGGGCGGAGCAGGTCGGTGCGGACGTCCTCCTTCGGGAAGGCGTACTGCGGCACGGGCAGGTGGGGCTCCCAGACCAGCACCGGGTGCCGGCTGTCGACGACGGTGACGTCGCCCTTGCGGCCGCGCACCCAGCGCTCGCTGGGCTCCCACACGAGGCCTTCGGGGGTGGTCCTGATCGAGCGGGCGGCGGGGTGGGCCGGGTGGGTGGTCATGGCCGGTGCTCCTTCCGGAGGTCCGGATGCCGTTCCCCTCCACGGTCCACGGTGTCGGTGCACCGCGTCCAGTCGGGCGCGCTGCCCGGGGCTCGGCTCCAGGTCCGCCGCGGCCAGGTTCTCCTCCTCGGGCCGGGTGCCCGAGGGGACCCGGGCCGGCCGCCTGGCGTACTCCCGAGGTCAGGGGTGCGTGCGCGAGGTCAGTCCGCCCTCACCGGATGCGTGAGGTTCGCTCCGGTCGCCGGGTCGAACACGTGAGCCTTGGCCATGTCGACCTGCAGCTCCACGGGTTCGCCCTCGCGGGCATGCGTGGCGGCGTCCAGGCGGGCCACGAGCTGACGGGTGTCGGCGCCGGTGTCGCGCAGGCCCGAGTCCTTGGCGAGTTCCTCCAGTTCGGTGCTCGTCGCGGGTCCGCCCTCCGCGCCGAAGTACACATACGCGTCGGAGCCCAGCGACTCCAGTACCTCCACGGTGACGGTGAAGACCGGGCGCGCCCGGTCCCGGTCGTGCGACAGCGCCACGTCCTCGAATGCCTCCGGCCGCAGCCCGACGATGACCTCACGCGGCGCGTTCTGGCGTTCCAGCGACTGCCTCGTACGGTCGTCGAGGGGCAGGTCGCCCAGCGACGAGCGCAGGGCACCGCCCTCCAGGGTGGCGTTCAGGAAGTTCATCGCCGGGGAGCCGATGAAGCCTGCGACGAAGAGGTTGCGCGGGAGGTCGTACAGCTCGGCAGGGGTGCCGATCTGCTGGACGAGCCCCTGTCTCATGACGACGACGCGGTCGCCCAGCGTCATCGCCTCGGTCTGGTCGTGGGTGACGTACACGGTGGTCGTGCCGAGGCTCCGCTGCAGCCGGGAGATCTGGGTGCGCATCTGTACCCGGAGTTTGGCGTCGAGGTTGGACAGCGGCTCGTCCATCAGGAACGCCTTGGGATCACGGACGATGGCCCGCCCCATGGCCACCCGCTGGCGCTGGCCGCCCGAGAGGTTGGCGGGCTTGCGGTCGAGGTGCTCGGTGAGGTCGAGGATCCGGGCGGCGCGCGTCACCTTGGCGTCGATGGTGTCCTTGTCCACCTTGGCCAGGCGCAGCGGGAAGCCCATGTTGTCCCGGACGCTCATGTGCGGGTACAGGGCGTAGCTCTGGAACACCATGGCGACGTCGCGTTCCTTGGGAGCCAGGTCGTTGACGACGCGGTCTCCGATGCGCAGGGTGCCCTCCGTGATGTCCTCGAGTCCGGCGATCATGTTGAGGGTGGTGGACTTGCCGCATCCCGACGGACCGACCAGGATCACGAACTCGCCGTCGGCGATCTCGAGGTCCACGTCCTTCACGGCGAGGGCCCCGTCAGGAAAGCGCTTGGTGACTCTCTCGAGGATGATCTCGGCCATGGATGGTGCCTCCTTGCCTTGCCCGTTCAGCCCTTGACGGCCCCGGAGGTCAGTCCGGCGACGATGCGCCGCTGGAAGAGCAGGACGAAAACGATGATCGGGATGGTGATGACCACAGCGGCGGCGGCGATCGACCCCGTGGGCTGTTGGAACTGGGAGCTCCCGGTGAAGAACGCGATCGCGGCCGGCACAGTGCGCGCGGACTCGGTGGACGTCAGCGAGATCGCGAACAGGAAGTCGTTCCAGCAGAAGATGAACACGAGGATGGCCGTGGTGAACACGCCCGGCGCCGCCAGCGGCGCGATGACCAACCGGAACGCCTGCGCGGGCGTCGCGCCGTCGACCTTGGCGGCCTTCTCCAGATCCCAGGGGATCTCCCGGAAGAACGCCGACAGGGTGTAGATCGCCAGCGGCAGGGAGAAGGTCATGTACGGGATGATCAGCCCCAACCAGGTGTCGAAGATCCCGATGATCCGCTCGATGTTGAACAGCGGCGACACCAGGGAGATCGGCGGGAACATGGCGATCAGCAGTGACATGCCGATGAGGACCCGCTTGCCGGGGAACCGCAGCCGGGCCACCGCGTAGGCGGCCATGGTGCCCAGCACCACCGCGATCACGGTGGCGATCAGGGCGATACCGATCGAGTTGATCAGCGCACGGGTGAATTCGGAGGTCGCGAAGATGCCCCGGTAGTTCTCCCAGGTCCAGTCCCTGGGGAGGTAGTCGCCGTCCGTCAGGGTCCCGGGGTCCTTGAACGACAGAGCGGCGATCCACCAGACCGGGAACAGGGCGTACAGCACCACCACCACGTTCAGGACGCCCCATCGGACGGCATGTGTCCTTCCCGCAGCGGCCATCAGCGCTTCACCTCCGCGCCGGGTGCTGCGGCGCCGAACAGTTTGACGAAGGCGAAGGCGATGATCCCGACGCAGATGAAGATCAGGACCGAGATCGCCGACCCGATGCCCAGGTTCAGCGCGGTGAACAGGTTGTCGTACCCGAGGATCGACAGGGAGCCCGTCCCCTGGGCGCCCGCGGTCAGGATGTAGATGTTGTCGAAGATCCGGAACGCGTCCAGCGTGCGGAAGAGCAGCGCCACCAGGACGGCCGGTTTCATCAGCGGCAGCATGATCTTGATGAAACGCTGCCAGGAGGTGGCACCGTCCACCATGGCCGCCTTCAACGTCTCCTCGGGGACCAGCGCGAGACCCGCGAGCAGCAGCAGGGCCATGAACGGCGTCGTCTTCCACACCTCGGCGAGGACGATCAGCCAGAGGGCGGGCCACTGCTCGGTCAGTGGGGCCTCTCCGCTGGGCAGCAACTCGGCGAGGTATCCGAGGTCGGGGGTCCAGGCGTACTGCCAGGAGAATGCGGCGACCACGGTGACGATCCCGTAGGGGATGAGGACGGAGGTGCGGACGACGCCGCGCCAGAAGATCGTACGGTGCATGACCAGGGCGAGCCCCATGCCGAGGACCAGTTCGATCGTCACGGACACGGCGGTGATGAAGAAGGTGACCCAGAAGGCGTCCCACCAGAACGGGGAGGACAGCACCGCCCCGTAGTTGCTGAAGCCGACGAACTCCGCCCGTCCGGGAAAGCGCAGGTCGTACCGCTGAAGGGACAGATAGACGGCGTACCCGATGGGGTAGGCGGTCACGGCGAGCATGACGACGACGGCGGGCGCGCAGAGCAGCCAGCCGAGCCGCCGCTCCTGCCGGGCGCCCGCCGAGAGTGCCGCCCGGTCCGGCTCCGTCGCCGCCTCGGGGGGTGGCGGGGGTCCGGCGGGTTGCGCCCGTGTGGTCATCTCGGGCCGCCCGGAGACGTGGCCCAGGCGCCGTGGCGCCGGGCGGCGAAGTGGTGCGGGAGGTGGTGGTTCACGGGATCACACCCTCGGATCGCAGGGCATCGTCGATCTGTCCGCCGATGGTGTCGACCGAGCTCACCGGTTTGATCCCGGACGGCGGAGACAGCGTGTGGGAGACCGCGATCGACACGTTCTGGTAGACCGGGGTGATCGGGCGCACGCTCGCCGCTTCCAGGGCGGCCAGCACGTCCGCGGAGAAGGGGTATGCCTTCATGAACGCGGGCTCGTCGTACAGGGCGCGCAGAGTGGGCGGCAGTCCGCCCTCGAGCGCGGCGGTGAGCTGGTTCTCCCGGTTGCGCAGGCACAGTGCCGCCTCGAAGGCCAGGTCCGGGTGGCGCGAGTAGGCGCTCACCGCCAGATCGATGCCGCCGATGGTGGGCCGGGCCGGGCGGTTCGCGTCGACCCGAGGGTACGGCGCCCAGCGGAAGTTCTTGAACAGCGCGGGGTTGTTCGCCTTCATCGACGGATAGACGAACGGGTAGTTGAGCTCGAACGCCGCCACCCCCGACTCCATGGCGAGGCGGTTCTGGTCCTCCATCTGGTTGGGCAGGGAGGGGTCCGCGGCCGGGGACTTCGCCAGATCGCGCATGACTCCTGCGGCCCGCACAGCAGGAGGACCGAGGGAAGGCTCTGTCGCGCTCGCGTTGAGGATGGAGCCGCCGGCGCTGTTGATCAGGGTGTTGAACCAGGCGGTCAGGCCTTCGTACTGGGCGCCCTGGATCTCCACGAAGTGCGGTTTGCCCTGCCGGGCGAGGGCATCGGCCATGTCCAGCATCTCGGCCCAGGTTGTGGGCGGGGTGGGCACCAGGTCCTTGCGGTACCACAGGAGCTGGGTGTTGGTGTTGTACGGGACGGCGTACAGCTTGCCCTTCCAGGTCGAGGTCTGCAGCGGTACGCGCAGGGTGCCCTTCACGGCCTGCCGCCTCGCCGTCCCCGTCCATTCCCGGATCCAGCGCGCCTCGGCGAACTCCGCCGCCCAGGTGACGTCCAGGCCCAGGATGTCGAGCGAGTCGTCCTCGGCGGCGAGTCTGCGGACGAGCTGCTGGCGCTGGCCGTCCGCGGCACGCGGGAGCTTGTTGTAGCTGATCCGGTAGCGGCCGCCCGACGCCTGGCCGCACCGGTCGGCCGCCTTCTGGAGCGCGCCGGAGTCGTCAGGAAAGTTGTACCAGTTGAGGGTGGGCGTACCGGAGCCTTCGTCGCTGCCACAAGCCGCAAGCCCCGACGCCAGCAACGGCAGTACGGCGAGCGCCCGCAACCATCGCGCCCCTTTGGGACGCACCTTCCGACCCGAAACGGGCCGGCAGTCGCACCTCGCGTGCACCGCTCCACACCTCGTTTCCGGACGATGGCACGGGCCTCGGGCCTCGCAGCGTTTCCCTCCGGCGAACACTAAAGACCACTTAAAGCAACATCAAGGACATAACGCATCGAATCGCCCACCGACCGGCCGGGGAGCCCCGTACCAGGGCCCAGGATCAGGCGGAAGGAAGCCCGTGGCCCGATGTCGAGGTGGTCGGGTGCCGCCATGAGCGCGCGTACACAGCGCGTCAGTCCACGTTGGCGGGGAAGGGTGAGACGCGACCCCGAGAAACGATCAAGGGCCTTGTCTCACCGAAGTGATTCAAGGCCCTGACCTACGATGACAGCCCATCGAACTGTCGGGACGACAGGATTTGAACCTGCGACCCCTTGACCCCCAGTCAAGTGCGCTACCAAGCTGCGCCACGTCCCGGTGCGCGCCACCCGCGGTTGAGCCGCGTGATCGCGCGAACAGCACCTTACCCCACACCCCTGGCCACACCGAAAAACGGGCTGGGCGGGACAATCGGCCTATGGGCAGCACAGGAGAGACCGGCTCGGGCCGGCCGAGCGGCACGCGGGACCGTGACGGTGAGGGGCGGGCGCGCAACGCCCGGCCCCGGGACGGACTCGGACGGCCCCTGCCGTACGGCACCTACGGTGTGCCCCGGCAGCCCGAGGGCGTCGTCCGCACCCCCGAGGAGACCGTCGCGGAGGCGCAGCGGCTGCTGGACGAGGGCAAGCCGTTCCACGCGCACGAGGTCTTCGAGGACGCGTGGAAGTCGGGACCCGACCAGGAGCGCGAGCTGTGGCGCGGACTCGCCCAGCTCGCCGTGGGGCTCACGCACGCGGCCCGGGGCAACCTGACGGGCGGGGCCCGGCTGCTGCGTCGCGGGGCGGGAGCGGCCGAGGCGTGGGTGTCCGAGGCCGGGCAGGCGCTGCCGCACGGGATCGACGTCGCGAGCGTGGCGGCGTGGGCGCGGGAGCTGGCCGGGGAGGTGGAGCGGGAGGGCCGAGCCGTGGAGGACGCGGGTGCGCGAGCGCCCCGGCTGCGGGGCGAGGTTCCCGGGCGCTGAGACGAGGTCCGGGGACGGGCGGCCAGGCGGTGAGCCGGGGGCCGGGGACGGGCGGCCGGGCGCTGAGCCGAGGTCCGGTGATCCGACCGCGGTGAAGGCCGCCTCACCCCCGTGCGGCAGACTCGGGGCGTGCGAAAGATTCATGTCATCGGTATCGGCGCGGGCGACCCCGACCAGCTCACCCTCCAGGCGGTCAGGGCGCTGCGGAGCACGGACGTGTTCTTCATCCTGGAGAAGGGCGAGGTGAAGGCGGACCTCACCGGGCTCCGCCGGGACATGCTCGACGCGCACGTGCCCGAGGGGACGTACCGCGTGGTCGAGGCGCGGGACCCGGAGCGGGACCGGAGCGCCGGCGGTTCGGCCTACTCCCCCGCCGTCGGGGACTGGCGCCGCGCCCGTGCCGACATCTACGAGCGGCTGATCGCCGAGGAGCTCGGCGAGGAGCAGACCGGCGCGTTCCTGGTGTGGGGCGACCCGTCGCTGTACGACAGCACGCTGGGGATCCTGGAGGAGGTGCTGGCGCGGGGCGCCGTGGCGTTCGAGTACGACGTCGTGCCCGGCATCAGCAGCGTCTCGGCGCTCGTCGCCCGCCACCGCACGGGCCTCAACCGCGTGGCCCGGCCCGTGCAGATCACCACCGGCCGGCGGTTGGCGGAGGGCTTCCCGGAGGGCGTGGACGACGTCGTGGTGATGCTCGACGCCCATCAGACCTTCCGGCAGTACGCGCAGGAGGACGTCGACATCTACTGGGGCGCCTACATCGGCACTCCGGACGAGATCCTCGTCTCCGGCCCCATCGCCGAGGCGGCGCCCCGCATCGAGCGGTTGCGGGCCGAGGCCCGTGAACGCAAGGGCTGGATCATGGACACGTATCTGCTGCGCCGGCACCCCCGCGACTGACGGGACCGACGGGCCGGCTCCGGGTGCTCCTGCGGGCGTTCCGGCATGCGCCCGTAGCCCGAGCTCGTGGCTGGAGCCCCTGTACGTGTGCGTGCCGGCGCAGCGACATCCGCCTCTTCACGCAGGCGCTGACGATCGCGGTGCGGAACGCCGAGAGATCCCTCACGGTGGGTTCGGTGCGAGGCCCTGCCCGAGCCCCAGCCGCCCCAGCACGCCCTCCACATCGGGTACGGCCGTCACCCCGTCCGGCAGGGGCGGCCGCACTACGACCACGACCGGGAGGCCGAGGTCCCGGGCCGCTGTCAGCTTGGCCGCTGTGGCTGCTCCCCCGCTGTCCTTGGTCACCATGACGTCGATGCGGTGCTCGCGGAGCAGGGCGGTCTCCCCGGGGACGGTGAACGGGCCGCGGGCGAGCAGTACATGGGTGTCGGGCGGCAGCGGCGGCTCGGGGGGATCCACCGAGCGCACGACGAAGTGGAGGCGTGAAAGGTGGGCGAAGGAGGCCAGGCCGAGACGCCCGGTGGTGAGGAACACCCTGCTGCCCAGGGTCGGGAGCAGGTCCGCTGCGGCGTCCAGTGAGGGGACCGGGAGCCAGTGGTCCCCGGGGCCGGGGCGCCACCCGGGGCGACGCAGCACCACGGCGGGGACGCCGGTCTCGGCAGCGGCGCGGGCCGCGTTGGCCGTGATCGACTCGGCGAAGGGGTGTGTGGCGTCGACGAGCGCGTCCACGCCTTCCTCCCGCAGCCAGCCGGCCAGCCCCCGGGCCCCGCCGAAGCCCCCGACGCGCACCTCCCCGTCGAGCGCCCCCGGCCGGGCGACCCGCCCCGCGAGGGAGGTCGTGACGCGGACGCCGGGGCGGTTGGACAGCGCCGCGGCCAGGGCGCGGGCCTCGGTCGTACCGCCGAGGATCAGGACATGAGGGGACACGGCGTCGAGCGTAGAGGCCCGGTGCGGCGCGGGCCGGGGCGGGTGCCGGCAGGGAGCGGCAGCGGGACGGTGGTCGGTCGGCCTGGCCGGATTGCGCCTGCGACTGCGCGACCGGTTCGAGCGGCGCCCCCGGCCCCCCGTCGCTATCGTCCTGCCATGGGGTCCGTGCGTGCCGTGCTCGTGGACATCGACGGGGTGCTCACCGTCTCGTGGCGACCGTTGCCCGGAGCCGTCGAGGCGTTGCAGGAGATCCGGGAGGCCGGGCTCGGCGTCCTGCTGGTCACCAACACCACCTCGCGTACCAGGGCGTCGATCGCCGGGACGCTGGCCGAGGCGGGGTTCCCGGTGTCCTCCGAGGACATCCTGACGGCGCCCGCCGCCACCGCCGCGTACCTCGCCGAGCACTGCCCCGGTGCCCGATGCACGCTGCTGAACAGCGGTGACATCGCGGAGGACCTGGACGGTGTCACCGTCGTCGAGGCGGGCGGCGAAACCGGCAGCGTTCCCGATGTCGTGCTGGTCGGCGGTGCCGGCCCCGAGTTCGGCTACGCGGCGCTCGACCGGGCCTTCGGGCATCTGCAGCGTGGGGCCCGGCTGGTGGCGATGCACCGCAACCTGTACTGGCGCACGGCCGAGGGGCTGCGGCTGGACTCCGGGGCGTTCCTGGCCGGGCTGGAGCGGGCCGCGCGGGTGGAGGCCGAGATCACCGGCAAGCCCGCGCGGGCGTTCTTCGACTCGGCGCTCGCCCGGATGGGCATCGGCGCGGAGCAGGCGCTGATGGTCGGCGACGACGTCGAGTCCGACGTGCTGGCGGCGCAGCGGGCCGGTCTCACCGGCGTGCTCGTGCGGACCGGGAAGTTCCAGGAGGAGACGCTGCGGGCCGCCGACGGCACGCCGGACCACGTGATCGACTCCTTCGCGGACCTCCCTGCGCTGCTGCGGGAGTCAGCGCAGCAGTAGCTGCAGACCCCCCACGATCGTCGCGGCGATGACGAGCCGCTCGAACAGCCGCTGGTTGATCCGGTGCACGGCCCACTTGCCGAACAGCGCGCCGGGAACGACGAACGCCACGAGCGCCAGGTCGAGGAGGAGCGAGTGGCCGTCGATCAGGCCGAGGCCCGCGCTGAAGGGCAGCTTGGAGACGTTGACGATCAGGAAGAAGAAGGCCGAGGTGCCGAGGAAGCCGAGCTTGCGGAACCCCGCGGAGAGCAGGTACATCGACATCACGGGGCCGCCGGCGTTGGCGACCATGGTGGTGAAACCGCCGAGGACGCCGTAGGAGCGGGCCTTGAGGCGGCCCGACCTGGTGGTGACCGACTCCGGCTCCTGCTCCTTGTCGGCCGTACGGCGGCGCCACACCGTCACGGCGGCCATCAGCAGCAGGATCGCGCCGATGGAGGTCCGTACGATCGCGTCGTCCGCCCAGAGCAGGAACACCGTGCCGACGACGACGCCCGCGGCGACCGCCGGGAACAGCCGCCACAGCGTGGGCCAGTGGGCGTGCCGCCGGTAGGTGGCGACGGCCAGGAGATCGCCGGCGATCAGGATGGGCAGCAGGACGCCGGTGGAGGCGCGGGCGGGCAGCACCGCCGCGAAGATGGCGAGGCTGACGGTGTTGGCCCCGCTCACGGCGGTCTTCGAGAAGCCGACGAGCAGGGCCGCGCAGGCGAGGGTGGCGAACTCCCAGCCGGTGATGTGCCAGAGGGTCATGGTGTTCATGCGAACACTGATGCTATGTGCAACGAACCGGTGCTCGTAAGCGCTGTCTCGCCTGGTGGGCCGGGGGCCGGGTTCGCTAGGGCCGTTCTACGAGCATCGCGCTGCCCTGGCCCACCCCGACGCACATCGTGGCCAGTCCCCGCCCCGCTCCCGTGCGCCGCATCCGGTGCAGCAGCGTCGTCAGGATGCGGGCTCCGGAGCAGCCCAGCGGGTGGCCCAGCGCGATGGCGCCGCCGCTGGGGTTGACCAGCTCGGGGTCGATGCCGAGCTGATCGACGCAGGCCAGTGCCTGCGCGGCGAAGGCCTCGTTGAACTCGGCCTCCTCCAGGTCCCCGACGCTCCAGCCGGAGCGGGCCAGCACCTTGCGGGTGGCGGGGACCGGGCCGATGCCCATGACGTCGGGGTGGACACCGGCGGAGGCGCCGGCGACGTAGCGGCCCAGGGACGTGAGGCCCAGGTCGTTCAGGGCGTCCTCGCTCACGAGGAGGAGACCGGCGGCGCCGTCGTTCATCGGTGAGGCGTTGCCCGCGGTGACCGTGCCGCCGTCGCGGAAGACCGGCTTGAGCCGGGACAGCTTCTCGTACGAGGTGTCCTCGCGGACGCATTCGTCGGTGTCGACGACCACGCCGTCGGGGCGCTCGACGGGGAGGAGTTCGTCGTCGAAGTGGCCGTTCTTGCGGGCCAGGGCGGCGCGCTGGTGGCTGCGCAGGGCGAAGTCGTCCTGGCGTTCGCGCGGGATGCCGTACCGGGCGGCGACCTCCTCGGCCGTCTCCCCCATGGCCAGCAGACCGTGCAGCTCGCGCATCGCCGGGTTGACCAGGCGCCAGCCGAGACGGGTGTCGGCGGTCTCCATACGGTGCGGAAGGGCCTCGTCGGGGCGGGGCAGGACGAACGGGGCGCGGCTCATCGACTCGGAGCCGCCCGCGATCACGATGTCGGCCTCGCCCGCGGCGATGGTGCGGGCGGCCGTGGTCACGGCTTCCAGACCCGACGCGCAGAGGCGGTTGACGGTGGCGCCGGGCACGGAGTCGGGGAGGCCGGCGAGCAGCGCGGCCATGCGGGCGACGTTGCGGTTGTCCTCGCCCGCCTGGTTGGCGGCGCCCCAGTAGACGTCGTCGATGCGGGCCGGGTCCAGCGCGGGCACGCCGGTGACCAGGGCGCGGACCACGGTCGCGGCGAGGTCGTCGGGGCGGACCGTGGAGAGGGCTCCCCGCAGCTTGCCGATGGGGGTGCGGCGGGCTGCCGCGAAGTGGACGGGACGCACGTAGGGCTCCTCACACCGCGCATCAACGCGCATTAATTAGCACTGCTAGTTTCGAACTATAGACCTTGGCGCCGCCTCCTGTGAAGATTCTGCGGCTCCGGGGGGTACTCCGCAGTCGTACCGCAGGTCGGGCGACGCCCATGCGTCGCGTTTGCACCGATGCGTCGGGGGCACCCGCGCGTTCATGGAGTGGTTGCGGAGCGCCGCCTGCGTGGACGAGGACCCCGAGCTGTTCTTTCCCGTCGGCACCGCCGGTCCCGCGTTGCGCGACGTGAGCGCCGCGAAGCGGGTCCGTGCGCGCTGCCCCGTGACCGAGCAGCGCCTGCACTCCGCGCTGAGCAGCGGCCAGGCCGCGGGCGTGTGGGGCGGCACCGGCGAGGAGGAGCGCGACGCACCGCTCCGGACGACCAGGAACGACGCGAAGAGGAGAAGCGCCCTATGACGACTGTGAGGAGCACCCTGCCCGACGACGCCCGCAAGGTCGCCTGCGAGGCACTCCAGGACACCTTGGTGGATCTGCTCGGGCTCTCGCTGGTCGGGAAGCAGGCGCACTGGAACATCGTCGGACCACGGTTCCGGTCCATCCACCTCCAGCTCGACGAGGTGGTCACGGCGGCCCGGGACTTCGCCGACACGGTCGCGGAGCGGTCCGCGGCGCTGGGCGTCCCGCCGGACGGCCGGCCGGAGACCGTCGCCAAGGCCTTCACGCTGCCCGCCCCGCAGGAGGGCTGGGTGCGCGACTCGGACGCCGTGCAGGTGATGGTGGATGCGCTGCAGGAGGCTGTCGGCCGGCTGCGCGAGCGCATCGACGCGACCGAGAAGGCGGACCCGGTCACCCAGGACCTGCTGATCGGCATCACCGCGGAGCTCGAGAAGCAGCGGTGGATGTTCGACGCCGAGAACTTCCCCCGCTGACGCGCGGGCGGACCGGCGCAGAACACCCACGTACGGAAAGGGGCAGGCGATGACCGACGCCCTCGAACTCGACGCGCTGTGGGAGGACTTCCACCGCGTGGTGAACATGACCTCGCAGGAGCTCGCGGCGTGGCTGCGGGTCCGCGACGCCGACGAGGCCACCGAGCCGCTGCCCGACCAGGCGGGCCCGGCCACCGGGCAGCACGTCCTGGCCATCCTGCAGAAGCGGCGCACCGATCTGACCGAGGACGACCTGCGCGTGATGCGGAAGGTCGTGGACAAGGTCACCGCCGAGGTGGACCTCGAGAACGAGCCGGAGCCCGAGGTGACGGCCGAGGACACCCGCCGCAGGCACCGGCTGATGACCGTCGGGCACGACCCGCTGAAGGGCTAGTCCGTGGACCGTCCGGAGCGCGTCGTGCGGGAACTCGTCCGCGCGCACGGCCGGACGTACGCCGAGGAGGCGGGCATCGGGCTGAAGGACACGCCCCAGCCGCTGTACCGGCTGCTGGTGCTGTCCCATCTGCTCAGTGCCCGCATCCGCGCTTCGATCGCGCTGGCCACCGCCCGTGCGCTGCACGAGGCGGGGCTGCGCGACCCGCGGCGCATGGCACGGGCCTCCTGGCAGGAACGGGTCGACGCGCTGGGTCGTGGCGGGTACCGGCGCTACGACGAACGTACGGCCACCCAGCTCGGTGACGCCGCCGAGCTGCTGACCCGGCGGTGGGGCGGCGACCTGCGGCGGCTGCGCCGGGAGGCGGACGGCGAGATCCTCGAACTGCGCCGCCTCCTCCGGGAGTTCCCCGGAATCGGGCCGGCCGGTGCCGACATCTTTCTGCGTGAGGCGCAGGGCGTCTGGCCGGAGGCGGCCCCGTACCTGGACGCCAAGGCCCTCCAGGGCGCCGAGCGGCTACACCTGCCCCGGGATCCGAAGCGCCTCACCGAACTGGCCGGGAACACCGACCCGGCGGTCCTCGCCGCCGCACTGGTGCGGGCGGCGGTGGACCAGCAGGTGGCACAGGACGCACTGCGCACCGACTGACCGGCGCCCCGTCTGACCGGCGCACCGACGGGCCGACCACCTCGGAACAGCCGCCCTTCCTTCCGGCCTGCCTCCGGCCCGTCCTTCAGGACGGCCCCCAGCACGCCCGTGGGGCCGGGTCCTCGCGCGCTCTTCCGGCCGGCCTGCCCCTCGCCCTCTCCTCCGGCCAGCCCCTGTCCCCCCGTACGGCCGGCCGTCGGCTGTCCCTTCTGCCGACCAGCTGCTCACCCCAGCAACCACCCTCCGTCCACCGTCAGTTCGACGGCGTTGACCGCCCGGTTGCGCAGCAGGAAGTCCACCGCGTCCACCACGTCCGCCATCTCGGCGAGCCGCCCCGTGGGTGTCTCGGTGCGCAGGGTGGCCAGCACCTTCTCCGGCTTGGCCTGCCAGTACGGGCTGTCGCCCACGACACCGGGATGCACGGCGTTGACCCGGACGGGAGCGAGCTCGACGGCGAGGGAGTTCATCAGGCCCCGCACCCCCGCGTTGACCGTCGCCACCGTCGTCGCACCCGGGTAGGGGCGTTCCTTGGCCTGGCCGCCGAACAGCACGATGGCGCTGTCGTCGTGGAGGCGGCCGCGCAGCGTGTGCACGACCTCCGTGTACCCGACGAGTTTGAGGGTGACCAGATTCAGCGCGGCGTCGATGTCGTAGTCGGTGACCTTGTTGTCGTCCCGACGGACGCCCGCGATCACCAGATGGTCGACGCGCCCCATACCGGCCAGGGCCGCCGCGATCTCCAGCGGCCGTGCCAGGTCGAGGGCGAGCCCGCGGGCGCCGAACTCCTTCGCGACCGCTTCGGCCCGCTGGGTGTCGCGGCCGGTGAGAACCACGTCGTCTCCGTTTCCGGCGCGCGTCCGGGCGAACTCGAGCCCGATCCCGGACGTGCCGCCGACGACGAGCACACTGCTCATGACTTCTCCTCCAGTGCCGCGCGCAGGTAGTCCCAGTCCCGCGTGAACCGGTACGAGTTCCGTGACGGCGGTTGCGGCGCCTGGGTCTCCAGCCAGCGCAGCGGGCCGTGCCCGGCGTTGACGAACCCGTGCACGCACCCGGCACCCGCCCAGGCGACGTCGCCGGGCTCCAGCCGGTACCGCTCGCCGTCGAGGGTGGCCTCCGCGACGCCCTCCCGGATCAGATACGTCTCCTCGAAGGGGTGGTCGTGGGTACCGATGACCCCGTCGGACGCGTACTGCACCATGAACATCGTCGAGGCGACCGCGCCCAGATCGCCGTCGATCATCATCTTCACCGTGATCCCGCTGTAGACCAGCAGCGCGGTCCGCATGCTCGCCGTGGCGGCCAGCAGCTCCTGGGACTGCCTGCCGGGATCCAGCTGGCCGGGCTCGAACCGGCCGAAACCGCGGGTACGCGGGTCGCGCACGTCGACCCGGACCGGCTCGCGCGCGGGCAGGTCCGGCACGGCCAGGGTGTCGTGCCCGTAGCGGGCGCGCGGCACCGGGGCCAGCATGTCCGCCCAGCGGCCGCCGGTGCCCCCGGCCCCGCGCCAGGCGTGCGGGACCCCGGTCGGCAGCAGGCCGTAGTCGCCCTTCTCCAGCAGGTACGACCCCTCGGGCAGGTCGAGGATCACGGAGCCGTCGAGGAGGTGGAAGCTCTCTTCGTACGAGTGCACATGAGCGGGCAGCCGGCCGTCCGGGAGCAGTTCGCACAGCCCGAAGCCGGTGTGGACGCTTCCGTCGTCCTCGCCGACCAGTGCCCGGCGCCGGTGCCCCTGGCCGTCGAAGGGCGCCTCGGGCAGGTCGGCGGCGTGCCGCACCAGGTGACCGGTCATGCCGGAGCCTTCGCTCCCTTGGCCTCCTTCGCCGCGAGGAGCCGGTCGCGGGACTCGCCGACGAGCCGCAGGGCGCGGGCGGTGTCACCGAGGAGCCGGCCGTCGCGCTTGTGGATCACGCCGTCGACGAGGACGGTGTCCACGTTGGAGACGTCGGCGCACAGGGTCACCGCCGCCACCGCGTCGTGCACCGGGGCGACGTTGGGGGCGGTGGCGTCGATCGCGACGATGTCGGCGCGCTTGCCGGGCGTCAGGGAGCCGGTACGGCCCTCGAGACCGGCGACATGTGCGCCGTTCACGGTGGCGGCCTCCAGCATCTGACGCGCTGTCAGCATGGTGCCGGGCACGGGCATGTTGGCCTGCCAGCAGTCGGCGTTGACGCGGGCGCGTTCGGCGGCGAAGGCCGCGCGGATCTGGGTGAACATGTCGCCCGGCACGGTGGTGACGACGTCGATGCTGAGCGCGGGGCGCAGGCCGTACTCGATGGCCTGCATCACGGGCGGCCAGCCGTGCCCCATCTGGAGCTCCACCTGCGGCGCGACCGAGATCGTGCCGCCGCTTTCGGCGACCATCTGCCACTCCTCCCCGCTGAGGTGGCAGCTGTGGACGTAGGTGGTGTCCGGGCCGAGCAGCCCCAGGCCGTGGAGCTGCTTCACCATGCCGAAGCGGCCGGCGAGGCGCCCCATGGCCACGTGCACGGTGATCGGCAGGCCCAGCTCGCGCGCCATGGCCCACTCGGCGGTGACGACCTCGTCGACGCAGAATCCGGGGCCGCGGGTGGCGAGGCCCATGGTCAGCAGACCGTCGTCGGACGCGAAGTGCGTCGACCGGATCCGCCGCACGTCGTCCGCGGGGATCGCGATCGTGCTCTCGAACCAGTACTCGGCGAGGGAGGTGTTGGCGCTGCCGTACGCGTACTGCGCCCGGATGCCGGACTCGCGCAGGCCCTGGATCGCCGCGTCCGGGTGCTCGGGGGTGTTGTTGATGTGCGACCAGTCGACGAGTGTGGTGATGCCGGCGTTGAGGCACTCCAACGCGCCCGCGAGGTTGCCGGCGTACACGTCCTGCGGGGTGTAGAGAGGGGCGAAGGTGTCGAGGATGTCGACGAAGTAGTCGTCGAGGGTGGCGTCGGGGGCGACGCCCCGGATGGGTGCCTCCCAGGTGTGGCGGTGGGTGTCGACGAAGCCGGGGATCACGATGTGGCCGCTCAGGTCGAGGACTTCGGCGTCGGCGCTGATGTCGGGTTCGACGGCCGCGATCCTGCCGTCCTCGACGAGGACGTCCCCCTGGGGCAGGTCCCCGATGTCCGGGTCCATCGAGATCACGTGGCCGGAGCGCAGCAGTGTCCTGGTGGTCATCTCGCTTCCTCCCATGGGCTGTTCGGTGCGGGTGGGCGGCTCAGTACGCGGCGAGCCGGCGCACCTCCGTGACGATCTTGTCGACGGTGGGGATGACCTGTTCCTCCAGCGCGTCCGCGAACGGCAGCGGGACGCACTCCCCCGCCACCCTCCGCACCGGCGCGTCCAGCAGTCCGAATCCCTCGTCGGCGACGACCGAGACGACGGTTGCGCCCCAGCCGCCCTGGTACGGGTTCTCCTCGACGGTGACGAGCCGGGAGGTTTTACCCAGCGAGGCGAGGACGGTCGCGGCGTCGAGCGGGACGAGGCAGCGCAGGTCGACCACTTCGGCCTCGATGCCCTCCCCTGCCAGGATGTCGGCGGCCTTCAGGGCCAGGGGGACCATGGAGGCCAGCGCGACGAGCGTGACGTCGCCACCCTCGCGGACGACCGCGGCCCGGCCCAGCTCGACGACGTGATCGGGCGGGGGCGGCGGGCCCTTGGTCGCGAGCAGTCCCTTGTGCTCGAAGAAGACCACCGGGTCGTCGCTGCGGACCGCGGCCGCCAGCATGCCGGTGACGTCGGCGGGTGTCGCCGGCGCTGCGACCTTCAGCCCCGGGACGGCCAGGGCCCAGTTCTCGGTGGCCTGGGAGTGCTGCGCGCCGAAGCCGAGTCCGCCGCCGTTGGCGGTGCGCACGACGAGGGGCACGGTCACCTGGCCGCCGGTCATGTAGCGGACCTTGGGGATTTCGTTGGCGAGGTAGTCCCAGCAGCAGGCCAGGAAGTCGGAGAACATGACCTCCGCGACGGGCCGCATCCCGGTCATGGCGGCGCCCATCGCCGCGCCCACGATGGCCTGTTCGGAGATGGGCGTGTCCCACACGCGCTCGGGCCCGAACTCCTCCAGCAGCCCCGTGGTCGTCTTGAACACGCCTCCGGCCGCACCGATGTCCTCCCCGAGGCACACCACCGACGCGTCGCGCCGCATCTCCCGGGCGATGCCCTCGGCGACGGCGTCCCGGTAGGTGATCACGTCCGCCATGCGGCACCTCCGTCCGCCCACACGTCGGTCAGTGCCTCACGCGGATCGGGCGGCGGCGCGGCCTTCGCCGCCGCCACGGCCCGCTCCACCACGTCCCGGGCCCGCCCGTCGGCCCCGGCGACCGTCTCCTCCCCCACCCCCAGTTCGGCCAGGCGCCCCCGCGCGAGGTCCAACGGGTCGTGTTTCAGCCAGCGTTCGACCTCCTCGGCCGGACGGTAGGTCGCCGGGTCGGCACGACTGTGCCCGAAGTGGCGGTAGGTCTCGGCCTCCAGCACGGCGGGCCCGTCCCCGGCCCGGGCCCGTCCTGCGAGCCGCCCCACCGCTTCCTCGACCGCGACGACGTCGTTGCCGTCGACGACCTCGCCCGGGATGCCGTGGGCGGGGGCCCGGTCGGCGGCGGGGCGGGGCACGGCGGTGACGTCGGCGATCGGCGTGTACTCCATGTACAGGTTGTTCTCGCACACGAACAGCACCGGCAGCTTCCACACGGCGGCCAGGTTGAGCGACTCGTGGAAGGCGCCGATGTTGGTCGCGCCGTCGCCGAAGAAGGCGACCGCGAGCTGCTCGGTGCCCCGCAGCCGGGCCGACCAGGCGGCGCCCACCGCCATCGGGAGGTGTGCGCCGACGATGGCGTACGAGCCGAGCATGCCGGTCGCCGCCTTGGTCAGGTGCATGGATCCGCCCTTGGCCCGGCACAGCCCGGTGGCACGGCTCATCAGCTCGGCGAGGCACTCCTCGGGTGTGGCTCCCCGGGCGAGGGCGTGGTGGTGGCCTCTGTAGGTGGCGAACACGTAGTCGTCCGGGCGCAGGGCGGCGCTCGCGCCCACGGCGATCGCCTCCTGCCCGGCGGCGAGGTGCGTGGTGCCCTTCACCAGTCCCCGCAGGAACAGGTCGTGGGCGGCCTTCTCCGTCCGGCGGATGACGTTCATCCGCTCGTACCGGTCGAGGAGCGCGGTGGCGTCCATCAGCGGTCCCGGTGGGTCGACCGCGGGCCGTGCCCGGTGTGCGCGTATGAGCGCTCCACGGTGTCCGCCCGCGTGCGGTCCCCTGTGTTGAGGTGGGACTGCGCCTCGCGGCGGGTGTTCAGTTCGCCGCCCACCGTCCAGTACTTGCGCCCGGCCACCAGCAGTTCCTCGGCGGGGAACTTGGTGATGACCTCGCAGCCCTCGGCGGTGACGACCAGTTCCTCCTCGATCCGGGCGGCGGACCAGCCGTCGGCGGCCGGCCAGTACGTCTCCAGGGCGAACACCATGCCCTCTTGGAGGACTTCGGGGTGGTCGAGGGAGACCAGCCGGCTGAAGATCGGCTTCTCCCAGATCGACAGGCCGACGCCGTGGCCGTACTGGAGGGCGAAGGCGGCGGTCTCGTCGGCGAAGCCGAACTCCTCCGCGCGCGGCCAGACCCGCACGACGTCGGCGGTGGTGGCGCCCGGCCGGACCAGGGCGATCGCCTCGTCCATGTACGCCCGGCAGCGCACGTAGGCGTCCCGCTGCGCCGGCGACGCGCTGCCCACCGCGAACGTGCGGTAGTAGCAGGTGCGGTAGCCGAGGTGGCTGTGCAGGATATCGAAGAAGGCCGGGTCGCCGGGGCGGATCAACCGGTCGCTGTAGACGTGCGGATGCGGCGAACAGCGTTCACCCGAGATGGCGTTGACGCCCTCGACGTACTCGCTGCCGAGGTCGTACAGCACCTTGCTGACCACGCCGACGCACTCGTTCTCGCGCACCCCCGGGCGCAGGTACCCGTACAGCTCCTCGTAGGCCGCGTCGACCATGGAACACGCCTGGGCGAGCAGGGCGATCTCGTCGCCGGTCTTGATGCGGCGGGCCTCCAGGAAGACCTGCTGCCCGTCGACGACGTCGATGCCCTCGGCGCGCAGCGCGGTGAGGACGGGCATCTCGGCGACGTCGACGCCGAGCGGCTCGCCCGCCAGACCATGGGCCCGCAGCTCGGCGGCGATCTTGGCGGCCACGTCCTCGGCGATCCCGGCGTCCGGGTGGAAGGCGCCGCGCAGGGTGGAGATGCCGGCCCGGGCGCCCGTGGGCGGGCCGCCCTCGCCGTCGCTGTGGTCGAGCCACGGGTTGTACAGCTGGTGGTGGCGGGCGGCGGAGCCGAAGTCCCAGACGACGGGTTCGCCGTCGCGCACCAGGAGGGCGAAGCGGATCAGCTTGTCCATCGCCCAGGTGCCGATGTGGGTGGCCGTCATGTAGCGGATGTTGGCGAAGTCGAAGCTGAGCACGGCGCCCAGCTCGGAGCGGTTCAGGGATGCGTGCAGCCGGGCCAGCCGCTGTCCACGCAGCCGGTCCGGGTCGATGCGCTCTTCCCAGTCGACGGCGTTGGGGCCGTATGTGCGGATCGCCATGGCGACCACCCCCACTTCGGAGTGAACGCCCGTGTGCGGCGGGTGTCAAGCGTCACTGAACATCGCCGGACACGAACCAGACGCCCACCGCGGGTACCTCTCCATCGTTGCGGTAGCGGTGGGGAGTCGTCGACTCGAAGCAGACGGAGTCGCCCGGTCGCAGTGTGTACTCCTCGAAGGCGAGGGTGAGGATCAGCTCGCCGGAGGTCAGATAGCCGTACTCGGTGCCGGGGTGCCGCATCAGCGCTCCCGAGCCGGAGGACGAACCCCCGGGCCGGTACGTCACCAGCAGGAAGTCGGTCTCCGCGCCCGGGACCCGCCCGAGCCGCTCCCACACCACCCCCGAGTCCAGCTCCAGCGTCTCGCGCCCGCCCGCGGCGACCAGCGGCCCGATCCGCCGGCCAGGCTCGGCGGCGAGGGCCGCGAGGGTGAGCGGCACGGTGGCGGGGGACGCGCCGGGCGGCCCCGCGGTCCGGAGCGTGGCGGGCGGGATCGCGGGCCGGAGCGTGGCGGGCGGGATCGGCGCGGCCTCATCCCGGGCGTCGAAGAGCGACTCCACGGAGATCCCCAGCGTCGTGGTGATCGCGTACAGCGTGCTGACGGACGGCTGGCTCTTGCCGGTCTCGATCTGCGACACGAGACTCGCCGACACCCCGATCTCCCGGGCCAGCGCGCGCAGGCTCGTCCCGCGCTCCAGGCGCGCCTGCCGGATGCGCGCGCCGACCGGCGGCACGACGGCGGGGGACACGGGCGGCTCCTCTGCTCGGGAAGACGGTGCACACTGTGCAGCTTCATTGAACAGCGCTCGCCGGCCCTGGCGCCAGGGCCCTGCAGGTGGACCCAGCGGCGGCCGGCGCTCACCCGAACGGTCCGACGCCGGTGGTGGGCCACAGGGGGAGGTGGTGCGCTGAGGGCACGCGTCACGTTCTCAGGAGGCACTCCCGATGACCCGTCGTCCGTCCAGGCTCATCCGTGTTCTCTCCTCTTCCCTGGCGGCGGGCACGCTGCTCTCCACCGCCGCCTGCTCGGACGACGGCGGCACGGACGGCTCACGCGTCTCCGGTGTCACCGCGTCCCAGGTCGCCGAGATGCGCCAGACGCCCTCCCCCACCGCCACCCTCTCCACGGACGGCGCACGCACCGCGCTGATCACCGAGGCGGACATCGAGGACGACTGGACGCAGGTCAAGGACACGGAGGCCGAGAACTGGCACGACAGCCTCCTCATCGGCACGGTCGACGTGTCCGACTTCGTGTCCGGCAAGGCCCAGGCATCCGACTGCCAGCGGCTCATCGACTCCCTGTACGACGACGATCTGCTGGGCAAGCCATCGGGCGCGTCCGAGTTGCGGGGCTTCGAGCAGGGCGACTCCCGCCTGCTGTACCAGGTCGCCTCCTACGACCGGACCGATCCGCAGGACTCCCTGAACTGGATGGCGACCCTGCCTCAGAAGTGCGACCAGTTCACCGTGACCGACGGCAAGGACAAGCGCACCGTCCAGGTCGTCGAGACCTCGGTGCCCAAGGTGGGCGACGCCCGGCAGGGCCTGCGCGTGACGGTGCAGGGGTCGGTCGACGGCAACGACGCCACACTGACCCTGGACGTCGCCGCCGTACGGGTCGGCGACGACGCGATCACCGTCACGGCGGGCGGGCTCGACGGGGGCGAGGACGACTCCATGAAGCAGGCGGCGCAACAGGGCACCCAGCGCCTCGAGGACGTCCTGGCCGGCAAGTCGCCCGCCGCGAGCCCCACCTAGGCCGTCCCGCACACCCGGAAGCTCCTTTCCGGCGCCAACCGCCCTTACCGCTGCGCCGATTCCCGGGACAGCTGATCAACGGAGCGGCACAATGACGGCGATGACCGGCTTGGGTCGTGCGTGCGAGGAGAGGACGAGTCGTGAGTGATGGCCACACCCCTTCGGGAGGGTCCACGACGCTGAACACCGGTGTGGCGCACAACGCGCGCGTGTGGAACTACTGGATCGGCGGCAAGGACAACTACGAGGTCGACCAGCGGGTCGGCGAGCACGTCGCCGGCATGTTCCCGATCATCCGGGACATCGCCCGGGCGGACCGGGACTTCCTCGGCCGGGCCGTGTCCTTCCTCGCCGGTGAGCGGGGAGTGCGGCAGTTCCTCGACGTCGGCACGGGACTGCCCACGGCGGACAACACCCACGAGATCGCCCAGCGGCTCGCGCCCGAATCGCGCGTCGTCTACGTCGACAACGACCCGATCGTGCTGGTGCACGCCCGCACCCTGCTCACCGGTACCCCCGACGGCGTCACCGCCTACATCGACGCCGACGTGCACGACCCGGACGCCATCGTCGAACGGGCCGGACACACCCTCGACCTCACCGAACCCGTCGCCGTGATGATGCTGGGCATCCTCAACTTCGTCCTGGACGTCGACAAGGCCCGGGACATCGTGCGCCGGGTGATGGCCGCGATGCCCTCCGGCAGCTTCCTTGTCCTCACCCACCCGACCTTCGACGACGAGCTGGGCGGCGCGGGCCAGATCCCGGCCATGAAGTTCTGGAACGAGAACGCCACTCCCCCGATCACGGCCCGCAGCGGCGCGGACATCGCCACGTTCTTCGAGGACCTGGAGCTGCTCGCACCCGGAATGGTGTCCTGCGGGCAGTGGCGTGCCGAGCCCGGCTCGGCCGTCGTGGTACCGCAGTACGGTGCGGTGGCCGTCAAGCCCTGACGGTGCCGCCTCGTCGCAGAAGTCCGGTGAACCGCGGGAGGACGCATGACCACCCTGGCCGATCCCGTGCCCGGCGGCCGTCCCGGCGACGTCGAGCGGGCCACCGCGCTGAGCGGCGAGCTCGCCGGCCGGGGTGTGCACGGTGTGGTGCTGGCCTACGTCGACACCGCGGGCATCGGCCGGGTGAAGACCGTCCCCACGGCCCGGCTCCCCTCCGCCGCGGCCTGGGGTGTCGGCATGTCGCCGGTGTTCGACACGTTCCTGGCGAACGACTCCGTCGTCACCACCGACGTCCTCGGCTCCCCCGACGGCGACCTGCGCCTGTACCCGGATCTGGACCGGCTCGTCGTCCTGGCCGGGCAGCCCGGCTGGGCCTGGGCGCCGGTCGACCGCATCACCCAGGACGGCGAGCGCCACCCTGGCTGCACCCGCACGTTCCTGCGCCGGATCGTCACCGAGGCGGCCGAGCGGCACGGCCTCACCTTCAAGGCGGCCGTCGAGGTCGAGTGGACGGTGGCCCGGGGCGACGCAGCCGACGACGCGTTCGTGCCCGCGACGACGGGACCGGCGTACGGGGCGACCCGGCAGGTCGAGCTCGGTGACTGCACCGCCGACCTGCTGGCGGCGTGCGCGGCCCAGGGGGTCGAGGTCGAGCAGATCCATCCCGAGTACGCGGCCGGGCAGTTCGAGATCTCGGTGGGTGCCGTCGATCCGGTGGCGGCGGCCGACCTCAGTGTGCTGGTCCGGCAGACCGTGAGAGCGGTGGCGGGGCGGCACGGGCTGAGGGTGTCCTTCGCCCCGGCCGTCGTGGGCCGGGGCGTCGGGAACGGCGGGCACGTCCACCTCTCCGCCTGGCGCGACGGGATCAACCTGCACTCCGGCGGCCCGGGGCGGTACGGCATGACGGACGAGGCGGAGTCGTTCACGGCCGGCATCCTCGCCCACCTGCCCGCCCTCACGGCCGTCACCGCCCCGAGCCCCGCCAGCTACCTGCGGCTCAGGCCCTCCCAGTGGGCCGGCGTGTTCACCGCCTGGGGCCGCGAGACCCGGGAGACCGCGCTCCGCGTCGTCACCGGCACCGAGGGCCTGCGCGACCGGGCCGCCAACCTGGAGATCAAGCCCGTCGACCTGGCCGCCAACCCCTACCTCGCGATCGGCTCCCTGATCGCCGCCGGGCTGGACGGTCTGACCTCGTCCGCCGCCCTCCCCGACGAGACCACTGGCGACCCGGCCCACCTGGGCGCGGCCGAGGCGGCGGGCCGGGGCGTGCGACGGCTGCCGGAGTCGCTGGAGCGGGCCGTCGAGGAGTTCCGCGCGGACGAAGCCCTGCGCGCGGCCCTCGGGCCGGTCCTGGCCGACGCGGTGATCGCCGTACGCCTCGGAGAAGTGACGTCCGTCGCCGGTCTGGACGACGACCGGGTGGCGGCGGCCTACCGCTGGGTGTACTGACATGGCCGCGGTCCGCGAGGCGCTCGACTCCGTACGGCTGGTCGACCACCACTGCCACGGCACCGTCACGGCCGACCTCGGCCGGGACGCCTTCGAGTCCCTCCTCACGGAGGGTGAGGCCTGGCCGGGCATCTCACCCTTCGACAGCCCCGCGGGCGTGGCCGTGCGCCGGCACTGCGCTCCCCTGCTCGGCCTGCCCCGGCACGCTCCCCCCGGCGAGTACCTGGCCCGCCGCTCGGAACTGGGCTGGCGCGAGGTGCAGCGCCGCTTCCTGCGCGCGACGGGCACGGACGTCTTCTGCGTCGACACCGGCCACGCCCCCGACCGCCTCACCACGCCCCGGGACATCGCCGAGGCCGCGGGCGGGACGTCGTACGAGATCGTACGGCTGGAGGGCGTCGCGGAGTCGGTGGCGGCCGCGGGCGTCGAACCCGGGGCGTACGCGGACGCCTTCCGCACGGCCGCGCTGGACGCCGTGCGGCGGCCCGGTGTGGTGGCCGTGAAGTCGGTGGCGGCCTACCGCACCGGTTTCGACCTGGACCCGGCCCGCCCGTCGGACGCGGAGGTCACCGAGGCGGCCCGCACCTGGCTCGGCAGAGGAGGCCGTCTCGACGACCCGGTCCTCGTACGGCACCTGCTGTGGACCGCCGTCGACCTCGGTCTGCCGCTCCAGCTGCACACCGGGTTCGGCGACAACGACATCCGGCTGCACCGCGTCGACCCCACCCACCTCACGGACTGGCTGCACCTCACCGCCGGAACGGTTCCCGTGCTGCTCCTGCACTGCTGGCCCTACCAGCGGCAGGCCGCCTACCTGGCGGCGGTCTTCGAGCAGGTGTACCTCGACGTCGGCCTCACCCTCCACCACGTCGGCCCCGCCCGGGCCGGTGCGGTCCTCGCGGAGGCCCTGGAGATCACACCGTTCCGCAAGCTGCTGTACAGCTCCGACGCCTACGGTGTGCCCGAGTTCCACCACCTCGGGGCGCTCGCGTTCCGGCAGGGGCTCGCGGGGCTGCTCCAGGAGCGGGTGGACGCCGACGAGCTGGCCCTGCCGGACGCGCTGCGGATCGCCCGCTGGGCGGCGCGGGACAACGCCCTGCGGGTCTACCGGCTGCAGGACGAGCGGCCCCAGGACGATTGAAGAGGCGTGGGGCCGGTCACAGTTCCCCTGAAGTGGCTACCCAGGAAGTCCGAACGGCTGAAAGTATGATCAAGCGATGTCTGACATGACCGAAACCACGCCCGGCTGGCTGTCCTCCGACGAACTGGAGATGACACGTGCCCGCATGCCGATCCTGTACGTCGAGGCCGTCCCGGTACGCGTCGACGACAGCGGCGAAGTGACCAGTGTCGGCCTGCTGCTGCGCATCGGGCCCGACGGCACGGTCAGCCGGACGCTGGTATCCGGCCGCGTGCTGCACCACGAGCGCGTGCGCGACGCCCTGCTGCGCCACCTGGAGAAGGACCTCGGCCCGGTCGCGCTGCCGCGCGTCCCGGCGTCGCTCCAGCCGTTCACGGTCGCGGAGTACTTCCCGACGCAGGGCGTCACGCCGTACCACGACCCGCGCCAGCACGCGGTGTCCCTCGCCTACATCGTGCCGGTGACGGGCGACTGCCGACCTCGGCAGGACGCACTCGACCTGGTGTGGTTCAGCCCGCAGGACGCCGTCTCGGAGGCAGTGCAGAGCGAGATGCCGGGCGGGCACGGGGTGCTGCTGAAGCAGGCGCTGGCGCACGCGGGCTGCGGGATCTGACCGTCCCGGGCGGTCAGGAGTGGTGGTCTTCCTGACGGCCGGGCAGGAGGGCGTCTGGGCCAGCCGGCGCGTGGGCGCCGGAGGTGCACGCGTGGGACGGCAGGTACTACCTGTTCACGACGCTGCACAACGCGGACCGGCCGCTTCCGGTGCTCCCGCCCAGGCGGTCCCGCTGGCACCGGGCCTGTCCCGCGCGGCGGGCGATCACATCACCGACGGCCCCCAGCTGTACCGCGCCCCCGACGGCTCCCTGCTCATGCTGTGGTCGACCTACGAGAAGAACGAGGCCGGCCGGAACGGCACGGTCAGCGGCGGCTATGCGCGGACCTACGCCGTGTACCGATCGGGCAGCCTCGCCGGGCCGTGGGAGCAACGCCGTCCGCTGGTCCGCGACGACAGCGGCCACGGCATGCTCTTCCACACCTTCGACGGCCGGCTGATGCTGATCCTCCACCGGCCCTTCGAGAACGCCCGCGGCAAGCTGTACGAGATGCGGCTCGACGGCCACACGCTGGAAGTCTCTCGCCGGCGGGAGGATCTGGACGGCGGAGGCTGAGCCGCGGGGGCAGCCGGCCGGGTACGCCCTGGCCGAGCTACTGCCAGCCCTCGCGCGGCAGTTGGGCCTGCGCACATTGGTATCCTCGCAAGCCTTCCGGGGGCATGACCGTCCCGGGTGTACGGGGAACTGCGGGGGGCTCGATGACACCACGTCTCGTCTTCGTCCACGGGGTCGGCAAGCCCCGGGTCGTGGCCACGGATCTGGACGAGTGGCGACGCGCGCTGGGTGAGGGGATGCGGGCCGCCGGGCACTCCCGCCGGGTGCCGCAGTTGCTGGACGGCACGTCGGTCGATGTCCGTTTCGCGCACTACGGTGACCTGTTCCCGGGCCGGGAGCCCCAGGAGACCGAGGCGTCGGAGGAGGAGGCGGAACTCGCGCAGATGCTCCTGGACGCGGTGGACGCCCGCCTTGACGAACCGCGGGAGGACCGGGAAGAACAGGTGCTGCGCAGGGCCAGGAACCAGCTCGCCCCGGACGGGGAGGCACAGGGGGCGGGAGATGTCCTGCGGCGTGTCCTCGCCGCGGGGAACACGCTCCTGGCGATGCCCGGGCTGCGCACCGTCGGGGGCTGGACCAGCGGCCGACTGATGGTCCACCACCTCCGGCAGGTCAGGCAGTACCTGGCTCGCCAGCACCCCGACGAGGCCGGCGCGGGCCTCGACACCCGCATCCGCGACCGCGTACGGGCGGAACTCGACCCGGCAGGTCCCACCGTCGTCGTCGCTCATTCGCTGGGCACCGTGGTGGCCTTCGAGACGCTGCACGAACACCAGGCGCCGGTGCCGCTGTTCGTCACGCTGGGCTCGCCCCTCGGCATGCGAGCGGCCGTACAGCCCCGGGTACGCCCCCAGCCGCTGCGAACGCCGGACCAGGTCCGCGAGTGGCTGAACTTCTGGGACCGCGACGACTTCGTCACCGCCCGGCCCGATCTCGAGCGGTTCGTCGCGCCGAACGCAGCGTCGGTGGCCCCCGTGAGCAGGCGCGTGGACTCCGACGGTGCCTATGTGCACCCGGCGGCCAAGTACCTCGCCCAGCCGGGTGTGGCGGGCCCGATCGCCGAGGCGCTCGAAGCAGTCACGTCCGCATGAATCCGCCTTCCCCGCCCCGTCACCTCCTGGTGGTCGCACCGCAGTGCCCCGACCTGGGGCTGCTCGACGGTCTCGAAGAGGTGGCCCGGTCCCTGCAGACGGTCCTCACCGACCCTGCGACCGGCGGCTGCGACGAGAGCTCGCTGCTGAGCGGAGCGGACGTCACCCAGGCGCAGGTGGAGAAGGCGGTCAGGGAGGCGGCGGAACAGGCCGGCGAGGCAGGGGCCACGCTGCTCCTCGCATTCCTGGGCCACGGGACCACACCGGGTGACATCCCTCGGCTGTCCTTCATGGCCTGCGACTCCCGCGCCGACGCGCCGACCACCGTCGTCGATCTCGGCAGGCTGCTCGCCGACGCCCTGGACACGCCGGGTGTCGAGGGCGTCATCGCTCTGGTCGACACCTGTCGTGCCGGTGGAGCCGTACCGGACCTCACCACGCTGAGCGCGGGCGTGCGCCAGGGGTCGACCATGTTGTCGATACTGACGGCGGTGGGCGTCACCGAAGACGCCTACGGTCTGGCGTTCACCCGTGGCGTCGTCCAAGTCCTGCGCGCAGGCGTGGCCGGAGCGGGCGAGTACCTCTCGGCCGGGGACGTCCGGGACTCCGTCAACGCGGTGGCGGGTACGGGCGTCAAACTCGTCACGCAGGAGGGCGATCTGATCGGACCGCGTCCGTGGATCGCCCGCAACGCCCGGCACGCAGCGCATGCCGGAGCGCTGCTCGGACCGCTGGGCGAAGAGGAACTGCACTGGGTGCTGGAGCCCCTCGGCGCGGCGGTGCCCACCGCCGTGCCGGGCACCGCTGCCGAATTGCAGCGACTGCGTGAGACGCTGAACGAGCTGCGCCGGGCCGGTACCGCCGACGCATACGAGGTGGCCACGGCCCTCCGCATCGTCGACGGCCTGTCGGTCGCGGTGCGCACCACCGTCCTCCTGCTGCGGTGGCCGGGCCGGCCGCTGACGTCCGTCCGCCTGCGACGCGCCTTCTCCGCGGCGGCGGGCGGCGCCGTGCGGGCACCCCTCACCGAGGGCACCGACCTGCTGCGCGATTGCGTGGAAGCCCTGTGCCTGCGTGTTCCCCGGGCGGGCAGCAGCCGTACGGCGCCCCTGGCCGCGTTCGTCGCCGCGCTCGCCACGGAGGATCATCTGGACGCGTCCACGGGTGAGGTGGCGGCGTGGTCCACCGCCGTGGGAGCGGTCGTGGAGCTGAACGACGCCTTCGCAGAAACGGCCGAACGTCGCGCCGAGTGCCGACTGCGCCTCGTGGTGAGCTTGCACGCGGCGGTCGCTGACGACTGGCCCGAAGTCCTGCTGGCCTGGCTGCTCGACGGTGACACGCCCCTCGCCCACGAGGAGTTCCCCTGCGACCCCACCCAGCCCGGAGTCGAGAGGACACTCGGCGCCGTGCTGACCTGGGCCGCCCGGCGTGCACGAGAGGCGGGTCTACGGCTGAGAAATGTCGACATCGCTGCTCCCTCTGCACTGCTTGCCTGTTGGCGGCCCGAAGAGGCCCGGGTCGGGCCGCGGCTGGGTGTCCAGTACAACGTCGTCTTGCGGTGGAGCGACCGGCTGTGCCCGCCCGCTCACATCTCCTGGATCAACGACTACGCCCGTGACCGGCTCGAGGCAATGCACAAGGGCGACAGCGTCCCTCTGGACTGGCTCGGACCACAGGAAACCGGTCACCTGGACGACCTCACCGCTCGCCTGGAGAGTGGCGTCTACGAACAGGCCGTGGCCCTGGCCCACCGGCCCGAGCGGCTGGGGGACCTTCTGCCGCCACTGCTGGCGTACGCCCCGATCGTGCTGTGGCCCGACGGTCCGGGCGAGCTGCCCGCGGCTTCGCGTGACAGCGTGGAGCGGCTGTGGGACCAGCTCCCCGCCGAGTTCAGCGCGGCCTACCGCAAGGCGTGGCGAGAGGCCGCCGGCGGAGCGAACCCGGCGAGCCGCCAAGTCGATCTCGCCCGGGTGCGGTCCGCATGGCTCGACAATCAATGGCTCAACTTCTGCGACTGGTTCGAAACCCGCACGGGCGATGGAGAGAACACCCGATGACCTGGACCCCTTTCTACGTCGGCGACGGCCAGCCCAAGGAGGTGGACCTCGGTGACCCCCCGCCCTGGCGCTCTTTCCCCCGTCGGCCGCGGCCCGACCGGTTCCAGCCGCCTCCCGGCCTGGTGGAGGCGGTCAACGCCGCGCTGTTGCTGCGCCGTCCACTGCTGCTGACCGGTGCTCCCGGTTCGGGCAAGTCGAGCGTGATCGAGCAGGTGGCGGAGGAACTCACGATGGGCGAGCCCCTGCGCTGGCACATCACCTCACGCAGCACGCTCGTCGACGCGCTCTACCGGTACGACGCTCTGGGCAGGATCCACGCCCAGCGACTGGCCGACGACTCCGGCGACGACATCGCCCCGTTCCTGCGGCTGGGCCCGCTGGGCACTGCCCTGCTGCCGGTGAAGCGACCCCGCGCCCTGCTGATCGACGAGATCGACAAGAGCGACTTCGATCTGCCCAGCGATCTCCTCGACGTCCTGGAGCACGGCGAGTTCGAGATCCCGGAACTGGCCCGCTACCAGCGGGCCGAGGTCGACATCCGGGAATGGGGCGGTGACGACCTGCACACCATCGCCAACGGCAGGGTGCGGTGTGACACCTTCCCGTTCATCGTGATGACGAGCAACGGTGAGCGCGACTTCCCGGCCGCGTTCCTGCGCCGCTGCATCCGTTTCACGATGCCGGCGCCGACGGTCGAGTCGCTGCGCGGTGTCGTGGCGGCCCATCTGCGGGTCGGCCCCGAGCACTCCGCGTCGGTCGACACGCTGATCGCCCGGTTCGTGGACCGGCTCGCGTCCGGCGAGAGCCTCGCCGTCGACCAGTTGCTGAACGCGGTCCATGTCCTGACCAGTGGGGAAGCCCCTTCCGGCGACACAGTCCAGGACGTCATGGAGCTGATCTTGCGCGAGCTGTCCCGTGTCTGAGGGCCCACGGTCCCCCGATGAACCACGGGCTTCGGACGGCGCTTTGATGAGAGCTGTCTCGACGCTGAGTGCCGTAGCACCCCAGCTCGATGCCACGGGCCTCGCGGAGGCACTCTGGCTGGCGTCGCGCATGGGAACCGGCCCTCTTCCGGCGGGAACCGAGTCGGACGAGGCAGAGCCCGCGCCTCCCACCGCCGGAAAGGCGCTGGAGGATGCACGACCGCGTTCCGTCGACGGCGGGACGGCTCCCCGGTCGACCTCGCTCCCGTCTCCGCAACAGCAGACCCGTCCCCTGCACGAACGGCTGCCCGGCGTCGACTCCCCGGTCGCCGGGGACGCATTCGCCGCTCCCCGTCCCTCCGCGCTGCCCCTCGCGCTTCCTCTCACCAGGGCATTGCGCCCCTGGAAGCGGCCGTGGCCGACGGGGCGGCGCCATACGCTCGACCTCAGCGCCACCGTGGACGGCTACGCGCGCAGCGGGGAACTCCTTCCGGCGCTCACCCACGAGCCGGAACGCTGGTTCGACCTGACTCTCGTCGTCGACCGCTCCCCCTCCATGCAGGTGTGGCAAGCGACCGTCCAGGCGTTCGTGGACGTACTCGACCAGCTCGGCGCGTTCCGCACCCTTCAGGTCCGTGTGCTGCGCTTCGACCCCGAGAACGGCGTGGCACTGAGCGACCGGCAGGGAAGGCCGGTGTCGTCCGGGCAGCCCGGCTCGGCCGACGGCCGCCGACTGATCGTCGTCGTGTCGGACTGCGTCGCCGGAGCCTGGCGTGCACCCGAGGTGTGGCAGCGTCTGTGGGCCTGGTCCCGCACCGCGTCCCTCGCCCTGCTGAACCCACTGCCCACCAAACTCTGGCGCCGCACGGGTCTCGACCTGCCGACCACCCGTGTCACGCAGGCCACTCCCGGCGGCGGCAACAGCGGGCTGGCTTTCCGGCTCCCGTCTCTGATGCCGCGCGGCGAGGACGGTGCCGGCCGCGACCAGTGGCTCGCGGTGCCGGTGCTGTCCCTCTCCGTGCACTCCCTGGAGCGGTGGTCGCGGGCCATGATGCTCGGAGCGCCGGAGGGCTGTGCCGCCACCCTGGTTCCCTCCGCCGGGCGTCCTGACCCGGCCCGGGGCACGGGGGACGTACCGTCGTCGGCCGGCAGGGGGCCGGAGGCCCGCACCGAGGGCTTCCTGCGGACCGCCGCGCCCGCCGCCGCACGGCTCGCCGTGTTGTGCTGCACCTTCGACCGGCTGAGTCTCGACATGCTGCACGTGCTCCGCCAGGAACTGGTCCCCGAGGCCACGACCGCGAACGTCGCCGAACTGATCGCCTCCGGCCTGTTCGCCCTGCACGCGGACTCCGCCGGCGCGGTCGTCCTGGAAGCACAGCCGGAGATCCGCGCCCGGTTGGCGGCTGAACTGTCCGAACACGATGCTCTGCGACTGGGCCGAGCCCTCGGCCGTCATGTGACGGCGCGGCGGGAAGGGCGCGGGACCATGGCAATGGTGGCGGGCCGTACGGACGGCGACGACGGCGACCTCTTCGCTGAGGACCTTGCGGCGGAGTCGACGCCGGTGGGGCGGGCGCTGACGCGGACACTGGAGCTGCTGGGAGTACGCCGGACGCCGGAACCGTCGCCGGCAACAGGCGGCAGCCGCCCGTTGCCGGCGCTGACAGACCACGTGCCGGAGCCGGTGCCCGACGCGAGCCGGCTCGCGGCACAGGTGGTGACGGCCCTCCTCGCTTCCGACCTCGACTCCATGAGGGACGCCTTCGATGTGGCCTTGACGCTCCTGCGCCGACAGGGCATCGACGTGGACCCCGACGCCCTGTGGCGCCTGCTGGACGCCGAACGCTCGGGCCCGCGCCAGGGCCTGCCGAGCGGCCGGGAGCCGTGGCACCGTCGTGAAGTGCGTCCCCGCTACGAGACGTTCTGGGGGCGTTATGCGGCCCTGCTCGAACAGGCACCGAGCCGTACGACGTCTCAGACGTCCCTGCTCGACCAGGCCACGGACCGGCTGCTGGAAGAGCTCGTGGATCCGCGCAGTCGAGGACGGCGGCAGCGGGCGGGCGTGGTCATCGCTCCTGATCAGGCGTCGCAGTCCACGGTCGTCATCGGCCTGGCCGCCAAAGCACTGGACGCGGGCTACCGTCTGATCGTCGTTCTGACCGGACCGTTCCATGACGAGCGCCTGCAGACCCAACGGTTGATCGACGAGGGCTTGCTGGGCTTCGACACCGCCTATCAGACCGCGTACTCCCGCTACGACCCGCAGGTGGTGAGGCCCGTGGGCGTGGGCACCCTGCGGACGCACGAGCATCTGGAGATCGCCGCGCTCACCAGCACCACCAGCGACTTCACGACGCGCGGAGCCGCTCGTACGGACGCCGCTCCGGACGGCTCTCCCCTGATCTTCGTGATCAAGAAGAACAAGCGCGTGGTGGACAGTGTCCGTACCTGGCTCGTGCGACGGAGCCGGCGCATGGCCCCGGCGCCGGACCTTCCGCTCCTGGTGATCGACTCAGCCACCACGGGCAGGCCCTCAGCAGTGGATGACAGCGTCCTGCACCTGTTGTCACAGTTCTCGGTAGCGACCTACGTCAGCTTCGCCTTCGCGCCCTTCCTGCCGATCCCTGGTCCCGGGGGCGAGGAACGGCTGCGGTATCCCGACCACTTCGTGCACAGTCTGCCGATGCACCGCTGGGGCGAGGAGCCCGAGCCGATGACGGAGGAATGGCTGCCCCGCCTGTTCGAGGTCACCGACCAGGAGTGGTGGCTGCCCGCCCGCCATGACGCCACCCAGTCGGTGGGCAGGGATCTCCCGTCCTCCCTGCGGGAGGCCGTGCACGCGTTCGTGCTGGCCGGCGCGCTGCGGCGGGAGCGGGGACAGACACACATGCACCACTCCATGCTGGTCTCGGTGAGTCGGTTCACCGCCGTCCAGGCCCAGGTCCACGAGCAGTTGGCCGGGTACATGCGGTTCGTCGCCACCCGTCTGTCGGAACCGGGCAGCCGAGAGCTGCTGAACGAGTTCTACTCCCTGTGGCGGTCGGATTTCGCCCCGGAGGACATGCGCCCGGAGACAGCTGCGGAATCGGTCGCCTGGGCGCGCGCGTCGCGGCATCTGGCGACCGTCGCCCAGGAGATCCACGTGGTCCTGGTGAACAGCGGCTCGACCGGATTGCCCGCATGGCACGCACACCCCAAGGGTCTGAGCATCATGGCCGTCGGAGGTACGAAACTGGCACGGGGCGCAGTCCTGGAGGGGCTGACCGTCGGCTATTACCTGCGGGCCACCGGCACACCCGACACGCTGCTTCAGTTGAGCAGCGCCTTCGGTTACCGCACCGGCTACGAGGACGTGTGCCGCCTGTACGTGACGCCCGAGGTGCTGGGGCGTCGCCGGAACGCCGTGGAGCTCCACCCAGGGGCGCTGATCGAGCTCCGGCACTTCCGTCTGTCACCTCCTGTGGTCCGGCGCAACTTCCGGATGCTGGAGAGCTTCGTCCGTTCACTCGACGGGCTGGGCCCGGGCCCCCGGCCCGTGGACGGGGGGAACCTCGTGTGGGACGACGTCCCGACGGAGCGCGTGCTCACGGGATTCCTGGATCCCTACGTCCCCGCGCTTCCTCCGGCAGGGCAGGGAGAACCGATCAACGACCTCTCCACCTACGTGCGCAAGTGCGTGGCTCGCGGGGAGATGCAGCGCTGGGCAGTGCAGATCGCCAGCCCGGCGACCGGCCGGGGTGAGGTGGTCGTGGCCGGGCACAGCGTCCGGACGGCGGTGCGTCGCCCCGAGGACGTGTCCGAGGACGGCGTCTACCAGTTGAAGGCCCTGCACGACCGCCGCAACGACGAGGTTCACGGCATCGACGTACGACACGCGGATCAGCCTCTGCTGACGATCTACCTGATCGCCCCGGAACTACCCCTGGCGCGCGCTGCGGCTGCCCAACCCCTGGTCGGGTTCGCGGTGAGTCTCCCCCGCGCCAGGGTCGGGATCATGTAGCTGCCGCCCCGGCGGCCGGAGTGGCGCTGCACCCCCGGGTGTGGACCCCTCCGGACCGCGGGTAGGGCCGGACCGGCTCTTTGGCCGGTCCGCCATGACGGCCGTCTTCATGTCGGCCTGCACGAAAAGGGGCCTTCACAGGCTGCTGCCCGTGAAGACCCTTCGCACGGTCGGGACGACAGGATTTGAACCTGCGACCCCTTGACCCCCAGTCAAGTGCGCTACCAAGCTGCGCCACGTCCCGTTGCCCGTCTGACCTGGGGGTTCCCCCGGCCGAACGCGCAGGGAAACAATACCGCACTCGCACCGGTGATCGCGCATCCGTTTCCGAGGGACGCCGCTTGACCTCAAGCTTGGTTGAGGTTGCACGCTCGTCGTCATGACCGACGCGACACTGACGCACACGTACACCCATGGCGATCTGCCGGGGCTGATGAGCCTGATGACCGGCGACGAGAAGCACGGGCCGGCCGCGACGTCCACGCTGGACGCCCTGTGGGTCCTCTACGACCGGGTGCTGCGGGTGAGCCCGGAGAGCCGGGAGGACCCGGGGCGGGACCGGTTCCTGCTGTCGAAGGGGCACGGGCCGATGGCGTACTACGCCGTCCTGGCCGCCAAGGGCTTCCTGCCGGTGGAGTGGCTGCCCGGCTTCGGCTCGTACGACTCCCCGCTCGGCCACCACCCCGACCGCACGCTGGTGCCGGGGGTCGAGATCGGCAGCGGATCGCTGGGGCACGGGCTGCCCATCGCCGTCGGTACCGCGCTGGGGCTGCGTGCCCAGGGGCTCGACGAGCCGCGGGTGTGGGCGTTGATCGGGGACGCCGAGCTGGACGAGGGCAGCAACCACGAGGCGATCGCCTTCGCCGGGCCCGCCGGGCTCGACCGGCTGCACACGGTCGTCGTCGACAACGCCTCCGCCGCCTATGCGCGGCCCGGCGGGATCGCCGCCCGCTTCGAGGCGGCGGGCTGGTCCGCGCTGACCGTCGACGGCCGTGACCACGATGCCCTGTACGCCGCCTTCACCGCGCCGCACCCGGGCCGCCCGCACGTGGTCGTGGCCCGGGTCGAGCCGAAGTCCGCCTGATCCCTGCACCGAGAGGAACCCTCCCCCATGGACACCATGCGCGACCGTTTCGCCCCCGTCGTCCCCGGCTCCTCGACGAGGACCCCCGGGTGGCCGTGGTCCTCGCTGCGATCGGCACGGACGGCTTCGCGGCGGCCGCCCGCCGCCATCCCGGCCGGGTCGTCGACGTCGGCATCCGCGAGCAGCTCCTGGTCGGGGCGGCGGCGGGGCTGGCGCTGACCGGGCTACGGCCCGTCGTGCACACTTTCGCCAGCTTCCTCGTGGAGCGGCCCTTCGAGCAGGTGAAGCTGGACCTCGGGCACCAGGACGCGGGGGCGGTGCTGGTGAGCGCCGCCGCCTCCTTCGACTGGCCGGCCGGGGGCTACACCCACATGGCTCCCGGCGACGTGGCGCTGCTCGACACCCTGGACGGCTGGACCGTCCATGTGCCGGGTCACCCGGACGAGGCCGAGACACTGCTCAGGCACGCGGTCGCCGCGGGTGACGACAAGGTGTACGTGCGGCTGTCCGTCCAGGCCAACGGACAGGCACTGCCGGTCGACGGCGAGCACTTCCGTACGGTCCGCGAGGGACACTCCGGCGTGGTGGTCGCCGTCGGGCCGATGCTCGACGCCGTGCTCGCCGCCACCGAGGGACTCGACGTCACCGTCCTGTACGCGACCACCGTCCGACCCTTCGACGGCGCCGCCCTGCGCCGGGCCGCCGAGACGGCCGGGACGGACGTCGTCCTCGTCGAGCCCTACCTGGCGGGCACCTCGACGGCCGCCGCGAACGACGCGCTGTCGGATGTGCCGCACCGGGTCCTCGGACTGGGCGTGGGCCGTCGAGAGCTGCGGCGCTACGGGCAGATGGAGGAGCACGTCGCCGCCCACAGTGTCGACGCCCGGTCGCTGCGGGAGCGCATCGGGGGCTTCGTCGGGGCGGCGGCCGTCCGAGGGTGAGACCGGGCGGACGTCACTGCGCCGGCAGGCCGAGCCGGGGATGGGCCTCGAGGAGTCGGGCCGGGGCCGCCTGGCGCCAGGAGTCGGCCAGGATGTCGCGCAGTTCGGCCTCGTCCTCGATGGCGTCGAGCCGGGCCCGCACCCAGGCGAACTGGGACTCGTGGTCGGCGATCCAGAACTTCCCCGGCTCGGCGAGCACCAGCTCGTTCCGCTCCTCCTTGGGGCAGCGCACGGCGAGGGACGTCTCGTCCTCCGGCAGCGTGGCGAACATCTTGCCCGCGACCCGGAACGTGGGCATGCTCCAGGCGATCTTCTCCGTCGTGTCCGGCAGGGACAGGGCGATCCGTCGTACGTCTTCGGCATCCGGCATGGCAGGCACCGTATCGGCTCGCACTGACAATCACCTGGTGGGAGCCGGGGCCGGGATGTGCTTGTAGTAGATCGTCGTCGGCCGCAGCACCCCGCCGGGATCGGCCGCGTAGTCGGGGATCGCGCCGATCGGGATCCACCCGGCGGACCGGTACAGGCGCTCGGCGGGGCTGCCGGTCTCGGTGTCCAGGTGCAGGAGGCCGACACCGGCCGCCGCCGCCTCGGCCTCCGCCCCGGCCAGAAGCCCGCGGCCGAGACCGCGGCCACGGGCCGTCCGGTGCACCATCAGCTTCACGAGTTCGGCGCGGTGCCGGCTGTTGGTCTTGCCGGGGAAGGCCAGGCTCACGGTGCCGAGCACCCGCTCCCCCTCGCACACGGCCCAGACGGCGAGCCGGCCCGCGGCGACGTCCGCGGCCCGCTCCTCCCACCAGGCCAGGGCTTCCACCCGGGTGAGCGGGGCGAGGAATCCGACCGACGCGCCACCGTTGACCGTGTCGCACAACAGATCTGCCAACGTCTCCACGTGTTCCCGGAGCCGGGCCTCGTCCAGGCGGATCACGGCCGCACCACCGTCAGCAGATACCGCACGCCCTCGGGAGCGGCGCACCGGAACCGGGTCGGGCCCCACACGCGCAGCCTCAGGCAGTCCCCGATGGCGAGGTGGTGTTCGGTGTCCTCGGCGGTCACGTCCAGGGCCCCCTCCAGGATCCAGATGTGCTGCTCCAGCCCGGCCAGGGGCGGACGGTCGTAGGCGATGTCGGCGCCGGGCGAGAGGCGGGCCTCGATCAGCTCGCCGCGCAGGGCGGGGTGCGGGGGCGACACGGAGCGCCGGACGAAGCCGGAGGCCCGGTCCTGCCACACGGGCTGCCCGGCGGAGCGGACCACGGCCTCCGGTTCCGCCTCGACCTCGCTGAGCAGCTGGGACATGGTGCGTCCGTAGACGGCGCAGAGGCGGTTCAGGAGTGCGGCCGTCGGGCTGGTCTCCGCCCTCTCGGCCCGGGACAGGGTCGACCGGCTCACCCCGCTGCGGTCCGCCAACTCGCCCAGGGACCAGCCGTGTTCGGCCCGCAGCTCGGCCAGGCGTGCGCCCAGCCGGGCGTCGACCGGGTCCACTTCGTCGTCGCTTCTCATATGCGGGACGTTATCCCGCATATGAGACGGCTGGGTTACGGGGCGCTCACACCTCGGCCGCGGCGCCGAGCGCGTCCAGCACGGGGCGGATGAGGGGGTGCTCCTCGGCTCCCCTTCGGACGGCGGCGAAGACCCGACGGGTGGGGGGCGTCCCGTCGACGGGACGGACGACCACCCCGGCGAGGTCCATGCCGCGCAGCGCCGAGCGCGGTACCAGGGCGACACCCGCGTCGGCCGAGGCAAGGGCGACGACCGCGCGGAAGTCGTCCGAGGAGTGCTGCATACGCGGCTGGAACCCGGCGTTCTCGCAGGCCAGGACCACCACGTCATGACAGGGATTGCCGGGGTAGGGGCCGATCCAGGCGTCCTTGGCGAGTTCGGCGAGAGGGACCTGCGTCGCGTCCGCCAGACGGTGGGTGACCGGCAGGACCGCGTCGAAGGGCTCGGCGTACAGCGGTACGTGGGCCAGCCGCGGGTCGTCGGCCGGCGGGGCACCGCGGTACTCGACGGCGACCGCGACATCGACCTGCCGGTCCAGCACCATCGGCAGGCTGGCGTCGCCCTCGGCGTCCTGGACGCGGATGCGGATCCCGGGGGCCGACCGGGCGAGACCGGCCACGGCGGGCGCGACGACCAGGGCGATGCCGGTGGCGAAGGAGGCGACCGTGACGGTGCCGGCCGCACCCGAGCTGTACGCGGCGAGCTCGGCCTCGGCCCGCTCCAGCTGGGCGAGGACCGCGTTGGTGTGGTTGAGCAGGATCTCGCCGGCGGGGGTGAGCCGTACGCCCTTGGCGCCTCGCTCGACGAGCCGGTGGCCGGTCTCCTGCTCCAGGGCGGCGAGCTGCTGGGAGACGGCCGAGGGGGTGAGGAACAGCGCGGCGGCAGCCGCCGTCACCGTACGGTGGTCGGCCACCGCCCGGAGGATGTGGAGCCGCCGCGCTTCGATCATGCGATCGATTGTCTCAAACGCGCCCCTCAGGCCTGCCCGGCGTCCAGCTGGGCCCGGGCCGCCACGAAGGCGTCGACCGCGCGGTTGACGTCGTCCGTGGAGTGCGCGGCCGACAGCTGGACACGGATCCTGGCCTGGCCCTGCGGCACCACCGGGTACGAGAAGCCGATGACGTAGACGCCGCGCTCCAGCAGCAGCTCCGCCATGCGGCCGGCGACCGCCGCGTCCCCGATCATCACCGGGGCGATGGCGTGATCGCCGGGGAGCACGTCGAAGCCCTCCTCGGTCATCCGGCCGCGGAACAGGGCCGTGTTCTCGGCCAGCCGGACGCGCAGGTCGTCCGCCGACTCCAACAGGTCGATGACCTTGAGGGAGGCCGCCGCGATCACCGGGGCGAGCGTGTTGGAGAACAGATACGGCCGGGAGCGCTGGCGCAGCAGGGCGACGATCTCGGCGCGGGCGGCGACGTAGCCGCCGGAGGCTCCGCCGAGGGCCTTGCCGAGGGTGCCGGTGATGATGTCGACGCGGTCCATGACGCCGTGCAGCTCGGGCGTGCCCCGGCCACCGGGGCCGACGAAGCCGACCGCGTGGGAGTCGTCGACCATGACCATCGCGTCGTAGCGGTCGGCGAGGTCACAGATCTCGCGCAGCGGGGCGACGTAGCCGTCCATGGAGAAGACGCCGTCGGTGACGATCAGGCGGCGGCGCGCGTCGGACGCCTCCTTGAGACGGGTCTCCAGCTCGGCCAGGTCGCGGTTGGCGTAGCGCAGGCGGCGGGCCTTGGACAGCCGGATGCCGTCGATGATGGAGGCGTGGTTGAGCGCGTCGGAGATGACCGCGTCCTCCGGGCCGAGCAGCGTCTCGAACACGCCGCCGTTGGCGTCGAAGCAGGAGGAGTAGAGGATCGTGTCCTCCTGGCCGAGGAACGCCGACAGCCTGGCCTCGAGTTCCTTGTGCACCTCCTGGGTGCCGCAGATGAAGCGGACGGAGGCCATGCCGTAGCCCCAGCGGTCCAGGGCCTCGTGGGCGGCGGCGACGACCTCGGGGTGGTCGGCGAGCCCGAGGTAGTTGTTGGCGCAGAAGTTGAGGACCTCGCCGGGGCGGCCGCCCGCGGTGACGTTCACGGTGGCGGACTGCGGGGTGCCGATCACGCGCTCGGGCTTGTGCAGGCCGGCGGCGCGGATCTCGTCGAGGGTGGCGCGCAGGTCGTCGCGCACGGAGTCGAACATCGGGAAAGCTCCTAAGGTGCTCGCGGAGTGGGGGGTTACGCGGTCCAGTCGAGGATGACCTTGCCGCCGCGGCCGCTCGCCGCGTCCTCGAACGCCGCCTCGAAGTCGCGGTGGCTGTAGCGGCCGGTGATGACGGGCGCCAGGTCCAGGCCCGCTTCGAGCAGGACCGACATGGCGTACCAGGTCTCGAACATCTCGCGGCCGTAGATGCCCTTGATGGTGATCATCGAGGTGACGACCCGGGCCCAGTCGACGGGGAACTCCTGTGCGGGCAGGCCGAGCATGGCGATGCGGCCGCCGTGCGTCATGTTGGCGATCATGTCGCGCAGGGCCTCGGGGCGGCCGGACATCTCCAGGCCGATGTCGAAGCCCTCGCGCAGTCCGAGCGTGCGCTGCCCGTCGGCGATGGTCGAGCCGGAGACGTCGAGCGCCAGGCTGACCCCGATCTTGCGGGCCAGCTCCAGCCGCTCCGGGCTGACATCGGTGATCACGACGTTGCGGACGCCGGCGTGCTGGGCGACGGCGGCGGCCATCAGGCCGATGGGGCCTGCGCCGGTGATCAGGACGTCCTCACCGACGAGCGGGAACGACAGGGCGGTGTGCACGGCGTTGCCGAACGGGTCGAAGATGGCTGCCACGTCGAGGTCGACGGGCACCCGGTGCACCCAGACGTTGGCGGCGGGCAGGGCGACGTACTCGGCGAACGCGCCGTCCCGGCCGACGCCCAGCCCGACGGTGGCGCGGCACAGGTGCCGGCGCCCGGCCTGGCAGTTGCGGCACTTGCCGCACACCAGGTGGCCCTCGCCGCTGACGCGGTCGCCCACGGAGATGTCGGTGACGTCGCGGCCGGTCTCGACGACCTCGCCGACGAACTCGTGCCCGACCACGAGCGGGGTGCTGATCGCCTGCCGGGCCCAGCCGTCCCAGGCCCTGATGTGCAGGTCGGTGCCGCAGATGCCGGTGCGCAGCACCCTGATGAGCACGTCTTTGGGCCCGACGGTGGGTTCGGGGACGTCCGCGAGCCACAGCCCGGGTTCCGCCTTCTGCTTGACCAGCGCCTTCACCGCTACGGCTCCTGTGGGTGAGTCCCGGCTCCGGGCATGCCGAAGGAACCCCTGGGCCGGGAGAGGAGTGGGATCGCACTGCAATCTGCCGTACCGCGGCCTGCCGGTCCATCGAGGTTTTCTTAAGCGCCGCCGCAGCTTTCCTTCACGCCCCCAGGGGTCCGGTGGGAACCCCGGCGTCAGTAGGGCGGCAGGCCGTCGCGGCTCTCCAGCTCCACAACGAGCCGCGCGGCGTGTTCCTTGATCGTCGTCAGGCCGGGTTTCCCCCAGGGCCGCGGCGCGACGTCCGCCACGCTGACCGTGCCCAGCACCAGGCCCGTACGGTCGATGAGCGGTGCCCCCAGATAGGAGCGGATGCCGAACTCGTCGACCACCGGGTTGCCCGCGAACCGGGGGTAGTCGGCGACGTCCTCCAGGGCGAGGGCCTTGCGGCGCACCACCACATGGAGGCAGAAGCCGTGGTCGCGGGGCAGGGCACGGCCGAGGCGCGGGCTGGTCCCGTCGCTGCGCACGACCGGGGCGACGGCCGGCACGTGCAGGCCCGCGTAGAACTGCCCCTGTTCGCCGGGGAGGTTGACCATGGCGTACGGCGCCCCGGTGAGCTCGGCGAGGCGCTGCGCGAAGGCGTCGAGTGCGGGTTCGGGACGCTCCCCCAGGCCGAGGCCGCGCAGTCGGCCGGTGCGGGCGGGGGCCTCCTTGTCCTCGGGTGTGAGCAGTAGACGACCGGCCGGGCGCGGCGGGTCGTAGGTCATGGGCATGCTCCTGGGCTGTGGGCTTGTGTCATATAGGGACTCCCGGGCGGGTGTGTTGGGGTCATGTGTGGGCGCCATACCCCGTAGTGGGGGCCGGCGTGTGGGCGATGAGGTGGCGCACCAGGGTCAGCAGGGTCTGGACCCCGGAGCTGGAGATTCGCGCGTCGCAGCACACGACGGGGACGTCCGCGGACAGGTCCAGGGCACCGCGCACCTCCTCGGGGTGGTAGCGGTGGGCACCGTCGAACTCGTTGACCGCGACGATGAAGCCGAGGCCGCGCTGCTCGAAGAAGTCGACGGCCGCGAAGCACTCCTGGAGCCGGCGGGTGTCGGCGAGGATGACCGCGCCGAGCGCGCCCTCGCACAACTCGTCCCACATGAACCAGAACCGCTCCTGCCCGGGCGTGCCGAACAGGTACAGCACGTGCTGCGGGTCGAGGGTGATGCGGCCGAAGTCCATGGCCACGGTCGTCTCGAGCTTGTTCTCGATGCCGTCGAGGTTGTCGGTCGCGGCGCCGACGGTGGTGAGCAGCTCCTCCGTGCTGAGCGGCGCGATCTCGCTGACCGCGCCGACGAAGGTCGTCTTGCCCACGCCGAATCCGCCCGCCACCAGGATCTTCAGAGCGGTGGGGAACGGGTCTGCGGTGTGGCCCGGTCCGTCGGTGTAGTCAGAGCTGTCGTCGTAGTCCATCGAGCACTGCCTCCAGAAGGGCCCGGTCCGTCGGGTTGTGGTGGAACGCGGGGGGCTTGGTCGTCAGGGCCCCGCAGTCGACGAGGTCCGCCAGCAGCACCTTGGTGACGGCCACCGGCAGTTTGAGATGGGCGGCGACCTCGGCGACGGCGACGGGCACCCGGCACCGCTCGATCGCTTCCGCGTGTTCGGGGCCGAGATAGCCGAGGGGGGTCGCCCCGGTGGCCATCACCTGCGACACGAGGTCGAGCGCGACGGTCGGACGGGTGCGGCCGTTGCTGACCGTGAACGGCCGCACCAGCCGCCCGGCCGCGTCGTCGAGCCAGGGCCCGTCACCGGCCGCCGTCACGCTCAAGGCCTCATCGCCGGGGAATCGACGGACTGACGGGGGGCGGTCACCAGGTAGGGGCGGACGCTCTTGACCAGCATCGCCATCTCGTAGCCCAGCACGGCCGCGTCGGCCTCACGGCCGGCGAGCACGGCGAGGCAGGTGCCGGAGCCCGCGGTGGTGACGAACAGCAGGGTCGAGGCGAGTTCGACGACGACCTGCCGCACGTCGCCGCCGTCGCCGAAGCGGACACCGGCGCTACGGCCGAGGGAGTACAGGCCGGAGGCCAGCGCCGCCATGTGGTCGGCGCTGTCCGGGTCGAGGCCGTGCACGGACTTCACGAGCCCGTCGCAGGACAGGAGCACCGCGGCGGTCGTGTGCGGTACGCGCTGCACGAGGCCGCTCATCAGCCAGTCGAGGTCGGAAACGTGGGCGGTCGGCGCATCGCTCGCCATGGTGGATCGACTCCTTGGGGTACGAAGGTCTGGGGAGCGCTGGGGGTGGGGGTGGGTAGGGGGGATGGTCATCCGGCGGGTGCGCTCCCGTCCTGCCGGGTGGTGGTCGTGCGGTGGTCGGAACGGGATCCGGGCGCGGGCCTGTGCGAGGGGGACAGCTCCGAGGGGAGCGCCTCGAGGTGAACCGGCCGGACGGGCATCGGCTCCCTGGGGGCGGACCCGCCGGGCGCGGGGTCCGTCCGGGCCTGGCCTGGGTGGGCGGAGTCGATGCGGGCGGAGCCCATGTGTGCGGAGCCCGTGTGGGTCGGGTCCGTGCGGGAGGGCTCCTCGTGCTCCCGGTCCGGGTACCCGGACTCCATGTTCTGCTGGGCTTCCGCGAGGCTGATGCCGCGCTGGAAGGCCGCCATCAGACCCGGGTCGTGGCCCACGAGGTGGTCGGGGTCCTGGCGTGGCGTCGGGCCGTCGCGCAGCTGGGGTGCGATGTGCTCCTGGGCGCGTCGGCGGGGCAGTTGGGGTTTGCCCATGGTGCCGCGCACGGCGCTGCTACGGGGGGTGGGCAGCTCGGTGACGTTCTCGGCGAGCACGCGCCGGTCGTCGGGACCGATGCCGGGCCGTGCCTCGGCCGGGGTCGGACGCTCCCGACGGGCACCGCGCAGGGGCAGGGGCGCGGGCCTGCCCCCCGGAGCGTTCCCGCCCGGGGCTGGTTCTGCTTCCCGTTCGTGCCCGCGCGAGGCGCCGGGCGCCGGTGCCGCGAGCCGCATCGACGCCCCGGACCCGGACGCGGGCAGCTGGAGGGAGGGGGCCCCGCATTCGGTCCCCTCGACCGGCGACCGCGCCGTGGAGGTAGCACCGGCAACGACACTCGGCCCGGCTCCGGCTCCGGCTCCGGCCTGCCCGGCCGGTGGTCCCGCCACGGCCGGTCGCTCCGCAGCCGTTCCGCCCTGCGGCTGCCCCGCTCCCCCTGCGGCCCCCGCCTCCGCTCCCAGCAGCGCCTGCGGTACGACGAGCACCGCCTGCACTCCGCCGTAGATGTTGGTCTGGAGCCGGACGGTGATGCCGTGCCGACGGGCGAGCTGGGAGACGACGAACAGGCCGATGCGCCCGTCCGCCAGGAGCCGGGCGACGTTCACCTGGTCGGGGTCGGCGAGCAGCGCGTTCATCCGCGTCTGCTCCTCCAGGGGCATGCCGAGTCCGCGGTCCTCGACCTCGACGGCGAGCCCGGAGGTGACGAGGTTGGCGCGCAGCAGGACGTGGGTGTGCGGGGCGGAGAACACCGTGGCGTTCTCGACGAGTTCGGCCAGGAGGTGGATGACGTCGGCGACGGCGTGTCCCCGCAGCTGCCCGTCGACCGGCGGCACGAGCTTGACCCGCGAGTACTGCTCGACCTCGGCGATGGCCGAGCGCAGCACCTCGGTCATGGAGACCGGGTTGCTCCACTGGCGGCGCGAGACGGCGCCGCCGAGCACGGCGAGGTTCTCGGCGTGACGGCGGATGCGGGTGGCCAGGTGGTCGACGTGGAAGAGCCCCTTGAGCAGGTCGGGGTCCTCCATCTCGTTCTCCAGCTCGTCGAGGATGGAGATCTCGCGGTGCACCAGGGACTGCAGGCGCCGGGCGAGATTGACGAACACCTCGAGCTTCTGTTCGCTTCCGGCCTGGCTGGAGAGCTGGGAGGCCTGCACGACGGCGGTGACGGCGCCGTCGTGTGCGCGGGACAGATCGGCGGCGAGGAGGTCGAAGTCGTCGGCGTCCTCCGGGGGAGCGCCGGTCCGGCTCTGCGGTGCGAGCTGCGGCGGGCCGTCGCCGCGGCGCAACGTCTCGACGAGGGTGCGCAGATCGGCCTCGCGCCGGGCGGTGCCGCGGCGCAGCACGCCGATGCGGTCGTGCACGGAGCGGGCGGCCCGGTCGGCGGCCACGGCGGCGACGACGATGCCGACGAGGGCCACGAAGACCGCGCCGCCGAGCACCGCCCACAGGGTGGGGCCCGGCCGCGTTCCGGTGGACCGGACGGTGAAGAGAACGGCGGCGCAGCCGCTGAGTGCGACGGCGACGGGGGGCAGGACCGCGAGCCGCAGCAGCTGGGGCCGTATATGGGTCTCGGGCAGCGTGGGTGCGGTACGGACGGCGGGGCGCCCGTGCCGCCCGCCCTCACGGCGGTCTGCGCGCGCGGCCGGTGCGCGGAGGTGAGACATCGGTGTCCTCGTGCTGGTACGTCGGGCCTGGGTGCCAGGGGGGCTCACGGGGGTGCGGCCGGGTTCGCGGGGCCGCTTGCGCACGCCCCGGGCCGTGCGCCCGGACCCCCCTCGCTTCCGTCCCGTCCCGGCGCCACCGGGGCCCGCGTGCCGGCCCGGACCATGGGCCCCGGCGCCACGCGCGCCGACGGCGGCCGAACCCGCGCCACCGACGGCGGCGGTCGCGTCACCGGCCCGGGCACCCGGGCCCGACGCACCCGGGTCACCGGCCCGCGCACCCGGGTCGCCGGCCGCGCCCGGGCCGGCGTCGGTGGCGCGCGGGCAGCGGGGATCCCCGTCGCGTCGACTCCCTCGTCCGCCCTGCGCCTGCACCTGCCGACCCCCCGCTCTGTGATCCGTCCTGTTTCCCGACGGCCACTGACAGTAGTCGCCAGCGCATCATGTGCGGTGGGCAGTTGACAAACTCATACGGTGAGCGTCCCGCTCTGGTATGAGGTCTCGTACGACAGACCGATAGCACCTCGCCGCATCCGACCATGAACATCAAGGGATCGATCCGACCTGGTCAGAAGCGGTCACGCAGAGGCGGCGAGGGCCGGGGAGCCTCTCGCTCCCCGGCCCTCGCCGCCGGTCCGCCGGACCCCCCGGGTCAGCTCGCCGGAAGCGCCTCCGAGCCCTCCGCCCTCTTCCCGACCTTCCCCTCTTCGTCACTCACCGTATCGGCCTGGCCATGGCTGCCGCTGCCGTTGCGGCCTTGAGCGCGGCAGGCGCGGTCGGCCAGCTCGGCCGCCGTCTCGGCCGCCGCCGGGGCCGCCTTGAACCCGGAGCCCGACCAGCCCGCCGCCACCACGGTGCGCGGAAGGCCGGGCACGGATCCCAGCAGAGGTGCCGGACTGACGTACAGATCGCGGCCGCGCACGCTGGTGAGCGCCTTCGCCCCGGTCAGGAACGGCAGCCGCGGACCTGCCCGTTCCCTGAGGGCGTCGATCTGAGCTGACGTCAGGCCGGTGTCGGCGGCGGGCGGCACGTTCCACTCCTCGACCGGGAATCCGGCCAGCACCGCGTCCAGTCCGTCGGGCCGCGCCCACATCCCGGTGGTCAGGTCGACCAGCGCGGGAAACGGGTCGCCGCGCATGCCGGACGGTCGCTCGAAGATCGCGTACTGGATTCGCTTGGTGCGGGCGGTGTGCCCGGCCGGCCAGTGCTCACCGAGCAGTTGCGGTGTGCCGCAGCCCGCTGCCAGTACCGCCGCCGCCACGCGCAGGTGACCGTCCACGACGACTGCGGAACCGGAGTCGTCGGCCAGCGTCCGTACCGCGGTGCCGTGCACGATGTGCGCCCCGGCACGGCGGGCCCGGTCCGCCATCGCCGCCAGCGCCACGGCCGCCACCGCGTACCCGCCGCCCGGCTCCCACACCGCGCCCTCGAGACCTCCGCCGTCGATCAGCGGCCAGCGGCGGGTCACGTCGTCGATGTCCAGGACCTCGGCGGCGAGGCCCCCGGCGACCAGGTCGGCGACTCCTTCGACCGCGGCGGCCCTGCCCCCCGGACCGAACAGGACCAGCGCGCCGGTCCTGCGGAAACCATGGGCGGCCGCCCGCTCTTCGCGGCCCCACAAGAGCTGGAAGGATCTGATCGCCCGGGCCCGCTCGGCGGGGTCGGCCTCGAACGCCCGCACCAGTGCCCCGGACACCGTGCTCGCGGCGTCTCCTCCGCCGTCCAGCAGCGCCACCGACCTTCCACGCTCGGCGAGTTCGGCCGCCGTCGCCCTGCCGACCACGCCCGCTCCCACGACTGCGACGTCGTAGGAACCCCGAGTCGTGGGAGGGACGGCGACGGGCACCACCTCCCAGCCGGCGCCGGGTGAGCTGTCCACCGGCTCGCCTCGTGCGTCCAGTGCACAGGCCAGTTCGCCCCGCACGGTCTCCACCAGCCGCTCGCCACGACGCTCCGGATGCTTGCCGAGAGCCCCCGCCAACGCCGCGCAGGCCGCCACGACCCGTGCCGCGGGCCCTCCGGCGAGCCGGGCGACCCGCACGCCCTCGACGGCGGCCCCCGCGAGCTCGGCGAACTCGGGGATGTCGCAGTCGTCGGTCGCTACGATCCACCGTCCCCGCTCCCGTGGCGTACGGCTTCGCAGCAGCGAGGCCGCCCCGTGGTGGACACCACAGAGCGCGACCGCCGTTCCCGAGGCCGCGCTCCAGCTGGAGTGCACACCCACCGACAGCTCCGGCTCGGCGGCCTCCCGCAGCAGTCCGGCGAGACGCAGCCCGTAGCCGCTCCCGTCGTGCACCACCTCCAGGCGCTCGTGCCCCTGCTCGCGGCAGGCAGCCACCACGGCCGCGGCCTGCCCGGCGTCGTCGGAGCACAACCTCAGCGCGAGGCCACCGGACCCGTCGAGCAGCCCGGGTGCCGTGGCGAGCGGCAGCAGCACCGGCAGCCGGTGCTCCCGGTAGACCGGCAGGGCGTGGCCGGCGCCGAGGCTGTTGAAGTGGCCGACGACCGCGGCGAACCCGCCGTCGGTGACGATCTCGTCCGCCCTGACCCGGCCCTGCTCCGCGTCTCCCTGATCGTCGAAGAACTCCCATGCGACCGGGGCCCGGCGCACCGCGTCGACCGCGCTGCTCAGGAGCTCGCCCCAGGCGGCGCGTGGCCCGCTGAAGGGCCCCACCACGGCCACCCGGGGGTGCCGGCGCGCATCCCGTCCTCGCATCGGCCGTCAGCTCCCGAAGATCGGGCCGTCCGGCAGCGCGAGCACCGTCCCAGCCGGGGGCGGGGTCAGTGCCGCCGCGTCCACGCGCCGCCCCGGGTCCCACCCCAGGGCCTCGCTCAGCCGGGCGGCGCCCATGGGAACGATCGGGGCCGCCCAGGCGGCCAGCGCCGACGCCACGGCGAGTTCACCGCTGAGGGCGGCCCGGTACGCGTCGCGGCCCGCCGGGCGTTCCCGCTCGTGGCGGTGGACATGTCCGAAGTCGGCCCCGCAGCACACGACTTCATCGAGGAGAGCGACCGCGCGGCGGGTGTCGAAACCCTCGACCGAGTACGCCTCGCGCAGCTCGTCGCAGAGGCGGACGAGGCGCGCCTCGAGCAGCTCCCAGCCGTCGGCTCCCGCCGGTCGCTGGGCCGGGGCGACGCCGCCCGTCTCCACGCGTACGGCCTCCACCAGGCGCTTCAGCCAGTCGTTCCACACGGAGTCGAGATGCCGGCGAGCCCTGACCAGGTCGCTGCGGCTGAAGTTGGTCTGGCGGCCGTTGGGCCGGTCGCGCAGCACGTGGAAACGCAGGGCGTCGGCGCCGCCCTCCTTCAACGCCTCCAACGCCCACACCGCGTGCCGGCGGCTCGTGGAGAACTTCTTTCCCTCCAGCCGGTAGAACTCGTTGACGACGAACGCCCTGGCCAGCGGCATCTCCGGGTCCCAGGCCATGAAGAGCGCCGGGAAGAGGACCGCGTGGAAGTAGCCGTTGTCGAAGCCGAAGAACTGGACGGGACCGACGGAGGGCCGGGCGGAGTCGGGATCGCACTGAAGGAGGTACCCGGGCGCCATCTCGAACCACACGAAGGTCCGCTGGTCCTCGAAGCCGGGCACGGTCACCGGGACACCCCAGCCGGAGGGGTGACTGACCGCGATCTCCGGCATGCCGTCCCCGAGCATCCGCTCGCACAGCGCGCGCAGGTGCGGCGGCATCGGCGTGTCCCGCCAGAAGCGGGCGAGCCGGTCGGCGAAGGGCGCCAGCGGCAGGTAGAGGCGGGTCTGCGGACGCAGCTCGGCCGCCGCGCCGCACACGACGCAGTGCGGATCGACGAGGTCGCCGCAGTCGTTGGGACGGCCGCACGGCTCGCAGGCGTTGCCGTTGGAGCTGCTGCCGCAGTGCGGGCATCCTCCGGTGACGTACGCCTCGTAGAGCCAGCGGTCACAGGGCACGCAGTAGGGGAGCGGCCGAGTGCGGGGTACCAGCACTCCGTTGTCGTACAGCTTCTGGAAGAAGGCCTGCACGAACTCGGCGTATCCCGGGTCGCGGCGCGGCGCGACCAGCCGGTCGAAGTCTGCTCCGGCGAGTTCCCACCCTCGGGTGATCCGCTCGCCGTTGAGGTCGGCGACCTCCTCGCCGGTGAGCCCGTCGAGTTCCCCGCGCACGGCGACGTAGCTCTGGTGGTCGTCGAGTCCACTGGTCATCAGGACGCGCTCGCGCTCGGCGAGGGTGAAGCGGCGCAGCACGTCCGCGCCGAGGTAGGGGCCCGCCAGGTGGCCCACGTGCAGTTCACCGTTGGGCGTCGGCGGAGTCGCGGTGATCCAGGTGAAGGCGGACGCGCTCATGCCTCGTCCCCGTTCTTCGGGTTCTCGGAGTTGTGCGAGTTCTCGGGATTCTGCGGGTTCTTCGGCTCGTGCAGGGGCCAGTAGAAGGAGACCCAGCTGAGGCCGGTGTCACCGGAGTTGTGCACGACGTGGGCCTGGTTGCGGGGAATGACCAGCACCGTGCCCGCGCCGATGGCGGCGCTCTCCTCACCGACGTCGACCGTGCCGCGGCCGCCCAAGGTGATCATCACCTCGTCCTGGTCGTGGCAGTCGGGCGCGGAGCTGTCTCCTGCGGGGAGGAAGCAGGCCATGGCGCCGAAGGGCGGCTCCTCGCCCTGTCCGGCCCAGGGCACCAGACGCTGGCAGGCCATGCCGAACTCCTGGGCCGCGTTCTCTTCGTGGATACGGAACGTCCTGATCATGTGCCTCTCGTTCTGTCAGCACGTGCTTGTGGGGCGTCCATCGGTCCTGGTCGGGCGTCAGTAAGCCCTGACCGGGGCGGCGTCCTGCCGCGCGACGGCCGGGTTCACCGCGCGTCCTGCGCGTTCCAGCACGGAGTCGAGGACCTCGCCGGCCCGTACGGCGGCGTTGGACAGCAGTGAGGAGGTGATGCCGTGGGAGTGCTCGGTGGCTCCGCAGAGGTACACGCCCGCCTCGGTGTCGGCCACGGTGGCGACCCGGTACTCACGCTCGACGAGCAGCCTGCCCTCCGCATCGCGGCGCAGCAGGTCCCCGGCGGGACCGAGCAGGTCCAGCGGGTCGGCCGCCCGATAGCCGGTGGCGCACACCAGCAGATCGGCCTCCAGGTCGGTGGTGCGGCCCGTGGGCAGGTGATTGATCGTCAGCTTCACCGAGTCGTCGGACTCCTGGACGTCGCGCATCACCGAGACGTTGTGCAGGCGCAGGCGCTCGACTCCGACGATCTTGTCCTGGTAGATCCGGCGGTACATCTCCTCGATGAGGTCGACGTCCACGACGGAGTAGTTGGTGTTGGCGTGGTAGCCGAGGAGCGAGCCCTTCACCTGCGGCGGCGCGCCGTGGAAGTCGTCGACGGCCGAGGGATCGAAGATCCGGTTGGCGAAGGGGCTGTCGTCGGCCTGGCTGTAGCCGAACCGGGAGAAGACCGCGTGCACTTCGGCGGCCGGATAGGCGCGGTGCAGGTGGTCGGCGACCTCGGCGGCACTCTGCCCGGCGCCCAGGACGACGAACCGGCGTGGTGTGCGCCCCGACGCGTCCAGCCGCGCGAGGTCGCGCAGCGTGGTCGAGCTGTGCCGTACGTGTGCGGAGACCTCGAGCCCGCTGGGCATACGAGGGATCAGGCCCGGGGCGAGCACCAGGTTGCGGGCCTTCCTGACGGTCGGATCGCCCGTGCCCGCGTCGCGGGCGATGACCTCGAAGTGGGTGACGACCCCGTCCTCGGTGACCGGCCGGGCGGAGACCATCTCGTGGCCGTAGCGGACCAGGTGGTCCAATTGCCCCGCACACCAGGAGAGGTAGTCGTGGAACTCCACGCGGGAGGGGTACAGGACCTTGTGGTTGATGAAGTCGACGAGCCGGCCCCGGGCGTGCAGATACGGGACGAAGCCGAAGCGGCTGACCGGATTGCGCATCGTCGCGAGGTCCTTGAGGAAGGCCACCTGCATGGTGGCGCCCTCGATGAGCATGCCGCCGTGCCAGTCGAACGCGGGTTTGCGTTCGAGGAACTCCGCGGTGAGCGGGACTGTGCCGCTGGTCTCGTTGTGCTCGGTGACCGCGATCGCCAGTGCCAGGTTGGCCGGGCCGAACCCCACGCCCAGTACGTCGACAACGGGGCTGTCCGTCCGCGACGAATCCATGTGTTTCCCTTTCAGTCTTGTGCCGGACGCCCCACGAGTTCGGAGCCCTCCCCGTCGATCGCGGCCCGCTCCCGGGCGCGTGCGACCAGGACGGTGCGGTACTTGAGGATGATCACGACTCCGAAGACGCCGTACAGCGCCGCGACACCCCAGCGCGAGACGACCGCTCCGAGGGTCATGCACAGCGAGGCGATGAGCAGGGCCAGACGGACGTTGAGGTTGAAGATCGCCATGTACTTGGTGCGCGACTGCTCGGGGACCAGGTCGGCCAGCATGGTCTGCTGCACGGGCACGTTGAGCAGCTCACCGACGGTGAGGACCAGCATGGCCACGAGCAGGACCCAGCCGTTGCCCGACACGGCCATCACCATGTAGCCGGCGGTGAACAGGATCACGCCGGCGTACAGCCGCGGACCGTCGCTCATCCGGCGCAGCACGCGGTGGACGACCAGGGCGAGCAGGACCACCAGGAGCGTGTTCTCGGCGCGCAGGATGCCCAGGATCTCGACGCCGTTGACGGTCGCGTCCCAGGATCCGAGGCTGAACAGCCGCTGTTCCGCGAAGGTCTCGCTGACCCGTACGTTGATGTAGTAGTTGATCTGTACTTCGATGGCCATCCGGAGGGTGGCCGCGATGAGAAGCGCCGAGAAGAGCCGGTCGGCCAGGACCGCGCGGTATCCGGAGGCGAAGCTGCGGACGTAGGCGCGCGCCGATTCGGACTTCTGCGCGACCGTGTCGTCGGGAGCCGTCTCGCTGATCTTGAAGAAGGTGACCAGGAGCACGGCGAGCGATCCGGCGGCGACGGCCGCGAGCATCTGGGGGAAGTAGTCCCCGTACAGGAAGCCCCCGATGAGGACACCGCAGGCGAGGGCGAGGTTGATCGACCAGTAGTTGATCGTGTAGACGAACTGCCGTGACTCGGGGGTGCTGACGTCGACGACCATGGCGTCGTTCGCCGGCACCGCGAGGTTGGAGGCGAGGCTCGCGGCGAGGAAGCCGGCGTAGATGACGCCGGCGTTCTCCCACCAGGGCATCGCGGCGGCTGCCATCGTCACGTACGCGACGACGACACCCGCCTCACCCGCCAGCAGCAGCGGGCGGCGGCCGTGGATGTCGGCCAGGTAACCACCGATCAGCGATCCCGACACCTCGCACACGGCGATGACCAGGACCATCGCACCCGCCGCCGCAACACCGAACCGCTGGGCCAGGAACACGGTCATCAGGGGCATGACCATGACGTGGAGGAAGCGCTGCACGGATCCCACGACGATGCGGACGCGGAGGTTGGGGTGCAGAGACCGGAACTTCATGTCAGGCACGTACTCCGGTGTAGATGTCGTAGTACTCACCGGCGACGGGCGTCTTGCGCACGTCGGTGAGGCCGCAGCCCTTGAGGATCTCGATGAGCTGGTCGTGGCGCAGGTAGCGGGACCGTCGCTGGAACTCCGTGTGGACACCGTCCACCGTCAGTCTGCTCGACCAGGTGCGGATACCCGTGGACCGGTCGATCGAGATGGTTTCGGCGATGTCGACGGTGTGCTGCCCGATCCGCAGGGTGGGGTGGACGACCGACTGGTCCTCGCGCCGCTCCAGGTCCTCCGCACGCGTGATGTCGACGTAGAAGCGCCCGCCGGGACGCACGCAGGCCACCCACTGGCCGATGGCCTCCGCCATCGTGGCCTGGTCGGCCAGCCCTTCGTCGTCCCAGGCGCCGGCGTAGATGTAGTTGCCCCCACCGCGGTTCATCACCACGTCGAAGCCCTCGGCGTGCCGGCGCGGGAGGTCCTCCCACAGCACGAGTTCGGGCCGGACGTCGAGGCCCTCGACACGGGCGTTGCGCCGGAAGTGCGTCAGCATCAGTTCGCTGCCGTCGGTGCAGGTCACGTCATAGCCGCGGCGGATCAGTTCCAGGGCGGGAAAACCGCTTCCGCAGGCGCAGTCGAGAATGCGGAGGCCCTCCGCCGGGCCCAGCCACTCGGCTATTCCGTCGGCAGTCTCCTCACGGTCGAACTCGAAGAGCATGCACAGTTCCCACAGGGTTCCGATATCCGGATCCCCGGCATCCAGAGCCGCCTCGATGCGTGCATCGGAAACTGACACGACTTCACCGTTCGTCAGGACTGTTGCTTTTCCCACACCCCATCCCTCCCATGCCATATGAACATTTCCTTGTGACCTTCGCAGCGCGTGGAGCGCCCTGTCAAGCGGTTCCTGAAAACATCCCAGACCCCCTGGTCGCGCGATAGAGCCGCGTTATGAGCTGATTAGGAGAAGGGATTGGACAGGCCCTCGTCTTTCATGCGCCACTGGTTAAGTGCACTCCGAATGCGAAAGGTGCACATTGCTCCGTACCGGAATTCCGAAAGCCCTCCGGAGGCAGCCCTGATGCTCGATGAGCACTCTCGTGTGTTCCGCAGGCGGCGATACCTCATGTGTCCGCCGACCCATTTCGACGTCACCTACTCGATCAATCCGTGGATGGACCTGAGCAAACCGGTCGACCAACGACTGGCCGTCGCGCAGTGGGAGGACCTGCGTGACCTGTACGTCGCGCTGGGACACACCGTCGAGTTGATCGACCCCCTGCCCGGGCTGCCGGACATGGTCTTCGCGGCGAACGGGGCCACTGTCGTGGACGGCCGTGTCCTGGCCGCCCGTTTCCGCAACGCGGAGCGCGCCGCCGAGGCGCCCGCGTACGCGGACTGGTTCCGCGCCAACGGCTGCTTCGAGGTGCGCGAGTCCGACCACGTGAACGAGGGCGAGGGCGACTACCTCGTCACCGGCCGCTGGCTGCTGGCCGGCTGCGGCTTCCGCTCCGACCCGGCGGGCCATCTCAAGGCTCAGGAGTTCTTCCGGCGTCCGGTGGTGAGCCTCACGCTGACCGATCCGCGCTACTACCACCTCGACACCGCTCTCGCCGTGCTCGACGACGACCAGATCATGTACAACCCGTCCGCGTTCTCACCCGGCAGTCTCGCGGTGCTGCGCGAGCTGTTCCCCGACGCGCTGATCGCCTCCGAAGCCGACGCGGCGGTCTTCGGCCTCAACGCCGTCAGCGACGGGTACAACGTGGTCCTCGCACAGGCGGCGACCGGGCTGATCGAGCAGCTGCGCGCGCACGGATTCCGCCCCATCGGCGTGGACCTGTCCGAACTGCTGAAGGCCGGTGGCGGCGTCAAGTGCTGCACGCAGGAGATCCGCACACCGCTCACCCCCGGGCACCGGACGGACGCAGCTCCCGTTTAGCCAGCGTGCGCGGGATCCTCGCGCCGTCCGACGGCCGTCCGCGTCGTGCCCGCCCGCCGGCGACGGCGTCGGAAGCGGGCGAGGAAGGGGGCACGGCCGGTCCGATCGCCCCGTGAACGAACGACACGAAGGTGTGCAGGGCGGCGTTGGCGTTGTCCTTCCGCCAGGCCAGCGCCATGGGCACGGCGACCGGCACGGTGAAGGGCTTGAACACCACGCCGGGCACCGCCAGCAGCGCCGCCGACGGCTCGGTGACGAGGGTGATGCCCGCCCCCTGTGCCACGGCCGCCAGCATGTGGGCCTCGTCGGGTTCCAGCCGACTGATCTCCGGGACGGCGCCCTGGCCGTACACCGCGCCGAGGATGGACTCCCACAGGCCGCTGCGTTCCCGCGGGAAGAACACCAGCGGTTCGCCGGCGAGGTCCGCCGGCGAGACGCCCGGCCGGTCGGCCAGCCAGTGGCCGGTCGGGAGGGCAACAACCACACGGTCGTGGGCGATGACGGAGCACTGGAGGTCGTCACCGTCGATCGGCGGCCGTATGAAGCCGGCGTCGATGGCGCGCATGCGTATCCTCTCGACGTTCGAGTGGGTGTGGCCCGTCGCGGTCTCGACCGTCATGTGGGGGTACTGCTCACGGAACCGGCTGGTCAGTTCGGATGCCAGCCCGATGCCGCCCGAGCGGGAGTAGGAGAGGGTCAGCTTCCCGTTGTGACGGCCTGCCAGCACACTGGCGAAGCGGTCGAACTCCTCCGCGTGGGAGAGAAGTTGGCGGGCCTTCGGCTCCAGCACCCGGCCCGCCGCCGTCAGGGCGACGCCCTGCCGGTCGCGCTCGAACAGTGGCATGCCGAGCCGGCGCTCCAGCGCCTTGATGCCCTGGGAGAGTCCCGGTTGCGTCATGTGCAGTCGCACGGCGGCCCGGCCGAAACTCAACTCGTCGGCCACGGCGAGGAAATAACGCAGGCCGCGCAGGTCTCCGGCGGTGATGCCCTCGCTCTCGAAGACGTTCTGATCGTTCACGGCGCACGCTCCAGCAGCCCACGGGTACGCAGCACGTACCGCTCCAATGGTGCGAAGACAAGGAGTTCGACACTGATGCCGACGCACAGGATCAGCAGAATCGTCGCGAGGACCAGAGGCATGTCCTGCGCCACGCGCCCGTTCTCCAGCATCTGACCCAGTCCGTACCCCATCTCCGGTGATCCCGCGATGAGTTCGGCGGCCATCAGGGACCGCCAGGAGAAAGCCCAGCCCTGTTTCAGCCCTGCGAGGTAACCGGGCAGGGCGGCGGGCAGCAGGATGTGACGCACTCCCCGCGCACCCCGTGCGCCCAGCGACCGCCCGGCGCGCACGAACAGCGGCGGCACCTGATCCATGCCCGCGACCAGCCCGTTGGCGACGGACGGTACGGCGCCCAGCAGCACGACCGCGTAGATGGCCGTCTCCGTCAGGCCGAACCAGATGACCGCGGCCGGGACCCAGGCCACCGAGGGCAGGGACTGCAGCCCGGTCAGGATCGGCCCGACCGCGGTCCTGACGGGCCGCACACGCCACACGAACAGCCCGAGCGGCGTGCCGATGACGATCGCCGCCAGGAAGCCGAGGGCTCCGCGCGAGACACTCTGGCCGATCACGCCCAGCGTGGTGCCCAGGTACCACTGCTCCACCAGGGCGTCCCACACCGCGCGGGGACCGGGAAGGACGTAGTCCGGCTTGACTCCCGAAAGGTGGACCAGTTCCCAGACCGTCAGGATCAGGGCGCAGGCCACCACGGGAGGTGCCACGCGCATGAGAAGCACCCTGCCCAGCCTGGCGCCGCCCTTGTGCTGGGTGCTCTGCAGAGCGTCCAGCCCGGTGCTCAGCCCGTCCAGGTCGGTGCCGACCCGCGGGGTGTTCGGCAGGACGGCCCGGGGGTCCGCCGTCCTCCGGGACCGTCTGGTGTCAGCTCCTGGCATGACGGCTGATTTCCTTGCGTAACTCTTCGGTGATTTCCTTCGATTTCTCCGCCACTGCCTCGTCCTCCAGACGCCTGGGGTACGTCAGGTCGATGCGCCACTCGCGGGCGATCCGGCCCGGCCGGGAGGCCAGCAGCACCACGCGGCCACCGAGCCGCACCGCCTCCCGGACATTGTGGGTCACGAAGAGCACCGACAGACTGCGGGCGTCGGTGCCGGGCTGGTTCCACTCCTGCCAGACCCGGATCAGCTCCTCGTGCAGCAGGTCGCGGGTGATCGCGTCCAGCGCCGCGAACGGCTCGTCCATCAACAGGACTTGTGACGCCTGGGCCAGGGCCCGGGCGAGTGCGACGCGCTGGCGCATGCCGCCCGACAGCTCGTGCACCCGTTTGCCGTACGCGCCGCTCAGGCGGACGAGCCCGAGCAGGCGTTCTGCCTCGGGGCGTCGCTCACGCCGGGGAACTCCCCTGAGCCTGAGGGCCAGTTCGATGTTCTTCCCGGCGGTCAGCCACGGGAACAGGGCGTGTTCCTGGAACATCAGCGCGGGGCGCGGGCCCACCGCCGAGACCTCCCCCGCGCTGGGCTCGTCGATCCCCGCCGCCAGGGCGAGCAGGGTGGACTTGCCGCAGCCGGAGGCACCGAGGAGACACACGAACTCGCCGGGGGCGACGGCCAGGCCGATGTCGTCGAGTACGAGCTGATCGCCGCCTGGGCGGCCGAAGGACTTGGACACCCCCCGCAGTTCCAGCGCGGGCCGGGCGGCGACGGTGCGCACCGGGGCCGGCCGCGGGGCCTGCGGCATGCCGGCGGTCGCGACGGGCTCGGCCGTACGCGGGCTGTCGTACACCGGCCGGTTCACAGGCCGCCCCCGCGGCCGTCCGTGAACGCGGCCCCCGCCATGCCCGCGCCCAGGGTGGCCCCGTCCGCCGGGTCGATCAGCAGGAAGGACCCGGTGCGGCGCGAGTGCGCGTATCCGTCCATGGCGAGCGGCTCGGAGGTGTGCAACACGACCTTCGCGATGTCGTTGACGGTCAGGGACTCCGGCCGGGGGCGGCGTGCCAGGCCGTGTCCGGTGTCCATCCGGTAGGGGAGGTCCTTGACGATCGCCTTGACCGTGCGCGTGGTGTGCTTGAGCAGTACGTGAGCCCCCACGACGAGGGGCCGCTCATGGAGGTGGCAGACCGTCGCCTCGATACGCCGTGTGAGTTCGGGGGCGGCCGCGGTCGGCACGACCAGGTCTCCACGGGCGACGTCCAGGGCGTCGGCCAGCAGGACGGTCACGGACTCCGGCGCCGAGGCGCTCGGGACGGGGACGCCCAGGGCGTCGATCGCCGCGATGGTCGTCACCTGGCCGGAGGGCAGCAGGGTGACGGACTCTCCGACGTGGAAGCTGCCGGCGGCGATCTGGCCCGCGTATCCGCGGTAGTCGGGGTGCTCGGCGGTCTGCGGCCGGATCACGTACTGCACCGGAAAGCGCGCGTGGTCGCCGGACAGGTCGCGGCTCACCGGGACGCTCTCCAGGTGTTCCAGGACGGTGGGGCCGCCGTACCAGTCCATGTTCGCGGACGGCTCGACGACGTTGTCCCCGGCCAGGGCGGAGATCGGGATCGCGGTGATCTCCGGAACGCCCAGTTCGGTCGCGTAGGCGGTCAGTTGCGCGGCGATCCGGGCGAACACCGCCTCGTCGTATCCGGCGAGGTCCATCTTGTTCACCGCGAGCACCACGTGCGGGACCCGCAGCAGAGCGGCGATGGCGACATGGCGGCGGGTCTGCTCCACCACTCCCTTGCGGGCATCGACGAGGACGACGGCCAGGTCGGCGGTGGAGGTGCCGGTGACCATGTTCCTGGTGTACTGCTCGTGGCCCGGGGAGTCGGCCAGGATGAACCGGCGCCGCTTGGTGGCGAAGTAGCGGTACGCCACGTCGATGGTGATGCCCTGCTCGCGCTCGGCGCGCAGACCGTCGGTCAGCAGTGCGAGGTCCGGGGTGTCCCGGCCGCGGTTGCGTGATGCCTGCTCGAGGGCCTCCAGCTGGTCGGCCAGCACGCTCTTGGAGTCGTACAGAAGCCGTCCGACCAGCGTGGACTTGCCGTCGTCGACGGAGCCCGCGGTGGCGAAGCGCAGCAGAGTGGTGGTGCCCGCCGGCCCTTCGGCCGTCTGCTCGATGGTCGTCCCCATGGCTAGAAGTACCCTTCGCGCTTGCGGTCTTCCATCGCCGCTTCGGAGAGCTTGTCGTCGGCGCGCGTGGCGCCCCGTTCGGTCAGCCGGGTCGCGACGATCTCCGTGATGACCTGCTCGACGGTCCTGGCGTCCGAGTCCACCGCGCCGGTGCAGGACATGTCCCCGACCGTCCGGTAGCGGACCAGGCGCTTCTCCACCGGTTCCGACACGGTGGGTCCGCCCCACTCCCCCGCTGTCAGCCACATCGAGGAGCGCCGGAACACCTCCCGTTCGTGGGCGAAGTAGATCTCCGGCAGCCCGATCCGTTCGCGCTGGACGTACTGCCAGACATCGAGTTCGGTCCAGTTGGACAGCGGGAAGACCCGTACGTGCTCGCCGGGAGCGTGGCGGCCGTTGTAGAGCTGCCACAGCTCGGGGCGCTGACGGCGCGGATCCCACTGCGAGAACTCGTCCCGCAGGGAGAACACGCGCTCCTTGGCCCGCGCCTTCTCCTCGTCCCTGCGTGCGCCGCCGAACACCGCGTCGAAGCGGTGCTGCCGGATCGCCTCGGTCAGCGGGAGGGTCTGGAGCGGGTTCCGGGTCCCGTCGGGTCGTTCGCGCAGGACTCCGCGGTCGATGTAGCCCTGCACGTCGGCCACGAGCAGCCGCAGGCCGTACCGGGCCACCGTCCGGTCCCGGTAGGCGATCACCTCCGGGAAGTTGTGCCCGGTGTCCACGTGCAGCAGCGGGAACGGGACCGGCGCGGGGGCGAACGCCTTCAGCGCCAGGTGCAGCATGACGATGGAGTCCTTGCCGCCGGAGAACAGCAGCACCGGGTTCTCCAGCTCGCCCGCCACCTCACGGATGATGTGCACCGCCTCCGACTCCAGCGCGTCCAGGTGGCTCCAGATCCGCGACACCGGCATGTGCGAGTGCGCTGCGGTCGCCCGCGTCACAACAACCCCCTCACGATCAGCAATGCGTGGAGCATCACGGCGGACTCCTGCACGGTCTGGTTCTGGGTCTCGATGCGCAGGTCCGGGGACTCGGGCACCTCGTAGGGGTCGTCCACCCCTGTCAGACCGGTCAGTTCGCCCGCGGCCTGCCTGGCGTAGAGCCCCTTCACGTCACGCTTCGCGCACACCTCCACGGGTGTGGCGACGTGGACCTCCAGAAACGGCGTCCCGCTCTGTTCGTGGCGCTTGCGCACGGCCTCACGGCTGTCCCGGTACGGGGCGATCACGGGGACCAGGGCGATGATCCGGTTCCGGGCGAGGATCTCGGCGACCAGCCCGATGCGCTGCACGTTCGTGTAGCGGTCCTCGCGGCTGAAGCCGAGGCCGGCGGAGAGGAACGAGCGGATCACGTCACCGTCGAGCACCTCGACGCGGTGTCCGTCGCCGCGTAGCCGTTCGGCGAGCGCGGCGGCGATGGTGGTCTTGCCGGAGCTCGGCAGTCCGGTCAGCCAGACCGTACAACCCTGGTGCAGGACGGCCGTCATACGCCCGCGCCCTCCTCGGCGACCGGCCAGTCGGGGCAGACCCGGGCGAACGCCGCCCGGAACGGCTCGTGCAGCTCCGGTGCACAGACGGCCAGGTCGGGCAGCATCGGATCCGCCCGGTTGTAGCGGGGCACGCTGCCGTCGAGCCTGAGTACGGTGCAGCCGTAGTGGGCGGCGACCGCCGCGGGTGCCGCCGAGTCCCACTCGTACTGGCCGCCGGCGTGCACGTAGAGATCCGCCTCGCCGAGCACGACGGAGGCCGTCTTCGCGCCTGCCGACCCCTGGGGTACGAGGTCTGCGCCCAGTTCCTCGGCCAGACGTGTGACGAACTCAGGCGGCCGGGTGCGGCTGACCAGCATCCTCGGACGCCGCCGGACGGCCGCCCTGGGCGGCACCGGATCGTCGGTGCACAGCACGGTGCCGCGTGCGGGGAGCGCGACGGCTCCCGCCCTCAACCGGCCTTCCTCCCACAGGGCCACGTGCACGGCCCAGTCCTCGCGGCGAGGCTCGGCGAACTCCCGGGTGCCGTCGAGCGGATCGATGATCCAGACCCGGCGCGCGTGCAGACGGCTGCGGTCGTCGGCCGCCTCCTCCGACAGGATCGCGTCGTACGGCCGGTGCCGCTTGAGCAGGTCGGCGAGGACGGACTGGGCACCACGGTCCCCGGCGGCCTTGAGCTCGCGCGGGTCGGTGTCCGGGCCGGCCGCTGCTCTGATCTCCCGCAGCCGCGCACCCGCTTCCTGCGCGCAGGAGCGCGCGAAGGCGTGGTCGTCCTGATGCGCCTCACCCGTGTCGTGTGTGTCAGTGGAACTCATGTGTTCTCCCCGTGCTGGTCGAGCCCGGCCCCGGTTCCGCAAGGCCCTGCGGTCCGAGAACTCGTTGGAGGAAGGTGCGCGTGCGTTCGTGGCGGGGATCGTCGATGACCTGTGACGGCGGGCCCTCCTCGACGATCACCCCGGCGTCCATGAAGACGACACGGTCGGCCACGTCCCGGGCGAAAGCCATCTCGTGAGTGACGACGAGCATCGTCATGCCGTCCTGTCCGAGGTCGCGCATGACGGCGAGTACCTCGCCGACGAGCTCGGGATCCAGGGCGGAGGTCGGCTCGTCGAAGAGCATCACGCTCGGGTTCATCGCCAGCGCCCGGGCGATGGCCACGCGCTGCTGCTGCCCGCCCGACAACTGCGCCGGGTAGGCGTCGGCCTTCTCCGCGACGCCGACGCGGGCCAGGCACTCACGCCCGAGGCGTTCCGACTCGGCCCGGTCCCTCTTCAGGACGCGCCGCTGGGCGATGGTCACGTTTCCCAGCACCGTCAGGTGCGGGAAGAGATGGAACATCTGGAAGACCATCCCCATGCGCCGCCGGGCCGCGTCCAGGTCGGTGTCGGGGTGGTTCAAGCGGACCCCGTCGACCGTGACGACTCCCGATGTGGGCTCCTCGAGCATGTTCACGCAGCGCAGCAGCGTGGACTTGCCCGACCCGGAGGGGCCGATGACGCACACGACCTCGCCCGGCGCGACGCGCAGGTCGACTCCCCTGATGACGTCGAGCCCTCCGTACGACTTGTGCAGTCCGACCACTTCGACGGCTGGTTGAGCCGTGGCCATGCGTCAGCCCCTTTCGGCGCGGCGGCTCTCCAGCCGACGCACAAGGATCCCGAGCGGGACGGTGATGAGGAGGTAGCCGAGGCCGGCCACCACGAGCGGGGTGGAGTCGGCCTGGTCGGCCGCCACGTCGGAGCCGAACTTGGCGAGTTCGGTGGTGGTTGCCGTGACCCCGAGGACGAACGCCAAGGAGGAGTCCTTGAAGAGCAGGACGAGTTCATTGGTCAGTGGCGGCACGACGATGCGCAGGGCCTGCGGCACCACGATCGAGAACATGGCCCGGCTGTGCGACATGCCCAGGCAACGGGCGCTCTCCATCTGCCCCTTGGGCACGGCCTGGATGCCGGCCCGGAAGGTCTCGGCCATGTACGCCGCCGAGACCAGGCCCAGTGCCAGCGCCACCTGCCCGTAGATGTCCCCGGGCAGTGCGAATCCGGGGAAGGCGACGGGGATACCGAAGCCGATGATCAGGAAGATCACCAGCGCCGGCAGTCCCCGGAAGATCTCGATGTAGAGCAGGGCGGTCCAGCGGTGCAGCGGTACGGACGACAGGCGCATCAGGGCCAGCACGAGCCCGAGCAGGAAGCCGAGGACGTAGCCGGAGAGCGTGTAGAGGACGGTGTTGCGCAGCGCCACCGTGAGCAGGTCGGGGAAGGTCTCGCGGGCGACGCCCAGGTCGAGGAAGTGCTCCTGGACGGCGGCCCAGTCGACCTGGAGTCCCACCACGACGACGACGATCACGAACAGGGCGTACTGCACGGTCAGGCTGACGCGTCTGCGGCGGCGCGGGCTGGAACCGGCTGTCGCGGAGGGTGAGGGAGCGGGGTCGAGGGGCAAGGGAGCTGCGGACGTCTTGGCCATGGCTCCCTCAGGAAGTCGCGCTCTGCTCGGGTGGGACACCGAGCCACTTCTGGTGGAGCCGGGCGTAGCTTCCGTCCTGCTTCGCGTCGGCGATCACCTCGTTGATCACCTTGAGCAAGTGCTCACTGCCCTTCTTCTTCACCACGAAGCCGTAGTGCGCTCCGGTGCTGATGGGCTGTCCGGTGGTGAACTGACCGGCCAGTTCGGGCTTCTTGAGCCAGCTGGTGACCACGGGGAGGTCCTGCACGATGACGTCGACGCTCCCCGAGCGCAGGGCGGTGAGCTGCTTGCCGGAGTCCTTGTACTCCTGCGGCTCGATGCCCTTGTCCACCGCGGCCTTCATACTCGTGGTGCCGGTCAGCACGCCGACGCGCAGTTTGCCGGCCTTGGCCTCGTCGAGCGTGCTCACCGGCTTGCCCTTGGGGCTCATCAGGCTGAGTGCCTCGTCGAAGTACGAGTCCGAGAAGGCGACGTTCTTCTTGCGCTCCTCAGTAATGGTGATGCCGGCCGCGGCGACGTCGCACCTGCCGGAGTTGAGCGCCGCGCCGCTGCGGATCGGGTCGAAGTCGATGTCGACGATCTCCTGCTTCACCCCGAGCCGTCGGGCCACCTTGTCCATGAGCGCGATGTCGAAGCCGACGACCTCGCCGTTGCGGGAGAAGGAGAACGGCTCGTAGGGCACGTTGGTGCACACCACGATCTTCCCGGACTTCACCAGTGTGACGTTCTTGACCAGGGGTGCCGCGGTCTTCTCGGTGGCGGTGTCGCCGCAGGAGGCGGTGAGGAGGGCCACCGGCAGCATCGCGCCGACGACGGCCCGGCGGCGTCTGTGGTGAGCCGACGCCGTCACGGCGTCTTCTGCCCTTGCGTGTCGTCGGCATCGACGACTTCCACGTCGAGCTTCTCCGCGAGGGCGCGGGCCACGTCGTGGACGACGGCCGGGTCCTGGCCGGGCTGCCAGGGGTGCCACACGGACAGCAGGCCGGTGAAGTCGAAGCCCTTCTCGCCGGAGACGACGTGCGTGCCGGGCTTGGCCACCGGGAAGTAGGTGCGGAAGTACGGCGAGTGCATGGCCTCGCCCACGCTGTTGCGCACGACACGTCCGTTGCGGTAGACGACCTTGGCGCACACGGTCATCCGGGGTGGCTGCTTCTGGTTCTCCTGGGCGAGGATGTCCTCGACACTCTCGCCGCACGCCGCGCGCAGGAACATGCGCACGAAGTCGATGGCGTAGACGTCCTTGATGTGCCGGTAGACATGGCCGCCGGAGACGCGGATCGAGAACTCGACGACCCGGTAGCGGCCTTCGGCGTCCTGCCGCATCTCGGCGTTGAACAGGCCGTGCTTCACGCCGAGTGCACGGGTGATGCGCGCGGCGATGCCGGCGACCTCGGCCTCGTGCTCCGGGGTCCTGAACGGCAGCGTGTACAGGTCCTCTTCGAAGTGCGGGCCGGTCGAGTGCTTCTTGTTGTGGACGCCGCCGAGGACGAACTGCCCGTCGAGTACGACGCCGTCGAGGGTGATCTCCTCACCCGGCAGGTACTCCTCGAGGACCGCCCAGGACTCCGGGGCGCCGGAGAAGTAGAAGTTGCGGCCGCTCTCGATGTAGCCCTGGATCACCTTGAGGGAGGCCCGCAACCGGTCCACGTCATGGACGAGTTCGACACAGTCGCTGGCGGCGGCCCGGGTCGGCTTGACCATGAGCGGCAGTCCTCGGCCGGTGGCTGCCTCGACGGCCGACTCGATGTCGGTGACAGGGTGGAACCAGACCGACGGGATGTCGTGCTCGGCCAGGAACGTCCGCTGCCGCAGCTTGTCGCGGCAGATGCGGGCGGCCTCCGGGATCGCCCAGTCGAGGCCGAGCTCCGCGTTGGCCTCCTCGACGATCTCGATGTCCGGCTCGATGAAGGTGACGACGGCGGAGGCGCCGCGTTCCCGGGCGGTCTCGACGGCAGCCTTCACGAAGTCACGCTGGTCGGAGTCGTGGGGGAGCCGGCGTACGGAGGCGAAGCGGGGATCGTTCGCCCAGGGCTCCGTGTCGACGGTGAGGAGGTGGGTCCGTATGTCCAGGTCGAGCATGGTCTGAACGTGGTCCGGAGACGTGCTCAGCCCGCGTCTCATGACGAGTACGAGGGTACGTGGCCGACGGGTGACCTTTGTCATGCGGTTTCGGAGCTCCTTGGTTCGGCGTGCGAGGGAACAAGGTGCGCGGGCGGCAGCCCGGGGCGGGGCTCAGGCCGGGTAGCCGTACAGCTGCAGGGCCTTGGCCAGGCGCTCGTGCGCCAGCTGCTCGACCCGGGGGGTGAACGCCTCCCGCCAGCTGCCGATCTGGCCCTTGAAGAAGGAGAACGAGTCCCTGCGGAAGATCCCGTCAGCGGTCTTCTCGGGGTCCGCGTCGGCACCGACGAACTCGATCACACGCCGTACCACGTCGAGCTGGGCATCGGCCGAGCCACCGCCCTGCGGCCCCACCATCTCCTCGAACGATATGTTGCAGACCTTGGGGTGGTTCAGGAGCCAGAGCATCCGCTCATGGTCACCGCTGGCCGGGAAGGCCGGATCCGACAGGGCGTAAAGAAGACGCTCTTCCAGGGAGCCCTTGGCGGCCAGAATGTTGTTGAAGATTTGAAATTCGCTGAAGTTGCCGAACCCCTGGGCGGTCCTCCCGAGCAAGAAGTTCACCATCGACAGGACCATGTCGCGGGGATCGCGGTACATGAAGAGGATCCGCGGTTCTCCGGTTCGGGACCATTCCTCGATGAATTTCCCGTCAACCTTCTTGATGTCCAGTTCCGGAACGATCCAGCAGGTGTTCTCCGGAGTCCAGGAGAAAGGCGTGTCGGAGGTGCGCCGAAAGGCCCGATCGACGGCTTCGGTATGGGTGAGCTGAGCGCCGTAGCGGTTGACCAGAGGCATTCCCAGACGCTGCTGCCAGGCCCAGCCGAGCGCCTCCCACGCCTGGTCGGCGCCGGCCCGGAAGGCCTCTTCACCCTGCCCCTTGAGGGCGTCGGCGGCCTGGTCACCGTGGACCATACGTACGATTCGATCACGCGTCTCGGCACCCAGGACCGGCCGGATTTCCTGCGGAATCCTTGACTGGCCGTAAATCTTGTAGCCGAGAGCCAGCATGAGTTCCTGCACGAGATGGGTGCCGGATTTCATCAGCGAGACAACGACAACTCTTTCCGCCCGCGTGCCGCTGACATCCGGAACCTGTTGCTGCACAGCCATCCCCTCACTTGTCCGCCGATACCCTTGCCTTTTGGCAATCAGCGGACAACTTTGACTCTAATGTTGATCAAATCGTTGCAAGTGCTTGACATCAATGTCAACCAAAGAAACTTCTGCCCCATCCGTCCAGAGCGCCTTTCAGCCAAAGCCGTTTCCCCCCCGACACCCCCTCCAGCCACGCCGCACAGATAAACGCTCGTTATGACGAAAACGGGGCGAACGGGGCAATGGCCTCGGTTCTTGTCGCCGCAGCACCCCCGCGGACGGGCGCAGCTCATAGAATTTACTTTCACTTGGCTGCAGCAAATAAAGGGAAGAGGCAAGTTCCGGGCGGCGGAGAACGGTGCACACTGCAGCTTGCTCGAGCCCTTCGAATGTCCGAGAAGCCTCCGTGCAGGCACATCGGGGAACTCGCAAGGCCGCACGCATGAACAGGAACACCACATGACCAGCCGTGCAGCGGATGTCGTCAAGCAAGTCCCAAGTGCTGACGGGGAGTTCCTCTTGAGCGCACGACTGGCGGGTGAGTACGCTGAGGCGACCGGGGCAGCATGCTCCTGCTCACCCATCTGTGGCCGGACACCGGTCAGGCACCTGCCGTGAGCACAGCCGCCCGGGCCTTCAGGGGCCGACGAGTGGCGCGCCGCGTTCCGGCCCTCCGGCTCGTGTTCCCGCGGCCGCCTCCCCTCTTTCTCCCGGATCCCCACCCGACCTCAAGGACCCCGCCATGCGCCTTGCCCCGTTACCGTCAGTGCCCCTGACCCGGCTGGTCGCAGCAGCGGTGGCCTTGACCGTCGCACTGAGCCTGCTGGCGGGGTGCGGATACGGAAAGAACCGGCCGGTCACGGCCGGCGCGGCGGGAGCTCCCGCCCGGGGCCCCGAACTCTCCGTCGGCACCGTGCGCGTCGGCTATCTGCCCAACCTCACCCATGCCACGGCGCTCGTCGGCCTCGAACGGGGCTTCTTCGCCCGGGAGCTGAAGGGGACGGCCCTCGCTCCCCGCACCTTCAACGCCGGCCCGGCCGTGATCGAGGCCCTCAACGCCGGTTCCCTGGACATCGCGTGGATCGGACCGTCGCCCGCGATCAACGGATACCTGCGGTCGGACGGGGACGCGCTGAGGATCGTGGCGGGCTCCGCCTCCGGCGGCGTTCGGCTCGTGGTGAACCCCGACCGCATTCGCTCCCTGAACGAGGTGAAGGGCAAACGGATCGCCACGCCGCAACTGGGCAACACCCAGGACGTGGCGTTCCTGCACTGGGCGGCGAGCCGGGGATGGAAGATCGACCCGGTGACCGGCCGGGGCGACGTGTCCCTGGTCCGCGCCGACAACCGGGTGACGGTGGACGCCTTCCGCTCCGGCTCCCTGGACGGCGCCTGGGTTCCCGAGCCGACCGCCTCGATCCTGGTCTCGGAGGGGGCGCGCGTGCTGCTGGACGAGGCGGATCTGTGGCCCGGTCGCCGGTTCGTCACGACGAACGTCATCGTCTCGCCGTCATTCCTGGCGAAACACCCGGACGTGGTCGACGCGGTCGTACGGGCGTCCGTCGCCGCCAACACCTGGATCGCCGCCCACCCCGAGGAAGCCAGGGCCGCGGCCGGTGCCCACCTCGAGCGCTTGACGGGGCAGGCGCTTCCCGCATCCGTGCTCGAGGCCGCCTGGCAGGGCATCACGTTCACGAACGACCCGCTGGCCCCGACCCTGCGCGCCCAGGCCCGGCATGCCGCGCGGTTGCACCTGCTCACATCATCGGACTTGACGGGGATCTACGATCTGGGACCGCTCAGGAGGGCGTTGCGCTCGGCGGGGCTTGCGCCGGTCACGGAAGACGCTCCGTGACCCTGAAAAGACCTCCCCGCTTCCCGGGCGGCGCAGCACCGACGGATCACTTCTCGCCCGCGAGGTCGAGACCGTCCGCAACGGCCGGTGCGGACGCCGCTGCGGGCCCGGCGCCCGGCGCGCCGGCCCCCCTCGTGGTGTGGCGCCACGGGCGGGCGACGGGTTGGGACACCGCCTGCCACCACGGCTCCCCGGGGAGCTTTCCGGCCGGCTCGAAGGGCTCGCCCGGCCGGGGGAACGCCACCGCTTGACCGGCCTCCTCGGCGGCGTCCTTCGTCCACTCCCCCGGCTCCGCCCAGGCATGGGTGGCGAGGTTGAAGGTGCCCCAGTGGATCGGCAGCAGCACGCCGTGCGGTGTGCCTCCCTGGAGGTCCAGATGCGCCTGGAGCCCCTCCGCGGGCGTCATGTGGATGTCGGGCCAGAAGTCGGAGTACGCGCCGAGCTGGATCATCGTGGCGTCGAACGGCCCGTGCCCGGCGCCGATCTCCTTGAAGCCCTCGAAGTAGCCCGTGTCGCCGCTGTGGTAGATCCGGTGCCGCTCACCGGCGACGACCCAGGAGGCCCACAGGGTGTGCTGGGTGTTGCGCAGCCCCCGGCCGCAGAAGTGCCGGGCGGGAGTGGCGGTCAGGGTGAGGCCGCCGATCTTCGTCGACTCGTGCCAGTCCAGTTCGCGAAGGCGGCTCTCGGACACGCCCCAGTGCTCCAGGTGCGCGCCGACGCCGAGCGGCACGGCGAACAGCGTGTCCGTGCCCGCGAGTGCCTTGATGGTGGGCATGTCCAGGTGGTCGTAGTGGTCGTGCGAGATGACCACGACGTCGACCGGGCCGAGCGCGGCCAGCGGCAGGGGCACCGGGTGCAGCCGCCTGGGGCCCGCGAAGGAGTACGGGGAGCAGCGCTCGCCCCACACCGGGTCGAACAGGACGCGTGTCCCGTCTATCTCCGCGAGCACGCTGGAGTGCCCCATCCAGGTCAGCCGCAGCCCCGTGGCCGGGGGCCGGGCGATGTCGGCGAGCGTGGTGGCGTGCACCGGCACGGGGCCCCTCGGTCTGCGCCGGGGACGGGTGTCCTTGTCGAAGAAGACCTTCGCGAAGTCCAGGGTCGAACCCGAGGGCCGGATCCGCGCGGGGCCGCCGGGATTCTGGAAGACCCCGTCCCTGAAATGGGGCGATCTGCGGATGCGCGCCATGCGCTCACCGCTCGGATCCGCGCCGAACGCCCCGGGCTGCAGCGCACGGAGCCCGGAGCTCAGGGAACGGAAACCGGCCACGGTACCTCCAGGTGGAGTCGGTCAGGCTTTCCATTATGGTCGGCCCCTCCGACAACAGTGGGGCGCAGGTGTCCCTCCGAACGCCATACTGACCGGTGATTCAGTAACCCGGCGAAGGAGCCCGCATGGCCGCCCCCCTGCTGTCCCTCACCTGGACCGACCACGTCACCGGCCATCAGGGCTTTCTGGTCGTCGACCGGCTGGTGCGCGGCGTCGCCAGCGGCGGTCTGCGGATGCGGGCCGGCTGCACCCTGGAAGAGGTCACCGGCCTGGCTCGCGGCATGACCATGAAGGAGGCGCTGCACTACGACCCCGGCAGCCGCTACGTCCCGCTCGGCGGCGCCAAGGGCGGCATCGACTGCGACCCCAGGGACCCCGGGGCGTACCCGCTGCTGGTGCGGTACCTGCGCGCGATGCGGCCGTACATAGAGAGCTGCTGGACGACGGGCGAGGACCTGGGACTCACCCAGGACCTGGTCGACCGGGCGGCGGCCGAGGCGGGGCTGGTGTCCTCGATCCAGGCCGTGTACCCCCTGCTCGACGACGAGGCCGAGGCCCGGCGGCGGCTCCGGGACGCGTTCGCGGTCGAGGTCGACGGCATCGGTCTGGACGAGCTGGCCGGCGGCTGCGGTGTGGCCGAGGCGACCCTGGCCGCCCTGGACCGAGCGGGTGTGCCGACCACCGGGACCCGGGTCGCCCTCCAGGGCTTCGGCACCATGGGCGGGGCCACCGCGCGTTTCCTCGCGCGCGCCGGGCTGACGGTCGTGGCCGTCGCCGACCTCAAGGGCACGATCGCCGATCCGGGGGGCCTGGACGTCGAGGCGCTGCTCGCGGCCCGGGACGCCCACGGCACGGTGGACCGTTCGGCGTTGCGACCCGGCGACCGCGAACTGCCGGGCGACGCCTGGCTGGCGGCCGACGCGGACGTACTGGTTCCGGCCGCCGTGTCGTACGCGATCGACCCCGGGAACCAGGAGCGGATCAGCGCCCGCTGGGTCGTGGAGGCGGCCAACATGCCCGTACGTCCGGAGGCTGAGCTGCTGCTGGCCGCGCGCGGAGTGACCGTGCTGCCGGACGTCGTGGTGAACTCGGGCACGAACGCCTGGTGGTGGTGGACGCTGTTCGGGGACATCGGCGCCGACGCCGAGGAGGCGCTCGCATACATCCGCCGCTCCATGCGGACGCTGGTCGAGCGGACGCTGGCCCGCGCGCAGGCCGACGGGACGACTCCGCGGTCCGCCGCACACGCGATCGCGGCCGACCGGCTGCCGCTGATCGCGGAGCGGTTCGGCTGGTACCGGTGAGGTGAGGTGCTGTGAGGTGCCCGCCCCGGCCCGACCGGGCCGACTCCCGGCGAGACACCCGCCACCTCCTCGACGGCCGCCGTCGCGGCCCTGCCGGGCAGGCCGAAACGCTCCGTCGAGAGGCTGCCCGGCCGTGGGTAGGGTGACGGCGTGACGAGAGTCCGGTTGAGTGTGGCTCAGCGGCGCGGAGATCTGTTGCGGGCCGCCATCGAGCAGATCGAGTCGAGGGGCGTGGCGGCGGTCCGGATCGCCGACGTGGCCTCGGCGCTCGGCGTGAGCAACGCGCTGGTCCTCTACCACTTCTCTTCGAAGGAGCAGTTGGTCGCCGCCGCGTTCCGGCATGCGGCGGAGGCCGACCTGACGCATCTGCGCAAGCTGCTCGGCCGTCGTTCGCCGGCGCTGCGCCGGCTGCGGTCGGCCGTGCGGTGGTACGCCCCGACCGGGCAGGCCAAGGGCTGGCGGCTGTGGATCGAGGGCTGGGCGGTGGCGCTGCGCGACCCGGCGCTGCGAGAGGTGGCCCAGGATCTCGACCGGCAATGGAAGGCGGCCCTGGCCGAGGTCATCGCGGAGGGCGTGGCCGCCGGTGAGTTCCGCTGCCCCGACCCGGCCGGCACGGCCCTGCGTCTGACCGCCCTCCTCGACGGCCTCGCCGTCCAGCTGACCTCCTACGCCGGTGCGGTACCGCGCGTACGGGCCCAGGAGTGGGTGGAGGAGGCCCTGACCCGCGAGTTGGGCCTGCCCGCAGAGCCGCCGACGCCTTAGTCGGTGCTTTTCGGATCACTCCGGGGGCACGGGCTCACCGGCACCGGCTCTGCGAGCGGCGCAGAGCCGGAAGACCCACACCAGCAGCCACGGCTCCTGTGCGTGCGGGTCGCGCCGGGGCCCCGCCCGGAACGGCCCGCACGTGCAGGAGCCGCACTCACGCCACCGAGGCGATCCGCATCCTGATGTCGTCCGGTGACAGCGCCCCCTTGGCCGTCACGTGGTCGCCCGAGGACTCCCCGCGCAGCCGGCGCCCGATCCACGGCACCAGGAACTCCCGCGCCCAGGCGACGTTGTCACGCCGCATGTCGAAAGCGCCGCGCGGGGGCAGCGGAGGCCACGCCTGCTCGGGGTCGGCCGGCACGTCGAGGCCGAGCACCTGGCCCGCGCGCAGCGCCACGCGCGTGTGCCCCTCGGGCGACAGGTGCAACCGGTCGGCGTCCCAGGCCCGGCGGTCCTGCACGCTGCGCAGGGACCACAGGTCGAGCACCGGGCATCCGTACCGGTCGGCGATGGCCCGGACGTGCCCGTTGTACGTGGCGATCTTGCCGCGCAGATGCTTGAGCACGGGCACGCCTCGGGTGTCGAAACCGGTCGTCACCATCACCGTGCCGGACACGGCGGTGAGTTGGGCCAGAGCCCGCTCGAAGCGCTCGGCCACCTCGTCCGGGTCGGTGCCGGGCCGGATGATGTCGTTGCCCCCGGCGCAGAACGAGACGAGGTCCGGGGCCATGCCGACGGCCCGCGGAACCTGGTCCGCCACGATCTGGTCGAGGAGCTTTCCGCGTACGGCGAGATTGGTGTACTGGAAGTCGCCCTCGGGCCTGCGGTCGGCGAGCAGGACGGCGAACCGGTCGGCCCAGCCGACGAACGCCCCGTCGGGGCCGGGGTCGCCGACGCCCTCGGTGAAGCTGTCCCCCACCGCCACGTACGACCCGATCACTGCTTTGCTGTCACTCTTCGAATCGTCTGCCACAGCGGTCCATGATTCACCTTCGAATGTGACCTACGCGACCGTAGGAAAGGGTTGACGGGCGGTGAGATAAGCCACTCCTAAAGTGTTCGCCAACTCCGGAATACCCCGCTTGTCAGGGATGTTTCGGGGTGAGCCGCCAGACCCGGAACCCGTTGATCCGGAAATGGCTCCAGACGGTCCGGAAGGCGAAGTGGCCGCCGGTGTAGGGCTGCGGATCGGTGTGGTCGAAGACGAGCCGTCCGTTGTTCCACCATCGGACCGTGGAACCGTCGGACACGATCCGCACCCGGTTGGGCTCGTTCGGCACCAGCAGCGGTTCGGTGTAGTCGAAGACCAGGGGGCGGACGCCGGGTTCGCCGACGTAGCGGCGCAGCCGGGTCGTGGTGTTGTAGTTGGCGCCGTAGCCCGCGTAATACGTCGTGAGGTGGTCGTACTCGTCGAGGGCTCCGCCGCGCGGTGTGGCGAAGAGGTCGCCCGGGGAGCGGACGTCGGTCGCGTTCCAGAAGTTGTTGAGGTCCGAGACCCGGTCGTTGGCGCCGCCCTCGGATATGGGAGTGGCGGTGTACTCGAGCACGTAGGGCCCTTCGAGCCGCTGCCTGAACCACACGGTCGCACCGCTGGGCACGTCGATCTCCAGTGTGCCGCGTGAGGCGGCGACGGTGCCGCCGTCCTGGAGTTCGGTCGCCCATCGCCCGAGGCCGTGGCGGAAGTCGTCGTGTGCGATGAGACGGCGGTGCGGGGACGCGGCGTGCGCGGTGGCCGTGGGGGCGAGGGCTCCCAGGGCGGCTCCGGCGGCCAGGGTTCCGAACGCTCTGCGGGTGGTCGGCACGGTGACACAACTCCTCGGGATCCGCCGGGAAGGCTCTGGAAAGCGCTTGCACTCCGGCCGTGATCACTGTGTACCAACTGCCGCCGCCTGTCGATCCCTTGGGGCGAGCGAGGGCGTATCGCACACACCGAAGGCCGGACCCGGGGATCGGGGTCCGGCCTTCGGTCGCGTGTCAGGCAGGTGGTCGTGCGGTGGGTCAGCCGACGGAGACGCCGTGCGAGCGCAGGAAGGCGACCGGGTCCACGTCCGAGCCGTAGTCCGGCGTGGTGCGGATCTCGAAGTGCAGGTGCGGTCCGGTCACGTTGCCGGTCGCGCCCGAGAGGCCGACCTGCTGCCCCGCGGTCACGGTCTGGCCGGCCGAGACGGAGAGCTGGGACAGGTGGGCGTACTGGGCGTAGTAGCCGTCGTCGAGCTTGATGACGACCTGGTTGCCGTACGCGCCGCCCCAGCCGGCGGAGACGACCGTGCCCGCGCCGACGGCCTTGAGGGAGGTGCCGGTCGGAACGACGAAGTCGACACCGGTGTGGTAGCCGCTGGACCACATGCTGCCGGACATGTGGTACGGGGTGCCGATGGTGGCACCGGTCACCGGGAGGGTGAAGCCGCCGGCGTTGCTCTCGGCGGCGGCCGGCTTCGCGGCGGTCTCCGTCTTCGGGGCCGCATCGGCGGCGGACGGCTTCGGGGCCGAGGCCTTCGGCGTGGACGGGGCCGAGGCCTTCGGGGCACTCGCCGCCTTCTTGCCGATCGACAGCTTCAGGCCCGGGTGGATCAGCGACGGGTCGGAGCCGACGGCGTCCCGGTTGTCCGCGTAGAGCTTCTTCCAGCCGCCGCTGACGTGCTGCTCGTCGGCGATCTTCGCGAGGTAGTCGCCGGCCCTCACGGTGTACGTGCGGACACCGTCGGCCTTTTCGGCGGCCTTGTGCGCGGTGGCCGGAGCGGACTGGACGGCCTTTTCCGGAGCCGACTGCGGGGTGGCGGCGTGAGCGCCGGCGGCCCCCATGAGCGGCAGGGCGAGCGCGGCCCCACCGGTTCCGGCGACGGCTATGGAGCGGGTGAAACGCTGGGTCTTGGGGCGGCGGTGCTTACCCTTCGCGGGCATGGCGAATTCCTCTCCGTCGCCTGCGAGGTGAGCTGTCGGGTGCGGGCTGGAGATGCCCGGCCGTGCCGTGGCGCGGCTGAACCCCAAGCCGTTCCGGGAACCGGAACAGGCGTCTTACCTGTGGGTCCCCCGCTCCTGCCGTGCTTCGGGTCAGTGTGTGCGGGCTCCGGGCGGCGGCAGGATTAGGCGTCCGTCCGGATTGGTGTGGAACGTAAGCGACCACGACGCAATAGGACAAGCTTGCGGTTGCCCGTGACGGTGTTTTCCTTGACGCGTCGCCACATCCGCCGTCACCGAGCGTGGATTACCGATCTCCCGGACGGTTCAATAGCCTAGGAAATTGCGGGGATTACGTGAACATGGCGACAGCATATCGTCACGAATATGACGATGGTCACGCACCCCGACCCCATCTCCTGCGCGATCGGGGCACGTTATCCCGAAGCGGCTAAAAGTGCCTATTCGGACAGAATGGCTACTTCCGCTTAAGGCGGACGATGGCGGCGTCCAGATCCCCGCGCAAGCCGACCCGCAGCCCGTGATGAAGCAGTACGGCCCCTCGGTGAACTTCTCCCGTTTCGGGGCATTCATACGCTTCCGTCGGTTCGAGGCCGTGCAACCGGAGCGCCGGAACGGGCTCGCCGTAGCGCTGCGCCTGGAGCCAGGCGAAGACGACGACCTCCTCGCCGAGGACGTACTGCACGGCGCTCAGCCCACCCTCCGGAGGCCGCAGCCGGTACTGGTCGCCGCGCTGCACCACGGGCCGGATCTTCTTGTAGAGCCCCACCCACTCCGCCGCCTCGGCGAGCTCCTCCGGCGTCCACTTCGTGAGGTCGCCGCCGACCCCGAGCACCCCGGCCATGGCACTGACGAACCGGAACCGCAGCGAGCTGGCCCGGTGGTTGAGCATGGCGTTCGGGCTGTCGGTGACCCAGGCGGCCATGACCCGGGCCGGATGGAGCTGGCTGAAGCCGTGCTGGATGGCGAGCCGGTCGAGGGGGTCGGTGTTGTCGGAGGTCCACACCTGGTCCGTGCGGCTCAGCACCCCGAGGTCGATCCGCCCGCCGCCGCCCGAGCAGGACTCGAAGGCCACCCCCGGGTGGGCGGTCCGCAGCCGGTCCAGCAGGGCGTACAGGCCGTGCACGTGGTCGACCCACAGCCGCTGCGGGTAGGTGTCGTCCGGCCAGCCGGCGTCGGTGAAGCAGCGGTTGAAGTCCCACTTCACGTAGTCGATCGGAGCACTGGAGAGAAGCCCGTCGAGCTGCTCCCACAGATACTCCCGGACGTCCTCACGGGCGAGGTTGAGGACCAGCTGGTTGCGGAACTCCGTCCGCTGTCGTCCTGATTGGTACTGCACCCAGTCCGGGTGCGCGCGGTACAGGTCGCTGTCCGGGTTGACCATCTCGGGCTCCACCCAGATCCCGAACTGCATGCCGAGGCCGTGCACATGGTCGGCGAGCGGCTTCAGTCCGCCCGGGAAGCGGTCGGGGTTCGGGGTCCAGTCGCCGAGCCCGGCCCGGTCGCTGGTGCGCGCACCGAACCAGCCGTCGTCGACGACGAACAGCTCGACACCCATGGCGGCGGCCCGCGCGGCGAGCTCCCGCTGCTGCTCCTCGGAGATGTCGAACTCGGTGGCCTCCCAGGAGTTGAACAGCACCGGCCGGTCCCGGTCGGCGTCCGGGATCACGTACGCCCGCTGGTAGGCGTGCCAGGCCCGACTCGCCCCGCCGAACCCGCCGTCGCACCAGAGTCCGGCGAAGACGGGGGTCGTGTACGACTCCCCGGTGCCGAGCATCAGCAGGCCGGAGTCGTCGTAGCCGGCGCCGCCGGTGATCTGCACCCGCGCGTCCGGGAGCTGGGCCACGGCGATGCGCCAGGACCCGGACCAGCCCAGGGCGCAGCTGTAGACCTCGCCGCGCTCCTCGGTGGCGTCGGTGTCGAGGGCGACCCAGGGCAGGTGCTGGTGGGAGGTGTGGCCGCGGCGGCTGCCGATGACCTTCTCGCCGTGGGTGAGGGCGGAGCGGGTCAGCCGGGACTCGGCGCCCCAGCGGCCGTGCAGCTGGGACAGACGCCAGTGGTCGCGGTCGGGCAGGGTCCAGGTGGCGGAGTCGGCGCGCAGCAGCTCGACGGCCGGCCCCTGGTTGTCCAGGGTCACCCAGCGCTCGACGACGTCCGCCGAGGGGCGCATCCGGTAGTGCAGGGTGACGGCGAGGTCGCCGTCGCGGAACCGGAGCCGCAGCTCGCCGTCCTCGGCGTCGTGTCCCTCGTAGGCCCACTCGGTGCCGCGCCGCTCAGCCGTGCGTACGGACAGGGCGGGGCGGACGAAGCGGGGGCCGCCTTCGACCGGGTACTCCTCGCGTCCGTCGAGCGGGGACTCGAAGGGCCAGTAGTCCGGCAGCGGCCGGACGGTGAGGGCCTCGGCGTCGGCCAGGCCGATACGGGGGCCCCAGTGCACATGCAGCAGCTCGTCCCGGCCCGTGACATGGACGGCATAGCTGCTGGCCGGCCCGGAGAGGACCCATGTACGACCGTCTTCGGAGATGTCCAGCATCATGCCCTCACATATTCGAACAAGCCCGACCAGGTGCGACCAGGCGGCAACATCATGGGCGGCCGTGGGGCTTCCGGGCAACGCCTGTGGACAACTCATTGCCCCAGGCAGGCATGTCGTATCGTCGAGAGACGCCCGTCGACGAGCCGCGCCGGCGGCGCCGAAGGGGAGGAGCCCTCGTGACACAGCAGGTCCCGTCGACCGAGCCCGAGCTGGCCGGAGTGCGCAACTTCCGTGATGTGGGCGGACTTCCGACCGTGGACGGGCGGCGGGTGCGCCAGGGCGTGCTGTTCCGCAGTGGCCACCTCGCCCACGCGACCGGGGAGGACGCCGCCTTCCTGACGACTCTGGGCCTGCACACGATCTTCGACTTCCGCAACGCGGCCGACCAGAAGCTGGAGGGGCCGGACGTCGAGCTGCCGGGCGTGCGCAACGTGAACCTGCCGCTGAGCGACCCGGCCGACGGCGCCGAGTTCTGGAAGATGGTCCGCGACGGCGACCTGGACCAGCTGCGAGAGATCCTTTCGGACGGCAAGGGCGCGGGCCGCATGATCGCCTCGTACCGCACGATCATCAAGCACCGCACCGACGAGCACTCCCGGGTGCTGCACGCGCTCGCCGAGGACAGTGTTCCCGCGCTGATGCACTGCGCGGCGGGCAAGGACCGCGCCGGGCTGTCGGTGGCGGTGACGCTGCTCGCCGTGGGCGTCGAGCGCGAGGCGATCGTCGAGGACTACCTGAAGTCGAACGCCAAGCACCGCCGCTACAAGGTGCACCGCTCCAGCTCCGCCGCCTCGGCCTACTCCCCCGAGGTCATGGAGCTGCTCAGCCCCCTCTTCGACGCGCGCGCCGAGTACCTGACGGCGGCCTTCGACACCATCGAGGAGACGTGGGGCGGCGTCGACACCTACCTGGAGAAGGGGCTGGGGCTCTCCGCGGAGACCCGGGAGCGGCTGCGCGAGCGGCTCCTCGACTGAGGTCCGCGGACGGGGGCTACTTCGCCCCGACCTCGAACAGCAGGTACACGAAAGCGGCGAAGACGTGGCCGGCGATGAGGTAGACGAACAGCCTCACCCACAGGGCCCGGGGGAACTTCTCCTCCATGTTGCTCATGACACGTCTCCGGGGGTCGGGCCGAGGCACAGGGCGGCCGTGGGGCTCTGCAGCAGGGTGTGGACGAAGAGCAGGTCGACGCCGTCGTGGTCCTCGGCTGCGATCCGGTGCGGGGTGAGCGAGTCGAAGTGGGCGCTGTCACCGGCCGCCAGCCGGTGCGTGGTGTCCCCGAGGCGCAGCCGCAATCGGCCGCGCAGCACATGGAGCCACTCCTCGCCGGGGTGGACGCGCACGATGTCACCCTGGGAGCCGTGCGGGACGTGGACCCGCAAGGCCTGCATCCCGCGGCCGGGGGCGCCGGCCTGCCAGTAGGTCCAGCCGCCCGCCGCGGTGGGTTCCATGTCGGCGGCGCGGATGACGGCGTCCCGTTCGGCGACCGTCTCGCCGAGCAGTTCGGAGACGGTCGTACCGTAGATGCGGGCCAGTGCGAGCAGCATCGGCAGCGAGGGCTGGCGCTGCCCGGTCTCCAGCCGGGAGAGGTGGGCGGGCGACAGCCCGGCGGAGCGGGCCGCGGCCTCCAGTGTCAGGGAGGCCTGGCGGCGCAGCGCCCGCAGCTGGGGCGCCACCACGGGCGGTAGCGCACCGGCCGCCGGGCCGGCCGACGAGTCGGCCCCGGGGGGCCGCTCGGTATCGGGGAGCCGCTCGGTATCGGGGAGCCGCTCGGTCTCGGGAGGCCGCTCGGCCTCGGAGGAGTTCATGCCTCCATTCAGCCGGAGCCTTGCCTCAGCGGCAAATTTCTTGCCTCCTAGGCAAAAGCCCCCGGTTCAGCGGTTGGCCACGGCCTGCTTCACCAGCGTCTTGCCGAAATCCCACATCAGTCCGCCGTTGTGCGCGTCGTCCATCACGGCCGTGAAGGCGTCCACGAACCGGTCCACCTCGCGCTCGCCGATGATCAACGGCGGGATCAGCTTGATCACCTCCATGTGGTCGCCGGAGACCTGGGTGAGGATCCGGTGCTTGCGCAGCAGCGGCACCACGACCATCTGCGCGAACAGTCCCTTGCGTGCCGCCTGGAGCATGGTCCAGCGGCTGCGCAGCTTCAGCGACTGCGGCCGGCCGAACTCGATGCCGATCATCAACCCCCGGCCGCGCACCTCGGCGAGCATCTCGTACCGGTCCGTCAGCGCCGCGAGCCGGGACCTGAGCCGCTCACCCGTGGCCCGGACGTTCGCGACGATCTGCTCGTTCTCCATCACCGCCAGCACCGCGAGGCCCGCCGCCATGGCCTGCGCGTTGGACCCGAAGCTCGCCGAGTGGACGAGGACCCGGTCCATCGACGAGTAGACCTTCTTGAAGATCCAGTCCTTGCCGATCGTGGCGCCGACGGGCACATAGCCACCGGAGAGCGCCTTGGCCACGCAGACCAGGTCCGGCTCCACGCCGTCCTCGTGCTGGTAGCCGTAGAAGTCGCCGGTGCGGCCGAGGCCCGTCTGCACCTCGTCGGCGATGAGCAGCGCCTTGTGCCGGTGCAGCAGCTCCTGCGCGGCCCGCAGCCAGCCGGGCGGGCCCGTGAGCACGCCCTTGCCCTGGATCGGCTCGACGATCAGCGCGGCGACGTCCCCCTTCTTCAGCTCCCTCTCCAGTGCGTCGAGGTCGCCGAGCGGGACGGCCGTGTCGGGCAGCAGCGGGGCGAACCCGTCACGGAAGCCGGATTCGCCGTTGACGGACAGGGAGCCGGTGGTCAGCCCGTGGAAGGCGTGCGCGCAGTAGAGGATCCTGGGCCTGCCGGTGACGAACCGGGCGAACTTCAGCGCGCCCTCGACGGCCTCGGTGCCGCTGTTGCCGAAGAACACCCGGTCCAGGTGCGGGCTGTGCGCGAGCAGCTTCTCGGCCAGCAGGCCCGGCAGCGGCTGGCAGTCGAACCGGGTGAGATCGGCGAGAGAGGCGTCCAGGACGTCGTGCAGCGTCTTGCGGATCACGGGGTGGTGGCGGCCGAGACCCATCACCCCGAACCCCGCGAGCATGTCCAGGTAGTCGTTGCCGTCCGCGTCGTAGAAGTAGGCGCCCTCGGCGCGCTCGTAGACCTTGTCGAAGCCGATGGTGTGCAGCATGCGCGGGAGCTGATGGTTGAGGTACCGGGTGTGCAGCTCGTAGCGCTCGGCTCCGCGCTCGGCCAGCAGCTTGCCGAGGTCGAACTCCCCGGCCTGCGACGACTCCGACGCGGACTCGGCGGTGGTCATTCCTGTGACTCCTTGGACAGCTCATCCTTGACGGCCAGGCTCGCGCCGATCCGTCCGGCGACCTCGACGGGTGTCAGGCCGATGTCGGCGAGCACCTCACCGCGCTTGGCGTGCGCGAGGAACTGCTCCGGGATGCCGAACCGCCGGACCGGTACGTCGACCTCGGCGTCGCCCAGGGCGAGCGCCACGGCCGAACCGACCCCGGCCGCCCGGCTGTTGTCCTCGACCACGGCGACCAGCCGGTGCTGGGCGGCGAGTCCCGGGAGCGCCGGGTCGACGGGCTTGACCCAGCGGGGGTCGACGACGGTGCAGCCGATGCCGCGGGCTTCGAGCAGCTCGGCGGCCTGGAGGCAGACCGGCGCCATCACACCGACGGCCACCAGGAGGACCTGCGGCGCGGGGGAACGGTGCAGTACGTCCAGCCCGCCCACCCGGTCGACCGCCGGGATCGACGGGCCGACGGACTCCTTCGGGAAGCGCACGAGGGTCGGCGCGTCGTCCACGGCGACGGCCTCGCGCAGCTGGGCCCGCATCTGGTCGGCGTCGCGCGGCGCGGCGATGCGCAGTCCGGGCACGACCTGGAGGACGGACATGTCCCACATGCCGTTGTGGGAGGCACCGTCGACGCCGGTGACCCCGGCCCGGTCGAGCACGAAGGTCACCCCGCAGCGGTGCAGGGCCACGTCCATCAGGAGCTGGTCGAAGGCGCGGTTGAGGAAGGTGGCGTAGACGGCGACGACCGGGTGCAGCCCGCCCGTCGCCAGGCCCGCCGCGGACACGGCCGCGTGCTGCTCGGCGATGCCCACGTCCCACACCCGGTCCGGGAACCGCTCGGCGAAGGCGCCGAGTCCGACCGGGTGCAGCATGGCGGCGGTGATCGCCACCACGTCGTCCCGCTCCTCGCCGATCCTGACGATCTCCTCGCCGAACACCGAGGTCCAGGAGGGGCCGCCCGACGGCGAGAGCGGGGCGCAGGTCAGCGGGTCCATCACGCCGACGGTGTGGAAGTGGTCCTCCTCGTGGGCGAGGGCGGGCTCGTAGCCGCGGCCCTTCTCCGTGAGGCAGTGGACGAGAACCGGCCCGTGGAAGCGTTTCGCGCGTCGCAGCGCGGACTCCACGGCCCCGGTGTCGTGCCCGTCGATCGGCCCCACGTACTTCAGGCCCAGGTCCTCGAAGAGGCCTTGTGGGGCGAACGCGTCCTTGAAGCCCTTCTTCGCGCCGTGCAGGGCCTCGTAGAGGGTGTTGCCGACCAGGGGCGTGCCCTGGAGGACGTCCTTGCCCCAGGCCAGGACCCGCTCATAGCCGTCGGTCGTGCGCAGGGTCGCGAGGTGGTTGGCGAGGCCGCCGATGGTGGGCGCGTAGGAGCGTTCGTTGTCGTTGACGACGATGATCAGCGGACGGTCCTTGGCCGCCGCGATGTTGTTGAGGGCCTCCCAGGCCATGCCGCCGGTGAGGGCCCCGTCGCCGATGACCGCGACGACATGGCCCTTCTCCCCCTGCACCTGGCGGGCCTTGGCGAGTCCGTCGGCCCAGCCGAGCGCCGTGGAGGCGTGGCTGTTCTCGATGACGTCGTGCTCGGACTCCTCGCGCGAGGGGTAGCCGGACAGGCCGCCCTTGCCGCGCAGCTTGGAGAAGTCCTGGCGGCCGGTCAGCAGTTTGTGGACGTAGCTCTGGTGGCCGGTGTCCCAAAGGATGCGGTCGGCCGGCGACTCGAAGACCCGGTGCAGGGCGATGGTCAGCTCCACCACGCCCAGGTTGGGTCCCAGGTGCCCGCCGGTCCTGGCGACCGCGTGCACCAGGAACTCCCGGATCTCTTCAGCCAGTTCCCCCAGTTCCGCCTCGGACAGCGCCTTCAGGTCGCGTGGTCCCCGGATGTTCTCCAGTATCGTCACGCTCGGGCCCCCTTCGGATCCGTGCTGCTCAGCTCACGGTGACGGCCGGCTCCCCCGGCCCCACGCCGTCCTGCTCCATCTGCTCGGCGATCTTCATCGCCTCTTCGATCAGCGTCTCGACGATCTTGGACTCGGGGACGGTCTTGATGACCTCGCCCTTGACGAAGATCTGCCCCTTGCCGTTGCCGGAGGCGACGCCGAGGTCGGCCTCCCGCGCCTCACCGGGGCCGTTGACCACACAGCCCATCACGGCGACGCGCAGCGGCACCTCCATGCCGTCGAGGCCGGCCGTGACCTCCTCGGCGAGCTTGTAGACGTCGACCTGGGCTCGGCCGCAGGACGGACACGACACGATCTCCAGCCGGCGCTCCTTCAGTCCCAGGGACTGCAGGATCTGGATGCCGACCTTGACCTCCTCGGCCGGCGGTGCGGACAGCGACACCCGGATCGTGTCGCCGATGCCCCGGGAGAGGAGCGCGCCGAACGCCACCGCCGACTTGATCGTGCCCTGGAACGCCGGTCCGGCCTCCGTCACGCCCAGGTGCAGCGGGTAGTCGCACTGTTCGGCCAGCTGGCGGTACGCCTCGATCATCACGACCGGGTCGTTGTGCTTGACGGAGATCTTGATGTCCCGGAAGCCGTGCTCCTCGAACAGGGACGCCTCCCACAGGGCGCTCTCCACGAGCGCCTCCGGGGTCGCCCTGCCGTACTTCTGGAGCAGCCGCCGGTCCAGCGACCCGGCGTTGACGCCGATCCGGATGGGCGTGCCGTGATCCTTCGCCGTCTGGGCGATCTCCTTGACCCGGTCGTCGAACTGCTTGATGTTGCCGGGGTTGACGCGGACCGCCGCGCAGCCCGCCTCGATCGCGGCGAACACGTACTTCGGCTGGAAGTGGATGTCCGCGATCACCGGGATCTGCGACTTGCGCGCGATGGTCGCCAGCGCGTCCGCGTCGTCCTGCGTGGGGCAGGCGACCCGGACGATCTGGCAGCCGGAGGCGGTCAGCTCCGCGATCTGCTGCAGCGTGGCGCCGACGTCCGAGGTACGGGTCGTCGTCATCGACTGCACCGACACCGGGGCCCCGCCCCCGACCGCCACCGGACCGACCTGGATCCGGCGCGAGACGCGCCGCTCGGCGACCGGCCGGGCCGGCACCTCGGGGACACCCAGCGAGACAGCGGTCATGACGTCACTCCCGGTTCCCGGAGACCGTCTCGCGCATGGCGCGCAGGGACTCCTTCAGCGATCCCATGGTGGCGAGGACGGCGGTGGGCTCGTAGCCGCAGTGCGCCATGCAGTTGGCGCAGCGGGGGTCCTTGCCGCGGCCGTACTTGTCCCAGTCGGTGTCCTCGACCAGCTCCCGGTACGTCGGCACGTACCCGTCGCTCATCAGGTAGCAGGGGCGCTGCCAGCCGAAGAGCGAGTAGTTGGGGATGGCCCACGCGGTGCACGGGAAGTCGACCTTGCCCTCCAGGAAGTCCAGGAAGAGCGGCGAGTGGTTGAGCCGCCAGCGCCGCCGGTTGCCGCCGGCGAAGGCCTTCTTGAACAGCTCGCGGGTCTGCTCCACGCCGAGGAAGTGCTCCTGGTCGGGGGCCTTCTCGTAGGCGTAGGCGGGCGAGATCATCATCTCGTCGACCTGGAGGTCGTCGTTGAGGAAGTTCAGCACCTCGATGATGGTCTGCGGCGTGTCGGTGTTGAAGAAGGTCGAGTTGGTGGTGACCCGGAAGCCGCGCCGCTTGGCCTCCTTGATCGCCTCCACGGCCTCGTCGAACACGCCTTCCTTGGCGACCGACTCGTCGTGCCGCTCCCGCAGGCCGTCGATGTGCACCGCGAAGGCGAAATAGGGCGACGGCGTGAACTTGTCCATCTTCTTGCGCAGCAGCATCGCGTTGGTGCAGAGGAAAACGTACTTCCGCTTGGCCACCAGCTGGCGGACGATCTCGTCGATCTGCGGGTGCATCAGCGGCTCGCCGCCGGCGATGGACACCATCGGGGCACCGGACTCCACGACCGCCCCCACGGCCTGGGCGACCGGCATCCGCTGCTTGAGCACCCCGGCCGGATGCTGGATCTTGCCGCACCCCTCGCATTTGAGATTGCAGGCGAACAGCGGTTCCAGCTCCACGATCAGCGGAAACTTGTCCCGTCGGCGGATCTTCTGTTCAGCCAAATACGTAGCGACCTTGATGGACTGTCGGAGCGGCATGGCCATCTGGCTCACCTCCTGGGGAGCAGCAAGGAACGGTGCCATTCGAAGAAAGCGGGAAGGACGGAACGAAGGACACGGAAAGCTGATATTCCACCGCGCACCGTGCCGATCCGGACGAGTTCATGTTCAGGAGCGTCCACGACCACCCGGACGGCCGCAACCGGGCGCTCGCCCGCACGCACGGCGCTCAGGAGCGTGACGGCGGACTCCATGTCGACCGCGATCGCTCCCGTCGCGCGCAGGGCGGACCGTTCGGGGCCGCGTACGACGTGGTCGGAGCCGGTCAGCGGCCCGGTGTGCACGGTCCGCCCGGGCAGCGCGCGGGCCAGTTCCTTCACGAGCAGCTCGGTCCCGACGCAGGGTGTCGTGCCGCGCGGGTCGCGGGTCTCCTCGGCGACGACCAGATCGCCGGGGTGCATGCCCGGCGCCAGGCCCGCGCAGAAGCCGGTGGCCAGGACGGCGGCGTCGCGCAGAGCCGGGTCGGCCAGCACGCGGGTGACGGCCCGCTCGGCGGCCGCCGGCCCCATGCCCGTCCGCAGCACCGTGACCGGCCCGCCGGCCCCGCCCCGGCCGCCCGCACGCAGGGCGAACTGCTCGATGCCGAGCGCGCAGGCGATCAGCAGCGGGACCGGGGCGGGCTGTACGCTCATCAGCTCCCCTCGACCTCGGCGAGCGGCGTGCCGGCGTCATCTGCGCGGTGTCGCCCGGCCTCGGCGAGCGGCGTGCCGGGCCCGCTCCTGCGGTGCTTCCCGGTCTCACCGCTCCCCCGGAGCTTCTCGGCGAAGGGCTCTCCGTGCAGATAGCGTCCGAGCGCGGTGAGTGGGAAGACCTGTCGGTAGAGGTGGTAGTTGATCGAGAAGTCCCACGGGAAGCCCGTCCCCGTGAAGTACGGCTCGTCCCAGGAGCCGTCCTCCCGCTGTGTGGCGGCGAGCCACTCGACTCCGCGTTCGACGGCCTTGGAGTCGCGCTCCCCCGCCGCGAGCAGGGCCATCAGCGCCCACGCCGTCTGCGAGGCGGTCGAGGCGCCCTTGCCGCTCCACTCCCGGACGTACTTGTAGGAGCGCAGGTCCTCGCCCCACCCGCCGTCGTCGTTCTGTACGGACTCCAGCCAGGCCACGGCCCGCCGGATCGCCGGGTGCGCGGCGGGGATGCCGGCGGCGGTCAGCGCGGGCACGACGGACCCCGTGCCGTATACGTAGTTGACACCCCAGCGTCCGAACCACGAACCGTCCGGTTCCTGCTCGGCGAGCAGCCACTCGATGCCGCGCCGGGTGCGCGGATCGTGGGCGAGGCCCTCCACCGCGAGCATCTCCACGACGTGCGCGGTGACGTCGGCGGAGGGCGGGTCGATGACCTCGCCGAAGTCGCAGAAGGGCAGCCGGTTCGGGAACGGGCTGGTGTTGTCGACGTCGAACGCGGCCCAGGCGCCGTTCTTCGACTGCATGCCGAGTGTCCAGCGCATGCCGCGCTCGACGGCCCTCTCCAGCCGCTCCGGGTCGTGGTGGGTGATCCGGCGCAGTGCGAGGATCACCTCGGCGGTGTCGTCGATGTCGGGGTAGTTGTCGTTGTGGAACTCGAACGCCCAGCCGCCGGGCGGCAGTCCGGGCCGCTTCACGGACCAGTCACCGGGCCGGACGATCTCCTCTCCCAGCATCCAGTCGGCCGCCTTCACCAACTGCGGGTGATCGGTGGGCAGTCCGGCGTCGACGAGGGCGATGGCCGCCAGGCAGGTGTCCCACACCGGTGACTGGCAGGCCTCGATCATCCGGGCCCCGTCCTCGCGCCACACGGCGAACCGGTCCAGGGACGCGAGCCCCTCGCGCATCACGGGGTGTTCGAGGTCGTAGCCGAGCAGGTGCAGGGCGATGATCGAGTACACGGCCGGGGGCTGGATGCCGCCCCAGCAGCCGTCGTTCTCCTGCCGCTCGATGATCCAGCGGGCGGCGCTGTTCACGGCGGCTCGGCGCAGTCGGCGCGGCGCGACCTTCCGCAGGGCGTGCAGGCCCTTGTCCATCCGCTGGAACGCCCCGTCCCAACTGAACGGGGACGCCAGGGGTCTGGGCGGATTGGGGCGGTCCGGGTCGGTGTGCAGCTCGTCGAGCGGGAAGGGTGCGGGGCGTACCGGCCGCTTCGCGGAGACGATCGTCAGCGGGACGATGGTCTGCCGCGCCCAGCAGCCGAAGTCGTAGATGTTGAGCGGCACCCACTTCGGGAAGAAGACCAGCTCCGGCGGGAGTTCGGGCAGGTCCTCCCACTTCCACCAGCCGAACAGGGCCAGCCAGATCCGGGTGAAGACCCGGGCGGCCGCGATGCCGCCCCGCGCGCGGATCCAGGCGGAGGCCTTCGCCATGTGAGGGGCGTCGGGCGCGTCACCGGCCAGGCGGAGGGCGACGTACGCCTCGATGGTGGCGGACAGTTCGCCCGGTCCGCCGTAGAAGGTGGCCCAGGTGCCGTCCTCGCCCTGCTCGCCGCGGATGAAGAGGGCGGCTGCCTGCGTGGTCTTCTCGTCGCGGATACCCAGGAACTGACGGAGCAGCAGGTCCTCGGCGTCCATGGTGACGTTGGTCTCGAGGTCGCCCTTCCACCAGCCCTCGGCGTCCTGGAGCGAGAGCAGGAAGTCGATGGCACGCCGGGCGGCGCGTGCGGCGGCTTCCGGTACCCCGGCCGCCCCGGGGATGTGCGTGTCGGTGTCGCTGGCCGCGGCGGCGCGGGGTGGCAGGGCCCCGGTGCTTCCGTCGGTCGTCGCTGTCATGGCTTCCCCTTCGTGCAGTGGTGCAAGGTGTGCAGCTGCTGTGGGTCCGCCGTCGGCCGGTGCACCGTGATCACTCACGGCACCGGCCGGCGACTACGCGAGGGCTATTCGGCCGATAGTGATCATCTCTTTCGTACGACGACGAAGTCCGCGAGGGCCGTGAACTGGGCCCGCACCCGGTCGGGCATGTCGACGGCGTCGAGGGCTTCGATGGCGATGGTGTGCTGACGGCGTGCCTCGCCGGCGGTCCACTCGCGACCGCCGGCCTCCTCGATGAGGGCGGCGCGGGCCGCGAACTCCTCCTCCGAGAAGTTCTCGACGTCGCTGGCCTTGGCGTCGGCGGCGAGGATCTCGCCGAGCCGCTCCGAGGCGGAGCCGCCCGCGGCGAGGGCGGCCACGACGGGCAGGGACTTCTTGCGCTGGCGCAGGTCGCTCCAGGTCTGCTTGCCGGTGGAGACCGGGTCGCCCCAGATGCCGAGCAGGTCGTCGACGGCCTGGAAGGCGAGGCCCAGGTGGTAGCCGTACTTCTCGAGGGTGTCGGCGGTGTGGTCGTCGGCGCCGCCGAGGACCGCGCCGATGGAGCTGGCGCAGGCGAGCAGGGCGCCGGTCTTGTTGCCCTCCATCTCCAGGCACTCGTCGACGCTGACGCGGTCGCGGTGCTCGTAGGAGATGTCCTGGGCCTGGCCGTCGATCAGGGCGCGGGTGGCGGTGGTCAGGCGGCGGGTGGCGCGGCCGGCCTCGACGGTGCCGAGTTCGAGGAGCACCTCGTTGGCGAGGGCGAACAGGGCGTCGCCGACCAGGATGGCCTGGGCGGGACCGTGCACCTTCCAGACCGTGTCGCGGTGACGGCGCTGCTCGTCGCCGTCCATGAGGTCGTCGTGGAGGAGGGAGAAGTTGTGGACGAGTTCCACGGCGACAGCGCCGGGGATGCCCGTCTCGGGTGCGGCGGACATGACCTCGGCGGACAGCACCGCGAGGGCGGGACGCACGGCCTTGCCGCCGTCCCCCTCCGAGGGCCTGCCCTGGGCGTCGATCCAGCCGAAGTGGTAGGCGGCAACAGTGTCCATGGGAGGTGCCAGGCGGTCGACGGCCGCCCGCAGTACCGGAGTGGCCAGGGTCCGGCCGCGCTCCAGGAGCGCGGTCACGTCCACCGCCTCGGCAGTCTTCGAGGCCGGGGGCACAGTGGGCACAGTCTCTCCTCTTGTTGCGGTACCGGGGGTGCGGGGGCTGCCCGCCGCGCCGGCCTGGGCCGGCATCATGCCGCCTCCTCGAACTCGAAGAGGTGGCGGGGGCGGGGCCGGCCCAGGGCGCCCAGCACGGCGTCCGCCGCGCTCACACCACTGCGGACCGCACTCTCCATGGTCGCGGGCCACCCGGTGGCGGTCCACGCTCCGGCCAGGTACAGGCCGGATGCCTTGGTGCGGGCGCCGGGCCTGAGGTGCCCGACGCCGGGGGCGGGAGCGAACGTCGCCGTGCGCTCCCGGGTGACGAAGAAGTCCTTCACACGGGCGCCGCGGGTCAGCGGCAGCAGTCGCTCCAGCTCGGGCAGGTACCGCTCGCGCAGCACGGCCACGGGCTCGTCGATCTCGCCCTGGGCGGCCGACTGGGACAGCGCGAGGTACTGGCCCTGGCGCAGCCCGGACGCCTCGGTGCGGTCGAAGACCCACTGCACGGGGCTGCCGAGGGCGGTGAAGAAGGGCCGGCCGAAAACCTTGCGGTCGTAGACCACATGGACGTTGAGGATGGGCGCGGTGCCGATCTCCAGGAGCCGCTCGGGCGCGTCCAGGGCGCCCGCGGGCAGCAGGTCGTGCGCCTCGCGCTGCGGTACGGCGAGGATCACGGCGTCGGCCTGAAGTGTCTCGCCCGGGACCTCGACGCTCCACTGCCCGTCCCCGTTCGCGCAGACGGAGGTGACGCGGGTGCGGACCTCGGTGCGCACGCCCGCCGAGTCGAGCGCCTTGCGGGCCAGCCGGTCGTGCAGGTCGCCCAGCGGGACCCGCGCCCAGCCGATGTCGGCGGCGCCCGGGTCGGACAGCAGTCCGGTCTTGAACACCATCGCGGCCAGCGCCAGCGAGGCGTCGGAGGCGACCGCGTTGAGGGTGGCGACCCCGACCAGGTCCCACAGGGCCTCCACGGCGCGCGCCGACTGGCCGTGCGCGGCGAGCCAGCTGCCGAAGTCCTGCGTGTCCAGTGCCGCATCGGTGAGGTCGAGTCCCTTGAGCGCGAGCGCGGCCCGGCCCACCCTGGCACGATCGGCGAGCGACAGGTGCGGATAGGCGGCGAGGCTGCGCCCCAGGTGCAGCGGCACGGGCAGGGCGTCCCGCCGCAGTCGGCCGAGCCGCCGCCCCTCGGGCCGGGCGAGGTCCAGGACGGGAACGTCGAGCCGCTCCTGCAACGGGGCCAGCGCCGCGCCCTCGATGCGGTCGAGGAACCAGCGGTAGGCGGTGCAGCAACGCAGGTAGACGTGCTGGCCGTTGTCGACGGTGAGTTCGCCGCGCCGGAAGGAGAAGGCGAGCCCGCCGAGCCGCGGCCTGCCCTCCAGCAGCGTGACGCGCACCCCGGCGTCGGCGAGCGCGAGCGCCGTGGTGACACCGGCGAGTCCGCCGCCCACCACGACGGCGTGCCGCCGTGGTGCGACCGGTCCCCCGGACCGTGTTCCCTGGGTCATCGCGCACCCTCCCCCGCGGCCCGGACGTGCTGCTCGAACGGTGCACGACCGGCCGTCTCCGTCAGGGACGCCGCCCCGGGCCGGAGGGTTGCCCGCCGCTTCTCACCGACGGCGGTCTCCGTGTCCGTCACGCCCGCCTCCTGACGGTCCGCCGGGTCACGTGCCGGGCGTCGAGTCCGGACAGCCCGCGCACGGCGACGTAGGCCTTCTCCCGGCCGGGCAGGGAGACCCGGCCGCGCAGCACGGCCTGCGGGTCGCGCTCGATGCGGTCGAGCAGGCGGCGGTAGATGCCGGCCATGGCGGCGACGCAGGCGCCGCTGCGCCGATCGAGCATGGGGAGCAGCCGGTAGCCCTCGGCGAACAGGGCGCGGGCCCGTCGCACTTCGAAGTGCACGAGGCCCGCGAAGTCGGAGCCCTCCGGTGGCCGCGGCCCGCTGAAGCCGGCCGAGCAGCCGAACTTGGCGAGGTCGTCGGCGGGCAGATAGGTCCGCCCGCCCACGGCGTCCTCGCGGACGTCTCTGAGGATGTTGGTGAGCTGGAGCGCGAGCCCGAGCGTGTCGGCATACTCCGGCGCGCGGTCCACCCCGCGCGCCCCGGGCTCGGTGCCGAAGACGCCGAGCGAGAGCCGCCCGATCGCACCGGCGACGCAGCGGCAGTAGACCTTCAGGTCGTCCCAGGTCTCGTACGTCTCGCCGCGGACGTCCATCAGGACGCCGTCGATGAGCTCGTCCAGGCCGCCGAGCGGGATCGGGAAGGCCCCGGCGGCGTGCGCGAGGGCGACCGCGACCGGGTCGGTGTCGTCCTCGTCGACCCGGTGCTCGCGGATCCGGGTCAGCAGCGCCCGGGTCTCCTCCAGCCTGGCCACCTTGACGTCGTCGGCCAGCGCGCCGTCGCCGATGTCGTCGACCCGCCGCGAGAACGCGTACAGCGCCGACATCGCCCGGCGCTGGGGCGTCGGCAGCAGCCGGATGCCGTAGGCGAAGTTACGGGCCTGCCGCCCGGTGACGGCCTCGCAGTAGCTGTAGGCGGCGAGTACCGGCGGGGACGTGTGTGGTTCCGACTCCACGGTCCGGATCACCCCTCTCCTCGCAGAGTCACGCCCACCTCACGCAGCAACCGGACCTTGCCGGGCTTGGGCGGGCCGGGAAGTACGTCGTGTTCGGCGGCGGCGATCGCGTGGAGGGCCGCCCTTCCCCCCGCCACGAACCCTGCGAGCAGCAGCTTCAGCCTGCCGTGGACGCTACCCACCAACGGGGCGCCTTCATTCAGGAGATCCCGCGCCCTTTGCGCTTCGTACGCAATCAGCGCACGGACCGACGCATCGGCGGATTGCGTGGCGAGATCCGCTTCCTGGACGTGGAAGCGTTTCATGTCGGCCGCAGGCAGGTAGACCCGGTCGCGAGCGAGGTCCTCGGCGACGTCCTGGAGGTGCTCGACGATCTGGAGGGCCGTGCAGATCATGTCGGAGCGGCGGATGCGCTCGGGAGTCGAGGTGCCGGTGAGGGCGAGGACGAGACGGCCGACGGGGTTGGCGGACAGCTCGCAGTAGGCGAGCAGGTCGTCGTAGGTCTCGTAGCGGCTGACCAGCTGGTCCTGACGGTTGGCGGCGATCAGGCCGAGGAACGGCTCGGGGGTCAGGGAGCAGCGGCGCACCGTCGGCTGGAGGCGGCGCAGCAGGGGGTGGCGCGGGGTGGAGTCGAAGACCCTGCGCAGGTCGGCCTCGAAGGCGTCGAGCAGCACCAGCCGGTCCTCGGCCTCCCGCGGGGAGAGGCCGAGCAGCCGGGCGTCGGCGCCGCCGGGGGCGAGGTCGCCGTCGCCGATGTCGTCGACCAGGCGGGCGAAGCCGTAGACGGCCATGAGGTCGGTGCGCCAGGCCCGGGGCAGGAAGAAGGGGGCCACCGGGAAGTTCTCGCCGGCGGCCTTGTCGAGCGTGCCGCGCTCCGGATCGAGGGAGCGCGCCGTGCCGGTTCCCGTCACCGCCGGCTGCCCGGCGCGGGGACGGCACGTGCTGCGTGGAGCTGGGGAGTTTCCGTAGCCATCGCCGTCACATCTCCCGTTCTACACTGCCGACCCAATACACACTATTTCGGACACGCCGCCTCGCCGTCCGCACGGTGGCCCGACGGGCGGTGACGCGCATTATCGCCCAGATTGCCGTGTTTCGGGACCGGTACAGCTTACGTTGTACAACGCGACACGGTTCGCCAGGGTGTCCCGCACATCACGAGAACACACCGATTGGCCCCAAGATTCCTGAGATGGGCCGGAGTTGACGTTTCCTTTGCAGACGCGGGGCCCCGCCGGAACAGTTCCGTCGGGGCCCTGTCCGAAAACGGCCTACTTGCCCGTGAACTTTTCGTACTCCTTGAGCACCTCGTCCGTGGGGCCGTCCATGCGCAGCTCGCCGCGTTCCAGCCACAGGACGCGGTTGCAGGTGTCGCGGATGGACTTGTTGTTGTGGCTGACCAGAAACACCGTGCCCGCTTCCTTGCGCAGCTCCCGGATGCGGTCCTCGGAGCGCTTCTGGAACTTGCGGTCGCCGGTCGCCAGGGCCTCGTCGATCATCAGGACGTCGTGGTCCTTGGCCGCCGCGATGGAGAAGCGCAGCCGGGCCGCCATGCCGGAGGAGTAGGTGCGCATGGGCAGGGTGATGAAGTCGCCCTTCTCGTTGATGCCGGAGAAGTCGACGATGTCCTGGTAGCGCTCCTTGATCTCCTCCCGGGACATGCCCATGGCCAGCCCGCCCAATATGACGTTGCGTTCGCCGGTGAGGTCGTTCATCAGGGCCGCGTTGACGCCCAGCAGCGAGGGCTGGCCGTCGGTGTAGACCTTGCCCTGCTCGGCGGGGAGCAGACCGGCGATGGCGCGCAGCAGGGTCGATTTGCCGGAGCCGTTGGAACCGATCAGGCCGATGGCCTCGCCGCGGTACGCCACGAAGGAGACGCCGCGCACGGCGTGCACCTTGCGCACGCCCCGCGCCGCGTCGTCGGAGCCCCGCTTGAGGATGCGGCTGAGGGCGGCGGTGGCGCTGCCCTTGCCGGTCTTGGCGCCGTTGACGCGGTAGACGATGTGCAGGTCGTCCGCGATGACGGTGGGGACGCGTGCGTCCTGCTGCTCAGCCACGGCCGTACCTTTCCTCCGCCTTCCAGAAGTACACGAAGCCGCCGATGGCGAACAGCACGGCCCAGGCACCCGCGGCCGCCCAGACGTGGTCGGGCATGTACGTCGAGTCGTACTCGTCGATGAGCGCGAAGCGCATCAGGTCCATGTAGATCGCGGCGGGGTTCCACTGGAGGATGTTCGCGATCCACTGCGGCTTGTCCGCCAGGAAGATCGGGATGGAGAACATCACGCCGGACGCGTACATCCAGGTCCGCATCACGAACGGCATGAGCTGCGCGAGGTCGGGGGTCTTGGCGCCCGCCCGGGCCATGATCAGCGCGAGACCGGTGTTGAAGCAGAACTGCAGCACCAGCACCGGCACGATCAGCAGCCAGGACAGGTCCGGGTAGTGGCCGAAGCCGATCGTGACGGCGAACAGCACGATCATCGAGAACAGCAGCTGCTGGAGCTGCTGCAGCGCGAAGGAGATCGGCAGCGAGGCGCGTGGGAAGTGCAGGGCGCGGACCAGGCCGAGGTTGCCGGAGATCGCGCGCACGCCCGCCATGACCGAGCTCTGCGTGAAGGTGAACACGAACACGCCCGTGACGAGGAACGGGATGTACACCTCGCGGGGCAGACCCCGGTCGGCCTCCAGGAGCAGGCCGAAGATGAAGAAGTACACGGCCGCGTTCAGCAGCGGAGTGGCCACCTGCCACAGCTGGCCCAGCTTGGCCTGGCTGTACTGGGCGGTCAGCTTCGCGCGGGAGAAGGCGAGGATGAAGTGCCGCCGGTCCCAGAGCTGACGGACGTACTCGATGAGGGAGGGACGGGCGCCGCTCACGGTCAGCCCGTGCTTGGCGGCGAGTTCCCTCGCCGTGAGGCCCTCGTCGGGCGCCGCGGGCGGGGTCACCGCGACCGTGGCGTCGTGCGTTGTCTCACTCACTAGTGGAAACTTTCGTCTTCGAGATGCTCGGCCTGTGCCGGTCCGGCACGAGCCGGGGCCAGGGTACGGCCCGGGGGCTGCCGGGTGTCTCCCGGATACGAGCTTGTCAGATGACGGGGGGCCGGCCCAGCCGGGTCAGCCGCCACACCGTACGCCACTTCATGGGCCGGCGGGGGCCGCACGCGGTGGTCCAGCCTTCGCGGAATCCACCGAACCAGGCCCGCAGCGCACTGCGGGAGGGGCGGCGCAGCAGAGTGAGCAGCAGCCACACGCCGAGGTAGACCGGGACGAGCGGCGCGGGCAGGTTGCGGCGGGCCAGCCAGACGCGGTTGCGGGCGACCATGCGGTGGTAGACCGCGTGCCGCGAGGGGGCGGTCGTCGGGTGGTACAGCACCATGTCGGACCGGTAGTCGATCATCCAGCCCGCGTCCAGGGCCCGCCATGCCAGGTCGGTTTCCTCGTGGGCGTAGAAGAACTCGTCCGGGAGGCCGCCGACGTCGGCGAAGACGCGGGTGCGGACGGCGTTGGCGCCGCCGAGGAAGGTGGTGACACGTGAGGAGCGCATCGGGTCGGCGGCACGCAGCCGGGGGACGTGGCGGCGCTGGGTGACGCCGGTCTCCGGGTCGGCTATGCGGAAGCTCACGATGCCCAGCTTCGGGTCGGCCTCGAAGGCCTTGCGGCACAGCTCGGCGGTGTCGTGACCCGCGAGCAGTCCGTCGTCGTCGAGGAAGAGCAGGACGTCCACGTCCCGGCCGGAGGGACCGAAGGCCTCGATGCCGACGTTGCGGCCGCCGGGGATGCCCAGGTTCTCGGGCAGCTCGATGGTGCGCACGCCCTCGGGGACGTCCGGGACGGGCGAGCCGTTACCGACCACGACCACCTCGACCGGGTCGCCGTCCTGCTTGGCGACGGAGTCGAGCAGGGCGCGCAGCTCCTCGGGCCGGTTGCCCATGGTGATGATGACGGCGCCGACCTTCATGCCGCTCACTTCAGCCTGCTGGAGGCGAGGATGGACACGAGGTGCAGCAGGGTCTGCACGAGCGCGATGCCGGCCAGCACCGCGACGCCGAGCCGGGAGAAGAACAGGTCGCCGCGGACCTGGTCGACGATCGCCAGCACGAGGATCAGCAGGGACGCCTCGATGCCGAGGATGAGGCGGTGGAAGTTCAGGGCGGCGGCTGCCTTGCGGGCCAGCGCCATGCCGGAGGAGCGCATCTCGGCGGCGGCCTCCTTGACCGGCGGCTTGCCGGCCTGGTGCCGGGCGACACCGACGAGGTCGGTCTCGGCCTTGATCAGGATGGCGCCGAGGGCGGCCAGGGTGCCGAGGAAGGCCCACAGCCAGTCGATGCGGCCGCTGCCCCACAGGTCGGCGGCGCGCAGGCCGAAGCCGGTGAGCACGGCGGCGTCGGTGAGGTAGGCGCCGACGCGGTCCAGGTAGACGCCGTTGAGCGAGTACTGCTTCTTCCAGCGCGCGATCTCGCCGTCGACGCAGTCCAGCAGCAGGTACATCTGGACGCACACCACGCCGAGGACGGCGCCCGGGATCCCCGGCACGAGCAGTGCCGGGGCCGCGAGCACACCGAAGACGGTCATCAGGTACGTGAGCTGGTTGGGTGTGACCCTGGTGTTCACCAGGTAGCGGTCCACCCGCAGGGACACCTCACGCATGTAGAGGCGTCCCATCCAGTGCTCACCGCTGCGCCGGTCCTTCACCCCGGCGGGGTGAACGACGGGGCGTAGTTCAGCTACCGATGGCCTTGACATAGTCGGTGTAGGTGTCCTTGATCTGTTCGGGGTTCAGGTCGAGGTGTTCGAGGATGGTGTAGCGGCCGGGGCGGGTCTCCGGGGCGAACTCGACGGCCTTGACGAACTCGTCCGTCGTGAAGCCGATCTCGTCCGGCAGCACGGGCAGACCGTGCCGGCGCAGGACCTCCGCCATGTACGCCGACTCCTCGTGCGCCCCGCGCAGCCACATCGCGAAGGCCGCGCCGAGACCGCACTGCTCTCCGTGGGCGGCGGCCCGCTTCGGGTAGAGCAGGTCGAAGGCGTGGTTGATCTCGTGGCACGACCCCGAGGCCGGCCGTGAGTCGCCGGAGATCGACATCGCGACGCCGGTGAGGACGAGCGCCTCGGCGAGTACCTGGAGGAAGCCGTTGTCGCCGACCCCGGCCGGGTGCCGGAGCACCGCCTCGCCCGCCTGGCGGGCCATGGCGGCGGCGAGTCCGTCGATCTTCTCGCCCTTGACGCGGTTGGCCAGTTCCCAGTCGGCGATCGAGTTGATGTTGGAGATCGCGTCCCCGATGCCCGCGCGCACGAAACGCACCGGGGCCTCACGGATGACGTCCAGGTCGATGACGACCGCGATCGGGTTGGGCACCCCGTAGGAGCCGCGGCCCGCGTCGTTGTCGAGGGTGGCGACCGGCGAGCACAGGCCGTCGTGCGCGAGGTTCGTCGGCACGGCGACCAGGGGCAGGCCGACGCGTGCCGCGGCGAACTTGGCGCAGTCGATGATCTTGCCGCCGCCGAGGCCGACGACCGCGTCGAAGTGGCCGGCCTTTATGTCGCCGGCCAGCCGGACCGCGTCGTCGAGGGTGCCGCCGCCGACCTCGTACCAGGTGGCGCCGGGCATGCTCGGCGCGATGCGCTCGCGCAGCTTGGCGCCGGAGCCGCCGCTGACCGCGACGGCGAGGCGGCCGGAGTGCGAGATGCGCTCGTCGGCGAGGACGCACGCCAGGTCGTCGAGGGCACCCGGGCGGATGTCCACGACCAGCGGTGAGGGGATGAGCCGGGTCAGTACTGGCATGCGATCTCCCGTCCCCGGGCGAGATCGTCGTGGTTGTCGATCTCCACCCACTTGACGTCGCCGATCGGCGCCACGTCGATGCGGAAGCCGCGGTTGACCAGTTCCTGGTAGCCGTGCTCGTAGAACTGCTGCGGGTCGGTCTCCCAGACGGCCTTGAGGGCGTCGGCCAGCTCGGAGGCGGCGTCGCCCTCGATGAGGGTGACGCCGATGTACTCGCCGGTGGCCTCGGCGGGGTCCATCAGCTTGGTGATCTTCGTCATGCCCTTCTCGGGGTCGACGACGACCTTCATCTCCTCGTCCGCGAGGTCCTTGACCGTGTCGAGGGCGAGGATGATCTTCTTGCCGTCACCGCGGGCGGCGAGCAGCGTCTTCTCGACGGAGACCGGGTGGACGGTGTCGCCGTTGGCGAGGATCACCCCGTCCTTGAGGGCGTCACGCCCGCACCACAGGGAGTAGGCGTTGTTCCACTCCTCGGCCTTGTCGTTGTCGATCAGGGTGAGCTTGAGGCCGTACTTCTGCTCGAGGGCTTCCTTGCGCGCGTACACGGCCTCCTTGCGGTAGCCGACGATGATCGCGACCTCGGTGAGACCGATCTCGGCGAAGTTGCCGAGGGTGAGGTCGAGAACCGTGGGTTCGCCTTCTATGCCCGCGGGGCCCACCGGCACCAGTGCCTTGGGGAGGCTGTCGGTGTAGGGGCGCAGACGCCGTCCGGCGCCGGCCGCGAGCACGAGGCCGATCATGCGGTTTCTCCTTCATCGTGTACGGCGGGTGCGCCGCCCTGGTGGGCGCCGACCCAAAAGCGGATGCTCTCGACGAGCACCACGAGAGCCACGGCCACGGCCAGTGCCGTGAGCGCGACCTTGAACTGCGAGGCGGTGAGCAGCGCGGCGAGGACGGTGACGAGCAGCGTCCGCCCTTCGTGCCCCCCGATGGAGCGCACCAGCCAGGCCGGGGGTGCTCCGGCGTCGCCGCGGATGCGGTAGACCGTGTCGTAGTGATGGTAGGCGACCGCGGCCACCAGCCCGAAGGCCGCGGGGAGGGCCCCGTTCACGTCCGCCTTGGCCGCGAGGACCAGGGCCGTGCCGTATTCGGCGGCACGCAGGAACGGGGGGACCAGCCAGTCGAGGGCGCCCTTGAGCGGGCGGGCGACGGCGAGGCCCGCGGTGAGGGCGTGGACAAGGGCCGCGACGATCGGCCAGGGGCCGCCGAAGTCCGTCAGCGCCGCGGTGAGGACGACGGCGAGGGCGCCGCACAGGGCGACGACGGGGGCGGTGAAGGCCGGCAGCGTGCGGGCGGGCTTCTTGAGCGCCCCGGCGAAGCCCTGTGCGAGGGGGCCGCTGTCGGCGAGGTCGGCCAGGGCGGCGGCCGCCCGGTCGGTCCGCCTGGCCTTGCGGGTCAGGGAGCGCAGCACGCGCCCGGCCGTGGTGTACGTCGCGGCGAAGGCACAGCCGATGAGCAGCGCGTAGAACGTGATGCGGGGCGTGGTGAGCGCCGTCAGCACCGCGATCATCGCCCAGCGCTCGCCGATGGGCAGGACGATCATCCGGCGGACCCAGACCGTCCAGCCGACGCTGTCGAGCTTGTCGGAGAGGGCGGCGGTGGGGCTGGTGTTGGCGGTGGCGTCGTGGTTGGCCTCGTTGAAGGAGAAGTCCACGACGTGCCGGCAGGTCTGCAGGACCATGGCGCCAAGGGCGAGGGCCCATACGTCGTCGCCGCCGCGGGCGGCCCCGAGGGCGAGGCCGGCGTAGTAGGCGTACTCCTTGGCCCGGTCGAAGGTGGCGTCCAGCCAGGCACCGAGTGTGGAGTACTGCAGGGAGTAGCGGGCGAGCTGGCCGTCGGTGCAGTCCAGCACGAACGACGCGATCAGCAGGACGCCGGCCGCGACGAAGCCGCCGCGGGTGCCCGTGGCCGCGCAGGCCGCCGCTATGAGGGCGGTGAGCAGCGAGGCGGTGGTGACCTGGTTCGGGGTCAGGCCGCGGCGGGCGCACCAGCGGGCGATGTAACGGGAGTAGGGGCTGATGCAGTAGGTGGTGAAGAAGCCGTCGCGGGCCTTCACTGCCGACTTCAGGCGTACGGCCTCGTCGTCGACGTCGCTCACCGCCTGCCGTGCCTCGTTGCGGGCCTGGGGGTCGACGGGGACGGCGGCGACGAGACTGCCCAGCTCCGGGCGGTGCACGGCGGTGCCGTCGGCGTCGAGGGCGGTGAGGATGCGGTCGGCGAGGCTGTCGACGAGGGTGGTGCCGCCACCGGCGGAGTTCTCGCGGGCCATCGCCCGGGTCAGCGCCTGGCGGCCGGCGGGCTGGGCGGTGACGGCGCCGGGGATCGCGGCGAGCGGGAAGCGGGGGTCGGTGAGGCCGAGGCGCAGCGCGTGCACGTGGCCGACGAAGCGGGCGTCGACCAGGGCGACCCTCTGGTCGCCGGGCACCTCGGCGAGGAGGGTCTCGGCCTCGGCGGCGTCGGTCGCGGTCCGGAGGTCGAACCCGAGGGACCGCAGGTCGGCCTCGATCGACGATCCGGGGACCGGCTGGCCGGTGAGGATGGCGGTCGACAACCGAATTCACTCCCTGGGTACCGGCACGTCGGTGCCGGTGACGTACATGATGGGGGCGCCTTCTCCGGTGGCTCCCGGGCGGCGTGTCGGCAGAGGCTATCGGATGCCGGGAGGGCCACGTTCACCGCCTGTTCGGCGGATGGATCGACGCGGTTCGCACGAGCCCTTGCCGCGATCATCATCGTGGATCCGGGGCCCGCCCCACAAACCGCGCCCCCCTTAAGCGGACATCGAGGACAAAGCGCGGGCGGTGTCCCTGTCCGCATAGGGTGGGCGACCATGACGTGGCTGATCACCGGCGGTGCCGGCTATATCGGAGCACATGTGGCGAGGGCCATGACCGAGGCCGGGGAGAGCGTCCTCGCCCTGGACGACCTGTCGGCCGGGGTCCCCGCGCGGCTCCCGGGCGAGGTCCCGCTCGTGCGGGGCTCCTCGCTGGACGGGGAGCTGCTGAAGCGGGTCTTCGCCGAGCACGGCGTGACGGGTGTGGTGCATCTCGCGGCGCGCAAGCAGGTCGCCGAGTCCGTCGCGCAGCCGACGCGCTACTACCGGGAGAACGTCGGCGGTCTGGTGACCCTGCTGGACGCGGTCGCCGAGGCCGGGATCGAGCGCTTCGTGTTCTCCTCGTCGGCCGCCGTGTACGGCGACCCGGGTGTGGACCTCATCACGGAGGACACTCCCTGCGCGCCGGTGAACCCCTACGGCGAGACCAAGCTGGCCGGGGAGTGGCTGGTGCGGGCGGCGGGAAAGGCGCACGGGATCTCCACCGTATGTCTGCGCTATTTCAACGTGGCGGGCGCCGCCGCGCCGGAGCTGGCGGACACGGGCGTCTTCAACATCGTCCCGATGGTCTTCGACCGGCTGACGCGCGACGAGGCGCCCCGGATCTTCGGCGACGACTACGCGACCCCGGACGGCACCTGTGTCCGTGACTACATTCACGTCGCCGACCTCGCCGAGGCCCATCTGGCGGCGGCCCGGCGACTGGCCGGAGGCGGCGGCAAGGGTGATCTGACGGTCAACATCGGCCGCGGCGAGGGTGTCTCCGTCCGCGAACTCGTCACGGTCATCGGCGAGGTCACCGGCGACCGCCGGCCTCCGCTCGTCGAGGAGCGCCGCCCCGGAGACGCCCCCCGCGCGGTGGCCTCGGCCGCCCGGGCAGCCGCCGAGCTCGGCTGGACCGCCCGGCGCGGGGTGCGCGAGATGACCGAGTCGGCCTGGCGGGGCTGGCGGCTGCACCACGCCTGCTGACGGCGGGCAGCGCCCTGACCTGCGCATCGTTTCCGCAGGTCAGGGCACATGACAACGGTGTTCAGTGCCGCGTTGCACATACCCCCTCCCCGTAGTTCACTGGGGTCCCCGAACACGATCAGGCGAACGCAGGGAGGCGGACTTCTCATGGGGGCTGGGCACGATCACGGGCACGCGCACGGCGCGGGGGCCGGCGGTACGACGACCTCGGCGTACCGCGGCAGGCTGCGCGCCGCGCTGGCGATCACGCTCGGCATCGTGGTCGTGCAGGTCGTCGGCGGCGCCCTGGCGGACTCCCTGGCGCTCGTCGCGGACTCCGCGCACATGGCGACGGACGCCCTCGGTCTCGGCATGGCACTGCTCGCGATCCACTTCGCGAACCGGCCGCCCAGCGACCGGGCCACCTTCGGCTACGCCCGGGCCGAGATCCTCGCCGCCCTGGCCAACTGTCTGCTGCTGCTCGGGGCCGGCGGCTACGTCGTGTACGAGTCGGTCCAGCGCTTCATCACGCCGGCGGAGACCGAGGGCCGGCTGGCTCTGCTGTTCGGTGCGATCGGCCTGGTGGCGAACCTCGTCTCGCTGTCGCTGCTGATGCGCGGGCAGAAGGAGAGCCTGAATGTGCGCGGCGCGTTCCTGGAGGTGGCGGCCGATGCCCTGGGCTCGGTCACGGTGATCGTGTCGTCCGTGGTGATCATGCTCACGGGCTGGCAGCCCGCCGACCCGATCGCCTCGCTCGTCATCGCGCTGATGATCGCCCCCCGGACGTGGAAACTGCTGAGCGAGACGCTCTCCGTGCTGCTGGAGGCCGCCCCCAAGGGCGTCGACATGGCGGAGGTGCGGTCGCACATCCTCGCCACCGACGGTGTGGAGGACGTGCACGACCTGCACGCCTGGACGATCACCTCCGGTATGCCGGTGCTGTCGGCGCACGTCGTCGTCAGCTCGGAGGCCCTCAACGCGATCGGCCACGAGAAGATGCTCCACGAGCTGCAGGGCTGCCTCGGCGACCACTTCGACGTGGAGCACTGCACCTTCCAGCTGGAACCGGTCGGGCACGCGGAGCATGAGGCGCGTCTCTGCCACTGAGGTTGCTCGGCGTGTGCATCGGGTGGGGCAGGGGTGCGAGCCAGCCGGGGCGGGTGGGAGGGGTTGGGGCGCACGTCGGGTGCGTGTGCGCCGGAGGACGCAACCTTGCGCCACGCGAACGCGCCCTGAGCCCCACAGCCCCGGCAGGGACGAATTTCCGCCTGCCCGGCCGGGCACGATCATCTACCGGGTCCCCTTTCCCGGCTTTCCCGGCTTTCCCGGCGTCCGAGCGGCGCCGCCCGCGGTCCGCGCCACCGCGCGGGACATGCGGGCGTGCCGTGAAGTGCCGGGAGTGCCGGATTCGTACGGCAGACTTGGGGCGCGAAGACCGATGTGAAGGATGGGTATGCCGATCACACCTGCCACCGCGACGCACAACCCGTCGAACGGCACCGCAGACGCGATTTTGCTGGAACTGGTCGACGAGGACGGCGTGACGATCGGCACCGCGGAGAAGCTCGCCGCCCACCAGGCTCCCGGACAGCTGCACCGCGCGTTCTCGGTGTTCCTCTTCGACGAGTACGGCCGGCTGCTCCTCCAGCAGCGCGCGCTGGGCAAGTACCACTCCCCGGGTGTGTGGTCCAACACGTGCTGCGGCCACCCCTACCCCGGCGAGGCGCCCTTCGCGGCGGCGGCGCGGCGCACCTTCGAGGAACTCGGCGCGTCCCCCTCCCTGCTGGCCGAGGCGGGCACCGTCCGCTACAACCACCCGGACCCTGAGTCCGGCCTGGTGGAGCAGGAGTACAACCACCTCTTCGTCGGCATGGTGCAGGCCGTGGTGCGGCCGGACCCGGAGGAGGTGGCGTCGACGGTGTTCGTGACCCCGCCGGAGCTGGCGGAGCGGCACGCCAAGGACGCCTTCTCGTCCTGGTTCATGACCGTCCTGGACGCGGCCCGGCCTGCGATCAGGGAGCTGACGGGTCCGTCGGCCGGCTGGTGATCCCGGCCCCCGGCGGGCGTCAGGCCAGGCGCGCGGTTTTGAGCGGCAGGGCGGCCCAGACCACCTTGCCGCCGCTGGCGGTGTGCTCGACCTCGCACACGCCGCCCGCCTCGCGGGTGACCTCGCGGACCAGGAGCAGCCCGCGCCCCCCGGTACGGCCGTGGTCCGTCTCCAGGGCGGTGGGCCGGTACGGATGGTTGTCCTCCACGGACACCCGGAGCCACTCGGCGCCGACGGCCAGCTCGACGGCGATCGTCGGGGACAGCACGGCCGCGTGCTTCACGGCGTTCGTCACCAGCTCCGAGACGATCAGCAGCAGGCCCTGCGCCAAGTCGTCCGAGACGGGCACCCCCTGCCGCAGCAGCAGGTCCCGCACGGCGTGCCGTGCCTGGGGGACCGAGGCCTCGACCGCCGGTGCGGTGAACCTCCAGACCCCTTCGTACGGCAGCGGTTCCGCGGGCCCCGGGCCGAAGGGCGCCGCGCCGCCCTCCGGGCGCGGACCGAACCCACGCCCGTCGTCGTCCATAGTCCGGTCGCCACCCTCGCGCTCGATTGTCGCCACACACCGAGTGTTGGTAACGATGCGCCTCGCGCCCCGGGACTGAACAGAAGTCAGCACGTATCGAGCGCTTCTGACCGTTGGCGTATGACACGGTCAGTTGTGGGACTGCTCCTGTCCCTGTTGTGCCGTCTCGGCGAACTATTCGGGTTGTACGGGTTTGGCATCCGGATAGCATCCGGCGCATGGAGCCGCATCTGGAGCACCGTGTGACCGACTCGGTCGCGACGGTCGTCATACGTCATCCCGAGAAGCGCAACGCCATGACGGCCGCGATGTGGCGCTCCCTTCCCACTCTGCTGGAGAAGCTCGCGCAGGACCCTGCCGTACGGGCGCTGGTGCTGACCGGTGAGGGCGGTACGTTCTGCGCCGGGGCCGACATCTCGACGCTGCGGGGCTCCCCCGAGGAGGCTCAGGGGCTGGCCGTGCGGGCCGAGGAGGCGCTGGCCGCGTTCCCGAAGCCGACGCTGGCCTCGATCCGGGGGCACTGCGTGGGCGGCGGATCGCAGCTGGCGGCGGCCTGTGACCTGCGGTTCGCCGAGGAAGGTGCGCTGTTCGGTGTGACACCCGCGAAGCTCGGCATCGTGTATGCGGCGTCCTCGACCCGGCGGCTGGTGTCCCTGGTGGGTCCGGCCACCGCCAAGTACCTGCTGTTCTCCGGGGAGTTGATCGACGCACAGCGGGCGCTGCGCACCGGGCTGGTGGACGAGGTGCTGCCCGGGGGCGAACTCGGCAAGAGGGTCGCCGAGTTCACCCGGATCCTGGCGTCCCGTTCGCAGCTGACGCAGGCGGCGGCCAAGGAGTTCGCGGACGGTCGTACGGACCGGGACGCGCACTGGGCCGGGCAGGCGCGGGCGAGCGGCGACGCCGCGGAGGGGGTCGCCGCCTTCCTGGAGCGCCGGCAGCCGCGGTTCGGCTGGAGCGCGCCTACGTCAGGATGACGCCGGAGTGCGTGCGGAGCAGTTCGACGAGGTGCGCGGGGGCCTTCTCGGGTGAACCGGCGTCGTAGGGCGGCTGCGGGTCGTACTCGGCGGCGAGCTGGACGAGCTGCGCGTGCTCGTCGCCCGCGATCCGGCCGAGCAGGGTGAGGCCCATGTCGATGCCGGAGGAGACGCCGGCCGCGGTGACGTACTTGCCGTCGGTGACGACCCGCTCCCCCGTGGGTTCGGCGCCGTGACGCTTCAGCTCCTCCAGGGCCAGCCAGTGGGACGTGGCGCGGCGGCCCCGCAGGAGTCCGGCGGCGGCGAGCAACAGGGAGCCGGTGCACACGGACGTCGTCCAGGTGCTGGTGGCGTCGGCGGTGCGCAGCCAGGTGAGCAGGGCGCCGTCCGCCGCCAGCGGGAGCGGCCCCGGGCCGCCGGGGACCACGATGATGTCGGGGCGGGGTACGTCGGCCAGGGTGCGGTCGGCGGTGATCGCGAGGTTCCCCGAGTCGTTCCGCACGGGGCCGGCCTCCTCGGCGACGAAGACGGTCTCCGCGTCCGGGAGCCGGCCGAGGGTCTCGTAGGGGCCGACGGCGTCGAGGGCGGTGAAGCGGTCGTAGAGGACGATGGCGATCTGCATGGAGGTCCTTCCGTCGGCAGCTGGGATGGGTGTTCAGGGCGTGGTCGCGGGGCGGAAGCGACGGCGGTATTCGGCCGGGGGCGTCCCGAGCGTCCGAACGAACGCACGGCGCATGGCCTCGGGCGTGCCGTAGCCGCTGGTGCGGGCGATCTCCTCGATGCCGTCGGCGGTGTCCTCCAGCAGGCGCCGGGCGTGTTCGAGGCGGACCCGGTCCACGTAGCGGCCCGGTGTCATGCCGGTCTCGGCACGGAAGGCCCGGGCGAAGTGGCGGGGTGAGAGACGGGCGCGGGCGGCGAGGGTCTCGACGCAGAGGTCCGCGTCCGGGTGGTCGGTGATCCAGCGCTGGACGTCCCGCAGGGGCTCGCGCTGTGCCGTCTGGGCCGCGAGCTGGGCGCTGAACTGGGCCTGGTTGCCGGGGCGGCGCAGGAACACCACCAGGTGGCGGGCGATGGTGAGGGCGGCGTCCCGGCCCAGGTCCTCCTCGACCAGGGCGAGGGCGAGATCGATGCCGGCGGTGACACCAGCGGAGGTGGCGATGTGCCCGTCGCGCACGTAGACGGGGTCGGGGTCGATCTCGACGGCCGGGTGGGCGCGGGCGAGCCGGTCGCAGTAGGCCCAGTGGGTCGTGGCGCGGCGGCCGTCCAGCAGGCCCGCCTCGGCGAGCACGGCGGCACCGGTGCACACCGAGACCAGGCGCCCGGCGCGTGGTCCGCGCTCGCGCACCCAGTCGACCAGGCGCGGGTCGGGCCGCAGGCTGCCCGTGCCGCCGGGGACCAGGAGGAGGTCCGGGTCGGGCGCGGAGACCAGCGACTGGTCGGGGACGAGCGTGAGGCCGCTGGTGGTCCGCACGGGCGCCCCGTCGAGCGAGGCCGTGCGGATCCGGTACGCGCCCGGGGCGAGCAGGTCCGCGCCCGCGAAGACCTCCAGGGGTCCGGTGACGTCGAGACTCTGCAGGCCGTCGAAGAGGACGGCGAGAACCGTGCGGGGGGCCATGCCGTCGATTCTTCGCGGGGCGGCGCGTGGCGGCAAGGACGAGTACCCCACCTTTCCTGCCATGCGGTGCCTGCCCGTGGGGTACATACCAAGCGGTTGGTAACCTGCCGGGCATGACGACTGCCGCTCTGGAGCCGCGCGCCGGCCGACGCTGCCACACCGTGCTCAACTCCCTGCACGCGACGCACTACTTCTCCCCCGACCTCGGGCGCGAACTGGGCGCCATCGGGCTCACCGACCCGCGTGCCGTGAACTTCGCCGTGCGGGCCGCCGCCTTCGGGCCGGTCGGGGCCGGTGCCGTGACGGCCGCCTTCTACAACTACAAGTACGAGCTCGTGGCCCGGTACGTGCCGGCGGTGTGGGAGACCGCCACCCCGGGACAGGTCCTGGCCGCACGCACCCGCGCGGTCGACGCGACACTGCGCCGCCTGCTCGGCGAGAAGGCCGTGGCGTCGGCGGAGATGGCCGAGGCCGCACGGCTGGCACTGCGCGCCGCCGAGGCCTGCTCGCGCGGCGCCCGGCCGCTGTACTCGGCACACGCCGACCTGCCCGTCCCCGAGGAGCCGCACCTCGCCTACTGGCACGCGGCTACCCTGCTGCGCGAGCACCGCGGTGACGGGCACCTGGCCGCCCTGATGTCCGCGGGTCTCGACGGCCTGGAGGCGATGGTGACCCACACGGCGACGGGCAAGGGCATGGCCCCGAAGTGGGTGTGCGCCACCCGGGGCTGGAGCCGGGAGGAATGGGACGCGGCGACGGACCGGCTGCGGGGGCGCGGACTGCTGGACGCCTCCGGCGACCTCACGGAAGGCGGCGCGGCCCTGCGCGGGGAGATCGAGGACGAGACGGACCGCCTGGACCGCGCCCCGTACGAGCATCTCGGCCCGCAGGGAGTGGCCCGGCTGACCGAGCTGGGCGGGGTGTTCGCGCAGGCGGCGCTCGGGGCGGGGGCCTTCCCGGCGGATCTGATCGGCAGAGGTGACGCATAGTGACGCGTCTGCGAGGTACCCGCACTCCACCGGCCGGCGCGGCCGGGAGTGGAGAAAGGGGAATTCCGTGTTCCGTGCTATCGCAGACGTGCTGCGCCAGATCGGCGGTGCCATCGCCACCGTCGTGACCCTGCCCTTCCGGGCGCTGGCCCGGCTCTTCGGCGGGGCCTCGTCCTCCACCCGCAGGGCCTGATCCGGACACGGACCTGCCGGGTGCCGCCCTGATCCCCATGTGCCGGTGCCACCTGCCACAATTGCCGCGCAACCTCAGCGGAGAAGGCGGTACGGGATCGTGACGACACCCGGGTCCAACGGGTCCATCAACGCAGTGTCCATCGAAGGCAGGATCGCCGAGGAGCTCGGCGTACGGGAGCGGCAGGTCAGGGCCGCCGTGGAACTGCTCGACGGCGGTTCCACGGTGCCCTTCATCGCCCGCTACCGCAAGGAAGCGACCGAGATGCTCGACGACGCGCAACTGCGCACCGTCGAGGAGCGACTGCGCTATCTGCGGGAGCTGGAGGAGCGGCGGACGGCGATCCTGGAGTCGGTGCGCGAGCAGGGCAAGCTCACCGAGGAGCTGGAGGCGAGCATCCGGGGCGCCGAGACGAAGGCGCGCCTGGAGGACATCTATCTGCCCTACAAGCCCAAGCGGCGCACCAAGGCGCAGATCGCCCGCGAGGCGGGCCTCGAGCCGCTGGCGGAGGGGCTGCTCGGCGATCCCACCGTGGACCCCCTCGCCGCGGCCGCCGCGTTCGTCGACGCCGACAAGGGCGTCGCCGACCCGCAGGCGGCCCTCGACGGCGCCCGGGCCATCCTCACCGAGCGGTTCTCGGAGGACGCCGACCTGATCGGCGAGCTGCGCGAGCGCATGTGGGTGCGCGGGCGGCTCACCGCCAAGGTACGGGAGGGCAAGGAGGAGGCGGGCGCGAAGTTCGCCGACTACTTCGACTTCGCCGAGCCGTTCACGGAGCTGCCCTCGCACCGCGTCCTCGCGATGCTCCGCGGCGAGAAGGAAGAGGTCCTCGACCTCGTCCTGGAGCCCGAGGAGCAGACGGACGGGCCCTCCTCGTACGAGGGGATCGTCGCGCACAAGTTCGGGATCTACGACCGGGGCCGCCCCGGGGACAAGTGGCTGAAGGACACGGTCCGCTGGGCGTGGCGCACGCGCATCCTCGTCCACCTCGGCATCGACCTGCGGCTGCGGCTGCGTACGGCAGCCGAGGACGAGGCGGTGCGGGTCTTCGCGGCGAACCTGCGTGACCTGCTGCTCGCCGCCCCGGCCGGCACCCGCGCGACACTCGGCCTGGACCCCGGCTTCCGCACGGGCGTGAAGGTCGCCGTGGTCGACGCGACCGGCAAGGTCGTCGCCACGGACGTCATCCACCCCCACGTCCCGGCCAACCGGTGGGACGAGGCCATCGCCAAGCTGGCCCGCCTCGCGAAGGAGCACGCGGTCGAGCTGATCGCCATCGGCAACGGCACGGCGTCCCGGGAGACCGACAAGCTCGCCGGGGAACTGATCAGCAAGCACCCTGAGCTGAACCTGACGAAGGTGATGGTGTCCGAGGCCGGCGCGTCCGTGTACTCGGCGTCCGCCTTCGCCTCGCAGGAGCTGCCCGACATGGACGTGTCGCTGCGCGGCGCCGTGTCGATCGCCCGGCGTCTGCAGGACCCGCTGGCCGAGCTGGTGAAGATCGACCCGAAGTCGATCGGCGTCGGCCAGTACCAGCACGACCTGTCCGAGGTGAAGCTGTCGCGTTCGCTGGACGCGGTGGTGGAGGACTGTGTGAACGGCGTCGGCGTGGACGTCAACACGGCGTCGGCCCCGCTGCTCGCCCGGGTCTCCGGCATCACCTCCGGGCTCGCCGAGAACATCGTGGCGCACCGGGACCACAACGGGCCCTTCAAGGCCCGCGGCGAGCTGAAGAAGGTGGCGCGGCTCGGTCCGAAGGCGTACGAGCAGTGCGCGGGCTTCCTGCGGATCCGTGGCGGTGAGGACCCGCTGGACGCGTCGAGCGTGCACCCGGAGGCGTACCCGGTGGTCCGGCGCATGGTGAAGACCGCGGGGCAGGAGGTCGCCTCGCTGGTCGGCAACACCGGCGTGCTGCGCTCGCTGAAGCCGCAGGACTTCGTGGACGAGAAGTTCGGTCTGCCCACCGTCACCGACATCCTGAAGGAGCTGGAGAAGCCCGGGCGCGACCCGCGCCCGGCCTTCAAGACGGCCGCCTTCAAGGAGGGCGTGGAGAAGATCTCCGACCTGTCGTCCGGGATGATCCTGGAGGGCGTCGTGACGAACGTCGCCGCGTTCGGGGCGTTCGTCGACGTCGGTGTCCACCAGGACGGCCTGGTGCACGTCTCCGCCATGTCGAAGACGTTCGTGAAGGACCCGCGGGACGTGGTGAAGCCCGGCGACATCGTCAAGGTGAAGGTGCTCGACGTCGACATCCCGCGCAAGCGGATTTCACTGACGCTGCGTCTGGAGGACGAGGCGGCCCAGCAGGGACAGCAGGGCGGCGGCCCGGGTGAGCGCCGGCAGCGCGGCGGGCGTCCGCCGCAGCAGCGGCAGGGCGGCCGGGGCGGTGGCGGAGGTTCGCGTCAGGCGCCCCCTCCCGCCAACAGCGCGATGGCCGACGCGCTGCGTCGGGCGGGGCTTGCCGATCCCAAGGGCGGGCGTCGCTGACGGCTTCGTCGCGGCTTTTGGGGTGGTGGGGAGCTGCGGGTTCGTGGTGGCTGGTCGCGTCCACGCGGCGGTAGGTCGCACATGGAACGCAGCCCCGCGCCCCTGAAAGGGGAGCTTCGCTCCCCTTTCAGACCTAGAGTGAGGGCATGTCCGCCATCACCTGGGAAGTGTTCGCGAGCAGGGGGTTCGAGACCGCCTGGCCGGAGCTCGGGGAAGGCGTGCTGCGGGCGCGTGGGCGGGCTGTCGGGACCGATCCCGAGCCCTACTGGGTCACGTACGAACTCGACACAACCGACCGCTTCGTGACCCGTCGGCTCCGGGTGACCGTCGAGTCCGCCGACGGCAGCCGCACGCTCGATCTGCTCCATGACGGTGGGGGCGGCTGGACCGCGAACGGCGAGCCGCTCCCGGACGTCGGCGGTGCCGTCGACTGCGATCTCGGGCTGTGTCCGCTCACCAACACCATGCCGGTGCTGCGGCACGGGCTCCACCGGGAGCCCGGTGAGCGGGAGTTCCGGATGGCCTGGGTGTCGGTTCCGGACCTGGCCGTGCGGCCGTCCCGGCAGACCTACACCCATCTGCGACCGGGGCGCGTCCGCTTCGCCTCGGGCGACTTCCGCAGCGATCTGGAGTTCGACGAGGAGGGGTACGTCGTCGACTATCCGCAGCTGGCCTCGCGCCTGACGGCCCGTTAGCGCTCGGTCACCTTGCCCTCCGCCACCTCCAGGCGGCGGGTGACGTGCACCGCGTCCAGCATGCGGCGGTCGTGGGTGACCAGCAGGAGGGTGCCCTCGTAGGCGTCGAGAGCGGCCTCCAGTTGCTCGATGGCCGGCAGGTCGAGGTGGTTGGTCGGCTCGTCGAGGACCAGGAGGTTCACGCCCCGGCCCTGGAGCAGCGCCAACGCGGCCCGGGTGCGTTCGCCCGGGGAGAGGCTCGCCGCCGGGCGCAGCACGTGATCGGTCTTGAGGCCGAACTTGGCCAGGAGAGTGCGGATCTCGACCGGTTCGGTGTCCGGGACGGCCGTGCGGAAGGCGTCGAGCAGCGATTCCTCGCCGTGGAACAGCTTGCGGGCCTGGTCGACCTCGCCGAGCAGGACGCCCGAGCCGAGTGCGGCGTGCCCGGCGTCCAGCGGGACACGGCCGAGGAGGGCGGCGAGCAGCGTGGACTTGCCGGCACCGTTCGCGCCCGTCACCGCCACCCGGTCCGCCCAGTCGATCTGCAGGGAGACGGGCCCCAGAACGAACCCGCCGGAGCCGCCGCGGCGCACCTCGGCATCGCGCAGGGTCGCGACGACGGCGCCCGAGCGCGGGGCCGACGCGATCTCCATGCGCAGCTCCCACTCCTTGCGGGGCTCCTCGACGACGTCCAGGCGCTCGATCATGCGCTGCGTCTGGCGGGCCTTCGCGGCCTGCTTCTCGCTGGCCTCGCTGCGGAACTTGCGGCCGATCTTGTCGTTGTCGTTGCCCGCCTTGCGGCGCGCGTTCTTCACGCCCTTGTCCATCCAGGAGCGCTGCGTCTGCGCGCGGTCCTGGAGGGCCGCCTTCTTGTCGGCGTACTCCTCGAACTCGTCGCGGGCGTGCCGGCGGGCCACCTCGCGCTCCTCCAGGTAGGCCTCGTAGCCGCCGCCGAAGAGGTTGATCTGTCGCTGGGCGAGGTCGAGTTCGAGGACCTTGGTGACGGTGCGGGTGAGGAACTCGCGGTCGTGGCTGACGACCACCGTGCCGGCACGCAGGCCGCTGACGAAGCGTTCGAGGCGCTCCAGGCCGTCCAGGTCGAGGTCGTTGGTCGGCTCGTCGAGGAGGAAGACGTCGTAGCGGGACAGGAGCAGGGAGGCGAGGCCGGCGCGGGCCGCCTGGCCGCCGGACAGGGACGTCATCGGCTGGTCCAGGCCCACCGCGAGACCGAGGCCGTCGGCGACCTCCTCGGCGCGTTCGTCGAGGTCGGCACCGCCGAGCCCGAGCCAGCGCTCCAGGCTTGTGGCGTAGGCGTCGTCGGCTCCGGGCGCCCCGTCGACCAGGGCTTGGGTCGCCTCGTCCATGGTCCGCTGGGCCTCGGCGACGCCGGTGCGGCGGGCCAGGAACGCCCGTACGGTCTCGTCGGGCCGGCGATCCGGTTCCTGCGGGAGGTGGCCGACGGTGGCGGTCGGCGGGGACAGTCGCAGCTCACCCTGCTCGGGAGCGGTGAGTCCGGCGAGCATCCTGAGCAGGGTGGACTTGCCCGCGCCGTTGGCCCCGACCAGGCCGATCACATCGCCGGGTGCGACGACCAGGTCGAGTCCGGTGAACAGGGAGCGGTCGCCGTGGCCGGCGGCGAGGTTCTTGGCGACGAGGGTGGCAGTCATCAGGGCGCCGATCCTAGCCGCCGGGCCGCTCACTGCCGCACGGCCGCCACCACGACGCTTCCGGAGGTGCGCGCCACGACGAACGAGCGGCCCCTGGCCGCCTTCGCGTCGAGGACGAGCCGGTGGCGGCCCGCTTCGAGGACGCCGTCGAAGACCTCGTGGGTGTGGGTGCGGGAGAGACGGTCGAGGCGGTACGCGGTCAGGGTGACCCGGCAGGGGGAGGTGACCTCGACGTGCGCGCCGCCGTCGGTCACGGTCAGGCCGGTGAGGCGGCGTTGCTCGGCCGGGCTGCGGTCCAGCGCGTGTTCGATCTGGGCGACGAGGAGCGGCACGATCGGGGCGAGGCCGTCGACGTGGGCGACCGGGACCCCGGCGCGCTCGAAGGCGCGGCGGACGGCGGCACGTTCCTGCTCCCCGGCCGTGTGACCGAAGGCGACGGCGCCGTAGCCGCGGAGTTCGTCGGCGGATACGCCGTCGGCGTCCTGGGCGATGTCGGCGCCGACGCCGATGGTGCGCAAGGCGGCGGCCAGCTTGGCGAGGACGGCGACGCGGGTGCCGATCAGCAGGACGCGGCGCCGGGGATCGGGCGCGGAGCCGTTCAGCAGGGCGCTCAGCGCCGTCCGGTACTCGGCGCCGCGGAAGCGGAACGGGCCGATGCCGTGGTAGCCGTTGAGCTCCAGGTCGGCGTGTTCGTCGGTCTGCCAGGCGAAGTCCCGCCAGACGAAGTCCTCGCCGTCGCCGCGGATCACCGCGGTGACGGCGCCGCAGGCCAGGTCCTCGCACTCGGGGCAGCCGTAGACGACGTAGCGGCCGCCGGGCAGGGGGGCCGGGCTTTGCAGGAGCAGGCTGCGGACCTGCGCGGTGAAGATCGCGGGCGGGACGTCGGAGGCGAGCGGGGAGACCGCGTCGAGGTCGGAGAGCCGGAACAGCAGGGGGCGTCCGTCGACGATGAAGTCCACGAAGTCCCGGTGGACCTGGTAACCACCGTCGTTGCGTACTCCCCCGGCCCGCATCGCGGGCGCCAGGCCGAACGTCGCATACTCGGCACACATACGGTGAGTATCCCCACACCGAGTGTGATGTGAGCACGGCATGACGGATTCCGCTACGGTCCGGGGCATGACGCGTGAACCGAATGGCGAGATCGTGGTGGTCGGCGGCGGAGTCATCGGGCTGACGACCGCCCTTGTTCTCGCGGAGCGGGGCCGGCGGGTGCGGGTGTGGACGCGGGACGCCGTCGAGGCGACCACCTCTGCCGTCGCGGGCGCGCTGTGGTGGCCGTACCGGATCGAGCCGGTCGCGACGGCGCGCGCGTGGGCGCTGCGGTCGCTGGAGGTGTACGAGGAGCTGGCGGAAGGGACCGAACCGGCCGGCGTACGCATGGTCGAGGGCGTGCAGGGAGAGGTCCGCCTGGACGAGGCCGACGCGTGGCTGGAGGGCCGGGTGCCGGGACTGCGGGCGGCCACGGCCGACGAGTACGCGGGGACGGGCCTGTGGGCGCGGCTGCCGCTCATCGACATGCCGGCCCATCTGCCGTGGCTGCGGGAGCGGTTCACCGCGGCGGGCGGTGTGGTCGAGACGCGTTCGGTGTCCTCCTTCGCGGAGGTGGACGCGCCCGTCGTGGTCAACTGCACGGGTCTCGCCGCGCGGGAGCTCGTGCCGGACCCGTCCGTGCGGCCCGTGCGCGGGCAGTTGGTCGTCGTGGAGAACCCGGGGATCGACACCTGGCTGGTCTCCACCGACGCGGCCGGGGAGCACGCGTACCTGTTCCCGCAGCCGGGCGGGCTCGTCCTCGGCGGTACCTCCGAGGAGGACGCGTGGTCGCTGGAGCCGGATCCCGCGAAGGCGGAGGCGATCGTCCGCCGCTGTGCGGCCCTCCGGCCGGAGGTCGCCGGTGCCCGTATGCTGGGGCACCGGGTGGGGTTGCGGCCCACCCGGCCGGCGGTCCGGCTCGAGCGTGAGACCCTCCCGGACGGGCGGCTCCTGGTGCACAACTACGGCCACGGCGGCGGGGGCGTCACCGTGGCCTGGGGCTGCGCGGAGGATGCCGCGCGGCTGGTCCCGGGCTGAGACGGCCGGCGCGGGCCGAGGGCCACAACGCGAAGGCGGCCCGGGTTCCAGGAACCCGGGCCGCCTCACGCCGTGCGGATCAGTGCTTGCCGATGGGGTCTCCCTCCACGTCCGGGCCGCGGCCCGGGCCGACGCGGAACTCGAACTCGCCGTCGTACTTCTTGTGGCCTTCCATGACGGCCATCTCGACGGCCTCGGAGCCCATCTGCTCGCGCACGATCACCGGGTCCCGGCGCAGGTCGCGCATGAGGGCGACGCACATGAAGATCATCACGACGACGAACGGCGCGGCCGCGAGGATCGTGAGGTTCTGCAGACCGGTCAGGGCGTCGCCCTGACCGCTGCCGACCAGCAGCATGATCGCGGCCACCGCGCCGGTGACCACGCCCCAGAACACGACCACGAAGCGGCCGGGTTCGAGGGCGCCCTTCTGCGACAGGGTGCCCATGACGATGGAGGCCGCGTCGGCGCCGGAGACGAAGAAGATGCCGACGAGGACCATCACGAGCAGGCTCGTGACGGTGGCGACGGGGAACTGCTGGAGCACGCCGAAGAGCTGGCCCTCCGGGGTCGCCTCCTTGCCGAGTTGGCCCTCCTCCTGCATCTTCATCGCCGAGCCGCCGAAGATCGCGAACCAGATCAGGCTGACCGTGCTGGGCACGAGGATCACACCGCCGACGAACTGGCGGATGGTGCGGCCCCGGCTGATGCGGGCGATGAACATGCCGACGAACGGCGTCCAGGAGATCCACCACGCCCAGTAGAAGACCGTCCAGCTGCCCAGCCAGTCGGCGACGCCCTTGCCGCCGCTCGCCTCGGTCCGGCCGGCCAGCTGGGGCAGGTCGCCGAGGTAGGCGAAGACCGAGGTGGGCAGCAGGTCGAGGACGACGATGGTCGGGCCCGCCACGAACACGAACAGGGCGAGGATCAGCGCCAGCACCATGTTGGTGTTGGACAGCCACTGGATGCCCTTCTCCACACCGGAGACCGCGGACGCGACGAAGGCCAGGGTCAGCACCGCGATGATCGTGACGAGCAGCCCGGTGCTCACCTTGTCCATCCACTTCAGCTCCTGCACACCGGAGCCGATCTGGAGCGCGCCCAGGCCCAGGGAGGCGGCTGAGCCGAAGACGGTCGCGATGATCGCGAGGACGTCGATGGCCCGGCCGATGCCGCCGTTGGCGTTCTTCTTCCCGATGAGCGGGGTGAAGACGGCGCTGATGGTCTGCCGCCGGCGCCTGCGGAAGGTGCTGTAGGCGATGGCCAGACCCACCACGGCGTAGATCGCCCACGGGTGGAGCGTCCAGTGGAACAGGGTGGTGGCCATGGCCGTCTCCATGCGGTCGCCGGAGTCGGCCGGGTTCGTGCCCGGCGGGGGCGTGCCGTAGTGCGAGAGCGGCTCACTCACGCCGTAGAACATCAGGCCGATGCCCATGCCCGCGCTGAACATCATCGCGACCCACGACACGGTGCGGAACTCGGGTTCCTCGCCCTCCGCGCCGAGGTGGATCCGGCCGTAGCGGCTGATCGCGAGCCAGAGGGCGAAGACGACGAAGCCGGAGGCGGCGAGCATGAACGCCCAGCCGCCGTTGTGCAGCAGGCCGCCGAGCATGCTGGTGGAGACGCTCTCGAGCGAGTCGGTCGCCGTCGCGCCCCAGATCACGAAGGCGAGGGTGAGGGCCGCCGTGACGCCGAAGACGATGCGGTCGGTCTGCGGCCGGTCCTGACCGGGCAGGCCCGCTTCCGACCCCGGCAGCGCGGCTCCCTCCGGGGAGTCCTTGTCGGTTGGTCGTTCTTGCGTCACAGGCGGAACCTTTCATCGGGACAGCGGGGGAGGATGTAGGCCCTCCGTAAACGCTGCTACCACGACTGGCGGAATCTCATCCCTCTCAACATGCGGTTTCGTATGAACCTCCCGTCAGGTGGTACTCGGCCCGGTCGTCGAGCAGCAGGGGCACGAGCGCCCGCAGGGGCTGGCGCAGCGGGACGAGCACACCCTCGCCGTCCTTGCGCACCCGCACGCCGTGCAGGGCGAGTTCGTCACCCACCTCGGCGTACTGGGCGGCGGTGAGCCGATAACCGCAGGGTGGGTTCGGGATGATGTCGTCCGGTTCGGGGGCCTCGTTGTCGGCGCCGCCGACGTAGACGGGGCCGGTGTCGAGGTAGCCCTCGATCCGGGCCCGTGCCGTCGCCGCCTCGATGCGCGCGCGGCGCTGCTCGGTGTATCCGAACATGCCCTTGAGCGCGTCCAGTTGGGAGGCGACCCGGCGCCGGTTGTTGAGCGCCTCGTCCGCCTTCTCCGCCTCGGTGAGCGGATCGACGCGGCTTTCGATGAGTAGCCCGACGGAGTGCTTCACACCGGACATGTTGCGCAGAATGCGCTCCTGTCCGTCTCCGGCGACCTGCTTGACCGGATCACCGGTCTCGGGGTCGGTCCAGATGCCGTAGGTGCCCGTCGAGTGGCCGGCCCGCCGGGCGGCGGGGCGGACGTACGCCTCGGAGAGGGTCCGCGCCTCGTCGTGGACCGCCTCGTGGGTGTTGAGGTTGCGTGGCCACAGGTCGAAGAGGTCCTTGTCGTAGAACCGGGGGGTGGCGCCGTACTCGTGCAGGTCGTAGACGATGTCGGGGCGCTGGTCGCGGATGAGGGCGGCCAGGGCGCGGCCCTCGGCGGTCTTGAGGGCGAGGTGGTCGCGGTTGATGTCGACGCCGTCGCTGTTGCCTCGGGTGTTCGCGGCCCGGCCGTCCGGGTTGGCGGTGGGCACGACCAGGACCGTGGTGCGGTCCAGGAACCTGCGGGTGCGGCTGTCGCGTGCGTGGGCGAGGTCGCGGACGGTGGTCAGGCAGGCCTCGCGGCCGGAGGGCTCGTCGCCGTGCTGGCTGCACACGAGCAGGACCTTGCTGGGGCTCGGGCGGTTTCCGATCCGCACCACCTGGAGCGGGCGGTTCTGCTTCGTCGTGCCGAAGCGGGTCACGAAGACGCGGCTGCCCGACCGCTCGACGGCCCGGAGGAAGTCCTGCTCCTCGGGCTGGGTGGTCCAGCGGGCTCCGTCCGACTGCTCGAAACCGGTGCGCGGCGGGGAGTCGCCGGCCGCCTGGGCCGGTGCGGCGACCAGGGAGGCCATGAGGGCCGCGGTGGTCGCTGTCAGGGCGCCTGCACGGATCACTGGCTCGCCTCCGGGACACGGTGGGTGGTGCGCGGCTCCCTCACGCCGTCCAGGAGCGTGGCGTCGGGTGCGCCGGCGGTGCCCGTGGTGGCACGGGCGAAGGCGGCCGCTCCGCCGGCGAACGGGACCCGCGCCGAGGTGCGGGCCAGGTCGAGCGTGAGCTTCGGCTTGTCCGAGGGAGGGTCGATGAGGCCCTGGTCGGTACCCGCGACGATCAGCGCCAGGCGGTGGCCCGTGCGGACGACGTGGTCGGTCGCCGCGAGGTCGAGGGTGATCGTGTACCGCTTGCCCGGGGTCAGCGGGGAGCCCTTGTGGTCCGAGGCGTGGTTGCCGAGGTCGGCCCAGCCGCGGCTGACGACCGTGAAGCCGACGTCGGTGGTCTTGGCCTTCGTCTCCTTGAAGCAGGAACTGTCGCCGGTGGTGCTCGCGCCCCAGCAGGTCCGGTCCGTGAGGGTCGTGATGCCCTCGCCCCCGTCGGCGTAGTCGCGGATCGTGGCGGGGCCGACGTCCACGAGGACGGCGGAGAGGTGGGCCGTCGGGGTGGAGGGCGTGGCGGTGACGGTGACCCGGGAGGAGCCGGCCAGGCGCAGGTCCCGGGTGAGCGGTCCGGTGCTGAAGCCGGCCTTGTCCGGTGTCGGCTCGTCGAGCTGCGCGGCCCAGTCGGTCTCGCCCCGCTGCGGGTCGTCGGTGAAGGTCTCGGTGCCGTGACCGCGGTGCAGGCCGAGGGTGCCGACGCCGGCCCGGTGGCCGCGGTCGGGGCGCAGGGTGGCGGCCCGGGTGCCGCTCGGCGGCCAGGTCCTGGAGGTCTCCCACCGGTCGGGTGCGCGTTCGATGTCGGCCATGGGCTCGCGGTCGATGCCGTTGTCGTAGCCCATGAGTTCGTGGTCGAACCAGCGGTGCAGGGTGTCGACCCAGGCGCCGCGGCGGAAGTCGAAGGGGTCGACGTGGCCGGTCTGGGAGAGCCAGATCTTGCGCTCGACGCCGTTCTCGGCGAGGGCGTTCCACCAGGGGCCGACGTGCTTCATGCGGACGTTGAGGTCCTGCATACCGTGCACGAGGAAGACACTGGCCGTGACCTTGCGCGCGGCCTTCACGTAGTCGCGCTCGCTCCACAGGGGGGTCCGGTCGCCGGTGCGCGGGGCGCCGTCGACGAGCTTGTGCTGGACGGCCTGGCACTTGGCGCGCGCGTCGGGGCTGTCGACGTAGTCCGACAGCCACTCGGGGCCGGAGTCGTAGAGCGGGGCGCCCTGCTGGAAGTAGTAGTCGTACCAGGAGGAGATGGCGCTGATCGGGACGATGGTCTTCAGGCCCTTGACGCCGGTGGCGGCGACGCCGTTGGCGATGGTGCCGTCCCAGCTCTTGCCGATCATGCCGGTGCGGCCGTTGGTCCAGCCCGCTCGGGCGCGGGTGGTGCCGGTGCGGCTCGTGTAGGCCTTGGCGCGGCCGTTCAGCCAGTCGACGACGGCCTTCGCGGACTGGATGTCGGAGCGGCCGCCGACGTCGACGCAACCGTCGGAGCGATTGGTTCCGGCCAGGTCCACGCCGACGAAGGCGTAGCCGCGCGGGACGAAGTAGTTGTCGTAGTACAGGGGCGTCTGGACGACGCGGCCCTGTGCGTCGTAGGTCTTCTTCTGGCTCTCGTTGCCACGCCCGCAGCAGGAGTAGTACGGGCTGGCGTCCATGATGACGGGGACCTTGCGGCCCTGCCGGGCGGTCTCGCGGGGGCGGACGATGTCGACGGCGACCCGGTCGGCCCTCCCGTCGCGGTCGCCGTCGAGCCCGGTGTCCACCCAGACGGCCTCGCGGACGGCGTTCTCGTAGGAGTAGACGGGTTCGCTCCCGCGTGGGGCGGCCGGTGCGGCCTGTGCGGCCGCGGGGGTGAGCAAGGTGGCCAAGAGGGTGGCCGTGGCCGCCGTCGCGAGCGGTCTCCAGGTCGTGAAGCGCGTGCGTTTCGGCATGTGCCGGACGGTACATCGGTGAACTCCTGTCCAGAAGAGGGCAGCTGACGGACCGGCGTGTCCGGGGCGCGCGTTCGTGTCTCATGTCGGCCGAATGGCGATCGTGTGACAGCAGGAGCCATGGACATGATCACAGGCGCAGGGAGTCAATAGGCTCCGGACAGACCCCGGAAGACCTCGGGACCCTACGACTTGGAGCCTTGCGTGCACCGCAGAATCATCGCGCCGGGAGCCCTGGCGGCGGCCGTTCTCCTGCTGGCGACCCCGGCATCGGCCGCCCCCCTCTCCCCCGGCGCGCCGGGTATCGGCGACCCCTACTACCCGGCCTACGGCAACGGCGGATACGACGTCTCCCACTACGACCTCCGGCTGAAGTACCAGCCGGCCACGGACGAACTGGAGGGCACGGCCACCCTCGTGGCCCGCACCACCCAGGACCTGACGAGCTTCAACCTGGACTTCCTGCTGGACGTCGGCGAGGTGCGGGTGAACGGGGCGAAGGCCTCGTTCCGGACCTCGGGCGAGCAGGAGCTGGAGATCACGCCGAAGAGCCCGTTGGCCAAGGGTGCGCCCGTCACGATCGTCGTGCGCTACCGCGGGGTGCCGTCTTCGAAGCGCGCCCACGGTTTCACCAGCTGGCACCGCACCCCGGACGGGGGCGTCGCGGCGAACGAGCCCGAGGCGGCGGCCTGGTGGTTCCCTGGCAACGACCATCCGCTGGACAAGGCGACCTACGACGTGTCCGTGCTGGTCCCGGACGGCACCCAGGCCATCTCCAACGGCACACTGCAGTCGACGAGTTCGAAGCTCGGCTGGACCCGCTGGAACTGGCGGTCCGACAAACCGCAGGCCACGTACCTGGCCACGCTCGCGGTCGGGAAGTTCGACATCACGACCGGCACGACCGAGGGCGGTGTCCCGGTCCTCAACGCCTACAGCAAGGACCTCGGAGCGAACGCCGGGGCGGCGCGGGCGAGCCTCGAACGGACCGGGGAGATCGCGGACTGGCTGGCCGGGTACTTCGGGCCGTACCCCTACAGCGCGCTCGGCGGGTACGTGCCGAACACGAACACCGGGTACGCGCTGGAGACCCAGACCCGGCCGTTCTACAGCCCGCGGCAGTTCGCGAACGGGTCGAACGTGTCGGTCGTCGTCCATGAACTGGCCCACCAGTGGTACGGCGACGAGGTGTCGGTCAAGGGCTGGAAGGACATCTGGATCAACGAGGGGTTCGCGCGGTACGCGCAGTGGCTGTGGTCCGAGCACGAGGGCGAGGGCACGGCGCAGGAACTCGCCGACTACGTGTACGCCTCGCACCCCGCCGACGACCCGTTCTGGACGGTGAAGCCCGGGGATCCCGGCCCGGAGAACCAGTTCGACATCGCGGTCTACGACCGTGGCGCACTGGCCGTCCAGGCGCTGCGCAACCGGATCGGCGACGAGGCGTTCTTCGCGATCCTCAAGGGCTGGCCGTCGAAGTACGCCCACGGCAACGCGTCGGTGGCGGACTTCCAGCGGTACGCGGAAGAGGTGTCGGGCAAGCCGCTGGCGGCGCTGTTCGACACGTGGCTGTTCCAGCCGGCCAAGCCGGGGGCACCGGCGGCGCGGGCCGCTGCGGTGGCCAAGGCGGCGAAGGGCGTTCCGCAGCCCAGGTCGTGGAAGCGGATCGCGGCGACGAACGGGGCGCACGGCCGGCACTGACGTCGTCGTCGCGCAGGCGTGCCCGGCGCGCACCCGGCCGGGGCGGCTCGCCGCGCGCGGGTGTCGGCGCGCTGAGGCCTCGCCGCGCGCGGGCGTCGACGCACTGGGGCCTCGGCGCGCTGAGGTCTCGGCGCACTGGGGCCTCGGCGCACTGGGGCCTCGGCGAGAACCCGGCGTACCGGGCGCGGCCCGGATCCGCAGTGCCAGGGCTTCAGCGCTCCACCCCCTCAGGACGCACCCGGCCTGCCGGAGGTGGCCCGGATCGCTACGGTGGGCCCATGCGCCCTGCCGTGTGAGGCCACGGCTGCCGACGAGGGAGCCTGCGTTGCGGAAACCGGCGATCATCGAGGCCCCGTCCGTGCTCGGGCTGCGCCCCACCGGTGTGGAGGACCTGCCGGCGGCGCTGCTCGGGGCGGGGCTGGCCGAGGGGCTCGGGGCGGTGCACGCGGGCCGGGTCGAGCCGCCCGCGTACGACCCGGAGCGGGACCCGGACACCGGGGTCCTGAACGCCGGGGGCATCGCCGCGTACTCCGTCGCGCTGGCCGGCGCTGTGGGCGACGTCCTCGACGACGGCCGGTTCCCCGTCGTGCTCGGCGGCGACTGCAGCGTGCTGCTCGGCACCCTGCTCGCGCTGCGCCGCCGTGACCGGCACGGTCTGCTCTTCCTGGACGGCCACACCGACTTCTACCAGCCCTCTGCCGAGCCGGCCGGCGAGGTGGCCTCCATGGAACTCGCCCTGGCCACCGGGCGCGGCCCGCGCGTGCTGGCCGACCTGGAGGGCCGGGGCCCGCTCGTGCGGGACGAGGACGTCGTCGCCCTGGGGTTCCGGGACGCGGAAGAGTCCGCGGCTCACGGGATGCAGCCGCTGCCGCCCGCACTGCACGCATGGGAACTGGGCACCGTGCGCGCGCTGGGGGCGGCCGAGGCGGCCCGCCGCGCGGTCGGGCTGCTGAGCGGCGGCGGCGCCGACGCCGGGTACTGGGTCCATCTCGACATCGACGTGCTGGACGACGCGCTCATGCCCGCCGTCGACTACCGGCAGCCCGACGGCCTGACCTGGCAGGAGCTGGAGACCGTCCTGCGCACGGCCCTGTCCGGCGCCGCCGCCGGCCTCACCGTCACGGTCTTCAACCCCCGCCTGGACCCCGACGGCACCCTCGCACAGCGCCTCGGCGACTGCCTGGTGCGGGCCTTCGACAGCCAGGGCTGAGCCCGGCGGCGGCCGGTTTAGCCCGAGCCGGGGGAAGGGCCCGCAGGCGGCGGGCCCGGGCGGCGGGCCCGGGCGGTTACTTCGTCAACTGCGACAGCTCCTGGTCCGCCGTCTGCGACACCCGGCGGCGGACGCCGAACCAGCCGGCGACCAGCATGACCGCGATCACCGGGACGAGCAGGAGGGTCTTGCGGCCGACCTCGGGGTCGTTCCACATCATGCCGAGGCAGGCCAGCAGGAACGCGATCGTGGCGATCTCCGTGACCGGGGTGCCCGGGAGACGGAAGGAGGGGCGGCTGATCAGCCCCGCCTTGGCGCGGCGGACGAAGACCAGGTGACAGACCATGATGATCACCCAGGTGCTGATGATGCCGAGGGAGGCCACGTTCAGCACGATCTCGAACGCCTGGGCCGGCACGAGGAAGTTCAGGCCTACGCCGAGCACACACACCCCGCAGGTCAGCAGGATGCCGCCGTAGGGCACCTGGCTGCGGTTCATGCGGGCGGTGAACTTCGGCGCGGAGCCGGCCATCGCCATGGAGCGCAGGATCCGGCCCGTGGAGTACAGGCCGGAGTTGAGGGAGGACATGGCGGCCGTGAGGACCACCAGGTTCATCACGTCACCGGCGGCCGGGATACCGATCTTCGACAGCACCGTGACGAACGGGCTCTGGTCGGCCGAGTAGACCGAACCCGGCAGGAGCAGGGCCAGCAGGACGACCGAGCCGACATAGAAGAGACCCACGCGCCACATGATCGAGTTCACCGCGCGCGGGACGACCTTCTCCGGTTCGGCGGTCTCGCCCGCGGCGACACCGACCAGCTCCAGCGCGGCGTACGCGAAGATCACGCCCTGCATGACCAGGACGACCGGCATCATGCCGTGCGGGAAGACGCCGCCGTTGTCGGTGATGACGCTCAGGCCCGGCGTCCCACCGCCGACCTTCTGCTGGGTGGCGAGCAGGAAGATGCCGATGAGCATGAAGCCGACGAGCGTCGCGACCTTGATGATCGAGAACCAGAACTCCATCTCGCCGAAGATCTTCACCGAGATCAGGTTCACCACCAGGACCACCGCGAGGGCGACCAGCGCGAGCACCCACTGCGGGATGTCGGTGAACAGGCTCCAGTAGTGCGTGTAGAGCGCGATCGCGGTGATGTCGGCGATGCCGGTGGTCGACCAGTTCAGGAAGTACATCCAGCCGGCGACGTACGCGCCCTTCTCACCGAGGAACTCGCGTGCGTACGACACGAAGGACCCCGAGGAGGGGCGGTAGAGCACGAGCTCGCCGAGGGCCTTCACCACGAAGAAGGCGAAGATGCCGCAGACCAGGTAGGCGATGGCCAGGGCCGGGCCCGCGTTGTGCAGGCGGCCGCCCGCTCCCAGGAAGAGCCCGGTGCCGATCGCGCCTCCGATGGCGATCATGTTGACGTGGCGGGGCTTGAGGTCCTTGCTGTAGCCGGCGTCGCCCGCGTCCGCGGGCACCTGGGCCGCGTCACTGCGGGATGCGGCTGCTGCCGTGTTCACGGCGTCCTTGCTCACGGTGGATCCACTCTCTGGTGTTCCCGAGCGGGTCGCGCTCGGCTTTCCGGACGTACATAAGGTCCGCGCCCTCGGTAAAGGCACAGACCAAGGGGCCACCTTCCCCCACCCTCCGCGGCTCACGCGGTGGTGCACGTCACAGAGCGCGACTTCTCACACCACCTTCACCTGGGACACCGGAGGTTTCACAGCACCGGTGAGACAGCGATACTGCTGCACATGACGACCGACACCGAGGAGCCGACCCTCACGATCGACGAGCTGGCGGCCCGGGCCGGAGTCACGGTGCGCACGGTCCGCTTCTACGGCACGAAGGGGCTGCTGCCCCCGCCGGTGCTCGGGCCGCGGCGGGTGGGGCACTACGGGCGCGAGCACCTGACCCGGCTGGCGCTGATCGAGGAGTTGCAGCAGCAGGGCATGACGCTGGCCGGCATCGAGCGCTACCTGCGGCAACTGCCGCCGGACCTGAGCGCGCACGACCTCGCCATCCACCGGGCCGTGGTGGCGTCCTGGTCGCCGGAGACCGTCGAGACGGTCACGCGGGCGGAGCTGGAGCGGCGGGCCGGACGGCCGTTGGCAGACGAGGACATCGAGCGGCTGGCCGCCATGGGCGTGGCCCGGCCCGTGGACGGCGGGTACGAGGCCGACCTCGGTCTGCTCCGGCTCGGCGCCGGGCTGCTGGACGTGCCGCTGTCCCAGCGGGCGATCTCCACGGCGCGCACCGTCCTCATCGAGCACGCGTGCGCCGCGGCCCGGGAGCTGTCCCAGCTCTTCCGCGGTGAGGTGGCGGAGCGTGACGCGCGGGACGTGCGGTCCCTGTCGGCGCACATGCACCCGCTGGTGGTGCAGGCGCTCCTCACCGCTTTTCAGCGGTCGCTGAAGGAAGAGCTGGGCGAGTGGCTCACCGGGCCGTCGGGGTCCGGCGGGTCAGACGCGGGCTGAGTCGCTGAACCGCTCCCCCTTCTCCGCCTTCTCCACCAGCAGGGCGGGCGGGGCGAAGCGCTCCCCGTACTGCTCGGCGAGTTCGCGCGCGCGTGCCACGAAGCCGGGCAGGCCTCCCTCGTAGCCGTTGATGTACTGGAGCACGCCGCCGGTCCAGCCCGGGAAGCCGATGCCGAAGATGGAGCCGATGTTGGCGTCGGCGACGGAGGTCAGCACGCCCTCCTCCAGCAGCCGGACGGTGTCCAGAGCCTCGGAGAACAGCATGCGTTCCTGCATGTCCCGGAACGGGATCCGGTACCCCGGCTTGGTGTAGTGCTCGCGCAGGCCGGGCCACAGGCCGGTGCGCTTGCCGTCGTCGCCGTAGTCGTAGAAGCCGGCGCCGCCGCTGCGGCCGGTGCGGCCGAACTCGTCGACCATGCGGTCGATGACGGCCTCGGCGGGGTGGGCCGTCCAGGTGCCGCCGGCCTCCTCGACCGCCCGCTTCGTCTCGGCCCGGATCTTGCGGGGCAGGGTCAGCGTCAGTTCGTCCATGAGGGACAGCACCTTGGCCGGGTAGCCGGCCTGGGCGGCGGCCTGTTCGACGGAGGCGGGCTCGATGCCCTCGCCGACCATGGCGACACCCTCGTTGATGAAGTGGCCGATGACGCGGGAGGTGAAGAAGCCGCGCGAGTCGTTGACGACGATGGGCGTCTTGCTGATCTGCCGGACCAGGTCGAAGGCCCGGGCCAGGGCCTCCTCACCGGTGCGCTCGCCCTTGATGATCTCGACGAGCGGCATCTTGTCGACGGGCGAGAAGAAGTGCAGACCGATGAAGTCGCCCTGGCGCTCCACGCCTTCGGCGAGGGCGGTGATGGGCAGGGTGGAGGTGTTGGAGCACAGCAGCGCGTCCGGCTCGACGACGTGCTGGATCTCCTGGAACACCTTGTGCTTGAGGGAGGTGTCCTCGAAGACGGCCTCGATCACGGCGTCGCAACCGGCCAGGTCCTGGACCTCGGCGGTCGGGGTGATGCGGGCGAGCAGGGCGTCCGCCTTCTCCTGGGTGGTACGGCCCTTGGCGACGGCCTTGGCGCACAGCTTCTCGGAGTAGGCCTTGCCCTTGAGGGCCGCCTCCAGGGAGACGTCCTTCAGGACGACGTCGATGCCGGCGCGGGCGCAGGAGTAGGCGATGCCGGCGCCCATCATCCCGGCACCGAGCACGGCGGCCCTGCGGACCTTGCGGGGCTCGACGCCCTTGGGGCGGTTGGCGCCGGAGTTGACGGCCTGGAGGTCGAAGAAGAACGCCTGGATCATGTTCTTCGAGGTCTGGCCGGCCGCGAGGTCCACGAAGTAGCGGGCCTCGATGACCTGCGCGGTCTCGAAGTCGACCTGGGAGCCCTCGACGGCGGCGGCCAGGATGTTGCGGGGGGCCGGGTAGGGGGCGCCGTTCGTCTGCTTGCGCAGCGTGGCCGGGAAGGCGGGCAGGTTCGCGGCGAACTTGGGGCTGGCGGGGGTGCCTCCCGGGATGCGGTAGCCCGGCTTGTCCCAGGGCTGCTGGGACTCGGGGTTGGCGTCGATGAAGGCCCGGGCCTTGGCGAGCATGTCCTCGGGGCTGTCGGCCACCTCGTCGACGAGGCCGTTGTCCAGGGCGCGGCGCGGGTTGTACTGGGTGCCCTGGAGGAGGACCTTCAGCAGGGCGTCGGCGATACCGAGCATCCGGACCGTGCGGACGACGCCTCCACCGCCGGGGAGCAGGCCGAGGGTGACCTCGGGGCAGCCGATCTTGGAGCCGGGTGCGTCAAGGGCGACGCGGTGGTGGCAGGCCAGGGCGATCTCGTAGCCGCCGCCGAGGGCCGCGCCGTTGAGGGCGGCGACGACGGGCTTGCCGAGGGTCTCGATGCGGCGCAGGTTCCGCTTGATGGCCATGCCGCCGTCGAACAGCTCCTGGGCCGTCTCGGGCGTCACGCGGATGAGGTCGCGCAGGTCGCCGCCGGCGAAGAAGGTCTTCTTCGCGGAGGTGATGATGACGCCCCGGATGGAGTCCCTCTCGGCCTCCAGGCGGTCGGTGACGGCGGCGAGGGAGTCGCGGAACGCCTGGTTCATGGTGTTCGCGGACTGGTTCGGGTCGTCGATGACCAGGGTGACGAGGCCGGTGCGGTCCTGTTCCCAGCGGATGGTGGTGGCTTCAGTGCTCATGTGGAGGTGCTCCGTGTGATCCGTCGGGAGGGGGTCAGATGCGCTCGACGATGGTGGCGACGCCCATGCCGCCGCCGACGCACAGCGTGGCGAGGCCGTAGCGCTTGTCCTGGCGCTCCAGTTCGTCGACGAGGGTGCCGAGGATCATCGCGCCGGTCGCGCCGAGGGGGTGGCCGAGCGCGATCGCGCCGCCGTTGACGTTGACCTTGTCCAGGGACAGGCCCATGTCCTTCACGAAGCGCAGCACGACCGCCGCGAACGCCTCGTTGATCTCCACGAGGTCGATGTCGTCGACGGTCAGTCCCGCCTTGGCGAGGGCCTTGCGGGTGGCTGGGGCAGGGCCGGTGAGCATGATGGTCGGCTCGGAGCCGGAGACGGCGGCGGAGACGATCCGGGCGCGGGGCGTGAGGCCGTAGCGCTCGCCGACCTCCTTGGAGCCGATCGCGACGAGCGAGGCGCCGTCGACGATGCCGGAGGAGTTGCCCGCGTGGTGGACGTGGTCGATCTTCTCGATCCAGTGGTACTGCTGGAGGGCCACGGCGTCGAAGCCGCCCAGTTCGCCGATGTCCGCGAAGGACGGCTTGAGCTTGGCCAGGGAGTCGGCGGTGGTGCCGGGGCGGGGGAACTCGTCGTGGTCGAGGACGACCAGGCCGCTGCGGTCCTTCACCGGGACGACGGACCGCTCGAAGCGGCCGTCCTTCATGGCGGTGGCGGCCCGCTCCTGGGAGAGGGCCGCGTACTCGTCGACGTCGCGCCGGGAGAAGCCCTCGATGGTGGCGATGAGGTCGGCGCCGATGCCCTGCGGTACGAAGTTGACCTGGAGGTTGGTCATCGGGTCGTTGAACCAGGCGCCACCGTCGGAGGCCATCGGCACCCGGGACATCGATTCGACGCCACCCGCGAGGACGAGGTCCTCCCAGCCGGAACGCACCTTGGCGGCGGCCAGGTTGACGGCCTCCAGACCCGAGGCACAGAAGCGGTTCTCCTGCACACCGGCGACCGTGTCGGGCAGGCCCGCGGCGATGGCGGCGATCCGGGCGATGTCGGAGCCCTGGTCGCCGACCGGGCCGACGACGCCGAGGACGATGTCGTCGACGGCGGCCGGGTCGAGGTCCGGGAAGCGGGCGCGGATCTCGTGGATGAGTCCCACGACCAGGTCGATGGGCTTGGTGCCGTGCAGGGCGCCATTGGCCTTGCCGCGGCCGCGCGGGGTGCGGATCGCGTCGTACACGTACGCTTCGGTGCTCACGAGGGGGCCTTTCACTGAGGGTTTCGGGACGACGGGAGGAGCCCGGGGACGTCCCAGTCCCGGGCGACGTCCGCCGTGCCGGCGCCCGGCCGCGCCGGGCCGGTGCGGACGGAGGTCGGGGTCGCGGAGAAGCGGGGGGCCGGGGCGGGCTGGGTGATGCCGCCGTGGTCGGTGAAGGTGCCGCGGGCGGCCAGGTGCGGGTGGTGCGGGGCCTCGCGCAGCGACAGCACGGGCGCCACACAGGCGTCGGAGCCGTCGAACACGGCCGTCCACTCGTCCCTCGTCCGGGTCTTGAAGCGGGCGGCGATCTGTTCGCGCAGTTCGTCCCAGCGGGTGACGTCCTTGCGGGCGTCGCCCCGGTCGCCGACGCCGAGGAGGCCGAGGAACTCGGCGTAGAACTGCGGTTCCAGGGCGCCGACGGCCATGTACCCGCCGTCGGCCGTCTCGTACGTGCCGTAGTAGGGGCAGCCGCCGTCCAGGAGGTTGCCGCCGCGGCGGTCCTGCCAGCCCCCGGCGGCGAGCATGCCGTGGATCATCGTGGTGAGGTGGGCGGTCCCGTCGACGATGGCGGCGTCGACGACCTGGCCGGTGCCGGTCGCGCGGGCGTGGTGCAGGGCGGCGAGGACGCCGACGACGAGGTAGAGGGAGCCGCCCGCGTAGTCGCCGAGCAGGTTGGCCGGGGCCGGCGGCGCCTCTCCCGGCCGGCCGATCATGCCGAGCGCACCGGTGGGGGCGATGTACGCGATGTCGTGCCCGGCACGTCGGGAGAGCGGGCCGTCCTGGCCCCAGCCGGTCATCCGGCCGTAGACGAGGCGCGGGTTGCGGGCGAGGCAGGGCTCGGGGCCCACGCCGAGGCGTTCGGCGACGCCGGGGCGGTAGGCCTCGACCAGGACATCGGCGCGGGCCGCGAGGTCGAGGGCCTGTTCCCGGCCGTCGGGTGACTTCAGGTCGACGATCACCGAGCGCTTGTTGCGGTTGGTGACGTCGTACGCCGGGTCGATCCCGAGCCCGGGGCTGCCCGGGCGGTCCACGCGCACGACGTCGGCCCCGAGGTCGGCCAGGAGCATGGCGGCGAACGGGCCGGGCCCGATGCCGGCCAGCTCGACGACGCGCACGCCGCTGAGCGGGCCGTGTCCTGGCGTCCTTGCCGTGGTCATGCAGCCCCCAGCGCTGTGACACATCTGATGTAACACCAGTGATGCTAAGAACGTGTTCCAGTCGGCACAAGACCTGAACGAGCAAGCGCTTAGCAATCTGCCGGACGAGGTCAGGTCCCGTCCAGCACCACTATCAGCCGCTTCGGGGCGATGGCCCGGTAGCTGTCCTCCACCCAGTCGCAGAGCACCTCGGCCGACGGGGCGCCCTGCCGCTCCAGGGGGATGCTCACCCAGCCCGCCTTGCCCAGGCCGTACCCGGCGGGCTCGGCGCCCGGGCAGGCCAGCGCATGGGCGTGCGCGGTCTCGTCGGTGAGCTTCACCGTCACTCCCAGGGGGTAACTGCCGTCCTGGACTCCGAGGAAGACGAACACCTTCTTGTTGACCTTGGCGACGGACTCGCCCCAGGGGAACTCCTCGACGGCGTCCGGCAGTGCCAGTGCGAACGCGCGCGCTTTCTCCCACTTCTTCAGGGCATTCCTGGGCACGGCCATCGTCGTCCTCCGGGCTCGTCGTCGGGCTCCGCACTCCTCACGCTAGCCTCGGCCACCGACAGCGGCACGGGCTGCACGACCGAGGGGTGTCATGAGCAGGCAAAGCAGGACGGACCGTCCGTACGACATCGTGCTCTTCGGAGCGACCAGTTTCGCCGGGGCGCTCACCGCGGGGTATCTGGCCGCCCACGCGCCCGAGGGGCTGCGCTGGGCGATCGCGGGCCGCAACGCGCAGAAGCTGGAGCGGCTTCGGGATCGGCTGCCCGCCGACGCGGAGATCGGCGTGCTGCGGGCGGACGTCTGCGACCCCGCCTCGCTGCGCGACCTCGCCGGGCAGGCGCGCGTGGTGGCCACGACCGTCGGCCCGTACGTGATGTACGGCGAGGAACTCGTCGCGGCCTGCGCGGACGCCGGGACCGACTACCTGGACCTGTGCGGCGAGCCCGAGTTCGTGGACCTGATGTACGTCCGGCACGACGCCCGCGCGCGGGAGACCGGGGCGCGGCTGGTGCACGCCGCCGGGTTCGACTCGATCCCCTACGACCTGGGCGTGTACTTCACCGTGCAGCAGCTGCCCGAGGACGTGCCGCTGACCGTGGAGGGCTTCGTCACCGCGGACGCGGCGTTCTCGGGTGGGACCTTCGCCTCCGCGCTCGGCCAGTTCGCGCGGCAGCGGGAGATGGCGGCGGCCGCGCGGGACCGGCGGCGGCACGAGCCGCGGCTGGTGGGCCGGCGGACGTCGGCGCCGTTGGGCGGGCCGCGGTTCGCCAGGGAGGTCGGCGCGTGGGCGCTGCCGATGCCGACCATCGACCCGCAGATCGTGCGGCGCTCCGCGTCGGCCCTCGAACGGTACGGCCCCGACTTCCGCTACCGGCAGTACGCGGCCGTCCGGCGTCTGCCCGTCGCCGTCGGCGGGGTCGCGGCGGTCGGCGCGCTGGCCGCGGCGGCTCAGGTGCCGCCCGCCCGGCGCTGGTTGTCGGACCGGCTCAAGCCCGGGGACGGGCCGAGCCCCGAGAAGCGGGCGAAGAGCTGGTTCTCCGTGCGCTTCGTGGGCGAAGGCGGCGGCTCGCGGGTGTACACGGAGGTCTCGGGCGGCGATCCCGGCTACGACGAGACGGCCAAGATGCTCGCCGAGTCGGCGCTGTGCCTGGCCCTGGACGACCTTCCGAAGACGGCGGGTCAGGTCACCACGGCGGTGGCGATGGGCGACGCGCTGATCGGCCGGCTGCGCGCGGCGGGCATCCGCTTCCGCGTCGCGGCGGCCCGCTGAGGGCCCGCCGGAGGGCCTACAGCGGCCACTCGGCGAGGGTGTAGATCATCCCGGCGATCCAGCCGAGCCCGGCCAGGACGGCGAGGATCAGGCCTATGGTGACGGCCCGCTCGACGGTCTGGGTCGGGGCGGCAACAGGCTTGGGGGCGCGGTGCGTTGTCATGCGCCCCAGCCTGTCGGCCCCGGCCGCCGCCGGGCATCCGTACGGGTACTCAGAACCGGTACTCAGATGCGCTCGCCCCGCCCGGCCCATGCCTCTCCTCCCACTTGCGACTTCTCGGCGCTCCCCCTGCGGCGACGGCGCGAAAGTACCAACAAGGAGTTCAATGAAACCCTTGAAGGTATGAGATTCCTTCTGGAAGTGTCCCTGGACGACGCGGCCTCGACGAAAGACCCGGCGGGCGAACTGGGCCGGATCCTCAGGTACTGGGCCGGCAATCTGCGCCACTACGCACTCGTCCCCGGGGACGAGTCGGCGGTCTACGACTCGGACCATCGCGAGGTGGGCCGCTGGCGGGTGGAGGATCAGGCCGAGTAGGCCTTCCTCAGCGCCTCGCGGCACAGCGCGTCCGCCCTGCGGGTGGTTTCCGGGAGACGGTAGGCGGGGGTCAGCGCGAGGGTGTGGGCGCAGGCGCCGTCCAGCGTCACCCGGTGGCCCACGGAGACGAAGACCGGCTTGACGCCGTCGCGGGTGCGCAGGGCCCGGCCGACCTCCTCGGAGCCCGCGAACAGTGGGGCGGTGCTGCCGCGCGGGGTGCCCGGATCGTCGTAGGAGAAGGTGAACGGGTTCTTCGCGACGCCGATGGTGGGCAGGCCGGTCAGGACGCCGAGGTGGCTGGCCAGACCGAAGCGGCGGGGGTGGGCGAGGCCGTAGCCGTCGCAGACGACCAGGCCGGGCGGGCAGGGCAGGGCCTCCAGGGCGGCGAGAACCGTGGGGATCTCGCGGAAGGCGAGCAGCCCGGGCACGTAGGGGAAGGAGACCCGGCCCACCGCGGTGGCCTGCGCGACGACGTCGAGACTCGACGCGTCCAGGACGACCGCCGCCGCCGCGACGACGTCCCGTTCGTCGTCGTACGCGACGTCCACCCCCGTCACATGGCCTGTCCGGGGAGGCGGTCCGGGTTCGTCGAGGATCACACGGGCGCGCAGCGCGTCCTGGACGGCGCGGGCCTGGTCCTCGGTGGCGGGCCAGTCCTCGGGAATGCGTACGGTCGTCATGATGGCCCTGAGCCTACGGGCCGCCCGGCGGCCGGACAGGGGGCCGGGGGTAGGCTCCCGGTCATGTTCGTGCTGGAGTTGACGTACACAGCCCCGCTGGAAGCCGTCGACGCTGTGCTGCAGAAGCATGTCGCCTGGCTCGACGAGCAGTACGGGCAGGGGGTGTTCCTCGCGTCCGGGCGCAAGAACCCCCGCGACGGCGGAGTGATCATCGCCGTCGCGGGGGATCGCGCGCGGATCGAGGAGATCACCGCGGAGGACCCGTTCGTCATCGCGGGCGTGTGCGCGTACCGCGTCACCGAGTTCACGGCGACGAAGACGGCACCCGCGCTGGAGGCCTACCGGGAGACCCTCTGAGGCGTCCGCCTCACTTGCCCAGCGCGCGCTGCAACTGGCTCTTGTTCATGCTGGACCGGCCCTCGACGCCCTTGCGCTTGGCCTCCTGGTACAGCTGGTCGTACGTGGGGCCCTGGGAGCCCTGTCCCGACCGCTGACCGCCCCGCTTGCCGGAGGACATGTCCTTGGTGGAGGTGCGGCTGGCGGTCTTGGACTCGCCGGAGCGGGCGCGTTCCTTGTTCACCGTCCGCGCGGCGATCTCCTTGGCGCGGCCGGTGCTTTCGCCCCGGTCCTCCGCACTTTCCTTGATGTGCTCGTACTGGCGCTCCCGCTTGGGGCTCGAACCGCGTGGCATGTCCGCTCACTTCCTTTCCCGATCAGTGAACGAGTACCCACACTGCCAACGATCAGGGCACCCCGCATGCTCAGTGCTCCAGGCGGGCCACCCGGCCCTGCTCACCGGCGGCCCAGCACCCGTGGTCCGGGGCGCAGTCGACGGTGTCGTAGGAGCCCGTGTCCACGGTCCGCCAGGTCCGGCCGGCGTCCGCGGTGAGGTCCGTGCCGGTGGGGCCTACGGCGAGGGCGGCGGTGCGGCTGTGCGGGAGCCAGGCGACGCCGGAGCGGTAGGCGGGCGGGGGTGCGGCGGCCGGGCGCCAGGTGCGGCCGCTGTCGGAGGAGCGGGCGGCGGCCTGCGGTGAGGGCCGGCCGGGGCGGAAGTCGCCGCCGACGGCGAGACCGTGGGTGCGGTCGCGGAAGGCGAGCGCGAAGACGCCCCGAGCGGGGTCGCCCGCCGGCAGGGGCGAGTCGGTGGCGGTCCAGGTGCGTCCGCGGTCAGAGGAGTGCAGGACCCGCGCGCGTGCCGCCCCGCCGGTGGCCAGCCAGACGTCCCCCGTCCCGGCCGTCACCAGGCACTGGCCGCTCGCCGCGAATCCGGCCTCGCCCTCCTGCGCGGCCGGCATGCCCCGCTCCGGCAGCACCTTCCAGGTACGGCCGCCGTCGCCGGTCGACAGGATGCGGAACCTCCCGTCCACCGGGTCGCTCATCGCCAGACCGTTGCGGCGGTCGAAGAAGGCGAGACAGTCGTAGAACGCCTTGGGGTCGGGGTTGCGGAAGGACTCCGTCCAGGTCGCTCCGCCGTCGTCGGTGCGGTAGACCCGGGACGCCTCCCCCTCGCCGATGGCCAGTACCACGGCCCGGCGGGCGTCGAACCCCTCGACGTCCCGGAACTGCAACTCCCCGGCGCCGGGTGGTGACACGTCGCGCCAGCTCCTGCCGCCGTCGGTGGTGCGCAGCACGGTGCCGCCGGTGCCGGCGACCCAGGCGGTGTTCCGGCTGACGGCGGCGAGGCCCCGGAAGCGTGCCTGCGGGGTGCCGGTGTCCTTGAGTTCCCAGTGCGGCGGCCGGTGCTCCGGCCCGTGCGCCTGCGCCGGTACGGCGGTCAGGGCGGCCAGTGCCGCCGCGCAGGCCGCCATCGCGGTCGCCCTGCCCCGTGTTCGTCCCGTCCGTCGCGTGCTCCCCATGCGCCTCATGGCGGGGGAAGCTAGCCCACCGTCCGGGTGCCGTCCAGATGGCCTCGCGGGTGCCGCCGGAGGTGCGGTGGGCGCCACAAGTGCCGTGTGAGGCACACAAGGAGAGCCACGTCACTCTGGTGCATGAACGCGGTGACAGAGGTCACTCGCACTTCGTGTGCACGGATTGGCTGATTCCGTCGTCTCTTCCAGTGCCCGGCCTCATCCGCCCGGAAGTGTCCGTCCAGCCGTCACAAGGGAGCAAGGCGTTGTCCATCGTCATCGAGCAGCCCGTGGAGGCCCGCCTCGTCGCCGCCGCGCCGCGTATGCCGAGCATTCCCGCGACGCTGCACTACGACCGGCGTGATCCTTTCGCGGTCCGCATGACCTTCCCCGCCCCGGCCACGCTGGAGGGCGTCGAGGTCTGCTGGACCTTCTCCCGTGAGCTGCTCGCCGCGGGCCAGAAGAGCGCGGAGGGGCACGGGGACGTGCGCGTGCGCCCCTACGGCTACGACCGCACGGTGCTGGAGTTCCACGCCCCCGAGGGCACGGCCGTGGTCCATGTGCGCTCCAGCGAGATCCGCCGGTTCCTCGAGGCCACGAGCGAACTGGTGCCGGTCGGTCTGGAGCACCTCCAGCTGGATCTGGACCACGGTCTGGCGGAGCTGATGCGGGACGCGTGCTGAACTGACGGGCTCGTCCCGGCAGGCGCCCCTGTCGCGTCGCGGCCGGCCCTCGCGCCACCGGGCGCGGGGGATCACCCTCGGGCCGCTGCCTGCCCCGATGACCTCCCCGCGGTGACCGCCGCGGTCACCTCTCGGACGATGCTCCCCGGTCCGCGCGTCGCCGCTCCGGCCCGTTCGGTCAGTTCCCGGGTGCGCTGTTCGGGCGCGCTCTCGCCGAAGAGGTCCGCGGCCTCGGCGAGGAGGGCGACCGCCGCGTCGCGCCCGGAGATCCCGGCGGCGGGCAGCGGCCCACGCAGCACCTGCCGGATCTCCTCCCGCAGCGCCGCCACGACGGTCGCACGCACCAGCACGTACTCCACGGACGGGAACACCCCGAGTACCCGGCGCTTCTCCGCCCGCAGGTATCCCTCGGCCACCAGCTGCTCCCGCACGGCGTCGGAGGTCACCCGCGCCCGCAGCGTCACCCATGTCCGCCAGGGGTGCGGGCACGACTCCCGGACGAGGTCCAGCAGCCCGTCGAGGACCGGGTCACCCGCGCACGCGTCCAGGTCGGCCGGCGTGGCGATACCGTCCACGTCGGTCAGCAGCCCGCGCTGGGCCAGCTCGACGAGGGCACCGGCCCGCACCAGGCCGGGTCGCAGGGCGGAGCGGCCGGCCGCTGGTCGTGCGGCGTCCCAGGCCAGCAGGCAGAGCCTGGCCGGCAGCGACAACGGGCCGTGCGGCACGGGAGGCCTCCTCGGAACGGGAAGATCGGGTCGGCACGTCATGCGTCGACAGGCCCACAGGACCTTCGTAATGGCGTTGACAGGCCTACAGGGCCTTCGTAGCGTGTACCGCGTCCTGTTGCCGCCGATTGGAGAAGGACGTTGCTCGTCTGAGGTCCTGAGACACCGCGTCACATCCCTCTGTGGTGTGCGCTGCGTGCGACCTCGGCGTTCGAGCCGTCCTCCCGGTGCAGGGTGTTCTTCACGTCCGTGACGTGCCCATGGAGCCTCCTCCCCCTGGTCGCAGGTGTCTCGACACGCGTTTGCCCCTGACCGCTTCGAGCAACCGCGAGCGAGGCTCCCATGTCTGCTTCCCTCACCCTTACGTCCCTTGCGTTCGCCTGGCCCGACGGCAGTGCCGTCTTCGAGGGCCTGGACGTCGCGTTCGGCCCCGGCCGGACCGGCCTGGTCGGCGTCAACGGGTCCGGAAAATCGACCCTGTTGAAGCTGATCGCCGGTGAACTGAAACCGGCCGACGGCACCGTCCGCGTGGCCGGCGAGGTCGGTTACCTCCCGCAGAACGTCACGCTCGACACCGCCCTGCGCGTCGACGAGGCCCTCGGCATCGCCGCTCGGCGCGCCGCCCTGCACGCCATCGAGTCGGGCGACGTCTCCGAGGCGCATTTCGAGACCGTCGGCGACGACTGGGACGTCGAGGAGCGCGCCCTCGCCACGCTCGGCGAACTCGGCCTGGGCCACGTCGAGCTGGACCGCACCATCGGCGAGGTGTCCGGCGGCGAGTCCGTCCTGCTTCGGCTGGCCGCACTGCTGCTGCGCCGGCCCGACGTGCTGCTGCTGGACGAGCCGACCAACAACCTGGACCTGTACGCCCGTCGGCGGCTGTACGCGGCCGTCCAGTCCTGGCCGGGCGTGATGGTCGTCGTCAGCCACGACCGCGAACTGCTGGACCTCGTCGACCAGATCGCCGATCTGCGTTCCGGCGAGATCACCTGGTACGGCGGCAACTACTCCGACTACGAGGAGGCACTGGAGATCGAACAGGAAGCGGCGGAGCGCATGGTGCGCGTCGCCGAGTCCGACTTCCGCAAACAGAAGCGCGAACTGGCCGACGCCCAGGTCAAGCTGGCCCGCCGCAAGCGGTACGGGCAGAAGATGTGGGACAGCAAGCGCGAGCCGAAGATCGTCATGGGGGCGCGCAAGCGCGCGGCGCAGGAGTCCGCGGGCAAGCACCGCATCATGCACGAGGAGAAGCTCGCCGAGGCCCGGGAGCGGCTCGACGAGGCGGTGGAGGCCGTACGGGACGACGACGAGATCCGCGTCGACCTGCCGTACACGGCCGTGCCGCCGGGGCGGACCGTGCTCACCCTCCAGGACCTCGGGCTCCGCTACGGCGCCCGGGTGCAGGGCGGTTTCGACCTGCGCGGGCCCGAGCGGGTCGCGTTGATCGGACGCAACGGCTCGGGCAAGACGACGCTGCTGCGCACGATCACCGGCGAGCTCCGGCCGGAGTCGGGCGAGGTGCGCACGCACGTCCCGCTGCGGTTCCTGCCACAGCGGCTCGACGTCCTCGACGGGGAGCTCTCCGTCGCCGAGAACGTGGCCCGTTACGCGCCGGACGCCACCAACAACCGGGTCCGGGCGCGGCTGGCGCGCTTCCTGTTCCGGGGCGCCCGCGCCGACCAGAAGGCGGCGACGCTGTCCGGCGGCGAACGCTTCCGGGCCGCGCTGGCCGCGCTGATGCTGGCCGAGCCCGCGCCGCAGCTGCTCCTGCTGGACGAGCCGACCAACAACCTGGACATGGCTAGCGTCCGGCAGCTCACGACGGCCCTGGAGTCGTACGAGGGAGCGCTGGTCGTGGCCAGTCACGACCTGCCGTTCCTGGAGTCGATCGGCATCACGCGCTGGCTGCTGCTGGAGGAAGGAGAACTGAAGGAAACCACGCCAGAGGATGTCGGGATTTCCTCCTAGCGTCGGCGGCATGACCGACTTCGCGCACGATGCCATCACCCTGACCGGAGCACGCGAGAACAATCTCAAGGACGTCACCCTCCGCATCCCGAAAGGCCGGCTGACCGTGTTCACCGGCGTTTCGGGATCGGGTAAGTCGTCCGTCGTCTTCGACACGATCGCGGTGGAGTCGCAGCGCCAGCTGAACGAGACCTACCCCTGGTTCGTCCGCAACCGGCTGCCCAAGTTCGAGCGGCCGCGTGCGGACGGCCTGGAGGACCTCACCCCCGCGATCGTCGTCGACCAGCGGCCGATCGGCGGCCACTCCCGGTCGACCGTGGGCACCATGACGGACGTCTACTCGGTGATCCGGGTGCTGTTCTCCCGGCACGGTACGCCGAGCGCCGGACCGGCCGCAGCGTACTCGTTCAACGACCCGTCGGGCATGTGTCCCGAGTGCGACGGCCTCGGCCGGACGGTGCGGCCCGACTGGGACCGGATCCTCGACCCGGGCCGCTCCCTCGCGGACGGGGCGGTCCGTTTCCCGCCGTTCGCCGCCGGTACCTGGCAGGGGCAGACGTACACCAACAGCACCGACCTCGACCCGCACAAGCCGGTGGGGCGGTTCACCGCCGCCGAACGCGAGTTCCTGATGCGCGGGCGGCCCGGCAGCAAGGTCACGGTCAACGGCAGCGGCGGCACCTGGACCACCGAGTACGAGGGGCTGGCCGTCCGCTTCGAGCGGCTGTACCTGAAGCGGGACCTGTCGGGCATGAGCCAGAAGACCCGGGACCTGGTCCGCGCGTTCCTGGTGGAGGGCGCCTGCCCGGCCTGCCGTGGGGCACGTCTGAACGCCGCGGCGCTCGCGACCCGCGTCAACGGCCGGTCGATCGCGGACTGCGTCCGCATGCAGGTCACGGATCTGATCACCGTGCTGAAGGAGATCGACGACCCCGTGGCCCGGCCGATCTCCTCGGCCGCCGTGGCCGCGCTGGAGCGCATCGAGGCGATCGGCCTCGGCTATCTCAGCCTCGACCGGGAGACCGCCACGCTCAGCGGCGGGGAGGGGCAGCGGCTGAAGACGGTGCGGCACCTCGGCTCCAGCCTGACCGGCATGACGTACATCTTCGACGAGCCGAGCGTCGGCCTGCACCCGCGTGACGTGGGCCGTCTCGGTGACCTGCTGCTGCGGCTGCGGGACAAGGGCAACACGGTGCTGGTCGTCGAACACGACCCGGACGTCATCGCACTGGCCGACCATGTCGTCGACATGGGGCCGGACGCCGGCGCCGGGGGCGGCACAGTGGTGTTCGAGGGGACACCGAAGGACCTGGCGGCGTCCGGCACGCTCACCGGGCGGTGTCTGCGCCGCCGTACGGAGGTCAAGCGCGAAGAGCGGCGGCCCGTGGGCGAACTCTGGGTCAAGGGCGCCGGCCGGCACAACCTGCGGGACGTGACCGTACGGTTCCCGGCCGGTGTGCTCACGGCGGTGACCGGGGTCGCCGGGTCCGGGAAGAGCACCCTGGCCGGGGAGTTCATCGCGGCGCACGACGACGCCGTGGTCGTCGACCAGTCGTCGATCGGCATCTCCGGCCGTTCCACCCCGGCGACCTACCTGGGGATCATGGACACCGTCCGCAAGACCTTCGCCCGTGAGACGGGGGCCGAGGCCGGTCTCTTCAGCTTCAACTCCGACGGCGCCTGCGGCACCTGCGAGGGCCGGGGCCTCATCTACACGGACCTGGCTTTCATGGACCCGGTGACCACGACCTGCCACGCCTGCGAGGGGCGGCGTTTCAAGGAGGAGGTGCTGCGGCTGACCGTCCGGGGCCGTTCCGTCGCGGACGTCCTGGAGATGACGGCCGAGCAGGCGCTCGGCTTCTTCGACGACCCGGGCGTACGGCGGCGGCTGGGCGCCCTGCGGGACGTAGGCCTCACGTACCTCACGCTCGGCCGCCCCCTCTCCACGCTCTCCGGGGGCGAGCGGCAGCGCATCAAGCTGGCCACGCGGCTGCACCGGACCGGGGCCGTCTACGTGCTCGACGAACCGACGACCGGCCTGCACATGGCGGACGTGGAGGGGCTCGTCGCCCTGCTGGACCGGCTGGTCGACTCGGGCAACACGGTCGTCGTGGTCGAGCACAACCTGGACGTGATCGCCCGGGCGGACTGGGTGATCGACCTCGGCCCGGACGGCGGCCGGGACGGCGGCGAGATCGTCTTCGAGGGGACGCCCCGGCAACTGCTGGCAGCGGAGGGCTCCTTCACCGGGGAGCATCTGCGGCGGGCGGTGCGGCACCGCCGGTGAGCCGGGGCGTGCCGATCGTCGATGAGCGGTCGCGTGGGTGGTTCGGGCCGATCGTCAACGCGCGGACTCGGGCGTTTAACCGATGGAGTGGTTTGCCCCGGCTGCGGCCGATCCTGCGTGCGGGGCCCGCGAACACTGGAAGGGGGTGGCGCGGGCCACCGTGGAGGGGGGGACGGCATGGCCGACGGCACGGTACTGGTGGCGGTGGCGGAGCACCCGGACGACGGGGGTGTCGGCGCGGAGCAGTTGGCGTGCGTCGCTGAAGGAATCCGGGCGCGCGGCTTACAGGTCCGCTGGGTGATGAGCGTCGCCGACGCCGAGGCGGTGCTGCGGACCGAGGCCGGGCTGGCCGCCGCGGTGGTCGCCTGGGACCTTCCGTCCGGAGCGGGGGGCGCAGCCAGGGGGCGGGGCGCAGCCCTCCCCCAGGCCGGGGGCGGGGGCGGGGGCGACGCGGGAACCGGTGACGGACCCGGCGGTGCGGCGGTGCTGCGCCGGATCGGGCGCCGGTTCCAGAACCTGCCGGTGTTCCTGGTCATGGCGGACGAAGGGCTGCGCGAGTTGCCGCTGTGGGTGTCCCAGTCGGTGGTGGGCTATGTGTGGCCGCTGGAGGACACGCCGGCGTTCATCGCCGGGCGGATCACGACCGCCGCACGCGCCTACCAGGACGCACTGCTCCCGCCGTTCTTCAAGGCGCTGCGGCGCTTCGACGACGCGCACGAGTACTCGTGGCACACTCCCGCGCACTCCGGCGGTGTCGCCTTCCTCAAGTCACCCGTGGGCCGGGCGTTCCACGCGTACTTCGGGGAGCGGCTGCTGCGCAGCGACCTGTCGATCTCCGTTGAGGAGCTCGGCTCGCTGTTCGAGCACACCGGGCCGATCGGTGAGGCGGAGCGCAACGCCGCGCGGGTCTTCGGCTCCGCACACACCTACTTCGTGCTGCACGGCGACTCCACCTGCAACCGCCTGGTCGGGCACTTCAGCGTGACCCACGACGAGATCGCCCTGGTCGACCGCAACTGCCACAAGTCCGTCCTGCACGGCCTGGTCGTGTCCGGCGCGCGCCCCGTGTACCTGGTCCCCACCCGCAACGGCTACGGCCTCGCCGGACCCTTGCCGCCCGCCGAGATCGCGGCGGACGCGGTGGCCGCGCGGATCGCCGCGAATCCGCTGACGCCGGACGCCGTCTCCTCGCGCGCCCAGTACGCGGTGTTCACCAACTCCACGTACGACGGGCTGTGTTACGACGCCGTGGCGGCGGCCCGGGCATTCGCCACGGCCACGCCCCGGCTGCACTTCGACGAGGCGTGGTTCGCCTACGCCCGCTTCCATCCGCTCTACGCCGGGCGCTACGGCATGTCGGTGGACGAGGAGGCCTTCCCCGGCCCCGACCGGCCGACGGTCTTCGCGACCCAGTCCACCCACAAACTGCTGGCGGCCCTGTCACAGGCGGCCATGGTGCACGTCAGGCCGGCGCCGCGGGCACCGGTCGAGCACGACCGGTTCAACGAGGCACTGATGATGCACGGGACCACGTCACCGCTGTACCCGATGATCGCCTCGCTGGACGTGGCGACGGCCATGATGGACGGCCCGCAGGGACAGTGGCTGGTCGACGAAGCGGTGACCGAGGCGATCCGGTTCCGCCAGGAGGTGGTGCGGATCGGCCGGCGGATCGAGGCGGCGGGCGACCGGCCGCCGTGGTTCTTCGGCGTGTGGCAGCCGGACGAGGTGACGGACCCCGCGAGCGGGAAACGACTGCCCTTCGACGAGGCACCGGCCGACCTGCTGCGCACCGAGCCGTCCTGCTGGCACCTCGCGCCCGACGCGGACTGGCACGGCTTCCCCGGGCTGACCGACGGTTACTGCATGCTCGACCCGATCAAGGTCACCCTGACCTGCCCGGGGCTCGACGCGACCGGGGAGATGTCCGAGCAGGGCATCCCGGCCCGGGTGCTCACCGCCTATCTGACGACGCGCGGCATCGTCGTCGAGAAGACCGACAGCTACACCACGCTGGTGCTGTTCTCCATGGGCATCACCAAGGGCAAGTGGGGCACCCTGCTGGACGCCCTCATGGACTTCAAGGACCTCTACGACGGTGACGCCCCGCTCGACCGTGTGCTGCCCGCGCTGGTGGCGGAGCACCCGCGCCGCTACGGCGGGCTGACGCTGCGCGGCCTGTGCCAGGAGATGCACGACCATCTGCGGGGGGCCCGCCTGGTCGAGCTGCTCGACAGCGCCTTCCAGCACCTGCCCGAGCCGGTCGCCCCGCCCCAGCTGTGCTACCAGCGCCTGATCCGCGGCGGCACGGAACGGATCCGCCTGACGGACGCGCCGGGACGGGTGGCCGCGGCGATGGTCACGGTGACCCCGCCCGGCATCCCGGTCCTCATGCCGGGCGAGAGCACCGGCGAGGCGGACGGTCCCCTCCTGCGCTACCTCGGCGCCCTGGAGTCCTTCGACCGCCACTTCCCCGGCTTCGGCAGCGAGACCCACGGCGTGACCCGTGACCCCGACACGGGCGACTACCTGATCGAGTGCCTGCGTCCGGACGAGCAGGGGCAAAATGCCCCCGGTGCGGTGACGCCGGCGCAGCGGCGAGGGCTGGAGGGGGCCGGGTCGCCGGGCTGAGCGGAGGGACGCGGTCGGGGGCGGCAGAGCGAGGACCTGGGGCCGGGTCGGTGCGTCGAGTTGGAGAAGCGCTCCGCGGGTACCCGGCGGGCAGTGGTCGGCCCCTCCACCCGCTCCGCCCCTCCCCGGGGCTGTCCTCGCCCTCGTCCGCCCTGCATGATGGTCGGCCGACGCCCGATGGGTTCCGGTCGATCCCGGAGGCTCCGTCGGTGCGGTCCCGACCGTCCCATCCGATACGGAGTCACGCTCGTGCCCAGCAAGAAGGCCCTCGTCCGCCGCCCCAGCCCACGTCTCGCCGAAGGGCTGGTGACGCACATCGAACGGGAGAAGGTCGACGCCGACCTCGCCGTCGAGCAGTGGGAGGCGTACGTGGAGGCCCTGCGCACGCACGGCTGGGAGACCATCGAGGTGGACCCGGCCGACGACTGCCCGGACTCGGTGTTCGTCGAGGACACGGTCGTGATGTACAAGAACGTGGCCCTGATCACGCGTCCCGGCGCCGACTCCCGGCGGGAGGAGACCGCCGGGGTGGAGGAGGCCGTGGCCGGTCTGGGCTGCTCGGTGAACTGGATCTGGGAGCCGGGCACCCTGGAGGGCGGTGACGTGCTGAAGATCGGCGACACGGTCTACGTGGGGCGGGGCGGCCGTACCAACGCCGCCGGTGTCCGGCAGCTGCGCGCCGCGTTCGAGCCTCTCGGCGCGCGGGTCGTCTCCGCGCCGGTGAGCAAGGTGCTGCACCTGAAGTCGGCGGTCACGGCGCTCCCCGACGGCACGGTCATCGGGCACATCCCGAAGATGGACACGCCGTCGCTGTTCGCGCGCTTCCTGCCGGTCCCGGAGGAGGCGGGCTCGCACGTGGTCCTGCTCGGCGGCGACAAGCTGCTGATGGCGGCGAGCGCGCCGAAGACCGCCGAACTGTTCGCCGATCTCGGGTACGAACCGGTCGTCGTGGACATCAGCGAGTTCGAGAAGCTCGAGGGATGTGTGACGTGCCTCTCGGTGCGGCTGCGGGACCTGTACGTCTGAGGGCCCGCGCGTCCCCCGTCCGGGCCTTTCGACCTGCGAGTCCGGGGAGCTGACCGATCACCGGGCGACCCCTGCTGATCAGCGGTGTTTACAGCACCCTTAACCTACGGCATCGTAACCTACGGATACGTAGCCTACGATGCCGTAGGTTACCGCTCACCGCTCGTACGCTTGTCCCCCTGGAGAGTCCATGACGATCACCACTCCCCACCTCGGCAGCCCGGCCGGCGCCTGGACCGACGCTCAGCTGCTGTACGCCTTGGAGGAAGTGGTCGAGAAGGAGCTCAACCGGCATCTGAAGGTCGCCAAGGACTGGATGCCGCACGAGTACGTGCCCTGGACCGACGGCCGCAACTTCCCCGGTGTCTTCGAGGACGGCGAGGCCTGGGAGAAGGAGCAGTCCAAGGTCACCGAGATCGGACGCATCGCGCTCGTCGTCAACCTTCTCACCGAGGACAACCTGCCCAGCTACCACCACGAGATCGCCTCGCTGTTCGGCCGCGACGGCGCCTGGGGCACCTGGGTGCACCGCTGGACCGCGGAGGAGGGCCGGCACGGCATCGTGATGCGCGACTACCTGCTCACCTCGCGCGCGGTGGACCCGGACAAGCTGGAGGAGTTCCGGATGTCCCACATGAGCGAGGGCTTCGAGTCGGACAACCGGCACTCGATGCTGCACTCGGTCGCCTACGTGGCCTTCCAGGAGCTCGCGACCCGCGTCTCGCACCGCAACACCGGCCACCAGTCCGGGGACCCGGTCTGCGACCGCATGCTGGCGCGCATCGCCACCGACGAGAACCTGCACATGGTCTTCTACCGGAACCTGCTCAAGGCGGCCTTCGAGCTGGCGCCCGACCTGACGATGATGGCGGTGCGCGACGTCATCGTGAACTTCCGGATGCCCGGCCACGGCATGCCCGGCTTCGAGCGGGCCGCCGCGCAGATGGCGATCGGCGAGATCTACAACATGCGCATCCACCACGACGACGTGCTCCAGCCGGTGCTGCGCTTCCTGAAGGTCATGGAGATCGACGGCCTGGGCCCCGAGGGCCGCAAGGCGCAGGAGGAGCTCGGCCTGTTCATGGGCGGTCTGGACTCCGAGGCGTCGAAGTTCGACGAGAAGCTGGCCGCCCGCAAGGCGCGCATGGCCGCCCGGGCCGGCGCCTGACGCCGACCCGCCCGCACGTCCACGAGGCCCCGGCCGCCCCGGGCGGCCGGGGCCTCGTGCGATACCGGCCGCGGACAGCGCAGGGCCGGGAGGCCCCCGCCCCCGTGCCGGCTACCGCGGCAGCCGTCGCAGCTCCAGCCGCTCCTTCTCCGACAGACCGCCCCAGACGCCGAAGCGCTCGTCGTGCTCCAGCGCGTACGCCAGGCAGGCCGCCCGGATCGGGCACATACCGCAGATCCGTTTCGCCTCCCGCACCGAACTGCCCGGCTCGGGGAAGAAGAAGTCCGCCCCCGTCTGCGCGCACAACGCCTCTTGCTGCCATTCGAGTTCGGGCGAAGTGATCGTGTCGATGTGCATGTCCGGCAGCGTCGCGGACAGCGAAAAACGTTCGATCAACGCGGGATCAACACCGCGTTCACGGGCCCCGGCCGCCTCGATGGTGACCCGCCGGGCGGGGCCGGCGCACGGCGGCGCGCGGACACGTCCGCAACCACGCCGCGGCCGCGCCCCGGCGGCGGTCGGCACCGCGCGGTGAAAGACTCGGCAGTGCAGACGACGGGCCCCTGCGCGAGGAGGGCGACGATGCTCACCACCCGTTTTGTCACCGGCGCTCCGAACTGGATCGATCTCGGCACTCCCGACATCGACGGCGCCGCCGCCTTCTACGGCGGACTGTTCGGCTGGCGGTTCCAGCCGGGCGGCCCGGAGGTCGGAGGGTACGGCCTGTTCCAGCTCGGCGGCAGGACGGCCGCCGGAGGCATGCAGACCACGCCGGAGCAGGGCCCGCCGTCCTGGACGGTGTACTTCCAGGCGCCGGACGCGGACGCCACGGCGCGGGCGGCCGAGCAGGCGCACGGTGCGGTGCGGGTGCAGCCGATGGACGTCCAGGACCTGGGCCGGATGGCGATCCTCGCCGACCAGGCCGGGGTGCCCTTCGGGCTGTGGCAGCCGGGCCGCAACAAGGGCCTGGAGGTCGTCCAGGAGCACGGGTCGCTGTGCTGGGTCGAGCTGTGCACGGCGGACGTCCCGGCCGCGGCGGCCTTCTACCACTCCGTGCTCGGTCTGGAGACCTTCGGCGCCGACTTCGCCGGCGGCACGTACACCGCGTTCAACCCGGGCGGGCTGGGCGAGGACGCCATGTTCGGCGGTGTCGTCCCCCTGGCCGACGACCCGGCGGAGAACGAGGCGTACTGGCTGCCGTACTTCGAGGTCGGCGACACGGACGCGATCGTCGCCAGGGCCGAGGAGCTCGGCGGCACGGTCCGCCTCCCGGCCACCGACCTGCCGTCCGTCGGCCGTCTCGCCAAACTCGCCGACCCCTACGGAGCCCGCTTCGCGGTGATCCACAGCGAACCACGGCAGGGCTGAGACCGAGACCGCGTCGCTTTCTCCGCAGCGCAGCGGCGCGCAACAGGGCGTGCCCGCCCCGGGCACGCCGTCCGGATCCCCCGGCGACGCGGCCCCTCCCCCTCGTCCGAGGGCCGCTCACGGCGTGTCGCCGGTCACCGACGTCCCGGGACGGCGCACCTAGGCCGACTCTCGCCGTACCAGCGTCGTCGGCAGCACCACGCTCGACGGGGGCGCCCCGACGCCCTCCCGCGGGGCGTCCCGGTCGAGGCCGCGCAGCAGCAGGCGGGCCATCAGGCGGCCCATCTCCTCGATGTCCTGACGGACCGTCGTGAGCGGCGGGTCGGTCTGCTCCGCGACGGGCAGCATGTCGTCGAAGCCGATCACGGCCACGTCGTCGGGGACGCGGCGGCCGGAGGCGCGCAGGACGCGCAACGCGCCCACGGCCGTGAGGTCGTTGGCGGCGAACACCGCGTCCACGTCCGGGCAGCGCTCCAGGAGTTCGCGCATCGCCCGTTCGCCGCCGGCCGGGGTGAAGTCGGCCTCGGCGATCAGCCCCGGGCCGGCGTCCACCATGACGTCCCGGTAGCCGTCGAGACGGTCCGCGGCGGAGGTCTGGTCGAGGGCGCCGGTGATGTGCGCGATCCGGGTACGGCCGAGCCCCGCCAGGTGCCGGACGGCGTCACGGGCGCCGCCGCGGTTGTCGCTGTCGACGTAGACCACGTCGCGCCGGTCGCCGCTCCAGCCCGGGCGTCCGCCGAAGACGGTGGGGACACCGGCCCGCTGGATCAGCTCCGGCAGCGGGTCGTCCAGGTGCAGGGAGAAGACGAGGGCGCCGTCGACGTGCCCGCCGGCGAGGTAGCGGCCGACCCGGGCGTGATCGTCCCTGCCCTCGGTGAGCAGCAGCACGAGCTGGTTGTCGTGGGCGGTGAGCTCCTTGCTGATGCCACGCAGCTGGAGCGCGAAGAACGGGTCGGCGAAGACCCGGGTCTCCGGTTCGGCGACGACGACCGCGACCGCGTCGTGGCGCCGGGTGACCAGCGAGCGGGCGGCCTGGTTGGGCACGTACCCGAGTTCGTCCACGGCCTTGCGGACCCGCTCCACGAGGACGTCCCGCACCCCGTCCCCGCCGTTGACCACGCGGGACACGGTCGCCCGCGAGACACCGGCCCGGGCGGCCACGGCCTCCAGGGTGGGACGCGGCGCTGTGTCGGTCACTTCGGGCTCCTCACCTGCGGCTGCGGATCAGGATAGCCCCGGGACGCAGCATGGTGAGAGCGCTCTCGTGCGCACGGGTGAGCGACCCCGCCCGTCAGTGCCCGTGACCGCCGCCCGCGGACTCGTCGCCGTGCCTCTGAGCGCCGCCCCCAGGCTCCTCGCCGTGCTCGTGACCGCCGCCCGCGGGTTCCTCGCCGTGCTCGTGCGGCTCGTACCCCGGAATGGTCCCGTCCGGCTTCTTCACCAGGAACAGTCCGACCATCCCCATGTCGGAGTGGCTCTGGACGTGGCAGTGGTACATCCAGGCACCCGCGCCGACCCCCTCCCCCGCGATCACCTGGAACCCGAAGGAGTCGGCCGGTCCGGTGATCTTGTTGTCGATGACCTGGCTGGGGTCCTCGGGGCCCGTCAGCATGCCGGTGCGGTTGTCCGCCCAGCGGTGACCGTGCATGTGGAACGTGTGGTAGAACTCGCCGTGCGTGATCACGACGAACTCGACGCGATCCCCCACCGTGGCTTCGAAGTCCGGCCCCGAGTGCGGCGGCTTGTTGTTGATGCGCATGTCGTTGAAGACGACCGTGTGCGTGCGGTCGGGCAGGACGTCGCCCTTTCGACGGACGATGACGGCGCCGAACAGGCCTTTCTGCAGCCCCACGGTGCCGTGTTCCGTGCCGACGACGTGGTCGTGGTAGTGCCAGTAGCCCGCACTTCCCGAGCGCCAGGTGCCGTCCTTGCGGCGGCCCGGGGCATGGGTGCGCCAGGTGTAGGTGCGGGTACCGCCCGGCTCGACGTGACTGCGGTTCAGTTTCGTGCCGTCGCTGGTGATCTCGTAGTCCAGGCCGTGGACGTGCAGGCTCACGGCCACGTCCATGGTGTTCTCGAACTCGACGTGCAGCGTGTCGCCTTCGTTGAGTTCGATCAGCGGGCCCGGAATGCTCGCCTTGCCCCTCTCCAGGCCGTAGCCCATCTGCCCGTCGGGGAGCTTCTCGGCGTACAGCCTGATGCGCTTCACCTCGCCCCCGGCGGGCGCCGTTTTCACCGGTCCGGCAGCGCTCACGGCCTCCGGCGCCACGGACAACGATGTCGCGACGGCCGCGCCGCCCAGCAGGACCCGCCGGTTGAAACTGCGTCTGTCCATGCGGAACTCCCCACCTGGTATGGCTTTCACGGAGGCGTACCTGTGATGAGTCTGTGCGACGGTACCGGCCGTGCCCCCGTTTATCCACACTCGGGACAAAGTTGACGCCATGCCGGTCATAGGTATTGGCGGGACATGCAAAGGGGTTTAGCTTCCTTGGCGGTGTTGCTGTGACCGAGGAGGTGCCCATGCACTTACGAGGGTGGAGCAAGTCAAGACGCGTCTGGGCGGCGTCCGTCGCCGCAGGGGTCGTGACCGCCGGGCTGCTGTCGGGCCCCGCCGCGCACGCGCGTCCTTTCCCCGAACCCCCGCTGACAACGATGTCGATCAAGTCGCCGCCGGGCGGCGCGAACGTGCGAGTGCTGATCTTCCACGGTTCCGCGGCGGCCGGGGCGGAGTCGCCGGTGGTGAACGCCGGGATCGAGGCCATCGAGGACATCGGTCTCACGGGCCCGGCGAACCGGCGATTCAAGGTGCAGGCCACCGGTGACGCCTCGGTCTTCACCGACCAGACGAAGCTCGGCCGCTTCAACGCGATCGTGTTCCTGACCGGCGGGGGCGATGTCCTCGACGCGGAGCAGGAGGCGGGCCTGGAGGCGTACATGGAGGCCGGCGGCGGGTTCGTCGGCATTCATGACGCGGCGCGCGCGGAGCCCTACTCGAACTGGTTCACCGGGCTGGTGGGTGCCCGTCCGGCCGCCTCGAGCCCGACGGCCGTGCAGCGCGCGACCGTCGAGGTCGGCGACCGCAGGCACCCCGCCACCAAGGATCTGCCGGTGCAGTGGAAGCGCCCGGACCAGTGGCTGAACTGGGTGAAGAACCCCTCGGGCGAGGTGCACACGGTGGCCCGGGTCCGCGAGTCGACGTACCAGCCCGGCTCGGGCTCCAACGGCTGGGACCATCCGGTCAGCTGGTGCCGTGACTACGACGGCGGCCGTTCCTTCTACACGGGCATGGGCGGGACGGCGTCGTCGTACGACGAGACCGACTTCCGCGATCATCTGCGCGGCGCCCTGATGTGGACGACCCGGCTGGAGCAGGCCGACTGCAAGGCGACCATCAACGCCAACTACGCGGCGGAGCGCCTGACCGAGCCCAACCAGCCGGGGCGAAACGACCAGATCGGCGAGCCGCACGGGATGGTCACCGCGCCCGACGGCCGGGTCTTCTACATCGGCCGGGGCGGCGCGGACTCCTCGCAGCCCGTGATCACGGACTGGAACAACCCCGACATCGGCAAGGGCAGGGGCGAGATCCACGTCTACGACCCGAAGACCGAGCAGGTCACCCTGGCCGGGGCGCTCACCGTCTTCGGCAACAAGGGCGGCGGCGACGAACTGGTCAAGGTCGAGGAGGGGCTGCTCGGCATCGAGCTGGATCCCGGTTTCGCGCAGAACGGCTGGGTGTATCTGCACTACACGCCGCACGAGCGGATCAACCGCGAGACGCGGATGGCGGAACGGCGGGTCTCCCGGTTCACGCTCGACCGGGCCACGAACAAGCTGGACCTGTCCAGCGAGAAGGTGCTGCTGAAGTGGCCGGTGCAGATCCACAGCTGCTGTCACGCGGGTGGCGGGATGGCCTGGGACTCCAAGGGCAACCTGTACATCGCCACCGGTGACAACAACTCCAGCGGCTTCAGCTCCGGTTACTCGGGCAACAACCCGGAGCCGAACTACAAGGGGGTGTCCTTCGCGGACGCCCGCCGCACCGCCGGCAACACCAACAACCTCAACGGCAAGATCCTGCGCATCCACCCGGAGCCGGACGGGACGTACACACTCCCCCGGGGCAACCTCTTCACCGGGAAGGAGCCCGACGAGGGCGGCGGCAAGACGCGCGGCGAGATCTATGTGATGGGCGTCCGCAACCCGGCGCGCATCTTCGTCGACAAGTCCACCGACGTGCTCTACGCGGGCTGGGTCGGGCCGGACGCGAGCACGCCCTCGACGACCTGGGGCCCGGCCAAGTACGACACGTTCGCCGCCATCACCGAGGCGGGCAACCGGGGGTGGCCGTACTGCATGGGCAACAAGCAGCCCTACCGGGACCGCAATCTGCCGGACCCGTCCAAGCCGCTGGGCTGGTACGACTGCGACCACCCGAAGAACGAGTCGCCGAACAACGACGGTCTGGTCAACCTGCCGCCGGTGACCGGCAACAACATCTGGTACTCGCCCTCGGGCGGCGGCCCGGACTACCCGCGCGACGCGAACGGCGTCCCGTCGTACAAGCCGGGCGAGGCCACCTACCGGCTGCCCTGGCTGAAGGGCGGCGGGCAGGCCGCGATGAACGGGCCGGTCTACCGGTACGACAGGGTCGCGGACGACAGCGCCGTGAAGTGGCCGGCGTACTGGGACGGCAAGTGGTTCGTCGGTGACTTCTACGACGCCGACCAGCCGCGCAACGCGGTGCTCATGGACCCGAAGACGCAAGGAGACGGCGGTCTGCCGGTGCACGCGGAGTCGCTGAAGAAGATCGTGCCGATCGGCAACGACGGCATCAAGAACCTGATGGACTGGAAGTTCGGTCCGGACGGCGCGCTGTACGTCCTCGACTACGGGCGCGGCTTCTTCACCTCCGACTCCAAGTCGGCGCTGTGGCGGGTCACCTACAAGGGCGGCGGGCCCACCCCGGCCGTCGGCCGGTTGGCGAGGGGGACCGAGTGATACGGCAACGAAGAGTGTGGGCCGCCCTGCTGGCCGCCCTGCTGATGCTGCTCGGCGTGCAGGCACTGCCCGCCGCCGGGCAGCCGGAGACGAAGGCGGCCGCCGACCAGGTGCTCACCTGGACGGCCGGCGACGACATCGCCACGTACCTCTCGGTGCCGAAGACGGCGGTCGCCGGCACGGCCACGATCGTGTTCGAGAACAGCGCGGCCACGGGCAACACCACCGGCATGCCGCACACGCTGACGTTCGTGACCAGCGACCCCGAGTTCAACAGCGACGTGCAGCTCAACATCCTGGCCAACCCCAACGACGCACAGGGCGGCAAGCACACGGCCCAGGTGACGCTCACGCCCGGCCGGTACTTCTACCACTGCACGATCCCCGGCCACGGCCAGATGCAGGGCATCCTCACGGTGACCGAGGGCACCGGCGAGGACACCACGGCGCCCGAGGCGTCGGCGCACGTCAGCGGCACGCAGAACGCGCAGGGCGAGTACGTCGGCTCGGCGAGTGTGGCGCTGCACGCCACCGACGAGGGTGGCTCCGGTGTCGAGCGGATCGAGTACGCGATCGGCGACGCGGGTGCCTGGCAGCCGTACACCGCGCCCGTCGTCGTCGACCAGGTCGGCAGCCACACGGTCCGCTACCGGGCCTTCGACAAGGCGGGGAACGTCTCCGCCGAGAAGAGCGCCGCGTTCACGGTCGTCGCTGCGCAGTCGGACGACACCATCGCCCCGGAGACCTCGGTGACGGTGAGCGGTGAGCGTGACGCCGCCGGGGCGTACATCGACATGGCGACGGTCACCGTCTCGGCCTCCGACACGGGGTCCGGGGTCAACACGATCGAGTACGCGGTCGGGTCGGGCGCCTGGCAGCCGTACACCGGGCCCGTGATGGTCCACCAGGTGGGTGAGCACACCGTCCGCTACCGGGCCACCGACAAGGCGGGCAACGCGGCGGCGGTGAAGAGCGTGACGTTCACGGTCGTCGCGGCGCCACCCGCGGACACCACCCCGCCGGTGACGGGCGTGACCGTGGAGGGCACGAGGAACTCCGCCGGGGCGTACGTCAACAGCGCCCGGGTGACGGTCACGGCGACCGACGCGCACGGCTCGGGCGTCGAGAGGATCGAGTACTCACTCGACGGCGGGCCCTACCTCGCCTACGCGGCGCCGGTGGTGGTCGACCGGGCGGGTGCGCACACCGTGGCCTACCGGGCGACGGACAAGGCGGGCAACACCGCCGCGGCCCGCACGGTGACCTTCACGGTCGTCTCCGGGCAGGTCCCGGCGCCCGACTGCCCGGAGTACGACGAGCGCTTGACGGTGATCGTCGGCACGGTCGACTCGGGTGTGCGCAACCGGGTCACGGACAATCGCTGCCGGATCGGCGAGCTGATCGAGGACGAGAAGGAGTGGACGTCCCAGGCGCTGTTCCTCAAGCACGTGGACTCCGTCCTGGGCGCGCTGCTGAAGGAAGGGGTGGTCGACGAGCGGGAGTCCAAGGCGATCCGGAAGGCGGCCCGCGAGTCGGGCATCGGCAAGCCGGGGCAGACCGAGGGCTACCGCTCGCTCTTCGACGGCACCGCGGAGTCCCTCGCCCGGTGGCAGCAGGTGGGCGGCGGTTCCTTCGGGCTGAACCCGGACGGGACGATCACCTCCGGCACCACCACGCCCGGGATGGGCATGCTGTGGTTCCCGCAGCGCAAGTACGGCGACTTCTCGCTGAAGCTCCAGTGGCGCGATGACGCCCCGGGCACCGGCAACGCCAACTCCGGTGTGTTCGTGCGCTTCCCCTGGGTCCACGACCACCCGGAGGAGTCACGCCCGGAGTGGGTGGCCATCAAGTACGGGCACGAGGTGCAGGTGCTCGACCGGCCCGACGGCGACATGTACAAGACCGGCTCGGTCTACGGCTTCGACCGCGTCGGTCTCGCCGGTGCCGGCGTGACGCAGAAGGGCACCTGGAACGACTACGAGATCCGCGTGGAGGGCCAGCACTACTCGGTCTTCCGCAACGGCGTGCCGATCAACGAGTTCGACAACACCGGCGGCCAGGAGTTCAGCCCGCCGCGCTCGGACGACCCGGGCACGGACGGACGTCGGTTCGCCTCCGGTTACATCGGGCTCCAGGTGCACGGCACGACGGACGTGGTCTCGTACCGCGACATCCGGATCAAGGAGCTGTAGGGGGTTCCTTCCCCTTGCGGGCCCTGCTCGGCTGTACCCGTCTGGGCTCTCCCGGCATCTTCGGATACTCGGGCGGGTACGGCAGATCGCCCAGTCCGTGGTCGTGTTCGTCGCGGCGGGCGAGGTCGAGCAGGGCTTCCAGCGAGTAGTGCCTGTCGTCCATGTCCGCGTGCACGTCGCCGAGTTCGGCGAAGCGCGCGGGCATGGTCGCGATGTCGAAGTCCTGGGGGTGTGCGATACCGACCTCGTCCCAGCGCAGGGGCGCGGAGACGGGGGCGTGGGGGCGGGGGCGTACGGAGTAGGCGGAGGCGATCGTGCGGTCGCGGGCCGTCTGGTTGTAGTCGATGAAGATGCGTCTGCCGCGCTCCTCCTTCCACCACTTGATGGTGACCTGCTCCGGCATCCGCCGTTCCATCTCCCGGCCGACGGCGATGGCGGCGCGCCGGACCTGGGTGAAGGTCCAGCGCGGCTCGATGGGCACGAACACGTGCAGGCCGCGGCCGCCCGAGGTCTTGGGAAAGCCCCGCAGCCCGCCGAACTCGTCGAGCACCTGCCGCAGTTCGTGGGCGGCGCGGGCGGCGTCGTCGTAGTCGGTGCCGGGCTGCGGGTCGAGGTCGATGCGGAGCTCGTCCGGGTGGTCGACGTCGTCGCGGCGCACCGGCCAGGGGTGGAAGGTGAGGGTGCCGAACTGGGCGGCCCACACCACCGCTCCGGCCTCGGTGGGGCACATCTCGTCGGCGCTGCGGCCGCTGGGGAAGGTGATGTGCGCGGTCGGGATCCAGCCGGGCATGTTCTTCGGTGCCCGCTTCTGGAAGAAGTTCTCGCCGTTCACGCCCTCCGGGTAGCGCTCCAGGGTGGTCGGCCGGTCGCGCAGGGCGCGCAGGATGCCGGGGCCGACGGCGATGTAGTAGCGGGCGAGGTCCAGCTTGGTGAAGCCGCGCTCCGGGAAGAACATCTTGTCCGGGCTGGACAGCCGTACGGTCCGGCCGTCGACCTCCAGTTCCACCGCGTCTCCCATGCCCGCCACGGTAGGCGCAGCCCGCCCACCTCGCATATCGGGCGCCGTGCGGTATATCAGAGCAGAATCGACCCATGGATCTGCCGGTGATGCCCCCCGTCCTGCCGATGCTCGCCAAGTCGGTGGCGGCGATCCCCGCGGGCATGCAGTACGAGGCGAAGTGGGACGGCTTCCGGGCCATCGTGTTCCGCGACGGGGACGAGGTCGAGCTGGGCAGCCGTACCGGGAAGCCTCTGACCAGGTATTTCCCCGAGCTGGTCACGGCCGTGCGCGAGCGGTTGCCCGAGCGGTGCGTGGTGGACGGGGAGATCGTGATCGCGCGGGAGGGGCATCTGGACTTCGACGCGCTGACGGAGCGGATCCATCCGGCGGACTCCCGGGTGCGGATGCTTGCGGAGCGGACGCCGGCCTCGCTCGTCGTGTTCGACGTGCTGGCACTGGGCGACGCGTCGTTGATGGGCGTGCCGCTGACCGAGCGGCGGGAGCGGCTGGCCGCTGAGCTGTCGGGGGTGCGGGCGCCGGTGCATCTGGCCCCGGCGACCACCGACATCGACGTGGCGCGGCAGTGGTTCGAGGAGTACGAGGGAGCCGGGCTCGACGGTGTCATCGCCAAGCCGCTGACCGTGCGCTACCGGCCGGACGAACGCGCCATGTTCAAGATCAAGCACGAGCGGACGGCGGACGTCGTGGTCGCCGGGTACCGCCTGCACAAGAGCGGCCCGGTGGTGGGTTCGCTGCTGCTCGGCCTGTACGACGAGCGGGGAACCCTCCAGCACGTGGGGGTCTCCGCCGCCTTCACGATGAAGCGGCGCGCGGAACTCGTGGAGGAGCTGGAACCGCTGCGCCTGGACGACGTGTCGGGGCATCCGTGGGCGGCGTGGTCCGAGGAGGCCGCCCACGAGACGGCCCGGCTGCCGGGGGCGCCGAGCCGCTGGTCCGGCCGCAAGGACCTGTCCTGGGTGCCGCTCCGGCCCGACCGGGTGGCCGAGGTGGCGTACGACCACATGGAGAACGGGCAGCGCTTCCGGCACACTGCCCGTTTCCGCCGCTGGCGCCCGGACCGGACTCCCGAGAGCTGCACCTACGCGCAGCTGGAGGAGCCGGTCCGCTACGACCTGACGGAGATTCTCGGCGCCTAGCGACGCCGGTGGCCCTCACGGCTGCATGATGACCTTCACCGCGCCGTCCTGCTTGCGCTGGAACATCTCGTACGCGTGCGCGGCCTCCGACAGCGGCACCCGATGGGTGGCGAAGTCGTCCACGCCGAGGGGGTCCTCGTCCGTCAGGTACGGGATGATGTCGTCGGTCCAGCGGCGGACGTTGGCCTGCCCCATGCGCATCTGGATCTGCTTGTCGAACAGGGTGAGCAGGGGCAGCGGGTCCGCCATGCCGCCGTAGACGCCGGACAGCGAGATGGTTCCGCCGCGGCGCACCAGTTCGATGGCGGTGTGCAGCGCGGCGAGACGGTCGACGCTGAAGCGCTCGGCGATCGGGCCGCCCAGCTTGCGGGGCAGGACGGCGGCGGCGTTCTGCACCAGGCGCGCGGCCGCACTGCCGTGGGCCTCGGTGCCGACCGCGTCGATCACGGCGTCCGGGCCGCGGCCGTCGGTCTGGTCGCGGATCGCTTCGACGAGTTCCTTCTCGTCGTCGAAGGACCTCAGGTCGAAGGTCTCCACGCCCCGCGCCTTCGCCCGGCGCAGCCGGTCCGGGACCAGGTCCACGCCGAACACCCTCCCGGCCCCCTGCACCTGTGCGACCCGGCACGCCATGTCGCCGATGGGTCCGAGACCGAGCACGGCGACGCTGCCGCCCTCGGGGACAGCGGCGTAGGCGACCGCCTGCCAGGCGGTGGGCAGGACGTCGGAGAGGTAGACGAAACGGTCGTCGGCCGGGCCCTCGGGGACCTTGATCGGGCCGAACTGCGCCTGGGGGACGCGCAGGTACTCGGCCTGGGCGCCCGGCACCGAGCCGTACAGGCGGGTGTAGCCGAACAGGGCGGCGCCCATGCCCTCGCCCTGCACCTGAGTGGTCTCGCACTGGGTGGGCAGGCCGGTCAGGCACATCCAGCAGTTGCCGCAGGCGATCTGGAACGGCACCACGACCCTGTCGCCCACCTGGAGGTCCTGGACGCCCGCTCCGACCTCCTCGACGATGCCCATGGGTTCATGGCCGAGGATGTCGCCCGGGGTCATGAACGGGGTGAGCACCTCGTACAGGTGCAGGTCGGACCCGCACAACCCGGTGGAGGTGATGCGGATGATCGCGTCCGTCGGCTCCTGGATCGTCGGATCGGGCACGTTCTCCACCCGGACGTCCCGCTTGCCCTGCCAGGTCACTGCCCTCATCGCCTCGCGCTCCCTCCGTCAGCGTGCGCGTCGGTCGTACGGCGCCGTCCGGGTACCCGGACGCCCCGCGCTGAACCTTGAGCCGATCGACGGACGCGGCGAAGACACCTCCCCGGCCGGAACGATCGGCGGTGGCCATCGATGTTCAGATAAGCGCACAATCAAGACAGGCCGAGGACATGGGGCGCGATGGCGACGGTGAGACGGAGACGAGGGGCGCGCGGGCGACGCGCCAGGATGGCGGCGCTGCTGGCCGCCGCGGTCACCGCCGCCCTGGCGGCGGGCTGCACCGCCACCGACGGACCGGGCGACGACGGCCGGGGCTCCCCGAAGGAGTCGAAACAGGGGGCGTCCCCGTCGGCGGCCCGCCCCTCCGCACTCGTCGTCAAGATCGACAACGCGGCCGCGGCCCGACCGCACACGGGCGTCGACGCGGCCGACGTGGTCTATGCGGAGCAGGTGGAGGGCGGGATGAGCCGGCTGATGGCGGTGTACGCGACCCGGCTGCCGGAGGCTGTGGGGCCGGTGCGCAGCGCGCGCGAGTCGGACCTGGAGCTGCTGCGCCAGTTCGAACGGCCCACGCTCGCCTTCTCCGGTGCGCAGAGGAAGCTCCTGCCGCTGATCGACAAGGCGCCGCTGCGGGCGGAGACACCGGGCAACGCGTCCGACGCCTACTTCCGTGGCTCCGGCAGGCCCGCCCCGCACAACCTCTACCTGCGACCGGAGCGCATTGTGCCGAAGCCCCCGGGTGAGGCGGCCCTGACCACCGGTTTCCACTACGGAGCGGCGCCCGCGGGCGGCACGGCGACGCATTCCCGGACCGTGCGGTACCCGGCGGCCCGCTTCACCTTCACCTGGTCGGACTCCCGCGACCGTTGGCTGGTCGGCATGGACGGCACGGCCGCGACGACGGCCGACGGTGAGCGGATGACGGCCGCGACGGTCGTCGTCCAGAACGTGAGGGTGCGCGAGTCCTCCTTCCGGGACTTCCTCGGCAACAACACGCCGTACACCGAGACGGTCGGCTCGGGCACGGCGCAGGTGCTGCGCGACGGACGTGCCTGGGACGTGGACTGGAAGCGGGAGAAGGCCACGGACGGCACCGCGTTCACCACGGGTGACGGGACGCCGGTGAACTTCGCCGAGGGCCCGGTGTGGGTGGTGTTCGCCAAGGCGCCCTGACCGGCCCTGGTCCCCTCGTACCGCCCGGCAGGGCTCCCTCAGCGGGGCGCCGCCAAGGGTTCCTCGGGGTTGCGGAGCCCCTCGGCCGCGTCCGCGACCCGCCGGATGAGGTCGAAGAACACCGTCCGCTCGTCGGCGGTCAGCGGGGCGAGGAACACCTGGTTCATCCGGGCGGTGCGTACGGTCAGCTTGCGATGCGTGCGCACCCCCTCGTCCGTCGGACGCAGCAGGGAGCGACGGCCGTCCTGGGGGTCACGCACCTTGTCGAGCAGTCCGCGCCGGCTGAGCCGGCTGATCACCTCGGCGATGGTGGACCGGTCGAGCCCCACCCGCTCCCCCACCGTCCGCTGGTCCAGGCCGGGCTCGGCGACGAGGGTGTTGAGGACCGCGTACTGGGGCGAGGTGATCTCCTCGGAGACCATCGCGTTCCACAGCAGGTAGTGCGCCTGCTGCAGCCGCCGGGCCAGGTGCCCGGGGTGGGTGGTGAGGTCCGCAGCCGCCATGTGCACCCCTCGCTCGTTCGTCGGTGCACTGAACAATACTCAACGCGACGCCCACTGTCTGCCGGCCCTTCAGAGGTGCAACGGCGCATTCACCGGGCTCTTGACGTCCTTCCGGCTCAGTGGCAGCGTGAGGGCCAGCTCGCAGAAATACTCAGTGCCCTGATTAATTAGGCGGGTCGCTTTGATCGGGTCGCTTGGAAGAGATGGGGCTTCTCGGATGGACAAGGTGGTCGCCACAGCCCTGGAGGCGGTGGCCGACGTGCCGGACGGCGCGTCGCTCGCGGTGGGCGGTTTCGGGCTGAGCGGTGTGCCGAACGTGCTGATCGAGGCGCTGTACGAGCGCGGCGTGACAGGGTTGTCGGTGGTCTCCAACAACTGCGGCGCGATGGAGTCGGGCCTGGCGGTGCTGCTGGCCGCCGGCCGGATCGCCCGCGTCACGGGTTCCTACATCGGCGCCAACAAGGAGTTCGCCCGGCAGTATTTGGCCGGGGAACTGGAGGTCGAGCTGATCCCGCAGGGCACGCTGGCCGAGCGGCTGCGGGCCGGCGGCGCCGGGATCCCCGCCTTCTACACCCCGGCCGGTGTCGGCACGCAGGTCGCCGACGGCGGACTGCCCTGGCGCTACGACGGTCAGGGCGGGGTGGCGCTCGCCTCGCCGCCGAAGGAGGTCCGGGAGTTCGACGGAACCGAGTACGTGCTGGAGCGGGGCATCCGCACCGACTTCGCCCTGGTGCGGGCCGCCCGCGGCGACCGGCACGGCAACCTCGTCTTCAACAAGTCCTCCCGGAACTTCAACCCCCTGGCCGCGATGGCCGGCAAGGTCGCGATCGCCGAGGTGGAGGAGCTGGTGGAGCCCGGCGAGATCGACCCGGACGCGGTGCACCTGCCGGGCATCTTCGTGCAGCGGGTGCTCGCGCTCACCCCGGAACAGGCGGCGGACAAGAAGATCGAGCAGCGGACGGTGAGGTCCTGATGGCCTGGACGCGTGAGGAGATGGCCGCGCGGGCGGCCCGGGAGCTGCGGGACGGCCAGTACGTCAATCTCGGCATCGGCCTGCCCACGCTCATCCCCAACCACCTCCCCCCGGGCGTCGAGGTGGTGCTCGAGTCGGAGAACGGCATCCTGGGCACCGGCCCCTACCCCACCGAGGACGCCGTCGACCCGGACCTGATCAACGCCGGGAAGGAGACGGTGACCGTCCTGCCGGGCGCCTCCTTCTTCGACTCGGCGCTGTCATTCTCGATGATCCGGGGCGGACACATCGACGTGGCCGTGCTCGGCGCGATGCAGGTGTCCGAGCGGGGCGACCTGGCCAACTGGGCCGTTCCCGGCAAGCTGATCACCGGCATCGGCGGGGCGATGGACCTGGTGCACGGCGCCCGTACGGTCGTCGTCGTCATGACCCACACCGCCAAGGACGGCTCGCCGAAGATCCTCGCCGAGTGCTCCCTGCCGCTGACCGGCAAGGGGTGCGTGAACCGGATCATCACCGACCTCGGCGTCCTGGACGTCACCGACGACGGGCTCGTGCTGGTGGAGACCGCGCCGGGCGTGACCGCCGAGGAGATCGCCGCAAGGACGGACGCCGAACTGCACCTGCCGGAGGGACGGAAGTGAAGGACGTCTACATCGTCGACGCCGTCCGCACGCCGGTCGGCCGCTACAACGGCGCCCTCGCGAGCGTGCGCCCGGACGACCTGGCCGCGCACGCCGTCCGCGAACTCCTCGCCCGCACGCCGCAGCTGGATCCGGCCCGGGTCGAGGACGTGTACTTCGGCAACGCGAACGGGGCCGGTGAGGAGAACCGCAACGTGGGCCGGATGGCCGCGCTGCTCGCGGGCCTGCCCACGTCCGTTCCGGGCGTGACGGTCAACCGGCTGTGCGCGTCCGGCCTGGAGGCCGTGATCCAGGCGGCCAGGGCCATCGCGCTCGGTGACGCGTCCATCGCACTGGCCGGGGGCGTCGAGTCCATGACCCGGGCGCCGTACGTGCTGCCGAAGAACGACAAGCCCTTCCCGGCCGGGCACACCGAGCTGTACTCGACGACGCTCGGCTGGCGGATGGTCAACCCGCGGATGGAGCCGCAGTGGACGATCCCGCTGGGCGAGTCGGCCGAACTCATCGCGGACAAGCACAGGATCGGCCGGGAACAGCAGGACGAGTTCGCGCTGCGCAGTCACGAAAAGGCGGCGCGGGCGCAGGCCGAGGGCCTGTTCGACGGTGAACTGGCGCCGGTGAGTATCCCGCAGCGCAAGGGTGAGCCGGTGGTCTTCGCCGCCGACGAGGGTGTCCGCGCGGACGCCTCCCTGGCGGCGATGTCCAAGCTGAAGCCGTCGTTCCGCCAGGAGGGCGGCACGGTGACGGCGGGCAACGCCTCCCCGCTGAACGACGGTGCGGCGGCGTTGCTGCTCGTCGACGAGGAAGGGCTGAGGGCGACGGGCCGCGAACCGCTGGCCCGGGTCCGCGCGACGGGTGTCTCCGCGACCGACCCGCAGTACTTCGGGCTGGCGCCCGTGGAGGCGGTCAACCGTGCGCTGGCCAAGGCGGGCAGGGGGTTCGCAGACCTGTCCGTGCTGGAGCTGAACGAGGCGTTCGCCGCGCAGGTGCTGGGGTGTGTGGCCGAGTGGCCCGAGTTCGATCCGGCGATCCTCAATCCGCAGGGTGGTGCGATCGCGCTGGGGCATCCGCTGGGTGCGTCGGGAGCGCGGCTCGCCGGGACGGTGGCCCATCAGCTGGCCCGGCGTGGCAGTGGTGTGGGTGTGGCCACGTTGTGTATCGGGGTGGGGCAAGGGCTCGCCCTCGTTCTGGAACGCTAGCCCCTCTTCCGGCTGCGGGCCGTCTGTGGCTGGTCGCGCCCGCGCGGCGAAGCCGTACATCGATCCAGTCCCGCGCCCCTGAGGGGCGCGATCCTCGCCCCCTTCGACGAGTACGGTACAAACCTCAGGGATCCCCTATGACTCTCACGCAGCACGACATCGATCAGGAGATCGCGGCCGAGCGCGCCGCGTACGAGAAGCGGCTCGCCGACGGGGGACCCGTCGAGCACCAGCCGCGTCGCGACTACGCGCCGTACCGGTCCTCGGTGCTCCGGCACCCCAAGCAGCCGCCGGTGACCATCGACGTCAGCAAGGACCCGGAGCTGGTGGAGCTGTTCTCCCCCGCCTTCGGGGAGCGGGACATCACCGAGATCGACAACGACCTCACCCGGCAGCACGACGGCGAGCCGATCGGTGAGCGCATCACCGTCTCCGGACGGCTGCTGGACCGTGACGGCCGCCCGGTGCGCGGTCAGCTCGTGGAGATCTGGCAGGCCAACTCCGCGGGCCGCTACGCCCATCAGCGCGAACAGCACGACGCCCCGCTCGACCCCAACTTCACCGGTGTGGGCCGCACCCTCACCGACGACGACGGCCACTACCGCTTCACCACCGTCCAGCCGGGCCCCTATCCCTGGCGTCAGCACGTCAACGCCTGGCGGCCGGCGCACATCCACTTCTCACTCTTCGGCACGGCGTTCACCCAGCGGCTCGTGACCCAGATGTACTTCCCGAACGACCCCCTGTTCCCCTACGACCCGATCATCCAGTCCGTGACGGACGACGCCGCCCGGCAGCGGCTGGTCGCGACGTACGACCACAGCCTGTCCGTGCCGGAGTTCTCCATGGGCTACCACTGGGACATCGTGCTGGACGGCCCGCAGGCCACCTGGATCGAAGAAGGGCGCTGACCGGCCATGACGAAGATCGACACCAGCGGGCCCGACCGTGTGCCGCCCACCCCCTCGCACACCGTCGGACCCTTCTACGGCCACGCCCTGCCGTTCCGCGGTGGCGAGGACATCGCGCCCCTCGGGCACCCCGACACCGTCACGGTGCACGGCTACGTCACCGACGGCGAGGGCGACCCGCTGCCGGACGCCCTGATCGAGCTGTGGGGACCGGATCCCGACGGCAACCTGCCGACCGCCGACGGCTCCATGCGGCGCGACCCGGCCTCCGGAGGCTTCCTCGGTCGCAACGGCGTGGAGTTCACGGGCTGGGGACGCATCCAGACCGATGCGAACGGCCACTGGTACGCGCGCACGCTGCGGCCGGGCGCCCGAGGACGCAGCGCCCCGTACCTCAGCGTGTGCGTGTTCGCGCGCGGGCTGCTCGTGCACCTGTACACCCGGATCTACCTGCCGGGCGACGCGGCGGTACTCGCGGCCGACCCGCTGCTGTCCGGGCTGGAGGACGCTCGCCGCGACACGCTGATCGCCGCGGAGGAGGGCAACGCCACGTACCGTTTCGACATCCGCCTTCAGGGCGAAGGCGAGACGGTTTTCCTGGAGTTCACGTGACAGCGCACCCCGGTGACACCGGCCTGCTCGCCCCCGGATGGGCCGATTCGGCGGCCTCCTCCGCCACCGGCGACGAGGCGTATCTGCGGGCCCTGCTCGACGCGGAGGCCGCGCTGACCCGCGCCCAGGCCGCCATGGGGCTCGCCCCGGCCGAGGCGGCGACGGCGGTCACGGAGGCGGCCGGGGCGGGTGCCTTCGACGTACGGTCCCTCGCCGAGCGCGCCCGCGCGGGCGGCAACCCCGTCATCCCCCTGGTCGCGGATCTGACCCGGGCCGTGGGCGAGGCGTACGGGCCCTACGTCCACCGGGGCGCGACCAGCCAGGACATCATGGACACGGCGACGATGCTGGTCGCCGCGCGGACCCTCGACGTGGTCCTCGCCGACCTCGGCCGAACCGAACGGGCGCTGTCCCGGCTGGCCGCCGAGCACCGCGACACCGCGATGCCGGGGCGGACCCTCACCCAGCACGCGGTACCGACCACTTTCGGGCTGAAGGCTGCCGGATGGCGGTCACTGGTCCTGGACGCGCGGGACCGGCTGCGGACCGTCCACGAGTCGCTGCCCGCCCAACTCGGCGGTGCGGCAGGAACACTGGCGGCTTTCGGGGCGTACGGAGCGAGCGATCCGGCCGGGCTGCCGGAGGCGTACGCCCGGGAACTCGGCCTGCGGGCACCCGGCCTGCCCTGGCACGCCCTGCGCACACCGGTCGCCGACCTCGCCGGATGCCTGGCCTTCACGGCGGGCGCGCTCGGCAAGCTCGCCGTGGACGTCCTCACCCTGTCGCGCACCGAGATCGCCGAGGTCGCGGAGGGCAGCGGCGGGGGGTCGTCCGCCATGCCGCACAAGTCCAACCCCGTACGGTCCACCCTGATCGCCTCCGCCGCGCGGCGGGCACCCCAGCTCGCGGCGACCCTGTACGGGGCGATGGCCGCGGAGGACGAACGCCCGGCCGGGGCCTGGCACGCCGAGTGGGAACCACTGCGGGATCTGCTGCGGCTGGTCGGCGGTGCCGCCCGGGACGCCGCCGAACTGGCCGAGGGGCTGTGGGTCAGGCCCGAGACCATGCGCGAACACCTGGACCTGACCCAGGGGTTGATCGTCTCGGAGCGGCTGTCCGCCGAACTGGCCCCGGTGCTGGGCCGCGCCGGCGCCAAGGAGCTCCTCACGCGGCTGGCCTCGGCAGGACGACCGCTGGCCGGGGCACCCGAGTTGGCCGACGTCGATCTCGAGCCGTCCCATTACACGGGCTCCGCCGGAGTCCTCACCGATCGTGCTCTGGAGCGACCTTGACACTGCTGAACCACCATGTGGAAGGACCCGCCTCCGCTCCCCCGCTGCTGCTCGGCCCCTCGCTCGGCACCTCGTACGCCCTGTGGGACGACGTGGCGCCCGAGCTGTCGATCACCCATCGGGTGGTGCGCTGGGACCTGCCCGGGCACGGCGGTTCGGCGGCCGGTCTCATCCGGGCGGGCGCGAGCGTCGGTGACCTCGCCGGGCGGGTGCTGGCGCTCGCCGACTCGCTCGGCATCGAGCGGTTCGCATACGCGGGTGTGTCGCTGGGCGGGGCCGTGGGGCTGCATCTCGCGGTGCACCATCCGGAGCGCCTGACGTCGCTCGCCGCGATCTGCTCGTCGGCGCACTTCAACGGGTCCAAGCCCTGGGAGGAGCGGGCCGCGCTGGTACGGCGGGAGGGGCTGGCCGGGCTGGCGGACAACGCCGGCGCGCGCTGGTTCGCCGGGGACTTCACCGTGCCGCGCCTGGTCCGGGACCACCGGGACGCCGACCCGGAGGCGTACGCCGCCTGCTGTGACGCGCTCGCCGGGTTCGACCTGCGCGAGCGGCTGCCGGAGATCGCCGTGCCGACCCTGCTGGTCGCCGGCCGTGAGGACCCCGCGACACCGCCGGCGCATCTGCGGGAGATCGCCGACGCCGTGCCGGGCGCGACGCTGGTGGAGCTGCCGGGCGCGTCGCACCTGGCGCCCGCCCAGTGCCCGAAGGCGGTGCTGACCGCCCTGCGCGCCCACTTCGGCCAGGGCGCCCTGCTGGGGATGGCGGTACGGCGCGAGGTGCTCGGCGACCAGCACGTCGACCGGGCGCAGACCCGCCAGACCCCGTTCACGGCCCGGTTCCAGGACTTCATCTCGCGCTACGCCTGGGGCGAGATCTGGACCGACCCGACGCTGTCCCGCCGGGAGCGCAGCATGATCACCCTCACCGCGCTGGTCGCACACGGCCACTACGACGAGCTGGCCATGCACGTCCGCGCGGCCCGCCGCAACGGCCTCACCCCCGAGGAGATCGGCGCGGTGCTCCTCCAGACGGCCGTGTACTGCGGGGTGCCGGCGGCGAACTCGGCGTTCGCGACGGCCCAGCGGGTACTGGCGGAAGAGGACGGCACCTCGTGAGGGCCGGCGGGCGGCCCCGCGGGACGTGCCCGGCCGGGTTTTGCGTACGCCTGCCTCGCGGGTCTGCCGTGGGGCAGGTGCATGGTCCGGCCCGTTGCTCCGCGCGTGACTACACCGTGCCCACACCTGCCCTGAGGGCGGCACGCGCCCGCTCCGCCAGTCCGTCGGCCCCGCACGAGTCCGCCAGGTCCAGGCCGCGGTGCAGGTCGGCCGTCGAGCGGGCGGCGATGCCGAACTCGATACGGGCCGCCGCGTGTTCGTACTGGCAGGGCGAAGCCTCCAGGTACGTGACGGCCTGGCCGTAGAGCCGGACCGCTCGCTGGCCCGTCTCCAGGTCGGCGGCGCAGCGCAGAGCTTCCCCTATCGCCGTGTCCGTGCCGAAGCGCTCGGCCTGGCGGCGGACGTCGACGGCGAGCCGCGCGGCCCGGGCCGGGTCCTCGGTGCGCAGGGCGCGGGCGAGGTCGGCCGCCCAGGGGACGAGCACCGGGTTGTGGTGCCCGCGGGCCGCCGCCGCCTTCTCGGCGGCCTCCAGTTCGTTGATGCCGTCCTTGGTGCGGCCGACCGCCAGCAGCAGCCGTCCGCGCACCGAGCGGGGATCGGGCAGGACGATGGTGGACGGGTAGGGCGGGCCGAAGCCGTGCCGTTCGGCGACCTCCCACGCCTGCTCGACCTGGCCGCGGGCGAGCAGGGTGTCGACCAGGCTGCAGGTCGCGGACCAGTACAGGGGCAGGCCGCGGCCGACCCGCTCGGCCAGGCGCAGTGCCTCGCGCAGGGACGCCTCTGCCTCCCTCAGCCGGCCTCGTCTGCGGTGGCCGATCCCGACGTAGGCGTGGGCCAGGGCGAGGTGGCCGCCGCTCCAGCCGGCCGTCTCGTAGGCGCGCAGCGCTTCGTTGTAGAGGGTCTCGGCGCGGTCCAGGCGGTCGGTGAAGCCGTACGCGTTGGCCAGCATCAGCAGCAGTTCGATGCCCCACTCGGTGTCGGTCCAGCCGAGTCCGGGTGCGAGGCGGCCGTTGACGAGGGCGCGGTCGCACAACTCGGCGACCTCCTCGGCGTTCTCGCCGTGCATCAGGGCGTCGAAGCCGCGCAGGATGAGCAGGGCGCGTTCGGAGTTGTCCCGGCCGGTGCAGGGACGGGCGAGGTCGGCGAGCCGCTGCGAGCGGCCGGGTGAGGCGGCCTCGCCTGCGTGCAGCCCCTCCCACATGAACTGCGCGGCCTGCAGCCGCATCCGTTCGGGCCCCGGCTGGAGCCGGGCGGCCTCCGCCTCGACCGTGCGGACGGCTTCCTCCAGCTGGTCGTTGTGGAGCAGTGCCTGGGAGAGCCGGAAGACGGCGTCGACCCGCTGGCCGCCTTGGAGGCCGGGCATGCCCAGCGCGGCACGCAGATGGCCGATGGTGCGGGCGGGCGCGGTGAGGAAGGTGGCCTCGGCCAGTTCATACAGCACCTGCGGGTGCGAATCGGGCCGGGGCGGTTCCTCCAGGGCGCGTTCCAGGCAGCGGCGGGCCGCGTCGGGGGCGCCGACGGCGAGGTGCTCACGGGCGGCCTCGCGCAGTTGCGTGACAAGTTCCTCGTCGTCGTCCGGGTGGACCTCCAGGAGGTGGCGGGCGGCCGCCGCGGCGCCGTGTCCCTCGTCGGAGACGATCCGGGCGGCGATGCCGTGCATGGCGGTGCGCAGGGCGTCGGGGATGGAGTTGTAGACGGCGGTGGCGATCAGCGGATGGACGAACTCCAGGTCGCCGTCGGCGCTGCGGCCGGTCGCGGGGTCGGGCGCGGTGAGGATACGGGCGGTGCGCAGCAGTTCGGCGCAGCGCCGGGCGTCGTCCGGGCGCAGGGTGGCGAGCTTGGCGACCAGGTCGATGGAGATGCCGGTGCCGAGAATGGCGGCGGCCCAGGCGAACCTGGTGGCGTCGATGCCCAGTTCCTCCAGGCGGGCGACGAGGCCGCCGCCGCGGGCCGAGCGGTTCAGGTCGCGCAGTTCGCCCGCCCGGGCCTCGACCGGTTCGAGCTCGCTGTCCTGCACTCGGGCGAGGAGTTCCACGGTGTCGTAGGGGTTGCCCGCCGTGACGGCCCAGACCTCGCGGCAGAAGGCGGCGTCGGCGTGTTCACCGAGGGTCGCGCGGGTGAGTCCGGCCGTCGCGTCCGGGGTGAGGGCGCTCAGGGTCGTGGCGGGGCCGTGCGCGGCGGCGACGACGGTGTCGAGGTGGCGGGCGCTCGCACCGGAGACCTCTTCGGGGCGGCGCGTGACGACGACCAGGACGGATATCTCGTCGAGGCGCTCGGCGAGTCCCGCGAGCCAGTGCAGGGTCTCCTGGTCCGCCCAGTGGGCGTCGTCGATCAGCAGCACCAGCGGCCAGTCGCGGCGGGAGAGCCGGCGCACGGCCGCGACCAGGCCGTCGCAGACGCCCTGCGGGTCGGCCTGCCGGTCGCCGGGCTCCGCGATGCCGAGGGCGGGGCCGGCGATGTCGTACCAGTCGCCGAGGTACTCGCGGGCCTCCTCGGGCAGCATCGACACCAGCGCCGGCTGCAGCAACTGCCGTACCACGTTGAAGGGGACCGACCTGAGGGTCTCGCCGCCGCGCGCGGACCAGACCGTGCAGCCGCGGGCCTCGGCGATGCGGCGGGTTTCGGCCAGCAGGGCGGTCTTGCCGAGTCCGGCCTCGCCACGGAAGACCAGCAGTCCGCCGGACGAGGAACGGTCCGCGCACAGGCTGTCGACCGCCCGCTCGACGGCGGCGACCTCCTCGTCGCGCTCCCACAGGGAAGCCGAGGCGGCGGCCGTGGGCCGTACCTCCGTCATCCCGCTACCTCCCCAAGTCGCCCGAACGACCTACAGACATCGAGCGTAGCCGTCCGATTGCCCGAGTGGAGGGTGGTCGGGGCACCTCTTGCCGTGACGGGTGACACCGGGTGCGGCCGGGCGACGCACTTGTCGCGTCACCAGCCGCCTTCAGGTCAACGGCTCGCAAAGTCAGGCGAGGTGACGCTCATTCAGTTTGTCGGCGCTGCTTTGCCTACCGGGTACCGAACCGGCGAGCACGGGGCACGGCACCCCCGTGCGCCAGGGTCGGTGCCCCCGGGGTCGGGGCGGGCTGCGGCTTCCGCCGCGGGCGGCCCCGGGCGGCCGACGCGGCTGCCGCCGGAACAGCCGGTTCCGACTCCTCTCATGCCTCTTTCACCGACGCCTCATACGGTGGGGGCATGACGCAGGAGACTCCTCCCGGGTGGTACGCCGATCCCGGACAGACAACTGACGGGCCCGCCACCGAGCGCTGGTGGGACGGCCGGGCCTGGACGGACCGCATCCGCCCGGCCCAGCCGCCCGCGGCCTGGGGTCCCCCGACGGGCCCGGCGTCCGCCGGCTCCGCATCGACACAACAGACGGCACCCGACGTGCCGCCCGCCGAGACCCGGGCACCGTCGGAGCGTCCGGCTGCCGCCGATGACCGGAACGGGGCCGAGGGGCCGAAAACCGGGCAGACCGCAGATGCCTCAGCCCCGACCGCCCCCGGAACACCGGAGTCCGGCCCACCCGACACGGCGCCACCGGCTGCCGCCGGGCAGCCGGACACCACTGGTCAGACGGCCGACGGCGGCACACCGGCAGCCGCCGCGGGGCAGGGAGCCGGACAGCCGGCCGGAGCCGGAGCCCTGGGAATAGCCGGGCACCCGGACGCCGGTGGGCAGGCGGGAGCCGGGCAGCACACGGGCGGCTGGGGTTCCGGAGCGGCCGGGGATCCGGGGGTCGCCGGACAACCCGGGAGCGGCACCTGTCCGGGAGCTGCCGGACACCCCGGGAGCGGCGCCTGTCCGGGGCCTGCCGGGTATGCCGCCTACCCCGCGTATCCCGCAGTGCCTCCCAGCGGGAAGGGGCGGCGGCTGCGGACAGGTGCCGCAGTCGCCGCTGCCGTGGTCGTCCTCACCTGCATCGGCGTGGGTGTCTACGCGTTGACGGACAACGGCGGCGGTGGCGGTTCGCCCACCTCGCAGGGGCCGGGCGGGCCTGGCGCCCCCGGAGGCCAGGGCGGCCCGTTCGGCGGACCGGGCGGGTCCGGAGGGCAGGGCGGTTCGGGCGGCTCCGGAGACTCGGGCGGGTCGGGTGGACCCGGGGGGTCTGGAGGCAACGGCGGGTCCGGTGGGCAGAGTCCGCGGCCCGAGCAGTCCGAGCCACCGAAGATCAGGAGCGGGTCGGTGACCGACGCGGTCAGCGGCATCAGCCTGCCGATCCCGAAGGGCTGGTACGGCCAGCAGGCCCGGGCCGGTGCCCAGATGACGTCCGACGACTCCTACAAGTGCCCCGGCGACACGTCCGCGACCTGCACGAAGGGCGGTGCCTACTCGGCCCCGGCCCTGCTGCTCGGCACGAAGGGCGCCACCGCCGAGGAGATCGCGAAGGCGGACATCGCGAAGAACGCCGAGGAGTCCTACGGCGGCAAGTCCTACGGTGGGATCACCTCCCACGACGTGCTCGACTCCAAGGCCGTGACCGTGGCCGGGCAGCAGGGCTACCTGGTCCGCTGGAAGGCCGTCACGAGCAAGGGCGCCGACGGCATCGTGGAGTCGCTCGCGTTCCCCTCCCCCGCGAACGCGAAGCAGATGGTGGTCGTGCGCTTCGGCGTCGACGCCGACCAGAAGGAGGCCGTGCTGGACGACATCACCAAGGGCATCAAGGTGTCGACGGGCAGCGGCAACGGCCAGGACGTCTGAAGCACGGCGCCCCGCACACCGGTCGGCCGGGTGGGGCGCCCCCGCCGCTCACAGGGGCACCCCACCCGGCCGGGGGGTGCGCGCCGCCCCCGTCCCCACGGGTCGGCGCGGTCGGGTCGCCGTCCGGTCATCCCGCGGACGGCGGCCCGGGTCTCAGGTGAGGCCCAGAGCCGGCAACACGGCGGCCTCCACGAAGCGGACCAAGTAGTCCGGGTCCGCGTACTGGCCCTCCAGGACGGGCCGGATGCGCAGGACGCCGAACATCTGCGCCGGGATGTACTCCAGCGCCGGGTGGTCGGCGGGCACTTCTCCCCGTTCGACCCCACGCCGGATGATCTCCTTCAGCGCGGCGATCTCCGGTTCGACCAGCGCCTCGCGCAAGGCGCGCTGCAGCTCCGGGTCCTGAGGGGCCGCGTGCACGAGCGCCTGGAGGAGCTTGGTGTCCCGGCCCGACAGCTCTCCCGCCGCCCGGGCCGCCTCGCGCAGGTCGTCCGCGAGCGAGCCGGTGTCGATGCAGCGCGTCCGCCGGTGCGAGCGCAGCGCAGCCGCGACGAACTGGGGCTTGGTCTTCCACTGGCGGTAGAGCGTGGACTTGCTGCACCGGGTGCTGGCGGCGATCCCCTCCATGGTGACGGAGTCGTAGCCGCACTCCCGCAGTTGCTCCAGCACGGCGTCGTAGAACTCCTGCTCACGCTCGGGCGTGATCTTGGAGCGGCGCGTGGCACCGAGCGGCTCGGGCCGGTCCGCGGCCTGGGACGTCATGGGCGGTGCTCCTGAGTCTCGTCGGGCGGCCGGAAAATTCCCGGTCGGCGGTGTGTCCTACGTCTACCGATACGCCAGTGTACCGGTACGCGGCCGTATCGGTACACTGACGTATCGGTACGCTCTCGTACCGATAAGAGCACCACCGTCACCGAAGGGGCCGGGGGATGAATGCCCGCACCGAGCCTGCGCCGGCGGAGTCCGACGCGATAGCGCGACCGCCGCTCGTCCGGGAGTTCCTGCTCGTCGCAGGGCTCTTCCTCGTCTACAAGTTCGGCCGGCAGCTGGCCACCGGCCACACCGGCGAGGCCTTCCACGACGCACACCGCGTGTGGGACTTCGAGCGAGCGGTCCATCTCCCCGGCGAGGGGGCGGTGCAGTCGCTCCTGCTGCACGGCGACGCCCTGGCGCACATCGCGAACATCTACTACGCGGCCGTCCACTTCCCCGCCACCACAGCCTTCCTGATCTGGCTCTACCTGCGACGCCCGGCCCACTACGTGTGGGCCCGCCGGGTCCTGGCCGCCGTCACGGCCGCCGCTCTGGTGCTGCACCTGCTGTTCCCGCTCGCCCCGCCGCGCATGCTGGCGGCGACCGGCCTGGTCGACACGGCCCGGGTGTACGGGCCGTCGGTGTACGGCGATCCCGCGACGGACTCCCTGTCGAACCAGTTCGCGGCCATGCCGTCACTGCACTTCGGCTGGGCGCTGATGGTGGCCGTCGGACTCATCGTCGCGACCCGCTCGCGATGGCGCTGGCTCTGGCTGGCTCATCCGCTGCTGACGCTGCTGGTGATCGTCGGTACGGCGAACCACTACTGGCTGGACGCGATCGTCGCGGCTGCCCTGCTCGTCCTGGCACTCGCGGTGATCCGGCCCCAGACCCCGTCCGGGAGGACCCCCGTCTCGCTTCGCCCACCGCACCGCACGACGAGCACGGCCGGGCGTGCGCAGGGCAGCCCCGTGCCGGCCCAGCGGGACGAGCAGGCACTCGTGGGAGCGGGCCGATGAACGCCGTCCTGATCGCCGTCGTCCTGTCCCTCGTCTCCGCCGTCGCCTACGCCGCCGCCGCGGTCGCCCAGGAGCGGCTCGCCTCCCGTTCCCCGGGAGCGGGCACGCTGCGGCTGCTCGGCAGCGGTGCCTGGTGGTGGTCGGTCGGGCTGAACGCGTCGGCCGCGTTGCTGCACGTCGTCGCCCTCCGGTACGGCCCGCTGACCGTGGTCCAGCCGCTCGGCGCGCTCACCCTGGTCGCGGCGGTGCCCATGGGGGCGCGGATGGCGGGACGGCGAGTGAGGGCGGTCGAGTGGAAGGGCACCGCGCTGACGCTGCTCGGCCTGGGCGCGATCCTGGTCACGGCGTCGGGTCCGGAGCCGGACGATGTGCTCAGCGTCCCCGAGGCGCTGGCGGTGGCGGGCGCCACCGCGGCCCTCATCGGGGTGCTGTCCCGGCCGGGCGCCCGCCCCGGGTTGCGGCACGCCTCCGCGTCGGGTCTGGCGTCCGGGGTCGCCTCGGCCCTCACGCAGACCGTGACGGTGTCCGCGACGGACCGCTCCGGCACGGTGCTGAGCGTCCAGGTGGTGGGCGTGGCCCTGATCGTGGCGGCCTTCGCGGCCGGGGGGCTGGTGTTGTCGCAGACGGCGTACCGGGGCGGCCTGGGCGGGCCCCTCGCGATGGTGACCCTGTCCAACCCGCTGGCCGCCGGCGTGATCGGCCTGTCGTTGCTGGGCGAACGCCTTCAGGGCGGGTCGGCGGGTGTGCTGCTCGCGCTCGCGGGGGCGGGCCTCGCGTCCTGGGGCGTGGTGCTGCTGAGCCGGACGGCACCCGCGGCGGCCCCGGTCGACGACGACCACCCGGTGGCCGCCGTCCTGGCCCTGGAGCCCGGCTCGGCCACGCCCGAACCGGCTCTGGTGCCCCGGCCGCACGATCCGGGGCACCTCACTCCCGCTACGCGGTGATGATCGCCGGGTCGCTGACCCCCGGCTGCCCGTTCTCGACGTGCCCGGCGAACCGCCGAAGGAACGCCTTGTCGCCCTCTGCGGTGACGGTCAGGTCGTACCAGCGGTGGCCGGCAGCGGGGTCGACGGTCCGGCACACCTTCGCACCCGGACGGACGGTGACGGTCGCGGGCCGGCCGCCGTACGCGTCGGTGAGCTTCAGGCGGACCGTGCCGGAGCCCTTGTTGGTGAAGGTCAGCTCGATGTGGTCGCCGGTGTGGCGGGCCGTGACCTCGCAGCCGGCCGCCTTGTTCGAGCCCTTGAAGACGCGCACGAAGCCGCCCGGGCCGTGCACCGTCAGGTCGTAGGAGCCTTGGGAGTACGCCGAGTTCCAGGTGTCGGAGAGCGTCTTGCCGGCCCCGGTGGTGTAGGTCCAGGGGCCGTCGGTGCGGTTGCCCGAGGTGACGTGGAAGGCGCCGCCCGCCTTCGCGCCGGAGGCGAAGGTGAGGGTGAGCTTCCCGGCCGCGGTGTCGACCGCGGCGTCCACGTGCGGGGCGTACTTCAGCGGCCGGGTGCGGCGCAGGCCGCGTTCCTGGCGGGGCATGCGCGGGTCGGCCGGCGGGACCGGCTTGTAGTCGGGGTGGCGTTCGCGGTCCTGCGGCTCGTACGCGTCGGTACCGGGCAGCGGGGCGGGGCGCGCGTCCTTGCGGGAGAAGTCGAACGCGGACGTCAGATCACCGCAGACGGCGCGGCGCCAGGGCGAGATGTTGGTCTCGCGGACGCCGAAGCGGCGCTCCATGAACCGCAGGATCGAGGTGTGGTCGAGCGTCTCGGAGCAGACGTAGCCGCCCTTGCTCCACGGGGAGACGACCAGCATCGGCACCCGGGGGCCGAGGCCGTAGGGGCCTGCCGTGTTCTTGGCGTCGCCCGGGAAGAGGTCGAGGGAGACGTCCACGGTGGACAGGCCGCGCGAGGCGTCCTTCGGGGGCAGCGGCGGCACCACGTGGTCGAAGAAGCCGTCGTTCTCGTCGTAGGTGATGAACAGGGCGGTCTTCGACCAGACCTCCGGGTCGGAAGTGAGGGCGTCCAGGACCTGCGCGATGTACCAGGCGCCGTAGTTCGAGGGCCAGTTGGAGTGCTCGGAGAAGGCCTCGGGGGCGGCGATCCAGGAGATCTGGGGCAGCTTTCCGGCCTTCACGTCCGCCTTCAGCACGTCGAAGTAGCCGTCGCCGGCCTTGGCGTTCGTGCCGGTGCGGGCCTTGTCGTACCAGGGGTCGCCGGGCTTGGCGTCGCGGTACTTGTCGAAGTACAGCAGCGAGTTGTCGCCGTAGTTGCCACGGTAGGCGTCCTGGATCCAGCCCCAGGAGCCCTGGGCGTCGAGTCCGTCGCCGATGTCCTGGTAGATCTTCCAGGAGATGCCGGCCTGCTCCAGGCGCTCGGGGTAGGTCGTCCAGCCGTAGCCGAGTTCGTCGTTGCCGAGGACGGGGCCGCCGCCGGTGCCGTCGTTGCCGGTGCACCCGGACCACATGTAGTAGCGGTTGGGGTCGGTGGAGCCGATGAACGAGCAGTGGTAGGCGTCGCAGACCGTGAAGAAGTCGGCAAGGGCGTAGTGGAAGGGGATGTCCTCGCGGGTGAGGTACGCCATGGTCGTGGTGCCCTTCGCGGGCACCCACCGGTCGTACTTGCCCCCGGCGTAGGCCTGGTGGCCGTCGGGCCAGGAGTGCGGCAGACCTTCCAGGAACTGCATGCCGAGGTCGTCGGCGTCCGGGTGGAACGGCAGGATCTCCTTGCCGTCCTTCTCCTGGTGCCAGACCGGTTTGCCGTTGTCGAGGGTGACCGGGCGGGGGTCGCCGAAGCCGCGGACTCCTCTCAGGGTGCCGAAGTAGTGGTCGAAGGAACGGTTCTCCTGCATGAGGACGACGATGTGCTCGACGTCCTCGATCGACCCGGTGCGGTGGTTCGCCGGAAGGGCGGCGGCGCGCTGGATGCTGGCGGACAGGGCGCTGAAGGCCGTGGTGACACCCGCGAGTTGGAGAAAGCGGCGCCGGTTTACTTCGGACATGAAGGACAGACCTCTCATCCTGAGGTGCGGGATGGCCGGAACGTGACGGAATCTGCGCGGAAGGAGTGTTTCAGGCACACCAAACGCCAAGGAAGGGGCACGTGACACTCGTGTGAAAGTCGCCGGTACGGAGGGTGTGCCGGGGCCTTGTCAGGGGAGGGTGAGGGGCGTGACAGAGACGCAGACGGTTTCCCCGCCGACGAAACGGCCCGTTCGACAGCTCCTCGCCGCCTCGGTCGGCAACGCGGTGGAGTGGTACGACTGGTACGCTTACACGTTTCTGGCCACTTACATCGCCGCGCAGGTCTTTCCGAAGAGCGCGGACAACTCGCTGGTGCCGCTGCTGTCGACGTTCGCGGTGTTCGCGGTGGGGTTCTTCATGCGGCCGGTGGGCGGGCTGCTGATGGGCGCGGTCGCGGACCGGCACGGGCGGCGGGCCGCCCTGACCGTCACCATCCTGCTGATGGGCGGCAGCAGCCTGCTGGTGGGGCTCACCCCGACCTACGCGGCCGTGGGCGTCCTGGCGCCGGTGGTCCTCGTCCTCGCCCGGCTGCTGCAGGGGCTCTCGGTGGGCGGCGAGTTCGCAGCCTCCACGACCTTCCTGGTGGAGTCGGCGGGGTCCGGCCGGCGGGGGCTGTTCTCCAGCTTCCAGTACGTGTCGACGACCGTGGGGCAGCTGGTCGCCTCCGGCATCGCCACGCTGCTCGTGGACACGCTGAGCGACGGGCAGATGAACGGCTGGGGCTGGCGGGTGCCGTTCGTGTTCGGGGCCGTGCTGAGCCTGGTCGGGTTCTGGATCCGGCAGGGCGCGCAGGAGACGCGCAGCGCCGAGCAGCAGCGGGCGCCGCGCCCGGGACTGTTCGAGGCGCTGCGCCGGCACCCGCGCGAGTCGCTGCTCATCGGCGGCATCACGGCGGGCGGCACCATCGCCTACTACACGTGGACGTCGTACCTGCCGACGTACGCCGAACTCAACGCCGGCGTCGAGAAGGCGGACGCGCTGCTCGCGGGCACGATCTCACTGGCGTTCTTCGCCCTGCTGCAGCCGCTCGGCGGTCTGCTGTCGGACCGCTTCGGCCGCCGACCCCTGCTGCTCTTCTTCGGCCTGGGCTTCGCGCTGCTCGCGGTGCCTCTGCTGCACACCCTCAGCGACTCGTTCGCCGTGCTGCTGCTCGTGCAGTGCGCGGGCATGGTGCTGCTGACCGGGTTCACCTCGATCAGCGCGGCCGTGAACGCGGAGATCTTCCCGCCCCGGGTCCGCGCTGCGGGCATCGGCTTCCCCTACTCCCTGACGGTGGCCCTCTTCGGCGGCACCGCCCCGTACGTGGGCACACTGTTCAAGGAGCAGGGGCACTCGGGGCTGTTCCCGTGGTACGTGGCGGTGATCTGCCTGGTGTCGTCGGTGGTGTACCTGCGGCTTCCGGAGACGGCTCACGCGCCGCTGCGGCGGTGAGGGGGCGCTCCGTCGGGGGCGGGCTCGCCGTCCGACTCGGCCGCGGACGCCGGCCCGTGCAGTCCCACGCCGTCCCTGGACCCGGCCGGTGATCCCCGCGTGCCGGGCTCTCCCGCCGCCGGGCTGTCCTTGACGGCGGTCCGCTCCGGGTCGGCGATGGCCTCGGTGGGCCTGCCCACCTCCGACAACGTCTCCTGAGCCCGGTCGTCGACGAGCCGGGTCACCAGGTACTGCGCGGCGCCGAAGACCGCGGCCCAGCCGAGGACCTGCGCCCTGCTGTCGAGATCGCTCAGCCCGGGGACGAAGGCGCCCCTGATCAGCAGCAGCCCGAGGAAGGCCGTCAGCGCGCCCGTGGGGAACTTCAGCACCGCCGACGCGAGGGGCAGCATGTAGGGGGCGTCGGTGCCCCGGATGCGCCGCAGCGAGGCGATGACGGTGAGCGCGGCGCCGGCGAGCCCGGCGATCTCCACGGTGAGGATGTCCCTCGGTTTGGCCAGCCCGCTGGCGTCGGTGCCCGCCGGGAGGTTGTGGTGTTCCGCGGTGGGGCACACGACGGTGATCCGCTCCGCGGCCTCGGGACCGTTCTGGGGCGTGAAGCAGAGGCTGAGCGAGCTGGGCGAGAACCAGCCGTAGAGGGCGAGGCCCGTCACACCGAGCAACACGAGGAACGTGGCGGTCCACAGGATGTTGCGCAGACTGCGCACCCGGGCCAGTTCGTCGTCCAGGGCGTTGTACGCGGCGTCGAGCGCGCGGGTCATGAGGTCCCGGTCGCCGGGCTTGATGTCGCCGGAGATGATGGGCCTGATCCGCTGGGCCAGTCTGACCCGGCGGGGGTCGTCGATGTCCAGATGCCGCTTGACGAGGGCCATGACCTCGCTGGCGCGGCCTGCGGCCTCGGCGTCGGACACCAGCTGAAGCAGTATCACCTCCGCGCTGCGGATATTGGACCAGACGCCCTCGCGGGCGGTCGAACCCGACCACGGACGGCGCCAGCCGTATTCCTCATCGGCGGCGGCGCGGGCCTTTTCGAGATGCCCCCGCATTCCTTCGACGAGTGTCGTGCGCTCCTCAGGGCAGGGACTGACGCTTTCGTACTCGAGCTGCGCGGCCAGATAGGCGATCCGCGTTTTCGCGCGCGCACGCCATGACGACCGCGGCGGCCCGCTACGCAGGCCTTTGACTCGGCTGTGCGTAGGGGTCGGCCGGATTTCGGTTCTGGTCACTCGTAGACTGCGGGCACGCGCAGCTTGTTCCAGGATGTCTTGCCCGGAATGCCGTCAGCGTCGTCGCCGCCGTATCCGAGTTTGCGCTGCCACTTGGCGTAGGACTTCTGGTCCGCCGAACTCCACGTCGAGTCGGGGCCGCCGGAGTACACCGAGCAGTTCTCCTCGATGAGGCGGTACCCCATGGCTTCGATGATGGGACTGGTCACTGACGCCTGGAAGAAGTCTGCCCCTGGAAAGGGCTCGTACTCACCTTCCTCACCGTCGGTCTCGGGTGGCGGGGCCACGCGTATCCGCTGGTCGGGGTAGATCTTGTTTCGATCCTTGATCTGCGGGTTCCATTCCATGATCTGATCCACCGTCACATGGAACATTCCCGCGATCTTGGTGAGGTTGTCGCCGGTTTTCACTACGTAGAACTCTTTTGTCTTTTCCATACATCCATGCTAGAGGAATTCCCCGAAACGGAGAAGTGGGGAATTCCGTTTCGATTTCATTCTTTGATGAGGCAACGGTCCCTCCGCCGGGACGAAAGGACGGTTGCGGCGTCATGACGGTACGAGGGTCACAGCGCGGTGAGGGTCCACAGAAGGTTGGCACTGCTGCCGTAGGTCCACTGCTTGGTGAGGGAGCCGGAAGCGACGTTGCCGCCGCCGTCGAGTACGAGACCGGTGGTGCGGTTGTGGATCGAGTAGCGGTCGCCGCCCCTGGGGGCGATGGTCCACTGCTGATCGGTGCCGCCGTTCCAGGGTGCCTGGCGGGCCGGTGAGCCGTCGGCGGTGGCGCCCCAGCCGTCGGCGACCATGCCGTTGGTGCGGTTGACCAGCCTGTAGTAGCCGTCTGCGACCGCCTCGGCCCGCCATTGCAGGTTGGAACTGCCGTCCCAGGTCCACTGCTTGAGGGGGGAGCCGGAGGCGACGTCGCCGCCGCTGTCCAGGGCGAGTCCATTGGTGGCGTTGGTGATCCGGAAGTGGGTCGCCGGGTCGAACCGCACCTTCAGTGACGTGATCTGGTCGTTGTTGCCGGTGTTCCGCAGGTCGGGGTTCTCGGCGGTGAAGGTCCAGGAGGTGCCGGTGAAGTCGTCCCCGGAGTAGCCGATCACCTGGTACCCCGGGGCCGGCCGCAGGGAGGACAGGGTGCGCGCGCCCAGTCCGGACGCGGCCAGGTCGCCCGCGGTGTGGTCGCCGACGGTGAACACTCCTGCGGTGCCGGTGTAGTTGACGTCCGTGAAGGCGATGGCTCCCGCGAGCGGCCGAAGGCCCGGGATCGTGCCGGAGAAGGTGAGCTTGAGTACGTAGGCGCCGGCGCTGTAGGGCGCCGCGGAGGGCAGGGTGACGGTGAGGCCGGAGGAGTTCTGGGTGGGGGCGGGCAGGTCGATGTATGTGCCGGCGGTGGTGCCGAGGAGCTTCACCGAGGACAGCGAGGCGAGGTTGATCCGCTCCGAACCGAGGGTCTTGATCGTCAGTGAACTGCCGGGCCAGCCCAGGACGGTGGCGTACAGGACGGTGCCGGCCTTGTTGCGGGTGAAGCGGATGTCCTGCGGCGTGCCGGCGTGCGGGGTGGTGAACGACCCGCCGCCCATCTTCGTCGGGCCCTCGCCGTAGGCGGTCCAGGCGCGGGTGGCGTACAACGACTCGCCGAAGCGCTTCAGGTGGTCTCCGATACCGAGCAGGATGTCCTTCTGCGCCTGGGGGATGGTGCCGTCGGCCGTCGGCGCGATGTTCAGCAGCATGTTGCCGTTCTTGCTGACGCGGTCGATGAACGAGTGCAGCATCTGCTGGAACGTGTAGTAGCCGATGCCCTGGGTGTAGCACCAACTGCTGCTGGAGATGCTGTCGTCGGTCAGCCAGTACGGGGTGGTGAGGTCGGCCGGGCCGCCGCGCTCGTAGTCGAAGACCTCACCCTTGCCGTTCATGCCGTCCTTGTAGGTGGCGACGACCTCACGACCCCAGCTGTCGGCCTGGTTGTAGTAGTACGCCAGGAAGTTCAGGCGCTGCTGCTCGTCGACGGCGACCAGGTTGAAGTCCTGCCAGAGGATGTCGGGCCGGGCGCGGTCGACGACCTCCTTGAGCTTGTCGAACCACAGCTGGTTCTCGGCGGCCTGACCCAGTTGCCCGTAAAGCTTCTTGAGGCTGGGGTCCGTCTGGGCGGGGGCGAACTCGTAGAAGCCGGTGAAGTTGTAGGCGTGGTGCATGGCCACCAGCAGCTTGAGGCCCTTGGCGCGGATGGCCGTGGCGAAGAGCTTGAGCAGGTCCAGTCCCGGGCCCTTGTTCACCGAGTTCCACTCGTTGACCTGGCTGTCCCACATGGAGAAGCCGTCATGGTGCTCGGCGACCGGCCCGGCGAACCTCGCGCCGGCGTCGACGAACAACTGCGCCCACTCGTCGGGGTCGAAGTTGCCTCCGGCCGACTTCAGCTTCGGCGCGAACTTCACGAAGTTGCCCGCCAGGTCCCGGGCCCCGTCGATGAAGTTGTGGTACGGCCACGCGGAGGGCCGGCCGTAGGTCTCGATGTGGTGCTGATGGACGGAGTCCCCGGCCTGGTACATGGTGCGCGGGTACCACTCGTTGCCGAAGGCCGGAACACTGAAGACTCCCCAGTGGAAGTAGATTCCGAACTTCGCGTCCTGGAACCACTCCGGAGCCGCCGGGTGCCGGTCGACCGAATCCCAGTCGGGTGTGTACGCGCTCGGTGCTGCGTGGGCGACGCCGGCTCCGAGGCCGCCGCCGGCGACGGCTGCTGCCGCTACCCAGGTGGCGGCGGACAGGAGCTGGCGTCTGTTGAGAGAGCTCGACATGAGGACATCCCTGAAGTGGGGGGGCAAGGGGCCAGGGGGACATGCGCCGCCTGTGGTTCTGAAACACGGGGGTTACGCACGAAGTTCGACCATGTGACGCCCTGCTGTCAACGGGCGTGCAGGGATGAAAGCAGCCTCGCGCCTTGCATTTATGTACCATTCGAGTGTTATTCACTTATTGCCCTGGCTCAGACATGGCATGTTTGAGCCGGGTGAGGGGTGTGCCGCCGAAGAGGCAGGGATTCGGCAGGCAACCGTCGGGCGCAACGCGCCCGGACGACAACGTCATCCCGCTCTCGCGCTCCTCACTCCTCCTCAGAGACCCCATGTTTGATGTGGGGTCAGGGAGCGGGGCGGACGCCCGGACGCCTTATCGCAAGGGATATCAAGCCTTTCGTGTCACGAGACTGGACAGAGGCAACGTTCGTATCCGTTAATCCATCCCATGTATCAGCGCGGTCGGCTCACCGCGAGCCGCCGGCTTGAGGCCCTGCCCCGGAAACAGCTCGTGATCGCTCTCCTCCCTCCCGCTTGCACGAAGCTTCGACCATCGTTCGGCATGACGGACATCGCGGTCGAATCACAGCACGTCAACAGTCCGGACGGCTCTGGCGGGCCGACCGGAACGGCTTACTCATGGAATGAGGCCCCATGCGCAGACGTGGTTTCCACCTCAGGCAGCTGTCTGTGGTGCTCGCGGCCCTGGTCGCTTCGGCGGCGACGCTCGTCGCCGACCCGGCTCAGGCCGCCACCAGCGGTGCCTTGCGCGGCGCCGGTTCCGGCCGGTGTCTCGATGTGCCGAACGCCAGTCAGACGGACGGCACGAACCTGCAGATCTGGGACTGCACGGGCGGGACCAACCAGCAGTGGACGCTGACGGACGACAAACAACTGACGGTGTACGGCAACAAGTGCCTGGACGTACCGGGCCACGCCACCACTGCCGGTACCCGGGTGGTGCTCTGGGCCTGCAACGGCGGTACGAACCAGCAGTGGAGGGTGAATTCCGACGGCACGATCGTCGCCGTGGAGTCCGGGTTGTGCCTGGACGTCAGCGGCGGCGCCACGGCCAACGGCACGGCGGTGCAGCTCTGGAACTGCACCGGCGGCGGCAACCAGAAGTGGACCGGCCCATCCGCCCCGCCGGGCGGCACGTGTGCTCTTCCGTCGGCGTACCGGTGGGCGTCGACCGGCCCGTTGGCGCAGCCGTCGAACGGCTGGGTCGCGCTGAAGGACTTCACCACCGTGCCGTACGACGGCAAGCAGCTGGTCTACGCGACCACCTCTGACGGCTCGTCGTGGGGCACGATGGCGTTCCGTCCCTTCACGAACTGGTCCGACATGGCGACGGCCACCCAGACCGGGATGAGCCAGGGCCTGGCGGTGGCGCCCAAACTGTTCTACTTCGCGCCGAAGAACGTCTGGGTCCTGACCTCGAACGGGTGGGGCACCGCCTGGCCCTTCACCTACCGCACGTCCAGCAACCCCACCGACCCCAACGGCTGGTCCGCGCCGCAGCCGCTGTTCACCGGCAGCCTCCCCGAAAGCGGCCCGATCGACCCGACCATGATCGCCGACGGCCAGAACATGTACCTGTTCTTCGCCGACGACAACGGCAAGATCTACAAGTCGAGCATGCCCCTAGGGAACTTCCCGGGCAGCTTCGGCTCGTCGTACACCACGGTCATGAGTGACACGAAGGAGAAGCTGTTCGAGGCGCCGGAGGTCTACAAGGTCCAGGGCCAGAACCAGTACCTCATGATCGTCGAGGCGATGGGAGCGAACGGCCGCTACTTCCGCTCGTTCACGGCCTCCAGCCTGAACGGCCCGTGGACGGTCCAGGCCGGCACCGAGAGCAGCCCCTTCGCCGGCAAGGCCAACAGCGGTGCCACCTGGACCAACGACATCAGCCACGGTGACCTGGTCCGCACCAACGCCGACCAGACGATGACCGTCGACCCCTGCAACCTGCAGTTCCTCTACCAGGGCAGGAGCCCCGCGTCCGACGGCACCCCCTATGTGCAACTGCCGTACCGGCCGGGCGTCCTCACGCTGCAGCGCTGACCCGAACGCGCACCCCGCCGATCAGGCCCGCGAAGTCCTGCTTCGCGGGCCGGGAAGGCCCCCGTGGTTCCCGGCAGCAAGGGTCATCCGGCGGTCAGAGTGGTCCACTTCTGGTTGGAGCCGCCGTGGCAGTCCCACAGGTGGAGTTGCGTGCCGTCGGCCGTGGAGGAGCCGGGAACGTCGAGGCAGCGGCCCGAGGCGGGGTTGCGGTAGCCGCCGTTGTAGGGCTGCCAGACCTGGTTGGCGCCGCCGTGGCAGGACCAGAGCTGGACCTTGGTGCCGTTGGCGGTTGCACCGCCTGCGGCGTCGAGGCACTTGCCCAGGGAGCGCAGCGTGCCGTCGGGATAGGCGGACCAGAACTGGTTGGCGCCGTCGCCGCAGCTCCACGTCTGGACAGCGGTCCCGTCGGTGGTGGTGGCGCCCTTGACGTCCATGCACTTGCCCGCCACACCGGACTGTACGCGGGCGGGGGCGGGCGCGGGGTTCTTCAGCCATCCGGCACCGTCCGCGGCCTGGATGCCGCGGTGGAAGGCGTCGGCCATCTTCTGGTACCCGGAGTCGTTGGGGTGCAGGGGGTCGGCCAGGTCGGCCGTGGTCAGGCTGCTCATATCGACGTGTGCGACGTGCTTGCCCGCGGCCTGGGCCTCGCTGACGATGGTGCGGGTGGCCTGGTTGTACGCGCCCCGGAACCGCTCCTCCGAGCTGCTGGTGGACACGACGAGGGAGGCGACGAGAACCGTTGCGTCGGGGGCGTCGGCGGTGATCTGGTTGACCAGCGACTTCAGCCGGGCGATGGCCGTGTCGACCTCGGAGGCTCCTTGGAGGTCGTTGGTGCCGATGTGCAGCGTCACGACGTTGGGCCGATAGCGGGTGAGCGAGGCGTCGGCGAGTGCGGCGATCTGGTCGATGCGGTATCCCGAGTGGCCTTCGTTGTCGGGGTCGGACATCGAACCGGCCCGCCCGGTGCCCACGAAGTCCAGCGGATGGCCGTCCGCCCTGAGCCTGTCCCACAACGGCGCCCGGTAGCCGTTGCCCGTACTGCTTCCCACTCCCCAGGTTATCGAGTCGCCCAATGGCATGACCCGCAAAGGCGTGTCGGAGGCAGCGGAGGCAGGGGCCACACCTGCCGCTGTCACGCCGAGCGAGGCGGAGACCAGCGTGATCAGGGGAAGAAGCCAGGACTTTCTCATGGAGTTGCCTCTCTTCCGAGTGATTGCGCTTCAGTGGGGCTGAGGGCCGAACGCGGGGGCGCCATCGCTGTGCGGCTGCGTCCCGTGGGCGAGAACAAGGGGCTGAGCTGACAGACAGACATCCCATCGCTGCGACGAGATGTTCCGTCGAAGCGCTTCGATGCTGTTGCGAGGTTAAGTGACGACATGAGGGTGCACAAGGTCACCTACAACCCCTGTGTGCGGGCACACGTTCCGCCCACCAGCGCCACTCCGCGACTGCGGACGCCGTTCACGAGGCGCATCGAACGACCCGCTCTCGCAATCGCCCTCGGCGAAAAGATGGGATCCCTGCGTCAGTTCACGCCCACCCACCGGCGAGCATCCGGGCGTGACCCGTGGCCCGTACGCGGCCGGGTCGCAGGTTCCGTCTGGTCGTCGCTCCGGTCGCGTCACCGGGTCCTGACCAGTCCCCTCACGAGGCGGCTTCCGCCTGACAGAAGACGCCTTGCGCCGCAACAGCAGCGCTGAGGACCCTGATCCCAACCACGGCACGCGGGGCGACGACGCCCCGCCGACAGGGACGGGACCGCCCATGCCTCACATGACCGCCTTCGCCAGGAACCAGTGGTACGTCGCCGCCTACAGTCACGAAGTGGGGCGGGAGTTGCTCGGCCGCACGATCCTCGGTGAGACGCTCGTGCTCTACCGGACCGAGGAGGACGGTACGCCGGTCGTCCTGCACGACCGCTGCGTGCACCGCCGTTACCCGCTGTCCGAGGCGCCGACGCGACTGGACGGGGACCGGATCGTGTGCGGCTACCACGGGTTCACGTACGACACGTCCGGTACGTGCGTGTACGTGCCCGGGCAGAAGCGGGTGCCGCGCACGGCCCGGGTCGCCTCCTACCCGGTCGTCGAGCAGGACTCGCTGATCTGGGTGTGGATCGGCGACCCGGCGCTCGCCGACCCGCAGAGCATCCCCCGGGCCCGGCACCTCGACTCCCCCGGCTGGGTCACCGTGCGCGGCATGGAGCCCATCGACTGCGACTACGGCCTGCTCGTCGACAACCTCCTCGACCTGTCCCACGAGACGTATCTGCACGGCGGTTACATCGGCACCCCCGAGGTCGCCGAGACGCCGATCACCACCGAGGTCGACGAGGGCGCCGGGATCGTCCGGGTGAGCCGGCACATGGACGACGCCGCGTGCCCGCCGTTCTACGCCAGGTCGACCGGCATCGAGGGCCGCATCACCCGCTGGCAGGACATCGAGTACCACGCCCCCTGTCTGTACCTGCTGCACAGCCGGATCGCCCCGGTCGGGGTGCTGCCCGAGGCGGACGGCAGCGACCCGAACGGCTTCCACACCGAGATCACCTACGCGATCACGCCGTCCGGCGACGGCACGGTGTACGACTTCTGGGCGGTCTCCCGGGACTGGGCGACCGACGACGCCGAAGTCACCGAGTTCCTGCGGGGCAACAACCACACGGTGGTGATGCAGGACGTCACCGCGCTCAACCTGCTGCAGAAGACCCTCGGCACCGAACGCACCGGCTACCAGGAGCTGAGCATCAACATCGACACCGGTGGTCTGGCCGCCCGCCGCATCCTCGCCCGGCTGGTGGAGCAGGGCGAGAAGCCCGTGGAGAAGGTCCGGTGAGCGCTCCGACCGGCGAGGTCTACCGCATCGCCTGGCTGCCCGGCACCGACACCCTGCACGGCACCTGCCACTGCGGCCGTGAGCACACCGCGCAGGACCCCGTCGAGATGTGGGAGTGGATGCTCGCCCATCCGCAGGGGCACGTTGTCGACGAACCACGAGGAAGCAGTTCATGAGCCTGTACGAGTCCGAACTCGTCGTCGAAAGCAGGGAGTTCGCGGCCGATGGGGTGCTCGCCCTCACCCTGCGCCATCCGCTGGGCGAGCCGCTGCCCGCCTGGGAGCCGGGCGCCCACGTCGACGTCCTGGCGGCGCCCGGTCTGGAACGGCAGTACTCGCTGTGCGGCGATCCGGCGGACCGGTCGGCCTGGCGGATCGCGGTGCTGCGCGAGCGCCCCGGGCGGGGCGGTTCGGCCCATGTGCACGAGCGGTTGGGCGAGGGCGAGAAGGTGCGGGTGCGCGGGCCCCGGAACAACTTCCCTCTGGAGCCCGCTCCCCGGTACCGCTTCGTGGCGGGAGGCATCGGCATCACGCCGATCCTGCCGATGCTGGCGGCGGCCGAGGCGGCGGGCGCCGACTGGACCCTGCTGTACGGCGGGCGCACCCGCGGGTCCATGGCCTTCGCGGAGGAGCTCGGCCGCTACGGGGACCGCGTGACGATCGCGCCCGAGGACGAGTCGGGCCTGCTGGACCTGCCGACCGTGCTGGACGACGTGCCCGAGGGCACCCTCGTCTACTGCTGCGGTCCCGGGCCGCTGCTGGACGCGGTCGAGGCCCGGTGCCCGTCCGGGGTGCTGCGCGTCGAGCGGTTCCGGCCGAAGGAGCAGGAGAGCGACGGCAACACGGCGTTCGAGGTGGAGCTCGCGCAGAGCGGCCGAACGCTCACCGTCGCGCCGGACGTGTCCGTGCTCGACGCCGTGCGCGCCGCCGGGGTCGAGGTGCTGTACTCCTGCACCGAGGGCACCTGCGGCACGTGTGAGACCGACGTCCTCGGCGGCGAGCCGGACCACCGGGACTCGGTGCTGACGGCGGACGAGCGCGCGGCCGGCGAGACCATGATGATCTGCGTGTCCCGCTGCCGCGGGAAGCGGCTCGTCCTGGATCTGTGAGAACGCCCGCCCTGTCCGCTCGTCCTGGACCTGTGAGAACGCCGGGCCTGTTCGGGTTCAGGGCGCGGCCCACAGGCCCCGGACGTGTCCGAGGTGCCGGGTCATCACGGCGCGGACGGCTTCCTCGTCGCGGGCGAGCAGCGCGTCCAGGATGTCCAGGTGCTCCTCGGCGGACGCCTGCAGCCGCCCCTGTTCCACCAGCGCCGTCAGGCCGTAGAGCCGGGAGCGGCGTCTGAGGTCGCGTACGACGTCGACGAGGTGGCCGTTGCCGGCGAGGGCCAGCAGACCGAGGTGGAAGCGCAGGTCGGCCTCGACGTAGGCGATGAGGTCACCGGCCGCGGCGGACGTGACGATCTCCTCGGCGACCGGGCGCAGCGCTTCCAGGGCCACCGGGTCGGCGGTGCGGGCCAGTTCCGCCGTGGTCGGAATCTCGATCAGCGCCCGGATGTGGGTGTACTCGTCGAGCTGTCGCTCGGAGACGGCGGTGACGCGGAAGCCCTTGTTGGGCACGGTGTCGACCAGGCCCTCCTTGGCCAGGTCGAGCATGGCCTCGCGCACCGGTGTGGCGGAGACGCCGAAGCGGGCGGCCAGGGCAGGGGCCGAGTGGACCTCACCGGGCCGGAGCTCACCGGCGATCAGGGCGGCCCGCAGCGCGTCCGCGACCCGCTCCCGGTGACTGGGCTTCCTGCTGCCCAGCACGGGCAGGGCGGGGGTGTGCTGCGGAGCCATGACGGTCGGGGTTCCTCTCAGGTGCGCTTGTGGGGGCCTACAGGACGAACCCCGCCGGGAACGGGTCCTCGGGGTCGAGCAGGTACTGGGCGGTGCCGGTGATCCAGGCGCGGCCGGTGAAGCTGGGCAGCACGGCCGGGCGGCCGGCGACCTCGGTCGTGCCGAGCAGTCTGCCGGTGAAGCGGGTGCCGATGAAGGACTCGTTCACGAACTCGGTGTGCAGCGGGAGTTCGCCGCGCGCGTGCAGCTGGGCCATGCGGGCGCTGGTGCCGGTGCCGCAGGGCGAGCGGTCGAACCAGCCGGGGCGGATGGCCATGGCGTGCCGGGAGTGGCGGGCGTCCGAGCCGGGGGCGGCCAGGTAGACGTGGTGGAGGCCGCGGATGGACGGGTCCTCCGGGTGGACGGGCGGGTCCTCCGCGTTGACGGCGGCCATGAGGGACAGGCCCGCGGCGAGGATCTCGTCCTTGCGGGACCGGTCGAAGGGCAGACCGAACCGCTCCAGCGGCAGGATGGCGTAGAAGTTGCCGCCGAACGCGAGGTCGTACGTCACCGTCCGGCCGTCGCCGAGGGTGGCCTCGCGGTCGAGGCCGACGGCGAAGGAGGGGACGTTGCGCAGGGTGACCGCCCGGGCGGCGCCGTCCTCGACCGCCACCTCGGCGACGACGGCACCCGCCGGGGTGTCGAGCCGGATGGTGGTGACCGGCTCGGTGACCTCGACCATGCCGGTCTCGACCAGCACGGTCGCCACGCCGATGGTGCCGTGCCCGCACATCGGCAGATAGCCGGAGACCTCGATGTAGACGACGCCCCAGTCGCAGTCGGGCCGGGTCGGCGGCTGGAGGATCGCGCCGCTCATGGCGGAGTGGCCGCGGGGTTCGTTCATGAGCAACTGCTTGATGTCGTCGCGGTGTTCGCGGAACCACAGCCGTCGTTCGTTCATGGTGGCGCCGGGGATGGTGCCGATGCCGCCGGTGATCACGCGGGTCGGCATGCCCTCGGTGTGCGAGTCGACGGCGTGCAAGGCGAGTCTGCTGCGCATGGTCCTCAGCTCGATCCGGCCGCGACGGCCTTCTCGGTGGCGGCCCGGACGGCGGCCTCCTGCTCGGGCAGCAGCGGCACCCGCGGCGGACGGCAGGGCCCGCCGTGCCGTCCGGCGATGTCCATGGACAGCTTGATGGCCTGGACGAACTCCACCCGCGAGTCCCAGCGCAGCAGCGGGTGCAGTTGCCGGTACAGGGGCAGGGCGGTGTCCAGGTCGCCGCCGACGGCGGCCCGGTACAGCTCGACCGAGGACCGGGGCAGCGCGTTGGGGTAGCCCGCCACCCAGCCCTTGGCGCCCGCGACGGCCAGCTCCAGCAGGACGTCGTCAGCGCCGATCAACAGGTCGAGCTCGGGGGCGAGTTCGGCGATCCGGTAGGCCCGGCGGACATCGCCCGAGAACTCCTTCACACCCTTGATGTGCCCCTCGCCGTGCAGCCGGGCGAGCAGCTCGGGCACGAGGTCGACCTTGGTGTCGATCGGGTTGTTGTACGCGACGACCGGCAGACCCGCCCGGGCGACCTCGGCGTAGTGCGCGAGAACGGCACGTTCGTCGGCGCGGTAGGCGTTCGGGGGCAGCAGCATCACCGCGCGGCAGCCGGCCTCGCCCGCCTGCTCGGCCCAGCGGCGGGACTCGGCGGAGCCGTAGGCGGCGACGCCGGGCATCACGCGCTCCCCGCCGATCGCGGCGACGGCCGTCTCGACGACCCTGGCGCGCTCCTCGGGCGTGAGCACCTGGTACTCGCCGAGGGAGCCGTTCGGTACGACGCCGTCGCAGCCGTTGTCGACGAGCCATGCGCAGTGCTCGGCGTACCGGTCGTAGTTCACCGAGAGGTCGTCGTTCAGCGGAAGCGCGGTGGCGACGAGGACGCCGCGCCAGGGGCGGTGTTCGGTCATGACGGTCCCTCCTGGGAGTGTTGCCGGGCGAGGACGCCGAGCGGCACGGGACGGGCGAACGGACGTTTGGCCGGGGTGCGTGCGCAGCCTGCGAGAGCGGCGACCGCGGTGCCGCACATCCGGCCCTGGCACCAGCCCATCCCGGCCCGGCTGAGCAGTTTCACGGTGCGTACGTCGCCCGCCCCGAGGTCCAGGGCCTCGCGCACGGCCCCCGCGGTGACCTCCTCGCAGCGGCAGATCACGGTGTCGTCGGTGATCTGCTCGGGCCAGTGCGCGGGGAGTGCGTAGGCGGATTCGAGGGCGGCGGCGGATCGCTTGAGCTTCGTACGGGCCTTGAGGGCGGCGGGGGCCGGGCCGGGGACGGTGCCCGCTGTGCAGGCGGCGGGGGCCGGGCCTGGAGCGGTACCCCGCGGGTGTGCGGTGGCGGACGCCGGGGCGGGGGCGGTACCGCGCAGGTGGACGGCGGCGGAGCAGCCGGCGATGTGCCCCTCGGCGAGGGCGAGGGCGACACCGCCGATGCCGGTGGCCTCTCCGGCCGCCCACACGCCGGGCACGTCCGTGCGCTGCTCGTGGTCGACGGCCACGGTGAGCCCGTCGAGACTGCAGCCGAGACCCTCCGCGAGGTCGGTGTGCGGGAGCATGCCGTGGCCGGTGGCGAGGGTGTCGCAGGGCAGGTGCCGCTCGGTGCCGGGCCGGACACGGCCCTCGGCGTCGAGCGCGGCGACCGTGACGCCGGTCAGCCGGTCGTCGCCGTGGGCGCGGACCACGGTGTGCCGGGTGAGGACCGGGACGCGGTGGCGCAGCAGCCGGGCGGCGTGTCCGGCGCCCTCGGGGAGCTTGCCGGCAAGTGCCGGGGCGTGACGGGTGAGGCGCCCGGGGGCGGCCGACTCGACGAGTGCGGCCACCTCGACAGCGGCTGCGGCGAGCCCGGCCGCCACGGGCAGGAGCAGCGGTCCGGTCCCGGCCACGACGGCTCGTCGCCCGGGCACCACCAGTGCGCCCTTGAGCATGGCCTGGGCTCCCCCGGCCGTGACGACGCCCGGGAGGGTCCAGCCCGGGAAGGGCAGCACCTGCTCGTAGCCGCCGGTGGCCAGGAGCACGGCGCGGGCGTGCACCTCGGCGGGCTCCTCCTGGTCCGGCCCGAGCAGGGCGTGCACGAGGAAGCTCTGCGAGGTCCGCTCCACGCACCACACGTGGTGCTCCGCCAGGACGCGTACGGCACTGGCGGCGAGTCCGTCCCGCAGCCGCTCCCAGGTCCGCCACCGGTGGTGCAGCGCCTCGGGCCGCCCGGCGCCGAGCCCTGCGGCGGGCTGCCGGTAGAACTGCCCGCCGGGCTGCGTCGCGGCGTCGACGAGCGCGACCCGTACGCCACGCGCGGAGGCGGCCAGGGCAGCGGCGAGCCCGGCCGGTCCGGCGCCGATCACAGCGAGATCAGTCCGCATGCGGCACCTCCTCGTGCCTTGTTCCGTCCGACGCGCCGCTCAGACCTCCACGGTGGCCGGCCCCACCTGGCGTGCCGCTCACGCCCCCCTGGGCCGTTCCGCCCTGCATGCCGCGCACATCCGCATGGCCCGTTCCCTCCTGCGTGGTGATCGTGTCCCCCGGCCGCGCCGGCACCAGGCAGGCGCGTTGGTTGGGGCGTTCGTTGACCGTGACCAGGCAGTCGAAGCAGACGCCGATCCCGCAGAACACCCCGCGCGGACGGCCCTCGCCGCGTGTGGCGCGCCAGGATGTGACGCCCGCCGCCCACAGCACGGCGGCGACCGTCTGCCCGGGCAGGGCCTGCACCTGCCGCCCGTCGAACGTGACCGTGAAGGCGGGGCCCGGTCCGGCCCCCGCCGGTGCCGGCGGGTTCACGCGGCCTCCTCGGTGAAGCGGTCGGGCCGGAACGGGCCGAGATCCAGGTCGGGCGTCCGTCCGGTGAGCACCTGGGCGATCAGATGCCCGGTGCCGGTGGCGAGTCCGATGCCCGCGCCCTCGTGCCCGCAGGCGTGGAGGAGCCCGGGCGCCCTCGGGTCGGCACCGATCGCGGGCAGGTGGTCCGGCAGATACGGCCGGAAGCCGGCGTAGGTCCGCATCGCCCGGACGGTGGCCAGGAAGGGGAAGAGCCCGGTCGCCCCGGCCGCCAGCGCGCGCAGTGCCGGGAGCGACAACGACCGGTCGAAGCCCACCCGTTCGCGGCTGGCGCCGATGAGGACCGGTCCGGCCGGGGTGCCCTCGACCACGGGCGAGGTCTGCAGCGCCGCCGAGTCGCTGGCGACGTCGGCCACGTAGTCGGCGGCGTATACCTTGTGCCGGATGCGGGGCGGCAGCGGCTCGGTGACCAGGACGAACCCCCGCCGCGGCAGGACGGGCAGGGACACTCCGGCGCGGGCCGCCAGCTCGCCGCCCCAGGTACCGGCCGCGTTGACGACCGCGGGGGCGTGGAGGTCGCCGCCCTCGGTCCGTACGCCGCGCACCGCACCGTCCGGGCCGCGCAGGACTCCGGTCACCTCCCGACCGGTGAGCACCCGGGCCTTCGAGGCGCGCAGCAGGTGCGCCGCCGCGAGGGCGGGCATCACCTGGGCGTCCTGCGGGTAGTGCACGCCACCCGAGAGGCCGGGGGCCAGGTACGGCTCCAGCTCGGTGAGCCGGTCGGGCGGCACGGACACCGCCTCGACCCCGGCCGCGCGCTGCTCGGCCGCGAGTTTCTCCAGCCCGGCCAGGGCCCGGTCCGTGCCGGCGACGACGAGACCGCCCTTGGCCTCGTACTCGACGGCCCCGCCCAGCCCTTCCCGGGCCAGGTCGGCCCACAACCGGGCGGACAGCAGGGCCAGTTCGAGCTCGGGTCCGGGTTCCTTGTCGGAGACGAGGAGGTTCCCCTCCCCCGCTCCGGTCGTGCCGCCCGCCACCGGACCCCGGTCCACCACGACGGCGTCCAGGCCCGCGCGGGCTGCGTACAGGGCGGCTGCGGCGCCGACCACTCCGGCTCCGACCACCACGACATCGCAGGTCAGCGACTCGGTCACGGCAGTACTATGTCACACACCACAATGCCCGGGAAGGGTGCCGACGAGGTGGCGGACACCGGTGGTGGACGCCCGGTGGCGGTCAGTCGGCCGCGGGGACGACCTTCAGGTGGGAGGCGGTACGGCGGGTGCGGCGCTCCCGGGACGCGGAGCGGCGGGCCTCGCGCAGGACGAACGTGACCCGGGCGCAGCCCAGTTCCTCGAGCGTCCTGGACGTCTCGACGACGACCCGGCACTCCATGGCGCCGCGGTGCGGGTCCGGGTGCAGCAGCGGCCGCAGGGCACCGTCCTGTTCGACGGCGCCCTCGCCGACCGCGCGGACCCAGTGCGGCAGGCCGTGCCGGTAGGCGGCCTCCATGATCGGGTCCTGGGCGATGTCGCGGCGGACGGCCTGCAGCCCGTGGTCGGGGCCGTGGCTCTCCACGGTCCGTGCGAAGTGCGCGAGCATCGGCAGGCACCAGCTCGCCTCGTGATCGCCGAGCACGGTGGGGGCGTCGGGGTGGAAGAGGACGAACCTGAGGAAGTTGTCGCCCGGCATCGCCGTCGGGTGCGGGCCGACCTCACGGAAAAGTGACCGGAAGGCGCCGTTGGTGAGCACCACGTCCCAGCAGTGGTCGACGACGAGCGTGGGGAAGGAGACCCCCTCCAGGAGCCCGGCGTAGTCCTCCAGGTAGGCCTGGGCCTCGGGAGTCTCGGGGAGGGGCCGCGGTGCCGGCCGCTGCCCTCCTGCCTGATATGCCATCGGGAGGTCACCCCTCTTGCCTGTGCGGCCTTGACGCGGCGCCCCGATCCTGCTGCTCCGGGCCGAGGCGTGTCAACTATCGTGGCATTCCATGTCTGTTGACGGCTGAAATTGGCCACAGTTGTGGCGAGACCTGGATGTGAGTTCGAACCACCGGCTACGCTCCGGGAAGTTCACGCCGGGGTAGGTCACGGCATCCACTTGTGAGAAGCCTGTGAGATACGTAGGAGATCTGTCGGTGACGGGTGGCTTCGTCGAAGGTCCGGGCGTCACGCCGACGGCCGTGCTGCCGGCTGTCGTCTCCCGTGTCGGCGCGCTCGCCGACCGGCTCGGCGTGCCGCACGCCGAGGTCTTCGACATCGGCCGGCTGTCCGTCGCCTCCGGCGTCCCGGAGCCGGTGGTGAAGGCCCTGCTGTGCGGCAGGCCCGCGGGCGAGCCCGATGTGCAGGCCCGGTTCCTGCAGCGGCTGGACCTGCTGCGCCGGACCCGGCTCAAGCCCAACGGCCGCAAGTACACCCAGCAGGAGATCGCCGACGGCGCCGGCATGTCCCGGCAGCAGGCCGGCGCTCTCATCAACGGCGACCGGCGGCCGACCATGGAGCACTGCGACGCGCTCCAGCGGTTCTTCCGGGTGCACGCCGGCTTCCTGACGGCCGAGGACCCCGAGGCGCTCGTGAGCGCGCTCCAGCACACCGAGCAGGATCTGCTGCAGAAGCTCGCCGACCGTGAGCGGCAGGCGGCCGCGGCACAGGACGACCCGCTGGAGCGGCTGCTGCAGGACCACGGCGTGCGCGGCATCGCCTGGCGTGCCGCGCAACTGCCCACCGACCAGCACCGCGACAAGGTCGCGGAGTGGCTGGACATGCTCCTGGAGAGCGTCAAGCGGCCCGAGTCGTGACCGTGGGGAGAACTGTGGGCATCGGTAAGGAAATGCGCCGTCTGTGCGGCGAGCTGGTCGCGGAGCTGACCCTCCCCGCGCCGGCTCGGCCCGAGGAGCTGTACGCCGCCCTGTGCGACGGCATGAGCAGACGCCGCGGCCGACCCGTGCGCTTCCGCACGGCCGCGTTCCCGCCCGGGACCGCCAGCGGGCTCTGGCTGGACATGGCCGAGCAGGACCTCGTCGTGATCGAGGAACGCACCGCCCCCGATCACCAGTTGGTGATCCTGGGCCATGAGCTGTGGCACATGAAGGCGGGGCACTGCTCCCACCACGTCGAGGGGGCGGCCGTCGCGGCCCGGCTGCTCGACGACGGTGCCGACCTCCAGGCGACGGTGCTGAAGGTCGCCGCGCGCACCCGTTTCGACCTCGACGACGAGCGGGAGGCGGAGAGCTTCGGCCTGCTGCTCGCCAGCAAGTGCCGGGCGTGGCTGGCCGGTTCCTCCTCGCGGGGGCCGGTGCAGCGGGACCATCTGGCGGGACGGATCGAGGCGTCGCTGGGGTACCGCGGACCGCAGGGCTGACGGGCCGCACCGCGCGGCGACGTGGCGCGGTCCGCCTCCGCCGAGCGGGCGAACCGGAGGGCGGCGGGACCGGATTGTCAGTGGTGGGCGGCAAGCTGGAGGTGCGCCACCGCTGTGCGGGGCGTACGCGCCGCGAGGGCGCGGGACCGACGACGCCGACACGGGGAGAACCGACCGATGCCCACCGCAGTTCTGACCGATCGTGAACGCACCGCCGTCCAGGCCTATCTGCGGCTGCTGCACACCGTCCGGGCCGCCTTCGACCTGGAGGGCAGTCCGCCGCTCGTCCCGCCCGCGGTGCTCGCCGAGGCGGAGCAGGCCCTGGAGCGCGCCGGACTGACCGGCAACGAGGAGGCGTTCTTCCGCCTCCTGGAGAACTGGTGTCCGGAGCCCGGCCCCTGACCGGGAGTGCCACCGGGCGAGCGCCGGGGAGCGGGGTCAGGTGTGCGGTACGGCGATCGCCGTCGCGATCAGGCCCCGTTCCGCCGTCCAGCGGCCGTCGAAATGGCCGAGGCGGCGGGTGCCCACCCATGGCCCGGGGACGAGCAGCTCCGCGCGGAAGGTGCCGTCGGCGGTGAGCTCGATGTCGGCCTCCATGAAGTCCAGCCACTTCCCGGTGAGGGGGAACCACGCCTTGTAGACGGACTCCTTCGCGCTGAACAGCAGCCGGTCCCAGTGCACGTCGGGGTGTTCGGCCGCGAGCCGTCGCAGCCGGCCGGCCTCGGCCGGCAGGGACACGGCCGGCAGGACACCTTCGGGCAGCGGGCCGTGGATCTCGGCGTCGATACCGAGCGACGCCAGGTCGGTGGCGCGGACCAGCGCGGCGGCGCAGTAGCCGTCGCAGTGGGTCATGCTGCCGGTCAGCCCGGCCGGCCAGCGGGGGGCGCCGCGTTCCCCGGGCAGGATCGGCTGCGGTTCGACGCCGAGTTTCTCCATGGCTCGGCGGGCGCAGGAGCGCACGACGGTGAACTCCCTGCGCCGCTTGTCGACCGCCCGGGTCAGGAGGGCCTCCTCCTCGGGGTACAGCGGGGCGTCCGCGTCCTCGTACCCGTACGCCTCGACGCCGACCACCGTCTGGGGCAGCAGTTCCTCGATCACTGGTGTTCGCCCTCCCCCGGCAGGATCCGCCGCAGCCGTCCCGGTGGCCGGGACCGCTTGCTCCACTCGCGTGGATAGCCCACCGACACCTCCTCGAAGCGCACGCCCTCGTGGACGGTGGTGCGGGGGATGTGCAGATGGCCGTAGACCATGGTGTGCACGCGGAACCTGCGGTGCCAGTCTGCGGTCAGGTCCGTGCCGCACCACATGGCGAACTCGGGGTGCCACAGCACGTCCATCGGGTGCCGGTGCAGCGGGTAGTGGTTGACCGGGATCACGGGCAGGTCGCCGGGCAGTTCGGCGAGCCGGCGTTCGGTCGCGGCGACCCGCGCCCGGCACCAGGCCTCCCGGCTCGGGTAGGGGTCGGGGTGCAGCAGGTACTCGTCGGTGCACACGATCCCGGTGCCCTGCGCGTACTGCAGGCCCTGCTCCTTGGTGGTGCAGCCGGCCGGCAGGAACGAGTAGTCGTACAGCAGGAAGAGCGGGGCGACGACCACCGGGCCGCCGGGCCCCTCCCAGACGGGGTAGGGGTCCTCCGGTGTCGTCACGCCCAGTTCACGGCACAGGTCGACCAGATACGCGTACCGGTCGACGCCGCGCAGGGTGACGGCGTCGCTCGGATGGGTCCACAGCTCGTGGTTGCCGGGCACCCAGACGACCTTGCGGAAGCGGCCCGCGAGCGTCTTCAGCGCCCAGCGGATGTCCGCCACGGTCTCCGCGACGTCCCCGGCGACGAGCAGCCAGTCGTCGTCCGTCCCGGGCCGCATGTCCTCGACCAGGGCGCGGTTCTCCGGGTAACCGATGTGCAGATCGCTGATGGCCAGCAGTTGTGCGGCGCCACCGGCCGTCGACGTCACCTCTAGCCCCCTTAGCGCACCCCGGACGTCACCAAGAGATCACATTCGTGCGACCGGGACAAGAGCGGCCCGAGGGTCGTGGCGGGAGAACCTTCACACGCGCGTTGCACGAGGGGGCCCGCCGAAGCCGTATGATCTGGCCCAACACCACCGCTACGAACGTCCCTTCCCCAGGGGCGGTTTGGTGTCCCTCCCTTCTCCTGCCCGGGCACGGGCTGCTCAGTCCTGCCCGCGAACCGTGAAAGGCGGCCTGCATGGTCTCTCGCGTACGCGTCTGGCTCAACCGCACGTACGCGGAGAACGTGTTCTTCATGGATCAGCTGCGGAGGAATCCCAGCGACCGGGCGGTCGAGATCCATGCCACGCACGGCGACCCCGACTCGCCGGTGCTGGCCGCCGCCGACACCGCCGAGCTGGAGCCCGAGAGCCTCTCCCCCGCCGGATACGTCGAGTACGCGCTGGACCAGTGCGCGCGGCGGGGCATCGACGTGTTCGTGCCCCGGCTGCACCAGTCGGCGATCGTGGCGCACCGCGCCGAGTTCGAGTCGGCCGGCACGGCGGTGCTGGCGCCGCCGCCCGAGGCGGTGGCCGTCTTCCACGACAAGGTGATCGCCTACGAGGCGGTCCAGGCGATCGGTGTGCCGGTGCCGCCGTGGTACCGGGTCCGCTCGGAGGACGAACTCCTCGCGGCGGTCGAGGAGTTGGAGGCGCGTGGGCACAAGGCGTGCTTCAAGCCGGCGTCCGGGGCGGGCGGGGTGGGCTTCCGTGTGATCACGCGTACGCCCTTCTCACTGATGCAGCTGAGCGGGTTCCCCAGCCCGTACGTGCCGCTCGATCTGGTGCTGGAGGCGCTGCGGCAGGGTGCGGAGCCGGTGGACTGGCTGGTGATGCCGCGACTGGAGCAGCCCGAGGTGTCGGTGGACTGCCTGACCGGCCCGGACAACCGGGTCCGGCTGGCGGTGGGCCGCACCAAGAACGGCCGCCGCCGGGGCTTCACCCTGCACGAGCAGTGGCTGGACCCGGCCCGGCGGATCGCCGAGGGCTTCGGTCTGCACTATCTGTCCAACATCCAGTTCCGGATGTTCGGCGACCGGCCGGTCCTCATGGACGTCAACACGCGCCCGGCCGGCGGACTGCACCAGCTGTCCCAGTGCGGTGTCAACGCCCCCTGGGCCGCCGTGCAGCTGGCACTCGGCGAGGATCCGGGAGAGATGGTCCCGCCGTTCCTGGGCCAGGACTACACGGTGGTGTCGGGGCCGCGTCCGCTGCGGCCGGTGTCGCTGCCGCAGCAGCGGCCCGAGGCGACGGAGCCGCTCCCGGCGGTACCCGCGCCCGCCACGGCCGGGCAGACCGGCGCCGTCGGGGCGACGGCTCGGGCGCTGCCCCTCTGAGGCATCAGTTTCCGGCCGCGATCGCCTCGCGCCAGACGGGGCTGTCTGTCCCACAGGGCGACCCCGTCGTGGTGCCGGCTGGTCAGGACGGCGTACCTGGCGCCGGCCCGCGCGAAGAGCCTCGCCCGATCGCGCGGGGCGTCACGGGCGGCCGTGAACCGTGGAGTCAGCCCCTGCGCAGGCGCAAGGTCAGGATCTGGAAGGGCCGCAGCGTGAGGGCGACGGCCCCGTCGGTGATCTCCGTGTCCTCCAGCGGACGTTCCAGCAGGTCGGTGATCTGGGCGCCGGCGAGCGGGAACCCGGTGCGCAGGGCGCCGGTGGCGCGGCCGCCGCGGGACTCGTAGAGCCGGACGACGACATCGCCGGAGGTGTCGTCGGCGAGCTTGACGGCCTCCACGGTGATGCCCTCGCCCTCGGCGGAGACCACCGGGGCGGGGGCGCCGACCGCGTCGGCCACCCGCAGCGGCAGGTTGAGGGCGTAGCCCTCGGCGACGGCGTCCTCGATGGTCGCGCCGGGCAGCAGGGCGTAGGTGAAGCGGTGGCGGCCCTGGTCGGCCTCGGGGTCGGGGATGCGCGGGGCGCGGACCAGGGAGAGGCGGACGGTGGTCGTGGTGCCGCCGTCCTCGCGGACCGTGCGGGAGACGTCGTGGCCGTAGGTCGAGTCGTTGAGGACGGCGACGCCGTAGCCGGGCTCGCCGAGGTGCACCCAGCGATGGCCGGAGACCTCGAAGCGGGCCGACTCCCAGGTGGTGTTGGTGTGGGTGGGCCGCTGGATGTGGCCGAACTGGATCTCGGCGGAGGAGTGCGGGGCGCGGATGTCGACCGGGAAGGCAGCCTTGAGGATCTTCTCGGTCTCGTGCCAGTCGATGTCCGTCTCGATGTCGATGCGAGGGCTGCCGGCGCGGACGGTGATCGTCTGGGTGATCGTGGAGCCCTTGCCGAAGGACCGCTCGACACGGATCGCGCCGACCAGCGGGTCCTGCTCGACGACCGTGACGGACGAGACGTCGAGGAGGTCGGTGTAGCGGTTCTTGTAGTGCTTGTCGATGTCCCAGGCGTCCCAGTAGTTGGGCAGATCGGTGTGCAGACGGAGCAGGTTGCCGGGCTCTGCGAGCACCTCGCGGCCGGCGCGCAGGTCGCGGACGGAGGACAGGGTGCCGTCCGCGGCCACCTCCACCCGGACCACGCCGTTGTCGAGGACCAGGCCGTCCACCGTCACCGGCTGCGGCGGCGCGGTGTCGGCCAGGGGCGCGGAGCCGCTCGCGGGCACTTCCACGTAGACCGGTGCGCCGTCGGCGGTGCGGACCACTTCGGCGCGGTCGTATGGACTGGTGTTGAAGACGCGCGTCTCGCCGGTGCCCAGCGCGGCCACCGCCTCGGCGGTCAGCGCGTGCAGCTCCCGCGCGACGCGGGCGTACTCGGCCTCGGCCTCGCGGTGCACCCAGGCGATGGAGGAGCCGGGCAGGATGTCGTGGAACTGGTGCAGCAGCACCGTCTTCCAGAGCCGGTCCAGCTTCTCGTGCGGGTAGGTGTAGCCCGGCGCGTGCAGGGCGGCCGTGGTCGCCCAGAGTTCGGCCTCGCGCAGGAGGTGCTCGGAGCGGCGGTTGCCCTGCTTGGTGCGGGCCTGGGAGGTGTAGGTGGCGCGGTGCAGCTCCAGGTAGAGCTCGCCGACCCAGACGGGTGCGTCCGAGTACTCCGCGCGGGCCTTGGCGAAGAACTCGTCGGGGTGCTCGACGACGACCTTCGCGGAGCCTTCCAGGTCCGCCAGCCGGCGGGCGCGTTCCATGATCTCGCGGGTGGGGCCGCCACCGCCGTCGCCCCAGCCGAAGGGGGCCAGGGAGCGGGAGGCGCCGCCCTTCTCGGCGTAGTTGCGGACCGCGCGGCACATCTCCTCGCCGCTGAAGCGGGCGTTGTAGGTGTCGACCGGCGGGAAGTGGGTGAAGATCCGGGTGCCGTCGATGCCCTCCCACCAGAAGGTGTGGTGGGGGAAGGTGTTGGTCTGGTTCCAGGAGATCTTCTGGGTGAGGAACCACTCGTTGCCGGCGAGCTTGGCGAGCTGCGGGTAGGCCGCGTTGTAGCCGAAGGAGTCCGGCAGCCACACGCCCTTGGTCTCGATGCCGAAGTGCTCGATGAAGAACCGCTTGCCGTGCACGAACTGGCGGGCGACGGCCTCGCCGCCGGGCAGGTTGCCGTCGGACTCGACCCACATGCCGCCGACCGGCGCCCACTGGCCGTTCTTGACCGACTCCTGGATGCGGGCCCACACCTTGGGGTAGTTGTCGCGCACCCATTCGTACTGCTGGGCCTGGGAGCAGGCGAAGATGAAGTCGTCGTACTCGTCGGCGAGCGAGGTGACGTTCGAGAAGGTGCGGGAGGTCTTGCGCTTGGTCTCGCGGATCGGCCAGAGCCAGGCGGAGTCGATGTGGGCGTGACCGACGCCGGAGATGGTGTGCGCGCTGGCGTGGGCGGGCTTGGACAGGGCGGGCTTCAGCGCTTCGCGCACCGCGGCGGCCGAGCCGGAGACGTCGTCCAGGTCGAGGAGATCCATCGCCCGGTCGAGGGCGTGCGCGATCTCGTGCCGGCGTGGGTCGTGCTCGCCGAGCTCCAGCATCAGCTCGCGCAGCACCTGCACGTCGAGGTCGAGGTGCCAGACCTCCTCGTCGAGGATCGCGATGTCGGCGCTGCGGAAGGTGTAGAGGGGCTTGTCGCCCGCGGTGAGCTTGTCGCCGAGCCAGGTGATCTTGGAGAAGTTGTCGGCGAGGATGTCCGGGTTGGAGGCGGCCTCGACCAGGTAGTCGACCGTCTCGCCACCCTGCGCGGGGTTGGCGATCGCCACGTACTGGTTGAGCGGGTTGACGGCCTTCAGGGGGGTGCCGTCGGTGAGATGGACGAGGGCCTCGGCCTGGTTGCCGGGCCAGTCGCCGACGAAGCCGAGGTCGATGACGGCCTCGACGCGCCGTCCCGCCCACTCGGCGGGGACCTGTCCGCGCATGCGGAACCAGGTGGTGCCCCAGGGCGGGCCCCACGGGGTGCCCATCGTGAACGGCTCGTACGGGGCGGCGGCGGCCTCCTCGAACGGGACCGGCTCCCCCGGGGCCTGCCAGGCCTCCACCTCGAAGGGGACGGTGGCCGCGTAGATCGCGGACTTGATGCGCTGGTCGTGAAGGCGCTGCACGCGCTCCTCGATGCGGCGGCTTTCGTCGTGCATGGGATGTCTCCAGGAAGCGGGGAAGAGCGGGGGGAAAGCGCTTACCTCTCGGCGCTCACCTAAGGTACGCCAGCCCGGGGTGGACCTCGGTATAGCCCTCCACCAGCCTGCGGGCCACGTTGACGGAGTCGACGAGCGGGTGCAGGGCGAAGGCCTTGACGGCGGTCGTGCGGGAGCCGGAGTCGGCGGCGGCGAGCACCTCGCGCTCGACGGCCTTGACCGCGCAGACCAGGCCCGTGGCGTGGCCGGGCAGCGGGTCCACGGTGACGGGGTGGGCGCCGTTGGCGTCGACGAGGCAGGGCACCTCGATGACGGCGTCGGTGTCGAGAGCCGACAGCGTGCGCTGGTTGCGGACGTTGAGGATCAGGGTGGTGCGCTCATCCCGGGCGATCGCCCGCATCAGCGCGAGGGCCACCTTCTCGTAACCGCCGGACAGGTCGTCCTCGTCGCGCTCGCCGGCGCCGGCGGTCTCGCGGTTCTCGGCCATGTACGTGGCCTCGCGCTCGGCGCGGGTGCGGTCCCAGACCGTGAGGGCGGGGGCGTCCGGCTTGGCCATCTCGGCGTAGAAGCGGGCCTGCTGGTCGTGCAGGAAGGCGCCGCGGGTCTTCTCGGCCTGCTGGTAGGCGCGGACGGCCTCGCGGTTGAAGTAGTAGTAGTGCAGGTATTCGTTGGGGATCGCGCCGAGGGAGCGCAGCCAGTCGGCGCCGAAGAGCTTGCCCTCCTCGAACGAGCCGAGCAGGTCGGGGTCGGCGAGCAGGCGCGGGAGCTCGTCGCGGCCGGCGACGCGCAGGCCGCGCACCCAGCCGAGGTGGTTGAGGCCGACGTAGTCGATCCACGCCTCCGCCGGGTTCTTCACGCCGAGCACCCGGGCGATACGGCGGCCGAGACCGACCGGGGAGTCGCAGATGCCGATGACGCGGTCACCGAGGTGGCGGGACATGGCCTCGGTGACCAGTCCGGCCGGGTTGGTGAAGTTGATGACCCAGGCGTCGGGGGCGAGCCGGGCCACCCGCCGTGCGATGTCGACGGCGACCGGGACCGTCCGCAGGCCGTAGGCGATGCCGCCCGCGCCCACCGTCTCCTGGCCCAGCACTCCTTCGGCCAGGGCCACGCGTTCGTCGTTCGCCCGTCCCTCCAGACCGCCGACGCGGATCGCGGAGAACACGAAGTCGGCACCGCGCAGGGCGTCGTCGAGGTCGGTGGTGGCGCTCACCTCGGGGGCGTCGGGGACGCCGGCCGCCTGTTCGGCGAGGACCCGTGTCACCGCCGACAGCCGTCCGGCGTCCAGGTCGTGCAGGACGACCTGGGTCACCCGGCCCTCGGCGTGGTCCTGGAGGAGCGCCCCGTACACCAGCGGCACGCGGAATCCGCCACCGCCCAGAATCGTCAGCTTCACGCTTGCACCTTTCCCGCCACGACCACCTCGACGCCCGCCTCCTGGAAGGAGGCACGCGTCGCCGCGTCGACCGGCTCGTTCGTCACCACCGCGTCCAGGTCCTCGGGACCGCAGACCTTCGCCATCCCGTGCCCGGGGAACTTCGCCGCGTCGGCGAGCAGCACCACCTTCTCGCCGGCCTTGATCATGGCCCGTTTGACCGGCACCTCCACGACCGTCGTGTCCATGACCTGCCCGCCGGGCCGCACCCCGCTGGTACCGAGGAAGAGCCAGTCGGCGTGCAGCTGGCGCAGGTTGTCCTCGGTGAGGAAGCCGACCAGGGAGCGGTACTCGCGGCGGACCATGCCGCCGAGCAGCACCAGCTCGATGCCCTCGTCGTCGGCGAGTTCCTCGTAGACCACCAGGTTGCTGGTGATCACGGTGAGCCGGCGGCCGTGCAGCTGCCGGGCCAGCCGGTAGGCCGTCGTCCCGATGTCCAGCAGCACCGACTGACCGTCCCTGACCATCGCGGCGGCGCGTTCGGCTATGGCGTCCTTCTCGGTGACGCGCACCTCGGCGACCTCGGCGAAGGGCTGGTCGCCCTCCTCCACGACGGCGCCGCCGTGCACGCGGGTGAGCAGTCCGTCTTCTTCCAGTTTGACCAGGTCACGCCGGATTGTGGCAGGGCTCACGCCCAGCTGCTCCGAGAGGTCGGTCACGGACGCGGGACCACCGGACCGCAGGGCCCGCAGGATGAGTTGGTGTCGTCGTTCAGCCAGCACGGCGTGCACATTACTCGTCATCTTCAATCATCGCCATGCTTATTTCTGCTCAGGTATTGACCAATCTCGGCCGAGCGGCGCACGATTCCGCTCACCGAAATGAAGAGTTTTGACGATCTCCGTCGAAGCCGTGAGCGAGAGGACACATCCGTGGACGACGACCGGCCCGATGTGCTGCTGACCGGGCTGCTCTTCTACGACCTCGTCCTCACGGGTCTCGGCAAGCCGCCCACCCCGGGCGAGGAGATCTGGACCGGGGGCATGGGCTGTGGGCCGGGCGGCATCGCGAACCTCGCCGTGGCCGCCTCCCGCTTCGGCCTGCGCACCTGTCTGGCCACGGTGTTCGGCGACGACTTCTACGGCGAGCACTGCCGGGACGTCCTGTGCGACCAGGAAGGCGTCGACCTCTCGCTCTCGCGCACGGCCGGCGGCTGGCCGACCCCGGTCACCGTCTCCGTCGCTTACGGCCACGACCGGGCCCTGCTCACCCACGGCCAGGAGCCGCCCTACTCGCAGGACGCGCTGATGGGCGACCCGCCCGACGCGCGGACCGCCCTGGTCCACCTCGAGGCCCGGCCGCGCGAGTGGCTCGCCAAGGCCGCCGCGAACGGCACGCAGATCTACGCCGACGTCGGCTGGGACCCCACCCAGGAGTGGCCGACCGCCCTCCTGGAGCAGCTTTCCCTGTGCCACGCCTTCCTCCCGAACGAGACCGAGGCGATGGCCTACACCCGCACCGACAGCGCACTGGCCGCGCTCGGCACGCTCTCGGAGCTCGTGCCGGTCGCCGTGGTGACCCGGGGCGGGGACGGCGCCATCGCCGTCGACCAGATCACCGGCGAGTACGCCGAGGTGCCGGCCCTGGACACCGACGTCCTGGACGCGACGGGCGCCGGCGACGTCTTCGGCGCGAGCTTCGTCGCGGCCTCCCTCGGCGGCTGGCCGCTCGCGGAGCGGCTGCGCTTCGCGGTGCTCGCGGCGGGGCTGTCCGTCCGGCACCACGGCGGCGCCCTCGCGGCCCCCGGCTGGTACGGCGTCGCACGCTGGTGGCGCTCCCTGAGCGACCCGGAACTGCGACGCGCCTACGGCTTCCTGGCCGACCGCGTCCCCGCCGACCCCGGGCCGCCCGTGCACCACGCCCCCGTCACCCCGCCCGCCCCTCATCCCCCCGTGGGTCCGCGCGCCTGCGAAGGGCCGCTCTGACCCTCCCCCCTCTCCACGTCGAACAGGAACAACAGGAGTGACCCGTGGACCTTTCTCGTAGAGGCTTCCTCCAGGCAGCCGCGCTCACGGCGGCCGCCTCCGGTCTGACCGTCGCCTGCGGCGGCGGCTCCGGCTCGGCCGGCAGCAAGAACGGCAAGAACCTCACCTTGTGGTACTGGGGAGGCGCGCTCAGCGACAAGGTGGTCGCCGAGGCAAAGTCGCACTTCAGCGGCCAGGTGAAGCTGACCGCCGCCTCCATCGGCGGCGACTTCAAGCAGAAGCTGACCACCACCCTCGCGGCGGGCGCCTCCGTGCCCGACATCACCGGCATCAAGGGCGAGGACATGGCGTCCTTCCTGCCCAACGCGGGCCGCTTCCTCGATCTGAACGACCTGGGCTTCAAGAAGATCTCGTCCCAGTACCTGGACTGGAAGACCAAGCTCGCCCGCACCGAGGACGGCAAGCAGATCGGCTTCCCGATCGACATAGGCCCGACCGCCCTCTTCTACCGAGCGGACCTGTTCGACAAGGCCGGACTGCCCACCGACCCGGACAAGGTCGCCGCCCGGGCCGGAACCTGGGAGGAGTACTTCGCGCTCGGCACCGAGCTGCGCAAGAAGGTGCCGGGCACCTACCTGGTCAACAACATCGGCTCGGTGTTCACCATGGCGGTCGGACAGGGCACCGAGCGGTTCATCGACAAGGACAACCACTTCATCGGCGACCAGGACCACATCCGCAAGGCGTGGACCACGGCGGTCCGCCCCTACACCCTCGGCCTCGACGCCAAGATCAACGACAACACCTGGAACGCCGCCGTCGGCAAGACCCTGACCACCGAACTCGGTGCCGCCTGGCACGCCCTGGACATCGAGCAGGCGGCCCCGAAGACCAAGGGCAAGTGGCGGGTCTGCGCGATGCCCGGCGGACCGGCCAACCAGGGCGGCTCCTACCTGGCCCTGCCCAAGCAGTGCCGGAACCCCGAAGAGGCGTTCAAGATCATCAGCTGGATCCTCAGCCCGGAGAACGACGCCCGCGGCTTCACCGACGCCGCCATCTTCCCCGCCGCACCGGCGGCCTACTCCATGCCGGCCATGACGGGCGGTGACCCGTTCTTCGGCGGGCAGAAGATCATCGAGGTCTTCGGTCCGGCTGCCAAGGCCATCCCGGCCAGTTACGAGGCACCCGCCGACGCCGCCGTCATGGCGCCTTTCATGACCGAGCTGTCCAGCATCGAGGCCAAGGGCAAGAAGCCCGACGACGCCTGGAAGGACGCGGTCGGTCAGGCCAAGCAGATCGCCCGGCGACAGGGGGTGAGCTGAGCGATGGCCTCCCCTCCGGTCACCGGGTCCGCCGCGGTGCCCCGGCACCACGGCGGACCCGGCCCGGCCCGCTTCCGCCCGCGGCGCACCCCGCCCGCGGACACCGTGCGGCCAGGGCGCCGCGGGGTGCTGTCGCACTGGCGGCAGTACCTGGCGATCTCGCCCTTCTTCCTGATCTTCGGCGTCTTCTCGTTCTTCCCGGTCTTCTACTCGCTCTACCTCTCCTTCCAGCGCTGGGACGGCCTGGGCACCGTGCAGTTCGTGGGGCTGCAGCAGTTCCGGTTCCTCTGGGACGACCCGGTCTTCTGGCTGTCGATCCGCAACACCCTGGTGATCTGGGTGCTGTCCACCGTCCCGACCCTGTTCGGCGCCCTGGTGCTGGCGACGCTGCTGCATTCGGTGCGCCGCTTCAAGGGCTTCTACCGCATCGCCCTGTACATCCCGAACGTCACCTCGATCGTCGCCGTGTCGATCTTCTTCGGCGCGGTGTTCAGCAACAACTTCGGCCTGGTCAACGCGATTCTGGGCACGGTCGGCATCCCACCCGTCCCGTGGCTGAGCAATCCGTGGCTGATCAAGCTGGTCATCGCGCTGCTGATGACCTGGATGTGGACCGGCTACAACATGATCATCTACCTGGCCGGTCTCCAGGCCATCCCCACCCAGATCTACGAGGCGGCCAAGCTGGACGGGGCCGGACCGGTCCGCACGTTCTTCCGGATCACCGTGCCCATCATGCGGCCCATCATCCTGTTCACCGTCGTCATCTCGACCATCAACGGCCTGCAGAGCTTCAGCGAACCCCAGGTCCTGTTCGGCAGCAACGCCGCCAACCCCAACCTCGGCGGCCCCGGCCAGGCGGGCCTGACCACGCTCCTGTACTTCTACCAGTCGGCCTTCGTGAACAACGACTACGGCTACGGCGCGGCCATCGTGTGGGCCTTCTTCGTACTGATCATGGTGCTGGTCGTCATCAACTGGCGTGTCGTCCAGCGCGGGAGGAAGTCATGACCGCAATGGCCCCGAGGCGGTCCCGGCGCCCCAAGGGCCTGACCGCGCACATCGTCCTCGCCCTGGCCGTCCTGATCTCGGTGTTCCCGTTCGTGTGGACGATCGTCATGGCGACGAACACCACCGAGGACATCTACAAGAGCCCTCCCAAGCTGACCTTCGGATCCCACCTGCTGGAGAACATCCGGCACGTGCTCGACACCATCGACTTCTTCGGGTCGATGCTGAACACGCTCGTCGTCGCCTGCGTCACCACCGTCCTGGTCCTGTTCGTCGACTCCCTGGCGGCGTTCGTCTTCGCCAAGTTCGACTTCCCCGGCCGCAGGGCGCTGTTCGCCATGCTGGTGGGATTCATGATGCTGCCGCTCCAGCTGGCCGTCCTGCCGCAGTTCATCCTCATGTCCGACATCGGCTGGGTCGGCACGCTCAAGGCCCTGGTCCTGCCCGCCCTCGCCAACGCCTTCGGCATCTTCTGGCTGCGCCAGTACATCGAGAACGGCGTGCCGGACGAACTGCTCGACGCCGCGCGCATCGACGGCGCGGGATTCTTCCGCCAGTACTGGAACATCGTGCTGCCGATGATCAGGCCCGCCCTGTCCTTCCTCGCCATCTACGCCTTCGTCGGCGCCTGGAACGACTACATCTGGCCACTGATCGTCCTCAACGACCCGGGGCACCTCACCCTCCAAGTGGCGCTGGCCCAGCTCCACGTCGGCCACACCACCGACTACAGCATGGTCATGGCCGGTGTGCTCATGGCGTCCGTGCCCCTGGTCGTGGTCTTCACGCTCTTCGCCCGCGGCTTCATCGCGGGCGCGACGGAGGGGGCGGTACAGGGCAGTTGACACGTTCCAGGACCCACGCCCCTTCGGGGTGCGCCCCGGAAGGGGCGCGGGGAACTGCGCGACCGGCCACGTCGGACGTGCAGCCAAGAACCGGCAGCCGGTCCCGAGCTCGTAGTGGTCGCACCAGGGAGGCACCCCCGTGACGGACGTCAACGCCGAGGCCCGACGCCCCAAGGTACTCGTCGTCGGCATGGACGGCCTGCGCTACGACCGGCTGACCCGCTCACCCGCCAACGCCCCGGTCCTGCACGCCCTGATGGCCCACGGCACCGTCGGCACGAGCCTGCTGCCCTACGGCCGATCCGACGACGAGACCTCGTCCGGCGCGGCCTACACCGACTCCGGCCCCGGCTGGTCGAGCATCCTCACGGGGGTGTGGCCCGAGCGCCACGGCGTCACCGGCAACGACTTCAGGGGCGCCGACTACGCCCGCCACCCCGACTTCCTGACCCGCGCCGCCACCGCCCGCCCCGGTCTGCGCACGGCGGCCGCGGTGTCCTGGCCGGCCCTGGTCCGCCGGGGCACCCTCGGTCGGGCCATCGGCCGACGGGTGCGGTACAACGGCGAATTCCGGGGTTACGAGAAGGCGGACCGCCGCGTCGCCCGCACCGCCCTGCGCTGGCTCACCACGTCCGACCCGGACGTCATGTTCGTGTACTTCGGCGCCACCGACGAGGCCGGTCACGCCACCGGCCCCCTCTCCCCCGCCTACGACCGGGCCCTCCTCGCGCAGGACACCCACCTCGGGCACCTGCTGGACGCGATCGAGGCCCGGGCGTCGGTTCCCGGACGCGCCCGGGAGCGCTGGACCGTGCTGATCACCACCGACCACGGTCATCTCGACTCCGGTGGCCACGGTGGCGACTCGCGCGCCGAACGGGAGGTCTTCGTCATCCTCGCCGAGCCCGACAGCCCCGGAGGCTTCCGGCTCACCGAACCCGGCGGGCCCGCAGGCACCCCGCCCGACGCGCCCCGCGGGCGCGTCGGCACCCGGCTCGACGAGCCCCGCCTCGTCGACATCGCCCCGACCGTCCTGGACCGTCTCGGCATCCCCGTCGACCCCGCCTGGGGACTGCAGGGCCGCGTCCTGCCCCGCCCCACCGCACCGACTTCGGAATGGTCATGACCGACGAACGCCCCGATCCCCTGATCGCCCTGCGTCCCTGGGAAGCACCCGAGGTGACCTCCTGGGGCCGGCTGCCGATGAACGCCGTCGACCGGCGCCCCGGAGCCGTCCTTCTCGACGGCGACTGGCGCTTCCAGCTGCTGCCCGCGCCCGACGCCCCGCTCGGGGAGGTCTGGTCGTCGTCGTGCGTCCCCGGTGTCTGGACCGTGCAGGGCACGGACGATCTGCCGCGCTACCTGAACGTCCGCATGCCGTTCGCCGAGTTCCCACCGCACGTGCCCGTCACCAACCCGACCGGAGTGTACGAGCGTCCCGTGGATGTCCCCGCCGAGTGGGCCGGGCGGCGGATCATGCTTCAGGTCGGAGCCGCCGAGAGCGTGCTGCTGGTCCATGTGGACGGGCGGCCCGTCGGGATCTCCAAGGACTCGCACCTGGCCGCCGAGTTCGACCTGACGGACCTGGTGCGCCCCGGGGAGCGGGCCACCGTGCGCCTGACCGTGGTGAAGTGGTCGGACGCCTCGCACATCGAGGACCAGGACCAGTGGTGGCACGGCGGGATCACCCGCTCGGTGCTGCTGTACGCCGTCGACCCGCTGCACCTCGCGGACGTGACCGTGCGGGCCCGGCGGGACGGCGACCTGCTGGTGGACTGCCGGGTGCGGGACACGGGCGGGGCGCTGTCCGAGGGCTGGTACGTCAGCGGGGAGCTGGAAGGGCACCTGCTCACGCAGGACGCGGAGTTCGACCGCGCCAACGCCGAGGACGAGCGGGTCTCCGGCTTCCTCGGCGAGGCCCGGCTGCGCACCGTCGTACCTCAGGTGCGCACCTGGAACGCCGAGACGCCCGAACTGTACGGCCTGACCGTCCGCCTGCACCGGGCCGACGGCACGGTCACCGACACCTCCCGGCACCGGGTCGGCTTCCGGGACGTGGCGGTCAGCGGCCGGGACCTGCTGGTCAACGGTGAGCGCGTGTTCATCCGGGGCGTCAACCGGCACGACTTCCACCCGCTGACCGGCCGGACGGTGACGTACGACGCCATGCGCGCGGACCTCGTCCTGCTGAAACGCTTCGGCTTCAACGCGATCCGCACCGCGCACTACCCGAACGACCCGGCCCTGTACGACCTCGCCGACGAGCTCGGGTTCTACGTCGTCGACGAGGCGGACATCGAGTCCCACGACCACGCCCACGAGATCGCCGACGACCCGCGCTACCTGAACGCCTTCGTGGACCGTGTCTCACGGATGGTGCTGCGGGACAAGAACCACCCGTCCGTCATCGTCTGGTCGCTGGGCAACGAGTCCGACTACGGCGCCAACCACGACGCGGCGGCGGGCTGGGTGCGCCGCCACGACCCGACCCGGCCGGTGCAGTACGAGGGGGCCGCCAAGCGCGGCTGGGCCGATCCGGACGTGGCCTCCGACATCGCCTGCCCGATGTACGCCCCGCTGGAGGAATGCCTCGCGCACGCCCTGTCCGGCACGCAGACCAAGCCGCTGATCCAGTGCGAGTACTCGCACGCCATGGGCAACAGCAACGGCACGCTGGCGGACCATTGGGCGGCCATCGAGACCACCCCGGGTCTTCAGGGCGGGTTCATCTGGGAGTTCTGGGACCACGGCATCCTCCAGCGTGTGAACGACGGCAGACCGGCCGGGCGTGGGGGCGCCGGGCTGTATGACAACGGTGTCGCCGCGCCCGGGTATCGCTGGGCCTACGGCGGCGACTTCGGTGAGACCGACCACGACGGCGCCTTCATCGCCGACGGCGTCGTCTTCCCCGACCGCACTCCCAAACCGGTGATGTTCGAGCACCGGGAGATCGCCGCGCCGGTGCGCATCGATTCCCTCGGGCACGAGGGCGTGGTCCTGGGCAACCACCAGCACTTCCGGGGCCTGGACTGGCTGTCCGGCGAGTGGGAGCTGTCCCTCGCCGACGGCACGGTCCTGACGGCTCCGGCCGAGCTGCCTGCTCCGGGCCCGGGCGAGACGGCCGCGGTGCCGCTGCCGTTCGACCTGCCGGAGGACGGTGGCGAGGCATGGCTGACGCTGCGCGTCACGACGGCCCGGGACGAGCCGTGGGCGCCGCGGGGCACGGTCGTGTGCCTGCCGCAGGTGCGGTTGCGGGCGGCCCTCCCGGTCGAGCACACCCCTGTCCCGGACCGGCCGGTGGAGGTCGACGAGGACGGGCTGCTGGTCCATCCGCTGCTGACGGCCGCGCCCACACTGTCGCTGTGGCGGGCGCCGACCGACAACGACGAACTGGGCGGCATGGCGGCCCGCTGGCGGGACTGGGGGCTGGACGCGCCCGCCCGCGAGGTCGTCTCCGTGCGGCGCGAACCCGGGCGGGTGGCCGTGGTGTCCGACTACCTGTGCGCGGGCGGGACCGTCCGGCACGAGCAGGTGCTGACGGCCGTGGCGGACGGGCTGCTCGTCGAGGAGTGCGCCGAGCTGCCCGAGGCGCTGTACGACGTGGCCCGGGTGGGGACCGTGTTCGAGACGGCCGCCGGACCGGATCTCCTTCAGTGGTTCGGGCAGGGTCCCTGGGAGTCGTATCCGGACCGGGCCGGGGGTGCGCCGGTCGGCCACCACCGCCTCCCGGTGGACGACTTGTTCACGCCGTATCTGCGGCCCCAGGAGAGCGGCGGACGGCACGGAGTGAGGCGGTTCACGCTGTCCGCGCCCGACGCCACCGGTCTCGCGGTGCGGCTGGACCGGGCCCGCCAGGTCTCCGTGACCCGGCATCGCGCCGCCGATCTCGCCGCCGTCGCGCACCATGACGAACTGGTGCCGCGGGCCGGGTGCGTGGTGCACATCGACGCGGCGCACCGCGGGCTGGGCACGGCCTCCTGCGGGCCCGACACCTTCGCCTCCCACCTCGTCGGGACGGGCGTCCATCGCTGGAGCTGGACGCTGCGCGTTCTCTGAAGTCCCTCACTCCTCGGTCACCCACGTCTCAGTCACCCACGTCTCAGTCACCCACGTCTCAGTCACCCATGTCTCAGTCACCCATGGAGCACCCATGTGCGTTTCGCATGACCACGACCCGGGCGAAGCGCCCCAGGCCGGTGCCGGACGACGCGGTTTCCTCCGCGCCACCGCGCTGCTCGGCGCGACCGCCGCCGCGGTGAGCGCTCTCCCGGCCGTCACCGCGCAGGCGACGCCCGCGAACTGGCGTCCCGATCCGCGCAGCCGCCGCTTCACGCTCGCGGTGATGCCGGACACGCAGTACCTCTTCGACGGTCCGAGCATCGACACGGCTCCGGTGGAGGCGTCGCTGCGCTATCTGCTGGAGCACGGCGGGCAGGAGAACATCGTCTTCCTCTCCCACCTAGGCGACCTCACGCAGAACGGCGCGAAGGAGGAGTTCGCCGCGATCGGCAAGGCGTTCGGGCTGCTGGACCGGCGGGGTGTCGGCTACAGCGTCCTGGCCGGCAACCACGACGTGAAGTCGTCGACGACCGACCAGCGCGGCGCGACCCCGTACCTCGACGCCTTCGGGCCGCGACGGTTCGAGGGGAAGCCGGCCTTCGGCGGCGCGTCCCCGGACGGCTACAACACCTGGCACCGGTTCGGGGCGGGCGGCCGGGAGTGGCTGGTGCTCGCGCTGGACTGGCGGCTGTCGCCCCAGGGGTACTCCTGGGCGAAGGATGTCCTGGCGAAGCATCCGAGCACACCGGTGATCCTCACGACCCACGAACTCGTCGTGGAGGACGACACGTTGTCGGACTACGGGCAGCAGCTGTGGGACCAGCTGATCGAGGACCACGACCAGATCTTCCTGGCCCTCGGCGGACACTACTGGCCCGCCGGGCGCGCGACGCGGAAGAACGCGGCCGGGCACGACGTCCATCTGCACCTGACGAACTACCAGAACCGCTACTTCGGCGGCGCGGCGATGATCCGTCTCTACCGTTTCGACCTGGACCGCGGCGTCATCGACGTGGAGACGCTCTCACCGTGGATCCTGGGCCGGGCCGCGAAGGGGCTCAACGAGCTGGAGCGGCAGGAGATGGAGCTGAGCGGCGACGCGGACCGGTTCTCCGTCGAGATCGACTTCGAGGAGCGCTTCTCCGGTTTCGCGCCCGTGCCCGCCCGTCCGGCCCGGCCCGCCTCGAAGGTGCTGCTGCCGGGCACGGTGGCGTACTGGCGTTTCGACAAGCCCGTCGACGGCACGGCCGGCACGGTCCGCGACCTGTCCGGCCGGGGCAACGACCTGTCCCTCGTCACGGTGGGCGGTGGCACGCTGGGCTGGTCGGCCGACCACCACCCGGACCAGCCGGGCCACGGCAGTCTCGAGTTCCAGGGCTTCAAGTCCCCACTGAAGGGCGCCTACCTGCGCACCGTCGACGGCGCCCCACTGAACAGGGCCACCTTCGAGGACGGTTACACCATCGAGGCGTTCTACCGGCTGCCCGCCGACTGGGACCCGGACCACCACGCCTGGTCGGGTCTGGTCTCGCGCACGGGCACGGGCGGCGCAGCCGGGAAGACCGGCGACGACCCGGACGAGCCGCTGGCAACGCTGTCACTGTCCAACGACCGTGAGCCGCAGTGGGCGATGCGCCCGCTGAACCAGCAGGGCATCGCGACCAACTGGGGCCAGGAGACGCCGCTGGAGACCTGGTGGCACCTGGCGGTCGTCAACGACGGCAGGCACACCACGCTGTACGTCGAGGGCTGCCCGGTGGTCCGCAATCCCAAGGCGTCCGCGGTCGGCATCACCTCCGTCGGACTCCCGTGGCTGCTGGGCGGCTACGAGTACGGCGGGAAGATCGACCAGATCTTCCACGGACGGCTCGGCGACGTCCGGATCGTCGCCCGGGCCCTGCCCGTCACCTCCTTCATGAACCACTGATTCCGAGGGGCCCCCGATCATGACCGAGCAGCAGCTGCCCGCTTGGGCCGATCCGTCCGTCTCCCCCGCCGCCCTCGATCCGCAGGGCGTGTCCCGCCGCGGGCTGCTGCGCCGCGCAGGCCTGTTCGGCGCCGCGTTCGCCCTCGGCTCGGCGGCCACCGGCCGGACGCCCGCCCTGGCCGCCGGTGACAGCGGCCGGCCGGGCGGTGAGGACCCGCGCCTCGCCTACCTCGTCGGCGACCACCACATCCACTCCGTCTACAGCCACGACGCCAAGTACACCTTCTCCCAGCTGGCCGCGAAGGGCGCCGAGTACGGCCTGGACTGGATGGTGTTCACCGAGCACTCCAACTTCGGGCACGCCGAATTCGGGGCCGCGATGGAGCACCGGGAGATCCTGAAGGCGCGGGCACAGAACCCGCGGCAGCTGATCTTCCAGGGTCTGGAGTGGTACATCCCGGCCGCCGAACACTGCACGGTGTTCACCGCGCCCGGCCCGCACGAGGTCGATGTACTGACCCGCTTCGAGAGCGCCTACGACGGCAAGCTCCTCGCCTACGACAAGGGCGGCCCCGCCGACGCGGACACCGCCCGCAACGAGGCGCATGCCGTGAAGGCCATCAAGTGGCTGGCGCAGCAGCGTCGTTCGGGTTACGTCGACGACGTACTGGTGCTCGCCAACCATCCCATGCGCCTGGGCATCGACTCCCCGCACGAGATGCGAGCCTGGCGGGACGCGGCGCCCGAGATCATGATCGGCATGGAGGGCGCGCCCGGTGCCCAGGGCGCCGCCATCCCCGGCTGGCGCGGCGCGAGCTCGATACGCGGCGAGTACGAGAACAAGCCGTCGGCGCAGTCCTGGCCCGGCTACCCGGCGGACGCCTACCTGACCTACGGCGGCTTCGACTGGGCGACGGCGACCGTCGGCGGCCTGTGGGACTCGATGCTGGCCGAGGGCCGGCTGTTCTCGGTCACCACCAACTCCGACGCCCACCGCATCGTCTTCGACACCTGGAAGAACGGCGACTGGCAGCCCGGCCAGACCTTCGACAACACCGGGAAGTTGCCCGACCCGGTGAACACCGGCACCCCGCAGCCCGGCAGCGACTTCTGGCCCGGCCAGTTCAGCCGTACGCACGTGGGCGTGACCGGCTACGGCTACCGGGCGGTGATGGCCGGGATGCGCGCGGGCCGGGTGTGGCTGGACCACGGGCACCTGCTCGACGGGCTCGACGTCCGCCTGACCCGCGACCGCGACCGGGGCCGGGGCCGGGGCGTGACGCTCGGCGGCCGGCTGCGGGTCCGCAAGGGCGAGAGGCTCACCCTGAACGTCACGGTGACGACCGCCTCACGGCCCAACCCGCAGGGCACCGTGCCCGAGTTGGCGCACGTGGACGTGATCCGCGGCGCGGTGCGCGGCCCGGCCGCCGACCGCGACAGCTGGAAGGCCCCGGACACCCGGGTCGTGCGGACCGAGGAGGTCTCCGGCCGGGAGGGCACCTATACCCTGCGGATCCCGCTGACCGCCGGCGAGGAGTCCTTCTACGTCCGGCTGCGCGGCAGCGACGGCAACCGCAACGGCGCCGGCTACCTCGGCGCCGCGGTCGACCCGCACGGGCCCGTCCCGCACGCGCCGGGGGACGGTGATCCATGGGCGGACACCTGGTTCTACTCGAACCCGGTGTTCGTGGACGTCGAAGGGTCCTGACCCGGCGTACCAGCAGGTCACCGACGGATGGCGCGGAGGTACGGTGGGCCGCGTGACCGGTGAAGAGCCGCTGCGGCCCCAGTCCCTGATGCTGACGTTCCTGGGCGACCAGGTGCTCGGCCGTGACGTGTGCGTGTACTCGGGGAGCGTCATCGACGTGTTCGCCCGGGCCGGGATCGGCGAGCAGGCGACGCGCTCCACGCTGAGCCGCATGGCGGGCCGTGACCTGCTGCGCCGGCAGCGCGAGGGCCGCCGGATGTACTTCGGGCTGACCGAGCGCTCGGAGGCGGTGCTGCGCGACGGCGAGCAGCGGATCTGGCGGACGGGTGCCGTCAACCGCCGGTGGGACGGCACCTGGACGCTGCTCGGCTTCTCCCTGCCGGAGTCCTGGCAGCGCCAGCGGCACGACCTGCGCTCCCGGTTGGCCTGGAGCGGCTTCGGCCCCCTCTTCAACGGCCTGTGGATCGCCCCCGGCGAGGTCGACGTGTCGGCCCTGGTGGCCGAGCTCGGCCTGTCCGCCCATGTGAAGGTCTTCCGGGCGCACGCGGACACCGGCACGGACATCGGCCGGATGATCGAGGAGACGTGGGAGCTGTCCGACCTGGCCGGGCGCTACGCGGGGTTCGTACGGCGCTGGCAGTCGTGGGAGGAGGACCTGCCGGACGCCGACGACGCCCTCGTGCTGCGGCTGCGGCTCCAGACGGAGTGGTTGCAGATCGTCCGGCGCGACCCACGGCTGCCCGTCGGGCACCTGCCGGACGACTGGCCGGCCGAACAGGCCGAGAAGACGTTCCGGACCGTGTACGAGCGACTCTCACCGCTCGTCCGCGACGCCTCGGAACGCCTTCTGGACCTGGTGCCCGCGCGGCCTCAGGCGTAGAACCGCGAGAGGCTCTGCAGCACGGCGGCGGGCTTGCTGCCGCCCTCGATCTCGATGGCCCCCTCGACGGTGATCTGCACGCCGCCCGGCACCTCCTCGACCTCGGCGAGCTTCGCCGTCAGGCGGATGCGGGAGCCGACCTTGACCGGTGCGGGGAAACGCACCTTGTTGAGGCCGTAGTTGACCTTCGTCGTCACGCCCTGGACGTCCAGCAGCTCGGTGAACAGGGGGATGAACAGGGACAGTGTCAGGTAGCCGTGCGCGATGGGGGCGCCGAAGGGGCCCTCCTTGGCTCGCTCGGGGTCCACGTGGATCCACTGGTGGTCGCCCGTGGCGTCGGCGAAGGTGTCGATGCGCTCCTGCGTGACCTCGATCCACTCGCTGGTGCCGAGGTCGCTGCCGGCGAGCTTCTTGAGTTCGTCGAGACCGTTGACGGTGATGCTCATGCGGATCCTTACTGGTTGCCGTAGCGGGTACGGACACGGGACTTGAGGAGTTTTCCGGAGGCGGTGCGCGGGAGTTCGTCCGCGAGGACCACCGACTTCGGGATCTTGTACTTGGCGAGGCGGCCCGCGAGCGACGCGAGCACCTCGTCGGGGTCGAGCGAGGCGCCCTCGCGGGGCACGACGACCGCGCGCGGCACCTCGCCCCACTTGTCGTCCGGCACCCCGATCACCGCGCACTCGGCGATGTCCGGATGGGCGAGGAGCCGGTCCTCGATCTCGGCGGGGTAGACGTTCTCGCCGCCCGAGATGATCATGTCTTTGATGCGGTCGACGATGTGGACGTAGCCGTCCTCGTCGACGTGTGCCGCGTCGCCGCTGCGGAACCAGCCGTCCGCGAAGGAGGCGGCGGTCTCCTCGGGCAGCCCCCAGTAGCCGGGCATGACGTGCGGGCCGCGCACGACGACCTCGCCGACCTCCCCGACGTCGGCCGGCGCGAGGTCCGGCCGGACGACGCGGACGTCGCTGAAGAAGTGCGGCACACCCGCCGACCCCGCCTTGCTCACGGCGTGCTCGGCGTCCAGGAACAGCGTGCCGGGGGCGGCCTCGGTCATGCCGTAGCCCTGGAGGAAGGTCAGACCTCGCTCCTGGTAGGCGGCGATCAGGGGGGTGGGGACCGGGGAGCCGCCGCAGGTGAGGATGCGGAGCGAGGACAGGTCGGCTTCGGGCCAGCGGGGGTGGCGGGCCACCTGGTCGAACATCGTGGGCACGCCGAACATGAAGGTGATGCGGTGCCGTTCGATGAGGTCGAAGGTGGCCTCGGGGTCGAAGGCGTCGACGAGGACGCAGGTGCCGCCCTTCAGCAGGACCGGCAGCGTCAGCATGTTCAGGCCCGCCGTGTGGAACAGCGGGGCGGAGACCAGAGCGCGTTCGTCGGCGATCAGGTCGGTGTCGACGAGGACGTTGACCGCGTTCCAGGTGAGGTTGCCGTGGGTGAGCATGGCGCCCTTGGGGCGGCCGGTCGTGCCCGAGGTGTACATGATGATGCAGGTGTCGTCGGCGCCGACCGGTTCGTCGACCGGCTCCTCGGACGCCTCCGCGACGGCCGCCTCGTACTCGCCGCCGACCTCCAGGTAGAGGCGTACGTCCGTACTGCCCGGCAGGCCCGCGACGAGACCCGCGTAGGACGGGCCGTAGACGAGTGCCCGCGCGCCGGAGTCGGCGAGCTGGTAGGCGATCTCGGGGCCGGCGAGGCGGATGTTGAGCGGGACGAAGACCGCGCCGAGCGTGCCCGCCGCGAACAGGGTCTCCAGGTAGGAGGGGTGGTTCGGGCCGAGGTAGGCGATGCGGTCGCCGCGGCGCACGCCCCGCGCGCGCAGGGCGTGGGCGAGGCGGGTGGTGCGGCCGTACAGCGTGGCGTAGTCGGCCGACGTGTCGCCGTGGATCAGGGCGGTGCGGTGCGGGGTCTTACGGGCCCGGCGTGCGGGCCATGACCCCAGTCCCTCGTTGCGCATGTCACGCCCCTTACGGTGTCGTCAGCCCGAGCAGGCGGGCGGCGTTCTCCTTGAGGATCTTCGGCCGGACCTCGTCCTTGATCGTCAGCTTGTCGAAGTCGGCGAGCCAGCGGTCTGGCGTGAGGACGGGGAAGTCGGAGCCGAAGAGCACCTTGTCCTTCAGCAGGGTGTTCGCGTACTGCACCAGCTGCGGCGGGAAGTACTTCGGCGACCAGCCGGACAGGTCGATGTGCACGCCCGGCTTGTGGGTGGCGACCGCCAGGGCCTCGTCCTGCCAGGGGAAGGACGGGTGCGCCAGGATGATCTTCAGATGCGGGAAGTCGGCCGCCACGTCGTCCACGTGCAGGGGGTTGGAGTACTTCAGCCGGATACCGCCCCCGCCGGGGACCCCGGCACCGATGCCCGTCTGGCCGGTGTGGAAGAGGGCGATCGCGCCGGTCTCCTCGATCACCTCGTACAGCTCGTACGCCACCGCGCGGTCGTTGGGGAAGAAGCCCTGGATGCTGGGGTGGAACTTGAAGCCCTTCACCCCGTACTCCTCGACCAGCCGCCGGGCCTGCCTGACGCCCGCCTTCCCGCGGAAGGGGTCGATGGAGGCGAAGGGGATGAGGACGTCGGAGTTCGCGGCGGCCGCCTCGGCGACCTCCTCGTTCGGGACGGGCGGGGTGCCGGTGGCGGACTCGGCGTCGACCGTGAAGATCACGGCGGCCATGTTCCGCTCGCGGTAGTACGCGGCGGTCTCCTCCAGCGTCGGCCTCCGCTTGCCTTCGACCTTGAAGTAGGCGGAGGAGGCGTCGTGCAGGTCGTCGTCGAGGGAGGAGTGGCCCTTGGAGGACACCTCGGCGTGGGTGTGGACGTCGATCGCGACCAGGTCGTCGACGTTCATCGAGCGGTCCATCACGCCTCCGGGAACTTCGGCGCCGGGATGCCGACCGTCTGGAGCTCGGCACCGACCGAGGTGGGGAAGGCGTCGGCCAGGGCGCCGGGGGTCCAGCCGCCGTCTGCGTACGCCGCCTTGATCTCCTGCGGATGCGACCAGAGTGCCACCTTGTCGCCCCCGATGCCGATGGCCTGGCCGGTGATGCCGCGGGCGGCTTCGGAGGCGAGGAAGGGGACCAGGGCGGCGCAGTCCTCGGGGGTACCGAAGCCCTCGCCCTTGCGGAGGAAGTCCGGCAGCGGCTCGCCGCTCTTCATGGCCTCGATGTACGGGGCGAAGGCCGGGATCGTCTCGGTCATCGCGGTGGCGGCGACCGGCACGATCGCGTTGACGGTGATGTTCGCGCGGCCCAGTTCCATCGACCAGGTACGGGCCATGGCCGCGATGCCGGCCTTGGCGGCGGCGTAGTTCGTCTGGCCGAAGTTGCCGCGCTGCCCGGCCGGTGAGCCGACCAGGATCAGCGAGCCGCCCTCGCCCTGCTCGCGCATCCGCACGGCGGCGGCACGGGCGCAGGTGAAGGTGCCCTTGAGGTGGGTGGTGATGACCGCGTCGAAGTCCTCGTCGGTCATCTTCCACAGGACCCTGTCGCGCAGGATGCCCGCGTTGGTGACGAGGACGTCCAGTCGGCCGAACTCCTCGACCGCGCGGTTCACCAGCCGCTCGGCGGCCTCGGTGGTGCCGACCGGGACGACTTCGGCGACGGCCCTGCCGCCCGCTTCCGCGATGGACTTCACGGCCGCCTCGGCCACGGCCTCGTCGACGTCGTTGACGACCACGGACGCGCCGTGCGCGGCCAGGGCGTGGGCGTAGGCGAGGCCGAGGCCGCGGCCGCTGCCGGTGACGACGGCGACCTTGCCGGAGAGATCGATGCTGGGCACGGGTGGGTCCCTTCACACGGGTTCGACGGTGCGTCGCACGGGCTCTGCTGCATGCCGCACGGGTTCGACCGCGGGTTCTGCTGCGTGCCGCACGGGTTCGACTGCGAGATCGAAGCTAAGAGCAATAATTGTTGTCGTCAATAGTTGTTGCCGACCCATGGGTGCGGGATGCTGGAATCAGCAGGAAGCAGCACCGAGCCCAGGGAGCCCGCCATCACACGCGAGAACGTCACCGCGAAGCCCATCGACGCCCACGAGCCGTGGATGCGCGGCCTGCACGCCGACACGGGCTACCTGCTGTACCGCCTGGGCCTGCGCTCGGGGCAGCTGTTCAACGCCTGCCTCCAGGAGTCCGGCCTGCGCCTGCGCCACTACGCGGTGCTGCGTTTCCTCGCCACCACCGACGGCGCCCTGCAGCGCGAACTCAGCGCACGGCTCGGCTACGACCCGAGCGCGATCGTCGGCCTGGTCGACGACCTGGAGAAGCTGGGCTTCGCCGAGCGCCACCCCTCCCCGGACGACCGCCGGAGCCGGATCGTCGTCCTGTCCGGGAGCGGCCGCGACTTCCTCCGCGACACCGACGAGGCCGGCCTGCGGGTGACCGGCGAACTGCTGGGCCCGCTGGAGCCGGCCGAGCGGGAGACGTTGCACGCGCTGCTGCTGCGGATCGCGGAGGACGGCCTGAACTGATGTTGTGCAAATGATTGACGGCTGCACGTTGGGTGCATAACTTCACGGACCAACCGCGCCCCGTCCCCAGGGAGCCCACCGTGCAGCCATCTCCGTCCACCCCCCAACCCTCCCCCGATTCACGGCAGTTGCGCCGCGTCGCCGTCTCCGGCCTGCTCGGCACGACCGTCGAGTTCTACGACTTCCTCGTCTACGGCACCGTCGCCGCGCTCGTCTTCGGCGAGCTGTTCTTCCCGCGGGCCGACCCGGCCGTCGGCACCATCGCGGCGTTCGGCACCTTCGCCGCGGGCTATCTCGCCCGGCCGCTCGGCGGCATCCTCTTCGGCCACTTCGGCGACCGGCTGGGCCGCAAGTCGATGCTGCTGCTGACCATGGTCCTGATGGGATCCGGCAGCTTCCTCATCGGCCTGCTGCCGACGTACGACACCATCGGCGTCTGGGCGCCGGTGCTGCTGGTCGCCCTGCGCGTGGTGCAGGGCATCGCGATCGGCGGCGAGTGGGGCGGCGCGATGCTGATGGTCGTCGAACACGCCGAGCACGCCCGCGGCACCCGGCGCGGCCTGTGGTCCAGCTTCACCCAGCTCGGCGCCCCGCTCGGATCCGTGCTGTCGGCCGGTGTGGTCACGCTCGTCGCCACGCTGCCGGACGACGACTTCCGCTCCTGGGGCTGGCGGGTGCCGTTCCTGCTGAGCATCGTGCTGCTCGCCGTCGGCTTGTTCGTGCGTCTGAAGGTCGCCGAGAGCCCCCTGTTCGCGCAGGTCAGGAGGGAGCCGGTGGACCGGCCCCCGATCGTGGAGGTGCTGCGCCGCCCGAAGCCCGTGCTGCTGGCCGCCTGCGTGGGCATCGGCGCCTTCACCGCCCAGTCGCTGCTGACCAGCTTCATGATCTCCTACGCCGTCGACGAGGGATACACCCGGCCGCAGGTGCTGACCGCGGTGACCGTCGCCTCCTGCGTGGCCCTCGTCGTCCTGCCCGCCGCCTCCGCCCTGTCGGACCGCGTCGGGCGCCGGCCCGTCGTCCTCGCCGGTGCCGTCGCCTCGGCGGCGCTCGCGTTCCCGGTGCTGGCCCTGGTCGACTCCGGCTCGCCCGGCCTGCTGATCCTCGCGCTGGCCGTGGGCCACGGCGTCGCCCAGTCGACGATGTACGGGCCGCTGGGCGCCCTGCTCACCGAGATGTTCGGCACCCGCGTCCGCTACACCGGCGCCTCCCTCGGCTACCAGGGGGCGACCCTGATCGGCGCCGGGTTCTCCCCGCTGATCGCGGGCAGCCTCCTGGCCTCCTCCGGCGGCGGCAGTACCCCGGTGTCGCTGCTGCTGTGCGCCGGAGCGACCGTCACCGCGGTCACCGTGTGGCGGCTGCGCGAGACGCACACGGACGCCTTGGACTCCCCCACCACCGCCCCCGCCCTGGAAGGGACCCCGCGTTGAGGATCCGCCTCGCCCTGCTGACCGCCTGCCTCTCCCTGGGAGCGACCGCCCTGCCGGCTCAGGCCGCCGCCACCGATTCCCACCTGGAGGGCCGGCTCTCCTCCGGCGCCGCGTACGTGATGGACGTCCCCGCGTCCTGGAACGGCACGGTCCTGCTCTACAGCCACGGCTACACCCCGGCCGGTGCCCCCAACCCGGCCCAGAACGCGCCCGGTTCCGCCGCACGCGACAAGCTGCTGGCCCAGGGGTACGCCCTGATCGGCTCGTCGTACGCGACGAACGGCTGGGCGATCACCGAGGCGGTGCCCGACCAGCTCGCCACACTGGACCTGTTCACGCAGAAGTTCGGCGCGGCCCGCCGGACGCTCGCCTGGGGCACCTCGTACGGCGGCTTCGTCACCAGCATGCTCGCCGAGCGGCACGGCGGCCGGTTCGACGGCTCGCTGTCGATGTGCGGGCTGGTGCAGGGCGGCGTCGCCAACTGGAACAGCACCCTGGACCCGGTGTTCGCACTGCGCACCCTGCTCGCCCCGGACTCCGGTGTGCGGCTCGCGGGGTTCGCCGACCAGGCCGAGGCGGTCGCCGCCGGCAAGGCCCTGACCTCCAAGGTCGACGCGGCCCAGCAGACGCCCGCGGGCCGGGCCCGGATCGCCCTGGCCGCCGCCCTGCACAACATCCCCGGGTACAACGACGCCTCGCAGACCGAGCCGGGCCCCGGCGACTGGAAGACCGCGCAGTCCAACCAGTACGCCGCCGTACGGGGCCTGCTCCAGCGGCCCGCGTTCAGCTGGCGGCAGGAGGCCGAGAGCCGGGCGGGCGGCAACCCGTCCTGGAACACGGGCGTCGACTACTCCTCGATGCTCGCCCGGTCCCCGCTGTACAAAGAGGTGACCGAGCTCTACAAGGAGGCGGGACTGTCCTTGCGCACCGACCTCACGGCCCTGGGCCGGGCACCCCGGGTCTCCGCCGACCCGTCCGCGGTGCGGTGGATGCGGAACACCAGCGTGCTCTCCGGCCGCCTCACCGACCCCCAGCTGAACATCCACACCACCGGCGACGCCCTGATCCCGGTGCAGTCGGAGAGCGCCTACCGGCGGGCCGCCACCGCCTCGGGCGCCGCCGGGCTGCTCCGCCAGGCGTACGTGGACGCGCCGGGCCACTGCACCTTCAGCCCGGGCGAGACACTGGCCGCCCTGCACACCCTGGAGCACCGCCTGGACACCGGCCGCTGGGACACCTCGCCGGGCGCCCTCGACTCCCGTGCGCGGGCCGAGGACCCGACGACGGAGCCCCGCTACCTCCCGTACCGCCCGAGCACCTACCCCCGCCCCTACGATCTCGCCCACCCTGGAGACGCCCGGCCATGACCGCCCCCACCGCGCCCGGCCGGCTGCTGTCCGTGCTCGCGGCCTTCGACCACGAGCACCCGGCGCTGTGCCTGACGGACATCAGCCGGCGGGCCGGGCTGAGCCTGACCACCGCGCACCGGCTGGTGGGCGCGCTCACCGAGTGGGGCGCCCTGGAGCGGGACGAGTCCGGCGTCTACCACGTCGGGCTGCGGTTGTGGGAACTCGCCGCGCTGGCCCCGCGCGGGCTCGCGCTGCGGCAGATCGCGCTGCCGTATCTGGAGGACCTGTACGAGGCGACGCACGAGAACGTGCAGCTGGCCGTGCGGGACGGCCGGGACGTCGTCTACATCGAGTGGCTGTCGGGGCGGTCGGCGGTGGGTGTGCACATCCGCGTCGGCGCCCGCTGGCCGCTGCACGCCACCGGGGTCGGCCTCGCCCTGCTGGCCCACGGCGACCCGGTGTTCCAGAAGGAGTACTGCGCGGGAGAACTCGCCTCCTTCACCCCGTACACGATCAACGAACCGGAGCGGCTGCGGCGGGTGCTGGCCGAGGTGCGCAGATCGGGGGTGGCGGTGAGCGACCGTCAGGTCACGGAGGACGCCCTGTCGGTGGCGGCTCCGGTACGCGGCGCGGACGGCACGGTGACCGCCGCCGTGTCGATCGTGGTACCCCACGCCGACGCCCAGGTCCCGGTCCTGGGCCCGGCGGTGCGGGTGGCGGCGCGGGGGATCTCGCGGGCTCTGGGGTGGCAGCCCTGAGCGGTGCCGGGGTTGCCGGCTCGCTCTGAACGCCCGTGGGTCGAGGCTGCCCGGGCCGGGGTCATGGCTCAGCGGGAGCGGGTGCCGGGCCTGCCGGCGGGCTTTGCACGCCGTTGCGTTCAGGCCTCCCGGGCCGGGGTCATGGCCCAGCGGATGGTCCGGGTCAAGGCCCGGCCGGTGGGGCGTACGGCGAGGTCCTCGACGACCGGGACCCGTGGCAGCCACAGCATGCCGCGCGCCCAGGGCGGCAGCAGGGTCACGGCGTTCGCGGCCAGCCCGCCGTAGAAGGGGCGGACGGCCAGGGGCAGGGGAGGCTGGAACAGCAGGAAGCGGGCGGCCGCCCGGGCCTCGGGCGTGGCCCGCAGTTCGGGCCGGTAGGCCGCCAGGCACTCGGCCAGTTCGGTGCGGCTTCGCGGCGGGTCGACCCCGCCCAGTGCCTCGGCGACGCGCGCGGTGTCGGCGACGTAGGCGTCGTAGCCCGCGTCGTCCAGCGGCCCGGCCCCGTAGCGTTCGTGGGCGCGCAGGAAACTGTCCGTCTCGGCCGCGTGCACCCAGCCGAGCAGATGGGGATCGGCCGCGTGGTACGGCACGCCCGCCGCCGTCCTGCCGCGGATCCGTTCGTGGATGCCGCGTACGTGATCCACCGCCTGCTGGGCGTCCGCGGCGGTGCCGTACGTCGTGACGGCCAGGAAGGTGCTGGTGCGCTGCAACCGGCCCCACGGATCGCCACGGAAGCCGGAGTGACCGGCTACCGCCGCCATCGCGAGGGGATGCAGCGACTGCAGGAGCAGCGCGGTCAGCCCGCCGATGAACATCGAGGCGTCTCCGTGGACCGTGCGGATCGGCCGGTCCGGCCCGAACCAGCGCGGGCCGGGGGTGTGGTGGATGCGGGCACGGGTCGCGGGCCCGCCCGGCCCCGCGACACGGCGGAACAGGGCCTGGCCCAGCTGGTCTCGGACTCCGGTCAGCACGGTCGGCCTCCCTTCCCCTGCTGACCAGTGTCCGGCATGACGGCACCCGACCGGACGTCGCGGGCCCCGCACCACCGGCCGCCAGACCGCCCGGCCACCGCGCACCGGCGGGGCCATGCCGGGACCCCGTCGTCAGGAGCCCGGCCCGGCCGCCGCGCGGTCCGCCCGGCCGCCGGCGCCGAGCGGACCGGTGTAGCGGACCGGGCCCGTGGCCTCCAGGCGGGGCAGTGCGCGGCGCGCCACGCGCAGGACAACCGGGGGCATGGCGGGGCGGATCGGCTGGGCCAGCCGCAGCCACGCCGGGGCGTACACGGCGGTGCGCCGCCGCTCCATGCCTCTGACCAGGCGGGCGGCGACGACGTCCACGGGGTACACGCGGCGGGCCGGCGGGGGCATGTGCAGGCGCAGCTCTCGCAGGACCGCGTACCGGTCGGCGTCGCGGATCATGTCGGTGTCCGTCCAGTTGAGGTAGGCGATGCCGACCCCGACGCCGCGGTGCGCCACCTCCGCCCGCAGGGAGTGCGCGAAGGCCTCGACACCCGCCTTGGAGGCGCAGTACGCGCTCATCAGGGGGGCGGCGCCGATCGACGCCAGGGAGGCGACCTGGAGGAAGTAGCCCGCCGTGTCGAGCAGGTCCGGCAGGAACGCCCGGGCCGTCAGGGCGCTGCCGGTGAGATTGACGTCGATCACGCGGCGCCAGGCCTCCGGGTCCGAGGCGAGCAGCGAGCCGCCCTCGGCGATGCCGGCGTTGGCCACCACGGCCGAAGGGCGGCCGAGACCGCCCCGCACGGCCTGCGCGGCGGCGTCCAGCGCCGAGAGGTCGGTGACGTCGGCTTCCAGGGCGAGCGCCGGGCCCGGCAGCGAGGCGGCCACCGCGTCCAGGGCGGTCTTCTCATGGCCGAGGAGCGCCACCCGGGCGCCGCGCCGGGCCACCTCGCGGGCCAGGGCCGCGCCGACGCCGCGGGCGGCTCCGGTGACGACGATCGTGCGGTCGGCGAGCGGGCTGCTGTGCATGAGCTGCCCTCCTTCCGGCGTCCCGTCCCTGGTGGGCCGGGATCAGCTCCTGGCTCCTGTGCGGTCGCGACGGGCGAGGAGCCGCTGGGCGCCGGCGAGGCCGGGGGCCCGGTTGCGGCGCAGGGCGGCCCGGGCGGCGTTGGCTCCGGGCGCGCCGTGCACCCCGCCGCCCGGGTGGGCTCCGGAGGAGGCGAGGTAGAGGCCCGGCACGGGCGTCTCCGGGCGGCCGGTGCCGGGCAGGGGGCGGAAGACGAGCTGCTGGTGCATCGCCGTGGTGCCCCCGTTGATGGCGCCGCCCGCGAGATTGCCGTCGAGGGCCTCCAGCGTCGGGGGCGCCAGGATGCGGCGGCCGCGGATCAGGGAGCGGAAGCCGGGCGCGAAGCGCTCCACCTGGCGTTCGACGCGGTCGGCCATGAGTTCCTGGTCCTTGGTGTCCCAGCGGCCGGTGATGCCCTCGTCGGCGGCGTCGGCGGCGATCTCATGGGGGACGTGCGTGTAGGCCCAGGCGGACTCGGTGCCCTGCGGGGAACGGGAGGCGTCGGAGGTGGTCATCTGGCCGAAGATCACGAACGGCCGGTCCGGCACCTGCCGCATGGCGATCTGCGCGGCGAAGCGGGTGAGTTCGTCCATCCCGTCGGCCAGGTGCACGGTACCGGCCCGGGACGCCTGCTCGTTCTGCCAGGGCACGGGGCCGTCGAGCGCCCAGTCGACCTTGAACGTGGCGAAGTCCCACTGGAAGCGCCGCAGGTCGTCGAGGGTCTGCGCGGGCAGGTGCTCGGGCTCGACGAGCTCGCCGTACAGGAGCGGCACCGACACGTCGGCCAGCACCGCCCGGCGGGCCCGCACCGCGTCGCCGGCCGCCGTGCGCACGCCGAGCGCCCGCCCGCCGCGAATGACGATCCGCTCGACGCGCTGCCCGCAGCGCACCCTTCCGCCCCGGGACTCCAGGCGGCGTACCAGGGCGGCGGTCAGGGCGCCGGAGCCGCCGGCCGGGACCGGGAAGCCGTAGCTCTGGCCCAGCATGGCCATCAGCCAGCCGAAGCCGCCGCTGCCCGCCGACTCGGGGGCGAGGTCGGCGTGCAGGGCGTTGCCGGCCAGCAGCAGGCGCCCGCCCTGGCCGCGGAACTCCTCCTCCCCCAGGCGGCGCACCGGCAGGACCAGGGAGCGAGCCATGCGCAGTCCGCCGGCGGCCCGCAGCCGCAGTGCCAGCCGGGCCGTCGCGCGGACGGGCGGGAACGGGGTGAACAGCGCGTCCAGGAGGTCGGGGCGCAGGCTCTCCCACACGTCGTGCAGGCGCTGCCATGCGGCCCCGTCGCCCGGCTCGAAGGCGTCGAGGGACGCGGCGGTGGTGTCGATGTTCCGGTCCAGGACGGCGCAGCTGCCGTCGGTGAGGGGGTGGGCCAGCACGCTCGGCGCGTGGCTCCAGCGCAGTCCGTGCTCCTCGGGGTGCAGCGCGGCCAGGACGGGCGAGGCGGCGGCCAGGGGGTAGAAGGAACTGAACAGGTCGTTGACGAACGCCGGGTCGACGCCCCGGTCGTGGCGCACGGCACCGCCCGGCTCGGGCTGCTCCTCCAGCACCTCGACGTGCCATCCGGCGTCCGCGAGGACGTTGGCGGCGACCAGGCCGTTGGGGCCCGCGCCGATCACCACGGCGTCAGGCATGCCGGGCTCCGCCCGCGTCAGGTCCGGCGGTCACCTGGCCGAGGCCGCGGCGGGTGCCTCCCGGGACCTGTGCCTCCGCCTCGCACAGCCTGGCCAGCCGGGCGAGCATGGCGCGGTGGCGCAACTGGATCAGCGCCTCGAAGCCGACGTTGTGCAACCGGCCGCCCGCGCCGCGCAGCGGATGCTCGTCCACGATCACCAGGCAGTGCTCTCCCCAGGGCCGCAGCTCGATCGCGATGCGTGCGGTGCCGAGCAGACCGGCGTTCGCCTCCAGCTCCAGCCGGGAGCCCTCGTCGCAGTAGCGGACGGTCGTCTCGTTCTCGAGCCGTACCGGGCCGAGCCGGACCTCGTAGCGGATCGCCGCCCCGGTGCGCGGCCAGTGTCCGCGCACCGGGTGGGACCCCGAGGTGCCCACCACCCACTCGGCGTAGCGGTGGCCGTCGGCGAGGACGTCCCACACGGCGCCCGGGCCGACTCGGATGAGGTGATGGCGAACGGCCACGGATGCCTCCTGCTGCCTCGACCGGTAGTCCGTCGATGCCCCGAGTGCCCCGCAAGCCCTTCTTCAACAGCGCGGACCCGGACAGGGCAGGGCCGACTGGGCAGGGCAGCGCAAGACCGGACTGGGCACGGCAGGGCAGCGCAGGGCCGGGCCATGAACCCGTTCAAGGAGTGCACTCACGCACCTCCCCGCACCAATCCCGGCTTTACCTCTTGACGCCCCAGACCGCGGGGAGCACATTGACGACACTTTGAGAGCGCTCTCACTGTCGCCCCCACTCCGTCTCCCCTCCGAGAGGCATCCCCACATGAGCGACACCACCGGCACCTCCCCGAGACGGCGTCCGCTGCGGCGGGCGTTCGTCGCCGTGGTCAGCACCCTCGGGCTCGCCGCGGCCGCCACCATGGTCGCCACCCCGTCCGCCGACGCCTCCGCGCCCCCGCCCCCGTCGGGCTGGACGCAGCTGTTCCTGGACGACTTCAACGGCGCCGCCGGCACCGGCGTCAACACCTCCGACTGGCAGTACGCGACCGGCCGGGGCTACCCGGGCGGCCCCACGGGCTGGGGCACCGGCGAGATCGAGACGATGACGAACAGCACGGACAACGTCGCGCTGGACGGCAACGGCAACCTGCGCATCACGCCCCGGCGCGACGCCGCCGGCAACTGGACCTCCGGCCGCATCGAGACCAACCGCACCGACTTCCAGCCCCCGGCCGGTGGCAAGCTCCGTGTCGAGTCGCGCATCCAGGTGCCGAACGTCACCGGCGCCGCCGCCAAGGGCTACTGGCCGGCGTTCTGGATGCTGGGCGCCCCCTACCGCGGCAACTACTGGAACTGGCCGGCGGTCGGCGAGCTGGACATCATGGAGAACACCCAGGGCATGAACACGGTGTTCGCCACGATGCACTGCGGCACATCCCCCGGCGGCCCCTGCAACGAGACCAGCGGCATCGGCGGTTCGACCACCTGCCAGGGGACCTCCTGCCAGGCCGGCTTCCACACGTACCGGATGGAGTGGGACCGCTCGACGAGCGTGGAGGAGATCCGCTTCTCCCTCGACGGCGTCAACTACCACACCGTGCGCGCCGATCAGGTCGACGCGACGACCTGGAAGAACGCCACCGACCACGGCTTCTTCGTCATCCTGAACGTCGCGATGGGCGGCGGCTTCCCCGACGCGTTCGGCGGCGGCCCGGACGCAGGGACGCAAGCAGGCCACGCGATGGTCGTCGACTACGTGCAGGTGCTGTCGTCCGGCGGCGGCACCACGCCCCCGCCGGCCGGGAACCGCGACGCCTACTCCGCCATCCAGGCCGAGTCCTACGACGGCCAGTCCGGCGTGATCACCGAGACGACCTCCGACTCCGGCGGCGGGCAGAACGTCGGCGCTCTGGCCAACGGCGACTGGCTGCACTTCAAGGGCGTGGACTTCGGCTCCTCGGCGGCCCGGCAGTTCAGCGCCAGGGTCGCGAGCGGAGCGGCGGGCGGCGTCAGCGGTCTGGTCGAGGTGCGGCTGGACAGCCGGAGCAACGCGCCCGTCGGAAGCTTCGCGGTGGGCAGCACCGGGGGCTGGCAGTCGTGGCGGACCGTCCCGGCGAACATCAGCGCCGTGACGGGCACGCACGACGTGTTTCTCACCTTCACCAGCGGTCAGCCGGCCGACTTCGTGAACGTCAACTGGTTCACGTTCGGGCACTGACGGCATGTGAGGAGGGGGCTCCACGCGCGCGTGGAGCCCCCTCTCGCTGCGCCGGGCCGCCCTCGGCTTGGTGAACGCCCGTCGCCCTCAGCGCAGTTCCGCCCGGAAGGCCGCCGGGGTCTGTTCCGTGTGCTGGTGGAAGAACTTGGAGAAGTTCGCGGCGTCGGGGAAGCCGACCGCCACGCCGACCCGGCCGATCGGCAGCTCGGTGTGGGCGAGGAGCCGTTTGGCCTCCAGGACCACCCGCTTGTCGATGAAGGCCTTGGGGGTCTCCCCGGTCGCGGCGCGCACGGCACGGACCAGCGTGCGGCGGGAGTAGCCGAGCGCGTCGGCATAGGCGCTGACGCTGTGATTGGTGGCGAAGTCCCGCTCCACGGCGTCCCGGAAGAGGGTGAACGTCGAGTCGGAGTACTGCCGCCGGGCCTCGGCCGAACTCGCCGCGAGGTGGGCGAGCCGCAGCAGGAACGCCGTCAGCGTGTGGCGCAGGACGGCGGTGTGCAGACTCAGCGGGAGCGTGGCCGTGTCCTCGTACTCGCGCCGCAGCTGGCTCAGCGCGGCTTGCAGGGCGGCGAGTTGGGGTGGGTGGGGGCGCAGCAGCGGCGGCAGGTCGTAGCGGTAGAGGCCGGTGGCCTCGACGGTCGAGCGGGGCAGGAAGCCGGGCTGCATGGTCAGCACGGTTCCGCGGTACTCGCTGGTGGGCGAGAAGCGGTGGACCTGTCCTGGGCGGATCCACAGCAGGTCCCCGGCCACGGCCTCGTGCTCGGTGAAGTCGACCATGTGCCGGACCGGGCCCGCGTCGAACAGCAGGACGATGTGGAAGTCGATGCGGTGCACGCGCTCCAGCGGTACGGCGGACGGCCAGGTGTCGCCCATCGGCGCGACCTGCATGCCGACGCCGCCGACACTGAGCTCGACCGGGAAGGGGAACGTATCGATTCCGTCGCCGCCTTGGATGGTTCTGTCCACAATGTCCACCAAGTACCCCTCGTCCCGCCCCATGTGCGCGCCCTGTTTCCGGTGGGTGTCCCACTTTCACCACAGGCTGGCACACGGCGACCTTCCGGCGTAAAAGTCAGACTTTTAATTTTGAACACGTCAGACCAGCACCTCCCCACCGATCGAGGACTTCTTGAAGATGAGCACGCAGACAGCGGACAGCTTCGAATGGACCGAACTCGACCGGCGTGCCGTCGACACCGCCCGTTTGCTGGCGGCGGATGCCGTCCAGCGGGTCGGCAACGGCCACCCCGGCACGGCGATGAGTTTGGCGCCGGCCGCCTACACGATCTTTCAGAAGGTGATGCGGCACGACCCCGCCGATCCCGAGTGGACCGGCCGTGACCGCTTCGTCCTCTCCCCCGGCCACACCTCGCTGACCCTGTACACGCAGCTCTACCTCGCGGGCTACGAGCTGGAGCTGGACGACCTGAAGGCCTTCCGCACCCACGGCTCCAAGACGCCCGGCCACCCCGAGTACGGGCACACCGCCGGAGTGGAGACCACCACCGGCCCGCTGGGCCAGGGCGTCGCGAACGCCGTCGGCATGGCGATGGCCGCCCGCTACGAGCGCGGCCTGTTCGACCCGGACGCCCCGGAGGGCGAGTCCCCCTTCGACCACACGATCTGGGCGATCGTCTCCGACGGCGACCTCCAGGAGGGCGTCTCCGCCGAGGCCTCCTCCCTCGCCGGCCACCAGAAGCTGGGCAACCTGGTCTTCCTCTACGACGACAACCACATCTCCATCGAGGGCGACACCGCGACCGCGTTCTCCGAGGACGTGCTGAAGCGCTACGAGGCCTACGGCTGGCACGTGCAGCGCATCGAGCCGCAGGAGGACGGCGACGTCGACCCGCACGCGCTCCACGCGGCGCTGAGGGCGGCTCAGGCCGAGACGGAGCGCCCGTCGATCATCGCGATGCGCACGATCATCGCCTGGCCCGCCCCGAACGCACGCAACACCGAGGCCGCCCACGGCTCGGCGCTCGGCGAGGACGAGGTCGCGGCCACCAAGCGCCTCCTCGGCTTCGACCCGCAGCGGTCGTTCGAGGTGGCCGACGAAGTGCTGTCCCACACCCGCCTGGCCCTGGACCGGGGCGCCGAGGCGCACACGGCCTGGGACAAGCGGATCGCCGCCTGGCGGGGCGAGAACCCTCGGCGGGCCGCCACCTTCGACCGGGTCAGCAAGGGCGAGCTGCCCGAGGGCTGGGAGGACGCGCTGCCGGTGTTCGAGCCGGGCAAGGCCGTCGCCACCCGCGCCGCCTCCGGCAAGGTGCTGCAGGCCCTCGGCCCGGTCGTGCCCGAGCTGTGGGGCGGCTCGGCCGACCTCGCCGGCTCCAACAACACCACCATCGACAAGAGCAGCTCCTTCCTGCCCGACGGCAATCCGCTGCCGGAGGCCGACCCCTACGGCCGCACCGTGCACTTCGGCATCCGCGAGTTCTCCATGGCCGCGGAGATGAACGGCATCGCCCTGCACGGCAACACCCGTATCTACGGGGGCACCTTCCTGGTGTTCTCCGACTACATGCGCAACGCCGTGCGGATGTCGGCCCTGATGCAGCTGCCGGTGACCTACGTGTGGACGCACGACTCCATCGGCCTGGGCGAGGACGGCCCGACCCACCAGCCGGTGGAGCACCTGGCCGCGCTGCGCGCGATCCCGGGCCTGAACGTCGTGCGCCCGGCGGACGCCAACGAGACCTCGGTCGTCTGGGCCGAGATCCTCAAGCGGCACGGCACCGCCCCGGCCCCGCACGGCCTCGCGCTCACCCGCCAGGGCGTGCCCACCTACGAGCCGGACCCGGACGCGGCACGCGGCGGCTACGTGAGGTTCGAGGCCGAGGGCGGCACGCCCCAGGTGATCCTGATCGCCACGGGTTCCGAGGTGCACGTCGCGGCCGGGGCGCGTGAGCTGCTCCAGGGCGCCGGTGTGCCCACCCGCGTGGTGTCGATGCCGTCCGTGGAGTGGTTCGAGGAGCAGCCGCGTTCCTACCGCGACAGCGTGCTTCCCCCGTCCGTGAAGGCCCGGGTCGCCGTCGAGGCCGGGATCGGCCTGACCTGGCACCGGTTCGTGGGCGACGCGGGACGCATCGTCTCCCTGGAGCACTTCGGCGCCTCCGCCGACGCGAAGACCCTGTTCGCCGAGTTCGGCTTCACCCCCGAGAACGTCGTCGCCGCCGCGCGGGAGTCCCTCACCGCCGCCCGTGGCTGAACCGACCGTCCGAAAGAAGATGATCACTGTGTCCGAAGCGACCGCGAACGCGGGAGCACTCAAGCGCCTGTCCGACGGGGGCGTGTCGATCTGGCTCGACGACCTGTCGCGCCGGCGGATCGAGTCCGGCAACCTGGCCGGGCTCGTCGCCACGAGGAACGTCGTCGGCGTCACCACCAACCCGTCCATCTTCCAGGCCGCCATCGGCTCCGGCGCGGGCTACGAGGAGCAGCTCGCCGACCTGGCGGTGCGCGGTGTGACGGTCGACGAGGCCGTCCGGATGATGACGACCGCCGATGTCCGGGCCGCCGCCGACATCCTGCGCCCGGTGTACGACGCGACCGGCGGCCGGGACGGCCGGGTCTCCATCGAGGTCGACCCGCGCCTCGCCCACGACACGCGGGCGACCGTCGCCGAGGCCCGGCAGCTGGCGTGGCTGGTGGACCGTCCCAACGTGATGATCAAGATCCCGGCGACGCGGGCGGGCCTGCCCGCGATCATGGAAGTCATCGGGGCGGGTATCAGTGTCAACGTGACGCTGATCTTCTCGCTCGATCGGTACCGCGAGGTGATGGACGCCTATCTCGCGGGGCTGGAGAAGGCGCAGGCGGCCGGCCTGGACCTGTCCGCGATTCACTCGGTCGCCTCGTTCTTCGTCTCCCGTGTGGACGCCGAGATCGACAAGCGGCTGACGCTGCTGGGCACGTCGGAGGCCCTCGCCCTGAAGGGCCGGGCCGCCCTGGCCAACGCGCGGCTCGCCTACGAGGCGTACGAGCAGGTCTTCGCCGGTGCGCGCTGGCAGGCGCTGGGCGGGGCCCGCGCGAACCGGCAGCGCCCCCTTTGGGCCTCCACCGGTGTGAAGGACCCGGCCTACAAGGACACCCTGTACGTGGACGAACTGGTCGCCCCCGGCACGGTCAACACCATGCCGGAAGCCACGCTGAACGCCGTCGCCGACCACGGCGACGTGCAGGGCGACACCGTCTCCGGCGGTTACGCCCAGGCGCGCGCGGACCTGGCGGCCGTCGAACGGCTCGGTATTGCATACGACGAGGTGGTGCGGCAACTGGAGGACGAGGGCGTGGCCAAGTTCGAGGTGGCCTGGCAGGAGCTGCTGGACGCGGTCACCAAGTCCTTGAACAGCAAGGGAGTTGACGCGGCATGAGCGAGGGCATCGAGGGCATCCCCCAGACGGCCGAACAGGAGACCAAGGGGACCAAGGAGGAGAAGGAGGCCCTGGCCGCCCAGGAGGCGGCGGGGGTCGAGCAGAGCGGGGTGAGCGGTCACGCCCCCCGCGCGGAGCACGCCGACACCCACTTCGAGAACCCCCTGCGCGACGCGCGCGACCGCCGTCTGCCGAAGATCGCGGGGCCCTCCGGGCTCGTCATCTTCGGCGTCACCGGAGACCTGTCCCGCAAGAAGCTGATGCCGGCGGTGTACGACCTGGCCAACCGCGGTCTGCTGCCGCCGGGCTTCTCCCTGGTGGGCTTCGCCCGCCGGGACTGGGAGGACCAGGACTTCGCGCAGGTGGTGCACGACGCGGTCCGCGAGCACGCCCGGACCCCGTTCCGCGAGGAGGTCTGGCAGCAGCTCGCCGAGGGCATGCGGTTCATCCCGGGCGACTTCGACGACGACACGGCGTTCAAGCAGCTGCGCTCCGCCATCGAGGAGCTGGACGCCTCCCGGGGCACGAGCGGCAACTACGCCTTCTACCTGTCGGTGCCGCCGAAGTTCTTCCCGAAGGTCGTCCAGCAGCTGAAGAAGCACAAGCTGGCCGCCGCCCCCGAGGGTTCCTGGCGCCGGGCGGTGATCGAGAAGCCGTTCGGGCACGACCTGGCGTCGGCCGAGGAACTCAACCGCATCGTGCACGACGTGTTCGATCCGGAGCAGGTCTTCCGCATCGACCACTACCTCGGCAAGGAGACCGTCCAGAACCTCCTGGCGCTGCGCTTCGCCAACCAGATGTTCGAGCCGATCTGGAACCGGTCGTACGTCGACCACGTGCAGATCACCATGGCCGAGGACATCGGCATCGGCGGCCGGGCCGGCTACTACGACGGCATCGGCGCCGCCCGTGACGTCATCCAGAACCACCTGCTGCAGCTGATGGCGCTCACCGCGATGGAGGAACCGGCCGCCTTCGACGCTCCCTCGCTGCTCACCGAGAAGCTCAAGGTCCTCAAGGCGGTGCGGCTGCCGCAGGACCTCGGGGCGAACACCGTGCGCGGGCAGTACGGGGCGGCCTGGCAGGGTGGCGCGAAGGTGCGCGGCTACCTGGAGGAGGACGGCATCGACCCCTCCTCCACGACCGACACCTACGCCGCGATCAGGCTCCAGGTGGACAACCGGCGCTGGGCGGGCGTCCCGTTCTACCTGCGCACCGGCAAGCGCCTCGGCCGCCGGGTGACGGAGATCGCCGTCGTCTTCCAGCGGGCCCCGCACTCCCCCTTCGACTCCACGGCCACCGAGGAGCTCGGCTCCAACGCGATCGTCATCCGCGTCCAGCCGGACGAGGGCATGACGGTCCGCTTCGGCTCGAAGGTGCCGGGCACGTCGATGGAGATCCGGGACGTCACGATGGACTTCGCCTACGGCGAGTCGTTCACCGAATCGAGCCCCGAGGCGTACGAACGGCTGATCCTTGACGTGCTCCTGGGCGACGCCAACCTGTTCCCCCGTCACCAGGAAGTGGAAGAGTCCTGGAAGATCCTCGACCCGATCGAGCAGTACTGGGCCACGCACGGCAGGCCCGCGCAGTACGCCTCGGGCAGCTGGGGACCCGAGGAAGCCGACGAGATGCTCGCACGAGACGGACGGAGCTGGCGCAGGCCATGAAGATCGACCTGACCGACACCACGGCAAGCAAGATCAACAAGGCGCTGGTGCAGGGCCGCCGCGCCATCGGCACGCCCGCCGTGGGCATGGTCCTGACGATGGTGATCGTCACGGACGAGGAGAACGCCTACGACGCCATCAAGGCGGCCGAGGAGGCCTCGCACGAGCACCCCTCGCGCACCCTGGTCGTCATCAAGCGGCACGCCCGCACCCCGCGCGACCGCCAGTCCTCCCGGCTGGACGCCGAGGTACGGGTGGGCGCCGACGCGGGCACCGGCGAGACGGTGATCCTCAGGACCTACGGCGAGGTGTCCGAGCACGCCGACTCGGTGGTGCTGCCGCTGCTGCTGCCGGACGCGCCGGTGGTGGTGTGGTGGCCGGTGGACGCCCCCGAGGTGCCCTCCAAGGACCCGCTCGGGGCGCTGGCCCAGCGGCGGATCACCGACCTGTACGCCGTCGAGAACCCGCTGGAGACGCTGCAGACGCGGGTCCGCTCGTACGCCCCCGGTGACACCGACCTCGCCTGGACCCGGCTGACGCCCTGGCGTTCGATGCTCGCTGCGGCGCTGGACCAGGCCCGGGCGCGGATCGTCTCCGCGGCGGTGGAGGCCGAGGCCGAGAACCCGGCGGCCGAGCTGCTGGCCCGCTGGCTGGAGGCGCGGCTGCACGTCCGGGTCGACCGCGTCGTCACCGCCGGGCCGGTCGTGACCGCGGTACGCCTGGGTACCGAGAACGGCGAGATCGTCATCGACCGGCCCGAGGGGCCGCTGGCCACGCTGACCCTGCCGGGCCAGCCGTCACGCACCCTCGCGCTGAAGGTCCGTGCGACCTCCGAACTGATCGCCGAGGAGCTGCGGCGCCTCGACGCGGACGAGATGTACGCCATCGCCCTGAACGGCGAGGCGACCGAGGAGACCCCTGCTCATGTCTGACTCCCCCTCCGACTCCCCCCGGCTCGGCCGGCGCCCCGAGTGGACCGCCCTGGAGGACCACCGCACGGACGCCCTGCCGCAGCCGGACCTGCGTGAGCTGTTCGCGGCCGACCCGGGGCGCGCCGAACGTTACGTCGTGCACGTGGGCGACCTGCGCATCGACTACTCCAAGCACCTGGTCACCGACGAGACGCTGGCCCTGCTCCAGGAGCTGGCCACGGCCACCGACGTGTTCGGGCTGCGGGACGCGATGTTCCGCGGCGAGAAGATCAACGTCACCGAGAACCGGGCCGTGCTGCACACCGCGCTGCGCGCCCCGCGGGACGCCGTGATCGAGGTCGACGGCGAGAACGTCGTCCCGGCCGTGCACGCCGTGCTCGACAAGATGGCCGCCTTCGCGGACCGGGTGCGCTCCGGGGAGTGGACCGGCCACACCGGAAAGCGGATCCGCAACGTCGTCAACATCGGCATCGGCGGCTCCGACCTCGGCCCGGCCATGGCCTACGAGGCGCTGCGGCCCTTCACCGCGCGGGAGCTGACCTTCCGCTTCGTGTCGAACGTGGACGGCTCGGACCTGCACGAGGCGGTGCGCGACCTGGACCCGGCGGAGACGCTGTTCATCGTCGCGTCGAAGACCTTCACCACGATCGAGACGATCACCAACGCCACGTCGGCGCGCTCCTGGCTGCTGAAGGGCCTGGGGAGCGACGAGAAGGCGGTGGCGAAGCACTTCGTCGCGCTGTCGACCAACGCGGAGAAGGTCGCCGACTTCGGTATCGACGTGGACAACATGTTCGAGTTCTGGGACTGGGTCGGCGGCCGCTACTCGTACGACTCCGCGATCGGCCTGTCCCTGATGATCGCGATCGGCCCGGACCGCTTCCGCGAGATGCTCGACGGGTTCCGCATCGTCGACGAGCACTTCCGCAACGCGCCCGCCGAGGCCAACGCCCCGCTGCTGCTGGGCCTGCTGGGCATCTGGTACGGCAACTTCCACGACGCCCAGTCGCACGCGGTGCTGCCCTACAGCCACTACCTGTCGAAGTTCACCGCCTACCTCCAGCAGCTCGACATGGAGTCCAACGGCAAGTCGGTGGACCGCGAGGGCAACCCCGTGGAGTGGCAGACCGGTCCGGTGGTGTGGGGCACGCCCGGCACCAACGGGCAGCACGCCTACTACCAGTTGATCCACCAGGGCACCAAGCTCATCCCGGCCGACCTGATCGGCTTCGCCCGGCCCGTCGACGAGCTGAGCGACGAACTGAAGGCGCAACACGACCTGTTGATGGCCAACCTGTTCGCGCAGGGGCAGGCGCTCGCCTTCGGCAAGACCGCCGAGGAGGTGCGCGCGGAGGGCGTGCCCGAGGAGCAGGTGCCGCACCGCACCTTCCGCGGCAACCACCCGACCACGACGATCCTGGCCACCGAACTGACCCCGTCGGTCCTCGGCCAGCTGATCGCCCTCTACGAGCACAAGGTGTTCGTGCAGGGCGCCGTCTGGAACATCGACTCCTTCGACCAGTGGGGCGTCGAACTCGGCAAGGTGCTCGCCAAGCGCGTCGAGCCCGCCCTGACCGAGGGCGCTGACGTCCCCGGTCTCGACCCGTCCACGGCCGCCCTGGTGGCCGCCTACCGCAAACTTCGGGAAGTGAGCTGACATGCAGATCGGACTTGTGGGTCTCGGCAAGATGGGCGGCAACATGCGCGAGCGCCTGCGCAACGCCGGCCACACCGTCATCGGCTACGACACCGATCCCGAGAAGTCGGACGCGAGCAGCCTGGCCGACCTCGTCAACCAGCTGGAAGCGCCCCGCACGGTCTGGGTCATGGTCCCGGCCGGCGAGCCCACCCAGCACGTCATCGACCAGCTCGCGGGCCTGCTCAAGCCCTACGACACGGTCGTCGACGGCGGCAACTCGCGCTGGACGGACGACGAGAAGCACGCCGAGGAGCTGAGCAAGCGCGGCATCGGCTTCGTCGACGCGGGCGTCTCCGGCGGCGTGTGGGGCCTGAAGAACGGTTACGCCCTGATGGTCGGCGGCGAGAAGGAGTACGTCGACCGGCTGCGGCCGATCTTCGAGGCGCTCAAGCCGGAGGGCCCGTACGGCTACGTCCACGCGGGCAAGGTCGGTGCCGGGCACTTCGCGAAGATGGTCCACAACGGCATCGAGTACGCGATGATGCAGGCCTACGCCGAGGGCTGGGAGCTGCTGGAGGCCGTGGACTCGGTGGACAACGTCCGCGAGGTGTTCCGCTCCTGGCAGCAGGGCACCGTCATCCGCTCCTGGCTGCTCGATCTGGCGGTGGACGCCCTGGACGAGGACGAGCACCTGGCGGAGCTGAGGGGCTACGCCCAGGACTCCGGTGAGGGACGCTGGACGGTGGAGGCCGCGATCGACAACTCCGTGCCGCTGCCCGCGATCACCGCCTCCCTCTACTCCCGGTTCGCCTCCCGGCAGGACGACTCGCCGCAGATGAAGATGATCGCGGCGCTGCGCAACCAGTTCGGCGGCCACGCCGTCGAGTCGGCGAAGAAGGCGTAGGACGTGGGTGACCTGCTGCTGGTCCGCCACGGCGAGACGGAGTGGAGCCGGAGCGGACAGCACACCAGCTTCACCGACCTGCCCCTCACCCCGCACGGTGAGGAGCAGGCCGCCTCGCTCGCCCCGTTGCTCGCGGACCGCCCCTTCGCACTGGTCCTCACCAGCCCGCTCGGCCGCGCGCTGCGCACCGCCGAACTCGCGGGCCTGACCGGGACCGTGCAGGACGCGGACCTGCACGAGTGGCACTACGGCGCCTACGAGGGCGTCACCACCGAGGAGATACACCGCACCCGCCCCGACTGGGACCTGTGGACCGACGGAAGCCCGCCCGGCCCGGACGGCGAGCCGGGCGAGTCCCCCGAGGAGGTCGGCGAACGCGCCGACCGGGTGCTGGCCCGGGCGGAGAAGTCACTGCCCGAGGGCGATGTGATGCTGGTGGCGCACGGCCATTTCCTCCGCGTGCTGACCGCCCGCCGGCTGGGCCTGTCCCCGGCGGAGGGGCGGCTGTTCCGGCTGGAGACCGGGACGGTCTGCCGGCTGTCGGCCGAGCACGGCCGTCCCGTGATCGCGGAGTGGAACACCCGGGCGTGACGAGCCCCGGCCGGGGGTGAGTCGACACCTCCGGTCGGGCACATCAGAGTCCCGGCTGATGGAGATCGACGACATGACACCCGCCGAGGAGCGGGTGTGGCGTGCCTTTCCACGGGGACAGGACGTGGACTTCCGCAGCCCGGCGGAGGAGGACGCCCGGGAAGGCGCTGCGGAGGGCGCGCACTGGGGCCCCGAACGGACCGTACGGGCGGCCGTGCTGCGGGCACTGCTGCTGAGCGCGCCGCAGGAGGACGGGGAGACCGCCGCCCTCAGGCTGGCCGGCGCGCGGATCACCGGGGAGCTCCTCCTCCAGTACGCCGACGTCGACCACGCCGTGCGCCTCAGCGACTGCCTCTTCGAGGACACGCCCGTGCTGTACGCGGCGCGACTGCGGCAGCTGAACCTGCGCGGTTCCGTCCTGCGCGGCGAGGTACGGCTGTCGGGCGCGTCGGTCGCCGGCACGATCGACCTCGACGAGGCACGCTTGCGGGTCGGCGCGGGCGAGGTCGTCCTGGACGCGGAGACCCTCACGGTGGAGGGCGTCACCAGGCTGGGTCAGCCGCCAGTGAACGCCCGCGCCGTGTGCTGCGCGGCCAGCCGCACCGGGGCGTTGGCGGCGCCGTAGCCCCGGTAGCCGCCGTCGCGCTGCACGAGTTCGAAGAAGACCCGGCCGACGGTGCGGGTGTAGCAGTGGCGGAAGACGCCGTGGGCGTCGCGGTCGTAGAGGATGCCGAGGTCGCGGTAGGTCTCCAGCTCGCCGTCCGCGAACTCGAAGCGGGCGGCGAGGTCGTCGTGGTAGTTCGCGGGGACCGGCAGCAGAGTGCCGCCCGCCTCCCGGAAGCGGCGGGCCGCGGTGACCACGTCATCGGTGACCAGGGCGACGTGCTGGGCGTGGACGGTGTCGTCCGTGGGCGCGGCTCCGACGGTGAGGGCGATCCGGACAGTGCCGTCGGCGTTGGTCACGGCGCGGCTGCGCATCAGGCCGTACGGGTCGGCGACGTCCACGCTCTCCCGGCCGCCGAGACCGAGCACCCCGCGGTGGAAGAGGGCCGCTTCGTCGAAGTGGTGCCAGGGCTGGGTGAGGGCGAGGTGGTCGATGCCCCGGATGTCGGCCCTGGCCGGGGGCAGGCCCGTCTCGGCGAAGTCGGCCCGCCAGTCGGGAAGGTCCGGGCGGCCGGTGGCACAGAAGAACAGTTCCGTGCCGTCGGGGGCGGCGACGGCGTCCAGCGGGGTGTCCCGCGGTGCGCGGCGACGGGGCAGGACGGGAGCCAGCAGCGCCTCGGCACGCCGGGCCGCTCCGGCCGGGTCCGGTGACTCCAGCCCGATCGCGGCGAGCCGGGTGCCGTCGCGGCGGGCGGCCGGCCCGGTGTTGACGAGGATCCGGGCGTCACCCTGCTCCCAGAGGGCGACGGGCTTGCCGCGGTGCCGTGCGGTGCGGGCGAAGCCCAGGGCCCCGAGCAGGCCGGCCAGGGGTTCGGCATCGGGCGTGACCAGCTCGGCGAAGGCGACACCGGTGGGGACGACGGGGCCGGGCAGGGACGCCCTCCCCACCGCCTCCTGCAGGAGCAGCAGGGAGCGCCGGGCGTCGACGGCGGTCGGCCCGGCCTCGGCCTGCCGGAACACGTCGTTGAAGACCTCCAGGGACAGCGGGCCGTCGTAGCCGGTGGCCAGCACACGGCGCACCAGCCCCGTGACGTCGAAGCCGCCCTGGCCGGGGAAGCAGCGGTAGTGGCGGCTCCACTGCAGGACGTCCATGGCGAGCAGCGGGGCGTCGGCGAGCTGGAGGAAGAAGATCTTCTCGCCGGGGATGTCCGCGATGCCTTCGAGGTCCTGGGGGCCGGAGCCGCGCGAGAGGATGTGGAAGCTGTCCAGGCAGGTGCCGAGCGCAGGGTGCCCGGCCGTCTCGACGATGCGCCAGGCGTGGTCGTAGGTGCTGACGTGCCGCCCCCAGGCGAGCGCCTCGTAGGCCACCCGGATGCCGGACTCCCGCGCCACGTCGGCCAGACGGGCGAGCTGCCCGGCGGCGAGGGCGTCGTCGTCCACCGCCTGCGGGGAGACGCTGGAGCAGACGAGGACCGTGTCCGCGCCGAGCCGGCGCATCAGCTCGAACTTGTGCCGGGCCCGCCGCAGGTTTCGGGCGAACTCCGCCTCGGGGACGGCCTCGACGTCCCGCATCGGCTGGTAGAGGTCGATGCGGAGGCCGAGATCGGCGCAGCGGGCCCGGATGTCCTCGGGAGTGAGGGGACTGGCCAGCAGGTCGTTCTCGAAGAGCTCCACCCCGTCGAATCCGGCCCGGGCGGCGGCGTCGAGTTTCTCGGTGAGGGATCCGCTGAGGGAGACGGTGGCGATGGACGTACGCAACGGCGGTACCTCTCTTCAGTTCCGGGTTCCTGCGGCCCCGGCCAGTTCGGTCAGGTCGGCCAGCATCCGCGCGGCGCCGGGTTCCCGGCCGGTGAACAGGCGGAACGCGTCGGCGGCCTGGAAGGCTGCCATGCCGCCGCCGTCGAGGGTGGCGCAGCCCAGGGCTCGGGCGGTCCGCAGCAGCTCGGTCTCCAGCGGGCGGTAGACCACCTCGGCCACCCACAGTCCGGAGTGCAGCGACTCGGCGGGCAGGGGCAGGCCGGGGTGGGCGGCCATGCCGGTGGGGGTGGCGTGGACGATGCCGTCGGCGTGCGCGAGCAGTTCGGCCTGCCGGTGGGGCGGCGCGGCGGCCGCACGGCCCTCCCCGAAGGTGCGGTTGAGGGAGCCGGCCAGCGCCACGGCTCGCTCGGGCAGGGCGTCGACGACGGTGATCCGCCCGGCGCCGAGGGTGAGCATGGCGTGGGCGACGGCCGCCCCGGCGCCGCCGGCGCCCAGCTGAACGACCCGCTCCAGCGGCGCGTCGGGCAGACCGCGCGCGAACGACGCGGCGAAGCCGGTGACGTCCGTGTTGTGGCCGATCGCGCGACCGTCCTCGAAGACCACGGTGTTGACCGCGCCCAGCGCCTCGGCCTGCGGTGCGAGCGCGTCCAGGTGCTCGATGACGAGCTGCTTGCAGGGATGCGTGATGTTGAGCCCGTCGAAGCCCAGGTCCCGGGCGGCCCGCAGCAGATCACCCACCGCCTCGGGCGGCACGCCGAGGGTGTCGATGTCGATCGGCCGGTACATCAGGCGCAGGCCCTGCCGCTCGGCCTCCCGCTCGTGCAGCGCCGGGCTGAGCGACGGACCGATGCCGGACCCGATCAGTCCGACGAGATACGACTCCCTGGGCACGTGCGCCTCCCGAACGGCAACCAATGTACGAACTAGTACGTTAGCTATATCAGCCGAGCGCGGGCCCGGGAAGACCCCACGGGCGGCCGGGGCCCCTGCTTCTAGAATCACCGGCACCGGCCCCTCCGCCCGAAGGAACCTGATGACCAGCGTCGAAGAACCGGCACGCCCCGGCGAGCGCATCCGTGACGCCGCCCGCACCCGGGCCGAGATCCTCGACGTCGCCACCCAGGAGTTCGCCCGGGCCGGCTACGACGGCGCCCGGGTGGACGAGATCGCCGCCCGCACCCGCACCACGAAGCGGATGATCTACTACTACTTCGGCGGCAAGGAGCAGCTGTTCACGGCCGTGCTGGAGCGCGCGTACGGCGTGATCCGGGAGGCCGAGCAGCAGCTCGACGTCGACCATCTGGACCCGGTCGCGGCCATCCGGCGCCTGGCCGAGCTGACCTTCGACCACCACGAGCAGCACCCGGACTTCATCCGCCTGGTCAGCATCGAGAACATCCACGAGGCCCACCACATCGCCGGCTCCGAGATGCTCGGGACGATCGGCTCCCCCGCCCTGGACGTGATCCGCCGGATCCTGGCGTCGGGGCAGGAGTCGGGCCTGTTCACGGCCGACGTCGACGCCGTCGACCTGCACGCGATGATCTCCTCCTTCTGCTTCTTCCGGGTCGCCAACCGGCACACCTTCGGCGCCCTGTTCGGCCGCGACCTGCTCGACGGGGCGCAGCGGGCGCACTACCGGGCGATGCTGGGCGACATGGTGATCGCGTACTTGACGGCGGAGCGCTCGGCGGACTGAACGCCCGGTGCACCACCCCTTGACACCGGCGGCACACGGGCGCAGCATCACTGGCCATCCCCCGTTAACTACCCAGTGGGTTAATTAGCCGCGATCCGGCACGTCCCCCTCTGCTCGCGCATCTCTCACTTCGCCTGTAGTGAAGCCACCCAAGGAGCCGCCGTGTCCGTCCCCGCCATGCCCTCAGGGTCCGCCGCCCCGCCCGGTCAGCCCAGGAAGGCCGCGACCGCCGCCTGGATCGGCAGCGCCCTGGAGTACTACGACTTCTTCCTCTACGGCAGCGCCGCCGCGCTGATCTTCCCCGAGGTGTTCTTCGACGAGTCCGACCCGGCCACGGCGACCCTGCTGTCGCTGGCCACGTTCGGTGTCGCGTACGCGGCCCGCCCGGTCGGCGCGCTGGTGCTCGGGCACTTCGGGGACAAGGTCGGCCGTAAGAAGATCATGGTCTTCACGCTGATGCTGATGGGCCTGTCGACGTTCCTCATCGGCTGTCTGCCGACCCGCGACCAGGTGGGCGGTCTCGCCCCGGTCCTGCTGGTGTTGTGCCGGGTGCTCCAGGGCATCTCGGCGGCTGGTGAGCAGGCCAGCGCCAACTCCATGACGCTGGAGCACGCGCCGCCGGGCCGCCGCGGCTTCTTCACCAGCTTCACCCTCAGCGGAACCCAGGGCGGGCAGTTGCTGGCCACGCTGGTCTTCATCCCCGTCGCCGCGCTGCCCGAGGACCAGTTGCTGTCGTGGGGCTGGCGGCTGCCGTTCTGGCTGAGCGTCGGGGTCGCCGTCGTCGGCTGGGTCATCCGCCGCAAGCTGGACGAGACGCCGGCCTTCGCCCAGCAGGCCGCCGAGGAGGGTGTGGTCAAGCTGCCCCTCGTGATCCTGCTCCGCGAGCACTGGGCGGATGTGCTGCGGGTGATCGGGGGCGCGCTGATCGCCTCGGTCAGCACGATCTTCACGGTGTGGGCGCTGGCGTACGCCACGAGCGACGCGGTCGGCATGTCGCGTACGGCCATGCTGTGGGTGGGCGCCCTGGCCAATGTCGTCGCCCTCGCCGCGATCCCGCTGTGGGCGACGCTGTCCGACCGGATCGGGCGCCGCCCGGTGTTCCTGATCGGCGCGGCCGGCAGCGCGGTGACGATGTTCCTGTACCTGTGGGCGGTCTCCACCGGCTCCTACCCGCTGACCTTCCTGACGGGCATCATCTGCTTCGGCGTCGTCTACAGCGCCGCGAACGGCGTGTGGCCCGCCTTCTACGGCGAGATGTTCGCGACCCGGGTCCGGCTGTCCGGCGTGGCCATCGGCACGCAGATCGGCTTCGCGGCGGCCGGGTTCGCGGTGACGTTCGCGGCGCGGATCGCCGGGCCCGAGGGCGACGACTGGTCGGCGGTGGCGCTGTTCACGGCGGCGTTGTGCGTGCCGCCGGTGATCGCCGCGTTGTCGGCGCGGGAGACCCACCGGGTTCCCACGGAGTCGCTGGGGGAACGGGCCGGGCTCGGGGCTGCGCAGCCGGAGAAGGTGACGGCCTGACGCCGCCGCTTTCCGCCGACGGCTTGCCAGGCCCGGTCGGGGGTGCACCTCGGAGTGCGGGTGCGTGGGGGTTGTCCGCGCAGTTCCCCGCGCCCCGAGGGGCCTCCCCCGGCCTCGACCGATCGCTCTCGGTCCTTCTCCGGAGGGTGTCGGCGGTCTGTCGGCGGTGCCCGTCTTTCTGTCGGCTGTACGTCGGCGGGGGTTGCGACCTTGGCCGGGTCGGTGCTCCACATGAGCACGCCTCCCGGAGAGCAAGGAGCCTGTCATCGTGTCTTCCGCATCCCTGAGCCGGCCGTGGGACGTCCACAGGCTGCCGTCCGCCCAGGGCAAGATCTTCCTCGTCACCGGCGGTAACGCCGGGATCGGCTACTTCGCAGCGGAGCAGCTCGCCACCACCGGCGCCGTCGTCGTGCTCGGCAGCCGGGACGCCGCGAAGGCCGACGCCGCCATCACCTCGATCCGCTCGCGCGTCTCCGGGGCGCGGGTGCGGCACCTCCAACTGGACCTCGCCGACCTGTCGTCCCTGAAGACCGCCGCGGACAGGCTGGACCTCGACCATCTCGACGCGGTGGTGCACAACGCGGGGGTCGCGCTCGACGACCTGCCGCGTCGAGAGACCGAGGACGGCCACGAGCTGATGTTCGGCACCAACCACCTCGGCCACTTCGCGCTCACCGGGTGGCTGGCCCCTCTGCTGTCCGCGGCGCCGACGGGCCGCGTCGTGACGGTGGGAAGCTTCGCTGCGCGATCCGAACGGCTGGACCTGGACGATCTGCAATCGACCCGCGACTACCGGCCCAAGCGCACCTACGGCCGATCGAAGCTGGCGCAGATGTGTTTCGGCTTCGAACTCGACCGCCGTCTGCGCGCCGTCGGCAGCACGGTGCTGAGTGTGGTGGCCCATCCCGGTGGCGCACTGGACTCCCTCACCCCGTCCCGCCCGCCGGTGCACGTGACCACCCCCGTACAGCGGCTGCGGGCCTTGCCCGCCGGGCTCCTGGTACAGGGCAAGGACGCCGGGGCATGGCCCGTCGTCCTTGCCGTCCTCGACGCGCAGGTGCAGGGAGGGCAGCTGTGGGGGCCGAGGGCCTTCGGTCTGCGTGGCACACCACGGCCTGAGCCCGTCCCCCCTCACATGGCCGACCCGGCCGTCGCCGCTCGCCTCTGGGCCGCCGGCGCTGAACTGGCCGGCACCGATCCGCACCTCGGCTTCCGGTAGGCCCGAGCCCCGCCCGGGCGGCCGTCCGGCTGCCGACTGCCTGTTCTGGCGCGATCTTGAACCGTTCCTGCACCGCGATGGTGTCTGAGGAGGCCCGGGCGGGGTATGCCGGATCTCATCTCGACCAGCGCGACGGGAGACGAGCCATGGCACAGCTGCGACAAGAGGTCGATCCGGGTGAGGCAGGGCTGGATCCGCAGGTGCTGGGCCGGCTGGACCGGACCTTCGCCCGGCTGGTCGACGAGGGGCGTCTGCCGGGTTTCCTCGTGTCCGTCGCCCGGGCCGGACGCGTCGCCCACCTCACGACACACGGTCTGCGCGACATCGCGGCCGGGCTGCCGGTCGAGGCCGACACACTGTGGCGGGTGTACTCCATGACGAAGCCGGTCACCGCCGTCGCCGCGCTGCTGCTGGTGGAGGAGGGCCGGCTGTCGCTGGACGACCCGGTCGCCGACCACCTGCCCGCGTTCGCCGAGCCCCGGGTCTACGTCGGCGGCAGCGGGACGGACATCAAGACCCGCCCGGCCGACGGCCCGATACTCGTCCGGCATCTGATGACCCACACCTCGGGTCTGACCTTCGGCTTCTACCACACCCACCCCGTCGACGCCCTGTACCGGGAGGCCGGCCTGGAGTCGTCGGTGCCGCCGGGCGCGGACCTGGCCGAGACCATCGAGGTGTACGCGAGTCTGCCGCTGCAGTTCGAGCCGGGCACCGAGTGGAACTACTCGGTGGCCAGCAACGTCCTGGGCCGGATCATCGAGGTCGTGTCCGGGCAGCCGCTCGACGCGTTCTGCGCGGAGCGGATCTTCGGGCCGCTCGGCATGACGGACGCGGGCTTCCAGGTCACGGACGCCCAGGCGCCCCGGCTCTGCGAGATGTACGGGGAGAAGGAGGGCGGCGGCATCGAGCCGATCGCGGGGCTGCCGCTGCGCGGCCGGCCGCGGTTCCTGTCGGGCAGCGGGGGCATGGTGTGCTCGGCCCACGACTACCACCGTTTCATGGAACTGCTGCGCCGCCGGGGCGAGCTCGACGGCGTACGGCTGCTCGACCCGAGCACCGTGGAGCTGATGACCCGCAACCACCTGCCCGGCGGCGCCGACCTGCGGGCCTTCGGCAGCCGCCCCGCCCATGACGAGCCCGGCAACGACGGGCTCGGCTTCGGCCTCAACTGCTCCGTGGTGATCGACCCGTCCCGCACCCTGGTCCCGTCCGGGCGCGGCGCCTTCGGCTGGAGCGGCGTGGCCACGACGACGTTCTGGGTCGATCCGGGCCGCGACCTGACGGTGCAGTTCATGACGCAGGTGCGGCCCAGGACCTCCCACACGGTCTTCAAGGACCTCAAGCGGCTCGTCCACGAGGCCCTGACGGACTGAAGGTCCGCTACCGGTCCACGCGCAGGGTGAACTGCACTCCCTGCTGCGCGAGTTCCCGCAGCCACTGCTCGGACCGGGCGGCCGTCTCCGCTGCGCGGTTCAGGCCGGGCGGCAGGGAGCCGTCCAGGACGTGGCGGACCCCGAGGGCGAGGGTCCGTGAGACGCAGCGGGCCATCGCGCTCTCCTCGGCATCGCCCTCCAGGTCGAGGAGGTAGCCGCCCTTCCACGAGCGGCCCGACTCGGCGCGCACGTCCAGCGACACGGCCAGGACCACCCGGTCACGGTCGTCGTCCGTGGTGGGGTACGTGGCGGCCAGTTCCCGGGCCAGGGCGGCGATCCGGGTGTCGTCGCCGGTCTTCAGCTCCTCGAAGACGCCGTCCCAGGCGCGCAGCCAGCCCTCCAGACGCAGGGTGCCGCGGACGAACGTGCGCGGTGTCCAGGCGTCCGGCAGCCCGTACTGCGCGACGAACGGGACGCTGTCACGGTTGGGGTAGACCTCGAAGGTCTCCCCGTCGACGACATGCCGCCGGGTCGCCTCCCAGGGCCGCTCGGCGACCGTCTCCGCACCGCCCTCGAGGTAACGGGCCGGGGAGCGCAGGGCGCCCAGGACACCCGCGGGGGCCCAGCTGAAGCGGTACGTGAAGTCGTTCGGGACGGCGGGGACACCGCCGCAGTAGGACGTGAAGGTGTACGAGGCGGGCGTCTCGTCACCGATCGTCTCCCGGGCCCGGGCGACCAGGGCGTGGGCGAACAGGTGGTCGATGCCCGGATCGAGCCCCGCCTCGGTGAGGACGACGAGCCCGGCCTTCGAAGCGGCCGGCACCTGTTCCAGCACCGCCTCGGACACATAGCTGGAGCACGCGAAGTGCGCCCCCTGCCGTACGCACCGCTCGAGGAGCGGGGCGTGTTCCGGCGCGGGCAGCATCGACACGACGACATCGCCCGGGGCGAGTCCGTCGGCGAGCGCGGACAGCGTGTACGCGCGGGGCTCGGCCCGGCCCGCGAGACCCCGTCCGGCGAGGGCGTCGGCGGCGCGGCTCTCCGTGCGGTGCCACAGGAGTACCCGGTCGGCGGTGTCGCACAGCGCGGCGAGACCGCTGCCCGTGGACAGGCCGGCGCCGATCCAGTGGACGGTGCCGCTCGCCGGTGCCGGTTCAGTGGTCAAGGAACTCCCCCTTGTCGAGGCCGTGCGCGCGGGACGCTTCACGGAACCTTTCCAGGCAGCGCTGCCAGGCCCCGGAGACGCCGAAGTCGAGCAGGTGGGGCAGCAGGGCGGCCGAGAAGTCGGTGCTGGACTCCAGTGGCAGCAGGGAAGGCAGGTTGTCGATGGCGATCAGGTCGAGCAGGGGCTCGTCGCGCAGCCGGCGTACCGGCTCGTCCCAGGACGTGGTCTCGTCGTACACCGGAAGGACGTTGAGCGGGGAACCGACGTCGCAGGTCACGTCGCACAGGGTGCGCAGGCGACGGTCGGGGGCGTCGAGGTCCTGTGCGCGCAGGAACGGCGGGACGGGGGTGGTGGCGAGCACCGCGTTGACCATCACGTCGTGTCGCAGCAGCGCGGCCCGGTCGAGGTCGCGGGTCTCGGCCAGGTCCCAGCAGGTCGGGTCGGCACCGGCCGTGGCGAAGGCCGCGCGGGCGCCGCGGCCGCTGCGGCCCAGGGCGCCGACGACGAGGCCGGCGAAACCGGCGTCGGCCGCGTCCGGTTTCAGCGTCTCGTCCAGGTCTTCCTTGGTGGTCGGGGTCAGCGGTGCCCGCAGCCGGCCCCGGTGCCGGAGCACGGCGAGGGCGGCGCCCAGGTAACCGGCCCAGAACCCGAAGGCGGCCAGCCGCCGTCCGGTGTCGTCCACCAGGTACTCCAGGTCGAACAGCGCTCCGGCCCCGGCGGCGAACCGGCCCAGCAGATCCGCCGCTCCCGGCTGGCCCTTGTAGGCGTGGCCGAAGAAGATGTGCCGGTGCGTCAGTCCGGCCGGATCGTCGGGCAGTTCCTTCAGGCCGAGCACGACGGCGTCCCGGGGCGCCGTCACCCAGGAGCCCGCGGGCGCGACCCGGCAGCCCGCCGCCTCGTACTCCTCGATCGGGAAGACCCGCTGCGGGGACTCTTCTACGGTCAGTTCCACTCCGTGCCCGACGAGCCGCCGGGCGTCGTCGGGCACGATCGGAGTGCGTCGCTCGGTCGTGCGGGCCTCGTGGCGCAGCCACAGATGGAGCTCGGTCATACCAGGTGGGCCTCCGGCGTGAGGCGTCGGCCGCTGAGGGCCGACGCTCAAGGGGCGGACGTCCACGAAGCGTACGCGGCCCGGCCACGGGTCGCGCCCGGATTCGCCCAGGTCACGTCGGGGAACCGCAACCGGCCGAGGCGGTCAGGAAGAGCTGACCACCGCGTCCAGGTGGGGCAGGTGGTGGTCCAGGCGCTCCCGCTTGGTGCGCAGATAGGTGATGTTGTTCTCGCACGGCTCTATGAGCAGCGGCACCTGCTCGGCGACCGTGATGCCGTGGTCCACCAGCGCCTCGCGCTTGCGCGGGTTGTTCGACATCAGACGCACGGACCGCACGCCCAGGTCCTCGAGGATCCGGGCGGCGACGCCGTAGTCACGGGCGTCCACGGGCAGGCCGAGGGCGAGGTTGGCCTCGACGGTGTCCAGGCCCTCCGCCTGCAGGGCCATCGCACGCAGCTTGCCGAGCAGGCCGATGCCACGGCCTTCATGCCCTCTGAGGTAGACCACGACACCGGCGCCCTCGGAGACGACCGCGCGCAGGGCGGCGTCGAGCTGGTCGCCGCACTCGCAGTGTTGGGAGCCGAAGGCGTCACCCGTCAGGCACTCCGAGTGCAGCCGGATGAGGACGTCGTCCGTGCCGATCTCGCCGTAGACCAGCGCGACCTGTTCGTCGCCGCGGTCGTGGTCCATGTAGCCGATCGCCTGGAATTTCCCGTACACGGTGGGCAAGGGGGCATTCACGACGCGTTCCACGCCGGTCCGCTGGGGTGCCTTCTTGCCGAGTACGCCAATTTTGTCTGTCATGATTCTCGAGTTCCTAAGCAGAGACGAAAGGCCGTGACGTGATGAGTGATCTGGTGCCGGCGGACACCACGGAAGACGTACGGACGCGAGGTGCCGGCGTCTCACGGCAGGTCGCGGTGCTTCCCGTGGGGAGCTTCGAACAGCATGGGGCGTATCTTCCGTTGGCGACCGACACGCTCGTCGCCTGTGCCGTCGCGCGGGAGATAGCCGGCGCGTATCCGGTGCACCTCCTTCCTCCGGTGACGATCTCGTGCTCGCACGAGCACGCGGCCTGGCCGGGGACCGTCAGCATCTCCTCGGTGACCCTTCATGCGGTGGTACGGGACATTGCGGCTTCGCTGCGCCGGTCCGGGGTCGAGGCCCTGGTGGTGGTCAACGGGCACGGCGGCAACTACGTGCTGGGCAACGTGGTTCAGGAATCCTCCGCCCGCGGCGAGCGGATGGCGCTCTTCCCGGCCGCGGAGGACTGGGAGGCGGCGCGCGAGCGGGCGGGTGTGGTCACCTCGCTGCTCACCGACATGCACGCGGGGGAAATCGAGACCTCCATCCTTCTGCACGCTCATCCCGAAATGCTCCGACCCGGTTATGAGAGCTCCGATTTCGTCGCTGACGACCGGCGTCATCTGCTCACCCTCGGCATGTCCGGCTATACCGATTCCGGTGTCATCGGCCGTCCTTCGCTGGGTTCGGCTGAAAAAGGGAAGGAACTCCTGGCGAGCCTGGCGGATTCCTTCGGGGCGTATTTCTCACTGCTGACCTCCGACGCGTAGTCACCCTGTGGCGCCGAGACCGCTGGAGCCGTCCGGTCCCCGGCCCGCAGGCCCGCGGACCAGCGGGCGACGAGCACGATCAGGCCGGGCAGGCTCGCCACGAGACTGAGCACGCCGTAGACGACCGCGACGGCGAGCCCCCGGCCCGCGCCCAGGCCCGCAGCGCCGAACGCCCAGGCGGTGACGCCCTCCCTGGGCCCCCAGCCGCCGACGTTCAGCGGCAGGCTCATCGCCAGCAGGGCGAGGACGGCGAGGGGCAGCAGGACGGCCACGGAGGCGGCGGTCCCGGCGACCCGGGCGGCGAGGACGAACATCGCGACGTAACCTGCCAGCACGACCACGGAGGAGACAACCACTCCGGGCCCGTTCCGTCGCGACAGCAGCCCCTCGCGGGCCTCGGCGAGGAACGCGCGCAGCTTGCGGCCCCGGGGCGAGGGTGCCGCGCGGTTCATGCGCAGGGCGACGACGACGGCGAGTGCGCCCAGGGCGGTCAGGGCCGCGAGCGGGGCGATGCGCCGGGCCTGGGCCAGTGCCGGCGACGGCATGGTCAGCAGGACGACGGCCCCGGCGGCGAACAACGCGAGCTGGCCCGCGGTCCGTTCGAGGACGACGGCCTTCACGCCCCGCCGCAGGTCCCCCTCGCTCTGCCCGTGCCGCACGGCCCGGTGCACGTCACCGAGGATGCCGCCGGGCAGGGCCGCGTTCAGGAACAGCGCCCGGTAGTAGTCGGCGACGGCCGGCCCGAACGGCAGCCGGATCCTGAGCCCCCGGGCCACGATGGCCCACCGCCACGCGCTGCACACGGTGGTGACGAGCCCGATGCCGAGCGCGAGCAGCAGCGACACCCCGTCGATCCGCCGCAGCCCGTCGAGGAAGACACCGGTACCGAGGCGCCAGAACAGCACGCCCAGGATGACGATTCCGGCGAGCGTGCCGAGGTGCGTACGGACCTTCGGGGAGCCGAGGCGCGCCAGGGCCGCACGGACCGGGCCGGGCGCCGGCGTACCGGTGCCGTCCACGCCACCGGCGCCCTCCGGGACAGTGCCGGCCCGGCCACCGGTGCCCTCCGGGCCTGTTCCGTCCGGGGTGTGACGGGGCGCCGGGGGCTGGCCGGTCCGGGCGGGGCCGGGCGGGGTCGAGGCGGCGGTCTCGCTCCGGACTGTCACCACCGGGCACGGCGCGGCCGTGTCCACCGGGCCGCGGGGCGCGGGCACACGGGTGCCGTCGGCGGGCGCGGACGATCCGGGCTGCTCGGTGAGCGTGGTGCGCGGGCGCGTTCCCGTCGCCTGCGGGCTCATGACGCTCCGTCCACCGGGCGGGACAGGGCCAGGAGGTCGACGTGGTGGACGGTGACGCGCAGCTCGCCCGCCGCGCAGGCGGCCAGCCTGCTGGTGAGGTAGACGTCGGCCTCGGCGCGCAGTTCGGGGCGCTCCTCGACCGCGGCGCCGACCCAGCCCCGCAGCCACTGCTCGGTGAGCGCGGCCTGCTCGGGGCCGAGCCGCCAGGCGCTCGGGTGCAGCCGTACGGTCGCGCCGTGCTCGGAGAACGCCTCCGCGGCAGCGGTGACCGCGTCGGGTCCGAGCAGGTCGTCGCGACGCTGGTGGTCGTTGAACGCCCGGGCTATCTCCGCGTCCAGCGGGTGGGACGGGGTCAGTTCCACCCGCCCTGCGACGGACAGTGTCAGCAGGGCGGGGCAGCCGGCTCCGGCACACGCCGCGGCGAGCGTGTCGATCTCCTCGCGCGTGAGGACGTCCAGCAGGGCGGACGCCGTCACCAGGGACGCGCCCTGCAGGGCGTCCGGGCTGAGGCGGGCGACGTCGCCCCGGCGCGTCTCCACGGTGACGCGAGAGCCGTCGGCGGCCGAGCGCGGGGAGGAGACGGCCGCGAAGTGCAGCAGGTAGGGGTCGCGGTCATGCAGGATCCAGTGCTGGGCGCCGTCCAGGAGGGGTGCGAGCCAGCGGCCCATCGAGCCGGTGCCGCAGCCCAGGTCGTGGATGACGACACCCGACTTGCCCGGCAGGTTGGCGAGCCGTATCCGCAGCGGGTCGAGCAGGTCGTGCGCCCGTGCGGCGGCATCGGCCGGCTCCCGCAACTCCAGCCACTCGGGCGCGTAGCGGGGCGGGTCGTCCGGGTTGGCCTCGCGCAGCTTGACGGTCGGCCGCGAGCCGGGCCTGCCGCTGGGCCCGGCGCCGGGGATGACGGCGTCCGGGGCGTACCCCGGGACGAACTCCACGCTGGAACCCGGGCCCGCGATTCCCGCGGCACCGCCGGGAACCGCGCCCGCGCCGCCCGTCGTCACGGCCTGCCCCGGTCCGGGCTTCCCGCCCGCGAGTACACCGTCCGTCACGCCCGTGACCTCCCTCGGCCCGGGCTGTGCCGGGATCGCCCCGCTCTGCTGGGTCGTCGTCGCCGGGTTCGTCATGCGGCCCTCCGGGGTTCGGTCGGGAGCCGGCGCAGCACCGCCGCGAGGCTCTGTGCGGTCGTCGCCCAGCCGTCGAGGGCGGCACGGCGGCTGCGTGCGGCGGCCTTCAGCCGGCGTCGCACGTCCGCCTCGCCGAACCAGCCGCGCAGTTCGGCGGCGATGGCGGCGGGGTTCTCCGGCGGGACGAGGATGCCCGGCACCCCGCCGTCGGGGGCGCGGCCGACCGCCTCCGGCAGCCCGCCCACGTCCGTGGCCAGCACCGGGATGCCCCGGGCCAGCGCCTCGGTCACCGCCATGCCGTACGTCTCGGCGTAGGAGGTGAGGACCATCAGGTCGGCCGTGGCGTAGCTCGCGTCGAGCGCCGGGCCGGACTTCGGACCGGCCAGCTCCAGCCGGTCCTCGAGGCCGTGCTTCCTGATGAGGGACCGCAGATGGTCGACGTACTCCGGCTCCTGGGTCAGGGAGCCGACGCACACGCAGGTCCACGGCAGGTCGCTCACCGCGGCCAGCGCCTCCACCAGCCGGTGCTGGCCCTTGCGCGGGGTCACGGCGGCCACGCACAGCAGGCGTGACACTCCGTCCGTTCCGGGTGCGAGCGGCGCGATGTCGGCGCCGGGAGCGGCGACGTGCACCCGCTCGGGCGGGAGGCCGTGGTGGGAGACCAGGCGGCGGACCGCCCAGTCGCTGGTGGCGATCACCGCCGGCACCGCCCGCATCACCGTCCGCTCCTTGGCGTCCAGTTCGGCGGCGAGCGCCGGGTCCAGGCCCGTCTCGTCGCCGAGCGGGAGGTGGACGAGGACCGCCATGCGCAGGCGTTCCGCCTCGGGCACCACGATCTCCGGCACTCCGCAGGCCACCAGCCCGTCGAGGAGCACGACCGCTCCGTCGGGCAGCGCGGCCAGGGCGCGGGCCAGTTCCGTACGGGCGTCGGCCGCGGGCCGGGGCCAGTCACCGGCCACGGCGTGCTTGGTCACCTGCCAGCCGAAGCCGGGCAGGTCCAGGCACACGCGCCGGTCGTAGGCGTTGCCGCCGCTGGGGGCCGTCGGGTCGTCGATGCCGCCCGGCAGTACGAAGTGCACGGTGCGCAGGGACATGGGGATGATCTCGGCGTTCTTCAGGGGGGCGTGCTGCACGGGAACATAATTCAGCCGTGCCGGTGCCGGACCCATGTGCTCGGGCCGTTCGACGGTCGTGTCGGTCACAGCGCACGCTCGTAACTCGCCCAGGCGATGTGCGATTCGTGCAGGGTGACGGTCAGGCCCGCGATGCCCTTGGCGCCCTCGCCCAGCGCCCCCTTGTGGATGCGCTCGGCGAGCCGGTCGGCGATGACCTTGGCGAGGAACTCCGTGGAGGTGTTGACTCCGGCGAAGTCGGGCTCGTTGTCGAGGTTGCGGTAGTTCAGCTCGCTGACGACCGCGCCGAGTTCCTGGGTGGCCAGCCCGATGTCGACGACGATGTTGTCCTCGTCCAGCTGTTCGCGCCGGAACGTGGCATCCACGAGGAACGTGGCCCCGTGCAGGCGCTGCGCGGGTCCGAAGACGTCGCCACGGAAGCTGTGGGCGATCATGATGTGATCGCGGACGGTGATGCTGAACAACGGACGACCCTCCAGGTGCGGCGCGTCTGCTCCCCGCTCTCGGTGCCGGGGATGCCGAGTAGTACGGCCCGTTGCCTTCCCCTGTTCAGCCTGTCGTACGTCTTTTCTGAGGTCAGGCGCTCTTGTCGTCGCCGACTCGTACCGGATGGAACGAATCGTCAGCCGATGCGTCAATCGCTCTCGTCGTAACGGACGCGGTGGCACAGCGCGGGGACCTCGCCGGACGCCAGCCGGGGAAGCATGTCCGGCAGGTCCTCGAAAGGGGACTCGCCGGTGATCAGGGCGTCGAGCGCGGGGTCGGCCAGCAGGTCGAGGGCGACGGCGAGCCGGTCGGCGTAGGTGCGGTTCGGGCGGGCCGGGGAGACGGTGCCGACCTGGCTGCTGCGGATGACGAGCCGACGGGAGTGGAAGGCCTCACCGAGCGGGAGGCTCACCCGCCGGTCGCCGTACCAGCTGAGTTCGAGCACGGTCCCCTCGGCGGTGAGGAGCTCCAGGGACCTGGCGAGGCCCGATTCCGTGGCGCTGGCGTGCACGACCAGGTCGAGGTCGCCGTCGGCGTCCTCGGGGGTGGCGAAGCCGACGCCGAGCGCCTCGGCGATCTTCGCGCGCGACGGGTCGGCGTCGACCAACTGGACGCGCACCCCGGGGAACCGGGCGAGGAGGGCGGCCACCGAGCAGCCGACCATGCCGCCGCCGACCACGGCGATCCGGTCCCCGACCAGGGGCGCGGCGTCCCACAGGGCGTTGACGGCGGTCTCCACGGTCCCGGCGAGCACGGCCCGTTCGGCGGGCACGGTGTCCGGGACGGGGGTGACCGCGGCGGCCGGGACGACGTACCGCGTCTGGTGCGGGTAGAGACAGAACACCGTGCGGCCGGTGAGCTCCGTGGGCCCTTCCTCCACCACGCCGACGTTGAGATAGCCGTACTTCACCGGGCCCGGGAAGTCGCCCTCTTGGAACGGCGCGCGCATCGCCGTGTGCTGGCTGACGGGCACCCCGCCGCGGAAGACGAGCGTCTCGGTACCGCGGCTCACGCCGGAGAACAGCGTGCGTACCAGCACCTCGCCCTCGCCGGGCGCCGGCAGGGCGACGTCCCGGATCGCACCTCGCCCGGGCGAGTCGATCCAGAACGCGCGTCCGATGTGCTTCATCGAAGTCCTCCTGAACGATCGGGAAGCTGCTTGCGTACCGAGGGGTGCACAGGCCGCGCACAACGTAGCGGCGATGATCGACTCTGTCACACGGCCGGAGGGTGTTCGGTGGCCCTGAACAACACTTACGACGCGAGGCTCGTACAGCAGGAGACCGCCCTGGGGGCGGGCGTGCAGGTCCTGCTGCTGGCCCTGATCGGCACGGCGATCGGGATGGGGCCGGCGGGCTGGCTCAGCGGCCTCGCGTTCGCGATCGCCACCTGGGCGGTGCTCTCCCGGGCCCTGCACCGCTCGCGGCTGCGCTCCTTCGGCGCGGCCAACCGGGTCACCCTCGGCCGGGCCACCCTCGTCGGCGGGGTCACGGCCCTGGTCGCCGACTCGTTCCAGAGCTCACCGCCGGTGTCGTTGTTCGTCGGTCTGACGGCGGTGGCGCTGATCCTCGACGGCGTCGACGGCAAGGTCGCCCGCCGCACCGGCACCTCGACCCCACTGGGCGCGCGCTTCGACATGGAGGTCGACGCCTTCCTGATCCTCGTGCTCAGCGTGTACGTGTCGATGCAACTGGGCCCGTGGGTCCTGCTGATCGGCGGCATGCGCTACGTCTTCGTCGCCGCGGCCAAGGTGTGGCCCTGGCTGACCGCCGCGCTCCCGCCGAGCACCGCCCGCAAGACCGTCGCCGCGCTGCAGGGTGTGCTGCTGCTCCTGGCGGGCGCCGATCTGCTGCCGTACGCGGCCAACTTCGGGGTCGCGGCCCTGGCGCTGGGCCTGCTGGTCTGGTCGTTCGGACGGGACGTGCTGTGGCTGTACCGGACCTCGCGGATCGAGGAGCGCCCGGCCTCACGGCAGGTGCGCGAGCTGGTCGCCGGCTGACCCCCGGCCGGTCACGACCCGAACCGGCCGCGGGCCGCCTCGATGTGCCCGAGGTACTCGTGGGTCCAGCCGCAGATCGCGTCGACCGTGGCGCGCAGGGCGCGGCCCGGCTCGGTGAGCGTGTACTCGACCTTGGGCGGCACGGTGGGGTGCACCTTCCGGTCGACCAGGCCGTTGCGCTCCAGCATCCGCAGGTTCTGCGTGAGCATCTTGTGGCTGACGCCCTCGACCTCGTCGCGCAACTCACTGAAGCGCAGGGTGCGTTCCCCGAGCGCCTCGATGATCAACAGGGCCCACTTGTTGGCCACGTCGGAGAAGATCTCCCGGGCCAGGGAGTCCGCCCGCCGCAGGTCCGCGTTCTCGGGCAGGTCTCTCAACTGCTTGGTCACCATCTGGTTCCCCAGTCACCGAAAAGTGCGTTCTTCCAGGTCGGCGGTCACTCTCCTACGGTTTCCGAGTAACCGCAAGAGAGCACGGGCTCGTGGCCCAGCGAGCACGGCCCCCGTACCGGGGAGCTGGGCTCGTGCCCAACGGCCCGCGCCCGACGGAAGGACACGCACCATGACCACGCTCGACGTCTACGACCACGGCATACCGGCCGAGGGTCACTTCGGCTACGCCCAGGCGATCAGGTCCGGTGACCTGGTCCATGTCTCCGGGCAGCTCGCGTTCGACGAGGCGGGCGCCTTCGACCCCGAGGACGACGTCGCCGCCCAGCTCGAGCGGACCTACGTCAACCTCGACAGGGTCCTGGCCCACTACGGCGCCACCCGCAACCAGATCGTCTCCCAGACTCTCTACGCGGTGGACCTCGTGCGGAACGCCGAGGTGGTCGCGCAGGGCAACCGGGCGTACTTCGGCACCCACCGTCCGGTTGCCACGGCCCTCGGCGTCACCGAACTGACCTTCCCCGGGCAGCTCGTCGAGATCAGCTGCGTGATCGACATGGGGCTGCCCGCCTGAACCGGCCCGTCAGCGACGCGTTCCGGCGCCCACCAGGGCCCGCTCGTACGGGTCGAGCAGGACTCCCCGGACCTTGGTGGAAACGCCGACGACGACTTGCTGGTGGGCCAGCGGCACGACCGCGTCCGCGCCGAGTATCGCGGCCTCGGCGGCCATGGCGGCGTCCTGCCGCTCACCGGTGCCGTCGGTCCTGACGGCCTCGGCGACGGCCCGGTCGACCCTCTTGTCGCACAGCCGGGCCAGGTTGTAGCCGCCGTCGCAGGTGTAGTCGCTGCCGAGAACGCCGACGGGGTCGCCGGTGTCCAGGAGGCTGTTGCGGGCGCCTATGAAGGCGTCGAACTTCCCGGCGAGCGCGTCGCTCTCCAGCCGTGAGTACTCGCGCACCTCCAGCTTCACCATGAAGCCCGCCTTCTGCAGCTGCTGTTGTACGACCTGGGCGACCTCGGGGAGTTCGGGCCGGTTGTCATAGGTGGCGAGGGTGATCGGCTCACCGACGGGCCGGGCGGGCTTCGCGCGCCCGGCCGGCTTCACCCGCTTGCTCTCGGCCCAGGTGACGGCGGGTCCGAAGATGCCGGCGCCGGGGTCGGCGTACCCCTCGAAGACGCCCTTGACGAGGGCGGAGGAGTCGATCGCCCTGCGGGCGGCGGCGCGCAGTGCGGGGTCCTTGAAGGGCCCGGTCCGGGTGTTGAGCTGCAGGCTGGTGGTCCGGGTGGTGCCGGCCTCCTTGAGGGTGGACCTGTCGAGTGTGGTGGCCTGGGCGACGGGGATCGCCTCGGCTATGTCGACCTCGCCGGTGCGGACGGCGTTGGCGCGGGCGGTGCCGTCCTTGACGAAGCGCGCGTCGATACCGGAGGCGTGGGCGAGGCCGCTCCAATAGTCGTCGTAGCGGTCGAGCGTGGCGGAGCCGCCGTTGACCTCGGTGATCTCGAAGGGGCCGGTGGCGGTGCCGACGGGGGTGGGGGCACCCGGGCGCTCGCCCTCCTTCCCGTACGCCTTCGGGGAGAGGATCGCCAGACTCGGACCGGCCAGGCGCATGGGGAGGACGGGGTCGGGCTCGGCGGTGGTGATGCGGACGCCGCTGTCGCCGTCGGGCTCGGCGCTGAGGGTGACTCCGGCGAGGGCGGTGGGAGCGGGCCGGGCCTTCGTCGCGTGGGTGAGCGCGGCGGCCACGGCGGCGGGGGTGACGTCCGTGCCGTCCTGGAAGGTGGCCTCGCGCAGAGTGAACCGCCAGGTGCGGTCGTCCTCCCGGCTCCAGGTCCGGGCGAGCGCGGGGGCCGCGGCGCCGTTGGCGTCCAGGGCGGTCAGCCCTTCGGTGACGCCGAGCCGGCTGAGGAGCGTCGCGTCGGCTCCGTACGGCGAGAAGTTCTCGGCGGGCGGGAAGGCGAGGGCGACGCGCAGCCGTGCCCCTGACGTCCCGCCCCTCGACGACGACTGCCCGTCGGGAGAGACGAAGCAGCCGGACAGTCCCGGGAGAAGGACGAGGGGGACGAGAAACCGGACCGCGCTCCTACTGCTGAACATACGCACTTGCACATCCTATGCATCGAGGTGTTCCCCGATTGGCTCATGGAATTTGACAGCGGCGACGATCACTCCTTAAACCTAGCCACATGACATCCATTTTCAACAAGGTGGGGTTGTCGTGAGGATCGCTTTCGTCGGCAAGGGCGGCAGCGGCAAGACCACACTGTCCGCACTCTTCTGCCGCCACCTGGCTCGCTCAGGTGCCCCGGTCCTCGCCGTCGACGGCGACATCAACCAGCACCTGGCCGAAGCGCTGGGCGGCGAGGAGAAGTCCACCCCTCCCCTGGGCGCACATCTGCCCGAGATCAAGGACTACCTACGGGGCGACAACCCCCGCATCCCCTCCTCCGAGGCGATGATCAAAACCACCCCTCCCGGCCGCGGGTCCCGTCTCCTGCGTCCGCTCGGCGACGACGAACTGCACGCGCGGCACGTCGGCCGGGCGGGCGGCGTCCCCCTCATGGTGACGGGCGAGTTCGACGAGTCGGACCTGGGTGTGGCCTGCTACCACTCCAAGCTGGCTGCGGTGGAGCTGTATCTGAGCCACCTGCTGGACGGCCCCGGCGAGTACGTCGTGGTCGACATGACGGCGGGCGCGGACGCGTTCGCCTCGGGCCTGTTCACCCGGTTCGACATCACGTTCCTGGTCGCCGAGCCCACCCGCAAGGGCGTCTCGGTCTACCGCCAGTACCGCGACCACGCGGAACAGTTCGGCATCCGCATCGCGGTCGTCGGCAACAAGGTGACCTGCGAGGACGATCTGCTCTTCCTCAAGGAGCAGGTGGGCGACGACCTGTTGACCCACCTGGTCCACTCCCCCTGGGTTCGCGCGGCGGAACAGGGCCGTGCCGGGTCCGGCCCGGACGCACTGGCGTCGCTGGAGCCGCACAACCGCCACGCCCTGACGGTCCTGCGCGAGGCGGTCGACGCCGAGGTGCGCGACTGGCATCGGCTCCAGCGCCACGCGGTCGAGTTCCACCTGCGCAACGTCCACGCCTGGGCGGACGCGCGTACGGGCGGGGACCTGGCGGCGCAGGTGGATCCGGACTACGTGCCGGGCGGCGGGGCGGACGCCTGATCCCGGAAGGCCGCCAGGGCCGCAGTGAACGCCCCCGGATCGTCCCGCCACGGAAAGTGCCCCGCCCGGCTCTGCACGAGGAGTTCGGCCTGCGGGAACAAAGCGGCGTACTCCTTCATCACGCGCACGGGCGCGGCGATGTCGTACTCCCCGGCGACGACGAGTACCGGTGAGGGCGACTCGGCGAGAGCGGCACGCGCGGCGCCGGGGTCGAAGGCACCCTCGGAGGCATACACAGCCGCGGCCTCGTCGTTGCGCTGCCGCCGCTCGGCAGCGCGGAACTCCCGCGCCTCGCGGTCCCACCGGCCGAACCAGAAGGGGGCGACGGCCTCCCAGTCGGCAGGCTCCGCCCGGCCGGACGTGATCGCCTCCAGGGCCGCCTGTGCCGGGGCGAACCACGGTTCGTCACGGCGCAGCAGGGCCGTCTCCAGCCGGTCCCCGGCGGTGATATCAAGGCCGACGGCGAACACACTGGGCGTGACGAGCACGAGCCTGCCCACCCGCTCCGGATACCGGGCCGCGTACAGTACGGCCAGGTTGGCCCCGGCGGAGTGCCCGAGCAGATCGAGGCGCTCAAGCCCCAACTCCACACGTAGCGCCTCGACATCGCCGACCTGCCGGTCACAGCGATACGTCGCCGGGTCCCGCGGCACCGTGGAGTGGCCCGTGCCCCGGAGGTCCAGCCGGATCAAGGTGCGGTGGGCCGCGGAACCGCCCAGGTCTCCCAGGTAGACGGAGTCCTGCATGGGGCCGCCGGGGAGACAGACCAGCGGTGGCCCGTCCCCCGTGACGTGGTAGGCGAGGGTGGTGCCGTCGGGAGCGGTGAAGGCGGGCATGCGCGTGACCTTGTCAGGAGGTGGCGCAGTGGACAACGGGATTTCCCTGCCGGAGTTGAGTGACGGTTGCTCCGGCTACTCGATTCCCGTGGCGTCGAGCAGCCGGACCACCTCCTTGCGCCCGTACCCGAGCAGCCGGGCGCGATCAGCGGCCATCAGCACCAAGTGGGCGGCGATCCTCGCTGCATATCCCTCCTTGTTGTCCACGTCGAACCCTTCCTGGGGTTTCTCGACACCCAGACTGTTCATCACCAGCCCGTGCTCCCGGCGGACCTCCGCGACCGTACCGGCGACCGCGTCCATGAGCGTCTTGCCCGGCCGCTCGCACTCCAGGGCGAAGCACCCCTGGTCGACCGGCATGCACCCCTCCGGCGGGCGCGCCCGCAGCCCCGCATACCTCTCGTCCCCGAACCCGCACGACCGGAACTCGTCGTGCACCAAGGAGAACCGATGGAACCCGGGCGGAACGGGCGGCGGTGGAGGCGTGTACTCCCACCCGGCGTCCTCGTACAACTGCCGCTTCACCTCTTCTTCGGCATGCGTCACGGTGAAGCCGTTGGCCTCGTTGCGCCCGGTCGTCGTGCCGTCGGGGTTGCGGTGGAAGTGCAGGCCCATGGTGTGCTCCCGTCACCGTTCTGAGAATGGACGACAAGTCCCGTCACCAGCTCGAACGGCCCGCGGGCCTGGCAGGTGCCCGCTCCCCGGAGCACCATCCGATCGCGTGAAAAGGCCGGCTGCGGGAACTTCCCGGCTCAACCGGGCGAGCGGTTGTTACGCTCCCCCGATGAGGATTCCGGGCCCGGCAGAGATCCAGGCACTGCACGAGAAGTACGCGCCCACTACCGAAGCGTTCACGCTCGTCCACACGCACTGCGAGATCGTCTGGGGAATCGCCGAGCAGCTCCTGGCCGCGCCCCACCTTGCCCATCTCGATGCCGACCTGGTCCGCGCCGGCTGCCTCCTCCACGACATCGGTGTCTACCGCCTCTACGGGGACGACGGCCGGCTGGACCACCGGAACTACATCAGGCACGGCCTGCTCGGCCACGAGATCCTCGAAGCGGAGGGCTTCCCCGACACCCTCCGCCGCTTCTGCTCGCACCACACCGGAGTGGGACTCACGCGGCAGGACATCGTGAGCCAGGGGCTGCCCCTCCCTCCCGCCGACTACGTGGCAGTAACGGAAGAGGAGAGGCTGGTGATGTACGCGGACAAGTTCCACACCAAGTCCCGGCCGTCGGCGTACCTCTCCCCCGGTGAATACGCGGCCCACATCCGCCGCTTCGGCGAGGACAAGGTGACCGCGTTCGAGGCCCTGCGCGCGGAGTTCGGCGACCCGGACCTCGTCCGGCCGGTGCCGGTCGGCGGCACGCCCGTCCGGCCCTGACCGTTGGTGTCGTTCGCCGCCGTGATCAAGGCAGGAAGGCGACGCCCTCCCGCCGCTCCTCGGCTCGCCACCGGTCGGCACCCTCAGGCGCCGCTGGCCCGCCGTCCCACGAATGGCGGACGGCGGGCACTGCGTCACGGAGTCGAACGCCTCAAGTCGGCCGGAGTGGTCACCCCCTGTCGACGGGGACCTCTGGGGCAGCGGTTCCAGGCGCAGCCGTCCGTCTTCCTCCCGGTCGAACACCTGCATGGCGTCGAGGCCGGCGAAGACCCGCCGTGCTTCTTCTTCGTCCCCACTGGTCTCGTAGGCGATGGCCGTCACATTGTCTTCCGTGTCGGCCGTGCTGCCCGGGATTTGCTTGTCCAGCGCCTGGTAGCCCGCGGCGAGCGCGGCATCCGATTGCACACCCGTCGCCTCGACGAAGGCGCGCGCCTCGGAGAGGTCCGCGGGCATGCCGGCCGGCTTGCTCAGGACCCGGTCGGCGTCACCGAGTTCGGCGTGGAGCCGGTGCGCCCTGTCGGCAAGCCAGGGCCAGCCACTGATGACGGCATAAAGCCGCTCCAGGCGTTCTTCCGTGTTGAACACCTCGCCCAGACGCTGTGCCCAGCCCCGCAGGCTGTGTCGGTCATGACGGCGGAGCACCACGGGAGCCGCCGGAATCTGCTGCTCACCGGCGAGCAGAGCCCGCCGCAAGCGCAGCGCGCGTGATCGGTCATGTCGCGGAAAGTAACACCGTCCACTGACCGCGGACTCGCGGCCCCCGCAGGGGACCATGCGGACAGGGGGTGCGGTCACGGCCGGCGGTTCGGGCGATCGCCGACAGGGGTACGTCGGCGGTGGCGGCCTCGTGGACGGTCCGGGCACGCACAGCCGGTCTTGATGCTGCCTCCAGCGATGTCGTCACAGCGCGGCGCCAGTTCCCGGACACGGACGTCGCCGCTGGTGCCGAGGCTGGTCTGCGCGTGAGCGTTGCCGGCGTCGACGGAACCGAGGAGGCTCCAGCCGAGGTCGAACTGCTCCTTGCCGGTGCCGTTCCAGATCGTCTGACTCTTCGCTGTCATGGCGTACGGGGCGTCGACTTCGCCGATCGCCCAGTGCGGCATGGTGTTGATGCCGTCGTTGCTCGACCACTTGACCTGCGAGCTGGTGCCACCGCGACCATGGGCCGCCGGAACCCGGGCATGGGTTCCGGCGGCCCAGATTCCTAGGCCGCCTCGCGCACCTGGCTCCGATGGGCCCGGACGACATCGGCGTACCGATGCCCCGTGCCCTTGATCGTGCGCTTCTGCGTCGCGTAGTCGACGTGCACGAGCCCGAACCGCTTCTCGTAGCCGTACGCCCACTCGAAGTTGTCCAGCAGCGACCACGCGAAGTAGCCCGCCAGCGGAGCGCCCTTGCGGGCCGCGGAGGCGCAGGCGGCAAGGTGACCCAGCAGGTACTCCTGCCGCTCGGGGTCGTCGACCGTGCCGTCGGGGCGGACGACGTCGGGATAGGCCGAGCCGTTCTCCGTGACGTACAGCCGGTGCGCCCCGTAGTCCTCGGTGAGTCGCAGCAGCAGCGACTCGATGCCGCTCGCGTCGATCTCCCAGTCCATGCCGGTGCGCGGGACGCCCTCACGGCGTACGGCCCGTGCGTACGGCGCGGGGCCTTCGGGATCGTCGGCGACGGTCTGCGGGAAGTAGTAGTTCAGGCCCAGCCAGTCCAGCGGGGCGGCGATGGCCGCCGAGTCGCCGGGCCGTTCCGGGAGTTCGACGCCGTAGAGCTCTCGCATGTCCGACGGGAAGCCCCTGCCGTGCACCGGGTCGAGCCACCAGCGGTTGGTGTGGCCGTCCATGCGGCGGGCGGCGGCGAGATCCTCGGGGCGGTCGGTCGCGGGGTGGATGGTGGAGAGGTTGTTGACGATGCCGACCTGCGCTCCCGGGGCCGCCGCGCGGATGGCCCGGGCCGCCAGCCCGTGGCCGAGCAGCAGGTGGTAGGAGGCGCGGACGGCGGCCGTGAGGTCCGTGAGACCGGGTGCCATCTTGCCCTCGAGGTGGCCGATCCACGCCGAGCACAGGGGCTCGTTGAGGGTGGCCCAGTGGGAGACGCGATCGCCCAGGCGCCCCGCGACGACCGAGGCGTACTCCGCGAACGCCGACGCGGTGTCGCGCTCGGGCCAGCCGCCCCGGTCCTGGAGGGCCTGCGGCAGGTCCCAGTGGTAGAGGGTGACGGAGGGGGTGATGCCCGCCTCCAGCAGACCGTCGATCAGCTGGTCGTAGAAGGCGAGGCCCTTGGCGTTGACGGGGCCGTCCCCGCCCGGGACGACGCGCGGCCAGGCGATGGACAGCCGGTAGGCGTTCACGCCCAGCCGCTGCATCAGGGCGATGTCCTCGCGCCAGCGGTGGTAGTGGTCGCAGGCGACATCGCCGTGGTCGCCGCCGGCGGTCTTCCCGGGGGTGTGCGAGAACGTGTCCCAGATCGACGGCGAGCGGCCGTCCTCCGCCACGGCCCCCTCGATCTGGTACGCCGAGGTGGCCGTGCCCCACAGGAAGTCGTGCGGGAGTGCGGCGAGGTCGATGGTCACGGAAGTCCCTTCGAGAACGGGCGAGTCGGTCACTTGACGGCTCCCGCCGTCAGGCCGGCCACCAGATAGCGCTGGAGCAGCAGGAAGCCCGCGACCACGGGCACGCTGACGACCAGCGAGGCGGCCATGATCTGGTTCCAGTACACGTCGTTGAGGGTCGAGTAGCCCTGGAGGCCGACGGCGAGGGTGCGGGTGGTGTCGTTGGTCATCACCGAGGCGAACAACACCTCGCCCCAGGCGGTCATGAAGGCGTAGACCGCGACCGCGATGATGCCGGGCACGGCCGCCGGGACGACGACCCGGAACAGCGCGCCGAGCGGACCGCAGCCGTCGACCAGGGCCGCCTCGTCGAGGTCGCGCGGCACCGAGTCGAAGTAGCCGATCAGCATCCAGATCGAGAACGGCAGGGAGAAGGTGAGATAAGTGAGGATCAGGCCACCGCGCGAGCCGAACAGGGCGATGCCCGTCGCGTTGCCGATGTTGACGTAGATCAGGAACAGCGGCAGCAGGAAGAGGATGCCCGGGAACATCTGCGTGGACAGGACGGTGACGGTGAAGACGCGTTTGCCGCGGAAGTCGTAGCGACTGACCGCGTAGGCCGAGAAGACGGCGATGACCACCGAGCAGACCGTCGCCGCCCCGGCCACGACGAGGGAGTTGACGAAGTAGCGGGCCAGCGGGACCGTCGACCAGATGTCGATGTACGGGCGGATCGTCAGCTCGCTCGGCAGCCAGCGGAACTTTCCGGTGACGTCGGCCAGGGGCTTCAGCGAGCTGGAGACCATGACGTAGACCGGGACCAGCACGAAGCCCGTCAGCAGCGTCAGGAAGATCCGCCGGGACCACAGGAAGGAGCGGGGCGGGGCCATGGGGGACGTGGTCATGAGGCCTTTCTCCGTCCGCGCGAGGTGAGCGCCAGGTATCCGCCCGTGACCAGCAGCAGGAACAGCAGCAGCAGGACGGACATCGCGGAGCCGGTGCCGAAGTTCCAGGTGACGAACGACGCCTGGTAGATGTGTACCGAGATGAGGTCGGCGGCCTCCGGCGCGGTCCTGCCGAACAGCACGAACGGCGTGTTGAAGTCGTTGAACGTCCAGAGGAAGAGGACGAGCACCAGGACCTGGTTGACCGGGCGCAGGGACGGCAGGGTGATCCGGCGGATCTGCTGCCAGACGCCGGCCCCGTCCAGGGCAGCCGCCTCGTACAGCTCGCCCGGGATGTTCTGCAGGCCCGCCATGACGATGAGGAAGGCGAACGGCCAGCCCTTCCACACCGACACCGTCAGCAGCGCGATGAAGCTGTGGTCGCCGATGAGCCAGAAGGACGGCTTGTCGGTGAGGCCGAGCTGGTCGTGCAGGACGTGGTTCACCAGGCCGTTGTCGTGCTGGAACATGAAGACCCAGGTGATGACGGCCGCGTAGACCGGCAGCGCGTACGGCACCAGGAAGAGCGCCCGGAGCAGGCCGCGGCCCCGGAAGGCGTCCTGCATGAAGACCGCGGCGGCCGTGCCGATCAGCCAGCACAGGCCCACCGACAGCAGGGTGAAGGCGATCGTGACGAGGAACGAGTGGAGGAGGGCCTCGCCGACCGGGGCGTCGAAGTCCACCGACACCTTGTAGTTGTCGAGGGCGGACCAGGGGGCGGCGCCCCAGTCGCGGATGTAGAACTGCGTGAGCTCCTTGAAGCTCATCACGATGCCGATCACCATCGGCACCAGGTGGACGAGGAGTTCGAGGAACAGGGCGGGCAGGAGCAGCAGGTAGGGCAGGCCGGCGCGGTGGATCCGCCCGGTGCGGCGGCGGGGGCCGCGCGCCGCGCCGGGCGGGTTCTTGCGGACCGCCGGCCTCTCGGCCTGGGCAGTGGTCGTCATGTCGCTCAGGCCGCCGGCATCTGCTGCTGGGCCTTCTCCAGGGCCGCCTTCACCGAGCCGGTGGTGACCGGTCGTCCTGCGGCCGCGTCGGCGAACAGGCCCTTGATGGCGGTGCCGACGGCCGTCTCGAACTGGGACTCGTCGGCGACCTGCGGCAGTGCCACGGCGCTCTTCGCCAGGGTGTCCTTCAGGACGGCGTTGGCCGGGGTGGCGAAGGCGGCGTCACCCTGGGCCGACTTGACGGGCGGGATCGTGCTGTAGGCCTTGTTGAGGATCTTCTGCTCGGCGTCACTCGTCATGAACTTCACGAACTTGGCGGCGCCGTCGGTGTTGTCGGTGTTCTTGAAGACGGCCAGGTTGATGCCGGCGACCATCGAGTTGACCTGCTTGCCGGTGCCGGGGGTGCCGGACTGGACGGGCACGGGGGCGATGCCGTAGTCGTCCTTGCTCATGCCCTGCGACTCGAGGTTGGCCGACGCGGACTGCCACAGCAGCATCGCCGTCTTCCCCTTGGCGAAGTCGCTGACGGACTGGTTCTGCGCGTACTCGGCGTTGCCCGGCGCGATGACCTTGTCCTTGGCCATCAGATCGACGTACTGCTGGACCGCGGCGACCGTCCCGTCCCCGGTGAAGTCGGCCTTGCCGTCGGCGGTGAAGAAGTCGGCGCCGTGCTGCTTGGCGAAGACGAAGGCGTGGTGGATGTTCTCCGACGGGTTCGAACCCTCCATGCCCAGGCCCCACTTGCCGTCCTTGGACAGCTTCTTGCCGTCGGCGACGAGCTCGTCCCAGGTGGCCGGGGGCTTGGAGATGCCCGCGTCGGCGAACAGCTTCTTGTTGTAGTAGAGCGCGTAGGACATCGAGTACAGCGGCACCGCCGCCGGGTCCTTGCCCTCCGCGCCCGTGGAGCCGAGTGCCGAGTCGACGAACCGGTCCCGGCCGCCGATCTTGCCGAAGTTCCCGGCGTCCCACGGCAGCAGCGCACCCGTGGCCTGGAGCGAGGCGCTCCAGGTGTTGCCTAGGTTCAGCACGTCAGGGCCCTGGCCGGAGGTGGTGGCGGTGAGGATGCGGTTGAGCAGGTCCGACCAGGGGACGACCTCCAGCTTCACCTTGATGCCGGTCTGCTTCTCGAACGTGTCGAGTTCGGGCTGGAGGACCTTCTTGTCGACCTCGATGCCGGCGCCCTGGTTGGACGCCCAGTAGGTGAGCGTCTTCGGCGAATCGTTCGATCCGCCACCGGTGGCGGAGCCGCCTCCGCAGGCCGTGGCCGCGAGGGCGAGTGACATGGTGACGGCGCCTGCCGCCGCGGCTCGGATGCTGCGCATGGCTGCTCCTGGCTCTCTTCCGGGAGTACGGCCCCCTTCCGCCAGGACGAGAGCCTGGGCGAGCGAGGAGCCGTCATGGCTTAATTTAGGACGTGAGTTAATCCTCGGAAGGTAGCCCCGTCAAGGGTTTGGACACACTCTCGGAAGTCTCGCCGCAGCCCCTTGACGCATCTGTTCCACGGATGAACCATTCAGCGGCGAGAGAGCGCTCCCCGCGCCCCACTCCGTTCACTTCCTGAACCAGGAGAGCCGCCCCATGCACCCTGACTCCCCGTCATCCCGCCTGCCCGCGCCCGGCCGCCGGTCCGTCCTCGGCGCCGCCGCGGCCGCGTCCGCGCTCGCCGCGCTGCCCGGCACCGCCTCGGCCGCCCCCGACACACGGAAGACGCCCGTGCGCAGGAAACCCCGCGCCCTGCCCGGCGGTGGCGACCTCGGCCCGAACGTGCTGGTCTTCGACCCGGCCACCCCGAACATCCAGGGCAGACTCGACGAGATCTTCCGGCAGCAGGAGTCGGCCCAGTTCGGCACCGGCCGCTACCAGCTGCTGTTCAAACCCGGCACCTATCACGGCCTCAACGCCCAGATCGGCTTCTACACCTCGATCTCCGGCCTAGGCCTCTCCCCCGACGACACCACCATCAACGGCGACATCACGGTCGACGCGGGCTGGTTCCACGGCAACGCCACGCAGAACTTCTGGCGTTCGGCCGAGAACCTCGCGGTCGTCCCCCTGAACGGCACCAACCGCTGGGCGGTCTCGCAGACGGCCCCGTTCCGACGGATGCACATCCGCGGCAACCTCAACCTCGCCCCGACCGGTTACGGCTGGTCCAGCGGCGGCTACATCGCCGACAGCCGGATCGACGGCCAGGTGCAGCCGTACTCCCAGCAGCAGTGGTACACCCGGGACAGCACGATCGGCGGCTGGCTCAACGGCGTGTGGAACATGGTGTTCTCCGGTGTCGAGGGCGCCCCCGCGCAGGGCTTCCCGAACCCGCCGTACACCACCCTGGCCACGACGCCGGTCTCCCGAGAGAAGCCGTTCCTGTACCTCAGCGGCAGCGAGTACCGGGTCTTCCTGCCAGAAAAGCGGACCAACGCCCGGGGCGTCACCTGGGGCAACGGCACCCCGCGGGGCACCTCGCTGCCCCTGTCGCGCTTCTACGTCGCCAAGCCCGGTGTCTCGGCGGCCACGCTCAACCAGGCCCTCGCCGAGGGACTCCACCTGCTGCTGACGCCGGGGATCTACCACCTCGACCAGCCGGTGCGGGTCGACCGGGCCGGCACGGTGGTGCTGGGTCTGGGATACGCCACGCTCATCCCCGACAACGGCGTCACCGCGCTGAAGGTCGCCGACGTCGACGGCGTACGCCTGGCCGGGTTCCTCGTCGACGCCGGGCCGGTCAACTCCGCCACTCTGCTGGAGATCGGCCCGCGTGGCGCCTGGCGGGACCACTTGGCCAACCCGACGACCGTCCAGGACGTGTTCGTCCGCATCGGCGGGGCGGGCCCGGGCAAGGCCACCACCAGCATGGTCGTCAACAGCCGCCACACCATCGTCGACCACACCTGGGTCTGGCGCGCCGACCACGGCGACGGTGTCGGCTGGGAGACCAACCGCGCGGACTACGGGGTCGTCGTCAACGGCCACGACGTGCTGGCGACCGGGCTGTTCGTGGAGCACTTCAACAAGTACGACGTGCAGTGGTTCGGCGAGCGCGGCCGCACGATCTTCTACCAGAACGAGAAGGCCTACGACGCCCCGAACCAGGCCGCGATCCAGAACGGCTCGATCAAGGGCTACGCCGCCTACCGGGTCGGGGACGGCGTCACCACCCACGAGGGCTGGGGCCTGGGCAGCTACTGCTACTACAACGTCGACCCGGGCATCGTGCAGCACCACGGCTTCGCCGCGCCGAACCGGCCCGGGGTGCGCTTCCACGACCTGCTCGTGGTCTCGCTGGGCGGCAACGGGCAGTACGAGCGGGTCATCAACGACACGGGGTCGCCGACGTCGGGGACGTCCACGGTGCCGTCGACGGTGGTGTCGTACCCGTGGCTCGCGGGGCGGGGCGGGGCGGACCGGCGGGCCCCTCCCTTCGGGTGAGGAAGGGAGGGGCCCCGGCCCGTGCGCTACCGAACCGGCGTCGCGACCGGCGCCGGCGCATAGCCGGTGGGACGGGCCGTGAAGGTGCCGCGGCCCTGCGTGCGGCTGCGCAACCGGGTCGCGTAGCCGAAGAGTTCGGCCAGCGGCACGGTGGCGGTGACGATCGCCGCGCCCGCGCGGGTGACCGAGCCGGTCACCCGGCCGCGCCGGGCGGCGAGATCGCCGAGCACACCGCCGACCGCGTCCTCGGGCACGGTGACCGCGACCTCGACGACCGGCTCCAGCAGGACCATCGCGCAGGCGCGCAGGGCCTCACGGAGACCGAGGCGGCCGGCCGTGCGGAACGCCGTGTCCGAGGAGTCCTTCACATGGGTCGCCCCGTCGGTGAGGGTGACGCGCAGGCCCGTCACCGGGTGCCCGCCGAGCGGCCCCTCGGCGAGGGCGTCCCGGCAGCCCGCCTCGACCGCCCGGACGTACTCCTGCGGCACCCGCCCGCCGACGACCGCCGAGCGGAACTCGAAGCCGCCCTCCTCATGCGGCTCCACGTCGAGGACGACATGGGCGAACTGCCCCGCCCCGCCGTCCTGTTTGACGTGCCGGAACACCAGACCGGACACGCCCCGGCCGACGGTCTCGCGGTAACTGACCCGGGGGCGGCCGACGTTGACCTCCAGCCCCAGCTCGCGCCGGAGCTTCTCCACCGCCACCTCCAGATGCAGTTCACCCATGCCGGACAGCACGGTCTGCCCGGTCTCCGGGTCGGTTCGCACGACCAGCGAAGGGTCCTCCTCGGTCAGCCGGGCGAGCCCCGACGCCAAGCGGTCGGTGTCACCGGCGCGGCGGGACTCCACCGCGACCGACACGACCGGCTCGGGCACGCCGGGCGGCTCCAGGACGAGCGGCGCGCCCGGTGCGCACAGGGTCGAGCCGGCGCCGGCGGACTTCAGCCCGACCACGGCGACGATGTCCCCGGCGACGGCCCGGTCCAGCGGGGCGTGCCGGTCGGCCTGGACGCGCAGGATCCGCCCGATCCGCTCGGTGCGCCGTGCGGTCGCGTCCCACAGGGTGTCTCCCTTCTCGATCGTGCCCGAGTAGATCCGCAGATAGGTCAGCCGTCCCGTCGGGGTGGCGTGCACCTTGAACGCCAGGGCGGCGGCCGGTGCCGCGGGATCGGCGGGCCGGGCCTGCTCCTCGCCCTCGTGCGTGCCGCGGACCGGCGGCACGTCCAGGGGCGACGGCAGATAGGCCAGGACCGCGTCGAGCAGCGGCTCGACACCGCGGTTGCGGTACGCGGAGCCGCACAGCACGACCACGCCGACACCGTCCCGACTCACCTCGCGCAACGCCGCGGTGAGGGTGCCCTCGGAGAGCGTGCCGGTGTCGCAGAACTCCTCCAGCGCGCCCGGGTGCAGCTCCGCCACGGCCTCCTCCAACGCCCGGCGGCAAGCGGCGGCTTCGTCCCGCAGGCCGTCCGGCACCGGCGTCTCCTCGACGGAGCCGCCGTCGTCCCACAGCAGTGCGCGCATGCGCACCAGGTCGACGACGCCGGTGAAGGTGTCCTCCGCGCCGATCGGCAGCTGCACGACCAGGGGCGCCGGGTGGAGTCGCTCCCGGATCGACGCCACGGCCGCGTCGAGGTCCGCCCCGGCGCGGTCCATCTTGTTGACGAAGGCGATCCTCGGTACGCCGTGCCGGTCGGCCTGCCGCCACACCGACTCGCTCTGCGGCTCCACACCGGCGACCGCGTCGAACACGGCCACCGCCCCGTCGAGCACCCGCAGCGCACGCTCCACCTCGTCGGCGAAGTCGACGTGCCCGGGGGTGTCGATGAGGTTGATCCGGTGACCGTCCCAGGCGCAGCTCACCGCCGCGGCGAAGATGGTGATACCGCGGTCGCGCTCCTGCGGGTCGAAGTCGGTGACGGTGGTGCCGTCGTGGACCTCGCCGCGCTTGTGCGTGGTGCCGGTGGCGAACAGGATCCGTTCGGTGACGGTGGTCTTGCCGGCGTCGACATGGGCGAGGATGCCGAGGTTGCGGACGACGGCGAGCGGGTTGAGGTGGGTGCGCACGGCCCAGGGCCTTTCGATGCGATCAGAAAAGGGGCAGCGCGATTCCCGGGCGAAACAGGCAGGAGTCTCCGAAATCTGATGTCACGTCAGGTTGTCGGGGATCGCCGGGTGTTCGTCCCGGTCAGCCGGTGCCGCCGCGCAGCGGACACCGGGGCGACGAAGACACCAGGATCACCTCGTGCTGCGGCAGGGAGACGGCGACAGCGGTGTGCTCACGCATGGCGGTCTCCCTTCGTTCGTCACATCGGTGCATCGCCGGGATCGTGGGCGGCGCGGGTATGGGTGAGTGTAGGGAGGCTGGTAGGAACGGAGCCAGGCGTTTTTGAATCGGGCGGTGCGGGGTGGTCGGGTTCGGCTTCGTCGCGTCCGGGCCGACGGGGACCTGACCATAGCTACTGGTTGCCCCCCGGGTACTGCTGAACGTCGATGGCGGCCACCTCTTGGTCGACGGCGGGCCCAGTGAGTTCATCCGGCCCGACAGGTCTGACTGGATCATCAACAGCGACAGCCCCTTCGTCATCCGGGGGTGGGGCGCTTCCAGGTCACGACTCAGTGACACGTGCACACATCTCCCCCACATATGCCTACGGTGTTCCGACGTTCAACCTTGGGGGGAATAATGCGCGTTCGCGCTACTGCGGCTACGGCTGCCCTGCTTCTGGCCGCTCTGACCGCATGCGGCAGCAACAACACTGGCAGTGCCTCGGCTTCGAAGACGAAGTCTCCGGCCAGCAAGTCGAAAAAGGTCGACTGCACGACCCAGACGCTCGACCAGGCCGAGTGGATGGAGCACTGTGCCGACGATGCCAGCACTGACGCCGACACGGGGGCGAAGTCGACGGGCCTCAAGTTCGGCGAGTCGTACACGTGGCCCGACGGGCTGAAGGTGTCGGTCGTCGACGCGAAGAGATTCACTGACTTCAACGAGGATGTGCTGGAGTCGCCTGAGCCGGGCAGTACTGACTTCCGGGTGACGCTGAAGCTGGAGAACGGGAGCAAGGAGCCGGCCGCCCTGGACGATCTGTCACTCATCGTCGAAGGGGCCACGAACGGTGGAGAGGCGTCCTTCACCATGTTCGAGAACGGGTCGCAGCCGCTGGAGGGTCGGCTCGCTCCCGGGGTGAAGGCAACGAAAAACGCCGACCACGTGCTGGAGACGAAGTACGGCAAGAAGATCGTGGTGACGGTGCAGCGGAACAGCGAGAACTACGACCTGGACTTCCCCGAGTTCAACGGCGAGATCACCGGCTGAGGCTGGGCACGACGAAGCGCCCCGCTCCCCCGAGTGCCGGCTGGAGCGGGGCGCTGTAGTTCACGCGGGTTGACCCGGCGGCCAGTCCGGCTTTTACCACCTCGTCGCCACCCTCTGCATGTCCGGGTGGGACCGGGCTCGCACAACGAGACGATCGTCGCGGCGAGCCTTCGGCATGTCGGACCACTACTCCGGCGGGGTAGGCGTGTCGTGGGTGCGGTACATCGCCTGGACGTCGAGCTCCAGTTGGACCGTCGGGCCCACCACCGCGATGCCCCGGGCCAGCATCGAGCGCCAGTTGAGGGTGTAGTCCTCGCGGTGGAGTTCCGCCCTCGCCAGGGCCGCGCAGCGCAGTTCCTGGCCGTAGCCGCCGTTCACGGTGCCGAGGTATGTCGTGTCCAGGGACACCGAGCGGCTGACGCCGTGCATGGTGAGGGAGCCCTGGAGCGTCCACTTGGTGCCGCCGCGGTAGGCGAAGCGCGCGCTGGTGAAATCGATGTACGGGAAGCGTTCGACGTCGAGGAAGTCGGCGGATCGCAGGTGGTTGTCGCGGGTGGTGTTGCCGGTGGTGATGCTGGAGGCGTCGATCCTGACGTGCACGCGGGAGTCGGACATGTCCGGGGCTACTCGGATGCCGCCTTCGAAGCGTTCGAAGCGGCCGTGGACATGGGCCATGCCGACGTGCTTGGCGATGAACCGGATCGCCGTGTGCGGCGGGTCGAAGAGCCAGGTGCCGGGCGCCGGAAGCTGGAGCGCCTCGGCCGGTTGCAGCCAGACGCGCTCGGTGGCGGTCGGGGTGCCCGGGCCCGTCTCGATCGTCTCGCGGTGCGGCCGCAGGCCCTCCGCCGAGATGAGCAGGCTGTACCGGCCGGGCGGCAGCGCCGCGAGGAAGTAGCCGTAGGGGTCGGTCGTGCCGCGGGCGGCGATGCGGTGGGTGTCCAGGGCGGTTACGGTGACGTCCGCGGCCGCCAGGGGCGAGCCCATCGGGTCGACGACCTCGCGGGCCACCGCCCCCGCGCCGTCGGGGAGGGGGAGGGCGAGGCCCGCCGCTGCGGCGGAGGTGTTCTTGAGCCACCGGCGCCGGAGCAGTGCGAGGGCCATGGTGGTCACCTTTCTTCGGGTGTGCGGCCGTGCGGTCGGCGATTCCGCGCATGCCGACGGCCGCACCTTGCTGCGGTCACACCCCCTTGTCGATCTTGACGGACGGGATTCCGGTCCGGGTGTCTCAATACGAGACAGTCAGGACTGCCCCGTGAAGGCGTCCGCGTGTTCGGCCGCCCACCGGGTGAAGGTGCGCGCCGGGCGGCCGGTGACCTTCTCGACGGTGTCGGAGACCGTACGGCCCACCTCGGGGGTGTCCCCGTACGCCATGAGCAGGAAGCCGATGACGTCCTCCCCGAGACCGGCCGCCCGCCACTGCGCGACGGCCTCCTCCTCGGTCAGCTCGACCAGGGTGATGTCGCGGCCGACGGCGGCGGCGATCGTCTTCACCTTGTCGCCGACGGTGAGCACGTCGGGGCCGGTGATCACGTACTCCTGGCCGCCGTGCCCCTCCTCCGTGAGCGCGACGGCCGCGACGGCGCCGATGTCCGCCTCGTGGACCATGGCACTCAGCCGGTCCACGAAGGGCTCCCGCACCTCCCCCGAGGTCACGATTCCGTCCGCCCACTCCAGGGCGTTGGCCATGAACTCGACCGGCATGAGCACCGTCCAGTCCACGCCGCCGGCGGCGCGCACCGCGTCCTCCAGCGGGGTGGGGCCGCCGCCGTGCAGCACGGTGACGCGGCGGACCCCGGCGGCCTTGGCGAGTTCCAGGATCCGGGGGCCGGTCTCCAGCGGGCTGAATGCAGCACCCCCGAAGGTGATCAGGTGGAGACCGGTGACGCCCTCCAGGGCCGGGACCAGGCCGTCCGGCTCGGTCAGGTCACCCTCGACGACGTCGACCCCGGCCGGGAAGGCGGCCTTCGCGGCGTCGCGGGTCAGGGCACGCACCTCGTGCCCCTGGTCGAGCAGTTCGGCGACGACCTGCCGGCCGACGGTTCCGGTGGCGCCGGTGACAAGAATCCTCTGCGTCTGAGTCATGCCACGACCCTAGGAAGGCATGAGGTCACCTTCTGTCCGCAAGACTCAGGAAACTGAGGGCCGTGCGTGCGGTCCTCGATCGGAGGGTCATCGTTGCGGCGGGCGCAGCGATGACACGTCGTCCGGAAGCAGCTCCGGGTGGTACGCCGCCAGAGCCGCCCCGCCCAGCCACCAGCCGCGGTGGACCAGGGCACGGCACAGGCCCGGGTCGAGGCGGTCGAACACGGTCGGGACGAGGGCGAGATGACGGCCGTCGTGGGCCGGGTTCTCGGGGAAGGCCGTGCGCCAGCGGCGCAGGGCGGCGGGGCCGTCCGCCGGGAAGTCGGTGGAGAGCTGGACGAGGATTCCGCGGCGGGCACCGCGCGGCGGTTCACCGTCCGGGCCCGCGGCCCTCGCGCGCTCGAAGCGTTCGACGACGGCCCGGGTCCGCAGCGTGGTGCTCTGCCGGTACAGCAGCGAATTCGCCCGTGCCAGGTCCCGGACCACCGGGACGCGCCCGTACACTCCGGGGCGCAGCAGGCCACCGGCGTTGAGGGCGCACAGGAAGGTGTGCCGGTAGCGGTCCGAGTCGATGGCCTCCAGACCGGTGTTGTCGTAGGTGCCGCCGTCGAGCAGCGCGGGCGGGTGGGTGGCGCACGGGAAGGGGGCCGGGTCGAGGACGACCGGCGGGAACGCGCCGGGCACCGCGGCGGAGGCGGAGACGGCCCGGCTCAGCCGCAGCCGCGTGCCGGCCGTGGGGGCCAGACCGATGGTGTAGTCGCCGTACACGTCACGTTCGAAGGTGAAGCGGGCACCGGTGGTCAGGTTGGCCGCGTTGACGATCCAGCGCACCTCCGGGTCCAGGCGCTCCAGTTCGGTGTCCCGCAGGAACCACTCGTCGAGGCGCCCGGCGAGGAGATCCGTACGGGTCGAGGGGCCGAGGGTCCGCCACAGGTCGCTGACGAGGGCATGTTTGAGGGAGCGGGAGGAGACGCGGTCGACGACCGGCGCGACGAGCAGCTCGTCTATGGCGCGTGCGGTGAAGTTCTCCTGCCGCAGCTCGGGCCAGGCGGTGGCGAGGCAGCCGTTGGCGACCGAACCGCCGGACACGGACGAGGAGTACCGCAGCCGGGACAGCAGCCCGGTGTCGGCCAGCAGCCGCACGAAGCCCAGGGCGGCGAGGGTGGCTCGGAACCCACCGCCGGACAGCGCGAGCGCGACCGGGTGTGCGGTGGCGGGTGGTTCGGCGGGGCGGAGGGTGTCGCCGCAGGGGCGGGCCGCGAGGCCGGTACCGGCGGCGGGCGAGTCGACGGCCCACTGCGGCCCGGCGGCCGGCACGGCGCCGGTCGGGCCCGTGGCCGGGGCGGACGGGGCGGGGGCCTGCCGGGAGGTGGTCATGGCGGGTCTCCGATCGTGATCAGGAGCGCCTGCTCGGCGGGCGCCCGGACGTCGATGCCGAAGGCGCGGCCTTCACTCAGGTGTGCCAGTTCCTCCTCGGCGAACGGGATGTGGTTGGTCAGGTGGACGACGTACGCGTCGTCCGGCGCCCGGGACTCGACGAGCCAGTGCAGGGTGTCCTCGCTGGGGTGGTGGTGGCGGATGCCGTCGGCGGATATGACGTAGTGGTCGGCCCGCACCTGTTCGAAGAAGTCGGCTTCCACGTTGCGGTCACTGCCGTGGTGCGGCAGTTTCAACAGGTCGACGTGGAGGGGTTCCGAGTCGTCGAGCAGGCCCAGTGCGCGCAGTCCGGACAGGACGCGGTCGCCGCGGGCGTCCCCGGTGAGCAGGGCGGTGCGGCCCGCGTGGCGCAGCAGCAGGACGATGCTGGAGAGGTTGGGCACCGACCCGTCGGTGTATCCCGCGGTGATGACGTCGGGATCGCCGCGCTGCTTCGCCTTGCGCCACCGCTCCTCCAGTTCCTCCAGCGCCTTCTCGTCCGGAGCGACGACCGTGACGTCCAGATCGTCGAGGACGGTCTCGGCGCCCTCGGTGAGCGGGCCGCCGAACGGGGCGTTGCCGTCCAGGTGCAGTGCGGTGGCCGCGTTGCGGATGTTGCGCCCCTGCTGGTAACTCGCCCCGACCGCCGCGTCGGTGGCGGCACGTTCGACCAGTGGCCGGACGGAGGCGCTCAGCCCGGGGGCGCGCCGGTCGACGAGTTCCTCCACGGAGTTGAACCACAGGCTGTCCACCGCGTACGGCGGGGCGTCCCCGTCCTGCTGGGCCTGCCGCATGTCGCGGAGGAGCCGGTCGAGCCCGTCGGCGTGGTCGTCGTCGACGTGGGAGAGGCACACGACGTCGAGGTGGGGCGGGCCTCCGCCGTCCTGGCCGCCGAGCTGCCGCAGTCGGCCCCGGAGCGAGGCCCGGTAGACGCCGCCGGGACCGCCGTCGACGAGCATGACCCGACCGTCTGGTGGGCCCCAGTGGACGAGGAAGCAGTCGCCGTGATGGGCGTCGAGGAATTCGAAGGTGAACATACCGGCTCCTGGCGGGTGGACCGATCGTCAGACGGACTGGATGGCGCGCAGCACGTCGACGAGTCCGTGGCCCTGGAAGTGGCGTTCGCGAGCCAGGTCCGTCGCCGTGGCGCAGAGGATCTCCTTCACACGTTCCGGGCGGCCGAGCAACTCCCGGTTGCGGGCCAGCAGCATGGCCGCGGCTCCGCTGACATGGGCCGCCGCCTGGCTGGTGCCGTGCATGGCGGCGATGCCCTCGCCGGGGATGGGGCCGTCGATGTCCTCTCCCGGTGCCACCAGGTCGGGCTTGGGCCGGCCGTCGCCGGTGGGGCCCCGGCTGGAGAAGTAGCTGACACCGTGGCGGTGGGGGTTGCTGCGGTGGGTGGAGCCGACGGTGATGACGGACTCCGCGTTTCCGGGGTCGGAGATGCTGATGTTCCGGTAGTCGGCGCCCATGGTCCGCGCGGTGCCGGTGAATCCCGAGTTGCCGGCCGCGGTGACGACCACGACGCCGGACCGCGCCAGGCGGTCGCACTCGACGCACACGGGGGTCCACCCGGTGGAGTGGCTGGCGACGTCGTGCGGGACCGACAGGCTGATGTTGACACCGGCGATGATGAGCCGGCCGGCCTGCTCGTTGATGTGACGGATCGCCTGCAGCGCGGTGACGATGGAGAACTCGTCGCCACCGCCGTCGTCGTCGAGGACCCGGACGTCGTAGAGCCGGATGCGTGGGCAGATGCCGCGGAAGTCCAGCTCGGGCCACCAGCCGCCGATGATGCCGGCGATGTGGGTGCCGTGCTGGTCGCCGGGCGGGGGCCGTGCGGGCTGCTTCGGGGACGGGGTGGTCTCGACGGACGGCAGGGCGGCCGCCCAGTTGACGAGGCCGCCCACGAGCACGTCGGCGGAGAGCTTCTCCCGTACGCCGGTGAAGTCGAAGGAGCGGGCGATACGCGTCCCGAGTGGCTGCGGCGTCGGGCCTGTGGTGTCCCAGTCGTGGAAGGCGGGGTGGCGCGGGTCGATGCCGCTGTCGACCACGGCCCAGCCGATGGAGGCGGTGTCGACCGAGAAGACCTGCTCCGCCGCGTCGGCTTTGATCGTCCGGCGTGACCGTACGACTGCTCCGGTGGCGGGCCGGTTGGTGGTCACGGAGACGACCGGGTACTTCTGTCTCCGGTCGGCCACCCGCCCGACGGGTGCGGGGGGCCGGCGCACGGGGCCGGTGTCCACGACGACGGCGTCCAGCATGTCGACCAGTACGCCGGTCACGGCCTGTTCCCGAGTCTCCCCCCGGCCCAGGTCCGGTCTCGCGCTCCGCACGACGCGGTGCAGCAGCCTGAGCAGCCAGGTGACGTGGCGGCCGCGCTCCTGCCGGCGCTCCATGCTGTCGTGGATCTCGCTGGTGGCGGGCGTCCTGACGTGTCCGGCGAGGGCCGCATCGACGCCTTCGGTCCCGCCGGCGCGGGCGAGTTCGTGGGCGACCCGCACCGCACCGGCCAGACTGGTCAGGGGCAGGACGTCGCTGACGAGTTCCTTCAGGGTCAGCTGCGCCGCCACGAAACTGCCGGCGGCGATCGGACGGCACTTCTCCATCAGCCCGCGGCTCTGGAAACGCTCCAGCACCTGTTCGACGCCGTACTCCTCACGGATCGCGAGAATCAGGTCCTGCCGCCCCCGCTCTCCTGTCCGGGCCACGGCCCCCGGACCGTCGGCGTCCTCCCGCGAGGACGGCGGCCGGGCGAACGCCAGCCATACGTCGAAGTGGACGGGGCAGTAGGTGGCCCACAGGACAGGTACGGGACCGTCCCCGTAGAACACCGCTGAGAGGTCGGCTCGGTCCATGTGGACTCCCGGTGCGCGTGCGTGCGGTCCTGCGCAGGGCGGTGGGAGACGGCGACAGCGGCCGAAGGGCCTGTTCTCATCTTCCGCCCTGGTCAGGGACGCTGCAACCTCGCGCTCACGGCGGGTACGGGCGTGCCGGCTGACGGAGGCGCCTAGGCCGTGGAGGGCGGGCCGCCTTCGTACGCCGCGAGCAGCACGCCGCGAACCCCCTCCACCGTCACCTCGCGCGGGTTGGCGTACGGCTCGCCCGCGGCCCGTTCCGCCGCCGGGGTCACGTCGGCCTCCGTGAGGCCGAGTTCGGCCAGGGAGCGCGGGGCGCCGAGACGGCCGGCCAGGTCCCACAGGGCGCGGGGCACGTCGTCGGTGCCGAGGGCGCGGCGCAGTACCGTCAACGCCTGCGGGGCGGCGGGGGCGTTGTGGGCGAGGGCGTGGGGCAGGACCACGGTGTGGGTCTCGGCGTGGGGCAGGCCGTAGGTGCCGCCGAGGACGTGGCACAGCTTGTGGTGCAGCCCCATGGTGGTCGCGCCGAGGCACGCCCCGCACAGCCATGCCGCGTACAGCGCCCGGCTGCGCGCGTCGAGGTCGTCCGGGTCGGCGGCCAGTCGCGGCAGGGCCTCGGCCATGGCCCGGACGCCCTCCTCGGCCATGATTGACACCAGCGGCGAGACGTCGGGGGCGTACAGCGCCTCGACGGCGTGCGCGAGCGCGTTGATCCCGCTGGTGACGGTCAGTGGTACGGGCAGGGACAGGGTGAGCCGGGGGTCGTAGACGACGCTGCGGGGCTGGACGACCGGGTCGCGGCCGGTGCGTTTGGTGCCGTGCTCGGTCAGGCCCCAGACCGGGGTCATCTCGGAACCCGAGTAGGTCGACGGCACGGCGATCAACGGAAGTCCGGTGCGCAGGGCGATCGCCTTGCCGAGCCCGATCGCCGAGCCGCCGCCGACCGCGACGCAGCCGTCCGCCCCGGCCGCCCGGACGGCCGCGACGGCCCGGTCGGCGTCCTCGACGGGCACGTGCATCCGCGCCTCGGCGTGCACTCCCGCACAGCTTTCGCCCAGCGCGTCCGCGACGGCCCGGGCCACGCGCTCGCCCCGGCTGCCGCACACGACGAGCAGCCGCCTCAGGCCCAGGCGCGCCGCCTCGTCCGGAGTCGCGGTGACGGCCGCGCCGGGCCGGAACACGACCCGCACGGGCCGGGTCTCGTACGTGAACTCCTCCTGGAACGTCATGCGGTCCGCTCCAAGACGAGGTCGAAGCGGGCGTGCCGGAAGGGGTTGCCCACGCCGAACTCCTGGGCCAGGGAAGGGTCGTCGGTCTCGGCGAAGTCCTGGACCAGGCTCCGCTTCACGGCGAACACCGCGTCGGAGTCGAGGTAGTCGCCGCCGGCCACGAAGATGTGCGTGGTGACGGGCGTGTGGCCCTCGGCCGTGGCGATGAAGTGGATGTGCGCGGGGCGGTAGGGGTGCCGTCCGGTCGCGCGCAGCAGCCCGCCCACGGGGCCGTCGGTGGGGATGGGATACGCCGCCGGGACGCAGGTGCGGAACCAGAAACGGCCCTCGGCGTCGGCGGTGAACAGCCCCCGTCCGTTGCCCGCGGGCTGGACGCCGGGCTGCTGCACGTCGTAGAAGCCCTTGTCGTCGGCCTGCCAGACGTCGACGACGGCGCCGGGCAGCGGGGTGCCGTCGGCGGACCGCACCCGGCCGCTGACGACGCACTTGTCGCCCCCGCCGACCAGATCGATGTCGTCGCCGAGCGCGCGGACCGGCGACTCGGTCATGTGGAAGGGGCCCAGCACGGTCGACTCGGTGGCGCCCGCCGCGCGATCGCCGCTCAGCGTCTCCACCAGCATGGACAGACCCAGCACGTCCGACAGCAGGATGAACTCCTGCCGGGTGTCGGTGCAGGCCTGGCCGGTCGCCGTCAGGAAGGTGATCGCCCGCTCCCACTCCTCCTGGGTGAGACGGGTCTCGCGGGCGAAGTCGTGCAGATGGCGGACGAGGCCGGTGAGCAGTTCACGCAGCCGCGGGGCGGCGGTCCCGCGCAGGCTGGCGAGGGCCTGCTCGGTGACGCCGGCCCTGGTCGCATCGGTGGTCATCCCGGCTCCTCGTCGTCGACGTCCGCTTCTTCCAGGTCTTCCGGTTCCTACAGCTCTTCCGCTGCTTCCATCGCTTCTGCTGCTTCCGCTGCTTCCGCTGCTTCCGCTGCTTCCGCTGCTTCCGCTGCTTCCATGATGGCGCGGTCAGGCGTGCCCAAGGATTCGCCGCAGCGCGTCCGCGAGCAGTTCTCCGGCGTCCGGGCCGGCGGAGGCGTGCCGGAAGGCGACGAAACCGTCCGGGCGTACCAGGAGGGCGCCCGCGTCCGGGATCTCACGCAGCCGCGCCCAGTCTCCGTACGGGTCCTCGTACTGCCGCCCCGGGCCGATCACCACCGTGCCGATCTCCACCTCCTGCGCCTCGGCCGCCCGCACCCAGGCCTCTCCCCCGATGCCGGTCAGCAGGGTGAAACGGCCCCCGCCGACGGTGTCGAGGGTCGAGAGCGTGCGGGTGCCGGAGGTGATCCAGGCGTGCGGGAGCCGGGCGCCGGGGCGGGAGGACGGCTGGTGGTGCAGCTCGGGGTCGCGGGCGAAGCCGGGGTCGGGCGTGCCGTCCGGGACGATCGCAGCTGAATCCCCGGCGTCGTAGCGCTGGTTGAGGTCGACGCCGTGGGCGTTGAACTCGTAGACCTTGAAGGCGATCGCCTCGCGCAGTGCGGCCCGCTGCTTCTCGGCGGCCTCGGTGGCGTCCTTGCGGGCGGCGATGTTGGCCCACAGTTGCTCGGGGGTCTGCGGGGAGAGCCCGTCGAGGGCCTCGAAGACCGGGGCGGTCTCACGGATGGACCGGTTGGCTCGGGTGACGATCTGCCGGCCGACCGGGGCGCGCTCGGCGGTGTAACTGTCGAGCAGGCTGGGGTGGGCGGTGCCGTCGAGGACCAGCTTGAGCTTCCAGGCGAGGTTGTAGGCGTCCTGGATCGAGGTGTTCGAGCCGAGGCCGTTGGACGGCGGATGCCGGTGCACGGCGTCGCCGGCGCAGAAGACCCGGCCGTTGGAGTACGTCTCGGCGTACATCTCGTTGACGGTCCACGCCGAGGACGAGGTGATGGTCACGGGGATGTCGTCGTCGCCGACGAGCTTCCTGACGATCGACTCGGCGTACTCGGTCGTCAGGTCGGGGGCGCCGGCGCTCACGTCGTAGCCCCAGACGATCAGCCACTCGTTCCAGGGGCGCACGCAGCGCACCAGGCCCGCGCCGATGCCGCCGACCGTCGCCCCCGGGGCCAGGACCCAGTAGAGGGTGGAGGGGCGGTGGGCGGTGTACTTGCTCAGATCCGCCTCGAAGACGATGTTGATGCTGCCGGCCACACCCATCTGGCCGCCCATCGGCAGCCCGGCGTCGGCGGCGACCTTAGACCGTCCGCCGTCGGCGCCGATCAGGTACTTGGCCCGGATCTGGTAGGTGTCCCCGCGCAGGCGGTCGCGGACGGTGGCGGTGACGCCGTCGGGGTCCTGGGTGTAGGAGAGGTACTCGTTCTCGAAGCGGAGCCGGGTGCCGCGGGCGACGGCCGCGTTCACGAGGACCGGCTCCATGAGGTGCTGGGGCATGTCGCACATGCGGGTGGGGCTGGCGAGTTCGTGTTCGGCCTGCACGAGCGGATCGTTGCCCCAGGAGCGCACGCGGCCCAGTTCCTCGCCCGCCAGGCTGGTGCAGAACGTCGTGTTGCCCATCAGGTGCTGCGGGGTGGCCTGCGCGACGACCTCCTGCTCCACGCCGAGGTCGCGCAGCACCTCCATGGTGCGCTGGTTGGTGATGTGCGCGCGGGGTGTGTCGGCGAGGCTCGCGTAGCGGGTCACCACGATGTTGGGGATGCCGTAGGTGCTCAGGGCCAGCGCGGCCGAGGCACCGGCCGGGCCGCTGCCCACGATCAGGACGTCGGTCTCGACGACGGTGGACACGGGCGCTCCTGCGGAAGGGGGTTCGGGCGGCGGGACGCGGGACGTGCATGATCATGGGGGTCCTCGGCCGGGCGCGGGTGTCTCATTACGAGACACAGGGGTGTCGGCGAACGAGGGGTGGGCGGGGTCTCGGGGTGCCTCGTGGCGCAACGCCGGATGGCCTCGCACCCCGGTACGACACACCAGATGGTCGGCGACGTGTGGCAGCGGGACCCGCGGTTGTTTCCTGTTCAACCGAACCCGTTACGGTGGGCCGTGCCGTGACCACCACAGACCCCTCCCCCGCAGCCACCACCGCCCGGCCCTCACTGCGCGTCGCCCGCGAGCGGTTCCTGTCGGGGCGTTCGCTGCCCCCGGGCGTGCCGGACGAGGTCGTCGCGGCGTGGCGGCGGGCCCGGTTCTTCGGCGTGCCGCACGACTTGGCGGAGCCGGTGGCGTGTCCTCCGCTCCCCGGGGAGTCGGCTCTGCTCGGCGCCGCCCGGCCGGTGCTCGACCGGATCGTCCCCGCACTGGGCGCAGGCGGGTCGCTGCTCGTCCTGACCGACGAGCGGCTGCGCGTGCTGTGGACGGCCGGGAGCGTACCCGGGTTCGGCGCGTGCGGCGGCCTGTCGGAGCAGGAGGTCGGCCACAACAGCGCGGCTCTCGCCCTGCGCACCCGGAGCCGGGCCGAGGTGCACGGACCCGAGCACTTCCTCGACCGGTGGCAGGACGTCTCCGCGGTCAGCGTCCCGGTGCTCGGGCCGGAGAGCGGGCAGGTCCGGGGCACCGTGACCGTCGTGACACGGCTGTGTGCCGCGGGAGCGCCGCACCCGCAGGCGGCTCTCGCCGAGGCGACGGTCGCGGCGTTCGAGACGGAGCTGCGGGCGCGGGCCGGGTGGGACGAGCGGGCGCTGCTCGACGCCTATGTGCGGGCGGCACGAGGCCCGAACATGGCCGTGGCGGCACTCGACGGCCGCAACCGGCTGGTCAGTGAGGCGGCGCAGCGGCTGCTGACACCCGAGGTGCTCGGGGTACTGGAGCGTACGGCGGCCGGCGCGCGGGACACGGACGTCACGGGCTTCGCGGAGTTGCCGGAGGGAGCCGGGTGCACCGCACGCGTCACCCCGGTGCGTCAGGACGGCAGGACCATCGGGATCGTGGCCGCCCTGGAACCGCTCGACGATCCGGGGCTCAAGGCCCCGGTCCCGTCCCCGCCGGTGACCCTGACCGGCTCCTCGGTCTCCTGGCGGCACGCCGTCGGGCATGCCGTCGAACTGGCCCGTTCCCGGGAGCCCCTGCTGCTCACCGGTGAGCGCGGCACGGGCAAGTACGCGCTGGCGCGGGAGCTGTTCGGGCCGGACCCCGTCCAGGTGGCAGACGCGGCGCGGGACACCGGCCTCGACCAGGTCCTGCCCGGGTGGCGCTCCGATCGTCCCCTCCTGCTCCGGCACGCCGAGCGCCTCGCGCAGCCCGGCGTGGCGGCCCTCAACTCCATGCTCGACCAGCACCCGGACACCCAGCTCCTGATCACCTACACACCAGGTGCGTCCGTCGGCCCCTGCCTGCAGCGCCTGCTGGACAAACTGTCCGCCCGCTCGGTGACCCTGCCACCACTGCGGGAACGCGCCGAGGACATACGGGAACTCCTGCCGGCCCTCAGCCCCCGCCCGGCGCCCGGGCAACCGCCGCTGACCTGGACCCTGGACGCCCTGCACGCGCTGGAGCGGTACCCGTGGCCCGGCAACGTCACCGAGCTGGCCCATGTCGTACGGGCCCTGGCGGAGCAGCGGCGGGCGTCCGGGCCGGTCCGCCGGGCGGAGCTGCCGGACGCCGTCCGGGAAGGCCCGGCCGCGCGCCCGCTCAGCCCGATGGAGCACGCCGAGCGGGCCACGATCCTGGAGGCGCTGCGCCGCCACGGCGGCAACAAGGCACGCACGGCGGTCGCACTCGGGATCGGCCGGGCGACGCTGTACCGCAAGCTGCGGGAGTACCGGCGCTGAGGCGAAGGCTCAGGCAAGGACTGAGACTCAGGCCGCGGCGCGGAAGGCATGACGCACAACAGCCCGGGCGGGTCGAGAAGATCTCGACCCGCCCGAGCTGGTCTGTGTCCGAGGGGGGACTTGAACCCCCACGCCCGATAAAGGGCACTAGCACCTCAAGCTAGCGCGTCTGCCATTCCGCCACCCGGACCAGGTGTCTGCCGCCGTGCCAGGGGTGTTCCCCGCGGCGACATGGACAACCATACCAAGCTTTCGGAGTGCCTTTCACCTGCGTTTCCGTGCGCCTGGCGGGGGTCCGGGACCTCGCGCACGGATACCTCTAGGGTCACACCATGAGTGACTGGATGGTTACGCAGAGCCCCTCGGCCGGGCGTCGCCCGCGTGCGCTGTCGCCGCTCAGGGAGCACCTGCGGGACACGTTCTGGTTCGCCCCCACCGCGGCGATGGTCGGTGTCTTCATGGTCTGGGTCGGGGCGGAGGCGCTCGACACGGCCATCGTCGACGCGCTCCAGCAGGACCGTGACTACGAGACGCTCGACGAGCTGCTGCGGTTCGCCGAGGACGCGAAGGCCGTGGTGAGCGCGGTCAGCTCGGCGATGATGACCTTCATCGGTGTGGTCTTCAGCATCTCGCTGGTGGCCGTGCAGATGGCGAGCGGGCAGTTCACCCCGCGCGTGGTGCGGCTCTTCGTGCGCAGCCGGATCACGAAGGCGACCTTCGCGGTCTTCCTGTCCACGTTCGTGCTGACCCTGCTGGTCCTGACGAGCTTCGACACCGTCGACGACCCCCGTGCCGTCACGACGGTGCCTCTGGTGCAGTCGGTCCTCACCCTGTGCATGGTCGCCCTGAGCCTGCTGCTCTTCGTGCTGTACGTGAACGCCACCCTGCGGCTGATGCGGATCAGCCATGTGATCGCGCGGATCGCCTCGGAGTCGTTCCGGGTGGTCGCCTCGATGCCCGTGCCGGCGGTCGGGCAGGACACTCCCGGCCTCGGCCGCGAGACCGCGTGGGTGCCGCACGAGGGCAGGGCCGGAGTGCTGCGGGACGTGCACATCGCACGCCTGGTGCGGGTGGCGCGCAAACACCGGGTCGTGCTGCGGCTGATCCCTCGGATCGGGGACTTCGTGGTGCCCGGGATGCCCGTGCTGGCGGTGCACGGCGGGCCGGTTCCGCCGCGCAGGGCGCTGCGCCACGCGCTCTCGGTGGGAGTGGAGCGGACCTACCATCAGGATCTCGGTTTCGGGCTGCGACAGTTGTCCGACATCGCACTGCGTGCCCTGTCCCCCGCGATCAACGATCCGACGACCGCCGTCCAGGCGCTGGACCGTGTCGTGCAGTTCCTTGCCGCGCTGAGCCGGCGTCCGCTGGACGCCGTCCTGCACCGGGACCGGGCCGGTGCGGTGCGGCTGGTGCAGCCCGTGCCCGGCTGGACCGAGCTGGTGGATCTCGGGTTCACCGAGACACGGGGGTGCGCCATCGGCAGCCCGCAGATCTCCCGGCGCATGCTGGCCGGTCTCGACGACCTGCTCCTGCTCGCTCCGCAGGAGCGCCGCGAGCCGCTGCTGCGCCATCGCGAACTGCTCCGGCAGGCGGTCGATCTCGCCGCGGCGACCCCGCCCGACCGGGACTTCGCCCTGCGCCCGGACCGGCAGGGAATCGGCTGAACGACGTTTCGGAGCGCCGGGCGGCGCCACGTCGCACCGCAACCACGTGCCGGCCCCCCTTCCGGCCGTCGGACCGCTACTGCGTCCGACGCCGGCCCCCTCATCGCGAACCCCGCGGGGACCGGCGTCGGACGCGCCCCCCTGCGTCAGGGCAGCAGCTGGTACTCCGGGAAGTTGCCCGGCAGCCGCTCCCCCTGCGGTCCTCGCGTCACCGCCCGCACGAGCAGGTCGCCGCCGACGAACGCGCCGCGCCAGGACGCACCGAGCCCGCCGAACAGCTCGTCGCGGTCGCCCCGGGAGCGGGGCGTGCCGTGGCCGACCTTGAACGCACGGATGTGCGGGGCGAGCCGCTCGTACGTGGCCCGGTCGTCCGTGGACAGCGTGGCGACCAGCGCGCCGTTGGAGGCGTTCATCGCGGCCAGCAGCTCCGCCTCCGTATCGACCAGGACGATCGTGTCGACCGGGCCGAACGGCTCCGCGTGGTGCAGCGGGGAGGACGAGGGCGGGTTGAGGAGCGTGACCGGCTGGACGTAGGCGGAGGTGTCCTGGCCGGGCAGGAAGCGGGCGTCGTCGGGCGTGGCGCGGTGCAGCGGTACGGCGCCCCGGTCGATCGCCTCGGCGACCTGGTCCTGCAGTTCCTTCGCCTTGGCCGCGTTGATCACCGGCCCGAAGTCCAGCTCCGGGTACGGATCGTCAGGCTGCGCCACGGCGAGCGGATGCCCGACCCTGAGCGTGCGCACCGCCGGGAGGTACGCCGCCAGGAAGGCGTCGAACAGGTGCCGCTGGACGACGAAGCGCGGGTACGCCGTGCAGCGCTGCTTGCCGTAGTCGAAGAGCGTCGGGATCACCGCGGTGAAGGTGTCCCAGTCCGAGTAGTTCCAAAGGCCCCAGGTGTTGAGTCCTTCCTGTTCGAGTACGTGTGGTTTGCCGAGGTCGGCGACGGCTGTGGCCACTGCTGCGCCGGTGTCGCGGCCGCCGACGAAGGAGACGCAGCCGATCTCGGGCGCCCGCACCAGTGCCTGGGACAGCTCGCCTCCGCTGCCGCTGACGAGGGTCACGGGTACTCCCTCGCGGGCGGCGAGGGCACAGGCCAGGGTCAGGCAGGCGACACCACCGTCGGTCGGGGTCTTGGCGATGACCGCGTTGCCTGCGAGTGATTGGACCAGCAATGCGTGAACGAGCACGCTCATCGGGTAGTTCCAGCTGGCGATGTTGGATACCGGGCCGTCCAGCGGGGAGCGGCCGGCGAGCATCGGTTCGACGCCGTCGACATACCAGCGGACGCCGTCGATGGCCCGGTCGACGTCCGCCTGAGCGAGGCGCCAGGGCTTGCCGATCTCCCAGACGAGCAGGAGGGCGAGCAGCGTGCGGTGTTCGGTGAGGGCGTCGAGGGTGGCCGCGACCCGGGCCCGGCGCTCCTCCAGGGGGAGGTGCCGCCAGGCGCGGTGCTGGTCGAGTGCGGCGCACACGGCTCGGTGGGCGGTGGTCCCGTCCAGACGGGGCGGGCCTGCGACAGGGCTGCCGTCGACCGGGCTGACGGCGGGCAGGACCCGTCCGTCCTCCTGCCAGGCGCCGTTCCAGAGGTTGAGGACCCGGTCGTCACGGAAGGCCTCCGGAGCGACGGCGAGGCAGCGCCGCCACGCGTCGGGCCAGGAGGTGCCGGACTTGAGGGTGAGGGTGGGTGCCATGGGGTTGCTCCGCTCTCGGTGCACAGTCGGGGGCGGGAATCAGTCCGGAACTGCCGCTAGCACGCTGCCAGGCGCTCGAGCACCAGTTTCGCCGTCTCGGTCGGTGTGCTGCCCACGCTCACTCCGACCGTCTCCAGGGCCTCCTTCTTCGCGGCGGCCGTTCCGGAGGAGCCGGACACGATCGCGCCCGCGTGCCCCATGGTCTTGCCCTCGGGCGCGGTGAATCCGGCGATGTAGCCGACGACGGGCTTGCTGACGTGCTCGCGGATGTAGGCCGCCGCCCGTTCCTCCGCGTCGCCGCCGATCTCGCCGATGAGGACGATCAGTTCGGTGTCGGGGTCGTCCTGGAAGGCGGCGAGGCAGTCGATGTGCGTGGTGCCGACGACGGGGTCGCCGCCGATGCCGACGCAGGTGGAGAAGCCGATGTCGCGCAGCTCGTACATGAGCTGGTAGGTCAGCGTGCCCGACTTGGAGACCAGGCCGATGCGGCCCGGCTTGGTGATGTCGGACGGGATGATGCCCGCGTTGGACTGGCCGGGCGTGATGAGACCGGGGCAGTTGGGGCCGACGATGCGGGTGCCCTTGTCCTGGGCGTACGCGGTGAAGGCGACGGAGTCGTGGACGGGGATGCCCTCGGTGATGACGACGGCGAGGCCGATGCCGGCGTCGGCGGCCTCGACGACGGCCGCCTTGGCGAAGGCGGGCGGGACGAAGACGACGCAGACGTCGGCTCCGGTGACGCGGATGCCGTCGGCGACGGAGCCGAAGACGGGCACGGCACGGTCGTCGAAGTCGACGGTGCGGCCGGCCTTGCGCGGGTTGACGCCGCCGACGACGTTCGTGCCGGCCGCGAGCATGCGCCGGGTGTGCTTCATGCCCTCGCCGCCGGTCATGCCCTGGACGAGGACCCTGCTCTCCTTGGTGAGGTAGATGGCCATGGCGTTCCCTCTCCTCAGGCCGTGGTGGCGAGTTCGGCGGCACGGGCGGCGGCGCCGTCCATGGTGGTGACCTGCTGGACGAGCGGAGGCGCGTGCTCGTCGAGGATGGCCCGGCCCCGGGCCGCGTTGTTGCCGTCCAGGCGGACGACCAGCGGCTTGGTCAACCGCACGGATTCCAGGGCCTGCACGATGCCGTCGGCGACCGCGTCGCAGGAGGTGATCCCGCCGAAGACGTTGACGAAGACGGATTTCACGGCCGGGTCGGAGAGGATGACCGACAAGCCGTCCGCCATGACCTGGGCGCTCGCTCCGCCGCCGATGTCGAGGAAGTTGGCCGGTCGCGCGCCGCATCCCGCGACCACGTCCAGGGTCGACATGACGAGGCCGGCGCCGTTGCCGATGATGCCGACCTCGCCGTCCAGCTTGACGTAGTTGAGGCCCTTGGCTGCGGCGGCCGCCTCCAGCGCGTCGTCGTGCTCCGCGACGTCCGCGCCCCAGCGCGCCTGCCGGTAGCGCGCGTTGTCGTCAAGGGTGACCTTGCCGTCAAGGGCCAGGATCCGGCCCTCCTTCGTGCGGACGAGCGGGTTGACCTCGACGAGGAGGGCGTCCTCGCGGACCAGGACTTCCCACAGCCGTACGAGGACGTCCACGGCCTGCTGCGGCAGCCCGGCCGCCTCGGCGATCTCGCCCGCCTTCGCGGTGGTGACTCCCTCGGCGGGGTCGATGGGGACACGGGCCACGGCCTCGGGACGGGTCGCGGCGACCTCCTCGATCTCCATGCCGCCTTCCGCGGACGCGATCGCGAGGAAGCGGCCCGCCGCGCGGTCGAGTACGTAGGACACGTAGAACTCGTTCTCGATGTCGACCGGCTGGGCCAGCATGACCTTGCCGACCCTGTGTCCCTTGATCTCCATGCCGAGGATCTGGCGTGCGGTCAGCTCGGCGGCGGCCGGGTCGGCGGCGATCCTCACACCACCGGCCTTGCCACGCCCACCCGTCTTCACCTGGGCTTTCACCACGACCCGGCCGCCGAGCCGGCGTGCGATCCCGCGTGCTTCCTCGGGCGAGTCGGTCACCTCGGCCCGCGGCACCAAGATGCCGTGTTCTTCGAAGAGTTCTCTTGCCTGGTGTTCGTACAGGTCCATTTCGGCTCCTGACTGAAAATGCCGCACGCCCCCTGGACACCACCCACCGGATGCGGGATAACAAGCTTCATACAGTATTCGTCGACTGTATGCAATGTACTGCGAGCCGCTCCAACCCCCTACGAAGGGACAGGACTTCGCCATGCCCGACGACACCCAGGACTTGATTTCCGGTGGTCATCTCGTAGCCAAGGCGCTGAAGGCCGAGGGGGTCGACCGCATCTACACGCTGTGCGGCGGCCACATCATCGACATCTACGACGGCTGCGTCGACGAGGGCATCGAGGTCGTCGACGTACGCCACGAGCAGGTCGCCGCCCACGCCGCCGACGGTTACGCCCGCATCACCGGCAAGCCCGGCTGTGCGGTGGTCACCGCGGGCCCGGGCACGACCGACGCCGTCACCGGTGTCGCCAACGCCTTCCGCGCGGAGTCCCCGATGCTGCTGATCGGCGGTCAGGGGGCTCTCACACAGCACAAGATGGGGTCCCTGCAGGACCTGCCGCACGTCGACATGATGAACCCCATCACCAAGTTCTCGGCGACCGTGCCGGACACGGCCCGCGCCGCGGACATGGTGTCCATGGCGTTCCGCGAGTGCTTCCACGGCGCGCCCGGGCCCTCCTTCCTGGAGATTCCGCGCGACGTGCTGGACGCCAAGGTCCCGGCCGCCAAGGCACGCGTGCCGCAGGAAGGCGCCTACCGCGCCTCGACCCGCTCGGCCGGCGACCCCGAGGCCATCGAGAAGCTCGCCGACCTGCTGGTGCACGCCGAGAAGCCGGCCGTCCTGCTCGGCAGCCAGGTCTGGACGACCCGGGGCACCGAGGCGGCCATCGAGCTCGTCAGGACCCTCAACATCCCCGCCTACATGAACGGCGCGGGACGCGGCACCCTCCCGCCGGGCGACCCGCACCACTTCCAGCTCTCGCGCCGGTACGCCTTCTCCAATGCCGACGTCATCGTCATCGTCGGCACGCCCTTCGACTTCCGCATGGGCTACGGCAAGCGCCTGTCCCCGGACGCGACCGTCGTGCAGATCGACCTCGACTACCGCACGGTCGGCAAGAACCGCGACATCGACCTCGGCATCGTGGGAGACGCCGGGCTGGTGCTGAAGTCGGTGACCGAGGCTGCCTCCGGGCGCATCAACGGCGGTGCGTCCAAGCGCAAGGAGTGGCTGGACGAGCTGCGGGCGGCCGAGCAGACCGCGCTGGAGAAGCGGCTGCCGAACCTGAGGTCCGACGCCTCCCCCATCCACCCCTACCGCCTGGTCAGCGAGATCAACGACTTCCTCACCGAGGACTCCATCTACATCGGCGACGGCGGCGACATCGTCACCTTCTCCGGCCAGGTCGTGCAGCCCAAGTCGCCCGGGCACTGGATGGACCCGGGTCCTCTCGGCACGCTCGGCGTCGGTGTCCCCTTCGTGCTCGCGGCCAAGCAGGCACGGCCCGACAAGGAGGTCGTCGCGCTCTTCGGCGACGGCGCGTTCTCCCTGACCGGCTGGGACTTCGAGACCCTCGTCCGCTACGACCTCCCCTTCGTCGGCATCGTCGGCAACAACTCCTCCATGAACCAGATCCGCTACGGCCAGGCCGCCAAGTACGGCAAGGACCGCGACCGGGTCGGCAACACCCTCGGCGACGTCCACTACGACAAGTTCGCCCAGATGCTGGGCGGCTACGGCGAGGAGGTCCGCGACCCCGCCGACATCGGCCCGGCCCTGCAGCGCGCCCGCGAGTCCGGCAAGCCGTCGCTCATCAACGTCTGGGTCGACCCCGACGCGTACGCCCCCGGAACCATGAACCAGACCATGTACAAGTGAGGTGCCCGCGATGACTGCTACCTCCACCAAGGCCCTCGAAGGCATCCGCGTCCTGGACATGACCCACGTCCAGTCCGGGCCGTCGGCGACGCAGCTGCTCGCCTGGCTCGGCGCGGACGTCGTCAAGCTGGAGGCGCCGACCGGCGACATCACGCGCAAGCAGCTGCGTGACCTGCCGGACGTCGACTCCCTCTACTTCACGATGCTCAACTGCAACAAGCGGAGCATCACCCTCAACACCAAGACCGAACGCGGCAAGGAGATCCTCACCGAGCTGATCCGGCGCTCCGACGTCATGGTCGAGAACTTCGGCCCGGGCGCGGTGGACCGGATGGGCTTCACCTGGGACCGCATCCAGGAGATCAATCCACGGATCGTCTATGCCTCCATCAAGGGGTTCGGCGAGGGCCCGTACACCAACTTCAAGGCGTACGAGGTCGTCGCGCAGGCCATGGGCGGGTCGATGTCGACCACCGGCTTCGAGGACGGACCGCCGCTGGCGACGGGGGCCCAGATCGGGGACTCGGGGACGGGTGTGCACGCCGTGGCGGGCATCCTCGCCGCGCTCTACCAACGGGAGCGCACCGGGCGCGGGCAGCGGGTCAACGTGGCCATGCAGCACGCCGTACTCAACCTGTGCCGGGTGAAGCTGCGGGATCAGCAGCGTCTGGCACACGGGCCGCTCGCTGAATATCCCAACGAGGACTTCGGCGACGAGGTTCCCAGGTCCGGGAACGCGTCCGGCGGCGGACAGCCCGGCTGGGCGGTCAAGTGCGCGCCGGGCGGCCCGAACGACTACGTGTACGTCATCGTGCAGCCCGTCGGCTGGCAGCCCATCAGCGAGCTCATCGGCCGGCCCGAGCTGGCCGACGACCCCGAGTGGGCGACGCCCGAGGCGCGGCTGCCCAAGCTCGGCAAGATGTTCCAGCTGATCGAGGAGTGGTCCTCGACGCTGCCCAAGTGGGAGGTGCTGGAGCGGCTCAACGCGCACAACATCCCGTGCGGGCCGATCCTGTCCACCCGGGAGATCATCGAGGACCGTTCGCTGGTCGCCAACGAGATGGTCGTCACGGTGCCCCATCCCGAGCGCGGCGACTTCGTGACCGTCGGCAGCCCGCTCAAGCTGTCCGACTCCCCCGTCGACGTGACCAGTTCACCCCTGCTCGGCGAGCACAACGAAGAGGTCTACATCGGCGAACTCGGCCTCGGCGACGAGGAAGTGCGCCTGCTCAAGTCGAACGGAGTGATCTGACGTGATGGCGGAAGACCGGGTCCTGCGGGTGCGGTCCCTCCTGGAGTCCGTACGGGCCGAGGGACGGACCGCGCTGACCGCGCCCGAGGGCAAGGTGATCGCCGACGCGTACGGGATCGCCGTACCGGGCGAGGAACTGGCGACGGACGTCGACGAGGCGGTGGCGTTCGCGGCGCGCTTCGGCGGGCCCGTCGTGATGAAGATCGTCTCACCGGACATCCTGCACAAGACCGACGCCGGCGGGGTGATCGTCGGGGTCGAGGGCGCGGCCGACGTACGGGCCGCGTTCCACACGATCATCGACAACGCGCGCGCCTACGACGCCGATGCCCGTATCTCGGGCGTACAGGTGCAGGAGCTGCTGCCGAAGGGGCAGGAGGTCATCGTCGGCGCGGTCACGGACCCGACGTTCGGGAAGGTGGTCGCCTTCGGGCTCGGCGGGGTGCTCGTCGAGGTGCTCAAGGACGTCACGTTCCGGCTCGCGCCGGTGAACGCCGACGAGGCGCTGTCCATGCTGGACTCGATCCGGTCGGCCGAGATCCTGCGCGGGGTGCGCGGCCAGGCGGGCGTGGACCGGTGGGCCGTCGCCGAGCAGATCCGCCGGGTCTCCCAACTCGTCGCGGACTTCCCCGAGATCGCCGAGGTGGACCTCAACCCGGTGATCGCGACGCCGGAGGGGGCCGTCGCGGCCGACATCCGGGTGATCCTGGCCGAGTCGCAGCCCGCACCGCGCCGGACGTACTCGCGCGACGAGATCCTCACCTCGATGCGCCGGCTGATGCAGCCCCGCTCGGTCGCCGTGATCGGCGCTTCCAACGAGCAGGGCAAGATCGGCAATTCGGTGATGCGCAACCTCGTGGACGGGGGCTTCGCGGGCGAGATCCACCCGGTGAACCCCAAGGCCGATGACATTCTGGGCCGCAAGGCGTACAAGAGTGTCACGGACGTTCCCGGTGAGGTGGATGTGGCGGTCTTCGCGATCCCCGCCAAGTTCGTGGCCTCGGCCCTGGAGGAAGTGGGACGCAAGAAGATCCCGAACGCCGTGCTGATCCCGTCCGGGTTCGCGGAGACCGGCGAGCACCAACTCCAGGCGGAGATCGTGGAGATCGCCGAGCGGCACGGCGTACGGCTGCTGGGGCCCAACATCTACGGCTACTACTCGACCTGGCAGGACCTGTGCGCCACGTTCTGCACGCCCTACGACGTCAAGGGCGGGGTGGCGCTGACCTCGCAGTCGGGCGGCATCGGGATGGCCATCCTGGGCTTCGCGCGGACCACCAAGACGGGCGTGTCGGCGATCGTCGGACTCGGCAACAAGTCGGACCTGGACGAGGACGACCTGCTGACCTGGTTCGGCGAGGACCCGCACACCGACTGCATCGCCATGCACCTGGAGGACCTCAAGGACGGCCGGGCCTTCGTGGAGGCCGCGCGGGCGACCGTGCCGAAGAAGCCGGTGGTCGTGCTGAAGGCCGGGCGGACCGCCGCGGGCGCCAAGGCGGCCGGTTCGCACACGGGCGCCCTCGCCGGCGACGACGCCGTGTACGACGACATCCTGCGGCAGGCCGGGGTGATCCGCGCGCCGGGGCTGAACGACATGCTGGAGTACGCGCGCGCGTTGCCGGTGCTTCCCGCACCCAAGGGCGACAACGTCGTGATCATCACGGGTGCCGGCGGCAGCGGTGTGCTGCTCTCCGACGCGGTGACGGACAACGGACTGTCGCTGATGGAGATCCCGCCGGACCTGGACGAGGCGTTCCGGAAGTTCATCCCGCCCTTCGGGGCCGCGGGCAACCCGGTGGACATCACCGGGGGCGAGCCGCCGTCCACGTACGAGGCGACGATCCGGCTGGGTCTGGAGGATCCGCGCATCCACGCGCTGGTCCTCGGCTACTGGCACACCATCGTCACTCCTCCCATGGTGTTCGCGGAGCTCACCGCGCGCGTGGTGGCCGAGTTCCGGGAGCGCGGGATCGAGAAGCCCGTGGTGGCGTCGCTCGCCGGTGACGTGGAGGTCGAGGAGGCCTGCCAGTACCTCTTCGAGCGCGGGGTCGTGGCGTATCCGTACACGACCGAGAAGCCGGTGGCCGTGCTCGGCGCGAAGTACCGCTGGGCGCGGGAGGCGGGACGGCTGGGGGGCGGTACATGAGGTGAGTGAGCGGGAGGCCGGCCGACGGTGCGCGTCGGCCGGCCCCGGGACCCGCACGCGCACGAAAGGCATGGGACAGGGGGCGCTGGCCAGATCTTTCGACGCAAGGGGTGCGACACGACATGACAACGACCGATCTGCCCACAACGGTTCCCTACCGGGAGGTCACCGACGCGAACGGTCGCGTCTACCGCCTCGGTGAGACCGACATCGACATCATGGGCCGCAAGCGCAAGTGGATGGTGATCCTGCCCTGGATCGGCATGATGGGCATCTCCTCCGCCGAGTACGCGTTCGCGTCCGCCGAGGACACCCTGCACACGGCGCACAGCTGGAACAGCATGCACATCTTCTGGATGATGACCGTCTGGGTCTTCTTCCAGGCCGCGGTGGCCTTCCCCGCGGGCAAACTGCGTGAGAGCGGGAAACTGCCGGCCCGCTGGGCCATGATGCTCGGCGCGACGGGCACCCTGATGGGCTACCTGTCCCTCGCCTTCGCGCCGCACGTCGTCTTCGCCTACATCGGCTTCAGCATGTTCAGCGGCATGGGCGCCGGCATGGTGTACGCCACCTGCGTCAACATGGTCGGCAAGTGGTACCCGGAGCGCAAGGGCGGCAAGACCGGCTTCGTCAACGGCGGTTTCGCCTACGGCTCGGTGCCGTTCGTCTTCCTCTTCAACGGCTACATGGACCTGACCAACTTCCGCTGGGTGCTGGTCTCGGTGGGTGTGTTCCTGGCCGGGATGGTCGCGTGCTCCGGGTACTTCTTCAAGGACCCGCCGAAGAACTGGTGGCCCTCCACGATCGACCCGCTGAACCCGCCGGACGACCCGCGCGCGGCCCGCTCGCTGCGGATGAACCCGCCGGCGGTGCGCCAGTACTCTCCCAAGGAGGCGTGGAAGACCGGCCGGGTCGCCCTGATGTGGTTCTGCCTGGCGTGCACGTCCGGTGTGAACATCTTCGGGATCGCCTTCCAGGTGGACATCGGCGAGGAGGCCGGATTCGCCGGCGGGATCGTGGCAACGGCCATGTCCTTGAAGGCCGTCGTCAACGGCACCGGCCGCGGTGTCATCGGCTGGCTCTCGGACCTCTACGGCCGCAAGCGGTGCCTGCTCGTGGTGTGCCTCATCCTGGGCCTCGCCCAGTACGGCATCCTCTGGTCGGCCGAGAGCAAGAACCTGACCCTGTTCCTGATCTTCTCCGCGATCTCCGGCTTCGGCGGCGGTGCCATCTTCCCGATGTTCGCGGCGCTCACCGCCGACTACTTCGGTGAGAACAACAACGCCTCCAACTACGGCATGGTCTACAGCGCCAAGCTCGTCTCCGGCCTGGGCGCCGGCATGGGTGCCGTGGTCGTCGGCGCCTGGGGGCACTCCGGTGCCTTCATCCTGGCCGGCTCCATCTCCCTCTTCGCCGGCTGCGTGGCGCTGTTCCTGACACCGCCGGGACGCGACAAGGAAACGCGCCGCATCTCCCCCAACCCGCAACCGCTCGGCGAGGACACAGCCTGACATGACGGCAGATCCGTACGAAGCACATACCGCTCCCTTACCCTCCGACGCCGCACACCGTCCCTACCGCGAGCTGACCGACTCCCGCGGCCGTGTCTACCGCGTCGGCGAGACCGACCGGGACATCCTCGGCCACTCCCGCAAGATCATGGTGTATCTGCCGTGGATCGCCATGATGGCCATCAGCGTCTTCGAGTACGCGTACGGCTCCGCGGAGGACACCCTGTCCCACGCGCACGGCTGGACGCAGAGCAACACCTTCTGGATCCTCAGCGTGTGGGTGTTCTTCCAGGCCGGCATCGCCTTCCCGGCGGGCTGGCTGCGGGAGAAGGGCCATCTGTCGGCCCGCTCGGCCATGTACATCGGGTCGGGCCTGTGCCTGCTGGGGTTCCTGGCCCTGTCGCACCTGGACGACGTGCTGCCGGCGATCCTCGGCTTCGGCGTGGTCGGCGGCATCGGCGCCGGGCTCGTCTACGCCACCTGCATCAACATGGTCGGCAAGTGGTTCCCGGAGCGGCGCGGCGCCCGCACGGGATTCGTCAACGGAGGGTTCGCGTACGGGTCGCTGCCGTTCATCTTCATCTTCAACTACGGCTTCGACACGGCGAACTACCACCGTGTCCTGGACCTCATCGGCGCCTACGTCATGATCGTGGTCGTGGTCTGCGCGTTCTTCTTCAAGGACCCGCCGAAGAACTGGTGGCCCGCGGAGATCGATCCGCTGTCCTTCTCGGGGGACCGCAAGAACGCGGCGAGCCTGGCCAAGAACCCGCCCGCGGTACGGCAGTACACCCCGAAGGAGGCCATCCGCACGGGCATGCTGCCGCTGATGTGGCTCTCGGTGGTGATGACCGCCGGCGTGTCGATCTTCGGGATCTCGTTCCAGGTCGACTTCGCCAAGGAGGTGGGTTTCGGCCCGCTGGTGGCGGCGTCGTCGATGGGCGTGATGGCGGTGGTCAACGGCATCGGTCGCGGTGTGGTGGGCTGGCTGTCCGACCGGTGGGGCCGCAAGTCCACCCTGGTGTTCGTCATCGTCGTGCTGGGCCTGGCCCAGTTCGGCGTGATCTGGGCGGGCGACCTGAAGAGCGAGTGGCTGTTCCTGTTCTTCGCTTTCCTGTCCGGCTTCGGCGGCGGCGCGTTCTACCCACTGTTCGCGGCACTGACCCCGGACTATTTCGGGGAGAACTACAACGCCACCAACTACGGGCTGGTCTACAGCGGCAAGCTGATCAGCGGACTGTTCGGCGGCGGACTGGGCTCGATGGTGGTCGCGGCCTGGGGCTACGACGGCGCGTACGCGCTCGCCGGGGGCGTGTCGATGCTGGCCGCTCTGGTGGCCCTGCTGCTGCGCCAGCCGGGTCACGCACCGGCTCGAGCACGGACCGCGGGCTGACGCCGCGGCACCCATGAGGGAGGCCCCTCCCCGTTCGGGGAGGGGCCTCCCTCATGCCCGCACAGCGGTCAGCACTTCTCCCTGAGGGAGTGCAGGTGCGCGCTGGAGCGGCGGGCGAAGGTGAAGGACTCGGCCGGGTTGTCGTGCTCGGCCTGCCAGTGGTGGGCCATGCGGTGGCCGCGCAGCCGGGTCACGGCGGAGATGAACCGCCGGTAGTCGATGTCCCCGTCGCCGACGTCGGTCATGCGGTAGCCGTACGGGTTCGACGGGTCGCTCTCGCCGTCCTTCACGTGGAAGAGCGGGTAGCGGTCGGGCTGCCGCAGCACGTAGTCCAGCGGCTCGAACGGGGCGGGCGTGCCGTCGGGCCGCTTGGAGAAGCGGAACTGGCCGACGTAGGCCCAGTAGATGTCCATCTCCAGGTGGACGAGGTCCGGGTCGGTCTCCCTGACCAGGATGTCGTAGAGGCGGACCTTGGGGTTGTCGGTGGCGAAGGAGAACTCCTCGGAGTGGTTGTGCTGGTAGAACTTCATGCCCCGGGCCCTGGCCGCCGCCCCGTAGGTGTTGAAGTCCTCGGCGGCGCGCTTCCAGGCGTCGACGGTCGAGCCGTAGCGGAACGGGCCGGAGGCCGTGCCGATGTGCTTGAGGCCGAGGGCCTGGGCGTCGTCGAGGACCTTGGTGAGGTTCTGGGCGAAGGTGTAGGCGTCGGGGTCGTCGGAGTAGTAGCCGACGTGGCTGCCTATCGGGTTCAGGCCGTGGTCGCGGGCGAGCCGCTTGAGCTGGGCGAGGGTGATGGGGCCGGCGGATCCCTGGGTGTATCCGGCGAACTCGACCTCGTCGTAGCCGTACCGCTCCAGTTCGGCGAAGACCGGGCCGAAGCCCAGCGTGGAGACCTTGTCGCGCAGGCTGTAGAGCTGTATGCCCAGGCGGCCGGGCGGCAGAACGGGCCGGCCGCGGCCCTTGGTGCCGGAGGCGGTGGCGGGCGTGGCGTCGGCGGCGGTCGCGTTGCCGGTGGCGGCGGTCGCCGGGGCCGCGGCACCGAGCAGGGCGGCCGCGGTGGCACCGGCGGCCACGCCGAGCATGCCTCGTCTGCTGAGGCGGTGGCCGAGTTCGGGGTCGGGCTGGGAGAAGCGGCTCATGCGGGGAACTCCTCGTGATCGCGGGGCGTTGTCAGTGGTGAGTGCTTCACTTGTGAGCGGTCGGTGCTGAGGGCTGTGGCCTCAGGCGAGACCGGCGAGTCGGAGCAGCAGTGACTTCACATCGGTGGCCGCGACGCGGTCGCCGACAGCACGGGGGGTGGAGCAGATGAGGAGCGGACCGTCGTCGTCGCTCTGCGGAAGGCGGCCGTGGCTGCCGCGAATAGGTGAGGGGTCCAGGGGCACGACCGCCATGCGGTAGCGCATGCCGAGCTTCTTGCGCACCACTGCGGTGGCCGCCTTGACCTTGACGTAGGGGTCGAGGGGATCCATGAAGAGTTCGACCGGGTCGTAGCCGGGTTTGCGGTGGATCTCGACCAGTTGCGCGAAGTCGGGCGCGCGGTCGTCGTCGAGCCAGTAGTAGTACGTGAACCAGGCGTCGGCTTCCGCCACGGCGACGAGTTCCCCGGCGCGCGGATGGTCGAGGTGATGGGCCTTCTTGCCCTCGTCGTCCAGGAGTTGGGCGATGCCGGGCAGGCCGTCGAGGGCCGCACGGGTGGCGTCGAGGTCCTCGGGGCGGCGCACGTAGACATGGGCGATCTGGTGGTCGGCCACCGCGAAGGCACGGGACGCCATCGGGTCGAGGTACTCCATGCCGTCCTGCGTGTGCACTTCCAGCAGCCCGGCGCGGCGCAGGGCGCGGTTGATGTCGACGTGCCGGTTCACGCGGGTGATGCCGTACTCGGACAGAGCGACGACGGTACGGCCTTCTGCGTGGGCGTCGTCCAGCAGCGGGGCCAGGGCGGTGTCGAGGTCGGCGGCCGCCTTCAGGGAGCGCGGGTCGTCGGGGCCGAAGCGCTGCAGGTCGTAGTCGAGGTGAGGGAGGTAGCAGAGCGTCAGGTCGGGGTGCCGGGTCGTGATGATGTGGCGGGTGACGTCGATGATCCACCGGCTGGAGACGAGGTCGGCTCCGGGGCCCCAGAAGTGGAACAGGGGAAAGGTGCCGAATGTGTCGGTGAGTTCGTCGTGCAGTGCGGCCGGGCGGGTGTAGCAGTCGGGTTCCTTGCGGCCGTCGGCGTAGTAGACGGGACGGGGGGTGACGGTGATGTCGGTGTCGGCGCCCATGGCGTACCACCAGCAGATGTTCGCGACGGTGTAGCCGGGGTGCGCGCGGCGGGCGGCGTCCCAGAGTTTGTCGCCGGCCACGAGCCCGTTGTGCTGGCGCCACAGCAGGACGTCACCGAGTTCGCGGAAGTACCAGCCGTTGCCGACGATGCCGTGTTCCGAGGGCATGGCGCCGGTGAGGAACGTGGACTGGGCGGCGCAGGTGACGGCGGGCAGGACGGTACCCAGAGGGGCGCGGGAGCCTGACTGGCCGAGTGCCTTGAGGTGGGGCATGTGGTCGAGGAGACGGGGGGTGAGGCCGACGACGTCGAGGACGAGGAGCGGGGTGGGGCGGCCCGGGAGGGTGGCCGCCGGAAGCGGGGCGGGTGTGTCCGTGGCCTTCGGAGACGGGCCGGGTGTGTCGATGGCCTTCGGAGACGGGCTGGGTGTGTCCGTGGCGGCCGGGCCGGGGTGCTGATGGGGGCCGGTGCTCATGGCAGCTCCTTCAGGCCGAGGTCCGTCAGCAGGTCGCGGGCGAGGGTGAGTTCGGCGGCGATGCCGTCGCCGAGCTGAGTGCGGCCCTTGGGGCGCAGTTCGGGTGGGAGGGCCTGCCAGGTGTAGGTCTCGACCTCCAGGTGGCGGGTGAGCGGGGCCGGGCCGCCGACCAGGCGGGTCAGCGCGGATTTCAGGACCGGGAGGGTGGAGGCGAGGGGCGCGGTGGGGGCCGCGTGCAGGGGGACGTGGAAGTGGGCGCGCCAGGGTGAGGCGTCCGGCAGGGCGTGTCCGGCGAGGGCCTCGTCGAGGTCGTCCGTGGCGCGCAGGCCGGCGGCGGTCGCCGTGCGCGTCTGGTGCAGGAAGCGGGGTTCGGCGAAAGCGGCCAGTGCTTCGCGCACCTCGGGGAGATGGGGGTGCTCGGCGTGCAGGGCGGCGGAGAGCTGGGATTTGACGACGGGGACGCGGGCCGCGGCGAGTGCGTCCAGGGCGGTGTGCGGATCTTCGAAGGAGGTGGCGAGATGGCAGGTGTCGACGCAGATGCCGATGCGGTGGTGGCCGATCGGGGTGAGCTGTGCGATGGCGTCGCGGGTGGTCTCGACGACGCATCCGGGTTCCGGTTCCAGACCGACGCGGATGGAGCGGCCGGTCAGTTCCTCGAGGGCGTCGAGTCGTTCGGCGAGTGTGCGCAGTGCGGTGCGGGCGGTCTGCGCGCGTGTGTCGTCGTACGCGGTGCGCCAGGCGAGGGGCAGCGTGGAGATGGTTCCGTCGGTGACGTCGTCCGGGAGGAGACCGGCGAGGACACGGGCCAGGGCGGTGGTGTGGTCGAGGCGCTCCTGCTCGGCCCAGTCCGGCTTGTAGACGCGGTACTTGACCTCTTCGGCGCCGAAGCCCTCATAGGGGAAGCCGTTGAGGGTGACGACCTCGAGGCCGCGCCGGTCGAGCTCGGTGCGCAGGCCGCGCAGGGCGGACGGGTCGGTGACGAGTGCGTGGGCGGCGTCCTTGGCGAGCCACAGCCCGATGCCCAGCCGGTCGCGTCCGAGGCGTCGGCGGACGGGCTCGCAGTGGTCGCGGAGCTGGGCGAGGACGCCGTCGAGGGTTTCGGCGGGGTGGACGTTGGTGCAGTAGGCGAGGTGGACGGTGGAGCCGTCGGGGTGGCGGAAGCGCATGGTTCACGCCTCCGCGGCGGGGACGGGGGCAGACGTCCCTGGGCCGGTGTCCGGCTCGTGCGGGTCCTTCGGGGCGCCGCGCAGGACGGAGTTGCCCTCGTGGGTGGCCTTCGTGCCGGCGACGTCGAGGTTCAGCCGGCCGCTGAGCCCGTAGAAGGCGACGGGGTTGCGCCACAGCACCTGGTCGACGGCGTCCTCGTCGAAGCCCTCCGCCAGCATGAGGTCGCCGACCTTGCGCGTCTTGAGGGGGTCGCTCTTCCCCCAGTCGGCGGCGGAGTTCACCAGGATCTGCCCGGTTCCCCAGGTGCGCAGGATCTCGACCATGCGCTCCTCGTCCATCTTGGTGTCCGGATAGACGGAGAAGCCCAGCCAGCAGCCGCTGTCCCTGGCCTCCTTGACGGTGGTCTCGTTGAGGTGGTCGACCAGCACTCGGTCCGGGGCCAGTGCGGACTCCCGGACGACGTCGAGGGTGCGGCGCAGCCCGGCGAGTTTGTCCCGGTGCGGGGTGTGCACGAGGGCGGGCAGGCCGTGGTCGGCGGCGAGCTGGAGCTGCGCGGCGAGGGCGGTGTCCTCGGCGGGGGTCATGGAGTCGTAGCCGATCTCCCCGACCGCCACGACGTTGTCCTTGACGAGATACCGGGGCAGCTCGTCGAGGACGGGAAGGCAGCGCGGATCGTTCGCCTCTTTGGGGTTGAGCGCGATCGTGCAGTGGTGGGCGATGCCGTACTGGGCGGCTCGGAAGGGCTCCCAGCCGAGGAGGGAGTCGAAGTAGTCACGGAAGGAGGCGGGCGAGGTGCGCGGCTGGCCGAGCCAGAAGGCCGGCTCGACGAGGGCGCGGACGCCGGCGGTGTACATGGCCTCGTAGTCGTCGGTGGTCCGGGACGTCATGTGGATGTGGGGGTCGAAGATGCGCATCAGGACTCCTTGCCGTGGGGGTGGTCCGTGCCGGGGGCCGGGGTGACGGACTCGGTCAGGTCCAGCACGCGGTACAGGTCCTCGGGGACGGTGCGGCCGGCGGCGGTGCGTTCGGCGGCGTAGTCGCCCAGCATGCGGGCGAGTTCGCCGTCGCCGGCGGCGCGCCGGGGCAGGTCCGCCACGTCGTCGACCGGGACACCGGTGAACAGGCACTTCAGCACGGCGTGGCGCCAGGCATGGACGGTCAGGTGCCGGGCGGCATAGGGGCCGACCGCGGCGCTCAGGAGCCGGGTGTCGTTGGTGCGCAGGGCGTCCTCGACCAGGGGGAGGGCGCCCGGACCGGACAGGAGGTGGGGCAGGGCGTGCAGCACGGCTCGGCGTTCGTCGGCGGTGCCCTGGAAGTACACGCGGGTCAGGGCGTCGGCGCCGGCGCGGGCCGCGTCCAGGATGAGGACGCGTGCGGCGTCGGCGTACGCGGGGCCGCAGCGCCGGCCGGCTTCGGCGAGGCGCAGTTCCCACACGGAGATGGGGCCGTGGAGGCCGGGGTGTGCGGCGGCCTCGTCGAGGGCGTGGTCGAGCCAGGCGCGGGCGGGCGGATCGAGGTGGGTGGTGAGGTGGTGGCGGAGGTCGGTGAGCGAGGGGGTGGGGGCGGCGGTGTCCCGGGTGGATCGGTGGGCGCGGGTGCGGGCGTCTCCCGGGCGCTGGGCCGCCCGGTCGGGATCCTTGAGGTTCCGGGTGTCCTGGCTGCTCTCGGTGTTCTCGGTTCTCGCCGTTGGTGTGGCTCGGGGTCGGGTCATCTGGTGCTGCTCCCCTCATGGGTGGTGGAGGGAGCGCCGTGGGGTGGCGCGGCCTGCGGCTGGGCCGGAGCGGTGGCAGGCGGCAGGGTGGCCGCGGTCCGCTCGGCGTGGCGGAGGAAAGGGAGGGACTGCGCGGCGAAGTGCGGGCCGGCGTGGGAGTGGCGGGGCAGTTCGACGACGGTCAACCCCTGGTAGCCGGTGGCGGCGAGGGCCGCCAGGACCGGGGGGAAGTCGATCTCCCCTTCCCCGAAGGGAAGGTGCTCGTGGACGCCGCGCCGCATGTCCTCGATCTGGACGTGTCGTAGCCAGGGGGCGGCGGCCCGCACGCACTCGGCTGGAGAAAGGGGTTCGAGGCACTGGCAGTGGCCGATGTCCAGGGTGAGGCCGAGGGGTTCGGGGTCGCCGAGGGCGCTGCGGAGGTGGCGGAAGTCGGCCAGGGTGGCCAGGAGGTGGCCGGGCTCGGGTTCGACTGCGAGCGGGATGCCCGTGGATGCGGCGGCGTCCAGGACGGGGGTGAGGGTCTCGGTGAGGCGTTTCCACGCGGTGTCCGTGTCGGTGCCGTCCGGGACGATGCCGCTGAAGCAGTGGACGGCGTGCGCGCCGAGGTCGGCGGCGACCCGGACGGCCCGCAGGAGGAGGTCGGCGCGGCGGGCCCGGTCGTCAGGGTCCGGCTCCAGCAGGGACGGGCCGTGTTTGCGGCGCGGGTCGAGCACATAGCGGGCGCCCGTCTCGATGGTGACGCCCAGCCCGAGTTCGTCCAGCCGGTGCGCGATTCGGCGGGTGCGGGCGGCGAGGTCTGGGGCGAGCGGGTCGAGGTGCATGTGGTCGAGGGTCAGTCCGACGCCGTCGTAGCCGAGGTCGGAGAGGAGGGCGAGGGCGTCGTCGAGGCGGAGGTCGGCGAGACCGTTGGTGCCGTAGCCGAAGCGGAGGGGAGGGAGGACACCGGGAGAGGCGCCGGTGGTGTGTGGCGAGGCGGCGGCCCGGGCGATCGTGTCGGGCGGGTCGGCCGAAGCCCGGATACCGGGGGTACCTGACGCTTCGGCACGCCTTTCGCAGGCTGCCCGGAATTCGGAGGCCCCGGATTCGGCGCTCATGTGACGCTCACCTTCTTCGCGAACCGCGCTCCGAGGGGGGCGAGGGCTGTGATGAGGAGGGCGGTGGCGGTGTCCCTGGAGCGGGCGGTGAGGGTGGCCTGGAGGGGGATGGTGGCGCGGATGCCGGCGCCGACGGCGCGTTGAGTGAGCGGAGACGAGGGGTTCAGAGTGGCGTGGACATAGGGGCCGGCGGTCGTCGTGGCGTAGGCGGCGCCGAGGGCGGTGGTGAGCAGAGCCGCGGTATCGAAGCCGGGGCTCCCGGCCACTGGGAGGAGGCCCGTCCGGGCGTGGGCGGCTGCCGGCCGACGGCCGTCGGCCGGGGTGCCGGGGCGGCGTGTGACCAGTCGGGTGAGCAGCGCGGTCGTGGCGAGGGCCGCGAGCAGAGGCAGGGGCGAGCCGCCCTGTGCTTCCTGGCGGGAGACGGTGGTGACGGCCAGGGTGTGGGTGCCGAGGAGAGCCGCTGAGGGCAGGGCGTCCCGGGCCCGGCCTGTGGTGGCCGCGGCTCCCAGCAGCAGGTCCAGGCTCCGGGCCGTGCCCATGGCCAGGGGTCCGGCGGGCGTGCGTTTCAGGCCGAGGTCGTACGCCCAGACGGTCGCGGCCAGGGGCGCGGCGACAGCGAGGGCGGGTCGGCCGGCGCGGGCCGCCAGGGCCAGTCCGGCTCCGGTGAGGGCTCCGGCCGCGGTGAGGGCGGCGGCGGGGCGGATGCGGCCGGAGGGCAGGGGGCGGTGCGGACGTTCGACGGCGTCGACGGCGCGGTCGGCCCAGTCGTTGAGGGCCATGCCTGCCTCGTACAGGCAGAGGGAGGAGGCGGTGGCGAGCAGGGTGCGGGAGGTGGGACGTGCGCCGGTCGCGGCCGCACCGGCCAGGGCGTCCCCGGGGACGGTGAACAGGGCGGGCAGACGCAGGAGTTCGGCCCAGGCACGGACGCGGTGTCGGGCGGAGACGCCGGGGCGTGGGCGGGGGGCCGTCGCGGCGGCGGTGTCTCCCGGGGAGGCTGCGGGAGCCCCGTCGGGGTGGCCGTCAGGGTGCTCGCGCAGCGTCACAGGGCTTCTCCTGTCTCCTCGGTGTCCCTCACCGGGCGTGGGCCGTGGCCCTCTGCGCCGGGCTGTCCGAGGCCCCGTCCGAACCGGAGCAGTTCCTCGTACTGCTCGGACAGGCCCGACGGCCCGTCCCCCACCGGGTCCTTGAAGTAGAAACCGAGAGCGCCGAGCGGGCCGGACACCCCCGCCTCGTGGGCGCGGGCGGTCAGGCGGGCCAGGTCAAGCACCAGGGGTGCGGCCAGGGCCGAGTCGCAGCCCTGCCAGATGGTCTGGAGGATCATGCGGGTGCCGAGGAAGCCGTCGAAGGCGATGTGGTCCCAGGCAGTCTTCCAGTCGCCGAGGGCGGGCACGTCGTCGATGTGGACCTCGCCCTCGGGGACGGTGCCGAGGGTGTCGGCGAGGACGCGTTCCTTGCCGGCGTTCTTCGCCGCGGCGGCGGCCGGGTCGGCGAGGGCGGCACCGTCGCCGCCGCCCAGCAGGTTCGTACCCGACCAGGCCCGGACCGTCAGCGCCCGCTGGGCGAACATCGGGCCGAGGACGGCCCGCAGCAGGGTCTGTCCGGTCTTGCCGTCCCGGCCGGCGTGGGGCAGGCCGCTGTGCTCGGCCTCGCGGGCGGCCACCGGGTGGTGCATGCCACCGGAGGGGGTGAAGTTGACGTAGGGGCAGCCCGCGCGCAGAGCGGCCAGCGCGTAGAGGGTGCTGGCCGGCAGCGGGGCGTAGGGCCCCTGGGAGACGGGTTCGGTGGAGGCGACGTTCACGACCACGGCCCGCTCCAGCGCGTGGCGGTGCAGGAAGTCCCGCAGGTCGTCGGCGAAGACCTTGATCAGTTCGGTCTCGCTCCTGGTGTCCCCCGAGGTGGGGCCGCCGGGCCTGATCTCCCGGTCGGCGGCGGCGAGTTCGGCGGCGACGGCGGTGGCCACTCCGGGTGGGAGGACACCGCCGGCGGTCAGGGACTCGGCCCGTTTGGGCAGGGGGCAGTCGAGGGTGTCGTGGCCGCCGAAGACGAGGTCGGACAGCGCGGGCAGGCCGCTGTCGGTGAACGCGGGTGTCTCGGTGACCATGCCGGTGGGCGGGTGCAGTCCGGCGGCGACGGCGGCGCACCCCGTGACGACGGTGGTGGCCACGGAGCCCCGGGCTCCGATCAGCCACACCCCCACACGCGGTCGGGCAAGGGACGCGGACATGGGCAGCCTCCTGATCGTGCGCGAGCCACGCGGGGATGGGGGACGGCGGGCGGGGGTCCGGCGTCCCCCGCCCGCCGCCGTTCACCGGCCCTGGACGGGCAGTTCCTTCAGCTGGATGTTGCGGAAGGAGACCTGGTCGCCGGCGCCGTGGTTCTGCAGGCCGATGTAGCCGTCGGTCAGGCTCCGCTCGGGGTCCTTGTTGGTGAAGTCGTTGATCCTGACTCCGTTGAGGAACACCTGGAGGCGTTCGCCCTGGACCTTGATCTCGTAGGAGTTCCATTGGCCGGGCGGCCGCAGGACCTGGTCACGGGCCTTGATGTTCGCCGACTTGAAGGAGTAGACGGAGCCCGTGGTGCGGTCGGCCGCGTCGGTGGCGTCGATCTGGATCTCGTACCCCTTGTTCACCGCGGACCAGGGGTCGTCGGAGGCGGGGAAGCCCACGAAAATCCCTGAGTTGTCGTCGCCCCGCATCTTCCAGTCGAGCTTGAGCGAGTACGACTTCAGCTCCTTGGCCTGGTACCAGAGCAGGCCCATGCCGCCCTCGGTCTCCAGCGTGCCGTCCTTGACGTTGAACTTGCCGGGGCCGGCCTGCTTCCAGCCGTCCAGGGTCTGGCCGTTGAAGATCTTGCGGTGGTCCTTGCCCGGCTTGCAGTCCGCCTTCACCTGGCCGGTGGCGTACTGCAGGCCGCCGAGCAGGTGGGCGCGGAAGGTCTCGTCGGCGTAGGACTCCTTGGTGTGGCCGCCGCCGGTGTAGAAGGACCGGCCGCCGCCGTAGCTCTGGCACCAGGCGATCGGGTGGTCGCCCTTCATGGTGCCGCCCTGGTAGGTGGTCTCGTCGAGGGTGGCGAGGACCTTGGCCTTCTCCCGCGGGTTGGTGCGGTAGTTGTACCACTCGTCGGTGCGTTCCCAGGCGTCGCCGAGGTGCGCGGTCGACGGGTGGTCGTGGTCCTCGACGCGGACGGTGGCCTTCTGGATGGCCGGGTGGGACTGGAAGTAGGCGCCGACGAGCCCGCCGTAGAACTCCCAGTCGTACTCGGTGTCGGCGGCGGCGTGGATGCCGATGTAGCCGCCGCCTCCTGCCACGTAGTCCTCGAACGCCTTCTGCTGCTCGGCGTTCAGCACATCACCCGTGGTGGACAGGAAGGCCACGGCGTCGTACTTGGCGAGGTTGGTCGTGGTGAACTGCCTGGCCTCCTCGGTGGCGTCGACGGTGATGCCGGCCGGGCCGCCGAGTTCCTTCAGGGCGGTGATGCCCGCCGGGATGGAGTCGTGCCGGAATCCGGCGGTCTTGGAGAAGACCAGGACCTTCTTGCCGCCCTTGAACGGCTCCTTGGAGAACTCGAAGTCGTCCACGTCGTAGAGCGCACCTTCGCCGCCCTTGAAGACCAGGTAGATGTCCGTGGTCTTCTTCGGCAGCGACCGCAGGGGCACGTCGACGTTCTGGAACGTCTCCCAGCCGCCGGTGGGCGGGATGTACGCCGAGCCGTGCAGGGGGCCGTCGGGTGAGCCGGTGCGCAGTTCGATGAAGCCGCCCGCGCCACCGGAGGAGGCCCGTACGGTCATCTTCTTCTGCCCGTCGAAGCGGTAGGGGCTGAAGGAGATCCAGTCGCCGTCGTGGATGTCGCCGACGGTCTTGCCGCCGTTGGCGCCGGTCTTGGTGATGACGGAGACGCCCGACTGGGTGGTGAAGTGCTCGCCCTGGCGGTGCAGCGGCTGGAGCACGGTGCGGGCGGTGCCGGTCAGGGCCTCCTGGCCGTTCGCCCCGCCGTCGGTGTAACTGGCGCCGACGACGCCGTAGATGTTGGCGTTGGGGTCGTGTCCGCCGTCACCGGGGGGCGGTGTCAGGGTGCCCTCGCAGCCCATCTCGCTGGTCAGTTCGTGGGCGTGGGAGTCGTGGCCGAGACTGTAGGCGACCTTGACCTTGGAGCAGTCGACGGTCTCCTCGGGGTCGGTGACCTTCACCTTGAACGGGACGGGCTTGCCGAAGGCGGCCATGCTGCCGTTGCCGGGAGTCTCGATCGTCACCTTGGGCTCGGTGTTGCCGACCACGATCCGGACACTGGCGTTGCCGGTGTTGCCCTCGGGATCCTTGGCGGTGAAGGTGGCGCTGTAGGTGCCGGTCTTCTTGTACCGGTGGGTGGGGGTGAGGCCCTCGCCCTTGGTGCCGTCGCCGAAGTCCCAGCCGTAGGTGAGGTCCGTGGAGTCGGCGTCCTTGGCGGAGGCGGTGAACTTCACCTTCAGGCCGGCCGCCCCGGACGTCTTGTCGGCGCTGACCTCGGCGATCGGGGAGAAGCCGTCCTCGGCGTTCTCGATCCGGTACAGCGCGGAGTCCTTGTCGCCCTGGAACCAGGAGAGGCCGTAGTCGAGGACGTAGAGGGCGCCGTCGGGGCCGAACTCCATGTCCATGATCTGGGTGCCGGTCCAGGGGAAGTCGTTGATCTTCGCGACGGAGCCGTCGTCGTTCTGCTCGATCCGCTTGATCCAGCGGCGGCCGAACTCACCGGCGAAGAAGTCGCCGTCGTAGGCCTCGGGGAACTTCACGCTGGAGTTCAGCTCGGGGTCGTAGCGGTAGACCGGGCCGCCCATCGGGGACTCGGAGCCGCTGCCGAACTCGGGCACGGAGCCGCCGTCGTACGGGATCCAGGCGGCCTGCGCGGGCGGCAGGTCGGTCAGGCCCGTGTTGTGCGGCGAGGTGTTCTTCGGGGCGTCGCAGTCGAACGTCTCGCCGGACTCCTTGGTGGCGAAGTCGTAGTCGACGTACGGGTCGTTGTCGCCGGTGCAGAAGGGCCAGCCGAAGTTGGCGGCCTTGGTGACCTTGGCGAACTCGACCTGTCCGCCCGGGCCACGCCCCGGGTCGGCGGCGCCGGCGTCGGGGCCGTAGTCGCCGACGTACACGGTGCCGGTCTTGTCGTCGACGCTCATGCGGAAGGGGTTGCGGAAGCCCATCGCGTAGATCTCGGGGCGGGTCTTCTCGGTGCCCGGGGCGAAGAGGTTGCCCTCCGGGACGGTGTAGGAGCCGTCCTCGGCGACCTTGATGCGCAGGATCTTGCCGCGCAGGTCGTTGGTGTTGCCGGCGCTGCGGCGGGCGTCGAAGGCCGGGTTGCGGTTCGGCCGGTCGTCGATCGGGGTGTAGCCGTCGGAGGCGAAGGGGTTGGTGTCGTCGCCGGTCGACAAGTAGAGGTTGCCGTCCGCGTCGAAGTCGATGTCGCCGCCGACGTGGCAGCAGGTGCCCCGGGAGGCCGCGACGTCCAGGACCTTCTTCTCGCTGGACAGGTTGAGCGTGCCGTTGGGGTTGAGGACGAAGCGGGAGAGGCGGTTGACGCCGTCGAACTTCTTGAAGTCGTCGGCGGTGCCGGTCTCCGGGGCGTCGCCCGCGGGGGTGTCGAGCGGCGGGGCGTAGTAGAGGTAGATCGCCCGGTTGTTCTTGAAGTCCGGGTCGATGCCGACGCCCTGGAGGCCTTCCTCATCGTGGTTGTAGACGTCGAGCTTTCCGGCGATCTTCGTGACGCCGCCCTGGTCGGTGAGGCGCAGCGTGCCGTCGCGCGCGGTGTGCAGGACGCTGCGGTCCGGGAGCACGGCCAGCGACATCGGCTCGCCCGTCTCGGGCTCGCCCTTGGCGAGCGGCACCTGCTGGAACCGGCCCTCGGCGGCCGCCGGTTCGTCGTGTTCCGGGTGTCCGGAGTGGGCGCCCGCGACGGTGGCCGGGGTGCCGACGGCGAGGAGCAGGCCGGTGAACAGGGCGACGGTGGTGCGCAGTGCGGGCCGCCTGAGGATGCGGGGGCTTCTGGGTCTGGTTCTGTGCACGAGTCCCTCCGGGAACGGGGTGGGCCGTACGGGGCGGGTGCGTAGCGTGCGGTGCGGGCGCCGGGGTGCGCCGTCACCCCGGAGGTGTGCGTGCCTTGAGCGCGTCAAGGCAGGTCAGTGCGCCGAACCCGTGGTTCAGCTGTTGAACGCGGCGTCGAAGGACGCGCTGGGCGGTTCGAAGTCGAAGGCCTTGAGCCGGGTCAGGGCCTCGGGCGCCCCTTGGAGCCGGTCCATGCCGGCGTCCTCCCATTCGACGGAGACGGGGCCGGTGTAGTCGATGGAGCGCAGCATGCGGAAGACGTCCTCCCAGGGGACGTCGCCGTGCCCGGCGGAGACGAAGTCCCAGCCTCGCCGCGGGTCGCCCCAGGGCAGGTGGGAGCCGAGGCGGCCGTTGCGTCCGTCGAGGCGCTTGCGGGCCTCCTTGCAGTCGACGTGGTAGATCCGGTCGCGGAAGTCCCAGAGGAAGCCGACCGGGTCGAGGTCCTGCCACACGAAGTGCGAGGGGTCGAAGTTGAGGCCGAAGGCGGGGCGCCGGCCGACGGCTTCCAGGGCCCGCTGGGTGGTCCAGTAGTCGTAGGCGATCTCGCTGGGGTGGACCTCGTGCGCGAACCGCACGCCCTCGGCGTCGAAGACGTCCAGGATCGGGTTCCAGCGGTCGGCGAAGTCCTGGTAGCCGCGTTCGATCATCGCCTCGGGGGCGGGCGGGAACATGGCGACCAGGTGCCAGATGGCGGAGCCGGTGAAGCCGATGACGGTGTTCACGCCGAAGGCGGCCGCGGCCCGGGCGGTGTCCTTCATGCGCTCGGCGGCCCGCTGCCGAACCCCTTCCGGCTCTCCGTCGCCCCAGACCGTCTCCGGGAGGATCGCCCGGTGCCGCTCGTCGATGATGGCGTCGCAGACGGCCTGGCCGACCAGGTGGTTGGAGATCGCCCAGCACGTGAGGCCGTACTTGTCGAGGAGCTGATGCCTCGACTCCACATAGGAGGGGTCGGTCAGCGCCTTGTCGACTTCGAAGTGGTCTCCCCAACAGGCGAGTTCCAGGCCGTCGTAGCCGAAGTCGCGGGCCAGGCGGCAGACCTCCTCCAGGGGCAGGTCCGCCCACTGGCCGGTGAAGAGCGTGAAGGTGCGGGGCATCGGTACAGGCCCTCCTCAGACCGCGATCGGCGTGTAGACGGAGTTCTTCTCGGCGCTCTCCTCGACCGCCGCGAGCACGCGCTGCACCTGCAGCCCGTCGGCGAAGGAGGGTTCGGGGCGGCGTCCCTCGGCGATGGCGTGGACGAGGTCGCGGGCCTGGTGGACGAAGGTGTGCTCGTAGCCGAGGCCGTGTCCCGGCGGCCACCAGGCCTCCAAGTAGGGGTGGTCGGGTTCGGTGACGAGGATTCGCCGGAAACCGGCCTCCGCCCCGGGCTGGCCGGCGTCGTGGAAGGACAGCTCGTTGAGCCGCTCCAGGTCGAAGGCGAGCGAGCCGCGCTCCCCGTTGAGCTCGATGCGCAGGGCGTTCTTGCGGCCGGTGGCGTAGCGGGTGGCCTCGAAGGAGGCCAGCGCACCGGAGGGGAAGCGGGCGGTGAACAGGGCGGCGTCGTCGACGGTGACCTGCCCGGTGCCGGCGGAGGTCACGGCGGACAACCCGCTGGTGGCGCCGGTGGGCAGGGGCCGTTCCCGTACGAAGGTCTCCGTCAGCGCGGAGACGCCTGCCAGCGGCTCCCCCACCAGGTACTGCGCGAGGTCGACGATGTGGGCGCCCAGGTCGCCGAGCGAGCCCGAGCCGGCCTGTTCCCTGCGCAGCCGCCAGGTCAGCGGGAACGCGGGGTCGGTCAGCCAGTCCTGGAGGTACGTCACCCGTACGTGCCGCAGCCTGCCCAGGCGGCCCTCGGCGACCATGCGGCGGGCCTGGGCGGTGGCGGGCACCCGGCGGTAGTTGAAGCCGACCATCGCCACCTGGCCGCGGGCGTGGGCCTCCTCGGCCGCCAGCGCCATCGAGGTGGCCTCCTCGACGGTGTTGGCGAGCGGCTTCTCGCACAGGACGTGCTTGCCCGCGGACAGGGCGGCCAGGGCGATCTGGGCGTGGCTGTCGCCGGGGGTGCAGATGTCGACCAGGTCGACGTCGTCCCGTGCGACGAGGGCCCGCCAGTCGGTCTCGGTTGCCTGCCAGCCGTGCCGGTCGGCCGCGGCCCGGACGGCGGCGGCGTCCCGGCCGCAGATCACCGCCTGGACGGGGTTCAGCGGCAGGTCGAAGACGCGGCCGGCGGTGCGCCAGCCCTGGGAGTGGGCGGCGCCCATGAAGGCGTAGCCCACCATCCCCACGCGCAGGGGTGGCTTGCCTGCCTCGGTCCCCTCCGGCTGCTCCTGCGGCTGTCCCATACGGGTGTCCTCCTCGTCCTGGTCGGGGTGGCGCACGTGGGGGGTGCGGGGTGGCTCACTTGAAGCCGGTGGACATGTACTGGTCGACGTTGGTCTTGTCGACGACGGCCGAGTAGAGGGTGAGCGACGACGGGATCTCGAACTCGGCGAGGCCCCCGATGCCCTTGCTCTGGCCGAGGGCCCGGGCCAGGTCGATCGCGGAGGCCGCCATGGTCGGCGGGTACAGCACGGTCGCCTTGAGGACGCCGTCGTCCTGCTTGATGGCCTGGAACGCGGAGAGCGCGCCGGCGCCGCCGACCATCAGGAAGTCGCCGCGCCCGGCCTGCTCGATGGCGCGCAGCGCGCCCACGCCCTGGTCGTCGTCGTGGTTCCACAGCGCGTCGAACTTCGACTGGGCCTGCAGCAGTTGCGCCATCTTGGCCTGGCCGGACTCGACGGTGAACTCGGCGGCCTGCCGGGCGACCTTCTTGATGTTGGGGTAGTTCTTCAGGGCGTCGTCGAAGCCCTGGGTGCGCTGCTTGGTGAGCTCCAGGTTGTCCAGGCCCGCCAGTTCGATGACGCGGGCACCGGACTTGCCCTTCAGCTTCTCGCCCATGTAGTGCCCGGCGTTGAGGCCCATGCCGTAGTTGTCGCCGCCGATCCAGCAGCGGTAGGCCTGGGGGGTGTTGAAGATGCGGTCGAGGTTGACGACCGGGATGCCGGCGCGCATCGCCTTCAGGCCGACCTGGGTGAGGGCCTTGCCGTCGGCGGGCAGCACGACCAGGACGTCGACCTTCTTGTTGATGAGGGTCTCGATCTGGCCGATCTGCTGGGCGGTGTCGTTGGAGCCCTCGGTGATCTCCAGGGTGACGTCGGGGTACTTCTCGGCGCGGCTCTTGGCGTTGTCGTTGATGGCGTTGAGCCAGCCGTGGTCGGCCTGCGGGCCGGCGAAGCCGATGGTGACCTGCTTGCCGCGCTTGTCGTCGGCGGCCGGCTGCTCGTCGCCGGCCGGTTCGTCCTCCGACTTGGACGGCTCGTTGCTCGTGCACCCCGTGAGGAGGGCACCGGCGGAGACGGCGGCGGCCCCGAAGAGCAGCCCTCTGCGGCTCGTGATCTCTGTCATGGCGGGGGAACCCTTTCCTCAGGTCGTGCCGGGCGGGTGCGGTACGGCTCTCAGGTCGTGCTCGCGGTACGGCGCTGGACCAGCACGGCGGCGACGATGATCGCGCCCTTGGCGATCTGCTGGACGTCGCTCTGCAGGTTGTTCAGGGCGAAGATGTTGGTGATCGTGAAGAAGATCAGGACCCCGAGCACGGAGCCGGTGATGGTGCCGCGGCCGCCGGTGAGGAGGGTGCCGCCGATGATCGCGGCGGCGATGGCGTCGAGTTCGTAGAGGTTGCCGTTGGTGTTCTGGCCGGAGCCGGACAGGACGATCAGCAGGAAGGCCGCGATGCCGCAGCACAGCCCGGACAGCAGGTACAAGTAGAGCCGCTGGCGGCGGACGTCGATGCCGGCGAGCCGGGCCGCCTCGGGGTTGCCGCCGACCGCGACCGTGCGGCGGCCGAAGGTGGTGCGGTTGAGCACCAGCCAGCCGATCACCGTGACGACGGCGAACACCATGACCAGGGGCGGGATGCCGAGGACGTAGGCGTCGCGCTCCCCCAGGTCGAGGACGGAGGGCACGGTGACGATCTGGGTCTTGCCGTCGGTGATCTGCAGGGCGAGGCCGCGGGCGGAGGCCAGCATGGCGAGGGTGGCGATGAACGGCACCATCGAGCCGTAGGCGATGAGCACCCCGTTGACCAGGCCGCAGCCGACTCCGACGACGACGGCCGTGAAGAGGATGCCTGCGAAGCCGTACTCCTGGGTGGCGACCGTGGTGGCCCACACCGAGGCGAGGGCGACGATCGCGCCGACCGACAGGTCGATCCCGCCGGAGACGATGACGAAGGTCATGCCGACGGTGACGACGCCGACCACGGAGGCCTGGGTGAGGACCAGTTGCAGATTGCGGGTGTCGAGGAACTCGTCGGGCTTGGTGATGCCGCCGACGACGATCAGCGCGGCGAGCACGCCGAGCAGGGAGAGGGTGCGGACGTCGGCCCGGGCCAGCAGGCCGCGCCAGGCCGGGGGCTGAGCCACGGGCACCTTCGCGGTGCTGTCCCGCGGCGGGGAGACAGGCTGCGTCATGCCGGGCTTCCTTCCATGACCAGGTCGAGTACGCGGTGTTCGTCGAGTTCGCGCGCGGGCGCCGTGTGCACGACCCGGCCCTCGCGCAGCACGAGCACGCGGTCGGCGAGGCCGAGCACCTCGGGCACCTCGCTGGAGACCAGCAGCACGGCGAGGCCCTCGTCCGCGAGCCTGCGGATGACCGCGTAGAGCTCGGCACGGGCGCCCACGTCGACGCCGCGGGTGGGTTCGTCGAGCAGCAGCACCTTGCAGCCGCGCAGCAGCCAGCGGGCGAGGACGGCCTTCTGCTGATTGCCGCCGGACAGGGTGCGCACGGGCACGGACGGGTTGTCCGGCCGGAGCGACAACTCGCGGGTGGCGGCCCGGGCGGCACCGAGTTCGGCGCCCCGGTCGATCCAGCCGCCGCGCGAGAAGCGGGACATGGAGGAGACCGACACGTTGCGGGTGACGGACTCCAGCATCAGCAGGGCCTGCGCCTTGCGTTCCTCGGGAGCGAGCCCGAGCCCCGCCCGGACGGCGGCCCGTACGCTGCCCGGCCGCAACGCCTCTCCGTCGACCAGGACCTGACCGGCCGTCGGTTTGCGGGCGCCGTAGACGGTCTCCAGGATCTCGGAGCGGCCCGAGCCGACGAGTCCGGCGAGGCCGACGATCTCACCCGGGCGGACCTCAACGTCGAGGGGCTCGAATTCGCCTTTCCTGTGGAGCCCTTGCACGGTCAGCACGGGCCGGCCTGGTGGTGGCAGGAGGGGCCGGTCGGGGAAGACGTACTCGACGTTGCGGCCCGTCATCAGGGCGACGACCTCGCGGGTCGGCGTCGACTTCGCCGGGAGCCCGTGCGCGACGGCCCGTCCGTCTTTCAGTACCGTCACCCGGTCACCGATGCGGCGGATCTCCTCCAGGCGGTGCGAGATGTAGACGACGGCGACCCCGGCGGTGGTCAGGTCGCCGACGATGCGGAAGAGGTTGTCGACCTCGTCCGGGTCGAGGGCGGCGGACGGCTCGTCCATCACGATGAGCCGCACGTCGTGGGAGAGGGCCCGCGCCATGGACACGATCTGCTGCTGCGCGGCGGGGAGATCCCCGACGAGTCGGGCGGGATCGATCTCGGCATGGCCGAGTCGCCTGAGGAGAGCGGCCGTTGAGGCCCGGGCCGCCCTGCCGCGGACGACGAAGCCCGCGGCGGTCGGCTCATGCCCGAGGTGGACGTTCTCGGCGACCGACAGGTGCTCCACCAGGTCGAGTTCCTGGTAGATGGTGGCGATGCCCAGGCGCATGGCGGCGATCGGCGAGCGGAGGGTGACCTCCTCGCCGCGCCAGCGGATGCTTCCGGTGTCGGGCTGGTGGGCGCCGGCCAGCACCTTGATGAGGGTGGATTTGCCGGCCCCGTTCTGGCCGAGCAGGCAGTGCACCTCGCCGGCCTGGACGTCGAGGTCGACGCCGTCGAGGGCCCGGACTCCGGGGAACGACTTGGTGATGCCGGACATGTTGAGCAGCGGTGGTTCTGGTGCCATGAGGTCCCCTTGGCGGGCGTGCGGGCCGGTTTCAGGGCAGGGCAGAGCAGGGCGTTGTGCTGAGGGAGCCGTGCTGTCGGGAAGGACTACGCGGGTGAGAACAAGTGGTCGCTGATGAGCCGGGCCGCGCCGATCACTCCGGCGGTGGGGCCCAACTCGCCCAGGACGATGGGAAGGTTGCCGGTCGCCAGCGGCAGCGACTGGCGGTAGACCTGGGTGCGGATCGCGGCGAGCAGGGTGTGACCGAGGCCGGTCACCCCACCGCCGATCACCACCAGGCCCGGGTTGAAGAAGCTGACCAGGCCGGCGATGACCTGGCCGGTGCGGTTGCCGCCCTCGCGGATCAGTTCAAGGGCCGTGGCGTCACCGGCGGCGGCCGCGGCGGCGACGTCGACGGCGGTGAGGCCGCCGTTAGTCTCCAGCCGCGAGGCCAGTTCGGCCGAAAGCCCCTGCTGGGCGGCCTCCGTGGCATCACGGGCCAGGGCCGCCCCGCTGAAGTGGGCCTCCAGGCAGCCCCGGTTGCCGCAGGCGCAGGGGCGGCCGTCGGGGACGGCCTGGATGTGCCCGATGTCGCCGGCGCTGCCCGTCGTACCGCGGTAGACCTCACCGCCGACGACGATGCCGCATCCGATGCCGGTGCCGATCTTGACGCAGAGGAAGTCGGCGACTGTGCGGGCGACGCCCGCGTGCTGCTCCCCCAACGCCATCAGGTTCACGTCGTTGTCGACCATGACCGGGCAGCCGAGTTCCTGGCTGAGCGCCTCCCGCACGGGGAAGCCGTCCCAGCCGGGCATGATCGGCGGTGCCACCGGGATGCCCTCGGGGAAGCGGACCGGGCCCGGGACGCCGATGCCGGCGCCGTCGAACCCTTCCGCGAGCCCGGAGGCCCTCAGTTTCGCGGCCATCGCCAGGACCTGCTCGAAGACCGCGACGGGGCCCTCGCGCACGTCCATGGGCTGGTTGAGGTGTCCGAGGGTCTCCAGTTCGGCGTTGGTGACGGCGACGTCGACCGAGGTCGCGCCGATGTCGACGCCGAGGAAGCGCAGCTCGGGGTTGAGGCGGACGTTGTGGGAGCGGCGGCCGCCGCGCGAGGCGGCGAGTCCGTCGGCCACGACCAGCCCCGTCTCCAGCAGCCGGTCCACCTCCACGGCCAGCTTGGACCGCGAGAGGTCGACCTGGTCGCCGAGTTGAGCACGGGAGTTGGGGCCGCCGTCCCGCAACAGCTTGAGCAGTCGGGCCTGGTGGGCGTTTCCGGGTCGTGCGGTCATGCGTCTCACGAGCCCCTCCCCGCCTCGATCGGCCTGTGCGCGCCGGTTTCCCGCCACCCTGGTGGCTTGCTTTCGAGGGAACGTAGCAGCGGCTGCCGGGAGTGGGAAGAAGTCGCGCAGGAATTGCCCACCACTTTTTCCACTCACAGGACAAAGCAGCGGTGACGGGTGCCCTGCCTCGCGTGACGTCACAAAGCCCCGGCGGCACGGAACCCCGGGGCTTCGGACCTACGGACCTGCAGAGCTGCTGCCCTACAGAGCTGCAGACCTGCTGAGCTGCAGACCTGCCGAGCTGCAGGCCTGCTGAGCTGCTGAGCTGCAGGCCTGCTGAACTACGAGCGGGAACGCGCGTGGTACGACCGTCGCGTGTGCTCGGTGTGTTCGCGCATCAGCTGGGTGGCGCGCTGTTCGTCCCGGTCGGCGACCGCGGCGATGAGTGCGCGGTGCTCGATCCAGGACTGGTGACCGCGCCGACGGGCCACCGGCGTGTAGTACCACCGCACGCGCCGGTCGACCTGGGCGGCGAGTTCGGCGAGGACGGCGTTGCCTGCGAGCTCCATGATCTTGGCGTGGAAGCGGGCGTTCATGGCGACGGCCCCGTCCACGTCGTCGGCGTCGACGGCCTTCTCGCCCTCCGCGCACAGCGCTTCCAGGGCGGCGATGCCCGCGCTGTTCGCGTTGGCCGCCGCGAGCCGGGCGGCCTCGGCCTCCAGGAGCGTACGGACCGTGAGCAGCTGGTCGGCCTCCTCCTCCGTCGGCTCGTGCACGAACGCGCCCTGGGCGGGCCGCAGATCGACCCATCCCTCGGTGTTGAGCCGCTGCAGCGCCTCGCGCACCGGCTGCCGCGAGACACCGAGGTGCCCCGCGAGTTCGCTCTCGACGAGGTGCTGGCCGGGCTGCAGCGCACGGGTGGTGATGAGTTCGAGCAGCGCCTCGTAGACACGGTCGCGCAGCGGACCCGGGCGTTCCAGCTTGGGTACCGCCCCCTGGGGCAGGCCTGTGGACAGCATCGCGGTCCCCCTCCTCGGCAGGGCCGTGCACAACGCGGCGCGAGCCGGTATCGCCGCAGAGTCAGTATTGATTGTCTTTCGTCTACAGTCTACGGCCCACAAGAGCCAGGGTTTTGAGGAGTTGACCGCGTCACACCGCCCCGCCGCTCAGGGACAGCGCACGACCTGCCCGGCGTACGACAGGTTCCCGCCGAAGCCGAACAGCAGCACCGGGTCGCCCGTGGTGAGTGCCCCCTGCTCGACCAGCTTCGAGAAGGCCAGCGGGATGCTCGCGGCCGAGGTGTTGCCGGACTCCGTGACATCGCGGGCGACGACCGCGTTGACGGCGCCGATCTTCTCCGCGAGGGGTTCGATGATGCGCAGGTTCGCCTGGTGCAGCACCACCCCGGCGAGGTCGGCCGGCTCCAGCCCGGCCCGCTCGCAGGCCCGGCGGGCGATGGGCGGGAGTTGGGTGGTGGCCCAGCGGTAGACGCTCTGGCCCTCCTGGGCGAAACGCGGCGGGGTGCCCTCGATGCGGACCGCGTTGCCCATCTCGGGCACCGAGCCCCACAGCACCGGTCCGATGGCCGCCTCACCCGCGGCCTCCACCACCGCGGCCCCGGCTCCGTCGCCGACGAGCACGCACGTGCTGCGGTCGCTCCAGTCGGTCACCTCGGACATCTTGTCGGCCCCGATGACCAGCGCCCGGCTCGCGCCCCCCGCACGGACGGCGTGGTCGGCGGTGGCCAGGGCGTGGGTGAACCCGGCGCACACCACGTTGAGGTCCATGGTGGCGGCCTGCGGAACGCCCAGGCGTGCCGCGACCCGGGCCGCCATGTTGGGCGAACGGTCGACGGCGGTGGAGGTGGCGACCAGCACCAGGTCGATGTCCGCCGGGGCCAGTCCGGCCGCGGCGAGGGCCTTGGCGGCGGCGTGGGAGGCCAGTTCGTCGACCGGCTCGTCGGGGCCTGCGATGTGACGCGTGCGGATGCCCACCCGGCTCCTGATCCACTCGTCACTGGTGTCCACCAGGCCCGCCAGGTCTTCGTTGGTGAGCACCTTGGCGGGCTGGTAGTGGCCGACGGCGGCGATGCGCGAGCCGTTCATTGGGTGGATCCCCCTCGTTGCCTTGGGTAGCGGATCCTCCAGTCTGATCAGTGACTCACGGGTACGACGGCAGCCAAGGCGACAGGAAACGGGCGCCGCGGTTGTCAGCTTCGGTCAGGACCTCGGACGGCCGGACACCTGTCGAACGCCCACCCGGCGCACCGGCGCCGCCTACCCCGAGAAGAGCTGCGTGGCCTTGCGGACGAGCTCGTACAGCCCGTAGGCGAGCGGCAGGCCCACCCACACCCAGGCGAGGGTGATCAGCCACCGCCGGTCCGGGCTAGGCGGACTCTGACTGCTGTCGCTCGACACGGGGGGCCTCCTTCGGGGTGGGGACGTGGTGGCGGGGGTCGACGGGCCGGACCAGCTCGTTGGCGACGAAGCCGACGACGAGCAGCCCGATCATGATCACGAAGGACAGCCCGTACAGGGACGCGCCGTGCCGGCCCGCCTCCTCCTGCCGGTCGGCGATCCAGTTCACGATCAGCGGTCCGAGCACCCCGGCCGTGGACCAGGCGGTGAGCAGCCGCCCGTGGATGGCACCGACCTGGTACGTACCGAACAAATCCTTCAGATAGGCGGGAACGGTGGCGAATCCACCGCCGTAGAAGGAGAGGATGACCAGCGCGCACAGGACGAACAGCGGCTTGGAGGAGTCGCCGAACACGGCGATGAGGGCGTACATCAGGGCACCGACGCCCAGGTAGACGCGGTAGACGTTCTTCCGGCCGATGAGGTCGGACGTGGAGGACCAGCCGATGCGGCCGGCCATGTTCGCAGCGGACAGCAGCGCGACGAAACCGGCGGCGGCGGTCACCGACACCGGGGTGGAGGTGTCGGCGAAGAAGTCCGTGATCATCGGCGCGGCCTTCTCCAGGATGCCGATGCCGGCGGTGACGTTCATGCAGAGCACGATCCACAGCAGCCAGAACTGCGGGGTGCGCAGCGCCTGTTTCGCGGAGACCTGCGGGCCGGCGGGGGCCTGCCGCGCGGTTCCTCGCACCTGGGGGGCATGACGCGGGACCCGGACCAGGAGCACACCCAGCAGCATGAACACCGCATACGACAGCCCGTGCACCAGGAAGGCCAGGGCGATGCCGGTGCTGTCGCCGCCGAACGACTCCAGCATCTGGGCGGACCAGGGCGAGGCGATGAGCGCGCCGCCGCCGAAGCCCATGATGGCGATGCCGGTGGCCATGCCGGGCCGGTCCGGGAACCACTTGATCAGCGTGGAGACGGGCGAGATGTAGCCGATGCCGAGACCGATACCGCCGACGAAGCCGTAGCCGAGGACGATCAGCCAGTACTGCTCCAGGGACGCCCCCAGCGCGGAGAGCAGGAAGCCGGAGGAGAAGCAGATCAGGGCGACGGTCATCGCCCAGCGCGGGCCGTTGCGCTCCACGAGCGTGCCACCGAACGCGGCGGACAGGCCCAGCATGACGATGCCCAGCTGGAAGGGCAGCGCGCTCTGCGTGCCGCTGAGGCCGAGCGCGGACTCCAGGGGCGGCTTGAACACGCTCCAGGCGTAGGCCTGGCCGATGGAGAGGTGCACGGAGAGAGCGGCGGGCGGAACGAGCCAGCGGCTCCAGCCCGGGGGCGCGACTGGGGGACTCATGAACCCCGGACGGTAGGGATCCGCAGGGGAGTTGGGAAGTCGGCACGTCGACCGTATGCGGTGAACGGTATCCGGCATGCGCCGAACGGTCGGTGCACGCACTCTTGCCCACCCAACCTCCATACTGTAGACAATATTTCGTCGACACAAGCCGCCCGCGAGCCATACGCGACCCGTGAGCGGCCGGACGGCAGCCACCTCCGCGGTATCCCTCAAACCGAACGGAGTGTTCCCGTGAAAGTCGCAGTTCTCGGCGCCGGTGCCATCGGCGCCTACGTCGGCGCCGCGCTCCACCGCGCGGGCGCCGAGGTGCATCTCATCGCCCGTGGACCGCATCTGGCGGCCATGAGGCAGCACGGAGTCCGGGTGCGCAGCCCACGCGGCGACTTCACCGCGCGCCCCCACGCCACCGACGACCCGGCCGACGTCGGCCCGGTCGACCATGTCTTCCTGGGCCTCAAGGCCAACGCGTACGCGGCGTGCGGGCCGCTGATCGCGCCCTTGCTGCATGAGACGACCTCGGTCGTCGCGGCCCAGAACGGCATCCCCTGGTGGTACTTCCACCGGCACGGCGGCCCGTACGACGGCCACCGTGTCGAGAGTGTCGACCCGGACGGCGCGGTCAGTGCGGTGCTCGCGCCCGAACGGGCCATCGGCTGTGTCGTCTACGCTGCGACCGAACTTCAAGGGCCGGGGATCGTACGGCACTTGGAGGGCACGCGGTTCTCCATCGGCGAGCCCGACCGCAGCCGTTCCGCCCGTTGTCGCGCGTTCAGCGAGGCCATGCAGGCGGGCGGGCTGAAGTGCCCCGTCGAACCGGACCTGCGCAGCGACATCTGGGTCAAGCTGCTCGGCAACATCTCGTTCAACCCGATCAGCGCGCTGGCCCGCGCGACCATGCGGCAGATGTGCCTGCACGGCGGCACCCGCAGGGTCATCGAGATCATGATGACCGAGACGCTGGCGGTCGCCGAGGCCCTCGGCTGCGAGGTCGGTGTCTCCATCGAGCGCCGGCTCGCCGGTGCCGAGCGGGTCGGCGACCACCGCACCTCCACGCTCCAGGACCTGGAGCGCGGCAAGCCGCTCGAACTCGACGTGCTGCTCGCGGCGGTCGTCGAGCTGGCGGAGATCACCGGCGTGGAGGTGCCCACCCTGCGCACCGTGCACGCCATCTCGGACCTGCTCGCGCTGAGGAGCGCCGCATGAGGAAACGCGACCGGACCCCCACGACCTACACCCGGCTCACCCACCCGCTCGTCCGTGACTCCCGGGACGAGCCGTTCCGGCAGGCCACCTGGGAGGAGGCCCTGGACCGGGCGGCCGCCGGCCTCGGGCGCAACCGCGACGCCTTCGGTATGTTCAGCTGCGCCCGCGCCACCAACGAGATGAACTACGTGGCGCAGAAGTTCGCCCGGGTCGTCATGGGCACCAACAACGTCGACTCCTGCAACCGCACCTGCCACGCCCCGAGCGTGGCGGGCCTGTCGGCGGCGTTCGGCTCGGGCGGCGGGACGTCGTCGTACGAGGAGATCGAGCACACCGACGTCATCGTGATGTGGGGCTCCAACGCCCGGTTCGCACACCCGATCTTCTTCCAGCACGTGCTGAAGGGGATCAGGAACGGCGCCCGGATGTACGCGGTCGATCCGCGCCGGACCTCGACCGCCGAGTGGGCGGAGAGCTGGATGGGGCTCAACGTCGGCACGGACATCCCGATGGCGCACGCGATCGGCCGCGAGATCATCCACGCGGGGCTCGCGAACGAGGCGTTCATCGAGCGGGCCACGACCGGCTTCGAGGAGTACAAGGCCCTGGTCGAGCCGTGGACCCTGTCGCTCGCCGAGAAGGTGACGGGCGTACCGGCGGCGGCGATCCGCGAGCTGGCGCACGCCTACGCCCGTGCCGAACGGGCCCAGTTGTGCTGGACCCTCGGGATCACCGAGCACCACAACGGCACCGACAACGTCCGCGCCCTGATCAACCTGTCGTTGCTCACCGGGCACGTCGGCCGCTACGGCTCGGGCCTGCAGCCGCTGCGCGGGCAGAACAACGTGCAGGGCGGCGGCGACATGGGCGCGATCCCCAACCGGCTGCCCGGGTTTCAGGACATCCTCGACCCGGACACACGGATGAAGTTCGAGTCGGCCTGGGACACCGTCATCCAGCCGCACTACGGCCTGAACCTCACGGAGATGTTCGAGGCGATGGAGGACGGCTCGCTGAAGGCCGTGTACTGCATCGGCGAGAACCCGGCCCAGTCCGAGGCGGACAGCGAGCAGGCCGTACGGCGGCTGAAGGCCCTTAACTTCCTGGTCGTGCAGGACATCTTCCTCACGAAGACGGCCCAGCTCGCGGACGTCGTCCTGCCGGCCACCGCCGGCTGGGCGGAGACCGACGGCACGACCACCAACAGCGAGCGGCGGGTCCAGCGTGTCCGCAAGGCCGTCACCCCGCCCGGCGAGGCCCGCGAGGACATCGACATCATCTGCGACCTCGCCGCCCGGCTCGGGCACGACTGGAAGTACGCCGACGCCGAGACCGTGTGGAACGAGCTGAGGTCCGTCTCACCCGACCACTACGGCATGACGTACGAGCGCCTCGAGGAGCACCAGGGCATCCAGTGGCCCTGCCCGAGCACGGACGGGATCGAACCGACGTATCTGCACGGCCGGTTGTGGGAGTCCGACCCCGCCCGGCGCGGCCCGGCCGCTCCGTTCGGGATCGTGCAGCACGACCCGCCGGTGGACCTCACCGACGAGCGGTACCCCGTCCGGCTCACCACCGGGCGGCGGCTCGACTCGTACAACACCGGTGTGCAGAGCGGCGGTTACGCCTCACCGCTGCGACGCGGCGAGTTCATCGAGCTGAGCCCGGAGGACGCCGAGCGCTACGGGGTCGTCGTCGGGGAGCACGTCCAGGTGACCTCGCGGCGCGGGTCGGTGACAGCGCCGGTATGGGTGGACACCGCGCTGCGGCCCGGGCTCGCCTTCATGACCATGCACTTCCCGGACGAGGTGGACACCAACCAGCTGACGATCGAGGCGAACTGCCCGATCGCGGGGACGGCGGAGTTCAAGGCGTCGGCGATCCGGATCGAGAAGCTGCCCATCGCGACCATCGTGGGGTGAACGCAAGTGGACCTGCACTTCGGTGACAGCAAACCGACGGACGAGGAACGGGCGGCCGTCGACGCCCTGCTCGGGCCTCCCGCGTCCTCCTGGGAGGGCGCGGCCCGCGACGAGATGCGAGCCGCCGATCTGAGGTGGGCACGTGGCGGACGGGAGGCCCGGGACCGCCGCGACCTGCTGTTGCCGGGGCTGCACGCGATCAACGACCGGATCGGCTGGATCAGCGAGGGCGCCCTCGACTACCTGTGCCGGCGGCTGACGGTGCCGCCGGCGGAGGCCTACGGGGTCGCCACCTTCTACGCCATGTTCTCGGTCAAGCCCCGTCCGGCGACCGTGCTGCACGTGTGCACGGACCTGGCGTGCGCGGCGGCCGGGGCACCTCAGCTGTGCGCCGGGATCGAGGAGCGGCTGGGCCTCGGCAGCGGCGTGAGCGTCGAGCGCAGTCCGTGCCTGGGCCTGTGCGAACGGGCCCCGGCAGCCCTGGCGATCAAGGCCGGGGACCCCGTGCGCACGGCGGTCTCGGCCCCTGCGACCGTCCACGACGCCGTGCTCGCCGCGAGCTCCCCGGACTCCGCGCCCGAGGAGCCGGCGGCCGCGCTGGCGGTGCCCCAGGCCGGGCAGGACGGCCTGATGCTGCTGCACCGGGTCGGCGTGGTGGACCCCTCGTCCCTCGACGACTACCGCGCCCACGGTGGTTACACCGCCCTGCGCCGGGCCTTCGAGCTGGGACCGGCCGGGGTCATCCGCGAGGTCACCGACTCGGGCCTGGTCGGGCGCGGCGGGGCCGCCTTCCCCACCGGCCGCAAGTGGCAGGCCACGGCGTCCCAGCCGGACCGTCCGCACTACCTGGTGTGCAACGCCGACGAGTCGGAGCCGGGCACCTTCAAGGACCGGGTGCTGATGGAGGGAGACCCGTACGCGCTGGTCGAGGCGATGACGATCGCCGGGTACGCGACGGGCGCGCACCAGGGCTACCTGTATCTGCGCGGCGAGTACCCGCGCGCCCTGCGCCTGCTGGAGCACGCGATCACGCAGGCACGTGCGCGCGGGCTGCTCGGCGACGACGTCCTCGGGCAGGGCTACGCCTTCGACATCGAGATCCGGCGCGGCGCGGGCGCCTACATCTGCGGTGAGGAGACGGCCCTGTTCAACTCCATCGAGGGCTACCGGGGCGAGCCGCGCTCGAAGCCGCCGTTCCCGGTGGAGAAGGGCCTGTTCGGCAAGCCGACGGTCGAGAACAACGTCGAGACGCTGGTCAACGTCCTGCCGATCCTGACCCTGGGCGCCCCGGCGTACGCGGCGATCGGCACGCAGCGCTCCACCGGCCCGAAGCTGTTCTGCGTGTCCGGGAGTGTGGAGCGGCCCGGTGTCTACGAGGTGCCGTTCGGCGCGACGCTCGGCGAGGTGCTCAGCCTGGCCGGGGTGCGGGAGGGGCTGCGGGCGGTGCTGCTCGGCGGGGCCGCCGGCGGTTTCGTACGGCCCGACGAGCTGGACGTGCCGCTCACCTTCGAAGGGACGCGGGAGGCGGGCACGACGCTCGGCTCGGGGGTGGTCCTGGCCTTCGACGACAGCGTGCCCCTGCCCCGGCTGCTGCTGCGCATCGCGGAGTTCTTCCGCGACGAGTCGTGCGGGCAGTGCGTACCGTGCCGGGTCGGGACGGTGCGGCAGGAGGAGGCGCTGCACCGGATCGTGGAGCGCACGGGCGCCGAGGCCGCCGGGGACATCGCGCTGCTGCGGGAGGTCGGCCGCGCCATGCGGGACGCCTCGATCTGCGGTCTGGGGCAGACCGCGTGGAACGCCGTGGAATCCGCCATCGACCGTCTGGGGGCCTACGAATGACCGTCACACCGCTGGGGATCCCGCGCCGCATGCTGGAGTTCACCATCGACGGGGAGGAGGCCCGGGTCCCCGAGGGCTCGACGATCCTGGACGCCTGCCGGGCGGCCGGGAAGGACATCCCGACCCTGTGCGAGGGCGACACCCTGCGCCCGAAGAACGCCTGCCGGGTCTGTGTGGTCGAGGTCGAGGGGGCCAGGACACTCGTCCCGGCGTGCTCCCGCAAGGCCGAGCCGGGCATGGAGGTCCGCACGGACACCGAGCGCGCCCGGCACAGCCGCAAGGTCGTCCTCGAACTGCTCGCGTCCTCGGTCGACCTGTCGACGACTGAGAAGGTCGCCGGGTGGCTGAAGGAGTACGAGGCGAAGCCGGACCGTTTTGGACCGGACGCGGCTCGGCTGAACGAGGAGCCCAGGGTCGACAACGACCTGTATGTCCGTGATTACGACAAATGCATCCTCTGTTACAAGTGCGTCGACGCGTGCGGCGACCAGTGGCAGAACTCCTTTGCGATCTCGGTGGCAGGGCGCGGCTTCGACGCCCGGATCGCCGTGGAGCACGACGCTCCGCTGACCGACTCGGCGTGTGTGTACTGCGGGAACTGCATCGAGGTGTGCCCGACGGGGGCGCTGTCCTTCAAGTCCGAGTTCGACATGCGGGCGGCGGGTACCTGGGACGAGTCACGGCAGACGGAGACGACGACGGTGTGCGCGTACTGCGGAGTGGGCTGCAACCTGACGCTGCACGTACAGGACAATGAGATCGTGAAGGTCACCTCGCCGCACGACAACCCGGTGACCCACGGCAACCTCTGCATCAAGGGCCGCTTCGGCTACCAGCACGTACAGAACCGGGACTGATCGGGACATGGGACGAGTCACGGAACGACGCAAGGTGATCCGCATCCGGGACGGGGTGGTCTCCGACCGCCCGGACACGCTGGTCGCCGAGGAGCCGATGGAGATCCGGCTCAACGGCAAGCCCCTGGCGATCACCATGCGCACCCCCGGCGACGACTTCGCGCTGGCGGCGGGGTTCCTGGTGAGCGAGGGAGTGCTGGCGGGGCGGCAGGACCTGCAGAACATCGTCTACTGCGCCGGGGCGACGGCCGACGGGTCGAACACGTACAACGTCGTCGACGTGAAGACCGCCCCCGGCGTGGTGATCCCGGACATCACCCTGGAGCGCAACGTCTACACCACGTCCTCCTGCGGGCTGTGCGGCAAGGCGTCGCTGGACGCGGTGCGCACCACGACCCGGTGGCCCGTCGCCGACACTCCCCCGGTCCGGATCTCCCCCGAGCTGCTCGCGAGCCTCCCCGACCGGCTGCGCGCGGCCCAGCGGGTCTTCGACCGGACCGGGGGCCTGCACGCGGCTGCCCTGTTCTCGGAGGACGGCGAACTGCTGGACGTCCGGGAGGACGTGGGCCGGCACAACGCGGTCGACAAGCTGGTCGGCCGCGCCCTGCAGAACGGGGAGCTGCCGCTGTCGCGGGCGGTCCTGCTCGTGTCGGGCCGGGCCTCCTTCGAGCTGGCGCAGAAGGCCGTGATGGCCGGCATACCCGTGCTGGCGGCCGTGTCGGCGCCGTCCTCGCTGGCGGTGGACCTGGCCGCCGAGGCGGGCCTGACGCTGGTGGGCTTCCTGCGGGGCAGCTCCATGAACGTGTACGCGGGTGAGGACCGCATCGCCCTGCGGGCCGCGGCCGCCCAGGGCTGAACCGGTTCCTCCGCTGCACGGCGGCGGGGCCCCGACCGGCGGGGAGCGCCCCCTGCGCCGCAGGGGCCCCGTCTCGGCCTGCCCTCACGCAGACCCGCACGAGACCCGCCCGGGCCTGCCCTGACACCCCGTGCCGACACCGCCTTCACCTGCCCTCACGCAGGCAGGCGGCCCGGCGGGATCGTCAGTCGGCCGTACCGGATATCCGGATCAGCATCGCCGTGAACTGCTCCCGCTCGGCCGCCGACAGCGGTGCGAGCAGCTCGTCGTTGGCGGCGCGGGCCGCCTTCTCGCAGCGCCTGAGCAGCCGGGCTCCGCGCGGGGTGAGGGACACCGCGTTCTTGCGGCGGTCGCGCGGGTCCGGCTCGCGTACCACCAGACCCGCCGACTGGAGGTCGTCGAGGACGCCGACGAGGTCCTTGGGGTCCAGCCGGACCCCGCGGCCGAGGTCGGCCTGGGCGACGGGGGCGAGGTCGCGGACGGCGGACAGCACGACGTGGTGCCACATCCGCATGTCCTCATCCGCCAGCGCCTCGGCCACCAGGGCCCGGCCACGGGCGGCGGCACGGCCGAGCAGCCAGCTGGGAAGGGAACGGATCGCGGGGAGGGGGGCTTCCGACATGGCCGCAGCCTAACCAAGAAATCGTTGGTTCTCCCTATGATCCTCCTATACCGTTGGGCACCCCAACGACCTCGTGGGGATCACCGACGACCCGGAGGTGCGATGCGCCGCGTCCGCTACGAATCCCCAGGCGGCCCCCTCTTCGTGGAGGAGGCGCCGCTCCCGGTGCCCGGCCCCGGAGAGCTGCTCGTGCGCACGGAGGCGATCGGCGTCACGCTCCCGGTCGTACGCAAGGTCACCGAGGCGGCCGAACCGGTCCCGCTCGGCGGCGAGATCGCCGGTGAGGTCGTGGCCGTCGGCGAGGGCGTCACGAGCTTCGGTACCGGCGACCGGGTGACCGGGCTCTGCTTCGGCCACGGCTACGCGGACTTCGCCGTGCTGCACGCAACCATGGCCTCCCCCGTCCCCGGCAACGCGAGCGCCGTCGACGCGGTCGCCCTGGTCCGCAGCGGCCTGGTCGCCCTCGGCGCCCTGGCGGCGGCCCGCCCCGAGCCGGGCGAGGCGGTCCTGGTCACCGCGGCCGCGAGCGGTGTGGGCCAGCTGGCCGTGCAACTGGCCAGGACGCGCGGTGCCGGACGCGTGGTGGGAGCCGTCTCCGACGCGGCCAAGGCCGACTTCGTGCGCGGTCTCGGCGCCGACCATGTCATCTCGTACGGCGACGCCAGCTGGGGAACCCCCGTCGACTACGTCCTGGACGCGGTCGGCGGCGAGCTGCTCACCCGTGCCCTCCACGCGCTCGTCCCCGAGGGGCGGCTGGTGGTGTACAGCTCGGGCGGCGGCGCCATCCAGGCCTACGACCTGCTCGTGGGCGCCAAGTCGGTCATCGGGTTCCAGATGGCCCGCATCGCCCGGGGCAAGCCGGAGCTGTACGAGCAGTGGCGCGAGGAACTGTGGCGGCTGTTCGCGGCCGGAGAGCTCAGGCCCCGTGTCCACGGGGAGTTCGCCCTGGAGGACGCGGCCAAGGCGCACGCGGAGATCGAGGGGCGGTCCAACCTGGGCAAGGTCGTCCTGATCCCTTGAGGCACGGTCCTTGTGGGGGGTTCGTGAGCCAAGTAGCGTCTGTGGCCCGCACATGGGACGTGGAATGTCCGGATGACCGGATGTCCGATCCCATGATTCGGTGGTCCAGCCGACAGACGCATGAAGGGCAGGTCGCACCATGCCGTCAAGTCTTCGCACACGCCTGAGATCCACCCTGACAGCCGCTGTCGCCGCCGGGGCGCTGCTCGCGTCCACGGCTGTGGCGCACAGCCGACCCTCCACGGCGTCACCGGAGTTCGACCAGCAGGTGCTCTTCAAGGCGTCCCAGGACCCGGGCTACGCCTGCTTCCGGATCCCGGCGATGGTCCGCACCGCCGGCGGCACCCTGCTCGCCTTCGCCGAGGGCCGTGTGCTCAACTGCGGTGACGCGGCCGACATCGACATCGTGCTCAAGCGCTCCACCGACGGCGGCCGCACCTGGGGGCCGCTCCAGGTCGTCACCGAGGGCGCGGGTGACACGCACGGCAACCCGGCGCCCGTCGTGGACCGCAGGACGGGCCGGATCCTGCTGGCCGAGACGTACAACACCGGCCGTACGGACGCCGCCAACTGCACCGTCCCCTGCGACCGCACCCCGCACCTGCAGTACAGCGACGACGACGGCCGCACCTGGTCGAAGCCCCGCGATCTGAGCGACGAGATCCTGCCCGGGCACTGGAACTCCTGGTACGCGACCGGGCCCGTGCACGGCATCCAGCTGACCCGCGGCAGGCACGCCGGGCGGCTGGTGTTCGGCGTCAACACCGAGACGTGGAACGGCAGCCGGGTCTCCGCCAATCACGCAGCCCTCGTCGTCAGCGACGACGGCGGCGACTCCTGGCGGGTCGGCGCCACGGACACCTGGCCCATAGCGGTGGACGGCACGTTCCGGCAGAAGCCGTCCGAGGTGACGCTCACCGAACGCGCCGACGGCGCCCTGCTCGTCAGCGGCCGGGAGCAGGACGGCACCGACCTGGGCCACCGCGCACAGACCCTCAGCCTCGACGGCGGCGGCAGCTTCGCCACGCCCTTCCGCGACCTCCCGGACCTCTACACCCCGCAGGTCCAGGGCGCGACCCTGCGCCTCGGCGACCGGATGCTGCTGTCCGCCCCGGCCGACCCCGACCGCCGCCGCACGATGATGGTCCGCTCCTCCTACGACGGCGGGCGCACCTGGGAGAGCGTGGACCGGGGCACGGTCGTCACCACGGACTGGTCCGGCTACTCCGACATGGCGGCCCTGGGCGGCTCGACGGTGGGTCTGCTGTACGAGGGCGGCGCGGTCGACGCGCGCGACGAGATCCGCTTCGCCCGCTTCACCGAGGACTGGCTGAAGCCACGCCGGGGAGCCGACCCGACCACGCGTGACGCGGCGGCGGGCGCCAGGCCCGCGGCCGTGCTCGGCGGTGCCGCGCGAACGGACGGCGTCCGGGGCGGTGCGCTGTCGTTCGACGGCACCGACGACGCCGTACGGCTGCCCTACCGGTCCCGGCTCCCGCTCGGGGAGGGGGACTTCACGGCCTCGCTGCACTTCCGCTACACGGCCACGGCCGGCGAGCAGCCCTTCCTGTGGATGGGCGGTATCGGCAGCACCCAGCCGCAGATCTGGCTGCGGGGCGAACCGGCGAGCAACCGGATCCGGGGGCTGATCACCACCCGGTCGGGCGCGACGACCGTCAGGTCGGCCTCGGTGTGGACCGACGGCGCCCACAACGACGGCCGCTGGCACCATCTGGCGCTGCGCCGGGGCGGCGGCCAGCTGACGCTGTTCCTCGACGGCACGCCGCTCGGCACCGCCGACGTGCCCGGCTCGGTCAGCCGCAACTCGCCCTTCGGCGTGCACATCGGGCAGCGCATGGACAGCCGGGCGTTCCTCACCGGGGCGATCGACGACGTCCGGGTGTGGAACCGGGCCCTGAGCGACGAGGAACTGGCCTCCGGCGCCTCGGGCGCGGCCTTCCGGGGCACGGTGCTGTGGCTGCCCATGGACCGGGTGAGCGGCAGCAACTAACGTCACGGGGCGTGCCCGACGACTCAGGAGCATTACGAGCACGCCAGCGCACGGGAACCGGGATCGGCCTGCTGCTGGCCCTGGTTCTCGGCGCGGCGCTGATCGTCGCGCTGCCCGGCGACGACGGTTCCGACGACGACGGCTGTCAGGCGCTCACCGTCGGCTCCTGGGACACGGACGACGCCCTCGACGCCGAGTTCGCCCGCTACGGCGACGACGCGAGCCGCACCGACGACTGGACCGGCGGCGACGGCACCCACTCGGTACGACTGCCGGACGGCCGGGTACTGTGGCTGTTCTCGGACACGTATCTGGGCCGGGTGTACGGCCCGCCCAATCCGCACGGTGAGCCCTACGCCTGGCGGGACGCCGCCACACCGCTGGTGCGCAACTCGGCCGTGCTGATGCGCGACGGCCGCCTCGAGACCACCCTGCCCGCCCCACTGTTCGCCGACCCGGCACCGAACCAGTGGCGCTGGCCGGTCGCCGCCCGCGTCGAACCCCGCTCCCCCGGCTCCTCGGAGCGGGTCGTCCGGGTGCTGCTGTGGGTGCGCACGGCGGGGCAGTCCCCCTGGGTCTACGGGGTGCCCACCGCGACCGAGGTCGCCACGCTGTCACTGCCCGGACTGCGCCTGGAGTCGATCGTCGAGGTGCTCGGCCAGCAGTCGGTCCCCGACCCGTCCCGGCGGGTGCTGTTCGGCACGACGCTGGTCGAGGAGGACGGCTGGACCTATGTGTTCGGCGGCGACGACGGCCGGGCCGCTTCCCGGCCCGCCTCGCACGCGTACGCGGCCCGGGTGCCGGAGGGCGCGCTCGCGGATCCGGCGGCCTGGCAGTACTGGAGCGGCTCGGCGTGGGTGCCCCGCGCCCGCCCCCGTCCGGTGCTCGGGGACGGGCGGCGCAAGGGCGTCGGCAGCGCGTTCTCGGTCGTTCGGCGAGACGGTACGTACGTGCTGTTCACGATGGCCGCCGGGCCGAAGGGTTTGACCACCGTGGCGTCCTACTGGGCCTGCTCCCCGGCCGGGCCGTGGCACGGTCCGGCGAAGGAGTTCGGCCCGCCGCTGCCGCAGGGGCAGGTGGCCGCCTACAACCCGCAGGCGCATCCGGTGCTGAGCGGCGGCGGACGGCTCGTCCTGAGCTACGACGTGAACTGGCTGGAGACGACGGGCGCCGCAGACCGGCTCAGCCGGAACGTGTCCCTGTACCGACCACGGTTCGTGTCGTTGCGACTGGCTGCGGTGCGGTGACCTCCGCCGCCGCCTCCCGCGCACGCCGCTTGGCGATCACCGCGCAGACGATGAGCTGCATCTGGTGGAAGAGCATCAGCGGCAGCACGGCGAGCGCCGCCTGCGCGCCGAACAGGACGCTCGCCATGGGCAGTCCGGCCGCCAGGGACTTCTTCGAGCCGGCGAACTGGATCGCGATGCGGTCCGCCCGGTCGAAGCGCAGCGCCTTGCCGCCGTACCAGGTGAGCAGCAGCATCACGGCGAGGATCACGGCCTCGACGACGGCCAGGGCGCCGAGACGCACCGGGCTGACCTGGTGCCATATGCCCTGGACCATGCCCGCGCTGAACGCGGTGTAGACCACGAGCAGGATCGAACCGCGGTCGACCAGTCCGAGGACCCGCCTGTGCCGCGTGACGAAGCCGCCGATCCAGCGGCGCAGCAACTGCCCGGCGAGGAACGGCACCAGCAGTTGCAGCACGATCTTCAGCAGCGATTCGGCGGAGAAGCCGCCACCGCTGCCGCCGAGCAACGCGGCCGCGAGCAGCGGGGTGGCGATGATGCCGACGAGGGAGGAGAAGGAGCCCGCGCAGATCGCGGCGGGCACGTTGCCGCGGGCCATCGAGGTGAAGGCGATCGACGACTGGACGGTCGACGGCACCAGGGTGAGGAAGAGCAGGCCCTGGTAGAGCGGGTGCGTGAGGATCACCGGAACCAGCCCGCGGGCGGCGAGTCCGAGCAGCGGGAAGACCAGGAAGGTACAGGCCAGGACCGTCACGTGCAGCCGCCAGTGCCGCAGTCCGTCGAGCGCCTCACGCGTGGACAGCCGGGCGCCGTACAGGAAGAACAGCAGGGCGACCGCCGCCGTGGAGGCACCCGAGGCGACGTCGGCGGCCGGTCCGCGTGCCGGGAACAGTGCGGCGAGACCCACCGTCCCGAGGAGGAGCAGGATGTAGGGGTCGATCGGCATCCAATGCGGCCAGCGCAGGCGTTTCACGGTGCTCCACTTGCTTTGGTACTTCGGTCGGTCCGGGGCCGTAGCGGCCCCCTTTCATCCTGCTTCCCCGGCGGCCGATCGGGAATCCCGTATACCGCTCTGACTGTCATTGCGTTCTGCGATAACCTGAGGGCATGTACGACCCGTCCCATCTGCGTACGTTCCTGTCGGTGGCGCAGACGCTGAGTTTCACGCAGGCCGCGCGGCGGCTCGGGGTGCGGCAGTCGACGGTCAGCCAGCACGTGCGGCGCCTGGAGGACGCCGCGGGGCGGACGCTGTTCCTCCGGGACACGCACTCCGTGGAGCTGACGGAGGACGGCGAGGCGATGCTCGGCTTCGCGCGCCGGATCCTGGAGGTGCACGAGCAGGCGGCGGCGTTCTTCACGGGCACCCGGCTGCGCGGCCGGCTGCGCTTCGGCGCCTCGGAGGACTTCGTGCTGACCCGGCTGCCCGAGATCCTGGAGGGCTTCCGGCACGAGCACCCGGAGGTCGACCTGGAGCTGACGGTCGAGCTGTCGGGCACGCTGCACGAGCAGCTGGCGGCCGGGAAGCTGGATCTGGTCCTGGCCAAGCGGCGGCCCGAGGACCCGCGGGGCGAGCCGGTCCGGCACGACCGGCTGGTGTGGATCGGCGCGGAACGCCTCCGGCTCGACCCGGACCGCCCGGTGCCGCTCATCGTCTACCCGCCACCCGGCATCACCCGTGCACTCGCCCTGGAGGCCCTGGAACGGCAGGGCCGCGACTGGCGCGTGGTGTGCACCAGCGGCAGCCTCAACGGTCTCGTGGCGGCGGCCCGGGCCGGGCTCGGCGTGATGGCCCACTCCCGCGGCCTGATCCCGCCGGGCCTGGTCCGGGTCCCCGACCGGGCGGGGCTGCCGGAACTGGGGCAGGTCGACTTCGTCCTGGTCCACGGTCGGCGCCGCTCCTCCGCCCAGGGCGCGGCTAACGCCCTGGCAGCGGCGATCCTGGCGGGCGGTGACCGGCTGCAGCGCAGCGCGCGCAAGGGGCTGTGACCTGGCCGATCAGTCACCTCCGGCAGAAGCGGAGTGACAAAATCCGCCACCGTCCCGCTGACAGAAGAGGCCCCGTTCCACGGTGCGTCGCGCCACGGCCGGGCTCGTACAGATTCGGTGGAGATTACGGCACCGAAACTTACTCAACCGTCAGGTTTGTGTCCGACCCTTCCCCATGTGAGTGCTTTTTCCCTCACTGACCAGCGCGGACCGGAACGGTGTGCGCTTCCGTACCCCCTCCCGCCCCCCGGCCGGGTGGGGTAGCTTTCACGGCGCTGTGCGGGGCGTCACTCGACAAGAGCGCTGAGGAACGGGGAGCGGGGTTTGCGCGAGTTCACCAACCCTCCGTTGGCGTTGGCACCTCCGGTGGGCGGGCTGGCCGACGTGGTCTTCGAGCATGCCCAGGAGGACCCGCAGCACATCGCGCTGGGCCGCAAGGACGACTCCGGTGAATGGCAGGACGTCACCAGCGCCGAGTTCCGCGACGAGGTGCTCGCCCTGGCCAAGGGCCTGCTGGCGAGCGGCATCCGGTTCGGCGACCGGGTCGCGATCATGTCCCGCACCCGCTACGAGTGGACCCTCTTCGACTACGCGCTGTGGACGATCGGCGCCCAGGTCGTGCCGGTCTATCCGACGTCCTCGGCCGAGCAGTGCTTCTGGATGCTCTACGACGCCGAGGTGACGGCCGCGGTCGTGGAGCACGAGGACCACGCGATGACGATCGCCACCGTCATCGACCGGCTCCCCCGGCTTCGCCGGCTGTGGCAGCTGGACTCCGGTGCCGTGCACGAGCTGTACGACGCGGGCGCGCACCTCGACGACGAGGTGGTGCACCGCCACCGGCAGGCCGTCACACCCGACTCGGTGGCCACGATCATCTACACCTCGGGCACCACCGGCCGCCCCAAGGGCTGTGTCATCACACACGGCAACTTCATGTACGAGGCGGACACCGTCATCGAGCGCTGGGAGCCGGTGTTCCACTCCCGGCGCGGCGACGAGGCGGCCACCCTGCTGTTCCTGCCGCTGGCACACGTCTTCGGGCGGATGGTCCAGGTCGCCGGGATCCGCGGCAAGGTGAAGTTCGGCCATCAGCCGCAGCTGAACGCGGCGGCGCTGCTGCCGGATCTGGCCGCGTTCAAGCCGACGTTCTTCCTGGCTGTGCCGTACATCTTCGAGAAGGTGTTCAACGCGGCCCGCCGCAAGGCCGAGAAGGAGGGCCGCTCCGGCCCCTTCGAGAAGGCCGTCGACATCGCGATCCGGTACGCGGACGCGATGGAGGCCAAGGCCTGGGGCACCGGCCCCGGCCCGTCGGCGGGCCTGCGCATGCAGCACCAGCTGTTCGACAAGCTCGTCTACACCAAGATCCGCGCCGCGATGGGCGGCCGCATCAAGCACGCCATGTCCGGCGGCTCGGCGATGGACCGCCGCCTCGGGCTGTTCTTCGCCGGGGCGGGCGTGCACATCTACGAGGGCTACGGCCTCACCGAGTCCACGGCGGCCGCGACCGCCAACCCGCCCGGACGCACCCGGTTCGGCACGGTCGGGCAGCCCATCCCGGGCATGACCGTGCACATCGCGGACGACGGCGAGATCTGGCTGCACGGCGAGAACGTGTTCCAGGGGTATCTCAACAACCAGAAGGCCACCGACGCGACCCTGCACGACGGCTGGCTCGCCACCGGCGACCTGGGCGCGCTGGACGAGGACGGCTTCCTCACCATCACCGGCCGCAAGAAGGAGATCCTGGTCACGTCCGGCGGGAAGAGCGTTTCCCCCGGCGTGCTGGAGGAACGCGTCCGGGACCATCCGCTGGTCAACCAGTGCATCGTCGTCGGCAACGACCGCCCGTACATCGCCGCCCTGATCACCCTCGACCAGGAGGCCGTGGAGCACTGGCTGGCCATGCGGTCCAAGCCGCAGATGTCCCCGGCGGAGCTGGTGCGCGACGCGGATCTGGAGACGGAGGTGCGCCGGGCGGTGGTCGCCGCCAACACGCTCGTCTCGCAGGCCGAGTCGATCCGCACCTTCCGCATACTGGCCCAGCCGTTCACGGAGGAGCACGGGCTGCTGACCCCGTCCCTGAAGCTGAAGCGGAAGGCCATCGAGAACGCCTACGAGAAGGAGGTCGAGGCGCTCTACCGGGCGTGACCTCCGCGCAGCGGGGCAGGTGTGGCTTCGGAATTCTCCCGTCAGGAATGCATCACCGCCCGTGATCGTTGACGATGGGAGCACATTGCCCACTTAACCGAAGGATCGAGAGCTCGTGAGCAAGGTCCCCCCGATCATCCTGAACAACGGCGTCGAGATGCCCCAGCTGGGCTTCGGCGTCTGGCAGGTGCCGGACGACGAGGCCGAGACGGCCGTCGGGACGGCACTGGAGGCCGGGTACCGCAGCATCGACACCGCGGCGATCTACGGCAACGAGAAGGGCACCGGCAAGGCCATCGCCGCCTCCGGTGTGCCCCGCGAGGAGCTCTTCGTCACCACGAAGCTCTGGAACTCCGACCAGGGATACGACTCCACGCTGCGCGCCTTCGACACCTCGCTGGAGAAGCTCGGCCTGGACTTCGTCGACCTGTACCTGATCCACTGGCCGACGCCGGAGCGGGGTCTGTACGTCGACACCTTCAAGGCGTTCGAGAAGCTGCACGCCGACGGCCGGATCCGGGCCATCGGTGTCTCCAACTTCCTTCCCGAGCACCTGGAGAAGCTCATCGGCGAGACGTCGGTCGTCCCGGCGGTGAACCAGATCGAGCTGCACCCGCACCTGCAGCAGGCCGCCTCCCGTGAGTACCACGCGCAGCAGGGCATCGCCACGGAGGCGTGGTCCCCGCTCGGCCAGGGCAAGGGCCTGCTCGAGGTCCCGGCGATCGTGGCCATCGCCCGGAAGCACGACCGCACCCCTGCGCAGGTCGTGCTGCGCTGGCACATCCAGCTGGGCAACGTGGTGATCCCGAAGTCCGTGACGCCGTCGCGGATCAAGGAGAACATCGAGGTGTTCGACTTCAGCCTCGACGACGAGGACCTGGCGGCGATCAGCGCCCTGAACGAGGACCGGCGCATCGGCCCGGACCCGGCGGAGTTCAACGGCGCCTGAGCCGCACCGGCGGCACCCGGGGCCGGGCCCCTCGCCGGCCGGACCCTGGCAGCGCCCCGGGTCGGAGCTCCCGCGCAGTGCCCGTTCCCCGCCGGCGCCCCGGTCCGGAGCCCCCGCGCAGGGTCCGGGCCGGGGCGCTGTCGTTCCCGGGAGGCGTTCCCTCCGGCTGTCTCGAGGGTGTCGGGCCCGGCTGTCTCGAGGGTGTCGGGCCGGCGGCCGTTATGCGGGCCGGACCGCCGTGTGCACCGTGTGGGCCTCCAGGACGAAGACGTCCGGGCGGCGGTGCAGGCTCGCCTCGTCGTCGGGGTCGAGCAGCCGGTCGACGGTCGCGAGATCCTCGGCGTCGAGCCCCTCGGCGAGCTTGTCGCGCATGTGCGACAGAGACGCCACCACGTACGCACGCGCCCGGTCCGAGGCGGGGGCCGGGAGATCGAGCAGGAAGCTGTGCGTCCTGGTGTGCTTGAGTCCCGCGGCGGCCAGCAGGGCCGGCCAGTGCTCCGTCTCGGCCACGTGCCCGGGCAGGTCGGTGCGCATCCGGCTGAACCACTCCGCCTCCACCGCGTCGATCCGCGCCTGCAGACCGGGCCGGCCGATGCCGAAGTCACGCGGCAGGAAGCGCAGGGGCAGGCCCCCCTCCATCAGGGCCAGCGTGCCGCCCGGCGCGAGCCGCTGCGCGAAGGCGGCCAACGCGGCCCGCTGGTCGCCCAGGTGGTGCAGGCTGCGGCTCGCCCAGAGCAGATCGGCGGGGTAGTCCAGCTCGCCGAGCACCTCGGGCAGATCACCGGCGAGCGTGCCGAAACGGTCGGCGACACCCTGCCGCCCGGCTCGGGCCCGGGCCCGCTCCAGCAGCGCTTCGGAGCCGTCCACCGCCAGGATCCGGGCGCCCGGGAACACCTCCGCGAACAGGCACGACACGACGCCCGGCCCGCTGCCGGCGTCGACGATCAGCCCCGGCTCGGTCACCTCCTTGGCCAGCCAGCCCAGGGCACGTTCGTACAGGGACGCGAACAGTTCCGCCGAGGACTCCAGCATCGGGCCCATCTCGGCCCAGTCGAGGTCCGTGTGGCCGTGGTGAGGGCCGTGGCCCCGCTCGTGGTCGTGGTGGTGGTGCCCCATGGTGGTCAGCCTCTCGCTCGGGTGCGGTTCAGCGTGCACCGACGCACCGGACGGAGGCCACTGCTGTTGCCGGTCCCGCAAATCCGCCGGGGCGCGGGCCCCGGCGGATCAGCGGTTCACCGCGAATCGGTCAGGACAGCGGCGGGTACGCGTTCTGCATCAGCTGCCGGAACTGTGCGGAGAACCAGTGCCCGGACAGCGGCGCGTCCGGCAGCGCACCGGACATGTTGTTGTTGTTGCGCGGGTTGCCCGTGTAGGTCGGGTCGCACATGCGGTCGAAGCCCTTGCCCTCGTCGTTCGAGATCTGCTTGCTCGCCCCGTCGGACTCGCCCGGCGGCTTCATCCACACGTAGGCGTCGATCCCGGCGGCCGGGGCGGCCTTCGGGCGCTCACCGAGGCCGGCTCCGGCCTGGTTGCACCAGTTGCCGGTGTTGAAGCGACGGTCGTACCGCCCGCCGTCGACGTAGGTGTCGACGCTGGTCGTCGCGCCCGGTCCGGTGGGCCGTGCGGCGCCGCCCCAGCCGTTGCGGGAGGTGTCGATCAGCATGCCGATGTTCGAGTTGAAGCCCGCCGAGACCAGTTGGCTGCGGAAGGCCTGGGCGTAGGACAGCTCGTCGACGTAACGGTTCCAGTCGACCCACTTCGACTCGCGGACGGACTTGCCGGCCACGGTGTCGTTGATGGTGAAGTTGTTCTCCTTCAGGGCGCTGTAGTTCGCCGTGTTGGTGATGAAGCCGTGGACGTCGTTCACCGTGGCGCCCTCGGCGGTCGCCGCCTCCTTCATGATGGTGGCGGTGGGGCCGAAGTTGTCGTCCCAGCCGATCCAGCCGTGGTGCCCGGCGTCCACGTAGTTGTAGACGTTGGGCACGTCGCCGAGCTTGTTCAGCGCGTAGCCGACGCCCTTGATGTAGTTGCCGTTGGCCTTCATCACGTCGCACTGCGGGACGGCCGTCGGGCGGCTGCCGGTGTTGGTGACGAGGTTGGGCAGCGAGTCGATCTCGACCGTGGTGACGATCCGCAGCGAGGCGTACTTGGGATCGGCGAGGATGGCCTTGATGGGATCGATGTACTCGGTCTTGTAGCGGCCGATCTCGTCTGCCTTCAGCTCGCCGTTGGAGGCGAGGGCGGAGCAGTCCCGGCCGGGCAGGTTGTAGATGACGAACTGGACGACGAGCTCGCCGGATCCCTTCTGGCGCAGCGCCTCGTCGAGGTGGTCGCGCAGACCCATCTTCCCGCCGGCGCCGTTGATCGCGGCGATGCGGTCCAGCCAGACACCGGTCGGCTGGTTGGCGATCCGGCTGCCGCCCGGTTCGGCGGCCGCGTTCGCGGACCACTCCGGGTTCACGTACACCTTCGCGCCCTCGTAGGGGTTGTTCACCCGGTTGGAGGGTCCGCCCGGGTCCGGCGGGTCGGTGGGGCCGCCGGGACCGCCGCCGTCGACGTTGCAGGTCACACCGTCGAGGGTGAAGGTCGCCGGAATCGCGTTGCTGCCGCTGTAGCTGCCCTGGAAGCCGAAGCTCACCGAAGCGCCGGTGGCCAGCTGGCCGTTGTACGTCTCGTTGGCGGCGGTGACGGCGGCACCGCTCTGACTCAGCTTGGCGTTCCAGCCGCTGGTGACCTTCTGGTTCCCGGCGTACGACCACTTCAGCGACCACGACGACTTGGCGGCGCTGTTGTTGGTGATGGTCACGGCGGCGGTGAAGCCGGTGCTCCACTGGTTCTGGATCTTGTAGTCGACAGTACAGGGGACGGCGGCGACGCCGGTACGGCCCGGGTCGACGGCGAAGGCGGTGCCGGTCGCGCCGGCGACCAGAGCCATGGCGGCCAGTAACGCGGTTCTCGTACGGCTCATGAGTGGGGGTCCCTCTTCCGTTGGGTTCCTTGCGATGTGCGCGGTTCCGTGGGGGGTTCAGGGGTGCGGTGAGTGCGCGGTGAGCCCGTGCGGGCATGCCGGGGCCTGGGTGCGCCGTACGCTGCGGCGGAGGGCGTCACCTGTCCGCCGCACGCGGCGCTCTCGCGCCGGCGGCTCAAAGTACTGAACGCGGGGGGTGTCGCATGAGCGACTCCTTGCAGGTCGGGCGTGCCGTGACGGACGCGTCGACTGATGGAACCGCTCCCACTGGTGCCAAGGAAGGTAGCGCCAAGCGACGGTAAAGAACAGGGGAGTTGCTGACTTTTACTCAACGCGGCGCGTCGAATCTTTTCGACTCTTCGAGAACCTTGACCGATACCTGACGCATCCGCACTATGGGAGCGCTCCCACTGGTTCAAGCCTTGACTTCTCCGAGCCGCAAGGAGGAACCAGCACCATGCATCCCCCACCCCGGAGGCGGAGAGCCGTACGGCGGCTGTGGACCGCCGCGCTCGCAGCTCTCACCCTTCCGTTGGCAATGCTCTCCTCAGGGTCGACTCCCGCGCAGGCGGCGGCACTTCAGTGCAGTGTCGACTACAAGACGAACGACTGGGGCTCCGGCTTCACGGCCGACCTCACCCTCACCAACCGCGGCACGGACGTCATCGACGGCTGGACGCTGACCTACGCCTACTCCGGCAACCAGAAGCTGGGCAACGGCTGGAACGGCACCTGGTCCCAGTCCGGGCAGAACATCACCGTCAAGAACGCCTCCCACAACGCGCGGGTCGCAGCGGGCGCCGCCGTCTCCACCGGTGCCCAGTTCTCCTACAGCGGCTCCAACACCGCGCCGACGTCGTTCTCCGTCAACGGCACGCCCTGCACCGGCGCGCACCAGCCGCCGATCGCCGTGCTGACCAGCCCGAGCGCGGGCGCCGTCTACACCCAGGGCCAGGCGGTACCGCTGGCGGCCACCGCGGCCGCCGCCGACAACGCCACGATCAGCAAGGTGGAGTTCTACGACGACACCAAGCTGCTGGGCACGGACACGAGTGCGCCCTACGCGCTGTCCGTCTCCGACCTGGCCGTGGGCAGTCACTCCCTGGTGGCGAAGGCGTACGACAGCATGGGCGCCTCCGCGGACTCCACCCCGGTCGGCATCACCGTCTCCTCCGGCCCGACCGTCGTGGCCTCACCCCTCCAACTGGGCGTCCAGTCCGGCAAGTCGGGCACCTACGAGGTGAAGCTGTCCAAGCAGCCGTCGGCCAACGTGACGGTGACCACCGCCCGTGCGAGCGGCAACTCGGGCCTGTCGGTGACCGGCGGCGCGTCGCTCACCTTCACGCCGCAGAGCTGGAACACGGCGCAGAAGGTGACCGTCACCGCCGCGAACTCGGGTACCGGTTCGGCCGTGTTCGAGTCGACGGCCAACGGCCACGCGAAGGCCTCGGTCACCGTGACCCAGCTGGCGGCGTCGAAGGCGTATGACGCCCGGTTCCTGGAGCTGTACGGGAAGATCACCAACCCGGCGAACGGCTACTTCTCCCCCGAGGGCATCCCCTACCA
>NZ_JBEZCR010000003.1:0-659390 GCF_040647715.1 Streptomyces tibetensis | reverse complement strand
GGCGTTGACTTTTGGCACGCTGTTGAGTTCTCAAGGAACGGTCGCTTCCTTTGTACTCACCCTCTCGGGCTTTCCTCCGGGCGCTTCCCTTCGGTCTTGCGTTTCCGACTCTATCAGATCTTTCCGATCCGATTTCCTCGGTGCTTTCCAGGTTCCCGCTTCCGCGTTTCCCTTTCCGGCGGTTCCGACTTTATCAGAAGTTTTTGGCCGGTCTGACCGGCTGCTCATTTCCGATTCATCGGGAGGGGCTTCAATGAAAGCAACGCTTCATGAAGCAGATAGATGTTCACTGTCGCCGGTCTGGGACTGGAGCCCCATTTCCAGGCAACTGTTCTAATCTACCTCCCCGCACTCGCCGTGTCAACGGCTCCTGTGGGGCGAAGAGGAGACTAGCAGTTGAACGGACGTGGTCGCACATCCGCCGGTCGGCGGGACGATCAGGCGGCTGTCGGGACGGTCGCGCTGCGTTCCGTCGCCTCGACGTCTCCGCTCTCTCCCGCGCGGGCGGCCCGGCCGCCCAGGACGTAGACGTAGGCCAGGAAGGCCACTTCTGCGGCGACGCCGATGGTGATGCGGGCCCAGGTGGGGAGGCCCGACGGGGTGACGAAGCCTTCGATGGCGCCCGAGACGAAGAGGACGAGGGCGAGGCCTATGGCCATGCCTATGGCTGCGCGGCCTTCCTCCGCGAGCGCCGTGCGCCGTGTCCGCGGGCCGGGGTCGATGAGTGTCCAGCCGAGGCGCAGGCCCGTGCCGGCTGCGACGAAGACGGCGGTCAGCTCCAGGAGGCCGTGTGGGAGGACCAGGCCGAGGAACGTGTCGAGGCGGCCGGCCGAGGACATCAGGCCGACGCCGACACCGAGATTGAGCATGTTCTGGAAGAGGATCCAGAGGACCGGGAGCCCGAGGAAGACCCCGAGGATGAGACACAGGGCGGCGGCCCAGGCGTTGTTCGTCCAGACCTGGGCGGCGAAGCTGGCAGCCGGATGGCTGGAGTAGTACGTCTCGTACTGGCCACCGGGGCGGGTGAGCTCCCTCAGCTCGCTGGGAGCCGCGATCGCGGCCTGTACCTCGGGGTGGCTGCCGATCCACCAGCCCAGGAGGGCGGCGACGGCCGTGGACAGGAGGGCGGTGGGCACCCACCAGTGCCGTGACCTGTAGACGGCGGCGGGGAAACCGTGGGCGAGGAAGCGGGTGACGTCACGCCAGGAGGCGCGACGGGTGCCTGTCACGGCACTACGCGCGCGTGCCACGAGTTGGCTGAGCCGACCGGTCAGTTGCGGGTCGGGGGCGCTGGACTGGATGAGGGAGAGATGCGTCGCGGTGCGCTGGTAGAGGGTGACGAGTTCGTCGGCCTCCGCGCCGTCGAGGCGGCGCTGGCGGCGGAGGAGGGCTTCGAGGCGGTCCCACTCCGCTCGGTGGGCGGAGACGAAGACGTCGAGGTCCATCGGTGTGCCTGCTCCTCGGCTGGTCGTCGGAGGCTCGTCGTGGATCAGCTTGTCGTACTACGGTGCGATGCGCCCTCAGCTTGGCAGACTGGCCCTGTCGGGGGCAGGGCAGGGGAAGGACGGCGGCGTGAGTGAGCTGGTGACGGGCGAGGCTGTGGCGTTGGAGCTGCGCCCCGCGAGGCTGCCCAGCAGGGCGCTGGCCTTGCTGCTCGATCTGGTGGCGGCCATGGCGGTCTACGTCGCGGTGACCATCGTGCTGGTCACCTCCACGGCCTCCCTCGACGAGGCCGCGCAGACGGCGCTGTCCATCGCGTCGTTCGTTCTCGTGCTGGTGGGTGGGCCGATCGCGGTCGAGACGCTCAGTCACGGGCGCTCGCTCGGGAAGATGGCGTGCGGACTGCGGGTGGTGCGCGACGACGGCGGCCCCATTCGGTTCCGGCATGCGCTGGTGAGGGGCTTGATCGGGGTGATCGAGATCCTCATGACCTTCGGGATCGTCGCCTGCATCGCCTCGTTCGTGTCGGCGCGTGGGCGGCGGCTGGGAGACGTGTTCGCGGGGACGCTCGTCGTGCGGGAGCGGATTCCGGTCGCGCGGACCGGTTTCGTGCCGCCTCCTCCGCCCTGGCTGTCCGGGCGGTTCGCGGGGCTCGACCTGTCGGCGGTGCCCGACGGGTTGTGGCTCGCCGTCCGGCAGTACCTGACGCGCATGCAGCAGCTGGATCCGCAGGTGGGCTGGTCGATGGCGGAGCGGTTGGCGGCGGATCTGGCGGAGCGTACGGGGGCTCCGGTGCCCCACGGTGTGCCGCCGGCGGCGTATCTGGCGGCGGTCGTGCAGGAACGGCAGGCGCGGGAGGCCCGGCGGGCTTTCGGGAACGAGGCGGCCCCGGCGGCGACGTTCGCCCCTGTTCCCTTGCCCGGTGTCCCCGTGCCCGCCGATCAGGTGCCCGCCGTTCCCGTGCCCGGCGTCGCCGTGCCCACCGATCAGGTGCCCGCCGATTCGGGCGCGGCGGCCGATGCTCCTGCCGTGGACGGCGCCTCGGCCGGCTTCCGACCGCCGGCTGGGGCGGTGCCCGAGGTGGTGTCCCGGCCGTCCGACGCGCAGGGGAACGCAGAGCCGGCGGTGCCACCGGGGGTTTCGGCCGGCGAGCGACCCCGCACCGGGTTCGTGCCCCCGGCGTAGGGCAGGGCGGGGCAGCGGGCGCCGGCGGAACGCGGCTGCCTGCTCAGGTGAACACCGACGGCGGTGATTCCAGGTCTTCGAGCTCGATGCCGGGGGCCGCGAGCACCACGTCCCCGGCGATGTGCACGGTGTGCTGCTCGCCTGTGTCCAGAGCTGTGACCTGGTATTCGTCCACGGTCAGGGGGCCGTTGTCAGTGGCGTGTGCTTCGCTTTTCAGCAAGGTCCAGGACTGATCCACGGTGCGGGGGGCGAGGACCGGGTCCGTGAAGGCGACGAGGCGTACGCGGGTGGCCGCTGTGGAGGGGGTGAGGCGCAGGAGACGGGCGGTGGCGACGAGGAATGCCGGGGAGGTGCCGGTGAAGGCGTGGGCGCGCACATTGCCTTCGGTGGCCTCGGTCCCGGTGGGGTCGGTGCGGACCCAGGTGACGCCGTCGAGGGCTGCGCCGCGGACCTGCCAGGCGGCGGCGTGGAGTTCCAGGCGGATGGGTCGGCCCAGTTCGTCGAGGGTGAGGTCGACGGAGCCGTGGTGATCGCCTGCGGGGGTGGTCAGCTGGGAGACGTAGCGCCATCCGGAGGGGCCGGGGGCGCATTGGAAGTGTTCGTCCGCGAGGGGGGTGTGATCGTGCGGATCGTGGAGCGAATAGCGGCCGCGGGGCATGGGGGTCCTGGGTCCTGACGGGCTGGGCCGGTCGCCGGCCGGGCGAACGGGGCAGGCCCCCGGCACGGGGGTGCGGGGGCCTGCCTCGGGGATCTGACCGGTCACCGGCCGGCCGGCAGCGGTGCTGCTGGCTCAGTGGCGGTAGCGGCTCAGTAGCGGTAGTGGTCCGGCTTGAACGGGCCCTCGACCTTCACGCCGATGTACTCGGCCTGCTCGGGGCGGAGCGTCGTCAGCTTCACGCCGAGCGCGTCGAGGTGGAGGCGGGCGACCTTCTCGTCGAGGTGCTTGGGCAGCACGTAGACGCCGGTCGGGTACTCGTCGGGCTTGGTGAACAGCTCGATCTGGGCCAGGGTCTGGTCCGCGAAGGAGTTGGACATCACGAACGAGGGGTGGCCGGTGGCGTTGCCCAGGTTCAGCAGGCGGCCCTCGGACAGGACGATGATCACCTTGCCGTCGGGGAACGTCCAGGTGTGGACCTGCGGCTTGACCTCGTCCTTGACGATGCCGGGGATCTTGGCGAGGCCGGCCATGTCGATCTCGTTGTCGAAGTGGCCGATGTTGCCGACGATGGCCTGGTGCTTCATCTTGGCCATGTCCGCGGCCATGATGATGTCCTTGTTGCCGGTCGTGGTGATGAAGATGTCTGCCTTGTCCACGACGTCGTCGAGGGTGGCGACCTGGTAGCCGTCCATCGCGGCCTGCAGGGCGCAGATCGGGTCGATCTCGGTGACGATCACCCGGGCGCCCTGGCCGCGCAGGGACTCCGCGCAGCCCTTGCCCACGTCGCCGTAGCCGAAGACGACCGCGGTCTTGCCGCCGATGAGGACGTCGGTGGCGCGGTTGATGCCGTCGATCAGGGAGTGGCGGCAGCCGTACTTGTTGTCGAACTTCGACTTGGTGACGGCGTCGTTGACGTTGATCGCCGGGAACAGCAGGACGCCGTCGCGCTGCATCTCGTACAGGCGGTGGACACCGGTGGTGGTCTCCTCGGTGACGCCGCGGATCTCCGAGGACAGCTGGGTCCACTTCTGGGGGTTCTCGCCCAGGGTGCGGGTCAGCAGCTCCAGGATGACGCGGTGCTCGTCGGACTCGGCCGTGTCGGGCGAGGGGACCTTGCCGTCCTTCTCGTACTCCACGCCCTTGTGGACGAGGAGGGTGGCGTCACCGCCGTCGTCCAGGATCATGTTGGGGCCGCCGGTGGGGCTGTCCGGCCAGGTCAGCGCCTGCTCCGTGCACCACCAGTACTCCTGGAGGGTCTCGCCCTTCCAGGCGAAGACCGGCACACCCTGCGGGTTGTCGGGCGTGCCGTTCGGGCCGACGGCGATGGCGGCGGCCGCGTGGTCCTGGGTGGAGAAGATGTTGCAGGAGGCCCAGCGGACCTGCGCGCCCAGGGCGACCAGCGTCTCGATGAGTACGGCGGTCTGCACCGTCATGTGCAGGGAGCCGGTGACACGGGCGCCGGCCAGGGGCTGCGCGTCGGCGTACTCCTTGCGGATCGCCATCAGGCCCGGCATCTCGTGCTCGGCGAGGGTGATCTCCTTGCGGCCGAACTCGGCCAGGGAGAGGTCGGCGACCTTGAAGTCCTGTCGGTTCTCGACAGTCGTCATTGCGAGCTGCTCCTCGGGGTGTGGGTCGAGGGTGGGTACGGCTGGTCTGCGCGGCGGCGGACACAGGGGTGCCCGAAAGAGGACACAGGCATGCCCGCGTACGCGCAGCGCAGTCCGTCGGAGGCCCTCTCTCCCTCGGCCGGTCCGCTTCGGGACCGCCCGACCGCCATCAGCAGCGACGTCTGGCTCCGTCCCAAGCTACACCGGGGGCGGGTGCGATCCCCAGTCCGTGCGCGAACACATCGAGCCGATCATGTGACGGACCGGAGGACGGACGGGGCGACGGGCGGGGTCGGGGACCCGATGGCGGGCGGCGTGGTCGGACCGGGAAGCCGGACGGGGCCCGCCGAGTGGTGCGGCGGGCCCCGTGGGCCGGAGAGGGAGGGTCAGTGTTCGGCGGGGTGGGGGGCGGGGCCGCCCGGGGCGGCCTCCGGGTCGGGGCCCTTGGCCGCTTCCTTCTCGCTGTAGATGTCCGGCTCCAGGTAGATCACGCGGGCGATCGGGACGGCGTCGCGGATACGGGCCTCGGCGGCGTCGATGGCGGTGGCGATCTCGGTGGCCGTGTCGTCGTGCTGGACGGCGATCTTGGCGGCGACGAGGAGTTCCTCGGGGCCGAGGTGGAGCGTGCGCATGTGGATGATGCGGGTGACCGTGTCGCCGTCCACGATCGCGGCCTCGATCTTCCGGGTCTCCTCGATGCCGGCGGACTCGCCGAGCAGCAGGGACTTGGTCTCGGCGGCGAGGACCAGGGCGATGAGGATGAGCAGGACGCCGATGCAGAGGGTGCCGATGCCGTCCCAGACGCTCTCGCCGGTCAGGAGGGCGAGGCCGACGCCGCCGAGGGCGAGGACCAGGCCGACGAGGGCTCCGAAGTCCTCCAGGAGGACGACCGGGAGCTCCGGGGCCTTCGCGCGGCGGATGAAGTCCTTCCACGAGCGCCCGCCGCGGAGGGTGTTGGACTCCTTGATGGCCGTGCGGAAGGAGAAGCCCTCGGCGATGATCGCGAAGACCAGGACGCCGACGGGCCAGTACCAGTGCGTCAGCTCGTGCGGGTGCTTGATCTTCTCGTAGCCCTCGTAGAGGGCGAACATGCCGCCGAGCGAGAAGAGCACGATGGAGACGAGGAAGGCGTAGATGTAGCGCTCGCGGCCGTAGCCGAAGGGGTGTTCGGGGGTGGCCTCGCGCTTGGCCTTCTTGCCGCCGACCAGGAGCAGCGCCTGGTTGCCGGAGTCGGCGACGGAGTGCACGGACTCGGCGAGCATCGACGACGAGCCGCTGAAGAGGAACGCCACGAACTTCGCCACCGCGATCGCGAGGTTGGCGCCCAATGCCGCCACGATCGCCTTGGTACCGCCTGACGCGCTCATATGTCCGCGTTGTCCCTTCGTACGCCGTTCCAGGGCCCGGGCGACCGCCATGGTGCGCGCCCGTGGCTTTGCCCGTGCTTGACGGTGGGCCATTGTTGCAGCCCGTCGTGACAGCGGTGAGTCAGGTCACCAGCACGGGGTTATCGAAACGGTCAGACGACGACGGTGGCCCGGAAAAGCGTTCCCGTTCCGGACACTTCGGCCTTTTCGCCGGCGGGGACGAAGACCGAAGCGCCGGGGGTGAGGTCGTGCTCGCCGGCCCGGACGGTGCCGGCCGTGCAGAGCAGGATCTGCGGGGTCGGGCGGGTGAGGTCGTGGGCGGCGCCCGCCTCGGGAAGGACGTAGCGGGAGAGGCGGAACTCGTCGATGGGGGTCTCGTAGACCTCCTCGCCGTCCGGAGAGGCCTCGGGGCGCAGGACGCCGGGGTCGCTGGGGAGGAAGCGGACGACGCGCAGGAGTTCGGGGACGTCGACGTGCTTGGGGGTGAGACCGCAGCGCAGGACGTTGTCGGAGTTGGCCATGATCTCCACGCCGAGGCCGTTCAGGTAGGCGTGCGGGACGCCGGCGCCGAGGTAGAGGGCCTCACCCGGCTGGAGCCGGACGTGGTTGAGCAGCATCGCGGCGAGGACGCCGGGGTCGCCCGGGTAGTGGTGGGCGATGTCGGCGTAGGGGGCGTAGGCGCCGCCGAGGCGGGTGCAGGCGGTCGCGGCCTCCGCCACCGTGCGGGACATCTCGTCGGGGTCGGCGGTGAGGATCGCCGTGAGGACCTCGCGCAGGGCGGCGTCCTCGGGGTGGGCGTGGAGCAGGTCGACGTAGGGCTTGAGGGAGTCGACCCCGAGGTCGTCGAGGAGAGCCGCTGCCGCCAGGGGGGCGCGGAAGCCGCACAGGCCGTCGAACTCGGTGAGGGCGCAGATCAGTTCGGGCTTGTGGTTGGCGTCCTTGTAGTTGCGGTGCGGGGCGTCCGCGGGGATGCCGCGCCGCTCCTCGTCGGCGTAGCCCTCCTGCGCCTGGGCGAGGTCGGGGTGGACCTGGAGGGAGAGCGGGGCGCCCGCGGCGAGGATCTTGAGGAGGAAGGGCAGCCGGGGGCCGAACCTGGCGACGGCGGCCTGGCCGAGTTCCTTCTCGGGGTCGGCGTCGACGACCTCGACGAGCGTGCCCCGGCCGGTGCGCGAGGGTGCGCCCGGGTGGGCGCCCATCCACATCTCCGCCTGCGGTTCGCCGGTCGGTTCGACGCCGAGCAGCTGCGGGATGGCGGTCGGGGAGCCCCAGGCGTAGGGGCGGACGGTGTTGTCGAGGCGGTCCATGGAGTTCTCTCTGCTGTGCGGGGGTGCGGGCGCGTCAGGGTGTCCCGGGCAAGATCAGGCCCTCGAGGCGAGCGCCAGGTAAACCGCGGCGAAATCCGTGATGGCGATCAGTTCGGCGAGGGTCTCCAGTTCGCCGCCGGCCTCCGGCTCGAGCTCGCTGATCGGTGTGTCGTGGCTGAGGGCGAGGTCGCGGGCGCCGGGTGCGGCGGTGAGGCCGCCGATGGGGCGGTCGCGCAGCAGCACCACACGCGCGTGCAGGGCGGGTGGTTCCTCGACGCGGTCGCGGAAGAAGTCGTCGGGGTCGGCGCTGGCGGCCAGGGGGCCGGCGAGCAGGGCGCCGTGGGCGGCGAGCGCCTCGGGCAGTTCGGCGACGACGGCGGGGGTGCCGGACAGCTCGGCGAGGGCTGCGGCGAAGCGGCGGCCCGCGGGCCCGGCCGAGGTGCCCTCGGTCCAGACGATGGGGAGCGCGTCGGCCAGTTCGGCGGCCAGGGTCTTGGCGGCGTTGCTGTACGTGGCGATGGCCGGGCCGCAGCGTTCGGCGACGCGGTCGAGCCGGTCGGCGACCTTGCCGAGGGCGTCCGGCGGGGCGGCGAGCACGCCCGTGCGGTCGAGGAGTGCCAGCAGCGGGGTGAGCAGGGCCCACAGGACGCCGGGGGCGGACGCGGCGAGCGGCTCGTCCTGGTCGTAGGGGGCGGTCGCCATGGGGACGAACATGCCGTGCGCGCCGGCGACGGCTTCGGCGAGCGGGGTGGGGGCGGGGGCCACGGCGACGACGGTGCAGCCGCGGCGGTACGCCTGCTCGGCGAGCAGCGACAGTCCGGGTTCGGTGCCGTCGGGAGTGGTGATCAGCAGGAGGTCCACGGAGCCGACCCAGCCTGGCAGTTCCCACCGCAGGGCTCCCGCGGCGGGGGCGACGCCGGTGGGGGCGAGGCGGGTGACGGGGCTGCCGGCGCCGGCGAGGGTGCCGATGAGGTCGGCGGCGTGGGTGGCGGCGGCACCCGGGCCGGCGATGAGGACCGCGCGGGGGCGGCCGTCCGGCTTGAGGTCGTTGACGCCGGCCTCTGCGGCATGGCGGGCGGCTGTGCGCACGCGGGCGCCGGCTTCCGCGGCGCCGCGGAGCAGCCCGCGGTGGTCGGCCTCGGCGAGGCCCTCCGGAGAGTCGAGCAGCGATTCGTCGAGCATGGGCGGCAGCTTCCCATCGCCGGGGTCCGTTGTGGGGTGTCCTGGATCGTGCCCGCTGGGCCGGGGGTCATGTGCACCGGGTGTCGCTCGAGTGCGGGAGACGGCGGTTGCCCGGCCGGCGGGGTTCCTGTGCACCGGGTGTCGCTCGGGTGCGGGTGAAGGCGGTTGCCCGGCCGGCAGCCGCTGTGCGCGGTGCCGGATCATGGATTTGGGCGCACTCCGGCGGTCACGCGGGGCGGCGGGCCTCGTCGACGAGCAGGACGGGGATGCCGTCGCGGACGGGGTAGGCCAGGCCGCAGTCGGCGCCGGTGCAGATCAGCTCGGCCTCCTGCTCCGTGAGGGAGGAGTGGCAGGCCGGGCAGGCGAGGATCTCGAGGAGGCTGAGTTCGAGCGGCATCGTGTGGTGTCCTTCACGGTCAAACGCAGGTAATCGGCGGCTTCGATCAGCCTATCGCCGGGCCTGCATGCACAGAGACAGAGCAGTACCCGGGATGGGCATCAGGATCCCGGGGGCTCAGGACTCGGGTGAACGCAGCACGCGGAGGTGCCCGCGCCGCGCGACCTCCCTCGGGTCGGCCCCGCGGCCCGCGCCGCCGGCCTCGGCCGCCCGCTCCTGCGGACGGGCCGCCTCGCGCACGGCGTTGGCGAGCGCTTCCAGGTCGTCACCGCTGGGGCGGGCCGGGGCCGAACCGTCGAGGAGCCGGACGACCTCCCAGCCGCGCGGGGCGGTGAGGCGCTCGGAGTGCTCGGCGCACAGGTCGTAGCAGTGGGGTTCGGCGTAGGTGGCGAGCGGGCCGAGGACCGCGGTCGAGTCGGCGTAGACGTACGTCAGCGTCGCGACGGCGGGACGGCCGCAGGCGGTGCGCGAACAGCGACGTACAGGGCTCACGATGTTGGACGGTACCGCACTCTTGAGCGGGCCGCGACGACTCTCCACCAGGTCACTCCCCCGTGTCGTGCTGTGAAACACCGCATACACCCCATCGGGCGCACCTTCCTGACCTGCCGGGACATCGGCGCCCGAGGTGGAGATCGACCCCGCAAGCGATCAAGAGTCATCACAAAACCATCAAATACCGTGAGGTCTCCGCTCTCGACGGGATACGGATTTGAGCCCAACCTTGGCTTGAATCGTCATGTAACGACATGACGCGCGGTGGCGGCCGGAAGCCGCCCGTGCCGTCGTGCGGTGCCGGACGCGGGGGCGCGGCGGGGACTACCCTTCACCAGTGATGGACAAGCCCGTATCGCCCCGTGCCGCCGCCCCCGGGCCCCGCCGTCGTGATCGCCACGGACGAGGCATGCGCGGCCCGATCGCACCTCCGCAGGTGCCGCTCGCCGCGAGCCGCGCGGAGGCGTTCGCGGATCTGGTGCAGGACTCCGTGGAGCGCCTGGAGCGGCGGTGGCCGCAACTCGCCGACATCGACTTCCTGGTCCTGGAGGTGCCGCGGCTCGACGGGCCCGGCCAGGCGTGGAACGACGAGGCCGTACCGCTCGGCGGCACGATCAGCGCGCGCGAAGGACGCCCCGCGCGCGTGGTCGTCTACCGGCGGCCGGTCGAGATCCGCACCAAGGGGCGCGACGAGCGGGCGGCGCTGGTGCACGAGGTCGTCGTCGAGCAGGTCGCCGAGCTCCTCGGGCTGACGCCGGAGACGGTGGATCCCCGGTACGGCGAGGACGGCTGAGACCGACGGGGGGCGGCGGGGAGCCCGCATCAGAGCATGCCGAGGAAGTCCAGACCTAGGTAGGCGAGGTCGACATCGGTGACATCACCCACCCTGAGTAGTCCCCGCAGTTGCTGTGGCCGGACGCTTAGCACCTCGATGAATTCTGTGTCTTCCGGCTGCGGCGGCTGTCGGAGGGTGCAGTTGCGGGCGATTGCGCAGAATTTCACCGCCGAACTGTACGAGTCGCCGAAACACCTCCCGACCACCTCCGTGTCTCCCTGGTACCCCGTCTCCTCCAGCAACTCGCGCTGCGCTGCGTCCAGGGGCGTCTCCTCGTCGTCGACGTAGCCGCCTGGCAGCTCATACACGAACTGGCGGGGACCGGGCCGGAACTGCCTGGTGAGGAGGATCTGGTCGTCATGAGTCAGGGCCAGGACCCCAACGCTCGGCCGGTCCTCGCGGACGCTGAAGGTGTCCACCGAGCCCGAGGGGAGGCGGTACCTCACCTCGACCACGGAGCGGCCGTACTTCTCGTACACCGTTGTCCGGGACAGCTCCTGCCAGTGTCCATCACAGCCCGGCGCTCCCCCGGACGCTCCGGCTTCGGTCACGTGGGGTCCAACGGAGCCAGCACCGGGAGGAGCGGATGCTCGGAGTCTGAGGCGAGTATGGCCTCGATGTACTCGGCGGTCTGCTCCCACCCGGCGACGGCCACGCACGGCACGCCCAGCTCCCGCACGGGGTAGTCGTTGCCGCCCTCGTCGAGCCGGTCACCGATGAAGAGAACGTCCTCGACGCGAAGATCGAGGAACTCCAGAAGCCGCAGCACGCCGTATGCCTTGTCGATGCCCTTCTTCGTGACATCGATGGACGTGGAGCCACCACTTCGGACCTCTAGATCGGGCAGTCGCGCCGCCACGTACTCCCGCAGAGCCCGACGGCGGGATCCGTCCGGGTCCCAAGCCGCCTTCGCCGCATGCGGAGCCTGTTGGCCGAGGGCGGAGAAGGTGACCTGGCTGCCACGATCCTCGATCACCTCTCCCCAGGTCTCCTCTGCCCACAGCCCCAGAAACTTCGCTCCGTCGGTCAGAGCGCTCACGATGAGTGACTTCTCTTCGTCCGAGAGGTTTTCGCAGTAGACGTCCCGCCAGCCGTCCACGTCCCATCTCAGGTAGCGCGTGCCGCAGGTCGGCATCAGGTGAAGGCGCTCGGCGAGTTGGGGAGTGAGCGACAACTCCTCCAGAACCTGCGTCTGGAACTGCTCGTAGCGGCCGCCGGAGATGATGCACACGTGCTTGTGGGCCAGGAGGCGCGTCAGGCACTGGGCCATCCGAGGAGTGATCTTCGCCTTGGACAGGGCCAGAGTGTCGTCCAAGTCGAACATCACGATGCGAGTCGACAGTACCAATGCGCCATCCTTCTCTTCATGCTCGTCGGCCCGGCGAGCTCACCTACGGTAGCTGAGCCTGATACTGCCGATCCTCGCCGCAGGCTTGACCAGAAACCCTTCCACGTGAGCAACGCCGCCCCCGCGCGGTTCCGGTCCGCGAAGACCGAGGGTCGGGTTGTCCGTGACAGCGAACAGGGTCGCAGCCCGGCTGGAACCCGGCTGGACCAGGTCCGCGCTCGTGTACTGGCGATCCTTGCACCAGCCCCCGGACCTGAGCGCAGCCTCCTCATCCTCGGAGAACTTGAACAGAGCGTCAAGGCTGGTCAGGCGCGGCTCCGCGCGTGGACCCGTCACCGAAGCCAGCCGGAACACGAAGCCGAGTTCCGGTGCCACGAGGTCCACCAAACCGGCGGCGAAAGCGAGCTCCGACAGACCGATGGCGCCGATCATGCTGTCGATCCTCGGCTCGCTCAGGCCGGCGAGTGACAACAGATAGGGCGGCTCCACGGTGACCCGCTCGGGTACGAGGACCTCACGCACCCGCCCCCTCATGAGGTCGACGAGAGTGCGGTGCATCGGCTTCGACGCAAGCGAGTGGGTGGAGATGGTCAGCTCGTCAGGGCGCTTCCCCGCGGCTGCGGCGATGCCCTCCAGCAGAGGGACGACGTCGTCCTCCGGCCTGGACATGATGTCGAGGTCGCGCAGTGCGCCTGTGGGTGCCAGCGCGGCATACGCTTGCAGGTCGGGAACCGGCCGGACGCCGCTACCGAAGCCGCCCAGGGCCAGCGCACCCGGCTGGTCCGTCGCGACGAGTTCGGTACCGTCCACATAGTCGAACACTCCATCAATCACGGGAGAGACGTCGCCCGGCAGGCCAAGCCACTGGCCGGTGTGGGCGCCCGGGCTGTCGTCACGCTCCCCCTCGCCCGCGGCGACGCGGATCCTGAAGGGGGCGCGGCCCAGGATCTTCTCCGCTGCCTCGGTGGCCGCGCCGTCCACTGCCACCTTGCGGTCGTTCAAGGACATGTCCTCGCCGAAACTCGCCCGGGCCTCGGCCGCTGCGAGGGCCGCGGAGGCCAGGGCGGCTACGAGGTAAGCGTCCTCCTCGTCCGCAGTCCCGTCCCGCGGCGCACGATCGTTCCCGCCGTCGGCCGCGGGGCCGTACCCGCCACCATGTGCCGCCGGCTGGTCCAACCACGTGATAGCGGCATGGGTCAACCGCTCATCGACGGCAAGGATCATGCTGCTCAGACTGTCGTCCATTGTCCCTCTTCCGTTGCCCCTCGGGGCGCATTCGACCGGCCGCCCTGGCGATGCCCGCCGCGGGCCAGTCTCACTCGACCCTGCGTCGCCGTACTCGCAGCAGCACCGCGAGCGGCACGAGAATCAGTGATGCCGACACGCCCAGCAGACCCCATCGGCGACTGTCCAGCCAGCCCGCCACCTGATCCACGAAATCGGGGATTTGCACGACGGCAAGGACGATTCCCATCACGGCGATCAAGGAGTCCCGCCGGTTCTTCTCCCGGTCCTCACGGACCCTCAGAAGACTCAGTGAGACTGTCTCGCATTTCTCCATGTCCCTGTCGAGGGTGGCGACTACCTGTTCGGTCGGCCGCTCCCGTTCCGCCCACTCGTCCAGGCGCCGGTTCCTGCTCTCGATCAGCTTCTCCCGGAAGCCGACGCACCGGTCGAGGAGTGCAGCGCGCTGGATCCTCCGGCGGGTCAGCAGGGATTGTTCCGTCGGGGATATGTCGTCGCGTATCGCCAGGTCCGCGAGCACCGACCGATAGCGGGTACTCAGGTCGTAGCAGACGATCCTGCGCAGGATGCCCAACGTCCACACGTAGATGGACGAGGAGTCGTATCCATATGCCGAGAGACGGAACTGTGACCTTCCCCGCAGCCACGCCGGCAGGTGCGCCATCTCCAGACAGCAGTCCGAGTTGACGAACACCATGTGGTCGTCGAAGAACGCCATACCCGTCCGCACGTGGCTGAAGACACTTTGCGGACTGCGCCGCAGCCACAGTCCGTGCTCCAAGAGATGATCCGTCGCGTAGGAGAGCAGCGCGGAGATCTCCCAGGCGTACAGCGCGGACTCGTCCATGCCCGCGTACATGCTCGTACTGACGCGGTCGCGCGTGCCGTCGAGATTCCACACTTGAATCGCGACAGACCCCTCCACGGCCCAGGTCTTCTCGATGTCGCTCGGCTCGATGCCGACGGCCCGAGCTAAGGCCTCGGAGGACTGCTCAGCGAGGATGCGCGAGGTGTCCGGGGCGCCGAGCAGCGAGATGAAACGCAGCAGCGTGTCAGTTGTCAGCGGGGTGGTGAGTTCGACGGCCGAGGTCTCCTGGGTGATCGGTCCGGGCACGGACAAGATGATGGGCAGGGCCGTCACTGCGTACTCCCCGCCGAGCGAGACCACCGCCTGCCGGAGCACGTCGGCGTGGCTGCTGCCCACCACGCGGGCGAGCGCCGCCGGCAGAGGCCCGCAATCGAACAGGGAGGAGTACACGAGCCCGGAACCGACCCGCACTTTCGTGCTGTACGAACGGTCGTCGTCGACCTCCGTCAAGCCGCCGGCTTCGAAAATCTGCGAAAAGTCGAGGCCCTCGGTCAGCCGATGTGCGAAATGCATGACGACGGAGCAGCCGCTGATGCGCAACCGGTCGGGGTCTGGTGGCGCGGGGACGTCAGCAGGGTCTGAGAGCACGGCGAACTGGTGGTCCACAGAAACTCCTTCAGCGACTGCTGCGGGCGAGTAGCGGCCCCGCTGAAGATATCGACATTCCGCTCGGGAGAGGCGCGTTTTCCCGGTACTGATGGCTCATGCCCTCGACCGCGCTCGCTCTTGTCACCCGGTCAACCGGGTTGCAGTGCTGCCCTGTTGACCGTAGCCAGTGTCAGGGACATATCATTCCAGCCCACTCGGCAGCAGGGGCTGGAGGGCCATGATCTTTCCGGGTAGTTCACGGTGAGAGCCGTCGTCACCGGGGGGGCGGGCTTCATCGGATCCCAGCTCTGCGAATTCCTCCGCGCCCAAGGGGAGCGCGTGACGGAGGTGGACCTCCCGCACTGCGACATCGGTGACACGGCCCGTCTGACACGGGTGTTGGAGCAGGCTGAGCCCGATCACATCTACCACCTGGCCGCCCAGGCCAGTGTCAGGCGGTCGTGGGAGGATCCCGCCCACACGTGGCGCTCGAACGCGGGGGGCACCATCTCGCTCCTCGAAGCCGCCCGCTCCGCCTCCCCCCAGGCGAGGGTCATCGTCATGAGCAGTGCCGGAGTGTTCGACGGAACTGGCATCGACTCACCCATCGACGAAAGCCGCACGCCCGCCCCGCTTTCGCCGTACGCGGCGAGCAAGCTGGCAGTCGAGTCGGTGGCCCGGCACTACCTCGCCGCACACGGACTGCGAGTGATCATCATCCGACCCTTCAACGTCATCGGGCGGAGACAAGGACCGGATTACCTGGTTCCGTCCCTTGCGCACCGCCTAGTCTCCGTTGCACGGTCCGGCCGCAGCCACATCACGGTCGGCAATCTGGACGCCCGGAGGGACTTCCTCGACGTGCGAGACGCTGTACGCGGCCTGCGGCTGTTGATGCGGAACGGGCGGCCCGGCGAGGTCTACAACTTGTGCACCGGTGTCGGTGTCCCGATCCGCGCGCTGGTCGAGACGATGATCCTCCTTACTGGGCGCCCACTGCGGTACCGCCAGGACCCCGACCTGGTGCGCGGAGCCGACGCGCCAAGCCTGGTCGGGGACCCCGGGAAGACTCGGGGGCTGACGGGGTGGCAGGCGACGATCCCGCTCGCCACCAGCCTGACCGACGTCCTGACCGAAGCGGCGACGGCCGGCTGCACGGGACAGACGGGGGCTGAGGTATTCCACCTCGGTTGACAGGTCACATGCCTGACCACCGACGACCAGCCATGAGGTGAGGATGAGGATCCCGCTGTCCCAGCCATCCTTGGGTGAGAGTGAGTCCGACAATGTCCGGGACGCGATGTCATCGGGCTGGATCTCAGGAACCGGCGCTTACGTCAGTGCCTTCGAACGGTCGCTGGAGCAGCGGACCGGCAGAGCATCCGCGACAGCCGTGTCCAGTGGCACCACGGCTCTGGAGATCGCGCTGTCGGCGCTGGGAATCGGCCCGGGCGATGAGGTCCTCGTGCCCGCGCTGACCTTCGCCGCGCCCGCCGCCGCCGTACTCACCGTGGGGGCCACTCCTGTCCTGTGTGACGTCACACCGTCAAACTGGACCATCGACCCTGATGCGGCTCGCGCCCTGCTGACGCCACGCACCAGAGCCGTCATCGCTGTCGACCTCATGGGTCATCCCTGTGAATACGAGCGCCTCTTCGAACTGGAGGTGCCGATCATCGAGGACGCCGCCCAGGCCCATGGAGCGCGGACCCTGAAGGGCCCGGCGGGCAGCTTCGGCGTCGTGTCGGTCTTCAGCTTCCACGTGAACAAGGCGATCACCTCCGGCGAGGGCGGGGCCGTGCTCACCGATGACCCGGAACTGGCTGACCGAATCCGTCTCCTCACGCATCACGGCATGACTCCGAGCCGGCCCTATCACCACAGCGTTGCCGGGCGTAACGGCAGGATGACCAACCTGACTGCCGCCGTCGGTGCCGCCCAAGCCGAGCGCTGGGACGAACTGGTGGCCGGCCGCTCGGAGGTAGCCCGCCTGTACGGGGCCCGTCTTGCTGGACAGGGCTTCTCTCCTCGCCCGGCAGAACTATGGGCCTCTCCGTCCTGCTGGCTTCACTGCGTCACTACAGCCGAGCGGGATGCCGTTGTGGAGCGCGCGCGTCTCGGCGGAGTGGACGTCCGCGCCGTGTGGCCGGCCCTGAGCGATCTACCCCTGTATCACCGCTATGCACCCCGGCCTTGTGTCCACGCCTCGGAAGTTTCCCGGACGGCGATGTGGCTGCCCACCTGGGCGCACATGATGCCCGAAGAGGTGGCCGAAGTGGCCGAGTCCCTGATGTGATCTCGCCCGGGAGCCTCAGTTGACAATGGACAGGTCCTCGTCCGCCTCCGGCACCGCCACCGTCCCGCGGTCGTCCGGCAGGGTCTGCACGGTGAAGGCGGGGACGCCGTCCTCGTTCGCCGCCAGGGTGCGGGCCCCGTAGACCGGGCCGCCGGAGACCGGCTCGACCGTGAGCGCGTAGGTGCCCTTCAGGCCGGCGGGGGCCGGGGGCTCGATGTCCTGGGTCGTGCCGGCCTTGATGGTGTACGTCTTCGACACCGGTGTGCCGCCCTCGCTGCCGGCCGAGGCGGTGACCTTGACCGTGGCGGCGGCGCCGGGGGCCGTCAGGGACAGGGTGCTGCCCTTGCCGCTGTTGTCGGCGGACGTCGCGCGTGTGCCGACGGGACGGGTGGCGGGGATGAACGCCGTCTCCTGCTTGTCGCCCTTGCCACGCAGGACCCGCAGGGCCGCCACGACCGGCACGGACCGGTCCGTCGGGGTCAGCACCAGGGAGCCCGCCTCGCCGCGCGTGACGTCGCCCAGGTCGACGGCGGTCGTCATGCCGCCCTTGACGTGCACGGTCTCGTGTCCGGCCGGGGTGATCAGCCCGGAGGGGGAGGCGAGGCGCACCTTGAGGTCCGCGTCGGCGTCGCCTGGGGTGAAGGCGACCAGGCGCACGGAGGTGGCGTCCTTGGGGATGCCGGGCAGGACCAGGCTGCCCGACGGGTCCGTGGACGCCGGCAGCCAGTCGCCGCCGAGCTTGTCGTCCAGGGCCTGCACGGCGGCGCCGACCCGTCCGCTGCGGACGTTGACGTGCACGGTGAGGTCGGTCTGCCGCTCGTCGGTGAGGGTGGACAGCAGGACCGGCTCGGAGGCGTGCGGCGGGACCGTGATGCCCTCCCCCACCGTGGACTTCAGGGCGCCGTCCTTGCCGTAGAGCTCGATGTCGACCACGGCGGCCGAGTCATCCGGGTTCGTCAGGTGGACGTAGTCTGTGCGGTCGGCTTGCGTGCCGGCGCCGGGGAACCAGAAGTCGGTGTCCGGGGCCGTGCAGTTGACGCCCTGCAGGCCGCGCCCGGTGCCCGCGGCGACCTCGGTGGTCTCCTGGACGGTCCAGCCGGGCGCGAACCTGCCGTCCGCGGTTCCGACGAGCGCGGGGGCATCGCCGCCGGAGCTGTCACCGGTGACCGGCTTCCCGGGCTCCTTGGGCGTCAGCACGGGCTCCGCGGGCTGGTCCTTGCCGGACTTCCCGCCGTCCTTGCCGGACTTGCCGCCGGACTTGCCGGACTTGCCGTCGCCCGTGCCCTTGTCACCGGGCGCGGTGACCGCGGACTCCTGGGTGGCCGCGCTGAGTCCGGCCTTGCCGCCGCTCCCGGTGCCCTTCGTGACGGGCGTGAAGGAGGTGTAGGACGTCTCGGCGAGGTCGGACGTGCTGGGCGCCGGGCACAGCAGGCTCGTGCGCTCCACGGGGAGTTGTGCGGCCGCCTTGGCGGTGTCGGCGGCCGGGGCGTCGTCCGGGGCGGACAGCGCGGCGAAGCCGGTGACGGCGGCGAGCGCGGTCGTGCCGGCGATCAGGGACAGGGTGGTGCGGTTCACTGCTGGCTCCCGTCGGGACGCTCGCTGCCCGTGCCGTGGGGGTGGTGCTGCTGCGCCGGGTCGTACGGCGTGCCGTAGCCCTGGCCCTGGTCGTAGGCCTGGTCGTAGCCCTGCTGGTCGTAGGACGGGGTCTGCCCCTGGCCTCCGTAGGCGTACGGGTCGTACTGGCCGCCCTGGTACGCGTCCGCCGGGTACTGCTGCCCGTAGGGGTCCGCCGGGTACGGGGCGTTCTGGTACTGGTCGCCGTAGCCCGCGTACGCACCGTCCTGGTAGCCGGCGTTGTCCCACTGGCCGTAGTTCTGCTGCTGGGGCACCGCCGCCGGGGGCTGTTGGGGCTGCGGGGGCTCGAACTCCCCGGGGACGGCGGCCTCTTCGGACTCGGCCTCCGCCTGGGCACGCAGGCGGCGGGCCCGGCGGCCCTCACCGGCGACGGCCTCGGCCGGGGCGGCCGGCTCGTCGGGGAGGTCGTCGTCGATGTCGCGGCGGCGGCCGGGCAGGGCGAGCACCACGAGGACGACCGCGAGGAGGCCCTGGGCCCACAGCCAGGCCGTGTGGCCGATCGGGTCGTCGTAGGTGACGTCCAGCGTGCCGCCGGTGGCGGGGAGCCGGAAGCCCTGGGCCCAGCCGTCGACCGTGGTGGGGGTCAGCGGCTTGCCGTCGAGCGTGGCGGTCCAGCCGTCGGAGGCGGAGTCGGCGAGGCGCAGCACGCGTCCGTCGGCGCCGGCCGGGATCGTGGTGTGGATGTCGACGGGCCCGGCGGCGACGGGCTGCGGGGTCCCGGCGCCGGAGGCGGGGTCGATGGTGGCGCGCGCGACCTCCCGGTTGACGCGCCACAGCGCGCCGCCGTCCTGCTGGCTGAGCCGGGTCAGGCCGGGCGTGGCGTCCAGGACGCGGGTGACCTCGCGGGGCGCGCCCTGGTGGACCAGGATGTAGCGCACGGCGAAGCCGCCGAGCTGGTCGGCCTGGTCGGCGCCGGAGCCCGCGACCAGGTTGGCGACGACCTTGTCGAGCCCGCTGTTCTCGCCGTCGGCCGCGGCGATCTCGCCGTCGCCGAGGCGGGCACCGGAGCCGCGGACCAGCATGTAGCCGACGTGGGCGCCGGAGTCGCTGTCGAGGACGAGGGTGCGGGCCTGGTCGCGGGTGTTGCTCTCCTCCGCGACGAACGCGGGGACCTGGGTGGGGTCACGTCGCTCCAGGGGGTTGTCGGCGCCGCGGATCATCCAGCCGGCGGCGATGAGCAGGGGGCCCGCTGCCGAGGCGAAGGCGATCAGTACGGCGACGGGCTGGCGCCAGCCGAAGCTCTGCTCGGCGACCCGCGCGCGGGCCCCGTCGGCGCCCAGCGCTGCGGCCGCCAGGAGGGCGATGCCGTAGACGAGGGTCGCCGGTCCGGCCCAGGTGGAGCTGTTGGACAGGACCGCGAAGACGAAGCCGGTCAGGGCGACCGCCCAGGCGGTCCAGATGCCCGCCTGGCGTTCCGAGCGCAGCAGGGCGGCGAGGGCGGCCAGCACGATGCCGATGAGCATGAGACCGCTGACGGTGCCCGGGCCGCCCGGGCTGGCGCCCAGCAGGTCGAGGGCGGACGCGGCCGAGGGGCCGTATGCGAGGCCCGCTTCCTTGAGGAAGCCGAACGGGAGCAGCGTCAGCGACCAGGGGGCGAGGAGCAGCAGGGGGGTGCCGAGCTGGGCGAGGAAGCGCAGCCCGTAGGCCGTGATGTCGCTCCGGCGCAGCACCAGCAGCCCGATGCCGAGGAGCAGCGCGATGGGCCACACGATCGGCGTGAAGGCGGTGGTGATGGTCAGCAGCAGTGCGTACGCCCAGGTGGCGCGCCAGCTGCCGCGCGCTCCGGCGGAGTTCGCCAGTCCGCCTGCCGCGATGCCCGCGCGGGCGATGAGCGGCAGCAGCGCGGCCAGGACGGCGGTGCCGATGCGGCCGCCGGCGAGGGCGCCGGTGGCGGCGGGCAGGAAGGCGTAGACGACGGCCGCCCAGGCGCGCAGCAGCCGGGACTCGACGAGTGGGCGGGAGGCGAAGTAGGCGGTGACACCGGCCAGCGGCACCGAGCAGACGAGCAGGACGGTGACGGCGAGGCCGGTCGAGCCGAACAGCAGGGACGCCAGCATCGCCACGAGCGCGATGTACGGAGGTGCGGACGAGGTGCCGCCGGCGCCGACCGGGTGCCAGGCGTCCAGGTAGCGCGACCACAGCTCGGCGGAGTCGGCCGGGGCGGGCAGCAGGGCGCCGCCCGCGAGCGCGCCGCCGCCGAGGAGCTGGCGGCAGGCGACCAGGGAGACGAGCAGCAGGACGAGGAAGAGCACCGGGCCGGGCTTGCGGGCGATGCGCTTGAGCCGGGCGAACTGCTCGATCTCCAGGAAGTCGGCGTCGTCGCCGCCGGGGCCCGACTCGACGGCGCTGCCGTGCCGTCCGGCACCGGTCGTGGCCTCCGGGTCGGAGCGACCGGCGAGGCTGCCCGCGACCTGCTCGACGGTGACGCGGACGGTCGCGCCGGGCGGCGGGAACAGCGCCCGCAGCTCGCCCTTGTCGATCTGGGGTGCGCCTCTGCCGCGCCGTCCGGCGAGGATCCGCTCGGGCCGGAGCAGCGTGCCCATCAGGCCGCGGATCTCGTCGACGGCCTGTCCGGGGACCTTGCCGACGAGGTAGGCCACGGTGCGCAGCAGGGTGCCGAGCACGATCCGCAGTAGCACCCAGGGGAGCACGGCCGTACGCGAGTTGACGAGCAGGGTGTAGACGGCGCCGGCCTTGTCGACCTTGTGCGGGGAGGCCGCGGTGCGGCCCACGCAGTCGACCGTGCGGCGCTCGCGGCTGGACGCCTCGGCGTGCCGGACGACCGCCTCGGGGGCGACCAGGACGCGGTAGCCCGCCGCGTGCGCGCGCCAGCACAGGTCGACGTCGTCGCGCATGAGGGGCAGGTGGCGGTCGAATCCGCCGAGCTGCTCGAAGACGTCGCGGCGTACGAGCATGCCGGCGGTGGACACCGACAGCACAGGCCGGACGTGGTCGTGCTGGCCCTGGTCCTGTTCGCGGCGGTCCAGGCCGGTCCAGCGGCGGCCGGAGTTGGCAATGGAGACGCCGACCTCGAGCAGCTGCCGCCGGTCGTACCAGCCGCGGAGCTTGGGGCCCACGACGGCCACGTCCTCGCGGCCCAGTTCGTATTCGTTGTCCACGACCCGCAGCAGCTGGGCCAGGGCGTCCGGGGCGGGGGCGCAGTCGTCGTGCAGCAGCCACAGCCACTGCACCGGCTCGCCGTGCGGGAGCTCGGGCAGGTCGTAGGCGTCGTCGCGCCACGAGCGCGTGACCGGGTCCCAGCCGCTGGGGCGCTTCAGGTACGGCAGCTCGTCCGGGGTGAGGACCGGGGCGGTGCGGCCGCACTCCTCGACGGCCTGGCCGAAGCCGGTGCGGCGGGCGAGGTGCAGCACCCGGTCGGCGCCGAGCGCGTCGGTGACCAGTTGCGCGGAGGCGTCCGAGCTGCCGGTGTCGGCCCCCGTCGCGTACTGGACGGGGCGCTCCTGGCCGAGGAGCCCGGCGAGCGCGTCGGGCAGCCAGCGGGCGCCGTCGTGGGAGACGAGGACCGCGGTCACCACATGGCGCGGGAACTCAGGTGCGGCAGCGGCGTCGTGAGGAGCTGCCGGGTGGCTGTGCACGGACATCGAGGTACGGGCCCCGGTTCGGTGGACTGCGGTGGACGCCTGCGCCCGGTGGGGGCGGCGGGGCGTCTCGGACGAGCGACCACACTATCGGCAGTCCACCAGGGGCGGCGCGCAGCGCCTCGTTGAGGGGTGGTGGTCGGGAGACGGGCGGGCGAACGGCCCGCCGCCTGTGGATGACCCACGGGCGACGGGCCGTTCACGCAAGGGCCGAGGGGTCAGACGGCCGCCTTCTTCAGCCGGCGGCGCTCCCGCTCGGACAGGCCGCCCCAGATGCCGAATCTCTCGTCGTTGGCGAGGGCGTACTCGAGGCACTCGGAGCGGACCTCACAGGCGAGGCAGACCTTCTTGGCCTCCCTGGTGGAGCCGCCCTTCTCGGGGAAGAAGGACTCGGGGTCGGTCTGGGCGCACAGCGCGCGCTCCTGCCAGCCGAGTTCCTCGTCCGCGTCGTCGACCAGCAGTTGCTGCACCGTCTCGGTCATGTGCGCCCCTCGTCTGTCTTCGCGTCCCCGTGATCTAGCCGTTACCGATTCCGGCTGAACGACACGAGTGAAATTACAAGTGTGCTGCTCCGGGCGAGTCAAGCCGAGATCTGCTATTGAGCCCCTTATTCACTCTGCGGAACCAAGCCCATGCGGAAAGTGTTCAAATCACCATAAAACCTGACACACCGATAGAGCCCGCGAGGGCTCACATCTTCCGCCGGACCCCACGCAGCCCTGTACGAACAAGGACGCCCAGGAGTTCGATCTCGTTCCGACACGCACGTCGAAGCGAAACGGATCACAGTCGGATCACGAGTACGCAACGGGGTTTGTGCGCCCGGATGGACGCCATGTGTCCCGAGCAGGCCATGAACAAACCTTTCATCTGAGCGATCGACCGGATGAGGTGAACCACGTCCCACATACCGGGTGTCGAGTTGACAGTGAAGGTGTGAACCGGTGTCCTTGTGGGCATGCTCGCGAACTTGGCGCTCACCTCGACCCGCACCGCCGGGTCCCACGGTGCTGCCCGCGCTCGCTGTAGCTGTCGCTGTTCCAGCTGTTGAGCCACACCTGCTCCAGCTGAAGGCCGAGTCACCCGTCGCTCGGCTCCCGTTCCCTCTGACCTTCTTTCACTGAGGAACCACGCACCCATGAACAGCGACAGCGACCTCCAGATCGCCGGCGACATCCTCGAAGTCACCCACCTCCTCCAGACCCCGCGCGAGCACCCGGCCACCGTCGCCGAGTTCGTCGGACTGGCCCGCTCCCTCGCCGAGGACCGCTCCCAGTGGGAGCACCTCGTCCGCTACGACGCCGCCAGCCGCTGGTACCACCGGCTGCGCACCGGCCCGGGCTACGAGGTGTGGCTGCTGTCCTGGGTTCCGGGACAGGGCAGCGGACTGCACGACCACGGCCGCTCCTCGGGGGTGCTCACCGTCCTGGACGGCACGCTGACCGAGCGCACGGAGCGGGGCACACGCGCCTTGCGGGCGGGCGCGCAGCGCGTGTTCGCGCCGGGGTACGTACACGAGGTCGTCAACGACGCGCTGGAGCCGGCGGTGAGCCTGCACGTCTACTACCCGGGCCTGACGGAGATGCCGATGCACACCGCGCAGCACTGCGAGGCCCGGGACGTACCGGGCGCGGTGACTGCCTGACCGGATGTCGCAGGGCCTGCAGGACTGTCCCACCCGTCGACCGACCGCCACCCCTCAACGAGTCGGCCTGACGGCTGACACACTGTTCCAATGCGCATTGTGGTTCTGGCAGGCGGCATCGGCGGTGCCCGGTTCCTGCGTGGTCTGAAGCGGGCCGTCCCGGACGCGGACATCACGGTCATCGGCAACACCGGGGACGACATCCACCTCTTCGGGCTGAAGGTCTGCCCGGACCTCGACACGGTGATGTACACGCTCGGCGGCGGCATCAACGAGGAGCAGGGCTGGGGGCGTACCGACGAGACCTTCCACCTCAAGGAGGAGCTCGCGGCCTACGGCGTCGGGCCCGAGTGGTTCGGCCTGGGCGACCGGGACTTCGCCACGCACATCGTGCGCACGCAGATGATCGCCGCCGGATACCCGCTGAGCGCGGTGACCGAGGCGCTGTGCGACCGCTGGAAGCCGGGCGTGCGGCTGATCCCCATGTCCGACGACCGTGTCGAGACCCATGTGGCCGTCGAGATGGACGGCGAGACCAAGGCGATCCACTTCCAGGAGTACTGGGTGCGGCTGCGCGCCTCGCTGCCCGCCCGGGCCGTCGTGCCGGTGGGCGCCGACCAGGCGAAGCCCGCCCCGGGCGTCCTGGAGGCCATCGGCGAGGCGGACGTGATCCTCTTCCCGCCGTCCAACCCGGTCGTGTCGATCGGCACGATCCTCGCCGTGCCCGGCATCCGGGAGGCGATCGCCGACGCCGGGGTGCCGGTCGTCGGCCTCTCCCCCATCGTCGGTGACGCGCCCGTGCGGGGCATGGCCGACAAGGTGCTCGCCGCCGTGGGGGTGGAGTCGACCGCCACGGCGGTGGCCGAGCACTACGGCTCGGGCCTGCTGGACGGCTGGCTCGTCGACACGGTCGACGCGGGCGCGGTGGAACAGGTCGAGGCGGCCGGGATCCGCTGCCGGGCCGTGCCGCTGATGATGAGCGACGCCGACGCGACCGCGCGGATGGCCCAGGAGGCCCTGGCGCTGGCCGAGGAGGTGCGGGGAGCGTGAGCGGCGAGGTCACCGGCACGGAGCCGGGTGCCGGGTACCGGGTCTGGGCCGTGGACGGGCTGCCCGAGATCGCGGCCGGGGACGATCTGGCGAAGCTGATCGCGGCCGCCGAGCCCGGCCTGGCCGACGGGGACGTCCTGCTCGTCACCTCGAAGATCGTGTCCAAGGCGGAGGGCCGGATCGTCCGGGCCGCCGACCGGGAGGCGGCGATCGACGCGGAGACGGTCCGGGTGGTCGCCCGGCGCGGCGCCTTGCGGATCGTGGAGAACCGGCAGGGCCTGGTCATGGCCGCGGCCGGGGTCGACGCGTCCAACACCCCCTCCGGGACGGTGCTGTTGCTGCCCGAGGACCCGGACGCCTCCGCCCGCGCCGTCCGGGACGGGCTGCGCGACGCCCTCGGCGTCGACGTCGGGGTCGTCGTCACCGACACGTTCGGCCGGCCCTGGCGCGCCGGGCTGACGGACGTCGCGATCGGCGCCGCCGGAGTGCGGGTGCTCGACGATCTGCGCGGCGGCACGGACGCGTACGGCAACCCGCTCAGCGCCACCGTCGTCGCCACCGCCGACGAACTCGCCGCGGCCGGCGACCTCGTCAAGGGCAAGGCCGCGGGGCGGCCCGTCGCGGTGGTGCGCGGGCTCGGACACCTGGTCGCGCAGGGCGGCGACGGCGAGGGAGCGCGGGCCATGGTCCGCGGCGCCCGGGACGACATGTTCCGCCTCGGCACCTCCGAGGCGGTCCGGCAGGCCGTGACCCAGCGGCGCACGGTCCGGTCCTTCACGGACGAGCCCGTCGACTCGGGTGCCGTACGGCGGGCCGTGGCCGCTGCCGTGACGGCTCCGGCCCCGCACCACACGACGCCGTGGCGGTTCGTGCTGCTGGAGTCGCAGGAGTCGCGGACGCGGCTGCTCGACGCCATGCGGGACGCGTGGATCGCCGACCTGCGGCGGGACGGCAAGAGCGAGGAGTCCGTCGCCAAGCGGGTGCGGCGCGGGGACGTGCTGCGCAACGCGCCCTGCCTCGTCGTCCCCTGCCTGGTCATGGACGGCTCGCACACGTACGGCGACCCGCGCAGGGACGCCGCCGAGCGGGAGATGTTCGTGGTCGCCACCGGCGCCGGCGTGCAGAACTTCCTGGTCGCGCTGGCCGGGGAGCGGCTGGGTTCGGCCTGGGTGTCGTCGACGATGTTCTGCCGGGACGTGGTGCGCGAGGTGCTGGACCTGCCGGCGGACTGGGACCCGATGGGAGCGGTGGCGGTCGGGCATCCGGCCGGGGAACCGCGGCCGCGGCCCGAGCGGGACGCGGGCGCGTTCATCGAGGTGCGGTGACAGGTGCCGGGCGGCGCCTACGCTCGTAGGGGCCACTCCTCACGGATCCCAGGGACGTCATTCATGGCAGGACGGTTCGCTCAGCGGCCCACCCGTACGACGGTGCGCGGCGGGCACGTCGCCGTGCCCCCGGGTGTGCCGCGGCAGGCGACGGGGCCGGGGCGGGTACGGGAGTGGGTGCCGGACGGGCCGCTGGATCTCGGCCTGGTGCTCGGGCCGTTGCGGCGCGGGCCCGGCGATCCGACGTTCCGGGCGACACCGGACGGGTCGGTGTGGCGCACCAGTCTCACGCCGGCCGGCCCCGGGACGCTGAGGGTGTGCGCGTACGGCGGTGGGGTGCGCGGGGAGGCCTGGGGGCCCGGAGCCCAGTGGCTGTTGGAGGGGTTGCCGGAGTTGCTCGGGGCGGCGGACGATCCGTCGGCGTTCGTGCCGCGGCACCGGCTGCTGGCGTCGGCCCGGCACCGGCGGCCGGGGTTGCGGCTGACGCGGAGCGGGCTCGTGCTGGAGTCGCTGATCCCGTCGATCCTGGAGCAGAAGGTCACGACCGATGAGGCGTACCGGGCGTGGCGGCTGCTGGTGCGGAAGTTCGGGGAGCCGGCGCCGGGGCCCGCGCCCGCGCGGATGTACGTCATGCCGGAGCCGCGGACGTGGGCGTTGATCCCGTCGTGGGAGTGGCACCGGGCCGGGGTCGACAACAAGCGGGCGTCGACGATCCTGCGTGCGGTGCGGGTCGCTGCGCGGCTGGAGCAGGCCGTGGGGATGGAGCCCGGGGCGGCTCGGGCGCGGCTGGAGCTGGTGCCGGGGGTCGGGCCGTGGACCTCCGCGGAGACGGTGCAGCGCAGTCATGGGGCGGCGGACGAGGTGACGGTGGGGGATCTGCATCTGCCCGGGATCGTGGGGTGGGCGCTGGCCGGGGACCGGGATGCGGATGATGCGGCGATGCTGGAGCTGCTGGAGCCGTATGCGGGGCAGCGGCATCGGGCGGCTCGGTTGATTCTGCTGAGCGGGAGGGTGCCGGCGCGGCGGGCACCGAAGATGCCTCGGTGGGATATCGGGCAGTTGTGAGCGGGCGGTTGTAGCCGGCAGTGGTGAGCTGTGGGCTTCAGGTGCTCGGCGCTTGTGCTGGGGGCGGGGGGGTTCGCAGCCCGGCGTGGCGGGGTGCCGCTGCGCCCACCCGTGCCGCCCTTAGCGGCACGATTGCCCGCAGCGGGGTGGGCGGCGGCACGCATGCCCGCAGCGGGGGGCGACGGCACGCATTCCCGCAGCGGGGGGCGGCGGCACGCATGCCCGCAGCGCGGGCGGGTGGCGGCACGCATGCCCGCTGCCGGGGGCGGGCGGCGGCATGGATGCGCGCCGTGGGGGCTGTGGCGCGCATTCCCGTGGCGGGGGGGCCGGCCGTCTCGTTCTACTGGTCCGATGAGAAGCGGACTGCTCCTGCTGGGATGCGGGCGTCGCACCATATGCGGGCGCCCTCCAGGAGTTCGTTGTCGGGGCCTATCACCGCGCCGTCTCCTATGACCGTGCCGGTGAGGACCGAGCGTCGGCCCACGCGGGCTCGGGTGCCGATCAGGGAGTCGGTGATGACCGCGCCCGGCTCGATGACCGCGCCCGGCAGGATCGTGCTGCCGAAGATCCGCGCGCCCTCGGCGATGAAAGCGCCCTCGCCCACCACCGTGCCGCCCGCCAGCTTCGCGTCGGACGCGACCTGGGCCGTGGGCAGGACCAGGCGGTCGCCGCAGCGGCCGGGAACGGCGGGCGAGGGCGCCCGGCCGAGGACCAGGTCAGCCGAGCCCCGGACGAAGGCCGCCGGGGTGCCCAGGTCCAGCCAGTACGTCGAGTCGACCATGCCCTGGAGGTGCGCGCCGGCCGAGAGGAGGCCGGGGAAGGTCTCCCGTTCCACCGACACCGGCCTGCCCAGCGGGATCGAGTCGATGACCGAGCGGCGGAAGACGTACGCCCCCGCGTTGATCTGGTCGGTGACGATCTCCTCGGGGGTCTGCGGCTTCTCCAGGAACGCCAGGACCCTGCCCGTGTCGTCGGTGGGAACGAGACCGTAGGCGCGCGGGTCGGTGACCTTGGTGAGGTGCAGGGAGACGTCCGCGCCCGACGTCTCGTGGGTGTCGACCAGGGCCCGGATGTCCAGGCCCGTCAGGATGTCGCCGTTGAAGATCAGGACCGGGTCGTCGGGGCCGGAGTGCAGCCGGGAGGCCACGTTGCGGATGGCGCCGCCCGTGCCGAGCGGCTCCTCCTCGGTGACGTACTCGAGGTGGAGTCCCAGCGCGGAGCCGTCACCGAAGTACGGCTCGAAGACCTCGGCCAGATAGGAGGTGGCCAGGACGATGTGCTCGACACCGGCCGCTCTCGCTCTCGCCAGCTGGTGCGTGAGGAAGGGCACCCCGGCCGCCGGGACCATGGGCTTGGGCGTGTGCACCGTGAGCGGGCGCAGCCGGGTGCCCTTGCCGCCGACCAGGAGGATCGCTTCAGTCACGTGTCGTCTCTGCTTCCTGCCGGGACCGGCCGAACTGTCTTTCGGCCGGTCAGTGTATGCAGATCGTTCCGTGGCGCCTTCGTTGGCCGTGCGGCGTGCCGCCCGCTGCCCCCCGACGGCGGTGAACGTGTGCTCAGCGGCCCTGGTAGCGGGCCGCCTTGGAGCGGGCCGAGCCGAGCTTTCCGTAGAGCTTGCGTCCCGGGCACTCGGTCTTGAAGCCGTCCCGGTGCCCCGAGATCACATTCAGTCGTACCTTCTTGCCTTTTCGGTAGAGATTGCTCCCGGCCGACTTCAGGTAGGTCTTTCCCTTCGGGTTCACCCGGTACAGCCCCAGCTTCCACGCGCTCAGCCGGGCGATGGCCTTGACCGCGGATTTCGACGGCTTCTTGGTGCCGTAGGACCCGAGGACGGCGATCCCCATGCTGTTGCTGTTGAAACCCAGCGTGTGCGCGCCGAGGACGGGTTTGGCCACGCCCCCCGCGCGGCCCTCGTAGATCTTTCCGCACTTGTCGATGAGGAAGTTGTAGCCGATGTCCCGCCATCCCATGCTCTTGACGTGGTAGCGGTAGATACCGCGGATGAGTGACGGGACCTGCGAACAGCGGTAGTTGTTGCCGCTGGCCGTGTGGTGCACGAAGGCCGCCTTGACCTTCTTGGTGTACCGGAGGCCGCTCTCCCGCAAGCCCTCGTTCGCACCCCAGCCGCGCCGCGTGACGATCCCCGGGCGCGGGCCGATGTACGGCTTCGCCTGCCGCTGCTGCTCCGTCAGCTGTGCGGCGTTGATGGCGCGGTATTCCTGCTCGGTCCCGGCGCGGCTCAGTGCCGCGATCTCGGTGGCGCCGAGGGGGGCGAGTTCGGAGTTGGCGGCGGAGGCCTCGGCGAGGGCGGAAGACTCGGCGTTCCGGGCGTCGGCGGCGCGGGAGCCCCCGACGCCGAGGGATGTGGTGTCGGCCTTGCCCGGGTCGACGAGTTCGAGGCGCAGGCCCGAGGGCAGCGGGAGCGCGGCGCGCTGGGTGCGGGTGTCCGAGGCGCGAGCGCGGGAGCCGGCCGCTCCGCCGCCGGACTCGGAGCTGACCCGCAGTTCCACGCCGTTGGAGTCGCCCACCCACAGCGGTGCGGTGGCGCCGCGGACGCGGCCCGAGGCCCTCTCGGGGGTGCCCGGGTCGGCGGAGTGGTCGGCGTTGTGGGTCTCCAGGTCCTGCCAGCCCGACCAGGTGCCGGTACCGGCGGCACGGGTGCGGACCCGGACACGGCCGTGCAGTTCGACGTCGGGGTCGTCCCAGATGACGCCGACGAGGGAGAAGTGACGTACGGCGCGACGGGACAGGCCCTGCTCGGTGGAGGAGGCGGAGGGGGTGGCGCGGGTGCGGGTGAGGGGTTCGAGGGGGAGGGACTGGGTGCTGCCGGCGGCGTACGGTTCGGCCGTGCGCCGGTCGGCCGGGTTCATGGCCGGGGAACCCGCGGGGAGCGCGGGTCTCGCGGCTTCCGCGGCCGGCGCCGGTCTCGCCGAAGCCGCGAGGGCGGGTGGGGTGAGGGGGAGGGCCAGAGCGGCCGCGCAGGTGACACCGATCGAGGAAGCAAGGAATCCACGCATGCCCCTGATCTTGGACATAGTCGTATAAGTCTGTCCATTTGGGAGTTGACGGGTCATCGGCCGGGGTTCGGCCGAACCGGTGGCGGATCCGGGGCGCGGCGCCGGGCGGGCCGTTGGGCGGGGGCCGGTGCGTTGCGTACGCTTGCGCGGGTGAACGCCACCGATCGCACCCCTGCCGACCTGCTGGGTTCCGCGCTCGCCGCGGATCCGGGACGCCCCCTGGTGACCTTCTACGACGACGCCACGGGCGAACGGGTCGAACTGTCCGTGGCCACCTTCGCCAATTGGGTGGCCAAGACCGCGAACCTCCTCCAGGACGAGCTGTCCGTCGAGCCCGGGGACCGGGTGGCGCTGCTGCTGCCCGCGCACTGGCAGACGGCGGTGTGGCTGCTGGCGTGCGCGTCGGTGGGCGTCGTCGCGGACGTCTCCGGGGAGGTCCGGGCGGCCGACGTCGTGGTGAGCGGGCCGGACCGGCTGGAGGAGGCCCGGGCGTGCTCCGGTTCGCGGATCGCGATGGCGCTGCGGCCCCTCGGGGGGCGGTTCCCTCAGGTACCCGAGGGCTTCACCGACTACGCCGTGGAGGTGCCGGGGCAGGGTGACCGGTTCGTTCCGTACGCGCCCGTGGATCCGGAGGGGCCAGCGCTGATCGTGGCCGGGCGGGAGTTCAGCGGGGCCGAGGTCGTCGAGCGGGCCCGGGCCGAGGCGACGGCGCTGGGACTGACCGGGCCCGGGTCGCGAATCCTGTCCGGACTGCCGTACGACACGTGGGACGGCTTGAACGCCGGGCTGTTCGGGCCCCTGGCCACCGGGGGTTCCGTGGTGCTGTGCCGGCATCTGGACCAGGCCGGGGACGGGGTGCTGGACAAGCGGGTGGACAGCGAACGGGTCACGGTGATCGCCCACGGCACGGCGGGCCGCTGACACCGCGCGTCGCAACGACCGACACCGCCACCCCGCCCGCGGCACGGCAGGCCGGTAGCCCTGCTGTTCCCCCGTTCGGACCATCACCATCCGCCCCCCGGACGTTATCCGCGCCATGGTCGTAGGAGCAGTGCGCGCGGGGCGTTCCCGGTTCAGGAGGGGTGGTTGCTGCCGTGGGCTACAGGGTCGGTCCGGGCGCGGGGGCGTCCGCCAGCGGGCGGGGGCTGGTGCGGCGGCGCCGACGGCGGTGGGTCCGCATCGCGGCGTTCGGGGTCACGGCCCTCCTCGTGGCGGCCGGCGGGGCCGGCTGGGCCGTGTACGCGAAACTCAGCGGGAACATCACGCCCGACGAGGCGGCCGCCGCCGAACTCGCGCGCTACGACAAGGAGCGGCCCACCTCCCTGGTCAAGGACGCCCGGAACATCCTGCTGATCGGGTCGGACTCGCGCGAGGGGACCGACAACGCCCGCTACGGGCGGGACTCCGGCACCGAGCGGTCCGACACCACGATCCTGCTGCACCTGTCCGCGGGCCGGGGCAGCGCCACCGCCGTCTCCCTCCCCCGGGACCTGATGGTGGACCTGCCGGGCTGCCGGCGCCCGGACGGGTCCCGCAGCGCGCCCCGTTTCGCCATGTTCAACCAGGCCTTCCAGCTGGGTGGTTCGGCCTGCACCATCCGGACCGTGGAGAAGCTGACCGACATCCGCATCGACCACCACGTCGTCGTCGACTTCCACGGCTTCAAGGAGATGGTCGACGCGGTCGACGGAGTCGAGGTGTGCCTGCGGGAGCCGATCGACGACCGGGCCGCCAAGCTGCGGTTGCCCGCCGGGCACGTGACACTGAACGGCGAGCAGGCCCTCGGCTACGTCCGCGCCCGCAAGACCCTCGGCGACGGCAGCGACACCGAGCGGATGGAGCGGCAGCAGCGATTCCTCGGAGCCCTCGTCAACAAGGTGCGCAGCAACGACGTCCTGCTGAACCCGGTCAAGCTGTACCCCGTCCTGGACGCCGCCACGTCGTCCCTCACCACCGACCCGGGCCTGGCCAGCTTGCGCGGTTTGTACGATCTTGTCCGCGGCCTGCGCGACATCCCCATGGAACAAGTGCAATTCCTGACCGTCCCCCGGGAGTCGTATGCGTACGACGCCAATCGCGACCAACTCGTGGAGCCCGCGGCGGACCGGCTCTTCGAGCGGCTGCGTACGGACGCACCCCTGGTCGTGGCGGGGAACGGCCCGCCGGGCCTCGCCCCGCCGATCCTCGCCGGCGCGCCCGGAGGGTCGCACGGGGACGCACATCGGGGCTCTCGCCTCGGGCCCGCCGTCACCGTTTCTCCTCCACCGACGTATCGGGGGAACACGGCAGCCGAGGACACCTGCGGGTAAAGCGGGCACCAAGGCCGCTCCAAGGCGCGGAACTCTCCACCCGGGAATAGGCGAATTGCCCGAGTGTGGGGACGTGGCGTGGGTCACCGTCGTCGCCGGGCGCCGAAAGGGCCGGTTAGTGTGAGCGATCCGGTGCGCCCGGCCCCGGGGGACGGTCCCGAGGTCGCGCACTGTGTGAACGAGACCCGGGCGCCTTGGAGGGGGAAGGCGCCGCGTCCCCCGACGGAGGAATCAGGCAACCGTGGACGCGCAAGGCCGTGGGCGGGCGGACGACGTCGACCCCGCAGATCAGTGGGTGCTCAACCCGAACACCGGCGAGTACGAACTGCGCCTGGGGCCTTCGGCGCCGCAGTCGGGCGTCCCCGCACCCCGCAGGCCCCGGCCCTCCGAGGCGGCCCCGCCGGCGCGCGGCCGCACGGAGACACGGGGCGGTACGGAGACACGCGGCCGTACGGAGGCCCCCGGGCGGTCACGGCCCGAGACGCCCGGCCGCGCGGTGCCGCCGCCGCGCCGGCGCCGCGGGGCGCCGGAGGAACCACTGCCGGGGCGGCGCGGACGACGCCCGGCGAAGAAGGCCTCGAAGAGCAGGAAGGTCCTGCTGTGGACCGGCGGCACGATGGCGTTCGTGCTGGTCGCCGGCGCGGGTGCCGCGTACCTCTACATCGAGCACCTGAACGACAACATCGCGTCCGTCTCCGACGACGGCGCGAGCACCGGTGGCTTCAGCAAGGACAAGGCGATCAACATCCTGCTGATCGGCACCGACAAGCGCACCGGCAAGGGCAACTCCAGCTACGGCGACGCGGGCAGTGTCGGACACGCCGACACCACGATCCTGCTGCACGTCTCCAAGGACCGGTCGAACGCGACCGCGTTGAGCATCCCGCGTGACCTGATCACAGACATCCCGGACTGCCCGACGACGCAGGCGGACGGGACGCAGAAGATCATCCCCGGCACACGGCAGGTCCGTTTCAACACCAGCCTCGGTCAGGACGGCCGTACGCCCAGCTGCACGATGCGGACCGTGACCGAGCTGACCGGGGTGAAGCCGGACAACTTCATGGTCGCGGACTTCAACGCGGTCAAGACGCTGACCAGCGCGGTGGGCGGGGTCGAGGTCTGTGTGGGCAAGGACCTCGACGACCCGGACTCGCACCTGAAGCTGTCCAAGGGCATGCACACCATCGAGGGCGAGCAGGCGCTGGCCTTCGTGCGCACCCGGCACGCCGTCGGGTTCGGCGGGGACCTGAGCCGGATCGGGCTGCAGCAGCAGTTCCTGAGCGCGCTGATGCGCAAGCTGAAGTCCAACGACACCCTCACCAGCCCGTCGAAGATGCTCGACCTGGCCGAGGCCGGCACCAAGGCGCTGACCGTCGACTCGCAGCTGGACAGCATCGGCAAGCTGAAGGACCTCGGCCTGGAGTTGGGCAAGCTCAACACCAAGAACCTGACGTTCACCACCGTCCCGGTGATCGACAACCCGGCGGAGAAGGTCAAGGCCACCGTCGTCCTGAACGAGTCGACGGCCCCGCAGGTCTTCGAAATGATCAAGAACGACGTCTCCTTCACCGCCGTCAAGGAGCAGAAGAAGAAGGAGGCCGCCGCGGTCGCCGCCCGCCTGAAGGGCACCAAGGCCCCGGCCTCCGACGTCCGGGTGCGGATCCTCAACGGCGGTGCCGTCGCCGGCAGCGCCCAGGAGACCCTGAGCTGGCTGCAGAACGAGGAGGGTGTGACCAAGTCCGAGAACGCCGGCAACGCGCCCGCCCCCCTGGCGAAGACGACTCTCGAGTACGCGCCCGACCAGGCCGACCAGGCCCGTCGCCTCGCCGACCTCATGGGCCTGTCCGGGTCCGCCATGAAGCCGGGCAAGAGCGTGACCAACGACCAGGGGCTGCCCGCGATGACGCTGACCCTCGGCAAGGACTTCGAAGGGGCGGGGGTCTCCCTCACCGCCCCCGCAAAGGCACCGGAGGGGGTGCAGAAGTCCACCGCCGACAAGGTGGAGTGCGCCAAGTGAGGTGAATTTCCTTCGCGTTCGCCAAAGTTCCTTCAAACAAATGGGCGGGATTGCCCAGTTGTAGGAACGTGCAATTTCTCACCCACGTCGCTCGGCGCCGAAGTGTGCGGATAGTGTGTGCGATCCAGTGCTCTCACTCATGAGCTCCGTCCTGGGGGAGTGCACTGCTTGACCAGCACCGTGCGCCTTCCGGGGGAGGGCGCCGCGTGGCCCGACGGAGGAATCAGGCAACCGTGGACGCGCAAGGCCGTGGGCGGGCGGACGACGTCGATCCCGCAGACCAGTGGGTACTCAACCCGAACACCGGCGAATACGAACTGCGACTGGCCCCTTCCCCAGCGCAGTCGTCCGTTCCCGGGCCCCGTGGTTCCGGTGGCCGTGGGCCGGCCGGTCCGGGTGGTGCGGCACGTGCCCGCCGGACCGAACCCGCCCGGCGTCCCGGGGCGGCGGCATCCGGCGGTGAGGCTCCCTCCCCGCGCAGACGCACCAACCCCCCGGCCGACGCGGCCGCGGGGCGGCGCGGGCGCCGTCCGGCGCAGAAGAAGGGCAAGGGCAAGAAGGTCCTGATGTGGGCCGGCGGCTCCCTGGCCTTCGTGCTCGTCGGGACGAGCGCGGCCGCGTACCTCTACTACGAGCACCTCAACGACAACATCACGTCCGTCTCCGACGACGGCGCCGGCACCGGCGGGTTCAGCAAGGACCGCGCGATCAACATCCTGCTGGTCGGCACCGACAAGCGCACCGGCAAGGGCAACGCGGGCTACGGCGACAAGGACAGCGCCGGGCACGCGGACACCACGCTCGTCCTGCACGTCTCCAAGGACCGTACGAACGCGACGGTGCTGAGCATCCCCCGTGACCTGATCACCGACATCCCGGACTGCCCGACGACGCAGGAGGACGGCTCGGAGAAGGTCATCCCGGGCAAGCAGCGCACCCGCTTCAACAACAGCCTGGGGCAGGAGGAGCGGACGCCGAGCTGCACCATGCGCACGATCACCGAGCTCACCGGGCTGAAGATGGACCACTTCATGGTGGCCGACTTCAACGCGGTCAAGACGCTGTCCAGCGCGGTGGGCGGGGTCAAGGTCTGTCTGGCCAAGGACATCAAGGACCCCGACTCCAAGCTCGACCTGCCCAAGGGAGAGCATCTGATCGAGGGTGAGGAGGCGCTGGCCTTCGTGCGGACCCGGCACTCCGTGGGCTTCGGCGGTGACTTGAGCCGGATCGAACTGCAACAGCAGTTCCTGGGCTCGATGATGCGCAGCCTGAAGTCCAACGACACCCTGACCAGCCCGCAAAAGATGATCAAGCTGGCCGAGGCGGGCACCAAGGCCCTGACCGTCGACTCGCAGATCAGCACGATCAAGAAACTGGCCGATCTCGGTGCGGAGTTGGGCAAGTTCGACACCAAGAACCTCACCTTCGCGACCGTGCCCGTCGACGACAACCCCGCGGAGAAGGTCAAATCCACGGTGGTCCTGAAGGAGCCTCAGGCCCAGCAGCTGTTCGCGATGATCCGTGACGACGTGTCGCTGAGCGCGGTGAAGCAGGAGAAGAAGAAGGAGAAGGCCGCCGAGGCCGCCCGGCTGAAGGGCACCAAGGCCCCGGCCTCCGAGGTGCGGGTGCGGATCCTCAACGGCGGTGCCGTCGCAGGCAGCGCCCAGGAGACCCTCAGCTGGCTGCAGGTCCAGGAGGGCGTGACCAAGTCCGAGAACGCGGGCAACGCCGAACAGCCGCTGGCCAGGACGACACTGGAGTACGGGCCCGACGAGGCGGACCAGGCGCGCCGGCTCGCCGAGATCATGGGCCTGTCCGGGGCCGCGCTCAAGCCGGGCAAGAGCGTGACCAACTCCCAGGGGCTGCCGGCGATGACGCTGACCCTGGGCAAGGACTTCAAGGGCGCGGGCGTTCCCCTCACCACTCCGGCGAAGGTGCCGGACGAGGTCCAGAAGGCCACGGCCGACAAGGTCGAGTGCGCGAAGTGACCTGACCGTCCTTTCCTGCGTCTCACAGGTGGACGGAGCAAGCCCGGACGAATCGGCCGGGTGTACATCCGACCGGGCATGTCAGAGGTCCAACCAGAAGCGGGGACGACCGTGCTCCGGCGGAGCGACGGGGGAACCCGTGGTCCGGACGGACACGGGTCGCCCGTGATCCGAACACGACGCGGGGCGGACCCGTGGGTCGGCTGCAGGGGTGGGGAGGCAGGGGTATGGCGCAGAGTGACGTGCGTGCAGGCGGCACACGGCACGATTCGGGCGGCCTGGCCCAGGACGGGCGTCCGGGGACGGCGGCGCCCGCCGCGGACGGGGGCGAGGGGGGCAGAGGCGGCCGCAGCCGTCGGCGCGGCCGGCGGCGCGGCGGCGGACGCCGGATATTGCGCTGGTCCGCGATCGTGCTGTCGCTCCTGATACTCGGGACGGCCGGCGCCGGATACCTCTACTACCGCCATCTCAACGGCAACATCGACAAGGGCAAACGCAACAGCGGCGAGTCCGACGTCGCGAAGAGCGGCCCCAACGCGGCGGGCCAGACACCGCTCAACATCCTGCTCATCGGCTCCGACAGCCGGAACTCCGCGGAGAACGTCAAGCTCGGCGGCGGCAGGGACAACGTCGGCAGCAAGCCCCTCGCGGACGTGCAGATGCTCCTGCACGTCTCGGCGGACCGCGAGAGCGCGTCCGTGGTGAGCATCCCGCGGGACACGCGGGTGGACATCCCCAAGTGCGTCGACCCCGACACCGGGGAGAAGTACCCGGCGAAGAACACGATCATCAACGAGACGCTCCAGCGCGGCGGCCCGGGCTGCACGCTCGCCACCTGGCAGAACCTGACCGGTGTGTACATCGACCACTGGATGATGGTCGACTTCGCCGGAGTGGTGGACATGGCGGACGCCATCGGCGGTGTCCCGGTCTGCGTCAACCAGAACGTGTGGGACCGGCCGCTGCCCGGCCAGCGCGGCGGCTCCGGACTGAAGCTGAAGGCCGGCACGCACAAGGTGCAGGGCAAGGAGGCGCTGCAGTGGCTGCGCACCCGCCACGCCTGGGGCAGTGACCCGCTGCGCGCCAAGGCACAGCACATGTACATGAACGCGATGATCCGGACGCTGAAGGACCAGAACGTCTTCACCGACACCGGCCGCCTGATGGGTCTGGCCGAGGCGGGCACGAAGGCGCTGACGGTGTCCGAGGAGATCGGCACGGTCAAGGAGCTGTACGACGTCGGCATGCAGCTGAAGTCGGTTCCGACCAACCGCATCACGATGACGACGATGCCGTGGGTCGAGGACCCCCTGAACCGCAACCACCTGGTGCCCAAGGCGCAGGACGCCGACAAACTGTGGGCGATGCTCCGCGACGACGTCTCGTTCGACAAGAGCGGCAAGGCGCGCGTGGCCGCGGACGCGGGCCCGTCCCCGGCTTCGGTGAAGGCCACCGGGCCCGCCGCCGCGCCGGCCGCGGGGCTGTCGGTCGCCGTCGTCAACGGCACGGCCAGTGATCAGCAGGCGGCCGTTCCCCAGCGGGCCGCCGCGATCGTGGCGGCGCTGCAACGGGAGGGCTTCACCCGGGCCGTCGCCGCGAGCGGGCAGGACCCGCAGGCGCGGACCCAGGTGACGTACCCGAAGAGCACGGGCGAGCAGGGCCGGGCCAACGCGCTGTCGGTGGCGAAGGCGGTCGGCGTCCCGAGCAGCCAGGTGCGGGCCACGGACGACGTGACCACGACGCTGACCATCGGCAGCGACTGGCGGGAGGGCACGACCTACCCGAAGCAGAAGGCGCCCGAGGCCGGCGACCTGCCCGACTCCGCGGACGCGCTGACCGCGGACAAGACGGAGTGCATGGACGTGTACAAGCCCTACCAGTGGTGACCGTCCGCGCGGCCTGAGAGAGCGGGACCACGCTCCGGCGTGCACACACAGCAGGGCCCCTCCCCGTCCGGGAAGGGGCCCTGGCCCACTCGGGTCAGCCCGGGCGGGTCAGCTCGCGGCGGCGTCGGCGCGCACCGCGGGGCGCCGGGAGGCGATGACCTTCCTCGCCAGCGCCCGCGGGCTGGTCAGGAAGCCCCAGCCCCACGACATGTGCATGGTGGCCAGCGCCACGGGGATCTGCAGCCGCGCCTTCAGCGGCAGGCCCTTGCCCGCCGGGACCGAGCCGAGCAGGATCGCCGCCAGGTAACCGCCGGGCACCACGAAGCCCCACGGGGTCAGCAGCGCGCCCACCAGGATCCCGGCCCCGATCGCGCACACGGCGGCCGGCGGGGCGAGGTAGCGCAGGTTGATCGAACCCTCGTGGAAGCGGGCCACCACGTGCCGCCAGCGGCCGTAGTCCTTGTACTGCTTGGCGAGCGCCTTCACGCTCGGCCGCGGCCGGTACGACACCTTCAGCTCGGGCGAGAACCAGATGAGGCCGCCCGCCTCACGGATACGGAAGTTCAGCTCCCAGTCCTGGGCGCGGATGAACTCCACGTTGTAGCCGCCCTGCTGTTCCAGCGCCTCGCGCCGGAACACCCCCAGGTAGACCGTCTCGGCCGGACCCGCCTGGCCACCGGTGTGGAAGGCGGCGTTGCCGACCCCTATCTTCGAGGTCATCGCGGCTGCGACCGCGTGCTCCCAGTCGTTCTCGCCCTCGGCGTGCATGATGCCGCCGACGTTCTGCGCGCCGGTCTCCTCCAGGAGCCGTACCGCGGTCGCGATGTAGTTCGGCGAGAGCATGCCGTGCCCGTCGACGCGGACGACGATCGGATGCCGGGAGGCGCTGATCGCCGCGTTCAGCGCCGCGGGCGTACGGCCGGTGGGGTTGGGGACGGTGTGGACACGCGCGTCTTCTGCCACGAGCTCGGCGGCGATCTCGTCCGTGCGGTCCGTGGACGGACCGAGGGCGATCACGACCTCCATCTCGCCGGCGTACTCCTGCGCGAGGATCGCTTGGACTGCTCCCCGCAGATGCCGCTCCTCGTTGAGGACGGGCATGATCACGGAAACGGCGGGGTGGCGCACGTCGGGATTGGCGTTCATAGGGGGGTCACGTTACCGCGAACGGGGGACACCGGTGCGCGCCGCCGGGGCGGTACCGCAGGCCGCAGATCGTATCGGCCTACGGTTTCACAGATCCCACGTACGGCCGTCGTCCGGAGGTGTTCCCATGCCCACGCCGCCGCGGTCCTCCCGGTCCACCGCCGGCCCTCAGCGCCGCTCGCAGCCCCCCGCCCCCCGCCGCGCTCCGCGCAGGCCCGCGCCGCCCGCACGCAAACCGCGCTGGGCCCTGCGGGCGGCCACCACGCTGTCCGTGGTCGTCCTCGCCTCCGCCGGCATCGGGCACGCGGTGATGACCAGCCTGGATGCGGACATCGCCCGGGTCGACCCCTTCAAGGACATGAAGAACCGCCCGCAGGCGGGCCACGGCATGAACCTGCTGCTCGTCGGCACCGACGGCCGGGAGAAGATCGGCCAGGAGGAGCGCCGCACGTACCGGCTGGGCGGCGCGCCCTGCCACTGCACCGACACGATCATGATCGTGCACATCTCGGAGAACCGGGACCGGGCCAGCGTGGTGAGCCTGCCGCGCGACTCGTACGCGGTGACGCCGGCGCATGTCGACCGTACGTCCGGCAAGCGGCACGAGGGACATCCCCTCAAGCTGAACGCCGCGTACGCCGAGGGCGGGCCGCAGCTGACCGTGCGCACGGTCGAGGACATGACCAAGGTGAAGATCGACCACTACCTGGAGGTCGACTTCACCAGCTTCATGAAGACGGTGGACGTGGTCGGGGGCGTGCAGATCTGCACGACCGACCCCCTGCAGGACAGCTACACCGGGCTGAACCTCCCCGCCGGCCGGCACACGCTCCGGGGCGGGCAGGCGCTCCAGTTCGTGCGCGCCCGCCATGTCGACGGGGCCTCCGACCTGGGCCGGATGAAGCGGCAGCAGCGCTTCATGGCGGCGCTCGTGGAGCGGCTCACCTCGTCCGGGATCCTCCTCAACCCGATGAAGTTCCGGGACGTGACGCGGGCGGTGCTGGGCTCGGTACGGGCCGACAAGGGCTTCGGCACGGACGAGATGCTGGACCTGGGCCGGGCCATGCGGAACTTCTCCCCCTCCTCCTCCGAGTTCACCACCGTCCCGGTCGGGCAGATGGGGTTCTTCGTGGAGGGCGTCGGCTCCACGCTGAAGTGGGACGCCGTGAAGGCGGAGCGGCTCTTCCAAGCCCTGCGCAAGGACGAGCCGCTGTCGGTGCACCGGCCGCGCGGCGCCACCCGGGTCGTCCCGGTCGCCCCGCAGCAGATCCGCGTCCAGGTGGAGAACGGCACCCGCACGCCGGGCCTCGGCCGCAGGGTGGACGCGGCCCTGGCGGCGACGGGCTTCCGCACGACCCGCGCACCCGTGACCGCCGCCACCCTCGACGTGAAGCGCACGGTGGTCGCCTACGACCCCGGCTGGGACCGCTCGGCCAAGTCCCTCGCGGCCGCCCTGCCGGGCAGCGAGCTGCGCGTGGTCCCGGGCCTGGGCGCGACCCTGAAGGTGATCGCGGGCCAGGACTTCCAACGCGTCCGCAAGGTGCGGGCCGAGGATCCGGGACAGGGCGAGGCCGGGGTGGTGCGGGGGGACGAGGTGGCGTGCGGTTAGGTCCGGCCGTCCTGCCCTGGGGCCTGGCGTCGGCCCTGGCCTTCAGGAGCTCGGGCGAGCCGGGTCAGTCCTCGAAGCCCTCCGCCGCGCGCCTCTCGCGCAGGTCCATGATCGCGCGGCGGCGGGCCAGGCGGTGGGTGCGGCGGATCTGGGCCTCCTGGTAGCGGCGCTTGTCGCGCTCCGTCTCCGGGAGGACCGGCGGGACCCGGCGGGGCTTGCCGTCGGCGTCGACCGCGGCGAAGACGAGGTAGGCGGAGCCGACCTGCGTGGCCGGGGCCGACTCGTTCCAGCGTTCGGCCAGGACCCGGACCCCGACCTCCATGGACGTCCGGCCGGTCCAGTTGACCTGCGCCTTGACGTGCACCAGGTCACCGACGCGGACCGGCTCCAGGAACGCCATCTCGTCCATCGACGCGGTGACCGCCGGCCCACCGGAGTGCCGTCCGGCCACGGCCCCCGCCGCGTCGTCCACCAGCTTCATGATCACCCCGCCGTGCACGGTCCCCAGAAGGTTCGTGTCGTTGTGGGTCATGATGTGGCTGAGGGTGGTGCGGGACGCCGAAGTCGGCTTGCCCGGGATATCCGGACTGCCGGAATCCGCAGCTGGGGCCAGGTCTGTCATGGCCTCTACCTTAAGGCGAGGCTGCGCGTGGGGGTTTTGTGTCAGCTTCGCCACAGCCGTGCTCTGATTTTCCGACGACTCTTGTATGGCGCACTACGGGGACCTGCACACTGGGGCGCATGAATGACTGGCCCGAGGGATTCTCCGGTGACAACCGCGGCAACCGCTTCGGACGCGGCAGCTCGAGCGCACGGCCCGAGAGCGCCCGCGTCATGCGGCAGGTCCGCCGCGGCCCGGCGGCATCGCCCGGGCAGGCGGGATACGGCGGCGCCCCGCCGTACGGCGGCGGCGTACCGCAGCAGCCGTCCTACGTGGACGGCGGCGGCTACGGCCCCGGTGACGGCTACGACAGCGGCTACAACACCGGACAGGTCTACGGCTCCCCCGGCGGCAGAGGCCCCGGCGGCCCGGGCGACGGCAGGTACGAGCCGCGTCCCGCGCCGGACTGGCGCCGCCGTATCAAGGTGACGGCCATCACGCTGGTGACGCTGCTGGTCGTGACGAGCGTCGGCACGTACTTCTGGGCCGACTCCAAGCTCAACCGCGAGGTCGACCTGTCCAAGGTCATCGACCGGCCGGAGGCGGGCGAGGGCACGAACTACCTGATCGTCGGCTCCGACAGCCGCAAGGGCATGTCGGCCGAGGAGAAGAAGAAGCTGCACACCGGCTCCGCCGAGGGCAAGCGCACGGACTCGATGATGATCCTGCACACCGGGGACGGCGCCCCGACGCTGGTCTCGCTGCCGCGCGACTCGAACGTCACGATCCCGTCGTTCAAGGGCTCCGACTCCGGCAAGCTCTACCCGGCCACGGGCCGCCAGACCAAGCTGAACGCGGCCTACGCCGAGGACGGCCCGGAGCTGCTGGTCCGCACGGTGGAGGCCAACACCGGCCTGCACATCGACCACTACGTGGAGATCGGCTTCGCCGGCTTCGCGAACATCGTGGACGCGGTCGGCGGCGTCGAGATGGACATCCCGCAGGACATCAAGGACACCAAGTCCGGCGCGAACTTCAAGAAGGGCACGCAGACGCTCAACGGCGAGCAGGCCCTCGCCTTCGTCCGCACCCGCTACGCGCTCGCCGGCTCCGACCTGGACCGCACGAAGAACCAGCAGAAGTTCCTCTCGGCCCTGGCCAACCAGGTCGCCACCCCGAGCACGGTCCTGAACCCCTTCAAGCTGTACCCGACCATGAGCGCCGGCCTGGACACCCTCGTGGTCGACAAGGACATGAGCCTGTTCGACCTGGCGTCCATGTTCTGGGCGATGAAGGGCGTCAGCGGCGGTGAAGGCAAGTCGATGAACATGCCGATCGCGGGCAACACCCCCAACGGCAACCTCCAGTGGAACACCGCGAAGGTGAAGACGCTGGTGAACGAGCTCAAGAACGACGAGAAGGTCACCGTCTCCGGCAACTGAGCGGGCCGAACGAGGCGAAGGGGGCACCCGGGCGGGTGCCCCCTTCGCCATGAGGGGGTGCTTGTGCTCACATCGAGGCGCCCGACATCGAGCGGCACGACTCGGCGCAGCGGCGACAGGCCTCCGCGCAGCGCATCATCTGCGCGTCCTCCGGCATGGACATACACGCCTCGGCGCACATGTCACAGGCCCGGGCGCACATCGCGCACATCTCGGCCATGAGCGGCGAGCGGCGCATCATCATGTCGGCGCACATGCGCGTCATCTCGGCACAGTCCATGACCGCGCGCATGATCTGCATCTGGGCCGGGCCGCCCATCTGCAGGCAGGAGCTCATGGTCTCCTCGCACACGCTGTGGCACGTCATGCAGGTCTGGACGCAGTCCTGCATCTCCTTGCTGAGCGGGGTGGTGGTGGCGGGCTGCTGGGTCATGACGTCCTCCCAGGGGATGGCGGGAGCCGCGGATCGACGCCCGCTCCTCTCGTCCTACGCCTCCGGCCCCATGAGCACCACAGGACGGACCCTCCCACGTGTGTGAGGCACGACTCAGCGGACTCTGCGTGAAAGCGCCGACAGCGGCAAAAAGGGGTTGCAGGCGCGCCGGGGGTCCGGCAGGGCGGGGCGGGGCTGGAGCGGGACAACCGTGCAGGGGGGAGACCCACACATGACACAGCAGACGTACGACGAACGGCGGGCGCCGGAGCCGGAGGGCGAGCCGGAGGCGAGAGGCCCGCAGGAACAGAAACTGCGGCTGCGCAGACGGCTGGAGCGGCTGATCGGCATCGCCGCGACCGAGGGCAACGAGCTGGTGCCGCTGCGCAACGGCGACGAGATCTTCCCGGCGATGCTGGCCGCCATCCGGGCCGCCGAGCACACCGTCGACATGATGACGTTCGTGTACTGGCGCGGCGAGGTCGCCCACGAGTTCGCCGACGCCCTGGCCGAGCGGGCCCGCGCGGGTGTCCGGGTGCGGCTGCTGCTGGACGGCTTCGGGGCGAAGGAGATAGAGCGGGACCTGCTGGACGCCATGGACGAGGCCGGCGTCGAGGTGGCCTGGTTCCGCAGACCGACGCGTCTGTCACCGATGCGGCAGAACCACCGCTGCCACCGCAAGGTGCTGGTCACCGACGAGCACACGGCCTTCACCGGTGGCGTGGGGATCGCGGAGGAGTGGTGCGGCGACGCACGCAACCCCGACGAGTGGCGGGACACCCACGTCCGGGTCCGCGGACCCGCCGTGGACGGCATCGCGGCGGCCTTCGCCCAGAACTGGGCCGAATGCCATGACGACCTCTACGACGAGCACGACCGCTTCACCGCCCAGGAGCAGCCGGGACAGGCCACGGTCCAGGTCGTGCGCGGCTCGGCCTCCTTCGGCTGGCAGGACATGCAGACGGTCCTGCGCGTCCTGATCACCTCGGCGCAGGAGCGTCTGCGGCTGGCCACGGCCTACTTCGCCCCCGACGCCTACTTCGTCGAACTCCTGGCCGCGGCGGCCCGTCGTGGGGTCGAGGTCGAGATCCTGCTCCCCGGGCCGCACACCGACCAGCGGGCGTGCCTGCTGGCCGGGCGGCAGCACTACCAGACACTCGTCGACGCCGGCGTGGACGTGCGGGAGTACCAGCCGACGATGCTGCACACGAAGATCATGACGGTGGACGGGGTCTGCTCCCTCATCGGCTCCACGAACTTCAACCGCCGGTCCATGGAGCACGACGAGGAGGTCGTGCTGGCCGTCCTCGACGAGGACTTCACCGCGCGGCTCGACGCCGACTTCGAGGCGGACAGGAAGCGCAGCGAGCCGGTCGACCCGGCCCGCTGGAAGCGGCGGCCCTTCACCGAGCGCCTGTCCGAGGCCGCGGTGAACCCGATCCGGCGGTTCCTGTGAGAACGCCGGGGGCAGAACACCGGGGGGCCGGAATCTCCGGCCCCCCGGAGCCGGGCTACGGCAGGTTGCGGGCCATGACGATGCGCTGGACCTGGTTCGTGTCCTCGTAGATCTGGTGCTTCACAGGTGATACGGCGTTGACCTGCACGAACACACCCTTCAGGGGGTCCTCCCCCAGCATTTTCCCATGATCACTCCCGAGGGGTGCGCCGACTTCGCTCGTCAGGCGACGGAGGCCACCGCATCCGCTATCAAAGAACGTGCCGCTGCACCCGCTGCGGCTACCTGCGAGAGCCGGTCAAAGGCTCGGGCGTACAACTCGACCTGGCTGGGCTGCGTAAGGGTGGCAGCAGCGTCCAGGGTGTCCGCGTGCACCCTGCTGTCGTCGAAGATCGTGAACGTTGGCATGGGTCACACGGTCCGTTGCACGGGGAACGGGATGAGCCCTACGGCAACGTTCTGGAGATCCATAACCCCGAGCAGGTGGCCAAGCTGTGCAGCCATGATCTCCGCAGTGCCCAGCCTGCACCGCAAAACCGACTCCTCCAGTACGAAGGAGAACCGGCGTGCGCCGTTATTCAGCACTGCGTTGCGCCTCATAAAACGAACCTGCGGCCCTAGTACTCCAGCCGTAGATCGTGATCCGCGGTCTGTGCCGACTGGGTTGGCCAGTTGGTTGCCGCGATGGCATCGCGTGCGATGTCGGTGACGGAGCGGCCGTCGGTGGATATCCGTGTGACCCATGGGGGCGCGGTGGCTTCCAGGTGTTGGGCCATGGCAGTGCTTCGGGTGACGTGGGCGTCGAGTTGGCTGCCGATCTCTCGGGTGCCGAGGCGTTGCCGGGCGGTTGCGTCGTCGGCGGTCAGGAGTACCGCAGTGATGCGGGGTGTGCCGCCCATGGCACGGGCGATCAGGTCGGACTCCAGAACGGAGACGGTGTTGGTGTAGATCAGCCTGCGGTATCCCAGAGCGGCGTAGTTGCGCCAGAGCGCGGCGAGGTTCGCCTCGGTCATCTTCGTGCGCGCGGGGTCGTCGGCCGGGGCCGGGAATGCCTGGTCCAGGTTGTCGCCCTCGATCAGGCAGTGGGCGATGCGCAGGGCTTGCAATTGCGCGGAGATCTCCCAGCCGACCGTGGTCTTGCCGACCCCGGCGCGGCCCCCGATGAGCAGTGCTTCGTATGCGGCGGCCGGCACAGGTGGTCTCCTTGCTCGCGGGGCCGATGGTGTCTGGGGCGACATGGGTGCGGCCACCGTTGATCATCGGTGTGTGAAGACAGAAGATCATGTGGTGGCCGCAGGTCACAGCGTAGACCCTGACCGCTGGCAGGAGGCGTTCGACGGCCTGATGGGCCGGATCGCGGGCCGGTTCGCGCGGGTCGAACCCCGGCGGCGGGTACGGAAATTGGTGCTCGGGCTTCTGTCGGACCTGCCGCGCAAGAACTGCTGGAGCATCGCCGAGTGGGCCGGGGAGGCGACTCCGGACGGCATCCAGCACCTGCTGGGGCGGGCCAAATGGGACGCCGACCAGGTACGTGACGACGTGCGCGGTTACGTGGTGGGCCACTTGCACGACGACCAGGCGGTGCTGGTCGTCGGCGAGACCGGGGACGTGAAGAAGAGCATCTGCACGGTCGGCGTCCAGCGCCAGTACACCGGCACCGCCGGGATCGAAAACGCGCAGGTCCCGTCTAACTGGTCTATGCGGGAAAGCGGGGGCACGCCGCAGTGGACCGGGAACTGTACGTTCCGCGCTCCTGGACCTCCGATCCCGACCGCTGTCTTGCTGCCGGACTCGGCAAGGAGACGTCATTCGCCACCAAGCCGGAGCTGGCCGCCCGCATGGTCGCCCAGTTCTTGGACGCCGGGCCACCAGGCCGCCTGGGTCGCGGGCGACGAGGTCTACGGCGCCAACCCCACGTTGAGAGCCGTGCTGGAGGAACACGGCACCGGCTACGTCCTCGCGGTGGCCTGCGCGCACGAAGTCACTACCGGCGCAGGGCAGTACCGCGCCGACGCTCTGGCCACGAAGGTGCCCAAGCGGGCCTGGCAGCAGAAGCTCTCCTCAGGGGCCGGGGCGAAGGGCGACCGCTTCTACGACTGGGCCGTCATCGATCTCGCTGACTGCGCCCCCGGAAGCCGCCAGTTGCTGATCCGCCGCAACCGCAACATCGGCGAACTCGCCTTCTACCGCTGCTACTCGCCCTGCCCGGTGCCGCTGGCCGAGCTGGTGCGCGTTGCTGGATCAAGGTGGCGGGTGGAGGAGTTCTTCCAGTCCGGGAAGGGCCTGGCCGGCCTGGACGAGCACCAGGTCCGCCGCTACCTGTCCTGGTCCCGCTGGGTGCAGCGCCTGTTCATCACCCTCGTCGTCCACCCTGCCCTTGACGCCGCCCACCGGCTCGGCTGGCCAGGCTGGCGACGCCGCCACCAATCTCGATCACGGGCCAGCCACTACCGGCGGCAAGCCACACAAGCGTGAAGATCACGATCTACGGCTGGAGTACTAGCTCGTAACACGATCTTGTCGAGGTCCGCGGTGTGACTGAGCACTTCAGTTGCCACTCGGTCAGTTCAAGTGGCACTTTGGGCGCAGGTCTCGCACGGGGTGACGGGCACAGGGGACGGTCTCTTTAAGGGGCGGATCACGTGAGTGCGAGCGAGGGACGGGAGCACTGGGAGTTGTTGCCCGGAGCCGGGGTGGGGCCGCTGCGGTTCGGGATGAGCCCGGCCGAGGTTGCCCACGCGCTTCGAGTCTCTGAGCCGCAGAAACTGATGGGCGGTCTCTACGGGCAGGAAGATGGCGCCGATGGGGTGAAGATGTTCTACGACGCAGGCAAGTTGGCGTGCGTTGCTCTGGACGCGGTCACGGGTCCGCAGGTTCTGCTGGCGGACTTTGCACTGGCCGGCCGCGATCCCGAGCAGGCGCACCAGTTCCTCCTTGACTACGCCGCCGAGCACGGGAGTTGTCTGTTGTACACCCTCGATCACTCCCTCGCCCTGACCGATCTGGGGGTTCTGCTGCGCTCACAGGAGGTCGGCGGCGTACGGAAGTCGGGGCCGGTCTTCGTGAAGGAGGACTGGTTGGAGTCGGAGTACTACCGCGATCGCCTTCCCTTGGAAGGCGTCCCGGCCACCGACGAATCGCCCTGGACGTCGTAGATGCGCGTGCCGCTGCCGCTGCCGCTGCCGCTGCCGCTGCCGCTGCCGCTGCCGCAACGGGACGGGCGTGACCGCTGTGACGATTCGGCCGTTTGAGAGGGCATGAGTGTTCGACCGTGAATTGTGGACGATGACCTCTGGGCGTTGATCGAGAGAGGTAAGTAGGTCCAAGCGCTGCGGCTTGATGCTTCTGCATCCGGCATGACCACCCGTCGCGGTCCGCGCCTCCCCAGAAGCGCGGACCGTCCCCCCGGGAGTGCGAGGGCTGCTTTAAGTTTCCTAAAGCAGGGTGCGGATGTTGACGCCCGGCGCCGACGACCCGACAGAGGCAGTAGAGGTCGCCTGATCCGCATACGACAACAGCCCCCGGTGTCGCGCCGGGGGCTGTGTTGTTTGTGCAGGTCAGTGGCCGTTCTCAGCCCGGCATCTGCCCAGGATGCCCCCAGCACGACGCCCAGGAACGGCCCTGATCAGGCCGCAACGGACAGAAAGCCAAGGGCGCCCCTCCGGACCTTCGAAAAAGCTCCTGAGCTGCAAAAACCCTGCTAAGGAAGGTTCCTTGCCATCACGATCCGCTGAACTTGGTTCGTGCCCTCATATATCTGCGTGATCTTGGCGTCGCGCATCATGCGCTCCACCGGGTAGTCGCGCGTGTAGCCGTAGCCGCCGAGCAGCTGGACGGCGTCCGTCGTGACCTCCATCGCCACGTCCGAGGCGAAGCACTTGGCGGCGGCGCCCAGGTAGGTGAGGTCGGCGTCGACGCGCTGGGAGGCGGCGGCGGCCTGGTAGGTCAGGGCGCGGGCGGCCGAGATCTTCATGGCCATGTCGGCGAGCATGAACTGGATGCCCTGGAAGTCGGCGATGGGCTTGCCGAACTGCTTGCGCTCCTGGACGTAGCCCTTGGCGTAGTCGAGGGCGCCCTGGGCGATGCCGAGGGCCTGGGCGGCGATGGTGATGCGGGTGTGGTCGAGGGTCTTCATCGCCGTGGCGAAGCCGGTGCCCTCGTCGCCGATCATGCGGTCCGCGGGGATACGGACGTTGTCGAGGTAGACCTCGCGGGTCGGGGAGCCCTTGATGCCGAGCTTCTTCTCGGGGGCGCCGAAGGAGACGCCCTCGTCGGACTTCTCCACGACGAAGGCCGAGATGCCCTTCGAGCGCTTGGCGGGGTCGGTGACGGCCATCACCGTGTAGTACTCGGACTCGCCGGCGTTGGTGATCCAGCGCTTCACGCCGTTGAGGATCCAGTGGTCGCCGTCGCGGACGGCCTTGGTCTTCATGCCGGCGGCGTCGGAGCCGGCGTCCGGCTCGGACAGGCAGTAGGAGAACATGCCTTCGCCCTTGGCGAGCGGGGTCATGTACTTCTTCTTCAGGTCCTCGGAGCCGGAGAGGATCACGGGGAGCGAGCCCAGCTTGTTCACCGCGGGGATCAGGGAGGAGGAGGCGCACACGCGGGCGACCTCCTCGATCACTATGACGGTGGCGAGCGCGTCCGCGCCGGAGCCGCCGTACTCCTCGGGTACGTGCACGGCGTGCAGGTCGTTCGCGACCAGGGCCTGGAGGGCCTCGCGGGGGAAGCGGGCCTCCTCGTCCACCGCGGCGGCGTGCGGCGCGATCTTCGCCTCGGCCAGCGAGCGGACGGCGTCACGGAGCATGTCGTGCTCCTCGGACGGGCGGTACAGGTCGAAGTCAGCCGATCCGGCCAAGGTCTCTCACGCTCCAAAACGCTGCGATGGTGACGCTAACTACCGTTAAGTAATCAAAAGTTTATGGGGTCGCCCACCCGAGTGATACGTGAGCTAGGCGACAGCTCAGAAGTTGCCCGTTGAGGCGCGCCGCCAAGCCCCGGCTATGCTCGGGCGCGCACCGCATGCCGTAGACCCCTGGAGCACCCATGGCCCTGAAGATCACCGTGATCGGCACCGGTTATCTCGGCGCGACACACGCGGCGGCCATGGCCGAACTGGGCTTCGAGGTGCTCGCCCTCGACGTCGTGCGCGAGAAGATCGAGAAGCTGGAGCGCGCCGAGGCCCCGATGTACGAGCCGGGCCTCGAGGATCTGCTGCGCAGGCACGTGGCCGGCATCGAGGGCTCCAGCGGACGGCTGCGCTTCACCCAGGACTGGGCCGAGCTGGGCGCGTTCGGCGATGTGCACTTCGTCTGTGTGAACACCCCGCAGCGGCACGGCGAGTACGCCTGCGACATGAGCTACGTCGACTCCGCGATCGCCTCGCTCGCCCCGCATCTGCACCGTCCGGCGCTGGTCGTCGGCAAGTCGACGGTGCCGGTCGGCTCCGCGGACCGTCTCGCGGCCTACCTGTCCGCGCACGCGCCCGCCGGGCAGGACGCCGAGCTGGCGTGGAACCCGGAGTTCCTGCGCGAGGGTTTCGCCGTCGACGACACGCTGCACCCCGACCGCCTCGTGGTGGGTGTGCGCAGCGAGCGGGCGGAGAAGCTGCTGCGGGAGGTGTACGCGACGCCGATCGCCGAGGGCTCGCCTTTCGTGGTGACGGACTTCCCGACCTCGGAACTGGTGAAGACCTCGGCGAACTCCTTCCTCGCCACGAAGATCTCGTTCATCAACGCGATGGCGGAGGTGTGCGAGGCCGCGGGCGGTGACGTCGCCAAACTGGCGGAGGCCATCGGGTACGACGACCGGATCGGCAGGAAGTTCCTGCGGGCCGGGATCGGATTCGGCGGCGGGTGTCTGCCGAAGGACATCCGGGCGTTCATGGCGCGCGCCGGTGAGCTGGGCGCGGACCAGGCGCTGACGTTCCTGCGGGAGATCGACTCGATCAACATGCGCCAGCGCGGGCAGATGGTGGAGCTGGCGCGGCAGGCGCTGGGCGGCGGGCCGTTCCTGGGCAAGCGGGTGGCGGTGCTGGGCGCGACGTTCAAGCCCGACTCGGACGACGTCCGGGACTCCCCCGCGCTCAACGTGGCCGGGCAGATCCATCTGCAGGGCGGCCAGGTCACGGTCTACGACCCGAAGGGCATGGACAACGCCCGCAGTGTGTTCCCGACCCTCGGCTACGCCGACTCGGCGCTGGACGCGGTGCGCGGCGCCGACATCGTGCTGCATCTGACGGAGTGGCGGGAGTTCCGGGAGCTGGACGCCGAGGCTCTCGGTGAGGTCGCGGCTGCGCGGGTCATCCTGGACGGGCGCAACGCCCTGGACCCGGAGCTGTGGCGCAAGGCCGGCTGGACGTACCGGGCGATGGGGCGTCCCAGGGCCTGAGCGCGCCAGGCGTGACACAGGCGACGCCGGTTCGGCCGAGGCTCAGTCGGCCGAACCGGCGTCTTCGTGCATTCTGCCCCACCCGGACGGGCGGCGGGGCGGCCGTCGGGCTTCTGGGCGGAGTGTGCCGGGCGTGTGGTGACGCCGCGGGGATCCGCCGGAGGCGCTCTACGCCCCCTTGGCCCGGTAGCGGCGCATCTTCGCGCGGGCCCCGCAGACCTGCATGGAGCACCAGCGGCCGCGTCCGGCCGGGCTGCGGTCGTAGTAGGCCCAGTGGCAGTCGGCGGCCTCGCAGGCCTTGAGACGGGTCCAGGTGCCGGCGACCAGGGCCTCGGCGACGGCGGCGGCCACGCGTGCGTACAGGGAGCGGCCGTCGGCGGGGGCCAGGGCGGCCGAGCCGTCCGCGGCGTCGACGGTGACGAGGAGCGGCGCTTCGGCCAGGAGCGCGCCGAGCGGGGTGACCTCGCGGTGCGGCGGGTGGCCGGCGTGGGCGAGCAGGGTCGCGCGCAGGGACTCGCGCAGGGTGCGCGCCCGGTCGGTCTCTTCCGCGGTGATGCCGAGGCGCTCCCGGCCCTCGGGCGTGTCCAGCGCGTCGGCGCCGGACTCGATGTCCAGCGTGTTCACCAGGGCCTCGACCAGGGTCAGGCCCCCGGGCGCGGGCGATCTCTCCGTCATGGCTGGACCGTACCTCTCGGCCATTCCCTTGCGAGGTTACCGCCCATGGGGGAGCATGCAGTAACGGTTACTGGTTACCCGCCTCTGTGGGTAACGTCGACTCCGAGGAGGAAGTCATGGCTCTCGCCAAGCTGGGTGTCGTGGTCCTGGACTGTCCCGACCCGCAGGCACTGGCCGGTTTCTACGCCGAGGTGCTCGGGGGCACGCCGACGGTGGAGACCGACGGGGACGACGTGTGGGTCGACCTGAAGGTGCCGGGCGGCACCCCTCTGGCCTTCCAGGCCGCTCCCGGACACGTACCGCCGCCGTGGCCGTCGCCCGACGGCTCGCAGCAGTTCCACCTCGATCTGGTGGTGGACGACCTGGACGAGGCCGAGAAGGGCGTGCTGGCCCTCGGCGCGAAGGCGCTGGACGCCGAGGACCGGAAGCGGTCCTTCCGCGTTTACGCCGATCCGGCCGGGCACCCGTTCTGCCTCTGCGCCTGCTGACCCCTGGAGGTTCCATGTCCGCCGTGGCCCGTTTCCGTTCCGTGGTCGTCGACTGCCCCGACCCCCACGCGCTGGCCCTTTTCTACGCTCAGGTCGTCGGCGGTACGCCGGAGCGGGAGAACGACGACCCCGACTGGGTGGTGCTGCGTGTCCCCGGCGGACCCCGGCTCGCCTTCCAGCGCTCCCCCGACTACACCGCGCCGGAGTGGCCACGGGCCGACCGCAACGCCCAGCAGTTCCACCTGGACTTCGACGGCGGGTCGACCTGGGACGAGATCGACGCGGCCGAGGAGCGGGTGCTGGAACTGGGCGCGCGGGTGCTGGACAAGGAGGACTACGAGAAGAAGGACTTCCGCGTCTACGCCGACCCGGTGGGACACCCGTTCTGCCTGTGCCGGATCGAGCACGGCTGATCCGGCCGTGCGGGCGGGACGGTCACCCGTCCAGCTCCGAGATCGTCGCCGTCGACGGCTCCCGGCGTTGCTGGGCGGCGCGGGCCGTGAAATCCGCGCCGCGCAGGACGCGCTGGACGTTGCCCCAGGTCAGCTGGGCCACATCGGCCTCCTCCCAGCCGCGTCGCAGCAGCTCGGCGACCAGCCGCGGATAGCAGGAGGTGTCGGCGAGCTCCTGCGGGTGGGCCGCCCCCGAGTCGTAGGTGCCGGACAGGCCGACGCAGTGTGCTCCGGCCACGTCCCGGATGTGATCGAGGTGGTCGGCGACGTCGCGGACGGTGGGGCCCGCCTGCTCGGCGGTCAGCGGCACCAGGCACAACCCCTTGGCCGCGCCCAGCTCCGCCAGCAGGTCGTCGGGGAGGTTGGCGGGGTGGGGGCGCAGGCTCCGGGCCGCCGAGCGGCTGCACAGCACGGGGGCCCGGGACAGGCTCAGGGCCCGGCGCAGGGTCTGCGCGGAGGCGCCCGAGAGGTCCGCGATCACGCCGAGGCGGTTCATCTCGCGCACGACCTCCTCACCGAACCTGGTCAGCCCCGCTTCACTCGCCCAGGACACCCCGGTCAGGGTGAGGACGCGCAGGCCGAGCAGGTGCAACTGGCGCAGGATGCCGAGCGAGTCGCCCAGGGCAGCGGCACCGGCGGGGCCGAGCAGCACGGCGACGCGGCCGCAGTTGCGGGCGTCCGCGACCTGCCCGGCCGTGCAGGCCGGCCGCAGGCCCTCCTCGCAGGTCCGCACGACGGTCTTGGCCAGGTCCAGTTGCTCCAGGGTGGCGCCGACGGCCCGGTCGCCGTCGAGGCCCTCGGGCAGGTGCAACGACCAGAACAGGGCGCCCACATGGCCGCTGCGCAGCCGGGGCACGTCCGTGTCGACGGTGCTCTCGCCGTCCTGGAGGTCGTACCAGGACAGGCGCTTGAGCGCCCAGGGCAGTCCGTTGTAGCCGTCGGCCACGGGGTGGGCGGCGAGGATGGCGCGGGCCCGGGTCATGGGCGCGTCGTCCGGGTCGGAGACGGGCTCGTAGGGCTCCGACGTGACGAGGCCCCCGTCGGGGTACGGCTCGGCCAGCTCGTCGGACTCGCCGGTGGCCGCGGTGCCGGTGCGCAGGTCGTCCTGGAGGTCTGCCATGGCGGCTCCGTACGGTCGTTCGTGAGGTACGGTCACCGTCGCACGGAGCGGGACGTGGTTCCTGGTGGGCGGGGCGTTCGGAGTACGGCGCCGGCTTCGCGCGCGGGTGCCCTCAGGACAGCCGGGCGGCCTCGATCACCTCGTCCAGGGTGTCCCGCGAGCGCACGAGGTCGGCGATCATCCGGTCGATGCGGGCCCGCTCGGCGGTGAGGTCGCCCACGAGCTTCGGGGTGGCGACGGCGGAGGGGCCGCCGTCGGTGTCCCGCATGCAGGGCAGCAGTTGAACGATCTTCTCGCTGCCCAGCCCCGCCGCGAACAGCTCCTGGATCCGGATCACCCGGTCCACGGCCGCCTCCGGGTACTCCCGGTGCCCGCCGGGGGTGCGCTCGGCGAACAGCATGCCCTGCTTCTCGTAGTAGCGCAGCGACCGCTCGCTCACGCCGGTGCGCCGGGCCAGTTCACCGATCCGCATGTGCCGCTCCCGGGCTTGAATCTGACATCAGTGTCAGGTTCTAGCGTACCGGCATGACGTATTCGACAGCACTTTTCGAACCGGCCCGTCTGCCCGCGCTGGACCTGCCCAGCCGTCTGGTGATGGCTCCGCTGACCAGGAACCGGGCCGAGGCCGACGGCACCCCGACCGCGCTCATGGCCACGTACTACGCCCAGCGGGCCTCGGCCGGGCTGATCATCGCCGAGGCCTCGACGCCGAACGCGGCCGGGCAGACGTACCCGAACATCACCGCCGTCCACAGTCCGGCGCACGTGGCCGGCTGGCGGCGGGTCACGGACGCCGTGCGGGAGGCGGGCGGGCGGATGTTCCTGCAGCTCCAGCACGGCGGCCGGGTCGGCCACCCCGCGACCAGCGGACTCACGCCGCTGGCGCCCTCACCCGTCCCGCTGCCCGAGACGATCCACACGCCCCAGGGGCGCGTGGCGTCCGTCGTCCCCCGGGAGATGACCGACGAGGACATCCGCACCACGGTCGCCGACTTCGCGAAGGCCGCCCGCAACGCGATCGACGCCGGATTCGAGGGGGTGGAGGTGCACTCGGCCAACGGCCATCTGCTGCACCAGTTCCTGGCCCGCAACACCAACCTCCGCACCGACGGCTACGGTGGCCCGGTCACCGCCCGGATCCGGTTCACCGCCGAGGTGACCGAGGCCGTGGCCGCCGAGATCGGTGCGGAGCGGACGGGGCTGCGGGTCTCCCCCGGCAACACCGTCAACGGCATCGCGGAGGGCGAGACGGAGGAGCTCTACCCGGCGCTCGCCGAGCGGCTCGCCGGTCTGGGCCTGGCCTATCTGCACCTGGTGCACGCCGACCCGGACACATCGGTGTTCCGGAACGTACGCGCCGCCTGGCCGGGTGTGCTCATCGGCAATCCGGTGTTGAGGGAGGTCTCCACGCAGGAGGTGCACCGGGCCTCCGGGGCGCTGCTGGCAGCCGGGGCCGACCTGATCGCGCTGGGCCGGCCCTTCCTCGCCAACCCCGACCTGGTGACGCGGCTGCGGACCGGGGCACCGCTGAACGCGATGCGCGAGGGCTCCTTCATGTACGTGGGCGGGGCGACCGGCTATACCGACTACCCCGCCCTCGACGCTCAGCCGGCGGGTTCGTCCAGCGACTCGATCGTGGCGTTGGACGGCGGCCGGGTGGTCTGAAGACCCCGGGCCACGTTCTCCGCCGCGTCCAGCACCCGGACCGCGTTCTTCCAGGTCAGCTTGGCCAGATCGGCCTTGGACCAGCCGCGGTCGAGCAGTTCCGCGAGGAGGTTCGGGTAGCCGGAGACGTCGGCGAGGCCGTCGGGGGTGAAGGCCGTGCCGTCGTAGTCGCCGCCGATGCCGAGATGGTCGATGCCGGCCGCCTCGCGCATGTGGTCCAGGTGGTCGGCGACCGTCGACACCGTCGCGACCGGGCGCGGGTGCCGCTCCTCGAAGGCGCGGTGGACCTTCATGGCCTCCGCGGTGGTGTCGAGGTGGTGGAAGCCGTGGGCGCGCATGTTCTCGTCGGCCGCGGCCGTCCAGTCCACGGCCGCCTGGAGCACGAACTTCGGCACGAACGTCACCATCGCCATGCCGCCGTTGGCGGGCAGCCGCTCCAGGACGTCGTCGGGGATGTTGCGCGGGTGGTCGCACACGGCCCGGGCGGAGGAGTGGGAGAAGATCACCGGGGCGGAGCTCGCGTCGAGCGCGTCCCGCATGGTCGTCGCCGCCACGTGGGACAGGTCGACGAGCATGCCGAGCCGGTTCATCTCCCGGACGACCTCGCGGCCGAACGCGGTCAGGCCACCGGCCCTCGGCTCGTCGGTCGCGGAGTCCGCCCAGTCGACGTTGTCGTTGTGGGTGAGGGTCATGTACCGCACGCCGAGGCCGTACAGACCGCGCAGGGTGCCCAGGGAGTTGGCGATGGAGTGCCCGCCCTCCGCACCCATGAGGGAGGCGATGCGGCCCTCCCCGCGCGCGGCCTCCATGTCGGCGGCGGTGAGCGCGGGGCGCAGGTCCCCGGGGTGGCGGGTCAGCAGCTGCCGTACGCAGTCGATCTGCTCGAGGGTGGCCGCGACCGGGTCGGGCGAGTCCGTGCGGACGTACACCGACCAGTACTGCGCGCCGACCCCGCCCGCGCGCAGCCGGGGGATGTCGGTGTGCAGGTGGGCGCTCTGGTCGGCGGCGATGTCGCGGGCGTCGAGGTCGTAGCGGACCTGTGCGCGCAGTGCCCAGGGCAGGTCGTTGTGGCCGTCGACGACCGGGAACTCGCGCAGGAGTTCCCGGGCCGCCTCCTGGGACGTCACCGCCGTCACTTCCCCGTGCCGAAGCCGAATCCGCCCGAGCCCTCGACCTTGGAGCGCAGGCGCTTGCCCTTCTCGGTGGCCTGGTCGTTCAGCTCCTGCTGGAAGTCGCGCATCCGGCCGCGCAGTTCCTCGTCGTGCGCGGCGAGGATGCGGGCCGCCAGCAGACCGGCGTTGCGGGCACCGGCGACGGAGACCGTGGCGACGGGGACGCCGGCCGGCATCTGCACGATGGACAGGAGGCTGTCCATGCCGTCGAGGTACTTCAGCGGCACGGGCACGCCGATGACCGGCAGCGGGGTCACGGAGGCGAGCATGCCGGGCAGGTGGGCGGCGCCGCCCGCCCCGGCGATGATCACCTTGAGCCCGCGGGCGTCGGCCTGCTCGCCGTAGGCGACCATCTCGCGCGGCATGCGGTGCGCGGAGACGACGTCGACCTCGTAGGCGATCTCGAACTCGTCGAGGGCCTTGGCGGCGGCCTCCATGACGGGCCAGTCGGAGTCCGACCCCATGACGATGCCAACAACAGGGCTCATTCGGTGATGGTGCCTCTCAGGTAGCCGGCTGCGTGACGGGCGCGCTCCAGCACGTCGTCCAGGTCGTCGCCGTAGGTGTTGACGTGGCCGACCTTGCGGCCGGGCTTCACGTCCTTGCCGTACATGTGGATCTTGAGCTGGGGGTCGCGGGCCATGCAGTGCAGGTACGCGGAGTACATGTCCGGGAAGTCCCCGCCGAGGACGTTGACCATGACCGTCCAGGGGGCGCGCGGGCGCGGGTCGCCGAGCGGGAGGTCCAGCACGGCCCGTACGTGGTTGGCGAACTGGCTGGTGACGGCGCCGTCCATCGACCAGTGGCCGGAGTTGTGCGGGCGCATCGCGAGCTCGTTGACGAGGATCCGCCCGTCGCGGGTCTGGAACAGCTCGACCGCGAGGTGCCCGACGACGCCGAGCTCCTTGGCGATGTTCAGCGCCATCTCGGAGGCCTCCAGGGCGAGGGCATCGTCGAGGCCGGGCGCCGGGGCGATGACCGTGTCGCAGACCCCGCCCACCTGGCGGGACTCGACGACCGGGTAGGCGACGGCCTGACCGTGCGGGGAGCGGACCACGTTGGCGGCGAGCTCGCGCAGGAAGTCGACCTTCTCCTCGGCGAGCACGGGGACACCGGCCCTGAACGGGTCGGCGGCCTCCTCGACGGAGTCGACGACCCACACGCCCTTGCCGTCGTAGCCACCGCGGACGGTCTTGAGGACGACGGGGAACCCCTCGCCCTCGGCTGCGAAGGCGGCCACGTCCTGCGGGTCGCTCACGATCCGGTGCCGGGGGCAGGGAACGCCGATCGCGTCGAGCTTCGCGCGCATCACCCCCTTGTCCTGGGCGTGCACGAGCGCGTCCGGGCCGGGCCGGACGGGGATGCCGTCCGCCTCCAGGGCCCTGAGGTGCTCCGTGGGTACGTGTTCGTGATCGAAGGTGATCACATCGCATCCCCGGGCGAACTCGCGCAGCGTGTCGAGGTCGCGATAGTCGCCGATGACGACATCGCTCACGACCTGCGCAGCGGAGTCCTGCGGGGTGTCACTGAGAAGCTTGAACCTGATGCCCAGCGGGATGCCCGCCTCGTGTGTCATACGAGCGAGCTGGCCACCGCCGACCATGCCGACTACCGGGAACGTCACGCCCCCAGGGTATCGGCCGCGCCAGGGTGGCCGGTTTCCTGCCCCTCCCCGCCCCCGCCCGGACCATCTCCGGCCGCCCACCGGCATCCGCAGGAAGATCGCGCGGGAGGGTGGTTAGCATGGCTGGGTTGATGCCGACGACGGACGGGGGCCTGTACGACCATGGGACACGGTGCCTCCCGGCTCCGACGGGTCGTCCGCGAAGTCGCCAAGTTCGGCGCGGTGGGCGGCGCAGGGGTGCTGGTCAACCTCCTCGTCTTCAACCTGGTGCGGCACACCACCGACCTCCAGGTGGTCCGCGCGAGCGTGATCGCGACCGTCGTGGCGATCGTCTTCAACTACGTCGGCTTCCGCTACTTCACGTACCGCGACCGCGACAAGAGCCGCCGCACGCGTGAGATGACCCTGTTCCTGCTGTTCAGCGCGATCGGCCTGGTCATCGAGAACGGCGTCCTGTACGCGGCCACGTACGGGTTCGGCTGGAACACTCCGCTGCAGAACAACGTCTTCAAGTTCCTGGGCATCGGCATCGCGACCCTGTTCCGCTTCTGGTCCTACCGTTCCTGGGTCTTCCGCGCGCTGCCCGCCCGGGAGCCGTCCCCGGCCTCGCGGACCGAGCCCACCGACCACCCGAAGACCAAGCAGCAGGTGCTCTAGCGTCTCCCTGAGCCCGGCGGCGCGGCCATCGGTTGTGTGCTGTCCGGAGAGCTTCGCCCGCCTCCGGGCGGGCGACGGGACGGTGCGGGCACGACCTAGCGGACCATCGGCTCCTCGTCGTCGTCCGCGGGCTTGGGCAGGGGTGTGCGGGACAGGAACAGGCCGAAGACCGGGGGTTTGGTCTGGAGCATCTCCAGGCGGCCGCCGTCGGCCTCCGCGAGGTCGCGGGCGACGGCCAGGCCGATGCCGGTGGAGTTGCGGCCGCTGATCGCCCGTTCGAAGATGCGGGCGCCGAGGTCGGCGGGGATGCCGGGGCCCTCGTCGGTGACCTCGATGACCGCCTGGTTGCCGGTGACGCGGGTGCGCAGGGCCACCGTGCCGCCGCCGTGCATCAGGGAGTTCTCGATCAGCGCGGCCAGGACCTGCGCGACCGCGCCGGGCGTGCCCACCGCGCGCAGGTGCCGTTTGCCGGAGCTGACGATCGCCCGGCCCGCGCTGCGGTACGCCGGCCGCCACTCCGCGAGCTGCTGCTGGATGACCTCGTCGAGGTCGAAGGAGACGGCGGAGCCGGTGCGCGGATCGCGGGAGTTCGTCAGCAGCCGCTCCACGACGTCCGTGAGCCGCTCGACCTGCGTCAGCGCGATCGTCGCCTCCTCCTTCACCGTGTCCGGGTCGTCGGTGAGGGTGATCTCCTCCAGCCGCATCGACAGCGCCGTGAGCGGCGTGCGCAGCTGGTGGGAGGCGTCCGCGGCCAGCCGGCGTTCGGCGGTCAGCATGCGGGCGATGCGCTCGGCGGAGCCGTCCAGCACGTCCGCCACCCGGTCCAGCTCGGGCACCCCGTAGCGCTTGTGCCGGGGCCGCGGATCGCCCGAGCCGAGCCGCTCGGCCGTCTCCGCGAGGTCGGTCAGCGGGGAGGCCAGCCGGTTCGCCTGGCGGACGGCCAGCAGCACCGCGGCCACCACCGCCAGCAACGCGACCAGCGCGATGATCAGCAGCGTCCGGCCGACCTCCCGGGTCACCGAGGAGCGCGGCTCCTGGACGGTGACCGTCTCGCCCTCCTCGCCGGGCGCGGTCGCCGTGATGACGTCACCGTCCGGCCTGTCGCCGACCTCGATGGGCGACTCGCCGGGGATGCGGATCACCGCGTAGTAGCGGTCCTGCGTGACCTGCTGGCGCAGCACCTCCGCGTCGACCTGCTGCGCCCCGAAGAGCCGGCTGTCGACGATGCTGGCCAGCCGGACGGCCTCGGAGTCCACCCGCTCCTGGGCGCTGTTGCTGATCGTCCGGGTCTCGACGATGACGAGGGAGACGCCGAAGACGGCGATCACGACGAGCACCACGGCGAGCGTGGACTGGATCAGTCGGCGACGCATGTCCTGTTACCCGAGCCCGCCTCGCGGCTCAGCTCTTCTCGAAACGGAAACCCACACCGCGCACGGTGGCGATGTAGCGGGGGTTGGCCGCGTCGTCGCCGAGCTTCTTGCGCAGCCAGGAGATGTGCATGTCGAGGGTCTTGGTCGACGACCACCAGGTGGTGTCCCAGACCTCCCGCATCAGCTGGTCGCGGGTGACGACCCGGCCCGCGTCGCGCACCAGCACCCGCAGCAGGTCGAACTCCTTGGCCGTGAGCTGGAGCTCCTCCTCGCCCATCCAGGCGCGGTGCGACTCGACGTCGATGCGCACGCCGTGCGTCGCGGGCGGCTGTTGCGGCTCGGAGACGCCGCGCCGGAGCAGGGCCCGCACCCGGGCGAGCAGCTCGGCGAGCCGGAACGGCTTGGTGACGTAGTCGTCGGCGCCCGCGTCGAGCCCGACGACGGTGTCCACCTCGTCGGCGCGCGCGGTCAGGATGAGGATCGGGATGGCGTGGCCTTCGCCCCGCAGGCGACGGGCCACCTCCAGGCCGTCCATGCCGGGCAGACCGAGGTCGAGCACGACCAGGTCGACGCCACCCTGCAGTCCGGCGTCGAGAGCGGTGGGTCCGTCCTCACGGACCTCGACCTCGTAGCCCTCCCGGCGCAGAGCACGGGCCAGCGGCTCCGAGATGGACGCATCGTCCTCGGCGAGCAGTACACGGGTCATGAGGTGATGGTAGACCTGCACCGCCCTGAGCTGGGGTGTGACCGGAACGCTTGATTCTTACCGTCGGCATGCGCGCTTCTTACGTGCCTGAGGTACGGGTAGGAACCTCCGCCCATAAGGTGAGATCAGGGTTAAGACCTTGGAAACGGGTGTGCGGTTCCCCCGACACCTGTGATCCGTGTCTCAAGTCCTTCCATATGGGGTGGTGTCCTGCCGTATGGTGATTCAACGCCTGTAGCACCACGGCGACCTTCAGAGGCCTTTTGCCCTGAGGGTCTCTTTTGTGTGCGGGCCGGTTCCCGCCGGCCCCCGACATGAAACGACCTGTGGCCGGGCCTCGTGGCGCGGCGACGCGCGTAGAGGCGTGGATCCCGGTGGCGACCGCCCCCGTTCCGTGACCCGGAGCGGACCCCCGAAGGCGTCGGGTGGACGGCCGTACCCACCGGTGCCGGCACATCCCCACCGGGCGCACCACCGCTGTTGCGGGGCGCGTCCCGAGCAGCAAGGAACGACCATGGCGTCCAGCCTGACGAAGGACTCGGCCCGACCGGGCACACCCGGTGCCGAGAAGACCTTCTTCGGCCACCCCCGCGGCCTGGCCACTTTGTTCATGACCGAGATGTGGGAGCGGTTCAGCTTCTACGGCATGCGGGCCCTGCTCGTCGTCTACCTGCTCTCCGGCGGTCCGGACGCCAAGAAGGGCAGCATGGGCGGCGGTCTGGGCATGGACCTCGCCACGACGACGGCGATCTACTCGGTCTACCTGTCGATGGTGTACCTGCTCGCGATGCCCGGCGGCTGGCTCGGCGACCGCGTCTGGGGACCGCGCAAGACGGTGGCGATCGCGGCCGTCACGATCATGGCCGGCCACCTGGTGCTGGCCCTGCCCGGCGGTCAGGCGCCCTTCTTCGCCGGTCTGGCACTCGTGGCCCTGGGCTCCGGCCTGCTGAAGGCCAACATCTCCACGATGGTCGGCCACCTCTACGACGGCCCGGACGACCCGCGCCGTGACGGCGGCTTCACGATCTTCTACATGGGCATCAACATGGGTGCCTTCTTCGCGCCGCTGATCATCGGCACCGTCGGCCAGCAGGTCAGCTGGCACCTCGGCTTCGGCCTGGCCGCGGTCGGCATGGGCATCGGCCTCGTCGCCTTCCTCCTCGGCACCCGCAACCTCAGCCCGCAGAGCAACGTCGTGCCCAAGCCGCTGGCGGCCGAGGAGCGCGCGTCCTGGCTGCGCAAGGGTCTGCTGTGGCTGATCGTCGCGACCGTCTTCTACGGCGTCGTGGCCTTCACCGGGCACTTCACCCTGAACTGGGCGATGATCCCGCTGACGGTCATCGGCCTGGTCATCCCGGCCGGCGTGCTGATCCGGATCAAGCGGGACAAGGAGCTCAGCACGGTCGAGCAGTCGAAGATGACCGGCTACATCTGGTTCTTCATCGCGGCCGCCGCGTTCTGGATGATCTACGACCAGGGCGGATCCACGGTCCAGGCGTTCGGTGAGAAGCACACGTCCGGCTCGCTGCTCGGCTTCGGCTTCCCGTCCTCCTGGTACCAGTCGCTGAACCCGGTGTTCATCATGGCGCTGGCCCCGGTCTTCGCCTGGTTCTGGCTGTGGCTGAACCGCAAGGGCAAGGAGCCGAGCACCGTCGGCAAGTTCGCCGCGGCGCTGTTCTTCATCGGTGTCTCGTTCTTCTTCTTCCTGCTGCCGCTGGGCATGGCGGGCGGTGACACGCCGGTCAGCCCGATGTGGCTGGTGGGCATCTACCTGATCCAGACCGTCGGTGAGCTGTGCCTCTCGCCGGTCGGCCTGTCCGTGACGACGAAGATGGCCCCGGCGAAGTACGCCAGCCAGATGATGGGCGTCTGGTTCCTCGCGGTCACGGCGGGCGACTCGGTGACGGGTCTGCTCTCCAACTCGGCTGTCGGCGGCGTGGACCTGAGCGGCACCGGTGCGGTCGCCGTGGAGGCGGTGCTCGCCGTGCTCGCCGGTCTTGCGGTCTACATGTACCGCAGGAAGGTCAAGTCCCTGATGGGCGACGTCCACTGATCACGCCGCCCGACTCGGGGCGAAGGGCCGTCACACCCGGGGTGTGACGGCCCTTCCTCATGTCCCCGTCTCTCCCCCTGGGTCGCCGTCCGGGGCGAACCAGGGCGTTGCGGAGGGCCGGCGGGGGGCCGGCAGCGGCAGGCGGCGGGCCGGGCGGGCCGCGTGGCCGGGGCGGCGGGGCCGTGCGTGGTCGATCACGGCCAGGACGCCGCGCACCAGCGCCGCCGGTACGACCAGGAGGACGAGGGCCCAGAACAGGGTCACGCCCCAGGGGCGGTCCACGCCCCAGGGGTGTTCGGCGAGCACCTTGCCCCCGTACTTCAGCGACACGGTGTAGTCGCCGTGCGCCCCGGCGCCGAGTTCCACGGGCAGCTCGATGCGGGCCTTGCCGCCGGGCCGGATCGTGCCGCGCCAGCGCTGGTCCTGCCACTCGGGGGCGTACACGCCGTGCGCGGTGCCGACCTGGAAGACCGGGTTCTGCACGGGGGACGTGCCGACGTTGCCGACGGTGACCACGAGGGTCCGGGCGGGCGGGGAGCCGAACCAGGTGAGCAGGCCGCCGGAGCCGTGCAGCCGGGTGTCCGCGAGCAGCGACAGCCGTCCGCCGGCTGCCTCCGCGGGCAGCGGCTCGACCGTGTGCCCGGCGACCCGGAGGGCCGCGTCGGCCTCGCGTGGTGGGCCGGCCGTGGCTCCCGTCACGGTCGCCACGTGCACCACGCAGGGGCAAGGCACGGGCGGCTCCACGACGGGCAGTTCGCGGCGGAAGCGCCCGTCGGCGCCGGTGGTGACGGCCCGGCCGTCGGCGTTGGCGCACGAGTTGGTGCCGCCGGTCACGCCCCGCCGCGGCTCGGCCTGCCCGCACACGAGCAACGTCAGCAGGGCACGCGGCCGCCAGCCGCTGCCGCTGACCGTGACCGTACCGCCCGTACCCGCCTGGGACTTGGACAGCTCGACGACGGGCCGGTCCACCGCCCCGACGGACCCGGCCCCCGCCAGGACCAGCAGCAGCCCCAGCAGCACCGGCACTGACACATACGGAAGACGGACGACGGACGGCATCGGCGGCTCCAGCGGTCGTACGGTCCCGGCACGGAGCCGGACCGGGCGGCGTGTGGTCCTGTGCTCGGCGGGGCGCCCGCCCGGAGGGGGCGCACGGTGGCGGTCCGCGCGCATGCGGAGCGGTGCTCCGGCCCGGGGCCTCCCGTCAACGGCCCGCCCGTGCCCCCTGGTGGCGTCGGGTCAGCCACAGGGCACCTGCCGCCCCGGTGAGCAGGACCGTGCCGCCGAGGGTGCCGAGGGCGAGCGCCGAGTCCTCGGGCCCGGTCTGCGGCAGCCCGGCGCCGGTGTCCGGGCCGGAACCGCCGCCTCCCTGGGCGGAGCCGGTGGTGCCCCCACCCCCCGCGGCCTCGACGTCGAGGGTGAGGGACGGGCCCGGATCGTTCGTCGGGGTGCACGTGGTCGTCGTACCGAGCGCCTTGATGGTGAGCACAGCAGCCGTGAAGGTGACCTCACCGCTCTTCTTCGGCGTGTACGTGCCGCTCAGGTCGCTGATCTTGATGGGTGTGTTGGCCGGGATCGCGGCGTCGTTGGCGGGGCCGGTCACCGAGAGGGTGCCGCTGTCCGCACCGCCCAGGGCGATGGTGGCGCTCGGCGTCATCGCGCCCTTGCCCAGTTCGACCGGGCTGGAGGAGACGCCCTTCTGCCAGGACATGGTGATCCGGTAGCCGTTGCCGCTCTTGACGCCCTTGATGTCGATGGGAGAGACGGCACTCTTGTCGCCGATCGGCGTCTTGCACTGGTAGTTCACGTCGACGACCTCGGCCCGGGCGACGGGGGCGGCCATCCACACCGCCGAGCCGGCCAGGGCCGCGACGGACGCGAGCGCGGCGGTTCGTTTCCGGTACGACACGGTGCCGCTCCCCTTCCTGTTCCTGACGGCGTATCAGATAGGGCCGTCAAGGTACGCCCGGGGCCTTGAGGAAGGAAGACACGGCGCACGCCGGATCTGCCAGGGATCCGGCGTGCGCTGAGCGACGCCTGAGGGGTTCGGCGGCGCCCCGCACCGAGGGCGGTCACCTGTCCAGGCGCAGAGACCCCCAGGATCGAACAGGCCGGCCGTGATCACGCCGGTGCACCCGAACCGAACAGAGATCCCCAGGATCAGGCAGGTGCGCCCAGTTCCGCCCACACCGTCTTGCCGGAGACCCCCGGCTTGCGCACCACACCCCAGTCGAGGCACAGGCGCTGGACGATGAACATGCCGTGGCCCCCCGGGCGACCCGCGCGGTGCGGGGTGCGGGGTGCGGGCTGGCCGGTGCCCCGGTCGGCGACCTCGACGCGGATCACCTTGTTGTCGCAGGAGATCTGCAACTGGTCCGGCCCCTCGGCGTGCAGGCAGGCGTTGGTCACCAGCTCGGAGACGACCAGCAGCACATCCTCGGCGGCGGCCCGCTGGTCGGCGGAGGCGGCGGGCAGCCAGCCCCACGCGTACAGCGCCTGGCGGGTGAAGTCGCGGGCCAGCGGAACGACGCCGCTCTCGTCGTCGAAGCTCAGCCGACGCACCTGCGGACCCCCCGGCGGCGCCGCGGCCCCGGACGGCGCTCCCGCGCCCTCACCGGACGCACCGGTCGCCGCCACGCCACCCTCGGACGCCCCGGAAGCGCCGCCGGGCTCCGGCCCGCGGTCGCCCGGCGGGTAGGGCCGGGTGGTGCTCATCAGCGCTTCACCTCACCGATTCACCAGTTCACGATTCAGAAAATTCACTGCACAGCCAGTCACGATCCGGCCGGTCACGCGGTGCGCGGCACGTCGGATTCGCGGCGCCCCCGACACCCGGGTGCCCGACAGGTTCAGGATGTCTCCTGCCCTGGGGGACCGGCTGAACACCCATGTATTCCGCACGAAAGACGTGACAGGGCTGGGATACCGGTCACAGACGGATCGCCGAGGCACCGCGCGCCGACGCACCGCCGGTCAGCCCGACTCGTCGGCGAGGGCCGCCTCGAGCGAGTCATGGACACTGAAGACCGCGTCCGCACCCGTGATCTCGAACACGCGCGCCACCACCGGCTGCATGCCGGCGAGCGAGACGCCGCCACCGGCGGCCTCCGCCTTCAGCCGCGCCCCGAGGAGCACGTTGAGCCCCGTGGAGTCGCAGAACTCCAGGCGCGCGCAATCGATGACCAGGCGCTTGAATCCCTTGGCGAGGCAGTCCTCGAGTGGCTCGCGCAACAAATCGGCGGTGTGGTGATCCAACTCACCCGCCGGGGTCACGACGGCACTAGAGCCCTCTTCCCGCACCTCCACCAGAAGCCGGCCAGACTGTGCGCTGCCGACCGTCCCGCGGTCCATGCCGTCTCTCTCTCCTGACGTCGAGGCTGGTTGCTGACGCCCTCGAACACTACGCCTTCCCAGCACGGTCCGACACCCGAACAACTACACACAAACGGACATATGTCCACAGAACGCACTTGCGGTGGGCTCACGAAAGCGGGTAGGCCTAGTAAGGACACGTACCCGACACGGCCGGCTTTGGAGGCGCCGCACACCGCAGTGCACCTAACGGCTCCGGCAGCCATATGCCGAGAACGATGGAGGACATCATGTCACCCCGGCTCGACGGATCGCGTACCCACAAAGCGACGTCGACACCCCCTCCGGACCATCTGGATCCCATCGAGCGGGCCGAGACGCTCGTCACACAGGACGGCCTCCTCGCCGGACTTCCGGACATCCCCCGGTACGAGGAAGTCGACGCGGTCGACGCCCGGGCGCTGTCCAAGACCCTCTTCGAGCGTCTCGAGACGCTGGAGGAAGGGACCCACGAGTACTCGTACGTCCGCAACACGCTCGTCGAACTGAACCTCGCGCTGGTGAAGTTCGCCGCCTCCCGGTTCCGCTCCCGCAGCGAGCCGATGGAGGACATCATCCAGGTCGGCACCATCGGCCTGATCAAGGCGATCGACCGCTTCGAGCTGTCCCGCGGTGTGGAGTTCCCCACCTTCGCGATGCCGACCATCGTCGGTGAGATCAAGCGCTTCTTCCGCGACACCTCGTGGTCCGTGCGCGTTCCGCGGCGGCTGCAGGAGCTGCGGCTCGACCTGGCCAAGGCCGGTGACGAGCTGGCCCAGAAGCTGGACCGCGCCCCGACGGTGACCGAGCTCGCCGAGCGTCTCGGCCTCTCCAACGACGAGGTCGTCGAGGGCATGGCCGCGTCGAACGCCTACACCGCCTCCTCGCTGGACGCCCAGCCGGAGGAGGACGACTCCGAGGGTGCGCTCGCGGACCGCATCGGCTACGAGGACCACGGACTCGAAGGCATCGAGTACGTCGAGTCGTTGAAGCCGCTGATAGCCGAACTGCCGCCGCGCGACCGGAAGATCCTGTCCCTGCGGTTCGTCGCGGGCATGACCCAGTCGGAGATCGGCGAAGAGCTCGGCATCTCGCAGATGCACGTCTCGCGTCTGCTGTCGCGGACGCTGGTACGGCTGCGCAAGGCGCTGACCGTCGAGGAGTGACCCTCGACCCTGGTGAGCCTGGTGTACGTGTCCCTCGGGGGCGGGCCGCACGGCCCGCCCCCGGGCGCGTGCCGTCCGTGGTCGGCGCTGCCCTTCAGGAGTTGAGGAACAGCGCGGCCGTCGGCAGCAGCGGGGCCGTCAGGCTCAGCAGCCAGTAGGTGTGCGGAGCGAGTGCCGTCCGGCGCCGGAGCGGCCGGTTCGTGAGCCACCAGATCAGGCCGTAGAGCGTGACGACGGGGACGACGATCACGAGCGCGGGGGCCATGCCGTCGTTCTCGGTGGGTTCCCGCACGGTCCAGCCGGCGTCGGCGAGCGGCCAGTTCGCCGCGAGGTACCAGAGCAGCCAGAACGGCACCACGCCCGGGATCCCGAGCAGCACGTTCACCACGACTGGCACCGACCAGTGCTTCGCCAACCGTTCCCACCCCACGGGTCCCCGCCCTCCGCCGATGCCGGTCGTCCTCCGACGCGGCATCGCATTATCGCGGGTCCCGTGATCACACCTCACTCTCGGCGCCGCCGCAGCCTGCTGATCGGCGGTACGCCGGATCACCGCGGGCCGGTGATCACACCACGCGCTCTCCGCGCCGCCACACCCCGCTGACCAGCGGAACGCCGGGGCGGTAGGCGAGGTGGACGTGGCTCGGGGCGTCGAGGAGCGTCAGGTCCGCGTACGCGCCCGGCGTGAGGCGGCCCACGTCGTCACGCCGGAGGGCCGCCGCCCCGCCCGCCGTGGCGGACCACACGGCCTCGTCGGGGGTCATCCCCATGTCCCGTACGGCCAGCGCGATACAGAACGGGACGGACGAGGTGAAGGACGAGCCGGGGTTGCAGTCCGTGGACAGCGCGACCGTGACACCCGCGTCCAGCAGCCGCCGCGCGTCGGGCCACTCGGCCCGCGTGGAGAACTCGGCGCCGGGCAGCAGGGTGGCGACCGTACGGCCGGCCGCCAGGGCGTCCACATCAGCGTCGGTGAGGTGGGTGCAGTGGTCGGCGCTGGCCGCGTCGAGCTCGACCGCGAGCTGCACACCGGGGCCGTAGGAGAGCTGGTTGGCGTGGATGCGGGGGTGCAGGCCCTTCGCCTTGCCCGCGGTGAGGATCGCGCGGGCCTGGTCGCCGTCGAAGGCGCCCTTCTCGCAGAAGACGTCGATCCAGCGGGCGTGCGGGGCGCAGGCGTCCAGCATGTCGCCGGTGACCAGGGCGACATAGCCGGCCGGGTCCTCCGCGAACTCGGGGGCGACGATGTGGGCGCCGAGGTAGGTGACCTCGTCGGTGTGGGCGGCGGCGACGCGCAGGGCGCGGGCCTCGTCCTCGACGGTCAGGCCGTAGCCGGACTTGGTCTCGAACGTGGTGGTGCCCTGGCGGAGGGCCTCGGCGAGGTAACGGGTGACGTTGGCCTCGAGTTCCGCGTCGCCGGCCGCCCGGGTGGCGGCGACGGTGGTGCGGATACCGCCCGCGCTGTAGGGCCGCCCGGACATGCGGGCGTTGAACTCCTGTGTCCGGTCGCCCGCGAAGACGAGGTGGGAGTGGGAGTCCACGAAGCCGGGGACGACCGCCCGGCCTTCGGCGTCGACCCGATTGTCAGTGGCGGGTGCTTTGCTTTGATCACCGGTCCACACGACGCGGTCGCCCTCGATGACGACGGCCGCGTCCTGGACCAGTCCCAGGGGGGAACCGTCACCGGAGGAGGGGTCGTTGGTGACCAGGCTGGCGATGTTGGTGATGAGCGTGCTTGCGGTGCTCGCGGACTGGGCGGGGCTGACGGTCGTCGCGTTGCTCATGGCGTCCTTGGTGGCCTGCTCGGCGGTGGGGTGGGGTTCGGGGGCGGAGGCGGGCCGCGCGGGTGTGCGGCCCGAGGTCATCCGCGCAGGGCTTCGACGGCGTCCGCGAGGGCCCGCGGCACATCCGGTACGAGGCAGTGGACCCCGTCCCGTACGACGTGCCGCCCTGCCACGACCGTATGCGACACGTCTGCTGCCGACGCAGCGAATACGGCCGTCTCGGCCCCGAGCCGCGGAAGCGGCCCTGCCGTCCTGACCGAGTCGAGCGCGACGGTGGTGAAGTCGGCGAGCGCGCCGGTCTCCAGTGCCCCCGCCTCGTCCCAGCCGAGGGCCGCGTGGCCGTCGGGCGAGGCCGCCCGCAGCAGGGCCGCCGCCGTCCAGTGACCCCGGGTGCGGGAGCGCAGCCGCTCGTTCAGCTCCAGTGCCCGCGCCTCTTCGAGAAGGTCGATGACGGCGTGGCTGTCGGAGCCGAGACAGAGCGGTGAGCCCTCGTTCTGCAGGGCTACGGCCGGCCCGATGCCGTCCGCGAGGTCCCGTTCGGTGGTCGGGCACATGCAGGTTCCGGTGCCGCTGCCGCCGATGAGCGAGATGTCCTCGGCGGTGAGGTGGGTGTTGTGGACGCCGGTGGTGCGCGGCCCGAGGACGCCGTGCAGGGCGAGGAGCTGGGTCGGGGTGCAGCCGTGGATCTCCCGGCACGCCTCGTTCTCGGCGGTCTGCTCGGACAGGTGCACATGGAGCGGGGCCCGCCGCTCCCCGGCCCACCGCGCGACGGTCTCCAACTGCTCGGCCGGCACGGCCCGTACGGAGTGGATCGCCGCGCCGATCCGTGCGTGATCCCGTTCCTTGAGAAGTGAACAGCGTGCGGCCCAGGCCTCGGCGTCCCCGTCGGAGAAGCGGAGCTGGTGGGTGGTGGGGGGCTGCCCGAAGCCGGAGGAGAGGTAGGCGGTGTCGAGGAGGGTGATGCGGATCCCGGCTTCGGCGGCGGCCGCGATGAGGGCCTCGCCCATGGCGTTGGGGTCGGCGTAGGGGGTGCCGCCGGGGGCGTGGTGGACGTAGTGGAACTCGCCGACGGCCGTGATGCCGGCCAGGGCCATCTCGGCGTACACCGCGCGGGCGAGGGCGTGGTAGCTGTCCGGGGTGAGGCGGTCGGCCGTGGCGTACATGACCTCGCGCCAGGTCCAGAAGGTGCCGGAGCCGACCTGGACGGTGCCGCGCAGGGCACGGTGGAAGGCGTGGCTGTGGGCGTTGGCCAGGCCGGGCAGGGTGAGCCCGCGCAGGACCTCGGCGCCGGGGGGCGGGGCGGGGGTGCCGCTGCGGACGGCGGTGATGCGGCCGTCCCTGACGTCGAGGGCGACGCCCGGCTCGACGTGTGTGCCGAGCCAGGCGTGCTCCAGCCAGTACGTCCGCGGGGCTGCTGTCGTCACCTGCACGCCAGTCCTTCCAGTACGTCGGCGAGTGCGAGGACCCCGGCCACGCAGTCGTCCTCGCTCGCGGACTCGGCCGGGGAGTGGGAGACGCCGGTGGGGTTGCGCACGAACAGCATGGCGGTCGGGATGCTCCCGGACAGGATCCCGGCGTCGTGTCCCGCGCCGGTACCGAGGACGGGGACCGTGAGGTCGGTGTCCGTGCCGAGGATGCGGGCGAGTTCGTCGCGCAGGGCGTGGTCGAACTCGACGACGGGGGTGAAGGACTCGCGGACGATGTCGAGGTCGATGCCGTGGGCGTCCGCGTAACTCCGGGCCGCTTTCTCGATGCCGCCGACCACGGTGTCGAGGCTCACCTGGTCCTCGGCGCGGGAGTCGAGCCAGCCGCGCACCACGGAGGGGATGGCGTTGACGCCGTTCGGTTCCACGGCGATCTTGCCGAAGGTGGCGACGGCCCCGGCGAGTTCGGCCTCGCGCCGGGCGGCGAGGACGGTCTCGGCGTAGGACAGCATGGGGTCGCGGCGGTCGGCGAGCCGGGTGGTGCCGGCGTGGTTGGCCTCGCCGCGGAAGTCGAACCGCCACCGGCCGTGCGGCCAGATCGCGCTGGCGAGGCCGACCCGGTCGCCGGACAGGTCCAGGGCCCGGCCCTGCTCGACGTGCAGTTCCACGAAAGCGCCGATGCGGGCGAGCCGTTCGGGGTCCGGCCCGATGGTGTCCGGGTCGTATCCGGCCGCCTCCATGGCCCGGGGCAGCGTCACGCCGTCGCCGTCGGTGAGGCGGTGCGCCTGTTCGCGGGTGAGCTGCCCGGCGGTGAGCCGGGACCCGACGCAGGCGAGTCCGAACCGGGCGCCCTCCTCGTCACCGAAGTTCACGATGGCGAGGGGCCGGTCGAAGCGGGCGTCCCTGCGGCGCAGCTCGTCCAGGGCGGCGAAGGCGGACACGACACCGAGCGGGCCGTCGAAGGCGCCGCCGTCCGGCACGGAATCCAGGTGCGACCCCGTGACGACCGCGTCCGACTCGGCGGGGTCGCCGAGCCAGGCCCACTGGTTGCCGTTCCGGTCGACCTCGTAGCGCAGCCCGCGGGCCGTGGCCTGGTCCTCGAACCAGGCCCGGCATTCACCGTCCACCGCGGTCCAGGCGAACCGTCGGTAGCCGCCGGAGTCGGGGTGCCGCCCGAGGGGGAGCAGCTCGCGCCACATGTGGTGGAAGGAGCTGCCGCTGTTCCGGGTCACGCCTGGTCACCTTCGCGCATGGGGACGCGGACGCCCCGCTCCCCCGCCACCGACTCCGCGATGTCGTACCCGGCGTCGACGTGCCGGATGACGCCCATGCCGGGGTCGTTGGTGAGCACCCGGCGGATCTTCTCGCCCGCGAGCGCCGTGCCGTCGGCCACCGTGACCTGCCCGGCGTGGATCGACCGGCCCATCCCGACGCCGCCGCCGTGGTGGATCGACACCCAGGACGCGCCGGAGGCGACGTTGACCATGGCGTTCAGCAGCGGCCAGTCGGCGATCGCGTCGGATCCGTCGAGCATGGCCTCGGTCTCGCGGTAGGGGGAGGCGACGGACCCGCAGTCGAGGTGGTCGCGGCCGATGACGACCGGCGCGGCGAGCTCCCCGCTCGCGACCATGTCGTTGAACCGCTCACCGGCCTTGTCCCGCTCGCCGTAGCCGAGCCAGCAGATCCGGGCGGGCAGGCCCTGGAAGTGGACGCGTTCGCCGGCCATCTTGATCCAGCGGGCGAGGGACTCGTTCTCCGGGAAGAGGTCCAGGATCGCCTTGTCGGTCTTGGCGATGTCGGACGCCTCGCCGGACAGTGCGGCCCAGCGGAAGGGGCCCTTGCCCTCGCAGAACAGGGGGCGGATGTAGGCGGGGACGAAGCCGGGGAAGGCGAAGGCCCGGTCGTATCCGGCGAGCTGGGCCTCGCCGCGGATGGAGTTGCCGTAGTCGAAGACCTCGGCGCCGGCGTCCATGAAGCCGACCATGGCCTCGACGTGCCGGGCCATGGACTCGCGGGCCCGGGTGGTGAAGCCGGCCGGGTCCTTGGCGGCGGCGTCGGCCATGTCCTCGAAGGCGGTGCCCAGCGGCAGGTAGGCCAGCGGGTCGTGGGCCGAGGTCTGGTCGGTGACGATGTCGATGGGGGCGCCCATGGCGAGGAGCTGCGGGACCAGTTCGGCGGCGTTGCCGAGGACGCCGATGGACAGGGGGCGGCGGGCGTCGCGCGCCTCCGTCGCCAGCGTCAGCGCGTGGTCCAGGCTGTCGGCCTTGACGTCGAGGTACCGGTGCTCGATGCGCCGGTCGATGGCGCGCGGGTCGCAGTCGATGCAGATCGCCACACCGTCGTTCATCGTCACGGCGAGCGGCTGGGCGCCGCCCATGCCGCCGAGACCGGCGGTGAGGGTGATGGTGCCGGCCAGCGTCCCGCCGAACTTCTTGGCGGCGACGGCGGCGAAGGTCTCGTAGGTGCCCTGGAGGATGCCCTGGGTGCCGATGTAGATCCAGGAGCCGGCGGTCATCTGGCCGTACATGGTCAGGCCGAGCTGTTCGAGGCGGCGGAACTCCTCCCAGTTGGCCCAGTCGCCGACGAGGTTGGAGTTGGCGATGAGGACGCGCGGGGCCCACTCGTGGGTCTGCATGACGCCGACGGGGCGGCCGGACTGGACCAGCATGGTCTCGTCCTGCTTCAGGCCCTTCAGGGTGCGCACCATGGCGTCGAAGGAGCGCCAGTCGCGCGCGGCCTTGCCGGTGCCGCCGTAGACGACGAGCTTGTCGGGGTGCTCGGCGACCTCGGGGTCGAGGTTGTTCTGCAGCATCCGCAGGGCGGCTTCCTGCTGCCATCCCAGGGCGCTCGGTTCCGTGCCGCGCGGCGCTCGGACAGGGCGGGGTCCTGACATGGTCTGCCTCCTGGTGGGTGCTCCCGGCGGAATGTTGCCGCTTCTATTCACATCCTGACTCCATGAATAGGGCTAGTCAATACGTGGGGGCGTCGGCGCGGCGGTGCCGTGGATGTTTGGCTGGATGCATGGGCGCACACAGCGAGGCGGAAGAGCGGGACGGCACCGGGGCCGGGCGGGCGGCCCGGCGGAACGAGGCGGTGCGGGCCGCCGTGGAACAGGGGCTGCTCGGGCCCGACAGCCCCATCGTCGGGCTGCTGGACGTCGTCGGCATCCGGGAGTCGGTGGCGGAGCTGCGGTCGGCGTTCGAGGCGGTGATGGCGCCGGGCACACCCGTGCTGCACGCCTTCGCGGTGAAGGCGACCCCGCTGGTTCCGGTGCTGCGGCTGCTGCGCGAGGAGGGCCTCGGGGCGGAGGTCGCGAGCCCGGGTGAGCTGGCCCTGGCGCGGGCCGCGGGAATGCCGTCGGAGATGACGGTGCTCGACTCGCCCGCGAAGACGCCGGCCGAGCTGCGCGAGGCGCTGGACCTCGGTGTCGCCGTCAACGCGGACAACCCGCAGGAACTGGACCGCATCGACTCCCTGATGCGGTCGGGCGCCAGCCGCTCCCCTCTCGGAATCCGGGTGAACCCGCAGGTCGGGGGTGGTTCCATCGAGGCGTTGTCCACGGCGACGGCCACCTCGAAATTCGGGGTGGCGCTGCGCGACGAAGGCGCCCGGCAGTGGGTCGTCCGGGCGTATCTGGACCGGCCGTGGCTGACCCGGCTGCACGCGCACACCGGGTCCCAGGGCGTCCCCCTGGCCCTGATGGCACGGGGCGTGGCGGAGACGTACGAGCTGGCGGAGGAGATCAACCGGCGGGCCGGGCGGCCGCAGGTCGACACGCTCGACATCGGTGGCGGCCTGCCGGTGAACTTCGCGTCGGAGGAGACGACTCCGACGTACACGCAGTACGCGCGACTGCTGGGCGAAGAGGTACCGGGGCTGTTCGACGGACGGTACGGGCTGGTCACCGAGTTCGGGCGGTCACTGCTGGCCAAGCACGGGACGGTGGTGGCACGGGTCGAGTACGCGAAGACCTCCGGCGGCCGGGCGGTGGCGGTGACCCATGCCGGGGTGCAGGTGGCCACGCGGACCGTGTACGCGCCGGGGAGCTGGCCGTTGCGGATCTCCGCGTACGACGCGAAGGGGCGGCCGAAGGAGGGGCCCGTGGTGGTGCAGGACATCGCGGGGCCGGCCTGTTTCGCGGGGGACCTGCTGGCCGAGGGGCGGTCCATGCCGTTGCTGGAGCAGGGGGACTACGCGGCGGCGCTGGACACCGGGGCGTACTACTTCGCGCAGCACTACGGCTACAACTCGCTGGTGCGGCCAGGGGTGTACGGGTTCGGGCCGGGCGGGCGGTTCGCGGTGGTGCGGCGGCCGCAGAGTGTGGAGGAGGTCGTCGCCGAGTCGGGTGGGGCGCAGGTGGAGGCGCTGACGCGAGCGGGGTGGGGGGTTCCGTAGTGCTGCGGCCGCGGGTGCGTCGTGGTTCGTCGCGCGGTTCCCCGCGCCCCTGAGGTGGGTCGAGCACCGCCCGGTCACACCAGCGCCGGCGATTTCCTTCGTGCGCCTCCCGGTGCGGCATCGCCTGCCGCGATGCCCGTGCTGCGGTAGGCCTTCACCCGCTTGCCGGCCGGGTGGGCCGATCCCCCGCGCAGCCAGTCCACGCGGACCCACAGCAGTGCTTCGCCGGCCCGCTCCCGGCGGCCCAGCCAGGCCGACTTCAGCCACAGGCCCGCGCCGCAGCCGGCGAGGAGCATGCCTCCGGCCGCCGGGGCCGCGAAGGCGCTGCCCAGGGCGGCGAGGAAGGCGAGGAGGAGCCACCAGCGGTGTCCCCGGCGCCAGTTGCGTACCGTGACCGCGCGATCCTGGAGCACGTCGTGCTTTTTGGCCCGGGACGCCGAGGCTGCCAGGGTCGCGTAGCGCCTGCGGCGGCCGTAGGCCACGGCGGCCGTCGCCAGGACGAAGAGGGCCGCTCCGGCCAGGACGCCGATGCGACGTCCGGTCAGGCCCGGTGTGAGCAGGCCGATGCCTGCCGCGAGAACACCCAGCCACCACAGCGGGGCCGCCCCCGCCCGTACGACGACGGCCACCCGGGCCAGTCCCTGTCCTCCGCGTGTCACGTCCAGCCTCCGTCCGGTCTCCGAAGCCTTGGGGGGACGTACGGTAGCGCCGCAACGTGAGACGAGTATGAGAAGACGCCGGGCGCGCGTCAGTCGACGAACAGACCCCGCGCCGCCGCCTTCGTGTCGAACTCCTCCAGGCGGGCCTGGGCCTGGGGCAGGTCGTCGCACATGGCCTCCAGCAGGACCCGGCCGAGCAGCATGGGCGCACAGGCCGTGTCGAAGGCGAGGCCGGTGCCGACGGCGGCCGGGAGCAGCAGGTCGGACACTTTGTCGACGGGTGCGAAGGCGGAGTCGGCGACCGTGACGACGGTCAGCCCGGCCCCCTTGGCGTAGGCGAGGGTGTCGACGACCTCGCGGGGGTGCCGGGGCAGCGCGAAACAGAGCAGTGCGCTCGCGCCGGCCCGGACGGCGGCGTCGATGCGGTCCTGGAGCATCGTGCCGCCCTCACCGAGCAGCCGTACGTCGGGGTGGACCTTGGCGGCGAAGTAGGCGAAGCCGTGTGCCTGGGCGGCGGCCGCCCGCAGACCAAGGACGAGGAGGGGGCGGGAGGCCGCGAGGAGACGCCCCGCGCGCTGCACGGGCCCGGGGTCGGCGAGCACCTCCGCCAGGTGCCGCAGGTTCTCGATCTCGGCCTCGACGGCCTGCTGGTACTCGTTGTGGGCCGCGGCCTCCTCGGCGGGTTCCGCGGGGGCGACCTCGCGCAGATGGCGGCGCAGGGCGGGATAGCCGTCGAAGCCCAGGGCGACGGCGAAGCGGGTCACGGACGGCTGGCTGACCCCGGCCAGCTCGGCGAGCTCCACGCTCGACAGGAACGGCACGTCGGCAGCGCGCCGCACCATGCTGTGCGCGATGCGCCGCTGGGTCGGCGTCAGCCGGTGGCCCTCGAAGAGTGCCTGCAGCCGCGCGGCAGGGCTGTCGCTCACGCTCATGACGTGCTCCCCCTCGCCTATTCAGTAGCTGAGGATTCTGCATGAGCATATGCAGAGCGGCAAGCCGGGCCGGAGGACGGCGACGGCACGACGACCGGCATCCCCCTGGGAGAACAGGGGGGCTAACCCCAGTGCGGCCGACGGCGGCGCTTTCTACGGTGGACCGCATGACGGGAATGGACGCGTGGGACACCGACCTGAAGAAGGAACTCGACGCCACCCTGCACGCCCGCAGGGAGCTGGGTGAGGACTACGAGTCGGTGCTGGTCGACTCCTTCCTGGAGAAGGTCGACCAGCGGATCGACGGCGCGGTGGAGCGCCGGGTGCGCCGGCAGCTCGCCGAGCAGCAGATGCAGACGGCCCGGGACTCGCGGTCGCCGCGGGCCACGGACTCCTGGGGTGAGCGGTTCGGCTTCGGGATCGTCTCCCTGGTCCTCGCGATGCCGTTGTCCGCGATCGGCGGGGGCCTGGCCCAGCTGCCCGGCCTGCTCGTCGCCTGGGCGGGCATCGTCGGCGTCAACGTCGCCCAGGCGGCCCGTACCAACCCGAACCTCTTCGGCCGCCGCCCCAAGTCCTCCCGGGGCAGCGACTGGGAGGACTGAGCGCCCGGCCCGGCCCGCCTCGGACCTGCCGCGTCGGCAGCGCGACGGGCCGGCACCGCGGGGTGAGACACGCGCAGGAGGCGCGTGGGAAGGTGCGCGCAAGACGCCTGGGGGGGGGAGTGTGCGCGCATGACGCGTGGGGGAATGTGCGCGGGGACCGCCGCACCCCCGTGAACGGGGGGCGGGACGACGGCGGTCCCCGCGAGGGACGCGGGCCCGGTCAGGGCCGGGCTTGCGCGTCCGTGGCGTCCGTGGAGGTCCGGGAGCCGCTCCGGAGGTCCGTTGACGCCGTTCGGCGCCGGCCCGGGCGGGGAGCCGCTCCCGCCCTTGCCGACACCCACCAATGTGCAGGACCCGTGTTAAGCGAGTGCTGCGCGAACGTGACACCCGCGTACCGGTTCCACGAAGTCGGCGAAGATCACGGACGCCGCAAGTTCACCCGGTTCACGGGCAGTTCACCGGGGGTTGGCCGTCACTTCCCCGTGCGGGCGAGGAAGGACAGCAGGTCCTGCCGGCTGACCACACCGGTCGGCTTGCCCTCGACGAGCACGATCGCCGCGTCCGCCTTGCCCAGCACGGCCATCAGGTCCGCGACCGGCTCGCCGGAGCCGACCTGGGGCAGCGGGCCGGACATGTGCTTCTCCAGCGGGTCCTCCAGCGAGGCGCTCTTGCTGAACAGCGCGTCCAGCAGCTCGCGTTCCACGACCGAGCCGACGACCTCGGCCGCCATCACGTCGGGGTGGCCGGCGCCCGGCTTGACGACCGGCATCTGCGAGACGCCGTACTCACGCAGCACCTCGATGGCCTGACCGACCGTCTCCTCCGGGTGCATGTGGACGAGGGAGGGCATGCGGTCGCCCTCCTTGTCGTTCAGGACGTCGCCGACGCGGGCGCTCGGGCCGGTGTCCTCCAGGAAGCCGTAGTCGGCCATCCACTCGTCGTTGAAGATCTTGCTGAGGTAACCGCGGCCGCTGTCCGGGAGCAGCACCACCACGACGTCGTCCGGGCCGAGCCGCTCGGCGACCTCCAGCGCGGCGACGACCGCCATGCCGCAGGAGCCGCCCACCAGCAGGCCCTCCTCCTTGGCCAGGCGGCGGGTCATCTGGAAGGAGTCCTTGTCGGAGACGGCGACGATCTCGTCCGCGACGGTCCGGTCGTAGGCGGTCGGCCAGAAGTCCTCACCGACGCCCTCGACGAGGTAGGGCCGGCCGGAGCCGCCGGAGTAGACGGAGCCCTCGGGGTCCGCGCCGACGACCTTCACGGAGCCGTCGCTGATCTCCTTGAGGTAGCGGCCGGTCCCGGAGATGGTGCCGCCGGTGCCCACGCCCGCCACGAAGTGGGTGATCTTCCCCTCGGTCTGCTCCCACAGCTCGGGGCCGGTCGAGTGGTAGTGGGAGAGCGGGTTGTTGGGGTTGGAGTACTGGTCCGGCTTCCAGGCCCCGGGCGTCTCACGGACCAGCCGGTCGGAGACGTTGTAGTAGGAGTCCGGGTGCTCGGGGTCGACGGCCGTCGGGCAGACGACGACCTCGGCACCGTAGGCGCGCAGCACGTTGATCTTGTCGGTGCTCACCTTGTCGGGGCACACGAAGATGCACTTGTACCCCTTCTGCTGCGCCACGATGGCGAGCCCGACGCCCGTGTTGCCGCTGGTCGGCTCGACGATCGTGCCGCCGGGCTTGAGCGCGCCGCTCTCCTCCGCCGCCTCGATCATGCGCAGGGCGATGCGGTCCTTCACCGAACCGCCGGGGTTGAAGTACTCCACCTTGGCCAGGACGGTCGCCCTGATGCCCTTGGTCACGCTGTTGAGCTTCACCAGCGGGGTGTTGCCGACGAGGCTGATCATCGAGTCGTGGAATCGCACCGTTGTCTCCGGATGCCGCAAAGAAATGGTCCTGATGGTGCCGCCAGCCTATGACCTCGCCGTGGTCCGTGACGGTCGTTCACTCCTGGTTGCGATTGGGCGACGGCCTGTACGGGGCAAGCACTGGGTGTACGGGTTCGAGGAGGTGGCGGCGACGCATGACGAGCATGTCGAGGGCGAGGGTGGCCCGGCGGATCGCGGCCGGCGCGGCTTATGGCGGCGGCGGGGTCGGTCTGGCCGGGGCGGCCGCACTGGGGCTGGTGCTGGCCGAGGTGCAGCTGGCGCGGCGCCGGGTGGGCAACGGCACGTCCCCTCATGTGCCGCACGCGGACGGGCTGTACGGCCGTACGTACGCCGGTCCAACCGGGGCGCCGCTGAGGCTGACGATGCTGGGTGACTCCACGGCCGCGGGCCAGGGCGTGCACCGGGGCGGGCAGACACCGGGGGCGCTGCTGGCGTCGGGGCTGGCCGCGCTGGCGGAGCGGCCGGTGGAGCTGCGCACGGTGGCGACCCCGGGGGCCTGTTCGGACGACCTGGACCGCCAGGTGTCCCTGGTGCTGGCCGATCCCGCTCCGGTGCCCGACATCTGCGTGATCATGGTCGGGGCGAACGACGTCACCCACCGCATGCCGGCGACCCGTTCGGTGCGCTGTCTGGCGTCCGCGGTGCGGCGGCTGCGCACGGCCGGTGCGGAGGTGGTGGTCGGCACCTGCCCGGACCTCGGCACGATCGAGCCGGTCCGGCAGCCCCTGCGCTGGCTGGCCCGGCGGGCCTCACGCCAGTTGGCGGCGGCCCAGACGATCGGGGTCGTCGAACAGGGCGGCCGCACCGTGTCGCTGGGCGACCTGCTGGGCCCGGAGTTCGCCGAGAACCCGCGCGAACTGTTCGGCCCGGACAGCTACCACCCCTCGGCCGAGGGCTACGCGACGGCGGCGATGGCGGTGCTGCCGACCGTCTGCGCGTCCCTGGGCCTGTGGCCCGCCGACGAGGAGCGCCCGGACGCCTCCCGCCGCGAGGGCTTCCTGCCGGTGGCACGGGCGGCGGCGGAGGCCGCTTCGGAGGCGGGCACGGAGGTCGCGGCGGCGATGCCGAGCGGGCCACGCGGCCCGTGGGCCCTGCTGAAACGCCGGCGGCGCCGGCGGGTACCCGAGCAGGAACCGACCCCGGCGACCCCTTCGAGCTGAGGAGTACTTTCGAACCGAGAAAGACCCCTCCGAGCCGGGGCGCCAGAAAAGCAAGCGCTTGGAAACTGCGGTCAGGGTCACACCGCGACACCCGTGACCCAGGCCATACGTACGGGTAACTTCCCAGTCAGCCCTGCCAGACCACCCGGTACGTCAATGGAGCCGTTTGATGCCCGAAGCCGTGATCGTCTCAGCCGCCCGCTCCCCCATCGGCCGCGCCTTCAAGGGCTCCCTGAAGGACGTGCGACCGGACGACCTGACCGCCACGATCATCCAGGCCGCACTGGCCAAGGTCCCCGAGCTGGACCCGAGGGACATCGACGACCTGATGCTCGGCTGCGGCCTGCCCGGCGGCGAGCAGGGCCACAACCTCGGCCGCGTCGTCGCCGTACAGATGGGCATGGACCACCTGCCGGGCTGCACCGTCACCCGGTACTGCTCCTCCTCCCTGCAGACCTCCCGGATGGCCCTGCACGCCATCAAGGCCGGTGAGGGCGACGTCTTCATCTCGGCCGGCGTCGAGACGGTCTCCCGTTACACCAAGGGCAACTCCGACAGCCTCCCCGACACGCACAACCCCCTCTTCGCCGACGCCGAGGCCCGCACCGCGGCGGTCGCCGAGTCCGAGGGCTCGACCTGGCACGACCCGCGCGAGGACGGCCTGCTCCCCGACCCGTACATCGCGATGGGCCAGACCGCCGAGAACCTCGCCCGCGCCAAGGGCGTCACCCGCCAGGACATGGACGAGTTCGGCGTCCGCTCGCAGAACCTCGCCGAGGAAGCCATCAAGAACGGCTTCTGGGAGCGCGAGATCACCCCGGTCACCCTCCCCGACGGCACGGTCGTCTCCAAGGACGACGGCCCCCGCGCCGGCGTCACCCTGGAAGGCGTGCAGGGCCTCAAGCCGGTCTTCCGCCCCGACGGCATGGTCACGGCCGCCAACTGCTGTCCACTGAACGACGGCGCCGCGGCCCTCGTGATCATGTCCGACACCAAGGCCCGCGAGCTGGGCCTCACCCCGCTCGCCCGCATCGTCTCCACCGGCGTCTCCGGCCTCTCCCCCGAGATCATGGGCCTCGGCCCGGTCGAGGCGAGCAACCAGGCGCTGCAGCGCGCCGGCCTGACCATCGACGACATCGACCTGGTCGAGATCAACGAGGCGTTCGCCGCGCAGGTGATCCCCTCCTACCGCGACCTGGGCATCCCGCTGGAGAAGCTGAACGTCAACGGCGGCGCGATCGCCGTCGGCCACCCCTTCGGCATGACTGGTGCCCGCATCACGACCACGCTGATCAACTCCCTCCAGTTCCACGACAAGCAGTTCGGTCTGGAGACGATGTGCGTCGGCGGCGGCCAGGGCATGGCCATGGTCATCGAGCGCCTCAGCTGAGCGGCGCGCCGTAGCCGCCATAGCACCCGCTGTGAGCTCCCGGCCCAGAACCCTGAAAACACCAGGGTTCTGGGCTGTTTTGTGATCCAATCTCCCCCAGGATGTGACCTATCTCCCTCCGCGAGGAGAGAAGCGCAGGTCACAGCAGCCCCACCCCCTCCCCCGACACCGAAGCCCTGTCCGTTTCGTGACGTTACGCACTGACAGCTGGTTAGTCCGCCCTTCAAGCTGATGTAGGAAGTCGGGGGTCGACTTTGAACCGGGAGTACGTCAGTGAGCGCCATGCCGATCGCGTTGCTGGTCACCACGGCCGCCACGGGCGCCGTGGGCGTCGCCGTCCTGCGCACCGTCCTGCAGCTGCGCCGACAGGTCGCGGCCCTGCACACGGCGCTGGCCGAGAGCCGCGCCGCCACCACCCGCGCGCTGCTGCCCGCCGCTCGTACCACCGCCGACACCGATGAGATACGCGCCGCCGTGGCGGCGGCACTCGCCGAGGAGCGGGAGCGGGAGCTCGCCGAGGCGCGGGCGTTCTGGGCCGCTCAGGAGGCTCGCGACGCCTCCGACGCACCCCCGCTGCTGGGCCTGTCCGAGCACGATCTCTTTCTGCCCCGCCAGGCCGATTTCGCGGGTCTGGAGCCGGTGTCCGAGCCCGGCGCGGACACCGAGGAGCCGGTCGGCGAGTCCCCGGAGCTGGCCGCGGCCCGCCGTCGCCACCCGTCCCACCCGGACTTCGTGCCGGCCCAGTCGCCGGTCGTGAACGACCACGAGCGCACCGTCGCCACCCTGGAGGAGCTGGCCTCCTCGCGCGTGGAGCTGACGGATGTGCGCCCCGGCCCGCTGGGCACGCTGGACGTCTACGTCTTCGCCGACGGCACGACCCTGTGCATGACCCCGGGCCACCGGGAGACGGCGGAGCACCTCGCCGCAGCCCTCCGCGCGGGCGCCACCCCGGTCCTCCTGGGCGGCTCCGGCATCTCGGGCGCGTACACCCTGACGTTCGAGTGCGGCGAGGAAAACGTCTACATCCTGGCGGACCGGGTCATCGCGTCCCTTTAGGGGAGCGCCCCGTCAGGGGCGTGGGGAACTGCGCGAGCAACCGATGACGGCCCGCACCCGCGGACGAAGCTCAGACACCCGCCCGCTTCTGCGCTTCCTCCACCAACCGCACCGCCTCATCGACGTCGGCCTCACCGGGAATCACAACGGCCAGATCATGCCCGGCCACGGTGATCTGATCTGCGGCAGCAAACATCCCCGCATCAGGCATCTCCCGAGGCTCCACGCCCTCGAGGACCTGCGCCCTGCGGGCCAACTCCCGGGCCAGCTCAAGAGCCTCGGCTGCAGCGCCCCGCTGCAACCTGCTCTGGGGCGCAGCCCTCAATCGATCGGCGAAGTGCTCCACCGCACGGCTCAGAGGCGTCGTATCAACCACGCCGCGAGCGTACGCGTCGCACCGGGACTGTTGCCAACGGGCGAACACTCAGGCACCGTGACCTGAAGGACCGGCTTACATCCCAGCGTCCGGAGGCGCCGATGTCCCAAGTCTTCTCCGAAGAGACCCATCGCAACATGCTCGCCCGCATCCCCCACTGCACCGGTCGTCAGATCTCCGACTGGTTGCGCACCGTCGACGAAGGCCCGGCGCTCTTCCGCTTCGAGGAAAAGGTCAGCTGGCTCCGGCACGAACACAACCTCGCGTACGGCCACGCCAAGGCGATCGTCCACGAGTACGACCTGAGGAGGGCCGCGCGCAAACTGCTCTGAGGCGCGCACCCTCCCCCCGACGACGAAGGGCCCCGACCGAAGCCGGGGCCCTTCGCGCTACGACCGTCGAGGACTAGTCGCTGCTGTTGAGGATCGACAGGAGCCTCAGGAACTCCATGTAGATCCACACCAGCGTCAGCGTGAGGCCGAAGGCCGCGAGCCAGGCCTCCTCGCGCGGGGCGCCGTAGGCGATGCCGTCCTCGACCTGCTTGAAGTCCAGGGCGAGGAAGCAGGCACCGAGGATGATGCCGATGACGCCGAAGACGACGCCGAGGGCACCGCTGCGGAAGCCGAGGCCGTCACCGCCGCCGAACACCGCGAACAGCAGGTTCACGGTCATCAGCAGGATGAAGCCGAGCGCGGCCGCCATCACGAAGCCGTAGAAACGGCGGTTGACGCGGATCCAGCCGGCCTTGTACGCGATCAGCACACCGGCGAAGACCGCCATGGTGCCGATCACGGCCTGCATGGCCGCACCGTCGGCGATGCGGTTGTCGACGATGTTGGACACGACGCCGAGGAAGACACCCTCGAACGCGGCGTACGTCAGGATGAGCGCGGGCGAGGCCTTGCGCTTGAAGGACTGCACGAACGCCAGGACCATGCCGATCAGCGCGGCGCCGATACCGATGCCGTAGCTACGGCCGATGTTGGCGTCGTCGATCGGCAGCAGCGCCCAGGAGAGCGCGGCGGTGATGACGAGCACGCCGAGCGTGCTCGCCGTGCGCAGGACGACGTCGTCGATGGTCATCCGGCCGGTGGTGGCCGGGGCCTGCGGCGGCGCGCCGTACTGCAGGTCCTGCTGCTGGGCGTATGGGTTCTGCGCGTACGGGTTCTGGGCGTACGGGTTGCCCGTCGGCTGGGCGTACGGGTTGCCCTGGGTGGCGACAGCGGGACCCCCGGCCTGCGGCGCGGTGTTGAAGCCCGCGTAGCCGTTGTCGCGGCTGAACCCCCGTCGCGAGAAGACCGGGTTTCTGCTCCTCATTTCACTCCTCCATGGCCACCAGGCGTGGCCTTGGCTCAAGAGTAATAGGTAGGCAAAGGAATGACCCTACTGCTTGGGGAGGATCTTTCCCTCGTCGTGCTGCGCAACACGCTACGTGGCGTGGTGATTCCCCTCACCGGAGGGGGTCATCGGCGGACTCACCCGAGGGGGAAGCCCGTGTACGCCTCCGCCAGGTCCGTCTCGGCGGCGCGGGAGGAGGTGATCCGCTCCAGCCGGGCGAGCTGGAGCCGGTCCTCGAAGGGCGTCGCGCCGGGCGCGCGGTGCAGCAGGGTCGTCATGTCGTAGGAGAACCGCTCCGCCTGCCAGACGCGGCGCAGGCAGGTGGCGGAGTAGGCGTCGAGCAGCTCCGCCGATCCGGTCTCCTGCCGGTGGATCAGGGCCCGGGCGAAGGTCACGACGTCGCCGACGGCGAGGTTCAGGCCCTTGGCCCCGGTCGGCGGGACGATGTGCGCCGCGTCACCGGCGAGGAAGAGGCGGCCGTGGCGCATGGGCTCGTGGACGTAGGAGCGCATGGGCGTGACCGACTTCTGGGTGATCGGGCCGCGTTCCAGGTGCCAGTCGTCGGCGGTCTCGAACCGGCGCTCCAGCTCGTCCCAGATCTCCTCGTCGCTCCACGTCCCGGCGTCGGTGCCGTCGGGCACCTGGAGGTAGAGGCGCGAGACGGCCGGCGACCGCATGGAGAGCAGGGCGAAGCCGCGGTCGTGGCGGGCGTAGACGAGCTCGTCGTGGGAGGGCGGCACGTCGGCGAGGATGCCGAGCCACCCGAAGGGGTACGTCCGCTCGAAGACCTGGGTCAGTGCGGCGGGGATCGCCTTGCGGGCCACACCCCAGAAGCCGTCGCAGCCGACGACGTAGGCGCACTCCAGGACGTCCTCGCGGCCCTCGTGCCGGAAGCGGATCCGCGGGGCGTCGGTGCCGGCGTCCTCCACGGCCAGCGCCTCCGCCTCGAAGAGCAGGGGGCCGCCTTCCCGGAGCTGCAGGGCGATGAGGTCCTTGCAGACCTCGGTCTGGGCGTAGACCATCACCGACCGGCCGCCGGTGAGGGCGGGGAAGTCGACGCGGTGGCGCCTGCGGTCGAAGCGGAGCTCGATGCCGTCGTGGCGCAGTCCCTCGCGGTCCATGCGCTCCCCGGCACCGGCCGCCCGCAGCACGTCCGCCGTGCCCTGCTCCAGGATCCCGGCGCGCTGCCGCCGTTCGACGTAGGAACGGTCGCGGCTCTCCAGGACGACCGACTCGATGCCGGCGTTGTGGAGCAGCCGGGCGAGGAGGAGGCCGGCGGGGCCCGCTCCGATGATGCCGACGGTGGTGCGCATCGGACGACCTCTTCCCATCCAGGTTCGTCAGGTGAAATTTCTTTCACCATGTGGGTCTGAGTCTCCGACGGCACAGGGCCGCTGTCAACGGGCACGCCGTGAACTCCTCAATGGACCACACAGGGATCGGATGGTGCCCGGAGCCGGACTCGAACCGGCACGCCCGCGAAGGGGCAGCGAGGTTTAAGCTCGCCGTGTCTGCATTCCACCATCCGGGCAGGCCGTGGGCTCCGCATCGAGGTTCCGAGACTATCCGGACGGGTCCCCCGAACAGCGGAAGCGTGGACCGATGTTGTCTTATTTTATTGACGTCTGAGGGTGCATCAGCCCACGGAACGCGCCATCCGCACTTGCCAACAGCCTTGCGTGCGGCGGTCCGCCGCGTATGCGGAATGACGGAATTTCACCGCCTGAACGAGGGCACTCCACCTGTTCTCGACACCCGGATGCATGTGTTCCCGACACCGGGGCCCTCAGGGGTGTTCGTCATCCCCAGGTATGACACTGCCCCGCGCGGTAAGACCGCAGTCGGTCTCCGGAACCGGAACAACGGGGGACTACACGGCGGCGTGGGACCCGGACGATGGAACACGTCCTTCCCCATGCACAGCCGTCCGACAGGAGTGCCATCCCGTGACCACCGCCCCCCTCACCGACCGGGCCACCGCAGCGGCCGCGCGCGCCACGGATCTGTCGAAGGTCTACGGGCAGGGTGAGACCCAGGTGGTCGCCCTGGACCGTGTCTCCGTCGACTTCCGGCAGGCGGAGTTCACCGCGATCATGGGCCCGTCCGGCTCCGGCAAGTCCACCCTGATGCACTGCGTGGCCGGCCTCGACTCCTTCTCCTCCGGGTCGGTGCGCATCGGCGACACCGAGCTCGGCTCGCTGAAGGACAAGCAGCTGACCAAGCTGCGCCGGGACAAGATCGGCTTCATCTTCCAGGCGTTCAACCTGCTGCCGACCCTCACGGCCCTGGAGAACATCACCCTTCCGATGGACATCGCGGGGCGCAAGCCGGACAAGGAGTGGCTGGACTCCGTGATCCGCATGGTCGGCCTGGCGGACCGGCTCGGCCATCGGCCGTCCCAGCTGTCCGGCGGTCAGCAGCAGCGCGTCGCGGTGGCCCGGGCGCTGGCTTCCAAGCCCGAGATCATCTTCGGTGACGAGCCCACCGGCAACCTCGACTCGCGCTCGGGCGCCGAGGTGCTGGGCTTCCTGCGCAACTCCGTGCGCGAGCTGGGCCAGACGGTGGTGATGGTGACGCACGACCCGGTGGCCGCCGCCTACGCGGACCGGGTGGTCTTCCTCGCGGACGGCCGGATTGTCGACGAGATGCACGGGCCGACGGCCGACTCCGTGCTCGACCGCATGAAGGCGTTCGACGCCAAGGGCCGCACCAGCTGATCCCCCGTCAGGACCGACAGGACTGAGAAGAAGAACCCATGTTCCGTACCGCCTTGCGCAATGTGCTCGCGCACAAGGCCCGGCTCCTGATGACCGTGCTCGCCGTGATGCTCGGCGTGGCCTTCGTGTCGGGGACCCTGGTCTTCACCAACACCATCTCCGACGCCTACCAGAAGAGCTCCGCCAAGGGCTTCGACCAGGTCGACGTCTCCATGACCGCGGACTACCAGGAGGCCGAGGGCGACAAGGTCGGAAAGCTCCACGAGCTGACCCGGGCCACCCTCGACAAGAGCGAGCGGGTGCCCGGGGCCGCGTCCGCCATCGGGGTCGTGCAGAACTTCACCGCCATCGCCGACAAGGACGGCAAGCTCATCGGCCAGGGCTTCCAGTCTCAGGGCGGCAACTACTGGGGTGCCGAGGACCCGCGTTACCCGCTCGTCAGCGGGCACGCCCCCAAGGGCCGGGGCGAGATCCTCATCGATTCCGAGACCGCGAAGCGCGCGGGTTACAAGGTCGGCGACACGGTGCGGATGTCCGTCGACGGCCCGGTCCTGACGCCGAAGATCACCGGCATCTTCACCACCGACGACGGCAATGTCGCAGCCGGCGGCAGCCTCACCCTGTTCGACACGGCGACCGCCCAGCAGCTGCTGGGCAAGCCGGGCGTGTACGACGAGATCGACGTCAAGGCCAAGCCGGGCGTCACGCAGGCCGCACTGAAGGCGCAGCTCGACAAGGCACTGCCCGAGGGCACCGTCTCGACCACCACCGGCAAGGAGCTCGCCGACGACCAGGCGGAGATGATCTCCCGGTCGATGAGCGGCATGCAGACGGCCCTGCTGGTCTTCGCCGGCATCGCCCTGTTCGTCGGCACGTTCATCATCGCCAACACCTTCACCATGCTGGTCGCCCAGCGCACCAAGGAACTGGCGCTGATGCGGGCGGTCGGCGCCTCCCGCCGGCAGGTGACGCGCTCGGTGCTCATCGAGGCGTTCGTGGTCGGCGCGATCGCCGCCGTGACCGGACTGCTCGCCGGCATCGGCATCGGAGCCGGACTGCGCTCCTTGATGGGCACGTTCGACGCGACCGTGCCCGACGGCCCGCTGGTCATCACGCCCGGCACCGTCCTCGCCGCGCTCGCCGTCGGCATCCTGGTGACCATGCTGGCGGCGTGGCTGCCCGGCCGCCGGGCCGCGAAGATCCCGCCGGTCGCGGCCATGAGCAGCGTGCACGCCAAGGCGACGACCAAGTCGCTGGTGCTGCGCAACACACTGGGCGCCCTGGTCTCGGCCGCGGGCATCGCGGTGGTCCTGGTGGCCACGACCATGGACGGCTCGGACGGCCAGATGCCGATGGGCCTCGGCGCGGTGCTGCTGATCATCGGCGTGTTCATCCTGACCCCGCTGCTGTCCCGCCCGCTGATCGCCGCCGCCGCGCCGCTGCTGCGCGCCTTCGGCATCTCCGGCAAGCTGGCCCGGCAGAACGCGGTGCGCAACCCGCGCCGCACGGCCGCCACCGCCTCCGCGCTGATGATCGGCCTGACCCTGATCACCGGCATGACGGTGATGGCGGGCAGCCTCCAGCAGGCCATCGAGAAGATGGCGTCCGCGTCGATCAAGGCCGACTACGTGGTGTCCATGGCGAACGGCAACCCGCTGTCGCCGGACGTGGAGAAGAATCTGAAGCAGGCCGGTGACGTCACCGCCACCAGCCCGATGCTCAACGCCGAGACGCGGATCGACGGTCAGAGCGAGTACCTGACCGGCGTCAACGGCGCCGCGATCCGCGACCTGGTCGGACCGGAGGTCGAGGAGGGCACCTTCAAGGTCGGCGGCAGCGACGTCGTCGTGGACAGCGAGACCGCCAAGTCCTACGGCTGGAAGGCCGGTTCCGCCTTCACCGTCTCCTACGGCGACGGCAAGAAGCAGAAGCTCACGGTCGCCGGGACCTACGAGAGCAACGACTTCCTGCGCGGCGTCCTGCTCGACGAGAAGACCCTCGCCCCGCACGAGCCGGACCCGTACAACATGAAGGTCATGGTGAAGACCTCCGACGGCACGTCCGGCGCGGTGCAGGACAGGCTGGAGAAGGTCCTCGGCACCAACCCGGCGATCAAAGTCCAGTCCAAGGACGACATCTCGAACGAGATCGCGCAGATGTTCACGCTGATGCTGAACATGGTCTACGGCCTGCTCGCGATGGCGGTGATCGTGGCGGTCCTCGGCGTCATCAACACCCTGGCCATGTCGGTGTTCGAGCGCTCGCAGGAGATCGGCATGCTCCGCGCGATCGGCCTGGACCGCAAGGGCATCAAGCGGATGGTCCGCATCGAGTCCCTGGTGATCTCCCTGTTCGGCGCGGTGCTGGGCATCGGGCTGGGCGTGTTCTTCGGCTGGGCGGCCGGTGAGCTGCTCGCCTCGAAGATGGCGACGTACGCGCTGGTCCTGCCGTGGGCGCGGATGGGCCTGTTCCTGCTGCTGGCCGCGACAGTGGGTGTCCTCGCGGCACTGTGGCCGGCCCGGCGTGCGGCCCGGTTGAACATGCTGGAGGCCATCAAGGCGGAGTAGCGGCACGCGCGAAGGGCCCCTTTCCCCCGGGTGGGAGAGGGGCCCTTCGCCGTTGTCAGTTCCAGGTGCGGGCGCGCAGCGGCAGGCCCGACGCCCCCGACTCGGGGGCGCGGACGGCCAGGACCTGGTTGACCCCGATGCGGTTGCGTTCGAAGGCCAGGGCGGAGGCGGCCATGTACAGACGCCAGACGCGGGCCCGGCCGGCGCCGGCCAGCTGGACGGACCGCTGCCAGTCGGCCTCCAGGCGCGACACCCACTGGCGCAGGGTCAGGGCGTAGTGCTCGCGGAGCGCCTCCACGTCGCGCACCTCGAACCCGGCCCGCTCCAGCTGGGTCACGGTGGCCCCGATCGGCTGGAGTTCACCGTCGGGGAAGACGTAGGAGTCGATGAAGGAGTCGATGCTGTACGTCGTCTCGTCCCGCTGCGGGCGGCGGGCGATCTGGTGGTTCAGCAGCCGCCCGCCGGGCTTGAGCAGGTCGTACAGGTCGGCGGCGTACTCCAGGTACCGCTCGGCGCCGACGTGTTCGGCCATGCCGATGGAGGAGATGGCGTCGTAGGGACCGTCGCGGACGTCGCGGTAGTCCTGGACGCGGATCTCCACCATGTCGGTGAGGCCCTCGTCGGCGACGCGCTTGCGGGCGTAGGCGGCCTGCTCCTGGGAGAGCGTGACGCCGACGACGCGGACGCCGTGCTCGCGGGCGGCGTGGATGGCCATCGAACCCCAGCCGCAGCCGACGTCGAGCAGTCGCAGTCCGGGTCTGAGGCCGAGTTTGCGGGAGACCAGTTCGAGCTTGTCGTACTGGGCCTGTTCGAGGGTGCTGTCCGGGCTGGGCCAGTAGGCGCAGGAGTACACCATGGACGGGCCGAGGACGATCTCGTAGAAGTCGTTGCCGACGTCGTAGTGGTGGCTGATGGCGCGTCGGTCGGTGTGCTTGGTGTGCAGGTGGCGGCGGGGGCTGCGGACCTCCTCGCGGGGCGGGGCGGGCGGCAACGGGAGTCCGCCGAGCTTGACCAGTCCGCGGACGGCGGCGCGGACCTCGGGGTCGCGCAGGGCCTGAGCGAGGGTGCGGGCGTCGTCGCCGCGCTCCCAGATGAGACCGGCCAGCAGATCGAGGGTCGCGTAGAGGTCGCCCTCGATGTCGAGGTCCCCCGCCACCCAGGCGCGGGCCAGGCCCAGTTCGCCCGGCTTCCACAGCAGGCGGCGCAGGGCGCGGCGGTTGCGTACGACCAGGGTCGGCGCGCCCGGCGGGCCGGCCTGTGAACCGTCCCATGCGCGGATGCGCACCGGGAGCGGTGCTCCCAGCAACTGTGTGAAGAGGCCCTGCAGCCGCGGCGCGGCGTCTGCCATGGTGTACACCTCCGTGACGAGGAATCCCGGAATGTCGGACACCACGTAAACACCTGCGGGGCTTCGACGCAGTCCCCGGCACGCGTCATGTCTGGGCAAAACCGCCGCTTCGCCCGCCCGGACGCGGCTCCCTGACGGGCCGGCGGACGCGGAAGCGCCGGCGGGTCTGCGCGCGCCGCATGACCCGGGCACGCCGAAGGGTCCGCCGCAAGGCCCGGGCACGCCGAAGGGTCCGGGCACGCCGAAGAACCCGCCGCAAGGCCCGGGCACGCCGAAGGGCCTCCCGCACCACGGATGGCGGGAGGCCCTTCGTCAGACGGACGTGCGACCGGAGGTCAGGAGGCCTTGGCCTTCTCCTCGGTCTTCTCCTTCGGCGCGGCGGCGACCGGGGCCGGCTTGGCGGCCTCGTAGAACTCCTCGCGCGGCGTCTCGATGGCGCCGAGCGAGACGACCTCGCGCTTGAGGAACATGCCGAGGGTCCAGTCGGCGAAGACGCGGATCTTGCGGTTCCAGGTCGGCATGGCCAGACCGTGGTAGCCACGGTGCATGTACCAGGCGAGACGGCCCTTGAGCTTGATCTTCATCTTGCCCATGACGATCATCGCGACGCCCTTGTGGAGGCCGAGACCGGCCACCGCGCCCTTGTTGGCGTGGCTGTAGTCCTTCTGCGGGAAGCCCCGCATGCCGGACACCACGTTGTCGCCGAGGACCCGGGCCTGGCGCAGCGCGTGCTGGGCGTTCGGCGGGCACCAGGCGTTCTCGTTGCCCGCCTTGCGGCCGACCAGGTCCGGGACCTGGGCGTTGTCGCCGGCGGCCCAGATGTAGTCGGTGCCCTTGACCTGGAGGGTCGGCTCGCAGTCGACGTGACCGCGGGGGCCCAGCGGCAGGCCGTAGCGGGACAGGGCCGGGTTGGGCTTGACGCCGGCGGTCCAGACGATGGTGTTGGAGTCGACCTCGAGGCCGTTCTTCAGCACCACGTGGCCGTCGACGCAGGAGTCCATGGAGGTGGACAGGTAGACCTCGACACCGCGGCCCTCGAGGTGCTCCTTGCCGTACTTGCCGAGCTTGGGGCCGACCTCGGGGAGGATCTTGTCTGCGGCGTCGACCAGGATGAAGCGCATGTCCTCGCGGGACACGTTCTTGTAGTACTTCGAAGCGTCGCGGGCCATGTCCTCGACCTCGCCGATGGTCTCCGCGCCGGCGAATCCGCCGCCCACGAAGACGAAGGTGAGCGCCTTGCGGCGGATCTCCTCGTCGGTGGTGGAGTCGGCCTTGTCGAGCTGCTCGAGGACGTGGTTGCGCAGGCCGATGGCCTCCTCGACGCCCTTCATGCCGATGCCCTGCTCCGCGAGGCCGGGGATCGGGAAGGTGCGGGAGACCGCGCCGAGCGCGATCACCAGGTAGTCGAAGGGCAGCTCGTAGGCCTCGCCGACCAGCGGGGAGACCGTGGCGACCTTGCGGTCCTGGTCGATGGTGGTGACCCGGCCGGTGAGAACCTCCGCCTTGGGCAGCACGCGTCGCAGCGGGACGACGACGTGGCGCGGGGAGATGTTGCCGGCGGCGGCTTCGGGGAGGAAGGGCTGGTAGGTCATGTACGACCGGGGGTCGACGACCGTGACGGTCGCCTCGCCGTAGCGCATCTTCTTCTGGATGCGCCGAGCTGCGTACAGGCCTACGTACCCACCGCCTACTACGAGGATCCTGGGACGCTCCGTGGTGCTCATGCCATCGAGTATCCACCCGTCTCAGGGGGGTGGCTCGTGCGCCCCTTCACAAGCTCTTGCAGGGTGTGTGTTATCCTCCGCGGCCCGCGTGATCCACGTCATGGTGACAACCGGGCTCCTTTATGCACCCCGGAGCGTTGTCAATGCCGCGTGAGCTGCCTCTCTGTGCCCGAGAGCGCCCCGTGAGGGTCGCCCCCGGTGCCGCTCCGGACACCTTCCCGGACCCCTCCATACCATGCTTCTGAACATGTTCAAAGGCCTGTTCAGCCCCCGGACGGGTCAACGGGACCCTTCTCTTCGCCCGGGAGGGCCGAATTCCTTGTGAAGAACTTCACGAACTTTCCCGGCGGGCGGTCTCCGGAGGGTTCGTCCGAGCCCTCCGGAGACGCTCATTCGTGATCCGTGCCTGCTCAGAAGCGGGCTAGGCAACCGACCACGCGATGCCGTCGAGGATGTCGTGCTCGCTCACCACGACCTCCCGCGCGCCGATCCGCTCCATGATCGACAAGAGCACGAGGGCGCCCGCGCCGATCACGTCGACCCGGCCCGGATGCATGGAGGGCACGGCCGCGCGCTCGGCGTGGGTGGAGCGCAGCAGCCACTCGGTGATCTCACGGACCCGGTCGTAGGAGACGCGGGAGTGGTGGATGGCCTGCGAGTCGTACGCGGGCAGCTCCTGCGCGATCGCCGACACGGTCGTCACGGAGCCGGCGAGGCCCACCAGGGTGCGCGCCTCGCGCAGCGGAACGCTCTGCTCGGCGAGGTCGAGCGCGGCCTCGATGTCGGCCCGCATCGCCGCGATCCGCTCCTCGGACGGCGGATCGCTCACCACCCCGTCGCGGACCAGGTGCCGCTCGGTCATGCGGACACAGCCGATGTCCACCGAGCGGGCCGCCCGGACGTGGTCGTCGCCCACGACGAACTCGGTCGAGCCGCCGCCGATGTCCACGACCAGGTAGGGCTTGGGCAGGTGGTCGCTCCCGGCGAGCTCCTTGGTGGCGCCGGTGAAGGAGAACTCGGCCTCCTGGTCGCCGGTGATCACCTCGGGCTCGACGCCCAGGATGTCCAGCACACCGCGCACGAACTCGTCCCGGTTCTCGGCGTCCCGGGAGGCGGACGTCGCCACGAACCGCAGCCGCTCCGCCCCGTGCTCCTTGATGATCGCGGCGTACTCACGGCACGCCGCGAAGGTCCGCTGCAGCGCCTCGGGGGCGAGCCGGCCGGTGCGGTCGACGCCCTGTCCGAGTCGCACGATCGTCATCCGGCGGTCCAGGTCGACCAGCTCACCGGTGCCCGGGTCGGCGTCGGCGACCAGGAGCCGGATGGAGTTCGTACCGCAGTCCACGGCGGCGACACGGGTCATTTCCGATCCTCCTCCACCGGCTTGAAGGCGAAGTGGCCCGAGTCCGTGCCCTCCACCTGCCATCCCTCACCGCTCGGCGGCCCGGCGGTCGTCACACAGGCGCCCTTGCTCCACCACTGAGGCAGCATCGCCAGCGCCTCGTCGCCCAGCGGGTTCACGCCCGGGCCCGCGGCCAGCGAGTGGGCCACCAGGACGTGCAGGCACTTCACCCGGTCCGGCATGCCGCCCGCGCTCGGGAAGTTCTTCAGCTCCTCGATCTCGTCACGGCGCCGGACGTAGTCCTCGTGCGCGGCCCGGTACGCCGCCGCCAGCTCCGGGTCCGAGGCCAGCCGCTCGGTCATCTCCTTCATCACGCCGTTGGCCTCCAGCGTGCCGATGGCCGAGTTCGCCTTCGGGCACGTCAGGTAGTACAGCGTGGGGAACGGCGTCCCGTCCGGCAGCCGGGGGGCCGTCTCGACGACGTCTGGCTGACCGCAGGGGCAGCGGTGCGCGATGGCGCGCAGGCCGCGCGGGGGCCGACCGAGCTGCTGCTTGAAGGCCTCGACGTCGGCGTCGGTGGGCTCGGTGCGCGGGGTGGTCGGCGGGGGCGTTTCCATGACTGTCTTCAGGCTGTCTTTCTCTGGGTTCAGGTCACTGGCTGGGGCTGGGTCACCGGTCGGCGGCGTCGGCCTTGTCGACCCCGTCCCAGACGTTCGAGTACCAGGGGCGGTCGGCCGCCCCCAGGTCGGTGCGCGACTGCTTCGCCGCGTGCGGGTCGACGACGATGAAACCCGTCTCCCCCGGCATCACGTAGTGCAACCGCTGCCGGATCTGCTGCTCGGCGTACGCGTCGTCCTGCCAGCGCGCCTTCAGGTCGCGCAGCCGTTCGACGCGCTCGCGGGCCTGCTGCTGTTCGCGCCGCAGGTCGTCGATCTCGGCGCGCTGCGAGACGTACTCCCGCATCGGGTAGGCCAGGACCACGATCAGCGAGCACATCACCAGGGCGAGCAGGGCGGCCCGGCCGGTCAGCCGCGAGCGGCGGGCCTGGCGCCTGGTCTGGGAACGGTAGACCCGGGCCGCGGTCTGCTCGCCGAGCAACCGGATCCTGGTCGCGGTGGAGAACCGGTCCCGGTCCTTCACGGCCATCTGTCCGCCTCCCGCTCCACCGTCATACGCGCGTACGTCCCCGGACACGGTACGGGACCGGGTACGGGGACGTACGTACGACGCTGCTACTTACGGGCCTGGCCTTTCGCGGTCAGCCCTTGAAGCGGGGGAACGCCGAGCGGCCGGCGTACACCGCGGCGTCGTCGAGGATCTCCTCGATGCGCAGCAGCTGGTTGTACTTGGCGACGCGCTCGGAGCGGGCCGGGGCGCCGGTCTTGATCTGGCCGCAGTTGGTGGCGACGGCCAGGTCGGCGATGGTGACGTCCTCGGTCTCGCCGGAGCGGTGGGACATCATGCACTTGAAGCCGTTGCGCTGGGCCAGCTCGACGGCGTCCAGGGTCTCGGTGAGCGAACCGATCTGGTTGACCTTGACCAGGAGCGCGTTGGCCGCGCCCTCCTCGATGCCGCGGGCGAGGCGCTCGGGGTTGGTGACGAACAGGTCGTCGCCGACGAGCTGGACCTTGTCACCGAGCTTGTCGGTGATGGTCTTCCAGCCCTCCCAGTCGTCCTCGAACAGCGGGTCCTCGATGGAGACGAGCGGGTACGCGTCGACGAGCTCCGCGTAGTACTCGGTCATCTCGGCGGCCGAGCGGTCCTTGCCCTCGAAGGTGTAGACGCCGTCCTTGTAGAACTCGGAGGCGGCGACGTCGAGCGCCAGGGCGATCTGCTCGCCGGGGGTGTAGCCGGCCTCCTTGATCGCCTCGAGGATGAGGTCGAGGGCCTCGCGGTTGGAGCCGAGGTTCGGGGCGAAGCCGCCCTCGTCGCCGAGGCCGGTGGCCAGGCCCTTGCTCTTCAGGACCTTCTTGAGGGTGTGGTAGACCTCGGCGCCCCAGCGCAGGGCCTCGGAGAAGGACTCCGCCCCGATCGGGGCGATCATGAACTCCTGGATGTCCACGTTGGAGTCGGCGTGCGAGCCGCCGTTCAGGATGTTCATCATCGGCACCGGCAGCAGGTGCGCGTTGGGGCCGCCCAGGTAGCGGAAGAGGGGGAGGTCGCTGGCCTCGGAGGCGGCGTGGGCGACGGCGAGGGAGACGCCGAGGATGGCGTTGGCGCCGAGCGAGCCCTTGTTGTCGGTGGCGTCCAGGTCGAACATGGCCTGGTCGATCAGGCGCTGCTCGGTGGCGTCGTAGCCGACCAGCTCCGGGCCGATCTGCTCGATGACCGCGAGCACGGCCTTCTCCACACCCTTGCCGAGGTAGCGGTTCGAGTCGCCGTCGCGGAGCTCGATGGCCTCGAAGGCGCCCGTGGAGGCGCCGGACGGGACGGCGGCACGACCGGTGCTGCCGTCGTCGAGGCCGACCTCGACCTCGACCGTGGGGTTGCCTCGGGAGTCCAGGATTTCCCGGGCTACGACGACGTCGATGGACGGCACGAGCATCTCCTTCTTGATGTGACGCGGTGACGCGGGTCGCGGGGACCCGGCGGGGTGCGGGCCCGGTGGCTCGCGACATGAGCCTAACCGGCTCCGGGCGATCGGCCACCGGGTCGCCCACCCCATGGACAGAACCGAGCGTAAATTGTTTCCGAACGGAACAAAGCCGGTTGCCGAAAAACCCCGCCCCGGCGCGTACGGGGGATGACGCACCGGGGCGGGGAGCCTGTGGACCCTGGGCGGGTCCGCGGGCCGGGACCCTGGCGGGTCCCGGTGGGCCGCTGCTTACTTCAGGTGCAGCTGCTGGCCCGGGTAGATGAGGTTGGCGTCGTCGACGATGTCCTTGTTCAGCTCGAAGAGCTTCTCCCAGCCGCCCTTGACCTTCTTGTCCGCGGCGATCGAGCTGAGGGTGTCACCCTCGACGACCTTGTACTCGCCGTCGCCCTTCTTGACCTTCTTGCCGGTCGGGGTGGTGACGGTCTTCTTGGCCGCCGGGCGCTCGTCGGAGCGGGAGGCCGGCTGCTGCTCGGTCTGACGGGTCTCGGTGCTCTGCTGGCTCTGCGAGGAGCTGCCGGAGTCGCTCGAGGAGCCACCGCCGGTGGACGCACCCGACAGGCCCTTGCCGCAGACCGGCCAGGCACCCTTGCCCTGGCTCGCCAAAACCTTCTCGGCGACCTGGATCTGCTGGTCCTTGCTGGCCTTGTCGGCGGTGGAGGCGTACTGGGTGCCGCCGTACGCGGCCCAGGTGGAGGCGGAGAACTGCAGACCGCCGTAGTAGCCGTTGCCGGTGTTGATGGACCAGTTGCCGCCGGACTCGCACTGGGCGACGGTGTCCCACTCGGAGGTGGTGGCGGCGGAGGCGTTGCCGGCGGCCATCAGCGGGGCGGCGACGGCGACACCGGCGACGCCGGCGAGCGCGGCGGCACGGGTGGCCTTGGACGGACGACGGTGCTTGCCCTTGCCGGAAAACAGCATGGATGGATCCCCTCACCGACGCCTGCGAGGTGAGCTGTCGGGTTCGGGCCGGTTGAGTTGCCCGGCCGCGTCCCTGACGGGACACGGCTTCACCCCAAGCCCTTCCGGCACAACCGGCCGGTCGGGCACCTACCTTGGGTCCCCCGCTCCTGCCTACGGCGCTTGACGCGACGACTGTTCCCGTACGGCCGCTGGCAGGATTCGGCGTTGCGGCAGCCGGGGCTCGCGGTGGCGAGCGGTCACGACCGTAGACACGTGATCCGGAGAATTTCAAAGACGATCAGGGCTTCTGAGATCTATCTCTCACGGGCCCCAAACGGGACATCAGTCGCGAAACGGGGCGCGAACTCACCCGCTTTCGGGGCGACTTCGACCGCCGTTTCCGCACTGCCCGAACAGCTACTTCTCGTCCGCTTCGCCCTCGACCGTGAGCGTCTGACCGGGGAGGATGAGGTTCGGGTCGGTGCCGACCTCCTTCTCGTTGGTCTCGTAGAGCTCGTGCCATCCGCCGCTGACCCGAAGGGCGTCGGCGATGGACCAGAGACTGTCGCCGATGCCCACGATGTAGGCGCCTTCGGACTCGTCGCCGGACAGCTCGTCAGTGCGCGCGGAGTGACGCCCCGTGGACTTCTCCGCACGGTCACGGTCGGGCGCGCCGCTCTCGTCGGCGCTGGGTCCGCGATGACGACCGGAACCGGTGCCGGAGAGCGAGGAGTCGTCGTCGCCCTGCCGGGCGCTGTCGCCCTTGTCGCTCTTGGAGGCGTCGGGCGAGGAGCTGTCGGACTGCCGCTTCTGCGACGAGCCGGTGGATTCAGTCGACTTGTCCGTCTTGGCGGTTTCGTCCTTCGGGGCCGACGACGCGTCAGGCGATGACGAAGGGGAGGAGGAAGGGCTGTCCGAGGGAGACGAGCCGAGCGAATCGAGCAGGCCGGGCGAGTCGACCTCGCCGGACGAGTCGGATGAATCGGATGACCCGGACGAATCCGACCCCTTGCCCTGTTCGAGGCCGGAGAGCAGCCCACAGGTACGCCACGCGCCCACGCCCTGGTCGGCGAGGATTCTCTCGGCCACGGCTATCTGCTGGGAGCGGCTGGCCAGGTCGGCACTCTCGGCGTAGTCGAGGCCACCGTGGCTCTCCCAGTCCTCCTGGGACAACTGCAGGCCGCCGTAGTAGCCGTTGCCACTGTTCTCGCTCCAGGCGCCACCGGTCTCGCAGTCAGCGACCCGGTCCCAGGTCGTGCCGTCGGCCGCACTGGCACCGGAGGCCCCGAGGAGCGGGATCGCGATGGCGGAGCCGGTCACTCCGGCCGCGACGAGGAGAGCCGGAGCCTGGCGGGGGCGACGGTGCCGACCGTTCCCGGAGAGCATACGGAGACCTTTCACGCGACAGCAGTGACCGACGCGGCGTGGATCCCTCCGCGTTGATGGGTGAACGTATCGGCAGACGATCACTTGTCACAAGTTCATGCCGCGTAGATCACGTGAAGATCACAGGTCTGATGTTTCGTCACGTTCGGCTTGGGCCACCGGTGCGAACTCCACCGGCAGCGTGCGCAGCCCGCGCATGATGAGGCCGCCGCGCCATCGCAGCTCGGCCGGATCCGCGGCGAGCCTGAGGTCCGGGAGGCGGGTGAGCAGGGTGGCCAGGGCGGTCTGGCCCTCCAGGCGGGCGAGCGGGGCGCCGAGGCAGTAGTGGATGCCGTGGCCGTATCCGAGGTGCTGGTTGTCGCGGCGGGAGAGGTCCAGTACGTCCGGATCGGCGAACCGCTCCGGGTCCCGGTCCGCGGCGGCCAGCACGACGAGGACGGGGTCGCCCGCCTCGATGTGCTGTCCGCCGAGGGTGAGTGACTGCGTGGCGAAACGCCAGGTGGCGAGTTCGACGGGACCGTCGTAACGGAGGAGTTCCTCGACGCCGGTCTCCAGGAGGCCGCTCTCCCCTGCGGCGAGGGACGCCTGGAGCCGGGCGCGCTGCCCGGGGTGGGTGAGCAGTGCGTAGGTGCCGTTCCCGATGAGGTTGACGGTTGTCTCGAAACCGGCGAACAGCAGGATGAAGGCCATGGCCGCCGCCTCGTTCTCGGTGAGGTGCTCGCCGTGGTCGGAGGCGCGGATCAGACCGGAGATGAGGTCCTCGCCGGGGGCGGGTTCGGCGGGCAGCGCCTCACGCTTGCGGTGGATGAGCTCGGCGAGGTAGCCGCGCATCTTCTTCACCGATCGCGCCACGCCGCCCCGGGGGCCGCCCTGGTGACGGATCATCATGCCCGCCCAGTCACGGAAGTCGTCCTGGTCCTCGCGCGGGACGCCGAGGAGGTCGCAGATGGCGTAGATGGGCAGCGGGAAGGCGAACTCGTGGATCAGGTCGGCGGATCCCTTCGCCGCGAAGCCGTCGATCAGAGAGTCGGTGAGCTCCTGCACCCGCGGCGCGAACTCGGCGACCCGGCGGGGTGTGAACGCCTTGGACACCAGCCGCCGCAGCCGGGTGTGGTCCGGCGGGTCGATGTTCAGCAGATGCGTCATCAACTCGGCCTTGCGCTCGCCGGGGATCCCCGTCTTGCCCTTGGCGTGCGCCGGTTCGTCGTGGTGCGCCGGGTTCTTGGAGAGCCGGTGGTCGGCGAGCGTCTGCTTGGCGTCGGCGTACCGCGTGACCAGCCAGGCCTCCACGCCGCTGGGGAGCCGCGTCCTGTGGACGGGGCTGTGCTCGCGGAGCCAGGCGTAGGCGGGGTAGGGGTCGCTCGCGAACTCCCAGGTGAAGAGGTCGGGAGCGGGCGCGGGTGTGCTGGGCTGGGGCTGGTCGGTCACGCCTCCGACCGTATCCGGCCCAGCAGCACCAGACCGAAGGCGAAGAGGTACAGCCGCCCCCGGCCGCTCACCCCTCGGCCTGCCGGATCCCGTCGCGGGACGCGCCGCTCAGCCCTCGGCCTGCCGGATCGCGTCACGGTACGCGCGGGCCGCTGCTCTGAGCGCCGCCTCCGGGTCGACACCCTCCGACTCGGCTCGGACGGCCAGGGCCAGCAGCTCGTAGCCGATGCCCTCGACGGGCGGGAGCGGTATCTCCAGGTCTGCTGTGCGGACACGGGAGGCCAGCTTGGCGGCGAGGGCCAGGCCGGGCTGGCCGAGGGGGATGCCCTCGGTGATCGAGGTGCGCTGTTTCTCGACCGCCTTGGTGCGCAGCCAGTGCTCCTTGACCTCCTCGGGGGTGGTGGCCGTCGCGTCGCCGAAGACATGCGGGTGGCGGTGGATCAGCTTGGCGACGATGCCGCCGGCCACGTCGTCGATGGAGAAGGGTTCCGTCCCGTCCTCCGGCCGCCCCTCCTCGGCGATGCGGGCGTGGAAGACGACCTGGAGGAGGACGTCGCCGAGCTCTTCGCGCAGTTCGTCACGGTCGCCCTCCTCGATCGCCTCGACGAGCTCGTACGCCTCCTCGATGCCGTACTTCGCCAGGCCCTCGTGGGTCTGCCGGGAGGACCAGGGGCATTCGACGCGGATGCGGTCCATGACCTGGACGAGGTCGAGGAGACGGGCGCCGGGGAGGTCGTAGGAGGCGGGCAGCAGCTCCAGCTCGGGCATGGCCACACGGCCGGTGCCGGCGAGGCGGGCCAGGCCGTCCGTGAGGGCCGGTTCCCCCTCGCCCGTCGCCACCACGACCACCGTGTGTCCCCCGGCGCAGGCGTCGAGCAGCTCCTGCGCGGTCGGGGACGCCTCGGCGACGGTGATCCCCGCCTCGCGCAGATACGGCAGCTGCGGATGCGTGCCGTCCGCGCACAGCACCCGGTCGGCCTGGTGCAGGGCCTGCCAGGCCGGCCAGGAGAGCAGGCCGGGGGCGACGCGGTGGCTGGTGGTGAGCAGGACGATGCGGCCGGGGGCGACGGCCGCGTCGGGAGCGGTCCGCTCGGGGCCCGGGGTGGCTTCGGGGCTGTTGGCGTTCACGGTTCGAAGCTATCCCACGCCGGCGACCGTGCCCGAAGTTGTCCACAGGGCCGGGGGCAGGTGCCCTCCGGGGGATATCCACAGGGCCGGAGGGGGGCCCGCAGGGCCGGTGGCGGGCGCCCGCCGAGCGGGGTTGTCCACAGGGCCGGGGCTGGTGTCCGCCGACGGGAGCCGTCCACAGGCCCGGGGGGCGGTGCCCACGGGGCGGGTCGTCCCTGTCTGCCCCCGGGGCCGCCCGTAGCTGCTCTACATGCCCTGCTGCTGCGTCTGCGCCGCCGTGACGTCCCGTACCCAAGGCGTCTTGGCCTCGGCAGGCCTGCTCTTCTGGACGTCCCAGGTGCCGTAGCGCGGGTTGAGGTCGACGTTCAGGTCCTTGGAGGCGTCGGAGAGGGCCTTCCAGAACTCGGGACGGTCGGTGTTCGTGCCCAGCTTCTCGGCGAGTTTCTGGGCCTCCAGCTGGAGGCGGAGGTTGTCGTCGAGGCGCTCGGGCGGGACGCCGTACTGCTGGAGCCAGGTCGTCTCCAGCCCCTTGGCACCGCCGGCCTGCTGTTCCAGACCGGACCGCATCACCTGGACCTCCTTGCGGGAGACGGTCACTCCGGCGTCCTCGGCGGCGCGGTGCAGTACCCGGTCCAGGACCATGGTGTGCAGGGTGTCGCGGGTGAGGGTGCCGGTCCTGGCGATGACCTGCTGGTACTGGGCCTCGTCCTGGACGGCCGCCCGCTGGGCCGCGCGTACCTCGCCGACCCGCTCTTCCAGCTGGGAGACGGTGATCCGCTGGCCGCCCACCACGGCTGCCGCGCCGGGATGCGCGTCGTTGCCGCAGGCGGTGAGCAGGGGCGCCGCGGCGGCGATCGCGGCGGTGAGGAGGAGCGCGGTGCGACGGCGGCGGTGCAAGGAGACCTCCTGAGGAGATTGTGCGACGGTGCACAAAGTCTTGCGGTGATCGATGGTAGGCAGTGACCAGGCTCTGGCCAACCCATTCGACCAACGATTCACCGGGACTTCCGGCACCGCCGCGCACCGTCCCGGGGCGGTCGTCAGCCGCGGACCTGCCCCAGCCACTGGAGCGTCCTGCGGATCTCCGCCCCCAGCGGGTGCCCGGGGCCGTGGGTGCGCTCCACGTCGTGCAGCAGCCGGGCCAGGGTGTCGTGGGCGGCTCCGCGGTCGCCGAGGGCGAGCTGGAGGTGCCCGATCCGGCGCCGGACGTCGTGCGCGAGCTCGGGTCCGCCGGCGGCGACGTACTGGTTCTCGTAGTACGGCAGCACCGCCCGGTACTCGGCGAGCGCCGCGGCCGGTTCACCCAGCTGTTCGAGGCATTGGGCGGCCTCGTAGCGGAAGCGCAGGGCCTGCGGGTCGGCCTGGCCCGCCTCGGCGGCGCGTTCGTCGGCGAGGCGGCGCAGCTCGGGCAGCGCGCGCCGGTACTGGCCGTCGTCCAGGAGCGTCGCGGCGTACTGCTTGCGCAGCGTGCGGAGGACCGGGGAGTGCGCGCCGTGCTGCTCCGCCGCGACGGGCAGGATCGCGCCGAGGACGTCGACGGCCTGGGTGATGCGGCCCTCGCCGAGGAGCCGCTTGACCTCGTCGACGGCGCGGACGATGTCCGTCATGCCCGTGGTCTCGGCGACGGGTGCGGCGGGCGGCGCGGGCTGGGGCGCCGGGGTGCGCGCACGATCCGGCCAGGGGGCGTGCGGGCGCAGGAAGGGGCGGGTGGGGTCCAGGGCCGCTCCGGTGGGCGTGCCGCGCGCCGGCAGGAGCGGCTCCAGGTGCTCGTAGACCTCCTGTGCGGAGGCGGGCCGGTGCTGCGGGTCCTTGGCGAGCAGGCGCAGGACGAGGGCCTCCAGGGCCTCGGGCACTTCGGGGCGGATGCGGCGGACGGGCAGCGGGGGTTCGTACAGGTGCCGGTGCAGGACGCCGAGGGCCGTGGAGCCGGAGAACGGCACGTCACCGCTGAGCAGTTCGTGCAGGACCACGCCGAGCGCGTACAGGTCGGTGTACGGGCCGACCGCGCCGCCCATGGCCTGCTCCGGGGCCATGTAGGCCGGCGAGCCGATGGGGGTGCCGGTGTGGGTGAGCCGGGTGGTGTCCGCGTCCATCACGGAGGCGACGCCGAGGTCGAGGACGGTGACACTGCCGTCCTGCTTCACCATCACGTTGCGCGGCTTGAGGTCGCGGTGGACGATCGGCACGGCGTGCACGGCGCTCAGCACGGCGCACAGCTGCGCGGCGACCGCGACCGCCCACTGCCAGGGGTACGGGGCGTGCTCGGCGAGGTGGCCCGCGAGGTCGGCGCCGTCGATGTACTGCATGACGAGGAACAGCTCCTCGCCCTCGCTGCCCGCGTCGTGCACGGTGACCAGACCGGGGTGGTCGACCTGGGCGGTCACCCGGCACTCGCGCACGAAACGGCGGCGCAGTTCCTCCGCGTCCTGGCCTGCGACCTTGTCGGGGCGCAGCAGCTTCACCGCCACACGCCGGTCGAGCCGCTGGTCGTACGCCGTCCAGACCTGGCCCATGCCGCCCTGCCCGAGGACGGTGGCCAGTTCGTAGCGGCCGGCGACGACTCGTCCTGCCGCCGCGGTCACCTTCCGTCCTCGTGATGGCCGTCCCTGTGACCCTCGCCCTCGTGCCGGCGCAGGTAGTCGCTGAGCTCGTCGAGCTCGGCGCGGACCTGGTCGATACGGGCGGGGGCCGGGCGCCGGGGGGACGAGGGTGGCTGCATCGGGGCCGGGGGCGTGTCGTGCGGGGCGGGGGCGTGGGGTGCGGGGGGCTGCGGGACGGGCGTGGAGGTGGGGGCGTAGGGCGGCGCGGGGTGCGGGTAGCCGTACGGGGTGTGCGCAGCGGTCGGGACGGTCGGCGCGTGGGGCGACGTGTAACCGGCGAACGTCCGCCGCTCGCCGTGGTGGCCGATGTCCACGACCAGGAAGTAGATGGCGGCACCCGCCCCGAGCAGCAGGATCAGGGCCAGCGCGATGTCGGTGCGGGCGTCGTCCTCCGGCAGCGAGCCGATCACGGCGAAGCAGGCGATGGACAGCGGCAGGCTCACCCAGGCCAGCACCCAGTCGAAGGCCCGGCCGCGCAGGACGGCCACCCGGAACAGCGGGACGCAGGCCAGCACGCCGCACGTGAGGAAACCGGCTGCGGCGAACAGCACGCGCAGGGAGATGACCGTTGCCGCGCTGCGAGGAGGCGGCGCCGCGCCGTGGCCGTACATGACTGCTCCTGGACCGGTGTGGCCGATGGGGACGGACGTGCGAGTGACTGAGCCCCCTGTAGGGGATTCCGAGCGTATAGCCCGACACGGACAACCGGTCACGGGTTGTACCGAACCGTTGTCATGCTGATCACTTCGTGTGAACAGCCCGCCCCCGACGGCCCGCCCCGAACCGGTCGTGCGCCGTGCGGCCGTGCGGCCGTCCCGTGCGTCATGTCCTACGACGGATGCCGCCTACGACTGGAAGTCACCTACGGCGGAAGTCACTTACACGGGGTGTCGCATCCACACGTTGGGTTCGACGTACACCGCGTATCCGCGCTCCGTCTCGCAGCGCACCGGCACGAGTGCGCCCGGCACTTCGATGTCGCCGTCGGTGTCGAAGGGCAGGCCCGTCCAGCGGCGCCAGTCCGCGAGCGGGGCGGCCACCGTCATGGATGCCGGTGCCACCGAGTCGATGGTGGCTCCGGCCCGGGCGTGGACGCGCAGCCACGGGTCCTGGGGCAGGCCGTCGGGGCGTACGCGATGGGCGTACTCCTCCATCGGCGTGTGCGGTTCCAGGTGTTTGGCGTTGGGGCGGACCGGGGCGACGACCTCGTGGAAGCCGCGGGCCCGGGCGTTGTCGCGCATGGCCGAGAGCATCACCGCGGACAGGCCGCGGCCCTGTGCCTGCGGGGCGATGGAGACCGAGATCGCGCTGACGGTGTCCGGCCGGACTCCGCGCCGAAGGTCGGAGAACGCCCACACCAGTACCGCGTCCCAGCCGTTGGCCGGCAGCCGGCCACCGCGGTGCTCGGCTCCGAGGGCGAAGGGCACGCTGTAGGCGTTCGCCACGATCTCGCCCTGCTCGTCCTCGGCGAACAGGACGTACTCCGGGAGTTCGGCGGCGATCCGCGGGAAGTGGGCGGCGCCCACGAGGTCCTGGATCACGAACTCCGGCCAGCTGTCAGCCATCCCGACGACCCGCTCCAGCATGTCCGGGCGGTCGGCGAGGCTCGATATCTTCGGTTGCATGTGATCACGGTAGGCAGGCGCGGCGACGCCAGGAACCGAATTACCGGGCGGACAACGGCAGGTGAGGGGCCTCACCCGCCGCACTGCTTCAGCATCATCTCCTTGTCGGGCGCCGTCACGGGGAGTTCGTACTTCAGCGACACCTGGGCGAAGCGGACCGAGTAGGCGCAGCGGATCTGCTTGTTCGGGGGCAGCCAGGACGCCGGGCCGGAGTCCCCCTTCGAGCCGTTGGTCGGGCCGTCCACCGGGACGAGGTTGAGCGGGTCGTTGGCGATGGACTCCCGCTTGTCCTTGGTCCAGCGCGAGGCACCCATCTGCCAGTCGTACGACAGCGGCATGACGTGGTCTATCTGGACTTTGATCGCATGGGACTTGGTCCACTCGATGACCTTCCCGGTGTAGGGGTCGTGCAGTGTCATCGAGGTGACGACGCAGTCCGATCCCGCCCGGAAGCGCAGGTCCTCTCCGTCCCGCTTCAGAAGGTCGTTGCGCGAGTCGCAGCCGTTGTGGGAGAAGGGGACGTCGCGCGGCGCCGAGTCCATCCAGGCGTAGCCGAACTTGTCCCGTTCGTAGCCCGTCCTGGGGCCGCGCCCCTTCGTCGCCACCTTCTCGATCAGGGCACGCGCCCTCTTCTTGTCCGCGCCGGAAGTGATGGCCGCCAGCCCCGGCTCGGTCCCGTCCGGGTTGTCCAGCGGGTTCACGGCCCGGCCGTCGCCGGCGGCCGGGGCCCCGGAACCGGAGGCGCCACCGCCGTCCGCGGGCGGGACCAAGCCCTCGCAGCCGGCCAGTGCCGAACCGGTGAACACCATCGCGACAGCCAGTGCCGCCCCGCCCCTCAGACGTCTCACCCTGCGCCCCTCCTCTGTCTGCCTGTTCCGCTCCGGCACGGGCGGCCCGTGCCCGGTCCCACGGTAGCGAGGAAGAGGTTCAGACCACATCGGCCCTCAAGGCGCATTCTTCGCATATCGCGCGTATCGTCGGTTCTGACTGACTTCCGGAGGGAGCTTTGCATGGGCATCTTCGACAAGTTCAAGAGTCAGGCGCGGCACAAGGGCAAGCAGGGCTCTGACACCGCGGAACAGCGGATCAACGAGAGGACCGGCGGCAAGTACGAGGACCAGGTCGACTCCGGCCAGCAGCGCGTCGAGGGCTCGCTGGGCATGGACCGCGACCGCGACCGGCCCGAACAGCAGTAAGGCCTCCCCTCCGAGGCCGTCCGCGGAGATCCAGACGCATCTCCCGCGGGCGGCTTCCCATGTCCGGGCAGCGCACACGTCGTGGTGGTGGGCCGCCGCGAGGGGCCCCTCATGGAGACCGCCGGCCATGCACCGGCCCTCATCAGCCCGCTCGTCGCCGACATCACCGCCGCCGACGGACCCGAGACCGTCGTCCGTACGGCACTCGACCGGCACGGCCGTATCGACGTGCTGGTGAACAACGCCGGGATCGTCGACGCCCGGTCGCTGCGCACCTACACACGCGCCACCGCCGAGCCCCTCCTCGCCACGAACCTCCTCGCCCCCGTCCTGCTCACCCAGGCAGCGCTCCCGGCGCTGGAGGCGAGCCGCGGTGTCATCGTGAACGTGACCACGGCGGTGGGGCAGCGCGGCTGGCCGGGCAATTCCCTGTACGCCGCCGGAAAGGCGGCCCTGGAGGTGCTCACCCGCAGCTGGGCCATCGAGCTCGCGCCCCTCGGGATCCGGGTCGCCGCCGTGGCCCCGGGCGCGATCGACACACCCATCGGGGACCACGCCGGCCACACTCCCGAGCAGCAGGCCGCGATCAGGACGTGGCAGCTCGCTCACACGCCACTCGGGCGGGTCGGCCGCCCCGAGGAGGTGGCGTGGGCGATCACACGGCTGGCCTCGCCGCAGGCCTCGTTCATCACCGGCGTGATCCTTCCGGTGGACGGCGGCGCGGTCGTCACCTGAGACTGACGCGCATGGCAGAAGTCGATGATCACGCGCATGCCGCGCTGGTGGGCGGCGACGCCGGTCGGCGCAGCGCGGCGCCCCGTGTGCGGATCGGTGAACTCGCCGAGGCGACCGGCACGACACCTCGCGCCCTGCGTCACTACGAGCAGGCGGGTCTCATCGCCTCCGAACGGGCCGCGAACGGCTATCGCCTGTACGACGCCGGTGCGGCGGTGCGCGTGCGCAACATCCGGCAACTGCTCGACGTGGGGCTGACGCTCGACGACGCACGAGTGTTCCTGCCGTGCCTGGACGGCGACGTCACGGCCGGTCCCGCCTCCGGGAAGGGGCTGCGGGTGGCCGCCGACCGTCTCGCGGTGCTGGAGGCCCGTATCGCGGCGCAGATCGCCGTCCGCGACCGGCTCGCGGAAGCCCTGCGCCGGGCGGGCTGCGGCACATCCGCACAACCCGTGGCCCCCCACAGGTCCGTCGGCAGCGCGCCGACGGACCCCGCGGTTGCGCACCGGGCCCCCGGCACCTCCGTACGACCGGTGGCCTGACGGCGGCTCAGCGGAGCAGGGGGACGTCGGCAACGCCCAACTGCCCCGCGGCCCGGTCACCGGCGTGTCAGCGCCGCCGCGTCACCAGGTGCGCGGCGCCCGCCCCGGCATCAGGACCCCAGCACCGACGTGAGGAACTCGCCCACCCACGCCAGCAGTTCCCGTCCGACCAGCGGCTTGCCGCCCACCTTCGCGGTCTTCGGGCGCGGCACCAGCACCTGGTGGACCGTCGGCTTGATGACCGTCCCGGGGTAGAGCCGCTTGAGCCGCAGCTCCTGCGACTCGCGCAACTCCACGGGCGCGAACCGGATGTTGTTGCCCTGCAGCACGATCTCGCCCACCCCGCACGCCCGCGCGAGCATGCGCAGACCGGCGACGAGCAGCAGGTTCTCCACCGGCTCGGGCAGCTTGCCGTAGCGGTCGACGAGTTCCTCGCGGACCGCCTTGATGTCCTCCTCCGAGTTGGCGGAGGCGATGGCGCGGTACGCCTGGAGGCGCAGCCGCTCGCCGGGCGCGTAGTCGTGCGGAACGTGCGCGTCGACGGGCAGCTCGATCTTGACCTCGAGCGGCGGCTCCTCCTCGATCTCACCGGTCTCCAGCTGACGCCGGTAGTCCGCCACGGCCTCGCCGACCATCCGCACGTACAGGTCGAAGCCGACGCCCGCGATGTGCCCGGACTGCTCGCCGCCGAGGAGGTTGCCCGCGCCGCGGATCTCCAGGTCCTTCATGGCCACGTACATGCCCGCGCCCATCTCCGTGTGCTGGGCGATGGTCGCGAGCCGCTCGTGCGCGGTCTCGGTCAGCGGCTTCTCGGGCGGGTAGAGGAAGTAGGCGTAGCCGCGTTCACGGCCACGCCCCACCCGGCCGCGCAGCTGGTGGAGCTGGCTGAGTCCGAAGTTGTCGCCGCGCTCCACGATCAGGGTGTTGGCGTTGGAGATGTCGATGCCGGACTCCACGATCGTCGTGGACACCAGCACGTCGAACTTCTTCTCCCAGAAGTCGACGACGACCTGCTCCAGCGCCTGCTCCGACATCTGGCCGTGGGCCGTGGCGATGCGCGCCTCGGGGACGATCTCACGCAGCCGGGCCGCCGCGCGGTCGATCGACTCGACGCGGTTGTGGATGTAGAAGACCTGGCCCTCGCGCAGCAGCTCACGGCGGATCGCGGCGCCGATCTGCTTCTCCTCGTAGGGGCCGACGAAGGTGAGCACCGGGTGGCGCTCCTCCGGCGGGGTGGTGATCGTCGACATCTCGCGGATGCCGGTGACCGCCATCTCCAGGGTCCGGGGGATGGGCGTCGCGGACATCGTCAGCACGTCGACGTTCGCGCGGAGCTTCTTCAGCTGTTCCTTGTGCTCGACGCCGAAGCGCTGCTCCTCGTCGACGATGACCAGGCCGAGGTCCTTGAACTTCGTCTCCGACGAGAACAGGCGGTGGGTGCCGATGACGATGTCGACCGAGCCCTCGCGCAGCCCCTCCAGGACCGCCTTGGCCTCGGTGTCGGTCTGGAAGCGGGACAGCGCCTTCACGCTCACCGGAAACTGCGCGTACCGCTCGCTGAACGTCCCGAAGTGCTGCTGTACGAGCAGGGTCGTGGGCACCAGGACGGCCACCTGCTTGCCGTCCTGGACGGCCTTGAAGGCGGCGCGGACCGCGATCTCGGTCTTGCCGTAGCCGACGTCACCGCAGATCAGGCGGTCCATGGGGACCGTCTTCTCCATGTCCTCCTTGACCTCGGCGATGGTGGTGAGCTGGTCGGGCGTCTCCGCGTAGGGGAAGGCGTCCTCCAGTTCGCGCTGCCAGGGGGTGTCCGCCCCGAAGGCGTGCCCGGGGGCGGCCATGCGCGCGCTGTAGAGCTTGATGAGGTCGGCGGCGATCTCCTTGACGGCCTTCTTCGCGCGGGCCTTGGTCTTCGTCCAGTCGGCGCCGCCGAGGCGGTGCAGGGTGGGGGCCTCACCGCCGACGTACTTGGTGATCTGCTCCAGCTGGTCGGTGGGGATGTAGAGCCGGTCGCCGGGCTGGCCGCGCTTGGCGGGGGCGTACTCGACGACCAGGTACTCGCGGGTGGCGCCCTGCACGGTCCGCTGCACCATCTCGATGTAGCGGCCCACGCCGTGCTGCTCGTGGACGATGTAGTCGCCCGGCTCCAGGGTGAGCGGGTCGATGGTCTTGCGGCGGCGGGCGGGCATGCGGGCGCCCTCGCGGCCGGACGCCTTCTGGCCCGACAGGTCCGTCTCGGTCAGGACGGCGAGGCCGAGGGCCGGGTCGACGAAGCCGTGGTCGATCGAGCCGCACGCCACGTGCACGACGGACGGGGAGATCTCGGCGAGGTCGGCGTCGAGGCGGGCCGCGATGCCCTCGCCGCCCAGCACCTCGACCGTACGGGCCGCTGGGCCGTGGCCCTCGGTGACGAACACGGTGCGCCAGCCGTCGGCGAGCCAGCCCTTGGTGTCGGCGAGGGCCTTGGCGGTGTCGCCGCGGTAGGTCTCGGGGGCGTGCATGCCCAGCTTGAGGGTGTCCCCCGCCGCGTCGGCGCCGTAGCTTTCGGTGAGCTCCTCGTCGGCGGCGAACGGCGACACCGACCACCACATCATGTCCAGCTCGCGGGCCCTGTCCCGGACGTCCGCGATGGACCACAGGGAGGCCGCGCCGACGTCGATGGGGGCCTCGCCGCCGCCGGCGGTGGCCGCCCAGGAGGCCTGGAGGAACTCCTGCGAGGTGGCCACGAGGTCCGACGCGCGCGTGCGCACCCGCTCCGGGTCGCACACCACGGCCATGGCGCCCTTGGGCAGTACGTCGAGCAGCAGCTCCATGTCGTCGACGAGGACGGGCGCGAGGGACTCCATGCCCTCGACGGCGATGCCCTCGGCGATCTTGCCGAGCAGTTCACCGAGCTCGGGGTGCTGTTCGGCAAGGGCGGCCGCACGGGTGCGGACGTCCTCGGTGAGCAGCAGCTCGCGGCACGGCGGGGCCCACAGGCCGTGCTCGGCGACTTCGAGGGAGCGCTGGTCGGCGACCTTGAAGTAGCGGATCTCCTCGACGTCGTCGCCCCAGAACTCGACGCGCAGGGGGTGTTCCTCGGTGGGCGGGAACACGTCGAGGATGCCGCCGCGCACGGCGAACTCGCCGCGCTTCTCGACGAGCTCCACGCGCGCGTAGGCGGCTGCCGCGAGGGCCTCGACGATCTCGCCGAGGTCCGCGCTCTGCCCGGTTCTCAGGGAGACCGGCTCCAGGTCGCCGAGGCCCTTGACCTGCGGCTGGAGCACGGACCGGACGGGTGCGACGACGACCGAGACGGGGCCGGTCTCGGGGTCGTCGGGGCGGGGGTGGGCCAGGCGGCGCAGCACGGCCAGGCGGCGGCCGACGGTGTCGCTGCGGGGGCTGAGCCGCTCGTGCGGGAGCGTCTCCCAGGACGGGTACTCCACGACCCCCTCGGCCGGGAGGAGGGAGCGCAGGGCCGCGGCCAGGTCCTCCGCCTCACGGCCCGTCGCCGTGACCGCCAGCACCGGGCGGGCCGTCTCACGGGCCAGGGCGGCGAGGGCGAAGGGTCGGGCGGCAGGGGGGCCGACCAGGTCGACGTGCATGCGGTTGCCGTCTGCGGCCGCCCTGATCGCTTCCGCGAGGGCGGCGTCCTTGACTACGGCGTCGAGCAGACCGTGCAGGCTCATTCGGGGCTTTCCGTCCAGGGAGGTGGGCAACACCACGGGCCCGACGCGCGCCGCGGGCCGGGGGGTCTCCAGCGTACGACGCTGCGCGGCTCGGTGTCGGGGCCTGTGGATGACGCCCCTGTGTGAGGTGCTCGGCGGTGTCGCAAGCACCCAGGGAGCTCCGCCCCCTGGGCCCCCGGGCCCCATGCCCACCCGCGGCCCGGAGCAGTCGAGGGGGAAGCCGGGCTCGCGGGTCCTCGAAACACCCCGGCGCCGGGTAGCCCTGGACTGGACTCCCCGGCGCCGGGTCCCCCGCAACCCCCGTGTGCGGTGGTTCTCGGTGACGGTCCGCTACTCCGTCGCGATGGCGTTGAGGACGTTCATCCGGCCCGCCCGGAACGCCGGGACGAGTGCCGCGAACAGGCCCACGAACGCCGAGCCGATGAAGACGCCGATGATCGTCGGCCAGGGGATGTCCAGGACCATGAGGCCCTCCAGCTCCAGCAGCTTTTGTGCCGTGGCGCCCCAGCCCATGCCCAGTCCGAGGCCCAGCAGGGCGCCGAAGAGGGCGATGACGACCGACTCCATGCGGATCATGCGGCGCAGCTGGCGGCGGGAGAGGCCGATCGCCCGCATCAGGCCGATCTCGCGGGTGCGCTCCACGACCGACAGGGCCAGGGTGTTCACGACGCCCAGGACGGCGACGATGATCGCCAGGGCCAGCAGGCCGTAGATCATGTTGAGCAGCTGGCCGATCTGGTCCTTCAGGGCGTCCTTGTAGTCGGTCTGGTCGCGCACGGTGTACTGCGGGTAGTCGCGCAGCGCCGACTTCAGGGACGTGTAGGCGGCTTCCTGCTGCCCCTCCGCGGCGCTGGCGAAGACCAGCGAGTCCAGCGGCATCTTGTCGGCCGGGACGTACTTGGCCATCGTCGAGATGGACGTGTACATCGCGCCCGCGTCGATCACGACGTCGCTGCTGGTGATCGCCCGGACCGTCAGGTCGGCCGCGGAGCCGTCCTTGAAGGCGACCTTGATCGTGGAGCCGAGGCGGATGCCGTGGTCCTTGGCGAACTTCTCGTGGACCGACATCGAGTCGGGCTTGTAGGCGTCGGGGAGCTTGCCGGCGACCGTCTCGGTGCGCAGGTCGGTCGCGTACGACGGGTCGGCCGCCGTGATCGCCGTGTCCTTGAGCGTCTTGCCGTCAGGGGTGGTGAAGTCGGCCTTGCTCCACTTGTACTCGGTGACCCGCGCCAGGTCCGGCGACGACTTCACGGCCTTGACCGCCTGCGGGGTGACCAGCTGGCCGCTGTCGGACTGGATGATGAAGTCCGCGCCGACGGTCTTGTCGAGCTGGTCGGTGGCGGACGCCACCATGGAGGAGCCGACCACGGACAGGCACGCCACCAGGGCGAGGCCGATCATCAGGGCGGCGCCCGTCGCGCCGGTGCGGCGCGGGTTGCGCAGGGCGTTGCGCTCGGCCATGCGGCCCACGGGGCCGAACATCCGCAGCAGGGCGGCGCCGAGGACACGGACCACGGCGCCGGCGAGCAGCGGGCCGATGACGACGAAGCCGATCAGCGACAGCACCACGCCGAGACCGAGCCACATCGAGCCGTCCGTGGCCTTGTCGGCCGCCGACGCGAGGTAGAGGGCGAAGCCGCCGGTGCCGGTGAGGACGGTGCCGATCGCGGCGCGGATCCAGCCGGCCTTGGCGTCGGCGGGGGCTCCCGCGTCGCGCAGGGCGGCCATGGGGGAGATCTTGCCGGCGCGCCGGGCGGGCAGGTAGGCGGCCAGCACGGTGACCACCACGCCGAGGACGAGGCCGACCACCGGGGTCGTCCAGGCCACGGTGAGGTCGTCGGTGGACAGTTCCATGCCCATCTGGCCCATGAGCTTCATCAGGCCGATGGCGAGGCCGACGCCCGCGCCGACGCCGAGCACCGATCCGACGACGCCGAGCAGCAGCGCCTCGGCCAGCACGGAGCGGTTGACCTGCTTGCGGGAGGAGCCGATGGCCCGCATCAGGCCGATCTCCCGGGTGCGCTGGGCGACCAGCATGGAGAAGGTGTTGATGATCAGGAAGATGCCGACGAGGAAGGCGATCCCGGCGAAACCGAGCATCGCGTACTTCATGACGTTCATGAAGCCCTCGACGTCCTTCTGGTTGGCGTCGGCGGTCTCCTTGGCCGTCTTCACCTGGAAACCGGCGCCGAGTTCGGCCGTGACGTTCTTCTTCAGCTGCGCGTCGCTGACGCCGGCGGCCGCGGTGACGTTGACGTTGGTGTAGACGCCGCTCTCGCCGACCAGGGTCTGCTGGGCCGTCTTGGTGTCGAGGTAGAAGATCGCGGCGCCGGGGTTGGTGACGGTGAAGTCGGCGATGCCGGAGACCTTCGCGGTGTGGGTGCCGACGGCGCTGATCACGCCGATCTCGTCACCGAGCTTCAGGTCGTGCTTGTCGGCGGTGTCGGCGTCGACCATGATCTGCTCCGGGCCCTTGGGCGCCGCCCCGGAGGTGATCTTCATGGTGCGGGCGTCGTTGGCGTTCCAGCTGCCCACGATGGTCGGGGCGCCGCTGGAGGGCGACAGGTTGTCCTTGTCACCGTCGACGACGGTCACCGAGGTGGAGAACACCGTTCCCTCGGCGGACTTCACGCCCTGCGCCTTGCGGACCTCGCCCAGCACGGAGGCCGGCATGACCGGCGGCTTGCCGTTGTCGGCGGTCGTCTCACCGGTGTCGGAGGCGCCCTTGGCGCTCACCGTCACGTCGGAGGAGGTGGCCGCGAAGAGCTTGTCGAACGTGGTCGACATGGTGTCCGTGAAGACGAGCGTGCCGCAGACGAAGGCGACCGACAGCAGGACGGCGATCGCGGAGAGCGCCATCCTCCCCTTGTGCGCGAAGAAGTTGCGCATCGAGGTCTTCATGACGGTCATGACGTGCGCCCCCGGGCGTCGAAGTCCTTCATGCGGTCGAGGACGGCCTCCGCGGTCGGCTTGTACATCTCGTCGACGATGCGGCCGTCGGCGAGGTACAGCACCCGGTCCGCGTAACTGGCCGCCACCGGGTCGTGGGTGACCATCACGATGGTCTGGCCCAGCTCGTCGACGGACCGGCGCAGGAAGCCGAGGACCTCGGCGCCGGCGCGGGAGTCGAGGTTTCCGGTCGGCTCGTCCCCGAAGATGATCTCCGGCCGGGCGGCGAGGGCCCGCGCAACGGCGACGCGCTGCTGCTGGCCGCCGGACAGCTGGGTGGGGCGGTGCTTGAGGCGGTCGGCCAGCCCCACGGTCTCCACGACCCGCGTCAGCCACTCCCTGTCCGGCTTGCGGCCCGCGATGTCCATGGGCAGCGTGATGTTCTCGATCGCGTTGAGCGTCGGCAGCAGGTTGAACGCCTGGAAGATGAACCCGATCCGGTCCCGGCGCAGCCGTGTGAGCTTCTTGTCCTTCAGACCGGTGATCTCGGTCTCGTCGAGGTAGATCTGGCCGCCCGTCACGGTGTCGAGTCCGGCGAGGCAGTGCATGAGGGTGGACTTGCCGGACCCCGAGGGGCCCATGATCGCGGTGAACTGGCCGCGTGCGATGTCCACGTCGACGTGATCGAGGGCGACGACCCGGGTCTCCCCGGATCCGTACGCCTTCACGACCTGCCGCGCCCGCGCGGCTACGGCCGTACGCCCTCCAGTACCCCCGTGCCTGGGAATGGTCACAGCCGAAGTCACGGTATGTCTCCTATATCGGTCAGCAGATGGTGAAGACGGTCGCCCGGTCGGCAGCCGCTGTGCGCGGTGCCTGATCAGGAATCCGTCCGACGCGTTTCAGTCTCGTGGCGGGGAGGGGTACCGCGCCCTGGTGTTCAGCGCAGTCTTGTGCTGTGGAAAACCCCACCCCCGCCGGTGTTCCGGACCGCCCCCCGGCGGCGTAAAGCCAGGTTAAGGAAGGCCCCCCGGCCCTCTCGTCCTCCGTCGGTACGAACCCTCCCCAGGTCGTAGTACGGAGGTACCCCTAGGGGCACTCCACCGGAGGGTGGAGGCCGTCTCAGGGTTCGCTCCACCCGTCGGCCCACTCAGGCTGCACCCTCCCGCTGCGTCGGGGTCAAGTGGGAAGCTTTCCGCGGCAGATAGCTGCAAGGGGCAGACATACGACGGGACCCGTGGCGCGGGCGCGGCCGGGGCGAGGGGGAGGCACCGGGTGGGCAGCACCAGTTCCGCGGCGCGGGAGGCCGCACGTCCCGCCGCGACCGGCCGGCGCGGAGCCGTCGTCGCGGCGTTGATGCTCTCGATGGCGCTGGCGGCGCTCGACGCGACCATCGTCTCCACCGCCGTCCCGCAGATCGTCGGGGACCTCGGCGGCTTCTCCGTCTTCTCCTGGCTGTTCTCCGGCTATCTGCTGGCCGTGACCGTCACCCTGCCCGTGTACGGCAAGCTCTCCGACACCTTCGGCCGCAAACCGGTCCTCATAGCCGGCTCGGTGGTCTTCCTGCTCGGGTCCCTGCTGTGCGCGCTGGCGTGGAACATGGGGGCGCTCATCGCCTTCCGCGTCGTGCAGGGCCTGGGCGGCGGCGCGCTGCAGGGCACGGTGCAGACGCTCGCCGCCGACCTGTACCCGCTGAAGGACCGCCCCAGGATCCAGTCGAAGCTCTCCACGGTGTGGGCGGTGTCCGCGGTCGCCGGCCCGGGCCTGGGCGGGGTGCTCGCCGCGTACGCGGACTGGCGGTGGATCTTCCTGATCAATCTGCCGATCGGCGCGGTCGCGTTGTGGCTGATCGTCCGTCACCTCCACGAGCCGGAGCGGGAAACCACCGCGCACGCGCGCGTGGACTGGGCGGGCGCGCTCGCGGTGTTCGCCTGCGGCGGCGTTCTGCTCACGGCACTGGTACAGGGCGGGGTGGCGTGGCCGTGGCTGTCGGCGCCCTCCCTGGCGCTGTTCGGCGCGGGACTCACCCTGGTCGCGGTCGTGGTGCTGGTGGAGCGCCGGGCGGCGGACCCGATCATCCCGGGCTGGGTGTGGCGGCGCCGCACGATCGCCGCGGTCAACCTGGCCCTGGGCGCGCTGGGGCTGCTGATGGTCGCGCCGTCGGTCTTCCTGCCCACCTACGCCCAGTCGGTGCTGGGCCTCGCACCCGTGGCCGCCGGATTCGTCCTGTCCGTATGGACGTTGAGCTGGCCGGTGTCGGCGGCCCTGAGCCAGCACGTGTACCGCAGGATCGGCTTCCGCAACACGGCGATGCTGGGCATCGGCACGGCCGCGCTGATCCTGTTCGCGTTCCCCTTCCTGCCCTACCCCGGGCAGGCGTGGCAGCCGACGCTGCTGATGCTGCTGCTGGGGGCCGCGCTGGGCCTGTTCCAGCTGCCGCTGATCGTCGGGGTGCAGTCGACGGTGGGATGGGCGGAGCGCGGCACGACGACCGCGTCCGTGCTGTTCTGCCGCCAGACCGGCCAGACCATCGGGGCGTCGGTGTTCGGCGCGGTCGCCAACGGGGTGCTGGCCGCGCGGCTCGGCGGCGCGGGCGACCTGGACTCGGTGACGCGCGCGCTCGACTCGGGCAGCGCGCCGGAGGCGACCAGGCGGGCGATCGCCGAGGCGGTGCACGCGGTCTACCTGGGGGCGGCGTGCGCGGCGGCCCTGGCGTTCCTGGTGCTGCTGTTCCTCGCGCCCCGGAAATTCCCGGTGCTGACGGACTGAGCCTCCGTATCCTCCCGCCATGGTGACCTTGGAGCCCCTGCGGGCGGATCACGCGGACGCGCTGCTGGCCTTCGAGCGGGAGAACCGGGCGTACTTCGCCCGCACGGTGCCGGACCGCGGGGACGCCTTCTTCACGCCGGAGGGGTTCGCCGCCCGCCTCCGGGCGCTCCTCGAGGAGCAGCACGCGCGCGTGTGCCGCTTCCACGTGGTCCTCGGGGAGGACGGTGAGCTGATCGGCCGGGTGAACCTGATGGACCTGGTGGGCGGCAGCGCCGAACTCGGTTACCGCATCGGCGAACAGGCCGCCGGCCGGGGCGTGGCGACGGCGGCCGTCGCGCAGGTGTGCCGGCTGGCGGCGACCGACTACGGCCTGACGTCCCTCACCGCGCGCACGACCCTCGACAACCCGGCCTCCATGAGGGTCCTGGTCCGCAGCGGTTTCGTCCGGGTGGAGAACACGACGGTGGGTGGACGGCCGGGGGTCCGCTACGAGCTCCGGCTCCTCGGGACGACCCGGACGAACGACTGAGTCAACGCGGGTAACCCCCGAGGCCGGAAAGGTAAGCGCATACCGACCGATCAGTTTGCCGAAACCCTCGCGTAGGACCCCTACTCCGAAGTAGCGTGCGTGGCTCCCGCCCCCCACCTCCCTGCGGCCCGCCGCACCGGATCCCACCTCGCAAGGAGAACCGGGATGTCCCACGACCCGTCCCCGCCCCACCGGTACCGACCACCCGATCCGTCCCCGTCCCACCGGTACCGGCCACCCGATCCGCCCGCGCCCTACGACCCGTACACGTACGACACCTACCCCTGGGCCCCGCAGGAGGCGCCCGAACCGGCCGGACGGCGTCCCCAGCGCCACGCCGCGCTCGGACACCACAGCGACCTGCGGGTCCTGCGCAGCGCCTACCGCTGGCAGCGGCGCGTGGCCACGCTCACGGCGCTCGGCTACTTCACCCTCTTCCTGATCCTGTCGGCGTTCGCGCCGTCGTTCATGACGAGCACCGTCACCGACGGCCTGCCCACCGGACTGCTGCTCGCGCTCATCCAGGTCCCCGTGACCTGGCTGGCGATCGCCCTGTACGAGCAGACGGCCCGCCGTCGCGTCGACCCGATAGCGGACCGGATACGCAAGCTGGCCGAGCTGGACGCGAAGCGGGAGGGGGCCCGATGACCACCGATTTCAGCGGTAACGCCCAGACGATGTCCCTGGTCGGCTTCTCCGCCGTCGCCACGATCACGCTGCTGCTGTGCGTGATGACCGGCCCCGACCGGGACGACCTGGACGAGTTCTACACCGGCTACAGCTCCCTGTCGCCCATGCGCAACGGCCTGGCGATCGCCGGCGACTACATCTCCGCAGCGACCGTCCTCGGCACCGGCGGTGTCATCGCGCTGTTCGGTTACGACGGGGTGGTGCTGGCGCTGAGTACGGCCCTGTCTCTGATGCTGCTGATGTTCCTGCTGGCGGAACCGCTGCGCAACGCGGGCCGGTTCACCATGGGCGACGCGCTGACCCGGCGCATGCCCGGACGCGGCGTCCGCATCGCGGCCTGCGGGGTGACCCTGGCGGCGCTGCTGCCGCTGATGCTCGTGCAGTTGGCGGGGACCGGGCAGCTGATGGCGTTCATCCTCGGCTTCTCCGGCGAGTCACTGCAGACGGGCTGCATCATCGGTGTGGGCGCGCTGATGATCAGCTACGCGGCGATCGGCGGCATGAAGGGCACCGCCCTCATCCAGATCCTGAAGATCGTGATGCTGCTCGGCTCCGGCCTGGTGGTCGCCGTGCTGATCCTGAACCGGTTCGACTGGGACCCGGGCGCCCTGTTCGGCGCGGCCGCACACAACAGCGGCGTGGGCGCGGGGTTCCTCTCCTCGGGCCTGCAGTTCGCCGGCGGTCCCAGCCCCGACTTGGACATGATCACCGCGCAACTGACGGTCGTCCTCGGCGGTGGTGTGCTGCCGCACGTCACCATGCGCATGTACACGGCCTCCAGTGCCCGGCAGGTACGGCGCTCGATGTCCTGGGCGGTGTCGGGTGTGGCCCTGTTCGTCCTCGTCATCACGGTCGTCGGCTTCGGCGCGACCGCGCTGGTCGGACGGGAGCTGATCGCGCAGGTCGACCCGCAGGGCAACACGGCGTATCTGCTGGGATCGCAGGCGGCGTTCGGAGCGGATGTGTCGGCGGCGGAGACGTTCCTGTTCACGACCGTCACGACGGCGGTCTTCCTCACGCTGCTCGCCTCCGTCGCCGGCATGATCCTGGCCTGCGCCAACTCCCTCGCGCACGACGTGTTCGCGGCCCGGGTGCAGGAGATGTCACCGCGCCGCGAGATGACCGTGGCGCGGCTGTCGGCCCTGGCCGTGGGTCTCCCCGCGATCCTGCTGGCCACCCAGGTCCAGCATCGCAGCCTGCAACCGCTGGTGACCCTGTCCTTCTGCCTGGGCGCCTCGGCCATCGCGCCCGCGCTGGTCTACAGCCTGTTCTGGCGCCGCTACACCCGAACGGGCCTGCTCAGCACCCTCATCGGCGGCTCCCTGGCCGTCCTGCTGCTGATGCCGGGCACCAACCTGGTCTCCGGCTCACCCGTCTCGGCCTTCCCCGAGGCCGACTTCAACTGGTTCCCGTTCACCACCACCGGCCTGCTCTCCATACCCCTGGGCTTCGCCTGCGGCTGGCTGGGCACGGTGGTCTCCGGCCACCGGCAGTCGGAGGAACAGCGCCACCAGTACGAGGCGGTGGAGGGCTGGATCCTGGCAGGCGCGGCCCGCAGGGACCACTGACACGGACGTCCCGGCGGCCGAAGCGGCGTACGTACGGTTCCGCCGCCCGGGCGGGACCGGGCGGCGGAACGGCGACCCGCCCGGCCCCGACGGCGGTTCATGCGACGACGCGCGGCATCACTCCGCCGCCACCTGTCCCGCCCAGTCCGTCAGGCTGGCGTGGATGTGGTCGATGTGGGCCAGAACGTGGTCTCGCTGCTCGGCGTGTTCACCGAGGAGCCGGTCCGTTTCCTCCTCCAGGGTCTCCTCGTGCTCGCGAGCCCGGGCGAGCAGCTCCGCCGCACGGGCCTGGGCCTCGTCCTCCAGATCCTGGGCGGACGCCTCCACGTCGGCGTAGGCCTGCTCCGCCTCGCACAACGCGTCGTGAGCGGCCCTCATCTCCTGCTCGTACTCGGTGTCGAGGGCGGCCGCCCTGGCCGCTTCCGCCCGTTCGGCCTCCGCCCACCGCTGGGCATGCTCCTTGTCCTGCTCGGCCAGCATCCCGGAGGTGCGCTGCTGCATCTCCCGCAGCGCGGCCAGCGCCTCGCCCCGCTCCTCCTGCGCCTCACGCCGGGCCGCGCCCCGGATCTCGTCGGCCTCGGCCTGCGCGGCGAGCAGCCGATGCCGGACGCGTTCGTCGGCATCGGCGCGTACCTCATCGGCGTGCGTCCGGGCGGACTCGCGCACGTCGGCCGCGGACTCCCGCGCCCCGTCCAGGAGGCGCGCCGCCTCGACGCGTGCCCCTTCCCGTACGGACTCGGCCTCCTGTCCGGCGAGTTCGAAGAGCTGCCGGGCCCGCTCGCCGAGCGTGTCGTAGTGCGGTGGGGCCAGTTGGCCCACGGCCTCGCGCAGCCGACCCAGTTCCTCGTCCATCTGCCGGGCGAGCACCGTCAGCCGGGCCGCCCTCTCCCAGGCCGCGTCCCGGTCCGCGGAAAGGGCCTCGGCGCACCGGTCTACCTGCTCGGGACGGTAGCCGCGCCCCCGCACGGCCGTGAAGCCGTGCGGTGACCCCGTCGTGCCGCTCATCCGGACCCCTCTCCACCACACCGATGTGACGCCACGTTAGAAATCGGATGATTTCGCGCACATCTTGGTGGATCAGGCGGAAGCGTTCATAACGCGACACTCCGCACAGAGGTCACGGAACCACGACCTGGCCGTACGCCGCTCAGCCCCAGGTGGTGCCCGCGGGCTCCTGAATGGTCGTGTTGATGCGGTTGAACATGTTGGTGACCGCGACGGTGAGGATCAGCGCGGAGAGTTCCTTCTCGTCGAAGTGGTCGGCCACCTCGTCCCACAGCGCGTCCGGGACCGACTCCCCCGAGAGGTCCGAAAGCCGCGTCATCGCCTCCGTCAGCTTCAGCGCGGCCCGCTCGGCGTCCGAGAAGAAGGGCGCGTGCCGCCAGGCGGCGACGGACGCGATGCGCTCCTCGCCGACCCCGTTCTTGCGGAGGTTGGCCACGTGACCGTGCACGCAGGCCCCGCAGCCGTTGATCTGACTGGCGCGCAGCCCGACGATCTCCGCCACGTCCTGCGCCAGACCGCCCTCACCGATCGCCTGGAAGAGGGTGCCGATGCCCTTCATCGCACCGGAAAGGACATACGCCGGGTTCGTCATCCGTGCCTGCATGATCTCTGCCTCCTGAGTCGGCGGTGCATCGCTGTCACTGCACTGACGGAACGGCGGCAGGAAGTGTGACAGCCCGGCGCGAGAACGTTTCACCGCGGGCACGAGAAGCCGGCCCCGGCGGGCGCGCAAGAGCCGGGCCCGGTCGTGTGAGCGACCGAACCCGGCTCCATACGGCACGTCAGCGGCGACGCGTCACAGCAGTCCGTCCCACATCTCCTCCAGCAGGACCGACCACCAGCTCTCCGGCGACCCCAGCGCCGCCGGGTCGAGCGCGGCAAGCTGGGCCTGGAAGTCGACGGTCCAACGGCCCGCCTGCTCCTGGTTCAGCCCGAAGCGCAGCCGCCACATCCGCCCCAGCAGGGCAAGGCAGCGCGCGAACTCCGGCAGCCCGGTGTTCACGAACTGCGGCGGCACCGGCGCCCCGCCCGGCCCGGCCTCCACCGGCACGGCGACGATGTTCGCCGTGCCGTACTGCACGCAGATCGCCTTGCCGAAGTCGCTGCCCATCACCAGATAGGAACCCGCGTCCGAGGCCGGCTGCACACCGCGCTCGGCCGCCAGCTCCGCCAGCGTCGGGACGGGCCGCCCCGGCTGGGCCTGCGCCCAGAAGAACGGGCCCATGTCCATCGGCAGTCCGGCCGCCACCAGCGTGTGCGCCACGATCGGCGGCACACCCTGCCGCGACACGGCAGCCTGCTCGAACCGGAACACCCCCGGCCCGAACGCGGCCCCCAGCTCCTGCCCGATCGCCTCCGGCGGGATCGGCGGAGCCGCCTGCACCGGCGGCAGCGGAGCACGCACCGGAGCCGGACGCGCCGGGCCGTCCGCCACCTGGTGCAACTCGCCCTGGTGGGCCAGCAGCTGCTGCATGCCCTGCTGCCGGCTCGCGTGATCCGTGCCGTACGGCGCGATGCTCGTGATCCGCGCCTGCGGCCACTGCTCGCGGATCATCCGCGCGCAGTACGCCCCCGGCAGCTCGCACGACTCCAGTTCGGTGTGCAGCTCCAGCACCTGGTCCGGGGGCACGTTCATGGCCCGCAGCTCATGGAAGATCTGCCACTCCGGGTGCGGCGTGCCGGGCGCCGAACGCCGGATCAGCTGCTGCTCGGAACCGTCCTGCGCGCGGTAGCGCAGCACGGCCTGGTAGCCGGGGCCGACGGTCGGCTGCCCGGTGGGCTGCTGCGGATAGCCGTACGCCGGCGGCTGCCCGGGCCCGGGCGGGCCGGGCGGCGGCATCGCGCCCGGGGGCATGGCACCAGGAGGCATGCCGGGCGGCACCGCCCCCGGCATCCCCGGCGGCACCGGGGGCGCGCCGGGCGTGCCCGGGGCGCCGGGTGCAGCACCCGGGGCGGCCGGTGGTGCGCCGGGGGCCTGCGGCGGCGGAGGCACGCCGGGCCCGCCCGCCGGGGGCGCGGCCAGCATGGTCTCCGCATGGTGCACGGGCCCCGGTCCGCCGGGCGGCGTGGCGCCCGGGGCACCAGGGGGCCGCGGAACGCCGGGCGCTCCAGGCGGATGGGGAGCACCCGGAGGCTGGGGCGCGCCAGGAGCGCCGGGTGCTCCCGGCGGTCCCGGAGGCTGCGGCGCGCCCGGGCCCATCCGACCGGGGTCGGCGAGCATCGTGGCGGCGTGGTGGACACCGCCGGGCGGCGTACCGCCCGGGACGCCCGGAGGCTGCGGCGCGCCCGGAGGCCCGGGTGGGTTCGGGGTGCCGGACTGATGGGGCGTTCCGGGCTGATGGGGCGTGCCGGCAGCGCCAGGGCCGCCTGGGCCGGCCTGCGGAACGCCGGGCGCTCCCGGAGTGCCAGGGGCCCCGGGCGGCGGCATCGGCACGCCCGTACCAGAAGAGTCCCCGGGGCCGCCGGGACCGTCGGGCCCGAGCGCCGACACCATCTGCGTGGGGACGTACCCGCCCGCGGGAGTGGCCGATGCCCCGGGCCCGGACGGCGGCGGCGTACTGCCCCGCTGAACACCGGGCGTCCCCGGGGCGCCCGGAGGGGGCGGGGTGGACGGACCCGCACCGCGGCGCCCGGGCGGCGGAGCCGCCTTGCTGGTCGCGGCGTCGGCGATGTCCCCGGCGTTCGCAGCGGCCCCCGGCCCGGCGGCCGGCGGCGGCGTGATCCCCTGCGGCGGGGTGCTCCCCTGCGGTGGCACACTCCCCGGCTGCTGCGGATACCCGTACGGCTGTACACCGGGCGCCGGCGGAGGCGTACTGCCCTGCGACACACCACCCGGCGGCACCCCCGGCACTCCCGCAGCACCTCCCTGCTGCACACCACCCGGCGGCACCCCCGGCACTCCCGGAGCACCTCCCGGCGCTGCCGGATAGCCGTACCCCGGGCCGCCAGGCGCGGGCGCAGCCCCCGGGCCCTGGGCGTTCGGGTCGTCGACCGCGGGCGACAGCGCCGTCGGTGGCAGCTGACTGCCACCCGACATCAGAGTCGTCCTGGCCTCGGGCGTCGTCGAAGGCGGCGGAACATCGCCCTCGGCCTCTCCCAGCGGCGGCGCGAAAACCGTCGCCGGCAGCGGCACGGAACGGTCGTCGCCCGCGTCCGCCGTGGTGTCCGTACCGGCCCAGGGCGTCGCGCCCTCCGGCGCGCCCGGCCCACCCGGCGCCACCGGAGCCCCGGAAGCACCCGCGTCGGCCGCCGGGTCCTCACCCCCGGCCACCGGCCACGACGCACCGCTCCCCGGCGCGGCGGGCGCACCCTGCGCAGGAGTCACAACACCCCCGCCGACCGAAGAACCGGAACCAGGACCGGCAGCAGAGCCGGACCCCGGCTCCCCCGCAGCAGAAGCCGCCTGAGCCCCGGCCCCAGCGCCCGCACCCCGCCGATCCGGAATCCCCAGCTTGTCCGCCGCGTCCTGCAACCACTCCGGCGGAGTCAGCAGGAACGACGTCTGGTTCAGATCCACCCTTGCCGCAGGCGCGGCCGAGGCCGACTCGTCCACCGCGCCCGCACGGCCGTACTCCTCCTCGTACCGGCGGATCACCTCACCCACCGGCAACCCGGGCCACAGCGTCGCCTCGCCACTGTCCCGTGCGATCACCAGCCGCTGCGCGCCACCGTCCGAGCGCGGCCCGTCCGCCCGGTCCTCGGCCCACACCACGAACCCGAGGTCGAACTCCCGCACCCGCACCTCACGATGCTGGTACGACGGCACATCCCCGTTGATCCACTCCTCGGCGCGCTCCTGCGCCTGCGCGAAGGTCACCATCGCCGGTCTCACTCCCCCACAGCCGAGGACGACACGGCACCCACCGGCACCACACGCGCGAACCCGCCGTCCACCATCAAGTTCGCCACCGTCTCCAACTCCGGCGGATCGCCCGCCAGCCGCGACAGGAAGACGTCGAAGTCGTCCCCGCACGGCAGCAACAACCGCTCCACCCGCTCCGCCGGCGGCACCGAGGGATCCACGTCCCGCGCGTCGTCGTACGCGCAGAACCACACCGAACCGATCCGCTCGCCCTTCACCTTCACGGCCAGCAGCCCGCCCTGGACGAACGCGATCCCCAGGTAGTCCTTGGTCAGATGGTCACGCAGACACTTGTTGACATACACCAGGTCGTTGACCGCCGCCTCGTCGCGCACCGTGAAGAACGGCTGGTCCACCAGCAGCCCCAGCTCCGCGTCCAACGCGGCCCCCACCGGCGCGCAACCACCCGCCGCCTTCAGGAACGACCGGTACGCACCCGGCAACCGGTAGCCGAGGTCCTCCTCCACGCCCTGCACCTGCGACTCCGTCACCGCCACACCCGACTTCGGCAGCCCGAAGTGCGCCGGACGCGTCTCCTGCAACGGCCGCGTGCCCCGCTTGGCATGGTCCACGCCCGACGTCGCCACACCCCCGTGATGCCGCAGCAGCGCCTTCACCTCGACCGGGACCAGCTCCAGCCGCCGGGTGCCCACCACGTGATGCCACGTCCAGCCGTGCGGCGTCGCCACCGCCGGCACCGTGTCCCACAGCTCGTGCCCCGACGCCGACAACGCCGTGTTCGCCGACACGTAGTCCGTCAGCCGCAACTCGTCGACGCCGAAACCCTCCGGAGGCTCCGCGATCTCCGCGGCCGCCCGCGCGTAAGCCGAGAAGTCGGGGTAACCGTGCTCGTCGACCCGTACCCCTCTCGGGTGACGGGCCGCCCGGACCGGATCCGGGAAATGCACGACCTGCCCGGCGTAGGCCGCGTTCGGCGGCGCGGCTTGCTGCCCGAGCCGACCTGTCGTCATGGCGGTTGCCCCCTGCGGCACTCTGTACGACCCGTATTGACCACCCTCGGTGCACTACGACCCGTATCGACTGTCACGTCTGCTGTTTCGACTTCTCTGCACTTCACCGCACGCGCCGACCTCGCGGATCACCCTCCGGTTCACTGCATCGAACCCCGAACGGATCACCGCATCGCCCACGGTGCCGACAGCCTATGCGGTACGACGACACCGGTCACCGGCACCGCTCGGCGCCCCCTTCCGCTTCCGTGACCAGCCGTCACCCCACCGTGACGGCACAACCCGCTACGGGCGTGTCGCCGCGCCCCAGCTTCCGCACCAGCCACGGCATTTGGCAGTCTGTGACCCCCGGGGGGATGCACGGAGGGGAAGACGATCATGAACGCGACGCAGACGGGACCACACACCGGCAGGTCCGCCGACCCACGAAACGGCGACCCCCGAGGCGACAGCCGCGACACCGGCCCCCTGGCCGGCGACCCGCGAAACGCCGACCGCCGCAACGCCGACCCGAGAAACGGCGACCCCCGGAACGGCGACCCCAGAGGCGGCGACCCCCGCATCGGCTGGAGCACCACCGAAACCACCCACGCCCCCGCCCTCCGGCACCGCCGCGACGGCATCCTCCCCACCGTCGCCGCCGCACTCTCCGTCCGCGGCACCACCCTCACCGGCACCGCCGCCCGCGCCGACACACCCCCCGCCCTGCACCCCCTCGTCCAGGACTTCCTCGACACCCTCCCCAGCGCCCAACGCGACCGCTACACCGGCCGCTGCGCCGAAACCATCCTCATCTCCCGCCACATCGCCGCCGCCGACGCCGCCCGCAGCAAACGCGCCGCACGCAAACCCATGACCAACGGCGAAGCACGCAAAGCCCTCAAGCAGGCCAAACTCACCGCCCGACGCATCCGCGAAGACGGCGACCCCCTCCACGGCAGCTTCGCAACCCCCTGCCGCGCCTGCACCGCGCTCAGCGCCCACTTCGGCGTCCGCATAGTCGACCCGGCGTCCCAGAACAACTGACGCCCCCCCACCCCCCACACCGCACCGTCACCGAACCGGCGCGCGCCCCCACGCACCCGCGCCACCCCATGGCCTCGACGAGACGAAGGGCAGATGCACACCGACCGCACCTCCACCACCCGCTTCGCCGTACCCGTCGACGCCGCCCTGCGCGCCGCCGGCTGGCAACCCGGACGCTGGGACATCAAACAAGCCGAGATCTGGGCCGACGCCCTGCGCGACCACACCTCCCCCGCGGGCCACCGCCACACCGTCTTCCCCGCAGCCGTCGAAGCCTGGGCAGAATTCGGCGGACTCCACATCACACCCACCGGCCCCGGCCGCCAGGTCGCCCCCGCCACCCTGCACCTCGACCCCCTGCACGGCCTCCACATGGCCCGCACCCTCGGCGACCTCGGCCGCGCCCTCGGCACCGACGTCTGCCCCCTCGGCGCCGAAACCGACAGCCAAGCCCTCCTCGCCATCGACACCGACGGCCGCGTCTACACCCTCGACCACACCGGCGACTGGTACCTCGGCGCCGACATCGACCAAGCCCTCGCCACCCTCATCGCTGGCACCGCACCCCCACGCCTCACCACCGGCTGACGCCGACCGGAACGGGCTACGACGCCGGAATCACCGCCGACACCCGAAAACCCCCCGCATCCGTCGGCCCGGACACGAACACTCCGCCCAGCGCCGAAACCCGCTCCCTCATCCCCACCAGCCCGTTCCCCCCGGACGGCAACCCGGCCGACGACGCCGCCTCCTCAGGCGGCTCGTTCTCCACCTGCATCGCGATCTCCGACACCCGATGCGCCAACCGCACATACGTCTTCGCCCCGGCCGCGTGCTTGTGGACGTTCGTCAACGCCTCCTGCACCACCCGATACGCCGTCTGCTCCACGAGCGGCGCATACGACCGCACATCCCCCTCCACCGACAACGCCACCACCATCCCCGCCGCAGCCGACTGCCCCACCAGCTCCTCGATCTCCGCCAGACACGGCCCCTCGTCGTCCGCCGCCCGCGAAGCCGCAGCAGCCGCGGCCACCCCCACCGCAGCCAAAGGCACCGACGCCGCCCGCACCGACGCCGACACCGACACCGACGGCTCACGCGACGGCCCGTCCCCACCGCTGCGCAGTACCCCGAGCATCTCCCGCAGCTCCGTCAGCGCCTGCCGCCCCATGTCCCCCACCAACGCGGCGTTCTTCACCGCCTTCTCCGGATCCTTCCGGGCCACCGCCTGCAACGCCGCCGCATGCACCACCATCAGACTCACCCGATGCGCGACCACATCGTGCATCTCCCGCGCGATCCGCGTCCGCTCCTCGTTCCGGGCCCACTCGGCCCGCTCCTCCGCCCGCTCAGCCAGCAACTGAAGCTCCCGCTCCAGACTGTCCGCCCGCTCCCGCAGGCTCTCCATCAGCCGCCGCCGCGCCCCCACATACAGCCCCAGCAGCACCGGAGGCGCCGTGAAGCCCAGCGACATCGTGATCGCAGCGAAGGGGACGAACCAGTCCCCTATCTCCAGATCCCCCCGCGACATGTCCTGCTGCGTCTTCACGAACGTCACGATCAGCGTCCCCACCAGCGACATCCCCGCCAGCGAGCCGATGATCCGCCGGGGCAGCTCCGCCGCGGCCAGCGTGTACAGGCCGACGATCCCCATCAGGAAGCCCATCTCGGCCGGCGTGATGGCGATCGACACCAGCACCACGGCGATCGGCCACCGCCGCCGCACGAGCAGTACGGAACCGGCCAGCAACCCGAAGACGACCCCCACCGCCACCGGGACCGCCACGTCCCTGGCGAACGGGATCCCCTCCAGCGCACACTCCAGCGCGGACACCACGGCCAGACCCACATCGAACACGGCACTACGCCGCCTGGCCCACCACCAGGGCCCTCCCCGGGCCGTCACATGGTCTTCCCCCGTCGCGGTCATGCCTCCCAGCCTAAAGGCGCCCCCCGCCCGCTTTCCGGTGAGTTTCCGGGACTGACCCGCACCACACTCCGTGACCGTTCGGCTGCGATACCACCCGATATCCCTCGAACTGCTGAATCGCACACCGTTCGACCCCGGAGGGATGCATTCCGGCCGGACGGTATGCGTATGACACATGCGCCCGGCAAGTACGCCGACTTCGAGGGGCTGCGGGAGCAGGCGGTGGCACTCCGCCGCCAGGGCCTCAGCCTCCGCCAGATCCGCGACGAGCTGAAGATCTACAACAACGACATCCTCAACCAACTGGTGAAGGGAGAACCGCCCCCGGCCTGGACGAAGCGCCCGAACGCAAAGGACGACCTGAGGGAGAAGGCGAGGGAACTCCGCCTCCAGGGCTGGACGTACGACCAGATCGAAGTGGAGCTGGGGTGCTCGAGGAGTTCGATCTCGCTGTGGGTACGGGATCTACCGAAGCCGGAGCGGAAGCGGACCCCCGAGGAGGCGTCGGCCATCGCGAGGCGCGGTTGGGAAGCCACGCTGCGCCTACGGGACGAGGAACGGCAGCACACCAAGGAGGCCGCCAAGCAGGCGGTAGGCACACTGTCACCGCGCGAGCTGTTCCTCCTGGGCGTCGGCCTGTACTGGGCCGAGGGCAGCAAGGACAAGCCGTACGACCGCCGAGAAAACGTCTGCTTCGTCAACAGTGACCCTGGGATGATCCGGGTCTTCCTCGCCTGGCTCGACCTGTTGGGCGTGGAGCGCGAGCGCGTCAGGTACGCAGTGATGATCCACGAGACCGCCGACGTTCCCGGGGCCGAGCAATTCTGGGCCGACCTGGTCGACGCCGAGCGCTCCGCGTTCAACAAGACGACATTGAAGAAGCACAACCCCAAGACCGTCCGCAAGAACACTGGCGAGGCGTACCGAGGTTGCCTCGTGATCAAGGTGCGGGGGAGCGCCGACCTGTACCGTCGCATCGAAGGCTCTTGGTACGGCATAGTGTTGGGAGCCACCCAGCCGATCGGCGAGATGTCCGATTAGCCGGGTTTATAGTCCCCTGTGGTGTAATTGGCAACACGGGTCACTTTGGATGATTTGTTCCAGGTTCGAGTCCTGGCAGGGGAGCACACACTCAGTTCGGGTCCTGCCTGATGCGATGCCGGTCGGGCCCCACACCCCCCACCCCCACAAAACCCCCCGGTATCCTGCGGATGTCACCCCACCCCATCCACAGCCGAAGGGCATCCCGTGAGCGCCAACCGCCCGGCAGCCGTCGTCGTTCTTGCAGCGGGTGAGGGCACCCGTATGAAGTCGGCCACACCCAAGGTCCTGCACGAGCTCTGCGGTCGCAGTCTCGTGGGTCATGTCCTCGCCTCCGCCGGCGAGCTGCAGCCCGAGCATCTGGTCGTCGTGGTCGGCCACGCCCGTGAGAAGGTCACCGCGCATCTCGGCGAGATCGCCCCGGACGTCCGTACCGCCGTGCAGGCGGAGCAGAACGGCACCGGGCACGCCGTGCGGATGGGCCTGGAGGAGCTGGGCGGTGCCGTCGACGGGACGGTCGTCGTCGTGTGCGGGGATACGCCCCTGCTGACCGGTGCGACGCTGCGGGCCCTCGCCGAGACGCACTCCGCCGACGGCAATGCCGTCACCGTGTTGACCGCCGAGGTGCCGGACGCGACGGGGTACGGGCGGATCGTCCGGGACGACGCCACGGGGGCCGTCACGGCCATCGTGGAGCACAAGGACGCCACCGACGCGCAGCGGTCGATCCGTGAGATCAACTCGGGTGTGTTCGCGTTCGACGGTCAGCTGCTGGCGGACGCGCTGAAGAAGGTGCGGACGGACAACAGCCAGGGCGAGGAGTACCTGACGGACGTGCTCGGGATCCTGCGTGAGGCGGGGCACCGGGTGGGGGCGTCGGTGGCCGGTGACCACCGTGAGATCGCGGGGATCAACAACCGTGTGCAGTTGTCGGAGGCGCGGCGGATCCTGAACGACCGGTTGCTCACCGAGGCGATGCTGGCCGGTGTGACGGTGATCGATCCGGCGACGACCTGGATCGACGTGACGGTGACCTTCGAGCGGGACGCCGTCGTGCATCCGGGTACGCAGCTGCACGGCGCGACGCATCTGGCCGAGGGTGCGGAGGTCGGGCCGAACTCGCGGCTGACGGACACCCGGGTGGGTGCGGGTGCGCGGGTGGACAACACCGTGGCGTCGGGTGCCGAGGTGGGTGCGGACGCGTCGGTGGGGCCGTACGCGTATCTGCGTCCGGGGACGCGGCTGGGTGTGAAGGGCAAGATCGGGACGTACGTGGAGACGAAGAACGCGTCGATCGGGGACGGGACGAAGGTGCCGCACCTGTCGTACGTGGGGGACGCGACGATCGGTGAGCAGACGAACATCGGTGCCGCGAGCGTGTTCGTGAACTACGACGGGCAGGAGAAGCACCACACGACCATCGGTTCGCATTGCCGGACGGGCTCGGACAACATGTTTGTGGCGCCTGTCACGGTGGGGGACGGTGCGTACACCGCTGCCGGGTCCGTGATCACGAAGGATGTGCCGGCGGGTTCGTTGGCCGTGGCCCGTGGTCAGCAGCGGAATATCGAGGGTTGGGTGGCTCGGAAGCGTCCGGGGAGCGCGGCTGCGAAGGCGGCTGAGGCGGCTTCCCGGGAGTCGGCCGGCGAGGGCTGACCGGAAACCGTTGCCTCAAACACGGCGTACGGTGATAAGTGCACACCCGCACCCCCACCAGCTGAGACGGCCTCCGGCAAGCCGGCTGCGAGGTCTCTCGACACCCAGCTGCGACACCTCTGAGGAGACAGTGCTGTGACCGGGATCAAGACGACCGGCGAGAAGAAGTTGATGTTCTTCTCCGGCCGCGCCCACCCCGAGCTTGCGGAGGAGGTCGCCCAACAGCTGGGTGTCGGGGTTGTCCCGACGAAGGCCTTCGACTTCGCCAACGGTGAGATCTATGTGCGTTATCAGGAGTCGGCGCGTGGCGCGGACTGTTTCCTGATCCAGAGCCACACGGCTCCGATCAACAAGTGGATCATGGAGCAGTTGATCATGATCGACGCGCTGAAGCGTGCGTCGGCCCGCTCCATCACGGTGATCGTGCCGTTCTACGGTTACGCGCGGCAGGACAAGAAGCACCGTGGGCGTGAACCGATTTCGGCGCGTCTGATCGCGGACATGATGAAGACCGCGGGTGCGGACCGGATCCTGACCGTGGATCTGCACACGGACCAGATCCAGGGCTTCTTCGACGGTCCGGTGGACCACCTGTTCGCGCTGCCGCTGCTGGCGGACTACGTGGGGCGGAAGGTGGACCGCCAGAAGCTGACGGTCGTGTCGCCGGACGCGGGCCGGGTGCGGGTCGCGGACCGCTGGTGCGACCGGTTGGGTGCGCCGCTGGCGATCGTGCACAAGCGGCGTGACAAGGACGTCGCGAACCAGGTCACCGTCCACGAGGTCGTGGGTGAGGTGAAGGGCCGCGTGTGTGTGCTGGTGGACGACATGATCGACACCGGTGGGACGATCTGTGCCGCGGCGGACGCGCTGTTCGCGCACGGTGCGGAGGACGTGATCGTGACGGCGACGCACGGTGTCCTTTCGGGTCCGGCCGCGGATCGGCTGAAGAACTCGCGGGTGAGTGAGTTCGTGTTCACGAACACCCTGCCGACGCCGGGTGAGCTGGGCGGGGATCTGGACAAGATCTCGGTGCTGTCGATCGCGCCGACGATCGCGAGCGCGGTGCGTGAGGTGTTCGAGGACGGTTCGGTGACGAGCCTGTTCGACGAGCAGTAGGCCCCCTGCGTGGTGCCGGCGTAGATCCTTTTGGTGCGGCCTCCCTGTCCGAGTAGACTGCTGCAGTTGCTCGGCGAGGGAGGCCGTTCCCGTTGGGGATGCGGTTGTCCGTTATCGACGCGCTCTTCGTAGCAGGCCGTTCGTGGCCGGGTGACCACGTCCGTATCTACTTCTACGAGGAGTGACTATGTCCGAGGTGAAGATCTCCGCCGCGACGCGCACCGAGTTCGGCAAGGGTGCCGCGCGCCGTATCCGTCGTGAAGACAAGGTTCCGGGTGTCCTGTACGGGCACGGTTCGGACCCGCTGCACCTGACCCTTCCGGGTCACGACCTGCTGATGGCGCTGCGTACGCCGAACGTGCTGATCGCGCTGGACATCGACGGCAAGTCGAACGAGCTGGCGATTCCGAAGTCGGTGCAGCGTGACCCGCTGAAGGGCTTCCTGGAGCACGTGGACCTGCTGCTGGTGAAGCGCGGCGAGCAGGTCACGGTCGAGATCCCGGTGCACACCGAGGGCGAGCTGGCCCCGGGTGGCTTCCTGCTGGAGCACGTGCTGAACGCGCTGCCCGTCGAGGCCGAGGCGACCCACATCCCGGAGTCCGTGACGGTCTCCATCGAGGGTCTGGCGGCGGGTGACTCCATCCTCGCCAAGGACATCAAGCTGCCGAAGGGCACCACGCTGACCGTGGAGGACGACACCGTCGTCCTCCAGGTGCTGGCCGCGCAGGCCGAGGAGGCCCCTGAGGGCGAGGAGGCCGCTGAGGAAGAGGCCGCCGAGGCCTGATCCTCTGGCTCGTCGTTTTCGTCGGCCGCTGTTCCCGTGCGGGGCAGCGGCCGACGCGTATGTAAAAAGGAGACATGGACGTGACGACCGATGCGGCCGCTCCGTGGCTGATCGTGGGGCTGGGCAATCCGGGGCCGGAGTATGCGGGGAATCGGCACAACGTGGGTTTCATGGTGGCCGATCTGCTGGCGGACCGGGTCGGGGGGAGGTTCAAGCGGGCCGGGCGGGCGCAGGCGCAGGTGGTGGAGGGCCGGATCGGGCCGCCTGGGCCGTTGAACCGGCGGGTGGTTCTGGCGAAGCCGATGTCGTACATGAACCTGTCGGGTGGGCCGGTGAACGCGCTGCGGGATTTCTACAAGGTGCCGGTGGATCATGTGGTGGCGGTGCATGACGAGTTGGACATCGACTACGGGGTGCTGCGGCTGAAGCTGGGTGGCGGGGACAACGGGCACAACGGGCTGAAGTCGATGACGAAGGCGTTCGGTGCGGAGTATCACCGGGTGCGGTTCGGGATCGGGCGGCCGCCGGGGCGGATGCCGGTGGCGGATTTCGTGCTGAAGGATTTCTCGTCGGCGGAGCGCAAGGAGCTGGACTACTTCGTGGACCGGGCGGCGGATGCGGTGGAGGCTCTGGTGATCGAGGGGCTGGAGCGGGCGCAAAGCACGTACAACTCCTGACTTGTCACCCACCGAGGTTGACGGGCCGTTCAGGCATGGCCAATGATCCCGGCCATGCCTGCCACTGCCCCCTCTTCGTCCCGGGTTTCGGCCGTCGTGCTGCGGTTCGGGCGGTTCGCGGTGATGGGTACGGTCGCGGTGCTGATCCTGATCGCGGGGGTGTGGGCGTCGTGGGGGACGGCGCAGCACGTGATGCTGACGAAGGGCCGGGAGGCGGGCACGGTCGAGGTGGCGCGGTGTGGGCCGGACACGTGCTGGGGCCGGTTCACGCCGTTGTCGCAGGGTTCGCAGCCGCGGGCGCGGGTGGTGCTGGAGAGGTCGGTGGCGGTGGAGCGGGGGCGGACCTACGCGGTGGTCGTGAAGCCCGGTGGTGTTGACGCGGTGCGTTCGGGTCCGGCGGGGGTGCTGTACGCGTGGGTTCCGTTCGGTGGGGCGTTGTTGCTGGCGTCGGTCGTGGTGGCGGGTGGTCTGCTGCGGACGCGGCTCGCGTGGGGGCTGGGGCTGTCGGGGGTGGCGTTGTTGACGGCGGCTTTCGTGGCCGTCTGAGGGGTTCCGGTGTTCTCCACGTCTGTGGAGGAACGGAACGTTGTCTGTTCGTGATTGACGGGCGTTCGGGCGGGGCTGGAAGCTGAGCCGCCCCCTCCACATCTTCCCGGTCACTTCTCGAAGATGGACGACCTTGCCATGCGAAACCTCTCTCGTTTCGGCGCTGTCTGCGCCTCCGCTTCCGTGGTCCTGCTGCTCGCTCCGGCCGCCCACGCCACTCCCCCCGGCGACAACGGCACGGTGAAGATCCATGACGCCGCTACGGGTGAGGAGTTGCGGCGCAACGAGCCGCATGTGTGCGCCTTCTACCTGGATGCCTTCGGTTTCGACGGGGGGCAGAAGGTCGACTGGCACATCGATGCGATTCCCCCGAGCGAGAACAAGGGGGAGACGGTGGAGTCCGGTGCGCTGACGCTGGACGCCGAGGGTCACGGCCGGACCGGGGATCTGTCGCTGCCCGACGGGCACTACAAGCTGTTCTGGAACTTCGAGGGGGAGAAGGGGTCCGCCAAGCACAAGGTGTTCTGGTCGGACTGCGAGGACGAGCAGGGGCCGGGTGGTGCGACGCCGTCGGCTTCGGCTTCGGCTTCTGCTTCGCCGTCGTCGGGTGCGTCTGCCTCGCCGTCGTCGGGTGCGTCCGGTGAGCCGTCGGGTGAGCCGGGTGCGTCGTCGTCGCCGGGTTCGTCGGCCGGTGGGGTGCCGGCGTCGTCGCCGTCTCCGCAGGGCGGTGCGGACGGTGATCTCGCCGAGACGGGCAACGGTGCCCCGGTGGGTGTGTTGTCGGGGGCCGCGGCGGCGCTGGTGGCGGCGGGCGGTTACCTGGTGCTGCGGCGTCGGCGGGCCGGTCGCGGCTGACGTGGGACATGGCTGTGCCCCCGAGCCTGTACGGGCTCGGGGGCACGGTCGTGTCCGGGGTGGGTCAGCCGGTGTTGCGCAGGCCGGCTGCCACGCCGTTGACGGTGAGGAGCAGGGCGCGGGCGAGGAGCGGGTCGGGCTGCTCGGCGCCTTCGGCGGCTTCGCGCTGCCGCTTGAGCAGGGCGACCTGGAGGTAGGAGATCGGGTCGAGGTAGGCGTCGCGGATGGCGAAGGTCTGCTTCAGGACGGGCGTGGCGTCGAGGAGTTCCTCTTCGCCGGTCACACGCAGCACCTCACGCACGGTGAGTTCGTGCTCGGCCTTGATGGTGGCGAAGACGTGCTTGAGTTCGTCGGGGACGAGGGTGTCGACGTAGTGCTGGGCGATCCGCAGGTCGGTCTTGGCGAGGGTCATCTCGACGTTGGAGATGAAGTTGCGGAAGAAGTGCCATTCCTGGTGCATCTCGTCGAGGACGGTGTCGAGGCCGGCTTCGCGCAGGGCCTTGAGGCCGGAGCCGACGCCGAACCAGCCGGGGACGATCTGCCGGGACTGGGTCCAGCCGAACACCCAGGGGATGGCGCGCAGGCCGTCGAGGGAGACGCCGGAGCCGGGGCGGCGGGAGGGCCGGGAGCCCAGGTGCAGGTCGGCGAGCTGGTCGACCGGCGTCGACGCGAGGAAGTACGTCGGCAGGTCGGGGTCCTCGACGAGGCGGCGGTAGGCGGCGTGGGCGGCGTCGGAGACGACGTCCATCGCGGCGTCCCAGCGGGCGAGGGCCTCGGTGGACTGGCGGGGTGCGGTGTGCAGGGCGGAGGCCTGGAGGGTGGCGGCGACGGTGAGTTCGAGGTTCTCCCGGGCCAGGGACGGGATGAGGTACTTGTCGGAGATGACCTCGCCCTGTTCGGTGACCTTGATCTCGCCTTCGAGGGTGCCCCAGGGCTGGGCGAGGATGGCGTCGTGGGTGGGGCCGCCGCCGCGGCCGACGGTGCCGCCGCGGCCGTGGAAGAGGCGCAGGCGTACGCCGTAGCGGTGGGCGACGTCGCGCAGGCGGCGCTGGGCGCGGTGGATCTCCCACTGGCTGGTGGTGATGCCGCCGAACTTGGAGGAGTCGGAGTAGCCGAGCATGACCTCCTGGACGTCGCCGCGCAGCGCGACGAGGCGCCGGTAGGACGGGTCGGAGAGCATGTCCTCGAGGATGGTGTCGGCGGCCTTGAGCTCGTCGGTGGTTTCGAGGAGCGGCACGATGCCGATCTTGGCCCAGCCGGCGTGCAGGTCGATGAGGCCTGCTTCGCGGGCGAGGACGGCGGCGGCGAAGACGTCGTCGGCGCCCTGGCACATGGAGATGATGTAGGACTCGATGACTTCGGGTCCGAAGACTTCGAGGGCGCGCTTGACGGTGCCGAAGACGCCGAGGGTCTTCTCGCCGGGGGCGTCGACGGGGGCCGGGGTGGGGGCGAGGGGCCTGCGGGAGCGCAGTTCCTTGGCGAGGAGCTTGGCGCGGTAGTCGCGGGGCATGTCGGCGTAGCGCCAGGATTCCTCGCCGAGCCGGTCGAAGAGCTGGCCGAGGGCGTGGTGGTGGGCGTCGGCGTGTTCGCGGACGTCCATGGTGGCGAGCTGGAGGCCGAAGGCGGCGAGGGTGCGGATGGTGCGGGCGAGGCGCCCGTCGGCGAAGAGTCCGCCGCGGTGCTCGCGCAGGGAGCGCTGGATGATCCGCAGGTCGTCGAGGAGTTCGCTGGTGCCGAGGTAGTCGCGGCCGGCCACGTGGGGGGTGCCCTCGGCGAGGCGCTTCTTGGTGTTCTCCAGCTTCTGGCGGATGCAGGTGGCCTTGAGCCGGTAGGGCTCTTCGGCGTTGAGGCGCTTGTAGCGGGGGCTGATCTCGGGGAGGTTGTCCAGGTCGGCCTGGAGGGAGGTCAGGAGTTCCTCGGTGGCGCCGGCGTAGCGGATGGAGTTGGACAGGAAGCCGCGGAGTTCGTCGATGGTCTCCAGGGCGTCGTTGATGCCGTGTTCGTGCTGGAGGATGAGGACGTCCCAGGTCACCTGGGGGGTGACGTTGGGGTTGCCGTCGCGGTCGCCGCCGATCCAGGTGCCGAAGGTGAGGGGGCGGGTGTCGTCGGGGAGCTTGACCCCGGCGCGTTCCAGTTCGGCGGTGAGGTCCTCCAGGACGTCGCCGACGGCGCCCACGTGCAGCTCGTCCAGGTAGTAGATGGCGTTGCGGGCCTCGTCGGCGGGCTCGGGACGCACCACGCGCAGTTCGTCGGTCTGCCAGACGAGGTCGATGTTCTCGGCGAGGCGGGTGTCCAGGCGGCGCCGGTCGGATTCGATGACCGGGGTTTCCAGGAGCGCGGCGATGCGGCGGAGCTTGTTCAGCACCGAGCGGCGGGCGGCCTCGGTGGGGTGGGCGGTGAAGACGGGCCGGACGTTGAGGTTGGCGACCGTTTCGCGCAGGTGCTCGGGGTCGGCGTCCTTGAGCCGGTCGGCCGTACGGGCGAGGAGTCCGCCTTCGGCGGCGCGGCGGGCGCGCAGCTCGCGGCCGCGGTGGACCTGCTCGGTGACGTTGGCCAGGTGGAAGTAGGTGGAGAAGGCGCGGACCAGCTTGGCCGCGGTGTCGAGTTCGGTGCCGCGCAGCAGCTCGGCGGCGGCCTCGCCGTCCTCGCGGGTGAGGCGGCGGACCTTTTCGACGAGTTCCAGCAGCTCGGGGCCCTCTTGGCGGACGAGGGTCTCGCCGAGGAGGTCGCCCAGCCGGCGGATGTCGGCTCGCAGCTCGCTGCTCGTCGTCGTGGTCTGGTCGTCGGCACTGCTCACAGGTGCGGCTCCTTGCAGTGTTGAAGCTCGTCTGGGAGGGGAACCCGGACGGCGTCTCGCGCGGCGGGCGCCGCTTACGGATCGGACATCCGGGAAGAAATCAGAGCGGACCGCGCTGTCCGACCGACTCCAGGATAGGTGTCGGCCGAGACGCGCAGGCTCGCGGGCTCTTGCCGCCGAGCGACGCACTGCCATACTTACGATGCCGTAGGTTACGGAACCGTAGGAAGCACGTCGCGGTTCACGTGCCCCGGCCACTCCTTCTCCATCCACATACCCCCCAGGGGACGCGTATGACCAGTAGTTCCGACGTGATCGAGGACGCCCCGAAGGCGCCCGGTCAGGACACCGACGCCGCCATGGCCACGCTGGGCGGCGAGCAGAAGCGGTCCATCGAGCAGATCGCCCTCCTCCTCTTCATCACCGTCCCGTTCCTCGCGCTGCTGGCGGCCGTGCCGCTGGCGTGGGGCTGGGGGGTGAGCTGGCTGGACCTCGGTCTGCTGGTCTTCTTCTACTACCTCGGGTGCCACGGCATCACGATCGGCTTCCACCGTCACTTCACCCATGGCTCCTTCAAGGCGAAGCGGCCGTTGAAGATCGCGCTGGCGATCGCGGGTTCCATGGCGGTCGAGGGGCCGCTGGTGCGCTGGGTGGCCGACCACCGCAAACACCACAAGTTCTCCGACGCGGAGGGCGACCCGCATTCGCCGTGGCGTTTCGGTGAGACGCTCCCGGCCCTGATGAAGGGCCTGTGGTGGGCGCACATCGGGTGGATGTTCGACGAGGAGCAGACGTCGCAGGAGAAGTACGCGCCGGATCTGATCAAGGACAAGACGCTCCGCAACATCTCCCGCCAGTTCGTCCTGTGGACGGTGGTGTCTCTGGGGTTGCCGCCGCTGATCGGCGGTCTGGTGACGATGTCCTGGTGGGGCGCGTTCACGGCGTTCTTCTGGGGTTCACTGGTCCGGGTGGCCCTGTTGCACCACGTGACCTGGTCGATCAACTCGATCTGCCACGCGGTCGGCAAGCGCCCGTTCAAGTCGCGTGACCGCTCGGGCAACGTGTGGTGGCTGGCGATCCTGTCCTGCGGCGAGTCCTGGCACAACCTGCACCATGCCGACCCGACGTCGGCCCGGCACGGCGTGATGCGGGGGCAGCTCGACTCGAGCGCCCGCCTGATCCGCTGGTTCGAGATGGCGGGCTGGGCGTACGACGTGCGGTGGCCGTCACGCTCCCGTATCGATTCGCGCCGTAACACCGGGGAAGGCGGCTCCCCACGCGGGAAGGAGCCCGTCGAGGCGGCATGATGGTCGCTGTGGCGACCGACTCGAGCAGCACCCCCAGCAACGACAAGCCGCGGCGAGCGCGTCGCACCCGGATGACCGGTGCCGAGCGCCGTCAGCAACTGCTGGAGATCGGTCGCACGCTCTTTGCGGCGAAGGGTTTCGAGGGCACGTCGGTGGAGGAGATCGCGGCGAAGGCCGGGGTGTCCAAGCCGGTGGTGTACGAGCACTTCGGCGGCAAGGAGGGGCTGTACGCGGTCGTGGTGGACCGTGAGATGCGGTGCCTGCTGGACATGGTGACGAGTTCACTCACGGCCGGTCACCCGCGCGAACTGTGCGAACAGGCCGCGTTCGCCCTGCTGGACTACATCGAGGAGTACACGGACGGGTTCCGCATCCTGGTCCGTGACTCCCCCATCCCGCAGTCGACGGGTTCCTTCGCCTCGCTGATCTCGGACATCGCCACCCAGGTGGAGGACATCCTGGGCCGCGAGTTCAAGAGCCGCGGCTTCGACCCGAAGCTGGCCCCGCTGTACGCCCAGGCACTGGTCGGCATGGTCGCCCTGACCGGCCAGTGGTGGCTGGACGTGCGCCGGCCGAAGAAGGCCGAGGTGGCCGCGCACCTGGTGAACCTGGCCTGGCACGGCCTGGACGGCATGGAGGCCAAGCCGCACCTGATAGGGCGCCGGAAGGCCTAGCGGGGGTCGAGGAACTCCAGGCGGTTGCCGACCGGGTCCTGTGCGTAGAACCGCTGGTGCCCGGGCAGGGCGGAGTCCCACCGGACGGCCACTCCGCTCGCCTGCAGCCGGGCGGCGTAGGACTCGATGTCCGTCACCCGCAGCCCGGGGTGGGCCTTCCGGGCCGCCCGGAAGTCCTCCTCGATCCCCAGGTGCAGCTGCACCGCCCCGGCCCGGAACCAGCACCCACCGCGCCGGGCGAGCGCCTGCGGTTTGGGCGCCTCGGTCATGCCGAGGACGCCGACGTAGTACGCCCGCAGCCGTTCCTCGCTCCCGGGCGGGGCGGCGAGCTGGACGTGGTCGAGGGCGGTGATCATCGGCTCTCCTTGCGTGCGACGGCGAACACCCGGCGGAAGGGGAATGGCGTGCCGTGCGGACCGGCCGGGTAGGCGTCGCGCAGGGCCGCCCGGTACTCGGCGACGAAGGCCTCCCGTGCCTCGGGCTCGTCGGCGAGCGCGGTCAGCACCGGCCGCAGCCCGGTCCCCTTCACCCAGTCGAGCACCGGGTCCTCGCCCTGGAGCAGGTGGATGTACGTCGTCTCCCACACATCGGCCGCGCAGCCGAGGGAGGTCAGCCGCTCCAGGTAGGCCTCGGGGGTGTGGACGGCGTCGCCGTGGCGCAGGGTGTCGGCGAGCCGGGTGCGCCAGCGCGGTGATGCGGCGAGTTCGCGCATGAGGCGGTGGCTGGGGGCGTCGAAATTGCCCGGCACCTGGAAGGCGAGGGTGCCGCCGGGTTCGAGCCCGGTCACCCAGTCGGCGAACCGTTCGACGTGCCCGGGCACCCATTGCAGCGTGGCGTTGCTGATGATCAGGTCGTGGGGTTCGCCGGGTGTCCAGGTCCGTGCGTCGGCCTGTGCGAAGTCGAGACGGCCGCCCCCGGGTGTGGGTCCCTCGTGCTCGACGTGGGCCTTGTCGAGCATCTCGGGGGAGTTGTCGTAGCCGGTGATCCGGGCGGTGGGCCAGCGGGCGGCGAGCAGGGTGGTGACGTTGCCGGGGCCGCAGCCGAGGTCGGCGATGCGGGCCGGGTCCCCGGGCAGGTCGGGGACGCGGGCGAGGAGGTCGGAGAAGGGGCGGGCGCGGTGATCGGCGTGACGGAGGTACTGGGCCGGGTCCCAGGTGGGGGCGGTTGCGGGCACGGGTCCTCCTGGTGTCCTGGTGGTGACGGTACGGGACGCACACCCAGCGTGACCTCCATGTATCTTGATGTCAAGAAACTAGACGTCAAGAGACTCTACGTCGACACAACCACTACACTGATCGTCATGGAGGACGAGGTCGATCGGCTGGTCGCAGCGTGGCGCCGGGAGCGCCCGGACCTCGACGTGGAACCGCTCGAGGTGCTCAGCCGTGTGAGCAGGCTGGCCCGGCATCTGGACCGGGCACGGCGGCTGGCGTTCTCGGAGCACAACCTCGAGCCGTGGGAGTTCGACGTCCTGACGGCCTTGCGCCGGGCGGGCACCCCCTACCAGCTCTCGCCGGGACAGCTCCTCACCCAGACGCTGGTCACCTCCGGGACGATGACCAACCGCATCGACCGCCTGGCGAAGAAGGGCCTGGTGGAGCGGCTCCCCGATCCCAGTGACCGCCGCGGCGTCCTGGTCCGGCTGACGGACGAGGGCCGGGACCGCGCGGACCAGGCCCTGGCGGGTCTGCTGGACCAGGAGCGCGCGATCCTCGCGGAGCTCTCCCGGGCTCAGCGCGGCGAGCTGGCGGCGCTGCTACGCCAGCTGACCGCCCCGTTCGACAACATCCCCGGCTAGGTCCACGGGCCCGACGCCGGCCCGCCGTGCCAGGGCGACGGCGGCGAGGGTGGAATGCACGCCGAGCTTGCCGAGGACGTTCTGCATGTGGGTCCGCACGGTGTGCGGCGACAGGAACAGGCGCTCGGCGACGGCCTTGCGCCCCAGCCCCGCGACCATGCACCGCAGCACTTCCCGCTCACGCGGAGTGAGCGACTCGACGAGGCGCTCGCTCTCGGTGCGGTGCTTGCGGGCGGCGGTGAGCTCCCGTAGGACGCCGGTCAGCAGCGCGGGCGGCAGATGCGTCTCGTCGCGCAGCACCCCGCGGATGACGGTGAGCAGCCGGGACAGGGAACAGTCCTTGGCGACCCAGCCGGAAGCCCCGGCCTGCAGCGCGAGCGCCGCCCGCCGCGGGTCGTCCTTCTCGGCGAGCACCACGATCCGTACGTTCGGCTGCGCGGAGCGCACTCCCGTCACGAGGGAGATCCCGTCGACGAGCCCGTCCTCGTTGCCCTCCTGCACGGGCACGGCCGGGCGGGCGCCCGGTACCTTGCCGCCCAGGTCGGCGTCCACGAGCAGCACGTCGAACCGCCGCCCCTCGGCGACCGCCCGCTCCAGGCTGCGCAGCGCGGCCGGGCCGCTGCCGGCCGCGGAGACGTCGACGTCGGGCTCGGCGGCCAGGGCCGCCGCGAGTGACTCGGCGAAGATGCGATGGTCGTCGACGACCAGGACTCGGATGCGAACCACGTAACCCCCTTCCCCAGTGCTCCCGAAGAGCAGGGGATACCCCAGCCTCGGAGGATGACACCCCGCGGGGACGGCGCCGGGGTGTCCGGAGCTGCCCCGTCCGACGGTCCGTCGGTGCCGCAGCAGCCCGTCCGGGTCGCCGCAGCCGCACGGCCGCCGCCGTGCAGTACCGCCACCCCCACCCCGGGCGTCGTACCCGGCTGTCTCGCCCCCTGATCGGCACCGGCCCCCACCGGTGCTGTTCATCAGGGTACGGACGGGGGCCCGGAGCGGAAGGTTATTTGCAGAACTGACCGTCCGACGCGTTTATGGTGTGCCGCATGTTCCGTCTTGAGACAGAAGTCGACAAGGCCCGACGTGATCTGCTCCGCACACGCCTGCGGGACACGAACACCGCTGCCTCTCCGGTCCTGCGCGCGCTGCGCGGGACCCCCGGCGAGCGGGACGTCCCGTTGCACGTGTGGGCTGTGAACGGCAGCGACGATCTCGCCGGCGGACTGGTCGGCTACACCTGGGCGACGTGGCTGCACGTGACGTACCTGTGGGTCGACGAACGCCACCGCGGAAGGGGCCTGGGCGCTCGGCTCCTCGCCCAGGCGGAACACATGGCGGCGACGTCCCGCGACTGCACCGCGGCCCGGCTGGAGACATGGGACTTCCAGGCACCGCAGTTCTATGTGAAGCAGGGCTACCAGGTGGTGTGCGCGGTACCGGACTATCCGCCGGGGGTGACGGAGTACATGCTGACGAAGAGGCTCGGCTGAGCCTGCGGGCCGAGTTGCATGAGCGAAAGCCTCGCACATGCCCCGCCGTTCACGACCGATAGCAGACCGGCGACTCCGTCAAGGACGCGATTCTGGCGGACAACGAACGAACCGTCAGCACCGTGTGGCAGGCCATGGCGTACGGCGATCTGAAGAAGTCGGGCATGGCCTTCTACTACACGGACAACGCGCTGGTCGGCGTCTACGAGTATGCGAAGGGTGCCATCGACAAGAAGACCAGCTGGGCCGGCACCCTGCGTTACTTCGACCGCAAGGTGACGGTGTTCGACAAGAAGTCGGCGGCTTTGACGTACTGCGTCGACGAGAGCAAGGCCGACCTCAAGGATCGCGAGACGAACAAGCTGCAGGGCACCAAGACCACGCCCAACAGCTACGTCTTCTACAACCTCGGCCTGAAGAAGAACGAGGAAGGCGTCTGGCAGACCTGGGATCTCACCGAGGACCGGGGGTCGCAGAAGTGCCAGCCCTGACGCGGTACCTGGGGCTGGCGGCGCTGACCACAGCGCTGACCGGGCTCGGGACGTTTCCGGCTACGGCTGGAGGGTTCGACACTGTCGGCGCCCAGCAGAAGAAGACATCCGGCGACTCCTCAGGTCCGGCCCTGGAGTCTCGCGTCAGCATCACCGTGAAAGGGCACCAAGGCGAAGGGCAGCGGTCCGGTCACCTCCACTGCCGTGGACTGGGAGCCGCCGGCCTGTTGGTACGAGCCGTACTGGAAGGCCAAGGACTTCAACGTCGCCAGGAACGACGAGGGCATGTGGTGGGTGGCGGTGAAGAACCCGGAGATGAAGGACGACCCGGCGGCCAAAGCCTGCACACGCGACCCCTTTCGGGTCGACAACGGCAAGAACCCCGGCGTTCCTCAGGCCATCGACACCGAAACCCTCGCCGGGCTCGCGCATCAGCGGACCGTCGTGCCGCCGACGAAGCCAGGTCGACGGTGAACGCGCCCACCTGGGTCTGGCTGGACAGGGGCGCCTTCGAACCCGTCTCCGTCACGGCGAGTCTGCCCGGTACGGGACTGTGGGCGACCACCGCGGCCAAGCCCGCGAGCCTGCACCTCGATCCGGGAACCCGTCAACCGCTGACACGGATGACGAAAAGGCGGCGCCCTCGAGGGAACGAGGGCGCCGCTTTCGTGGGGTCGGTCAGGGGAGGCGGTGGGCGCCCGGGGACGGGACCGCTTCGAAGACGCGGGGGGTCGTGAAGCCCGCCGACGCGAACGCCTCCGTCACCGACTTGGTGATGGCGTCCACGTCCTGCTCCTCCGCGAGGACGATCGCCGAGCCGCCGAAGCCGCCGCCCGTCATGCGGGCGCCCAGGGCGCCGGACGCCAGGGCCGTGTCGACGACCAGGTCCAGCTCCGGGCAGGAGATGCGGAAGTCGTCGCGGAGGGAGGCGTGGCCCTCGATCAGGACCGGTCCGATCGCGCGGGTCTCGCCGGATTCGAGGAGGGAGACGACCCGTTCGACGCGCGCGTTCTCCGTGACGATGTGGCGGACCAGACGGCGGACCTCCTCCTCGTCGCCCAGGCGGGCCAGGGCCGCGTCCAGGTCGGCGTAGGGGATGTCCCGGAGCGCGTCGACGCCCAGCAGGGCCGCGCCCTTCTCGCAGCCGGCGCGGCGCTTGCCGTACTCGCCCTCGCTGTGGGAGTGCTTGACCTGGGTGTCCACGACCAGCAGGCGCATGCCCTCGGCCGCCAGGTCGAAGGGGATCTGCTTCTGGGAGAGGTCACGCGTGTCGAGGAACAGGGCGTGGCCGCTCTCGCAGCAGGCCGACGCCGTCTGGTCCATGATGCCGACGGGCGCACCGACGTAGACGTTCTCCGCGCGCTGGCACAGGCGGGCCAGTTGCCAGCCGCGCAGGCCGAGGGAGAACAGGTCGTTCAGGGCCAGGGCGACGACGACTTCCAGGGCCGCCGACGACGACAGGCCCGCGCCCGACGGGACCGTGGAGGACAGGTGGATGTCCGCACCCGTGATCGCGTGGCCGGCCTCGCGCAGGGCCCAGACCACGCCCGCCGGGTACGCGGTCCAGGTCTTGTCCGACTCGGGGGACAGGTCGTCCAGGCGGAGTTCGGCCACGCCTGAGTCGACGTCCTCCGAGTGGAGGCGGAGGATCCCGTCGTCGCGGCGTGCCACCGCCGCCACCGCCGTGTGCGGCAGGGCGAACGGCATGACGAAGCCGTCGTTGTAGTCCGTGTGCTCGCCGATGAGGTTGACGCGGCCCGGTGCCGCCCACACACCGTGCGGCTCGGCTCCGTACAGCTCGCTGAACCGGGAGGCGACCGTCTGCGCCACAGCCTCGCTCATGCCTGACCCCTGACCCTTTCCGTACGTACTAGTTGCCGCGCCGCTGCGCGAAGTCCCACGCGTCCGCGACGATTCCCGCGAGGTCCGCGCGGGACGGGTTCCAGCCCAGTTTCTCGCGGGCGGTGGCGGCCGAGGCCACCAGGACCGCCGGGTCACCGCCCCGGCGGGGGGCCACGACCTCGGGGATCGGGTGGCCCGTGACCCGGCGGACGGTCTCGATGACCTCGCGGACCGAGAAGCCGTTGCCGTTGCCGAGGTTGCAGATCAGGTGTTCGCCGGGGGCGGCGGCCTTCAGGGCCAGCAGGTGGGCCTCGGCCAGGTCCGCGACGTGGATGTAGTCGCGGACGCAGGTGCCGTCCGGCGTCGCGTAGTCGTCACCGAAGACCGAGATCGACTCGCGCCTGCCCTGCGCCACCTGGAGGACCAGCGGGATCAGGTGCGACTCGGGGTCGTGGCGCTCGCCGTACTCGCCGTAGGCGCCCGCCACGTTGAAGTAGCGCAGGGAGACCGCGCCCAGCCCGTGCGCCGCCGCCTCACCCGTGATCATGTGGTCGACGGCGAGCTTCGAGGCGCCGTACGGGTTCGTGGGGGACGTGGGCGTCGACTCGACGATCGGGACCTGCTCCGGCTCGCCGTACGTCGCCGCCGTCGAGGAGAAGACCAGCGTGCGGACGTCCGCCTCGCGCATCGCTGCCAGCAGCGCCATGGTGCCGCCGACGTTGTTGTCCCAGTACTTCTCCGGCTTGACGACCGACTCGCCGACCTGCGAGAACGCGGCGAAGTGCAACACACCGTCGAAGGAGGAGTCCAGCCATTTGGCGGCATCGCGGATGTCGCCCTCGACGAACGAGGCGCCCGCGGGGACGCCCTCGCGGAAGCCCGTGGAGAGGTTGTCGAGGACGACGACCTCGTGGCCGGCCTCCAGCAGGTGCTGCGCGACCACGCTGCCGACGTATCCCGCACCGCCTGTCACCAGGTACTTCCCGCTCATGAACTCGCTACCTCTCGCAGTCGCTCGGCCGCGCGCTCCGGCGGCACGTCGTTGATGAACACGTTCATGCCGGACTCGGAACCCGCGAGGAACTTCAGCTTGCCGGAAGTGCGGCGGATGGTGAAAAGCTCGAGGTGCAGCGCGAAGTCCTCGCGCACGACCCCGTCGAACTCCTCCAGCGCGCCGAACGGTGCCTGGTGCCAGGCCGCGATGTACGGCGTCGGGGGCTCACTCTCACCGAAGATCCGGTCGAAGCGCCTCAAGAGTTCCAGATAGACCTTGGGGAACTCTGTGCGCGCGCCCTCGTCCAGGCCGAGTAGGTCGGGCACGCGGCGCTTGGGGTACAGGTGGACCTCGTACGGCCAGTGCGCCGCGTACGGCACGAAGGCGACCCAGTGTTCACCCTCCAGGACGACCCGCTCGCCGGCGAGTTCCTGCTCCAGGACGGTGTCGAAGAGGTTCTCCCCGCCGGTCATCTCCTTGTGGGCGGCGACCGAGCGGAGCATCAGCGCGGTGCGGGGGGTGGTGAAGGGGTAGGCGTAGATCTGGCCGTGCGGATGGCCGAGGGTCACGCCGATCTCGGCGCCCCGGTTCTCGAAGCAGAACACCTGCTCGACGGACCGGAGGTGGGACAGCTCCGAGGTGCGGTCCGTCCAGGCCTCCAGCACCAGGCCCGCCTGCTCCTCGGTGAGGTCGGCGAAGGACGCGTTGTGGTCGGAGGTGAAGCAGACGACCTCGCAGCGGCCCGAGTCGCCGGCCAGCGAGGGGAAGCGGTTCTCGAAGACGACGACGTCGTACGAGGAGTCCGGGATCTCGCTCAGGCGGTCCCCCTCGGAGGGGCACAGCGGGCACTCGTCGGCCGGCGGATGGTAGGTGCGGCCCTGGCGGTGCGAGGCGATGGCGACGGAGTCGCCGAGGAGGGGGTCGCGGCGGATCTCGGACGTGGTGACGGTGCGGTCCAGCGGCCGGCGGTCGGTCGCGTCCCGCACGCTGTCGTCACGCAGGTCGTAGTAGATGAGCTCGCGACCGTCGGCCAGCCGGGTCGAGGTCTTCTTCACGCCGGACTCCTTGTCCTTCAAACAGAACCCAACATATAAAAACACCACCATCCCCAAGCGTCAACATCACAATCCAACAAAGTGCATCAGAAGACGGGTTCAATTGCTGAACGCGGAGAAGAAGACCCGGCGAGGTATCGGTTCGCGCAACGAAGCGAGGGCTCATGCAAACCCCCACATATCTGTCGGCCGAGCTGCGACTCCCCACGAACTGGCTCGACTACACGATCCTCGGCATCTACTTCCTCGTCGTCCTCGGCATCGGCTTCGCCGCCCGGCGCTCGGTGAAGACCAGTCTCGACTTCTTCCTCTCCGGCCGCTCCCTGCCCGCCTGGGTCACCGGTCTGGCCTTCATCGCGGCCAACCTGGGCGCCACCGAGATCCTGGGCATGGCCGCCAACAGCGCCCAGTACGGCGTCTATACCACGCACTGGTACTGGATCGGCGCCATCCCGGCCATGGTCTTCCTCGGCCTGGTGATGATGCCCTTCTACTACGGCTCCAAGGTCCGCTCGGTCCCGGAGTTCCTGCTGATGCGCTTCGACCGGGCGGCGCACCTGCTCAGTTCGATCCTCTTCGCCTTCGCCGCCATTCTCATCGCCGGCGTCAACCTGTACGCCCTGGCCATCGTCGTCGAGGCGCTGCTGGGCTGGCCGGAGTGGGTGGCGATCGTGGTGGCCGGCTTCTTCGTCCTGGCCTACATCACCCTCGGCGGCCTGTCGTCGGCGATCTACAACGAGGTCCTGCAGTTCTTCGTGATCCTGGCGGCGCTCATCCCCATCACCGTCCTCGGCCTGAAGAAGGTCGGCGGCTGGGACGGCCTGTCCGACTCCCTCACCAAGAGCCACGGCGCGGACTTCATGACGTCCTGGGGCGGTACGGGCATCGGCAGCGACAACCCGCTCGGCGCGAACTGGCTGACGATCGTCCTGGGCCTCGGCTTCGTCCTCTCCTTCGGCTACTGGACGACGAACTTCGCCGAGGTGCAGCGCGCGCTGTCCGCGAAGAACCTCTCGGCGGCCCAGCGCACCCCGCTGATCGCCGCGTTCCCGAAGATCTTCATCGTCTTCCTGGTGATGATCCCGGGCCTGGTCGCCGCGGTGCTGGTGCCGAAGATCGGCACGTCCGGCTCCGACCTCCAGTACAACGACGCGATCCCCTACCTGATGTCCCAGTTGCTGCCCAACGGCGTGCTGGGCATCGCCGTCACCGGCCTGCTCGCGGCGTTCATGGCGGGCATGGCGGCCAACGTGTCGTCGTTCAACACCGTGTTCACCACGGACATCTGGGCGAAGTACGTGGTGAGGGGCCGCGAGGACGAGTACTACGTCCGCTTCGGCCGCCTCATCACCGCGGTCGGCGTCATGGCCTCCATCGGCACGGCGTTCCTCGCCCGCTCCTTCTCCAACATCATGGCCTACCTGCAGACCCTCTTCTCCTTCTTCAACGTGCCGATGTTCGTCGTCTTCATCATCGGCATGTTCTGGAAGCGGGCGTCCATGAAGTCGGGCTTCTGGGGGCTGCTCGCGGGCACCACCGCCGCGATGGTCAACTACTTCGTCCTCTACAAGCAGGACATCGTAGACATCCCCTCCGACCAGGGGGCCAACTTCGTCTCGGCGATCGCGGGTTTCGTCGCGGGTGCGGTCGTCATGGTGGCGGTGTCGCTGTTCACCGCGCCGAAGCCCACGGAGGAGCTGCAGGGGCTGGTCTACGGCACCCGCTCGCCGGGCATGGCGGAACCGCCCGCACCCGGGGACGAGGCCTGGTACCGCAAGCCGGCCCTGCTGGGCTGGGGCGCTGTCGTCCTGGCCGCGGCCTGCTACATCCCGTTCTCGTTCTGACCGAACCCACGAGGAGTGTGATCGCACATGTCCGAGTTCTCCTCCGAGAAGGACCTGCAACGGGAAGTCACCGAACTGCAGGGCAAGTCGGCGACCGCCGCGCGGCTGTTCGACATCCGGCGGATCATCGGCGGCCTGTTCGTGATCTACGGCGTCATCGTCATGGTCGCGGGGTTCACGGCGTCCGACGCGGACATCGACAATGCCGCAGGTGTGAACATCAACCTGTGGACCGGGCTGGGGATGCTGCTGCTCGGCCTGTTCTTCCTGGCGTGGCTGAAGCTGAGGCCTGCGGCGCCGGCCCCTCCGGGGGTAGAGCCGGAGGGTGACGAGCGGGTGGAGTAGCCGACCCGCGCCGGTCACACAGCTCACGGCTCCCGCCGCACCGGACCCGCCCGGTCCAGCAAGCCCGTGCGAGCCGCAAGGGCTGCTGCTTCCAGGCGGGAGCCGACTCCCAGTTTCATCAGCACCCGCTGGACATGCGTGCGCGCCGTCGACGGTGCGATGCCCATGCCCGCCGCGATCAGGCGGGTGTCCTCGCCGTCCGCGACACGGACCAGGACCTCGACCTCCCTCGGCGTGAGCATGGACAGCAACCGCTGCCCCTCGTCGTCCGGTTGGGCCGCCGGGTTGAGCAACTCACCGAACGCTCCCTGCAACAGCTGCGGCGCCACCGCCGCCTCCCCCGCCCGCGCCTTCATGATCGCCCGCTCGACACCCTCTATGCGCTCGTCGTGCCGGACGTACCCCGACGCCCCCGCCGCGAACGCCGCGGCGATGCCCCGAGGACTCGGCACCGGCCCCAGCACCAGCACCGCCACCTGCGGCCGCTCCCGCTTGATCCGCACCACCGGGTCGAAGATCCCCGGCTCGGCCGGCGCCGCCGTCCCCAGCAGGCACACCTCAGGTGCCCGCGTGATCACCAGCTCCGCCGCCCCCGCGGCCGGCGCCGCCGCGGCCAGCACCCGGTGCCCCCGCAGCTTCAGCGCCGAAGCCAGCGCCTCGGCCAGCAATCGGTGGTCGTCGACCACCATGAGCCGCACTCCCATCGAGCAACCCCCCAGTCACCCCAGCCCCCCACGGAAGCCCCCCGGCTCCTCCGCCTTCATGCCCCCGGAAGCTACACGCTTGTTCGACGTTGCGCTCCCCCTACCGGCGAGAATCGCCCCGGATCGCCGAAAGTGCCCTCGTCCCAGGTTGACCGCGCCCCACAGGAACGGCCCCGTCCCTGAACAGGGACGGGGCCGAAGGGAACCAAGTCGGTCACCAGGCGATCAGCCCGTGCCGAAGCCGACCGCGAGGTACTCCTTCTCCCGCACCGTCGACCGCTTGCTCGCATACACCTTGGACATGTAGAGGTGCCCCTCGGAGTACAGGAACTCGGAGTACTCCGGCGACATGCTGGTCTCCACGTCGCGGACCGTCTCCGTCGCCGGGTTCTGCAGCAGCAGTGTCTCCTTGAAGCTGCCCCCGTCGATGCTCACGACCTGTCCGCCCTTGTCGTACGGGGGACGCTTGTACGCGATCAGGTTGCCGCCGTCCATGCGCAGCGGCGAGATCGTGTAGCCGTCGCCCGCGTCGGCCCGTTGCCCGGTCTGCTTGCCGGTGGCGAGGTCGAAGGCGACGATCTCGTTGGTCTCGCTGTACTTGCCGGTGCCGTCGTGCTCCTCGGTCGGCAGGTACAGCCGGTCGTTGCCGACGGCCAGCAGGCTGCAGGCCTCGACACGGGTGATGCCCTCGCAGCGGGCCGCGAACTGCTCGCCCGGCGCGGAGATGCGCGTGCGCAGCTTGCCGGTCCTGCCGTCGATGGAGAAGAAGTCGGAGATGCCGCTGCCGTCGCCCGCGGAGTCGCCGACGTCGGCGGCGACGACCAGCGGGTTGGTCGACACGATGCTCGCGTACTCGATGCCCTCGGCCATCTTGTACTCCGAGATCACCTTCCCGGACTTCGGGTCGATGGTCTGGATGTGCAGCTGACGCTGGTCGTAGGAGCCGCACTTGCGTACCGCGACCAGCTTCTCGCCGCCGCCGTAGCCGGCGTCGTAGCAGGAGTCGGCCGGCTTCGGGCTCCACAGGAGCTTGCCGGATACGTCGAAGGCGGCGCCGCCGCTGGTGCTGCCGACGGCGACGGTCTTCCCGCTGAGGGTGATGTTGTCGAAGTTGATCAGCTGGTCACCGGTCTTGACCGTCTTGGTCCACAGCCGCTTGCCGGCGTCGAGGTCGATGAGCGCGATCTGGGTGCAGCCGTGCGAGGGATCGGCCTTGGTGGGCATCGCCGGCTGGTACAGGACGGCCGTGAGGTTGTCGTCGGTGACGTGACGGCTGGCCTGGCAGACCGGGCCCGCCAGCGGCAGCTTCCACAACTCGCTGCCCTTGTCGCGGTCGTAGCCGACGATCTGGGCGATGCCGCTCTTGACGTACGCCTTGTCGGTGAGCCACGAGCCGGAGACGACGACCGTGCTGTCGTTCTTCACCTCGGGCGCCGGGACCTGGAAGAGGACCTTGGCGCTGGGGTCGGACGGGGCCTTCTCCTTGCCGGAGGTGGTGCCGCCGTTGCCGTCGTCCGTGCCGCCGGTGCCGCCGCTCTGACCGGCGGTGTCGTTCTGCCTGCCCTCGTCCTTGCCCGACGAGGCGTACCAGACGCCACCGCCGATGATCAGCGCGATCGCCACGACCGCGGCGACGATGATCAGCATCTGCGTGTTGAACTTCTTGCCGCCGCCGGGCTGCCCGGCCTGCGGCTGGTGCGGCATGGTCTGCTGCGGGTAGCCGTACCCGGGCTGCTGCCCGTAACCGGGCTGCCCGTAAGGCGCCTGCTGCTGTCCGTACGGCGCCTGCTGCGGCTGCCCGTACGGCACCGGCTGCTGGCCGGGGTAGCCGTAACCGGGCGGGGCCTGCGGAGGCTGGGCCGCCGGGGCACCCTGCGGATAGCCGTACCCCTGCGGCGGCGGGGGCGGCATCTGCGGGGCGGTCGGCGGAGGCGTCTGCGGGGTCTGGGGCGGCTGGTCCTGGGGCGGTCCGAAGCCGCCCCCCTGCGGGGGCTGCTGGGGCGGCGGGGGCGGCGGCTGGGTCATGGCGTGGGTACCTCGGGGAAGGGGACGGACGACGAAGGGAGTTCGGGAGAAGGAGGAGTCACTTGCCGTAGGCGAGCATCAACTTCTCCTTCGCGTCGTCGTTCCCGCTCAGCCGGGTCGTCGAGATGTAGAAGCGCCCGTCGACCCAGTCGATCTCCTTGGAGAAGAAGCTGTTCTCGATGTCCGAGGCACCCTCGGGGTTCTGCAGCAGCTTGGACGGCTTGTGGCTGCCGCCACCGGTCGGGATGGACACGATCTGCCCGCCCGCGTCGTACGACGGCTCCACATAGGCGATGAGCTTGCCGCCCTCGGTCTTCACCGGCAGCATCGACTCGTCGGCGGGTGACTTCACGCGCCACTTCTCCTTGCCGTTGGCGAGGTCGACCGCGACGACCTCGTTGGCGCCGGTGGTGGCCTTGGTCGGCAGGTACAGCGTGTTGTCGTCGACGGCCACGCCCTGGCAGCCCGTGAGGTCGCGCTCCAGGATGGCCCAGCCGCACTCGGGGGCGAAGTCCTCGTCGAAGCCGACCTGCGAGCGGAACTTGCCGCCGGAGGTGAAGGTGGAGATGTTCCAGGCCTTCTTGTCCTCGTTGGTGCTGTAGACGACCAGCGGGCTCACCGAGTAGGTGCGGGCGACCCGCCAGCCCTTGTCGAACGGCTGGGTCCACTTGGCCCTGCCGGTCTTCGGGTCGAGCTCCTGGACCTCGTCGTGTTCCTTGTCGGTGCCGGCGCCGCAGGAGGAGACGGCGATCAGCTTCTCGCCACCGGCGAACGCGGCGGGGAAGCAGGCGTTGCCGTACTTCTTCTTGTCGAAGAGCTTGTCGCCGTTGGTGACGTCGTACGCCGTGCCGGACTGGGAGCGGCCCACCATCAGCGTCTTGCCGGTGACGGACAGTTCGACGGAGAGCGTGGAGTCGAACAGGGCGCCGTCGGCGACCTGTTCCTTCCAGCCCTTCTCGCCGGTGACCAGGTCGATCTCCTGCAGCTGGTTGCACTTGGCGCGGTCGCTCGAGCCGCTCATGTACGCGACGACGATCTTGTCGTCGGACGTCTTCTGCGGGGTCGTCGCACAGATCTTCTGCGGGAAGGTGATGGCGTCCCAGGACGGTTTGCCGTCACCGACGTTGTAGGCGAAGAGCTGCTTGTAGGCGGCCTTCACGGCGGTCTTGCCGGTGATCCACATGCCGTCGGCGTCGGCGCCGGAGCCGGGGGCGTCGGGCGCCTCCTTGTACCAGAGGACCTTGGCCTCGCCGGCCTGGCGGCCCGCGTTGAGGTCCTCGGGGTCCTCGCCGCCGTCGCCGCTGCCGTCACCGGGGTTGACCGGGGCGGAGGAGCCCGCCTTGGGGTCGTCGGTCTTCTGGGCGACGGGCTTCTTCCCGCCCTTGCCGCCGTCGTCGCCGGTGACGGCCCACACGGTGCCGCCGACCACGAGCAGCGCGGCGACGGCCGCGCCGATGATCAGGGCGGGCTTGCCCTTGAAGGGGTTGTTCGAGCCGCCCCCGGGCGGGGTGCCGGGCGCACCGGGGTACTGCGGCTGCTGCGGGTACCCGTAGCCGGGCTGGCCGTACGGGCCGGGCTGCTGCGGCTGGCCGTACGGACCCGGCTGCTGCGGCTGGCCGTAGGGGCCGGGGTTGTAGGGGCCCGGCTGTCCCGGCTGCCCGTACGGACCGGGCTGCGGCGGCTGCTGCGGGTAGCCGTACCCGGGCTGCGGCGGGCCCTGCGGGGGCGGCGGTGTCCCGGGCGGGCCCTGAGGCGGCGGCGGGGTCTGCGGTGCCCCGTGACCACCGCCCTGCGGTGGCTGGTTCTGCGGTGCTCCGAAGCCACCGTGCGGCGGCTGACTGGGCGGCTGAGTCATCAGCGGCTCCCCCGTTCGATCACTGATTTTTAGCCACACCCTGAGATACGAAATGGGCTCAGAGTCGCTTCATAAAGTTCTAAGACGACTCTTTGTATCACCAGGTTCCGACAGCGGAGCGGGCCGTCTCACCCCCTGTTCCCAAGGGAGAACCGGCCCGTGATGCCGCCGTTATGCGTCTTCACGCACCCTTCACGCGTCCTCGGCGAGTTCCAGCCAGCGCATCTCCAGCTCCTCGCGCTGGCCGGTCAACTCCCGCAGCTCCGCATCCAGTTCGGCCACCTTCGCGAAGTCCGTCGCGTTTTCGGCGATTTGAGCGTGGAGCTTGGTCTCCTTCTCGGAGACCTTGTCGAGCTGCCGCTCGATCTTCTGCAGTTCCTTCTTGGCGGCGCGCTGGTCGGCGGCGCTCTTCTCCGGGGCGGCGGACTGCTGCTGAGTGGCGGCGGGGGCGGAGGCGGCCGCGGCCTCCTCCATGCGCTGCCGTCGCTCCAGGTACTCGTCGATGCCGCGCGGCAGCATGCGCAGGGCGCCGTCGCCGAGCAGCGCGAAGACGCGGTCGGTGGTGCGCTCGATGAAGAACCGGTCGTGGGAGATGACGATCATCGAGCCGGGCCAGCCGTCGAGGACGTCCTCCAGCTGCGTCAGCGTCTCGATGTCGAGGTCGTTGGTGGGCTCGTCGAGGAAGAGGACGTTGGGCTCGTCCATGAGCAGGCGCAGCAGCTGGAGCCGGCGGCGCTCACCACCGGACAGGTCGCCGACGGGCGTCCACTGCTTCTCCTTGCCGAACCCGAACGTCTCGCACAGCTGCCCGGCGGTCATCTCGCGCCCCTTGCCGAGGTCGACGCGCTCGCGCACCTGCTGCACGGCCTCCAGCACGCGTGTGCTCGGGTCGAGTTCGGCGACCTCCTGGGAGAGGTAGGCCAGCTTCACCGTCTTGCCGACGCGGACGTGACCGCCCACGGGCTGGGTCTCGCCGTCGGTCCGGGCGGCCTGGGCCATGGCCCGCAGCAGCGACGTCTTGCCGGCGCCGTTGACGCCGACGAGGCCGATGCGGTCGCCGGGACCGAGCTGCCAGGTGACGTGCTTGAGGAGGACCTTGGGGCCGGCCTGGACGGTGATGTCCTCCAGGTCGAACACCGTCTTGCCCAGCCGGGTCGAGGCGAACTTCATCAGCTCGCTGCTGTCCCGGGGCGGCGGTACGTCCGCGATGAGCTCGTTGGCGGCCTCGACGCGGAAGCGCGGCTTGGACGTCCGGGCGGGCGCCCCGCGGCGCAGCCAGGCCAGCTCCTTGCGGACCAGGTTCTGCCGCTTGGCCTCCTCCGTGGCGGCGATGCGCTCGCGCTCGGCCCGGGCGAAGACGTAGTCGGAGTAGCCGCCCTCGTACTCGTAGACCGCGCCGCGCTGGACGTCCCACATGCGGGTGCAGACCTGGTCGAGGAACCACCGGTCGTGGGTGACGCAGACGAGGGCCGACCTGCGCTTTTGCAGATGGCGGGCCAGCCAGGCGATGCCCTCGACGTCGAGGTGGTTGGTGGGCTCGTCCAGGACGAGCAGGTCCTGCTCCTCGATGAGCAGCTTGGCCAGGGCGATCCGGCGCCGCTCACCGCCGGAGAGCGGGCCGATGACGGTGTCCAGGCCCTTGGGGAAGCCGGGCAGGTCGAGCCCGCCGAACAGGCCGGTGAGCACGTCCCTGACCTTGGCGTCGCCCGCCCACTCGTGGTCGGCCATGTCGCCGATGACCTCGTGGCGGACGGTGGCCTCGGGGTCGAGGGAGTCGTGCTGGGTGAGCACGCCGAGGCGGAGCCCGCCGGAGTGGGTGACGCGCCCGGTGTCGGCGTCCTCCTGCTTGGCGAGCAGGCGGATGAGCGTGGTCTTGCCGTCGCCGTTGCGGCCCACGACACCGACGCGGTCCCCTTCGGAGACGCCGAGGGAGACGCCGTCGAGCAGGGCACGGGTGCCGTACACCTTGCTGACGTTCTCGACATTGACCAGGTTGACGGCCATTACTCTCCTGCCAAGGGGGATGGATCGACCCCCAGGGTAGTCGCGCGCAGGGGTGCTCCGGCCGGGGCGGTCAGCCGCCGTCCCTCGCTTCCCGGCGGTGCTGGTAGCGCGACACGTCCATCAGCCGCTCGTCGTACGGCAGCTCCGGATCGACGGGGCCGATCCGGTGCTCGGCCTCCACACAGCGCGGATCGTCGCGGTAGGCCAGGCCGGAGACGGCCCAGATGCGGACCGGTTGCGTCTCGTCGTGGGTGAGCGCGACCAGTGCGTCCCCCACCTCGGGCTCGCTCCCCCGGTAGTGCGCGAGCCGGCGGCACGCGGCCTCGCGCACGCCGGGGTCCTCGTCGCGGGCCAGGGTGAGCACCAGGGCGAGGCTTTCGGGGCGGGCCAGGGAACGGCCGTCCTCGGAGCACTCCAGGGTGTCCGCCACCAGCGCGCGCACCGCCGGGTCGGGGTGGGTGAGACGGGACCGGCCGACCGCCTCGATCTCCGGGGCGCTGTCGTGGGTCATCGCGTGCAGGAGAACCGCCAGCACCTCCGGGTCCTCCTCCTGTTCCGCCCAGGGCACGAGCTCCCGCCCCCGTTCCCAGAACGGCTGACCGCCCTTGACGAGGTCTCCGAGGATCAGGGAGAGCAGGAGGTCGGCGGCGAGCAGGCGGTGCAGCCGGTCGGGGTGGTTGAGCAGGTCCCGGCTCCACAGCCAGGTCTCCTCGTCGATCCGCCGGCCGAGCGTGAACACGACGTCGCACCACACGACGTGGTCCCGGTCGGGGTGGGCGAGGGCGCGCGCGACCAGTTCGTCGAAGGGGGTGCGGATGCCGTACAGGGCCTCCATGGAGGTGAGGACGGCCCGGTGCTCGTCGCGCACGGTCACGGGGCCGAGCGTGAGCCGCTCGCACCACCAGCCGACCTCGTCGTCCTCCACCCGTACCCGTTCGACGGGCCCGGTGAGGCCGGTGAGGCGGCGCAGCTCGGCCTCAGCGCCCGTTTCGGCCCACCGCCGGGCCCGGGCCAGCATGTCGGCGCGGGCCGGTGCCGGGAGCGGGATCCGGCTGGTGGCGAGCGCATACGTCAGCGAGCGCGACCCGCCTTCCACCGCCCGCGTCAACGGGGTGCTCCCGTCGGGCAGCCGGCGCAGGGGGTCGGCACCTGCTCGCAGCAGCGCATCGGCGACGGGTCTGTCGTACGCCGCCACGGCCAGGCAGAGGACCGGCAGGCCCTCGGCGAGGGTGTCGGGGTCGGCCCCGGACTCCAGCAGCGCCGTGACCTCGTCGGCGTCCCCGCGCCGTACGGCCGCGACCAGTCCCTGCACGCTTTCGCCCCCTGTCGAGAACAACTGGGGGAGCTTAGGCGCCCGGCTGTGGCCGGGGCACGCGATTAACGCGAGGCGACTGCCGCGGGGCCGGGACGCGAGGCGACTGCCGCGGGCCGGGACGCGAGGCGACTGCCGCGGGGCCGCGGTCAATGCCGGGCGAGCGTCGCCACGGCACGCGGTCAGTCTGCGGCCGTCACCGTCGCCCCGGGCACCGGGCCCGACGCCGTGCGCACCGACCTGCACGTGCCGGACGCCGTGAGGGCCTGCGCGACCGCGGCGGCCGATTCCGGATCGCGGACCAGGAACGCGGTGGTCGGGCCGGAGCCCGAGACGAGCGCGGTGAGGGCACCGGCCGCCCGGCCCGTGGCCAGGGTGCCGGCGAGGTCCGGCAAGAGGGAGAGGGCGGCGGGCTGGAGGTCGTTGGAGACGGCCGCGGCGAGCGCGTCCGGGTCGCCCTTGGCGAGGGCGGCGAGGAGTTCCCCGGAGGCGACGGGTTCGGGGATGTCCGTGCCCTCGCCGAGCCGGTCGAACTCGCGGAACACCGCCGGGGTGGACAGGCCCCGCCCCGCCATCGCGAACACCCAGTGGAAGGTGCCGCCGGCCTCCAGGGGCGTCAGCCGCTCGCCCCGCCCGATGCCGAGGGCCGCCCCGCCGACCAGGCTGAACGGCACGTCACTGCCCAGCTCGGCGCAGATCTCCAGGAGTTCGTCACGGGAGGCGCCGGTCCCCCACAGCGCGTCGCAGGCCACCAGGGCGCCTGCGCCGTCGGCGCTGCCGCCGGCCATGCCACCGGCGACGGGGATGTCCTTGTCGATGTGGATGTGGACGCCCGGGCTGCGGCCGTACCGCCCGGCGAGCGCCTCGGCGGCCCGCGCAGCCAGGTTCGTGCGGTCCAGGGGGACCTGGTCGGCGTCCGGGCCCTCGCAGGTGACGCGGAGCTCGTCGGCCGGGGTGACGGTGATCTCGTCGTAGAGGCCGACCGCGAGGAAGACGTTGGCCAGGTCGTGGTAGCCGTCGGGGCGGGCGGCGCCGACCGCCAGCTGGACGTTGACCTTGGCAGGGACGCGGACCGTGACGCTCACGCGGGCTCCTTCTCCTGGTGCTGGTTCGCCTTGTGCTCGGCGATACGCGCGAACTCTTCCACGGTCAGCGACTCGCCCCGGGCCTGCGGCGAGACCCCGGCGGCGACCAGGGCCTCCTCGGCGGCGGCGGCCGACCCGGCCCAGCCGGCGAGCGCGGCCCGCAGCGTCTTGCGGCGCTGGGCGAACGCCGCGTCGACGACGGCGAACACCTCGCGCTTGGCGGCCGTCGTCTTCAGCGGCTCGCTCCGGCGGGCCAGGGAGACCAGGCCGCTGTCGACGTTGGGCGCGGGCCAGAACACGTTCCGCCCGATGGCACCGGCGCGCTTGACCTCGGCGTACCAGTTGGCCTTGACCGAGGGGACGCCGTAGACCTTGGAGCCGGGCGGGGCGGCGAGCCGGTCGGCGACCTCCGCCTGGACCATGACGAGGGTGCGTTCGATGGTCGGGAAGGTGTCGAGCATGTGCAGCAGCACCGGGACGGCCACGTTGTAGGGGAGGTTGGCGACCAGCGCGGTCGGGGCGGGCCCGGGCAGCTCGGTGACGTGCATGGCGTCCGAGTGGACCAGGGCGAACCGGTCGGCGCGCTCGGGCATGCGGGCGGTGATGGTCGCGGGCAGCGCCCCGGCGAGCACGTCGTCGATCTCCACGGCCGTGACCCGGTCGGCGACCTCCAGCAGCGCGAGGGTGAGCGACCCGAGCCCCGGGCCGACCTCGACGACCACGTCGTCGGGGCGGACCTGTGCGGTGCGGACGATCCGGCGGACGGTGTTCGCGTCGATCACGAAGTTCTGTCCGCGTTGCTTGGTCGGGCGTACGCCGAGGGCTGCCGCGAGCTCGCGGATGTCGGCGGGGCCCAGGAGGGCGTCGGGGGTGGGGCTGCTGGTCACGGGACAAGGGTACGGGGGGTTGTGCAGGCGCCTATCCGTGCAGCCGTCCCCCGCAGTGCGGCCACGGACTGGCTCCTCGCCGTACGTAGAGCTTCTTCGCCCGGTACGTCTGTTCCGCCGCCGGGGCGTCCTGGGGGCGGCCGGTGCCGCCGAGGGCCTGCCAGGTCCGGGTGTCGAACTGGTAGAGGCCGCCGTAGGTGCCCGAGGAGTCGACCGCGTCGGGCCGGCCGCCTGACTCGCAGGCGGCGAGGCCCTGCCAGTCGAGGTGGTCGGCGCCCCGGACGGACGCCGGACGCTGCCTGGTGCCGACCTTGACCAGCTGCGGGCTCGGCTCGCGCACCACCTCGGACCTGATCCGGCGCGGCTTCTGCGGGACTCCGTTGACCGTGCGCAGGGCGAAGGTGACCCGGCGCAGTCCCGGCTCGCCCGCCCGCTCCACGACCTCCGTGCCCCGGAACAGGGTGGGGTCCTCCGTCCGCCGCACCTCGAAGGGGATCGGTTCCTCGCGGACCTCCCTGCCGCCGGTGATCCGCAGCACCGTCACGGTCTGCCCGTCGCGCGGGAAGCCGCCCTGCGGGACCGAGGTGGTGTCCTGGCCGTGCAGGGTGACCCCGGCCTGCTCGACGGCCTCCCGGACGGTCGCCGCGTTGGTGCGCACCGTGCGGGCGCGGCCGTCCGCCATGATCGTGACCGTGCGCTCGGTCCGCACGTCCAGGGCGAGTCCCCCGCGTCCGATGCGCCGGGAACGCGGCGTGGACACGTACGCGCCCTCCTGACGCACACCGAGCTGCCGCAGCGCCCCCGCCACCGTGTGGGCGGTCGTCCACACCTCGCGCCGGTGTCCGTCGAGGGTGAGGCGCACGGGGCGGGCGAAGTGCACGGCGACCTCGTCACCGCTGCTGATCCGCGTGCCGGGTCCGGGCGCGACCACGTCGTGGGCGCCGACGTCGACGCCCTCGTCCGCCAGCAGCTCGGTGACGTCGTCGGCGAAGGTGTGCAGCGTGCGGGCGTTGCCGTCGACGTTCAGCTCGATCGCCTTGTCCTTGGCGACGAACGCCGTGGTGCCGCCCGCCAGGAAGGCGACGACGAGGGCCTGCGGGAGCAGCCGTCGCATGGGGCTGTCCGGGCGCTCGGCGTAGCGCGTCCTGCGCCGGCGCGTGGCCCTGCGGTGCGAGCCGGTGCGCGCCGCGGCACGCGATACGGCGCGTGCTCCCGGGTCCGGATCGGGGGGTCCGACGGGCCCGGGCGCGGGCTCGTCGTCGTCCGGAGCACCCTGCCGGGGCAGCGCGGGCAGCGCGGGCAGCGTCGGCGCCTCGTAGGCGGGCCGGTAGGTGTCCGCGTGGGCGCCGGGTGGCGGTGTCCCGTAGGTGAGGGTCTCGGCGCTGTGCAGATCGGCCGGCGACACGGCGGACGCGGTGTACACCGGGTGGGCGTAGGCGGGGCCGTACATCTCGTACGGCCCCGCCTGCGACTCGTAGGCCGCATGGGTCTCGTAGGCCACATGCGTGTCATACGCGTTATATGGCTCGTACGCCTTGTATGCCTCGCGCGGCTCGTACGCTTCGTACGTCTCGTACCGGGAGTTGCTCACGCCGACGCGCTCCAGGGGGCCGGAGGGGTCCAGAGGGGTCCGGATCGGGCCCCCAGAACCTAGCGGAGCGGCCGTCACTCTCCAAAGCGACGCGGCTACGCACAGTCGTACGGTGAGGTGAGCGCCGGGTCAGTAGCCGAACGCGCGTGCCGTGTTCGCGCCGAGGGCCGTGGCCAGCGTGTCCTCGTCCGTGCCGCGCACCTCGGCCATGGCCCGCACGGTGATCGGCACGAGGTAGGGGGCGTTGGGCCGCCCGCGGTAGGGCGCGGGGGTGAGGAAGGGCGCGTCGGTCTCCACGAGGAGGAGCTCCAGCGGGGCCACCGCCACCGCGTCCCGCAGGTTCTGGGCGTTCTTGAAGGTGACGTTGCCGGCGAACGACATGAAGTAGCCCGCGCTCGCGCAGATCTCGGCCATCTCGGCGTCGCCGGAGTAGCAGTGGAAGACGGTCCGCTCGGGAGCGCCCTCCTCCTTCAGCACGCGCAGGACGTCGGCGTGGGCCTCGCGGTCGTGGATGACCAGGGCTTTGCCGTGCCGCTTGGCGATCTCGATGTGGGCGCGGAAGGACCGCTCCTGCGCCTCCTTGCCCTCGGGCCCGGTGCGGAAGTAGTCGAGGCCGGTCTCGCCGACGCCCTTGACCTGCTCCAGCGCGGCCAACCGGTCGATCTCGGCGAGGGCGTCGTCCAGGGCGGCCTGGCCGCCGGGCTCGCGGGCGCCCTGCCGCGACCACCCGTCCGGGTCGCCGTGCACGATCCGGGGCGCCTCGTTGGGGTGCAGGGCGACCGTGGCGTGGACGGCGTCGTGCGCGGCGGCCGTCTCCGCGGCCCAGCGCGAGCCCTTGAGGTCGCAGCCGACCTGCACGACCGTCGTCACCCCGACCGACGCCGCCTTCGCCAGCGCCTCCTCGACCGTGCCGGACTGCATGTCCAGGTGGGTGTGGGAGTCGGCGACCGGCACCCGGAGGGGGTCCGGGAGGGGCGGGGCCGCGTTCTTGTCCGGGCGGCCGGAGGTGTTCGAAGGCATGCACCGATCCTACGAAAGGGGTACGCCCTCCCCGGTGGGGGAGGACCGGGGAGGGCGTCGACAAGGGGAGCCGGACGGGTCAGCTCGCCTTGCGCTGGAAGGGGTGCAGCAGGTCGGACAGGTGCCAGTGGTGGTGCTCGCGCTGCTCCTGATCGGCCGTCGCGGACTCGGCGCCCGCGACGGGCGCCTCCACGGGCCCTGCGGGCGGCGGCACGCGGTGGGGCCGGTGGGCCGCGTCACGCGCCGAGGCGACCCGTCCGGGCCGCATGATCCGCACGACGTGGCTGTCGCAGTTGTGGCACTCGGGCTTGCTCAACGGGGAGGGCACCACCTTGCCGTCGGCCACGTAGAGGACGAACTCGTGACCCGCGGCGTCCGTGTGGTGCTCTATCTCGTACGACTGCTCCCAGCCGTGCCCGCACCGCATGCAGGCGAAGGAGTAGGACTCGTTGACGACTGCGGTCGCACCGGCGCGGAGCCCGGTCTGCCCTGCGATCTCACTCATGCCAGCTCCTGTTGGTCCGCTGTGGCGTGAGGACGATTCCGTCCCCGCAACCCAGTGGACTCCTCGGGCGGGGCGATGGCAGCCGACCTGTCGACTGTTGGCCCCGATTTGGGCGTCCCTTGCCCCTGCACCCGTTGTGCTTTGCCCCCGCATGGGGCGCACGCTCAAACGACATGCGCCCTGCTCAGAGGGGATTCAGCGCCCTTGGGAGCGCCCCCTCAGGGGCGCGGGGAACTGCGCGATCAACCACAGTCAACGCGCGCCCCGCCAAGCACCCGGGCCCCCACCCGAACCCGGCTCACCCACCGGCATTCTTCGCGGCGACCACCGCATCGAAGACCACCCGCTTCGGCACCCCGGCCTCCACCGCCACCGCGGCGATCGCCTCCTTGCGCCGCTCCCCCGCTTCCTCCCGCACCCTCACCCGCCGCACCAGCTCCTCCGGCCCGACCTCCTCGGGCCCCTTCTCCGGCGCGCCCTCCACGACGACGGTGATCTCACCGCGCACGCCCTCCGCGGCCCACGCGGCCAGCTCCCCCAGCCCGCCCCGCCGGACCTCCTCGTACGTCTTGGTCAGCTCCCGGCACACCGCGGCCCGCCGCTCCGCCCCGAACACCTCGGCCATGGCCGACAGCGTGTCGTCGAGCCGGTGGGGAGCCTCGAAGTACACGAGCGTCCGACGCTCCTCGGCGACCTCCCGCAGCCGCCCCAGCCGTTCCCCCGCCTTGCGCGGCAGGAACCCCTCGAAGCAGAACCGGTCGACGGGCAGCCCGGACAGCGCGAGCGCGGTGAGCACCGCGGACGGTCCGGGCACGGCGGTGACCCGCACGTCCCTCTCGACGGCGGCGGCCACCAGCCGGTACCCCGGGTCGGAGACCGACGGCATGCCCGCGTCCGTGACGAGCAGCACCCGCGCCCCGCCGACCAGTTCCTCGACCAGTTCCGGCGTCCGGGCGGACTCGTTGCCCTCGAAGTACGACACCACCCGGCCCTTGGGGGTGACGCCGAGCGCCTGGGTCAGCCGGCGCAGCCGCCGCGTGTCCTCGGCGGCGACGACGTCGGCCCCGGCCAGTTCCTCGGCGAGCCGGGGCGGGGCGTCCGCGATGTCGCCGATGGGGGTGCCTGCGAGTACGAGGGTTCCGATCACGTCCCCATCCTCCCAGGGGCGGCGACCGGGGACTCCTCCCAGGGGCGGACGATGCGGACGCATACGGCCATGCACGGGACTCACACAGAACGGTTCCCTACGATGGCGCGGTGACCAGTACCGCGTCCTCCACGGACACCCGTCAGGGCCAGGCGCCGCTCGACCAGCGGCCGTCCTGGCAGCAGCGGCTGCGCCGCTTCGGCTACCAGGGGCAGCCCGGCAGCGACGCCCGCGACGTCCGTGACCGCCTGGTGCCGCCGTACACCGAGCCCTCCCCGCGGCTGTGGGCGGCGCTCGGCGTCCCGCACACGCTCGCGGGCCGGCTGGTGCGCTGGTCGGGCTGGATCGGACCGCTGCTCGTAACCCTGCTGGCGGGGGTGCTGCGGTTCTGGAACCTGGGCAGCCCCAGGGCGGTGATATTCGACGAGACGTACTACGCCAAGGACGCGTGGGCGCTGGTCCACCGCGGGTTCGAGCTCAACTGGGACAAGAACGCCAACGACCTGGTCCTGTCGACGGGCGGCCACGTCACGCTCCCGGCGGACGCGGCCTATGTCGTGCACCCGCCGGTCGGCAAGTACGTCATCGGGCTCGGCGAGCTGATGTTCGGCTTCGACCCCTTCGGCTGGCGGTTCATGACCGCGCTGCTCGGCACGCTGTCCGTGCTGCTGCTGTGCCGGATCGGCCGCCGCCTGTTCCGCTCCACCTTCCTGGGGTGCCTCGCGGGCGCCCTGATGACGGTGGACGGCCTGCACTTCGTGATGAGCCGCACGGCACTGCTCGACGGTGTGCTGATGTTCTTCGTGCTGGCGGCGTTCGGCTGTCTGCTCGTCGACCGGGACAAGGCCCGTGGGAAACTCGCCGCCGCGCTGCCGCTGGACGAGGACGGCCGGGCCCGGCCCGACCGGCACACGGCCGAGACGGCCCGCCTGGGATGGCGCCCCTGGCGCTGGGCCGCGGGCCTGATGCTGGGACTGGCCATCGGCACGAAGTGGAACGGCCTCTACATCCTGGCGGCGTTCTGCCTGATGGCGGTGTTGTGGGACGTCGGCTCGCGGCGGGTCGCCGGTGCCCGTCACCCGTACTCGACGGTCCTCAAGCGCGACACGGGCCTCGCGTTCCTCGCCACGGTCCCGGTCGCCCTGGTCACCTACCTGCTGTCCTGGACCGGCTGGATCCTCTCCGCCACGAACGGCTCCGGCGGCTACTTCCGCAACTGGGCCGCCACCAGCGGCAAGGGCGGCAACTGGACCTTCCTGCCCGACTGGCTGCGCAGCCTGTGGCACTACGAGCACCAGGTGTACGACTTCCACGTCGGTCTGTCGTCGCCGCACACGTACCAGTCCAACCCGTGGAGCTGGCTCGTCCTCGGCCGGCCGGTGTCGTACTTCTACGAGTCCCCGGCCCCCGGCAAGGACGGCTGCCCCGCCGACGCGGGCGAGAAGTGCGCCCGCGAGGTGCTCGCGCTCGGCACGCCGCTGCTGTGGTGGGTCGCCTGCTTCGCCGTCCTGTACGTCCTGTGGCGCTGGTTCTTCCGCCGCGACTGGCGCGCGGGCGCCGTCGCCTGCGGCATCGCGGCCGGCTACCTGCCCTGGTTCATGTACCAGCAGCGCACGATCTTCTTCTTCTACGCCGTCGTCTTTCTGCCGTTCCTGTGCCTGGCGGTGGCGATGCTGCTCGGCGCGATCATCGGCCCGCCCCGCTCCTCCGACACCCGCCGCGTCGCAGGCGCCACGGCAGCGGGTGTCCTGGTCCTCCTGATCACCTGGAACTTCATCTACTTCTGGCCCCTGTACACGGGCCAGGCCATCCCGATCGACGACTGGCGGTCGCGGATGTGGCTGGATACGTGGGTATAGGACTTGTCCGGCCGACCATGTGACTGCTCCGCGCCGGAGTTGATGCGGGCATGGGGCGGGATGATTCGACGTATGCCGAGTGGGAACGGCTCCGGCCGTTCCTGCCGGTGTGCAATGGGTGTTTTGGCAGGTGGCGGAACCATCGGCAGGTGATCGACGGAGTTCTGCGACGCAGGCGACCAGGCTCTGCCACGGCGTTTCGCCCTGGTGTCGAAGCACAACAGCGTCGAACGGGCGATCAACCGCCTCAAGCAGGCCCGGGCCGTCGCCACGCGCTACGACAAGCGCGGCTGCGTTTTCCTCGGCACCGCCACCGCGGCGTCCGTTGCGATCTGGCTCCGAACGTGAGCTCCTTAAGCGACCCAGCAGTAGACGTCTTCGCCCTGGCGTCGGGCGCTGCTGACGAGAGCCGCCAGATCGCTCAGGATCGCTTCGGCGATCTCCGCGTCGCGTCATCCGGAGCCGCGAAGAACTCGACGATGATGCTCACCCCGGCATCATGCCGGACGGTCGTTAGGCTCGTGGGCCCCTCGGACGGCCCGAAGAGGGCCCCCTCCGGGACCCGCCACGCCGACCGGCAGCTTTACAGTCCGCGCAGTCAAACCGCACTGATCGGCAGAAACACTCACGCTGGCCTCGCCTACCTACCCCACGCCAGTCCCACTAGCCTGCCAGGCAAGCTCAGGCGTTCCCCTCTGATCACGTGGCAGGCTCCACAGCTCTGCGCTCGCCAGTTGGCTGAGAACCAAGACGCGCTCGAGACCGTCATACAAGGCACTCTCCTCTCCCTCCGTCTGGAGTGCCGCATGACAGCAGAGCCCTCGGACCTAGCGACACGGAACCTGAACGCCGCACAATCAATGCTGGAGAGAGAACTAGTCAGGCACGACACCAAGGCCAGCCTCTTGATCGCGATCAATGCCGGAACCCTGGCCTTAGCTGTCTCCCTTGGCCGTGGGACTCATACAGGGCTCGCACTTTTCGTCCTTGGGCTGGCCGGTTCGTCCCTCCTCGTTGCATCCCTCTTCGTACTGCTGATCTCCATACGTCCGCACCTCGCAGGCTCGGCCGGTGAAGGTTGGGAGCTCTGGTCCAGCATGGATCAGGAAACCCTCGTGAACCACATGGAGGCAGACAGGCGGACCGACAATGTCCTCTTCCTCTCATGCATATTGCACCGCAAATTCAAGCGGCTAAGACTGGCTTGCGACCTGCAGCTAGCAGGGCTGACGACCCTGGTCTGCGCCGCACTCACCACTGGTGTCGCGTGAAGGAGCCAGCCCTACCACAGGCGATCAGTAGATTCACAGGCCCCTCAGGCTCGTCAGAGCAGGAGCACTGTGGCCTGCGGAACCTGCGACCACCCGATGGCCGGCCCTCGCGTCGTCCGCACCTCGTCCGGAGAGCTACGCAGGACGACCCGCGCCCAGCAAGGCCCCCTACGGGCCTACGGTGATCCTTTAACCGACCGCGGGAATAGGCGATACCACTCGCGAGGTGCGGTTGCGCCGCTAGGATCGTCGTGCCGATCAAGCGGGAGGGGGATCGGACATCTTGACCTGTCTGCCCATTCTTGACCCGATCACGGGCTTGCTGCCACCGGGCCGTTACGCGGCCTCACTGGACGAGTTGTACACAACGCTCGTCGCTTCCACAGACTCAACTGTCCGCCGCGAGATCTGGGAAGAATGGACCACACACCACAGATTGGTTGAAGCACAGGTAGGGGAGGTCACACGCATGTGGGTTGGAGGGAGCTTCGTGAGCAACAAGCTCGACCCCAGTGATGTGGACGTGACCTACCTGGTCAACGCCCAGGTCTATGATGATCTTGATCGCGAGACGCTGACAGATCTTGCCGACCTGACTGACGCCGCTTGGTGTGCTGAGCAAGGCATGCGCGTGGACGCCCTGCTCCTGCGTCTCCCGAAGAGACTGCCCGTCTCTCAGATGGCACCCAGCCTGTTGGATGCGAAATCAAGCGAGTCGTTTCGAGACCTTGGCCTCTACGATGAGGTGTGCCAAGCCATCAAGCCGCCGTCGGTCCACTCAATTCCGAGTGAGCTGCGTCGAGGCTATGTAGAGGTGCTGCTATGACACCGCGTGCACCCATGCCTGACCCATCAGACAAAGATGCCGTCCGCCAATGGATGAGGCAGATCCGGAACAGTCGCGCTCACGGCAAAAATGAAGCACCGGCAACGCCGGAAGAGTTTTCCGTAGTGCAGCGCAAACGACTCCTTCGGTCAATCGGAGTCCCACTGGAAGAGACCGAACGGCGTCGACTCGACGTGGCGCTGACCGGCGCTCCAACCGTGCACCACACAGTCCCTGTGTCCACGCTTGGAGCATTTCTGACGCACCTACAAGAGTCCGTTTCTGCTGTGGCTCAAGCCGTATGCGGTCGCCCCACCAGGTTCGCTTCGATCCCGCGCGACATTCGCGAGGCTACAGCCCTGAGTGCCGCTGCCACATATCCGTCATCTTTCGGTGTGGCGATGTACGGACCACCTGCGGACGAAAGTCAGTATGATCTTTTCGGCGAGCCGTCCGGGCACTTGCACACGATCCTCGATGAGGCAGTCAATAAAGTGCTCGATATCGTGGACCTGTCAGAGGGGATCGGCTCCTCCAATGATCTGCTGACCGAGCAGTTGGCCCCTCTTGGCCAGAGAGCCATGAAACACATCGGGTCACTCACGGCAGGACTCACAGACGCTGGCGTGGGCGTTCGCGTGGCCTGGCAGGCACGCGAAGGAGCAGTCAGACGAAGCGACTGGAGCCCATCTGGAGTGCAGAGAGTTCGCCTCCTATGCGAAGAAAGCGAATTCACTGAAGCAGAAAGAGTCACGGTGACCGGATGGCTGGGCACAGCCAGCTCATTCCGCGGAAAAGTCGAAATCCGCACCGACAGCGGCGAGGTTATTCGCGCCAGCACCGATGAAGAACTGACGGGACGACTCGGCGAGTATTTCAACAAGCGGGTTGAAGCGAACATCGAAGTCGAAAAGGTCGTATTCGCCGGCGGGCGAGAGCGCAGACTCTATTCGGTACTGAGTCTCAGGAAGCTGACGGAGTGAATAGGCACGCCATCCCGACCCTCTTCGCGGTGAGCGCACCGAACGGGCCCGGACGCTGCATCCGGGCCCGTTCGCCGTTCCACCGGCAGGCCGGGATGTTGGCCCTCAGTCGTCCGCACGCTGACCGGAGATACCGTTTGACGCCGACCTGAGTAGAATCCGCGCTCTGCACTGCGGCGGACAGCGGGTCGTGTGCTTGTCGCACAGGCGGGATGGCCTGAGGCGATTCGTGAAGGGCAAGGGATCGAGGCCATAAGCCGCTCAGTCGGTTACGAAGCCGCCTTCGAGGAGTTCAAGGAGGCAGACCGGCTGGACACGAGGGTCTAGCCGGCCACGGCGCCATGGCGCTCTCGCAGGCTGCTCGGGCGTCGTGGTCGTCGCGGGTCGTCAGCGGTTGGCGCGGGCCCCGGGCACTACCCGCTTTCTCATGCTCATCGAGCAATACGCGGCAGACTTCCGTGAAGTCGTCGAGCCGGTCGACCGCCAGCAGGCTTGCACCGGCAGCCGCGCGCAGCGCGCCTTCGCGACCGGCACGGGGCTGGGCTCCTTCCCCTCAAGCAGCCGGCCGATGTTGATCCAGCCCAGCACCTCACGGTGGGCTTCGTCTGCCGCCTCGGCTGCCCTCATCGGCCCTTCCAACTGCACCGGGAGTACGCCTCCTCAGAACCGCTTGCGCCTTCACGAGCGATGTGTGGGACTCGGCGGCCTCGGGCAGATGGAGTCGAGCGCGCGCTAGGCCCCGGCCCGCGTCTCAACCGATCTGCGTTCGGTCAAAAATCGAAACGCCTGTGCCGTTGGTAACCCCTCGCGCATAGAGTGCTCCCGGGATCGGGCTTTCTGAACGCGTTCAACGGGACGCGGAAGGCTCAACGGGGAGGGGACCACCCTATGAGCAAGGGGGTCAAAGCCGCCGTCATAGGCGGGGTGTTCGCGGTGATGCTGGGTGGGGCCGGGTACGGCGCCTACAACATCGTGAGCGCCCTGAGCGGTGACGGGGGCGGTGCGGACGGGGTCGCCGCGGAGAAGCGGACGGGGCCGCCCGGCAAGGACGAGGTCAAGGAGACCACGGCCGCGTTCTTCAAGGCCTGGCAGTCGGGAGCGTCCGCGAAGGCGGCGTCGTACACCAACAACGACGCGGCCGCCGAGCAGCTGCTCAGCGCCTTCGCGGACGAAGCCCACATCACCGACGTGAAGATCACGCCGGGTACGGCGAAAGGCACCACCGTGCCGTACGCGGTGAAGGCGACGGTGGCCTACGACGGGAAGTCGAAACCGCTGAGCTACCGCAGCGAGCTCAAGGTCGTGCGCGGGCTCACCACCGGTCGCGCACTGGTCGACTGGCAGCCGTCCGTCGTGCACCCCGAGCTGCAGAAGGACGACACGCTCGTCACCGGGAAGTCGGCCGCCCCGCCCATCGAGGCGGTCGGCCGCGACGGCTCCGTGCTGACGAAGGAGAAGTACCCCTCCCTCGGCCCGGTCCTGGACGCCCTGCGCGGCAAGTACGGCGAGCAGGCCGGCGGCACCCCCGGCATCGAGCTGGTCGTCCGGCACGACGGCGACGGCGGGCCCGACACCCCGCTGCTCACCCTCGCCAAGGGCAAGCCGGGCAGGCTCGCCACCACGATCAGCCCGAGCGCGCAGGCGGCCGCCGAGAAGGCGGTCAAGCGGTTCGCCCAGTCGTCGGTGGTCGCCGTCAAGCCCAGCACCGGCGAGGTGCTGGCCGTGGCCAACAACCGCACGGACGGCTTCAACGCGGCCTTCGAGGGCCAGTCGGCACCCGGCTCCACCATGAAGATCATCACCGCCGCGATGCTCATCGACAACGGCGTGACCTCGATGAACGGCCCGGCGCCCTGCCCCGACACCGCCGTGTGGCAGAGCCAGACGTTCAAGAACCTGACCGATATGAAGCCGAATGAGAGCGCCACGCTGGCCGACAGCTTCATGCGGTCCTGCAACACCGCCTTCATCAAGCTCATCGACGAGAAGCCGCTCACGGACGCCTCGCTGACCCGGGAGGCCGAGGACCGCTTCGGGCTGGGGCAGGACAACTGGAAGACCGGCATCGTCTCCTTCGACGGCAGCGTGCCCGCGGTCGACGGGCCGGACCGGGCGGCGGGCGCCATCGGGCAGGGGCAGGTCCAGATGAGCCCGCTCAACATGGCCTCGGTCACCGCGACCGCCATCACCGGGGCCTTCCGCCAGCCCTACCTGGTCTCGCCGAAGCTGGACGGCCGGGAACTGGCACAGGCCGAGGGCCTGCGGTCGAGCACCGCCGGCCAGCTCAAGCAGATGATGCAGCTCACGGCCACGCAGGGCACCGCCGCCGAGGCCATGGCCGGACTGGGCCGTGACATCGGCGCCAAGACCGGCTCCGCCGAGGTCGACGGCAACGCCAAGTCCAACAGCTGGTTCACCGGATTCCGGGACGACATCGCGGCGGCGGCCATGACCGAGGAGGGCGGCCACGGCGGCGACGCGGCCGGGCCGATTGTCGCAGCCGTGCTACGAACAGGTGGCTGATCTCACCTTCGAGGAACGGGACTCTAGGGTGGTGGCCGTCGTTGGGATGTGGGACGGCTGAGGGCGACGGGGTCCCTGGGGATTCGCGGAGGAAAGAACAGCAGTGGGCAACAGAAGGCGCGTCGCCGAGCGACGGAAGACGAGACCCGCCGTGATCGGCGGGATGATCGCCGTGGTCGTCGGCGGTGCCGGGTTCGGCGCCTACGCGCTGTACGGCGGCGGTGCCGCCGCCGACGACGGCTCGCGGGCGGCGGACCACAAGGCCAAGGTCAAGACCGGTCCGCTGTCGCCGACCGAGGTCACCACCACCGCCACCGCCTTCCTCACCTCCTGGCAGTCCGGGAAGATCACGCAGGCCGCCGCCGCCACCGACGACCCCTCCGCGGCCCGGCCGCTGCTCACCGGTTACACCAAGGACGCCCACATCAAGGACGTCACCCTCACCCCGGGCAAGCCCGCCGGCGACAAGGTGCCGTTCTCCGTCAAGGGCACGGTCTCCTACAAGGGCACCGACAAGCCGTTGGCGTACGACAGCGCCCTGACCGTGATGCGCCGCACCTCCGACGGGAAGCCCCTGGTCGACTGGCACTCCGCGGTCGTCCACCCGGACCTGAGGGACGGCGACACCCTGGTGACCGGTGAGGCGGGCACGCCCCCGGTCAAGGCCCTCGACCGGGACGGCGGGGAGCTGACCACGAAGAAGTACGCTTCCCTCGGCCCGGTCCTGGACGGGCTGCGCGAGAAGTACGGCAAGGAGGCCGGCGGCAAGGCCGGTATCGAGCTGCGGGTCGTGCGCGGCAAGGCCGCCAAGGCGAAGGACCTCTCCGACAAGACGCTGCTGGAGCTGAGCGAGGGAACGCCGGGCACGGTGAAGACCACGCTGGACCCGGCCCTGCAGGCGGCGGCCGAGCAGAAGGTCGCGAAGAAGGCCAGGTCTTCGGTGGTCCTGCTACGGGTGTCGACCGGCGAGATCCTGGCCGCGGCCAACGCCTCACCGGGCTTCAACACCGCTTTCCAGGGCTCCCTGGCCCCCGGCTCCACGATGAAGGTCATCACCTCGTCGCTGCTGCTGGAGAAGGGCCTGGCCGCGGCGGACAAGAAGCACCCGTGCCCGAAGTACTTCACGTACGGCCACTGGAAGTTCCAGAACGACGACAAGTTCGAGATCAAGAACGGCACCTTCAAGGCGAGCTTCGCCCGGTCCTGCAACACGGCCTTCATCAGTCAGGCCCCGAAGCTGAAGAACGACGACCTGACCAAGGAGGCCCAGCAGGTCTTCGGCCTGGGGCTGAACAACTGGGCCATCGGTGTGCCGTCCTTCGACGGCGCGGTGCCGGTGCAGTCGGCGGCCCAGATGGGCGCCTCGCTGATCGGGCAGGGCGGGGTCCGCATGAACCCGCTGAACATGGCGTCGGTCTCGGCGACGGTCAAGGCCGGCACCTTCCACCAGCCCTACCTGGTCTCCCCGGACGTGGACGGACGCACGCTGGCGAAGGCCTCCCGCACCCTGCCGGCGAGCACCCTGTCCCAGCTGCGGGAGCTGATGTCGTACACGGCCGCTTACGGCACGGCCGCGGAGGCGATGGCCGGGGTCGGCGGCGACGTCGGGGCGAAGACCGGGTCGGCCGAGGTCGACGGGCAGAAGAAGCCGAACGGCTGGTTCACGGCCTACCGGGGCGACCTGGCCGCCGCGGGCGTGGTCCAGCAGGGCGGGCACGGCGGCTCGACGGCGGGTCCGATCGTGGCGGCGCTGCTGAAGATGGGCGGCTGAGACAGACGGCCGGCCCGGCAGCCCGCCCCGGCAGCCCGACCCACCGGCGGCCGAGGTCTGGACTCAATGGGTGACGGGTTCCGCGGCGGCCGTGTACGTGCGCCGCAGGAACCGCAGCAGCGCCTGCCGCTCGAACTGCACCACCGACACGCCCTCCGCGGTGTGGAACTCCACGACGACCTGCACCCGGCCGCAGGGCCACACCCGGACCTCGCCGCTTCCGGCGGGGGCGCGCAGCCCCTCCTCCAGCAGCTCGCGGCCCACGGTCCATTCCCCGCCACCGGCCCCGGGCAGCGCCATGCGCACCTTCCGGGGGTCGTGGTCGGGGTCGTACCGCAGCCTGACCGGAACCGCCTCCAGCTCGTCGACGAGCGGGACGGCCGCGTCCGAGACGATGTGGGCTCGCGCGTACTGCTCGACTACGGACATCGGACGGCCCCTTCACCGTGCGCAACTCCGAGTGGAGACCTTGCGTCCACTCCTTCTCCAATGTCGCATATTTTCCGGATTACGCCCGTGGGGCCGGATATATCACGCGTGAGATAAAACGAGCTTCACGCTCTTGCAAACTGTTCGCATCAAGCCACATCATCGAACGGTGCATGTACCTGACGGATTCATCAACGCGCCCACCTCCGCCGCCACCGGTGTGATCGCCGCGGGCGCCGTCGCCGTGAGCCTGCGCGGCGCACGCCGCGAACTCGACGAGCGGACGGCGCCGCTGGCCGGACTCGTCGCGGCGTTCATCTTCGCCGTGCAGATGCTGAACTTCCCCGTCGCGGCGGGCACCAGCGGCCATCTGCTCGGCGGTGCGCTGGCGGCGATACTCGTCGGCCCCTACACGGGGGTCCTGTGCGTCTCCGTCGTCCTGCTGATGCAGGGCATCCTCTTCGCGGACGGTGGTCTGACCGCGCTCGGCGTGAACATCACCAACATGGCGATCGTCACGACGGTCGTCGCCTACGCCCTCTTCCGCGGCCTGGTGAAGGTGCTGCCCCGCACCCGCCGGTCGGTCACCGCGGCCTCCTTCGTCGCCGCCCTGGTCTCCGTCCCGGCCGCCGCGCTGGCCTTCACGCTGATGTACGCGATCGGCGGCACCACCGACGTCTCCCTGGGCAAGGTCGCCACCGCCATGGTCGGCGTGCACGTCCTGATCGGCATCGGCGAGGCCGTGATCACCGCACTGACCGTCGGCGCGGTCATCGCCGTACGTCCGGACCTGGTGTACGGGGCGCGCGGTCTGACGCAGAAGCTCAAGCTGCGGGTGAACGGCGAACTGGTCGACGTGCCCGACGCGCGGCCCGAGCCCGCTCCCGTGGCCGCCCGGACCTCGCACCGCAAGGTGTGGGCCGCGGGCCTGGTCACCTCCCTCGTCCTGGCCGGCTTCGTCAGCTTCTACGCCTCGGCGAACCCCGACGGCCTGGAGAAGGTCGCCGCCGACCACGGCATCGACAAGAAGACCGAGGAGCACTCCACGGCCGACTCCCCGCTCGCCGACTACGGCGTCAAGGACGTCGACGACGCCCGCCTGTCCGGAGGGCTGGCGGGCGTCATCGGCGTGGGGGTGACGGTCGTCGCGGGCACCGGCGTGTTCTGGGTGGTGCGACGCCGCCGGACGGACGACGCCTCCCCGACGGACACCACGAGCATGACGAGCGTCTGACGTGGGAGCAGGGCACGCGCACAAGCTGTACCGGCACGGGCACTCGCCCGTGCACGGCCTGCCGCCGCACACCAAGCTCACGGCCGTGTTCGCCTTCGTGGTGGTCGTGGTGTCGACGCCGCGCGAGGCGATGTGGGCGTTCGGGCTGTACGCCGTGCTGCTCGGGGCCGTCGCGTACGCCGCGCGCGTGCCCGTCGGCTTCCTGCTCAGGCGGCTGCTGATCGAGGTGCCGTTCGTCGCGTTCGCGGTGCTCATGCCGTTCGTGGCGGAGGGCGAGCGGGTCGACGTCCTCGGTCTGTCCCTGAGCGTGAACGGCCTGTGGGGCGCATGGAACGTGCTCGCCAAGGGCACGCTCGGCGTCGCCGCCTCGGTACTGCTGGCCGCCACGACCGAGCTGCGCGAACTGCTGCTGGGCCTGCAGCGCCTCAAGCTCCCGCCGCTGTTGGTGCAGATCGCGTCCTTCATGATCCGTTACGGCGACGTCATCACCGACGAGATGCGGCGCATGCGGATCGCCCGGGAGTCGCGCGGCTTCGAGGCGAAGGGCGTCAGGCACTGGGGCGTGCTCGCCAAGTCGGCCGGCGCGCTGTTCATCCGCTCCTACGAGCGCGGCGAGCGGGTGCACCTGGCCATGGTCAGCCGCGGCTACGCCGGCTCCATGCCGGTCATCGACGAGGTGACCGCGTCCCGGGCGCAGTGGTCGTACGCCCTCGCCCTCCCCTGCGCCGCCCTGCTCGTCTGTCTGCTGGGATGGACCCTGTGACTGCTTCTCTTCAGGTCTCCGGCCTCGCCTTCGCCTACCCCGACGGGCACCAGGCCCTCTTCGGCGTCGACTTCTCGGTCGCGCGCGGTGAGCGGGTCGCGCTGCTCGGGCCGAACGGCGCCGGGAAGACGACCCTCGTGCTGCACCTCAACGGCATCCTGACCGGCGGCGCCGGCACCGTGCGGGTCGCCGGGCTGCCCGTGGACAAGCGGAACATGGCCGAGATCCGGCGCCGGGTCGGCATCGTGTTCCAGGACCCGGACGACCAGCTGTTCATGCCGACGGTCCGGGAGGACGTGGCGTTCGGGCCGGCGGCGGCCGGGTTGAAGGGGCCCGAGCTGGAGGAGCGCGTGGACCGGGCGCTGGAGCGGGTCGGCATGGCGGAGTTCAAGGACCGCCCGCCGCACCACCTGTCCTTCGGGCAGCGCCGCCGGGTGGCGGTCGCGACCGTACTGGCGATGGAGCCGGAGATCCTCGTGCTGGACGAGCCCTCCTCCAACCTCGACCCCGCCTCCCGCCGTGAACTGGCGGACATCCTGCGCTCCCTGGACGTGACCGTGCTGATGGTCACGCACGACCTGCCGTACGCCCTGGAGCTGTGCCCGCGCTCCCTGGTCCTCAGCGACGGGGTGATCGCGGCCGACGGGCCGACCGGCGAGCTGCTCTCGGACGAGGAGCTGATGCGGGCCCACCGCCTGGAGCTGCCGTTCGGCTTCGATCCACGTTCCGTCCCGGTGGCGCCGGCCCGTCCGTGACAATGGGCGCGTGACGAACGAGGAGAGCGACGGATCGCTGCTGCTGGACGAGCAGCTGTGCTTCGCGCTGTACGCCGCGCAGCGCGCGGTGACGGCGGCGTACCGCCCGCTCCTCGATGAGCTGGGCCTCACCTACCCGCAATACCTGGTACTGCTGGCCCTGTGGGAGCGCGGCGAGACCGGCGTCAAGGATCTGGCCGCGGCGCTGCGCCTGGACTACGGCACGGTCTCGCCGCTGCTGAAGCGGCTGGAGGCGGCCGGTCTGGTACGGCGTGAGCGGTCGGCCCGGGACGAGCGGTCGGTGCTGGTCGCCGTGACGAGGCGCGGGGAGGAACTCCGCGAGCGGGCGGGGCGGGTGCCCGGTGCGCTGCTCGCGGCGACCGGGCTCGACGCGGCGGAGGCCGGGCGGCTGCGTGGGGAGCTGTGGCGGCTCGCCGAGCGTGCGGAATCCACGGCGGACCGGTCCCGCTGAGGGTTACCCCCGGTTGCCCACCCCCTGCTCGCGACAAGGGAGTTACCGGCCAGTACCTTGTGCACGATGTACTTGTGTGCACTTGGTTCCCGGGGGAGGACAGCATGACTGACGGCCCCGCCGTCGACACCCGCCCGACGAAGATCATGTACGTGGCGGAGGCCACCGCTCACGGCGGCCGCGAGGGCTACGTGACCAGCCAGGACGGTCAGCTCGACCTCAGGGTCGCGATGCCCCCGCAGCTCGGCGGCGACGGCAACGGCACCAACCCGGAACAGCTCTTCGCGGCCGGCTACAGCGCCTGCTTCCACAACGCCCTGATCCTCGTCGGCAACCGCGAGGGCTACGACCTGTCCGGCTCCACGGTCGCCGCGAAGGTCGGCCTCGGCCCCAACCAGCAGCGCGGCTACGGCCTCGCGGTCGCCCTCAGCGTCTCGCTGCCGGTCGTCGACACGAACCTCGCGACCAGGCTGGTGGACGCGGCCCACGAGATCTGCCCGTACTCGAACGCGACCCGCGGGAACATCGACGTGACCATCCTGCTTGGCTAGAGGGGAGCAGCCCCGCACCAAGGAGGAGTACCGACGTGGACGTGAACGGCACAGTCGCCGAGGGCTTCGAGCCGGTCAGGGACGCGTTCGTACGGAACTTCGAAGCGCTCGGGGACCGGGGTGCGGCGGTCGCCGTCTACCGGGACGGGCACAAGGTCGTCGACCTGTGGGGCGGCACGAAGGACGTCGACGGAACCGCCCCCTGGGAGCGCGGCACGGCCCAGGTCGTGCGCTCGGCGACCAAGGGTGTCGCCGCCGCCGTACTCCTGCTGCTGCACCAGCGCGGGCAACTGGACCTGGACGCGCCGGTGGGGCACTACTGGCCGGAGTTCAAGGCGCGGGGCAAGGAGCGGGTGCTGGTCCGGCACGTGCTGGACCACCGCGCCGGTCTGCCGGTCCTCGACCGGCCGCTCACCCCGCAGGAGGCGCTCGACCCGCTGCGGGGCCCGGAGGCGCTCGCCGGGCAGGCCCCGGCCTGGGAGCCCGGCACCGACCACGGCTATCACGCGCTCACCTACGGCTGGCTGGTCGACGAACTGGTGCGGCGCGTGACCGGTCAGGGCACCGGTCAGTGGCTGGCGTCGCAGGTCACCGGCCCGCTGGGGCTGGACGTCTGGCTCGGCCTGCCGGAGTCGGAGGCCGCCCGGGTCGGGCGGGTCGGCCGGGTCGAGGGAGCCGAGCCGACCGGTGGCCTGCGGGCCCGCCCCAAGCGCTCGGTGACCGCGGCCTACGAGGATCCGGCCTCCCTCACGCGCCGGGCGTTCGCCGCGATCTCCCCGTTCCCGGACCAGAACGACCCCGCCTACCGGGCGACCGCCCTCCCCGCGACGAACGCCATCGCGACGGCGGACGGGCTGGCCCGCTTCTACGCGACGCTGATCGGCGACACGGCCGGCACAGGGCGCCTGTTCACCCCGGAGACGGTGGAACTGGCCCGGGCCGAGGAGTCGGCGGGCCCCGACCGGGTCCTGGTGGTCGGCACCCGCTTCGGCCTCGGCTACATGCTCCACGGCAGCGCCTCGCCGCTCCTGACCCCCGGATCCTTCGGCCACCCCGGGCGCGGCGGCGCCCTCGGGTTCGCCGACCCGGAGACCGGGATCGCCTTCGGCTACGTCACCAACGGCTTCCGCAAGACGGTGACGGCGGACCCGCGGGCGCAGGGGCTGGTACGGGCGGTGCGGGGCGTTCTGGACCTCTAGCCGCTCTACGGGCCGCTAGGGCCTGTCGTTTGGCCAAACGACAGGCCCTAGACGTGGATGGGGTGGGAGGTCCGGCCGGACGCCTGGTCGATCTCCTCGTGGGCTTTGGTCAGCAACCGCATGGCGAGTTCGTTCAGCGCCCTCGCGCCGGCGATCTCCTCCCCGACCCTCGGCTGATTCGCGTCGGTCCGGTGCCGGCTCGCATGTCCGTGTGCCCGTACCTCGCTGCCGTCGGGCAGGCGGACCATCGCGGCCGCGCGCGTGTGCTGGTCGTCCTCCGTGAACTCCATCTCGACGTGCCACCCCACGGTGGTGTGCATCATGACGATCACCTCCGGAACGCTTAATTCCAGGGTGCTCCTCGCACCCGCCGGACGCACCCGCCTGGCGGGCCCCTACCCGGCGTGCAGCATCAGCCCGATCCCGACGACCAGGAGCCCGGCCGCCGCGATCCTCGGCGCCCCGAACCGTTCCTTGAAGAACACGGCCCCGATCGCCGCGCCCACGATGATCGACGACTCGCGCAGGGCGGCGATGGGGGCCAGTTCGGCCCTGGTCTGGGCCCACAGGACGAGCGCGTAGGCGGCGACGGACAGTGCGGCACCGATCAGCCCGACCCCGGCGAAGGGCCGCAGCAGGGCGACGGTCTCCCCGCGCCAGCGCCACACCGCGTACGCCGGGATGACCACCCCCTGGACCGCCATCAGCCAGGCGATGTACCCGAGGGAGGACCCGGAGGCCCGCACGCCGAGACCGTCGACGACGGTGTACACCGCTATGGTCAGCCCGGTCGCCAGGGCCGCCCCGATCGCCGCCCAGTCGGGCCGCCGCCCGCGCAGCCCCCACAGGGCGACGCCGGTCAGCCCCGCGCAGGACAGGGCGATCCCGGCGGCGGCGCGGCTGTCGGGCACCTCGTGTGCGAAGAGGGCGGCGAGCAAGGTCACGACGAGGGGCGCGGTGCCCCGGGCGATGGGATAGGCCTGCCCGAAGTCCCCCAGCCGGAAGGACGTCATGAGCAGGGCGTAGTAGGCGATGTGGACGGCGGCGGAACCGAGCAGGTACGGCCAGGCCCCGGCCGCGGGGAACGTCACGAAGGGTGCCAGGGCCAGTCCGATGACCGTCCCGCCGCCCGAGATCAGCGCGAAGCCGACGAGCTTGTCGGTGATCTTGTGGGCGATGGCGTTCCAGCTGGCGTGGGTGACCGCGGCGAGCAGGACGGCGGCGGTGACCAGAGGGGTCACGAGGTGGGCTCGCGCACGTCCACCAGGGTGCCGTCGGCGTACGTCACGAGGTCCTTGGGGGCGATGGGGAACACGGCGTACGGCGTCCCGGCCGCGGCCCAGACGACGTCGTGCTCCAGCAGGGACCGGTCGGCGAGCACCCGGGTTTTCGTCCGGTGCCCGAAGGGCGGCACGCCGCCGATGGCGTACCCGGTGGTCTCCCGCACGACGTCCACCTTGGCCCGGGTGACCTTGTCGGCACCGAGCTCCTTGCGGACGAGTTCGAGGTCGACCCGGGAGGCGCCGTCCATGAGCACCAGCACCGGAACACCGTCCGCAGCGAAGATCAAGGACTTGCAGATCTGGCTCAGCTCGCACCCGACGGCGGCAGCGGCCTCGGTGGCGGTACGGGTGGCGTCCGGAAACCGGCGGACCCGCTGCACCAGGTCTGCGGGCCCGAGCTCGCGCAGGGCCTCGGCGAATCGGGGGTGGGCTCCGGAGTCTTCGGCGTCAGTGGCGGCTGTCGTCGTCATGGGGAGCACCGTAGTAGTCCGTGTAGGGCGCACGCGAGTGGGTTCGGAGCGCGCGGGCGCGGCTCGCCGCCGACCGGAACGGCTACTCGGCGGGCACGCCGAGGGCCGGGAGGACCACGGCGTCGATGTACGAGGTGAGGAAGGCCGCCGTCGGGGGCTGGTCGTCGACGATCGCGCGGGTGACGAAGGCGCCGAGCATCATGTGCCCCACGAACTCCAGCGCCGGGCAGTCCGCGCGGACCTCACCCCGGTCGACGGCGCGCTGGAGCACGCGGCGCGAGTCCGCGATCTCGGGCTCGACGATCTGGCTGCGGAACTCGCGGTGGAGGTCGGGATTGGCGTGCATCGCCGTGGCCAGGCCGCGCATCAGGGCGCCGTTCTGCTCCATCTCGGCGTCGTCCGCGCGGGCCATGATCGCGTGGAAGTCGCCGCGCAGCGAACCGGTGTCGATCTCTCCGAGGTTCTTCACCGGCTTGTTGTGGCGGAGCGCCTTGACGACCAGCTGGGCCTTGCCGCCCCACTGGCGGTAGAGGGTGGCCTTGCTGGACCGGGTGCGCGCCGCCACGGCGTCCATGGTGAGGGCGTCGTAGCCGACCTCACGGAGCAGGTCGAGCACGGCCGAGTACAGCTCGGCCTCCCGCTCGGGGGTGATGCGGCTGCGACGCGCGGCGGCGACCTCGGTCATCCCTCTCGCCCTCCTGCTCCGAACGACACGGTTTCGTACGTCACGAATGTAGCGCACCTCTGAAAGAAACGAAACGGTTTCGTACGTGTAGCGATCGCGCGTGGGACTCCGCCCTGAGTTGCCCGGGTACGTCCCCCGGCAAAGCATGAGGACGTGACCTATCTGCGCCTGCCGCACCTCCATGACGACCTGCTGTGCTTCGTGGCCGAGGACGACCTCTGGCTCGCCCCGCTCGACTCCCCCGGCCGGGCCTGGCGGCTCACCGTCGACCGCACCAAGGCGGGTCACCCGCGCTTCTCGCCCGACGGCCGTCACCTCGCGTACACGAGCTGGCGCAGCCTGGTGCCCGAGGTCCACGTCGTCCCCGTGGACGGCGGGCCGGCCCGCCAGGTGAGCCACTGGGGCAGCGCCGACACCCGGGTCTGCGGCTGGACCCCGGACGGCGAGATCCTGGCCGTGGCCTCGCACGGCGAGCCCTTCTCCTACTTCACCTGGGCCTACAAAGTCACCCCGGGCGGCGACCCGGGCCGCAAGCTGCCCTGGGGACCGGTCTCCGACATCCAGGTCGCCGACGTGGACGGGGAGCGCAAGTCCCTCCTCCTCACCGGCACCCCGCCGCACGAACCCGCCTCGTGGAAGCGCTACCGCGGCGGGGCGACGGGCCGGCTCTGGCTGCACGGCGAACGGCTCCTCGAAGGCATCGGGGGCCACCTGCACTCCCCCATGTTCGTCGGCGGCCGCATCGCGTTCCTCTCCGACCACGAGGGCGTCGCCAACCTCTACTCCTGCGCCTACGACGGCTCCGGGCTGCGCCGGCACACCGACCACGACGCCTTCTACGCCCGGCACGCCGCCAGCGACGGCACCCGGGTGGTGTACCAGTGCGGGGGCGACCTGTGGCTCGTCGACGACCTGTCCCCGGACTCCGGGCCGCGCCGGCTGGACGTACGGCTGAGCGGGCCCCGGACCGGGCGGCGCCCCTACCAGGTGGCGGCGTCCCGGCACCTCGACGGGCTCTCCGTCGACGAGACCGGGCGGGCCAGTGCCGTCGTCGTGCGCGGCAGCCTGTACTGGCTGACCCACCGGGACGGCCCGGCCCGTACCCTCACGGACACCCCCGGCGTCCGCGTGCGGTTGCCGGAGATGCTCGGCGGCAGCGGGCGGGTCGCGTACGTGACGGACGCCGAGGGCGAGGACGCGATCGAGATCGCCACCCTGCCCCGGGCCAGCGGCGACCGGGCACCCCGGCGGCTCGCCCCGGGCCGCCTGGGCCGCGTGCACGAGCTGGTCTCCGACCCGCAGGGCGAGCGGCTGGCGGTCGCCTCGCACGACGGCCGGCTTCTCCTCGTGGACGTCACGGAGGACACCGGTGGCGAGGTCACCGAGCTGATCCGGTCGGTCAACGGACCCGTGCGCGACCTCGCGTTCTCCCCGGACGGAACGTGGCTCACCTGGTCGCACCCGGGCATCGGACGGACGCTGCGGCAGATCAAGATGGCCCGGCTCGCCGACCGGCTCGTCGTCGACGTCACGGGCGGCCGCTTCGAGGACGAGAACCCGGTCTTCACCAGCGACGGCCGGTACCTCGCCTTCCTGTCCTGGCGCGGCTTCGACCCCGTCTACGACGTGCACACCGGCGACCTGTCCTTCCCGCTCGGCTGCCGCCCGTACCTGGTGCCGCTGTCCTCGGCGACGCCGTCCCCGTTCGCCGTGAACCCCGAGGGGCGCCCGGCGGCCGGTGGCCTGGACCCGGTCGAGGACGACGGCGACGGGGACCACGGGGCCGCCGTGACCGTCGAGGCCGAGGGGCTGGAGAGCCGCGTCACGCCGTTCCCCGTGGCCGCCTCCAAGTACTCGGCGCTGCGGCCGGTCGCGGGCGGCGGGCTGGTGTGGCTGCGCTGGCCGATCTCCGGAGCCCTCGGCGAGACGTTCGCCAACCCCGACGACACCAGCGGCCGGCCGACCCTGGAGCACTTCGGCATCACCAAGGCCAGGAAGTCCGAACTCGCCCAGCACCTCGACTGGTTCGCCGTCAGCGGCGACGGCAGCCGGCTGGTGATCGTCGACGAGGGCGAGCTGCGCGCGGTCCCGGCCAACGAGCAGGGCGACAGCGACTCCACCGTGTGGATCGACGCCCGCCGCATCCTGCACACGGTCGACCCGGCGGCGGAGTGGCGGCAGGCCTACGAGGAGGCCGGCCGGCTGATCCGGGCCTACTTCTGGGAACCGGGCATGTGCGGCATCGACTGGGACGGGGTGCTGGACCAGTACCGCCCGCTGGTCGAACGGGTCGCCTCCCCCGACGAGTTCGCCGACCTGCTGCGCGAGGTCCTCGGCGAACTGGGCACGTCCCACGCCTACGTCACCGCCGCCCGGCGCAACGAGGGCCCGCCCCACTACCAGCGCCGGCAGGGCCTGCTGGGCGCCAACTTCGTCCGCAGGGACGGCGGCTGGACGGTCAAGCGGATCCTGCTCGGCGACTCCTCCGACTCCAAGGCCCGCTCCCCGCTCGCCGGCACGGGCATCCGGGAGGGCGCGGTCCTCACCCACGTGGACGGCCGCCCGGTGGACCCGGACACGGGCCCGTATCCGCTGCTGGCAGGGGCGGGCGGTACGACGGTGGAACTGACCTTCACACCGGCCGAGGACGCGACGGGGGGAGCCGCGCCCCGGCGGGTCGCCGTCGTCCCGCTCATCGACGAGCGCCCGCTGCGCTACCAGGACTGGGTGGCCAAACGCCGGGCGGTGGTGCGCGAGTTGAGCGGCGGGCGCTGCGGCTACCTGCACATCCCGGACATGGGTGGTTCGGGCTGGGCCCAGTTCAACCGCGACCTGCGCATGGAAGTGTCCCGCCCCGCGCTGATCGTGGACGTGCGCGGCAACGCGGGCGGCCACATCAGCGAACTCGTCATCGAGACGCTGAGCCGGACGATCCTGGGCTGGGACCTGACCCGGGACGCCCAGCCGGTGTCGTACGCCTCGAACGCCCCGCGGGGCCCGGTGGTCGCCCTGGCGGACGAGGCGACCTCCTCCGACGGCGACATGATCACCGCCGCGTTCAAGCTGCTGAAGCTCGGCCCGGTCGTGGGACAGCGCACCTGGGGCGGTGTGGTCGGCATGACCGGCCGGCACGAACTGGGCGACGGCACGGTGATCACGGTGCCGATGAACGCGGCCTGGTTCGACGCGTACGGCTGGTCGGTCGAGAACAAGGGCGTCGCCCCCGACATCGACGTCCTGCGCACCCCGCTGGACTGGGCCGAGGGACGGCACGCCCAGCTGACCGACGCGGTGGAACTGGCACTCGGGCTGCTGGCGACCGACCCCCCGGCGACCCCGCCGACCTACAGCGACGTACCGGACCGCTCCCGCCCGAAGCTGCCGCCCAGGACGTGAACGCCCGGACGCGGACAGGGGGAAAGGGGCGCCCCGCACGGGGACGCCCCAGTCCTCTCGGCACGCAACGTCAGGCGTCGTAGTCCTGGTCGAAGCGGTCCTCCTGGTCACGCTCACGCTCACGGTCGCGCTGCGGCTCCGAGCGCTCACGGTCGCGCTGCGGCTGCGAGGGGTCCATGTCCTCGTCGCGCCGGCGACCGCGGCCCTGCATCTGCTCGCGAGCCTGGTCCGCCTTCTGGCGAGCCTGGTTCTGCCACTGCTCGGACTTCTCCTGGAACTGGTCCTTCATACCCATGTGGGTTCACTCCCGTTGGGGGTGAGGGGATCTGGCTCGATCAGATTCACACGGGCCGTGACGCTGCGCATGTCGATCACTTACGGAGCGTAGCGCGCTGCTGTTCGTCGGCCGCTCCCCCGGCCCCGACGAGGCCCGTGCGCATGCCCGTCAGCCGGTCCGCGAACCGCCGCATCTCGCGCTGGCCCACCGTCCCGATGACCGCGGGCAGGTAGCCGCGCACGCCCTGCATCCCGCGCAGCCACCACTGCCCGTACACATGGCTCGACGTGCGCTCGATCCCCTCCACGAGCCGGTCCACGGCCGGCCCCAGCGGGTACGTCTTGTTGGACGGCCAGGGCAGCCGCTGCCTCAACTCCCGCATGACGTCGTCCTGGTCGGCCCCGCGCACCATGTCGGTGTCGGTCCACGACAGATACCCGACGCCCACCTTCACGCCCCGGTGCCCGACCTCGGCCCGCAGGCTGTGCGCGTACGCCTCCACGCCCGACTTGGACGCGCAGTACGCGGTCATCATCGGCGCCGGGGTGATCGCCGCGAGGGAGGCGATCTGCAGCAGATAGCCCCTGCTCCGCGTCAGCAGCGGCAGGAAGGCCCGGGCGGTCACCGCAGAACCGATCAGGTTCACCTCGATCACCCGCCGCCAGGACTCCGGGTCGGAGTCCGCGAACGGCCCTCCGGTGGCGACGCCGGCGTTGGCGACGACGATGTCGACCCGGCCGAAGCGCTCCTCGACCTCGCGCGCCACACGGGCCATCGCCTCGTGGTCGGTGACGTCCGCGTGCCAGTGGTCGCTGTCGCTGTGCAGCCGGCCGGAGACCTCCTTGAGCACGTCCGGCTCCAGGCCCACCAGCGCCACCTTCACACCACGCGCCGACAGTTTGCGGGCCAGCAACTCCCCGACACCGCGCGCCGCTCCGGTCACCACGGCAACCTTGCCCTCAAGGCTCACCCTGCTCATGCGCTCTCCTCGGTCGCGACGGGGATGTGTGCGGCGGCGAGTTCCCGGATGGTGCCGCTGACCAGGTCGGGCGCCTCGACGGGCGTCATGTGGCCGATGCCGGGCAGTTCGACGAGCCCGGTGCAGTGCGGCAGGGCGGCGGCCAGGGCCCGGGCCTGCACCGGCGGCGTCAGCCGGTCCGCCGTACCGACGAGCACGGCCGTGGGCACGTCCAACTCGCGCACGCCGTGGTCGAGGTCGAGCAGGTCCAGCACCTGCGACCAGGAGTGGCGGACCTTGCGGGGGCAGGCGTGCACGATCCGGGCACACGCGTCGATCATGTGCGGGGCCGAACCGGGGCCCATCGTGCCGTACTTGAGGATCCGGCGGGCGAGCGGCGTGACCGGCCCGAGCGGTGCGCGGGAGCCCAGGATCCGCCGGGTCAGCCAGGTCCGCACCCGCCCGGCACGCATCGGTACGACGGTGGAGGCCGCGACCAACTGCGAACTGCCCGTGCTGCACAGCAGGACGGCGGCCGCGTGCGCCCGGAAGGCGGCTCTTGCGGAGGCCGCCATCACGGTCATCCCGCCCATGGAGTGCCCCGCGATCACGGCCTGTTCGCCGGGCGCGAGGGCGGCCTCGAGAACCGCTTCCAGGTCGTCGGCGAGCGCGTCGGAGCTGCACGCGGGGCTCGCGGGGCTGCGGCCGTGGCCGCGCTGGTCGTAGGCGATGACGCGGTGGTCGGCGGCCAGGTCACGCAGCTGCGCCGCCCAGAAGGCGGTGGAACAGGTCCAGCCGTGGGCGAGGACGACGGCGGGGGCGCCCTCGGGCCCGTGGATCTCGACGTGCAGCCGGGCCCCGTCGGCGGAGACGGCGGTCAGCTCGCGCGCCGGGGCGGGCGGGGCGTAGGGGCCGGAGTCGAAGGGGGTCCCCCCTGCTCGAGCGAAGCCGAGAGCTTGGGGGAGCAGGAGGCGGCTCACGCGTCCACCCCGGCCTTCTCCGCGGCGGTGGTCTTCTTCACCGCGGGCGCCCGCAGGACCTCGTACTCCGCGAGGTCCACCCGCCGCGTCGCCCGGCGGAACTCCCCGGTCGTGCCGGGCCAGATGGTGGTGTTGCGGCCGCTCGCGTCGAGGTACCAGCTGGTGCAGCCGCCGGTGTTCCACACGGTGCGCTTCATGCGCTCCTGCACCCGGTCGTTCCAGGTGCGCACGGCGTCCGGGCGGGCGTCGAGGGCGACCCGGCCGCCCAGGACGTCGAGCTGGCGGACGTAGTCGGCGAGGTAGTTCAGCTGGGACTCGATCATGAGGATCATCGAGGAGTTCCCGAGGCCGGTGTTGGGCCCGATGACCGTCATCCAGTTGGGGAAGCCGGCCGCCGAGGCGCCGCGCAGGGCCTCCATGCCGCCCTTCCACGTCTCGGCGAGGGTCCGCCCGTCGGCGCCCACGACCCGTTCGGCGATGGGCATGTCGGTGACGTGGAAGCCGGTACCGAAGACGATCGCGTCCACCTCGGCCTCGCTGCCGTCGGCGGCGACGAGGGTCGAACCGCGGACCTCGGTCAGCCCGCTCGCGATCACGTCCACATTCGGCTGCGCGAGCGCCGGGTAGTAGTCGCTGGACAGCAGGATCCGCTTGCAGCCGATGCGGTAGTCCGGGGTCAGCTTCGCCCGCAGGGCCGGATCCTTGATGGACCGGGCCATGTTGCGCCGGGCCATGTCCTCGACGAGCCCGAGCTGCCCCGGATGCTTGGTGAACGCCTGGACCTGCACCTCTCGGATGCCCCACAGCAGTCCGCGCCGCACCTGCGAGGTGAAGGGCAGCCGCCGGTGCACCCACCGCTCGATGTCGCTGATCGCCCGGTCCATGCGGGGCATCACCCAGGGCGCCGTGCGCTGGAACAGGGTGAGCCGCGAGACGTCGGGCTGGATCGACGGCACGATCTGGGCGGCCGAGGCACCCGTCCCCACCATCGCGACGCGCTTGCCACGCAGGTCGTAGTCGTGGTCCCAGCGGGCCGAGTGGAACACCTTGCCCGGGAAGGACTCCAGCCCGGGGATGTCCGGCACCTTCGGGTCGGACAGCGGCCCCGTCGCCGACACGACCAGGTCCGCCGACAGGTTCCCGCTGCTGGTCTCGATGTCCCAGCACAGCCGCTCGGCGTTCCAGGTCATCCGCTTCACCTCCGAGTCGAAGCGGATGTGCGGCCGCAGCCGGAACACGTCCGTCACGTGCTCCAGATAGGCGCGGATGTGCTCCTGCCCCGAGAAGGTGCGCGGCCAGTCGGGATGGGGCGCGAAGGAGAACGAGTAGAGGTGCGAGGGCACGTCACACCGGCATCCCGGGTAGCTGTTGTCCCGCCAGGTGCCGCCCACACTGCTCGCCCGCTCCAGGACGACGAAGTCGGTGACACCCTCGCGGCGCAGCCGCACCGCGGCCCCCAGCCCGCCGAACCCGGACCCGACCACCGCGACCCGCACATGCTCGCGCTCGCCCATGCCGACACCTCCACGCACCACGAGAACCGTGCCAGTGAACACTGGCGCAATGGGAGCGTAGGGCAGCGGCGTACTGATGGGTAGGGGGCGGGACACGGAAGTTACCCGCAGTACGCCTTAAGGTGCCCAGGTGGCCGAGAAGCGTGAATACCGCATGGAAGAGCTGGCCCGGCTCGCCGGGATCACGGTGCGCACCCTGCGCTTCTACCGCGAACGCAAACTGATCCCGCCACCCCGCCGCGAGGGCCGCATCGCCTGGTACGACGACCATCACCTGGCCCGGCTGCGCACGATCACGGCCCTGCTGGAACGCGGCCACACCCTCAACGGCATCGCGGAACTGGCGGAGGCCTTCGACCACGGCCGGGACGTCGGCGACCTGCTCGGCGTCGGCGGCCCCACCGAGGAGGAGCCCATCCGCCTCACCCCCGAGGAGCTCGCCGACCGCTACGCGGGCGAGGCCACCCCGGAGAACCTCGCCGCCGCGATGGAACTCGGCTACCTCGGCACCGACGGCGAGGAGATCGTCCACATCAGCCGCCGCCTGCTGGACGTCTCATCGGCCCTGGTCCACGAGGGCATCCCCCTCGAGGAGGTCCTCCGCGCCGCCCAGCAGGTCCGCACCCACGCCGACGCCCTCGCCGACCTCTTCACCGACCTGGTCCTGCGCCACACCTCCGCCCAGGACCTCCCCCGCCTACGCCCCCTGGCCCGCAGCGTGGTGGAGGCGGAACTTTCCCTGGCGCTGGACCGGAGGATGCGAAACCAGGCATAGCCGCTGAAGGCGCCACACATCTCAACTGTCCAGCACTTCAGACACATGCACTCCATCGAGGCACTTTCCAGACGGTCACCGGCGAAACCGCGTTCGCACTCCCAGAGTGAGATCGAAAAGGCCCCGGCGGCTGTGCGACCAGCCCCGGGGTATGGCCGACCCTTACCTGGAGCGTCGACGTGCTCAAGCGTAGTCCTCAGTCTTCACAACCGGCTTCGGCTCAGGCCGGACATCCACGAGCTCTGGGAGCCGTGCGTCTCAGCCATCTGACCGAAGTGACCACGTCACCCGGCAGACAGCGCACCTCGATCCAGCGGTGCGCCCAGCGGCTGGGCTTCACATTGATCGCCGAAGCCTCCGACCTCGGCGTGCCCGCGCGCACGATGTCGCCCTTCGAAAGGCCTGCTTTGTCGACCTGGCTGCGGCGCCCGGACGCATACGAAGCCATCCTGTGGTCGCACGTCGATCGCGCCGTCCGCTCGGTGGCCCACATGTCCGAGTTGCTCGAGTGGAGCCGGCAGTGCTCTACGACGCTCGAGACAGGTCAGCCGCTGGGGGTCACACCGCAGGCCGACGGCGACGCAATCCGCCATTGCATGAATCTGGCCTACGCCGCGGAACAAGAGACCCGCGCCATTTCCGCTCGTCTCACCAGCGCCCACGAAGTGCTGCGAGCCACTGGCCGATACGGCGGGGGCCTGGTTCCGTTCGGGTACAAGAAGGCACCGCACCCCTCTGGCATCGGGTGGTGTCTGGCTCCCGACCCGGAGACCGTCACCGTCGTCCGCGCGATCGTGGACGACGTCCACTCGGGACTGTCCCTGGTGGCCATCGCTCACAAACTCGAGACCGCGGGCGTCCTGGTGCCACGCGATCGCCACGCCCAGCTTCAGGGGCGCCCCCCCCCGGGTGGGCGACGCCACGGGCGCGACTTCGAGCGTTTCCGTTGGACAGCAGGCAGCCTGTGCAAGATCCTCCGTACCCCGGCACTCATGGGCCACCGGGTCCACAAGGGAATGACCGTCCGTGACGCTGAGGGCTCACCCGTGCTGATCGGCCCACCGCTTCTCACTGAGGACGAGTTCCGGGCGCTCCAGGACGCCCTCAGCGCCCGCTCGAACGGCACCCACCCCAAGGGTCGGGAGACGTCGCTGCTCATCGGGGTCGCGCACTGCACCGGATGCAGTGGCCGCATGTACTTCGCCGCCTGGAAGGCATATGCGTACGGTGACTACGTCTGCCGTGCGCCTGCCCGCGGCGTGACCTGCCCAGCTCCCGCTGGCATTCGTGCCGACTGGCTCGACGAGTACACCGTCAGCCGCTACCGCGAGGCGTTCGCCACGGACGGTGAGGTGACCCGGGGACAGCTCCTCAGGGACGGAGTTCGCGTCACGGTCACCAAGGGACGGTCGGGCGGTGGACCGGAGCGACTGGCCGGGCCCGATACCTCACGGCTGACCTTCACGATCGCGTCGCGGCCCTGATCCGCCCTACGGCACATGGGGGCGTGTACCGAGTGTCGGCGCGCCCCCACCCGTGTCACCTGTCGAAGACGACCGTCACGGGCGCGTGATCCGACCACCGTTCGTCATGGCTGGCGGCCCGCTCCACAAACGCCTTGACCGCCCTCTCCGCGAGCCCCGGGGTCGCGACGGCGAGATCGATCCGCCACCCCGTATCCCGATCGAAGGCCCGCCCCCGGTACGACCACCACGAGTACGGCCCCTCGACGTCCGGGTGCAGGGCGCGTACGACGTCGACGTAGCCGCCGTCGGCCGGGTCGAGCACTTGGCCGAGCCACTCGCGCTCCTCGGGCAGGAAGCCGGAGCTCTTCTGGTTGCCGCGCCAGTTCTTCAGGTCGGCCCGCTGGTGGGCGATGTTCCAGTCGCCGCAGACGAGCACCTCGCGCCCGTCGGCGGCCGCACGCTCCCGTAGCCCCTTCAGGTGGACGAGGAACTCGCCCATGAAGCGTTCCTTCTCGTCCTGCCGCTCGGTGCCGACCTCGCCGGAGGGCAGGTAGAGGGACGCCACGGTGACCCCCGGGAGGTCGATCTCCACGTACCGCCCGCTGCCGTCGAACTCTTCCGAGCCGAACCCGATCCGGACCCGGTCGGGCTCGCGGCGGCTGTACAGGGACACCCCGGCCCGGCCCTTGGCGGCGGCCGGCGCGTGCACCACGTGCCACCCCTCGGGCGCACGGACGTGCTCCGGCAGCTGCTCCGGCTCGGCGCGCACCTCCTGCAGGCACAGCACATCGGCTTCGGTGCCGGCGAGCCACTCCACGAAGCCCTTCTTCGCGGCGGCACGCAGCCCGTTCACATTCACAGAGGTCACAGTGAGCACCCCGGCACGATACCGGCACACTGGACGAGGTCCAGTTCCGGATCGAATACGGTAGCGGCCATGCACATACGCCGGGTCTCCTTCGACCACCCCGACGCCATGAAGCTGAACGACCAGGTCCAGGCCGAGTACGCCGTCCGCTACGGCGACGACGGCGACGCCACGCCCATGGCCGCCGCGGACTTCGCCCCGCCGAACGGCGTCTACCTGATCGCGTACGACGAGCACGGCACCCCCGTCGCCTCGGGCGGCTGGCGCACCCAGGACAGCAACGGCGAGGGCAACCTGGACGGCGACGCCGAAATCAAGCGCATGTACGTGGTCGACGCCATGCGGGGACGGGGTCTGGCCCGGCGGGTCCTGGCCGCCCTGGAGGAGGACGCCCGCGCCGCGGGCCGCCGCCGCATGGTCCTGGAGACCGGCACGAAGCAGCCGGAGGCCATAGCCCTGTACACGTCCAGCGGATACGAGCCGTGCGGCAAGTTCGGCTATTACCGCCACCACGAAGCGAGCCGGTGTTTCGCCAAGGACCTTCGGCCGGCCGGCTGACGGACACTCAGCGACGGGCCGGCTGTGGCCCGTGTCACGCGGCGCGAGCCATCGCCGCCCGCCCCGTCGCCCACTGTCGGGGCCTGAACATACGTCAGAGCCCGGTCGGTTCCCCGACCGGGCTCTGGGCTGCGTGGGGTGTTCACGAGTAGTGATGAGCTGGGCCGACAAGAGGCTCCGAAGATCGGTCCCCGTTTTGCCGAAGATCGCTCCCCAGCCGCCAGGGGAACGGGACGGGTCGCCGTCGTCCGGCCACTCGCGAGGAGTGCGTGACCGGTCCGCTGCCCACGCCCCTCTTCCTGAGGACGCGGCCGTGAACTTCTCCGAGCTGGTGAACAAGAACAAGCAGACCCTTGCCCGGCTCCGGGAATCACCGAGACTGCTTTTGCACCGCAGAGACGGCGAGGATCTCGTCCTCACCACCGCGGCACGGGCCGAGCAGGACCAGACGGTGGTGTCAGCAGCCACCCGGATGCTGGCCGCGATGGCCCGCCGGGAGCCCGGCAGCATGGAACTGCTCCTCGACATACTGCCGGACGCATTCCCATGGGTCCGCTTCCTTCCCGAGCCCGATCTCCACGCCTTCGCCGTCGAACTGGTCGACACCATGCGGGCCGCCGACTCAATCGGCAACAGCGCGTCCGTCGCCCAGTTGCTCATCGCCTGGCAGCACACCGCCGAGGTCTACTCCGACCCCGAACTGCTCGCCGCACTCACCAGGGATCACGGCGAAGACCACGGCCCGGTACCGGACCCGCGGTGCGTCGCATGACCGCGGGCCGCGGCGACCGCGCCGCACCCCCGGCACCCGACGGCCACTGGGAAGTCCGCTTCGCCGACGCCGCCTCGGCCAAGGGCTGGGAGAGCCTCGCCCAGCAGGCCCGCGAAAACACCTACCGCGCCTGGATCACCTGCGCAGGCACCGGGCATCCGCGAGCCACAGACCGACGCTGAGCCGGCACAGCCGGGTGGGCGGGACGCACACGAGGCGAGGCGCCTGGTCATGCGCCGATGGAACAGCCAGTGCAACACCGACCTCCTCGGCCCGGAACGACTGATCCGGGCTTGACGCTGAATCCGGCGCATGATTGCTTCCGGCGTCCTCAGGAGTGGCGGTGATACGCCTTGTTGGCGATACGCCAACTGTCGTCGGTGCGGACCAGCAGGAAGATGTCGGTGAACGTGTCTGCGCCGTGCGAGAGCGTCATGGTTGCGGTCGCGACGGTGCCGTGGACGTCGATGGCGTCGATGCGGCGGGAGCGGGTCGGTTCGTCCGGGGCCGGCCGGCCAGGGAAGAGAGCGCAGTATTCGTCCAGGCGCCAGGAGACGAATGCGCCGTCGCGGAGCCCCTCGATGTGGGCAGTGGGAAGGAACGCGTCGCTGAAGTGGGTGGGGTCCCCGGTGGAGTGTCCGCGGATGTAGGCGCGGAGCGGTTCGAGTACGGCGTCTTCTACGGCGGGGACCGTGGCGGCGACCGCGATGTCGGCCTCAGGGGCGGCAGGGGTGTCGGCCAGGCCGGCTGCGCTGCGCAAGGGGGTGTTGGACGCGGCGGCCAGCAAAGCCATGTCCTTGGCCAGCGCGCCGATGGTGAATTCGGCCGTGACAGCGCCGGGCTGGTCGGCGAGGAAGGGCCGTTTGCGGGCCACGAGCCCGCCGAGTTGGCCGAGTTCGAGGACGTCGAGTACCTGGGCACGGGGCAGGTCGAGGGCGTCGGCTTGCCGTAGTGAGTCGCGCAGCGCGAGGACGGCGCCGGCGAGGCTGTGGTTGGCGATCAGCTTCAGCGCGGCGGCGGTGGAGGCGTCATCGACGTGCCGGATGGTGCCCAGCGCTTCCAGAACCGGTCGGACTCGATCAAGTGCGTCTTGGCAGGCGGCGGCAAGAATCTGCAGGGTTCCGGCGGCGGCAGCCGGAACAGAGCCGAGTACGGGCGCGTGGACGTAGGCCGGGCCGAGTTTCCGGGCCAGCCTCGATGCTTCGGCGGGGGCGATGGTGCTGGTGTTCAGTACGATCGTGTCCGTTCGTAGCGAGCCACGGACATCGTCGAGGACCTGCCGGCAGGCCGGGCCGTCGAACAGCGCCAGGACCACGAGGTCGGCGTCGGCCACGGCGTCGTTCGGATCGCCGGTCGTCTTGACGGCGCCTGATGTGCGCCCGGAGCGTGTCCAGCCGACGACGTCCCAGCCCTGGGTGGCCAGTCGTGTCGCGATCGCCTCGCCCATGCGCCCCAGGCCGAGGACGGCGATCGTGTGCGGTGTGGTCATGCTCGCCACAGTGGTGCACCACGAAGGCTGCGACAAGCGCAGATCGTGCAGGCCGGCCCTGCGGGGTTCGCATACCGGCTGGGCATACTGGCGCCATGGAACTGACGGTGTGGCGGACCTTCGTGACCGTGTGCCGGCTCGGGTCTCTGTCGGCGGCGGCCGCCGAGCTCCATCACACGCAGTCGGCCGTCTCCCGGCAGATCGCCGGCCTGGAGCGGCAGCTCGGCGTGCCGCTGGTGGAGCGCCATGCGCGCGGTGTGCGTCCGACGCCTGCCGGTGAGGTGTTCCGGCACCACGCTCTGGCCACGCTCAGCGAGGCCGACCGCGCCGTACGTGCCGCACGGGAGACCGGCGACGGGGCGTTCGACCGGCCGCTGACCGTCGGCGCGACACCTTCTCTTGCCGCAGGGATCGTCCCCGAGGCCGTCCGGGCCCTGCAGAAGGAGACCGGATCCATCCGGTGGAGCCTGCTCCCCGGCTTGAGCGCACAACTGCACCACCGTGTGACCACCGGCGATCTCGACGTTGCCGTCGTCACCGATGCACCGCCAGGGCTGCCCCATGACCCGCGGGTCGAGCGCCGGTTCCTCGGGCTGGACGACATGGTCGTCGCACTGCCCGTCGACCATCCACAGGCCGGGCGCGGCTCGGTGCGCATGCAGTCACTGGCCGACCAGACCTGGGTCGAGGACAACGACGGCTCAGCGGCACTCCTGCACCAGCACGCCGCCCGTGCCGGAGTCAGCGCCCGCATCGACCTCACCGCCGCCGATCTGCCCGGCAAGCTGGCCCTGGTCGCAACCGGCCACGCCATCGCGCTGATACCCGGGGTGCTGACGCGCGCACTGCGAACCGACATCACCACCGTGGGCCTGGTCGATCCCCCGACCCGCGGCATCTACACGATCACGCCATGTCGCGACCCCCACCCCTGCGCAGCGCCCCTGCTCGACCAGTTCACCGCAGCCTTCGCCTCGGTCCGTCCTGCGCACGCCGCTCACCGGCTGAGTGGTACAGACGCCCACTTCACTGGGCCACCGCTTCACGACGGCATCACGGAACCGTGAGCCGGGGCTCTCCTGCATCGAGACACCGCCGACCTTCCCAACTGCCTTACGTGGTTTGGCGTTACGTCAGGGATCTCACCGCTGCTCCGGGACGCCCGACGGAGGGCAAGGCCGGGACGGCGGCGGTGGAGAGGATCCGCGCGACCTGCAAGCGGCTTGCCGGGCACGGCTTTCGAACACGACCATCCCCAGCCACCGGCTCGATGCCGACCCCGGCATCCCGGGGCCAACCGTCATGCGCTCAACAGGGCCTGATCCGGCAGCGACACCGCCATAGCCGTAGACCACCGACGTCCATCACCCCGAACGCCATCGAACAGACCCCGGAAACGACGAAGATCCCGAGCGATCATCATGATCGCCGGGATCTCGTCAACCGACCTTGAGCCAACTCAAGAACGGTTGTGCGTGGACCTGAGGGGATTTGAACCCCTGGCCCCCTCGATGCGAACGAGGTGCGCTACCGGACTGCGCCACAGGCCCTTGCAACGAGTGAAACTTTAGCACCCCGATCGGCCTGCTTGGAAATCCGTTCCCCAGGGGCGGTCACCTGCGGCTTCGCGGCGCTACTCGTTCGCGGCCCGGGGCCGCTCCCCGTCCTCGTACTGGTCGAACAGCGGGGTGCGGCCGCGCTCCCGGGCCCGCCGGGCGGAGGCCGCCCTGGGGGTCGCCCCGCGCGAGCGCGTCCGGGCCTGGGGGAGGGCGTCGCCGCTTCCGTCGCCGTCGCCGTCACCGGCGTCCTGGGCGGACGGGTGCGGCTCGCCCGGGTGGCCGGCGGCGCCCGAGTCGTTCTGCGCGTCCGGGTTCACCGTGCTCGACCGGGCCGAGCTCCAGGTGTCGGGGGCGCCCAGGTCCACGTCGCTGGTGGCCCGCGGGGCGACCGGGGCCGTCACATAGGTCGGCAGGGGGACCGGCACCGGCTCCCAGCTGTCGCCGCCCTGGCCGGGCCGGCGACGGCGCTCTCGCTGCTGGTCGACCCACTCCGCGTGGTCGGTCTGTTCCACGAGGGCGCGCCGGTCGGCCGCGAGGGCCGAGAGGCCGGGGTCGGCCACCGACTCGGGTCCCTCCTCCGGTTCGTCGCTCTCCTCGTCGGCCAGGGCGCGGCGGCGGGGCTGGCGCTGCCGTTCCCGCAGGCGCTGGGCCGCGGCCTCGGCCGCCCGCCGGTCCATCTGGTAGGCGAAACGGCGGCGCTCCTGGGAGCGGAGATAGGCGATGTAGACGCTGAGCATGACCGCGGGTACGCCGGGGGCCCACAGGAACGCGAGCCCTCCGACCGCGGCGACGATCGCGCCGAGGGTGAAGGCGAGGAACAGCATGGTGGTGGTACGCCGGCGGCGCGCGAGGACCTTCGAGCGCCGGGCTCGTGCCGCGGCTGCCTGGTCCGCCTGTGCCGAGGGGCCGCGCCGGGCGGCGGGCACCCGCTCGCGGGGGCGGCCGGAGCGCGCCGCGTTGGGTGCGGGCGACTGCCGGGCCTGGGGTTCGGGGGCCGCCGGCCGGGCCGGCTGCTCGGGGGCGGGCGACGGTACGGGTGCCTGGGTCTGCGGACGGGTCTTGGACACGGCGAAGGCCCGGACGTCCACCGAGTCGGTGACGGCGTCCGGCCTGTCGGCGCCCTGCTCCCCCTCGTCGGTGGAGCGCGCCCGCAGGTCCTTGGCGTACCGGCGCTCCATTCCCGCCCGTCCGGACAGCAGCCGGATGGCGGTGCTGAAGCGTTCCGTCGGACGGGCCTCGTTCAGCTCGTCCTGCCTACGGAGCCACATCGGCACCAAGTAGGCGGCCCAGGCCCCGACGATGACTGCGTAGATGAGGCCGCTGCTGCTCACGTCTCACACCGTAGAGGGGTTTGTGTGAGGCCATCTGCCAATTGAGCCGGTGTGTCGCACGATCTGGCTGATATTTCGAACTTTTTTTGTGACCGATGCGATCAGCAGACCGCCCAGGCCGGGAATTCATTGCCCTGAGATGGTCATCGGCCGATCAATTTCGAACATGTATTCAATTTCCGGGGTGGTGCCGCATTCCCGGGTTGCTCTGCGACCGTGCTCGGTGCCAGCGCTTCAGCAAGCCGTCCGGCACCTCCTCGGCCGTCAGGGCGAAGACGAGATGGTCGCGCCATGCTCCGTCGATGTGGAGATAGCGCGGCCGCAGCCCCTCCTCGCGGAATCCGAGTTTTTCCACGACCCGGCGGCTGGGCCCGTTCTCCGGGCGAATGCAGACTTCGATGCGGTGCAGTCCGACGGTGCGGAAACAGTGGTCCACGACGAGCGCCACCGACGTCGGCATCACCCCGCGGCCGGCCACCGACTCGTCCACCCAGTACCCGACGTGCCCCGAGCACATCGAGCCCCAGGTGATCCCGGCGACGGTCAACTGCCCGACCAGCCGCCCCTGGTACTCGATGACGAAGGGCAGCATCCGGCCCGCGTTCGCCTCCGACCTCAGATGGCGGACCATCTGGCGGAAGGTGGGGCGGTGGGTCATCGGCCCGCCCGGTGCGGGCGGCGGGATCGTCGCCTCCCAGGGGCGCAGCCAGTCGCGGTTGCGCCGGTTGACCTCGCGCCATGCCCGCTGGTCGCGCAGCTTTATCGGCCGAAGGACGATGTCGCCGTCCACCAGCTCCACGGGCCAGGATGGGCTGTTCAGCTCGCACCCCCACTGCCGGGTCTGGGGTGGTCGCCGCCCCGGAGCTGCTCGACGGCATGGACGAGCAGCGGCTCCAGGACGGCGAGGCCGTCCTTCACGCCGCCGCTGGAGCCGGGCAGGTTGACGATCAGCGTGCCGCCCGCCACTCCGGCCAGGCCCCGGGAGAGCGCCGCCGTCGGCACCTTCGGGCGGCCGAACGCCCGGATGGCCTCGGCGATGCCCGGCACCTCGTGGTCGATCACGCGGCGGGTCGCCTCGGGCGTGCGGTCGGTGGGCGAGATGCCCGTGCCGCCGGTGGTGACGATGACGTCGTAGCCGGCGTCGACACCGGCGCGCAGGGCCGCCTCCACGGGGTCGCCGTCGGGGACGACCTGGGGGCCGTCGACCTCGAAGCCGAAGGCCTTCAGGCCGTCGGAGACCAGCGGGCCGCCCTTGTCCTCGTAGATCCCGGCGGCGGCCCGGTTGGAGGCCGTGACGACGAGAGCGCGATACGTCATGACCGGCTCCAGTCGCCCGACTTGCCGCCCGTCTTCTCCTCCACCCGTACGTCCGTGATGACCGCTCCCTTGTCGACCGCCTTGACCATGTCGATCACGGTGAGCGCGGCGACGGAGACCGCGGTGAGGGCCTCCATCTCGACACCCGTGCGGTCCGTCGTCTTCACGGTGGCCAGGATCTCCACGGCGTCGTCCGCGACCGACAGGTCCAGTTTCACACCGGACACCGACAACGGGTGGCAGAGCGGGATCAGGTCGGGGGTGCGTTTGGCGCCCATGATCCCCGCGATCCGCGCGGTCGCGAGGGCGTCGCCCTTCGGGACACCCTCGCCGCGCAGCAGCTCGATCACACGGGGCGAGACGAGGACGCGTCCGCTGGCGCGGGCGGTGCGCGCGGTCACGTCCTTCTCCGACACGTCGACCATGCGGGCGGCGCCCGCCTCGTCGATGTGCGTCAGCCGGTCCGGCGTACGGCCGTCCTGCGGGGGTGGGTCCTGCGTGCTCATGCTGTGTGGCGCTCCCGGTCCGGGCCCGTCGCGGTGCGGCGCACGGGCCTGTTGTGCGCGACACGGTACCCCCAACCAGCGGCTATCGGCCGAGCAGGACCACCTCGACCTCGGTGCCGGGTTCGACGGAGACGGTGTCCTCGGGAACGGTGATCAGGGCGTCCGCGTGGGCGAGGGCGGCGACCAGGTGGGACCCGGCGCCACCGACCGGCGTGACCTTGCCGTCGGCGTAGGTGCCGCGCAGGAACTGCCGTCGGCCCTTCGGGGAGGTCAGTGCCCTGCCGGCGGACAGGGTCGCCCGGGTCGTCGGACGGTGGACGTCCTTCAGCCCCATGAGGGTGCGGATCGCGGGGCGGACGAACAGTTCGAAGGAGACGTACGACGACACCGGATTGCCGGGCAGGGCCAGCAGCGGGGTGTGGTCGGGGCCGATGGAGCCGAAGCCCTGGGGCTTGCCGGGCTGCATGGCGAGTTTGCGGAAGTCGATGCCGCTGCCGGCCTCGTCCTCGTCGCCGACGTGCGACAGGGCCTCCTTGACCACGTCGTACGCGCCGACGCTGACGCCTCCGGTGGTCACCACCAGGTCGGCGCGGACCAGCTGGTCCTCGATGGTGGAGCGCAGGGTCTCGGCGTCGTCGGCGACGGCTCCCACGCGGTAGGCGATGGCGCCGGCGTCGCGGGCGGCGGCGGTGAGGGCGAAGCTGTTGGAGTCGTAGATCTGACCGGTGCCCAGTTCCGTGTCGGGCGGGACCAGTTCGCTGCCGGTGGAGAGCACCACCACGCGGGGGCGCGGGCGTACCCGGACGGTGCCGCGGCCGATCGCGGCGAGCAGGGAGATCTGGGGCGGGCCGAGGACGGTGCCGGCCTCCAGGGCGCGGTCGCCGGCCTTCACGTCGCTGCCCTTCGCGCGCACGTGCGCGCGTGCCTCGGCCGGGCGGTACACGTGCACGTGCCCGGTGGCGTCCTCGGGGCCGAGGCTGCGGGCGCGCATGCCGTGCACCGGGCCCTCGCCGAGACCGCCGTCGGTCCACTCGACGGGCACGACCGCCTCGGCGCCGGACGGCAGCGGGGCGCCGGTCATGATGCGGGCGGCCTGGCCGGGGCCCACGTGGAGCAGGTCGGCCTGGCCCGCGGCGACGTCCCCGACGACCTCCAGGGCCGCCGGGAACTCCTCGCTCGCGCCCGCGACGTCCGCGACCCGTACCGCGTAGCCGTCCATCGAGCTGTTGTCGAAGGGCGGCAGGGACACCGGCACCGTGATGTCCTCGACGAGGACGCAGCCCTGGGCGTCGAGCAGGTGCAGCTCGATGGGTTCCAGGGGCCGGACGGTGGCGAGGATGTCCTCCAGGTGCTCGTCCACCGACCACAGATGGTCGGGGCCGAAGTCGTCCTGGCCGGTGACGTGGGGCGCGGCGCTGCTCAACGTGCTACATCTCCTCGGCTACGTAACTGCGAAGCCAGGTCCGGAAGTCCGGGCCCAGGTCTTCACGTTCGCATGCGAGTCGGACAATGGCACGCAGGTAGTCGCCGCGGTCGCCGGTGTCATAGCGGCGGCCCTTGAAGACGACGCCGTGCACCGGGCCGCCGATCTTCTCGTCCTGGGCGAGCTGCTGGAGGGCGTCGGTGAGCTGGATCTCCCCGCCGCGGCCGGGCTCGGTCCGGCGCAGTATGTCGAAGATGTGCGGGTCGAGGACGTAGCGGCCGATGACGGCGTAGTTGGAGGGTGCGTCGGCCGGGTCGGGCTTCTCGACGAGTCCGCTGACCTGGACGACGTCGCTGTCCGTCGTGGTCTCCACGGCCGCGCAGCCGTAGAGGTGGATCTGCTCGGGGGCGACCTCCATGAGCGCGATGACGCTGCCGCCGCGCTGCTCCTGGACCTCGACCATGCGCTGCAGCAGCGGGTCGCGGGGGTCGATGAGGTCGTCGCCGAGGAGGACCGCGAAGGGCTCGTCGCCCACGTGCGGGGCGGCGCACAGGACGGCGTGGCCGAGGCCCTTGGGGTCGCCCTGGCGGACGTAGTGCATGGTCGCGAGGTCGCTGGACTCCTGCACCTTGGCGAGGCGACCGGCGTCGCCCTTCTTCTGGAGAGCCGACTCCAGCTCGTAGTTGCGGTCGAAGTGGTCCTCGAGGGGGCGCTTGTTGCGGCCCGTCACCATGAGGACGTCGTCGAGACCCGCGGCGACCGCCTCCTCGACCACGTACTGGATCGCCGGCTTGTCCACGACCGGCAGCATCTCCTTGGGAGTGGCTTTGGTGGCCGGCAGGAACCGGGTGCCGAGGCCTGCTGCGGGAATGACAGCCTTGCTGATCCGAGGGTGCTGAGTCATGTCGGCCACCCTATCCGGTGCCTTTGCATGGAATCTGCGGCTCCGGTTCATAGGAGCTCATATGAGCGTATTGCAACGGTACGGGAGCAACCATTGAGGCCTATCGCACGTCCGGGCGAGCCTGACAAGCGGAGTTTGCGGCGCGGGTTCCTCGCGGTGAGGAGCAGGTTGACGGCAGATGACCTGCGGGAGACGTCGACCGCCCTGGCCGGGCGGGCGCTGGAGCTGCCCGAGTTGGCCGGGGCCGGCACGGTCGCGGCGTACGTCTCCGTGGGGAGTGAACCCGGCACTCTCGCGCTCCTGGACGCCCTGCGTGCCCGGGGCGTGCGCGTGCTGCTTCCGGTCCTGCTGCCCGACAACGACCTCGACTGGGGCGCGTACGAGGGCGAGGGCTCGCTCGCGTCCGTCCGGCACGGCGGCAGGATGGCCCTGATGGAGCCCGTGGGCGAGCGCCTCGGGCCGGACGCCGTGACCACCGCCGACGCCGTCCTGCTGCCGGGGCTCGCGGTGGACGAGCGCGGAATGCGGCTCGGGCGGGGCGGCGGCTCGTACGACCGGGTCCTCGCGCGACTGGAGCGAGCGGGCGCTCATCCCGCCCTGGTGGTGCTGCTGTACGACTCCGAGGTCGTCGGGCACGTCCCGGAGGAGCCGCACGACCGGCCGGTGCACGCGGTGGTGACACCGTCGGGAGTACGGCGGTTCGGGCACGCGTCCTGACGGGGGCGCCGCGCTGCCAGGGTGGAGTCCTGGCAGGGGGTGGCGTCCTGGCAGGGGGTGGCGTCCTGGCAGGGGGTGGCGTCCTGGCGGGGCGCCGCACGGGGAGGGTGGCGCCCCGCCGGGTCGGCGCCGTGACGCGAAACGGCCCTCCACGCGCGCGTGGAGGGCCGCTCGTCCTGCCGGTGTCAGTGGCTCACGGCTTGAGCACCAGCTTGTCGGCCGTGCTCTTCTCGACCGCCTGGTCCGAGAAGGCCCACGGCAGCAGTTCGCCGTCGGCCCACTTGTCGGTCTGGTCGACGTAGTGGGCGCTGTAGGCGTGCCCGGAGGCGCCGGTGAGGTTGATCCACTTCGACTTGTCCAGGTCGCCGAGGTTCACCACCATCCGCATGGACGGCACCCACACGACCCCGTAGCCGCCGGCCGCGTTCCAGCCGGACGCGTTGACCGTGGCCTCGCCGCCGCTGAGCTCCCAGGGGCCACGGTTGAGCGCGCGCTTGATGAAACCGGGGCCCGCCGTGCCGAGGGTCTGGTTCTTCAGGAACAGGCGGTGCAGCCGGCCCCAGCTCCAGGAGTCGATGTCCTTGCCGAGCTTGGCGGTCAGCTCCCAGCGGGCGTCGATCATGGCCCGCTTGAACAGCTCGTCGCGGTTGTGGGCGGCGGGGCGGGTGCGCACCTCGGGGGTGGTCCACCAGTCGCTGTCCGGCTGGTCCATGAGCCGCCGGACCACCTCGAACCACCGGTCGCCGCCGTCCGGCTGCGCCTGGTCGGGGTCGCGCTGGCCGCACTCGCGGACCTTCTGGACCTCGTCGGCCGGGCCGGTGTTGTTGACCGGATCGACCCACAGGCACTGGCCCTTGGGCCGCAGCTCCTTGGGCAGTTTGTTGCCGAAGGCGAGCTTGAGGATGTTGCGCCAGACGGCGTTGAAGTAGGCCGCCGCCGCCGAGTCGGCGTCCTGGGTGTAGTCCCAGCCCTCCAGGAGCTTCTGCGCCTCGCGGACGTCCTTGTTCTCCGGGTCGATCTTCAGCAGCGTGGGCACCAGCAGCCGGGCGATCTCGCTGCTGTTGTCCAGCTGCATCTGGCGCATGTCGTCCGTGGAGATCTTGCCGCCGTCCTTGATCTTCGACTGGATCAGGTCGGTGATCCGCTGGCTGCGCGCGCCGTAACCCCAGTCGGCGGTGAGCGTGTAGGGGTACTTGTCCGGGTCGATCACGGCCTGGTTGGCGGTGACGATGTAGCCGCGCTCCGGGTCGTACTCGTAGGGCAGCGCGTCCTGCGGGATGTAGCCGGTCCAGCGGTACTCGGGGTCCCAGCCGGGCGCCGGGATGGAGCCGTTGTCGTTCTTCGCGCGGATCGGGATCTTCCCGGGCAGCGTGTAGCCGATGTGGTTCTCGTTGTCGGCGTAGATCAGGTTCTGCGAGGGCACCTCGAACTGCGACGCGGCCTTGCGGAAGTCGCCCCAGTTCTTCGCCTTGTCCATGGCGAAGACGGCGTCCATGGTGGTGCCGGGCTGCAGGGCGGTCCAGCGCAGCGCGACGCCGTAGCCGTCGCCTCTGTCGGGTGCGGCGGTGTCGACGGTGGCCTTCTTGCCGACCTTCACGAGCTCCTCGTCGCGGTCGGACAGCAGGGGGCCGTTGTTGGTCTCGCGGACGACGATCTTCTTGGGTGAGCCGCCGGCGACCTTGATGGTCTCCTCGCGGGTCTCGAAGGGCTTGACCTTGCCGTCGTACAGGTAGCCGTTGCCGGTGATCTTCTCCAGGTAGAGGTCCGTGACGTCCACGCCGGAGTTGGTCATGCCCCAGGCGATGTCCTGGTTGTGACCGATTATCACGCCGGGCATGCCGGCGAAGGTGTAGCCGCTGACGTCGTACTGGCAGGTGCTGGAGACGCTGCGGCAGTGCAGGCCCATCTGGTACCAGACGGACGGCAGGGAGGGCGACAGGTGCGGGTCGTTGGCCAGCAGCGGCTTGCCGGTGATGGTGTGCGCCCCGCCGACGACCCAGGAGTTGGAGCCGATGCCGTCGCCGTTCACGCCGACGGCCGGCGGGAGGTCGTCCAGGACCCGGGTCAGACCGCCGAGCTGGCTGTCCAGGCCCGCGGTGCCCGAGGCGCCGGAGCCGGTACCGCCCGTACCCGAGCCGGTGCCGCCCGTACCCGAGCCGCTCGACGCGGTGCCGGTGGAGGTGCCGCCGGTCCCGCCCGCGCCGGAGGTGCCGGAGGTGCCGCCCGTGCCGCCCGGCTCGAACGCCCTCGTCAGCTCGTCGTACTGGCCCTCCTGGACGATCGCCTTGTTCCGGCTGTACGGGTACTGCGGGTACAGGTCGGCGATCTGCTTCGGGCCGAGCCGGCTGGTCAGCAGGGCGCGGTCGATCTCGTCCTGCATGTTGCCGCGCAGGTCCCAGGCCATCGCCTTCAGCCAGGAGATCGAGTCGACCGGGGTCCACGCCTGCGGCTTGTAGTCGTTGGTGAAGCCCAGCGCCGCGTACTCCAGGGAGATGTCCTCGCCGTCCTTGCCCTGGAGGTAGGAGTTGACGCCCTGGGCGTACGCCTGGAGGTACTTCTTCGTGGAGGCCGACAGCTTGGTGTCGTACTCCTGCTTGGCGACCCGGTCCCAGCCGAGGGTGCGCAGGAACTCGTCGTTGTCGACCTGGCTCTTGCCGAACATCTCCGACAGCCGGCCGGAGGCCATGTGGCGACGGACGTCCATCTCGTAGAACCGGTCCTGCGCCTGGACGTAGCCCTGCGCCATGAACAGGTCCGCGTCGGAGGACGCGTAGATCTGCGGGATGCCGTAGTTGTCGCGTTTGACCTCGACGGGACCCGAGAGCCCCTTCAGCGTCAGGGTGCCCTTGGTCTGCGGGAAGGAGGCCCGGACGGTACTGATGGACCAGTACGACCCGTACGCCACACCCCCGATGAGGGCCAGCACCAGGACGAGCACGATGAGTCGGGCTTTGCGCCCCTTTCTCCTGCCGGACTTGCCGGGCTGCTGACCCGTGGAGGCGGTGGTGTCGGTGGGCATCGCTGTCCTTGCTGTCCTAACGCGAGCGGCAGGTTCGGCTGTGCTTTTAACTGAGCGCTGGAGCAACGATAGGCGCAGGGCCTTCCGCCCCTTGACGCGGAGTCGGGAACCGGCACGGACTGACGTTCGATCTCACCCTCGCAAGCGTCAAGAAATCGTCAAGAGTTAGGTAAGGTAACGAAGTAGTTGGCGCGCTGCGCCACCGCTTCATGTGCGATGTACGTGAGCCCACGCGCGCGTGCGTGCGGGCCAGGGAAGGATTCGGCCGCTGACTGTTCACCACCTCAACCAGCTCCTGCTCGTCTGCTCGCTCGTCCTGCTCGTCGCCGTCGCAGCGGTACGGATCTCCTCGCGCAGCGGGCTCCCCAGCCTGCTCGTGTACCTGGGGATAGGCGTCGCCATGGGCCAGGACGGCGTGGGCGACATCCACTTCGACAACGCCGAACTGACCCAGGTCATCGGATACGCGGCCCTGGTCGTGATCCTGGCCGAGGGCGGTCTGGGCACGAAGTGGAAGGAGATCAAGCCGGCCCTGCCGGCCGCCACGGCACTGGCGCTGGCCGGTGTCGCGGTGAGCGTCGGGGTGACGGCGTCGGCCGCGCACTATCTGATCGGGCTGGAGTGGCGGCAGGCGCTCATCATCGGGGCGGTCGTCTCCTCGACGGACGCGGCGGCCGTCTTCTCGGTGCTGCGCAAGATCCCGCTGCCCGCGCGCGTGACGGGCACGCTGGAGGCGGAGTCCGGCTTCAACGACGCCCCGGTGGTCATCCTCGTGGTGTCCCTGTCCACGGCCGGCCCGGTCGATCACTGGTACACGCTGCTGGGCGTGATCGTGGGGGAACTGGCCATCGGCGCGGCCATCGGGCTCGCGGTGGGCTGGCTGGGCTCCTGGGGCCTCAGGCACGTGGCACTGCCCGCGTCCGGCCTCTACCCGATCGCCGTCATGGCGATCGCCGTGGTGGCGTACGCGGCCGGCGCGCTGGCCCACGGCAGCGGCTTCCTCGCGGTGTACCTCGCCGCGATGGTCATGGGCAACGCGCGGCTGCCGCACTGGCCGGCCACGCGCGGGTTCGCCGACGGGCTCGGCTGGATGGCCCAGATCGGCATGTTCGTCCTGCTCGGCCTGCTGGTCACCCCGCACGAGCTGGGCGACGACATCGTCCCCGCGCTGGTCATCGGGCTGGTCCTGACCATGGTGGCCCGGCCGCTGAGCGTGGTGCTCTGCCTGTCGCCGTTCCGGGTGCCCTGGCAGGAGCAGACCCTGATGTCCTGGGCGGGGCTGCGCGGCGCCGTGCCCATCATCCTGGCGACCATCCCGATGGTGCAGGGCGTCGACGCCAGCCGCCGGATCTTCAACATCGTCTTCGTGCTGGTCGTCGTCTACACCCTGATCCAGGGCCCGACGCTGCCCTGGCTCGGCCGCAAGCTGCGGCTCGGCGACGGCTCGGAGGCCGCCGACCTCGGCATCGAGTCGGCGCCGCTGGAGCGGCTGCGCGGGCACCTGCTGTCCGTGGCCATCCCCGGCGAATCGAAGATGCACGGCGTGGAGGTGGCCGAGCTGCGGCTGCCGCACGGTGCCGCCGTGACGCTCATCGTGCGCGGGGGCGAGTCCTTCGTGCCGCTGCCGACGACGATTCTGCAGCGGGGAGACGAGCTCCTCGTGGTCGCCACGGATCCCGTCCGGGACGCGACCGAGAACCGGCTGCGGGCCGTGGGACACGGCGGCAAGCTGGCCGGCTGGCTGGGGACGGGCGGGAACAGCGCTTGAGAGGGCACTTTGCACCCTTTGTGATTCACAGGGCGCGCAGGCCATGGTGCTCACTTTCACAGGCCCACACCACCTTGATCCCTGTACGATGAAGGCGTAACCCAGATCGAACCAACTCTGCCTGACGCAGAGCTGGCGCGACCGTATGGCGGTCGGGACACCCCTCCTCACCGGGCCCCGGCATCTACCGCAGTTCCGCGCAAGAGGACAGCTCTCGGCGCCGCCCGCTACGGGGCCGCGCTACCAGGCGGCAGAAAGGCACGGGCCGTGGCGTCCACGGTCACCTCGAAGGCGTCGGAGAACCCGACGGCTTCCGCCCGCCCGGGATACGGCCGGCTGCTGCGCACCCGCGGCGCCTGGACGTTCCTGATCCCCGGCTTCGCGGCACGCCAGCCGTTCGCGATGCTGACCATCTCCATCGTCCTGCTGGTGCAGCACACCACCGGCTCCTACGGGGCGGCGGGCGCCGCCGCGGCCGTCACCGGTGTCTCCATGGCGCTGTTCGCCCCCTACAGCGGACGCCTCGCCGACCGCTACGGGCAGCGCGCCGTACTGATCCCGGGAGTGCTGCTGCACGCGGTCGCGGGGCTGACCCTCACGGCGCTCGCCCTGCTGGACGCGCCCCTGTGGGCGGTGTTCGCTGCGGCCGTGCCGACCGGCGCCTCGGTTCCGCAGGTCGGCCCGATGGTGCGGGCCCGCTGGGGTGTCAAGCTCAAGGACTCGCCGCTGATGACCACCGCGGCCGCCTTCGAGTCCGTCACGGACGAGCTGACCTTCGTGGTCGGCCCGCTGCTGGCCACCGCCCTGTGCACGGCCGTCGACCCGGCCGCCGGACTGGTCACGGAGGCCTCGCTGACCCTGATCGGCGGCCTGCTGTTCGCCGCACAGAGGAGCACGCAGCCCTCGGTGGCCGGCAGCGGGCACGCGCGCGTGGAGCACGCCTCGGCCCTGCGCGTCCCCGGGGTGCGCGTGCTGATCGTGACCTTCCTGGGCATCGGCACCGTCTTCGGCGGCATGCAGGTCTCCCTGGCCGCATTCACCGAGTCGATCGGCGAACCGGGCATGAACGGGGTCCTCTACGGCGTCTTCGCCGCGGGCAACATGCTCTCCGGCGTGGTCTGCGGCGCGATCGCCTGGAAGGCGGCCCCACAGCGGCGCCTGGTCGTCGGCTACGCGGCGCTCGCCCTGACCGCGTCGGGCCTGTGGGCCGCCCATTCGGTGCCGGTCCTGGCCGGCCTCGGCCTGCTGGTCGGCATGTGCATCGCGCCCTCCCTGATCACCGGCTACACCCTGGTCGACAACCTGGTCCCGGCCGGTGCCCGCACCGAGGCCTTCACCTGGCTGACCGGGGCGGTGGCGCTCGGCCAGGCCGCCGCCGTCACGGTCGCCGGACAGCTGGAGGACCGCCTCTGGGGAGGCGCCGGTTTCCTGGTGCCGATGGGCGGCACACTGCTTGCCCTGGTGACCCTCCTGGCCCTGCGTTCCCGGCTGGTGGCGCGGGGCAACGGCCGGACCGTCGCACGTGGCGTGGGTCACCGCGTGCCGGTGGCAGTGGACTGAGCGGCCGGAATACGTCACTATGGATCGTCGTTAGCACTCATCGAGTGAGAGTGCCAGGAGGAAGACAGTGCCGACCTACCAGTACCAGTGCACCGAGTGCGGCGAAGGCCTCGAGGCGGTGCAGAAGTTCACCGACGACGCCCTCACCGAGTGCCCCAACTGCAAGGGCCGCCTGAAGAAGGTGTTCTCGGCGGTCGGCATCGTCTTCAAGGGCTCCGGCTTCTACCGGAACGACAGCCGCGGCTCCTCGTCGAGCAGTTCCCCGGCGAAGTCGTCGAGCACCTCGTCCTCGGGGTCGTCGTCCTCCGACTCCGGCTCGTCGAGCTCCGCTTCCAGCTCGTCGTCGAGCGCCGGCAGCTCCTCCAGCAGCACCACCGCCGCGTAAGGCCTGATTCTTACGGGACCCTGTCACCCTCGGGGCGACGGGGTCCTCGGCGTTTCCGCCTGCGGTTAGGGTGCGGGCATGGCGAACAAGGCGAACGCGACGGACCAGGCGACGGACCAGGCAGGCGCCGGGATCGGCGTCATCGGCGGCTCGGGGTTCTACTCCTTCCTCGACGACGTGACCGAGATCCAGGTCGACACCCCGTACGGGCCGCCCAGCGACTCACTGTTCGTCGGTGACGTCGCCGGCCGGCGGGTCGCCTTCCTGCCGCGGCACGGGCGGGGGCACCACCTGCCGCCGCACCGGATCAACTACCGCGCCAACCTGTGGGCGCTGCGCTCGGTCGGCGTGCGCCAGGTCCTCGCCCCGTGCGCCGTAGGCGGCCTGCGCCCCGAGTACGGGCCGGGCACGCTGCTGGTCCCGGACCAGCTGGTCGACCGCACGAAGTCCCGCGCGGGCACCTTCTTCGACGGGCTGCCGCTGCCCGACGGCTCGGTGCCGAACGTGGTGCACGTGTCGCTGGCCGACCCCTACTGCCCCGCCGGGCGGGCCGTCGCACTGAAGGCGGCGCGTGGCCGGGACTGGGAGCCGGTGGACGGCGGCACGCTGGTCGTCGTCGAGGGGCCGCGCTTCTCGACGCGTGCGGAATCGTTGTGGCACCAGGCGCAGGGGTGGTCGGTGGTGGGCATGACCGGCCATCCCGAGGCGGCGCTCGCCCGTGAGCTGGAGCTCTGCTACACGTCCCTGACCCTGGTCACCGACCTCGACGCGGGTGCCGAGACGGGTGAGGGGGTCTCGCATGACGAGGTGCTCCGGGTGTTCGCGGCGAACGTGGACCGGCTGCGGGGGGTGCTGTTCGACGCGGTGGCCGGGCTGCCCGGGGAGAGCGAGCGGGACTGTCTGTGTGCGAGTGCGCTGGGCGGGATGGATCCGGGGTTCGTGCTGCCGTAGGTGGCAGGCCCCCGTCTCCGGGGTTCGTGCTGCCGTAGGCGGCAGGCCCCCGTCTCCGGGGTTCGTGCTGCCGTAGGTGGCAGGCCCCGGTCTCCGGGGTTCGTGCTGCCGTAGGTGGCAGGCCCCGGTCTCCGGGGTTCGTGCTGCCGTAGGCGGCAGGCCCCCGTCTCCGGGGGTGCACATCGTCGCCGACCTCGCCGCCGGGGGAGAGCGGAACTCGCCGTTCGGGTGAGGGAGTTGTCCACAGCCCGGCGGTGGGTCCACAGGCCCGAGCGGGCGGCGCCGGGAAGCCTCATCGTGGGGAGCGCAAGCCGGTCCCTCGTCGCAGGTGGTGGTCCCCGTGCCCTTCGCTCGTTCCTCGGTCCTCTCCTCTCCCCCCTCCTGGTCGCTCGCCTCGGGCCCGCCCGGGGCGGAGGTGCCCGCGACCCGTGAGGTGCCGCGGTTCGACCCGGTCCGGGTGCGCGGCGGTCACCGCTCCGGCCGGCTCGTCCGGAACCGCCGGCGGGCCCTGGCCGTCGGACTCGCGGTCACCGCGACGGCGCTCGTGGCGGCGGGTCCGCGCGACACCGACGGGCCCCGTGGTCATCCCCGGGCCCGGCCTCCCGCGCACACGGCGACGCTGCCCGGGCGGCAGCCCGTGCACCCGCATCATGCCGTGGGGTCGGTGACCGCCCCGGTCCGGATCTCCGACGCGGCCACCGTGCGGCTGCTGCGGCCCGGCGACCGGGTCGACGTCATCGCCGCCGAGGGGGCGGTGCCGGGCGGCGATGCCCGGGTGGTCGCGCGCGGGGCCAGGGTGACGAAGGTGCCGGAGCCGGTGGAGGGCGCGGGCGACAACGGGGCGCTGGTCGTGCTGTCGGTGCCCCGGGCCGTCGCGGCGCGGCTGGCCGGTGCCGGTGCCACCGGGCGGTTGGCGGTGACGTTGTGGTGACTCCGGAGGGACCCAGGTTCTCGGTGCGGGCCGGCGTTGACGTAGGTTGCGGAGCGTTTTGTTCCACAAGCTGCTCGTGTGAGGAGACGCCCCGAGGTGAGCGAGAAGAAGGAGTCGAGCATCCTGCAGGGCTTCAAGGCCTTCCTGATGCGCGGGAACGTCGTCGATCTGGCGGTGGCGGTGGTGATCGGTGCCGCCTTCACCAACATCGTGAACGCCGTGGTGAAGGGGATCATCAACCCGGTCGTCGGTGCCATCGGAACCAAGAACCTCGACCACTACAGCTCGTGCCTGAGCTCTTCCTGCGAGGGCGAGAAGGGCATCCAGATCCTGTGGGGGTCCGTCCTGGGCGCCACCCTGAGCTTCGTGATCACCGCGGCGGTCGTCTACTTCCTGATGGTCCTGCCCATGGCGAAGTACCTGGCCCGGCTGGAGGCCCGCCGCAAGGCCAAGGAGGGCGCGCAGGAGATCATCGAGGTGACCGAGCTGGAGGTCCTGAAGGAGATCCGGGACGCCCTGGTCGCCCAGCGCGGCTCGGGACACGACCGGCAGTAACGGCGCTGTGGGCGGCGGTCCGGGCAGGAACGGCGCCGCAGGCGGCGGTCCGGGCAGCTCGGGAGCGGGCGCGGGCAGCTCGGGAGCGGGCGCGGGCAGCTCGGGAGCGGGCGCGGGCAGCCGCCCGGCCGGTTCAGAGGTGGTGGGGAGGTTTCTCGTCCAGGAAGCGCTTGAGGTCCGCCGCACTGCCGCCGGAGTCGGTGCGCTCGCCCCATCCGCGGTCGGTGTCGTCGGAGGACTGCTGGTCGAGCGGATCGTCGAAGACCAGCGCGGGCTTCGGCTCGCGCGGCTCGGCGCCGGGGACGGTACTCATGCAACCAGGGTACGGTCGCGGAGACATTCCCCGTGCCTTCTGTTGTGCTGGGACGCATGACGTCCAGCCCCACTCCCCCGCACGTCCCCTCCGACGCGCCCGGCGGCCGGGGACCGCTGCGCAGGCTCCGGGCCCGCGGCCGCGACGAGGCGCACCGGACGGCCTCACCGCTGGAGCTCTTCTTCGACCTGTGCTTCGTCGTGGCCGTCGCCCAGGCGGGCATCGAGCTGGTGCACTCCGTCGCCCAGGGGCACGCGGGCCAGGGCATCCTCGACTACGCGATGGTGTTCTTCGCCCTGTGGTGGGCCTGGATGAACTTCACCTGGTTCGCCTCGGCCTACGACAACGACGACGTGCTCTACCGGGTCGTCACACTGGTGCAGATCGCGGGTGTGCTGGTCCTCGCGGCGGGGGTCTCCCAGGCGTTCGAGGAGCACGACTACCTCGTGGTCTGGCTGGGCTACGCGATCATGCGGGTGGCCATGGCGACGCAGTGGCTGCGGGCGGCCCGGGCCGGGAAGGGCCCGGAGCGCACGACGGCCCTGCGCTACGCCGGCGGCGTGCTGGCGTGCCAGGTCGGCTGGCTGGGGCTGCTGTTCCTGCCCGAGGGGGCCCGGCCCTGGTGGTTCCTGGTGATGGCGCTGCTGGAGATGTGCGTGCCGCCCCTCGCGGAGAGAGGTCACACCACGTCCTGGCATCCCCGTCACATCGCGGAGCGGTACGGGCTGTTCACCATCATCGTGCTCGGCGAGACGATCGCAGCGGCCACGGTCGCCGTGAAGTCCGGCATCGACGAGAACGACGCGCTGGGCGAGCTCCTCCCCATCGCGGCGGGTGGGCTGCTGGTCGTCTTCGCGGCCTGGTGGATCTACTTCGTGGTGCCCATCCACGGCCATCTGCGATCCAACCGGCAGGCGTTCCTGTGGGGGTACGGCCACTACCTGGTGTTCGCGTCCGCAGCCGCGATCGGGGCCGGGCTGGAGGTGGCGGTGGAGGAGACGGTCGGCAAGGCGCACATCTCCACGCTGGCGGCGTCGGCTGCCGTGACCCTGCCCACGGCTCTGTACCTGCTCACGGTGTGGGCCCTGCACTCGCGCCACTTCAAGCGGGGCATCACCCAGCAGCTGGTGCTGCCGACGACGGCCCTGCTGGTGATCTGCTGCACGTTCCTCGGGCACTGGGCGGTGTTCACGGCGGGGGTGGTCTGCGCGCTGTCGGTGGTGGCCGGAGAGACCGTGGCCGCGCGCCGGGTGGCCGGGGGGAGCCGGCCGGCGACGCGCCTCGGGTGAGCACCTTCGCTTTCCCCTCCACGCCCGCTGTCCCTTGCCCGCCCGCTGTCCCCGCTTTCCCCTCCACGCCCGCTTTGCCTGCCCGGCCGCTGTCCCTGCATACCCGCTGTCCCTTGCACACCCGCTGTCCCTTGCACACCCGCTGTCCCTGCACGCTCGCGTCAACGGCCTCGACGCGGCGTCCGCCGGCTCGGTGCGTCCGTGGGGTTCGGCGGCTGGACGAGACTGTGCCCCATGACAGTTGACGCACTGACGGATGTCACCGGCCTGCGGGTGGGGCACGCGACCCGCACCGGCGACGGTTGGCTCACCGGCACCACGGTCGTACTCGCCCCGGAGGGCGGGGCCGTGGCGGCCGTGGACGTGCGGGGCGGTGGCCCCGGCACCAAGGAGACGGACGCGCTCGACCCGCGCAACGTGGTGCGCAAGGTCGAGGCGGTCGTGCTGACCGGGGGCAGCGCCTACGGGCTCGATGCCGCGGCGGGAGTGATGGCCTGGCTGGAGGAGCGGGGGCGTGGGATCCGGGTCGGGGCGGACCCGGCGCATGTGGTGCCGGTGGTGCCCGCCGCGTGCGTCTTCGATCTGGGGCGGGGCGGTGACTTCCGGGCCCGGCCGGACGCGGCGACCGGCCGGGCGGCGGTCGAGGCGGCCGCGGCGAGCGAGCCGGGCGCCCAGGTGCCCCAGGGGTGCGTGGGCGCGGGCACGGGAGCCGTGGTCGGTGCGATGAAGGGCGGTGTCGGCAGCGCGAGCACGGTGCTCGGCTCGGGGATCACCGTGGCCGCGCTGGTGGTGGCCAACGCGGCGGGGTCGACGGTGGATCCGGAAACGGGGGTGCTGTACGGGGAGTTGTTCCAGGGCCGGGTGGAGTACCCGGGGGCGGAGATCCACGCGGCCGCGCAGCGGCGTCTCGCCGAGACGGCCGCGAGGAGCACGCCACCGCCGCTCAACACCACGCTCGCCGTGGTCGCCACGGACGCGGACCTGTCCAAGGCGCAGGCGCAGAAGCTGGCCGGCACGGCGCACGACGGCATCGCCCGCGCGGTGCGTCCGGTGCATCTCCTCAACGACGGGGACACGGTGTTCACGCTGGCGACCGGCGAGCGCGCCCTGGACGTCGCGGACCCGCTCGCCCTCAACGAGGTCCTGGCGGCGGGCGCCGACGTGGTGACGCGCGCGATCGTCCGGGCCGTGCGCGCCGCGCAGCCGGTGGACGGTCCGGGCGGGGCGTGGCCTTCGTACGGGGAGCTGTACGCGGGCCGTTGAACGGGCGCCCTGCGCACAGGGGTTGCACAGCGGGCCCGGAAAATGTCGCGGTTCTGTCACGTGAGGGCCTTCATGGGGAACGGACGGAACCCGACCGGCCCCCGGGCCCCTCTACTCCCACGTACTGGAGCGGATCACGCAACATCACACGAACTGGGAGCAGCCCGTGACAACGCCGAACATTTCAGCGCGGCGCACTCTGGGGGCCTGTGCCGCCCTGGTGGTCGGCGCCCTGACCCTCACCGCCTGCGGCGGCAGCGCCAACGCCAAGGACGACCACAAGGGCGGCAAGGCCGGGACCAAGACGTCCGTCGCGAAGATCGCCATCTCGGCGAAGGACGGTTCGACGGGCGCGTCCATCAACGCGACCGGCGTGAAGGTCAGCGACGGCAAGCTGACCGACGTGAAGATGACGGTGGCGGGCAGCGGCCAGGCCGTCGCGGGGTCGATCTCCGGTGACGGCAAGGTCTGGAAGCCGAAGGAGCAGCTGGAGCGCGGAACCAAGTACCAGATATCCGCGACCGCCAAGGACGCGGACGGCCGGACGGCGGCGGCCAACTCCATTTTCACGACGGTGACGTCGTCGAACAGCTTCATCGGCACGTACACGCCGGACAACGGCACGACGGTCGGCGTGGGGATGCCGGTGTCGTTCACCTTCGACAAGGCCATCACCGACCGCAAGGCCGTGCAGTCGCACATCACGGTGACGTCCAGCAGCGGGCAGCAGGTCGTCGGGCACTGGTTCAACGGGCAGCGGCTCGACTTCCGGCCGGAGGAGTACTGGAAGGCCGGCTCCAAGGTGACGATGAAGATCGACCTGGACGGGGTCGAGGGCGCGAACGGCGTCTACGGCGTGCAGAAGAAGACGGTCACCTTCACGGTGGGCCGTTCGCAGGTCTCCACGGTGGACGTCAACACGCAGACGATGACGGTGGTCCGGGACGGCAAGACCCTCAAGACGATCCCGATCTCGGCGGGCAGTCCGGAGCACACCACCTACAACGGGCAGATGGTGATCTCCGAGAAGTTCGTCCAGACGCGGATGAACAGCCGGACGGTCGGGCTGGGTGGCGAGTACGACATCCCTGACGTGCCGCACGCGATGCGTCTGACGACGTCGGGCACGTTCATCCACGGCAACTACTGGTACAACAAGGGCAACCCGCCCTTCGGCCGCCAGGGCACCAGCCACGGCTGCGTGGGACTCGCCGACGTCCAGGGCGCGGGAGGCAGCACGCCCGCCAAGTGGTTCTACGACAACTCCCTCATCGGCGACGTGGTGATCGTGAAGAACTCCCCCGACAAGACGGTGGCGCCGGACAACGGGCTCAACGGCTGGAACATGGCGTGGAGCCAGTGGACGGCGGACAGCGCTTCCTGACCGGCTGCGAGACTGCCGGCAACCGTCCCGACTGGGGTTTTTGACGGACCGAAGGGGCCGCGCGGGAACCGTTCGCGCGGCCCGCGCGTTTCACCGGACGTACGTTTTCTCGGTTCCCGGACATGATGTCCGGCCGAGGGGCTACGGTATGCACCCACAAGGTGACATGCAGCAACGCCGGGAGAAACCTTGAGCGTTCCGTACGAGACGGCAGCGTACGAACCCCACGACTCGCCCGAGACTCCGGAGGAGCACCTCGCGCGGCTCCTCGGCCGCGCCCTGAACTCCTTCGAGCTACCGGACGAGGCGATAAGGCGGCTGGACTGCGCACTGGCGCACGACGGCTCGCTGCATTCCGCGCATCACAGCGCCGGCCTGCACCGGGAGACGTACCGGCACACGTGGTTGCTCCCCGACGGTTCGGCGCTCACCCTGTGGGAGCTCGTCCACAACACCGCACCGGGCAGCGAACCGCAGCACGAGGTGTACGTCGACGAGGAGGAGCTGCGCGCCGCCACCACGCGGCTGCCGCTGCCGCCGGACACCCCGGACTTCGAACTGCCGGTGACGGTGCAGCTGTCGCCGGTCCCCACCCCGCGGCACGCGTACGCCCCGGAGGATTCGGCGGACCACGCGCGCAGGTTACTGCGCCGGGCGGAGAACGTGGACCGGCCGGGCGTGGACACGGCGGCCCTGCTGGCCACGGCGTCCGGGCACCAGATCACCCAGGCCTTCGGCCGGCCGTGCCGCGCGGGCCGGGCGGGGCTGGGTTTCTCGCTCTACGAGCACGCGTTCCTGCTGCGCGACGGCGAGGAGGTCTCCCTCTGGGAGGTCGAGCACACGGCGACGCCGGACGGGCGGCACATGTGTGAGGTGTACGCCAGCGAGGACGCGGCGCGCGAGGCGATGGAACGGCGGGCGGCGCAGCTGTCCTGAGGCAGAGCCGAGGTTCCTCAGGCGCTTGTGTCTCCGAGCCGGCGCACCAGCTCGGTGAAGGCGTCTCTCTCCTCGGCGGTCAGCTCCACGGACTCCGACCGGTGGCCCGTCTGCCGCTGCTGCGGGAGGGCGGGGAGCGGGTGGCCTTCGGGCCATCGGGAGACGTGCTCGGGCATGCGCCCCAGTAGACACCACGGCCCGGGACTTCGGTCCCGGGCCGTGATTTTCGTGATCTATCTCGCAGGTGGCATGAACGGTTCACACGACCCGAATGGGACGAACTCGCACCGGTTTCACGCCGCGACGGGCTGCTTCGTCTCCGTCGTCCCGACCGCGCCGCTCTCGCCGGAGGCCGGTGCGGCGCCCAGGGCCGGCTTGCGCATGCCCTTCAGGACGACGACCAGGGCCGTCGTGACACAGACGCCCGCGGCGATGGCGACCAGGTAGAGGAACGGGTTGCCGATCAGCGGGACCACGAAGATGCCGCCGTGCGGGGCGCGCAGGGTGGCGCCGAAGGCCATCGACAGGGCGCCGGTGACCGCGCCGCCCGCCATGGAGGCCGGGATGACGCGCAGCGGGTCGGCCGCCGCGAAGGGGATCGCGCCCTCGGAGATGAAGGAGGCGCCCAGCACCCAGGCGGCCTTGCCGTTCTCACGCTCGGTCTGGGTGAAGAGCTTGCCGCGGACGGTCGTGGCCAGGGCCATGGCCAGCGGCGGGACCATGCCGGCCGCCATCACCGCGGCCATGATCTTCATCGCCGAGTCGCTGGGGCTGGCCACCGCGATACCGGCCGTGGCGAAGGTGTAGGCGACCTTGTTGACGGGGCCGCCGAGGTCGAAGCACATCATCAGGCCGAGGAGGGTGCCGAGCAGGATGGCGTTGCTGCCGGACAGGCCGTTCAGCCAGTCGGTCATGCCCTTCTGGGCCTCGGCGATGGGCTTGCCGATGACGACGAACATCAGGAACCCGACGATCGCCGCGGAGATCAGCGGGATCACCACCACGGGCATGATGCCGCGCAGCGCCGCCGGGACGTTCACCTTCTGGATCGCCATCACGACGCCACCGGCGATCAGACCGGCCGCCAGGCCGCCGAGGAACCCGGCGTTGATGTTGAACGCGATCATGCCGCCGACGAACCCGGGGACGATGCCGGGCCGGTCGGCCATGCCGTAGGCGATGTAGCCGGCCAGGACCGGGACGAGGAAGCCGAAGGCGACGCCGCCGATCTGGAAGAGCAGGGCCGCCCAGCTGTCGGCCTGCGTCCACAGGAAGTGGTCCATCACCGACGGGGCCTTGTTGATCTTGTAGCCGCCGATCGCGAATCCGAGGGCGATGAGCAGACCGCCCGCCGCGACGAACGGCACCATGTAACTGACGCCGGACATCAGCCACTTGCGCAGCTTGGTGCCGTAGCCCTCGCCGGACTCGCCCGCGCGCTCCACGGGAGTGGACGGAGCGGATCCGGAGGTGACCTCGCCGCGTGCCGCCTTCTCTCGGACCTCGGTGATGAGTTCGGCGGCGCGGTTGATGCCCGCCTTCACCCCGACGTCGACGGTGGGCTTGCCGGCGAACCGCTCCTTTTCCCGCACGGGCACGTCGTGGGCGAAGATCACGGCGTCCGCCGCGGCGATGACCTGCGGGTCGAGCCGCGTGAAACCGGCCGAGCCCTGGGGCTCCACGGTGAGTTCGACACCCGCCTCCCGGCCGGCGTTCTCCAGCGACTCGGCCGCCATGTAGGTGTGGGCGATGCCGGTGGGGCAGGAGGTGACGGCGACGATGCGGAACGGGCGCTCCGCGGAGGGCTTTTCGGTGGTGGTGTCGTCCGCGGTGACCGTGGCGGCGGCGGGAGAGGCCGCTCCCGCCGACGCCACGGTGTCTTCGGAACCCGCGGGTGCGGGTGCGTCCGGCTCGTCGCCGCGGATCAGGGCCGCCGCGGCCGGCGCGTCGCTCACCGCGCGCAGGGCGTCGGTGAACTCGCTGTTCATCAGCTGCCGGGCCAGCGACGAAAGGATCGTCAGATGGGCGTCGTCCGCGCCGGCCGGCGCGGCGATCAGGAAGATCAGGTCGGCGGGGCCGTCCGGGGCGCCGAAGTCGATGCCCTCGGCGCTGCGGCCGAAGGCGAGGGTCGGCTCGGTGACGTGCTCGCTGCGGCAGTGCGGGATGCCGATGCCGCCGTCGAGGCCGGTCGGCATCTGGGCCTCACGGGCTGCCACGTCGGCGAGGAAGCCGTCCAGGTCGGTCACCCGGCCCAGGGCCACCATGCGCTCGGCGAGGGCACGGGCCGCCGCTTCCTTGGTGTCGGCGGACAGGCCGAGGTCGACCAGGTCCGCCGTGATCATGTCGCTCATCGCGGGCTCCTTAGCACGCGTATCGCCCGGTGGGAGGGGTGGGCGGGGAGGGGAACGGGGGTGCGGTGGGGGGTGACGGGGGTGGAGGTGAGGCCCGCGAGTAACGGGGAGGAGGCCTGCGGCTCGGGCGAAGGCGCGCCCTGCTCGTCGTACGTCATGACACCGGCTCCTTCAGCACACGGTCCGCCGGGACCTCGGACGTGACCGTCACCGCTGCCGGGTCCAGGTCGCTCGGCGTCGGCATCACGCTGCCGGGCAGCTGGACGGCCGCGGCACCGTGCGCGACCGCGGAGGCCAGGGCCTCGGGGCCGTTGCCGCCGGCGATCAGGAAACCGGCGAGGGAGGAGTCACCGGCGCCGACGTTGCTGCGGACGGCGGCCACGCGGGCGCTGCCGAACCAGGCGCCCTCCGCGGAGACGAGCAGCTGCCCGTCGGCGCCGAGGCTGGCGAGGACGGCCCGGGCACCCATCTCGCGCAGTTCCTCGGCGGCCTTGACGGCGTCACCGACGGTGGCGAGGGGGCGGCCGACGGCTCCGGCGAGTTCCTCGGCGTTCGGCTTGACCACGTCGGGCCGCTCGCGCAGGGCCGCGAGCAATGCGGGCCCGGAGGTGTCCAGGGCGATCCGGACCCCTGCGGCGTGCGCGCGGGCGACCAGGTCGGCGTACCAGGAGGGGGCGAGGCCACGCGGGAGGCTGCCACAGCAGGCGATCCAGGAGGCGTCGCGGGACTGCTGCCGTACGGTCTCCAGGAGCAGTTCGCGCTCGGCGCCGGAGAGTTCGGGGCCCGGCGCGTTGATCTTCGTCAGGACGCCGTCGGACTCGGCGAGGGCGATGTTGGAGCGGGTGGCTCCGGCGACCGGAACGGGCGCGACCTCGATGCCCTGCTGGTCGAGCAGGTCGGCGACCAGGGCGCCCGGAGCGCCGCCCAGGGGCAGGACCGCCACCGTGCGCCGGCCGGCCGCGGCGACGGCGCGCGAGACGTTCACGCCCTTGCCGCCCGGGTCCATCCGCTCGCCGGTGGCGCGGATGACCTCGCCGCGGTCGAGGGACGGCACCTCGTAGGTGCGGTCCAGGGACGGGTTGGGGGTGACGGTGAGGATCATGCGCGCACTACTTCCGTGCCGCCGCGCTCGATCGCGACGGCGTCTTCGGGGCTCAGCCCGCTGTCGGTGATCAGCAGGTCCACATCGCTCAGGTCGCCGAAGCGGGCGAAGTGCTCCTGGCCGTGCTTGGAGGAGTCGGCGAGCAGCACCACCCGGCGGGCGGCGGCCACGGCCGCGCGCTTCACGGCGGCCTCGGCGAGGTCGGGGGTGGTCAGGCCGTGTTCGGCGGAGAAGCCGTTGGCGGCCACGAACAGCACGTCGGCGCGGATCTCGCCGTATGCCCGCAGCGCCCAGGCGTCCACGGCGGCGCGCGTGCGATGCCGTACGCGCCCTCCGATGAGGTGGAGCTGGATGCCGGGGTGGTCGGCGAGGCGGGCCGCGATGGGGAGGCTGTGCGTGACGACGGTGAGGGAGGCCTCCAGGGGGAGGGCGGCGGCCATCCGCGCCACCGTCGTCCCGGCGTCGAGGATCACCGTGCCCTCGGTGGGCAGTTCCGCGAGGGCCGCCTTGGCGATGCCGTCCTTCTCGTCGGCGGCGGTGGTCTCGCGCTCGGCGAGATCCGGCTCGAAGTCGAGGCGCCCGGCCGGGATGGCCCCGCCGTGCACCCGGCGGACGAGTCCGGCGCGGTCGAGGGCCTTCAGATCCCGGCGGATCGTCTCCGCCGTCACCTGGAACTGCTCGGCCAGCGACACGACATCCACTCGGCCGCCGTCACGGGCGAGCCGGAGGATCTCCTGCTGCCGCTCCGGTGCGTACATGTCCGTTCACCTCCGCCTCATGCCCGAACGTGTGGTTTCAGCGGGAGGCTACGCCGAGATTTCCGCAAAGTAAACAGGTTCGGACTCAATCGGGCATGAGGAGGAACGGAGAGCGGGAACGGGAGCCGGAGCGGGAGCGGGAGCGGCAACGGCATGGGGAGCGGGAACGGGAGTGGGAGCGGATAGCGGGAGCGGATAGCGGGAGCGGATAGCGGGAGCGGAGACGCGGACGGGCCCGGCACCGAGGTGCCGGGCCCGTTTCCCGCGGTCAGACCAGCACCGCTGCCTTCTCCCCCGTCGGCGCCTGCTCGCCCTCCACATGCTGCGCGGGCCGCTTCGGCAGCGCGAACATCAGCAGGAAGATGGTGCCCAGCACCGCCGCGACCCAGCCGAGCGCGTTCTGGAACGCGTCCACGAAGGCGGGACCGATCTGCTCGGGCCGCAGGTGGTCGGAGATCGTGCCGAAGAACACCACCGACACCAGGCCGAGTCCCAGCGCGTTGCCCATCTGCTGCACGGTGTTGATCAGTCCCGACGCCGAACCGGCGTGCTCGCGCGGCACCTCCGAGAGGATCGCGTCGGTCAGCGGCGCGACGATCAGCCCCATGCCCACGCCCATCACGACCAGCGGAAGGGCCATCTGCCACGCAGCTATGGACAGGCCGTAGTGCCCGGACTCCCAGATGTAGAGCAGCACACCGGCCGCCATCACCAGCGCGCCCGTCTGGAGCACCTTGCGCCCGAAGCGCGGCACCAGCTTCTGCACCGACATCCCGGCGGCCACGGACACGGCGATCGAGAACGGCACCCCGGTCAGCCCGGCCTTCAGCGGGCTCCAGCCCAGCCCGAACTGCATGTACAGCGTCCACACCAGGAAGAACACGCCGAGCGCGACACCGAAGACGGTCTGCACGGCGATCCCGGCCGCGAAGCTCTTGACCTTGAACAGCGACAGCTCGACCAGCGGGGAGCCGTCCCGCGCGGCCTTGCGCCTCTCGTACGCCACCAGCGCCGCGAGGACGACGAGCGACCCGGCCATCGAGACGTACCCCCACACCGGCCAGTCCAGCTCGCGGCCGCGGATGAGCGGGTAGAGCAGCATCAGCAGGCCCAGCGTCACCAGCGCGACGCCCACCAGGTCCAGCTTCAGGGCGCGCGGCGCCTTGGACTCGGTGATGAAGCGGCTGCCGAGGATCAGGCCGGCGACACCCACGGGCAGGTTGATCAGGAAGATCGACCGCCACTCCCAGCCGAACAGGTTCCACTCGGTCAGCAGCGCGCCGAGGACCGGACCGGACACGGCTCCGAGGCCGACGACCGCGCCGAACAGCCCGAACACCTTGCCCCGCTCGTGCGCCGGGAAGGTGGCGTGCACGATCGACAGCACCTGCGGCACCATCAGCGCCGCCATGCCGCCCTGCAGGAACCGCGAGGCGACCAGCATCTCCGGGTTCACCGCGAGGCCGCACAGCGCGGAGGCGACCGTGAACCCGCCGATGCCGACGAGGAAGATCCGCTTGCGCCCGTGGATGTCGCCGAGCCGCCCGCCGGTGATCAGGCCGGCGGCGAAGGCGAGGGCGTAACCGGCGGTGATCCACTGGATCTGGCTGAACGACGCGCCCGCCTCCCGCTGGATCGACGGGATGGCGACGTTGACGATCGTCACGTCGACGAGGTCCATGAAGGCCGCGGTCATCACGATCGCGAGGGCGAACCAGCGCCGGCGGTCGGTCCCGCCGCCCGCCGTGCCGAGGGTGCTGTCGGTGGAGTTCATGCTCCGAAGGTAGACCGGTAATAGGTCAGATCGTGTCCTAGTGGTGCGCCATCCTCATCGGTATGACGACGGACACCCCGGCTCGGCTGCTGACGCTTCTCTCCCTTCTCCAGACGCCCCGCGAATGGCCCGGCGGTGAGCTCTCCGAGCGGCTCGGGGTCTCCCGCCGCACGGTGCGGCGGGACATCGACCGGCTGCGCGAGCTCGGCTATCCCGTGCAGGCGACCAAGGGCGCCGACGGCGGCTACCGGCTGGTCGCCGGCAAGGCCATGCCCCCGCTCGTGCTCGACGACGAGGAGGCAGTGGCCATCGCGGTCGGCCTGCGCGCCGGGGCGGGGCACGCGGTGGAGGGCCTGGACGAGGCCTCGGTGCGGGCCCTGGCCAAGCTGGAGCAGGTCCTGCCCGGGCGGCTACGCCACCGTGTGACCACCCTTCAGGCGGCGACGACGCCGCTGACCAGCGGGGACGGGCCGAGCATCGCGCCCGAGACGCTGACCGTCATGGCCTCCACGGTGGCCGGGCACGAACGGCTGCGGTTCGCCTACCGGACCGCGGACGGCACCGAGTCGCGACGCCTGACGGAGCCCTACCGGCTGGTGTCGACGGGCCGCCGCTGGTACCTGGTGGCCTACGACATCGACCGGGACGACTGGCGCACCTTCCGCGTCGACCGGGTCAGCGAACCGTTCGCCACCGGAGCCCGCTTCGTGCCGCGCGAGCTGCCCACGGGCAACGCGGCGGAGTACCTGCGGCGCTCCATGCAACACCGGCACCGGTCCTACGACTTCGAGGTCACGTTCGCCGCACCGGCCGACTTCGTCGCCGCCCGGGTACCCGACTGGCTGGGCACGCCCGAGCCGTTGGACGACGGCAGCTGCCGACTACGGGGATCCGTCAGCGACGCCGTTCAGTGGGTGGCGTTCCGGCTGGCGATGCTGGAGTGCGACTTCGTGGTGCACGAGCCGGAACAACTCGTGACGGCGGTCAGGGAGTTGGGCGCACGGTTGACCAGGGCGGCCGGGGCGCCGGACGCGGCCGGGGTGGGCGTGCCGGACGCGGGCGGAGCACCGGACGCGGGCGGAATGCGGGAGGTGGGCGTGGTGCGGGACACGGGCGGGGTGTGAGCCGTCGTGTCACTGTCCCCACGGGAAGTCCCGCAGGGCCGCGAGATTGCGCAGGGCGAGTTCCGCCGGGCCGTCCGGGCCCTCGACGGGCCCGTCCCCCGCGGCCCAGGCCTCCAACGCGGCCCGTACGGCGGCACTGGCGACGGCGGCGGCGAAGCGGAGGTCGGCGGTGACCACGGGAGCCTCACCGGCCACGGCAACGTTGTCGCCGACTCCGGAGGCTCCACCGACTCCGGAGGCTGACTCGACTGCTCGGGCCCCACCGACTCCAGAGGCCCCACCGACTCCTCCGGCCCCACCGACTTCAGAGGCCCCATATGCCCCAGAGCCCCCACCAGCTACAGACGCCTCACCAGCGTCGCGCACCCCCTCGGCCCCCGACGACCCGACACGTGTCACCCGTTCCGCCATCACCTCGCCCAGACGCCGCTCGGACGCCTGGCACACCTCCGCCCACACCCTGCCCAGGGAGGGGGTCGCCTCAGCCAGGCGCAGGAGTGTGCGGACCCACTCCCAGGAGGACACCGAGACGCCCACCCCTGGAGTGAGGGTGTGGTGCACCCCTTGCTCCAGGGCTCGCAGCACACCGGCGTCGGCAGGAGCGGCCCGCACCGCCTCCACCCAGCGCTGGGCGCCGGTCGCATACAGCGGGGCGACCGCCTCTTCCTTGGTGGCGAAGTACCGGTAGAAGGTGCGCGGGGCGATACCGGCGGCCTGGGCGATGTCCTCCGCGCGGGTGGCACGCAGGCCGTGCCGTACGAAGAGACCGGCTGCCACCCGGGCGATCTCCATACGTGTTTCGGCCTTCCGCCGCTCGGTCAGTGAGGACGGAGGCGGGGTAGGGGTGGTGCTGCTCACGCCCGGCAGGCTATGCCCATGTGACACAATCTGCCACTGGCGGGCCACCCCGTGGTTCAGGTACGGGGTGGCCCGCCCTCCAGGAACAGAGAGCCGGGCCCCGGCGTCCGGGGGGAAGGACGCCGAAGCCCGGTCTCGGGGAAAGTCCCGGCGCCGGGGGGAGTGCGACGGGACCTGGCTGTAGGGGTCAAGGGGCGTGGCCCCGGGCCCGAACTGGTGGACCCAGAAGTCTTGTTCCCTGAGTCCGCGGATTGAAGCAGCGTTACATCGCCATGTTTGCGCGGTCTTTCGCCACCCGGCGTACGCGGTGACCCCCGGGCGCACACGGTCCGTCACCACTGGCCGTGGGAACGGGTCGTACGCCCGGACGCTCACCGAGGTGACCGACGCCCGACGCCGGGGACACGGGGCCGAGCCTTACGCCGCCGCGTCGAACCCGGTGCTGCGGGCCAGCTTCTTCAGCTCCAGCAGCGCATGCTTCTCGATCTGCCGGATGCGCTCGCGGGTCAGACCGTGCTCCTTGCCGACTTCGGTCAGGGTGCGCTCGCGGCCGTCCTCGATGCCGTAACGCATCTTGATGATCGACGCCGTGCGCTGGTCGAGGCGGCCGATGAGGTCGTCGAGCTCCTCGCTGCGCAGCAGGGTGAGCACCGACTGCTCGGGCGACACCGCCGAGGTGTCCTCCAGGAGGTCGCCGAACTGCGTCTCGCCCTCGTCGTCCACCGACATGTTCAGCGAGACCGGGTCACGGGCCCAGTCCAGCACGTCGGTGACGCGCTCCGGCGTCGAGCCGAGCTCGGCCGCGATCTCCGCGGGCTCCGGGTCCCGGCCGTGCTCGCGGTTGAACTCGCGCTGCACACGCCGGATCCTGCCGAGCTCCTCCACGAGGTGGACGGGCAGGCGGATCGTGCGGGACTGGTCGGCTATCGAGCGGGTGATGGCCTGGCGGATCCACCACGTCGCGTACGTGGAGAACTTGAAGCCCTTGCGGTAGTCGAACTTCTCGACCGCGCGCACCAGGCCGGCGTTGCCCTCCTGGATCAGGTCCAGCAGCGGCAGGCCGCTGCGGGGGTAGCGGCGGGCGACGGCGACGACGAGGCGCAGGTTGGAGCGGATGAAGACGTCCTTGGCGCGCTCGCTCGCGTCGACCAGGGCCTGAAGCTCCTCGGGGGAAGCCCCGGCCTTGTTCTCCTCCAGGCCGTCGAGGATCTGCTGGGCGAACACACCCGCTTCGATGATCTGCGACAGCTCGACCTCCTTGGCGGCGTCGAGCAGCGGTGTGCGCGCGATCTCGTCGAGGTACATGCCGACCAGGTCGCGGTCGGCGATCTCGCCGCCATGGGCGCGAACACTGCTTGCCGCGTCGGCCGTCTCGCCGGTGGCGGACTGACGACGGGCGACGGCACGGGTTGCCATGCGAGCTCCCTTGCGATGGTGAGGTCAGCGGGTGGTCCTTCGGACGCGGGACTCCGTCTTCCGGGACTCTCCGGACTCTCCTCGGGTGCCCTGCATCCGAAGGAAACAACGACTGGAATCAGGACAGAATTCCCAACCCGGCCCCCGATTTTTCTGATCATGCAGTACCCTGTCCGGCCACACGAGGAGGCCGGATGCCGCCAGAGTCCACAGAGGTGCAGGTCAGGCCGGGGGTCGAGGGTGACCTCGAAGCCCTCACGGCCCTCTACAACCACTATGTAGGTGAGACGGCGATCACATTCGATACCGCGATCTTCACTCCGGAGGAGCGCCGCCCTTGGCTGCTCTCCCACCCTGAAGACGGGCCGCACCGCCTGATGGTTGCCACGGAGCCGGATACACAGGAGATCCTGGGCTACGCCACTTCCAGCCCTTTCCGGATGAAGCCCGCTTATGCCACGTCCGTGGAGACGACCGTGTACGTCGCTCCGAGCGCCGGCCGGCGTGGCGTCGGCACACTCCTCTACACGGCCCTCTTCGAGGCGCTGGCGGGCGAGGACATCCACCGCGCCTACGCGGGCATCGTGCCGCCGAACGAGGCGTCGGCCCGGCTGCACGAGCGCTTCGGCTTCCGGCACGTCGGCACCTACCAGGAGGTCGGCCGCAAGTTCGGGCGCTACTGGGACGTGGCCTGGTACGAGAAGCCGCTGTAGAGCGCCTCCGCGGGCTCGGCGCCGCCCTGGCCCGCCTCAGCCGAATCCGCGGGCTCGCCGCCGCCCCGGCCCGCCTCAGCCGAACTGGACCGACCGCTTCGCCAGCCCCATCCAGAACCCGTCGATCACGGACCTCTGCGTGTCCAGCTCACCCGCCGCGTCGGCCGCGCCCATGGTCACGAACAGCGGGGCGAAGTGCTCGGTGCGCGGGTGGGCCAGCTGCCCCGCGGGGGACTTGTGGGTGAAGTCGAGCAGGGCGTCCACGTCACGCGCCTCCAGCGCCCGCCTGCCCCAGTCGTCGAACTCGGCCGACCACGCGGGGATGCCGCCCTGCCGCAGCGCGGCCAGGTTGTGGGTGAAGAAGCCCGAGCCGACGATGAGCACGCCCTCGTCCCGCAGCGGGGCGAGTTTGCGGCCGATCTCCATCAGCCGGACCGGATCGAGTGTCGGCATGGACACCTGCAGGACCGGGAGGTCGGCCTGCGGGTACATCTCGACCAGCGGGACGTACGCGCCGTGGTCGAGACCGCGGTCGGGGACGTCCTGGACGGGGATGCCGGGGGCGCGCAGCAGTTTGCGCACGGACTCCGCGAGCTCCGGTGCGCCGGGAGCGTCGTACTTCACCCGGTAGTAGTGCTCGGGGAAGCCCCAGAAGTCGTAGACGAGCGGGACGGTCTCCGTCGCGCCGAGGGCGAGCGGGGCCTCCTCCCAGTGGGCGGAGACGATCAGGACGGCCTTGGGACGAGGCAGGCCCGCGGACCAGACGGCCAGTTCACCGGGCCAGACCGGGTCGTCCGCCAGGGGCGGCGCGCCGTGGCTGAGGTACAGAGCGGGCATGCGCTCCTGGGTGGCGGCGGACATGCTGCGGCTCCTTCCAAAACGTGGTTCCCTGACAAAACTGTACGGGCCATTTGTTTAAAGTTCAAGGAGGGGCCACGTAGAGTGGAACGCATGAAGGCACCCGCATCCGCACCGACAACCGGCTCGACCGCCCCACCCCAGGAACCGCGCTGGCTCACCGACGAGGAGCAGCGCGTCTGGCGCTGGTTCATGGAGGGCGCCACCCTCCTCGACGACCATCTCGACCGCCAGCTCCAGCGCGACGCGGGCATGCCGCACGTCTATTACGGCCTTCTGGTCAAGCTCGCCGAGGCGCCGCGGCGCAGGCTGCGGATGACCGAGCTGGCGATGCTGGCGAAGATCACCCGCTCCCGCCTCTCGCACGCCATCGCGCGCCTGGAGAAGAACGGCTGGGTACGCCGGGAGGACTGCCCCGACGACAAGCGGGGCCAGTTCGCCGTCCTCACCGACGAGGGCCTCCAGGTGCTTCGGCAGACCGCGCCCGGGCACGTCGAGGCCGTGCGCCAGGCCGTGTTCGACCGGCTCTCGCCGGAACAGCAGAAGTCCCTCGGCGAGATCATGCGGATCATCGCCGAGGGACTCCAGCCGGCCGAAGCGGGTGCGGACCTGCCCTGGCTCCGCTGAGCCGCGAAGCCGGGGCAGGTCCTGGATTCCGTAGGTGCGAGGCGTCCCCTTCCTCGCACCTACGGATGGCCCGAAGGGGTGCGGTGCGCGACCGCCGGGGCGTGGCGCGTGACCGCCGGGGTGTGGTGCGCCGGCGTCAGTGGGCGACCACCGGGATCTGCACCTCGTCCGCCGCGCCCTCCCCGGAGGACGACGCCACCGGCGTACCGCCCGGGCGGCCGGCGTTGACGAACGTCAGGGCGATCGCGGCGGCCACCACGAGGATGCCGACGGCGAACCAGATGGCGCTGGTGTAGCCCTGCACCATGGCCTCCAGCTGGACCAGCTGCTGCTGGGACCGGCTGGTCGCCCCGGCGATGTGGTCGGCGACGTACGCCGTGGTCGCCGAGGCGGCGATGGTGTTCAGCAGGGCCGTGCCGATCGCGCCGCCCACCTGCTGCGAGGTGTTGACCATCGCGGAGGCGACACCGGCGTCCCGCGGCTCGACGCCCTGGGTGGCCAGCGACATGGCCGGCATGAACGCCGTACCCATACCGAGGCCGAGCAGCAGCATCGCCGGCAGCAGCAGGGCCGCGTACGAGGAGCCGATCTCCAGCTGGGTCAGCAGCAGCATGCCGAGTGCGGCGACCAGGAAGCCGGGGCCCATCAGCAGGCGCGGTGCGACCCGGGTCATCAGGCGGGTGCCGATCTGGGTGGAGCCCGTGATCATGCCCGCGATCATCGGCAGGAAGGCGAACCCGGTCTTGACCGGCGAGTAGCCCTTCACGATCTGCAGGTAGTAGGTCAGGAAGAGGAACAGGCCGAACATCGCGATGATCGCGAGACCGAGCGAGAGGTAGATCCCGCCGCGGTTGCGCTCGGTGACCACGCGCAGCGGCAGCAGCGGGGCCTTGACCTTGGACTCGACGAGCACGAAGGAGAGCAGCAGCACGGCCGAGGCGACGAACATGCCGATGGTGAGGGAGTCGCTCCAGCCGTTCGACTCGGCGCGGGTGAAGCCGTAGACGAGGGCGACCAGGCCGAGGGTGGACAGGATCACGCCGGGGATGTCGAGCGGGGAGCGGTTGCGGCCGCCCTCCGGCTCACGGATGACGAAGTAGGCGCCGGCCGCGGCGACGATGGCGAACGGGATGTTCACGAAGAACGTCCAGCGCCAGTCCAGGTATTCGGTGAGGAAGCCGCCCAGGATCAGGCCGACGGCGCCGCCGCCACCGGCGATCGCGCCGTAGATGCCGAACGCCTTGGCGCGCTCCTTGGCGTCGGTGAACATCACGGCCAGCAGGGAGAGCGCGGCGGGCGCGAGCAGGGCGCCGAAGACGCCCTGGAGGGCGCGGGCGCCGAACATCATCGCCTCGTTGGTGGCCGCGCCGCCGAGCGCGGATGCCGCGGCGAAGCCGCCCAGGCCGACGACGAAGGCCTTCTTGCGGCCCCACAGGTCGGCTATCCGGCCGCCGAACAGGAGCAGACCGCCGAAGGCGAGGGCGTAGGCCGTGACGACCCACTGCCGGTTGCCGTCGGAGATGCCCAGGTCCTGCTGGGCGGAGGGCAGGGCGATGTTCACGATGGTGGCGTCCAGGACGACCATCAGCTGGGCGAGCGCGATGAAGACGAGCGCTTTCCAGCGGCCGGCATCCGGCTCTCTGGCCGGTGCGGCGAGGGTTTTGGAGGCTGTTTCAGACATGGGGATACCCACTTCGGGACTTCGTGACGGAAAAAGGGTGACGGCTCGCCCTCCGGACGGCCGCAGGGACTGTCGGTCAGGGTTCAGACGGGTGGGGCCGCCTGAACTCATCGGGTTGAAGCGATCGGACCGAGACGATCGGGCCGAGGCGATGTGGCTCGGGTCGGGTCGGACGGATCCGGGCGTGCTGATCGGTCAGGGCCGGCGCAGATCCTCCAGGGTCACGGCCGTACCCGGCAGGACCGAGCGGGCGGGAGCCCGCAGCCCGTCCAGGAACAGCTGAAGATGGCGGTGGACGAAACGGTCGGCCCGGAAGCAGTCCGTACCGGCCGGGGGCCGGCTGAGCTGGGCCACGGCGATCATGACGTCCCCCACGTCCACGTCGGACCGGAGCTGCCCGGCCGACCTCGCGCGGTCCATGACCTCCGCGACCTGCCGCTCGACTCGTTCACGTGCGGCCTCCAGGTCCGGGTGGTGCTGGTCGAACGTGCTGGAGACCATCGGGCACAACGCGCTGATCCGCTCGTCGGCGGCGGCGTGCACGAAGCGCTCCAGCGCCTCGAACGCGTCGCCGGTCTCGGTGAGCGCGACCTCGGCTGCGGCGGCCGTACGGTCCATGACGGAGCAGACGACCTCGCGGACGAGTGCGTCGCGGTCCGGGAAGTTGCGGTACACCGTGGCATTGCCGACGCCGGCCCGGCGGGCGATCTCGTCGAGCGGCACCTCGGGGCCGTGCTCGACGAACATCTCCCGGGCGGCGGTGACGATCCGCTCCCGGTTGCGCAGGGCGTCGGCGCGGGGCCGGGGCACCTTGCGCGCTTCGGGGCTGGCGGTCTGCACGGCGTACTCCTCGTGAGGGAAAGTGACTGGTGCTCCGATCCGGGGAGCGGGTCCCCGTTTCGGTCGGACACATGGCTAAACGGGGAGTAGGTCCCCGGTATTTCCCGCTGCCGCCGAAATTATTTGTGACCTGGCTCACAAACCGCCCTGCTGCGCCCCCGACCGCTACTGACGGGAAACCCACGATCGGTCTCTTCCAGCGCGCGTCCCCCCACCCCGCGACGCAGGGTGATCGGAAGGGTGCAGCCGGAGACGGGAGGCTGCCGTGGCGCGGGAGGTCCCTTGCAGGTCCCTTGCATACAGCCGCCGCCCCGGCGCCCCCGCCCGGGCGGCACGGGCCCGCCCCGCCGCCGGATACCCCGGCGCCGGCTGGCCGCCCTGGCCTGTGTGAGCGCCCTGACCTTCACCGTCAGCACCTCGGCCGGCACGGGCCGGCTCGTCCCGGGCTCCAGTACGGCGGGAGCAGGCCCGATCGTCCTCTCCCACACCCCCGCTCACGGCCCCTGCATGATCCGCGGCGCGCGCGGGGTCCAGATGTCCGAGGGCATCCCCACCGCCACCGGCTACACCCGCTCCACGGGCATCGTCCGCGCCCTCACCCTGATGGTCGACTTCTCCGACGCCCCGGGCGAGGGTGACGCCCAGGACCGCTTCCGCGAGTTCTTCCCGCAGACCAGCGAGTGGTTCCGCACCAGCTCCTACGGCCGCCTCGACTACCGCCCCGAGACGCCCATACCCGGCTGGCTGCGGATGCCGAAGTCCTTCCGGGAGTACGGCATAGAGCGCGGGGCCCCGTTCGAGCCCGGCTACCGCGCCCTGGTCCAGGACCTCGTCGAAGTCGCCGACCCGGAGGTGGACTTCCGCGCGTACGACCTGCTGAACGTCCTGGTGAGCCCCAACGCCGGCCCCTCCGCCCTGGACACGGTCCTGTCCGTCACCTTCGCCGGCAACCCGGACGCCCCGGTGGCCGACGGCATACCCGTGGCCAACGCGTCCTTCGTCTACTCCCGCCAGGACGACGGCTCCGGCTCCTACGACCGCACCGGCTACCGCGTCCTCCCCCACGAGAACGGCCATGTCTTCGGCCTCCCCGACCTGTACACCGCGGAGGGCGGGGGCGCGGTCGGCCACTGGGACATCATGAGCGAGGACTGGGGCGCCAACAACGACTTCCTCGGCTGGCACAAGTGGAAGCTGGGCTGGCTCGACGCCGCCCAGGTCCACTGCGCGGCGTCCCCCGGCACCACGGAGTACACCCTGACGCCGCTGGCCCGGGCCGGTGGCTCCAAGCTGGTCTTCGTCCCCCTCGACGCCCGCACCGGCTACGCCGTCGAACTGCGCACCCACGCCGGCAACGACGAGGCGGTGTGCCGGCCGGGCGTCCTGATCTACAAGGTCGACGCGGAGGTGGACACGGGCATGGGCCCGGTCACCGTCACCGACTCCCGCCGCAACAGCGGCGGCTGCACGCGCGCGCCGAACGTCCACGCGGAACTGTCGGACGCGACGTTCACCCCCGGCGAGACGTTCCGCGACGCGGGCCGGGGCATCACGATCGAGGTGACGGGGGTGGAGCCGGGAGTGGCGGGGGTGGGGGCGGGAGGACGGGCAAGGGCGGAAGGGGGGTATCGGGTGCGGGTGACGAGGGAGTAGGGGGCGGGGGGTGCTGGGCCGGGGCGCCAGGCGGCCGGCTGCTCCCGGGACAGGCGGGGGTGCTGGGCCGGGGCGCCAGGCGGCCGGCTGCTCCCGGGGGCCCGCGGGCTGCCGGTTGCTGCCGCCGGCTGCCGGATGTTGCCCTCTCGGATTACTCGGATCAGTCGGATCACTCGGATTACGGTGGGCTTGCCGCGACCGTCGCGAGCGCAGTACGGAGAGCCGATGCCAGCGAAGCCCATGCCCGAGTCCCAGGAGGGTGCCGCTCCGACGGCCGACGAGTCGGGGCAGAGGGGCGTACCCGAGGAGGCGGTCACCCCTCTCATCCGCGGCATCGCGGTACTGCGGGAACTGACCGAGGCGGGCGGCACGCTGAGCCTGAGCGGGCTGGAACGCGCCACCGGCCTCGCCCGCTCCACGGTCGACCGCATCACGGCCACGCTCGCCCGCATGGGCTACGTCCGCTTCGACGGCAGGGACGTCCACCTGTCCCCCCGCCTGATGGAACTGGGCAACGCCTACATGTCGGCCCTGCGCCTGCCCGCCCTGCTCGCCCCGCACGCGGACGCCCTGGCCGACGAACTGGACGAGTCGGTCTCGCTCGCGGTCGCCGACCTCGACGGCATCCGCTTCATCCACCAGGCGACCCGCCGGCGCGCGATGTCCCTCAGCTTCCGCATCGGCGACCTGCTCCCCGCCGAACGCACCGCGCCCGGCCCGCTGTTCGCGACGGAGTGGACGGCCACGGACTGGCAACGCTGGCGGCACCGCAGGGCGGCGGATCCGAGAGACCTGTCCTTCACGGCCGTACCGCCGCGCAGGTACGGGGCGGACGAGCGGGACGACGAGACCTTTGCACGCCGCACGCAGGAGGCGTCGGCGAACGACTGGTCCCTGGACGACCAGCTCATCGAGCCGGGCCTGGTGGCGGTCTCGGTGCCGGTCCGAGCCCCGGGAACGGACGGCGCAACCGGCAGGATCGCGTGCGTGGCGAGCGTGGTCAGCCACACCAGCCGCCACACCGCACACCACCTGCGTACGACGCTGCTCCCGAGACTGCGGTCCGCGGTCCGGGCCATGGAACGGGAACTCCAGAACACCCCACCCCCTGAGCCCGGCCCTCCCCCATCGGACCTGGCGCGCTGGACGGGGGCGTCCAAGCAGCAACTGGGCCGCGAGTTCATCGAATCCCTGGCGCGTGGCCTGACGGTCCTCACGGTCTTCGGCGAGGACAGGCCGGAACCGACCCTCACGGAGGTGGCCCGGGCTACGGGCCTGGCCCGGGCGACGGCCCGCCGCGCCCTGATCACCTACGACCACCTGGGCCTGGTGGCCACGACGGGCCGCACTTTCACCCTGACTCCCCGGGTCCTCTCCCTCGGCTTCCCGCCCCTGTCCCGTACGTCCCTGCCGGAGATCGCCCAGCCCCACCTGGCCGATCTGACGTCCCGCATCCACGAATCGACGTCACTGGCGGTGCTGTCGGACTCCGGCGAGGAGATCCAGTACACGGCGAGGGTGGCGACGGCCAGGGTGATGAGCGTGAACATCACGGTGGGCACCCGCCTGCCGGCCTACGCGACGGCACTGGGCAGGGTCCTGCTGGCGGACGCGCCCGCTCGCGTTCCGCGTTCCGGGGGCCTGCGGGCTCTCACCCCGCACACGATCACGGACAACGAGACGCTGGAGCGGACCCTGACCTCGGTCCGCTCGCAGGGCTACGCCCTGGTGGACGAGGAACTGGAAGAGGGCCTCCGCTCCCTGGCGGTCCCGATCCGCGACCGGTCGGGAAGGGTGGTGGCGGCCCTCAACACGGCGATGCACGCGAGCCGCCACACCCTCAAGGAGTGCGTGAGGGACCTCCTCCCGGAACTGACGACCACAGCCACCCGCATCCAAACAGACCTCCACACAGCGTCCCGCTTCACCCGGATCCCGACATCCTGACCGCCCCCTGACCGGGCCCTGCCCGACCCCGACCAGCTTCCCTGACCAGCCCTCTGACGGTCCCCTGACCGGCTTCTGACCGACTCCTGACCAGCCACCGGTCCGGCTTCTGACCAGTCACCGGATCGGCCGCTGCCCGCCCACCCGCCGTCTTCCCCGCGCGCCCCGCCGTCTCCCCCGCGCCGCTCACCGCTCGCCCCGCATCCTGGCCCCCACACCCACCCGACCCGCATCCGGTACGCTGACGCCTGTGGTCCTCCCAGACCACAGGGCACGTCGCTGCTTGCGTCCACTGCCACTGCCTTCGTAGCTCAGGGGATAGAGCACCGCTCTCCTAAAGCGGGTGTCGCAGGTTCGAATCCTGCCGGGGGCACAGAGATAAGGGCCAGCTCAGGAGGGGTTTCCTCCCAGGCTGGCCCTTCTTCGTTTCCCGCCCCGTGCCATAGGCGTGCCACATCATCCGGCAGAGGGCTCGCCGCCCGGCAACCACTTAAGGGCAACCACCACATCCGCCCCAATCCGCCACAGGTCACTCTGCGTCTACCGGCTGCTCCGAGATTGCGCGACGCCATCGACAGGCCTTTGCCGGCAGTACCTCCAAGGTCACCTGGATCAGTCTGGATGGCGCCGCCTGCCGTCTGGACACACCCGACGAGGTTGACTGAGTCGAGCCCGTCACCGCCCGGCAGCGGTCTGGCTGGCCCTCCATTCAGGAGCCTCGGGCGTGTCCTGGAACTCCAGGAGGTGCTGTCCGGCGAGCCGCTGCAGGGCGGCGCGTACGTCTGCCGGTGTGACGTAGAAGAACTCCCGGCGTAGGTTCACCCGGTTGACGCGGCGGGACTCGAACTCCTGGTGCAGGCGGCGTTCCAGGCCGACGGCGTCCTCACTGAAGATCAGGGCGTGTACGTCGAAACGGAAGGGGACGGACGCGTCCCCGAGTTCGATGACGCGGTCCATGGGATCGAGGCGCCGGGTCATACCGATCTTGACCATGCGTTCGCCGAACGCTCCGACGTTGGAGATGACGTAGACGTATCCGGCCCGGATGTTGGCCTCGCGGGCCTCGACCGCCTCCAGTTCGGCGCCCAACTCAACAAGTTTTCCTTCGAGTTCGGCGATGGCGGCCTCATCGCCGGTGCCGGAGCGCAGGCGGCGCAGGGCGCCCTCGTAGTGGCTGCGTTCCTTCTCCAGCCGCTGCCGCTCGCGCTCGATCTCGCGCTGCATGCGCTCCTCCTCGCGCTGCTGGGCTCGAAGCTCTCGCTGCTCCTCCCGCTCGGTCTCCTTCCTCACCAGGTAGTCCGCCGTCAGTTCCAACTCCTGGACCCGCAGCTGGTGGTAGTCATCGCCGATGCGGATCTGCATGGTGGCGCCGAGCCGGGCGATCGACTCCCGCGTCTTGCCGAGCCGGTCGATCAACGAGTCAAGCCGGTGCGGCTTCATGCCGCGCACTGCGTTGTCCGCCTCGGCGTTGTACGCGCGCAGCATCAGCTTGGAGAAGTCACGGACCATCTTGCGGCCCTTGGCAGCTGAGCCGTCCACCATCCAGTACTGGTTGCCGAGCACTGCCCGATCGTCCCTCGCCAACTGCTTGTAGCGGGCCTTGAGACTGTCGAGCCGGTCCTTGTAGGCGAGCGCGTCGGCGAGCGGATGGCGGTACTCGTAAATGCCGGCCTCTTGCAGCATCCGCGTCTCATCAGTGAGCACCAGATCCCGGCGCGCGGCCGTGAGACGCTGTTCGGCCTCCGCCGTCTGGCGAGCCATGTCGTCGGCTTGGCGGCGCACGTCAACCAGGGACTGCGCGGCGCTCTCGGCGGCGTGCTCTATCTTCTCGTCGAGGAGAGCGTCGATCCGTCCGATCTCTTGGAGCTTCTCCTCATGCGCGCGGCGCAGTCGCTGCTGCTCGGCGGCTATCTGAGCGCTGTCGGCTCCGATGAGACGACTCAATTGCTCCGTCAGGTGACGGTTGTCTTCCTGTAGTCCGCGTACCTGTGTTTCCATCAGCGCCAGCTCGCCCGCCAGACGCGCCGCCTCGGACTCCGCTTGCTTACGGCGCCGGCCGAACAGACCCCCACCTGTGGCCGGGACCGTCGCCTGGGGACCGTAGGGGGACTGCTGAGGAACGGGTGCGCTCGGCTGCGGCGCGGCCCCTTCCGGGATCCAGATCTGCCAGCCTGGGGGTGTGGGCCATGCGGGATCCGGTTCCCAGCCCGGTGGCGGGCTCCACCCCTCCGGCGGGGCGGGCCAGGTGGGCGGCGGGTTGAACCGGTAGGTCATGGGGCAACGACTCCTGTCGCGAGGGCGAGAGACGGCCGGCGTAACCCCGATGCCGTCCGGCAGCCAGCGGGCCGAGTCGAACGTACTCGGCCTTGTGGACCTTCGTCCTGCCATCTCCTGTTTTTGGCCCTCCTGGCAGCAGATCCGACGAGGTGAGTAAGCCGCAGGGAAGCCGTTAGACTCCGGCCGCTGTCAGGACGGCCCTCCGCCGGCAGCGAAGTGCCCTTCGTCCTCGAGGGACCGGTCCGGCGCCCCCGGGCACGGCCGACCGCCCCTGACGCACCGGGTGAAGGTGAAGCGAAGGTGCCCACCCCTCTGTCCGCGGACAAGATCCTGTCCGTTCTCAAGAACGCACGACTTGGCGTTGTCGAACACGGATCCTGGCGCACCCCCCAACCGCGACCAGCACGGCAACTGGGGCCCCGTGAACGGGGTGATGATCCCCCCAGGCCACGACCTTGATCAGAGAAAACTCCTAAAGCGGGTGTCGCAGGTCAATCCTGCCGGGGGCACCAGCCAAGAGGCCCCGGACCGATCTTGGTCCGGGGCCTTTGACATCTACGTCTGACATCAACCAGACGGTCGAAAGCTCTCCCTCGCTCCGGCTACCAGCGAACCGTCTGTCCCTCCGGGGTAACGGTGACAGTGAACTCCTCCAGCTCCGGTGCACCGGCGGCGTACCAGCGGCCGAGCTGTTCTTCCACGCGGTCCCACAGCCCCTCCGGCCCGCCCTGTCGGACCAGCCACCGACCGCCGTCCTCGTACACCGCGGCCCACGAACCGGAGCCGACGTCGACCAGGACGTCCTCGGTGCGCCCGTTCCGTTCCATCGTCAGCCGTTGGGCGCCCGGCACGGCGAGCTGCGTGACGAAGCGTGCGCTCCAGTTGTTCAGCACGTCGGCGCCGGTGACGGTCTCGCGTTCCTCGCCGTCGTCGAGGTCGGGGAGCATGCCGAGGTGGGGCGGCAGCTGCGGCCGGGCGAGCATGAAGGAGATCTGCCCTCCGAGCAGTCTGCCGCGGGCCACCCCGTCGTCGTCGACAGTAAGCCGGGCCAACTCCGAGGCATACAGCCATCCGCACAGGGTGGCCAGGATGACTCCGCCCGGTGCGGTCTGCTCGATCCAGGCGTAGGGCACGTCCAGCACCCCACAGGTGGCGACCAGCCGGTCGTACGGGGCCCCGTCCTTGTGCCCAGCGAGGCCGTCACCGACAACCAACTCGGGGAAGTAGCCGCAGGAACCCAGGGCAGCTCTCGCCCTGCTGGACACCTCCGCGTCCACCTCCACCGACGTCACCAACTCTTCTCCGAGTCGGTGGCACAGCAGCCCGGTCGAGTATCCGGTGCCGGTGCCGATCTCAAGCACCCGGTTGCCGTCGTCGACCTGGAGCTCCTCCAGCATCCGCACGACCAGGCTCGGCATGGTGCTGGACGACGTGGGGGTCCGCAGGATCTCACCGCGGATGTCGCCCGGCACGACCGTCCCGGCGATCTGAGTGACCAGAGACTCATCCGCATAGCAGCGCTCCAGCCAGCCGGCGGTGTCGGGCAGGACGGACCGCCAGGCGGTCGGTGCGGAGCCTTCGACCTGATCGAAGAAACCGCCACGCAGGAACTCGTGGCGGGGCACGGTTTCGACAGCCGAGCGCCACGACGGGGTACGCAGGAAGCCGTCACCGGCGAGTCGAGCAGCCAGCGCACGGCGATGGGCTGCGGAGTCCATGACGGTCATCAGCGCATCTTCCTTTCCAGCAGATCGGCCATGGCCTCGAGCATCGGCAGGCCGGTCTCCGGTTCCAGCCAGTACCACTGCCCAGACGGGTTGCACTCCAGGAACCACCATTGCCCTTCGCGGTCGATGGCGAAGTCGAAAGCGCCGAAGACGAGGCCGAAGCGGGCCAGGTATGCGTGCAGGGCGTCGACGATGCCGGGCGGCGGGCTGACCACGGAGTAGCGCAGAAGGCTGTAGTCGGTACGCCAGTCCAACAGGTCCGAGACGATGCGGACAGGGAACACCCGGTCACCGATGACGGTCACGCGTACGTCCGCGGTCTTCTCGATCCGCTGCTGGAAGAGGTGCGCGGTGCCGGAGACGGCCTCATCGATGTCATCGGTCGCCACTTCGGCGACCTCCACGGTGCAGGAAACCCCGTCGATGCGGTACAGCGGCGCCGACAGAGGCTTGTAGATCACGGGTGCGTGCTGCTTGATGAACGACCGCGCGGCATCCGGGTCCGAGGTGATGACCGTCGGCGGGAGACGGAACCCCGCGGCCGCAGCGGCGGCCAGGCCGGACGGTTTGAACTCGGCGTCCCCGATGCGGTGCGGGTGGTTGACGTACAGGCAGCCGGGAAGCGACGCGAGGACTCCGCCCAGACCGTAGCGGGCCTGAGCGACCGCGAACCGGGCGTCCTGCTCGTCCAGGTGCGGGAAGGTGAAGCCGGAAGGCCGGCGGTAGTACAGGGACCGGACCTGTGTCAGGTCGGCGGTCCGCGACGGCGTGGACAGCGTTCCTTCCATACCGTTCGAGCTGATCGTGGCCGTGACCGACAGGGCGTGAGGGAAGTCCCCCGAGTCGAACCGCACGACCGGGACGCCCCGGTCGTGCAGCTCACTGATCACCACGTCGGCCGTGGGGTCGTCCAGATTGGTGACGACCAGCACCGGACCGAGATCGCTCACTGGTCGGTGTCGTTCCCGGTGTCCTGGTCACCGCCGCCGCTGCCACCGCCGCCGGAGCCGTCCGACGGGTTACCGGTGTTGGTCGCCGGATTCGTGCCACTGCTGGTGCCGTGCTTCCCCATCTCCAGCACACGACCGTCGGCGTCGAAGTAGCGAGCTGTCTGCGTGGTTCGGTCGAGTTCGACGCGGTCGTAGCCCGACGCCATCGCCGGATACGGAGCCATGCGCCGCACGCCCCAGGGGGACGGCGTTGCCGCGCCGGAGGGCAGAGGCGTCCCGGTGGGGAGCCGATCGGAGTGAGCGAACAAGAGTTCTTCCTCTCTGCTTCGGTCTTCTTCGGTTGCTTGACGAGCCCGCCCCTGCGCTCGGCCTGTGAAGGGTTGAGAGCCGGGGCGGGAGTCTCCTCGGGTCAGGCGCCGCGGCGCGCGTCCCGGCATTCCCTGCTCAGCCATACGGCTTCCGGGCATGTCAGCCGAAGGTTCGCGGCCCGGTCGTCAGTGGCCGTGCACGTCGGGCAGGTCATGCAGTGGCCCGCCATGCGCTCGAACGCGGCTGCCCAGGAGGCGTCGACGGAGGACGGATAACCGCGGCCGCTCATGCCTCCGGCTCCGCCGGCATACAGTGCCGTCCGGCAGCGATCAGGCGGGCGACCTCGACGGGCGAGCACAGCATCGAGGGCGAGTCCAAAGGCGCCGACCAGTAGGTGGCGCGGGGACGAGTCCATTGCACGGCGTCCACTCTCGGCACGCCGAGGTAGCTGCCGCGGCCCAGGCAGTCCACGTCCATGGCCCGCCAGTCGTCGAGGGCCTGGTACCAGGTCTTGGGCATACTCGCGGGGACCAGGGCGTAGTACCGGCGGAAGTGCGGATCGCAGACGACCGGGCCGCCTTCGAGGGTTTCGCGCAGGAACTGGTCCAGCTTGAGGGCCTCGGTGATACCAGTGAGGGCGACGAGGAGGCGGCCGGGGATCCGCACAGCGGAGAACAGGGTGCCCAGCGGCAGCAGCGTCACCTGGTGCTGGTCCCATTCCAGCCGGGCGCGGGCACGGCTCGATGCCGGAAGGGTTGCCAGCAGCCAGTGCTCCGAGGCCAACCGCCGGTCAACGGTGGGGTGGATGAACACGCCGGGCGCAGCCTCGATCGACCGTAAGGCCGGATAGCTGTGATCGCAGTTCATGCTCGCGCCCCCCTGTCACATGTGGTCCGTCTCACACATGGGACCGTAGGGCGCGGTACAACAGAGGTGGGCACGCACAGTGCGTGCCTTGTACGGGGGCACGGGGATGGACACTTCAGGCATCGGTCGCCGCATCGCCTACTGGCGAGCCATGCGCGGCTACACCCAGTCGGACTTCGGCCACCTCATGGGCCAGACGAAACGCTGGGTGCAGGACGTCGAAGGCGGCAAGCGCCAACAGGACCCGCGGCTTTCGGTACTGGTGCGCGCGGCCGAGATCCTCCGCGTCCCTCTGGAGCAGCTCTTGACCGACACTGCGCCCCAGCAGCCGGCAGACAGCACCCCGCCCGCTGACGCCCTCCGCGTCATCGACGCCCTGTACGGCTCCGACCGCGACGACGACGTGCCACCGCGCAGTGTTCTGCAACGTCGCCTCGACTACTGCTGTGTGGCCTTTCAGGCCTGCCACTACGCTGCGCTCTCCCGGGACCTGCCCGCACTGATCGGGGAGGCCGGGCGGGCGGTGCACACGGCGCCCGTCGGCGAGCAGGGTGAGGCGCATGCGCTGCTCTCCCGCGTGTACCAGCTCGTCACCTCGTACCTGCACAAGTACGGTGCGGCGACGGCGATCCCGGCGGCGCTCGCCGCTGACCGGGCGTTGGTCGCCGCCGAGCGGTCCGGTGATCCGGTGCAGATGGGCGCGGCCGCCCGGCGGGTCGCGAAGAGCCTCGTCTACCAACAGCGTCCGGCCGCGGCGGTCGAGTTCGCGACGGCGGCCGGGCGGCGCCTGGCCGACGATCTCACCGGCCGCGGGGCGCTCGGTCTGTCCACCCTCGGCATGCTGTACCTGTCCGCCGCGCTCGCCGAGTCCTCGCAGGACCGGACCCCCGGGCGCATCGCGGCGGCGGGCGAGTACGTGGCCGAGGCCGGGGACGTAGCCGCGCGGCAGGGCGTCGACCTGGACGAGGACTACACCCAGTTCGGGCCGACGAACGTCACCTTGCACCGGATGGACGTGCTGCTCCGCTTCGAGGACGGATGGTCCGCGCTCGAAGCCGCAGAGGATGCGAGGCCCGAAGCGCTCGCGGGGATGACCCGGGAGCGGCAGGCCGGGCACCGGGTCGCCATCGCCCGCGCCTCGTTGCTGACGCGACGCCACGGCGCAGCCGTAGCAGCCCTGCTCCAGGCCGACGAGCTGGCGCCCGAGGAGGTGCGCGGACGTCCGGAGACGGTGAACCTCGTCAAGGACGTGGTCCGCGTTACCCGGGACCCCGGACCGGCCTTGCGCACGCTCGCCGAGCATTGTGGACTGCGGGCATGACCCGAGTGCTCTACCTCATCGCCTGCGCCGCTGGCCCGACGCAGCACATCGACGACGGCGTTCGCGCCGCGCAGGCCGACGGCTGGGACGTGTGCCTCATCCTGACCCCGTCCGCGGCGACTTGGTGGGAGCCACGCATGGAGGAACTCGTCGAGCTGACCGGGCATCCTGTTCGATCGCGGTACAAGCTGCCGTGGGAGAAGGACGCCCTACCGAAGGCCGACGCGATGCTGGTCGCGCCGATGTCGTGCACCACGTTGAACAAGTGGGGGGCCGGCATCACGGACACCGTCGCCATCGGTATCCCGTCGGAAGCGGTGCACATGGGCGTGCCGGTCGTGGCGATGCCCTACTTCAACCAGGCTCAGGGTGCGCAGCCGGCGGTGGCACAGTCGATTGCTGCTCTGCGTGAACAGGGCATTCTGGTCCTCGATGGCCCGGACGGATACCAGTCGCACCCTCCGAAGCGGGGCAACCCGCAGGCGTATCCCTGGGGGAAGGCGCTAGCTGGCGTTCGGCGACAGACCGGCGGTCACTGACCTACGTACAAGACGAAACGCCCCATCCCACTCCCACCCGAAGGCCAGAGTGGGCAAAGGCTCCCACGACGGCAGTTTTCCCGTTCGGGAGCGTGTACAGCCTCTGTAGCCCATGCCCCTACCCGATCCGCAGGACGATCACGGCCACTGTCAACCGTCATCTGGGACCGAAGTGTCAAGCATCTACCGGGACCGGACACCCCCACGCCACAGACTGAGTTACAACTTCTCTACTGGTTCAAGGCGGCTCGCTCCACTCACCGCGCGCGGCCCGGTCCCCGGCCGCGCCTGCGCTCCTGTCTCCGCCCCGCTCCAGCCCGGCCGGCGTCCGAGCCGCGCGCCCAGCAATCAGCCACTTGATGCCAGAAAAGAGGTACGTCGCGGCTGGGGCGGTCGGCTACTCAGCAGGCAGCGTGCACCTGGTCCAGATAGCTGTTGACGAAGCCCCCTTCGCTCAGCGCCACGGCAGCGTTCTGGGAGCTGTCACCTTGGACATGGGCCAGGTGGACGACCCAGCCTTTCAGCGCGTCGTCAGCGATGTCTGCGGGCAGGTCGCCACTACGCTCATCCTGTTGGTACTGCCTCATGAGGGACTGTCCATAGCCCATCGCTCGCTTGACTTCATCAGGACTGTGCGGGTGCTTCTCCTGCCAGTAGGCGTATACGTAGCTAGCTCTGTCCACCCATTCACTGGCGAAGCACCAGTCCTGAGGGGACGAGCCGCCGGGATCTGGCACGCCCGAACCCGCGCCACAACCACTTGCTAAAACAACGGTGAGGGCGCCGACCACAGCCAACGCCCCAGGCCTCTTGATCATCCCCGCCCCTTGTAGGGTTTCGCGCGCTTGAATCAAGGTCGTAATTTTGAGTCAGCTCCCAGCGCGGTTGTCAAGGACGCCGTCATTCTTGACAACAGCGGCTGACATCAACAGGCACGTACATGAGCAGTCGGGGCCGAACCCCAACGGACGATCAACCGAGACTCGGCGTGAATTGATCGATGTCCTCGATTCCCTGTGACCGACCTGATAAGGCTGAGGATAGAACCTGTGCCAGGCGGGGCGCCGCTCTCGAATGACGGGCGGCGCCCTGTCGGCTTGACTTAACCATTGAAACTCCGCCGACTTCAGTGCTTCGCGGCAGGCCTCAGGGCTCTCTGTTTCGAAACTGTAGAGCAGGTGACCTTTCTACCCACCATCACCCGCTGGGGCCGTCCCTGGGCCTTCCGGAACCGACCAACGTTGAGAGTCAGCACCCCACCCCCACCCCGCTCTGGCATGGGCTCCCCGAGTTGATCTGCGGCACTGGAGGGCTATACCGAGCCCGGAGAACTGGCAGCGATTCGGGAGATAATGGCCTCTTACCTGCACGTTTGTCAAGATGGGGTGCCTTCTTCCCCCTCTGGGCCGAGCACCTTCCGACCAAGTTGCGCAAACGCCTTACAACCTTTACCCAGGAAGCCAAGATGATCTGGTGGAGATAGCCCGTCTGGTTCTGGACTTCCTCAAGGTGCTTGTGTGGCCAGCCGTGATCCTTGCCGTCGCGTACGGGTTCAGGGAGGAGGTTCGAGGCTTGCTGCGGCGAGTCAAAGCACTGAGCGCTGTGGGTGTGGACGCTGAGTTCTCGGAAGCTGTTGAGCAGGCCAGCGCTGAAGTAGAGGAGGCCGTGACACAGGCCGAGCCACAGGCCAGCGAACTGCCGCTACCGTCGGCCGCGACAGTTGCCGAGCGACGTGAACGGGATGCGCGACCGACAGCTCCTTACATTGACCCGACCAATGCGATGCTCGAAGCGTGGGGTCAAGTCCGCTGGACTATCAGCCGCATGGTGTTGGAGCACACCACCTACGGCAGGATCGGCGAGACGGTCCTGAGGCGCCTCATCTGGAGTGAACGGTACTTCCCCCATGACATCGCTCAATCCCTGCGTGATCTCCACGCAATCTCGCAGGAGCTTCGAGACAGAAGGCGACTCCCGACCACCGGTGCCGGCCAGGACTACATCGCGAGCTGTGAAGCTATGGTCGATTGGCTAAAGGAGTACGCCAAGAGTCCGGCCTGGGCGGACGCAGTCGGGAAGCTGGAGACCCCCTGACCAGCAACCGATGACAGCTGGATCTACGCCTGTGCCTTCTAGGCCGCCTTGGCGCCCCTCCTCGAATCCGTGCCGAAGGTGCCGATCCGTCGCGCTCGGTGCGACGTTCATAACGGTGCTGGTTGGGCCGTCCCTGGGCCGTCCGAGGCCCCTCCACAGTGGCCAATGACGACCAACAACGACCACCAGGCGCACGCGCCCACAAACCCATGAGCAGCAAAAACCCAGCTCACCAAGATCCCGGCAAGACCCAGGGCAAGAAGAGGCTCCGCCAGCGCCAGTAGTCAGCGTGGGGTGTCTTGGGAAAGGTCACCCCTCCAAGGTGGTGGCCAGGGAACTGACTCCGCTATGCGCGCCCCTCGCACACCGAGACCAGTTCGAGCCAGTTCCAGGAAGTGCTGCCGTGCCTGTCGGAAATCCTTGTACGCCTGGTCCCAGCCTCCCTGTTCTCTTGTCGGAAGTTCACGGGCCAACCACTCCAGATGCCACAGGCAGTGGTTCAGCCTGACAGCGGCCGTGTTCGTCTTGGCGTCCCCCAGCAGCCACACTGTCTCAGCGAGCGCCGAGCGCTGCACCTCGGCCTCTGCCACTTCGGCGAGAACCTGATCGGTGGGCTCCAGCGGCGCTGCCCCACTGACAGCAATGCCCTTGGCGACCGCGATCCGCCGGTAACGGTGCGCGAGATCCTTCACGACGTGGGCGTACTCGGCATACGCGCTCAGACGACGCTCATCCCACCGGACGGACTGCTCGCGGTGCCATCGTGCCTTCTCCACGATCATGGTTGTCGTCATCGACAGGATGGCGCCCAACGCCACGCCGAGCAACGTTGCCAGTTGACCAGTCAGACTCATGAGTGCTTCCTAACCCACCGAGCCAAGCGTCAACCGTAGGTCAATTGGGCGTCACAGCCCGTCAGTCGGAGCCTCATTCAGGGCACGCTGCAGGCGGGCCAGATGCAGGGGTCAGCCACGGTCAACACCGGTACCCCGCGGTCGAGTAGCCACTCGCTTCCTCGGCCGCCGAAGCCGCAGCTCAGACCCGCGATCACCCAGCCTCTCTCCTATAGCGGTGTCCAGGTTCGAATCGTGCCGGGGGCACCAGCCAAAAGGCCCCGGACCGATCATGGTCCGGGGCCTTTGACATGCGCTTCTGACATCAACGCGGGCGGTCACTCGGGGATGCGGCGTCTTCCGAGCAGCCGGTCCATGTGACTCATGGCCTCGCGCTGCGTGTCCTGGACGACGTGGGTGTAGACGTCCATGGTGATGCTGATCTGGGAGCGGCCGAGGATCTCCGTCACCACGCGGGGCGCGACTCCGGCCGCCGTGAGGGGCGTGGCCGCCCCGGGGCGAGCGTCGTGCAGCCGGATGACACGGAGGCCGGCGGACTCGGCGACGCGGGTGAAGGAGCGGTACAGGTTGCGCGGCTCGACTGGGCGGCCGGTTCGGGTGGCAAAGACGTAGTCCGACTCCTGCCACCTCTCCCCCGCCTTGGCATGAGCGTCCGCCTGCCGTAGGCGGTGCCGGAGCAGGGGCGCCATGCAGAGGGCGACCAGCGCAGGCCCACGATCTCTCCTCGGCGAGCACTCTGATCGTGGGCGAACTGAGCACGAACGCGATCCTCCCCACCGCGAGCGGCGGACTCGGCAGTTTCCACCTGCCCTCGGGTCTCCCGCTAGGTGATGGCCCTGTCGGTCACCGATGGGGGAGGGACGGGCACCCAGCCGGGAGGACACCCGTGCTGATGGACAAGCCACGGCCGCGGGTGATCAGTTGTGGCTGAAGCGGGGTCGCCGCCGGCTCACCTCAGCCCTCCCGGTCCTCGACCATGCCGATCGCGAAGGGGAACGACTCCAGGAACTCGCGCCGTTCAGGGTCCTGCTCCCTTTCGGCCAGGTCCACAAGCACCTGCAAGAGCCGTTGGCGTTGGTCTGAAGGCAGTTGTAGGAGCACCCCGCCCAGGCTCTCCATCATCTTCACCGCGGAGTCGGGATCCACTTCCTCGTCCTCGCAACTCTCCAGCCACCACACGACGTCAACGAGCAGGCCGGTGAGTGCCGGCAGAAGCGGATCCCTGTCAGTCATGCAGGCAACATAGCCGAGCCCTACGACACCGCCCCGTGGCGAGGTGAGTGTTCAACTGCGTGACAACGCCGGCACACAGCGGCGGGCAACCGCGAACGCCCATGGACTGTAGCCGCAGACGAGAAGCACGCTGGCCCAAGGTCGAGCGCCCGTCCACGTCGCTTCGGGACAAGGAGGTCGTGGGCTCAGATCCCGCCACCCCAACAGTTGAAACACAAGGACAGGGGTCTGGTCCGCATCGCGGGTCAGACCCCTGTCGGCCTCGTGCCGGCCTACAAGCGGCCTACAGCCAACCGCTGTCAGTCAGGACCCGCCCCGTAGAGCGTCAGCATCAGTGCCACAACGGCAACGCCGACCAAGAGCGCAGCGCCTAGGAGCGTGTCCAGTAACCGGCAATCAGGCCACGCCTGGAGCCCGACACAATGCGACTCCGGCTGGCGTGCCGCCGCCGGTACACCGGCGGCGCGCCATCCGGCGCCGTTGTGGCTACGCGTCCCCGGTGGGCTCTGAGGAGGGCTCGGTCATCGCAAGGCGTCGTTGGTGCGGGCGGTCCAGATTGCCAGGGCGGCGAGCAGGGCGCAGGCGCCGCCGAGCCACAGCACGCCCTGGAGGGTGAGCGAGTCGACGATGACGCCGCCGACCAGCGCGCCGAGGCCGATGGACAGGTTGAACACCGCCACCCACAGCGAGGAAGCCGCTTCCACCGCCTGCGGGGCGGCCTTGATCATCCAGGTCTGGAGGCCCACGGACACCCCGCCGTAGGACAGTCCCCAGACGATCAGCAGGATGACGCCGCCGAACGCGGTCTGGCCCAGCAGCAGGAAGAGCGGCATCGCGACCGCGAGGGCCACGGAGATGACCAGCACGCTCCGGTGCACCTGGCGGGAGAGCGCCGAGCCGGCGACGAAGTTGCCGATCATGCCGGCCACACCGAATCCGAACAGCAGCGGACCGACGTAGCGCTCGTCGATCCCCGACAGCTTCTGCAGGGCCGGGCTCACGAACGTGTAGGCGGCGAAGTGCCCGAACACGATCAGCACCGTCGCGATGATGCCGACGCGCACACCCGGATTGCGGAACTGCTCCATCAGCAGCTTCGCGCGGATGACCTGCGAAGCGACCAGCCGCGGCAGCACCACCAGCAGGGCGATGAGGGTGACGAGCGCCAGGGCGCTCAGCGAGGAGAAGGCGATGCGCCAGCCGGTGAGGTCACCGACCAGGGTGCCGAGCGGGACGCCGAACACGTTCGCGGCTCCGACGCCGCCGAAGATGACGGCGGTGGCTCGCGGCACATCGGCGGGAGCGACGAGCCGGACGGCCAGGCCGCTGGCGATGGCCCAGAAGCCGCCGATCGCGATACCGACCAGCACCCGGGAGCCCACCAGGACGGCGAAGTTCGGTGCCAGGGCCGAGGCCAGGTTGGAGACGGTCATCAGGGCCATCAGTCCGAGCAGCAGGATGCGCCGGTCCATGGCCCCGACGAGCATCGGAACCAGCGGCGCCGCGAACGCGGCGACGATGCTGGGCACCGTCACCATCAGCCCCGCCGTCCCCTCGGAGACCGACAGCGCGGACCCCACGGAGGTCAGCAGACCGATCGGCAGTTGCTCGGCGGTCACCAGCAGGAAGGTGCCCAGAGCCACCGCGGAGACCGCCATCCAGCGACTTCTCTCCGGGGCCTGTGGTTCCTGCGCCGGTGTGGGGGTCTGTTCTGCGGTCGTCAACGGAGCCTCCTTCAACAATTCGGGAGCGATCGCTCCCGAATTGGGCACCCTAGTATGGGAGCGATCGCTCCACAAGTTCGGTAAGGTGAACACATGGCACGCCCCCGACAGTTCGACGAGAAGAACGCGGTCACGTCGGCGACCGAGCTGTTCTGGCGACGCGGTTACCACGCCACCTCGGTGCGCGACCTGGGTGACGAGCTGAAGCTCACGCCCAGCAGCCTGTACCGGACGTTCACGGACAAGCACACGCTGTTCCTGCGCGCGCTCGACCACTACCGGGCCACCGAGTCGGCGGAGGCCCGGCAGCGGCTGGACGCGGCGGACCATCCCGTTCGCGAGGTGCTGCGGGAATGGATGCTGTGGCTGGTCACCTGCCCGGCCGACGGCGCGCCCGGCCGCGGGTGCTTCGTGGTCAACACCGCCACCGAGCTCGGGACCACCGACGAAGAGGTCCGTCAGCGGACCGAGGCCGCCTTCGAGGTCACCCGGCAGGCCCTGCGGTCCGTGCTGGCCGAGGGCCGTGACCGTGGCGAACTGTCCGCCGGTCTCGACATCGACGACGCCGTGGAGCTGCTGTTCACCACGGTGCTCGGCCTGCGGGTGCGGGAACGGGCCGGCCACGACATCGAGCGCCTGACCACCGCGATCGACCTCGCGGTCCGCGCCCTGGGGCCCACGCCCGCGGAACCTGCCTGACGGCACGGGGATGCGCCAGGAGCGTGTCGCAGTAACCGCAACCCGCGTGTGTCTGGTGATCACTCGTACAGGTTGATCCCGGTATGCGTGATCAGGAGGGGCTGTTCGAGGTCCAGCCGGCCGAGGGCAAACAGCCGCCACGTCGTGCGGCGGCGGTGGACAAGACGTTCCGGCGTTCGACCCGCACCAGGCCCTGCTGCTGCCGCCGTCACTGGACGACTGGCTACCCGGACCAGGCCTTCGGCATCGACGGCAAAGAGACCGATCTACCCGCCGAGCTGGACCGACGAGAGAAGCGCCTCGCCCGGCTGCAGGCCGCCCGCGCCCAGATCGAGGCCGAGACCGCCGACAAGGCCCGCCGCCACGCCGAGGACAAAGAACGCCGCCGCCAGGACCGCACCGGCGTCCGCGACGAGCAGGCCGTCACCGACGCGGAAGAGCAGGCCGCCGCGAAAGCGAGGCCCAAGCCGAAGGCCCAGGCCAACTTCACCGACCCCGACTCGCGGATCACGAAGAGCAGCGACGGCGCCTACATCCAGGCATACAACGCCCGGGCCGTCGTCGACGAGACCCACCCGGTCATCACCGCCGCCGACGTGACCACCAACGCCTCCGACGCACTGAACTACACCAGCATGCTCGACCAGTCCGCGCGCAACACCGGCGCCCACCCCAAGCAGGCTCTCGTCGACGCCGGCTACTGCTCCGAGACGAACCTCGAAGCAGCAAAGGAACGCCAACTGAACTGCCCCACTGACACGTTCATGGCCACCGGCCGCCTGTCCCACGACGAGCAGGTCCCGCACGCACCCCGCGGACGCATCCCCAAGGACGCGACCTTAAAGGAGCGCATGGCCCGCAAACTGCGGACCAAGCCCGGCCGGGCCGCCTACAACCGACGCAAGACCATCGTCGAACCCGTCTTCGGCCAGATCATGACCTGCCACAACGGCCGCCAACTCCTCCTGCGCGGCGAGGACGGCGCCCGCGGCGAGTGGCGCCTGCTGGCCGCCTGCCACAACCGCCGCAAGATCTTCCGCCACACCGGAGCCGCCGGACTGGCCGTGACGCTCGCCGCTCGGAAACGGGACGCTCGCACGCTGCACCGCTTCCAGTGTCGTGGCACACCGATACGGTCCCGTCATGGCGAATGGCAACCGTGTGCCGGAGAAGGTGGCGTGGGTCCTGGTCCGGGACGGGCTGGTGCTCGTGACGCGTAGCCACGGCAGGGATCGCTTCTACCTGCCGGGTGGTCACCGTGAGCCGGGCGAGTCCGACGGCGAGACTCTGGTGCGGGAGATCGACGAGGAACTGCAGGCCGCGGTCGACCCCCGTTCCATGGTGCATGTCGGCACTTTCGAGATCGGCGAGGGCCATCCGGAACACGGTCCGTTCCGGATGATCTGCTACACGGCCGACCACCGCGGCGAGCTGACCCCTGCACGGGAGGTCGCCGAGAAGGCGTGGTTCCGCTACGCCGACAGGGACCGGGTCTCCGTTGTCGACGGGCTGGTCTTCGACTCGCTTCACGAGGCCGGTCGGCTGCTCTGACGTCGTGTCCGCTGGGCAGGATCGGATCGGGACGAGGGCTTCTCGTGCTGAACTCGTGCCGGATGCGAGGGCCGGCCACGGTCGACACCCATGCAATAGCGGGCAGCCGAAACTCCGTCGAACCCGGTCCTGCGACGGCCCTACTCTGGCCGCATGGCCCACGGAAAGACCTCGTACGTTTGCCTGCCCTGCCGGGCCTCGTACAAGCAGCCTTACCCCGGCTACCACGATCACGACCGGGTCTGTCCACGCTGCGGCGAGCCTCTGATCCATGTCGGCTCCGCCTTCGCGGCACCCCAGAGGCGGGACACCGCCGCCTGGCGCACCCTCTCCGTGCTGCTGCACGCCGGTGTGCGCTTCCACAAGAGCTGTTGCGGCGGCCCCGGTTACCGCCCCCGCACCCTCAGCGAGGTGCGCGAGCGGATGGCCTACGCCCGGGCCACCGGAGAACCGTTCGCGCAGGCGTTGGTACGCCGCGACCTGCCCTAGCCGGCGACGGTGGGCGTCCTCCACCGGCTGCCGAGCCGGATGCCCCGACTGCGCGCCCTGTCCCGGCGGTAGGTGTCGAGCGCGGCAGGCGGCCCGCCGGACATCAACGAATGGGGCCGTCGGCCCGGGGCCCTGGGACGCCGGGGAAGTTCATGTGCACCGCGTCTGCCAAGCAAGACCAATCGGTCGCGCCGGGAACAGTCGGCCCGGCCGGCGCGGTTGCATCGATCGAGGGTCCGGGCCGCACGGGCGACGGGCCCAGAGGCCTCAAGATCCTCAGCACCACCAGGGCCGCAGCGCCACCAGGCCGCCTGGCCCCGGGATCGCGGTAGGCCCGCCACGTACTCGGATCAAGACGTATCTCCGCAGGAGGACCGCTTCATGACTGACCGGCCGTTGACGCTCATGGCAGTTCACGCCCACCCCGACGACGAGGCCACCGGAACGGGAGGGGTCCTGGCGCGGTATGCGGCGGAAGGCATCCGCACGGTTCTCGTGACGTGTACCGACGGCGGGTGCGGTGACGGGCCGGGGGGCGCCAAACCGGGCGACCCCGGGCACGATGCGGCGGCGGTCGCCTCGATGCGCCGTCAGGAACTGGAGGCGAGCTGTGGAGTGCTGAAGATCAGTGATCTGGAGATGCTGGATTATGCCGACTCCGGGATGATGGGCTGGCCGAGCAACGACGCCCCCGGGTCCTTCTGGCAGACCCCCGTGGAGGAGGGCGCGGCCCGGCTCGCGGAACTCATGCGGCACTACCGGCCTGATGTGGTCGTCACCTATGACGAGAACGGCTTCTACGGTCACCCCGACCACATCCAGGCCCACCGCATCACGATGGCGGCGTTGGAGATGACCGCGCTGACACCCAAGGTGTACTGGACCACGATGCCCCGCTCGATGATGCAGCGGTTCGGCGAGATCATGCGCGAGTTTCATCCGGACATGCCGGAGCCGGATCCTGCCGAGGCCGCCGCCATGGCCGAGATCGGCCTCCCCGATGATGAGATCACCACGTGGGTGGACACCACCGAGTTCAGTGGCCAGAAGTTCGACGCCTTGGCCGCGCACGCCAGTCAGGGCGAGAACATCTTCTTCCTCAGGATGGGCAAGGAGAGGTTCGGCGAGTTGATGGGCATGGAGACCTTCGTACGGGTCCAGGACGCCACCGGCGCGGCCGTACCCGAGAACGATCTCTTCGCCGGACTGCGCTGATCCGCCCTACCAGGCCGGCCGGGGAAGCGCACCGGCGACCGGCCGGCAGCTTGGCTTCGCCCGCTGATGGGACAGGAAGCGGACAGGACGGCGACCATGCCGGTGTGAGCAGCGGGTCGTAGGGGGTGTTGCGGCAGGGCGTGACCGGTCAGGCCCTGCCCCGCACCCGGGGACCGCAGGGCGCACCGAACCAATTCGCATCCGCACCGTTGACGCGGCCACCTGACTGGGTCTCATAATCGGGCAGCCACTGTCATCGATGACACAAGTCAACGATGACACCCTCGGGCGACGGCGGGGCAGCCTTCGTCGGGCCGGGGCGCACTTCTCGGTCGTCGCGCAGGGGTCTTCCCTCACCGCCGCGTGGACGGCCGTGGGACAAGGAGCCGCTATGAGCCGTATACGCGTATCCCGGCAGGCCCGCATGCGGGTGGCGACGGTGGTGACCGCCTTCGCCCTGTCGGCGGCCCCGCTCACCCCGCAGGGCGTCGCACAGGCATACACCGAGACCTACCGGCCCCAGTTCCACTTCACCCCGCAGAAGAACTGGATGAACGACCCCAACGGCCTCGTGTACTACAAGGGCGAGTACCACCTCTTCTACCAGTACAACCCGAACGGCAGCTCCTGGGGCGACATGTCCTGGGGACACGCGGTGAGCAAGGACCTCGTGCACTGGGAGGAGTTGCCGCTCGCCCTGTCGCACGACGACGAGGAGATGGTCTTCTCCGGCAGCGCGGTCGTCGACTGGAACAACACCACCGGGTTCGGCACGACGGAGAACCCGCCCATGGTGGCCATCTACACCAGTGCCTACAAGAACGGCGGCAAGCAGGCCCAGTCGCTCGCCTACAGCACCGACCGGGGCCGCACCTGGACCAAGTACCAGGGCAATCCCGTGATCGACATCGGTTCCGACAACTTCCGCGACCCCAAGGTGCAGTGGTACGCGCCGACCAAGAGCTGGCTGATGACGGTGCCTCTGTCCGCCGAGCACAAGGTGCGGTTCTACTCGTCCAAGAACCTCAAGGACTGGGAGTTGCAGAGCGAGTTCGGGCCGGCCGGCGCGACGGGTGGCGTGTGGGAGTGCCCCGACCTGTTCCCCCTCGCGGTCGACGGGGACCCGAAGAAGGTCAAGTGGGTGCTGGTGGTCAACCTCAACCCCGGTGGTATCGCGGGTGGTTCGGCCGCCCAGTATTTCGTCGGAGACTTCGACGGCAAGAAGTTCACCCCTGACGACAAGGGCACCTACACGCCGCCCACGGGCGATGTCGTGCAGGACTTCGAAGGCGACGGCTTCGGGGACTGGACGGCGACCGGGACCGCGTTCGGGCGAGGGCCGGCAACCGGTGCGGTGGACGGTCAGCAAGCCGTCTCGGGCTTCGACGGCAAGGGTCTCGCCAACAGCTTCCACGGCGGTGACGGCACCACCGGCTCCCTCACCTCCCCCTCCTTCACCGTGACCAGCCCCTACCTGAACTTCAAGATCGGTGGCGGGCGGCACCCGCACAAGGCCGGTACCGTCCTGGACGGCACCGCGCCCGAGGGCACGGTCCTCGCCGACTTCGAGGGCGGCGGCTACGGCGACTGGACGGCGACCGGGGACGCCTTCGGCACGGCACCGGCCACCGGCACCCTCCCCGGCCAGCAACAGGTCTCCGGATACCTGGGCAGCGGCCTGGTCAACACCTTCCGCAGCGGCGACTCCACCACCGGCACCCTCACCTCGCCCGAGTTCACCGTCGACAAGAAGCACATCAATTTCCTCATCGGCGGTGGCAACCACCCGGCGGACGCGGCCAACCCCACCGCCGTCGAGCTCCTCGTGGACGGCCGGGTGGTGCGCAGCGCCACGGGGAAGGACTCCGAGGCCCTCGACTGGGCCTCGTGGGACGTCGGCGACCTCGCCGGCAAGAAGGCGCGGATCAGGATCGTCGACGACAACACCGGCGGCTGGGGCCACGTCAACGCCGACCACATCGTCATGTCCGACACCCCGGCCCAGCGTGCCTCCCAGGAGACGTCCGTCAACCTGATCGTGGACGGCAAGGTCGTCCGCAGCGCGACCGGCACCGACAGTGAGGCCATGGACTGGGCGTCCTTCGACCTGCGCCCGTACGTCGGCAAGAAGGCGCAGATCCGGATCGTCGACACGAACACCGGCGGCTGGGGCCACGTACTGGCCGACCGGTTCACCACCGCCGACAAGCCCGCCGAGTCCGTTCTGCGGCGCGCCGGCTGGGCCGACTACGGCAGGGACTACTACGCGGCCGTGTCCTGGGAGAACGCGCCGGACGGCAAGCGCTACATGATCGGCTGGATGAACAACTGGGACTACGGCCAGTCCGTCCCCACCTCCCCGTGGCGCGGCGTGCAGAGCGTCCCGAGGGAGATGGCCCTGCGGACCGTCGACGGCCGGATCCGGCTGACCAGCAAGCCGGTGGGGAGTCTCGAGTCCCTCCGGCAGACCGGCCCGGCCAGGGCGTCCGGCGTCACCGTCCAGAGCACCTCGAAGTCCCTGACCGGTCTCGGGGCCCAGGGCAAGGCGCTCGACATCGAGGCGACCTTCTCCCTCAAGGACGCGAAGCGCTTCGGCCTGAAGGTGCGCACCGGCGCCGGCGGCGAGGAGACCGTCATCGGCTACGACACCACCACCCAGGAGCTGTACGCCGACCGCAGCCGCTCCGGCGCCGGTGACTTCAACAGCACCTTCCCGAGCGTGCAGACGGCACCGCTGAAGGCCGAGAACGGCAAGGTCAGGCTGCGGATCCTCGTCGACTGGTCGTCCGTCGAGGTCTTCGGCGGCAACGGCGAGGCCGTGATCACCGACCAAATCTTCCCCGACCCCTCCAGCACCGGCGTCCAGGTGTTCGCCGAAGGAGGCACCGCCACCCTCGATGTCCTCCGCGTGTGGCAGATGAAGTCCATCTGGCAGTGATGAGCTGTTCGTGCACGAAAACCGAGAGGCGCCGCGTGGGCGCCTCTCGGTCGACGTCGAGGGCGAGGAGAGCGAAGGGACTTGAGTCATTTGGAGTGAATGAGAAGGAAGCCCCTTCATGGCCTCGCCGTCGGCAACGCTAGCACTCAGGCCGGGATCAGGTCGCGCAGATTTTCGAGGGTGATGATCCGGGAGTCCGGGTGCAGCCCCTCGGGTCGTTCGAGGCCGATGTACGTCACGGGCTCCTCCGGAACCGACTCGCCGTCCCACAGGGACACGGCCGTGGTGCCGCGGGACATCAGGTCGATCAGGTACCTCGTCGTCAGCTGCTCGCGCTCCACGAGGGCACGCACCACCTTGGACACCGAGACCTGGTTCTCCTCGACCCGGTTCGCCACCAAGACGCCCTTCAGATACAGGTGCAGCCACTTCGCGCTCCACGTGCCGTCGTCCCCACGCCGGAAGACCAGCGGCAGTGCCACACGGCCGACCCCACGCAGCTCCGACTTCATCCGCACCGTGCGCGGCTCGAACGGACGGCCCTTCTGCTCACCCTCGCGCAGCATGAACCCGAAGAACGACTCCTCGACCTCCTCGAAGCCTTCGCCCGCGTAGATGTTGACCTGGGGAACGATGTACGCGCTGCGCACCCGGTCCAGGGACAGGTCGATGAACTCCGAGGCCCCGTCGGGCGCCTCGGTGACATCGCCCGAGTGCCGGCCCCCGACGGCGGTGAGGGCCGTGTAGGAGAGCCAGGAGTCGGTGCTGTAGTCGCTGCGCAGAAGCAGGGCCGACAGGTCGTAGTCGGTGCGGACCTCGGTCTGCTTCCAGTACACGAAGAAGCGCAGCAGTTCGCCGTCGATCCGCGAGACCGAGCCCCGCGGCAGTACGCCGAACCCGGCCGTGGTCGCCCTGCCGCTGAGCGGGAGCGCCACGTCGAGGATCTCGGGGTCGAGCAGCAGCCGGCGCGGCGCCGGGAGGCGGCGGCGGATCTCCGTGTCGAGGGCGGCGATCAGGCGATCGCGGTCCGCGGCCGGTACCGGGGGCCGGTCGTCGGGGGTCACCCAGGCGCGGCCCCGGCGGTTGACGAAGATGCGAGGTGCGTCGGTCTCCCGCTCCCGGTTGTGGAAGTGCTCACGGACCGAGAGGACGACCCGGCCGGAGACCTCGGGGGCGGCCTCGACCGCGGCGGCCACCACCGCGTCCCGCTCCTCCTGGCCGGCGGCGATGCGCAGCAGGAGGTCCAGGGCGCGGAACAGCTTGCCGGGAGCGGACTTCAGCAGCTTCACCGCACCGGTGACGTCGTACGCGTCGAGCAGCTTCTCGACGCGGCTGTCGAAGGAGCGGGCCTCCTTCTCGCCCCGCGCCACGGCGAACACGTCGGCGGCGTGCGGCCAGCGCGGGTACTCGTGCGGGTGGAGACGCTCACCGAGGCGCTTGAAGGGCTCCCGGTGCGCGTGCACGTCGGCGAGCTTCGCCGGGTTCGCCGCGACCACCGCGTCGAGGCCCGCGAGCAGAGCCCGGCGGACCGGCCGTGGCAGCGTCCGGAACCGGGTCGGTTCCTGGAGCGTGACATCGCCGCCCGACAGGGCGCAGGCCAGACGCAGCACGTCGGTGACGGTGTCCAGCAGGAGGTCGGCGCCGACGCCGAGGCGGGCCTCGTTGACGACCGCCCGGTTCTCCCGGACGGGGATCGACTCCGGCTGGGGGCCGGGGGCGCAGCGTCCGGCGAGGGTCCTGAGGTCGCGCAGGTGCTCCTCGCCCAGGGGCGTCGTGCTGCCCGCCAGGGCCAGGTAGAGGTGTGTGAGTTCGGCGTCCAGGTCCCGGCCGAGGTGCAGGACGGTCACCCGGTCACCCGCCGAGGCGATCAGCTCGTCCTGTGCCGCGAGCATCTCCTCGTAGGTGTGCTGGTAGCGGCCGTACGCGGGGAGGCTGAGCAGGTTCAGGGCCCCGTGCGTCAGCTGCGCCTGCACGTTCTCGCGCGAGGTGTCGTCGGCGAGCGCCTTCGTCACGCACCGCATCCAGAACTCTTCGGTGTCCGGCACGTTCGCCGGGAAGTCGATGAAGTAGGAGTTGTGCCGGACGTGGTCGCCCACCATCTCGCTCACGGTGGCCAGCGTTCGCCGGGCGGTGTGCACGACCGCGGCCTCGGACAGCCCCGACAGCCGCTCCAGCAGCTCGGCGGAGAGCTTGAAGCCCACGGAGATCAGGGCCGCGTCGAACTGCCGGGCGGCGGTGGCGCCTTCTCCTGCGGATCCCTTGGGGGAGGGCAGGCGATGGGTGTGCCGGACGACCAGCGATTCGAAAGTGTGCGCCATTCGGGGATGATCGCAGAGGTGCGCGAGGCGACGCACCGGAGTTTTCCGCACGACGCCGTGGCCCGGGGCCTCCGGCGAGCGGGCCCCCGGCCGCTGCCGTCAGGGACGCGTGGCCAGCGGATCGAGGAACGTCAGCACGGAGGCGTCCTCCTCGATCAGCGGAGTGAGGGCGGCGTTGAACGGGCCGCCGTACGGGGCGTGCAGGTGCGCCTGGAAGGCGTCCTCGTCCCGGTAGACCTCGAAGATCCAGTAGGCGCGGGGGCTGGCCGCCTTGGTGTAGACGTCGAACGTCAGGTTGCCTTCCTCCTCGCGCACCTTCAGGGCGTACTCCTGGATCAGGCGGGCGACCTCGTCCTCCGCTCCTTCTCGGGCGGTGAACTCGGCGAGCAGGGTTTTCGTCATGGTCTTCCGTCCTTGTCCGTGGGGTTCAGTGGGTGGAGTCGAGGGGCCGGACCGCGCAGGCGTCCGGCGTGAGAGGCGGCAACCGGTCCTGCCAGGGCGGGTTCGGGCCGGCGACCGAGCAGGTCAGGGCCGCGACCTGCACGGCGTACAGGCAGGCGGCCTCGACGTCGGCGAGGCGCAGGTCGGTCAGTCTGCCGCCGAGGAGTCCGTGGGTGCCGAGGTGGTGCAGCAGGCCCGCCGTGAAGGAGTCCCCCGCACCGACCGTGTCGACGACCGGTGTGGCCACCGCCGGCACCCGCACACGCTCCCCGTCGAGTGAGGCCAGGGCACCTTCCGCGCCGCGCGTGATCACCACGAGCCGTGTCCCCGCCGCATGCCAGGCGTCGCACGCCTGCTCGGGCGGTGTTCCGGGCAGGAGGAGCTCCAGGTCGTCCTCGCTCAGCCGCAGCACGTCCGCGAGGGAGCACCAGTGCGCCAGCCGGGCGCGGTAGACCTCGGGGTGCACCAGGAGCGGGCGGACGTTGGGGTCGATGCTGATGGTGGCCCGGGGAGCGGCCGCTGCCAGGAAGTCCTCCACCACCGCCGCTCCCGGCTCCCTGACCAGGGCCAGCGAACCGGTGTGCACGCAGGCGGTGCCGGCCAGGTCCACCCCGGACAGTTCCGCGGTCGTCCACTGCCAGTCGGCGGTGGCCTGGGCGTGGAAGGAGAACGCGGCCTGGCCCTGGGCGTCCAGTTCGGCGACGGCGAGCGTGCTGGGTTCGGCGGCCTCCACGGCGTGCGAGAGGTCCACGCCGGAAGCCGCGAGGTGAGCCCGGAAGAGGCGGCCGAACACGTCGCCCGACAGTCGCGCGAGGAAGCGGGCCCGGGTGCCGAGGCGCGCCAGGGCCACGGCCGTGTTGGCCGGCCCGCCGCCCGGCAGGACGCGCAGGGCGAGTTCGTTCGGGGCAGGCGCGGGCTCGGTGAACGCGTCGGCGACGCATTCTCCGAGGACGGTGATCCGGCTCATGGGCTGCTCTTCTCTGGGACGCGCGGAGCGGAAACGGGCATGACCCGGGCACGCCGGTGTACGGCTTCGGGGCGGGGCAGCCGCCGAGGGACGTTGCCGATTTGTGACGAGTGCAAGGCATTGACGTTGCCGGTGAGCGGAGTCCATCATCCTCGCCAAGCAGTGTCAACGATGACATCAGTCATCGTTGACATCGCGGGACGGCAGGCCTCGCTGCCGACCACCCGCCCGACATCCCGCCTGGAGTCGTTCATGTCACGCACCTCTCGTCTGCCCTCCTCCCTGCTCAGAGCTGCCGCGTGCACGGGCATCGCGGCCCTCACCCTGACCGCCTGTGGATCCGGATCGGGATCGGGCAGCACGAGCACCGGCTCGGGCGAGGTCAAGGTCGGCCTGATCACCAAGACGGACACCAACCCGTTCTTCGTCAAGATGAAGGAGGGCGCGGAGAAGACCGCGAAGGCCGAGGGCGTCGAGCTCATGACCGCGGCCGGCAAGTTCGACGGCGACAACGCCGGGCAGGTCACCGCGATCGAGAACATGGTCGCCTCCGGTGTGAAGGGCATCCTGATCACCCCGAGCGACTCCAAGGCGATCGTGCCGGCGATCCAGAAGGCCAAGGCCAAGGGCGTCCTGGTCATCGCCCTGGACACCCCGACCGAGCCGCAGAGCGCGGTCGACGCCCTCTTCGCCACCGACAACCTCAAGGCCGGTGAGCTGATCGGGGAGTACGCCAAGGCCGCGATGAAGGGCAAGACGGCGAAGATAGCCGCCCTCGACCTCGCGCCGGGTGTGTCCGTCGGCGTGCAGCGGCACAACGGTTTCCTCAAGGGCTTCGGCGCCACCGACAAGGACGTCGCCTGTGCCCAGGACACCGGCGGCGACCAGTCCAAGGGCCAGACGGCGATGGAGAACTGCCTCCAGAAGGAACCCGGCATCAACGTCGTCTACACCATCAACGAGCCCGCCGCGCTGGGCGCGTACACCGCGCTCAAGGCCAAGGGCCGGGAGAAGGACGTCCTGATCGTCTCCGTCGACGGCGGCTGCACCGGTACCCGGGCCGTCAAGGACGGCAAGATCGCCGCGACCTCGCAGCAGTACCCGCTGAAGATGGCCGCCGAGGGCGTCAAGGCCGTCGTGACGTACGCCAAGGACGGCAAGAAGGCGTCGGGTTACACCGACACCGGCGTCACCCTGATCACCGACAAGGCACAGGACGGGGTCGCTTCGAAGGACACCGCCTACGGCCTGGACAACTGCTGGGGCTGAGCCGCCGGCTCCCGCCGCCAAACGTTCGACACCCCTCAGCGGGGCGGCCGGCCCCTCCTCCCCGGCCCGGGACGGCCGCCTCTCGTCCTCCTGCCGCCCTCAGGGGACGGACAAGGACTTCTGTCTTCCGACAAGGACCTCGCATGACTGCCACGTCCACGCCACCTTCCACGTCCACGCCGTACGCCGAGCTCAAGGCGCCGACCACCGCCCGCAGACTGCTCACCCAACCCACCACCGGCCCGCTGATCGCCCTCCTGCTGGCCTGTGTCTTCTTCTCCGTCTCGACCGACCAGTTCCTCACCGGCGGGAACTTCTCGCTGATCGTCCAGCAGGTCATGGTCGTCGGAACGCTGGCCATCGGCCAGACGCTCATCATCCTCACCGCGGGCATCGACCTGTCCTGCGGAGCGGTGATGGCGTTCGGCAGCATCATGATCGCGAAGATGGCCGCCGAGGGCTCCCTGCCGCCGCTCGCCGCGATCGCGCTGGGCCTGGTCGTCTGCGGCGGCTTCGGCATGCTCAACGGGGCACTCGTGCAGAAGGTCCCGCTGCCGCCGTTCATCGTCACCCTCGGCATGCTCAACGTGGCGTTCGCGCTGACGCACATCTACTCCGAGGAGCAGACGGTCAGCAACCTGCCCGGCCCGCTGACGGCCCTCGGCCAGACCTTCCCGCTGGGCAAGACCGACATCACCTACGGCTCGCTGGTCACCATCGCCCTGTTCCTCCTCCTCGCCTACGCGCTGAGCAGCACCGGCTGGGGCCGGCACGTCTACGCGCTGGGCAACAGCCCGGAAGCGGCGCGGCTGAACGGCATCCGCACCTCCCGGCTGACCATCGGCGTCTACACCGTGGCCGGTCTCCTCTACGGCGTCGCCGCCCTGCTGCTCATCTCCCGTACCGGCGTGGGTGATCCGCAGGCCGGGCAGACCGACAACCTCGACAGCATCACCGCCGTGGTGCTCGGTGGCACCAGCCTCTTCGGCGGACGCGGCTCGGTCCTGGGCACGTTCATCGGCGTCCTCATCGTCGGCGTCTTCCGCAACGGGCTCCAGCTGATGGGCGTCGCCTCGATCTACCAGACCCTGATCACCGGGGTCCTGGTGATCCTCGCGGTGACCGTCGACCAGATCTCCCGGAGGAAGGCCCGATGACCACGACCACCACCGAGACGCCCGTGCTGCAGGCCCGCGGTCTCGTCAAGCGCTACGGCCAGGTCACCGCCATCGACGGCGCCGACTTCGACCTGATGCCCGGCGAGGTCCTCGCCGTCATCGGCGACAACGGCGCCGGCAAGACCAGCCTCATCAAGGCCCTCACCGGCGCGGTGGTGCCGGACGAGGGCGAGATTCGCCTCAACGGGAAGCCGATCCAGTTCTCCGGCCCGCAGAGCGCACGCGCCCACGGCATCGAGACGGTGTACCAGGACCTCGCCGTGGCGGCGTCCATGGACATCGCCTCGAACATGTTCCTCGGCCGTGAGCTGCGCCGCCCGGGCATCCTCGGCAGTGCCTTCCGCATGCTCGACAAGAAGCGCATGCGCCAGGAGGCCGCCGAGCACATGGCGGACCTGAAGATCGGCCTGCGCTCGCTGACCCAGGCCGTCGAGACCCTCTCCGGCGGACAGCGCCAAGCCGTCGCGGTGGCCCGTGCGGTCGCCTGGGCCCGCAGCGTCGTCGTCATGGACGAACCCACCGCCGCCCTCGGCGTCAAGGAGTCCGGCCAGGTCCTCGACCTGATCCGCCGCGTCCGCGACAAGGGCATGCCGGTCGTCCTGATCAGCCACAACATGCCGCACGTCTTCGAGATCGCCGACCGGATCCACGTCCACCGGCTGGGCCGGCGCGCCGCAGTGATCAGGCCGTCGGACTACTCCATGGCGGAGGTCGTGGCCATCATGACGGGCGCCCTCACCGTCGACGAGGCCGGAGATACTGTCGTAGCGGATTCCGAGGCCGCGAAGGCCGCCGGAGTACAGGCCACCTGACAGCGCAACCCGCTCCCGCATGTTCCGGCCGAGGCCGCGGCCCGGAACCGGGAGCATCCAGGAGACGGTTTACTCCATGGCAGCGAGCCGCAGACCCACCTTGGCCGATGTCGCCCGAGAAGTGGGTGTCAGCGCCAAGACGGTCTCCCGGGTCCTCAACGAGGACGGGCCCGTCTCGGCCCGGACGCGGGAGCAGGTGCTCGCCGCGGTGGCCGAGTTGGGCTTCCAGCCGAACCTCATGGCCCGCAACATCCGCGTCGGCGGCCCGGACACGACGATAGGGCTGGTCATCCCCGACCTGGCCAACCCCTTCTTCGGAGCCGTCGCCCGCGGCATCGAGGACACGGTCCGGGACCGCGGGCTGACGCTGCTCATGGGCTCGTCCGCGGACGACCCCGACCGCGAACGCGCCCTGACGGCCCAGTTCCTCGCCCGGCGCGTCAGCATCCTGATCGTCGTGCCGTCCGTCGGCGCCGACCACTCCGACCTCAAGTCGCACCGCACGGCGGGACTGCCGGTCGTCTTCCTCGACCGGCCGGGGGTCGGCCTGTCCACGGACAGTGTCGTCAGCTCCAACCGTGCGGGGGCCCAGGAAGGCGTCGCGCACCTGATCACCCACGGGCACCGCCGCATCGGGTTCGTCGGCGACCTGCCGGTCAAGCTGTACACCCGCCGCGAACGCCTCGCCGGATACCGGGCGGCCCTGCAGGAAGCCGACATCCCCTACGACCGCTCCCTGGTCGTCAGCGCGCACGATCAGCAGGGGGCGGAGGCCGTGACGGCTCAGCTCCTCGAACGGCCCGATCCCCCCACGGCCCTGTTCGCCGGGAACAACATCATGGCGCTCGGCATCGTCGCCGAACTCGCCCGCAGCAAGCGCAAACACGTGGCTGTCGTGGCCTTCGACGACGTCTCCCTGGCCGAAGCACTGGAACCGGCCCTCACGGTCGTCGCCCAGGCCCCCGAGGAGATCGGCCGCAGCGCCGCGACCACCGCCCTGGCCCGGCTCGACGGCGACCGCTCCCGGGCCCGCACGATCACCGTGCCCACCCGGCTGGTCGTCCGTGGGTCGGGAGAGCAACGCATCCGAGGCGGCGGTCACTGACGGGCCGGGGCGCCTCCTGAGCCCTGAACAGGCTGATCTGCGGGTTCGGGTACTGTACGGCCGTGGGAGAACGGGCGACCATCGGCGATGTCGCGGCCCGGGCCGGGGTGGGGGTCGGCACGGTTTCGCGCGTCCTGAACGACAGCCGGAACGTCAGCGAGGACACCCGCGAGCGGGTGCTGCGGGTGATCCGGGACCTGGACTACCGGCCCAACCGGCGCGCTCGCGCCCTGTCCACGGGACGCACCCAGAGCATCGCCGTCATCGCGCCCTTCGCCACCGAGCCGTCGGTCGTCGAGCGGCTGCGCGGCGTCTCACACGTGCTGCACGGCAGCGACCACGACCTCACACTGCTCGACGTGGCCACACCGGATCAGCGCGATCAGCAGTACCGGGCAGTGGCGGCCGACGACCGTTTCGACGGGCTGCTGGCGATCTCGCTCGCTCCCACCGACGACGAGACGAAGCAGCTGGCACGGGCCGGTCTGCCCACGGTCCTGCTGGACTGTGAGCACCCGGACCTGCCACGTGTGGTGATCGACGACGTGCGCGGCGGCATGCTGGCGACGCGTCATCTGCTGCAACTCGGCCACCGTCGCATCGCGTTCATGGGCGACGTCGCCGACGACCGTTTCCGTTTCAGCGCCAGCGCCCGTCGCCGCGAGGGCTGCGAGCTGGCGCTGCAGGCGTACGGTCTCGCGCTGGAGGAGCCGTACATGCGGGTCGGACCCCACGGCCGCGCCGTGGCGCACCGACTCACCGATGAGTTGCTGGCCCTTCCGGAGCCCCCCAGCGCGATCGTCACCGCGTCCGACACCCGGGCGCTGGGGGTGATCGAGGCGGCGGACTCGGCGGGCGTGAGGGTTCCTCAGGACCTGTCCGTGGTGGGCTTCGACGACCTCGACGTGGCGGCCTACGTAGGGCTGACCACGGTACGCCAGCCCCTGCGCGCCAGCGGTGGGATCGCCGCGCGTCTGCTGCTGGAACGCATCGGCCGGCCCCTTGGCGAACCCGTCGAGACGATGCTGGAACTGGAGCTCGTGCCCCGGCGTACGACGGCCGCCGCGGGATCCTGATCCGCGCTGCGCCGACGACGTTGGATCGTTTCCATTAACTTCCACAGCGCGACTCCGACCGCTGCTCGTACGTAAATCTTCACCTCACAAGTTCACCCTTTTCCCGCAAAACTGAGGTAGCGTCAGCGACGGAACCGGTTCCAAAGCTTCCATTCGTTCCCTCTTCCCCCCAAGGGTGACGTATGTACAGAGCAAGACGAGTGCTGCTCCGGCTGGCGACGGGTCTGGCAGCCTTCGCGACGCTGAGCGGCATCATCACTCCCGCTTCCGCCTCCCCCCACGACGCGTCCCGGACGGGCACACGGCAGTACACCGCCGACGACGACTACACAGCCGTCTGGTCCCGCGCGGACGCCCTGAAACTCAAGCAGGACAAGACCAACACCGCCCCTCGCGTGTCACCCGACTTCCCGGTGATGACCGACAAGGTGTGGGTGTGGGACACCTGGCCGCTCACCAAGCTCAACACCCGGACGGCCACCTACAAGGGCTGGCACGTCATCTTCTCCCTGACGGCCCCACGCTCGGTGCCGTTCGGTGACCGGCACTGGTACGCGAAGATCGGCTACTTCTACTCGCGTGACGCCAAGAGCTGGAAGTACGGCGGCGACCTGTTCCCGGCCGGCACCTCGTTCGGCTCACGTGAGTGGGCCGGCTCGACGGCGCTCATCGGTGACAAGGTGCAGTCCTTCTACACCGCCTCCGGGCGCGACAACGGCGGGGTCGACCCCAGCGACGCCCTGCAGCGTCTGGCGCAGGCGACCGGCCAGATCCACGCGGACAAGAACCGCGTGTGGTTCTCCGGCTTCCGGGAACACCGCATCATCGCCGAGGCCGACGGCAAGATGTACCAGACCCTCGAGCAGTCGCAACAAGGCCCGATCATCTACGCCTTCCGCGACCCGTACGTCTTCCGCGACCCGCGGGACCGCAAGGTCCACCTGCTGTTCGAGGGCAACACGGGCGGTACCGCGGGCTCGTACCAGTGCACCAAGCGTGACCTGGGTGACCTCCCGGCCGGCCACGAGGTGCCGGAGGACTCGAAGTACTACACGGGCAACATCGGGCTGGCCACGGCCGACGGCGACAGCCTGGAGAACTGGAAGCTCCAGCCCCCGCTGCTCTCGGCCAACTGCGTGAACCAGCAGACCGAACGGCCGCACCTGATCATCCGCGGCGGCAAGTACTACCTGTTCACGATCAGCCACAAGTTCACGTTCGCGCCGGGGCTGAGCGGCTGGGACGGCCTCTACGGGTTCGTCGGCCCGGGCCTGCGCAGCGACTACCGGCCGCTCAACGGCAGCGCGCTGGTCCTGGGCAACCCCGAGGACGCCCCGACGCAGCAGTACTCGCACTACGTGATGCCCAACGGGCTGGTGGAGAGCTTCATCGACACGGTCCCGACGGCTGACGGCGGGACCCGCTTCGGCGGCACCCTCGCACGCACGCTCGTACTGTCCCTGAAGGACGACAGGACGAGGCTGGCCGGTCAGCTGGACTACGGCTTCATTCCGTAGACCAGTCCGAGTGGATCCGAGGGGGGCGGCTGATTCATCAGCCGCCCCCCTGCCCGTAAAAGGCTTTGAGCGTGGCGGCGCCCCGCTGCTACCTTCCCCGTGGACCGTGAATCGTCGTAGGAGGTGAGCCCCGTGAACGCAGTTACCCGTGGGTGCTCCCTCGATCCGTCACGGTCCGGCGGCTGACGTTCGGTGTCGCCAGGAGCGCCTGAGACCGAGGCACTCCTGGAAGGGAGACTCCGATGGACACAAAGCCTTTCGCATCCGGCCTGAGCGAGAACGCGGTGACGGTCACGCGCGTCGCGTACAGGCAATGGCACGCCCTGGACGACGACCTGGTGGTCGGCCGCGGGCATGCGCACCACCGACCCGACGGCCGCTTGTTCGTCAGCATCGACGCCTGGCACGACGCCGCCTTCGACCGGCTCGCCGAGGTGATGGTGGCGGCACTGCCGGCGCCGCTGTACACGGTGGTCGACGAAGCGGACACCGAGCTGACGGCCGGCTGGCGGCGGGCCGGTTTCACGGTCCGGCGCAGGGAGTGGGAGTACGCCGTACCGACCGACCCGCGGGTCACCGGACTCGAAGGGGTCCTGCCGCCTTCGGGCGTGACGATCGTGCCCGCCGGCCAGGCGGACGAGGGTCCGCTGCGGGAGGTGGACCGCACGATCCGGGACGAGGTCGAGGCGACGGCCGGGTGGTGGCAGTCGATGCCCGCGGAGGTGGTGCCCCGCACCGAGGGCGACACCGTCGTCGACCCGTCGAAGTACGCGGTGGCCGCGGCGCAGCACCGCTACCTGGGGCTGATCCGGGTGGTGACGGCGATCCGGCCGCGCATCGGGCTGATCGCGGTCCGGGCGGGCGAGCAGCGCCGCGGCATCGGGCGAGCCCTGCTGGCCCATGCGCTCGTGACGGCGCACCGCTCCGGGTTCCCCGCGGCCTGGACCGAGGTCCACGAGTCCAACCACGCGGCCACGGCACTGTTCGAGGGCGTCGGCGCCCGGCCGATGAGCAGCAACCTGGAGCTGGTGCGATGACGAAGAACAAGAACGTCATCGAGGTCGAGGGCAGGGTCGTCGAGTGCCTGCGCAGCGCCATGTTCACCGTGGAGCTGGAGAACGGCCACCAGGTGCTCGCGCACATCAGCGGGAAGATCCGCAAGCACTACATCAAGATCATGCTGGAGGACCGGGTGCTGGTGGAGCTCCCGCCGTACGACCTGACACGCGGGCGGATCGTCTTCCGGTACCGGAACTAGCGGCGGGCGGCCCCGGGCACTTCGCCGACCGGGGCCGCGCCCAGCGGTGGCCCCGGCCGTAGGGGGCCCCAGCCGTAGCGGGCCCCAGCCGTAGGGGGCCGCGGCGGTAAGCGGGGCACCGGCGGTAGCGGTGGCCCCGGCCGTGGCGGTGGCTGACCCTGGGGTTCCGGTCACGGTGTTCTCCGTGGCGGGGGCTCCGGGGGCGGTTCGGCCGTCGGTCGCCGGTCGGCCGACACCGGCGGAGTGCGTCCTCCCGGTCTCCGACCTCGCGCTTGACCTTGACACCGTGACAAGGTTTTCACTTGGGCGCTGGAGGTGGTCCCGATCAACACGACCGACACAACCCCGCAGCACACCCGTGTGACCAACGCCCTGGGCGCCGAGGACTCGTCGGTCCGGCTGCAGGCGGCCCTGGCGGTCGGCTCGAACCCCGATCCCGCGTTCCTGGGGACGCTCGTCGAGCGGTGCGCGGTCGAGCCGGACTTCTTCGTACGAGACATGCTGTCCTGGGCGCTGACCCGTCTCCCGCCGGAGATCACCCTGCCCCGGGTCCGCCAGGAACTCGACTCCGAACGGCCCCGGGCCCGCAGCCAGGCACTGCACACACTCTCCAAGATCGGCGACAAGAGCACGTGGGCATGGATCACCCGCGACATGCTGCGGGACGCGGACGACGAGGTCGCGCGGACTGCGTGGCGCGTCGCGGTCGTCCTGGTGCCCGAGGGCGAGAAGAAGGAGCTGGCAGCCGATCTGGTCCTGCAGCTCGGCCGTGGGGACCGCGATGTGCAGCTGAGTCTGAGCCGGGCCCTGGTCGACCTCGGTGACGTGGTCAAACCGTCCCTGGAGGGGGCCTCGGAGAGTTCCGACCCGGCGGTGGCCGCACACGCCCGTGCCACCGAGCTGCTCAGGCAGAACCCGGAGACCGGTTTCGATGCGGCCCTCGCTGAGGCGAAGCGCGTGGTCGCACTCGGCCCGGACCGGGCTGCTGCTGCCGCGGCTGCGTCGGCAGGCACCGGGACAGCTGCTGAGGCGGAGGGCGCAGATTGCTGATCGGCGATGTGGCCCGCCGCTCCGGGGTGAGCACCCGGATGCTCCGGCACTACGACGCCCTGGGGTTGGTGCGGCCCACGGGGCGCACCGTCGGTGGCTACCGCGAGTACTCCGCCGAGGACGTCCGCAGGATCTTCCACGTGGAGAGCCTGCGGTCCCTCGGGCTCTCGCTCAAGCAGATCGGGCGCGCGCTGGAGGACCCGGCCTTCACGCCGTCCGCCCTGGTCAGTGACCTCATCCGGCAGACGGAGGACCGCCTGGCGCGGGAGAAGGAGCTGCTCGAGCGGCTCCGAGCCATCGACGCGTCGACGCCCACCGACTGGCAGGGCGTGCTGCGCATCGTCGCACTCATGCGGGAACTCAACTCGACCAGTGCCGCGCGCCGACAGCAGGCCGTCCTGGCCCCGCCGGAGAACGCGCCGGTCCCCGCCGAACTGCTGGCCGAGGCGGTCCTGACCGAATCCGACCCGCACGTCGCGGGCGCCCTGCGCTGGGCGCTCGCCCGATCGGGCGGCGACGCCGTGGCGACGCTGCGCGCCGGCACGCACTCGGAGGACGCCCGCGTCCGGCGGCGCGCGGTGCTGGCGATCGCCGGGATGCCCGAGGCCCCGGGTGCCGTCGAGGTGCTCACGGACGCTCTCCGGGACTCGGACCCGCCGGTGCGCAGGCACGCCGCTCTGGCTCTGGGCCGGCAGGGCGTGGCCGCGGCGGTGCCCACACTCGTCAGCATGGTGGTCGAGGGCTGCAACGACGTGGACGCGGCGGAGGTTCTGGGAACTCTGTCCCTGGACCCCGGGTGCAGGGACCGGATCACGACCGCCCTGGTCGGCGAACTGGCCGCGCCCACCGCGGACTCCGCGACGCGGATCCGCCTCACCCAGGCGCTGGTCGAGCTCGCGGGAACCACCGCGCAGGAGGCCGGGCCGGTCACCGTCCTGCGCCGACTGACCCACGACGACGACCGCGATGTCGCCCTGGTCGCCACGGCCCTCGTCGAAGTTCTCGAAGAGCGGTACCTGGAGGACCGCTGACGTCGGTGAGGCACGGGTCAGAACCAGTGCAGGCAGTGCGGGGAGCGGTCGGCCCGGAAGAGTGTGTCGGCGAGGGCGGCCGCGTCCGGGTGGTGGGCCAGGACGTGTCCGGCGCGCACGAACGTGCTCGGGGCGGTGCCGCCGAGGTAGACCGAGCCCAGATCGCGGATGTCGAGGGAGAGGTCGGGCTTGCGGTCCGTCGGGGCGCAGTCGGCCTTGCCGTCGCGGACGGTCAGCAGGTAGCGGTCGCGTCCGCCGAGGAACGGGTCGTGGACGTCGAGGACGAGCTCGCCGTCCGTGAACCAGCGGCGTGCGGTCAGCGCACGCGGGACGTCCAGCAGCCGTACCCAGAGCCAGTCCATGTCGCCGCTCACCCGGCCGGCGCGGAAGTCCGCGAACTGCCAGCGCAGCGGGTGGTCGGGCGGGACGTGCTTGAACACGACCTGCGACACCAGGTCGTGTTCGAGGGCGAACCGGGCCAGGGCCGTGAAGACGGCGTCGTCGGTGGCGATGGTCTCGTCGACCGTCAGGGTGCCGGACTCGATCGAGTAGCTGGCGTACCCGTCCGGGACCCCGTCGGCGTCCCGGTGAACAGCGATGTAACGCGGCTCCCTCGAGATGGGGGGCTGCCCCGCGCGCAGGGCCCACCAGCGGTGCGGCCGGGACAGCGCGCCGGGCTGGGCGCGGCGGTACCGGTCGTAGACCTCTTCCAGAATCCCGCCGCACTCGGCCCGGCGCAGCACCTCGACCGAGCCGTTGTCGGACGCGGTCACGGGCGCGTCGACCAGTTCGCGTGCCCGGGGGACGGCGAGTGCGGCCTCGGCACGCGGCACCTTCAGCTGCGCCGTGCAGGTCGCCGGTCCGTAGCCGAACCTGCCGTAGATCGAGGCCTCGGAGGCCAGCAGCACGGACAGGAGCTCCCCGCGGGACCGCAGCTCCGCGAGCTGATACCGCATCATCTCGGTGAGCACGCCCTGGCGTCGGTGCGAGGGCAGGACGCCGACGGCGGTCACCCCGGGGGCCGGGACGAGGGTCTCGCCGGGCAGGGTGAGCTCGAAGGAGTGGGTGGCGGCGGTGCCGACGGGCCGGCCGTCCGCCGTCAGGGCGAGTAGGCAGCGGTCCGTTTCGAGCGCCGACCACCAGAGCCCGCCGCCCTCGACCGGGGTTTCCGGGAAGCGCCCGAACGCGGCATGAACGGTGTCGACGAAGGCGTCGAGATCCTTGTCGGTCGTGGGACGGATCTCCATCGCTGCCGCTGCCTCCTCGGGATACCCGCACCACGACGAGTGGTGGGTGGCCACAGTGCAGCGTCGACCCGTGGCCCGGGCAAGCGAATTACCCTCCGGCCCGGACCGGTTGAGCGTCACGCGCCGCCACGGAGAGAGTCCCCGTGTGGCACGATCCACCGCGTGGGATGGGTGACTCTCGTGGGGACGGCGCTGGGAGCAGTGCTGGGTATCGGGGCGACGCTGGCCGGTGAGCATCTGCGGTGGCGACGAACCGTCAGGGACAACAGGCTGCAGGACCGCCGGGCCATGTACGCGGACTGTCTGGTGACCCTTCGCAGGGCGCACGAGGCCATGCGGTTGGTCGCCGAGGAGAACCACACGGACCCGCAGGTCAGGGGGGCCAAGATCCGTCAGGCGTTCCAGGCCTCGGGGTGCGACGAAGCGCGAGAGCGGCTCGTTCTGACGGCGACCGCCGACGTGACGGCGGCGATCGACGCGTCGTACCACTCGCTGCGCCGGATACGTGAGGAGCTCGCGTCCGGGGCCACCCTCGCGTCCGAGGAGTACGACGCCGCCCGGCAGACCCACGGAGACGCGACCCGGGCGGCTCGCGTGGTCCTTCGCGACGATTTGGTCGCCCTGGAGGAGTGACCGGGTCAGCCGGTCACTTGTTTCGTCGGCGACTTCACCCGGCATGTCCGGCCACGGGCATCGGCGCGTACCGAAAAACATTCGCACCGGCCCGCCCTGCCCGGTACGGTCGCGAGCGCGTCGCCGCTGCGGGATGCTCGAGAGCTCCGCGCGTGATGCCCCGGCCGTTCCGGCACCGAGAGTGGGTTTCGTCCATGGCATGTCGTATCAGTGAGCTCGTGCTCGGCTGCCGCGACCCCGAGGTGCTGGCGCGATTCTGGTGCGAGGTCCTGGACTTCGTCGTACTCGACCGCGAGGAGGACGGCACCCTCGAGATCGGCCCGCGCGAAGGGTTCGGCGGGCCGCAGCCGACGATCATCCTCAGCCGCAGGGACGAGCCGGAGCCCGGGAAGTCCCGGCTGCACATCGACGTCAACGCCACCGACCGCGATCAGGACGCCGAGCTCGAACGCCTCCTGAAGCTCGGGGCGCGCCCGGCCGACATCGGCCAGACCGGCGAGGAGCAGTGGCACGTTCTCATGGACCCCGAGGGCAATGAGTTCTGCCTGCTCAAGGCCCGCCTCAACCCGCTGTGACGACACCGGATCCCGGGCAGCGGCCCGGCACACCACCTGAGGACCAGGACATGCTCTCGGAAGCGCCCGACGCCATCTGGGTTCTGGAGGGGTTCAGCAAGGTGGACGACACCTTGCGGGTGGAGCACCCCATCAGCCGTGAACAGCTCATGCTGTTGCGAGAGGTGATCAAGCCGGATGCCGACGATCCCTGGATGATCTACTGCTACCGGGTGCCGGTCGAGGTGTGGCCGGAGGTGGACGCGATCCTCCAGTGCGGGCCGCCCAGTCCCGAGCTGGACTACCTGACGGGGGCCTACGCGGCCGAGTGAGCCGAGCCGGAGGCGCGCTTCCCGGTCGCCCTACCGTGCCGCGACGAGGACGAACGGTCCGGAAGCACTCCGAAACATTCGAGTAGAGGAATCCTCTGTTCCGCGCATCACAGGCACCACGCCGCAGACAAATGGTTTCTCCGCAACCGCAAACATCCGTGTGAGCAGCGAAAACACGCGACGACCTGCCCTCACCCCATCCCGAACATTTCGCGAGCACTGCCGAAACTATTGACAGTTGAGAGGCCCCGGCCAACACTCCCCGGTGACAGAGCTCCCCCGTCGACCCACCCCACTCGGACGAGGAGGACGCACCCCCATGAAGAAGTCACCAGGCCGCTTAAGGCTGCTCATCAGCAGCACCTGCACCATGCTGCTGGTCGCGGCCGCGGCGCTCACCATGCCGGGCACCGCGCACGCCGACACCGTCGTCACCACGAACCAGACGGGCACCAACAACGGCTACTACTACTCGTTCTGGACGGACGCACCCGGAACGGTCTCCATGACCCTGTCCTCCGGCGGCAGTTACAGCACCTCATGGCGCAACACCGGGAACTTCGTCGCCGGTAAGGGCTGGAGCAACGGCGCCCGCCGCACCGTGACCTACTCGGGCTCGTTCAACCCGTCCGGCAACGCCTACCTGACCCTGTACGGCTGGACGGCGAACCCGCTCGTCGAGTACTACATCGTCGACAACTGGGGCACCTACCGGCCCACCGGCACCTACAAGGGCACCGTCACCAGCGACGGCGGTACGTACGACATCTACAAGACGACGCGGTACAACGCCCCGTCCGTCGAGGGCGTACGCACCTTCGACCAGTACTGGAGCGTGCGGCAGTCGAAGCGGACGGGCGGCACCATCACGGCCGGCAACCACTTCGACGCCTGGGCCCGGGCCGGGATGCCCCTGGGCAACTTCAAGTACTACATGATCATGGCGACCGAGGGCTACCAGAGCAGCGGCAACTCCAGCATCAGGGTCGGGTCGTGAGGACGAGGCCCGTGCCGGCCGTGGCGGTCGTGACGGCGGTGGCCGCGGCCCTGACCCTCACGACCGTCACGGCCTCGACCGCCGCGCCGTCGCGGGCCGCCGCCTGCACCGGCTACGTCGGGCTCACCTTCGACGACGGCCCGTCCGGCAACACGACGAGGCTGCTCGACGCGCTCCGCCGCAGCGGGCTGCGGGCCACGATGTTCAACACGGGCCAGTCCGCGGCGGCCAACCCGTCCCTGGTCCGGGCGCAGGTGGCCGCGGGCATGTGGGTCGCCAACCACAGCTACACCCACCCGCACCTGACCCAGCTGAGTCAGGCGCAGATCGACTCCGAGCTCTCCCGCACCCAGCAGGCCATCGCCAACGCGGGAGGCGGCACACCGAAGTTGTTCCGGCCGCCGTTCGGAGAGACCAACGCGACGGTGAGGTCAGTCGCGGCCCGGTACGGCCTGACGGAGATCCTCTGGCAGGTCGACTCACAGGACTGGAACGGCGCGAGCACCGACGCGATCGTCCAGTCCGCCGCCCGACTCACCAACGGCCAGATCATCCTGATGCACGACGGTCCCGCCAACACCGTCGCGGCCATCCCTCGCATCGCCCAGGCCCTGGCGTCCCGGGGCCTGTGCGCGGGAACCATCTCCCCCCAGACGGGCCGCGCGGTGGCCCCGACGTGAGCGCAGGGCGCGACGACTGCCGTGTCGTCGCGCCATGCGGCTGGACCGGCCCGTCGGCACCGTCCCCGCCAGGGGGTGCGGGCGTGTGCGTGCTGGTGTGCGTCGTACTTGAGTACGCGTGCTCATGACGGCCCCGTGCTCCCCCGGGATCCTGGATGCATGACGAATCGGGGAATCGTGGCGGCCGGGGCCGCGCTTGTCGGTGGTGTGCCTGTGGCCGCCTGGGGGTTGATGGGGCAGCAGAACTACGACGGGCTGCCGGCCAGTGAGCTCGACTACGCGTTCCAGCCGTGGGACATCGGGGACGGTGTGGCCGCGGTCGCGGGTGGGCTCGCGCTGGTACTGGCGGTGGCCGGGGCGGCGGTGCTCGTGCGGGCCTCGCTGCGCGGGGCGATGGACCAGCGGTGGTGGGGCGTGGTCGGGCCGCTGGTGGCGCTCGGGCTCATGGCCGGTGTGGGGTGGCGGATCCTGACCGCGGGTGGCATCGGAGCGAACATCGGCGCCGGGCTGCTGATCATCTTCGGTACGCCGGTCGCCGCCGGGCTGCTGCTGTGGTCCCTGGCGTGGTCGTTCTGGCTGGTCACCCAGCGCCATGGGCACGAGGGCGGCGGGCTCGGTGGCGGAGAAATGGGCGGCTTCGCCTCACGCAGGGTGTAGCCGCGGAGCGGAGGCGCGGTCACGGAGTGGGGCCGTGGCCGAAACACCACGGCCGACGCTGCGGGTAAGGGCAACTGGCCTTCTTTGCCGGGGCGTTCCCCTAGGTTGGTGGGCCGGACTCCCTTTCCCACCCCCCAGGAGGCCCCCGCCGTGTCCCACGACAGCCTGCGTGACCGCATCGACACCTCCAAGCCGCACTCGGCGCGCTTCTGGAACTACTTCGTCGGTGGCAAGGACAACTACGAGGTCGACCGAGAGATCGGCGACCAGATCAAGTCGATCTTCCCGGGGCTCGTCGACGTGGCGGTCACGAGCCGCCGGTTCCTGGGGCGGGCCGTCACGTATCTGGCCGGTGAGCAGGGGGTACGGCAGTTCCTGGACGTCGGTACGGGGTTGCCCACCGCCGACAACACGCACGAGGTCGCGCAGCGCGTGGCGCCGGACTCCCGGATCGTCTACGTCGACAACGACCCGATCGTGCTGGCCCATGCCAACGCGCTGCTCACCAGCACCCCTGAGGGCAGGACCGCGTATCTGGACGCCGACCTGTACGACCCGGAGGCCGTGTTGAAGGCCGCCGCCGGCACGCTGGATCTCTCGCGGCCTGTCGGGCTGATGATCCTCAACACGCTCGGGCATGTCGCCGACTACGAGCGGGCGCGTGAGCTGATGCGGCAGCTGATGGCCGGTTTGCCGGCCGGGAGCTACCTGGTGGTCAGCGACAGCACCGCGACCAGCGAGGGCATGATCGCCGCGTCGGAGGCGTACAACGCGAGTGGGGCGGTGCCGTACTACGTCCGGCCGGTCGCCGAGATCGCAGGGTTCTTCGACGGGCTGGAGCTGGTGGAGCCGGGGGTGGTGAGGGTTCCCGAGTGGCGGCCGGAGGGTATTGGCGAGGCCGGTGCGGGGGCTGGGGCTGGGGCCGCGGCAGTGGATGCCTATTGCGGGGTTGGGCGCAAGCGGTAGGGAGCCGCCGTCTTCGGGTGCCGCGTTGTGGGGGTCGGTCGCGCAGTTCCCCGCGCCCCTGGGTGGGATCGGTCCCCGTCCGTCGAACGGCCCGGGCCGGTTGACCTACCCACTCGGGCCCCTCCCGCGCACGTGCGTCGAGTGGTCCTGGTCAGGGGTGTCACTCGTCTGGGTCGGTCGTTTTAAGGGGCTCGCTCGTGCGGGCGATAATCAGGGCATGGCCGTCCCTCTGCCCGTTCCCGAGCCTGTCGGTCGGTTGCTTGGTGATCTGTTGGGCGTGGGGGAGCCCTACTCCCTGTTGCTCGCCGGGAGCTACGCGGCGCTGGCGTACGGGCTGGTGGAGCGGGCCGGGTGGGAGGTGGACGTGGCCACCGAGCACCCTGCCGCCACGGAGGTCGTCGCGGACGCCGTGCGGACCGGGCTGGCCGGACGTGGCTGGCTCGTGCAGACCCTGGAGGCCGGGCCGCTGTCCGCGCAGTTCCTCGTGACCGACGCGCCGAGCGGCACGGAGTGCGAGGTCGCCCTGCGCAAGGAGGTGCTGTGGCGCCCGCCCGCGGCGACGGAGCTCGGGCCGGCGCTCGCCCTCGACGACCTCGTCGGCACCCGGGTGCGGGACCTGGCCGACCGGGGGCTCGCGCGCGACCTGGTCGACGTGCACGCCGCCTCGGCCCGCTGGAGCCACCCCGAACTCGAGGAGCTGGGCCGCCGCCACGCTCCCGACACGTTCGACCTCACCGACCTCCAGGCCCGGCTGACCGGCACGGACTGGCTCGACGACAGGGCGTTCACCGTCCACGGCGTCGACGCCGCCTCCGTCGCCGGGCTGCGCCGCTGGGCTCAGGAGTGGGCCGACGACATCGCCGAGCGCCTCATCGAGGGCGAGGCCCCGGACGAGGAGTGACCCACAGCCCCCCGCACGGCAACCTACCGATCGGTACCCTGAACCGATGGGGAACGGGGCAGCCGGGCAGGTGGGGGTCGTCGCCGCGCTGGTGCGGACGGCGTTCCTGGTCGACGGTGTGTACGCGGAGGCCGGCCGGGCCTACGGACTGACGCCGCAGCAGGGGCAGTTGCTGTGCGTGCTGGCGGACCGGCCGTACGGGATGAGCGAGTTGGGCGAGACGCTCGGGCTGGCGAAGTCGAGTCTGACCGGGCTGGTGGACCGGACCGTACGGCGAGGGCTGGTGCGTCGCGAGGCCGACCCGCGCGACGGACGGGCGGTGCGGGTCGGGCTGACGGACGAAGGCGCCGCGCTCGCCGGGAAGTTCTACGCCGAGACCTGCCGTCGTGTGGAGGCCCTGCCGTCCGGGCTGAGCCGCGCCGAGCGGGACCGGCTGGCCGTCCTGCTGTCACGGGTCGTGGTGGACAACGAGGTCCCCGAGGTGTTCGCGGAGGTCATGAAGGTCCCCGGCCAGCACTTCCCCGGCGTCGACTAGCGGATCCCGTCGCCGGCCGGCCTGCGGATTTCCACCGCCCTGCGCTCCTCCCGCCTCCCCACGCTCATCAGCGACAAGGTCACCCCCGCCGATCCCACGGCCATCGCCGTCATCGCCGTGGCCGGGGACGTCAGTTGGGCCATCGACCCGGCCAGCGCCGCCGCCACCCCCTGCATCGTGAGCATCCCCGCCGAGTGCAGCCCCAGGGCGTGCCCCGTGAGCCCGTCGGGAGTGAGGGCCACCAGTCGCTCCTGCTGCACGAGGCTCGCGCCGAACCCCACGGAGGCCAGCGTGACCGCGGCCGCCGCGAGCGGCGGCGTCGGATGCAGGAGGAACGGCACGTAGGGGAGCGCGAGGAGCAGCAGGAGCGGGAAGCCCAGGCGGCGGCGAAGGCGCGGTGGGAGCACGCGGCCGACCAGCACGTCCCCGGCGAGCATGCCGAGCGCGGCGCAGGCGAAGAGGGTGCCGGCGGCATCGGGGGCGTAGGAGACGTAGAGGGATTCGCAGCCGACGATCAGGCCGTTGGGGATCCACAGAGCCAGATAGACCTGTCGGCGGGGCGGGGAGGACCAGAGCAGTGCGTTGGCGCGCCAGGTCGCCGCCACCGAGGGGCGGCCCGTCGCTCGGGGCGGGCGGCGGGTCAGGCCGAGGCGGACGACGGCGGCCGCCAGGACGTACAGCGCGGCCGCCGCCAGCAGGGACAGCCGGGGGGACAGCAGGGCCACGAGGGCGCCGCCGGTCGCGTAACCGGCGATCTGCATCAGGCCGCTCATCATGTTGAACACCGAGCGGCCGAGCAGATAGCCGTCCTTGGAGAGGATCTCGTTGAGCAGGCCCCAGCGCACTCCACCGCCCACGGACTCCACCAGCCCCTTGGCGAAGACGATCGCGAAGATCGTCCAGACGGGCAGGCCGGGCAGGGCCAGGGCGGCGGTGGCCGCGGCGAAGAGCAGGGGCAGGGCCGTCAGCGCCGTGCGCGGGGGCATCCGGTCGGCGGCGGAGAGCAGGAAGGTCGCGCCCAGCACCTGCACCAGCGACGAGCCGAACATGCTCACCGCGGACAGCAGCGGTGAGTCGGTCGCCCGGTACACCAGGACGCCCAGGGCGAGTCCGCCCATGGTCTGGGCGACCGTCTGTGCCGACACGGCCAGGAAGAACGGGCTGAACTCGGGTGTGCGGAACAGATCGCGGTAGCTGCGCATACGTGGAGTCTTCGACGCGCCTGTCGGCGTGGTTATTGTTTCGCGCAGACGCGAAACCTCGCGGACGCCCTCACGGAGCGGGGCTCACCGATGTGCTCGCGGAAGGGCTCGCGGGGCGAAACCCGCGGAGCGGCTCGCGGAGCGTGAAGTCGCGGATGTGCTCGTGAGAGGGGGCGGCCGGTGGGCTGGTGGCAGGTCAATGCCGACACCCTCGCGGGGAGCCGGTTCGTGATCTCGCCGTTCGCCGAGGCCTTCGCGAGTCTGCGGCTGCTGCACGCGGCCGAGGCGGCGCATCCCGGCGAGCGGCGGTGGCTCGACGCGCATCTGCCGGCCTACCGGCGGCGGCTGGCGGGTGACCCGGTGACCGCGCAGCTGATCCGCGCCGGGATCGGACGGGAGTGGACGGCGGACTTCCTCTCCCCCACCCCGCGTGAGGGGGAGACCTTCGAGCAGGGCGTCGCGCGGGTGCGGGCGGCAGACCCGGACACGGCCCGCGCCGACCTCACCGTCTCGCTGCGCGGCCCGGTCCCGGCCCGGCTGCACCGGGGTGATCTCCCGGAGCGCGCCGCGGACCTGCTGACGTACGTCTGGACGACGGCGGTGCTGCCGTACTGGCCCCAGCGCCGGCGCGTCCTCGAGGCGGATGTGGTCGCTCGGACCGCGCAGGTGAGCCGGGGCGGCTGGGCGAGTGCGCTGGACACGCTGCGGCCGGGGACGCAGTGGCTCGGGGAGAACCGGCTCCAGGTGAACGCGCGCGATTACCCGCCGCGCGAGCTGTCCGGCGCCGAGCTGGTGTTCGTGCCCATCACGATTCAGCGCATCGGCTGGGTGGCGTGGGAGGGGACGGACCGGTACGCGCTGGTCTATCCGTGTGCCGGGGCGCTCGCCGACCCCGGCGGCAGGCCCGTGCCCGCGAGCCTCGGCGCGCTGCTCGGCACCGCCCGCGCCGGGGTGCTGGTCCGGCTCGGCTCGCCGCTGAGCACCAGCCAGCTGGTCGCCCTGACGGGGCAGGGTCTCGGCTCGGTGGGGCGGCACCTGCGGGTGCTGCTGGACGCCGGGCTCGTGGAGCGGCGGAGGGCGGGCCGGTCGGTGCTGTACTCGCGGACGGCGGCGGGGCAGGTGCTGGTGGAGGCCACCGAGGCCCGGAACCGGCCGGACATCCGGCGGAGCTAGGGTCTGCTCATGACGACTACCAATGGTTCCTCTCCCCTCGACGTCGAGATCGGTGCGCTGCAGGGCGGTTCCGCCGACCTGTCCCAGTACGCGGGCAAGGCGGTGCTCGTGGTGAACGTCGCCTCCAAGTGCGGCCTGACCCCGCAGTACACGGGCCTGGAGAAGCTCCACGAGCAGTACGCGGCGCGCGGCTTCACGGTCCTCGGCGTGCCCTGCAACCAGTTCCTCGGGCAGGAGCCCGGCAGCGCCGACGAGATCGCCGAGTTCTGCTCGGCGACCTACGGCGTGACCTTCCCGATGACGGAGAAGGTCGAGGTGAACGGCGAGGGGCGGCACCCGCTGTACGACCGCCTGACCGGCTTCGCCGACGCCGAGGGCCACAGCGGGGACATCCGCTGGAACTTCGAGAAGTTCCTCATCGGCCGGGACGGCGACGTCGTGGCCCGTTTCTCGCCGCAGACCGAGCCGGACGCGGCGGAGGTCGTGGCGGCGATCGAGGCCCAGCTGGTCTGAGGTCGGTCCCGCGGCGCGTTGACCTTGCCCCTGGGGCAGGCCCGAGTGTCCTCGTCATCGGGCGGAAGAGCCGCCCGGTGACGGAGGATGCCGTGGTGGACGGACCGGAACGGAACCTGGAACTGCTCACCATCGGGGCGTTCGCCGCGCGCGCCCGCCTGTCGGCGAAGGCCCTGCGGCTGTACGACCGGCTGGGCCTGCTGGCCCCGGCGCACGTCGACGAGGCGACCGGCTACCGCTACTACCGCGCCGGCCAGGTGGAACGGGCCCGGCTGGTGGCGATGCTGCGGCAGCTGGACATGCCGCTCGCCCGGATCGCCGAGGTCGTCGAGGCCGACGACGGGACGGCGGCGGCCGGGCTGCTCGGTGCCTACTGGGCGGACGTCGAGGCGCGGGTGGCGGGGCAGCGGACGCTCGCCGAGTACCTCCGTGGACGACTGTCGGGGAGGAGCTCCGAGATGTACGGGAAGTTCACGGTCGAGACGGTGGAGGTGCCCGCCCAGGTGGTGATCTCCGAGAAGCGGCACACGCTGGCGGACGAGCTGCCGGCGTGGATCGGCGCGGCGCTGGACCGGCTGGCGGAGGCGGCCCGGGAGTGCGGGGGCGTGGCCGGAGTGCCGTACGTCGTCTACCACGCCGAGGTGTCGATGGAGAGCGACGGTCCCGCCGAGGCGTGTGTGCCGGTGGCCGACGAGGCGGCGGCCCGGGCCTGGGCGGAGCGGCGGGGCCGGGCCTGGGAGACGGCGGTGCGGGTGGAGCCGGCCCGACGACTGGCGTACACCAGGATCACCAAGGCGCAGGTGGCGCACCCGCAGATCCTGGCCGCGTTCGAGGCGGTGGAGGAGTGGATGGCGGCGCGGGGGCTGACGGCGACCGGCCCGTGCCGGGAGCTGTACTTCGCGGACTGGGAGGCGTCGGGGCCCGGGGACCCGGTGTGTGACGTGGCGTTCCCGGTCAGCTGATCTCCCTCTCGGAGATCTCCGGGCTCGATCCGGGCACAAGCGGAGCCCTCTCGGCTAGGACGGCGATGCTGGTCGAGAGGGCTCTGTCGGTGGTGCTTGTGGTGCTGTCGATCGCGGGGTCAGGCCTTGACCGAGTCCACGAAGGCGTGCCACGCGTCGGCGGGAAACGCGAGCTTGGGGCCCTCGGGGACCTTGGTGTCACCGAGCTCCAGGGCCTCGTCGACGGTCGACCTGACCATCACGCAGGCGCCGTTGTTGTTGGTGTAGGAGGAGGTCGTCCACGTCTCCGTGGCGCCCAGACGAATTGCCATGTTCGCTCCGTTGCGAGTTGCGTTTACGCCAACCCGTGCTGGTGGTTGGCGTGATCGACGCTACTCGCCACCCTCCTCGTTCAGCGCAGCCATTCACTCGACCGGATGGCATATTCCAAGGGAGTCTTCCAGTCAGGCGCGTCAGGGGTGTAACATCCCGCGCTCCGCCCGTCGGAAGATCATCCTCCGGCTCTGTCTCAGCGCGCGTACTCCTTCGCGACGCGCTCGATGAGCTGCCGGGACTGGTCCACGTTCAGCGACTGGGCGCGCAGGTGCTCGTACATCACCGTGTACTTCTGCACGTCCAGCGGCTTCTCCAGGTACAGGTCGCTGGTGACGCCCTCGATGTAGACGACGCTCGAGTCCGCCGCGTCGGCGAACTCCAGGATCGAGTACTGGCCGTTGATGCCGGCGTGCGCGCCGACCTCGAACGGCAGGACCTGCACGGTGATGTGGGGCATCTGCGACATCTCGATGAGGTGCTCCAGCTGTTCGCGCATCACGGGCCGGCTGCCGACGATCCGGTGCAGGGACGCCTCGTCCAGCACCACCCACAGCCGCAGCGGTTCGGTGTCGGCGGTGATCCGGCCCTGCCGGCGCAGCCGCACCTCGACGCGCTTGTCGTTGTCCGCCTCCGACGCCTCGGGCGAACCGCCCCGGATGATGGCCTCGGCGTACGCACGGGTCTGCAACAGGCCGGTGATGATCTGGGGTTCGTAGACCCGCAGCGACTCGGCGTCCGTCTCCAGGCCGATGTAGACGCTGTAGGGGATGTCCCCGAAGGCGTGCCACCAGCCCTGCTGCCGGGAGTCCTTGGCCATCTGCATCAGCGAGTCGACGATGCGCTGGTCCTCGACCTCGTAGACCCCGCACAGGTCGCGGACGTCGCGCTGGCTGATGCTGCGCCGGCCGTTCTCCAGCCGGCTGATCTTCGACTGCGACACCAGCAGCCGCTCCGCCACCTCTTCGGCCGTCATGCCCTTGAGCTCGCGGAGCCTGCGGAGCTCCTGGCCCAGCCGGCGCCGCCTGACGGTGGGATTGACATTGGACGCCACGGGACGTGCACCTCCGGCTGCGTGCCTCTACTTTGCGTATCTGCTGCTGAGCAGACTGCCACCAAGGTGCTTACTACCGCTGGGAAACGGTGGATATGCGACGGGTACACGCCAGTTCGGGCACGGCACGCCGAGCGGGGCGAAGAGAGTGTGCGCTCTCTTCGCCCCGCTCGGACAGCGGCTCCCGTGACCGGGTTCGTGGGTCCCGTGGTGCGTGCCGGTCGTAGGTGGTGCGGGCGCGGCGCGCGGCTCAGTGGGCCACCGCGCGCGCCATGGTTCCGTGGCGCGGTTGCATCGGAACGCCGCGGGCGGGTTCCGTCGCGGGCCTGGTTCCGCCGGCGGCCTGACGGCCGGGCGGGGCCGGGCTGCGGCGCGGCTGGGCCGCGACGCCGTTCTGGACGTCCATCACCGCGTGCGCGACGAGACCGCCCATGGGGTCGTGCCGGATCAGGTCCCTGAGCCGGGAGCGCGAGGAACGTCCCTCGTTGCCCGGGTACAGGTGCTTGCCGAGGCCGACCGCGTGAGCGAGGGCCGCGAGTGCCGCGGTCCGCGGGTCCGGCGGTACGCCGGTGCGGATCGCGGAGTCCAGACGGGACCTGATCTCCCGGCTGATCTCGGTGTCCGTCGCCTGGTAGCGAGTCGTCGGCAGCACTCCGCACATCTGGCCGGCCACGGCATGCACCATGCCGCACCGCTCCAGATGCGAGAGGTAGGTCTGGCGCAGCCCCAGTCGCGGCCCGCCAATCCAGTTCACTGCCCGCACGGGAGCGCCACGCCTTCGCAGCAACTCCAACGCGCAGTCCAACGTTGGATCTCCAGTCGGCCGTGGTGCCACCACGGCGATACGATCCCCGTCTGGGGCTATCCGTCCGGCCAGCGCCAGCTCTACTAGCTGTGCTCCGGCCAGACCGAGGTCGAGCGACTGCGGCTGTGCGGTGGTACCCGTGGTCGGGTCCAGCGCCAGCAACAGAAGCTCCTCCGGAAGTGTTCTGCGGCTCCTGCCCATCCATGCCTCCCCGCGTGGATGAAAGACAGGGTGACCCCTCTCACATTGGTCTGTCGAGGGTGCGTGACCGGTTCGTAGTGGAACCAGTAGGTATGTCGTTCTCGTCTACCGGTTGGGTTTGGCCCGCACACAGGACACTGGTACATGGTTCGGACAGCGCCGGGCGGTGTCACGGGCGGCGGTTCACGGTTCGGTACGCGCACGCGGGGAGTGCGGCGCGAGGAGGAGGCATCGGTGGCGGGCGAGTCCCCCGACAGGTCGAAGCAGAGCGAGTCGTCGGCACGAAGGACGTCGGGGAGCGCGAGTCCGGTTCCGGAGGCCAGGAGCGAAGCCGCCGACCCGCGGCTCGCGGTGGCCCGGGACGCGGAGAAGTCGTCGGCACGAGGCGGCGCCGATACGGCGACCCGTGTGCTGTCCACGCGGACGGCTGAGGAGCCGAAGAACTCCGAGCGGCCCGAGAGCGACGAGGACGCGGAGCGCGCCGAGGACGCCGGGAGCGCCGAGAGCGACTCGGGCGCCGAGGACGCCGGGAGCGCCGAGAGCGACTCGGGGGACGAGGACGCGGCGGCGGCCGACGCGGGTTCCGGTGAACGGTCCGGCGCCCAGGGCAATGACGGACGGCTGCGGGATGCCGTGGCCGCGTGGGTCGCGTCGGCGGACGACGAGCAGGAGGCCGGCGCCGAGCGCAGGGAGAAGGCCGGGAAGCCCGAGGAGACCGACGAGACCGACGAGACCGACGCGGACGCCCAGAAGGCCGGGAAGGCCGACGCCGGCGCCCAGGGCGGGCAGGACGCGGCCGAGGGCTCCGGAGGGGGCGCGGGCACGTCCGCGGGCCCCGACACGGACGGCAAGGACCGCACGGAGGCCGCAGAAGCGGCGTCCGAGAGCGCCAAGACGCCCCAGGACGACACCGACCAGCCCGAGGCGGACCGTTCCGCCACCGCGGACGCCGGGGACGGCTCGCACGACGCGGACGTCCCGGACGACGCGAAGGCGAAGGCGACCGGCCGCGACACCGACGCCGACGCGCAGGAGGCCGACGGCGACGCGCAGGAGGCCGACGGCGGCACCGATGCTGCCGAGCAGGCCGGCGACAAGGCCCGCACCCCCGCCGACCCGCGTGTCGTCACCGGCACCACCGCCGCGCCGAAGGCCGCCGGGGCGAAGACCACCGGGGCCGGAACCCCCGCCGATGACGCCGTCGAGGACGAGACCCCGACCGGCAGCTCCGCCGAGGACAAGCCCGGCACGGACGAGACCCCGAAGGCCGTCGGCGCCACCGGCGGAGCCGACGCCGCGGGCGATGACGGTGATGCTCCCGCCGAGCCCCCCGTCGACCAGCCCACCGCCGTCTTCAAGGCCCTGCGGCCTCCGGTCGATCAGCCCACCACCATGCTGAAGCTCGGGGGCGCGGCCAAGGACCTCCCGAAGTCGGACCTGCCGAAGACGGCCGCTCCGACGACGGACGGTCCCAAGAAGGACGTCCCGAAGACGGCCGCCCCCAAGACCGACGCTCCCAAGACGGCTGCCCCCGAGCGGGACGCCGAGCGGACCAGTAAGTTCGTCGCGCTCAAGCACCTGGACGACCCGGCGACCAGGAAGCCGCCTGCTCCGGCCGATGCCACCGCGCCCGTTCCTGCCGTCGGCCCCGAGCGGACCACGCAGCAGCCGCTGCCGCCCAAGCCGCCGCTGGATCTGCTGGCCGAGCTGACGAACACCCCGCCGCCCCCGGAAACCCCCCTCCGCACGGCGGCCCGGCGGGTGAAGATCTGGACGCCGCTGGTGCTGCTGCTGGTGGTCGTCTTCGCGGTCGTGCAGGCCGTGCGCCCGCTCCCCACGCCCACCCTGGAGCTCACCGCCAAGGACAGCTACACCTTCGACGGCGGCAAGGTCGACATCCCCTGGCCCGCCGACGGCCAGGCCGCGCTCGACGTCCAGGGCATCGGCACGTTCGGGTCCTCCGGCGAGCAGAAGCCCGTCCCGATCGCGAGTGTCGCCAAGGTCATGACCGCCTACCTCATCCTGCGCGAGCACCCGCTCAAGAGCGGTGAGAAGGGCCCGAAGATCGACATCGACCAGGCCGCCCAGGACCAGTCCGACGCCGGCCAGGAGTCCACCGTCGACGTCACCAAGGGCGACAGCATCACCGAGCGGGAGGCTCTGGAGAGCATCCTGATCGCGTCCGCGAACAACATCGCGCGGCTGCTCGCCCGCTGGGACGCGGGGTCCGAGAAGGCGTTCGTGCAGAAGATGAACACGGCCGCCAAGGACCTCGGCATGAAGAACACGACGTACACCGACCCGTCGGGCCTGAACAACACGACCGTCTCCACGGCCGTGGACCAGGTGAAGCTGGCCAAGGCCGCCATGCAGCAGCCCGCGTTCCGTGAGGTCGCGGCGATGATGTCGTACGTCGACTACAAGGGCACCAAGCACGACAACTGGAACCGCCTGGTCGGCTCCAACAACGTCACCGGCATCAAGACCGGCACGACCACCTCGGCGCTCGGCAACCTCGTCTTCGCGGCCAAGAAGGACGTCGACGGCGAGACCCACCGGATCATCGGCGCGGTCGTGCGCCAGCCCGCCGGCGGCCCGGACAACACGATTCTGGGCGCCGCCCTGTACGAGGGCGACAAGCTGATCCGGGCCGCGCAGGGTGCGCTGGAGCCGGCGACGATCCTGAAGAAGGGCGACGTCGTCGGGTACGCCGACGACGGTCTCGGCGGCCGCACACCGGTCGCCGTCACCGAGGACGTCACGGCCGTCGGCTGGGCGGGCCTGTCGGTCAAGCTGACGTTCGCCGGGGACGACCTGCCGCACACGGCCAAGGCCGGCACGAAGGTGGGCACGCTCACCGTCGGCGACGGCACCACCAGTGCTGTGAAGGTCCCGGTCGCCCTCCAGAAGGACCTGGTGGAGCCGGGCTTCGGGGCCAAGCTCACACGCATCGGCTGACCGGGGCACGACCCGCACCACCGCACCCCGCCGGTAACGGCCCGTCCGGGCGCCGCCCGGCGGGGTGCGTGCTAGCGTCCCGAATCGGGACAGGCAGCCGCTCGCGCCGGGCGCGGGGGCGGAAGCCGAGAACAGAAGACGGGACACGGGGAGTGCCTTCGAGTGGCCACTGCGGAGCCGACACGCGCAGACGACGCCGAACCGGGATCGGTATCAGGCCCGCGAATACGCCTGCCCGAAGCACCGGAAGACAGCTCCCCGAACGCCGCGGTGCGTAACGCCGTAGCGCAGGACGTCAGCGCGCCCGAGGGCGGCTCACCCGCAGCCGGTCCGTCCGCAGCCGGTCCGTCCGGAGCCGACTCGTCCGAAGCCGGCCCGGCCGAACGCGGCCCGTCTCGAGGCAGCGCGCCCGAAGCCGGCCAGGCCGACGGTGGCCCGTCCGGAGAGAGCAGGGCCGGGTTCGAGTGGCCCGCCTCCGTACTGGCCCTGCGCGAGCGCATGCTGCGGCACCCGGTCCTGTCCGTCACGGGGCTGGCGGCGGCCCTGCACATCCTCTGGTTCTTCACGTTCGCGAACAGCGGTGGCGATCTGGCCGCGCAGGACGCGTGGGCCGAGTTCGTCGGCCGGCACCCGGACTCGGCGTACAACCTCGCCTGGTACGGCGGGATGCACCCGGTGTCGTACAGCGTGGTGTCGCCGTATCTGATGTCGGTGCTCGGCGTGCGCACCACGATGATGATCGCGGGGACGGTCTCGGCCGGTCTGCTGACGCTGCTCCTGCTGCGCAGCCGCTCGGTCCTCAACCCGCTGTGGGCGTCGCTGGCGGGCGTGTTCGGGCTGTTCTGCAACGCGGTGTCGGGGCGGGTGACGTTCGGTCTCGGCATGATGTTCGCGCTCGGCGCGGTCGCCGTGGTGTTCTGCTGGCCCTACCGGTGGCGGTACAAACGCTGGGCGAAGGCGCTGAGCGCGGCGCCGCTGGCCGCGCTGGCCACCATGGCGTCACCGGTCGCGGGCCTGTTCGTGGGCCTGGTGGCGGTGGCGCTGTTCCTGCAGAAGCGGCGGCCGGGCGCGTGGGCGCTGGGCCTGGCGCCGACCGCGGTGGTGGCGGTGTCGGCGTGGCTGTTCCCGTTCTCGGGCACGCAGCCGATGGTGATCGGCTCGGTGCTGCTGCCGCTCGCGTTCTCGGTCCTCGCCTATGTGCTGGTGCCGCAGGAGTGGAAGACGGTCCGGCTCACGGCCGCGGTGTACGGCCTCGGGGTCGTGCTGGTGTGGCTGATCAGCTCCCAGATCGGTTCGAACATCACCCGGCTGGCGATGCTGTTCGCCGGGGTCGCGCTGGTGGCCGCGCTGCCGTTCACGGTGCCGCGCAGCCGCAAGTGGTACGCGGCCGTGGTGGCGCTGTGCGGTTTCGGGGTGTGGATCGGCTTCAAGACGGTCGACGACATCGTGCACACGGCCCCGGCGGCGTCCTGGTCGCGTGAGCTGGCGCCGCTCGTCAACGAGCTGCAGCAGGTCGGCGCCGAGAAGGGCCGGGTCGAGGTCGTTCCCGCCCGCTCCCACCGCGAGGCTTCCGCGCTCGCCCCGTACGTCAATCTGGCCCGCGGCTGGAACCGCCAGGCCGACATGGAGCGCAACCCCCTCTTCTACGACGACACGCTCAACTCGGCGAACTACCACGAGTGGCTCAAGCGCTGGGCGGTGCACTACGTCGTGCTGCCGAAGGGCGAGCCCGACGGTGACGGGGGGCAGCGGGAGCGGGCGCTGGTGCAGCGCGGGCTGCCGTATCTGACCCAGATCTGGGGCAACGACACCTGGCAGCTGTTCAGGGTGACCGCGCCGACCCCGCTGGCCGAGCCGAACGCGGTGGTCGACCGGGCCGAGCAGGGCGAGATGATCCTGCAGGTGAAGAAGGCGGGCCGGATCCTGGTGCGTATCCCGTACTCGCCGTGGCTGAGCATCGTCGACGCGCAGGGCAAGAGCCTGAAGCCGCCGCAGGAGACCGAGGAGTCCCGGAACCGTCCCGACGACGAGCCGAAGACGTACGTGAACGTCAACGGCTGCCTGGCGGAGACGGAGGAGGACGCGCAGGGCGACAAGTGGACGGAGCTGCTGGCGCCGAAGGCGGGGACGTACCGGCTGGCGGCGCCGTACCAGCTCCCGCGGGGCACGCCCTGCCCGGAGGAGCTGCGCTGAGCCTCAGCGCAGCCGGTCCACGTACTGGTCCGTGCCCGGCACCGTCGGGATGAACGGCGCCACCAGTTCCACCCTGCCCAGGCCCGATTCCGCCACGGCCGCGTCGAGCCCGGTGAAGAAGGAGTCCCAGCACTCCCTCGGGTCGGTCTGGAGGAACCACAGGAGCGTCAGGCGCGTGTCGACGCCCTCGACCTGTTTGACGTACGTCATGCGGTCGCCGGGGAGGGGGGTCGGGCGGAAGAGCGTCACCAGTGCGGCCGGGGAGCCCGCCAGGCGCTCGGGGAGGTGGCGGGTGCGCAGCCAGTGCAGGAGCGGGGCGCGTTGCTCGGGGGTGCCCGCCTCGACGACCTGGAGGACCAGGCCCGCGTAGGGGTGGTCGAGGGCGTGGACGTCGCGGGGGCCGGCCGCTCCGTCGCGGTACACGGTCGCCTCGTGGTCCTGGAACGCCGTGAGGACGTGCGTGCGGTCGTGGTAGACGCGGGCGTCCCGGTTGAGGCGCTTGTTGACGGCGACCGTCCAGCGCATGTGGTCGTCGTAGCGGCCGGCGGTGATCCAGTACGTGGAGAGGTAGCAGCCGGCGGTGACCGGCTCGGCGATCGCCGACTTGTCGGGGTAGCGCAGGAGCTGGAGGTCCCGGGTCGCCACCCAGCGGCGGCCCGCCTGCATCCAGGGCATGGCCATCGCGCCGGCGTAGTAGTGGTCGTCCTCGTACCAGCGGTTGTAGGCGTACTCGTGGCCGGGGTGCGGCTCGACCATGGTGATGAGGGCGTGTCCGGGGTGGGTGCCGTAGGGGCCGACGGCGGCCAGTTCGGCGTACAGCTCGCTGCGGGTGTCCTCGCTCATGCCCTTCCCCTTCGTCGGTGACTGACCCATACTCTGACGCTCCGTCAGATAGAGCGCCAGGGTTCCGGTCCGGGGAGGTCCTGCCATGTCACTGCTCGCGGGGAAGACGGTCGTGGTGTCGGGGGTCGGGCCCGGGCTCGGGCGGCAGGTCGCGGCGGCGGTCGTGCGGGACGGCGGGCGGGCCGTGCTCGGGGCCCGCACGGAGGCGAGCCTGGCGAAGACGGCCGCCGAGGTCGATCCCGGCGGGGCGTGCACCGCGTACCGGGCCACGGACATCTCCGACGAGGCGCAGTGCGAGGCGCTGGCCGAGCTGGCGCGGGAGCGGTTCGGCGGGATCGACGCGGTCGTCAACGTGGCCGCGCTCGACAGCTACTTCGGCGGACTGGAGGACGCCGACTTCGAGTCCTGGCGGTCGGTGCTGGACGTGAACCTGCTGGGCACCCTGCGGATGACGCGGGCCTGCCTGCCGTCGCTCCAGCAGGGCGGCGGGTCCGTGGTGTTCGTGGGGACGCAGTCGGCGGTGGCCGCCCCCTCGCAGGTGCGGCAGGCGGCGTACGCGGCGTCGAAGGGGGCGCTGACGAGTGCGATGTACTCGCTCGCGCGTGAGCTCGGGCCGCACCGGATCCGGGTCAACACCGTGCTGCCGGGCTGGATGTGGGGGCCGCCGGTGCAGGCGTACGTGCAGTTCGCGGCCCGGTCGGAGGGCGTGTCGGAGGCGGCGGTGCTGGGCAGGCTGACGGACCGGATGGCATTGCCGGAGCTGGCCACGGACGGGGACGTGGCGGACGCGGCGGTGTTCCTGGCATCCGACCGGGCCCGGGCGATCACCGGGCAGTCGCTGCTGGTGAACGCGGGCGAGCTGATGCGATGAGGTCTCTTTCCAGCCACACCCGCTGATTCAAGTACGTGAACCGAAGTCATCTCACCGAACTATTTTACGCTCTCTTGACCTTCCCCTTGCTTGCCGTGCGCACGTCACCGAAACCAGAGTTCACATGCCTGACCCTGGCGGCAGCACCGTGGAAGGGGATTCATGAACGGTCTCGACTGGGCCGTGCTCGTCGGCTACTTCGCCGTGATGGTCGCGATCGGCGTCTGGTCGCACAAACGTGTCGACAACGTCAGCGACTTCTTCACCGCCGGCGGCAAGATGCCGTGGTGGCTCTCCGGCATCTCGCACCACATGTCGGGCTACAGCGCGGTGATGTTCACCGGGTACGCGGGCATCGCCTACACCTACGGCGTCACGTCCTTCGTCACCTGGTCCTTCCCCATCGCCCTCGGTATCGCCATCGGCTCGAAGCTGTTCGCCCCGCGCATCAACCGGCTGCGCTCCCGGCTCCATGTGGCCTCCCCGCTGGAGTACCTGAAGAACCGCTACGACCTGAAGACGCAGCAGGCGCTGGCCTGGTCGGGCATGCTGCTGAAGATCGTGGACGTGGGCGCCAAGTGGGCCGCCATCGCCACCCTGCTGTCCGTCTTCACCGGCATCTCCCTCAACCAGGGCATCCTCATCACCGGCGGGATCACGGCGGTCTACTGCACCATCGGCGGACTCTGGGCGGACGCGCTGACCGAACTCGGCCAGTTCATCATCCAGTTGCTGGCCGGCGTCGCGATGTTCGTGGCGGTCTTCGTACGCCTCGACGACCACGGCGGCTTCTTCGGCGTCTGGGACTCGCCGGAACTCCAGGGCCACGGGAAACCGCTGGTCGGGCCGTACGGCACGGTGTTCCTGCTCGCGTTCCTCTTCATCAAGCTCTTCGAGTACAACGGCGGCATGCTCAACCAGGCGCAGCGCTACATGGCCACGCCGAACGCCAAGGAGGCCGAGCGCTCCGCCCGCCTCTCGGCGATCCTGTGGCTGGTCTGGCCGCTGGTGCTGTTCTTCCCCATGTGGATGTCGCCGCTGCTGGTCGAGTCGCAGAAGCAGGACGGCTCGGACTCCTACGCCCTGATGACCGAACAGCTCCTGCCGCACGGTCTGCTGGGGCTGGTCATCGTCGGCTTCTTCTCGCACACCATGGCCATGTGCTCCTCCGACGCCAACGCCATCGCGGCCGTCTTCACCCGGGACTGCGCGCCGGTGATCTGGGCGCGGGCCCGGGCCTGGAACCAGAGCCAGGGCCTGCGGGTCGCCCGGGTCGCCACGGTCGTCTTCCTCGGCCTGTCCATGGCGGCGGCGACGCAGGTCAATTCCCCCGCGTTCAAGGACATCATCACGGTGGTCATCAAGTGGGTGGCCGGTCTGATGGGCCCGATGGCGATCCCGATGATGCTGGGCCTGCTGCGCGCGTTCCGCCGCTCCGGCCCCACCGCGGCCCTGGTCAGCTGGTCGATGGGCCTGTTGGCGTTCTGGCTGGTGAACTACCCGATCCACTGGAACGTCGAGGGCGGCGTGCCGCTCCAGTACCAGGTGTCGATCCCGCTGGCGGTGTCGCTGGTCCTCTACATCGTCGTCGGCTTCATCCGGCCGGAGGACACACCGGAGCGGCTGGCGATCATCGAGAGGATCAACACGGACGGGGACGGCGCGGCGACGGCCACGGTCCCGGCCCCGGCCGGTCCGGCGGACGACGTGGTGCGGACCGGCAGGGACTGACCGCTCAGGCTCTCGGGTAGCGGGCGAGCCAGCCGGGGGACGAGCCGCCCGGGCCGTGCAGGGCCGGGCCCTGGGTCATCTCCATCGCGAAGTCGTCGGCCAGCTCCAGCATCGTGGGACGGCCTTCCAGCTCGGCCAGCCAGGCCGGGGGGAGGGCCGTCTCGCCGTGCAGGGCACCCAGCAGGCCGCCGGTCAGCGCGGCGGTGGCGGCGGACGGGCCGTCGTGGTTGACGGCGAGACACAGCCCGTGCCGGACGTCGGCGGCGACCAGTGCGCAGTACACGGCGGCGGCGACGAGCCCCTCGGCCGTGCCCGCCCCGCCCAGCTCGGCCACGCGCTCCGGGCCGGGCATGCCCTGCCGCACGGCGCCCAGCGCATGCTGCAGCGCGTCCGACACCGGCTGGTGCCCCGGCCGGGCGGCCAGCAGCCCGAGGGTTCGCTGGACGGCGGAGTCGAGGCTTTCGCCCAGCGCCAGCGCGTGCACGATCACGGCGTACGCGCCCGCCGCCAGGGCCGCCGTGGGATGGCCGTGGGTCTGCGCGGCGCACTCGACGGCGAGCTGGGCGACCAGCTGCGGCTCCCAGCCGACGAGCAGCCCGAACGGGGCCGACCGGGCGGCGGCCTCGGGCCCGGCCTCGCCGGGGTTCTTCGGCGCCTCGGGTGTCCCCATGGTCGCGTCGCCGAGCCCGAGCAGCAGGGTGCGGCTGGGGTCCCGCCGCGCGTACAGCCACTCCTCGCGCGCCAGCCACCCGTCTTCCTTGCGGCGCTCGTCGGGCCCCCAGTCGCGCTGGGTGGCGGCCCAGCGCAGATACGCCCGGTGCAGGTCGGTGGGCGGGTGCCAGGCGCCGGTGTCCCGCCGCACCTGGGCCCGGATCAGCCCGTCGACGGAGAACAGGGTGAGCTGGGTGAGGTGCGTGACGGCGCCGCGTCTGCCGTAGGCGGGGGCCAGGTCCACCAGGCCCTCCGCCCCGTGCGCCTCCCGGATCGCCTGCAGGGTCAGCCCGTCGACGGGCGCTCCCAGGGCGTCTCCCACGGCCACGCCGAGCAGGGTCCCCCGCACCCGGCTGCGGAAGTCCTGCTGCTCCGTACGGCCCCAGACGGCGCCGGCAGTCGCACCCACCTCGACCTCCCAGGGACCGTCCACACGTACGACGCCCTGCACTGTAATCGAACGGGGACGGGGGGTTCGGAGGGCGGAACAACGCCTTCACGGGCCGCTCACGGACCGTAGCCCTGAGCACTCGGGAGTACCGGACAGGCGTGCGAGGATCTGCGCCTGAACGACATGTGCGAACGTCCGGCCACGGAGGTGCAGGGGTGTCCGCGCGCCTAGGCCGCGTCCCGCTCGGCGGTGCGGCAGTCTCGGCATCGGCCCGGCTGCGCCGACCGGAAGGCCCGTTCGCAGCCGTCGCAGGTCTGGAGCGGGGCCGGGCGGGGAGGGGGTGCCGGGTGGGGCCGGGCCGCGGGGAGGGGCGGTGGGAGGAGGGTGGTCAGGCGGTGGGCGAGGAAGGCCGCCGGGTGCTTGATCGGCACCTGCGGCAGGTCGGACGTCAGCGTCCGTTCCACCGCCGTGACCGGGACGCCCCGCTCCAGCCACGCCGACACCTGCGGGGCCAGCCTGTGTACGTCGCGTTCGCTCAGCAGCAGGCGGGAGTCGGTGGCACGCAGGCCGGTGAGGAGATCGGCGGCGGTGCGGCATGCCTTCGGGGCCGGGGATTCCTTCCGGGGCGGAGGGGAGGCCGGGCGGGCTGGAGGGGAGGCCGGGTGGTGCTCGGGGGTGGTCGTCCCGGGCTTGTTGTACGAGACCGTGCGGGTTACGACTCGGCCGGATTGAAGACGCTCCCTGGCGCGCGTGAGGTAACCGTGGGTTTCCAGTTCCCGCAGGGCGGCGGCGATCCGGATCTCGCCCTCCTGGAACTTGGCCGTCAGCGTCTTGATGCCGATCGGGCTTCCGGCCGGGAGCGACTGGATGTGGACGGCCAGGCCGATCGCGGTGAGTGACAGGTCCGGGTGCTGGGCCAGGTGGTTGCCGACCACCGTGAAGTTGTCCTCGTGGCGCTCCGTCACGTGCTGGACACCGAAAGTGCCGGACTGCGCGCGTGCGGGCGCGCTAGGGTGCTGGTCAGTCATCGGGAAGGCTCGACTTCCTAGGTGATCAGGCCCTCGCAGTGGGATGGCAGTCCCGGCGGGGGCCGTATTCGTTTGTGGGGTTGTCTGCGCTGACGCTGCACCATCGACTGCCCTCCACGCCAGTTGAGTTGGTGATGTTCACCCCTGGGGGTGAGTCGCGGGGGCGGTGGGGGCGGGGTTGGTTCTTTCCCCGGTTCTTTGGTTCTTGACGTCGGGACCGGCCGGGTCATGACGGGCCGCGATCCGGCATCTCGGGCCTGCAGTTCCGTCAGGAAACCTGGACACCGGCCCCAGTTCGGCCCACACCGTTTTGGAGTCGGCAGGTGCCTCCTCCACTCCCCAGCGGCTCGCGTACGCCGCGACGATCCACAGGCCGCGGCCGGACTCCGCGTCCTCGCCGCCCGGTTCCGAGACGCTCGGGATCCGGTCGCCCCGGGCGTCGGTGACCTCGACGCGGAGCGTGCGGTCGGCGTGCAGCTTCAGGCCGAGGCGGAAGTCCCTGCCCCGGACGCGGCCGTGCAGCACGGCGTTGGACGCCAGCTCCGCCACCACCTGCGCGGCAGCCTCGTAGGGCTCACCCCACTCGTCGAGCTGGCGTTCGGTGAGCAGCCGGGCCAGTCGAGCGCCTCTTCGAGTGGCGGACAGCTGGATCGTGAAGTGCCGGGCGAGGAGAGGGATTTGCGTGGGGACTTTCTGACTCATGTCACCCAGCGTGCTCGCCCGTCCCTACTCTGAACAGCAATGACCTCGGTACGGAGCGTGACTGTCCGGACGCGTGGCGGGGTCGTACGGCTCGTACGTCAGGAGGGGAACGCGTGGAGGACGAGGAAGCGGCGGCCGTGCTGCGGACGGTCGGACGGCAGATCAAGATGTGGCGCGAGGCCGCGGGGCTGAGGCAGGCCGAGCTGGGGTCGGCCATCGGGTACGGGGAGGAGATGGTGTCGTCCGTCGAGCGCGCCCGGCGCATCCCCAAGCCGGACTTCCTCGACAAGGCGGACGAGGTGCTGGGGGCCTCCGGCAAGATCTCCGCGATGAAGGAGGATGTGGAGAGGGCTCGGTATCCGAAGACCGTCCGGGACCTGACCAAGTTGGAGGACCAGGCGGTCGAGCTCGGGGCGTATGCGGCCCTGCACATCCACGAGTTGTTGCAGACTCCCGAGTACGCCCAGGCGCTGTACGCGATGCGGCGGCCGGCGTACAGCGAGGACGAGATCGAGCGCCACGTGGCAGCACGCATGGCACGGAAGGCCGTCTTCGATCGGGTGCCGCACCCCCTCATCACCTTTGTCCAGGAAGAGATGACACTACGGCGGCCGCTCGGAGGCAGGATGGTGCTGCGTCGCCAGCTCGAACACCTCCTGGAGGTAGCCAAGTTGCGGCACGTCGAGATCCAGGTGATGCCCATGCGCAGGGAGGACCACGCAGCAGTGATGGGCTCCTTCCGGCTGTTGAAGCTCCAGGACCGCACGGCGGTCGGACACACGGAAAGCCAGCTGTACGACCGGGTGATCAGCGATCCGAAGGAGGTCCAGATCCTCGATATGCGCTATGGCATGATCCGGGCGCAGGCCCTCTCGCCGCGCGAGTCGCTGACCTTCATCGAAAAAGTGCTGGGAGAAGAGACATGACGCCCACCCCGCTCACGTGGATCAAGAGCAGCTACAGCGGCAACGACGGACCGGACTGCGTCGAAGTCGCGATAGCGCAGCCCTCCATCCACATCCGCGACTCCAAGAACAAGGACGGCTCCCGACTGTCGTTCACCGACGGTGCCTGGTCCGAGTTCCTGGAGTTCACGGCAGGACGCTGGCGTCCGTGAACCTCTCCAGCGCCACGGCATCCAGTTCCCGGACGCGGGCCAGGTCCGCCCGGGCCTCCTCCGGGCGCCCCATGACCGTATGCAGCACGGCCCTGCGGCACAGCGCCCAGACGTAACCCGGCCGCATCTCCACCGCCCGGTTCAGATCGGCCAGTGCCTCCGCGTGGCGGCCCAGGCGGGCCAGGGACTCACCCCGGCTCGCGTAGGCCGACGTGTACGTGGGGTCCAGGGCCAGTGCGACGTCCAGGTCGGCGACCGCTTCCTCGTCACGGCCCGCGGCACGCAGCGCGTCGCCGCGTTCGCAGCGGGCCCAGGGCCAGTCGGGACTCTGAGCCAATGCGTGGTCGAGGTCGGCCAGTTGGCGACGGGTGTCACCCAGGGCCCGCCACACCCGGGCGCGGCGGGCGAGCGCCCACGCGTAGTCCGGGTCGAGGTCCAGTGCCCGCCCGAGGTCGGTGAGGGCCGCGTCCCGTTCGCCGGCACGCTCGTGCGTGGCGCCCCGGGAGGCCCAGGCGAACGCGGAGGCGGGGTCGAGGCGAACCGCTTCGGTCAGGTCCCGGATCGCCTCCGCGTCGCGTCCGGCGATCCGCTGGTGCTCCCCCCGCAGTGCGACGTACCAGGCGTTGTCCGGGTCCAGCGCGACGGCCCGGTCCAGGTCGGCGATCGCTCCGTCGTGGTCGCCGAGGTCGCCCCGGATCCCAGACCGGTGCCGGTAGGCGAGGGCCAGTGCCGGATCGAGCTCGACGGCCCGGTCGTACTCGGTGAGGGCCTGGGCGTGCGCGCCCTCGCCGCGCAGTTGGTCGCCCCGTACGAGGCGGGCGCGGGCCTGGGCCGGAGCGTCGAGTACGCCCCGGCGCAGGAGCAACCCCAGCGCGGCGGCGATGCCCTCCGTGTCGAGTGCCGTCGTCAGGTCGGTTCCCCACTCGGACACCGGCTGGAGTTCCGCGTCGTGCCCGGCGTCCACCAGCACGCGTGCCCACCGCACGGCCATGACCTGGCCGGCGCCGCAGGCATGGACGAAGTCCCGCAAGGCCTGGGGCAGCGCCCCCCGTTCACCGGCGCAGAGCAGGTGGTAGTACTCGGCCTGGCGCAGGTCCCGCCAGGTGTCGTCGAGCCAGAGATCGGCCACGTCCCGTCCGGCTTCCTCCCGCCAGTGACGGAACGTGCCCGCCAGGCGCCGCTGCCGCTGCGCCCACTCCCGGGGCGCCCTGCGGCGTTCCGCGCGCAGCATCGGCGCCCGTACGACGTCGTGGTAGCGCAGGCGTCCCCCGCCGCGCACGCTGACGAACGGCATCGCCCGCAACCACGCGTAGAGGGCATCCAGTTCCTCCGGTGGGCAGTCGACCGCCGCCCGGAACACATCGCCGTCCAGCCACCTCGGCAGTGCGCAGGCCAGCGCGGCGGCCCGGCGGACCGGGTCCTCCTCCCACCTCAGGAAGCGGTCCACGGCTGTCGCGCTCGGGTCGCCCACGTCGTCCGGAGCGGTGGGGCGCGACTCGGCGAGCGTGGAGACCAGGACGGGGAGGCCGCCGGTGAGGCGCAGCACCTCCTCGACGACCGGTTCGGCCGTCACGCCCTTGGCGGCCAGCAGGCCGCGCGCCTCCCGCTCCGTGAAGGGGGCCAGCGGGAAGTCCGCCACGAAGTCCGCCAGCCCGCCCCAGCGCGCCGGGTCCAGGCGCGTCCTGCCCGCCGTGGTCACCACCGTCGTGGCGGGCACGCCGCCGTGGCGGTCCGTCGTCATCGTCTCGTGCAGCCAGGGGTCCAGGTACGGGCCCGTCCGCTCGTAGGTGTCCAGGAAGAGGGCGATCCACGGCGCGTCCGAATCCGTCAGCTCGCGCAGGAGCACCGGGGTGAGCACCTGCTCGGGGGCGAGGACCAGCCGGAGGTCCTCGTGGTTGCGGAAGCGGGCCACGAGGCTCGCGCGCAACCGGTCGGCGACGTGCGCGAGTTGCTCCGCGTCCAGCATCCCGGCCAGCGGCCCGACCACCGGCACCATCCCGGCGGCGACCACCCCCGCCCGTGCCACCATCCGGCCTCCCGTGGACGGGCCGGTCTCTTCCGGAGCGCTGTCCAGGACGGCCAGTGCGGCCAGTTCCGCCTCGTGCCGGTGTTCGCGGTGGGCGGCGAGCAGGCGCTCCAGCTCCTTCAACCGCCGTCCCTGGGCGGCGAACTGGCGGCAGATCTCCGCCATCACCTCCGGCACGCTGCCCGCGCCGTCGTCGACGAACGCCGTCAGCGCGCCCTGTTCGCGGGCGATCTGCTCCAACTCCCGCAGCAGGAAGGTCTTTCCGACGCCCGCGTTGCCCTGCACGTGGAAGCGGAAACGGTGGCGTTCGTCGTGCGGGGCGGTGCCGAAGTTGGCGCGGAAGGCGGCGCGTTCGGCGGAGCGGCCGACGAAACCGGCCCGGCCGCGCTGCCGTATCAGCTCCTGCATGGACGGTTGAGGCTGCGCCATCCGTACGTTCCCCTCGTCTCGCGCGGTCGGCCCCGGCCGACATTGTCGCTCAACCGCCGCCGGGTACATCGGATGCCCGTGCGCGGGGAGAATGATCGTCATGGCCACCTCCACAACTCCACGCGGCGGGCTGTCCCTTGCCGCCATGCTGCTCACCGCGACCATCGCCCTCTACATGGCGCTCGTCGCCTTCGGGAACATCACCGACTTCGGGACCAACCAGCAGTTCGTCCGGCATGTGCTCGCCATGGACACCACGTTCAAGGACGAGGACCTGATGTGGCGGGCCGTCACGAGCCAGGGCCTGCAGGACGCCGCCTACGTCGGGATCATCGTCTGGGAGACCCTCGCCGCGCTGGCGCTCATATTCGGGAGCTGGCTGTGGGCCAGACGCGATGAGCAGCGCGCCCGGCAGTGGTCGACGTACGGGCTGCTGATGGTGATGCTGCTGTTCGGGGCCGGGTTCATAGCGATCGGCGGTGAGTGGTTCTCGATGTGGCAGTCGAAGAGCTGGAACGGACTGGACGCCGCGACCCGGATCTTCCTGTTCAGCGGGATCGTGCTGATCGTCAACCAGCTGCCGGGCCGGCGGGCGGACACGTCCGCCGCCTGAGCGCCGCCGCTAACGGCCTTCATGCGCTGCCGCGTCGGCCGCGCCCGGCGGAGCGGCGCCGCCCTCCGGCCGGGGAACTTCGTCTGGATCTCGGAGTCCTGGTGTGTGATCGCGCCCGTTCGTGGCCTCGTTCGCATGCCGGGCGATGTAGATCCAGTCGAAGCCGTCGTGTCCCTCGGTGTCGAGATGCTGCGCTCGGCTGAGTCCGGCGCGTAACGCCACGTGCTGAGAGGCGACGTTGGCCGGTCGCACGCGGGCGATCAGCGGGAGGCCGGGCAGGTGACGGGATGCCCAGGTGGCAACCGCGCCTGCGGCTTCGCCGGCGAAGCCTCGGCCCCAGGCTGAGCTGGCGAAACGGTAGAAGAGGTTCAGGACCGGGGCTCCGTGCAGTTCCATGGGCTTGATTCCGCAGAATCCGAGCTGCCGCACGGAGCCTTGGTGCCGGACGACCCAGTACCCGTACCCGTGCTGCTGCCACTGGTCGTCCCAACGCCGGTAGAGCGCCTCTGCTTCCTCGAACCGGGCGAGCGCGTCGGAGGGGTTGTGGGTACAGGTCTCCGGATCACTGTGGACGGCGAAGATCGCGTCGACATCGGCGGCGGTCGGGCGTGTCAGCAACAGCCGGGCGGTCTTCAGCTCCACGGCCGATGGGCTCCGGTCGCTCATGTCCCGACCACATCACCGGTGCGGAAGATGCGGTTCAGGTGGTGGCCCAGGACTGTGGTCGCGGACTCCGGGCTGCGCTGGCCGACGAGGACGCCCGTGCCGAGTCCCGCGGACATGGCGAGCAGGCCGGCGGCCTCCAGCCGTGCGTCCACATCGGGCTCGAGCAGTTCCGCTTCCTGCGCCTGCCGGAGGAGTTCGGCCAGGGCGTCTTCGGCGGCGTCGGGGTTCTTGATGAAGGGCTGGGCCGCTAGCGCCGGGTCGGTCACGGCCAGTACGGCGTACGACGTATAGAGGTGGTGGAAGGTGCGGCTCTCGTCGTCCGTCGGCAGCGCCGCCAGCAGCAGCGCCTCGACCTTCGCGCGCGGACCTGGGGCGTCCCCGGCGGCCCGCACCCGGGCGGAGACCCGCTCCCCGAATCTCTGCGCCAGCAGTTCGAGCCCGAAGAGCAGCAACTTCTCCTTGGTCTGGAAGTAGTACTGCACCAGCCGCAGCGATACGCCCGCCTCCGCTGCCACGTCACGCATCCCGACGGCATGCAACCCGCGTCGGCCGGCGACCCGGACGAGCGCCTCGGCGATCTCGGTGCGCCGCTCTGCGTGGTCCACGCGCTTGGGCATCGGCCGGTTCTCCGCTCGTCGTTCCTGCTACGGCCCCCAGGGGACTCTTTAATGATACAGCTGTACCAAGTTAGTGGTACGTTCGTATCACAAAACCGAGACGCCGGAGGTGGCCATGCCCGAGACCGCTGCCCGAACCCGGGCCGATGTCGGCCGTTACGTGAGCGATTCCTGGCGGGAGCGCCACTTCACGGCCTGCGATGCGGTCTACGCACTGGGGGCGCCCGCGCGCTCGGAAAAGGACGTCAAGACGTCCTTCGGCACCACGCACGTCTACCGCTACGGCGCCGAGAGCCAAACCGCCCGATCCCGCACCCCCGTCGTCCTGGTGCACGGGGCGGGTTCCTGCTCCGCCATGTGGTACCCGAACACCCCCGCCCTCAGCGCAGACCGCCCGGTCTACGCGATCGACACCCCGGGCGATCCCGGCCGCAGCGTCCAGCGCGAACCCATCCACCAGCCCGAACGTGCGGCGCAGTGGCTGGACGAGACGCTCGCCGGGCTCGGACTCGACCGCGTCCACCTCGTCGGCTCCTCCTACGGTGGCTGGCTCGCCCTCAACCAGGCGCACCGCAGGCCCGGCCGCCTCGCCTCGGTCACCCTTCTCGACCCCGGCGGCCTGGAGAAAGTAGGGCTGCGCTTCTTCGTCTGGATCTTCGCCGGCCTCTTCGCCACCTTCGCACCCAAGGCGCTCCGCCCGCGGCTGGCGGCCTGGCTGGAACAGCCGGTCCTCGTCGTGCCGGAACTGCGCGCGATGATCCGAACGGCGGTTCGCGCCTACCGCATACGTCGCCCGGCGCCGCTTCCCCTGTCCGAGGAGGAACTGTCCACCATCCGGACGCCGCTCTATCTGGTGCTCGGCAAGCGAAGCCTCCTCGTGCACCCGCAGCGGCAGGCAGAGCGCGTACCGCGCCTGGTTCCCGGTGCCCGAGCCGAGATCATCTCCAGCACGGGCCACGGGCCGCAGATCGACCACGCGGAGGAGGTCAACCGCAGGATGCTGGACTTCATGGCCTCCGTCGACTGACGACCACTCACGCCGACGGGCCGGGACAGCACCGTGGTGGGCAGCCCGGGGGCACGGCCACGTTCGAGGAGATCCTCCGGCCTCAGCCCGAGGTGCGCGTCACCGGACCACGGTCACGGTCGTGCCGACCGTGCCGAACGTCCACAGGGCCGTGCCGTCCGCCTTCCGCATCCTGACCCCGCCCGTCGAGGTGCCGGAGGCGGGTGGCGGCGGTGAGGCCCCGTCGACCGCGTTGGAGAAGGCGACCGAGACGCCGGACTTCGCGGCGAAGTACAGGATGTGTTCGATCTGGACGCCGTCCGAGCCGGTCGTGCCCGGGTTGCGCGAGGACACCGCGTAGCTGCCCGGGTCGGGGCTGACCGAGCCCGGCCAGACGGTGAACGTCCGGCGGGTCGCCTCGCTCGCGTCGACCAGCCAGACCCGCTTCTCGCCGAGGGAGTAGACGATGCGCCGGCCGGTGCCGGAGCCGTCGGGCACCCGCGGGGGGACCGACGCCGTCGGGGTGGGCTGCGCCGAGGCCGTGGGCTTCGGCTCGGCCGACGCGGCGGTGGGGTGCGTGCCCTGGTCCGCCCGCACGCCCAGGACCGTCACCGCGGCTATCGCTCCCACGGTCAGCCCGGTCACCCAGGCCCACGAAGGAAGTCGGGCAGGCACCGGCACGCATCTCCTCAGTCACGGGACCCCGCGTCGAAGCGGGGCTCCGATCATCGTACTGCGCGCCCGCGGCCCCTCGGCTCCCTCCCTCAGCCGCCCCCGGCGGTCTTGCGGACCGGTACCGGGCCCGTTCCGGCGCCGCGGGCGGCGTACCGCGGGGTGCGCACGGGGGCCGGGTAGGAGAGGTGCACCAGCCGGGTCTGCTCCTGACGCATGTGCATGAGCGATTCGAGGATGTAGCCCACGAGCAGGACGAGCGCCGCGATGGTCATGATCGCGGCGGCGAGGATCGCCGTGGGGACCCGGGGCACGGTGCCCGTCTCGATGAAGTCGGCGATGACGGGGATGCCCAGGATGACCGAGACCAGGGCGAGGAGACCCGCGAGCACGGTGTGGACCAGTGAGGGGCGTTCGCGCCGGGCCAGGTCGAGGATGACCCGCAGGATGCGCCATCCGTCCCGGTAGGTGCGCAGCTTGCTCTCGCCACCGGCGGGCCGGACCCGGTAGTCGGTGAGGACCTCCGCGGTGGGCAGCCGCAGGTGCAGCGCGTGGATCGTCATCTCGGTCTCGGTCTCGAACTCCCGGGCCAGTGCCGGGAAGGACTTCACGAAGCGCCGCGAGAAGACCCGGTAGCCACTGAGCATGTCGGTCACGTCGTTGCCGAACAGGGACCGCACGGCTCCGGTGAGCAGCTTGTTGCCGACCGCGTGCCCGGCCCGGTAGGCCCCGTCGACGCTCACCCGGCGGGCGCCGACGACCTGGTCGTAGGGGCCTTCGAAGAGCAGGTCGACCAGCTCCCGGGCACGGGAGGCGTCGTAGGTGTCGTCGCCGTCGATGATGAGCAGCGCGTCGGCGTCGACGTCGGCGAAGGCGCGGCGGATCACGTTGCCCTTGCCCTTGCGGGTCTCCTGCCGGACGATCGCGCCGGCGGCCCGGGCGACCTCCGCGGTCCGGTCGGTGGAGGCGTTGTCGTACACGTAGACGACGGCCTCGGGCAGGGCCGCGCACAGGTCCCGGACCACCTTGCCGACGGCCGCCTCCTCGTTGTGGCACGGCACGACACACGCGATCGTCGGTTCCACGACCACTCCTCACTCGACCGGTTCCTCACACAGTCAGCACCTCAAACGCCGGCACTCCTACATCAGCACCTCATACAGTCCGACATAGTGCGATATGAGCGCGCCTGACCGGATGGGGTACGCCAGGTCGTTACGCTCGCCGTGTGCCGGTCCTCGACTCTGTGACGCTGCGTGCGCGTGAAGCCATCAAGGGCATCTGGCGCGAGGCCGCGAAGTTCGGCGTCGTCGGGATCCTGGCCTTCGTCGTCGACAACGGGGGCTACAACCTGCTCGTCTTCGGCCTGCCCGGCGGCGCGGAGGGCGGGGTCATGCGAACCGCCCCCGTACAGGCCTCCGTCGTCGCGACGGCCGCCGCGGCGCTCTTCAGCTGGGTCGGGAACCGCTACTGGACCTACCGCGGCCGGCACCGCGCGAAGGTGACCCACGAGCTCGCGCTGTTCCTCGTCGCGAACGGGGTCGGGCTCGCCATCACCGCGGGCACGGTCTTCGCGTCCCGTCAGCTGCTCGGACTCGACTCGGCGCTCAGCGACAACACCGCCCGCATCCTCGGCTGGGTCCTCGCGACCCTGTTCCGCTTCTACGCCTACCGGCGCTACGTCTTCGTCGCACCCTGACCGGCCCGCGCCCACCGACCCGTTAGCATCCGGCATATGGGACAAACAGGATGGATGCGGCGGGTGCAGTGGCACTGGCCCTGGGGGCTGGCCGCCGTCGCCGCGGTCTGCTGTCTGGCCACGATCCTCGTCTTCGCTCCCGGCTACCTGAGTCCCGACAGCCTCGACCAGCTGCGCCAGGCCGAGGGGAAGAAGCCCCTGACCGACTGGCATCCGCCCGTGCTGAGCCTGGTGTGGCGGGCGCTCATCGCGGTGACCGGCTCGATCGCGTCCCTGCTGGTCCTGCAGTGCCTCGTGTTCTGGGCGGCGCTGTGGGTGCTGGCCCGGTGCGTGTGGCGGCTCACCGCGAGCCGGAGCGGTTCCCTGGCGGTACTGGGCCTCGGACTGGTCCCGTTCGTGCTGACGTTCGCCGGCGTGGTGTGGAAGGACGTGCACGCGGCGTTCGCGCTGCTCGCCGCCTGCGCGGTCGCCTTCACCGGCCTGCTGCTGCGGGACCGCGACCCCCGCCCCGCCGTACGCTGGGGCCTGCTCGGGCTGGGCGTGCTGTTCCTCGCCTACGCCATGCTGGTACGCAAGAACGCGTTCCTCGCCGCGATCCCCGTCTTCGTCATGCTGGTCCTCGCGCTGTGGGGTTCCCCCGGACGCCGTACGTGGGTGACGTGCACGGCGGCCCTCGTCGCCGGGCTCGTCGTGCCCGCCGCCGCCGTCTCCCTGTTCGCCGCGCCGCTGCAGACCAAGCAGGGCGCGCAGATCATGCTCGACGACCTCGTCCACGTACTGTCCGTGGACGAACTGCGGTCGGCGGACGTGTCACCCGCCCTGCGGGCCCGGCTCGTGGCCTCCGCCCGGGAGTGCGAGCGCGTCGGTGCGCTCTCCGACGCCTACTGGGCCTGCTACCGGCGCCCGGCGGACGGGCTGCGCGGGGACTCGGACGAGATCACGTCCCTGTGGCTGCGTGAGATGAGCGGGCACGTGCCGAAGTACCTCCAGTACCGCCTGCTGCTCTTCACCACCCTGCTGTTCGAGACCGACTACCCGTACAAGGCCGGGGTCACCCGCAACGACCTGGGCGTCGAGGTGGCGCACCCCCGCCTGGAGGACATGCTCGGTACGTACGTCAAGGGCACGGCGCAGGACCTGCCGTGGCTGTTCCGCGGCTGGTTCTGGCTCGCCGTCGCGCTGGTGCTCACCCTGCGTCCCGGCAAGGGCGCGTTCGCGATGCCCGTCCGGGCGCTGGGCATCAGCTCGGGGGCCTACATCCTCGGCTATCTGCCGATCATGCCCGCGACGGACTACCGCTACGTCTACTGGCCGGCGATCGCCTGCTCGCTCGGCCTGCTCCTGCTGTGGCTCGGCCGGGGCACCCCTCCCCCGCCGCCGAGGACCCCCGGCGCCACGACCGGCCGCACCCTCGTGGAGCATCAGCCGGCGGACGCCGGGGGCCAGTGACACCTCAGTCCAGCACCGGCAGCAGCTGGGGCAGATGCCCGTCCGACGCCTCCGCCGCCCCCTGACGCTCCTGCGGGACCTCCCCGTAGAGGGTGGTGCGGGCCTTGGCGGGACGCCCGGCCGCCTCCGCCACCGCGATCAGGTCCTTCACCGACTTGTACGAGCCGTACGACGAGCCCGCCATGCGGGAGATCGTCTCCTCCATGAGTGTCCCGCCGAGGTCGTTCGCGCCCGAGCGGAGCATCTCGGCCGCCCCTTCCGTGCCCAGCTTCACCCAGCTGGTCTGGATGTTGGGGATGTACGGGTGCAGCAGCAGCCGGGCCATGGCCGTGACCGCGCGGTTGTCCCGCATGGTCGGGCCAGGGCGGGCGATCCCCGCCAGGTAGACCGGGGCGTTGGTGTGCACGAACGGCAGCGTCACGAACTCGGTGAAACCGCCCGTGCGCTGTTGGATGCCGGCCAGGGTGCGCAGGTGCCCGAGCCAGTGCCGGGGCTGGTCGACATGGCCGTACATCATCGTCGAGGACGAGCGGATGCCCAGTTCGTGGGCGGTCGTGACGACGTCGATCCAGTCGGCCGCGGGCAGCTTGCCCTTGGTGAGGATCCAGCGGACCTCGTCGTCGAGGATCTCGGCGGCGGTGCCCGGGATGGTGTCCAGGCCCGCCTCCTTGGCCGCGGCGAGCCACTCGCGGATCGACATGCCCGTGCGGGTCGCGCCGTTGACGACCTCCATCGGCGAGAAGGCGTGCACGTGCATGCCCGGGACGCGTTCCTTCACGGCCCGCGCGATGTCGAAGTACGCCGTGCCGGGCAGGTCCGGGTGGATGCCGCCCTGCATGCAGACCTCCACCGCGCCCACGTCCCAGGCCTGCTGGGCCCGGTCGGCGACCTGGTCCAGGGAGAGGGTGTAGGCGTCGGCGTCCGTGCGGCGCTGGGCGAAGGCACAGAAGCGGCAGCCGGTGTAGCAGACGTTGGTGAAGTTGATGTTGCGGGTGACGATGTAGGTGACGTCGTCACCCACGGCCGACTTCCGCACGTCGTCCGCGACCCGGGCGAGGGCGTCCAGCGCCGGGCCGTCCGCGTGCAGCAGGGCCAGGGCCTCGTCGTCGGTCAGCTTGGTGGGGTCGTCGGCCGCCGTGCGCAGGGCCTCGCGTACGTCGGTGTCGATGCGCTCGGGTGCCATGCCCGGGGCGGCGGCCTCGCGCAGGGCGTCCCAGTCGCCGTACACCTCGTCGAAGTCGTCCCGGCGATCGGACGTACGGCCCTCGGAGTCGATCGAGGCGTGCAGGTCGGTGCGGCCGGACGCCGTGAAGACCTCCTCCGGCTCCTGCCACGGCAAGCCCTGCGGGAGGGCGTCGGGCCGGGCGAGGCCGGTCTCCGGGTCGGCGAGGGCCGCCACGTGCGGGCGCAGCCGCGGGTCCAGCCAGGGCTCGCCGCGCCGCACGAACTCCGGGTACACGCACAGCCGTTCGCGCAGCTCGAACCCGGCCGCCCGGGACTTCTCCGCGAGCTGCTCGATCTGCGGCCAGGGGCGCTCGGGGTTGACGTGGTCGATGGTGAGCGGGGAGACGCCGCCCCAGTCGTCGATGCCGGCGGCGATCAGCCGCTCGTACTCGTCGTCGACGAGGTTGGGCGGGGCCTGGATGTTGCCGCTCGGGCCCATGAGGAGCCGGGCGACGGCCACCGTGGCGACCAGTTCGTCGAGTTCCGCGTCGGGCATGCCGCGCATGGCCGTGTCCGGCTTGGCGCGGAAGTTCTGGATGATCAGTTCCTGGATGCCGTGATAGGCCCGCGACACCTTCCGCAGCGCGAACAGCGACTCGGCGCGCTCCTCGTAGGTCTCACCGATGCCTATGAGGACACCCGAGGTGAAGGGGACGGAGGACCGCCCGGCGTCCTCCAGCACGCGCAGACGCACGGCGGGCTCCTTGTCGGGGGAGCCGTGGTGGGGGCCGCCCGGCTCCGACCAGAGGCGGGTCGCGGTGGTCTCCAGCATCATGCCCATGCTGGGCGCGACCGGCTTCAGCCGCTGGAAGTCGGTCCAGCTCATCACGCCCGGGTTGAGGTGGGGCAGCAGGCCGGTCTCCTCCAGGATGCGGATGGAGATGGCGCGGACGTAGGCGAGGGTGTCGTCGTAGCCGTGCGCGTCGAGCCACTCGCGCGCCTCCGGCCAGCGGTCCTCGGGCTTGTCGCCGAGGGTGATGAGGGCTTCCTTGCAGCCGAGGGCCGCGCCCTTGCGGGCGATGTCCAGCACCTCGTCCGGGGACATGAACATCCCGTGGCCCTCGCGGCGCAGCTTGCCCGGGACGGTGACGAAGGTGCAGTAGTGGCACTTGTCCCGGCACAGCCGCGTCAGCGGGATGAAGACGCTCTTCGAGTACGTGATGACGCCCGGCCGCCCGGCCGCCGCCAGGCCCGCGTCCCGCACCCGGGCGGCGGAGGCCGACAGGTCCTCCAGCCGCTCACCCCGGGCCTGGAGCAGCACCGCCGCCTCGGCGACGTCGAGCGAGACGCCGTCCCTGGCCCGTTTCAGGGCGCGACGCATGGAGTTGTCGGTGGGGCCGGTTCCGGGGGTCGCGGGAGTCGTCATCCCTCGAGCATACGAGTGCGTTGATCAGCCGAGGCAGTGGCTCCCGAGCCACCGGACGCGTTTCAGCTCGGGGGTTCGGGTTCGTCGGCGGGCGCGGATGGTGGGTGGTTCCTCGCGCAGTTCCCCGCGCCCCTGAACGGCCTACGGCCCGTTCAGGGGCGCGGGGAACTGCGCGAACGGCCACGACGGACCCGCTCGCGGCCGCGGCCCCTCCCGGCAGACGAGAGGCCGGCTACACCACGAACGCCCCGTATTGGTCCAGCACCTTCAGCACCTCCGCCTCCCCCGCCGGGGGCAGCTGCACCACGATCTCCTCGATGCCCAGGCCGGCGAAGTGGTCGAGCTTGCCCGGGGTGGGGTGGACGGCGTAGGGGACGACCTGGAGGGCGTCCGGGTCGCGGCCCGCCTCCGCCCAGGCCGTCCGCAGCAAGGGCAGCGCCTCGGACAGGCCCCGGCCGCCGATCGGCAGCCAGCCGTCGGCGTACTCGCTGATGTGGGCGAACAGCCTGGGCCCGGCGGCCCCGCCGACGAGCGTGCGCGGGCCGGTGACCGGGCCGCGCGGCTTCTGCACGGGCTTGGGGTACGCGTGACTGGCCCGGACGCTCCCGAACTCCCCCTCGTACGCGGTCGGCTCCTGCGACCACAGGGCCCGCATCAGCGCCATCCGGTCCCGGACCAGCTCGCGCCGGGTGCTCCAGCGCACGCCGTGGTCGGCGGCCTCCTCGACGTTCCAGCCGAGTCCGACCCCGAGGGTGAACCGGCCGCCGGAGAGGTGGTCGAGGGTCGCGACCTGTTTGGCCAGGGTGATCGGATCGTGCTGGGCGACGAGCGTGATGCCCGTGCCGAGCCCGAGCCGCCCGGTGACGGCGGCGGCCTGGCCGAGCGCCACGAACGGGTCCAGGGTCCGGCCGTACTCGGGTGGCAGCTCACCGCCCGCCGGGTACGGGGTGGTCCGCTCGACGGGGATGTGGGTGTGCTCGGGCAGATACAGCCCGGCGAAACCGCGCTCCTCCAGCTCCCGGGCGAGCCGGGTCGGGGTGATCGTCTCGTCGGTGAGGAAGATCGTCACGGCGATGCGCATGACGTATCTCTACCGGACGGCGACCCCCCTGTCGATACCGACCGGTCGGACTTTCGGATGTCCGGAACGCGGGCGGATGGCCGGCCTCGGACGACCGGAACGCGCGCCCGATGGCCGGCCTCCGATGACCGGAACGCGCGCCGGGTGGCCGGCAGCCGGTGCTCCCACCGCTGCTTCCTGATGGTCGCCGTCCGATTTCCCTCCCTTGCGGGCCTGTTCACCGCTGACTACAAGGGTGCACACGCACCACCCCGCACCACTTCGCACCACCCGTGCCACGTCACCGACGACACCTGGGGAGCAGCAGCATGTGCGAGGACAGCCACGGCGGGTTCGGCCGGCGCGCTCTGTTCATGACGGGAGCGGCGGCCGCGCTTACTTTGGGAAGCGTGAGCTTCGCGTCAGCGGCCGACGGGGGCCGGGAGAGCAGAACCGTGCGCGGCACGCTGCCGCCCGGCTCCCCGGACTTCGTGTACGTGCCCGTCGAGGTCCCGGCCGGGGTCCGGGAGCTGAAGGTCTCCTACACCTACGACCGGCCGGCCGTCCCGGCCGGCACCCCGGGCAACGCCCTCGACATCGGCGTCTTCGACGAGCGCGGCACCGAGCTGGGCGGCCGGGGCTTCCGCGGCTGGTCGGGCGGGGCGCGCACCGAGTTCTTCCTCCGCGCGGACGACGCGACGCCGGGCTACGTCCCGGGCCCGGTGCGCGAGGGCACCTGGCACATCGCGCTCGGCCCGTACACGGTCGCCCCGCAGGGCCTGTCGTACGAGGTCACGGTCACGCTGACGTACGGGGAGCCCGGCGAGGCGACCGAGCCGGTCTATCCGCCGGAGCGGGCGAAGGGCCGGGGCCGGGCCTGGTACCGGGGCGACTGCCATCTGCACTCCTGGCACTCCGACGGCCGTCGCACCCCCGCCGAGATCGGGGAGCTGGCCCGCGCGGCCGGGCTGGACTTCATCAACTCCTCCGAGCACAACACCCACTCCTCCCACGCCCACTGGGCCGACGTGGCCGGGGACGACCTGCTGGTCATGCTGGGCGAGGAGATCACCACCCGCAACGGGCACGTCGTCGCGCTCGGTACCGACCCGGGCACCTTCGTCGACTGGCGCTACCGGGCCCGCGACAACCGCTTCGGCCGGTTCGCCCGGCAGATCCGCCGCGCCGGCGGCCTGGTCGTCCCGGCCCACCCGCACGCCACGTGCGTCGGCTGCAACTGGAAGTTCGGCTTCGCCGAGGCGGACGCCGTCGAGGTGTGGAACGGCCCCTACACGCCCGACGACGAGGTGGCGCTCGCCGACTGGGACAGCATGCTCGTGGCGTCCGTGCGGGACGGGCGCGGCTGGCTCCCGGCGATGGGCGGCAGCGACGCCCACCGCTCCCCGGACGCGGTGGGCAGCCCGCAGACGGTCGTCCTGGCCGACGACCTGACCCGGGAGGCGATCCAGGAGGGCATCCGGGCGGGACGGTCCTACGTCGCCGAGTCCGCGCGCGTCGCGCTGTCCTTCCGGGCGTCGGGCGGACGCGGCGAGCACGCGGGCATCGGCGAGCGGCTCTGCGTCGGCCGCGACACCCCGGTCACCGTCCGCCTGGAGGTCACCGGCGCACCGCGCTGCACGGTCCGCCTCGTCACCGACCAGGGCGTCCTGCACACCGGCGATCCGCTGCCGGTCTCCGGCTCGGGCGTGGTCGAGTGGCGCACCACACCGTCGTACGCGGCGTACGTACGGGCCGAACTCCGGCACGAGGCGGCCGCGGGACCGCTGCCCGGCGCCCTGGCGGCGTTCACCAACCCGATCTTCCTCGGGCGGGACCAGAGCCTGTCGTCCTGATCGCCGGGCCGGAGTGAGAGGCGCCGGATACAGCAAGTTAACCGCCGCGACGCGGGAGTGAGACCGACCCACCTCACCATCGCAATACCTGTCGATCGACAGGTATACCTCGACCATTCGGAGGTGCGGTGATGAGACGGTCCGAGCTCACCGCTGCGTCAAGCCCAGTCGGCGACATCACCACCAGTCCCGCTCCCGTCGGCTACCCGCAGGAACTGCGCCGCGGGGTGGGCGGCTTCGCGTCGTTCGCCGCGGGCTTCTCCTTCGTGTCCATCCTCACCACCGTCTTCCAGCTCTTCGGCCTCGGTTTCGGCCTCGGCGGAGCGGCGTTCTTCTGGACCTGGCCGCTGGTCTTCGCGGGGCAGCTGCTGGTGGCGCTCTGCTTCGCCGAACTCGCGGCACGGTGGCCCCTTTCCGGGGCGATCTACCAGTGGTCGAGCCGGCTGGCCGGCACGACGGTGGGCTGGTTCGCCGGCTGGATCATGATCATCGGGCAGATCCTCACCGTCGCCGCGGCCGCGATCGCCGCGCAGGCGGTGCTGCCGGGCATCTGGTCCGGGTTCCAGATCGTCGGCGGTCCGGGCGCCGACCCGTCGGTCCTCTCGCCGACCGGCGCGCACAACGCGGTCCTGCTGGGCTGCCTCCTGCTGGTGATCACCACAGTGGTGAACATCCTGGGCATCCGCCAGATGGCCGCGGCGACCAGTACGGGTGTCGCGGTGGAGATCGCCGGCGTGATCGCACTCGTACTCGTGCTCTTCTTCCTGCCCGAGCGGGGCCCGCAGGTCGTGGCCCACACCACCGGCTGGCCAGGCGGTGGCGGCTACTTCGGGGCGTTCCTCGCGTCCTCGCTGATGGCGGCGTACGTCATGGTCGGCTTCGACTCCGCGGGCGAGCTGGCGGAGGAGACCCACAGCCCGCGCCGCACCACCCCCCGCACGATCCTCCGTGCCCTGGTCACCTCCGGCGTCGGCGGCGCTCTGCTGATCGTGTCGGGACTGATGGCGGCGAGCAGCCTGACCGACGGGAAGCTGGCCGCCGGTGGCCTCAGCTGGGTGCTCACCGACCGGCTCGGAGCGGTGGTCGGCAGGCTGCTGCTGTGCTGCGTCGCGGTCGCGGTGTTCGCCTGCACGCTCGCCGTGCAGACGTCCGGCGCACGGATGATGTACTCCATGGCGCGCGAGGGTGCCCTGCCGGGCCACCGGTACCTCGCCAAGGTCTCGCCCCGCACCGGCACGCCGATCATCACGTCGATCGTGGTGGGCGTGGGCGCCGCCGTCGCGCTCCTGGTGAACATCCACCAGGCCGCGATCTTCACCGCCCTGTCCAGCCTGTGCATCGCCATGCTGTATCTCGCGTACCTGGGCGTGACCCTGCCGCTGCTGGTCGCCCGGATCCGGCAGCGGCGCACCGGCGGGCTGCCCGCCGGCGTCGACGAGACGGGCCGGCCGCTGTTCTCGCTGGGCCGCCGGGGCACGCTGATCACCGCGCTCGCCGTGCTCTACCAGGTCGGCATGACGGTCAACCTGCTGTGGCCGCGGCCGGAGATCTACGACCTCACCGGCGGCACCTGGTGGCTGCGGTGGAGCGCCCTGCTGTTCATCGGGCTCAGTCTCGCCGCCGGTGCCGCCTACTTCCTCGCCCGCCGGCTGCACCGCCGGATCGAGCTGAGGCACGTCTCCCACACCCACGTCGAGCCGCCGTCCGTCGAACCCGTCGCCGAACCCGCCTGACACTGCGGCGATCCACCCACGAAGGGACCACGGGACCCCCATGACCACCGCCGAAGAGTCGAGCACCACCGCGCCGCACGACCAGCACCCCGCCGAGCATCCCACCGGACACCCCGGCGGACGGGCCCCCGCCCGTGTTCGTGACCTCCACCTGACCGACAGCGTCCACAGCGCCCGGGAAGACGCACGGGCCCAGGGCGGGCAGGGCGGCGAGTGGATGCCGCACCTTCCGGCGTCCAGCAGTCCGTACCCGCCGCCGGGCGTGGATCCGGCCGCGCTGGTGTGGGCGGAGACGGTGGCACCCGGCGGCTACACCCACAAGGTCCTCGCCCGCGGCACCCGGCTGCGCTTCGACGACCCGACCGGCGACGCCTGCGCCCACCTGCTGCTCTTCAACGCCCTGGAACCCGTCGAGCGGCTCAACGTCGCCGACACCCAGAAGATCCCGTGGCGGGCCTACCTGGGTGAGAACCACCCGCTGCTGTCCGGCGACGGCCGTGTCCTGGCGGTCCTCACCGGTGACTCCTCGGGCCGGCACGACGCCTTCTGCGGCACCACCACCGACGCCTGGAACGAACGCAAGTACGGTGACGCCCGCCCTCACGGGCCGTCCCCGTCCGGCCGCGGACTCTTCGTCAAGGCGGCCGCCAAGCACGGTCTGAGCCGACGCGACCTGCCGCCGAGCGTCTCCTTCTTCCAGGGCGTCCACGTCGAGGCGGACGGCACGCTCGCCTGGCGGGGCAGCGCGGGAGCGGGCACCCACGTCGAACTCGTCGCGGAGATGCCCCTGCTGGCGCTGGTCGCCAACGTCGCCCATCCGCTGGACCCGCGCCCCGGCTATGTCGTCGGGCCCCTGCGGGTGCACGCCTGGCGGGGCCGCCCCACCGGCCCGGACGAGCCGCGGTTCACCGCCACGCCCGAACTGCACCGGGCGTACCTCAACACCGTCGACTACTGCGAAGCCCGGGGGCTGTGACATGGCGATCACTCACGCCGGCACCACCGTGACCACCCGCCCGACCGTCTCCGGCGGCACGCTCGCCTCCACCGTTCCGGTCGGCGCCGTGTATGCGGAGGGCTCCGTCCTCGACTGGGGAGCGAGCCTCGCCGAGGGCACCGTGATCCTGGACGACGAGGTCGCACCCAACGCGCCCTGGTCGGCCGTGGTCAGGAAGGGACACGTCCTGACCATCGTCGACGTCGGCGGCAACCAGTCCGCCGACTGCCTGCTCTACAACGCCGACGACCCGGAGGAGCGCTACAGCGTCCCCGACACGCTCGCCTGGCAGGGCAACGCCTACGTGCGCACCGGCACCGTGCTGCGCAGCAACGAGGGCCGGCCCCTGATGACCGTCGTCGGCAACGAGATCGACCGCCAGGACACCATCGGCGGCGCCTGCGGCAAGGAGTCCAACACCCTGCGCTACGGCCACCACGTGATGTTCCATCACGGCTGCCGGGAGAACTTCCTCGCCGAGGCGTCCCGCCGCGGCCTCGGGGCCCGGGACATCGTCTCCAACCTCAACTGGTTCATGAACGTGCCCGTCGAGGCGGACGGCGCGCTGGGCATCGTGGACGGTATGTCGGCGCCCGGCCGCCGGGTCGCGGTGCGCGCCGAGACGGACGTCCTGGTGATGGTGTCGAACTGCCCGCAGATGAACAACCCGTGCAACGACTTCAACCCGACCCCGCTGCGGATGATCGTCGTCGAGCCGGACCACGCCGCCGGTCCGTCGGGCCCCGCCGCGCACACCCCGCCGTCGGCCGGCACCACCGGAGGCACCGCGTGACGCGCCCCACCGCCGTCCTCGTCGCCAACCGCGGCGAGATAGCCCGCCGTGTCATCCGCACCGCCCGCAGGATGGGACTGGAGACCGTCGCCGTCTTCTCCGACGCCGACCGGGCCGCCCCGCACGTGCGCGAGGCAGACCACGCGGTCCGCCTCGGTCCGGCCCCCGCCCGCGACTCGTACCTGCGCGGCGACGCGATCATCGAAGCCGCACTCGCCCACGGCGCCGGCATCGTCCACCCGGGCTACGGCTTCCTCTCCGAGAACACCGCCTTCGCCCGTGCCGTCGAGGCGGCCGGCCTGCGCTTCGCGGGCCCTACCGCCGACCAGATCACCGCCTTCGGCGAGAAACACACCGCCCGGGCCCTGGCCAAGGCCGCCGGAGTCCCCCTCCTGGCCGGGACCGAACTGCTGGCAAGCGCCGAGGAGGCCGTCACCGCCGCCGAGTCGATCGGGCTGCCGGTGATGGTCAAGGCCACCGGCGGTGGCGGCGGCATCGGCATGCAGGCGTGCGCCACCGCCGACGAGGTCCGCGAGGCCTTCGCCCGGGTCGCGGCGCTCGCCGAGTCGAACTTCGCCTCGGCCGGCGTGTTCCTCGAACGCCTCGTCCGACCCGCCCGCCACGTCGAGGTACAGGTCTTCGGCGACGGCACCGGCCGGATCGCCGTCATCGGCGACCGCGACTGCTCACTGCAGCGCCGCAACCAGAAGGTGATCGAGGAGGCCCCCGCCCCGGCCCTGCCCGACCACGTCCGCACCACCCTGCACGACTCCTCACGCCGGCTGCTCGCCTCGGTCGGCTACCGCGGCGCGGGGACCGTGGAGTTCGTCTACGACCCGGTGCGCGAGGAGGCCGCCTTCCTGGAGGTCAACACCCGCCTGCAGGTCGAGCACCCGGTCACCGAGGAGGCCTACGGCGTCGACCTCGTCGCCCTCATGCTCACCCTGGCCCGCGACGGCCGGGTCGACGACACGGTGTTCGAACGGGAGTGGACGCCCACCGGACACGCCGTGGAGGCCCGGGTCTACGCCGAGGACCCCGACAAGAACGCGCAGCCGTCCTCCGGCCTGATCACCCGGGCGGTCTTCCCCGGCCAGGGCACCGACGACATGCCGGGCGTCCGCGTCGACGGCTACGCCGAGACCGGCCTGGAGATCTCGCCGTACTACGACCCCCTGCTCGCCAAGGTGATCGCGAGCGGCGCCACCCGCGACACCGCGTTCGACGTGCTCGGCGACGCCCTGGCCGCCAGCCGCGTCGACGGCATCGTCACCAACGTGGGCCTGCTGCGCTCGCTGACCACACGGGACGAGGTGCGCCGGGCCGCACACCACACCACCACGCTCGCCACCACCGCCGACCCCGAGCCGCGCATGGACGTCCTGGCGCCGGGCCCGATGACCACCGTCCAGGACCTCCCGGGCAGGCTCGGCCACTGGCACGTCGGCGTGCCGCCGAGCGGACCCTTCGACCCGGTCTCCTTCGCCGAGGCCAACCTGGCCGTCGGCAACCCGGCCGAGGCACCCGCACTCGAAGTCACCGCGGGCGGGCTGACCCTGCGCTTCTCGGCCGCCACCGTCGTCGCCGTCACCGGCGCCCCCGTCCCGGTCACCGTCGACGGCACCGAAGCCGACCTGTGGCAGCCGCTGCCGGTCCCGGCCGGCGCCACCCTGGCCCTCGGCACCTCCGCGGGTCCCGGCCTGCGCAGCTATGTGGCCGTCCGGGGCGGCATCGACGTACCCGCCTACCTGGGCAGCGCCTCGACCTTCACCCTCGGCGGCTTCGGCGGGCACGGCGGCCGGGCGCTGCTCGCCGGAGACGTCCTGCGACCCGGACCCGCCGGGACCGCGGACGGCGGGCCGACCCCGGCCGGGCGCCGCCCCGCGATCACCTCGCACTGGCGGATCGGCGTCACCGAAGGGCCGCACGCGGCCCCGGAGTTCTTCACCCGCGAGGACATCGACACCCTCTACGCCACCGACTACACGGTGCACCACAACTCCGCCCGCACCGGCATCCGCCTCATCGGGCCCCGACCGCAGTGGGCCCGCCAGGACGGCGGCGAGGCCGGGCTGCACCCCTCGAACATCCACGACACCCCGTACGCGGTCGGCGCGCTGGACTTCACCGGCGACACGCCGATCGTCCTCGGACCCGACGGGCCGTCCCTCGGCGGATTCGTCTGCCCCGCGGTGGTCGCCAGCGGCGAGCTGTGGAAGCTCGGCCAGCTCCGCCCCGGCGACACCGTCCGGTTCGTGCCGGTCAGGGAGGCCGAGGCGGCCGCCCTCGACGCCCGTCGCGCCTCGCCCGCGCTGATCAGCAGCGGCGGAGACGGCGACGACGGCGTCCTGGGCCGCCTCGAGGCCACCCCTGACCGCCCCGGGGTCACCTATCGCCGGGACGGCGACGACAACGTCCTCGTCGAGTACGGCCCGATGGTGCTCGACCTCGGCCTGCGCATGCGGGTCCACGCCCTGCAGGAGACCCTCGCCCGCCACGCGCCCGACGGCATCATCGACATCACCCCCGGCATCCGCTCGCTCCAGATCCACACCGACGCCCGCCGGCTCAAGGCCCGCGACGTCACCGCCCTCCTGCGCGAACTGGAGGACGAGGTACCGCCGACCAACGAGCTGGTCGTGCCCTCCCGGACCGTGCGGCTGCCGCTCAGCTGGGACGACCCGGCGACCCGGCTGGCCATCGAGCGGTACATGGCCGGAGTGCGCGACGACGCCCCGTGGTGCCCGTGGAACATCGAGTTCATCCGCCGGGTCAACGGCCTGGACACCGCCGACGACGTCTACCGCACCGTCTTCGACGCCTCCTACCTGGTGCTCGGCCTCGGGGACGTCTATCTGGGCGCCCCCGTCGCCACCCCGCTCGACCCGCGGCATCGCCTGGTCACCACCAAGTACAACCCGGCCCGCACCTGGACCGCGGAGAACTCCGTCGGCATCGGCGGCGCCTACCTGTGCATCTACGGCATGGAGGGTCCCGGCGGCTACCAGTTCGTCGGCCGCACCGTGCAGATCTGGAACCGGTTCCGCAGAGGCGGCCTCTTCCAGGACTCCCCCTGGGCGCTGCGCTTCTTCGACCGCATCGAGTGGTACCCCGTCACGGCGGAGGAACTGCTCGAACTGCGTGCCGAGACCGACGCGGGGCGCGGCGACTTCGCCACCGAGGAGGGAACCTTCTCGATCGCCGAGTACAACGCCTTCCTGACCGCCGAGGCCGACTCGATCGCCGCCTTCCGGCAGCGGCAGAGCGCCGCCTTCGAGGCGGAGAAGGAACGCTGGCGGGCGGCCGGCGAGTTCGACCGCCACGACGAACCCCAACCCCCGGCCGCCGACCCCGCCGCCGTCACCGTCCCCGACGGCGCGGTCGCCCTCACCGCGCCGTTCACCGCGACGGTCTGGCAGACCGTCGCCGAGCCGGGCGCCGCGGTCGCCGCGGGCGACCCGATCCTCTGGCTGGAGGCGATGAAGATGGAGTCCAAGGTGAGCGCGCCCACCGCCGGAACACTGCTGGAGATCTACGTCAGACCCGGTGAACAGGTCGCCCCCGGCCAGATCCTCGCGGCGGTGCGGTCATGAACGCCATGACACCGGCCGAACGCGTCGAGGCCGCCTACGACCGCATCCGCTCCTCCGACCGGCCGGAGATCTGGATCCACCTCAGGCCCCGCGACGAGGTGCTCGCCGAAGCGGCCGCCGTCGACCCGGCGCTGCCGCTGGCCGGCCTGGTGGCAGCCGTCAAGGACAACATCGACGTCGCCGGCCTGCCCACGACCGCGGGCGCCCCGACGTACGCCTACCGGCCCGAGGCCGACGCGCCCGCGGTGGCACGGCTGCGCGCGGCCGGCGCCGTGGTGCTCGGCAAGACCAACCTGGACCAGTTCGCCACCGGCCTGGTCGGCACCCGCAGCCCCTACGGCGCGGTCCGCAACGCCTGGGACCCGGCCCGCATCTCCGGCGGCTCCTCCTCCGGCTCCGCCGTCGCGGTGGCACTGGGCATCGCCGACCTCGCGCTCGGCACCGACACGGCCGGCTCGGGACGGGTGCCCGCCGCCCTCAACGGCATCGTCGGGGTCAAGCCCACCAAGGGCCTGGTGCCGGTGACCGGGGTGGTCCCCGCCTGCTACACCCTCGACTGCGTCACCGTCTTCGCCCGCGACCTGCGCCTGGCCCGCGCCGCCGCGGAGATCATCGAGGGCCCCGACCCCGCCGACCCGCTCTCCCGCACCGGCACCCGGCTTCCTCCGCCACCCGCACGCCCCCGGGTCGCCGTCCCGCAACCGCGGCACCTGGAGGGCATGGCCGAGGGTTGGCGCGCCGCCTTCGACACCGCGGTCGCCCGCCTGGCGAGCACCGGTGTCGAGATCACCGAAACCGACATCACCCCGCTGCTCCAGGCAGCGGAACTGCTGTACGGCGGCGCGTTCGTCGCCGAGCGGTACGCGGCCGTCGGCGCGCACCTGGAGAAGCACCGCGACCTGATCGGCACCGACCTCGACCCGACCGTCGCCTCCATCGTGCTGGCGGGCCGGGACAGGACCGCCGCCGACTGGGCCGCCGACACCGCCCGGCTCGCCGCCCTCGCAGCAGCCGGCCGGGCGTTGCTCGACGACTGCGCCGCACTCCTCACCCCGACGACCACCTGGCACCCCGGCCTGGACGAGGTGGCGGCCGACCCGGTCGGCGCCAACGCCCGGATGGGCCGCTTCACCAACTTCGCCAACCTCCTGGACTGCGCCGCGCTCGCCGTCCCCGCCGGGTTCGTGGACGGCCTGCCGTTCGGCGTGATGCTCACCGGCCCGGCCTTCTCCGACCGCAGTCTGGCCGCCCTGGCCGAGCGACTCGCCAACCCCGGTGTCGACCTGTTCGTGGTCGGTGCCCATCTCACCGGCCAGCCGCTCAACGCCCAACTGGTGCAGGCGGGCGGCACTCTGGTGGGCCCGGCGCGCACCGCCGCCGGTTACCGGCTGCACGCCCTGCCCACCGAACCGCCCAAGCCGGGTCTGGTCCGCACCGTCGCCCCGACCGGGCCGGGCACCGCCGGCACGCAGACGGGCGGCGGGGCTGAAGGCATCGAAGGGGAACTCTGGCGGCTGCCCGCGGCGGGCTTCGGGACGTTCACCGCCGCCGTCCCCGCGCCGATGACCATCGGCACCGTGGAACTGGCCGACGGGCGACAGGTGAAGGGCTTCCTGGTGGAGCCGTACGCCGTCGAGGGCACGCCCGACATCACCCGCTTCGGCGGCTGGCGGGCCTTTCTGTCATCCGCTTGACGGCATCCGCGGCGCGGGCACCGGTGTGCCGGGCGCGGTCGGGTGCCCGCCACCGGGTGACAGGATGGGGGGATGACGACGACGCGTTCCCGCCAAGGCCGGCCCCGGCACACGCAGCCGTCCGACCCCGGCGCCTCTGCCCGGGCACAGATCCTCGACGCCGCCGGGGAGCTCTTCGTCGAACGCGGGATCGCGGCCACCAGCACCCGCATGATCGCCGAGCGGGTGGGCATCAGGCAGGCCTCGCTCTACTACCACTTCGCCACCAAGGACGACATCCTGGCCGAGCTGCTGGACACGTCCGTCCGGCCCAGCCTGGAGATGGTGGAGCAGATCCAGGCGCTCGTGCCCGAGCGGGCCGGCGCGGCCGCGGCTCTCCACGCGGTGGCGGTGATGGACGTGCGCACCCTGTCCGGCACCGCGTACAACATCGGCACGCTGTACCTGTTGCCGGAAGTGCGGGCCGAGCGGTTCGACGCCTTCCGTGCGGAGCGGGGCCGGCTGCGGGACAGCTACGGAGCTCTCGGCGCCCTGGCGGCGACAGCGGACGTCGCCCGCACCATGCCCGCCGGGCGGCTGGGCGAACTCCTCATCCAGCTGGTGGAGGTCGTCATCCAGATACGGCGTTCCCGGGAACCGGAGGCCGCCGACACCGACGCCATCGCGTCCTCGTGCCTGAGGCTGTGCGGCCTCGGCGAGCCGGAGGTGAGAGCGGCCCAGGACGAGGCGCGGGTCCTGCTGAGCCGCCTGACGGGCACCGAGCCCCGCGGCTGACTCACGCGGCACTACTCGGTGGTGTCCGCCAGGTCGGCGACGACCGCCGCGTGGTCGGAGGGCCAGGACCCGTCGACCGGGCCGTCGCAGGCCCGCCGTACGTCCTGGACGCGGCCGAGTCCGCCGGGGCCGGGCGGCCCCACGTGGATGTAGTCGATGCGCGCGCCGGGCTCGCAGGTGCGTGCCACGTACGGATTGGCAGGGTCGCAGGTCACGGAGGGGGTGGCCGGGTCGGCGTGCTCCCACGCGTCCAGGAGGACCTGGCCGGGCACGGCCGGGGTGGTCGTGCGGCCACCGAGGAGGCGGACCTCGCCGGAGTCGGGCCGGGCGTTGAGGTCGCCGGTGACGACGGGCGGGAAGGGGGTGTCGCCGCGGTGCCGGGCGACGAAACCGGCGAGCGCGGCGGCCTGGCCGCAGCGGACCGCGGAGGAGCCCGGGCCGGAGGTGAAGTGGGCGGTGAAGAAGGGGACCTGGTGGCCGGGGGCGTCGAGGCGGGCGTAGAGGGCGAGGCGGCCGTCGTCCGTGTCGGCCGGGGCGGGCAGCGGCAGCACGTCCTGGTCGACGACCGGCCACCGGCTCAGCACGGCGTTGCCTATGCCGACCGTCGGGTCGCCGATCCGCCGCTGCCAGCGTTCCGGGGCGGGTGAGGCGCCGTACGCACAGTGCAGGCCCAGCTCACCGGCGAGCCACTCGGCGAGGTTCTCGCCGTCGGCCGCCCACACCTCCTGGAGTCCGACGACGTCGGGCCGCAGCTCCCGCAGGGCGTTGACGATCGCCTTCTGCCGCGTCTGCCACGGCCCGAAGCGCCACCACAGGTTCCAGGTCACGATCCGCATCCGCAGCCACCCGCTCTCCTTCGATGCCGCGTGGGGGATCATTGAAGCAGGCAGCGTTGCAGAAACCGTGAGAGCTTCGTGCGAAGGAGACCCGCAGACGATGTCCCGCCGCACCGACCTGAGGTTCCGGGCGACCACGGCCTTCCAGCGGCGCCTCAACCCGCTCCTGCGCCGCCTCCCCTTCCAGACGGTCCTGGAGACGACGGGCCGCACCTCCGGGCTGCCCCGCCGGACCCCGGTGGGCGGACGCCGCGTCGGCCGCTCCTTCTGGCTGGTGTCGGAGTTCGGCGAACGGTCTCAGTACGTACGCAACATCAAGGCCGATCCACGGGTGCGGGTGCGGATCCGGGGGCGGTGGCACGAAGGGACCGCGCACCTGATGCCGCAGGACGATCCGGTGGCGCGCCTGCGGGGGCTGCCGCGGCTCAACAGCCTGGGGGTACGGGCGTTGGGGACGAGTCTGCTGACGGTGCGGGTGGACCTGGACACCTGAGCGGTGTCACCCCGGCCACACGATCGACTGGACCTCGCTGTAGGCGTGCAGGGCGTACGAGCCGACGTCGCGGCCCACTCCGCTCTGCTTGAACCCGCCGAAGGGGGCCTCCATGTTGCGTCCCACGGTGTTGATCCCCACCCCGCCGGCCCGTAGCCGCCGGGCCACCCGGAAGGCCCGGGCCACGTCGCCCGACCAGACGTAGTCGATGAGGCCGTAGTCGGTGTCGTCGGCGAGTGCGATGCCCTCCTCCTCGTCGTCGAAGGGGATGACGACCACCACCGGGCCGAAGATCTCCTCGCGGGCCACGCGCATGTCGTTGCGGCAGTCGGCCAGGAGGGTCGGGGCGACGTAGAAGCCGGTCGGCAGGCCCGGGCGTTCGCCGCCCGCCACCACCACCGCGCCCTCCTTGCGGCCCAGTTCGACGTACGACTCCACCCGGTCCCGGTGCGCCGCCGAGATGACCGGCCCGACCACGGTGTCCGGCTCCCTCGGGTCACCCACCTTCAACCGAAGTGCGTAAGCCGCCAGTTGCTCCACCAGACGGTCGTGGATCCCGCGCTGTGCCAGCACCCGCGTCGGCGCCGTGCAGATCTGCCCGCTGTAGAAGGAGAAGGTGGTGCCGATCCCGGCCACGGCCGAGCCGAGGTCGGCGTCGTCGAAGACGAGCGCCGCCCCCTTCCCGCCCAGCTCCATCAACTGCCGCTTCATGTCCCGCCCGCACACCTCGGCGATCCGCCGTCCCACGGCCGTGGAGCCGGTGAAGCTGACCATGTCGACGTCCGGCGACGCCACGGCCGCCTCGCCCACCTCGGTGTGCGAGCCGCTGACGACGTTCACCACACCCGGCGGGGCGCCCGCCTCCTGCAGCGCCTGCGCCATCCGGTAGACCGACAGCGGATCCTGCGGGGCCGGTTTCACCACGACCGTGTTGCCCATGGCCAGGGCGGGGGCTACCTTCCCGGCCGGGTTGGCCCAGGGGTTGTTGTACGAGGTGATGCAGGTGACGACCCCGACGGGCTGCCGGACGGCCAGGGCGCCCATCACCCCGGCCCTCCCCATCGGCCCGGCCGCGTTGATCTGCGGCGGCACCGGCCACTCGGCGGGCTCCACGCGCGCGTAGCGCCGGAAGCGGGCGGCGGCGACCCCGACCTGCAGGGCGCGTGCGGTGCCGAGGGTCGCTCCGGTCTCGGCCCGGGCCAGCTCCGCGTACTCCTTCAGCCGCCCGGCGATGATCCCCGCAGCCCGTCCGAGGACCGCGGCCCGCTCCTCGGGCGCGGTGCGCGACCACGGCCCGAAGGCCTCGCGGGCCGCGGCACAGGCCGCGAGCACCTGATCCCGCGAGGCCTCCGGCGCCCACCCGACGGTCTGCTCGCCCGCCGGGTCGATCACCTCGTAGTGGCCGCCGTCCGGCGCCACCCAGGATCCGCCGACGAACAGCGACTGGGGTGCCGTCACCTCGTGCTCACCGTCTCCGTGTCACGCCCGGAGCGCAGCACCCGGCCGGGTACGGCCCCGGTCACCACGTCGTCCCGGATCGCCTCGACCCCGTTGACCCACACGGCCCGCACGCCCAGCGCCCGGGAGTCCAGCCGCGGGCTGTCACCCGGCAGGTCGTGCACCAGGGTGGCCGGGCCCGCGTCGATCCGCTCCGGGTCGAGCAGCACCAGGTCCGCGTGCCAGCCCTCCCGCACCTGCCCCCGCTCCCGCAGCCCGAAGAGCCGGGCCGGGTCGTCGGTCAGCATCTTCACGGCCTGCTCCAGACCGACCAGCTTCCGGCCCCGAAGACAGTCCCCGAGGAACCGGGTGGTGTACGGCGCCCCACACATCCGGTCCAGGTGGGCGCCCGCGTCGGACCCGCCGAGCAGCACGTCCTCGTGCTGCCAGGTCTCGGCCCGCAGCGCCCAGGACGCCGGGTCGTTGTCGGTCGGCATCGGCCACAGCACCGTGCGCAGCCGGTCGTTGGCGCAGATCTCCACCAGGCACGCGAAGGGCTCCTGCCCGCGCTCCTCGGCGATGTCCTTCACCACGCGCCCGGTCAGTCCGGCGTTCGCCTCGCTGTAGGTGTCGCCGATGACGTACCGCCCGAAGTTCGCGAGCCGCCGGAAGACCCCCGCCTCCTTGGAGTTCGCGCGCCGCAGCAGCTCGGCCCGGACGTCCGGGTCCCGCAGCCTCTCGATCCGCTCCGGTACGGGCAGCCCGAGCACCGGCCCCCAGCCGGGAATCAGATTGAGCGCGCAGAAGGTCCCCAGGGACATGTTCATCGGCGTGAGGATCGGCATGGTGAGGGCCACGACCCTGCCGCCGGCCTTCCTCGCCTGCTCGCTCGCGAGCAACTGCCGGGGCACGCGCTCGGGGACGGCCGCGTCGATCGTCAGCACGTTCCAGTTGAGCGGCCGCCCCGCGACCGCGCTCATCTCCACGAACAGATCGATCTCCGCGTCGCTGAACTGATCCAGACAGCCCGCGACGATCGCCTCGATCTGCGTGCCCTCGCACTCCCCGACGGCCCGCGACAGCGCCAGCAGCTCGGCCGGCTGGGCGTGCCGCGAGGCCACGGGCTGCCCGTCCCCGTCGGAGTGACTGCTCGACTGGGTCGTGGACAGCCCCCAGGCCCCGGCGTCCATGGACTCCCGCAGCAGCCGCACCATCGCGGCGAGCTGCTGCTGACTCGGCTGCCCGCCCACGGCATCCGGCCCCATGACATACCGCCGCAGCGCACAGTGCCCCACCATGAACCCGGCGTTGACGGCGATCCGCCCCTCCAGGGCGTCCAGGTACTCCCCGAAGGAATGCCAGCTCCAGGGCGCCCCCTCCTCCAGCGCCACCAGCGCCATGCCCTCAACCCGGGACATCATCCGCCGCGTGTAGTCGGCGTCCTCGGGCCGGTCCGGATGCAGCGGCGCGAGCGTGAACCCGCAGTTCCCCCCGGCGACGGTGGTGACCCCGTGGTTGAGCGAGGGCGTGGCGTACGGATCCCAGAAGAGCTGGGCGTCGTAGTGGGTGTGGGGGTCGACGAAGCCGGGGGTGAGGACGAGGCCGGTGGCGTCCTCGGCGGTCCGGCTTTCCTCCGTGACCCGACCGATGACGGCGATCCGCCCGTCGCGGATGCCGACGTCGGCGGTGTAGCCGGGCCCACCGGACCCGTCGACGACGGTCGCCCCTTTGATGACGTGATCGAGCATGACCACTCAACTCCTCTGAGACCGTTGCCTTGAAGGGGCGCGGGGAACTGCGCGAACAACCACGACGCCCACCGCACCCGCCGACGAAAGCTCAGGCCCCCCGCCGGAACCGCGAAGTCCGATGCACAGGATCCGTGTCGATCTTGGGAATCACGTACTCCCCGACCAGCCGAATCGTCTGCAGCGTCTCCTCCTTCGGCACCCCCACCGGCAACCCGAAACTCAGCTGATCCGCCCCGGCCCGCTCCCACCGCTCACACTGCCGCAGCACCTCGTCCGGGTCCCCGCAGATCAGCAACTCCTCCTCGATCAGCACCTCCACGAACTCCTCGGTGTACTCCGGCAGCGTCTCCGGCCACACCGGGAACCCCTCGGGGCGCGGGAACGTGTCGTGGTACCGGAACACCAGCGAGGGCAGATAGTGCAGCCCCCCGCTCGCCGCGATCCGCACGGCCTCCGCATGGGTCGGCGCACAGATCGCCGTGGTCGTCACCATCACGTTGTCGTTCACGAAGTCCCCGACGGGCTCGGCGTCGACGATCGCCGTCTTGTACTGCTCCAGCACCCACTCCATGTCGGAGACCTTCTGCACGCTGAAGCCGAGCACGCCGAGCCCCTTCTTCGCGGCCATGGCGTACGACGGCGGCGACCCGGCCGCGTACCACATCGCCGGGTGCGACCCGCCGTACGGCTTGGGCAGGACCTTCCGCGGTGGCAGCGACCAGTGCTTGCCCTGGAAGCCCTGGTACTCGTCCTGGAGCCACATCTTGGGGAACTCGGCGATGGTCTCCTCCCAGAGTTCCTTGGTGTGGTTCATGTCGGTCACCCCCGGCATGAACCCGAGGATCTCGTGGGACCCGGCGCCCCGCCCGCTGCCGAACTCGAAGCGGTTGCCGCTGAGGTGGTCGAGCATGGCGACCTTCTCGGCGACCTTCACCGGGTGGTTGACCGGGGCCAGCGGGTTGAAGATGCCGGAGCCCAGGTGGATCCGCTCGGTCGCGTGCGCCAGGTAGCCGAGGAAGACGTCGTTGGCGGAGAGGTGCGAGTACTCGTCCAGGAAGTGGTGCTCGGAGGCCCAGGCGTACTTGAAGCCGGACTGGTCCGCCTGGATGACGTACTCGGTCTCCTCCATCAGCGCCTTGTGCTCGGCGAGCGGGTCGGTCTCGGCCCGCTTACCGACGTATCCCTGAACGAAGATGCCGAATTCCAAGGAGGTTCACCGCCCCACGGTCAGTTCTGACGGTACGTCAGATTATGGCTCCGACTGTTCCACCGGCCCCCGGGAGCGTCAATACCTGATGGAGCGTCAGATAACGCTGACCCCGGCCAGCCACCCGCCGTCGATCACGAACGGCTGGCCCGTGATGTACGAGGAGTCCTCCGAGGTCAGGAACAGCGCGAGCCTCGCCACCTCCTCGGGCCGCCCGACCCTGCCCAGCGGCACGAGCTTGCGGTACAGCCGGTCCAGGCCCTTCGCCGCCTCCTCCGGGTCGGCGTCCGGGTCGAGCCGGGCCGGGTTGGCCATCGGGGTGTCGATCGCCCCCGGGCAGACGGCGTTGACCCGTATCCCGCGCCCCGCCAGCTCCAGCGCGGCGACCCGGGTCAGACCGACCACGGCGTGCTTGGTCGCCGCGTAGGAGCCCACCGCGGCCATCCCGGTCAGGCCCGTGCAGGAGGCGGTGTTCACGATCGTGCCCCCGTCGGCCATCTCCGGGGCGACCGCCTTGATGCCGAGCAGGCAGCCCACCTGGTTGACCTGCACGACCTGCATGAACTCGTCGAGGGGTGTGTCGAGGAGGGAGTTGAAGCGCAGGATCCCGGCGTTGTTGACCAGCCCGTCGACATGGCCGTACGCGTCCTTGGTGGCCGTGACGGCGGCCCGCCAGTCCTCCTCCCGGCCCACGTCGAGATGGACGTAGCGCGCGCCGATCTCCTGCGCGAGGGCCTCGCCCCGGTCGTCGAGCACGTCCGCGGCCACCACCCGGGCGCCCTCGGCCGCGAACAGCCGGGCCTCCTGTTCGCCCTGGCCGCGGGCGGCGCCGGTGACGATGACCACGCGTCCGTCGAGCTTGCCCATGGGGTCTCCTCACAGCTCGGGAGCGACCTCGGCGCCGAACGCCGCGATCTGGTCCGTGAGTTCGTCGCGGCTCCGGCTGCGGAACCGCACCTGGATCTGGTGCACGCCCATCGCCCGGTACGCCCGCAGCGACTCGGCGAGCCGCTGCGGCCCGCCGGTCACGGTCCGGCGCCCCGTCTCCCAGCGGGGCGTGCCGACGTACAGCGGCTCGGTGATGGCACCCACGGTGAACGGGCCCTGCGCGCCGGCCTGCTCGCGCAGCTGCCTGATACGGCCGATCTGCGCGGGCAGCCGGTCCCTCGGATCCCCCTGCGGCAGCCAGCCGTCACCCTTGAGCGCGGCCCGGCGTACGGCGGCGGGCGAGGAGCCGCCGACCCACAGGGGAACCGGGTCCTGAGCCGGACGGGGCCGCTGCCCGAGCCCTTCGAACTCGTACAGCTTGCCGTGGTGCTCGGGGAACTCGTCGGGGCCGAGGGCGGCGCGCAGGGCGTCGATCGACTCGTCCAGCACGACCCCGCGCCGGTGGAAGTCGACGCCCAGGACCTCGAACTCCTCCTGGACGTGCCCGGCGCCGACGCCGAGGATCAGGCGGCCGCTCGAAAGATGGTCGAGGGTGGCGTACTGCTTGGCGGTGAGCAGGGGGTGCCGCAGTCCGACGATCGCGACGTGGCTGAGCAGCCGTACACGTTCGGTGGCGGCGGCCAGGAAGGCGAGGGTGGCGACGGGGTCGTACCAGACGGTGCTCATCGCGGCGGCGAGCCGGCGGGGGATGCCGACGTGGTCGCAGCCCGCCAGGTAGTCGAACCCGGCCCGGTCCGCGGCGCGGGCGATCTCCAGCAGGTCCTCCGGCCCGGCCTCCGCCTCCCAGCCCTCCGCGTAGAGGGCGCTCTGCGACTGGACGGGCAGCTGCATCCCGTACCGCAGGCTCACCGCGCGCCGCCGCCCGGCCACAGCCCCTCGGCCGTCAGCCCGAGCAGCTCGACGGCGTTCCCGCGCACGATCCGCTCGACCACGTCGGGCTCCAAATGCCCCATCTGTGCCTCGCCGACCTCGCGGGACTTGGGCCAGGTGGAGTCGGAGTGGGGGTAGTCGGTCTCGTAGAGGACGTTGCCGACGCCGATGGAGTCGAGGTTGCGCAGCCCGAAGGCGTCGTCGAAGAAGCAGCCGTAGACGTGCTCGGCGAAGAGCTCGGACGGCGGCCGGTGCACCTTGTCGGCGACGCCGCCCCAGCCGCGGTTCTCCTCCCACACCACGTCGGCCCGCTCCAGGATGTAGGGGATCCAGCCGATCTGGCCCTCGGCGTACATGACCTTGAGGTTCGGGAACTGCTCGAACTTGCCGCTCATCAGCCAGTCGACCATGGAGAAGCAGCAGTTGGCGTAGGTGATGGTGGAGCCGACGGCGGGCGGGGCGTCGGCGGAGGTGGACGGCATCCGGCTGCTGGAGCCGATGTGCATGGCGACGACGGTCCCGGTCTCGTCGCACGCCCGGAGGAACGGGTCCCAGCCGTCGGTGTGGATCGAGGGCAGCCCCAGGAACGGCGGTATCTCGGAGAAGGCGACGGCACGGACCCCGCGGGCGGCGTTGCGCCGGACCTCCGCCGCGGCCAGCTGGGCGTCCCACAGCGGGATGAGGGGCAGAGGTATCAGCCGCCCGTGCGCGTCCGGGCCGCACCACTCCTCCACCATCCAGTCGTTGTAGGCGCGCACGCAGAGCAGGCCCAGGTCGTGGTCCTTCGCCTCGGTGAAGGTCTGGCCGCAGAAGCGCGGGAAGGTCGGGAAGCACAGGGCGGACTGGACGTGGTTGACGTCCATGTCGGCGAGCCGCGCGGTGACGTCGTAGGAGCCGGGCCGCATCTGCTCGTAGGTGATGACCTCCAGCCGGATCTCGTCCCTGTCGTACCCGACGGCGGTGTCGAGCCGGGTCAGGGGCCGCCGCAGATCCTCGTAGACCCACCAGTCCCCCACGGGACCGTCGTCCCCGGGCTGCCCCATGACCGGCTTGAAGCGTCCCCCGAGGAACGTCATTTCCTTCACGGGGGCCCGGACGACGCGCGGTCCGACGCCCTTGTACTTCTCCGGAAGCCGGTCCTGCCAGACCCTCGCGGGCTCCACGGTGTGGTCGTCCACGGAGATGATCAGCGGAAAGGTGCTGTCGTGGGTGTCCATGGCGCTCACGGTAGCGCTGATCTGACGGGTCGTCAGCTATGTGTACGGGGGCGGGTTCTGGCCGGGATGGCGTGATGCACGCGGTTGCGGCCCGGTGCGAGCGAAGAGAGTGTGCAGACCTGGTGAACCCCCCACACCGCCCTGTGATCGGCGTCTCCCACGGCTGACGTATCCGCTGCCAACAAGGCAAACTGGCGTGGTTGCTCAGGATGCCTAGGGGGACTGCATGGACGGTGTACCGAAGGGTGTGCCGCGCGTACCGGAGCAGCGGCGTCCCGGCACCACGCCGGAGTCGGCGACGACGGCTGGGGCGGCGGGACCCGCGGAGTCCTCTCGGACGGCCGGGACGGCCGGACCGGCGGAGGCCGCGGCCCTGCGCTTCGGCGTGCTCGGCCCCGTGCGCGCCTGGCGCGGCGACGAGCCCGTCAGCACCGGCTCCCCCCAGCAACGCGCGCTGCTCGCCGCCCTGCTGCTGCGCGAGGGCCGCACCGCCACGGCGGCGGAGCTGATCGACGCCCTGTGGGGCGAGGAACCGCCCTCGCAGGCACTGGCTGCGGTACGGACGTACGCCTCCCGGCTGCGCAAGGTGCTCGGCCCCGGGGGCGGGGCGGGCCGGCCCGGCGGCACCGGCGCCACTGCCTCCGCCTCAGCCGTCCTGGTCAGCGAGTCCGGCGGCTACGCGGTCCGCGGCCTCGCCGAGGACGCCCTGGACCTCACCGTCGCCCAGGACCTGGCGACCGAGGCGGAGAAGGCGCGCTCGGCCGGCGACCTCTGCCACGCCCGCGCCACCCTGCGCCGCGCCCTCGCCCTGTGGGACGGGGAGACCCTGGCCGGAGTGCCCGGCCCCTACGCGGAGGCCCAGCGCGTCCGTCTGGAGGAGTGGCGGCTCCAACTCCTGGAGTCATGCCTGGACATGGACCTCGAGCAGGGCTGCCACGCCGAGTCCGTCTCCGAGCTCACGGCCCTCACCGCCGCCCATCCGCTCCGCGAGCGCCTGCGCGAGCTGCTGATGCTTGCGCTCTACCGCAGCGGCCGCCAGGCCGAGGCCCTGGCCGTCTACGCCGACACCCGCCGTCTGCTCGCCGACGAACTCGGGGTGGACCCGCGCGCCGGCCTGAGCGAGCTGCAGCAGCGGATCCTCCAGGCCGATCCGTCACTGGCGGAGCCCTCCTCCCCGGCGCCCGAGCCGGCTTCCGTCCCGGTCCGTCCGGCGCAACTGCCCGCGACCGTGCCGGACTTCACCGGCCGCTCCGGCTTCGTACGCGAACTCGGCGACATCCTGGCCTCGGCCGAGGGCCGGGTCATGGCGGTCTCGGCCCTCGCGGGCATCGGCGGCGTCGGCAAGACGACCCTCGCGGTGCACGTGGCCCACCAGGCCCGCACGGCGTTCCCGGACGGGCAGCTGTACGTCGACCTCCAGGGCGCGGGCGCCCGGGCGGCGGAGCCGGAGACGGTCCTCGGCTCCTTCCTGCGCGCCCTCGGCACGGCCGACTCGGCGATCCCCGACTCCCTTGAGGAGCGCGCGGCCCTGTACCGCTCGGTCCTGGCCGGGCGCCGGGTGCTGGTCCTGCTGGACAACGCCCGCGACGCCGCCCAGGTACGTCCCCTGCTGCCCGGCACCGACGGCTGCGCCGCGCTGGTCACCTCCCGGGTGCGGATGGTGGACCTGGCCGGTGCCCACCTGATCGACCTCGACGTGATGTCCCCGGACGAGGCGCTGGCGTTGTTCACGAAGATCGTGGGCGAGGAGCGGGTGGCGTCCGAGCGGAAGGCCGCCCTGGACGTGGTGGCCGCCTGCGGTTTCCTGCCGCTGGCGATCCGCATCGCGGCGTCCCGCCTGGCGGCGCGCCGCACCTGGACGGTGTCGGTGCTCGCGGCGAAGCTCGCCGACGAACGCCGCCGCCTGGACGAACTCCAGGCCGGCGACCTGGCCGTCAAGGCCACCTTCGAGCTCGGCTACGGCCAGCTGGAGCCCGCCCAGGCCCGCGCGTTCCGCCTGCTCGGCCTGGCGGACGGCCCCGACCTCTCCCTGGCCGCCGCCGCGGCGGTCCTGGACCTGCCGGCCGAGGACACGGAGGACCTGCTGGAATCCCTCGTGGACACCTCCCTCCTCGAATCGGCGGCCCCCGGCCGCTACCGCTTCCACGACCTGGTGCGGCTCTACGCGCGTGCCTGCGCGGAGCGGGACGAACTGCCGCCGAGCGAACGGGAGTCGGCGCTGTCCCGGCTGCTGGACTTCTATCTGGCGTCCGCGGCCGGGGTGTACGCGATCGAGCGGCCGGGCGACCGGCTGGTCGATCATCTGGAGACCACGTCGTACCCGGGGCTGCGGTTCGGCGACCGGCACGCGGCGCAGGACTGGCTGTACGCGGAGGCCATGTGCCTGCTCGCGTGCGCACGGCAGTCCGCGGGGCGGCCGCAGAGCCTCCCCCGGGCCATCGACATGCTCTGGGCCGCGCACGACCTCTCCGAGTCGGGGGCCAACTCCCGGGAGTACGAGGCGACGGCCGAGGCACTCGTCGCCGCGGCCCGCTCACAGGGCTTCGGGCGGGCGGAGGCACGGGCGCTGATGACGCTCGTCAACGTCCACCACGTGAGCGGCCGTTTCGAACGGGCCGAGGAAGAGGCGGAACGGGTCATCCTGCTCGCCCGGGGGTCCGACGACCTGCTCCCCGTCTGCTGGGCCCGCAACGCCCGCGGCATCATCGCGCTGTACCAGAACCGGCACACGGACGGCGAGGAGCACCTCTCCCGGGCCATCGAGCACTTCCGGGCCCTGGGCGACCGCCCCGGCGAGGCCGCCGCGCTCTGCAACCTCTCCCGGATCCACCTCGCGACCGGGCGCACCCAGAGCGCCGTCGCACTGGCCCAGGAGGGCATCGACATCTACGACGGCATGGGCAACTCCATGCGCGGCGCGAACGCCCGCTACGCCCTCGGGCTGGCCCTCACCCAGAGCGGGGAGCTGCGCGACGCCGCCGACCGGCTCCAGGAGGCGCTGGAGGTGTTCCGCGACAGCAGGCAGCGCCTCTGGGAGGGCATGAGCCTGTTCCGGCTGGCCGAGGTGGATCTCGCCGCCCGGCGTGCGGCGCGGGCCGCCGCGAACGCCGAGATGGCCCTCACGGTGCTGCGCGGGATCGGCGGGGAGTGGCGGCGGGGCAACGTCCTGACGGTCCTCGGACGGGCACTGAGCGCTGTCGGCCAGACCGGCCGTGCCCATGTCTGCTGGCAGGAAGCGGCCGCGATCTACGAGGAGCTGGGCTCGCCCGAGGCGGCCGAGGTGCGTGCGCTGCTGTCCCCGGTGCAGGCGGCCTGAGAGAACCTCAAGGTGCCCCCGTTCAGGCGGCCTGAGGGGTCTTCTGGGCGACGCCGTGCAGGTGGCCTGAGGGGCTTCAGGGGGCGCTGGGGCGTTCATCATTCGTTTATCGCCTCCCGCCATGATGGACGCAGTCGATCCGTCGCGTCGGGGGGCAGACGGGTCGCCGCACGGGCCTCGCCCTGGTGTTCCGGGGTGGGCGGCCCGGGTGGGCCCGTCCGGCCGTCCTCGGGGGAGTGGCCGGGCGGGCCCGCCGACCACACTGCTTGATCCATGCCAAGGGGAGTTGACGATCATGGGCGATGAGCTCAAGCCGCAGGACCTGCACGCCACCGACGAGCCGCTCGGGACCGAGGACCTGCACGCCACGGACGAGGGCGCCGCCAAGAAGCAGGACCTGCACGCCACGGACGAGCCGCTGGAGACGAAGGACCTGCACGCCACGTCGGAGCCCTTCAAACCGACGAAGTAAGCCACCGGTACACGGGGATCGGCCGCGGCGGCGCGGAGGGGGAGCCGTCGCGGCCGAGGTGTGTCCGCGGGCAACGGCGTCGCCTCAGAGCGAAACCACCCGTACTCCCGGTCCGCACAGTCTCCCCATGTCGTCCTCGTCGGACGTGAAGAGCACCACGCCTGGGGGCTGCCGGTTCGCGATCACGGCCAAGGCCGCGTCGATCGCGTACTTGTGGCCGTGCAGGCCGGTGTCCTGGAGCAGGGCGACCGCCGCGTCGGCGACTTCCCGGGTCACGGAGTCCACGACGACACGCGACATCGCCCACGCCCAGGCAGCACGCTTCACCCGGCCGTGATACGCCTCGATCAGCGTCATCGAGCCGGTCACGACCCGGATGCCGGACCGGTGCGCGTCCTTGAGCCGTGCGAGCATCACCCGGTCGCCCAGGACGACCCGCGACAACGCCTCGCAGTCCAGCACGTAGCAGGACGGCACCACTAGCTCGCCCTCCGGTGCCGCTCGCCGGCCGCCCCCGGGCCCTGCTGCGTGAAGTGGCGCTCGAAATCCCTGCGCTCGGCCTCGGCCGAGGCGAGCTCGTCCTCGGTGACGGGGCCGTGCTCCTCTTCCAGCCAGGCCACCAGTTCTCCCAGCCGGTCCTGCTCACGCTGGCGCTCTATGGCCCGCGTGACATAGGCGCTGAAGCCGCCGGACCCGACCTCGTGCCGGATCTCCTCGGCGAGCTCCTCCGGCAGCGTCACGGTGTACTTCTTCGTTGCCATACCACGTACCATACCGGCCGGGAGTGCCGTCGGCCCGGCAGAGTGCGCCGCCGGTTCCGGCGCGCGATAGTGGACCCGCGCAGATCACCGTCCGGCCCACTCATGAAGGCGGCCCCCATGCCCGGCGAGCAGCCCCATCTCTACGAGACCCTCGACGAACGGTTCCGGACGGGACGATGTCAGGCGGGGGACTCGCGGCTGGAGACGTTGTACGACGGGTGCCGTTGGGCCGAGGGGCCGGTGTACGTGCCCGCCGGGCGGTATCTCGTGTGGAGCGACATCCCCAACGACCGGCTGCTGCGCTGGGACGAGACCACCGGGGCCGTCGGCGTGTTCCGCTCCCCCGCCGGCTACCCGAACGGCAGCACCCTGGACGTCCAGGGCCGCCTCATCACCTGCGAGCAGGGCAATCGGCGGGTGACCCGGACCGAGCACGACGGCTCGGTCACCGTGATCGCCGAGCGGTTCCGGGGCAAGCGGCTCAACAGCCCGAACGACGCCGTCGTGCGGTCGGACGGGTCGGTGTGGTTCTCCGACCCCGAGTTCGGGATCGCCACCGACTACGAGGGGCATCGCGCCGAGAGCGAGATCGGTGCCCGGAACGTCTACCGCGTCGACCCCGCGAGCGGCGAGGTGCGGCTGGTCGCGGACGGCTTCCAGGGGCCCAACGGGCTGGTGTTCTCGCCGGACGAGCGGCGGCTGTACGTCTCGGACAGCGTGGCCAACCACATCCGTGTCTTCGACGTCCGCGAGGACGGGATCTCGCTCTCCGGCGGCGAGGTCTTCGCCGCGTGCGCGCAGGGCAACTTCGACAACATCCGCTTCGACGACGAGGGACGGCTCTGGGCCGCCGCCCTGGACGGGGGCGTGCACTGCTACGACCCCGACGGCACGCTGATCGGCCGCATCCGGGTGCCCGGCACCGTCGCCAACGTCCGGTTCGGCGGGGCCCGGCGCAACCGCTTGTTCATCGCCGCCGACACCACCCTGTACTCCCTGATGATGTCGGTCACCGGGACCCCTGCCCTGCCGGCCGGCCGGTGACCGCGTCCCGGTGGACGCCCCTCACGCCCGGCCGGTGACCGCCTCCCGCAGCGCGCCCTTCACGATCTTCCCGCTCGCGTTGCGCGGCAGCTGCGCGACGAACTCGACGCTTCTCGGGACCTTGTAGTTCGCCATCTCCCTGCGGGACCAGGCGATCAGGTCGTCGGCGGTCAGCAGGGCGCCCGGGCGGCGTACCACGTAGGCCCGGCCGACCTCACCGAGCCGGGCGTCCGGTACGCCGATCACCGCCACGTCGGCCACGTCCGGGTGGAGGCCCAGGAGCTGCTCGATCTCGGCGGGGTAGGCGTTGAAGCCGCCGACGATGAACATGTCCTTGAGGCGGTCGGTGATGCGCAGGTTGCCCGCCGCGTCCAGGACGCCGACGTCGCCGGTGCGCAGCCAGCCGTCCTCGGACAGCACCTCGGCGGTGGCCTGCTCGTCCTCGTAGTAGCCGGTCATGACGTGGAAGCCGCGCACCAGGACCTCGCCCGGCAGGCCGGGGCCGAGTGGCCGGTCCTCGGGGTCCACGACCCGTAGTTCCGTGCCGGGGATGGCGCGGCCCGACGTGGCGGCGATCACCGTCGGGTCGTCGCCGCGCCGGCACATCGTGACGACGCCGCTCGCCTCGGACAGGCCGTAGGCGGTGAGGACCGTGCCGACGCCGAGTTCGGTGCGCAGGCGCTCCACGAGACGCAGCGGCACGACCGCCGCTCCCGTCACCACCAGACGCAGGGCCGTCAGGTCGTGGGCGTCACGGGCGGGGTGGTCCAGCAGGGACTGGAGGAGGGTCGGGGGACCGGGGAGCACGGAGACCCGCTCGGCGGCGATGTTGGCCAGGACCGTGGACACGTTGAACACCGGCTGGGGGATCATCGTCGCGCCCCGCATCAGGCAGGCGATCACCCCGGCCTTGTAGCCGAAGGTGTGGAAGAAGGGGTTGACGATCAGGTAGCGGTCGCCCCGGGTGAGGCCCGCGAGGCCGGCCCAGATGTCGTAGGCGCGCAGCGTCTGGTCGTGGGTGATGACCGCGCCCTTGGGGCGGCCGGTCGTGCCCGAGGTGAAGATGATGTCCGAGGGCCAGGACCCCTGGACGGCGCCGGACCTGTCGCGTACGTCCGAGGTACCCACCCCCTCCCCCGCGGCCAGGAAGTCCTTCCAGGTCAGGAAGTTCGCCGGGGCGTCCCCGGAGAGGACGACCGCGTGCCTCAGGGCGGGCAGGCCGGGCAGGGGGCCGGTGCCCGGGCCGTCTCCGGCGGCCCTGCGCAGGGACGCCACGTACGAGGTACCGAGGAACGTGCCGGTCACGAACAGCAGTCGGGCACCGCTGCGGCGCAGCACGTCCGCCGCCTCTGCGCCCTTGAAGCGGGTGTTCAGCGGGACGAGCGCCGCCCCCGCCGATACGGCGCCGAGGGCGCCGACGATCCAGTCCAGGGAGTTCGGGGCCCAGATGGCGACCCGGTCGCCCGGTTCCACGCCGGTCGCCAGGCAGGCCGCCGCCGCGCGTTCCACGCGTGCGCCCAGTTCCGCGTAGGTGACGCGGGTACGTCCCTCGACGACGGCCTCGATGCCCCCGAAGCGCTCGGCCGCCGCTTGAACCAGGGCCGGAACGCTTCCCCATGCCGTATCCGCTCGCACAGCGCGCCTCCCGACGACGTAGGAGCTGACTGTGTGTCAGATTATCTGTAATCTGACGACCTGTCAGCGACCGTTCGGCCCCGGAGGTGCGCGCAGCATGGCAGCAGGATCGGGAGGCCTCAAGGACGCCACCGCTCTCGTCGGCATAGGCCAGACCCCCTTCGCCAAACGGCTCCCGGAGGACGAACGCACCCTCGCCTGCCGTGCCGTTCTGGCGGCCCTCGACGACGCCGGGATCGCGCCCGGCGAGGTCGACGCCCTCGCCTCCTACACCATGGAGGAGACCGACGAGGTGGAGCTGGCGAAGGCGTGCGGCTTCGGCGACCTCACGTTCTTCAGCAAGGTCGGCTTCGGGGGCGGGGGTTCGTGCGCCACCGTCGCCCATCTCGCCGCCGCCATCGCCGCCGGGCAGGCGAGTGTCGGGGTGGCCTGGCGCTCCCGCAAGCGGGGCAGCGGGCCGCGGCCCTGGACCAACACCACCGTCCAGCTCCCGACCCCGGCCCAGTGGACCCGGCCCTACGGGCTGCTGCGGCCCGCCGACGAGATCGCGATGCTCACCCGCCGCTACCTGCACGAGTACGGCGCCACCCGCGACCACCTGTTCAACGTCGCCCTGGCCTGCCGCAACCGAGCCAACCAGAACCCTGACGCGATCATGTACGACCGGCCCCTGACCCGCGAGATGTACATGACCTCCCGCTGGATCAGCGAGCCGCTGTGCCTCTTCGACAACTGCCTGGAGACCGACGGGGCGCTGGCGTGTGTCGTGGTCTCGGCCGAGCGCGCCCGAGACTGCCGGCGCAGGCCCGTGTACGTCCATTCCGCCGCCCAGTCGCTCCCGGCGCAGCACCACGGCATGGTCAACTACTGGAACGACGACCCCCTCACGGGCCCCGCCTGGGCCGCCGCCCGGCACCTGTGGAAACACTCCGACCTGGCCCCCGAGGACGTCGACGTCGCCCAGATCTACGACGCCTTCACACCCCTGGTCCTGCTCTCGCTGGAGGGCTACGGCTTCTGCGGGCGGGGCGAGGGCGGGGCGTTCACCGAGGGCGGGGCGCTGGAGACCGGTGGGCTGCTGCCGCTGAACACCGGCGGGGGCGGGCTGTCCGAGGCCTACGTCCACGGCTTCAACCTCATCAACGAGGGGGTCAGGCAGCTGCGCGGCACCAGTACCGCACAGGTCCCGGGCGCCTCCGTCTGTCTGGTCACGGCGGGTGAGGGGGTCCCGACCTCCGCCCTGCTGCTGAGGAGTTGAGGAGCTACCGATGCTGCGTCCCGTCCCCGACACCGACGGCGCCCCCTTCTGGGAGTACGCCGCACAGGGCGAACTGCGCGTCCAGGCCTGCGCCGCGTGCGGCGAGTTCCGCTTCCCGCCCCGGCCCTGCTGCCCGCACTGCCAGTCCTTCGAGAGCGAGTGGCGGCCGGTGTCCGGCCGGGGCCGGGTCTGGTCGTACGTCGTCGCCCATCCGCCGCTGCTGCCCGACTACGCCGCGCAGGCGCCGTACAACGTGGTCGTCGTCGAGCTGGAGGAGGCGCCCCGCATCCGGCTGGTGGGGAACCTGGTCCCCGGGGCCGGACAGCCCCTCGGCGCCTTCCCGGTGGAGAACCTGCGCATCGGGGCGCGGGTGCGGGCCGTCTTCCACGACGGGCTTCCCCAGTGGGTCCCGGAGCGGTCATGAGCAACGTGCTCCTGGAGGCCGACCGGGACAGCGGGGTCGCCGTCGTGACGCTGAACCGGCCCGGGCGGCTCAACGCCATCGACCTCGCCATGGCCGACGAACTGGCCGCCACGTGGGACGAGTTGCGGTTCGACGACGCCGTGCGGGCGATCGTCCTCACCGGGGCCGGGGAGCGGGCCTTCTGCACCGGCATCGACCGGGACGCCGTCGTTCCGCAGCCCAGCTCGCCGTACGCGCAGGACGATCCGCTGCTCGGCATCGGACCGAAGGCGAACGACCTGTGGAAACCGGTCGTCGCCGCCGTGCACGGCATGGCCTGCGGAGGGGCCTTCTACCTCCTCGGGGAGGCCGAGTTCGTCGTCGCCGACACCACCGCCTCCTTCTTCGACCCGCACACCACCTACGGCATGGTCAGCGCCTACGAGTCGGTGCTCATGGCGCAGCGCATGCCGTACGGGGAGGTCGCGCGGATGGCCTTGATGGGGACGGCGGAGCGGATCTCGGCCCGGCGGGCGTACGAGACCGGGCTGGTGTCGGAACTCGTCGCGGAAGGTGCGGCCTTGGGGGCTGCGACCGCCTGCGCCGCCGTCCTGGCGGGGTATCCGGCCGAGGCCGTGCAGGGGACCGTGCGGGCGCTGTGGGCCGCGAGCGAGGCGGGCCGGGCACAGGGGCTCGCACAGGCACCGCACCTCGTCGCACTCGGGAACGCGGCGGGCGAGCGGCAGGCCCGGCTGTTCGCCGGGCGGTCGCGGGAGTACCGGTTGCGGTAGAAAATCGTTTCCCCCTACACGCGTATGCTCGGGGCGTGGTTGAGCATCGGATGATCGACGTCAATGGCATACAACTGCACATCGCGGAGCAGGGCGAGGGCCCGCTCGTGGTGCTGCTGCACGGTTTCCCGGAGTCCTGGCACTCCTGGCGGCACCAGTTCGGTCCGCTGGCGGAGGCCGGTTTCCGGGTGGTCGCGCCCGACCAGCGCGGGTACGGCGGCAGCGACCGCCCCGATGACGTGGCCGCGTACAGCATCCTCCACCTGGTGGGGGACGTGGTGGGGCTGATCCACGCGCTGGGCGAGGAGCGGGCGTTCGTCGTCGGACACGACTGGGGTGCCCCGGTGGCCTGGCACACCGCCCTGCTGCGGCCGGACGTGGTGCGCGGGGTGGCCGGGCTGAGCGTGCCGCCGCCGTTCCGCGGCAGCCGGCCCCCGCTCCAGGCCATGCAGGAGCGGTTCGAGGGCCGCTTCTACTGGAACTACTTCAACCGGCCCGGCGCCGCCGAGGCCGAGCTCGGCGCCGACACCCGCACGGCGCTGCGCAAGCTGCTGTACTCCACCTCCGGTGACGCGCCGGGCGCCGGGCGGCCCGAGCAGGCCCTGGTCGACCCGGAGCGCGGCTGGCTCGCGGACGCCCCGGACCCCGAGGTGCTGCCCGCGTGGCTCACCGAGGGCGACCTCGACGTGCTCACCGAGAGCTTCGAGCCGGGCTTCACCGGCGCCCTCAACTGGTACCGCAACCTGGACCGCAACTGGGAGCTGACCGCCCCCTGGCAGGGCCAGGTCGTCTCCCCGCCCGCGCTGTACATGTACGGCGACCGGGACCTGGTACCGGCGTTCCCCGGCACGCCCGAACTGATCGAGCGGCTGCCCGAACTGATGCCGAACCTGCGCCGCGAGCCCCTCGTGCTGCCGGGCTGCGGCCACTGGACGCAGCAGGAGCGGCCCGCCGAGGTGAACGAGGCGCTGATCGGGTTCCTGACGGAGCTGCGGGGCTGACGTCCCGTCGCCCGGGGCCCGAGTCAGTCCTCGACGGGGGCCCGGCCGGTGACCTTGCAGTGGTCGACCGAGTCCACCGCGCTCGAGTCGCCCACCCGGACGTCGACGGTGGCCTTGCCGTTCGCGGGGACCGTGACGTCGCCGGACCGGCTGACGACGGTGATGCCCAGATCGTCCTCGAAGGTCACCGAGACGGAGAAGTCCGCAGTGCGGCCGTTGGGGTTGCTGACCTCGACGGTCGCGTAGGGGGCCGTCGGGGTCGCGCAGCTCACCAGCCGCGCGGTGCCGTCCTTCAGGGCCTTGCCGCTGCCGGAGCCGGAGGAGGACGTCGGCGTGGAGCCGTAGTCGGGCCTGCGGGTGTAGGAGCTGCCACCCGTGCTGCCGCCGGTGCTGCCGCTGTAGTCATCGTCGTCGTCGGAGCCGTAGGAACCGCCGCTGGAGGTGGACGAGCCGTAGGCGCCGCCGCCGGAGGTGGACGACCTCGAACTGTCGTGGTCCTGGCTGGAGCTGCTGCACCCGCCGCCGCCTCCACCGCCCCTGTGGCCGTGGCTGCCGCCGCGGCCCCGGCCGGAGGAGAAACCGGTCAGTGCCAGCACCACCAGGACCAGCACCGCCGTGAACCTGAGCCTGCGCCCCCGTGTCTGCATGCCGGAGAGCCTAGTGATCTCCTGTCACGGTCATGTCACCGCATGGCGACCGGAGCGTGCCCGGCGTAGCGTCGGGGTGGGAAGCGGTGAACGGACCGCTCCCCACCAAGCGACGGCCGCCGTCCGGAGCCCCTTCCGCACGCCGGTGCGACGGCCGTCCCGGGCTGCCGGTCGGGCGGTCCGGCACGGGTGTGCCGCGCTCGTCAGGCGGTGCGGGCCGTGCCCGTGCCCTTCTCCGCGTCCAGTGCGTACACGCAGCGGTCCTTGCTGCACGCGTACACCACCCCGTCCCGGACGACCGGGGAGCCGGTGATCTCGCCGCCCGTGGCGAGTTTCCAGCGCAGTCGGCCGTCGTCGGCCTTCAGGGTGTAGAGCAGGTGGTCGGTGGAGCCGAAGTGGATCCTGCCCTCGGCGACCGAGGGGGCGCCCACGATGTCGCCGCCCGCCTGGAAGCGCCACTTGGGCGTGCCGGTGACCGCGTCGAGGGTGTAGAGGCCCTTGCCGCTGCCCACGTGGACGTGGCCGGCGGCGACCAGGACGGGGTCGACGCAGGAGCGCGACTCGGTGGCGATGCGCCAGCGGTCGCGGCCGTCGGTGGCGTCGAGGGCGTAGACCGTGCCGAGGTAGTCGGCGAGGTAGATGCCGCCGCCGGTGACGGCCGGGCCGGGGACGAAGGTGGGCGGGCAGAGGAACACCGCCGGGGCCTCGAAGTGCCACTTCACGTGCCCCGCGGCCACGTCCAGGGCGAGGACGCGGGTGCCGGCGCAGACGTAGACGTAGCCGTCGGTGGCCTGGGTGAGCCGGATGGGGACGCCGCCGCAGGAGGCCGCGTCGCCGATCGGGTACGACCAGCGCTCCTCGCCGGTGCGGGCGTCCAGGGCGCGCAGCCGGGCGTCCTGCCACACGTAGACCGTGCCGTCGTGCAGGACCGGCCCGGCCTCGGGGGACTCGAAGTCGGTCTGGCAGCCGGTGATCTCCCAGAGCTTCTGGCCGCCGGAGGCCTCCCAGCCCTGGACACCGCCGCCGCGGGTGCCGGTGACGACGGTGCCACGGCCGGCCTGGAGCGTGTAGACCCAGGCGTCGGTCTGCAGGCGCCACAGGTCGGCGCCCTCACGCGCGTCGAGGGCGAAGAGGGTGGGCCCGTCGGAGGCGTGGATCCTGCCCTCGGCGACCGCCATGGACCAGGCGACGTCCCGGGTCTTGAAGCGGCGGCGGCCGGTGGCGACGTCCAGGGCGTGCACCTCGAAGGAGGTGACGTAGACCAGGTCGTCGGCGACCGCGGGGGTGCCCCAGACGTCGTTGGACATGCGGAAGCGCCAGGGCCGCCAGCCGCCGGCCTGCTCCGGCGGCGCGGCCGGGGCCGGGGGTGCGGCGACGGCCGGGCCCACGGCGGGGCCGGTGCCGTTGACGCCCGGGCGGGGCTTGGACCAGGAGGCGGCGAGGGCCGCCTCGGGAGGGGGTGCCTTGACGGCGGCGGCCCGCACGTCGGCGACGCGCGGGCCCGGGCCGATGGGCACCTGCGCGCCGGCCAGCCGGACGGGGCCGGTGTCCGGGCCGCCGCCGACCGGGGCGGCCACGGAGGCGGCGGGCACGGGCGCCGGGACGACGGGGTCGTGCGCGGGCGGGGGCGGGATGGGCGCGGGACCCGGAGCGGGACCGGGGCGTCCGCCGCCGCTGCGGCCGGTGCCCTGGGCGGGCTTGCCGGCCGGGCGGCCGTTGCGGCGGGACTCGATCAGGCCCACGGCCCGCTCGGGCAGCCACGCGGAGGCCGTGCCGCTGTCGTCGGAGCCGGAGCCGAAGAGGTGCGGGGCGAGCTGGGCCTGGAGGTCGGCCGGGTTGGGGCGGGCCGTGGGGTCCATCTGCATGCAGGACTCGATGAGCGGCCGCAGTTCGTCCGGGAGCCCCTCCAGGTCCGGGCCCTCGCGCAGCAGCATGAAGACCGTCTCGACCGGGTTGGCGCCGTGGAAGGGCGGGTGCCCGGTGGCGGCGAAGACCAGCATCGAGCCCAGGGAGAAGACGTCGCTGGCGCCGGTGACGCTGCGGGAGTCCTTGGCCTGCTCGGGGGACATGTAGGCGGGGGTGCCGACGGCGACGTTCGTCATGGTCAGACGCGTGTTCGACACGCCCGACGCGATACCGAAGTCGATCACCCGGGGGCCGTCCTCCACGACGAGGACGTTCGACGGCTTGAGGTCGCGGTGCACCAGGCCCGCGCCGTGGATGGACTGGAGCGCCTCGGCCACGCCCGCCGCCAGCCAGCGCACCGCCTGGGCCGGCATCGGGCCGCAGTCGTTCACTATCTCCTCGAGGGAGGGCGCGGGAACATACGCGGTGGCCAGCCACGGCACGGCGGCGCGCGGGTCGGCGTCCACGACCGCGGCCGTGTAGAAGCCGGAGACGGCGCGGGCCGCCTCGACCTCACGCGTGAAGCGGACCCGGAACAGCTGGTCCTCGGCGAGCTCCGTGCGGACGGTCTTGATCGCCACGCGCCGGCCGGACGCCGAACGCGCGAGATAGACCAGCCCCATGCCGCCGGCACCCAGCCGTCCCAGCACCTCGAACGGCCCGATCCGCCGCGGATCGTGCTGCGTCAGCTGATCCACCACTCTGCCTGCCACCTCCCCGTACGAGCCGCGCCAAGCCACATGTTCCACGCGACCTTCGTGCAGCGTCTCACCACCGCACCGCCATGGCGGCACGCACCCTGATTCTTCCTGGCCGGAGCGCTGGTGGCGAACCCGGTGACAATTGGGATGTCTCGGCATGGACGCGATCAAATGCTGACCAAATCATGCCTGCTCAGCGGCGCAGCAGCGCGAAGGAGGCCCCCTGATCGTCCGTGACGACCGCGGCCTCTCCGTACGAGGTCTCGAAAGGCGGGGCCTGGACCCGGCCGCCGAGCCGCCGCACGTCCTCGAGAGCGGCCGGCACGTCATCGACGGCGAAGTGGACGAGGAAGTGGGGCGGCATCCGCTCGGAGAACACGTTCGTGACGGGGGCCCGGCCGAAGTCGGGCTCGGCGTCCGGCCCGAACAGGGCCTCCCGGAAGAGATCGCCGTAGAACGCGTTGGCCGCCTCCGTGTCCCGGGCGTACAGCTCGACCCAGGCGAAGGTGCCCGGCTCGTGCCGCTTGCCGAAGCCGGGGTGGCCCTCCGGCTGCCACAGGGCGAAGACGGCGCCCTCGGGGTCGGTGACGAGCGCGGTGACGCCCAGCTCGCCGGCCGGCACCGGGGCCGAGACGACCTGACCGCCCGCGTCCCGGATGCGCCGGGCCAGGGCCGGTGCGTCCGGGGTCGCGAAGTACACCGTCCAGACGCTGGGCAGCCGCCCGTCCACCTTGCGGACCAGGGCGGCCACGGGTTCGCCGTCCTTCAGCGCCTGCGCGAAGGAACCGAACCAGTCCTCGAAGGTCCACCCGAAAAGTTCACCGTAGAACCGCTTGCCCGCCTCGACGTCCGGGAGCTGCGCGTCCACCCAGCAGGGGACGCCCTCTCCGTACACCGCTGCCCTGTTTTCGGCCATGCCGACAACGTAACCGCGACCGCCGCACGCCGCAGACCAGGCACACCAGCCCCCGCACTCCCTTGCACCCCATTTGCAGTCGGCCGAATCGCGCCCCGATCACGCCTCGGTAAGCTGACGTCATGACAGGACAAGTGCGTACCGTCGACGGCCGCGTGGCCGGCCGGCGTGGGCAGGCGACCCGGCAGAAGCTGCTCGACTGCCTCAGCGAGATGCTCAGCTCCTCCCCGTACCGGGACGTCAAGGTCATCGATGTCGCCCGGAAGGCGGGCACTTCGCCCGCGACCTTCTACCAGTACTTCCCGGACGTCGAGGGCGCCGTCCTGGAGATCGCCGAGCAAATGGCGACCGAGGGCGCCGCGTTGACCGAACTCCTGGAGGGCCGCTCCTGGGCCGGCAAGGCCGGCTGGCAGACGGCGCAGGAACTCGTCGACGGTTTCCTGGAGTTCTGGCGCAAGAACGACGCCATCCTCCGGGTCGTCGATCTCGGCGCCGCCGAGGGCGACAAGCGCTTCTACAAACTCCGCATGAAGATCCTCAACTCGGTGAACAACTCCCTGGCGGACGCGGTCGCCGAGCTCCAGGCCAAGGGCAGGGTCGACAAGGACGTGAACCCGGCGGCCGTCGCCGGTTCGCTGGTCGCGATGCTCGCGGCCGTCGCCTCCCACCAGAAGGGCTTCTCCTCCTGGGGCGTGAAGCAGGCCGAACTGAAGCCGAACCTCGCCCTGTTGGTGCACCTCGGCGTCACCGGCCGGAAGCCGACGAAGTAGCGCGGCGCGAAGCCTTCTTACCTACCAAGTCCTGTCTGGCAGGCGGTGGTCCACCCGGGTGGACCACCGCCTGTCGCGCTTGCGCGCCCGGCGTCCCTACCTCCGTACGAGCCGGAACACCCGGATCTCCCGCTCCACCCGCGCCTGGTACGCCGCGTACGGCGGCCAGAACGCCAGCAGCGCCCGCCACGCCGCCGCCCGCTCCTCCCCCGCCAGCAGCAGGGCCGTGACCGGCACGTCCCGGCCCTTCCAGCTGATCTCCGCCTCGGGATGCGCGAGGAGGTTGTGGCTCCAGGCGGGGTGTCCCGGCCGTCCGAAGTTGGACCCGACGAGGATCCAGTGGCGCCCGCCGTCCTCCGGCATGCAGGCCAGCGGGGTACGACGGGGCAGCCCGCTCCTCGCCCCGGTCGAGGTCAGCACCACGCCCGGGAGCATCTGCGCGCTGAGCAGCACCTTGCCCCTGGTGAGCCGGTGCACGGCCCGGTCGAGGGCCGGCACCACGTGCGGCGCCACCCGAGCGAAGGCCCTGGTCGACGACACCTTCTGCACCACGCGTGCGCCCCTCATGTGCCGGCCTCCTCGAAGACGTGGGCCGCGTCGGCCGCGTGCGCCCGCAGCCGGTGCACCGGCCCGAACAGCAGCTCGTCGCCCGCGGCGCGCTTGAAGTACAGGTGAGCCTCGTGCTCCCAGGTGAACCCGATGCCGCCGTGCAGCTGGATCCCCTCGGCGGCGGCCCGGCGCAGCGCTTCGAGCGCCTGGGCGAGAGCGAGAGCACCGGCCCTTTCGTCGGGGGCGGTGGCGGCCGCCCAGGCCGCGTAGTACGCCGCCGAGCGGGCCGCCTGGACCTGGACGTAGGCGTCGGCCAGGCGGTGCTTGACCGCCTGGAAGGAGCCGACCGGCCGCCCGAACTGCTCACGCCGCCCCACGTACTCGACGGTCCGTTCCAGCACCCGGGCGGCGGCCCCCACCGCCTCCGCGGCGAGGCAGGCGGCGACGGTGTCGCCGAGCCGGGCGAGGGCGGGCAGGGCGTCGACCGTCTCGTCGCCCAGCAACTCCGCCGGGGCGTGGCGCAGTTGGACACGGCCCTGTGGACGGGTCGCGTCCAGTGCGGTCTGCCGTACGCGGGTGAGGCCGGTGGCGTCCCCGCGCACGAGGAAGAGCAGCACCCGGGAACGGGCGAACCCCCCGGTGTGCGCGGCGACCACGAGCAGCTCGGCACTGTGCCCGTCGAGGACCTGGTCGGCCTGCCCGTACAGCTGCCAGCCGTCCTCCGCCCGCCGGGCCTGCACACCCCCGGCCCGTCCCTCACCGGCCCACTGCCCGCGCCGGTCGCGGCCGGTGAGCGCGAGGGCGGTGGCGAGGGCGGGCCCCGGTACGGCGAGGGCGGCGGTGAGTTCGCCGGTGGCGATGCGGGGCAGGAGCGCGGCGCGCTGGGCGCCGGTGCCGAGGGCGAGCAGCAGCGGGGCGGCGAGGACGGCGGTGGCCGGCAGCGGGGTGGGGGCCAGGACCCGGCCCGTCTCCTCGCAGGCCAGAGCCAGCTCGGTCACGGTGCAGCCGGCACCGCCGTAGGCCTCGGGGAGGGCCAGGGCGGGCAGGCCGAGCTGCCCGGCGAGGAGGGCCCAGAGGGCGGAATCGTGCCCGGCCGGGGTGTCGACGGCGGCCCGCAGCTCCTCGGGACCGCACCGCTTGCCGAGCAGTTCGCGCAGGGTGCGGCGGATCTCGTCCTGTTCGTCGGTGAAGCGGGCGTCCATGGCGCACCTCTCTCCGCATCTGACGGTGCGTCATATTAGGGCGCCGGCACGGAACAGGGAAGCGCGCCGGCATGGAACAGGGAAGCGCGGAGCCCTGCCGTCGCGGCCTGCATCTGATGTACCGTCAGATTCATGGTGGCCCGGAGGAAAGTGGCCGTCGTCGGCGCGGCTCTCTCGGACTGCGGCCGCGTGGACGACGCGACCCCGTACGCTCTGCACGCCCAGGCGGCCCGGCGCGCCCTGGCCGACGCGGGCCTGGACCGCTCGCTGGTCGACGGCTTCGCCTCGGCCGGTCTGGGCACCCTGGCGCCCGTCGAGGTCGCCGAGTATCTGGGGCTGCGCCCCACCTGGGTCGACTCCACCTCGGTCGGCGGCTCCACCTGGGAGGTCATGGCGGCCCACGCGGCGGACGCGATCGCGGCCGGGCACGCCCGCGCGGTGCTGCTCGTCTACGGCTCGACGGCCCGCGCGGACGTCCGGGCCGGCCGCCGCACCGGAACCCTGTCCTTCGGCACCCGCGGCCCCGTGCAGTTCGAGGTCCCCTACGGCCACACCCTGATCGCCAAGTACGCCATGGCCGCCCGCCGGCACATGATCGAGTACGGCACGACGACCGAGCAGCTGGCGGAGGTGGCGGTGCAGGCCCGGGCCAACGCGGCCCTCAACCCGGAGGCGATGTACCGCACGCCGATCACGGTCGACGAAGTGCAGTCCGGGCCGATGATCGCGGACCCCTTCACCAAGCTGCACTGCTGCGTCCGTTCCGACGGCGGGGCGGCGGTGCTGCTGGTGGCGCAGGAGTACGTACGGGACTGCCGTAGGTCGCCGGTGTGGGTGCTGGGGCACGGGGAGTCCGTCTCGCACGCCGCGATGTCCGAGTGGCCGGACTTCACGGTGTCCCCGGCGGCGGTGAGCGGGAGGCTGGCGTTCGAGCGCGCGGGAGTGCGGCCGTCGGAGATCGACTTCGCCGAGCTCTACGACGCGTTCACCTACATGACGCTGGTGACACTGGAGGACCTCGGCTTCTGCGGCAAGGGCGAGGGCGGGGCGTTCGTGGAGAAGGGGCGGCTGCGGGTCGAGGGCGGCGAGCTGCCGGTGAACACCGACGGGGGCGGGCTGTCGGCGCAGCATCCCGGGATGCGGGGACTGTTCCTGCTGGTGGAGGCGGTGCGGCAGCTGCGCGGGCAGTGCGGGGAGCGGCAGGTGCGGCGCGGCGACGGCTCGCTGCCGCGGCTGGCGGTGGCGTCGGGGACGGGGGGCTGGTTCTGCTCGTCGGGGACGGTGGTGCTGGGGGCTGGGTGAGGGGGCTGCGCTTGCCTCGGCGGACAGGGGCCGGTCAGAGGCGGGGCGAGAGGGGGTGCGCTGCCCTGGGCGGGCACGGTCGGGCAGGGCGGGGCGAGAGGAGCTGCACTGCCCCGCGCAGTCCGGCGCGGCCCGGTCGTCCTCCCCCACCACCCGCGCCGGCAACCGGTGACAATCGAGGCATGGCACCCGATCTTCACGAGCTCCTGAGGTCACTGCGGGTCTGGGACCCGAAGGTCACGGACCTGCCCTCCTTCGAGCCGGCCCACGCACCGGCCACTCCCCTGCCCCTGTTCACCGAGTGGTTCGCGGCGGCGGTGGCGGCCGGCCAGACCGAGCCGCACACCATGTCGCTGGCGACGTCGGACGAGTCGGGCCTGCCCGACGTACGGATCGTGATGCTGCACGGCGCGGACGCCGAGGGCTGGTCCTTCGCGTCCCACGCCGGCAGCCGCAAGGGACGGCACCTCGCGGGCCGCCCGTACGCCGCGCTCGGCTTCTACTGGCCGGTGCTGGGCCGGCAGGTCCGGGTGCGCGGCCCGGTGACGGCGGCCCCGTCCGAGGAGGCCCAGGGCGACCTGCACGCCCGGTCGACGGGCGCACTGGCGGCGGCGCTGACCGGCAGGCAGAGCGAGGTACTGCCCTCCCTGGACGACCTGGCCCGGGCCTCGGAATCGGCGTGGGAACGGGCGTCGCGGGAGCCGGAGGCGCCGGTCCCGTCCTGGACGCTGTACCGGCTGCGGGCCGAGGAGGTGGAGTTCTTCCAGGGCGACGAGCGACGGCGGCACGTCAGGCTCCGCTACCGACGGGAGGAGGAGCGGGACGGGGAGGGGTGGTCGCGGGAGCTGCTGTGGCCGTGAGGACGGGCGGCCCCGGCCTCGTTCCGGGGACCATCGGGTCCGGGGGCGTTCGTCCGGCGATGGACGTCTACGTGAAGTCGTACACCGCGAAGTCCGCCACCGGGCGATAGCCGATGCGCTGGTAGAGGCCGTTGCTGGTCGGGTTGGACAGGTCCGTGAAGAGGAGGACCTCGTCCGCTCCGGCGGCCAGGGCGGTGCGGCTGACCTCGGCCGTCGCCGCGCCCGCGTAGCCGCGGCCACGCAGGTGGGGTGGGGTGTAGACGGGGGCGACACGGACCTGGCCGGCGACCCGGGGGCTCGTGCCGGCCATGGCGACCGGTGTGCCGTCGGGGGTCTCCCAGAAGGTGATGCTGCCGTTGTCGATGCGGGCGTCCGCCCACTCCGCGGAGTCGCGGACGGTGCCCAGGCCGACGGATTCGCTGAACTCGTCGTGCCAGCGCCGCAGTCGCTCGCGGTCGGACTCGCCGGCGACCCTGGGGCGGCCGGGCGGTACGGGTCCGGGTGCGGTCAGGGTGCCGAGCCTGTAGAGCCGCTGGCGTTGGCGCAGGGCGGCCGGGGCGCCCGTGTGCCGCTGCCAGGCCGCGGCGAAGGCGGCTGCGGTGTCGCGGTCGGCGTTCACGCCGGGCAGGCGATGGCCGAGGGCGGCCAGACGGGCGGCGAGGGCGTCGGCGTCCTCGGGGGTGAGGGCCGTGAGGTTCAGCCAGTGCGGCGGGGTGCGGAAGAAGGTCGCCCGGACCGCACCGTCCCGTTCCAGTACGCCGAACTCCGGTGGCCCCTCCCCGTACACGCTCCGGCCGCGGGCCCGCAGGGTCTCCGTGACCGTCAACGGCACGGTGTGCAGCGCCGGCCGGGAGTGGAGGAAGGCGCCCGCGCGGGCGAGGAAGTCGTCGAGGTCAGGGGTGAGGTACCAACTGCCCGTGGTTGTGCTGTTCGTGTCGGTGTCCATGGTTCATGGTGCCGTCCACCCCTTGACCCGCACCCCTGATTTTCGGCAGGCCCGGGAGGCTCACGTGCGAGGATCCGCCGGCTCCGGGTCCGTGGCCAGGCGGGCGTGCAGATGGGCGTCCCGGAACGCGTCGTGCCGGTCCTCCTGGAAGATCGCGCCGCGCAGGGTGCCCTCGTACGGGAACCCGCATCTCTGCGCGATCCGGCACGAGGCGTCATGGCCGACCGCGTGGTCCAGCTCCAGTCGGTGCAGACCGAGTTCCGTGAGGGCCCAGCGTGCGGCGATCAGGAGGGCCCGGGTGGCGACGCCCTGGCCGCGGGCCTCGGGGAGCACCCAGTAACCGACCCGGGCGATCTTCAGGTGGTACTTGATCTCGTTGACGCCGATGTGCCCCAGCGGGGTGTCGCTGCGCGCGTCCGCGACGCGGAACGACACCGACGTCCCCTCCAGGGCACTCTGCGCCCGCGCGAGCAGTGACTCCCGCGCACTCGCCCGGTCGACGACCGGCCGCAGCGGGGTGTTCCAGCGCCGGAACTCCGCATCACGCAATCCTCGCAGCCACGTGTCGACGTCGGCTCCCGACCCCGGATCCCAGGGGCGCAGACGGAGGCCGTGGCCGTGCAGTTCCGGGTGGGGTCCGGTCGGGGAGTGGTCACGTATGGGGGCCATGGGGCCCATTCAATCCCCCGGGGCGCGTCCCGGGACGCCCTGGCGGGAAGAAGTCGCCACCCCCGAACACCCGGGTTCCGGGACGCCGGGCTCCTGGCGCATCGGCCGTTCAGCCCCCGGCGACGGGCCGGAACACCGGGACCCCCTCCCGGAACACCACCTCCAGGTCCGCCCCGCCCGACAGTCCCACATCCTCACCGTCCCGGTGCGGTGCCGCCACGACGATCTCCGTCATCATCCGTGGCCCCTCGGCGAGTTCGACCACGGCGGCGACGTACGGGACGCGGTCCGAGAACGGCGGCAGGTCGTTGCGGTGGACGACGGACCAGGTGTAGAGCGTGGCGCGACCGCTCGCCGTCTCCCACGTCACGTCCTCGCTCCAGCAGTGGGGGCAGAACTCACGCGGGTAATGGTGGGCCCGGCCGCAGGCCCCACAGCGGCGGATCAGCAGCCTGCCCTCGGCTGCGGCGTCCCAGTACGTCCGCGTGAAGGCGTCGGCCTCGGGCAGGTCGAAACGGCCGGTCATCAGAACAGCCCCAGCGCGCTGTCCAGCGACCACACCTGCCAGGACATCCCGAACAGCCCCACCACCGACACCAGCGCCATCATCGAGTTCTGCCCCTGCTCGGCGACGTCGTGGACCATGAGCGTGAAGTACAGCGCGTTGAGGAGGAACCCGCCGACCAGGGCGACCGGGGTGAGGAAGCCGGTGACCAGGCCCAGTCCGAGTGCGAGTTCCGCGTAGACGACGACGTAGGCCATCACGCGCGGGCGCGGCGCCACGGCCGCCTCGAATCCCGAACGGACGGCGCTCCAGCGGTGCTCGGCGGCTATCCCGGCCGCCCACTCGATGCCGGTGCCCCGCTCGAACCAGGCCTTGCGGTCCTTGTGCCGCCAGCTCTCCAGCCACCACAGCCCGAGCCCGATCCGCAGCACGGCCAGCCATTCCGCTCCGGTGAGCCAGATCGCGTCCATGCGACCTGACGGTACGTCAGATCTGCCGATGCGCAAGGCCCGCTGCAGCGCCCATGGACCACCCGCCCGGAAGCCCGCCCCGGAGGGCATCCGCCACCCCGCCATCCGTCACCCCATCCGTCACCCCGCCCGCCATCCCCCATCCCCCATCCCCCACCGCCATCCGCCATCCGCCATCCGCCAGAAACGATCACCACCCCGCCACAACCAGCCCCCGGCGCCACGAGCCCCACCCCCACTCCCTACAGCCGTGATCAATCCGAAACCAATTCCGGTCTTGACCGAGACCCATCAAGCAGTCCCGTGATTACGCTCGCGCTCATGGCCGACTCCACATCCCCCACACACGTCTCCGCACCGCCCCCACCCGACCGCCCCGTCTACGTCATCGGCGGCGGCCCCGGCGGGCTCTCCGTGGCGTACGCGTTGCGTGCCCGGGGCGTACGGGCCGTCGTTCTGGAGAAGTCCGACCATGTCGGGGCGTCCTGGCGCCGCCACTACGACCGGCTGCACCTGCACACCACACGCCGCCTCTCGGGCCTGCCCGGGCTGCCGATGCCGCGCCGGTTCGGACGGTGGGTGTCCCGGGACGACGTGGTGCGGTACCTGGAGAAGTACGCCGAGCACCACCGTCTGGAGATCGTCACCGGCGTCGAGGTGTCCCGCGTCGAGCGGACCCCCGACGGCACGGGCTGGCTGCTGCACGCCACCGGCGGCCGGGAACTGACCGGCGCGGCGGTGGTCGTCGCCACCGGCTACAACCACACCCCGCGCCTGCCCGACTGGCCCGGCCGGTCCGCCTTCACCGCCGAGTTGCTGCACGCCGGCGAATACCGCAGCGGAAAGACCTACGCGGGCCGGGACGTCCTCGTCGTCGGGGTCGGCAACACCGGCGCCGAGATCGCCGTCGACCTGGCGGAGAGCGGCGCCTCCCGGGTCCGGCTCGCCGTGCGCACGGTCCCCCACATCGTGCGCCGTTCGACCGCCGGCTGGGCCGCCCAGTACAGCGGCATCCTCGTGCGCCGGCTGCCCGTCGGCCTGGTCGACCGGATCTCCCGGGCGCAGGCCAGGGTCGCCGTGCCCGACCTGTCGGCCCACGGGCTGCCGCGCCCCGACACCGGGCTGTACACACGGGTGAAGCAGGGGGCGATCCCGGTGCAGGACGTCGGCCTGATCGATGCGGTGCGCAAGGGCAGGGTGGAGATCGTGGCCGCCGTGGAGGGCTTCGAGGACGGCGACAAGATCGCCCTGGCCGACGGCAGCCGGATCTCCCCGGAGGTGGTGGTCGCCGCCACCGGTTACGTCCGCGCCCTGGAGGACCTGGTCGGCCACCTCGGCGTCCTCGACGACCGCGGCAGGCCCGTCGTCCACGGTGCCCGCACCCCGAAGACCGCCCCCGGCCTGTACTTCACCGGCTTCACCAACCCGATCAGCGGCAACCTCCGCGAGCTGGCGCTGGACGCGGTGAAGATCGCGAAGGCCGTCGCGCGGAACGGCTCGAGGAGCGTGTCCCGCCTGCCGGGCTGAGGGACCGGAGCCCCCTCGGTCGACAGCTTCGACGGTTTCGGCAACTTCGCCCGCCCGCACCGTTCCTGACGTCGCATCATTTCAGTAATCTGACAGAGCGTCAGTTAGCGGCTGTCTCACAGGAGCGGGCGGAAACGATGCTTGGATCGACTCACGGCACCCTCACCACCGACTCCCGCCGGACCCGGGCCCTCGCCTGTGGCGAGCGGTCCGGACCCGTCGTGCACGGCAGGCCGGCCCAGTCGGGCGACCTCGACGTCAGCGGGCGTCCGCTGCACGCCGACGTACCCGATCTCGACCGTTTCTTCCGCCCCCGGTCCGTCGCCGTGATCGGCGCATCGGACACCGAGGGCCGCCCCAACACCGGCATCACCCGGCAGCTGGCCGACTGGGCGGAGCGGGTCGGTGCCCGGCTGTACCCGGTGCATCCCAGCCGGCCGGCCGTCTTCGGCATCCCCTGTTCCCCTTCCGTCGCCGGTCTGCCCGAGCAGGTCGATCTGGCCGTGGTGCTGGTCGGCGACCCGCTGCCGGTGATCGAGGAACTGGCCGAGGCCAAGGCCCGGTTCGCGGTCGTGTTCGCGTCAGGCTTCGCGGAGACCGGGCCCGAGGGCGAGGCCGCCCAGCGGCGACTGGCCGCCGTCGTGGAGCAGTCCGGGATGCGGCTGCTGGGGCCCAACACCAACCTCAACGCCTTCGAGCGGTTCCGCGACGACCTGCAGGGCCCGGCGATCGCACTGATCACCCAGTCCGGCCACCAGGGCCGCCCCGTCTTCGCCCTCCAGGAACTCGGCATCCGCCTCTCCCACTGGGCCCCCACCGGCAACGAGGCCGACCTGGACAGCGCCGACTTCCTCTCCTACTTCGCCGAACAGCCCGAGGTCGGCGCCATCGCCTGCTACCTCGAAGGGCTGAAGGACGGCCGCTCCTTCCTGCTCGCCGCCGACCGGGCCGCCCGGCGCGGAGTCCCGGTCGTCGCCGTCAAGGTCGGCCGTACCGAGACCGGCGCCCGCACGGCCGCCTCCCACACCGGCAAACTGACCGGCGCCGACGCGGTGGTGGACGCGGCACTGCGCCAGTACGGCGTGATCCGCGTCGACGGGCTCGACGAACTCCAGGACACCGCCGCCCTCCTGGCCCGGGCTCGACCGCCCCGGGCCGACGGCGTCGTCGTCTACTCCATCTCGGGCGGCACCGGCGCGCACGTCGCCGACCTGGCGACCGAGGCCGGCCTGAGCCTGCCGGTCCTGTCCGCGGCCAAACAGGCCGAGCTGCACCAGTGGATCCCCGCGTACCTGTCCGTCGCCAACCCGGTCGACAACGGCGGGCATCCGGTCGGGGACGAACGCGGCCGGAAGATCATCGACGCCATCCTCGACGACCCCGAGGTGGGCGTGCTGATCTGTCCGGTCACCGGTCCGTTCCCGCCACTCAGCGACCGGCTCGTCCGGGACCTGGTGGACGCGGCCGAGCGGACCGACAAGCTGGTGTGCGTGGTGTGGGGGTCACCGGTGGGCACCGAGCCCGCCTACCGCGAGGTCCTGCTGGGCTCCTCCCGCGTGGCCACCTTCCGCACGGTCGGCAACTGCCTCACCGCCGTCCGCGCCCACCTCGCCCACCACCGCTTCACGACCGCCTACCGCTCCCCCTTCGACGAGGCCCCGCGCACCCCCTCGCCGTCCTACCGCAAGGCGCAGGCGCTGATGCAGCCCGGCCGGCAGCTCAGCGAGCACGCGGCGAAGCAGCTGCTGCGGGCGTACGGCATCCGCGTACCGCGCGAGCAGCTGGTGACCAGTGCGGCGGCCGCCGTCCGCGCGGCCGGGCTGGTGGGCTACCCGGTGGTGATGAAGGCCTCCGGCGCCCGTATCGCCCACAAGACCGAGCTGGGCCTGGTGAAGGTGGGCCTGACCTCGGCCAGCCAGGTCCGCGACGCCTACCGGGAGCTGACCGACATCGCCCGCTACGAGGACGTCGCCCTGGACGGCGTCCTGGTCTGCCAGATGGTCGAGCAGGGCGTGGAGATGGTCGTCGGCGTCGCCCCCGACGACCTGTTCGGCCCGACCGTGACCGTCGGACTCGGCGGTGTGCTCGTCGAGGTGCTGCGCGACACCGCCGTGGGGGTGCCGCCCTTCGGGGAGGAGCAGGCGCGGGACATGCTCGCCGGGCTGCGTGGCCGGCCCCTGCTGGACGGGGTCCGGGGGCGGCCGCCGGCGGATCTGGACGCGCTGGTCGAGGTGGTCCTGCGGGTGCAGCGCATGGCCCTGGAACTCGGTGACCGGCTGGCGGAACTGGAGATCAACCCGCTGATGGTCCTGCCGCAGGGGCAGGGTGCCGTGGCGCTGGACGCGCTGGCGGTGTGCCGCTGATGACGGAGCCCACGGTGCTGTGCACGACCACGGACCAGGTCCTCACCGTCACTCTCAACCGGCCCGAGAGCCTCAACGCCCTGACGCCCGGGCAGCGCGAGGAGGTCATCGGGCTGCTGGCGAAGGCCTCGGCCGCGGCGGAGGTGCGGGCCGTCGTGCTCACGGGGGCGGGCCGCAGCTTCTGCTCCGGAGCGGACCTCCGGGGCGCCGGCGCGCCCGGCGAACGCCTCGCGGGCGACGTCGCACGCACGCTGCGCACCGGTGCCCAGCGTCTGATCGCCGCCGTCCTCGACTGCGAGAAGCCGGTGATCGCGGCGGTCAACGGCACGGCGGCCGGCCTCGGCGCGCACCTCGCGTTCGCCTGTGATCTGGTCCTGGCGGCCGAATCGGCCCGCTTCGTCGAGGTGTTCGTGCGCCGCGGCCTGGTTCCCGACGGCGGCGGTGCCTACCTCCTGCCGCGGCTCGTCGGCCCGCAGCGGGCGAAGGAGCTGATGTTCTTCGGCGACGCGCTCACCGCGCCGGACGCCGAACGTCTCGGGCTCGTCAACCGGGTGGTGCCCGACGGGGAGCTGCCGAAGACGGCGCGCGCCTGGGCCGAGCGCCTCGCCGCCGGGCCGACCCGCGCCCTCGCCCTGACCAAGCAGCTCGTCAACGCCTCCCTGGACACCGACCGCGCCACCGCGTTCGCCGCTGAGGCCGCCGCGCAGGAGATCAACATGACGACGGCGGACGCGCGGGAGGGCGTGCGGAGCTTCGTGGAGCGGCGGGGCGCGGAGTTCAGGGGACGCTGACCCTTCCTATCTGACGGATCGTCAGCTTCAATGAGGGCGTGATGGGACAAGCAGGGATGGCGGAAGCTGCCGTGCGTTACCTCAGATCGGTCCGCACGGCCGCCCCGGAGCCGGTCGAGGCGCTGCCCCGACCCGAACTGCGCTGTGTCGGTGCCGACGAGCGGGCGCCGCTCGACCCACGGGAGTTCCGCAGGGTCCTGGGGAACTTCGCGTCGGGCGTGGCCGTCGTCACGGCACCCCCCGCCACGGCCGGCGACCCTCCCGCCGGCTTCGCCTGCCAGTCCTTCACCTCCCTCTCCCTCGACCCGCCCCTGGTCGCCTTCATGGTCGGCCGCACGTCGACGACCTGGCCGCGGATCGCCCGCGCCGGGGTGTTCTGCGTGAACGTCCTGGGCGCCGGTCAGGCCGAGCTGTGCCGCTCCTTCGCGGTGAGCGGCGCGGACAAGTTCGCGGGGGTGGCGTACGACGCGGCCCCGGCGTCCGGCTCACCCCGCCTGACGGGCACCGTGGCGTGGATCGACTGCACGATCCACGCCGTCCACCCGGGCGGCGACCACCTGATCGTGGTCGGCCGGGTGGACGCCCTCGGCGCGGACGCCGACGCCGACCCGGACGGCCCGCTGCTCTTCCACCGGGGGCGCTTCGCGGGAGTGACGACACCGTAGGGCATGGGCTGCTGCCCTCGTGGTGCTCAGGCCACCGCCAGCCGCCACAGTGACGTGATCTCGCCGACCCGGGCGGTGTGCAGCGGATCGCCCGTGTCCCGCGAGCGGGCGTGGCGCGGGCGGGTGTCCAGCCGGCCCACGACGCGCAACCCCGCCGCTTCGACGAAGGCGGGCACCTCGCCGCGGTCGCGCAACCCGAGCCGCTCGGCCAGGTCGGACAGCACGAGCCAGCCCTCGCCGCCGGGTTCCAGCCGGCCGGCGAGCCCGTTCAGGAAGCCCCGGAGCATGGCGCCCCCGAGTCGTAGACGCCGAGGTCGAGGTCGGAGGAGGGCCGGGCGGGGAGCCAGGGCGGGTTGCAGACGACGAGGTCGGCACGCCCGCCGGGGTACAGGCCGGGTCCGGTGACGCGGAGCCCAGCGCCGGTACGTGCACGCCCTTCTTCCGCCACTCCCGGGCACTGATCACACCCAGCAGTTCCGTGAGGGCGACGGCGACCGGCCCGCCGGACGGCGGTCCGTAGGCGTCGCCGCACGCTCGGCGCACGTCCGGCGCACGGCGCAGCGCCAGGGTGTGGTCCTCCTCCAGCAGGACGAGCAACTTGCCCAGCACACGGGCGCGATGGCCGCGGGACCGGCGGTGGGCGTGGAACGCCTCGGCCTCAGAGCCCGGTGTTCCGGGCGCGCTGCGGCCGATACGGCGATCCATGGCGCGCAGCAGCCGGCGGGCGTTGTGGAAATCCCCGCGCCACAGCAGCGCGGTGCCCTCACGGGCCAGCCGGTGGGCGACGACGACCCGGTGGGGCAGGGGCAGCCCGGACTCAGAGTGCCGGCGGGCGGAACGGGGTTGAGCCTCGATCCAGTGGATCGTGGACACGGCAGACTCCTCGGAAGGTCGAACGTGAGCGAACGCGCGAAGCCACGACGACCACGTCACCGAGGACCATGCCGAGTGTCATCAACGAACCTTTCGGGCAGAGGAGTTACCGGGACCAGGATAGGCCCGGCACGGCCCCCGCCCCGCCGCCACGAGAGCGGCCGAAAGCACCCGCTGCGCAGGACCCGGGTCGGGTCGCGGAACCGCCACCGCTGATCCGGACACCGACGGGTCGGAAAGGGACAGCCGTATGAACACCGAGGACGGCGGGCAGGAGCCGCCCGAACACGCCCGCTTCGCCGCCCATCTGGCCGGACTGGAGCAGGTCACCGACGCGGACGAGTCCGAGCTGGTCGCCGGAGTCCTCGCCGACCCGGACCCTGTGATGGCCGGGGCCGCCGTGGTGCGCCACCTCGACCGCCGTGCCGAGGAGTTGTGCCCCACTCCCGTATGGGAGGAGTGGGCGCGGGCGATGGCCCGGGTGGTGGGCGACCGTCCTTTCCTGGTCCGGCGTCTGCGGGAGTGGGCCCTGTACCGTGCCGTCACACTAGGGCTGCCCTGGGATGAGGACGACCTGCTCGCGTCGTCCGACTGGCTCCAGCTGAGGACCGCGGCCGGGTCGAGCCCGGAGGCCCTCGCCGTCCTCGCCGAGCGCGGGCGGACGAAGCGGATCCGCGGCACCGCCCGGGGCGGCCTCACACGGCTGAACCCCGCCTGAAGGGCGGCGGGTTCAGGCCGCCGTCGCGAGGACCGGCCTGCGACGGATCACCAGCGCCATCAACGCCGCCGCCGCGCACAGCGCCCCCGACGCGTACCAGACCACGTCGTACGTGCCGAACGTGTCGCGGGCGACACCGCCCAGGAAGGCGACGAGGGCGGCGCCGACCTGGTGGGAGGCGAGGACCCAGCCGAAGACGATCGCGCTGTCCTCGCCGTACTGCTCGCGGCACAGGGCGAGGGTCGGCGGGACCGTGGCGACCCAGTCGAGGCCGTAGAAGACGATGAAGAAGATCATCGGAGGGTGGACCGCGGGGCCCAGCAGGAGCGGGAGGAACATCAGGGACACGCCCCGCAGCGCGTAGTACACCGCCAGCAGGCGACGCGGCTCGAAGCGGTCGGTGAACCAGCCGGAGGCGATCGTGCCGACGACGTCGAAGACGCCGATGACGGCGAGCAGGGACGCGGCGGCCTGGACGGGCATGTGCGCGTCGTGGGCAGCGGGGATGAAGTGGGTCTGGACCAGGCCGTTGGTGGAGGCGCCGCAGATCGCGAAGGTGCCGGCGAGCAGCCAGAACGGACCGGTGCGCACGGCCGAGAGCAGCACGGTCACGGCCCGGCGGGCGGCGCCGGGGACGGGCGGGGGTTTCGGCACGAACTCGGGGGCGCCGTACGGCTTCTGGCCCACGTCGGCCGGATGGTCGCGCAGCAGGAGCCACACGAACGGCACGACCGCGAGCGCGGCGAGCGCGACCGTCACGGCCGCCGGACGCCAGTCGTAGCGGTCGATGATCCAGGACAGCAGGGGCAGGAAGATCAACTGGCCGGAGGCCGAGGCGGCGGTGAGGATGCCGCTGACCAGCCCGCGCCGTGCGGTGAACCAGCGGTTGGTGACGGTCGCCGCGAAGGCCAGCGCCATGGAACCGGACCCGAGGCCGACCAGCAAACCCCAGCACAGCATCAGCTGCCAGGCCGCGGTCATCCACACGGTGAGCCAGGAACCGGCGGCGATCACGGTCAGGGCGACCGCGACGACCCGGCGGATGCCGAAGCGGTCCATCAGGGCCGCCGCGAACGGGGCCGTCAGGCCGTACAGCGCGAGGTTCACCGAGACGGCGGCGCCGATGGTGCCGCGCGACCAGTCGAACTCGTCGTGCAGCGGGTCGATGAGCAGGCCCGGCACGGAACGGAAGGCAGCGGCGCCGATGATCGTCACGAAGGTGACGGCAGCGACGAACCAGGCTCGGTGCACGCGCACTCGGGTCGGCTTCGGCGGCTGCTGGACGGACGCTGCTTCGGTTGTCTGGGTCACGTCGTAGAGCTTCCGGCCTGCGGTGCGCTCCATCGAGTGGCCCGAAGGACAGCATTCGTCAGGATCGGGCCATAGGATCCGGGCATGAGCCGTGAGCCGGAGTTCCGCCCGCACCGCGTGGTCGTCCTCGCCCTCGACGGCCTGCTCCCCTTCGAGCTGGGCATCCCGCACCGCATCTTCGGCCGCCCCCGGGACGCCGGAAGACGCCGGCTGTACGAGGTCGTCACCTGCTCGGTCCGCCCGCCGGGCCCGGTGCAGACCGACGCCGACTTCGCCATCCAGGTCGAGCACGGCCCCGAGGCCCTGGCCACCGCCGACACGGTGATCGTCCCGGCGTCGTACGAACTCGGCCCGGTCTTCGAGCAGGGCGTGCTGACCGGCGAACTGGCCGCCGCCCTCGCCCTCATCCGTCCCGGCACCCGGCTCGCCTCGATCTGCACCGGCGTCTACGTCCTCGCCGCCGCCGGTCTCCTCGACGGCCGGCCCGCCACCACCCACTGGGCGGACGCCGACCGGTTCCAGCGGTTCTTCCCGAAGATCGAGGTCGACCCCGACGTGCTGTTCATCGACGACGGCGACGTCCTGACCTCCGCCGGTGTCGCGGCCGGCATCGACCTGTGCCTGCACATGGTGCGCCAGGACCACGGCACGGCGGTCGCCAACGACGTGGCCCGCCGCATGGTCGTACCGCCGCACCGCGACGGCGGCCAGGCGCAGTACATCCACCGGCCGGTGCCGGACCCGCAGCAGGCGACCACGAGCTCCGCCCGCGCCTGGGCCCTGGGCCGTCTCCACGAGCCGATCCAGCTGCGCGACATGGCCGAGCGGGAGTCCATGTCGGTGCGCACCTTCACCCGCCGCTTCCGCGAGGAGACCGGCGTCAGCCCCGGCCAGTGGCTCACCCAGCAGCGCGTGCAGCGGGCCCGCCACCTCCTGGAGTCCACCGACCGCTCCGTCGACCAGGTGGCGCGGGACGCGGGCTTCGGCACGGCCCAGTCGATGCGCCAGCACCTCCAGTCGGCGCTCGGTGTGACGCCCACCGCCTACCGGCGCACGTTCCGGGCGGAGAACGGCACCGCGCCCGCCCTCAAAAGGTGAGCACCGCCCGCGCCACCCGCCCCGCCTCCGCGTCCGCCGCCGCCTTCTCGAAGTCCTCGACCGGATAGGTCCGGGTGACCAGCTCGTCGAGCAGGAGGCGCCCCTGGCGGTACAGCTCGGCGTACAGGGCGATGTCCCGCTGCGGGCGGGAGGATCCGTAGCGGCAGCCCAGGATGGACTTGTCGAGGTACATCGAGGAGACGCGGAAGGACGCCTCGGCCGTGGCGGGCGGGACGCCGAGGAGGATCGCCTGGCCGTGCCGGTCCAGCGCGTCGATCGCCTGCCGGATCAGTTCCACCCGGCCGACGCACTCGAAGGCGTGGTCCGCGCCCGTGGGCAGAAGGCCGCGCACGCCCTCGGCCGAGGTGAGGAAGTCGGTCGCGCCGAACCGCCGCGCGGCCTCCTCCTTCGCCGGGATGGCGTCGACGGCGACGATCCGCCCGGCACCCGCCAGCCGCGCCCCCTGGAGCACGTTCAGGCCGATGCCGCCCGTCCCGATGACCAGGACGCTGTCACCGCGGTCCACCCGCGCCCGGTTGAGTACGGCGCCCACCCCCGTCAGCACCCCGCACCCGATGAGCGCGGCCGACGTCAGCGGGATGTCGTCGGGGATGCGGACCGCCTGTACGGCCTTGACGACCGTGCGCTCGGCGAACGCCGAGTTGGACGCGAACTGGTGCACCGGCGAGCCGCCGTGGCCGAACGGCCGGCCCGGGCGTCCGATGGCGCGCCGGCACATGGTCGGCCGCCCCCGGTCGCACTCGGCGCACGTGCCGCAGTTCGCCAGGGTGGACAGCGCCACGTGGTCCCCGGGCACGACATGGGTGACGCCCGCACCGACCGCCTCCACGACCCCGGCCCCCTCATGGCCCAGCACCACGGGAACGGGGAACGGAATGGTCCCGTCCACCACCGACAGATCGCTGTGGCACAGCCCGGCCGCCGAGATCGCGACCCGCACCTCGCCCGGCCCGGGCTCGCGCACCTCCAGGTCCGTCACGACCCGGACCTGCTTCCCGTCGAAGATCACGCCTCGCATCACACGGCCCCCTCGGGCTCCCTGGGCAGGCCGAGCACCCGCTCGGCGATGATCGTGCGCTGGATCTGGTCCGAGCCGCCGTAGATCGTGTCGGCTCGGGAGAAGAGGAACAGGTGCTGTGCGGCGTCCAGTTCGTACGGCGCCGAGGCCGACCAGTCGGCGGGGCCCACCCCTGCCGCCGTGCCCCGCACCAGCACGGCCAGCTCCCCGAGCCGCTGGTGCCAGCCGGCCCACAGCAGCTTGGCCACGCTCGGGGCGCCCTCGTCACCGGAACCCCCCAGGGTGCGCAGGGCGTTCCAGCGCATCGTGCGCAGCTCGGCCCACTGCCGCACGAGCCGTTCCCGTACGGCGGGATCCCGCGCGGCGCCGGACTCCACGGCCGCCCGCACCACGGCGTCCAGTTCCTCGGCGAACCCGATCTGCAGGGCCAGGGTGGACACCCCGCGTTCGAAGCCGAGCAGGCTCATGGCGACGCGCCAGCCGTTGCCCGCGCCGCCGACGACGTGCTCCGCGCGGGCGCCGTCGAAGAAGACCTCGTTGAAGTCGCTGGTGCCGGTCATCTGCCGGATGGGGCGGACCTCGATCCGGCCGGGCTGGTCCATGGGGACGAGCAGGAAGGACAGGCCGTGGTGCCGCGCCGAGCCGGGTTCGGTCCTGGCGAGCACGAAGCACCAGTCCGCCTCGTGGGCGAGCGACGTCCAGATCTTCTGGCCGGTGACGCGGTACGTACGGCCGTCCGGTTCGGGCACGGCCGCGGTCCGGATCCCGGCCAGGTCCGATCCGGCGCCGGGTTCGCTGTAGCCCTGGCACCACAGTTCCGCTCCGGCGGCGATCGGCGGCAGGAAGCGCGACTTCTGCTCGCCGGTGCCATGGGCGACGAGCGTCGGGGCGAGCAGGTTCTCCCCGATGTGCCCGGAGCGCGGGGGCGCCCCCGACCGCGCGTACTCCTCGGCCCACACGACCTGCTGGGTGAGGGTGGCGGTCCGGTTGCCGTACCCGCCCTCCCCCCACCCGAGCCCGATCCACCCGGCAGCACCGAGCGTGCGTTCCCAAGTGCGTCGGTCGATCTCGCCCTTGACGTGCGAGGCCAGCCAATCGCGAGCCTCGCTGCGAAACGCGTCGTCCTCCGGCGTGAAGCCAAAGTCCATCGGGCTCTCCTCTCACCGGCGCCGCAGGGGCGAATCCCCCAAGGGGCGCGGGGAACTGCGCGAACAACCACACACAACCGGCACGCGCCGAACAACACGCACCCCCGCGCTACGGGGCGTTGGGCCGCCGCCCCTCCCCCGCCGCCCTCTCCATCTCCCCCACCCGCTCCAGCATCGGCATCGGATCCACCCCCACCGACCCGGGCAGAAACTCCGCGATCCGTTCCACCGTCCATCCGCCGGAGGCGTACGCGGCCCGCACCTCCCTCGGCTGCGCCCACACCGCGATCTTCGCCCCGGCCACCGTGTACACCTGCCCGGTGATCCCCTCCCGGGAGGCCGCGTCGGACAGCAGGTACACCACCAACGCGGCGACGTCCTCCGGCTCGCCGATCTCGGCCAGCTCCGTCGGCACCCCCGCCGACATCCGGGTCCGCGCCACCGGCGCCACCGCGTTCGCGGTCACCCCGTACTTGTGCAGCCCCAGCGCGGCGCTGCGCACCAGCGAGATGATCCCGCCCTTCGCGGCGCTGTAGTTGGCCTGGGAGACGGACCCCTGGTGATTGCCGCTGGTGAAGCCGATCAGCGTCCCGGCGCGCTGCTTCCGCATGACCGCGGACGCCGCCCGGAACACCGTGAACGTGCCCTTCAGGTGCGTCGCGACGACCGGGTCCCACTCCTCCTCGGTCATGTTGAACAGCATCCGCTCGCGCAGGATCCCGGCCACGCAGACCACGCCGTCCAGCCGCCCGTACGACGCCAGCGCCACGTCGACGACCCGCTGGCCGCCCGTCATCGTGGAGATGTCGTCGGCGACTGCCACCGCCTCCCCGCCCGCCGCCTCGATCTCCTTCACCACGGCCTGGGCGACCTCACTCGCCGGCGAGCCCCCGTCGACCGTGACGCCGTAGTCGTTGACCACGACCTTCGCACCCTCGGCCGCCGCCGCGAGCGCGACCGCCCGGCCGATGCCCCGCCCCGCACCCGTGACGGCGACGACCTTGCCTGCCAAGAAGTTCCCCACGCCCGGCCCCTTCCCGTCCCACGGTTTCTGACGGACCGTTAGATTGTCGGTTCCCGAATTCTACGACCCGTCAGATATGGGAAGACAAGCCCCGGGGAGGACTCATGTCACTGCCGGACGCGTTCCACGACATCGCCAAACGCGTGAACAACTGGGGGCGTTGGGGAGCCGACGACGAGATCGGCACGCTGAACCTGATCACCGACGAGGTCGTCCGACAGGCCGCGGCGACCGTCCGCACCGGCCGGCGCGTCCCCCTCGCCCTGCCCCTCCAGCAGGACGGCGTGCAGACCGGCGTGATCCCCGGACGCGTCAACCCCCTGCACACCATGGTGCAGATCAACCAGGAGATCTTCGGCCCTGGCACGGTCGCGTGCAGCGACGACATCGTGACCATGGGGCTCCAGGCGGCCACCCACTGGGACGCGCTGCCGCACGTCTCGCACTCCGGCCGGCTCTACAACGGCCGCCCGGCCGGCACCGTCACCCCGCACGGCGGCGCCGCGTTCAGCGGCATCGGCACGGTCCGGCACCTGGTCTCACGCGGAGTGCTGCTGGACGTCGCCCGGGCCCGGGGCACGGACCGGCTCGACGGCGGGTACGCCGTCACACCCGAGGACCTGGACGCCGCCGAGGAGCTGGCGGGTACGCGCGTCCGGGCGGGGGACGTCGTGCTCGTGCGGACCGGGCAGATCCAGACCTGCCTGGCCGGGGACCGGCACGGCTACGCGTATCCGTCGCCGGGGCTGTCGATCCGCACCCCGGAGTGGTTCCACGCGCGCGATGTCGCGGCCGTCGCCAACGACACCCTGACCTTGGAGGTCTTCCCGCCGGAGGTGGCGGACCTCTGGCTGCCGGTGCACGCGCTCCACCTCGTGGAGATGGGCATGCCGCAGGGCCAGAACTGGAATCTCGAAACGTTGTCCACAGCCTGTGGAGAAGTCGGCCGGTACGCGTTCCTGCTGACGGCCACCCCCGAGCCGTTCACCGGGGCGACCGGCTCTCCGGTGGCACCGGTCGCCGTCCTGTAGGCCGTACGGCGGACCGGCGGACCGGCGGGCCACAGGACCCGTCTCCGCACCGGGCCGCCACCCGCTGCAGCTGGATGGCGGCGCCGCGCTGCTCGCCCCGAGCACGGCAGCGCGCGCCGCCACCCGACTCCGGCGCTCCCGCCCCGGCTCCCTGGCCCTGAAGGGAGCCGACGCCGAATCACGACTCGCACTCGCCGAGGGCTGCCGTCCACCGAAGCCCTCGTCGTCCCCTCTCGGCGAATCGCTGCTCACAAGCGTGAGCAAGCGGTCACCACCCGTCAACACCCGTTCGGTGATATGTCACGCTTGAGGCTTTTGCCGTGGGCGCGCACGGAAGCACGTCCCGGCGCACCGCCGCATGGCCCGGCAGAAGCCGGCGGCCCGGTGCATCCGTGCCCCGGCCCCGCCGCACACACCCGCGGCATGTGCCGCCATACACCGCATCCGGCAGGCGCGGACGACGGGCGACGGCGCTACACCGCTTCGTACGCCAGCCCCTCGAAGGGCGCCCCGCCGCCGTACGCCACCGCGCCGCCCCCGCACGAGGTCGTCAGGTCGCCGGTCTTCGCGCACCGGTCCAGTTCACACCAGATGCGCTTGCCGGTGGCCTCGACGCTCCAGCCCCAGCGGTCGGCGAGGCCGTCCACGAGCGCCAGGCCGCGGCCGCCGGTCGCGTCGTCACCGGCGCACCGGGGCACGGGGGCCCGGCCGCTGCGGTCCGCGACCTCGAGCCGGACCGTGGCCTCCTCCGTCACCACAGGCGGCAGGGACAGCCGCAGGACGGCGGGGCATCCGGTGTGCACCACGGCGTTGGTGACCAGTTCGGAGACGAGCAGGATCAGCGTCTCGGCGAGGGGTTCATCGGCCTGTATGCCGGACCCGGCCAGGCGGGAGCGGGCCCACCGCCGGGCTCGCCCCACTTCTGCGGGGTCGGGCCGGATCTCCAGCTGCACTTGAAGCACCTGCACCGCTCACACCATCCGAACCGGCGGACACTTAGGCTCGCGCCTCACGAGGGCCACGATCGTAGCCATTTTCTGCATGGCCAGAACAACGGCCGGGACAAGGATCACGGAACGTGAATCCCTTGTGGGACAGCATGGTTGACGTACAGTCACGCCAACAAGCGCTTCGGGCATATTCCAGCGCGAAGGAGTACCCGTGCGGCATACTGTGCGACGCTCGCCGCGGGCAGTCGAACAGGCGGCGCGACGGGGTCGCACTGCGCTCGGAGCCACTCGCATCTGACACAAGGTACCGGAGCGGGCAATCGACTCCAGGCCGTAACGAGTCACACTGAGGACACAAGCCGATATCAACGCTCCGTGATTCCGGTGTGCCACGATCCGCGACATCTCCGGGAGCGTGCGCGGCGATACCGCAGCCAGACGGCCCGTCAGGCCGTCTCGGACGCCAGAGCCGCCGCGAGCAGCTCCTCACTCTGGGTTACTCCACCCGCACGCTGGGTTCGAACCCATGCGCGTTTCAGATGCAGATGCACCTCGGACTCCCAGGTGAAGCCCATGCCGCCGTGCACCTGGAGACAGTCGCGGGCGCCGCGCACGGCGGCCTCGTCGGCGAGGAGCCGGGCCGCGGCGATGTCGGCCGGGTCGGCGGTGACGGCGGCGGCGTAGACCGCGGCGCGGGCCGTCTCCGCCCGGACCAGGATGCCCGCGCACAGATGTGCCACCGCCTGGAAAGCGCCGACGGGTCGGCCGAACTGTTCGCGAGCCCGGGCGTGTTGCGCGGCGAGTTCGCCGACGCGGACGGCCGTGCCGAGTTGCTCGGCGGCGCTGAGCAGGATCGCGACGGGGTCGGGTGCGGGCCGCCCGGCGGGGACGCGGTGCAGGGGCGTGAGCGGGTCGAGCGAGCGCAGGGGCACGGCCCCGGTGGCGTCCCCGCGCACGGCGTCCGCCTCCGCCAGCCACTCCACGAGCCCGCCGTCCACGGCCGCGACCACCGTCTCCCCGGTGGCGGCGCCCGGTACGGCCCCGGCCGCGAGGTGGGTGGCGACGAGCGGCCCGGGCAGCAGCACCCGCCCCGCCTCCTCGAACACCAACACGGCCTCCACCAGCCCGAGTCCGACCCCGCCTTCCGCCTCCGGCACCCGCAGGGCGAAGAACCCGAGATCACCGAGAACCCGCCACAGCCCCCGATCGAGCCGAGCCACCCCACCGGGCCCCGCACCACCCCCAGTTCCATCACTCCCCACACCACCGCCACCCCCGAAACCCTCCGCGCCGGTACCCCCGCCGCCACCGCCGACCACTGAACGCCCCGCGCCCGCACCCCCGCCACCATCGCCGGCCACTGAACGCCCCGCGCCCGCACCCCCGCCGCCACCGGAACGCCCCACCCCCTCACCCCCGGCGTCGGCACCGCCCAGCCCCGCACCACCCCGGCCCGCACCCTCCACCGCCGCTCGCAGCGCCTCCCCGTCGAAGCACCGGGCCAGCGCCTCGCGTACAGCCTCCCGCAGGGCCCGCTGGTCGTCGGTCAGGCGGAAACGCACGGCAGGTCACCGTCCCTTCGGCAGGCCGAGGACGCGCTCGGCGATGATGCTGTGCTGGATCTGCGAGGTGCCGGCCGCGATCGTGTACGCCAGTGACGACAGCCGGTCGAGGGTCCACGGCCGGTCCAGGTCGAGGCAGTCGGGGCCGAGCACCTCGGCGGCGGCGTCGTAGAGCTCCTGACGTGCGTGCGAGTAGCGGAGCTTGAAGACCGAACCGCCGGTGCCCGGCACCCCGCCCGACGCCTCAGCCGCGCTGACGTTCCACTGCGTGAGCCGCCACAGCGCCCGGAACTCGGCGTGCAGCCTGCCCAGCCGGCGCCTGAGGCCGGGGTCGTCCCAGCGGCCGTTCCTGCGGGCCTCGACGGCCAGTTCGCCCAGCACGCGCCGGCAGGCCACGACCTCGCCGGCGAACGCCGTACCGCGTTCGAAGGACAGCGTCACCATGGTCACGCGCCAGCCGTCGTTCTCGTCCCCGACCCGGTTCGCCACCGGCACCCGCACCTCGTCCAGGAACACCTCGGCGAACTCGGCCGATCCGGCCAGCGTGCGCAACGGCCGTACGGTGATGCCCGGCGCGTCCATGGGCAGGGCGAGCCAGGTGATGCCCCGGTGTCTGGGGGCCGCGGCATCGGTCTTCACCAACAGCTCGCACCAGTCGGCCACTTCCGCGTGGGAGGTCCAGATCTTGGAGCCGGTCACCACGTAGGCGTCGCCGTCGCGCCGCGCACGGGTGCGCAGGGCCGCGAGATCGGATCCGGCGTCCGGTTCGCTGAAGCCCTGGCACCAGACCTCCTGCCCGCGCAGGATCGGCGGCAGCCAGCGCTCCCGCTGCTCCGCGGTGCCCTCGGCGGAGATCGTCGGGCCCGCGTGCAGCAGTCCCACGAAGTTGGCTCCCACGTAGGGCGCGCCCGCCTTCTCGGTCTCCTCCAGGAAGATCAGCCGGACGCCCGGTGGGGCGTCCCAGTGGACGTCGGCGTATCCGGCGTCGTGGAGCCGGCGCTGCCAGCCGAGGTCGTAGGCCCGTCGCCCCGGCCAGTCGCCGGGGGACGGCTGGGGCGGGAGGCCGGGGAGCACCGCCGCGAGCCACTCCCGCAGCCGGGCCCGGAAGTCCGCCTCCTCGGGCGTGTCCGACAGGTCCATCAGCGATCGAGGTCCAGGTCGAGCATCCGGATGGCGTTGCCCCGCATCAGCTTGTACACCGTCTCGTCGTCGAGGCCCTCGACGTGGTCGAGGGCTACCTCTTTGGTGTGCGGGAAGGTCGAGTCGACGTGCGGGTAGTCGGTCTCGAAGGTGGCGTTGTCGCGGCCGACCACGTCCAGGGACGCCACGCCGTGCTTGTCGCGGAAGAAGCAGCAGTACATCTGCCGGTAGTAGTACGTCGACGGCGGCTCGGGGACCGTGTCGCGCACGCCGCCCCAGGCCCGGTGCTCCGCCCAGACGTCGTCGGCGCGCTCCAGGGCGTAGGGGACCCAGCCCATCTGGCCCTCGGAGTAGGCGAGTTTCAGGCGCGGGAAGCGCACCAGGACCCCGCTGAAGAGGAAGTCCATCATCGAGGCCATGGCGTTGTTGAAGCTGAGGGAGGCCTGGACGGCGGGCGGGGCGTCCGGGGAGGCGGCCGGCATCTGCGAGGACGAGCCGATGTGCATGTTGACGACCGTGCCGGTCTCCTGGCAGACCGCGAAGAACGGGTCCCAGTAGCCGGAGTGGATGGACGGCAGCCCGAGGTGGGTGGGGATCTCGGAGAAGGTCACCGCCTTCACCCCGCGTGCGGCGTTGCGGCGGATCTCCTCGACCGCCAGGCCGACGTCCCACAGCGGGATCAGGCACAGCGGGATGAGCCGCCCGCCGCTGTCGCCGCACCACTCCTCGACCATCCAGTCGTTGTAGGCGCGCACGCAGGCGAGGGCGACCTCCTTGTCGTGCGCCTCGGCGAAGGTCTGGCCGCAGAAGCGGGGGAAGGACGGGAAGCAGAGGGACGCCTCGACGTGGTTGAGGTCCATGTCCTCCAGGCGGGCCTTCGGGTCCCAGCAGCCGGGCCGCATCTCCTCGCGGGTGATGCCCTCCAGGGTCATCTCGTCCCGGTCGAAGCCGACGGCGGCGATGTTGCGCTTGTACGGGAATTTCAGGTCCTCGTAGATCCACCAGTCGGTGGGCTGGCCGTCCGGGTCCATGGTGATCCGGTACTTGCCGCCGATGTAGGCGAGTTCACCGATGCCGGCGGTCAGCGCCCTGGGGCCGCGCTCGCGGTACTTGGCCGGCAGCCAGGTGTCGAAGAGGTGGGCGGGCTCGATCACGTGGTCGTCGACGCTGATGATGCGGGGCAGTTCGGTCGCCATGGGTCCCCTCCGCCGGACGGTACTTACCTGATGGCTCGTCAGATAGCATCCCACCTGACGACCCGTCAGCCAAGGAGCTTGCCGAGCAGCAGGGGGCAACCGTGAACGACACCCCGCACGCCCTGAGCGCGTCCCGCACGCTGTGGGAGCTGGTCACCCGCCGCGCGGCCCGCACGCCCGACCGCCCGCTCTTCCTCCAGGGCGGCCGGACGCTGACCTTCGGGGCTCTCCACGCCCGCGCCGAGCGGGTCGCGGCGGGGCTGTACGGCATGGGTGTCCGACCCGGCACGGTGGTCGCCTGGCAGCTGCCCACCCGCATCGAGACGGCCGTGCTGTCCTTCGCGCTGACCCGGCTCGGCGCCGTGCAGACCCCGGTGATCCCCTTCTACCGGGACCGCGAGGTCGGCTTCGCACTGCGCGAGTCCCGGGCGGAGTTCTTCGCGGTGCCGGGCACCTGGCGCGGCTTCGACCACACGGAGATGGCCCGGCGACTGGGCGCGAAGGGCGTCTTCGAGGCCTACGACGACCTGCCCGAGGGCGATCCGTCCCTGCTGCCTCCCCCGCCCCGCGACGGCACCGCCGTCCGCTGGATCTACTGGACGTCCGGCACGACCTCCGACCCCAAGGGCGTGCTGCACACGGACCGTTCGCTGCTCGCGGGCGGCTCCTGTCTCGCCCACGCCCTGCGCCCCTCGGCGGACGACGTCGGCTCGATCGCCTTCCCGTACGCCCACATCGGCGGCCCCGACTACACGGTGATGCTGCTGCTGTACGGCTTCCCGGCGGTGCTGTTCGAGCAGTTCGCGCTGCCGGACGTGTTGCCGGCGTACCGCGCGCACGGGGTGACCATGGCGGGCGGGTCGACGGCGTTCTACTCGATGTTCCTCGCGGAGCAGCGCAAGACGCCGGGAGAGCCGGTGGTGCCGTCGCTGCGGCTGCTGGCGGGCGGCGGGGCGCCCAAGCCGCCGGAGCTGTACCACGCGGTCGTGCGCGAGATGGGGGTGCAGCTCACCCACGGGTACGGCATGACCGAGGTGCCGATGATCACCATGGGGACGCCCGACGACCGCCCCGAACTGCTGGCGACGACCGAGGGACGGCCGCCGCAGGGGATGGAGATCCGGATCGTGGACGGGGAGGTGCGGCTGCGCGGGGAGGCCGTGTGCTGCGGGTACCTGGATCCGCGGCAGACGGCGGAGGCCTTCGACGACGAGGGGTTCCTGCGCACCGGCGATCTCGGGCGGCTCACGGACACCGGGCACCTGGTGCTCACCGGCCGGCTGAAGGACGTGATCATCCGCAAGGGCGAGAACATCTCGGCCCAGGAGATCGAGGACCTGCTGCACCGGCATCCGGCGGTCGGGGACGTGGCCGTGATAGGGCTGCCCGACGCGGCGCGCGGCGAGCTGGTGTGTGCGGTGGTGGAACAGCCGCCGGGCGCCGAGGGCTTGACGCTCGCGGACGTCACCGCCTTCCTGCGCGCCGAGGGGCTGTCGGTGCACAAGCTGCCGGAGCGGCTGGAGGTGGTGGACGCCCTTCCGCGGGGCGAGACCCTGCGGAAGGTGCTGAAGTACCGCCTTCGCGAGCGCTACCAGGGCAGATGATCCGCTGGGGGCCGGAGCTCCAGGGGCGCGGGGAACTGCGCGAACAACCAGGGACAACCCGCAGCCGGCACCCCTGAACACCCCCTACGGCGAAGGAGCGTCGACATCCTCCGGCGCGGACACGTGGCACTACTCGGGCACGGTGAAGTAGCGGGCAAAGGCCGGGACGACCTCGGCCTCGCCGACCTTGCCGTCCCCGTCCGCGTCGAGCGTGGCGGCGGCCGGTCCGGCGACGTCCTCGGGGACGCCGAGGCACTTCAGGACGCGACCGGCCTCCTCGACCGTCGCCGCGCCGTCACCGTCGGTGTCGGCGACGTCCAGGGCCGCGTGCAGGAAGGGGCGGGCGATCTCGGCGAACCGGTCGGGGTTGTCGCGCAGGCGCTTGACCGCGCCGTTGACGAACTCACCGCGCGTGATGCGCTGGTCGCCGTCGCGGTCCGCTATCCCGGCCATGCCCTGCCAGAAGGCCTCGGCGCCGCCGTACAGGGCCTGGCCCTTGTCGGACCGGGCCGCCACGGCGAACTCCGTCAGCAGCGCCTTGGCCGCGCCGTAGAAGTCCTCGCGGTCGATGTAACCGTTGCCGTCCTGGTCGAAGGTGGCGAACCGGGCGGCGATCCTGCGCTCGTACTCGCTGCTGACCATGTCTCTTTCGGGCCGCCTTACGTCGGGTGGGGTACGTCTGCGTCGGAGCGTACGACGGAGGGAGCCGTTCGGGCACACGAAAACGTCACTTGTGCCAAGACCGGGGGAATTCCGGGACAACGGCGTGCCGGAACGGCGACATTCGCCGTACCGTGCGTCATCGGGCCATCACGCGGACAGGGGTTCGCCCTCGTCGCCGAGGGCGGCGTCCACATCGCCGTACACGTCGAACAGTCTGCGAACGCCCAGCGCGCCGAGGACCCGGTTGACGTGGGATCCGTCGGCCGCACCCCGGGCGGGCAGCACGAGGCGAAGCCGGCCCTGGCAGGAGCGGATCAGCCGGCGGGCCGCGATGAGCACGCCGACGCCGCTGGAGTCGCAGAAGAACACTTCGGACAGATCCAGGACGAGACAGTGATGCCCCTCGGCCACCACGTCGTGCACGCGCTGACGCAGCACCGGCGACGTCACCAGATCCAGCTCGCCCGACACCTGGAGCACGGCCCATTCGCCCTGCTCACCGCTGGTCACTTTGAAGGTCACCACCACGCCCTTCGATCGCCAAACCGGAAGCAGACCCTACGCTTCCTTGCTGCGCGGCTGCCCAGCGGCGGTTCCCCGAAACGCAACCCGGAAAACGGATCCCCCGCAGAAGAGGCTTGATTTAGCCGACTTCGATCCTGTTCGATCCTTTTTCGGTCATGCCTGATCGGGGCGCGGTGGGGTAGGCGGGTGCCCAAAGGCCTCCGGTGCGAGTACCGGCGTCCTCTACCACTTGCGGCCGGTCAGGGGGCGCACATTGCCACAAAGGGGCGTGCGCGACCGGACGTGCCGACTACATTCGAGGAGACATCGGGCACAGGCTGGACAGGGCACGGCTCGCGGGACACGAGCAGGGGGTGAGGGGGCCGCATGGCGAAAAAGGACGTACCGCCTCGCTGGGACCGCAAGATGCAGCAACGGCTCGCCCGCGGCGAAGCGGCAGCCCTGGGCGAGCTCTACGACCGGTTCGCCTCCCTCGTGCACGGCCTCGCCCACCGCGTGCTCGGCGACGAGCGCGCCGCCGACCGAGTCACCCGCGAGGTCTTCGTCCACGTCTGGGAGCATCCCGATTCCTACGACCCCAGGCAGGGTCCGCTGCGCACCTGGGTCGCCTCCCTGACCCACCGGCTCGCGGTGCAGCGGCTGCGCGCCACCGAGACCGCCGCCCTCGCCCGCGAAGGCTCCGGCACCACGGAGGAACTGGAGCACAGGGTGCGCCGCGCCGCGGTCGCCGCCCGCGCCGACTACATCGTGCAGTCCATGCCGGTCCCGCTGCGCTCGGCCCTGGAACGGGCCTACTTCCAGCGCCGCGACTACCGCCAGACGGCCACCGACCTCGGCATCACCGAGGACGAGGCCCGCCGCCGCCTGCGACTCGGCCTGCAACTGCTCTCCACGGCCCACGACACCGAGGCACCGGGCGCACCGCCCGGATACGGGGGTGCGGTGTGAACGGGCCGGACGGGTTCGAGGCGTACGAGGACGGCGACCGGGACGAGGGCCACGAGAAGAAGGCCAACCCCTGGGGCGAACGCGACATCCAGCAAGGAAGCGGCAACAACGGGCACGCCATCGGTTCCCCTCCGGAACCCGCCCCGCCCGCCGCACCGCACGGGCCGGGTGGACCCGGAGAGCCTGGCGGACCTGGGGGGCCGGGTCGACCTGGGGGGCCGGGTCGACCTGTAGGGCCGGGAGGACCTGGGGGGCCGGGTGGACCTGGAGGGCCTGGGGGGCCGGGTCGACCTGGGGGGCCGGGTCGACCTGTAGGGCCGGAAGGACCTGGGGGGCCGGGTGGACCTGGAGGACCTGGGGGGCCGGGTCGAGCTGGAGGGCCGGGAGGAGCGGCGGGGGCAGGCGAGACGGGCGGGCCGGCAGGGTCGCAGCGGGACGAGGGCGGTGATGCCGTGGAGCGCGGGCGTCCGCCGCGGATCCCGACGCCCCGGGCCTCCGTCGAGGACAGCGGGCTGGCGCTGCCCGCGCCGGCCGAGCTCGGCGACCTGCCGGCGCCGACCGCTCCGCCCGTCCTCGAGCACCCCGTGCTGAAGGCCCTGCTCGGCGCCTGGGCGCTGGCCGCGTGTTCGGCCGAGGAGGCCACGGCCGTCGAGGAGCACCTCGGCGCCTGCGGTTCCTGCGCCGACGAGGCCCGGCGGCTGCGCGAGGCGGTCGGGCTGCTGCAACGCCCCGAGAGCCTCGACCTGGACCCGGGACTGCGCACCCGCGTCCTGGACACCTGCCTGGAGCGGCGCCCGCCGCGCATCCCGGTACCGGAGTGGGCCGCCGCGTACGACGCCGAGACCGCGCGCCTGGACGCCCTGCTGCAGGACTTCGGCGACGCCGAGTGGCACGCGCCGGTACGGCTGCGCTGGTTCCGCTCGGACGAGTCGACGAGCCGCCGCACCACCGTCGCCGGGGTCATCGCCCATCTGCTCAGCGTCGACGGTCTCGTGGGGGTCGCGCTCGGCCTGGACGACCCGCTCGGCGACGTCCCGTCCCGGCGCCCCACGCCGGCGGCCCGCACCGAGGCGTTCTGGCGCGCCTCCCACTTCCCGCCCACCCGGTCCGTCCGGGTGCCCTGGCGGGAGCAGAGCCACAGCCTCGTGCGCACGGTGTCCTTCACGGGCGGCGGTGCCGGGAAGACGCCGGTGTCGTACGGCGACTTCGAACTGCCCCTGCACGACGCGATGCTGGATCGCGCCTTCGAGTGCTGGGTGCACGCCGAGGACATCGCCGACGCGGTCGACTACCCCTACGACCCGCCCTCGCCGCGCCATCTGCACCGCATGATCGACCTGGCGGCCCGCATGCTGCCGACGGCCCTGGCCCACCGCCGACGGGCCGGCCTGGCCTCCCCCGCGCACCACCGCCACCTGGTCGCCGCGGGCGAACCCGGCCGCAGCCTGCGGCTGGAGATCGAGGGCTCGGGCGGCGGCGAGTGGCTGATCCCCCTCGACTCCCCCGCGGCGAAGGGCTCCGCCGAGCACGAGGTGGCCCACGTGGCCCTGGACGGCGTCGAGTTCTGCCGCCTGGCCGCCGGCCACGTACCCCCTCAGGAGGCGGCGGCAGGCCAGGTGGGAGACAGAGAGGCGATCAGAGACGTCCTCTTCGCGGCGGCATCACTGAGCAGGATGTGAGGTTCTTGGGGGCGCGGGGAACTGCGCGAACAACCACACACGACCCGCGCCCGCCACGAAACAGGACGACCCGAGCTCCTAGGCGAAGATCACAGTCCGCCGTCCGTTGAGCAGAATCCTCCGCTCGGCATGCCACTTCACGCCCCGGGCCAACGCCTGGCACTCCACATCGCGCCCGATCGCGACAAGCCCCTCCGGCGTCACGTCATGCCCGACCCGCTCGACCTCCTGCTCGATGATCGGCCCTTCATCAAGATCAGCCGTCACGTAATGAGCGGTCGCACCGATCAGCTTCACACCCCGGGCATGAGCCTGGTGATACGGCTTCGCCCCCTTGAAGCTCGGCAGGAACGAGTGGTGGATGTTGATGATCCGCCCGGAGAGCGCCTTGCACAGGTCGTCCGACAGCACCTGCATGTACCGGGCGAGCACGACCAGCTCGACACCCTCCTCACGCACGATGTCGAGCAGCCGCCCCTCGGCCTCCGCCTTCGTGTCCTTCGTCACCGGAATGTGATGGAAGGGGATGTTGTACGAGTCCACCAGCTCGGCGAAGTCCGTGTGGTTCGACACCACTCCGGCGATCTCCACCGGCAGCGCCCCGGTCCGCGCCCGGAACAGCAGGTCGTTCAGGCAGTGCCCGAACTTGCTGACCATCAGCAGGATGCGCATCTTCTGGTCGGCCCGGTTGATCTGCCAGTCCATCTGGAAGGAGTCGCCGATCGCCGCGAAGCTGGCCCGCAGCTTCTCCACGGTCACCGGGACGTCAGCCGAGAAGTGGACCCGCATGAAGAACAGTCCCGTGTCGTGGTCGCCGAACTGCTGGCTGTCCTCGATGTTGCAGCCGGTCATGAACAGGTAGCTCGACACGGCGTGCACGATGCCCTTGCGGTCAGGGCAGGAAAGGGTGAGGACGTACTGGTCGGCCGGGACCGCGGCGCTGGTGGACTGCTCGTTCATGCAGGACAGGTTCCCACAAGGACCGACACGACCGGCAATCGTCCCGCAGGTCGGACCGCCGCCGGAGCGCCGGGCCGGCCGGGGGCGAGACCGCTCGCGGACCTCCGGCGGTACGGCCGGGCCGACCGGGTCGCGAAACCGCTACGCGGACCTCGTCATGATCCGCAGCACGTCCAGGCTGCGTGGCGCCGCGTCCGGCTCCTCACCGTCGCTCGTGGCGAGCCGCACATGCGCGTCCCGGGCCGCCTGGACCGCCTCCGGCCACGCCTCGTGCTGGAGGTACGCGGCGACCGGCGCGTCCGGCCCGACCTGGTGCATGATCCGCAGCACCCGCAGCACCGCGGTGTCCACGAGGGCCGCCTCCTGCGAGTCGCGGAAGATCGTGCCGACGTACTTCTCGGCGGACCAGTGATCCAGCCAGGTGTCCTCGACCAGCCGGTACACCGCGTCGGTCACGTCACCGTAGCCGTCCGCACCGGCCAGCCAGACGTCCCGCTGGAACCCGGGGTCGGAGAGCATGTGCAGCGCCGAGCGCACGTTGCTGCGCCAGCGCCACCACGGCATGTCGTTGACAGGCATGCCGCCCATGGTGGATGAGCGACGGCCACGACGGGAAGAGTTCTCCGAAGCTTGCACGGTCATCGATCGTACGTTCCCCTCCACATCGGTCACACCGAACCCCGCAATTCACCTGTGCGTCACCCATTGTTGATCCGGGATCACGCACGGGTTAGTCGTGTGACGGAATCGTGCGGAACCATGACCGGCAGGCGACGCACCCGCAGCACATTCCTCCCCGGCCTCCTCACCCGTCACGCCAGACACGGCCTCGTCTCGGCGGGCACGGCGGTCGCGTGCGCGTCGCTCCTCGCCGGATGCGGGGTCGTCCCCGGCACCACGGGGGATGTCGGGGACGACACCATCACCGTCATGACCTGGGCCCCGCAGGACACCAAGGCGACCAACAAACCCGGCATGCCCGCCTTCGCCCGCGCCTACGCCCGCTGGATCAACGCCAAGGGCGGGATCAACGGCCGCAAGCTCAACGTGCTGACCTGCAACGACCACAACGACAGCGTGGCCGCCGCGAAGTGCGCCCGGCGGGCCGCCAAGGAGAACGTCGTCGCGGTCGTCGGATCCTACAGCCAGTACGCGGACTCCTTCTTCCCCTCGCTCGAGGGCGCGGGCATCCCCTACCTGGGCGGCTACGGCATCACCAACGCCGAGTTCACCAGCCCCCTGTCCTACCCCGTCAACGGCGGTCAGCCCGCGCTGCTCGCCGGTCTCGGCAGTGCTCTCGCCGACTGCGGGCCCGTCGCGCTGATCCGGCCCGACACCATCGCGGGCGACCAGCTGCCCCCGCTGCTCGACTCCGGTCTGAAGGCGGGCGGGCACCGTGCCTCGAGCGACCTGCGGGCGGAGGAGGACGCCACCGAGTACGACGGCCAGGCCCAGCGGGCCCTGCGCACGACAGCCGGCGACGCGACGGACGACGGGTGCGTGGTGCCCGCGCTCGGGGACCGCAACGGCACCTTCATGGACTCCTTCCGGCGGGCCCGGGAGGACTTCCCCGAGGTGCGGACGGCGACCGTGCTGGGCAGCGTCGACCAGACGGTGATCGACGCGACCGGCGGGGCAGCGGGCCCGTACGAGGGCTCGTACATCACCGGCTGGTACCCGGTGGCGAGTGATCCCCGCTGGGACGGGATGAAGCGGGTGATCCGCGAGCAGGCCTTCGGCGACAACCGCATCGACCCCGCGGACGCCGGAGTGCAGACCACGTGGATCGCCTACACGGTGTTCCGGCAGATCGTCGAGTCGCTCGGCGACGGGGAGGTGAGCGCCGACACCGTGGAGGAGGCCCTGGACGACGGCCTGCAGGTCAGCACGGGCGGGCTCACGCCGACGCTGCGCTGGCGGTTCCAGGACAAGCTCGCTGCCGTGGGCTTCCCCCGCCTGGTGAACGCCAACGTGACCCTCCAGGTGGTGCGGGACGGGCGGCTGGTCTCGGCGCGCAAGGGCTTCGTCGACACGACGCGGACGCTGGAGAACGCCGACCTGAACGACTGACCGCCGCCCCCGCCCGGGCGGTCCACGCCGAGCGGGCCGTCCGCGTCACGGCTGCGTCGGCGTCTCCCTCACAGCTGCGTCGGCTGGCGCTCGGTCAGCCCGTACTTCTTCGCGATCCCGTTCCACAGCCCGGCCGCCTTGGCCTTCTCGGTGCTGGCGACGCCGCTGGCCCGGTTGCCGGCCAGGGTCTGGTTGGTGGTGCGCGCCTGGCCCTTCTTGCAGCCCTTCTTGCCGGCGGTCTGGTCGGCCCAGGCCGCGTAGTGGTTGTCGGCCGAGGCGGAGGCCTGCCAGGCCTTGGTGAGGGCGGTGGTCAGAGCGGCGTGGTCGGGCAGCTTGTCCACCTCGATGCCGGAGAGCCGGGTGACCAGCCCGCTGCGCTGCTTGGCCGCGTCCCGCAGGTTCTTCGCCGCCTGGGGGAGGTTGTCACAGCCCCTGACGTCGGCGACCGCGTTGATCACGGTGCTGCGGCTGTTGCCGCTGTCGGAGAGCAGCTTGTCCAACTCGACCGCCTGGGCCCGGGCCGGGTCGGCCGACGGCGAGGCGGAGCCGTCCGTCGCGGGGGCGGAGGCGGCCACGGTCTTCTTGTCGCCGCCGTCGTCGTCACCGCCGCCTCCGCCACCGGCGAGCAGTGCGCCCGCGCCGACGCCGAGCACGGCGATGCCGATGCCGACGGCGGCGATGACGGGGACGCGCGATCCGGAACGGCCACCACGCGAGCGGCCTGCGGCGGGCGGGGCGTGGGAGGGCCGGGGAGCGCCGCCGTACGCGGGCTGCGGCCGCGGCTGCTCGACGCGGGGCATCTGCTGGGTGGCGCCGGCCGGGCTGTCGGCGCCCTGGTCACTGCGGAAGAGGTTGTCGAACTCGGCGGGCGGCTGCTTGTTCCCACCGGGCACCGGCGGGATGTACTGCGTCGCCTCGGCGTCCGGGTGCGAGCCCGACGGCAGCGGGCCGGCTCCCGCACCCGCCCGGGGCCCGGTCCCGAGGTACCGCGTCTCCTCCGGGTCCGCCCCGGCAGGTGTCTCGGGCGGCAGCGCCCCCGGGGACACCGGGGGTATGTACTGGGTCGCCCCCTCGTCGGCGGCCGCCGCGACGGGCGGCAGGTACTGCGTGGCCGCGGCGGCGTCCCCCGCGACGGGCGGTATGTACTGGGTCGCGCCCTCGTCCGCGGGCGCGGGCAGCGGGGCGCCGCCGTACGACTGCTGGGGGGCTCCCCCACCCGGAGCGCCGTACGCCCCACCGACACCCGGCTGACCGGCCCCGTACGCACCGGCTCCCGGCTGCGGCTGGGCTCCACCCGCGGCGGGAGCACCGTAGACATCGCCGGCCGGCTGACCGGCACTCTGCGGGTATCCGTACCCGGAGCCTCCGTGCGGCTGGTTGGGCGGGCCGGAGCCTTCCGGGGGCAGCGGGGCGGACCCGGCTGTGGCGCCGTACGGGGCGTACCCGGCGGTGTCCGCGGGCGGCTGGGCCGTGCCGTACGGGTCGGGGTTCGCCGGTGTGCCGGCGTACGGGTCCGGGGACCGGGTGCCCTCCGGGGGCAGGGCGCCCGGGGCCTGGGCGTCCCACCCGGGCTGCTCCGGCGTGCTCCACTGCTGGGGCTGGGACTGCCAGGTCCGGCCCGGCGGCGGGGGCGGGGTCTGCTGCTGGCCGGGGCCCCACGGCTGACCCCAGGTCTGCCCCTCCGCGGGGGCCGACGTCTGCGGCGCGCCCGCCGAAGGCGGGGCGGGCCGGCGGCCGGGGGCTTCGGCGGGTCCGCCCGTCATGCCCGGCAGCAGGGGCTCGCCACCGTCGGAGGGCAGCACGATGCCTTCGCGCGCGGGGCGCGCCGAGGGCTCCTCGCCCTGTCCACTCTGCGTCACCGGGACTCCTACTTATGGGGGACCTTGTGAATCGTCGGGTCACGCTACCGGGTCCCCAGAGCCCCGTGCCACGCAGCACAGGGCCCGACCGCATGCCCTGTGAGCGCGGTAACAGCCGCGGGTCACGGCGCGTTGCCCCTGTCACCTCCCCCGCACGCCGCAGCCGTTTCCCGCGTGTTCACGCATGCGCAGGCCCTGTGTTCACGCAGCCGCCTGCAGGTCGAGCCGCGCCCCGAACTCCCTCACCACCGCCTCGTCCCGGTACGGCTCCAGCCGCTGCTGGAAGTCCTCCAGGTACTCGGCGCCCCGGTTGGACCGCAGCCCCTCCAGCAGCTCCACGGCCTTCATGCCGGTGTTGCACGCCTCCTCGATCTCGCGCTGCTGCACCTGCGCCGTGGCCAACAGCACATATCCGATGGCCCGGCGGCGCGCCCGCGTCTCGGGATGCCCGGCCAGCGACTCCTGCGCACACCGCGCCGCCGCCTCGGCCTGCCCGAGGTCCCGGTGGCAGTGGGCCAACTCGTCGGCGAGGTAGGCCTCGTCGAAGTGCGCGATCCACACCGGGTCGTCCCCCGCGGCCGGGTCGGCCGCCTCCAGGGCGCTCACCGCGCGCCCCGCCGAGGACTGCGCGGCGCGCACGTCGCCCATGAGGGCGTGCCCGCGCGCCTCCGCCGCCAGGAACATCGACTCCGCCCGCGGCGACACGCGCCCCCGCGCCCCCTCCTGCGCCGCCCGCGCCAACTGCGCGATCTCCCGGGGGTTTCCGAGCTGCGCGGCGAGATGGCTCATGGAGGCCGCGAGGACGTACCCGCCGTAGCCGCGGTCCCCGGCGGCCTGCGCCAGCCGCAGCGCCTGGATGTAGTAGCGCTGGGCCAGTCCGGGCTGGCCCGTGTCGACGGCCATGTACCCGGCGAGCTCCGTCAGCCGGGCCACCGCGGCGAACAGGTCCCGCCCGACCGCCTCCCGGTACGACCCCGCCAGCAGCCCCGCGACGACGCTGTTGAGGTAGTGCACGACGACCGGCCGCACATGCCCGCTGCCGTACTGGTGGTCGAGGTCCACCAGCGCCTGCGTCATGGCCTGCACCGCCTGTACGTCGGACTGCCCCACCCGCGGCCCCGCCGAGCGCGACACCTGCGCGTCGGGCGCGGAGATCAGCCAGTCCCGGCTTGGCTCGACCAGCGCGGACGCGGCGACGGAGGAGCCGGACAGGAAGTCCCGCCGCCCCACGTCACTGCGCCACAGCTCGCAGACCTGCTCGATGGCCCCCAGTACCGTCGGCGAGAACTGCAGGCCCACGCCCGAGGCGAGGTTCTTGCCGTTGGCCATGCCGATCTCGTCGATCGTGACCGTACGGCCGAGTTTGCGGCCCAGGGCCTCGGCGATGATCGCCGGCGCCCGGCCCCGCGGCTGCTGTCCGCGCAGCCAGCGCGCCACCGACGTCTTGTCGTAGCGCAGGTCGAGGCCGTGCTCGGCACCGCACATGTTGACCCGGCGGGCCAGGCCGGCGTTGGAGCATCCGGCTTCCTGGATGAGCGCCTGGAGCCGTTCGTTCGGCTGCCTGGCGACGAGCGGCCTTGCGGCCATGGCGTACCCCCTGCTGTCTGGCGGTGTGCCTGCCCACGCACCGAGTTGACGTGTCTTCCGCGGCCGGGCCCCTCACGTCCCAGCGAAAAGATCCGGCCGTGAAGATCAATGCCCCGCCCACCAGGTGAAAATGCGAGGCATGTGAGGATTGCCGGGGTAACGGCTGTTGCCGGCCCCACACCTGGCTACCCACCTCCGGCCACCGTTCCTCACGCGCGCCCCCGCACATGCACCCATGCGCCCCGGGGACCGGGGCGGTGCTCTCCCCCGCGCACAGGGGCGGGCGTAACCCCTGGTGACGACCAGAGTTGTGTTCATCGTGGAAGAGACGATCGCCGGCACCGAAGCCGCTCAGATCCCGAAGCAGCGCGGGGAATCGCTGCTGGAGACCGCTGTTCGCTATGCCGAGGAGCGCCACTGGGACGTGTTCCCCGGCACCTGGCTGGAGGCCGTCGACGGCAGCCAGCGCTGTTCCTGCGGTGACGCGGCGTGTCCCGCGCCGGGGTCGCACCCGGCGCGTCCGGACTGGGCGACGCAGGCGACGGGCAGTGCGACGGTCGCGCGGCGGATGTGGCAGAAGCAGCCGACCGCGTCGATCCTGCTGCCGACGGGGCGGACGTTCGACGCGATCTCCGTGCCGGAGACGGCCGGGTTCCTCGCGCTCGCGCGGATGGAGCGGATGGAGCTGACGCTCGGGCCGGTGACACTCACGCCGGATCGGCGGATGGAGTTCTTCGTGCTGCCGGGGGCCGGGGTGAAGGTCCCCGACCTGGTGCGGAAGCTGGGGTGGTCGGTGTCTTCGCTGGATCTGACCGTGCTGGGCGAGGGGGCGTATGTGGCTGCGCCGCCCACGCGGTTCGGGGCTCGGGGGGCCGTGCAGTGGGCCTGCCGGCCGACTCCGGCGAATCGGTGGCTGCCGGATGCGGAGGAGTTGATCTCGCCGTTGGCTTATGCGTGCGGTAGGGATCGGTAGCCGCGCCTTCTCGTCTGCCTGGTTCGTCTTCGTCGGCGGCTGCGGGTCGTCGGTGGCTGATCGCGCAGTTCCCCGCGCCCCTAAAAGAATGGCGTTTCTCCACCGTAGGGTTCTACTGACGGAGGGAGGCGCGGTGGGATCCAGCGCTGTGCGTGTGCGGGGGCTGTGGAAGCGGTTCGGACAGCAGGTGGCTGTTGCCGGGGTCGATCTGGATGTGCCCGCGGGCAAGTTCATCGGGCTCGTCGGGCCGAACGGGGCCGGGAAGACCACCACCTTGTCGATGGTGACCGGGCTGCTCCGGCCCGACCACGGGACCGTCGAGGTGGTCGGGCACGACGTGTGGCGGGACCCCGTCGAGGTGAAGGCCCGCATCGGGGTGCTGCCGGAGGGGCTGCGGCTCTTCGAGCGGCTGTCGGGGCGGGAACTGCTGGCGTACAGCGGCCGGTTGCGCGGGCTGCCCGGTGCCGAGGTGGACAAGCGGGCCACGCAGCTCCTCGACGTCCTCGACCTGGCCGGGGCCCAGCACAAACTGGTCGTCGACTACTCGACGGGCATGCGCAAGAAGATCGGGCTCGCCGCCGCTCTCCTCCACAATCCCGAAGTGCTGTTCCTGGACGAGCCGTTCGAGGGCGTCGACCCCGTCTCCGCGCAGACCATCCGGGGCGTCCTGGAGCGGTACACGGCCTCGGGCGCCACGGTCGTGTTCTCTTCCCACGTCATGGAGCTCGTCGAGTCGCTGTGCGACTGGGTCGCGGTGATGGCCGCCGGGCGGATCCGCGCCACCGGCACCCTCGCCGAGGTGCGCGGGGACGCGCCCTCGCTGCAGCGGGCGTTCCTCGAACTCGTCGGCGCCCAGGGCCGGGACGCCGGGTCCGACCTCGACTGGCTGGGCGGTGGATCGCGGTGAGCAGTACCGCGATCACCCCCGTCTTCGTCCGGCTGAAGCTGTCGCTGCTGCGCAACGGACTGCGGCAGTCCGGCGGGCGCAAGGCCGCCTACATCACGTCGGCCGTCTTCGCCCTGTTGTTCGCCGCGCTCCAGCTGATCGGCCTGATCGCGCTGCGCGGGCACGCGCACGCCGAGTCGGTGGTCGTGCCGGCCGTGGCGGTGCTGGGCCTCGGGTGGGCGGTGATGCCGCTGTTCTTCCCCAGCGGTGACGAGACCCTCGACCCGACCCGCCTGGTGATGCTGCCGCTGCGCCCCCGGCCACTGGTAGGGGCGCTGCTGACGGCCTCGCTGGTGGGCATCGGACCACTGTTCACGCTGTGTCTGCTGGTCGGTTCCGTGATCGCGGTGGCCCGGGGCGGGGCCGCGTTCGCGGTGGGCGTGGTCGCCGTCGTGCTGGCGCTGCTGGTGTGCGTGGCCCTCGCGCGGGCCGTCGCGGCCGCCAACGTACGGCTGCTGACCAGCCGCAAGGGGCGGGACCTCGCGGTGCTCAGCGGGCTCGTCATCGCGATCGGGGCGCAGGTCGTCAACTTCGGCGCGCAGCGGCTCGGCGCGTCGGGGCTGGGCGAGCTCGACCCGGTGGCCGAGGTGCTGCGGTGGGTGCCTCCGGCGTCGGCGGTCTGGGCCGTGCACGCGGTGAGCGAGGGCTCCTACGGTCTCGCGCTCGCGCAACTGGCACTGACCGCCGGTGCGCTGGTGGCGCTGCTCGCGCTCTGGTCGCGGCATCTGACGCGGCTGATGACCTCGCCCGACGGCTCCACCCTGCCGAGCGCCGGGTCGGCCGCCCGGGAGCGCTCCTCGGCCGGGCTGGGCAAACTGCTCCCCGCAGGACGTACGGGCACGGTCATGGAGCGCAGCCTGCGGTACGTGTGGCGCGACCCGAAGACCAAGGCCGCCTGGGTGACGTCGCTGGCCATCGGTCTGATCGTGCCGGTGTTCAACGCCTGGCAGGGCACCGGGTCGGTGTACTTCGCGTGCTTCGCCGCCGGGATGCTCGGCATCCAGATGTACAACCAGTTCGGGCAGGACACCTCCGCGTTCTGGATGGTCGCGCTGACCATCTCCACGCCCAGGGACGCCTACGTCGAACTGCGCGCCCGGGCGTACGCCCTGCTGCTGATCACCCTGCCGTACGCCACGCTGGTCACCGTGGTGACGACCGCCATGCTCGGCGACTGGCGGCGGCTGCCGGAGGCGCTGGGGCTGTCCTTCGCGCTGCTCGGCGCGATGCTCGCGACCGGGGCGTGGACGTCCGCCCGCTTCCCCTACTCCATCCCCCAGGAGGGCTACAAGAACGTCGCCCCCGGGCAGACCGGGCTGGCCTGGATCTCCATCTTCGGCGGGATGATGTCGGCCGCCCTGCTGTGCGTGCCCGTCATCGCACTCACGATCTGGCTGAACGTGAGCGCCGACGGCGACGCCTGGACGTGGCTGCTGTTGCCGGTGGGCACGGTGTACGGGGCGGCGCTGACGGCGGCGGGGCTGAAACTGGCCGCCCCGCGGACGGCCCGGCGACTGCCGGAGATCCTGGCGGCGGTCAGCAAGGGGTGAGGTGCCCGCCGGTGGCCCACCGTCAGCTGTCGGGGTCACTGTCGTCGCCCAGCGAGTCCAGGAACGGCTCGATCGCGGCGCGCCAGGCCTCCGGCTGGTCGTAGTGCACCAGGTGGCCGGCGTCGGCCACCTCCGCGTACTGGCCGCGGGGCAGGACCCGGACCATCTCCTGGGCCTCGGCGCGGCCCAGCTCGCCGTCCAGACCGCGCACGACCAGGGCGGGGCAGCGCACCTGGGCCAGCTCCTCCCAGTGCGCGTCGTACACCCACGTCTCGCGGGAGCGGAGCATCTGCTCCGGTTCGAAGACCGGGCGCCAGCCGTCCGGGGACTCGGCCATCACCTCGGCGTAGAACTCGCCACGGGCCGGATTGGGTCGCTCCACCCAGGGGTCGTCCTCGCCGAACCACTTGCGGACGTCGGCGAGCGTGGCGAAGGGCAGCGGCCAGGACTTGAACCACTGGCCCCACTCGCGCTGCGAGGCGGCCCCGAGCGCGGAGGCCCGCATGTCACAGATGATCAGCCCACGGACCAGGTCGGGACGCTTGGCGGCCAGCTGCCAGGCGGTCAGCGCGCCCATGGCGTGGCCGATGAGGACGACCCGGGCGAGGCCGAGCTGCTCCAGGGCCGCCTCGGCGTCGTCGACGTAGGCGTCACGGGTGAAGGCGCCCTGCGGGGGCTTGTCGCTGCGGCCGTGGCCGCGCTGGTCGAGGGCGACCGCCCGGTAGCGCGCGGACAGCCAGCGGGCGGTGGACGCCCAGTGCGAGGCGCGGCCCATGAGGCCGTGCAGTAAGAGCACGCCGGGGGAGCCACCCGGCGTGCTGTGCCCGTCGTGCGCCCCCTGTCCGCCCCGCACGTCCTGCGCCGGGTCGGTCTTGGGCGGGTCGCCGAACTCCCAGGCCGCCAGGCGTACGCCGCCCGTCCCGGTCACGTCGATGCGTCGCGCCATGTCTGGCACCCCCCAAGCTTCGCGCGGACCGCGGCTCCCGCCGTCCGGTCCTGTGAACCGTGTTCTGCCTGCTGTGCCTTCTGCTGTGGTTTCCGCTGTGCCTTCGGCCGTGCTGGTTGCGTGCTGGTTGCCGTACCCGTCGGTGCAAGTGTGCCGTGCGCCGCCCGCAGACTATCGAATGCGCATTCGAGGATGAGGTTCTCGCGGGCAACACCCCTCGTTCGAGTGACCATCCTCGGGGATTGATCGCCGCTGTCGAGGGGAGATCTTCAGCGGGAGGCGGACCGCTCGGGGAAACCGGTCCGAGGGGAATGACCCTGAGAGCTCGGGGCTCCGGGTCAGCACAGGGGAGGACAGGCCCCGGCGCCACACGGCGCCGGGGCCCTCCGCGTCCTCACGGCACATCCTCCTGCCCCCTCCCCGGCCGGGCGGCATCACTGTCGAGCCGCGGCCAAGAGCCCCTCAGGTCATATGCCTCACGCGACAGCGTCGCACGGGAATCGGGCGAGCGCTGCGATTCCGCGGACTGAACGCCGGATTCGGTCCGGATCACGCCAACGGCCAAGGGCCGCGTGCGGAGCGGGAGTTGACCGGCAGCGGATGGTGGCCGGCATGCGCCGGGTGATGGATGAGGGAAACGGGCCGCTCAGGGCTTGGCGACGAACACGTGGGAGGCGATGTCCGACTCCAGCTCGGCCGCCTCGCCGCCGCTGCCCACCAGCACCCCGCCCGCCGACTCGGTCACACTCACCACCGAGCCGGGCTGCACGCCCGCCCGCCGCAGCGTGTACATCAGCTGCGCGTCCGTCTGGATCGGCTCGCCGATCCGGCGCACCACGACCGTCTTGCCCTCGGCGCCCGGGTCGAGGCTGGCCAACGACACCATGCCCTCGTCCAGGAACGGGTCGGCACCGTCCTTCTCGCCCAGCTCCTCCAGACCCGGGATCGGGTTGCCGTACGGCGACTCCGTCGGGTGCCGCAGCAGCTCCAGGACGCGGCGCTCCACGGCCTCGCTCATCACGTGCTCCCAGCGGCACGCCTCCGCGTGGACCTGCTCCCACTCCAGACCGATCACGTCGACGAGCAGACACTCGGCGAGGCGGTGCTTGCGCATCACGCGCGTGGCCAGCCGGCGGCCCTCGTCGGTCAGCTCCAGATGCCGGTCGGTGGCGACGGACACCAGGCCGTCGCGCTCCATCCGCGCCACGGTCTGGCTGACGGTCGGCCCGCTCTGGTCCAGCCGCTCGGCGATACGGGCGCGCATGGGGACCACACCCTCTTCCTCCAGCTCGAGGATGGTGCGGAGATACATCTCCGTGGTGTCGATCAGTCCGGACATACGTGCCCCTCGAATGAGATCTGCCGGAGGCTGGACGGCTCACCGGCGTGTGCGCTGGCCCTGCAACCAATTCTGCCGGATACCACCGACAACCGTGCCGCCGGAGGCGAAGCGGGGGATTACCCGGCCGCGCGCAAGGGTACGGACTTCTGCCCCGGGGCCGCCCCGGCGCTCGGCGCGAGGCACGCACGGCCGTATTGACACCGCACTGGTCCAGACCGCACCGTGATGCGCGGCACAAGCCGCCGAGGCCAGCCTGAAGGGACCCCGTATGAGCGACCGCGCGCCGGCCGGCCAGTTCCTCGACGCCGCGATCGGCCTGCTGGGGCGGCTCCGCGACGAGGAGACCGACAGCATCACGGCGGCCGGGACGCTCCTCGCCGACACCGTCGCGGCCGGCGGCCGGCTCTTCGCCTTCGGCGCCGGGCACTCCTCCCTCGCCGCGCAGGACCTCGTCTACCGCGCCGGCGGCCTCGCGCTGATGAACCTGCTCGCCGTGCCCGGTGTCGTCGGCGTCGACGTCATGCCCGCACCGCTCGGTTCCGCCCTGGAACGCGTCGACGGCCTCGCGAGCGCCGTCCTCGACACCTCCCCGCTCCGCGAGGGCGACGCCCTGCTGATCATCTCCCTGTCCGGGCGCAACGCGCTGCCCGTGGAGATGGCCATGAACGCCCGCGCCCTGGGCGTGAAGGTCATCGGCGTGACCTCGGTGGCCTACGCCTCGCAGACGAAGTCCCGGCACGCCTCCGGGACGTATCTGAAGGACCACTGCGACCTCGTCCTCGACTCGAAGATCGCGGTCGGCGACGCGGAACTCACCCACGACGACATCCCGTCCCCCTTCGCCCCGGCCTCGACGGTCGTCACCTCGGCCCTCCTCCAGGCCGTCATGGCGACGACCGCCACCACCCTCGCCGACCGCGGCATCGAACCGCCCCTGCTGCGCTCCGGCAACGTCGACGGCGGCCACGACTGGAACACCCGGGTGATGGAGCAGTACCGCGACCGGATCTTCTACCGGTACTGAAGTCAGACAGGGCGCGGGCCGGCGTCTCCACCGACACGGCAGGGACCGAGCGGCCCGGCCCCGCGCCGGCCACCGGCACCGCAAGGCCGGCGGACCGGGACGGCGTCGTCACCGGCGTCGGAGCCCGCAGAACGGGTCCGTCCGGCACCGGCAGTAACCGGGCTTGCGGCGGGCGCTCTCACTCCCCGCCGACGACCCGTTCACTCCCCGCCCGACCACCCGTTCACTCCCCGCCCGACCACCCGTTCACTCCCCGCCCGACCATCCGTTCACTCCCCGCCCGACATCCCCGCCAGATCCAGCGCCGCCGCGATCCGGACCGCCACGTCCTCCGCGTACAGCGCGTCGGAGCGCTCGAAGGCGTTGCGGCCCGCGCCGCGCAGGAACGTGACGACGCCCAGGGTCCGGCCCCGGCTGCGCAGCACCGCGCACAGGGCGTGCACCGCGTCCGCGGGCCACTGGCGGGCCAGGGCCCACTCCCGGGCCGCCTCCGGCCGGGCCGCACCCGCACTCGCGCGCAGGGCACCCACCCGCTCCACGCACTGCAGGGCCGGGTGCCCCTCGGCGTAGCGGACGGGCAGGCTCGCGTGTCCCGACAGCCGGCTCGGCCCCGGCGCGCCGGAGGGTGTGGCGGCGACCCGGACCAGCCGGACGGGGCCCTCGGCCTCCGCGTCGGTCAGCGCACCGCCGGCAACCTGGTCGATCAGCCCGTGGTCGGCGAAACCGGCCAGGGCGAAGTCCAGGTGGACCGTCGCCGCCTCGGCCGGGTCCTCGCACTCGGCCGCCGCCCGCGACGCCCGGTGCAGCTGCTGCGTACGGAACCGCAGCAGGGACGCCTCCTGCTCGGCCTGCTTGGCCTCCGTCACGTCCTGGAACAGCCAGCCCACACCCAGCGGAACCGGCTCCTCCGCGAGCGGTGAGGCCAGCCGCAGGAACCCGCTGCGCCAGCACCGCCGCCGCTCCCCCTCCGGCGTCCGCACACTCACCCACACCTCGGCGGGAGCCGGTGGCGCACCCTCCGCCAGCACGTGCTGCAGCGCGCTCTCCAGCTCCTCCACGCCCTGCGACAGCAGCTCCCCGAGCGGCCGGCCCAGCACCGTCGTACGCCCCGTGCCGAGCGCCCGGGCCGCGTGCGCGTTCACCACCGCCGGCCGCAGGTCCACGTCCACCAGCACGACACCCCAGCCGGCGTCCTCGAACAGCGCCTCGCTCAGCGCGATCGACCGCTCCAGATCGATCTGCGTGTGCACCTCGCTGAACGCGCAGTACACACCCGCCGGCTTTCCGTCCGGCCCGCGCACCGCCGCCGACTGGGTCCGCACGAGGACCCGCCCGCCGTCCTTGGTCAGCAGAGCGAACTCGTGCACCTGCCTGCCGGGCGCGTGCATCGACGACAGCAGCCGGCTCTCGACCTCCTCGGCGTCCGCACTGCGCACGGCCCATCCGGCCAGCCCGCGCCGCCCCACGGCCTCGTCCGCACTCCACCCGAGGATCCGCTCGGCCTCGCGGTTCCAGTGCGTCACGACACCGTCGGCGTCGAACGCGCACAAGGCCGCGTCCATGCCGTCCAGCAAAGCGGCAAGCAGATCCGAACCATCCGAACTGTCCCGCTCGGGCTCGTCCGGCCCCAGCTCGTCGGTGGTCCCACTACGCCGGGAAGCACTCACCTGGACCCCCTGCAGGCTGCGTCCGCACGTACGGCACGTCGGTTCGCTCCTTGCAATCATTCAACTCGAACGTGACCCAGCGCACACCGAGTTCCCACAACATTGAAGGAATCGTTGTACTGCGGCAATGCCCACGTCAACGCAACAGAAACGTTCATCCGGGGCCATCGGCAGCCCGGTCGGCGCCGCTCCCCCGCCGCGCGTACACCTCGATCTCGATCTTCATACGGGGGTCCGCCAGCCCGCACACCAACATCGTCGCGGCCGGCCGCACCTCTCCGAAGCACTTGCGCAGCACCGGCCAGCACGGCTCGAAGTCCTCCCGCTCGGGCAGCAGGTACCGCACCCGCACGACGTCCGCGAACGAACACCCGGCCTCCTGCAGCGCGGCCCCGATGTTGCGCAGACACTGTTCGGCCTGCTCCACCACGTCCTCGGAGATCGTCATCTGCGCGTAGTCGAACCCGGTCGTCCCCGACACATGCACCTGGTCCCCGTCCACGACGGCCCGGGCGTACCCGATCCGCTCCTCGAACACCGAACCACTGAGAATCGCCCGCCGCTGCGTCATGGAATCAAGGTCTCAAAGTCAAGGTCGCAAAAAAACAGGTTGATCCGAGGCCGAACGGTTTCTAGGGTTGCAAGCACTTCAGAAGGGAGGTGGTTCGGCAGATGTATGGATACCGGACGGAAGAGGTGGCTGCGGGCTAGCGGCCCGTCACCACATTCAGTGCGGTGCCGAGCCAGCGCGTGATCGAAGCGCGCAGCCGGCCCAATCTCAAGCAGTCACCCGACCCGCGAGTCGCCGGTACGTCCGGCCGGCTCCTCCCCGGAGGAACCAGACTCGCGGGTCGCCTGCGTTTCTGAGGTGCCCGGGGGGGCGTGGGGACGGCCTCACCCGGGGGTGGGTGAGGCCGTGTGGGGGTGGGTCAGTGGGCGATGTCCTCGTAGCCCTCGATCTCGCGGGGGTCGCGGGTGCCCGGGCCGACGTAGCGGGCCGAGGGGCGGACCAGGCGGCCCGTGCGCTTCTGCTCCAGGATGTGGGCGGACCAGCCGGCGGTGCGGGCGCAGGTGAACATGGACGTGAACATGTGCGCCGGGACCTCGGCGAAGTCCAGGACGATGGCCGCCCAGAACTCGACGTTCGTGGCGAGGACGCGGTCGGGGCGGCGGGCGTGGAGTTCCGCCAGGGCCGCCTTCTCCAGGGCCTCGGCGACCTCGAAGCGGGGGGCTCCCAGCTCGCGGGCGGTACGGCGCAGGACCCGGGCGCGGGGGTCCTCGGCGCGGTAGACGCGGTGGCCGAAGCCCATCAGGCGTTCGCCCTTGTCGAGCGCGTTCTTCACGTAGGCCTCCGCGTCGCCCGTGCGCTCGATCTCCTCGATCATGCCGAGGACGCGGGAGGGGGCGCCGCCGTGCAGCGGGCCGGACATCGCGCCCACCGCGCCGGAAAGCGCCGCCGCCACGTCCGCGCCGGTCGAGGCGATCACGCGGGCCGTGAAGGTGGAGGCGTTCATGCCGTGCTCCGCGGCACTCGTCCAGTACGCGTCCACCGCCGCCACGTGCTTGGGGTCCGGCTCGCCGCGCCAGCGGATCATGAAGCGCTCGACGACGGACTGCGCCTTGTCGATCTCCCGCTGCGGGACCATCGGCAGGCCCTGGCCACGGGCGGACTGGGCGACGTAGGAGAGCGCCATGACGGCCGCTCGGGCCAGGTCGGCCCGGGCCTGCTCGGCGTCGATGTCGAGGAGGGGTTTGAGGCCCCAGACCGGCGCCAGCATGGCCAGGGCGGACTGGACGTCCACGCGGATGTCGCCGGAGTGCACGGGGATGGGGAACGGCTCGGCGGGTGGCAGGCCGGGGTTGAAGGCGCCGTCGACGAGGAGGCCCCAGACGTTGCCGAACGAGACGTGGCCGACGAGGTCCTCGATGTCGACGCCGCGGTACCGGAGCGCGCCGCCCTCCTTGTCGGGTTCGGCGATCTCCGTCTCGAACGCGACGATTCCCTCGAGCCCGGGTACGAAGTCGGACATCAGGCGGCTCCTCGTGATGTAAGTGACAGATGGTGTCGATGTGGGGTGGGGCGAACGAACCATGTGTCAGTCAGCTGGCGAAGCGTGCGCCGTCCACGGGATCCACGGTCGTGTACGGCGACTCGCGGTCCTGGCCGGTTGCCCCTGTGATGCCCCGTACGGCAGGCGGTCATCCAATCGGAACGGCACGGAAACGATATCCCCGAGTGCCACGCTTGGGGAGGGGTCACGGCACTCAGTGCCATGCAGTGACGAAGGACACCGTCCGTACGGCAAGATGACCGGGTGACCGACCGCGACGACGTCCCCTTCGATCTGGCCTCGATGCGCAAGCAGTACCGGGCCGACGGGCTCTCCGAGACCGACCTGGCCGCGACGCCCGTCGAGCAGTTCGCGCGCTGGTTCAAGCAGGCCGCGACGGACGGCGGGCTGTTCGAGCCGAACGCCATGATCGTGTCGACGGCCGACGCCGAGGGGCGGACGAGCGCCCGTACGGTGCTGTTGAAGCACTTCGACGAGCAGGGCTTCGTCTTCTACACGAACTACGACTCCCGCAAGGCGCGTGACCTGGCGGAGAACCCGTACGTCTCGTTGCTGTTCCCCTGGCACCCGATGGCACGGCAGGTCATCGTGACCGGGGTCGCGCGGCGCACCGGCCGGGACGAGACGGCGGCGTACTTCCGCACCCGCCCGCACGGCTCGCAGCTGGGCGCGTGGGCCAGCGCCCAGTCCTCGGTGATCTCCACCCGGGCCGACATCGACACCGCGTACGCCGAGCTGGCCGCCCGCTACCCGGAGGGCGAGCAGGTGCCGGTGCCCCCGCACTGGGGCGGTTTCCGGGTGGCCCCGCAGACGGTGGAGTTCTGGCAGGGCCGGGAGAACCGGCTGCACGACCGGTTGCGGTACGTGGAGCAGCCGGACGGCAGCTGGCGGGTGGAGCGGCTCAGTCCCTGAGGGAGCCGGGCCTCATATCTTTCCCCGGACGTACCGGGTGCGGTGTCCGTCGAGCAGCGCGGCCACGCGGTTGCGGAATTCCGGTGTGAGCTCGGGCCAGTTCCAGAACTCGAAGCCGAGGTGGGCGAAGGCGAAGTAGTCGTCGGTCCAGGCCCAGTCGCGCAGCGGGACCTGACGGGCGCAGGCCGGGCAGCGGACCTGGGCCGCACCGGTGGCGGACCAGGTGCCGATGGCGTCGGCGAAGGGTGTCCAAGCCTCGTCGATCATCGCCCACGCGTCGTCGACCAGGCGGGTCGTGGTCGAGCAGCGCGGGCAGACGGCTGCCTCCAGACCCCCCGGGCAGCCGTGGAAGACCTTGCGGCCGAGGTGCACGGCGAGACCGTCGCAGGGGCTCTGGGCGGCCTTTCCCGCCACCGCCCGTGACCAGTTCGGGCCGGGCGGGTGCCCCAGGGGCCGTCCCAGGACGCAGTCGGTCAGGTCGGCGAGGACGATGCCCTCTTCGACGAGCGCTGCGAGAACCCGTCGGGCCAGACGGTCGGCGTCCGCCCCGTTCGCGTCGAGGTCGACGATCGTCTGGAAGTGATCACCCATGCCGGAACCGTAGGCCCCGGCACTGACATTGATGCTGATACTCGGGTTCCGGTGGTCGTGACCCGGGCACTGACTGACGCCCTGCTGGGCTGTCTTCGCGTTGTTCTGTCCGGCCGCCGGGACCTGTTCTCATGGGACTCAGCAGGGACGACGACCTCGCTCACGTCTATCGCGACTGGCTCCGAGCCACTTGACAGCAATAGGAGCATCACCGCCCTCAGCCCAGCGTCTCCTCCAGCAGCCCCGCCCACTGCGCGACCACCCGTTCCCGGCGGGCCGCGTCGTCCGTGAGGAGGTTGGCCAGGCCCAGGCCGCGGGCCATGTCGAGGAGGCCCTGGACGGTTTCGCGGACGCCGGGGGCGGACTCGTCGGCGGCGAGGAGGTCGACGGCTATGCGGTGGGTCTCGCGGCCGACGCGGGATTCGAGTTCGGTGACGCGGGGCCGCAGCTGCTCCTCGTTGGAGGCGGCGACCCACAGGTGGAGGGCGGCGCGGAAGAGGGGGCCGGTGTAGAGGTCGACCAGGGCGGCGACGACGGCGTGGCGGTCGCCGGCCGCGCCGTCGGGGAAGAGTGCGCGCAGGGCGGTGGAGCGTTCCTCCGCGACGTATTCGACGGCCGCCGTGAAGAGGTCCTCGCGGGTGGGGAAGTGGTGCTGGGCGGCGCCGCGGGAGACGCCGGCGCGTTCGGCGACCACGGAGACGGTGGATCCCGCCCAGCCGTGTTCGGCGAGGCAGGACACGGCGGCTTCCAGGAGCCGCTGCCGGGTGGCCCGGCTGCGGTCCTGCTTGGGGACTCTCTCCGCACGGTCGGCCGTGCTCACACCACCCATGCCGGATCCCGTCGTTCGAGGAAGGCCGTCATCCCCTCGCGGGCCTGCGGGGAGGAGAACAGCCGGGCCGAGAGCGCGGTCAGGTCCGCGGCGTCCCGGTCGAAGGCTTCCAGCACCCTAGCCGTGAGCAGCCGTTTCGTCTCGGCCAGGGCGTCGGGGGCGGAGCGGCGCAGACCGTCGAGGATGGGGTCGAGGACCGTGTCGACGTCGTCCCCACAGGCGGTGAGCAGGCCTGTCGCCTGCGCTTCCGCCGCGTCGAAGCGTTCGCCGGTGAGGTAGTGGCGGGCCAGGGCACGGGGATCGGCGCGGGGCAGGATCGGCAGGGAGATGACGGCGGGGGCGACGCCGATGCGGACCTCGGTGAAGGCGAAGGTGGCCTGCGTGGAGGCGGCGGCGATGTCGCAGGCGGCCAGGAGGCCGAGGCCGCCCGCGCGGACGTGGCCGGTGACGCGGGCGACGACCGGCTTGGGCAGTTCGACGATCTGCCGCAGCAGGGCGACCAGGGACTCGGGCGGTGGGGGGTCCTTGAGGTCGGCGCCGGCGCTGAAGGTGTTGCCGGTGTGGGTGAGGACGATCGCGCGGACGCCGGGGTCCTTGCCGGCGTCGGTGAGCGCGTCGGCCAGTTCGCCGACGAGGGCCGCCGACAGGGCGTTGCGGTGGTGCGGCGCGTCGAGGGACAGGGTCTCCACGGCACGGGCACGGGTACGGGCGATCAGCGTCATGTGCTCTCCCTGAGCTGTCGGCGGAGGATCTTGCCGGAGGCCGCGCGGGGGACGCCGACGATGAAGGTGACGTGGCGGATCCGCTTGTAGGGGGCCACGCGCTCGGCGACGTACATCATGATCTCCGCCTCGGTGAGATCGGCGGCGGACGGCTGGCGGACGACGTAGGCGTGCGGGATCTCGTTGCCGTCGGCGTCGTACCGGCCGATGACGGCGGCGTCGGCGATGCCCGGGTGGGTGAGGAGGAGGGCCTCCAGCTCGGCGGGCGCCACCTGGAAGCCCTTGTACTTGATGAGTTCCTTGACGCGGTCGACGACGAACAGCCAGCCGTCCTCGTCGACATGGCCCACGTCCCCGGTGTGCAGCCAGCCGTCGGGGTCGATCATCGCGGCGGTGGCGTCGGGGCGGCCGAGGTAGCCCTTCATGATCTGGGGGCCGCGGATGAGGATCTCGCCGGACGCGCCGGCGGGGAGGTCCTTGCCGGGGTCGTCGAGGGAGACGATGCGCATCTCCGTGCCGGCGATGAGCTTGCCGACGGTGCCGGGCGGGGCGTCTTCCACGGCGTCCAGGGGGACGACGTGCGTGCCGGGCGAGAGTTCGGTCATGCCGTAGGCCTGGCCGACGGGCGGCAGGCCGAGGCGCTGGGAGCAGGCGGCCGCGAGGCGGGCGTCCAGGGGTGCGGCGGCGCTGATGATGTACCGCAGGGACGACAGGTCGTACTGGGCGACGGCCGGGTGCTTGGCGAGGGCCAGGACGATCGGCGGGGCCACGTAGAGGGCCGAGATGCGGTGGTTCTGGATGGCCGCGAGGAACTGCTCCAGGTCGAAGCGGGGCAGGACGACGACGGTGGCGCCCTGCCGCAGCGGGGCGTTCATCAGAGCCGTGAGGCCGTATATGTGGAAAAAGGGAAGAACCGCCAGGATGCGGTCTCCCGGGCCCGCGGGTATCGCCGGGTGGAGCTGTGCGAGGTTGGTGGCGATCTGCCGGTGCGTGAGCATCACGCCCTTGGGGATGCCGGTGGTCCCGGAGGAGTACGGCAGGGCGGCGACGTCCTCGGCGGGGTCGATGTCGATCCGTGGCTCGGGGGCTGCCGAGGCGAGCATGTCGATCAGGGAGCGGTGGCCGCTCGCGCTGTCGCACACGAAGATCTCCCGTACGCCGCCCGCGAGTTCGGCGGCGCGCCGGGCGGTGTTCAGCAGGGGTGACACGGTGACGATCCAGCGGGCCGCGGAGTCCCGCAGCTGTTTGGCGAACTCGTCGGCGGTGGCGAGCGGGTGCACGGTGGTGACGGTGGCACCCGCGCGCGTGGCCGCGTAGAAGGCGGTCGGGAAGGCGACGGTGTTGGGGCTGTGCAGGGCGAGGACGTCGCCCTTGCGGACCCCGGCCTCGGCGAGGGCGGCGGCGACGCGCCGGTGGAAGCGGTCGATCTGCTCGTAGGTGAGGGTGGTGCCGTCGGTGCCGTCGATCAGAGCCGGGATGTCACCGAACTCTGCGGCCCGGGCCAGGACGGCGTCGTGGATGGGCAGGTCGACGGGTGGGACGTCTGCGTACTCGCTGCGGAACATGGCTGGTTCCTCCTCGCGCGCGGGCCGTCTCAGGGTCCTCAGTACGACTTGGGCAGGCCCAGGGTCTGGTGGGAGACGTAGTTGAGAATCATCTCCCGGCTCACCGGGGCGATACGAGCCACGCGCGCGGCCGTTATCAGCCGGGCCAGGCCGTACTCGCGGGTGAGGCCGTTGCCGCCGAGGGTGTGCACGGCCTGGTCGACCGCCTTCACACAGGCCTCCCCTGCCGCGTACTTGGCCATGTTGGCGGCCTCTCCGGCGCCCGTGTCGTCGCCCGCGTCGTAGAGGGCGGCGGCCTTCTGCATCATCAGGCGGGCGAGTTCGAGGTCGATGTGCGCCTGGGCCAGAGGGTGGGCGATGGCCTGGTGGGCGCCGATGGGGGTGTTCCAGACGGTGCGGTCGCGGGCGTACTCGACGGCCTTGGCGAGGGCGTGGCGGCCCATGCCGATCGCGAAGGCGGCGGTCATGATGCGTTCGGGGTTGAGGCCGACGAAGAGCTGGAGGAGGCCGGCGTCCTCGTCGCCGACCAGGGCTTCGGCGGGCAGCCGTACGTCGTCCAGGACCAGTTCGAACTGCTTCTCCGCGGCGTTCAGTTCCATGTCGATGGGGCGGCGGGTGAAGCCGGGGGTGTCGCGCGGGACGATGAACAGGCAGGGCTTGAGGCGGCCGGTGCGGGCGTCTTCGGTGCGGCCGACGATGAGGGTCGCGTCGGCGATGTCCACGCCGGAGATGAAGACTTTGCGGCCGGTGAGGAACCAGTCGGTGCCGTCTCTTCGTGCCGTGGTGGTGATGCGGTGGGAGTTGGAGCCGGCGTCGGGTTCGGTGATGCCGAAGGCCATGAGGCGGGTGCCGTCGGCGAGGCCGGGGAGCCACTGTTGCTTTTGGGCGTCGGTGCCGAAGCGGGCTATCACCGTGCCGCAGATGGCCGGGGAGACGATCATCATCAGCAGGGGGCAGCCCGCGGCGCCGAGTTCTTCTAGGACGAGGGAGAGTTCGGAGATTCCTCCGCCGCCGCCCCCGTACTCCTCGGGGAGGTTGACTCCGAGGTAGCCGAGTTTGCCTGCCTCGGACCAGAGTTGGGTGGGGTCCGTTTCCCGGCCGTGGCGTTTGCCGAGTGCGGAGACGGCTTCTCGTAGGGCCTTGTGGCCTTGGGTCTCGATCGCGGTCATGTGACTCCTTCGTCGTGGCTGAGCGCGCAGTTCCCCGCGCCCCTTCAGGTCTGCTGCACAACCGCCAGCAACATGCCCGGCTCCACCTGTTGGCCCGGTACCGCGCACAAGTCGGTCAGCGTTCCCGTCATGGGGGCCGTGATCTGGTGCTGCATCTTCATCGCCTCCAGCCAGAGGAGGGGCTCGCCGACCGTCACGGGCACGCCGGCCCTCAGACCGTCGGCGACTCGGACGACCGTGCCCGGCATGGGGGCCAGGAGGGAGCCCGGGGCGTGCTGGGTGGTGGGGTCGGGGAAGCGGGGCAGGGCGGTCAGGGCGGTGGTGTTGACGTAGACCTGCGTGCCGTAGCGGGTGACCTCGTACTTCCGCTCCACCCCGTCCACCTCGAGGATCACCAGGTGCGCGTCGGCGTGCACCACCCGTACCCCGTCCGCCTCCAGGCCCTGCCGGGTGTGCCGGTAGCGGGCCTCGTACTCCTCGCCCGCCATCAGGTACCGCTTGGTCTGCGGCTGGGAGGGGACGTTGCGCCAGCCGCCGAAGCGGGAGCGGCCCTGGGCGTCGGCGAGGGCCGCGGCCAGCGGGGCGTGCGGATCGGGGGACGGCTCCGTCAGGTCCGGCAGGTGGCGGTCGTAGAAGCCGGTGTCCATGCGGGCCGCGGTGAACTCGGGGTGGCGCAGGGAGCGGACCAGGAGGTCGCGGTTGGTGACGGGGCCGTGGACCGCGGCCCGTTCCAGGGCGGACGCCAGGGTGCGCAGGGCTTCCGGACGGGTGGGGGCGTGAGCCACGACCTTGGCGAGCATGGGGTCGTAGTGGACGCCGATCTCGTCGCCGTCCGTGTAGCCGGTGTCCAGGCGGACGGGCGCCGGGACGCTCAGGCGGTGCAGGGTGCCGGTCTGCGGGGACCAGTCGCGGGCCGGATCCTCGGCGTACAGGCGGGCCTCGACGGCGTGACCACGCGCGCGTGGCGGTTCGGCCGCCAGGCGGTGGCCCTCGGCGATCCGGATCTGCTCCGCGACCAGGTCGATGCCGAACACGGCCTCGGTGACGGGGTGTTCGACCTGGAGGCGGGTGTTCATCTCCAGGAAGTGCGCCCGGCCGTCGGCGACGAGGAACTCGACCGTGCCGGCGCCCACGTAGTCCACGGCCCGGGCGGCCCGTACGGCGAGGGCGCGGACCTCCTCGTCGAGTTCCGGGGACAGGCCGGGGGCCGGGGCCTCCTCGATCACCTTCTGGTGGCGGCGCTGCAGGGAGCAGTCGCGGGTGCCGAGGGGCCAGACCGTGCCGTGGGTGTCGGCGAGGATCTGCACCTCGACGTGGCGGCCGTTCTCCACGTACGGCTCGACGAACACCTCGCCGTCGCCGAAGGCGCTCGCGGCCTCGGCCCGTGCGGTGACCAACGCGGCGTGCAGATCCGCGAGTCGGCGTACGACGCGCATGCCGCGGCCGCCGCCCCCGGCCGCCGCCTTCACCAGCACGGGCAGGTCGGACTCGGTGACGTCACCGAGGGTCCGGATACCCATGAGCTGTTTGGCGCGGGTCTTGGACGCCATGGCCTCGATGGCCTGCGGGGGCGGGCCGATCCAGCGCAGGCCCGCGTCCACGACGGCCCGGGCGAAGCCGGCGTTCTCGGAGAGGAAGCCGTAGCCGGGGTGCACGGCGTCCGCCCCGGCGGCGAGGGCGGCCTTCACGATCAGGTCGCCGCGCAGATAGGTGTCGGCGGGCGCATCCCCCGGAAGTCGTACGCTCGTGTCCGCCACGCGCGCGTGCAGGGCGGTCGCGTCGGCGTCCGAGTGCACGGCGACCGTGCGGATGCCCAGGTCGTGGCAGGTGCGGACGATGCGGCAGGCGATCTCGCCCCGGTTGGCGACCAGCACAGAAGTGATCACTGAAGGTTCCTCACATCCGGAAGACGCCGAAGCCGCCGCGCGCGCCCTCGTAGGGGGCGGTGTGGATCGCGGAGAGGCACAGGCCGAGGACGGTTCGGGTGTCGCGCGGGTCGATGACGCCGTCGTCGTACAGCCGCCCGGACAGGAACATCGGCAGCGACTCGGACTCGATCTGCTGTTCCACCATGGCGCGCAGTGCCGCGTCCGCCTCCTCGTCGTAGGGCTGTCCCTTGGCGGCGGCCGACTGGCGGGCGACGATCGACAGCACGCCCGCGAGCTGCTGCGGGCCCATGACGGCCGACTTGGCGCTGGGCCAGGCGAACAGGAAGCGCGGGTCGTAGGCGCGGCCGCACATGCCGTAGTGGCCGGCGCCGTAGGAGGCGCCCATGAGGACGGAGAGGTGGGGCACGCGGCTGTTGCTGACCGCGTTGATCATCATCGCGCCGTGTTTGATGATGCCGCCCTGCTCGTACTCCTTGCCGACCATGTAACCGGTGGTGTTGTGCAGGAAGAGCAGGGGGATGTCGCGCTGGTTGGCGAGCTGGATGAACTGGGCGGCCTTCTGCGACTCCTCGCTGAAGAGGACCCCTCGGGCGTTCGCCAGCACTCCTACGGGATAACCGTGGAGGGTGGCCCAGCCGGTGGTCAGGCTCGTCCCGTACAGCGGCTTGAACTCGTCGAAGTCGGAGGCGTCGACGATCCGGGCGATGACCTCGCGCGGGTCGAAGGGGCTCTTGAGGTCGCCGGGGACGATGCCCAGCAACTCCTCCGCGTCGTACGTGGGCGGCTCGGCCGGGCCCGGATCTCCGTACGCCTTGCGGTGGTTGAGGCGGGCGACCACGCGGCGGGCCTGCCGGAGGGCGTCCGGCTCGTCGACGGCGACGTAGTCGGCGAGGCCCGAGGTGCGCGCGTGCATCCCGGCGCCGCCCAGGGACTCGTCGTCGCTCTCCTCCCCGGTCGCCATCTTCACCAGCGGCGGTCCGCCGAGGAACACCTTCGCCCGCTCCTTGACCATGATCACGTGGTCGGACATGCCGGGGATGTAGGCACCGCCGGCGGTGGAGTTGCCGAAGACGACCGCGAGGGTGGGGATTCCGGCGGCGGACAGCCGGGTGAGGTCACGGAAGATCGCGCCGCCGGGGATGAAGATCTCCTTCTGCGACGGCAGGTCCGCGCCGCCGGACTCCACCAGGCTGATGCAGGGCAGCCGGTTGACGAGCGCGATGTCGTTGGCGCGCAGGGCCTTCTTCAGCGACCAGGGGTTGCTCGCGCCGCCGCGCACCGTCGGGTCGTTGGCGGTGATCAGGCACTCCACGCCCTCGACGACCCCGATGCCGGTGACGAGGGACGCCCCGACGGTGTGGTCGCTGCCCCAGGCGGCCAGCGGGGACAGTTCCAGGAACGGCGTGTCGGGGTCGAGGAGCAGTTCGATGCGCTCGCGGGCGAGGAGCTTGCCGCGCTTCCGGTGCCGGGCGACGTACTTCTCGCCGCCGCCCGCGAGGGCCTTGGCGTGCTCGACGTCGAGTGCGGCGAGCTTGGCGAGCATCGTCTCGCGGTTGGCGGCGTAGTCCGGGCCGTTGGTGTCGAGCGCGGAGGTCAGGACGGTCACAGGAGGGCCTCCGGTATCTCCAGGTGGCGGGAGCGCAGCCACTCGCCGAGGGCCTTGGCCTGCGGGTCGAAGCGGTGCTGCGCGGCGACGCCGGCGCCGAGGATCCCCTCGACGACGAAGTTGAGGGCACGCAGGTTCGGCAGCATGTGCCGTACGACGGTCAGCTCGCGGCTCTCGGGGATCAGCTCCCGGAACCGGTCGGCGGTCAGCTCGTGGGCGAGCCATCGCCAGGCGTCGTCCGTGCGGGCCCACACCCCGACGTTTGCGTTGCCGCCCTTGTCGCCGCTGCGGGCGCCCGCGACGAGGCCGAGGGGGGCGCGCCGGGTGGGCCCGGGCTCCGGAGGCTCCGGCAGGGGCGGCTGCGGCACCGCCTCGAGTACGGCCGTGTCGTGGGCCGGTGGCACAGGGATCCGGCGCCCGTCATGGAGGACGGCCACATGGTCGACCTCACCATGGGGGACGTACACGTCCTCGAAGACCCCATAGGGCGAGCCTTTTCCGGGTGGGGCGAGCACATGGAAGCCGGGGTAGCTGGCGAGTGCGAGCTCCACGGCCGCGCCGCTCAGCGCCCGTCCGACGACCTGCTGGTCGGGGTCCCGCACGACGAGCCGCAGCAACGCACTCGCCGTCTCCTCGCTGGGGGCGTCGGGGCGGTCGGTGCGGACCAGCTCCCAGCGCACGTCGGCCACTTCGGCGAGGGCCGGTTCCAGCTGCTCCCGCACCAAGGCGGCCTTGGCCTCGACGTCGAGGCCGGTGAGCACGAAGACGACCTCGTTGCGGAAGCCGCCGAGCCGGTTGAGGCCGACCTTGAGGGTGGGCGGCGGTGCCTCCCCGCGCACGCCCTCGATGCGCACCCGGTCGGGCCCGTCCTGGCTCAGCCGTACGGTGTCCAGCCGCGCGGTGACGTCCGGCCCCGCGTACCGGGCACCGGTCGTCTCGTACAGCAACTGCGCGGTGACCGTGCCGACGTCGACGAAACCGCCGGTGCCGGGGTGCTTGGTCATGACGCAGCTGCCGTCCTCGTGCAGTTCGGCGAGCGGGAAGCCGGGGCGGCGGACGTCGCCGTCCCGGAAGAAGGCGTAGTTGCCGCCGGTGGCCTGCGCCCCGCACTCCAGGACATGCCCGGCGGCCACCGCGCCCGCGAGCCGGTCGTGGTCCTGCGGGGTCCAGCCGAAGTGGGCGGCGGCCGGTCCGGTGACCAGGGCCGCGTCCGTCACCCGGCCGGTGACGACGACGTCGGCGCCCGCCCGCAGGCACCGGGCGATGCCGAAGCCGCCGAGGTAGGCGTGGGCGGCGAGGGAGCCCGGGTGGGCGGCGGTGAGGTCGTCTCCCGCCACATGGGCGACGCGTACGGGTAGGCCCAGCCGGTCGGCCAAGTGCCCTACGGCGTCGGCCAGTCCGGCCGGGTTGAGCCCGCCCGCGTTGGTGACGATCCTGACGCCCCGCTCGTGCGCGAGCCCCAGGCAGTCCTCCAGCTGCCGCAGGAACGTGCGGGCGTATCCGGCTTCGGGGTCCTTCAGGCGGTCCCGGCCGAGGATGAGCATGGTCAGCTCGGCGAGGTAGTCGCCGGTGAGGACGTCGAGTTCGCCGCCGGCGAGCATCTCGCGCATCGCGTCGAAGCGGTCGCCGTAGAAGCCGGAGGCGTTGCCTATGCGGAGGGCCGCCGTCACGAGGCCACCTCCCTGTGGCCGCACCGGGACGTCATGAGCCGGGCCTCGCCGCTGTGTCGGGCGTCACGAGCCCGACTGCCCCGCCGCGCTCGGGTGTCACGAGCCCGGCTCCTTAGGTGGGCGTCCGCTGCCCGGCGGGCCCGCGAAGGCCTGCGCGAGGTCCAGCCAGCGGTCGGCGTCGGGGCCGTGGGCGCGCAGGGCCAGGTCGGCGCGATCGGCACGCTGGGTGACCAGGAGGCAGAAGTCCAGGGCGGGGCCGGTGACGCGCTGCGCGGCGTCCTCGGGGCCGTAGGCCCACAGGTCGCCGGAGGGGGCGCGCAGTTCGACGCGGAACGGGTCGGCGGGCGGGGTCAGGCCGTGCACGCCGTAGGCGAAGTCCCGGGTCCGCACCCCGAGCCGGGCCACATGCCGCAGCCGGTCGGTGGGTGGGCGCACCACACCAAGGGCGTCAGCCACGTCCTGTCCGTGGGCCCAGGTCTCCATCAGGCGGGCCGTCGCCATGGAGGCGGCCGACATGGGCGGGCCGTACCAGGGGAAGCGCGCCTTCGGCGGGGCGGCCCGCAGTGCCTCCTCCAGTGCCGTACGGCCCTCACGCCACCGGGCGAGCAACTCGCCGGGCGGGAGTCCGGCGCCCTCCTCGGCGCCCTCGTCGACGAACGAGTCCGGCGCGGCGAGGGCCTTCTCGACCAGGGTGTGGAAGCCGTCGGCGTCCGTGACGGCGAGCAGGGCCGAGCGGTCCGTCCAGGCGAGATGGGCGATCTGGTGGGCCACGGTCCAGCCGGGCGCGGGGGTCGCGAGCGACCAGCGCTGCGGAGGCAACCCGGCGACGAGGCGGTCGAGTTCCTCGCTTTCCTCGCGCAGATCGTCGATCACGGGCGTTGGATCGGACACGGGCGCTCCCCTCGGGGCACGGTGGTGTGCGGGGGTGGTGCGGGGTGGTGCGGCGTGCTGAGGAGCATGGCAGCGGGGTCAGAAACAATCAAGCGTGCTTGCATGAAATTGTGGCGGTGGCCGGAAGCGTGCTCTTCGGCGGCGCGATCAATACACTCTGGGTCGCGCTCGTTCCATCGGTCACGCGTCGGGGGAGACACAAGAATGAGCACCTGGAATCCGGGCGGGCAGCCGCCGTACGACCCGAACGGTCAGCAGCCGTATCCGCCCCGGCCCGGGCCCTGTCCACCGCCGCCGTCACCAGGGCCGTACGCGCCGCAGGGTGGTGGGTATCCGCCTCAGGTGCCGCCGCCCGGGGGTGGTTATCCGCCCCAGGTGCCGCCGCCCGGGGGCGGATACCCGCCCCAGGTGCCGCACCCCTACATGCCGCACCCGGCTCCCCCGCCGCCGCCCGGCCCCGTCGCCCGGCTGCGGCGGCGGATCGGACCCATTCACACCGCGCGCCGGGTGTTCAGGCCGTCCCGGCCGGATCTCGTCGAGGACGCCTTCATCGCGCGCATGCAGAAGATCCGGACGGTGGTGGGTCTGGCCGCGGTGGTGTGGGTGTCGGTGAGCTACAAGGTCAGCAGCTCTCTGGGAGATGTCGCCGAGGACCGTCTCGACCAGTCGTGGTCCAACGTGCTGGTGCTGTCCGTGACGTTCCCGGTGGTCGTGGGCGTGCTGCTGGCCCTGACCGCGCCGTCCGCCCGCCGGGACCTGCTGCGCCGGGCCGCCAAGCCGGTCGGCGCGATGCTGGCCCTGATCGCCGCGGTGTTCGTGTTCCCGCTGACGGTGCTGACCGGCTTCGTCGACGGGCGGTTCGCCACCAACCCGGCGATGACCGCGGTCACCTGGGTGGTCATCGTGCTCATCCTGGTGTGGGTGCTGCCGTTCATCGCGTGGGGTGTCGGCCTGGGCCTGCTGCACGTGTTCCGCACGGCCGACATCCACCAGACGATGCCGCCGCTGCTCGCCATGACACTGGTCTGGGAGATGACGCTGATCGACCTGTTCACCGGGGCGTACGCGGGTGTGCCGGGGCCGGTGCGGGTGGTGTTCCTGCTCGGGGCGCCGCTGTCGGTGACGGCGGTGGGGCTGTGGGAGCTGCGGCGGCTGCGGGCACGGTACGGCATCGACGTGCGGGGGATGCTGGTGCGCTAGGCCTGTGTTGGGGCGGCCTTGTCCGCCTCCCTCGCCGCCGCCTCCAGCCGGTGCCGATGGGCCTCCCACATGGCCCGGTCGCCCGGGGGCATGCTGTCCTTCGCCTGGGTCAGGCCGACCGCCCCGTCGATGAGTTCGCGCACGATGTCGGCGTGGCCGGCGTGACGGCTGGTGTCGGCGATCACGCGCACCAGGATGTGGTGCAGTGTGGTCTCCCGCCGCTCCTCGGGCCACCACGGGACGTGCCCGGTGGCGTCCAGCGGCAACTCCCCGATCGTGCCGTCCGCGTGCTCCCACGCCCGCCGGTACAGCCCGGCGATGTCCTCGCGGGACTCGTCCGGGGTGGCCCACATGTCGGCGTTGGGTTCGGCGTCCTGCGTGTACCACCAGGACGGTGGGTCCTCGGCGAAGAACGGCCGGCCGAAGGTGTCGCCGAAGTACCCCAGCTCCACCCCCGCGGCGTGCTTGACCAGGCCCAGCAGATTGGTGCCGGTCGGTGTCAGGGGGCGGCGGACGTCGTACTCCGAGAGCCCGTCGAGCTTCCAGAGCAGGGCGTCACGAGCGTCCTGGAGGTAGCGGAGGAGGTCGGCCTTGGGGTCGGGTGCGGTCATGCGGGCAGTCTTGCACCGGCCACTGACAACCGGGTTGCCGGTCACCGAGACCCGCTCCTAGCCCTCCAGCCCCGTGCTCTCCAGCGCCGCCTTCTTCCTCCGCCCCGGCCCCACCTGGGTGCGCACCGCGCCCATGCTCGCCGCGACGACGAGGGCGATCGCGGCGGCCTCGGCGGCGCTGAGGGCCTGGTCGAGGATGAGGAAGCCGGCCGTCGCGGCGATGGCCGGTTCGAGGCTCATCAGGATCGCGAAGGTGGAGGCGGGCAGGCGGCGCAGGGCGAGGAGTTCGAGGGTGTAGGGCAGGACCGAGGAGAGCAGGGCGACCGCCGCACCCAGGCCCAGCGTCACCGGGTCGAGCAGCTTCGTCCCCGACTCGGCGATGCCCAGGGGCAGGAACAGCACCGCCCCGACCGCCATCGCCAGGGCCAGCCCGTCCGCTTGCGGGAAGCGGCGGCCCGTGCGGGCGCTGAAGACGATGTACGCCGCCCACATGGCGCCGGCCCCCAGGGCGAAGGCCGCACCCGTGGGGTCGAGATCGCTGAAGCCTCCGCCGCCGAGGAGGAAGACACCGGCGAGGGCGAGGGCCGCCCAGACGACGTTGATCGCGCGGCGGGAGGCGAGGACCGACAGGGCGAGCGGCCCGAGGACCTCCAGGGTGACCGCCGGGCCGAGCGGAATGCGTGCGACGGCCTGGTAGAAGAGGCCGTTCATCGCGGCCATGGTGACGCCGAAGACGACCACTGTGCCCCAGTCGGTGCGCGAGTGGCCGCGCAACCGCGGGCGGCAGACCAGGAGCAGGACGACGGCCGCGACCAGCAGGCGCAGCGCCACGACGCCGAGCGCACCCGCCCTGGGCATCAGCGTCACGGCCAGCGCGCCGCCGAACTGCACGGAGACGCCGCCGGCGAGCACCAGGCCCACGGGCCCGAGCGAGCCGAGCCGGCCCGGGCCGGCCGCGGGTGCGGCGGCGCCGGTCGTGGACTGGGGTGTGGCGGCGGTCTCCGGCGTGGTCACGGGCGGGTCCTGGGCTCGGGGGTCGGTGTCCGGGTCGGGCGGCATGTGCGGTGCGTACACCCGGACACACACACCGTACATCCCGGTGCACTGCACGGTCCAGGGTAATGGACTCCGTCAGGTGCGTGAACCCCTTTTGCCTCTGTCTCGCGGCGTGAGACGTCACCGCGGGGAGGGGTCCTGAGGCCTCACCGCCGGGAGAGGTAGAGGTCGAACGCCTTGTAGAGCAGCCGGTTGAGCGGGTAGTCCCATTCGCCGAGGTACTCCACGGCCTCGCCGCCGGTGCCCACCTTGAAGCGGAGCAGGCCCAGCAGGTGGCTGGACTCCTCCAGGGTGTCGGTGATGCCGCGCAGGTCGTAGACGGCGGCGCCCAGTGCGTGCGCGTCGGTCATCATGCGCCACTGCACGGCACTGCTCGGCTGGACCTCGCGGCGGCGGCTCGTGGAGGCGCCGTAGGAGTACCAGACGTGGTCGCCGACGGTCAGCATCGTGGCCGCGGCGAGCACCTCGCCGTCGTGGTGGGCGAGGTAGAGCCGCATCCGGTCCGGGTGTTCCGCGGTGAGCGCGCTCCACATGCGCTGGAAGTACGGCAGGGGCCGCGGGATGAAGCGGTCCCGCTCGGCGGTCTCGCAGTACAGCTCGTGGAAGGCCGGCAGGTCCGCCACGTCGCCGCGCACGACCTTCACGCCGGCCTTCTCCGCCTTCTTGATGTTGCGGCGCCACTGCTGGTTCAGGCCGTTGTGGATGTCCTCCAGCGACCGGCCGGTGAACGGCACCTGGAAGACGTAGCGGGGCTGTCCCGCGGCGAAGCCGTCGTCACCGGAGGCCTCGGACTGCCGCCAGCCCATGCGGCGCAGACCGTCCGCGACCTGGCCGGCCCGCGGTTCGTACGACGTCGCCCGCACGTCGCGCAGCCGCCGGGCGGCCGGGTCCGCGATCGCCGCCTTGACCGCCTCGGCGCTCCAGCGGCGCACCACGACCGGCGGGCCCATGCGCACCGCGAAGGCGCCCCGTCGTCTCAGGTGCGCGAGCATCGGCTCCAGCAGACGGTCGAGGTCGGGCCCGTGCCAGTCGAGGAGCGGGCCCTCGGGCAGATACGCGAGGTAGGGCGGCAGCCCCGGCAGTCGTGGCCCGGGCAGCGGACGCAGCAGCACCAGTCCCGCGCCGACGAGCTGTCCGCCGTCGTCGAACCAGCCGAGGCTCTCCGCCTTCCAGTCGGGCTTCACCTCGCCCCAGGACGGGAGCTGGGTGTGGCTGGCGGAGGGGCGGGCCGTGACGAACGCGAGGTGCTCGTCACGGGTGATCGGCTGGACGCGGACGCTCATGCGCGGGCTCCTTCTAGCAGCGGCCCTCGACGGGCAGTGACTGGTCCCGCGAGCCTAGGAGCGGCGTCGGCCCTCCCCCGGCTCAGACACTCGCTCCACCGACCCCGTGGCCCGAACGCCTCACAGCCTGGAAGCCTCACCTGCAAGACCGCCGGCCCCATGGCCCGAAACACCGACCCCAGGCCCGCCCCCAGCGAGCCTCCCCGTGGCCCGAAAAAGCCTCACGCCCCGTCTCGCGCGGGGTTTCCGTCCGCCCCGTCTCGCGCGGCGTTCCCGTCCGCCCCGTCGTGCCCGGCGTTTCCGTCCAGCGCCTCGGCCAGTACCTCCGCCAGGTGCCTGCCCCGTACACCCGCCAGCTGCTCCAGCTGGGTGCGGCAGGAGAAGCCGTCCGCCAGGACCACCGTGCCGTCCGGGGCGTCCCGCACCGAGGGCAGCAGCTGTTCCTCCGCGCAGGCGGTGGACACCTCCCAGTGGCCCTTCTCGAAGCCGAAGTTTCCCGCGAGGCCGCAGCAGCCGCCGCTCAGTTCGCCGGTGAGCAGGGCCGCCTCCCGCAGCCGGCGGTCGGCGGCGTCGCCGAGCACCGCGTGCTGGTGGCAGTGGGTCTGCCCGGCCACCGGACGGTCCACGCGCGGCGGCCTCCAGCCGGGGGCGTGGCGCTCCAGCGTCTCGGCGAAGGTGAGGACCTTGGCGGCGAGGCGGGCGGCACGCGGGTCGTCGTGCAGCAGCTCGGGGACGTCGGTGCGCAGGGCCGCCGCGCAGCTCGGTTCCAGGACCACGACCGGCGCGTCGGTCTCCAGCACCGGTTCCATCAGGTCGAGCGTGCGGCGCATGACGGCCCGGGCCCGGTCCAGCTGGCCCGTCGACACGTACGTCAGTCCGCAGCAGACCCGGCCCCGGCCGCGCAGCAGGGACAGCGGGTCGAGGGCGACCGTCCTGCCGTCGCCCACCGGTGGCTTCTCCAGCCGCAGCGTCGGCGGCAACGCCACCCGCAGCCCGGCCGCCTCCAGCACCCGCACGGCGGCCTGCCCCACGCCCGGCGAGAGGTGCTCGGTGAAGGTGTCGGGCCACAGAACGACGAGCGGCCCCTGCCCTGTGCCTCCGGGACCGCCGTGAGCGGGTGCGCCGCCACCGGCCGCGCCCCCTGCACCGGCACCGCCGCCCCCTGCCCTGCGCCGCTCCCACCACCCGCTGAACGTCCGCGTCGCCAGCCGTGGGATCTCCCGCTCGGGCGCGATCCCGCCCAGCCGCTTCGCCGCCCGGGCGAACGGCCGTACCGCGGACAGCGCGTTGACCAGCCGGGCCGTGCGGGTGCGGGACACCGCCCGGAGCCACACCGGCAGCCGGCCCATCGAGTGGTGCGCGGCGGGCCGGCGCCGCCCGGCGTAGTGCTGGTGCAGGAACTCCGCCTTGTAGGTGGCCATGTCGACCCCGACCGGGCAGTCCGACCGGCAGCCCTTGCAGGACAGGCACAGGTCCAGCGCGTCCCGGACCTCGGTCGAGCGCCAGCCGTCCCTCACCACCTCACCGGCGAGCATCTCGTGCAGCAGCCGGGCCCGCCCGCGTGTGGAGTGCTCCTCCGCGCCCGTCGCCCGGAAGGACGGGCACATGACGCCCGAGCCGGACACCGACGTCGTACGGCACTTGGCGACGCCCACGCAGCGCCGCACCGCCGCCGGGAAGTCACCGCCGTCGGCGGGGTAACCGAAGGCGACGTCGACCGGTTCGCGCGGCAGCACCGAGAAGCGCAGGTCCGCGTCGAGGGGCGCGGGGCGCACGAGCATCCCGGGGTTGAGCAGGTCGTCCGGGTCCCACACGCCCTTGGCCCGCTCGAACAGCCCCACCATCTCGGCCCCGTACATCTTCGGCAGCAGCTCCGCCCGCGCCTGCCCGTCGCCGTGCTCCCCGGACAGCGACCCGCCGTGCGCCACCACCAGCTCCGCGAGCTCCTCCGAGAAGCGGCGGAAGCGGGCGACACCGGCCTCGGTGAGGAGGTCGAAGTCGATCCGGACGTGGATGCAGCCGTCCCCGAAGTGCCCGTAGGGCGTGCCGCGCAGTCCGTGCGCCGCCATCAGTGACCGGAAGTCCCGCAGGTACGCGCCGAGCCGGGCGGGCGGTACCGCGCAGTCCTCCCAGCCCGGCCACGCCTCGGTGCCGTCCGGCATGCGCGTCGCCGTACCGCTCGCGTCCTCCCGGATCCGCCACAGTGCGCGCTGCCCCGCCGGGTCGGTGACCACGAGCGCGTCCAGGACGTCGGCGGCCCGCACGATCGCCTCCGCCCGCGCGCGTGCCTCGCCCGCCGACTCCCCGCCGGTCTCCACGAACAGCCAGGCCCCGCCCCGCGGCAGCGCCTGCGGGGACGGCACCAGGTCCGCCGCCATGCCCTCCACCGTCAGCGGCCCGAGCGGCAGCAGTCCGGCCGCCGCCTCCGCCGCCGCGCTCTCGTCGGCGTAGCCCAGCACGGCCAGCGCACGCGCGCGTGGCGCCTCGACCAGGCGTACGACCGCCTCCGTCAGGACGCCGAGGGTGCCCTCGGAGCCGCAGAAGGAGCGGGCCACGTCGGCGCCGCGCTCGGGCAGCAGGGCGTCCAGCGCGTACCCGGAGATGCGGCGGGGCAGCTCCGGGAAGCCGGTGCGCAGGCGCCGCAGTTCTCCCTCGGCCAGGGCGCGCAGGCCGTCCGGCGCCCCGGCCCAGTCCTGCCCGAGCCGCAGCCGCCCGCCGCGCGCGGTGACGACGTCCAGTTCCCGCACGCTGTCCGCGGTCGTCCCCCACGCCACGGAGTGCGAGCCGCACGAGTTGTTGCCGATCATGCCGCCGAGGGTGCAGCGGCTGTGGGTGGACGGGTCGGGCCCGAACCGCAGGCCGTGCGGGGCGGCGGCCTCCTGGAGCCGGTCGAGCACCAGCCCCGGCTGCACGACGGCCGTGCGCCCCTCGGCGTCCAGCGACACGAGGCGGTTCATGTGCCGGGTGAAGTCCAGCACCACGCCCGTGCCCGTCGCCTGCCCGGCGATCGACGTGCCACCGCCCCTCGCGACGACCGGAACCCCCCGCTCCCGGCACACTCCCAGGACAGCCGCCACGTCGTCGGCGTCACGGGGAGCGACCACCCCCAGGGGCACCCGCCGGTAGTTGGAGGCGTCCATGGTGACCAGCGCCCGGGACGTGACGTCGAACCCCACGTCACCCCGGACGGCCCGGCGCAGCTCCGCCTCGAGGGCGGCCAGATCCCCGACATCCGTCATGCGTCCAGCATGCACCCGGCCACTGACAGTGACGGCCCGGGGCGCCCCCGGCGGCTCAGCCCTTCACTGCGGAGCTCGCCACGCCCGCGACGAACCAGCGCTGGAAGAACGCGAAGACGATCAGCACGGGCAGCACCAGCAGCACACCGAAGGCGAGGATCTGGCCCCAGTCCGGCGGCTGCTGGCCCTGGAAGACGCTCATCTCCAGCGGCAGGGGGCGCACGGACGGGTCGGACACCATCAGCACCGGCCACAGGAAGGAGCCCCACTGGATGAGGAAGGTGAGGATCGCGACCGAGGCGAACACCGGCCTGGACATCGGCACGATGATCGCGAAGAAGGTGCGCCAGGGACCCGCCCCGTCCAGCCGCGCCGCCTCCTCGATGCTCGGCGGGATCTTCTTGAAGAACGTGTGGAACTGGTAGATCGCGAAGGCGTTGGCGACGAACGGCAGCGCCTGGATGAAGAGGGTGTTGCGCTGTCCGTTGAACAGGTAGAACAGCGGTACCGCCACCGACTCGAACGGGATCAGCATCAGCAGCAGGACCAGGGTGAACACGGCGTTCTGCCCACGCCACTTCAGCCGGGTCAGCCCGTAGGCCGCCATCGAGTTGACGATCAGCCCGCCCGCCACCACCACGAACGACAGCAGCACCGACACGCCCATGAACTGCCAGAAGTAGCCGGTGCTCTCGGAGTTGAGGCTGTCGAGGACGGCGGTGTAGTTGTCGAAGGAGAGGTGGGTGGGCAGGAAGCCGGACAGGCCGTTCAGCACCTCGTCCGACGGCTTGAGGCTGCCGAGGAAGAGGTAGAGCGCGGGGAGGGCGAAGACGAACGCCAGGACGCTCAGGACGGTGTAGTCCAGGACGCGGCGCACGGGCGTACGGGTCATGGCCATGGGTAGGTCAGTCCTCGTTGTCGGGCCGGACGACGCGGCGCTGGACGATGGTCAGGGCGACGACGATCAGGAAGAACACCACCGTGACGGCCGAGGCCTGGCCGATGTCGTTCTGGTCGAAGGCGGTGGTGACGGCCTGGTACATCACCGTGCGGGTGGCGTCCTCGTCCAGGCCGCCGCCACGGATGAGGATGTACACCTGGTCGAAGACCCGGAAGGACAGCACCGAGGTCAGCATCGCGACGAACACGAGGGTGCCGCGGATGCCGGGCAGGGTGACGTGCCGGAACTGCTGCCAGCGCGAGGCGCGGTCCAGCTGGGAGGCCTCGTAGAGCTCGCCCGGGATCTGCTGGAGGCCGGCCAGCAGGATGACCATCTGGAAGCCGACGCCCTGCCACACCGACAGCACGATGACCGAGCCCATCGCGGTGAGGCCGTCACCGAGCCAGTCGAAGGCACCCCAGTTGCCGAAACTCACCGTGTCCAGCAGGGAGTTGAGCATGCCCTGCTCGCTGCGGGCGAGGATCAGCCGCCAGATCACCGCGACCAGCGCCATCGGGAAGACCACCGGCATGAAGAAGAACGACCGGAACAGGCCGATGGCCTTCAGCTTGCGGTTGAGCAGGATCGCCAGCGCCAGCGCAAGACCGGTCTGGAGCGGTACGACGACGACGGCGAAGGTCAGGTTGTTCAGCAGCGCCCGCAGGAACGGGCCGGACAGGTCGGGGTCGGTGAACAGCCGCCGGTAGTGCTCCACGCCGAAGAAGGTGGGCTCCAGCGGCGAGCCGAGGCGGACGTTGTAGAAGGAGAGCACCACGGCGTAGCCGAACGGGATGCCGACGAAGGCGATCAGCCCGACTACGGCCGGGGCGGACATCAGCAGCCCGTGCAGCCGGTCACGGTTGCCGCGCGCGTGACGCGGGGGCTTGGCGGGAGGTGCGGACGAGACGGCCTGCGCCGGGCCTCGGGCCGCGGCGTGCGCGGGTTCCACGGTTTTCACGACAGGGGTCCTCTTCCCGGCGGGGCGGCGCGGTCGGTGCGTGGCCGCGTCCTCGCGGCAGCCAGGTCACCGACGGCCCGCCCGGGCCGATGCGTCCTGCGGGTTACGGGATCTCGTAGCCGGCATTGTCGGTGAAGTCGCGGTCGATGGCGCGGGCGGCCTTCCGCAGGGCTTCCCCGGGGTCGGCGCCGCCGTAGATCGAGTTGAGGGCCGTGTTGAACTTGGCGGTGACGGTGGGGTATCCGGCGGTCACCGGGCGGGTGACGGCGACGCAGGAGGAGGTGATGTCGCTGTCGCCGCACGGCTTGGCCAGCTGGTCGGCGAAGAGCTGGAGCGGGCCGCCCTTCCTGTACAGCTCGCTCTTGGCGAGGGCCGACCTGGTGGCGGGCACGGCGCCGTTGGCCTTCGTCATGGCGCCGACGTTGGTGTCGTTCAGCAGGTAGTCCAGGAAGGTGCCCGCGGCCTTGCCGTTCTTGCTGTCGGCGCCGATGCCCCACGCCCACGAACCCTGGCCGGTCTTGGGGCCGTTGCCGAAGTCCGGCAGCGGCAGCACGGCGAGGTCGTCCCCGAGGGCCTCGCTGTAGGCGGGGTAGTTCCAGTGACCGACCCAGCTCAGCGCCACCTTGCCCTTGGCGAAGGCGTTGCCGTCGGTGTTGGGGTCGACGTAGGGCTTCCACGACTGGAAGGTCTTCATCGCGGAGACGGTCTTCGGGCTGTCCAGGGCGCCCTCGGCCTTGCCGTCCTTCAGCAGGCCGCCGCCGGCCGACCAGACGATCGGGGAGAAGCCGAAGGTGCCCCACTCGGAGGCCAGGCCGTACTGCTCCGATATGTCGAGGACCTTGCCGTCGGCGTCCTTGCCCTTCAGGGCCTTGAGGGCCTTGCCGAACTCCTCGGCCGTCCAGGCGTCGTCCAGGCCCTTCGGGTACGTCACGCCGGCCGCGTCCAGCAGCTTCTTGTTGGCGTACATGCCGAGCCCGGCGTCGAACATGCCGAGGCCGTAGTGCTTGCCGTCGATCTCGCCCTGCGCCTTGATCGCGTCGGTGGCGTTGGCGAGGGTCTTGGCGGAGACGTGGCCGTCGACCGGGGCGAGCTTGCTGTTGTAGACGAAGTTCGCCATCGTCGGGCCGTCGAACTCCAGCACGTCCGGCAGTTCGGAGGCGTCGGTGGCGGTGATGGTCTTCGTGTAGTCCTTCTCCGGTATGAGCTTCAGCTCGGCCTTGACGTCGCTCTGCGAGGAGTTGAAGGACTTCACCGCGTTCTGCAGCGCGGTCGCCTCGCTCGCCTGGCCCTGGTGGGCCCAGACGCTGATGGTGCCCTTGCCGCTGCCCTCCTCGGCGGAGGTGTCGCTGCCGCCGCCCCCGCCGCCACAGGCGGCCAGCGCGGCCAGCGGCAGCAGGGCGAGGGCCGTCAAGCCCGTACGGCGGTGTTTTCCAAGGTTGTTGATCATGGTGGTGCCTCCGAGGGCGGGTGTGCGGTGGGTGCGCGATGGGTGCGTGACCGGCGGGCCGGTGCGCGGACCGGGGCCGCGCGCGGACAGTGGGGCCGGTGCGCGGACGGTGGGCCGGGGGCGGCAATGGCCCTCCGGGGGCGGACGTACCAGGGGGTCGGACGTACGAGGGGGGCGGACGTACGAGGGGGGTGGACGTTCGACGGGGCGGGCGGGGGCTACCGCCGGTTGCCGTGCGGTGGGGCGGTGGTCTCGCGGAGGATGAAGCGGATGGGCATCTCGACGGGGCGCGGCGACACGGCGTCCCGTCCGTCCAGACGCACCAGCAGCAACCGGGCCGCCTCCCGGCCCTGGGCCGCGACCGGCTGGGCCACGGTGGTCAGCCCGACCACCTCGGACAGCTCGTGATCGTCGAAGCCGACCACGGACACGTCCTCGGGAACCCTCAGCCGGTGCCGGCGCAGGGCGCGCAGCGCGCCCATCGCCATCTCGTCGGACTGGGCGAACACGGCGGTCGGCGGATGGCGCAGCGCGAGCAGCTCGGTCATGGCCCGCTCGCCGCCCTCGACCGTGTAACCGCCGTCCGCCTCCAGGACGGGGTCGGGCTCGATCCCGGCGTCGGCCAGCACGTCGAGGTAGCCCTGCCGGCGGTCGAGGGGCGTGGTCCAGTGCAGCGGCTCGCTGGCGCCGGAGATCATGCCGATCCGCCGGTGGCCGAGGTTCACCAGGTGCCGTACGGCGCTCTCCGCCCCGCCCCGGTCGTCGATGCCGACCACCGTGAAACCGGGCCGGGCGCCGCCGACCGTGGTCGCCAGCGGCACGCCGAGGGAGCACAGGGCGGCGGCTTCCTCCGGGTCCGGGATCAGCAGGGACAGCACGGCGTCGACCCGCTTGCGGATCGGCAGCTTGGTGAAGAAGCGCTTGCGCGCCTCCGGTGAGCCGAGGTTGTACAGCAGGACGTCGTACCCGGCGGCGCTGAAGACCTTTTCCGCCGCGTCCAGCACCGTGCCGAAGAACCAGCGGCCGACGTAGGGGACGACGACGCCGATGGTGTAGGTGCGTCCGCTGGCCAGGCTGGAGGCCGAGCGCGAGGCGGTGTAGCCCAGCTCGGCGGCGGCCGCGACGATCCGGGCCCGCATCTCCTCCGACACTCCCGAACGGCCGCGCAGGGCGCGGGACACGGTGGACGCCGAGACGCCGGTGGCCTCGGCGACATCGGTGATGCTGACCGTCACGGGACGCTCCTTGATCGGGGGCACGCCGCGTGGCGGGGGTCCGGAGCACGTCGGCGGGAGTGGGAGTGACGAGACCGTAAACCCGCTCACCTGGTTGCGCAAGCGTTTGCGTTCATATTTACTTCGGCTGACTCTCAGAGGGACTCCGCCCAGCAAGTTCACAGCGCACACGTTTGAGTGCCGCTGCCGGCAGACAGGACCTGTCCATGCGATACGCGCCGCCCGGCCTCTGCGTGAACGACTTCGACCTCCTGCGCCACGCGGACGGCACCTACACCGTGCTGCACCTGCAGGGCCCGTGGACGGCCGAGTTCGACCACCTGCGCATGGAGACCTCCTACGGCCGGGCCACCTCCGCCGACCTGGTCGGCTGGGAGCCGCAGGGCACGGCCTTCGGCAACGGCCTGCCGGGCCGCTTCGACCAGCAGGCGGTGTGGACCATGCACGCCTTCCCGCACGGCCCCGGCATGGCGATGCTCTACACCGCCGTCTCCGGGCTCACCCCGGGCGGCTGGCCCCTGCAGTCGGTCGGCCTGGCCCGCTCCGAGCGCACCGACGGCACCGGCTGGCGCCGCCACGGCACGGGGCCCGTCGTCGAGGCGGACGGGCGCTGGTACCGCACGGGCGAACACATGGGCTGGCGCGACCCCTTCGTCGTACGCGACGACGAGTCCGACGGCTGGGTGATGGTGGTCTGCGCCGCCGACGCCTCCCTGCCCGTCGAGGTCGGCGGGTGTGTCGCCTGGGCGACCTCCGACGACCTGGAGCACTGGACCGTCCAGCCGCCGCTGGTCTCCCCCGGCGACGTCGACGAGTTCGAGTGCCCGGTCCTCGAACGCCTCGACGACGGCAGCTGGCTGCTGCTCGGCTCCATCGGCGCCACCCGGGGCTTCGAGGCGTGGACCGCTCCGCGCCTGCGCGGCCCGTGGACCCGCCGCGGTCCGCTCGGCCCGACGGGCGCGTACGCCCCGCGCGTGGTCGCCGCCCCCGACGGCTCACGCGTCGTGCTGCACACCACCCCGCGCCGCGTCGGCCTCAGCGACAGCGGCGAGCGCTGCCGCGGCATGCTGGCCCAGCCCAAGTCCCTCGCTCTGCCCGCGGATTCGGCGCCCCGCCTGGAGTGGTGGCCGGGCCTGGACCCCTGGCTCGGCGAGGAGACGTACGACGCCCCGCTGCACGCGGTCGGTGACATCGCCCTGTCCGGCCGCACCGAGATCACCCTGCGCACGCAGGTCTCCGACGGGGCCCGGCCCGCGCTCACGGTCGGCTGTGACGGCAAGCACGTCCAGGTCACCGGCCCGGACGGCGACCTGCTCGGTGAGACCCGCCTCCCGGAGCCCGCCGCCTCACTGCGCGTCCTCACCGTCGGCGAGTACGTCGAGGTCTACGCCGACGGTGTCTTCGTCCTCACCACCCTGTGCTACTCCGGCCGCCCGGCCCCCTGGACGGCCACGGCCGAGGGCGGGACCCGCCCCGTCGCCGTCCGCCCCCTGCGGCTGCCGGACCCGCACCGCGACGACGCCTCGGCCGTCTGGCCCGGCCCGCCGCCGCACTGACCGGTCCACACACCCGTCCGGCCCGGCCCGCCAACGCACTGACCTGTCCACACCCCGTCTCACCCGACGGACGAGGTTTCGCCCAGGTTTCTGGAAACGGCTACGCTCCCCTTCGTGGCTGAGATCCAGATTCCTGCTGACATCAAGCCCGCCGACGGTCGATTCGGCGCTGGCCCCTCCAAGGTGCGGGTGGAGGCGCTGGACGCCCTGGCCGCCACCGGCACGTCCCTGCTCGGCACCTCCCACCGTCAGGCCCCCGTCAAGAACCTGGTCGGCCAGGTACGCGAGGGCATCAGCGAGCTGTTCCAGCTCCCCGACGGCTACGAGGTGGTCCTCGGCAACGGCGGCTCGACCGCGTTCTGGGACATCGCGACGCACGGCCTGATCGAGAACAGGTCGCAGCACCTCACCTTCGGCGAGTTCTCCTCCAAGTTCGCCAAGGCCGCGAAGCTCGCGCCCTGGCTGGCCGAGCCGGACGTCATCTCCGCCGACCCGGGCACGCACCCCGAGGCGGTCGCCGAGGCGGGCGTGGACGTCTACGCGTTCACCCACAACGAGACCTCGACCGGTGTCGCCATGCCGATCAAGCGCGTGGCCGGTGCCGACGAGGGCGCGCTGGTGGTGGTGGACGCCACCTCCGGCGCGGGCGGCCTGCCGGTCGACGTCTCCGAGACGGACGTCTACTACTTCGCCCCGCAGAAGTCCTTCGCCTCCGACGGTGGCCTGTGGATCGGTGTCTTCTCCCCGGCGGCGATCGAGCGCGCCGAGCGCATCCACGCCTCCGGCCGCCACGTCCCGGAGTTCTTCTCCCTGCCGACGGCGATCGACAACTCCCGCAAGAACCAGACGTACAACACCCCGGCGCTGGCCACCCTCTTCCTGCTGAACCAGCAGCTGGAGTGGATCAACGGCCAGGGCGGCCTGGACTGGTCGGTCCGGCGCACCGCCACCTCCGCCCGCACGCTCTACGGCTGGGCCGAGGACATCAAGTACGCCAACCCGTTCGTCACCGACCCGGCCAAGCGCTCGCAGGTCATCGGCACGATCGACTTCACGGACGAGGTCGACGCGGCCGCCGTCGCCAAGGTGCTGCGCGCCAACGGCATCGTCGACACCGAGCCCTACCGCAAGCTCGGCCGCAACCAGCTGCGCGTCGCGATGTTCCCGGCGATCGACCCGGCGGACATCGAGGCGCTCACGAAGTGCGTCGACTACGTGATCGAGAAGCTCTGACCTTCTCCCGTACGTGACCGAGGGGCGCCCCGCTCGTGCGGGGCGCCCCTCGCTCGCGCTCAGGCGGCCGCGCCCCCGCCGAACACCTCGAACAGCCGGGTGAGGCTGTCCTCTTCACCGTTCTCGGCCGCGGCGCGCCGGAACGTCCGGAGCACCGCGGCGGGCAGGTCCGGATCCACGCCCGAGTCCCGCGCGGTGTGCACGACGTGGTCCAGGCTGGCCACGGCCATCGAGATCCGTTCGACGTCACCGGAGTGCTGCCCCGCCTCGATGCGCGGCGTGTAGAAGTCGAGGAACTGTTCCATCCCGCCCAGCGTCCCGGCCGCGTACGGCGTGATCTCGGAGGGCTTGATGCCGTTGGCGTCCGCCAGCGCCAGCATGTGCAGCCAGGCGGTCAGCGTGGTCCAGAACAGGTCCATCTGGAGCTGGTAGTAGAGCGCGGCCAGGCCCGGGTCCTCACCCCGGTAGTCGGTGCCCGTGAGGACCTTCAGGACGTGCTCGTACTGCTCGAAGAGGTCCCGGGGGCCGCTGTAGAAGGTGTCGAACTCCGCCGAGCCGATGCCGGACGGCGGCGTCTGGACTCCGCCGGTGAGGTGGCGCGCGCCGTGCCGGGCCGCCCAGGCGGCACCCTGGCGGACCCGTTCGGGGGTGTCCGAACTGAGGTTGACCAGGACCCGGCCTGCGAGCGCCTGGGCGGCGGGCTCCAGGACGGTGTACATCGCGGCGTAGTCGGTGAGGCTCAGCACGACCACCTCGCTCGCCGCCAGCGCCTCCTCGACTGTCGCGGCGCGTACCGCGCCCCTGGCCACGAGGTCGTCGGCGCGGCTCGCGGTGCGGTTCCAGACGGTGACCCGGTAGCCGGCGTCCAGGTAGGCGCCGGCCATCGCCCGGCCCATGGGGCCGAGGCCGAGGACGGTCACGGGCGGCGTGCTCACAGCGGACGGACTCACAGAGATCTCCCCGAGGACGACGGAACGATGACTAGAACGAACGCTCTATCCAGAGACGAACCTAGCACAGCGACTAGAGCGATCGCTCTAGATCGGTAGAGTGGTGGCGTGAAGACCAAGGCCCCGCAGGACCTCGCGACCGCCGGCACCCGTGAACGGATCGTCCGGACGGCCTCCCGCCTGATGCAGCGCCAGGGCTACGAGGGCACGGGCATCAAGCAGATCTCCCGCGAGGCCGGGGTGACGCTCGGCTCGGTCTACCACTTCTTCCCGGGCGGGAAGCAGGAACTGGGAGCGGCCGCCGTACGCCTCGGCGACGAGGAGTTCACCGAGTTGCTGCGCGAGACGCTCGACGCGGAGCCGGAGCCGGAGAAGGCGCTGCCCGCCCTCGCCGCCTCCCTCGCCCAAGGGCTGCGCGACTCCGACTGGCTCGACGGCTGTCCGGTCACCTCCACCGCCGTGGGCACGGCGTCCGGCGCCCCCGGCATCCAGCGGGCCGCCGCCGAGGCGTTCGCCCGCTGGCGATCGGTCGTCGCCGACAGTCTGGTCGCCGCAGGCTTCGCCGCTTCGGACGCCGCCGACCTGTCCCACACGGTGATCGCCACCCTGGAAGGCGCCGAACTGGCCTCTCAAGTGGCCCGCAGCGAGACTCCGCTGGAGGCGGCGGGGCGCCATCTGGCGCGGTTGGTGGCCTCGTACCGCTAGCCTGCGCTTGCGCTACGCCCCCGGCATCGAGCGCGCCACCCGGAACCCCACGTCGTCGATCCGGAACGTCGGATGGCTCCGGCGGCGTACCGAGGCGCGGCAGCTCCAGTGCTCGTCGGACCAGCCGCCGCCGCGCAGCACCCGGTAGGTGCCGTAGACCTCGGGGTCGTAGAGGTCCCAGCACCAGTCCCAGGCGTTGCCCAGCATGTCGTGCAGGCCCCAGGCGTTGGGCCGCTTGCCGCCCACGGGGTGGATGCGGTCGTCCGCGTTGCCGCGGTACCAGGCGATCTCGTCGAGCGGGCCGTAGCGGGGGCCGGTGCCGCCGACGCGGCAGGCGTGTTCCCACTCGGCCTCGGTCGGCAGCCGGTAGCCGTCGGCGGAGGTGTCCCAGCCGGCCTCCCCGGCCCCGGGCCGCACCTCGTAGGCGGGGGTCAGTCCTTCGCGTACGGACAGGGCGTTGCAGAACCGGATCGCGTCCCACCAGGACACGCCCTCGACGGGCAACCGGTCCCCCCGGGCCGCGCTCGGACGCTCGCCGGTGACCTCGGCGTACCAGGCCTGGGTGACCGGCACCGCCGCCATCCGGAACGACGCGACCTCGACCGCCCAACTGCGCTCGGTCCGCCGGTCGGACAGCGTGACGGACCCCGCCGGGACGGCCACCAGGTCGTTGTTCATGCGTTCCCCCATGACCGGACACCCTAGGGCCTGCCGTCGGCCGGGGGCTCGGTGAACGGCGAGGGGCGCCCGGCGAGTACCGCCGGGCGCCCCCGTGTCGTCCTGTCAGGTGTGGGTCACCGAGACGCTCAGCGTCCGAGCCCCATGATCCCCCGCAGGCTGTCACCGATCGCCGCGACGGCCGGCTGCGACGTGCTCGGCGACTTCTGCGCCGCCGGCTGCGGCTTCGGGTCGGCGGTCTTCTTGCACACCGCGTCCGCCACACCGTTGCCGTGCGGGACCTTGCCGTTGGTCAGGTACGTGGCGAGGTACTTGTCGAGGCAGGCGTTGCCGCTGAGCGTGATGCCGTGGTTGCCGCCGCCCTGCTCCACCACCAGGCTGGACTTCTTCAGCAGCCGGTGCATGGTGACACCGCCCTGGTAGGGCGTGGCCGCGTCGTCCGTCGCCTGGAACAGCAGCACCGGCGGGAGCTTGCTGTTGGAGACGTTCACCGGCTTCAGCGTCTTCGTCGGCCAGAACGCGCACGGCGCGTTGTACCAGGCGTTGTTCCAGGCCATGAACGGGGCCTTCTCGTACACCGCCCAGTTGTCCTTGCGCCACTGCTTCCAGTCGCGCGGCCAGGACGCGTCACGGCACTGCACCGCGGTGTAGACGCTGTAGCCGTTGTCGCCGGAGGCGTCGATCGCCGCGATGGCGTCGTACGCCTTGACCAGGGCCTCGGTGTCGTGCTTGTTGACGTAGGCCGCGAAGGTCTGGGCGAGCGTGGGCCAGTAGGCGTTGTTGTAGCCGCCGGGTATGAAGATGTCCTCCAGCTCGGAGGCACCCACCTTGCCGCCCGCGGGCTTCTTGGCCAGGGCCGCCCGCATGGCGTACCACTTGGCCTCGATCTTCTTCGGGTCGGTGCCGAGCTTGTACGTGGAGTCGTACTTGGCTATCCACGCCATGAGCGCCTTGTGGCGCTTGTCGAAGGCGTAGTCCTGCTGGATGTTGTCGTCGTACCAGACGCCGGTCGGGTCGACGATCGAGTCCAGCACCAGGCGCCGCACCCGCTCGGGGAACAGCTTGGCGTAGACCGCGCCCAGGTAGGTGCCGTACGAGTAGCCGAAGTAGTTGATCTTCGACGCGCCGAGGGCCTTGCGGATGGAGTCCATGTCCTTCACGGCGCTGACCGTGTCGATGTAGGGCAGGACGTCCTTGTACTTCGTGCCGCAGGCCTTGGCGAAGGCCTTGGCGCGGGCGACGTTGGCCTTCTCGAGCGCCGGCGTGCTGGGCACGGAGTCGGGGCGGACCGGGTCGAAGTGGCCCGGCTTGCAGTCCAGGGCGGGCTCGCTCTCGCCCACTCCGCGCGGGTCGAAGCCGATCACGTCGTACTGGGCGGCGACCGCCTTGGGCAGGGAGGACGCGACGAACGAGGCCAGCGACAGACCGCTGCCACCGGGGCCGCCGGGGTTGACCAGCAGCGGGCCCTGGGACTTCGACGCGGTGTGCGGCACGCGGGACAGCGCCAGCGTGATCTGCTTCCCCCGCGGCTTCGCGTAGTCGAGCGGCACCTTGACCGACCCGCACTGGAGGGTCGGGGAGTCGTCGGTCCCGCACTTCTTCCACGTGACCTTCGCCGCGGCGCTCGTCACGGCGGTGTTCGCGGAGTGCGACGGGCCGGCGTTGGCGGGGGCGGCGGTGAGTGTCCCGGTCAGGACGACCGTGGCGCCACACAGGAGGGCTGCGCTTCTTCTCATGGAGTCTCTCGCAACGGTGAGGGGGGTTCGGGCCCGTGAGTGACACGGGCCGTGCCGCATCGTTTCGGAAGAGCACACCGCACATGTACGGGTTCGACCGAGACTTGACCAAATCGAGTCACAGTCCGCTCTCAGAAACCCCTCACAAAGGGGGTGTTCGGACATTTCCGGACCGGCCGACAGGCCGGAGGGCAGACCAGGGCGAGCAGGCCGAGGGACAGACCGGTCAGGCAGGTCTGGGGGCGCCCGAGAGGCACCGGGCGCCCCCGGCTCAGCCCGTGCTCACGTCGCCGTGCAGGTCACGCTCGGCACACCCCCGCCTGCGGGCGCCCCGCCGAACCCGAAGCTCGCCGAACCACCCGGCGCCACAGTGCCGTTGTGTGCGGCGTTCACCGCTGTGACGGTCGCGCCGGTCTGGGTGTGGGTCGCGTTCCACATGTTGGTGACCTTCTGCGCCCCGCTCCACGTCCACGTCACCTTCCACGACTTCAGCGGAATCGTGCCCGTGTTGGTCACCTTCACCTCGGCGTTGAAGCCGCCGCCCCAGTCGCTGCTGACGGTGTAGGCGGCGGTGCAGGTGGGCGTGGGGTCACCCGGCCCGCCCGGGCCCGGCCCCGTGCCGCCGCCCCCGAAGCCCGGGGCCTTGACGGGCGCCAGGTAGGCGTCCTTCGCCGTGTCGACCGTCTGCCAGTCGTCCTTCAGGATGCCGCCGGTGTCACCGGAGTTGGGGTTCCAGGACCAGAAGGTCCAGTGGAAGCTGTCGGTGCCGTAGCTCGACGTGGAGCGCAGGTACTTCACCAGCTCGGCCAGCCACTTCTGGTCCACCGAGGACTGCAGAGTCGTACCGAACTCGCCGAGCCACACCGGGGCGATGTTCTGCTTGAAGATGTAGCCCCAGTACTTGTCCCAGATCCCCGGCATGTTGGCGGGGAAGGACGGGTCCGAGAACCAGGACTGCTGCGCTACCGAGGTCGCGTAGTCGTGCGCCGAGTACACCAGCCGGTTCGGGACGTCCAGCCGGACCGGGTACTGGGCCGCGCCCATGAGGTTGCCGCCCCACCAGATGCTGTTGCCGTTGAACGTCTGCACGCCCTCGACCATGATCAGCAGCTCGGGGTTGACCGACAGCACCGCGTTGCCCGCACGCTCGGCGGCCAGGCGCCAGTCCCGGGAGGTGTCACCACAGCCCCAGCAGGCGGGGTCGTGGGGCTCGTTGTGCAGGTCGATGCCGATGACCGCGGAGTTGCCCTTGTAGCGCGCGGCCAGCGCCTTGAGGTTGGTGATCCACGTCGACTCGGGGACCGACGCGGTGTACCAGAGCGCCGACTGGCCCGCCGCGTCCGGGCGGTGCCGGTCCAGGACGACCTTGAGGCCGGACTGGCCCGCGTAGGCCACGATCCTGTCCAGGACCTGGAGCGAGGTCAGCCCGCGCAGGTCGGTGTTCTTGCCGTCGAAGTTGATGCCCTCCGGCATGGCGCCGGGTTTGAGGATGTCGTCGCTGTAGGGCATGCGGAGGGTGTTGTAGCCCAGCGATCCGATCTGGTCGATCATGCTCTTGTAGTCGCGCGTCCACAGGCCGTGGACGACGCGGTTGGAGGTCTCGAAGCCGAACCAGTTGATGCCGGCGATACGGACCGGCTGCCCGGCCGCGTCCAGGATCTGCCGGCCGCCGGTGTGCCAGTAACCGGCACCCGCGGCCTCGGCGGCGGCATCGGCCCGTGCGGACTGCACGCCGGCCAGCGGTAACAGGAGCGCCGCCGCAACACACAGCGCTCTGCGCAGACTGCGGAACATGTGGCTGCTTCCTCTCGGGTTCCTCGGGGGAGCGGGAGGCACGGCACCCGGAACTGTTTGGGAGCGCTCCCATGCGCCGCGCACCTCCCAGAGAACTGATAGAACATGAGCACGTCAAGACTCGGGGAGGTGCGCGACCGCTTCGACCGCTATCGGCTCAGCTTCCGGAACCGCCGTACGGCCAACGGCAGGAAGATCGCCGTCAGGATCACCGGCCACACCCCGGCCATCAGCAGCGCGTGCTGCTCGACCCAGGAGTCACCGGCCCCGACCGGCGTCCCGAACAGCTCGCGGGTCGCCGCCGCCGTGGAGGAGATCGGGTTCCAGGCCGCTACCCAGCCCAGCCAGTCGGGCATCAGCTGCGGCGCGACGAAGATGCTGGAGATCATCGTCAGCGGGAAGGCGACCGCGAACAGGCCGCCCGCGGCCTCCGGGTTGGGCACCAGCAGGCCGAGCCACACGCCGATCCAGATCAGTGCGAACCGCAGCCAGAGCAGCAGGCCGAAGGCGGCGAGGAAGCCGAAGCCGCCGTCCGGGCGCCAGCCCATGGCGAAGGCCGTCAGCATCATGATCGCCAACTCGGCGCAGGCCACGATGAGATCGGTGACCCCGCGGCCGGCCACCACGGCCGAGGACGCCATCGGCATGGAGCGGAAGCGGTCGATGACGCCCTTGGTGGAGTCGTAGACCACCACGGTCGCGGTGTTGATGAAGCCGAAGGCCATGGTCATCGCGAACATGCCCGGCATCAGGAAGTCCTTGTAGTCCCCGCCGCCCGGCACCGTCATGGCGCTGCCGAAGACATAGCCGTAGAGCAGCACGGACAGGATCGGGAAGCCCAACTGCCAGGCGATGTTGACCGGCTGGCGCCGGTAGTGGGTCAGGCCGCGGCGGACGATGTTCCAGCAGTCGGCGAGCATCCAGTACGCGCCGCCCCGCGCGCTCGGCGTGTTCAGGTCGGTGGCACTCACGCCGCGGTCTCCTTCTCGGTGCGGTGTCCGGTCAGGCGCAGGAACACGTCGTCGAGGCTCGGCCTGCGCAGCCCGATGTCCTCGACGCGGACGCCCTCGTCCTGGAGGGTCCGTGCGACCTCGGTGAGTGCGGCGACCCGGTCGGTGACCGGGGCGTGCACCCGCAACTCCCTCTCGTCCGCCTCGGGTTCGCCGTCCGCGACCCGGGCGACGACCTTCACCACCCGCGGGATCTCGGACCGTTCGGCGACCACGACCTCGATGCGGTCGCCGCCGATCCGGTTCTTCAGCCCGTCCGGGGTGTCGTCGGCGATGGCCCGCCCCTGGTCGATGACGGTGATGCGGGAGGCGAGCTTGTCCGCCTCCTCCAGATACTGCGTGGTGAGCAGCACGGTCGTGCCGCCCGCCACCAGCGCCCGCACGGACTCCCAGACCTCACCCCGGCTGCGGGGGTCGAGCCCGGTCGTCGGCTCGTCGAGGAAGAGGACGGCCGGGGCGAGGATCATCGACGCGGCGAGGTCGAGGCGGCGCCGCATGCCGCCGCTGTACTTGCCCACACCCTTGTCGGCGGCGTCGGCCAGGTCGAACTGCTCCAGCAGCTCGGTCGCCCGGAGCCGGGCCCGCCTGCCGCCCAGGTGGAACAGGCGGCCGAACATCTCCAGGTTCTGCCGGCCGGTGAGCACCTCGTCCACCGCCGCGTACTGGCCGGTGAGACCGATCCGGGCCCGGACCTCGCGCGCCTGCCGGACGACGTCCAGGCCCGCGACCGTCGCCCTGCCCCCGTCCAGGCGGATCAGTGTGGACAGGATGCGGACGGCGGTGGTCTTGCCCGCCCCGTTCGGCCCGAGCAGTCCGTGCACCGTGCCCTCGCGCACCTCCAGGTCGAAGCCGTCGAGGGCGCGCTTCTCGCCGTACCGCTTCTCCAGCGCCTCGGCCCGCACCGCGTATCCGTCCATGCCGCCCCCTCCCACACGCCCGGGCCCCGTCGGCACCGAACTGAGTACACCGTACCCGGTTACGCGTACGCCGTACCCAGTTTTTCCGCGGGGGACCTAAGCTGGGCTCCATGACGAGCGGTTCGAACGGCACGGGCGGTGCGGAGACCAGCGGCAGCGGCGACATCGCCCGCACGCTCGAACTGCTGTGGGACACCGGCCGCCGCCCCAGCCGCGGCCCCAAACCGACCCTGACGCTGGACCGGATCGTGGAAGCGGCGATCCAGGTGGCGGACACCGAGGGGCTGGCGGGCCTCTCCATGCGCCGGGTCGCCGCCGAACTGGGCACCGGTACCATGTCGCTCTACCGGTACGTGCCCGGAAAGGGCGAGCTGCTCGACCTGATGCTGGACCGGGTGCAGCGCCCCTCCGGGAACCCGGCCGACCTCGGTGACGGTGGCTGGCGGGCGGCCCTGGAGGCACTGGGCCGCACCACCCTGGCCCTCTACCGCCGCCACCCCTGGCTGCTCCAGGTCAACCAGTCCCGCCCGATCCTCGGCCCGAGCGCCCTCGACGGCATGGAGAAGGTGATGTCCCTGATCCGCCCGATGGGACTGAGCGACCCCGAGCTGGTCTCCGCGATCATCATGATCGACGGGTACGTCGTCGGGGCCGCGCGCACGCAGCTCTATCAGCTGGAGGCGGAGCGCCGGACGGGCCTGACGGACGCCGAGTTCTGGCAGGCGCAGGTGCCGACCCTGGAGAAGGCCATGGCCTCCGGCCGCTACCCGGTGATGGCATCGCTCTCCGAGGACGCCTTCGGGCCGGACTTCGACCACTTCGAGTTCGGGCTGCAGCGGATCCTGGACGGGCTTGAGGTGCTGGTGCAGAGCCGCAGGAAGGCCCGCTGACCGAGCGCCCGGGCACGCACCGGGTGAACCCCCGCTCCCCCTCGCAGCGCTGGGTCCGTGCCCGCGACGCCCCGTCCCCCACCCGTCACTCGACTAGCGCCGACGCCTCCTCAGCCCCCGCAGCGCCAGCACCGCCACCAGAACCGCACCCGCGGCGATCGCCCCGGTCTTCAGGTTGCGGCCCAGCCCGTCTCCCCCGCCGTCGGACGCCGTCGAACTCCCGCTCCCGGACGACGAGTCGGAGCCGCCGCTCCCCGGGGCGTCCTGCGGCTCCACCGGGCTGTCCGCGCCCTCGGCGCCGTACATCAGCTTCTTACCGTCGGCGGTGTAGGTGACGGACTCCCCCTGCCCCAGGAACGGCACGCCGAGCCGCTCCTTCTTCTTGATCTTCCCGCCGTTCCAGTCGTAGGCGATCGCGCCGAAGTAGCTGCGCACGACGAGGTGTTCGCCGTCCGGGGAGAGCGCGGCGTCGGTGGCCTCCAGGTCGGGGACCGCGGCGACCGGGCGGAAGACGTTCGTCCCGGACGGGGAGAGCCGCGGCGGGCCCTCGTACAGGTGCCCGCCCTTCTCGTTCTTGTCGACGATGTAGACGCGGCCGGTCTTCGGGTGCACCACGAGCGACTCGGCGTTCCGCGCGCCGTCGGAGTACTTCACGACGTACTGCGTCGCCTTGATCGTCTGGTCGCGCAGGTTCTTCGGCTCGGGCAGCCGGTAGATCCAGACGTACGGCCAGGTGCCGCCGAGGTTGTCGCCGATGTCGCCGACGTAGATCTGGTCGTCCGGCCCGATGGAGATGGCCTCGACGTCGCGCGGGCTGCCCACGCCGGACATGGTGATCGTGGCGACCGTCTCGCCCGTCGCGCTGTCCACGGCGTACAGGTACGCCCCGTCGTCACTGTCGTTGTGCGTCCAGTAGATGCCGGGGTGCTGCCGCGAGGCGGCCAGGCCGCTGGACTCGGTGATGCGCGGGTCCTTGATCGTGAACTTCTCGTCGCCGTCGGCGGCGGAGGCGGGCACGGCGAGGGCGCCCGTGAGGAGGGCCGCGGCGAGAAGAGCGAACGGTCTGCGCATGCCCCAAGCCTGCCATCCGGCCCGGCGGTTCACCGGCGTTACGGATCACAGGCCCCATCAGCGGCCGGGGTGTCCGGACTCACACCCCGTCGGCCACCGAGATCGTTCATCATGAGCGGATGCTCAGGTTCATGCCCGTCGGTGACTCCATGACGATCGGAAGCACGGGCGAACACACATGGCGCTACCGGCTGTGGCAGCACCTGTGCCGTTCCTGCGACGGCCCCTTCACCCTCGTCGGCCCCCGCGAGACGCTCTACGACAAGCAGGCCGAGGCCCCGGTGTCGTACGGGTACGCCGAACCGGACTTCCCGCGCGCCCACCTGGCCGGCTGGGGCGAGGGCTGGCAGCACATGGCGCCGCTGATCGGCGACGCGGTGCGGTCGTGCCGCGCCGATGTGCTCCTGGTCTCCCTGGGCCTGATCGACCTGGGCTTCTACACGAACGCCGAGCAGACCGCCGAGAACGTCCGGGCCTTCACGGCCGAGGCACGGGCGGCGAACCGTCGGGTGAGGATGGTGTGGCTGCCGGTCACCCCGAACGTGCGCGCCCGGTCGGACGCGGCCTTCGCCGACGAGGTCGCCCGCTTCAACGAGCTCCTCGCCAAGACGGCCGCCGACCTCGACGAGCCCGGCTCCCCCGTCCTCCTGGCCTCACCCCCGCCCGCGTACGACGTCGACACCGACACCTACGACGGCACCCACCCGAACGCGAGCGGCGAACACAAGATCGCAGCGGCTTTCGCGGCGGCGATGCACCAGGGCTGGGACCTGGCGGGGCCCTACGAGGCGTAGCTCTCCTCGGTGCGGCGGAGCCTGCGGGAAGACGCCGGAGAGACAATCTCCGAGGGCATACGTCAGAACCCCACGTCAGGACACCGGTAGGGAGGAGACCGCCGGGTCCGGGTGGCCTGTTCGTAGGCGTACGCCAGTCGCAGCAGGGTCGGCTCGCTCCAGGCCGTGCCCATGAACGTCAGGCCGACCGGCAGGCCGAAGGCGAATCCGGCCGGGACGCTGACCGCCGGGTAGCCGGCGAGGGCGGCGGGGGTCGAGGAGCCGCCGCCGTGGGCGTCCCCGCGGATGAGGTCGATCTTGGCCGGAGGGCCCGAGGTCGGCATGACCAGGGCGTCCAGGTGGTGCTCGCGCAGCACGGCGTCGATGCCCTCGGCCCGGGACAGCCGGTGATTGGTGGCCAGGGCCTCGCGGTACTCGCGTTCACCGAAGTCCAGCTTCTCGACGATCTCCAGGCCGTCGTTCGGGGAGCGGTCGAGTTTGTAGGGGTTCCTGGTCTGGCCGCCGCGGGCACTCCACCCGGCTTGATGGGTGAGGGACATGCCGCCCGCCCATTCGCTGAGGTTGGTCTTGCCGAGGATGACGGCACCGGCCTCGCGCAGCCGGGCGGCGACGGTGGCGTCGGCGGCGGGCCGCAGACCCTCCAGGGCGAGCGAACCGGCCGTGGTGTGCATCCGGTCCGCCGTCTCCACCAGGTCCTTCAGCAGGACGGGCATGCCGTGCAGCGGTCGGCGGGGCCCCCGCCGGGCGCCGAGGCGCCGTGCCTCGCGCAGGGCGTCGGGGTTGACCTCGATCACCGCGTGCAGGAGCGGGTCGACCCGCTCGATGCGGTCGAGGTAGGAGCGGGTGAGCCGCTCGGCATCGAGCCGCCCGTCGGCGCGAGCACGCTGCGGCGTGTGGTGGATGACGGGGGAGTCCTCATGGCGAGCACGGTAGGGGCGTGGGCCCCGCGGCGCGCTGAGGCTGCCACCCGGTTCCGGCCGGGCGCACACCCCACAACGCGGCATGGGGAAAACCCGAGTTGAGGCACGCACGATGTGAAGCGGAAGGAGAAATCGCGCTCGCCGGGGTACATGCTTGCTTGGAGCGCACTCCAAGACGTTGGCTTGGACCCCATGGAGTACACGCAGCTCGGACGCACGGGACTCAAGGTCAGCCGGCTCGTCCTCGGCACCATGAACTTCGGCCCGCAGACCGACGAGGCCGACAGCCACGCCATCATGGACGCGGCGCTGGACGCGGGCATCAACGTCGTCGACACCGCCAATGTGTACGGCTGGGGCGAGAACAAGGGCCGTACCGAGTCCATCATCGGAAACTGGTTCGCCAAGGGAGAGGGACGGCGCGACAAGGTCGTCCTCGCCACGAAGGTGTACGGCAACATGGGCGCCGACGGCCCGGCCTGGCCCAACCACGACAAACTCTCCGCGCTCAACATCCGGCGGGCCGTGGACGCCAGCCTCAAGCGGCTCCAGACCGACCACATCGACGTCTACCAGTTCCACCACGTCGACCGGGACACCCCCTTCGAGGAGATCTGGCAGGCGATCGACGTCCTGGTCCAGCAGGGCAAGATCCTCTACGCGGGGTCGTCCAACTTCCCCGGCTACAAGATCGCCCAGGCCAACGAGATCGCCGCCCGGCGCGGCGGGACCATCGGCCTGGTCAGCGAGCAGTGCCTGTACAACCTCGCCGAGCGGCGCGCGGAGATGGAGGTCGTCCCGGCCGCCCAGGAGTACGGACTCGGCGTCATCCCGTGGTCGCCGCTGCACGGCGGTCTGCTGGGCGGCGTGCTCAAGAAGGAGGTCGAGGGCAAGCGCCGCGCCTCCGGCCGAGCGGCCGACGCGCTCAACGACCCCGCCGTCCGGGCTCAGGTCCAGGCCTACGAGGACCTGCTCGACAAGCACGGCGTCGAGCCCGGCGAGGCCGCCCTGGCCTGGCTGCTCACCCGCCCCGGCGTGACGGGCCCGATCGTCGGCCCGCGCACGGCCGAGCAGCTCGCCTCCGCGGTCCGCGCCTCGGAGCTGGAGCTCTCCGAGGAGCTCCTGACCGGCCTGGACGAGATCTTCCCGGGCCCGGGGCCGAGCCCGGAGGCCTTCGCCTGGTAGGTCGCCCCTGCAGGGGCGCGGGGCTGGTACCGAGATGCGGCTCCGCCGCGTGGGCGCGACCAGCCCCCACCGGCCCGCAGCCGAAGAAACGGCCGTCCGCAGTCCCCCGCCGCCCTACCTCCCCAGCACGGAAGCCAGGGCGACGACGAGGAACATCAGCACGAGCACACCGGCCATGATCCGGTTGCGGGTTTTCGGGTCCACGGCATCGAGCCTAACCGGCGCCCCCGAGTGCCCAGCGCCCGACCGCCTCGTACCGGGGCTGCTCCCCCGGCACGCCCGAGGTCGGCAGAGTGCTGCGCACCAGGCAGAGCTCCCGCACGGTCCAGGTCCCGCCGGTGAATCCCGCGAGGACGTCCACAAAGGGCCGCACGTCCCCCGCCGCCCGGCTCCGCGCCACGGTCAGGTGGGCCTTGTACCGCCGGTGCTCCCCCATCGGCACCCCGGCTTTCCGCGCAGCCGCCTCGGCCCGCTCGGCCAGCAGCCGGAGGGTCGCCAGGTCACCCTCGGCCCCGGCCCACAACGCCTTCCCGTGCCCGAACTGGCCCCCACCCCGCACGGCCAACGAAAACGGCTCGGTACGGCGCGCGGCCCGCTCCAGCCGCTCCGACAGCGCGGGGACGAGACCGTCGTCGACCTCTCCGTAGAAGGCGAGGGTGAAGTGCCAGCCGGGACGGCCGGTCCAGCGCATGCCGTCGGCGCCGGGCAGCCCGCGCAACTGGTCGACGACCGCGCCGAGTTCACGGCACACCTCGTCCGGGGGCAGCACGGCCGCGAAGAGTCTCATGGGTCCAGCCTGGCACCATGAGCCCATGCGGATCACCATCCGGGACGGCGGGCCCGACGACATTCCCGCGATACTCGGCATGCTCGACAGCTGTGTGGAGTGGCTGGTCTCCCAGGGGCGCACGGGGCAGTGGGGGACGCGGCCGCTGTCGCAGAGCCCCAAGACGGTGGAGTCGGTCCGCCGCTACATGGCGGAGGGCAGCGTGTTCATGGCCGACGCCGACGGCGTCCCCGCCGGCACCCTCACTCTCACCGACTCGGCGGGCGCCTACCTGGCCCACCTCCCGCAGCCCGGCGAGCCCGAGCGCTACATCCACTGGCTGGCCTCCGACCGCCGCTTCAAGGGCCACGGCGTGGGCAGCGCCCTGCTCACCCACGCCGCCGAGCAGACCCGCGACGCGGGCATCTCCCTCCTCCGCGTCGACTGCTACGCCGGCGACGACGGCAAGCTCGTCCGCTACTACGAGTCCAACGGCTTCACCCGCACGCAGGCCTTCACGGTCGGCGAGAACGACTGGCCGGGGCAGCTGCTGGCGCGGCGCGTCTAGGCGCCCTCCGGACGCGGGCGTGTCCCGGTCACCGTGCGTATCGTTGTACCGCGCGGCCGGCTCCATCCGCGGGTGCGGCCGGGGAGGAGCGCCACGATGACCGTCCTTGACGACAGGATCGAGATGGCCGACAGCAGCGGTGAACTCACCCTCGACACGATGTTCGAGTGGGTGGAGACGATGCCGGTCCCCGAGGGCTACAAGGTCGAGATCGTCGGGGGGAACATCTTCATGGCGCCTCAGCGGGACACCCACTGGGACATCATCCTGGACATCGTCGAACAACTGCGCAGCAAGTATCCGCGCAAGCGCGTGAAGTCCGACGTCCGTGTCGACTACCCGGGCCACCTCAACGGCTTCGCCTCCGACATCACCGTGATGTCGGAGGGAGCGGCGAAGAACGACAAGGGCCTGTGGCGCTACCAGGACGTCGAGTTCGTCGCCGAGGTGATCTCCAGGAAGACCGGCGCCAACGACTACGGCCCCAAGAAGGACGCCTACGCCGCCGCCGGCGTGCCGGTGTACCTGATCGTCGATCCGTACACCGGCCGCTGGCATCTGCACACCAAGCCCAAGGACGGCGAGTACCGGGGCGAGCTGAGCCTGGACTTCGGGGACGAGATCGACCTGACCGGAACCGTGGTCGGGCTCGTCCTCGAAACCGGCGAGTTCCCCCGCGACTGACGCCGCGGTACTGCGCGTTACGCCGCCGGGGCCAGGGCTTCCTGTTCCCGGGGGACGAAACGCACCCGCGGGTGGCCGCCGTGCCAGCCCACCGACAGGCGCAGGTTGCCGACGCGGGCCAGGATCAGGCCGATCACCGCCGCGGCGAGTGCCGCCACCGCGCCGCCGGCCGCGAGACCGACCCGGGCGCCGTACGTGTCGGTGATCCAGCCGACGATCGGGGCGCCGACCGGCGAGCCGCCGAGGAAGATCATCATGTACAGGGCCATGACACGGCCGCGCATGGCCGGGTCCGTGGACATCTGGATGCTGGTGTTCGTCGTGACGTTGACCGTCATGCCGAACAGGCCCAGCGGGATCATGAACAGGGCGAACATCCACAGCGTGGGGGTCGTCGCGGCCAGGATCTCCAGCGCGCCGAAGGCCATGGCCGCGACGATCAGCAGCCGCAGCCGGGCCGTCCCCCGCCGCGCCGCGAGCAGCGCGCCCACGAGCGAGCCGACCGCCATCAGCGTGTTGAACAGGCTGTAGGCGCCCGCGCCCGCGTGGAACACGTCGTCCGCGAAGGCCGAGAGGTAGACGGGGAAGTTGAAGGCGAACGTCCCGACGAAGCCGACCAGGACGATCGGCCAGATCAGCTCCGGGCGGCCGGTGACGTAGCGCACGCCCTCCCGCAGCTGCCCCTTGCCGCGCGGGGCGCGCTCCACGACGTGCAGCTCGCGGGCGCGCATGAGCAGCAGGCCGGTGAGCGGCGCGATGAAGGACAGGCCGTTGAAGAGGAACGCGAAGCCGGTGCCGACGCCGGTGATGAGGAGGCCCGCGACGGCGGGGCCGACCAGGCGGGCCGACTGGAAGTTCGCCGAGTTCAGGCTGACCGCGTTCTGCAGCTGCCCCGGGCCCACCAGCTCGGAGACGAAGGACTGCCGGGCCGGGTTGTCCACCACGGTGGCCAGACCGACCGCGAAGGCGGCGACGTACACGTGCCACACCTGGACGTGCCCGGTGAGGGTGAGGACGGCCAGGGCGATCGCCGTGAGCGCCATCGAGGACTGCGTCACGAGCAGCGTGGGCCGCTTGCGCAGCCGGTCGACGAGGACACCGCCGTAGAGGCCGAAGAGCAGCATCGGCAGGAACTGGAGGGCGGTGGTGATGCCGACGGCGGCGGAGGAGCCGGTGAGGCTGAGCACCAGCCAGTCCTGGGCGATGCGCTGCATCCAGGTGCCGATGTTGGAGACGACCTGGCCCATGAAGAACAGGCGGTAGTTCCTGACCTTCAGGGAGGAGAACATCGAGGACTTGCGCGGAAGCGGATCCGGGGCGGGTGGGGAATCGTGGGGGTCAGGTGCGGGGGCGGAAGCTGCTCCGGGTCCCGAACTCAAATGTGTCGCCTCCTTGCAACGGCCTTCTTACAGATGCGCGAGCTTCTCCAGTACGGGGGCGGCGGCGCGCAGTTTCGCCCACTCGTCCTCGTCGAGGTTCTCCACCAGCGTGGCCAGGAACGCGTTCCGCTTGGCGCGGCTCTCCTCGAGCATGGCCTCGGCCTGCTCGGTGCGTGTGACGACCTTCTGGCGCCGGTCCTCGGGGTGCGGCTCCAGCCGGACCAGCCCCTTGGCCTCGAGCAGCGCCACGATGCGGGTCATCGACGGCGGCTGGACGTGCTCCTTGCGGGCGAGCTCGCCCGGTGTGGCCCGGCCGCACAGCGAGAGGGTGCCGAGCACCGACATCTCGGTGGGGCTGAGCGATTCGTCGACCCGCTGGTGCTTGAGCCGACGGGACAGCCGCATCACTGCGGATCGGAGGGAGTTCACGGCGGCTACGTCGTCGCCATGGTTGAGGTCCGGCATGTTCTTTAGCGTAACTCATTACCCTCGCTAAAGACCAGCCGGAACGCGCCAGTCGTCCGTGACGCCCGCCACTGAAGCGCGACATCACTCATATGGGTGACAAGGCGGCGGAACGTGCCCCGCCGAACCGAACGGTGCCGCGACCCTCGTGCTCATGGGGACCAGTGTGCTCAGCCTGCGAATAGACCACGACCTGCTCGAACGGCTCAGGCACCACGCCGCGAAAAGGGGAATGAGCGTCCAGGACTATGTCGTCCGGACGCTCATTCGAGATGACTTCGACCAGCGCTTCCAGGCCGCCGTAGAGGAGACGGAGAGGTTCTACGGCCCCTCCAGCTCCCCCGACTCGGGCGACGAGGATCAGGTCAGACCCAGCGCCGGCATCAGGTAGTAGAAGGCGAACACCGCCGCCACCGCGTACATCGCCGGCGGCACCTCCCGCCCCCGCCCGGCGGCCGGCCGCAGCACCGCGAAGGTGATGAAGCCCATGCCGATGCCGTTGGTGATCGAGTAGGTGAACGGCATCATCAGCATCGTCACGAAGGCCGGGACGGCGATCGTGTAGTCCGCCCAGTCGATCTCCTTCACCGATCCGGCCAGGATCAGGAAGCCGACCGCGACCAGGGCGGGCGTGGCCGCCTGGGACGGGACCATGGTGGCGACCGGCGTCAGGAAGAGGGCGACGGCGAAGAGGCCGCCGGTGACGACGTTCGCGAGCCCGGTCCGGGCCCCCTCGCCGACACCCGCCGTGGACTCGACGAACGCGGTCGTCGCGGAGGAGGAGCTGGCGCCGCCGGCGGCGACCGCGAGGCCGTCGACGAACAGCACCCGGTTGATGCCGGGCATCTGCCCCTCGCCGTCGGTCAGCTTCGCCTCGTCGGAGACGCCCATGATCGTGCCCATCGCGTCGAAGAAGCACGACAGCAGCACGGTGAAGACGAAGAGCACGCCGGTCAGCGCGCCGACCTTGCCGAAGCCGCCGAACAGGCTGACCTGTCCGATCAGCCCGAAGTCGGGGCTCGCCACGGGGTTGCCGGGCCACTTGGGCGTGGTCAGGCCCCAGCTCGGCACCTTGGCCACCGCGTTGATGACCACCGCGAGGACCGTCATCGCCACGATGGAGATCAGGATCGCCCCGGAGACCTTGCGCACGATCAGCGCGAGGGTGAGCAGCACACCCAGCACGAAGACGAGCACCGGCCAGCCGTTCAGATGACCGTCGCCGCCCAGCTGGAGCGGAACGGTGGTCTGCGCGGCGTCCGGGATCCGGGAGACGAAGCCCGCGTCCACGAGCCCGATCAGCATGATGAACAGGCCGATACCGATCGAGATGGCCTTGCGCAGCCCGTACGGCACGGCGTTCATGACGCGCTCGCGCAACCCCGTCGCCACCAGCAGCATGACCACGAACCCGGCGAGGACCACCATGCCCATCGCGTCCGGCCAGGACATGCGCGGGGCGAGCTGGAGGGCGACGACGGAGTTCACGCCGAGACCGGCGGCCAGCGCGATCGGGACGTTGCCGATGACGCCCATGAGGAGGGTGGTGAGCGCGGCGGTGAGGGCCGTCGCGGTGACCAGCTGCCCGTTGTCGAGCTGGTGACCGTACATGTCCTTGGCGCTGCCGAGGATGATCGGGTTCAGCACGATGATGTAGGCCATCGCGAAGAAGGTGGCGAGACCGCCCCGGATCTCGCGGGGCACGGTGCTGCCCCGCTCGGAGATCCGGAAGAAGCGGTCGAGTGCGCCGTACGTGCGCCCGGCTCCCGGCTGATCAGGGGCGGGGACCTTGGCGGGAGCCGAGGAGGACATGTGTTTGGTGTTTCCTACGAAGAGAAGTGGTCAGACACAAACCGTTTCAGTATGAACATATGAAGCCCTCATCGGCCATCTCCGCGCGTAGACCTGATCGCCTCGTAAGCTGTCCCCATGGCGAAGTGGACCCCCAGACACGAGGCGCCGGAGCCCCTGGAGGGCCCCGTGGTCGCCACCATCACCGGCGGCACCATCCTGTGGTTCGTCCTCTTCCTGGTCCAGCTCCCCTTCTACGGCTGGTTCGACGACCACGGCCACACATGGTGGGTGTGGACGTGCCTGGCCGGCGGCGGGCTGGGCCTGATCGGCATCTGGTACGTCCGCAAGCGCGACGCAGCGATCAAGCGCGCGGCGGCACAGAACCCGACCTGAGCCAAGACGCGCCCGCACCCGCGCACGGCGACAAGCCCGCACTCTCCGACGAGACACCCGGCCGCCCCCTCCCTACGCTCAGGAGATGGCGGCGAACGCTCGAAACCGTCGGCGTGCAACCGCCGCCCGACCGGGGAGGAGCGCAGCGATGACGACGCAGAACAGCGCGGCCGAGGCCGAGGCCGACCGTGCCCTGAAGTCCAAGCACCGGGCGATGTGGGCCCAGGGCGACTACCCGTCCCTCGCCGCCGAGGTCATCCCCGAGCTCGGGGCGGTCCTGGTCGAGGCGTGCGGAGTACGCCCCGGCCAGCGGGTGCTGGACGTGGGCGCCGGCTCCGGCAACGCCGCGATCCCGGCGGCCCTGGCCGGTGCGGACGTGGTGGCCTCCGACCTGACGCCGGAGCTGTTCGACGCCGGCCGGCGGGAAGCCGAGAAGCGCGGGGCGCGGCTCGCCTGGCAGGAGGCCGACGCCGAGGCGCTGCCGTTCGGCGACGCGGAGTTCGACACCGTGCTGTCCTGCGTCGGCGTCATGTTCGCCCCGCACCACCGGCAGGCCGCCGGCGAACTCGTCCGGGTCTGCCGTCCGGGCGGCACCATCGGGCTGCTGAGCTGGACACCGCAGGGCTTCATCGGCCGGATGTTCGCCGTGATGAAGCCGTACGCACCGCCGCCCCCGCCAGGAGCCGAGCCGCCGCCGCTGTGGGGGGACGAGGACCATGTGCGCGCCCTCCTCGGCGACCGCGTCACGGACGTCCGTGCCGAGCGCCGCACGGTCCGCGTCGACCGCTTCGAGACGCCCGAGGCGCTCCGCGACTACTTCAAGGAGCGCTACGGCCCCACCATCAGCGTCTACAAGAACCTCACCGGCGAACCCGAACGCGCCGCCGCCCTCGACGGCGCACTGGTGGACCTCGCCCGCGACGGGGACCTGGGAACGGGCCCCGGCGGGACCGTCCTGGAGTGGGAGTACCTGCTCCTCACGGCCCGCCGGGTGGGCTGACGGCAGGGCGTCGCACCGTGGTCCCACCGCATACAACTGCCGTACGACCACGGCACGGAGTCCGTCCTTCCCAGGTCGGATCTTCACCACATTCAGCGGGTGAAGCGGCAAAACCGCACGTACCGTCGAATGCATGACGCATCTCGACGCCGGTGCCCCGCCCGACTCCGCACTGCCGGCGACGGTCACCTCCCGCGAGACCGGCCTGACCGGCGCTCAGGTCGCCGAGCGGGTGGAGCGCGGACAGGTCAACGACGTGCCGGCGCGCAGCAGCCGGTCCACCGTCGACATCGTCCGGGCCAACGTCTTCACCCGCTTCAACGCGATCATCGGCGTGCTCTGGCTGATCATGCTGGTGGTCGCGCCGATCCAGGACAGCCTGTTCGGGTTCGTGATCCTCGCGAACACCGGCATCGGCATCGTCCAGGAGTGGCGGGCGAAGAAGACGCTGGACTCGCTCGCGCTGATCGGCGAGGTCAGGCCGACCGTGCGCCGCGACGGGGCGGCCGGGCAGGTCAGCACGTCGGAGATCGTGCTGGACGACCTGATCGAGGTCGGCCCCGGGGACAAGGTCGTCGTCGACGGGGTCTGTGTCGAGGCGGACGGTCTGGAGATCGACGAGTCGCTGCTCACGGGCGAGGCCGACCCGGTCGTGAAACAGCCCGGCGACCAGGTCATGTCGGGCAGCTTCGTGGTGGCGGGCGGCGGGGCCTTCCAGGCGACGAAGGTCGGCCGTGAGGCCTACGCCGCCCAGCTCGCCGAGGAGGCCTCCCGCTTCACCCTCGTCCAGTCCGAGCTGCGCTCGGGCGTCTCCACGATCCTCAAGTACGTCACGTGGATGATGGTCCCGACCGCCGTCGGCCTGGTCGTCAGCCAGCTGTTCGTGAAGGAGAACGGCTTCGACGACTCCGTCGCCCGCACGGTGGGCGGCATCGTCCCGATGGTCCCCGAGGGTCTCGTCCTGCTCACCTCCGTCGCCTTCGCCATCGGCGTGATCCGGCTCGGCCGCAAGCAGTGCCTGGTGCAGGAGCTGCCCGCCATCGAGGGGCTGGCCCGGGTCGACACGGTCTGCCTCGACAAGACCGGCACCCTCACCGAGGGCGGCATGGACGTCACCGAGCTGCGTCCGCTCCAGGGCGCCGACGAGACGTACGTACGGAAGGTGCTCGGCGCGCTCGGCGCGTCGGATCCGCGGCCGAACGCCTCCCTGAAGGCGATCATCGACGCCTACCCGGCCGTGGAGGGCTGGCGCTGCACCGAGGCCCTGCCGTTCTCCTCCGCCCGCAAGTACAGCGGCGCCGCGTTCGACGAGGGCGACGGGCGGTCCGGCCGGTGGCTGCTGGGCGCGCCCGACGTGCTGCTGGCGGAGGACGATCCGGCCCTGGCCGAGACCGGACGGCTGAACGAGCAGGGTCTCAGGGTGCTGCTGCTCGCCCGGGTCGCACGCGACCTGGAGGATCCCGAGGTGGCGCAGGGCGCCAAGCCCGTCGCCCTGGTCGTGCTGGAGCAGCGGCTGCGGCCGGACGCCGCCGACACCCTGCGCTACTTCGCCGACCAGGACGTCCGGGCCAAGGTCATCTCCGGCGACAACGCGGTGTCGGTCGGCGCGGTCGCCGCCAAGCTCGGGTTGTCGGGCAGCACCCTGGACGCGCGGCGGCTGCCCGCCGAGCAGGAGGGGATGGCCGACGCCCTCGACGGCGGGACGGTGTTCGGGCGGGTCACGCCGCAGCAGAAGCGGACCATGGTGGGCGCGTTGCAGTCCCGCGGGCACACGGTCGCGATGACGGGCGACGGGGTGAACGACGTCCTCGCCCTGAAGGACGCGGACATCGGCGTGGCGATGGGCTCCGGCTCGGAGGCGACCCGGGCGGTCGCGCAGATCGTGCTGCTGAACAACAGCTTCGCGACGCTGCCGTCGGTGGTCGCCGAGGGGCGCCGGGTCATCGGCAACATCACGCGGGTGGCGACGCTCTTCCTCGTCAAGACGGTGTACTCGGTGCTGCTGGCCGTGCTGGTGGTGTGCTCCCAGGTGGAGTACCCGTTCCTGCCGCGCCACCTGACCCTGCTGTCGACGCTGACCATCGGCATCCCGGCGTTCTTCCTGGCGCTCGCGCCCAACAAGGAGCGGGCGAGGCCGAACTTCGTGCGGCGCGTGATGCGGTACGCGATCCCGGGCGGGGTCGTGGCGGCGCTGGCGACCTTCGCGGCGTATCTGCTCGCCCGGGAGCACTACACGGGCGCGGGGGCGCTGGACGCGGAGACCAGCGCGGCGACGCTGACGCTGTTCCTCATCTCGATGTGGGTGCTGGCGATCATCGCCCGGCCCTACACCTGGTGGCGGGTCGCGCTGGTCGCCTCGATGGCCGGGGCGTTCCTGGTGGTGCTGGTCGTGCCGTGGCTGCAGCACTTCTTCGCGCTGAAGCTGGTGGGGGTGACGATGCCGTGGACTGCCGTCGGCATCGCGGCGGTGGCGGCGGCCGCCCTGGAACTCCTGTGGAGGTGGGTGGACCGCCGCTTTCCCGCTTAGCGCTCGGCTCGGACCGTGAGGGCCTGCGACGAGTTCCGTCCGCGAGCCGTATGTGGCCGTTCGCGCAGTTCCCCGCGCCCCTTCCAGGGCGCCTTCTGCGGGGCGCCCTTACTTCACGTCGACGTAGTCGCCCGTGGCGTTGACGGACGGGGTGGTCGTCGTGCCGGCGAAGCTGAAGCGCCAGTAGCCGTCGTACTGGGCGGTGGCGGTGGCCTTCACGTTGCCGTACTTGTCGGAGGTCACCGTCTTGACCGTGGTGTACGTGCTGGTGCCCGCCTTGCGGAACTGGAGCTTGACCGGCTGGCCCGTGTAGCCGTGGTAGGCGTTGTCCTCCCAGTTGGCGCGGGACAGCTTGCCGGTGGACGTGATGGTCTTGCCCTTGCTGACGGGCTCGGGGCCGGCGTTGACGGTCAGCTTGGAGTAGCGCTGCACCTTGGTGGTGCCGAGGCCGCCCTGCATCTTCTCCTCGTCGTTGCTGGTGACGGCGAGGGCGCCGGCGCCCCAGGTGCCGGCGTCGGAGTTGAACAGGTCGCCGTCGGCCGGGCGGATGGTGATGACGCCCTTGCAGTTGAGGACCGTCGAGGAGGCGGCGGTGCAGGTGGCCGGGTCGTCGCTGATGAAGAGGTTGTCCGCGGTGTCGACCGAGGAGCCGTGGTAGATCAGCGGGCCGGTGGCGAAGTTGTCGGAGCCGGTGTCGAGGTCGGCGGCGTGGGTCACGGAGAAGGTGACCGGCACGCTCACCACGTTGGTGGTGCCGACGACTATGTTCTTGCCGCCGTTGACCTTCACGTTGGAGAAGGTGACGTCGAGGTTCGACGCGGTGGTGCCCGTGCCCGCGTCGGCCGACGCGGAGCTGAAGGCCTGCTTGCCGGACGGGGCGTCGGCGGCGTGCGCGGCCGGAACGACGAGGGCGGAAAGGGCCAGGGCGCCGGAGACGGCGGCCACGGTGGCTCGCATGTGCATGTGTTCCCCAAGGGGAGAGTCGAACTAGGAGTCTGACTGACTCGGATGATCAGATCCACGAGCCCCGGGCAGGGTTGTAGGGTCCGGCCGGGTTTTGCCGTCTCATCCGCAATGTTTGACACGCTCGTGGCATATGCACGGCGTTGTGCCGCGGAAACGGCGCCGCCGGCCCCGGCATGGCTCCGGGACCGGCGGTGTCGTCGCTGGGGCGGTGTTACTGCACGTCGACGAAGTCACCCGTGGCGTTGATCGCCGGGGTGGTCGTGGTGCCCGCGAAGGAGTAGCGGAAGTAGCCGTCGGCCGAGGCCTTGACGGTGGTCTTCAGCTCGCCCGTGCTGTTGGACGTGATGGTCTTGACGGTGGTGTAGGTGTCGCTGCCCTTCTTGCGGAACTGCAGCTTCACCGACTGGCCGGTGTAACCGTGGTACTTGTGGTCGTCCCAGTTGGCACGGGACAGCTTGCCGGTGACCGTGATGGTCTTGCCCTTCTTCACGGGCTCGGGCGAGGCGTTGACCGTCAGCTTGGAGGCCCGCTGGACCTTGGCCGTCTTGTAGGCCTCGCGGATCACGTAGTCGCCGTCGTTACCGGCGGCAGCGGCCCACACCTTCCAGGTGCCGGCAAGGATGTTGCTGTAGACGTTCTCGTTCGGGTCGGCGATCAGCGTGACCTTGCAGGTGGCGGTGGTCGCGCTGGAGTTGGTGCAGTTGCCGACCTGCTCGTCGTCCAGGCTCTCCGGCACGATCGCGCCGTCGGCGTTGTCGGTGTCCGGGCCGTGCCACAGCATCGCGAAGGCGTCCTGGACGCCCTCCGGGTCGGTGGCCGTCACGGAGACGGTGAAGGACTTCTTGACGGTCGTGCCGACCACGATGTTCTTGCCGCCGTTGACGGTCACACCCGTGATCTTGGTGTCGCCCAGGGACTCGTCCGCCGGAGCGGCGGCGGCGAACGGCGTGGCCTTCGAGGTGGACGGAACCAGCGACGCCAGGTCCGGCGTGTGGTTGTCCGCCTGCGCGGCGGGCACGGCGAAGGCGGAAAGGGCCAGGGCGCCGGTGACGGCGGCCACGGTGGCTCGGATACGCATGCGTTCTCCAAGTGGAGAGGGACCCCGGTGCTCGTCGTCGGCTCTCGGGGGCCCAAGTGATCGTGGAGTCTGTTGACTCAAGTGATCAGATAGCCCAGCGATGCGTATGGTTGTACGACAGGTGAAAAATTTGTGCGGGAGTTTTCATCGACCGTCGGACGGCACACCAGGAGTGCGCCGCCCCGGCCGTACCTCACCACCGGCTCAGTCGAACCACCGGTCCCGCGCCAACTCGTCCGTGCGGGACGGGTCCTCCAGCAGCGCCGCCACCTCGAACCGCCGCGGCCACTGCCCCGCCGCCCAGGCGAGCCCCGCGGCGACGCCCTCCAGGGTCGCGGCATGCAGGACGCCGTCGTCGGTGAGCCGCCAGTCGATCTCCACGCCGTCGACGACGAGTTCCTCGTGCTCGACGTAGGAGGACGGGGTCTGCCGGCCGAGCAGCATCCGCACCGGCTGCGGCACGTCGTGCTCCGTGCCCTCGGAGGTGACCTCCCCGGTGACCGACTCGCTCAGCCGCCGCACCTGGAACAGTTCGGCCAGCTCGGCGGCGCGTGACGGGCGGACGGGAAGCAGCGGCACGCCCTCGGTGAACGGCAGCAGGTCGGGCGAGTCGCACACCACGGCGTCGGCCGCGTCCACGACCTCCACCCGGCCGTCGACGACCGCCCGCAGGTCGTCCGGCAGGGTCACCTGCTCGGGGTCCAGATCGGCCAGCGCCCCGTACAGGGCGTGCAGTTGAGCGCCCGTCACCTCCCGCTCGGGGTCGGCGAGCCGCTCCAGCAGCTCGGCGGCACCGCCGGGCTCGTCCAGCAGCGCGGCGACGGACGTCCGCACCCCCAGCGCCCGCAGTACCTGCTCGTCCTCGAACCCGGTCGCGTCGGCCTCGTCGTACAGCCCACGCAGCAGCGGATCACCCCCGGCGGCGCGCAGTCCGGCCGGGCGGCGGCCGTCGAGCACCGGGTTCCCGCGCAGCCACCAGGCGGTGTACGGCCGGACCGTCTCGTGCGTCCCGTCCGGCAGCAGGATCCGCACGGGTTGCACGATCGCGTCCCTGAACGGCGGCCGGGACAGCAGCGCCAGGGCCTGCGCCCACTTGTCCTCGTCCACGAGGTCCAGGTCCCGTACGGCGACGATCTCGGTGGCGACCGGCGGCACCGGGCTGTCCGGGAAGCGGTCGAGGACGTCCTCGCACCACACGTCGACGGCGTCCAGCAGGCCCGCGTCGTCGGGCTCGGCGAAGTCGCCCTCCCGGGGCTCCAGTTCGTCCGGGTCGAGGACGACGTCGGTGGCGCGGACGAGCGCGAAGTCCACCAGGACACCGCACGCGGCGAGCGGCTGCTCGCCCCACTTCTCGGCCAGTTCCGCGTCGACCGCGGCGAGTTCGCCCTCGCGCATGACCTGGGCGAAGGGCCCGCCGGGGAAGACGAGTTCGCACGCCGGGGCCGGTTCGCCGTCCTCGTCGGGCAGGGCGAGCGCGCCGAGCCAGGGCTCGTCACCGGGCTCCAGGCCGGCGTCCCGCACCAGAGCGAGCACGGTGCCGGCCAGTTCGTCGGCGTCGAGGGAGTCCTCTTCCCAGTTCACGCCGCCCTCGTCGTCCAGGGACGCGGCGACGGCGACCCGGACCTGCGGGGTGGTGAGGATCGCCCGGGGTGTCGCGGGCAGGGCGCCCAGCTTCTCCAGGATCGGGTGGGCGGCGTCGGGGTGGGCGACCTTGAGGCCGAGCCGGGCCAGCACTTCGGGGTCGATCCGGGCGGCTTCCGCACCCGGCAGCAGGACCTGCCGGGGCCCGATGGTCGTCCGGCCGTCCGCCAGGGGCACCGGGAGCCCCGACAGGCGGTCCGGGTCGATGCCGGCGAGGCTGTCGTAGAGCCGCCGCCACCAGCCGGGTTCCTTCTCCAGGCCGGCCAGCCGGTCGGTCGCGTCGGTCAGCGGGACGCGGGCGACGCCCAGGGTCCGCAGCTCGGCACGGCGCTCGAGACCGGCGGGCAGCAGGGTGGGGAGCACCTCGGCGAGCACGCGCACGGTGTCCGCGCCCGCGCCCTCGACGACCTCGGCGTCCCGCGGCCGCAGGGTGTCCGGCAGCTCGTCGTCCTCGCGGGGCGGGAGCGCGGGCGGCAGGAAGGAGGTCCGCGGCAGCCGCTGGAGGATGGCCGAGCGCAGTGCACCGTCCAGTTCGCCCTTGCCGAGCGGACCCGGCACGAGGTCGATGATCCCGGACGCCACCGGCCGCCAGCCGCCGAGGAGTTCGGCGTAGGCGTCGGCCGCGCGCTCGACGAGGAAGTCGGTCAACGGGCCGGGGGCGGCGTGCCGGCGGGTGGAGTCGAGCGGGAACGAGGCGATGAGCAGGGCGGGGACGCCGAGCGGCTCGTCGCTCGGGGTGGGGGCGTGCACGACGGCGTTGGTGCGGGGCCGGGCCGGGCTGCCGTCGCTGTCCACGGGCACCGCCCAGGTGACCGACCAGTGCGGCCGCAGCCGTTCCTCGACGGGCCGGTCGGCGAGCAGGTCGGGCGTGAGGGGGCCGTGGGCGACGGCGGTGCGCCAGTGGGTGACGCCGTGGGCGGAGTCGTCGACGACCGTGAAGGCGCCGTCCGTGCGGCGGGTGAGGGTGCGCGGGCTCTCCCCGTTGATCTCGACGACCAGTTCTTGGAGCCCGGGGAGGGTGAGCAGCAGGGCGTCGTCGACGGCCCGCAGCAGACGCTCGGCGAGATCGGCGGCCGGGTCGTCCCGCAGCGGCAGGATGACGGCGGTGTCGTAGGGGGCGGGGGCGGTGCCCTCGGCGGCGTACGGCAGCCGCAGCAGGGGTACGTGGCCGTCCCGCCGCCGGACCTCGTCCCCGAGGCCGGGGCTGTGCCGGGCCGTCTCGGCGGCCAGTGCCCTGGCCTCGGCGAGCGACCACCGCACACCGCCGTGCCGGCCGACGACGGCGGGCTCGTCGGTGACGGACAGCACGGCGGCGAAGCCGACTCCGAACCGCCCCACGGAGGAGGTGTCCCCGGTGTCCCGCTTGGCCGACGCCCGCAGGGTGGACAGCGACTCGACCCCGGCCGCGTCCAGCGGGGCGCCGGTGTTGGCGGCGACGAGCACGTCGTCGCGCAGGGTGAGCCGCAGCCGCCCCGGTACTCCGGCCCGGGCGGCGGCATCGGCCGCGTTCTGGGCGAGTTCCACGACGAGCCGGTCCCGGTAGCCGCCGAGGACCAGGTCCTCCTCGGCGTTGGCGTCCTCACGGAACCGGGCGGGGCTGGTGGCCCAGGCGTCGAGGACACCGCGCCGCAGACGGGCGGTACCGAACGGATCGGCCCCCTCGGCGGCGGGCCGCACGAACTTGCTGCTCACGTTCCGTTCCTTCTCCTCGTGGACGTCCTCGTGGACGTGAGGAGAAGGTACCGCTTGGCGAGCGGACGACGTGCGCCCGCCCGGCGTGGGCGGCCCCGGGGTGGTAGCCGGAAGACGCGGGGGCTAGTGCCGCGGCAGCACTAGGAGTGCCCCAGTTCCTCCGTGTCCGCGTCCGCCGTCGGTGTCACCGAGCCCGAGTCCGGTGCCGGGCGCAGCGGGAACGGGTCGACCCGGGTCTCGTCGATGACCGGGGCGGGCGGCTGGGGCGGACGGGGCATGACCGCGGCCTCGGAGTGGCCGCCGCAGCCGTAGGCGAGGGAGACCAGGCGGCCGTCGGCCGGGGAGAACTCGTTGGCGCAGGCGCCGAAGGCCTGGCCGAGGGAGCCGCCGATGGGGACGAGGAAGCCGCAGCTGACGCAGGCCGCGGGGGCCGACTGGGCCATGGGGGTCTTGGGACCGAACGCCTCCTCCCAGCGGTCGGCCGCGCTGTGCAGGCCGTACCGGGACAGGACGCGCGCCCGGCGCATGCCCAGTTCCTCGGCGACCGCCGGGATCGAACCGCGGGAGGGGGGCAACGTGAAGCCGGAGGCGGAGCCGGTGGTGAGGTCCGCGTCCTCCGCCTCGACCAGGTCGGCCAGCTCGTGCGACACGGGGACGTTCGGCGCCGGCTCGTCCTCGCCCGAGTAGCCCGGCTCCAGGCGCAGGTCCTCGGCGTCGGTGGGCAGCAGATCGCCCGGCCCCATGTCGCCGGGACGCAGCCGCTCGCTCCACGGCACCCACTCGGGCGCCAGCACCGCGTCCGGACCGGGCAGCAGCGCCGCCTCGTCCACCGTGACGATCTTCGCCCGGGAGGCCCGGGCCACCGTCACCGCCCAGCGCCAGCCCCGGTAGCCGAGCTCCCGGCACTCGAAGAAGTGCGTGACAACGCGGTCGCCCTCGGAGACCAGCCCCACGTGCTCGCCGACGATTCCCGGCGCGGCGGCCTCCTCGGCTGCGGCGCGTGCGAGGTCGACGGCCTCGGCGCACAGACGGTCAGGGGTGCGGCTTCGCGTTGTCGCTGCGCTCACAGGTATCGCTTCTCTCCATACGCCGTCTCACGAGTGCGCCACTCCCGGCACAGGGGCGGACGGAGCGGACCGGGGGACCGCGTCGACGTCCTTCCTCCATTTTGCGGGATGGCTGAGATACGCACGCTACCCTTCCGCCCCACGCCGCGTACACCGACGGTCCTGTTGTGCCGTCGACCGCACCCCGGTCCGCCGCCCCGGACAGTCACCCCACAGGCCCTATACAAGCGGTAATGGCACTACCCACGGCCTTATCGGGGCACTATGACGTCGTGGCAGCCGCGAAGACACCCCCGGGCGCCACCGGGACCGGTGGGTCGAAAGGGGTCAAGGGAAGTATCCGACCGGGCGGACCGGGCCGTGTGGGCGGCTTCTTCCGCTCGGTCGGCCGTGCCCTGCACTTCCCGGTGACCGGCACGGCCCGCGGCATCCGCAAGGCCACCCACGCGCACGGCGCCGGAGAGTCCGGCCTCGGCAAGCTGATCGAACTGCACGGGGTGAACGGCGCCGGCGACGTCATGATCACCGTCGCTCTCGCCTCCACGGTCTTCTTCTCCGTGCCCACCGACGAGGCGCGCGGGCGCGTCGCGCTCTACCTCGCCATCACCATGGCGCCCTTCACCCTCCTCGCCCCCGTCATCGGCCCCCTCCTCGACCGTCTCCCGCACGGCCGCCGCGCCGCCATGGCCGGCGCGATGCTGGCCCGGGCGCTGCTCGCGATCGTGCTGTCCGGAGCGGTCGTCAGCGGCGGCCTGGAGCTGTACCCCGCCGCGCTCGGCGTCCTGGTCTCGTCGAAGGCGTACGGCGTGGTCAGAAGTGCCGTCGTGCCCCGGCTGCTGCCGCCACGGTTCTCCCTGGTGAAGGCCAACTCGCGGGTCACCCTCGGCGGCCTCCTCGCCACCGGCATCGCCGCGCCCGTCGGTGCGGGACTCCAGCAGATCGGGCCGCGCTGGCCGCTCTTCGGGGCCTTCGTGCTCTTCGTGGCGGGGACGATCCTGTCGTTCACGCTGCCGCCGAAGGTCGACTCCGCCAAGGGCGAGGACCGCGCCCTGCTGGCGGCCGACGAGCAGCACCTGCACGGCCCGCACCGCCAGCCGGTCAAGCGGCCCGGGCTGCGCACGGTCGGCCCGGCCGTCACCCACGCCCTGGCCGCCAACGCCGCCATCCGCTGCCTGACCGGGTTCCTGATCTTCTTCCTGGCGTTCCTGCTGCGCGAGCACCCGATCTCCGGCCAGAGCGCCGCCGTCTCCCTGGGGATAGTGGGCGTCGCGGCGGGCGCGGGCAACGCGCTCGGTACGGCCGTCGGGGCGTGGCTGCGCTCCCGGGCCCCGGAGATCATCATCGTGACGGTGGTGGCGTGCGTGGCGGGCGCGGCGATCACGGCGGCGGTGTTCTTCGGCGCGGTCCTGGTGGCCGGTCTGGCGGCGATCGCCGGGTTCGCGCAGGCCCTGGCCAAGCTGTCCCTGGACGCGCTGATCCAGCGGGACGTGCCCGAACTGGTCCGCACGTCGGCCTTCGCCCGCTCGGAGACGCTGCTGCAGATGTCCTGGGTGCTGGGCGGCGCGATCGGCATCGCGATGCCGCTCAACGGCACGGCCGGGCTGGCGGTGGGTGCCGTGATCGTCGGCATCGGGTGGCTGACGACCGTGCGGGGGCTGATCGACTCGGCCCGGCGCGGGAGCACGGGGCGGGCGCGGGTGGCCTAGGGCCGCACGGGGCCGGGCAGGGGGCCTTCCGATGGATCTCCCAGGGAGCCGTACCCCGCGTGGGCGGTCCGCTGCGCGGGCCCGATAGCCTTCGCCCATGAACACGTTGCAATCCGTTGTGCGACGCCGCCGCGCCGTCGCCGTCGCCGGCGTCGTATCCGCCGGACTGCTCGTCCTGTCGGCCTGTGACAAGCCGACGCCGATGGCCACGGTCACCGTGGGCAGCGACTCGGTGAACTCCGAGGCCACCTGCGGCGGCGAGGGCGACGCCCTGAAGCCGTCCGATCTCGCCGGGTGCCTGAAGGACAAGGGCATCAAGAGCATCTCCGTCGACCCCGACGAGACGGTGCGTTTCGGGGTCGACCCGGAGATCGCCGACGAGGGCTGGACGATCCTGATGAACGGTCAGCCGCTGACCGACTCCAGCACGAAGACCTACCGCACCATTCCGGGCAGCGTGTTCTTCAACGCCCAGTACGGCGCGCAGGGCAACTCGACGCTGGTGTCCATCAAGGAGGGCGACAAGGACCCGTCCGGCCTGTGGAACTTCAAGCTGAAGAAGGACGCCTGATCGCTGCCGCCGGGCTGAGCCGGGTGCTGGTGGCCACCGCTGTTCCTGTGGAGAGGGACGCGGTGGCCCGGGCCTTTCCCGACCACGGCGGCGTCGAGGTGATCGCCGTCGGTGTCGGGCCCGCGCTCGCCGCCGCCTCCACCGCCTCCGCTCTCACCGCCGCCGCCCTGCAGGGCGAGCCCTACGACCTCGTCGTGTCCGCCGGGATCGGGGGCGGCTTCCGGCCCGGGGCGCCCGTGGGGTCGCTGGTCGTCGCCGACGGGATCGTCGCGGCCGATCTGGGGGCCGAGACCGAGGACGGGTTCGTGCCGGTCACCGAGCTCGGGTTCGGGACCGTCAGGCACCAGCCGCCCGCCGCTCTCGTGCGGCAGGTCGCCGAGGCCACCGGGGCCCGCACCGGTGCCGTCCTCACCGTGTCGACCGTGACCGGGACCGCCGCCCGGGCCGCCACGCTGCGGGAACGGCACCCCACCGCCCTCGCCGAGGCCATGGAGGGCTTCGGCGTCGCCGAGGCCGCCGCCGCGCACGGCGTGCCCGTGCTGGAGATCCGGGCGATCTCCAATCCCGTCGGTCCCCGCGACCGCGCCGCCTGGCGGATCCCCGACGCCCTGGCAGCCTTGACGGAAGGGTTCGGGAAGCTCGCGCCCGTACTGGAGGGTTGGAACCGGCATGACGGTTGAGCAGCTGCAGATCGCGTACTCGCCCTGCCCCAACGACACGTTCGTCTTCGACGCCCTGGCCCACGACCGGGTCCCGGGCGCTCCGGCCCTCGACGTGACCTTCGCGGACATCGACATCACCAACGGCATGGCCGAGCGCGGCGAGTTCGACGTGCTGAAGGTGTCGTACGCGGTGCTGCCCTACGTCCTCGACGACTACGCCCTGCTGCCCTGCGGGGGCGCGCTGGGGCGGGGCTGCGGGCCGCTGGTGCTGACGCGGGAGGCCGGTCTCGACCTTGCCGGTCGTACCGTCGCGGTGCCCAGTGAGAAGTCGACCGCCTACCTGCTGTTCCGGCTGTGGGCGGCGGACACCCTGGACGGCGGAGTCGGCGAGATCGTCGTCATGCCGTTCCACGAGATCATGCCGGCCGTGCGGGACGGCAAGGTCGACGCGGGACTCGTGATCCACGAGGCGCGCTTCACCTACGGCCGGTACGGACTGCACAAGCTCGCCGACATGGGCGAGCACTGGGAGAACACCACCGGGCTGCCGATCCCGCTGGGCGCGATCATCGCCAAGCGGTCGCTGGGGGAGCAGAAGCTGCGGCTGCTCGCCGACTCCATCCGCACGTCGGTGCGCGCCGCCTGGGACGATCCCGAGGCGTCCCGGCCCTACGTCATGGAGCACGCCCAGGAGATGGACCCGGCCGTCGCCGACCAGCACATCGGGCTGTACGTCAACGAGTTCACCGCGGACCTCGGAGAGGACGGCTACGCGGCCGTACGCGGGCTCCTGACCCGCGCGGCGGCCGAGGGACTCGTCCCGCCCCTCGGCCCCGACGCGCTGCGCTTTCCCTGATCGGCGCTACACGTCCAGCTGGTCGGCGACCGCGCGCAGCAGGCCGGCGATCTTCTTTCCCGCGGTCTTCTCGGGGTAGCGGCCCCGCTCCAGCATGGGCGTGATGTTCTCCAGCAGCGTCGTCAGGTCCTGGACGATGGAGGCCAGCTCGTCCGGCTTCTTGCGGGTCGCGGCGGCGACGGACGGCGTGGGGTCCAGGATCGCCAGGGACAGCGCCTGGTCGCCGCGCTGTCCGGCGACGACGCCGAACTCCACTCGCTGGCCCGGCTTGAGCGTCTCGACTCCGGCGGGGAGGACCGAGGAATGGACGAAGACGTCGCCGCCGTCGTCACGGGAGAGAAAGCCGAAGCCCTTCTCACTGTTGAACCACTTGACCTTGCCGGTGGGCACGTCTGTCCTCGTCCTCGTACTCGTCGGAAAACTGCTTCTGGAAACGGCTCTTGATAGCACTCGGGCGGGTCGAACGGACCCGCCGGTACCAAGGCTAATGCTCTTGCGGTCGGTGACAAGACGTCACCCGGTTGTTCCTTCGCGCTGGGAACTACCCTGGTGGGGTGCGTGACAAAACCCAAACGAATTCCGCCGCTCCCGGTGACCGCCTGGTCCGGGCCGGGGCCGTCGTGTTCTTCATCGGCGCCCTGGCCACACTGGTCACGGTCGCCCCGCTGTTGCTCGGGACGACTCCCTTTCCGACGTACATGTTCGGATTGAGCATGCTCATGGCCGTCGGATTCCTGATGGCCGGAGCGGGAGTGCTGCGTTCCGTGGCGGCGGGCCGGTGTCAGGCGCGTGCGGGACGGTAGTCCGAAAGCCACCGCGGGAATTCGGTCAGATCGGTGAGGACGACGTCCGCGCCCGCCGCGCGCAGTTCCTCCGGCGGGCAGGGGCCGGTGGCCACCGCGACCGAGAGGGCCCCGGCGGCCCGGGCTCCGCGGACGTCCCCGACGTGGTCGCCGACGTAGACGCCCGCGTCGTGCTCGCGCAGGGCCTCCGCCTTCTGCTCGGCCCACAGGTCACCGATGACGGCGTCGGGCTCGATGCCCAGGTGGGCGAGGTGCAGTTTGGCGTTGGGCTCGTACTTGGCGGTGACGACTATCGCGCGTCCGCCGGCCTCCCGTACGGCCGCTATGGCCTCCCGGGCGCCGGTCAGGGCCGGGGTCGCGGTGATGGCGATCGCCGGGTACATCTCCCGGTACAGCTCCGCCATGGCCGGGACCTCCTCGGCCGGGAACCAGTTGATCAGCTCCTCGGCCAGCGGTGGCCCGAGCCGCGTGACCGTCAGGTCGGCGTCGATGTACGTGCCCGTGCGCTCGGACAGTGCCTGGTAGCAGGCGCGGATGCCGGGCCGGGAGTCGATGAGGGTCATGTCGAGGTCGAAGCCGACGGTGAGTGCCATATGGGCCATTGTGCCCAGGGGGTGTGAACGGCAGACGTCCGGCTGTGGTCGCCGGGGCCGTGTCCGTCAGCGTGGGCGCTGGGAGCGCCACACCAGGAACAGGGCCGAGGCCACGGCCGCGCCCCTGACCACCCACGGCCAGGTCTCCGACACGGCCGCGTTCATGTGGCCCTCGGCGATCGGGGTGCCCCAGCGGCCGTTCATCCGGCCCCACAGCCAGACCACGCCCCCCGTCAGGGAGAGGCCGGGCAGGATCACGACCGCCCACTTGGTCTCGGCCTGGGTGAGGCGGCGGGAGGCGTAGGCGATGAGCCAGCCGAGCAGCAGGACGAACCAGTTGCCGAGGACGGCGCCGGCGACGAGGAGCCCGGCGGCGATCAGCAGGAGCGGGTTGCTCCAGTTCCCGGCGGGGAGCCGGACGAGACGGCGGCGGCCCCTCTTCCCGGCCGGGTCTGCCGCGTCCGCCACCTCGGCCGTCTCCACGGCCGGGGCCGTCTCCTCGGCGTCCGGCCTCTCCTGCTGCGCTTTCCGCGGCGCCGGCGGCTTCAGCAGGTCGGGCAGCTCCACACCGCCCACGAAGCCGGGCACCTCGTCGCCCACGCCGAAGGGGCCGCTCTCCACCCGCCACCAGTCCGGCTGGAGCGCGCTGTCCCCGAGCTCGTGCCCGGCGGCCAGATGCGGCGGGGCCGCACCGTCGGACGGCGCGGGGTGGGGGTCCTCGGCGGGTCGCGCCGGGCGGGGGCGCGGTACGACGCGCCGCATGACGCCCCTGGCCCGCTCGCCCCGCTCCTCCGGCTCGGTCTCGCGCTGCACCGGCACGGAGGCGGAGGCGGAGGCGGCGCTGTACGGCTCACCGGTCGTGCCGCCCGCCGCCGCGGTCACGATGTCGTCGGGGCTGCCAAGGCGGGACAGGATGCGGCGGACGGCGGCGGGCGAGTCGACGGTGGCCTTCGAGCGGCGCTTGTCGATCTCGTTGCGCAGGTCCGCGACCAGACGCATGCGGGTGGCCGACGACAACTGCCGCTGCTGGGCCACGTCGCCGACGCGGCTCAGATACTCGTAAACGACCTGGTCGCTCTCAATCCCCACGAAGTCCCCTCCGGGGCGGGTGCGTTGCGTGACGCCGTCGCCCGACGGTACCGCGAGTGCCCGCCGGGCGGCCAAAAGCCCGTCCCGCGTACGGGGGGGGGCGGAGCGGCCCACGGTCGGCCCGGCCGCCGGGGGCGACCCGCTACCGTGGACCGGATGAGCACCGAGGACAGGCCCACGGCCCCCCGCTCCCTCGCGGAAGCGCTCCGCGCGCGGGATGATGCTTCGCTGGGCGCGCTCCTGCGCAGCCGCCCGGATCTCATCACGCCCGTCCCCACCGACCTCACCCAGCTCGCGACCCGCGCCGGCACCCGTGCCTCGGTGGTGCGGGCCCTGGAGCGGCTGGACCGGTTCGCGCTGCAGACGGCGGAGGCGCTGGCCGTGGCCGGGGATCCGGCGACGTACGGCGAACTGCTCGGGCTCATGGCCGGGGACGACGCCGACCCGGCCGTGGTCGCTGCCCTGCCGCATGCCGTCGGCCTGCTGCGCGAGCAGGCCCTGGTGTGGGGCGACGACGACCGGCTGCGGCTGGTCCGCACGGCGCGTGAGCTGCTGGCCCCCTCGCCGCAGCACCCCTCGCCGACCGGGCTCGGCCCGACGGTCCGGGAGGCCACCGCCGGGATGTCCCCGGGCCGGATCCAGGAGATCGTCGCGGCCGCCGGACTGGCCTCGACACACGACTCGGTCTCCGCGGTGACCGCCCTGGCCGCTCTGTTCACCGACCGGGCCCGGATGGCGGCGCTGCTCGCCGGCGCCCCGGCCGACTCCCTCGACGTACTGGAACGCCTGGTGTGGGGTCCGCCGTACGGGCAGGTCACCGCCGATCCGGCGCCCCGGCTGCGCTGGCTGCTGGACCGCGGGCTGCTGCTGCCGACGGCGCCCGGGACGGTCGTGCTGCCGCGCGAGGTCGCGCTGCACCTGCGGCGGGGCCTGGCGCACCGGGCGGCCGAGCCGGTACCGCCGGTGGTCGAGGCGGCCGCCGCACATCGTCCACAGGTGGTGGACAGCACCGCGGCCGGGCAGGCGTACACCGCGCTCGCGACCGTCGAGGAGCTGCTGAAGGACTGGGACGAGGGCGGTCCGGCGGTGCTGCGGGCCGGTGGGCTGAGCGTGCGGGACCTGAAGCGGACCGCCGTCGCCCTGGACGTGCCCGAGCCGACGGCCGCGTTCTGGGTGGAACTGGCGTACGCGGCCGGTCTGATCGCCTCGGACGGCGAGGCCGACGAACGGTACGCGGCGACCCCCGCCTACGACGAGTGGCTCGAGCAGCCCCCCGCGGAGCGCTGGTCGCGGCTGGTCACCGCATGGCTCACGGCGACCAGGACGGCCGGTCTGGTGGGCGGGCGGGACGCCAAGGACCGGACCCTGTCGGCGCTCGGCCCCGGCCTGGACCGCTCGGCGGCGCCCGAGGTACGGCACCGGGTGCTGGCACTGCTCGCCGCGCTGCCGGAAGGCGCCGCACCCGCCGCGGAGTCGGTGCTCGCCCGGTTGCGCTGGGAGCGGCCCCTGCGTGGCGACCGGCGCGAGGACGACCTGCGCGGCCGGCTCGCCGAGTGGGCGCTGACCGAGGCGGAGCTGCTGGGTGTGACGGGCCGGGGCGCGCTGTCGACCCAGGGCCGGGCGCTGCTGGGCGCGCCCGCGGCTGCCGCGGCTGCCGCGCCGGATCCGGAAGCGGAACCCGCCGGGCCGGGCGCCAAGCTGCCCGTCCACCACCACCGCTCGGCCCCGCCCGCTCCCCTCTCCCCGGCCGAACAGGCCGTCGCCTCCGCCGCCGCGGCCCGGCTTCTGGCGCCGCTGCTGCCCGAACCGCTGGACCACGTGCTGCTCCAGGCCGACCTGACGGCGGTGGCGCCCGGGCCGTTGCGGCGGCCGCTCGCGGACATGCTGGGTGTGCTGGCGGACGTCGAGTCCAAGGGCGGGGCGACCGTGTACCGGTTCACGCCCGGCTCGGTGCGGCGGGCGCTGGACGCCGGTCAGGCCGCCTCCGACCTGCACGCCTTCCTCGCCGCGCACTCCCGCACGCCGGTGCCGCAGCCGCTCGCGTACCTGATCGACGACGTGGCCCGCCGGCACGGCCATCTGCGGGTGGGCGCGGCCTCGGCGTACGTGCGCTGCGACGACGACGCGGTGCTCAGCGAGATCCTCGCCGACAAGCGGGCCGCCGGGCTCGGGCTGCGCCGGCTCGCCCCGACCGTGCTGGCCGCCCAGGCCGACCCGGCGGGGCTCCTGGAAGGCCTGCGGGCGATGGGGTTCGCGCCGGCCGCCGAGTCCGCGGAGGGCGATGTGCTGATCACCCGCGCCCTGGCCCACCGCACCCCGCCCCGCTCCGCGCCCGAGCCGGTCCCGGACGGCCCGCCGGTCCCCGACGACGTCCTCCTGGCGGCCGCACTGCGCGCCATCCGGGCCGGCGACCTCGCCTCCACGGCCCCGCGCAAGCCGGGCACGGCTCCGGCGGCCGACGGCGAACTGCCCCGCACCGGCGCCGCCGAGACCCTCGCCACCATGCAGGCCGCCGTGCTGACCGGCGAGGCCCTGTGGATCGGCTACGTCAACGCCGAGGGCGCCGCCAGCCAGCGGGTCATCGCCCCGATCCGCGTCGAGGGCGGCTTCGTCACGGCGTACGACCACACCGCGGACGAGGTCCGTACGTATCCGCTGCACCGGATCACCGGGGTCGCCGAGCTCGCCGACGACGCGGGCTGACGGCCCCGCGTCACGCGCCGGCGCCGCGAACCGCCCCGGAGGGTGTGGGTTGCGGCGCGCGGCTTGTCGGTCGGCGGGCCGCGTCACCCGTTCGGGTGCGCGCGGCCGTTCATGCACGCCACGCCGGGGATTTCCCACGCTCGGGCGACCTTTCCGGGTGTGCCGCATCCCGCCGTGTGCGCGGGGGCAGCCACCGGGTGTCCTGTGAGCCGCTCCGAAAGGAAATCCCCCCATGCGCGCTGTCCGTCGAGTCGCCGCCGTCCTCGTCACCGCCGCCCTGATGACGTTCGGCGGACTCGCCACCCCGGCCTCCGCGGTGAGCATCGACGTCGCCGGCCTCGTCCTGGAGACACCGCAGATCTGATCCGCTCCCGTCTGATCCGCTCCCGCTGCACCCGTCTGTTCCGCTCCCGTCTGATCCGCTCCCGCTGCACCCGTCTGTTCCGCTCCCGTCTGATCCGCTCCCGCTGCACCCGTCTGTTCCGCAGCCGTCCGATGTGCTCCCGCGGGCTGTGCGGGCCGGTCCGGGCGTCCCCGGGCCGGCTCGCGGCGGTGCGGTGTCGCCGTCCTCCGATGTCAGTCTTCGAAAGGCCCTGCTGTCCCCATGCGTGAGAACCTGCCCGCCGCCGCTCTCTGTGCCGTCGCGCTCTCGGGGGTGCTCGCGCCCTCGGCCGCGGCGGCCCCCGCGGCGCCGCCGCCCCTGCCGGTCGCCGCTGTGGAATCACTGGTCACCGAGGGGGTCGGCATCGAGGGCCCGCTGGTCAACAACATCAGTCTGCCCACGCTGAAGTAGCGCGGCGCGTGCGGTAACTGTCCCCGTCGAGCCGCACGAGGTCGGCGTGATGGGCCAGGCGGTCCGTCAACGCCGGGGCGGACGGGCCGAAGACCTCGTCCCAGCGGCCGAGCGGGCGGTCGCTGGTCGCGATCAGCGAGGCCCGCTCGTAGCGGTGGGCGACGAGCCGGAAGAACAGGCCCGCGGTCGCCGCGTCGAAGGGCGTGTAGCCGATCTCGTCGACGATCAGGAGGGGGTGATCGTCGAGAGCGGTCAGCTCCGCGTCGAGCCGGCCGGCGGCCCGGGCGTCCGAGAGCCGGGCCGCCCACTCGGAGGCCGTCCCGAACAGCACCCGGTGCCCGGCCTGGCAGGCGCGGACGCCCAGGGCGACGGCGAGATGGGTCTTGCCGGTGCCGGGCGGTCCGACGAGAACCACGTTGCGCCGGGCGGTGACGAACTCCGCCTTGCCCAGCCGGGCCATGGTCTCCCGGTCGAAGTCCCGGGGGTGCCGCTGGTCGAACTCCTCCAGCAGCTTGCGGGCGGGGAAGCCGGCGGCACGGATCCGGGCCTCGGCGTCGGCGTCCGGGCCGGACTGCCGGGGGAGGGCCGGTGCGGGCCGCACCGCAGCTTGCTCGACCTGCGCGGCCCCGGACTGCACGGACCCGGCCGGTGGATGCCCCGCCTGTGCGGGCCCGGCGGCCGGGGCATGCGCAGCCTGCGTGTGCCCCGCCTCGGCTTGCCCCGCCCGCCCCTGGCCTGCCCGTGTGTGCCCGGCCTGCGGCCGGTCGGCGTGGCCCCGGTCCGCCTGCGCGACCATCGGCCCCGACATGTAGGCGAGGATCGCCGCCGAGGCGATGAACGCCATGTGGATCACCGTCCCCCACAGCAGCGCGTGGCGGGAGGTGTGGTGGACGTCCACGAACATCTGCAGCAGGTGCACCGAGGAGATGCCCACGATCGCCGTGGCGAGCTTGACCTTGAGCACGTTGGAGTTGACGTGGGAGAGCCATTCGGGCTGGTCACGATGGCCCTGCAGGCCGATGCGCGAGACGAACGTCTCGTAGCCGCCGACGATCACCATGATCAGCAGGTTGGCGATCATGACGACGTCGACCAGCTTGAGCACCGCGAGCATCACGTACGTCTCGGTGGCGTGCCCGCTCACGCACATCAGGATTAAGGTCCAGAGCTCCTTGAAGAACTTGTAGACGTAGACGCCCTGGGCGGCCACCAGCCCGAAGTACAGCGGGGCCTGGAGCCAGCGGGTGGCGAACAGGGCGTAGCCGAGCGTGGTGGTCGTCGGGTTGCGCACGTGCGCCATTCTTCGGGGCCGCGATGGAAAAACTGAATTCACACCACACGTTGGGATGAATAGGCATTCAGTACGACCGGACGCGCAGATCACACCACCTGACGCGGTCGATCAGGCACACTGGACGTTTGGCCGAGGCGTCGCGCTGTCGAGCCGTCCGAGCCCTCCGGCCACAGAAAGGGTGCCGCGCGTGAATGGTCCGCTGATCGTCCAGTCCGACAAGACCCTGCTCCTGGAAGTCGACCACGAGCAGGCCGACGGCTGCCGCCGGGCCATCGCCCCGTTCGCGGAACTGGAGCGGGCGCCGGAGCACATCCACACCTACCGCGTGACCCCGCTGGGCCTGTGGAACGCCCGCGCGGCGGGCCACGACGCCGAGCAGGTCGTGGACGCGCTCGTGCAGTACAGCCGCTACCCGGTGCCGCACGCGCTGCTCGTCGACATCGCCGAGACGATGGACCGCTACGGCCGTCTCACCCTGTCCAAGCACCCGGCGCACGGACTGGTCCTGACCACCACCGACCGCCCGGTGCTGGAGGAGATCCTCAGGTCGAAGCGGATCACGCCCCTGGTCGGCGCCCGCATCGACCCGGACACGGTCGCCGTGCACCCCTCCGAGCGCGGGCAGATCAAGCAGACGCTGCTGAAGCTGGGCTGGCCGGCCGAGGACCTCGCCGGGTACGTCGACGGCGAGGCGCACGCGATCGAGCTGGCCGAGGACGGCTGGGCGCTGCGGCCGTACCAGAAGCAGGCCGTGGAGAACTTCTGGCACGGCGGTTCGGGCGTCGTCGTCCTGCCCTGCGGTGCGGGGAAGACGCTGGTCGGGGCCGGGTCGATGGCCCAGGCGAAGTCGACCACCCTCATCCTCGTCACCAACACCGTCTCGGCGCGGCAGTGGAAGCACGAGCTGGTGAAGCGGACCTCGCTGACCGAGGACGAGATCGGCGAGTACAGCGGCACCCGCAAGGAGATCCGGCCCGTCACCATCGCCACGTACCAGGTGCTGACCACCCGGCGGAAGGGTGTCTACCCGCACCTGGAGCTGTTCGACTCCCGGGACTGGGGGCTCATCGTCTACGACGAGGTGCACCTGCTGCCCGCGCCGGTCTTCAAGTTCACCGCCGACCTCCAGGCGCGGCGGCGGCTCGGCCTGACCGCCACGCTGGTCCGTGAGGACGGCCGGGAGTCGGACGTGTTCTCCCTGATCGGGCCCAAGCGGTTCGACGCGCCGTGGAAGGAGATCGAGGCGCAGGGCTACATCGCGCCCGCCGACTGCGTGGAGGTCCGGGTCAATCTGACGGACTCCGAGCGGCTCGCGTACGCCACGGCCGAGACGGAGGAGAAGTACCGCTTCTGTGCGACGACCGCGACCAAGCGGAAGGTCACGGAGGCGCTGGTCCGGAAGTTCGCGGGGCAGCAGATCCTCGTCATCGGGCAGTACATCGACCAGCTGGACGAGCTGGGCGAGCACCTCGGGGCGCCCGTGATCAAGGGCGAGACGTCGAACGCGCAGCGGGAGAAGCTCTTCGACGCCTTTCGGGAGGGCGAGATCAGCGTGCTCGTCGTGTCGAAGGTCGCGAACTTCTCGATCGACCTGCCGGAGGCGACGGTCGCGATCCAGGTCTCGGGCACCTTCGGCTCCCGGCAGGAGGAGGCCCAGCGCCTGGGCCGGGTGCTGCGTCCCAAGTCGGACGGCCACCAGGCGCACTTCTACTCGGTGGTCGCCCGGGACACGATCGACCAGGACTTCGCCGCGCACCGCCAGCGGTTCCTGGCGGAGCAGGGGTACGCGTACCGGATCGTGGACGCGGACGAGCTGCTCGCGGAGAGCTGACGCGCCGGTCGCTCACTGCCGACTCACTTGCGGCGGACCACGCCGACTTCCTGTCCGTACTGGCCGAGGACGATCACGTCGAAGGCGGCGCCCGCGAAGACCCTGACGGCGCGCAGGGCGTCGCCGAGGCGGTGACGGTGGCTGCCTGTCACTGCGGTGGCGCCGGGCGGACGGCCCGGTGCCGGGGCGGGGTGGATGGTTGCTGCGCTCATGTCTCCATGGTGCGATTCGGCCCATAAGGCCCGCGTCGGTCTCGAGACCGAACCTCCCGGCCGCCGCGTACGCCGCTGGGCCGACCCGCTCCCCCGAGGAGGAGGGGCCCGTCCCCCACCTGTCCCCTAGGGGACAGAAAAACCGTTCGCGGACACCACCCCCGCTCCTCTAAAATCTCCGCTCTTGCCCGCCTCCCTCGCGGAGTGCCGTCGACCGGACGGAAACCGGTCGGCACCTCACCGCCCACCCCCAGCAGGTCCCTCCGGAGGCACCCCCTTGTCCACGCCCGTCGACGACGACCCGCTCGCGCGTGAGCGCTCCCACCTCTCCTCGTCCCGATCCGCCCTGCGTGCCATGCGCGAGGACGTCGAGGCCCTCGACATCAGCAACGTCACCGCGAACTGGGTCGACGCGGAGGTGCTGGCCCGCCAGATCGAGGAGCGCATCGAGGCGCTGGCCGACCTCAGCGACACCCCGCTGTTCTTCGGCCGGCTCGACTACCTGCACGCCCCCGGCATCGAAGCGGCGGAGGGCGCGGAAGGCGAGCGCTTCTACATCGGTCGCCGCCATGTGCACGACCACGACGGCGACCCCATGGTCATCGACTGGCGCGCGCCGGTCTCGCAGCCGTTCTACCGGGCCTCCAAGAAGGACCCGATGGACATCGCGCTGCGCCGCCGCTTCGGCTACACCCGCGGGGACATCACGGCGTACGAGGACGAGCACCTGTCGGACCCCGCCGCTGTGACACTATCCGGCTCCGCCGGGGGCTCCCGGACCAGCAAGCTGCTCCAGCAGGAGATCGAGCGGCCGCGTGTCGGCCCGATGCGGGACATCGTCGCGACGATCCAGCCGGAGCAGGACGAGATCGTCCGGTCCGGTCTCGCGGGCACGGTGTGCGTGCAGGGAGGCCCGGGCACCGGGAAGACCGCCGTCGGCCTGCACCGGGTCGCCTACCTCCTCTACGCCCACCGCGAGCGGCTCGCCCGCACCGGCACGCTGGTCATCGGACCGAACCGGTCCTTCCTGCACTACATCGAGCAGGTCCTGCCCGCGCTGGGTGAGCTGACCGTGCAGCAGGCCACCGTCGACGACCTGGTGGCGCACGTGGAGATCACGGGCACGGACGAGGCGGCCGCGGCCGTCGTCAAGGGCGACGCCCGCATGGCGCGGGTGCTGCGCCGGGCCCTCTACGCGCACGTCACGATGCCCACGGAGCCGGTCGTGGTCGTGCGCGGCTCGCGCCGCTGGCGGGTCCCGGCGTACGAACTGGAGGACATCGTCCGCGAGTTGCTCGACCGCGACATCCGCTACGGTGCCGCGCGCGATGCCCTGCCGCAGCGCATCGCGCATGCCGTGCTGGTGCAGATGGAACGGTCGGGGGAGGCGCCGGACGACCGGGTGCAGGACGCGGTGGCCCGCAACAGCGCCGTCAAGGCGGCGGTGAAGGCGGTCTGGCCGGCCGTCGACCCGGCGAAGCTGGTGCTGCGGCTGCTGTCGGACGCGGAGTTCCTCGCCGTGCACGCGGAGGGGATCCTCGACGAGGACGAGCAGAAGGCGATCCTCTGGGAGAAGCCGGCGCGGAGTGTGAAGTCCGCGAAGTGGTCCACCGCGGACGCCGTCCTGATCGACGAGGCCACCGACCTGATCCAGCGCACGCACTCCCTGGGGCACGTCGTCGTCGACGAGGCGCAGGACCTCTCCCCCATGCAGTACCGGGCGGTGGGCCGCCGCTGCACCACCGGCAGCGCGACCGTCCTCGGCGACCTCGCCCAGGGCACGACACCCTGGGCGACCCGGAGCTGGCAGGAGGCTCTGGCCCACCTCGGCAAGCCGGACGCCCTGGTGGAGGAGCTGACGGCCGGCTTCCGCGTCCCGACGGACGTCATCACCTACGCGTCCCGGCTGCTCCCGCACATCGCCCCCGGCCTGACCCCGGTGGCCTCGATCCGCGAGAACCCGGGCCACTTCGAGGTCCGGCCGGTGACGGGGACGGCGGACGTGGTCGACGCCTGCCGGGAGTCCCTCCGCCACGAGGGCTCGACGGGCCTCATCGCGGCGGACGCCCGCGTGCCCGAACTCGCCGAGGCCCTGACCGAGGCCGGCGTCCCGTATCTCGGCCCCGGTGAGGAGACCACCCAGGACACCCGCCTGACCCTGGTCCCTGCCTCCCTCGCGAAGGGCCTGGAGTACGACTACGTGGTCCTGGACGAGCCGCAGGCCGTGGTCGACGGCGAGCCCGACGAACGGACGGGCCTGCGGCGCCTGTACGTGGCGCTGACACGTGCGGTGTCGGGTCTGACCGTCACGCACGCGGCCGGGCTGCCGCCGCAGCTGGCGTCAACCACTCGTCCCTGAAGCGCCGGGAGGCCCCGGGCGCCCGCATCGCCCTGACCGCTCAGGTCGCGACGAGGCCGCCGTCGGCGTTGAGCACCGCGCCGGTGATGTAGCCGGCCCTGTCGGAGGCCAGGAACACTACGGCCTCGGCGATCTCCTCCGGCTCGCCGGCGCGGGTGAGCGGTGTGTTCCGGCTGAACTCGTCGAACAGCTCGCCCACCGTGTCGACGGCCGTGTCGGTCCGGATCGGGCCGGGCGCCACGGAGTTGACGCGTACGCCCGCCGCGCCGAACTCGACGGCCCACGACCGGGTCAGCGCGTCCATCGCGGCCTTGGAGGCGTTGTAGACGGAGCCGACCGGGGTGCCGATCTGCCCGGCGACCGACGAGACGTTGACGATCGCACCCTTCTTCTTGGCCACCATGGCCGGCACGAGAGCGGCCGTCAGGAAGTAGGTCGCACGTACATTGACGTCGAACACCTGTTCGTAGCTGTCGAGCGGCTGCTCGGGGGTCGTCGAGAACGGGAAGATGCCTGCGTTGTTCACCAGCACGTCCACCTCGCCGACCTCCTCGGCGAGCTTGCGGACGTCGTCGATGTTCGCGACGTCCGCGACGACGAAGTGGCCCGTCCCGCCCACCTGCTCGATCAGCTCGACGGTCTCCTTGCCGAGCTCGGCCCTGCGCCCGGTCACGTAGACGGTGGCTCCCGCCTCCGCGAGCTTGACCGCGATCGCGCGGCCGATGCCCGACGTGGCGCCGGTGACGAGTGCCTTCTTGTCCTGCAGTTCGTTGGTTGACATGTCTGCAAACGTGGCAGCGCCAGATCGTCAGAGCATAATTTCCGCATATACGGCCTGGTCGGCTCGCGGAGGATCCGCCGCGAGCAGCCCGAATCCGAAGCGCACGAACTGTGGCAGCCGGTAGCGGCCGAGTACGAGCGGCTCGATCAGGTGCACGCCCGCCAGTGACTCCAGCACCAGCTCGATGCCGCCGGGGTCGGCCCCGGACATCTCCGCCGCCTCGTGGCTGTCGATCACCTCGGCGTCCTGGCGCGCGAAGCAGGAGAGCATGTGCCGTTCCGGATCGCTCAGTTGTTTCTCGGCCTCGATCAACGGGGCCAGCATCGCGGTGCAGTCGGGCGGGATCACCTCTCCGAGCCGGCGGTCCCGCCCCATCTGCAGCAGAACCATCTCGATCGTCCAGTGCGGACGCGAGCTGAGCCTGCCGCCGACCACCCTGATCGGGTGCGGCAGTCGCGAAAGGCGTTCCAGCAGCACCTCGGCCTGCTCGGGTTCCGCTTCCACGCGTACCGGACCCAAGACCTTGCGGAGGAACTCCCGTGCCTCCCGCTCGGTGAGCCCGGCGATCTCAAGCCAGGTCACCCCCGGCAGTTCGTTCAACTGGCGGACGCTCGTGATGATCATCGCCGAGCCGGGCGTGGCGAGATCGCGTACGGCCGCCGCGTCCGGTACGTCGTCGACCACGACCAGGAAACGCTTGCCGCGCGCCTTCTCCCGCCACAGGGCGGCTTTGTCGCCGACGGGGTTCTCCACGCCGACGGCGCGCAACAGCTCGTCGGCGACGTCCCCGCCCCTGACGAAGATCTGCCCGTCCGGGAAGCGGCCCTTGACGAGGTGGCCGATCCGGGTGGCCAGCGCGGTCTTGCCGCTGCCCCGCATACCGGTGATGCCCACGGTGCCCGGCAACGTCCGGAGAGCCTGCGCGATCTCCTCGGCGCGGCCGGTGAAGTCGATCAGATCCGGCAGCAGCTGCTCCGGTCTGCGGGTCGGGGTGAGGTCGCCGTTGAGGATCTGCGCGTAGACGTTGCGCAGCTCCGGGCCTGGTTCGAGACCGAGCTCCTCGTTGAGGAGTGCGCGCGCCCGGTGGAAGTGGTCGAGCGCTTCGCCCTGCCTGCCCTCCAGGTAGAGCGCGCGCATCAGGAGGGCGCGCGGTCGTTCCCTGAGCGGGAAGGCGGCGACGTGCTTCTGCAGCTCCAGCACGTCGGGCTCGCGTTCGAGGCAGTCCTCCCGCGCCTTGAGCCGGTGGTCGCCGAGCCGCACCCGTTGTGCGTCGAAGTAGGCACTCCGGAGGCCTTCCAAGGGCTCGCCGCGGCAATCGTCGACGATCTCCGCGCGGACCGTGTATCCGCCGTCCCTGGACGTCAGGTTCAGCTCCGGAAGCGTCTTGCGGATCTTGTACACGTACGTCCGCAACGCCATCACCGCGCTCGGCGTCGGGTCGTCCCAGACCATGTCGATCAACTGGTCGTTGCTCAGCCGGATGCCGTTGTTCAGCAGCAACGCCGCCAGCACCGCCCGCTGCTGGCGCGGCCCCAGTTCGACCTCCTCCTCGTCGCGCCAGGCTCGTACCGGACCCATCAGTGAGAAGCGCAGGCTCATGCAACGGCACAACGCACGGGTACCTCCCCTGCTTCCCCGCACAGAGGCGATCCGGGGACGTGCGACGGCGAAGCGCCCTCTCCCGTCGAGGTGTTGTGAAGCATCACCGCACGCGGGGCACCGCCACCCAGGGGGTGGGACCCGACGGCGTTCAGACGGTGTCCAGGGCGGCCCGCCACCGTGCGACGGCATCCGCCGACACCGGTGCCTCCCAGCCCTCCGGCCGGGCCGCCCCGCCGATGTGGAAGCCGTCGACCCCGGCCCTCAGCAGCGTCGGCACGTGGTCGAGCCGGAGCCCGCCTCCCACCAGGAGCTGCTGCTCGTACCCCGGCTGTCCCCGCCGGGCAGCCTCCGTGAGCAGCACGGGCAACCCGTCATCGACCCCGTCCGCCGACCCGGCCGTCAGGTACGTGTCCAGCCCCGGCATCCCGTCCAGCTGCTTGCGCAGGGCGTCCCGGTCGGCGGCCCGGTCGATGGCCCGGTGGAAGGTCCAGGGGCAGCCGTCCAGAACCGCCACCACCCGCTCCACGGCGGCGAGATCGACCGTGCGCCCTCCGTCGAGGAAGCCCAGCACGAACTCCTCCGCCCCGGCCTCCCGCAGCTCACCGGCCACCCGCACCAGCCGTTCCACATCCCCCGCGGCGAAGCCGTCCGCCAGACGGATCATCACCCGCAGGGAGATGTCGACCGCACGCCGGATCCCGGCGACGGTGGCGGCCGACGGGCTGAGCCCGTCGGCCGCCATGTCGGTGACCAGCTCGAGGCGGTCCGCGCCTCCCGCCTGGGCGGCGACCGCATCCTCGGCCCCGAGGGCGATCACCTCCAGGACTGCACGCTTGCTCATGTGGCCCCTTCGTCGGCATGCGTCGGCGTTCGATGACAGGCTTGACTGACAGGTCTAGTCCAATCAAGACTACGCTGCCCGTCCGCGCCGCCTCCGATGCCCCCGGGGACGCGCTCACGCGAAGATGTTCAGCTCCTTCGCCTCCACCCCGGCCAGCTCGAAGTCCGGCGCCCCGTCGACCGGCCGCCCCATGTACAGCCGTACGAGTGTCGGTCCGTCCCCGATGAAACGGCCCGGGGGGCGTTCCCCGCCGCTCTCGCCGAGCCGCAGCGGCTCGTCCAGGTCGTCGAGGTCGGCGTGGACCGGCACGTGCCCCCGCTCGCGGGTGATCCGCGCGAGCAGTGCGAGCGCGTCCGGCAGCCCGGCCCCGCCGTACGCCCCCGGCTCGCCCAGGGCCTCGCGGACGTCCCCGGCGTGCACCCACTCCCCCAGGGCGAGACCGTCCAGCTTCCCGTCGGCCCGGGCGATCACGGGCCCGGCCTGGCTCATGCCCCGTTCCAGCTCGTCGACGACCTGCGCGTCGCTCCAGTCGGCCCGCTCCGCGATGTCCCGGTCGTTGGACTCGGGTGAGAACACACCCTCCTCGAGCCTGCCCTCCGCCACCCGGGTCAGCGCGGCCGAGCAGTGCGCCAGCACGTCCCGCACCGTCCAGCCCGGACACGCGGCGACCGGCCGCTCGAAGTCCTCCCCGGCCAGGCCCCGCAGCAGCGGGATCAGCGCGTCACGCTCGATCGTGAGCAGCCGCCCGGGCTGCTCGGGGTCCCGTACGTCATACACATCAGCAGGTGTCGTCATACCCCCACGCTAGGTGCCCGCACCCGCTCGGCGGGAGAATGCCCCCATGGCCGATCTCGACTCCCTGCGCACCCGCTTCGCCCGCGCCCTGGAAGCGGCCCGGGGCCCGGCCGCCGGCCCGGACCCCGCGCCGTACGCCGACAACCTGCTGGCCCGCTGGCAGGAGCCCCAGCGCCGCTACCACACGGCCGAGCACCTCACCGCGGTCCTCGACCGCGTCGACGAACTCCAGCGGTACGCGCACGACCCGGACGTGGTCCGGCTGGCCGCCTGGTTCCACGACGCGGTCTACCTGCCCGACCGCTCCGAGAACGAGGAACGCTCGGCCCGCCTCGCCGAACGCGCCCTCGTGGAGGCCGGCGTGCCCGAGGCGAAGACCGCCGAGGTGGCCCGCCTGGTCCGGCTCACCGTCACCCACGACCCCGCCGACGACGACCCCGACGGCCAGGTCCTGTGCGACGCCGACCTCGCGATCCTCGCCTCGCCCCCGTCGGCGTACGCCGCGTACACCACGGCCGTCCGCGAGGAGTACCACTTCGTGCCCAGCGACGCCTTCCGCGAGGGCCGCGCCGCGATCCTGCGCCAACTGCTCGACCTCCCCCGCCTGTTCAGGACACCGCACGGCACCGCCGCGTGGGAGGCCACGGCCCGCTACAACCTCACCGCCGAGCTGGAAATGCTGTCGCCCCCGCCCCACGACCCCTCGTAGCCTGCCCCCATGTGGACAACGGGTGCGGAACAGGTGGAGCAGGCCGTCGCCGAGTGCGTGGGGCTGTTGGGGACGGTCGCCGACCGGGACTGGGAAGGGGTGCGGGCCGGGCGGCTGGAGTGGGACTGCCGGGGGACGGCCGTGCACATCGCGAGCGACCTCATCGCCTACGCGGGACAGTTGGCCGGCCGGGAGCCCGAGGGGTACACGCCCTTCGAGATCTCGCTGGACGAGGGGACCGACAACGCGGGCGCGGTGCAGGTGATCCGCACGACCGGCGCGCTGCTCGCCGCGGCGGTCCGCACCACCCCGCGTGACGTGCGGGCCTTCCACCCGTACCCGTTCCGCAGCGCGAACCGTGAGGGGTTCGCCGCGATGGGCGTGGCCGAGGTGCTGCTGCACACGCACGACATCGCCGAGGGGCTGGGCGTGCCGTACGAACCGGCACCCGAGCTGTGCGACTTCGTGCTCACCCGGATCTTCCCGCACGTCCAGCCGGGGCCCACCCCGTGGACGACCCTGCTGTGGGCCACCGGCCGCGGGGAACTGGCCGGACGCGCCCCGGTCACGCAGTGGCGCTGGAACAACAACCTGGTGATCGGCACCGAGCGGCTCACCCTCGAGGGTGTCACCCCGGCGGCCGCGGCCGACCTGTCCACGGTCGGCGACGGCGGCTTCGAGTGGATCGAGGGCGGCCCGCTGGAGGGCACCCGGGTCGGCACCGGGCTGGTGTACAAGCAGTACGAGGACGGCGTCCACCGGCCGGAGTGGGGCACCTACGTGCTGGTCCGGCGTGAGGACGGCCGCGCGATCGGCGCCATGGGATTCCACAGCGTCCCGGACGAGGAGGGTCGGGTGGAGGTCGGCTACGACCTGGTCGAGGGCGCCCGTGGCCACGGCTACGCCACCGAGGCGCTGCGCGCGCTGTCCGCCTGGGCGCTGGGCCGGGACGAGGTGCGGACCGTCGTCGCGAACGTCGAGCGGGACAACGCGCCCTCGCAGAACGTGCTCTCGCGCGCCGGGTTCGTCCAGGTCGCCGAGGACCCCGAGCAGCTCACCTACGAGCTGGCCCAACCCCGCGAGGGACAGCGCTCCCTGGGCCGCCGCAGCTGACCTACGAGCTGCGCGAACCCCGCGAGGGACAGCGCCCCTTGGGCCGCCGCAGCCCCGCCGCGTGCAGCAGCCGCACCACCTCGCGGCTGCTGACCTCGACGGCCCCGGCCCGCACCACGTCGGCGTACCGCTGCTCGGGGATGTCGTAGTGGTCGCGTTCGAAGGCCCGGCGCGGGATGCCGAGGCGGGCGGCGAAGGTGTGCAGTTCGTCGTAGGACACGTCGCTGACGAGGTGGGACCACACGCGGCCATGGCCCGGCCAGGTCGGCGGGTCGATGTAGATCGTCACCAGGACCTCACGAGGACGCCGGCCCGCCGATGGCCTCGCCCAGCGACCCCACGGCGGCGACCTTCACGCCCGCCTCGCTGCACACCCAGTGCGGGTCGGGCCCCAACTCCGGTTCGACGTCGAGGGCGTGCGGGTCGCCGGTGCCGCACACCGGGCACAGCGGCCAGCGGCCGTACCGCTCCAGCAGCGCGTCCTGGACGTCCTGCGCGACCAGGCCCGCCACGTACCGGGCGCCCTCGGGCCACTGCTCGACCCACCATCGGCGCTGCTTGACGGACTCCTCGACCAGCGACACGACATCCGCGTCGGCGACGCGTCCCGCGACGAGATCGGCCAGCACGAGGGCGCGCGCGGCGTGCAGCGCCTGCTCCAGGGGGCTGATGGGTTCCATGCACCCATTGTGCGCACTCTTGACCCGAACGCCGCGCCGAAAATATCTTTCAAGCGTGACCCGTGACGTGAAGGAAATTTTCGCCCGTGAGCGTGGCGGCTCCTCCGGCGCGAGCGCCGCCCCGCCCGCCCCGGCCGCCCTCGCGGCCAAGGTCCGCACGCTGGGGCCGTCGATGACGCGGTCCATGCAGCGCGTCGCCGAGGCCGTCGCGGGCGACCCGGCCGGCTGCGCGGCCCTCACGGTCACCGGCCTCGCGGAACTCACCGGCACCAGCGAGGCCACCGTCGTACGCACCGCCCGCCTGCTGGGCTATCCGGGTTACCGGGACCTGCGCCTGGCCCTCGCCGGCCTCGCCGCCCAGCAGCAGTCGGGCCGCGCCCCGGCCATCACGACGGACATCGCGGTGGACGACCCGATCGCCGACGTGGTCGCCAAGCTCGCCTACGACGAGCAGCAGACCCTCGCCGACACGGCCGCCGGCCTCGACACCGTCCAACTGGCCGCGGCCGTCACCGCACTGACCACGGCCCGCCGTACCGACGTCTACGGGGTCGGGGCGTCCGGCCTGGTCGCGCAGGACCTCACACAGAAGCTGCTGCGCATAGGGATGCTCGCGCACGCCCACAGCGATCCGCACCTGGCCGTCACCAACGCCGTGCAACTGCGCGCGGGCGACGTAGCGATCGCCATCACGCACTCCGGGTCGACGGGAGACGTCATAGAGCCGCTGCGGGTGGCCTTCGAGCGCGGAGCGACGACGGTGGCGGTCACCGGCCGCCCCGACGGTCCGGTCACGCAGTACGCCGACCACGTCCTCACCACGTCCACCGCACGGGAGAGCGAGCTGCGCCCGGCGGCCATGTCGTCCCGGACCGGTCAGCTCCTCGTGGTGGACTGCCTGTTCGTGGGGGTGGCGCAGCGGACGTACGAGAAGGCGGCGCCGGCGCTGTCGGCGTCGTACGAGGCGCTGGCCCACCGGCATCGTTCCTGAGGCAGCCGCCCCGCCCAGCACCGGAAAGACACGGAAAGAGCCGTCCATGACCTCCACCTCCCACCCCCGTGATCTCAGGACCGAGTTGGAGTCCCTGACCACCGAGGCCTTCCGGCCGGAGCTCGCGGACATCGACCGGCTGCCCACCCTCGACATCGCCCGGCTGATGAACGGCGAGGACGCCACGGTGGCCGGGGCGGTCGGGGCACGGCTGCCGCAGATCGCCGCCGCGATCGACGCCGTCGCGCAGCGGATGGCCCGGGGCGGCCGCCTGGTCTACGCGGGCGCGGGCACGGCCGGCCGGCTGGGGATTCTGGACGCCTCCGAGTGCCCGCCCACGTTCAACACCGACCCCTCCCGGGTCGTCGGCCTGATCGCGGGCGGCCCGGACGCCGTGATCACCTCCGTCGAGGGCGCGGAGGACTCGCGGGAACTGGCCCGGGCGGACCTGGACGCCCTCGCCCTGACACCGGACGACACGGTGGTCGGCATCTCCGCCTCGGGCCGCACCCCGTACGCCATCGGCGCGGTGGAGCACGCCCGCGCCCGCGGCTCCCTCACCGTCGGCCTCGCCTGCAACCCCGGCAGCCCGCTCGCGGCGGCGGCCGAGCACGGCATCGAGGTCGTGGTGGGCCCCGAACTGCTCACCGGCTCCACCCGCCTGAAGTCCGGCACGGCGCAGAAGCTCGTCCTCAACATGATCTCGACCATCACGATGATCCGGCTGGGCAAGACCTACGGGAACCTGATGGTCGACGTCCGCGCCTCCAACGACAAACTCCGCGCCCGCTCCCACCGCATCGTCGCCCTCGCCACCGGCGCCGCGGACGACGAGATCGACCGCGCCCTGTCCGCCACCGACGGCGAGGTGAAGAACGCCATCCTCAGCATCCTGGCCGACGTGGACGGCCCGACGGCGGCCCGCCTGCTGGAGGAGTCCGACGGGCACTTGAGGGCGGCGCTGGAGGCTCGCCCTTAGACCGGCGGTCAGGCGGTCACGGGTGATGCCTGCCCCGTGTGGCGCAGGATCTCCTCGGCGAGGCGGTCGTCCAGTGCCGAGGGCAGGGTGTGGCCCATGCCTTCGATCAGGACCAGGCGGGCACCGGGGACCAGACGCGGCCGCGCTGCCCTGAGGGAGCGTGCTTCACTGCCAGGTCGCGGTGTCCGGGTCGATGCCGTGGGCCCGGGCGTCGGCGTCGACGATCCGGCGGAACCACGCGGCGAGGCCCGGGCGGACGCCGTCGTAGTGGGCGGTGAAGCCCGGATCGTCCTCGTACATGCGCCAGAGGCAGACCTGCATCGGGCGGGTGAGGGGGAAGTACGAGGCGAACACCTCGCGGTGCCGCTCGACGAGCCGCTGCGCCTCCGGGCTGCCCGCGGTGACACCGGCGTCCATCGCCTCCCCGAGGGCCCGGTCGAGGGCGGCCACCGCGTCGGTGACGGCCTGCCACTCCTCCGGGGTCCGGGAGGCCGAGCGTTCGGCGTACTGCTGCCACTGCGTGGTGTGCCCGTAGCGCCGGCGGGCCTGGGCGGGCCAGTCCTCGTTCCACTCGGGGCCGAAGATCGCGGCCTGCTGCTCGGCGGTCAGCAGCAGACCTCGCTCGTGGGCTTCGATCATCCGGTCCAGTCCGGCGCCGAGCTGCTGCAGGCGCTCGATCCGTTCGGTGACCTGGGCCCGCTGTGCGCGCAGCGCGCCGGGCACGTCCGCGGTCGCGTCGTCCAGGAGGGTCCCGATCTTGTCCAGGCCGAGACCGATCTCCCGGTAGACGACGATGCGGTGCAGGCGTTGCAGGTCACCGGTGGTGTAGAGCCGGTACCCGGCGGCAGTACGCAGGGACGGTCGCGCCAGACCGATCTCGTCCCAGTGGTGCAGCGCACGCACCGTCACGCACAGCCGCGTCGAGACCTGGCCGACGGTCAGGCCATCGGCGTCGGGGTCATCGGGCATACGCCCCATTGTCGCCGCCACCGATGTCCGGTGGGGTGATGCCGACTGCTGCAAGATTCTTCGCCTCCTGACTGTCCGGGTCGAACGGCTTGGCCGCGGTGAACACGATGCGTGCGTTCTCGGGCGTGATCACCTCGACGTCGCGGGTGGTCCAGGGAGTGTCCCGTGGGCCGTCGACCGAGTCCGGCCGCAGCGCACGACAGGACTCGGCGAGGGCTTCGACCTCGCCGAGCACGCAAGCGAAGCTGACGCTCATCGCCGGCGCCTGGTCCGGAACGCTCTCCGCCGCGACGAGGAGGACGTCCTGGAACGCCCACCGACGCAGGTGCACCAACGTGCCCGGAATGCCGAACAGTTCGAAGAACCCGAGCCCGCGAACCCAGAAGTCCGTCGAGGCCGTCAGGTCGCTCGTGGGGATCGTCAAGAACGCGGGCATGCCGTAGATGCCGCGGAACGGCTCGGGTGCGACGGCGTCCGGGCCGGGAGGCGGCACGGGGCTCATCTCGAACGCGTTGTAGTAGTCGCTCATGCACCCCACCCTCCGGCCTCACGCGGCGTGAGGGTCAAGCCGGTCGGTGGGGTCAGCCCCGTCGGCGCAGGCCGCCGTAGAGGGTGCCCCCGGCGACGAGCAGCGTCAGTGCGGCGGTGATCGCGAGGGTGATCTCCGTGGTGTTCCGCTGGTCGGGGCTGTCGGGCAGCCGGGGGTCGAGCAGCCCGAGGGGGTCCTTGCGGATCTCGACGCGGTCACCGGGGCGGGCCTGGCCGAAGCAGTTCTCCTGCTGGGACACCTCGTACGTCGTCTGCTTCCCGCCGAGCTCCCGGACCGTGCAGGACATGTCCGGCCCGCGCCGCTGGTCCCGGTCGACCACCTGGGTCACCACGGCGTCGACGGGCTCTCCGACGGTGTTCATGTACGCCTCGTACGCGGCGGGCCCTGCGAACAGCATCAGCGCGAAGCCGCCGAAGGAGACGAGCGTCGCCGCCCCGGCCCGGTGCCAGGAGCCGCCGACGACGCAGGCGGCGACCGCGATGACCGCCAGGCCGACGACGACTCCGGCCCAGGTCATCCACTGCCCGAGCACGGCACCGAGCAGCAGCAGAGCGGGCACCAGCACGGCCCACAGCACGGAGCTGACCGCTTTGCCTCCGCCGGACGGGGCGGACAGCGAAGTCCCCGCCCCTCCGGCGCCGTCGGCCGCCACCGCCGTCCCGGACGCGCTCATGGTCCCGATCCCCTGCCGCTCGAACGTTCGTTGGCGCCCGCAACGATATCCGAGCGGCCCGCGCATCGGCGCACCGGAACAGGATCGGCGCCGGTCAGGCCGTAAGCCCGGCGACCAGCGGCTGCCTCCCCTCACAGCGCTCGTCCTGCTCCGTCACGGACTTCTCCGCCAGGGCGTTGACCGCCGCGTTGAACCGCTCCATCGACGTGGGACGGTCCGGGCCCAGGACGTACTCCTTGAGGATCCGGCGCTCGGGTGCCATCGGGTCGTGTCGCGGCCCGCGCACCGAGTCGAGGATCTCCGGCAGCCGGGCACAGTCCCGGTCGAGGAGATAGGCGCCCCCGGCGGTCGTGTAGGCGGCCCGGAATTCCTCGTCGGGCAGGTCGTTCGCGTTGGTCAGCACGTACGGCTTGAGGCTCGCCACGAAGTCCGCGACCACGGACGACACATCACTGATGAGGATGTCGGCCTGGTCGAAGCACTCGTACAGCGTGGGCAGTTGCCGCGTGATCACCTGGTGCGCGACCGGCCCCCGGCTCTCCCAGAACACGCGGTGCCACGCGGCACGCAGCTCGTGCCACTCCGCCTCCCCCTCCAGGCCGGCCACCCGTGCCTCGCGCGTCTGCTGCGCGTCGTCGCCGGTGAGCCGCCCCGACAGTTCGCCGAGCCGGGTCTGGATCTCGGCGAGCCGCGGCCGGGCGACGGCCATCGCGTCCTCGGCCTCCCGGCCGTCGCGCCGCTCGTTGTCGGCGCGCAGCAGCTCCCGGATGGCCCGGTCCGCCTCGGCCGCCGCACGCGAGCGCTTACCGGTGAGGGGGTGCGGCTTGTAGAGGACCCGTACGTTCTCGGCGAGCAGCTTCTCGATCAGCGGCACGCCCATCGGGATCAGCGACGTGTGGCAGTCGTCGTCGCTCCAGCCCTCCCAGGTCGGCGCGTACAGCACGGTCGGAAGCGGACCCGGCACATGGTCGGCGTGCAGCCGGATCGACGACAGCTGCGGGCGGCCCACCTCGACGATCGCCGAGTCGCTGATCGCGTGCCGCACCCGCTGGTAGCGGTCGCGCCCGGCCCGTCCGGCCACCCAGATCTCGTCGTACACCTTGCTGACCCGGTTACTGCTGGCGAGCTTGTCGCTGTCGCCGTGCCCGATGAACACGTGCTTGGCCTCGGCGACGCGCAGCATGTGCACGTTCTTGCCCGCGTTGCCCGGGTAGAGCACCACCCGCAGCTCGGGCAGCTCCAGCTGCGCCACGTCGTCGGCCTTCGGCACGCACACCACCGGGATCGACGTACGGCCGAGGTAACGGAACGAGGCCCGCTCCCGCAGGATGATCAACGGCCGCCGGTCGAGCTGCTCCAGCGTCTCGATCCACATGTTGACCTGGTACATGAAGTCCCGGGACACGGACGCGAAGCTGAAGTACAGCGCCACCTCCGGCCGGTACCCGGCGAGTTGGCGGTTGACCTCCGCGATCACCTCGTCGCCCGAGGGCATCCGGCGAGCCCGGCGCAACTGCCCCAGCAGCGCCACCACGGCTGCGGCCGCGAGCCCCGCGGTGAGTGCGAAACCGACGCCCGCGGGCTCCCAGGCCCCCGCCGCGAGCGCGACGAGGAGCCCCGCGTGGGCGGGCAGGTCCAGATGCAGCAGCTTGCGCAGGAACCGCCGGTAGAGAAGAGCGGGCGGGGACTGAGGGATGCCCGCCCCGCTCATGTCGAGGTTGCGCACCACGACCGGCAGCGTGCGCCGCCGCCGGATGGCGTGATGCACCGCCGTGTACAGCACCACCAGGGTGAAATGGGCGCTGAGCACGGCCAGCGCGGCGACCAGCACCGCGTCCGGCGCGTCCATGCGCTCGGCCAAGGCCAGCAGCATCACCGTCCTGACGGCGAACCGCAGCGTGCGGGTCAGCTGCAGCGCGGCCAGCCGCCGCACGAACGCGGGCGAGCGCGTGTGCAGCACCTCGTCCGCGGCGTACGTCACGGCCGAGGCGGCAGCGAAGCCCCACAGCGACGGGAGCAACGCGAAGACGGGCAGTGCGGCGAATCCGGCGGCGAACAGGAACACGAGCAGAAGGTCGGTCTTCCCGCGCACACGCAGGACACCACACAGCCAACGGAACGTCATGAGTAGTGCTTTCTCTGGGAAAGGACGTCTATTTCCGGAGTGGCGTGCGGTGGGGCGTACGCCGGTGTGTATGCGCGATACGCCTGTTCGACGGCATTGGCGGTCGAATGGTTGTACACCTGACTGTCACCATTACGTCACCGCGATTTCGGCTCCCGGTTGACCTGCCGCACACGGGCCCGCAGCGTCTCCCGCACGGGCAGCGAGCGCAGTACGTCGGTGAGGTGCTCGGCCGTCCGTACGTTGCACGGGCCCAGATCGACCAGCGCGAACGGCTCGTTACTCGCCCCGGTCACGGGATCGACCCCCAGCGACGGCAACACGACCCCGACTCCGGCGAGCGCGTCCCGCAACGACTCCACGATCTCTTCGGTCGAGCGCACTTTCCCCTACCTCCACGCTGAGTTGGTGATTCACCACACAGCGTGTCCGACGCATCCCTAACCTGGCCATATACGGCGGTCCAACAACCCGATCTGTTCGACAGGGAGTTGCCCATGCCCGGTTCCAGGGACCTCGACCCGTCCTCCTCCCCCAGGGCCCTCCTGGGCGCGGAACTGCGCCACGCCCGCGAGAAGGCCGGCCTGAGCCAGGAGGAACTGGGCCAGCGGCTGTTCGTGAGCGGGTCGTTCATCGGGCAGCTGGAGGCGGGGACGCGGAGGTTGCAGGCGGAGTACGCCCGTTTGCTGGACGAGGAGTTGGGGACGGGGGACTTCTTCCAGCGGAACTGCGGGGCGGCGGCGAAGTCGAAGTATCCCGAGCACTTCGCGGAGGCGGCGGAGGCGGAGAGCCGGGCTGTGGCCATCAGGGAGTTCGCGTCGATGCTGATTCCCGGCCTGCTCCAGACACCCGCCTACGCCCGAGCGGTGTGCCGCGCATATCAACCGACTGCACCGGAAGAGGAGATCGAGAAGAGGGTGGCCGCCCGCATGGAGCGGACCCGCATCCTCGACGATCCAACAAAGCCTTTGTTGTGGGCTGTGATTGACGAGTCGGCGTTGCGCCGGGTGACAGGTGGGCCGGATGTCATGGCCGAAGCGCTGCGACACATCACCGACCTGGCCCGCCGCAGCCGGTCCATCGTGCAGGTGCTGCCGTTCGACGCGGGGGCGCACCCGGCCATGCAGGGGTGCGTCAAGCTGATGGACTTCGACGACGCGCCTCCGCTGGCGTACCTGGAAGGCGTCGGCACCGGGCGGCTGGATGACGACCCCGCCACCGTCGCGGAGTACCGCTTCTCCTACGAGTTCCTCGCAGCCTCCGCAGTCTCGCCGGAGAAGTCTCTAGCCCTGCTCGAAGCGATGACGCAGGATTACGACCATGAGGAACACGCCTGAGTGGTACAAGTCCAGCTACAGCGGCGGCAGCGGCGACAACTGCCTGGAAGTCACCCGGGCAACCCCCGATGTCATCCCCGTACGCGACTCCAAGACCCCCCACGGCCCGAAGCTCGTGTTCCGGGCCACCGCCTGGTCCGCTTTCGTCGAGAACCTCAAGGACGAGACGGCCTGAGCTTCGGGACCCGGGCTTCGAGCCCTCTTTTCAAGGAATGGGTGGAGGGCCTCAACCCACCCTCCCACCCCGCGTGTTGACTTGACGCGTTCGGCTTGCCACGGACAGTGACAGGCCTCTAACGTGCCTGCATACGCAACAGCCCCCGCCCGGTGCTACCAACACCTGCGGGGGCTTGACCACTTAGATCGAAGGACAAGTTCGATCCCATGGCTGATGCCAACTTTAGTGCTGCCGCCCCGTCCGCGCACCCCATGGCAGGACCGGGCTACGGCAAACGCACCGCCTGCGACCAAGCACCGCGCACGAACCACGACTTCGCCCACCTCCCACCCCGCGAAGCCGCCATCGCCGCCTACCTGGACCGGCTCCCCGACGGCGCGGACATCTCCGTGAAGACACTGGCCAAGCAACTGCCCTACGGACAGTGCGCCCTGGGCACGGCCCTCAACCGCATCCAACAGGCAGGCCACCTGCGCCGCGGCCGGGAGTGTGTGACGGCCGGCGACGGCAGCTCCCGCTGGATCACCCGATCGTGGTGGTCCCGTACTGCCCGGGATGACGACTGGTGGACGGCGTTCACCCGAGGCGACGCACCACGGCCGCAGCCAGCACCCCCCACCCGCTCCCGCGCCCACATCCTCCTGGCCGCCCTCGGCCGCACCGCACCCGCCCTGTCCCTCTCCGAGGCGGACTGCGCGACGCTCGCCCCACTGGTGACGGACTGGTTCGAGCGGGGCGCCACGGAGGACGACGTTCTGCGTGCGCTCACAGCCGGCCTGCCGACACCCGTCCACCACGCCGCAGCCCTCATCCGAAACCGCCTGACCAGCAAACTTCCACCCCCACCCCCTCCACGCCCATCCCTACGGATCTTGGAGTGCGCGAACTGCGGCGCCCCGGGCCGCCCGGAAACCCTGCCAGGAGGCCGTTGCAACGCCTGCCGGGGCGAACGCGCCCCCGCGCAACCCCCCGCACCCCTGTCCGCCCCCACGGTTCACGACCACGCGGCCCAGATCCGCGCTGCGATGTCCAAACGACGACAAGAGAGGGCACACACATGACGGCTCCTACGGTCCGGCGCCACCAGCCCGGGGCACGATGGAGGGAAGGAGGCGAAGCCATGACCCGAGACACGACCGACCGCCCGCAGATGGATGTCGAGGACTTCGACGAACTCGTGAGCAGGGCTCCGAGGGAGATCCGGAACAGGCTGGAGTTCCTGGGCGGACGACTGTGCATCCGGCACGGCCCGCTCGACGTCGACGAGTTCGAGGAGCTTGCCGCGGTAGCGCCCGAGACGGTGCGGCTTGAGTACATCAACGGAAAGGTAGAGGTCAAAGCTGTGCCGGACGGCAACCACCGCTCGATCTTCATGTGGCTGCTGCGCCAGTGCATGCAGCACCGGCCTGACCTGGATCTCGTGCCCGAGTCCGGTGTCAAGGCCGAGGCCTACCGCAAGGGCCGCGCGCGCACGGACGGAACTCTGGTGCCAGTGGACCACTTCCGAGGCGATGGCGAGTGGTCGAACCCCGACGGCTCCCTCATGGCCGTGGAGATCACCTCCCACGACCGCGACACCGACCAGCGCGACCGCATCGACAAGCCCCTCGGCTACGCGGCGGCCGACATCCCCGTCTACCTCCTCATCGACCGCGACAACAACACACTCACCGTCCACAGCGAACCGAAGGACGGCCGATACCAGCAGATCTCCCGGCACCCCTGGGGCGCCACCGTCGAGCTCCCCACCCCCGTGAACATCACCCTGGACACCGAGAAACTCAAGAACTACGCCGACTGAGGACAATGGGCACCATGAACCACGCCCAGCTCACCGCCCTAGGCCGCGCCCTACGCCTCCTCGGCGAGCACGGGGACGCCCTCACCTCCGACACCCCGGACGGCAAACTGCACGAGGTCAGGGCCGATCTGAAGCGGGCGCTGGACCTGCTGGAGGACAGCGTCACGACGGCCGCGCCCACTACCCGCTGCCCCGAGCACCCGAACGGCCCCGTCGACGAGGCCGCCCCCGACCTGTGCCTGCTGTGCGAGACGCGGCGCAGGGCGGCCCGCCGGGCGGAGTTCAACGGCCCCGCCCCCCAGCAGCAGCCCGCCGAACCCTCACCGTCCCGTTACGGCGTCCGCGGCGACCGTCCCCAGCCCCAGCAGCGCTGGCTCGCGGAGCTGTGGAACGGCCAGGCGTGGCAGCTGTGCGGCACCCCGCGCCGGGACCGACGCGAGGCGGAGCTGTTCATCAACGCCCAGCGCAAGGCTCCCCGCGCCGCCATGGCGTACCGGCTGGTGCACGAGTTCACCGACTACGAGGTGCTGCGGGTGTGGGGGACGCCGATGCGGACCGACATCGAGCCCATGGGCAACCTGTAGGTCATCCCAGCAGGGGCAGCGGGCTGAACTCGTACCCCTCCCACAGCCGCCGCGACGCCTCCTCCGGGTACGCCCGCACCTCCGGCTCCGCGTCCAGCACCTGCACCAGCCGCCGCTCGTCGTCGTACATCGGCCAGCCCGGGTCGCCCGAGCGCGCGAAAGCCGTCCAGGACGCGCGGAAACGGGACGACAGCGCAAGGGCCTCGGCGGACGGCTCCGCGCCCGCGAACAGCAGCAGCCCCAGGTCCGCCCCGTACGTGCCGAACAGCAGCGGAATGTCCAGGGCGTGGCAGGCGCCGAGCGCGCCGCCGTTGCCCGGGGCCGGCCAGGTCAGTTCGTAGACGTGGGCGCGTCCGCCGCCCGCGCGCTGCGCCTCGGCCAGGTGCAGGGAGGGCATGCTGAACAGCCAGTCCGTCTGCACGCGTTCGTACAGCTCGGACGGGGAGGCGTCGGGGAAGGCCGCGCGGTAGGCCTGTTCGCCGTCAGGGCCGGGGGCGAACAGGCGCAGGGCCGAAGTCGCCCGCTCGTCCGGGATCTGCCCGAGCCGCCCGGCCATGGCGCTGAACAGGCGGTATTCGTCACGGTTGTGGCCGACGAGCAGCTCGATGTCCTTCGCGGAGCCCGACCTCAGGGCCTGCCACGGGCTCGTCGGCAGTACCTCGCCGTCGACCACCGGCGAGAACGGTGTGACCGTGGGTGCCGCCTGGCCCCAGCGGTCGATGTGCTGGGGCATCTTCGGGCCGAGCGTCTCGCCCGCCGAGGTCAGCTTGCGCGGGGCGATCGTCGACAGGTCGGCGACCGTGGGGCGCAGGCCCAGCTCCGCGGCGAGGGCCGTGCCGATGTCGCGGGCCAGGGCGTCGGAGAAGAACGTCCCCGGCACGCTCTGCGCGATCGCCCGGCGGAACAGCCCGGCCGCACGCGGCATGGCCAGCAGCGAGGCGACCGAACCGGCGCCGGCCGATTCGCCGAAGACCGTGACCTGGTCGGGGTCGCCGCCGAAGGACTCGATGTTGTCCCGCACCCACTCCAGCGCGGCGACCTGGTCGAGCAGGCCCCGGTTGGCGGGGGCTCCCTCGATGTGGGCGAAGCCCTCCATGCCGACGCGGTAGTTGAGGGACACGACGACGAGGTCGCCGTCGGCCGCGATGCGGCGGGCGTCGTAGCCGGGGCTGCCGGCATGGCCGAGCTTGTAGGCGCCGCCGTAGATCCACACCATGACCGGGCGGTGGGCCGCCGGGTCGGGCTCGGGGGTCCAGACGTTGACCGTGAGCCAGTCGTCGCCCTGCGGCACGGCGATCAGGCCCGGGCCGCCCATGCTGCCGAGGTCCTGCGGGGGCGGCGGACCGAAGGCGTACGCGTCGCGTATGCCGTCCCAGCTCTCGGCGGGGCGCGGTGCCTGGAAACGGGCCTCGCCGACCGGGGGCGCGGCGAAGGGGATGCCGCGGAAGACGGCGAGGTCTTCCTCCCTCCGTCCGCGTACCGAGCCGGCGGTGGTGCGCACCACCGGGCCGGGCTGTTCGGAGGGTCCGCCCGCCGAGGGGCGGGAGTCGGTCGTCGTCACTGGGGTCTCCTCACGAGGTGCCGGTGAACAAGCGTCCGGTCAGTCTCCTTGACCGACCGGACGCAGATCCAGGCACCCCGTTCGGAGGCGGGTCAGCTGAGGGTCTTCAGCGCCGCCGGGCTGTAGGGGGCCAGCTCCTCGAAGCGGCCGTCGAGCACCTTGCGGGCCCACTCGGGGTCCTGGAGCAGGGCACGGCCGACGGCGACCATGTCGAACTCGTCCCGCTCGAAGCGGTCGAGGAGGTTGTCGAGGTCGCCGACCTGGGCGCTCTCGCCCTGGAAGGACTTGAGGAAGTCGGTACCGTCCAGGCCGACCGAGCCGACGGTGATGGTGGGCTTGCCGGTGAGCTTCTTGGTCCAGCCGGCCAGGTTCAGGTCCGAGTCCTCGAACTCGGGGACCCAGTAGCGGCGGGTGGAGGCGTGGAAGGCGTCGACACCGGCGGCGGCCAGCGGCGCCAGGATGGACTCCAGCTCCTCGGGCGTCTCGGCGAGGCGGGCGCGGTAGGCCTCCTGCTTCCACTGGGAGAAGCGGAAGATGACGGGGAAGTCGGCGGAGACGGTCTCACGGACGGCCGCGACGATCTCCTCCGAGAGCTTGGCGCGGGCGACCCGGTCGCCGCCGTAGGCGTCGGTGCGGCGGTTGGTGCCCTCCCAGAGGAACTGGTCGAGCAGGTAGCCGTGGGCACCGTGCAGTTCGACACCGTCGAAGCCGATGCGCTCGGCGGCGGCCGCGGCCTCGGCGAACGCGCCGATCACGGCGTCGATGTCGGCCTGGGTCATGGCCTTGCCGGTGGGCTCGTCGGCGCCGATGCGCAGGCCGGAGGGGCCGACGGCCGGGGCGTCGGCGAACGGGGGCTCGCCCTGGTTGCGGACCATGCCGATGTGCCACAGCTGCGGCACGATCGTGCCGCCCGCGGCGTGCACCGCCTCGGCGACCTTCGCCCAGCCCGCGAGCTGCTCGTCGCCGTGGAAGCGCGGCACGCTGTCGCTCTGCCCGGCCGACTCGTGGCCGACGTAGGTGCCCTCGGTGACGATCAGGCCGACTCCGGCGGCGGCGCGGCGCGCGTAGTACGACACGACGTCCTCGCCGGGCACGCCGCCCGGGGAGAACATGCGGGTCATCGGCGCCATCGCGATCCGGTTCGGAACGGTCAGGCCGCCCAGCGTTACGGGCCGGGACAGGATTTCGGCGGCGCGGGAAGCGGACGCGGTCACGGGGGGCTCCTTCGGATACCGGACAGTGCACGCATACCGGTCAGTATGTGCACACGCATAGGACCTAGTGTTCAACCACCCGGCCCGGCCCCGCCATCCCGGCCCCCTTGTGATCCCGCACACGCCCGAGGGCGGCACCCCCTGCCGGAACAGGGGGTGCCGCCCTCGGTAAGGACGTCGATCAACCCGGGATATCCCCAGGGGGTCGATCAGAAGTCCATGTCACCGCCCGGCATGCCGCCGCCGGCGGGCGCGGCGGCCTTCTCCGGCTTGTCGGCGATGACGGCCTCGGTGGTGAGGAACAGCGCGGCGATGGAGGCGGCGTTCTGCAGGGCAGAGCGGGTCACCTTCGCCGGGTCGATGATGCCCTCGGCGATCATGTCGACGTACTCACCGGTCGCGGCGTTCAGGCCGTGGCCGACGGTGAGGTTGCGGACCTTCTCCACGACGACGCCGCCCTCGAGACCACCGTTGACGGCGATCTGCTTCAGCGGGGCCTCCAGCGCGAGCTTCACGGCGTTGGCGCCGGTCGCCTCGTCACCGTCGAGCTCCAGCTTCTCGAAGACCTGGGAGGCCTGCAGCAGGGCCACGCCACCACCGGCGACGATGCCCTCCTCGACGGCCGCCTTGGCGTTGCGCACGGCGTCCTCGATGCGGTGCTTGCGCTCCTTGAGCTCCACCTCGGTGGCGGCACCGGCCTTGATGACCGCGACACCGCCGGCGAGCTTCGCCAGGCGCTCCTGCAGCTTCTCGCGGTCGTAGTCCGAGTCGCTGTTCTCGATCTCGGCGCGGATCTGGTTGACCCGGCCCTGGACCTGGTCGGCCGAGCCGGCACCGTCGACGATGGTGGTCTCGTCCTTGGTGATGACGACCTTGCGGGCCTTGCCCAGCAGGTCGAGCGTGGCGTTCTCCAGCTTGAGGCCGACCTCCTCGGAGATCACCTCGCCGCCGGTGAGGATGCCGATGTCCTGCAGCATCGCCTTGCGGCGGTCGCCGAAGCCCGGGGCCTTGACGGCGACGGACTTGAAGGTGCCGCGGATCTTGTTGACGACCAGGGTCGACAGGGCCTCGCCCTCGACGTCCTCGGCGATGATCAGCAGCGGCTTGCCGGACTGCATGACCTTCTCGAGGAGCGGCAGCAGGTCCTTGACGTTGCTGATCTTCGAGTTGGCGATCAGGATGTACGGGTCGTCGAGGACGGCCTCCATACGCTCCATGTCGGTGGCGAAGTACGCCGAGATGTAGCCCTTGTCGAAGCGCATACCCTCGGTGAGCTCCAGCTCCAGACCGAAGGTCTGGGACTCCTCGACGGTGATGACGCCTTCCTTGCCGACCTTGTCCATGGCCTCGGCGATGAGCTCGCCGATCTGGGTGTCGGCGGCGGAGATGGAGGCCGTGGAGGCGATCTGCTCCTTGGTCTCGACGTCCTTCGCCTGCTCCAGCAGGGCGGCGGAGACGGCCTCGACGGCACGCTCGATACCGCGCTTGAGGGCCATCGGGTTGGCGCCGGCGGCTACGTTGCGCAGACCCTCCTTGACCAGGGCCTGGGCGAGAACGGTCGCGGTGGTCGTACCGTCACCGGCGACGTCGTCCGTCTTCTTGGCGACTTCCTTGACCAGCTCGGCGCCGATCTTCTCGTACGGGTCCTCGAGCTCGATCTCCTTGGCGATGGAGACACCATCGTTGGTGATCGTGGGCGCGCCCCACTTCTTCTCGAGGACGACGTTGCGGCCCTTGGGGCCGAGCGTCACCTTGACGGCGTCCGCGAGCTGGTTCATGCCGCGCTCGAGGCCGCGCCGCGCCTCCTCGTCGAACGCGATGATCTTGGCCATGTGAAGTGGTCCCTCCAGGACTGGGGGTGATTACTTCGGACCGCGCCCGCGCCCGCGACGGACGGCTCGCTCGCCTCGTGGGTTCCTTCCCCCACTTGGCCTGCGGGCCTCACCGACCCGGTCCTTACGTTGTCACTCTCACCTTCAGAGTGCTAACGCAATGATTAGCACTCGGGCATGGCGAGTGCAAGCGCCTCCCGGGGATCGGGCGGTGGCGTCAGCCCCCGGCGAACACCCCCCGGCACCCGCTTCGAGCAGGCCGAAGGGCCCGCACCCCGGGGGGTACGGGCCCTTCTGAGAAGACCGGTCGCTTGAGCGTTGGTCGTGGTGCGCGTTCAGGCAGAGACGCGAACCATGTCGGCCTGCGGTCCCTTCTGACCCTGCGAGATCTCGAACTCGACCCGCTGGCCCTCTTCAAGGGTGCGGTAGCCGTCCATCTGGATCGCGCTGTAGTGGACGAAAACATCCGCACCACCGTCGACCGCGATGAAGCCGTACCCCTTCTCCGCGTTGAACCACTTGACGGTGCCCTGAGCCATGCCTAACTCCCCTATTACTGGCCCTTGCACAGATCCACACTTCGCGGACCCGGGTCAGACCTCACCCCCCACGGTTGGGGGCGTGCGCCGGAACGCGTCGACCGCGGCTGAATGTATCTGTCCAACTGCCGTCTGCAACAGGTCAATCGGACGAGAAATCTGGACGCGCAGGGTCCGGAATGTGGGGAGAATTCGCCCGAATTCAGGGCAAGTCGGGCTCCACAAAGGGAACAAAAGCCTCAAAAGACATGCACACTTTGGCTACATCTTGTCGGGCTCGAAGCGGGAAAACAGGGTTCCGATCAGGGAATCGGGACCGCGTTCCCCAACTGTACCCCGCTCAACCACACAGAATTGCCCCCTCCGCTTCTCTCACGGAGGGGGCAATTCGATAAACTCTCAGTGACCATCGTTACCGAAGGTAACAAACAGGCCGGTCGACCGGTTCAGCCACCCGCGACGGCGGGAATGATCGACACACCGGCGCCGTCCGGCGTCGCCGTCTCCAGACCCTGCTCGAACCGAACGTCGTCGTCGTTGACGTAGACGTTGACGAACCGCCGCAGCTTGCCCTGGTCGTCCAGCACCCGGGCGGCGATCCCGGTGTGGTTCTTCTCCAGATCGGCGATGACCTCACCGAGGTTCGCGCCCTCGGCGGCGACCTCGGCCTGCCCACCGGTGTAGGTACGCAGGATGGTGGGGATCCGAACGGTGACGCTCATGACTTCAAAACCTCCGGTTGGGTAGCAGACCTGCTTCTAGGGGCGCGGGGTACTGCGCGACCAGCCCCCGCCGGCCCGCAGGCGACAACGATCAGACGAGCCCAGCCTCGCGGAACGAATCGAGGTTGGGACGGATCGTCGCGGTGAGCCCGGTCCCGGCCACCGCGTCCAGCGTCTTCAGACCGTCACCCGTGTTCAGCACGACGATCGACTTCGACGGGTCGAGCAGCCCGTTCTCCAGCAGCTTCTTCGTCACGCCCACCGTCACCCCACCGGCGGTCTCCGCGAACACACCCTCGGTCCGCGCGAGCAACTTGATCGCCTCGACGACCTGCTCGTCCGTCACGTCCTCCACGGCCCCACCGGTCCGCCGCGCGATGTCCAGCACGTACGGCCCGTCCGCCGGGTTGCCGATGGCCAGCGACTTGGCGATGGTGTCCGGCTTCTGCGGCCGCACCACGTCGTGCCCCGCCTTGAACGCGGTCGACACCGGCGAGCACCCGAGCGCCTGCGCGCCGAAGATCTTGTACGGCTTGTCCTCGACGAGCCCGAGCTTGATCAGCTCCTGCAGACCCTTGTCGATCTTCGTGAGCTGCGAGCCGGAGGCGATCGGCACCACGAGCTGGTCGGGCAGCTGCCAGCCGAGCTGCTCGCAGATCTCGTACGCCAGGGTCTTGGAACCCTCCGCGTAGTACGGCCGCAGGTTGACGTTGACGAAGCCCCAGCCCTCACCGGCCGGGTCGCCGATCAGCTCGGAGCAGAAGCGGTTCACGTCGTCGTAGTTGCCCTCGATGCCGACGAGCTCGCCGCCGTAGATCGCGGCCATGACGACCTTGCCCTGCTCCAGGTCGTGCGGGATGAACACGCAGGAGCGGAAGCCGGCGCGGGCCGCGGCGGCACCCACCGCACCGGCGAGGTTGCCGGTGGAGGAGCAGGACAGCGTGGTGAAGCCGAAGGCGCGGGCGGCCTCCAGGGCCTGGGCGACGACGCGGTCCTTGAAGGAGTGCGTCGGGTTGCCGGAGTCGTCCTTCACGAAGAGCTTGCCGGCGTCGACACCCAGCTCGCGCGCGAGGTTGTCGGCCTTGACCAGCGCCGTCCAGCCCGGGTTGATGTTCGGCTTGTCCGCCACGTCGGCCGGGACCGGCAGTAGCGGGGCGTAGCGCCAGATGTTCGCGGGGCCCGCTTCGATGCGCTTGCGGAGCTCTTCGGTGTCGTAGGCCGAGAAGTCGTAGGCGATCTCCAGCGGGCCGAAACACTCCTCGCACGCGAAGACCGGGCCGAGGGGTACGCGGTGGCCGCACTCGCGGCAGCTGAGCGCGGCGGCGGGGCCGAGGTCTACGGTGGATTCAGTGGTGCTTGCAACAGTCTGCGCAGCCATGTGAGGCGAGGCCCTTTCTCCTCATCTTCCTCACGACGCATCTCGCCGTGAGACGGATTTGGCACCTTCCCGAGCCGGGAGCCTCGCGTGTGTGGTCGACAGTGACCTACGAGTACCGACTGGAGGGTTGCCGGGGCTTCATCGGGCCGTTTCCCTCTGCCCCTCTGGATGAGCTGTATGTGGTTGTAGGCGGCGGGTGACCCCGGACATGCGATGGTCATCCGCGTTGTTCAAGACTGTAACCGACGACCAGGACAGTTGAGATAGTCGTCCGAACCGCGAGATGACCGTATCCGTCAGCCGCTGTCGCGGCGGGCGGTCCGTCCCGCCGAGAGTACGCAGAGGAGCCGCCACGGTGCTGGAAGAAGTCGAGCGCTGGCTGAGCACCCGTTCCTGGTCCGCGAACGATCGCCCGCTCCACCAGATCCTCGCCGCCAAGCAGCGCACGGGCCAGACGGTCAGTGTCGTGCTGCCCGCGCTGAACGAGGAGGCGACGGTCGGCGACATCGCCGCCGTCATCCGCCACGACCTGATGCGGCAGGTCCCGCTGGTCGACGAGCTGGTCGTCGTGGACTCGGGGTCGACCGACCGCACGTCCGAGGTGGCCGCCGCCGCGGGCGCGCGGGTGGTGCACCGGGACGTCATACTCCCGCGCCTGCCCGCCGTGCCCGGCAAGGGCGAGGTGCTGTGGCGCTCGCTGCTCGCCACCCGCGGGGACATCGTCTGCTTCGTCGACGCGGACCTGAGGGACTTCTCGTCCGACTTCGTCTCGGGGATCGTGGGCCCGCTGCTCACGGACCCGGACGTGGACCTGGTGAAGGCCATGTACGACCGTCCCCTCGCGGGCGCTGCGGGGCAGGGCGGCCGGGTCACCGAGCTGATGGCCCGCCCGCTGCTCAACATGCACTGGCCGCAGCTGGCCGGCTTCGTGCAGCCGCTCGGCGGCGAGTACGCGGCCCGCCGCTCGCTGCTGGAGCAGCTGCCGTTCCCGGTCGGCTACGGCGTGGAGCTCGGCATGCTGGTGGACGCCCTGCACCTGGTGGGCCTGGACGCCCTCGCCCAGGTGGACGTGGGGGTGCGCAAGCACCGGCACCAGGACGGGCAGGCGCTGGGCCGGATGGCCGCCGCGATCTACCGCACGGCCCAGCTGCGGCTGGCGCGCGGGCACCTGATCCGGCCGTCCCTGACGCAGTTCGAGCGGGGGGCGGACGGCTTCGAGCCGCGGACGTACTCCGTGGACACCGAGGAGCGTCCGCCGATGGTGGAGATCGCCGAGTACCAGGCGCGGAGAGCGGCCTGACCGGGCCGTTTTCGGCCGGTCGCGGCAGATCCGCACGTTTGAGCGTTCGGGGGCCGGGCTAGGTTGAGGCTTATGGCTTCGACGTACGGTGCTGCACAGGTGCTGGTGGCCTCCAACCGGGGCCCGGTCTCCTACACGGTGGGCGAGGACGGTTCGCTGGACGCCAAGCGGGGCGGTGGCGGGCTGGTCTCCGGGCTCTCCGCGATCGGCTCGGACGCGGACGCGCTGTGGGTGTGCTCGGCGCTGTCCGACGGCGACCGGGAGGCGGTGCGGCGCGGCGTCGGCGAGGACGGCGTGCGGATGCTGGACATCCCGGCCGACGTGCACGCCGACGCGTACAACGGCATCGCCAACTCGGTCCTGTGGTTCGTGCACCACATGCTCTACCAGACGCCCCTGGAGCCGGTCTTCGACGCGGAGTTCCGGCGGCAGTGGGCGTCCTACGAGGCGTACAACCGGGCGTTCGCCGAGGCGCTGGCCGAGGAGGCGGCGCACGGCGCGGCGGTCGTGGTGCAGGACTACCACCTGACGCTGGTGCCGGGCATGCTCCGCGAGCTGCGGCCCGACCTGCGCATCGGGCACTTCTCGCACACGCCGTGGGCGCCGCCGGAGTACTTCCGGATGCTGCCGGACGACGTGGCCGGGCAGGTGCTGCGCGGCATGCTCGGCGCGGACCGGCTCGGCTTCCTCACCGAGCGCTGGGCGGAGGCGTTCACCGCGTGCGCCGAGCGGTTCGCGGGCGGCCTCGGCGGCACCCGGGTCGGGGTGCACGGCCTCGGCGCCGACGCGGACTTCCTGCGCGAGCGGGCCCACGAGCCGGACGTCGAGGAGCGGATCTCCGCGCTGCGGCAGGAGATCGGCGAGGGCCGCCGCACCATCGTCCGGGTGGACCGCACCGAACTGTCCAAGAACATCGTGCGCGGCCTGCTGGCCTACCGCCGGCTCCTCGAAACCCACGCCGAGTGGCGTGAGCAGGTGGTGCACGTCGCCTTCGCCTACCCCTCCCGGCAGGACCTCGCGGTGTACCGGGACTACACGGCCGAGGTGCAGCGGCTGGCGGACGAGATCAACGCCGAGTTCGGCACTCCGGGCTGGAAGCCGGTCGTCCTGCACGTCAAGGACGACTTCGCCCGCTCCCTGGCCGCCTACCGGCTGGCCGACGTGGCCCTCGTCAACCCCATCCGCGACGGCATGAACCTCGTAGCCAAGGAGGTCCCCGTCGTCTCCGACGCGGGCTGCGCGCTGGTGCTGTCCCGGGAGGCCGGGGCGCACGAGGAGCTGGGCGAGGACGCGATCACGGTGAACCCCTACGACATCACGGGCACGGCGGCGGCCCTGCACGAGGCGCTGTCGATGCGCCCGGAGGAACGCGCCGAACGCACCAAACGCCTGGCCGCCGCGGCGACGGCCCTGCCACCGGCCCGCTGGTTCCTGGATCAGCTCGACGCGCTGAGGGGCTGAGGGACGGATGAGCAGCCTTCCCACCGCCGCCACGGAGGCCGGGCAGGACGGTCTCGCCGCCCTGCTCGCCGACCCCGGCAAGGCGCTGATCGCCCTGGACTTCGACGGGACGCTCGCGCCGATCGTCGCCGACCCCGAGCTGGCCCGGGCCCACCCGGAGGCGCTGGACGCGCTGACGGCGCTCGCCCCGAAGGTCGCCGCCGTCGCCGTGATCACCGGCCGGCCCGCCGAGGTCGCCGTGCGCAACGGCGGCTTCGCGGACGCCCCGGGCCTCGAGCACCTCGTCGTCCTCGGGCACTACGGCGCCGAGCGGTGGGACGCCCGCAGCGGCAAGGTCACCGCACCCGACCCGCACCCCGGCGTCGACGCCGCCCGCGCCGAGCTGCCCGGACTGCTCGAGGGGGGCGGGACCTGGGTGGAGGACAAGGGCCGGGCGGTGGCGGTGCACACCCGCCGGGCCGCCGACCCGCAGGCCGCCTTCGAGGCCCTGCGCGAGCCGCTCACCGACCTGGCGAGCAGGCACGGCCTGATCGTCGAGCCCGGCCGCCTGGTCCTCGAACTGCGCCCGCCCGGCATGGACAAGGGCGTCGCCCTGACCGGCTACGCCCGGGAGATCGACGCCGGCTCCGTCCTCTACGCCGGCGACGACCTGGGCGACCTGCCCGCCTACACCGCCGTCGACACCCTCCGCACGACCGGCACCCCGGGCCTGCTGGTGTGCAGCGGCAGCGACGAGGTGACGGAACTCAGGGACCGGGCGGACGTGGTGGTGGACGGCCCGGCAGGTGTCGTAGAGCTACTGGCCGCGCTGGCGCATCGGATCGGCTGAGAGGTCGGGCCCCGTAGGGGCGCGGGGCAGCATCGATATGCGGCTCCGCCGCGGGGCGCGATCAACCACGACGCACCCGCACTCCGCGACGGCCGGAAAGCCCCACTCACCGCTCGGACCGACGCCGCTCCCGAACCCGCCGCAGCCGATTCACGGTCACCGGATCATGTTCCAACGCCCGAGCGTCATCCAGCAACGCATTGAGCAACTGGTAGTACCGCACCGGCGCGAGCCCCAGCTCCTCCCGTATGGCCCGCTCCTTCGCACCGGGCCCGGAGAAGCCCCGGCGTTCGAGCGCGAGGATGTCCCGCTCCCTGCGCCCCAGCCCCCGCTCACCCGTGTCCTCGTCCATGCCCGGCACCGTAACGCCTGCCACCGACAGCGGAGCTACTCCGCGCTCTCCGCCCGGGTCGCCGCCGCCTGGAGGCTGCCGAGGACGCCCGAGGGGCTGCCGCCGGGCGCGACGGCCTTGCCGATCCGCCCCTTGACCTGGGAAGCCACGTCGGCCCAGGACGTCTTGCCGACCGGGTAGAGCTCGGAGGCCACCAGCTCCTCCAGGAACGGCCTGAGGTGCCGGTCCTCCTCGGACGCGGCCATGGTGCCCGACGCGGAGGAGGTGACCGGCAGCAGGTCGTACTCGCGGGAGAAGGCCAGCACGTTCTTCTCGCTGTAGACGAAGTCGAGGAAGTCGCCCACCTGGTCGCGGTGGCCGTTCTTGCGGAACGCCGTCATCCAGTCGGAGACGCCGAGCGTGGACCTGCTCGGGCCCTCGTGGCCCGGCGTGGGCACCATCCCGTACTTGACGCCGCCCTTGGCGGCGATCTTCATCAGCGACGGGTGGCCGTCGAGCATGCCGACCTCGCCCTTGGCGAAGGCGGCGAACGCCGCGGCCCGGTTGAGCTCGCCCGGCGCGACCGGACCGGTCAGGTCCTTGCCGACCAGGTCCTCCTTCAGCCAGGAGAAGGTGTCGATGTTCTGCGGGGAGTCGATGGCGTAGCTGTCGACGCTGTCGGTGTAGCCGCCCCCGCCGCTGAGCATCCACTGCATGGTCTCGGCCTGCGCCTCCTCCGGGCCGAGGGGCAGCGCGTACGGGTACTTCACGCCCTCCGCCTTGAGCGCCTCGGCGTCCTCGGCCAGGTCGTTCCAGGACTCGGGCGGGGTGATGCCGGCCTTGGCGAAGAGGGTCTTGTTGTAGAAGAGCACGCGGGTGGAGGCGGCGAACGGCATCCCGTACTGCACGCCCTTCACCTGGCCCGCGGAGGCCAGCTGCCCGACGAAGTCGGCCTGTACGGGTATGGAGAGCAGGTCGTCGGCCTTGTAGAGCTGGTTCTTCGCCGCGTAGTCGGCGTACGCGCCGATCTGCGCCATGTCCGGCGGGTCACCGGCGGCGACCATCTCCCGGACCTTGCGGTCGACGTCGTTCCAGGAGTACACGCTGACGTCGACCTCGACGTCGGGGTGGTCGGCCTCGTACTCCTCGGCGAGCTTGTCCCAGTACTTCTTCGAGCTGTTGGCCGCGTTGTCGCCGTAGTCGGCGGCGACCAGTTTCAGGGTCACGTCGGCCGAGCCGCCCGTGAGGCCGCAGCCGCCGAGGACCGCCGTCATGCCCAGTGCGGACACCACCGCGATCGTTCCTGCCATCCGCCGCTGCACCGCTGTTCTTCCCCAACCCCGGCGTCACCGCCGCCGAAACATTTCGTTATTCGGAACAAGGTCTACACCACGTGAGTGGACTAGACCTCTTGCGGGTGCCCGGGTCACACTGTTCCCGTGAGACATGTCATCGCCCTCGATGTGGGCGGCACCGGAATGAAGGCCGCTCTGGCCGGGCCGGGGGGCGAGGTGCTGCACCGGGCCCGCCGGGCCACCGGACGTGCCCAGGGGCCGGACGCCGTCGTCGCGGGCATCCTCGACTTCGCCGAAGAGCTGCACGCGTACGGCACCGAGCGCTTCGGCACGCCCGCGTCCGCCGCCGGCGTGGCCGTCCCCGGCATCGTCGACGAGGCCCGGGGCGTCGCCGCCTACGCCGCCAACCTCGGCTGGCGCGACGTCCCCCTGCGCGACCTGCTGGCGCAGCGGCTGGGCATCCCCGTGGCCCTCGGCCACGACGTGCGCACCGGCGGCCTCGCCGAGGGCCGGGTCGGCGCGGGCCGGGGCGCGGACCGGTTCCTGTTCGTGGCACTGGGCACCGGCATCGCGGGCGCCATCGGCGTCGACGGCCGGGTCGAGGCGGGCGCGCACGGCTTCGCGGGCGAGATCGGCCACATCGTCGTACGCCCCGGCGGGGCGCCCTGCCCGTGCGGACAGTACGGCTGCCTGGAGCGCTTCGCCTCGGCGGCGGCCGTGAGCGAGGCCTGGGCCGTCGCCTCGGGTGACCCGGGCGCGGACGCGGCGGACTGCGCGAGGGCGGTGGACTCCGGCGACCCGCGAGCCGAGGCGGTCTGGCAACAGGCGATCGACGCCCTGGCCGACGGCCTGGTCACGGCCCTGACCCTGCTGGACCCCCGCACCCTGATCATCGGTGGTGGCCTGGCGGAGGCCGGGGAGACCTTGTTCACGCCGTTGCGGGAGGCCATCCGGCAGCGCATCACCTTCCAGAAACAGCCGACGATCGTCCCCGCGGCGCTGGGCGACGGCGCCGGTTGCCTGGGGGCGGGCCTGCTGGCCTGGGATCTTCTGGCATCGACCGACCGTATGGAGGTAACGCCCTGATGACGGATGCCCCAGGGGCGCGGGGAACTGCGCGACCAACCACACACCACCCGCACCCCGCGACACCGGGAACCCCGACGGTCCTCACCGGCGCGGCGGTGGTACTCCCCACAGGAACCGTCGAAAACGGCCGGGTGAGCGTCGACGGCACCCGCATCGCCGCCACCGCCCCGGAAAACGCCCAGGTCATCGACGTAACGGGCCACTACGTCATCCCCGGCTTCGTCGACCTGCACAACCACGGCGGCGGCGGAGCCTCCTTCACCTCCGGCACGGTCGACGACATCCTCAAGGGCATCCACACCCACCGCCTGCACGGCACCACCACCCTGGTCGCCTCCACCGTCACCGGCGACATGGACTCCCTCACCCACCGCGCGGGCCTGCTGAGCGAACTCGCCGAGCAGGGCGAGATCGCGGGCATTCACTTCGAGGGCCCGTTCATCTCCCCCTGCCGCAAGGGCGCCCACTCCGAGGCCCTCCTGCGCGACCCGCACCCCGGGGACGTCCGCAAGCTGATCGACGCGGCCCGGGGCCGGGCCAGGATGCTCACACTGGCCACCGAACTCCCCGGCGGCCTGGACTCCGTACGCCTGCTCGCCGACCACGGCGTGATCGCGGCGATCGGCCACACGGACGCCACATACGAGCAGACGGTGGAGGCCATCGACGCGGGCGCCACCGTCGCCACCCACCTCTTCAACGCGATGCCGCCGCTCGGCCACCGCTCCCCCGGCCCGATCGCCGCGCTCCTGGAGGACGACCGGATCACGGTCGAGCTGATCAACGACGGCACGCACCTGCACCCCGCCGCACTGCAGCTGGCGTTCCACCGTGCGGGCGCGGACCGGGTCGCGTTCATCACGGACGCGATGGACGCGGCCGGTTTCGGCGACGGCCGCTACTGGCTGGGGCCGCTGGAGGTGGAGGTCGCGGACGGCGTGGCCCGGCTGGTGGAGGACGGCACGATCGCCGGCTCGACCCTCACCCAGGACCGCGCGTTCAAGCGGGCGGTCACGGTCGACGGCCTCTCCGTCCAGGACGCGGTGACGGCCCTGTCCGCCAACCCGGCCCGTCTGCTCGGCCTGGCCGACACGATCGGCTCATTGGAGCCCGGAAAACAGGCCGACCTGCTGATCCTCGACTCCGCGTACGAGTTGAAGGGTGTGATGCGGCGGGGCGAGTGGGTGGTCGGTCCCCAACTGGGCTGATCCGTCCCGCAGTCGGCAGACGGTGGCCGACTCCAGGACTGGGCCGACCGCCGTGTCTTTGGCATGATCGGGCTACCTGCACGTTCTTGTCGGCACGCACATCGGGGGAGGTCGGCCCGGTGATCCTCACGGTCACACTGAACACCGCTCTCGACATCACCTACCGCGTCCGGTCCCTCCGGCCGCACACCTCCCACCGCGTCTCCGAGGTGACGGAACGCCCCGGCGGCAAGGGCGTCAACGTCGCCCGGGTGCTGGCGGCGCTCGGGCACGAGGTGACGGTGACGGGATTCACGGGCGGGGCGACGGGCCGGGTCGTGCGGGAGGGACTCGCGGCGGTGCCGGGGGTCGTGGACGCGTTGGTCCCGGTCTCGGGTGCGACCCGCCGCACGGTCGCCGTCGTGGACGAACGCACCGGCGACACGACACAGCTGAACGAACCGGGCCCGACGATCACGCCCGCCGAGTGGTCCGCCTTCCAGGAGGCCTACGCGGACCTGCTCCCGTCCGTCTCCGCCGTGGCCCTGTGCGGCAGCCTGCCGCCGGGCGTCCCGGTGGGCGCGTACGCGGGCCTGGTCCGCACGGCCCGCTCCTTCTCGGTCCCGGTCCTGCTGGACACCAGCGGCGAGCCCCTGCGCCGGGGCGTCGCGGCCCGCCCGGACATCATCAAGCCGAACGCCGACGAACTGGCGGAACTCACGGGCTCCCACGACCCACTCCGCGCGACCCAGGACGCCCGCCGCCGTGGCGCCGGCGCGGTGGTCGCCTCCCTCGGCGCCGCAGGCCTGCTGGCAGTCACCCGAGAGGGCCGCTGGCGAGCCCTCCCGCCGACCTCCCTACGAGGCAACCCGACAGGCGCGGGCGATGCGGCGGTGGCAGGCCTGCTCTCAGGCCTGGTGGAACACCTCCCCTGGCCGCCCCGCCTCACCCGCGCGACGGCCCTGGCGGCGGCGACGGTGCAGTCACCGGTGGCCGGGGAGTTCGACCGGGGGGCGTACGAGGAGCTGCTGGGGCGGGTGACGGTCTCGGGAGAGGTCAGCGCGGCCTGAGCCGGTCAGTCCTTGACCTGGCCCGCCTTCAGCCACAGCTGGTCCAGGAGGACGTTGCACTTGTCGCCGTCCTCGCAGGACAGCGTGATCGTGTTGGTGCCCTTGTTGAGGGTCGGCCAGGCGTAGGTCTTCGTCCAGCCCTTGGCGAAGTCGCCGTCCTTGGCGTGGGTGAAGTTGCCCAGGTTGAGCTTGTTGCCGAACGGCTTGCCGTTGACGGTGAGGGTCATCTCCTGGTCCTCGTCCGCCGTGCTGTAGCGGGCGAAGACGGTGTACGCGCCGTCCTTGGGGACACCGTTGACGGTCCAGGTGACCGACGAGCCGACCTGGTTGAGGTTCCCGACGTAGATGCCGCCGTCGGACTGGGCGCCCTCGACGTCCTGGGCGAGGGTCGCACTGCCGCCCAGACGCAGGGACTTGGCGTCGGTCTTCGGAAGTTCCTCCTCCGAAGCCGCTCCACCCTGGCTCGCCGAAGGGCTCGGCTTCGAGTCCTGGGACTGGGTGGGCTTCGTGCCCACCTCGTCGGACGCGTCGTCCTTGTCCTTGTCGCCGCCCAGCATGGCCACACCGATGCCGACGACGACCGCGGCGACCACCGCGATCGCGCCGATCAGCAGGCCCTTGTGGTTCGGGCCGCGGCCACCCCGGCCACCGCCACCGGCCGGCATCTGCTGCTGTGCGGTCTGCGCACCGCCCGGCAGGGTCTCCGGCGCCGCGTAGTGCGCGTTCGGCCGGCTGTACGCGCCCTGCTGCTGCGGGACCTGTCCGTACGGCGTCGTCTGCGCGTTCTGCGTCTGCTGGCCATAGGGGCGCGTGCCGACCGCCCTGACCCGGTTGACCGAGTTCGGGTAGCCGTAGCCCCCGGACGGCGGCTGGGCTCCGTTGGCCTGCCCGTCGGCGTAGAGATAGCCGAACGGGTCGTCGTCCTCGGGCGTGCTCGCGCCGTTGTTGCCGGGCGTCATCCCTTGGTCTCCTCAGTCAGGTGCGGTGCATGCGGTACACGGGTGAGTTAGCGAGCCTACCCGCTCCCAGAGACCCAAACGGGTGACCCAGACCGCATCAACTCGCTGACCAGGGCTTCACCCGGCGCGTCTGTGTTGTTTGGGACGAGATCGTTTCTCGACGTACATCCGCTCGTCAGCGGATTTCAACACTTCGTCCGCCGTCATTCCACAGTGTGCCCATCCGATGCCGAAGCTGGCACCGACCCGGACGGCCCGCCCTTCGGCGCGGATGGGCTGGATGATCTCGTTGCGGAGGCGCACCGCCAGGTCCTGCGCATCGGCCCGGCCGAGCCCGTCGGCCAGGATGACGAATTCGTCACCCCCGAGCCGGGCGACCGTGTCACCGTCGCGGACGCCGTTGCTCAGCCGCCGGGCGACCTCGATGAGAACCGCGTCACCCGCGTTGTGCCCGAACCGGTCGTTGATCGACTTGAAGCCGTCGAGGTCGCAGAAGAGCACGGCGAGGCCCTTGGTGCCGTCGTCGTGACTCCCGTCCGGGGCGACGGTGTGCACGTGGTGGTCGTAGGCGTCGTACGGCTCGGCACCCTGCCGGAAGTCGAAGCCGGGTCCGACCACGTCGAAGTCGGGATGGCCGTAGGCCGCGTCGACGGACTCCACGGCGGTGTGCGGGGACGACGCGCGTTGACAGAGCCGGGACGACAGGCGCGAGCGCAGCTCTGCGGAGTTCGGCAGGCCGGTGAGCGAGTCGTGCGAGGCGCGGTGGGCGAGCTGGAGCTCACGGCGCTTGCGCTCCTCGATGTCCTCGACGTGGGTGAGGAGGAAGCGCGGGCCGTCGGCGGCGTCGGCGACCACGCTGTTGCGCAGGCTGACCCAGACGTACGTGCCGTCCCGGCGGCCGAGGCGCAGCTCCGCGCGTCCGCCCTCCGCCGAGGTGCGCAGCAGGGTGCCTATGTCCTCGGGGTGGACCAGGTCGGAGAAGGAGTAGCGGCGCATCGCGGAGGCGGGGCGGCCCAGCAGCCGGCACAGCGCGTCGTTGGTGCGCAGGATGCGGCCGTGCTGGTCGCCGCCCATCTCGGCGATGGCCATGCCGGACGGTGCGTACTCGAAGGCCTGCCGGAAGCTTTCCTCGCTCGCCCGCAGGGCCTGCTGCTCGCGCTCCAGGCGGACCAGCGCGCGCTGCATGTTGGCGCGAAGCCTGGCGTTGCTGATGGCGATGGCGGCCTGGAAGGCGTACATCTGGAGCGCCTCGCGGCCCCACGCTCCGGGCCGGCGGCCGTTGCGCGGCCGGTCCACGGAGAGCACTCCGATCAGTTCGCCGCCCGCCGCGCTGCCCTGCGGGCCCGGCGCGTACATGGGGGCGAAGAGGCGGTCGGCGGGGTGCCACTCGTCCTCGAAGCGGGGGGCGGGGCCGTCGGTGTACCACTGCGGGACGTCGTCGTCGTCGAGGACCCAGCCCTCGGTGTGCGGTATGAACACCAGGTCGCCCCAGTGCTCGCCCATGCCGAGGCGGCGCTCCCAGGACGTGCGCGAGCCGACCCGGCCGGTGATCAGGGCCTCGGCGGCGGGGTTCCCGGCGAACGCGGCGACGACGAGGTCGCCGTCCGGCCGGACGAGGTTCACGCACGCCAGCTCGTACCCGAGGGCGGTGACGACGCCCTCCGCGACGGTCTGCAGTGTGTCCGCCAGGCTGCGGGCCGTGTTCATGTCGGCCATGACCTGGTGCAGTTGTCGCAGGGACGCAAGACGGACGTAGGGCTCCGACTCGGTCTCCATGCTCGCCCTCCCCCCGATTACTCGCAGCGATTCAAGGGTTCTCGTCGGCGTACCGCCCTGGCAGCTTCCCCGCCACTGAATCACAGCGCGCTGCCCACTCGGTACACAGGGTCAACAATTCCTGCCCCTTGTGACTCAAGTCACATGCAAACCTGAACAATTGAGTGGAGTTTCTGCGTTTTCACTTCCGTCCACCGAACGCAAACTTTGTCAGGTTGCGCACATTTATCTCCCCGGTACCCGTCACACGACCGCGGATGTCAGCCGGTGGTCCTAGGACCGTGATCGGGCCGGAGTCCGATGCGGCGCCCGCGGGGCGGAGATTAGCGTTCCGGGTGTGCCGAACACTCCCGCCGCCACGTCCCCGGTCATTCCGTCGCCCGCCTCCGGGCATGCTGAGGGGGTGAGCAACGACGAGTTCCGCGCCGCCATGTCCCGGCTGGCCTCGGGCGTGGTCCTGGTGACCGCGCAGGAGCCGCCGCTCGACCCGGACGACCCCACGGCGCCGGGCGGCGAGGACGCGGGCATGACGGCGACGGCCTTCATGTCGGTGTCCCTGGACCCGCCCCTGGTGCTGGTGAGCCTGCGTGCGGGCTCCCGCATGGACGAGCTGCTGGAGGAACGGGACCTGTGGGCGGTGTCGGTCCTCTCCGAGAGCCAGCGGCACATCGCGGGCCGCTTCGCCATGAAGGGCCGCGTCAGCGACCGGCTGCTGTTCGCCGACATCCCTTACACCCGCGGCGAGTACACCGACGCCCCGCTCGTCGGCGGCGCCCTGGCCGTCCTGGAGTGCCGCACCGAGCAGCGCGTGCCCGCCGGTGACCACACGCTGGTGATCGGCCGTGTCCTGACCGCCCGGGTGCCGAGCGCGGACGGCGGCCCGCTGGCCTACTTCCGGGGCAGGTACCGCCAGTTGGGCTGAGCGGCCCCGGGCGGAACCTGCTGCAGAAACCATTGGCCGGGGCCGAGCCGCCCGCCTAGGGTGCGCGCATGTCGACACCCGGCCCGCGCCTCGAAGAGATCACCCCCGCGAACCTCGACGCCGCCCTGGGCATCCGCGTCCGCCCCGACCAGGAACACGCGGTCGCCCCCGTCGTGAAGTCCCTCGCCGAGGCCTACGTCCATCCCGGCGTGGCCTGGCCCCGCCTGATCGTCGACGGCGACCGCCCGGTCGGCTTCCTCATGGCCTTCCTCGACATCGACTGGTACGAGGACGGCAGCGCCCGGCGCTCGGGCCTGTGGCGGCTGAACATCGCGGCCGGGGAGCAGGGGCGGGGGTACGGCCGGTTCGCCGTCGAGTCCGTCGCCGCGGAACTGCGCCGACGCGGCACGAAGCAGCTCTACGTCACCTGGCACCCGGGGGACGACGGCCCCGGGGACTTCTACCTGGGGCTCGGATTCCGCACGAACGGCGAGACCAGCGGCGACCAGACGGTGGGCGTCCTGGACCTGTCCTGGGCGGAGTCCGCACCACCCGCCCGCCCCGCGACTCCGGGCGGGCGACGAGATATCGCGGACATGCCCAGGGGGTGTCCCGCTAGCCCCAGTTCCGCGCGGAGCGCCCCTGCTTCGTCTCCGAGCGCTGCTTCTTCTCCCGCAGCCGGCGCTCGTTGATGCCCCGGGGGATCCGGGTCGGCTTGCGGGGCTTGGGCGGGGGCGCGGTGGCCTCGGCCAGGAGCGCGGCGAGGCGTACGGCGGCGGCCTCGCGGTTGCGCCACTGGGAACGGTGCTCGGAGGAGCGTACGGTGACGACCCCGTCGACCAGGCGCCCGGCCAGCCGCTCCAGGGCCCGCTGCTTCCACACCGCGGGCAGTGCCTCGGTCTTCGCCAGGTCGAAGCTCAGCTCGACCTTCGAGTCGCTGGTGTTGACGTGCTGCCCACCCGGCCCCGACGACCGCGAGAAACGCCACATGAGCTCGGCCTCGGGCAGGGAGACGGAGCCGCGGATGACGTGGTGAGCGGACATGCCGTCCATGTTCCCGCTTCTGTCCCGTCCACGTCATCCCAATAACGGCGGGTAAAGAAAGTAAAGGACCTGGAACCTCGCGTACCCCTCTCCACGTTCATGGGGGTAGCTGTAGCTTCGGTGCCGCAGCTTCTTCGCCGCATGTAAACGAGGGAAGGGACTCCCAACAATGGCTGTAAGCCTGTCCAAGGGTGGCAACGTCTCGCTCACCAAGGAGGCTCCGGGCCTGACCGCCGTCACCGTGGGCCTCGGCTGGGACGTCCGCACCACCACCGGCACGGACTTCGACCTCGACGCCTCGGCGATCGCGGTCAACACGCAGGGCAAGGTCTACTCGGACGCCCACTTCGTCTTCTTCAACAACAAGCAGACGCCGGACAACTCCATCGTCCACACCGGCGACAACCGCACGGGCGAGGGCGCCGGCGACGACGAGGCGATCAACGTCAACCTCGCCGCCCTCCCTGCCGACATCGACAAGATCGTCTTCCCGGTGTCGATCTACGACGCCGAGAACCGCAGCCAGAACTTCGGCCAGGTCCGCAACGCCTACATCCGCATCGTCAACCAGGCCGGCGGCGCCGAGATCGCCCGCTACGACCTGTCGGAGGACGCGGCGACGGAGACGGCCATGGTCTTCGGCGAGCTCTACCGCAACGGCGCCGAGTGGAAGTTCCGCGCGGTCGGCCAGGGCTACGCCTCGGGCCTGGTCGGCATCGCCCAGGACTTCGGCGTGAACGTCTGACGGATGCCTGAGCGTTCCTCACGGAAGCCCCCAGGGCCGTACGACCGGGCCTGGGGACTTCCCCCAAGGGGCGCGGGGCTGTGCTGATCGGCGGCTCCGCCGCGGGGCGAGACAAGCCACGCCCCACCCGCACGGACGAACGCCCGAGCCCCCACGGCGACTGGATACCCGCGCGCCCGGGATACGTTCGCCACGTGATCCTCGACCCACTGCCCCCGGCCCCCTTGAGCGGTTCCCTCCTCGCGGAGCTGACCGCCCTCTACACCTCCAACCACGAGTTCCACACCCTGACCGGCGACTTCCCCGACCCGCACGACATCCGCCCCGAGCAGGTCGCCGCCGCCCTGGCACAGGAGCGGGAACACCCCGGCACCGAGATCCTGCTCGCCCGCAGCTTCGGCCGGCTCATCGGCATCGCCGTCACCCTCGCCCACCACCCCGACCCGGCCGACCCGGACCCCTGGATCGGCCTGCTGATGGTGGACGCGAGCCTGCACGGCCAGGGCCACGGGCGCCGCCTGGCCGCGCTCGTCGAGGACCGCTTCCGCGCGGCCGGCCGCAGCGCCGTGCGTCTGGCGGTCCTGGCGAACAACCCGAAGGCCCTGGCCTTCTGGACCGCCCTCGGCTACCAGGTCCTCGACCACCGTGAGGATCTGCAACACGGACGCCCCTGCGCGGTGTTGCGCAAGGAGCTGACCGCGTCGTAGCGCCCTCAGGGCCGCTCCGGCTTCCCCTCCCCGTACAGCCAGTCCTCCCAGACCCCCTCCAGGTCCGCTCCGGGCGCCCGCTTCTCGACATAGGCCGTGAAGTCGGCGGTGTCGGCGTTCCCGTACCGGTGCGTCGCCGCCCACTCCTCGAGGATCGGGAAGAACCGCTCGTCCCCGACGGCCTGCCGCACCTTCTGCAGCACCATCGCCCCCCGCCAGTACACCGGAGGGTCGGAGATCCGCTCGGCGCTCGGCGGGTCCGCCGGCGGGAACTGCCAGATCTCCTCCCCCGCCTCCTGCGTGTCGAAGTACGCGCCCGAATACACCGCCTCGAACGTCTCCTGCGCGCTCCGTCCGCCGTGGTCCTCCGACCACAGCCACTCCGCGTACGTCGCGAACCCCTCGTTGAGCCACATGTCCCGCCAGCTCGCGGGCGTGACGCAGTCGCCGTACCACTGGTGGGCGAACTCATGGACGAGGAACGTGATGTCGGGTGCGCCCGGGAAGACCGGCCGGCTCTGGGTCTCCAGGGCGTAGCCGACGAAGCCCGCGCTGTCGACGATCGCGCCGGTGGCCGAGAAGGGGTACGGGCCGAACCGCCGCTCCGACCACCGCAGCACCTCGGGAAGCCTGCCGAGCACGGGCCTGCTCGCCGCCGCCTCCGCCGGGTCGACGGCCGTGTACACGGGCAGGTCCCCGGCCCGGGAGCGGCTGATGTCGAAGCGGCCGATCGCGAGGGTGGCCAGGTAGCTCGCCATCGGCTCACCGGTGTGCCACACGAACGTCGTACGCCCGCGCGCGGTCGTCTCGCTGCGCAACTCCCCGTTGGAGACGGCCCGCAGCCCCTTCGGCACGGTCACCGCGAGGTCGTAGGCCGCCTTGTCGGAGGGGTGGTGGTTGCCGGGGAACCACGCCATCGACCCCGTCGGCTCCCCCAGCGCGAGCGCCCCGTCCGGGGTGCGCAGCCAGCCCTCCTCCGAACCGTCCGGGTCGGTGACGGTCTCGGGCGCTCCGGAGTAGCGGACGGTCACCCGGAACGTGTCGTCCCGGTCGATGTCGCCGTGCGGCCGGACGGTGAGCTCCTGCCCGGCACGGTTCCAGCGGGCGGTCTCGCGGCCGACGGTGATCCGCTCGACCTCCATGCCGAGCAGATCGAGGTTGAAGGCGGAGAGGTCCTTCGTCGCGCGGGCGGTCAGGGTGGCCGTGCCGGTGAGGTGGTGAGCGCCGGGGTCGTAGGCGAGGCGCAGGCCGTAGTGGGTGACGTCGTAGCCGCCGTTGCCGGCCTTCGGGAAGTAGGGGTCGCGGACGCCGGAGCCGCCCGGAGTGCCGTGCACCCCGCCGCCGCAGGCGGTGAGGGCGAGGGCGCAGACGAGCAGGGTGGCTGCGGGCAGCGTGGGGACGAGACGCACAGATCGGGCCACGTTCGTGATCCTACGGGCGCGTGACACCATCACCTCCGTGCTCGACATCGGCTACGCCCTTTCCAACCGCTTCCCCGACCCGCCGCAGACCGACTACCGCCGCGCGGACGTCCGGGCACTGCGGCACGACCTGTTCTGCGGGGACGTCTATCTGGCGGACACCAAGACGGACCACGAGGTGTCCACAGCCTGGGGATGGGTGCCGGTGCTCGACTTCGCGTGGGCGCTGTGCGACATCGTGGAGCGGATCGACCGGGATCCGGCGGGCTCCAGGGCGTCCCGGCCGCAGCGGGCGGAGCTGGACTTCACCGAGTCGACGGACCGCATGCTGTTCGAGCGCCGCTTCGGCTGGGTGGACATCGAGGCCGACTGGATGCGCGCGGAGGAGCCCGCTCTCACCGTCTCCCACAGCGAACTGCGCCGTGAGGCCCGGGACTTCCTGCACGACCTGATCGCCGACCTCACCGACCTGCACGACGACCTCGCGGAGAACCCGGCCCTCTGGACCCTCCAGGCCCGCTTCCCCCGCCTGCCGTAGCCGCGCCCGGCCCAGGGGCCCCTTTCACCGCGCCCGCCCGTGCCGGGCGCCCATGGTGAAAGGCCCCCTCAGCCCTCGACCCGGATCCCCCACTGCGCCGCCAGCACCGGCGCCAGATCCAGCAGCTGCGCCGTGCTGATCACCGCCCCCGACAGCCGGTCCAGGCCCCGGCTGATCTCCAGGGACGCGGCGCCGCGCAGGTCGACGTCCGTGAGGGTCGCGGCGTGCAGGTCGGCGCCCTTCAGCGCGCAGTCCACGAACTCCACGCGCTCCAGGCGGGCCCCGCCGAAATCCGGCTCGACCAGGACGCAGCCCTCGAAGACGACGTCTCTGAGCCGGGCCGCGCGCAGGTTCGGATAGTCGAACTTGCCGCCGCGGATCAGCACCCGCTCCAGCACCGCCCCGTGCAACTGCGGTCCGCCGAGCCGGGCATCGGTCAGCTCCACGTCGCGCAGGGTCGCCTCGGCGAGGTCGGTGCCCACGCCCCGGACGCCGGTGAGGGCCGAGTCCAGGAAACGGGCGTGCCGCAGCCGGGTCTCGTCCAGCGCGCAGCCCGTCAGGGCGCAGTCCATGAAACGGGCGCCCGACCCGTCCTGCCCGGAGAGGCCGGCCTCCCGGAACTCCAGCCCGTCGTAGTCCCCGTCCGGCTCCAGCCCCCCGCCCCCGTACGGCTCCAGCACCGGCAGCCGCACCTCCGGTCGCCGCGCGCCCTTCACACCCGTACCGCCCGCCGCTCTCCTCGCCATGCCCCCATGCTGCACCCCGCCGCTGACAACGCCCCTGACCTGCGCGGACACCGGTGATGTCACATTCCGGCGCCCTGATCGGTCGTACTACGGAGAGGCACACCACCAGACGAACACCACCAGGCGACCCCCACTCCCGAGGGAGATCCCAGCCATGCACCGCATCACCGTCATCGGCGGCGGCTTCGCCGGACTGACCGCGGCCATCACCGCTGCCGAGGCCGGCGCCAAGGTCACCCTCCACGAGGCCCACCACACCCTCGGCGGCCGGGCGCGCACCGCCGACGGCCCGTACCGCACCAACGAGGGTCCGCACGCCCTCTACAACGGCGGTCCGCACTGGGCCTGGCTGAAGCAACGCGACCTCATCGGCCCGCTCGCCCCGCTCCCTCCCCTGGAAGCGGCCCGGCTCCGGCTGCGGCACCAGGGCGTGCTGCGCCGCACCCCGCCCTTCGCGATGCTGAAGCTGCTGCGCCGGACGGGCCGGCAGGCACCCGTCGACGCCGACTTCCTGACCTGGGCGACGGGCATCGCGGGCGAGGAAGGGGCCCGGGCCGCCGCGAACTACTCGGCGGTCGCCCTGTTCCACCACGACCCCGGGTCGCTGTCGGCCGCGTTCGTGCAGGAGCGGCTGCGCCGGGCCACCAAGCTGCCGCCCGAGGCGCACTACCCGCGCGGCGGCTGGGCGAGCCTGGTCGACCGGATGGCCGCCCGCGCCTGGAACCTGGGCGTCCGGATGGAGACCCTGTCCCGCGTCGACTCGCTGCCCACCGAGACACCCGTCGTCGTCGCCACCTCCCTCGACGCCGCCCGCCGCCTGCTCGGCGACGACTCCCTGACCTGGCCGAGCGGCCGCACCGCCCTGATCGACCTGGCCGTGCGCACCCGGCGCGGGGACGCCTTCGCGGTCTCCGACCTGGACGCACCGGGCTGGCTGGAGCGGTTCACCGCCCAGGACCGCAGCCTGGCCCCGGCCGGGGAGCAGCTGATCCAGGGGCAGATCCCCCTCGCCCCGGACGAGTCCAGGGCCCACGGCACCGCCCGCGCCGAGCAGCTGCTCGACCTCGGTTTCCCGGGCTGGCGCGAGCGGCTCACCTGGCGGCGCGAGGCGGTGGCGAACGGCCGTACGGGTGCGGTCGACCTGCCCGGCACCAGCTGGCGCGACCGGCCGGCCGTGGACCGGGGCGACGGGGTCTACCTCGCCGGAGACCAGGTCGCGGCGCCCGGAGTGCTGTCGGAGGTGTCCTTCAACAGCGCCCTGACGGCGGTCTCCCTGGCCCTCGGCCGACGCGAGCTTGACCTCAAGCAAGCTTGAGGTTGAAAGCTGGTCGCATCGAGCCTCCGTCAGAAGAAGCGAATGTTCCTTCAGCGGAACCGCACGCCCACCAGAGGAGCTGTCATGCACGCCATCCGCCTGCACCGCTTCGGCCCCGCCGAGAACCTCACCTACGAGCAGATCGAGGACCCCCGGCCGGGCCCCGGGCAGGTGCGCATCGCCGTACGCGCGGCGGGCGTCCACCTCCTGGACGCGGCCCTGCGCGAGGGCATGCCGGGCGGCCCGGCGAAGGAGCCGGCGGCCCTGCCCACCGTCCCCGGCCGCGAGGTCGCCGGTGTCGTCGAATCCCTGGGCGAGGGCGTCGCCGGGCTGTGGCTCGGCAAACGGGTCGTCGCCCACCTCGGCTTCGTCCCCGGCGGCTACGCCGAACTGGCCGTCACCGAGGCCGAGCGCCTGCACGAGATCCCCGGGAACCTCGACTTCGCCGAGGCCGTCGCCATGATCGGCACGGGCCGTACGGCGATGGGGATCCTGCAGTTCGCCGACCTCGGCCCCGACTCCGTGGCCGTCGTACCGGCCGCCGCCGGAGGCATCGGCACCCTCCTCGTGCAGTACGCCAAGAACGCCGGGGCGACCGTCGTGGGCCTCGCGGGCGGGCCGGAGAAGACCGCGCGTGTGCAGGCGGGCGGCGCCGATCTGGCCGTCGACTACAAGGACCCGGCCTGGCCCGCGAAGGTCCGCGCCCATCTCGGCGGCCGGACCGCGACCGTCGTCTTCGACGGCGTCGGCGGGGACATCGCGCGCGAGGCCGTCGCCCTCCTCGGCCCGGGAGGCAAGCACATCGTGTTCGGCTGGTCCGGCGAGGGCATCCGGGACGGCGGCCCCTACCTCGTCGACGGCGTCTCCGAGCAGGTCCTCGGCCCGGTCATGCTGGGGAAGACCGGCGGGCCCGATCCCCTCCGCACCCTCGAGCTGCGCGCCCTCGCCGAGGCCGCCGCCGGTCGGCTCACCCCGGCCGTGCAGCGCTTCCCGCTCGCCGATGCCGCGGCCGCGCACCGCGCCCTGGAGACCCGCGGCACGACCGGCAAGGTGGTTCTGGAGCCATGACCCGACACCCACCAGCGGCGACGGTTGCGCGGATGCAGGCCGCCCCGATCCGTGGTCTTCTGACCAGATGAGTGTCACCCGGACAGGCGGGGACGGCCCTCCCCTGGACACCGACCCGCGCCGCTGGTGGGGCCTGGTCGTCATCGCCCTGGCCCAGCTGATGGTCGTGCTCGACGCGACCATCGTGAACATCGCCCTCCCCTCCGCACAACGCGACCTCGGCATGTCCGACGGCAACCGGCAGTGGGTCATCACCGCCTACACCCTCGCCTTCGGCGGACTGCTCCTGCTGGGCGGCCGGATCGCCGACCTGGTGGGGCGCAAGCGGACCTTCGTCATCGGGCTGGTCGGCTTCGCCGCCGCCTCCGCACTCGGCGGCGCCGCCACCGGAGCGGGCATGCTCTTCGGCGCCCGCGCCCTCCAGGGCGTCTTCGCAGCGGTGCTGGCCCCTTCCGCGCTGTCCCTGCTGACGACGACCTTCACCGACCCCAGGGAACGGGGCAAGGCCTTCGGCATCTACGGCGCCCTGGCCGGCAGCGGCGCCGCGCTCGGTTTCATCGTCGGCGGCCTGCTCACCGAGTACCTGGGCTGGCGCTGGTGCCTCTACGTCAACGTGCCCATCGCGATCGCCGCCGTACTCGGCGCCCTCGCCCTGCTGCACGACCGCCCCGGCCACGCCGGCGCCCGCCTCGACGTCCCCGGTGTCCTGCTCGGCTGCGGCGGCCTCGTCGCGATCGTCTACGGCTTCAGCGAGGCCGAGTCCCGCGGCTGGACCGACCCGTGGGTGCTGTCGCTGTTCGCCGCGGGCGCCGTCCTGCTCGCGGTGTTCGTGTGGTGGCAGTCCCGGGCACCCATGCCGCTGCTGCCGCTGCACATCATCCGCGACCGCAACCGCGCCGGCTGCTTCCTGACCATGGCACTGGCCGTGATCGGCATGTTCGGCCTGTTCCTGTTCATGACGTACTACCTCCAGGCCGTGCTCCTGTACTCCCCCGTCAAGACGGGCCTGGCCTTCCTGCCCCTCACGGCCGCGATCATCATCGGCTCGACCCAGATCTCCGCCCGGCTGCTCCAGCGCGTGCCGCCGCGCATGCTGATGGTCCCCGGCATGGTCCTGGCCGCGACCGGAATGGTGCTCCTCACCCAGATCACGACGCACTCCTCCTACGCCTCGGAGATCCTGCCCGCGCTGCTGCTGCTCGGCCTCGGCATGGGCCTGACGTTCATGCCGGTCTTCGCCACCGCCACCGCGGGCGTCGCCCCGCACGACTCGGGCGTGACGTCCGCGACGGTCAACACCTCGCAGCAGGTCGGCGGCTCCATCGGCACGGCCCTCCTCAACACCATCGCGACGACCAGCACCGCCACCTACGTCACGGCCCGCCTCACCAACCCGTCGGACCGCACCCGGGTCGTCCGCGAGGGTGTCGTCCACGGCTACACCGTCGCCATCTGGTGGGCCGCCGGCATCATGCTGCTGGCCGGGCTCATCGCGGGCCTGATGGTGACGACCAAGGCCCCGAAACACGGCGCACCGACCGACGCACCCGTGCCGGAACCGGTGACCTGAGGGACGGGGAGCCCCAGCAGCACGGCGGCAGCTGCGGCGAAAATTCGCATGCCCGCCCCGGCACGCCCCACTACCGTGCCGGATGTGATCGACATTCCCAGGGAACTGGCTGCATCACAGGAGAAGTTCAACGGCGAGGCGGGCCGAGCCTTCATCGCCGCACTGCCGGAGCAGACGGCCCGCTTCCTCGGCCTCTGGGACCTGAAGCCCGACGGCCCCCCGATGCACGGCGTCTCCGCCCTGGTCGTGCCGGTCGTCCGGACCGCCGACGGCACCCCGGCGGTCCTCAAGCTCCAGATCCTCGACGAGGAGAGCGAGGGCGAACCGGTCGCGCTGCGCGCCTGGGACGGCGACGGAGCCGTCCGCCTCCTCGCCCACGACGAGCCCACCGGCACCATGCTGCTGGAACGCCTCGACGAGAACCGCATGCTGTCCCACGTGCCGGACACCCACCAGGCGGTGGTCACCATCGCCGAACTCCTGGCCCACCTCACGTCCTTCCCGGCCCCGCCCGGCATGCGCGGCCTCGGCGACATCGCCCGGGCGATGCTCGACCGGACCCCCTGGGCGCTCGGCCGCGTCCCCGCCCCGGAGACCCGCCGCCTCGTCGCCGACCTGGCCGCCGCCGTCCGCGAGGTCGTGGACGAACCCGGCGACCGGCTCCTCCACTGGGACCTGCACTTCGACAACGTCCTGGCCTCCGACCGCGCCCCCTGGCTCGCGATCGACCCCAAACCCCTCGCCGGCGACCCCGGATTCGAACTGTGGCCCGCCCTCGACAACCGCTACGACCCCGAGGACATCCTCTGGCGCTTCGACGCCATGACCGACATCCTCGCCCTGGACCGCGACCGCGCCCGGGCCTGGACCTTCGCACGCCTCCTCCAGAACACCCTGTGGGACATCGAGGACGGCCGCCCGGTCGACGACGGCCAGCTGGAGATCGCCCGGCGCCTGGGAAGAGCCGGATCCCGAGCACCCCGGCGTGGACGATGAACGGCGCCCCGTCGATTCCGAGCCGCTCGCTGGGTATGGCGTCCACATGACAGACGCTTCCACCGTGGTCCCCCTGATCACCGGGCTGGGCGGGGCCGTGATCGGGGCCGCTGCCGCCGTCTGGGTACCGATGCGTCAGCGACGGCATCAGTCCCGGGACGACGAGCGGGCCTTCCATGAGCGTCTCCTACGCGAGGAGATCAGCCGGCTGACCCGACTGCGGACCACGGGGCGGGCCTGGTTCGACGTCCTGCTCCGTGCTCACCAGAGCCTCGAAGCGGGCCAGGACGTCGACGTGAACCGCTTCGACGACGAGATCAGAAGGACCAGCCTGGGAGCGGCTGCCGCGGGCTACCAGCCACCGACGCCGGCGGCGGACCCCTCCCAGGAAGTGGACAGTCTCTCCGCGCAGATCTTCGACCAGCTGCAGGACCTCACATGGGAGATCCGAGCGCAAATCGTCCGCAGCCCCGGCACCGGAGAAGACGCCCCTGACTTCTCGAGGCGGATCGACCACATCAAGGACCTCCGAGCGGCACTCAACGTGCGACTCCTCGAACGAATCGAGGAGCTCTCACGGCACTTGTCGCCGCGAGGCCCGACGAGCTGAGGACCCACGGCAGACCCCGCAGCCGCAACGCCGAAACCCCAGGTCAGAAGACACCTGACCCGGGGTTTCGAGTGAGCCCCCTGTCGGATTCGAACCGACGACCTACGCATTACAAGGTCTATAGCGCTCTCAGGATGACCAGCGGAAAGACCCTCACAGGCCGGTGACCTGCGGATTTGGCATCCCGCTAGATCCCAAGTAATCCCGGCTGATCCCGTTCTCACGTGTACGGAATGTGTACGAGAACGGGGCGGCCCCGGGCGGTGCTCGCAACACCACCACGGGGCCTCGGCCGGATCCTTCGCAGACAAGGAACCCGAGCCATGCAGGACAACGTACAACCTCTCTTCCTCAACCCCCCGGCCGTCTCCGACGGTTACCGTCGACCGGACCCGCTCGAGGCCGCGCTGCTCGCTGCGTGGAACGCGGGAGAGCCCGAGGAGATCGGGCCCCAGGACGACGCTCCGGCCGCTGACGTGCCGCAGGTGGACGACAGTGACGCCCTGGACGAGCAGTGCACCGGCGACCGCAGGGCGAGGCCGATTCGCCTCCTGGCCCGCGCCTGCCAGAAGTACGGCCTGCTCCTCGAGTTCATCAGTCCCGCGTTCGGTGTTGCGCTGACCGGCGTTGACGTCTCACGGCCCGAGGTCCGGACGGTCGACGGCGTCGCCTCCTACTTCCTGCCCGCGCGCTGGGACATCGTCGACGCTCTCCACCGGCTGCCTGCTGCCCTGCGCCTCGCCAACGGCCAGGGGGTGCAGCTGTGAGCACCGAGCACCGCACTGCGATCGTGAAGGTCTTCGTCACCAAGCCGCTCGAGATCGAAGAACCGGACTGGTGCGCCGGCCACCGCGACGACCGCGCGGAGTTCAAGGCCGACATCACGCACCACGGCCGCGAACACGTCCTCGAGGTGGGCGGCTTCCCGCTGTTCCGCGCGATGCTCGCCCAGGCCCCCTACTCGCAGCACGCGCCGTCCGTGCCCGCCCTGTACGTCGAGCAGTTGGACCTCACCGGCTCGTACACGCCGGACGAGGTCGAGGACCTGGCCGACGCCCTCGTAGAGGCTGCCGCGCGCCTGCGCGCCCTGGGCCGTGAGCTGGACGCCGTCCTCGAGGAGGAGGGCCGGTGAAACGTGACCCGCTGCTCTGGGTCGCCACGGCGGCCGTGCTCACCGTCCTCGCCTCCGCCGAGTACGAGCTGGCCCGCGCGTGCGGCTTCGGCCTCTACGTGGCGGCCGGGGTGCCGGCGGCGCTGGACGTGTATGCCCTCGCCGCGCTCCGGGCCCGCCGGGACGTCCTCGCGGTCGTCCTGTCCCTGATCGCCGTGAACGCGGCGAGCCACCTCGTCGAGGTCGGTCTCCTGCCCGTCTCCGTGGCGCTCGTCGTCGCCGTCTCCGCGGTCGCCCCGCTCGTCCTGTGGCGCGTCCACCGACTCTCCGAGCTCCAGCCGGAACCCGCGGCGGAACCAGTTCCGGCCGTGGCGGAACCCGCGGCGGAACCAGCGGAACCGATCACCGTCGAACGCGCCCCAGAGCCCGTCGACGTGACCCCCGTGGGGCCCGTCCTCGGCCCCTGGACGCCCGTGGCGGAACTCGCGGGCGGAACTGGCGGAACCGAGGGCGGAACCGGCCCTGACCTGCTCGGCGATCACTTCGCGGCCGTGCGCGCGGCGATCGGTGAGACCCCGGCGGAACCGGCACCGGAACCAGTTCCGCCCGTAGTTCCGCCGAGCGGAACCGGCGCCGACGACCTCGAGACCATCGACAGCCAGAACACGACGTTCGATGCCCGCGTGGCGACCGTGCGGCACTGGCTGGAGACGGAACCGGAACTGACCGGCAGCGAGATCGGCAAGCGGCTCGACGTGAGCGACGGCTACGGCCGGCGCCTGCTCCGCACCGCCCGGGGCGACTGATGCTCCTCGCCGTCTGCTTCGCCCTCGCCGCCCTCGCGGCCCTCGTCGGCCTCGTCCTGGTCGACATCCGCACCGTCCCGGCCGTCACCGGAACCTGCGCCCTCGTGCTCACCTTCGCCGCGCTCGCCGTGGCCATGTACCGCTGAAGGAACCCCTCGTGAACTACGTGACGTTCGGCGGCGTGACCGTCGGCCTCTGCCTCCTCGGCTACGAACTCACCCTCTGGTGGCCCGGCCGCAAGGCCCTGAAAGACCCCGTCAAGCACGCGGCCAGGCTCCTGCCGTTCCTCGCCTCCTGGTGCTACGGCTGCCTCACCACCCTCGGTATCGCCGGGCTCATCGGCACCGCCTCCAGCAGCGTCCTGGGTCTGTCGAACTGGCTCGGCGACGCGGCCCTGTTGTGGGGCGTCGGCGAGCAGCCCGGCCAGCTCGCCGCCCGAGAGACCTTCACCCCGCTCTCGGGGCCCGGGGCGTGCCTGGTGCTGATCCTGACCGCCGTGTTCATCGCCGCCGTGAAGAAGGCCGGCGACGGAACGAGCGGCGAACTCAAGCGGGGCGCCTGGTGCGGGATCACGCTGGGCACCTCCGCGGGGGTGGCCGGGTTCGCCGCGGTCCCGCTCGCCCAGGCCGTCAACGCAGTCGCCGACAGCGTCTACCGGACCGTGTGATGGGCGCCCGCACGAACACGACCGAGGAGCCGTCCCGGGCGGCCGGCGGGTGCGTGCTCGTCGTCCTCGGCTCGGTGGCCGTGGCCGCCGCGTTCGCCGTCGACGAGGCGGTTGGCGTGCTCGGTGTGGCGGCCGTCGGATGGGTGGCTCTGTGGCGCTCGGCTCGGCGCATGTCCGTTTCGTCCGCCACTCCCCCACCGCCCCTCACGGCCCCCTCTGGGGACGAATACGCAGTTGAGAGCACGCGTGTGCGCGAAGTGCGGCAGGGCCCGGGGGAGGGGATGACGATCTTTCCTGTCATCGAGTACGTCACCGACCCGGACCCCGCCGAGGAGGTGACGTCATGATCCGTCGACTCCTCGCCGCGGTCCTGCGCTACGAGCAGCCGCCGCTCGACTACTGCCCCAACTGCGCCGGGCACTACCCGCCTTCGCACTTCCCCTGCGTGTAGTCCGCGCACGGCAACGGCCCCCGTCCTCGAGGACGGGGGCCGTTCTCATGCCCGGCCCGGTCGCGCTACGGGGGGATCGTCAGCGGCCGGACCGGTGTCTGCCGTGGCACGTGCAGCCACACCGCAGGGTCATGATGGGCGCCTCCCACGACGGAGCGCCGGGGCGCCGGATCACCCGGGGGCCGGCGCACAAGCGGCACTCGTGGCGCTGGCACTCCGGGGACTTCTCCGGGGCGCTCATGCCCGGTCGGCGAACGGCACCAGGCGGTGCTCCTCGCGGCACGGCCCGCACGCGTACTGCACGCCGCCCGACCCGGAGCCCTGCTCGATCACGTCGATGAGCCGCACGTCGTCGGCGAAGCGGTTGTGCCAGCTGCAGAAGCCGTAGCTCGTGGGGGTGCCCGCGGTGGCCTCGGTCTGCGTACTCTCGTTCACGTCGACTCCTCAGCAGTCGTCCACGCCCCCGAACCCTGGCCGGTTGCGGGGGCTTTTCCGCTGGTCGGACGGTACCGCTATATGCCACTACAGGGCACCCCATACGGCCACATGCCGCCACCTACGGGTGCCGGGCGCGGGGTGCCGCCCTACGTTCCGGAGCATGAGCGAAGACCCGTTCGTCTACGTCTACGTGCGCGTCGCCAACGAAGTGGAATCCGAGATCCGATCCGGTCGGCTCCCGCACGGTGCGCGCCTGCCGAACGAGCGGGACATGGGCGCCCAGTACGGCGTCGCGCCGGGCACCGCGCGCCGGGCCGTGCAGGAACTCCGCGACCGCGGCCTGGTCGTCACGCTGCCGAACAAGGGGACGTTCGTCGTTGCCCCCGACGAGTCCCAGTGAGCAGACAGCGGTGAAGGGGAGCCGGTAGACCCCCCTTCACCGTTCTGTGCAGCCACGCGCAGAGCTGACAGCGCCGGGACCCACGGCGGCCGGCCGAACGACCGGAACTCCCCTTCCCCGGCCCTGATCGAAAAGCCCTGATTCGCGGGCACGGGATTTTCCCTCCCCGGCGGGTGACCTCCGGGCCCCGGGGGGAGTCACCCCCCAGGGGTGGGCCGCTCGTCCGTCGGGGAGGGCAGCGCTCGCGGTGGCTGATTGGGCCGTTCCTGTGGTCGTCGTGCAGCTGCTCGGGCATGACCGAGGCCCGCCGGTTGCGAGGTGGCCGGCGGGCCTGTGGGTGGCGCTGGTCGGGTCTGTGCGGGAAGGAGGCCCGCTAGGGTTTGGCCCGCTCTCCGTCCATGGCTCCCCGCTCGTCACGGGGTGGCTTTGACGCCGCGGTGGTTGGTCATGCGGCCGGCGGAAGGTCCGGCGGGTCGATGGGCTGTCCGTCCGGTCCGGTCGGTGTCAGGTCGATGGTGATGACCGTGCCGTTCGGTCCGGCCTTGAGTCGTCGTCCTCGCGGCATGGGCGCCTGGCCGTCGACGGCCTGGCCGTCGGTCATGGCGCTGTCGGACCACAGCGGCCGGCCTTGTCCGTCGCGAGGGAAGTGCGGATAGGTTCCGTCCTCGCCCGGGTCGAGTGCGTCTGTGGTCATCAGTCGTTCCCCTTGGCGTATGCCTCGCGCTCGTCGTGCAGGCGCTCGGTCTCGGCGGCGGCGGCGTCCTGCCCCATGTCCTCGATGGCACCGATGATGGTGTCCCAGAGGATGGTGGGCTCCCGGTAGTTGAGGAGGGGGACCTGGGAGCCCTGGGGGTCCTCCCGGTACCGGATCGCGTCGGCGGTGGAGCGGATGGCGTTGCGGCGGTGCCAGGTGGCCCGCATCCGGGCCCAGGCGGACCATACGGGGTCGTTCTGGAGGGCCTTGAGGAAGTCGGCGCGGGCCTGCTGCTCCTCGGCGCGCAGCTGCTCGTCCAGGTCGGGCCAGGCGGCGAGGAGTCCGCGGTCCCAGTCGGCGCCGCGGCCGGCCTGCCGTTCGGCTTCAGCAGCGCGTGCGGCTTCGAGCTCGGAGGTGACCTGGTCGAGTTCGGCGGTGGGCTTGGCGGCCTGGGCGCGCAGCTTCTCCGCGCGGGCTTCGAGGGTGGCGATGGTGTCGGCCATGGTGGGGCTCCGTTCAGTCGTTGAGGTCGTCGTGGGCGGCCTTGTCGTCGGCGTAGTAACCGAGGGCCATGCGCATGGTGGGACTGATGGTCTCGGCGTACTCCGGGTCCTTCTCCATGCGCTCGATGGCCTGGTCGTACTCCGCGTTGGGCTGGAAGTTGTCGGCCCGGTTGCGGAGGACGTGGGCGCGTCGCTCCGGGGTGAGGCCGTCGGGCAGGTGGTGGTGCGTCGTCATGGTGTGACCTCTCGTCAGGTGGTGCGGGTGGCGGGCCTCATGGCCCAGATGAGTTCGCAGCTGGTGTCTGCGCAGCGTGCGAGGTCGAGGGGTGTGCCGCTGATCTCGGTGTGGCCGACGATGCGGACTCCCCGGATGCGGCGGCAGGCAGGGCAGTAGGTGGTGATCGGCTGTCGGGGAGGCATCGGGGACTCCTACGCCGCGGTGCGGCAGTCCAGGCAGAAGGGCGAGCCTTCGGCGTTCCACTGGGGCCTGGAGCACTGGGCGCACGGGCTCTTGGGGCGGACGTCATCAGAGAGTGGCTGCATTTCAGCGTCCCCAGCGTCCCCAGCGTCCCCCCTGCCTTGTCCTTGCAGGTCAGGGGCGGGGCCCTGGGGGGACGCTACGAAGAGGCCAGCGTTCCCCACAGCGTTGCCAGCGTCCCCCCGGGCGTTGGGGGGACCGCTAGCGTCCCCCCTATAGCGTCCCCCCTGTTCTCCCTGCTCAGGGCTGGTGCCGACCGCTCCGGGGGACGCTGGGGACGCTGTTTCGTACCTTCTCTCCGGTGACGCCGTCAGGGTGTAGAGCCGCTGCTTCTTCGGCTTCGGCCCGCGCTTGCTGTCGTCGACCTCGATGCCGATGGTCCGCAGCGCCGGCGCGAGCCGCTTGAGCTGTCCGCCCGCCCGCGTCGGGTCCTTCGGCCACTTCCGCGGCAGCTTGTCCGGAGCGACCACCCGCTCGAGCAGTTCGGAGGCGGTGAGGGTGACCCCCTCCGGCCCGGCACGGTCGACGAGCGCAACAACGGCCTGGGCGAACGGCTCGCCCTCGAGGACGTCGGCGACCGCGTCGCGGGCGGTGGCCTTGTAGCTCTCGAGGGTGTGCCAGCCCTTCACCTTGTCGACGGCCGCCAGGACCCGCGCGAAGTCGGCCATGCGCGGCCGCTCCTCCAGCTGCACGTCGGGCAGGACGGCCAGGACGTCGGCGAGGAGATCGAACAGGCTGGCCAGAATCGCCGCGTGGGCGTCGGCGTAGGCGGCGTCCAGTTCGGCCTCTTCGCGGCGCCGGCGGTCCGGGATGGTGTGCAGTTCGATGGTCAGCAGACGCTCGGCGAGGTCCCCGGCGAGCGCCCCGGCATCGATGGTGGTCATCGCCAGGACGCGGCGGAACTCGAGGACGACGACGTCGTCGTCGGTGTAGAGCGCACGGTCGACGATGCCGTCTCCGGTGACCGCGCGGCACAGGGCGTCAGACAGCCAGTCGGCGATCACGGACACGTTGTCCAGGCACAGGGCCCAGGAGTTGAACGCCTGCGTGGCCCATGACTTGATGTCCCGCGGCGCGGTCCGCTTCGGTGCGCCGGACGGGTCGACGATGCCGATGACCATCTTCGCGGAGTACGACTTCCCGGTGCCCTGCTCGCCGCGGAACGTCAGGATCGGGTGCGGCAGGTCGGGGATGAATGCGGCGACGAGCCACGCGACGAGCAGCTGGAAGCCCTCGTCATCGGTGTTCAGCATCGCGCGCAGCTTGGCCAGGCCGTCACCGTCACGGACCGGTTCAGGCAGCGGCTTCATGGCACCCGAGCGGCGGAACAGGACGGGTGAGCGTGCGGCGCGTTCCCACCCGGTGGGGCGGATGATGACGCACCGTCCGTCGGCGTCGCCCAGGTCGATGACGATGCCGTCGGCGGAGCGGGCCACGCGGACGTGCGGCACGCGCGGGTCGGCGTCTTGGGCGACGCCTTCCAGCACGGTCATCGCGTCGGCGAGCGCCGACTGGGAGGGGACCGACCCGTCGTGCTCGTCGGTGAAGATACGGGCCAGCTGCGAGCGCAGGCCGGCCTTTCCGCGTAGCGGCAGGGCGATGTTCGCGCCGTCGACCTTCACCCCGTAGGGGCGGCCGTCCTCCGACATGAACAGTTCGTACCGCTCGCGGGCCAGCGCGACGAGGAGGGACGCCTGGGAGGGGCCGCGGCCCTTCTCCACCTCGGTGCCCGTGCTCTCGACGATCTCGCGGGCCTTGTCCTTGCTGTCGGTCACGTGGTGGCTCCCAGTACCGCGCGCCGGGCTGAGGCGATGGTGGCGGCGGCTTCGTTGTCGGGCAGGTCGACCGCCGCGGCGGCCTGGGTGAGCGCGTCGTGCGCGGAGTCGGCGGGGAAGAGGCCGGCGCCCGCGTGCTCGAACGCCCTACAGGCGGCCCAGTACAGGCGGCTGTTGCGCTGCCCCTGGGGAGCGTCGAGGACGACGCGGACCAGGCCGACCAGCGTGCGGCCGCCGGTCACGCGCCCGGTGAAGGGGCGGGCAGGCCGCGGCCGGGTGGTGTCGGCCGTCATCAGCTGCAGCAGCCGCGGCGGGATCGGCTCCACCACGACCTCGTCCGGGTCGGAGGCGAGGGTGTAGAGGCCGGCCGCGCTGCGGGACCCGGGGCCGACGAGGTAGCCGCCGCTGCCACGGACGTCGACGCCGGGGGCGAGGTGTCCGGCCCGGTTGGGGACCTTCACGTCGGCCGGGCCGGACCACCAGGCGTGGTAGCCGCCGGACGGGGTGGCGATGATGACGGTGCGCGGGACCGCGATGCCGTTCCGGGCGGCCAGCTTCCGCAGCTCCCAGACGCCGTCTACGCCGTTCTTCCGGTCGAGGTCCAGGCCGATCAGGTGGTGCGGTGCCCGGCCGCATGCGATGCCGTAGCCGGTGGCGTGCCGGGCGACGTCGAACATGGCCCGGATGCGGTCGGGGTCGTTGCTGGCGTCGTGGATGCCGTGCCCGAGCTGCCCGCACTCGCCCTTGCAGCTGTGCCCCTTGTCGTGGGGCGAGCGGATGGCGGGCAGCTTCCGCACGGACAGGGGGATGACGTGGAAGCCGAGCATGCCGGCGGCGTCCAGGGCGCCGTCGAGGGCGTTCGCCCAGTCGCCGGTGACGCCGGTTGTCTGCCGCGCTACTCTGCTTGCTGGTCCGGTCCTCAGCTGGCCGTCTTCGTTCGCCCCCGTTGCCGCGGGGGCGTTCGTCTTTCCAGTGGTCATGCCGCGGCCCCGCTCTCCCGGGCCTTCAGCCACGCGTCGACGTCCGCGCGCCGGTAGCGGACGCGCGCGGTGCGTCCATCGCCCAGCTTCGTGTAGCGCGGCCCGATGCCCGACCAGCGCCAATTCGCCAGCGTGCGAGGGCTCACCCCCAGCTCTTCGGCCAACTGCCGCGGCGACAGCTTCGCTTCTGCCATCGGTACCCCTTGTCGAGATTTTCTCGTGTACGACTTGCATCATCCCGTGAGTAGCGGTGATGATGGCGAGCGTAACCAGGAAGACCCCGATAGGCAAGATCCGTGATTCTGTCGAGAAAAGCTCGACGGATACCATCCGGATCATGACGACAGGGCGGATTGAGTTGGGACCGACAGGGCGCGCAGTGGCCGCCAACGTGAAGCGGATGAGGGAGGCTCGCGGCCTCACCTTGCGAGCCCTCTCCGCGCGGTTGAAGGAAGAGGGCCGGCCGCTCAGCGCCGACGCCCTAAACAAGATCGAGAACGGGGCGAGCGACGAGCCGAAGCAGATCCGGCGCGTTGACGTCGACGACCTGATGGCGCTCGCCTCGGTACTGGGCGTCCACCCGAACGCGCTCCTTCTGCCTCATACGGCCAGGGAGAGGAACGAGGAGACGGGCCAGCCGGAGACGATCGAGATCACCGGTGGGGGCGCCATCCCAGCGCGGCAGGCGTGGGAGTGGGCGCACGGAATGCGGCCGCTGCAAGGCGACAGCCGCGGTAAGGACTGGCTCAGGTTCCGGCTGGACGCCCTCCCCGAAGCATGGGAGCCGATGCCCGTCGACGAGTACCGGGCATGGTGCGCGCAACAGGCACGGCAGCAGTACGAACGGCTGGTCGGGCAGGTCAGCCCGAAGGACGGGGGGGACGATGGCTAGGGTCTGGATCGAGGACCGCGCGAACCACGCCGACTACCAGGAAGCGCTGGAGCGCTGGCAGGCGGCGAAGCGGGAAGGCTCGAAGCGCCGTGCGCCCGGGCGCTGGCGGGTGCGCTGGTACGGCCCGGACGGCAAGGGCAAGGCCAAGACGTTCGGCAAGCTCCCCCAGGCCGAGGCCGAGCGGGACGCGCTCGCGGCCCGGCTGGACAAGGGCTCTTACCGAGACCCCGCGTCGGGCAAAGCGGCCGTGAAGGTCGTGGCCGAAGAGTGGTTCGCGTCCAAGCGGAAGATCGGCCGGACCACGAAACGGGACTACCGAGACCTGCTCGACAACTACGTGATCCCGCGCTGGGGTGACTGGCAGGTCGCGGCCGTGCAGTGGGAGGACGTCGACGCCTGGGTGACCGAGCTCGAGACCGGCCCCGGGAAGTCCGGACGGCCGATCGGCCCGGCCCGCATCATCAAGGCCTACCGCGTGCTGGCCATGGTCATGAAACACGCCGTCTTCTCCAAGCGCATCAGCGTCAGCCCGTGCCACGACCACGAACTCCCCCGGCCGGACGACGAGGACGAGCACGTCTACCTCACCTTCGAGCAGCTCGAGCAGTTGGCGGCCGCGGCCGGTGAGTACCGGCTGCTGATCCTGACCCTGGGGTACTGCGGCGTTCGGTGGGCGGAGGCGTCCGCGGTGAAGGCCGGCCGCTTGTCCGTCGCCCAGCGGCGCATCCGGATCGTGCAGAACTACACCGACGTGCGCGGCGTCCTGGCGCTGGGGCCGGTGAAGAACCACGAGAAGCGCTCCGTGCCCGTCCCCCGGTCGTTCGCCGACGAGCTGGGCGCCCTTGCCCACGGGCGGAAGGCTGACGAGTTGCTGTTCGTCGCGCCCGGGGGCGGCCCCCTCCGCTACGCCAACTTCCGCTCGAGGGTCTTCGACCCCGCGGTGAAGGCGGCAGGCCTCGAGGGCATGGGCATCACCCCGCACAAGCTGCGGCACACCGCGGCCTCGCTCGCCATCGCGGCCGGCGCGGACGTGAAGGTCGTGCAGACGATGCTGGGGCACAAGGACGCGGCCATGACGCTGAACATCTACGGCCACCTGTTCCCGGACCGGCTGGACGAGGTGGCGGAGCGCCTGGACGTCGGGCGAGAGCGCGCACTGGACAAGCTCCGTGCGTCCCTCGCGGAAGCCGCGTAGGAGAAACCGTGCGTACAAAATGCGTACTGCCCGCCCGGGGGCCTCCCCGGACGAGCAGTAGGTAAGCGGCCTGTGACCTGCCGCTTCATCTCAGAGCCCCCTGTCGGATTCGAACCGACGACCTACGCATTACAAGTGCGTTGCTCTGGCCAGCTGAGCTAAGGAGGCGGGTGCCGTGCAGCGCGTTGCCGCGCGGGAGGGCGGCACCACTGTACACAGAGCCCGTTACGCCGAGCCACGAAGTTCCGTTCGGCCGGCCCCCTGCTCCAGCTCGTAGGCGAACCGATACTCCACCGCCGTCTCGCCGTGCCGTGCGGTGAAACCGCCCTTCCCGGTGAGGCCGGTCAGCTCGCCGCTCCCCGACCCGGGCACCACCTCGAAGGTGCAGTGCACGGTTCCGTCCTCGCCGAACCACCCCCGCTCCTCCACGGCGAAGCTCCCCTCACGGCCGTCGAGGCGGCCGGTGAGGAGTTCCATGCCGCTGAAGGACCCGGTCTTCGCGGTGACGTAGACGATCGCGTACTCGCAGGTCGTCCCCGCCGCCTCGATGCCGCCGGTGAAGGTGTTGCGGACCGATGCGTGGGCGAGACGGGGGTTCGCGTCCTCGCCGGGGGCGATCACGCGTTCCTGCCAGTCGGCGAAGGTGAAGTGGCCGGTGGTGGTGCGGGTGGTACCGGGCATGGGTGGTCCTCTCGGTCGGCTCGGTCGGCTCGGTCGGCTCGGTCGGCTCCGGATGTCCTCGACCCCCAGCCTGGACGCCGTACCTGACATCTCCTGTCAGGTACGGCGCCGTACGCCGCGACAATGGCCCCATGCGCGCGGACCGGCTCCTCTCCCTGCTCCTGCTGCTCCAGAACCGCGGACGGATGACCGCGCCCGAGCTCGCCGCCGAGCTGGAGGTGTCGGTGCGGACGGTCTACCGGGACGTCGAGGCGCTGGGAGCGGCCGGGGTGCCGGTGTGCGCCGACCGGGGGCCCGAGGGCGGCTACCGGCTGGTCGACGGGTACCGGACACGGCTGACCGGACTGACCGACGCCGAGGCCGGTTCGCTGTTCCTCGCCGGGATGCCCGGGCCCGCGCGGGACCTCGGGCTGGGCGCGGTACTGGCCAGCGCCCAGCTGAAGGTGCAGGCGGCGCTGCCCGCGGAGCTCGCCGGGCAGGCACGGCGGGTGCAGGAGCGGTTCCATCTGGACGCGCCGGCCTGGTTCCGGGAGGCCGACCCGGTGCCGTGTCTGGAGGCCGTGGCGGCGGCCGTGTGGGAGCGGCGGGTGCTGCGGCTGCACTACCGGCGCTGGCGCGGCGAGGTGCGCCGGGAGGTGCGGCCGCTGGGGCTCGTCCTGAAGGGCGGCATCTGGTACCTGGTCGCCCTGGCGGAGGAGACCGTACGGACCTACCGGGTCTCGCGCGTCCTGGCCGTGCAGGACACCGGCGAGACCTTCGAGCGTCCGGCGGGCTTCGACCTCGCCGCCTGCTGGGCCGAGTCCTCCCGGCGCCTGGAGGCCGCCCTGCGTCAGGACACCGCCCGGCTGCGGATCTCGCCCCGCGCGCGGCGGCTGCTGCCGATGCAGTTCGGCGCGGCGGGTGTAGATGCCCTTCAGAGCGCGGGCCCGCCCGACGGGGACGGCTGGGTGGAGGTGGAGCTGACCGTCGAGTCGGAGGCGGTGGCCGTGGGCGATCTGCTCCGGCTCGGCACGGAGGCGGAGGTGCTCGGCCCTCCCGGGCTCCGGCAGGCGGTGGCCCGGGCGGTCGCGGTGCTCGCGGACCGTTACGGGCAACCGGAAACCAACACGTCCGGACAGCCGTAACGTGCCGCTTCGAAAATTTCCGCGAAGTTCACAGGCCCGGAACTACTGACAGACGTGTGAACGCCGGGTACCGTCCTGAGCCAGTTCACACGCGTGGACTACACCACGACGGAATCACCGTCGCGGCACCGCCTTCCTACTCGGATCGTCCGGCACGTTCCTGCCGGTAGAAGGGGTTCATTCACCATGGCCACTGTGCAGTTCGACAAGGCGACCCGGGTGTACCCGGGCTCCACCAAGCCCGCCGTCGACGCGCTGGAGATCGACATCGAGGACGGCGAGTTCCTCGTCCTCGTCGGCCCCTCCGGCTGCGGCAAGTCCACCTCGCTCCGCATGCTCGCGGGGCTCGAGGACGTCAACGCCGGCGCCATCCGTATCGGCGACCGCGACGTCACGCACCTGCCGCCCAAGGACCGGGACATCGCCATGGTGTTCCAGAACTACGCGCTCTACCCGCACATGACGGTCGCCGACAACATGGGCTTCGCGCTCAAGATCGCCGGCGTCAACAAGGCGGAGATCCGGCAGAAGGTCGAAGAGGCCGCGAAGATCCTCGACCTCACCGAGTACCTGGACCGCAAGCCGAAGGCCCTCTCCGGCGGTCAGCGCCAGCGTGTCGCCATGGGCCGCGCCATCGTGCGTGAGCCCCAGGTCTTCCTCATGGACGAGCCGCTGTCCAACCTGGACGCCAAGCTCCGTGTGTCGACGCGTACGCAGATCGCCTCGCTCCAGCGCCGCCTGGGCATCACCACCGTCTACGTCACCCACGACCAGGTCGAGGCCATGACGATGGGCGACCGGGTGGCGGTCCTCAAGGACGGCCTGCTCCAGCAGATCGACACCCCGCGCAACATGTACGACAAGCCCGCCAACCTCTTCGTGGCCGGCTTCATCGGCTCCCCGGCGATGAACCTCGTCGAGGTGCCGATCACCGACGGCGGCGTGAAGTTCGGCAAGTCGGTCGTGCCGGTGCAGCGCGACGCGATCGCCGCCGCCACCGACAAGACCGTCACCGTCGGCGTCCGCCCCGAGCACTTCGAGGTGGCCGGCGCGGACGCCGAGCTGGGCCTCGCGGTCACGGTGAACGTCGTCGAGGAGCTCGGCGCCGACGCGTACGTCTACGGCACCGCCAAGGTCGGCGACGACTCCAAGGACCTCGTGGTCCGCGTCAGCGGCCGTGACGTCCCGGAGAAGGGCAGCCAGCTGCACGTCGTGCCCCGCTCCGGCGAGACCCACGTGTTCTCGACGTCGACCGGTGCGCGCCTTTCCGACTGATCAACCCTGTCCGACTGATCAACTCGCAGACACACAACCCCGGGTGAATCACCCAGGTTGACGAGAAGGGCCCCGCGACCTGCCGCGGGGCCCTTCTCGTTGTCGACAAATACCCCGGCAGACCGGACGTTTCGAGCACTGTGCGTCAACGCCCTACCCGGAAAGTGGTCCTTTCTCATCCCCCGAACCGGTGACTAAATGTCTACAAACCATTACCGGGCGCTACCCTCACACGCGTGAAGCACTCCATGAACCAACAGACGCGACGCGGCCGGGGCCCCGCCCGCCGGATCGGCCGCACCCTCGCTTTCGTCCTGCCCGTCGTCCTGGTGCTCTCCGGGACCCTCGCGGTCACCCGAGTCAACTGGTCGGGGAACTCCACCGACCCGGTGCTCACCGCCGCGGACACCTCGGTGGGCACCCCGCGTGCCGCCAAGCGCGCGCCTCACGAGGTCCTGCGCGACAGGCTGCTGACCGAACTGCAGGAGGAGGACCCCGGCGTCGCCCTCGGCCACCTCCAGCAGGCTGTCAACGGCCGCCCGTCGCTGGCCAAGCACTGCGCGTCGATCGCCCGCGCGCTCGGCCAGGCAGCCGTCGCGGTCTACGGCCCGACCCGCGCCCAGTCGTACGCGCGGCCGGTCTGCGACACCGCCTTCGCCACCGGCGTCGCCGCCGCGCACAGCTGAGCCCACCGCCCTGCCACCGGGTGGGAAGTCCATAACGGCCGACGCCGGAACCATCGTCGGCCGCAGACCCCGGGCGGGACGCCACGTAGAGTTCGTGTCCATGAGCGATCCGAGCGCCGCGTCCCGCCCCGTTCAAGCCGTGGTTCTGGCCGGTGGCCAGGGCTCCCGGCTGCGCCCGTACACCGACGACCGGCCCAAGCCGATGGTCGAGATCCCCGGGACGGGAACGCCGATCATCGGCCATCAGCTGTCCTGGCTCGCCGACGAGGGCGTGACGGACGTCGTGGTCTCCTGCGGCCATCTCGCCGAGGTGCTGCAGAAGTGGCTGGAGACCGCCGAGTTGCCCCTCTCCGTCACGACGGTCGTCGAGCCGGAGCCGCTCGGGCGAGGGGGCGGCCTCAAGTACGCCGCGGCGCACCTTCCGCACCCCGACCAGCCCTGGTACGCGACGAACGGCGACATCTGGACGCGGTTCTCCCTGCGGGACATGGCCGATTTCCACACCGAGCGGGACGCCGTGGCGACCCTGGCACTGGCGCGGCCCCGGCTGCCGTGGGGCGCCGTGCGGACCGACGGCTTCGGGCGCATCACCGACTTCATCGAGGCACCGCCGTCGACCTTCGAGATCAACGCCGGTGTGTACGTCTTCTCCCCCGAGTTCGCCGGGCTGCTGCCGCACCGAGGGGACCACGAGCGGACGACGTTTCCCCACCTGGCCCGTGAGCGGCGGCTGGCCGGGTTCACGATCCCCCAGGGGGCGTACTGGCGGGCCATCGACACGGCCAAGGACCTGACCGAGGCGGCGAAGGAACTGGCGGCGCTGGGGCGTTAGCGGCGCTGGGGCCCGGCGTTGGGCGCATCCGGCCTACAGCGACTGTGGATGCGTGAAGGCTGCCCGTGTGGTCCAGGCGACGGCGGCGGCCGGTACGACGGAGATCAGCGCCATCCACGGGAGCACCTCCACCGGGAAGGTGCTCAGCAGCCCCCCGGCCAGGGCCCCTCCCCCGATGCCCAGGTTGAACGCCGAGACGTACCAGGAGGACGCGGCGTCGGGTGCGGTGGCTCCCAGGCGGAGGACGCCCGACTGCAACGTCACCGGCAGCGCGGCGAAGGCGACGCCCCACAGAGCCACGGCCGCCACGGCGAGTGGCTGCACGCGGATGCTCGCACCGAGCAGCACCAGCGAGCCGGCCAGCAGGGTGATGGTGCCGAGCAGGACGGTGTGCGGGCGACGGTCCGCCAGGACCCCGCCGAGCCACGTGCCCGGGAAGCCCGCCAGTCCGTACACCGCCAGGAGCATGCCGGTGGCGCCCTCGCTGAAGGCGGCGGCCTCGTGCGGGAGGGGCGTCACGTAGGTGTAGACGGTGAAGTGCCCGAGGACGAGCAGCGCGGTCGCCGTGACCATGCGTCGTAGGCCGGGCAGGCGAAGTGCGCCACCGAGTCCAGTCGACTGCGGCGGGGCGGGGCGTCGGGGAATGCCGGGCAAGAGCCACTGGGCGGCGGCGAGTGCCCCGAGACCGAGCGCCGCCACGGCGCAGAAGGCGCCGCGCCATCCGGCGACGCCGCCGAGGACCGTGCCCAGGGGGACACCCAGAACAAGGGCCGCCGAGTTCCCGGCGAAGACGGCAGCCGTTGTGCGGCCCGAGCGGCCGGGCGGGGCCAGCGCGGCGGCGTATCCCGCGACGATCGACCAGAACACACCGTGCGCCGTTCCGCACAGGAACCGGCCGATCGCCAGTAACGGGTAGCTCGCCGCGACTGCGGAGAGCATGGTGCCGAGCGAGAAGACCGCACTCACGGTCATGTAGAGGCGCTTGCGCGGCCAGCCGGCGGCCCAGTGAGTGAGCGGCGCCGCCGTCAGGCCCACGGTGAAGGCGTACACGGTGACCAGCAGCCCCACCCGTGATCGCTCGACTCCCAGATCGTCGCTGATCGGCGTCAGCAACCCGACCGGCAACAGTTCCGTGGTGACGACGACGAAAGTGGTGGTGGCGAGAACGAGCAGGCCCGCCCGGCGTCGGCGTGGCGACGTCAGGAGTGGACCGGCCCGATCCGTGAGGAGTGGTGCGCTCACGCCGACGTGGCGGGGAGCGCGGCGAGGAACTCTCGTACGTGGCGGAGCCAGGTCGCCCGGTCTGCGGGGCTCAGGATGTGTGCGGCACCGGGCAGTTCGACCAGCCGGGCGCCCGGGACGCCTTCCGCCAGACGGTACGAACTCTCGGGCAGCACCAGCCGGTCGCCGGTCGGCGCCACCACCAGGGTGGGGGCGGACACCTGCGCCAGATCGGCCCGGACGTCCACGCGGGAGACCAGGTCGAAGTGGTCCAGCATGCCGGGCGGCATCGCGGCCAGAGTCCGGGCGACCGGCTCCTCAAGGGCGGCCGGTTCGAGGCCCGCCAGGTCCGCCGGGGACATGCAGGACAGGAGGGCGAGCCGTGCCACGTCCTCCCACTGCCCGGCCGCTGCCAGGGACTTGATCAGCCGGGCGGCGAGTGCCAGGACGGGGTCGGCGGCGGCGAAGCCGGCGGTGAGGACGAGGGCCCGGACACGACCGGGGTGCCGGGTGGCGATCCGGACGGCCACGGCGCTGCCGAGGGACTCCCCGAGGACGGCGAACGTGTCCTGGCCGGCCGCGACGGCGGCCGCGACCAGGCGATCGGCGAGGTCGTCCAGACTCAGGGGTGCGACGGCGACGGCAGAGCCCCCGGCCCCGGGGTAGTGCGGACCGACGAGAGTGTGGTCCTGGGCGAGATCGTCGAGGACGAGGCCGAAGTTTCCTTCGATGCTGCCGCCTGCGCCATGTGCCAGCAGCAGCGCGGGGCCGCGCCCCTGCACGAGAACGTCGAGGTCAGAGGAGGGAAGCGCGTGATCAGTGGTCATGGCGCCGACGCTAAACTCCGACATCAATGTCAGAGTCAAGTCGCGGCTCGGAAGAGGGAAGCGGGAATGAGGCGAGCGGCATGCGCATGAAGGAGATGGTGCGGCGCACCGGCGTCCATGAGCGACTGCTGCGCTACTACGAACAGCAGGGGCTCCTGACGCCCGACAGGCTGCCCAGCGGCTACCGCGTCTACGGCGAGTCGGACGTCGAGACGGTACGCCGCATCCGCTGTCTGCTGGCGGCGGGCCTTCCGACCGCTCTGATCTCTCAGGTTCTGCCGTGCATCCGCGCCGACGACGACCGCCTCATGCCCACCTGTCCGGACCTGCTCGCCCGACTGCGCCGGGAGGGCGAGCGCATCACGCACGCTATCGAGGACCTCCAGACGTCCCGCGCGATCCTCGACTCCATCATCGCCGCCGCGCCCCCTGAGGACGCCGGGACACCGACGTCGTCCGCCTAGAGTGAGAAGGCCCCGCATCAGTGTGATGCGGGGTCTTCCCGGGTTCGGGTCGGGTGCTAGCCCAGCAGGCCGCCCACCAGGCCCGGGCGGCCCGTGGAGGAGGAACCTCCACTGCCCGAGCCGCCGGTCGAGCCCGAGCCGCCCGTCGTCGTGCCGCCGGACGTGGGGCCGGTCGTGGTGCTCGGCGCCTCGTTCTGCGGGGTGGACTGCTGGGGCGGTGCCTGGCCGGCCGTGCCCTGGGTCTGGCTGGGGGAACCGCCGGTGACCGTACCGGTGTCGCGGGTGGCGCCGGGCCGGGTCGTGGTGCCCGCGCTGGGGCTCGCCGAGCCGGCCGTGGCGCTCTGGGTGGGCGAGGAGGAAGCCGACGGGGTCTGCTTCTGCTTGCGCTTGCCGGGCTCGCCCGGGAGCGGGGAGCCGGGCAGCTCGTTGCGCGGGGCCTCGCCGGGGCCCGGGACGACGACCCGGTCGGCGTCCCGGACAGCGCCGCCGAGCAGCGACCCGACGAGCAGGGTGACGCCGGTGGCGATGGCGGTGACGAGGGCACCCCGGCGCAGCACGTAGCGGCGCAGGTCCCAGATGTCGGCGCGGGGGCCGAGCCGGCGCCAGGCACTGCCGGCCAGGCGGCCGTCGACCGAGTAGACGGGGGCGCCGGCGATGATCAGCGGGGACCAGGCGGCGAGGTAGATGATGTCGGGCGTCTCGTAGGCGGGCACGCTCTTCCAGCTGACCGTGACCAGCAGCGCCGCCGACAGCAGGGCGCCCAGGCAGGCGGCGACCCGCTGCCAGCAGCCCAGCACCGTCAGGACACCCACGATGACCTGCGCGAAGGCGATGACCAGGCCGGCCCCGACGGGGTGCTCGAGGGCGAACTGGCGCAGTGGCTCGGCGACTTCCCACGGGTGCAGGGTGTTGAGCCACTTGACCATGGAGCCGCGCTTGCCGCCCTCGAAGTAGACGGGGTCGCACAGCTTGCCCATGCCGGCGTAGACGGAGATGAAGCCGAGGAAGACGCGCAGCGGGAGCAGGACGACGCCGAGGTTCATCCGGCGCCCGGGGTAGTAGGCGTGCCGGGCCGGGTCGTCGCTGTGCCGCTTGCCCCGGCGTCCCGTGCCGTCCGCTTCGGTGCCGGACTCCTCGAACTCGCCGCCCCCGTAGGCGGGTTCGTCGTAGGCGCTGCCGACCGTACGCATGGGCGGCAGCAGCCGGGTGCCGTCGGCGGGATCGTGCGTGCGCTGCGGGCCGACGACCGGGGTCTCGACGGTCTGGGCGAGGTCGCCCTCGTAGCCGTCGCCCTCGTAGCCGTCGCCGCCGTAGCCCGCGCCCTGGTACCCGGGGCCGTCGTAGCCCGGGCCCGCGCGGGAGATGACCCGGGTGGCTCCGGTGTCGGAGGCGGCCTCGTCGGCGTGGCGGACGCTCTCGTGCCGGACGGCCTGCAGGAGCCGGTGCGCGCCGGTGTCGTCCGGGGCGGATCTGCCGCTCCAGACGACGGGCCGTCGGCGGGCGGTGGCCCCGTCCGCCCCGCTCCTCACCTGGGGGATGCGGGCGGTGTCCTCGGTGGCGGTCAGATGCCGTGCGACCCGGGGGGACTGGACGCGACGCGTCGAGACGCCCAACTGCACGCGGAAACTCGCGTGATTGACGATGACCTGCGCCGGGTCGCTCGGCACCTTCACCATGCTCAGCGCGGGAGCGTCGTCGAGTCCCGACGAGCGGTCCCCCGTGGGTGTGCGGGGTGTTCTGGTGTCCACACTCATCTAACCGAGTGACGTCGCGTTAGGACACTGCTTTGACCCGCCGGATCTGTCCGGACCCCGTCAAGCTTGCCCTCATCGCCCCGATGACACCGGAATTACCCCGTACGGGTGAAATCCCGGACGCTTGTTCAGCGGCGTCGGCGAGCCGCCTCGTACAGCACGATCCCCGCCGCCACACCGGCGTTGAGCGACTCGGCGCCACCCGGCATCGGGATCCGCACCCGGAAGTCGCAGGTCTCTCCGACCAGCCGGGACAGCCCCTTGCCCTCGCTGCCGACGACGATGACGACCGGGCCGTCCAGCGCCTCGAGGTCACCGAGCTCCGACTCGCCGTCGGCGGCCAGGCCGACGACCGCGATCCCGGCCTTCTTGTACGCCTCCAGGGCCCGGGTCAGATTGGTGGCGCGGGCGACGGGGGTGCGGGCCGCCGTACCGGCGGACGTCTTCCAGGCACCGGCCGTCATGCCGGCCGCGCGACGCTCGGGGACGACGACGCCGTGACCGCCGAAGGCGGAGACGGAGCGGACGACCGCGCCGAGGTTGCGCGGGTCGGTGACGCCGTCCAGGGCGACGATCAGCGGGTCCTCACCGTCGTCGTGGGCGGCGGCCACCAGGTCCTCGGGGTGCGCGTACTCGTACGGCGGGACCTGCAGGACCATGCCCTGGTGGTTGAGGCCGTTGGTCATCCGGTCCAGCTCGGGACGCGGGGCCTCCATGAGGTTGATGCCGCCGCGCTCGGCGGCGACCTGAAGGGCCTCGCGCACCCGCTCGTCGTTGTCGATGAACTGCTGGACGTAGAGGGTCGAGGCCGGGACGCCCTCGCGCAGCGCCTCCAGGACCGGGTTGCGTCCGACGACCAGCTCGGACGTGCCCTTGCCGCCGCGGCCGCGCACGGTGGGCCGGCGGACGGCCTGCTTCGCCTTGGCGTTGGCGACGCGGTTCTTCTTGTGTCCCTTGCGCATCTCGGCGGGCGGGGTGGGGCCCTTGCCTTCCAGGCCCCGGCGCCGCTGGCCGCCACTGCCGACCTGCGCGCCCTTCTTGCCGGACATGCGGCGGTTGTTGGCTGCCATGACCTACCTGTCTCTGCTGTCGCCGTGAGGCGGTGAAGTGCGTACGTCTGTGAAGTGTGCCGCCCGGAGGCCCGGGCGGCACAATCGATCTTCGGGCCGCGGCCGGGCTAACGCGGGCCGAGGCTCCAGCGCGGCCCCTGCGGGCTGTCCTCGATGACCAGGCCGGACTGGCTCAGCTGGTCGCGGATGGCGTCCGCGGTGGGCCAGTCCTTGCGGGCCCGGGCGGCCTCGCGCTGGTCGAGGACCATGCGGACCAGCGTGTCGACCACGCCGTGCAGGTCCTCGCCGCGGTCGCCCTCCCCGGCCCACTGGGGGTCCAGCGGGTCGAGCCCCAGCACGCCGAGCATCGCACGGACCTCGGCGAGCCGGGCCACGGCGGCTTCCTTGTCGTCGGCGGCCAGCGCGCTGTTGCCCTGCCGGACGGTGGTGTGCACCACGGCGAGGGCCTGCGGCACGCCCAGGTCGTCGTCCATGGCCTCGGCGAAGGCGAGCGGCACCTCGGCGGCGGGCTCGACGACGCCGGCCTTCTCCACCACGCGCTGCACGAAGCCCTCGATCCGCGCGAACGCCGACTCGGCCTCGCGCAGCGCCTCCTCGCTGTACTCGATCATCGAGCGGTAGTGCGGGGTGCCGAGGTAGTAGCGCAGCACGATGGGCCGCCAGCGCTTGACCATCTCGCTCACCAGGACCGAGTTGCCGAGCGACTTGGACATCTTCTCGCCGCTCATGGTGACCCAGGCGTTGTGCACCCAGTACCGGGCGAACTCGTCACCGTAGGCCTTGGCCTGGGCGATCTCGTTCTCGTGGTGCGGGAAGACCAGGTCCAGGCCGCCGCCGTGGATGTCGAAGGCGGTCCCGAGGTACTTGTGCGCCATCGCCGAGCACTCCAGGTGCCAGCCGGGCCGGCCGCGCCCCCAGGGCGTCTCCCAGTCGGGCTCGCCGGGCTTGGTGGCCTTCCACATGGCGAAGTCGCGCGGGTCGCGCTTGCCGGTGATGCCCTCCTCGGCGGGCTGCCGCATCTCGTCGAGGTCCTGCCGGGACAGCTCCAGGTAGGAGGGCCAGGAGCGGACGTCGAAGTAGACACTGCCGTCGGCCTCGTAGGCGTGCCCGCGCTCGATGAGGCCGCGCATCATCTCGACCATCTCGGTGATGTGGCCGGTGGCGCGCGGCTCGTAGGTGGGCGGCAGGCAACCGAGCACGGTGTAGCCGTCGTTGAAGGCCCGCTCGTTCTCGTAGCCGATGGCCCACCACGGGCGGTTCTGGTCGGCCGACTTGGCGATGATCTTGTCGTCGATGTCCGTCACGTTCCGCACGAACGTGACGTCGTAGCCGCGGTAGGCGAACCAGCGGCGCATGATGTCGAAGTTCAGCCCGGAGCGGATGTGCCCGATGTGCGGGGCGGCCTGCACGGTGGCACCACACAGGTAGATCGAGACGCAACCCGGCTGGAGCGGGGAGAAGTCACGGATCTGCCGGGCGCTGGTGTCGTACAGGCGAATAGTCACCCCTCCAGGGTAGTGGGCCCCGGGGGGTGCCTCAGGTACTTCACCTCGGGGCGTCCGGTTTCGTGACATTGACAACGGGGACGCCCCGGGTGCTCGCCTCTCAGCCGGCGCGTACGACCAGGGCCGTGGCCACCGCCATCAGCCCTTCCTCCCGGCCGGGGAAGCCCAGCCCGTCCGTCGTCGCGCCCGAGACCGACACCGGGGCCCCGGCCGCCTCCGACAGGAGCTTCTGGGCCTCGTCCCGGCGCTTGCCGATCTTCGGGCGGGGACCCACCACCTGGACGGCGATGTTGCCGATCCGGAAGCCGGCCTCGCGCACGATGCGCGCGGCCTCCGCCAGGAGGGTGACCCCGGAGGCGCCCGACCACTCGGGGCGGCCGGTGCCGAAGTGCCGCCCGAGGTCGCCGAGGCCGGCGGCGGAGAAGAGGGCGTTGCAGGCGGCGTGGGCGACGACGTCCGCGTCGGAGTGGCCGGCCAGGCCCGGGCCCTCGCCCTCCCACTTCAGGCCGGCGCACCACAGCTCACGGCCCTCCTCGAAGGCGTGGATGTCGGTGCCGATGCCCACTTGGGGCAGAACAGGCTGGTCAGAAGCCATCGTTGAGCCTCCTGCGGGCCAGGACCGCCTCCGCGAGGACCAGGTCCAGGGGACGGGTGACCTTGAAGGCCTCCTCGTGGCCGGGGACGGCCACGACCGTGAGGCCGAGCTGCTCGACCATGCCGGCGTCGTCGGTGACCTCGCCGGTCACCGACTCGTGCGCCCGGACCAGCGCGGCCCGGTCGAAGCCCTGCGGGGTCTGCACCGCGCGCAGCAGGGCACGCTCCGGTGTGGCGACGACCGGCTCCGGCTCGCCGGGGGTGCCGGCGGGCTCGACCTGCTTGACCGTGTCGGCGAGCGGCAGCGCCGGCACCACGGCCGGGGCGCCGTCCCGTACGGCCTCGATCACGGCGTCGACCGTGTCCACCGGCACCAGCGGCCGGGCCGCGTCGTGGACGAGCACGATGTCGTGGCCGGGCGGCAGCGCGTCGAGGCCCAGCTTCACGGACTCCTGGCGGGTCTGCCCGCCCGGGACGACGAGGAAGTCCGTGCGTTCGGGCAGGGCGTGCGCGTCGAGCAGCGACCTGACCTCGGCGGCGCCCTCGGGCGGGGCCACGACGACGACCAGGCCGACGGCGCGCGATGCGGCCATCGCGCGGACCGCGTGGATCAGCATGGGGGTACCGCCGAGCGCACGGAGCGCCTTGGGGGCGCCCGGGCCCAGCCGGACACCACGGCCGGCGGCCGGGATCACGGCCGCCGTTCGGGCTGCGGAGGGGCCGGTGGACGGCGAGGGGCGCGAATCGTCAGACATCGGTTCCTGTCAGGTTTGTGTGCCGGCCCGGCGTGGGTATGGCCTGGAGGAGTGCCGGGCGCGACGCGCTCGACCGGACCCTTCCGTGACGCTGGTCGAGCCGGCTGCCCGGGCCCGGCACCCCCGAACACCGGGGCGTGAGTGATAACACATCCCGGGGTGGCGGCGCATCGGCGCCGGAGTGCGAACATGCCGCAGCGCCCGGCGACAGGAATTTCGTCATCGGGCACCGCGGCATTTCGATGTGCAGGCGCGCGCTTGATCAGCTTCGACCAGCAGCCTTGATCAGCAGCTTCGATCGGCGCAGAGAGCACTGAGCGACGGGCTTCGCCTCAGGAGGCGAGTACCTCGTCGAGCAGAGCCTCGGCCTTGTCCTCGTTGGTGTTCTCCGCGAGGGCGAGCTCGCTCACCAGAATCTGGCGGGCCTTGGCGAGCATGCGCTTCTCACCGGCGGAGAGTCCGCGCTCGCGCTCACGACGCCACAGGTCACGCACGACTTCCGCGACCTTGATGACATCGCCCGAGGCGAGCTTCTCCAGGTTTGCCTTGTAACGACGGGACCAGTTCGTGGGCTCCTCGGCGTACGGTGCGCGCAGCACCTCGAAGACCCGGTCCAGCCCGTCCTGACCGACCACATCACGCACGCCGACGAACTCCGCATTGTCCGCTGGCACACGTACCGTCAGGTCGCCCTGGGCGACCTTCAGCACCAAGTAGGTCTTGTCCACGCCTTTGATCTGGCGAGTTTCGATGGCCTCGATCAGCGCGGCCCCGTGATGGGGATAGACCACGGTGTCGCCAACCTTGAACGTCATGTGACAGGTACCCCTTCCGTGGCTATCCAGGGTAACACGGAAACTGCGGGTTCTGAATGGCGTTTTCGCAGGTCAGGGCATATCTCGGGGCTTGACAACTCCGACAGGAACGTGCTTCGGACAGGGATCGGAAGAAGGTATTCGCAGGTGGGAGCGGCTCTTCGGGGCGAGCGAAACGCGTACGTTACACACATCCGGAGCATCCTCCGGAGGGGCGAACATCCCCAAATGTCCGGTTCCGTATGATCGACTTCCGCTACTCCGTTCGGCGGCCCGAGCCGGGTTCCGGTCGAATCCGAAATTGATCACGAGGTGCCACGACGGTCCGCCGGTGATCAATTCCGGTGCGGCCCGCGCATTCCTTCACGGAACATTTGCGGTGCCGCCCGGGTCTCTTATGTGAATGCCGGACGGACACAGGACCAATGTGACGCGGGCGTCACGTGAGACTCAGGTGGGATCAACGGTGCCGGGGGGTCGGGTGCGGCCGGACGAGCACGGCTCGGTAACCTAAGGCCCGCTGACAGACACTTAGAGCGGCTTTATCGGCCGCTCCGCTCGAGTCAAGGAGTTGCCGCCGCCGTGAGCAGCAGCCTTCGACGCGGCACCCTCGCCGCGGCCGCCATCGCGTTCTCGATCGCCTCGCTCGCCGCGTGCGGCGCCGGCAACGACGCCCAGACGCTGGAGATCAAGCCGGACAACGCGGCGACCAGCGTCGGTGACATCAAGGTCCAGAACGCGATCGTCATCACGCAGCCCGACCTCGAGTCGACCGGCCCCGCCGCGATCTCCGCGACCTTCTTCAACTCCGGCAGGACCGCCGAGACGCTGGAGTCCATCACCCTGCCCGGCACCGGCAAGACCGCCGAGCTCAAGCCCGCCAAGGGCGCAAGCCTCAGCATCCCGCCCGGCGGTTCGCTGGTCCTGGGCGGCAAGGACAACGCCACGGCGATGCTGCCGAGCAGCCGTGAGGCCGTGCAGGACGGCAACGCCCAGAAGGTCACCTTCACCTTCAGCAAGACGGGTGCCGTGAGCCTGCAGGCGTTCGTCGTCCCCGCCGAGCACTACTTCAAGGAGTGGGGCCCGAGCGAGGTGCCGGCCGCGCCGGGCGCCTCGTCGTCCCCGTCCGCTTCGCCGTCGGGCTCGCCGTCCGGTTCCCCCGCCGAGGGTGAGTCGGGCGCCCCCGCGGGCGGTGAGACGCCCGGTGGCCACCAGGCTTCCGGCACGCCGACCGACGCGGCCTCCGCGAGCGCCGAAGCCGGGCACTGAGCAGAGCGCGACACGAAGGGCGGGTCCTCTCCCGGGAGAGGACCCGCCCTTCGTGTCGTTCCTGTCGTTCGTGTCGCCGTCGTACGCGGCCGGTCTACGGCTCGAACTTGTAGCCGAGACCGCGAACCGTCACCAGGTAGCGCGGGGCACCCGGGTCCGGCTCGATCTTGGCGCGCAGGCGCTTGACGTGGACGTCGAGGGTCTTGGTGTCACCGACGTAGTCGGCGCCCCAGACGCGGTCGATGAGCTGCATGCGGGTCAGGACGCGGCCGGCGTTGCGCAGCAGCATCTCCAGCAGGTCGAACTCCTTGAGCGGCAGGTCGATCTTGGTGCCGCCGACGGTGACCACGTGCCGGTCGACGTCCATGCGGACCGGACCGGCCTCCAGGGCCGCCGGGGTGACCTCCTCGGGCTCGCCGCGGCGGCGCAGCACGGCACGGATCCGCGCGACCAGCTCGCGCGAGGAGAACGGCTTGGTGACGTAGTCGTCGGCTCCTATCTCCAGCCCGACGACCTTGTCGATCTCACTGTCCTTGGCGGTCACCATGATGACGGGGACGTTGGAGCGGCCGCGCAGCTGACGGCACACCTCGGTGCCCGGCAGGCCGGGCAGCATCAGGTCGAGGAGGACGAGGTCGGCGCCGTTGCGCTCGAACTCGTCGAGTCCGTCGGGCCCGGTGGTCGCGACGGCGACCTCGAAGCCCTCCTTGCGGAGCATGTACGACAGGGCGTCGGAGAAGGACTCCTCGTCCTCGACGACGAGCACTCGGGTCACGGAAGGACCTCCGGGGCGGGAAGCGTTTCGTACGCGTTCGATTCGGGGGATTGAGAGGTGGACCGCCCGGCCTCCTCGTCGAGGCCCGCGCCTCCTGCGCGTGTCTCTCGGGCGGGCTGATGTGCGCCGCGGGCCGCACCGGCCTCCGGCAGCCGCAGAGTGAAGGTGGAGCCCTGGCCTTCGGCGCTCCACACCGTGACCTCCCCGCCGTGCGAGGCGGCCACGTGCTTCACGATGGCCAGCCCGAGTCCGGTGCCGCCGGTGGCACGGGAGCGGGCCGGGTCGACGCGGTAGAAGCGCTCGAAGATGCGCTCCTTGTCCTTGTCGGAGATGCCGATGCCCTGGTCGGTGACGGCGATCTCGATGTGGTCCCCGCCGGGGGCGTTCACACTGCGGGCCGCGATGCCGACACGGGTGCGGGCGGGTGAGTAGTTGACGGCGTTCTCGACGAGGTTGCCGAGTGCCGCGGCGAGCTGACCGCGGTTTCCCCAGACGCGCAGGTCGGCGGTGCCTCCCGCGGCCATGGTGATCTGTTTGGTGCCGGCCTGGTGCCGGCAGCGGTCGATGGCCTCTGCGACCAGCTCGTCGACGCGGACCGGCTCGGCGTCCTCCAGCGGGTCGTCGTTCTGCACGCGCGAGAGGTCGATGAGCTCCTGCACCAGGCTGGTCAGCCGGGTGGCCTCGATCTGCATGCGCCCGGCGAACCGCTGGACGGCCTCGGGGTCGTCGGAGGCGTCCATCACGGCTTCGGAGAGCAGCGAGAGGGCTCCGACCGGCGTCTTCAGCTCGTGGCTCACGTTGGCGACGAAGTCGCGGCGGACCGCTTCGATGCGGCGGGCCTCGGTCAGGTCCTCCACGAGCAGCAGCACCAGCCGGGAACCGAGCGGCGCGACCCGCGCGGAGACGGCCAGGGCCTCTCCGCGTCCGGTGCCGCGCCGTGGCAGGTCCAGCTCGACCTGCCGTATCTCGCCGTCCCGCCGGGTGTCCCGGGCCATCTGCAGCATCGGCTCGACGGCGAGCTTGCCGCCGCGGACCAGGCCGAGGGCGTACGCCGCCGAGCTGGCCTTGACCACGGCGTCCGCCTCGTCGAGGACGACGGCGGAGGACCTGAGGACCGACAGGACCGTGTCCACGCCCGGCGGGAGCACCGCGTCGGTGTGCAGGGAGCTGCGGGTGGGGCGCTTCTGCTCGCGCTCGCTGAAGCGGAACGCCAGCATGGCGATGACACCGGTGAGTACCCCGGCGATCGCTGCCGCTGCGGCGACCGCCGCGTTCACGTCCATGCACCCAGGTTAGGCATGGCTCGGGCGCCCTCCACAGCCGTCGGGGTGCGAGCTCGAACACTCGTCGCCCAGAGTTCACCTTGGAGCCAGTGTTGGTTCATTTGGGATGCCGGAAACGGACGCGTACGGGGCGGAACGTGGGAGCGTGGGGTTCGGACCGCCGGTCATACGACGGTCGTACCGCCGGTCGTCCGGTGGGCCCCGGCCCTTGGACCCCCGACTGAGACGCACGAGAGGGAAAGCCTGATGCGGGACGCGTACCACGAGGAACTTGACTCGATCGGCGACAGCCTGGTGGAGATGGCCCGGCTGGTCGGGTCGGCGATCGGGCGCGCCACGACCGCCATGCTCGACTCCGACCTGAAGCTCGCCGAGAACGTCATCGAGGCCGACCAGCGGGTCGACGAGCTCCAGCACGAGCTGGAGGCCCGGGCCATAGCCCTGCTGGCGCGGCAGCAGCCGGTGGCGACGGACCTGCGCATCGTCGTCACGTCGCTGCGGATGTCGGCCGACCTGGAGCGCTCGGGCGACCTCGCCCAGCACGTGGCGAAGCTCGCGCGCCTGCGCTACCCGGACCGTGCGGTACCGAGCGACCTGCACGCCACCATCCTGGAGATGGGCCAGCTCGCGCAGCGCCTGATGGCGAAGGCCGCCGAGGTGATCATCACCAAGGACGTCGACCTGGCGCTCCAGCTGGAGCAGGACGACGACGAGATGGACCTGCTGCACCGCACGCTCTTCCAGCACCTGATGGACGACCGCTGGAAGCACGGCATCGAGACGGCCGTGGACGTCACGCTGCTCGGCCGCTATTACGAGCGGTTCGCCGACCACGCGGTGTCGGTCGCCAAGCGCGTGGTCTACCTGGTGACGGGCGAGCACGCGGACGAGCTCCAGGCGGACGTGCAGCCGGAGATCCAGGCGGCCCCGGGGGCGGAGAGCGCCTGACGGGTGCGGCCGGGGCGGGTCCGGGTGTCCGGTTGAGGCCGTCTGCGAGCGGGGGTCGGGGCCGACGGGGGCGCGGGGGCGCCTCAGTGCGCCGTTGATGCGCCCAGCGGGGCGGGCATCCAATGGGCACAGGCACCAGCCTCGAGGAGGGACCCATGGCCGAATCCCCCAGCACCACGCCCGACCCCGCCCGGCAGCGTGAGACCGAGCAGCCCGCCGAGATCAGGAGCCTGCCCCTGATCGCCGCGTGCGGCTGCGGCTCGGGCTGCGGCTGCGGGTGTCAGTCGGGCAGCCCCTGCCAGTGCGGCTGACGCCGACACTTCGTTCTCCGTACGACCTGTGGGGCCCCGGCGGTGTCGTCGGGGCCCCTCGTCGTGGGGTCGCCCGGGTGGCCGTACGGGCGGAGCATGAGAGGTAGGCAAGGAAGGAGGCGCGAGGCATGCCCAAGTTCATGGATGTCCATCGCGGCATGGAGGGCATCACGGAGGAGCAGCTGCGTGAAGCCCACAACGCGGACCTCGCGATAGAGAAGGACGAGCAGGTCCACTTCGAGATGGCCTGGGCGGATCCGGAGTCCGGCCACGTCTACTGCCTCTCCGAGGCCCCCTCGGCCGAAGCGGTCCAGCGCATTCACGAGCGCGCCGGGCACAAGGCGGACGAGGTGCACCCCGTGCCGTTGACGGTGCGGTGACCTGCCCGGCCCGCGGTTCCCGGCGTCGCGTTCCCCGCCCGCCGGGTGCCGCGGGACACGGCCCGTCAGCGGCGTCGCGTGCCGCGGGAAGCGGCCCGTCAGCGGCGTCGGCCGGTGTTGAGGCGGGCCGCCTGGCGGGTGAGGTAGTCGCGTTCGGCGAGGTCGGTGGCCTTGCGGGCCGCCTCTGCGTACAGCCGGGCCGCCGTTTCCGCATCGCCGTCGCGTTCGTGGAGATAAGCCGCCACCGCGTCGTGGCGGGGCAGCGAGTCGTCCAGCGCGGTGAGCGCCGCGAGACCGGCGCGCGGTCCGTCGGCCTCGCCCACGGCCACCGCCCGGTTGAGCCGGACGACCGGGCTGTCGGTGAGGCGCGCCAGCTCGTCGTACCACTCCACGATCTGCACCCAGTCGGTCTCCTCGGCGGTGGGCGCGTCGGCGTGCAGCGCCGCGATGGCGGCCTGGGCCTGGAACTCGCCCAGCCGGTCGCGGGCGAGTGCCGCCTGGAGGATCCGGACGCCCTCGGCGATCAGACGCGTGTCCCATCGGCCGCGGTCCTGCTCGGCGAGCGGCACCAGAGCGCCGTCGGGCCCGGTACGCCCCGCCCGCCGGGCGTGGTGGAGCAGCATGAGCGCGAGCAGCCCCGACACCTCGGGGTGGTCGATCACGGCGGCGAGCTGCCGGGTGAGCCGGATGGCCTCGGCGGCCAGGTCGAGGTCGCCGGAGTAGCCCTCGTTGAACACGAGGTAGAGCACGCGCAGCACGGTCGCGACGTCGCCGGGCTGGTCGAACCGTGTGCCCGAGACGGTGCGCTTGGCGCGGCTGATGCGCTGCGCCATGGTCGCCTCCGGCACCAGGTAGGCCTGGGCGATCTGCCGGGTGGTGAGCCCGCCGACGGCGCGCAGGGTGAGCGCGACCGCGGACGACGGGGTCAGCGACGGGTGGGCGCACAGGAAGTACAGCTGGAGCGTGTCGTCCACGTCGGACGCGGGTCCGGGCGCCGGTTCCTCCTCGACGAGGTCCTCACGCCGGCGGCGGGCGCTGTCCGCCCGCGCCTGGTCGAGGAACTTGCGCCAGGCCACGGTGACCAGCCAGCCCTTCGGGTCCCGAACGGGGTCTCCCCCGCTCGAGGCGGGCCGGGAGCTCGGGGAAGGGTCGGCCGGCCAGACGCGGAGGGCCTCGATCAGCGCCTCCTGCACGGCGTCCTCGGCCGCCGCGAAGTCGGCTCCGCGGCGGACGAGGATCGTGAGCACGCCGGGGGTGAGGCTGCGGAGCAGTACCTCATCCATGGACGGAGCACTCCGGGATGGTGGGCGGGGCGGTCAGGAACGGGCGCACCTCCAACCACTCGTGGATCGGCTTCCCGCCCGCACCGGGGGCCGCCGACAGTTCCCCGGCCAGCTCGACGGCACGGTCGTAGTCGTCGACGTCGATGATCATCCAGCCGGCGATGAGGTCCTTGGTCTCGGCGAACGGCCCGTCGGTGACCGGCGGACGCCCCTCACCGTCGTACCGGACCCACGCCCCCTCGGGGGCGAGCGCCTGGCCGTCGACGAACTCGCCGGTCTTCTCCAGCCGCGCCGCGAAGTCGTTCATGTACTGGATGTGGGCCGAGATCTCCTCCGGCGTCCACTGGTCCATCGGCACGTCGTTGACCGGTGACGGGGCGCCTCGGTAGTGCTTGAGAAGCAGGTACTTCGCCATGGTGGTTCTCCTCCTACGGTGCGGCCCATCTTGGCCGCTTGCACCCCGGGGACGGAGCCGGACGCGGGTTCTCGACATCGCCGCCGAAGTTTTTTTCCGGCAGCTTCTCCGAGGGGTCCGGCCGGGATGCTCACTGCCCGACGCGGCCGTCGATCCGATGCCCGAAATGATCGAGATGCGTAATCCGCTCTGGCAGAGTCGATGCCTGTTCAGGGGCGCGATCGAGTGCCCCACCCGCCCAGCGACCCGGGGAATGCCATGAGCGACACACCGCGCGGCTCCGGACGGACCACAGACCCGGGTCGTATCGCCGCCGCCTCGCCGGCGTGACAGCCGCCGAGCAGCGTGCCGAAGGCGCGGGGCCGTTCACCACCCGGCTCACCTGGCACCTCCCCGGCGGCGGCACCGCCGTATGGGAGTCCCGCCTCGCCCGGCGGCGCGGCATCCTCGCGGTCCGGCCGGCCGACGCACCGGCCGGCCGGCACACCAGCGCCGACGATCTCGCGCTCGGCCGCCTTCGCCGTCTCAACGCCATCGCCGCGACCGCCTTCGTCATCGGCGGCCTGCTCTTCGCGGCCGGCGCCGGTGTCGCCCAGTTCGGCTCCGGCGACGCCACCACCTGCGCCTCGATCTACTTCACCGGCGGGCTGTTCTTCACCACCGGCGGCTACGTCTCGCTGCTCCAGGCCGTCAACGCGCCACGCCACATCCCCGGGGGTGAGGGCCGCCTCGTCACCCGCCACTGGCGCTGGTGGAGTTACGAGCCGACGCGGGTGGACTGGCTGAGCACGTTCGTCCTCTTCGCCGGCACGCTGGTGTTCGGCGTCGACCTGCTGGACTCCTTCCTCCAGGGGCTGAGCGTCCAGCAGACCAACCGGCTGATCTGGGTCCCGGACGTGATCGGCTGCCTGCTGTTCCTGATCTCCGGCCACCTCGCCTTCGTCGAGATCTGCCACGGCCCGCGGCTCTGCCTGGGCTTCCGCGGTCTCGGCTGGTCGATCGTCGCCGTGAACCAGCTCGGCTCCGTCCTCTTCATGGTCTCCGCACTCGCCGCCTACACCCGCCCCGCGACCGCCGGCCTCGCCAGCGCCGGTGTCGCCAACTGGGGCACCCTCCTCGGCGCCGTGTGCTTCTCGGTGGGCGGCCTTCTCCAGTTCGGCGAACGCCCGTGAACCGGGGAGAGGGCCGACGGGGCAGGCGAGTCCCGTCGTCGGCCTGCCCTCCCCTCTCGCCCATTACGTCTGTTACGTCCGGTCGAACGCAGCGAAGACCGCCAGGCACAGGGTGAGGCTCGCGGCGAAGGCCACGCCGCAGCGGGACAGGGCCGTCGGCACCGCGGCTCCCTCCCAGCGGGCGAGGGCGAAGGCGATCGCCGCGGCGACGACGGAGAAGAGGACGGCCACCGCCAGCGCGAGGAGCAGGAACGCCGGGAAGGTGTGGTTCATGAAGGCACCGCCTGGGTCGTGTGGTCTCGATGGGGACTGTCGTGTGGTGTCGAGGCGAACGTCGCGTGGTGTCGACGGGGAGCGTCGCGTGGGGAACGTCGTGTGGTGTGCGTGGGGAATTACGACGATCCCCGGGCGGAACCGCAGGTGGGACGGTTGGATGTTTCTCCGGTGACAACAGGGGGTTGTCCGGCGAACAAATCGGGGGAGGAAGAGTGGCCGGCGAGAGGAAGCGGGCGGGGCGGCCGTGGGGACAGGCCCGGGGCTCGTGCGTCGAGATCAACCAGCTGGTCGCGGTAGTGCGGTCCTGGCTCGACGAATCGGCGGTGTCCGTGAAGGAGTTGCACGCACGGCTCACTCCCGAGCACTTCGTCGCCGGGACCGTGCCCGAGTTACGCCGGTTACGTGACCGGCTGGCCGGCGAATCGCTGGAGTGGGACCTGGTCGAGGCCGTGGCCGACGTGTGTTTCCCCCACGAACCGGCCGATCTCGCCCGGCGACGCCTCGGGGAGGCGAGGGCGCTGTGGGACAGGGCCGGCGCGAACCCCACGGCGGTCGCGGAGGCGCAGGAGCTGGTGCCCGCTCGGGAGTTACTGGAGGCCAAGGACCGCACCATCGAGGTCCTCCAGGAGATGCAGCGCGCCCGGCAGGCCTACGAGGCCGGCGAACACGGGCGGCAACAGGCCCTGTCGATCGCCACGTTGTTGTTCGTCATGCTCGGACAGGCCCAGGCGAAGGTCGCCGAACTGCGGCGCCGGCTCGACGCCCTGGAGTCGGTGACGGTCGAACTCAGCGACGGCCAGGGGGTGATGGAGCTTCTCTCACGGGCGCAACGGCAGGAGACGGACCTGCGCGAACAGCTGGTTCGCGCCGAGCGGGAGCGGGGCATCGCCCAGCAGGTCGCCGACCACGCGGCACGCCGTATCCAGCAACTGGAGGCGGAACTCGCCGAGTTGCGGCTCCGCATGGGGGAGGACGGGCCCTCCGGGACCCAGGAGGCGACGCCGCCGCTGGCCCAGCCCGAACTGCACACGCTCAGCCGCGACGACGCCGCGCTCGACGACGTGGACCGTGCGCTGGACAAGGCACGCGCCGTTCTCGACGAGGAGCACGAGGCCGTTCAGCAGGCCGCCGACGAGGTGGGTTACTGGTCGTCCTCGACCGCCTCGCTTCCCTCGGCCGCTCCGGGGGAAGCGGGCCTCCCCGTGCCGGGGCAGGCCGGGCAGCCCCCGGGGGGACAGCCCTCCGGACCGGTCGGCGGGTTGTCCGGAACAACCCCGGACAACCCGCCGACCAGCCAGGAGACGTCCTTCCCCGCGCTCGAATCCCCGCGGTCCCCGGCCGCCGACCCCGAGGGCGACATCTCCGAGGCGGCCCACCGGATCACCCGGGGCCGGGACCCGGAGGACATCGTGAAGCGGCTGTGCCGGGCCGTCGTCCCCACCGTCGCCGACGCGGTCATGGTCTACCTGCGCGACCCGATCCCAAGGAGCGACGAAGAACACGTCGGCCCGCTGGTGCTGCGGCTGCAACAGGTGCACCCGCTCCACGCCGGCGGGGGTGCCGCGCGGTGTGAGGTACGCCCCGGCAGCGCGCTCTTCGACGTACTGAACGGGGCGCTGCCGGTCGGTGGCGACTCGCCGGTCGGTGAGGCCGCGCTGCCGGAACTGCTCGGCGCGGGACACGAGACACCCGGCGGGGGCCACACCGTCCTCGTGCCCCTGCACGGTCGCAGGCGGATCATCGGCACGGCGGTCCTCGTGCGCCACGCCGCCGAGCGGGCCTTCCAGGACGCCGACCTGTCGGTCGCCACCGAGTTCGCCACCCGCAGCGCGCTCGCCATCGACAAGAGCCACAATCTGCAGGCCGCGGTCCAGGGTCTCCACCTCGCGCGCAGTCTCGCGGACACCCTGCAGGTCGTCGCCGACGGAGTCGTGACCGGTCTCGGCTACGAGCTGGCGTGCGTCAACCTCGTCCGCCCGGACGGCGATCTCGTGGTCGCCTCCTTGGCGGGCAACCCCGCCGCCGAGGCCCTCATCACCGGCCGGGTCGGCTCACGCGAGTCCTGGGAGCGCAGGCTGAACATGGGCGAGCACTGGGGCGACCTGGTGTTCATACCGCACACCGAGGGCTGGGTCCTCGACGACGACGACGTCCCGCAGTTTCACACCGAAGGCCCCGCCCCTCGCTTCGAGGACGAGTGGCACCCCTCCGACCGCCTCTTCGCCCCCATGTACGCCCCGAGCGCTTCCGGTGCCTCCCACGGTGAGCTGATCGGCGTGATCTCCGTGGACCACCCCCTCACCCGCCGCCGTCCCAGGCCGGACGAACGCAGGGACCTGGAGGAATACGCCCTTCAGGCCGCCATCGCGATCAGCAACGCACGACTGCGCGCGAACATGCAACGCGCACTGGTCAGGCTGGACAGGGAGCAGCAGACGCTGCGGGCCAGCGAGGAGTCCTTCCGGCAGGCCTTCGAGTACGCGCCCAGCGGTATGGCCATCGCCGAGATGGGCGGTGACCAGCACGGCCGCGTCCTCCGGGCGAACGACGCGCTGTGCCGCATGCTCGGCCGCCCGGCCTCCGCCATGCGCCGCTACTCGTTCTCGGACCTCGTCCACCCCGAGGACCTGGAGGTGCTGCTCCGCACCAACGCCGAGGGCGGGCGCGCGGAACTGCGCCTCGGGCGCCGCGACGGGACGTACCTGTGGGTCTCGCTGCGCAACAGCGTGGTCGCGGAAGCCGCCGACGGCCCGCGTTTCCTCCTCACGCACGTCGAGGACATCGAGGAACGCAAGCGACGCGAGTTCGTCCTCGCCCACCGTGCCTCGCACGACGATCTCACCGGCCTGCCGAACTCCTCCGAGCTGCACGCCCGCATCGACGCCCGGCTCTGCGCACATCCGGGGCGGTCCGATGCCGTGGTGGGGTCCGATGCCGTGGTGTGGGCCGATGGCGTGGAGGGGTCCGATGGCGTGGAGGGGGCCGACGACCTCTACCCCGGCCACGCCGTCGCGACCGCGGCGCACCACACCCATGTCCGGGCCCCCTTGGGCGACGGCAACACGCACGGTCTGGCCGTGTTGTTCTTCGCCCTCCGTGACTTCAAGGCGATCAACACCCGTTTCGGGCACGACGCGGGGGACGGCGTCCTCGTCGAGGTCGCCCGACGCCTCGGTCAGGCCGTACGCGACGGCGACACGGTCGCGCGGTACGGCGGTGACGAGTTCGTCGTCCTGGCCGACGGCCTGGGCCCGGCCGACGCGCATACCGCCGCGGTCTGGATGCAGTCCCGGATCCATCTGCCCATCCCCCTGGGCGACCAGACGGTGCGCATGCACGCGGGGGTCGGCATCGCGTGGGCCCAGTGCGGAACGGCTCCCGGCGACGTCCTGCGCGCGGCACGGGGGTTCGCGTCGTGAGGACGGTGGCCGGGGCGCCGGGGGGTGAGCGGCATTGTTGACCCTTTTCCGTTTCGCCGAGGAAATAGTTGACGTCGAACTGGCCGTTGCGGGCGGATGCTTCCCCGCCCGGCTTGCGAGACAATCGAAAGGGTGAATGCGTGACTTATCGACTGAAACGAGGAAAAGAGGGAAGACAATGGCGCTCAGTCAGCACTTGACCGACACACAGGAGCAAGCGTTCGAACAGAACGCAGAGGACATCGCAAGGCTGGAACCTCAGCTGGACGAGGTCCACAGGACGGCCGTATCCCGCCTGGAGGGCGCGGGTTTCACGGACGTACTCAACTGCCTGGCCTGCAGCGCGTGCGAGGGATGGACCCAAGGCGACAACGGTAGATGCGGCCACTGCCCCCACGGCTTCTTCGCGCACAACGTGAAATAGCGGTGGTGGATAGAGGTGGTGGACGACTAAGACATCGTTTCCTACGGTTGGCCTGCGGCGATCACGGCCTGGATCAGGCCCGGGAATCGGCGGTCCAGGTCCTCCTTGCGAAGGCGCATGTACAGGCCGTTCCCGGCGTCGCGTTGGTACACCAGGCCCGCCTCGCGCAGCACTCGCCAGTGACGGGTGCGACTGGACTTGCCCACCGGCAGGTCGAAGGAAGCGCACAGGCGCTCTTCATCCGGCCGTTCGGCCAGTTCGGCCACGACCCGACGCCGGTTCGCGTCAGCCAGGGCCAAAAGTATGGCCCCACCTGCAACTCCTCAGCGCGAGGGTGTGCGAGGGTGTGCCAGCTCGCCTGGAGTCGTGTCTGCACCCGCACCGCCGCGCCGCGCCGCGGAGTCCTTTCGCGCATCCGTACGTCACTGCGCAAGCTCCTGCTCATCGAGCACTCGCCTCGGGGGCGTGGCGGCAGGCCGCTGCGTCGTAGCTGTTGGGCAACCGGTTCGACCTCTCGGAACACGGCTTCGGCAGCCCCCGCCCGCCGTCGGACTCCACCGGCTCCTGAACTGCGGCGACTGGTGGCTCCGTAACGGCGGGCGGGGCCGCTGGGGGCGGCTCGGTCAGCGCTGGAAGGGCATCGTCCGGCAGTTGGACGTGGCCGGCTTGCCCTCAAGCCGGTCGGTGAGCCAGGAGATCGCGGTTCCCTGGTCGGTGACGAGCGGAGCGAGGTGGTTGGTGAGGATCTTGTCGCCGAGGTTGGGCAGGTCGACGGCCGTGTAGGTGACGTCGCCGCCCTTGCGGCACCAGTCCACGGCCAGTTGGCGGGCCTGGGCGTGCGGGACGATGTCGTCCTGGACGCCGGTGGCCACCCGGACCGGACCGGCCGGCTCGAGCGTCCCGATGCGCTGCTCGTCGAGGACGGCCTGGGATCGCGGATCGGCAGCGATGATCTCGGCGACGGACTTGCCGCTCTTCGTCCAGGCGCTGCTCCGGGCGAAGCCGTAGCGGACCATCGCCTCGCCGATGCACATGGTCGAGGTGTCGGCGAGGGCCTTGCGCCCGGCGTCGTTGAGGTTCGCCTCGGCGGCGTCCCGCATGTCGGGGTACGCCTGGACGAAGCCGTTGATCGCCCAGCCCAGGGCGGCGGCCAGGACGCTGCCGTCGATGCCCTTCATGGTGGCGGTCAGGTCGGCGGGCGGCGCGCCCGCGTAGGTTCCGGCCAGGTGGACGTCGGGCGCGTAGGCAGCCTGGAGTTCGGCCGCCGACGCGGTGGCACCGCCGCCCTCGCTGTATCCGTAGAGGCCGACGCGGGAGCCGGAGGTGAGGGACGTGCCGGGCAGAGCGCGCGCCGCACGGACCGCGTCCAGTACCGCATGCCCCTCGTCCACGCGGTTGACGTAGGTGTGCAGACGGTCGGTGGCGCCCAGGCCGACGTAGTCGGTGACGACGACGGCCGCCCCGGTGGCGAGGAGACGGTAGATCGCGAGATTGTCGTAGCCGACGGACAGCGTCTGCCCGTTGACGGTGAGCGGGTGCTGCAGGGCGTACGAGGGCGCGCACTGGTCGCCCTGCCCCATGGTCCCCGAGGCCACCGCCACCAGCGGGCGGGCCCCGCCGCCCTTCCATGCCGCCGACGGCTCGATGTAGGCGCCGGTCACCGCGACGGCCCGGCCGTCGGAGTCGGTGGACTTGTACATCAGCCGGGTGGCGGTGCCCGGCAGGGGGCGGCCGTCGAGGCCGGGCAGCGACACCCCGAGGGGGAGGGGCTCCTGGCGGATCAACGCACCGTTTGCCGCGGGCAGTTGGGCGGGCGGGGTGTAGAAGGCCGGGATGTCGACCCCCCGGGACACGACGGGTGCGGTGTCGGTCACGGTGGCGTCGGCCGTGCCGGCGCCGACGCAGAGGCAGGCCACGGTGGCGAGCGCTGCGGCGGCCAGACGGTTGGAGGTGGAACGCGGACGGCTTCGGTAACGGCTCACAGCTCACTCCTCGCGCTGCTGCGGTGATTGCGCGAAAAACTAGCACTGGTAGTTACCCCTGGTAACGCCCGCCCGAGTTACGTTCGGGTAACTGTTTGCCGGAGCAAGGTCATGGCACTTCCCAGGAGTACGGGGGACGGTGCGAAGCGAGCGCGCAAGCGGTGGTCACTGTCTTCAACGCCCCTGGAAACGGCGCGACATGACGACTGAACGCTCGTACGCTCCGCACCGGAAGCGAGACGGGGGAGACATGGCGGACGAGTACATCTGGCTGATGTGCGACGAGACACCCCATGACGTGCTGCTGACCGACCCCGGTGCACGCGTGACGGACGTCGTCCAGGTCGTGCGCCGGCTGACGGGACTGAGCCTCTGGCGCAGCAAGGTTCTGGTGACGCGGGCACCCGTCGTCGTCCTCGACCACGTACCCGAGGAAGACGCGGCAGCAGCCGTCTCGGCCCTCCGTGATGCGGGAGCCCACGCAGAGGCGAGGGAACAGCAGGAGCCGGACCCGTACTGGTCCTAGGTGCCGGGCGCAGCAAACGTGGTTGCCCGGTGAGCCGACTTTCGGATTCGATCGCAACCATGACCGATGACGCCACAGTCGACATCGCCGACGAGCAGATCCTCAGCAACCAGACCATCCTGGGCATCAAGACCCTCCGCGAGCATCTGGGCTGCTCGCTCCACGAGGCTCTGAAGGTCTTTGTCGCCAGGTACGAGGTACTCAGGGCGGAGCGCCCAGGCGACTTCACATGCGGTCATGACGAGTACTGGAGGGGCTTCTACTCGTAAGGGCACCGGCGCACAAGCAGCCCGAGGACCGCCGACCACGAACGAGGTGCGACATCAAGAGGCCCCCGGCCCGCAGAAACCGCAGGTCCGGGGGCTTGATCGCGTCGAGTTACTTCTTCTTGCCCTGGGTCTTGTCGGGGATCTTGGTGAGCTGGGTTTTTGCTGGTCAGGGCAGTGGTTCCGGACGTCCGGATGGTCGTCGTTGGTCGTTGTTGGCCACTGCTGAGCGGCCTCGGACGGCCCCGAGACGGCCCGGACCGAGGTCGTCCTCGCTCCGGGCCGTTAGTCCGTCTCGCTGTGCTTCGCTGGCCTAGATGACAGGGCTTCCGAGGGAGCCGCAGGCGGCATCGGCGAACTCATCACGAAGCGTTTGAAACCGCTCAAGCAACGGATCACGGAGCCATCCGCCCATCATGAGGTCCCAACAGACCACGGAATTGGCCACATCAAGCACCTGGTCTATCTGCTCCATGGTGAGGGCGTGACTTTCCTGCAGCACGAACTGCAGGAAATCAAGCTGCGCCCACCTGTCCTCGTCTTCTAGGCTCCCCCATCGAGCGAGGAGATCCCAGGCGACGAACGCCGAACCATGGTGCGGGTCTTCGCAATTCTCTGCATCACGCGGGCACCAGTGGTGCTCCAAAGCGCTGACCGCTGATCGAAGCACAGCTCTCCGCACTGCCAACTTCTCCAGCTCCAGGCTCTGCTTCAGTACCTCCCGCGCTCGGGCCGTGATGGCCGGCGGCCCCAGTACGGCAACACCTGCCTGGGCCTCAACTACTCCGGTGACCTTCTGATCTAGTAGGTCCTTGCGAGACTCGTGGGGAATGGCTGGTAACTCTCGCACCGTTCGCACGAAGAGGTCTGCTGCGCGTAGAAACTGCGTGTACGCGACGCGACGCTCACTCTCCAGCGCATGCTCGCGACCAGCACGACCCTGGAGCCGAGCGGCCTGCACCGCAGCCTCGGACTGGCCAAGTCCAACGGCTACTGCGGCATCAGCAGCTCTGTCCATGCTTCGCCTGGTCCAGTTCGCGGCGACCAGGGTGGCTGGGACGGTAATGAACGCTGTAACAACCGTCGTTACGGCTACTACTCCTTCTAATGACACGTGATGCATAGTGCCGCCCCGCGTTCCGCGAGGTGTCAGATGTGCTGAACCTGGGACGGCGCCAACGAACTGTGCATACAGGCACTCGGACCTCAGCTTGGGAAGCTCGGGTTTTCTAGCGGCAGTTGCTGCGCTGACCTGCGGCGAATCGGTGTTGGAGCCCTGGCCGAACCTGTGGCCAGCCTCCGCTGTTCCCCGTGGTTCCCCGCACGATCTGGCACGAAAGTGGCACGCACGCCCTGATTCAACTGCTCGGCATTGTTGAGGCTTGGCGGCGATTACTGGTGCTTCGACAGGAGGTTGGGGAAGGATGGGCTAGGGGCACCGCGGAGACCCCATCGCGGGCCGGGGGAGATGAGACACCGTGAGTTTGAGCGTGGGACCGGACAACACCTTGCCCACGGCGCAAGAGGCCCGTGAAGCCTGGGCGAGAGAGGCGTACGTGGTCCTCGCGGACGTGGCGCGCAGCTATCACGCTGTCATCACCTACAAGGAGCTTGCAGAGGAGATCCAGCAGAGGACCGGGATTCGCACCAAGGCTCTCCTGCACAACTGGATCGGTTCCGTCCTTGGCAGGGTGGTCCGGGCAGCGCATCGCCGTGGAGATCCTCCGCTGACCGCTCTAGTCGTTCGCAGTGACGACGGCATGGTGGGCGACGGTTACAAGGAGGTCTTGGAGGTTGCTGGAGAACCACCTGTAGAAGATGTGCTGGAGCGTGAACAGCACGCTGCTGGCGCCCGCCTGAACTGCTACCGCCACTTTGGGGCGACCTTGCCAGCTGGAGGTGGTGTGCCTGCCCTTGCGCCCAAGTATCAGGCTGCCATCGAGCGTCGCCGCCAACGTACCGAGAAGCCTCCACAAGTCTGCGGCAAATGCTTTGTGCAGCTTCCTTCAACGGGTGTCTGCGACTCGTGCAGCTAGCTCGGGGCTTCAGGCGGTGTCCTCGTACGTGTGCCTGGCCCTGGTCGCCCTCGACGTCCACCTTGTTCGCGGTACAACCTTGCGACACCCGCGTCAGGAGCGAGGCTGGGCCATCGGGTCGGTGACCTGCCGCTTCGCGGACCGAGCTGGCGGGCACGGGCTCATCCCCAGCCACCCTTATTGACCGCTGCTGACCCCTGTATCTGGCACGGCTGTGGCACGGCGGCCTCTTCGTCCGATCCTGACCGCCATCCGCCACCGCTATGCCTCAGGGGCCCACCCCTCTGGCATCTTCGTGCGCTTGTCAGTCACGATGTCTGTCGTAACTGCCCTGGACAGGTCGGCCCCCGTAAGGATTGCTCCGGAGAGGTCAGCCCCGGACAGGTCGGCCCCCGTCAAGGTTGCCCCGGGCAGGGCGGCCTTCGTCAGAGTCGCACCCTTCAGGACAGCCTCCGTCAACGTCGCCTTGCCGAACTTGGCCCCTGCCAGCCTTGCCTGTACCAGGTAGGCCTCCGTCAATTCCGCCCTTCGCAGATTGGCGTCCGTCAACGTGGCGTAGGCCAGGTCAGCCCTCGTCAATGTCGCCTCGAAAAGTCTCGCCTTCGCCAGAGTTGTCCTGATCAGAGTGGCCTCCGTCAACGTCGCGCCGGTCAAGTGGGCCCCCGTCAGGTCCGCCATGCGCAGGTCGGCGTAGGTGAGATCTGCGGCCTTCAAATGTGCACCAGCGAGGTGAAGCCCACGCAAATCGAGCTGTTGGCGGGGGTCGACGTGGGTGCGTGACTCCGCTCGGGTGAGTGCGGTGAGCGCTGCCTGTACGTCTGCCTCCAGTTCATTGGGGAGACTGGGAGGGTCGGGGTCGTCTTGACGTCGGGCTCTAGGAGCCCGGTGGCGGATGAAGTGGCCGAGGACCTCGGCAGCGTCGGTGGCTGCCTGTTCGGGGGCGTCCTGCACGATCTGCTCGAGGGCGAGGATGCCACCGATACGGACGTAGATTTCGGGGGAGCCCAGCCGTTCAAGGGCTTTGGTGAAGCGGTCGGTGATCTGCCCGCGCCGGGTGAGACGGTAGGTGCGAGCGGTGTAGAGCAGGGCGATGCCGGCACCGAGAGCAGCCACGACTGCGACCAGAGCGGTACGCAGACCGGTGACGAGGGCTGCTGATCCTTCACCGAGAGCTCTGCGATCGATGTACTTGGCATCCAGGACATAGGGGCCGCGCCAGATAAGCCATGGGAGGCCGACCACAACTGCGAGGCCTCCTATCGCCATCAGGGCAACCAGCCCTCGTCGTCGAAGACGGGCGGCTCTCCTGACGCGCTCCCGGCGTCGGTCCAGCGCGGGACCTGTCCGCAAAGCGCTCTTTCGCCGGCGAGCGCTCCTTCGTCTCTGCGCCAGGGCAGACCGCCTCTGGGCCAAGTCAGACAACAGGGTCATGCCTGCTAGACAACCTTCAGGCTTGGTGCGGTTGCAGATTCCCGGTTGGGTGTTGTGGTGTCCCGCAGTGAGACACTCCGCGCGGCCTCGCACACGGAGCAGGCAGAGGCCGCGTAGCGCCTAGTTCGGCTGACGGTCGGAGCTTTCGTCGTGGTCCGTCACAGCCTCAGCCGGGGAAAGCCCGCCACTACGGTCCGTCAGTCGAACGACCAGGCGCGCGAACTGGGTGACTCACGCACCCGATCCGAACACTCAGGCGTCGATGGAGTCGCAGCTTCGGCTGCACGCGTTCCCGTACCTGGGGTCGCGTCCGCTCGGCTCCTTCCAGCCTGCTCACATCCGTGACTGGGTGAGGCAGCTCCAAGAGAACGGCGTCCGTGGCTCGTACGCTCGGACGATCTACTCCAACGTGCGGGCGGCTCTGAGCGCTGCCGTGGACGATGGGCATCTTCCCCGGAACCCGTGTGCTGCTCGCTCGGTCCGGCCGCCGACCGTGGACAGCAAGCGAGTCGTCCCATGGACGGCAGAGCGGGTCTTCGCCGTCCAGGCCGGCATGCCCGAGCGGTACCAAGCCATGGTCGACCTGGGCGGCGGCTGCGGTCTCCAGCCAGGGGGAGATCCTTGGCATCGCCGTCGACGCGACTTCGTGGCGGGCACGCTCCACGTGGTCCAGCAGCTCAAGCTGAGCCGCAGCAAGCCCGTGTTCGCTCCACCCAAGGGTGGCAAGCTGCGGGACGTGCCGCTGCCCGGTCCGGTCGCTGATGCCCTCCGGGACCACATGAAGCGGTTCCCGCCGGTGGAGATCACCTTGCCGTGGAAGGTGGCGGACGGGCCTCCGGTGACCAAGCGGCTGATCTTCGCCGGCCCGCGTGGCCGTCATGTCTGGCGGACGTCCCTCAACGAGGAAGTGTGGAAGAGGGCGCTCGCCTCGGCCGGAGTGATCCCTGAGCGGAAGCCAGGCGAGTCCTACGCCGAGTCCCGCGAGAACGGCATGCACGCCCTCCGGCACTTCACGCCTCAGTGCTCCTGGACGCCGGGGAGAACATCAAGGCCCTGGCCGAGTACCTCGGCCACTCGGACCCAGGTCTGACACTTCGCGTGTACGCGCACCTGATGCCCTCCAGCCAGGAGCGCACCCGCAGGGCGGTCGCCGCCGTCATGGTTTCGCGCAACCGTGCTCGTGCTCGCCTGCCGTGGTCAGTTGGGTGAGTTATCAACGGGACGGACTGCTCATAGCAGACGGTGTAGCCGTGGTCAGGGCCGGAGCTGAAACCGTCGGCACCGGAGCAGGTGAATCACCCGTAGGTGCTCCACCGTCCCCCAGACCGAACAAGAAGCTCAGGATGAGAACGCACGCCCCGACGGCCGTGATTGCCATGGCCAGGTCACCCTTAGTGGCTCGCCCCTCATGCGCGCCGCTGCTTCGGTGGTACACGATGCAGCCGATGAGGACGCTGACCGCGACAACGAGACCGTTGACCGGGGGAATGTGAAAGGTCACTGCGGGGCCCTTACCTCGATGAAGGCCCTCCCACGGGCCTCTACTGTCGGGGGAGCGCCTCGAAGTAAGGTCCAGATAAGGACTCGTCACGCTGTGCGTACTCTTCCGTACGCAGAGAGTCACCTTCGAGGGCTTTTTTTTGAGGCCCGCCGCTGTGAGAAAGCTGTGGCGAGTGTACCGCTCTACGCGTTCCTTTCACGTGGCTCACCGGCAGGCTGTAACCCCCCAACTCGCCTTCGCCGTAAGGCCTACAACGCCACGTCACCTACAGACCTAAGCACCTGTGACGGCCCAAGCACGGCCCAAGCCCAACAACAAGCCCCCTACCAGCGGACAACCCGCAGGCAGGGGGCTTCTTCAGCGCTGCTTACTTCTTCTTGCCCTGGTTCTTGACCGCCTCGATCGCCGCTGCAGCCGCCTCGGGGTCGAGGTACGTGCCGCCCGGGTTCAGGGGCTTGAAGTCGGCGTCGAGTTCGTAGGAGAGCGGGATGCCCGTGGGGATGTTGAGGCCCGCGATGTCCGCGTCGGAGATGCCGTCGAGGTGCTTGACCAGGGCGCGCAGCGAGTTGCCGTGGGCCGCGACCAGGACCGTGCGGCCGGTCAGCAGGTCGGGGACGATCGCGTCGAACCAGTACGGCAGCATGCGAACGACGACGTCCTTCAGGCACTCCGTGCGCGGCCGCAGCTCCGGCGGGAGGGTCGCGTAGCGCGGGTCGGAGAACTGGGAGTACTCGGCGTCGACGTCCAGCGGCGGGGGCGGGGTGTCGTAGGACCGGCGCCACAGCATGAACTGCTCCTCGCCGAACTCGGCGAGCGTCTGCGCCTTGTCCTTGCCCTGCAGGGCGCCGTAGTGGCGCTCGTTCAGGCGCCACGAGCGGTGGACCGGGATCCAGTGACGGTCCGCGGCCTCCAGGGCCAGCTGTGCCGTGCGGATCGCGCGCTTCTGGAGGGACGTGTGCACCACGTCGGGGAGGAGGTCGGCGTCCTTCAGGAGCTCGCCACCGCGGACTGCCTCCTTCTCGCCCTTCTCGTTGAGGTTCACGTCCACCCAGCCGGTGAACAGGTTCTTCGCGTTCCACTCGCTCTCGCCGTGGCGGAGGAGGATCAGCTTGTACGGTGCGTCGGCCATGCCTCAGAGCGTAATCCACGCTTTCGCCCGTTCGCGTGGCTGCCCGGCAGGCGGACGTTTGACGGGATCTGTTAATTGAGTGGCCCCCGTCAACCACCCGTTTGTAATGTGCGCCTGTCGCCAGCGCTGCTTACATGCGCCATCCACGCCTGCTGCCTCCGGGGGACCCATGCCGTACGCCCTGCGCGCCCGCCGCGCCGTCCGGGAGACGGTCTCCGGTCTCCCCCGCGCGTTCTGGTGGCTGTGGGCCAGCACGCTCGTCAACCGGCTCGGCGCCTTCGTCGCCACGTTCATGGCGCTGTACCTGACCCTCGACCGCGGCTACTCCGCCACGTACGCCGGTCTGGTCGCCGCCCTGCACGGGCTCGGCGGGGTGGTCTCCTCACTGGGCGGCGGGGTGATGACCGACCGGCTGGGCCGGCGGCCCACCCTGCTGATCGCGCAGTCCTCGACCGCCGTGTCCGTCGCGCTGCTGGGCTTCGTGCGCGACCCGGTCGCGATCGCCGGTGTCGCCTTCCTCGTCGGCATGGCGAGCAACGCCTCGCGGCCCGCCGTGCAGGCGATGATGGCCGACATCGTCCGGCCCGAGGACCGTATCCGCGCCTTCTCCCTCAACTACTGGGCCATCAACCTCGGCTTCGCCGTCTCCTCCACGGCCGCCGGGTTCATCGCCGAGGTCAGCTACCGCGCCGGGTTCCTGATCGAGGCGGGGATGACGCTGGCCTGCGCGATCCTCGTCTTCCTGCGGCTGCCGGAGTCCAAGCCGGCCGAGCGGGTGGTGACGGCGGGCGTCCGGGACGACTCCGTGAGCCTGCGCACCGTACTGCGCGACGGGCGGTTCATGAGTGTCGTCGGACTGTCCTTCCTCGTGGCGCTGGTATTCCAGCAGGGGTCGGTGGGGCTGCCCGTCGCCATGGGCGAGGCCGGGTTCTCCCCGGCCGAGTACGGCATGGCCATCGCCGTGAACGGCGTGATGATCGTCGTCCTCCAGATCCCGGTCACCCGCTTCATCGAACACCGGGATCCGCGCCGGCTGCTGGTCGCCTCGTCCGTCCTCGCGGGGTACGGCTTCGCGCTGACCGCCTTCGCGGGGTCCCTGGGCGTCATCGCGCTCACGGTGTGCGTGTGGACGCTGGCCGAGATCGTCAACGCACCGACGCAGACCAGTCTCGTCGTACGGCTGTCCCCGGTGCACGGGCGCGGGCGCTACCAGGGCATGTACACGATGTCCTGGTCGGTGGCCGCCCTCGTCGCCCCGCTGCTGTCCGGGTTCGTCATCGACCGGTTCGGGGCGGCGTGGCTGTGGGGCCTGTGCGCGGTGGTGGGGACGGTGGCCGGGGTGGGGTACGCCGTGCTGATGCGGCGTGTACCGGGCGAGGAGAAGGTGGCCGAGCCGTCGGTGGGGGTGCGCCCACAGCCCGAGGTCGGTGCGGGGTGAGGCGGACCTGCCCCCGGTGCACGGTCGGTGGTGCGGGGTGAGGCGCTCTACGCCGTGCCCCTCCGACCCGGCACATCGGCAGGGACCCGTGCAGGGGCCCGTCACATCGGCAAGGAGTGCAGCCGCACCCGCCCGGGCGGCCAGTGCGCGTCGTCGCGCAGGGGCGTCACCATCGTGCGCAGCGGCATGGTCACCACGTCGGAGCCGGGTTGTTCGACGAGTACGTCCGTGTCGAGCGGGAGCCATCCGAGGCGCTGGTACAGCGGCACGAGGGGAGGCCGGCAGAACAGGAGCGCGTGCCGGGGCCCCTGCGTGCGAGCGTGGTCGAGGGCCGCCGCGAGCACGAGCCGGGCGAGGCCACGGCCCCGTACGCCGGGCGCCACGGCCACTCCGCCCACGCCCATCACCTCGGTCTCCTCACCCCCGACCGATACCGGCAGCCGCAGCAGACCGGCATGGGCCACGAGCCGGCCGTCGAGCCGGACACCGAAGTGCTCCTCCTTGGGGAGCCAGGTCAGACCGGCTGCGGCAACACCGAAGGGGTCGTCGCCGCTGCCGAGGATCTCGTCCTGCTCGGTCTTCGTGTAGCGGGAGAGCCGGGTGACGGTCGGTGTCCCAGGACGCTCGTTCCCCGATCGGTTCGCAGAGTGGTTGACGTTCGCCGACCGCTTCGCAGACTGGTTGGCGTTGGCCGGCTGGTTCGCGTTCGCGGGCTGGTTCGCAGACATACCGGCATGATGATCCAGCGGTGCGCGGCCGGCGCTGGCAGGTCACCTTCTGGCGATCGGCAAAGCCCGACCGTCGGTTGGGTCCCGGACGACATCTCCGGGCCGCCCCCGGACAGGCCGGGGATACAAACCATTCCCTACGGAGCTGGACCCCCGGAAGCCGGCCGCGCACTGGTGACCGTAGCGCCGGGCACTGACATTGATGCTCATACTCGGGTTCCGGTGAGGCGCCGCGCCTGCGACAGCGGCCGAAGGAAAGCGGCGGTCCACGACGAAAGCGGCAGTCCACAACGCCCCCTCCGCATCCGGCCGCCCTACCCGTCCACGAACCCGAGCTCCGTGTCCGGCCGGCACTGCGGGCAGGCCTTGACCCCTTCGGCGAGGGCCCGCCGGGCGTGGTCACGGTCGACGCCCTTGCTGCGCCGGCCCGCGTTCCAGCAGCCGCCGACATGGACGTACACGGCCTCCTGCCCGGACAGACCGTGTTCGATCAGCCAGTCCGGCGCGGGAGGCCGGGCCAGGACACCGCGTCGGTGTTCGGTCTGGCGGCGTTCCTCGTCCGCGATCCATCGGCGGGTGCGTGCCAGGTCGCGCTCCTGCACGCGCTCCAGGAAGCGGAGCAGCGCGAGTCGCGACCCTGGATCGTTCATGCGTTCGATTCTAGGAGCAGGGTGTCCCCACGGCACCCACCCACCCCATCTCCGGCCGCAGCACCCTTACCTCCGAGGTAATCGACGCGCCCCGCGCACCCCGGCAGGCTGAGTTCCATGACACCCGCCGACACCGCCGAAGCCACCCGCTCCACCGTCCAGAAGTTCCTCGAGCTCCGGCTCGCCGGCGACACAGAGGGGCTGACGGCTCTCTTCGCCGACACAGTCGACTGGATGCTCGCCGAGAACCCCGCCGTGCCGTGGATCCGGCCTCGGTCCACCGCCGCAGAATGCGCCGCGCAGGCCGATGAGCTGGCCCGGTACACCGTCCCCGAGGACGCCCGCGCCTCCGTCGACACCTTCCTCGTCGACGGGACGGACGCCGTGCTGATGGGGCACCTCTCCGGGACCGTCCGGGCGACCGGCAAGTCCTTCGCGGGGCCCTTCGCGCTGCGGCTCACCGTCGAGGGCGGGCGGATCACCCGGCACCACCTGTACGAGAACAGCGTGTCGATCGCCGCGGCCTGCACGCCCTGACGCCCACCGCACGAGCACGAGTCACCTCCTGCACGCCCTGACGCCCACCGCACGAGCACGAGTCACCGCCTGCACGCCCTGACGCCCACCGCACGAGCACGAGTCACCACCAGCCGCGGCGACCCGGGTCACCTCACCCGCCGACGTCGCCCGGTACGACCCGGACGTACTGCCGCCGGTCCTCGTCCCGCACGACCACCCCCAGCCGCAGCAGTTCCCCTCGCAACTCCCGGGCGTCCGCGGCACCGCCCTCCTCCGCGCGGGCCTGCGCGCGGGCCCGCAGCAGTGCGTCCGCGCCCATGGGCAGGCCGGGAGTGCCGGGGACCCAGCGGCGGAACGCGGCGCGGAACGGGTCCTCCTCCGCCCATGACCAGCCGTGTGCGGTGAGGGCGTCGACGAGGCGCCGCCAGTTCAGGCCGCAGTGCTCCCGTGCCAGTTCCAGGCCGTCCGGGCCGAGCAGGACGAGCTGCTTGCCGTCCCGGAAGAACACGGAGATCTCGTCGCGGGCGAAGTCCTGGACACTGTCCCGGACGGCCAGGGTGACGTGGGTGTCGTGGACGCGGACGGACAGCGACTCGTGCGCCGCCGTGAAGCCGAGCAGCAGGCCGCCGAGCACGCCCACCGCTGTCGTGCCGAGGGTGAGGGCGGGTTCGGGGAGCGAGGTCAGCAGTTCGGCCGGGCCTTCGAGCGGTGCCCACGGCAGGGCGAGCAGCAGGCGGGCGAGGAGTGGGAGCAGCGCGCCGGCCACGGCACCGCAGACGACGCAGAAGAGCACGATGGCCCAGGCCGGTTCGGCGAGTTCCGTCGTCCTGCCCGCCTGCGGACGGGGGCTCTTCCGCATGGGAACGTTCCTGGCTTCCTCCATACGGCCAGTCTCTTCAGCAGCCGCCCGCCCTGTCGTCAGCCGTTGGTCTACGCCCCCGCGACTTTGGTCGCCCGCAGCCCGCCGCCCCGGCTCACGGGTGCATCCGCGCTCCCTTCACCACCTTGTCCACCGCGTTCTTCGGGCCGTACACGGCGAGCCCCACGAGGTCCAGGTCCGCGGTCGGCACGGCCCGCACGGCGGCGCGGTTGTCGCGGTCGTTGCCCGTGGCGAAGAGGTCGGAGGTGAAGATCGCCCGGGGCAGGGCGCGGGAGAGGGCACGGGTGTGGGCGGTGGTCAGGGTTTCCTTCGTGGCCTCGAAGACCATGACGGGCTGGCGGAACATGGGGAGGTAGGGCACGCCGTCCGCGTCCTCGTACGGTTCGCCGATCACCTCGGGAACCTGTGTTCCGAGGCCACTGACCAGGAACGATGTCACATTGAGGCGCTGCCAGGGCTCAAGGTCCGCGCGCAGCAGTACGGCGATCTTCGTGTCGAAGCGGATCGGCTCCGGGGAGGCTTCGGTGTCCATGGTCCGAGCGTGCCCGCCCGCCCCGGCCGGGGTCTTGTACGTTCTTTGCATGGCCTCCGAGTCCTCCCGGACCGTCTTCGCGTCCCCGCGGGTCACCTCCGAGTCCTCCCGGACCGTCTCCGCCTGGCGGCCCGCCGTCGAAGGTGTCGTCGAGGTCTTCCACGCGCGGTTCACCGAGTACGCGTATCCGATGCACGTCCACGACTCCTGGACGCTGCTGATCGTCGACACCGGCGCCGTGCGCTACGACCTCGACCGGCACGAGCACGGCACCCCGCACGACACCGTGACGCTGCTGCCGCCGCACGTGCCGCACAACGGCTCCCCCGTCACCGCCGAGGGCTTCCGCAAGCGGGTGCTGTACCTCGACGGGACGCACCTCGGCGACGAGTTCATCGGGGCAGCCGTCGACCGGCCCGATCTGCGCGATCCGCTGCTGCGGCGGCGGGTGGGCCAGGTGCACGGCGCGCTGGGGCGGCCCGGTGAGGAACTGGAGGCCGAGAGCAGGCTGTTGTTCGTCGGGGAGCGGTTGCGCGGGCATCTGCGGAACGAGTCCGCCTCCGCTCGGCCGGCCGATCCGGTGCTCGCCCGGCGGCTGCGCGAGCTGCTCGACGAGCGGATCGTCGAGGGCGTCGTCCTGCGCGAGGCCGCGGGGCTGCTCGGCGCCCATCCCGCCCATCTCGTACGGGCGTTCAGCACGGCCTACGGCATCGCCCCGCACCAGTACCTGACGTCCCTGCGGGTGGGTCTGGCCCGGCGGCTGCTCCTGGAGGGGCGCACTCCGGGCGAGGTGGCGGTGGCGGCCGGTTTCTACGACCAGTCGCACCTCACCCGGCACTTCCGGAAGCTGGTGGGTGTGCCGCCGGGGCGTTACCTGGCCGCCTAGGGCCGCTCGGGGCGCTGGGTGAGATGGGTGAACGCCTCCAGGTTGCGGGTCGACTCACCCCGCGAGACCCGCCACGCGTACTCCTTGCGGATCGCCGAGGCGAAGCCCAGCTCCAGCAGGGTGTTGAACGCGCCGTCGGAGGCCTCCAGGACCTGGCCGAGCAGGCGGTCGAGCTCGTCGGGGGTGACGGCGGACAGGGAGAGGCGGCCGGTGACGTAGACGTCGCCGTGCTGGTCGACGGCGTAACTCACGCCGTACAGCTTGAGGTTGCGCTCCAAGAGCCAGCGGTGGACGCCCTGCTCATTTTCGTCGGGGTGACGGATGACGAAGGCGTTCAGCGACAGGGAGTGGCGGCCGACGAGCAGGGAGAGCGTCGTCTTCAGCTTGCGGGTGCCGGGGAGCTGCGCGACGTACGTGCCGGGCCGGGGACTCTCCCACTCCAGGTCGGCGTCCTTGAGCACTCCCTCGATGACCTGCGCCGCACGCTGTTCCTGATCGGTTTCACCCATGCAGCGAGCGTACGCGACGGCGGTGCGCCTGCATCGCGGCCGTGTAGACGTCCGCGGTGGCAGCGGCCGCGGTGTCCCAGCCGAAGGACTGGGCGTGCCGGGCGGCCTGGTCGCCCAGCCGGGGCGCCAGCTGCGGGTCGTCGGCGAAGTCGCGCAGCACGCGCGCGTAGTCGGCCGGGTCGTGGCCGCGGACGAGGAAGCCGGTGTGCCCGTCGCGCACGGCGATCGGCAGGCCGCCGACCGACGCCGCGAGCACCGGGGTGCCGGCCGCCTGCGCCTCTATGGCGACCAGGCCGAAGGACTCGCTGTAGGAGGGCATGACCAGCACGGAGGCGGCGCGGAACCAGTCCGCCAGCTGCTCCTGGCCGACCGGCGGGCGGAACCGTACGACGTCCGCGATGCCCAGGCGCGCGGCCAGCTTCTGCAGGCCCTCGGGCTTGGCGAGACCGCTGCCTGAGGGGCCGCCGACGACGGGCACGACGATGCGCGAGCGCAGTTCGGGGCGCTCGTCGAGGAGGACGGCGACGGCCCGCAGCAGCACGTCGGGGGCCTTCAGCGGCTGGATGCGGCCGGCGAAGAGCGGGATCAGCGCGTCCTGGGGCAGGCCGAGGCGGGCCCGGGCCGCGGCCCGGCCGTCGGCGGGCGAGAAACGGCCGAGGTTCACACCGGGGTGGACCACGGCGACCTTGTCGGTCTCGGCCGCGTAGTGCCGTACGAGTTCGTCGGCCTCTTCGGTGGTGTTGGCGATGAGGCGGTCGGCGGCGGCGACGATCTGGGTCTCGCCGATGACGCGGGCGGCCGGTTCGGGGGCGTCGCCGTCGGCCAGGTTGGCGTTCTTGACCTTGGCCATGGTGTGCATGGCGTGCACCAGGGGGACGCCCCAGCGCTGGGCGGCGAGCCAGCCGACGTGGCCGGAGAGCCAGTAGTGGGAGTGGACCAGGTCGTAGTGGCCGGGGCGGTGGTGAGCCCAGGCCTGCATCACGCCGTGGGTGAAGGCGCACAGCTGGGCGGGGAGGTCCTCCTTGTTGAGGCCCTCGTAGGGGCCGGCGTCGACGTGCCGGACGAGGACGCCGGGGGCCAGCTCGACCGTCGGCGGGAGGGCGGCGGCGGTCGCGCGCGTGAAGATCTCGACCTCGACGCCGTGTGCGGCGAGGCGCTGGGCGAGCTCGACGATGTAGACGTTCATGCCGCCGGCGTCGCCGGTGCCCGGCTGGTGGAGCGGCGAGGTGTGCACGGAGAGCATGGCGACGCGGCGGGGCCTGCGGTGCAGCCGCAGACGGGCCGGCGACGACGCGGAGCGCCGGCCGAGCCTGCCGATGTACTGGCTCACGTGGCGTTCCTCCTCGCTCCGGGCATGCCTTCGCAGGGCGCACGGTGCCCTCCGACGGGGTGCAACACCGGAGCGAGGTGCTCCATTTCCCGATTCGGCAGTTTTACCGAATCATTACCGCTTGTCGCTCAACCGTTCGAGGGCGGAAGTGTCCTGGCGCGAGCGGTCACCGGTGTACGAGCTGGGCGGACGGCGAGCTCCCGGCTTCTCTATCCTCACCGACATGACAGGCACACGGCATGACCCCGCCCCGCCCCCTCCACTGGAGGAGCTCCTGCCCTGCCCGTGCTGCGGCCACCGGACCCTCGGCGAGTTGTGGGCCTACGAGATCTGCCCGGTCTGCTACTGGGAGGAGGACCCCTCCCAGCTCCGTCACCCCACGTCCGGCGGCGGCCCCAACCACGGGCTGAGCCTGATCGAGGCGCAGGCCAACTACCGGCGGATCGGCGCGGTCACCGAGGAGATGCGGCGGCACGTACGGCCGCCACGGGACGACGAGCCGCTGGACCCGGGCTTCCGGCCCGCCGACCCGGACCGGGACCCGTTCGAGCGGGGTCCGGCCCACGAACCGATGCCCGACGACCTCACCGTCCTGTACTACTGGCGTCCCACGTACTGGCGGCGGCACCTCGGCTCCTGACCGGCGCCGAGCGCCGCTTAACCTCGTAGGCATGACCTCCCGCGCAGCGACCCGCCCCCTCGGCACGGTGACGCGCGGGACCACCAACCCCAACCGGCTGCGCCGCATGGACCGCTGGATCGCGGCCACGCACGGCGCCGAGCTGCGCCGCGCCGCCGACCCGGTGGCGGTCGACCTCGGGTACGGCGCCGCCCCCTGGACGGCCGTCGAGCTGCTGCAGCGACTGCGCACGGTCGCGCCCCGCGCGCGCGTGGTCGGCGTCGAGATCGACCCGGCCCGGGTCGCGGCAGCGCTGCCCTACGAGCGGGCGGGGCTCGCCTTCCGGCACGGCGGCTTCGAGATCCCGATCCCGCAGCGGCCCCTGCTCGTCCGCGCGGCGAACGTGCTGCGCCAGTACGACGAGGGCGAGGTCGCGGCCGTGTGGCGGCGGCTGTGCGGGCGGCTCGTACCGGCCGACCCGGCGACCGGGTCGCGCGGCGGGCTGCTGGTCGAGGGGACCTGCGACGAGATCGGGCGCCGGCACGTCTGGGTCGCGCTCGGGCCGGAGGGACCGCGCACGGTCACCTTCGCGACCCGGCTGGGCTCCCTGGAGCGCCCGTCCGACCTGGCGGAGCGCCTGCCGAAGGCGCTCATCCACCGCAACGTCCCGGGCGAGCCGGTGCACGCCTTCCTGCGCGACTTCGACCGCGCCTGGGCGGCCGCCGCGCCCTACGCCTCCTACGGCGCCCGGCAGCGCTGGATGCGCGCGATACGGGATCTGACCGCCGACTGGCCGGTGGCGGACGGACCGGCGCGCTGGCGGCAGGGCGAAGTGACGGTGCGCTGGGCGGCCTTGGCCCCGGGCGCCTGACAGCCCCCGCCCTCACAGGACCCGTTGGAACGATCTCTTTGAGTCGTTCGTCACACAGACGGGGAGATCGTCATGCCGGGGCATACCGGCACTGGAGTGGCGGGAAGTACTACCTCTGTCGCTTTGCGGGCCGACATGGCAGCATCCCCAAACGAACCACAAGTTACTGATGGTTAATCAGTTTGGGGGCTGAGGTATGGGTACGGGCAAGCGTGGCCTGATGGCGACCGCGGTGGCCGTGGTCTGCGCGGTCACGGTGCTGGCGGCACCGGGCACGGCGTTCGCGAACCCCACCCCCTCACCCACCCCCGGCGCCGGCGCGGCACTCGCACCCGCCAAGGACCTCGAGGCCGTCCGCAAGAAGCTCGACGGGCTCTACCGCGCCGCCGGCCGCGCCACCGACGAGTACAACGCCGCCGACGAGAAGGCGGACAAGCAGTCCGCCGAAGTCGTCGAGCTGGCCAAGAAGATCGTCAAGGGCCAGGAGAAGCTCAGGAAACTGAAGGACCGCGCGGGCGCCGCGGCCGCCGCCCAGTACCGCGGGGGCGGACTGCCACCCGAGGCCCACCTGGTGCTGAGCGACGACCCCCAGGACTTCCTCGACGGCGCGGGGCGGGTCCGCGAGGGCCACCACGCCACCAAGGGACTCCTCGGCGAACTGACCCGCACCCAGGAGGACTTGGAGCAGTACGCCAAGGACGCCGCCGCGCAGCTGAAGAAGCTGCAAGCGGGCCGCAAGGCCAAGGCCGCCGCCCAGAAGAAGATCGAGAAGCAGATCGCGCAGGCGGAGAAGCTCGAGTCCGCGCTGCAGAAGGAGGAGCAGGAGCGCCTCGCGGAGCTGGAGAAGGAGGCCGCGAACCGGGCGCAGACCGCCTGGCTCGGCTCCGGCATTCTCGAAGAGATCAACGGCAAGGCCTCCGAGCAGGGCAAGAAGGCCGTGAAGTACGCCACGGCCCAGATCGGCAAGCCGTACCAGTGGGGCGCCGAGGGCCCCAGGACCTACGACTGCTCGGGGCTGACGTCGCAGGCGTGGCTGTCCGCGGGGCACGGCATCCCCCGCACCTCACAGGAGCAGTGGAAGCGGCTGCGGCACATCGACATCCAGGACATGCGCCCCGGCGACCTCATCATCTACTTCGACGACGCCAGCCATGTCGCCATGTACATCGGCGACGGGTCGATCGTGCACGCGCCGCGCCCCGGGCGGACCGTGACGATCGCGGGCGCCGGAACCATGCCCATCCTCGGGGTCGTACGGCCGGACGCCGGCACGGGCACCCACTGAACGCGGACGGCGGCACGGACGCCGGCTGAACGCGGACGGCGGCCGGGGGACGTACGCAGGGCTGCGGAGGGCCGCACACCCAACAGCGGGGTCCCGCACACCGGATATCGGACATCCTCGGTGACCTGTCCCACGTGACCCACCGCACGCCTCGCCACGGGCCAACCGTGCGCTGACGTGACGTTCGTCATCCCTGCAGCATCTCCGAGCTGTCCAACTGCGGGGCATATCGCGGCATATGACACAGGCCGGTGGCACAGCGGCGTGGCTCACACCATTCCAATGCGGCGCCGACACCCGCTATGGTCCCGCTCGGTGGGTCGAGGTCCCTCGCCCCACCATGCCCTCGGGGGGAGGGAAGGAACCCAAGACGATGCCCGTACCCATACCGCGGCAGAGAGCGATCCCGGCCGCGGAGAGTGGTCAGGCGCAGGCCGCGTCCCCGCGCGGCGGCTCGGCCGAGGAGCCCGTGAAGGACGCCTCGCCCGCCGGCCGCACGCCGGACACCGCCGGGAACACCACGGACAAGGTGGAGAACAACACCGCCCACACCAACCTGACGCTGCTGCTGATCGAGGACGATCCGGCCGGTTCGCCGATCGTGCCGGACATGCTCGACCAGGCAGGCAAGCCGATCCGCGTCCGCACGGCCCGCAACCTGACGGAGGCCGGCCGGCTGCTGACCGACGACGTCCACTGCATCCTGCTGGACCTGGCGCTGCCCGCGCCGGGCCACAGCGACTCCGCGGACGAGCTCGCCGTGCTCCGGCACGTGCTGGAGCTCGCACCCCGGCACGCCGTCCTGGCGCTGACCGCGTCCGGTGACGCCGAGCGCGGCGCCGAGGCGGTGCGGGTGGGCGCCCAGGACTACCTCTTCCGCGACGAGCTGGACGGCAGGCTGCTGAGCCGGGCGATCCGCTACGCGGTGGAGCGCAAGCGTTCCGAGTCGGCGGAGCGCCGGCTCGCCGAGGGCCGACTGCGGGCGCAGGAGAACCGCCGCCTGGAGCGCGGTCTGCTGCCCACGCCGCTGCTGGAGGGCTCCTCGCTGCGGTTCGCCGCCCGCTACCGCCCGGGCCGCTCGCGCGCACTGCTCGGCGGCGACTTCTACGACGTCGTGCGCACGCCGGACGGCACGGTGCACGCCATGATCGGCGACGTCTGCGGGCACGGCCCGGACGAGGCCGCGCTCGGCGTGGAGCTGCGGATCGCGTGGCGGGCGCTGACGCTGGCGGGCCTGTGCGGCGACCAGCTGCTGGGCACGCTCCAGCAGGTCCTGGAACACGAGCGGGCCGACGACGAGATCTTCGCGACCCTGTGCACGGTCGACATCGCGCCGGACGGCCGGCGCGCCGGGCTGTGCCTGGCGGGTCACCCGTCGCCGCTGCTGGCCCGCCCGGGCAAGCCGGCCCGCCTGCTGCCGTACGACAACAACGGACCGGCCCTCGGCATGCTCCCCGGTGCCCGCTGGCCGCGGATGCAGGTGGAGCTGGGCGCCGAGTGGAGCCTGATGCTCTACACCGACGGCCTGATCGAGGGCCGCATAGGCCAGGGCCGGGAGCGGCTCGGCCAGGACGGCATGACGGAGATGATCCGCCGCCAGTTCGCCGAGGGCCTGCGGGGCGAGCAGCTGCTGGGGGCGGCGGTGAACGAGGTACGCCGACTCAACGGCGGCGAGCTGACGGACGACGTGGCGGTCCTGCTGCTGGACCGGGTGCCGTAGCCCGGGCCTGCAGCTCCGGGAGCCCTGAGCCTCGGCCCTGCCAGACGGGGTGCCGTAGCCCCGGCCCTACGGGACCGGGTGCGGTGGCTCCGGGCCTGCTGCTCCGGGAGCCCTACCGGCCGCCGTTCCACGGGCCGTAGGGGCCGTCGCTGCTGGAGCCGCGCCGGCTGCGGCCGCCGCCCGGCAGGGCCCGGATGGCGGGACGCACGTCGACCATGTACACGATCGTCGCGATGAGGCCGATGATCGGCAGGAACGACAGGATCGAGAAGAGCAGGTTCACCACGAGGGCGAGCCCCAGGATGATCAGCCAGAAGGGCTTGGTCTTCTTGTCGGCCGCGCGGTAGGCGTCCTCCCGGCGCACCGCCGCGTCAAGCAGCGCGAATGCGCAGAAAACGGTCAGGGCCACGTTCAGAAGCCACATAAACCCTTGGAAGCCCTGCATCAGCACAACGTCCACCACCTGACTCGGCTCGTCCTACGCGGTCACCGTACCCGTACAACGGGCCGGGCACCCCTAGGGTGCCCGGCCCGTTCGGCCTCTCCGCCGTACTACTTCGCGGGCGGGGTGGTCTTCTTGGCGGTGGTGGTGGCCTTGCGCGCCGGGGCCTTCTTGGCGGCGGGGGCCTTCTTGGCCTGGGCGGCGGCGGCCGGCTTCACCGGCTCCTCCTTGACCTGGACCGGCTGCGGCTTCGGCTTCGGCTTCGGCTCGACGGCCACGGCCAGCTCCTCGACGCCCTCGGCGACGTCCTCGATGCTGTCGGCGGCCTCGCCGCGCCAGGTCCGGACGGCCTGCTCGCCGTGCTCGGCGACCTTCTCGTAGGTCTCACGGGCCTTGACGGCGTACTCGGCGGCCACGCCGACCCCGCGCAGCGCGAAGTCCTGGGCGCTCTCGCCGAACTTCTTCAGGTCCGAGTCGATCGTGCTGCCGAGCTTCTTGATGTCGACGTCGATGGAGCCGATGAACTGCGTGACCTTGGTCTGCAGGGTCTCCTGCGTCTCCTTGACGCGCGCGGAGGCCTCCTTGGCCCGGGCCGACGCCTTCTCCTGGACGGCCTTGGTGTCGGTGTTGCGTACGGCGTCGATCCGCGCGGGAGCCTCGGAGCGCAGCTGCTCCACCAGGGCCGGCACCTTCTTGGCCTGCTGAAGGGCGAGGTCGGCGGTGCCTGCGGCGAAGTAGAGCGGGGTGGGGTTGCTGAAGGTCTTGCGCAGGTCGTCGGTGATGGCCATGGTGATGGTCCTCCCGGATTCTGTGTCGCTTGAGGGTTCGGCTGAGGGTTGTGTGATCCGCGGCGGGCGGCCCATGCCCTGGTCCGGCTCAGCCGGCCGTCTGCTGCGGATCGGTGTCGCTGCCGCCGGTGCTCTTGCGGGTGCGGCGGGTGGCGGTCGTACCGCCGTCGTTCGTGCTGTCGCTGCGTACGGCGCTCTTGCGGCTGCGGCGCCGGGCCGGCTGACCGCCGTCGGCCGGGCCGGCGTTGGGTATCCCGGTGCCGGAGGCGCCCCCGTCGACGCTCACCGCCCCGTCGGCGGTGACGACACCGACGACGCCGGCACCGCCCGAGGCATCCGCACGGTCCGAGGCCTGCGAGCCGTCCGGGCCGTCGCCGCTCCCGAACCCGTTCTCCTTGCGGAAGGACTCGTAGATCTGCAGCAGCACCTGCTTCTGCCGCTCGTGCAGCGTCGGGTCGGCGAGGATGACGGCACGCGTCTCCACATCGTCCCGATCACGCTCGGCGTCGAGGATGCCGGCCCGGACGTACAGCGTCTCGGCGGAGATCCGCAGCGCCTTGGCGACCTGCTGCAGCACCTCCGCGCTCGGCTTGCGCAGCCCGCGCTCGATCTGGCTGAGATACGGATTGGACACCCCGGCGGCGTCGGCGAGCTGTCGCAACGACAGCTGCGCAGTGCGCCGCTGCTCGCGCAGATAGTCACCGAGATTGCCGACGTTGAGCGATGCCATGCCTCCACAGTGCAACACCCCGCTAACTATTGCAAGCACCCGCTTGCAAAAGTGCGCCACAGCACTCGGTTGCCACCCGCTGCCCGCTCTTGCCGGCTGTCCGTTCCCAGTGGAAGTGAGCGGTTCCCGCGCTATCCGAGTCGCCGCGCGAGCAGACGATCGTGCGGTGGCCGCCGGCGTCGGCGAAGGCCTGCAGCACCGCGATGCAGGCGGCTCGGGCGAAGCCAAGGCGGCGGTGATCGGGGGGTGCCGACGGGTTCGAGGGCCAAGTACGGTGACTCGGCATGATCGAGTCCGAGATTGAGATCAGCGAGGATCTGGTCCGCGACCTGCTTCGGGAGCAGCATCCGGACCTGGCCGAGCTGCCCATCCGCGAGGTGGCGGGCGGCTGGGGAAACCAAATGTGGCGCCTGGGTGACGAGTTGGCCGTCCGGATGCAGCGGATGGACACGAGCCCCGATCTCCAGCTCAAGGAGCGCCGGTGGCTGCCGACTCTGGCCTCGCGCCTGCCGCTGCCGATTCCTGTCCCCCTGCGGGACGGTGCGCCGTCCGAGCGCTTCCCCAAGATCTGGACCGTCATGACATGGGTCGAGGGCACGCCGCTGGACCATGGCTCGATCACTCGCGGCGACCACGCGGCCGAGACGCTGTCGGGCTTCCTCAGGGCGCTGCACGTGGAGGCGCCCGCCGACGCACCGACCGCTTCGGACTTCGGCGCTCACCCCAAGGACTGCGCGGACGGCTTCGAGCACTTCTTCCAGGACGTCGCCCCTGTCGACCTCGCCGACGAGATCCGTGACGTCTGGGGTGAAGCGGTGGCGGCCCCGGGGTGGGAGGGCCCGCCGGTGTGGGTGCACGGCGACCTGCATCCGGCGAACGTCGTCGTCGCGGACGGGACCCTGGCGGGTGTCGTCGACTTCGGCGCGCTGGTCGCCGGCGACCCGGCGTGGGACCTCGCGGCCGCCTGGCTGCTCCTCCCCGCGGGTGGCGCCTCACGGTTCTTCGACAGCTACGCGCAGGCGGACGAGGCAGCGGTGCGACGGGCACGCGGACTGGCCGCGATGAGGAGCCTGTTCCTGATGGCGATGGGCCAAGCCGGGGATCGCGGCCTGCCCGGAGGCAAGCCGAACTGGGGGCCCGCAGGCCGGTCCGCACTCGATCGTGTCCTGAGGGGCCTTTGACGTCGGGCATGGATCGACTGGGCCTCCCCGGCGGCCATGTACGCGCCGACAGGAATCGATGCCGCCCGGCCGGTGCGACCGCGGTCTGAGAATCTCGGCGACGGTGCGGGCTGTCTCGGTGCCGGCGCGCTTACCGTCAGGACGGCTGGACGTGATCGAACACGGCGAGGGCTTCGGCGGGGTCCGGGCTCATGAGGCGTTCCAGACCGTCCGTCGTGATCTTCGCCCATCTGCCTGCCCGTGCCCACATCTGTTCCTCGAAGGCGCGGACGGCCTCGTCCAGATCTCCAGGGCCGGTGGCGATGGACTCGGCAAGTTCGGCGCCCTCCAGCATCGCGAGGTTCGCGCCCGCCCCCAACGGGGGCATCAGATGGGCGGCATCGCCCAGTAGCGTCACCCCGGGGACGTGGGTCCAGGTGTGGGACACGGGCAGGACGTAGAGGGGGCGGTGAACGAAAGCGGTGCCGTGGCGCAGGAGGTCGAGGACGGGAGCGGCCCAGCCGTCGAACAGAGCCAGCAGGCTCGATCGCACGGCCTCGACGTCGGCCAGGTCCAGGTTCGTGTGCCAGTCCAGCGGCGCGCGGAACTTGGCGTACACCTTGACGTGGCCGCCGCTGTTGCGTTGGGCGACGAGAGCTCGGTTCACCCCGTACACAGCCATGGAACCGTCGCCGATCAGCCGGGCGAGGTCGGGATGGCGGGTGTCGACGTCGTCCAGCGAGGTCTCGACATGGGTGACGCCGGTGTAGTGCGGCGTCACCGGCGAGACCGCCGGGCGCGTCCGGGACCAGGCGCCGTCCGCGCCGACCACCAGGTCGAACGTCTCCTGTCGCCCGTCCGCGAAATGGACGAGTACGCCGTCCCGGGCCCCCGGCACCACCTGCGTCACGCCCCGGCCCCACTGGACGTCGAGAGAACCGAGCAGCAGGTCACGGAGTTGTCCGCGGTCGATCTCGGGATTGGCCTGCTCATCCGGGCGGGGTTGCCAGTCGCGCAGGACGGTCCCGTCCGTGTCCAGGATGCGCATGGCCTGCCCCTCGGGGCGGGACAGCGCCCGGAACTCCGCCAGCAGCCCCGCCTTGTCGAGCGCGAGCTGGCCCATCCCTTCGTGCAGGTCCAGCGTGCCGCCCGGGGGGCGGGCGTCGGGGGCGGGATCGCGTTCGAGGACGGTGACGGGGTGGTCATGGCGGTGCAGGACGCGGGCGAAGGTGAGGCCGGCGGGACCACCGCCGACCACTGCGATGCGAGGCCTCATGGCGATACACTGTATTTCTCATATACGGCGTATCGCAACGGTACGGTGTGAGCATGACTGTCTGGGACCGGCCGGAGCCGCCGACTCGCCCCGTACCGCTCGACCGGGAGCGGATTGTCGCCGCCGCCATCGCACTGGCCGACGAGGGCGGACTGGAGGCGGTGTCGGTCCGCAAGGTCGCGGCCCGCCTGGACGCCGGTCCGATGCGGCTGTACAGATACATCTCCACCAAGGAGGAGCTGTTCGACCTCATGGTGGACGAGGTCCAGGCCGAGATCCTCCCCGAGGAGCAGCCCGGTGACTGGCGGGAGGCGCTGCGCATCCTCGCCCACCGCACCAGGCAGGCCACCCTCCGTCACGAATGGCTGGCCGACCTGCTCGGCGGCCGCCCGGCCCTGGGTCCGAACGGCCTCGCCGTGACCGAGGCCACGCTGGCCGCCTTCGACGGCCTCACCGATGTCGACACCGTCATGCGCGCCGTGGAGACTGTCAGCGCCTACTTCATTGGCGCGATCAGGCGCGAGATCGCGAACCTGCGGGCCGAGCGCGCCACGGGCCTGTCCAAACACGACTGGCAGCGCGCCCACGGTCCGCATGTGACGAGAATGCTGGCCACCGGCCGCTTCCCGGCGCTGGCCAAGGCCGTGTACGACGGCACGGACGTGGACGCCGAGACATCCTTCGCGACCGGCCTGGACTGGGTCCTCGACGCCGTGGCCGCCAAACTCACCCGGCCGCCGGCGTGACGCTCAGCTGGTGAGAGAGGGGATCGCGCCGGACTGGGACTGCCCGGACCTTCGTGATGTCACGTCGTTCCGGCTCCTCCGGATACGCGTCCTTACCCGGTCATGATCTCCGTCATCAGAGCACCGCCTGCAGACTCCGTCCGGGAAACTGTGGCGGTGGACGCGACCGAAGAGACCTCCAGCCGACAGCTACCCCCGCCTCCGAGACCTGCTCTGCCGGACATGGTCGCAGCACGCCGTCGCGGACTGACTGAGGCCGTCGAGGCCCGCTGGGAGTCCCTACGGCTCAGCTGGCGGTGGAGACAGGAAATACATCAGGTCCGCTCGCCCGGGCGCCCGTATCCGGGCATCGTTCCGCTGTTGGAGGCTGCCGCCGCCCAACCACGACTCCGGCGGCTGTACCCGTTCACCAGCCACTTCACCCTGCTCTTCAGCAGCTCCATCAGCTACCCCTGGAGCATGCAGGCCGGATCGATCGAGCCCCTGCACAACGGACGCTTCAAGGTTCGCCGACGCTCTCCCTCCGCCGTGATCGGCGAGGTCGACACCGCCGAAGAAGCCGTGACCCTTGTGCTTGAACTCCTACCCGACGACTCCGATCCCGCCGTCACTGCATCCGCCGACGAACACGCATGACAACGTCAGGCGCTGACGCTGCCTCACCTTCAGCGGTACCGCGCAAAGTCCCACGGGGCGTTCGACGTCAGCCGGGGATGCTAGAAACCCGGGACGTTGCGTACATTCCGCTCACTGACGTCGGGCAGGAAACGCGCCACGGTGACGAAATCGGCATCGTCGTGCAGGACGATCAGTCCATGATGCGCGGCGGTCGCGCAGATCATCAGGTCGAGCGGCCCGGCCGCACCGAGGGCGCCCTTCTCGGCGAGGGCGTACTGGGCTGTGTCGACCCAGTCCCACAACCTCCTGGGAAGAGGCACGTCGGGGTACAGATCGGTGAACATTTCCCCCATGGCCTCGTACTCCGCGGCGTTGCGCGCCGAGCGCCGGAACTCGGCTCGCTGGGCGGCGCACGACCCGATGGCGCGGAGCGTGGTGGTCTCCAGCCATGCGTCCCGCAACTGCTCCTCACGCAGGAGGCGCCACAGCCCGGAGGAGTCGAGCAGGTAGTGGATCACACGCCACCTTGCTTGTCCTCGACGCGGCGCTGCTGCCAGCCTTCGTAATCCCACTGCTGGGCGGCGTGGAAGTGCTTCGCTACGAGCGCGGCCCGCTCATGGCGTTCGGCGTACTCACGAAGGGCGGCATTGACCACGTCTTTCTTGGTCCCACCGCCGGCGACACGCATGGCCTTCTCCAGCGCGTCGTCATCAAGGTCGATCGTCGTCACGCTCATACTGGACTCCTTTATTCAAGGGCAACATCCAGTGTATATATCCGCAGGGTGCATGCTCGGCCCAATCACCGACCCGCTCAAGCCGCGCTCCACTGGCGGCGACAGAAGAGGTCGCCCCCGTACGGACTGGATGCCGGCCGCTCGGCTCCTGCCTTCCCCTTGGACGTCCCCGGCCCTGACCGATGACGGGTTGGCACGTCCTGGCGCGGCACGGCCATCGCATCAGCGGAAGGCGGCGCCATGATCCGACGCCCATTGCCGGAACGGCCTGGCCGCGGTCCCGGTGACCCGGGGAACGGTGTCGTGCACCTTCAGGAGTTCCCCATTGAGGTCCCCGCCCATCAGATCGAGGACCGCGTCCGCTGTCTCCTCCCCCAGGAAGGACGCCATCTGCCGGTGGGCCTCCTCCCTGCTGATCTCGACACAGGCCACCTCGCGCCCCAACGCCGCCGCTATGGCTGCGACTTGCTGTCGGACCGTTACGCGTTCCGGCCCGGTCAGCGCATAGGTCCGCCCTCGGTGGCCCGGCTCGGTCAGCGCCGCACGGGCCACCGCCGCGATGTCCGCAGGGTGGATGGTGGGGAGACCGGTGTCCGCGTACGGCGCTCGGACCACGCCCTGATCGCGGATCGACTGCGCCCACCACAGGGTGTTGGAGGCGAACTGCGTCGGCCGCAGGATGGTCCAGGCCATGCCGCTGTCCTTGAGCACCTGCTCGACAGCCTGGTTCTCGCGGGCCGCGGGCAGATGCGGATGAGTCTGCACCGTGATCGACGACACGAGCACCACGTGCTCGACGCCTGCCTGCCGGGCAGCCGCCAGGACCTCCGCTTCCGCCCCCATGCCGGACAACAGGAACAGCGAGCGCGCTCCCTCCAACGGGGCTTTCAGAGACTCGGCCTGCGCCAGATCGCCCTCGACGGCTGCGATCCCTTCGGGGAACGAGGCCCGTCGCACATCACGAGTCAGACCTCGCACGGGCGCGGCGCCGGCCAGGTGCAACTCCCGCAGCAGGGCACTTCCGATGTTCCCGGTCGCGCCGGTCACGAGGATCATCGTCATCTCTTCCTGTCGTCAGCCGGTGATCACGTGCACGGCACGCTAAGACCTCAACTTCACTTGAGGTCAAGGATCAAGATCAGCAGGTCGACGGAGACGGAACACCTCGGCCAGAACGCCTCCGGCCCGCCGCTCAGGCCTGGAACGAGTGCAGTGCGGCCACCACGAGGGTCTGTTCGGGCTCGACCGCAGCCCGCGGCCTCGGACCACCGAGGTGTAACCGGACCTGGGGGGCGGTCTGCAGCTCGATGAACCCGGCACGGTCGCTGTCGTGCGCCTTGCGCAGCCGGAGGCGGGGCGTGGTGATCTCCGTGGCGGACAGGGTGGGTGAGGTGGCCACCGTGGCCGGACCCGGCGTGTCCGATGTGTTCGACGTGTTCGGTGTCTTCTGCGTCTTCGACGAGGTCATGGATCTCATCCTGGCCGAGCCGCGGCCCGTAGGCCGGGGACCCCTTCCCGGCCTGCGGGCCGACCTCCTCATTCAGGCCCGTCGAGCCCCCCGACGATGCAGAAGGGGTGCCCCGCCGGATCCGTGAGCACCCGCCATCTCCCCGCGTTCGGCTGATACTCCGGCTTGCCGGCGCCCAGCTCCAGCAGACGTGCCTCCGTCTCATCCAGGTCCGCGGCCCGGAAACAGCAGTGCATCTGCTGGGGAACGGCGGGGTCGGGCCAGCTGGGAGGCCGGTGGTGGTCGATCCGCTGGAAGGCGAGGGAGAGGCCGTTCTCACCGTCCAGCGCGGCGAAGTCGGCGTCCGACCTCGGATGCAGTTCCAGTCCGGTGGCCTGCTGGTAGAACGCCGCCAGGGCGAGTGGATCGGCACAGTCCAGGGTGATCGCGCTCAACCTCATCCGGCCGGCACCTCCTGGCAGTCCGCCCGGGCGGGTCGGCTCAGCAGGGGAAGCAGGCACGGGGGAGTCCTTCCGGCACTGGACGGCAGGGCGGCCACCATCAAATCAGTGGACGGGCCGGACCTGCCATCGGTTTGATCCGCGTCATGACGACTTCGCGGCAAGCCCTGGTCCGGGCCGCCGCCCGGAACAACGCCGAGTGGTGTGCGGCGATGTGCCGGGCGCACGGGATGACGGGCCACTTCGGGGCCGACGCCTGGGCCGCCCCGGTGCGAACGCCGCTCCACTACCCCGACGCCGTGACGCTGTTGCCGGACGCCGACCCCGACGCGCTCACCGCCCGGATCGACACGTCCTCACCCGGCGCCTCGGTCAAGGACAGCTTCGCCGATCTCTGACGATCTGAGGATCCTCAACACGTCGGATGAAGGTGTAGGTCATCCAGCCGTGCCCGTTGTCGAAGAGGAGGATGCGGGGCCCCTTCGGCCTGCTGGACTCAAGCGGCCGGACCTTCATGCCCTTGGGAAGATCAGCGTCAGCCTCGATGCCTCGGAAGTAGAGGTCCGTTGCCGTGACCGATTCCGCCCGCGCGGCGTCGACCGTCTTCCGCACGTTCTCCGGCAGGGTGTCGCGGGCAGCCTGGGCCTTGAGCGTCCAGTCCATCTGCCACGGCGGACCCATGAATCCGTCGTCGGTCACTGGCCGGGCTCCAGTCGCCGCACCTGGTATCGGATATTGGATGCCTCTTCGAGGAGCGCCTTGGCCTCGGTGATGTCGGTGGCCTCCGCCGCACGGTGTTCGAGGTCGGTCACGTGGGCGTCGAGCTTCGGCTCGCGGGCGATCGCGTACTGACCCCACCAGCGGGCCATGAACGCGGGCACCGTGCTGATGTCGTACGCGTCGGCGACAGCCCACTTCCAGTGCTCGTCAAAGTCGGCAAGGAGCTGGGGGGCGTGCTCCACGATCGCCTCGCGCAGGGCCTTCGGGGTCCGCTCGGGCATGGGCGGGACACTCGGTGTCGGTTCGGCGGCGTGGGCAGTCATAGCCGGTGAACTCGTTCGACGCGTCGTGGTTACGACCATAGCCCGCTCGTTACGTTATGCGTGACCTGCCGGTGAGCGCCTTCGTCCGCTTTGGTGCCCTCAGTGTCCGGCACCTGCACCGGCACCGGCACGCGCATCCCTCGGGACTCGGCGACCCGCAGCGCGTCGGTGAGGCACTCGGCGAGGCGGAGGCCGGCGAAGCGGACCTCCGTGTACGGCGAGTCCGGGTCGTCCAGCACCTTGCGGGCGAGGCCCAACACGTCCGTGCCGGTGGCGAGCTGGACGGCTTCCAGCTCGTCGGCGAGACGGGAGAGGTAGCCGCCGTTGTCGTCGGTCATCAGGTAGCAGGGATTGCCTTCTTCGGACAGCCAGGGCAGAAGCCGGGGCGGTGCCTGACCGGTGGGGCGTTCCATCAGGCGGCCACCTTCCGCGTGCCGATCAGGTGCTGGTGGAGATCGATCCCGAAGTCGGCGGCGAGCACGAGGGCCAGGCGGCGGCGTTCCTGGAGGGCAGCCTCGCTTTCGTGGGCGGCAAGATAGGGGCGGACGAGGGGGGAGGCGGCCCCGTCGAGAGGACCGTGCAGGCCGTACGGGGAGCGGTGACGGGGGAGCTGCGGCGGCAGGGCCGTCGAGGGGCAGCTGACGAGGCTGAGGTGCACGTGGGGGAAGAGGTGCCGTCGGGGGCGGCACCGACGCCGTTTCCCGGTGCCGGGGGCGAAGAGGAGGCGCAGCCATTGGAGGGCGCGGGGGATAAGGTCGTGCATGTCGACGCTCCTGGTAAGCGTTGGCCGTGCCCCGGGAGGTCTAGCCACCTCGCCGGGGTTTGTCGTTTCGACCATACCGGCAACTGCGTCCCCCTGCACACCCTTGCGTTCCTCTGCGTCCCACCGCGGTGGGACGCGTTCTGCCTCTGCGATCTGCGTAGGGCTGCGGCACGGTGGAGGAATGACGGAGCTTCCGCGCTACGAGTACGTGAAACTCGCCGACGCCATCGCCACGGACATCGCGTCCGGCAAGTTGCCGCAAGGGGCCGCGCTGCCGGGTGAGCGCGCCATGACCGATCTGTACCGCGTGAGCATCGGCACGGTGCGACGCGCCGTCGTCGAACTCCGGAAACGCGGGCTCGTCGCCACTCTGCCCGCGAAGGGGACCTACGTCATCGGGATGCCTGAGGCAGCCGGTGGAGCCTCCGGAGACAGCGGGCCGAACGACTGAAGACCCCACCCCCCCTCGGCCCGTCCCGCTACTCCGGCTTGTACGCCAGGAACGTCCCCGCCCGCCGTTTCGACCCGCCCTCGGGTTCCTGCACCACGCGCGTCGTGACCACCAGCCCGGCCCGGGTGAGCAGTTCCGCGATCCGGTCGGGCGGCAGCAGGTGTGACTCGTAGGACACCGGATGGTCGCCGTACGCCCGCGTCGGGCGCAGGTGCTCGCCGTTGCCCACATGGCCCGCCAGCATCAGCCGGCCCCCGGGCGCGAGGGTGCGGTGGAACTCGGCGAAGACGGTCGGCAGCCACTGCGGCGGGGTGTGGTGGGTGACGTAGTACGCCAGGATGCCGCCGAGTTCGCCGCTGCCGATCTCCAGCGCGGTCAGCGTGCCGACGGTGAAGCGGAGCTCCGGGTAGGCCGCCCGGGCCAGTTCGATCATCTTCGGCGACACGTCCACGCCGAACACCGGCACTCCCAGGGCGGCCAGGTGTGCCGTCACCTTGCCGGGGCCACAGCCCAGGTCTGCGACCGGCCCGAGAGGCGCCGCGAGTTCGGCGAAGGCGGCCAGCATCGCGCGGGACACCGGGTCCAACTCGGCCGGTTCCTTGACGCGTCGGACGTACTCGGCGGCGACGGTGTCGTAGGACTCGCGGACGGCGGTGACGTACGAGGGCTCGGTCATGCCGCGAAGGTAGGTGACGGCACTGACACCCCCGTACCGGACGGTGGAGACACGCCCCCCTACTCCGACGCCAGTACGTCGGCTTACTCCCGCTGCCAGACGCCCGCGCCGCCCCTCCCCCGGCACGGTGACAGTGTGAAGCCGAACCGGAAACTCAGTCGCCGCGCCCGCCGGGCCGTGCTGGTCGTCCATGTCACCGCCTCCGCGGGCTGGCTCGGGCTCTCGCTCGGGCTGCTCGCGCTCGGGACCACCGCGGCCACCACCGGGGCCCCCGTGACCGTGGAGGCGTCCGTGCGGGCCATGAAGCTCTTCGCCGACTGGCTCCTGATCCCCGTCGCCCTGCTCACGCTCCTCAGCGGTCTGGTGCTGTCGCTGGGCACGGTGTGGGGCCTGGCCAGGTACCGGTGGGTGTACACGAAGTTCTGGCTGACCCTCGCCACGACCACCGCCACGGTGTTCGTCCTGCGCCCCGCCGTGAACTCCGCGGTCACCGCCGTCGCCGCGGGCGGGCCGCTGCCGGACGCCGGTGACGTGCTGTTCGGGCCGGTCGTGTCGCTGTCCGCCTACGTGTTCATGACGGTGATCTCCGTCCTGAAGCCCTGGGGAAGGACCCGGCGAGGCAAAGCATCGCGCTCATTTGCCTAAAGCATTTAGGAAGATGCACACTCTCTTCAGGCAGAAGGGAGAGTCTTCATGGCACGCGTGGGACTGACGCCGGAGCGGCTGACCGAGGCCGGTGCGGAACTCGCCGACGAGGTCGGCTTCGACCAGGTCACCGTCTCGGCGCTCGCGCGGCGGTTCGACGTCAAGGTCGCGAGCCTGTACTCGCACGTGCGCAACTCCCAGGACCTCAAGACCAGGATCGCCCTGCTCGCCCTCACCGAACTCGCCGACCGCGCCGCCGACGCCCTGGCCGGACGGGCCGGCAAGGACGCCCTGTCCGCCCTCGCGAACGTGTACCGCGACTACGCGCGGGAACACCCCGGCCGCTACGCCGCGGCCCAGCTGCGACTCGACCCGCAGACGGCGGCCGCGAGCGCCGGCGTCCGGCACGCGCAGATGACCCGGGCACTGCTGCGCGGCTACGACCTGACGGAACCGGACCAGACCCACGCGGTGCGACTCCTCGGCAGCGTCTTCCACGGCTACGTCAGCCTGGAGCTCGGCGGCGGTTTCAGCCACAGCGCCCCGGACACCGAGGAGACCTGGGCCCGGATCCTCGACGCCCTCGACACGCTGCTGCGGAACTGGCCCGCGGCCCCCACCGACCCCCGAGGCTGACACCCATGCACACCGATCACGACTGGATCACCACGCCCCTCACGGCGGACCTGCTGCGCGGCGCCCTCGACGTGGAGCGCACCGAGCACGGCCTGCTCCCCCACCGCCTGCCCGCCCGGGCCCGCGCGCAGAACACCAACGCGCAGCTGGCGATGGCCGAGGCCCAGCCCTCCGGCGTACGGCTGGTGTTCCGGACCGCCGCGACCGCCGTCGAGCTGGACACCCTGCGCACCAAGCGCGACTACACCGGCTTCCCCTCGCGCCCGGACGGGCTGTACGACCTGCTCGTAGACGGCAGCCCGGCCGGCCAGGCCACCGGGACCGACGGCAACGTCCTGACCGTCGACCTGGCCACCTGGGAGAGCGAACTCACGTCCGGCCCGGTCGGCACGGTCCGCTTCACGGGCCTGCCCGCGCGGGACAAGGACGTCGAGATCTGGCTGCCGCACAACGAGACCACCGAGCTCGTCGCCCTGCGCACGGACGCCCCCGTGGTGCCCGCGCCGGACCGGGGACGCCGGGTGTGGCTGCACCACGGCAGCTCGATCAGCCACGGCTCCGACGCCGCGAGCCCCACGGCCATCTGGCCCGCGATCGCCGCGCTGCGGGGCGGTGTGGAGCTGGTCAACCTCGGCTTCGGCGGCAGCGCGATGCTCGACCCGTTCACCGCGCGTGCCATGCGGGACACCCCGGCCGACCTGATCAGCGTCAAGATGGGCATCAACATCGTCAACACCGACGCGATGCGGCTGCGCGCGTTCGGGCCCGCCGTGCACGGCTTCCTCGACACGATCCGGGAGGGGCATCCGGACACCCCGCTGCTGCTCGTCTCCCCCATCCACTGCGCCATCCACGAGGACACACCCGGCCCCACCGCCCCGGACCGCGAAGAGATCGGCAAGGGCCGCCTGGTCTTCTCCGCCATGGGAGACCCGGCGGAGACGCCCCTGGGCAAACTGACCCTCACGGTCATCCGCGAGGAGCTGTCGCGCATCGTCCAACAGCGCGCCGCCGAGGACCCGAACCTGCACTACCTGGACGGCCTCGACCTCTACGGCGAGAAGGAGGCCGACGCCCACCCCCTGCCCGACCACGTCCACCCGGACGCCGCCACCCACCGCCACATCGGCGACCGCTTCCACGCACTGGCCTTCGGGGACGGAGGCCCCTTCGCCACGGCGTAGCGACCGACGGGCCGGGAGAGGCCGACCGGCGCAGACCGGCGGGGGCAGGCCGAGCAGCGCAGCCGGCCGAGGCAGGCCGAGCAGCGCAGGCCGGCCGAGGCAGGCCGAGCGGCGCAGGCCGGCCAGGGCAGATCGACCGGGCAGGGTGTCAGCCCTCGAAGCCCTGGTCCGTCAGGATCCCGTCGATGCGGGCGCGGTGGGCCGTCTCCCAGTCGTCCAGGGACTCCGCGGCCTCCTTGGCCAGCTTGGCCCGGGCCGCGGCCAGGACCTCCTCGCGCCGGGCCCCGGGGACGACCACGACACCCTCCTCGTCGGCGACGACCGTGTCGCCCGCCTCGACCTCGACCCCGCCGCAGCGCACCCGCTCGTTCAGCGGACGTGCGGCCGACTTCGTACCGGGGATGGGGATGACACCGCGGGCGAACACCGGGAAGCGCAGGTCCCTGACCTCGGCGAGGTCGCGGATCAGCCCGTCGGCGACGAACGCGGAGATGCCGCGGCGCCGGGCGACGGCGCACACGTTGCCACCGGCCAGGGCGTAGTCCAGGTCGCCCGACTCCACGACGACGACGGAACCGGGCCCGGCCCGGTGGATCGCGGCGTGCAGCATCAGGTTGTCGCCGGGAGGGCACCGTACGGTGAAGGCCGGTCCGGCCACCCGCGGCACCGGCCCCCACAACGGCCGGATCCCGATGTCCATGACCTGTCCGCGGCCGAGCAGATCGGCCAGGGTGGTCGTGGGTATGTCCGTGAACGCGTCTACGTCGGTCATGGCACGGACCCTAACGACCGCCCCCTGCAAGGGCAGTGGCCTCCCCCGCACCCCTAGAAGGGCAGTGGCCTTGCCCGCACCACCTCCAGCCGTGACACCGCCCGGGTCAGCACCACGTACAGCCGGTGCAGCCCCCGTTCCTCCGCCTCGGCGATCGCCGCCGGCTCGACGGCCACGACCTGGTCGTACTCCAGGCCCTTGACCACGCTCGCCGGCACCAGAGCGACCCGCGCGCCGAGTTCGTCCGGGCCCGCCACCTCGATGCCGGCGGCGTCCAGAGCCGCCCGCACCCGGGGAACGTCCGCGTCCGCCGCGACGACCCCGACCGACCCCTCCCGCCCGAGTGCGTCGCGTACGGCCGCCACGACCGCCCCGGCCACGCCGTCCACCGTGGTCTCCCGCATCCGCAACTCCCCGTCCCCGCGCAGCGAACGGGCGGCCGGCACGTCCACGTCCAGCCGCTCCAGCAGCCGGTTGGCCAGCCCGACGACCGCCCGCGGCACCCGGAACCCGGTGGTCAGGGCGACCACGGCCGCGTCCGGTTTCCCCAGGTGCGCGAGGACCGTACGCCACGACCGCGCCGCCCACGGCGTCGTCCCCTGCGCCAGATCGCCCAGCACCGTCAGCGAACCGAAGCGGGCCCGGCGTGCGATGGCCCGGCACTCCATCGGGGACAGGTCCTGCGCCTCGTCGACGACGACGTGCCCGTACCCCTCGGGATGCCCGATCAGCCCGGCCACCTCGTCGAGCAACACCAGGTCGGCGGCCGACCAGCGCGCCGACTTCCAGGACCGGGGCGGCCGCTCCCACAGCAGCGCCCGCTGCTCACCCGCGTCGAGAAGCCCCTCGGCGGCCGCCGCCAACACGTCCTCGTCGCCGAGCAGTCCGGCCACGACCTCCTCGGGCCGCACCCGCGGCCACACGGCGTCGACGTACGCCGACACCGGCCGCGCCCGCTCGATCCGCCGCACCCAGGCGTTCGGGGGCGGCCCGGCCCGGCGCTCGGCCTGCTCGCGCAGACACCGCACGATCCGCGCCCGCACCCGCTCCCGCCCGACCCCGTACGGCGGCTCCTCCTGCCGCACCCCGTCCACGATCTCCGCCAGCACCCCCGCCGGGACCCGCCACCGGTACGACCCGTCCGGCACGTCGAGCGACGTCCCGCCGCCGTCGGCGCGCACCCGCGCGTACAGCGCCCCTCGCAGCACCTCGGCCATCCGGGCGTCGTGCTTCACGACCGCGGCCGGTTCCTCGTCCACGCCCCGGACCGGGCACCGGGCGATCTCCTCCGCCAGCGTCGACTGCCGCACACCGGTCTCCCCGAGGGCCGGCAGCACCTCGGCGATGTACGACAGGAAGGTGCGGTTGGGTCCGAGGATCAGCAGGCCGCCGCGCCGGATGCGCTGCGGGTGCGTGTAGAGCAGGTACGCGGCCCGGTGCAGCCCCACGGCGGTCTTGCCGGTGCCCGGCGCGCCCTGCACACACACCGACACCGCCAGGTCCGCCCGTACGAGGTCGTCCTGCTCGGGCTGGATCGTGGCGGCGATGTCCCGCATGGGCCCGACCCGGGGCCGTTCGATCTCCTGGGTGACGATCTCGCTGTCGCGGGTCTCCCCCCGCTCCAGGTGTTCGTCCTCCAGGCCGGTGAGGTCCGCGGAGTCGCCCCGGCTGCCGGGCGCCCAGCCGAACCGCCGCCGCACGGCGACGCCCTGCGGGTCGCGGGCCGAGGCCTGGTAGAAGGCGCGCGAGACGGGCGCGCGCCAGTCGACGACGAGGGGCGGTTCGGCCGGGTGCTCGGAGATCCGCAGCCGCCCGATGTGCAACGGCCCGTCCCCGCTCTCCAGGGCTCCGAAGAACAACGGCCCCTCGGGCAGTTCCCGCAGCGCCTTCGCGTGGCTGCGCAGCCGGTACCCGAGGACTTCGGCATCGGCCCCGGACGACACGTTCTCCCCGATGACGACCTGTTCACCGGCGTCCTCGACCATCGCGGCGAGGGCGGTCCGGCAGCGCTCGTGATGGGCGCGTTCCGTGTCGAGGGCGTGCTGGAGGGCGGGCTCGGTCGAGGTCATCCGCCGAGCGTACGCGAAAATGCAACCGAGTTAAATAAATTACCGAGTTTCACTTGAGGTGCGACGGCAGCCCGGCCGCGAGCCGGCCGAACGCCCGTTCCGCCGCCGCCACCGCATCCGGCCGCACGTCCGCCACCCGCTCCCCCGCCGCGATCCGCCGCCAGTTCTCCAGGGCGAGCACCCGCAGCACGGCCATGATCTGCCCGGCGGCCAGCCGCGCGTCCAGATCCCCCCCGAGCACATCGGCGAGCGCGGCCTCCGACCGCTCCTGGTGCGCGTGCGCCCGGGCCACCAGGGAGGGCGTCCCGTACAACAGGGTGTGGAAGGCCAGCACGTCGGGACGGTCGTTGAGCCCGGTCACCGGATCCCCACGCTCCAGCCCGTCCACGAAGTGCCGCCGCAACGCCTCGACAGGCGCGGTCCCGGCCCGCTCCGCGACCACCCGGGCGGCCTCCCCCTCGTGGTCGGCGATCCGGTACAGCACCAGATCCTCCTTGGCCGGGAAGTACCGGAACAGCGTCGGCTTGGAGATCTCGGCCGCCGCCGCCACCTCCGCGACCGACACGGCGTCGAACCCCTTCTCCAGGAAGAGCCGCACGGCGATGTCCGACACGGTCTCGTACATCCGCTGCTTCTTGCGCTCACGCAGGCCGGGGGTGCTCATGCCCGGGAGCCTACGCAGTGCCGGGGGCGCTAGTGCAGCGGCACTAGGTCGCGCGGGCGAGGTACGGGTTCGTCGTGGAGCGCGTGGGGAGGCCGAGGGTGGCGGTGGCGGCGGCGAGGGTCACCGCGTAGGAGTCCACCGCCCGCCGGACGTTCGGGGCGTCCCGGCTCGCTCCGGTCACGATGCGGTCCAGGTCGACATAGGCGGAGCGGACGATCTCCAGCCAGCGGTACACCTGCCAGTCCCTGCGCCAGTCATGGGTGTACTCGGCCGGCAGCCGGCGCTCCCAGCGGCGGAACATCCGCTCCCTGATCTCCGGCCGGGTCGGCGTGAGGTGCATGTGCCGGACGAGGTCGTACAGGGGGTCGCCGACGACGGCCATCTCCCAGTCGATGATGGTCAGCGCCAGGTGGTCGTCACGGCGAACGAGGTTCCAGGGGTTCAGGTCCCCGTGCAGCAGGGCGGGCTCACGCTCGCTCACCTCGTGCCGGGACAGGATCAGCCGCAGGCGGTCCGCGTCGGGCAGTCCGAGATGCCGCGCCAGTTGCTGCGACTCCTTCGGCAGATCCCGTACGAGGGCGACGAGCTGCTCCCGCAGCCAGCGGTGGAACCGGCCGTCGCCGGCCGTCGGATCGAGCTGCTTGTACCGCACGCGCGTCAGGGCGCACAGCTGGTCCACCAGGCCGTCGGCCTCGTGCGGCAGCAGGCCGTGGACGGGGTGGCCGGGGGGCCGGTCCACGTCCCGCGGCCCGACGTAGGTGTGGAAGGCGATGGTGTCGCTCTGCGACGTCTCGCCCAGTGCGAGCACCCTCGGCGCCGCCACGTCGGCGGACGACTCCTCGATCGCCCTGAGGACGGCGTGCTCGCTGAGGAAGCCCCGCTCCCGCCGGCACACCTCGGGCAGCTTCCGCCGGACGACCACGGGCGGGTCGACGCCCGGCACCGTCACCACGGTGTTCAGGTGGGCGGTCCCCTTGAACACCCGGCCCGCGGGAGCGGCTCCCTCCGCCAGCAGGGCGTCCCGCACCGCGGTGGGCGGGAAGTCCGGGCACTCCGGAACGCGCCGGTCGGGTCTCCACTCGAACGCCTTCGCGATCCAGGCCCGGCCGCTGAGGTCCCCGTTCATGCGCGACACCAGCCAGCGGAACAGGACCCGCTTGATCTCGCCCCCGCGCGGCACCTTCGTGAGGCGCAGCGGTTCCGCCGCCGCATCGAGGGCCCGGCGCACCTGCGCGGTCGCCTCGTCCAGACTCGTCTGCGTGAACGATTCCTCCAGGGACCGGGCGGCCCGCATCACGTCCGGGAAGACCGACTGGGCCCGCTCGAAGGCCAGGTAGTGCCGGAGGTCCCTGGCCAGGCCGTTGACGGCGGCCGGACGGGCGTCCTGCATGGCCGCGGCCCACGCGTCGACCACATCGGCCCACTGGTCGCCCGGGTACCGCATACGGACCAGATGCGTCGCGAGGTCGTGCAGCGGGTCGCCGTAGGTGGCGAGCTCCCAGTCGACACAGACGAGGGGCGGCTCACCCGCGCGCGACACGATCACGTTGTCCCGGTGCAGGTCGGCGTGGAGCAGGCTGAAGGGCCGCCGGGCCATCGCGGGAACCCGTCCGGCCAGCTCGGCCAGCGCGTCCTCCGGAATGCCGAGCGCGGCGAACAGCCCTCCGAAAGCCGCCCAGTTGGGCCCTTTGATCTGCCGGTCGGCCAGCTGGACCAGCGTCTGGAGGAAGCCCTGACTGTCCGTGTCGTTGCGGGGCCAGACCGGCGGGAGGGCAGGCAGCGCGCCACGCCGTACGTGTGTCATCCGGGCGAGCAGACCCGCCAGGGCCTGGACGAGCAGGGTGTCCACGGGCTTGCCGTCGCCGCAGACGCTGGAGAGCGGAACACCTTCCACAAAGGTGTGGACGGCGAACCCGTCCAGCGTGACCAGGCACTCCGGCGCGTGGGGCAGGACTCCCCGGACCGCGTCGAGGATCTTCGCCTCGTGCTGCCAGGTCCGGATGACGACGGGCAGCGTGTCCGGACGCCGGACCCGGACGGTCACCGGCGTCCCCGCCGGCCGCCCGACCACGCGGGCCATGTCCTCCGTGAGCGGGAGGACGTAGTTCCGGTGGTGGTGGCCGCCGGTCGCCTGCCCCAGCTCGGCGGCCCGCTTCGCGAAGGCCCGGCAGACGGCGTCGTGCGAGGCGCGTTCCCCGTACAGAGGACGGGGAAGAGGGGGTGCGCCCACTGGCCGCTCCGGAAGTGCGAGTGAAGTACGAGTGAAGACGAGCGAAGTACGAGTGCAGTGCGAAGGGGTGCCGGTCAGGCAAACCGTAGGTTCGCGGCCGGTGCCGCGCAGGGCGGAGTGAGCCGATAAGGGTGGTTTGCCACCCATCTGCATGAGGTGGCGCAAGCGTGTTCGACGGCGGGCCGGTTGGCCCTTTCACATACGAACGAGGACGAGCGTTTGACTCAATCGCTGCACGGTGCGGGAATGCTACACCCAGCCGCCCCTCGGCCCTCTCCAACCTCACCCGTGCCTTTCCGCTACTCAGGACGCCCGGAAGCGCCTGCGTTGCGCAGCAGCCGCAACAGCGGCTCCAGGGACTCCAGCACCACGTCGGCCCCGACCGCCCTCAGGAGCTTGGCCTTCCCTCCGCTCCGCGCATAGCCGAGGAAGGGCACCCCGGCCCGCCCGGCCGCCTCGTGGTCGGAAGGCGTGTCTCCGATCATCAGAGCGTCACCCGGCGCCACCCCCATCGCGTTCAGCGCCCGGTTCAGGCAGTGCGGATCGGGCTTCAGATGACGCAGCTCCCGGGTCCGGCCGTAGATGTGGGGAGCGAAGCAGCCGACGATGCCGCGCTTCTCGAGGTAGGTGCGGGCCACTCGTGGCGAGTTGTTCGTGGTGATCGCCAGGCGGGAACCCACCGCCGTCCAGGTGCGTATCAGCGGGTCCGCGTACGCGGTCGGCCACGCCGAGGAAGCGGCCCGCAGCTCCTCCTGGGTGAGACGCTCCTCCAGTTCGGCGACCAGGTCGCTGCCGGGGTGCCGGCGGTCCACCGCCCGCAGCACCACCTGCGGGTCGAGGGACTCCCGCTCGGCGTCGGTCAGCAGGCCGTGCAGGCCCCGGCTCTCGAGCCAGGAGACCAGATCGGTCGCCACCTGCTCCGCCGAGTGGCCGGCGAACAGGCGGCAGATGGGCCCGTCGAAGTCCCAGAGCACGACACGCGCGCGTCTGGCCAGATCGCGAAGTTCGTACGGATCGTTCTCGGTCTCGATTGTCACCGCATCAGTCTGCGCCGCATCAGGAGTCACTAGGAGAGTGTCAGGTCCGTCGTGATGGTTTCCCAGAGGGCGTTGAACCACTTCTGGGATTCCTTTACGAACGCCGCGTCCCGCCGGCCCGTCCGCTGCACGAAGGAGAACAGCAGGGACTGGGAGCCGAGGACGTCGTACATGTCCAGGGTCTGGCTGCCCCATTCCTCCTCGCGCCTGGTCAGCATGTAGTAGCCGATCAGGGCCTCCTCCTCGTTGAGGAGGTACAGCTTCACCGGTGGGGTGAAGGGCAGCGCCCGGAACGTGACGTGCACGTCGATGCCGTGCGTCGAGCGCAGTGCCCGCAGGTTGTGCTGGAGGACCTGCCCCTGGGCGTTGCGCATGGTCAGCCAGCGCTGGTGGACCGGGTTGTCGTCGCCGTGCGCCTCGACCGGTACCGGGAACGCCAGCTCGATGTCCCGGGACGGGACCAGGATGCGGACGTCGATCGACTCGGGGTGGATGCGGCCCTCGTGGATCAGGCGCAGCGGCTCGCCGATGGCGACCATCAGCGTCTCCGCCGTGTGGCAGACCACGTCGACGCGGACGCGCCGGGCGGAGAACGCCTCGGTCAGCCGCGGGGCCAGACCCACCATGGTCGGCTGGGGTTCGCCGCGGGCGGGAGCCGGGGCGGCTACCCGGGGCGGGCTGCCCTTGCTGACGTCGGCGAGGAGACCGTCGTCCTGGAGGACCCGCAACGCCTGGCGGACCGCGCCGCGCTCGACGCCGAACCGCTCCGCGAGTTCGGCCTGGGTGGGCAGGCGGTCTCCCGGCTTGAGCTCGCCGGCCCGGATGCGTTCCCGCAGGCTGTCGGCGATCTCCTGGGGCGATGACCTTCTGCTGCCGTTCACTGCCACGTTCTCCGCCACGCTCTCCTGGGTCACGACCAAACGCTACAACCCTGATCCATCTGACGGGAGTTGCTTGAAAGTTGTTTATAACTAGGGGCCAAGTGGGGACAACTTAATCAGAGTTGGTTGCCAACTTCTCGGAGTTGGCGGAAGTTTTGCTTCCGGACTTCCGAAGGGGGAACACCGATGCCCGCCCTCGCTCTCCTCTCCGCCGCCTTCGTCGTCGCCTTCGAACAGATCGTCCAGTGGAAGTACGGTCCGGCCGGCCTCGTCGGCCTGATCCTTCTCACCGTCGGCGTCAAGGCCAAGAGCCCGGCCGTCAGCTCCGCGGGAGCCGTCGTGCTCGCGCTGCTGATCACGGGCCCCGCCCGATGAGTCACCGCACCACCCCGGAACGACCCGTGGGGGACGTCAGCTCGTGAGCACCAGCTCCGAACTGATCGTCTCCCACAGTGCGTTGAACCACAGGTGCGACTGCTCCACGAACGTCGTGTCGCGCAGCCCGGCGCCCTGCCGGAAGGCGAACAACATGGACTGGGTGCCCTGGGCGTCGTACAGCGCCGGCTGCTCGTGATCCGTCTCGGCCTCCCGGCGCGTCAGCGTGTAGTACGCGAACAGCGCCTCCGTGCCGTTCAGCAGGTACAGCTTCACCGGCGGGGTGAAGGGCAGCGCCCGGAACGTGACGTGCACGTCGATGCCGTGGGTGGCGCGCAGGGCCAGCAGGTTGTGCTGGAGGACCTGCCCCTGGGCGTTGCGCATCGCAAGCCACCGCTCGTGCACCCAGTCGTCCCCGCGCCCCTCGACCGGCACCGGGAAGGCCAGGTCGATGTCCCGGCTCGGCAGCAGCACCCGGACGTCGACCTTGGCCGGTTTCAGCCGTCCGGCGTGGATCTGCCGCAGCGGTTCACCGATGGCCAGCGTGAGGGAGATGGACGTCAGGCACACGGCGTCGATCTCGACGTGCTCCGCCGCGAACGCGTCCGCTATCCGGGGAGCGAGGGCCACCGTCGTGGGCCGCGGCGGCGCTTGCGGGCCGGTCAGCGCACCGACGGGGTCGGGCGCGACGGTCGCTGGACTGCCCTTGGACACGTTGGTGAGCAACCGCTCGGACTGCAGGATCCGCAGGGCCTGCCGGACGGCACCGCGCTCGACGCCGAACTCTTGGGCCAGTTGGGCCTGGGTGGGCATGCGCTCACCGGGGCGCAGCGCCCCCGACCTGATCCGGGCGCGCAGCTCGTCGGCCACCTGGTGATGTGTTCTCTGTGGCCGTCCTGACCTCTTCCGTCCGTTGACGGAGTCATGTTCCGGGTCCACACCCGAACAGTACAACTTCCCGCCATCTTTGGGCAGTTCAGGGAAAGGTGGTTATGAGCCGCTTCCAGGCGGAGATAAGAACAGAGAAGTTGGTAGCCAACTTGAGGAACATGGTCTGACCTTCCAAGGGTTGGCCACCCGCACAGGGACTCCCTTCCGGAGGGGAGCCGGGAGTCCCGTCCGCCGGTACGGCCGCACTTTCAACCACAACTGAACAGCTCGCTACGGATGCGGGTCCCAGCACACCAGCGGCCACCGCCGGCACACCGGCAGGAGGGAGCGGCTCAGAACATGTCCGGGCACCAAGGCCGCCTGGACGTACGCAGCAGGGCGTCGGCCTTCCGGGCGGCGCCCACTCGTCCTTCGTGCACCCGCCCCAGCGCCACCAGCCGCACCGTCGACTCGTCCCCGAGCCACAGCGCCGCCAACTCGCCCAGGCCCAGTTCGAGTTCCGCGCTCTCGGTGGTCGGCGTGCAGGACGCTCCCTCGGGCGAGGCCTCCAGCCGGTAGCGCCCGCCGGTCAGCCCGTCGACACCGGCGACCTCCAGCACCAGGGCCCCCTGGCCCTCGTACGTCCGCGCCTCGAGCGCCCGCCGGACGTCCAGGATCCGCACCCACAGCCAGTCCGCGAGCGAGGTGATCCGGGCCGCCCTCGGGTCCGGCAGGAAGTGCGGGAGCAGGTCGTCGGGCGCCCGCCAGCCGCTCTTGACCTTCACGACCCAGTCGACGGAGCAGACGTACTCCCACAGCGCGCGTTCCGCGCCCGGTGTGGTGCCGAGCAGCCACCGCACGGTCGCCGTGTTCAGCGGCTGCTTGCCGTCGCCCCAGTGGTCGTCCACCTCGTAGGCGGCCATGCCCTCGACCTCGCCGGACGCCGAGCGGTACACGGCGTAGAAGGGCTGCTTCCACGTCGGGTCCCAGCGCAGGACGCCGGTGTTCACCTTCCACCACGTCTCGTCGCGGTCGACGGCGCCGGGCAGGCCGCGACGCAGCCGCTCGTGCAGTTCGGGGCCGAGCTTGCGGACGTCCTCGCCCTCCACCAGATCGATCCGGCCGCCGTCCGCCGGGCCCGCCCAACGGGCGTCGAGACCCGCGCGCGGCACGTCGACCGTCCACTCCGCCATCCAGGTCGCGGGCCCGAAGCCGTAGCGCCCGTAGATCGGGTACTCGGCGGCGATCAGCGTCGCGACGACGTCCCCGCGGTCCTTGGCGGCCGTCAGGTCCTTCGCCATCATCCGGCTGAGCAGTCCGCGCCGGCGGTGGGTGGCGGTGACGGTGACGCCCGAGATCGCGTCGGCCGGGACGGTGGCCCCGCCGACGGCCGTGAGCTCCTGGTCGAAGGAGCGGAAGGTCGCCACGCACCTGCCGTGGTCGAAGGCCCCGAGGTAACGGCCCTCGACGAACCGCCCGCGCCGGCCCTCGACCTCCTCCTCGGTGAGAGCGGACGCCCGCAGGAAGCCGGTGTTCACGGCCCGCAGCCAGTCGGCGAACTCGCCTTCCGTGATCGGGCGTATGTCGATGTCGTCGGCACGGGGCATGGGGGTCATGACCTCACGCTAGGCACAGGACCGGTCGGTGTCGCGCGAATATCCGACCGGCCCTCCTCCGGCCCCGGAGCTTCGGCCCCGAAGCGGCTCACACCAGCAGGTCGTCGACCTGGGCCTCCCCCTCGCGGTAGCGGCGGGCGATCTCCGCGCTGCACTCGTCGGCCGTGCGCTGGAGCCGCTGACGGCGCCGGGAGACCTGCTGCTCGTGCCGCTCGAGCCGCCCCATCGCCGTGTTCAGCTCCAGGTCCGTGCGCGCAGCCAGGTCGGACAGCTCGACCTCGGCGAGCATCTCCGCCGCCAGCCGCCGGAACTCCTCGCCCTGCGGGGTGCCCAGGGTGACGTGGCGGGCCGAGGAGCGGTGCCGGGCCGGGGCGTCCCGCAGGATCTCCGCCAGCCGCTCCACCACCGAGGTCTCCTCGGCCACGGCGACGGAAGCGGCGCCCGCCGGGGCACGCCGGGTCACCTCGGCGCGCAGGATGTCGATGCGCCCCTGGAGCAGCCTCCGCAGATAGCTCAGGTCGGCCTCGTCGCGCTGGGCCTCGCGGCGCAGCGTGCGCAGCTCGGGCAGGCTCAGCGCGGGCAGCTGGGGCCCGGAGGTGTCCGACGGCAACCGCGGGCTGTCCGTGCGCTGTGTGGGCGGCCGGTGGTACTCCGACGCGCCGATCCCCGTGTACGTCGACCGGAAAGCCGCCTGCTGCTGTCCGGTGCTTGATGTGCTCATGTGCCTCAACCGTCCCCTCGACCGGTGTGTCCAAGCATCGTGCCACCCCAAGTGGCCGCTATGGGAACGAGTGCCCCCGATAGACCCCAGATGGGCGGTATAGCGGCAAAATACGTCCGTGCAGGGGCTGTTGGCGCCCGCGCAAACCACCCTTTCGGGCCATGCGCCGTCCGGCCGCGGCGCGAATGTCACCGCCCTGCATGATGGACGTATGCGAGCAGTGGTGCAGAGGGTGGACGGCGCGAGCGTCGTCGTGGACGGCGAGACCGTGGGTGCGATCGAGGGCGAGGGGCTGTGCGTCCTCGTCGGCGTCACGCATGAGGACACCAAGGAGAAGGCGGCCCAGCTGGCCCGCAAGCTCTGGTCGATCCGCATGCTGCACGACGAGAAGTCGTGCAGCGACATCGACGCACCGCTCCTGGTGATCAGCCAGTTCACCCTCTACGGCGACGCCCGCAAGGGCCGCCGCCCCACCTGGAACGCCGCCGCCCCCGGCGACGTGGCCGAACCGCTGGTCGACGAGGTCGTCGCCCAACTGCGCTCCCTGGGCGCGACGGTGGCCACGGGCCGCTTCGGAGCGGCGATGAGGGTATCGCTGACGAACGACGGCCCGTTCACCGTGCAGATCGAAATCTGACCCGAAAGATCTACAAGTCCTACGGCTCGACGACGACTTCCTGGGCCGCGGCGGTGTCCCCGGCCACCAGGGGGGCGTCCGGCGGCACGTTCCGCTTCACCAGGGCCAGGGCGACCGGACCGAGCTCGTGGTGGCGGGCGGACGTCGTGATGAAGCCGACCTTGCGGCCGTCAGGACCGTCCTGCGCGAGCCGCAGCTCCGTCCCGGCCACCGGCAGGTGCACCTCGCTGCCGTCGAGGTGCAGGAAGACCAGGCGGCGCGGCGGCTTGCCCAGGTTCTGCACCCGGGCGACCGTCTCCTGCCCCCGGTAGCAGCCCTTCTGCAGATGCACCGCCGAGCCGATCCAGCCCAGCTCGTGCGGGATGGTGCGGTGGTCGGTCTCAAAACCGAGCCGGGGCCGGTGCTGCTCCACGCGCAGCGCCTCGTAGGCGAGCAGCCCGGCGGGCGGCCCGGCCTGCGCCGCGTACGCCTCCAGGTCGGCGCGCGGCAGGAACAGGTCCCGGCCGTGCGGCGTCTCCCGCACGACGACGTCCTCGGGGACCTCGGCGATGGAGCCGGCCGGGAGGTGCACCACGGCGATGTCGTCCGTGCGGTCGGCGACCTCGACCTTGTAGAAGAACTTCATCGACTCCAGGTACGCGATCAGCGCCTCCTGGGTGCCCGGCTCCACATGCGCCCAGACCGTCCCGCCGTCGTCGACGAGGTACAGCGCGTGCTCGATGTGGCCGTTCGCGGAGAGGATCAGCGCCTCGGTCGCCCGGCCCGCCGGCAGGTCGCTGACGTGCTGGGTGAGCAGCAGGTGCAGCCAGGCCAGCCGGTCCTCACCGGTGACGGCGACGACCCCCCGGTGCGAGAGGTCCACGAATCCGGTGCCGTCGGCGAGGGCGCGCTGCTCACGGAACAGGTCGCCGTAGTGGGCGGCGACGCCTTCGTCCACGCCCTCGGCGGGGACGGCGCCGGGCAGGGTCAGCAGGGGGCTCTTCATATCCGTAAGCCTACGACTCGGTAGTTGAAGCCTTGAGCGTGCAGTCCTTGCACCGGCCGAAGATCGCGAAGTGCTTCATGTCGGTGTCGAACCCGAAGGTCTGCCGCAGCTTGTCGGTGAACTCCGCCGCCACCGAGACGTCCGCCTCGATCACGTTCTGGCAGTCCCGGCAGACCAGGTGGATGTGGTGGTGCCGGTCCGCGAGGTGGTACGTCGGCGCCCCGTGCCCCAGGTGCGCGTGACTGACCAGGCCGAGCTCCTCGAGGAGCTCCAGCGTCCGGTACACCGTGGAAATGTTGACCCCCGACGCCGTCTTCCTCACTTCCACGAGGATGTCGTCGGGGGTCGCGTGCTCCAGGGCGTCCACGGCTTCGAGCACGAGTTGCCGCTGCGGGGTCAGCCGGTAGCCGCGCTGCCGCAGATCACTCTTCCAGTCGGTGCTCACCACACCCAAGAGTCTAGGACCACCGGCACGGGACCGGTCGAGGAAGGCGTGCGGCTACTTGAAGAACGCGATGCCGTCGTCCGGCATGTCGTCGGGCAGGGCCTTGGCCCAGCGCTCGACCTCCTCCGGGGTCACGACCTTCTTCAGGTGGGCGGACATGTAGGGGCGCAGCTCGACCTCGGGGGTCTGCTTCTCGCCGACCCACATCAGATCGCTCTTGACGTAGCCGTACAGCCGCTTGCCGCCGGTGTAGGGCTGGGAGGCGGCGGTGCGGGCCACCGCGTCCGTCACGAGGTCGATCTGCGGCTTCTTGTCGGCCAGCTCGCCGTACCAGATCTCGATGACGCCGTCGTCGCGGGTCATCGTCACCTCGACCTTGCGGTCGGCGTCGATGCGCCAGTAGCCGTGCTCGGACTCCAGCGGACGGACCTTGTTGCCGTCCTGGTCCAGCACCCAGCTGTGCGACTGGTACTCCAGGAAGTCCCGGCCGTCGTGGGTGAAGGTGACCTCCTGCCCGAAGTTGCACTTCTCCGAGCCGGGGAAGTCGTGCACGCCGGCGCCCGCCCAGTTGCCGAGCAGGAAGGCGAGCGGGACGAGGTCCTTGTGGAGGTCGGACGGGATCTCGATCATGGGAACTTCCTAGACGTGGGTCAGCGCTGGCCCTGGTACAGCTTCTTCACGGTCAGTCCGGCGAAGGCGAGGACGCCGACGGCGACCAGGACCAACAGGATTTCGAAGAAGATCTCCACGGGGTGCTCCTTGAGCGGGGGTGCGAACGGTTGCACAGGGCCGGAGGCCAGCTTACGCGGCCGGGATCCGGGCCTCTTGGTGAGGTACGACCGTGCGACGTCAGCCGAGCAGCTGGCTCTGCAACGTCACCGTCTGCTGGAAGGGCACGGCCCGCGCGCCGCCCTTCCTGGAGTGCACGACCAGCGCGAGGGTGTCGCCGGCGGCGAGGTAGGCGTGGCGGACCTGCTCGCCGCCGTGCGGCCCGGCCTCGTCGTAGACCACCCGCTGAACGTCCTGCACCAAAGCCTCCTGGGGGAACGTCCGGTCGTTGCCCGAGGTCGCGGCGCCGCGCAGCGGGAACTTCGGCGCGCTGTAGGGGGCGAGGTAGGGCCCCAGCAGTGCGTCCACGACCGCCGCGGTGTCGAACTGGAGCAGATAGATCCGCGTACGCGTACCGTCCGGCATGCTCCAGCCGCGAGCGGCGATGTGCCGCAGCCCGTGATCGGTGAGGTGCCGCCCGAGTTCCGCGCGGTCGTCCTTCGCGGCGTATTCCGCCAGGAAGTCCTTCCGCGCCAGCCAGCCGTCCGTGCCCCGCAGTGTCCTGTCGTCCTGGGCGCCGGCGGGAGCGGGCAGAAGCAGGGCCCGCAGGTCGGCGTGGTGCGTGCCGGCCTTGTCGGCCTCGGCGAACGGGCCCGGGCTGCCGGAGGGCAGCGGCGGCCTGGTGAGCGCCGGGTACTCCCAGCGCCCGTCCGACTCCGTCGAGAGCCCGGGTACGTCGGTCCGCTCCAGCCGCGTGAGGCCGTACGCCGTCGCCGCGCCGACCACCGCGAAGACCACCACGGCGGTCGTCCAGCGCAGGGCGGCCCGCAGGGCTCCCCGGCCCTTGTGGTCCCCGTGCACAGGCGCCGGGGGTGCCTCCGGCGTCACCTGCGCACCCGCCGGGGGCACCTCCCGCCCGACCTGCTCCGCGGGCCGTACGGCGGTCTGCTGCTCCTCGGTCATATCGCCTTCCCCGGCTCGGTGATGCGGTCGAGCTGCTCGCGGAACAGCGCCGCGGCCCCCTTGGTGTCAAGTGGCTTCGCACCGTCCGCGAGGGTGGTGACCAGGACGTTGCCGACGTGCGCGAAGCAGAGCATCGTCTCCAGCTCCTCGTCGTCGTCCTTCGGCGGCAGGAAGCAGGCGGCGTCCTTGTGGCCCTTGATCTTCGGGCCCGGGCGGAAGACGTCCGAGGAGCCGAGGAACGCGCTGCGCACCCGCGAGGCTTCCCGGACGGCGTCCCGGTTCTCCATCCGGGCGAGCTGGACGCGCACGGCGAAGGCCCCGTCGGTGAAGCCGTCGGAGAGGCTGGTCGTGCTGAGGTAGCTGCGCATGGCGACGCCGGTGATGCGCTGCTGGTCGACGGCCTTCTCCAGTCGCTTGCGCTGAGTGCGCGGCAGGCCGCTCAGTGCCTCCTTGCGCAAGGCCGTGGCCTCCTGCCCGCTCAGCGCGGTGTCCGGGCCGTACGCGCCCAGGTCCGGCCCCGGGCCCCAGCCGTCGGTCCCGTACGGCACGAGCAGGCCGGCGAGCCCCCTGGGGGCGGCCTTCTTCTCCGCCTCCGGCTCGCTCCTGGTCTTGGGGAACGCCCAGACCGGCGCGCCGGCGTCCCGGTCGGCGCCGTTCACGGCCACGACGGTGTACCCCACACCGCCGACCAGGGCCGCCGCCAGCAGCGCGGTCGCGGCGACGACGGCGGCCCGGGCCAGGCGCGGGGGCTTCTCAGGGAGCTCGGGGACGGATGGGGACGCGGTCCCGGTTCCCACCGGCTCGGCCGGCTCGTTCGGCTCCATGTAGTCGTCACTCACAGCCGCTCCAACTGCCGCTCGGCCAGGTCCATGATCTTCGCCTTGGGAATCGGCTTGGTGTCCGTGATCCACATCTCCAGGGCGATGTCGCCGCGCCAGGCGTGTGCCTCGGCGGTGTACAGCGGCACATAACCGGGCTTGGTGTCGGGTCGCTTGTGGACGTAGGCCCGCCCGTTTCCGGAGCCGGGGATCGCCCAGCTGTCGGTGCCCCCCTTGTCCTCGACCCAGTACTGGGTGTTCTCCACGTTCTCCGCGGCGGCGAGCGTCTCCTCCTGCCGGAACTGCACCAGCCGGATCTCCACCTCGTGGCTGCCGCCGCCCTGCCAGCCGGTGACGGCCGCACGCCGGAACTCGTCGCCGACGAGCTCGCCGAACATCTCGCCCGGTTTCTCGTAGAACTCGGCGTAGTTCGCCAGGTCCAGCCAGCCGTCTCGGCCCATCAGGTACGCGGCGTCCCGTGCCCCGCGCGGCTTCTCCAGCAGCAGTTCGCGCAGGTCGCCGTCGGTCTTCACCCGCCGGTCCCGCGCGGCCGACAGGGGCTCGGGCCCCTCGCCCCTCGCCTGCGCGAGCGCCGGCCGCGAGAGCGGGGGCAGCTTCGTGGGCGCGCGGTGCACCTGCACGAGGTATCCGGCGCAGCCGCCGGCTACCAGCCCCAGCACGGCGGCGGCACCGATCAGCACGGCCGTGCCCCGCCGTGGACGAAGGCGCCACCCGCGCTCGGGCGCGGCGGCCACCTCTTCGTCTGTCTCCAAGACGCCCCCACATCACAGATCTTGAGTCGCGCATGCCATATGCGCGCGCACAGGAGACCCTCGGTCGACGATCACGGTTGCACGGTCGTTGATTACGATTCGGGCATGGCGAAGAAGCTGGTGATCAAGGTGACGGCGGGGGCCGACGCCCCCGAGCGGTGCTCCCAGGCGTTCACGGTGGCGGCGGTGGCCGTCGCCAGCGGCGTCGACGTCTCCCTGTGGCTGACCGGCGAGTCCGCCTGGTTCGCCCTGCCCGGCCGGGCCGCCGAGTTCGAGCTGCCGCACGCGGCTCCCCTGCCCGACCTGCTGGACTCCCTCCTCGCCGGCGGCCGGGTCACCCTGTGCACGCAGTGTGCGGCCCGTCGCGACATCACGGAGCAGGACGTCCTCAAGGGCGTCCGCATCGCCGGCGCGCAGGTCTTCGTCCAGGAGGCCATGGCGGACGGGACGCAGGCGCTCGTCTACTGAGAGTCCGTGTACAGGCAGAACGGATGCCCGGCGGGGTCCAGCAGCACCCGGACGTCGTCCTGCGGCTGGTACCCGGCCGGCCGGGCCCCTGCGGCGACGGCCCGCTCGGCCTCCCGCTCCAGGTCGTCGACCTCGAAGTCGAGGTGGATCATCATCTGCTGCCGGTCGGGGCCGCTCGGCCAGACAGGCGGCACGTAGGCGGGCTCGGTCTGGAAGGACAGCCCCGTGCCACCGCCGGGCGGCCGGATGTGCACCCAGTCCGGGCCGTCCTCCCCCCGCCACACCCGCCAGCCGGGCAGCAGCCGCAGATAGAACCGCGCGAGCTCCCGGGCGTCCGGGGCGTCCAGAACCGCCGCCGTCAGTCTCATGGGGCGCGAATACCCCGGGCGGGCGGAGCGGATGCCGGTCAGCGCGGGCGGGTGGGGAGAAAGCCGCTCAGCGGGCGGGTCAACGCCGGCGGGCGGGGAAGGACGCCGCTCGACGCGGACGGCCGGGCGGGGAGAAAGCCGCTCAGTGCGGGCGGCGCTTCTTGCCGTCCAGCTCGTCCCACCACTCGTCGGACTGGGGATCCCCCGAGGGGTCGTCCCACCACCGGTCCTCGGGGCCGCGCCGGTTCGCGACCATGGCCGCCACGGGCGGGATGACCATGGCGACCACACACATCCCGACGGCGACGGGAACGGACCACAGCCGCACGACACCCCAGGCCAGCACGAAGAGGCCGATACAGAGGCCCATCATCGCGAAGTACGTGTGACGCCGGCGTGCGTACATACGTCCAGCGTAGGGGGTTTCTGGCGGATCTCCGCGGAGGAAGGAGCGGCGTTCGGTGCGTGCTCTCGGCGTGCCGGACGGAAGGTCTCGTAGCGGAGCTACTTGGCCTTCCGTCCGGTGCGGCGAGAGTGCGTGCCGGGCGTCGCGACGCCGCGGAGGTCCGCCAGAGACCCCCTGGGTCCGGGCAGGCCGAAGGGCCGCACCCCAGGCGTCCAACCCGAGGAGTGCGGCCCTTCGAAATCCGGTCGCCGTCAGACGGCGATCGCGACCTCCGCCAGGCCGCCCTGCTGGGCGACGACCGTGCGGTCGGCGGTGGCGCCGGGCACGAGGGCACGGACGGTCCAGGTGCCCTCGGCCGCGTAGAAGCGGAACTGTCCGGTCGCCGAGGTCGGCACCTCGGCCGTGAACTCGCCGGTGGAGTCCAGCAGACGGACGTAGCCCACCACGGGCTCGCCGTCCTTGGTCACCTGACCCTGGATGGTGGTCTCACCGGGCTTGATCGTCGAGGCGTCGGGGCCGCCGGCCTTCGCACCGCACATGTCGTACTCCTGAAGTCTGGAAAGGTCGGTGGGGGTTGGTTACTTGTTGGCGCCGAGCTCGATCGGCACGCCCACGAGGGAGCCGTACTCGGTCCAGGAGCCGTCGTAGTTCTTGACGTTCTCCACACCGAGGAGCTCGTGCAGCACGAACCAGGTCAGCGCGGAGCGCTCACCGATGCGGCAGTAGGCGATGGTGTCCTTGGCCAGGTCGACGCTCTCCTCGGCGTAGAGCTCCTTGAGCTCCTCGTCCGACTTGAAGGTGCCGTCGTCGTTGGCGTTCTTGGACCACGGGATGTTGCGGGCGGACGGGACGTGTCCCGGGCGCTGGGACTGCTCCTGCGGCAGGTGGGCCGGGGCGAGCAGCTTGCCGGAGAACTCGTCGGGCGAACGCACGTCGACGAGGTTCTGCGAACCGATGGCGGCCACGACGTCGTCGCGGAAGGCACGGATGGACGTGTCCTGGGCCTTGGCCTTGTAGTCCGTCTTCGGACGCTCCGGCACCTCGTCACCGGCGACCAGCTCGCGGGCGTCGAGCTCCCACTTCTTGCGGCCGCCGTCGAGCAGCTTGACGCTGTCGTGGCCGTACAGCTTGAAGTACCAGTACGCGTACGAGGCGAACCAGTTGTTGTTGCCGCCGTAGAGGACCACCGTGTGGTCATTGCCGATGCCCTTGTCGGACAGGAGCTTCTCGAAGCCCTCCTGGTCGACGAAGTCACGGCGGACCGGGTCCTGCAGGTCCTGCGTCCAGTCGATCCGGATGGCGTTGCGGATGTGGTTCTTCTCGTAGGCGGACGTGTCCTCGTCCACCTCGACGATGGCGATGGTCGGGTCGTCCAGGTGCTCCTGGAGCCAGTCGGCGTCAACCAGGACGTCGTTGCGGCTCATGCTTCTTCTCCTCCGGGGCAGTTACGGCGGGGCGTGCGAGGTCTGCAGGGCGCGCCCTTGAGGCAGGGCGGCGCACGGGTGCCCGTGATGCGGGGCTGCGGGGATGCGCGCGCCGGCGCGACTGCCGACGCGATCGCTCAGAAGGTGCGACAGAGCATGGCGGCGACGCGGCACAGGTCTACTGCCCGCCGCTTCGTGAGGTCCGCCTGTCGCTTCATACCGTCGATCGTAGGGACGGTCGGGCGGGCATGTCACCGGTGTGTCGCATGCTGAGACGAGATGATCCGCGATGTGGGACCCGAGAGCTGTGCGACGCCTGACGGCAGGGGTCGCGACCCGACGTATCGGCCGTCACATCTGAGCTGCGGACGCCGTCGTCTCGCCCACCGGACACCCCTGGTCCGCCGCCTGCGCCCTGTCTACCCGGCCAGCCGGACGTCGGAACCCTTCACCGTGATCTCCACGCCGTCCGGGGCGGCCTCGACGGTGTCCACCTTGATGCCGCCGGGCAGGCCGTCGATCTTCTGCTGGAAGTCGGTGATCGCCCGCACGCGGTTCTCGGCGATGTCGACACCGCCGAACTTGGGCAGGCCGTCGGCGTGCACGCGGACCGTGCCGTTGTCCACCTTCACCGAGCTGAGCACGGAGACCGGCTCCGGGAGCTTGGTGCCCAGCACCGTGGCCTCCACGGTGACCTTGATCTTGCCGTTGCCGCCGTCGGAGAGGCCGACGACGTTGGCGGTGACGCCGGGGGCGACCTGCGTGGGCTCGGACTTCGCCGTCTTCAGCAGCTCGTCGTAGGCGATGGTCGCGGTGCCGGTCGCGCTGGTGGCGGTGGCGGAGCTGTAGTCGCCGGAGAACTCGACGCCCTTCATGTCGGCCTGCAGGTCGTCGATGCGGATCTTCCGGCCGCCGTCGCCCGCGGCGGCCTCGTAGTCCTTGATGCCGACCTCGATGTCGTCCAGGGAGCCGCCGGCGACCTGGGTGAGGAACGGGAAGCCCTTGATCGACACGTCGGGGGTCGCCGACAGGTTCTCCGTGGTCTTCAGCCGATCGGCGGCCTCGTCCTCCGCGAAGTTGACCGCGACGCGGTCGGCGATCACGAAGAGGCCGCCCAGGATCACGACGAAGATCAGCAGTATTCGCAGTGCGCGCATGCGTTGAATCCCCCACCGGTCCGGTGTCTCGACGACCCGGTGGCCGTCCCTGGCGTGAGAGTAACGCCGAGCGGAAGGGGGATCGGAGAATTGTTGATCATCTGTGACAGAGCGGAAGCCCGGCGTCCGGGCCTCCGCGCTACACCAGCGCCCGGCCCAGGACGTACACCGCCGGGGCCGCAGCGGCCAGCGGCAGGGCCACGCCCGCCGTGAAGTGGACGAAGCGGGACGGGTAGTCGTAGCTCGCGACCCGGTGGCCGATCAGCGCGCAGGCGGCGGCACCCGCGCCGAGGAGCGCTCCCGGGGTGCCGAGGCCCGTGACCGACCCGGCCGCGATGCCCGCGCCCGCGGCGGCGAGGAGGGACACCACCACCGAGGCCGGGGTCGGCAGTGGCAGCGCGCGGGCCAGGACCGCGACCGCCACGGCCACCGCGCCCACCGTCACCGCGTCGGCCGCGGCGGCGAGGTACCCACCGGCCACGATCGCCAGCGCGGAGGCCGCGACCGTCGCCATCAGGCCGTACATCCGCTCGTCCGGGTCGGCGTGCGACCGCAGCCCAAGGACCAGCGCGAGCAGCACCCACACCCCGATCGTGCCGAGGATCGCCGCCGGCGAGCGGTCCGAGACCAGCAGCGCGGCGTCGGCGGCCAGCGCGCCCGCGAAGCCCAGGGCGATGCCCTGCCGGGCCGGCCACATCCCGTTCAGCCGGAACCAGCCCGCCGCCGTGACCGCCTGCAGGATCACCAGCGGCACGAGCAGCGCGTACGTCCCGACCGCCGCGGCGCCGGCCAGCAGCAGCCCGAGCAGCGCCGTCAGCGCGGCCGGCTGCATCCCGGGCTCGATGATCGGGGAGCGTCCCTCCGCCCGGGCCCGCTGGGCGTCCGTGAGGCGCGCGTTCCCGCCGACGGTGGCAGGGCCGTAACCGGGGGCGGAGGGGTCTGCGGCGTCCCCTGCGGCCGGGGCCGCGGCTCCCTGCGGCGCCCGGGGGCTTCGGGCCGGCCCGGGCGACTGGGGTGTCAGGATCGCCGTCTCCGGATCCGGCGCCTGCGCGGACACCGGCTGGTGGTTCTGCGTCTCCCAGGTCTGCCCCTGCCACTGCTGCGTGTACTGCTGGGCGGCCTGCGGGTCCTCGTGGCCCTGGTAGCCCTGCCCGGGCCACGCCTGGGGCTGCTGCCCGTAGGGGTCGTAGCCGTCGTACCGCTGGGGCTGGTGCGGCTGCTGGGGCTGGTGATGGGGCTGCTGGTTCGGCTGGTCGGTCATCGTCACCCTCCTGCGAACGGCGGGAGCACCTCGACCGTGCCGCCGTCGGCCAGCCGTACCGTCTCATGTCCGCGGGTGCCCACGGGGTCACCGTCGACGAGGAACGAGCACCGGCGCAGGACGCGCTCGAGTTCGCCGGGGTGCCGCTCGCGCACCCCGTCGAGCGCCTCGGCGAGCGTGACCGCCTCGTAGGGCTCCTCGGCCACCCCGGCCGCGGCCTTGGCGGCGGCCCAGTAGCGCACCGTGACCTTTGGCATCTGCTTCCTCAATGAATTCGACGGTGAACCCCGTCAGGCTAGCCCGCCCGGCGGAGGCTCCACTCCCCGATCCGGGCCAGCAGCTCGTCGCCCGCCGCGTGCTCGGCGTGCCCCATGCCCGGCTCCAGCCACAGTTCGCCCTGGTCACCGGCGGCCGCGGCCAGCATGCGCGGATGGTCGACGGGAAAGTAGCCGTCGGCGTCGCCGTGCACGATCAGCAACGGGGTCGGGGCGATCCTCGGCACCGCCTCCACCGGGGAGAGGGGCACCGGGTTCCAGTCCCGGTGGTGGATGCGGGTACGGAATCCGTACCGGCCCAGGACCCGCCCCTCGGGCCGGGTCACCAGCCAGTGCAGCCGCCGCATGGGCGCGGTGCCCCGGTAGTACCAGCGGGCCGGTGAACTGACCGACACCACCGCGTCGGTCTGCCCCGGGTGCAGCGCCGCGTGCCGCAGCACCACCGAGCCGCCCATGGAGAAGCCCACGGTCACCACCCGCGCGTGCCCGCGACCGCGCGCCCAGGCCACCGCCGCCGCCAGGTCGAGCACCTCCCGGTCGCCGACCGTGGAGTGCCCGCCGGACATCCCGTGCCCGCGGAAGGAGAAGGTGACGACACCCCCGTAGCGGGCGAACGCCTCCGCGATCCGACGCACGTGCGGGCGGTCCACCGCACCGGTGAAACCGTGGGCGACGACGAACACCGGATGAGCGGACGGCGTCGCGGAGGTGTCGTACAGGGCCGCTCCCGGCGCGTACACGGCGTCGATCGCCACACCGTCCGACGTCCGCAGAAACGCCCGCGACGACGTCCGCACAGGCTTTCCCCCGTTCGTCTCGGCATGCGGACGATCGGTGGAACGCGCCACATGACCTGCCGAACCAGAGCTCATGTGGGCTATTCTGCTGGGCAGAGGACTCGGGCAACGTAGCCCCCGGGTCCTTTTGTGCTTTCGGAAGCGTTGTATACGAAGCGGGAAACCGCAGGTGTACGGGGCCTTCGGGATCGCAGAGCGGTGCTGTGCCAACAAACGTCCTCGCAGGGACCGAGGAGGAACCAGACGTATGAGTTCTCTGCTGCTCCTGACCAATGCCCTCCAGCCGTCGACGGAGGTGCTTCCCGCCCTCGGCCTGCTCCTGCACAACGTGCGTGTGGCCCCCGCCGAGGGCCCCGCCCTCGTCGACACCCCCGGCGCCGACGTCATCCTCGTCGACGGCCGGCGTGATCTGCCCCAGGTCCGCAGCCTCTGCCAGCTGCTGCGCTCCACCGGACCGGGCTGCCCGCTCGTCCTGGTCGTCACCGAGGGCGGTCTCGCCGCCGTCACCGCCGACTGGGGCATCGACGACGTCCTGCTCGACACCGCCGGCCCGGCGGAGGTCGAGGCACGGCTGCGGCTGGCCATGGGACGGCAGCAGATCGTCAGCGACGACTCCCCGATGGAGATCCGCAACGGCGACCTCTCGGTGGACGAGGCGACGTACTCGGCCAAGCTCAAGGGCCGCGTCCTCGACCTCACCTTCAAGGAGTTCGAGCTCCTGAAGTACCTCGCGCAGCACCCCGGCCGGGTCTTCACCCGCGCCCAGCTGCTCCAGGAGGTCTGGGGCTACGACTACTTCGGCGGTACGCGCACGGTCGACGTGCACGTACGACGGCTGCGCGCCAAGCTCGGCCCGGAGCACGAGTCGCTGATCGGCACCGTCCGGAACGTCGGTTATCGATTCGTTACGCCGGAGAAGCCGGAGAAGATGGAGCGCGTCACCGAGGAGGCGAAGGCCAAAGCGGCCACGGCAAAGAAGGACAGTGCGGACAAGTCGGCCACCCCTGAGGCCGCCGACGCCCGCGCCAAGGCGTAAAGAGGCGTAATGCGGCGCCCACCCGGGCATCGCTCCCCGCACAGGCACCCCGGACACCGGTCGGGATATCGTACGGAACCTCCTTTACGCCCTGCCCGGAGCCGGTATATCCGCGTAGACTCCGCGCGTGGCCAAGGTGACTCGGGATGATGTGGCGCGACTGGCAGGGACTTCCACTGCCGTGGTCAGCTATGTCATCAACAACGGACCCCGGCCGGTCGCCCCGGCCACGCGCGAGCGTGTCCTCGCCGCGATCAAGGAGCTGGGGTACCGGCCCGACCGGGTGGCCCAGGCGATGGCCTCCCGGCGCACGGACCTCATAGGCCTGATCATCCCGGACGCCCGCCAGCCCTTCTTCGGGGAGATGGCCCACGCGGTCGAGCAGGCCGCCTCCGAACGCGGAAAGATGGTCCTCGTCGGCAACACGGACTACGTGGCCGAACGCGAGGTCCACTACCTGCGCGCCTTCCTCGGGATGCGGGTCTCCGGCCTGATCCTCGTCAGCCACGCGCTCAACGACCTGGCCGCCGCCGAGATCGATGCCTGGGACGCCCGCGTCGTGCTGCTGCACGAGCGGCCCGAGGCCATCGACGACGTCGCCGTCACCACCGACGACCTGGGCGGCGCCGAGCTCGCCGTCCGCCACCTGCTGGAACACGGCTACGAGTACGTCGCGTGCATGGGCGGCATAGCCGAGACGCCCGCGGTCGGCGACCCGGTCTCCGACCACGTCGAGGGCTGGCGCCGCGCGATGGACGACGCCGGGATCTCCACGGAGGGCCGGCTCTTCGAGGCCCTCTACAACCGCTACGACGCCTACCAGGCCGCCCTGAAGATCCTCTCCGGACCCGACCGCCCGCCGGCCATCTTCTGCTCCACCGACGACCAGGCGATCGGCCTGCTGCGCGCGGCGCGCGAACTGCGCATCGACGTCCCCGGCGAGCTGGCGGTGGCGGGCTTCGACGACATCAAGGAGGCGGCCCTCGCGGACCCGCCCCTGACGACGGTCGCCTCCGACCGTCCGGCGATGGCCCGGGCGGCGGTGGACCTCGTCCTCGACGACGGGCTGCGGGTCGCGGGTACCCGGCGCGAGCGGCTGAAGGTGTTCCCCTCGCGCCTGGTCACCCGGCAGTCCTGCGGCTGCCCGTAGGCCCCGGACTCCGGTGGCTCCGGGCCGGTCGGCCTCTTTATATCGGGCATACGAGGTTCTGTCGGGCTTCTCAGGGAGCACTCAGGAAGCTCTCATGGTCGGGCGACAAGCTCTGTTCCATGACCGAGAGCTTCCACCGCAGCGGCGAACACGAGAACCCTTACGAGGGTCAGCACCAGGCCCCGGTGAACCCCGAGTGGCCGCCCCCGCCGGCGTACGCCCCGGCACATGCTCCGCATCCGAAGAAGCGCAACCGCGGCCCCCTGGCCCTGATCGCCGCCGTGGCGATCGTCGCGGCCGCGATAGGCGGCGGCACCGCCTACGGCATCCAGGAACTGACCGGCAACGACACCGTCGCCTCCAGCTCCACCAGCACCGACGTGGTCCCCTCCAGCCAGAGGGGCACGGTCGCCGGGGTCGCGAAGGCGGTCAGCCCGAGCATCGTCGAGATCAGCGCCGACTCCAACGCCGGGTCCTCCACCGGCTCGGGCGTGATCATCACGAGCGGCGGCGAGATCGTCACCAACAACCACGTCGTCGCCGGGGCCTCCCAGATCAAGGCCACGACCAGCGACGGCAAGTCGTACACCGCGAAGATCGTCGGCACCGACAGCAAGAAGGACCTCGCGCTGATCAAGCTGGAGAACGCCTCCGGCCTGAAGCCGGCCACGCTCGGCGACTCGGCCGGGCTCCAGGTCGGCGACCAGGTCGTGGCGATCGGCTCCCCCGAGGGGCTGTCCGGCACCGTCACCAGCGGCATCATCTCGGCCCTCGACCGTGACGTCACCGTCCCGACCGAGGAGGGCCAGGACCAGGGCCAGCAGCAGTGGGGACAGGGGCAGGGGCAGGGGCAGGGCGACCAGTGGCCGTTCGAGTTCGGCGGACGCCAGTTCAATGGCGACACCGGCAACGACACCACGACGTACAAGGCGCTCCAGACCGATGCATCCCTCAACCCGGGCAACTCCGGCGGCGCGCTGATCGACATGAACGGCAACATCATCGGAATCAACTCCGCGATGTACTCGCCGGCCGGCCAGGCCTCCTCGTCCTCCGACGCGGGCAGCGTCGGCCTGGGCTTCGCCATCCCGATCAACACCGTCAAGGCCGACCTCGCGAAGCTGCGGGCGGGTTCCACCGACTGAGTCCGAGCACCCGACAGCGAGGAGTACGGCGATGATCCAGCGGATGGTGCACACGGAGCCGGGCGACGACCCGGCGGCGGTCGGGCTGGCCCTGGCAGTGGCACACGCCCTGCACGCGCCGACGGGCCGGGCGGCGGAGGTGGCGGCACCCACGGCGGCGCGCCGGACGAGCAGGTCGGTGCGCGCCCGGCGCGGGGCGGCACGGGGCTGACACGCCTCCGTGCACCGCCCGCCACCCGGCGGGGCGCTTCCCCGGCCCCCCGGCCACCGGGCAGGGCGCTTCCCCCGCCACCGCCCACCACCGGGCCGGCGCTCCTCCCGGCACCGCCCGTCGGCGTGCGACGCTGAGAGCGTCAGAGCAGCAGCGCCCCCGTGCCCCTTCACCCCCGAGGACCCCGACCCATGAGCCCCGCAGACGGCGACCGTGACTCCCAGCGCATCCTGATCGTCGACGACGAGCCGGCCGTACGCGAAGCACTCCAGCGCAGCCTCGCATTCGAGGGGTACGGGACCGAGGTCGCCGTCGACGGCGCGGACGCCCTGGACAAGGCGGCCGCCTACCGGCCCGACCTCGTGGTCCTCGACATCCAGATGCCGCGCATGGACGGCCTGACCGCAGCACGCCGCATCCGCGCCACCGGCGACACCACGCCGATCCTGATGCTCACGGCCCGTGACACGGTCGGCGACCGCGTCACCGGCCTCGACGCGGGCGCCGACGACTACCTGGTCAAACCCTTCGAGCTGGACGAACTCTTCGCCCGTATCCGCGCCCTGCTGCGCCGCAGCTCCTACGCGGCGGCCGTGGGCGCGGCCGACCCGGCCGACGAGGACGCGCTCACCTTCGCCGACCTGCGCATGGACCTGTCCACCCGCGAGGTCACCCGGGCCGGGCGCCCAGTGGAGCTGACACGCACCGAGTTCACGCTCCTGGAGATGTTCATGGCGCACCCGCGCCAGGTCCTCACGCGGGAGCAGATCCTCAAGGCCGTCTGGGGCTTCGACTTCGAGCCGTCGTCGAACTCACTCGACGTGTACGTGATGTACCTGCGCCGCAAGACCGAGGCGGGTGGCGAGCCGCGCCTCGTCCACACGGTGCGGGGTGTGGGCTACGTACTGCGGCAGGGCGGCGCTGAGTGAGTTCGCGGACGGTCGTACGGCGGTTCCGCGCGCTGCCGATCCGCTCCCGGCTGGCGCTGCTGGTGGCGGCGGCGGTCGCGTTCGCGGTGGCGGCGGTGTCGGTGACCTGCTGGTTCATCGTACAGGGGAAGCTGTACGACGAGATCGACAACGACCTGAAGTCGTCGGTCGCGCCGCTGCGTTCGGACGAGTTCCAGGCGCTCACCGACGAGTGCCTTCAGAGCCCTTCCGATTCGCTGGGCATGGGGTCGCGGCCCAAGACCTACGGGCAGCTGGTCCGCGCCGACGGCAAGCTGTGTCTCTTCCCGACCTCCACGACCCAGGTGCGCATCACCGGCGACGACAAGGCCGTGGCCAGGGACCCCGACCCGAACCAGGGTCACATCCGCGACGGCACGGACGACCACGGCAACAAGCTGCGCGTCCTGACGACGGCGGTCGTCATCAAGGACGGGCCCGTGACCCGGGGCGTCGCCGCCGACTACTCCCTCGTCATCGCCCTGCCGCTCAAGGGCACCCAGTCCACGCTCAACGAGCTGGCCCTGATCCTGCTCCTGGTCTCCGGCGTGGGAGTCCTCGGTGCGGGAGCCGCCGGCCTGGCCGTCGCCCGGGCCGGCCTGCGCCCGGTCGACAAGCTGACCGAGGCCGTCGAGCACGTGGCCCGCACGGAGGACCTGAACATCCGCATCCCCGTGGAGGACGACAGCGAGGACGAGATCGCCCGCCTGTCCCGGTCCTTCAACTCGATGACCTCGGCACTGGCCAGCTCCCAGGAGCTGCAGCAGCAGCTGATCGCCGACGCGGGCCACGAACTGCGCACGCCCCTCACCTCCCTGCGCACCAACATCGAACTGCTCACCCGCAGCGAGGAGACGGGCCGGCCCATCCCCGAGGCGGACCGCAAGGCGCTGCTCGCATCGGTGAAAGCGCAGATGACGGAACTGGCCGCGCTCATCGGCGACCTCCAGGAACTGTCCCGCCCCGACACGGGCCAGCACGGGGGCCGGACCCAGATCGTCGCCTGGCAGGACACGGTCGAGTCGGCGCTGCGGCGGGCCCGGCTGCGGGGCCCGGAGCTGACGATCACGGCGGACCTCGAGCCCTGGTTCGTCCGCGCGGAACCCTCGGCCCTGGAACGGGCGATGGTCAACATCCTGGACAACGCGGTGAAGTTCAGCCCGGAGGGCGGCACGATCGAGGTACGCCTCACCTCGGGCACCCTCACGGTCCGCGACCACGGCCCGGGCATCCCCGCCGACGAACTCCCCCACGTCTTCGACCGCTTCTGGCGCTCCCCGAGCGCACGGTCATTGCCGGGCTCCGGTCTCGGCCTGTCGATCGTGGCGCGTACGGTGCAGCAGGCGGGGGGCGAGGTCTCCTTGTCCCGGGCGGAGGGCGACGGCACGGTGGCGACGGTACGACTGCCCGGGGCACCGGTTCCCCCACCGGAGGAACCTCCCGCCTCGAGCTGACCCCATTCCCGCTCCGGACGACAGCCCACCCGACAAAGAACGACATCTCACCCGTCCAGCTGTCGATGTCCTGTCATACCCATCAGTAGCGCAAAACTCCTGCCGCTGTTCTGACATCTTCATCGCCGTCACAGAACGACAAGCAGGAGTGAGCCCCCCACATGCGTCTCATTCGCACGTCAACTGCCAGGAAAATCGGCACAGTTGCCACGTCCACCGCCCTCGTCGTGACCGGTCTGCTGGCCGGCGCGGGGACCGCCTCGGCCGGGCCCGCCGGGGCGACCAACATCCGGGGTGTCGACCCCGGGGACACCGACCGGATGATCGAGCGGCTCTGCAGCCAGGAAACGAGCCTCACGGGCGTGTACGGCGCCCTGAATGTCGACACCGGTGAGTTCAAGACCCGGGACGAGTACCTGCGGGACGTCTTCGGGCTGTGGAAGCCGGCCGGGCCGTGGGAGCTGTTCCGCGGCTGGTGCGGGTACGCCGAGGCCTCCACCTGGTCCATCAAGGGCGACACCGTCCGCACGTCCCGGTGGATCGGCAACAAGGGGTCCGCCGACGACAAGGAGACCTTCGTCAGCAGCTACAGCACCAAGACGTTCGCGAAGAAGAGCGTCGGCGGCAGCATCAGCCTCTCCCTCGCCAAGAGCATCTTCAGCGGGACCGTGGGCGGCAGCGCCGGCTACGAGTGGGGCTGGGAGAAGGAGTCCAGGTTCGAGACCCGCAGCGAGAAGACCATCCCGCCGTGCCGGCAGGTCGCCGTGACCTGGACGCCGTACCAGCGCGTGGTGCGCGTGAACCCGGTCTTCCACGTCGAGGACTACGAGTGGAACAAGGGCGACGGCGACCGGACCGTGCACAGCTGGCGTGACCGGGGCTACCAGACCATCTACTCGCACGGCTACTACATCGACGGCATCTCCGACAAGCTCCTCCCGAGCGGCCGGCCCGACGGACGCGAGGACAAGATCGAGGAGAAGCTCGACCCCAAGTCCTGCACGAACTAAGTCCGTTGGGGCGGCAACCTTTCCGTGTGGGGTGGCGACTGGTCAGCGGTCATTCCCCCCACACGGAACGGATCGCCGTATGAGTGAGCCGCGTAGCAAGGCCCGCCCCCGTCACCGCAGAAGCCGCACCGCCCTGGCGGCCGGGGTCCCCCTGGCCCTGACCGCCGCCGGTGCCTTCGCCTACGGCGGCGACTTCGGCGTACTGGGCTCCACCGCACTGCAGGCCTCCGCCGCCACCCCCGCCGCCCCCTCCTGGGCCGCCGACACCGCCGACGGGTTCGCCTCCGTCAACTCCCTCGGGCAGAACGGGACGTACGGCGGGCGCGGTGGCCAGGTCGTCACCGTGAGGACGCAGGCCGAGCTGGAGAAGTACGCCACCGCGACCCAGCCGTACGTCATCGTCGTCGCCGGGGCCATCGCCATGAACCCGGTCGGCAAAGAGATCAAGGTGCAGTCCGACAAGACCATCGTGGGTCAGGGGACCGCCGGGCACATCGTCGGCGGCGGGTTCTTCCTCGGCCAGGGCGTGCACAACGTGATCATCCGGAACCTGACCATCCGGGACGCGTACCAGGGCATCTGGAACGACAAGGACCACGACTTCGACGCGATCCAGATGGACGGCGCCCATCACGTCTGGATCGACCACAACGATCTGCGGCACATGGCCGACGGGCTCATCGACGTCCGCAAGGACTCGACGAACGTCACCGTCTCCTGGAACAAGCTGAGCGACAACAACAAGACCTTCGGCATCGGCTGGACCGAGAACGTCAAGACCGACATCACGATCCACCACAACTGGATCCGTGAGACCGAGCAGCGCAACCCCTCCACGGACAACGCCGCCCACGCGCACCTGTACAACAACTTCCTGGAGGATGCACCGGGCACCGCCATCAAGTCGGCGTACGGGAACTACTCACGCGGCGGCACGCGGATGGTCCTGGAGAACTCCCTCTTCCAGGGCGTCAACAACCCTGTCATCAAGGACAGTGGCGCATCCATCGTCCAGCGCGGCAACTCCTTCTCCGGCACCAGCGGACGCAACGAGAGCGGCGGGAGCGCCTTCGATCCGAAGACGTACTACCCGTACAGCCTCGACAAGGCAACCGACCTCCCGTCGATCCTCAAGGCCGGTGCCGGCCCCCGTGCCTCCATCGGTACGACCGCCGCCTCCACCAAGGCCGCCGCGGTCACCACCCTCACCGTCGCCAAGGACGGCAGCGGTCAGTACACGACCGTCCAGGCCGCCGTGAACGCCGTACCGGCGAACAACCCCTCGCGCGTGGTGATCGCCGTGAAGCCGGGGACGTACCGGGAACTGGTGAAGGTGCCCTCCAACAAGCCGCACGTCACCCTCCAGGGCACCGGCGGCAGCCGCAAGGACACCACGATCGTCTACAACAACGCGTCGGGAACCCCCAAGCCCGGCGGCGGCACCTACGGCACGGGCGGCAGCGCCACCGTCGCCGTCGAGGCGGACGACTTCCAGGCGCGCAACCTGACCATCTCCAACGACTTCGACGAGAAGGCCAACCAGCACATCAAGGACCAGCAGGCCGTCGCCCTGCGCACGGCCGCCGACAAGGTGTTCTTGGACGGGATCATCGTCAGCGGGGACCAGGACACCCTGCTGCTCGACACCGCGTCGAAGGACCGGCTGGGCCGGGTGTACGTGAGCAACTCCTACGTCATCGGCAACGTCGACTTCATCTTCGGCCGGGCCACGGCCGTCGTCGACAAGTCAGTGATCACGCTGAAGAAGCGCTGGGACGGCAGCACGGCCGGGTACATCGCCGCACCGAGCACCGCAGCGAACCGCAGGGGCTTCCTGATCGCCAACTCCACGGTGAACGGCGACGTGTCGGCCGGCACCTTCTACCTCGGACGGCCCTGGCACGCCGGCGGGGACGCGTCCCTCGACCCCCAGGCCACCGTCCGCAACACCAACCTGAGCAACGCGATCAAGTCGACCCCGTGGACCGACATGAGCGGGTTCTCCTGGAAGGACGACCGGTTCGCCGAGTACGGCAACTACGGCGCCGGGGCAGGGCCGGCGAGCACGAACCGGCCCCACCTGACCGACGCGCAGGCCGCGAACCAGGAGGTCGCGGACTGGCTCGCGGGCTGGACGCCTTCGGCGTCCTGAACGACTCCCTTCCGGGTCCGGCTGACGAGCGGCGCCGGACCCGGAAGGGCCACCACCTCGAGGGTTCCTACTGCTTCCAGGCGTAGTGCAGCCGGTCCAGGCCGCTCTGGTTGTTCACCGTCAGGCTGAGGTTCGTCCCCGTGCCCTGGAGCGTGGTGAGGGAGTAGGTGTCACCGTTGCGCAGGCCGGGCCAGTAGACCGAGCCGAGGCCCAGTTCCCGGATGGTGTCGGTCGCGGCCTGTATGTAGGCGATCTCGTTGGAGGTGCCGGCCGGGCCGTTGTAGTCCAGGCCGGTGGTCATCGAGGCGCCGAACTCGTCGAGGATCGTGCGGGACGCACAGTCACCGATGCGGCTCTTGAAGTCGGCCTTCCACTGGTCGACGCTGGTCCAGTCGGTGTGCCAGAAGCCGTAGTTGTGCAGGGCCAGGCGGACACCCTTGAGGCGCGGGTCGGCGCAGACCGGCTTGACGTCCTCGCTGTACTTGTAGCCGCCGATGAGGATCCGGTCGCGGGGCACGTTGCCGTGGGTCTGCACCCACTTCGCGGCGATGTCGGTCCACTCCTGCGCGGTGTAGCCGAACGGCTCGTTCATCGGCTCGAAGTACACCTTGGAGTTGCGGGCGTAGGCGGAGGTGATCCGCGCCCACATCCGGTCCCAGGACGCCTGGTCGTCGATCTTGCCGTCCTTGGCGTTGTCGGCCTCCCAGTAGCCCAGGATGACCTTGAAGCCCTTGGCGGTGGCGGCGTCGATCGCGCCCCGGTACGACTTCCAGAACGGCCCGTTCACCGAGGTCGGGTTGACCGGGAGGCGGACGGTGTTGGCGCCGAGCTTGGAGAACCCGCCGATGATCGCCTTGGACTTGGCGTAGGTGGTGGCGTAGCTGTCGGAGGTGGACAGACCCGAGGGCACGACGGCGTCGTGTGCGTAGTTGTCGCGCGGGTCCGCCCAGTTGACGCCCTTGAAGTCGCTGACGGGCGGCGGGGTGGGACGGTGGGCGGGAGAGGCGGCCGCGGGGGAGGCGAACGCTCCACCGAATGCCGTGACGCAGGCCAGGAGCGCCCCCGCGCAAGCTGTCCCGCGATGGTTCTTTTGAGGCACGACATCCCCTTCTGAGCATGTGCGAAGGTGAGCAGCCCACAGTCGGACCGCCCAGTGGAGCACGAAACTAGAAGGAGACTCGAACAGAGGTCAACACATCAGCACACAAAGTTTCATCGAGGGAGGTCTCAGCCGCCCACCGTCAGCCCCGAGCCCGACAGCCGCACCCGGATGCCGTCCTTCTCCACCCGTACGTCCTCCAGCTTCACGTCCCCCTGCTCCGGCTTCGGCAGTTCGAAGGCCAGGGCGAGCCGGTCGGCCAGGACCGGGCGGGTCAGGCGCGACAGCTCCCCGAGGAGGCCGGGGTCGAGGCCCAGGCTCCTGAGCACGTCGGGGTTGTCCAGGGCGAGGTCGATGAGGTTCAGGCTCTCGGCCTGGCGGGCGAAGCGCGGGGAGCCGGTCAGCTCGGCGAGCTTGCCGTCGTCGGCCAGGGCCTGGTTCACGGTCGCCTCGGGCACGCCCATCCGCTTCACGATGGCCGGGACCGACAGCAGGGCCTTGGCCTTCCGGGTCTCCCGGGCCAGGTCGGCGCTCGCCTTGGGCGTCAGGTGCAGCCCTTCCGAGGCGCGCTTGCCGGGGCGGTAGGTCGCCAGGTCCCCGATGTCCAGGCGCATGCCGCCGATCTCGGTGGCGATGCCCCGCTCCCCCTGCCGCTGGATCCGGGCCTCGGCCCGCAGCTTCAGGTCGTGCCCGGCGACCGGCAGGGTGCCGCGCGCCCGCACCCGGTCCCGGTCCTCACCGGTGAAGGTCACCTGGGAGGCGCCGAGTTCGCGGTTGAGGTCCTCGAAGGACAGCATGACGTCGCCGTCGAACCGGGGGACGTCGGCGCCGCGCACGGACGTCAGCCCGTCGGCGTCGAGCCGCACGTCATGGGCCGTGGCCGACACCTTCGCGAGCGAGACGCGGTCGGCGGCGACGTCCGGGACGGTCAGCTTCACCGACTCCAGCCGCTTGCCGGCGAGCTGGGTGAGGAAGGGGAAGCCGCCGATCTCCACCTCGGGCGCGGCGGCCAGGTCGAGGCGGTCCTTGAGGGTGTCGGCGGCCCGGTGCTCGGCGTACAGCACCGCCCAGCGGTCGCCGAGGGCGGCGAACGAGGCGAGGACGACCAGGCCGACGACGGCCTTCACCGCGAACGGCAAGCCAGCGAAACGATTCTTCCGACGCCGCTTGCCGCCGCGGCGATGGTCCGGCGGGGCCCAGGCGTCCTCGGCGCCCGCAGTGCGTTCCTCAGGGAGGAACTCCTCCAGAGGGGTCTCCTCCAGAGGCCCGTCGTCGAGGGCGGCGAGCTCCTCGTACGGGTTCGGACGGGGATGCGCATCGAGGTGGTGGGGGGTACGCATCGATCCATCCGACCATGCGCACCGCCCCCACCCGCAACTCGAACCCCCGGTATGCGACCTACTTCACGATCGTGATCCGGTCCGCCTTCGGCGGCGCGATCGGGTTCGACGCCGAGGAGTTGGCCGTCAGGTACTGCTCCAGCGCGGTCAGGTCGTCGCTGCCGACGACGTCGTTCGTGCCCTGGCCGAGGGTCGGGAAGCCGTCGCCGCCGCCCGCGAGGAAGCTGTTCGTCGCGACGCGGTAGGTGGCCGCCGGGTCGATGGCCGAGCCGTTCAGCTTGATGCTGTCCGTGACCACCCGGTCGGCACCGGACTTGGTGAGGTCCAGGGTGTAGGTCAGGCCGGACGACACCTGGAGGATCTTCGGCGCCGCCGCGTTCGGGCCGGACACCTGCTCCTTGAGCGCCTGGATCACCTGCGCGCCCGTGAAGTCCTGCAGATTCACCGTGTTGGCGAACGGCTGGACCGTGAAGCCCTCGGCATAGGTGACGACACCGTCGCCCTCGGCGCCCTTGGCCGTGTACGTCAGCGGCGCGCGGATACCACCCGGGTTCATCAGCGCCAGGTCGGTCTCCGGGTCGAGCTGCTTGCCGTGGGCGAGCTGGGCGTCCGCGATGAGGTCGCCGAGCGGGGACTCGGTGCCGGTGTTGCCGATGTCGCCGGAGATGTAGCCGATCGCGCGGTTGCCGATGGGCGCGGCCAGGGTGTTCCACTTGCCGATCAGCTCGGTCATGTCGGGCGCCTTGGGGACGTCCCGGGTGACCACGCGGTTCGCGGACTTCACGGCCGTACGGGCGATGTCGCCGGTCCTGCGGTCGTAGGTCAGCGTCGTGTCGGTGTAGAGGCGCCCGAAGGAGGCGGCCGAGGTGACCATGCGGGGCTTGCCCGCCGGGTCGGCGATGCTGCACACGTACGCGTTGTGGGTGTGGCCGGTGACCAGCGCGTCCACCTGCGGCGTGACGTTCTTGGCGATGTCGACGATCGGGCCGGAGATGCCGTCGCCCGCGCCCGGGGAGTCACAGTCGTAGTTGTACGACGCCGACGCCGGGAAGCCGCCCTCGTGGATGAGCGCGACGATCGACTTCACGCCCTGCTTCTGCAGCACCTTGGCGTACTTGTTGATCGTCTCGACCTCGTCCTTGAAGGCCAGGCCCTTGACGCCGTCGGCGGAGACGATGTCCGGGGTGCCCTCCAGGGTCACGCCGATGAAGCCGACCTTGACGCCGTTCTTCTTCCACACCCAGTAGGGCTTGAGGATCGGCTTCTTCGTCTTCTCGTCGAGGACGTTGGCCGCGAGGTAGGGGAAGTCGGCGCCCTTGAACTTCTTGTCCGCGTAGCAGCCGTCCTTCGGGTGGCAGCCGCCGTTCTGCAGGCGGCCCAGCTCCTTGGCGCCCTCGTCGAACTCGTGGTTGCCGACGGAGGTGACGTCGAGGTCGAGCTTGTTCAGCGCCTCGATGGTCGGCTCGTCGTGGAACAGCCCGGACAGCAGCGGGGAGGCGCCGACCATGTCGCCGCCGGCGGCCGTGATGGAGTATTTCTCGCCCTTGCGGGCCTGCCGCAGATGCGTGGCGAGGTACTCGACACCACCGGCGTCGATGGTCTTGGTCGTCCCGTCGGGCTGCGTCTCGGTGACGCGGCCGGAGGAACCGGCGGGCGGCTCCAGGTTGCCGTGCAGGTCGTTGAAGGACAGCAGCTGGATGTCCTGGTAGCGGCCGTGACCGTACCCGCCCTTGTCGTGCTCCTCCCCGGCCGAGGCCGAGCCCGGCAGCCCGGTGGCGGCCAGCGCGCCGACGGTGACGACACCGGCGGCGAGAGCGGCGAAACGGTTCGTACGACGTCTGCGGCGGTCCGGGTCCGCCGGTGAAGTGGCTGGCATACGCCCCCCTTTGGGTCTGCTGGGACAGTGATGTCGTCCGGCGCAGCCTAGAGTCAACGCGCGTAGCGCAACAGGTGTTTCATGGTTACGGCCTGGTTGCTTCTTTGCCGCCGATTTGCCGGTGGTGCCCCGTACCCTCGTACGCATGACCAGCGACGACACCGTGAAGCCGGGCCACCCCCGCTCGATCGAGACCCTTGCCGCGCTCTCCGCGGAGCAGACCGAGGCCGTGCTCGGACTGCTCGACGAGGCGGCCCGGACGGACGGGCAGCAGGCGGTGTCCGAACAGGGCCGGTTGCAGCTGCGCGGCGGAGAGCGGGAGGGCGTGTCCCATCTGCTGCTCACCGCCGGCGGGGAACTGGTCGGGTACGCCCAGCTGGAGGACACGGACCCGGTGGAGCCGCCGGCCGCCGAGCTGGTGGTACATCCCGGGCACCGCGGACACGGGCACGGGCGGGCGCTCGGCTCGGCCCTGCTGGCCGCCTCCGGCAAGCGGCTGCGGGTGTGGGCACATGGCGGGCACTCCGCCGCCCGGCACCTCGCGCAGGTCCTCGGCCTCACTCTCTTCCGTGAACTGCGCCAGATGCGACGCTCGTTGACCGACTTCGACACGCCCGAGCCGGTACTCCCCGAGGGCGTCACGGTCCGCCCGTTCGTCCCGGGCAAGGACGACGCGGCCTGGCTCGCGGTGAACGCCGCCGCCTTCTCACACCACCCCGAGCAGGGCTCCCTCACCCAGCGCGACCTCGACGACCGCAAGGCCGAGCCGTGGTTCGACCCGGCGGGCTTCTTCCTCGCCTTCCGCGGCGACGAACTGGTCGGCTTCCACTGGACCAAGGTGCACGCCGAGGAAGGCCTGGGCGAGGTGTACGTCCTCGGCGTCGGCCCCGGTGCGCAGGGCGGCGGCCTCGGCAAGTCCCTCACCACGATCGGCCTGCGGCACCTGGCGGAGCAGGGGCTGCCGACCGCCATGCTGTACGTCGACGCCGACAACTCCGCGGCGGTGTCCGTCTACGAGCGCCTCGGGTTCGTCACGCACGAGGTGGACCTCATGTACCGCACGGAGACGTGACGGACTCGTCGGGAGCTTCCGGGTCAGGGCGTCGCCGGTGGGCGATGCGCTCGCCCCGGCTCGTCGCGACGCGCAACACCTCGCCCAGCGACTCCACCGCCCTGACCAGCGCGAAACGCAGCGCGCGCTCACCGGCTCCGGCATCACCGAGTACGGCCTTGGCGCCGGCGAGCACCTGCTCGGCGGAGGCCAGTTGAGCGGCCTCGATGTCATCGGCGAGTCGGGAGAGGAGGCTGTCGGGGTCGTCGGTGCTGAGGTAACAGGGCCGTCCGTCGATCCCGGTCCAGGGGAGCAGCCTCATACGAACACCTCCTCGGCGCGCAGGTACGGCCGGCCGAGCGGACTGTCCACGAGCAGCGGTTCCGGGGGCCGAGGGCTGGGGACCAGCGAGGAGTGGGTCGGCACTGCCGGCCGCCGGACCGACACCGCTCGATGACGCCCCCGCGCGGGCAGCAGGCTCCGCAGGAGGGCGAGCAACAGGGACTCGCAGAGTTCGGCGATACGCAGGCGCACGGAGGCGTCCCTTCTCAGGGTAGGGGGAGGGAAGGCGGGGCTGACGAGCGGTGATCACCGTTCGTGTCTCGATCGTCACTGATCGCACGTACGCTGCGGAAGAGGTCCGGTGTTGTCTGGCGCGCAGACAACGGGGAGGGGTGACGTGGGCGAGAAGGTTGACGCGGAGCCGGTTTCCGGGCGGGTGATGCTCGGGCAGACGCTGAGGGTCCTGCGGGAGAAGACCGGGAAGTCACTGGGGCAGCTGGCCGACGAGACCGGCTACGAGAAGAGCTATCTGAGCCGGCTGGAGTCGGGGGAGCGGCTCTCCAAGGTGACCGTCATGGAGGACCTGGACGGGTACTACGGCACGGGTGACCTGCTGTTGAGCCACTGGAAGGCGGCTCGGCTGGATGCGTTCAAGGATCAGTACAAGGCATACATGGCCCTGGAGGCGACGGCCCGGATCATGCGCGTGTTCTCGCTGGGCATTCCAGGACTGCTCCAAACCGAGGATTTCGCCCGTGAGGTGTTGTCTGGCGCTCAGACAACGGCCGACGGTGACGAAGTGGTCGAGGAGCAGGTGGCGGCCCGGCTCGGGCGCCAGTACCTGCTGAGGCAGAAGCCGGAGCCCGAGGTCCGGTTCATCATCGACGAGTTCGCACTCCGACGCCCCGCAGCCCGGGGCAAGACCTGGCAGGACCAGCTGCTTCACCTTGAGGCAGCGGCGTTGTGGCCGAACGTGGCGCTGCAGGTACTGCCGTTCTCGGCGGGAGCGCACCACCATATGAGCGGGTCGCTGACGCTCCTCTGGCAGAGGGACGGGCTTGCCGTTGCCTACAAGGAAGGCAACGGTTGCAGCCGGTTGATCGAAGATCCGGACGAAGTCATGCGGCAGCGGTTGTCCTACGATCGGCTCCGCGATCTGGCGCTGTCCCCGTCGGACTCGCTCGCCTTCATCAGGGACCTAGTGAAGGAGCACTGACCATGACGGCCACCCCCGACCTCAGCACCGCCGAGTGGCGCAAGTCGAGCTACAGCGAAGGGGGAGCCAACGACTGCGTCGAGGTCGCCGACAACTGCCCCGGCGTGATCCCGGTCCGCGACAGCAAGCAGCCGCAGGGCCCGGTACTCGTGTTCGGCGCGAGCCCTTGGGCATCGTTCCTCACGTACGTCACCGACTGACTGTCGGGGCCGCCCGCTTCCTTGTCAGTGTCGTGCTTCCACGGCCTGCCTCAAGGGCGCTTCGCGTCGGCTGCGCCGATCGGCCTGCGGCCGCCCCTTGACCCAGTCCGCTCCAGCACGAGGAAGAAGCGAGCGAGCGGCCCCGAGAGTTTCAGTCCGACAGGCCGAGGGCGGAGCAGTACTCAGGACTCGGGCTCGGTCACTCCGCCCACGAAGGGCGCCAGGTCCTGTCCTCTGTGAGCCGGGGCTGTGCCGCGAGGTGGGCGCGCAGGGCTGCCAGGCCCGGGTGGGGGTTGTCCGTACGCCACAGCAGTGAGTGCGGGTAGACCGGGGTCGGGTCGCGCAGCGGTACGAGGCGCAGGTCGTGGTCGGTCGGCCAGACCAGCGGGGTGCGTTCGCTGAGGAACGTCGCCAGGGTCGGGGAGTCCGCGACGGTGTCGAGGAGGGCCTCGACGCCGAAGTTGGGGCCGATGGTGTCGATGGCCGGGCCGAAGGTGGCGGCGAGTTCGTCGTAGTAGGCGGCCCACTCCGTGCCGGGCTCGTTGCCCGGCATCCAGATGCGCTGCCCCGCGAGTTGCGCCGGCGTCACCCACTCGGCCCGGGCGAACTCGTGGTCGGGGCCGACGCACAGCCGGAGCGGCTCGTCGAGGACCGGGGTCGCCGTGATGCCGTCGGGGATCCGGTGCCCGGGCATGGTGACGGCCCGGAACGTGGCATCGACGGCCCCGTCCCGCACGGCGGCGACCGCCGCGTCGACCCCGAACAGGGTGACGACGTCCAGCCTGATCTCCGGATGGGCCCGGTGGAAGTCCCGTACCAGTCCCGCCGTGGCGGCCCGGCGCCCCACGACGTCGACCCGCAGCACCCGGTCGCCGGGCCGTACGGCGGCCACCGCCCGTTCCTCCGCCTGGAGCAGGGCGCGGGCATGTGGCAGGAGCGCCTGCCCGTCGATGGTGAGCTCCGCCCCGCGCGGCGTGCGGACGAGCAGCCGCACACCGAGGTCCTTCTCCAGCGCGGCGATCCGCTTGGACACGGCCTGCTGGGTGAGGGCCAGGTCCACGGCGGCCTTCTGGAACTGCCCGGAGTCGGCGATGGCGACGAAGGCACGTACGGCTTTGAGGTCCACGAAGGCAGGGTATTTCCACAACCGCAGGTTGTGGGATCGCCGGCGGTGCGCCGGCATGAGTTCTCACCTGTCCGTGCCCTTGCCGTCGCACGACCCGGATCGGGCGAGCCAGTCGGCGAGAGCGCGATGCACGCGCGACGGCGTTTCGACAGGGGCGAGGTGCCCTACCTCGCCCAGTGTGATCACGGGTGGGCTTCCGGGGAGCAGATCCTGCAACTGAGCTGCCTGGTCGACAGGTATCCAAGGGTCCTGCTCGCCCCAGCCGATCGCCACCTCGCAGTTCACCTGCTGCAGGCGTTCCGCGACCGGCCGAGTGTGTTCAGGCCGGAGTGAAGCGATCTGACGGTAGAAGGCCGGCTGGCCCGATGCGCCCAACCACGGCTGACTCAATGCGTCCACCCAACCGGTGGTCAATCGGTGACGTGCCGCACCGGCGATGTACTCCTGGACCAGGGCCGTGTGGAGTGCGGCGGGGAGTTCAGCGAACACGTCGGCGTGGTCGGCGACCAGACGGAAGAACGGCGACCCCCACGGATCGAGTGTCACCGCGTCCCAGAGAAACAGACCCGCGTACTCACTGCCGTGAAGCAGGTGGGACCCGAGTGCCACGGCTCCTCCGATGTCGTGTGCGACGAGGTACGGCCTGTCCAGACGCCAGTATGTGAGCAGTTGGGCGAAGCGGGACATCTGGGAGGCAAGATCGACCGCTACTGCTGGATCCTTCGTCGATCGGCCGTAGCCAGGCATGTCCCACAAGAACACCCGGTGACTGCTGCTCAGGTGCCGTGCAGCCTCCGCCCACACCTGTGACGACCATGGTGTTCCGTGGCAGAACACCACGTCCCCCGCCGGAGCCCGACGCTCGGGGGCCAGTACGTATGTTGCGACGCTTGCCCCGTCGACGGTGACGTGGACGGGGCCCGGAAGCTGCGATCCCTTTGTGCTCATCCGATGAAGCTAGAACCTCAGGTCGACCTGAGGTCAAGCGGGGATAATGGCCGCATGAAGATCGGAGAGGCCGCTCGCCTTCTTGGAGTCGCGGTGCATGTGCTGAGGCACTGGGACGATGTCGGTGTCGTGGTGCCTGACCGCACGCCGTCCGGCCAGCGCGACTACAGCAAGGAGCATCTCTACCGCTTGCGGGTCCTGCGTGCCTGCCAGAGCGTCGGCATGAGCCTGCCGGAGATCCGGCAGGTTCTACACCGAGGTGAAGCCGAGAGAGCCGGGGCGATCGAGCGGCAACTCCACCGGATCCGGGCGCAACGATCTCAACTCGAGGATGCCGAACGATTCCTCGTGCACGTGATCGACTGCGAGCACGATCTACTCACAAGATGTGAGAGGTGCACGAGATACGCCACCAGCGTCCCCCTTCAGGAGAACGAGCACGTGGCGCCGTCGACAACGTCATGACCCGCAGCACCTGGACAGCAAGGTAGAGCCCCCTGCACCAGTAGTGCGCCAGCCACCCGTGCAGATCGCCCCGAGTACGGCACCCGCAGCCATACACGGCTTCCTAGAGCCGGACCCGCCGCCGCAGTGGCTCCGCCGTGCACGCCGCACCGAGGAGCACGGCCCCGCCCAGCACCAAGGCCCACCGCTCGTGTGCCGCCGCCCACCGTTCGTCCTGCACCTGCACGAACAGCGCCCAGCGGCCGGGCCAGAGCAGCACGGTCAGGACGGCGGTGGTCAACAGCGCGCCGGTGACCGGCAGTCCGGGCCGGGTGGCCTCGCTGAAGCGCACCGCTGCCGCAGCTCCGGCCACCGCCAGGACGAAGGCCGCCCCCGCCTCCAGCGTGATGTCGGCGATCGGGGGCCGTACCTCCGGCGGCACGAGCAGCAGGGCCACCGTCCACCAGGCCGCCGCGGCCGGGACGACGAGGGCCGTCCGCAGGGCGACACGGACCGGGCGCCGGGTCGGCACCGTGGACGTGGTGTGCCGGGCCGGGTCGTCCAGAAGGAAGGCCAGGCCCACCGCGAAGGAGAGGATCGCCGCCCGCAGCAGGTACAGGGAGAGGCGTTCCGCCGTCTCGCCGGTCCGGGCCAGCGCCGCGAGCAGCAGCCCCGCAGCCCCGGCCGCGCCGAGGGCACCCCATGGCACCGTCCGGTGGACGGGCAGCACCAGTTGCCGGTTCAGGCGCACTTGTCCTCCCCTTCGGGCGCGGGCAGGTCCAGCAGTTCGGCGGCCCGGGCCGCGGTGATCTTCGGTGCGGTCAGTTCGCCCCAGTGGTCCTTGACGCGTGCGCCGGCCTCGGCGCGGGGCAGGTCGAGCAGTGCGCGCAGCACCTCGGTCTGGGCCGCGGTCATGTACAGCCCGTCCGTGGGCTGGAGCACGTAGGCGGAGCCGGTGACGCTGTCGTCGAGGCGGACGCGGCGCAGCGCGTCGAGCGGCTCGGACTCCCAGCCCACGGCCAGCCACATCAGGGGGACCATGCGGCCGTCGCAGATCGAGGTCGCGGCCTTCTCGTCACCCGCGATCAGCACACCGGCCACGGCCGCGGAGAACTCGGGGACGCGGCTGCCGCCCCACCGGGTGCCCACCGTCACCTCGTGCGGACGCTCCAGCGGGGTCAGAGCGGCATCACCGGAGAGGCCGTAGCGCGCGTCGATCCGCTGCCGTACGACGAGGTCCTGCGCGTGGGCGCTGCCCCCGGCCAGGGACCGGACCCGGTCCAGCACCCCGGCCCAGTCCGCCACCCGCGGCCCCCACTCTGGGAACGCGCAGTACGTCGATCCGTCCCGGCGGACGCAGGTCTGCGCCTGCTCGGGGTGCACGGTAGCGCGTTCGCGTGCCTTGACCAGCTCGGGGGAGTCGCCCGCCGACTGGGCCACCGCGCCGACCAGCGTCATGGCGAGCGCCCCGGCGACACCGGCGAACACGACCGGCTTGCGGGCACCGGCCAGAAGCACCGCCAGCAGTCCGAGGCACAGGCACAGCCCGGTCAGGTACAGGGCGTGCCAGGCGGCCGGCCGGCCCATCAGGTCCGACGGCAGGGTGTTGGGGGACGCCTCCTCGACCGCCGGCAGGAGCCACCTCGCCCCGTAGTCCATGCCCGAGAGGAAGAGGAAGAAGAACAGGAAGAGCACCACCAGCAGCGGCCCGGCCAGAGCGGACCGCACCAGCCCTGCCAGGAGCAGCCCGAACAGCCCGAACAGCAGCACGGTCAGCGGGCCGACGAGCAGTTCGCCCACAGACCCGTGCCCGATCGCGCCGGGCCGCAGGGCCTCCCGGCCGAACTGCCCGGCCACGAACACGGCAGTGAGCAGGGCCACTGCCACGACCGACAGGGCGTGTGCGGCCGTACGGCACCAGTGCGGGAGCACCAGCACCGCGAAGTGCCGCTCCGTGCCGTGCCGTCGGGAGCGCAGCGCGGCCTGGTTGACGGACAGCAGGACCGCGAGGCCGACGAGCATCGGCGCGCTCTGGGTGGCCCGGTCGGCGTCCTGGAGGGCCGGGTAGTCGCCCCAGGCCTTGCCGGCGCGCCACACGGTCCAGCCGAGGTACACGGCGAAGGCCAGCAGCACCGGGACCCGGGTCAGCAGCCGGCGGGACTCGAACAGGGCCAGAGCGAGCACGGCCTTGAAGGAACCGCCGGGCGCGTTCCCTATCGCGGACGCGACGGGCTTCTCCACGAGCGTGGTCACGCCGCCACCTCCGCTCCGGTGCCGTCGAGCGTGAGCAGGTAGCCGTCCTCCAGGGTGGGTTCGAGCAGCTCGGCCCCGGGCGGCGGGTCGCCCACGTTGCGGAAGGTGCCGGTCCCGGTGCGCCACCCCGCCTTCGCGCCGGGGGCCCGTTCGGTGCTGCTCCACACGCGCCCCGTGGCCCGTGCGGTCAGTTCGGCCGGAGTGCCCTCGAAGCGCACGCGGCCACCGGCCATGACGATCACGCGGTGGCAGAGCATCGCCACGTCCTCCGTCTGGTGGGTGGACAGCAGCACCGTCCGGCCCTCACCGGCTTCCGCGATCAGCTCCCTGAAGCGCATGCGCTGTTCGGGGTCCAGTCCGACGGTCGGCTCGTCGAGCACCAGGAACCCGGGATCGCCGACGAGGGCCGCTCCCAGGGCGACGCGCTGCCGCATCCCGCCGGACAGCTTGCGGATCCGCTTGCCGCGCACCTCCGCCAGGCCGACCTCGTCGAGCACCCGCCGCACCTCGCGGTGCCGGACGGTCCGGTCGGTCATCTCCTTCAGGATCGCCACGTAGTCGACGAACTCGAAGGCGGTGAAGCCCGGGTGGAAGCCCGGGGTCTGCGGCAGGTAACCCAGTCGGCGACGCACCTCCTGGCGGCCGCGGGTGGTGCCCGGGTCGTGCCCGAGCACGGTGAAGGCCCCCCGGTCGGCGGGCAGGGCGGTGGCGAGCACCCTCAGCAGGGTGGTCTTGCCGGCGCCGTTGGGGCCGAGCAGCCCGGTGACGCCGGCGGTCAGCCGCAGCGACACGTCGTCGAGGGCCCGGGTACCGCCGTAGCGGAGGCTCAGCCCGGAGGCGGACACGGTCGTGGTCATGCGGCACGTCCCTGGAAGAGGTCGAATCGGTCACGGAGCAGGAAGAGCAGCCCGGCGGCGAGCGCGGCGACCACCGCCGCCACGCCCTGTCCGGCCACGGTGAACGGCGCGAGCGGTACGTCCGCCCCGGCCCGCAGCGCGTCGGCCGCCAGCAGCAGCCCGGCCCATGCCCCGCCCACCAGACACGGTGCGAGCACCGGCCCGAGACGGGGCATCAGCGCGAGTCCGGTCGCCGTCAGCGCCAGTCCGGGCAACAACCAGGCCAGCGCCCGCAGCCCGTAGGCGGGCAGGGCGAGGGTCGCCAGCCCGTTCAGCGCGAGCACGACGGCCAGTACGGCCACGGTCCGGATCATCAGCAGCCGGAACCCGTGCATCGGCGCGACGACCGCCATCTCGTACGTCGGATCCAGCGCGGGCCCGTACGACAGCGCCACCCCGGCCAGCGGCAGCAGCGGCGCGAGGGCCAGGAACAGCGTGGGGAACTCCCCGCCGCCGACGGCATGCCCGGCCGCCACGCTCAGCAGCAGCACGGCGACGACCGCCCCCAGCCAGGAGCGCCGCAGCACCGGCGTCGCCGCCAGCAGCCGCGCGGTGTGCCCGGCCACCCCGGCCCGCACCAGCAGCCTCTCCAGCAACCCCGTCCGGGGCGCGTCGAGTTCGGCGTCGAGCCGGTCCCAGCCGGCGTCCAGAGCGACGGGATCGCTGACCTCGGCGAGCACCGCGCGGCACTGCGCGCAGGACGTCAGATGCGTGTCGGCGGACCAGAGCGCGGGGGCCCGCAACTCCCCCTGCGCGTACGCGCGCAGTTCCTCTTCGGACACGTGCCAGCTCATGCCAGGGCCTCCCGCAACTGCTTCCGGGCCCGCATCGCCCGTGTCTTGACCGTGCCGGGCGGTATGCCGAGCAGCACGGCCGCCTCACGGGTGGTCAGCCCGTCGATGACGGTCGCCTGCAGCACCGCCCGCAGCTCCGGCGACAGCCGGACCAGCGCCCCGGCGAGGTCCCCGTGCTCCACCCCCGCGAGCACGCGTTCCTCCGCCGACGCCTCGTCCCGGTGCCGCAGTCGCGCCAGGGCCTGCCGCAGCCGCCCCCGCGCCCCGTCACCCCGCAGCGCGTCCACCAGCCGCCGCGAGGCGATGCGCCACAGCCATCCGGCCGCGTCCGGGGAGTGGCCCTCCTGCCGGTGGCGGGCCGTACCCCGCCACACCGCGAGGAACGTCTCCTGCACCACGTCGTCGACGACCCCGGGATCGGCGCACCGCCCCCGCAACCGGGCCCGGAGCCACGGCGCGTAGCGCCGGTACAGCTCCTCGAAGGCTCGCCGGTCGGCGTCCGCGGCTATGGCCCGCAGCAGCTCCCCGTCGCTTCTCGTATCGCTCACGTCTCCTCATCGGACGACCCGGCCGGAACGGTTCACGAAAGCACCTTGACTTTCCCCGCCCCTCTGCACCACCCTTTCACTACTCAATTAGTGAAAGGGTGGTGCAGCAGTGGTCGAGTACCGCATCGACCGGCGCAGTGGTGTCGCCACCTACGTCCAGATCGTCCAGCAGACCAAACAGGCCCTGCGCCTGGGCCTGCTGGAGCCGGGCGACAAGCTCCCGACGGCCCGTGAGGTGGTGGAGGCCACCGCCATCAACCCGAACACGGTCCTCAAGGCCTACCGGGAGCTGGAGCGCGAGGGCCTGGTCGAGGCCCGCCGCGGACTGGGCACGTTCGTCCGCAAGGCCCTGAGCACCGCCCCCGCCGACTCCCCGCTGCGCGCCGACCTGGACGCCTGGGCGGTCCGGGCCCGCGAGGCAGGCCTGGAGCGCGAGGACGTGGCCGCCCTCTTCACTTCCGTACTCGACGCGCATTTCGCAGACTTCAAGGGGGACGCATGACCGACACCGCCATCGAGGCGGCCGGGCTGGGCAGGAGGTTCGGGCGACGCCGCGCCCCGGCCCTGGACGGCTGCACCTTCCGGCTCCCCGCGGGCCGCGTCTGCGCCCTCACCGGCCCGAACGGCGCCGGCAAGTCCACCCTGCTCGCCCTGGCCGCCGGGCTGATCCGCCCCACCGAGGGCACCGTCTCCGTGCTCGGCACGACCCCGGCCGCGGCCCGCGAGCGCCTCGCCTACGTCGCGCAGAACAAGCCGCTGTATCCCCAGCTCACCATCGCCGGGACCCTGCGGCTGGGCCGCGACCTCAACCCCCGGCGCTGGGACGCCCGGGTCGCCGAGCGGATCGTCGCCGAGGGCGACCTCGACCCCGGCACGAAGATCCGGACGCTCTCCGGCGGCCAGCGCACCCGCGTCGCGCTCGCCCTCGCCCTCGGCAAACGCCCCGAACTGCTGCTGCTCGACGAGCCGATGGCCGACCTCGACCCTCTCGCCCGCCACCAGCTGACGGCCACGCTCATGGCCGACGCCGCCGACCACGGCACCACGGTTGTCATGTCCTCGCACGTCGTCGCGGAGCTCGAGGGCTCCTGCGACCACCTGCTGCTGCTCGGCTCGGGCCGCGTCCGGCTCGCCGGGCCGCTCGACGACCTGCTCGCCGCGCACACCCTGGTCACCGGCCGGGCGGGCGAGGCCCTCGACCCGCACACGGTGGTCGAGTCGCGCACCACCGGCCGCCAGCTGACCGCCCTGGTCCGGCCCACGGGCCCCCTCGGCGACGGATTCCAGGGCGACCGCGCGTCCCTGGAGGAAGTCGTCCTGGCCCACCTGCGCTCCCCCGAAGCCCCGCCGCTCCTGCTCGACGCGCGGGAGGCCGCCGTATGACCGCCCTCGGCACCGTGACCACACCGGCCGTCACTCGGCGCACCTCGCCGTCGCGCGGCCTGCTCCTGGCCATGCTCCGGCTGCACCGCACGGCGCTGCTGTTCTGGCTGGGGTTGGTGGCGGTGGCCGCCGGGGCGCTGCTGTGGGCGATGGGACCGGGCGCGGACGCCGCCTGGGCCGAGTACACGAACATGGGCTGCCACCAGGGCGGCCCCGACCTGGGCTGCGACTTCCCCGGCCCCGCGAACAGCCGGTACCAGACGGCCGTCGCGGTCGCCATCGGCCTCGTCAGGCTCCTCCCACTGCTCACCGGTGCCTGGGCGGGCGGCGCCCTCATCGGCCGCGAACTGGAGAACGGCACGGCCCAGCTCGCCTGGACCCAGTCGGTGGGCCCCCTGCGCTGGCTGGCCGCCAAGCTCGCGGTCCCGGCCCTGCTGCTCGTGACGGGCACGCTCACGCTGACGTTGCTGCACCGCGTGCTGTGGTCGTCGGACCGTGCCCCGCTCAACGGCATGGGCTGGCGCGCGTGGCACGACGACGGCATCTTCGAGATCAACGGCACCATCGCCGCCGCCCAGGCCCTGGCCGCCCTGGCCCTCGGCGCCCTGGTGGGGCTGCTGCTGCGCCGGGCGCTGCCCGCCCTCGGCGTCGCGGTCGTGGCCGTCGTGTCGCTCGTCTACGTCCTCGACGAACTGCGTCCGCACCTGTGGCCGGTGAAGACGGTCGTGACGGGCCTGGAGGACGGCACCCCCGGCCTCGACAGCATGATCGTCGAGACCGGCGCCCTGACCGCTTCCGGCGCCCGCGTCCCGGTCCCGTCGTGCGCGGGCGAGCCCGGCTGCGAGGCCAGGACCGGCATCGCCGACTACTACACCGACTACCACCCGGCCTCCCACTTCTGGCCCCTCCAGCTCATGGAGACCGGCCTCCTCCTCGCCGTCGCCGCCCTGGCCGCCGCGACCGCCTTCGTCCTGCTGCGCCGCCGCACGGGAGCCGCCGCATGACCAGCTTCGTCCTGCCGCGCCGCCGCACGGGAGCCGCCGTATGACGGTCCTCGACACGACGGCCGCCGCACCCGCCGCCGAGCCCGGAGCCCAGCGGGGCGGCCTGCTGCGGGCGGTACTGCGGACCCACCGCACGGCCCTGGTCCTGTCGCTGCTGGCCCTGGCCGCCGCGACCGCCGCCCTGGTCTGGCTGCACTCCCTGGGGGACGAGGCCCGGGCGGGCGTGAGCGCCTGCGCCACGCCCCCCACGGACCGGCTCCCCTCCTGCGCGGCGGTCGAGGCGATCACCGTCGACGAGGTGTACGCGAACGGCATCGCCGTGCTCGCCACCGCCCTGTCCTGGGTGATGTTCCCCGTGGCCGCCTGGGCGGGCGGCGCGCTCATCGGCCGCGAACTGGAGAGCGGCACCGCCCAGCTGGCCTGGACCCAGTCCGTCCGCCCCTTGCACTGGCTGGCCGCGAAACTGGCCGCCCCGGCCGCGCTGCTCACCGCCGGCACCGGCGCGCTCGTGCTGCTGAACGTCTGGGCGCGCGGGAACGCCGATCCCGACCTGGTCGGCGACTGGTACTACCCGGACGCGTTCGTGTCGACGGGCCCGGTGGCCGTCGCCTACGCCCTGGCCGGACTCGCCCTCGGCGCCCTCGCGGCACTGGTGTGGCGCCGCGCCCTGCCCGCCGCGGGCGTGGCCCTCGCCGCCTCCCTGCTCCTCCACAACCTCCTGGAACGGCACCGCGAGGACCTCTGGCCGACCGTCAGCCGCATCGCGCCCGGCAGCATCGAGCTGCCCCGCTCGGCCTTCCAGGTCACCTGGGACACCCCCGCCCCCCACGGCGTCCAGATCAGCCACGCCACGTTCCACCCGCAGTCCCACTTCTGGCCGCTCCAGTGGGTGGAGACCGGCCTGCTGCTGGCCGTGGCCGGCACCGCGACGGCCGCCGCCTTCCTCCTGCTGGCCCGCCGCCTCCCCTGAACCCGGTCCGCGCGTCCTTCCACGGGGGGATGGACGCGCGGCCCGACCTCTGGTGACACTCCGTGTGGTCCGCAGGCTCCCAGAACCGTCCACAGCCTGTGGGCAGCACCCCGGGCGCCTCATGCGGCCCTGTGGACGCCCGCGGGCCGCCCCCCGGTGTCCCGCACGTCATGTCTCCGTAACCATCGATTCAGACGAGCTTGCGAAGCTCGGCCAATGAATCCCGCCGTGCCCGAGCCTCCCCCGTCCCGCGAGGGTCCCGAGGGAAACGGGAGCACTGATGTGACGTCTTCGCTCCCGCCCGTGCTGTCCGACGCGCCCGTGATGCTCGCGGCGCGGAAGAATGGGTCCATGAGCCAGCCGAACACCCAGGCACAGGTCCAGCACGCGCAGCCCTCCGTGGGCTCCATAGCAGCCCACCGCCCCCACACGGTGGCGGCCGTCGTCTCCGATCTGGAACCCGACATCGACGCGGACCTCGACGCGTACGAGGAGTCGCCGTACGACGGGCCCCAGCTGCCGCAGGGTCGTTTCCTCGACCGGGAGCGCAGCTGGCTCGCGTTCAACGAGCGGGTGCTCGAGCTCGCCGAGGACCCCGACACCCCCCTGCTGGAGCGGGCCAACTTCCTCGCGATCTTCGCCAGCAACCTGGACGAGTTCTTCATGGTCCGGGTCGCCGGACTGAAGCGCCGCATCGCCACCGGCGTCGCCACCCGCTCCGCCTCCGGCCTCCAGCCGCGCGAGGTGCTGGAGATGATCTGGGCCCGCTCGCGCGAACTCATGGCCCGGCACGCCGCCTGCTACCACGAGGACGTCGCCCCCGCACTCGCGGAGGAGGGCATCCACCTGGTCCGCTGGAGCGAGCTGCAGGAGAAGGAGCAGGCCCGCCTGTTCACCCTGTTCCGGCACCAGATCTTCCCCGTGCTGACCCCCCTGGCGGTCGACCCGGCGCACCCCTTCCCGTACATCTCCGGCCTGTCCCTGAACCTGGCCGTCGTCGTGCGCAACCCGGTCACCGGCCACAAGCACTTCGCCCGCGTGAAGGTGCCGCCGCTGCTGTCGCGGTTCCTGGAGAGCTCCCCGGGCCGCTACGTCCCCATCGAGGACGTCATCGCCGCGCACCTGGAAGAGCTGTTCCCGGGCATGGAGGTCCTGGAGCACCACGCCTTCCGCCTCACCCGCAACGAGGACCTGGAGGTCGAGGAGGACGACGCCGAGAACCTCCTCCAGGCCCTGGAGAAGGAGCTCATGCGGCGCCGCTTCGGGCCGCCGGTGCGCCTGGAGGTCGAGGAGTCCATCGACCGCGAGGTCCTGGACCTCCTCGTGCGCGAGCTGAAGATCAGCGAGGCCGAGGTCTACCCGCTGCCGGGCCCGCTGGACCTGACGGGCCTGTTCCGGATCGCCTCCCTGGACCGGCCGGAGCTGAAGTACCGCAAGTTCGTCGCCGGCACCCACCGCGACCTGGCCGAGGTCGAGTCGGCGTCCGCGCCGGACATCTTCGCCGCGCTGCGCGAGCGGGACGTCCTGCTGCACCACCCGTACGACTCGTTCTCCACGTCCGTCCAGGCCTTCCTGGAGCAGGCCGCCGGCGACCCGGACGTCCTCGCCATCAAGCAGACCCTGTACCGGACTTCGGGCGACTCCCCGATAGTCGACGCGCTCATCGAGGCCGCCGAGACCGGCAAGCAGGTCCTGGTCCTGGTGGAGATCAAGGCCCGTTTCGACGAGCACGCCAACATCAAGTGGGCGCGCAAGCTGGAGGAGGCCGGCTGCCACGTGGTCTACGGCCTGGTCGGGCTGAAGACCCACTGCAAGCTGTCGCTGGTGGTCCGCCAGGAGGGCGAGACGCTGCGCCGCTACAGCCACGTCGGCACCGGCAACTACCACCCGAAGACGGCCCGCCTCTACGAGGACCTCGGCCTGCTCACGGCCGACCCGCAGGTCGGCGCGGACCTCTCGGACCTCTTCAACCGCCTGTCCGGCTACTCCCGCCGGGAGACCTACCGCCGGCTGCTCGTGGCGCCCAAGTCGCTGCGCGACGGCCTGGTCTCGCGGATCACCAAGGAGATCCAGCACCACCGCGCGGGGCGGCCCGCCTACGTCCGCATCAAGGTCAACTCGATGGTCGACGAGGCCGTCATCGACGCCTGCTACCGCGCGGCCCAGGCGGGCGTGCCGGTGGACATCTGGGTGCGCGGCATCTGCGCGGTACGCCCGGGCGTGGCGGGGCTGTCGGAGAACATCCGGGTCCGCTCGATCCTCGGCCGTTTCCTGGAGCACTCCCGGGTGTTCGCCTTCGGCAACGGCGGCGAGCCCGAGGTGTGGTTCGGCAGCGCCGACATGATGCACCGCAACCTCGACCGCCGGATAGAGGCCCTGGTCCGGGTCACCGACCCGGCCCATCGGGCGGCCCTGAACCGGCTGCTGGAGACCGGCATGTCCGACTCCACCGCCTCCTGGCACCTCGGCCCGGACGGCGGCTGGACCCGGCATGCGACCGACGCGGACGGACAGCCCCTGCGCAACGTCCAGGAGATGCTCATAGACGCCCGGAGGCGCCGGCGTGGCACAGCAACACCTTGACCCCACCGACCCCCGGTCCAGGCACGACGGGCCCGTCCCCACCGGAGACGCCCTCGCGGGCTATCTGCGGGCCCAGGCCACGGAGTTCCTCCGGGCGCTGCGCCTGCACCGGGAGACGGGGTCGGGGCCGAACGGCCTGGAGGGGTCCGCCGAGGCGGCCCGCGCCCTGCGCCGCTCGGCCCGCCGCATCAGCGCCAGCCTGCACTCGTTCCAGTCCCTCCTCGACACGGACTGGTGCGAGACGATGCGCCCCGAACTGGCGTGGGTGTCGGGGACGCTGGCGATGGAGCACGCCTACACGGCCCGTCTGGAACGCCTGTTGGCGGCCCTGCACCGGTTGTCGGGCTCCACGGCCCTCCCGTCCCCGCAGGCCGCTGCGGCTGCGGGCGGTCGTGCCGCAGGGGCGGCACCCGCCCCCCCGAGGGCGGCGCCCCGCGACGCCGGACCGCGCACCGCCCCGGCCTCCGCACCGGAACGCGGCAACCTGACCGTGGGTGCGGCGAAGGCGGGCGCCCTGCTCGACCGCCAGCTGACCCTCGCCCGCACCCGGGCCCACTCCACGGCGCTGGAGGCCCTGGGCAGCAGCCGCTTCCACGCCGTCGCGGACAAGGTCGCCGTCCTGGCCAGCGAGGTCCCCCTGACCAGGACCGCCGGCACCACCGACCTGCGCCCCCTGGCCCGTGCCGCCCAGGACCGCCTCGCCGACGCCGTGACCGCCCTCCCCCTGCTCACCGCGGGGCACCCGTACAACGCCACGGCCCTCGTCCACGGCCTGTCCCCGGACACGGTCCCGCACCCGCAGGACGCCCCGTGGCACCAGGTCCGGCTGCTGCTGCGCCTGCACCGCTACGCCCGCGAGGCCGTCAGCGGCCCGAAGGGCAACGCCGTGGTGGATCTGCGCCTGCTCTCCGCGGGCCAGGCGCTGAACCGGCACCGCGACGCCTCGGAGGCGGCGGCAGCGGCGGCCCAGGCGGCCCGTACCCCGCGCATCGCCCCGGCCACGGCGTACGCCCTCGGCGTGCTCCACGCCGACCAGCGGCACGAGGTGGAGGCGGCGCGCTTCGCGTTCCAGCAGGCCTGGCAGAAGGAGACCGTGGGCGCGTCATGACCGGGCGCCCGGCACCAGGAGGCGGTGAAACACGGTGAACACCCCCAAGGACACCACCGTCCAGGCGGCGGGCTGCGTCCTGTGGCGCCGGTCCCCGGCCACCGGCGAGCCGGAGCTCTGTCTCGTCCACCGGCCGAAATACGACGACTGGTCGTGGCCGAAGGGGAAACTGAAGCGTGGCGAGGACGCACTGGCCGGAGCACTGCGCGAGGTGGCGGAGGAGACGGGCTGCCGGGCCGTGCCGGGCCCCGAGCTGTCCGCCCAGCGCTACCTGGCGGGCGGCCGCCCCAAGCGGGTCCGCTACTGGGCGGCCGAGGCGGTGAGCTGTGCGTTCTCGCCGACGGACGAGGTGGACCGGGTGCTGTGGCTGACGCCCGCCGCCGCCCGCGACCGTCTCACGCAGCCCCACGACCGGCCCCTGGTCGAGGAGCTGCTCGCCGTTCTGCACCTGCCCCGGGCGGGTGGTTGACCGGACGGTACCGTTTCGTCCGCAAAAGCGGAATGCCGTCGTTCTCTCCCCGTGAGCATTCCGTGACCTCACCAGGCCTTAGGCAGGGGTTCACCCCTCGTTCATGTGCGGCCATCGACGCCTTCACCTGATCTGCCTAATTTCGGCCTTACCGACGCGAGCCGCGCCTGCTGAGTGCGGCCACGTCCGCGACATCTCGTCTTTCGCACGCCGCCGATCAGGACGGCGGCTCCTGGAAGGAACTCAAGTGAAGCTTCAGCGCATGAACCGGCGGGCCCTCGCTCTCGGTGCTCTCGCCGTCTCCGGCGCCCTGGCCCTCACGGCGTGCGGCTCCGACGACACCGGCGGCGCCTCCAACGGCGGCGGTTCCTCCAACGCCGCCGCGCCGAGCAACGTCAAGTGCGACGACGCCAAGGGCCAGCTGCTGGCCGACGGCTCCTCCGCGCAGAAGAACGCCATCGACGCCTGGGTGAAGCAGTTCACCGCGGCCTGCCAGGGCCTGCAGATCAACTACAAGGGCGGCGGCTCCGGCGCCGGCGTCACCGCGTTCACCCAGGGTCAGGTCGCCTTCGCCGGCTCCGACTCCGCGCTGAAGCCCGACGAGGTCACCGCGTCCAAGAAGGTCTGCAAGGGCGGCCAGGGCATCGACCTGCCGATGGTCGGCGGCCCGATCGCGGTCGGCTACAACGTCGACGGCGTGGACAACCTCGTCCTGGACGCCCCGACCCTGGCGAAGATCTTCAACGGCAAGATCACCAACTGGAACGACGCGGCGATCAAGAAGCTGAACCCCGACGCGAAGCTCCCGGACCTCAAGATCCAGGCCTTCCACCGCTCGGACGACTCCGGCACCACGGACAACTTCACCAAGTACCTGATCGCCACCGCCAAGAGCGACTGGCCCTACGACGGCGGCAAGACCTGGCAGGCCAAGGGCGGCCAGTCCGCCTCCGGCTCCTCCGGTGTCGCCCAGCAGGTGAAGCAGACCAACGGCGCCATCGGCTACTTCGAGCTGTCGTACGCCAAGGACGGCCTGAAGACGGTCGACCTCGACACGGGCGCCGCCCAGCCGGTCAAGGCCACCGTCGAGAACGCCACCAAGGCGATCTCCGAGGCCAAGGTCGTCGGCACGGGCAAGGACCTCTCCCTGCAGCTGAACTACGGCACCAAGGCCGAGGGCGCCTACCCGATGGTCCTCGTCACGTACGAGATCGTCTGCGACAAGGGCAACAAGTCCGACACCCTGCCCGGCACCAAGGCGTTCCTGCGCTACATCGCCTCCGAGGACGGCCAGAAGGTCCTCTCCGAGAACGACTACGCGCCGATCCCGGCCGACATCATCTCCCAGGTCCGCACCACCATCGAGGGCCTGAGCTGACCCGCGTGCGGCCCGGCCTCCTCCCCGGGGCCGGGCCGCACCGTCCGGTGCACCGCCGCCAGTGGCCGTACCCCGCGTACGGCTCCGCAGACCGGAGAACCCGATGGGCACACCCACACAGATAACCGACGCACCTCCCCCCGCCTCGCAGCCCACCGTCGACAAGCGCGCCGCGCGCGGGGCCACCCGGCCCGGAGACCGGATCTTCCTCGGTCTGTCCCGCGGTTCGGGCATCCTGCTGCTGGTGATCATGGCCGCGATCGCGGTCTTCCTCACCTACCGCGCCTCCCTCGCGATCAGCAAGGACCAGGGCAACTTCCTCACGACCTTCCAGTGGGACACCAACCTCGTCCCGCCGAACTTCGGCATCGCCGTCCTGGCCTTCGGCACGGTCGTCTCCTCGATCGTCGCCATGGTCATCGCGGTCCCGGTCGCCGTCGCCATCGCGCTGTTCCTCACGCACTACGCCCCGCGCCGGATGCGCGGGCCCATCGCGTACGTGATCGACCTGCTCGCCGCCGTGCCGTCCATCGTCTACGGCCTGTGGGGCGCCCTCGTCCTCGTGCCGCACATGACCGGCCTCCTCGGCTGGCTGAACGACTACTTCGGCTGGACCGGCGTCTTCTCCTGGGAGGGCGGCGCCCCCCGGTCGATGCTGACCGTCGGCATCCTGCTCGCGATCATGATCCTGCCGATCATCACCAACGTGAGCCGCGAGGTCTTCCGCCAGGTCCCGCAGATGCACGAGGAGGCGGCCCTGGCGCTCGGCGCCACACGCTGGGAGGTTATCCGCATGGCGGTCATCCCCTTCGGCCGCTCCGGCGTCATCTCCGCGTCGATGCTCGGCCTCGGCCGCGCCCTCGGCGAGACCATGGCCGTGGCGACCGTGCTCTCCCCGACCTTCGACATCCAGGCCAGCCTGCTCGACCCGGGCGGCGGCACGTTCGCCCAGAACATCGCCAGCAAGTTCGGTGAGGCCACCGAGTTCGGCCGCGACGCGCTGATCGCCTCCGGCCTGGTCCTGTTCGTCATCACCCTGCTGGTCAACGGCGCGGCCCGCGCGATCATCGCCCGCCGCAAGGAGTACTCGGGGGCCAACGCATGAGCACCGCGACCGTCACCCCGAAGGGCCCCAGCACCCTGCGCGGCGCCCGCCTGCCCAAGTGGTCCCCGTACGCCATCGCCGCCGGCTCGATCGCCCTCGCGATCGTCATCGGCCTGGCCGGCGGCCTGCACAGCCGCGTCCAGTGGGGCCTGATCGCCGCGATCCTCTACGTGGCCGGCACCTACGCCGTCGCCGCGGCCGTCGAGGGCGGGCGGCAGGCCAAGGACCGCATCGCGACCTCCTTCGTGTGGGTCGCGTTCCTGCTCGCAGTCGTCCCGCTGGCCTCGCTGATCTGGTCGACCGTCACGCGCGGCGTGAAGGTCCTCGACGTCTACTTCCTGACCCACTCCATGGGCGTCGTCGCCGACACCGAGCCCGGCGGCGGCATCTACCACGCCATCCTCGGCACCCTGGAGCAGGTCGGACTCGCCACGGTCATCGCCGCGCCGGTCGGCGTGCTGACCGCGATCTACCTCGTCGAATACGGCCGGGGCAACCTCTCCAAGGCCATCACGTTCTTCGTCGACGTCATGACCGGCATCCCGTCGATCGTCGCGGGTCTGTTCATCCTCAGCCTCATGCTGATGTTCGACATGCAGCCCTTCGGCTTCGCCGGCTCGCTGGCCCTGGCCATCCTGATGATGCCGGTCGTCGTGCGCTCCACGGAGGAGATGCTCAAGCTCGTCCCGAACGAGCTGCGCGAGGCCTCCCTGGCGCTCGGCGTCCCCAAGTGGCGCACCATCCTGAAGGTGGTCCTGCCGACCTCCATCGGCGGCATCACCACGGGCATCATGCTCTCGATCGCCCGTATCACCGGTGAGACCGCCCCGGTCCTGCTGCTGGTGTGGGGCAACGCGTTCATCAACGCCAACCCCTTCGAGGGGGCGCAGGCCTCGCTGCCGCTGTACATCTACCAGCAGTACGCGAACAGCGCGGGCTCCGGTGCGGCGTACGACCGTGCCTGGGCGGCGTCGCTCACCCTGATCGCCTTCGTGATGCTCCTGAACCTGGTGGCCCGCGGGATCGCCCGCTGGAAGGCCCCGAAGACCGGTCGCTGACGCGACACTCTGCGGCTACCGCCGCGCGGGGCCACACAGCGACCCCCCGGACTTTTTGGAAGTGAAGTAGTCATGGCCAAGCGAATCGACGTAAGCGGACTGACCGCCTACTACGGCTCCCACAAGGCGATCGAGGACATCTCGATGACCGTCGAGCCGCGCTCGGTGACGGCGTTCATCGGCCCCTCGGGCTGCGGCAAGTCGACGTTCCTGCGCACCCTGAACCGCATGCACGAGGTCACCTCGGGCGGCCGCGTCGAGGGCAAGGTCCTCCTCGACGACGAGGACCTCTACGGCACGGGCATCGACCCGGTGTCGGTCCGCCGTGAGGTCGGCATGGTGTTCCAGCGTCCGAACCCGTTCCCCACGATGTCGATCTTCGACAACGTGGCGGCGGGACTGCGGCTGAACGGCAACTACAAGAAGAGCGAGCTGTCCGACATCGTCGAGCGCTCCCTCAAGGGCGCGAACCTCTGGAACGAGGTCAAGGACCGCCTGAACAAGCCCGGCTCGGGGCTGTCCGGCGGCCAGCAGCAGCGTCTGTGCATCGCGCGGGCGATCGCGGTCGAGCCGAACGTCCTGCTCATGGACGAGCCCTGCTCGGCACTCGACCCGATCTCCACGCTCGCCATCGAGGACCTGATCGGTGAGCTGAAGGAGCGCTTCACGATCGTCATCGTGACGCACAACATGCAGCAGGCGGCCCGCGTCTCCGACCGCACGGCGTTCTTCAACCTCGCGGCGGTCGGCCAGCCCGGCAAGCTCATCGAGATAGACGACACGGAGCGCATCTTCTCCAACCCGTCGGTCCAGGCCACGGAGGACTACATCTCCGGCCGCTTCGGCTGAGCCGCCGCCTCATCCGGTCCGCCGAGTCTCCTCGCGGTGCTGCATGGCGGTGCCACCGCGAGGCCGAAAAAGGGCCCGCCCCCGGCTCCCGGGGGCGGGCCCTCTCGTCTGCGTCCGGCGCGCTACAGGAACGCCAGATTCACGATCCAGAAGGACGCCGCAGCCACGATCGCCGCGGCCGGCATCGTGATGAACCACCCCAGGATGATGTTCTTGGCGACACCCCACCGCACGGCGTTCACGCGCTTCGTGGCGCCCACGCCCATGATCGCGGAGGTGATGACGTGCGTCGTGGAGATCGGCGCCTTGAAGAGGAACGCCGTCGTGAACATGATCGACGCGCCCGTGGTCTCCGCGGCGAAGCCCTGCGGCGGGTCCAGCTCGATGATCTTCCGGCCCAGCGTCCGCATGATCCGCCAGCCACCGGCGTACGTGCCCAGCGACAGCATCACGGCGCACGCGATCTTGACCCACACCGGGATCGGATCGCCGTAGTCCTCGACATCGGCGATGACGAGCGCCATCACCACGATGCCCATGGTCTTCTGCGCGTCCTGCAGACCGTGCCCCAGCGCCATGCCGGCCGCCGAGACGGTCTGCGCTATCCGGAAACCGCGCTTGGCCTTGTGCGGGTTGGCCTTCCGGAAGATCCACAGGATCGCGGTCATCACCAGATAGCCGGCCAGCAGACCGACCACCGGGGAGATGAACATGGGGATGACGACCTTCTCCAGCACCCCGCTCCAGTAGACGGTCGTCCCGCCGGCCAGCGCCGCCCCGACCATGCCACCGAACAGCGCGTGGGACGAGGAGGACGGCAGCCCGAAGTACCAGGTGACGAGGTTCCAGACGATCGCGCCCACCAGCGCGGCGAAGAGGATGCCCATCCCCTTCGACCCGGTCGGTGTCTGGATCAGCCCTTCACTGACGGTCTTGGCGACACCGGAGCCCATGAACGCACCGGCGAGGTTCATCACCGCGGCCATGGCCAGCGCGGCCTTCGGCGTCAGCGCCCGCGTCGAGACGGACGTGGCGATCGCGTTCGCGGAATCGTGGAAGCCGTTGGTGTACGTGAAGAAGAGCGCGACCGCGATGGTCACGATCAGAGCGAGGGTGTCCATGAAGGGCTCAGGACTCCTTGACGGCGATGGTCTCCACCGTGTTCGCCACGTGCTCGAACGCGTCCGCAGCTTCCTCGAGCACGTCCACGATCTGCTTGAGCTTCAGTACGTCCATGGCGTCGTACTTGCCGTTGAAGAGGTGTGCCAGCAGCTTGCGGTGGATCTGGTCGGCCTGGTTCTCCAGCCGGTTGACCTCGATCCAGTACTCGGTGAGGTTCTCCATCGTCCGCAGGTGCGGCATCGCCTCGGCCGTCAGCTCGGCAGCGCGCGCCAGTACCTCGATCTGCTGGTCGACGCCCTTGGGCAGTTCCTCGACGTTGTAGAGGACGACCAGGTCGACGGCCTCCTCCATGAAGTCCATGATGTCGTCGAGCGACGAGGCGAGGGAGTAGATGTCCTCGCGGTCGAACGGCGTGATGAACGAGGAGTTCAGCTGGTGGAAGATCGCGTGCGTGGCGTCGTCACCGGCGTGTTCCGCTGCCCGCATACGCTCTGCGATCTCGGCCCGGGCGGATGAGTCCGCCCCGAGCAGTTCCATCAGGAGCTTGGAGCCCGTGACGATGTTGTCCGCGGAGGCGGCGAACATGTCGTAGAAGCTCGTCTCCCTGGGGGTCAGACGAAAGCGCACGTGGGGTCCTCGGGGTGCTTCGGTTTCGGTCAGGCTGATGCTAGGCGCAACATCCGGCCACGGCTATCGGGCCGCCCACCAGTGTCGCCCATCGGGCACAGTGGTGAGCACGGGGGCGGTTCCCAGGGCCGTATACCCCGCAAACTCCGGTACCATATACCCACCAGGGGTATATGTCGGCCCACTGCCCACCAGGAGGAAGCGATGACGGACGTGACCGACACAACAGATGTCGTACATGTCACCACCGGCAGCGCCGAGACCGCCGGTGCGGACGCGACGACCGATCACGACCACGGTGTGCACGGGTACCACAAGCAGAAGGACGAGCACCTCAAACGCCTGCGCCGCATCGAGGGCCAGATCCGCGGCCTGCAGCGCATGGTCGACGAGGACGTCTACTGCATCGACATACTCACGCAGGTCTCCGCCTCCACCAAGGCCCTGCAGTCCTTCGCCCTGCAGCTGCTGGAGGAACACCTGCGGCACTGCGTCGCGGACGCTGCCCTCAAGGGCGGTGACGAGATCGACGCGAAGGTGAAGGAGGCGACCCAGGCGATCGCCCGCATGCTGCGGACGTGAGCCGGGCCCCTCGGCCCGTGGTCAGCCCCTGGAGGTATCCCGCTCCTCGGCCACTTTCAGCACCTCGTCGATGCTTTCCAGACTGAGCCGCTCGCGGGCGGCCGAGGCCGCGATGATCAGCTCTCCGCACAGCTCGATCTCGGCGAGGGCCACGTGGTCCTGAACTGCCGTACCGCCGACCGGAGCCACGTGCATCACCTCATCTCTGCCGTTGCCGACTTCCTAGAGTAGGGAGCGGCCTACACACCGCGCATGGCACGGACGGGCTAGTTCACGCCGGTCACTCCTCGGCGATCCGGCCCGCGTAGATGTCCTCGGTCCGGGGCAACCGTACGCGCACCGAGGCCCCGAAATCGAAGAGCAGCGTCGTCGAGGCGACGGCGACCGGGCTCTTCTGCTGCCCGTTGAGGAAGCTGAAACGGTGCCTGACCTTGCGGATGCGTCCCTCGTCGTCGAGGTAGGCGTCGAACGGCACTTCGGCGGTGGCGAACCCCTTGGCCGCCGCCTTCAAGGGTTCCTCGTTCCCCTTCGACGCCCGCCGGGCCGCGTCGGCGAGGTCCGCCGTCCCCCGGTAGTGGCGCACTCCGGTTCCCGCGACCTCCGTCCTGCCCACGTAGGTCGCCGTCCGCGTCCCCAGCAGAACCTCGGCCGCCGTGAACGGGTCGGTGGCCCCACCGGTGACGAGGTTCCCGTCGGACAGGGTCCGGGTGTCCACCCGTACCCACTTGTCGGCGGGCACACCGGCACCCCGGTTCTTCATGAACAGCGCACCCGGCGCGAGCAGTTCGGTGATCGGCCGGCGCTCGGCCACCCCCGCGGGATCCTGCGGCAGCAGCACCTTCAACCGCCCCATCCGCTCGCGGTAGTCGTACACCCCGGCGCCACGGATGGTCACCCGGGTCCCGCCGGCGGCCATCTCCATCGACGTACGGGCCTTGGAGCTCCCCGCGCCGACGAGCCGGTCGGCGGACTGCCGCAGCACGGTGACCGCTTCCCCGCCGCGGGAGTCCCCGGCGGCCGCGTCATCCCCGGAGCACCCCGCGGACCCCAGTCCCGCCCCGGCCAGGATCACGGCGGCGACGACCGTCGCACCCGTCCGCCTGTGCCACCCTTCCCGCTGCCGCCCAGTCATCGCCTGCCTACCCCCAGCCGGGTACGTCCGTCACGGGCCCCCTCGTCGTTCCGGTTAACGACGGCTTTGTGCCCCCGTCACGCGAGCCCGCACCGACCGCCATACGAACCGTTTACCTGAGCTGGGTAACGTTGTCGGCGTGGCGCAGCAGGACGGGCTGGAACTTCCCCCCAACCTCCCGGAACACCGCACGACGACCATGGAGAAGGGCCGTTTCTGCGTGGCCCACTGCATCTGTGGCTGGCGTGGCCCGGCCCGAAGAGCGAGAAGCCAGGCGCGTACGGACGCGGAACGGCACGCGACGGGCTGAGACCGTGGCGGACACTTCCCGGCGGGGCCCCGGCCATGGAACCCTCACCCCCGTCACCCCGTCTCCCAGGACGGAACCACCGGGAGGCCCCATGGAACGGCGCACGATACTCACGGCCGGCACGGCGGCGATCGCCGCGGCCGCGACCCCCTTCACCACCGCCTGCACCCCGTCGGGCAGCCGCTCCGGGGCCACGGCCACAGCCGACGACGCCGTGCGCACCTCCACCACCTCGAGAACCACCTCGAGAACCACCGCCGCGAACTGGTCCGCGCTGGCCCGCGACCTCGACGGCCCCCTGATACGCCCGGGCGACGCCGACTGGGCCGCGGCCCGGCAGCTCTACAACACCCGCTTCGACAACCTGAAGCCCGCCGCGGTCGCGTACGTCTCCCACGCGGACGACATCCGCACCACCCTGTCCTACGCCCGCGCCCACGCCCTGCGCGTGGCGATCCGCAACGGCGGCCACTCCTACGCCGGCTGGTCCTCCGGCGACGGCCGTCTCATCGTCGACGTCTCGAAGCTCAACCGCGTCCGGGCCTCCGGCACGACCGCCGTGGTCGGCGCCGGCGCCAAACTCATCGACGTCTACCGGGCACTCGCCGCGAAGGGCGTCACGATCCCGGCCGGCTCCTGCCCGACCGTCGGCGTCTCGGGCCTCACCCTCGGCGGCGGCCACGGCGTGGTCTCCCGTGCCTACGGCCTGACCTGCGACAGCCTCACCCGGGCCACCCTGATCACCGCCGACGGCAAGCAGCTCACCGCCGACGCCCGCGAGAACAAGGACCTCTTCTGGGCCCTGCGCGGCGCCGGCAACGGCAACTTCGGCGTCGTCACGGAGCTGCACTTCAAGACCCACCCGGCGCCGCAGGGTGTCTCGGCGTACCTGTCCTGGCCCTGGTCGAAGGCGGCCGCGGTGGTGAAGGCCTGGCAGGAGTGGGGCCCGTCGCAGCCCGACGAGATCTGGTCGTCCCTGCACCTGGCGAACGCCGCGGGCGGCACCCCGACCGTCTCGGTCTCGGCGTTCTCCCTGGGCACCTACGGCGAGCTGAAGAACGCCGTCGACCGCCTGGCCGACCGCGTCGGCGCCCCGGCCCGCAGCGTCTCCCTGAAGCGCCGTTCGTACGAGGAGTCGATGGAGGTGTACGCGGGCTGCTCCTCGTTTCCGACGGACGCGCAGTGCCATCTGCCCGGCTCGACCCCGGGCCGGTCGCCGAAGGGCGCGCTGGGCCGCGAGACGTACGCCGCGGCGTCGGACTTCTTCGACCGCTCCCTGTCCACGGCCGGAATCCGCACCCTGCTGGCCCAGATCGCCTCGGTGCGCGGCGGCACCGGCAGCATCGCCCTCACGGCCCTGGGCGGCGCGGTGAACCGTGTCTCCCCCACCGCCACGGCGTTCGTGCACCGCCGCTCGCGCATGCTGGCCCAGTACATCGGCGCCTGGCGGGCCGGCACGAGCGGTGCGACGGCCCGCGACTGGCTGGCCTCGGCCCACAAGGCCATGCGTCCGCACGCCTCGGGGGCGGCCTACCAGAACTACACGGACCCGACCCTGACCGACTGGCGCAAGGCGTACTACGGGGATGCGGCGACGCGCCTGGCGAAGCTGAAGAAGCAGTACGACCCCGACCGCTTCTTCACGTATCCCCAGGCGCTGTGAGGGGTCCTTTCACTCAGGCCCTTTACGCGGCGAGATCCCGCTCCGAGGCCCGTTCGCTGCGGGCCTCGGGGAGCACCGTGTCCTCCCCCTCGGCACGCCCTCTGCTGCGCACCAGCCACCCCAGCCGGGGCGAGCGCTCGACGGCCTTCACCAGTGGCGTCAGCAGGGCCATGGCGAGCGGCGACAGCAGCAGCGCCACGGCGGTGCCCAGCGCGAACCCGCCCACGACGTCCGTCGGGTAGTGCACACCCATGTAGACGCGGATGAACCCGCCGAACAACGCCAGCACGAGCCCGACGAGCCCGAACTTCCGGTTGGCGACGAACAGTCCGACCGCCAGAGCCATGACGATCGTCGCGTGGTCGCTGACGAACGAGTAGTCGGTCTTGCCCTGGACCAGCACCTCGAGACCCTGGTGGTCCAGGAACGGCCGGGGCCGCTCCACGAACCCCCGGATGGGCACGTTGACCAGGACGGCGACGCCGGCGGCCAGCGGTGCCCAGACCAGCGCCGCGACGGTGGACGCCGCGTCCTCGTCGCCACGCCGCCTGACGGACCACCAGCACCACACCACGAGCAGGACGATGGCGAGCAACAGGCCGTACTCGCCGACGTACTCCATGACGCGGTCGAACCACTGCGGTGCGTCCTTGGCCAGGCCATTGATGTCGTAGAGCAGGTCGACGTCAGGGTTCGACCCGGAATCGGCGAGTCCAGCCATGGTGCTGCGGCCCCTTCGTCGTCTGTCCCGGCGCACCCGTGCGTGCGCCGCTGCTGCCACCCCCGTGGTTGTAGATCCGCTTCCGCCGCACGCGTGCGTGACGCGTGCCGAATGGACGTCCGCTCGGCTACGTCAACAGGAACGCATGGTCCCCGTTGATACGTTCCACACTCCACCGAATGATCACGCAGACGTTATCTAAGAGAGACAAGTCTTCGCAGCTCAGGGGGTGGGTTCACGCACGGTTCACACGGTCGTGGGCAGTGCTTTCGCGCCATCTTCGGTGACACGGGTGGCACCGAAGTAGTCAGGGGTGTCGATCGGGTCGAACCGGATGACGGCACCGGTCCGGGGCGCGTCGATCATGTACCCGCCTCCGACATAAATGCCGACATGCCGGATGGCACGGGAATTGGTGAGGTCGTCCGAGAAGAACACCAGGTCGCCGGGGAGCAGTTCGTCCCGCGAGGGGTGCGGGCCGGCGTTGTACTGGTCGTTGGCCACGCGCGGCAGCTTGATGCCCACGGTGTCGTAGGCGGCCTGGGTCAGTCCCGAGCAGTCGAAGCGTCCGCCCTGCTCAGCGGTGCCGGTGCCGCCCCACAGATAGGGCGTGCCGAGCTTCTTCTGCGCGTACTCGATCGCGGCCGCGGCCTGCTCGGAGGGGTCGACCCGCCCGACCGGCGCGGCGAAGCTCTCGGCGAGCGTCGTGATCCGCTTCACGTAGTTGCGGGTCTCCGTGTACGGCGGCACGCCCCCGTACTTGATCACCGCGTACGCCCCGGCGTTGTAGGCGGCCAGCATGTTCTCGGTCGGATTCCCGCCAACCTTCCTCACGTACGAGGCGAGTTCGCAGTCGTAGGAGGCGGCCGAGGGGATCGCGTCCTTCGGGTCCCACACGTCACGGTCGCCGTCGCCGTCACCGTCGATGCCGTGACTGGCCCAGGTGCCGGGGATGAACTGCGCTATGCCCTGCGCGGCGGCCTGGCTCTGGGCCCTGGGGTTGAAGCCGCTCTCCTGGTAGAGCTGCGCGGCGAGCAGGGCCGGGCTGATGGCGGGACAGTGGTTGCCCCACTTCTGCACGAGGGCCGCGTACGCTGCGGGCACCGACCCCTTGGCCAGCGATTTCGCCCCGCCGCCCACGCCGTTGACCAGGTTCCCGGCGACGAGATAGACCCCGACGACGAGCAGCATCACGAAGGCCAGGGCGGAGCTGATCGCAACGCTCGCCACGATCCACGCCTTACGCACCGTCAACCGCCCCTCGCCGCCCAGGAGTCCGTGGGCCAGTGTAGAGGCGGCCGGTACGCCCGGGAATGATCACGGGGAGAAGAGTCGGAGCGGACGGGCGAACCGGGCGCGCACGGGCAGCACGGCGAGAGCACGACGACTCCGCCCGGCGCACGGCGTCGCGCCGCGTCACGGATGCCCCGCCGCTTGCCGTACTCCGGCCGGCGCACGGGACCGTGGCGCGTCACGGATGCCCCGCCGCTTGCCCGTACAGCCGTCGGGCCTCCGCGCCGAGCACCGCGCTGTAGGAGACCCCGGGAGTCGTCCCGCCCTGGTCGTGCCCGCCGAGGACCCCGACGACCTCTCCGTCCCCGTTCACCCAGGGGCTGCCGCTGGTGCCCCCGCTGAAGCCGGGGCACGCGATGCGCTGCTGGGTGCGGCCGAGCGCGGACGGCTTGTCGGTGCAGCGGACGGGCGTCTCGCGGGCGTCGGGGTACCCGGTGACGGTCACTCCGGTGGCCCCCGTCGCCGTACCGGTCACGAACCGGTTCCCGCCGACGACGTCCTGGACCTCCCTGCCGCCCCGCGGCGCGAGCACGGCGAATCCCACGTCACTGTCCTCGTGCCGTCCCTCGACCCACCCGTGCGGCAGGAACCGCCGCTCCACCTTCCACTCCCCGTAGGGCGCACGCCCGTCCCGGTAACCCGGCACGAACACCAGCCCCCCGTCGCCGCCCAGGCAGTGCGCCGCGGTGACGATCAGGTTCCGGTGCGGCGCGTCCACCACGGACGCCGTACAGAAGTGCCCTCCCCCCGCGGCCCTCTGGAGCACCCCGACCCGCGCGTCGCGCACGGTGACGGTCACACCGAAGGGCCCGGCCCCGTCGTCGGCGGTCGCGGTGGACGCGGTGACGAGGGCGACGAGGACCACGGCGACGGTCAGGACGCGCTTCATCCGAGCGACTGTGCCCGACGAAGGTGAGAGGAGCATCAGTCAAGCCGCCCCCATCACAGGGCCATCGAGCCGTCAGCGACAGGTAAGCCCCGCACCCTCTTCAGTAAGGCGGAAGTCAGGGTTCCGATCACCGTCTTGTTGTCACGTACTCAACAAGCGATCGTCGTCGCGGGTCGCCGCCCCCGCCGGGAAACACACCGGCGGTTCCCCCACCCGCAGGCCTCTGCCCACCACTGCCAGGAGGCTGTACCTTGCGCACGACACCCCTCAACTCCCCCACGTCCCGTCTCAGATGGCACCGCGTGGCGTCCGCCGTCACCGCCACCGCCGCACTCCTCCTCACCGGCCTCACCACCGCCGCCCACGCCCAGGCCGCGGACCCGAGCACCGCGAAGGTCACCTGGACCCGCTCCTGCGCCCTGCCCCGCCACCAGGGCGAGATGGCCTGCAACGCCCTGCGCGTCACCGGCGGCCGCACCGCCTTCCAGCAGCAGCACGGCATCTCCGCCAAAGCCGCCGACGCCTCCTCCCCCTCCGGCTACGGCCCCTCCGACCTCCGCAGCGCCTACGGCCTGACCTCCGCCGCCGCGAGCAACGGCTCCGGCCGGACCATCGCCATCGTCGACGCCTACGACGACCCCAACGCCGAGTCCGACCTCGCCGCCTACCGCTCCCACTACGGCCTGCCCGCCTGCACCACCGCGAACGGCTGCTTCAAGAAGGTGAGCCAGACCGGCTCCACCACCGCCCTCCCCGCCCCCGACAGCGGCTGGGCCGGCGAGATATCCCTCGACCTCGACATGGCGAGCGCCGTCTGCCCGAACTGCCACATCACCCTCGTCGAGGCGAAGTCGGCGTCCATGGCCAACCTCGGCACCGCCGTCAACGAGGCCGTCGCCCTCGGCGCCAAGTACGTCTCCAACAGCTACGGCGGCGGCGAGTCCTCCTCCGACGCCTCCTACGACTCCGCCTACTTCAACCACCCGGGCGTCGCCATCACCGTCAGCGCGGGCGACGCGGGCTACGGCGCCGAGTACCCGGCGGCCTCCAAGTACGTGACGGCCGTCGGCGGCACCAGGCTCTCCACGTCCTCCACCCCCCGCGGCTGGACCGAGAGCGTCTGGCGGACCAGCAGCACCGAAGGCACCGGCTCCGGTTGCTCCGCCTACGACACCAAGCCCACCTGGCAGACCGACACCGGCTGCACCAAGCGCATGATCGCCGACGTCTCGGCCGTCGCCGACCCGGCGACCGGCGTCTCCGTCTACGACACCTACGGCGCCGACGGCCAGGGCTGGGCCACCTACGGCGGCACCAGCGCCTCCGCCCCGATCATCGCGAGCGTCTACGCCCTCGCGGGCACCCCGTCCACCGGCTCCTACCCGGCCAAGTTCCCCTACGCGCAGACCACCGCCCTGAACGACGTCACCAGCGGCAGCAACGGCAGCTGCACCACCAGCTACTTCTGCACCGCCCGGACGGGCTACGACGGCCCGACCGGTCTGGGCACCCCGGAGGGACTCGGCGCCTTCACCGGCTGACGCACCTCCCCCCGGTGACAGGCCGTCACCGGGGGACGCCGCCCGGCGCCGTGGGGGCCCGGGACGGCGGGGAAACGAAGGGGCCGCGGCATCCCAGCCGCGGCCCTTTCGCCGTGCCAGGTAGCCTTCACCCGGGGAACACCGGCGCGACCCCTCACCCGACCAGCCGTCAGAAACGGCCCCCAAAGGTGGGAAAGGCCGCGAGAGGGCACAACGACGGAACCGCACACCAGGTTCCGCTCAGGCCTCATTGCCCGGCGTGACCTGCCGTGATACACAGAGTGACCATACGATCCATCGTGCACCGCCCGTCTCCTCCCCTAGGGCCCGGAGCGGAACGGTGGCAAGGTATTCGTACGAAACCCGCCAATCAATGACGCCAAGTCGACATCCGACAGCATCATTGTCGGCGACAATGAGGCCTGACCTCTGCATGACCGCAGAGGGTGCGGAACTACCCAACAGGGGCGGTGACTTACATGCTCTTTGCGGCCGACAAGGGAGACATCAACACCATCATCGGCGGGATCGCTCCGGACTGGGGCCCCTTCGGCAGCCTGGGCAACGAGGCGAAGGTGATGATCGAGGTCGTGATGGCGGTGGCCATCCTGCTCTGCCTCGGCATCGCCATCTGGGGCGCCGCCAAGCAGCGCATCGGAGCCACCGCCCTGCGCGACACCTTCAGCGCGGAACAGGGCAAGGGCCTCATCATCGCCGGCCTCACAGGAGTCTTCATCATCGGCTCCCTCGGCACCCTCTTCACCATCGTGTACGGCATGGCCGTGTAGCCCGGGCGCACCCGTACGCCCGCCGGGACGCCCGGTTCGCTCTCCCTCTCCTCCATCCCACCCGCCCGTCGTGCCCACCGGCTGAGGTTGCGTTTCCCTGATGTCGAGTCACCACACCGCGCCCGCGCGGGAACCAGCACGGCTACCGTCGTACGAGGAGTATGAGAAGTACGACCGGTACGAAGTGTTTCCGCACGACGTCGAGGGGGCGTACGCGGCATGAGTCTCGGTGACGACCACGAAGCCTCCGGCGGCTACGCCGGCACGGGCCAGACCCGCACCCGCCTGCCCGACTCCGGCGACGCCTTCGCCGACCCCCGCCGCCGCTCCTCGTCCCGCAGCCTCGTCACGGTCGTCGGCGTGGTGGTCCTCCTGATCGCAGCGATCGCCTTCGCCAACCGGGGGGACGGCGGCTCGTCCGCTTCGACGGACAGCTCCTCGGGCAAACCGGACTCGACGGCGACCGCCCCCTCCGGCCAGCGCCCCGTCAAGTCCAAGTCCGCCGCCGGCATCCCCTCGGGCTTCGCCCAGGACCAGGAGGGAGCCGAGAGCGCCGCGGCGAACTACGCCGTCGCGCTGGTCTCGGCCGACATCCTCAAGCCGGCGCGGCGGCCCGAGATCGTCCGCCAGGTGTTCGACGCCGACAAGGCCTCCGAGCTGGAGCGGAACCTCGACCAGGTCTACAGCAAGGCGTTCCTGGAGAAGGTCGGGCTCGACGCGAACGGCGAGGCACCCAAGGGCAGTACCTACGTCTCCCGCACGATGCCGGTCGGCACCAAGGTCACCGACTACTCGGGCAACACCGCCACGGTCGAGGTCTGGTGCACGGGCGTGTTCGGGATGACGGGGGAGAGCTCACAGGACCCGGTCACCAACGACTGGTTCACCATGACCCTCCAGCTGCGCTGGACCGACGGCGACTGGAAGGTGGACAGCTTCTCCCAGAAGGAAGGCCCCGCGCCGGTCAACGGCGACAACAGGGTGTCGACGTCGGAGGCCATCTCGAAGGCCGTCGAGGAGTTCGGAGGGTTCACTTATGCCCGGTAGCCCGCACCGCTCAGTCAAGGTCGCCGCAACCCTCACCGCCGTGCAGACCGCACTGGTCCTGTTCGCCACCCGGGCGACAGCCGCTCCCACGCCCTCGCCCAGCCCCAGCAACGACAACTGCTCCCTGCTCTCCGGCCGGGCCCTGGAAATCTGCGAGGGCGACACCGGCGACCGCACCGGCAGCGGTACCTCCCGGCTCGACCCCACCTCCACCCTCGACCCCCTCTCCTCCCTCGCCAAGGGCTGCGCCGACGCCGCCGCCTGGACCGTCGACAAGCTCAGCGACGCCGTGAAGGAGACCGCCAACGTCGACTTCACCAACCCCAAGTTCCTCCAGCAGTACGCCGTCGTCTTCGCCGCCTCGACGATCCTCACGCTCCTGCTCTGGCTCCTGGCCGTCGCCAAGCGAGCCGTCCGCGGCGTCCCCCTGACCACCGCCCTGTCCGAAGCCATCGGCTTCCTGTGGCTCACGGTGCTGGCCTCCGCCTTCACCCCGCTCATCCTCTACACCGTCGTGTCCGCCACCGACGGCATCACCGAGGTCCTCGCCAAAGCCACCGGCGACCAGACCGACGCGTTCTTCGGCACGTTCTCCGAAGCCCTCAAGAAGGGCGAGGACATCGGCGGCGGTCCGATCATGCTGATCGTCGTCTCCCTGGTCAGCATCCTCGCCGCCGGAGTCCTCTGGCTGGAGCTCGTCATCCGCGCCGCGCTCCTCTACGTCGGCGCCCTCCTCGGCACCGTCGTCTACGCCGGCCTCGTCGACAAGAACCTGTGGGGCCACGTCCGCCGCTGGGCCGGCATCATGATCGCGGTCATCCTCATCAAACCGGTGATCGTCATCGTCCTCGGCCTCGCCGGCGCACTCTCCGCCGACGACGGACCCAACGCCTTCTCCGCCGTCGTCTCCGGCCTCGCCATCATCCTGCTCGCCATCTTCGCCAGCGCGATGATCTACCGCTTCGTCCCCGGCTTCGGCGACGAGATCGCCGGCTCCCGCAACAACCGCCTCATGCAGGGCGCCGAGAGCAAGGCCGCCGCGGTCATCAGCTCCCCCGCCACCCTCGTCGCGCAGGGCATCAAGACCCACAGCTCCCGCGCCGACAACAACGGCGGAGGCGGCCAGTCCTCCGCATCCCGGCCCAGCAACCCCGCCTCCGGCGGAGTCGCCGCGCACAGCGCGCGCACCTCGAACGGCGGCGGCGGATCCGTCCCCTCCGCCGCTCCCGCCCCCCGTTCGAGCAGCCCCGTCAACACTCCCCACGCCAGCAACACCCGCAACAGCAGTACCAACCGCACGGGAGGTGAAGGGCGTTGACGACCGAGTCCCACGTGTCCCATCCGGTCACGCCCCGCCGGACGTATCTGATCGGCCGCGCAAGGCCGAACGCGATCATCGGCCGCAACCGCGAGACCGGCGAGATCGCCCTGATCGTCGTGGGCGCGTTCCTCGGCATGATGTGCGGTCTCCTCGTCCCGGTCCTGTCGCTGCGCATCGTGCTGCTCGCCGGGTTCCCGATGCTGGCGCTGGCCGCGGTGTACGTGCCGTACAAGCACCGCACCTTCTACAAGTGGTTCGAGATCAACCGCAGCTACAAGCGGACCCTGAAGCAGGGCACCACCTACCGCTCCGCCGCGATCGAGGCCGGCACCCGGCTGGACGGCAAGGAGATCGAGGTCGGCCCGCCCCCGGGCATCGGCCGCATCACCTGGCTGGCCGCCCCCTTCGGCCCCGACGAGATCGCCGTGCTCCTGCACGCCGACCGCAAGACCGTCACCGCCGCCATCGAGATCGAGGGCCCCGGCGTCGGCCTGCGCGACAGCGAGGACCAGGAAGCACTGGTCGACCGCTTCGGCACCCTGCTCAAGCACGTGGCCAACGGCGACGGCTTCGTCACCCGCCTGCAGATGCTGGCCCGCACCCTCCCGGCCGACCCGGACGCCCACGCCAAGGACGTCGCCGTCCGCGGCGACGACAAGGCCCTGCCCTGGCTCCAGGAGTCCTACGACCAGCTCCAGTCGATGGTGTCCACCAGCAGCGAGCAGCACCGCGCCTACCTCGTCGCCTGCATGCACTACACCCGCGAACTCGCCGCCGAGGCCAACGCCATGGCCCGGGCCGCCCGCGCCCACGGCGGCAAGGTCGACCGGGACGCCGGACTCGCCGTCGTCATGGCCCGCGAACTCACCGACATCTGCTCACGCCTGCAGGAAGCCGACATCCGCGTCCGCCAGCCCCTCGGCCAGGGACGACTGTCCTCCCTGATCCACTCCATGTACGACCCGGACCACCCCATCGACCACATCCAGGCGATGACCAAGCGCAACGCCTGGCCGGCCGAACTGGACGCCATGGAGCCCACCTACCTCCAGGCCAAGACCCGCGAGTCCTCCACCCGCGCCCCCTGGTGCCACGCCACCGCCTGGGTGAAGGAGTGGCCGATGACCCCCGTCGGCGTCAACTTCCTCGCCCCGCTCCTCGTCCACACCCCGGACGTCATCCGCACGGTCGCCGTCACCATGGACCTCGAACCCACCGAGGTCGCCATCGAGCGCATGCTCACCGAGAAGACCAACGACGAGGCCGAGGCGTCCCGCGCCGCCAAGATGAACCGCACCGTCGACCCGCGCGACGTCGCCGCGCACTCCCGGCTCGACCAGCGCGGCGAGGACCTCGCCAGCGGCGCCGCCGGCGTCAACCTCGTCGGCTACATCACCGTCAGCTCCCGCTCCCCCGACGCCCTCGCCCGCGACAAGCGGACGATCAGGGCCTCGGCGGGAAAGTCGTACCTCAAGCTGGAATGGTGCGACCGCGAGCACCACCGCGCCTTCGTGAACACCCTTCCCTTCGCCACCGGCATTCGGAGGTAGGACCTGATGCGGGATCCGCTGTCCGTCCTCACCGACGCCTTCACCTCCTTCCTCTTCGGGAAGGTGGAGACGACCAGGCTCCCGGTGCGCACGTCCACGGGCCAGGCGCAGGCGGTCTACCTCCCGACCGCCGCCCCCGGCCTCGGCGACTCCGGCGTCATCATCGGCCGCGAGGTGTACTCCGGAAAGGGCTACATCTACGACCCCTTCCAGCTCTACGGCCAGCAGCTCCCGGCCCCCCACTGGCTCGTCCTCGGCGAGTCCGGCAACGGCAAGTCGGCGCTGGAGAAGACGTACGTGCTGCGCCAGCTCCGCTTCCGCGACCGCCAGGTCGTCGTCCTGGACGCCCAGGGCGAGGACGGCGTGGGCGAGTGGAACCTCATCGCGCAGGAGCTGGGCATAACCCCCATCCGCCTGGACCCGACGGCGGCCCTGGACATGGGCATCCGCCTCAACCCGCTCGACCCCGCGATCACCACCACGGGCCAGCTCGCGCTGCTCCGCACGATCATCGAGGTCGCGATGGGCCACGGCCTCGACGAACGCGCCGGCTTCGCCCTCAAGGTCGCCCACGCCTACGTCAACGAGACCATCGTCGACCGCCAGCCGGTCCTGACCGACATCGTCGAGCAGCTGCGCCACCCCGAACCCGAGTCGGCCGAGGCGATGAACGTCGCCATAGACGACGTACGGGCCTGGGGCCTCGACGTCGCCCTCGTCCTGGACCGCCTGGTCGACGGTGACCTGCGCGGCATGTTCGACGGCCCCACCACGGTCGGCATCGACCTCGACGCCCCGCTCATCGTCTTCGACCTGTCCCACATCGACCGCAACTCCATCGCCATGCCCATCCTCATGGCGATCGTCGGCGTGTGGCTGGAGCACACCTGGATCCGCCCCGACCGGAAGAAGCGCATCTTCCTCGTCGAGGAGGCCTGGCACATCATCAACAGCCCCTTCGTCGCCCAGCTGTTCCAGCGCCTGCTGAAGTTCGGCCGACGCCTGGGCCTGTCCTTCGTGGCGGTCGTCCACCACCTGTCCGACGTCGTGGACGGGGCCGCCGCCAAGGAAGCGGCGGCGATCCTCAAGATGGCCTCCACCAGGACGATCTACGCCCAGAAAGCCGACGAGGCGAGGGCGACCGGCCGGGTCCTCGGCCTGCCCCGCTGGGCGGTCGAGATCATCCCGACCCTCACCCCCGGCATCGCCGTCTGGGACGTCAACGGCAACGTCCAGGTCGTCAAACACCTGATCACCGAGACCGAACGCCCCCTGGTCTTCACCGACCGCGCGATGACCGAGTCCTCCCGCGACCTCGCCGACGACGCCCTGCACGCCGCCGAACTCGAGGCGGAGGAACGGGCCGCGGCCTTCGTGGAGCACCATCTGGGCGACTCCGAATCAACGGTGGCGTAGACGGCAGGGAGGACGCGTGAGACCGGACGACGACCGCCACACCCAGCGGAACGGCCAGGGAGGCATCCCCGACGGCCTGCTGATCGGCATACTCGCGTTCCTCCTCGGCATGACCCTGCTGGTGTGGACGGCCACCGGCCTCGCCGCCTGGTTCGCCCACGGATCCTGGCCGTCCGGCGTCACCTTCACCCGCACGCCCCTGGCCATGCGCGACCTCGTCGCCCGGCCCCACGACATCCCCGGCGCCTGGCCCGACACACCCCCCGGCGAACTCTCCGGCTACGGCCTGTTCTGGGGCCTGCTCATCGGCCAGCTGATGATCCTCGTCGTCCTGGCCGTGTTCGTGATGGGCACCCTGGCCCGGTGGCGGGCGGTCCGGTCGAGAAACCGGGAGCGAAGGACGGCGGCGCCGGAGGGGCCGACGACGTACGGCACACCGGCCCGGGGAGCCACCGCGTACGAGACACACGAACCCGTACGGCATGAGGTCCCGTCCCCGGCCCAGAACCATGCCCCCACGTCGGCACGACACGCGTCCCCGACCCCGGCGCCACACCATGGCCCCACGTCGACGCCACACGAGGCCCCGCCCCCGGGACAGCACCACGGCTCCCCCGCGGCACAACACGAGGTCCCGACCCCCCGCCGCTCGCCCTCCGACCCGGCGGCGAGCCCCCTGGCCTCCACGACGAGCCCGTTGGACTCCGCGACAAGCGCCCTGCACTCCGCGACGAGCCCGTTGGACTCCGCGACAAGCCCCTTGGTCTCCGCGGCGAGCCCGGCCGGCTCCCCCCAGCCGGCGATCGTCCCAGCGACGACCCCGGCATCTGTGTTCGGGCGGGAACGGGTGGGCGGGTGGGAAAAAATCCTCGTAGCCCCGAGGGAAACCCGCCAAGCCACCGCCACCCAGGCCGTACGCGACGCGGAAGGCCCCGCCCTCGTCGTCACATCGAACCCCACCCTCTGGCAGGAAACCAAGGACGCCAGGGCCAAACTGGGCCCCACCCACCTCTACGACCCCACCCACCTCTGCGACACCCCTTCCCGCCTCCACTGGTCCCCCACCACCGGCTGCGAGGACAAGGCGACGGCAACCGAACGCGCCACCGCCCTGCTCACCCCCGTCCGCCCCGCGGCCAAACTCGACCAGGCCCTCAGCGACACGGCCGCCACCCTCCTGCGGAGCTACCTGCACGCCGCGGCGATCGACGGCCGCACCATCCGCCACGTCCACCGCTGGTCCCAGGGCACTCAGATCCAGGACGCCGTACGCATCCTCCGCACCAACCCCAAAGCGGCCCCCGGCTCCGCGGGCGAACTCGAAGGCACCCTCACGGCCCACCCCGAACGCCGCGACATGGCCCAGCAGCTGACGACCCGTGCCCTCGCCGCCCTCTCCACGGTCAACATCCGCGAAGCCTGCACTCCCAACCGAAATGATGCCCTCGCCTTGGATTCCTTCGTCCACGAAGGGGGCACGCTTTATGTGGTGGGGGAATCCATCGAGGACCCCAGGACCAACCCGGGCGCGATGCCCTTCCTGACGGCCCTCGTCTCGAGCGTGGTCGAGCGCGGCCGGCACATGGCCGAACGGTCATCGGCCGGTCGCCTCGACCCACCAATGACGCTCGTCCTGGACGACGTCGCGGCCGTGGCCCCGCTTCCCCAGCTACCGGAGCTGCTGGCCACCGGAGCGGACCGGGGCATGCCGACCCTGGCCCTGCTCCGGTCCCGCGAACAGGGCCGAGCCCGCTGGCCGCACGACGAACTCCCGGCCTGAGGCCAACCCCCGCACAGGCCCACCCCGCGCAGGCTCATCCCGAACAGCCCGCCTCCGAACAGGCGCACCCCGAACAACCCGACTCCGCGGAGAGGCCAACCCCGAACAACCCCGAAAAGCCCCGCCCCGACAGGCTCACTCCCTCTCGAGCACGAACTCCAACTCCCGCTCCCCCGCGTCCCCGAGCGGCACGATCACTCCACTCGGCAGGAACCCCACCCGCCGATAGAACCGCTGCGCCCGTCCGTTCTCCTCGTGCACGATGAGCCGCACCCGCTCGAGCCCCTGAGCCCACGACCACTCCAGCGCCGCGTCGAACAGCACCTCGGTCAGCCCGCTCCCCCGCTCCTCCGGCCGCACGAACACGCCGACCACATGCCCCTGCTTCCGCTCCACCGGAAACCCGGCCCAGTCGGTCGTCCCGGGCTCCTCCACGAGCACGGTCAGCGTGGCCACCCACCGCCCGTCCGGCCCCTCGGCGATGATCTGCTGCGCCGCGTCCGCCCCCTCGGCGGCCCCCGCCGTCCGCTCCTGCCAGAAGGAGTCCGGCCGGGCCACGGCCTCCTCGTACGTCTCCAGGAAGGCCAGATGGGCCACCGGGTCCCGCAGCGCCACCAGCCGCAGCTCCTTCGCCGCAGGCCACTCATCCGCACGCACGGACCGGATCACATAGCTCATGCGGGCCACGGTAGTACCCGAGTACGACACCCCTCACCCCGATTACCCCGCCGGTCCGACGCCCGCCGCCCCCGCCCGCACGAGCATCGAGGCATGCTGACGGCACACGAACTCACCGAACGCTACGGCGACCGGACGGTCGTCACCGACCTCTCCTTCACCGTCCGCCCCGGTACCGTCACCGGCTTCCTCGGGCCGAACGGCGCCGGCAAGTCCACGACCATGCGCATGCTCCTCGGCCTCGACGCCCCCACCCGCGGCCACGCCACCGTCGCCGGCCACTCCTACGCCACCCACCCCGCGCCCCTCACCGAGGTCGGCGCCCTGTTGGAGGCCCGCGTCCTCGCCCTCGGCATCGGCGCCCCGGCCCGCTCGGTCCCGATGGCCGTCGGCGCCTTCATCGGCCTCGTCATGATCCTCCCGGAGGTACTGGCCGCACTCCCCTACGCGTTCGTCGACGACGCCGCCCGCTACTTCCCCGGCAAGGCCCTGGAGGCCCTCACCACCGCACAGTCGACGCCCGGCACGGTGACCTCCGGCACCGCCCTCCTGGCCATGGCCCTGTGGACGACGGCCGTCCTCACGCTCGCCTCGGCGGTCCTGCGCCGCCGGGACGTGTGACGCGGGCACCGGAACCCCCACCATGGACCCCGTGACGGAAGACCGGGCGCCGGAGCCCCTCACCGAGTACGCCCACCGCTTCACCCGCAGGGTGCGCGCCTTCGACCGACGCCACCCCCTCCTGTGGGACCTGCACGTCGCCGGCTTCTGGGTGACAGCCGCTCTGATCGACTACGCCGGCGGCGGCTGGCGTCACAACGCCCACAACCTCGACGTCCCAGGCTGGCTGCTCCTGACGATGAGCCTCGGCCTCTCGGTCCCGCTCTTATGGCGCCGCACGCACCCCGGGGCCGCCCTGGCGGTCACGATCCCCTTCGCCGTCGCCAACGCCTGGTCCGGCGCGGCCCTCCAAGCGGCCCTGCTGCAGCTGGTCCTCGTCTACCACCTCGCCCTGCGCCGCCCCCTGCGCGACCTGTGGTGGGCGACGGCCCTCGTGCTCACCCCCGTCCTGGTGTCGGCCGTCCGCCACGGGGAGGGCACCTGGGACCAGCAGATCGGCTCCCACCTGATGTCCGTCACGGTGGCCGTCCTCATCGGCGTCACGGTCCGCACCCGCCGCAACTACACCGAGGCGCTGGAGGACCGGGCCCGCCGCCTGGAGACCGAACGCGACCAGCAGGCCCAGCTGGCCACCGCCGCCGAACGTGCCCGCATCGCCCGTGAGATGCACGACATCATCGGCCACAACCTCTCCGTCATCACCGGCCTCGCCGACGGCGGCCGCTACGCCGCCGCCAAGTCACCGGAACGCGCCGCCCAGGCCCTCGACGCCATCGCCGGCACCAGCCGCCAGGCCCTCACCGAACTCCGCCGTCTCCTCGACGTCCTGCGCGAGCAGGAGACGAACCAGCCCGACCTGTCCCCCCAGCCGGGCCTCACCGACCTCGACCGGCTCATCGACGGCGTCCGCTCCGCAGGCCTCCCCGTCAGCATCACCACCCTCGGCGTCCCCGACCTCCCCGCGGGCCGCCAGCTCACCGTCTACCGCGTCATCCAGGAAGCCCTCACGAACACCCTCAAGCACGGCGGCCCCGACGCCACCGCCACGATAGAGCTCTCCTACGAGGAGAAGGCCTCCGTCACCGTCACGATCACGGACACCGGCCACGGCCCCGCCACCGGTCCCGGCCCCGACCGAGGGGGCCGGGGACTTCCCGGAATGCGCGAGCGAACGGCCCTGTACGGCGGCACACTTGAGGCCGGCCCGCGCCCCCGCCCCGAGCAGGGCTGGCGCGTCCGTCTACACCTCCCGGAGGAATCCCCGCAGTGACCACGGTCCTGATCGCCGACGACCAGCCCCTTCAGCGTTTCGGCTCCCGCATGCTGCTGGAGAGCCAGGACGACATGACGGTCGTGGGCGAGGCGGCGAACGGCAGCGAAGCGGTCCGCATGGCCGCCGAGCTCAGCCCCGATGTCGTCCTCATGGACATCCGCATGCCCGGCCTCGACGGCATCGAGGCGACCCGTCGCATCACCGCCGCCGGCGACCGCACCCGCATCCTGATCGTCACCACCTTCGACCTGGACGAGTACGCCTACGCCGGCCTCCGTGCGGGCGCCTCCGGTTTCCTCGTCAAGGATGCCCAGCCCGAGGAGCTCCTCGCCGGCATCCGCGCGGTGGCCACCGGCGACGCGGTCGTCGCCCCCAGCCTGACCCGCCGCCTCCTGGACGCCTACGTCCATCACCTCCCGGCCGGCCCCGACACGGAGACCGGTACACGGGAGGACGCCCGCCTCGCGTCCCTCACCGACCGGGAGCGCGAAATCCTCACGGTCATCGGCCAGGGCTGGACGAACACGGAGATAGCCACGCGTCTTCATCTCGCCGAGTCGACGGTGAAGACCCATGTGGGTCGCATTCTCGCGAAGACCGGTTCCCGTGACCGCATTCAGGCAGTCATTCTGGCGTACGACACGAAGCTGGTTCAGCCGTCGTAAAAGGCCCTGAAACGCAGAAAACCCCCGCATCCGAAGATGCGGGGGTTTTCCCAAAAATTGTTCGGCGGCGTCCTACTCTCCCACAGGGTCCCCCCTGCAGTACC
>NZ_JBEZCR010000002.1:804036-867780 GCF_040647715.1 Streptomyces tibetensis | reverse complement strand
TGGCCGGCGACCTGGGCCTGTCCGCCGTCGGCGGTGACGAGGGTGGAGAGGATCTTGACGGCGGTGGTCTTCCCGGCACCGTTCGGCCCGAGCAGGGAGAAGACCGTGCCTTCCGGGACGGCCAGGTCGACGCCGTCCAGGACGGTCTTGTCGCCGTAGGACTTCCGCAGCCCGTTCGCCGCGATGGCCAGGTCGGTCATGAGGGGTGCTCCTTCGGACGGGCTGCGGGCTAGAGGCTGCGGGCGGTGATGTCGCCCTGCGCGGTGGTCGCGTGGATGGCCAGGCCGGCGGCGGCGCCGTCGGCGTTCTTGAGGGCGTTGTGGATGCGGCCGTAGCCGGTGCCGGCGTCCAGGGCGGCGGAGACGCCGTGGGCGGCGCCGACCGAGATGTCGCCCTGCTCGGTGCGCAGCGCGACGGTGCCGCGTACGGCCTCGGCGATGCGGAGGTCACCCTTCTGGGTGCTGATCTGCGCGGGACCGCCGAGGCGGCCGACCTCGATGTCGCCTGCGAGCAGGGTGAGGCGGGCACCGTGGGTCTCGTCGAGCTTGACCGAGCCCTGCGCCCCCTCGAAGACGACGTCGCCGAGCCGTCCGACGCCGCGGAGTTCGGCGGCGGCGGCCTTCGCCTCGACGTGGGAGCCGGCGGGCAGCTGGACGGTGATCTCGACGGAGCCCGAGTGGCCGAGGACGCGGTTCTTCGCCGCGGGGGCCACAACGCGCAGGACGCCGTCGGCGTAGGTGGTCTCGATCTGCTCGGCCGCCTTCACGTCGCGGCTCCTGGACGCGTCCGCGGGCAGGACCTCGACGGTGGTGTCGGCCCGGTCGGCGGCGATGAAGCGGATGCGTCCGGCGGGGACGTCGAGGACGGCCGAGACGGTGGCGGGGGTGTCGAACTTCTGCATCGTGCACTCCTTGGATTCTTGCGGTGCGTCGTTTCCAACGATGGAAAAGCTACGTTGCCTTCACGGAACCAACAACAACGTCGTTGCACACAAAGCAAGTATTTGCAGTTCAGAGACCATAAATCATTGCAACGAGCTTGCCGACGAACGCAACAGAATCACCTAGTCCGTTGCAATGAAATGCCAGCGAACGCTATGGTGCGGTCACCCCGCAGACGAAGGAGGCCACGATGCCGGGAGGCAGACTCACCGAGCAGGAACGCCAGCAGATCGCGCTGGGGCTGGCCGACGGCCTCGCCTACGCGGAGATCGCCCGGCGCCTCGACCGCCCGACCTCGACGGTCACCCGCGAAGTCATGCGCAACGGCGGCCCCACGGCCTACCGCGCCGACCTGGCCCACCGCGCCACGGAACGGCGCACGCGCCGCAAGCAGGCCACCCCCCGGGACCCGAAGGCAGCCCCGCAGACCGACGGGCGGGACGCCGAGGCCGTGCGCGAGTACGAGGAGACGTTCACCACCGTCCTCATGGGGTCGGGCATGCCCAAGATGATGTCCAGGGTCATGGCCTGCCTGTGCATGACCGACTCGGGCAGCCTCACCGCCTCCGAACTGGCCCAGCGGCTCCAGGTCAGTCCGGCGTCCGTCTCCAAGGCGATCGCGTTCCTCGACAGCCAGGGCCTCGTCCGCCGAGAGGCGGACGAGGGCCGCCGCGAGCGCTACGTCGTCGACGACGACGTCTGGTACCAGTCGATGATGGCCAGCGCCCGGTCCCTCGCCCAGGTCGTCGCCGTCGCCCGGCAGGGCGTCGGTGTCCTCGGCCCCGGCACCCTGGCCGCCACCCGCCTCGAGAACGTCGCCCGCTACCTCGATTTCGTCTCCGAGAGCACCGCCCGAGCCGCGGAGCAGGCACGCGACATCCTCCACGCCAAGCCCGGACGGGCCGCAGGCCACGCCGCCGGCCCGGCCGCGGGCGACACCACCGGACCGGCCGGAGGCAACACCACCGGACCGGCCGCGGGCACCACCGACGAGTCGAGTCCGGATCACTGACCCGGCGCCCCGCGCCTCGCCCACATCCCTCCCCCACCGTCACAAACCCCCTGTGGCCCCACCCCCACCTCGGCAGATAGGTTCGTTGCATGCCCGACTACCTCGACGACCTGCGTCTCGCCCACGTCCTCGCCGACGCCGCCGACGCCGCGACGATGGACCGCTTCAAGGCCCTCGACCTCAAGGTCGAGACCAAACCGGACATGACCCCGGTGAGCGAGGCGGACAAGGCCGCAGAGGAGCTCATTCGCGGCCAGCTCCAGCGCGCCCGCCCCAGAGACGCGATCCTCGGCGAGGAGTACGGCGTCGAGGGCTCCGGCCCCCGCCGCTGGGTGATCGACCCGATCGACGGCACCAAGAACTACGTGCGCGGCGTGCCCGTGTGGGCCACGCTCATCTCGCTGATGGAGGCCGGTGAGGGCGGGTTCCAGCCCGTAGTCGGTGTCGTCTCCGCCCCCGCCCTCGGCCGCCGCTGGTGGGCCGCGAAGGGCCACGGCGCGTTCTCCGGCCGCAGCCTCACCAAGGCCTCCCGGCTGCAGGTCTCCCGCGTCTCCAAGCTCTCCGACGCGTCCTTGGCGTACTCCTCGCTCAGCGGCTGGGAGGAACAAGGCCGCCTGGACGGCTTCCTCGACCTGACGCGCGAGGTGTGGCGCACCCGCGCGTACGGCGACTTCTGGCCGTACATGATGGTGGCCGAGGGCGCCGTCGACATGTGCGCCGAGCCGGAGCTGTCCCTCTGGGACATGGCCGCCACGGCCATCGTCGTCACGGAGGCCGGCGGCACCTTCACCGGCCTGGACGCCCGCCCGGGCCCCCACAGCGGCAACGCGGCCGCGTCGAACGGCCTGCTGCACGACGAGTTGCTGGGATATCTCAACCAGCGCTACTGAGCCCCCCGTTGTTACCGAGCGCCCCCTTGTTGACCCTCCCTTTACCTGCCACCCTGAGAGTCCCCCCACTTGTGAATTTGTGAAATCCTGAACGAACGGTGGGGAGACTCCCAGGAGGTGGCTCCATCCATGCTCGTCCGTGACGCCATGAGCACCGTCGTCCTCACGATCGGCCCGACCCACACCCTGCGTCAGGCGGCATCACTGATGTCCGCGCGCAAGGTGGGGGCGGCAGTGGTCCACGACCCCGACGCCGGCGGCATCGGCATCCTCACCGAACGCGACATCCTCAACTCCGTGGGCCTGGGTCAGGACCCGGACACCGAACGCGCCCATGCCCACACCACCACCGACGTCGTGTTCGCCGCCCCGGCCTGGACCCTGGAGGAGGCGGCGGGCGCCATGGCACACGGCGGCTTCCGGCACCTCATCGTGCTGGACGGCGGCGAGCCCGTCGGCATCGTGTCGGTCCGCGACATCATCCGCTGCTGGGCACCGGCACGACAGCGGGTTCCGGCGTAACACCCCGGACGGGCCGGACCCCACAAGGGACCCGGCCCGTCCGCCGCCGCCCCGCCGACCCCACCGGAAGCCCTCGATCGCCCGCTCGGCAATGCCGTTCTCCATGCTGGACAACGTCTAAAGCAGTCAAGGGTCTAAACTCACACCTGTTCGGGACCTGGTCTCTTTTGCTGTTAGGCTGGTGGCTATGAGTGACCTTCTGGAACGGCTGCGCGGACGCGGATGGCGGATGACCGCGCAGCGGCGTGTCGTGGCTGAGGTCCTCGACGGCGAACACGTCCATCTGACGGCCGACGAGGTCCATGCACGGGCCGTCGCCAAGCTGCCCGAGATCTCCAGGGCGACCGTCTACAACACCCTGGGCGAACTGGTGACCCTCGGCGAGGTGCTGGAGGTCTCCACGGACCAGCGTGCCAAGCGGTACGACCCGAACGCCCACCAGCCGCACCACCACCTGGTCTGCGCCCAGTGCGGCGCGATCCGCGACGTCCACCCGACCGGCAATCCGCTGGCGGACCTCCCCGACACCGAGCGCTTCGGCTTCACGGTCTCGGACGTCGAGGTGACGTACCGCGGCGTCTGTCCGAACTGCGCCGCCGCCTAGCCCTCCCGCACGGAACACGAAAGCCCCGGCACCCATGGGTGTCGGGGCTCACTGCTGCCGTCGTCGCACGATGCCGAGAACACGGAGGGCGATAGCGCTGAGGAGGCACCATCGGGGGCCGGACACACCGAGGAGCAGAGCCGGCGAGGACCAGAAACACCGAGGGCCGGAACCCTTTCGGATTCCGGCCCTCGGCCTTCAGTAGCGGGGACAGGATTTGAACCTGCGACCTCTGGGTTATGAGCCCAGCGAGCTACCGAGCTGCTCCACCCCGCGTCGTTGAATGCAACGTTACGTCACCGCAGAGGACGGATGCAAATCCATTACCCAGCGGCCCCCGCCCGGGGCCCAGCGGCGACGCCTCACGCGGACAGCTCCTGCCGCAGCGCATCCCGGAGCCGCTCCGCCCTCTCGGCGACGGACGCCGGCCCCAGCGCCACCGCCCGGTCGGCCCAGCGCTGCCCCTCCGCCAGCTCACCCCGACGCGCGTAGACGAGCGCCAGCCGCAACGCCGCCCGCCCGTGCCCGGCGTCAGCGGCCCGCGTCCACCACACCGCCGCCTCGGGCTCGCTCCCTTCCCTGGCCAGCAGCAGCCCGAGGTTGAACGCGCCATTGCGGGATCCGGCCTCAGCCGCTTCCCGGTACCACCGAGCCGCCTCGGCGACATCACCCCGGGCCGCCGCCAGCATGCCGACCCGCACCTGCGCCCGCCGGTGCCCCTGGGAGGCAGCCCGCTCGTACCACTCCTCGCACTCGCTGCGCTGGTGCACCGGCTCCCCGAGCTCGTGCGCGGGCTCCGGCGGCCGCCGCGCGTCGAGCACGGTCGCCAACCGGTACGCGGCCTCGGAGCTCCCACCCCCGGCCGCACACCGCAGGTGCCGCTCGGCCTCCTGCTCGTCGCCTTCCCGCAGCCTCGCCATGCCGACCTGAAGCGCCGCCTCGGTGTGGCCGGCTGCGGCGGCACGCTCGTACCAGAGCAACGCGGCCTGCTCCTCGCCCCGGCCGGCATGCAGGATGCCGAGGTTGAAGGCGGCGTCGACGCTCCCGGCCTCGGCGGCCTTGGAGAACCACGGCTCCGCGCCCGTCTCGTCACCGCCCCGCAGCAGCAGGATCGCCAGGGCGTTCGCCGCTTCCCGATGCCCGGCGTAGGCCGCGCGCCGGTACCACTGCTCGGCCTGCGGAGTACGCCCCTGCTCGGCACAGAGCAGACCGAGGTTGTACGCGCCGTTCACGTCACCCGCGTCCATCGCGGCCCGGTACCACCGCTCGGCGGTCTGGGTCTCGCCCCGCTCGGCGTGCAGTGCGCCCAGCGCGTTCGCCGCGTTGCCGTCGCCGTCCTGGGCGGCCCGCAGCCACCACACGGCGGCGTTCTCGGTGTCACCCGCGTCACGCAGCAGGAAGCCGAGCGCACAGGCGGCGCGCGCCTCCCCGTCCTTGGCGGAGGTCAGGTACCAGCGCCCGGCCTCCTTGAGCTCGCCGCGCCTCTCCAGAATCGTCCCGAGCTGCAGCGCCGCCCGGCGGTGACCGCGTGCGGCGGCCTGCCGGTACCACTGCTCGGCCTCCTCGGGCGCCTGGACACCGTTGTCGCCGTCGGCTTCTCGCGCCGGCTGCCTGTCCAGCGCCCGCGCCAGGCGGTACGCCGCTTCCCGGTGCCCACGCTCGGCCGCGACCCGCATCCACTGCACGGCCCCGGCGTCACCGCGGTGCTCCAGCAGATCGGCGAGCGCGTACGCGCCCAGCGTGTGACCCTGTTCGGCGGACTGGCGCAGCCAGTACTCGGCGGCGGGCTCGTCGCCGCGCTCGCGGTGGTGCCGCCCGAGGGCGTGGGCGGCCGCCGTGGATCCGGCGACGGCAGCGATCCGCCACCATCCGGCGGCCTCGTCGGCGTACCCCCGCTGATGCAGGAGGACTCCCAGGTTGTTGGCGGCCGCCCGGTCGCCCGCGGCGGTGGCGGCACGCAGATGAGGCTCGGCACCGTCGAGATCACCGCGGCGCAGCAGCATGGCCCCGAGGACACTCATCGCTTCGACGTCGCCGGCCTCGGCGGCGAGCCGCTGACGCAGCTCCTCCGCCGCCTCGTCGGCGATCTCCCCGGTCTCGTCCGGGGTCTCGGTGTCCTCCCGGCTGGAAGGCTGCACAAAACGCCCTGTCTCGAACAGAGTTGCCTTGTCCCCCATAACGTCCATCGTCGCACCACCTGCAACCTGGGTACACCTGGTATACCGCAGCCAGTGAGGTCACTTCAGCGTTTTGTCGACATGCCCACAGAGAGACAAGTCAAACACAGATCGGCCAACTCCCCCCGGCGGCGCGGCCACAGCCGGCGCCAGCACATGCGTTCACACATCACGAAGGCCCGGATTCCTGTGTGGAATCCGGGCCTTCGGTGCCGCTTCGTCACTCGACATCGCGACTTCAGTAGCGGGGACAGGATTTGAACCTGCGACCTCTGGGTTATGAGCCCAGCGAGCTACCGAGCTGCTCCACCCCGCGCCGTTGTGTTCACAACCGTATCACGGCGCGGGACGGGCATCTGACCAGGCCAGGGCGCTAGCTGCTCGGCTTGGGACTCGGACTGCCGCTCGGGTCGCCGCTCGGCTTGCCGCTGGGCTTGCTCTCGCCGCCCCCGGAACCGCCCGCCCGGCTCGCCTCGGACTGCGCGTCCTCGGCCCGCTGCAGGGCGTCCTCAAGGTCCTTCTGCGCCTTGCCGTACGCCTCCCAGTCGTTCTTCTTCAGGGCCTCCTGACCCGCGTCGAACGCCTTCTGGGCGTCTTCCAGGGCCTGTTGGACCGTCGGGTTCTCGGACTTCGGCGGTGGTTGCGTCGTATCGCCCTCGCCCGGTGGCTCGGTGGTCGGGCCGTCCGCTCCGAAGACCTTGTTGAGGGCCTCGTCGAGGGTGTTCTCGAAGGCGGTCTGGCCTCCGTAGGTGACCAGCACCTTGCGCAGCAGCGGATACTTCAGTCCGCCACCGCGTACGTAGACCGGCTCCACGTACAGCAGCCCTCCGTCGAGCGGCACCGTCAGCAGGTTGCCGTACTCGACTTCGGAGTCGCCGCCTCTCAGGAGCCTGATGGACTCGGCGATGTCCTCTTGGGAGTTGAACTGGCTCTGGACCTGCTTGGGTCCGTTGACCGTGGTGTTGGTCGGCAGTTTCAGGATTCTGATCCTGCCGTAGTCACTGGTGCCCGCCTCCGCGTCGACCGCCATGAACGCGCTGAGGTTGTCCCGGCCGTTGGGCGTGAAGGTCGTCGTCAGCGAGAACGCCTGCGCCTTCTGGTCGGGCATCTTCATGCTCAGGTAGTACGGCGGCACCGCACTGCCCGACCGGTTCGTCGGGTCGTCCGGCACCTGCCACACCTCGCTGCCGCTGAGGAACGTCGTGGCGTCCTTCACGTGGTAGCGCGTGAGCAGCTCCCGCTGGACCTTGAACAGGTCCTGCGGGTAGCGCAGGTGGTCCATCAGGTCCTTGGAGATGTCGCTCTTGGGTTCCACCGTGTTCGGGAAGGCCTTCATCCAGGTCTTCAGGACCGGGTCCTTGGTGTCCCACTGGTAGAGCTTGACCTCGCCGGTGTACGCGTCGACGGTCGCCTTCACCGAGTTGCGGATGTAGTTGACCTGGTTCTGCTGGGCCACCACCGCGCGGTTGTCGTTGGTGGCGGTCAGCGAGTCGGCCGTCGTGTCACCGAGGGTCGTACGCGAGGAGTACGGGTAGCCGTTCGTCGTCGTGTACGCGTCGACGATCCACTGGATCCGGTGGTTCACGACCGCCGGGTAGGCGTCACCGTCGATGGTCAGCCAGGGGGCGACCGCCTCGACGCGCTCCTTGGGCGTGCGGTTGTAAAGGATCCGCGACCCCTCGCCGATGGCCCCGGAGTACAGGATCTGCGGCTCCCCGAACGCCACCGCGTACGCGGCCCGGTTGACCGGGTTGGAGAGGTTGACCCCGCTGTCGCCCTTGTAGCTGGTGGTCTTCTCGCCGTTGTCGTCGGAGTAGTCGATCTCCTTCTGGGGACCGCCGACGATCGAGTACGTGGTGGTCTTCTCGCCGTAGTAGACCCGCTGCTCGTACGTGCCGAGGTCGCCCTCGGAGGGCAGGTCGGACTCGGTGAAGTTCGGACGGCCCTGGGCGTCGGCGCTGGTGCCCTCGGCGGCGACCACTCCGTAGCCGTGCGTGTAACGGAAGTGGTTGTTGATCCAGTTCTTCTTCGGGATGCCCGCGAGGTTCAGCTCGCGCAGGCCGATGACCGTGTCCTGGTCCTTGCCGTCCTTGGCGTACCGGTCGACGTCCAAGTTGGTCGGGAACGCGTAGTAGTTCCTGATCTGCTGGAGCTGCTGGAACGTCGGCGAGACGATGTTCGGGTCCATGATCCGGATGCTCGCCGTGGACGGGACGTCGTCACGCAGTGTGGTCTTGTCCTCGGTCTTGCTCGTGCCCGAGTAGTCGGTGACCTTGGTGCCGTCGATGCCGTACGCCTGGCGCGTGGCCTCGAGGTTCTTCTCCACGTACGGCGCTTCCTTGGCCTGCTCGTTCGGCTGGACCTGGAACTTCTGCACGATCGCCGGGTACAGCCCGCCGATGAGGATCGCGGAGAGCACCATCAGGCCGAAGCCGATCACGGGCAGCTGCCAGGTGCGCCGCCAGATGGTGGCGAAGAACAGCAGCGCGCAGATGACGGCGATGCAGAACAGGATCGTCTTGGCCGGCAGGTAGGCGTTGGCGTCGACGTACCTCAGGCCCGTCCAGTTGTCGGTCGCCCTGAAGTCGCTGGACTTCACCGCGAGTCCGTACCGGTCGAGCCAGTACGCGACCGCCTTGAGGGCGACGAAGACGCCGATGAGCACCGACAGGTGGCCGGTGGCCGCGGCCGTGGCGCGGGCGCCGGGGCTCGTGACGCGCAGCCCGCCGTACAGGTAGTGGGTGAGCGCGGCGGCGATCACGGAAAGGATCGCGGCGGCGAAGCCGAAGCCGAGCAGGAACCGGTACCAGGGCAGGTCGAAGGCGTAGAAGGAGACGTCCAGCTTGAACTGGGGGTCCTTCTGCCCGAAGGGCACGCCGTTGACCCACATCAGCCATGTCCGCCACTGGCCGGAGGCGGAGGCGCCGGCGATCAGGCCCACGAGGGCGGTGATCCCCAACAGCAGCCACTTCTTGTAGGGCGCGATGCCCATCCGGTAGCGGTCGAGGTTCTGCTGCTCCATCGACATGGCGCTCAGCGGCGGCCGCAGCCGGTGCGCCAGCCAGATGTTGAAGCCGACGGCGAGGGCCATGAGCAGGCCGAAGACGAAGAAGAGCCCGATCTTGGTCCACAGGGTGGTGGTGAAGACCGAGGAGTAGTTCACCGAGCGGTACCAGAGCCAGTCCGTCCAAAAGCCCGCGAACATGGTGAACGCCATGCCGGCAACGGCCAGGACGCCCAGCGTCATGAGCAGGGTGCGGACACGCCGGGACGGGCGGCCCACTCTGATCCGCGGCCCTGTCGGGCCTCCGCCGCGGTCCGGCATCTGGAAAGCCAAGGTGCGCACCTCGAAGTTCGCTGTTGATTCGTCAGGCCCGCGTCTTCACGGACCGTACGTGGCCCCCGTGATCGTGGGCCCCCACCTATGCAACTTACTCACCGTTTACTCGGTTCCCGATTCCGGCCGGGAACGAGGCAGGATTGTGACCATGTCCAACACTCCCATGGCTGCGAACCCGCTCACCCGGGCCGTTCTCGAGATCGACGAGTACGTCTCCGGCCTCGGCTGGGACCAGCCGGCCCGCCTTTTCGCCCTCGTCGACACCGCACGGCTGCGGGCCGAACAACCCTCCCTCGCGGACCGGCTCGGTCTGGGCGACGAGTCGGAGAACTCCGGTCTCACCCCGATCGAGCAGGACGAAGTGCCAACGGGCAAGCCGCTCGACGAGTTCCTCGCCACCATCGCCTGGCCCGACGCGGTGGTCGGCTGCGCCCTCGCCGTGGAGCGCCTGATGCTGCCGCCGTCCGCGGAAGCGCAGGTTCCGCAGGGGCTGAGCGAGGCCGCCCTCACGAAGTGGGTGGCGGACCACCCGGACCGCCAGGAGGTCCGCATGACGGTCGCGGTCCTGCGCGACGGCACGCGTGAGTCGGCCCTGCGGCTGCGCGAGAAGGACTCCCCCACCGAGGTCCTGACCGGTTCCGACCTGGTCCCGGGCCTTGCGGAGGCGCTGGCGGCGACGTTCGAGGAATAGCGACCGCAGGGGACCGCTGACCGCGGGGCCCGGCTTTCCGGGCCCCCGGTCCTACGGCTGCTTACCGCACTCGGCTACTTACCGGCACTTCGGCAGGTCCGCGGTGTCGCCGCTGCGGATGTCCTTCAGGGCTCCGAGGGCGTCCTTGATGGTGCCCACCTTGACCAGGGTGAGACCGTCGGGGGTGTCCTTGGCGGCGGCAGCGCAGTTGTCGGCGGGCGTGAGGAAGTACTTCGCGCCCTTGGCCCGCGCGCCCACGGTCTTCATCTCGATGCCGCCGATCGGCCCGACCTTGCCGGCGTCGTCGATCGTGCCGGTGCCGGCCACGAACGCGCCCCCCGTCAGGCTGCCCGGGGTGAGCTTGTCGTAGATGCCGAGCGCGAACATCAACCCGGCGCTCGGCCCGCCGACGTCCGCGAGCTTGATGTCGATCGTGAACGGGAACGTGTGGTCGGTCCCTGCGGAGATCCCCACGATGGCGCGCTTCTCGCCGCTGTCGTCGGACGTGGTGGTGGTCATCGTGATGTCCTGCGTCCTGGTCGGCGTCCGCTTCTCCTTCTCCGCGGCTGCCTGCTCCTTGGCCGGCACGATCGTGAAGCGGACCTCCTGGCCCGGCTTGTGCTTGGTCACGAGCTTCGCAACGTCGGCGGGCTCCTTCACCGCCGTGCCGTCGACCTCCTTGATCACGTCCCCCGCGTGCAGCTTGCCCTCGGCGGGGGACCCCTTGACGACCGTGGAGACGATCACCCAGGACTTCACCGGGACGTCCAGCTGCTTCAGGGCCGCGACCTTGGCGCTCTCCTGGGACTGGCTGAACTCCTCGGCGTTCTCCTGGGTCGACTGCTCCTCGGTCTTGCCGTCCGGGTAGAGCGTCTCGTGCGGCACGACCTTGTTGTCGTGCGCGAGCCAGCCGTAGACGGCTTCGACCAGGTTCATCCGGTAGTCGGCGCTCGTGACCCGGACCGTCGTCATGTTCAGATGGCCACTGGTCGCGTACGTCTTCCTGCCCGCGATCTGCAGCACCGGCTCGCCGTCGTGATCGCCCAGGGTGTTCACCGTCGGCCCCGGGGACATCTCCGCATAGGGCACGGGGATGAACACTCCCGCGCACAGGAGCGCGATCAGCATCAGGGTGGAGGCGAGCATCGTCGCGGTGCGGCGTGGCATGAGTCGACAGTACGGGACGGTCCTGTCAGCGCACCGTCAGGGCCGCCCGTCCGAGGCGGCCCTGCCCTCCACGACGTCTGTGACCTGCTGGTTCCTCGGCTGTCAGGCGCCCGGGCGGGGCTTCTCCATGGCCTCGCGGAAGCGGGCGTAGCCGGTGAGTTCCGGCCCGTCGTTACGGGCCTTGCGGGTCCGGTGGGCCCAACTGCCCCAGAGCCCCGCGCCGATGGCAGCCACAAGCGGAATCAGCAACCAGGCGAGCGCCGCCATGCCGACCTCCAACCCCTTTGAGCATCCGCAACTGACTGATCAGCAGATTAACGATCCGCAGTGACAACGCTCACGCCAGGGGTCCGGTTACGCAACCGGAGGCCGACTCCCGGAACCAGCAGGCCGGCTACGGGCCCGGAAGGCGGACTTACGCGGGCAGCAGGCGGACTCACGGGGGTCAGACCGGCGGACTCATGGGGGTCAGCAGGCGCCGACCCACTCCTCGGTTCCGTCGGAGAACTTCTGGTGCTTCCAGATGGGCACTTCGTGCTTCAGGTCGTCGATCAGCTTCCGGCAGGCCTCGAAGGCCTCTCCGCGATGCGGGCAGGAGACGGCGACGACCACGGCGAGGTCCCCGACCCGCAGGTCCCCCACGCGGTGCACGGCCGCCAGGGCCCGCACCGGGAACTCGGCGGCGACCTTCTCCGCGATGCGCCGCATCTCGGCCTCGGCGCTGGGGTGGCAGGAATAGCCCAGCTCGTCGACGTCGGCGCCACCGTCGTGGTTCCGCACGGTTCCCACGAAGAGCGCGGTGCCTCCGGCCGCGTCGTCCCCGACGGCCCGGAACACCTCGTCCAGGGAGAGAGCCGAGTCCCGGATCCCGATCAGCTTGATCGGGTCGTGCGCGGCCTGCTCACCGGGGTGATCGTTCGTGGTTGCCATGCCTCCATCGTGCCGCACGCGACCGACGGCACGGAATAGAGCCATCGACCGGCACGCGCGCGTACCCGTTTGGAGCCTCCTACAGGGACGGCCTCCAGTGGGGGCTTCAGCGGCGGCCTTCAGCGGCTCTCCCGTACAGGCGTCCCTCAGATCTCCCGTACAGGCGTCCCTCAGATCCGCCGCCGGGCCTTCCGCGCCCGCCGCACCACCGCCGCCGCGCCCAGCAGCGCCACCGTCGCACCAGCCGCACCCGCGGCCGTCGCGTCCTTGCGGCCCAGTCGCCGCCCGGCGACCGTGTGCCGTCCGGAGACCTCCTCCAGGAGTTCCGCCAGCACCTCCTCGTTGGTGTACTGCGGCCGCCACCCGGCGTCGTGCAGTCGGCTGCCGCTCACCACCCAGGGGTACATCGTGTACGCCAGGTCCCCGGCCGGTGAGGGTGTGAGGCCGATGCGGTGCAGTCGCGCCGCCGCCCCCAGCGCGACCGCCGACGGCAGCTCCATCCGCCGGATCCCGCTGAGCTCCTCGACCTCCTCCTGCTCCAGCCAGCCGTCACAGCCGACGGCCAGTTCCCCGTCGACCTTGTCCAGAACGGCGTACTCCAGCGCGCTGCACAGGTCCTCGACGTGGCAGAACTGCCACGCCGGCCGCGACCCTGCCACCACCAGGAGCCGGGGCGACTCGAAGTACCTGGTCAACGCGGTGTCGGTGCCTCCTACCAGCACGGCCGGCCGGACCACGGTGACATTGAGCCCGGGGTGCGCCCGGGGTGCGCGCCGCGCCAGCCGTTCGATCTCCAGCAGGTCACCGACGCCCGTCGCCTCGGCCGTGGCGCGCAGCTCGGCGTCCTCGGACAGCGGCAGCTCGTTGTCGGGCAGCGCCCCGTAGACCATCGCCGAGGTGCACAGCACGACCCGGTGGACTCCGGCAGCCGCTGCGGCCGTCAGGACGGTCTGCGTCCCCCGTACGTTGTAGGCCGTTCGGGCGGCCGCGTCCGTCTCCAGGTCGAGATCCAAGGCCAGGTGCACCACCACGTCGGCCCCGCGCAGCTTGTCCGCGATGGCCGGATCCCGTACGTCCAGGATGTGCCACTCGGCCGCCGCGCACTCGCCGCGCCGCTCGTCGATGGCGACGACCTGCTTGACCTCGTCGGATGCGGCCAGCTGCTCCGTGAGCAGGGCTCCGACGCCGTACGCGGCGCCGGTGACCGCGACGACGGGTCCGCGCGCGGCGGGACTCGCGGAACTGGTTGACTGGTTTCGCGCTGCGCGAACCTGCGGATCTGGGGAACTCACCGGGCGTCTCCAGCGGTTGTCTTCAGTACGAGCGCGTCCGACGCGTGCGTACCAGGTGGCATCCATCCTGCCGCAGGCCGTCAGTCGGCGAAGCACCGAGGCCCGATCCGCCCCAGGTGTCTACGCTGGGTGGTGTTGTCGGGCAGCCGTGCCGCCGGAAAGAACCGGCGGCCCTACCAGCCGAGGAATCCCGTGAGTGACACCCCATTCGGATTCGGCCTTCCGCCGGAGGAGCCGGACGACGGCGACGAGGGCAAGAAGAAGGACCAGCAGAGCGGTGGTGGTCAGGGACCTGCCAACCCGTTCGGTTTCGGCGGCCTGCCCGGAGCCGGTGGCTTCGGGCAGGGCCCCGGTGGCCCTGGCGGCCCCGGTGCGGACAATCCGTTCGCAGCCATGTTCGGGTCGCTGAACCCCACCGACCTGGGCGCCGCGTTCCAGCAGCTGGGCCAGATGCTCTCCTACGAGGGCGGCCCGGTGAACTGGGACATGGCCAAGCAGATCGCCCGCCAGACGGTCTCCCAGGGCAGCCCTGACGGCACCAAGGACGCCAGCGTCGGCCCCGCCGACCGCAAGTCCGTCGAGGAAGCCGTCCGCCTGGCCGACCTGTGGCTCGACGACGCCACGTCCCTGCCCTCCGGCGCCGCCTCCGCGGTGGCCTGGAGCCGCGCGGAGTGGGTCGAGGCCACCCTGCCCGCCTGGAAGGAGCTGGTCGACCCGGTCGCCGAGCGCGTCGGCACCGCCATGGGTGATGTCCTGCCGGAGGAGATGCAGGCCATGGCCGGCCCGCTGATCGGCATGATGCGCTCGATGGGCGGCGCCATGTTCGGCACGCAGATCGGGCAGGCCGTCGGCGTGCTCGCCGGCGAGGTCGTCGGCTCGTCCGACATCGGCCTCCCGCTCGGCCCGGCCGGCAAGGCCGCGCTGCTCCCGGTGAACATCGAGACGTTCGGCAAGGACCTGAGCGTCCCCCAGGAGGAGGTGCGGCTGTACCTCGCCCTGCGCGAGGCCGCCCACCAGCGCCTCTTCTCGCACGTGCCGTGGCTGCGCTCGCACCTGTTCGGCGCCGTCGACGGCTACGCCCGCGGGATCAAGGTCGACACGGCCAAGCTGGAGGACGTGGTCGGCCAGTTCGACCCGCAGAACCCGGAGCAGTTGCAGGAGGCCCTCCAGCAGGGCATGTTCCAGCCGGAGGACACGCCCGAGCAGAAGGCCGCCCTGGCCCGTCTGGAGACGGCCCTGGCGCTCGTGGAGGGCTGGGTCGACGCGGTGGTCCACGCCGCCGCGAAGCCTCGCCTGGCATCCGCCGACGCCCTGCGCGAGACGCTGCGCCGCCGCCGCGCCTCGGGCGGCCCGGCCGAGCAGACGTTCGCCACGCTGATCGGCCTGGAGCTGCGCCCGCGCCGCCTGCGGGACGCCTCCCGTCTGTGGGCCTCGCTCACCGACGCGCGCGGGGTCGACGGCCGGGACGCCCTGTGGCACCACCCGGACATGCTTCCCACGGCGACCGACCTGGACGATCCGGACGGCTTCGTGCACCGCGAGCAGATCGACTTCTCCGAGCTGGACAAGATGCTCGGCGAGGCGGCGGACAAGCCCGACCTCAAGAAGAAGGACGAGGGCGAGGACGAGAACAGGGGCGACGACGCCGGGTGAGCCTGTACGACGACGCGGTCCTCGTACTGAAGGGGTACGAGGACCAGACGGAGCTGCGCCAGGCCTATCTGGACCATCTGGCGGACCATCCGGACGGCCTGTGGAAGGCCTGCCACGCGGGCCACATCACGGCGAGCGCCCTGGTGATCGACCCCGAGGGCGGCCGGGTGCTGCTGACCCTGCACAAGAAGCTGCGGATGTGGCTGCAGATGGGCGGCCACTGCGAGCCGGGCGATGCGTCCCTGGCGGGTGCGGCCCTGCGTGAGGCGACGGAGGAGTCCGGCGTCCCGGGGCTCACCCTGCTGCCCGGCGGCCCGGTGCGCCTGGACCGGCATCCGATCCCGCCTCCGTGCCACTGCCACTTCGACGTCCAGTACGCGGTCATGGCCCCACCGGACGCCACGCACGCGATCAGCGACGAGTCACTCGACGTGCGCTGGTTCGGCTACGACGAGGTGCCGGACGTGGCGGACGAGTCGGTCGTACAGCTACTGGCCGCGACCCGCGCGAGACTCACGACCTGAACGTGTGTAAGGGGCGACCGCTGTGGCGGCCGCCCCTTACGTGACGGCGGGTGGCGCCCCGTTCAGGGGCGTGGGGAACTGCGCGACCAGCACCGGACGGCCCGCAGCCGCATCGGGACCGCACACCCCCGAACCCCTCGGCCCCCCGCGGAGCGCTCAGCTCCAGACGTTGCCCTGGTTCTGCCCCCGCGCCCCCTGCTGGCCCATGCCGTACTGCGCGGCGAGACCCGAGCCGATCTGGGCGTTCTGCGGCGGCAGCAGCTCACTCGGCTGGACGAGCGCGTAGCCGGTCCCCATGAAGCTCAGCTCCCAGCCCTCACCTGTGCTGCCGCGGCGCCTCCACACCCCGGAGGAGTGCGTCTGGGCCTGCATCTGCACCCGCAGGCCCGTCGACCAGGCGACGATCGCGTCGGCGTCGCAGTTGACGTACTTGTCGGGCGTCACCTGCATCAGCAGCGGCATCCCGGAGGTCATCAGGGCGACCTTGCCCCGGCCGCTGATATTGAGCTGGTACTTCCCCGAGCCGGAGATGCCGTAGAGGCTGTCCACGGCGATGACCTCGTGGTGCAGGGAGGAGTCCATCGCCAGCACATAGCTGCTGTCGACGGTGAGGCCGTCCTGGTCCACGTCCATGACGTGGACGTGCTGCTTGAGGTTGGCGAGGTACACCGTGCCCTGCCCGTGGCAGCGCATCAGGTCCAGGCCCTCCCCGGTCTGCGCACGCGCGCGTGACTGCTGGTTGCTCTGGAACTCGGCGTCGAACTCGACGAGGCCCTGGTAGGCGACCATGGTGCCCTTGCGGGCCAGGACGTCGTCGTGGCCCTCCAGGGTGACGCGCAGCATCTGCTTGTTCTGCAGACTCCAGCGTTCCTGGGTCTGCTGCTCGTTGTAGGCGAAAATCGGGCTCTGCATGACGTGTGGCTCCCCCTCAGCCCCGGAACCGGAGGCGGTCGGTGCTGTCCTCGCTGGGCTGGACGACGACGATGCCCTGACCGGAGAAGGCCATCTGGTAGGCCTCGCCGCTGCCGCGGCCGATCAGCGACTGGGCCCGGAAGCTGCGCTTGCCCTTGACCTTGAGGTTCGGGGACCAGGCGACGAGCGCGTCGGGGTCGACGTAGGTCTCGTCCTCGCCGCCTCCGCAGTCGACGACGATGGGCTTACCCCGGGAGGTCAGCGCGACCCAGCCCTGCCCGGAGATCTTGGTGTTCCACAGGCCCTGCCCGGCGAACTTGGCCAGGCCCTTGACCCGCTCCACGCCCCAGCTGAGGTGGGCATCGAAGGCCAGCAGATTGGTGGCGTTGACCGAGATGCCGTCGCCGTTGAGATTGATGACGACGACGTTCGCCCCGTAGTCGGCGAGGTAGAGCAGACCGTCGCCGGAGCACTTCATCAGCGGCGCGCCCTCACCGGTCATCCAGTCCTTGGCGATCTGGCGCACGGCCGGCGGGTTGGGCTCGTACTGCACGAACCCTTCGTAGGCGACCATCGACCCCACGCGCGCGAGGAGGTCGTTCCCGGTCTGCATGGCGACCTTCAGCATGTGGTTGCCGTGGTTCTCCATGCGGGCGGTGACGGGTGCGGGGGCGTGGCCCGCGAGTTGCTGTGTCATGACGGGCTCCCTCAGACCTCGTACGGCTGGACGACGATGAAGTTGCCGGGCGCTCCCCGGAACTGGAGGTTGACGCTCTCCCCCGTGTCGCCGGGGTAGGCGTTGCGGCGCATCCGCACCTGGCTGGAGACGACGACCTGGGCGGCGGCCGACCAGGCGACCACGGCGTTGCAGTCGGCGAACGTGGTGGGCGTCACGGGCAGCACGACGGGAGTGCCGTGCGTCTTCACGACGATGGTGCCGGTGCCCTGGAACTGCATGGTGAACAGTGCGCCGCCGGGGATTCCGTGGCCCTCGATGCGGCGGACCTCGTAGGTGAGGCTCTCGTCGAAGGCGAGGACGTTCTCGGCGGAGACGCAGACGGCGTCGCCCTGCAGCTCCAGGGGGTGCAGCATGGTCGAGTTCTCGGCGAGGAAGACCTGCCCCTGGCCGGTGCAGCGCATCAACTGCATCTCCTGGCCGGTCGCGTTGCCCACGATCCGGCCGGCGAACCCGGCGCCCTTGTAGCTGAAGTCGACCTTGCCCTGGTAGAGCACCATGCTGCCCTGCCGGGCCAGTACCGGCTGTCCGCCGATGCCGAGGTCGACGCGCACGAGCTTCTTGTTCTGCTGTGTCCAGCGCTGCCCGGTGGGGGTCTCCTTGAACTGCTGGAGCGCAGCGGACACACCAGGGCCCTGAGGGGCACCCTGTGGAGCAGCGTGGGGCGCCTGTCCGTAGGGCGGCTGCTGGCCGTAGCCGGGGGGCTGTGCGGGCTGGCCGTAGCCCGGCGGCGGCGTGGGCTGGCCGTATCCGGGGGGCGGGGCCGGGGCGTGGGGCGCCTGCGGCGGGTGGGGTGCCTGGGGCTGGCCGTAGCCGGGAGGCGGCGGGGCCGTCTGGCCGGGGACCTGGCCGTGGTGCGGCGGCTGCTGGCCCGGCTGGCCGTAGGGTGCGGGCGCCGGGGCCGGAGGAGGCACCGGAGAGCCGCCGGGCGGGGTGTGCAGGGGAGCGACGATGGTCGGGGCGGCGTGCACCTGGGGCGCGGGCGCCGGAGGGGGCGTATGGCCGGGCGGCGGGGCGAAGCCCTGCGCGGCGGGCTGGGGTGTGGGGGCCTGGGGCGCCGGCTGGGCGGGCGGTGCGGTGGGTTCGGCAGCGGCCGGGACGCCGAACGCGGGCGGGGCGAAGGCGGGCGCTGCGCCGGCCTGCGGCTGCTGCGGGGCCGGCGCCGGCGTCTCCTCCTCGGCGACCTCGCCGCCGAAGTTCTTCAGCAGCGCGTCCAGACCTCCGTCGAAGCCCTGCCCGACGGCGGCGAACCGCCAGACGTCCTTCAGGTAGAAGTCGCCCAGCATCACGGCCCGTTCGGTGGAGAACTCCGAGCCGTTGAAGGCGTAGCGCGCCACCTCCTCGCCGCCCGCGACGATACGGATGTACCCGGAGGCGATCTGCGACATCTGGCCGGCGCCGTCGATCGTCGCCGTGAAGGAGAGCTTCTGGATCTGCGACGGGATCCGGTCGAGCGTCACCCGGAAGGACTCGGTGTCTCCCGCCTGGGCGCCCAGGAGCTGAATGGACTCCTCGGGGGATTTCGGCTGGTTGAAGAAGACGAAGTACCGGTCGTCCGAGAGCCGTTCGTCGGCGTCGAGGCCGAAGCAACTGATGTCGAAGCTCAGTCCGGGGCCGGCGATCTGTACACCTACGTACAGATCCGTACCCGCGGTGAGGTCACTGATCCTGGCCTTGTGGCCGCGTTGGAATTCCCTGGCCATGCGTAACGACCGTCCCCCATCCAGAACGTGAGTGCGTCGCGCCAGGCTAACGGCAAACTCGGACACCGGACGAGGTCGGTACAGAGCCGGTACACAACGCCCCGATCCGCCGTATCGGCTGTTCGCTCGCGGAAAGCGGTCGGTCACCTCGTGGGGCTGTCGCCCCTTGTGCCGGGTACATGGGGCAACCGCTCGGCGGCGACCACACCTTCGAGGTATCCCCGGGCCCGTTCGGTGCGCGGATAGGCCTTCAGCAGTTCCCAGAAGCGCGGTCCGTGTCCGGGAACGAGCAAATGCGCGAGTTCGTGGACGAGGACGTAGTCGACGACGTACTCGGGCATGCCCTGGAGGCGGTGCGAGAGGCGGATGCTGCCCTCGGCGGGGGTGCAGGAACCCCAGCGCGTGTTCTGGTTGGTCACCCAGCGCACCGACGCGGGCCGGGCGCGCCCCTCGAAGTACTGGTCCGAAAGACGCCGGGCCCGCTCGGCCAGATCGGCGTCGCCGAGGGCCCGCTTGCTCTCCTGGGCGGCCAGCTTGTCGAGCATGACGGTCACCCAGCGCTGTTCCTCCGCCTCGGACATCCGGGCGGGGATGAGCACCACGGTGCGATCGCCCTCGCGGTACGCGGAGACCGTTCGGCGTCGGCGGGCGCTCCTGCGGACCTCGATCGCGCTCGCCCTCGAGCCGCTCGGCGGCTGGCTCGTCGTGCTGCGCTGAGTGGTTCCGGCGCGGTGCAGTGGGTCGGCGGGCACGCCCCGACGTTACCCGCTGCACACGGGGAAGTCCCGACTCCGGGACGCTTCGGTGCCGCCGCTCCCGCCGGCCGCAGGATTTTTACGACCCGGCCGCCGGGTTCGTCTCGGGCACCGGGTTGGTCGTGGGCGCCCGGTTCGCATGTCGCGGGCACCGGGTTCGTCGCGGGCGCCCGGTTCGCATGTCGCGGGCGCCGACTCTGTAAGGCTCGTTGCCGACGGCAGGACACAGTCGTCGGACCAGTACGACTAATACCCGCGCCTGTGGACAACTTTCAGCGGGCCGCGGCGGGGTTGGGCATGCTGGATCTCGTCGGCGAAGCTACGGCGAGGCCGGTCCGGGAAACAGGGGCCGTGCCCGCGCTCGGGACCGTCGGCGGTACGGGGACGATCTACGGCATACGGGGGCCTGTCATGCATCCGATGGTGAAACCCGCGCTCAGGCGCGGCTGGCGCGACCTCAACACCGTGCAGTTCGGGATGACCCCGGCCCATGCGATGACGCTCGGCCCGATGGACCTGGCGACGGGCAGCTTCCTCGACCTGCTGAACGGCACGCGGGGGCTGGAGCTGCTCCGCGAGGAGGGACGCCGCATGGATCTGCCCGACGGTCATGTCGACAAGCTGGTGCGGGGGCTGGCACGGGCCGGACTGCTGGACGACGCCCGCGGTGGCGGGCCGGCCGCGGACGCGCTACGCAAGAAGAAGGACGTCCTCGACCGGCTGCGCCCCGACCTGGCCTCCCTCACCCTGACGACATCGTCCCCCGGCGACGCGATCGGGCGGCTGGCCGCGCGGCGCCCGCAGCGCGTTCAGGTGCGAGGCGCGGGCCGGGTGGGTGCCGTGCTGGCCTCGCTCCTGGCAGGGGCCGGCGTGGGCGGGGTGGACGTGATGGACGGCGGCCGTGTGCAGCCGTGGGACGTCGCGCCGGGCGGGCTGCCCGCGGATGCCGTCGGCGACCGCAGGGACGAATCGGCCCGTCGTGCCGTGCGCCGGGCGGCCCCCGACCGGCCGCCGCGCCGAGCGGCGGGTCAGGCGCCCCCGGAGGACGGCGACCCGGGGTTCTCGCTGGTGATCCTCGCCCCGCGGGACGATGTCGCCGTGCACGCGCCCGACCCGGCAGCGGCAGAGCCGCTGATGAGCTCCGGGACGCCCCATCTGTACGCCGGCGTCGTGGAGGGCACCGGCGTGGTCGGTCCTCTCGTTCTGCCCGGCGAGACGGGATGCGCGGGATGCCTGCACGAGGACCGTGTCGACCGGGACCCCACCTGGCCGCGTCTGGTCGCCCAGTGGCGCTCCGGCAAGCAGCGGCAGGTGCCGCCCTGCGACCTGACACTGGCCACGGCCGTGGCAGGACTCGCGGCCGCCCACGCACTCGCTTTCCTCGACGGCCGGGCCCCCTCCAGCGCCGGGGCACGCTGGGAGTGCTCCGTCCCGGATCTCCACTGGCGTACGCGGCCGGTCCGGGCGCATCCGGCGTGCCCGTGCGCTGCGGCGACGAGAGGAAAAGGGGAGCACCTCTCGGAGGACGGCGAGTCACACGAGACAATGGCTGTGCAACGGCCGTCGGAGCAGTGCCGTGAGGCAGAGGCGGAGCGGCCGGCTGGGACTTGGAGGGCGCATGTCTGATCTTCCCCGGAAGGCGGTTACCCGGACCGCCAAGCTCGCCGCGCTCCCGCTCGGCATCGCCGGGCGGGCGACCTGGGGATTCGGCAAGCGGATCGTCGGTGAATCCGCCGAGCTCGTCGGCCGCGAACTCCAACAGCGCACGGCGGACCAGTTGTTCAAGGTGCTGGGTGAGCTGAAGGGCGGCGCGATGAAGTTCGGGCAGGCCCTGTCCGTCTTCGAGTCGGCGCTGCCCGAGGAGGTGGCCGGCCCCTACCGGGCCGCGCTGACCAAGCTCCAGGAGGCGGCGCCGCCCATGCCGACCCGGACCGTGCACGCGGTGCTCGAGGAGCGGCTCGGCGAGGGCTGGCACGAACTGTTCCTGGAGTTCGAGGACAAGCCCGCCGCGGCGGCCTCGATCGGCCAGGTCCACCGAGGGGTGTGGCACGACGGCCGCGAGGTGGCCGTCAAGGTGCAGTACCCGGGTGCCGGCGAGGCCCTGCTGTCGGACCTGAACCAGCTGAGCCGCTTCTCCCGCCTGCTCGGCCCGCTGATTCCCGGCATGGACATCAAGCCTCTGATCACGGAGCTGAAGGACCGCGTTGCGGAGGAGCTGGACTACGGACTGGAAGCCCAGGCGCAGCAGACCCACGCCGAGGAGTTCACGGACGATCCGGACGTGGTCGTGCCGCAGGTGGTGCACCAGTCCGACCAGGTCCTGGTCACCGAGTGGATGGACGGCATCCCGCTGTCGGAGATCATTTCGGACGGCACCCAGGAACAGCGCGACCGTGCCGGTCAGCTGCTGGCCCGCTTCCTGTTCTCCGGCCCCGCCCGCACGGGCCTGCTGCACGCCGACCCCCACCCGGGCAACTTCCGGCTCCTGCCCGGTGGCCCGGAAGGGGAGGACGACTGGCGCCTGGGCGTGCTGGACTTCGGCACGGTCGACCGACTCCCGGGAGGTCTGCCGGCCACCATCGGCGAGTCCCTGCGGATGACCCTCGACGGTGAGGCGGATGCGGTCTACGAGCTTCTCTGCGCGGAAGGGTTCGTCAAGGAGACCATAGAGCTGGACCCGGACGCCGTCATGGACTACCTGCTGCCGATCATCGAGCCGGCCCAGGTCGAGGAGTTCACCTTCACCCGGGGCTGGATGCGCAGCCAGGCGGCGCGGGTCGCCGACCCCCGCTCCCCTGCCTACCAGCTCGGCAAGCAGCTCAACCTGCCCCCGTCCTATCTGCTGATCCACCGGGTGACGCTGAGCACGATCGGCGTGCTGTGCCAGCTGGGGGCGACGGTGCGGCTGCGCGAGGAGTTGGAGGAGTGGCTTCCGGGGTTCGTCCCGGAGGATCCGGCCGACGGCGAGGAGGCGGTGGCGGAAGCCTGAGCTCCGCCCCGGGGCTCACCTTCAGTCCGACTCCAGGCGCCGGACGTGCGCTTCCTCGGGCGGACGACCGCCGCGGGGGCCGGTCCGTTCGACACGGACCGGCCCCCGCAGTGAGAGGTCGGCGGGCAGCCCGGTCGTATCGACCGGAATGCCCCGCTTCAGGTGCAGCGGATTACTGCATGACCGCCATGGCGAGCGCCCGGCGGGCACGCAGTGAGGCGCGCTCCGCCCTGCGCTGCATCCGGCGGGCGGACGCCAGGCGCACGGCCAGGCGATCCCGCTCCGCCTCCTGCAGTCGCTCGCGCATATGCGCGCGGGCCATGGCTTCTGGGATGAGTTGCATCTCGCGGGTCCTGTTCTGACGCGAGTCCTTCGCGCCGTTGATGGAAAAGTCTTGGGTCGCCGAGCCGGCGGGCTCGTGAGTGGACGGCTTCATCGGGGCCTGCTTCTGGGGGTCGTGCGTGAGGGGACGGTCGATCGTTCCTGCGGTGTTCATGCCGTGACCGGGTTCTTGCGCGGGCGGCCACGCGGCCGCTTCCGGGCGACGACGACACCCTGGACGAACAGCTCGCCACCCCAGACGCCCCAGGGCTCACGCCGCTCCTTGGCGCCGGCGAGGCAGGCCTCGACGAGTGGGCAGGTGCGGCAGAGGGACTTGGCGTACTCGACGTCCGCGGGCGACTCGGCGAAGAAGACCTCCGGGTCGTAGGAACGGCACGGCACGGGTACGCCGAGGTTCTCGATGGCGTCGTCGAGCGCGGTGAGCGCGATGAGCGGGGTCAAGGCCGGGTCCTCCGTGGAGCAGGGCTTGGGGATCGTGTCGGAAGGCGGTACGGACGGGGCGTGCGCTTCGAGTTGCACGGTTGGGCTTCCTCGTCAGGTCGTTCCGGCCTGTTGGCCGGGGGGGTGGTGGTACCGGGTTCTTTTCTTGTCCCGAGGCTCCTTCGGTCTGTCATCCCTGTTCAGGGACAAACAGAAGGGCCGCGGATCCCGGATGGGGTTCCGCGGCCCTGAAGGCGCCGGCCTGATCGGCGATCAGGCTGGATCACTCCAGGGTTCTGGCCCACGGAAGGCCCACATCTGGTGGTGCTGCGTCGTCTGCTTCCGGAATCCGGCACCGGTCGCCGTAAAGGCATAGGCCTGTGCCTGTGCCGTTACTGCCGCTTCCAGTGCCTTGGTCGGTCGCTCATTGCGCTCACGGACAGGAAGGCCCGCGGGAGCAACGGAGGAGGACGCCGGGCGAGCGGCACGAATGCCGGACAGACCGGTGCCCAGGTTCGAAACGCCGAGCATGCACGCGGAGACGGCCGAGCGATCGGTCATTTTCACGATGCTGACGGAGCTGGTGTTGATGCTGATCACTGGACTCGCCTCCTCTCGGCGTCTTGGGGGACTGGGCGAACCAGTCCGACGGATATGCAAGTACAACACGGAATCAGGGCCTCCGAGAAGGCCGCTGCTCTCGTGCCTAAGAACCTATGGGGATTGCTGGGGCATGCGCAAACTATTTTTTCGACGAGTTCGTGTCAGTCCCGATCTCGGCTCTCCGCGCCCGACTGGCCTGCGCAGATGGCCAGTACCTCGGCCCCGTAGCGGGTGAGCTTGCGCATCCCGACGCCCGGGATGCGGGCGAGCTCGCGTTCGTCGTCGGGGGCGGACTCGGCGATCGCCATCAGCGTCCTGTCCGTGAACACGCAAAAGGCGGGCTGGCCACTGCTGCGCGCCTGGTCGGCCCGCCACTCACGCAGCCGCTCGTACAGGCCCTCGTTCATGTCGGAGGGGCAGTCGTCGCAGCGCATCAGCTTCATCTCGCCCGGGTCGGTCAGCGTGCGGCCGCAGACCCGGCAGCGGGCGGGAACTCGCTGGGTCCGCCTCGGGGCGGAATCCCTGGTTCCGGAAATGCCGCGCTCGATTCCGCCCGCACCGCCCGAGCCTGCACGGCCCGTGGTGGCCGTCGAGCCCGGGCGCAGTCCGTCGAGGAAGCGGCTGGGGCGGCGGTTCGGCCGGCCGCCGGGCGAGCGGGACAGCGCCCAGGAGACGTGGAGGTGTTCCCGCGCGCGGGTGACCCCGACGTAGAGGAGCCGGCGCTCCTCCTCGATCTGTTCGTCGGTCTTCGCGTAAGTGATCGGCATCATGCCCTCGGCCACACCCACCAGGAAGACGACGTCCCATTCCAGGCCCTTGGCCGAGTGCAGGGAGGCGAGGGTGACGCCCTGCACGGTGGGCGCGTGCTGGGCGTTCGCCCGTTCGTCGAGTTCGGCGACGAGGTCGGCCAGGGTGGCGCCCGGTTTGGCGGCGGCGAAGTCCTGGGCCAGGTTCACCAGGGCGGCCAGGGACTCCCAGCGCTCTCTCACGGCACCGGAGCCGGCCGGTGGCCGGCTCGTCCAGCCCTCTCCGGACAGGACGGCGCGCACCTGCGAGGGCAGGTCGACGACGTCGTCGAGAAGAGAGTCGTTGCCGCCGAAGCGGGCCGCGCCGCGTAGGGCGATGCCCGCCTTGCGCACCTCCGGACGGTCGAAGAACCGCTCGGCGCCGCGCAGCTGGTAAGGCACGGCGGCGTCGGCGAGGGCCTGCTCATAGGTCTCGGACTGCGCGTTCGTGCGGAAGAGGATGGCGATCTCGGAGGCCGGGACCCCGGAATCGATGAGTTCGCGGATCCGGCGGGCCGCGCCTTCCGCTTCGGCGGGCTCGTCGGTGTACTCGCAGTAGACCGGCTCCGGCCCCGCGCCGCGCTGGGAGACGAGCTCCAGACGGTGGTCGGCGGCCCGGCCCCGCGCCTGGGCGAGCAGACCGTTGGCGAGATGGACGACCTGGGGGGTGGAGCGGTAGTCGCGGACCAGCTTGATGACGGTGGCACCGGGGTGGCGGGTGCGGAAGTCGAGCAGGTGGTCAGGGGTGGCTCCGGTGAAGGAGTAGATCGTCTGACTGGCGTCACCGACCACACACAGGCTGTCCCGTTCGCCCAGCCACAGTTCGAGCAGGCGCTGCTGGAGGGGGCTGACGTCCTGGTACTCGTCGACCACGAAGTGCTGGTACTGGGCGCGGATCTGCTCCGCGATGTCGTGCCGGTCCTGCAGGACGGCCACGGTCAGCAGCAGTACGTCCTCGAAGTCGATGACGGACCGCTCGCGCTTGACGTCCTCGTAGGCGGCGTAGAGCTGGGCGATCTCGGCTGGGTCGCGGGGGGACTCACGGCCGGCCTTGGCGGCGGCGGGCGCGTAGTCGGCGGGGACGGTCTGGGTGACCTTGGACCACTCGATCTCGGCGGTGACGTCCCGCAGCTCGCCGCGATCGAGCCGGATGCGGCAGGCCGCCGCCGCGTCGGCGACGAGCTGGATCTTGCGGTCGACGAGCCGGGGCATGGAGCCGCCGATCGCTTTCGGCCAGAAGTACTGGAGCTGGCGGAGGGCGGCCGAGTGGAACGTACGCGCCTGGACACCGGCTGCGCCGAGCTGGCGCAGCCGGCCGCGCATCTCTCCGGCGGCACGGGCGGTGAAGGTGACGGCGAGGACGCTGGAAGGGTGCAGGATGCCCGCGCGCACTCCGTAGGCGATGCGGTGGGTGATCGCCCGGGTCTTGCCCGTGCCCGCGCCCGCCAGGACGCACACCGGGCCGTGCAGGGCCGTGGCCACCTCGCGCTGCTCGGGGTCGAGCCCTTCGAGCACGGCGTCGGCGGAGTCCGGTACCTGCGGGAACAGGGTGGAATGCGGTGCTGCTGTCACACCGCCATGCTGCCAGGTCGCGCGAGACGGCTGCGCCGGTTGTCCACAGGGAGGCACCGATAGTCGTACTAGTGCGGCAGGCGTCACGTAGGGCTGGGCCCGTGGGCCGGGAATGGTGGACCTGCCACATACGTTCCCCCACTGCGACCACCCGCCCCGAGCCACCGAAGGAGCACGAGAGACATGCTGGGCACTGTGACGATGTACAGCACCACGTGGTGCGGCTACTGCCGCCGGCTGAAGAGCCAGATGGACCGCGAGGGCATCGCGTACACCGAGATCAACATCGAGCAGGACCCGGAGTCCGCCGCGTTCGTGGAGAAGGCGAATGGCGGAAACCAGACGGTGCCCACCGTCCTGTTCCCGGACGGCTCGACGCTCACGAACCCCTCGCTGGCCCAGGTGAAGCAGAAGATCGGCGCCTAGTCACCACGTGCCGGTCCGCGGAAGGCGGCTCCTGAGAAAGCTCAGGGGCCGCCTTCTCTCATGCCGACGACGACCGCGCCGACGAGGTCAGAGGACGCTCCGCGTCGGGAGCGGCTTGCCGTACCAGAGTTCGATGAGGCGCGCCGCGATCGAGATGCCGTACGGCGGGAGCACCTCGCCGGACTCGAAGGCGGCGTGCAGCTCCTCGCGGGAGAACCAGCGGGCCTCGTGGATCTCGTCGCCGTCGACCTCGATCTCGGTCGAGGTGGCCCGGGCCATGAAGCCCAGCATGAGGCTGGACGGGAAGGGCCAGGGCTGGCTGGCGACGTACTCGACCTGGCCGACGCTGATGCCGACCTCTTCGTGGACCTCGCGGCGCACCGACTGTTCGATGGCCTCGCCGGGCTCGACGAAGCCGGCCAGTGTCGAGAAGCGGCCCTCGGGCCAGTGCACCTGGCGGCCGAGCAGGATGCGGTCGTCGTCGTCGGTCACGGCCATGATCACGGCGGGGTCCGTGCGCGGGTAGTGCTCCGCGCCGCAGGCCTGGCAGCGGCGGATGTGCCCCGCGGCGGCGATGACGGTGCGCTCGCCGCAGCGCGAGCAGAAACGGTGCGTGCGCTGCCAGTTCTCCAGTCCCACCGCGTGCACCATCAGACCCACGTCGCGGGCCGACAACAGGGCGCCCGCCTCGCGCAGGCCGGCCGGGCGTGCGGACTGGTCCATCCGTCCGGGCAGGGAGTCCTTCTGGAGGGCGAAGTAGCTGACACCGTCCTCGTCGATACCGAGGAAATAGCGGTGCGCCTCGGTGAGGGGAGCTTCGAAGGAGGGGGTCATGACGAGTTCGGTGCGCCCGTCCGCCGTCTCGTCGATGAGGACCTGCCCGCCGGAGACCACGAAACAGCGCGTCGTGGGGTGGCTCCACGCCGCCGCGAGCCAGGCCTCGTCGAGCCGGTGGTGGGCGGCCCGGTCGATGCCGCTCGGGGCGGTGAGCGAGATGGGGCGGTCGGCGTTGTGGTCGGTCCAGGTGGTCACGGGTGCTTCCAACTCCCCGGTGGGACGGTCGGGTTCGGCGGGCGGTTCAGCGGGACGTACGGCGGGGGGGCGACCGGGTCCGGCGGGCTCGGGCGGTGCGGGGCGGCGCTTCCAGTGTGCCCCGCGCGCGTGGCCGGCCCGGACGGATCGGGACGCTCAGGGCTCATGGCGCCAGTTCTCGGCGAGGTCACCCCACAGGTACGCAGTGGCCTCGACGCCCTTGAAAAGCAGGTCGAGTTCCACTTTCTCGTTCGGGGCGTGCCAGCCGTCCGAGGGGACGGAGATGCCCAGGAACAGCACCGGGGCGCCGAGGACGTCCTGGAGGTCGGCAGCCGGGCCGGAGCCGCCCTCGCGGGTGAAGCGGACCGGCTGCTCGAAGGCACGGCTCATGGCGCGGGTGACCGACTGGAGGGCGGGGTGGTCCAGCGGCGTCAGGCAGGGGCGCGTGGCGCCGCTGAAGGTGACGTCGCAGCGGATCCCGGGAGGCACCTGCTCCTCCGCCCAGGCGCGGACGGCCTTCTCCACATGGCCGGGGTCCTGGCCCGCCACCAGGCGGAAGGACAACTTCACCATGGCGGAGGCGGGGATGATCGTCTTGCTGCCGTGGCCCTGGTAACCGCTGCCGATGCCGTTGACCTCCGCGGTGGGGCGGGCCCAGATCCGCTCCAGGGTGGTGTAGCCGGCCTCCCCGCGGGTGGCGTTCGACTTGGCCGTGCGCAGCCACTGCTGCTCGTCGAAGGGCAGCTCGGCGAAGAGTTCGCGTTCGCGGTCGGTGAGTTCGACCACGCCGTCGTAGAAGCCGGGGATCGCCACGCGCGCGTGCTCGTCGTGCAGGGCGGCGACCAGGCGGGCCACGGCCGTCGCGGGGTTGGGCACCGCGCCGCCGAAGGAGCCGGAGTGGATGTCCTGGGCGGGTCCGTGCAGACGTATCTCGCACTCGGCGAGGCCACGCATGCCGGTGCACACCGTGGGGGTGTCCTCGGACCACATGCCGGTGTCGGAAACGATCACGGCGTCGGCGGCGAGCCGCTCGGTGTGCTGCTCGACCAGGGCCCGGAAGTGCGGGGAGCCGGACTCCTCCTCGCCCTCGATCAGCAGCTTCAGGTGCACCGCCGGGGTGGTGCGGCCGGTGGCGGCGAGGTGGGCGCGCACCCCCAGGGTGTGGAAGAACACCTGGCCCTTGTCGTCGGCCGCCCCGCGCGCGTAGAGGCGGTTGCCGCGCACGACCGGCTCGAAGGGTTCGCTGTCCCAGCCGTCGTCCCGGGCGGCGGGCTGCACGTCGTGGTGGCCGTAGACCAGCACCGTGGGCGCCTGCGGGTTGTCGCAGGGCCACTCGGCGAAGACCGCGGGGGCGCCCGGGGTCGGCCAGACCTCGACGGTCGGGAAGCCGGTCTCCTTCAGTTTGGCGGCGAGCCAGTCGGCGCTGCGTCGTACGTCGGGCGCGTGGTCCGGCTGCGCGGACACCGACGGGATGCGCAGCCACGCGGCGAGGTCGTCGAGGAAGGCGGCGCGGTGCTGCTGGATGTACGTACGGACGACGCTGTCCGGGGTCTGGCTCATGGTCACGAGCCTATCGGCCCGCACCGACGTCCTCGGAGTGCGGTTCCTCACCGGCCCCCGCCCCTGTCCGCGCGCCCGTCCGGGCACCGGCCGCCCCGTCGGACGGGTCCTCCAGCAGCAGCCGCTCCAGGGCCGCGCGGTCCGGCAGCTCCGGGCGCACGACCTGCCCGCTGCGCACATACAGGAACGCGGCCGTGACCGACTCCGGCGGCACGCCCCGCTGCTCGGCCCAGGCCAGGCGGTAGACGGCGAGCTGGAGCGGGTCGGCGGTACGGGCACGGTTGGTCTTCCAGTCGACGATCTCGTACGTCGCCTCGTCCCCGGCGCCCTCCTTGTAGACGGCGTCGATGCGGCCCCGGACGATCCGGCCGGCGATCTCCAGCTGGAAGGGAGCCTCCACCCGGTAGGGCGTGCGGTGTGCGTACGGGGTGCGCTCGAAGGCCTCCTTGAGTGCCTCCAGGTCCCGTTCGTCGGCGATCTCGGCCTCGCTGCCGGGCAGTTCCTCCGGTTCCAGCATGGGCAGCATGAGCGCTTCGAAGCGGGCCTCGACCCAGGCGTGGAAGCGGGTGCCGCGCCGGGCCGCGGGCTGGGGCGGGCGGGGCATGGGGCGGGCGAGCTCCTGGGCCAGGCCGTCCGGGTCGGCGGCGAGGAGCAGCAGCTGGGACGCCGAGAGCGAGGCGGGGAGGGGGACCTCGGTGACGCTGTCGCGGGCGCGCAGGAGTTCGCCGGTGAGGGCGTCGAGGTCGCGGTCCCAGGAGGCGATGGTGCGGGCTTCCTCCGGGGTGAGGTGCGGGTGGTCCCGGCGACCGGGGCCCAGGTGCTCGGGGGCCTCGCGGTGGGGGCGGGCGGCCTGGGGCTCCGGTGGCGCCGCCTGATGGGGGAGGGTGGGGCGGACCGTCGCCCGGGCGTCACCGCCCGCCGCGTCTTCCCCAAAGGTGCTTTCGTACAGGACCTCTGCGACGGAACCCTCACCGACTGGGCCGTCGTCGAAGAGGTCGTCGTCGAACGGGTCCTCCTCAAAGGGCTCCTCCTCGAGGTGCTCCTCGTCAAGGGGCTCCTCCTCGAGGTGCTCCTCCTCGAGGTGCTCCTCGTCAAGGGGCTCCTCCTCGAGGTGCTCCTCGTCGAACGGATCCGGTTCGTCGTGCAGGGGGCTCTCGTGAGGGGGCTCGTCGTCCTCGGGGGGCGGCGGCCACTCCGGGTCGACGAGGTCGTCCGGGTCGTGCGTGGCCGTGGGGTGCCCGTCCTCCCGGGCCGCGAGGTCCTCCAGGTGGGCCAGGACGGTCTCGGCGGCCGCGCGGCGGCGGGCCAGGGCCGTCTCGTCCAGCGGCAGGGGCCAGACCTGGTCGGCCGTCGCCCGGTGCAGGGCGGGGTTCTCCTCGTCCTCGGCGGGTTCGTCCGCCCATGCCTCGATCTCGCCGTACCCGGCCTCGCAGTGCTCGTAGAGGGCCTGGAGGAAGGCGGACGGCCCCCGGCGCTTCTTCTGGGTCGGGCCCCACCAGTGGCCGGAACCGAGGAGGAGGGAGCGGGGCCGGGTGAAGGTGACGTAGCCGAGGCGGAGTTCCTCGGTGTGCTGGTGGTCCTTCATGGCCTCGTGGAAGGCCTTCAGTCCCTTGGCGTCCCAGGACTCCACGTCGGGCAGGGTGTCGGCGTCGCCGCGCAGCCCATGCGGCAGGACCTTGCCCTGGGAGGTCCACTTCTCGCGGCCCTGGCTGCTGGGGAAGGTGCCGGTGACCAGGCCGGGGACGACCACGACGTCCCACTCCAGGCCCTTGGACTTGTGGGCGGTGAGCACCTTCACGGTGTTGTCGCCGCCCGGGAGGGCGTTGTCGAGCCCCTTCTCGTACTGGGCGGCGGTGCGCAGGAAGCCGAGGAAGGCGAGCAGGGTGGCCTCGTTGTCGCCGGCGGCGAAGGAGGCGGCGACGTCCAGGAAGTTGGACAGGGTCTCGCGGCGGCGGGCGGCCAGGGCGTGCGGGGAGGCCGACAGCTCTACTTCGAGGCCGGTGACGGCGAGGACGCGGTGCAGGACGTCCATCAGCGGGTCGGCCAGGGAGCGGCGCAGCTCGCGCAGTTCGGTGGCGAGCCGGGCGAAGCGCACGCGCGCGTCGGACGAGAACGGCAGTCCGTCGTCGTCCCCGCGGCCGTCCAGAGGCGTCTCCAGGAACGTGTCGAGGGCGTCCGCGAGGGAGATCACCTCGGACGGGTCGACCCCTTCGACGGCTTCGGCGAGGCGGCGGTCCTGGTCGTCGTCGTCCGCCACGCGCGCGTGGGCCACGAGGAGCCGGGCACGCCTGCCCAGGAGGGCGAGGTCGCGTGCGCCGATGCGCCATCGGGGGCCGGTGAGCAGGCGCACCAGGGAGGCGTTGGCCCCGGGGTCCTGGAGGACCTCGCAGACGGCGACGAGGTCGGCGATCTCGGGCAGGTGCAGCAGCCCGGACAGGCCGACGACCTCGACCGGGACGTCCCGGGCGACCAGGGCGCCCTGGATCTCGGCGAAGTCGGTCGCCGTGCGGCACAGGACGGCGATCTCGCCCGGTGCCGTCCCGGTCCGCACGAGGTGGGCGACGGAGTCGGCGGCCCAGTCGATCTCCTCGGCGTGGGTGGGCAGCAGAGCGCAGCGGACCGTGCCGTCGCGTTCGGCGCCGGGGGCGGGGCGGAGGGCCTCCACGCCCGCGTGCAGGGCGCGCAGGGGTTCTGCGAGGCCGTTGGCGAGGTCGAGCAGGCGGCCACCGCTGCGGCGGTTCTCGCTGAGGGCCTGGCGGGTCGCGGGGCGGCCGTCGGCGTGGGCGAAGTGCTCGGGGAAGTCGTCGAGGTTGGCGACGGAGGCGCCGCGCCAGCCGTAGATGGCCTGGCAGGGGTCGCCGACGGCGGTGACGGGGTGGCCGGTGCCCTCGCCGAACAGGCCTGCCAGGAGGACGCGTTGGGCGACGGATGTGTCCTGGTACTCGTCGAGCAGGACCACCCGGAACTCCTCGCGCAGGAGGCGGCCCACCTCGGGGATCCCGGCGAGCCGGGCGGACAGGGCGATCTGGTCCCCGAAGTCGAGCAGGTCCCGCTCGCGTTTGACGGCCCGGTAGCGGGTGACCAGCTCGGCGAGTTCCCGCCGGGCGGCGGCCGCGTCGGGGACCTTGCGCAGGTCGGCGTTGCTGAGCTTGGCGCCCCGCAGCGTCAGCAGCAGTTCGGCGTCGTACGCGCGCAGGGCCTCGGGGCGTACGAGGTGCTCGGCGAGTTCGGAGTCCAGGGCGAGGAGGTCGCCGACGAGGTCCGGGAAGGAGCGGGTCAGGGCCGGGTAGGGCCCGGGGGCCTCGCGCAGGACGCGCGCGGCGAGCTGGAAGCGGGTGGCGTCGGCGAGCAGCCGGGACGTGGGCTCGAGACCGATGCGCAGGCCGTGGTCGGTCAGCAGCCGGCCCGCGAAGGAGTGGTACGTGGAGATCACCGGCTCGCCCGGCGGGTTGTCCGGGTCGATGGCGTCCGGGTCGGTCACTCCGGCCTTCACCAGCGCCTTGCGGACGCGCTCGGCGAGTTCGGCGGCGGCCTTGTTGGTGAAGGTGAGGCCGAGCACCTGCTCGGGGGCGACCTGGCCGGTGCCGACCAGCCACACCACGCGGGCCGCCATCACCGTCGTCTTGCCCGAGCCGGCTCCGGCCACGATCACCTGCGGGGCGGGCGGCGCGGTGATGCAGGCCGTCTGCTCCGGGGTGAACGGGATGCCGAGGAGCTCTTTGAGCTGTTCGGGATCGGTGATACGGGCGGGCACATCGAAAGGCTAGCGGCGGCCACTGACAGTGGTGACCGAACGGGGCTCCGGGGAGGAGGAAGCGCAGGTCGGCACCGGTGGTGCGATAGCTCACTCCACGACGTGACGCCCCTCCTGGCGCGCGCTGCACGAAGCCCGGAAAGCGCAGTGCGTGCAGTGCTGCCCGGCGGTCGGCGTGAAGCGTTCGTCGAGGACCTTGCCGGCGGCGGTGGCGAGCAGGTCGCCGACCCACTCCCCCTCCAGTGGCTCCTGGGCCTGCACCTTGGGCAGGCTCTCGCCGCCGTCGCGTTTGGCAGCCCCCTGCCGGAGATGGACGAGTTCGGCGCCGCCCGGCTCGGGACGCACACCGTCGAAGGCCTCGTCGACGGCACCCTCACGGACGGCCAGCTGATAGACGGCGAGCTGCGGGTGGCGCTCGACCTCCTTGGAACTGGGCGCCTGCTTGCCGGTCTTGAAGTCGACCACGTAGGCACGGCCGTCGCCGTCCGCCTCGACCCGGTCCATCTGGCCGCGGATGCGCACCTGGTAGTCGCCCGCTTCGAGGGTGACGTCGAAGTCGTGCTCGCTGGCCACGGGGGTGCGGCCGGTGCGGTTCATGACGTGCCATTGCAGGAACCGTTCGAGCGCCACGCGCGCGTTGTCCTTCTCCTGGGCCGACTTCCACGGCGCGTCGAAGGCCAGCGCGTTCCACACGGAGTCGAGGCGTTCCATGAGGACACCCAGGTCGGCCGGGGTGTGCCCGGAGGCGACCTCGTCGGCGAGGACGTGCACCACGTTGCCGAAGCCCTGGGCGGCGGTCGCGGGCGCGTCGGCCTTCACCTCCCGGCCGAGGAACCACTGGAGGGCGCAGGTGTTGGCCAGTTGGTCGAGGGCGCTGCCGGAGAGCACCACGGGCTGGTCGCGGTCGCGCAGCGGCACCTTGGACTCGGTCGGCTCGAACATGCCCCACCAGCGGTAGGGGTGCGCGGACGGCACCAGGGGGCGGCCGTCCTCGTCGGCGAGGGCGGCGAGCCGGGCCAGGCGGCGGGCGGCTGCCTCCCGGAGGGCGTCGGAGACCCGCGGGTCGACCGTGGTGGCGCGCAGTTCGGCGACGAGCGCGGCGACGGACAGCGGGCGTCGGGGCCGTCCGGTGACGTCCTTGGGTTCGACGCCGAGTTCGGTCAGGAAGCGGGAGGGCTGGTCGCCGTCGTCGGCGGGGGCCTTGACCGCGGTGACGACGAGGCGTTCACGCGCGCGTGTGGCGGCCACGTAGAACAGGCGGCGCTCCTCGGCGAGCAGCGCGCCGGGGGTGAGGGGCTCGGCGAGTCCGTCGCGGCCGATGCGGTCGGCCTCCAGGAGGGAGCCGCGGCGGCGCAGGTCGGGCCACAGGCCCTCCTGGACGCCCGCGACGACCACCAGGCGCCACTGGAGGCCCTTGGAGCGGTGCGCGGTCATCAGGCGGACGGCGTCGGGGCGTACGGCACGCCGGGTGAGCGTGTCGGCGGCGATGTCCTCGGCGTCGATCTCCGCCAGGAAGTTCAGGGTGCCGCGGCCGCCGGTGCGCTCCTCGGCGCGGGCGGCGGTGGCGAACAGGGCGCACACGGCGTCCAGGTCGCGGTCGGCGTTGCGTCCGGCGGCACCGCCCCGGCGGGCGGCCCGTTCCAGCCGTGTGGGCCATGGTGTGCCCTCCCACAGGTCCCACAGCGCCTCCTCGGCCGTACCACCGCCGGCCAGGCGCTCGCGGGCCTTGCGCAGCAGCGCGCCGAGGCGCTGGGCGCCTCGCGCGTACGTGGGGTCGTGCACGGCGAGCCGCTCGGGCTCGGCGAGCGCCTGTGCGAGCAGCACGTCGGAGGGCGGCGGCAGCGGGTTGCCGGCGGCGCGCTCCTCGTCGCGCAGGGCGCGGCCGAGGCGGCGCAGGTCGGCGGCGTCCATGCTCGCGAGGGGGGACGTCAGGAGGGTGAGGGCGGTTTCGGTGTCGAGCCAGCAGGTGCTGCCCTGGGGGTGCGCGGGAGGAGCACCCTCGGCGGACTCGTCCAGCGGCTCCGGGGACTCGTCGCGCGGGCCATCACCGACCTCGGCCTTTTGAAGGTCCGCCCGTTGAGCCTGCGCCTCCTTCGCCTCCTGGGCCGCGGCGAAGGACCCGGCCTCCGCCGCGGCCACCGCCCGCAACGCCGTCAGCAGTGGCGCCACCGCCGGTTCCTGCCGCAGGGGCAGATCGTCACCGTCGACGTCCACCGGGACGCCGGCCGCCGAGAGGGCGCGGCGGAGGGTCGGGATGGTGCGGGAACCGGCGCGCACCAGGACCGCCATGTCGCTCCACGGAACACCGTCCTCCAGGTGCGCCCTGCGGAGGATGTCGGCGATGTTGTCCAGCTCCGTCCCGGACGTCGGGTACGTGTACACCTCGACGCGGCCGCCGTCCCGCACCGGGGCGAGTGCGCGATGGGCGCGGACCTTCTCGGCGGGCAGGCGGGTCAGGGGCATGCGCTGGGTGAGCAGGCGGGTGGCGGCGAGCAGGCCGGCGCCGGAGCGGCGGGACGTCCGCAGCACCGAGACGGGGGCCGGGCGGCCGTCCGCGCGCGGGAAGGCGTGCGGGAAGTCCAGGATGCCGTTCACGTCGGCGCCGCGGAACGCGTAGATCGACTGGTCGGGGTCGCCGAAGGCCACGAGCGTGCGGCCCCCGCCGGCCAGGGCCTCCAGCAGCCGCACCTGAGCGGGATCCGTGTCCTGGTACTCGTCGACGTAGACGGCGTCGTACCGGGCGGCGAGCCAGGCCGCGACGTCGGGGCGGCGGGCGAGGAGCACCGCGCGGTGGACGAGTTCCGCGTAGTCGATCACGCCCTGCAGGTCGAGCACGTCGAGGTACTCGGCGAGGAAGGCGGCGGCGGCACGCCAGTCGGGTCGTCCCGTGCGGCGGGCGAAGGCGTCCAGGGCGTCGGGGCCGAGGCCCAGCTCGCGGCTGCGGGCGAGGACGGCGCGGACCTCGTCGGCGAAACCGCGGGTGGTCAGGCAGGCGCGCAGCTCGTCCGGCCAGCGCACGTGCGCGAGCCCGAGCCGTTCCAGATCGACCTGGCCCGCGAGCAGCTCCCGCACCGAGACGTCCTGCTCGGGTCCGGACAGCAGGCGCAGCGGCTCCACGAACAGGTCGCTGTCCTGGTGGGCGCGGACCAGGGCGTAGCAGAACGAGTGGAAGGTGGTCGCCCGGGGGGCGCGGGCGGCGCCGGTCCGCAGGGCCATGCGGTCGCGCAGTTCGACGGCCGCCCGGCGGCTGAAGGTGAGCACCAGGACACGCTCGGGGTCCCCGCCCCGGGCGACGCGCTCGGCCACGGACTCGACCAGGGTGGCGGTCTTGCCGGTGCCCGGACCTGCGAGGACGAGCAACGGACCGGCCGTGTGGTCAACCACGGAGCGCTGCGCGGCGTCCAGAAGAGGGGGGTCCATGCGGGCAGGGGGGGTACGTACCAGTCGGTAAGCGCCACGGCTCCCCCGCCGTACCCGGGGGTGCGACAGGCCGCTGGTGGAGGAAGAGGAGCTCACGTGGTTCGCCGGTTCTGGTGGAAGTGCTGGGTGGCGGGCCACCGCGCGTGGCGGGCGGTGACCGCGGGGTGACGGGGGCACGCGCAGCCGACGCTACGCCGACGGGTCAGGCGGAAGCAGGGCTTCCCCTTCTTCCCGTCGACCACTCCAGGCACACGTGGCGCTCATGCCCCTCGCCTCACGAACGTACGTCATGCTCTCGGTGTGCCCCGATTCCCCCGTACGGATCAGGGGTCACACGGGCGGCCGTCCGATGGCGGAAGCTGTCAGGTGTGTCCCTCCGCGCGATCACCGCCGTCCCACCGCGCGCGTCTCATGTCGATGCGCGGCAGGTGGCCCTCGGCGGCGCGGCTCGCCTCCTTCAGGGGCGTGCCCTCCGTCCGGTAGTGGCCGAGGGCCCGTTGCTCGTGCCCGGGCAGCAGGACGCCGTCCGCGCGGACGACCCGCCACCAGGGAGCGGCTCCGCCGTAGAGCGCCATCACACGGCCGACCTGGCGCGGGCCGCCCTCCTCCAGCCACTCGGCGACGTCCCCGTAGGTCATGACCCGACCCGCCGGGATCAGTTCGGCGACGTCGAGGACCCGCTCGGCGTACTCGGGCAGCGCCTGCGCGAGCTCGTCCTCGTACCGGCCCCCCTCAGGGCTCCTGTGCTCACTCATCCGCCCCATCCTGCCCCACCCCACCGACAACGGGCCGGGCGCGCTCCGGAGCGTTTCCCGCACCGGGCAGGGGCGCATCGGGCAGACTGTCCGCCCCCGCATGCGCACCCTGATTGCCCCATGTGCCGGTGCGGCATGCCACCATCGTGCGGGCGGTGACCGGTGATACGAGACCAAGAAGAGACGATGAAGCAGCAGGGTGCGCACCCCGAGAACACGGAGGGCATCTCTGACGCTTCGTCGCGCCCGGGCACTCCGGACCATGCTCCGAAGGGGGCCGCGAAGAAGACGCGCGCCGCCGCCGAGGAGCCCGACTTCGCACACATCGACGAGGTGGAGGGCGACGAACCGCTGCTCCCCGCGCGCGTGCACCGCCCGTCCGACCTGATGCGTCTGCTGGTGGGTGTGCTCGCCGTCGCGTTGCTGATCGGCATCGCCGCGTTCGCGCACGGCACCACCTCGGGCCTCGAACAGGACATCAACAAGGGCACCGGGCAGGCACCCGACCTGCTCATCAAGATCGCGGGGCTGGCCTCCAGCATCGCCATCCTGCTGGTGCCGGTCGCCTTCGCCATCGAGCGGTTGATCAAACGGGACGGGCTCCGCATCGCCGACGGCGTCCTCGCGGCGGTCCTCGCACACGGCGTGACCCTCGCCACGGACCTGTGGGTCGCCCGCGCCGCCCCCGACTCCATCCAGGAGGCGCTCACCCAGCCCTCCCCCGGCGACATCCACGCGCTGACCGACCCCGTGCACGGATACCTCGCCCCGGTCATCGCCTATATGACGGCCGTCGGCATGTCCCGCAGACCGAGATGGCGCGCGGTGCTGTGGGTCGTGCTGCTCCTCGACGCCTTCTCGATGCTCGTCACCGGGTACACGACCCCGTTCTCGATCATCCTGACCGTGCTGATCGGCTGGACCGTGGCCTACGGCACGCTGTACGCGGTCGGCTCCCCCAACGTCCGGCCCACGGGGCAGACGCTGATGGCCGGCCTGCGGACCGTCGGTTTCCGCCCGGTCAGCGCGTCACGCGAGGACACCTCCGACAACCCGGACACCGGGGACCGGGGTCGGCGCTACTTCGTCACCCTTGAGGACGGCCCGCCCCTGGACGTGACGGTGGTCGACCGCGAGCAGCAGGCCCAGGGCTTCTTCTACCGAGCATGGCGCAACCTCACCCTGCGTGGCTTCGCCACCCGCAGCAGTCTCCAGTCGCTGCGGCAGGCCCTGGAGCAGGAGGCGCTGCTGGCGTACGCGGCCATCGCGGCCGGCGCCAACGCACCCAAGCTGATCGCCACCTCCGAGCTCGGCCCCGACGCGGTGATGCTCGTCTACGAGCACAGCGGCGCACAGACCCTCGACTCGCTGCCGGACGAGGAGATCACCGACGACCTGCTGCGCGACACGTGGCACCAGGTGAAGGCGCTGCAGTCGCGGCGCATCGCGCATCGCAGGCTGGTGGGCGACGCGATCCTGGTGGATCGTTCCGGCACGGTGATCCTCACCGACCTGCGCGTCGGCGAGATCGCCGCCGGTGATCTGCTGCTGCGCATGGACACCTCCCAGCTGCTGGTGACGCTCGGCCTCCGGGTGGGCGCCGAGCGGGCGGTGGCCTCCGCGGTGGGCGTGCTCGGCCCCGACGCCGTGGCGGACTGTCTGCCGATGCTCCAGCCCATCGCGCTCAGCCGCTCCACGCGCGCGACGCTGCGCAGGCTGGCCCGGGAGCGGGCCCAGCGCGAGCGGGACGCGGTATTGGAGGCCTCCCGGCTGGCCAAGCAGGCCCGCCTGGAGGAACACGCGGACGACTCCGGGCCCGCCCTGGAGAAACCCGACAAGAAGGCCGTACGGGCGGAGCAGCGCGCCGAGAAGCGGGCGATCGACGAAGCCGTGGAGGAGGCGCGCGAGGAGGACCTGCTCACGCAGATCCGGCACGCGGTGCTGCGGATCAGGCCGCAGGCACCGGTCGAACCGGCGCGGCTGGAGCGGGTGCGTCCGCGCACGCTGATCAGCTTCATCGCCGGCGCGATCGGCGCGTACTTCCTGCTGACGCAGCTCACGCACATCGAGTTCGGGCCGCTCATCGCGAACGCCGAATGGGGCTGGGTCGCCGCGGCCGTGCTGTTCTCGATGTGCAGTTACGTCGCCGCGGCGATGGCCCTGCTGGGATTCGTACCCGAGCGGGTGCCGTTCGTGCGGACCGTGGCGGCGCAGGTCGCCGGGTCGTTCGTGAAGATCGTCGCCCCGGCGGCCGTCGGGGGTGTCGCGCTGAACACGCGCTTCCTGCAGCGCGCGGGAGTACGGCCGGGGCTGGCGGTGGCGAGTGTCGGCGCATCGCAGCTGTTCGGGCTCGGCTGCCACATCCTGATGCTGCTGTCCTTCGGCTATCTGACCGGCACCGAGAAGACGCCGTCGCTGTCGCCCTCCCGGACGGTCATCGCCGGCCTGCTGACGGTGGCGGTCCTCGTGCTCGTGGTGACCTCGGTGCCGTTCCTGCGGAAGTTCGTCGTCACGCGCGTGCGGTCGCTGTTCGCGGGTGTCGTGCCGCGCATGCTGGACGTGCTTCAGCGGCCGCAGAAGCTGGTCACCGGCATCGGCGGCATGCTGCTGCTGACGGCCTGCTTCGTGATGTGCCTGGACGCGTCGATCCGCGCGTTCGGCGACGACTCCACCTCGATCAGCATCGCCAGCGTCGCCGTCGTCTTCCTCGCGGGCAACGCCCTCGGGTCCGCGGCGCCGACACCGGGCGGTGTGGGCGCGGTCGAGGCGACCCTGACCGTCGGTCTGATCGCCGTCGGACTCCCGAAGGAGGTCGCGGCACCGGCGGTCCTGCTGTTCCGCCTCCTGACCCTGTGGCTGCCCGTCCTGCCGGGCTGGCTGGCCTTCAACCACCTCACCCGCAAACAGGCCCTCTGACCGCGCCGGACCGGGCTCGGGTACGTCGGCGCCCGTCCGCCCGGCGAGCAGCCTTATCGCCTCACCGAACCCTCCTACCTCGTACGGCACGCGTCCCGCGCGCCTGGTCCGGGGCCGCCGCAGGATGGAACCATGCCAACCCTCCTCCGGCTGCGCGCCGCCGCCCTGACCGCCTCAGCCGTGCTGCTGACCACCGTGCTGGCGGGCTGCGGCGACGACGCCCAGGACGAGGACGTGACGCGGCAGGAACTGAGCTGGAAGGCTTGCCAGGCCCCGGACGAGGCCCAGGGCGGCGGTCCCGCGCCCACTCCCCTGCCGGACGACGGTGAGTGGCAGTGCGCGACGATGAAGGCCCCGCTCGACTGGAGCGACCCCAAGGGCGACACGATCGGCCTCGAACTGATCAGAGTCAGGACCACCGGCAGCGGGAACGAACGCATCGGCTCGCTCGTCTTCAACTTCGGCGGCCCCGGCGGCTCGGGCGTCGCCACACTGCCCTCTTTCGCCAAGGACTACGAGAAGCTGCGCACCCGCTACGACCTGGTCAGCTTCGACCCGCGCGGGGTCGGCCGCAGCGACCCCGTGATCTGCGAGAACGACCAGCAGCTCGACGCCTACTTCCAGCAGGACGGCACGCCCGACGACGCCGCCGAACGCACCCAGCTCCTGGACAGCACCAAGGAGTTCAACGACGCGTGCGAGCAGAACTCGGAGAAGGTCCTGCCGCACGTGCGCACCACCGACGCGGCCCGCGACCTGGACCTGATGCGCCAGGTCCTCGGCGACGACAAGCTGCACTACTTCGGCATCTCCTACGGCACCGAGCTGGGCGGCGTCTACGCCCACCTGTTCCCCGAGCGGGTCGGCCGTGCGGTGTTCGACGCCGTCGTCGACCCCACGCGGGACCCCGAACAGGGCACTCTGGGGCAGACCAAGGGCTTCCAGCTGGCGCTCGACAACTTCGCCGAGGACTGTGTGTCGAAGACCGAGGAGTGCCCCATCGGCGACAGCGCGCAGGACGTGAAGGACCGCATCGCCCGGCTGCTGCACGACCTCGACGGCAAGCCGATCCAAGGCATTTTCCCCCGCCAGCTGACCCAGACCGCGGCGACCAGCGGCATCTTGCAAGCCCTGTACTCGAAGGACTTCTGGGACATCCTCACCGATGGCCTGGAAGAGGCCTACGACGGCAACGGCAGCACCCTCATGCTGCTCTCCGACTCGATGAACGGACGCAGCGAGAACGGCGAATACGACAACTCGACCGCCGCCTACACCGCTATCAGTTGCGCCGACGCCAAGCCGCGCTACGACGCCGCCTACGTCGAGCAACGGCTGCCCGAGTTCCGGGCCGCGTCACCCCTGTTCGGCGACGCCCTGGCCTGGGGCATGATCGGCTGCACCGACTGGGCCGTGGCGGGCGCCGCCGACCACCCGGACGTCAGCGCCCCGGGCTCGGCGCCCATCCTGGTCGTCGGCAACACCGGTGACCCGGCCACGCCGTACGAGGGTGCGCGGGCGATGGTGGACGCGCTGGGCAAGGGCGTCGGAGTCGAGCTCACGTACCGGGGCCAGGGCCACGGCGCCTACGACAGCAAGAACCCGTGTGTGCAGGGCGCGGTGAACGGCTATCTGCTGGACGGAAAGGTGCCGCCGGCGGGGACCGTCTGCACCTGACGCCCTCAGCTGTCCGGCAAAACTCGCAGGTCAGAGGGTTATCCACAGGCTGAGACGGCCGACGCGGGATGTGCCTACGATGGCCGGACCGCCATCCGCGGCACGAAGCGGACGGCCTGTGAGGGGGGGATGGGCAATGACGCGCTTCGTTCGGTGGTCCGCTCTGGCGGCCGCATCGGCCCTGCTGGCCGCGGGCTGCAGCGGCGGTCCGTCCGACGACGACAGGAGCGGGCTGTCGTGGGGGCGCTGCAAAGCCACGGCCGACGGGCCCGCGCCGAGCAGCGACTGGCAGTGCGCGACGCTGAAGGTGCCGCTGGACTGGTCGAAGCCGGACGGCGAGACGATCGGTCTGGGGCTGATCCGAGCCAAGGCGCGCGGCGGCGATCGCGTCGGGTCGCTGCTGTTCAACTTCGGCGGCCCGGGGGCGTCGGGCGTGTCCATGATGCCGTCGTACGCCCCGACCGTCTCCTCACTGCGCGAGCGGTACGACCTGGTGAGCTGGGATCCCCGCGGGGTGGGTGCGAGCGAAGGGGTCCGTTGCCGGGGAGACAAGGAGATCCAGGCCGCCGAGTCGGTGGACCTCACCCCGGACACCCCGGCCGAGGAGAAGGCGTTCCTGGAGGACGCCACCGACTTCGGCAAGGGCTGCCGGAAGGACGCCGGCAAGCTCCTGACCCACGTCTCGACGGCCGACTCGGCCCGTGACATGGACCGCATCCGTGCAGTCCTCGGCGACAGGAGGATGAACTACTTCGGCATCTCCTACGGCACCGAACTGGGCGGCACCTACGCGCACCTCTTCCCCAAGAAGGTGGGACGCATGACGCTGGACGCGGTCGTCGACCCCGGGGCGGACACCGTGGGCCACGCCGAGAACCAGGCGCGGGGCTTCCAGCGCGCCCTGGACAGTTACCTCGAGTCCACGGGCCAGGACCCTCAGGCGGGCTCGCGGAAGATCGCGGCCCTGTTGCAGCGGATCGACGCCCGCCCCCTCCCGGCGGGCCTGCCCGGCCGGAAGCTGACCCAGGCCCTCGCGGTGACCGGCATCATCCTGCCGCTGTACAGCAAGGACAGCTGGCCGACACTGACGAGTGCCCTCGACGCGGCCGAACAGGGCGACGGCTCGGAGCTGCTGGCCCTCGCCGACCGCTACAACGAACGTGCCCCCTCGGGGCGTTACGGCACGACGACCCACTCCCAGCGGGTCATATCGTGCCTGGACGACCGGCAGCGGCCGACGGTGGCCGGGACGAAGCGGCTGCTGCCCCGGTTCGAGAAGATCTCCCCGGTCTTCGGGACGTTCCTCGGCTGGGACACGGCCGGCTGGTGCCACGACTGGCCGGTGCCCGGACAGCACGACACCCCGGAAGTGAGCGCCCCCGGCGCGGCACCGGTGCTGGTGGTCGGCAACACCGGCGACCCGGCCACCCCGTACGAGGGCGCGCGCCGGATGGCGGACGAACTGGGCAAGGGTGTCGGAGTGATGCTCACCTGGCGGGGCGAGGGGCACGGTGCGTACGGCAGCGGGAGCGACTGCGTCGACTCCACGGTGAACGCCTACCTGCTGGACGGTTCGGTGCCGAAGGACGGCAAGGTCTGCTCATGACGACGGCGGGGGTCCCGGACACCCGTGGTGTCCGGGACCCCCGCCGCACGGGAAGCGAGGCCGGATACGGCTCAGTACACCGGCTTGGACGGCTCGATCTGGTTGACCCAGCCGATCACGCCACCGCCGACGTGCACCGCGTCCGAGAAGCCCGCGGACTTCAGCACCGCGAGGACCTCCGCACTGCGGACACCCGTCTTGCAATGCAGGACGATCTTCTTGTCCTGCGGGAGGTTCTCCAGGGCGGTGCCCATGAGGAACTCGTTCTTCGGGATCAGCCGGGCGCCCGGGATGGAGACGATCTCGTACTCGTTCGGCTCGCGGACGTCGATGATGTCGATGCTCTCGCCGTCGTCGATCCACTCCTTGAGCTGCTTGGGAGTGATCGTGGAATCGGCGGCGGCCGCCTGGGCCTCCTCGGACACGACGCCGCAGAAGGCCTCGTAGTCGATGAGCTCGGTGACGGTCGGGTTCTCGCCGCAGACCGCGCAGTTCGGGTCCTTGCGGACCTTGACCTGGCGGTACTGCATCTCCAGGGCGTCGTAGATCATCAGCCGGCCGACCAGCGGGTCACCGATGCCGGCGAGCAGCTTGATGGCCTCGTTGACCTGGATGGAACCGATGGACGCGCACAGCACACCGAGGACGCCGCCCTCGGCGCAGGAGGGGACCATGCCGGGGGGCGGGGGCTCCGGGTACAGGCAGCGGTAGCAGGGGCCGTGCTCGGACCAGAAGACGGACGCCTGGCCGTCGAAGCGGTAGATCGAGCCCCAGACGTACGGCTTGTTCAGCAGCACACAGGCGTCGTTGACGAGGTAACGGGTCGCGAAGTTGTCCGTACCGTCGACGATCAGGTCGTACTGGCTGAAGATCTCCATCACGTTGTCGGCCTCGAGCCGCTCCTCGTGAAGGATCACGTTCACGTACGGGTTGATGCCCTTGACGCTGTCGCGGGCCGACTCGGCCTTGGGGCGGCCGATGTCGGCCTGGCTGTGGATGATCTGGCGCTGCAGGTTCGACTCGTCGACCTCGTCGAACTCCACGATGCCGAGGGTGCCGACGCCCGCGGCGGCCAGGTACATCAGCGCCGGCGAGCCCAGGCCGCCGGCGCCCACACACAGCACCTTGGCGTTCTTCAGCCGCTTCTGCCCGTCCATCCCGACGTCGGGGATGATCAGGTGGCGGGAGTACCTGCGGACCTCGTCTACGGTGAGCTCGGCAGCCGGCTCGACCAGGGGTGGCAGCGACACGGGGACTCCGTTGGTCGGTCAATCACTACGGTTGTTCTCCCCGTAACAGTGCCATGCCCTTTTTCATTCCGAGACACCTGTTCCGACACGCGAGACGAATTCGTCCCAGTAGCCGGGCATGGCCTCCCAGGGGTCGGTGTGACCGCCCTCGTCCGTGTGGTCGGTGATCCAGACCGTCGCGGCGCCCTGCCACCGGGCGATGCGCAGTGCCTCGGCCAGGTGGGGGCGGGGCACGCCGTGGACGAAGTGGCAGAAGCGCTCGGGCGCGTGGTCGACGGTCCACTCCGCCACCTGCGACCAGCGGTAGTCGCTCCAGGGCCCGGAGAAGGTGACCAGCTGGTCGGCGAGATCGACGTAGCCGGGGTGCGGGTGGATGCCGTGGCCGAGGACGATGTGGGCAGCGTCACGGATCACGCGCAGCGTGGCGACGGTGCGGCGGACCTCGGGCAGCCCGGCGTGGTCGGCGGGGCAGCGCTCCAGGAGAAAGCCGTCGACCTGGTACCAGTCGACGAAGCGGTGGGCGTCCGAGATCAGCTCGCCGAAGTTGCGGGTGCCGTACCGGGTGTCGAGGTGGCCGAGGACGCGGATGCCCGCGTTGCGCAGGCGGCCGGCCGCCGCCAGGCAGTGCGGGTCGGGGCGCGTGCCGGGACCGTCGGCCACATTGAGGACCACCCAGTGCAGCGGGGTGCCGGGGCGGGTCAGCTCACCCCATTCGGTGGGGGCGAGGAGGGGATGGGCGTAGCCGGGCACCCCGACGCCGGGGCGGAGTTCCGTGCCCGAGGTGCTGCGCCGGAATCTGGTCAGATGCGGCACGCCGCCTCCATCCAGATGTCGGCGAGGGACTCCTCCAGGCCGATCCGGGGACGCCAGCCGAGCCGGTCGCGCGCGGTGCGCACGTCGGCCTGCTGCCAGCTGCCGCAGCCGTCCGGGTACGGGTACGCGACGGGGGGCGCGTGGTCCGGGTCGGGGCGGGGGTGGCCGATGGCCGTGCGCAGGGCGCCGGCAGGTCCGTCGAGTTCGTGGAGGGCGCCGCCGTACCCGGCGACCCGGGCGAGGACGGCGGCGGCGTCGCGCAGGCGCACGGCGCGTCCGGAGCCGATGTTGATGACGCCCTGCGCGGCGGAGAGCGAGGCGGCGTGGACGGCGCGGGCCACGTCGCGGACGTCGACGAAGTCGCGCTGGGCGCCGAGCCCGCCGAGTTTCAGTTCGCCGTCGCCGGACTGCATGGCGCGGCGCATGGCCTCGGCGAGACGGCCCAGCGGGGAGCCGGCGGGGGTGCCGGGCCCGGCCGGTGAGAAGACGCGCAGGACGACGGCGTCCAGGCCGGAGCCGAGGACCAGTTCGGTGGCGGCGAGTTTGCTGACACCGTACGGGCCGCCGGGCCGGGGCACCGCGTCCTCGGCGGTGGACGAGCCGGGCTGGCTCGGACCGTACTCCGCGCTGCAGCCGATCTGCACCAGCCGGGCGCCGCAGCCGCTGCGGCGCAGGGCCTCGCAGACAGTGGCGACGGCGACGGTGTTGTGGCGGGTGAGCTCGCGGGCGCCGCCGCGGGTGGCGCCGGCGCAGTTGACGACGACACCCGGGTGGACGGCGTCGAGGAAGCGGGTGAGGGCGCCGGGGCTGCCCGAGGCGAGGTCGAATCGGACGTCGGCGTCGTCTCCACGGCCGAGGGCGGTGAGCTGCACGGCCGGGTCGGCGAGCAGGCGGTCGGCGACGAAGCGCCCGATGTAGCCGTTGGCTCCGATCAGCAGGACTCTCATCGCGCGGCTCCCCATGTCGCCGGGGTTCCTGGGTGGGTGATCATGCGGGTTCTCCTAGAGGCGGAAAAGAGAGGCGGGAAGGAGGGGAAAGAAGGGAAAGGAAGGGGGCAGAGTCGGGGTGAATGCCTCCCGCGGCGGCGGGCCGGGACCGGCAGCGGTCACCGCGCGGGCTCCGGCGGTGCGTGGGCCGAGGCCCGGGCGAGCTTGCGGGTCGTGTGGACCAGCAGGGCCAGGGCCGCCGCTCCGCAGGCGAGGGTGGGGACGCTGCCGGCGCCCCAGGTGGTGACGAGGGTTTCGACGGGGGTGGCCAGGAAGTCGAGACCAAGGAGGCGGGAGGCGAACACTGTGGCGAGGGCGACCGCCTCTGCCATGGCCGTCGCGGTGAGGACCACGGCGGGGGCATAGGTGAAGCCGTGCGTGGTCAGGAGGCGGGCCAGGAACAGGAGCGCCCCCAGTGCGAGGGCCTGAGCGGAGGCAGCGGACTCGCCGAGGACTGCCCCGCAGAGGGCGAGCAGGACCGCCAGGGCACCCAGGAACAGGGCGAACGTGCCGAGCAGCAGGGGGCGTACGGCGGCGGCGAAGTCCTCCAGGCCGCGGCTGGAGGCGAGTTTGCGGCGGGCGCGCACGGCGAGGAGGTGCGCGGTCCAGGCAGCGGGCGCGCAGGCCAGGGCCAGAGCCAGGACGGGGGTGGCGGTGAGGGGCCAGGCACCGTCGGGCGCGCCGGTTGGCAGGGTGTCGGGGCCTCCGGCGAGGGCGTTGCGGAGCAAGCCGTCGCCCAGGAGGGCGTAGAGGACGAGCGACAGGGTCCACGGGGTGGTCCTGCCGGAGGCCGCGCCCGGTCGCGGCCCGGGCCGGTCCGTGTCGGTCCTGCTGAGGGGCCCTCGGCGCAGGGCCGCGCGCAGTCCCAGGGCCACGGCCAGGGCACCCGCCGCGGCCGCGAACAGGCGCGGGCGCCCATGGGTGAGGTGCACGGCGGTCACGGCAGCGGCGCACAGCGCACCGGGCAGGAGGGTCAGAAGGGCCCAGCCGGCGCGCACCCGGGGAGGGGCGGGTACGGCGGGCAGGGGTGTGTTCCCGTCCCGTGAGACCCGCGCGTACATCTCCTCCGCGAGGGAGAAGACGTCCCGGTGGCGGAAGCGGGCCGCGGTCCGGTCGGTGATGCCGTGCGCCTCCAGTCCCGCGGCGATCTCCAGAGAGTCCACCGCGCGCTCACAGAGTTCGCGGTGACGGTGCATCAGCGCCTTGACCGGGTCGGCAGCGCCCCGGCGCGAGGTGCTTCCCGGACGGTCCAGTTCGCCCAAGTCGCTCATCACGCACCCTCCGATGCGGACACGGGAGTGGTCGCCCGCACCGGTCTGCCCGCCGCCCGGCCGGGGCCACTGCGGGCGGCGGCGAGGCGGGGCGACGCGGCGGTCCAGCGGACGGGTACGTGGGCCTCGGCGGGCACCGCGAACGGCAGTGGTGCCCCCGCTCCGTCGAGGAGGACACGGCGGACGGGCGCGTGCGAGACGATCTCCAGGTAAATGCCGTGAAATGCCTCGATGTTCTGCTCGACCGTGAACAGTTCGAGAGCACGGGCGCGAGCGGCGGCCCCCAGGCGCGCACGGCGCTGAGGGTCGCGCAGCAGCGCCACGCACGCGTCGGCGAGCGCCCGCGGATTGCGCGGCGGTACCACGAGCCCCGTGCCGCCGATGACCTCCACGACCGCGCCGACGTCCGTCGACACCGTCGCGCGTCCGCAGAGCATGGCCTCGACGAGGCCGACGGGAAAGCCCTCGACCACGCTGGACAGGACGATCACGGCACCCGAAGCGTGGGCGTCGGCGACGGCCGGGAGTTCAGGGCCGCCGATCTCCTCGAAGGACACCGGATTGTCGCCGGCGGCGTGCGGGCCCTCGGCCTCGTCGGGGAAGAGCTGGGCGGCCAGCGCCCTGCAGTGACCGAGGTAGGCGGCACCCTCGGGGCCGTCGGGGGTGCCCACGATGCGCAGCCGCGTCCGCGGCTCCTGCTTGCGCACTTCCGCGAAGGCGTGCAGCAGCGAGACCAGGTCCTTCGCGGGCTCGACGCGGCCGACCCAGACGAGCGCGTACGGGTCGGCGCGGTCCGGGAACTCGCCCACCTCGGCGAAGGGCCGGGCCTCCATGCCGGGGTAGACCGTGCGGAGCTTCTCGCGATCGGCGCCGCAGCGCTCCTGCCATCGGCGGGTGTGGGTGTTGCCGGCGGTGACGACCTCGGCCCGCCCGTAGGCCTCGGCAGCGAGCCGGCCCTGGAAGGCCGCGAGCAGGGACCGTACGGCGGGCGGGGCAACGGGGGCGGTGAGGTAGTGCGTCCGTAGGCGCACGCCGTATTCGCTCACCATCAGGGGCACGCCGGTGAAGTGCCGGGCCAGCAGGCCCGGCAGGGCGGCCGTACCGCCGGACGCGGCGTGACAGAGGTCGACCGCGCCGAGCCCGTCGTCCTCGTACCAGTCGAGGGAGAGGGGGCGCAGGGCGCGTTCGAGGTGCGCGGCGACGGTGAGCAGATCCGGTACGCGCGCCTCGCGTGCCGCGCGATGGGCGCCGGGCGCACGACAGGCGCGTTCCAGGGTGCGCACGGCGGCCTCCGACCGGAGCGCTCCCGTCAGTCCGCCCTCTTCGCGGGCGAGTTCGGCGAGCCCGTACAGAGCGTTGGCGAAACGGTCCGCCTCGGAGGTGGGCGCGCTTGCGGAGAGCCGACCGGCAGCGCTCGGGACGCCCTTCGCGGCCGGGGAGGCGGCTCCTCCCGGCCCTCCGCACAGCACGGCGGCCAGCTCTCCGAAGTACTCGGTGAACCGCCGGCGTGCGCGGCGCCCGAGCACCACCTCGTCGTCCTCGGCCATCCACAGGGGCGCGGTGCGCACCCGGCGGACGTTCGGTGACAGCGGGACCCAGCCCTCGTCCTCCTGGTGCTCGCTGCGACTGAGCGCGTAGACGTCGAACTCGTGCTGGGCGAGCCCGCGCACCAGCCGGTCGCACCAGAGCCTGGCGTCACCGCTCACATACGGATAGCCACCCTCCGTAAGCAGTCCGATGCGCACGTGTGCACCCCCGATCTCCCGTATGGGGAGCCGCCGTTGTCCGGCGGCTCGCAGCGGGACGAACGTATGCGGACAAGGCGGTGGTACGACGGACGGTTGTCCGTCGTACCACCAAAAGGGGTGAACGGTCGTAACTTTCCCGTGCAGGTCGCGTTCTGTCGCGCTAGGAGATCAAGCGGACACGGATCGTCACACCGTGGCCGCCTCCGACGCCGAACGCGGCATCACGCCGCGACCGACTCCGGACGCCGAACGCGGCATCACGCCGCCGCCAACTCCCGTCGCTCCGCCCTGCGTCGTGCGGCGGCCTGCGGATCGAGTGCCGGGACTGCGGCCAGCAACTGCCTGGTGTAGGGGTCGCGCGGCGACTCGTACACCTCACCGGCGGGCCCTTCCTCGACGATCCTGCCGCGCCGCATCACCGCGACCCGGTCGCTGACCTGCCGGACGACGGCCAGGTCGTGTGCGACGAAGACGAGCGCGAGCCCGAGTTCGCGCTGCAACTCCCCCAGCAGCTCGACCACATGGGCCTGGGTGGTGACGTCGAGGGCCGAGACCGGCTCGTCGCAGACGATGACCCGTGGGTCGGCCGCGAGGGCCCGGGCGATGCCCACCCGCTGGCGCTGCCCGCCGCTGAACTCATGGGGATAACGGTCGTAATGCGCCGCTTCGAGCCCCACGCGCTCCAGCAATTCGCCCACGCGCTCCCGGATGCGCCCCTCCTGCCGCTCACCTCGTGCGCGCAGCGGGTCGGCGATGGACTCGCCCACGCTGCGGCGGGGGTTGAGCGAGGAGACCGGGTCCTGGAAGACCATCTGCACGGCCGGGTGCACACCGGTGTGCGGACGGCCCTCGAAGGTCAGCGATCCCGCCGTCGGCTCCAGCAGCCCGACGAGCATGCGCCCGAGGGTCGTCTTGCCGCTGCCGCTCTCACCGACGATTCCGAGGGTCTCGCCGCGGCGCAGGACCAGCGACACGTCGTCCACGGCCGTGACCGCCCGTTTCCCGCGCCCGAACGCGCGCCGCAGGCCGGTCGCCTCCAGGACGACCTCCTCGGGGGCCGTCGAGGCCTTCCCGGGCGCGTCCAGCCGGGGGACGGCGGCCAGCAGTTCCCGGGTGTACGGCTGGGCCGGCGCGCCCAGCACGTCGCCGACCGGGCCGTGTTCGACCGCCCGGCCGTGCCGCATCACCAGCACCTCGTCGACGCTCTCGGCGGCGACGCCGACGTCGTGCGTGACGAGCAGCAGGCCCATGCCGGTCTCCTCGCGCAGCGTGTGCAGCAGGTCCAGGACCTGGGCCTGGACCGTCACGTCGAGGGCGGTCGTCGGCTCGTCGGCGATCAGCAGCCGGGGTTCGCACGCGAGCGCCATGGCGATCAGGGCGCGCTGGCGCATGCCGCCGCTGAACTCGTGCGGCCGGGACCGGGACCGCCGGGCGGCGTCCGGGATGCCCACCCGGCCGAGGACCTCCACGGCACGCGCGCGTGCCGCCCGCCGGGACACGCGCGCGTGCACGCGGTACACCTCGGCGATCTGGTCGCCGACGGCGTAGTACGGGTCGAGGGAGGACAGCGGATCCTGGAACACCATGGCGGCCCGCCCGCCGCGCAGCCGCCGCAGTTCCTCGTCGGAGGCGCGCTGCACGTCGGTGCCGGCCACCTCGACCGTGCCCTCGACCCGCGCGCCGGTGCCGCGGTGCAGACCGAGCAGCGCGGACGCCACCGTCGACTTGCCGGAGCCGGACTCGCCGACCAGGGCGAGGGCGGCGCCCTCCTCCAGACGGAAGGAGAGTCCGTCGACGGCACGCAGCGCGCCGAAGTCCACGCGCAGGCCCGTCACGTCGACCAGGCTCATGCCAGCACCACCCGTCGGTCGGCCACCGCGTACAGGACGTCCGCGACGGCGTTGGCGAGGACCACGAAGAATCCGATGACCAGGACCATGCCGACCACGACCGGCAGGTCGACGACGTTGACGGCATGGACGAGTTCCTGTCCGATGCCGGGCAGGCCGAACAGCGTCTCGGTGAGCACCGCGCCGCCGATCGCCGACCCGACGTTGTTGGCGTTCAGCGCGATGACAGGGGCGAACGCACCGCGCAGTGCGTGCCGCCCGACGATCGACCGTTCGCCGACGCCGTAGGCGCGGAAGGTGCGGATGTGGTCCTCCGCCAGCGTCTCCAGCATCGAGGCCCGGGTCAGCCGGGCGAACGAAGCGGCCTCGATGAGGGCGAGCGACAGCCAGGGCAGCAGCAGGTTCCACGCCCACTGTTCGGGGTCCTCGCCGAACGCCACGTACTGCGGGAAGGGCAGCAGTTGCAGTTCGCCGCAGACGACGATCATCAGGACCAGGCCGATGACGAAGACGGGGGTGGCCGTGCCGGCGAGGGTGATGCCGGTCAGCACCCGCTCGGAGATGCGGCCGCGCCGCCAGGCGGAGAGCACACCGGTGCCGACACCGAGGACCAGCCAGATGACCATCGCCCCGCCCACCAGGGACACGCTGACCGGGAGCTTGGTCAGGATCAGCCGCGTGACCTGCTGGTCGCTCTGGTACGACAGGCCGAGGCAGGGCGCGGAGCAGTGCTGCACGGACGTACCCGTCGAGTAGTCCTGCCCGGCCAGGAGGCCCTGCAGGAAGTGCCCGTACCGCACGAAGAGCGGGTCGTCGAGGTTCAGCTGCCGGGCCACCTGGTGCACCTGTTCCGGGGAGCAGCGCGGACCGCAGGTGATCTGGGCGACGTTGCCGGGGGTGGCGTAGAAGACGACGTAGACGATCACCGAGATGACGAACAGGGTGATGACGGCGCCGACCGCGCGGCGCAGGAGGAAGCCGGTGAGGCCGTTCATGCCGTGCCTCCCTCGTCCGCCTTGGACTCCCTCTTGCGTCCCGTCCCGACGCGCAACCGGGAGGCCGCGCGCGGGTCGAGGGCGGTGCGGATGCCGTCGCCGAGGACGGTGAGGGCGAGCACCGTGACGAACAGGGCGCCCGCGGGCAGCAACAGGTACTGCGGGGCGGCCTGGTACCAGACGTCGGCGCTGGTGAGCATCTGCCCCCAGGAGGGCGTCGGCGGTTTCACGCCCACGCCGAGGAAGGACAGCGCGGCCTCGACGGTGATGTTCATCGGGACGAGCAGCGCGGCGTACGTGATGACGGGCGCGGCGATCCCGGGCAGGAGCTCGCGGCGGGCGATGCTCCAAGTGCCCCAGCCGCTGAGGCGGGCCGCGGCGACGTGATCGAGTTCCTTGAGGGTGAGCGTCTGCGCCCGGACGATCCGGGCGATGTTGCCCCAGCTGATCAGGCCGATGACGAGCGCGACCAGCACGGGCCGCGGGAAGCTCGCCGGGACGATCGCCAGCAGCGCCAGCGACATGATCATGAGCGGCATGGCGACGATGACGTCCGTGAACCGGCTCAACAGTTGATCAACCCATCGCTTCCCGAGTGCGGCCGCGACGCCCAGGGTGATCCCGAGGGCCACCTGCACGACCGTCGCGGCCAGGGCGACGCCCAGGGACACGCGTGCGCCGTACACCAGCCGCGCGAACAGGTCGCGGCCGGTCTGCGGTTCGACGCCGAACCAGTGGTCGGCGTTCGCTCCGCCGAGGGACCCGATGGGCACGCCGCCGCGCGCGGAGTCCACGAGGGAGGGGTGGTAGGTGGTCGGGTCCTGGCCTTCCAGGGCGGTGAGCAGCGGCGCGGCGAGCGCGACCAGGACGAGCAGCGCGACGACTCCGGCCGCGACGAGGGCGGCGCGCTGCGTGCGCAGCCGCCGCCAGAACTGACGGGCCCCCGAGGCGGCCGGGACGGTGGTGTCCGTCCCGGCCGCCTCGGTGGCGAGAAGTGCCTCACTCACGGCGTCACTTCACCGCGACCTGGGAGATGTCCAGCACGCCGGTCCAGTCGCTGATCACGACGTTCTTGACGTCCTTGCCGACCAGTCGCTTGTAGACGGGGTGGAACAGCGGCACCGTCAGGGCCTGCTCACCGATCTTCTTGTCCAGTGCACCCCACCTCTTGGCGGCCTGGTCAAGATCCGTCAACTTGTTGATCGCGTCGATCTCGGCATTGACCGACTTGTCGTTCAGCAGGCCCGTGTTGAAGTTCGCACCGTCCTTGACGATCTGCCGGCCGTCGAAGATCGGGGCGAGGAACGGCCCGCCCGAGGGCCAGTCGGCGCCCCAGTGGGCGAGGAAGAAGCCGGGCTCGGACTTCACGTTGTGGATCTTGTCGGAGTAGTCGTTGTCCTCCAGCCCCTGCAGCTTGACCGTGATGCCGGCCTTCTTGAGCGCGTCCTGGATGGCGGTGGCGATCTCGGGGCTGGTCTCGAAGTCCTTGGCGTTGGAGTGCGTCAGCGTGACGATGAGGCCGTTCGCGTGACCGGCCTGCTTCAGCAGTTCCCTGGCCTTGGCCGGGTCACCGGTCTTGCCCGCCGGGAAGAGGTCGTACGGCGTGTAGCCGAAGGACTTCTGGTCCGGCAGGAAGGTGGTGGCGGGCTCGGCCAGCGCGGACCCGCCCGCCGCGTTCACCACGGACGACCGGTCGATGGCGTACGAGACCGCCTGCCGCACCTTGGGGTCGTCGAAGGGCTTGACGGTCGGGTTGAACGCTATGTAGTTGGTGTAGCCGAAGTGCCCGGTGCCGACCCGGGAGGCGAGGTCCTTGTCGCCGGTGACCTTGGCCAGTTCGGCCGGGCCGAGGTTGGTGTCCGTGGTGACCGCGGCGGCGTCCGCTCCCTGGGACGCGGACAGCCGCTGGTTGATCACGGAGGAGTCGAGCCCGGACCGCACGTCGATCTTGTCCGGGTAGGCCTTGCGCTCGGCGTCGGTCGCGGCGGACCAGTGCGGGTTGCGCTCCAGGGTCACCCGCTCACCGTCGTTCTCGTTCCGCACGACCTTGTACGGCCCGGAGGAGACCGGGTGCTCCTCGTACTTGGTGCCCGTGTCCTTGCTCTTCGGGACGGGCGCGAACTGCGTCTGCGTGGCCAGGTACGGGAACTCGCCCTCGGGCTTGTTCAGGTGGAAGACGATGGTCCGCTCGTCCGGCGTCTCGATCGCGTCGAGGCCCTTCTTGTCCTTGTACGGGCCCTGGTAGTCGGCCGCGCCCACCAGCCAGTCCCGCAGGTAGGGGGCGCCGCCCGACAGCTCGGGGGCGAAGGAGCGCTCGATGCCGTACTTGATGTCGGCCGAGGTGATGGGGGTGCCGTCCTCGTACTTCAGGCCCTTCTTCAGGGTGTACGTCCACACGGTCGCGTCCTTGCCGGGACGCCCGGTGTCGGTGGCGAGGTCGGGGACGACCTTGGCGCCGGCGGCACCGTTCTCCCGGTTGCGGGTGGTGAGCGTACGGAAGACCAGGGACGGGACGTTGCCGCCGCCGGAGGTGTAGAGGCGGGCCGGGTCGAAGTCCTGCTGCGGATTGGCGTTCAGCACGGTGAGCGTGCCGCCCTTGTGAGGCGTGGAGTCGCCGCCGGCGCCCTTGGCATCGTTGTCCTTCGGCCCGCAGGCGGCGGCACCCGCTGCCAGGACCAGGCTGACGGATGCCGCGGCCACGCGGCGCGCTGTGACGGACGGTTGGCGCATCGGAATGACGACCTCTCGGAAAGGAGTCCCGGATCACGAGTTCTCGTATCGCGAGACGAAAAGACGAAGGGTGAGACGAAAGAAGACAGACGTCTGCCCGGCGCCGAGCCGTCGGAAGAACCGCGACGAAGTCACGGGGAGAAGGAGCGACGCGCGCCGGGGGCGGGCGTCAGCAACAGTGGATGTCGGCCACGCAGAGCGGGGTCACGCCGATGAGCGCCAGCTCGATGGCTGCGCGAACGGAGACGTGACGGGGCGACATGCCCAGAAATATGAACGAACTTTCCGAGCATGTCAACGCGAGCCGCGCCACACCTTGTGAGGCGCCTGTCAACTCCCGGGGTAGGGCCAGGGGTTGGGGCGGCAGTGGATGCCGTCGTGGTCGAGGAACTTGGTCTGCTGCTGCATGACCGGGGCCAGGCCCCCGTCCTTGTCGCAGGTGACGTGGTTGTAGCCGAGGCGATGGCCGACCTCGTGGTTGATCAGCATCTGCCGATAGGCGTGGATCTTGCTGTCGCCGTAGGTCTCCGAGCCCTGCGCCCACCGATAGGCGTTGATCATCACGCGCTCGGTCGCCGCCGAGTCGCAGGAGACGTTGTCCTCGGTGGTGTCCAGGCCCGACTTGGCACACCAGTCGGCGGTCGTGCCGGGGCTGGCCAGGGTGATCACGAAGTCGGGCTTGCCGGAGTAGATCCGCTCGAAGGTGCGCGCGCCGTTGTGGGCCCAGCTGCGCTGGTCGTTGAGCGTCTTCTGCACGGCCTCGGCGAACAGCGCGCCATCGAGCCCGAGGCCCTGTTCCACGTCAACGCGGTAGGTGAACTTCTGCCCGGCACCCGGCGCCTTGGCGATGCCGGGGACCGCGTCGAACCTCCCGGAGCCCTTGAGGGTGGCGCCGAGCGGATACGTTTTGCCCATCTTCTCGTCGTACGTCAGCAGCTTGGCCTCGGGGGCGGGCGCCCGGCCGTCCGCGCGGGACGCGGGGTCCCGGACGTCACGGGCCTGGTCCGTGGCGGACTGCGACTGCACGCCGGCGCCGCCGTGGTCGTCGGCGACCTGCCCGGCGACGATGACGGCCAGCACGGTGGTGACGGCCGCGGCCGCGATGCCGGTGAAGGTACGGCCCTTGCCACCCCGACCCGGCGCGGGCGCGCCGGTGGGCCCCGCGTCGTCATGACCGGACCCGGAGTCGGCAGGGCTGCCGACGTTCCAGTCCGTGACGGAGGCGTAGGCGTCCGCGGCGTGCGCGGAGGCGGGCGTACGGGGCGCGAAGACGTCGTCCTCTTCGTCGACGAAGGCGTCGATGTAGTCCTGCCGCGGCCCCGGCACGGATGCCCGTCGCTGCCGCGGTATGGGTACGCCGACCCCGGCGGTCCCCCCGCCGGCCCCTCTCGGCTCACCCCAGCCGCCCCCGGCTTCCCGCTGCTCGGGGTGCCCGCCACGGGCTTGTGGAAAGCCGTGCGCGGGGGTGCCGTCCGGCAGCCGGGGAACACCGTGCGCCGGGGTCCCGTCGCCCCGCCTCGGAACGCCTGGCGAGGGAGCGTCGTCCGCAAGGCGGGGTACTCCCCGTACCGGCGTGCCGTCGGGCAGGCGCGGCATGCCCTGGGCCGGCGTGCCGTCGGGATGCCAGCCGTCGGGCAGGCGCGGCATGCCGTGCGGCGGCGTTCCGTTCGCCGGCGCGGGCCTCGGCCCCGGCACCCTGCGCGAGCCCTGCGGCGCGGTCCTGGCTCCCCCGTCGGCGTCCGGCGCCTGGTCCTGGCCAGGCCGCCGGCCCTGCGCGGCATCGGCCCGGCCGTCCCGAGCCGCGGTCGTGTCCGCGCTGTCGTCCTTGACGACCGGTCCGCGGCGGCTGTGGCGTCCCACGTCGCGCCTCAGCCCCCCATGCTCTCGTCGGTGCCTGCTCCCTCGCCGGCGGCGACGCCCCCGGCATCCGGCCGCCCGGCCCGCCGCGTGCCCAACTCGCCCGCTCCTTCGAGCAGTTCCCGAAATGCCAGGGCCACGGTCTCCGGGTACTCCATCATCGCCACATGGCCCGCATCGGGCAACGTCACCATCCGGGATCCCCGGAAGGCCCGGGCGGCCTTCTGCGCCATGCGGAAGCCGACGAGCTGGTCGCGGCCGCCGTAGACGAGCAGGGTCGGCGCGAGGACTCGTTCCGCCTGGCGCCACAACCCCTGCTGGCCGCCCAGCGTGTAGGCGTTGACGATCCCGCGCGCGGAGCGCGCCATCGCGTCCCAGAAGTACGGCAACCGCATCCGCCGCTCCATCTCCTGCACGGCGTTGCGGAATCCTTCCGGCGTCACCCGCCCGGGGTCCCCGTAACACAGCGCCATCACGCCCCGGACCCGCTGCTCCGCCGTCCACTCCCGGGTGAGCCGGGTGAAGAGCAGGGCCACACCGGGCACCGCCAGCAGCCCCGTGGGCACAGCGGTGCGCTGCACTCGGATTTCCGGCAGGGCGGGCGACACGAGCGTCAGCGTACGGACCAGATCGGGTCGAACCGCGGCGACACGGGTGGCGATGGCGCCGCCGAGCGAGTTCCCGAACAGGTGCACGGGGCCGCGCCCGGAGGCGTCGAGGTGGCGGATGACCGCGCGCGCGTGCCCCGTGACGGAGTAGTCGCCGTCGTCCGGTGGCGGGGAGTCGCCGAAGCCGGGCAGGTCGAGCGCCTCGCCGTCGACGGAGTCGTCCAGCAGGGCCATCAGCGCCGACCAGTTCTGTGAGGAACCGCCGAGCCCGTGCACGAACAGGGCGGGAGGCAGCCCCTCGCGCGCCGGAGGCCTCGACCGCATCGTGAGCGTGACGCCGGGCAGCTCGACCGACCTCAGCCGCTCACCCTCCGCGACCCGGACGGTCCCCACCTTGGGCAGCACATTGGCGGGCGGCACGAACGGCAGCTCGGTCGAAGACATGCGGCAATGTTACGAGACGATCACGCAGTGGCTCATGTGTTCGCCTGTGTTCGCCGTCACAGGAATCGGCCGGTTGGGAACGCGGAAGAACAGGCACCCGGGCACGCGGGGAGCGCAGTCGACGGGCGCAGCGTTGCGTCACGTCCCGGACGCGGATCGCATAGCGTCCGGATCGGGTGTCTCCTAGGCTCGTACAGAGGGCACCCGCGTGTGGCCCCTGCATTCCCAGGGACGTTCGTAGGAAGGGAGCCCAGCATGGCCGTAGACCCCACCGACCCGGAGACGTTCGAGGCCGAGGACGCGCCGGAGGCGCAGGAGTTCGACGTCGAGGCGCCCGAGGTCGACGCGGCCGAGCAGCAGGCGGACATCGCGCCGGACCGCGACGACCCGCTGACCGGCGTCGACCCGGACCGCGCCAACGAGGCGGACCTGGTGGAGCAGGCCCGGATCGTCTCGCTCGACGAGGACGACTACCGGTGACACTCGTCGCCGACGGGCGACGAACCGCTCCACAGAACAGGAAAGGGGCAGCTTTTTGCCCGCTCTGCCCCTGTTTGAAACCTTGGCAACCGCTTTCGTATCCGGCCGGTCCGTGAAATTCTGCGCTCTCACCGCGCACACCACGGTTACCGAAAAGTACGATGGCGACGCGGCCAGATCCGCACGTGGACGATTATGGGAGGCGGCGTGACAGCCATCGAGCAGACAGAGGCGGTTCGCCCGCGGGGCACACGCCTGCCACGCCGTGCCCGACGGAACCAGCTCCTGGGTGCCGCCCAGGAGGTCTTCGTGGCCCAGGGCTACCACGCGGCCGCGATGGACGACATCGCCGAGCGTGCCGGCGTCAGCAAGCCGGTGCTCTACCAGCACTTCCCGGGCAAGCTCGACCTCTATCTCGCACTGCTGGACCAGCACTGCGAGTCGCTCATCCAGGCCGTACGGAACGCGCTGGCGTCGACGACCGACAACAAGCAGCGCGTACGGGCGACGATGGACGCGTACTTCGCCTACGTCGAGGACGACGGCGGCGCGTTCCGCCTGGTGTTCGAGTCGGACCTGACGAACGAGCCCGCCGTGCGCGAGCGCGTCGACAAGGTCACGAACGAGTGCGCGGAGGCGATCTGCGACGTCATCGCCGAGGACACCGGCCTGTCGCGCGCGGAGTCGATGCTGCTCGCCTCGGGTCTGGGCGGCCTCGCCCAGGTGGTCGCGCGGTCCTGGCTGCACAGCGACCGCAGCGTGCCGCGGGACCAGGCCGTACAGCTGCTCACCTCGCTGGCATGGCGCGGTATCGCGGGCTTCCCGCTGCACGGCATGGACCAGCCGCAGCACTGACGGGCGCCTTTGTTCCCGCCCGGTGTTCGCTCGTGGCGTTCTCGGGCGGAGCATGTACGTCCCCTCACCGGGCTAATGTGTGCTGCGTACGGCGCGGAAGGTCGCGCACATCACTGACCGTCGGAGGGACATAGCCGTGGAGGTCAAGATCGGCGTGCAGCACGCGCCCCGCGAGATCGTTCTGGAGAGCGGTCAGACTGCCGAGGAGGTCGAGCGCGTGGTCGCCGAGGCACTGGCCGGGAAGTCGCAGCTGCTGAGCCTCGTGGACGAGCACGGCCGCAAGCTCCTCGTCCCGGCCGACCGTCTCGCCTACGTCGAGATCGGTGAGCCGGCCCCGCGCAAGGTGGGCTTCGGCGCGCTGTAGGCGCACGCGTGCAGCGGGGCGGGACGGCTTCGGCCGTCCCGCCCCGCTTGCGTTTGCCCGGCCGCCGAGCGGTCCCGCCCGCGGTGCTACCGGGCCGTCCCGTTCGGGTCGCTGCCGGGCCGTCCCGTTCGGGTCGCTGCCGGGCCGTCCCGTTCGGGTCGCTGCCGGTCCACCGCGTTTGCGTCGCCCTGCCTCGGACACCCCTCTCGGGTAGCCCTCGGCTTGCCCTTGCGGCGCACCGGTTCCTCCACGGATGGAGCACAAGTCGCCCACAGGGGTGGATTGGATTTCGCAGGTCAGGGGTAAGACGGGCTACGACCGATTTGGGCAGGCCGGCCACGTGGGAGGGACCCCGACATGCTCCTGGAAGCATTGAGCTCCGCGATCCTCGGCCTGGCTCTGGCATGGGCGGCCGCACACCGCCTGCCGCACCGTCTCCCGGCCCGTTCCCTGGTGCTGTCGACCGGAGTCGCAGGCGCCCTCTTCGGGGCCTTCGTCATGCACAGCGCGCTGGAGGCGGGACATGTGCTGCTCGTCCTGCTCGGCGCGGTGATCGTCTCGGTGGCCTCGCTGTCGCTGCTGCTGCGCCCCGCGGGAAGACTGCGCCGCCGGTCGGCGACCGCGTGAACAGACGCCGATGGTGGCGCTTTTGAGGATGGGATCGGCCGGAAGGCGGCTGGCCCCGCCCGGCCGGATCTCCCGGCGTCGCGGGGCCCGGGCCGGCTGAGAGGCACATGTCCCACAGCCGGCCGGCTCTGGACGGCAGGTTTTAGGCGGCCAGCCCCAGGGCGGCCATCCGCTTGGTGTGGGCCTCGGTGATCCGGGAGAACATCTTGCCGACCTCTGCGAGGTCGAAGCCGTCCGCGACACCACCCACCAGCATGGTGGACAGCGCGTCACGGTCGGCGACCACCCGCTGGGACTGCGACAGGGCCTCACCCATCAGCCGCCGCGCCCACAGCGCGAGCCGTCCGCCCACGCGCGGGTCGGCGTCGATCGCGGCCCGCACCTTCTCCACGGCGAAGCCGCCGTGCCCCGTGTCGTCGAGCACGGCCAGCACCAGGTCACGCGAGTCGGAGTCCAGCCGGGCGGCCACCTCCCGGTAGAAGTCGCTGGCGATCGAGTCGCCCACGTAGGCCTTGACGAGGCCCTCCAGCCAGTCCGAGGGGGCCGTCTGCTTGTGGAACCCGTCGTACGCGGCGACGAACGGCTCCATCGCCCGCGTCGGCTCCTCCCCGATCTCGGCCAGCCGGTCGCGCAGCCTCTCGAAATGGTGGAACTCCGCCGACGCCATCTTCGCCAGCTCCGCCTTGTCCGCCAGCGTCGGCGCCAGCTTGGCGTCCTCCGCGAGCCGCTCGAACGCCGCCAGCTCCCCGTAGGCGAGCGCACCGAGCAGATCCACGACCGCGGCACGGTACTGCGGGTCGGCGGAGGCCGTCGCCCAGTCCCGGGCGGCGACTGGGGTGGGTTCGGCGGCGGCGGTGTCCGAGGCGTTCTCAGGCTTGTCAGAGCTCGTCATGAAGCGCACAATAACCCGCTTGCCGGGAGGCGTAAGGCCCTGGTCAATCACTGTGACGACGACTACGTGACCGAATCGGCCATCGCATGTGCGCGATTCCGGGGTATGGTGGTAATGCGCCTGCTGGTACGTCGACGTACCTCGACAGGCCGCACGTATGAGGATGCCCGGTCGGTGGCCCGATCGGCTCCGACCCGACAGCCCTCCCCGGCCGTCCGCCACAGTGCGTACGAGACCCGGAGGGGGACACCCTCAGCGGCACGAGCGCTAGAGCGTCGGCGTGGTCCCGTGCTCTACGGCCCGCCCGTAGGCAGCCGACGTCCCCGGCACGGTCTGACACGACCCCGCGCTCGCCTCGCGCCGCCCACACAGAAGAGGCAGCACCCTGACTACGTTCCGAGAGCTCGGAATCCTCCCCGAGACCGCCGAGGCCCTTGAGGCCGTCGGCATCATCACCCCCTTCCCCATCCAGGAGATGACGCTCCCCGTCGCCCTCTCGGGCAAGGACGTCATCGGTCAGGCCAAGACCGGCACCGGCAAGACGCTGGGCTTCGGCCTCCCGCTCCTCGAGCGCGTCACCGTCCCCGCCGACGTCGAGGCCGGGCGCGCCGAGCCCGAGGACCTCACCGAGGCCCCGCAGGCGCTCGTCGTCGTCCCCACGCGCGAGCTGTGCACGCAGGTCACCAACGACCTGCTGACCGCGGGCAAGGTGCGCAACGTCCGCGTCCTCGCCATCTACGGCGGCCGGGCCTACGAGCCCCAGGTCGAAGCCCTGAAGAAGGGCGTCGACGTGGTCGTCGGCACCCCGGGCCGGCTCCTCGACCTCGCCGGTCAGAAGAAGCTGAACCTGAAGCACGTCAAGTCGCTGATCCTCGACGAGGCCGACGAGATGCTCGACCTGGGCTTCCTGCCCGACGTCGAGAAGATCATCAACATGCTGCCGGTGCGCCGTCAGACGATGCTGTTCTCGGCCACGATGCCGGGCGCGGTCATCGGCCTGGCCCGTCGCTACATGTCGCAGCCCACGCACATCAGTGCCACGTCGCCGGACGACGCGGGCGCGACGGTCGCGAACACCAAGCAGTACATCTATCGCGCGCACAACATGGACAAGCCCGAGATGGTCGCGCGCATCCTCCAGGCCGAGGGCCGCGGGCTGGCCATGGTGTTCTGCCGCACCAAGCGCACCGCGGCCGATCTCGCCGACCAGCTGAAGCAGCGCGGGTTCGCCTCCGGCGCGGTCCACGGCGACCTCGGCCAGGGCGCCCGCGAGCAGGCGCTGCGCGCCTTCCGCAACGGCAAGGTGGACGTGCTCGTCTGCACCGACGTCGCCGCCCGCGGTATCGACGTCGAGGGCGTCACGCACGTCATCAACTACCAGTCGCCGGAAGAGGAGAAGACGTACCTGCACCGCATCGGCCGGACGGGCCGCGCGGGTGCGAAGGGTACGGCGATCACCCTGGTCGACTGGGACGACATCCCGCGCTGGCAGCTGATCAACAAGGCGCTGGAGCTGGACTTCAACGACCCGCCGGAGACGTACTCCACCTCCCCGCACCTCTACTCCGACCTCGGCATCCCCGAGGGCACGAAGGGCGTCCTGCCGCGCTCGGAGCGCACGCGCGCCGGGCTGGACGCGGAGCAGCTGGAAGACCTGGGCGAGCCGGGCGGCCGCGGGCCGCGCGGACGCGGCGGGCGAGGTGGCCGCGGCGACCGGGACGAGTCCCGTTCGGCCGACCGCGAGCAGTCGTCGCGGACGCCGCGTCGCCGCCGCCGTACCCGTGGCGGGGCCGCGGTGGACGGGGCTCCCGAGCCCGTCGGCACCACGGCGCCGGGTACCGCTTCCACCGACAGCGCCGCCGAGGCTGACGCCGTGACGGCTCCGCGCACCCCGCGCCGCCGTCGCCGCACCCGGGGCGGGGCGCAGTCCCAGCCCGCTCCCGTCGCGGCGGTCGAGTCCACCACGTCCGAGCAGGCGGAGAGCGCCGTCGCGACGGCGGAGGGCACGGCCACGGAGTCCCCCGAGACGGCTGCGGATCCGCGCCGGCGCCGTACGCGCCGTTCGGAGACGCCGGTCGTGGAGACCGAGACCGCGGTGACGCCGCCGGTTTCGGAGCCGGCGGTCGCCGCGGAGCAGGCGGTCGCCGCTGAGGCACCGGCCGCCGCGGATGCCGCACAGCCCGAGGCCGCCGCCAAGCCGCGCCGCCGCACCCGCAAGGCCACGGCGGCGTCCGCGGCCGAATCGGCGCTCGACACGGCCGAGGGGAC
>NZ_JBEZCR010000002.1:0-803938 GCF_040647715.1 Streptomyces tibetensis | reverse complement strand
ACCACCGAGTCCACCCCGGAACCGGCGGAGACCAAGCCGCGCCGCGCGCGCAAGACGGCTGCTAAGGCCGAGGCGAGCGTCGACGCCGCCGAGGGGACCACCGAGTCCACCCCGGAACCGGCGGAGACCAAGCCGCGCCGCGCGCGCAAGACGGCTGCTAAGGCCGAGGCGAGCGTCGACGCCGCCGAGGGGGCCGAGGCGAAGCCGCGTCGTACCCGCAAGACGGCCGCAGCGGCGCCGGGCGCGGAGGACGCCGTCGAGGCGACCGAGGCCAGGCCAAGGCGTACGCGCAAGGCGACGACTGCGGCCGAGGCCGCCGTCGACACGGCGGAGGCCGCCGAGGCCAAGCCGCGCCGCCGCACCCGCAAGACCGCAGAGACCGCGGCCGAGGCAACGGCAACGGCCCCGGCTTCCGAGGTCGCGGAGACCAAGCCGCGTCGCACGCGCAAGGCCGCTGCTCCGGCGGAGGAAGCAGTCGACACGGCCGAGGGTACGGAAGCCAAGCCGCGCCGCCGCACCCGCAAGGCCGCCGAGCCGACCCCGGCCGCCGCCGAGATCCCGGCCCAGACGGCCCAGGAGCCGGAGGCGGCCGAGGCCAAGCCGCGCCGCACGCGCAAGACGGCTGCCGTGGCCCCGGACGCGGAGGCCGTCGAGGCCAAACCGCGCCGGACCCGGAAGACGGCCGCAGCGGCCGAGGTCGCGGTCGACACGGCCGAGGGTACGGAGGCCAAGCCGCGCCGCCGCACCCGCAAGGCCGCCGAGCCGACCCAGATCCCCGCGCAGGCGGATCAGGAGCCGGAGGCCGCCCAGGCCAAGCCGCGCCGCACGCGCAAGACGGCAGCGGCCGCCACGGCTGCCCCTGTCGAGGACGCGACGGAGCCGAAGCCCAGGGCGCGCCGCACCCGCAAGGCCACGGCCGCCGCGGAGCCCACGGAGGGCTGAGACGCTCCTCCACGACGGCCCGGTCCCCTCACGGGGGCCGGGCCGTCGGCGTTCACCCGAACGGCGGGCCCCCACGACCACGCACCCCACAAGGCCCTGACCACCCACCAGGGCAGCCCGGCCCCCTGCACAGGAAGCCGGGCCGTCCGGCTCTCGCCCGGGGCGTGTGGTCGGCCGCACCCGCTACCCTCGGCCCGTGAGCAGCCACTCCGCCTTCTCCCCGCCCCCGGGCGCCCGTGCCTACTCCCTGCGCACCTCACGCGGCGAGTTCGCCGTCGTCGACTCGTCGCCGGAGCCGGGTGCGCAGGTCAGGGGGGTCGTCCTGATGCTGCCCGGGTTCACCGGGAGCAAGGAGGACTTCAGGCTGCTCCACGAGCCGCTCGCGGAGCGCGGGTACCGGGTCGTCGCCGTGGACGGGCGGGGGCAGCACGAGTCGGACGGACCCCTGGACGACGAGTCGGCCTACGCCCAGCGCGAACTGGCACGGGACGTGCTCGCGCAGGCCGAGGCGCTGGGCGAACCCGTGCACCTCGTGGGGCACTCGCTCGGCGGACAGATCGCCCGTGCGGCCGTGCTGCTCGACCACTCCCCCTTCGTCTCGTTCACCCTGGTCTCGTCCGGCCCCGCGGAGATCTCCGTCTCCCAGCAACAGCGCGTGAAGCTGCTGCGGGACGCACTCGCCGTGCTGTCGATGGCGCAGGTGTGGGAGGCCATCCAGGCCATGGGACCGCCGGAGGAGGTCGGCGGGCCTGCTCGCGGCCTCGGTGACCAGGACCAGCTGCGCCGCCGCTGGCTGGGCCACAGCCCTGCCCAACTGCTGGCGACGGGGCGTCAGTTGTGCACCGAGCCGGACCGCGTGGCCGAACTCGCCGCGGTTCCGCTGCCGTTCCACGTACTGTCGGGCGCGCACGACGACACCTGGCCGGTGGCGACCCTCGACGACATGGCCCTGCGGCTGGACGCGCACCGCACGGTCATCACGGGAGCCGAGCACTCCCCCAACGCCGACCGGCCCCTGCCGACGGCCCACGCCCTGGCGGACTTCTGGGACGACCTCGAAGAGGGCCGGTTCCCCGCGACGCCCGGGACTGCCTAGTACTGCGTCCGCAGGTGCTCCCAGAAGCCGTCCCGCAGCGCCCGCCGCAGGTCCGCCTGGCCGCGCAGCGAGTACTGCAGGAGGCCCTCCGCCTCCACGAGCAGGTCCTGGTCGACCGAGCCCGGCAGGTACGGGTGCCCGGGCAGCAGCTCGACCAGGGTGTCCCGGCCGCGTGCCGCCAGCCATTTCGCCGCGATCTGCGCACCCACGAACCGCACGCCCTCGCGGGTGGGCCGTTCCGCCGCCGTCTCGTGGGCGGGCGTCGTGCGGCGGGAGACGTACGGTTTGAAGAAGTCGAGGTCGAGGGTGCGCTGGCTGTCGACCTCCCACAGCAGGGGCTCCGCCTGGTTGCGCCCCTCGGGCGCCTCGATGCCCCAGAGGTGGACCCGGGCGCCGTACCCCTGGGCCGCCTCCACCGCCGAGACGAGGTCCTCGTCGCCGCCGAGCAGGGCCGCGTCGCTGATGGCCCGGTGCCGGGCGAGGGACTCCAGGTCGGACCGGATGAGTGAGTCGACACCCTTCTGCTGGTTGTTGGCGTTGAGGTTGCCGAGCCGCACCTTGACGTCCGGCAGTTCCGCGATGGTCTGCTGTTCGGCCGTGTGGATGCGGCGCCGGGCGCCGTCGTACCAGTAGACCCGCAGCAGGCGGCTGTCCGCGAAGATCGTGCGGGCCTTGTCGATGAGCGCGTCGATCAGGCCCTCGGCGTCCACGTCGAAGGCGCGGCGGTCCTCCGTGCCGGCGACGAGACGGCCGGCGGCGGCGTACAGATACCCGGCATCGACGAAGATCGCGTGGGTCGAGGGTGTCTTCGCCACCTCGGCGAGCATGCGCTGAAGCAGCTCGTTGGTGCGGTCGATGCGGGCACTGAGGGCCGCGAGGTCGTCGTTCATCGTCTCCATTGTCCCGGCGGTCACGCAGCGAACACAACCGGTCCCGGTCGGTCCCGTAACGACACTCTTACGACTCAGTAATTAGCCGTTCGAAAAATTTCCTTAGCGTAGGGAATGTTTGAAGCATGCACCCCTGTTGACCCATATGGAACACCGAGCGCCGCAGCCTGGTGGGCCACTCACTCAAGTAGTTCTCCTCAGGAGGATGACCAGACGAAGGGAGAAGCCCTTGCGCTTCGAAATCATGCGACTCGACGACGTCGACGGCACGCCCGTGGACTCGACCGTTGTGGACGCCGCCTCCGTCAACCGCATCGTCCAGCAGGCCGCCGCCATCGGGCAGCGCCTCTGGATCCGCCCGGCCCAGACCACGGCCTCATAACGCGCGCACATCTCCCACGCTTCACAGCCCCCGCCCGGCATCGGCCGTGCGGGGGCTGTGCTGTTGCGGACCCCCCTGGTCGGAGGCGTACTGGCTGAGGGGGACGGCGCGAACCAGAACGGGACGGTGGGACATGTCGACGACGGGCCGGTCGCACAGGGAACTGCACCAGCAGGCCGCCGCCGAGGCCGCGCGGCGCTACGAGGACTCCACCGCGGAGCGCGAGCGGGTCGAGGGCCGGCTGGCGGCCGGGGTTCGTTTCCCGGACTCCCCCGACGCGCTGGCCGTCCGCGCCGACCGGATCCTCGACCGGGGCGGCCTGTCACCCTCGGCGGTGGTGGCCGACATCCACCGCGAGGCCATGGACCTGCCCGACGCCAACGAGCGGATCATCGACCTGTCCAACGAGCTCCAGGCCTGGAGCTTCCTGCCGCGCGGGGTCAGGGCCGGGGCCACGGTCGCCCGGATCACCCTGCGGCGCGACGGCCGCGAGCTGCCGCACGGCACCGGCTTCCTGGTCTCGCCGCGGCTGCTGATGACCAACCACCACGTCCTTCCCGACGAGAGCTTCGCCCGGACCTGCTTCGCGGAGTTCAACGCCCAGGTCACGGCGGACAACCTGCCCGACACCGTCGTCCGGATGGAACTCGCCCCGCAGACCTTCTTCGCCGCGGACCGGCGGCTCGACTTCGCCCTCGTGGCGCTGGCGCCCGCCGGGGACGGCCCCGCGCCGGGCGAGATCTTCGGCTGGAACCGGCTGAGCGTGCAGACCGGCAAGCTGGTGCTCGGCGAGAAGGTGAACATCATCGGCCATCCCTCGGGGCGGCTGAAGGAGATCGCGTTGCGCGACAACGCGGTGCTGGTCCGCCTCGACGACTTCGTGCACTACACGACCGACACCGAACCGGGGAACTCCGGCTCCCCCGTCTTCAACGACCAGTGGGAGGTCGTGGCGCTGCACCACAGCGGCGTGCCGAAGAAGGACGACCAGGGCCGGGTCCTGCGCAAGGACGGCCGGCCCTGGGAGCAGGGCGACGGCGACGACGCCATCGAGTGGGTCGCCAACGAGGGCGTCCGGATCAGCTCGATCCTCAAGCACCTCGCCGGGCTGGACCTCGGCCCGGCTCGCCGTGCCCTGCTGGCCGAGATGGGCCCGGACGCCGGCCTCGACCAGGCCATGACCTCGGCGCCGTCCCCCCTCGCAACGGCCCCCGGGGCAGCACCCGAGAGGACGAACGCGGTGCCGGGCGTCACGACCCCGCCGGTGCCCGGGGTTCCGGTGACGGTCCCCATGGCCGAGAGCGAGACCCGGACCCAGCGGCCCAAGGTCGGGCTCCGGGCCCGCGGTACCGCCTTCGGCGGCCACCGGCACCTGGTCTTCCTGCACGGCCGGGACCAGCAGGAGAAGTGCCCCGACGAACTCCGCCTGTCCTGGACGGCCGGCCTGAACCGCGGGCTCACCCTCGCGTCCATGCCCACGCTCGACCCGCAGGACGTGTGGTTCCCGTTCTACGGCACCAGGCTGTACGACCTCGTGAGCGGTAAGGAGAGCACGGCGGAGCCCATCGGTCTCGACCGGGTGAGCGCCGCCGCTGCCGCCGAGGTGTTCGCCGCGGAGTCCCCCACGGGCTCCTACGAGCGACTGCTCTACGAGGCGGCCGCCCGGGCAGGCATGCCCCAGAACGGTCCGGCGGCCACGGAGGGCTTCGGTGCGGGCCTGGTCGGGACGCTGCACCGGCCGCTGAGCTGGCTGGCCGCCCGGTCGGACCTGGACGAGTGGACCATCGCCACGTTCCTGCGGGACGTCGACCTGTACCTCGGCGACAGCGCCGTGCGGCAGGCGGTGCTGGACACCGTCATGGAGACGATGCCGACCAGCGGCGAGCTGGTGCTGGTCACGCACAGCCTGGGCACGGTCGTGGGCATGGACCTCCTGACCCGCATCCCCGACGGCCTCGACCCCGTCCTGCTGGTCACCGCGGGCAGCCCGCTCGGCCTGGACGGCGTCAACGAACGGCTGCTGACGCGCGGCCCCCACCAGCCGCCCCGGGTGCGGGACTGGGTGAACGTCTGGTGCCCCACCGACGCGGTGGCCATCGGCTGCCCCCTGGAGGACGAACGGTGGGGAAAGCTCAGCCAGCCGCCCGTCTCCAACGGCCGCGACCGCGCGCACAAGATCGAGGAGTACCTCGGCCACCCCGAGGCGGCCCAGGAGATCGGCGGCCTCCTGAGGCCCTGACCGGGATCCTCAGCTCTGCTGGATCACCTGCGTGACGCCGTTGATGATCTGCTGCACGGCGATCGCGGAGAGCATCATGCCGGCCAGGCGGGTCACCAGGACCACACCGCCGTCCTTGATGATCCGGATGATCACCAGCGAGTAGCGCATCACCAGCCACAGCACGACGTGGATGGCGAGGATGGCCGTCCACACGGACACCTGCGTCGCGACGCTGTGGGCCTTCTGTACGGCGAGGATGACCGACACGATCGCCCCCGGTCCGGCCAGCAGCGGCATGCCCAGGGGCACCAGGGCGACGTTCACGTCCTTGGTCTGCTTCGGCTCGTCGGTCTTGCCGGTGAGCAGGTCCAGCGCGATCAGGAGAAGCAGCAGGCCGCCCGCGATCATCAGCGCGGGCACGGACACGTGCAGATAGTTCAGGATCTGGTGCCCGAGGAGCCCGAACACGGTGATCACACCGCCGGCGACGCAGACGGCCTGGAAGGCCATCCGCTTCTGCACCTTGCCGGGCCGGCCCGCGGTGAGGGCGAGGAAGATCGGTGTGATCCCCGGGGGATCCATGATGACGAAGAGGGTCAGGAACAGGGAGCCGAAGACGGCGAGGTCGAACATGAGTGAGCCTTGCGCAGGGGGCTGCGGCCGGGCGGGCGTCACGCAGGGCGGGACGCGGGGCTCAGCGGGCAGCGCCGGGTGAGAAAAAGGAACGAACGGACCCGCACGAGAAGCGGGAATGCAGAACCGGCCTGTGGAACGGGCCTGCAGAACCGGCCTGGAGCACCGGCCTGGAGCAGAGACCCTCAGACGGTCCCGCCGGCCCCCGGCACGGGAAACGCCCCGAAGGCCCGCCGCGTGATCTCCCCGTACACCTCGGGATCCGTCGTGTACTCCCCGAGCACGCAGGTCTTACGGCTGCCGTGGTAGTCCGAGGAGCCGGTCACGAGCAGCCCGAGCTCCTTGGCCAGACCCCGCAGCCGCGCCCGGGTGTCCGCGTCGTGATCCATGTGGTCGACCTCGAGGCCGTCCAGCCCGGCCGCGGCCATCTCGGCGATGGCGGCCTCCGGCACCGTGAGCCCCCGCTTGCTCGCCCCGGGGTGCGCGAACACCGCGACCCCGCCGGCGCCCTTGATCAGCCGGATCGCCTCGAAGGGGTCGGTCTCGTGCTTCTCCACGTAGACCCGGCCGCCGTCGGCCAGCCAGTCCGGCGTGAAGGCGTCGTTCACGGTCGGCACGACACCCAGCTCGACGAGCGCGCTCGCCACGTGCGGGCGCCCCACGGACCCGTCGCCGGCGATCCGTGCCACCTGTTCCCAGGTCACCGGCACGCCGAGCTCCTGGAGCTTGGCGATCATGCCCTGGGCGCGCGGTACCCGGTCGTCCCGGACGAGCTCCCGCTCGGCGAACAGCGCCGGCTCCTCGGCGTCGAAGAGGTAGGCCAGCATGTGCATGCTGATGCCGTCGATACGGCAGGAGAGCTCGGCCCCGGTCACCAGCGTGACGCCCTCGGGCAGCGCGGCGATCGCCTCGGCATGCCCGCGGGTGGTGTCGTGATCGGTGAGCGCGACGACGTCGAGCCCGGTCGCAGCGGCTTTGCGCACGAGCTCGGCGGGCGAGTCCGTGCCGTCGGAAGCGGTGGAGTGGGTGTGCAGATCGATGCGCACGACACGAACTCCAGACACAGGCGACACGAACAGGGCTGCTCAAGGATAACCGCATTTTCAACGCCCGATGTCACACCTGAACCTGCCAAGCGCCCCCTACATCACCCCGGAGCGGCGCGTGGAACCGTGCGGCCCGAAGGGGCGCGGGACGGTGTCAAGATGCGGCTCCGCCGCGCGGGCGCGACCAGCCACAACGAGCCCGACAACCGCCGACGCACCCGGACCGGCACCTGGGCGCTACGGCTGAAGCAGACGCGGCGACAACGCCCCACACGGCACCAGCTCCACCTCGGCCCCCGCCTCCCGGAGATCCGCCAGCACCAGTTCGTCGTACATCAGCAGCCCCGACTGCTCGGGCCACACCACGGCCCACAGCCACATCCCGAGCGCCTCCCCCGCGAACACCGCCCGGTCGCCCGGTGCCCCGGCCACGTGCCACAGCGGTGTCGGGCGGCCGGCGGCCAGCACCTTGGCCTGCGGCGGCTTCTCGACGTTCATGTGCGGCCCCGGGTCGGGACCGTCCAGGCCCGCGTAGCGCGCCCCGAGCCCGACCCCGAGTTCCTCGGCCACCAGGATCAGCTCGCCCATCCCGCCGAGCGGCCCGGGCCCCGTGCAGGCCACGGCGGTCGCGCGACCGCCGGTGCGGTCGTCCCCCGCACAGGCCACTCCCGTGAACAGCCACCCCACCGGCAGCGGCCAGGGCATCCACAGCGGCACCCGGGTGCGGTGCACCACGACGTTGAGGGCGTCGACGCTCGGCGGTATCACGGGCTGCACCGGATGGACGGTGCCGTGCACATCGCACTGCCACGAGTCGGAGAAGAGGCCGGGAGCCCTGACCCGGCCACCACACTTCGGGCAACTGGGTTCGCCCCTCATAGGGCCCCACGGTCCTACCCCCGCCCCGCCGCGTCAAGGACGATCACCCATCCGGAGGGAACCCTTCACCGGCGAGATTAGATGCAGCTTGCATTAATTAGCATGGCTAACTTAGTATGTGCATATACCAACTATCTCGTCTCGGGAAAGGGAGCAAGCAATGGACCCCTTCGACGCTGGAGCGGGCGGCCTCCTGAAGCAGCCCAAGTCCGTGTGGGCGACCGCCGGTGCCTCGGTCGTCGCCTTCATGGGCATCGGGCTCGTCGACCCGATCCTGCCGTCCATCGCCCAGGGCCTCGACGCCACGGCCAGCCAGGTCTCCCTGCTCTTCACCTCGTACTTCCTCATCACCGCCGTAGCGATGCTGGTGACCGGATTCGTCTCCAGCCGGATCGGCGGGAAGAAGACGCTCCTGCTCGGTCTCGCGTTCGTCGTGGTGTTCGCCGGACTCGCGGGCACCTCCGGGTCCGTCGACGAACTGGTGGGCTTCCGGGCCGGATGGGGCCTCGGCAACGCACTGTTCGTCTCGACGGCCCTCGCGGTCATCGTCGGCGCGGCAGCCGGCGGCAGCGCGGCGGCGATCCTGCTCTACGAATCGGCCCTCGGCCTCGGCATGGCCTGCGGTCCGCTGCTGGGCGCCCTGCTCGGCGACGCCAGCTGGCGCTACCCCTTCTTCGGCACCGCGTTCCTGATGGCCGTCGGCTTCCTGTGCATCACGGTGTTCCTGAAGGAGCAGCCGAAGCCCGCCCGCAAGACCTCGCTGCTGGACCCGCTCAAGGCCCTCGGCCACGGCGGCCTCGCCTCGGCGGCCGTCTCGGCGTTCTTCTACAACTACACGTTCTTCACCGTGCTGGCCTTCACGCCGTTCGTGCTGAACATGAGCCCGTACCGGTCGGGTGCGGTGTTCTTCGCCTGGGGTGTGCTGCTCGCCGTCTTCTCGGTGATCGTCGCCCCGCGGCTCCAGAAGCGGTTCGGTTCGCTGAAGGTGCTCGGCGGTTCGCTGGTACTGCTCGCGGCCGACGTGCTGGTGCTCGGCTACGGCTCGCACACGGCCGCCGTCGTCTGCACGATCCTTTCCGGTGCCTTCATCGGCGTGAACAACACCGTCTACACCGAACTGGCCCTCGGCGTCTCGGACGCGCCCCGGCCGGTGGCGAGCGCGGGCTACAACTTCGTGCGCTGGTTCGCGGCGGCGGCAGCCCCCTACTTCGCGCCGAAGATCGAGGAGTGGACCGACATCCACATCCCGTTCGTGGTCGCGGCGGTCACCGCGATCGTGGGCGCGGCCGTGGTCGTCGTACGGCGCAGGGCCCTCACGCACGAGGCAGAAGAGCTGGAGCCGAAGCACGCGACCGAGGACGGCGTCGCCGTCTTCGCCAACTGAGGACGCGCAGCCGGAGTTTGGTGAGCTTCCTCACTCCAGCGGGACGGACTTCCGGGACGGATCCCGGAGGTCCGTCCCCTGGTTCAGCCACCGCTCCTGAAGCGCCTGCGCGCCGTGCACGCGTTTCCAGGCGGCCTCGTTCGGGGTCATCGGCAGCAGCGGCAGGAACCGCACGGGGTCGAGGGGCTCGTCGAGCTCCAGGTCCTCGACCAGACCGCCCGGTTCGGCTACCAGGACCGAGGTGAACGGGGCGCCGGGCCACAGCGGCTCACCGACGTCGAGGGAGGCGCCGGGGGCCACGACCAGTCCCTCCACCTGCGGGGACGCGGCGAGCACGGCGAGCGGCCGGAGCACCTTGCCGGTGTCGGCGAGGCCGGAGCGGACCGAGAGGACCAGCTCGGCGCGCGGGCCCTTGACCGGGTCGGCGACCACCGTCGTGGGGTCCGTCATGGGGTGCGCGGACATGCCGAGCGAGGCGTAGCGGACGATGCCGCCCTCCTGGAAGCGGAGCACCTCGATGCGGTCCGTACCGAGGAAGGTGACCGCCGCGCGCGCGTCCGGTTCGCCCAGCGCGCTGCGCAACCGGGCTTCGACCAGAGGGAGAACATCTGCCATGCGGCGAGCATAGAACTCGCCAGTAGCGGGCAAAGCAGCACCTTGACAGTTGTGTCGGCTGCTACTCTTGCCCGGTGGTTCGGGGCAGCACGCAGAAGCGTCGCGATCAAGCCCCGACGCCGAAGGAACTCCCTTACGAGGGACCGGCCGGAGGAGGTGGGGCTGCAATGGATCGAAGTCGACCGTGCAGTAGCACCACGCTCTCCCGCCGCTGATGTAGCTGCTCCGTCTCTGGCTGCCACCTCTCGCACTCGCTTCACCGCGGAAGAGCGCTTCGTTTCGTTTTTCCTGATCTGCCTCAGTAGCTGAATCAGTAACGAAGCTCGCCACCGCGACGGTGCGGTGCTCCCCGCTTTGTGGACGTGCCAAACCTCCGCAGTCACAACGTCCTCATTCCGGGTAGTTCCACCCGTCGTCGCCGGCGCCTTTCGTTGCCCGCCTGCGAAGGAGCCCGCCATGTCGATGATCCGCGACCTGCGCGCCGTGGTCCGCCCGTCCCGTGTCTCGCTGCGCAAGGACAGCGGCACCTACGACGCCACCCGCAGCCCGGCGACGGCCACCGCCGTCGTGGACTGCGCCGTCTACCGGGACGGCCGCCGCGTCGAGACCGACACCGCCCTGACCCCGCACGAGGCGGTGCGCCTGGCGCGCCGCGACGGGGGCTTCGTGTGGATCGGCCTGCATGAGCCGACCGAGGCCGAATTCTCCGGCATCGCCAGTGAGTTCGGGCTGCACCCGCTGGCCGTGGAGGACGCCGTCCAGGCCCACCAGCGGCCCAAGCTGGAGCGCTACGACGACTCCCTCTTCACGGTGTTCAAGACCATCCACTACGTCGAGCACGACCAGCTCGACGCCAACAGCGAGGTCGTCGAGTCCGGCGAGGTCATGTGCTTCACCGGACGGGACTTCTTCATCACCGTCCGGCACGGCGGACAGGGCTCCCTGCGCGCCCTCAGGCACCGCCTCCAGGACGACCCCGAGCTACTCGCCAAGGGCCCCTCGGCCGTGCTGCACGCCATCGCGGACCACGTCGTCGACGGGTACATCGCCGTGGCCGACGCGGTGCAGGACGACATCGACGAGGTGGAGACCGAGGTGTTCTCCCCGGGGCGCAAGGGTTCACCGCGCGGTTCGGACGCCGGCCGCATCTACCAACTCAAGCGCGAGGTACTGGAGTTCAAGCGGGCCGTGTCGCCGCTGCTGCGGCCCATGCAGCTGCTGAGCGAGCGGCCGATGCGGCTGGTCGACCCCGACATCCAGAAGTACTTCCGGGACGTGGCCGACCACCTGGCCCGCGTCCAGGAGCAGGTCCTCGGCTTCGACGAGCTGCTCAACTCCATCCTCCAGGCCAACCTGGCGCAGGCGTCCGTCGCGCAGAACGAGGACATGCGGAAGATCACCTCGTGGGCGGCGATCATCGCCGTGCCGACCATGGTGTGCGGCGTGTACGGCATGAACTTCGACCACATGCCGGAGCTGCACTGGCGCTACGGCTACCCGGTGATCCTCGGTTTCACGGTGGTCGTCTGCCTCGGCATCCACCGCACGCTGAAGCGGAACGGCTGGCTGTGAGCAGCCTGGTTAGGCTGGGCCCATGACAAGCGAGCTGCTCGACCAGGCCCTCGTCGAGGAGGCCACGAAGAAGTCCGGCCTCGTCTGGGTCCAGGGCCCCGACGGCCCGGCGCGTGCGCTGTGGCACGTGTGGCACGAGGGTGCCGCGTGCCTGGTGGGCGATGGGCCGGGCGAGCAGCCGCTGCCGGGTCTCGCCGACGGCGCCGAGGCGACGGTGACGGTCCGCAGCAAGGACAAGGGCGGCCGGCTGGTCACCTGGACGGCGCGGGTCGGCGAGCTCGCGCCGGGCTCCGAGGCGTGGGACGCGGCGGTCGCCGAGCTCAAGGGCAAACGGCTGAACGCGCCCGACGGCGAGGCCATGACCGACCGGTGGGCCCGCGAGTGCCGCGTGCTGCGCCTGGAACCGACGGGGGCGACGGCGCCGCTGCCCGACGGCTCGCTGTCCGAGCCTCCCCTGCCGTCCCCGGTGATCACCCGCCGGCCGGTCCCGGCGGGTCTGCACCGCCTGCTGCTGAAGAAGCGCAAACGGACCTGACGGCTCAGGACGAGGGCAGCTGCTTGCCGTAGTCCACCGTCTCGTTCCGCTCCGGCTTCCTGAGCGAGAAGTCCTCGCCCCAGCCGGAGAACGTGAGGGTGCCCGCCCCGCCGGCCCGCTCCAGGCGCAGCGGGTACGGCTTGCCCTCGAGGGAGACCTCCAGGGTGCCGCCGGAGCCCTTGTCACCGGTGACGCGGATGGTGCGGACGCCCGCCTCCTCGTCGTGGCCGTCCGTCGCGAGCGTCCCGTGCAGCGTCAGCAGACTGTCGAGGAGGAGACCCTTGTCCGTGAAACCGCTGAACTTCTTGTACGAGGGGTCGCCCTGCGGCACCTTCACGTACTTGCCGCCGAGCTTGGAGGCCGCCGCAGCGTCCCCCTCGCCGCTGTCGCCCTTGCCGTCGCCGTGAGTCCAGAACGCGGCGTCCGCCTTGACGTAGAGCTGCTCGCCGATGCGCAGCAGCTTGAAGGTCGCGCCCTCGGAGGTGACCGAACCGTCGCCGCCGTCGTCCTTCAGCCGCACGTCGAGCGCGTAGGTCCGCCCGCCGCTGACGACGTTGCCGTGCATCCGGACCGCGTCGGCGGATTCGGCGGCCGCCCGGGTCTTGCCCTGGATCTTGGCGGCGGGGAGCCTGCCGACCCCGTTGGTCCCCTCGTTCGGATCCTCCGCGCAGCCGGTGAGCACCGTTCCCGTCACGAGCAGGGCGCATGTCGCGCTCGCGAGTGCGGCACGGCGGCCGCGGCTCTGGCGAATCGGAGTCACGGGTGGGGCTGCCTCTCTGACGGGAGACCTGAACGGCGTACCGCAGGGTACCGGGGTCGTGCGGGCGGATCGGAGCCAGTCCGTCCGGACCGGCCGCCGACGCGTCACCGATCAGGACGGGCTAGCCTGAAGCCCACCCGAGCGGGCAATTCGGAAGACGCAGGCACAAAGACAGCCACACGGACAGCCACCACGAACCACCCCGCACGCAAAGGAGCCGCCGCCATGGCAGCGGGCGCCCCCCGGATCTTCGTATCGCACCTCCAAGGTGTCGCCGTCTTCGACCCAGCCGGCGACCAGGTGGGGCGAGTGCGTGACCTCGTCGTCATGCTGCGGGTGGGACAGCGACCGCCGAGGCTGCTCGGCCTCGTCGTGGAACTCGCCACCCGCCGCCGTATCTTCCTGCCGATGACCCGGGTCACCGCCATCCAGTCCGGCCAGATCATCACCACCGGCGTGCTCAACGTCCGGCGTTTCGAGCAGCGGCCCACCGAGCGGCTGGTCTTCGGGGAGCTGCTGGACCGGCGCGTGACGCTCACCGAGACCGGCGAGGAGGTCACCGTCCTGGACCTGTCGGTGCATCAGCTGCCGGCCCGCCGGGAGTGGGAGATCGACCGGGTCTTCGTCCGCAAGGGCAGGAAGGGCAGCGCCTTCCGGCGCGCCAAGGGCGAGGCGCTGACCGTCGAGTGGACCGCCGTCACCGGCTTCTCCCTGGAGGAGCAGGGGCAGGGCGCCGAGAGCCTGCTCGCCACCTTCGAGCAGCTGCGCCCGGCCGACCTGGCGAACGTCCTGCACCACCTCTCCGCCAAGCGCCGGGCCGAGGTCGCCGCCGCGCTCGACGACGACCGGCTCGCCGACGTGCTGGAGGAGCTGCCGGAGGACGACCAGATCGAGATCCTCGGCAAGCTGAAGCAGGAGCGCGCCGCCGACGTCCTGGAGGCCATGGACCCGGACGACGCGGCCGACCTGCTGGGCGAGCTGCCGACGGACGAGCAGGAGCGGCTGCTGAGCCTGATGCAGCCCGGCGACGCGGCCGACATGCGGCGCCTGATGTCGTACGAGGACCGCACGGCGGGCGGTCTGATGACCACCGAGCCGATCGTGCTGCGTCCGGACGCCACCGTCGCCGACGCCCTCGCCCGCGTCCGCAACGCCGATCTCTCCCCCGCCCTGGCCGCCCAGGTCTACGTCTGCCGACCTCCCGACGAGACGCCGACCGGCAAGTACCTGGGCACCGTGCACTTCCAGCGCCTGTTGCGGGAGCCGCCACCGTCCCTGGTCAGCTCGATCCTGGACAGCGACCTGCAGCCGCTCGACCCGGAGGCGGAGCTGCCCGCCATCGCGGGCTTCTTCGCCACGTACGACATGGTCGCGGCGCCCGTCGTCGACGAGGCCGGTTCGCTGCTGGGCGCGGTGACGGTGGACGACGTGCTCGACCACATGCTCCCGGAGGACTGGCGTGAGCAGGAGTTCCACCTGGACGAGGAGGTGGCGACCGATGGTTCCTGAGCGCGAGAGCCCCCGCGAACGCACGCCGGCGGGCGCCACGGCCGCGTCCCGGCCCCGCACCACCCGCCTCGACCAGCCGCTGCCGCCCCGGCGCCGGTTCCTGCCCGAGTACGACCCGGAGGCCTTCGGACGGCTGTCGGAGCGCATCGCGCGTTTCCTGGGCACCGGGCGGTTCATCGTCTGGATGACGGTCGTCATCATCCTGTGGGTGGTCTGGAACAGCCTCGCCCCCGGCCACCTGCGGTTCGACGAGTACCCGTTCATCTTCCTGACCCTGATGCTGTCCCTCCAGGCCTCCTACGCCGCCCCGCTGATCCTGCTCGCGCAGAACCGGCAGGACGACCGGGACCGGGTCAACCTGGAGCAGGACCGCAAGCAGAACGAGCGGTCGATCGCCGACACCGAGTACCTGACGCGCGAGATCGCCGCCCTGCGCATCGGCCTGGGCGAGGTCGCCACCCGCGACTGGATCCGCTCGGAGCTGCAGGACATGGTCAAGGAGATGGAGGAGCGGCAGAACGGCCACCGTCACGACCCCGTCGTATTCCCGGCGGAACGGTCACCCGGACGTGACGCAGACGACCGCTGAGACGCTTTCCTACGCACCGGTACGGCGCCGTACCATCGTCCTATGGCTACGGAAGACGCGGTGCGCGAGGCACTGGCGACGGTGAACGACCCCGAGATCCACAAGCCCATCACCGAACTCGGGATGGTCAAGTCGGTGGAGATCGGCGCGGACGGGGCGGTCGCGGTCACCGTGTACCTCACGGTCTCGGGCTGCCCGATGCGGGAGACGATCACGCAGCGCGTGACCGACGCGGTCTCCGCGGTCGAGGGCGTCACCCGCGTCGACGTCACGCTCGACGTGATGAGCGACGAGCAGCGCAAGGAGCTGGCCTCCGCCCTGCGCGGCGGCCAGACCGAGCGCGAGGTCCCCTTCGCCAAGCCGGGCAGCCTCACCCGCGTCTACGCGGTCGCCTCCGGCAAGGGCGGCGTCGGCAAGTCCTCGGTGACGGTCAACCTGGCCGCGGCGATGGCGGCCGACGGCCTCAAGGTCGGTGTCGTCGACGCCGACATCTACGGCCACTCCGTGCCGCGCATGCTGGGCGCCGACGGCCGTCCCACCCAGGTCGAGAACATGATCATGCCGCCGTCGGCGAACGGCGTGAAGGTCATCTCCATCGGCATGTTCACCCCGGGCAACGCCCCGGTCGTCTGGCGCGGCCCGATGCTCCACCGCGCCCTGCAGCAGTTCCTGGCGGACGTGTACTGGGGCGACCTGGACGTCCTGCTGCTGGACCTGCCGCCCGGCACCGGCGACATCGCGATCTCCGTGGCCCAGCTGGTCCCGAACGCCGAGATCCTGGTCGTGACGACCCCGCAGCAGGCGGCGGCCGAGGTCGCCGAGCGGGCGGGCTCCATCGCCGTGCAGACCCACCAGAAGATCGTCGGAGTGGTCGAGAACATGTCGGGCCTGCCCTGCCCGCACTGCGACGAGATGGTCGACGTCTTCGGCACGGGCGGCGGTCAGATGGTCGCCGACGGCCTGACCCGCACGACCGGCGCGAACGTCCCGGTCCTCGGCAGCATCCCGATCGACGTCCGCCTGCGCGAGGGCGGCGACGACGGCAAGCCGGTCGTCCTGACCGACCCGGACTCCCCTGCGGGCTCGGCCCTGCGCGCGATCGCGGGCAAGCTGGGAGGACGGCAGCGCGGCCTGTCGGGGCTGTCGCTCGGTATCACTCCGAGGAACAAGTTCTGAACTGACCTCAGGGGCGCGGGGAACTGCGCGAGCAACCACGCGCGACCCGCGGCCGCCCGCACACCAGAACCCCCGGCGACGGGGCGCCGGAACTCACGGCGCCCCGGGGACCTCACGCGTACGCGGCGATGTCCTTCACCACGGCGAACCCGAGCCCATACGCGCTCATACCCCGCCCGTACGCCCCGACGTGAACCCCCGCCGAGGTGGATCCGGCGAGCACCCACCCGAACTCGGACTCCCGGTAGTGGAACGCCGTCGGCACCCCGTCCACCGGCAGCGACAGCGTCGACCAGTCGGCCCCGTCCAGATCGTCCGCCAGCACCCACGCCGTCTCGGTCTGCTGTTCCAGCCAGTCGTCCCGCAGCGCGTGGTCCATCTGCCCGGGCCAGGTGAAGGACAGCAGTCCGACGCCCGCGAGCCACGCTGCGGAGGACACCGAGGTGGCCTCCAGGAGCCCCGTCCCGTCCGCCGTGCGCCGTGAGGGATTCGCCGCCACGGTCACGACGACCGCGAACTTCTCCTTGGCGTCCTGCTCACCCCCGGCCGCATGCTCGTTGCGGATGGTGGGTTCGTCCCCGTGCCCGATCGACCCGTGTTCCACGGCCCCGTCGGCCGTCGTACCCACCTGCATCAGCCGGCGCGGTCCCGTGAAGGCCTCGTCGAGGCCGTACCAGGGGAAGGGCGCACGCAGGTAGTCGTCGACCGTACGCCGGGCGAAGGGGGCCTGTGGTCCGCCCTCCGCGGCCGGCGTCTGCGCGACAGCCCGACTCGTCGTCTCCATGTGCCCGGACGCCTCCTCGCTCTAGTCGGACCGGTACGGCCCGCCCCCCTTCGGGCGTACTCGTACGGTCCGCACAACAACTCGGCAGCATAGCCACACCGCTGCGAGCAGCAGCGAAACCGCCCGGCGCATGGGCCGCACGGGCGCCCCGTTCAGGCCGTACACAGCCCGACCGGAGTATGAAACGCGTCACGCAGCCGGGGCGCACGCCCCTGGGCGTGTCCCTCAGGTGGCGTCCGCGTCGAAGGGCGGCCGGTCGTCCGGGCCGGGCGTCTCGGGCTTCTTCGTCATGTCGATGCGGCCACCGGACGAACCGGCGGAGCCGGCGGACGAGGTGTCGGTGTCACGGCTGTGGACGGCGTCGGTGACCTCGGCCATCTCCTTCTTCAGGTCGAAGCCGTTGCGGATCTCCTTGAGCCCCAGGTCCTCGTTGTCCAGCTGCTTGCGGATGAACGTCTTGGGGTTGAGGTCCTCGAACTCGAAGTCCTTGAACTCCGGGCCGAGTTCCTCCCGGATGTCGTTCTTGGCGCTCTCCGAGAACTCACGGATCTTCCGGATCGTGCGCGTCACGTCCTGGATGACCTTGGGGAGCTTGTCCGGACCGAAGACGAGCACGGCAAGGACGATGAGCGTCACCAGCTCGAGTGGTCCTATGTCATTGAACACCTGAAGCTCCTAGCGATGTCCTCGGTCCTCGGCCCTCGTGGTCGGTGCGGGTCTTGCCGTGGTCCGGGCCGGATCCACGGTACCCGGCGATCCTGTCCGACCGGTACCGTCCCGGGACCTCCGAGTGCGGGAGGTGTGAGCGCTTTCCCGATTGTTTGCCATGCCGGTCCGTCGTGAGGACGGATGAGACCCCCTCCCGGGGCCCGGACCTCATGTCTCAGCCATCCGACGACCCGAGGACGAGCGAGACCTCGCGCTCCTTGCCGCCGCGCTCGACGGTCAGCTCCAGCCGGTCGCCGGGGCGGTGCGCCCGGGTCTTGACGATCAGTTCCTCGCCGGAGTGCACCCGCGCGCCGTCGACCTCGGTGATGACGTCGCCCGACTTGATCCCCGCCTTGGCTCCCGGGCCGCCCGCGGTGACGGGCGATCCGCCCTCGCTGCCCTCGACGGCGACGCGGGCGCCGTCACCCGCGTAGTCCATGTCCAGGGTGATGCCGATGACCGGGTGGGTGGCCTTCCCCGTGTTGATCAGCTCTTCGGCGACACGTTTGCCCTGGTTGATGGGTATGGCGAAGCCGAGGCCTATCGAACCCGACCGGGCGCTGTCCTGCGTGGAGCCGCTGTCCGCCGAGCGGATGGCCGAGTTGATGCCGATGACCCGGGCCCGGGCGTCGAGCAGGGGCCCGCCGGAGTTGCCGGGGTTGATGGGCGCGTCGGTCTGGAGCGCGTCGACGTAGGACACGTCGCTGCCGTCGCCCTTCTCGCCACCGGCCGTGATGGGTCGCTGCGTGGCGCTGATGATGCCGGAGGTGACCGTGCCGGCCAGGTCGAAGGGGGCGCCGATGGCCACGACCGGGTCCCCGACCTGCACGTTGTCCGAGTTGCCCAGCGGCAGGGGGGTGAGTCCGCTGATGCCCTTCACCTTCACGACCGCGAGGTCGTAGCCGCTGTCCCGGCCGACGACCTCGGCCTTCGCGGTCTGCCCTCCGTTGAACGTCACGGTGATCTCGCCGCCGGATCCGGCGGGCTGCACGACGTGGTTGTTGGTGAGGATGTGCCCGCGGGTGTCGAGCACGAAGCCGGTGCCCGTGCCCTGCTCGCCGGCGCCGCTGACATGCAGGGTGACCACGCTGGGCAGGGCCCGTCCGGCGATCCCGGCCACACTGTCCGCGTCCCGCGCGGAGGTCTCCTTCCCGGCCTGCGGCAACTCGACGGTCCCGACGCCCCCGTTGCGCTCCAGATACGTCCCTACGACGCCTCCGATGCCCCCCGACACGAGCGCGAGCAGTACGGCACCGAGCACGAGGGACTTCCGGCCCCGCCTGCGCCGCTGCTCGGTACTGAGCACGGCGGCGCCGTTCTGCTGGAGGGGCCCCTGTCCCCCGGCGGCACCGGGGGCCGCCCAGGGGTCGTAACGCTGCCAGGGGTCGGGGGTGGGTGCGGGGGCCGGAGCACCGGCGTGAACGGGCGCGGCCGGCACATTCGCGGGGTCGCCCGGGTGCGGCGTCACGGCCGACGGGTGAGCGGAGGGCACGGAATCGCCGGGGGCGGGGGGTGTGCCGTGCGGGTCGGCCGGCGGCACGGCCGCGGTGCCCGGCACGGTCGGCTGCCCCGGTACCGCCACGCCCTGCGCGGGGATCGTCGCCGGGTGCTGGACGGGCGGCGCGGGCGCCCAGGGGCCGGGTTCGCCGTAGGGCGGGGTGCTGTACGGGTCGGGGTCGTGCAACGGCCGGGGAGCATCCTGCACCGGCCCGGCGGGTGACACCGGGGCGGCCGGGGGAACGTCCTGTTCGCCGGGTGCGGATGCGACAGCACCGTCACCGGTGTCCGCTGTCCTCAATGCCCATCCGTCACCGCCCTCACCGGCCTCCGCCGCTCCGGATTCCGGCCCGGCAACGCCAACGGCCGCCTCTCCGGGCACCGACGCCGTCGGCTGTCCGGCGCTCGCGGTCGCAATCGCCTCCGGGCGCCTCAGCTCGTAGTCGCCGTCCGTGTCGTGCCGGGGCGCGGGACGGGGCAGCTCGAAGTCACCGTCGGGGCCGGTCGACGCCGACGCCGACGCCGTCTCCGGCCCGTGCACACCGCTCCCGCCCTGGTCCTCAGCAGCGACCTGGTCGGTACCGTCCGGCTCCCCCGCAGGGTCCTGCGGCCGTGGACGGCTCCACCACTTCGCTTTCGTGGGCTTCCCCTCGTTCATGCTCTCCCCACAGCCGCGGCACGGCTCGTCGCGATGGCCGCAGTTCCTACTCGAACCGGCGCCCGGCCACACTCGGCCGCGGGCGACAACCCCCGGATTCAATCAGGTTCGCAGGCCGGTGCGCAGAGGCCGGTCAGTGAGCCGTGCGCGAGGAAGAGGGGGACGAGGGGGGCGAGGTCGGGTCCGCGAAGGGCACGGCGAGCAGCGGGGCCCTGATCTCGGGGACCGCGGACCATGAGGTCAGGGCGGCGGGAGTGGCCGCCTCGAGCGGACGTATCAACGGGGACATGACGGCGGCTCCGGCCACCACCGGGGCGGTCAGCGCGTGGAACGCGTGATACCGGGCGGTGGACGGCACTCCGGGCAGCAGCGGGGCCGAGACCTCCGTCGGGGCGACCGGGGCGCGGCCGAGCAGGCTCTCGCCGTGCACCTGCCCGAGCTGCGGCGCCGTCCGGCGGCGCTGGGACTCGGGCGTCGTCGCGGCACCGGTGCCCTGGGTGCGCATCGGTGTGACGTTGCTCCCCGTGCCCTGGCCACCGCGGGCCTCGGCATCGACCGGGGTGCCGGTGGTGACGCCGCCCAGCGCGATCGCCGCCAAGGACACGGCACCGGCCGCCACGAACGCGAATCGCAGCCGCGAGGACGACCGGTCGCCGTCGTGCCGGCCCACGTCGTGGATGCGGAAGCCCCGCTCCGAGGGCAGGCCCCGGTGGCCGGGCAGCGGGCCGCCGGTGTCTGAGGGAAGGCCGGGAGCCCCGCCGGGGGACGCCGGCACCACGGGCAGGTGCGACCGGGACGGGGCGTACCCGAACTCGAACCGCTCGCCGCGCTTCACGCCGAAGGCCCCGGACGAAGCGAACCGTCCGGACAGTCCTGTGGGCAGGCCCCCTCCGCCCGGCGGCGTGATCTCACCGTCCGGGCCGCCGCCCGCGGGTAGTCCCTGCAGGCGGGCCAGGAAACTCTCCGAGGGGGGCGGCGGGGCCGCCTCCGCGAAGACGTTCTTCAGCCGGCGCTGGGCGTCCACCTCCGCCTTGCACTTCGGGCAGGTGGCCACGTGCGCCAGTACGCGCTCGCGCGCGTCATGACCGAGCTCTCCGTCCACCAGGGCGGAGAGTCGGTCTCCCAGATGCTGCTCTGCGAGGTGACCCTCGGAGGCCTTCGGTCGAGATCCGCTCACGCGCTCGCGCCCCCTCCTCCCAAGGCGGGAACACGGGGCACGAAGGAGCGGCGCTCGGCGCGCGCCTCCGGGGAGCGGTGCGCGAGAGCCTTGCGCAGCTGGGAGCGTCCGCGGTGGATCCGGGAGCGGACCGTGCCGAGCTTGACGCCGAGGGTCGCCGCGATCTCCTCGTACGACAGTCCCTCGATGTCGCACAGGACGACCGCGGCACGGAACTCGGGGGCGAGGGTGTCGAGGGCCTGCTGGACGTCCGCGTCGAAGTGCGCGTCGTTGAAGATCTGCTGCGGCGTGGGCTCCTTGCTGGGCAGGCGCTCCGCCGCGTCCTCGCCGAGCGCGTCGAAGCGGATGCGCTGCTTGCGGCGGACCATGTCCAGGAAGAGGTTCGTGGTGATGCGGTGCAGCCAGCCCTCGAAGGTGCCCGGCGTGTAGGTCGACAGGGAGCGGAAGACGCGGACGAAGACCTCCTGCGTGAGGTCCTCCGCGTCGTGCTGGTTGCCGGTCAGACGGTAGGCGAGCCGGTAGACGCGGCCGCTGTGCGTGCTGACGATCTCCTCCCACGTGGGCGGAGTCCACGCCTGCCCGTCCGCGTCGGTGGCGAAGGTCGCGGTCTGGGCGAAGTCAGCGGCGTGACTGTGGTCAGCAGCGGTGTCGTTCACAGATGTCGGCCTGCCTGCCGGTCCGAGGAAGCGCCGGAGCACTCCTCCGCGATCCACAGGCGCAGCCGCACCTCCCCTGTCAGCTCTGGTGGTGTCCAGTGGAGCCCCTACCATAGCCACCTCGCCCGTTAGGACCGGATAAGTGGTTTTACGAGAATTTGATCTGGGCTGATACGCCTCGTACTGCTGCGTCGGCCCTGGCTCGGCGTCCTGATCCACTGCCCGTCCCCCCGTCCCGGCCCACGCCGCTCGCTCATCCCTTTAAACGACCGGTCCCATCTGCGGGTTCCCGTGGCCAACGGATACAGTCACGCCCAGGCATTCACGGGGACAGGAGAGGGTCATTACCGGCAACCGGCAGACGAGCTGGGCGTTCGCCGACGCCTATGTCGCCGAGGACGAAACGCTGCACTGGGCCCGGGACCGGGCCCGCGAGGCAGGGTTGCGCTCGGTGACGCCCGGCACGGGCGCCGCGCTGCGGTTGCTGGCCGCGTCGGTCGACGCGAAGGCCGTCGCGGAGATCGGGACCGGCTGCGGTGTCTCCGGGATCCACCTGCTGCACGGTATGCGGCCGGACGGTGTCCTGACGACCGTGGACCCCGAGCCGGAGCACCAGCAGTTCGCCCGTCAGGCCTTCCGCGCCTCGGGCTTCGCCAGCAACAGGGCTCGCTTCATCCCGGGCCGCGCCCTGGATGTGCTGCCCCGCCTCGCGGACGCGGGGTACGACCTGGTCTTCTGCGACGGTGATCGCCTGGAGGTCATGGACTACCTCGCCGAATCGCTGCGTCTGCTGCGCACCGGTGGGCTGGTCGTCTTCGAGGGCGCCTTCGCGAACGGCCGGACGGTGGATTCCGGTCCGCAGCCGACGGAGGTGCTGCGGCTGCGGGAGCTGCTGCGCGCGGTCCGCGAGAGCCAGGAGCTGGTGCCGTCACTGCTGCCGGTGGGCGACGGGCTGCTGTGCGCGGTGAAACGCTAGCCGGGTCGCACGTTATCCGGGCGGGAGACGGGGCAGGCGAGTGTCACCGGCGGAGAAACACGGGAAAACAGCTGCCCCGGCACCGAGGTGATGCCGGGGCAACTGAAAGGGTATGGTCGCTTCCGCGTCAGCCGACGACCTTCTTGAGGGCGTCGCCGAGCGCGTCGGCCTCGTCAGGGGTCAGCTCGACGACGAGCCGACCGCCGCCTTCGAGCGGAACGCGCATGACGATGCCCCGCCCCTCCTTGGTCACCTCGAGCGGGCCATCACCCGTTCGCGGCTTCATGGCCGCCATGCTCGTTCCCCTTCCTGAAACCCAGCTCATCGTCAAAGCCGACGGCCCCGAGAAGGGCACACGTGCGGTCCTTGTGGCAGGACACGCGACACCGGCATCGAACACATTGCTTCCAAGCCATTATCCCGCATCTCAGGACCCGATGACCAACATCAGTCGGCATCGCTTGGGCAACGCACGCGAGCAAAACCACTCAATTCGGCGATGAGGCTGCGATACTCCGCCACCGCACACACTTCAGCCGAACCAATCCGGACGAGAATTGTTTGACGCAGGTCACACGTCCGGTCCGGTTACCGGCCCGCGATCTCCGTCATGCTGTCCTGCAGACCCGGGGCGTACCGGCCGGTACGTCCCCGTTCCGCGACCCGGAGGGGATACGCCATGGCCGACACCGTGCTCTACGAGGTGAGCGACGGACTCGCGACGATCACGCTGAACCGCCCGGAGGCGATGAACGCGCTGAACGTGGAGGCCAAGGTCGCCCTGCGGGAGGCGGTCGAGTCGGCGGCGGGCGACGCTGCCGTGCGGGCGGTGCTGCTGACGGCCGCCGGGGACCGGGCGTTCTGCGTCGGGCAGGACCTCAAGGAGCACATCGGGCTGCTGCTGCAGGACCGGGAGACCGGCTCGGGTCAGACCATGAGCACGGTCCGGGAGCACTACAACCCGATCGTGCGGGCGCTGGCGGGGGCGGCGAAGCCGGTCGTCGCCGCCGTGAACGGGGTGGCGGCCGGGGCGGGCTTCGGCTTCGCCCTCGCCGCGGACTACCGGATCGTGGCGGACTCGGCGGCGTTCAACACCTCGTTCGCCGGGGTGGCGCTGACCGCCGACTCGGGGATCTCCTGGACGCTGCCGCGGGTGATCGGCCCGGGCCGCGCCGCCGATCTGCTGCTCTTCCCGCGGAGCATCGGCGCGCAGGAGGCGTACGAGCTGGGCATCGCCAACCGGCTGGTGCCGTCCGCGGAGCTGCGCACGGAGGCCGAGAAGGTGGCGCGGGCGCTGGCCGAGGGGCCGACGGTGGCGTACGCGGCGCTGAAGGAGTCGGTGGCGTACGGGCTGACGCACTCCTTGGAGGAGGCCCTGGAGAAGGAGGACGAGCTCCAGACCCGGGCCGGCTCCTCCGAGGATCACGCGATCGCGGTCCAGGCCTTCGTCAACAAGGAGAAGCCGAAGTATCTGGGCCGGTGAGCTCGGGGCTGCGAGCGGTCTGCGGCCGTCAGCGGTCTGCGGGTGCGTGGGGCTGGTCGCGCTCCGCGGCGGAGCCGCTGATCGACTCGGCCCCGCGCCCCTTACGGGGCGCTTCTGGCCACGCAGGTTTCCAGGTGATCGTCGACCAGGCCGCACGCCTGCATGAGCGCGTATGCGGTCGTCGGGCCCACGAAGCGCAGGCCGCGCTTCTTCAGGGCCTTGGACAGGGCCGTCGACTCCGGGGTGACCGGCGGGACGTCGGACAGGGTCTTGGGGACAGGGCGGCCGACCGGGTCGGGGGCGTGGGACCAGATCAGTTCGTCCAGTTCACCCGGGGACCATTCGGTCAGCGCACGCGCGTTGGCGAGGGTCGCGTCGATCTTGGCGCGGTTGCGGATGATGCCCGCGTCGGCCAGGAGGCGCTCGCGGTCCTCCTCGGTGAAGGCGGCCACCGAGGCGATCTTGAAGTCGGCGAAAGCGGCGCGGAAGCCGGGCCGGCGGCGCAGGATGGTGATCCACGACAGGCCGGACTGGAAGGCCTCCAGGCTGAGGCGCTCGAAGAGCGCGTCGTCGCCGTGGACGGGACGGCCCCACTCCTCGTCGTGGTACGCGACGTACTCCGGGGCGGACAGGGCCCAGGGACAGCGCAGTGCGCCGTCCGGGCCTGCCAGGGCGGTGCCGTCGCTCACGGCCGGTCCTCCCGCCTCGGCTTGTCCATGGAGACGTGGTTCTCCCCGGCAGCGGGCACCGGTCCGTGGGCGGCGGACGACCGGGCACCGGCCAGGGCGGACTCCAGGTCGGCGATGCGGGCGTCGCGCTCGGCGAGCTCGGCGCCCAGGCGGCTGAGGGCGTCGTCCACGTCCGCCATGCGGTAGCCGCGGGCGGCGAGCGGGAAGCGCAGGCCCTCCACGTCCGCGCGGTCCACCGGCCGGTCCGGGGGCAGCGGGTCCCGCAGCAGTTCGGGGGCGGCCTCGGGCAGGGGGCCGTTCTCGCCGCCGCCCACCACGGCGAGCGTCACCGCGGCGACCACGACGGCGAGCGCGACGACCAGGAACAGGAACATAACCATCGCGGGGCCCCCACGGTCGGATGCATCGGACGCTGTGGGCGTCCTCCGGGTCGGATGTTGTCAGGCTCCGATCGTGCCATGCGAGTCCGACAGTTAGGGTCGCAGGCGGCGGAAGACGGGACGTACCAGGAAAGGTCACAGGGGATGCTCAGGCTGGGCAAGCGGGAATTCGGACCACACGAGCCGGTGATCATGGCGATCGTGAACCGCACCCCGGACTCCTTCTACGACCAGGGCGCCACCTTCCGCGACGAGCCGGCCCTGGCTCGGGTGGAGCAGGCGGTGGCCGACGGGGCCGCGATCATCGACATCGGCGGGGTCAAGGCCGGACCGGGCGAGGAGGTCACGGCCGAGGAGGAGGTCCGGCGGACGGTCGGGTTCGTCGCGGAGGTGCGACGGCGGTTCCCGGACGTGATCATCAGCGTGGACACCTGGCGGGCCGAGGTCGGCGAGGCCGTGTGCGAGGCCGGGGCCGATCTGCTGAACGACGCGTGGGGCGGTGTCGATCCGGGGCTGGCGGAGGTCGCCGCGCGCCATCGGGTGGGGCTGGTGTGCACGCACGCCGGCGGAGCGGAGCCTCGGACACGGCCGCACCGGATCGAGTACGACGACGTCATGGCGGACATCCTGGACGTGACGGTCGGCCTGGCCGAGCGGGCGCTCGCGCTGGGGGTGCCACGGGAGTCGATCATGATCGATCCGGGGCACGACTTCGGGAAGAACACCCGGCACAGTCTGGAGGCGACGCGGCGGCTGGACGAGATGGTCGCCACGGGGTGGCCGGTGCTGGTGTCGTTGTCCAACAAGGACTTCGTCGGGGAGAGCCTGGACCGGCCCGTCAAGGAGCGGGTCGTGGGGACGCTGGCGACGACGGCGGTGTCGGCGTGGCTGGGGGCGCAGGTGTACCGGGTGCACGAGGTCGCGGAGACGCGGCAGGTGCTGGAGATGGTCTCGGCGATCGCGGGGCATCGGGGTCCTGCCGTTGCCCGGCGGGGGCTGGCCTAGCCCGGGTACCAGGGGGCTCCGCCCCCGGCCCCCCCGGAACCTGTGCCAACCCGCCGCCCGAAGCGGTCGGACGAGAAGCCCGGCTCGCCCTACCTGCCCGCCTCCTTCGACACCAGCGCCACCGCCTCGTCCACGTCGTCCGTCACGTGGAACAGCAGCAGGTCCTTCTCCCCCGCCTTGCCCTGGGCGATCACCGTTTCGCGCAGCCAGTTCACCAGGCCGCCCCAGTAGTCGGTGCCGAAGAGGACGATCGGGAACTGGGTGACCTTCTGGGTCTGGACCAGGGTGAGGGCCTCGAAGAGCTCGTCGAGGGTTCCGAGTCCGCCGGGCAGGACGACGAAGCCCTGGGCGTACTTGACGAACATCATCTTCCGGACGAAGAAGTAGCGGAAGTTCAGGCCGATGTCGACGTACGGGTTCAGACCCTGTTCGAACGGCAGCTCGATGCCGAGGCCGACGGAGATGCCCTTCGCCTCGAGGGCGCCCTTGTTGGCCGCCTCCATCGCGCCCGGGCCGCCGCCCGTGATGACCGCGAAGCCCGCCTCGACCAGGCCCCGGCCCAGTCTGACGCCGGCCTCGTACTCGGGAGAGTCCGCCGGGGTCCGGGCCGAGCCGAACACGCTGATCGCGGGAGGAAGTTCCGCGAGCGTGCCGAAGCCCTCGATGAACTCCGACTGGATGCGCAGCACGCGCCACGGGTCGGTGTGGACCCAGTCGGAGGGGCCGCCCGCGTCCAGCAGCCGCTGGTCGGTCGTGCTGGCCTGCACCTGATCCCGCCTGCGGAGGACCGGGCCCAGGCGCTTCTCCTCCGGCGGCTGCTTCTTCCCCTCGGGGTTGCCGGTCGCCATGTGCGCTCCCTCCGTCGTGCCTGTCTTTCCACCTCAGCGTAGATCTACGCGGGTTACGAACGAGGGACGTGAGCATGTCCGCGATGGAGCGCCGTAAACACGAGGGGCGTCCGGAAGGGTCAGGCGGTCAGCCAGTTCCGCAGCCGCTCCTCGCCCGCGAGGATCTTGGCGGTCTCCACGCGCTCGTCCCGCTTGTGCGCCAAGTGGGGGTTGCCCGGGCCGTAGTTGACCGCGGGAACGCCGAGCGCCGAGAAGCGGGAGACGTCCGTCCAGCCGTACTTCGGCATCGGGGTGCCGCCGACCGCCTCGATGAACGCCTTGGCCGCCGGGTGGGAGAGCCCGGGCATCGCCGCGCCGCTGTGGTCGACGACCTCGAACGAGGCGACTCCGCAGTCCGCGAAGACCTCCCGGACGTGCGCGACGGCCTCCTCGGGCGTGCGGTCGGGCGCGTAGCGGAAGTTGACGGTGACCACGCACTCGTCGGGAATCACATTGCCGGCCACTCCGCCGCTGATGCCGACGGCGTTCAGGCCCTCGCGGTACTCCAGGCCGTCGATGACCGGCCGGCGGGGCTCGTAGGAGGCCAGCCGGGCGAGGATCGGGGCGGCGGCGTGGATCGCGTTGGAGCCCATCCAGCCGCGCGCGGAGTGGGCCCGCTCGCCGGTGGTCTTGAGCAGGACCCGCAGCGTGCCCTGGCAGCCGCCCTCGACCTGGCCGTCCGACGGCTCCAGGAGCACCGCGAAGTCGCCCTCCAGCCACTCGGGGTGGGTCTCGGAGACGTGCTTGAGGCCGTTCAGCTCGGCGGCGACCTCTTCGTTGTCGTAGAAGACGAAGGTCAGGTCGCGGTTGGGGGACGGGACCGTGGCCGCGATGCGCAGCTGCACGGCGACGCCCGACTTCATGTCGCAGGTGCCGCAGCCCCACAGGACGCCGTCCTCGTCGAGCCGGGAGGGGACGTTGTCCGCGATCGGAACGGTGTCGATGTGCCCGGCCAGGATCACCCGCTCCGAGCGGCCGAGGTTCGTGCGGGCCACGACGTTGTTGCCGTACCGGTCGACCGTCAGGTGGGGCAGGGCGCGCAGCGCGGTCTCGACGGCGTCGGCGAGGGGCTTCTCGGTGCCGCTCTCGGAGCGGAAGTCGACGAGCCGGGCGGTGAGCTCCGCGGCGTCCAGCGTGAGGTCAAGCGAGGTGTCGGCCATGCCGACGACCCTAACGCGCCGGGCTTGGGCCTCACTCTCCCCACCCTGCTCATGCCACTGCGTACTCTCCAGTACCTTGTACGGCGTGTCAGAGCCGTCCTCTCCCAAGCGTCGTGGCCGCCTCTTCCGATGCGGAGCCGCCTTCGTGGCCCTGCTCGCGGTCGCCGGTTACCTCGTCGTGCAGTACGTCACCGGGGGCTCGGGCGGACCGGGCTGCAAGGTCGTCTCCGGCAAGGGCGACGGGGCGTCGTACGAGTTCACCCCCGAGCAGGCGGTGAACGCGGCGACGATCACCGCCGTGGGGACCGCGCGCGACCTGCCCGAGCGGGCCGTGACCATCGCGCTGGCGACGGCGCTGCAGGAGTCGGCCCTGCGCAACATCAAGCACGGCGACCGGGACTCCCTCGGCCTGTTCCAGCAGCGGCCCTCGCAGGGCTGGGGAACGCCGAAGGAGATCATGGACCCGACGTATGCGGCCGGTGAGTTCTACGACCATCTGGTCAAGGTGCCCGGCTACACGCGGCTGCCGCTCACCGTCGCCGCCCAGCGCGTGCAGCGCAGCGGATTCCCGCAGGCCTACGCCAAGCACGAGCCGGACGCCGCGCTGCTGGCCGCGGCCCTGACCGGGCAGTCCGCGGCCACGCTGACCTGTGACGGCCGCCCGGCGGCGACCCGGGCGTCGGGCCCGGACGGGGTGCGGGCCGCGCTCGTGCGGGACTTCGGGCGCGATGTGCTGGAGCCGGCCGGTGCCGAGGTGGGGGGTGCGTCGAGGGGCACGCCCACGCCGTCCCCGAGCGCCACGGACGGGACCGGCGGGCGGACGGTGACACTGCCGGTGACCGCGGGCACCACCGCGGCGACCGGGCGGGGCCCGGGCCTGCCCGGCTGGCAGCTGGCGCACTGGGCCGTGGCCAACGCCTCCGAGCTGCACATCGCGCGCGTCACCTACGCGGGGCGGGAGTGGGTGGCGGGGAACACCGCCAGCCAGTGGCGCACCGTCGCGGAGAAGGGCACCGCGGGTGCGGAACGCCCCGGGGACGCCGTCCGTATTGTCACGATGCGCTAGGTCGCGCAGGGGTACGGGAACTCACCCCTGGGCGTTATCCGCGCGACCCGCACCGCGGGTGTGCGCAGGTTTTCGCACTCTTACCCGGGAACTCCCGAAAACCCTTGGGCGCACAGGGCCGGAAGGGATGTGGCGGGCATTCCGGCGGAGGTCTTTTCGCCCGTTTGTCCCCAGCCGATTATGCGACGCATTACCAACTCTTTACGTTCCGGCGCCGCAACCTTCGCGGGTTTCAAGCGGTAGTCACTGCGTCCGAGCCGGGGGCGGTCGCAGCCAGTCGGTCCAGGCCCGGTGTCGGTCGGACACTTCACGAACCTCTGTTCTCTCCCGTTGAAGGAGCACCATGTCCCTCCCCCTGACCCGCCGTATCGCCCGTGCCGCGCTGATCGTCGCTGCGGGAGCGGCTGCCGGGGTCGGTGCGGCCGGCTCCGCCAGTGCGGCCCCCGAGCTGCCGGCCAACCCGAACCTCGGCGGGCTGACCGCCCTGGACGGGGCGAACGTCGGCAAGACCGTGGACAGCGCGGCGACGGACGCTTCCAAGTCCGCGGGTGACGCCGGCAGCAAGACCGTCAAGAAGGCGGTGCCGGCCGCGGGCAAGCTCGGCGGCAAGACGGTCAAGAAGGCCACGCCCGTCGCGCAGAAGGCGGCCGGTGCGGCGGCGGGATCCGCCGGGCAGCTCGTCGGTGGGGCAGCCGGGGGCGGTCTGCCGACGGACTCCCTGACCAAGGGTGGCGTGCCCACCACGGGCACCCTGCCGACGAAGGGCCTGCCGGTCGGCTGACGCCGAGCCCCGCGACCGAGGCCTGAGGGGCCCGGGGAAGCTTCCCCGGGCCCCTCAGGCATGTGCTCGCTCAGCGCCGCATCGGTTACAGACGCCGTACCGCCGCCGCCACCCTCTCGTCCGTCGCCGTCAGCGCCACGCGGACGAACTCCGCGCCGGCCGGGCCGTAGAAATCGCCGGGGGCCACGAGGATGCCCCGCTTGGCGAGGTGGTCGACCGTGTCCCAGCAGGACTCGCCCCGGGTGGCCCACAGATAGAGGCTGGCCTCGCTGTGCTCGATGCGGAAGCCGTGGGTGACCAGGGCCTCGCGCAGCAGCTCACGACGGGACGCGTAGCGCTCGCGCTGGACACGGACGTGGTCGTCGTCGCCGAGGGCCGCGATCACCGCCGCCTGGGTGGGGGCCGAGGTCATCATGCCGCCGTGCTTGCGGATCTCCAGCAGCGGGCCGAGGACCGCCGGGTCGCCGGCCAGGAAGGCCGCGCGGTAGCCCGCGAGGTTGGAGCGCTTGGAGAGCGAGTGGACGGCGACGATGCCGTCGTGGGAGCCGCCGTTGACGTCCGGGTGCAGGACCGAGACCGGGTCGGCCTCCCAGCCCAGCTCCAGGTAGCACTCGTCGGAGACGAGCAGGACGCCGTGTGAGCGGGCCCAGGCGACGATCCGGGTCAGCTCCTCCTTGGGCAGGACCCTGCCGGTGGGGTTCGACGGGGAGTTCAGCCAGAGCAGCTTCAGGCCCTCGGGGTCCAGCTCCGTCGGGTCGTCGTAGGCCTCGTACGCGGCGCGCGCCAGCCGTGCGCCGACCTCGTACGTCGGGTAGGCCAGGCGCGGGAAGGCCACCCGGTCGCCGGGGCCGAGGCCCAGCTGGGTCGGGAGCCAGGCGACGAGTTCCTTGGAGCCGACGATCGGCAGCACGTGGCGGTGGGTGACGTCCCGGGCACCGAGGCGGCGCTCCACCCAGCCGGTGATCGCGTCGCGCAGCTCGGGCGTGCCCCATACGGTCGGGTAGCCCGGCGAGTCGGCGGCGGCCACCAGCGCCTTCTGGATCAGCTCGGGCACCGGGTCGACGGGGGTGCCGACGGACAGGTCGACGATGCCGTCCGGGTGGGCGGCTGCCGTGGCCTTGTACGGGGTCAGCTTGTCCCAGGGGAAGGTGGGCAAGCGGTCTGAGACTGCGGACACGGGTTCTGGCTCACTTTCTGGTACGTACGAGCCGGTGACGGCAAACGCCTCGGCCCCGTACGGCGATCAGCGGGTGATCGGGCCGTACGGGACCGAGGCGGCACGGAGTGCGGGCCGCTCTTACTGGTTCTGCGGCGGCAGCGCGGCGACGAAGGGGTGGTCGCGCTCGATCAGCCCCAGCTTGCTGGCGCCGCCCGGCGAACCGAGCTCGTCGAAGAACTCGACGTTCGCCTTGTAGTAGTCCTTCCACTCCTCCGGAGTGTCGTCCTCGTAGAAGATCGCCTCGACCGGGCAGACCGGCTCACAGGCACCACAGTCGACGCATTCGTCCGGGTGGATGTACAAGGACCGCTGGCCCTCGTAGATGCAGTCGACCGGGCACTCCTCGATGCACGCCTTGTCCTTGACGTCGACACAAGGCTGCGCGATGACGTAGGTCACGCTGTCGTTCCTCCTCGATAGGGCGCTGGCGGGCCTCCTCAGGCTCCGCCGCCTGGCGCGCGGGAGCGCGGCGTCGTCGATGCCCGCCCCTAGTATCTCCGTTCTTGGGCATGATCCGAACAGGAGGGGTGAACTGACCTGTGGAAATCTCTGCCGCCGGGCGACTCGAGGTCCGCATCACCGCTGCTGACGTGGGCAAACGGGTCTCCGTACGGAGCTTGATCGAACATGACGCTCCGGGTGAGAAGTTCACCGACACGGTTGGTGTTCTCACATCATGGGACAACGGTGTGCTGCTCATCACACGGAAGAGCGGCGAAAGCGTCCGCATCGCGGAATCCACGCTGGTCGCGGGCAAGACGGTGCCCTCCGCTCCGGCGCGTCGCCGTGGCCCGGCCGCCTCCTACGAGGAGCTGGCCCGGGTCGCCGCGCGGGCCTGGCGGCCCGTGGAGAGCGAACGGCTCGGCGAGTGGGAGCTGCGGGCCGCGTCGGGCTTCACCCGGCGGGCCAACTCGGTGCTGCCGCTGGGCGCGCCGGGCGTGCCGCTCGACGAGGCGTTCGGCGCCGTGCGGCGGTGGTACGGCGAGCGGGGACTGCCCGCCTACGTCCAGACCGCGACCGGCGCCGAGGGCACACAGGAGCTGCTCTGCGCCGAGCTGGAGCGGCGGGGCTGGGTGCGGGAGGTGACCGCCGAGCTGTGGGTCGGGCCGCTGGCGCCGGTCGCCGACCGGGGTGATCCGGCGGTGGTCGTGCTGTCCCGGGAAGCTGATGAGGCCTGGCTGGCCCGGTACCAGCGCAAGGGCGTGAGCGAGGTGGCGTTGCGGGTGCTCCGGAGTGGGCCCTCCGTGTGGTTCGCGAGCGTGCCCGGGGCGGCCGGGGCCGGGTCTCCGGCCGCCATCGGGCGGTGTGTCGTCGACGGGCGGTGGGCCGGGTTCGCCGCCGTCGAGGTCGATCCGGCGCAGCGGCGGCAGGGGCTCGCCACGGCCGTGATGTCCGCGCTGGCCCGCCGGGCGCTCGACGAGGGCGCCTCGGCCGCGTGGCTCCAGGTGGAGGCCGAGAACGCGGGAGCGCGGGCGCTGTACGCGCCCATGGGCTTCGCCGCGCACCACGCGTACCACCACTACCGGGCGCCGGACGCCGGCGGCACCGGCCGGTAATCGATCGTCGCGAGAGGGCACGAGCCAGTCATGCGTCCCCCGTATCCCCCGTCCCCCGGGCGTTCCGCCGAGCTGCGGCGGCGGTTCGCCGAGGAGGCCCGTTCGGAACGGCCCGATCTGTCGACGCTGTGCCTGCTGGTGGGTGCGGAGGCGGACGGGGAGCTGGACGAAGCGGGTCTGGACGCCGCACAGGTCGAACTGGACCGGCTGGCCGGGCTGCTGCCGTACCGGCCCGCCGGGCCGCGGGCCTGGGCGGTCGCCCTGCGGGAGCTGCTGGGCGACCGGATGGGGTTCCACGGCACCCCCGGCGACTACCAGCGCCTGGAGTCCTCGCTGCTGCACGAGGTGCTGGTGCGGCGCAGGGGGCTGCCGATCCTGCTGTCCGTGGTGTGGATGGAGGTCGCCAGGCGCGCGGGGGCGCCGGTGTACGGGGTGGCCCTGCCGGGGCATTTCGTGGTCGGGTTCGGGCCCGAGGAGGGGCAGGTGCTCGCGGATCCGTTCGACGGCGGGCGGGTGCTGAGCGGGGCCGACGCCGAGGTGCTGGTGGCCGGGGCGACGGGGGCGGGGATCGATCCGTCGATGCTCCGGCCGGCCGATCCGCTGGATGTGGTGCTGCGGATCCTGAACAACGTGCGGGCGTGGGCCGCGGCCCGGCCCGAGCGGTCGGATGTGGCGTTGTGGGCGGTGGAGTTGTCGTTGCTGCTGCCGTCGCATCCGGCGCGGTTGCGGTACGAGCGGGCGCAGTTGCTCGTGCGGCGGGGGGAGTTTCTCGGTGGGGCCTTGGAGTTGGAGGCCTACGCGGAGGTGGTGGAGGCCGTGGACGAGGCCGCGGCGGAGCGCGTGCGGGGCGAGGCTTTGGCGGCCAGGGCGATGCTCAACTGACGCCTTCTCGCCGTAGGGGCTCGTGGGGTCTTGCGTGTGCGGGTGCGTGGGACTGCTTCGCGCGGTTCCCCGCGCCCCCTGAAGGGGCGATTCACAACCAGCCCTTTTCGCGGGCTACCCGGACCGCCTCCGCCCGGTTTCTCACCGCCAGCTTCTGAATGGCCGTGCTGAGGTAGTTGCGGACCGTGCCCTGGGAGAGGTGCAGGGTCGTGGCCAGTTCGGCGTTGGTGGAGCCGTCGGCGGCTGCCCGGAGGACCTCTCGCTCCCGGCCCGTCAGCGGGTTGGCGCCCTCCGCCAGGGCCGCTGCCGCGAGGGTGGGGTCGATGACGCGTTCGCCGGTGAGGACCTTGCGGATGGCCTCGGCGAGCTGGGCGGCCGGGGCGTCCTTCACCAGGAAGGCGTCGGCGCCGGACTCCATCGCGCTGCGCAGGTAGCCGGGGCGGCCGAAGGTGGTGAGGATGACCAGCTTCACGGCCGGAAGCTCGGCGTGCAGGCGGGCCGCGGCCTCTATGCCCGTCGCGCCGGGCATCTCGATGTCCAGCAGGGCCACGTCCACGGCGTGGTCGCGGGCCGCCCGGAGGACCTCGTCGCCGCGGGCCACCTGGGCCACGACCTCGATGTCCTCCTCCAGGCCGAGCAGGGCGGCCAGGGCCTCGCGGACCATCGACTGGTCCTCGGCGAGCAGGACCTTGATCGTGCGGCTCATGCCCGGGATCCTACGTCCGACGCTGCGGCCGTCGGCACGCGGGCGACGAGGCGGAAGCCGTGCTTGGACGGGCCCGCTTCCAGGGAGCCGCCCGCCTTGGTGAGGCGCTCGGTGAGACCCGCGAGGCCGTTTCCGTGGCCGGTGCCCTTGCCGCCCGAGCCGTCGTCCTCGACGGTGAGTTCCAGGACCGGCCCGTCGAGGGTCTGACGGCCCACCAGCTCAACCGTGCAGCGGCGGGCCCCGCTGTGCCGTACGACGTTGGTGACGGCCTCGCGCAGCGCCCAGGCGAGGGCCGACTCGCTCTCCTCGGGCACACCGGCGAGGTCGGGATCGGCGGGCAGCTCGGCGCTGACGCCGGCCGCGGTCAGGGCGACCCGGGCACCGGCGAGTTCGGCGTGCAGGCGGGGGCGGCGGTAGCCGGTGACGGCCTCGCGTACGTCGACGAGGGCCTGGCGGCTGACCTGCTCGATGTCCGCGACCTGCTGGGCCGCCTTGTCGGGCTGCCCGGGCAGCATCCGCCCGGCCAGCTCGCTCTTGAGCGTGATCAGGGAGAGCGAGTGGCCGAGCAGGTCGTGCAGGTCCCGGGCCAGCCGCAGGCGCTCCTCGTTGGCGGCGAGCTGGGCGACGGTCGCGCGGGCCTCGCGCAGGGCGATGGTCGTCCTGACGAGTTCGCGTACGCCGGTCATCGCGAAGCCGCCGAGCAGGGCCGGGATGAGCAGCCCGGCCAGGTAGGTGTGGCCGTCCGGCACGGCGAACGCCACGGCGGTCAGCAGCGCGCAGGCGCCCGGGATCGTCCAGCGGGCCATGCGCAGCGACAGGGCCGCGCCGGAGGCGATCGACACGTACACGAACAGCACCAGCCACTCGCGGCCCAGGGTGAGGGCGAGGAGTGTGGACTGGGCCGCGAGGACCCCGAGCGAGGCGAGCACCAGGCCGTTGCGTTCACCGCGGCCGGTGCGGAAGACCAGCACCATGTACCAGGTGACGAAGGCGGCCAGGCCCAGCCATCCGAGGACCCGCACACCGGTGCTGTGGCCGCCGTGCAGCAGGTCGGTGACGGGTGCGCTCAGGTAGACCAGCCAGATGCCGGTCCACATCGACTTCACCACGCGCTGCCTGCGGTTGACCGGGCGCTGCCCGATACCGACGCCGACGTCGTTCACGCCTTCAGGGTGTCCTTCCGGTACAGCCAGGCCGCGCCGCCCGCGAACAGGACGAACGACACCACGAGGACGGCGAGATCCTGGACGTGCGGGGCCCGGCTCTGCTCGATGGCCTGTCCCAGGGCAGCGTACGCGTGCGTGGGCAGCCACTTGGCGATGTCCTGGAGCCAGCCCGGGAAGGTCGTGGTGGGCATCCACAGGCCGCCGAGCATGGACAGGCCGAAGTAGGTGATCATCGTGATCGGGCGGACCGCGTCCCCGCTGGCCAGGTAGCCGAGGGCGACGCCTAGCGCGGCGAAGACGAGGCTGCCGGCCCAGATCGCGCCGGTGAGGGCGAGCCACTGCCAGGCGTCCAGACGTACGCCCTTCACCGCCGCGGCGACGGCGAAGACGATGACGATGGACGGCAGGCTGACGACGGCGGCGCTCGCGGTCTTGGCGAGGACGTAGCCGCGGCCCGGCAGGGCGGTCAGGCGCAGTTGCCGTACCCAGCCGCCCTCGCGCTCCTTGGCGATGCGCTCGCTGTTGCCCATGAGGACGGCCGTGAGGGCGCCGAAGGACGCCATGGAGACCATCATGTAGGTCGGGAGGGTCAGGCCACTGCCGGGGACCTTCGTGGTGCTGTCGGCGTTGCCCGCGATGATCAGGAACAGCACCGACGGGTAGATCACCGAGAAGAACAGGAACTTGCGGTTGCGCAGGGCGCGGGTGAGCTCCAGCTTGATCAGGCTGTTCACTTCGACTTCGCCTCCTCGGCGGTGGTGATGGCGACGAAGGCCTGTTCCAGGCCGAGCCCGGCGACCTCGAGGTTGCGGGGGTAGACGCCGAGGCCGTACAGGGCGTGGACGGTGGCGTCGGCGTCGGAGGACTGGATGCGCACGGTCCGGCCGGAGATGTCGATGCCGGTCAGGAAGGGCAGGGCGCGCAGGGCCGCCTCGTCGACGGTGTCCTGCACGTCGAAGGCGATCCGGCGGGCGCCCGCCTTGGCCTTGATCTCGGCGGCCGTGCCGTCGGCGAGGAGGCGGCCGCGGTGCAGGACGAGGACCCGGTCGGCGACGGCGTCGGCCTCTTCCAGGTAGTGGGTGGCGAAGAGGACGGTCCGGCCCTGGTCGGCCTGCTCGCGCATGGTGGCCCAGAAGGCCTGGCGGGTGGTGACGTCCATGCCGGTGGTCGGCTCGTCCAGGACGATGAGGTCGCTGTCGCCGGCGGTTGCGAGGGCGAAGCGGACACGCTGGGCCTGTCCGCCGGAGAGCTTGTTGACCTTGCGGTCGGCGATCTGCGCGATGCCCGCCCGGGACAGGACCTCGGAGGGCCGGTACGGCTCGGGGTGCAGGTCGCAGGCGAGCCGCACGAGTTCGGCGACCGTGACCTCGTCCATGAGGCCGCCGCTTTGCAGCATGGCGCCCACGCGCCCGGCGACGATGGCCTCCCGGGGACTGGTGCCGAAGAGCCGTACCGCGCCGCTGTCGGGGTTCTTGAGGCCGAGCAGCAGGTCGAGGGTGGTGGACTTGCCGGCGCCGTTGGGACCGAGCAGCGCCACGGTCTCCCCCGGCCTGAGGTCCAGGGTCAGCCCGTCCACGGCCCGGACGCTGCCGTAAGCCTTGCTCACCTGGTCGAACGCGACCACCGAAGCTGTCGTTGTCATAGGGACATCGTGGCTTCGAGGCTGCCGGCGCAGGCAGTGCCGGGTGTCCGGAGAGCCGCATGACAGGTGTCATGCCGATGAGGTGACGGCGAGAGCCCCCGCCGTCACCGGCAGGGGCTCTCGTACGGCGTACGGCGGGTGGCCGGAGGTCAGTTCGGCTTGGTGTCGATGACTCCGACGCGCTCCGCGGGCGTCTTGCCGCGCAGGGCCTTGCGCAGGGCCGTGACGACGTCCTGCGGCGTGACGTCGCGCTTGCCGCTCGCGCCCTCGATCTGCACGCCGTCGAAGGTCGTACCGTACGCCTCCTGGAGCGCCTTGAGGTTGTACGTGTCCACGAGCTTGCCGTCGACGGCCTTGAAGCTCAGGATCTTCGGCAACGACAGCGCGCCGAACGGGATGCTGTGCGCGGGGTCGGTCTGCACGATGGCCTTGGCCGACATCGCGGGCTGCGCGAAGTCCTTCAGGACCCGGTCGACCTCGGCGTTCGAGACGGTCGGCTGCCGGGTGGTGGTCGGGAGGTTCACCGTGCCGGGCGTGCCGGTCTCCACCTGGGTGCGGTACGCCTCCTCCACCACCGTCGTCGACTTGGCCAGGTCGATGCCCTTGCCGGTCTTGCCGTACACCGGGACCGCCTTGCCGCCCTTGAACTCGATCGTGCCGTCGGTCGAAGCGCCGGAGCCGCCCGCCGCCGCCTCCAGGGAGGCGTGCAGCTTCTCCTCGTCGACGGGCATGACCGGCGTGACGACACGGTGGTTTCCGAAGAGCGAGCCGATCACGGAGACCGGGTTGTAGTCGCTCTTCGCCGCCGCGTCGGCCGTGGCGTCCATGTCGAACTGCAGGCCCGCCTTGTCCGGGTCGAGGGCGACGGTCTTGCCGCCCACCGACAGCTTCAGCGGTGTGCCGACGCGGTCGTCGAAGGCCTCGTCGAGCTTCCTGACGGCGCCGTCGCGGGTGGTGCCGCCGATGTCGACGCCGAGCACGGTGGTGCCCTTGGGCACGTCCGTGCGGTTCATCAGCAGCCCGGCGCCGTAGACGCCGCCGGCGAGGACGACCACGCCGACAGCCAGCAGCACGAGCTTGCTGCGCCCCTTCTTCTTCGGCGCCTTCGAGGAGCTCGCCGGGGGTGGCGAGACCGGCTCGGGCAGCTTCGGAGCGGCGTGCGGCACCGGCCCGTCGCCGGGGGCGCCCGGGGCGAACGGCGAGGCTCCGCCGGACGGTACGACGGGAATGCCGCTGGTGACCGTGTGCCCGGAGACGTTGTCGTGCCGGGGGCCGTAGCCCGGGCCGTCCGACGGCTCGGGGGCCGGCTTCTGCGGGGTGAGGATGGCGGTGTCGTCGCTCATGCCACCGCCGGGGCCCGCGGTACCAGGAGCGGGGGTGCCGCCGGGGGCGCCGGCGAGCAGGCCGGTGCCCGCGGCGCCGCCGGGCGCTCCGGGTCCACGGCCCGTGGCGCCGGGGCCTCCGGGAGCCCCGGGGCCTCCCGGCCGGCCGGGCTTGCTGAAGGCGCCGGGAGCTCCAGGGCCGTTGGGTCCACCGGGGCGGCCGGGCTCGGTGAAGGCACCAGGGACTCCGGGCCCGCCGGGCTCGTCGAACGCCTCGGGGCCACCGGGCCGGCCCGGGTCACCGAAGCCGCCGGGGCCCGAGGCGCCGGGGCCGCCCTGGGTGATGGGTCCGCCAGGGGCGTTGAAGTCGTGGGGGCCGCCCCGGCCGCCCGGTCCGCCGGGCTCGTTGCCGAAGCCGCCGGGAGCGCCGGGAGCGCCCGGTGCGTCGAACCCGCCGGGGCCGCCCTGTCCGCCGGGTGCGTCGAGACCGCCCGGTCCGCCGGCCGGCGGCACCATCGGGCCGTCACCGGTGACCGGTCCGCCGGTCGGGCCGGCCGGGCCCCGCGCCCCGGGACCGCCGGCCGGACCGCCGAAGCCGCCCTGCCCGTGCTGCCCGCTGTGTCCGTGCTGCCCGTCGCGGCCGTTCTCGGCGAAGTACGGCAGGTCGTCGCGGCGCGGTTCGGCGCCGCCCTGGGCGGGACGCGAGCCGTTGCCCAGCGGGCCCGCCGCGAGGGCCTCGGTGACGTCGAAGGAGCCGGTGCCGCCGCCGTGCCCGGGCGCGACCGGACCGCCGGTCGCGCCGCCCGGAAGCCCGGCACCGTTCGTACCGCCGGACCGGGAGCCGCCCGGCGCGCCCATGGAGCCGACCACACCGCCGGGCCGCCCGGTGCCCGGCCGCGTCCCACCGGACGCACCGGAACCCGGCGCCGCGGCACCGGGGCCGCCCGGTGCCGGACGTGAACCGCCCGGCATCCCGGCGCCGTTGGTGGAGCCGCTGTCCGGACCGCCCTTGCCGCCGCCCGACTTGCGGGGCGCGAACCAGTCGCTGGCCGGCTTGTCGTCGCCCGGCCTGCCGGGCTCGGCGGAAGGCTCGGCCGGTGACGGGGACGGGGCGGTGCCCGGCGTCGACGGCGCCTCACCGCGGGTGTCGGTGTCGGCCGTGCCCTGCTTCTCCGCGACGGGCTTGCGCACCACCACGGGCGGAATGGGCCGCGACCCGGGAATGTTGATCCGGATCCGGGTCGTCAGCGTGGTCTCGGTCTTGGGTTCCTCCGGCCGCGTGGCGGAACGGCCCGCGTCCGCACCGGCGTCGGAGACCGCCGGAATGCCGTAAGGCGGCGTACCCGACGGGTAGGCGGCTCCGCCGCGCCCGTTGGGCCCGGAGGACGGAGTGTCAGTTTCACGACTCAAGGCAGGTTCTCCCGGTTGGCTCCGCCGCCCGACACAACCTCACGCGGGCAGCTCGGCGGCGCGCACCACCATACTGGCCACTTCTCGCCCGTATCCCATGACCGCCGTGGAAACCCGCACCGGACCCCCACGGCCACGCCTGGCGAAGTGGTACGTCACTTGGCAAGTCGGACGGGACCGCCGTCCGGTTGCCGCCCGGGGGCGAGGGTGGCGCAGATCACAGCCACGGCGATGCCTCCGAGCAGGAAGAGATAGGAGCCGCTCCCCGCGGCGAAGAGGAAGTCGCCCTCGGGACGGCTCGCGGTGAGCAGGACGACGGCGAGCATCCAGCCGGCGGCGGCCGCGACGCCCCCCGCCCGGCCGCGGACGACCCATGACGCGCCCAGGACGGCTCCGGCCTCTGCGACGAGGGCGAGCAGCAGCCCGCCCGGGAACCACCCGGGCTGCACCAGGGCCCCGGCGACGCCGACCACGGCGCCGAGCACGAAGAAGCCGAGGCAGGCGCCGACCCGTCCGGCGGTGGGCGGGCGCATCGGCTGGGCCAGCATCGACGTCCGGTCGCTCATGAGGCCTCCTCCAGACCGGCGAACAGGTCCGTCTCCCGCTCGCCGGAGCCCGCCCCGCCGCGCACCAGTTCGTAGTACTCGGTGGCGAGGATCGGCTGGGCGAGTTCGTTGGACAGCACGAAGTACGGCCCGTCCACGGTGATCTGGGTGGCGTGGGCGCGCATCGCGGCGGCCTTGGCGGCGGCGTGGGCGGTGCCGTCGATCACGGTGGTGATCCGCTCCTCGGGCACGACACCCGGGACGTCGTCGACGTCGGCGGTCTTGGTGAAGGCCGTGCCGGGCAGGTCCTGCCTCAGCCGTGCGAAGGACTCCTCCACAACCGGCCGGGGGACCCGGTTCCAGTAGACCTTGGGGATCGGCAGGCCGGCGTCGGCGGACAGCTCGACGGCGCGCATGGCGACGCGGTGGGCCTGGATGTGGTCCGGGTGGCCGTAGCCGCCGTTGTCGTCGTAGGTGACGAGCACCTGGGGGCGTACCTCGCGGATCACCTCGACGAGGTGCGCGGCGGCCTCGTCCACGTCGGCCCGCCAGAAGCAGCCGGGGTCGTCGTTGTCGGGCAGGCCCATCATCCCGGAGTCGCTGTAGCGCCCGGCTCCGCCGAGCAGGCGGAAGTCCTGGACGCCGAGCTCGGCCATGGCGGCGGTGAGCTCACTGCGGCGGTGCCGGCCCAGGGCGGCGCCCGAAAGGTGCGCGAGGCCGGGCGGGATGACCTCGCCGCGTTCACCGAGGGTGCAGGTGACCAGGGTGACGTGGGCGCCCTCGGCCGCGTACCTGGCCATGGTCGCGCCGTTGTTGATCGACTCGTCGTCCGGGTGCGCGTGCACCAGCAGCAGACGCCTGTCGGGCAGTTCCGTCATGGGACCAGCCTACGAGGCGCCGGGCCGGTGTCCGTCACGCCCCGGGGCCGTCACGCCCGGCTGTCCGGCACGCCCGGCTGTCCGGCACGCCCCTCACGACTCGGTCTCTTCCGCGCCGTCGTCCTGGTAGCGCGGCAGGCCGGCCGTGGGGATGGTCCACTCACCGATGGTGACGTCCTCGCCGTAGACGAAGTTCTTGCGTACGGAGTAGCGGGGGCCCTTGGGAGTGGCGTGGATGTCGGTGAAGACGGCCCCGCTGCCGGTACGGGGGTCGAAGATCGCGTAGATCGGAATGCCGAGCAACGGGTAGTCGCGCATCTTGCCCACCCAGTCGTTCTCCGGGTTGGACCGCGAGACGACCTCGATGGCGGCGACGACCGTACGAGGGTCGACGGAGCCCTCAACGTCGAGGTCGGCCCAGGCGATCACCATCACGTCCGGGTGCCGCATGATGCCCTCGGGCACGTCCTCCACGTCGGGTGTGCCGTTGTGGGCCAGCAGCTCGTCCGGCATGACCCTCTCCAGACGCCGGCTGACACGCGCGGCCGTCACCTCGTGCGGTCCCCCCGGCGACATCATGTCGTGCACGATCCCTTCTTTGGTGACTTCGAATTTCCCGGGAAGGGTGTCGTCCATCGACTGCACGACATCCCTCATGGACCGGTACAGATGGGAGCCGTCCCGCCGCGCGTTGCCGGGTGCGATGGTCATGCCGCTCGCTCCTCGTCGTCTGTGCCCAGGGGCAAGGATCGTCACGTTCATGCTAGGCGGACTCCCGGAGGTCGGTGCGGCAGTCCCGGCAGCGGGCCGCGGGGTCGGGTGAGCGGAAGCCGCGGTCGCAGCCGTCGCAGTTCCGCAGCGGGTACCTGGGTGACTGTGGGACGGCCGGTGCCCGGAACGGGGGTGGAGGCGGGAGCTGGACGGCCAGGCGGTGGGCCAGGAAGGCAGCCGGGCGGCGTACACCCTCAGGCGGCAGGTCGGCGCTCAGGGCGCGGCTCACGGCGGCCGGGGCGACGTCCCGCTCCAGCCAGGCGGCGACGCCCGGCGCCAGATGGGCCGTGTCGCAGGCGGAGAGGAGCAGCCGGGGATCGTGGCGGTGGAGATCCGCGAGGAGGTCGGTGGCGGCTTGCAGGAGGGCGGGGGCGGGGTGGGCGGGGCGCGGCACGTCCGGGAGTGGCTTGCGGGGTGCTCGTTCGCCGCGCGGCGCCCGCGTGGGGTGCGTCCTGTTTTCCTCACACGCCTCCCGCTGCTGCGGTGCCGCCGCGGTTCGGGCCTCCGGGTCGTCCTGGGTCGTCGGGCGGTGGCGGGCTGCCGCCGGCTGGTTGCAGGAGATCGTGCGGGTCACGATGCGGCCGGTGGGGGTCCGGGCGCGTTCGCGGCGCAGGTAGCCGTGGGCCTCCAGCTCGCGCAGGGCGGCGGCGATCCGCGTGGCTCCCTCGGGGAACCGGGCGGCGAGTGTCTTGATGTCGGCGGGGGCTCCCTTCGACAGCGACTGGAGGTGCGTGCCGAGCCCGATGGCGAGGAGTGAGAGCTCCGTGTGCTGGGCGAGGTGGTTGCCGATCACCGTGAAGCGGGTGGTGTGGCGGGTGTTGTCGTGCTGGAGCCCGCCGCCGCGGTGGGCCGTGCCGGGCCGCCGGTTCGGGTGCTTGTTGCCCGCAACGCGGGCCTGGGCGTGCGGGGGCACGCTAGGGTCCTGGGTACCCATCGGGAAGCCTCTATCTTCCTCGGTGGTCAGGCCCTCGCACGGGATTGCAGTCCCGGCGGGGGCCGTCGCATGTCTGCGGTTGTGGTGGTGTGTTGCGCTGAGCGTGGGGCCTCGTGGGCTGCGAAATCCAGCCGGTCCGGGGAGGTTCACCCGCGCGAGTGAGCGTGGCGCCGGGCGGGAGGGGTGGGGTTCGGCGGGGTTCTTTCCCCGGCAGTTCTTTGTCTTCAGCCGCCGGCGGCACCGGAGCGCGAGGGTGCGGGTTCCGGCGGCGTGAGGCCCAGTTCGGCCCAGACGGTCGGAACTCAGCTTGTCCTGGAGGAATGGACACTTCGGCGCCCTCTGGGCGGAAGGACACGGCTGCGCCAACAGCTGGAACACCTGTTGCAGCTCGGGCGGTTGCCGAGGCAGCTCCGTATCCTGGAACTCCGGTATGGCGTCATCCGGGCGCAGGCCCTCACCCCGCGTGAATCGGCCTCATTTGTCGAGCAACTGCTGGGGGAGACATGAGCCGCAAGATCTCGTCCGGGGGCGCCTCCGACCTGGCGTGGTTCAAGAGCAGCTACAGCAGCGGCAGTGAGGGCGACTCGTGCGTGGAGCTCGCCGCCGAGCCCTGCACCGTCCACGTCCGGGACTCGAAGCACGTCGAGGGTCCCCGCCTGGCCTTCACCCCCGCCGCGTGGGCCGACTTCGTGCCGTACGCGGTCGGGTCCTGAAGCGCACGGGGCACGCACCCCGGCCGGGTCCCGGGTCTCACCCGAAGCCCCGGCCTGGAAGCGCGACGCTCAGAACTTGATGCTGCCGATCATGCCCGCGATGTTCGTCGTCAGCTCGCTGATCGTGGGAGCGACGGTCGAGGAGGCGAGGTAGAAGCCGAGCAGCATGCAGACGATCGCATGCCCCGCCTTCAGTCCCGACTTCTTGATCAGCAGGAAGACGATGATCGCCAGCAGCACCACCGCCGAAATCGAGAGTGCCACGGCGGTTCACCTCCAAAGATCCACGAGGGCGCGGGGGTCGGACTATGGGGGCATCAAATCCGTACAGCAGCCAGCAGGTTCATACCCACTATGCATCATTGATCATAACTATCCCTCTGCGCGCATCGATCGGCGCACGGCCGCACAAGGGGGCGCATGGCCAATATGGTCAGGGCATGACGACCGAGCCTCACTCCTTCCCCCGACGGCACGCCCGTACCCAGCGCTTCACGCTCGGCGCGCCGCGTTCGTTCACCGTGGCGCCCGACGGTTCGCGTGTCGTGTTCCTGCGCTCCGGTTCCGGTACGGACCGGGCGAATTCGCTCTGGGTCCTCGATGTGGAGGAGGGTACGGAGCGCGTTGCCGCCGACCCCCGCGCCCTGCTGGGCGGCGCCTCCGAGGACCTCTCACCCGAGGAGCGGGCCCGGCGCGAACGCAGCCGCGAGGGCGGGGCCGGCATCGTCGGGTATGCCACCGACACGGCCGTCGAGTTGGCCTCTTTCGCCTTGTCGGGGCGGCTTTTCGCGGCCGAGCTGCGGGCCGGGACGGCACGTGAACTGTCCGTGCCGGGGCCCGTGATCGACCCGCGTCCCTCGCCCGACGGGCGGCACGTCGCGTATGTCGCGCAGGGTGCCCTGCGGGTGGTGGGCGCCGAGGGTGAGGACGACCGGGCGCTCGCCGAGCCGGAGTCGGAGAACGTCTCGTACGGACTGGCCGAATTCATCGCGGCCGAGGAGATGGGGCGTTCGCGGGGCTTCTGGTGGGCCCCGGAGTCGGACCGGCTGCTCATGGCGCGGGTGGACGACACGCCGGTGCGACGCTGGTGGATCGCCGACCCCGCCCATCCGGAACGGGAACCGCAGCGGGTGCCGTACCCGGCGGCCGGCACCGGGAACGCGGAGGTGCGGCTGTTCGTGATCGGCCTGGACGGGCTGCGGACCGAGGTCGTCTGGGACCGGGCGCGCTACCCGTACCTGGCCCATGTCCACTGGTCAGCGGCGGGCGCGCCACTGCTGCTCGTACAGGCGCGCGACCAGCACAGCCAGCTGATCCTGGCCGTGGATCCCGACTCGGGCGCGACCCGGATGGTGCACGCCGACGAAGATCGAACATGGCTTGATCTTTTCTCCGGGGTGCCGTGCTGGAGCCCGTCCGGTCAGCTGGTGCGGATCGCCGACGAGGGAGGTGCGCGCGTGCTGGCGGTCGGGGACCGGCCGCTCACCGGCGCGCAGCTGCACGTCCGGGCCCTGCTGGACGTCTCCGCGCACGACGTGCTGATCTCGGCGTCGGCGGGCGCGGAGGCGCCCGGGGAGCCGGAGACGGGCGAGGTGCACGTGTACCGGGTGAACGAGCTGGGCGTGGAACGCGTCTCGCGGGAGCCGGGTGTGCACGCGGCGGTGCGGGCCGGGGAGGTGACGGTCCTGGTCTCGGCCGCACTGAACCGGCCGGGTTCACTGGTGCGGGTCCTGCGCGACGGAAAACCGACCAGGACTGTCCCTTCGTACGCCGAAGATCCTGGTATGTCCCCCCGCGTGACGCTCACCGAGGGGGGCGCACGCCGTGTCCCGTGCGCCGTGCTTATGCCTCGGGACTACGACGGTGACACGCCGCTGCCGGTGCTCATGGACCCGTACGGAGGTCCGCACGGCCAGCGGGTGGTGGCCGCGCACAACGCCCACCTCACCTCGCAGTGGTTCGCAAACCAGGGCTTCGCGGTCGTGGTCGCGGACGGCCGCGGTACCCCGGGCCGCTCCCCCGCCTGGGAGAAGGCGATCCACCACGACTTCACGCTGTCGCTGGACGACCAGGTGGAGGCCCTGGAGGACCTCGCGAAGCGCTACCCCCTGGACCTGTCCCGGGTGGCCATCCGCGGCTGGTCCTACGGCGGTTGGCTGGCGGGCCTCGCCGTGCTGCGCCGCCCGGACGTCTTCCACGCCGGCATCGCGGGCGCGCCGGTGACGGACTGGAGCCTGTACGACACCCACTACACCGAGCGCTACCTGGGCACGCCGACGGAGCATCCGGAGGCGTACGCGAAGAGCTCCCTGATCACCGCCGAGGGGCTGTCCTCCCCGGCCGAGCCGCACCGCCCCCTGATGGTCGTGCACGGCCTCGCCGACGACAACGTGGTGGTCGCCCACGCCCTGCGCCTGTCCTCGGCACTGCTGGCCGCCGGCCGCCCCCACGAGGTGCTGCCGCTGTCCGGCGTCACCCACATCACCCCGCAGGAACAGGTCGCCGAAAACCTGCTCCTCCTCCAGGTCGACTTCCTGAAGCGCTCCCTGGGCATCACGGCCCCCTGAACACGGCGACGGGCCGGAACGCCTCCCGGCGCCCCGGCCCGTCTACGGCACCCGCACGGCCGTACGCTGACCAGCCTGACGTGTCCGTATATCGGAACCGGGTCGGCGAAGTTGCCTGCGTGTTAACGCAGTTGGCGGTGGGCTCCGCGGGCTCCGAACGCCGGTTCCCGGCACCCCCACGGGATACCGGGAACCTGGGCGAAGGGGTCAGGCCGCGTGGACCACGTCCTTCTCCTCTGCGAAGTGGCAGGCGGACTCGTGGGCCGCCGGGGTGTCCTCGCCCTGAAAGCGCTCCGGGATGGCCAGGAGCGGGATCTCCTGGGCGCACTTGTCCTGGGCCTTCCAGCAGCGGGTGCGGAAGCGGCAGCCCGAGGGCGGGTTGGCCGGGGACGGGACGTCGCCGGTGAGGATGATCCGCTCGCGGCCCTCGCGTGACTCCGGGTCGGGGACCGGGACGGCCGACAGCAGCGCCTGGGTGTAGGGGTGCGTCGGGTGGTCGTAGATCTCCGTGTCCGACCCGATCTCGGCCATCTTGCCGAGGTACATCACGCCCACGCGGTCCGAGATGTGCCGGACGATCGACAGGTCGTGCGCGATGAAGAGATACGAGAGGTTGAACTCGTTCTGCAGCTTCTCCATCAGGTTGATGACCTGGGCCTGGACGGACACGTCCAGCGCGGAGACCGGCTCGTCGCAGATGATGATCTCGGGGTTGAGCGCGAGGCCGCGGGCGATACCGATGCGCTGGCGCTGACCGCCCGAGAACTGGTGCGGGTAGCGGTTGATGTACTCGGGGTTGAGGCCGACGACGTCCAGGAGGTCCTGGACCTTGCGGCGGCGGTCGCCCTTCGGCGCCACCTCGGGGTGGATCTCGAAGGTCTCCCCGATGATGTCGCCCACCGTCATACGGGGGTTGAGCGAGGTGTACGGGTCCTGGAACACCATCTGGATGTTCCGGCGGACCGCCTTCAGCGCACGCCCGGACAGCTTGGTGATGTCCTGGCCCTTGTAGAAGATCTCGCCCGCGGTCGCCTTCTCCAGCATCATCAGCAGCTTGGCGACGGTGGACTTGCCACAGCCGGACTCGCCCACGATGCCGAGCGTCTCACCCTGGTAGAGGTCGAAGGAGACCCCGTCCACGGCCTTGACCGCACCGATCTGACGCTTGAACAGGATGCCCTGGGTCAGCGGGAAGTGCTTGACCAGGTTGCGCACCTGCAGGATCGGCTCACCGCGTTCGACCGGCGCCTCGATGGCGGCGACGGCCTCCTCGTCGGTGGCGGCCTCCACCGTCTCCACCTCGGTGACGTTGGGGGTGGCGTCCATGGACTCGTCCGTCTTGTCCAGCTCAGCCATGGATCGTCTCCTTCCAGAAGTGGCACGCGCTGCCGCGGCCGACCAGCTCGCCGCCGTCCCGCTCGGTGACCGGGAGCAGCGGCGGGACGTCCGTACGGCAGACGTCCTGCGCCATGGGGCAGCGCGGGTTGAAGGCACAGCCCGACGGGATGCGCGTCAGGTTGGGCGGCAGCCCCTTGATCGCGTACAGGTCCTGGCCCTTCTGGTCCAGGCGCGGGATCGACTCGAGCAGACCCTTGGTGTAGGGGTGCGCGGGCCGCTTGTACAGCTCGTGCACGGGCGCGGTCTCCACGATCCGGCCCGCGTACATCACGGCGATCTTGTCCGCGACGTCGGCGACGACGCCGAGGTCGTGGGTGATCAGGATCAGGCCCATGTTGTACTCGCGCTGCAGCTCCGCGAGCAGGTCCATCACCTGGGCCTGGACCGTCACGTCGAGGGCCGTGGTCGGCTCGTCGGCGATGATCAGGTCCGGCTCCAGGGCGAGCGCCATGGCGATCATGATGCGCTGGCGCATACCGCCGGAGAACTGGTGCGGGTAGTCGCCGACGCGCTCCTTCGCGGCCGGGATCTTCACGCGGTCCATCAGCTCGATGGCCTTGGCCTTGGCGTCCTTCTTGCTCAGGCCCTGGTGGACGCGGAACATCTCGCCGAGCTGGTAGCCGACGGACAGCACGGGGTTCAGCGCGGACAGCGCGTCCTGGAAGATCATGGCGATCTTCCGGCCCCGGATCTTGCGCCGGGCGTCGCCGGACATGGTGAGCATGTCCTCGCCCCGGTAGAGGATCTGACCCTGCGGGATCCGCCCGGGCGGCATGTCGAGAATGCCCATGATCGCCTGCGCGGTCACGGACTTGCCGGAGCCGGACTCACCGAGCACGGCGAGGGTCTCGCCCGAGTTCACGGTGTAGTTGACGCCGTTGACGGCCTTGGCCACACCGTCACGGGTGTGGAACTCGACGTGCAGGTCGCGCACTTCGAGCAGGGGAACGTCCCCCTCGGCCGCGCCGCGCGGCTCGGGGACGTTCCGGGTCTTGTCGATGGTGGTCACGTACGCCCTCCTCAGCGCAGCTTCGGGTCAAGGGCGTCGCGCACCGCGTCGCCGAGCATGATGAACGCGAAGACGGTGAGGCTGAGCATGCCCGCCGGGAACAGCAGCGTGTGCGGGTTGTCCCGGATCACCTTGCTGCCCTCGGAGATGTCGATGCCCCACGAGATCGTCGGGTCGCTGAGGCCGAGGCCGAGGAACGACAGCGTCGCCTCCGCCGAGATGTAACCGCCGAGGGCGATCGTGGCCACGACGATGGTCGGCGCGACGGCGTTCGGCATCACGTGGCGGAACAGGATCCGCGTGGTGCCGGCGCCCAGCGCCCGGGCCGCCGTCACGTAGTCCGCCTGCTTGGCCGTGATGACGGAGCTGCGCATGACCCGCGCGATCGAGGTCCAGCCCAGGAAGGCCAGGGCCAGGATGACCACGTACACCTTGCGCTCGGTGAAGGCGTTCAGGACGACCATCGTGCCGAGCAGGAACGGCAGGCCGAAGAAGATGTCGACGATCCGGGAGATCACCGAGTCGACCCAGCCGCCGAAGTAGCCGGCCAGCATGCCGAGCAGTCCGCCGAGCAGCGTGACGGCCGCGGTGACGCAGACGCCGACGAGGATCGAGGCCCGGGTGCCGTGGATGACGCGCGAGTAGATGGAGCGGCCCTGCTGGTCGTAGCCGAACCAGTCGGGCTGGAAGAGGTGCCCCAGCTCCGGCTTGCCCAGGTAGTGGTGGACCAGGTCGCCGTCACGCGGGTCGACGCTGGTGAACCAGCCGGGGAACGCCGCGATCACGAGCAGCAGGACCAGCAGCACCGAGGAGATCCAGAACATCGGCCGGTGGCGCAGGTCGTACCAGGCGTCGCCCCACAGGGAGCGCGGCTTCTCGCTCTTCTGCGTGCTCTCCTTGCCGGGGGCGTCGACGGCCGGCGGGGCGATGGCGTCCACGGCCGCGGCGTCGGTGGTCTGGGCCTTGGTCACGTCAGGCATACCGGATCCTCGGGTCCAGGACCGCGTACAGCAGGTCGATGAGCAGGTTGATCAGGAGGATGACGAGGACGAGGACCGTCACCACACCCGTGACCGTCGAGCCCTCGCTCGTCTGGATCGCCCTGTAGAGGAGGTTGCCGACACCCTGGATGTTGAAGATGCCCTCGGTGATGACCGCGCCTCCGATGAAGCCGCCGACGTCGGTGCCGACGAAGGTGACGACCGGGATCAGCGAGTTGCGCAGCAGGTGGACACCGATGATGCGGCGCCGGGGCAGGCCCTTGGCGAGCGCGGTGCGCATGTAGTCGGCCCGCAGGTTCTCGGCGAAGGTCGTCCGGGTCAGCCGGGCCACGTAGGCCATCGACAGCATGGCCAGGACGAAAGCCGGCAGGAACAACTGCGAGTAGCTCGTGGAGTCCTGGACGTTGGGCGGCAGCCAGCCGAGTTCGTCGGCGAAGATGAACCGGGCGATGAAGCCGAGGACGAACACCGGGATGGAGATCACCGTCAGGGTGAAGACCAGCACGCCGGTGTCGGCGGCCTTACCGGCCCGCAGACCGGCCCACGCGCCCAGGCCGACACCGATGATGATCTCGATGGTGATGGCCAGCAGGGTCAGCCGCAGGGTCACCGGGAAGGCGTCGGCCATGAGGTCGATGACCGGGCGTCCGGCGAGGTTGTTGCCGAAGTCTCCCTTGAGGAGGTTCAGCATGTAGTGGAAGTACTGCTCGAGGACGGGCTTGTCGAAGCCGTACTCGCGCTTGATCTGCGCGATCTGTGCGGGATCGGGAGCCTTGTCCCCGTAGATGGCCCGGACCGGGTCGCCCGGAAGGATGTGGACCATCAGGAAGATCAACAGAGTTGTCCCGATGAAGATCGGGATCATCTGGAGCAGTCGCCTGGCGGCGTAGCGCCCCATCTTGCGCCTCCATGCCGTGAGGGGTCGGCGAGGCCTGCGCACTCATCTACCGCAGGTGAGGGGGGTGAGGTGGAGGCCTGTGCCTACGGACCGGCGCCGCCGCTCCCCTGGTACGGGAGGGGCGGCACCGGTCTGCGGTCGTCTGGTTACTTCTGCTTGACCTGGATGGTGTCGAAGATCGGGTCACCGTCCTGGCCGTACTCGATCTTGCCCAGGATGTTCCTGGACTGACCGCTGTTGACCTTGTAGAACCAGAGCGGAATCGCCGGCATGTCCTTGGCGAGGAGCTGCTCCGCGTTCTGGTACAGCTTCACGGTCTCGTCGATCGAGCTGGCCTTGTCCGCCTCGGAGCTCAGCTTGTCGAACTCCTTGTTGGAGTAACCGCTGGTGTTGCCGGCCGCCGTGGAGCCGTACAGGTCACGCATGAAGTTCGAGTTGACCGGGTAGTCGAGCACCCAGCCACCGCGGTACATGGACTTCACGTCGTGCTTGTCACGGGCGTCGAGGTCGGCCTGGAAGGTCGGCTTCGGGTCGCCGGTGCACTCGACGCCGGTGGACTTGCGGATCGAGTTGCAGACCGCGTCGACCCAGGGCTTGTGGTCCTGGTCGGCGTTGTACTGGATCTGGATCTTGTTGCCCGGGACGCCGCCACCCTCCTGGATGAGCTTCTTGGCCTGGGCCGGGTCGAACTTGACGATGTCGCCGAGCGCGCCCTTCTTGTAGCCGAGGACGCCCGGGGCGACGTAGGAGTCGGCCGGGGTACGCGTGCCCTGGAGGACGGTCTTGGTGATCGTCTGGCGGTCGATCGCCATGGACAGACCCTGGATGACCTTGGGGTCGATGTCCTTGAACTGCTTGGTGTAGAACGCCGGGACGATCGACTGGACGGCCGAGTACGGCTCGTCGATGGCACGGTCGCCGAGGTCCGACTTGTAGTTCGTCAGCGCGGTGGTCGGGACCTGCTCGATCCAGTCCACGTTGTCCGAACGCAGGTCCGAGTACGCGGCGTCGGCGGTCGTGTAGTTCTTGAAGTCGATGCCGCCGTTCTTGGCGACGTTCGGGCCCTTGTAGCCCGCGAACTTGCGGACCTTGATGAGCTTGTTGTGCTCCCAGGACACGAACTTGTACGGGCCGTTGCCGACCGGCTTCTCGCCGAAGCCCTTCGGGTCCTTGAAGAAGGCCTCGGGCAGCGGGGCCCACACGTCGTAGCCCAGCTTGTACGCGAAGTACGAGACCGGCTGCGACAGCTTGATCGTGAAGGTGTTGTCGTCGACGACCTTCAGACCCGACATCTTGTCGCTCTTCGGGTCACCCTTCTCCGGGTGCACGTCCGCGAAGCCGACGATGTCCGAGAACCAGCTGGAGTTGGTCTGGTTGTTCTTGATGTTGGCGGACCAGTTCCAGGAGTCCACGTAGGACTTCGCGGTGACCGGGGTGCCGTCGTGGAACTTCCAGCCCGGCTTGAGCTTGACGGTCCACTCCGACGAGTCCTTGTTCGGCGTGACCGACTCGGCGTTGACGTACTCGAGCTTGCCGGTGCCGGGCTCGTAGTCGACCAGGCCGGCGAAGATCGTGCGCAGCACGCGGCTGCCCTGGCTCTCCTTGGCGTTGGCCGGCTGGAGCGGGTTCTGCGGTTCGCTCAGCTGCGCAGTGACGATGCCGTTCGGGTCGGCCTTCCCCTTGTTCATGTCGTCGCCGGCACTGTCGTCGCCGCCGCCGCAGGCGGTGGCGGCCAGGGCGACGACTATCGCCCCCGCGACCCACTTGGCGCTCTTGGCACCGCGCATGGGTTCCTCCTATGAAGTCATTGGTTCACCGCGAAGGGAGCACACGACACATCACGGCCCCCGCCCGTCGCCGGTGCCGGAATTCGTCGAGTGCCCCCGCGCTCGTGAGTCGCGCCGCTGCCGGCTACTGACCCGTACATCCGAGCTCTACGCGCCTAACTATCTGCCAAACGCCAGGACCGAACCACACTCTCGAGGTCTCGGTTCGATCACAGCTCCTGCCTACATCTTCCAAAATCCGGACAAAGGGTTTGGTGAAAGATCCCTGCGAAACGGACTTGTTACACATCTATCGGTATCGGCTGTCCGCATTCCGGACGTGAGAGTGAGATAAACCGCTTGCGGCGTACCGTGGAATCCGTACAGGGTTCCCTCGGTATCTGTCGCGCGCTCAAGTAGCTTGTGCGGCAAGGCCGTTGTGCGACCCCCGTGGCCGGAGGCGCGTGGCGCTTCCGGAGCAGGGTAGTGGGAGAAAACCGCCCCTGACGGCCGTCGCGGGCAAGTCGAGGGTTTTCCCTACCCTTGCCTGCGCGTTCCCCGCCCTTTGGACAGACAACGACACCGGGCACCCCGCCTCGCGGGGTGCCCGGTGTCGTCGTCGCGGCGGCGGACGTCAGCCGTGCTTGGCGCGGCTCGCGGCGCGGGCGCGCTCGCGGGCGTCCAGGTTCACCTTGCGGATGCGCACGGCCTCCGGGGTGACCTCGACGCACTCGTCGTCCCGGCAGAACTCCAGGGACTGCTCCAGCGACAGCTTGCGCGGCGGGACGATCGACTCGGTCACGTCGGCCGTCGACGACCGCATGTTGGTGAGCTTCTTCTCCTTGGTGATGTTGACGTCCATGTCGTCGGAGCGGGAGTTCTCGCCGACGATCATGCCCTCGTACACCTCGGTGCCCGGCTCGACGAACAGCACGCCGCGCTCCTGGAGGTTGGTCATCGCGAACGCGGTGACCGCTCCGGCGCGGTCGGCGACCAGGGAGCCGTTGTTACGGGTCTGGAGCGCGCCGAACCAGGGCTCGAAGCCCTCGTGGATGGAGTGGCCGATGCCCGTGCCGCGGGTCTGCGTCAGGAACTCGGTCCGGAAGCCGATGAGTCCGCGCGAGGGCACGACGAACTCCATGCGGACCCAGCCGGAGCCGTGGTTGGACATGTTGTCCATGCGGCCCTTGCGGACGCCCATGAGCTGTGTGACGGCGCCCATGTGCTCCTCGGGCACGTCGATCGTCATGCGCTCGACGGGCTCGTAGGTCTTGCCGTCGACCTCCTTGGTGACGACCTGCGGCTTGCCGATGGTCAGCTCGAAGCCTTCCCGGCGCATCGTCTCGACCAGGATGGCCAGCGCCAGCTCACCGCGGCCCTGCACCTCCCAGGCGTCCGGCCGGTCGGTGTCCAGCACCCGGAGGCTGACGTTACCGATCAGCTCGCGGTCGAGGCGGTCCTTGACCTGGCGGGCGGTGACCTTGCGGTCCTTGACGGCCGCCTTGTTGTCGGCGCCCTTGCCGGTGGCGCCACGGCCGACCAGCGGGGAGGTGTTGGTGCCGATGACCATGGAGATCGCGGGCTCGTCGACCGTGATCAGCGGCAGCGCGACCGGGTTCTCCGGGTCGGCCAGGGTCTCGCCGATCATGATGTCCGGGATACCGGCGACGGCACAGATGTCACCGGGGCCGGCCATCTCGGCCGGCTTGCGGGTGAGCGCCTCGGTCATCATCAGCTCGGAGATGCGGACGTTGCTGACGGACCCGTCACGCTTCATCCACGCGACCGTCTGGCCCTTGCGCAGCTCGCCCTGCTCGACGCGGAGCAGCGCGATACGGCCGAGGAAGTTGTCGGCGTCCAGGTTGGTGACGTGGGCCTGGAGCGGGGCGTCCTCGTCGTAGGTCGGAGCCGGGATGTGCTCCAGGATCGTGGAGAAGAACGGCTCCAGGCTGGTGGAGTCGGACGGGACCGTGCCGTTGTCCGGCTTGGTCAGCGAGGCGATGCCGTCGCGGCCGCAGGCGTAGACGATCGGGAACTCGATCTGCTCCTCGTCGGCGTCCAGGTCGAGGAAGAGGTCGTAGGTCTCGTTGACGACCTCGTCGATCCGGGAGTCCGGGCGGTCCGTCTTGTTGATGCACAGGATGACGGGCAGGCGCTGCTGGAGCGCCTTGCGCAGCACGAAGCGGGTCTGCGGGAGCGGGCCCTCGGAGGCGTCCACGAGCAGGACGACGCCGTCGACCATCGACAGACCGCGCTCGACCTCGCCGCCGAAGTCGGCGTGACCGGGGGTGTCGATGATGTTGATGGTGATGACGTCCCCCCCGTCCTTCGGGTGGTACTTCACCGCCGTGTTCTTGGCCAGGATCGTGATGCCCTTCTCACGCTCCAGGTCGTTCGAGTCCATCATGCGGTCGTCGACCGAGTCGAGCTGGTGCGCCGCGAAGGCACCGGCCTGCTTCAGCATGCCGTCGACGATGGTGGTCTTGCCGTGGTCGACGTGGGCGACGATGGCGACGTTGCGGATGTCGTGGCGCGTGGCCATAAAAGGCGTACTCCCGGAGTAGTAAATGCCCTGCGCGGACGTCTGCGGTGCGCGGGCCCTGCCGGGCTGAACGTGCCACGGCCTCACCCCATGGTACGGGGCTGCGGCCGCAGGGGGCAGCCGGGCTCTGTCGGTGCAGGTCAGGCCCTGTGCGAGGAGCTAATCGGAACAGACGTTGCGGGCGACGTCCCTGGCCAGGGGCGAATCGGGGCGCTCGTCACAGTCGGTCAGGCCGGAGATGTCGACCGTCCAACTGCGGGCGTGGCCGGAGACGGCGCTGCCGCCCGGGCAGGTGTAGCGGAAGTCCGCCGTCACTTCCCGCAGACCCGCGTACTGGACGAACCGTCCCGGCGCTCCGGGCTTGATGCGGTCGTCGTCGAACTCCGGGGCCGGTTGCCGGACGTCGGTGAACGACCAGCTGTCACCGCCCGCTTCCGCGAGGGTGGGCGCATCGGAGTCGATCTCGCCGATCTTCTTTCCGAGCGAGAGCAGATCCGTCCCACCGTGCCGCGCATCCGCCTGCCCCCGTCCCCCGCGTGCGGACGCCCGGCGTCCGTACCATGATCGCTGCTGGTCTCATGGTGCGGACGCCGGGCGCGGGGCGGCAAGGCGTTTGAGCGTTCCCAGAGCTACGGAGCCGCAGAGCTACGGGGCCTTCGAGCCCTTCACCGACGGCCCCGCCGCCGGCTTCGCCCCCTTCTTCAGGAAGCCCATGTCCTCGTAGACCGGCGTGCCGAGGCCGAAGGCGCCGGTGTTGACCAGGTTCTTGCGGGCCGCCAGGAGCTGGGGGCGCTGGAAGAGGGGGATCGAGCCGGCCGCCGCCCAGATCCGGGAGTCGGCCTTGCGGAGCAGGGAGCGGGACTCGCTCTCGTCGAGGGTGGCCACGGCCTCGTCGAACAACTGGTCGACCTGGTCGGTGCCGACGCGGGTGTAGTTCTGCTCGACGTTCAGCGAGCCGTCGGCGGCCGGGACGGGCTTGGCGTAGACGGGGCGGGCGTCGGTGGCGGGGTACGCCGTGGCGGGCCAGGAGTACAGGGCGAGGTCGTACTGGCCGGAGGCGATGTGGTCCTTGAAGTAGGACTCGTCGGAGACCTTGGAGATCTCGGTGGTGATGCCGACGCGCTCCAGCATGCGGGAGATGCGGTCCGCGACCGTGCGCAGCGTCTGGGAGCCCGGCCCGGAGGGCAGCACGAAGCGGAGCGTGAGGGGCTTGCCGTTCTTGGCCAGCGGCGCGGCCTCCTGGTTCGCCGGGGCGGCGGTGCCGCGGGGGGCGTACGCCCCCGGAGCGCCACCCTGGTGCGCGTACTGCTTGCCGTCCCGGGCGAGGTGCTCCGCGGGGTCCGGTCCGCGCCGCGCCTTGTCGTCCTCGCCGGTGTCGTCGGCCTTGTCGCCCTCGGGACCGGCCGCCTTCTCCTTCTTCTTCTCCTCCTTGACCGGTCCGCCGCGCACCCACCCGGCGTCCGCGAGCAGGGCCTGGGCCTCCTTGGTGTCCTGGTCGCCGAGGGCGCCGCTGTTGTCGGCGTAGGCGGCCTGGCCGGACAGGGCGAGGTGGCTGCCGACCGGGACGGCGGGCAGGCCGAGGGGCTTCAGGACGACCCGGGCGAGTTCCTTGCGGTCCAGGGCGCGGGCGACGGCCCTGCGGACGCGTTCGTCGGTGAGCGGGCCCTCGGCGCCGTTCAGGGCGAGCTGGGTGTAGGCCGGCTCCAGGGACTTGCGGACCTCGAAGCCGCTGAGGGCCTGCTGCTGCCGGGCGTACTTGGCGGCCGCCTTGCGCAGCTTCTTGCGGGCGGTGATCTCCTCGTCGGCCGCGTCCTCGTCGGAACCGTTGGCCACGGCCCAGGACTCCAGGGAGTCCGCGGCGGACCGGTCGGCGCCGGGGCCCATCAACGGGCTGGCGGAACTCTGCGGCCGGGCGGCGACGGTGATGCGGCGGGCCGCCGTGGGGTCGATCTCGGCCAGGTCGAGGTCGCCGGCGGCCAGCTCGGCGGCCCGCTTGTCGTGCGGGACGGTGCGCAGCACGATCTCGGAGAGCTTGGCCGGCTTGCCCCACCAGCGCGGGCTGCGGGCGAGGGTGATCTCCTCGTCCTTGCGGTCGACGTCCTTCACCGTGAAGGGTCCGGCGGTGACCTTGAGCTTCTTGCGGGCCCCGTCGTTGAAGGAGTCCGGGGTGCCCATGACGTCCTTGGGGTACAGCGGGGAGAACAGCGAGCGCCAGTCCGCGTAAGGGCGGCTGAAGGTGACCCGGACCTCCAGGGCGTTGTCGCCGCGCTCGATCTTCTGGATGCGGTCGTAGCCGGCGTTGCGGGCGGTCCAGTAGGCGGTGTTCTTGCCGGACAGGGCGCGCCACTGGGCGGCGAAGTCGGCGGCGCCGATCTCCCGGCCGTCGCTCCACACGGCCTGCTGGTTGAGCTTGTACAGGACGACCTGCTTGGGCTCGGTGTCGACGACCTCGGCGGACTCCAGGTAGTCGGGGTTGCGCTCGGGGCGGCCGGAGGCGTCCATGCGGAACATCGACGGCAGGACGGCCTGGGCGACGCGGGCGGTGGTGGCGTCGGCGTCCGACTGGAAGGTGTTCAGCGTGTCGGGTACGGAGTCGACGGCCCAGCGCAGGGTGCCGCCGTCGGTGATCCGGTCGCGGGGGGCGGGCTGGATGTCCTGCCCGGCGAGCGGCTTGCCGGACGGGTCGTCCGAGCTGCATCCGGCGAGCGCGGGCACCGCGAGCACTCCCGCGGTGAGGAAGGCGACCGAGCGCATGACCGCGCGCGGGCCGACGCCATGCTGGGACATCTGTGCTACCTCCGGGAAGCCGCGGGCGTTATGATCACGTTTGGCGGTATTTGCCGTTCATCTGATGTATGCGGCCACTGAAGAGGAAAGGGTTCGGCAACACAGGGCGACACGGCGGTCACGGACGGGAAGTCACCCGTGCGGCGCAACGCACCGCGCAGTGCACCCGTACGCCTCGGCCAATCGATGCACATCCCTTCACAGCACAAGGTGTGACGCGCAACACTCGCAGGCGCATGAGCGTTGCCGCCTTGGGCCATGAAGGACCCGCGGAAGTGAGGGCAAGTCATGTCCGTTCACGACGAACTGATGTCAGTCCAGCGCAGTCTCGACGAAGTCTTCCGATCGCTGGGGCGCCTGGAGAAGCAGCTCGGCACCGGCGGCCTGGAGATGCGCCGCGTCCGTGCCGACGCCAACCACCTGCGCGAGAGCGTCGCCCTGCTGCGCGACGCCGCCGCGTCACCGACCGCGCCGACCCGCCCCGAGCTGGTCACCATCTCGGACACGCCGTACGACTCCGCCCTGTGGAGCGACTCGGACGACGAGGGGCTCGGCGCCCGGGACCGGCGCGCTCCCTGATCCGGGGAGGAGTCGAGCCCGACCGGCACCTCCCCCGAACCCGACCGGAGTCGTCACGTGGCCACTGGTACGGAACCCCCTGCCACCGAACCCAGACCTGAGAGCGGCGGTGTCCGGGGCGCTGCGCGTGCCGCGATCGCCGCCCCGCACCTGCGCACGGACCGCTGGTGGCTGGCCCCGGCCGGCACCGCCGCGGGCCTGCTCGCCTTCATCGTCTACTCGACCTGGCGGGCCTTCGCGAACACCGACTACTACGCGGCGCCGTACGTCTCGCCCTTCTACTCCCCGTGTCTGGCGGAGAACTGCGAGCCGATGCGGTCCGGCCCGAACTGGGAGATCTTCGGGAGCTGGTGGGGCATCTCCCCCGCGATCATCATCCTGATCTTCCCGCTCGGCTTCCGCCTGACCTGCTACTACTACCGCAAGGCCTACTACCGGGGCTTCTGGGCGTCCCCGCCGGCCTGCGCGGTGGCCGAGCCGCACAAGAAGTACACCGGCGAGACCCGCTTCCCGCTGATCCTGCAGAACATCCACCGGTACTTCTTCTACGCCGCGCTCGTGGTCGCCGGGATCCTGACCTACGACACCGTGCTCGCCTTCCGCGACGAGACCTACGCCTGGGGCCACATGGGTCTCGGCACGCTCGTGTTCCTGGTCAACATCGTGCTGATCTGGGCGTACACGATCTCCTGCCACTCCTGCCGGCACATCGTCGGCGGCAAGCTCAAGCACTTCTCCCGGCATCCCGTGCGCTACCGGATGTGGCAGTGGGCGGGGAAGCTCAACGCCCGGCACATGCAGCTCGCCTGGGCGTCGCTGGTGAGCGTGGCGCTCGCCGACTTCTACGTCTACCTGGTCGCGTCGGGTGCCTTCGACGATCCGCGCTTCTTCTAGAGGGATGAGGCCTTCAGATGTCCGTGGTCGACCGGCAGGAGTGGGACGTCGTCGTGGTGGGCGCGGGCGGCGCGGGCCTGCGCGCCGCCATCGAGGCCCGGGAGCGGGGCGCCCGTACGGCCGTGATCTGCAAGTCGCTGTTCGGCAAGGCGCACACGGTGATGGCCGAGGGCGGCATCGCCGCGGCGATGGCCAACGTCAACAGCGGAGACAACTGGCAGGTGCACTTCCGCGACACCATGCGCGGCGGCAAGTTCCTCAACCAGTGGCGAATGGCCGAACTGCACGCCCAGGAGGCACCGCAGCGGGTGTGGGAGCTGGAGACCTGGGGCGCGCTCTTCGACCGTACGAAGGACGGCCGGATCTCCCAGCGCAACTTCGGAGGGCACGAGTACCCGCGCCTCGCGCACGTCGGTGACCGCACCGGCCTGGAGCTGATCCGCACCCTCCAGCAGAAGATCGTCTCCCTCCAGCAGGAGGACTTCCGCGAGACCGGTGACTACGAGTCCCGGCTGAAGGTCTTCCAGGAGTGCACGGTCACGCGGGTGCTCAAGGAGGGCGGCCGGGTCTGCGGGGTCTTCGCCTACGAGCGCGAGTCGGGCCGGTTCTTCGTACTGGAGGCACCGGCCGTGGTGATCGCCACCGGCGGCATCGGCAAGTCCTTCAAGGTGACGTCGAACTCCTGGGAGTACACCGGCGACGGGCACGCACTGGCCCTGCTCGCGGGCGCGCCCCTGCTGAACATGGAGTTCGTGCAGTTCCACCCGACCGGCATGGTCTGGCCGCCGTCGGTGAAGGGCATCCTCGTCACCGAGTCGGTGCGCGGCGACGGCGGGGTGCTGCGCAACTCCGACGGCAAGCGGTTCATGTTCGACTACATCCCCGACGTCTTCAAGGACAAGTACGCCGAGACGGAGGAGGAGGGCGACCGCTGGTACGACGACCCGGACCACAACCGGCGCCCGCCCGAGCTGCTCCCCCGGGACGAGGTGGCGCGCGCGATCAACGCCGAGGTGAAGGAGGGGCGCGGCTCCCCGCACGGGGGCGTGTTCCTCGACGTGTCGACGCGGATGCCCGCCGAGGTCATCCGGCGCCGGCTGCCGTCGATGTACCACCAGTTCAAGGAGCTGGCGGACGTCGACATCACGGCGGAGGCGATGGAGGTCGGGCCCACCTGCCACTACGTGATGGGCGGGGTCGCCGTCGAGTCGGACACGGCGGCGGCGCGCGGGGTGCCCGGGCTGTACGCGGCCGGTGAGGTGGCCGGCGGCATGCACGGCTCCAATCGGCTCGGCGGCAACTCCCTGTCCGACCTGCTGGTGTTCGGCCGCCGGGCGGGCTGGCACGCGGCCGAGTACGCGGCGGGGACGGCCGGGGCGCGGCCCGTCGTGGACGACGTCCAGATCGACTCGGCGGCCGCGGAGGCGCTGCGGCCCTTCTCGGCCGAGGCGGAGATCGAGGAACCGGCCGGAGGCCCACCGGAGAACCCGTACACCCTGCACCAGGAACTCCAGCAGACGATGAACGACCTGGTCGGCATCATCCGCCGCGAGCCCGAGATGGAGCAGGCCCTTCGGAAGCTGGCCGAGCTGCGGCTGCGGGCGCGCCGGGCCGGTGTCGAGGGGCACCGGCAGTTCAACCCCGGCTGGCACCTCGCCCTGGACCTCAGGAACATGCTGCTGGTCAGCGAGTGCGTGGCGCGGGCCGCGCTGGAGCGCACCGAGTCGCGCGGCGGGCACACCCGGGAGGACCATCCGGGCATGGACCGCACGTGGCGGCGGATCAACCTGCTGTGCGCGCTCACCGATCCGACGGGCGGACTGGCGGCGACGGACCCGGTCCGCGGCCAGATCGCCCTCACCCGGGAGACCACCGAACCCGTCCGTGCCGACCTGCTCGCCCTGTTCGACAAGGAGGAGCTGGTCAAGTACCTCGCCGAAGAGGAGCTGTACGAATGAGCGGCTACACGGCCCACTTCAAGGTGTGGCGCGGGGACACGGGAGGCGGCGGCCTGGAGGACTTCGAGGTCGAGGTCAACGACGGCGAGGTGGTGCTCGACATCATCCACCGCCTCCAGGCCACCCAGGCACCCGACCTCGCCGTGCGCTGGAACTGCAAGGCGGGCAAGTGCGGGTCGTGCTCGGCCGAGATCAACGGCCGTCCACGGCTGATGTGCATGACGCGCATGTCGGTGTTCGACCGGGCGGAGACGATCACGGTCACGCCCCTGCGCGCCTTCCCGGTGATCCGCGACCTGGTCACCGACGTGGGCTTCAACTACCAGAAGGCGAGGGAGGTGCCGGCCTTCGTCCCGCCGGCCGGTGTCGCCCCGGGCGAGTACCGGATGATGCAGGAGGACGTGGACCGCTCGCAGGAGTTCCGCAAGTGCATCGAGTGCTTCCTGTGCCAGGACACCTGTCACGTGGTCCGCGACCACGAGGAGAACAAGCAGGCGTTCGCCGGGCCGCGCTTCCTGATGCGGGTCGCTGAGCTCGACATGCACCCGCTGGACGCGGCGGCGGAGTCGGGCCTGGACCGCAAGACCACCGCCCAGGACGAACACGGCCTCGGCTACTGCAACATCACCAAGTGCTGCACGGAGGTCTGCCCCGAGGGCATCAAGATCACGGACAATGCGCTGATCCCCCTGAAGGAGCGGGCCGTCGACCGCAAGTACGACCCGCTGGTGTGGCTGGGTTCGAAAATCAGGAGGCGGTCCTCGGCAGGCTGATCACTGCCTCGCCCAGTCCTCCTCGTAGGCCCGCCAGTCCGCCTCGGTCGCGGCGAAGTCGATGTACAGCGCGACACCGAAGCCGACCCGGTCCGCGTCCGTGCGGGACAGGCCGAGGCGGACGCCGCGTACGGCGGCGGGGACGGTTTCGGCGTGGTTCCAGTGCCCGAAGCGGTTCTCGTGGAAGAAGGGCAGCCCCATCAGCAGGTCGGTGGACGGCGGGGTGACCTCCAGGGCGAGGGAGGTCTGCTGGGCGACGTAACCGCCGTAGGTGCTCTGCAGGGGCTGCATCGTGTCGTACGACATCACGGCGATCTGGTCGACGCGGCGGGCGACCTGGCCGAAGAACTCCTGAGACCACCACTTGGGGTGGCCGGTGATGCCGCCCCAGACGGTGTGGAAGGCCGGGAGCGGGTCGATCTGGTGGGCGGCGACGGAGAGTTGCGCGTCCCGGGAGCGGGTCTCGCGGCGCAGGGCGTCGAGGAGGGTGAGGTAGTCGCGGTCGCCGGAGTGCAGGGGCTCCAGGTCCATGTGGACGCCCTCGTAGCCGGTGTCCAGGACCTGGCGGGCGGAGCGGACGACTGCGGCACGGGTGTCCGCCTCGTCCAGGCGCATGCCGTCGGGGGTCTCGGTGGCCAGGACGTCACCGAGGAAGGCCTGGACGCGGACGCCGGGGATCTTGTCGTGGACGGCATCGATGAACCAACGGGCCTTCGGGTACACCGACTCCGGGAGTGTCCCGTCGTGCTCCAGCGGGCCCGAGTGGACGTACAGGTCCCGGATGCCGGTGTCCTTCAGCCGCCGGGCCAGGGCGTCGACGTCGGCGTCCTTCTTGCGTCCGTCGACCCAGGCGTGACCGAGCCACAGGGCGTCCCGGCCGCGGGTCCGGGTGCCGTCCGCCGGGTCGCCCGTGTCGTTGATGCGGAGGGCTGTCAGAGCGGAGAGGAGCGGAAGCAGCAGGAGCAGGGCGGCGGTGATGGCGGTGCGCCTGACCCAGCGCCTGCGCCGCTTGCCGGGCGCGGGCTCCTCCACGGCGGCGTCCTCACCGCAGGCCGCGGCGGCGTCGTCCGAGGCCGTACCCTCCGTGCGTGGCATGCCGTCTCCCCGGTGGTGCGGTAGGTGTTGCCCGAGATGACGATCAGCGGGCGTTCGGTTGCGATCAGCCGGGCGGGCGGCTCCGGGTCCCGCCTCCTGGCGTCAGTAACAGGGGCACCTGCCTCATAGGGTCGAGGGTATGACACCGGATCACGCCCCCGACTCGGAGCTGCCGATGCTCTCCGTCGCGCAGGCCTCCCGGCTGCGTGCCCTCGCGGCTCCGTACTACCGACAGGGGCACCAGTACTCCCTCGGTTCTCTGGCACACGCGTGCAGCACGGCCCCGCAGGAGCGGTGGCCCGGCCTCGTCGCCGCGCACTTCGACCGTTTGCGGCAGGCGAGCCAGGGCGACGAGAGTGTGGAGGAACTGCTCCGGGGTGTGCATGCCCGGCTGCTGCCCGCCGAGTCGATATCCCCCGAACTCGCCGGCTCCCTGCGGTACGCGCGCAGGGTGGCCGACGGGCTGGTCTTCGTCTACGCCCTCGACGGGCCGACCAGCGTGCGGATCCTCACCGACCGGGACGTGGAGCGGGCGGGGCTCCAGGCCCTCGGGGAGGCGGGGCGCGCCAATCTGATGCGCGTGCCCGTGCGGCACGAGGAGGTGGGTGCCGAGGGGCAAGCGAGGCTGCACTCCGTCTACGGGGACTCGCCCTTCGTCGCCGGCCAGGCGTTGTTCCTCGCGGAAGTGGCCGCGAAGGTCGTCGGCGAGCGGCTCCCGGTGGCCGGCGCCCTGGTCGTGGTGCCCACCCGGCACAATCTGGTGTACCACCCGATCACCGACGGTTCCGTGGTGGATGCCGTCAACAGCCTCGCCTCGTACGCCCTGGGTGCGCACGAGGACGGTCCGGGCGCGCTGTCACCGCGCGTGTACTGGTGGCACCGCGGCTCCCTGACATCGCTCACCGTCATCGATCACGACACCCTCACCTTCTCCCTGCAGCCGCCGGCCCGTCTGCTGAGCCTGATGAAGGGCCTGGTCCGTCTCGACCGCGCGGGCCGCCTCGCCCACCGGGCCGCCGAACCCGCCGGCCTCGGTGAACTCGTGCATGGCGCGGCGGAGGCGATGGACACCCTCGTGCGGGACCCGGCTACGCTCGGCGACGCCTTCCGTACCGCCGTGGAACTCGCCCTGGCCCGCTGCGCCTACGATCCGGACGTCGCCCACATCGACACATGGGACGCCTGGGCCACCGCGACCCGGCTCGGCTCGGCGCTGTTCACCGGCGCGCCGTCACAGGAGTGCCGTCTGGGCGAGGACCGCGCCTGGCGGTTGCCCGCGTTCCCCGCCGAACCGCCCGCCGACGCCCGCGCCTGGCTCGACGCGCTCTACCTCGCGATCGTGTGCCGTCAGAGCGACCGGATCGGCCGGCTGTGCCGAGTGCCGCTGGAGACCCTGCGTCAGGACGACGGCGTGGACGCGTACGTCCTGCACTGGATCGACACGCTGCAGGCCTACTTCTCGGACGGCACCGGCATGGACGACGTCGTGCAGAAGCTGATCGCCACCATCGAGACGTCCGGGCGGGACGACGTGACCCGCGCGCCGCTGGAGTTCGTGAACGGGATCGACTACCAGCCCGCCGCCCTCTTCCACCGTCTCATCGCCCGCGACCACGACACCTTCGCCAAGACGCTCGCCGAAGCCGTCGCTGAGCATCGCGAGTACTGGGGCACCTCGACGGCCCCGCGTTCCAGGGTGGCACTCGGGCCGCTCGCGATGGCGTGCCTCGCCTACGACTACGGCTTCCCCGTCGATCCCGCGCAGCGGTGTCTGCCCGCCCATCTCCTCACCCGCGAGCGGATCGAGGAGATCACCTGACGGCCGTCGGCCCCGCTCGCCGGCCGGCCGGCGCAGGTTCGTTCAGAACAGGCTCAGGAGGGCCTCCGCCGGGTCGGTGAGGCTCGTGTCGCCGCCGGGCAGGGGCAGTTCGAACCAGACCGTCTTGCCGCGGGGAGTGCGGCGGGAGCCCCACGCCGCGCTCAGGAGGCCGACCAACTGGAGGCCGCGGCCGCCCTCGTCGGTGTCGCGGGCCCGGCGGCGCCGGGGCTGGACCAGGCCGGAGTCCCACACCTCGCAGACCAGGGTGCGGTCGAGCAGGAGGCGCAGCCGGATCTCGCCCTCGCCGTAGCGCAGGGCGTTGGTGACCAGTTCGCTGACGAGGAGTTCCGTGGTGTCGACCAGGGGTTCCATGTCCCAGGCGAGCAGCTGGGCGCGGGCGTACTCGCGGGCCCGGCCCACGCTGCGCGGCTCGCGCGGCAGGGTCCAGTCACCGACGGAATCCGTGGGCAGCCCCTGTACACGTGCCATCAGCAGCGCGATGTCGTCCTCGCCGTGATGGGTGTCGAGGGTGTTGAGGACGTGGTCGCAGACGTCCTCCAGCGGCTGGGTCGGGTCGGAGAGGGCGCTGACGAAGGCCTGGAGCCCCTCGTCCAGGGGGTGGTCGCGGCTTTCGACCAGGCCGTCCGTGTAGAGGGCGAGCAGGGCGCCTTCGGGCAGTTCGACCTCGACCTCCTCGAAGGGCTCCCCGCCGACGCCGAGCGGCATGCCCGGCGGCACGTCGAGCATCAGCGCCGCCTCGCCCGGCTCGACCAGCACGGGCGGCAGATGGCCGGCGTTGGCGAAGGTGCAGCGCCGGGTGACGGAGTCGTAGACGGCGTAGACGCAGGTGGCGAGGTACACCTCCGACAGATCCGCCTCGCGGGGGCGGCGGGCCGCCCGGGTCGCCTGCTGCACACCGCCGGGAGCCCCGAGGTTGCGGGCGATCTCGTCCAGCTGGGAGAGCACCTCGGCCGGTTCGAGGTCGAGCTGGGCCAGCGTGCGGACCGCGGTGCGGAGTTCGCCCATGGCGACGGCGGCGCGCAGGCCGCGGCCCATGACGTCGCCGACGACCAGCGCGGTGCGGTGCCCGGGCAGTTCGATGACGTCGAACCAGTCGCCGCCGACCTCGCTGGGCCGGCCGGTGTTGACGTTGCCGGGCAGATAGCGGCAGGCGATGTCGAGGCCGGAGGCCTCCGGGTCGCCCGGCGGGAGCAGGGACCGTTGCAGTATCAACGCGCGTTCGTGCTCGCGGCGGTAGAGGCGGGCGTTGTCGATGCAGACCGCGGCACGGGCGGCGAGTTCGACGGCCAGGTCCCGGTCACGGTCGCCGAACGGCTCGCTGCCCTTGGTGCGGGCGAACTGCACGAGTCCCACGACGGTGTCGTGGGCGACCATCGGCACGGCGAGCGTGGACTGCACGAGCCCGCCGTCCTCGCCCGGGACGCTCTGGGGCCGGGCGGTGCGCAGGGCGTCCGCACAGGGCGAGTTGAACGGGTAGTGGTGGACGGCGCCGACCGCGACGGGCACGCCGGCGCCCGCGAAGGGCGCGTCGGAGACGGCACTGGCGAAGGCCACCCGGCGCAGCTCGGCGCTGCCGTCGGCGAGCCCGGGCGGCGTCTCGTCGCCGGCCAGCAGGCCCTGGTAGAGGTCGACGGTGGCCAGGTCGCAGAAGCCGGGGACGACGACGTCGAGGAGTTGCCGGGCCGTGGTCTCCAGGTCGAGGGAGTTGCCGATGCGGGCGCCGGCCTCGTTCAGCAGGGCGAGGTTGCGCCGGGCCGCGGCGGCCTCACGGGCGGCGGCGCGACGGGCGGTGATGTCGGTGCCGAGCCAGGCGACGCCGATGGGGCGGCCCGAACCGCTGTGCACGCGGTAGAGGTTGACGGACCAGTGACGGCGCTCGTCGGAGCCCGGGACGAAGCCCGTGACGTGCATGTCCGTGATGGAGTTGCCGGTCTCCAGCACCCGGCGCAGGGTCGCGGCCACCCGCTCGGCCTCGCCGCGCTGGAGGTAGTCGTGGACGCCCTTGCCGCGGTGGTCGTCGGGCGTGCCGCCGAAGATGGACGCGAACCGCTGGTTGGCGCGGCGGACCCGCAGGTCGGAGTCGATCAGCAGGAAACCGAACGGGGATTGACTGAAAATGGCCTGCGAGGCGGCCAGGTCGGTCTCGATGCTGCGCAGGGTGCGCACGTCGACGACGATGCAGACGGCGGCCTTCTCACCCTCCTCGGTGCGCGTCGGCATGACGTACACCTCGGCGAGGCCCTCGTGGCCGCATTCCCCCTCGGCGCCGCTCGGCATCCGGAAGGGCACCACGCCGGTCCACTCGCGGCCGTCGAGGATCTCGGCCATCTTGCGCATGCCGCGTTCACGGTGGCGCGGGTCGATGAACGCCTCGATGGGGTCCATGCCCACGGCGCGGTCGGCGCGGATGCCGAAGAGGTGCTCGGCACGCAGGCTCCACTGGTCGACCAGCCCGTCGGGGCCGATGGAGAAGGACGCGACCTTGATGTAGTCGTAGATGGATCCGGGGGGACTGCTCTGCCACATGGCGTCCCCGGACCGCACACCGTCGGCGGCGAGCGCGCCTCCCACCGCGGAGGCCAGGCCGTCGGCAGCCCCTGCCCTCGCACCCTCCGACGGGTCCTCGGACTCCGTGGCCTTCGCTGGTATCTCGCTCACGCCAACCGTCCCCTCCAGCTCACCGCGTCCGGCACCGGTCACCGGGGGCGGCTGCCCGCAGTATCCAGCACTACGGTGCCGCACAACACGGTGTTCACGATCACAGCACGGTCCCGATGGTTTTCGGTCCGGACCGTGACAACACTTCCAGTCTTCTAACCAGGGGGCACGCCTTCGAACCCCGTCCACCGGCAACCGCCACTGGCCTGAACCAGTCGCTCTACAGCGGCGAGCCGTACGTACACCGGATATTCACTCCGGCACCGCGAGTTCGAACCACACCGTCTTGCCCGTGGCGCCGGGCCGGGTGCCCCAGCGACGGGAGGAGGAGGCCACGAGGTGCAGCCCGCGGCCGCTCTCGTCCTCGAGTCGCGCGGCGCGCTCGCGGGGCGGGTCCGGCAGCGGGTCGGAGACCTCGACCAGGAGGGCGCCGTCCAGGCCCGAGCGGCGTACCAGGCGGACCCCGATGGGGCCCGTCGCGTGCCGCAGGGCGTTGGTGACCAACTCGCTGACCAGCAGTGCCGCGAGGTCCGCGAGGCTGTCCAGGCTCCAGTCGCGGAGTTGGCCGCGCACGGCCTGGCGGGCGGTGCGTACGGCGCCCGGTTCGGCGGGGAAGGTCCAGTCGGCGCAGTCGTCCTCGGTGTCGATCACGCCGATCACTTCCCAGGCAGGAGCCCCACCCATGTCCGGTTTCATGGGGTTAATGGGCACATACCCGATATCCGGGGTGGAGTATCGCGTGGGGCGGCGCACTGTGGCACGAAAGGCGTAGTGGGCGCTGGTACAGCAGTACGACGGGGATCGCACGCCCCCCGTGGGCTTCAGGCGCCGGGCTCTTCCGGCCCGGCGGAGTCGGGGGCGCCGGAGGTCGCAGTCCGTGCGACTCCGAGGTGCGCGAGGGCCTGCCGTACGGCCGGGACGTCCTGGTCGAGCCAGGGAACGTCCCAGATCTCGTCGGGGCCGAGCCAGCGCAGCTCGTCGTGGTCCTGGAGGGGCCGGGGAGCGGCCGAGCCGGGGCGCAGCCGGGCGCTCCACACGTGCAGGACGTAGGGCGCTCTGAGGGGCCACTCCCCCGGGACGCGCCCGCTCACCTCGGCGTCGACGCCGAGTTCCTCGCGCAGCTCCCGCGCGAGCGCCGCGTCGGCCGTCTCCCCGGGCTCGACCTTGCCGCCGGGCAGCTCCCAGCGCCCGGCCAGCTCCACGGGCGCGCTGCGCCGGGCGGCCAGCAGCCGCCCGTCCTCGATCAGCGCGGCCCCCACGACGATCCGCTCACTCATGCGGGGAGCCTACGGGAGCCCCACCGGTCTCCGGAGCACTCCCCCGGGGCGCCCCCGCGACGGTCGGTGGTGGGTCGGAGCCCTCCCCGGAGCGTCCTCGGAGCCCTCCCCGGAGCGCTTGCCGCGACGGTCAGTCGTGGGTCATGGCCGGCCCGTTCTGGCCGAGCCGCTCGACCCAGTACAGCTGTTTGTGGCCGCGACCGTCGAGGCTGTCCGCGATCTTCTGGGCCTCGGCCCGGGTCGCGTACCGGCCCACTCGGTAGCGGTTGCCGTTGTCGTCCTCTCGTATCACGAGCCAGGGGAGAGTGACCGTGCTGTCGTTCATCGCGCCCCTCCACTTCCCGCCCGCGGCCTGTGCCGTGCCCCGCCCGCCAAGGAAACCGCAATGCGCATATGCCCGAGCCTACGCCTAACCTTCACGGAGCGAATACGGGTTTTCACGAAGAGGTACGCAACCGGCCAGGACACAGGGGGCGCACGCCGGTGAACGCGCCGTTCGCGTGCCCCTGCGCAACCAGGCGCGGGCATACCGCATACACGGGTGCCCACCTGCGTGAACGACGGTCGGTCCGGGGCTGCGCGGCGCCCCGGCCCAGGCCGGTCCGTACGGGGATCGGGTGAGCGGGGCGCGCGAGGAGCGCGCCACGGGGCGGATGGGAGCGTGCGCTACTTGACCGGAAGGTGGTAGGCGACCCGGTACCGATCGGCCGGAATGACCACGTCGGCCGTCTCCACCGGACGTCCGGAGGCGTAGAAGGTGCGCTGGATGACCAGGACCACGTGCCCCGGGACGCCGCCCAGGACGAGCAGCTCCTCGGCGAGGCCGGGCCGGGCGCCGACCTCCTCCGTGACGTTGTCCACGACCACGTCGATGGCGCGCATGCGCTCGACGACGCCCATGCCGCCGACCGGTCCCTCCTCCGGCAGCATCACGGGCGTACGCCCCGTGACGGTGAGGGGCTCCCAGGACGTGGAGAGCATCATCGCCTCGCCGCCCTCGCGGTAGAGGTACCGCGTGCACATGACCCGCTCGCCCGGCTCGATGCCGAGCCGCTCGGCGACCGCGACACTCGCCTCGGACTGCTCGCTGCTGGATTCCCAGGTGCCGCGCCCCTCGCCGTCGGCCTGCTCCTGGCGGAACGGCGTGGCTCCGCCGGACGGGCGGTAACCGGAGCGGGAGATGCGCCGGGGCACGGGCCGCTCGCGCACATAGGTCCCCGAGCCGGAACGGCCCTCGACCAGACCCTCCGCCATGAGCACCTTGCGGGCCTCCAGCGCGACCGTGTCCGAGACTCCGTACTCCTGGCGGATTCTGGCCTGGGAGGGGAGGCGCGTGTGCGGTGGCAGCTGACCGTCGACGATCTTCTTGCGGAGATCACCCGCGACGCGCAGGTACGCCGGCTGCTCACCGAATGTCACTGGCCGCTCCCATCAGGTTGTACAGACAGCAACAGCGTGGCAACCGTAGGTTGTGCGGTGCAAGCAAAGGCCAGAGAATCACTCGATGTGATGACATGGGGCGGCGAAAGGCTTTACGCAGGCACTTTCTCCCCGCTATAGCCGCCGTCACACCTGTGCTTCGGTCTCTTTCTTCTCGTTCTTCTCACCTTCCCCGAGGGCCGGCGGGGTCGCCGCCAGGCGGAGGGCCTTGCGCGCCGTGACGGTCGCCGGCCCGTCCACGAAGCCGTACGCCTTGCCGTAGTGCGCGACGTAGGTGTCCGCGTCACCCGCGGTGCTCGCCCTCTTCCACTCCGTCCGGGCGTCCTCCAGGTCCGCGGCGAGATCGGCGACGGGTGTGCGGGCGCCGGCCGGCCAGTGGTGCCCGCGCAGGGCCTCGATCTGCTCACCGAGCACGTCGTGGACCCGGGCGGCCCAGGCCCGGTGGGCGGCGAGGTCCTCCTCCGGGGTCCTCCCGGGCTCCTCGTAGAGCGCCGTGTCGAGGGCGTTGGCCGTCGACAGGAAGGCGACCTGGTGGGTGTCGAGCGTGGTGGGGTCGCCGCGCAGGGAACCGGTGAGCCCCTCCTCGGCCTCGGTGTTGCCGAAGATGCAGGTGATCGCGCGGTCGCCGAAGCGCCAGCTCTCACGGGACGGCATCAGGTAGTACACGTCGACATCCGCCGGCATCGCCCAGGTGTCCATCGCGTACTGGTCCTGGAGGGCGTAGCACTTCTCGTCGGCGACGTCGGTGATCCGGGAGTCGCCCGGGAAGGCGCCGCCGGGCAGGGTGACGACCGCGAACACCTCGCCGTCGTGCCCGCCCCGGCACGGCACCCGGTCGACGTCGAAGGTGTCGCCCTCCAGCCCGCCGGGCGCGTCGAAGCAATCGCCCTTCTCCAGCGACAGGCTCTCGTTGCCCTGCGCGCCGTCCTTGAGCCCCTCCCAGGCCTTCGACGCGGCCCCCGTCGACAGCACCACAGCCCACAGTGCGATCCCGGCGCACGACAGCACCGTCCCCGCGACGGCCATGCCCCGCCCGCTCTGCCCGGAGCGCCGGATCTGCCGCAGCGCGATCAGCCCCAGGACGAGCCCCGCGGCGGGCAGGAAGCAGAGCACGCCGAGGACCAGTGCGGCCACGGCGAGCGCGTTGACGGAGACCGGAGTCCCGTAGGGGCGGCCGGCTGGGCCGAAGGGGCCGTGACCCGGGGCTCCCTGGGGCCGGTTCACCACGGGCGGGGCGAACGGGTCCTCGGGCTGCCGGTGCCCGGGGGGCGGGGATATCGACACGGGTACGGTGCTCCTGGCTGAGGCGGTGCGCAAGCGGCCGTCCGGAACCGACGTACGGCTGGGCGCATCGTAAGCGGCGGGATCACGGGGGCGGAATGCGGGCGACGAACGAGGCGATACGGGCGGCGAACACCCTGACGGCCCGCTGGGCGTCGCACGTCTTCGGGAGCACGGTGTTCTCGGCGGCGGGGGTGTGGCCCCTGCTGGCCCTCCTGGCGTCGGGGGCGAGGGGCGCGGCCCGCGAGGAGCTGGGCGACGCCCTGGGTGTGCCGGCGGACCGGGCGGGAGCGGCGGCGCGGGAGCTGCTCGCGGCCCTGACGGAGATCGACGGCCTGGAGTCCGCGCTGGGGGTGTGGACCGCGCGGACGGTGGAACTGCGCGAGGAGTGGGCGTCCGGGGTGCCGGCGGGGGTGCACGGGGTGCTCACGGGGGACGCGGGGGCGGACCGGCGGGCGCTGGACGCCTGGGCCGCACGGCGAACCGGAGGGGTGATCGAGCGGATGCCGGCGGTGCTGCGGCCGGACACGTCCCTGGTGCTGGCGAGCGGGCTGGTGCTGCGGACGGACTGGGAGGTGCCGTTCAAGGGCGACCTCATGCCGTGGGGCGATCACGACCGGGCCGGGCTCACCCGCACCCACCCCGGTCTTGACGACGTGGCGCTCGCGCGGACCCCGGGCGGTCCGGTGACCCTGGCGACGGTGCGCGGCACGAACGGTCTGGACGTCCTGCTCCTGCTCGGCGATGCGCGGTTGACGCCCGCTCAGGTCATCGGGGCGGGCGTCGACGTCGTCGGCGGTGCCCTCACCGCCGTCCCCGGGAGCCGGCTGCCGCACGGTCAGGCCGGCCCCGGGCTGCGGCTGGAGAGGCTGCGCACCCGGCGTCCCGAGCCACCGGCGCTGACGCTGAGCACCGCCGAGTTCACTCTGACCGCCGATCACGACCTGCTGGACCACGCGGCGTCGTTCGGTCTGGCCGCGGCCGCGGACGGCGCCCCGGGCCACTTCCCGGGCATCAGCGCCGCACCGCTCGCCCTGGCCTCCGCCCGGCAGTCGGCCACGGCGACGTTCGGCGCCGAGGGGTTCCGCGCGGCGGCCGTGACCCTGATGGAGGCGGTCTGGCTGGGCTGGGAGGACCGGCCCGAACCCCGGCACGAGACGACACGGGCCTACGCCGTCTTCGACCGTCCCTTCGGATTCCTCGCCGTCCACCGCGAGACGGGCCTCGTCCTCGCCGCGGGCTGGGTCACCGACCCGAAGCCCTTTCCGGAGGACGGGGACGCCTACGTCCTGGACGCGTCGGGAGGGTGACGGCCCGTCGGTTCGGGCGGGTGCGCCTCATCCGGTACGGCGGCCCGTCGGTTCGGGCGGGTGCGCCTCATCCGGTACGGCGGCCCGTCACCTGCCGGCAGGCCTGCGCGTACGCCCGGACCAGGGGCCGCCGCCCGTCCTCGCGTCTCCAGGCCAGGACGTAGCGGCTGGGGGTGACGCCGTGCACCGGGCGGGCCGTCACGCCGCCCAGGCTGAGCAGGGGGACGTTGCCCTCCGCCACGAGGCAGACGCCGAGGCCGGCGGTCAGGGCCTCGTACGTCTCCTCCGTGCTCGCGATCTCGGCGCCGATACGGGGCGGCCGGCCACCGCGTGCGTCGAGGGCGAGCCAGTGGTCGCGCAGCGGGCCCGTGCTCTCGGGCAGGGCGAGGAACGGCTCGTCGAGCAGGTCGGCGAAGTCGACGGCGGTGCGCCCGGCGAGCGGGTGGGTGTCCGGGAGGGCCACCATGAGCGGTTCCTCGGCGACGACGGTCCAGTCGTAGCGGTCCTGGCCGGGCAGCGGCAGCCAGACGAAGGCGAGGTCGGCCGTGCCGTCGGCGAGACCGGCCGTCGGGTCCTCCCAGTTCACCTGCCGGATCCGGACGGCGGCTTCCGGGTGGGCCGCGGTGAAGCGGGAGCGGATCGCGGGCAGCAGGCCGCCGCGGACCGGGCTGGTGCTCATGCCGACGATCAGCGTGCCGCGCCGCGCCGCTCGGACGGCGTCCACCGCGGCGGCACCCTCCTGCCACGCGCCCAGCACGCTGCGGGCGTGCGGCAGCAGCGCCGTACCGGCGTCGGTGAGGGCCACGTCGTGCCGGTCGCGCCGGAAGAGCTCGACGCCCAACTGCCGCTCCAGCGCCCGGATCTGCTTGCTCAGCGCGGGCTGGGACACATAGAGGCCCTCGGCGGCCCGGGTGAAGTGCAGCTCCTCGGCCACCGCGACGAAGTAGCGCAGGTCCCGCAGATGTACGTCCATGCCCACCAGCATCGGCCGAACGTCCCGGTCATAACCATCGGCTATCACCGAATGTCTTGGACGGGTCGTCGTCGGGGGCGAGAGGGTGAGGGACGTGACGACACGAGACGGGGAGCTGTCATGAACAAGGTGTGGCTGATCACGGGTGCGAGCAGCGGGTTCGGGCGGGCGATCGCCGAGGCGGCCCTCGCGGCGGGCGACGTGGTGGTGGGCGCGGCCAGGCGCCCCGAGGCGTTGGACGATCTGCTTGCCGCCCACCCCGACCGGGTGGAGGCGCTGCGCCTGGACGTCGCCGACACCGGCGCCGCCGAGGCCGCCGTACGGGACGTCGTGGCGCGGCACGGGCGGATCGACGTCCTGGTCAACAACGCGGGCCGGACGCATGTCGGGGCGTTCGAGGAGACCACGGAGGACGAACTGCGGGCGCTGTTCGACGTGCACGTCTTCGGCCCGGCCGCCCTCACCCGGGCCGTGCTGCCGTCCATGCGGGAGCGGCGTTCGGGTGCGATCGTGCAGATGAGCAGCATGGGCGGGCAGCTGTCCTTCGCGGGCTTCTCGGCGTACAGCGCGACGAAGTTCGCCCTGGAGGGCCTGTCGGAGGGACTCGCGGACGAGGTCGCGGAGTTCGGCGTCAAGGTGCTGATCGTCGAGCCGGGCGCCTTCCGCACCGGCCTGTTCGAGACCGGTCGGGCCGGCGTGAGCGCGGACAGCGGCCTGTACGGCAAGGTGGGTGAGACCCGTGGGGCGGTCGCGGGCGGCGACGGCACCCAGCCGGGTGATCCGGCCAAGGCCGCCGCGCTCATCCTGGCCGCACTGGACGCCGAGCACACGCCCCTGCGTCTGCCTCTCGGCGACGACGGGGTCAGCGCGGTCCTCGGCCACCTGGACCAGGTGCGGGACGAGGTCCTGGCGTGGGAGAAGCGCGCCCGGGACACCGGCTTCGACCGGTAGAAGCGCGCCCGGGACATCAGATTCGACCAGTAGGAGAGCGCCCGGGAGACCGGATCCGACCCGTACAAGAGCGCCCGGGACACCGGATTCGACCGGTAGCAGCGCGTCTCGTCAGGCGGAGTCCCGGCGCAGCAAGGCGAGTTCGGCGTTGCCCTCCCGGCCGAAGCCGCCGCAGGAGTCCGCGGAGGGCAGCGGCGTGTGGCGCCGGGTCGCGGCCGTCGTGTCCGCCCGGCCGCGCCCCGACCGCGGCGCCCGGGGTGCATCCGCCGGGGCCGCCGAATCCGAAGTGCTCCCGTCAGGGCCGGTCGTGATCCGGCGGCACGGCAGTGGTGCGGGACGCCGGGAGGCACGCGTATGACGACGGACGGGCGGCGACTGCACTGCCTGGTCACGGGGGCGACGGGATACATCGGCGGGCGTCTGGTGCCGGAACTGCTGCAGGAAGGCCATCGCGTCCGGTGTCTGGCCCGCTCCCCGGGCAAACTGCGCGACCACCCGTGGGCGGCGCACGCGGAGGCGGTCCGCGGGGACGTCACGGACCCGGAGTCGGTCGCCGCCGCGATGCGCGGTGTCGACGTCGCCTACTACCTGGTGCACGCCCTGGGATCCGGCTCCCGCTTCGAGGACACCGACCGCGCCGCGGCCCGGGTCTTCGCCGAGCAGGCCCGGGACGCGGGCGTACGGCGGATCGTCTACCTCGGGGGGCTCACGCCCCAGGGCGTCCCGGAGGCCTCGCTCTCCCCGCACCTGCGGTCCCGGGCCGAGGTCGGGCAGATCTTCCTCGACTGCCCCGTCCCCGCGACGGTGCTGCGGGCCGCCGTCGTCATCGGCTCCGGCTCTGCGTCGTTCGAGATGCTCCGCTACCTCACCGAACGCCTGCCCGTCATGGTCACCCCCAGCTGGGTGCACACCCGTACCCAGCCCATCGGGGTGCGGGACGTGCTGCGCTACCTCGTCGGGTCGGCCACCATGCCGGACGACGTCGACCGGGCCTTCGACATCGGCGGGCCGGACGTCCTCACCTACCGGGACATGATGCGGCGCTACGCCGCCGTGGCCGGGTTGCCTCGGCGGTTCATCGTGCCGGTCCCGGTCCTCACCCCACGGCTGTCCAGCCACTGGGTCGGCCTGGTCACCCCGGTGCCCGCCGCCCTGGCCCGGCCGCTGACCGAGTCGCTGCGGCACGAGGTCGTCTGCCGCGAACACGACATCGCCCAATACGTGCCGGACCTCCCGGGCCGGCCGCTGCCGTTCGACGAGGCGCTGTCCCTGGCACTGCGCAAGGTGCGCGAGGCGCAGGTCGCCACCCGCTGGTCGTCGGCCTCGGTGCCCGGAGCGCCCAGCGACCCGCTGCCCACGGACCCGGACTGGGCGGGCGGCAGCCTCTACCAGGACGAACGGCAGCGGCCGGTCGACGCGTCCCGGGCGGCGCTGTGGAAGGTCGTCGAGGGCATCGGCGGCGACAACGGCTGGTACTCCTCCCCGCTCGCCTGGGCCGTCCGGGGATGGCTGGACCGCTTCGCGGGCGGGGTCGGACTGCGCCGCGGGCGGCGGGACACCGAGCGCCTCAGGGTCGGTGACTCGCTCGACTTCTGGCGGGTCGAGGAGCTCGAACCCGGTCATCTGCTGCGGCTGCGCGCCGAGATGCGGCTGCCGGGACTCGCCTGGCTGGAGATGTACGCCGAGACCGACGACGACGGCCGCACCCGCTACCGGCAGCGCGCCCTGTTCCATCCGCGGGGCCTGCTGGGCCACGCCTACTGGTGGTCCGTCGCCCCGTTCCACTCCGCCGTGTTCGGCGGCATGGCACGCAACATCGCCCGGGCCGCGTCCGAAGGCACCGGCCGACGCCGCAGGACCTCACGCATCCGACGGGCCCTCCACCGGCGAAGTGCCCGGCGGCAACGAACGGCATCCGCACCACCGCACCAGGAGTGACACCATGACCGTCGCGGTCGTCCTGTTCACCTCGGACCTGCGTCTGCACGACCATCCGCCCCTGCACGCCGCGCTGAACTCGGCCGACGAGGTGGTGCCCCTGTTCGTCCGCGACCCCGCCGTGCACGCAGCCGGCTTCGACGTGCCCAACCGCGCCGCCTTCCTCGCCGACTGCCTGGCCGACCTCGACTCCTCGCTGCGCCGCCTCGGCGGACGGCTGGTGGTGCGCAGCGGGCCGGTCGCCCGCGAGGTCCGCGCGGTCGCCGCCGCGTGCGGTGCCACTCAGGTGCACATGGCGGCGGGGGTCACCGGCTACGCCCACCGCCGCGAGGAGCGGCTGCGCAGGGAACTCGACGCCGACCGGGTCGCGCTGCGGGTGCACGACAGCGTCATCACGGCCGTCGCGCCGGGGGCCGTGACACCGCTCGGCTCGGACCACTTCGCCGTGTTCACCCCTTACATGCGCCGCTGGTCCAAGGAGCCGCTGCGTGACCTCCTGCCCCCGCCGCGCGCGGTCCGGGTCCCCGACACGGCTCACGGCGAGGAACCGCCCCCGCGCCCGGAGGGGGCGCACCTGTCACCGGACCTCCCGCCCGGCGGGGAGTCGGCGGGGCGGGACCGGTTCGCGCGCTGGGCGGACACCGGCCTGTCCCGGTACGAGGAACGGCACGACGACCTGGCCGGTGACGCGACCTCACGCCTGTCGCCCTACCTCCACTTCGGGGCGCTCTCGCCGGTGGAGGTCGTCCGGCGGGCCCGCGAGCGGGGCGGTCCCGGGGCGGAGGCGTTCGTCCGCCAGTTGTGCTGGCGCGACTTCCACCACCAGGTCCTCGCGGCCCGGCCCGAGGTGTCCGTCCGGGACTACCGCTCCCGGGACGACCGGTGGCGCGGCGAGGAGGAGGCCGCCGAGGACATCGCCGCGTGGCGGGAGGGCCGCACCGGCTACCCGGTGGTCGACGCGGGCATGCGCCAGCTGCGCCACGAGGGCTGGATGCACAACCGGGCGCGGCTGGTGGTGGCGAGCTTCCTGACCAAGACGCTGTACGTGGACTGGCGGATCGGCGCCCGGCACTTCCTCCGGCACCTGGTGGACGGCGACCTCGTCAACAACCAGCTGAACTGGCAGTGGGTCGCCGGCACCGGCACCGACACCCGCCCCCACCGCGTCCTCAACCCCGTGCTCCAGGGCAAGCGCTACGACCCCGACGGCACCTACGTACGCCGCTGGGTGCCGGAACTGGCGGGCGTCGCCGGCGCCGCGGTGCACGAGCCCTGGCGGCTGCCGGACGACGAGCGGGCCCTGCTGCGCTATCCGGAGCCGCTCCTCGACCTCGGCGAGGGCCTGGCCCGCTTCCGGCAGGCCCGGGGGCGCGACTGAGAGCCTGGCCCGCAACCGAGAGTCCGGTACCCGACCGACAGACCCGCCCTCGGCCCAGAACCCGGTCCGGAACCGAGAGACCGGTACGCGACCGAGAGACCCGCCCTCGGCCCAGAGCCCGTTCCGGAACCGAGAGACCGGTACGCGACCGAGAGACCCGCCCTCGGCCCAGAGCCCGTTCCGGAACCGAGAGTGCGGTTCGCGGCGCAGAGCACGGCACCCGGCGCATCCGAAACACCGCTGTCCGCGGAAGCACTGACGTGCGGATGACCGGAAGCGAGAAGGGGTGGCGCATGCTTGGACCGCGGCCGACGGCGGCCGGACCGGCGGAGACGGACGACGCCCCGCTCACGGCTCCGGGTGCCACCCGTGCCATGGAGGCGGTCCTCGAGCGGGTGCTCGAGGCGCGGCTGCGGCAGGCCCGCGACACGGATGCGGTGTTCACCCACGAGATGGCCGAGCGCGTCGCCGGGTTCGTCCGGCGGGGCGGCAAGCGGCTGCGGACGGCGTTCGTGTGGTGCGGCTGGCGGGCCGCGGGCGGCTCCGGTGACGCGGACGCCGTCCTGCGTACGGGGGCCGCGCTCGAACTGCTCCAGGCCTGCGCCCTCATCCACGACGACGTGATGGACGGATCACCACTGCGCCGGGGCGCCCCCGCGGTGCACGTGGACTTCGCCCACGGGCACCGGGCCGGCCCGGCGGGGGACGGCCGGGCGAACGGGTCCGCCGAGTCGTTCGGGACGTCGGCGGCCGTGCTCGCGGGCGATCTGGCGCTGGCGTGGGCGGACGACCTGCTGACCGAGACGGCACTCACCTCGCCGTACGGCCCGCGGCTGTACGACGAGTGGCGGGCCATGCGCACCGAGATGGTCGCCGGGCAGTACCGCGACCTGCGCGCCCAGGCGAGCGGCTCGTCCGGGTCCGAGGAGGCGCTGACCATCGCCGTCCTGAAGAGCGCCCGGTACACGGTCGCGCGGCCCCTGGCGCTCGGTGCGTCCCTGGCCGGTGCGCACCCGCCGGCCCTGGGCGCGCTGCGGGCGGCGGGCCGGTGCACGGGGCTGGCCTTCCAGCTGCGCGACGATCTCCTCGGCGCGTTCGGCGACCCGGCGCTGACCGGCAAACCGGCCGACGAGGACCTGCGCGCCCGCAAGCTCACCCCTCTGCTCGCCGTCGCCGTCCGGCTCGCGGAGGCCGGCGGCGACCGGGACGCGGCCGCTGTGCTCGCCCCGGACGCGGGCGCCCTGCCGGGGCACAGCGTCGAGCGGATGCGGGCGGCACTGGAACGGACGGGCGCCCGGGCCGAGGTGGAGGCGAGGATCGCCGACCTGGCGGCCTCCGGTCTGCGGCACTTCGAGGCGAGCGGCGCCGCTCCCGCCGTACAGCGGGAGTTCGCCGCCCTGGTCGAGCGGGCTGCGGGCGTCGCCCCGCGGCCCGCGGAGGAACTCGTATGAGGACGGTGACCGGCCCCACGGACCACGTCGTCGTGGTCGGCGCCGGCCTGTCCGGACTGGCGTGCGCCTTGCACCTGCTGGGCGCCGGACGGCGGGTCACCCTCGTCGAACGGGACGCCGGCCCGGGCGGCAGGGCCGGGCGGCTGCGGCTCGGCGACTACCTGGTGGACACCGGGCCCACCGTGCTGACGATGCCGCAGCTGGCCGACGAGGCGTTCGCGGCGGTGGGCGAGCGTCTCGACCGGCACGTCGAGCTGCTGGCCCTCCACCCCGCCTACCGGGCAGGCTTCGCGGACGGGTCCTCGCTCGACGTGCACACCGACGGCGACGCCATGGAGGCGGAGGTGCGGCGCTTCGCCGGACCGGCGGAGGCCGCGGGTTACCGCAGGCTGCGGACGTGGCTGGAGCGGCTGTACCGAGCGCAGATGCGCCGTTTCATCGACACCAACTTCGACTCGCCGTTCCAGCTCGCGCACCCGGACCTGGCCCGGCTGGCGGCGCTCGGCGGCTTCGGGCGCCTCGACGGCCGGATCGGCCGCTTCCTGTCCGACGCCCGTCTGCGCCGGGTCTTCTCCTTCCAGGCCCTGTACGCCGGTGTGGCGCCGGCCCGGGCGCTCGCGGCCTACGCGGTGATCGCCTACATGGACACCGTGGCCGGTGTCTGGTTCCCCAAGGGCGGCATGCACGCGCTGCCCCGGGCGATGGCGGACGTGGCCGCCGGTGCCGGTGCGGAACTGCGCTGGTCGGCCGAGGTGAGCGCGCTGGAACGCTCCGCCGGACGGGTGCGGGCGGTGCGGCTCGCCTCGGGTGAGCGCATCCCGTGCGACGCGGTGGTGCTGACCTGCGAACTGCCCGCCGCGCACCGGCTCCTGGGCCGGGCGCCCCGGCGCCCGGTACCGCTCCGGCACTCGCCGTCCGCGGTGGTCCTGCATGCCGGGACCGACCGCACCTGGCCCCAGCTGGCCCACCACACGCTGTCCTTCGGCGCCGCGTGGGAGCGCACCTTCGAGGAACTGACCCGCTCGGGAGCGCTGATGAGCGACCCGTCGCTGCTGATCACCCGTCCGACGACGCACGACGCCTCGCTCGCGCCGCCGGGCCGCCACCTCCACTACGTCCTGGCTCCCTGCCCCAACACCGCCGTCGGCCCCTCCGCCACCGCCTGGCGCGACCTCGGCCCGCGCTACCGCGACAGCCTGGTCGCCGAGCTGGAGCGCCGCGGCCTGGACGGCTTCGCGGACAGCGTCGAGGAGGAACTGCTGGTGACCCCGCTCGACTGGACGGCCCAGGGCCACGCCGCGGGCAGCCCCTTCTCGGTCTCCCACACCTTCGCCCAGACCGGGCCCTTCCGGCCGCGCAACCTCGTCCGCGGGCTGGACAACGTGGTGCTCGCCGGCTGTGGGACCACCCCCGGCGTCGGCGTACCGACCGTGCTCATCAGCGGGAAACTCGCCGCCGCCCGCGTCACCGGGGGCGCTGCCCGAGTGTCCCGGGCGGGCCGATCCGCCTACCGCCGCCCCTCCCTCCCGACCGGAGCAGGTGCCCATGACCCGTCGTGAACTGGACGCCGCCGGGATCACCGACCCCGGCCTGCGCGGCGCCTACAGCCGGTGCCGGCAGCTCAACGCCCGCCACGGCCGGACCTACTTCCTGGCCACGCGCCTGCTGCCGCTGGAACGCCGTACGGCCGTGCACGCGCTGTACGGCTTCGCCCGCTGGGCCGACGACATCGTCGACGACCTGGACCGGCGCCTGACCCCCGACGAGCGGGACCTGCTGCTCAAGCGGCTGGAGGAGGACCTCACCCATGCGCTGCGCACCGGCGGCGGGGACGAGCCGGTGGTCCGCGCCGTGGCAGACACCGCCGATCGCTACGGCATCGAGGTGGACCTGTTCGCCGACTTCCTCGGCTCGATGCGCGCCGACCTGACCGTCACCGACTACCCGACCTACGCCGACCTGCGGACCTACATGCACGGCTCGGCCGCGGTGATCGGCCTGCAGATGCTGCCCGTGCTCGGCACGGTCGTCCCGCGCGAGGAGGCGGCACCGCACGCCGCGGCCCTCGGGGTGGCGTTCCAGCTGACCAACTTCCTGCGTGACGTGGGCGAGGACCTGGACCGCGGTCGCGTCTACCTGCCGGCGGACCTGCTGGCCGCCCACGGCGTGGACCGGCCGCTGCTGGAGTGGAGCCGGCGCAGCGGCCGCCGCGACCCGCGCATCCGGTCGGCACTGGTCGCGGCCGAGGCGCTGACCCGGGGCGTGTACCGGGAGGCGGAACCGGGCATCGCGATGCTCGACCCGCGGGTGCGCCCCTGCATCAGGACCGCGTTCACCCTGTACGGCGGCATCCTCGACGCGATCGCGCGGCACGACTACACGGTGCTGCACCGCCGTGCCGTGGTGCCCCGCCGCCGACGGGCGGCCACGGCCGCGGCCGGTGTCCTGAGGGTGACCCGCGCGCGGTGGGCGGCGCACGCGACGGCTCCGGCCGCATCGGAACGGAAGGAACAAGGCCGTGGCTGACCGAGCGGACAAGGCACGCTGGACCTCACCGCTGCGGCGGCGCCGCGGCCCCGGCTGGGCGGAGCAGACGCCGACCTGGCGCGCGGCCCGGCCCGCACTGATCGCAGACACCCTCAAACGGGCGTCGGCCCGGCCCTCCGGCAACTGGTTCGTGATGGGTGCCTCCCGGGACGTGCGACCCGGCCGCCCCTACGGCAGGACCGTCGGCGGCGTGGAAGTGGTGCTCTGGCGCTCGCCGGCGGGTGAACTCCGGGCCGGTCCCGGCGCCTGCCCGCACCTCGGTGCCCCGCTGCGGGACAGCCGGGTGGTGTGCGGCACGCTGGTGTGCCACTGGCACGGACTGGCCCTGGACGGCTCCGCGTTCGCCGGCTGGCAGCCGTACCCGGCCCACGACGACGGGGTGCTGGTGTGGGTCCGGCTGGACGCGGTGGGCGGTGAGGAGCCGTCGGAGCGGCCCGTGGTCCCGGCCCGGCCCGCACCGGGAAGCGGGGTGGACGCCGTGTTCACGGTGGTCGGGCGGTGCGAACCGCAGGACGTGGTGGCCAACCGGCTCGACCCGTGGCACGGGTCCTGGTTCCACCCGTACTCCTTCGTCGACCTGACGGTGGTGCGGGAGCCGGGGGGCGACGAGGGCGCCGGGGACGACGCCTTCGAGGTCGAGGTCTCCTTCCGGGTGGCGGGTCGTCTGGTGGTGCCCGTGCGGGCCGAGTTCACCGCGCCGGAGCCGCGGACCGTCGTCATGCGCATCACCGACGGCGAAGGCGCCACGTCCGTGGTGGAGACCCATGCCACGCCCCTGACCGCCGCGGACGCCGAGCAGCCGCGGACGGCCGTGATCGAAGCGGTCGTGGCCGCTTCGGACCGGCCCGGTTTCGCGTTGGCCCGCGCCGCCGCCCCCGTACTGCGCCCCCTGATGCGGCAGACGGCGGGACGCCTGTGGCGCGACGACCTCGCCTACGCCGAGAGGCGCTGGGAGTTGCGCAGCACGGGGCGGTTCCCCGGGTGACCGTGAGAGCGGTTGCGGGGCAAGGGGCTCTGCCCCGACCGGAATGACCCCGCCGGACGGGCCTGCGCGGAGCGGCCCGGGCCCGTCCGGCGGCCCGGGGTCATCGGGCGCCACCGGCGTCACCGGAGTCGCCGGCGTCTCGGCGTCATCGGCGTCATCGGCGTCATCGGCGTCATCGGCGTCATCGGCGTCATCGGCGTCATCGGCGTGCCGGACGGTCCGCGAGGGCACCGAGTGCCCGCAGCACCGGGGAGCGGCCCGACCGTGGCACGGTCCACAGGACCTGCCCTCGGACGCCCCACCCCGCGAGCAGCGCGTTGGACGCCAGGAAGCCCGTGGTGGCGGCGCGTTCCATCAGGGCCACGGGCAGGTCGCAGCGCAGCCCGTCGCCGGCCAGCGTCAGCCACGGGTGCGGCGTCCTCACCGTGGGGCGCCGGTGGTGGGTGCCGACCGGGAAGAGCGGGCAGTCCGAGCGCCACTCGTGCCGGGCGTCGACGACCCGCGCCCGGCGGGTCTCCGGGTACACCCGGCGCAACTGCCCGAGCAGCGCCTCCTGCACGGCCCCGGGGTCCGCGCCGGGGGTGACGGCGTAGGCGTGGAGTTCCACCACGGAACCGTGGTGCTGCGCGGCCCAGCGGGCGGCCTCGCCCTCGTAGCGTTCCAGGACGCTGATGTTGTCGAGGCCGTCGTAGCCGCTGGTGCCGAGGAAGCCGGGGCGGTCGGCGCGGACCGGCCGGTCGAGCCAGAGCCGCGACACGAGGAACGGCGGGGCGGTGCGCAGCGCGGCGATGCCGTCGCGCCAGGGAGCGTCGCCCAGGCCGGGCGAGGCGGCGACGACCCGGCGCAGTCCCCCGGTGTCGAGGGCGAGCACCACCGCGTCGTGCCGGTCGCTGCCGGTGCCGGTGCGCACCTCGGCTCCCCCGGTGCCGGTGGGGTCCACGCCGTGTACCGGTGTGCCGGTGCGGACGGTCGTGCCGAGCCGCCGGAGGTAGTCGGCGAGCGGCTCCCACAGGGCCTGCGGGAAGGGCTCGTCGGGCACGTCGAAGAGCAGCCCCTCCGAGGAGCCGAGGAAGTAGATGTGGAACATCAGCATCAGTTCGGCGGCGGATAGCTCGCGCGGGTCGGCGAAGAAACTGCGCGAGAACACCTCGAAGGCCAGGTGGTGCGCGGCCTCGGGGAAGCGGACGCGTTCCAGGAAGGCGGTCGCGCTGATCCCGTCGAAGCGGGTGTACACGTCGGGCACGCGCACGTCCGTCAGCGGCAGCGCCGCCCGGGCGTCCAGGGCGGTCAGGTCGCGCCAGCCGAAGGTGGGGCTGAGGGCGACGAAGCCGAGGGCGCTCAGGGGCGGGGTGCGCGGGACGCGGGCGAAGCTGTCGGTCAGTCCTCCGCTGTGCCGCAGGGGGTAGTCGGGCAGCGGGGTGAGGCGGGCGAGGGCGGGGTCGGTGCGGCGCAGCAGGCCGCGCAGGTTGTAGTACTGCCGGAAGAAGGCGTGGAAGCCGCGGCTCATGGTCGCCTCGGAGCCGTCGGCCAGCCGGGTGCGGTATCCGGCGAGGCGGCCGCCCAGGGAGTCCTCGCGTTCGTAGAGGGTCACCCGGGCGCCGCGTTCGGCGAGTCCGGTGGCCGCGGCGAGTCCGGCGACGCCGCCGCCCACCACGGCGACGGAGGGTGCGTCCCCGGGCGCGAACCGGTCCCGGCCGGGCGCCGGCATCAGGACCTCGGCCTTGCGGTCCCGGCCGCGGCGGGCGGCCGGACGGGCGCTCGTCGGGCGGCCCTTCGGTGCGCTTTGCGGTGCGCTCCGCGTTGCGCTCTTCGCCGTACGTCCCGGTGTGCTCCCCGGGGGACTCATCGGGTGGCCTCCCCCGCCGTGGCCGAGCCGTTGCGGGCGACGAAGGTGTGCGTGATGCCGGTCTGCCACCCGGCGACGGGCAGGGCCCGCACGCCCGTGAACCCGGCCCGCGTCAGCCGCCCGGTGAAGTCGGAAGCGCGGTCGAAGTCGAGGACGCTGTGCCACAGGTGCCGGTACAGGGCCCGGTCACCGGTGAGCGTGCCCGCCGGGATGATCACCCCCTGGCACACGGCCGTCCACAGCGCACGGTGCGCGGGCGAGCCACCGAGGCTGTACTCGTGGACGGCGAGACGCCCGCCCGGCCGCAGCAGTCCGCGCACCGCGCCGAGGACGCGGTCCGGGTCGGAGACGTTGCGGAACAGGTAGGCGGCGAAGACCGCGTCGAAAGGCCCTTCGCCGGCCGTCGCCAGCTCCTCGGCGCTCAGGTGCAGGAAGCGCACGGTGTCGGGCCAGGGCTTGGTCCGGGCCCGCCGCAGCATGCCGGCGGAGGCGTCCACCGCGGTGATCCGCGCCCGGGGTGCGGCCCGCAGCAGGGCCTGAGTGGAGGCGCCGGTGCCGCAGCCCAGGTCGAGCAGGTGCAGCCCGGCCCCGTCCTCCGGGAGCCCCAGTCGGCGGGCCGAGCGCAGCAGGTCGGCGCGGTAGCCCGGGTTGAGGCCGGTGAGGCGGTCGTAGGTGCGGGACGCGTGGTCGAAGGCGCGTGCCAGGTCGCGGTCGCGCAGCAGGGTCATCGGGGGTTCTCTCCGGTTCCTGGGGCGGGGTGGGTGCGGCGGGGCAGGAAGGGCACTTCGAGCGCGGTGCGCAGCATCGGGCCCACGGGGGTGCGCAGCCCGATGCCCCACTCCTCCCGGAGCGAGGTGGCACCGTCGAGGAAGCGCAGCAGGCGGTGCGTCGGAGTCCGGCGGAAGAGGCCGGTGAAGAACGCGGGGCCGTCGATCCGGCCGGTGTCCAGGGCCCTCAGCAGCACCGCGTCCATGGCGAGCGCCCGCCGTCCGTGCGGCGCGGGCACGACGGCGCGGCCGTCCCGCACGGCGGCGGCGACGGCCCGGCTGTGCCGCTGTACGGCGGCGAAGGTGTAGCCGGTGGCGGGCCGGGTGGCGCCCCCCGCCGTTCCGATGCGGAAGACGGCCGTACCGGTCCGACGGGGGAAGCGGGCGTCGGTCATGGGGATGACGCCCTGCTCGGCCCTCTCCACGGCAAACTCGCCCAGGCGCAGCACCTGTCGGGCGTAGTGACCGAGCGCCGCCTCGTACGCCGCCGTCGTCAGCGGGCGCCGGGAGAACTCGGTGTACTCGACGAGCGCCCGGTCCGGGGTCAGCGGCAGGACGTAGCCGAAGGCGAGGCCGTGCCGAGGCTGGGGCACCCGGAAGTCCATGAGGTCGGCGACCGCGGGGTCGAACCGGTCGGTGCGGGTGCGCACGAACCAACCACGGAAGTGCTGCAGCAACTGCGTCCGGGCCGGGGGCAGGGCGCGCAGGGGCCGCGAGTCGAACACGAGCCCGGCGCGCAGGGTCCGTGTCCGGCCGCCGGGTTCGGTGCAGCGGACCTCGGCACCTCCGGGGACGTCGCGCACCGTGTCCGCGGTCGCGCGCAGCAGTAGTCCGCCGGGGGAGCGCGCCAGCCGCGCGTGCACCAGCCGTTCGAACGCCGTGGAACGCACCATGCGGTAGCGGGCGGGGGCCGGATCGACGGTGAGCGGGCTGCCGTCGCGGTCGTGCACCCGCAGCAGGGGCCAGGTGGCGGCGACCGCTCCGCTCAAGCCGTCGTCGCCGTCGTCGCTCTGGTCCCAGTAGCACCAGGTCCGTTCCGCCGGACGTGCGGGGCCGTCCGGCGGCTCCACCACGGTCACGGTCGCGACGGCGGACTCGACCAGCCGGTAGGCGAGACTGAGGCCCGCGGCACCGCCCCCGAGGATCACCACGTCCGGCGAGCCGACAGGCCTCCGGCTCACCGGACCCACCACACCCCGCCCATCACCGCACCCCGCTCCCGGCCACCTCGTCGACTGTGTTCCGTCCCGCCACCGCTTCTGACCGGCGGACGTCTTCGGATGCAGTCGGATCCGGCCGGATGCAGTCGGCGACATCACGCGACACGGATGCGGTTCTGCCGGAGTCACCCCGACACGGATGCGGTCGGCCCGGATCACCGCGGCACGACGGACTCCAGAACGGCGACGGCCTCGGCCAGCCCCGTCGGACGCGGCAGTCCGGTGACGGTCCGGCCGGACCAACCGGGCCCTATCGTCAGGACGACCGGCTTGCGGCGGGCACCGCGCACCCCCCACTCCATCGTGGCCACGTGCTGGGCCAGCGGCCGGCTGGCGGTCGTCCGGGACTGGGCCCACAGCCCCACCGCCGCGGGACCCGTCCTGCGGACGGCCGTGACGAGGGACTCCACGGGCAGGGCGCCGCCGAACATCCGCACCGGCACACCGCGTTCGGCCAGCGCGGCCGCCAGCACCTCCAGGGGCAGCGTGTGGTTCTCCCCCGGCACACAAGCGAGCACGACGGTCGCGCCCGGACGGTCGGGTGCCGCGGGCGGGGCGCCCCGCCGCAGCGCGCCGGAGACGTGCCAGGACAGGAAGTGCTCGACCTCGACGTACCTCTCCCCCGAGCTCTCCCACTTGCGGCCGACCGCCTGGAGGGTCGGCATGATCACCTCGGTCCAGGCAGCGACCAGCCCGTGCTCGGCGATCGCGGACTGGAGCAGGTCGTCCAGAGCGGGGGCGTCGAGGCGCAGTGCGGCACGGGCGATGCCCTTGCACTCCTGACGCACATCACCGAGGCGCAGCCCGCTGCCCGCGCGGCTGCGGGTGGGGGCGGCGCTGGCGCCGGCGCGGACGGCTGATCGCGGTGTCGCCCCGGGGTCCGTGCGGCCCGGAACGGTCTCCCCCGCCGATTCCCCCGCCGACTCCCCGGCCCCTTCCCCGGCTGCCTCCGGGGGTGCGGGGGCGACCCGCCGGGCCCAAGCCGTCTCCTGCGTCGTTTCGCCGAGGACCTCGCGGGCCGCCTCGGCGGGCGGTATCCCGGTCGCGGTCAGGGCACACATCCGCTCCAGCCGGGCCACGTCCGTCGGGGTCCACCGCCGGTGACGGCCACCGGTGTGCGCGTCGGGTCCGAGGCCGTAGCGGCGGTCCCACGTGCGGACCGTTGTCGGTGCCACCCCCAGCCGCCTGGCCACCTCGCCGGTGGTCAGACCGCCACCGGGCGCCCCACCCCCGGGTGGTCCGCCTCCGGGCAGCCCGCCACCGGGCGGCCCGACCTCGCCTCCGCGGCGTTCACTGTCCCGTTCGTGTGCACCCATACCTCCGACTGTACGACGCATAAACGACGCATGTTGAGCCGCGTCGTTTGTGCACCGAACACTGGCCTGGAGCGCACGGGGCGCGGCTCACTCAGCGCGACCGGTGCGGTTCGGCAGACGGCCTTCCGTCCCCGCACGACGCACTGCAGGAGGAACCAGGCCATGATCACGAACACGCGACTCACCGCCCCCACCGCGCCCGCGGAGGAAACGCGGTACGAGGAGGAGCTGGCCCGTGGCCTCGTCGCCGCCGACGAGGAGGCGTTCGCCGCGATCTACCGGCGTTGGGGCTCGCTCGTCCACACCATGGCCACCCGACTGCTCGGTGACACCCACGAGGCGGAGGACGTGACCCAGCAGGTCTTCCTCGGCGCGTGGCACGGCCGGGCGGGCTTCCGCCCCGAACGGGGTCCGCTCGGCGCCTGGCTGGTCGGCATCACGCGCCGCAAGATCGTCGACGCGCTGGCGGCCCGGACGCGACGGCTGACGCTCATCGACTCGGCCGGCCGCGACGCGGACACCAACGGCCCCGACGACGCGGCATCGGACCGCGTCCTGGACCGGGTGCTGCTGGTCGACGCCCTGGCCCGGCTGCCGCGCCACCAGCGGGAGGTGCTGTGCATGGCCTTCTACGAGGACCTGACCCAGGCGCAGATCGCGGAGCGGACCGGGATGCCCCTGGGGACCGTCAAGAGCCACGCCCGTCGCGGCCTGCACCGGCTGCGCCTGGTGATCGAGCAGCCCGCGGCCGCCGACACGGACCTGTAGCGGTGGCGCCGTACACGCATCCGCGACGGCCCCCACACCTGAAAACAGGACCGAGACTCCGCACCGTACGGAGACTCCGTTCGAAGGGATGATTCCCATGACCTCCCACACCCGCCTCGCCATCGCCGCCTCGGCCGGAGCCTGCGCCCTTGCCCTCGGCGTTTCCGCTCCCGCCCTGGCCGAACAGCAGGACCAGGCCATGGTGTCCGTCTTCCACGGCATCCCCGGCATGACCGTGGACGTGTACGCCAACGGCGACCAGCTGATCCGCGACTTCAAGCCCGGCACGGTGACGGACCCCAAGGCGCTCGACGCCGGCACCTACGACATCCGGATCTTCGCAGCGGGCAAGGGCCCCGGCGGAACTCCGGCCCTGGAGAAGAAGATCGAGGTGTCCGAGGGCGCGAACGCCACGGTCGCCGCTCACCTCTCCGCCGACGGCACACCGGAGTTGACGGCCTTCACCAACGACGTCTCCCAGGTGGACGCCGGAAAGGCCCGTCTGACGGTCCGCCATGTCGCGGCGGCCCCGGCTGTCGACGTCCGGGCCGGCGGACAGCCCGTCTTCAGCAACCTGACCAACCCGAAGGAGGACACCGCCGAGGTCGACGCGGGCACCCTCAACACCGATGTGGTGCTCGCCGGTACGGACACCGTGGCCATCGGCCCGGCCGACCTGAGGCTCGGCGAAGGCACGAGCAACGTCGTCTACGCCTGGGGCAGCGCCGACGACAAGAACCTGGCCCTGGCGACCCAGACGTTCAGCGGCATGGCGTCGTCGCCGCGCGGCGTTCCCGCGGGCGGCAACGGTGCCGCCGTCGCACCGAACTCCTCCGACCTGAACCCGGCCTGGGCCGCCGGTGCCGGAGTGGTCGCGGTGGCGGGCGTGCTGGTGGCCCGCCGGGTCGCCCGCCGACGTGGCTGACGGTGCACGCCGACTGACGGGACCGATGCTGGCGGCTGCCGCTCTGGCAGCCGTCCTCGGTCTCCCGGCCGGGCCCTCGCAACCGGCCGCGCCAGGCCCCGACTTCGCGACCGCACCCTCCGGGTGGACGACCGGCTCGACGAGCGCACCCTCCGGGCGGACGGCCGACTCGACGACGAAGGCCGCACCGAGCACGGCCCCGGCCCCGCCGCCCCGCCGCGTCCTGCTTCCGCACGCGGATGTCGATGCCCGGGTCACTGCGGTGGGCGTGACGGACCGGGGCGACATGGCGGTCCCCGACGAGCCGTCCGTGGCCGGCTGGTACCGCCACGGCCCGGCGCCCGGCAGCGCTTCGGGTTCGGCGGTTCTCGTCGGACACGTGGACAGCGATACCGGGGCCATCGGCGAGTTCGCCGCGCTGTACGACGTACGGCGCGGGGACGGGGTGGAGGTGCGGCGTGCCGGGGCGGGACCGGTGCGGTACCGGGTCGTCTCACGCGTCACCGTCCCCAAGGACGAGTTGCCGTCTTCGGCGTTCCGCCGCACCGGCCCCCCGGTGCTGACGCTCATCACGTGCGCGCCCCCGTTCGTCCCCGAGCGGGGCGGCTACCTGTCCAACCTCGTCGTCACGGCGGAACCCGTGGAGTCCGGGAGGGAGCTGTGGCCCACGTAGAGCCCGCGCACCTGGTGGAACTGGCGCTGCGCAACGCCACCCCGACCGACGCGGACGCCGAGGCCCTGCGCCACATCGAAGAGTGCGGCCGCTGCGGTGACGAACTGCGCGTCCTGACCCGCCTGGTGACAGCGGCGCGCACCGCGCGGGCGTTGGACCTGCCGACCCCGCCCCCGGAACAGGTCTGGCGCCACATCATCCGAGAGGTCTCCCGCGAATCCGGCACACCCCGAGGGCCGGACCGCCCGGGGCACGACGAGAACGACGACTGCTGAGAGCCGCGAGCCCTCAGGGCGCGCCGGTCGAAGGTGACCCTCCGCCGCCTCCCTCCCCCGGCGAGGGCTGGGCGGCGTTGCGGCGCCCGCGCTCGTCTCCCGCATCGGCTTCGCCGAGCACATCCGTGCACATCCGTGCCACACATGACGCCCCTGTACCGGGCTCGGCGCACCGAGTTGCCCATGCGCCGCACCGCGGCCGTTCGAAAGCCCGTGTCGTGCGTCAGCGGTAGTCGTCCGGGTGGCCCTGCATCCATGTGTTGATCTTGTTCCGCGTGGCGATCAATGCGGCCTGGTGTTTCTTCAGGTTTTCGACGGATTGATCGCTGCCGACTTGCAGGTTGAGCTCCCTGATCGACTTGATCGGCTCGGCGAAGTGGCCGGGCCCCTTCTCAGATGCCTTCATGGCACCGTCGAGGCGGTGGAGTTCGTCCAAGACACGGCGCAGGAAGTAGGCGCAGTCGGCGGGCGTACAGGAATCATCCAAGGTCGCCTGCAGTCCGGCGAAGGCGTCACGGACTTTCTCAACCGGCGTTGCAGTCGGTATCAGTGGCGGTGAAGGCTCGGCGGCAGGTGTACTGACGGCCGACCGGCCGGCGACAGCCGGGGTGCCGCCCGGATCGTCGGAGTCGGAGCCGACGCTGCAGGACGCACCGAACATTGCCAGAGTCACGGCGGCAACCGCGCCCCACACTGTGGTTCTGGGCACGAACGCTCCTTTGTAGTCCCGGTCGGCCGCCCCCGTCCCCGCCGAACCGCGTCACTGGCGTCATCGTCGGCTGGGCCCCCGGCGGCCCGCAAGGGTCCAGACCAGTCGTTGCCATCCCGTGATCACCTCTGTGTGGCCACCGTGGAGTGATCTGGCATAACTTTCACGTGTCATGCACATGCAAAGAAAATGAGGGGGTAGCTCATGCGCAAGCGGCAAGCGCTTGCCGGCTTCTTCGCAGCAGCGGCACTCACCACCGGTATCGCGGTGAGCTCAGCCGGCGGGGGTGGGGCGGCACAGGGGGATCCTTCGCCGAGGCCGGTGGCGGCAAACGCAGTCGACGAGAGCAAGTGGCCGAGTCGCACTCCCGAGCGTGGGCTTGCCAAGGGGCTGTCCCTGCCGGTGGAGAAGTATCTCGTCGGCTACACGGACGTCGTGGATTGGCAGCGCGCTCAGCGCGACCTCTGGGTGAGCTGCATGGCCCGGTTCGGCTTCGAGAAGTTCGGCCCCCCGGTTCCGGGGGTCAACCCGCCCGTTGAGTTCAACGACGCCAACATGCCCAGGCGATACGGGGCTTCCGACGCGACGCAAGCGGCGAAATACGGCTACCACCTGCCGCCGGAGCAGCTGCAAGAGCCGCCGACGTGGGAGCCGGCCGCCGGGGCCGAGGAGGCCGTTTTCCTCGGGGAAGGGCCGGAGGTCTCGGGCGGCACGTACAACGGAGTGGCCGTTCCCCAGGGAGGGTGCCGCGGAGAGACGGAACGTCGGCTCGGGCACCTCGCACAGGGCGAGGACGCATCGAAAGTCAACGCGTCGAGCATGACCTTGTCCTTGAAGCAGCCCGGCGTCCAGAAGGCCATCGATGACTGGGCGGCGTGCATGAAGGACAAGGGCCACGCGTTCGACGATCCGTACAAGCCCGCTGCCAGTTTCGACCTGTCGACGCCCACGGCGTCGGCAGACGAGATCGAGGTGGCCACCGCCGACGTCGCCTGCAAGGGCGAAACCGGCCTCATCAAGGTCTGGTCCGCGGAGGAAACCGCCATTCAGAACCAGCAGATCGCGGCCAAGAAGACCTCTCTTGACGCCGAACTCGCCCGGACGAACACCGTCAAGACGACCGCGCGACGAGTGATCTCGGAAGGCAGTGCCAAGTGACCCCGACCCTACGCAATCTGATCCGGTCGCTCGCGGCCGCACTGCTCCTCGCCGCAAGCATCTTCTGCGCCCAGCCCGCGCAGGCCGCCACCTCCTACGAGTCGGACGGCTGCACGTCCAGCGGCAACCAGTACTGCTTCGTGCTCTACTACAACAGCGTCGGCTCGACCACCAACTCCGGACAGGGCTCCTGCTACATCTCCAACAGGAGCGTCCCCGACCACTACGGCTACTCCCCGAACGGGGCGACTCTGGTCCGCCTGGTATTCCACTACGGCATGCTTCCCGGTACCTGCACCACTGACAGCGGAGACGGGACCCCCCTCAAGAACAACGCCGCTTCCATCGCGAACGCCGAGTGCGGCGTCTACGACCGGGTCTACTGGGGCTCTGGTTACCAGAGCATCTCCCAGGCCATCTACGGTTCCTGCGGCGGTTACGGCGGCATGGCGGAAAACCTCGTGCCCGAGCTGAAGAACGAAAACGCATCCCACAAGAGGTACTAGCCCCACCTCCCTCTCCCGCGTCACGGCACTCACCTGTGGTGTGACGCGCGGGCGGTACCCCGTTCCGCGGACATTCCGACGGTGCACAACCGACACCGATCAAGGAAATAGCGTGAGACGCACACAACGTACGAGAAAGCGGTTTCTCACACCGGCCATTGTGGCGGTGGCGACGGCGCTGGCCATACCGCTGAGCCTGCCCGCGCAGGCATCCGAACCGAAGCCGCCGAAGAACGCAGCTCAGTGGCAGGCTCCGGACACACAGGACGCCGGCAAACCTGATGCGGTCCCCTCCCGGGACCGCGCCGACCTCCTCGGCGAAGGCTACAAGCAGTCCACCGACACCGCGTTCACCACGTCCGGTGACGGCACCGGATTCCATCTGCTGGTCGCGGACGAGAGCAACGGCTACGCCTGGAAGACCGCGGCCACTCTCTCCGAGCCCGGTTTCGACACCGACACCTGGATCGGCAACGCGTGTCTGACCGCCTCCGGCAAGCGGGCGGCGGTCGCCTACGCACCGCGTACCTTCACCAACAAGCCCGAACTGATGTCCCGGGGAGCCTTCACGGCCGTCGTGGACCTGACCACCGGCACGGTCACCAAGCTGCCCTTCCAAGGTTCGCTGGCCTACTTCAGCCCGGGCTGCGGTGACGGTGAAAAGGCCGTGTTCACCCAGCTCTCCTACGAGGGCGACGCCGCGCAGCGGACCCGGCTGATCACGGTGGACGCGACCACGGGCAAGGCCGCCGCCCCACTCACCTATCCCGGCCAGGTCACTTCCGCCGTGCCGACGCGGAACGGCGTCATCGCCGCCCACGGCAACCGGCTGGTCGCCGCCCGGGCCAAGGGCGGGCTCAGGCAGATCGCGCGCACCGAATCGGTGCCGTTCCAGCTGACGGTCGATGCCACGGGCGGCATCACCTATATCGACCGCACGAAGGACACCACCCCCGGCAGGGCGGCCACCGGCTACGCCCGGCACCTGGACGCCGGCCGGCTGCGCAAGGGCGACTCCCCGGCCGTCACGCTCGCTTCGGGTCCGCTGACCCAGTGGGATTTGACGTCCTCGGCCGACGGCACCGTCTACATCTCCGGCAAGGCCACCACCCGCGGCCCGCTACCGAAGACGGTGCGCAATCCCGGCGGTGTCGCCAAGGGCGCGCTCGTCTCCAGTCATGGCGCCGCCGCCCTCACCACCGCCTGGGCCGACGGCAAGGACAGCCGCATCCGGGCCGAGGAAGCCCTGACCGCACGCACCGCCCGGATCAGCCTTCGCCTGCTGGACACGAAGCGGGCGGTCACACTGGACGCCGTACCGGGAGAGCGCCGTATCGGCGGCAAGAGGGCGCAACGGCAGGGAGCGGCGACCTCCCCGGCGCTGCCGCAGCCGACCACGTCATCGGCGCGGGAGGGACGTTCGTCCGGCCTGTCAACACAGGCCGCGGGGACTGCCCAGCTCGCCCCGGACGACCCGACCGAGGACGCCGCCGAGCGCACCTGCGCCGTGCCCCGCAACGACGTCAAGAAGCAGGCCTTCCAGCCGACCCCGCGTCAGGTGGAGTGGGCCGTCGACCAGGCCGTCGTGGGCAAACTCGACTTCTACCGCTCCGCGGACTGGAAGAACACCGGCATGGCCGGCTACCAGCCGCAGGGGTTGTTCCCACCGCTCCTCCTCGAAGGCGACCCGAACGGGAAGCTGGACACCGAGGACGGCGACAACGACCGCTGGCACATCCCCTCGCAGATCCTCCTCGGGGTCACCGCGCAGGAGTCCAACATGTGGCAGGCGGCCCGCTCCGTCGTGCCCGGCGTGACCGGTAACAGCCTGATCGGAAACTTCTACGGCGTCGACTACTCCGCGTCCGGCGAGCAGCAGGACCCGTGGGCCATCGACTGGTCCGACGCGGACTGCGGTTACGGCATCACGCAGGCCACCGACGGCATGCGGCTGACCGGCAAGACGAAGCCCGGCGAGACCGCGATGAGCACCCTCAAGCAGGAGGCCGTCGCCCTCGACTACACCGCCAACATCGCCTACGGCGCCCAGATCCTGTCGGACAAGTGGAACCAGACCCGCAAGGCCGGCATGAAGGTCAACGACGGCCACCCCAAGTGGATCGAGAACTGGTTCTTCGCCCTGTGGGCGTACAACTCCGGCTTCTACGACAAGCCCGACTCCGCCGGGCACTCGGGTGTGGGCTGGACCAACAACCCCGCCAACCCGCTGTGGAAGGCCAACCGACTGCCGTTCCTGGAGAGCTCGAGCGGCGGTGACAGCTACTCCGACGCCGCGCACCCGCAGGACTGGCCCTACGAGGAGAAGGTCATCGGCTGGGCCGCGCGCCCCATCGCGGCTCTGTTCAGCCCCGGTGACGTCAAGGCCGGTTACATCGCGGCGTGGTGGAACAGCAACGGCGACCGCACCATGGCCAAGCCGCCGATCGACCTGTTCTGCGACTCGTCCAACAACTGCGACGACTCAAAGATCGGCGACAACGACTCCAACGACCCCGGCCAGGGCGCCTGCACCCTCGACTCGGGGACGAGCGAGACCAACCCGCACTGGCTGCACTGCTGGTGGAACAAGTCGGCGACGTGGAAGAACTGCTCGGCCTACGCCCAGTGCGGCAACCAGGTCCACCGGTTCAACACCTCGTACCCCGAGCAGCCGGACGCCAACTCCTACCCACCGCGCTGCTCCACCGGCCTGCCCGCGAGCGCGTTGATCGTCGACGACGTCAAGAAGGGTGTGGTACCCGCGGGGTCGGCTTCCCGGAGCTGTGGAGCGTCTGCGTCGAACGGCACCTTCACGCTCAACTACAGCATGTGGAACGGCACATATCCGGGGAAGATCGACACGCACCAGATCGGGGCGGGGTACGGAAATCACTTCTACTTCGCGCATACCCGGCAGCCGGAGTCCACGATGGGCACCGCCAACCGCATGAGGGCCATCGGTGTCTGGAAGCTCGGCCAGAAGGTCCCCGACGGCGGTCAGGCCAGGGTCTACGCGCACATCCCGGACCACGGGGCGCAGACCGCCCGGGCCACGTACGAGATCAAGACCGCGTTCGGCACCAGGACGAAGACGATCTCACAGGACGCCAACCAGTCCAACAAGTGGGTTGACCTGGGCTTCTTCCGCTTCAACGACACGATCCCCGAGGTGAGTCTGTCCAACTTCACCAGCGACGGCACCGGCGACAAGGACATCGCCTGGGACGCGGTCGCGTTCGTCCCCGGCGACTACGAGACGATGCCGGACGTCGTGTTCGGGCCGGCCAATCCCAACGCGCCCGACATCGACAACCTGGCCGCGCAGCCGGCCCGGCCGGCCGACCCTCCCACCTCAGGCCTCGCCGCCTCGCGTCTGACCAAGTCCGGTCAGCGGCTGGATGGTTCGGACTCCGGTCCGTCCACCTGCACCACCGGTGGTGTCACCGAACTGTGTGCGACCTACCTGCCCCTGAGCGAAGTCGACTCGTCCACGGCCGGCCCTGCCACCATGCGGCAGTCACGGACGCTCGGCGCGACAGCCGCCGGACCGGTGGACTGGTGCAAGGACGCCGCCGGGACCAGCTACCAGTACACCCGCATCGACGGTTGCCTGAAGGGAGCCATCGTCCTTGAGGCGACGCGGAACGGCGCACCCATCGGCACCGCGACGATGAAGGTCGTCCAGGAGATCAAGCTGAACCCCAAGTCCCAGCAGTTCACGACCTGGACGGAACTCTCGCTGATCGGCATGACGGGGATCACTTCCACGAGCCTCGCCACCATGACCGAGGACTGCTGGCCCACGACTGCCTGCTCCGAGTCAACCGGCTCGTGGGTCGGCAGCCTCACCTGGACGACCGGCGACGTCCACACCGCCACCCGCACCAACACCTACAGCTGGAACAAGGTAGCGGGCGGCGAGGCGAAGCTCGACCTGGACTGGACCACCACGTGGACCACTCCCAACGCGGCCATCCCGGCGAACCAGAAGTGGGCCGCCGACTCCTTCGACGTCCGGTGCGACAACAAGGTCGGCGGCAACACCGGTTGTGTCTTCTACAAGTCCACCCCGACCCTGCCCCTCAACAAACACAAGTATCCCGCAGCGGCCGCGTATTACTGGGTGCTGATGGAGATGCTCGACTCCCACCCCGGGAGCGAGGAGTACGGATCACCGCTGCACCGGCTGGCGAACGACGCGGACGCGAAGGAAAACCGCGACAAGATGTGTGAACTCGCGGTCGCCGAGTGGAAACCGAACCCGAAGGCGATCGGCGAGAGCTGCGACGAGTACCCGTTCGCCAAGTCGCGCGAGAGCGGCGGCCAGAAACTCGAGTCGGGCAAGTACTGCGCACAGATGTACGCCATGGAGAACACTGACGGAACGTTCACGCTGAAGTTGGACGAGAACTACGATTACCCGACCTGGCACGAGATCTGCGGCCGGGCGGCCATCACTGCGGCTCAGAACACCGCAGCCGGCGGAGACCTGGGACGGTTCACCTCCGACGTGCGATTGCTGGACAACGACGCGTATTACGTCCAGACGGGCCTGGAGGGCTGCGACATCGACTCGGTCTGCGATCTCGGCTGACCTGCCCTGCACCGCGCCCTCAGGGCGACGGCCTGCCGGATCCCCTCCACGGGTCCGGCAGGCCGTCGCCGTATGCAGCCGCCGTGCTTCTCAGCGCCGTGGCCGGAAGACGAGCCACTCCAGTTTGCGCCCCTCATGCACGGAGGGGACCCGGGGGAGCGAGGTGATCGGGGAGCCGTTCTCGACTGCCTCGCACAGCTCTTCCAGCATCAGTTCCTGACTCGCCCACAGCACCCGGTGGTCGGGGTCGCCGAAGGAGATCTCGCCCACCTCGCCGTAGTGGTCGCCTCGCCTGTGGTCCACGAACAGCATGTCGCCCGAGAAGCCCTGGGCGAACGGCACCCACTCGCGGTGCGCGATCCTGCCGACCACCAGGTCCTCGTCGCCCTCCTCCACCGCATCCTGGACCATCGACACGAGATGGCGCTGTCCCTCCAGGATCCTCCGGGTGTCCAGCAGGGCGTAGTTCAGCAGGAATGTCCCGGAGTCGGTGCTTCCTCGGGGCGGTACCACGCCGTCGTGCCGCGCCAGGAGTGCCTTCAGTTCCGGGTGGAGAGCGAAGCCAAGCCCTTCCTCCAACTGTGAGACGTCCGCCTCCGAAGCACCGACGCGCAGGGACGCGTATTCGCCGGGGGCATGCTCGGACAGCCAGCGTTCGAGACGCTCCCACAGCTGTGCGGTGTCGTGCGGTGCGTGAGACATACGGCATGTATATCGCGTGCGCGGATGCCGAGCATCAGCCCGCTTTCACGCTCGCGGTGTCGACGACGCCGCAGAGAAGGACGAGACCACCGTGGAGGCCGGCCAGTAGATGCCGTCAGCTGCTCGAAGGCAGTTTCCAGGGCGCATCCCAGCACCGTCCCAGCACGGGAGCAGCGACAAAGTACGAGAAAATCCGGGACGCCAAGACTATGCGCCACCGTTGCAGGCTGCACAGCACCCCCAGCGCTGTAATAGTTCTTGTACTGGACTGACCTCATGAAGTCACCCCGCCCCGGCGGCACGGAGAACATCTCCGTCTCGATGCCCTCGGAACTCCTCGGTGCTCTGCGCACACGTACCGGCAAGCGCGGCGTGTCCGCGTATGTGACCGCGGCGGTCCGGCATCAGCTGGCGATGGACGGCCTCGCCGAGATCGTGGCCGCCTACGAAGCCGAGCACGAGCCTTTGAGCGAGGCCGAAGTCCAGGCCGCGCAGCGCGAATTGTTCGGTGACGCACCGGCGCCCTACGCGTCGAACGACAGCGCCGCATGAAGGAGCCCGCGGCCAGGTCCCTGATTCTGGACTCCCAGGCGTTGTCGCTGCTGCTGCGCAACGACCGCCAGATGATCACCCGGATCGAGGCCGCTCGGCGGGTGGGCGTGCCCGTCCTCGTGTCGGCCCTGACGGTGGTGGAGGCCGTCTACGGGAAGACGGATACCGCCCGACTGCACTGGGTGCTCCCCCGCCTTCAGGTTCAGGACGTCACCCAGGAGGACAGCCTCACCGCGGTGCAGCTGCTGAGCGACGCCGGCGGTCCGCACGGCCACAAGTACGCCATCGACGCCCTCGTCGCCGCGATGCCACTCCGCTCCCCGGCACCCGTCCTCGTACTGACATCGGACCGCGACGACTGGTCGAAACTGTGCGGCGACCGCGTACAGATCAAGGACGTCTGACCGAGCGCACGGGTGCGGTGGCGCCCTGGGCGGCGGCCCAGGAAGCGAGCAGGCGCAGGCCCCTCCTCGGAGGGCGAGCCCGGTTCAGTCGTGTAGATGGTGAGGGTGAGGCCGGGTTCGGCCGCCCTCTCCAGGCCCTCGAAAGCGAGGGTGAACTCACTGACCTTCGCATGGTGGAAGCGCTTCACCCCGGTGCCGTACCGACGTCGGCTCCTCCCGTTCCGCCAAGGCCGCGCCCTCTGGATCACTGGGAGCTGCCGGGCGCTCCGTGTGAGAGCAGCGCGACAGGTGACGTGTACGTCGTGGGCGCCCCGCTTACAAGTGCGTGCGCTCCGTGTCGTCAAGCCGCAGAGCCTGGGCCAGCGCCTCCAGGACGCTGTCGGAGACACCACTGAGATTGCCGCGCTCCCAAACGCGTGTAGTACTCGACGCTGACCCCGGCGAGCGTCGCGACCTTGTTCCTGCGAAGCCCGGCCACCCGGCGTTGGCCGTACACGGGCAGACCGGCCTGCTCGGGCGTGATCTTGTCACGGCGAGACTTCAGAAACGCACTGATTTCGGCGCGGTTGTCCATGAGGCCAGAGTAGGTTCGCCGCACACGGGCTGAGAGGCCCTGTCATTACCCCTCACAGCAGTCCCCCCCCCCAGCGCCAGCCCCTTCCGGTAGCGCGGAGTCGCAGGTCAGAGGGGTTCGCCGCTGGATACCTGCCCGCCCCCAGGCGGAATGCGGACAACAGCGGCGCCTGAGGCAGCCGACCAACCAACACGCTCCAAGGAAGCCGGCGTGACGGTCTTCGGCGGTGAGCACCGCGTCCCCGGGCTGCGCCGCGAAGAGGTCGCCCAGCTCGCCGGCGTGAGCACCGCTTACTCCACCCGGATGGAACGCAGGAACCTACGCGGCGTCTCCGAGAGCGTCCTGCGCTCACTCGCCCGCACCCTACGCATGGGCGAGCATTCTCATCCCGTCCCAGTACCATCCCTGCACGGTAGGGATGAGCGGGGGTGAAGACGGGTGACGAGGGGTCAGCTATCCCATCACCATCCCAGCACGGGGAAACGCAAAGGGCCCGACGCCGAAGAGCCGGGCCCTCTCTGACCTGCATGTTTGCCAGATCAGCGAAGTGGTGCCAAGTCACCCGCTACACATTGAAGCGGAACTCCACCACATCCCCGTCCTGCATCACGTACTCCTTGCCCTCCATACGCGCCTTCCCCTTCGCGCGGGCCTCCGCCACCGACCCCGTCTCCACCAGGTCGTCGAAGGAGATGACCTCCGCCTTGATGAAGCCCTTCTGGAAGTCGGTGTGGATGACGCCGGCGGCCTCGGGGGCCGTGGCGCCCTTCTTGATCGTCCAGGCTCGGGATTCCTTGGGGCCGGCGGTCAGGTACGTCTGGAGCCCCAGGGTCCGGAAGCCGACGTGGGCGAGGGTCGCCAGGCCCGGCTCCTCCTGGCCGACGGACTGGAGGAGTTCCAGCGCCTCGTCCTCGTCGAGCTCGGCGAGGTCCGCCTCCAGCTTGGCGTTGAGGAAGATCGCCTCGGCCGGGGCGACCAGCGCCCGCTGCTCGTTCTTGAAGTCCTCGTCGGTCAGCTCGTCCTCGTCGACGTTGAAGACGTAGAGGAACGGCTTGGTGGTGAGCAGGTGCAGGTCGTGCAGGAGCTCGTTGCGCTCGGTGCCCTGGACGATGCCGTGCGCGAAGAGCGTGTCGCCCTTCTCCAGGATCTCCTTCGCCTCCTCGACGGCCTTGACCTTCGGCGCGATGTCCTTCTTGATGCGCGACTCCTTCTGGAGGCGCGGCAGGACCTTCTCGATGGTCTGCAGGTCCGCGAGGATCAGCTCGGTGTTGATCGTCTCGATGTCGTCCTTGGGCGAGACCTTGCCGTCCACGTGCACGACGTTCTCGTCCTTGAAGGCACGGATGACCTGGCAGATCGCGTCGGACTCGCGGATGTTCGCGAGGAACTTGTTGCCGAGCCCCTCGCCCTCGGACGCGCCGCGCACGATGCCGGCGATGTCGACGAAGTCGACCGTGGCCGGGAGCACCCGCTGCGAGGAGAAGATCTCGGCCAGCTTGGTGAGGCGCGGGTCGGGGACGCCGACCACGCCGACGTTCGGCTCGATGGTGGCGAACGGGTAGTTGGCCGCCAGCACGTCGTTCTTGGTCAGGGCGTTGAACAGGGTCGACTTGCCGACATTCGGCAGACCGACGATTCCGATCGTGAGCGACACGTTGCGACTTCCCGTGAGTGGAGGGCCAGGGGGCCGGGGTCCCGTGAGTGCAGGGCCAGGGGCCAGGGACCGGCCGATCCACCAGTCTACGGCGTGTCCGGAACCGTCCCGGCGACGTATCGAACGCATGGCCAAGCTCGGCCGACGGTGTGTCTGAAGGGCCATTCGGCATATTGAACGACCTAAGTTGGAGCAGTGGAGCAATACAGGACGCGTTCTCCCCGGTACGGACCGCGACGGGACCGGCCCAGGCCGCCCCGGCAACCCCTGCCGTCGCAGGCGGGACGGGGGGCGGGGGGTGAGCCCGTGCGTGCGGCACGGCCGCCCGGGCGGCAGCGCCGCCCGGCACCGGTACGGCGCCCCGCGCCCGCACCGGCGCCCGCCGCGGGAGGCCCGCCGAACCCCCGGCTGACCGGGCTGGGCAGCGGGCTGTTCTGCACGGTGGTGATGTTCCTGCTCGGCACGGTGTGCTCGGCGCTGTTCGGGGCGTCCCTGACGGCGTACGGCGTGCTGTTCCTGCCGGTGTGCGCGCTGACCGCCCTCTGGGTGCGCCGGGGGGACCTGATGACCGCGCCCGTCGTGATGCCGATCGCCTTCGCCGTGGGGCTGCTGCCGGTGGCCGACGGCGAGGGAGGGGTCGGCGGCACGCTGATGGGCCTGGTGACGGCGCTCGCCACCCAGGCCGGCTGGCTGTACGGAGGGACGCTGATCGCCGGGCTGATCGTGATCGTCCGGCGGATCCACCTGGTCCACCGACGACGGACGGCAGGAGCAGGAACCCGACCACCGGCCTGACCCCGCCCGGTCCGAAACGGCCCGCAGCGCCGGCCGAGGGCCTGACACCACCCGGCCCGAAACAGCCCTCACGCCGACCGCCGGTCTCACCCCATCCGGCCCTGCACACCCTCCGCGCCGACCGCCGGTCTCACACCCCCGGCGGCCCGAAACGACCTAGTGTCCGGCCGCGCGCATCGCCGCGCCCACGATGCCCGCGTTGTTCTGCAGCTGCGCCGGGACGATTTCCGCCTTGATGCCCTCGATGTGGGGCAGGAACTTGTGCGACTTGCGGCTGACACCCCCGCCGATGATGAACAGCTCCGGCGAGAACAGCATCTCGACGTGGGCGAGGTACTTGCGGACGCGGTGCGCCGCCCAGTGCTCCCACGTCATGTCGTGGTCCTCGCGGGCCTTGCTGGAGGCCCGCTTCTCCGCGTCGTGCCCGTCGAGCTCCAGGTGGCCCAGCTCGGTGTTCGGGACGAGCACGCCGTCCACGAAGAGCGCGCTGCCGATGCCGGTGCCGAAGGTCAGGAGGATCACGGTGCCCCGGCGGTCGCGGCCGGCGCCGAAGTGCATCTCGGCGACACCCGCCGCGTCCGCGTCGTTGACCACCGTCACCGGCAGCCCGCCCAGCCGCTCGCCGAGCAGCGCGCGGGCGTCGGTGTCGATCCAGCTGTCGTCGACGTTCGCCGCCGTGCGGATCGTGGCTCCGTCGGTGACCACGCCCGGGAAGGTCACACCGACCGGGCCCGTCCAGCCGAAGTGGTCGACGACCTGCTTGACGCCGTCGGCCACCGCATCGGGCGTGGCCGGGTGGGGGGTGAGGACCTTGTGGCGCTCCTGCGCCAGGTCGCCCTTGTCCAGGTCCACCGGCGCACCCTTGATCCCGGATCCGCCGATGTCCACTCCGAAGATCTGCATGGCCTTACGTTACGACGAACGACTGACAGTCACAGGCCGGACAGCGGTGCCGCCCGGCCTGTCCCCGATCACTCCCCGATCACTCCCCGGAATTTTCACCGGTCCCGGCGCCGCCCCGCTCGGCGGCCAGGGCGGCGGCCTCCTCGCGCAGGTCGCGGCGCAGTTCCTTGGGCAGGGAGAAGGTGATGGACTCCTCGGCGGCCTTGACGATCTCGACGTCCTCGAAGCCGCGCCGGGAGAGGAACTCCAGGACCTGCTCGACCAGGACCTCCGGGACGGAGGCGCCCGAGGTGACGCCGACCGTGCTGACGCCCTCCAGCCACGCCTCGTCGATCTCGTCGGCGAAGTCCACGAGGTAGGCCTCGCGGGCACCGGCGATCTTGGCGACCTCGACGAGCCGCTTGGAGTTGGAGGAGTTGCGCGAGCCGACGACGATGACCAGGTCCGACTCGGCGCCCATCTGCTTCACGGCCAGCTGGCGGTTCTGCGTGGCGTAGCAGATGTCGTCGCTGGGCGGGGAGATGAGCTGCGGGAACTTGTCCTTCAGGGCGTCGACGGTCTCCATGGTCTCGTCGACGGACAGCGTGGTCTGGGAGAGCCAGACGACCTTGGACGGGTCGCGGACCTCGACCTTCGCCACATCGCCCGGCCCGTCGACGAGCTGGATGTGGTCGGGGGCCTCGCCGGAGGTGCCGATGACCTCCTCGTGGCCCTCGTGGCCGATCAGGAGGATGTCGTAGTCCTCGTTCGCGAAGCGGACGGCTTCCTTGTGGACCTTGGTGACCAGCGGGCAGGTGGCGTCGATGGTGGCGAGCTTGCCGCGCTCGGCCTCCTCGTGGACGACGGGGGCCACGCCGTGCGCGGAGAACATGACGATGTTCCCCGGGGGCACTTCCTCCGTCTGCTCGACGAAGATCGCGCCCTTCTTCTCCAGGGTCTGCACGACGTACTTGTTGTGGACGATCTCGTGCCGGACGTACACCGGAGCGCCGTACTGCTCCAGGGCTTTCTCGACGGCGATCACGGCGCGGTCCACACCCGCGCAGTAGCCACGGGGGGCGGCGAGCAGGACACGGCGGCCAGGCGAAGCAGACATGCGTCCCATCGTAAGGCCGCGTTCGGACGGTCGGAGATCCCGTGGGCGCGCCGTCCCCGGGAAGACGGACACGGCGCGACGCGAGTGACGTACGGCGGGTGCGGAGGCAGGCGGTGGCGTCGCCGTGAGGAGGGCGCTGCGCGCAGGGCGGCCGGCCCGCGTCGCCGGCGGCCTCGCCCCCGTAAGGCGAGGCCGGTGTCCGCAGGGCGGCTGAACCCCGTTGTCGGCGGTGCCCACTACTCTCGCGGGCATGGCTGTGAACACGACTCCGGAAGCCCCGCTGCCCGTCGGCGAGGTGTCGCGGCTCATCGGGGGCTGGATCGACCGGCTCGGGGCGGTGTGGGTCGAGGGGCAGATCACGCAGTTGTCGCGGCGGCCGGGTGCCGGTGTGGTGTTCCTGACGCTGCGGGACCCCTCGTACGACATCTCCGTCAGCGTCACCTGCTACCGGCAGGTGTTCGACGCCGTCGCGGACGTGGTGAGCGAGGGCGCCCGGGTCGTCGTCCTCGCCAAGCCCGAGTGGTACGCCCCGCGGGGGCAGCTGTCGCTGCGGGCCGCCGAGATACGGCCCGTCGGGGTCGGTGAACTGCTCGCGCGGCTGGAGCATCTGAAGAAGGCCCTCGCGCGGGAGGGGCTGTTCGCGGCGGAGCGCAAGAAGCCGCTGCCGTTCCTGCCGCAGCTGGTCGGGCTGGTCTGCGGCCGGGCCTCGGCCGCCGAGCGGGACGTGCTGGAGAACGCCCGGCACCGCTGGCCCGCCGTGCGCTTCGAGGTGCGCAACGTCGCCGTGCAGGGCGTGCACGCGGTGCCGCAGGTCGTGCAGGCGGTGAAGGAGCTCGACGCGATCGACGACGTGGACGTGATCATCGTCGCCCGGGGCGGCGGCAGTGTGGAGGACCTGCTGCCGTTCTCCGACGAGCAGCTGATCCGCACGGTCGCCCAGTGCCGTACGCCGGTGGTGTCCGCCATCGGGCACGAGCCGGACAGCCCGCTGCTGGACCAGGTCGCCGACCTGCGCGCCTCCACGCCGACCGACGCCGCCAAGAAGGTCGTGCCGGACGTCGGCGAGGAGTACGAGCGGGTGCGGCTGCTGCGGGACCGGGCGCGGCGGTGCGTGGCGGCGCTGGTGGAGCGCGAGGAGCGCGGGCTGGCGCACGCGCTGGCGCGGCCGTCGATAGAGGACCCGCACCGGATGATCGATGTGCGGGCCGATCAGGTCGCGGACCTGCTCGACCGGGGCCGGCGGTGCCTGCGGCACCAGCTCGACCGGGCGGACTCGGAGCTGGCCCACACGCACGCGCGCGTGGTGGCCCTCTCCCCCGCCGCAACCCTGAAGCGCGGGTACGCCGTGCTGCAGAAGGCGGACGGGCACGCCGTCCGCGACCCGGGCGAGGTGCAGGCCGGCGAGGCCCTGCGCGCGCGGGTCTCCGAGGGTGAGCTCTCCGTACGAGTGGACACATAGGGTGAGTGGATGACCAGCGAGGTTGAAGAGACACCGGGCGCCGGCGAGGCGCTCGGGTACGAGCAGGCGCGCGACGAGCTGATCGAGGTCGTCCGGCGTCTGGAGGCGGGCGGTACGACGCTGGAGGAGTCCCTGGCGCTGTGGGAGCGGGGCGAGGAGCTGGCCAAGGTGTGCCGACGCTGGCTGGACGGGGCCCGGGCGCGGCTGGACGCGGCGCTGGCGGAGGAGGCCGCGGAGGGGGAGGGCCCGGAGTAGCCGGGTCCGCAGGGGCCGGGGAGTAGCCGGGTCCGGGTAAGCGGGTCCGAGGTAGGCGGGTCCGTTCAGTTCGGGGTGACACACGACACCCCCATATTAGTTGAACGTTGAACTTCACTGGCGTACGGTCGAAGACGTCAGCCGATCTTCCGGACCAGACGCGAGAAAGTGCATTCATGTCCCTCGTTCTTGACCCCGCCGCCCAGGACCTGCTGTTCCGCGAGGCCCGGTCCGCCAACACCTTCACCGACGAGCCGGTGACCGACGAGCAGGTGCAGGCGATCTACGACCTGGTCAAGTACGGTCCGACCGCCTTCAACCAGACCCCGCTGCGCATCACCCTGGTCCGCTCCCCCGAGGCCCGCGAGCGCCTGGTGGCGCACATGGCCGAGGGCAACCGGCCCAAGACGGCGAGCGCCCCGCTGGTGGCGATCCTCTCCGCGGACAACGAGTTCCACGAGGAGCTGCCGCACCTGTTCCCGGCCGCCCCGCAGATCAAGGACATCTTCTTCACCGAGCGCCCGGCCCGCGAGAACGCCGCCGCGCTGAACGCCGCCCTCCAGGCCGCGTACTTCATCGTCGGTGTCCGCGCCGCCGGCCTGGCCGCCGGCCCGATGACCGGCTTCGACTTCGAGGGTGTCCGCAAGGAGTTCCTGGACGACGACCACACCCCGCTGATGGTCGTCAACATCGGCCGCCCCGGCCCGGACGCCTGGCACCCGCGCTCCCCGCGCCTGGAGTTCGACCAGGTCGTCACGACGGTCTGAGCCGCCTCCCGCGGACGCACATGAGCAAGGCCCCCGGCGACAACGCCGGGGGCCTTCCTCGTGCGGCCTTCACTTCGTCTGAAGCGCCCCGGCCATCTTCGCGAGCTGCGCGAACGACGCGGTGCCGGTGACGACCGTCGTCGAGCCCTTCGTGCCCTCGAGGACCAGTGCGTCGTAACGGCCGCCCTCGTATCGCATCCAGGTGTCGCCGTCGATCTTCTCGGTCTTCCCGGTCTCGTGGGCACCCTGTGTCGCCTCGTCCAGGAAGACCGGGCGGCGCTGAGTGGACTGCTCGACCGCCACGTACTCCCCCTCGGGATCGTGGAAGCCGAGGTGCCAGGCGTCGTACTCGTCACCCCTGAAGCGGACGGAGGTGGCCTTCCACGCGTCGGACAGACCCTCGGGCGCGGCCACGGGATAGGAGGCGGCGCGGCGTGCCGTGAGCAGTTCGACCCGGTAGTCGACGGCCTTGACCTCGGGCGCGCTGTCGTCGTGCGGGATGAAGAGGTACACGAAGCCCGCCACCAGGATGATGATCCCCATCGAGAGGATCATGTCCCGCGCCGTCTTCTGCTTGCCGTTCGTGCCTGCCACGCCCCCTATCGTCGCAGGTCCCTGACGCGCTCATCCGTGGGGGCCCCTGCTCATTTTGCGGGCTCGGAGATAGAGTCGGGCGACAACACCCTCATCCGGCCGTCGCCGTACAGAAAGGTGCGCTCCGATGACCGAGCATCATCATTTGCCGTCCGAACTCGATGTGCCCTCCGAGGCCCCCGACCGCAACCTCGCCCTGGAGCTCGTCCGGGTCACCGAGGCGGCGGCGATGGCCGCGGGCCGTTGGGTCGGGCGGGGTGACAAGAACGGCGCCGACGGTGCCGCGGTGCGTGCCATGCGGACCCTCGTCTCCACCGTCTCGATGAACGGCGTCGTCGTCATCGGCGAGGGCGAGAAGGACGAAGCCCCGATGCTGTTCAACGGGGAGCGCGTGGGCGACGGGACCGGGCCCGAGTGCGACATCGCCGTCGACCCGATCGACGGCACCACGCTGACCGCGAAGGGCATGACGAACGCGATCGCGGTGCTGGCCGCCGCCGAGCGCGGGTCCATGTTCGACCCGTCCGCCGTCTTCTACATGGACAAGCTCGTCACCGGGCCCGAGGCGGCCGACTTCGTCGACATCAACGCCCCGGTGTCGGTGAACATCCGCCGGGTCGCCAAGGCGAAGCGGTCCGCACCGGAGGACGTGACGGTGGTGATCCTGGACCGGCCGCGGCACGAGGGCATCATCAAGGAGATCCGGGACACCGGGGCGCGCATCAGGCTGATCTCCGACGGCGACGTGGCCGGCTCCATCCTGGCGCTGCGGGAGGGCACCGGGGTCGATCTGCTGCTCGGCATCGGCGGTACGCCCGAGGGCATCATTTCGGCCTGTGCGGTGAAGTGCCTGGGCGGCACGATCCAGGGCAAGCTGTGGCCCAAGGACGACGCGGAGCGGCAGCGGGCGATCGACGCGGGGCATGATCTCGACCGGGTACTGACGACCGAGGATCTCGTCACCGGCGAGAACGTGTTCTTCGTGGCGACCGGCATCACGGACGGCGAACTGCTGCGCGGAGTGCGCTACCGGGCGGAGACCGCGACGACCGACTCGATCGTGATGCGGTCGCGGTCGGGCACGGTCCGGCGGATCTCCTCCGAGCACCGGCTGAGCAAGCTGCGGGCCTACAGCGCGATCGACTTCGACAAGGGGAAGTAGCGCGCCAAAGAGGTGGGGACTGCGGATCGCCGGCGAGTGCGGGTCCGTTGTGGTTGATCGCGCCCGCGCGGCGGAGCCGCAGATCGATACCGCCCCGCATTCCTTGACGGTGCCGAACGGAAAGGGGCGTCCCCGGTGCGGTGGGGGCGCCCCTTTCGTGCTGCTGGGCCGTCAGCCGGCCGCGGCTATCCGGTCCGCCGGGCGGGCCGCCTTCTTCAGCTCCATCTCGCGGCGGCGCCGTCGGGCCAGCACCACGCGGCGTTCCGCGGCGGTGAGGCCGCCCCAGACGCCGTAGGGCTCGGGCTGGAGCAGGGCGTGTTCACGGCACTCGACCATCACGGGACAGCGGGCGCAGACCCGCTTTGCCGCTTCCTCCCGGGACAGCCGTGCGGCGGTCGGTTCCTTGGAGGGTGCGAAGAACAGGCTCGCTTCGTCGCGCCGGCACACCGCCTCGGTGTGCCATGGGGCGTCCTGGTCCCTGTCTCGCGCCGGCACCCGCGGGGCCGGAACGGCAGCGACCTGCAGGGACGAATGCGGCGGTTGCAGCACGGTCTACTCCTGACGACGGCTTCGCGAGCGAGAGACGATGCAGCAAGGCCTACCCGCTGTACGCGCGCCTATGCACTGAGTTCCGAACGGCCGGATTCGGGGGATTCGCGGCTGTCAATGCCCCAGGTGTTTGCGCAAACCCCTGTCGACCTTGCGCTGCACCCGGTCCAGGATGTCGGCGACGACCTTGCCCCGCCTCGGCCGGGCCTCGACGCTGCCCAGGACGGCCCAGCCGTCGACGTAGACGATGGGGGCCTCCGGGTCGTCCGAGTCGAGCGTGGCCACCTCGAAGCTGCCGAGGACGCCGCCGCCCATGCCGCGCAGCGACACGTTCTCCGGGACGCGGATGTCGACGCTGCCGAAGACCGCGAAGGACCTGACGACGACCTGCTGGTGGTCGAAGAGGGCCTCGCTCAGGTCTATCTCGACGCTGCCGAAGATCGCGTACGCGTGGATACGGCGGCCCGCGCGCCGGCGGCCCTTGCGGACGGCGCTGCTGAACACCGCGACCACGTTGTCGTCCGGGTCGACCGGGATGGCACCGACGGTGGGGCGCCAGGGGGCCGGGGCGTGGGCGGGGCCGGGGCCGGGGCCCTGGCGGTGGGCCGCGGGCAGGTCCCGCACGAAGACCTCCAGCTCGCCGACGGTCTTGGCGCGCAGCACCCCCTCGACGCGCTCGGCATGCTCGTCCGCGGTGAGGCGGCCCTCGGCCAGGGCGTCGCGCAGGAGGTCGGCTATGCGGTCGCGCTCGGCGTCGGAGGCGCGGAGCTCGGAGGCGGCGGGCGCGCCCTGCTGCCGGAGATCCGGCTTCTGGAGGTCCTGCTTCTGAAGGTCCACGACAGCAGCGTACCGAAACACGATAGATCGCGATAGCCCCCCTCTCGCGGCCGAGTGTGACGAACTCAGCCCTACCTCACGGGCTCGCTGTCAGCGGCAGGTTCTACGCTGGTTGGCGCTCGCCAAAGGAGGCGGGCCGCCGTCCGCAGAGTGAGGAATGGGCTGAGATGCCTGAGTTCGCGTACACCGATCTGCTCCCCCAGGGAGAGGACACCACCCCCTACCGGCTGGTGACCTCCGAGGGTGTCTCCACGGTCGAGGGGCCGGACGGACGGACCTTCCTCCAGGTGGAGCCGGAGGCGCTGCGCAAGCTCGCCGAAGAGGCCATCCACGACATCCAGCACTACCTGCGCCCGGCCCACCTCGCGCAGCTGCGCCGCATCATCGACGACCCCGAGGCGTCGGGCAACGACAAGTTCGTGGCGCTGGACCTGCTGAAGAACGCGAACATCGCGGCGGCCGGGGTGCTGCCGATGTGCCAGGACACGGGCACGGCGATCGTCATGGGCAAGCGCGGGCAGAACGTGCTGACCCGGGGCCGCGACGAGGAGGCACTGAGCCGCGGCATCTACGACGCGTACCAGAACCTGAACCTGCGCTACTCGCAGATGGCTCCGCTCACCATGTGGGAGGAGAAGAACACCGGCTCCAACCTCCCCGCGCAGATCGAGCTGTACGCGGCCGACGGCGGCGCCTACAAGTTCCTCTTCATGGCCAAGGGCGGCGGCTCGGCCAACAAGTCGTTCCTGTACCAGGAGACGAAGGCCGTTCTGAACGAGTCCTCCATGATGAAGTTCCTGGAGGAGAAGATCCGCTCGCTGGGTACGGCGGCCTGCCCGCCGTACCACCTGGCGATCGTGGTCGGCGGCACCTCCGCCGAGTACGCGCTGAAGACCGCGAAGTACGCCTCCGCGCACTACCTGGACGAGATCCCGGCCGAGGGCTCCGAGCTCGGGCACGGGTTCCGGGACAAGGAGCTGGAGGAGAAGGTCTTCGAGCTGACGCAGAAGATCGGCATCGGCGCGCAGTTCGGCGGCAAGTACTTCTGCCACGACGTGCGCGTGGTGCGCCTGCCGCGGCACGGCGCGTCCTGCCCGGTGGCCATCGCGGTCTCCTGCTCCGCCGACCGCCAGGCCGTCGCGAAGATCACCGCCGAGGGCGTCTTCCTGGAGCAGCTGGAGACGGACCCGGCACGCTTCCTGCCGGAGACCACCGACGAGCAGCTCGACGAGAGCGGCGACGTCGTCAAGATCGACCTGAACCAGCCGATGGAGACGATCCTGGCGGAGCTCACCAAGTACCCGGTGAAGACCCGCCTGTCCCTGACCGGCCCCCTGGTCGTGGCGCGTGACATCGCCCACGCCAAGATCAAGGAGCGGCTGGACGCGGGCGAGGAGATGCCGCAGTACCTGAAGGACCACCCGGTGTACTACGCCGGTCCGGCCAAGACGCCCGAGGGTTACGCGTCGGGCTCCTTCGGCCCGACCACGGCCGGCCGCATGGACTCCTACGTGGAGCAGTTCCAGGCGGCGGGCGGCTCCAAGGTGATGCTGGCCAAGGGCAACCGCAGCAAGCAGGTCACCGACGCGTGCGACGCCCACGGCGGCTTCTACCTCGGCTCCATCGGCGGCCCGGCCGCGCGCCTGGCCCAGGACTGCATCAAGAAGGTCGAGGTCGTCGAGTACGAGGAGCTCGGCATGGAGGCCGTCTGGAAGATCGAGGTCGAGGACTTCCCCGCCTTCATCGTGGTCGACGACAAGGGCAACGACTTCTTCCAGGACCCGGCCCCGGCCCCCACGTTCACCTCCATTCCGGTACGCGGACCCGGACTCGCCTGACCGCGACGGTGATGATTCGCCTCCGCGGGGAACAGTGGTCGCGGCGCTGACGCTGTGACACGTGGAGGTGATCGTCGATGACCGACGAGCAGGACAGGACCGAGTACCGCACCGAGCACGACTCCATGGGCGAGGTGCGGGTGCCCGCGCACGCCAAGTGGCGGGCCCAGACCCAGCGGGCCGTGGAGAACTTCCCCGTCTCCGGGCAGCGCATCGAGCGCGCGCACATCGAGGCGCTGGCCCGGATCAAGGGCGCGGCGGCCAAGGTCAACGCCGAGCTGGGGGTCCTGGACAAGGACATCGCGCAGGCGATCCAGGAGGCGGCCGGGGAGGTCGCCGAGGGCAGGTGGGACGAGCACTTCCCGGTCGACGTGTTCCAGACCGGGTCCGGGACCTCGTCCAACATGAACACCAACGAGGTCATCGCCACGCTGGCGAGCGAGCGGCTGGGCAGCGGCGTCCACCCGAACGACCATGTGAACGCCTCACAGTCGTCCAACGACGTCTTCCCGTCCTCGATCCACATCGCCGCCACCGCCGCCGTGACGCGCGACCTGGTCCCCGCTCTGGAGCACCTCGCCGCTTCCCTGGAGCGCAAGGCCGAGGAGTTCGCCGACGTCGTGAAGTCGGGCCGGACCCACCTCATGGACGCCACGCCCGTGACGCTGGGCCAGGAGTTCGGCGGATACGCCGCCCAGGTGCGGTACGGCATCGAGCGTCTGGAGGCCTCCCTCCCCCGGCTCGCCGAACTGCCCCTCGGTGGTACGGCCGTCGGCACCGGCATCAACACCCCGCCCGGCTTCTCCGCCGCCGTGATCGAGGAGGTCGCCCGCACGACCGGGCTGCCCCTCACCGAGGCCCGCAACCACTTCGAGGCGCAGGGCGCCCGGGACGGCATCGTCGAGACCAGCGGCCAGCTGCGGACCATCGCGGTGGGGCTGACGAAGATCGCCAACGACCTGCGCTGGATGTCCTCCGGGCCGCGCACCGGTCTCGCCGAGATCGCCCTGCCCGACCTCCAGCCCGGCTCCTCGATCATGCCGGGAAAGGTGAACCCGGTCATTCCCGAGGCCGTGCTGATGGTGGCCGCCCAGGTCGTGGGCAACGACGCCACCGTCGCGACGGCGGGCGCCGCCGGGAACTTCGAGCTCAACGTGATGCTGCCGGTCATCGCCAAGAACGTGCTGGAGTCGATCCGGCTGCTCACCAACGCGACGCGGCTGCTCGCCGACCGCACCGTCGACGGCATCACCGCGAACCGCGAGCGGGCGCGGGAGTACGCCGAGTCCTCCCCTTCCGTCGTGACCCCGCTGAACAAGTACATCGGGTACGAGGAGGCCGCGAAGGTCGCCAAGAAGGCGCTGGCCGAGCGGAAGACGATCCGTCAGGTCGTGCTGGACGGCGGATACGTGGAGCGCGGGGACCTGACCGCGGAGCAGCTCGACGAGGCGCTGGATGTCCTGCGGATGACGCACCCGTGACGAAGGACCTCGTTCGTGTGCCCGGCGCGTGAACCGTGACACGCGCCGCAGCGTCGTATGCCTACGGCACCTAATATCTGGTCATGGCAGACGGTGGAGCGATGAGACGCGTGGAAACGGGTGGTGCGGCAGGCTTCTGGGCGCCCGGGAGCCGCATCCTGTGGCGGTACCGGGAGAACGGCGGCACGCAGGTGCACATCGCGCGCCCCGTCACCGTCGTCCGGGACGACGCGGACCTGCTCGCCGTGTGGCTGGCGCCCGGCACCGAGTGTGTGAAGCCCGTCCTCGCCGACGGCACGCCCGTCCACCTGGAGCCGCTGGAGTCGCGCTACACCAAGCCGCGGACCGTGCAGCGCGACCGGTGGTTCGGCACGGGCGTGCTGAAGCTGGCCCGGCCCGGCGAGCCCTGGTCGGTGTGGCTGTTCTGGGAGCCGGGCTGGCAGTTCAAGAACTGGTACGTGAACCTGGAGGAACCCCTGGCCCGCTGGGCGGGCGGGGTCGACTCCGTCGACCACTTCCTGGACATCTCCGTCCACCCGGACCGCAGTTGGCACTGGCGGGACGAGGACGAGTTCGCCCAGGCCCGCCGGGACGGGCTGATGGACGACCAACTGGCGGAAAAGGTACAGCAGGCGGGGCGGGACGCGGTGGAGGTGATCCGCGCGTGGGGGCCGCCGTTCTCGGAAGGCTGGCAGCACTGGCGCCCGGATCCCTCCTGGGCTGTACCGTCACTGCCGGAGGACTGGGACCGTACGCCTGCGCATGTGTCCTCATGAGACCCTTGCTGCGCCCCCGGGCAAGAAACGTAGGATCGTCCTCCGCAAGGGCGCGCGGCGGCAACTGCCGGAGCACGCGCTGGGCTTGACCGATCGTCACCGAGGGGCGGCAGGACGTGAGCGAGGGGTACGAGGGCAACACCGGCAGGGCCTGCGCCACAGGCCCCAGGGGCCGTCACAAGGCCCCTGCGGGCCGCAGACGGTCCGCCGGTGGCACAGGAACAACCTCTGACCACGCGGGAATTCCGTTCCTGGGGCACGTAATCCGGGTATCGGAGTTTCGGCGGGACCAACTGCGCGCGCGGCGCGCAGCCCCGGACGGATGGATTCGACACGCGTGACGGAGCAGCCGACCTCGTTCGAACGCCCCCAGGCGGGCGTCGACCCCGCGGATCCCCGCGGGGCTTTCGTGCATACCCCGGCACCGGCGCGTGCGCCCGGCGCCGGCGCCTTACCGGTACAGGGCCGCCCAGGCGGCGACGTCAGCGTTCCGGTCACGACGGCACACAGCACGCCGGGCACGTCGGAGCCGGGCACCTCCACGCCGTTCGGCAAGGGCAAGGACACCGTGAGCGACCCCGCCTCCGAGCACTCCCAGCCGGGTGCCGAGCAGACCGCCGAGCGCGAGACGCCTCGGCCGCGCCCCGCCCCCGAGGGCATCCCGGTCCAGCCGGCCGACGGACAGGACCGGCCGCCGGTGAACAGCGACGGGCAGGAGCGCCGCAGCGGGCAGAGCCTGCCGCCCGGTCGCCCCACGCCGATGCGGCGGGACGGCGACCGGCTCCGGTTCGTGGGGGCCGCCACCCGGCGGATCGCCCGCGGCATCGACCTCGACGAGATCGTCATGGGGCTGTGCCGGGCCACCGTGCCCACCTTCTCCGACGCGATCCTGGTCTATCTGCGCGATCCGCTGCCCGTCGGTGACGAGCGGCCCACCGGCCCGCTGGTGCTGCGGCTGCGCCGCACCGACCGGATACCGGCGGAGCGGGACACCGAGAACGGCTTCCTTCCGGCCGCGCAGCCCGAACCTAACGAGCTGGACACGGTCGGCGCCGAGCTGTGCGAGGTGCGGCCCGGCAGCGCGCTCGCCGAGGTGCTGCGGGGTGTGCGCCCGGTGTTCACCGACGCTCCCGCGGCACGCGCCGCGCTGCCGGAACTGCTCGGGGAGGAAGGCGAGTTCGCCGTGCCGGACGGGCAGCGGGCGATCCTCGCCCCGCTGCGGGGCCGGCGCCGGGTGATCGGTGCCGCCCTGTTCCTGCGCCGCCCCGAGCGCGTCGCGTTCGACCCGGACGACCTGCTGGTGGCCGCCCAGCTCGCCACGCACAGCGCCCTCGGCATCGACAAGGCCGTGCTGTACGGCCGCGAGGCCTACATCGCGGACGAGCTGCAGCGCACCATGCTGCCCGAGACGCTGCCCCGCCCGACGGGCGTGCGGCTGGCCTCCCGTTATCTGCCGGCGGCGGAGACGGCCCGGGTGGGCGGCGACTGGTACGACGCGATCCCGCTGCCCGGCAGCCGGGTCGCGCTGGTCGTCGGCGACGTCATGGGCCACTCCATGACATCGGCTGCCATCATGGGCCAGCTCCGCACCACGGCCCAGACTCTCGCCGGCCTCGACCTGCCGCCGCAGGAGGTCCTGCACCACCTCGACGAACAGGCCCAGCGCCTGGGCGTGGACCGCATGGCGACGTGCCTCTACGCCGTGTACGACCCGGTATCGCACCGCATCACCATCGCCAACGCCGGGCATCCGCCGCCCGTCCTGCTGCACCTGGGCGGCCGCGCCGAGGTGCTGCGCGTGCCCGCCGGTGCCCCGATCGGGGTGGGCGGCGTGGACTTCGAGGCGGTGGAGCTGGACGCGCCCGCCGGCGGGACGCTGCTGCTCTACACCGACGGCCTGGTCGAGTCCCGGCTGCGCGACGTGTGGACCGGCATCGAGCAGCTCCGCGAGAAGCTCGCCGCGGTCGCGCAGCTCACCGGGCCGGACCATCCGCCGCCCCTGGAAGCGCTGTGCGACGAGGTGCTCGACATGCTCGGCCCGGGCGACCGGGACGACGACATCGCGCTGCTCGCCGCCCGCTTCGACGGGATCCCGCCCAGCGACGTGGCGTACTGGTTCCTGGAGCCGGAGGACGCGGCCCCCGGCCGGGCCCGCCGGCTGGCCCGGCGCGCGTTGCAGCGCTGGGGGCTGGAGGAGCTCAGCGACTCCGTCGAGCTGCTCGTCAGCGAGGTCGTGACGAACGCCGTGCGGTACGCGTCCCGGCCGGTGACGCTGCGGCTGCTGCGGACGGACGTGCTGCGTTGCGAAGTGGGTGACGACGTGCCGCAGTTGCCGCGCCTGAGGCAGGCCCGCGCGACCGACGAGGGCGGGCGCGGGCTGTACCTGGTGAACCGGCTGGCGCGGCGCTGGGGCGCGACCCGGCTGAGCACGGGCAAGGTGGTCTGGTTCGAGCTCAACCGGGGCTGAACGCACGCACGGCAGAGGGCCGGTCCCCGCACCCGCGGGGACCGGCCCTCTGTCAGTCGTCGGACGCCGCTGACCGACGCCTGGTCACTGCCGGTGACCGACGCCTGGCCGTCGGCGCTCAGGCCTGCTGTCGGGCCAGACGTTCGGCGGCCCGCTTGCGGGACGGCTGGAGCGGGTCGGCACCCGAGCCGGCCCCCAGACCGGGGGTCCAGTCCCACTCGCGGATCTTCTCCGCGATCCGTGCCAGCCGGCTGTCACCGGGGGCGGTGTCGACGTAGAACAGCGCCTCGTCCGGCCGTTTGTCGTCTCCGCCCCAACGGATCACCCCTTCGCAGTCGGCGAGGATGTCCCGGATCACGGCCTCCTGCTGCGGGAAGAACCCTCCCCGGAGGCCGGAGGGGTAGGAGCCGGGCCGGATCTGCACCGCCGTGCCGGAGGCCTGGTTCGACTCGGCAAGGCCCTTGCGGACCTTCGAGGGGTGGCGCCAGCCGGTGACGTCGCCCCGGCGCAGTTCGTCGATCTCGTAGTGGAAGCGGCGGATCACGTGGACGAGGACGGTCTCCACGTCGCCCATGCGGAGCTGGACGCCGGTGACGGGGGTGCCGGGGACGGGTCTGGTGTAGATGTGTCCGCGGTCGTCCGCGATCCGCTCCATCTCCCATCCGTTCGTCGACGGGACACCGGTCAGGAGCCGCTTGTTGCGTTCCTGTGCCTTGCGTATCGCCTCCCGGACCTTGGCCGGGTCGGGGCCCTTGGGGGCGGCGTGGGCGGGAGCGGAGAGCAGTGCGGAGCCGAGGGCCGCGCCGGCGGCGATGAAAGCGGCACCCCGCAGCGCGCTTCTGCGGGACAGGTCGGTGGTCACGTGTCGGTGTCCTTCGTGTGATGGGCGATGGCGAGTCCGCTCAGGACGACGGAGCAGATCCCGAGTACGGCCAACGCCGGGTTGAGGTACGAGGGGATGACGGCCTCGACGACCCGCCCGTCGCCGGTGCGGCAGCCGAAGTGCAGGGGGACGAAGCTCGGGGCGTAGCCGGTGAGCTCGTCCCCGACGGACTTTCTGCACGCCTGGGCCCGGGCGTAGTCGTCGAGGAAGAACAGGTGGAGCAGGCCCCACGTGTACACGGCGATCGTGGCGTCCCAGGCGAGCAGGGCCGCGGACCGGGCGGTGAACGACTCTTTCCTCCGTCCGGCTCTGATCAGCCGCCTGGCCCCGTGGACGGTGAGGCACAGCACTGTGATGACACAGGCCAGGAGCAGTACGAGCAGCAGCGCGCCGTCATGGGCGGCGTAGGGCTCGTCTCCTGACATGTGCGGCTCCCCTGCTAGTAGTTGCGTGAGATGGAGTTGTATTTCTCCATCACGTAGTACAGCCCCATCCGCTTCTTCGCCTCCGTCATCGCCGGCTCGCCGGGGCCCTGGTACCGGCGGAGGACCTCGTAGATCTCGGTGTCGGTGTAACCGAGGTTGGGCTGGCGCAGGGCCGGGGAGTCGTCGTCGCCGCCGGGTTTCCCGTCGATGTCCCACAAGTGGATGATGGCGACGCTGGTGAGGGCGAACGTCTCACTGTCGTAGGCCTGCTTCCAGGCGTTGTACTTGTCCTGGTCCTGCGAGACATCACGGCGGGGCTGATCCGAGGAATATCCCTTGTCGATGGCGTGGTTGTAGGCACCGATCAGGGTGGCGGCCCGCTGCTTGGCGATGCCGGTGGACGTCTCACGGATGTACTTGCCGGTGGTGTTGAAGGCCGTGATGACCGCGAGCCAGGCCGCCTCGTCACTCGGGGTGATGTGCCGCATCTCCCAGTAGGCGGACGTCTGGATGAGCGCCTTGCGCATGTTGTACCTGCGGGACAGGTTCGTGATCAGCTCGTCGTGCGCGGTGACGGTCCGCTCGAAGCACTTCCAGTGCTGCCAGCTTCGGGTGCCGCCGTCGAGGGGAAAGCCGAGCGACTCCATGTACTTGCCGACGTCGGTCTGCATGGCCCCGATGACGTCGGGATGGAGCAGGGTGTCCTGCTTGACGCCCCGCGGCGGGTTGAAGGACCCCTGGCCGCTGTCCCGCCCGGAGGCGATGTTGACATCGATATTGATCGATCCGCTGCCGGATCCCACCGTCTTGGTGACGATCTGGTCGTAGGCCCAGTTCTCGGGGAGCGGGTAGCCGAAGTTCCCCGAGAAGCCGGAGGACATGTCGGACACGAAGGACGCCGAGGCGTGGCCCGCCTCGGACACCCGGGTGCATACGTTGCGGGGGCCGTAGACGCCGACGGCGTAGCGGTTGCCGTCGTCGCGGATCGCGTCTTCGATCCCCTTGAAGTGGGGGAGGACGTTGTCGGTGACCTCGTAGTCGTAGGCGTCGAAGTCGACCGCGAAGAATATCCTCGATCCCGGCTTGAAGCCGTGGTCGAGTGCCGCGTTGATGGCGGCCTGCCCGGCCGCACGGCCCAGCGGGTAGCTGAAGTCCTCCGCGCCCCGCCCGAAGGTCTGGTAGATCGGGAAGCAGCGCAGCCCCTGGTCGGCGATGGTCTGGAGCTCGCCGGACTGGATCTCCTTCTCGGGAACCTTGCCGCCGCCGGGGATCGGGTTGGTCAGGTAGCGGCCGATGACGGTGATGCCCTCCGCCTTGAGCGCCTTGGCCCGGTCGGGTGTGATGCGGGTGACGCCGTCGCAGGCCGAGCCCTTGCGGCTCTGGTCGCCGTAGGAGACGAGGAGGGAGGCCCAGGTGGAGAAGTCGCCCTTCCCCGTCACGGGGAGCTTGACGAACGACTGGAAGGAGCGGACCGCGTCGGCGTGGGCGGAGGTGAAGGTGCCGCCGAAGGAGACGGACCGCTGGTTGAGCAGCATGCCGGCGGTGAACAGCTGCACCCAGGTGCCGGAGGAGCCCACCGTCAGGGTGTGTTCCTTGATGCCGGCCTGGGTGCCGGGGCCGAAGACGCCGTTGGCGACGCCGTCGGCCATGCCGATGGTGTACTGGACCGCGTAGAGCATCGCCTGGGCGACGGTGCGGGAGTGGTGCCCGTCGCAGGGGATGACGAAGAAGTCCTTGCGGTGGATGAACTCGCCGTTCATCCACTGCTGGACGGCGCGGATCTGGCTGGAGCCGTTGTTGACGGTGACGTACGGGTCCATGTTCAGAAGGCCCTTGAAGACCTTCGGGACGATCTCGCTGCCGGGGTAGGCGAAGTCGACGCCCATGTCCGTCTTGAGCTTGATCATCGAGTCCTGGACCCGCTTGTTGTAGACGCCGTCGATCTCGCCGCCGTCGTACCCCTTGCAGTACAGGCCGGCCTGGATCACCCGGACGAGGTTCTTCGGGGCGGTCGTGGCGGCGCCGATGCGCGGGTACTTCGACTGGAGCGTGGAGAGGGTGGTGGGGCCGAAGGTGTCCGACAGGCCGGTGATCCCCAGCTCGTACTGGAGGGCCCGGGTGAGGGCGAACATGACGGTCCAGCCCGTCTCGCCGTTCTCGACGAGCCTGTCGATGCCCAGCTTGGCACCGTGGTCGTAGGTTCCGTTGATGAACTGCTGGGCTCTGCGCACCATCTCGTCGGCCATGGGCGTGGCTCTCCTTCGAAAGGTCGTGTCCGAGTACGCGGGGCGCATGAGAGCCCCTTGTCCGGCGTGGGACAGGGGAGGAGAAGGCGATGGGTCACCTCGATGGGAGGTGACGCGGTCTCAGGGACGCCGGGTGCGGGCGCGCTTGTGACAGGAACGCGCGCATGGCTGACGGCACCGCGACATCGGAAGACCTCCCCCGTTCGGACGGCGCGGGTCAGAGCGCCGTCTCGGCGATCACCATAGCCACAGCTCGAACACCCGTATCAAGCCTTTATGTGCGGAGCGGGGGGTGATGGCCGGAACGCAATTCCCGCGAACAAGCGGTTCCGGAACGACCGTTCGAGCCACCCCTTCCCTGCCACGTACGCGAAGGACCCGTGATGCGGAACGGGTGAAGGGGGCCGGACGGGCCTTCAAGCTGTCCGGAAACCGCCCCGGGAACACAACGCGCGAGGGCGCCCGGCCTGAGCCGGGCGCCCTCGCGCGTCTGCTGCTCGTCTACTCGTCGTCACCCGGCTTGATCGGGTCGAACGGGTCGCCGCCGTCGCCCGGCGGGGACGTCTGCGGGGACGGGGGCGGGCTGAGGGTGGGCTGTGTCGTCGACGGGCTCGGCGGCGGGGAGGACGACGGCTCCTTGGTCGTGGGCGGCGGGGAGGACGACGGCTCCTCGGTCGTCGGCTCCTGCGTCGGCTCCTCGGTCTGCTCCTGCGTGGGCGTCGGCGTCCAGGTCGGCTGGACGGCCGCGCCCTGCTGGGTCTCGAGGTCGAACTTGCTGACGCCGCCCATCACGCCGAAGGTGTACTGCGCCCAGATCCGCGCGGGGAAGTCACCGCCGTTGAGACGGGGCTTGCCGGCCGCCTTGTACATCGCGACCTGGGCGTGGGTCTTGGCGTCCTCGCCGAACAGGCCCACCGAGGTGACCAGCTTCGGCGTGTAGCCGGTGAACCAGGCCGACTTGTTGTTGTCGGACGTACCCGTCTTGCCCGCGACCTGCTGGCCGTCGCGCAGGGGGTTGTTGCGCACGGACGCCTGGGCGGTGCCGTCGTCGACCACGCCGGTCAGCACCGAGGTGACCGAGTCGGCGGCCTCCCGGCTGATGACCTGCTCTCCGACCGGGTCGGGCATGGTGACGTTCTGGTTGAGGTGCTCCGCCGACTTCAGGACGGCCGGGGTGACCTTCCTGCCGTGGTTGTCGAGGGTCGCGTAGACACCGGCCATCTGCAGGGGGCTGGCGCCCATGCTGCCCAGGGTCTGGGCGGGCACGGCCTCCATCTTGGAGGTGTCCATGCCGAGCTTGCCGGCGACCTTCACCACCTCGGGCATGCCGACGTCGACGCCCATCTGCGCGAAGACCGAGTTGACGGACTTGTTCATGGCCGTCTGGACGGAGATCGGGCCGTAGTCGCGGTCGTCCTCGTTCTCGGGCGCGAAGCCGACCTTGGTGCCGTTCTCCACGACCTGGCGCTTGCTCGTGCCGTCGTAGACCGTGTTCGCGTTGATCGGCTTGCCGTCCTGCGTCTTCGCCTGTTCCTCCAGGGCCGCGGCCAGGATGACCGGCTTGAAGGTGGAGGCAGGCTGGTAGTCGGCGCGGGTGGCGTTGTTCATGTAGTGCTTGAAGTAGTCCTCGCCGCCGTACATCGCGACCACGGCGCCCGTCTTCGGGTTCACGGACGCGGCACCGGCCTGGACGTCCCCGTCGACCTTGCGCTTCTCGGGGTCGAGCTTGCTGGTCAGCTGCTGCCGGACGGACTTCTCCAGCGCCGCCTGCTTCTTCTTGTCGATGTTGAGCGTGAAGGTCCAGCCGCCGGCGTTGACCATCGCCTCGGCTTCCTTGGTGTTGTCGGCGGCGCCCTCGGCGACGAGCTGCTTCTCCAGTGCCACGTTGGCCGCGTTGACCAGGTAGCCCTTCTGGCCCTCCATGCCGGGGGCGGGCTTGGGCTCCTCGGGCTCCGGGAACTTCATGCCGGCCCGCTCGGACGCGCTCAGCCAGCCCTCGTCGACCATGTTGTCCAGGACGTAGTTCCAGCGCGCCTTCACCAGCTTCTTACCCTCCTTGGAGGCGACGGCCCAGTCGTACTGGCTGGGGGCCTGGAGGAGTGCGGCGAGGTAGGCGCCCTGCGCGACCGTGAGGTCCTCGGCGTCCTTGCGGTAGTAGGCCTGAGAGGCGGCCTGGATGCCGTAGGCGTTGCGGCCGTAGTAGCTGGTGTTGATGTAACCGGCGAGGATGTAGTCCTTGGACTTCTCCCGGTCCAGCTTCAGCGAGATGACCATCTCCTTCAGCTTGCGCGAGACGGTCTGCTCCTGCGTCAGGTAGTAGTTCTTGACGTACTGCTGGGTGATCGTCGAACCGCCCTGCGCGCCCCGGCCCGACAGCGTGTTGAACAGGCCGCGGGCGGTGCCCTTGAAGTCGACGCCGGAGTCCTTGAAGAAGGTCTTGTTCTCGGCCGCGACGAAGGTCAGCCGCACGCCCTTGGGGACCCGGGACAGATCGACGTTCTCGCGGTTGACCTTGCCGTCGCGGGCCATGATCGAGCCGTCGCTGTACTTGTAGATGTTGCTCTGCCGCTTGGCGTCGGCGTTCCCCTCGGGGATCCCGATCATCATGTACAGCACGACGAAGGCGCCCATGCCCAGCAGGCACACGCCCAGGAAGGTGCCGAGGATCTTCTTCCAGGTGAAGAGCCTGCGTATGCCGCTCTTCCCGGCCGCGCCCGACGAACGGCGGCTCTTGGGTGCCGCACGGCGCCCACCGCGCTGTCTGGCGCGTCTCTCTTCCGCTCGTCCCATGAGTCCGATCCGCTCCGCTTCGTTCATGTGTGCTCACGTGTCACACAGGTTCGCCGCTCAGGTCAGCTCAGAAAGCTAACACCGGGAGATAAGAGATAGGGCAGCCGATCCGGCCCTTTGCGGACGTGACAATCAGCACCCATTCCCAACGGAACCGACGTTCGAGACATCCACAGGGTTGCCAGGACGCCAGAAAGTGATATCACTTAGATAGACGGAAGCTAAGCAGGAGCGGCTTCCCGGAAGAAACGGGGGATCACCCATGTCCACAACGGATCCGCAGGTCACGGCCGATGTGCCCGAGATGCCGGCACCTCGTGTGCGGGAGTTCGCGGCACACAGCATCGGCGGCGGGCTCGCTCTGCTGCTGGGCCTGCTCGGCCTGCTGGCCGGTGCCGGGCTGATCGCGGCCGCCACCTCGGTGCACGCGACCGGCGTGCAGGCGGCGCTGATCATCGGCGGCATCCTGGTCGCGCTCGCGGCGTTCCTCGCCATGTGCGGGCTGAACATGGTCGCGCCGGGCGAGGCGCGCGTCGTCCAGCTCTTCGGCCGGTACCGGGGCACGATCCGGCAGGACGGCCTGCGCTGGGTGAACCCCTTCACCTCGCGCACGAAGATCTCGACGCGCGTCCGCAACCACGAGACCGCCGTCCTCAAGGTCAACGACGCCTACGGCAACCCGATCGAGCTCGCCGCGGTGGTCGTCTGGCGCGTCGAGGACACCGCCCAGGCCACGTTCGAGGTCGACGACTACATCGAGTTCGTCTCCACCCAGACCGAGGCGGCCGTGCGGCACATCGCCATCGAGTACCCCTACGACGCCCACGAGGAGGACGGTCTCTCCCTGCGCGGCAACGCCGAGGAGATCACCGAGAAGCTCGCCGTGGAACTGCACGCGCGCGTGGAGGCGGCCGGAGTGCAGATCATCGAGTCCCGCTTCACACACCTCGCGTACGCCCCCGAGATCGCCTCGGCGATGCTCCAGCGACAGCAGGCGGGAGCGGTGGTCGCCGCCCGGCGGCAGATCGTGGACGGAGCCGTGGGGATGGTCGAGGCCGCGATCGCCCGCATCACCGAGCGGGACATCGTGGAGCTGGACTCCGAGCGCAAGGCGGCCATGGTGTCCAACCTCATGGTCGTGCTGTGCGGCGACCGTGCCGCGCAGCCGGTCCTCAACACCGGGTCCCTCTACCAGTGACCGTCCCCGACGAGAGCCCGGGTGCGCGGCGCCGGCCGCAGCAGCAGCGCAAGCAGGTGCTGCTGCGGCTGGACCCGGCGGTGTACGAGGCGCTGGCGCGGTGGGCCGGGGACGAGCTGCGGTCGGCCAACGCGCAGATCGAGTTCCTGCTGCGGAAGGCGCTGGCGGAGTCGGGGCGGCTGCCGCGGGACACGGGACCACTGCCCCGGCGCGGGCGACCCCCCGGGGGCTCCACCCCCGGCCCCCCGCCGGGCTGAACGACGTCACCCCCAGCCCCGTCGGGCTGAACGACCTCGCCCCAGGTGCTGTTTCGGAATCGTGACAACGGCCCCCCACCTGCCCTGCCGCACACCCGGACACGGTCTACACACACCGCGTATACATGCGGCGTATACACCACGTGTACAGTCCTGCTCATGTCCATCGGTCACACTCTCCTGGGGCTCCTGGAGTCCGGCCCGCGCCATGGTTACGACCTGAAGCGGGCCTTCGACGAGAAGTTCGGTCACGACCGGCCGCTCCACTACGGCCAGGTCTACTCGACGATGTCCCGCCTGCTGAAGAACGGGCTCGTCGAGGTCGACGGCATCGAGCCGGGCGGCGGTCCCGAGCGCAAGCGGTACGCGATCACCGAGGCCGGCATCACGGACGTCGCGCGGTGGCTCGCCACGCCTGAGAAGCCGGAGCCGTACCTCCAGTCGACCCTCTACACCAAGGTCGTCCTCGCGCTGCTCACCCACCGCGACGCCGGCGACATCCTCGACACCCAGCGCTCGGAGCACCTGCGCAGCATGCGGATCCTCACCGACCGCAAGCGCAAGGGCGACCTGGCCGACCAGCTCATCTGCGACCACGCGCTGTTCCACCTGGAGGCGGACCTGCGCTGGCTGGAGCTGACCGCGGCACGTCTGGACAAGCTCCGCGAGGCGGTGACCCGATGACGATTCCCGCCGGTTCGCTCCTCACCGCCCAGGACCTGCGCAAGGCGTACGGGCCGACGACCGCGCTCGACGGCGCTGAGTTCTCCATCCACCCGGGCGAGGTCGTCGCCGTGATGGGGCCGTCCGGGTCGGGCAAGTCGACGCTGCTGCACTGCCTCGCCGGGATCGTCATGCCCGACTCGGGCACGATCATGTACAACGGGCGCGAGGTGACCGCCATGGGCGACGCCGAGCGCAGTGCGCTACGGCGCTCGGAGTTCGGGTTCGTGTTCCAGTTCGGGCAACTCGTGCCGGAACTCACCTGCGTGGAGAACGTCGCCCTGCCGCTGCGGCTGAACGGCTCCTCCCGCAAGGAGGCCGAGCGGACCGCGCTGGCCTGGATGGAGCGTCTGGAGGTCGACGACCTGCGCAAGAAGCGGCCCGGCGAGGTGTCCGGCGGTCAGGGACAGCGGGTCGCCGTCGCCCGCTCCCTGGTGACGAACCCCCGGGTGGTGTTCGCCGACGAGCCGACCGGCGCGCTCGACTCGTTCAACGGCGAGCGCGTGATGGAGCTGCTCACGGACGCGGCCCGGTCCGCCAACACGGCCGTGGTGCTCGTCACGCACGAGGCCCGGGTGGCCGCGTACTCCGATCGGGAGATCGTCGTACGGGACGGCAGGTCCCGTGACATGGAGCGCGTCGTATGAGCGTCGGGCAGTGGAGCCGGGACCTGGCCATGGGGGTCCGGTTCGCCTTCGCCGGCGGACGCGAGGGGTGGACCCGGGCGCTGCTCACGGCCGTCGGTGTCGGACTGGGAGTGGCGCTGCTGCTGCTCACCACCGCCATCCCGAACGCGCTGGCCGAACGTGACCGGCGCGAGGAGGCCCGCAGCGACCACACCTTCAGCCAGCAGGAGATACCCAAGGCCGACGACACCCTGATCGTCCTGGACGCGGACACCACGTTCCGCGACATGGACGTGCGCGGCCGGATGCTGGAGGCGGAGGGCCCACGGGCGCCGCTTCCGCCGGGCGTCCAGGCGTTCCCGGCCGTGGGCGAGATGGTCGTCTCCCCCGCGCTGAAGGAACTGCTCGCCTCCGACGACGGCAAGCTGCTGCGGGAGCGCCTGGACTACCGCATCGCGGGCACCATCGGCGAGCAGGGGCTCGTCGGCTCCCACGAACTCGCGTACTTCGCCGGCGGCAAGGGGCTCGCGAAGATGCTGGAGGGCCCCGCGAGCGGCGCCCGGATCGACAACTTCGGCAACGACGACCTGGGGTCGTCCGACCGCTGGGACCCGGTGCTGCTGCTGCTGGTCCTGGTCGTCTTCGTGGTGTTGCTGATGCCGGTCGCCGTGTTCATCGCCGCGGCCGTACGGTTCGGCGGTGAGCGGCGTGACCGCAGGCTGGCCGCGCTGCGGCTGGTCGGCTCGGACAGCCGGATGACCCGGCGGATCGCCGCAGGCGAGGCGCTCGCCGGATCGGTCCTGGGGCTCGTCCTCGGCACCGGGTTCTTCCTGCTCGGACGCCAACTGGCCGCCTCCGTCGAGGTGTTCAGCGTCAGCGTGTTCCCCAGCTATCTGAACCCCTCACCCCTGCTGGCCGTCCTGGTCGCGCTGGCGGTGCCGGCGGCCGCGGTCCTGGTGACGATCCTCGCCCTGCGCGGCGTGGTCATCGAACCCCTCGGCGTGGTGCGCACGGCCAAGCCCTCGCGGCGCCGCCTGTGGTGGCGGCTGCTGCTGCCACTGGGCGGGCTCGCGCTGCTCTACCCGATGATCGGACAGGGCGACGACGGCGGGAACTTCAACCAGTACCTGGTCGTCGGCGGCGTGATGCTGCTTCTGATCGGGGTCACGGCGCTGCTGCCCTGGGTCGTGGAGACGGTCGTCGCCCGGCTCGGTTCGGGCGGGGTGGCCTGGCAACTGGCCGTGCGCAGGCTCCAGTTGAGCAGCGGTGTGGCGGCGCGCATGGTCAACGGCATCGCGGTCGCGGTGGCCGGGGCGATCGCGTTGCAGATGCTGTTCGCCGGAGTGGAGGGCACCTACACCAGGGCGTCGCGGTACGACGTCTCCCGGGCCCAGATGAGCGTGGACGTGCCGAAGGGCAGCGACGCCGCCCCGGTCGCCGCGCAGTACCGCGCCACCGAGGGCGTACGCAAGGTCACCGTCCTGTCGGATTTCCATCTCGGCGACCGTCGCGAGGCGGACACCCTCATCCAGATCACCGTGGCCGACTGCGCGTCACTGCGTGAAGTCGCAACCCTCCCCGACTGCCGCGACGGTGACGTGTTCGCGGCCGAGGGCTCGCAGTACGACAGCGACAGCGAGCGCCTGGCCGTGCCCGGCACGCCCCTGTGGGCCGAATCGGAGGAACCCGGCCGCACCGGCGACCGTACGGTCTCCTGGACCGTTCCGCGGGGCATCCGGCAGGCCGAGTCCCGCGAGGACCCCACCGGGTACGAGCGCGGCGGCATCCTGATCACCCCCGGCGCGCTGCCCGAGAAGCTCAAGACACTCGTCTCCACGCGGCTCTTCCTGAGTGTGGACCCCTCGGTGCCGGACGCCTACGACCACGTGCGCAACACGGCCGCGCGGCTCGACCCGATCTCCCAGCCGATGACCTGGCGCAGCATCGAGAGCAACGACCGCTACGCCGCCATCCGCACCGGTCTGTCCGTGGGAGCCGCGTGTGTGCTGGCCCTGATCGGGGCGAGCCTGCTGGTCTCGCAGCTGGAGCAGTTGCGCGAACGCCGCAAGCTGCTGTCGTCCCTGGTCGCCTTCGGCACCCGGCGCCGCACCCTGGGCCTGTCGGTGCTGTGGCAGACGGCGATCCCGATCGGTCTCGGCCTGCTGCTCGCCGCGGCGGTGGGCATGGCCCTGGGCGCGGTCCTGCTGCGGATGACGAACACGTCGGTCCGGGTGGACTGGCCGAGCGTGCTGTCGGTGACCGGCATCGGCGCGGGCGTCGTTCTCGCCGTGACACTGCTGAGCCTGCCACCGCTGCTGAAGCTGATGCGGCCGGACGGGCTGCGGACCGAGTAGGGCGGGGTCGCGCGCGCGAGCTGTCAGCACCCTGGCCGGGTCCCGTCGAGGCACGGGACCCGGCCAGGGCACGTGCCGTCAGCCGTCCCGGTCCAGGACCCGTACGGGCAGCGGCCGCAGGGCTTGCCGCAGGGCGGCGGCCAGTTCCTCGTACTCCGCGCCGCGCGCGGCCCCCGCCCGCATCGTCAGGGCGATCCGGCGGGTGGGGGCCGGGTCGGCGAAGTACCCGGTGAGGAGCTGGTTGCTGCGGGAGATCTCCACCTTCAGGGCGGTGCGCGGCAACAGCGTCACGCCGAGTCCGCCCGCGACGAGCTGCACCAGCGTGGACAGCCCGGCGGCGGTCGTGGTGACCGGCACGTCGTCGCGGCCGGCCTCCCGGCAGATGTCGAGGGCCTGGTCACGCAGGCAGTGCCCCTCATCCAGCAGCAGCAGGTTCAGCTCGCGCAGCGCCTGGCGCGGAATGCCCTCCCGGCCGCCGAGCTCGTGGTCCAGCGGCGTGACCAGCACGAAGTCCTCGTCGAACAGCGGAAGTTCGGCAACACCCGGGACACCGAGGGGCACCGCGAGCAGCAGCAGGTCGAGCCGCCCGCCGGCCAGACCGTCGAGCAGGCTGGCGGTCTGCTCCTCGTGCACCTGGAGGTCGAGGTGCGGGTACCGCTCGTGGACGAGCCGCAGCACCGTCGGCAGCAGATAGGGCGCGACCGTAGGGATCACCCCGAGCCGCAGCACTCCGGTGAAGGGCGCCCGGACCGCCTCGGCCTCCTCCATGAGCGCACCCACCTCCCCCAGAACCGCCTTCACGCGTACGGCGATCCGCTCCCCCTCGGGAGAGAGCAGCACCTTGCGCGTCGTACGCTCGAGGAGCGTCACTCCGAGTGTTTCCTCCAAGGCCGACACGGCGCCCGAGAGGGCGGGCTGGCTCATGCCGATCGCCGCGGCCGCGTCCCGGAAATGAAGGTGCTCGGCGACCGCCGCGAAGGCACGGAGCTGGGCGAGGCTGGGCTGCCTGCGCTTATTACCGACAGTCACTGATAACCACCTCCGATCAACTCGACCGAGTGTAGCTATTTCCGTAATCAATCGAGCCTGTGCCAACATCAACACAGTCCAACCCATGGGAAACCCCCGCGATCCGGGAGTTTCTTCGCTGCAAGGAGTGTGTGTGCTCACCGTCGGTGACAAGTTCCCCGAGTTCGACCTGACCGCCTGCGTCTCGCTGGAGAAGGGCAAGGAGTTCCAGCAGATCGACCACAAGACCTACGAGGGTCAGTGGAAGGTCATCTTCGCGTGGCCCAAGGACTTCACCTTCGTGTGCCCGACCGAGATCGCCGCCTTCGGCAAGCTGAACGAGGAGTTCGCCGACCGCGACGCGCAGGTCCTCGGCTTCTCCGGTGACTCCGAGTTCGTCCACCACGCCTGGCGCAAGGACCACGACGACCTGCGTGACCTGCCGTTCCCGATGATGGCCGACTCCAAGCACGAGCTGATGCGCGACCTCGGCATCGAGGGCGAGGACGGCTTCGCCAAGCGCGCCGTGTTCATCGTGGACCAGAACAACGAGATCCAGTTCTCCATGGTGACCGCGGGCTCGGTCGGCCGTAACCCGAAGGAGGTCCTCCGGGTCCTGGACGCACTCCAGACGGACGAGCTGTGCCCCTGCAACTGGTCGAAGGGCGACGAGACCCTCGACCCCGTCGCGCTGCTCTCCGGGGAGTGATCTGACATGTCGCTGGATGCCCTGAAGTCCGCGATACCGGACTACGCCAAGGACCTGAAGCTCAACCTGGGCTCGGTCATCGGCAATTCCGACCTCCCGGCCCAGCAGCTGTGGGGCACGGTGCTGTCGACGGCCATCGCCTCGCGCTCCCCGATCGTGCTGCGCGAGCTGGAGCCCGAGGCGAAGGCGAACCTGTCGCCCGAGGCCTACACGGCGGCCAAGGCCGCTGCCGCGGTGATGGCGATGAACAACGTCTTCTACCGCACCCGCCACCTGCTGTCGGACCACGAGTACGGCACCCTGCGCGCCGGTCTGCGGATGAACGTCATCGGCAACCCGGGCGTCGACAAGGTCGACTTCGAGCTGTGGTCCTTCGCCGTCTCGGCCATCAACGGCTGCGGCATGTGCCTCGACTCCCACGAGCAGGTGCTGCGCAAGGCCGGCCTCGACCGCGAGGTCGTCCAGGAAGCGTTCAAGATCGCCTCCGTGATCCAGGCGGTCGGCGTCACGCTGGACGCCGAGGCGGTTCTGGCCGAGTAATCCCCGGCCGTCCGCCTCACCCCGCAGGGCCCCGCCCACCTGACCGGTGGACGGGGCCCTGTCGGCGTTCGGGCTACTCCGACGGGGTCTGCGGGGGCGGCTCCGCGCTCACCGCCGTGGCCCCGCGCGGCCGCACCGAGTGCCGCAGCGCCGACTTCTGCGAGTACGACCGCAGATACCCGGCGACCGTGTTCGTCACCGCCACCAGCGGCACGGCGACCACCGCACCCCCGATCCCGGCCACCATCCCGCCCGCCGCGACCGACAGCACCACCGCCAGCGGATGCACCCGCACCGCCCGCCCCAGGATGAACGGCTGCAGGATGTGCCCCTCGATCTGCTGCACCGCCAGCACCACCACCAGCGTCATGACGGCCGTGAACACCCCCTGGGTGACCAGTGCGACGACCACCGCCAGCGCCCCGGACACCACCGCGCCCACCAGCGGGATGAACGCGAACAGGAAGATGAACACCGCCAGCGGCACGGCCATCGGCACATCGAGGAAGTAGATCCCGAGCCCGATGAAGATCGCGTCGATCAGCGCCACGATCACCGTGCCCCGCACGTACGCCGTCAGCGTCCGCCACGCCGCGGGACCGGCCCCGGCCACTCCCGGCCGCGCCGCCGCCGGCACCAGCTTCAGCGTCCACTCCCAGATGCGCTTGCCGTCGTAGAGCAGGAAGAGCGTCGAGAAGACCGCCAGCAGGATCCCGGTGAGCGCCTCGACGACGACCGTCACGCCCTCCAGACCCGCCGAGGTGATCTGGTCGGTGTTCGCCCCGACCGCCTCGCGCAGGTTCTTGGCGATCTCGTTGATCTGCTTGTCCGTGACGTGGAAGGGGCTGTTCAGCAGCCAGTTCCGCAACTCGTCGATGCCGTCCTGGATCTGGCCCGAGAGGTCGTCGATGTTCTCCATGACCTGCCAGGTCACGAACCAGCCGATGAGGCCGATGACGACGAAGCCGAGGACGGCCGTCAGCGCGGTCGCCGGTCCGCGCGGCACGCCGTGGCGCCGCAGCCGCGCCACCGTCGGCTGCAGCACCGCCGTGATGAGCAGCGCGATGACGAACGAGAGCACCACGAGCTGGACGGCGCTGATGACCCGCATCAGCACCCAGAGGGTGCCCGCGAGGACGAGGAGCCGCCAGCCCGCCTCGGCCGCGACCCGCACGCCCCACGGCACGGCCAGCGCGGGGTCGGGTCGGGCGGCGACGTCGGGGGCGTAGTCCGGGGGCGGCGGCACGTGGTCCCCGGCGAGCGTCCCGGCCTCGGGGTCGTCCTGCTCCCGTTCGGCCTCGGCGCGGCGTTCGTTGTACCGCTCGCTCATCTCGGTCAGCCCGGCACCGAGCCGGCCGAGCCACCCTGGCACTCGCGACATGATCCGTCCTTTTCCCCCGTCTTGGCGCACCACTCCCCCGGGGAGCCGTTCGTCCGACCGTACATGGCGCGAGCCCCGCACCGGACGACGGTGCGGGGCTCGCGAGAGAGACAGGATCGGCCGGGGCCGGTCGGCTCAGTACCAGTTGTTGGCCTGCCAGAACGACCAGGCGTCACAGGGGCTGCCGTAGCGGTCGTTCATGTAGTTGAGGCCCCACTTGATCTGGGTGGCCGGGTTGGTCCGCCAGTCGGCGCCGACGGACGACATCTTGGAACCGGGGAGCGCCTGGAACATGCCGTAGGCCCCGGAGGAGGGGTTGACGGCCTTGTAGTTCCAGTCGGACTCGTGGTCCACGATGTTGCTGAAGCACTGGAACTGACCCGAGGGCACCAGTTGCCTCGCCATCGCCTGGATCTGGGCGATGCTGTAGGAGCTCGCGACGGGGAAGTCGGAGATGTCCTTGGAGCGGCTGGCGGCGGCCTTGGCCTGCGCGCGCTCCTTGGCCGCTGCCTCGGCGGCCTTCTTGGCGGCTGCCTGCTTGGCGATGGCCGTGTCGGCGGCGGCCTTGCGGGCGGCCTCCTCGGCGTCCTTCTTCGCGCTCGCGTCCGCCTGAATGGCCTGCGCGTCGGCCTGCTGCGTCAGCGACGCGGTCTGCACCTGGGCCTGCTGGCCCGCGGGGATGTCCGCGAGCAGCGTGGCGCCGGTCGCCGTCGCTTCCGCGTCGTTGTTCTGCGCGGTGCTGCCCGAGGCAACGCCGACGACGCTTCCGACAGCGGTGACCGCCGTGGCCGAGGCCACTGCGAATCCCCGGACCGAGATCCGGCTCACACGGTTTCCTTCCAGCATCGCCCGCTTCGGTGACCCTCGCGGACGCAATCGTGCCCCTGGCACTGGCCTCCCCAACTGCGGGGTCACGGGAGGCGCGGGCCCGGTGGGCAACTCCCCCGAAGGGAGCGCCGCGTATCGCTCGGGCGGCATACGACATCGCTATGCAGTTGGTGCTGTTGCTTTTGTGGTGCCGTACCGCTGGGGGTACAGGTGTGTCGTATGCGGGGCCTGACAGGAGTGAGACTCTGCCGTAACACGACGGGGCAAGGCAATTCCGAGTCGCGTGTGAAAGCTCACATCCCGTTTGGCGCAGGTAATTCCACGGAACGGCCACACACGACGGCGCCGCCCGGCTAGGCTCTTGGCCTTTTCCGGGCGGCGCCAACTATCGCATAACCGCTACTACTTACTGCGGCCGGTCAGATCTGCCCGTCTTCGAGCATTTCGGTCACAAGCGCAGCGATCTGGGACCTCTCGGACCGCGTCAGGGTCACGTGGGCGAAGAGCGGATGCCCCTTCAGCTTCTCGACGACGGCGACGACACCGTCGTACCGGCCGACCCTGAGGTTGTCCCGCTGGGCCACGTCATGGGTGAGAACCACCCGTGAATTGGCCCCGATCCTGGACAGAACGGTAAGAAGCACGTTCCTTTCCAGCGACTGCGCCTCGTCCACGATCACGAACGCGTCGTGCAGCGAGCGGCCCCGGATGTGGGTGAGCGGCAGGACCTCCAGCATCCCGCGCGCGGTGACCTCCTCGATGACCTCACGGGAGGTCACCGCCGACAGCGTGTCGAACACGGCCTGCGCCCAGGGACTCATCTTCTCGGCCTCGGAGCCCGGCAGATAGCCCAGTTCCTGCCCGCCCACCGCGTACAGCGGACGGAAGACCATCACCTTCTGGTGCTGACGGCGCTCCAGCACCGCCTCCAGACCGGCGCACAGCGCCAGCGCCGACTTGCCGGTGCCGGCCCGGCCGCCCATCGACACGATCCCGACGTCCGGGTCGAGCAGCAGGTCGAGCGCGATCCGCTGCTCGGCACTGCGGCCCTTGATGCCGAACGCCTCACGATCCCCGCGCACGACCCGGACGTTGCCCTCGGGCGTGACCCGCCCGAGCGCCTTGCCGCGCTCCGACTGGATCATCAGGCCCGTGTGCACGGGGAGGTCGGCGGCCTCGGGCACATACACGTGGCCTTCCTCGAAGAGGATGTCCACCTGCTCCCCGGGCAGGGTCAGTTCGGACATTCCGGTCCAGCCGGAGGAGTCCGTGATGGCGAGTTCCGCGCGGTACTCCTCGGCGAGGAGCCCGACGGAGGACGCCTTGATCCTGAGCGGGAGGTCCTTCGACACGACGGTGACGTCGAATCCCTCGGCCTGCAGGTTGCGGGCGACCGCGAGGATGCGGGAGTCGTTGTCCCCCAGGCGGTAGCCGCTGGGCAGCACGCTGGGGTCCGAGTGGTTGAGCTCGACACGGACGGTCCCGCCCAGATCCCCCGTCGGGATGGGGGCGTCGAGGCGACCGTGCCGGACCCGCAACTCGTCGAGCAGGCGGAGGGCCTGCCGGGCGAAGTAGCCGAGCTCGGGATGGTGCCGCTTGGCCTCCAGTTCCGTGACCACGACGATGGGGAGCACGACCTCGTGCTCGTCGAAGCGGTTCAGGGCGTTCGGGTCGGCCAGCAGGACGCTGGTGTCGAGAACATAGGTGCGCCGGTCGGGCTTGTGGCGCTTTGTGCTGGTCACCACGGAAGGACGTACCCCCTCGGATGAGGTCGGGGAGCGACGGTATGGAGCTGGACCGGTCGTCGGCCGCCCTGCGCGGGCCGAGAACCGGCCCTCCGCCTCTTCGTCCGTGCTGTGACCGCACGATCGGGCTGGTGCAAAGGGCCTCCCGGGCGGACGGCCCCGTGCCGTCCGCTGAGATCCGACACCCGTGGTTCGGGCGTCGACCTGTCTGGGTTATGCCCTCGAACGAGCGTCGCCATGCAACGGCATATGACGGCGAGCCGGTGAACTCGGCGTTACAGGCGTCGCCGAATGGGTACCGGGAGGTGTCGTGACGTGGGACGTCCTGCGTCCGGGTGCCCGTCTGGGGGTACGTCAGCCGCCGTAGCGCCGGTGGCGGGCGGCGTAGTCGCGCATGGCCCGCAGGAAGTCCACCTTGCGGAAGGCCGGCCAGAACACGTCACAGAAGTAGTACTCCGAGTGCGCGGTCTGCCAGAGCATGAATCCGGACAGCCGCTGCTCCCCACTGGTGCGGATCACCAGGTCGGGGTCGGGCTGGTGGCTCGTGTAGAGGTGACGTCCGATCATGTCGATGTCGACGGCCTCGGCGAGCGCCTCCATCGAGGTGCCCTTCTCCTGGGCGTCGAGCAGCATCGACCGCACCGCGTCGGCGATCTCCTGGCGGCCGCCGTAGCCGATGGCGACGTTGACCACTATTCCGTCGACGTGCGCGGTGGTCTCCTCGGCCTCCTTGAGGATGGTCTGCATCCCCGAGGGCAGCAGGTCGGGCGTGCCGACGTGGTGCACGCGCCAGCGGCCGTCGGCGGCCAGGGTGCGCACGACGTCCTCGATGATGCCGAGCAGGGGGACGAGCTCTTCCTGCGGGCGGTCGAAGTTGTCCGTGGACAGGAGCCAGAGGGTGACGACCTCGACGTCGGTCTCACTGCACCAGCCGAGGAACTCCTCGATCTTCCCGGCCCCGGCCCGGTGGCCGTCGACGGTGCTGGAACCGGCGGCCTTCGCCCAGCGCCGGTTGCCGTCCATGATGACGCCGATGTGCTTGGGCACCTGAGCGTGGTCCAGGTGACCTTCCACCCGGCGTGCGTACAGCCTGACCAGCAGGCCACGCAGCTTGTCGCGCAGGTTCACGTGATTGTCAGCCCCTCCGTACGGATCGGACAGGCCGCGGTGTGCGGCCCGGTCGTGGCCGCGGGCGGTCCCTGCCCGGATGGCAGTCCCCGGAGGCGAAGCCTACCCTCGCCGCGGCCGCGGGCCGCCAACGGGGGCGGAACGAACGGTTCCGGCCGATGGTTCGAGCCGCCCTGCGGGCCAAGAAAAACGGGCCGGTCCGTGGGGGGGAGACGGACCGGCCCGAGGGGGGGTTTCCACCATAACCCTTCGTGAGTGCTGCCGCGCGCATTGGCGGGCCACAACTACTCTCCGGAGCCGCCTGACGACGCGGCGACGCATGCGGAGGGCCTCGTTCAGGGCACACCTCTGGCCGAAGTTTGCCGCATGAGCTGGGAATTCAGGCGATCCGCAGCCGGGAACGGGCGGTTTTGCCGCATCTTGTGGCCACTCGGGTGACTTGTCCCGGCATCCTCCCGACGGGTGACGCACATGTGAACACCCGCTTGACCGGGGAGCGGCCTCGGATCGCCTGTGCGCGACCCGCCCGCTGACGCTTTGCCCACGGGACGTCGATGCCGTGCGGCCCGACGGCCGGCCCCTGGCACCGCGCAGCCCCCTCCACTGCGCGGTACCGCCCGCGCAGCTTTGCTCACGCGAATTACCCTCGTCCGAATTTACGCGAGCGGCGGGGCGGAGGCGAGCTGCGGGCGGTAACGATGTGAAAACCCTCGTCGGATGATGCGCAAGTGCGGTGAGTGGGAGGGGTGAGGGGGTGAGGGGCGCGGCAGGGCCGGTTGACGGGGCGTGGCTGAGGGGGCGGCGTGAGGAGCGGGGCTGAGGCGGTGAGCTGAGGAGCGGGGCTCAGGGCGAGGGGGCGGGGTGGGGGGAGGGGTGGGGCTGGGCGATCCAGGACGGGATCTGTCCTCTTCCGTGTCTGACGTCGTTTCATGACGACGACCGTGAGGATGACGTGGGAGGCGGCGGGCGCACGCCGGGCGCCGCGGCAGTTCCTGACCCGGCCGGCCCCGACCGGGACGCCGGTCGCCGAGGTGGTGGGCGCCATGCTGGGGGCGCACGCGCAGGTGCTCTCCGCGGCCGAGCTGTCGGTGGGGATGCGGACCGACGCGGCGGGGAACGGTGGGTCCGTATGGGTGACTACCGGCTGGGCGTGCGAACCCACCTGCTCTGGCAGGCGTCAGCCGGGCTTGCGTGTGTCGAAGAGGTGGCGGGTGCTGTGGGCGACGAAGGGCCCCTCGGCCTGCATGCGCTCGTGCAGTTCCCGCAGTTGTGGCTCGTACGCCTCGACGGTGAAGCCGGGGACCATCCAGACCACTTTGCGCAGGAAGTGCACGACGGCGCCGATGTCGTGGAACTCCATGCGCAGCCGCTCCGCCCGCAGACCGACGACATCGAGCCCGGCGGCTTCGGCGTCGGCCCGCTCACGGTCGGGGTGGCGGGCACTGCGCACATCGTCCGGCTGGGGCCCGAGGAAGTGCTCGACGAGTTCGAAGACGCTGCCCGGGCCCACGTGCTGGGCGAAGTACGTCCCGCCGGGCCTGAGGACGCGGGCGGTCTCGTCCCACTGGGGACGGACGGGATGGCGGCTGACGACCAGGTCGAAGGCACCGTCGGCGAAGGGCAGGGGGGCGTCGTCGGCAACCGCGACGACGCCGACGCCGCGTGGACGAAGCAAGGCGGTGGCCCTGGCGACGTTGGGCGGCCAGCCTTCCGTGGCGAGGGTGAGGAGGGGCGGCTTGAGGGCGGCGACGCCGGCGTTGCCCTGGCCTGTGGCGTCGGCTTCGGCAATGGCGTCAGCGTCGGAAATGGGGTGGGTGTCGGCGTCGGGGGTGTTCTTGACGGTGGCGTCGTGGGCGACCCTGGCGAGGGCGAAGTCCAGCACTTCCCCTCCCCCGGTCTGCAGATCGAGCACCGCACTCGCCCGGCCCAGCCGCTCGGCCATCGACACGGCGTACCCCCAGGAGGGGCGCGCTTCAGTCGCCCGCCCCTCGAACCACGAGAAGTCCCAGCCCTGCGTCGGGACGGAGGCGCCTTCAGCGAGCAGCTCTTGGTAGGTGGCGGGGTGCGAGGGGTGCGGTTCCGGTTCCCGGGGTGCTGGCATGGGGTGATGGTGGCACCGGGTGGGCCGGGGACGCTCGGAATTTCTGTGCCGGCGGTCACCGGGCCCCTCAGGGGACGAGGGGACGCACTTCCTCGGCAGTGAACCGCACGAACCCCTCCGGGTCGGGTTCGTCCGCGGTCGGCTGGAGGACGACGCTGTCGGCGCCGGCCTCGACCAGCCGCTCGACGGCTTCGGCCACGGCCTTGGCGTCTCCTGCGACGCCGAGGTCCGGCACTGATGTGAGACCCTCGGCGACGAGTTCGGCGTGCAGGCGGGCGTCGGCGTCAGGCCCGGTGGCGGTGAGCAGGTAGACGACCAGCGGGTGTGGTCCGGCGGCATCACGGCCGGCTGCCGCGCGCCCCTCTTCGACGAGGTGCCGTGCTCGGCGGACGCCGTCGGCATTGGTGGCGGCGGTGAGGAGGGTGCCGTCGGCGGCCTCTCCGCTGAGCCGCAGCGACCGCGGCCCGGTGGCCCCGGCGAGCACCCCGCTCTGCGGGCCGGTCGGCGGCCAGTCGAGGGCGACGTCGTCGAGCTTGACGTAGCGTCCGTCGACGGTGACGCGCTCGCCGCCCAACAGGGAGCGAAGCGCGAGGAGGTGCTCCCGCAGCAGGGTGAGGGGCGACTCGACCCGGGCCCCGACCTGCCCCATCCAGTCCTGCACGCCGTGCCCCACTGCGAGGATCGCCCGCCCGGGGAACATCCGGTGCAAGGAGGCGGCCTCCATGGCGGCGACGGCAACGTTCCGCAAGGGCACGGGCAGCAGCCCCACCCCGACCCGCACCCGCTCGGTCCACGCGAGAGCGGCGGCGACAGTGGAGATCCCACCTTCTCTGAAGCAGTCTTCCCAGAGCCACAGCTCGTCGAGCCCGGCCCCCTCGGCAACGTCACAAACGGCCCGAAGCCGCTCGGGAGCCAACTGGGGGCGGAAGACTGCGCCAAGGGGGGTCATGGGGGCTTCCTACCCAGGGTCTGGCACTCCGGACACACATTTATCAGCTGCGGCGGATTGAGTAACGTCCCTCGAAGGAGCCGTGTCCGTCCACTGGCACGCCCTCGTCGGCTTGAGCCTTTCGCTGAATCGGCTGCGACGTGGTGCGAAGAGCAACTCTCGAACGCAATCTCAGACAGCGGTACAGGACATCAGTGGGGCACACCTACTCCAGCACGACGGGCGAGGTCCAGCGCTTCGGGAGAAGCACCCCATCCGTCGGTGGCAGCATTGGGTTTGGCAGGCTGGTAGAGCAGGAAAAGGCGCTTGGGGCCGGGTACCGCGATGACTCCGGCGAATCGTGGATCACCGGCGAACCAGATCTCCGCTACCTGCACGGTCTTCTCGCTTCCGTAGCCCCGCCCGAGACGGCGACGCCACCAGGAAGACCGAGCGTGACCGTGCATGATGACGTGGACAACATCGTCAGGTTGATCCGGGTTGGGAAACGCCAGCCAGACGTCGCCGAGCTTTGCTCCCGGAATCTGCCCGATTCCGCTCGCCGGTGTCTTGTGCCCTCGCCAGGGATACACCTTCAGGATGCGGCGTGTCTGCGCAGCCGCAACTAGGTACTGACGCTGAAGGAATGACCGGTAAAGGGCGTATACGGCTACCGGGAGCATGACCCACATCGACCACCGTCCCGCGAGGATCATGAGGACGAAGGCACCGACACAGATCGCGGGCCAGAGAATCTGGCCGACAACCGCGAAGGTGAACAGCTTCTTCCAGGCACTTTGCGTGGCGGAATGACCCCAGGCAGCAGCTGAACTTGTGGGGTGATGTACTGGGTCCATGTCATGCCTCGCCATGATCTTTCGGCAACGGGTTCTCGAAGGTGACCATGCGGGCGGATTCCCGGAGTAGGTTCCGGTACTGGTCCGAACGGTGAACGGCAGTCGTCGACAGCGTAAGGATGGCTAGCTTACGGGCATCCGGAAATGGCACGTAGGCGACAACCTGAAGCAGGTCCTGCCGTGTATCACCGAGTTGAGGGCTGGTTCGAACTTCCACGAGCGACGCAGGACCGCACGGCAGCTCAAGGGTCTCCACATGACCGGCGCCTGGCATTGCCGCTGCTGCACGAGCAGCCGTCACGCCACGTGGAGCCCAGGAAGTCTCCTGCCAGCCAACGGTGAACAGCGACAACAGGAGACTTCCGTCTCCCTCGTCGTCACGGTGCGCCCCCACGGAGCAATGGATGACGCCGCTGTAAGCCAGCACCTGAGCCAAACGCCGGACTGGCGCCAACAGCTCCACGCACTGTTGGGTTCCAGCGGGACCGGTCAGCATGGTGGCAAGCGCCTCGAGTGAGTGCTGTTGACGCTCAGCGACTGCCGGTACTTCTTCCATTCCAGCAACGTCTGCGGATGGAACCGGCACGAAGCCCGCAGGTAGCGCAAACCAGATGTCCGCTCCCGGCATCCGGGCGGACGGATCGATGACGAAGGTGTCCGAGCTCACGAGGCGGCAGCCACTCCCCTGAACAGGTACTGGAGTACGCCGGCTGTAGCCGCCCCGTCGATGACACCGGTCCTGACTCCATCCAACGTGCCCGTCACGGCCTTGGCCCCATCGGAGTCCAGGGTGTCGTACAAGCTGCCCGCGATCCCGTATGCGGCTGTGCCGGCTCCCAACCACGTCGCCCCGGCCTCCACCTTCGGCAGCACCTGGCCGGTGCTCGCGCCGAAAACGCGTGATCGCTCCAGCACGCTCGGCGCTTCGGAGACGGCCACTGCTTCCTCGCGGATCGAAGCACCGACAGCGGCGGCCTTCTGCCCCAAGGTCAGGACCTCATCCGCGCTGCGGGCTGCAGCGCTCAATGCCTCCGGCGCCTTCATCAAACCCTTGGTCACAGCCCCGAGCCCCGGCACGATACCCAGTGCGTCCCCGGCGACCGAAATCGCATTGCTCCAGAAGTCCACGTCGAGTTCGCCCTTGCTGATGCCGTCGCTCAGGGAGGCCCACACTTCGTCGTCCTGCAACCGCAGCGTGAGGGCGGTCCCGCTCAACAGCCCGGCGCCCAGCAGGAGGAGTGGCACTGCTAGCGGCCCGGTGGCGAACAACGCGATCACCCCCAGGATCGCCGCAATACCACTGAGGATGTCCGGCAGATTGTCGCCAAGCCAGTCCGTGAACTTGTCCCACGCACCAGGTTCGTGCGGAGCCAGTTTGGTCGTGGCGTCGCCGATTTTGCCAGCGCGGTACCGGGCCCGCTGCTCGTGCTCCTCGGCAAGCTTCTTCGCCCGGCCGATGATCTTGTCGAGGTCGGCCTGGGCCTCCTCCACTGCCGTATTCGCGTGGGTGAGTGCCTTCTGGGCGTCATCGTGACGGGCGCCCTTGGTGTCCAGATCGGGGGCCTTCTCGGCCTTGCTCGCACGGCCCTTCGCCGCGTCCAGAACTGCCTGGGCGTCCTTCGCGTCCTTTTCCAGACGTCTGGCCCGCCGCCGGAAGTCCTCGAGCTCTCCCTCCCAGCGGTCCAACTGCCTGGAGGCCTTCCGGATCGAGTGCGCGGCGTTCTTGAGGTTCAGAGGCAGCGTCCCGCCATCCAACTCCTCCCGGAAGGCGACAGCGGCATCGCCCTTCCAGTAGCTGCCGTCCATCAGCTTGGTGACCAGGTCGTGGCTTTCCTCCAGGACCTTGGCACAGTTCACCAGTTTCTTGCGCAGCGCACGGACCGTGTCCGGGCTGCCCGGAGTGGGGTTGAAGCCCAAGTGGGCGTAGTCGGGGTTCGCGACATGGCGGCCCGACTGGAGTCCTTGCGGCTTGTCGAGGTCCGTGGTGTACCGAGGGTCGGCAGCGGTGCCCGGACCGCCGGAACCAGAGGGGTAGGTCATGTGGAACGCCCCGAACCGGCCTTGCCGTTCCGAGCCTTCTTCAGCGCCTGTTCCAGCGCTTTGTCCACCTCGTTGTAGCTGTCCTTGCTCTGCCCGATGATCTTGGCAAGGTCCTCGGTCTGCTCACCGATCTGCTCGGTGCCGTACTTCCAGTCCTCTTGGAAGCTCTCGCACGCAGCGTCCAGGTCGTCTGTACCCAGTCCGGTCACTGAAGCGTCACTCAGGGCTTTGTGCAGTCCCTTCAAGGAGCTGCCCGACTTCTTCAACAACTTCATGAAGTGCCCGAGCTCATCGTCGTCGACGGCCAGCCGCTCCGCCATGCAGCCGCTTCCTCTCCACGGTCCTTGCCGCTTCCTCGAGTAAGTGACTCTAGTCGTTCCGCTTACGCGTGGACGGGGCGGCCACCCACACGGGTGGCCGCCCCGCGGTCGGAGCTGTGCATCCGCTCAGCGGTTGACGGACTGGATCTCCTGTACGACGACGTCCTGGGTGGCGCCGAACGTGCCGTCAGGGAGGTCGCCGCCCGCACCGCCGCTGCCGGTCCAGTCGATCTCCCAGGTGACCGTGGCCTGGAGCGGGTACGTGCCGCTGCCCGAGGAGCGCAGGTACTTCACTCCGCAGGGTGGCGTCTGGTCCGCCTTGCCCTTCGCGTAGGGCTCACCGATGCGGCCCTTGTTGATCTGGCAGACACCGGAGGCCGGGTAGGTCTCGGCGTCCTTGGTGCCCGGTTCGATTCTGAGCGACGTCGGTCTCGCCGTCGCCGTCGCCGTGATGCCGATCACCGGTACGGACGCGGTGACGGAGACCGGCTTGAAGTCGGCGGCGTCCAGCCAGGCCCAGGTCGGGAGGTTGACCTTGGTCTGTGCGGCGGGGGCCAGGGTCACCTTGGTGCTGGGGACCCGGATCTCGGCGTAGGCGAGTTCGGCGAGGATCTCGGGCGTGACGGCGTTCTTGATGTTCGCGGGGGGAGGGTCGCCCTGGTCCACCCAGAAGGGCTCCTCCGTGCAGGCGTCCCAGCCCGGGGGGAAGTCCTCGTCGACGAACGAGTCCCAGAAGTAACCCTTGCCGGCCTTGTCCTTGTTGAAGTCCTTGTACGGGTGCCCGTTGACGTACCGATCGCGCTGCTTGGCGTCCCATTCGTAGCCGGTCGAGCCCGCTTCCCACACCGGCTCCATGGTCTTCTGGAGCTGTTCCGGCGTGTACTTCGGGGCGTACCAACAGGGCGGCGGAGTCCAGGACGTGGAGGACGTGAGCGCGCCGGCCGATTTTCCGCCGCCGTTCTTCGAGCGGTCGAAGACGACCCCGCCCACGGTGACGGAGACGGTGCCGTCTTTGCCTGCGTTGGCCTCCTGTGTTTTACCGTCCGTGCCGCCGAATCCCTTGTCCGCATAGGCGGGGGCGGCAATGACCAGGACGAAGGCTGTGACTCCGGAGGTGAACAGCAGGCGTCTGGTACGGATCAAGGCTGGCACTTCGCGCTCCCCCGCTGCGAGATCAGTCGCTCGGTGACCCATACGCCGTTGTCGTTCTTACGCAGAGTGCCTGCGTAGACGACGTAGCTGTTCTTGGTCACCGGCGTGACATCGGTCTTCCCGGTCTTCAGGAACTTGTTGAACGCTTTGCTCTGGTCCTCGCAGTACACGAGTGCGGCCGTGCCGCCGTCCTTGATGGTCAGGCTCTCGTTGTAGTAGCGGGTCAGGCCAGTCGTGCGTGCCTTGTGGTCGACGTACTCCTGGATGTACTTCTGGCTTTCGGCCGCGGCCGCGCCTTCCGAGTAGAAGCGGTACGCCTTGTCGAGCGGAGCCTGCTTGGCGATTGCCATGTCTACGGCCCTGATGCGCTGCTCGGCATCGTTGAGGACGGCGTCCTTTTGAGCGTCGCCGGTCTTCTTCCATTCGAACTCGTAGGTTACGTCCGCAGGGAGTTCGATCTTCGGCCGTCCGCTCGCGGCCGATTCGCTCGGACTGGCCGAGGGCGACGGCTTGTCCCCCGTGTCTGCTCCCGCGATCTTGTCGTTGTGCTTGTCCTTGGAGCTGTCATCGCTTCCGCACGCGGACAGCGTCAGGGCCGCTGCGGCGGTCAGCGTGAGCGCTGCGAGGAGGGTGGGGCGGCGGGTCACGGTCGGCTCCCGGGAGGTGGCGAGGGCTTCTCTTGAGCGAACCAAAGCTATACAGCGGGGTGCGGCCGCACCAGGGTGAAGGTTGTCAACTGGCGGGGTGTATGGGGAGGAATCGGCGTTTCGTCGTCACCTTTGCGCCGTAACGGTTGGATAACGCGCCCCTGAACGGGCCAACAGCGTTGCGGCGTTGGGCGTTTCAGTTATGAATCAGCAAAGGGCACGGGTCCGTGGGCCCATGTGAGGGCGGCCCGACCCGGATACGTTCGGGGTGAAGAGCTGCCGGCAGGTGGCACGGTCGGAGGGGGACCTGGTGGGGCGGCGTTGGCAGGACGGGCGTGGGGAGCTGGTCGTGCACGGAGAGGACGGGGAGCCGCCCGTCAGGGTGCCACTGGAGATCGCCGGCTCCTATCGAGCCCGTACGAAAGGACTGTTGGGGCGCGAGTTCCTCGAGGGGGCGATGCTGTTGTCCCCCGCCAACAGCGTGCACACCTTTCGTATGCGCATGGCCATCGACGTCGCCTATCTCGATCGGCGTCTTCGCGTCATAGCCGTACGGACCATGCGGCCGGGACTGCTGGGGATGCCGCGGTTGCGGGCCCGGCATGTGGTGGAGGCCGCGGCCGGGACGATGGGCGGGTGGGGAGTGCGAGAGGGAGCCCGGCTGGAGGTCGTCGTACGGGTCGAGTGAGGTGAGTGGCCTCGATCGTCTTCTGCGGTCGGCAACGGGTGCAGAGGCCTCATGGGGTCCACTCCTGCGCGGCATTCCTCGTCGTGGCCGGCAGGCTGGGGTCGGAGGCCAGTCGCGCCAGGGCTTCCCGGCTGCCCGGGACGTCCTCCGTGCGGTGGAGGAACCAGATGGCCTCCTGGACCGCGCTGCCGCACCGGGCGCTCCGCTCGGCGAGTTCCGCGGCCCAGCGGGCCGTTGCCGACGGAACAGCCGGTTCATCGTCGCCCGCCGCTCCTCCGCCTTGCGGGAGGTCGGCGAGCCAGCGGAAAACGGCTGCGGTGACCCGGTCAGCGATCTTCGTACACCAGAACCTGGCGAAGGCCTCGGCGTCCATGCCTGGAAAGTCGAACCCCAACGACCTGCACTCGCGCCACGCCTCGTTCATTCGCTCGCGAGTGACCAGCCTCGGGTACGGCATCAGGGCCCGCACCACCTCGGCAATGGCACTGCAGTCCGCCGGAGCGTCCATGCGCAACTGCGCGTCATCCCGCACCCGCCCGACAGCCAGACACGCCTCCAGGGCGGAACGGGCCTGGGCGAGGCTCTGGGAATCCAGCGCGGTCGCGCCCCAGCCGAAGTCGTTCTGCCAGGAATACGGAAGGCTCTGCAGCCCTTCGGGCAGCAGCGGCTCCTCGTCGCGGGTGGCTTCCCGGGCACGGGCGTCGTACACCGAACGGCGCAACCCGAGAAGCCGGGAACGCACATATTGGCGGAAGTCCCGGACCTCGTCGTCGTTCACGAGGCCCATCAGGGTCTGTTCGCCGCGCGGACGCCCCAGCGAGACGAGCAAGCGCACCGCCGCCTCGACCGCCACGCCGGCCCGCACGAACGCGGCGGCAAGCGGCACGACGTCTTCAGCCTCCTCATCGTTCAGCATCCCGGCGGCGGTTGCCCGCTCGATGAAAGCGAACGCGTCGTACGCCAGGGCCTGCCGCACCGAGGCGGCCCACTCCGCCGCCACCTTGTCGACCCACTGCGGAGTCGGTGGCTCAGGCACCGTGGGGATCCCCATGTCAGCCCAGATGCCGACCACTTGAACCACCCGCTCCCGGGTGACCTCGGACGTGGTCGGCATGATGCGGGTCAACCAGGCGTCTGCCTCGTCCAGGGTGTGGTCGTCACGGTCGTCGTAGAAGTCGCGTAGGTCCTCGTCCCAGTCGTGCACATCCTGCCGTCGGTCGGGCAGGCACGCGCGCAGCACGTGCCGAGCCTGCTCACGTCTCTCCTCCGTGGGGGCAAGCGCCTCCAGAGCTTGAGACCTGCGGTATGTCAGATCGCGCCAGGGCGGTGGCAGCTCGCGCATGGCATCGGGCAGCAGGTAGGTGTCCACAATTCGCTCTCCGTCCGTGCCCCGGCGGTCCCGAGACCCTGGCGTCATGAGACGCCCAGGTAATCCATCGCTTCCTTCGGATCCCTCATCCTGGACCAGTCCATCGTCCCGGCCTGCTTCCGGGCCTGGATCTCCGCCTCCATCCGCCTGAGCTGACTCGGGGAGATGTCCGTGCCGGCGATCCGTACGGGCACCCGGTTCTTCGCCATGGTGCCGGCCGGTGTTCCTTCAGGCTTGTACTTGACGCCGTCCCGCTTTCCGCTCTTGTAGCCGCTGAAGATATTGGTCCATTTGTCAGTGGTCTCGATCTCGACGCGTGTCGCCCTTCCTGGGCTGCCTTTCCCCTCCCATGTGGCCAGATCTTCGACCTGCCTTTCGAAGTCGGCCTTGATGGTGGCATTGCCCGTGTTCTTGACCTCCACGGCGTGGACCTTGCCGTCCTTGCCTCGATAGAGCACGTCGGCGTCGTTGATCTCGGAGACGTTCACCGTTTCGCCGTTGCCGAGATCGACGTTTTCCTTGCCGAAGTCCTTGCCGACAGCGGTGTGCACGATCGTGCCGGGTGCCGCCTCGCCGTCGGCGGCTCGCTGCACAGCATTCAGTTCAGCACGTGCCTGGCTGAGTTCGTCGGTGTTCTTGGCGTTCGTGACCTTGCTGGTCAGCGACGAGCGGGCCTCCTTGGAGATGTTCTTCGTCCCGGCCAGGTGGGAGATCTCGTCCAACGCCCGGGCAGCATCCTCCTTGCCGATCTCCTTCTTGTCCGGGTCCGGGTTGTCCTTCGCCCGCTGAACGAACTCGTCGATCTTCCTCGGTGCGTGTGGGATGCCCGCGTCCTCGAGTGCCTTCCTGGCAGCCTCATGACGATCCGCCAGCTCGGCCCCGTCTGCGGCCCTGTCCGCCTCGTCGGCCTGCTTGCGGGCATCCTGGGCCCCCTCCTTGGCCTCCTCGTCACAGCCGTCCTGAGCGAGGACGACGTACGGGGAGCCGGACGGGCCGGCGGCGAGGACCGTGGTGCCTGTGCCGGAGGAGCCCGTGAGGAGGCCAGGGGTGATCCCACGGGGGGTGCCGCCGTACGGAATCCGGCGGGCCGGCGCCGCGATGGTGCAGCCCGACTCGCGGGCCCGCTTCTCGGCCGCGTCCGCCGCCTCGTCGGCCTCCTTCGCCGCCTTCCGCGCGCCCTCGGCATCGCCCGCCTCGGCCGCCTTGCGGGCCTTCTCCGCCGCGTCCGCCGCCTTGTCGAGGGATTCACCGACCTCGGCCAGCTTCTTGAACTTGGTGAACTTCGTGATGGTCTTCGGACTGAAGATTCCGATGACGCCCACCACGGTGTTGCCGATGGAGGCGCCGTAGTTGCCCTTCTCCCAGTTCTCCTTGTCGACGAACGTGTCGATCGCCAGGTCGGACACGAAGTCCTCGGGCGAATTGACCCAGCCCCATACGGAGGAGAGGTACTCCCCCTTGTCCCACTTCTCGCCCAGCTCGTCGGACTTGTCGCCCCACCAGTTCGTGGTGTAGCCCTTCAGGCCGTTCCAGGTGTCATTGACCGAGCCGACCGGGTCGCTGACGAAGTCCATCGTGCTGGCCAAGAAACTCTTGGTCGGCGCCACGAAGAAGCCCCGGACATGGTCCATGAACGTCCTGTCGTGGCGTTCCTGGTCGTGTACGTCGTCCCAGAGGGACTTGTCCTCGAACGGGCCCGGAGCGACTGGGGATGCCGCGCCTCAGGTCACGACACGTGGTGGAGGCGATGTCCGGGACGATGGCCGGGTGGGGGATGCGGACGGGGGCGCGGGGGGAGCTTCTGGTACCAGCGGAGGACGGATAAGGGGCTCCTCGTCTCCGCAGTCCTCGCAGAGACGCAGATCTGTTGCCTGTCGCATGCTGCTGCCACGGCTTCAGGTGTGGGCGTCCGCCGCCTCGGAGAGGAGGACTGATGCCTGTTCGACGGCGACACCGCGCTGTGCATGGAGAGTTGCCAGTTCCGTCGACCAAGCCGGAAAATGGCCCGCCCTCCACAGGTGCAATGCGAGCCAGGAGAAGGTCCACTCCACGATCCAGGCGCCGATCCGGGTCACCCATCGGTCGGTGAAGTCCTCGGGGCCGGAGTCCCGCAGGTCGATGCCGAGCCGTACGCACTCGTGCCAGCCCTCGGTCATACGCTCCCGGGTGACACTTCGTGCGTCCGGCATCAAGGCGGCGAGCACGATGCGTACTTCCTCCCACCCGGGCCGCGCTTCCTCACGCTCCCACCAGCGGCCTTCCGGTTCGGACGGCGGCTCCGGCCACTCCAGCGGGCGGTCAGGCAGCAGCGCCTCGAGAACGGCCCGAGCACGGGCGGTGAGTTCCTCCGTCGCCTCCGGATCGTCGGGAGTGGCGACACCGCCGTGCCTGCCGTACGGGAAGTCGCGTACGACCTGGGGAAACAGTGGTTTCTCGCCCTCGACCGAGCGTGCCGCCATCTCCTCGTACACCTGCGTCCGCAGCGTGATGAGATACGTGCGGGCCCAGCACCGGTCGTACTCGCCCACCGACTCGTCGACCACCACACGAGCCAGTGCCTGCTCGCCGTGGGGCGTGCCGAGATCCTTGAGCAGGTCGATCGCCGGCAGCGCGGCCAGACCGGCGCGCACGCACGACTCGGCCGCCGCCGCGACCGCGGCGGCAGGCGGGGCCTCTCCCCGTCGGACAGCCTCCCGCACGGAGCGCAGCAGGCCTTCGATCCGGTGGACCGCCCGTTCGCGGGCGCGCGCGGACTCGAAGCGCCGGCGCTGTCCGTCGGTGAGCGGCAGGTCGCGTTCCTTCTCGAACCGCTCGTAGAGCTCGTACTCGTCCTCCGTCCAGCCGTGCGTGGTGGGCGGGGCGGCCGCGATCGTCGCCGCGAGATCGTCGAGGATCGCGGTCGCGTTCTTGTTGTGCGTCATGCGACCCCCAGGTAGGCCATCGCGGTCGTCGGGTCCGCCATCTTGCCGGATCGGATGGCCTCGTACTTCTCGGTGTCGCTCTTGGCGTTCCAGGCGTCATTCATTTTCCGGAGCTGCCCCGGGGAGACGTCCTGTCCCGCGATGCGCGCTCCCACACCGTGCTCGGCCATCGTCAAAGCGGGCGTGCTGCTCGGACGTACCTTCGGCTCGCCTGCCGCCTTCTGCGCCTTGGTCTGCTTCTTGTACTGGAACTTGTCGAAGATCTTCTGCCAGTCCTGGGTGGTGGCGATCTCGTACCGGGCCACGCGGCCCGGCGCCGCCTTCTGCCAGTCCCCCAACCGTTCGACCTGGCCGGGCAGGGACGCCTGCGTGGTGGCGTTCGCCCGGTTCTTGACCTCCACAACATGGACCTTGCCGTCCTTGCCCCGGTACGCCACATCGGCGTCCGGGATGCCTGAGACGTCGATCTCGCCGCCCTGGCCGTCGTCGCGAACCGGCGACTCCCCCTTTCTCGCCCGCTCAGGACTGTCACCGATGTCCGAGTACACAGTGGTGCCGTCCGCCGCCTCGTCCTTGGCCACGCGCTTGGTGATGTTCGCCTCGGCGAGATTCTCGGCGAGTTGATCCTTGTTGGCCGAGTTCAGTGCCTTGGACGCGAGCTTCTGCCGGCTCATCGGGTCGATGTTCTTCTGCCGCAGCAGGTCGGTGAGGTCGTCGATCGCGTCCGCCGCCTGCTTCTTGCTGATGTCCTTCGCGTCCGGGTCGACGTGGTCCTTAGCTCTCTTGAGCAGGTTGTCCAGCATGCCCTCCTGGAGGTTCACCCGCTCGTTCCGCTTGGCGTCCTTCATGACCTCCCGCAGCAGCTCGGCCCGTGCGTCCAGGGCCTCCTGCTGGGCCTTCCGTGCGTCGTCCGCGTCGTCGCCCGTGCATTCCTTGCCGCCTCCTTCGGCGACGACGATCCGGCCGGCCTGCGGGGCTGCCAGGACGCCCGTGCCGGTGCCCGCGACGCCGCCGACACGCGCGCCACCGCCGTACGGGACGCGCCCGATCGCGATCGTGCAGCTGCCGTTCTTCTCGGCCTTCTTCTTGGCCTCGTCGGCGTGCTTCTGGGCCTCGTCCGCGGCCTTCTTCGCTCCGTCGAAGTCACCCGCCCTGGCTGCCTTGCGTGCCTTCTCCGCCGCGTCCGCCGCCTTGTCGAGGGCTTCCCCGACCTCGGCCAGTTTCTTGAACTTGGTGAACTTCGTGATGGTCTTCGGGCTGAAGATGCCGACGACGTTGACGACGGTGTTGCCGATGGAGGCGCCGTAGTTGCCCTTCTCCCAGTTCTCCTTGTCGACGAACGTGTCGATCGCCAGGTCGGACACGAAGTCCTCGGGCGAATTGACCCAGCCCCATACGGAGGAGAGGTACTCCCCCTTGTCCCACTTCTCGCCCAGCTCGTCGGACTTGTCGCCCCACCAGTTCGTGGTGTAGCCCTTCAGGCCGTTCCAGGTGTCCTTGACCGAGCCGACCGGGTCGCTGACGAAGTCCATCGTGCTGGCCAAGAAACTCTTGGTCGGCGCCACGAAGAAGCCCCGGACATGGTCCATGAACGTCCTGTCGTGGCGTTCCTGGTCATGTACGTCGTCCCAGAGGGACTTGTCCTCGAACGGGCCCGGAGCGAGCGGGATCGTGTCGTTCGGGCCCGCGCCCTCGTAAGTGATGATCTGGGCCGACGCGGGGATGCCGCTGCCGCCCGTGTCACCGACGCCCGTGGCTGCGTTCGTGCCACCGGATTCCGTGCCACCACTGGCTTCGGTTCCGCCGTCGGCATCCGTGCCTTCCTGGCCGCCCGCGTCGCCCTGGGTTTCCGAGTCGCCTTGGGTGCCCGCGTCGCCGTTCCTGCCCGTGCCGCCGTTCGTGCCCACGTCGCCGTTCGTGCCCGTGCCGCCGTCTGCGCCCGCACCACCGTCCGCGTGAGCGCCGCCGTCCGGGTCCGCGCCGTTGCCGCCGTCGGCGCCAGCGTCCGCATCGCCCTGGTGGGCGGCGTCGTCGTCCCCGGCCGCGCCCGTCTCCGTGCCGTCACCCTGCGGAGCGGGGCAAGCCGTGCCCGTCACCGAGCAGACGGCCGACTGGACGCCGTCGGCGATGCGCCCGCCGAGGCCGCCCACCGACAGCGCGACGATGATCGCCGCGACCACCGCGATGAGCCCCGCGTACTCCACCGCGGTCTGGCCCTCGTCCCGGCGCCAGCGGATCATTCGTTCCAGGCTGAACGGCCGCCGCTCCTCCCTGTCCTCGGGAGCGCTCTCGAACCACTCACGCGACCGGGCACGGCGCAACAGCACGACGACCGCCACCGGCAACGCCGCCTGCGTGATGCCCCGCAGATCGCCGTGCATCAGGGTGCCGAACGACAGCCACACGATCCACGCCTGTACGGCGATCAGTGCGCGGCTCGTCCATACCCCGCCCCGCCACAGGCGCCGGGCCAGGTAGACCCCGGCCACGCTGGGCAGCGAGTCGTACACCAGGATCCCGAAGATCTCCCCGGAGTAGTACGTCACCACCGACAGCACGGTGACCACGTAGACCGCCGTCAGCGCGAACTGCACCCACAGCAGTACCTGCGCCCAGCCCAGTTCCTTGGGCAACGGCGAACGCCGGCCCCAGGACGGGATGTTCTGCGCACCCCACGTCCCGCTCGGCGGTATGGAGTTACCGGCACCGGACATGAGTGACCTCAGCTCGTTCAGCGGCGATTCAGGACGAACACCTGGGCGAGGCTAAGGAACATCGATCACTCACACATAGGCCCCTGGCCCCAACTCCGGGCCCATTCGCACCGCAGCGGAGTGCTGTCGCGGGAACGAGTGGGGGCCCGTCCTCGCCCGTGGTGGCGAGGATGGGCCCCGGGTGGGTCATTTGTGGTGGCTCAGCTCTCCGTGCGCGGGAAGGAAACCTCGACACGGCGGTTCTTCTTGCGGCCCGCCTCGGTGGAGTTGTCCGCGATCGGGTACTGCTCGCCGTAGCCGCGCGTTTCGTAGGTGATGCCCGAGTCCGCGAGTTCACCCTCCAGGACCCCCTGTACGGCTGACGCACGTCGGCGGGACAGGGCATCGCCGTGGGCCGACGAGCCCAGGTTGTCCGTGAAGCCGAAGACACGGATCTTCTTCGCGTTCTGCGCCTTGATCTCCTCGGCGATGTCCGCGATGCGCGCCTTCGCCTGAGCGCCGAGTTTCGCACTGTCCTTGCCGAACAGCACCTCGGCCTGCAGTGCGAACTTCACGTCCGAGTTCGTGTCTTCGCGGCGTTCGTCGCCGCTCTCGTCCTCGACGACCGTCTTGATGTCGAGGACCTTGGCAGCGGCGAGGGTCGCACCCTCGACCAGCTTCAGGTCGGGGTCGTTCGCGTCGACTTTGACCGGTGCGGCGGCATTGGGCTGGGTGCCTGGCGGGTAACTTGGGCCATCGGCTGCGTGGGCGGATGCGGCGGCGAAGACGCTGGTGGCCACCATGAGGGAGGCTGCGGCGAGGACGACCGCCAGGTGTGGTGTCTTTGTTCGGGTGTCTTTCATGGTGGTCCGCCTCACCCGGAAATCTTGATGGTGGCTGCGGCGAACTGCGGCAACTGGAACGTCACCTCGGTCGTACTCTCGGGCGGCGTCGGGAACTGCATGAAGACAGGGATGGTCTCGCCGGCCTTCATGGACGGGAAGTTGGTCGTGGTGAGCGGGCGGCCGTCCGTGTCGCGCAGCACGTAGTACCGCTTTTTCCCCTTTGAGTCCACCAAGGTAGCGCCGCCCAAGGACCTGCCGTTTCTGATGATCTCGGTCTCGTTTCCGCTGAGTTGCGGCGGCACGTTGACCGTGCGACTGCCGTCGTTCTTCAAGTCACCCCCGAGCGTGAGGAATCCGCCGGAGTCCCGCTCGGCCGAGGTAAGACGCAGAAGCAGGCCGTCCGGCCCCTTCAGTTCGGCCAGCGGCTCCTCCGACTGGCCCTCTTGAGCACTCGGCTTCGATCCGCTGTCCTTGGAGGCGGACGCCGACGTGTCACCGCCCTTGTCGTCGCCGCTGCTGCAGCCGGCCACACCGAGGGCCAGGCTGACCGCAACTGCCGCTGCGACCATCCCCCTGCGGGCCGTCGTAGTGAACCGAATGCTCATGAGTTCCGCTTCCTTTGTTCGTCGTACCGCGTCAGTCGGTGTCGGCCAGATGGACGTCGAAGAGATCCTCGGCGCCGGGGAGATCCGAGAGGTGCTCCGGGTCAAGGTCCCAGTTCTTGTTGTCCCTGCAGTTGAGCTGCGGCAGGTCGGCGTTGTCCCCGTTGTCCTCGTCCGGGAGCTGGAACGTGCAGCGTGGCTTGATCACGGCCTTTGCCGTGGCCTTCGCGTACGTCGCCTCCGTACCGGGCACGATGCTGTCGCCGACGGGGTCGTTGGTCTCCACCTCTACCGTGTAGCCGAGTTCCGGATACCAGTGGGGAATGCAGTCACCCACGACGTGCGCGTCGTTGTCGTTGGCGAGTTGCTGTGCGCGCCAGCACGAGGGATCGAGCCCCTCCACTTCTCCGCGGAAGATGTCCTTCCAGAGGCCCGGCTTGAGCACGTTCTCCAGCCATTTGCCCGCGAGCTGGTCCCGTCGGTCCTGCGCGGCCGCGAGAGCGGCGGCGTCCGCCGCCGTCTGCGCGCCGTTCCGTGTAGCCGCGGCCTGGCCGACCGCAAGGTACGCGAACGCGAGAAAGAGCAGGCCCGCCACCACCGTGATGTAGATGGGGAAGGCCTGCCCTGCGTCGCCGTACTTACGGGTTATCAGCCGCCGGTAACCTCGGTGATCTTGTCGGTGATTGCCTCGAAGATGGACTGACCGATGTCCGTCCCCGTGATCGCCAGCACGATCGCCACAACCACCGCGATGATCCCCAGGTACTCGACTGCGGTCTGCCCCTTGTCGTTGCGGGCGGCGCGGGCGTGCAGGTACGAGACGGTGGTGTTGATCCAGTTGCTCATGGTGGTGTTCCCCTCCGGTACCGGCCGGCCGCCTGCCGACCGACGCGCAAGCCTCTTCGGCGCTGATAGCGGTACCGACTCTTTCCGTGCCGGTTCCGCTTTCGACGCCAGAAACGTACGCCGCACCCCCGATCCGGCCAGAGGGCCCCAGGGCCCAATCCCGGGCCCAAAGCAGGTTCTGGGACCTGCCCCCGACGCCCTGGGCCCATGAGCTCAGTCCCTTGCTTCCCCGTTCAGCCACGCCCGGCAACCTCCCTCCCAGTCCCCGAAGCGGGCACCGTACCGAGCCACTTGGCCACGGCCTCGCTACGGCTGACGCTGTGCAGCTTGGCGAAGATGCGGTTGATGTGGTTCTTGACGGTCTTTTCGCTGATGAAGCACGTGGCGGCGATCTGCTGGTTGTTCATGCCGGACGCGATGAGGTCCATGATCTCCGCCTCCCTCGTGCTCAGTTGGAACCGCGACCTGTCGGGAGCGGCCGGACGGCCACTCGTCCACTCAGACGAAGACTGTCCCACATGCGGTTGCATTTGCGAAAGCACTTCTGAGGAAGTGGGAGGGATTGAGGCGGAGTGAAGTGGTGTATTCGCTGGTAGGCCAGGGTCCTGAGGTTGACTATACGATTTTGCGGAAGTGGAAATTCCGTATGCAGTCGCACTCGATGACCGGCCCAGGCCTTCCGGGAGAGGTGGAGCCGGGGCCTGGTCCCGGCGGAGTTGGGCCAGCAGTGCGCCCGCCGCCGTGGGGGTGAAGTGGGCCCGGCCCTCCTTGATGTCCCGCACGGCATCGACCAGCTGGTCGGCCGTGAACTCGCCGTGAACCAGGTAGCCGCCCGCTCCCCGGCGCAGCGCCTCCTGGACGATCTCCGACTCCCTGCTGTAGGTCAGCATCACCACCGGAGCGATCTGTACCAGGTAGGGGAGGGCCGAGAGGCCGTCCACGCCGGGCATGCGGACGTCGAGGAGGACGACGTCCGGGCAGTGGTGGTGGGCGGCCTCGTAGGCCTGGCGGCCGTCGGCGGCCTCCGCCACGACCTCGATGTCCGCGCGGCCGGAGAGCAGGGCGGTGAGGCCGGCCCGGACGACCGGGTTGTCGTCCGCCACGACGACCCGCAGGCGGCGGGCCGGCTGGGCCTGGGGTGGGAGCGGGAGGTCGGCGAACGGGGGGTGTGGCGGCTGCGGGGCGCCGGTCGGGTGAGGCGTCTGGTCCGGCATCAGGGGCCTCCTCTCGGGTCGTGGGGTCATGCGGTCGGGGTGGTCAGGGCGGCCAGGGGGAGTTCCAGGCGGACCTCCGTGCCCTGGGCGTGGCCGCCGCGGCCTATGCGGATGCGGGCGCCGACCGAGGCGGCGCGTTCGACCATGCCGACCAGGCCGAAGTGGCCTGCTCGGCGGAGTTGTTCAAGGGTGGTGCCCGGCGGCAGGCCGCGGCCGTCGTCGTAGACGCTGATGCGGAGCAGGTCGCCGTGGACGCCCGCGCTGACGTCGACGCGGGTGGGGCGGGCGTGGCGGTGGGCGTTCTCCATGGCTTCCGAGGCGATGGTGAGGAGCTGGCGGGCCACGGCCGGGGGGACGGGGGGTACGGCGTGGGCGCCGGTGGGGCGGTAGGCCGCCGGAAGGCCGGAGCGGGTGCTGAAGTCGCGTGTGCGGGCGGCGAGTTCGACCAGGACGTCCGTGGCCTGGGACGGGTCCGATTCGCGGCGCAGATCGGCCAGGAGTTCACGGGACTCCGCGGCGGCCCGGCGGGCGGAACGGGCGACCAGTGCTGCCTGCTGTCTCACCAGGGCCGGGTCCATGCGGTCGGCGTTCGCCGAGGTGGTCAGGCCGTCGGCGGCCAGGGCCACGCCGTGCAGGGTCTTCGCGACCGAGTCGTGCATCTCGCGGGCCAGGCGGGCTCGTTCGGCACTGACCGCTTCCGTTACGGCGAGGCGGGCCTGGACGGTGGTGAGGGCCTGGGTGGCGGCGCCGAAGCGGAGCATGAGGTTGCGGAGGCTGGAGCCGACGGCGCCGGCGATGACACAGAGGCCGGGCAGGAGGGCTGACTCGGCGATGCCGGGGGCCGGGTCCTCCTGTGCCGCGTGGATGAGGAGCAGGAGGAGGGCCTGGAGGGAGGCGAAGGCCGCCGCACCGCGCCAGCCGTAGACCAGGCCTGCCAGGAGCGGGGTGCAGACGCTGACGTAGGCAAGGGTGCTGTCGGGGCCGGCGGCGATGAGGAGCAGGGCGCCGAAGAGGGTGTCCACGGCGAGGAGGGAGGGGTGGCGCAGGAGGAGGGGGCCGAAGCGTTCCCAGTCCCGGAAGAGGACGTAGGAGGTCATGAAGGTGACGACCACGGCCGCGCCGACGAGGCGGGTGGGCAGGCCGTCGTTGGCGTTGACGAGGGCCATGGGGGTCGCCAGGGCGATCATGGCCAGGCGGAAGCCGAAGACCTGGCGGCACATGGCCTGCAGGGCGTTGACCTGGATGTCGATGGCGGGACCGGCGGGATGGGGGGTGTCCTGGCCTTCGGCCGGGAGCTGGTGCCGGGCCGCACCGGCCGGGCGGCCGTCGTCGCCGGGCGCGGATGTTCCCTGCGGGAACGCGGCGGCCGATCGGCCGGGCACCGGGGGTTCCGCCTCACCGTTCGCGTTTCCCTCCGGTGCGCCGCCCGCGGGCGTCGGCATCGGAGCCGGCCCAGGGGCATCCGCCGCGACCCCTCGCGGTATCCCGGCCTTCCGCCGCCCGCCCCCCTTGATCCGCAGCGTCGGCTCACCGCCCACCGCCGCCTCCCACCCCGGTGGCAGCGCGGGCGTCACCGATGTCACCGGTACGTCCGGGGCACCCGTGCGGACGTGCGCCGGCAGCACGGTCCCCGCCGGGGGCGTCGTGATCTCCGGCGTCTGACCGGCCCGGCGGCGGCGACGGCCCAGCAGCCCCGTCCGCTCCCCTGTCATCGACATGCCGTCGCCCTCCCCTACTTCCCCGTCACCGAGCCGAAGTCCGTGCCCGAGCCGAGGATCAGGCCGGCGCCGAGCAGGAGCATGGTGGCCGGGACCATGAAGGTCGTGATCATCATCGTGGCCTTGGGGACGGCCCGGGCCGCCTTGCGGCGGGCGTTCTGAGCATCCGTACGCCGCATGTCCTTGGCGAGGGACACCAGCGTCTCGACGATCGGTGCGCCCAGTTCCTCGCCCTGCTGCAGTGCCGTCACGAACATCGCCACCTGCTCGGAGTCGTTGCGGCGGCGCAGTTCCGCGAAGGCCTGGCGGCGGCTCATGCCGAGGTCCATCTGGCGCAGGGTGATGCGCAGTTCGTCGGCCCAGGGGCCCTCGTAGCGGGAGGCCACCCGGTCCAGCGCCTGGCGGAAGCCGAGGCCCGCGCTCACCACGACCGCCAGGACGTCCAGGAAGTCCGGCAGGGTCCGTTCGATGACGTCCTTGCGGACGCGGATCGCCGACCAGATGCCGACCTCCGTCCAGAACGCGCCGAACGCCAGCAGGAGCAGGGCGACCAGCAGCTGGCCCCGCAGGAGGAAGACCAGGAAGCCGACGGTCCCCAGGAAGCCGTAGACCGCGCGGCGTGCCGCGTAGCGGTCGATCGTCAGGCCGCCGGGGTTGCCCGCGAGGTCGATCTTGCGGCGGTACTTCGCCACCTGCTTGGGGCCCATCAGGCGAAGGACGGCGGGTGCGTAGCGCATGCCCAGGCGGTCGATGAGCGAGTCGACCGCGCCGGTGCGGGTGGAGCCGACCTCCAGGGCCAGGGCGAGGTCGCCGGGCAGTTTGGCCTCCGCCCGGTACATGCGCAGGCCGGCGAAGACGCCCCAGACACCGAGGCCCATCAGCAGTGCGAGCAGCAGTCCCATGGTTGCCTCCGTGCTCTCAGACGTCGATGCGGGACAGGCGGCGGATGAGGACGAAGCCCACGGCGTAGAGCGAGAAGGCGATGATGACCGCCGCCTGGCCGAAGGCTGAGCCGGTCATGCGGTCCAGGGCGCCGTCCTTCACCCCGTTCATCAGGAACAGGGAGCCGACGCCCAGGACCGGGACGGCGTACGACGTCATGTTGACCTGGGAGAGCTGGGTGCGGACCTCGCGCCGGGTCTCCTTGCGCTCCTCCAGCGTCTCGGTGAGGTTGCGCAGCGCGCTGACCACCTGGCCACCGGCCCGGTTGGACAGGACCAGGGTGGTGACGAGGACGACCAGTTCGCGGGAGGGGAGGCGGTCGGCCAGTTCACCCAGCGCGTCGTCCATCGAGGCGCCGACCGCCAACTGGTTGGACACCTTGCCGAGCTCCTCCCCCGCCGGGGCTTCCATCTCCTCCGCCGCCATGCCGATGGCCGTGCGCAGGGCGAGGCCCGCCTGGGTGGCGTTGGCGAGGATGCGGGCCATCTCGGGGAGCTGGTTGATGAACTTCTCGATGCGCTTCTGGCGTTGCCAGTTGAGGAACTGGACGGCGACCCCGATGCCCAGCAGACCCGCCAGCGGCCCGAAGAACGGTGCCAGGGCCGCCTGGCCGGTCAGCCACAGGCCCGCGACCGTGGCGAGCATGTAGACGAAGAACTCGCCCGGGGTGATGTCCAGGCCGGTCGCCGCGAGGCGGAGCTCCAGTTTCTTGCCGAGCCTGGTGCGTCGCAGGCGGCGGTCGATCCCGCGGAAGTTGCGGCGCCGGCCGCCTGCCGGGACCTGGCCCGTGACGGACAGGCGGTCGACCAGGGCCTGCCGTTGTGCGTTGCCCATGGCGTAGGAGTGCAGGCCCACGACCACGAGGGCGCAGGTCAGCAGAGTGACGCCGGTGGTGAGCGTGATGAGCGATTGCAGTTCCATCGGTCGGTCCTACCTGGCTTCTCGGGTGGCTAGCTGGTCCGCCGACTGAGCGATGCCGAACGCCTGCGGGAGGGGCTGGCTCGCCATGTAGAGGCGGTCGGCGGTGCGGCGCGGGAGGGGGTAGTACTCGAAGGCCCCGTGGATACGGCCGTCGGAGGTCATGGGCTGTGCGTGGAAACGGGCGACCGTGACCAGGCGGTACGGGTCGCTGCCGTGGCTGTCCATCATCGCGATCTCGGTGATGCGGCGCGCGCCGTCCGCGAACCGGGTCAGCTGCACGATGACGTCGACCGCGCTGTTGATCTGGTCGTGCAGCGCCACGAAGGGGATCTCCACGTCCGACATGGACGCCAGGGTCTGCAGTCGCATCAGCGCGTCCTCGGCGTTGTTGGCGTGGACGGTGGCCAGCGAGCCGTCGTGGCCCGTCGACATCGCCTGCAGCATGTCGAGGGACTCGCCGCCGCGGACCTCACCGACGACGATCCGGTCGGGGCGCATGCGCAGGGAGTTGCGGACGAGGTCGCGGATCGTCACCTGGCCCTTGCCCTCGACGTTGGGTGGGCGTGACTCCAGGCGGATCACGTGCGGCTGCTGGAGCTGGAGTTCGGCGGAGTCCTCGATGGTGATGATGCGTTCGCCCTGCGGGATGAGTCCCGACAGGGCGTTCAGCAAGGTCGTCTTTCCGGTGCCCGTCGCACCCGAGACGATGATGTTGAACTTCGCCTGCACCAGCCCCGCCAGCAGGTACAGCATGTGCTCGTCGAGCGAGCCGAGGCCGATCAGCTCCTGGAGCGTGAAGGAGCGCGGGAAGCGGCGGATGGTGAGGGTGGCGCCCGTCAGGGACAGGGGCGGGATGATGACGTTGACGCGCTCGCCGGAGGGCAGGCGGGCGTCGACCATCGGGTTCGACTCGTCCACGCGCCGGTTGACCGTCGAGACGATGCGCTCGATGGTCTGCATGAGCTGGTCGTTGGAGGCGAAGCGCAGGGGCAGTTGCTCGACCCGGCCGCCGCGCTCCACGAAGATGGCGTCCGGTCCGTTCACCATGATCTCGGTGATGGACGCGTCCTCCAGGAGCGGTTCCAGGATGCCGAGGCCCAGTGCCTCGTCGACGACCCTGCGGATCAGCTGCGACCGCTCCACCGTCGACAGGACCGGGCCCTCGCGGCTGATGATGTGCCCGAGCACCCGCTCCAGCCGTGCCCTGCGCTCGGCGGCGGCCAGCGAACTCATCTCCGCGAGGTCGATCTCCTCCAGGAGCTTGGCCCGGTAGGAGGCGACCATGTGACCGTCCTCGCCCCGGTTGCCTTTCTCCTCGGGGGTGTTGATCCGTGCTCGCAGGCTCATGAGTCAGGTGCTCCTAGCTCTTGCTCAGTGGTCGCGCGGCATCGTCGCGGTCTTGACGGCCGGGTCGAACGTCCAGCCGGGCACGAGGGACGGGATCTGCACGGTGGCCGTGACCGTGACCTCGTCCCCGCCGGTCGGCGCCGAGCAGCTCGTCCCGTCTGCCAGCCAGCTGCTGACCGCTGCCCTGCAGTCCGCCTCGGACGGGCCGTCCAGCGACGCGCTGCGCGCCCCCGTCCTGGCCGCCGTGCCCGCCTGTTGGGCCGTGTAGGCGATCAGGCCGAGCTGCACGGCCCCCAGGGCGACGATCAGCAGAATCGGCAGGAACCCGATGTACTCGATGGCGACCTGGCCGCGGTCTCGGCCCTTGCGGATACCGGTCATCAGGGTTTCGCCTCCTCGACCGCCCCGGCGTGGCCTTCGACCGTGAACCCGAAGGACAGCGCGCCGGGGAAGAGGACCGGGACCTTCAGGGCCACGTCGGCCGTCACATAGCCCGAGCCGCCGCAGGTCACCTCGGCCCCGGAACGCCACGCGTCCGACAGCTTGTCCTTGCCCGCCTGCTCGCACACGGCCTGCCGCACGCCCGGCTCCGCAGCCGTCCCCTGCCGTACGGCCTCGTCCGCGGCGTTGCCCGCGAGCGTGTAGGTGTAGCCGACGAGGACGACCTGCCACAGGGCGATCAGCGTCACGATGATCGTCGGCATCATCCCCAGGAACTCGATCGTCACCTGCCCCTTGTCCCGCTCCCTCGAAGGCACCCTCAGCACCCTCACCCCTCCTTCCTCCGCCGGAAGCCCCCCGCCCCCCGGCCCCCCTTCTGCGCACCGTCCGGGGCCTTCACCAGTCCCAGCTCCCCCGCCAGACCCCACAGGGCCTGCTTCACGGAGCTCTTGTTCTCCAGTTCGTGGATGCGGCCCGCGTCCACGACGCTCTGCAGTTCCTTGAAGTTGGCGGGGACCACGGTGGCCGCGACCGCCGTGCCGGTGATCTTCTGGATGAGGGGCGGCTGGATCTCCGTGGCGCGCGAGTGCCGGTTGACGACGACGGTCGTCTCCTCGGCCTTGCGGATCTGCAGCCGGTCCCACATCCGCACGGCCCGTTTCGCGCCCCGTACGGCGACCACGTCCGGCGTGGTGATCAGCAGGGCCCGGTCGGCCATCTCCACGGCCGCCGCCCCGGCGCCGCCGAGCTGGGCGCCGCAGTCGATGACGACGACCTCGTAGCGGGAGCGCAGGGCGCTGACGATCTGCCGGGCGGCGCGGTCGGTGACGTCCTCGCCGCGTTCCCCTTCGGCGGGGGCGAGCAGCAGGGCGACGCCGGTGTCGTGGCGGAAGACGGCGTCGGCGAGGACGCGCGGGGAGATGTCGGTGATGGCGGCGAGGTCGACGACGGAGCGGCGGAACTGGACGTCCAGGTAGGAGGCGATGTCTCCGGTCTGGAGGTCCATGTCGACCAGGGCGGTGCTGCGGCCGGAGGCCTGGGCGGCGAGGGCCAGCTGGATCGCGGTGAGAGTGGCTCCGGCGCCGCCCTTGGCGCCGCTGACGGTGACGACGGTGCCGCCGACGCCGGTGAAGACGTCTCCGCCGGCGCCGAGGTGGCGTCGTACGCCGACGGACCACTGGGCGACGGCCTGGACGCGGCTGGCGAGTTCCTCGTAGCTCAGCGGCAGGGCGACCAGGCCGCGGGCGCCGTAGTCCATGGCGGCCTGGAAGAGGCCGGGGCTCGCGTCGGAGGTGACGAGGATGACGCCGACGGCCGGGAAGCGCAGGGCCACTTCGCGGATCAGTTCCAGCGCGGGAACGGGGCCGATCCGCTCGTGGACGATCACGACCTCCGGCAGCTCGTCGACCGACTCGGCGGCCAGCCGGGCCAGGGTGTCGATGAGCTGGGTGGAGTCGACCACGGGGGCGACGGGCTCGGCGTCCGGGAGCTGGCTGAGCAGTGTCGTGACGGACCGGGCCGCGTCCGTGTCACCGACCGCCGGGAGGATCCTCGTGGGCATGGCAGCCTCTCACTTGTCCTTCGCGAGTTCGTACGTCCGGTCCTTCTCGGGGACGGTGGTGTCGCTGCCGGGCGCGACGAGGGCGAGGCGGACGCGCTTGGCGAACGACTCGGCGTAGGTGATGCGCTGGGCGTCGAGGGCGGACAGTGCGAAGGTGATCGGGACGGCGTCGGTGGGCTGCTGGGTGCGGTTGCTCTCGTCGGGCTTGAGTGCGGTGAGTTGGCCGACGTCGAGGACCTTGGCGTTGGTGACGATGATCTTCGACTGGTCGGGGTCGCCCTCGCGGGCGCCCTCGAAGGTGGCGTAGACGTTGACCGAGGCGCCGGGTGTGATCTTGCCGGCCACGCCGGTCGCCGCGTCGATCATGATGGCGACCTCCTGCTGGCCGGGCTGGAGGGCCGGCCGGCGGACGATCATGTCGGACTGGAGCAGGGAGCCCGCGCGCAGCGTGGTGACGGCGATCTTGCCCTGTATCTCCCGCAGGTCGGTGACCGCGTTGTCGGACAGCCACCGTTCGGGCATCTTGATCTTCTCGAACTGGCCCGTGCTGAGGGTGGTGTAGGGCGGCACCTCGGACTTGAGCCGGTAGGCGGTGACCTCGGGGCCGACCTTCGACTCCACGTCGCTGATGACGGAGAGCACGCCGGCGAAGGCGCCGAGGGCGCAGACGACCGACAGGAGCAGGAGAATCACGCCGCGGCGCTGACGGGAGTTCATGAACCGTACAACCTCGTTGGGGATATCGGTCGAGCGGGATCGGAACAGTGCTGACGAGCGGTGTCAGGCCTCAGCCGACGGCCGTTCGGCTCTCGAGCTGCTGGTGGGGCGGGCTGTCGTGGACGGGTGGCGTGGCCGAGCAGAACACGCAGCGGTCCCCGATGACGTCGATGCCGCACCAGTGGCACCGGCTGCGCCGTACGGAGGTGACCAGCTGGTAGAGGACGGACAGGTCGGGCAGGTAGCTGCAGAACTCGATGAGCTTGCCGGTACCCCACCAGCCGGGTGATTCGGCCGGGAGGGGGGTCTCGCGCAGTCCCTGCACCTGCCAGGAGGGGGCGAGGGTGCCGCTGACCCAGTCGGACTGGAGCTGGCCCTTGGCGAGCAGCATCCAGGTGCCGAACTCGGGGCCGGGGAGCCGGGCCTCGGGGGTGATCCTCACGAGGTGCGGCTCGGGGTGGGCGAGGACGCCGAACTGGCTGCCGGGCACCCAGGACTTGGCGTGCGACTTCAGGCCGACGGGGACGCGGTCGAGGCGGGCGACGGAGTTCAGCAGCGCGCCGGCGTGGATGTAGTGGACGAGCAGCCGGCCGGCCGAGGCGAGCACGCCGGGGCTGATGTCGCAGGAGGCGAGCTGGCGTAACTGGCGGGCCAGGACCGCCAGTCCGAGGGGTGGCAGGTCCGGCCGGAACAGGGCGATGCGGTCGCTCTCCATGAGGGAGCGCAGGGTGTGCAGCCGTCGCTGCACCGCGGTGGGCGCGGCCTGTGAGCAGACGACGATCACATGCCCGTGGTGTTCGACCAGGGCCTGCATCTCGGCCAGCGCCTGCTCCAGGGGGCGTCGGTCGATCTCCCGCAGCACGACGGCGGGCAGGGTGCGTTCGTCCTGTGGCGGCAGCGCCATGTCGGCGCCGGTCACGGCAATGGCAGTTGGCACGCGCAGCTCCCCGTTTCCCCATGCCGGTCGGAACGCCGGGTGTCACTCCGGCGCACCGCGTCGACTTCACTGCGTGACTACTCCAGCACTGTATCCACGCCTCTGTGACCGGAGAACAGCGTTTGTGTAGCTGGAGAGCAACTGTCGTGGCACAAGAGGCGTCAAAACGGGGCAGGTTGAGCATCTTGCCGGTCGTCCCGGCGAGCCCGGGGCGGTTCCGGGCGGTGAGCCCAGCGGGCCCAGTGGTGACGATGGGCCTTCGTTTGGGTCCTGAGGCCCACGCCTGACGCAGCGTCGTGTACCTACGCTCGCCGTCCGAAAAGACACGCGGGTCGGGCGAGGAGGGGTGCCGTGTGGCGGACGGGGGCGGCATACGGACGTACGGGCGCGGACCGGTCTTCGACGACCGGGGGGCGACCGGCACCGAGTACCTCGGGATGGTCGTCGTCAGCGCGGCCATCGTCCTGGCCGTCTCGGTCACCGGTGTCGGCCAGTTGATCTACGACAAGCTCGCCGTGCAGGTGTGCCGGGTCGCCGGCGGCGGCGACTGCGGGACGGGCGGGCCGGGGCCGGACAAGCCGCTCACCGACGCGGACTTCGAACCGGCGCTGTGCCAGGTCTCCTCGGTCACCGACAAGGCGGGCTCGAAGGCGAAGATCCTCTTCTGGGAGATCGGCAAGGAGTACGGCTTCCAGGAGCAGCACCTGAAGGCGAAGACGGACGTCAACGGCGACGGCACGGTCGACGACCGCGATCAACTGGTCTATCTGACCTTCACGGACGCCGCGTCGGTCGCGGCGAAGAAGGACTTCAAGCCGGGGATGAAGGTGGGCCGGTTCGGCGCGGACAAGGTGGAGCTGGGGCTCGGCATCAAGGTCACCAATGGCGACACCTGGGTGTTCCAGAGCCCCGACGAGGCCCAGCGGTTCCGGGACGACGTGGAGAAGCTGCAGATGTACGAGATGCGGCGCACCATGCCCGGCGGGGCGGAGGCGAGCATCGGCGACAGCATCGCCTACCTCTTCGGCAAGGGTCCCCTGAAGGACGAGGAGGACACTCAGAACCGCATCAAGGAGAACCTCGGCGACAACCGGAAGATCACCTACGGCAAGGTCGGCGTGGAGGCCTCGGCGTCGGCGGGCCTGAAGATCTCGGCGGGCGACGAGAAGAAGCTGAGCGCCGCGCTCGGCGGCTCCTTCAAGTACTCCCCCGAGGTGACCTGGACGGACAACTCCTACAAGAACACCAAGTCGTACACGTACTCCTCGTCCATCGAGTACGGCTCCAAGGTGGGCTACGAGGCAGGCCCGCTCAGCGGCGAGTACACGGCGAACACGACGCAGACCGGCACCATCACGGTCACCTACGACAAGAAGACCGGCAAGCTCGTCCGCGTCGACATGACCCGCACCGTCGAGGAGGGCGGCCAGAAGGACGGCGCCAAGGCGGGCGGGGACAACGGCAGGAAGGACGGGGACAAGCGGGGCGGCAGCGCCGGGGTGAAGGGAACCGACTCGCAGACCGGCATCGAGATCGTCACCCACACCCTCGCCTTCGATCCGGGCCCGGCGGGCGACCGGGACCGGGCGGTCGCGGAGCGCTGGCTGGACAGCAACAACGAGCAGGTCGCGACGCCCTTCCAGTACATGTTCGGCGACCACGCGCCGACGTCCCGGCCGGGCGCCGACGACCCCTTCGGACAACTGGTGTTCGACCAGGGCAAGTCGAGCCGGATGACGTACACGGGCGATGTGAACGCGGCCGAGTACGGCTTCGAGTTGAATCTGGGGCTCAGTCTGGGCATGACGATCAGCACGGAGAAGAAGGCGGAGACCCTGACCGATGCCCAGTTCCTGGGCGCGCCCCACGGAGACGGACGCTCCTATCTTCCCTACAGCTACTGTGCGAACTGACGAGACGGGAGCCCCTGCCGATGAAGACCCGCCGTGCCTGCCTGACCGCCGCCCTGCTGACGACCGCCGTGGCCCTGACCGGCTGCGGGAGTTCCGGCTCCGGCGCGGGAGAGGTGCCCGAGGGCTGGGGGACGCTGAAGACCGAGGGCGTCGACGTGTCGTACCCGAAGGGTTACGAGGAGCAGAGCGCCGCCGAGCGGGGCAAGCACAACGCGGCCGCCGCGGTGCGCACGGAGGGCGGGAAGAAGGTCTCGGTCGTCACCGTGCAACTCGGCTTCACCGAGGCGAACTCGGCCGAGCAGGCCGCGATCGCCGCCGAGGCGGGGATTCAGATGGGCGCCGACGTCAAGGGCCAGAAGGACGTGGACCTGGCCGGCACGGACGAGGCCAGGCGCATCGACTTCTCCTTCAAGGCGACCGGTGAGGACGGCGGACCGGCGGCGGGCACCCCCGTCGAGGGCGTGATCCTGGCGGGCCTGGACTCGAACGACGCCACCTTCGCGATCCGCATCGACGCTGAGCGGGGTGCCCTGCCGGACGGGGACCTGGACCGGATCATCGACTCGGTCGAGGTGCACTAGCCGTGGAGGTGCCGGGCGCCGGATACGTCGTCCTCGCGCTGCTGGTGGCGTTGTTCGGCGCACTGGCGTGGAGGTACGCGCGGCGGCTGGTGACGGTGACGCGGGTGCTGCGGCGCGGTGCCCGGGCCGAGGGCAGTTGCGTCCGGGTGGAGACGGAGCCGTACCAGCGATCCGACGCCCGGCGGCACTTCTTCGCCTTCCGTACGGCCGACGGCGTGCGGGTCGAGTTCGAGGACCTGGCGGGCTGGTCGACGACGGAGGGCAGCGCGGTCACCGTCGCCTACGACCCCCGCGATCCCGCGGGCACGGCGACGGTCGCGGGCCGGGGCTGCTGGTCCCCGGTGCTCCAGGCACTGGCCCTGGCAGCCGGCTGCGGCATGGCCACGGCCGGGTTCGCGATCCTGCTCTTCTTCGAGATCACCGGGGGCAACTGATGACTCTCGTCCGCTGCTGGGCCGTCGGCATCGTCGTGCTGGTCCTCACCGAGTACGTCCAGACGACGCTGATCCACGACCCGCTGGTCGGCCCGCACGGTGTCGGTTCGTTCGGAGCAGCGCTGGCGCTGGTGCATCTGCCGAACCTGGTGTGTGTCGTGCTGGCCACCTGGGCGGCGGCGCGGGTGCATCCGGAGCCGTGGCGGGAGATGCCGGTGCGGCACCTCGCGGCGGCGTGCGCGGCCCCGGCGGCGGCTCAGGTGCTGCTGCTCTTCCTGCGACCGGGGGTGCTGGACCTCGCCGGAGCGGGATTCTGGATGTCCACGGGGGTACTGCTGGCGGGCTGCACGGTGGGACTGCTGCTCGACAGGTTGGTCTGGACCTCTTGACACTCGCTTTGGTCTGGACCATTTTCTTGTCATGTCCCCACACAGACGATCCCTGCGGCTGTGGTCGGGCGCCGTCACGGCTGCCCTGGCCCTCACCGTCACGACCATCGGCCAGGCGAACGCCGCCGACGTCGACAACGCCAGGAACGCCGGCTTCGAGTCGGGCCTGAGCGACTGGACCTGCTCGGCGGGCAGCGGCACCACGGTCCCCTCCCCCGTCCGCACCGGCACGGCCGCACTGCGGGCGACCCCCTCGGGGCAGGACAACGCCCGCTGCTCCCAGACCGTCCGGGTGAAGCCCAACTCCACCTACCAGCTCGGTGCCTGGGTCCGGGGCGGGTACGCCTACCTCGGCGTGACGGGCACCGGCACGACGGACGTGTCCACCTGGACGCCCGACTCCTCCTCCTGGAAGCAGCTGTCGACCACCTTCACCACGGGCTCCTCGACCACCTCGGTGACGGTGTACACGCACGGCTGGTACGGGCAGGCGGCCTACTACGCGGACGACGTGTCGGTGTTCGGCCCCGACGGCGGAGGGGGCACGGACCCGGGCCCCACGATCCCGTCCACGCCGGGCGGCCTGAACGTCACCGGCACCACGTCCTCCTCGGTCTCCCTGGCGTGGAACACGGTGTCGGGGGCGACGGGTTACACCGTCTACCGCGACGGCGCGAAGGTGACGGCGGTCTCCGGCGCCTCGGCGACGGTGACCGGGCTCGCGGCCTCGACGTCGTACTCCTTTCAGGTCTCGGCGACCAACGGGGCCGGTGAGTCACCGAAGTCGGCGGCCGTGACCGGCACCACGAACAGGCCGAACGGTCCGGGCCCCGCGCTGCCCAGGCACGCGGTGACCGGCTACTGGCAGAACTTCGACAACGGGGCGACCGTCCAGCGCATCTCCGACGTCCCGGCCGCCTACGACATCATCGCGGTGGCCTTCGCCGACGCGACGGGCACGCCCGGGACGGTGTCCTTCACCCTGGACTCGGCCGGGCTGAACGGCTACACGCCCGACCAGTTCAAGGCGGACGTGAAGGCGAAGCAGGCCGCGGGCAAGAAGGTGATCATCTCGGTCGGCGGCGAGCGCGGCACCGTGTCGGTCAACGACTCGGCGTCGGCGACGAACTTCGCGAACAGCGTGTACTCCGTGATGCAGACCTACGGCTTCGACGGCGTCGACATCGACCTGGAGAACGGCCTGAACGCGACGTACATGACGCAGGCACTGCGCGCCCTGTCGGCGAAGGCGGGCCCCTCGCTCGTCCTCACGATGGCACCGCAGACGATCGACATGCAGTCCACGTCCAACGGCTACTTCCGGACCGCGCTGAACGTGAAGGACATCCTCACGGTCGTCAACATGCAGTACTACAACAGCGGTTCCATGCTCGGCTGCGACGGCAAGGTCTACAGCCAGGGCTCGGTCGATTTCCTGACGGCCCTGGCCTGCATCCAGCTGGAGAACGGCCTCGCCCCGTCCCAGGTGGGTCTGGGCCTGCCGGCCTCGACACGCGGGGCGGGCAGCGGCTACGTCTCGCCGAGCGTGGTGAACAACGCCCTGGACTGTCTGACCCGGGCCACCGGCTGCGGCACCTTCAAGCCGCCGCGGACGTACCCCGACCTGCGCGGTGCGATGACCTGGTCGACCAACTGGGACGCCGCGGCGGGCAACGCCTGGTCCGGCGCGGTGGGACCGCACGTGCACGGGCTGCCGTAACCGGGAGCGGCATCACCGGTGGGGTGGGGAGGTCCCTCACCCCGCCGGCCGGTAGTGGCCCAGCACCCACGCCAGCTGCGGGAACCACTCCTGGAGCCGCGACCGGGGCTTGGCCTCCACCACGCACTCGAAGAACCGGCCGTCCAGGTGGATCACGGCGACCATCAGCGCCTTGCCGTTCGGGCTCGCCTGGTAGTGAACGCTGCGAATCTCCGGCCAGCGGAACTCGATCGACAGGCCGGACGACTCGAAGGCCACGCCCGACGCGTCGACGACGACCGCGTTGCGCTTGTCGACGGCCAGGAAGTCCGGGCCGCCCGCCGCCGGCTGCGACGGAGCCGTGGCGTACGCCTGCTGCGGAGCCTGGGCGTACGGCGGCTGCTGCGGAGCCCGGGCGTACGGCGGCGCCGCGTGCGGGGGCGGCGCCGGCGCGTACTGCGGCGGAGGCGGGCCGAAGCCGGGGCCGGGGGGTGGGTACTGCTGGCTCATCCGTCGGGTCCTCGGTCCTCGTGCTCGCCGGCAACGTCTCGGTACGTGGGTGAGCCATTCTCCCTGCCCGCCGCCCTAGAAGAACTCCCCCCACGGCTGGTCCCAGATCTGCTTCACGCACAGGATCAGGAACAGCAGGCCGGCGACGGCGAGCATGGCGTTGCTGAGCGGGCCGTTGCGCCACTCCCGGGGCGTGCGGGAGGAGTTGAGGAGCCAGATCAGGGTGCCGGCGAGGAAGGGCAGGAACGCCGCGCCGAGGACGCCGTAGATGATGATCAGGCGGAAGGGCTGACCCTCGAAGAGCAGGATCATCGGCGGGAAGGTCAGCCAGAGCAGGTAGGCGCGGAACGGCCAGGAACGCTCGCGTGTCCCCGAGGCGACCTCCTCGCCCTTCACCTGGCCCGTGCCCGACAGCCGGGCCACGAAGTCGGCGAACATCAGGCTCACGCCGTGCCAGACGCCGATCAGCGAGGTGAAGGACGTGGCGAAGAAGCCGATCAGGAAGAACTTCGCGGTGGCCGAGCCGTACTCCTCCTCCAGGATGTCGCCCAGCTGGATCAGGCCCTTGTCGCCGCTGGCGATGGCGACGTTCGCCGAGTGCAGCAGCTCCGCGCCGACGAACAGCATGGCGACGACGAAGATGCCGGTGGTGGCGTAGGCGACGCGGTTGTCCAGGCGCATGACCTTCATCCAGCCGGTGTCGGTCCAGCCCTTGGCGTTGACCCAGTAGCCGTACGCCGCGAGCGTGATCGTGCCGCCCACGCCGCCGATCAGGCCCAGGGTGTTGAGGATCGAGTCCTTCTCGTCCGGCAGCACCGGCAGGAGCCCGGCGACGGCGTCGGGGATGTTCGGCGTGACCCGGATCGCCAGGTACACCGTCACCACGAACATGACGCCCACCAGGATCGTCATGACCTTCTCGAACACCGCGTACTTGTTGAACCAGACGAAGACCAGACCGACCAGACCGCAGGCGATGCCCCACCACTTGAGGTCCATCACGTCGGGGAACAGCGCCTGCAGCGGCAGCGCGCTCGACGACATCGCCGCCGCGCCGTAGACGAAGCCCCAGACCACGACGTAGACCGCGAAGAACCAGGTGGTCCAGCGGCCCAGGCTCGCCCAGCCGTCGAACAGGGTGCGGCCCGTGGACAGGTGCCAGCGGCCCGCCGCCTCGGCCAGGGAGATCTTCACCAGGCAGCCGATGATCGCGGCCCACAGGAGGGTGTAGCCGAAGTTGCTGCCCGCGATCAGCGTGGCGACGAGGTCACCGGCGCCGACCCCGGTCGCCGCGACGACGATGCCCGGGCCGATGTACTTCCAGCTCGCCTTCCGGGGCTGTGGGTGATGGGTGGCCTCGTTCTCGGTGGTGTTTCCCGTGGTGTCCGCCATGAGGGTCAAGAAACTCCAAAGGAGGCCGCGGGACAAGAGGGCCTGACCGGATCTTCACGCGATGCCCCTAGGACACCCTGCCCGGTCAGGCCCGGCGGAGCGCTACGGCCGTCACCGACCACAGCCGTCCGCCCCGCACGTGCCGAGCTCGAACCACACGGTCTTGCCCGACCCGTCCCGGTGGCAGCCCCAGCGCTGGGCGAGCGCGTCCACCAGGAACATTCCACGGCCGCTCTCCCCCGTGGCCGCGTCCAGCACCCGCGGTACACGGCGTGCGGTGTCGGCGACCTCGCAGCGCAGGAGGCCGTGCGCGGCGAAGAGGGTGAGCCGGAAGGGGCTCCCGGCGTGCACCAGGGCGTTGGTGGCCAGTTCACCGACGAGCAGTTCGGCCACCTCCGCGACGTCACCGCGCTCGGCGAGCCCCCAGCACTCCAACTGCCTGCGGACCTCCGCGCGTGCCTCACGGACGGCGGAGGGCCGGGGCGGGTACTCGACGCTCAGATGCCCCGCTCCCAACGGTGGTTGCGGGAAAGGACCGTAGTGGGCGTCGGGGTCGGGGAGGTGGTGCCGCCCGGAGAGTTGCAGCATGAGTCCAGGGTGATCCCTTCGGGCGCTCCCGCGCACGGGGAGGACTACCCGATCCCCTACCTGCTTGTGCAGGTGAGGAGGTCACGCGTACTGGAGACGGACCGTCGCTCCGTCGGCGTCGTCGCGGATGTCCACGTAGGCGCAGACCTGACGCGCGTACCACAGTCCCGGTCCCGGTTCCGGGCCGGCGGCCGGCGGGACGAAGCCGGCGAGCGCGTCGTCGAGACGGTGGGCCGAGCGCAGTTCGCAGACACAGCCGGGGGCATCGCCCCACAGCAGGAGGTCACCGCCGAGGGGCGCGAGGGCCGCCGCGCTCTCCGCCACGGCGGCGGCGAACAGCTCGGCGTCCGCGGCGGACAGCCCGCGTCCCGCGGCCCAGTGCTGCACGGTCGCGCCGTGCGGCTCCGCAAGGCGCAGCGCACCGGCCGGTGGCAACGGCAGCGGTACGGCGTCGAGTTCGGCCGCGAGCCGCAGCGGGTCCTCGTACACCTCGGTGTCGGGGTGGGTGCGGCGGGCCGCGGCGACGACGGCGGGCCCGGCGGTGCGGGTGTCGTAGGCGCACAGGGCGGTCGTGGCCATGGGCGCGAAGAGGAGATTGGCGAGGGCCTCGTAGCGGATCCACTCGGTGGTCTCGCGGGCCGACCGGCCGGCGCGGCCGCTCCAGACGGGCTCCATGACGAGGTGGAGCCGGCCGCCGGGTCCGGCGTGCGCAGCGAGGTACGCGGCGGCCCGGGCCACGGCGTTGGCGGCGGAGCCGGTGTACCAGTCGGTGTGCGGGATGCAGGTGACGTCCTTCGCACCGGAGCCGAGGGCGTCGCGCAGGAGGTCCAGGTGGTGCGGGGCGGCGATGGCCACCGGCGGCGGTTCGCCGGAGGCGTCGAGGCCCTCGCCGAGGAAGGGCAGGGCGGCGCCCAGGAAGCCGTCGTCGGAGTCGAAGACGGCCATGCGGTGGTCGAACGGGCTGAGTTCTCCGGTGGTCACGTGATCCCCTCGGGTGGTTGGTGGGTGCGGGTGGGGGCGGGGCAGCGCTGGGCCGTCACCCAGGCGGCGATCTGGCTGCGGTTGCTGAAGCCGAGCTTGCCGAGGATGCGTTCCACATGGCCCTCGGCGGTGCGGCGGGCGATCACCAGGCGGTCGGCGATCTGCTGGTTGGCGAGCCCTTCGGCGACGAGCTGGGCGACCTCGGTCTCACGACGGGTCAGACGGACCGTGCCGTCGTCGTGCGGGAGCGCGGTGGCGGAGGCGGGTTCCGTGGGGTGCGGGCGGTCCGGCTCCTGGAGCTCGTGGCCGGCCAGTTCCGCGAGACCCAGGGTGCCGCCCCGGCGATGGGCCCGTTCGAACGCCTCGCGTCCGAGGGCCCGCCCCGCCCGCTCCTCGCTGTCCCTGCGTACGGAGTTGAGGGTGTGGGAGCCCCAGCGGCCGGTGTCGATGTCGGCCCAGACGCGGTCGGCGCCGCCCAGCAGCACGGCGGCCTGCTCGTGGTCGCCGCGTGCGGTCGCGATCGACGCGAGCAGATCGAGGGTGAGGGCGATGCCGATGACGTCGTGGACGGCGAGTTTGAGCCGCAGGGCCTGTCTGGCGTGCCTCTCGGCCCGGGGCCAGTCGCCGCGCACGGTGTGGGCGAGGGCGAGGATGCGCAGCACATAGGACCGGACCCACTGTTCGCCGTGCCGCTCGCACAGCGCGAGGGCACGCTCGCAGACCTCGACGGCCCGCTCGGCCTCGCCCAGGTAGCCCAGGGCGCAGGCGAGTTCGACCTGGTCGAGGCCGGCGAGACTGAGGTGCTGGCCGGGCACCGGGCCGCGGGCGACGGTGCTCTCGAAGTGCCGCAGCGCTCCGGGCAGGTCGTCCCCGAACAGCCGGATGACGCCGATGACGTACTCGGCGTGCGCGGCCTCGGCGTCGTCGCCGAGGGCGCGGGCGAGGGCGAGGGCGTCGGTGGCGTGGCGGCGGCCCTGGGGGAAGTCCCGGGTGGCGGCGGCCAGCAGCCCGGCGACCCACAGGCCGCGGGCCCGTTCCCGGGTCGGTCCGGGGGCGGCGGTCAGGGCCCGGTCGAGCCAGTACAGGCCCTCGCGGGAGGCGCCGCAGGCGTGCCAGTGGAACCAGAGCGTGCCGGCGAGACGCAGTCCGGCGAGGGCCTCGCCGGGGGTGGAGAGGCTGAAGTCGAGAGCGGCGCGGAGGTTGTCCCGGTCGGCGCGCAGCCGGGCGACCGTCTCCGGCTGCCCGGGTCCGAACCAGCCGCGTTCGCACTCCTCGGCCCGCCGCGCCATCCAGTCGCGCTGCCGCCGCCGGGTGGCCTCCTCCTGCCCGGGGCCCCGCCGCAACTGCTCAAGACCGTACTGCCGCAGGGTGTCGAGCAGCCGGTAGCGCACACCGCCGGGCCCGGGTTCCCGGCAGAGCACGGACTTGTCGACGAGCCCGGCGACGGCCTCCAGGACGTCGTCCGTGCGCAGGCGTAGGGGCGGGGCCGGGGTCCCGGCGGGCATCGCCGCCGGCCGGGCGTGGGCGGCGGAGTCGTCTGTGAGCGGGTCGGGCGGGGCGGGCAGGGCGGCGTGCCGGAGCGTGACGAGCCGCCGCCGACCCTCCGGGGCCGGGACGACGCCCCCGAGAGGGCGGGTGCTCTCCGGGGCGGTGCCGTCCGCGCACACCGCCTCCGCCGTCTCCAGGTCGAAGGTGCCCGGCAGGACCGACAGCCGGGCCCACACCGTCTGCTCGGGGCCGGTGCACAGGTCGTGGCTCCAGGCGACCGCCGCGCGCAGGGTCTGGTGGCGGGGCTGGGCCGCGGGGCTGCCGGTGGTGAGGAAGCGGTAGCGGTCGTCGAGGCGGTCCAGGAGCTGGTCGACGTCGAGGATCCGCATGCGGACGGCGGCGAGTTCGATGGCCAGGGGCAGACCGTCCAGGCGTTGGCACAGCCGGGCGACGGAGGCACGGTTGGCCGGGGTGAGGCGGAAGCCGGGGACGACGGCGGCGGCCCGGTCGCTGAAGAGCCGGAGGGCGGGGTAGCCCTCGGCGGCGGACAGGTCGCCGTCCGGGTCGGGCACCGGCAGCGGCCGTACCTCCAGCAGGTGCTCCTCGGTGAGACCGAGCCGGTGCCGGCTGGTCGCGAGGATCCGGACGCCCTCGGAACCGTGCAGCAGGGCCGCGGCGAGCCGGGCGCACGCGTCCGCCAGGTGCTCGCAGTTGTCGACGACGAGGAGCAGCCGCCGGTCGCGTACCTGTTCGACGAGGGCGTCCAGGGGCGGCTGGGCGGAGCGGTCGTGGAGCCCGAGCGCGTCGGCGACGGCGAGCGGGACGAGGGCGGGGTCGTGCAGTCCGGACAGGTGCACGTAGCGCACGCCGTCGGGGAAGGCGCGCTGCACCCGGGCCGCGATGCGTGCGGCGAGCCGGGTCTTGCCGACGCCGCCCGGTCCGGTCAGCGTCACCAGCCGTGCGCGGGCGAGCAGCTCACGGCCCTGGGTCAGTTCGCCACGCCGGTCGACGAAACTGGTCGTCTCGGCCGGCAGGTGGTGCTCCCGTCGTGGCGCTGATCCGCCCATGATCAGCCAGTCCTCTGAAAGGGTGTAGGTCCGGGATCCGGACACTCCGGCTCCGCGTGCGCGGCCCCTCACTCTGTCGAAGTCGCGTACATATATGCACGCCGGGGCCACACCTGCGGGTGCACTTCGGCTGTGACACCTCGACCGCGACACCACGCGCGTACACTGCACGGCCACTTTCTGTCTTGACCTGCTCATGCCATCGGCAGAACGATGTGCGCCACCCGCACACGTACGTCGCACGGAACAACCCCACCTCCCACAAGGAGATTTCATGCGACTTCGCACACGAGGTTCCGGTGCCCGCACCGGCAGACGCACCGCCGCACTCGCCGGGCTTCTCGCCCTCGCCCTCGCGGCGCCCCTGTCCGCGACGGCCGGTGACGCCACCGCCGACAGCGCCCGCAAGCCGGCCGCCTCGGCGGACGACGTCCGCCAGTACGAGATCCACCTGCGCTCGACGGCCCGGGACCGCACGGCACTTCAGCGCACGGGCGTGACCGTGGACGAGGTCCACGGACACGGCGTCGTGGTCTCCGGCCGCGCCGGCCAGATCAAGAAGCTGCGCGCCCTGGGGTACGAGGTCACCCCGCTCGGCGCCGTGCCCGACCGGTCCGCCGGCGCGGACGACGTCCGGCTGTTCGACTTCCCGTCGGCCGACTCGAAGTACCACAACTACGCGGAGATGACGAACGAGATCAACTCGATCGTCTCCGCCAACCCGTCCATCGCGAGCCAGCGCGTGATCGGCAAGTCCTACCAGGGCCGGAACATCGTCGCCGTCAAGATCAGCGACAACGTCGGCACCGACGAGTCCGAGCCGGAGGTGCTGTTCACGCACCACCAGCACGCCCGCGAGCACCTGACCGTCGAGATGGCGCTCTACCTGCTGCGCGAGCTGACCTCCGGCTACGGCACCGACTCACGCGTCACCGGCATGGTGAACAACCGCGAGATCTGGATCGTCCCGGACGTCAACCCGGACGGCGGCGAGTACGACATCGCCACCGGCTCCTACCGCTCCTGGCGCAAGAACCGTCAGCCCAACTCCGGTTCCTCGTACGTCGGCACGGACCTCAACCGCAACTGGGACTACCGCTTCGGCTGCTGCGGCGGCTCCTCGGGGTCGACGTCCTCGGAGACCTACCGGGGACCGGCCGCGGAGTCGGCGCCCGAGGTGAAGGTCGTCGCCGACTTCGTGCGCAGCCGGGTCGTCGGCGGCAAGCAGCAGATCAAGGCGGGCGTCGACTTCCACACCTACAGCGAGCTGGTGCTGTGGCCGTTCGGCTACACGTACTCCGACACGACGACCGGGATGACCGCGGACGACAACGCGGCGTTCAAGGCGGTCGGGCGGAAGATGGCCGCGAGCAACGGCTACACGGCGGAGCAGTCCAGCGACCTGTACATCACCGACGGGTCGATCGACGACTACCTCTGGGGCGCGCACAAGATCTTCGCGTACACCTTCGAGATGTACCCCCGGTCCGGTGGGGGTGGGTTCTACCCGCCCGACGAGGTGATCGAGCGGGAGACCTCCCGTAACCGCGACGCGGTGCTGCAGTTGCTCGAGAACGCCGACTGTATGTACCGGTCGATCGGTAAGGAAACCCAGTACTGCGGTTAGGCTCGCGGTTCTTCTCGCTCCTCGGCTTCGCCTTCCTCGAAGTAGGCGTCGAGGACGGTGTCCAGCTGCTCGTCCCACTCGGTGAAACGGCTCCTGGCCGGCGCCTCGATCTCGATCGGGTACCAGCGCCGGTCAGGGGTGTGGACGGTGACGGTGTACCGCTTGCCGAAGCGGGCCGTCTCCGTCTCCACCGCGCCGATCTCGTCCCAGCGGAACTCGCACTCCTGGTCGTCCAGGGACATGCGTACGCCTCTGCGGTCGACGACCAGCCGGGCGCGGCGGTCGGACGCCTCGAAGACGGGGCCGTCGGATGCGGTGTCCTCCTCCTCGGAGGGGGCCGCCTCCGCCGTGCCCTCTGCCGTCTCCTCCGGCTCGGGTACGGCTTCCTCGACCTCCTCGGCCTCCTCGGCCGCTGCGACCTCAGGCTCCTTCTCCGGCCCGTCCTCCTTCGTCCGTCCGGACGCGGGTGACGTGAGCCCGGGGATGAAAGCCGGGTCGAATCCGGCGCCTTCCAGGGGCTGGCTGCTCGAACCTATGCGCTGCTCCACAGCGCAGAAGTATGGTCGAGAAACCTGTGCGGCACACAGCCGACTCCGGCATCGTTATCAGTTGCCTACACGAACAGGCTCAGTACCGCCGCCGCGAACCCCGCCACCGACAGCACGCTCTCCAGCACCGTCCAGGTCTTGAGGGTGTCCCGCTCGCTGATGCCGAAGTACTTCGCGACCATCCAACTGCATCCATCAGCGCGCTCCGCGCGCGGGCTCCGTCGTTGACGTGCGAGGCGAAGGTGACTCCGCCCACGCATGAATGCGCAGGCTTCCTGGGTCGCTGGCTAAGTAGCGTCACAGAGGACCAGCCCGGCCCTGTTGAGGACGTTCAGCGCGCCCACGTGATCGGCGTTCGCGAGAAAGCCGCACTTGACGCATTGGAACTTCGCTTGGGTGCTGCGGTTCTCCCCGTTGGTGTGCTCGCACTGGGGGCACTCACGGGAGGTGTTGCGGGCGTCTACCGGTGTTGGGGAGGAACGCGCCGTCGTTGTCTGGGTAGGGCCGGAGAACGCGGCGAACGCCTTGTCCAGGCGGCGCAGTGTGGCCTGCTGGGAGGAGAATGACCAGCGGCCCTGATGCTCCGGGTCGAACGCTCGGATGTCTTTGAGCTGCGCGGACTGGTCCCCATAGCGGATGGCGGTCCGCGAGACATGCCGGTAGGCGTCCCGCCGCTCCTGGAGCGCGCCGTTGTACAGCGAGCAGTGGTCGGTCAGCATCTCCCGCAGGGCCTGCTCCTGCCGCGGGGTCGGTCGCAGGAGGAACTTGAAGGCGCGGATCACGAGCCGTCCTCCCTCGCCTTCCGCCGGGGGCGCTCCCATTGGACGTCGACGCTCCGCAGCACCAGCTCAACGCTCGCCGCGCAGACAGAGGCCGCGAAGCACCCCATGATTTGCCACCCCCGTTCGCCGGCGTTCTGCCGATCAGCGCCTCCAGCCGTGTAGATCCCGAGACCGTACACACCACCGGAGAACCGATGACCTTCCTGGTCACAGCCCATGGTGAACATACAGACGGCGCTCGCACGGCAGACCTAAAGCCCGTGAAGCTCACCCGTACGTGTGAAGTGGCGCCTCGGCCGTGCCGAGCCCCTCGACAAGGGGCTTCGATTCCGCAAGAAAGCACAGCCGGGCGGGCGGGGCGCACCCCGGCACGGAGTCTCGGGGGAACGCCCTGCCGTGGACGGACGCGAGAATTGGAGGGGATCAGCCGAGGACGGCCAGCGCGTCGATCTCGACGAGGAGACCCGCGGGCAGTCCGACGTAGACGGTCGTGCGGGCGGCGGGCGGCTGGGTCAGGCCCTGCTCCTCGAAGTACGCGTTGTAGATCTCGTTCATCTCGGCGAAGTGGTCGACGTCGGTGAGGTAGACGCGGATCATCATCACGTCGTCCCAGCCTGAGCCGCCCTCCTCCAGGATCGCCTTGACGTTGGCCAGGGTCTGGAGCGTCTGCTCGCGCAGGCCCGGTCCGGCGGGCGTGGGCGGCTTGCCCTCCTCGGCGGGCAGGAAGCCGACCTGGCCGGCGACCTGGAGGATGTTGCCCTTCTTCACCCCGTGGGAGAACTTCGCCGGCGGGGTGGTGTGGGTCTTCGGGGTGAGTGCGATCTTGTCCGTCATACGGTGCCCTTCGCTGGTGTCCTGCCGGAGTACTCGCCGCTGATGGCGTCCGCCGTGCGGCGCACCAGCGGCAGGAGGGTGAGGAGTTCGTCGGCGGTGACGACGACGTTCGGCGCGGAGACCGACATCGCGGCGACGACCCGGCCGTCGGCGCCTCGGACGGGCGCCGCGACGCAGTTGATGGACTCCTCGTGGCCGCCGAGGTCGGTGGCCCAGCCCTGTTCGCGCACCTTCTCCAGCTCGCGCAGGAACGCGGCCGCGTCGGGCGTCGAACGGGACGTGTAGGTGGGGTAGTCGAGCTTCTCCGCGATCGCCCGCCGCTCGTGCTCGGGCAGGTCGGCGAGGAGCAGCTTCGCGACCGCGGCGACGGTGATGGCGACGGGCTTGCCGATGCGGGAGTACATCCGCACGGGGTAGCGGCTGTCGACCTTGTCGATGTAGAGGACCTCGTGCTCCTCGTACACCGCGAGGTGCACGGTGTGCCCGCAGCTCTCGTTGAGGCGGACCAGGTGGGGATGGGCGATCTCGCGGACGTCGAGGTTCTCCATCGCCTCGTGGGCGAGCGCGAAGAGCCGCGCGCCGAGGCGGTAGCGCTGGTCGGACTGGCGGTAGACGAGTCCGTGCTCGTGGAGGGTGCGCAGCAGGCGCAGGGCCGTGGACTTGTGCACGCCGAGGCGGTCGGCGACCCGTCCCAGGTCGGCGGGGCCCTCGGCGAGCAGCGGCAGGATGCTGAGCGCGCGGTCGACGGTCTGGCTCATGGCGTGCGTACCTCCTCGGCGGCCCGCTGTGTTTCCTCGGTCCAGCCCGGGCCGAGTCGCAGTCTCCCCCATGCCGCGTCGTCCAGGGCGGCAAGCCGGTCTGCGTGCTCCCGTGCGGGCGGTGTCGCCAGGTCGCCGGGCACGGTGAGGGCGGCCGCGGCCATGAGGTGCCCGTGCCGCAGACGGTCCCGCACGGGCAGTCCGCGCAGGGTGGCGGAGAGGAACCCGGCGGCGAAGGCGTCTCCGGCACCGACGGCGGCGACGACGTCGACCCGGGGGGCGCGGGCGAGGGTGGCCGTGCCGTCCGTGTCCTCCGCGTCACCGGGGTCCCGGTCGAGGGCGACGGCGCCGCCCGGGCCCATCTTGACGACCACGAGCCCGGGCTCGGGCAGCGCGTCCCGGACGGCGGACGCGCCGTGCAGTCCCCACGCGTCGTGGGCCTCGTCGGACCCGACGAAGACGAGGTCCGCGCGGCGGGCGAGGTCCAGCAGGACCCGGGGCCCGTCCGGGTCGGGCCACAGGCCCGGCCGGTAGTTGATGTCGAAGGAGACGAGCGGCCGCCGCGGACCCGGCTCGGTCAGTTCCCACAGCAGGTCGAGGCAGCTGCCGGAGAGCGCCGCCGTGATCCCCGACAGGTGCAGCACCCGGGCGGCCCGGACGGCCGCCAGGTCCACGGTGTCGGTGGACATCGCCGAGGCGGCCGATCCGGCCCGGTAGTAGGCCACCTCGTGGGCGTCGCCGGCCCGGTCCCCCGCGGTGCGGAAGTAGACGCCGGTCGGACGCGCCGGATCGCGGCGTGCGGACGCGACGTCCACACCGTAGGACCCGATCTCCTCGACGAGGTGGTCGCCGAAACCGTCGGCGCCGACCGCGCTGACCCACCGCGCGGAGTGCCCTGCCGCGGCCAGTCCACAGGCCACGTTGGACTCCGCCCCGCCGATCCCCCGCTCGAAGGACGGCACGTCGGCGAGGCGTCCCGGCCGGGACGGCAGGAACGTGACCATGGACTCGCCGAGCGCGACGACGTCCACGACGTCGGGGGCGTCACAGGGTCCGGTGGGGGTCACGATGCTCGTAGCTCCTCTGCGAGGTCGGTGGACGGCGGTTTCATTGACCGGGGGTGGCCGAGATGTTAGACAGCGTTCAGCGCTCTACGCAATGAAGGTTGCAGAGAATGCAACACCGCAGATCAGGAGGTTTCATGACGGCCGACACCGCCCAAGCCCTCGCCCGGCTCGCCGCCGAGCGCGTCGACCACCGCTTCAAGGGCCTCCCGCCGGACGCGGACGGGCTGACCGTCGCCGAGCTGGCCGGCCAGCGCCGCAACCTCTTCACCGGCGGCTTCGCCACGCCCGTGCTCGCGCTGTCCGCCGAGCGCCTGGAGCACAACCTGCAGCTCATGGAGACGTACGCGGCCCGGCACGGCCTGGCCTTCGCGCCGCACGGCAAGACCTCCATGGCGCCGCAGCTGTTCCAGCGGCAGATCGAGCACGGGGCGTGGGGCATCACGCTGGCCGTGCCGCACCAGGTGCGGGTGGCGCGGGCGTTCGGGACCCGGCGCGTGTTCCTGGCGAACGAACTGGTCGACGCGGCGGCCCTGCGCTGGATCGCGGCCGAGCTGGACGCCGACCCCGACTTCGAGCTGGTCTGCTACGTCGACTCGGTGCGCGGCGTCGAGCTGATGGACGCCGCGCTGCGGGACGCCGGCGCCACCCGCCCGGTGGACGTCGTCGTCGAACTCGCCGCGGGCGAGGGCGCGCGGACCGGTGTCCGCACGGGGGCCGGTTGCGCGGCGGTCGCGGACGCGGTGGCGGGCACCCGGACCCTGCGGCTGGTCGGTGTCGCGGGCTACGAGGGCGAGGTGCCGAAGGCCGACACCGAGCGGGTGACGGCATGGCTGCGGCGGCTGGTCGCGCTCGCCGCCGACTTCCACAAGGAGGGCCGTTTCGCGGGCCTGGACGAGATCGTGGTCAGCGCGGGCGGCAGCGCCTGGTTCGACGCGGTCGCCGAGGTCTTCGCGGAGATCCCCGAACTGTCCCGCCCGGTGCTCAAGTTGCTGCGCTCGGGTGCGTACGTCTCGCACGACGACGGCCACTACCGCAAGCTGACCCCGTTCAACCGGGTCCCCGAGGAGGGCGCCCTGGAGCCGGCGTTCCGCCTGTGGACGCAGGTGGTCTCGCGCCCCACCGCCGAGCAGGCCTTCGTCAACGCGGGCAAGCGGGACGCGGCGTACGACCTCGATCTGCCCTTCGCCCAGGTGATCCGCCGGGACGGTGCCGAGCGCCCGGCCACCGGCGTCTCGGTGACGGCCCTGTCCGACCAGCACGCCTGGCTCGCCACCGCGCCGGAGGCGGACCTGGAGGTCGGCGACTGGGTCGGGCTCGGGCTGTCCCACCCGTGCACCTCGTTCGACAAGTGGCCGCTGATCCCCGTCGCGGAGGCGGACGGCACGGTCGTCGACTACGTCCGCACGTTCTTCTAGGAGGCGGGCAGCGATGGAAGAGCTCGTCATCCGGGACGCCGACGTCGTCGACGGCTCCGGCTCGGACTCCTACCGGGCCGATGTCGTGGTCGACGGCGGCCTGATCGTCTCCATCGTCAAGGAGGCGGCCGCGGCCGGCTGCCAGCGGCCGAAGGCCCGCCGGGAGCTGGACGCCGAGGGACTCGTCCTGTCCCCCGGCTTCGTCGACATGCACGCCCACAGCGACCTGGCGCTGCTGCGCGACCCCGCCCACAGCGCCAAGGCCGCGCAGGGCGTGACCCTGGAGGTCATCGGCCAGGACGGGCTGTCGTACGCGCCCGTCGACGACCGCACGCTCGGCGAGGTGCGCCGGGCGATCGCCGGGTGGAACGGCCCGGGTGACGACATCGACTTCGACTGGCGCACGGTCGGCGAGTACCTGGACCGGCTGGACCGCGGGATCGCCGTGAACGCGGCCTACCTGATCCCGCAGGGCACGGTCCGGGCGCTCGCCGTCGGCTGGGAGGACCGCGCGGCGACGCCGGACGAGCTGGACCGGATGCGCCGGCTGGTCGCGGAGGGCATGGAGCAGGGCGCGGTCGGCATGTCCTCGGGGCTGACCTACACACCGGGCATGTACGCGCCGGACGCCGAACTGACCGAGCTGTGCCGGGTGGTGGCCTCCTACGGCGGCTACTACTGCCCGCACCACCGCTCCTACGGCGCCGGAGCGCTCCAGGCATACGAGGAGATGGTCGCGCTGACCCGCCAGGCGGGCTGCTCCCTGCATCTCGCCCACGCCACCATGAACTTCGGCGTGAACAAGGGCCGGGCGCCCGAGCTGCTGTCCCTGCTGGACGAGGCACTCGCGGCCGGTTCCGACATCAGCCTCGACACCTACCCGTACACCCCGGGCTGTACGACGCTGGCGGCCGTGCTGCCGAGCTGGGCGAGCGAGGGCGGCCCCGAGCAGGCCCTGAGGAGGCTGGCGGACGAGGAGACGGCGGAGCGCATCCGCCACGATCTGGAGGTCACCGGCTCGGACGGCTGCCACGGCGTGCCGGTCGAGTGGGACACCATCGAGATCTCGGGCGTGAACGACCCGGCCCTGGGCGAGTTCGTCGGCCGGACGGTCCAGGAGTCGGCGGACCGGCGGGGCGAGACGCCCTGGGCGACCGCGCGCGCACTGCTGGTGGCCGACCGGCTGGCCCCGACGATCCTCCAGCACGTCGGACACGAGGAGAACGTCCGGGCGATCATGCGTCACCGGGTGCACACCGGCGGCTCGGACGGCATCCTCCAGGGCGCGAAGCCCCACCCGCGCGCCTACGGCACATTCCCGCACTACCTCGGGCACTACGTCAGGGAGTTGGGGGTGCTGTCGCTGGAGGAGTGCGTCGCGCACCTCACGTCCCGCCCGGCGGCGCGGCTGCGGCTGCCCGACCGGGGCCTGGTCCGCGAGGGCTACAAGGCCGACCTGGTGCTGTTCGACCCGGCGACGGTCGCGGCGGGCGCCACGTTCGCGCAGCCGCGCAGGCTGCCGGTGGGCATCCCCCACGTCCTGGTCGACGGCCGGTTCGTGATCGAGGACGGCCGGCGCACGGACGTGCTGGCGGGCCGGGCGGTCCGCAGGACTGCTCCCGCGTGACCGCCCGGCCGGCGCCCTGCCCTACGGCTTGGGCAGGGTGCAGCCGCTCGCGCTCAGGTCGAGCTTGTTGTCGATCCCGAAGCAGGCCGGGATCCCGTAGGTCTCCTGGGCGTAGTTGATGCCCTTGCGGACGGTCACGGTGCCGTTCGCGTCGACCTCGCACGGGTTGTTCACCGTGCAGCGCTCACCGTCCTCGTTGCCGGTGTTGTTGATGGCGACGACCTTGTTGGTGGCCTGGTCGACGACGGGCGAGCCGGACGTGCCGCCGATGGTGTTGCAGGCGGAGGTGTAGCGGACCGAGTCCTTCCAGGTCCAGTCGCCCTCCTTCAGGCGATACGCGAACCCGTCGATGGAACAGCTGTAGATGCGCTTCCAGTAGCCGGAGGGGATGCCGATGGCGGTGCCGGCGACCGGGTGGCTGTCGTTCAGCGTCAGCGCGTTGATGTTGTACGAGCTCTTGATCTGCGCGTACGTGGTGGTGAGCTGGTACAGCGCGACGTCCGTGTCGGTCATCGTGCCGTAGGCGAGCTTGGCGGCGCGCAGGGTGGCGACGCGCGAGCCGGAGGCGTTGAGCAGGGTGAAGGTGCGGCTGGAGGCCTTGTCGACGAGGACCTGGCCGGGGCCGGGGAACCCGGACTCCAGGCAGTGGCCGTTGGTCATGACGAGCGCCGGGTCGTCGGCCTCGGAGTCCGGCATGCGGACGACAGAGCCGGAGCAGTTGCTGAGCGCGACGGTGCCGGCGAAGTTCACGGCCTTGGCCTGAGGGCCGCGGAGGCCGGACAGCGTCTGCTCCACGGACGAGACCACGCCGGAGACGGCGGACGTGGCCGAGCCCGTGTCCGCGGCCTTGCCGACGCCCGTGGGGGCAGCCTCGGCAGCGGTCGCGGGGGCCGCGCCGGCCCCGGCTATCGCCAGGGCGCAGAACGCGGCGGCGAGAGGTTTTCTCATGGGGGGTCCCCTCTTGCGACGGAGGCGGCCGGAAATCCTCCGGCCGCCTGCACGATTGTCATGTGCATTGTGATCGCGCAAAGGGGGATGGCACAAGAACCTGTTCCACAACCGGAACTTGGACGTCCGGAACGACCCTACTCAACCGCCCTCACGGGCAGGTCACTTGGGGCCCTTGGTGCCACCGGGACCGTGTCCGGGTTTCCCCTCGGGCCGGCCGGGGGCCGAGGCCGTCACGGTGGGACTGGGAGCGGAGCCCGTCGGTTCCGCCACCGCCGGTCGTGCCGCGCGGGTGCGGCGTGCCCCCGGCGGCCGCCGGGCCCGTCGCGCCGTACACGTCCTGCCATCCGTGCGCCGCCGCCGGATCCGCGTAGGCGTCGTACGCCGGAGACGCGGCTCCCTGCGGCAGGTGGACGTTCGGCGGGCCCTGCGGCTCACCGCCCGTCGCTCCCTCGGCGTAATCGAATGGCTCGAACATGGCGGGGCATTCCAGGGACTGAGGAGGCTGATGGGACAGCGTGTGGCGATATCGCCCCAAATCCCCGCGTCTCACGTGGCGGAAAACACGACCCGGGAGGCGTTACCGGGCCGTAAGCTCCCAGACATGCAGGTGATCCAGTCGACCAAGCTCGCCAACGTCTGTTACGAGATCCGGGGCCCGGTGCTCGAGGAGGCGATGCGACTGGAAGCTGCCGGTCATCGGATCCTCAAGCTGAACACCGGCAATCCGGCCGCGTTCGGCTTCGAGTGCCCGCCGGAGATCCTGGAGGACATCCTCCGCAACGTGTCCACGGCACACGGCTACGGCGACGCCAAGGGCCTGCTGGCCGCGCGCCGGGCCGTCGTCATGCACAACCAGACCCTCGGCATCGAGACCGACGTCGAGCACGTCTTCATCGGCAACGGCGTCTCCGAGCTGATCGTGATGGCGATGCAGGGCCTGCTGGACGACGGCGACGAGGTCCTCGTGCCCGCGCCCGACTACCCGCTGTGGACCGCCGCCGTCTCCCTGTCCGGCGGCACCGCCGTGCACTACCGCTGCGACGAGCAGGCCGACTGGATGCCGGACCTCGCCGACATCGAGCGCAAGGTCACCGACCGCACCAAGGCGCTCGTGATCATCAACCCCAACAACCCGACGGGGGCCGTCTACGACGAGGCGATGATCAAGGGCCTGACCGACATCGCCCGCCGGCACAACCTCCTCGTCTGCTCCGACGAGATCTACGACAAGATCCTGTACGACGGCGCCACGCACACCCCGACCGCCTCGGTCGCCCCGGACCTGCTCACCCTGACCTTCAACGGCATGTCGAAGGCCTACCGGGTGGCCGGCTACCGCGTCGGCTGGATGTCGATCTCCGGGCCGCGCGCGCACGCCGACTCCTACATCGAGGGCCTGACGATCCTGGCGAACATGCGCCTGTGCGCGAACATGCCGGGGCAGCACGGAGTCGTCGCGGCGCTCAGCGGGCGCCAGACGATCAACGACCTGGTACTGCCGGGCGGACGGCTGCGCGAGCAGCGGGACACGGCGTACGAGCTGCTGACCCAGATCCCCGGCGTGAGCTGCGTGAAGCCCAAGGGCGCCCTGTATCTCTTCCCTCGCCTCGACCCCAAGGTCTTCAAGATCAAGGACGACCGCCGCATGGTCCTGGACCTGCTCCGGCGCGAGAAGATCATGGTCGTCCAGGGCACCGGCTTCAACTGGCCGGAGCCCGATCACTTCCGGGTGGTGACCCTGCCGACGGTCGGGGACCTCACCGACGCGGTGGGGCGGATCGGCCACTTCCTGGACGGCTACAGCCAGCCCTGACCACGCCGAGCCGCGACTCCGGACTGCCCGCTCACCCTATGTGCTCGGGCAGTCCTGTTTTGTGAGCGGCTCAACTTTAGACGAAATCTAAGCTAGGATGGTTTCCTGTAAGAGCTCAGGAGGCCTTCCCATGTACGAACCGATCCGCACCAAGTCGGTCCACAACACGGTGGACGGCCCCACCCCGGACTTTCCCCACCGTTCCCGCGAGGAAGAGCTGGACATCCAGCTCGCGGGCCATCTCGCCGCCCTGCTCGCCGTCACGGACGAGCTGCGCGCGACGCAGGCCTCGTCCGACCTGGACGCGGCGGCGGAGCGGCTCACCGAGCAGGTGAGCAGGCTGCGCGGAGGGCGCACCCCGGTGCGCGCGCCGATGAGCGGCCGTCGCGGGACCGGCGCCGCCGCACTGCACCGTCGGGCCCTCGCCCTGGCGGGCCGGACGCTGGTCGTCGCCGCCTCCCGCGCCGACACGGCGGTCGCGATCCTGGCCGCCGAGCGGATGGACGCCCACACGGCGGCGCTGGAGCCACGCGAACTCGCCTCCCGCTGAGCCCCCTCGGGCCCCTCTGGCGCCCGGGCCCCTTGAGCCTCCGGGCTCCCACGTACGGCCCCGGTCCGCGCGCACCCGCAGCGACGCGCGGACCGGGCGCCACTAGCCCCTCCATGAGGGCCATCGGGTACCCCGCCCGAAGCCCCTCACGCACATTGCGCACCAGCGGCCGGTGACGACGCCGGAGTTGCTCGCGGCCCGCCGTCACCGCCGCCGGCACCCCGAACACGCCCGAGCGCCCCGGTCGACGTAGGCGGTCGGCCGGAGCGCTCGGTCATTCATCGGCACGTTCGTGAGCCCGCGGGACGGGCCGCGCCGAAGCGGGCGGGAGGGGGCCGGTCGCCGCTGGTTTCCGTCGGGGCGGACGGAAGACGCGGTGACCGGCCCCGAACCCCGCACGCCGTTGTACGGGTCCCGCCGGTACGTTCCGCGGCCGGCCGTGACGATGTTGCTGGTCAGGGCACTGTCGGTTCCAGCCGGCCGCGGAGTTCGGGGTGGGGGCTCAGCCCAGGCGCTCCACCAGCGCGCGGTACTGGTCCCACAGCTCCTTCGGGGTGTGGTCGCCGAAGGTGTTGAGGTGCTCGGGGACCAGTGCGGCCTCCTCGCGCCAGACCTCCTTGTCGACCGTGAGCAGGAACTCCAGGTCGGACTCGGCCAGTTCCAGGCCGTCGGTGTCGAGGGCGTCCTTGGTCGGCAGGATGCCGATCGGCGTCTCGACGCCCTCGGCCTTGCCGTCCAGGCGCTCCACGATCCACTTCAGGACGCGGCTGTTCTCACCGAAGCCGGGCCAGACGAACTTGCCCTCGTCGTCCTTGCGGAACCAGTTGACGTAGTAGATCTTCGGCAGCTTGGACTGGTCCTTGTCCTTGGCCACGTCGATCCAGTGGGCCATGTAGTCGCCCATGTTGTAGCCGCAGAACGGCAGCATCGCGAACGGGTCGCGGCGCAGTTCGCCGACCTTGCCCTCGGCGGCGGCGGTCTTCTCGGAGGCCACGTTGGCGCCGAGGAACACGCCGTGGTTCCAGTCGAAGGACTCGGTCACCAGCGGTACGGCGGTGGCGCGGCGGCCGCCGAAGAGGATCGCCGAGATCGGCACGCCCTTGGGGTCCTCCCACTCCGGCGCGATGATCGGGCACTGCGAGGCCGGGACGGTGAAGCGGGCGTTGGGGTGGGCGGCCGGGACGCCGGACTCGGGGGTCCAGTCGTTGCCCTTCCAGTCCGTGAGGTGGGCCGGGGTCTCCTCGGTCATGCCCTCCCACCAGATGTCGTTGTCGTCGGTGAGGGCGACGTTGGTGAAGACGGAGTTGCCCCAGAGCGTCTTCATCGCGTTGGCGTTGGTGTGCTCACCGGTGCCGGGGGCGACGCCGAAGAAGCCGGCCTCGGGGTTGATGGCGTAGAGGCGGCCGTCCTCGCCGAAGCGCATCCAGGCGATGTCGTCGCCGATGGTCTCGACCGTCCAGCCGGGGATCGTCGGCTCCAGCATGGCGAGGTTGGTCTTGCCGCAGGCGCTCGGGAAGGCCGCGGCGACGTACTTGGCCTCGCCGCGCGGCGGGGTCAGCTTCAGCACGAGCATGTGCTCGGCGAGCCAGCCCTCGTCACGGGCCATGACGGAGGCGATGCGCAGGGCGTAGCACTTCTTGCCGAGCAGGGCGTTGCCGCCGTAGCCGGAGCCGTAGGACCAGATCTCGCGGTCCTCGGGGAAGTGCGAGATGTACTTGGTCTGGTTGCAGGGCCACGGGACGTCCGCCTGGCCGGGCTCCAGCGGGGCGCCCAGGGTGTGGACGGCCTTGACGAAGAAGCCGTCGGAGCCGAGCTCGTCGAGGACGGGCTGGCCCATGCGGGTCATGGTGCGCATGGAGACGGCGACGTACGCCGAGTCGGTGATCTCCACGCCGAGTGCGGACAGCGGCGAGCCGAGCGGGCCCATGCAGAAGGGCACGACGTACATGGTCCGGCCGCGCATCGAGCCGCGGAACAGACCGCCCTGGCCGCCGGCGCCCTGGAAGATCTCCCGCATCTCGGCGGGGGCCTTCCAGTGGTTGGTCGGGCCCGCGTCCGCCTCCTTCTCGGAGCAGATGAACGTCCGGTCCTCGACGCGCGCGACGTCGGTGGGGTCGGAGGCGGCGTAGTAGGAGTGGGGGCGCTTGACCGGGTCGAGTTTGCGGAAGGTGCCCTTCTCCACGAGCTCCTCGCACAGCCGCTCGTACTCGGCCTCGGATCCGTCACACCAGACCACGTTGTCCGGCTGCGTCAGTTCGGCGATCTCGTTGACCCACGAGATCAGTCCCTGATGGGTGGTGGGGACGGTGGGAGCCGCGATGTCGCGCGCCACGATTGCTCCTAAATGAGGGATTTTTGTGATGTGGAGGCCCCGTGGGGGCTGCGACCCGGATGCTTCAGGGTTGAACTTGGCGCTCATCCGGTGCCGACCGCACTCATTTGATCATCCGACGTACGCGCCCATCTGTCCAGAGGAGCGCACAGGTGAGCAACGTGAGGCTCGCCACGGTTTCCCGTGACCGCTTTACGTGTACGTTGCGTTCACCTGAGAGTCCGTTTGCGTGACCGTCTTCCGGGGCGCAGTGAGAGGATGGCCACTCTCCGCCTCGCAAGGAGCGGCACTGATACGCGACTTACGGTTGCGTAGCTACCATTCGCCCATGACTGCGTTCGTCCCCGACGCGCCCACGGACTCGGCGGCCGACGGCCACGGTCCGAAGGCGCTCTCCCTGCCGCACCCGGTGAAGCCGAAGCTGCGCGGCTGGCTGCACCTGGGCATGTTCCCCGCCGTACTGATCGCGGGCCTGGTGCTCACCGCCCTCGCCGACTCCTCCAGAGGACGCATCGCCTGCGGCATCTTCGCCCTGACGGCCTGCCTGCTGTTCGGCGTGAGCGCGCTCTACCACCGGGGCAACTGGAGCCCGCGCATGGACGGCGTCCTGCGCCGGCTGGACCACGCCAACATCTTCCTGATCATCGCGGGCACCTACACGCCGCTGACCATGCTGCTCCTGCCCGGCGCCAAGGGGCAGTGGCTGCTGTGGGGCATCTGGTGTGCGGCCGTGGCCGGCATCCTCTTCCGCGTCTTCTGGGTCGGCGCCCCGCGCTGGCTCTACACGCCCTGCTACATCGCGATGGGCTGGGCGGCCGTCTTCTACCTGCCGGACTTCATGCGGACCGGCGGCGTCGCCGTCCTGGTCCTGGTCATCGTCGGCGGCGTGCTCTACAGCGCGGGCGGCGTGGTCTACGGGATCAAGCGGCCGAACCCGTCACCGCGCTGGTTCGGCTTCCACGAGGTGTTCCACTCCTTCACCCTGGCGGCCTTCATCGCGCACTACGTGGGGATCTCACTGGTGGCGTACCAGCACGGATAGCGCCCCCTCGCCCCTTCGGGCCACGGCTCTGGCCGTGGCCCCTCGTATGCCCGGATCACTCCGATGGCGGACAACGGCCACCATGACGCCCTCGCACACAGCACGGCCCGCCGGCCGGGAAACCCTGAGGCCGTCGCGGTGTCCCCGTGGCATCCTGACCGGGTGAACGGTCCCGAGATCCACGTCGAGTTCGCCCCCGAGCTGCACGTGTTCGTGCCCCGGGCCCGGCAGTCGGGCACCGTGCGGGCCGGCACGGACGGCGTCTCCAGTCTCGGCCATGTCGTCGAGTCACTGGGCGTGCCGCTGACCGAGGTCGGCACGCTGTTCGTGGACGGCCGCGAGGTGCCCTTCGCGCACGTCCCGTCGGCCGGCGAGTCGGTGACGGTCCGGGCCGTGGCCCGTCCGCAGCAGGTCCCGGGCGCTCCCCTGCGCTTCCTCCTCGACGTGCACCTCGGCACGCTCGCGCGACGGCTGCGGCTGCTCGGTGTGGACACGGCCTACGAGTCGACCGACATCGGCGACCCGGCCCTCGCGGCGCGTTCGGCGGCCGAGCGGCGGGTGATGCTCAGCCGAGACCGAGGGCTGCTGCGGCGGCGCGAGCTGTGGGCGGGGGCGTTCGTGTACAGCACGCGGCCCGAGGAGCAGCTGCGTGATGTCCTGGAACGGTTCCGGCCCGAGTTGCTGCCCTGGACGCGGTGCACGGCCTGTAACGGGGTGCTGCGTGAGGCGAGCAAGGATGAGGTCGCCGATCAGCTGAAGCACGGGACGCATGCGACGTACGACGTGTTCGCGCGGTGCACTGCGTGCGGCCGGGCGTATTGGCGGGGAGCGCATCACGAGCAGTTGGAGACCATCGTGGAGCGGGCGATGGCTCACTTCGGTCCGAGCGCCGTCGATGGTTGAGCGCCGTGGGGGACTGCGCGACCGTCGTGGCCAGTCGCGCAGTTCCCCGTGCCCCTGACAGGGGCGTGCGCCTCTAGCGTTTGGTCAGGTCCTGCTTTCCGCAGGCGATTCCGTCCCTGTTCCTGTCCAGGCCGAGCGGGTCGTCCTTGCCGTTGATCTTCAGGCGGCCGTAGTCGTTCCTCTTGAGCCACTCGCAGCGGGCCGCCGTCGTCTTCTTCACCTCCGCCGGGAAGTCCGTCGGCACGCAGACGTTGATCGAGCCGTAGTGGCGGTCGCAGCCGGAGATCGTCGGGCTGACCTTCTGTGCGGCCCGCTTCTTGCCGGGCTTGGCCACCTTGCCCGTGGGCGCGTCCGCGAAGTCGTGGACGTGGGCCGAGGCGTCGCTCGCCGTGAGTGCCTGCGGGCCCTGGAGGTGCACCCACTTGGCCACCGACGGCACCCCGTTCGCGTCGACCGCGAAGAGCATGTACCAGCCGGGCGGGGCCAGGTTGGGGTTGCTCGTCACGTTCAGGTCGACGTTGTTGCCGTCGACCGACAGCGGCAGGTCCACGAACCGCTGGTTCGGGTCCGAGGAGTGCGTGACGGCGGCCGGGCGGATCAGCTCGGCCTTGGCGATGGGCCGGTCGACGGTGATCCGCTGGGTGTCGCCGTAGTTCCACTGGGTGTCGATGACGGAAGTGATCGCCGGACGCGGGCCCTTGAACAGGTAGGGCGGGCTGTACACCGATACGTCGTGGTTCCACGACCCGTTGCCCGGGTTGTCGCCGGTCGTCATGATCCGGCCGTCGGGCAGCAGGAACGCCGAGGAGTGGTAGCCCCGCGCCTCGGGGTCGACGGCGACCGGGTCGAAGGTCTCCGACGCGGGGTCGAAGATCGACGTCTCGTACACCGGGTCGGCGCGGTTGTGCAGCGCGCCACCCGTCTCCAGCACCTTGCCGTCGGGCATGAGCACCGCGGAGACGTACATCTTGCCCTGGCTCCCGGTCTGCGGGACCGGGCCGTTGCCGAGGTCGACCGTGCCCTGCGGGATGGGCGGCCCGGCCACGTAGGCGGGGTTCGGCTGCTTGAGGTCGATGATGTCGGTCAGGCGGTTCGCGTCCGGGTTGGAGTCGATGTTGCCGCCGCCGAGGGTGAGGACCTTCTGGTCCTGCGCCGGGGGCAGCAGCACGCTCGCCGACTGGTCGCGCTCGTCCTTGTTGCGCAGGCCCGGGACCTGGGTGGTGGTGTTGGCGCCGTAGTCGTAGATCGCCGAGCCCGTGCCCGGGATGTTGTTGCCGAAGACGTGGCTGCCCGAGTAGAAGAGGCGGCCGTCCTGCATGAGGATCATCGACGGGTACAGGCCCCAGTACGACCAGGTCTGGTTGACCTTCCACAGCGGCTGCCACTGCTGCTCGGCCTGGGAGAACAGCTCGGCGGTGACCGAGCCGGTGGAGTCCTCGCGCAGCCCGCCGAAGGAGATGACGTCGCCGTTGCCGAGGATCGTCGCCGACGGGTACCAGTGGCCGTCGTTCATGTCGTTGGTCTTGGAGTAGGTCTCGGTCGCCGGGTCGAAGACGTACGAGTCCTTGAAGCCCTCGTAGCCGTGCCCGCCGGGTACCGGGTAGGCCTTGTTGCCGCTCATCACCAGCACGCGCCCGTCCTGGAGCTGCACGTGGCCGGAGCAGAACATGTCCTTCGGGGTGGGGATGACCTTGTAGGTGCCCTTCTGCGGGTCGTACACGGCCGAGGTGAAGGTGCCGGCCTTGAACATCGACTCGTCGTTGCCGGAGCCCGCGATCAGCAGCACCTTGCCGCCCCGCAGGACGACCGAGTGCATGGAGCGGACCGGGTTCTGCGTGGGCAGCACGTCCCACTTGCCGTTCGCGCACTGTTCGGCGGTGCCGGTGCAGCGCGGCGGCAGGACCGGGTCGGGCACCTGGTCCATCGTGTAGTCGTCGGTGGTGGCGGAGCCGGTGCCGTAGACGGAGACGCCCCAGGTGATGCGGTCGGTGCCGGCCGGGACCTCGGGGGTGCGGACGGTGGCCCCGGTCCAGGTCCCGGCCAGGTCCAGCGTCTTGAGGTCGGTCCAGTACTGCCAGCCGGCCGTCGTGTCGTGCCGGAACAGGGTGATCGCCGCGTCCGGGGTCGTCGTCTTGTACCAGAGGCCGAGGTCGTACTGCTTGCCCGGCGTCACCACCGGCGCGCACGCGGCGGACTCGGTGATCAGCGCCTTGCGGTCGCCCTCGACGCGGCGGGTCAGCTCGACCTTCATCGCCTTGGAGCCGGAGTGCGCGTCGGCCGTGGTGGTGAACGTGAAGTCGTTGTCACCCCAGCCGGACTTCTCCCAGCAGTACGGCATGCCGTCGGCGCCGGCGGTCTCGAAACCCGGGTTCTTGATGAGGTTGGCCGCGGAGGCGGACTGGGGTGTGGTCAGGAGCAGGCCCGAGGTGAGGGCTGCCACGGACAGGAGTGCGGTCGTTCTGCGACGAGGTCTCACACGGCTCTCCTTGCTGTACGGCCGTCGCGCGCGGGCATCTCCCGGCTCCGGCGCGGCAGGTAGACCAGCGCTTCGGTCCCGGCGAAGCGCAGGACGAACGTCGTCACCAGCGCGAGCGCGGTGGCCGACAGCACGCCCAGGTGGAACTGGTGCACGAAGAGGGCGATCAGCGGGATGCGCAGCACCAGGTCGGCGTTGGCGAGCAGCGCGAACCGCCCGGCCCGGTCCCACCAGCGCCGGTGCCGGCGCCGCTCGCGGAACAGCAGGTGCTCGATGAGCAGGAAGTTCCAGGCGACGCCGAGCTGGTTGGCGAGGATCTCCGCCGGTACGTAGTGCAGGCCGAGGACGGTCAGCGCCCACAGGCCGACCAGGTTCGGCAGGAAGCCGGTCAGCCCGATCAGGCCGAACCCGACCATGCGGGCGACCGGGGAGGCGGTGCGCAGCCCGGCCAGGTGCCGCAGGAAACGGAATCCTTCCTGCGCGGTCGACTTGGACTCCCCGGCGAACCGGTCCTGGAAGACGAAGGGCACCTCGGTGACCGTGCGCGGGCGGCTGCGGACGGCGAGTTCGAGGAGGATCTTGTAGCCGAGCGGCTGGAGGACCTCCGCCGTGACCGCGCTGCGGCGGATCGCGAAGAAGCCGCTCATCGGGTCGCTGATGCCGTGCAGCCGGCGCGGGAACAGCGCCTTGGTCAGCCAGGTCGCCCCGCGTGAGACGAAGACGCGGTAGCTGCCCGCGAGTCCGGCCCGGCTGCCGCCCTTGATGTACCGGGAGGCCACGACCAGTCCCGCGTTCGCCCGCTCGCCGGTGGCGACCAGGTCGGGCACCAGGGACGGCGGGTGCTGGCAGTCGCCGTCCATGACGACGATCCAGTCGGACGTGGCGGCCTTCAGGCCCTCGACGACCGCACCGCCGAGCCCGCCCACCGGCTCCTCTCGGTGCAGCACGGTCACCGGGAACGGGCAGTCCTGCGCCGCCTTCTCGATGACCGCTGGCGTGTCGTCGGTGGAGTCGTCCACGAAGACGACCTCGCAGGGCAGCCGGGCCGGGACGGCCTCGGTGATCTGGTGCAGCAACTGCCGCACGTTCGCCGACTCGTTGAAGGTCGGTACGACGATGGTGACCGCGCCCGGCTCGGGGACCTCGGCGGCCTCGGTCTCGACGATCTCACCGGGGACGGTGTACTCCTGGCTCATCGCGCGCCTCCGGCGGACGTGTGGATCTGGCGGATCTCGATGCGGTCCTCGCCGGTGCCGAAGGTGGCGACCGGGTCCGAGTGCTCCATGGCGGCCTTGACGTTGGGCAGGTCGGCCGCGTCCCGTCGCACGGTCGGCGAGGCGACGACGTAGTCGAGGTCCTTCCAGCCGCGCGGCATCGTCTTCGTCACCGCCGGGTCGAGGTCGGCCTTGTAGAACCAGATGACGCCGAGGCCCGGCCGGTAGCCCTGGTGCACGAGGTCGAGCCAGAGCGCGTCGTCGACCAGCACCCGGGTGCGCTCCGGGTCCTCGACCTCCGTGGCCAGCCACTTCGACGCGGCCTGGTAGGGGGCGTTGGCGTCGGTGGTGACGGCCGTGCGGGCACCGTCGTACCAGTGCGGGACGACGTAGGCGCCGGCGGCCAGCGCGAGGACGCCGGCGAGCGCGTACCGGCCCGCACTGACGGACCGTTTCTCCGCCTCGGAGCGCCAGCGGCTCAGCACGGCGTGGGCGACGGAGGCGGTGCCTCCGGCGAGGACCAGCGCGAGGAACGGCAGGGCCTGGATGACGTACATCGCGGGCAGGTAGCCGTTCGGGCGCAGGGCCAGGGCGGCGAAGATCGCCACGGCCAGGGCCGGCCCGGCCAGGGCGCGGGCGGTGACCGACCAGCGCCAGGTGACGAGCAGCAGCAGCGCGCCCGCGAGGCCGCCGAGCGGCAGGATCCGGTCGTAGTAGAGCCACGACTGGAGCACGCCCCAGGAGCCGGAGCCCTGGTCGAGGACGAAGCCCGAACCGGGTCTGGTCATCTGGTATTTGACGCCGTCCCAGAGCGACACGTGCCCGGCGCCCGGCAGCAACTCGCCCTTGAGCAGGGCGAACAGCGGGTACGAGAAGCCGATCAGGGTACAGGCCGTGACGGCACCGGTGAGGGCGAACTTGCGGGTGTCCCGGTGGCTGTGGCGCCACATGGTGAGGAACAGGGCGGGCAGGACGACGAGCATCGTCTCCTTGGTGAGTACGGCCGTCGCGGCCGCGATGCCCGCACCGAAGTGGTGCCAGAGGTGACGGCTCGGGGAGGCGGCCAGCGCGAAGGCCAGCAGGGTCCACATCACCGCGAGGTTGTCGAGGAAGATCTCCCGCTGGAGGACGATCGACAGCGGGGAGAGCCCGAAGAACACCATGCCGAGCGCGGCGGCCCAGCGGGGCAGCGCGAGGCGCCGGCCCAGGACGTACACCAGGACCGCGCTGATGCCGCTGATCACCAGCATCGCGGCGCGCATGGTGCCCACCGTCATCGACTCGGGGCTGATCAGCGCGGGTATCCAGGTCAGCAGGGCGATCTGGATCCAGCCGAGCGGCGGATGGTCGTACCAGTAGGTGTAGTGGGCGAGTCCGTCGCCCTGCTGCACCGACCAGGCCTGGGCGAGATAGGTGCCCTCGTCGTCGCTGAGGGCCGGGTAGTCGGCGATGTTCCAGCCCTGCACGACGAGGATCGCCACGAGGAGGACACCGCACAGGATCAGGTCGGGCCGGGAGGAGCGCAGTCGGCGCGGCGGCTCCACGCGGCGGTGCGCACCGGTGCGGGGCGCGGGCCGGCGCTGCGCGGGGACCTTCGCAGTGGTCGCCGCGGGAAGGGTGGAGGTCACGCGGGAACGTCCTCTCGGGTCGCGTCCTGCCGGGTCACGGCGCCGCCGTCGAGGTGCGCGCCGACATGGGTCGTCAACTCCCAGTCGTTGCGGCCGCGTTGCTCCCGCCACACGGCCCGTACGGCCGCTCCGGCGAGCAGGACCTGGTAGAAGGGTCCGCCCAGGATCAGCTTCAGGTAGTGCGCGAAGCGGACGCGCAGCCCGTACTGCCTGCCGAAGTCGTGCAGTCCGACGATCTCGAAGACGAAGGTGACCAGGGCGGTGACGGCCGGCAGGAAGGTGATGAAGGCGATGCCGACGGGCACGTCGAGGAACAGGGCGATCGCCACGTTGAGCGGGATGATCAGGCCGGTGAAGGCCTGCATGAACGGGGTCATCAGGGTGTAGCGGGCGAGCAACCGCTGCCCGAGGGTGGGCAGTTGCTTCCAGTCCTTCTTCCGGTACACCTGGAGGAATCCCTGGTTCCAGCGGGTGCGCTGCTTCAGCAGGGACATCAGCGAACCGGGGGTCTCCTCCCGGGTCACCATGTCGGAGTCGTAGGCGACGACGACCTTCTTGCCGACGCTGGACAGGCGCACGCCCAGGTCGCAGTCCTCGGCGAGGCAGTTCGGATCCCAGCCGTCGGCTTCCCGCAGGACGTCCGTGCGGACGAAGACCGTGTTGCCGCCGAGCGGAATGAAACCTTTCTGCGCGTGCAGGTGGAGCCGCGAGCGGAACCAGAAGAAGTACTCCAGGCAGTTGCGCAGGCTGTACCAGCTGGAGTGGAAGTTGATCAGCTGCACCCCGCCCTGCACGACGTCCGCGCCGGTGGTGCGGAAGGCGTGGTCGACGTGGGCGAGGAGCTCGGGGTGGACCTGGTCCTCCGCGTCGAAGACCCCGACGACGTCGCCGCGGCAGTGCGGCAGCGCCGTGTTCATGGCCTTCGGCTTGTTCTTCTTCTCGTGCGTGTCGACGACGACCCGCACCCGTGGGTCACGCGCGGCGGCCTGCTCGGCGACCGCTGTGGTCTCCAGGTCGTCGTGCCCGACGATCACGATGATCTCGAAGTCGGTGTGGCTCGACTCCAGCAGCCGCTGGATCGTGTGGTCCAGCACCGCCTGTTCGTGCCGGGCGGGCAGTAACAGCGAGAAGGAGACGTGCTCGTCCCCGTCCGGACTGCTGAACCGGGTGGAGGCGAGCACTTCCGGCGTACGCCAGGCGTGCATCTGCCACCACAGGGTGAACGCCGCCATCCAGAACAAGGCAAGCGAAACGGCAGCGATGAAGACAGACGTCAGCAAGCAGATCCCCCCAGATCCCAGAACCCCCTGTCGTGACGGTGGGCCGGTTCGGCCGCGTCCGCCACGTCACTGTGCAGAGATTAGGGGGGAACTGTGAAGCCCGGGGGCTGTTCAGATAAAGACCATGTTTCCGTTGATACGTGACTTCAGCCACTCAAGACGGTACGCAGCCGGTCAGGCTCGGTCGTCGGGGCATCGCATGTGAAGTTACGGCAGACGTACGCGGACGGTTCACCGCCGACCAGCGGACGGTGCGCGAGCAGGGGAAACTCCTCGCTCCCCACAACCCCCACCGCGACCACCGCACCGGGTGCGGTGCCCAGCAGTGCCGTGCGGTGCAGGGTCCTCGTGCCCTCGTCGTCGAGGGCCGGACCCACGATCGCGACCTCACGCGGCCCGTCCAGCACCGCCTCCGCCGCGGCCAGCCCCCAGCCGATGAAACGCGGCACCCGCGGCCCGAGCGCCTTGACGACACCGAGCGCCTTCTCGGCGGCGGCGCGGTGAGGCGCGGAACCGGTGTGCGCGGCGTAGCTCAGCAGGGCGTTCGCCGCCGCGGTCCAGCCTGACGGGGCCGCGTTGTCGGTCGGGTCCTGCGGGCGTCGGATCAACTGCTCGGCATCGGCCGCGGTGTCGTACAGCGCGCCCGACTCGGCATCGGTGAAACGGACCAGGACGTGATCGAGGAGGAACCCGGCGAACTCCAGCCAGACGCCCTCCCCGGTGACGGACGCGAGTGCGAGGAAGCCCTCCGCCACATCCGCGTAGTCCTCCAGCACACCGGCGTTGGCACCGGCGTGGCCGTCCTTGCTGGTGCGGGTGAGCCGGGCCTGCTCGTCCAGGTGCAGCCGGACGAGGAGGTCCGCAGCGGCGACGGCGGCCTCGAGAAGGTCGGGCCGGTCGAAGTAGGCGCCGGTCTCGGCGAGCGCGGCGATCGCGAGGCCGTTCCAGGCGGCGACGACCTTGTCGTCCCGGCCGGGCGCGGGCCGCCCGGACCGCGCCGCCAGCAGTCGCTCCCGGATGGAGGCGACCTTCGCCGCATCGACGAACCCGTCCCGCACGGGCAGTTGCAGGACGGACGCGCCCTCCTCGAACGTGCCCTCCTCGGTCACCCCGAAGTACTGGGCCGCCAGCTCGGCGTCCTGCTCGCCGAGCACCTCCCGCAACTGCTCGGGCGTCCACACGTAGTACGCGCCCTCGACGTGCCGGCCCGTGCCGTCGTCGCTGTCGGCGTCCAGGGCGGAGGCGAACCCGCCCTCGGCCGTGCGCAGTTCCCGCACCATGAAGTCGGCGGTCTCCAGGGCGACGCGCCGCGCGAGCTCCGAGCCGGTGGAGCGCCAGAGATGGGCGTACACCCGGCACAGCAGGGCGTTGTCGTACAGCATCTTCTCGAAGTGCGGCACGACCCAGTCACGGTCCACGGAGTAGCGGGCGAAGCCGCCCCCGAGCTGGTCGTACATCCCGCCCCGGGCCATGCGCTCGCAGGTGTCGCTCGCCATCTGCAGCGCCCCCTCGGCGCCGGTCCGCGCATGGTGCCTCAGCAGGAACTCCAGCACCATTGACGGCGGGAACTTCGGCGCCCCGCCGAAACCGCCGCGCTGCGGGTCGTACTCCCGGGTGAGCCCGAGCAGCGCCTGCGCGAGCTCCTCCTCTCCGGGGGTCTGCGCGTCGCCGTAGGAGATCTCCCGCCCGGCCAGATCCCGGACGATCTTCCCGGCGACCTCGGTCACCTCGTCCCGCCGCTCGTCCCACGCCTGGTGCACCCCCTGGAGCACCTGCCGGAACGAGGGCATGCCCTGGCGGGGAGCGGGCGGGAAGTACGTACCGAAGTAGAACGGCTCGGCGTCCGGGGTGAGGAAGACGGTCATGGGCCAGCCGCCCTGCCCGGTCGCCGCCTGCACGGCCTCCATGTAGACGGCGTCGACGTCGGGGCGCTCTTCGCGGTCGACCTTCACGCTCACGTAGTGGGCGTTGAGGTAGTCGGCGGTTTCCTGGTCCTCGAAGGACTCGTGCGCCATGACGTGGCACCAGTGGCACGCAGAGTATCCGACCGACAGCAGAACGGGTACATCGCGCCGCTGCGCTTCCTCGAACGCCTCGGGTCCCCACGGCCACCAGTCGACCGGATTGTCAGCGTGCTGAAGCAGATAAGGCGAGGTCACACCAGCCAGCCGGTTCATGAGACCCAGCCTCTCACAACGTCTGGCGCGACCGTCGAAGCCTTCACGGGATCGCTCGGCTTGGCCGACTTGCACTTGTGGGCCATCTCGTGGCGGCCGGCTCACGCCTCCTTCGAACCGGGCTGCCCGACACCTCGGAACAATAGGCTGGCGCGGAGCAGTACGACTACCAACACGCCATCGAGTCCGGTGTCCTCCGGCAGATGCGCCAGGGCCGCCGCCCGGATCTCGGGGAACGAGGCCGTCATGTCCGTGCCGCGCCGTGAGCGCAGCAGCACCGCCGGCCCGTGAACACGGCGAGCTGGGCACAGGCTGGTGCGGTGTGCTCACGTCACCGCGGTCAGCGTCGCATAGACCACGACATTGCCCCGGTAACCAGTTTCTTCCATATATTCACCCCCACAGGTGATCACGCGTAGTTCGGGCCGGTGGGAACTGCCGTAGACCTTCTCGTCCGGAAACGCCTCCTTGTCGTAGAGCTCTACGGCGTCGACCGCGAAGACTGCTGTTCGCCGGTCTGCCCGGGCGATCTCGATGGTGTCGCCCTTGGCCAGTGCCCCGAGCCGGTAGAAAACCCCGGGACCTTCGTGCGTGTCGACATGTCCCGTCGTGACGGCTGTCCCCACCGAGCCGGGGGTCGTGCCGTCGCCGTACCACCCGGCAAAGGCCGGCATATCTGCCGATGGTGGGCGCAGTGCCCCTGTCTCGTCGAGGGTCAATTCCGTCATCGGCGCATTCACGCCGATGGTGGGGATCCGCAGCCGGACTGGCTCAGACGGGGGCAGTGCCGACACGGAGGGGTAGTGGGCCGAGGCGGTGTTGCTGGGACCGGTCCGTTGGGAGGGGGAGTAGGACTGCGCGGGCGAAGGCTGCGGAGGCTGTCCGAGCGCCGTGATCACCAGCATCAAGCCCGCCAGCATGGTGCAGGCGAGAAATTTGGTGGAGGGGGTGAACGGGGGAGAAGTATCGACGGGTTCGTCGCCGGGTGCCATCGCTCTGGCGCCTCCGCTTCGCGGCCAAATGAGTGGAGACGGGGTGCGACTCGAGCCCCCGGACCGACACGGGCCCGGGGGCTGGGCCGATAGAGGGGAGCGTCAGGTGCGGGCACCGGCCGGGCGGCGGCGCATCTTGATCACGCCTCCGGCGGCGGCTCCGGCGATCAGCACCGCCCCTAGGGCAAGCTGTGTGTCCTTGTCGTTGCCCGCCCCGAAACCAGCATTGACCGCTCCGCTGGGGCTGCCGATGCCGACGAGGTACGTGCCCGTGACTTTGACTCGGGGCGGGCATTTCAGGGTGACGGTGTAAGCACCGCGCTCGGTGCCACTCGGCACCTGGAATTCGCCGGTCAGTACGCCTTTGCGGTCGCCTGGGAAGAGGTGGAACTTTCCTCCTGCCTCAGCCTCGCCCTTCCCATAGGTCTCCGAGCCACAGGCTGTGGTGCTGACGCTGACGGTAGAGCCTGGGGCGGCGTGTCTCGTGCTGATGTGGATACCTGAATCTCCACTGGGGCCGCTCCCGGCTGCTGCGGCTGAGCTCGAGAGACCGACGACACCCAGAACCAGACCGATTCCGGCGCTTGCACACTTGATATGCATGAAGTTCCTCCGGGGAAGAAGTGGCCGACCGGAATGCGCGGCACCGTGGTTGTGTCCCGCTCATGAGAAGACCGGCAGACCGTCAGGGCTGCAACACGACATACGGACGGATGGGTTACCCGGCCACACCCAGCGACCGCACTCCTATGCTCATTTACGCAGGTGAGCGGCCCCGAGGACGAGATTGGAAAATGCACCGCACAGGTGACCGGGCCGTGCGGATCTGGGATCCCACGACCGGCAAGGCACTGACCATGATGCGGACGGACAGCAGCGTGTCGTCCTGCGTCTACAGCCCCCGTGGGCGCCTTGTAGTTGCAGGTACGACTGCGGGGCTGTGTGCCTACGTGCTGCATCCGCAGAGTCCCTGACAGGTCACGGCCAAAACAACCAGCACTGGGGCGCTGTCACGTTGTCAGCTGTCTGATGGCGCGTCGTGGCGTGGTGGAGCCCGATTCCAGGCTGTGCTCAGGCTGTGGCGGCGAGGCTGGCGGCGCCGGTGATCTACAAGCATGTCTGAACATGGCACCGTGGCGCGGCAGCACCGCGTCACCTTGCCGGCCCCCGGATGCCTCGTCTCTTGGCCGTGGACTTCTTCGCCGTCTTCTTGGCCGGCTGCTTCTTGGTCGCCTTCTTCTTCGGCAGCTCATGCACGTCGGCGTCCTCGCCGCGCGAGGCCCTGGCCTGCTGCACGGACTCGTTCAGGGCGGCCATCAGGTCGACGATCTGCCCCGGCTTCGACTCCGGCTCTGCAAGCTTCGGTGGCTCGCGGTGCTCCCGACCATCTCGGGCCGATGCTCGCGCTCCAGCCCCGCAAGCGGTTCGCCAAGGACACCGTGCTCATCGTGGACGGCACCTTGGTGCCCACCCGCGACCACACCATCGCCGAGCAGTCGAAGAACTACCGGTACTCCACCAACCATCAGGTCGTGATCGACGCCGACACCCGGCTTGTCGTCGTGTTCGGCCGACCGCTGCCCGGGAACCGCAACGACTGCAAGGCGTGGGAGGAATCCGGCGCCAAGGCCGCTGTCGGCAGGACAGTCACGATCGCGGACGGCGGCTATCCCGGCACGGGAGTCGTCATGCCCGTCGCCGACGCAGAGGCGAAGAACTGCCCGACCGGAAGGAAGCACACAACAAGTCCCACAAACAGGTCCGCGCCCGCGTCGAGCACGTCTTCGCCCGCATGAAGACCTGGAAGATCCTCCGCGACTGCCGTCTCAAAGGCGACGGAGTCCACCACGCCATGCACGGCATCGCCCGGATGCACAACCTCGCCCTCGCCGGATGAACGAGCGGGCCACACTGCGGCCAAGCACACCCGAGGTGACCGAAAGATCATTTACGGGACAGCATTTAGGCGACATGTTCGACCACCAGCTGGCCATCCGGACGCACGACAACCCCAGCATTGGACAGTGGGTCGTCTTCTGCAATCCCCTTCTTGTGCAAGTGACAGTAACTGAAGTACCTTGCTGCGCATGCAAGATGAGGCATGGTCACCGCCTGCTGTTCTACTGACGGTCGATCTCGTGATCCTGACGTTGCGCGAGAGTCGTCTGCATGTCCTCCTGGTGGAGAGGGGCGAAGATCCCTTCCGGGGCATGCTCGCGCTACCCGGAGGATTCCTCAGCCACGATGGCGAGGAAATCCTGGACGCCGCCCACCGCGAACTACGTGAGGAAACGGCCCTGACCTCCGGCTCGGTGCACCTTGAACAGCTGGCCGTGTACGGAAGCTCGGGTCGCGACCCGCGGGGCCGAGTCGTCTCCGTAGCTCACCTGGCGATCGCACCGGGGCTGCCCGACCCTGTCGCGGGGACGGATGCCACCGACGCCGCCTGGACTCCCGCAGAAGCCGTCCTGTCCGGCGAGGCTGCCCTCGCCTTCGATCACCGTCGAATCGCCGCGGACGCGATCGAACGCGCGCGCACCAAGATCGAATTCTCAGCGCTGGCGACTGCGTTCTGCGGGGAGAGCTTCACCATCGCGGAGCTTCAGCAGGTGTACGAAGCCGTCTGGGGCACCCCGCTCGACACCCGCAATTTCTATCGAAAGGTCCAAGCCGCGAAGGGATTCATCGTCCCCGCCGGCACGGACCGCAGGGCTACGGGAGGACGGCCCGCACGGCTGTACCGGGCCGGTCCGAACACCGTGCTGTTCCCACCGCTGATCCGACCCGCGCCAGCGGCGACGGATGAGAACACGAGAGGGGAAGAAGAGTAGATGCCGAAAGGCCCGGTGGTGATTCTCACCGCCCTCAATCTTGAATATCAGGCCGTGCGCCAGAGACTGGCAGATCTTCAGGTGCATCGCCATGAGCGCGGTACCCGGTTCGAAGTGGGCACCGTACGCGGCACATCGTGCCGCGTAGCGCTCGGCCTGGCAAACAAGGGGAACCATTCCGCCGCGGTGATCGCAGAGCGCGCGATCCAGGAGTTCTCGCCATTGGCCGTAGTCTTCGTCGGCGTCGCCGGCGCCCTGTGGGACGCCACCAGGCTGGGTGACGTGGTGATGGCGTCACACGTGTACGCCTACCACGGTGGGACCAGCGAGGACGACGGACTCAAAGCTCGCCCCCGAGCGTGGGAAGCACCGCACGGCATCAGTCAGGTCGCTTCGCACCTGGCCCGTCTGGGCGACTGGGCCGACCCCACACCCGGTCACCAGGATGGACCGCAGGTGCGTTTCGGAGCGATCGCCGCCGGCGAGATCGTCCAGAACTCGCGGCTCTCGGCCGAGGCGAAATGGATCCGACAGCACTACAACGACGCACTCGCCATCGAGATGGAGGCGGCCGGTGTGGCCCAGGCCGGCCATCTCAGCGGAGCGCCGGTGGCCATCATCCGGGGGATCAGCGACCGGGCGGACGGCACAAAGAGCAGCTCGGAGGACCGCCGCTGGCAGCCGCGGGCCGCGGCGAACGCGGCGGCGTTCGCCGTTCGATTAGCAGTGGAACTGATGCGCGAGCAGGAGGGGGCCGCAATGCCCCAGGATGGCAGAACCCCTTCGGCCGACCGGTTTGGCCGGAACGTCAGCAACACCGTCCACAACAGCACCGTCGGCATCATGGCCGGCTCAGTCACGGGCAGCAGTGTCCACATGAATGCGGCCCCGAAGGCATCCGGCCCGGCGGACCTGATCACGGAACTGAACGGCTTCCGCGATCAGCTGGGGTGGCACCGCGCCGAGGGCGCCCTCGACGAGGACAGCTACCGCGAGGCCCTGAACGATCTGGACTCCGCCCTCCGGTCGGCCGGGGAGCGCACCCCTGAATCGTCGAAACGGACGGTCATGACGCTCAAGAGGCTGCGTGGGCTGGTCGCGGAGTGCCCCGCGCTAGTGGCCACATTGGCTCCCATGGTCACTGCGGCTGGTGACCTGGCATGAGCCCCGACGACGGTGCCACATACAACTCGGCCGCATACAACTCCACCATTGGGATCCAGGCCGAGACCGTACACGACTCCAACGTCTACATCGTCCACCCTGACGCCTCACCACAGGAGAGGTACCGGGTCGGCGTGCAGCTCCTGGAGGACGGTGTCCCCAGCCGAGCCCGAGAAATGATCACTGATGCGATCGCCCGCGGCCACGACAGCGCGGAGGTTCGATTCCATTGGGTGCTCGCCATGCTCAGCGCACGCACCCACCACGACCTGAGCACCGAAGAGGTCCAGCGGCTGCGCTACACCTCCGGGCTCGTACGGACCTACCCCGAGGACGAGTGGAAGGAAGCCCTGCGCGTCACTTTCGACCTGTTGGCGGTACTCAGCACCACCGGCAGCGAGACCGGCCCCGTGCTGAAGCAACTGCAGGACCTGCCGCCCCATCAGCACGACGCGATCCTGCGCCACCTCGACCTCATGCTCACGGGAGGGCTGAAGGACGACCTGTGGGCGGAGACCCTCGAACGGGCCCATGCAGAACGCTTCGGCAATGACCGGGGCCGACGGGTCTGGGCTTACTTCGCGCCCACCCCGATCGCGCCGCGGGCCCTTCCGCCGCGCCCGAGCACTGCTGCCGCAGCCAAGGCGGCCCTCCCTGTCCGGGCGGCCCTGTTCGTTGTCAGCAGTGCGCTCCTTTGGGTCCTGGCACTGATCGCGGATCCGGCCCGGGCGATCATCGAGTTACCGGTGGCACTCGGCGCGGGCCTGACTGCGGCGCGCTTCGGTCTCCGGTGGTGGGACCGGAGGCCGAGGCCGGGTCTCGCGGCCGGGGCCCACGTCCCGCACCCGAACGACCCCGCCTCCGCCGAGGACGGGTTCACCAAGCGCGTTCGCCATTCATTCGATCACTACTTCAGTGTTCGCAGGCCACACGGGTTCACCTCGGACGCCTGGCTCGCCCACACGGCGCAGATCCGCAGCAGTCTCGCCGCCGAGATCGCGGACCTCTATCGGGAGAGCCGGATTGGTGTGGAGCGGGTCGAATGGCTGATCCGGTACCTCGCCGAGAACGCGCGAGAACGCTACAACAACGGCACCTTGTCCGATCAGCACCGCCAGGACCGGACTCCGGGCAGGACGAAGGCTCTGACCATTGCGGCCCTTGCGGTTCTCGGTGCGGCGGCTCTGTCCGCGTTCGGCACGGCGGCCTCCGGGGCCACCCAACCGCAAGCTCTGTGGGCGTTCCTGGCCGTGCTCGGTGCGGCCTGGTCCGGGCACGCGACCGCTTACCGATGGCTGGAGGTACGGCGTGAAGAGCACCGGCTGGACCGGGAGGCTCAGGAATACACGGAGAATTTGACCGCACGACAGATCGCCTACCAGCGCTGGCGGTCGTTCCTGGACGCCACGCGCCCCAGCGAACTGGAGATGGAGACCTGGCTCGCTTGCGATAAGTCGACGTTCGTCGATGAGGCGCTCCGGCACCACCGGCTCACCTGGCGCGACCTGATCACCCACACCATCCTGATAGCCCCGGCTCCTTCGTACAAGCGAGGCCGGGTCCGAGGCGGCCCATGGCGGTACTCGCACTACGTCTTCCGCCTGTTCCTGTTCACACAGGACGGTATCCGCGAAATCAGTGCCGAGTTCAATTTCTCCGACGCGACGCGCAAAAATGAGCAGCGGAGCAACTACCGGTTCGACGCACTGACCTCCGTGCAAGTGACGGAGAACGACATCGGCTACGACCTGGAGCTCGTCCTCACCAACGGACCGGCAAGGAAAATGCGCGTCAAGGACGCCGACGCCCATCAACTGGCGCCGACCGAGGATTCCCAGGAAATCTCCGAGATCAACCTCAGCGCGGCCGGCACCACCCACACCTTCCGCCTCCTGGAAGGGATAGCGGCGGACGGGAAGAACTGGCTCGTTCGGCACGGCCCCGACAGTCTGGCCCCCTTCCAGATCGCCGGCTGATCCTGGACACGAGCATAGGAGTGCCTGTGACCTGCACGGATGACGTCACCGAGGGCAAGATCCTGCTGGCCGAGTACGACCGGCTCAAGGAGGAACAGAAGACCCGTATAGGGTTTCGCGACAATCTGCTCTACTTCACACTCGCCGCAGCCACTGCGGTCGTGGCGATCACCGCCCAGAGCGGACAGTCCCGGCTGTTGCTCTCCGTCCCCGCGATCTGTCTGATCCTGGGCTGGACCTACCTGGTCAACGACGAGAAGATCTCGGCGATCGGCTGCTACGTCCGGGACCGGCTAGCACCGCGCCTGGGGCAACTGGCTTCCGCCGACGGCACAGTGTTCGGCTGGGAGGTCTACCACCGCACCGTTTCGGGCCGCACCGTGCGAAAGCGGCTGCAGACTGCGGTGGACCTGTTCACATACCTGGTCCTGCCCATGGTCTGCACGACCGCCTTCTGGTGCTCTCCCGTCGTTCAGCCGCTTCTCGTGCTCGCTTCTCTCGGGCAGACGCTCGCCCTGGCGGTACTGGGCTGGCAGTTCCTGCGTCGTACGGAGCGTTAGCGCCAGGCCCCGACAGGCACGCGAACGACACCTCCGGCCGCAGGGTGCGAGTCGAACTCCGCTGTGAAGTCAGCCGGCGTCCGACTCGGGCCCTGGCAGTTCGTCCCGGTGGGGTGCCACTCGATCGAATCGGCTCGTTGATCTTCAATCCGCACGGCCGTGCTCAGGCTCGAAGGCCTCGGACGAGCAGGGCCACCAGTCGACGGGGTTCTCGGCGTGCTGAGGGAGGGAGGGGGACGTCTCGTGCGCCAGTCGATCGGCATCCCGCCATCCTGTCTCACAGCCGCCGCCCCGCCGCGGCCACGCGCCCTCGCTGAGGCGGGCCACTCGTAGGTCACCGGACCGCAAACGTTGATCGTCGCCCTCTCGCGCTCGCGCCTCCCACCAAGGACACTCATACGCACAGGAGTTGTGGCCGGAGGGGGACCTTGACATGCGGGACGGTCATCGGGCCGAGGCCGAGCGGCTGCTGGGGCGGGCCGTGGAGGAGGAGGTGCGGCGCTCGGGCGGACGCACCGACGGGAAGGTGCTGCTCGCGCGGGCGCGCGGGGCGCTCGACGTGATGGCGCGGAGCGCGTCGGAGGAGTACGAGGCGTACACGCGCGCCCTGGACGAGGCGGCGGCCGGTCAGCTGACCTTCGGGCAGCGCTATGCCCAAGAGGGCGCCGGGACGCCCCTGCTGGTGGCCGGGGTCGCGGCGGTCGCGGCCGTCGTCGCGGACATGGCGCTGGGGACGGGGACCGGGACCGCTCTCGGGGCGGGTGTGACGGTGGGTGTCGTCGGGGCCGCGGCGACGGTGGTGAAGGTGGTCGGATCGCATCTGCCGGCCGCGCACCGCCGTGCCGGGGCCGTGAGCCAGCCGGGCGGGCCCGAACAGTTGCGGCTGCAGTGGCTGACGGCGCTGGAGGTGCGGGGCATCCGGCCGTTCCTGGACCAGCAGCGGGTGCTCGCGGCCTCGACCGGGCCGAAGAAGACGGGCGGCCCGCGGCTGCGGGGTGCGGACAAGAGCGCGGCGGCGCGCGGGCGCAATGTGCTGGAGCAGTCCTTCGGGCAGCTTCCGGAGCCGGCGGAGCCGTTCGCGGGGCGGCGGCAGGAGCTGGCGCAGATCCGGCAGTGGGTGCAGGCGGCCCGCGCGAGCACGGAGACGCAGCCGACCGTGGTCGTGCTGCACGGCCCGTCCGGCAGTGGCCGTACGGCGCTCGCCGTGCACGCCACGCACGACCTGAGGGACTACTTCCGCGGTGCCTGCGTCGTCGACCTGCGCGCCGAGGGGCCGGGCGGGCTCCCGCTGTCCACCCGTGACGCCCTGCTGCACCTGCTGAACCGGCTCGGCGCGCCCCGCGAGCAGTTGCTGTTCCGCGAGCGCTCCTCACCGGACCAGCAGGTGAAACGGCTGAGCGAGCTGTATCACCAGCATCTGACGGGCCTGCCGGTCACCGTCGTCCTCGACGACGCCTCCGATGCGGAGCAGATCCGCGCGCTGGTCCCGGAGCGGTCCGACAGCCTGGTGCTGGTGACCGCGCGGGGCCCGCTGGAGCTGGACGGACTTGCCGCCCGGGTGCACCGGCTGGCGGTGGAGCCGCTGGACGCCGCCGGTGCGGAGGAACTGCTGGGTGCGGCGGCGCAGGACCGCTCCGGGCCGTACGACGCGGAGGCCTCGGACCGGGTCCGGGAGCTGTGCGGCGGGCTGCCGCTGGCGCTGCGCATCGCCGGCTCGGGTCTCGGCCCGCGCTCCCCGCGGGCGCTGGCCACGGACCTCGACGCCTACGGTCCCGTCGAGCCGGTCGAACGCGCCCTGTGGCTGCGCTACACGGACCAGCCGGAGACCGTACGGCGGTTGCTGCGCCGGCTGGCCCTGGCCGGGCGGGCCTCGCTGGGTGCCGCGGCGGCCGCCGCACTGCTGGCCACCGACGAGGCGGAGGCGAAGCGCCATCTGCAGGCCCTGACCCGCGCCGGCCTGATCGACCACGTCCGGGGCGACCGCTACCGGCTGCACGACCTGGTCCGCTCCTTCGCCCAGGCCCGCCTGCTGGACGAGGAGGACCCGGCCGAGCGCACGGCGGCGCAGGAGCGCCTGATCGTGAACTACGCCGAGCTGGCCGACTCGGTGCTGAGGATGGTCGACGGCAACATGTCGACCCGCACCAACCGCTTCAGCCCGTACGGCTTCACCTCGCTGGACGAGGCGCTGCGCTGGCTGGACGACGAGTCGAGCTTCATCACGGCGGCGCTGCGGCACGCCGAGGGCGTGGACCAGGCGGCGGTGCTGAACCTGCTGGGCGCCCTGTGCGACTACTGCCTGCTGCGGGGCGACCTGTACCGGCTGGGTGAGATCAGTGAGCTGGCCCAGGCGGTGGACGAGGGGCTGCTGGTCCGCTCGGTGCAGTGGCGCACGGGTATCGCGGCGCGGCAGCTGGGCGAGCTGGACAAGGCCCGCACGACCCTCGCGTCGGTCGTGGACCTCTACCGGGAGGCCCACCATGACGCCGGCGCCGCCCGCGCGCTGTGCTCCCTGGGCATCACCCTGCACCACCAGGGCAATCTGACGGAGGCTTCGGAGAAGCTCCGCGAGGCCCTGGCGCTGCAGGCCTCCCCCGAGCTGGCGACGGACCGTGCCTGGACGATGCACGCCCTGGCGGCCGTCGAGCGGGACCGTGCCCGGGTGGGAGAGGCGCTGGAGCTGCTGACCGAGTCCCTGGTCCTGCACCGCGCGGGCGAGTCCGTGCACGGCCAGGCGTGGGCGCACTTCCAGCTCGGCCAGCTGGGGCTGCGCATGGGCGATGTCCCGCGTGCCGAGGCCGAGCTGCGGGCGGCCCTGGAGCTGTACGGGCGGACCCGTGACGCCCGCGGTGAGGCCTGGGCGCTGACCCAGCTGGCCCGGGCGCTGCTGGTCGCGGGGGACGCGTCCCCGGCGGTGGAGGAGCTGCGCGGCGCGGCCGCGCGCCACCGCGACAACGAGGACGCGCGCGGCGAGGCCTGGACGCTGTACTACCTGGGTCAGGCCCTGGAGGAGACGGGCGACCTCGACCAGGCGGTGCGCGAGCTGGAGCGGGCCCGCACGATGTTCTCGCGTATGCGGGACGTCTACGGGCTGGCCTGCGCCCGCCACCACTCGGCCCGCGTCACCCGGGACCAGCGGGCGGCGCAGACGGGCTCCCTGCGCAACTCGGGCTTCGCCCGCCAGCTCCTGGTCGACGCCCGGGCCGACTTCCAGCGCATCGGCGTCGCCCACGGCGAGGCGTGGACCTGCCTGGAGCTGGCGGTCGTGGACGCGGGCAACGCCCGCACGCAGCAGGCGCTGGCCCTGTGCGACGAGGCGGTGGACCTCTTCGCGTCCTACGGCGACCGCCGGGGCGAGGACTGGGCCCGCTTCCTGCGCTGCACGCTTCTCCCCTACGCGGCGCCGGGTGGCATGGAGGTGGGTACGGCGGTGGCGCAGGAGGAACTGGCGCAGCTGTCCCGCGCGAGCCACGACCTGCGCGACGGCAAGCTGGACGACTACCTCGACGCGTTCCGGCTGCTGCTGGAGCGCGGGGTGACGCTGGAGGCGGGCTGGCAGGCCTGGCGCCTGGGCATGGTGCCGAACCGGCATGCGCGGGAGGTGATGGGGGTGGCGGTTCCGACGGAACGGGGGTGACGTAACCGGAGCCCGCTCCGACGCCGATCAGGAGGTGTCCGTGTGACACATCCCGAAGCACCGGTACGCACCATCGACCTCGGGCCGGACGGCTGGCTCATGGAGGACACCGTCGCGGCCCCCGCCCGGTGCCGGCCGACCGTGTCGCCGACCACTTCGCCGAGGAGCTGTCCCCGCCCGACTGGGCGACGGATCTCCTGGTCTGCGTCCACGGCCGGCAGACCAGCTCCGACTCGGCCCTGGCCGCGGTCCGCCGTCTGCTGTCAGCGGTGCGGATGCTGCCGCCCACCGAGCCCTACCTGCACGCCGCTCTCGACCACCGTTTCGTCAGCGTGGACGCGAGCGACGTCTTCGTCCGAGGGAAGGGCCCGGCAGGCGCCCATTCCGATCATCTGCGGCCGGAGACGGAACATCTGCTGCTGTCTCTGGCCGCGCACTCCGGGTAAGGGCTGCTGCCGGTCCCGCCGTGGGTCAGCCGTTGACGGACGGCTTCTTCGCGGCGCCGGCGGCGCTGTCGGCGGACCCCTGCGATCCGGACGGCTCCGCCGCCGACTGTTCCGGCTGTTCGGCCTCCGGGTCCGGGACCTGGGTGAAGTCGACCCGGTTCATGTGCCGGCTCATGGACTTCATCAGGGCCCACACCGCCAGGGCCATCGCCGCGAAGACGATGAAGCCGAGGACGCCGGGAGTGACCTTGTCCTCGTCGACCTCCTTGGCGAAGGAGACGAGGTGCGTCATTGCCAGGCTTGCGCTTGCGCTCATGTCAGGCATTGTCGCGGATGCCCGCAAAGAGGTCGTCCTCGGGGAGGGATGTATCGACGAGGGCCTTCGCCAGCTCGTACTCCTCCGTCGGCCAGACCTCCTGCTGGATCTCCATGGGCACCTTGAACCAGCCGCCGTCCGGGTCGATCTGCGTGGCGTGGGCGATCAGCGCCTTGTCGCGGATCTCGAAGAACTCGGCGCACGGGATGTGCGTGGTGAGGGTGCGCTGCTTCATGCCGAACTCCTCCCAGCGCTTGAGCCAGTCCCCGTAGGGGGACTCCAGGCCGCGGTCGAGCATCGCTTGGTGCAGGGCCTCGGTGCGCGGGCGGTTGAAGCCCTGGTTGTAGTAGAGCTTCTGCGGCTGGTAGGCGGGGCCGTACTCGGCCTCCGGGTACTTGTCGGTGTCCGCGGCCGACTCGAACGCCACCATGGAGATCTTGTGGGTCATGATGTGGTCGGGGTGCGGGTAGCCGCCGTTCTCGTCGTAGGTGGTGATCACCTGGGGACGGAAGGCGCGGATCTTGCGCACCAGCTCGCCGGCCGCGTGGTCCACGTCCTCCAGGGCGAAGCAGCCCTCGGGCAGCGGCGGCAGCGGGTCGCCCTCGGGCAGGCCCGAGTCGACGAAGCCGAGCCACTCCTGCTTGACGCCCAGGATCTCCCGGGCCTCGTCCATCTCCTTCTTGCGTACCTCGTGGATGTGCTCCTCGATGTACGCGTCGCCCTGAAGCTTCGGATTGAGGATGGAGCCGCGTTCCCCGCCCGTGCAGGTCACGACCAGCACGTCCACCCCCTCGGACACGTACTTCGCCATGGTCGCGGCGCCCTTGCTCGACTCGTCGTCGGGGTGGGCGTGAACGGCCATCAGTCGCAACTGGTCAGTCAAGACTCAATCCTCAGTAAGTCGGCGCCCGGTGTGCGTCGGCGCAATCAGCGGCTTCTATAGTGACCGAATCGGGGGGCGAATAATTCCGGGGCCCGGCCCCGGAGCCCCTTCCGGGACCTTCGTCCCGGCCCTGCCAGGAGGACGATCATGAGTTCGGCGAGCACGCGACTGCCCGAGGGTCGTTACGGCCGTTCCTCGGACGAGCGCGCCGACCGCACGCTCAAGGTCGTGGGGGCCGTCCTCGCGGTGGCACTGCTGGGGCTCGTCGGCTGGTTCGGCTACCACTACGTCGCCAAGAACGAGATCAGCGCCGAGGTGATCAGCTTCGAGGCGGGCAAGGAGTCCGTGCAGGTGCATCTGGAGGTCCGCAAGGACGCCGGCACCGACGGCTACTGCACCGTGCGCTCGCAGGCCGAGAACGGGGCCGAGGTGGGCCGGGCCGACTTCCGCTTCGACGGGGACCAGACCCGCATCGACAAGGTCGTCACCCTCCGTACGACCTCCCCGGGGACGACCGCCGAGCTGCTGGGCTGCCACGCCGGCTGACGACAGCTCGGCGTCACCTGGAATACGTAGGGCCTGACCTGCATTGACGTGATTCTCGTCGCTTATGTCCTCCCCCTCGGGCCCTTGAATTGTTAGGCTCGTGGTTTCGCCCTTCCGTGAAGGAACATTCTTCTGGGTAGGGCGATGCTTTGTATTCCCAGTACCTACGAGGAGCACCTGTGACCCAGACCAGCGAGAACGTCACCTGGCTGACCCAGGAGGCGTACAACAAGCTCAAGGCTGAGCTTGAGTACCTTACTGGTCCCGCGCGGGCGGAGATCTCCGCGAAGATCGCCGCGGCGCGCGAGGAGGGCGACCTGCGTGAGAACGGCGGGTACCACGCGGCCAAGGAGGAGCAGGGCAAGCAGGAGCTCCGTGTGCGCCAGCTCACCCAGCTCCTCGAGAACGCCAAGGTCGGCGAAGCGCCCGCCGCGGACGGCGCGGTGGCGCCCGGCATGGTCGTCACGATCGCGTTCGACGGCGACGAGGACGACACGCTGACGTTCCTGCTCGCGTCCCGCGAGTACGCGAGCTCCGACATCGAGACGTACTCGCCGCAGTCCCCGCTGGGCTCCGGCGTGATCGGCCACAAGGTCGGCGAGGACGCGGAGTACGAACTGCCGAACGGCAAGAAGGCCCTGGTGAAGATCCTCAAGGCCGAGCCGTACGAGGGCTGACCGACCACCGATCCCTGACGTGCCCCCGGTGCCGCTGCGGCGCCGGGGGCATCGTCATGCGGTCGCCGAGCGGTACTTGCGGACCGCCAGGGTCCGGAAGATCACCAGGATCAGGATCGAGTAGATCAGCGAGGCCCACACCGGGTGCTGCATGGGCCAGGCGTCCGACGGGGACTGGCCCGGGCTGGCGAACAGCACCCGGCATGCCTGGACCGTGGCGCTGAAGGGGTTCCACTCCGCGACGTGGCGCAGCCACGGGGTCATGTGGCTGGTGTCCACGAAGGCGTTGGAGATGAACGTGACCGGGAAGAGCCAGATCAGGCCGCTGGACGTGGCCGCCTCGGGGGTCTTCACCGACATGCCGATCAGGGCGCCGATCCAGGTGAACGCGTAGCCGAGCAGGAGCAGCAGGCCGAAGGCCGCGAGGACCTTGGCGGCGTTGGTGCTGCCGTCCGACCCGACGCGCCAGCCGACCAGCAGGGCGACGACGGCGAGGACGACCAGGGTGAGGGCCGTCTGCACGGAGTCGGCGAGGGTACGGCCGGTGAGCACCGCGCCGCGCGCCATCGGCAGGGAGCGGAAACGGTCGATGAGGCCCTTGTGCATGTCGTCGGCGATGCCGGCGCCGGAGCTGGCGGTGGCGAAGGTGACGGTCTGCGCGAAGATGCCCGCCATCAGGAAGTTCTTGTAGCCGGCGGCGCTGGTGCTGTTGCCGATCTGCATGGAGCCGCCGAAGACGTAGGTGAACAGCACCACGAACATGATCGGCTGGATCAGCCCGTAGATGATCATCTCGGGGATCCGGGACATGCGGATCAGGTTGCGCTTGGCGATGACCATCGAGTCCCGGATCGACTGGCTGACCGGGTTCGCGGCCGGCGCGACCCGCAGGGTGTCGGTGACGGCGCTCACTGGGCGGCCTCCTTGTCGTTCTCCTGGTGCTCGGCCTCGGCCGCGTGTCCGGTGAGGGACAGGAAGACGTCGTCGAGGGTCGGCCTGCGCAGGCCGATGTCGTCGATCTCGATGCCGCGGGTGTCCAGTTCGCGGATGACCTCGGCGAGGAGCTTGGCGCCGCCGGTCACGGGCGCGGTGAGCTTGCGCATGTGCTCCTCGACGGTCGTCTCGCCCTTGCCGAAGCCGGCGAGGACCTCGGCGGCGGACCGGATGTGCTCGCGCTGGTGCACCACGACCTCGACGCGCTCGCCGCCGGTGCGGGCCTTGAGCTGGTCGGAGGTGCCCTTGGCGATGACCTTGCCCTGGTCGACCACCGCGATGTCGTGGGCCAGGTGGTCGGCCTCCTCCAGGTACTACGTGGTGAGCAGCAGCGTGGTGCCGCCGGAGACCAGCTGCTTGATGACCTCCCACAGCTGCTGGCGGTTGCGGGGGTCCAGGCCGGTCGTCGGCTCGTCCATGAACATCACGGGCGGTGAGACGACCAGGGCCGCCGCGAGGTCGAGGCGGCGCCGCATACCGCCCGAGTAGGTCTTGGTGGGGCGGTCGGCGGCGTCCGTGAGGTGGAACTGCTCCAGCAGTTCGGCCGCGCGCTCCTTCGCCGCCTTGGCCCGCATCTGGTAGAGCCGGCCGACCATCTGGAGGTTCTCCCGGCCGGTGAGGTATTCGTCGACGGCCGCGAACTGGCCGGACAGGCCGATGGAGCGGCGGACCGCGTCGGGCTGTTCGAGCACGTCGATGCCCGCGACGACCGCCCGCCCGCTGTCGGGTCGCAGCAGGGTGGTCAGGCAGCGGACGGTGGTGGTCTTGCCCGCGCCGTTCGGCCCGAGCAGGCCGAGGACCGTGCCCTCGGGCACGTCGAGGTCGACGCCGTCCAAGGCCCTTACATCACCGAAGGTCTTGACCAGACCTTCGGCGTAGATGGCGCCTGGCATATGAGTCTCCACGTCTTCGGGGATGACCGGACGGATGTCCGGCGAAGCTTCTCACCGACACACCATAACGCGATGTATCGCGTCTTACAATAAGTTCTTGCGCGTTGCTCTCCGTGAGGCGAAAGGATCTTGGACCGGCTCGGAGCCGGTCGGCCGACGGCGTGCGGTCGGCCGATGCCGGCCGGCTCTGCGCGGGGTGCTCGGTACCGGCCGTCGACCGATGGCCCGTGTCAGCCGATGACCGTGTAACCCGCCTCGCGCAGCGCCTGACCCACCTCGGTGCAGTGCGCCGGGCCCTTCGTCTCCAGGTGCAGCTCGACCTCCGCCTCCGTGAGCCCGAGCCGTGGGTCGGTTCGCACATGGCTCACATCGAGGACGTTAGCGTCGACCACTGACAACACGCCCAGAAGAGTCGCAAGGGCACCTGGCCGGTCCGTCAGCCGCAGCCGGACCGCCAGGTAGCGGCCCTGCGCGGCCATGCCGTGCCGCAGCACCCGCTCCATCAGCACCGGATCGACGTTGCCGCCGGACAGCACCGCGACGACCGGGCCCTCGAAGGCGCCCGGGTCGCTCAGCAGCGCCGCGACCGGGCTCGCCCCGGCCGGCTCCACGACCAGCTTGGCCCGCTCCAGGCACAGCAGCAGCGCGGCGGACAGCTCGTCCTCACTGACCGTGCGCACCTCGTCGACCAATTCGCCGACGATCCTGAACGGCACGTCGCCCGGCCGCCCGACCTTGATGCCGTCGGCCATCGTCGCCGGATTCTCCACCGACACCGGCCGGCCCGCCGCCAGCGAGGGCGGGTAGGCCGCCGCGCCCGCCGCCTGCACGCCCACGACCCGCACCTCCGGGCGCAGCGCCTTCACCGCCACCGCGATGCCGGCGGCCAGCCCGCCCCCGCCGATGCCGACGAGGACCGTGCGCGCCTCGGGGCACTGCTCCAGGATCTCCAGGCCGACCGTGCCCTGGCCGGCGATGATGTCGGGGTGGTCGAAGGGGTGGATGAACACCGCGCCCGTCTCGGCCGCGTACTCCTGCGCGGCGGCCAGCGTCTCGTCGACCACCTGGCCGTGCAGCCGCACCTCCGCCCCGTAGTCCCGGGTGGCGCTCACCTTGGGCAGCGGGGCGCCCTTCGGCATGAAGACCGTGGAGCGCACGCCGAGCAGGGCGGACGCGAGGGCGACGCCCTGCGCGTGGTTGCCGGCGCTCGCGGCGACGACACCGGCGGCACGCTCCTCGGGAAGCAGACCGGCGATCCGGACGTACGCGCCGCGCAGCTTGAACGAGCCCGTCCGCTGGAGGTTCTCGCACTTGAGGTGCACCGGCGCGCCGACCATCTGGGACAGGTGCCTGCTGCCCTCCATCGCGGTCACCCGCGCCACACCCGACAGCATCTTCTGCGCGCCGCGCACGTCGTCGAGGGTGACGGGCCGAAAGGAGTCAGCCGTGCTGTAGCTCATGACTCCAGCATCGCAGTTCACTGGCGGGAACGACCGTTGTGACCAACCTCCGAGACCCGCTTTGCGCAGCGCTGGTACGGCCTGCCCTCCGGCCGCGTACCCTGTCCCCCAATCTGCCAGCCCTCCACGAAGTGAGCCCCCGGCCATGCCCACAACACCTGAAATGTCGATGGACATGACGACCGTCGGTGACAGCGGTCTCCTCGACACGCTGCAGCACGAGGTGGCGCTGTTCGCCCGCCGTGCCGAACAGACCCGGCTCGGCGGGGTCGGGCAGGTGCGCAACTCCATGGACCGCGCCGCATATCTGCTGCTCAACCGCCTCGACAAGGAAGGCCCGATGGGCGTCAAGGCGCTCGCCGCGAGTATGGGGATCGACTCGTCGACGGTCACCCGGCAGGTGGCTCCGCTCGTCGACACCGGCCTCGTCAAACGCACCTCCCACCCTGAGGACGGGCGCGCGGTGGTGCTGCAGCTGTCCCCGCGCGGTCAGGCCCGGCTGGAGGAAGTGCGCTCCTCCCGGCGCCAGTTGATGGCAGAGCTGACGCACGACTGGGAGCCCGACGAGCGCGAGGCGTTCTGCGACCTCCTCACGCGCTTCAACACCGCGCTCTCCTCCCGGATGACGGCCCAGGGGGTGCCGGGGCCGGAGGCGCAGTCGGCGTCCTGAGCGCCCCGCGGCCCGGCTCCGACGGTGTCGGCACCACGGCCGGGCCCGGACGCCCCGGTATCGCGCGGCCGACCGGGCTCACACGTGAACGCCCCGGCCCGCAGGCGCCCGGCCCGCAGGCGGCCGGCCGAGCCCGCACGCGCGCGTGTGGCACCGGGCGAGGCGTGCGCGGCACCGACCGAGGCGTGCGCGGCTCTTGACCCCGGGGCCGTCCCTGGCCTGATATGAGACCGGGCCCCGTCGCGCGTGGCCGGGGCCCGCGTCCTCAGGGTCACCGTCGGGCGGGAGGTGCGGTGCTGGAGCGGCATGCGTCCCGGGCAGCCCGTCGCGCCCGGGAGTTCGAGGCGTTCGTCGCGGGCGCGGCCGGACGGCTGCTGAACGCCGCCACGCTGCTCACCGCCGAGTCCCCCGACGACAATCCCCGCGCGCGGCGCCTGCTGACGTCGTCGCTGGCGCACACGTACGCGTACTGGGACCGGCTGCACGGCGAGGATCCGTACGACCGCACCCGCCGGCAGCTGGCCACCCGCTTCGCGCGCGGCGCCTGGCACCGGCACGGCGTACTCGGCCGCGCCCGGCCGCACCCCACGAGCCCCCTGGCGCCGCTCACCCCGCAGGAACGACTGATCCTGGTGCTCCGGCTCCACGAAGGAGTCGCCGAGGAGCAGACGGCCGCCCTGCTCGGTCTGTCCCCGGAGCGCGTACGGGCGATCTGCCACCGGGCGACATCGGCCCTGCTGCACCGCTCGCGGGGCCCGGCCCCGGCGGTGACGGCCACGAAGGCGATGCCGTGAGCCCGGCCGGCCGGAGAGCGGCATGAGCGGGAACGACCGCGAGGCGACCGTACGCAGGCTCCTGGAGCAGCCGGCGCGGCCGGTGCCGCCCGAGATCCACGCGGAGGCGGTGCGCCGCGGTGGACGCATGCTGCGGCGCAGGACGCTCGCCCGCCGTCTCATGTGGCTGCTGCTGTTCGCGGCGGCCGTGGCGTTCACGGTGTGGGCGCTGACGGCCCGCCCATGGGTGGAGCCGCCGTCCGACACGACTCCACCCCTGACCGGCTGGTGACCCCGCCGGGGCCGTACCGGTACCGGTCTAGCCGAGCGCCTGCTGGAGGTCCTCCACCAGGTCCTCGGCGTTCTCGATGCCGACGGACAGCCGCACCAGGTCGGCGGGAACCTCCAGGGCCGAGCCGGCCACGGAGGCGTGCGTCATGCGGCCGGGGTGCTCGATCAGCGACTCGACGCCGCCCAGGGACTCGCCCAGCGTGAAGATCTTGGCGCGGTTGCAGACCTCGACGGCCGCCTCCTCGCCGCCCTCGACACGGAAGGAGACCATGCCGCCGAACGACTTCATCTGCTTGGCGGCGACCTCGTGACCGGGGTGCTCCGGCAGGCCCGGGTACAGCACGCTCGTCACGCGCGCGTGCCGCGTGAGCATGTCGGCGACCTTGACCGCGTTCTCGCTGTGCCGGTCCATGCGCACGGAGAGCGTCTTGGTGCCACGCAGCACCAGCCAGGAGTCGAAGGGCCCGGCGACCGCGCCCATCGCGTTCTGGTGGAAGGCCAGTTCCTCGCCCAGCCCGGCGTCACCGGTGATCAGGGCACCGCCGACGACGTCGGAGTGACCACCCATGTACTTGGTCAGCGAGTGCACGACGACGTCCGCGCCCAGCGACAGCGGCTGCTGGAGGTAGGGCGTGGCGAAGGTGTTGTCGACGACGAGGCGGGCGCCGGCGTCCCGGGCGACCTGCGCGACGGCGGCGATGTCGGTGATGCCGAGCAGCGGGTTGGAGGGCGTCTCCACCCAGACGACCTTGGTCTTCGGGGTGATGGCGGCCCGCACGGCGGCCGGATCGCTGGTGTCGGCGACCGACCACTCGACGCCCCAGCGGGCGACGACCTTCGCGAACAGGCGGAACGTGCCGCCGTACGCGTCGTTCGGGATGACCACGTGGTCGCCGGGGCTGAGCAGCGTACGCAGCAGGCAGTCCTCGGCCGCCAGCCCGGACGCGAACGCGAGCCCGCGGCGGCCGCCCTCCAGGGCGGCGAGGTTCTCCTCCAGCGCGGTCCTGGTGGGGTTGGCGCTGCGGCTGTACTCGTAACCGCCGCGCAACCCGCCGACGCCGTCCTGCTTGTAGGTCGAGACCTGGTAGATCGGCGGGACGACCGCGCCCGTCAAGGGGTCGGCGGTGTTGCCCGCGTGGATCGCGAGCGTCTCGAAATGCTGACTGATGTGCCTGTCGCTCATGAGCACCGAGGGTAGTGCGCCGACGCGACCCGCGCCGGGGGACGGGCGAGCCGGGATTTCCCCACAGGTCGCGGGGCGGGGTGGGTCAGGGGTTTTGCACAGGCCGCGGGGCGGGGTGCGCCAGAGGTTTTCCACAGGTTCCGGGAGCAGGTTGGCCAATTGTCGGCGCCGTCTGGTTCGCTTGACGCATGGAGATTCTCTGGGTCCTGATCGCGCTGGTCATGCTGGGCTTCGTGCTGCTCCCGTTCCTGCGGCGCAAGCGCGGTGGTGCGACCGGGCTGGTCTCGCCCGACCACCCGGACGCCGCGGACCCGGCGAACTACGGCTTCGTCCGGGAGGAGGAGCTCGACATCCGCATGCCGGGCCCCGACCAGGACCTGCTGGACGTCCTGGACGTGGTGCAGCGCACGCAGGACCACCGCGCCGCCCAGCAACTCCTGGCGGGCACGGAGACGGAGGGCGAGCAGCGCTGGCAGCGCGTGCAGGCCTTCGCGGGCGCGGCCTCGCTGGAGCTCTCACGGCGGCCCGGCGGAGTGAGCGAGACACCGGGCGGGCAGTGGCTGCGGGTGTGGCGGGCCGAGGCACCCAAGGACGCGGGCGGTGCGGCGGTGCACGCCGAGTTCCTGGTGCAGCAGGCGTGGCGGACGGCGACGCCGGGGACGGACGAGTTCCGGATCATCATGGAGGAGGCGAGGGCGGCGTGCGGTGAGGCGGCGCTGCTGGCCCCCGGTGACCCGATCCCGTACATCGTCGAGCTGTCGGTGGCCCGCGGCCTCGGTTACTCCCAGAAGGACTTCGAGCAGGTCTGGCTGAAGATCCTGGACCGCGCCCCGGCCCACATGGGGGCGCACCTGGCGGCGCTGCACTACTGGTGCGAGAAGTGGCACGGATCGCGCGCGGAGGCGTACGCGTTCGCCGAGGCCGCGGCGGCCCGGGCGCCCCGGGGTTCCCTCCTGGCGGCGATGCCCCTGTTCGCGGTGTTCGAGCACCTTCCCGAGGTGACCCTCGTCGCGAGCTTCTGGCAGAGCGAAGTCGTCACCAAGGCGGTCCACGGCGCTCTGCACGCGGTGCACTCGGCCCGCCCCGACGACCCGATGCTGGCCCATGTCCGGCACATGCTGGTGTTCTTCCTCGTCCGTAGCGAGCGCTGGTCGGAGGCCATGAACCAGCTGGTGCACATCGACGGCCACGTGGGCGCCCTGCCCTGGACCCTGTCGGCCGACCCGGCGGCGGAGTTCGCGGTGTACCGGGCCCTGGCGGTGGCGGGCTACGAGGCGAACGGCGGCAGCCCGGCGAGCCTGCCGCACTGACCGTTCCCAGGAACCGAGGGGGCAGTCCGGTCGTGATGGCGCACCCCCGCCCGGGGCCGTCACGCGGGCCCGGGGCCGCCGGAATTCGGGGTGTCACCGGCGCGTTGCTGTGGGCGTCGCCCCAGGCGGCCCTGCACATCTTCAGCAAGTACACCGTCCGCTGACGGGCCGCTTGTGAAGGACGGGGGCTGCTGGGTGCGGACCCGCAGCCAATAGGGTGCCCACGTGACTGCGCCCCTGAGTTCCGAGAGGTCCCGTGCCGCGCTGCGGACATCCGCGCGGGTTTCCGCCGAGTTGCTGCTGGTGCTTGCCATGTCGGCCGTGGCGTTGTGGTTGCTGGGCCGGATGTGGTCCGTGGTGTGGCCGCTCGTGGTCGGGCTGCTGCTGACCACGCTGACCTGGCCCGCGGCCCGGCTGCTGCGCCGTCGCGGGTGGCCGCCCGCGCTCGCCGCGTCCGTGGTGACCGTGCTGTTCCTGCTGGTCGCCGCCGGTGTGGTGGCGCTGATCGCGGTGCCGGTGGCGTCGCAGTCCGGGGAGCTGACCGACGGTGTCGTGGAGGGGATCCAGCGGCTGCGCGAGTGGGCGGCCGGGCCGCCGCTGAACATCGGGGACGCGCAGATCAACCAGGCCTTCGACAGCGCGGTCTCCCGTGCCCAGGAGGGCGTCGGCAGCATGGTGGGCGCCGTCGTCACAGGGGTGAGCACCGTGGTGAACGGTGTCGTCACCGCCGTCCTCGCGCTCTTCCTGATGTTCTTCTTCCTCAAGGACGGCCCGCGCTTCCTGCCGTGGCTCTCCCGTCAGCTGCCCGGCCGGCTCGCCGGCGACGTGCCGACCGTGTGCGCGCGGAGCTGGGACACCCTGGGCGCCTTCGTACGGTCCCAGGCGGCCGTCGGCCTGCTCGACGCGGTCCTGATCGGGATCGGTCTGTGGATCCTGGGCGTCCCGCTGGTGCTTCCGCTCGCGGTGCTGACGTTCGTCTCGGCGTTCGTGCCGATCATCGGCGCCCTGTTCGCCGGCTTCGTGGCGGTGCTCATCGCGCTCGTGTCCAACGGTCTGACGGACGCGGTGATCGTGCTGGCGATCATCGTGGTGGTGCAGCAGCTGGAGGGCAACGTCTTCCAGCCCATGATCCAGAGCCGTGGTCTGGGTCTGCACGCGGCCGTCGTCCTGCTGGCGGTGACGCTGGGCGGCAACCTGGCCGGCATCGTGGGCAGCCTGCTCGCCGTACCCGTGGCCGCGCTGATCGCGGTGGTGTGGAACTACGTGCGCGAGCAGCTCGTCGATCCGGCGGGCGAAGCGGCGGCCGACGAGCCGGGCACGCACGAGCCGGGCACCGACGAGCCGGATACCGGAGTGGCCGTCCCGTCGTAGCGGCCCGGCCGCGGCGGCCCGAGGACACCCGACCGCACCGAACGCACAGCACCGACAGCACCGACAGCACCGACAGCACCGACGCGCGAACGGCCCCTCCTGGGTCGCGGAGCTCCTCCTCGCTTGCGAGTCTGCAGGCGAGAGGAGAGCCGCCCCATGAGTGCTGTCGCCGCGTCACCCGTGCGTCTGGAGGCGTCCGTCGACCCCCGCCTGTCCCGGTGGATGTGGCTGGTGAAATGGCTGCTCGCCATCCCGCACTACATCGTGCTGGTGTTCCTGTGGATCGCGTTCAGCGTCGTCACCGTCATCGCCTTCTTCGCCATCCTGTTCACGGCCCGCTACCCGCGATCCCTCTTCGACTTCAACGTCGGTGTGCTGCGCTGGAACTGGCGGGTCGGCTACTACGCGCACACCGCGCTCGGCACCGACCGGTACCCGCCCTTCACCCTCGCCGACGTGCCCGACTACCCGGCGCGTTTCGACGTCGCGTATCCCGAGCGGCTGTCGCGCGGACTGGTCCTGGTGAAGTGGTGGCTGCTGGCGATCCCGCAGTACATCGTGGTCGCGATGTTCGTCGGGGGCGGCTGGGGCGGGGACGACTGGCGCGGCGGCGGGCTGCTGCCCTTCCTCTCCCTGGTCGCCGTCGTCGTCCTGCTCTTCACCGCCCGCTACCCGCGGCACCTCTTCGACTTCCTGATCGGACTCGCCCGCTGGGCGGCCCGGGTGACGGCCTACGCCACGTTGCTGACGGACCAGTACCCGCCGTTCCGGCTCGACCAGGGCGGGCAGGAGCCCTCACCGGCGCCGCCGGCGGCATCACCGCCGCCGGCGGACCCACTGTCCAAGGCCTGACCCCACCGAGGGGCGGAATGGTCTCCTCCCGCCCTACGCTCCCTCGCATGGTTCTCAGACGAGCGTTACAGCTGATCACGGTCATCGCTCTGGCCCTCGCGGGGGCGGTCCAGGGCGGCGTGAGCACGGCCCGGGCGGTGGGGGACGGAACCTCGGACGGGCGGCAGCTGCTGTTCTACAACCACGCCTACGGCGTGTTCGACCGGCAGACCGCGGACGCCATCGAGCACTCCTCCTACCTGCGGGACTTCGCCGACTTCCGGGTCCGCACCACGACCGGCTCCGGCGGGCAGACCTGGACCGGCCGCTATCTGATGGGGCGCGAGACCTACTTCGAGCTCTTCGGAGTGGGCGATGTGCCGGGCAAGGACGGCACCCTCGGCTCGGCCGGCCTGGGCGTGTCCACCGAGCGGTCGTGCGACCTGCCCACGGTGGTCGAGCGGCTGCGGAAGGCCGGGATCAGCGACCCGGTGGAGTTCCCGCAGACCCGCGACTTCGGCGACGGCGTCCCCGTGCCCTGGTTCGACGCGGTCTTCACCACCGAGCAGTACGACCTCTTCGGCGCCTGGGGCATGGAGTACCGGCCGGAGTACTTCGCCGACCCGCGCAGCAACACCGAGCCCGCCTCCCACCCCGGTGACGTGAGCCGGGAGCGCTATCTGTCCGACGCCTACCGCGACCACTTGATGCGGGACGTGACCGGCATCAGGATCGCGGTGACCGCACGCGACCTCGCAGCCACGGTGCCCCTGCTGAAGGCGGGCGGGTTCGCCGTCCGGTCGCTGCCGGACGGGGGCGTCCTGGCCAAGGGCGGCGGCACCAGTATCCGGTTCGACTCCGTGCCCCTGGACCAGGTGGGCCTCAAGCAGATCGAGATGGCGCTGAACCACCCGGTGTCGTACCGCCACGTGGAGCGGATCGGCCACTCGGCCCTCGTGGTCGGCCCGGGGTCCCGAGCGGCGTGGACCTTCGAGGAGCAGGACCGGCCCGACGCACCCGGCCAGGACTCCTAGGGCCGCTACGGACGCAGGTAGGGCCGCGCCCGGGCAGGGACCCTCCCAGGGCTGTCCGCGACGCTGCGGACCCGGCGACCGGCGGTTGGGGGGGGGAGCCCCGGGGCACCAACGCCCTTCGTAGGCCAGTAGGACCGCGGCCGGCCAGGACTCCTAGGGCCGCTACGGACGCGACCGGCCGTCGACGGCAAGGCCCCCTGCGGACGCGGGGACGACGCGGAGAGGCAGGCCTCAGCCCAGCCTCTCCGCGAGGAACTCCTCCCAGGTGCGCTTGCCCTCCTCCGCCCCCGCCGGTGCCAGGTTCTCCCCCGCCCGGTACGCCCGCCCCGCCTTCCCGGGGATGCGCACCGGCAGCATGGGGCGGCGCCTGCCGGTCAGGCGGAGGTAGGGACGGGCCAGGGCGGCGAGGTCGTGGAGGTGCGGTCCGGCCAGGTCCGGTACCAGGCCGGAGGGGGCGCCGAGGGTCAGTTCCGCGAGGCGGGCCGCGACCTCGCGGGAGTCGACCGGCTGGAGCCGAAGCCCGCCGGGGACGGGGAAGACCGGCAGCTTCGCCATCTTCTCGACCATGCTCAGCGTGAGCTCGTGGAACTGGGCCGCGCGCAGGGTGGTCCAGGGGATGCCCGACTCGGCGACAGCCCGCTCCGACTCCAGCTTCGTCCGCATCCAGGCCAGCGGGACCCGGTCGGCGCCGATGACCGAGACGTAGACCAGGTGCCGTACGCCGGCCCGGGTCGCGGCGGCCACCAGGGTGCGGGTCGCCTCGTCGTCGCCCTTGGGGCCGCCCGCCAGGTGCAGCACGGTCTCCACCCCGTCGACGGCGGCCTCGACGCCCTCGCCCTTCAGCAGGTCACCGGTGACGTGGTCGATGCCGTCCGCGGCGGGGCGGGCGTGCCGGGTGAGGATCCGCACCTCGTGGCCGGACGCGCGCAGCAGCGGGACGACGTGGGCGCCGAGGGTGCCCGTGCCGCCGGTGACCAGGATCGGTGATGTCATGACTGCTCCCCAGCTCGTTCATCGGGTGATGTCGCCTTCGCCGGTATGACGGACGGCGGCGCGGCGATGTGACGAGCCGGGGTGCGGCGGCGGGCGGGCGGGGGCGCGGGCGGTTCAGCCGCCGCTGCCGTAGGGCCTCGTGATGATCTCCAGGCGGTGGCCGTCGGGGTCGTCGAAGTAGGCGCCGCGGCCGCCGTCGTTGTGGTTGATCTCCCCGGGGCGGCTGTGGAACGGGTCCGCCCAGTAGGTCAGGCCGGCCTCCTGGATGCGGCCGAAGATCTCGTCGAACTCGTCCTCCGAGACGAGGAAGGCGTAGTGCTGCGGCGTGATGGCGCCGGGGCTGTCCATGAAGTCGAGCGTCACGCCGTTGGGGATCTCGACCGGGAGGAAGGGGCCGTAGGGCGGGCTCACCTCGAGACCCAGGAGCCCGGCGAGGAACCGGGCCGATGCGCGCTTGTCATGGGCGACGACGATGGTGTGGTTCAGCTGCACGGTCATGACGGGCCTCCCCTGACTACCCGGCGAACCCCTTCGGTGCACTCCCCCACGAGTACCCCGCGTGCGGCCCGCCGTGCACGCCGAAAGCACTGAGGCCCCGCGGGCGCCCGCCGTGCATACCGAAAGCCCTGAGGGCCCCGCACACGCCGGGGCCCTCAGGGCTGCTGCACACGGGTCCTGGGTCAGATCGTCGCCGTGTCGATCACGAACCGGTAGCGCACGTCGCTGCTCTGGACCCGCTCGTACGCCTCGTTGATCTGGTCGCCGCGGATCAGCTCGATCTCGGCGCCGAGGCCGTGCTCGGCGCAGAAGTCCAGCATCTCCTGCGTCTCGGCGATACCGCCGATCATGGAACCGGCGAGCGTCTTGCCGCCGCCGATCACCGAGAAGAGGTTGAGGGAGACGGGCTCCTCGGGGGCGCCGACGTTGGCCAGCGTGCCCTCGGTCTTCAGCAGGGACAGGTAGGCGTTGAAGTCCAGCGGGGCGGACACCGTGGACACGATCAGGTCGAACGTGCCGGCCAGTTCCTCGAAGGTCTTCGGGTCGCTGGTGGCGTAGTAGTGGTCCGCGCCCAGCCGCAGGCCGTCCTCCTGCTTGCGCAGGGACTGCGACAGCACGGTCACCTCGGCGCCGAGCGCGTGGGCGATCTTGACGCCCATGTGGCCGAGGCCGCCCAGGCCGACGATCGCGACCTTCTTGCCGGGTCCGGCGCCGAAGCGGCGCAGCGGGGAGTAGAGGGTGATGCCGGCGCAGAGCAGCGGCGCGGCGACGTCGAGGGAGAGGCCGTCGGGGATGCGGACGACGAAGTTCTCGTCGACTACGACGTTCTGCGAGTAGCCACCGTAGGTGGGCTCGCCGTCACGGCCGACGCCGTTGTACGTCGGGACGTTGCCCTGCACGCAGTACTGCTCGCGGCCGGCCTTGCAGTTCTCGCACTCGCGGCAGGAGTCGACCATGCAGCCGACGCCCACGCGGTCGCCGACGGCGAACTTCGTGACGCCCGGGCCGACCGCGGAGACGACACCGGCTATCTCGTGGCCGGGGACCATCGGGAAGATCGCCTCACCCCAGCCCTCCTGGGCCTGGTGGATGTCGGAGTGGCAGATGCCGGCGAACTTGATGTCGATCAGGACGTCGAACTCGCGGACCTCGCGGCGCTCGATGGTGGTGCGCTCCAGCGGAGCCTTGGGGGCGGGGGCGGCGTACGCAGCAACAGTGGTCATGCCGGGGGTTCTCCTAGCGGGGTTGTGCGCCCGGCCGCCTTCTGGATCTTCTGACCGGGCACGATCACCAGCCTGCCCGAATCGCGAGGGCTCACCCAGACCACGGTTTTGCGTACGCACACGGTGCGTACCACTGGCGGGGTCAGGCTCGTGTGCGTACGACGGGGAATACTGGAACGCATGGACGAACAGCCCGAACCCGCACAGACGGCCGGTGGCGGCCTGGACCGGCGCGCCGACCTGAGTGAGTTCCTGCGTACCCGGCGGGCCCGGCTGCGGCCCGAGGACGTGGGGCTGCCCGACTTCGGGCGGCGGCGGGTACCGGGGCTGCGCCGCGAGGAGCTCGCGCAGCTGGCCGGTGTGTCCGTGGCGTACTACACACGGCTGGAGCAGGGCAACGGCCGCAACGTCTCGGCGGAGGTGCTGGACGCGATCGCCCGTGCTCTGCGGCTGAGTGACGCCGAACACGCGCATCTGATGCATCTGGCGAAGCCGAAGCAGCACAAGAAGAGGCCGGTGGCCCGCAGCCAGCAGGTGCGGCCGACGCTGCGGCATCTGCTGGACTCGATCGAGGGCGTTCCGGCGTACATCGTCGGGCGCCGTTCCGACATCCTGGCCTGGAACCGGATGGCGTCGGCCCTCTTCGGCGACTGGGCGGAGGTGCCGGCCCAGGAGCGGAACTGGGCGCGGATGGTGTTCCTCAAGCCGGAGTACCGCGAGCTGTATCTGGATTGGGAGCAGAAGGCGTCCGACATGGTCGGCTACCTGCGCATGGACGCGGGCTGCCACCCGGACGACCCGCGGCTGTCGGCGCTGGTGGGCGAGCTGTCGGTGAAGAGCGAGGACTTCCGCCGCCTGTGGGCCGCCCACAACGTGAAGGAGAAGAGCTACGGCGTCAAGCGCATGCGCCACCCCCTGGTCGGCGACCTGACCCTCTCCTTCGAGACGTTCCGCCTGGTCGACGACGCGGAGCAGTCCCTGGTCACCTACCACGCGGAGCCGGACACGCCGTCGGCGGAGGCCCTGCGGCTGCTGGCGAGCTGGGGCGCCGACGCGGCCCTCTCCGGCACCAGGGCTTCGACACCGACGGAGTGACGCGGCGGGCCCGCCGGAAGCCGAAGCTCCCGACGGGCCCTCAATGCGCTCGCGCTACTGCTCGGTTGCCGCGCGGCCTACTTGCCGTAGTACGCGTTGTAGATCGAGATCGTCGACTTGTTGCCCTTCTTGTCGGCGATCTTGGCGTGGAAGGAGATGCCCTTGCCCTTCGCCGGGTTCTTGACGCTCACCTTGCCGTCCTTGACGGTGAGCTTCTTCCAGGTCTTGCCGTAGTCGTACGACACGTACACCGACAGCGACTTCAGGTTGCTGCCCTTGGCCGCGCCCTCGACGCTGACCGGAACCTTGACGGTCTTGTCGGCCGGGGCCTTGCTGTCCAGACCGGTGGCCGCGTTGAAGCGAACCGTGGAGGCGGGCAGCTTCGTGATGCCACTGGCCTTCTTCGAACGGAACGTCCAGCTGGCGTCGACCCGGGTGGAGGCGGACGCGACCTTGACGCTGCGCTTGACCGACGTGGTCAGCTTGTACTCGGCGTCGGCGGCCGGGACCTTGAACGCCTTCTCACCGAACAGCGGGTCGTCGTTGCTCCCGACCTTGGTGCCGTTGCGGTAGAGGGTCGTGTCGACCGCGGAGAACGTCGAGTAGCCCACGTCGCCCCTGCCGTCGGCGAACAGCGGCAGGGAGCCGTAGATCTGATTGCCCTCACGGATGACGCCGAAGTCGCCGGTCAGGCTCGGCCCGAAGACGGCCGTGTTGACGGTCTTGGAGTAGCTCTTGCCGGCGGCGAACGTGTGCGTGCCCATCGTGTAGGCGGCCTCGTCGATCGGGAAGCCGTCCGCGTCCACACCGCCGTACTGGCTGAACTCCAGCTGCCACTTCACGCCACCCTGCGCAGACAGGTGGAGTGTGCGGGTACCGGGCAGGGTCTGCTGGATGCCGATCGAGGAGGCGCCGCTGCTCCCCGGCATCCAGCCCACCGCGTTGATCGAGCCCTTCTTGCCGCTCGCCGAGGCGCCGAGGCCGGCCTTCACCGTGGCGAGCTCGCTCGCCTTGTAGTGCTTGGTGAAACCGGTGGCCAGCTGCTTGACCGGGCCGCCGGCGATGGTGTCGTACTCCTCCGCGCCGCCCTTGGACCAGTGGCCGTCCCACTGCTGGGTCACCGAACCGTCGGTGATCTGCGGGCCGACGTGGGCGCTGCGGAAGTTGTCGTAGGAGTCCAGCCACCAGCCGAAGCCGTAGCTGGTGTCATCGGTCTCCACCGTGTAGTCGGCCGAGGCGAACTCCGACTTGACGCCCGTGGCCGGGACGGTGATGTCCACCGGCTTGGCCTTGCGCGCGTCCAGGGTGACCGTCGTGTTCTTGGTGAGGTTCAGCTTGGGCTGGGCGAGCCAGTCCACGCCCTCGAACTTCTCCGGGTCGTCGCCCACGAAGATGCTCGTGTTCAGGATGTAGGTGCCCTTGGGGAGGCGGGCGGTGACCGTGCCGTCCGCGTCGTACGGCATGGCCTCCTTGCCCTGGCCCAGGCCGGCGATGCCGGTCAGGTCGGCGCTGTAGTTCTTCGCCGCCTTGCCGTCGCGGTCGAGGAACTTCAGCGTCACGTCGTACGACTCGACCTCACGCTGCACCGCCGCCGCCGTGCGGACGGTCTGGCCGTCGCCCGTCGCCGTCACGTACGCCGAGTACGCGCCGTCGACGGTGCCGCCCAGCTTGGTGTCGGCGGTGAACGGCACGGAGGCCTTGCCGCCGGCCGGGACCGTCACCGAGGTGGCGCCCAGCTTGAAGAAGCCGGCCGGGACGGCCTGGCCCTTCGGGTTGGTGGCCGTCGACGACAACTTCAGCGTGACGTCCTTCGTACCGAGGTTGCGGTACGTCAGCTCCTTGGTGACCGGCTTGTCGTCGGTGTGCGGCCACTGCTGCACACCGAAGCTCACCGAGCCCGGATCGGCGATCACGGACTGCGTGATGGCCTTGTCGACCTGGATCCGGCCCGAACCCTGCTGGAACGGGGTGTACTTGCCGCCCTTGGTGGAGCCGGTGAGGGCGCCCTTGAGCTCGGCGTACTTCCAGTCCGGGTGCTGCTGCTTGAGGATCGCCGCCGCGCCCGCGACATGCGGGGTCGCCATGGACGTACCGGAGATCGTCATGTAGCCGGCCGGGTTCTCGCCGACCTCCTGGGCTATCTGGTTGCCCGGGGCGGAGGCCGCGGTGATGTCCACGCCGGGCGCGGTCACGTCGGGCTTGAGGGCGCCGTCCAGGCCGGGGCCACGGCTGGAGAAGTCGGCCAGTACGTCCTTGTCGTCGACCGCTCCGACCGTCAGGGCCGCTGCGGCGCTGCCCGGGGAGCCGATGGTCTGCTCGCCGAAGTCGCCCTCGTTGCCGGCCGCGATGGCGAACAGGACGCCCTTGTCGTCGGACAGCTTGTTCACCGCCGCTTCCAGCGGGTCGATCGCGGGCGTGTCGCCGCCGCCCAGGCTCATGTTGATGACGTCGGCGCCCTCGGCGGCGGCCCACTCCATGCCGGCGAGGACCTCGGAGTCGCTGCCGAAGCCGCTGTCGTCGAGGACCTTGCCGTTGAGGATCTTCGCGCCGGGCGCGACGCCCTTGTACTTGCCGCCGGACTTCTTGCCGGTGCCGGCCGCGATGGAGGCGACGTGCGTGCCGTGGCCGACCTTGTCGGAGGTGTCGGGCGAGGTGGTGAAGTTCTTGGCGCCGATCACCTGGCCCTTGAGGTCGTCGTGGGTGGCGTCGACACCGGTGTCCAGGACGGCGATCTTGACGCCCTTGCCGTCGTAGCCGGCCGACCACGCCTTGGGCGCGCCGATCTGCGCGACGGACTTGTCGAGGCTGGCCTTGCGGACGCCGTCGAGCCAGACGTGCGCGATCCCGGCGGCGGTCTTCTCGCCGTTGGTGACCGCGTCCCAGAGCTCGGGGGTGTTCTTCTGCGGTGTCTGCACCGCGTCCGCGTTCACGGACTTCAGCGCGCGGCTCAGGGTGCCGGCCTCGCGGACGTCGGCCTTGGTGGCCGCGGCGCTGCCCTGGTAACCGACGATGACCTTCAGGCCGTGCTTCTGGGCCTTGCGGGTCGCGGACTTGTTCAGCTCGGTGACGTCGAAGAGCCGCTGGTCGAGCTTGCCGGAGGCGACCAGGCGGGCGGCGTCGGCCGGGATGACGAGGGTGTGGCCGTCGACCTTGCGGACCTGGGCGGGTACGTTCTCCCGGCCCTTGGCGTGTTCCAGGCCGATGACACGGCCCTTGGCGTCGAGGACGACGCGGTCGCCGGTGATCAGTGTGATGCGGTGCTTGGCGGTCAGGGACGCCGGCTCGGCGGCCGCTGCCGCCTGTTCGCCGCTGGCCGACGCCGGGCTGGTCATGCCCGCCGCCAGGGCCACGGCAGCCGCTGTGGCGACCGTGGCCGCGCACGCCCTTTTCACTTGTCTGCGCAAGTTTCCCCCTTGCAGAAGAACCGGGCGAATTCCCCGTTCACCCGGCCGGGGGTGGTCTCGTACGCATGCACGTACACCCCCCGGAACACGCAGTATGCCGAGGGGTGATCAGGTGCTCAATAGATGAGAGGACGGTAAGAAATCCGTCGGCCGACTGTTACAAGGCCGTCGGAAATCCGTTACTCGGCCGCGTGGTTACGCACGCGCGTTCTCCTTGACGGTGATCCGGCCCTTGCGAATCGTCGCCAGGCGCGGGGCCTTCCGCGCTATCGCCGAGTCGTGGGTGACCATCACGAACGTGAGGCCGAGCTCCGCCCACATGCGTTCGAGTACGTCCATGATCTCGTCGCGCATCGATTCGTCGAGATTGCCGGTGGGTTCGTCGGCGAGGAGCACCTTCGGCTGTTTCACCAGGGCCCGGGCGATGGCCACGCGTTGTTGCTGGCCGCCGGACATCTCTCCGGGCAGATGGGCGAGGCGCTCGCCGAGACCGACCGACTTCAGTGCCTCGGCGGCCTGTTCGCGTCGCTGTTTCGGTTTCACGCCGAGCGGTACGAGGGCGGTCTCCACGTTTTCCTGCGCGGTGAGCGTCGGGATGAGGTTGAAGGACTGGAAGACGAAGCCGATGCTTTCGCTTCTGACCCGGGTCAGTCGTGCCTCCGGCAGTGCGGCGAGATCGGTGCCGTCCAGGACGACCTGTCCGGAGGTGGGGCGGTCCAGACCGCCGAGCATCTGCAGCAGGGTGGATTTGCCGCCGCCGGTGGGGCCCTGGATGACCAGCCGGTCGCCGTCGGGGATGGTCAGGTCTATGCCGTCCAGGGCTTGGACGGTGTCTTTGGACCGGGTGTAGTGCTTGGTCACGGCTTTGAGGTCGTACATCTGTGGGCTCCTGGGGTGATTCGTCGAGTGCGGGCGCGTGGGGGTTGTTCGCGCTCACGCGGCGGAGCCGCATATCGATACAGCCCCGCGCCCCTGGGTCGGTGCTTTGCCGCCGGCCGGGGGGAAGTGCCTACTCCACTCGCCGCAGCGCGTCCGCCGGGCGTAGCCGGGAAGCCCGCCAGCCACCGAAGGCTCCCGCGATCAGCCCGCCCGTCACGGCCAGAGCCACCGCCAGGGCGATGGTCGTCAGGCTCACCGGTGCGGTCAGGGCGACGTCGAGGGTCTTCGTGGCCGCCGCACGGCCCGGGCCGCCGCCGAAGCCGCCTCGGAAGCCCTCACCCCCGCCACCCTCGCCCAACTGCGCCTGCAGGGTGGGGCTGACGGCTGTCACGGCGTACGCCCCCGCCAGTCCCAGCGCGATCCCCAGCACACCGCCCACCAGGCCGTTGACGACCGCCTCTCCGACCACCTGCCGCGTCACCCGGCTCGACTTCCAGCCCAGGGCCTTGAGCGTGCCGAACTCGCGGACCCGCCGGGAGACCGCCGAGGACGTCAGCAGGCCCGCCACGAGGAACGCGGCCACGAGCACCGCGATCGAGAGCCACTTGCCGACACTCGCGGCGAGGGAGGAGGCCGTGGAAAGGGAGCCGGAGACGGTGTCGGCCAGGTCGGCCGAGGTGGTGACCGTCGTGCCCGGGATGTTCTTCCGGATCTCCGACTTGACGCCGGCGATCCGCTGCGAGTCCGTGGCCTTGACGTAGATGGTGGTGACCTTGTCCTTGGCGCCGGCCAGTGTCTGCGCCTGCTTCAGCGGGACGTAGAGGTTCGCGGCCGCGTCACCGCTGTCGGCCGTGGCGATGCCGATCACCTTGAAGGTGCTGCCCTTGATGGTGACCGTGGAGCCGGCCTTGAGCTTCTTCTCCTTGGCGTACGCCGAGTCGGCGACGGCGACCTTGGCGTTCGTCTCGGCCGTCGTGAACGTACGGCCGCTGGTGATCTTCGAGGAGGTCAGCGGGCCGAGAGCCGGTTTGGTGACGTCGGTGCCGTAGACCGAGTAGTTGTTGACGTCGAAGTCGGCGCCGCCGCCCTCGACCCGGCCCTGCGGCGAGGGCAAGGCCCCACCCCGGCCGCTGCCCTGCCCGCCTCCGCCCTCACCCTGCTCGAACCGGCCGCGCGTGAACGCACCGCTGACCTTGACGACCTGGAGGCTCAGTCCGCCCACCGCGTCGGCGACGCCGCTCTGCGCGTCGACCTTGCCCACGGTCGAACTCGCCAGCGTCTGGAAACCGCGCACCATGACGCGGTCGCTGCTCTGCTCACCGGTCGAGCCGTCGTCTCGTGCGTCGAAGCGGAAGCGCGGCCGCTCGGAGCTGCTCGCGGCGGGTGCCGCGGCCTTGGTGACGGTCATGTCCGTGCCCAGTCCGTACAGCGACTGGAGGACCTTGTCCTGCGCCCTGCTCATACCGGCGGACACGGACGTGACGACGATGACCAGCGCGATGCCCAGCGCCAGTCCGGAGGCGACGACGAGGGCCGCCTTTCTGCGGCGGCGCAACTCGCGCCTCAGGTAGGTGAAGAACATGGCCGCAAGCTAGGGGCGGTCCGTGATGAGGGCTTGAGGCCGGCCTAAGAGGTGGATGAGAACAGCGACAAGGCCGCCGCCCACCCCTCGTCCGGGGTGGGCGGCGGCCTTTCGTCAGCCAGGCGGTGAGAACCGGCGCGTCGTCAGACCGCCGAACCGGCCTTCCAGTCGGCCCAGCTCATGTTCCAGCCGTTGAGGCCGTTGTCCGGCGCGACCGTCTTGTCGCCGGTGTTCTCGACGACCACCACGTCACCGATGATCGAGTTGTTGTAGAACCAGGCGCCCGGGGTGTTCGGGTCGTTGGCGCCCTTGGCGTCCTGCAGGCCGACGCAGCCGTGGCTGGTGTTCACGCTGCCGAAGATGGACTTCGCGCCCCAGTAGTTGCCGTGGATGAACGTGCCGGAGCTGGAGAGGCGGATGGCGTGCGGCACGTCCTTGATGTCGTACTCGCCCTTGCCGTCGTCGTCCGTGAAGCCCACGGTCGCGCCGTTCATGCGCGTCTCCTTGAACTTCTCGGACATCACCATGATGCCTTCGTAGGTCTTGTTCTCGGGCGAACCGGCGGAGATCGGGATCGTGCGGACGACCTTGCCGTCCTGCGTGATCTTCATCTTCTTGGTCTTCGCGTCGACGTACGAGACCTGGTTGCGGCCGATCTTGAAGGTGACCGTCTTCTGCTGGACGCCGAAGACGCCCTTGGCTCCCTCGACGCCGTCGAGCGCGAGCTTCAGCGTGACGGTGGAGCCTTCCTTCCAGTAGTCCTCGGGCCGGCAGTCCATGCGGTTGGCGTTGAACCAGTGGCAGGCGACCTCCTGGCCGCTGGTCGTGCTGACCTTGATGCCCTTCTGGACCGCGGCCTTGTTGGTGATCGCCTTGTCGAAGTTGATCGAGACCGGCATCCCGACGCCGACGGTGGTGCCGTCGTCCGGCGTGAAGTTGCCGATGAAGCTGTTGGCCGGGGAGACGGTGGTGAACGAGGCGTTCTCGTGGGCGACGCGGCCGTCGGAGTCCTTCGCCTCGGCAGCCAGCTTGTAGGTGGTGGAGCGCTCCAGCTGAGCGGTCGGCTTCCAGCTGGTCTTGTCGGCGGATATCTGGCCGCTCACCTCGGCGCCCTCGGACGTCGTCATCTTGACGTTCGTGAGCGTGCCCTTGCTCACGGTGACGGCGGCGGAGTTGTTGATGGAGGCGTTGTCGGAGCCGTCCTCGGGCGTGATCTTGATCTGGGCCTCGGACGTCTTCTTCGCCGCGGCCTCGTCGACCTTCGACTGGGAGCTGTCGCCTCCGTCGTTCCCCGAGGCGTTGTCGTCGCCGCCGGAACAGGCCGAGAGCATCAGAACTCCGCCGAGCAGTGCGGACGCGACCGTCAGGCCCTTGCGCCGCTTACTGACCGTCATCACACGCTTCTCCATCGTTGCCGATTTCCCCAAAACCCCGAGTGCCCCCGTCACACCGAGTGCCCCGTCACCACTGAGTGCCCCCGCCGGAACTCGTGAGTCCTCATCCGGAACCTTCAACGCTACGGGCGGCTCGTCCGGTTCCCCAGGTCGCGCAGGTGTGGGGATCACCACGTCCATGACGGACGGTGCCGGCGATACGGGTGCGGTCGGTGCGCCGTTTGAGACGCGAAGACCCCGGGCGGCGGTTGCCACCCGGGGTCACGATTCCCGGACGGTTCAGCCGTCGCTGTCCTCGCCATCATCCTCGTCCAGGTCCCATTCCGGCGACTCGGGGTCGTAGTCGACCCGCTCGCTGCTCCAGGACGCCTGCTGGAGTTCCACCCCGGGCACCTCGCTGACCAGGTCGAACGGGTCCACGAGGTAGGCGAGGGCCTCCGCGGTGTCTTCCGTCACAGCGCTCTCGGCGTGGGCCCGCTCCGCCGCGGGCATCTCCGCCTCGCCGGCGATCTTGCGCAGCGCGGACTTGGTGACCGCGTCCGCGTCGTCCACCTCGAGAACGAGATCCACCCGAAGCCGTACAAAACGTGATGTCTCTGGAGTGCTCATGGCGGGAGCGTACGTCCAGGCCCTCCCGTGACTTTCCCGTGACCCGCGACTTTCACTAACATCGCCCCACACGGCCAATTCGCCGACGTCACAAGGGGATCGATATTCCGTGTCATCCGCTCGCCGCCCGTTGCTGACCGCCACCGCCGCGGCGTCCCTGCTGGGCGCCATGTGGTTCGTCCCGTCCGCGAACGCGACGCCCGACTCCCCGGTGAGAGACGCGGTATCGACGAGCCCGTCGCCGCAGGTCACGGAGCAGGCCCGGATCGCGGCCACGGCCGCCGAGGCCCCTGTCGGCGGCGAGCGCCTCGCAGACACCGGCACCTTCGACAGCACGCCGTACGTGATCGGCGGGACCTTCTGCCTGACACTGGGCGCCGGGTTCGTCGCGTACTCGGTGCGCCGGGAACGCCTCGGTCTCTGAAGGCCGTTGAGGGGCCCCGCCGGACGGCAGGACCCCTGCCGCCCTACTGGAGTGGCCCGGTGACCTTCTCCACGGCGGCCAGCAGCCGCCCGTCGCGCACGAACGCGTCCGCCGCTGCGAGGTCGGGCGCGAGGAACCGGTCCGGCCCGGCCCCCTCGACCCCGGCCTCCCGTGCGGCGTCGATGGCCGCCCGCGTCGCGGGTGCCGGGGTCAGTCCCTCGCGCAACTCCACTGCGCGCGCGGCGGCGTAGAACTCGATGGCGATCACGCGCGTGAGGTTGTCGACGGCCGTGCGCAGCTTGCGCGCCGCCGACCAGCCCATCGACACGTGGTCCTCCTGCATGGCGGAGGACGGGATCGAGTCGGCGGACGCCGGTACGGCGAGCCGCTTCAGCTCGCTCACCAGCGCGGCCTGCGTGTACTGAGCGATCATCAGGCCCGAGTCCACACCGGCGTCGTCGGCGAGGAACGGGGGCAGGCCGTGGCTGCGGTTCTTGTCGAGCAGCCGGTCGGTGCGCCGCTCGGCGATGGAGCCGAGGTCGGCGGCGGCGATGGCCAGGAAGTCCAGGACGTAGGCGACGGGCGCCCCGTGGAAGTTGCCGTTGGACTCGACCCGGCCGTCGGGCAGCACGACGGGGTTGTCCACGGCGGACGCCAGCTCGCGGTCGGCGACCAGCCGGGCGTGGGCCATGGTGTCCCGGCCGGCGCCCGCGACCTGCGGGGCGCAGCGCACCGAGTAGGCGTCCTGCACGCGCGGGGCGTCGTCCTGGTGGTGCCCGGTCAGGCCCGAGCCCTTCAGCACGGCCAGCATGTTGGCGGCGCTGGCGGCCTGCCCCGGGTGCGGCCGGATGGCGTGCAGTTCGGGGGCGAGGACCTTGTCGGTGCCGAGCAGGGCCTCCAGCGACAGGGCGGCGGTGACGTCGGCGGACCGGTAGAGCGTGTCCAGGTCGGCCAGGGCCATCACCAGCATGCCGAGCATGCCGTCGGTGCCGTTGAGGAGGGCCAGGCCCTCCTTCTCCCGCAGTTCGACCGGCTGGATGCCGTGCGCGGCGAGGAGTTCGGCGGCCGGGCGTACGACGCCGTCGGGGCCCTCGGCGTCACCCTCGCCCATCAGCGCGAGAGCGCAGTGGGACAGCGGTGCGAGGTCGCCGGAGCAGCCGAGGGAGCCGTACTCGTGCACGACCGGGGTGATCCCGGCGTTGAGGAGGTCGGCCATGGTCTGCGCGACCTCGGGACGTACGCCGGTGTGCCCGGAGCAGACGGTCTTCAGCCGCAGGAACATCAGGGCGCGGACGACTTCGCGCTCCACGGCCGGGCCCATCCCGGCGGCGTGCGAGCGGACGATGTTGCGCTGCAGCTGTGCGCGCAACTCCGGGCTGATGTGCCGGGTCGCCAGGGCGCCGAAGCCGGTGCTCACGCCGTACACGGGGTCCGGCTTGGCCGCCAGCGCGTCCACGATCTCGCGGGCCGCGGCGAGGGCGGCCACGGCCTCCTCGGAGAGCTCGACGCGGGCGCCGCCGCGCGCCACGGCGAGCACGTCGGACGCCGTGACCCCGGCCGTCCCCACCACCACAGTGTGCATATCCATATTCAGGAGCGTACGCAGTGAATTCGGTGATGTCACCACTGGGGGCGGCGTTCACCCCTTACCGAATGCGTCACATGGCCCGGGCGGGGGTGGGGGCGCGTGCCGGATCGGGGCGCGAGCGGGGTGCGGGTGCGGGAGCGCGGCGTGCGGGGTCAGGGGGTGTGAGGGGCCAGGGGGTGCTGCATCAGCTGCATCAAGGGGTGCGGGGGCGTGCGGGGTCAGGGCGCGTGCCGGCCCCGGAAACGCCGGCGCTCACCGCCGGCCTCCTGGGACGGTTCGTCCGCGAGTCGCACGACGGGGTCGTCGGGTCCGGCCCGGCCCGCGACGACCGGCCTGGCCGCCCGCTCGGCCTTGGCCCGGTACTGGGCGGCGTCGGCGAGCCGGAACAGCCGACGGGCCGAGCGCACCGGCCCGATCGGATCCTCGGTGGAGGCGACCCCGCAGGCCACCCCGTCCCCGAGCTCCAACTCCGCGGCCCTGCGGCACAGTTCGTTGGCCGCCTTCACGACCTGGTCGGCGGACGGCCCGACTGCGAGCAGACAGAACTCGTCCCCGCCCAGCCGCGCGGCCAACGCCCCCGGCAGCATGGCCCCGCACAGCGACAGCACCGACCCGAACCGCTCCAGGAGCCGGTCACCGGCGGCGTGTCCATGGGTGTCGTTGACCCGCTTGAGCCCGTTCAGATCGCAGACGACGAGACTGACCACGGCGTCGTCCCGGCGGTGCCGCTCGATCGCCCGCTCCAGGCGTACGTCCACGGCGCGGCGGTTGGCGAGTCCGGTGAGGGAGTCGGTGAAGGCGAGCCGCCGGACCTCCTCCAGCCGCTCGGTCTGGGCGAGGCCGGCGGCCACGACGGCGGCCAGGACGGTGGCGAAGTCGGCGTCGCCCCGTCCGAAGACGGCCTCACCGGCCGGCCGGGCGACATACAGCTCGCCCCAGGCCCGTCCGTGCAGCACGATGGGCGCGACCACGCAGCAGCCGCGGCCGCGGCGCCGCAGGGCGGCGACCCGCTGGTGGCAGTACCCGGGCCGCCCGGCGGCGGGCCCCTCGGCGGTCTCCACCCACGCGTCGGGCTCCCCGCCACCGGCCCACTGCTCGTGCAGGAACTCGGTGATCTCCGCGAACTGGTGCACCGGGTAGGCCTCGTCCTCCGGGAACTCCTCTTCCCCTTCCGCCAGCTCGCCCACGTTCACCAGGACCCGCAGCCGCCCGAGCTCGCGCTCCCAGACCGACAGCGCGGCGAAACTCCCGCCCAGTGCCCGGCACGCCCCGGCGGCCGCGGCGCGCCACGCCTCACGTGACCCGTGCGCGGCCGCCATCCCCTGAGCCAACGCGACGACGGCCGCGAGCCGTCTGTCCTCACCCATCACTCCAGGCTAGGGAGTTTTCAGCCAAACCGTTCTCTCGACGGTGCGAACGGGGAGGGCCGTGTTCACAGGCGGCGGGCGGCATTCACAGGGAGGCCGTCCGGCTGCGGGCGGTCGGGCGACTGGGCGACTCCGGACCGCTCTGGACGACTCCAGGCCCCCGGGATCCTGGGCTCCCGGGCCTCCGGGCCTCCGGGCTTCCGGGCTTCCGGGCCTCCAGGTTTCCGGGCTTCCGGGCTTCCGGAACGGAGCCGGGGCCCCGGCGTGGCGTACCGGGGGGGGCCGGCCCTCAGCTCACTCGCCCGGCCACTGCGGCTTGCGTCGCTCGTTGAAGGCCGCGACCCCCTCCGCCCGGTCACCCGAGAACGCCGTCGCCCGCCACGCCGCGTCCTCGACCTCCAGCCCGGCCCGCAGGTCGAGCCCCTGCCCGAGCCGCAGGGCCCGCTTCGCCGCCCGCAGCCCCACCGGCGAGTTTCCGGCGATCCGGGCCGCCAGCGCCAGCGCCTCCTCCCGGTCCCGTCCCTCCTCGACCAGCTGATCGACCAGCCCCAACTCGCCCGCTTCGACGGCCTCCACCCGCCGCGCCGAGAAGATGAGTTCGGCAGCCCGGGCCGCGCCGACGCGCCGCGGCAGCAACTGTGTGCCCCCGCCGCCGGGGATCACCCCGACCGACACCTCCGGCAGCCCCACCACCGCGGTCCGGTCCGCCACGATCACGTCGCACGCCAGTGCCAGCTCGAACCCGCCGCCGAGCGCGAACCCGTGGACCGCAGCCACCGTCGGCACCGGCAGCTCCAGCACGCCCGTGTAGGCCCCCCGCGTCACCGGCCGCTGCCGCAGCAGGTCCGCGTCACTGAAGGAGTTCCGCTCCTTCAGATCCGCCCCGACGCAGAAGGCCCGCTCATGCGTCGAGGTCAGCACGACCGCCCGTACGTCCCGGTCCTCCCCCAGCGCCGTACAGGCCCCGGCGATGGACCGCGCCATCTCCGTCGACACCGCGTTCATGGCCTTGGGCCGGTCGAGGACGAGCTCCGCGACATGCCCCTGCTCATGCCGCCGCACCAGCACGAACTCCCCGAACCGTTCCTCACTCATGACACCCTCCGGTTAACGCGGGTTAACAAGGTCGACGCTTCGATCATCGCAGCCGCACCCGACCCGCGAAAGGGCGGACTCACCCGGCTTCCACCACCCCCCGTCCACCCGTTCGAGTGACATCACCCCAACTCCGACCCAACCGCCCATGGCAGCGCATAGCGTGCGGTCCCCCACGGCGCGCAGGGGGCGCATGTGCTGCGGGGAGGGACCGTTCCGGGGAGGGACCGCGATGACGACGAACACGCCGACGAGGCCACGAGAGGACACCGAAGCCGCCACGGCACCGCATCGACGTCAGCCCGCGCCCCACGAGCCGTCCCCGGCCGGGGACGGCCCCGCCGCAGCGCGTGTCCGGGGTCGTCACCGCAAGACCCGCCCCCGCAAGGTCCTGCTCGCCGCCGGCGGCCTCGCCCTCGCCGCGGGCGCCCTGAGCCTGCTGCGCCTGACCTCCGGCCCGGGCTCCGAGGCCGGCACCCTCGGGGCCGGACCCCGCCCGGACCCTGCCGCCACCTCCACGGACTCCACGGACGACGTCACCCGCACCGCCGCGACCCTCCCGGCCGCCCCCGACGCGAGCCCCTCCTCGCCCACAGCCCTGGGCGGCCTGACCCCGTCACCGGTGACCAGGGGCGCCCGGCCGCCCCGGTCCGCCACGGCCGGCACCCCGGGAGCGGCCACGGCCGACACCCCTGCAGCCACCACCATCCCCAGCACGCCGAACGCCCCCGCCCCCGCACCGACGGCCTCGGACCCCGGCGACGCGCCGCGCCCGGCGCCTTCTCCACCCGCACCGCCGGCCCGGACCACACCGGCCCCGGCACCCGCACCCGAGGAGCCGAAGAAGCCCCACGACCCGGACCTGTGCGTGCCGGTCATAGGCCTGTGCGTGGACTCCCCGCTCGACCACCCCTGATGTGCGAGGCGAGGCACTCCGGCATGGGGACCCGACGCTCCGGCAGGGGCAGACCGGAGCGGCTACGGTGCCCCGTCGCGCCGCGTGAGCAGCCAGGGCTCCACGACGCCCAGCCCACGCACCGGCCGCTGCCACATCGGCTGCAGCCCGAACCGGTACGCCGGAGGCTCCTCGCCCTCCTTCTCCGCCGCCGCGGCCTCCTCGGCCGCCTCCGCCTCCGAGGCCGGGGCGTCCTGCGTACGGATCAGCTCCTCGGCGAAAGCGGTGTCCACCAGCACGGCGTCCTTCGGGGCTATCGACGTGAGCCGGGAGGCCAGGTTCACGGTCGTACCGAACACATCACCCATACGGGTGGTCACCGTGCCGAACGCCATGCCGACGCGCAGCTCCGGCATCGTCTCGTCGTGCGCCATGGTCTCGATCAGCCGCAGGGCGATCTCGGCGGCCGTGCCCGCGTCGTCCGCGGCGTAGAGCACCTCGTCGCCGAGGGTCTTGATCAGCCGCCCGCCGTTCGCGGCCACCAGGTCCGCGGCCGTGGTCTCGAAGGCCTCGACCAGCTCGCCGAGCTCCTCCTCCTCCATGCGCCGGGTCAGCCGCGTGAACCCGACGAGGTCGGCGAAGCCGACGGCCAGGCGCCGGTCGACCATCTCCTCGTCGTCGGCGGCCTGCACGACCCGGCCCGCCGAGGCGGCGAGCTGGCGGCGCCAGACGTAGACCAGGAACTCCTCCAGCTCGGGCAGGAGCAGCTCGACGATCGGATACGTCACCTCGGTGCGGGTCATGCCCGGCTCGGGCGGCTCGGTCAGCCCCTCCAGGAAGGAGTCGATCTGCCACTCGGCGAGCCGCGCGGTGGTCTGGCCCGTGGACCGGGCCACCTGTACGGCCATCGCCTCGCTCAGCAGACCCGCCTCCACGAGACCGGCCAGGCGCCGCAGCGCGAGGACGTCGGCCTCGGTGAGGGCCTTGGCCTGACCGATGTCGGCGAAGCCCATGGCCCGCCAGAAGCGGGAGGCCAGTTCCATGGAGACACCGGCGCTGCGGGCCGCCTGAAAAGGGGTGTAGCGGCGCTCGGCGCCCAGGATGAGCCCTTCGAGGCGCAGGGCGAGCGGATCCTCGCCGGAGTCGGCGCCCTGCGCGTCCTCGCCGGAACCCGAGTCGTCGACGGTCACGCGTGTTGCCCTTCCGATCTGTCACGGTCATGTATCGACCGGCCTCAACTCTACGGCAGGTGTGCGCCAGCTCACTCCGTCAGGTTCAGCCGAGGGGTGGGTGCCCGGTGCTGTCAAGGGACCCGGCGCTGTCCCACCACCCCCAGGGGGCTCCGCTCCCTGGACCCCCGATCGGCCTGAACGGCCTCGTCCTCAATCGCCGGACGGGCTGGAAACACCTGGCCCGCGCCCAGCCCGGACGCCTCCGCGCTGAGCTCGGGCACCTCCGCGCCGAGCTCGGCGCGGGCCGCCGGGGCAGCTCAAGCCGGCCGCAGATGCACGATGTCCCCGGCCCCGACCGGCTCCTGCACGCCGGCCGCCGTCGCCAGCACCAACCGGCCGTCCCCGTCCACCGCGACGGCCTCCCCCACGATCGCCCGATCCCCCGGCAACTCCGCCCGCACCTCCCGCCCGAGCGTCGCGCACCCCGCCGCATATGCCTCGTGCAACCCGCATGCCCCGGCGTCGCCCCGGGCCCCGCGCCACTTGCCGTACCAGTCCTCCAACGAGCGCAGCACCCCTCGCAGCAGCGTGTCCCGATCCGTGCTCACCGCCCCGGCCAGGCCCAGCGAACCCGCCGTCGGCACCGGCAGCTCCTCGTCCTTGAGCGAGACGTTGATGCCGACCCCGATGACGACCCCGCCGTCACCGGCCCGCTCGGCCAGGATGCCGCCGGCCTTGCGCTCCGCGCCCCCCACCGTGACCAGCAGGTCGTTCGGCCACTTCAGGGCCGTGTCCACGCCCGCCGCCCGGGACAGCCCCGTCGCCACCGCCACCCCCGTGAGCAGCGGCAGCCAGCCCCACCGGGCCACCGGCACCTCGCCCGGCGTGAGCAGGACCGAGAAGAAGAGACCGGAGCGCGGCGGCGCCGTCCACCGGCGGTCCAGGCGGCCGCGGCCCGCCGACTGTTCCTCGGCGATCAGCACCGCGCCCTCGGCGGCCTCCCCCTTCTCCGCCCGGGCCACCAGATCGGAGTTCGTGGAGCCGGTGCGCTGCACCACGTCCACCTCCGACCACAGCCCTCCCGGCCGCACCAGACCCCGGCGCAGGGCGGTGACGTTGAGGGGCGGACGGTCCAGGTCGGACCAACGGCTCCCGTTCGGCTCTGATGCATCTCGCGGCGTCATGCAAGCCACCCTAGGTGTGGTAAACGCCGCACTGCCGATGCGGAGGCACCCCACTAGTCTACGGATGAGTAACCGTCCCCCCTTTTGAGCAGGCAGGGAGCCGCATCCCGATGTCCGAGCCGGAAGAGCAGCAGCAGCCCGACATTCACACGACCGCGGGCAAGCTCGCGGATCTGAAGCGACGCATCGAGGAAGCGACACACGCCGGCTCCGCTCGTGCCGTCGAAAAGCAGCACGCCAAAGGCAAGCTGACAGCCCGTGAGCGGATCGAGCTCCTGCTCGACGAGGGCTCCTTCGTCGAGCTCGACGAGTTCGCCCGGCACCGCTCCACGAACTTCGGCCTCGACAAGAACCGCCCGTACGGCGACGGGGTCGTCACCGGGTACGGCACCGTCGACGGCCGCCCGGTCGCCGTGTTCTCGCAGGACTTCACCGTCTTCGGCGGAGCCCTGGGCGAGGTCTACGGCCAGAAGATCGTCAAGGTCATGGACTTCGCCCTGAAGACCGGCTGCCCGGTCATCGGCATCAACGACTCCGGCGGGGCGAGGATCCAGGAAGGCGTCGCCTCGCTCGGCGCCTACGGCGAGATCTTCCGCCGCAACACCCACGCCTCCGGCGTCATCCCGCAGATCAGCCTGGTCGTCGGGCCGTGCGCGGGCGGCGCGGTCTACTCCCCGGCCATCACCGACTTCACGGTCATGGTCGACCAGACCTCGCACATGTTCATCACCGGCCCCGACGTCATCAAGACCGTCACCGGCGAGGACGTCGGCTTCGAGGAGCTGGGCGGCGCCCGCACCCACAACGCGACCTCCGGCGTGGCCCACCACATGGCGGGCGACGAGAAGGACGCCATCGAGTACATCAAGCAGCTGCTGTCCTACCTGCCGTCCAACAACCTCTCCGAGGCGCCGGTCTTCCCCGAGGAGGCCGACCTCGAGGTCAGTGACGAGGACCGCGAGCTGGACGTGATCGTCCCGGACAGCGCGAACCAGCCGTACGACATGCACGCGGTGATCGAGCACGTCCTTGACGACGCGGAGTTCTTCGAGACGCAGCCGCTGTACGCGCCGAACATCGTCACCGGCTTCGGCCGCGTCGAGGGCCACCCGGTCGGCATCATCGCCAACCAGCCGACGCAGCTCGCCGGGTGCCTTGACATCAAGGCCAGCGAGAAGGCCGCCCGCTTCGTGCGGACCTGCGACGCCTTCAACGTCCCGGTGATCACGTTCGTCGACGTCCCCGGCTTCCTGCCCGGCGTCGGCCAGGAGCACGACGGCATCATCCGCCGCGGCGCCAAGCTGATCTACGCCTACGCCGAGGCGACCGTCCCGCTCGTCACGATCATCACCCGCAAGGCCTTCGGCGGCGCCTACGACGTCATGGGCTCCAAGCACCTCGGTGCCGACCTCAACCTCGCCTGGCCCACCGCCCAGATCGCCGTCATGGGCGCCCAGGGCGCGGTCAACATCCTGCACCGCCGCACGATCGCCGAGGCCGAGGCGAACGGTGAGGATCTGGAGGCGGTCCGGGCGCGACTGATCCAGGAGTACGAGGACGCCCTCCTCAACCCCTACGTCGCGGCCGAGCGCGGTTACATCGACGCCGTGATCCTGCCGTCCGAGACCCGCCGGCACGTCGTACGGGGTCTGCGTCAACTGCGTACGAAGCGGGAATCCCTGCCTCCGAAGAAGCACGGCAACATCCCCCTCTAGCCCGCAGCGAGCCCAGGAGGCCCACATGACGATCAAGGTCGTACGGGGCAACCCGACCCCGGAGGAGCTGGCCGCCGCCCTGGCGGTGGTCAGGGCGCGCGCCGCGGCGGCGGAAAGCGCCCCGCCCGGCGCGCCGACGTCCCGCGATTCCTGGTCCGACCCGTCCCGCATCGCGGCCCACCGCCTGCCCCAGCCGGGGCCGTCGGCGTGGGGCCGCACCTACTGGCCGGGTTAGAGCGCCCGGCCAGGGGCGCGGGGACCGCGCACGGTCGAACAGACGCGGGGCGCCGATTTGAGTACCGCTACTCAGGCGCCCCGCCCTGCCAGGCCGCACGCTGGTGACATGCTGTGGTCCGACCCCGAGAACGAACCGCCCGAAGAAATGCGTGACATGCAGGACATGCTGCGGCGGCTGAGCGTTCTCCTGGCCCTGGCCATGGTGCTGGGGATGATCGTGATCGGCGTGAGGTGAGCCGCGCCGGGTGACGCCGATACGCTGAACGCATGACAGATCAGCCGCGCCGCCGACTCGTCCTCGCCTCCCAGTCCCCCGCCCGGCTCGGCCTGCTCCGCCAGGCCGGCCTCGCCCCCGAGGTGATCGTGAGCGGCGTCGACGAGGACGCCGTCACCGCTCCCACCCCCGCCGAGCTGGCGCTGGCCCTGGCCGAGGCGAAGGCCTCCGTCGTGGCGGCCCGGCCGGAGGTCAAGGGGGCGCTCGTGATCGGCTGCGACTCGGTGCTCGACCTGGACGGCCAGGCCCTCGGCAAGCCCGCCGACGCCGAGGAGGCCACCGCCCGCTGGAAGTCGATGCGCGGCCGGGCCGGCACCCTCCAGACCGGCCACTGCGTCTACGACACGCTCACCGGCCGGTACGTCTCCGCCACCGCCTCCACGGTCGTCCACTTCGGCGAGCCCACCGACGAGGAGATCGCCGCCTACGTCGCCTCCGGAGAACCCCTCTACGTCGCCGGGGCCTTCACGCTGGACGGCCGTTCGGCCCCGTTCATCGACGGCATCGACGGCGACCACGGCAACGTCATCGGCCTCAGCCTCCCGCTCCTGCGGCGGCTGCTGGCCGACCTGGGCCTCGGCATCACGGAGTTGTGGGCGCCGGCGGAGAAGTGACCGGGGACCCGTCGCCGCTCTTCTGGCCCCCTGGCGGGGCGTCGGCGGGCTCCACCGGACGGTCGTACGTCATCAGCAGCAGCACGATCAGGGCGAGGACCAGCACCATGAACAGGAACGCCGGCCAGCCGACGAGCCCCCAGGTGAACGCGCCCAGCACACCGTGCACGACGGCCGCGCTGATCAGCAGCACGCGCCCGAAGCCCGCCGGGGGCCGGTCCCGCAGCGCCACCAGCAGGGCGACCAGCCCGCACAGGGCGAAGTAGAGGCCGAAGACGATCCCGCCGATCTTCGACGACATCGACATCATGTGCGGGTCCAGGCCGGCCAGCGACATGTCCTGCCGGTCGACGACGACCCCCAGGAACCAGTTGAGCGCCGCGAGACCGAACGCCTCGGCGAACAGCACCACCGCCACGACCCACGCCACCGGCCTGCGTATCACCGGGCCCACCCTCTTCCCTCTGAGACACCGCGAACGCTACTAACCGGTAAACCGGGGGACAAGGGTCCGGCAGCGGGCAAAGAATCATTGGGCCATTCGTAGGGACTCCACAAAGAAACAGAGTGGCCCGCAGCACGTGATGACAGAGACCTTGACCACAGGAGACGGCTAGGGTTTCCCGCAGGAGTACTGCGTACCGCGGTGCGACAAGGGATTTCGCGGGTCGAGCGAGCCACGCATCACGCTCCGTGTGGGCAAGCTCACCACTGGGGACGGGTCGAAGTGTCGTGTCGGCTGTCCCTAAACTCGGCTTGTTTCAAGGAGGGAGCCTCAATCGTGCGCAAGGTGCTCATCGCCAACCGTGGCGAAATCGCTGTCCGCGTGGCCCGGGCCTGCCGGGATGCCGGTATCGCGAGCGTGGCCGTCTACGCCGACCCGGACCGGGACGCTCTGCATGTCCGCACCGCGGATGAGGCGTTCGCCCTGGGCGGTGACACGCCGGGCACCAGCTACCTCGACATCGAGAAGGTGCTGGGCGCCGCCCGCGAGTCGGGCGCGGACGCGATCCACCCCGGCTACGGGTTCCTCTCCGAGAACGCCGAGTTCGCTCAGGCGGTCCTGGACGCGGGCCTGCTCTGGATCGGCCCGCCGCCGCAGGCGATCCGCGACCTCGGTGACAAGGTCGCCGCCCGGCACATCGCGCAGCGCGCGGGCGCCCCGCTGGTGGCCGGTACGCCCGACCCGGTGTCCGGTGCCGACGAGGTCGTCGCGTTCGCCGAGCAGCACGGTCTGCCGATCGCCATCAAGGCCGCGTTCGGTGGTGGCGGTCGTGGTCTGAAGGTCGCCCGCACCCTCGAAGAGGTGCCGGAGCTGTACGACTCGGCGGTCCGTGAGGCCGTCGCCGCGTTCGGCCGGGGCGAGTGCTTCGTCGAGCGGTACCTGGACAAGCCGCGGCACGTGGAGACCCAGTGCCTGGCCGACCAGCACGGCAACGTGGTCGTCGTCTCCACCCGTGACTGCTCCCTGCAGCGCCGTCACCAGAAGCTGGTGGAGGAGGCTCCGGCCCCCTTCCTGTCCGACGCGCAGATGGAGGAGCTGTACTCCGCCTCCAAGGCGATCCTGAAGGAAGCCGGCTACGTCGGCGCCGGCACGGTCGAGTTCCTCGTCGGCCTCGACGGGACGATCTCCTTCCTGGAGGTCAACACCCGTCTCCAGGTGGAGCACCCGGTCACCGAGGAGGTCGCCGGCATCGACCTGGTGCGCGAGATGTTCCGCATCGCCGACGGCGAAGAGCTCGGCTACGGCGACCCGGAGCTGCGCGGCCACTCCTTCGAGTTCCGCATCAACGGCGAGGACCCGGGCCGCAACTTCCTCCCGGCCCCCGGCACGGTCACGGCGTTCGCCCCGCCGTCCGGCCCGGGTGTCCGTCTGGACGCGGGCGTGGAGTCCGGTTCGGTCATCGGCCCGGCGTGGGACTCCCTGCTGGCCAAGCTGATCGTCACCGGCCGCACGCGCAAGGAGGCGCTGCAGCGGGCCGCCCGTGCGCTGGAGGAGTTCCAGGTCGAGGGCATGGCGACGGCGATCCCGTTCCACCGCGCGGTGGTGAAGGACCCGGCGTTCGCGCCGGAGCTCACGGACTCGTCGGACCCGTTCACGGTGCACACGCGGTGGATCGAGACGGAGTTCGTCAACGAGATCAAGCCGTTCACCGCGCCGGCCGATGCGGATGCGGACGAGGAGCCGGGCCGCGAGACGGTCGTCGTCGAGGTGGGCGGCAAGCGTCTCGAGGTCTCCCTGCCGTCGTCTCTGGGTATGTCGCTGGCCCGTACGGGTCTCGCGGCCGGCGCCAAGCCGAAGCGCCGCGCGGCGAAGAAGTCGGGCCCCGTGGCGTCCGGTGACACTCTCGCCTCCCCGATGCAGGGCACCATCGTCAAGGTCGCCGTCGAGGAGGGCCAGGAGGTCAAGGAGGGCGATCTGGTCGTCGTCCTGGAGGCCATGAAGATGGAGCAGCCGCTGAACGCACACCGCTCGGGCACGATCAAGGGCCTGAGCGCGGAGATCGGCGCGTCGGTGACGTCGGGCGCGGCCATCTGCGAGATCAAGGACTGACGCACCCACCCTTGGCGCGGCCCCACCCCTCGGCGGGGTGGGGCCGCGCCTCGGCGTTTCCGGCCTCCTGCGAGGGGGTGGGTCGGGGCCGCGCTCGGGTGGAGGGACGAGCGCCTACCGTGCGGCCGGGGATCACGGCCGCGCCAGGTGGGTGGACACGCGCCTACCGTGCCGCCCTGGGTCGGGGCCGCGCCGGGGGGTGTCCGTCCTCGGAACGGCGCGATGGGCTTGCACGCCGACTGACTGTTCGTCGACGCGCCAACCGCTGCGGGCGGACACCCCCCGACACGTCCCCTGCTCGCCGGGTGCGGGCGCGTCGTGGCGTGTGCCGCAGGCGCACCGTTCGTGCGCCCGTCTCGCGCGGCTGCGGGCCGCGGGCGGGGCGAGCGGGCCGTCCTGGCCCCCTGGCTGCGGGCCATCGTGCCGCTAAGGGCGGCACGGGTGGGCGCAGCGGCACCCCGGCCCGCCCAGCCACAGCCACCGGCCCCACCCAGCTGCGGGCAATCGTGCCGCTAAGGGCGGCACGGGTGGGCGCAGCGGCACCCCGGTCCGCCCAGCCACAGCCACCGGCCCCACCCAGCTGCGGGCAATCGTGCCGCTAAGGGCGGCACGGGTGGGCGCAGCGGCACCCCGGTCCGCCGGGTTGCGGACCCAGCCGGCGTCAGCTGCAACGCCGGGTACCTGCGCAGAAACCGCGGCTCAACCCCTCGGCGTCAACGCCTGCGCAGATCCGCCACCCGCGCCCGGTCCGCCCCCGCCCCCTGCTCACCCAGCATCGATGCAGAGGCGGAAGCAGACCTCAGCTGCCCCCCACCCCCCGGCGCCTGCCGCCGAGGCCCCGGCACCGGCAGGTCCCGGCGCTGCTGACGCACCGGGACGGAATCACCCCCCGGGCCCCCCGCACCCGACCCTGCCGAACCCCCCTGCCCCCCGGCGACAGCGATCTGCACGCCCTGGTCGGCCAGCGCCTGGAGTTCCGTGGCCGCACGGTCGTCATGGGCGGGCGGCTCGTCCGTGACGAGGCGCGTGATGAGATCCGTCGGCACGGTCTGGAACATGGTGTCGGTGCCGAGCTTGGTGTGGTCGGCGAGCACCACCACCTCCGCCGCGGCCTGCACCAACGCCCGGTCGACGGACGCCGACAGCATGTTGGACGTGGACAGCCCGCGCTCGGCGGTCAACCCGGCCCCGGACAGGAACGCCCGTGACACCCGCAGCCCGTGCAGGGACTGCTCCGCCCCGCTCCCGACCAGCGCGTAGTTCGAACCGCGGAGCGTACCGCCGGTCATCACGACCTCGACCCGGTTGGCATGGGCCAGCGCCTGGGCGACGAGGAGGGAGTTGGTGACGACGGTGAGCCCGGGTACCCGGGCGAGCCGGCGGGCCAGCTCCTGGGTCGTCGTACCCGCCCCGACCACGATCGCCTCTCCCTCTTCCACGAGGTTCGCGGCGAGGTCGGCGATGGCGGTCTTCTCGGCGGTCGCGAGATGAGACTTCTGCGGAAAGCCGGACTCCCGCGTGAAACCGCCCGGCAGTACCGCACCGCCGTGCCGGCGGTCGAGGAGTCCTTCTGCCTCCAGCGCGCGCACGTCCCGCCGTACGGTCACTTCGGAGGTCTGGACGACGCGGGCGAGCTCACGGAGCGACACGGCCCCGTTCGCTCGCACCATTTCGAGGATCAATTGGCGACGTTCTGCAGCGAACACGAAACTGACAGTAACGCCAGCGACCGTCTGCTTTCAGCAGTTTGCGCTGAATAGCAGAAGATGTTCGCACTCAGCAGCGGGAAGTGGTATAGGGCCTAGTCCCGCCGCCTATGCCGTACGAATGGTCGAACACTCCCCGTGACCAGGGAGGAGTCGGTTTCGGACTCAGCCCTCGCCGATCTCCTTGCGCGTGTGCAACTGCCGTGCCACCTCGGCGATCGAGCCCGACAGGGAGGGATAGACGGTGAAGGCGTTCGCGATCTGTTCGACGGTCAGATTGTTGTCGACCGCGATCGAGATGGGGTGGATCAGTTCCGATGCACGCGGAGCCACGACGACACCGCCGACCACGATGCCCGTACCCGGCCGGCAGAAGATCTTGACGAAGCCGTCGCGGATGCCCTGCATCTTGGCCCGCGGGTTGCGCAGCAGCGGCAGCTTCACGACCCGCGCGTCGATCTTCCCGCCGTCCACGTCGGCCTGGGTGTAGCCGACGGTCGCGATCTCCGGGTCGGTGAAGACGTTCGAGGAGACGGTCTTCAGGTTCAGCGGGGCCACGGCGTCGCCCAGGAAGTGGTACATGGCGATGCGGCCCTGCATGGCGGCCACGGACGCGAGGGCGAACACGCCGGTCACGTCACCGGCCGCGTACACGCCGGGAGCGGTCGTACGCGACACCCTGTCGGTCCAGATGTGGCCGGACTCGCGCAGCCGGACACCGGCGTCCTCCAGCCCCATGCCCGCACTGTTGGGCACGGCACCGACCGCCATGAGGCAGTGCGACCCGGTGATGACCCGCCCGTCGGCGAGGGTCACCTCGACCCGGTCCCCCACCCGCTTGGCGGACTGCGCGCGGGAACGCCCCATGACGTTCATGCCGCGCCGCCGGAAGACGTCCTCCAGCACGGCCGCCGCGTCCGGGTCCTCGCCGGGCAGCACGCGGTCGCGCGACGACACGAGCGTCACCCTGGAGCCCAGCGCCTGGTAGGCACCGGCGAACTCGGCGCCGGTCACACCGGACCCGACCACGATCAGCTCCTCGGGGAGCTCGTCGAGGTCGTACACCTGGGTCCAGTTCAGGATCCGCTCGCCGTCGGGCAGGGCGTCGGGCAGCTCACGGGGGTGCCCGCCGGTGGCGATGAGCACGGCGTCAGCCGTCAGGGTCTCCTCACTCCCGTCGGCGGTGCGCACCACCACCTTCCGCGACCCGTCGAGCGCCTGCATGCCCTCCAGCCGCCCGCGCCCGCGCATGACACGCGCCCCGGCCCGCGTCACGGAGGCCGTGATGTCGTGCGACTGGGCGAGCGCGAGCCGCTTCACACGGCGGTTGACCTTGCCCAGGTCGACGCCCACCACCCGGGCGGCCTGCTCCATCGGCGGGGTGTCGTCGGCGACGATGATCCCCAGCTCCTCGTACGAGGAGTCGAAGGTGGTCATCACCTCGGCCGTGGCGATCAGGGTCTTCGACGGCACGCAGTCGGTGAGCACCGACGCCCCGCCCAGACCGTCGCAGTCGACGACGGTCACCTCCGCGCCGAGTTGGGCGGCCACCAGGGCCGCTTCGTATCCGCCGGGTCCGCCACCGATGATCACGATCCGAGTCACGTACTCCATTGTCCCGCACGCAACAAGGTGACACCGCCCGGGGGCCCGCTCGTGCGCCTGTCGTTACACGAGTGACGCCGGACCACCTGCCGTACCCTTCCCCCATGTCGCTCTACGCCGCGTACGCCGGCAACCTCGACGCGCGGCTGATGTCCCGCCGCGCCCCGCACTCGCCGCTGCGCGCCACCGGCTGGCTGAACGGATGGCGACTGACCTTCGGCGGCGAGCACATGGGCTGGGAGGGCGCCCTGCCGACGATCGTGGAGGACCCCCTCTCCCAGGTCTTCGTCTCGCTCTACGACATCGCCCCGATGGACGAGGAGTCGCTGGACCGCTGGGAGGGCGTGGGCCTCGACATCTACCGCCGTACGCGCGTACGGGTCCACACCCTCGACGGTGAGGACACCGCCTGGGCCTTCGCCCTGAACGCCTACGAGGGCGGTCTGCCCTCCGCGCGCTACCTGGGCGAGATCGCCGACGCGGCCGAGTCGGCCGGCGCCCCCCACGACTACGTGATGGAGCTCCGCAAGCGCCCCTGCTGACGACAGCCCGCCCGAGGCCACTCGTCGGAAACGACAAGACAACGATCGCCACCCCGTGAGCTCTGCCATCTACGCGCGTAGGCAAACAGCCGCTACCCTCGTCCGCGTGAACGCATCTCTTCTTCCGGACGACATCCAGGGCGACCCCCACGCGGCCGCCGACGCCGCCGCGGCCCGCCTGCGCGAACTGACGGGCGCCGAGACCCACGACGTCGCCCTCGTGATGGGCTCCGGCTGGGCTCCGGCCGTGGACGCCCTGGGCGCCCCCGAGGCCGAGTTCCAGGTCACCGAGCTCCCCGGTTTCCCGCCGCCGGCGGTGGAGGGCCACGGGGGCAAGATCCGCTCGTACCGGATCGGCAACAAGCGCGCCCTGGTCTTCCTGGGCCGTACGCACTACTACGAGGGCCGCGGGGTGGCGGCGGTCTCCCACGGCGTCCGTACCGCGGTCTCGGCCGGCTGCAAGACGGTCGTCCTGACCAACGGCTGCGGCGGCCTGCGCGAGGGCATGCGCCCCGGCCAGCCGGTCCTCATCAGCGACCACATCAACCTCACCGCCACCTCCCCCATCATCGGCGCGAACTTCGTCGACCTCACCGACCTGTACTCGCCGCGTCTGCGTGCCCTGTGCAAGGAGGTCGACGCGACGCTGGAGGAGGGCGTCTATGCCCAGTTCCCCGGCCCGCACTACGAGACCCCGGCCGAGATCCGCATGGCCCGGGTCATCGGTGCGGACCTGGTGGGCATGTCGACGGTCCTCGAGGCGATCGCCGCCCGTGAGGCGGGCGCGGAGGTCCTGGGCATCTCCCTCGTCACCAACCTCGCGGCGGGCATGACCGGCGAGCCCCTGAACCACGAGGAGGTCCTCCAGGCGGGCCGCGACTCCGCGACGCGCATGGGCTCCCTGCTCGCGCAGGTCCTGGACCGCCTGTAAGAAGGCTTCGCGGCAGGGGGGAGGCGCCGCCAGGTGGCTGCGGGCCCGCGGTGGCCGGTCGCGCAGTTCCCCGCGCCCCTTGGGGGTTGCCACACCCGGCGGCACAAGTGGCCTGCTCGGGGCGAGCGGCGACCCCCACTCGCCGCACCCGCCGTCGGACGCAAGGGGACGCGTCGGGGGTGTCCGCCCGCAGCGGTTGGCGCGTCGACGGACGGTTAGTCGGTACCCAACCCCATCGCGCCGTTCCGAGGACGGACACCCCCCGGCGCGGCCCCGACCCACCCCCGGCGCCAGGCGAGGACGCGCACCCCGAGACGCGCACCCTCCACTCATGCGCAGACCGCCGCCCGCCGCCCGCCGCCGCACACCCACACCACACCGGAGAGGCTGACCCCACACCGTGCACGAAGAACTCATCGCACAGGCCCAGGCGTGGCTCACCGAGGACCCCGACCCGGACACCCGCACCGAGCTGGCCCGCCTCATCGACGCCCAGGACTACGCGGAACTCGCCGCCCGCTTCGGCGGCACGCTCCAGTTCGGCACCGCCGGCCTCCGCGGCGAACTCGGCGCCGGCCCCCTGCGCATGAACCGCTCGGTCGTCATCCGCGCCGCCGCCGGCCTCGCCGCGTACCTCAAGAAGCAGGGCCACGACAACGGTCTCGTCGTCATCGGCTACGACGCCCGCCACAAGTCCCACGACTTCGCCCAGGACACCGCCGCCGTCATGACCGGCGCGGGCCTGCGCGCGGCCGTCCTGCCCCGCCCCCTCCCCACCCCCGTGCTCGCCTACGCGATAAGGCACCTCGGCGCGGTCGCGGGCGTGGAGGTCACCGCCAGCCACAACCCGCCCCGCGACAACGGCTACAAGGTCTACCTCGGCGACGGCTCGCAGATCGTCCCCCCGGCGGACGTCGACATCGCGGCGGAGATCGCCGCCGTCCCGTCCCTCACCACCGTCCGGCGCCCCACCGAGGGCTGGGACACCCTCGACGACAGCGTCCTCGACGCCTACCTCGCCCGCACGGACGCCGTCCTGGCCGAGGGCTCCCCCCGCACGGCCCGCACGGTGTACACGGCGATGCACGGCGTCGGCAAGGACGTCCTGCTGTCCGCCTTCGCCCGCGCCGGCTTCCCGGAGCCGGTCCTCGTCGCCGAGCAGGCCGAACCCGACCCGGAGTTCCCGACCGTCGCGTTCCCCAACCCGGAGGAACCCGGCGCGATGGACCTGGCCTTCGCGACGGCCCGTGCCGGCCAGAACGCCCCGGACCTGATCATCGCCAACGACCCGGACGCGGACCGCTGCGCCGTCGCCGTCCAGGACGGCACCGACTGGCGCATGCTGCGAGGCGACGAGGTCGGGGCCCTGCTCGCCGCCCACCTGGTCCGGCGCGGAGCGAGGGGTACCTTCGCGGAGTCGATCGTCTCGTCGTCCCTCCTCGGCCGCATCGCCGAGAAGGCGGGCCTCCCCCACGTCGAGACCCTCACCGGCTTCAAGTGGATCGCCCGCGCCGAGGGCCTGCGCTTCGGCTACGAGGAGGCCCTCGGCTACTGCGTGGACCCCGACGGCGTACGCGACAAGGACGGCATCACCGCCGCGCTGCTGATCACGGAACTGGCCTCGCAGCTCAAGGAGGAGGGCCGCAGCCTCCTCGACCTGCTGGACGACCTGGCCGTGGAGCACGGCCTGCACGCGACGGACCAGCTCTCGGTCCGCGTGGAGGACCTCTCCCTCATCGCCTCCGCGATGCGCCGTCTGCGCGAGCAGCCCCCGACGGAACTGGCCGGCCTGCAGATCACCCGTACCGACGACCTCACCAAGGGCACGGCCGAGCTGCCGCCCACGGACGGTCTGCGGTACACCCTGGACGGCGCGCGGGTGATCGTCCGCCCGAGCGGCACGGAGCCGAAGCTGAAGTGCTACCTGGAGGTGGTGATCCCGGTCGGGTCGCACAAGGACCTCCCGGAAGCCCGCGCGAAGGCGACCGCGCTACTGGAGTCGATCAAGCGCGACCTGTCGACGGCGGCCGGAATCTGAGGGCGGGACCCGCACGACCGCTCCCTCACTCCGCCGAGGACTCAGAAACCCTTCCGGGCGGCCTCCCGCCGCTGTCGCTTGCCGAGAGGCGCCTGGGAGAGGTCCTCGGCGGTGCACCTGAGGTTCTTGTAGCCGTACCCGCGCTGCTCCAGCCACGCCCGCGCCGACGCCTCGGCCCGCTCGGTGGCCTCCAGGATGTCCTCCTCGGCCTCCCCGGAGTCCAGGAAGCGGAAGGTGAAGGCGGGCCGCACGGCCACGTCGTAGGTGAGGCTCCCCTCGGGGGTGAAGGCCGCTCGCAGCACATCGTGCTCGGCGGCCCGCTCCAGCAGCTCGGCCCGCTGCTCGGCGCTCAGCCCGTCGAAGACGCCTCGCACGGTGACACGGAAGGTACGGGTACTCATGCCCCGAACCTAGGCGCCGGGGCCCCACCGCCTCCACCGCTTTTCGCGGCGGTCAGCCCCTCACCGTTCCCCGGCGGTCAGCCCATCCCCGCTCCGCGGCGGTCAGCACGCTCAGCCCATCACCACCAGGATCAGCACCAGCACAGCTCCGGCGACCGCCGGCGCCAGCACCTCGTAGGCCCACCGCACGGTCACCTCACCCTGCGCCGACTCCGCCTGGCGCCGCGCCTCGTGCAGCCCGCGCAGCTCGTCCATGATCCGGTCCGTCTCGGCCCGTACGGGCCCCTCGGAGACGGAATCCCCGCCGAGGCCGTCGCCCAGGCCCGCCCGCATCCCGAGCGCGCTTCCGCGGCCCTCGTCCCGGCCCATCGCCCGCCGCGCCTGTGCCGTCGCCCGCATCTCGCGCCGCGCGGCCTTCTTGCGCGCACGCAGCGAGACGGGCACGGCCCACAGCTGGTACTTCGTACCGGACTCGGTGAGGACCTCGTTCGAGTAGGCGGAGCGCAGCGAGGCGACCTGGCCCCAGGGCACGACGACGAGCCGGAAGGGGTTGCGGATCCGCAGCCGGTCGTCGCCGGCGTACACGGCCGGCCGCAGGGTGAAGGCGACGACCAGCGGCGCGACGAGGAGCAGCACGGCGAGCGCGAGCCACGGCGTGCGCCCCTCCCCGGAGATCACCGCGTCGATACCGAGCCACCCGGCGATGGCGAGCAGCAGCACACCACCGGCGATGGCCGGGACCGACCGGTACACCCGGTCCTTGGACTCGGGTTCCGAGGGCTGCGGCGCCGGCGGCTGGGGTTCGGGGCTCGTCATGTCTCGATTCTGCCGGACCCGTCCGCGGGGCCCTCATCCGCCCGAGGGCAAGCGTCGGATCCGCCCGGGAGAGAACCCGGATCCGCTCGGGAGAGAACCGGGGACTGTACAGCCGCTACGCGCGTAGATATGCTCGTCTGGTGACCATGCCCAGTTCTGCACTCACCGCAGCTCACCCCCTCAAGGACGTCGCCGCGTCCGACAGCGCGCTGCGCCGCTTCCTCCACGGGCTCCCCGGCGTCGACGCGGTCGGACTCGAGGGCCGCGCGGCCTCCCTCGGCACCCGTTCGATCAAGACGACCGCGAAGGCGTACGCCATCGACCTCGCCATCTCGATGGTCGACCTGACGACGCTGGAAGGCGCGGACACCCCGGGCAAGGTCCGGGCGCTCGGCGCGAAGGCGGTCAAGCCCGACCCGACGGACCGTACGACGCCCGCCACCGCGGCGGTCTGCGTCTACCCCGACATGGTGGCCGTGGCCAAGGAGGCCGTCGCCGGCTCCGGCGTGAAGGTCGCCTCGGTGGCCACGGCGTTCCCGGCCGGACGCGCCGCGCTCGCCGTCAAGCTGGCCGACGTGCGTGACGCGGTCGCCGCCGGTGCCGACGAGATCGACATGGTCATCGACCGCGGGGCGTTCCTCGCGGGTCGATACTTGAAGGTGTACGACGAGATCACCGCCGTGAAGGAGGCCTGCGGCACCTCCGCGCGCCTGAAGGTCATCTTCGAGACCGGCGAGCTCTCGACGTACGACAACATCCGCCGCGCGAGCTGGCTCGGGATGCTGGCGGGCGCGGACTTCATCAAGACCTCCACCGGAAAGGTCGCCGTCAACGCGACCCCGGCGAACACGCTGCTCATGCTGGAGGCGGTGCGGGACTTCCGTGCGCAGACCGGCATCCAGGTCGGTGTGAAGCCGGCCGGTGGCATCCGCACCTCCAAGGACGCCATCAAGTTCCTCGTGCTGGTCAACGAGACCGCGGGCGCGGACTGGCTGGACAACCACTGGTTCCGCTTCGGCGCCTCCTCGCTGCTGAACGACCTTCTGATGCAGCGGCAGAAGCTGGCCACCGGCCGCTACTCCGGTCCCGACTACGTGACGGTGGACTGAGACCCCATGACTATGGAAAACGTGTCTTCGGTATTCGCATACGCACCGGCCCCCGAGTCGCGTGCGATCGCCGACATCGCTCCCTCGTACGGCCTGTTCATCGACGGCGAGTTCGTCGAGGCGGCGGACGGCAAGGTCTTCAAGACCGTCTCCCCGTCGACCGAGGAGGTTCTCTCCGAGGTCGCCCGGGCCGGTTCCGAGGACGTCGACCGTGCGGTGAAGGCCGCGCGCCGGGCCTTCGAGAAGTGGTCGGCGCTCCCGGGCGCGGAGCGCGCGAAGTACCTCTTCCGCATCGCCCGCATCATCCAGGAGCGCTCCCGCGAGCTCGCCGTCCTCGAGACGCTCGACAACGGCAAGCCGATCAAGGAGACGCGCGACGCCGACCTGCCCCTGGTCGCCGCGCACTTCTTCTACTACGCGGGCTGGGCCGACAAGCTCGACCACGCGGGCTTCGGCGCGAACCCCAGGCCGCTGGGTGTCGCGGGCCAGGTCATCCCCTGGAACTTCCCCCTGCTGATGCTGGCGTGGAAGATCGCCCCGGCCCTCGCGACCGGCAACACGGTCGTGCTGAAGCCGGCCGAGACCACCCCCCTGTCGGCGCTGTTCTTCGCGGACATCTGCCGCCAGGCGGGCCTGCCCAAGGGCGTCGTCAACATCCTCCCGGGCTACGGCGACGCGGGCGCGGCGCTGATCGCCCACCCGGACGTGAACAAGGTCGCCTTCACCGGCTCCACGGCCGTCGGCAAGGAGATCGCCCGCACGGTCGCCGGGACCAAGAAGAAGGTCACGCTCGAACTGGGCGGCAAGGGCGCCAACATCGTCTTCGACGACGCCCCCATCGACCAGGCCGTCGAGGGCATCGTCAACGGCATCTTCTTCAACCAGGGCCAGGTCTGCTGCGCGGGCTCCCGGCTGCTGGTGCAGGAGTCGATCCAGGAGGAGCTGCTGGAGTCCCTGAAGCGCCGCCTGTCCACGCTGCGCCTCGGCGACCCGCTGGACAAGAACACGGACATCGGCGCGATCAACTCCGAGGAGCAGCTCACCCGCATCACCTCGCTCGTCGAGCAGGGCGAGGCGGAGGGCGCCGAGCGGTGGTCGCCGGCGTGCGAACTGCCGGAGAGCGGCTACTGGTTCGCCCCGACGCTGTTCACGAACGTCACCCAGGCGCACCGGATCGCCCGGGACGAGATCTTCGGCCCGGTGCTGTCGGTGCTGACCTTCCGCACTCCGGACGAGGCGGTCGCCAAGGCCAACAACACGCCGTACGGCCTGTCCGCCGGCATCTGGACGGAGAAGGGCTCGCGCATCCTGGCGGTCGCGAACAAGCTCCGCGCCGGGGTCGTCTGGTCCAACACGTTCAACAAGTTCGACCCGACGTCGCCGTTCGGCGGTTACAAGGAGTCGGGCTTCGGCCGCGAGGGCGGCCGTCACGGCCTGGAGGCGTACCTCGATGTCTGATGCACGACTGTCGGTGTTCAAGACCTACAAGCTGTACGTCGGCGGGAAGTTCCCGCGTTCCGAGAGCGGCCGGGTGTACGAGGTGACCGACGCAAAGGGCAAGTGGCTGGCGAACGCGCCCCTGTCGTCCCGCAAGGACGCCCGGGACGCGGTGGTCGCGGCCCGCAAGGCGTTCGGCGGCTGGTCCGGCGCGACGGCGTACAACCGCGGCCAGGTCCTCTACCGCGTCGCGGAGATGCTGGAGGGTCGCCGCGACCAGTTCGTGCGCGAGGTGGCCGAGGCGGAAGGGCTGTCGAAGTCCAAGTCCGCGGCGGTCGTGGACGCGACGATCGACCGCTGGGTCTGGTACGCGGGCTGGACCGACAAGATCGCCCAGGTGGTCGGCGGCGGCAACCCGGTCGCGGGCCCGTTCTTCAACCTGTCGTCGCCCGAACCGACCGGTGTGGTCGCCGTCCTGGCGCCGCAGGAGTCGTCGTTCCTGGGACTGGTGTCGGTGCTCGCCCCGGTGATCGCGACGGGCAACACGGCGGTCGTGGTGGCGAGCGAGAACTCCCCGCTCCCCGCCCTGTCCCTGGCCGAGGTGCTGGCCACCTCGGACGTCCCCGGCGGCGTGGTCAACGTCCTGTCGGGCCGTACGGCCGAGATCGCGACCCCGCTGGCGGCCCACCAGGACGTCAACGCGATCGACCTGGCGGGCGCCGACGAGGTGCTGGCGAAGGAGCTGGAGATCGCGGCGGCCGACAATCTGAAGCGGGTCGTCCGTCCACAGCCTGTGGATTACGCGGAGACTCCCGGGATCGACCGTCTGACGGCGTTCCTGGAGACCAAAACGGTCTGGCACCCCACCGGGTCACTGGGCGCGTCGGGCTCCTCGTACTAGCCCGTCCCCCTCGATACGGAAGCCCCGGCCCTCCTCCGTCCAGGAGGCCCGGGGCTTCTGCGCGCCCGCTCCGCCTCAGATGCCGAGCCGCTGCCCGATGCCGTCGAGGACGCAGTCGAGGCCGAACGCGAACTCCCAGGCCCGGTCGTCCTTGCGGGTCGCACCGAGGGCGTACTGCTCGAAGGCCGGGAAGCGGCCCGTGCTCATCAGGTAGCGCATCTGCGGGGCGAGTGCCTGGCGGGTTTCGTCGCCGCTGGTCCAGCCGTTGCGCTCCTGGTAGTCGCGCAGGGCGATCTCGGTCTGGGCCGCGCCGTGCACGAAGGAGGCGACGGCCCGGAAGGCGGCCATGACCGAGTCGGCGTCCAGGCCGAAGCCGGCGAGCGCGGCCAGCTGCCGTTCCGCCACGGCCAGCCGTGACGGTGTGAGCATGACGAGGGGCATCGGCATGACCGCCATCCACGGATGGGCGAGCATCAGCTCCCGGGTCTGCAGGGCGTAGGAGCGCAGTACCTCCCGCCAGTCCGTCGCGCCCTCCGGGACGGCCAGGTCGCGGAAGACCCGGTCGATCATGAGCGCCCAGAGGTCGTCCTTGCCGTCGACGTGCCGGTAGGCCGCCATGGGGGCGACGCCGAGCCGGGTGGCGAGGCGGCGCATGGTGACGGCGGCGCCGCCCTCCTCGTCGGCGATCTCGACCGCGGCGGCGGCGATCCGCTCCAGGGTCAGTGAGGCGCGTGGGAGGGGGGTCGGCCGCTCCATGCGCTCCCAGAGAGAACGCCCCTCCGTCCCGCTCTCCGCACCTTCCTTCGTCGCGTCTTTCGCGACCGCCATGTCCGCTCCTCCCGGTCGACCTGTCGCGTACAGCGTATCTCCAGTAGACGGCGTACACATTCATGTGTACGTTGTACGCAGCTGGATACGCCGTACACACCCAGGGGGAAACCTATGCCCGGCCGCATCGAACCGCTCCGCGTCGCCGTTCTCGTCGGCTCGACCCGCGAGGGGCGCTTCGCGCCCGTGGTGACGAACTGGCTGACCGGCCACCTCGAGCAGCGCGACGATCTGACCTACGAGGTCGTGGACCTTGCCGAGACGCCGCTGCCGACCGTGTTCCCGGCGTTCGGCCGGCAGCCGGAGCCCGTCTCACGCGAGCAACTGGCCCTCGTCTCACCGCGCCTCGCCGCGGCCGACGCCTTCGTGATCGTCACGCCCGAGTACAACCACAGCTTCCCGGCGTCCCTGAAAAACGCGATCGACTGGCACGGCGAGGAGTGGCACGGCAAGCCGGTCGGCTTCGTCTCCTACGGCGGCCTGTCCGGCGGTCTGCGCGCGGTGGAGCAACTGCGGGTCGTCATGGCCGAGGTGAACGCCACGACCATCCGCAACACCGTCAGCTTCCACGACGCGTGGAGCCGCTTCGACGAGGACGGCGCCTGCAAGGACCCCGCCGCCGACACCGCCGCGAAGGCCCTGCTCGACCAGCTCGCCTGGTGGGGACACGCCCTGCGCGCCGCCAAGTCCGCCCGTCGCTACGTCGCCTGACCACCGATCGCCAAGAGGGGGAGATCATGGACACACACGCGACGGGGACCACCCCCGACAGCGCCGCCCGGACGACGGCCCCGCCTTCCCGGCTCGTCATCCTGGGACTGCTGCTCGGCATCGTGCTCGCCACGCTCGACGGAACCGTCGTCGGCACCGCGCTGCCCACCATCGTCGGCGACCTCGGCGGCCTCGACCACCTTTCCTGGGTGCTCACCGCCTATCTGCTGACCACGGCCGTCTCCACCCCGATCTGGGGAAAGATCGGAGACCTCTACGGCCACAAGGGCAGCTACCTCACGTCCATCACCGTGTTCCTAGCCGGCTCGGTGCTGTGCGGACTCGCCCAGGACATGGGCCAGTTGATCGCCTTCCGGGCCGTTCAGGGAATCGGCGCGGGCGGCCTGTTCGTAGGGGCGCTCTCGCTCATCGGCACGCTGCTCACCCCTGCCGAGGCGGGACGCGCCCAGTCGCTGATCGGAGTGCTGCTGCCCGCCGCGATGATCGGCGGTCCCCTGGCCGGCGGCTTCCTCACGGACCACCTCGACTGGCGCTGGGTGTTCTACGTCAACGTCCCGGTCGGCGCCGTCGCCCTGATCCTCATCGGCCGCGGTGTCCGGCTGCGCCCTACCCGCGTGAAGGCGCCGATCGACCTGGCGGGGGCCGGGTTGCTCACCGGTGCGGTCCTCGCCCTGACGCTGCTGGCGAGCCGGGCCGGGACGACGTACGCCTGGACCTCACCGCAGATCATCGGGCTGGCCCTGGTCTGCGCGGTGGCGCTGGCCGCCTTCGTGCGGGTCGAGCGGCGCGCCCCGGAACCGGTGATCCCGCCCAGGCTGTTCCGGGACCGCAACTTCACGGTCGCGCAGGTCCTCAGCTTCGTCGCGGGAGCGGCCATGCTCGCGGCGGCCGGCTACCTGCCCCAGTACCTGCAGTTCGTGCGCGACATGTCGTCCACCGGGAGCGGGCTGTTGCTGCTCCCGCTGATGCTGGGCATGATCGGCGCTCAGCTCGTCATCGGCCGGCGGATCGCCGGCGGCGGACGCTATCGCGCCTATCCGATCGTGGGCGGCGCGCTGGCCACCGCGGGGGCCCTGTCGCTGCTGACGCTCGGCACGGACACGAGGGTGCCCGTCGCCTCCGGTCTGACGCTGACGCTCGGTGTGGGCATCGGCTGCCTGATGCAGCCGGCGATGCTGATCACGATGAACAGCGCCGAGCCCCGCGACATGGGCGCGGCCAGCGGCACCCAGACACTGCTGCGCACCATCGGCGGCTCCCTGGGCGTCGCCGTGCTCGGCTCCGTCTACACCGGCCGGCTCGCCGCGGCCGTGACGGACCGGCTCGGCGCCGAGGGCGGGCGGCTCACCGAGGGGCAGCTGACCCCCGGACAGGTGCGGGACCTGCCGGAACCGGTCCGGGACGCGTTCCGGACCGGCGTGGTGGACGGCCTGCACGGTGTCGCGCTCGGTACGGCCGCGCTGTGCGCCGCTGCCTTCACGGTGGCGTGGCTGGTCCGGGAGGTCCCGCTGCGAGGGCGGTGAGTTACCGCGAGGGCTGCTCGGCCAGGCGCTCCACCACCGGCATGCCCCCGACCGACGGCGCCTGGGCCACCGGCCCCGTCACCTCGCGGGACGACACCGGCTTGAAGTCGGCCACTTCGGTGCCGACGCTGTTGTCGAGCGGGTCGACTCCCGTGCCGGCGAGGGGGTTGGGCTTGAGGGCCGTGACCGTGCCGGTGGTGTGGGAGAGGGTGTCACCCGCCGCCTCGAGGCCGGCCCGGGGATCGGTCTTCCCCACAGAGGTGTGGACCATGTCCAGCGGCGAGCCGGTGCCCGCCGCGGCCTCCACCGCACCCACGCCCAGCGCCATGCCGGCGGTCGCGAGGACGGCCAGGGCACGCTGGGCGGTCGGCTTCATGGGTGAGTCGTGTCGGGCCATCACTGCCACCTTCTGACGCTTTGGGTAATCGGAACGACACGAAGGGTAGTTGAGGTGTGACGCGCGCATCAAAGCCGACCCGCGGGGTCGTACGGCCCCGGGTCGATGCCTCACACTGGTGTCCCGTGAGTTCTCCTCTGCCCATACCGACGCGAGTCGTGCTGCTCTGCGGCCCTTCCGGCTCCGGCAAGTCCCTCCTCGCGGCCCGCTCCGGCCTCCCGGTGCTGCGGCTCGACGACTTCTACAAGGAGGGCGACGACCCGACACTGCCCCTGGTGGCGGGGAGCTCCGACATCGACTGGGACCACCCGGACTCCTGGGACGCGGACACGGCCGTCGCCGCGATCACCGACCTGTGCCGCACGGGCCGTACGGAGGTTCCCGTCTACGACCTCTCGCTCAGCGCCCGCACCGGCGACGAGACGGTCGACATCGGACGGACCCCGCTGTTCATCGCGGAGGGCGTCTTCGCCGCGGAGATCGTCACGCGCTGCCGTGAACTCGGCGTCCTCGCCGACGCGCTGTGCCTGAGCCGGGGCCCGGTGAAGACCTTCCGCCGACGCTTCCTGCGGGACCTGAGGGAGGGCCGCAAGTCGGTGCCGTTCCTGCTGCGCCGCGGATGGCGCCTGATGCGGCAGGAGCGCACGATCGTCGCCCGCCAGACGGCGCTGGGCGCGTACGCGTGCGACCGCGACGAGGCGATGGGCCGGCTGGCTGCAGCGGCGGCAGGCCGGTGCGAGGGCCTCCGTACGGCGGCCTAGACAGCGGTCGACCGGGACAGCCCGGGCGGGCGACGCCCAAGAAGAGGCACAGAGAAAGCGGGACTGGACGGACCCCCCGGCCCTCCAGTCCCGCTCCCCTGTTCCCCCGTCGTCCTCCCCCGAGTCCCCACTCTCCTGCGAAGACGCCCCCCAGCGTCCGTGCAGTTCCCCCGTGGGCCCCCTTGTGGTGCTCCCCCCCGACCTTCAGGCGACGAGCTCGCCGAAGGCGTCCTCCTCGTCACGGCCGAAGCTGAGGACCTCGTCCTCACGCAGCCGGCGGAGCGACCGCCAGATGCTGGACTTCACCGTGCCGACACTGATGTCGAGGATCTCCGCGATCTCCGGGTCGGTGCGGCCCTCGTAGTAACGCAGGACCAGCATGGTGCGCTGGAGTTCGGGCAGCCGGGCCAGCGCCTGCCACAGGACCGCGCGCAGCTCGGTGCCGCGCATCGCGTCCGTGTCGCCGGGCGTCTCCGGCAGTTCCTCGGTCGGGTACTCGTTGAGCTTGCGGCGCCGCCAGGCGCTGATGTGCAGGTTGGTCATGGTGCGGCGGAGGTATCCGCCGACCGCGGCCTTGTCACTGATCCGGTCCCACGCCCGGTAGGTCGAGAACAGCGCGCTCTGCAGCAGGTCCTCGGCCTCGAAGCGGTCGCCGGTGAGGTGGTAGGCGGTTGCGTACAGGGAGGCGCGGCGCTCCTGGACGTAGGCGGTGAACTCCGCCTCCGCCGCCGGGCGTCGCTCCCCCGAGCCCTCCCCGTACGCGGCTCCCCCGTGAGCCGCCCCCGTCCCCTTGTTCTCCCCCGTGTGTGCGTCGACCACCGTCATGAACCCGGTGTGCTGACGCCCGGTACCGTGAGCGCACCCCCGCGTGCTCACAACACCGGATTTCTCGGAACCCCGGTTCACGTCGTGCAGACGCGTGACAACTGCGCTGGTGCTGATGCCGTGCAGCGTGTTCATCTCGCGCCCCCCGTCGTGGACTTCCGTTGTGCGGCCCGCCTGTTCGGGCGGGCTTCCTTGCCTGTGCCGAGAAGCTTGCCGCGGCACTTTCATGGCCGTGTCCGCCGACTGTCACAGACCTGTCACAGGGGTCGGCCACAGGCCGGCCACAGCTCCCGCACACGCGTCGGCGGTACCGGCCGCACCGAGTGGGCCCCACCGGTCGAACCCCGGCCCCTCCATGGGCCAGAATGAGCGCGTGCCTTCCCTGTTGCTGATCGAGGACGACGACGCCATCCGGACGGCCCTGGAGCTCTCACTGACGCGCCAGGGTCATCGCGTGGCGACCGCTGCCAGCGGTGAGGACGGTCTGAAGCTGCTCCGTGAGCAGCGGCCGGATCTGATCGTGCTGGACGTGATGCTGCCCGGCATCGACGGGTTCGAGGTGTGCCGGCGCATCCGGCGCACGGACCAGTTGCCGATCATCCTGCTGACCGCGCGCAGCGACGACATCGACGTGGTGGTCGGGCTGGAGTCCGGCGCCGACGACTATGTCGTCAAACCGGTGCAGGGGCGGGTGCTCGACGCCCGGATCCGGGCCGTGCTGCGGCGGGGCGAGCGGGAGTCGAACGACGCGGCGAGCTTCGGCAGCCTCGTGATCGACCGCTCGGCGATGACCGTGACGAAGAACGGCGAGGACCTCCAGCTCACGCCGACCGAGCTGCGGCTGCTGCTGGAGCTGAGCCGGCGGCCGGGCCAGGCGCTGTCCCGGCAGCAACTGCTGCGGCTGGTGTGGGAGCACGACTACCTGGGCGACTCGCGTCTCGTGGACGCCTGTGTCCAGCGGCTGCGTGCCAAGGTCGAGGACGTGCCGTCGTCCCCGACGCTGATCCGTACCGTGCGGGGTGTCGGCTACCGGCTGGACGCGCCTCAGTGACTCAGGCGCACCAAGGGGGGGCCCACGGCTGGACCGGGGCGCGCAAGGGAGTTCTGTCGCGGCTGCGTTTCACCAGCCTGCGGCTGCGGCTGGTCGTGGTCTTCGGACTGGTGGCCCTGACGGCTGCCGTGTCCGCGTCCGCCATCGCGTACTGGCTGAACCGCGAGGCCGTGCTCACCCGCACCCAGGACGCCGTGCTGCGCGACTTCGAGCAGGAGATGCAGAACCGGGCGGGCGCGCTGCCCGAGCGTCCCACGCAGGACGAGCTGCAGCACACCGCGGGCCAGATGGCGGGCAGCGACCAGCGTTTCAGCGTGCTGCTGGTCGGCCGCGACGCCGAGGGCAGGACCGTCTACGGCAGCTCCGGCGGGCTGAACGGCTTCGCGCTGCAGGACGTGCCGAAGTCGCTGCGTACGGCGGTGAACAGGACGCAGAAGGTCGACGGGGCCAACAAGCACCCGTACCACTTGTACTGGCAGCGGATAGTCGACCACGACACCCCGTACCTGGTGGCCGGTACGCGGGTGATCGGCGGCGGTCCGACCGGTTACATGCTCAAGTCGCTGGAGCCGGAGGCCAAGGACCTCAACTCGCTGGCCTGGTCGCTGGGCATCGCCACGGGGCTCGCGCTGATCGGCTCGGCGCTGCTGGCGCAGGCCGCGGCGACGACCGTGCTGAAGCCGGTGCAGCGACTCGGGACGGCCGCGCGGCGGCTCGGCGAGGGCAAGCTGGACACCCGGCTGCGGGTGTCCGGGACCGATGAACTCGCCGACTTGTCGCGCACGTTCAACAACGCGGCGGAGGCGCTGGAGAAGCGGGTCGCCGAGATGGCCGCCCGCGACGAGGCGTCCCGGCGGTTCGTGGCCGACATGAGCCATGAGCTGCGGACGCCGCTCACCGCGATCACCGCCGTGACGGAGGTGCTCGAGGAGGAGCTGGAGGCGGAGACCGGCAGCATGGACCCGATGATCGAGCCGGCCGTCCGGCTGGTGGTCAGCGAGACGCGGCGGCTGAACGACCTGGTCGAGAACCTGATGGAGGTCACCCGCTTCGACGCGGGCACCGCGCGGCTCGTCCTGGACGACGTCGACCTCGCCGACCAGATCACCGCCTGCATCGACGCAAGGGCCTGGCTGGACGCGGTCGAGCTGGACGCCGAGCGCGGCCTGCACGCACGGCTGGACCCGCGCCGCCTGGACGTCATCCTGGCCAACCTCATCGGCAACGCGCTCAAGCACGGCGGCTCCCCGGTGCGGGTGTCCGTGCGGGAGGCGGACGACTCGATCGTCATCGAGGTCCAGGACCACGGGCCCGGCATTCCGGAGGACGTCCTGCCGCACGTCTTCGACCGCTTCTACAAGGCCAGCGCCTCCCGGCCGCGCTCCGAGGGCAGTGGCCTCGGGCTGTCCATCGCGCTGGAGAACGCCCACATCCACGGCGGTGAGATCACCGCGGCCAACTCGCCCGACTCGGGCGCTGTGTTCACCCTGCGGCTGCCGCGCGGCACGTCCCCCGCGGAGGAGCAGCCCGCCGAGGACGAGCCGGGCCAGGAGAGCGGCAGCGACCGGCCGCAGGGCGAGGACCCGAAGGGGGACGCATGATGACCGAGCGTCTGGCGGCCGTGTCCCGGCTGCTCGCCGTTCCGGCGCTCGCCGTGCTGCTGGCCGGCTGCGGGATCCGGGCCACGGAGGTGCCGACGAACTTCGGGCCCGCGCCCTCGCGGGTGCAGTGCTCCCTCTCCGAGTCGGACGTCTCCACCCAGGCGACCCGGGGGCTGCCGGTGCAGGTGTTCCTGCTGTGCGGGTCGTCGCTGGTGACCGTGGACCGGACCGTGCGGGTCCCGGACGGGGCGGCCGACTCCGAGCGGCGCCTGCTCGTGGCGCAGGGCCTGCTGGACCAGCTCGCCACGTCGCCGTCGACCGCCGAGAAGGAAGCCGGCTACAGCACGGACGTCCGGGGCGGCATCACGGTCGGCCGGCCGCGTCCCGGCGACCCGGAGGACACGCTGCGGCTGAGCACGGCACCGGCCGGCCTCACGTCGTACGCGCTCGCGCAGATCGTGTGCACCTTCTCCGACTCGGCCGCGGCCGAGGGCGACGGTTCGGTGGTCCTGGGCGGCCCGGGCGCCGAGAGCCCGCGCCGCTACGAGTGCACCGACGAGGTGCGGGCCCGGCCGGGCAGCACGGAACCGCCGTCGAAGGACGCGTCCGGGGAGTGATCCGTCCGGGCTGTGGCGTATGCCTCACAGGGCCGACGGGGTCCATCCCGGAACCGAAGGCGCCGGAGGGGGCGTCTTGGGGGTCGTGCAGCGTCAAGGCTCCATCGGCGGCAGCGCCGCGTTCCGCATCCGTGTGACAGGAGGTGTCCTCCTCGTCGCACACCTGGCGTTCGTCGCCTGGTTCACGCTGCGGCCGCTGGACGTGCCCTGGGTGATGCCCGCCAATCTCCGTCCGTTCGCCGGTATCCGGGCCGATCTCGCCCTGGGCTGGCCCGAGGCGGCCCGCCGCATCGGGGAGGGGCTGGCCCTGCTCGCCCCGCTGGGTGTCCTGCTGCCGCTGGCGGGCGGCAGGCTGGTGGTCTCGCCGCTGGCGTCGCTGCTGCGCACCGTCGCGGCCGGGGCGCTGCTCTCCTGGGGCATCGAACTGCTGCAGACCGGCGTGCCCGGTCAGGTCGTCGACGTCGACTCGCTGTTTCTGAACACCGTGGGCGTGGCCCTCGCGCATCTCGCGCTGGTTCCGGCGGGCCGCTCCTGGCTGCGCCGCCGCACCACCGCCCGGCTGCTGCGTACGCCCCTCCCCGCGGAGGAGCCGGCTCAGGGTCGGACCCCGACGATTCCCAGGGTCGGGATCGCCCCGTGGAGCGACGCTTTGCCCCCTTCGTCTCCGTAGCGTGGAGTGCAGATGGGGTACTCGGACCAGAGGCCTCACGCCCCGACGCTGAAGGAGTCGCACATGTCCCGCCTCGCCCGCCCCACCCACGGCCGCATGATCGGCGGAGTGTGCGCCGCACTGGCCCGGCGCTTCGGCACCTCCGCGACCACGATGCGGGTGATCTTCCTGATCTCGTGTCTGCTGCCCGGTCCGCAGTTCCTGCTGTACATCGCGCTGTGGATCCTGCTGCCCGCGGAGGACACGACGCACGGCAAGGCCCGGACGGCCTGGTAACGCCTGTACGTGAGAACGCCGATGGGGCGCACCCGCAATCGGGTGCGCCCCATCGGCGCGTGTGTCCGCCTCGACGTGAGGGTCAGACGGCCGGCACGCCGTTCACGGGCAGACCCTTGGGCGGGAGGCCGCCGAGCAGCTTGGCGGCCGGGCCGGTCGGGCCCTGGGCGAGCACCTGCCCGGCGACCGGCTGGGCGGCGGCGACACCGGTGCCGGCCAGGGTCTGCCCCTGCCCCAGCGCCTCACCCGCGCCCGCCGGCAGCGTCTGGGAGAGCTGCTCCGCCGGGGCTGCCGCGGTGACGGTCTCCAGCGCCCGGGCGGGGTCCGGGAGGGCCGGGGCGGCGGTGGCGGCACCCGCACCGGCGGCGGCGAAGGCGGCACCGAGAGCGGCGACACCGAGGGTCTTGGCAGCAGACTGCTTCATGAAAATGCGTCCTCGTTACGGGATGACGGGTGTGAGCGGTTCAGCGACCGTAATCAGGCGGCCCCGCCCCCCGCAAACATCGAAATGCGGACGGATGGTGAACACCGCCCGCATTCGCTGTGTGCCGGATATCCCCGAGGCAGCCTTACGAGGTGCCAGAACCGCTGGTGGAGGCGGTCTGCCGGAACAGCCATTCGGATTTCAGCTCGGCATATCCGGGCTTGATCACGTCATTGATCATGGCCAGGCGTTCATCGAAAGGAATGAACGATGATTTCATCGCATTGACGGAGAACCACTGCATGTCGTCGAGGGTGTAACCGAACGCCTCGACAAGGTGCTCGAATTCCCGGCTCATGCTGGTGTGGGACATCAGGCGGTTGTCCGTGTTGACCGTGGCCCGGAAGTGCAGCCGGCGCAGCAGACCGATGGGGTGCTCGGCGTACGAGGAGGCGGCCCCCGTCTGGAGGTTGGAGCTCGGGCACAGTTCCAGCGGGATGCGCTTGTCCCGGACGTAGGAGGCGAGCCGGCCGAGTTCGACCCGGCCGTCCTCGTGGACCTGGATGTCGTCGATGATCCGCACGCCGTGACCGAGCCGGTCGGCGCCGCACCACTGCAGGGCCTGCCAGATGGAGGGCAGTCCGAAGGCTTCGCCGGCGTGGATGGTGAAGTGGTTGTTCTCGCGCTTGAGGTACTCGAAGGCGTCCAGGTGCCGGGTGGGCGGGTAGCCGGCCTCGGCACCGGCGATGTCGAAGCCGACGACACCCAGATCGCGGTAGCGGTTGGCGAGTTCGGCGATCTCCAGGGCACGGGCCGCGTGCCGCATGGCGGTGAGCAGCGCGCCCACGCGGATGCGCAGTCCGTTCTCCCGGGCGCGCCGCTCCCCTTCCCGGAAGCCCTCGTTGACGGCCTCGACGACCTCTTCGAGACCGAGGCCGCCCTCCAGGTGCTGTTCGGGGGCGTAGCGCACCTCGGCGTAGACGACGCCGTCCGCGGCCAGGTCCTCGGCGCACTCGGCGGCGACCCGGACCAGGGCGTCACGGGTCTGCATGACGCCGACGGTGTGCGAGAACGTCTCCAAGTACCGCTCGAGGGAACCGGAGTCGGCGGCCTCGCGGAACCAGACGCCGAGCTTCTCGGGATCGGTGTCGGGGAGCCGCGTGTAGCCGCTCTCGCGGGCGAGTTCGACGATCGTGCCGGGGCGCAGACCGCCGTCGAGGTGGTCGTGCAGCAGAACCTTGGGCGCCCGGCGGATCTGGTCCGGTGTCGGGGTGTTCGCAATGGTCTGGCTCGTCATTTCCGCACTGTAACGCCTACGCGCGTAGACGGCGCGTTCCCGGACGCTGGACGTTTTCGTCGATACGTAACGGTGACCCCGAGGACGGGTCGAGTACACCCGCGCTTCTGACACTGTTCTGTCATGGCACACCAAGCGACGCCGGTTCGCAGGGCCCGGCTGGGCAGGGCACTCGGTCCGGAACCGACGGCGGTGAGCGGCGCGGTGCTGCTGCTGCCCGGCGGTGACGAGGTCTCCGGCCGCAGACCGTCGCCCCTGCTGGCGGCCGCTTCCGTGCGGGCCGTCGGACGCCGCCTGGCCCGCGCGGGCCGGGACGAGGGTCTCGCCGCGCACGTCGTGCACTACCGCTGCCGCGGCTGGAACGGCGACGAGGCCAATCTCGCGCGGGACGCGACCTGGGCGGCCGACGAGGTCGTCCGGCGGTACGGGGACGTCCCGGTCTGTCTCGTCGGCCTCGGGATGGGCGGCCGGGCGGGGCTGCGGGCGGGGGGTCACGACGCCGTCAACTCCGTGCTGGCGCTTGCCCCTTGGCTGCCGGAGGAGGGCGCCACGGCGTCACCCGAACCGGTGAAGCAGCTGGCCGGGCGCCAGGTGCTGATCGTGCACGGCACGAACGACGGGCGGACGGATCCGGAGCTGTCGTTCCGGCTGGCGGCACGGGCGAAGAAGGCGAACCGGGACGTGTGCCGGTTCGAAGTGCACGCCGACGGGCACGGGTTGCGTCAGTACCGGGACGAAGTGCTGGCTCTGGCCGAGGACTTCGTGATGGGGGCGTTGTTCGGGCGGGTGGTGTCGCGGCCGGTGCGGGATGCGTTTGCCGCGCCGCCGCCGTTGGGGTTGCGGATGCCGTTGGCCTCCGGCTTCGGGCGGAGACGACAGCGCCGTAGGGGTTGAGCGTGTCTTCGGAGTGCAGGTTGTGCGTGGTTGCTCGCGCCCACGCGGCGGAGCCGCACATTGATACAGCCCCGCGCCCCTGAGGTCCGCTGCCGTTCAGGTGGGCAACAAGCTGCCCCTTCTCGAGAGCAGGAACCTTTTGAAGGCCGCCACCGGGGGTGTGTCCGGGTGGCCTTCCAGCCAGGCGACTCCGATTTCGCGGACGGCGCGTGGGGCCGTCACCGTCAGTTCGACGACTCCCGGGCGGGGAACGGCCGGTGGAGGGAGGAGGGCGACGCCCAGGCCCGCCGCCACCAGACCCCGCAGGGTTTCCGCCTCTTCGCCCTCGAAGGCGATGCGGGGCTTGAAGCCGGCCTCCTTGCAGAGGTCGTCGGTGATGCGGCGCAGGCCGTAGCCGGGTTCCAGGGTGACGAAGGTTTCGTCGGCCGCCTCGGCGAGGCGGATGCGGCGACGGCCGGCCAGGGAGTGGTCGGCCGGGACGACCAGGCGCAGCTTCTGCTCGTCCAGGCGGCGGGCCACCAGGTCGGGGGCGTCCGGCACCGGGGACGTCAGGCACAGGTCGAGCTCGCCGGCGCGCAGGCGTTCCAGCATGGCCTCGCCGTAGTTCTGGACGAGGCTGAAGCGGACGCGCGGGTGGTCGGCGCGGAAGGCGTGCAGGAGGCCCGGGACGGTCTCGGCGCCCATGGTGTGCAGGAAGCCGAAGGCGACCTTGCCGGTGGTCGGGTCGGCGTCGGCGCGCACCTCCTCGGCGGCGCGCTCCACCTCGGCCAGGGCGCGCTCCACGGAGGCGAGGAAGGTGCGGCCGGCCGGAGTGAGGGAGACCGTGCGGCCGTGCCGGGCGAACAGGTCGACGCCCAGGTCCTGCTCCAGGCGGGCCATGGAGCGCGAGAGGGTCGACTGGGGGACGTTCATCTCCTGGGCGGCGCGGGTGACGTGCTCGGTGCGGGCGACCCCCGCGAAGTACGCGAGGCGCGGAGCGAGCAGTTTCGACATCTCGGCCATGTCTTCTGTGTCACTGCTTGGTGACAGGCGAGGCTGTGAACTCGGTTGATGCACCATGGGAACGATTATGACCGTTCCATGCATTGGACGGATGAGTGCGTGCGTCCGTAGGTTCGAGGCATGTCTCCCGCCAGTACCGGGGCGTCCACCGTCGTGGGCGCCGATGCCTCTGTCCCCACTGCCGACTCCCGTGTGTCCCCGGGCGGCCCCGGCTACCGCCGGATGAGCTTCGCCCTCTTCCTCGCGGGTGTCGCGACCTTCGCGCTGCTGTACTCCACCCAGGCCCTTCTCCCGCTGATCTCCGGCGAGTTCGGGGTGGCGGCGAGCGACGCGAGCTGGACGGTGGCCGCCGCGACGGGCGGGCTGGCGCTGTTCGTGCTGCCGATGAGCGCCCTGTCGGAGCGCTTCGGACGCCGGGCGGTCATGACCGCGTCGCTGGCCGTGGCCGTCACGCTCGGGCTGCTGGTGCCCTTCGCCCCCTCACTCGGAGTGCTGATCGCGCTGCGCGCCCTGCAGGGCGCCGCCCTGGCCGGGCTGCCCGCGTCGGCGACCGCGTACCTCGCGGAGGAGGTCACCCCCAAGGCCCTGGTCACCGCCATCGGCCTGTTCGTCGCCGGCAACAGCGTCGGCGGGATGAGCGGGCGGGTCATCACCGGCTGGGTCGCGCAGGAATGGGGCTGGCGGGTCGCCGTCGGGGTCATCGGTGTGATCGCGGTGGCGTGCGCGGTGGCCTTCCGGCTGCTGCTCCCCGCCCCGCGGCACTTCAGGGCCGGTTCGCTGCGGCCGCGCGTCCTGGCCCGGACGGTCCGTGACCACCTGTCCAACCCGCTGCTGTGCCGGCTGTACGCGATCGGCGCGCTGTTCATGACGGTGTTCGGCGGCGTGTACACGGTCATCGGCTACCGGCTGACCGAGGCTCCGTTCTCCCTGCCGCAGGGCATCATCGGCTCCATCTTCCTGGTCTACCTGGTCGGCACGGTGTCGGCGTCGACCGCGGGCCGGCTGGTCGGCCGGCTGGGCCGCCGGGGCGCGCTGTACGCGGGTGGCGGCACGACCGCCGCGGGCCTGCTGCTGTCCCTGGCGGGCACCCTGCCGCTGGTCCTGCTGGGCCTGGTCCTGATCACGGCGGGCTTCTTCGCGGGACACGCGGTCGCCTCCTCGGCGGTCAGCAAGACGGCCACGCACGGCCGCGCCCAGGCCTCGGCGCTGTACCAGTCCGCCTACTACATCGGTTCCAGCGCGGGCAGCACGGTCGGCGCGATCGCCTTCCACGCCGGTGGCTGGGCCGGAACGGTCGGGGTCGGGCTCCTGGCGGTCCTGGGCGTCGTGACGATCACCGTCTTCGGGACCCGGGCGGCCCGGCTGCAGCGCCGCCACCTGGCCGCGGCTGCCTGAGCTTCGGCGCCGATCCCCCTGTTCGGGGCCGGTTGTCAGTGGGTGCGGATACCGTCCGCACCGGCTGATCACCGGACCGAGCAGGGGGATTTTTCATGGAGTTCCGGATCGACCGTACGGAGTTCGCCGACGCCGTGGGCCGGGCGGCACGGGCGCTGCCCGGGAGGACGCCGGTGCCGGTACTGGGCGGGCTCCTTTTGGAGGCGGACGCGGGACGGCTCGCCGTGACGGGGTTCGACTTCGAGGCGGCGGTCCGGGTGGAGGCCGACGCGGAGGCGGCCGTCCCGGGGCGGGTGCTCGTCTCCGGGCGGCGGCTGCTGGACGTGTGCCGGGTGCTGCCGGACGGGCCGGTGAGCTGTGCGCTGGAGGCCTCGCGGTTCACGGTGGAGGCGGACGGCACGCGCTTCGGGCTGTCGACGCTGCCGCTCGCCGAGTACCCGTCCCTGCCCGCGCCGCCCGCGGCCTACGGCACCGTGGACGCCGCCGCGTTCGCGACGGCCGTCGCCCAGGTCGCGGTCGCCGCCGGGCGTGACGACACCCTGCCCCTGCTGACGGGCGTCCAACTGCGTCTTGAGGGCGGGACGATGACGCTGGCCGCCTCGGACCGCTACCGGTACGCGGTGCGCCGGCTGGAGTGGAAGCCGGAGGCCGCCGCCGGTGACGGGGCCGCGGAGACTCTGCTGCCCTCGCGGCGGCTGCTGGACGTGGCGCGGTCGCTGGGGCGCGAAGGGGACGTGCGGATCGGGTGGGAGCCGGGCGGGGGCGGCGGGCTGGTCGGCTTCGAGGGCGGGCGGACGCGGACCGCGCTGCGGCTGCTGGACGGCAGGCTGCCTGCGTACACGTCGCTGTTCGACATGGCGGGGGCCGCGGTCGCCGAGGTGGAGCGCGAGGGGCTCGCGGAGGCGGTGCGGCGGGTCGCGGTGGTGGCGGAGGCGAACAGTCCGGTGCGGCTGGACTTCTCGGCCGACGGCTCCGTTCGGCTGCGCGCCGGCTTCGGGGACGACGTGGCGGCCCAGCGGCTGCCCGCCACGCTGAGCGGCGCCGACGAGATGCCGGTGGCGTTCAACCCGGCCTACCTGCTGGACGCGCTGACCTCCTTCGAGAGCCCGCGGATCCGGCTGGATCTGCTGGGCGCGGGGCAGCGGGCGCTGCTGCACGCCGTGCCGGACCACCCGGACGGCGGGGAGACCGGCACCGGGGCCGGGGCGCACCGGCATCTGCTCATGTCGGTCAAGGAGCTCGTGTAAAGGCCGCCGGGCCCGTCGCAGCCGGTCTGGATCACCCGCTTCCACCTGCGCTTTTGTGCGCTCGGGGGGCCGTTGTCAGTGGGCTGCGGTAGCTTCCGAAGTGCTGGGGCGCAACGGCGCGTGAACAGAACGTCCACAGGGGTGGGTGGAGATGGCGAACGGCACGGCGGCACCGACGGACCTGGACATCAGGCTGGAGGCACACCGGACGGAGCTGACGGGGTACTGCTACCGGATGCTCGGCTCCTCCTTCGAGGCCGAGGACGCGGTGCAGGACACGATGGTCCGCGCCTGGCGCAGCTACGACAAGTTCGAGGGCCGCTCCAGCCTGCGCTCCTGGCTGTACCGGATCGCGACCAACGTGTGCCTGGACATGCTGACCGCGGGAAACAAGCGGGCCCGGCCCATGGACCTGACCGAGTCCACCCCGCTCGCCCGGGCCGCCCTCTCCCCCCGCCCGGACAACACCTGGCTGGAGCCCATGCCGGACGCCCGTGTGCTGCCCACGACCCATGACCCGGCGGAGGCGGCGGTCGCCAAGGAGTCCGTGCGGCTCGCCTTCATGGCCGCCCTGCAGCAGCTCCCGGCCAAGCAGCGGGCCGTGCTGATCCTGCGCGAGGTCCTGGCCTGGAAGGCCAGTGAGGTCGCCGAGCTGCTGGGCACCTCGGTGGCGTCGGTGAACAGCGCCCTCCAGCGGGCCCGCGCCACCCTGGCCGACCGCCAGGAGCCGGGCGCCGACGCGGCGGTCTCGGACCCGCTGGACGAGGACCAGAAGAAGCTGCTGGACCGCTATGTGGCGGCCTTCGAGGGCTACGACATGGAGGCGCTGACGGCCCTGCTGCACGAGGACGCGGTCATGACGATGCCGCCGTTCGACCTGTGGCTGACCGGCACGCGCGACATCACCGGCTTCATGACCACGCTCGGCGCCCCCTGCGCGGGCTCCCGGCTGCTGCCCGTGCAGGTCAACGGCCTGCCGGGGTTCGCCCAGTACAAGCCCGACCCGGACAACGGCGGCTTCATGCCCTGGGCGGTCCAGGTGCTGGAGATCTCAGAGGGCCGGATCACCGGGTTCCACTGCTTCCTCGACACCCAGCGCTGGTTCCCGCTCTTCGATCTCCCCCTCCACCTCGAAGCGGAGACCGACCAGGTCGAGCAGGGCGCGTAGGGCCGGGTCGGGGTCGCGCAGCCGGACCCGTCCCCCGGCCCGGCGGGCGGCCAGCTGGAGCCTCGCCAGCAGATCGACGGCGGCGAGCCCCGGCGGCCCCAGGCCCGCGACATCGCACACCACGACCCGGGCACCGCTGCCGTGCAGCAGTGCCCGCACATCGTCGCTGAGCCCTCTCACCTCGTCCGGGGTGACAGGGCCGGGCAGTACGAGCACGGGCGGTGTCATGGCGTCCACGATCGGTAGACCGGGCGGGCGGCTGTAACTCATCGCGACGGTCCGTCCTGCCGGGCCGCGAACAACGGCCTGTCGGCGCCGTGAGGATCACATTGACCTGGGCAGCGCCTTCCCCGGAGGGTTGACTGCATGCCCCAACCATCTCCCCCCGCCGCGCTGCCCGATGCCCGCTTCGCCGGTGAGGGGGTGCCGTGCAGGGCGTGCTGAGCGGGTTCGCGGTCATCGCGGTCGTCATCGGCGTCGGCTATCTGATCGGCCGCCGGGGGTATCTGGGCGACGGCGGCCGCGAGGTCCTCACCAAGCTCGCCTTCCACGTGGCGTCCCCGGCGCTGCTCTTCACGACCCTGGCGCAGGCCGACCTGTCGGTGATCTTCTCCGACCGGCTGCTGGTCACGGCGATGAGCACGGCGGCGGTCGCGGGTGTCTTCGTGTCGGTGGGTGTGGCGCGGGGCTGGGGCGTGGGCCGGACGACGATCGGCGCGCTGTGCTCCAGTTACGTCAACTCCGGGAACCTGGGCATCCCGATCGCCGTGTACGTCCTGGGCGATGCTTCTCTGGTCGCGCCGGTGCTGCTGTTCCAGCTGGTCGGGGTGACGCCGGTGGCGCTGACGGTGCTGGACCTGGCGAGCGGTGGGGAGAAGCGGCCGCTGTGGCAGCGGCCGGCCACGCCGCTGCGCAATCCGATAGCCCTGGGGTCGCTGGCGGGCGTCGCGGTGTCGGCGTCGGGCCTCACGGTGCCGGGGCCCTTGATGGATCCGCTGACGTTGATCGGCAACATGTCGGTCCCGGCCGTCCTGCTTGCGTTCGGTATCTCCCTGCGCGGCAGCACGCTCCCGCTGCGCGGCGCGGAACGGGCTCCGGTGCTCCTCGCCGTGGCTCTGAAGTCAGTGGTCCAGCCCCTGGTCGCCTGGGCCCTGGCGGTGACCGTCTTCGATCTCCGAGGCGCCCTCCTGCTCGACGTGGTGGTCACGTCGGCACTGCCGGCGGCCCAGAACCTGTTCACCTACGCGAGCAGCTACCGGGTGGGCGAGGTGCTGGCGAGGGAGGCGATCCTGTTGTCGACGGTGCTGGCGGTGCCGGTGCTGGTGGGCGTGGCGGCGGTGTTGGGGTGACTCAGTTCTCGGCGAACTCGGCGGTGTCGAGGTCGAGGCAGAAGGGCTCGGGCAGCGTGATGAGTTCTCCGAACTTGCCCGCGTCGAGGACCCGGTAGACATCCCGTTGCGGTTCGCCGTAGAGCGTGATGGTGGGACCACCGGGGGCCCAGCCGTCGATGAGCAGATACAGCGGGACACCCGCCTGGGCGTAGCCTGCGGCCTTTTTGATCCGGTCGTGCGCCGCGTTCGACTTGGACGTGATCTCGACGATGAGTTCGGCGGCAGCCGCCGGGATGAAGTTGCCACCCTCGTCACGCAGCACCTGCCTGGGGGCTACTGCGAGATCAGGAATGTAGAGCCCGTCACGGGACGGGACCGCCGTACCCAGTGTCTGGTAGATGCCCCAGTGCCTGGGGATGACCTCGTACAAGGCTCGCTGAACCAGGTCAGCGATGTCGTTGTGGGCGTTGGACGGCGGTGGCGCCACGGTGACGATCCCCTCGATGATCTCCACCTTGCAGCCCTCTGGCGCGTCCGTCTCCTGCCAGATCCGGACGAGGTCGTCCCACTCGTGCCCGTTGGTCGGCGAGTGGTCGACGGTGAGTGCGCTCATGGCGGTACTCCAATCAGTGCGTCACCGATCCCAGCATGCCGAACGGGACTGGCGCGGGTCCACCAGTCCCGTTCACCCGTACGAGAGAACCGCAGCTCAGGCGATACGCTCCAGCACCACCGGCGACGCCGTGAAGGCCGTGCCCGGGGCGGCGACGTCGTAGGAGCCCTCGATCGACTGCAGGGCGTACTCGAAGCGCTCGGGCGTGTCGGTGTGGAGGGTCAGGAGGGGCTGGCCCTCCGTCACCGTGTCGCCCGGCTTGGCGTGCAGCTCGATGCCCGCGCCCGCCTGCACCGGGTCCTCCTTGCGGGCCCGGCCCGCGCCGAGGCGCCAGGCGGCGACGCCGACGTCGTAGGCGTCGAGGCGGGTGAGGACGCCGGAGGACGGGGCCTTGATGACGTGCTGCTCGCGGGCGACCGGCAGGGCCGCGTCGGGGTCGCCGCCCTGGGCCTTGATCATGCGGCGCCAGACGTCCATCGCCGAGCCGTCGGCCAGGGCCTTCGCCGGGTCGGCGTCCTTGATGCCGGCGGCGTCGAGCATCTCGCGGGCGAGCGCGATCGTCAGCTCGACGACGTCCGCGGGGCCACCGCCGGCCAGGACCTCGACGGACTCGCGGACCTCCAGCGCGTTGCCCGCGGTGAGGCCGAGCGGGGTCGACATGTCCGTGAGGAGCGCGACCGTCTTCACGCCGTGGTCCGTGCCCAGGCCGACCATCGTGGAGGCCAGTTCGCGGGCATCGTCGAGCGTCCGCATGAAGGCGCCGGTGCCGACCTTCACGTCCAGGACCAGCGAGCCCGTACCCTCGGCGATCTTCTTGGACATGATCGAGGACGCGATCAGCGGAATCGCCTCGACCGTGCCGGTGACGTCACGCAGGGCGTAGAGCTTCTTGTCGGCGGGGGCCAGTCCGTCACCGGCGGCGCAGATCACCGCGCCGGTGGTGTCGAGGACGTTCAGCATCTCCTCGTTGGACAGCAGCGCCCGCCAGCCGGGGATCGACTCCAGCTTGTCGAGCGTGCCGCCGGTGTGGCCGAGGCCGCGGCCCGAGAGCTGGGGGACGGCCGCACCGCACGCGGCGACCAGGGGGGCCAGCGGGAGGGTGATCTTGTCGCCGACGCCGCCCGTGGAGTGCTTGTCGGCGGTCGGGCGGGACAGGGACGAGAAGTCCATGCGCTCGCCGGAGGCGATCATCGCGGCCGTCCAGCGGGCGATCTCGCGGCGGTTCATGCCGTTCAGCAGGATCGCCATGGCGAGAGCGGACATCTGCTCGTCGGCGACCTCCCCGCGGGTGTACGCGTCGATGACCCAGTCGATCTGCGTGTCGCTGAGTTCACCGCGGTCCCGCTTGGTGCGGATGACGGAGATGACGTCCATGGCCATGGCTTGGCTTCCTTCCGAGGTTTCCAGAAGCCGTACGGCCCCCCTGAGCCGGTCGCGTGAGCAACTCAGAGGGGCCGCACGGTAGTTACTTGCTGAGGTGCTCCGGGCCGAAGGCCTGGGGCAGCATCTCCGAGAGCGGCAGGATCCCCGCTGGGGTCTCCAGCAGCAGGTCCGGGCCGCCGAACTCGTGGAGCAGCTGGCGGCAGCGGCCGCACGGGACGAGCGTGTCGCCGTCGCGGTCGACGCAGGTGAAGTGCGTCAGCCGGCCGCCGCCGGTGTTGTGCAGCTCGGAGACCAGGCCGCACTCGGCGCACAGTCCGAGTCCGTACGAGGCGTTCTCGACGTTGCAGCCGGAGATGATCCGGCCGTCGTCGACGAGGGCCGCCACGCCGACCGGGTAGCCGGAGTAGGGGGCGTACGCCCGGGACATGGCGTCCCGCGCCACCGCGCGCAGCTTCTCCCAGTCGACGTCCGGGCCGGTGCCGGTCACTTGCCCTGCCCCTTCCGGTACGGCAGCCCGTCCGCCTTGGGCATCCGCAGCCGCTGGGCGGACATGGCGAGGACGACGAGGGTGATGACGTACGGCGTGGCGGAGACGACTTGGTTCGGGACCTCGTCGGTGGAGGCGTACCAGGCGAACACCAGGGCGGCGACGACCGCGGTGATCATCGACGGGGCGTACTTCTTGCGGACGACCAGGAAGATCGCCCCGATGATCAGCAGCAGCGCGCCGAGCAGCAGCAGGGCGTGCACGTTGGCGGAGCCGCCGCGCAGGTTGAGGCTGTCGGTGTAGCCGAACAGGCCCGCGCCGAGGGCGAGGCCGCCCGGCATCCAGTTGCCGAAGATCATCGCCGCGAGGCCGATGAAGCCGCGTCCGCTGACCTGGCCCTCCAGGTAGAAGGGGTTGGCGACGATGGACAGGAAGGCACCGCCGAGACCGGCCAGACCGCCGGAGATGACGACGGCGATGTACTTGTACTTGTAGACGTTGACGCCGAGGGACTCGGCGGCGACCGGGTTCTCGCCGCAGGAGCGCAGCCGCAGACCGAACGCGGTGCGCCACAGGATCCACCAGGTGCCGGGGATCAGCGCGATGGCGATCAGGGTCAGCCAGGAGACGTTGGTGACCAGGCCGCCGAGCAGGCCGGCGATGTCCGAGATCAGGAACCAGCCGTGGGCGTTGAGGTCCCGCAGGGCGTCGGACAGTCCCGGCACCGTGAAGTTGCCGAGGGAGTCCACCGCCGGGGACTGCTTGGCGGAGCCGCCCGTGTGGCCCTCGAAGGCGAGGGGCGCGAGGTAACGGGTGGCGCCGAGGGCGAGGATGTTGATGGCCACACCGGAGACGATGTGGTTGACGTTGAAGGTGACGGTCACCACGGCGTGCAGCAGACCGCCGACCGCGCCGCCGAGGATGCCGACCAGGACACCGGTCCACGGGCCCCACTGGAAGCCGGCCCAGGCGCCGAACCAGGTGCCGAGGATCATCATGCCCTCGAGGCCGATGTTGACCACGCCCGCGCGCTCGGCCCACAGACCGCCCAGACCGGCGAGGCCGATCGGCACGGCGAGCTGGAGCGCGGTGGACATCTGGCTGACGTTGGTGATCCCGTCGGCACCGGTGATGATGCGGACGATCGAGGTGAGCGCCAGGCCTGCGGCGATGACGAGCAGCAGGACGGGCCACGACAGGCGGCGGCCGGTCGGCGCCGCGGGCTGCAGCGTGGGCTGGTTGACGTCGGTCGCGGTGGTCATCGGCCAGCCACCTCCTTCGTGTTCTGAGCGCCGAGGACGTGTCCGGCGGCGAGTTCGGCGCCGACGCGACGCTGCTGGCGGCGCAGGCCCCATTCGCGGACGGCCTCGTAGGAGACGACGACCGAGAGGACGATCAGGCCCTGCATGATGACCGCGATCTCCTTGTCGTAGCCGTGGAAGTCCAGCTCGGGCGAGGCCTTGTCGAGCCAGGCCCACAGCAGGGCGGCGAAGGCGATGCCGACGGGGCTGTTGCGGCCGAGCAGCGCGATGCCGATGCCCAGGAACCCGATGCCGGTGGGGAAGTTCAGGTCGTAGGTGTGGCTGTCGCCGAGCAGGATCGGCAGGCCGGCCAGGCCCGCGATGCCGCCGGAGATCAGCATGGCGGTCAGCACCATGCGCTTGGGGTCGACGCCGCTGGCCGCGGCGGCGGTCGTCGAGGCGCCGGAGGCACGCAGGTCGAAGCCGAAGCGGGTGCGGTTGAGGACGATCCAGTAGCCGATGCCGAGCAGGACGGCGAGCAGCACCAGACCGTAGATCTCCCCGGCGTCGCCCAGGCTGATCCCGGGGATCCAGCCGGACTCGGCCATCTCGCCGGTGGTGTTGTTGTTGCCGGCCTTGACGCCGAACACGTTCGGCAGCCACATGTAGGCGATCACGGAGGTGGCGATCGCGTTGAGCATGATCGTGGCGACCACCTCGCTGACGCCGCGGGTGACCTTGAGGACGCCGGCGATGCCGGACCAGAAGGCGCCGGTGAGGACGGCGGTCAGGAGCAGCAGCGGGACCTGCAGGGCGGCCGGCAGGTTCACATGGGCGCCGACGACGGCGGCCATCATGGCGCCGAGCTGGTACTGGCCGTCGACGCCGATGTTGAACAGGTTCATCCGGAAGCCGATGGCCACCGCGAGGGCCGCGATGTAGTACATCGAGGCCTGGTTGATGATCAGGACCTGGATGTCCGAGAAGCCCAGCTGCTCGAACATCAGGGCGAACGGCTCGAAGGGGCTCTTGCCCGACGCGAGCAGCACGATCGCGCTCAGGACGAAGGCCACGGCCAGCGCGATGACCGGCCCGGCCACCGCGAGGAGCAGGCGCTCCTTGTCGAACTTCTTCATCAGCGGGCCTCGTCTTCCGGAGACTCGGGGGCGTCGGCCTTCGAGATCTCGGGGGTGTCGTCGTGCGCGAGGTGCCCGGTGGCGGCACCGGTCATGGCCGAGCCGAGCTCCTCGGGGGTGATGGTGGCCGGGTCGGCGTCCGCGACCAGCTTGCCGTTGTAGATCACGCGCAGCGTGTCGGACAGGCCGATCAGCTCGTCCAGGTCGGCGGAGATCAGCAGCACGGCCAGGCCCTCGCGGCGCGCCTCGCGGATGTGGTCCCAGATGGCGGCCTGGGCGCCGACGTCGACGCCCCGGGTGGGGTGCGCGGCGATGAGGAAGCGGGGCTTGTGGCTCATCTCACGGCCGACGATCAGCTTCTGCTGGTTGCCGCCCGACAGGGAGGCCGCGGTGACGTCGATGCCGGGGGTGCGGACGTCGTACTCCGTCACGATCCGGCGGGTGTCCTCCTGGGCCGCCTTCGGGTCCAGCCAGACGCCCTTGGCGAGGGGCTTCTCGGTGACGTGGCCGAGGATGCGGTTCTCCCAGAGGGGTGCCTCCAGGAGGAGGCCGTGGCGGTGCCGGTCCTCGGGGATGTAGCCGACGCCCTGCTCGCGGCGCCTGCGGGTGGGCCAGGCGGTGATCTCCTCGTCGGCGAGCCGGATGGTGCCGCTGTCCGCGGACCGCAGGCCGATGAGGGCGTCGACCAGTTCGGTCTGGCCGTTGCCCTCGACGCCGGCGATGCCGAGGACCTCGCCCGCGTGGATGGTGAAGCTGATGTCGTCCAGGAGGGCCTTGCCACCGGGCGCCGCGAGGCGCAGCCCGTCGACGGTGATGACCGGGCGGTCGGTGACCGTGGACTCGGCCGTCTCGGGCGTGGGCAGCTCGCTGCCGACCATCATCTCGGCGAGCTGACGGGGGGTCGTCTCGGAGGGGACGGCCGTGCCGACGGTGGTGCCGCGGCGGATGACGGTGATCTCGTCGGCGACGGAGAGCACCTCGCCGAGCTTGTGGGAGATGAAGATGACCGACAGGCCCTCGGAACGCAGTTCGCGCAGGTTGGCGAAGAGCGCGTCCACCTCCTGCGGCACGAGCACGGCGGTCGGCTCGTCGAGGATGAGGGTGGTGGCGCCGCGGTAGAGGACCTTGAGGATCTCCACGCGCTGACGGGCGGCGACGCCGAGCTCCTCGACGAGGAGGTCGGGCTCGACGCCGAGGCCGTAGCGCTCGGAGAGCTCCTTGATCTTGCGGCGGGCCTTGGCGCCGATGCCGTGGAGCTTCTCGCTGCCGAGGACCACGTTCTCGAGGACCGTGAGGTTGTCGGCGAGCATGAAGTGCTGGTGGACCATGCCGATGCCGCGGACGATGGCGTCGGCCGGCGACGAGAAGGCCACCTGCTCGCCGCCCACCGCGATGGTGCCCTCGTCCGGCTTCTGCATGCCGTAGAGGATCTTCATCAGCGTGGACTTGCCGGCGCCGTTCTCGCCGACCAGGGCGTGCACGGTGCCCTTGCGGACGCTGAGGTGGATGTCGTGGTTGGCCACGACTCCGGGGAAACGCTTGGTGATCCCGGCGAGTTCGACGGCGGTCACCGATTCGTTGACCGCCGCTCCGGCCGGAGGGCTGCTGGACGCGTTGATGGCGCACTCTCCTGGGGACGGGGGCCGTCTACGCGCGTAGCGCCCCTACGGCATGCAAAGGGGCCGACGCCCCGCGGCAACGGGGCACGAGGAGCAGCTCCCCGTACCCCGTCGAGCGGACGTAACCCCGGGGGTTACCGCCTGCTTCGAGGCAGTCGCTCGTCAGCTGCTCTTGACCTTGATCTGGCCGCTGATGATCTTCTCCTTGGCCGTCTTGATGGCTGCCTGGAGCTCGGCGTCGTCCGCGAACTTCGGGTTCGAGTTCGACAGGCTCACCTCGCCGGACTCCAGATCGCCACGAACGATACCGGTCTCGGGCTTACCGTCCTCGACCGACTTCGCCAGGTTGTACACCGCCTTGGCGACGTCCTTCATCGCCGACGTCAGGATGGAGTCCTTGTACTTGGCAAGGGCTTCCTGCTGGTACTGGTCGGAGTCGACACCGATGGCCCACACCTTGTTGGTGGCGGCGGCCTCGATGACACCCTGACCGGACAGACCGGCGGCCGCGTAGACGACGTCGGCCTTCTTCTCGATCTGACCCTCGGCAGCCGTCTTGCCCTTGTCGGGGCTGGCGAAACCGCCCTCCTCGGCCGTCTGCGTCAGGTACTGCGACAGCACCTTGACCTTGGGGTCGGTGTCCTTGACGCCCTGCGCGAAGCCCGCCTGGAACTTGTGGATCAGCGGGATGTCCACGCCGCCGACGAAGCCCACGACCTTCGACTTGGAGGTCTTGGCGGCGGCGACGCCAGCCAGGTAGGAGGCCTGCTCCTCGTTGAAGACCAGGTCGGCCACGTTCTTGGAATTGATCGTGGCGTCGTCGACGATGCCGAAGGTGGTCTTCGGGAACTTCTCCGCGGCGCCCTTCACGGCGGCGGCGTACGCGTAGCCGACACCGATGACCGGGTTGTAGCCCTGCCTGGCCAGGGAGACCAGGCGCTGCTCCTTGTCGGCGTTCGTCTCGCCCTCGGTGGGCTCCTGGTCGGCCGTCTGGTACCCGAACTCCTTCTTCGCCTGCTCCAGGCCCGCGTAGGCGGCGTCGTTGAAGGACTGGTCGCCCTTGCCGCCGACGTCGTAGGCGATGGCGAGGCCCTTGTCGCCCTTCGAGTCCGACGACCCGGCAGAGGTCGAGGTGCCGCCGCAGGCGGAGAGCGCGAGGGCCAGGGAGGCGGTCGCTGCGCCTGCGACCGTGATCCGGGAAATCCGGCGCATGTGTGGGTGCTCCTGTCGTACAACCGAGGTGCACAGCGCCGGACGGTTCAGCTTCAGCGCTGGCTTCGCCGCAGATTAACGCGCGTAGACCTGCCTGAAAACCCCTTCTGTCCACCTTGTTATGCGCCCGTGGCCAAGCCATCACCCGTGCTTGGCCGGGGCGTTGCCGACCGCAAACGCGGCGTGGCGCTGGGTGATCCGGTACCGGGAGGGCCGGGATACGCGAATCGGGCGGGCACCCCCCAGGGTGCCCGCCCGATTCGGCTGGTCAGACCGGTCGGATCACTCGGTGTTGACTTTGATCTTGCCGTCGATGATCTCCTGCTTGGCCTTGTTGACCGCGTCCTGGAGACCCGCGACCTTCGCGTACTGCGGGTTGGACTCCGCGAGGCCCACGCCGTTGACCTTCAGGTCGAAGGTCTGGGTGCCGGTCAGCGGCTTGTCGTCGTGGACCGACTTGGCCAGCGCGTAGACCGAGCCGCCGACGTCCTTGAGCGCGGAGGTGAGGATGTAGTTCTTGTACGGCGCCAGGGCGGCCTGCTTGTACTGGTCGGAGTCGACGCCGATCGCCCAGACCTTCGCCTTGGCGGCGGCCTCGATGACACCCTGGCCGGACAGGCCGGCGGCCGCGTAGAGCACGTCGGCCTTCTTCTCGATCTGGCCCTCGGCGGCGGCCTTGCCCTTGTCGGGGCTGGAGAAGCCGCCCTCCTCCGCCGTCTGCGTCAGGTACTGCGACAGGACCTTCACCTTGGAGTTGGTGTCCTGCACGCCCTGCTTGTAGCCGGCCTCGAACTTGTGGATCAGCGGCACGTCGACGCCACCGACGAAGCCGACGACGTCGGTCTTCGTGGCCTTGGCTGCGGCGACACCGGCGAGGTAGGAGGCCTGCTCCTCGGCGAAGACGAGGGAGGCGACGTTCTTGCCCGGGACGACGGAGTCCACGATGCCGAAGGTGGTCTTCGGGTACTTGGCGGCCACGGCCTTCATCGCCGGGCCGTAGGCGAAGCCGACACCGATGACCGGGTTGTAGCCCTGCTTGGCCAGCGACGCCAGGCGCTGCTCCTTGTCGGCGTTCGTCTCGCCCTCGGTGGGCTCGATGTCGGCCGTCTTGTAGCCGAACTCGTCCTTGGCCTTAGTCAGGCCCGCGAAGGCGGCGTCATTGAAGGACTGGTCGCCCTTGCCGCCGACGTCGTACGCGATGGCGAGGCCCTTGTCGCTGCTGCCGCTGTCGCCGCTGTCACTGCTGGTGCCGCCGCAGGCCGTGGCGACGAGCCCGAGCGACGCGACCCCCACCGCGACACGGGTCAGTTTGGAAATCCGACGCATCTGAAGTTCCCCATTCTCCAAAGCCCCGCGATGGGTGCTCGGTTGCGGCGCACATTAACGCGCGTAGACACTCCTGGGAACGGTTCGCCGCGGGGCCGTTATCCATTCGTGCCGATGGCCGGTTACGCCCTTGTGAACCACGGGAGCGAACGGGGTCGAAAGGTGTAGTCGGGGAAACGGCGCGTGCCTACCTGGTGACGCGCACCAGGCTGCCGTGAGGCTGCGCCGCTCGCAACCGGAGGGCCCCCGGGGGGGGGAACGGGGCGGGGCGGGGGGCTCGGGGGTGTCGTCCTTGTGCGGCGCCGTTGTGGCCTTCGCGCAGTTCCCCGCGCCCCTGAACAGACTCGCCGCGCCGCAGAGCATTTGCGCGGCGCCTTGTGGCCGGGCGCGCAGTTCCCCGCGCCCCCGAAACCCGTGCGGCGCCGTGGTGGCCGGGCGCGCAGTTCCCCGCGCCCCCAAGAAAGGCGCGACCGCCCCCGCCCGGAGGAAGGCGGGGGCGGTCGGTCAGGCGGTGCTAGCGGAGGCCGTTGATCAGGGCCGCTGCTGTGAAGAGTTCCACTCCTACCGTGATGGCCGACTCGTCCACGTCGAAGTCGCCCTGGTGGAGGTCGCGGATCTGGCGTTCGCCGGGGGTACGGACGCCCAGGCGGGCCATCGCGCCGGGGACGTGCTCCAGGTACCAGGAGAAGTCCTCGCCGCCCAGGCTCTGCTCGGTGCCCTCGACGGACTCGACCCCGCGCCGGGCGATCATCGCGTCGCGCAGCAGGTCGGTGACGCCGGGCTCGTTGACGACGGGCGGCACACCGCGCACGTAGTTGATCTCCGACTTGGCGCGGTACAGGTTGGCGATCTCGTCGATGGCCGCGACCACGACGTCGGGGGCCTGCCGCCACGCCTCCAGGTCGAGGCAGCGCACGGTGCCGGAGAGCTCGGCGTGCTGCGGGATCACGTTCGGCGCGTGCCCGGACTCGACGCGGCCCCAGGTGATGGCGAGCCCGCTGCGGCTGTCGAAGCGGCGGCCGACCAGCGCGGGGACGTCGGTGACCACGCGGGCGGCGGCGGTGACCAGGTCGGTCGTGAGGTGCGGGCGGGCGGTGTGACCGCCCGGGCCGTCGAGGCCGATCTCCAGCCGGTCGCAGGCGGAGGTGATGGGACCCTCGCGGAGCCCGATCCTGCCGGCGTCCACCCGGGGGTCGCAGTGCACGGCGATGATCGCGCCGACGCCTTCCAGCGCCCCGCACTTGATGGCGTCGGCGGCGCCGCCGGGCAGCACCTCCTCGGCGGGCTGGAAGATCAGCCGGACGGGGCGGGGCAGGGCGCCCCGGCGGTGCAGCTCGGCGAGGACGAGGCCGGCGCCGAGGACCACGGTGGTGTGCACGTCGTGGCCGCAGGCGTGCGCGCGGTCGGGCACGGTCGAGCGGTACGGGCACTCCGCCTTGGTGTCCGGAATGGGCAGGCCGTCGATGTCGGCGCGCAGGGCGAGCATGCTGGGACCGCCGTCCCACTGCTCGCCCTCCACGCCGATGTCACAGACGAGTCCGGTGCCCACGGCGAGGACGCGCGGCTTGAGGCCGGCCCGCTCGAGCCGCTCCTTGATCGCGGCGGTCGTACGGAACTCCTGGTTGCCGAGCTCCGGGTGCATGTGCAGGTCGCGCCGGAACGCGATGAGCTCGGCCCGCAGAGCGTCGGGCAGTGCACCGGGAAGTACGGCTCCGCCGGGAAGATCGACCTCGGACTCCAGTGACATCAGTGGCTTCACCCTTTGAAGGGTAGGGCGCCCGGGCGGTCGACCGACCCTGGATCAACAAAACTTCAACCCGATAGGGGAAGAAAATATGATCGCCCGGCGCATAGCTATCAAGTGAGGTGGGTAAACTCGCCCGCCTTTTGGGCCGACCGGGCCATCCACCCCCAGAGTGTGACTTCGATCACATCGACGCCACGACTCCGGTATCCATCCATCCTCTCCACGGATACCACGCCCTGCGCGGCGAACACCGGCCTGTTCATCTGCCGGACGCGCGTCCCCACTAGTGTGCGCTCGTGCGCGCCCCCGATTTCGTCGAGTCCACGCAGTCCTCGTACGACGCCATCGCCGAGGCATACGCCGCCGAGCACCCCGACAGCCTGGCCGGAAGACCGCTGGAGAAGGCGCTGCTGTCGGCCTTCGTGGAGCTGGTCCGGGCGCCGGGGATGCCCGGGCGGCCGCCGGTCGCGGACATCGGCAGTGGGCCGGGGTACGTGACGGCGCGGCTGCACGAGGCCGGGCTGCCGGTGTTCGGGGTCGACGCGTCGCCCCGCATGGTGGCCCTGGCCCGCCGGACCCACCCGGAGCTGCGCTTCCACGTCGGTTCGATGACGGCCCTGGACCTGCCGGAGGCGACGCTCGGCGGCATCGTCGCGCTCTACTCGATCATCCATGTGCCGGACGATCACCTGCCGTCCGTCTTCGCCGGGTTCCGCCGCGTCCTGTTGCCGGGGGCGCCGGTGCTGCTCGGCTTCCAGTCCGGGGACGAGGACGGGCACCAGCGCCTGACCGAGCGCTTCGGGCAGGAGATCTCACTCGACTACTACTGGCGCACCCCGGACACCGTCGTCGAGCACCTCACCGGTGCGGGCCTCGACCTCCACGCCCGTGTCCTGCGCGAGCCGGAGGCCGGGGAGAAGCTGCCGCGCGCGTTTCTCCTCGCGCGCAGGCCGCCGGAGGACGGGGGGCCCGCGGCGGACGTGTAGGGCCTGCCGTCCGGGCCTGGTGGCCAGGAAGGCTCCGGCTCCGGTTCCTATCCGGCGGGCACCGCTCCCGGTGTCCCGGTCGGGCCCGGCAGGCCCGTCGTGGAGGGCGGGGCGGTGAAGCGCGCCGTGCCCGCCGGTCCCGTGGGGTCGGCCGGCTCCGTCGTGCCCGGGTGGGCCGGACCCGGAGGAGACACCGGGGCCGTCGGCGACAGCCGGTGCACGTCCCGGGCCGTGCCCGTCACCCCGGACAGGAAGCCCTGGGCGCGTGGGGAGGCGTTCTCGGTGAGCCAGGCGGGGTCGATGTCGCAGACCGCGACGCGTACCTCCGTGCCGGACAGGGCGAGGGGGAGGGTGTGGACGACCGTGGAGGGGAAGCTGAGGATCGTCCGGCCGATGGGTCCGCGGCGGGCGATCAGTTCGAGGGGGAGCTCGGGGCGGACGATCTCCAGGCCCGTCTCGACCGCGAGGCGGTGGAGCTTGTCCGTGCTCTCGCGGCGGTGGGCGAAGTAGCGGGTCGCCCCGTGCGCCCTGGCCAGGGCGTGGACGGCCTCCAGATAGCGGCCGTCGTCGACCACGCCGGTCTCCACCAGGGACGTGCCGACCAGGTCGGCGCCCCTGGTGATCCTGGGCGGGCCGAAACGGGCCCGGGTCCAGGCGAAGGTGTTCTCGCCGACCGTGACGCCCGCCGGGGTCTCCTGCATCGGCATGGAGGAGAAGATCTCGATGCGGCGACTCTCGCCGGGGGTCAGCCGGCGGCGGGCGGAAGCCGACACCGGCGCGAAGACCACGTCCCGCGGGCCGGGGCGGCCGCCCTTGCGGTGCCAGCGCACCAGCCGTTCGCCACGGGCCAGCTGCCCGACGAACTCCATCGTCGCCGTGCCGTCGTCGACGACGACCAGGTCACGGGCGCGGGTGATCGTCAGCAGCAGCTGGACGTAGCGGGAGAAGGGGTCCCCCAGCACGACCCGGCGTGCCCTGCGGAGCACGCCGGTCAGGCCGCCGATGGTCTGGAAGGGCGCGAGCGGTCCACCGCGCGCTTCCTCCCAGCGGACCTGGTGCCCCTCGTCGCGGGCCAGGTCGGACATCCGCCGCAGCTGGCCGCGCGTCATCGGGTCGACGGGCGACAGCACCACGAGGGTGAGCCCCACGCCTGGGGCGTGCGCGTGCGCCCACTCCAGCACGTTCAGCAGCTGTACCGGGCTCTCGACGAAGGCGAGAGTGTGGGGGCCGGCGTTCCCGGCGCGGGGGCTCATCGACGTACGACCGTCCCGTCGTAAGGGGGTTGTGGGGGTGGTGCGTTCAGACGCCGACCGGCTCGCCCGCCGCCGTGGCGATCTCCGCCTCGGCGACCACACCGGCGACGCGGCGCAGCTTCTTCATCGGGCCCAGCTCGGACTCGTAGACCTTCTTGACGCCGTCGCCGAGGGAGGCCTCGATGGTGCGGATGTCGCGGACGAGGCGGGTCAGGCCCTGCGGCTCCACGGAGGCGGCCTGGTCCGAGCCCCACATGGCGCGGTCGAGGGTGATGTGACGCTCGACGAAGGTGGCGCCGAGGGCGACGGCGGCGAGGGTGGTCTGCAGGCCGGTCTCGTGGCCGGAGTAGCCGATCGGGACGTTCGGGTACTCGGCCTGGAGGGTGTTGATGACCCGCAGGTTGAGCTCCTCGGCCTTCGCCGGGTACGTCGAGGTGGCGTGGCAGAGCAGGATGTTCTCGCTGCCCAGGACCTCGACGGCGTGGCGGATCTGCTTCGGCGTCGACATGCCGGTGGAGAGGATGATCGTGCGGCCGGTGGCCCGCAGGGCGCGCAGCAGCTCGTCGTCGGTGAGGGAGGCGGAGGCGACCTTGTGGGCGGGGACGTCGAACTTCTCCAGGAAGGCGACGGCCTCGGTGTCCCACGGGGAGGCGAACCAGTCGATGCCCTTCTTCTTGCAGTAGGCGTCGATCTGGCCGTACTCCTCCTCGCCGAACTCCACGCGGTGGCGGTAGTCGATGTACGTCATGCGGCCCCAGGGGGTGTCGCGCTCGATGTCCCACTGGTCGCGCGGGGTGCAGATCTCCGGGGTGCGCTTCTGGAACTTGACCGCGTCGCAGCCGGCCTCGGCGGCGGCGTCGATGAGCTTGAAGGCGTTCTCGATGTCGCCGTTGTGGTTGATGCCGATCTCGCCGGTGACGTAGACGGGGCGGCCGGGGCCGGCCTCGCGCGAACCGAACTTGCGGATGCGGGAGTTGTTGCTCATGGCGAAGAGTTCCTTACTTGGTGAGGGAATCGAGAGAGGGGCCGAGGATCCAGCTGGCGATCTCCCGGATCGCGCCGTCACCGCCGGGGACGGTGGTGACCGCGCGTGCGGCGCCGCGCACGACGTCGTGGGCGCTCGCGACCGCCACGGGCCAGCCCACGAGGGCGAAGCACGGGAGGTCATTGACGTCGTTGCCGACGTAGAGCACGCGCTCCGGCGCGATGCCCTGCTCCTCGCACCACTGCTTGAGGGCGAGGTCCTTGCGGTCGATGCCGTGCAGCACCGGGAGCTTGAGCTTCCGGGCCCGGGCGGCGACCACAGGGTTCTGTTCCGTGGACAGGATCAGCATCTTCAGGCCGCTGTTGCGCAGGGCCGCGATGCCGAGTCCGTCCCCGCGGTGCACGGAGACGAACTCCCGTCCGTCGGAGTCGACCAGCACCCGGTCGTCGGTCTGGGTGCCGTCGAAGTCGAGGACGACCGCGTCGATGTCGTCGGCGGTCGGGAGGGCGCCGGGGCGGTCCGCGTCGAAGAGCGGCGCGAGGGCCCGGGCGCGGGCGAGGTCGTGGGGGTCGTCGATCTCCAGCACGCGCGCGGGGTCCGTGCGGACCAGCTCGGTGCGGCCGAAGAAGCGGTGCTGGTGCTTGCGGAAGCCGGCCGCCTCCATGGCGTAGGCGGCGCCGGTCTCCAGCAGGTCCTGGGGGCGGTCCTGGCGGCGGGGCCGGAAGGACTTGTCGTGGTTGACGCCGTAGCCGCCGGTCACCTCACCGGCGGTGGCCTCGGTGTCGGCGTCCCTCCAGATGAAGCCGTGGAACGGCGCCACGGTCACCGCGGTGTCGGCGCCGTTCTCGGCGATCGCACCGGCCACCCCGTCGATGTCCTCGCGGACGAGGAACGGGCTGGTGCACTGCACGAGCAGGACCACGTCCACCGGCGCCCCGTGCAGGGCCTCGTGGGCGTCCATGGCGTGCAGGACGGCGGCCTCGGAGGTCGCGGTGTCGCCGGCGATGGCGGCGGGCCGCAGCACGACCTCGGCGCCGGCCTCGCGGGCGGCGGCCGCGATGGCCTGGTCGTCGGTGGAGACGACGACGTCCGTCACGAGCCGCGTGGCGCGGCACTCGCGCACCGCCCGTGCCACCAGCGGGACACCGCCGACGGGCAGGAGGTTCTTCGCGGGCACGCCCTTGGAGCCGCCGCGCGCGGGGATCACCGCGAGCACGCGGCGCACCAAGGCGCCTTTGCGGGCTTCCGGGTGGGACATGGGGTCTACTCCTTGGGCAGGGGTCTCGGGGCGGCTCACAGCTCCCCCATCCGCCGGATGACGGGCGCCACGCGCTGCACGCCGTGGCGGTAGGCGCCGCGTGCCGCCCGGCGCACGATCTGCCGGACCGGTCCGGGGTCCTTGTCGGCGGCGGGCGCGCCGGGCAGCGGGGTGCCGTCCGGGCCGAGGTGGTGGCGGGCGAGGATCCCGGGCAGGTAGCCGGGCGCGGTGACGGGGGTGTAGTACGGGGTCAGCGGGGGCAGGCCGCCGGGCCGGTCGAGCAGCCCGGCGATGCGCTTACGGGCCGCGTCGAAGGCGGAGTCGTAGGAGCCGTCGGCTGCGACGCCCTGCCGGGCGACCCACTCCTCGTCGGGCACGGGCCGGTGTCCGGCGTCGAGCTGGTCCCAGGAGGCGAGGCAGCCGGAGCCCACGAAGTGGTGGTTGCCGAGCGACTCGCGGATGCCGAGATCCGTCAGTACGACGGTCGGGATGCGGCGGTGCAACGACTCCAGGGCGGCCGTGGAACTGACCGTCACCAGCAGGTCGGTCCGGTCGAGGACCTCGCCCATGTTGCCGTACACCAGGCTGAAGTTGGCCGGCGGATCGAGGCGCTGCACCAGCTTCTGGTACGGCAACTCCTCGATGTGGGTGGTGTGTTCGCCCGGCTTGGAGCGCAGCTTCAGCAGCACCTCGCGCTCGGGGTGCCGTCGGGCGTGCTGGACCAGCCGGTTCAGCAGGTACGTACGGTCCCTGCGGCTGTCCGGGACGGAGGGCTGGGCGGCGAAGACGACCGTGTAGGGCTGGTGTTCACCTTCGTAGGGCGCGCCGCCGAGGAAGGGCAGGGCCACCTCGGTCACCGCGGAGGCGTCGGCGCCGACCCCTTCGTAGACGGCCCGGAAACGGTCCGCGTCCTGGCGGGAGTTGGCGAGGACCAGGTCCGCGCCGTGCCGCAGCAGCAGGCCGTCGGCGAGCTTCTCGTAGACGACTCCGACGTAGCCGGTGACGACGACGGGCCGCTCCGCGCGGTGCTCCCAGACGCGTGCCAGGCCGTGCAGCATCGCCTGCACACCGCCGCCGACCAGGGAGAGGACCAGGACGTCGTAGGTTCCCTCGGCCATGGCGCGCAGGAACTCGACGGCGGTGACCTCCCGCAGCGAGTCGGCGCGCACGCCCACTTCCCTCAGCTGGCGCGGGGTGGGCGTGGCCCGGCCGCGCAGCAGGAAGCCGTCGAGGAGGGGGCCGGCTTGCGCGGCTTCGCGCGCTGCGGCTTCCATGGACGGTCCCGGGGCGATGCGGTCCGCGGTCAGCGCACCCCATTTCCATCGGGTGTCGCTGTCCGCGAGGACGGCGATTCGCGGGCGCTTCGGTGTACTTGCTGGCACGTCGAAGACGCTAGGAAGCGAATCCTAGGTATGGCGGAACCGCGACTCAACGAAAAGTTAACAACAGCCCACCGAGAGCCGAACTGGCCCGCTGGAAGGCCGGAAGTACACGCGGTGCACCGTTCTGACACATTGAGTTCACCCGGTGTACCTTCTTCGGAAAGTTCAGCTGCCGGGCGGCCTCCTAACGTCTTGCGGGTGCCTAAGCTTTCCGTGATCGTGCCGTTCTACAACGTGCAGCAATATGCCCCGGACACCCTCAGAAGCCTTCGGTTGAATGCCGACCTCGATTTCGAGTTCATCCTGGTCGACGACCATTCGAAGGACGAAACTCCGGCCATTCTCGAACGAGCGGCCGAGGACCTTTCGGATGTCGCCCAGGTGCGGTACATCCGCCATGAGCGCAACGGTGGGCTCGCCACCGCGCGCAACACCGGCCTGGACGCGGCGCAGGGCGAGTACCTGACGTTCCTGGACGGTGACGACTGGCTGGCCCCCGGCTACCTCGCCGAACTGGTGTCCGCGATGGACGACTTGGGGTGCGACTTCGTGCGTACCGACCATGTGCAGGCCACCGCGCGCGCCCGTTCCGTGCACCGGGTCCCGGTCGGGCGGCGCTGGGAGGCGTTCGACCCGCGGGAGGCGATCCTGCCCGCCCACCGCTCCACCTCCGTCGACTACGCCTACGCCTGGGCCGGCGCCTATCACCGCCGCCTGGCCGACAAGGGCGTGCTCCACTTCACCGACGGGCTGCGCACGGCGGAGGACCGGCCGTGGATCTGGAAGCTGCACCGTGAGGCGGAGTCGTTCGCCGTGGTGAGCCTGCTGGGCGTGTTCTACCGGCGCGGGGTGGCCTCGTCCCTGACGCAGATCGGCGATGTGCGCCAGCTCGACTTCATCCGGGCCTTCGACCAGGTGATCGAGGAGACGGCCGCGGACCGTGACGCCGACCGGCTGCTGCCCAAGGCGGTGCGGACCTACTGCGCGATCATCGCCCACCACCTCTCCAACGAGGACAGGTTCGAACCGGCCGTGGCGAGGCAGCTGCGGTCGATGAGCGCGGCGGCCATCAAGCGCATGCCGCAGGACGCACTCGCCGACGCACTGGAGGCCATGGACATGGACCGTTCGTCCAAGCTGCGGCGGCTGCGACGCAGGGTGACCACGACGGGAGCGGCCGCCTGATGCCCGGGACCACTCAGATCTTCTGCGCCTCGACGCTGTACGGCGTCGCCACCCTGGCCGCCGCGATCGACTCCGATCTCTTCGAGGAGCCGGACCGCCGGGTGCTGCTGGTGTTCAACAACTCCGCGACGCCGGAGACCACTCCGGCCCTCGACGAGATGCCGGGGTTCGCACCGCTGCGCGAGCACTTCGACGAGGTGCTGTCCTGGAACGAGGCCATCCGCCCCTTCCACCCGGGGGCCTGGACGCCCCGCGCCGACGACGTCCCCCTCTTCGAGCGCTATCTGCGGCTGCTGTGGGGCCTCGGCGACGACCGGGTGAGCCTGGTGCTGGAATCCATCCAGGTGGCGCCCGCCCTGACGGTGGCCCAGCTGTTCACCGACGCCCCCGTCGACGTCTACGCCGACGGGCTGATGAGCTACGGCCCCACCCGCAACAAGCTCGACCCGCTGGTCGGCACGCGCGTGCGCAGGCTGCTGCACCTGGATCTGGTGCCGGGGCTGACGCCGATGCTGCTCACCGAGTTCGACGTGCCGGCGCACCTGGTGCCGACGGCCGCGTTCCTCAAGGTGCTCGGCGAGGTCACCGAGACCGTGCCCGAACTGCCCGCCGTGCCCGGTGACTCGGCGCTGCTGCTCGGCCAGTACCTGTCGGCGCTGAACATCCTCTCCCCCGAGGAGGAGGAGGACCTGCATGTGCGGATGATGCGGGGTGCCGTCGCCCGCGGTCACCGCACGGTCGTCTTCAAGCCCCACCCCACCGCACCGGCCCGCTACAGCCGCGCCCTGGAGACCGAGGCGGAGAAGCTCGGCGTCGACCTGACGGTCCTGGACACGCCCGTGCTCGCCGAGGTGCTGTTCGACCGGACCCGGCCCGCGCTGGTCGTCGGCTGTTTCTCGACCGCGCTGTTCACGGCCTCCGCCTTCTACGACCTGCCCGTCGCCCGCATCGGGACCGAACTGCTGCTGGAGCGGCTGACGCCGTACCAGAACAGCAACCGGGTTCCGACCGCCCTCGCCGACGCGCTGCTGCCCGGCCTGGAGAGCGGCGAGGATGGTGGCCTCCTGACGGGCGAGCGGCTGTCCGCCCTCGTCACGGCCCTCGGATTCACCATGCAGCCGCAGATCTACCCGGATCTGCGCCCGCAGGCCGAGCGGTTCCTCGCCCGGCACCTCGGTCCGCGCACCCGGCGCTACTTCAAGAAGCGCCGCCTCACCGCGCTCGGGCTGCCCGGCGGGATTCCGCAGCGGCTGGCGTTCCTGCCGCGCAATTCCACGGCACGCCGGGTGGTCCGGCGGGCCCGGGCCCTGCGCAAGGCGGTACGCCGCTGAGCCGGTCCTGCCCGGTGGCGCGACCGGCCCGGGCGACATCCAGATGAACCCATGGGGACCGGCAGGCGAAGCCTGTCGCCTTCGAACGTAATTCCGTCAACTCTCGTCCTAGGGTGACAGGCGCCCGCCCACAGGCGGCTCAGGCAAAGGACACACGAGCCACACAGAGGTTTCCAGCGTGACCGAGACGGTCGTCAGCACCCGCAAGCCCCGGCCCGGCGTCGCCGTGCTGGTCGACCCGCCGGGCGCCACGACCGTCCCACGGCGCAGAGGCGACTCCCCCGGGCGGCTGCGCGCCCTCGACGGACTGCGGCTGGTGGCCGCGTTGATGGTGGCGCTGTACCACTACGGCGGGCGCGGCGGTGAGGTCGCCCAGGCCTGGGGCACCTCGCCCCGGGACCAGTTCCCCACCCTGCACACGCTGTTCGCCTACGGCTGCCTCGGCGTCCAGGTCTTCTTCGTGATCAGCGGGTTCGTGATCTGCATGAGCGGCTGGGGCCGCCCCCTGCAGTCGTTCTTCGCCTCCCGTGCCTCCCGGCTGATGCCCGCCTACTGGGCGGCGATCCTGCTGGTGACCGGCGTCTTCGCACTGCCGGTGGTCGCCTACAGGGCGGTCTCGCCGAGCGACGCCCTGGTGAACCTGACGATGCTGCAGATGCCCCTGGGCGTGGACCGGGTGCTCGGGGTGTGCTGGACCCTGTGGGCGGAGGTCCGCTTCTACGCCCTGTTCGCCCTGTGCGTCGTGCTGCCGGGGGCGAACCGCCGCCGGGTGGTCATGTTCTGCGCGGGCTGGCTGCTGGCGGCCGTGATCGCCGAGAACGCGAACATGCCGCTGCTCGACATCGTCCTGATGCCCGAGTACGCGCCCTTCTTCGTCGGCGGTGTCGGCCTCTACCTCGTGCACCGGGACCGGCGGGACGTCTACGGGTGGTCGATCGTCGCCGCCGGCTGGCTGATCGGCCAGCACTACGCGGTGCAGTCGCTGTGGCACGCCCCGGACCCGGAGGCCTTCTCCTACCGCTCCTCGTTCGGGATCATCGCCGTCGTCACGTTCGGCTTCGTGGCGGTCGCCGCGATCGCGCTGGGCCTGCTGGGCCGGGTGAACTGGCGGTGGCTCACGGTCGCGGGCGCGCTGACGTACCCCTTCTATCTGGTCCACGAGCATCTCGGCTGGGTGGTGATCCAGGCCCTGCACCGCGGTCTGGGGCTGGCGTCCGGGGTGACTTTCGTACTGACGGTGGCGTCAATGCTGCTGCTGGCGTGGTTGCTGCACAAATATGTGGAGAAGCCGCTGACGCCCCGGCTGCGGGCGGCCCTGACGAAGACCCGCTGACGCTGTTCACGGGGCGTTCAGCCGGCCGTCGATCGGGGCAACGCTCAGAGAGAAGGCTCGTCCCATGACCCACGCACAAGCCATCGAAGCGCATCCCGGCGAACTCTCGGACGTCCCGGGCTGGTTCCCGGCCCTGGACCAGACGCTGTTCACCTGGTTCCTCGAACAGCAGAAGAAGTCCGGCACAAAGGGTGACCTGCTGGAGCTCGGCGTCTACCTGGGCAAGAGCGCGATCCTCCTCGGCCACCACCTGCAGGACGGCGAGCGGTTCACGGTCTGCGACCTGTTCGAGGGCGACGCCCCGGACGACGCCAACAAGGCGGAGTCGGCCAAGTCGTACGCCTCCCTCACCCAGCAGGCGTTCGAGCGGAACTACCTCTCCTTCCACGACACCCTGCCCACGGTGATCACCGGCCCCAGTTCCCTGGTGGACGAGAAGGTGGCCCCGGACTCCTGCCGCTTCATCCACATCGACGCCTCGCACCTGTACGAGCACGTGTACGGCGACATCGGCGCGGCCCACGACATCCTGCTGCCCGAGGGCATCGTGGTCCTGGACGACTTCCGGTCCGAGCACACCCCGGGTGTCGCGGTCGCCGCCTGGGAGGCCGTCCTCAACCGCGGTCTGCGCCCCATCTGCCTCAGCACGCAGAAGCTGTACGCGACCTGGGGCGACCCCGAGCCGCTCCAGGAGGAACTGCTCGCCACGCTCCGGCTGCGCACGGACGTCGGACTGAGCGTGCAGGAGGCGGCCGGGCACCGGCTGATCCGGACCCGTTCCCGGGGCATGAAGCCACCGGCCTTCCCGCCCTCGCGGCACTACGTGGAGCCCCAGCCCGCACCGGTGCGCACCCCCGAGGTCAGCGCATCGCGTGCGGCGCGGCCGGTCCGTCCCGTCCCGTCGCCGACCCGCCGGCTCGCCAAGGACCTGCTGCCGCCCGTCCTCACCCGGGCCGTTCGGCGGGCCCGCGCGAAACGGTCCTGACGTCGCAGGGTGCGGTACCCGCCGGCCCGGGTGCGCTACGAACTCGCCAGCGACAGCTTCACCGCGAACCCGAGGAACAGCGCACCCGCCGCCGAGGTCGCCCCCGCCGACAGGCGCCTGCGGCGGCGGAAGGCGGCGGCCAGCCGGGTGCCGCCGAATATCAGCGCGCTGAGGTAGAGCACGCTGGCGAACTGGGCGAGGGCGCCGAGGACGACGAAGGACAGGGCGGGGTAGGCGTACCCCGGGTCCACGAACTGCACGAAGAAGGCGACGAAGAAGAGGATCGCCTTGGGGTTGAACAGACTCACGACGAAGGCGCGGCGGAAGGGCCGCTCCTCGGCGGGCGCGGGCGCCTGGTCACCGGCGGTCCGCTCCGCACGCGTCCGCCACATGCCCCACGCGGCCCGCAGCATGCCGATGGCCAGCCAGGTCAGATATCCGGCCCCCGCGTACTTGACGACGGCGAACAGCACGGCGTTCGCCTGGAGCAGCGAGGCGACTCCGGCCGCGGACAGCGTCATCAACACCGTGTCCCCGCACCAGACTCCGGCCGAGGCGGTGTACCCGGCGCGCACACCGCGGCGGGCGGCCACGGACAGCACGTACAGCGAGTTGGGACCGGGCAGCAGAATGATCAGGGCAAGGCCCACCAGGTAGGTGGGCAGATCGACGACACCGAACATGCGGACGAGTGTCGCACGCGGGTCCGACATCCCCGCCCGGCCGCAGGTCAGAAGACGTCGGACGGGACGTACGCCCCCCACACCTCGCGCAGCGCGTTGCAGACCTCGCCGACGGTGGCCCTGGCCTTGAGCGCCTCCTTCATCGGGTAGAGGACGTTGTCCTCGCCCTCGGCGGCTTTCTTCAGCGCGCCCAGGGCCGCGTCGACGGCCGCCTGGTCGCGCTCCGCGCGCAGGGTGGCCAGGCGTTCGGCCTGCCGGGTCTCGATGGCCGGGTCGACGCGCAGCGGCTCGTAGGGCTCTTCCTCGTCGAGCCGGAAGCGGTTGACGCCGACCACGACCCGCTCGCCGGAGTCCGTCTCCTGCGCGATGCGGTAGGCGTTGCGCTCGATCTCGCCCTTCTGGAAGCCCTGTTCGATGGCGTTGACGGCGCCACCGAGCTCCTCGACCCTGTCCATCAGCTGCACGGCGGCGGCCTCGACGTCGTCGGTCATCCTCTCGATGACGTAGGACCCGGCGAAGGGGTCGACGGTGGCGGTCACGTCGGTTTCGTGGGCGAGGACCTGCTGGGTGCGCAGGGCGAGGCGGGCGGACTTGTCGCTGGGCAGGGCGATGGCCTCGTCGAAGGAGTTGGTGTGCAGCGACTGCGTCCCGCCCAGCACCGCGGCCAGCCCCTGCACGGCGACGCGGACGAGGTTGACCTCGGGCTGCTGGGCCGTCAGCTGCACCCCGGCCGTCTGGGTGTGGAAGCGCAGCATCAGCGACTTGGGGTTCCGCGCGCCGAACTCCTCACGCATCACCCGCGCCCAGATTCGTCGCGCCGCACGGAACTTCGCCACCTCCTCCAGCAACGTCGTGCGGGCCACGAAGAAGAACGACAGGCGGGGCGCGAAGTCGTCGACGTCCATGCCGGCCGCGATCGCGGTGCGCACGTACTCGATGCCGTCGGCGAGGGTGAAGGCGATCTCCTGCGCGGGCGAGGCTCCCGCCTCGGCCATGTGGTAGCCGGAGATCGAGATGGTGTTCCACTTCGGGATCTCGGCCCGGCAGTACCTGAAGGTGTCGGCGATCAGCCGCAGTGACGGTTTGGGCGGGAAGATGTAGGTGCCCCGGGCGATGTACTCCTTCAGCACGTCGTTCTGGATCGTGCCCGTCAACCGGTCCGCCGCGACCCCCTGCTCCTCGGCCACCAGCTGGTACAGAAGCAGCAGCAGGGCCGCCGGGGCGTTGATCGTCATCGACGTCGAGACCTGGTCGAGCGGGATCCCGCCGAACAGCACCCGCATGTCATCGATCGAGTCGACGGCCACCCCCACCTTGCCGACCTCGCCGTGGGCGATCGGCGCGTCGGAGTCGTGGCCCATCTGGGTGGGCAGGTCGAAGGCGACCGACAGCCCCGTGGTGCCATGGGCGATCAGCTGCCGGTAGCGGGCGTTGGACTCCGCGGCCGTGCCGAAACCGGCGTACTGGCGCATGGTCCAGGGGCGGCCCGTGTACATCGACGGATACACACCACGGGTGTACGGGTACGCCCCCGGCTCCCCCAGCTTCTCCGCCGGATCCCAGCCCTCAAGGTCCTGCGGACCGTAGAGCGGCTCGATGGGCAGTCCGGACTCCGACTCACGCGCCATGGTGGGTTGCCTCCCGCAGAGCAGTGACCTCGCTCACCACCATGCCCCCTGGTTCGCGACGGGTCACGTCCGGGGAACATCTCAGGTGACATCCGGGCGTGCCGGTGAGACGAGCGGGGGGCCGTGTGCGTAGTACGGGCATGGGGAGAGCGTTCGTGGCGGGACTCGCCGTACTGGCCGCGTTGACCGGCTGCACGGTGCAGACGCCCGACGGCGAGGGCAAGCACCGCTCGCCGGTGCACGTCGAGCTGCCCGGCAGCACCCCGTCGCAGGGCCGCACGCCCGCCGGTGGCGGCGCCACACCGCGTTCCGCGCCGCCGCCGGGCGACGACAAGCCCCGGGCCGCTCCCACCCCGGCCCGCGTGCTGTGGTCACGCGGCGACACCGGCCGCGACGTCCGGGAGCTCCAGGCGCGGCTGCGTCAGGTCGCCTGGCTCTTCGAGGGGCCGACCGGGACGTACGACGAGCCGACGCAGCGGGCGGTCAGCGGCTTCCAGGGCAAGCGCGGGCTGCCGCGCACCGGGAAGGCCGACGCCGTCACCTGGCAGCGGCTGCTGGGCATGACGCGCGAGCCGGGCCGCTGGGACCTCTACCTGATGGGCGGCCAGCAGGCCGACCCGCCGGACGCGCGCTGCCGGTCCGGCCGGGTGCTGTGCATCGACAAGACCAGCAGGACGCTGCGCTGGATGGTCGACGGGCGGACGGTGTCGACGATGGCGGTCCGCTTCGGTTCGCAGGGCACGCCGACCCGGGAGGGCGTCTTCTCCGTCTACTGGAAGTCCCGCGACCACGTCTCGACGCTCTACGACTCGCCCATGCCGTACGCGATGTTCTTCAGCGGCGGCCAGGCCGTGCACTTCTCGGCGGACTTCGCCGCCCGTGGCTACGCGGGGGCCTCGCACGGTTGCGTCAACGTCCGGGACGAGGCGGCGATCGCACAGCTGTACGCGCAGGTCCGCATCGGCGACAAGGTCGTCGTGTCCTGGTGACAGCGGGCAGGGGGGTGGGGGCGCGGGCGGGACCGGGGGAACGTGTCCCGCCCGCGCTCGGTGCACGAGCCGTAGGTACGGGGGGAACCCCGGCTCTGTGCGACGGCCGATGACCAGTCGGCTCACTCATTACTGCGCCGGGGCGGCCGAAAACGTCACACCCTCGGCCGCCCTCTTTTCACGGAGTACGAAACCGCAGGTCACAGCGGTGCGGGAGAGGTCCCGGTAGTCCGGGCCGGGCCACGGTCCGCGTCAGTCACGGTCGTCGCCCCCTTTCCCGGGCCGCTTCTCGGACCGCTTCTCGGCCTGCTTCTCGGCCTTCCGCTCGGCCTTGTCCTGCTTGTGGTCCTGCGTGCGGTCCTTGGTGCGGTCCTGCTGCCGGTTCCGGTCCTCGCCCTTGCCCTGGTGGTGTCCCTGATCCGCGCGGTCGTCGTCCCGGCGCTCCTTCGAGCGGGAGCCGGCCGAGGACAGCACGTCCTTGCAGTACTGCCACACCCGCCGGTCGCCCGCCGCGTCCCGCAGGGCTCGCCTGCGGTCGGGGGCCGGCCGCTTTCCCTCGCGCAGGTCGCGGCAGGCCGCGGTGACCTCGCTGCGGCGGCCGCCGCGTTCCTTCTGCTCGTCCGGCGCCGGGGCGGCGTCCTCGCGCTGCTCGTCGCCGCCCTGGGGAGGGGTCTTCTCGGGAGTGGAACCGCCCTGAACGGCGTCGCTCGGCGAGGGCGACACCAGCGGGCGCTCCGGATGGGTGACGGAGGCCGAGACGGAGGCGCCGGGCCGGGGCTCGTCGCCGCCGAACGGCGCCCTCAGGACTCCGGTTCCGGCCGCGAGGGCGACCCCGCCGGCCATGCCGACGGCCAGGGTGGCGGCCAGGCCGAGGCGTACGGGGCGGGCCCAGCGGGACGGCCGGCCGGCGCCGGTGCCGCCGTCACCGGGGGTTCCGATCCGGACCAGCCCTGCGTCGGCGACCCGGTGGGCGGCCTGCCCCCGGATGTCCGTACGGGCTGCGGCCGCATCGGCGCGTTCCGCGCGGACCTTGCGGAAAGCGGCCACCGCGGCGGCCTCGCCGGGGAGTTCATCGCTGGTCAGCGGGGGTACGGCGGACAGCGCGCCGAGGGTCCTGGCAAGGTGTTCGGCCTGCTCCCGGCCGGCGCCTTCGACAGCTCCGGGTGGCTCTCCGCTCAGCAAACGCTCCGCCGTTTCGCGGTCCAGCCACCTGTACTGCTCGTCGGCCATCACACATCCTTCTGCGTCCGCGCGACGCTGTGCGTCACACCTGCGGACGTCACCGCACCGCCGCGCGGTTCTCTCGGGGGCGGCAGGGCGTCGAGCACACCGGCCGATTCCGGATCGGCCTGCGCGTCGCCGCCGAGCAGTTCGGCGAGCCGCTTCAGGCCCCGGTGTGCCGCCGTGCGGACCGCTCCCGGGCGCTTCCCCAACGTCTCGGCCGCGGTCTTCGCGTCGAGCCCCACCACCACCCGCAGCACGACCGCTTCGGCCTGGTCCTGCGGCAGCCGGGATATCAGGGAGAACGCGCCGTTCGTGGCGAGCGCCTCGATGGCCTCGCCGGCGGTGTCCGACTCGGCGGCCCGGCCGGTCAGCTCGGTCTCGTCGCCGCCGATGGCGGGCCGGCGCCCGCGCATGCGTATGTGGTCCAGGGCGCGGTTGCGGGCGATCCGGGCGGCCCAGCCGCGGAAGCGGTCGGCGTCGCCGGTGAACCGCTCCAGATCGCGCGCTATCTGGAGCCACGCCTCGGACGTCACGTCCTCGGCGTCGGGGTCGCCGACCAGCGTCCGTACGTACCCGAGCAGCCGCGGATGCACGGTGCGGTACACAGTCCGGAACGCGTCCTCGTCCCCGTCCTGTGCCGCGCGCACCGCGGCGGTCAGCTCCGCGTCGTCCCCCAGCACCGCACCCCTTATGCGCCTGGACCGGTGCCGCTCTCGCGGACCGGGTTCTCGCCGTTGTGATTCCTCGATTGATGGTTGCGGTATCAGGACCGCAGGTGGTTGCGGTGGTCGTACCGCATTCGCGTTGGCGCGAATGGCACGTTACGACCTGAAACCGCTCCCCGTCCATGTCCGTCCAGGATGCAACTAAGCCGTGACGCGGTGGGGTGTGACAGAAAACGCACCCCGGGCGCTGTAGGGAGTACGGGTCGCCGCGCGGCCCGTACCGCGCGACGGCCGGGGCCTCTCCTGTGGGGGGTGGCGGCCTCGGCCGTCTCCGCGACTCGACGATGCACTGCAGGTCCGCAGCCCGGCATCAGCGGCGCAGCGCCTCCACCGGTGGGATGCGCGACGCCCTCCAGGCCGGGTACACGCCCGCCAGCAGACCGGCCGTGAGGCCGAGTACCGGGGCGACGGCCAGCGTGGCGGGGTCGATCACCGGCGTCCACTCCTTCAGGGCCGCGACGACGACCACGACGACCGTGCCGACCGAGGTGCCCACCAGTCCTCCGACGAGCCCCAGTGCCGCGGACTCGGTCAGGAACTGCAGGGTGATGTGGACGCCGCGCGCGCCCAGAGCGCGCCGCAGTCCGATTTCTCCGGTTCGTTCCAGCACTGCCACCAGCGTGGTGTTGGCGATCCCGACCGCCCCGATGACGAGGCACACCCCGGCGAGGAGGAGGAACAGCTGGCCCAGGTCGTCGCCGACCGCCGTCCGCAGGGACCGCGGGTCCGGAGGCGGGGTCACCTTGAAGTACTCGGGATGGTCCGGGCGCAGCGCGACGGCTGCCTCGTCCGCGATCTGGCCTGCGGCGCCGAGCCGGGTCGAGACCAGCATCTGCGCCCCCTCGTCCGTGGGAACACCCCAGGTCCGTTCGGCGACCGAGCGGGGAACCGTGATGGACATCAAAAGCTCCGGCTTCCGCTCGACGTCGTCCAGGATGCCGATCACGGTGAAGGCGGTGTCGCCGATGAAGACGGCGGGGCGGGTGCGCAGCGTCGTGATCCCGAGACGCGCGGCAGTGGCCGAGCCGATCACGGCGACCGCCTGGTGATGCGTGTCGTGGAAGCGGTCGAAGGCCCTCCCCTCGACGAAGCGGGCCCGTGAGGCCTGCCACAGCCCGGGGGAGGCCGCGATCACCTGGGTCCGGGCGTCGACGCCGTTGGCCGTGCCGACGGGGGCGGCTCGCACCGCTTGGTCCGGACCGAGCCGGACATTCCAGAACACCCCCGCGGCGAGCGCGCCGTTGAGCCGGGCGATGCGGGCGTCGGCGTCCTCGGGGAACGCCGGCTGACGGGCCGCCGGGGTCGCGGGGGCGACGTCCGTGATACCGACCTCGGTGGCGGTCAGGGAGTTGAACCGGTCGTCGATCTGGGAGCTGGCTGTTCCGGTGAGCCCCAGGACGGCGATGAACGCGCCGACACCGAGCACGGTGCCGAGGGCGGTGAGAATCGACCGGGCCGGCCGCTGGAGCATGCCGGCCACGGCTTCGGACAGCAGGTCGCGCACGGCCAGCCGGGACCGTTCGGGAACGTCGTGCCGGCGCTTCCTCATGCCGCCCCCGGCCGTTGGGCGGAGTCGTGGAGCACGCCGTCGCGGATCGTGACGGTGCGTTGGCCGTGCTCGGCGACCTGAGCGTCATGGGTGATCACGACGATGGTCATGCCGTCGCGGTTCAGGGCGTCCAGCAGTTCGAGCAGGGACGCGGACGTGGCGGAGTCGAGATTGCCGGTCGGCTCGTCGCACAACAGCAGCGAGGGCTCACCCACCAGGGCGCGTGCGACCGCGACGCGCTGGCGTTCGCCGCCCGACATCTGGGTGGGCAGGGCTCCGGCGCGGTGGGCGAGGCCCACGCGCTCCAGGACCGCGGCGGCCCGCGCACGGCGCTCCCGGCGGTGAACGGCCCGGTAGACCATGGCGAGTTCGACGTTCTCGAGTGCGCTGCGATGCGGAAGGAGGTGGAAGGCCTGGAAGACGAACCCGATCCGTTCGCCCCGCAGGGCGGCCAGCCGGGAGGGGCTCAGGGCCGCCGTGTCGATCCCGTTCAGCAGGTACTGGCCGTGCGTGGGCGTGTCCAGGAGCCCCGCGATGTTCAGCAGGGTGGACTTGCCCGAGCCCGACGGGCCCACCACGGTGACGAACTCGCCCTCGGCGATACGCACGTCACAGGGGCGCAGGGCGTGGACGGCCGGAGGGCCTGGGTAGGTCAGGCCGACGCCGCGGAACTCGATGACCGCGACGCCCTGAGAGGTCGTCGTGGTCACGGCCGGCCCACGGTCCCTCGCGCCTGCACACCGACGACCACCTGGGCGCCGGGCTCCAGGTGTGCGCCCTTCCGCGGCACGATCTCCACGTACCCGTCCCCCGACACACCGACGGTGACGGGGATCCGGCGTTCCTTCTTCCCCGTCCTCTCGGTGACGCTGGTCAGGCCGTCGGCACCGGTGGAGACGGCCGACGAGGGTACGGCGAGAACCTTCGTCCGCGAAGCGGCGGCCACGACCGTCAGCTGCACGTTCTCACCGTTCAGTTTCGTGGGCAGGGGCCGGGACGGTGTCACCTCGACCGTGTACTTCTGCTCGCCCGACTCCTCGTCGCCGTCCTTCGCGGTGGTGCGTTCCCTGCTGACGGACCGGACCTCTCCGGTGAACTCGCGGCCTTCGGTGTCGGAGTAGATCCGCACCTTCTGACCCGCGCGGATCATGCCCTTCTCCTGCTGGGTCACGGAAGCCTCGACGGTGAGCGCACCGGAGGACAGGGACAGCAGACCTCCGCCCCCGGCCTCGTCCCCCACCTTCGCGCGCACCTCGTCGACGTAGGCGGGGAAGGCCTTGACGAAGACCACTTCCGACATCGGAAGGACGGGGACGGTGCGGGGCGGCGGCGCGGCCTGAGGTGCTGCCGCCGAAGGCGCCGGGGCCGCCTGCGGCGGTGGGGATGCCTCGGGCTGCGGGGACGCCGCTGCGCCGGGTTCGGGAACCGCAGGCCGGCTCACGGGAGCTTCGGTGGCCGGCGCCTCGTAACCGATGGCGCGGTAGAAGGAGGTGACGGCCCGTTCGGTGCCCGATCCGAAGACCCCTGAGGCGTCGCTTCCGGTGGGGTGGCCGGAGTCCCGCAGGGCCGCCTGGAGTTGCGCGACGTCTTCGCCGCGCTTGCCGGCGGTGAGGTCACGGTAGGCGGGAACGGCGCCCTTGAGGACGAACAGCGGGCGGCCCGAGACTTCGAGGAGCACCTGCCCGGCGCCGAGCTTGCGGCCCGCAGCGGCCTCGACCTTCGTCACCACCGACCGGCCGGCGTCCTCGCCCGCGCCGGGCCCGGAGGAGACGTCGGTGTGCTGGGAGGCCGTGACCTTCCCACGGGTGATCAGGGCTTGGGAGACCACCCGGTGCTCCACCGGCGCCGTGAGGACGTCCGGTGGCGGAGGCGCCGTGTCCGCGGCGACCTGCGCCGGGGACTTGATGACGAGCGCTGCGCCCGCGCCGGCCCCCGTGCACACCAGGCACGCCAGCAGCAGACCGCCGAGGGCTTTCCGGCGCCGGGCCAGGCCGCCCGGACCACGTGGCTTCCCGGGCGGCACGATCTCGACAGCGGTCTCACCGGACGGACGCATCAGGAACCCGCTATGACGTCGGCGGCCTTCTTCACGGCTTCGTTCAGCGACTTTCTCTCGGCGTTCAGCTGCTCGGGCCGTGACTCGATCCTCTCGTTCTGGATCTTCACCTCGGCGTCGAACCAGATCCTGGCGACCTTGGTCTTGTCACGACAGGAGATGTCGGCGGTCGCGGTCTTGATTTCGAGCGGCGTGACGTCCCGCGAGCCGAACCGCGGGTCGTCGCTGGCGTCGAGCGGCCGTGCGTAGCGGAAACCGCTCGCCTTCATGCAGTCGGACCAGGCCTTGAACGCCGCGACGGTCTCGGGGCTCTGCTGGGACTCGGCGAAGGCCTCGTTGCTGACCGTCTGGGCGACGGTGGTGTTCGCGGCGCCGGCGGAGATCGCACGGTCGGCCTCGCCGAGGCAGCCGCCCTTGGGGACGGGCTTGCCCCCCACCTTCGGGGCGGTGCCCTCCAGGGCCTGCCTCATCGGGCCGTCGCCCGACGTACCGTCCACGGCGCCCTCTTCGACGGCCCGGTCGTACGCGTCCTGCTCATCGGCCGCGGGCTTGTAGCCGCGCTCCTCGGCGAGCGCCATGTCGTGAATGCCGTAGCGCCAGTCGACCAGGGTCTTGGGGCCGAGGCGCGGCAGGTCGGCGGCCGGCTGCCAGGAAAAGCCGAGGTCCTTCATGCAGTCGCCGACCAGTATCTTCCGGGCCTGCGAGATCTGCTTCTGCTCGGCCTCCGAGGGCAGGTATCCCTCGATCGGGAGCACCCATGTCGCGGGGTCGGCCGGATCGAACGCGACGGTGGGCTTCGGTGTCGCCACCGACGGCTTCGTCGTCGCGTCACCCGAGCAACCGGCGACCGATGTCAGAGTCGCTGCGACGATCAGTGAAACGGCGCTCGCCCGCCGTGTCTTCACATGCATGGGGGGGGTACCTACCGGAATGGTCGATTGCCGTGCTCTGCCGCCGGCGGTGCGGCCGGCGGCAGAGCACGAAGGGAACGCAGACAGCGTCAGAGCGTCTGCCAGGCGAACGAGGCGTTCTCGTTCTTCGTCACCGTGAGGTTGCTCTGGGAATTCGGGCTGGCCCAGTTCGCGGAGCCCTTGTAGCCGGCGTTGTAATAGGTCACGGCGTAATACGTCGAGTGCTTGTTCTTCACCGACGCGGCGTTGTTCTTGATGCCCTGGCCGTTGCCGTTTCCGCCGTGGCAGAACTTCAGCGGCTGCGTGCCGCCCTGAGGAGCCCCACCGATGCGCTCGTCGGCGAAGTCCCAGACGCTGTAGCCGACATTGCGGTAAGCGCCGCCGAAGTCCGAGTTGTAGTAGATCGCGTACTTGAAGTCGGACGCCGCCTGGGACTTTTCACAGGCCTCCGGGCTCATCTGGTTCTCGTAGCCCGTGGTGGCATGGGCGGCCGGGGTCATGAAAGCCCCCATCACGACCACCGCTGCGGCGACCACGCCGAGGTTTCTCTTCACTGGTTCTCCTTGATGATCCATCGGGTACCCGGCTCGGCAACGAGCCCGGGGGCTGCGCGCGGAGCGGCGTCAGGCCGCGTTCCGCTGGCGGCGGGCGAGGGCCTCGGCGGCCGATCGGCGGCGCTTGTCGTGGACGTCCACGAGGGTGCCCGCGCCCTGGCCGGAGGTGGCCTCCCCGACGCGGAGGCGTTCGGCGACGGCTGCCAGACGGGTGTCGTCGGGGCCGACGGCGAGGTAGAAGAGCGCCTCGTCGACGGCGCGGTCGTCACCGCCCCAGCGGACCACGCCGTCGAGTTCGGCGAGGATGTCGCGGAGGACCGCCAGTTCCAGGGGGAAGTAGCCGCCCTTGGCGCCGGGCGGGTAGTGGCCGGGCCGGACGCGGACGGCCGTGCCGGAGGCCAGGCAGCGGGCAGGTCCCCGCAGCCCCTTCGGGGCGGTCCAGCCCACGACCTCGCCGGGCTGGAGCTCGGCGATCTCGTAGTGGAAGCGGCGGACGAGGTGCACCAGGATCGTCTCGGGAGCGCCGAGCCGGACCTGGAGGTCCTTCACCGGGGTGCCCGGCACGGGCCTGGAGGAGATGGATCCGCCCTGGTCGGCGGCATTCTCCAGGTCCCAGCCGTTGGCCGAGCGGGTCCCGGTGAGGAGCCGCTCGTTACGGGCCTCGGCCCGGGCGACGCCGTCACGGACGGCCTTGGGGAAGGTGTAGTCCCGCGGTTCGGCGGCGTACGCCGGCGAGGCGAGGGCCTGGGAGTGCGGGAGCGCCACCGCGGCGGTGGCGACGGCGGCGGCCCGCAGCAGCAGGCCTCTGCGGGACAGCGGGGAGGCGGGAGTGGCGCTCACATGGTCCTCTTCTCGGGATGCTCGGATGCGGTGGTGTGGCGGCGTTCGGCGACGGCGATCAGGGCGAGCGTCACCGCGATCACGGCACAGACCGTCATCACGGGTGTGAGGAAGTCCGGGACGGCCGCCGGGTAGGAACCACCCGACGACAGGCGGCAGTCCAGGGCGGGCGGCAGGTAGGACACGCGGTAGCCGCTCACCTGCCCGTACAGCGCGGGGTTCGCGTCCTGACAGGCCTGGGCGGTGCCGCTCTCGTCGAGGAAGAGGGACACCAGGCCCCAGATGTAGGCGACCGCGGCGAGGGCTCCGGCGAGCGCCGCGCCGCCGCCCGCCACGGCCCCCCGGCCGATCGCCGGGAAGCCGTATCCGAAGAGGCCGAAGGCCGCGACGGCGGCGACGACGACGCAGATCAGCAGGGGCAGGACGGAGGGGTACGAGGTGGTCATGGCGACCACCTCACCCGCCGGCGAGCTGCCGGACAAGGTTGTTGTACTTCTCGAAGATGTAGTAGAGCCCCATCCGTTTGGCGGCGTGGGCCTCGGCCTCGGTACCCCAGCCCTGGTAGCGGCGGATGATCTCGAAGATCTCGCCCTCGGTGTAGTCCAGGCTCATGGCGCGCAGCTTGGTCTCGCCGGCCGGGGGGTTCTTGCCGCCCGGCTTGCCGTCGACGCCCCACAGGTGGATCAGGGGCACGGTCCGCATGGCGAAGGCGTTGTCCTTGTTGACCTTCTGCCACATGGTCCAGATGTCGGCGTCCTTGGTCGGGTCCAAACGGGTGCCGGTGACGAAGCCCTTGTCGATGCAGTGGTTCCAGGCCCGGATACCGACGTCGCCGCTGATCTGCGCGATGCCGGTCGAGGAGTCCTTCTTCACGCCGATGCCGTTGAGGTGGTACTCGGCGACCGCGTGGTCCACGCCCTGGTCGATCAGGTCGTAGTGCCGCATCTCCCAGTACGCGGAGGTCTGGATCATCGCCTTGCGCATCTTGTACGTACGCGACAGCGACGTGGTCTGCGCGTCGTGCGACATGATCGTCTCGAAGCACTGGGTGTGGGTGAACAGGCGGGCGTCGGCACCGGTTCCGCCGTCGTCCTCGTACCCGATGCTGCGCATGTAGCGGCTGAGGTCCGCGTGCAGCGCGTTGAGGAAGGAGCCGTCGAAGCCGACGTCGGGGCGCGGCGGCCGGGGCGCGTTGAAGGAGGCCTGGCCGGTGTCGCGGCCGGAGGCGATGTTGACGTCGATCTCGATGGCACCGGCGCCGGAGCCGACGGTGCGGGTGACGATCTGGTCGTACGCCCAGTCGGCGGGCAGCGGGTAGCCGAAGTTCCCGGAGAAGCCCGATGACATGTCGGAGACGAACGAGGCGGTGGAGTGCCCGGCCTCACCGACCCGGGTGCAGACGTTGCGCGGCCCGTACACGCCGACCTTGAACTCCGCGCCGTCGGCGGCCAGCGCGTCCACGATGCCCTTGAAGTGCGGCAGGACGTTCGACGTCACCTCGTGGTCGAGCGCGTCGAAGTCGACGGCGAAGAAGATCCGGGTGCCGGGCTTGAAGCCGTGGTCGAGGGCGGCGTTGGCGGCGGCCTGGCCCGCGGCCCGTCCGGCGGCGTAGTTGAAGCCGGCGGCGTCCCTGCCGTACGTCTGGTAGATCGGGAAGCAACGCAGGCCGTTCGCGGCGATGGTGGCCAGCTCGCCGGGCTGGATGGCCTTCTCGGGCAGGGAGGTCGCGCTGGGGTTGGTGAGGTAGCGGCCTATGTACTTCACCCCGGCGGCCTTGAGGGCCGCCGCGCGGGCGTCAGTGATCTTGGTGACGCCGTCGCAGGCCTCGCCGCTGCGGCTCTGGTCCCCGTAGGAGACCAGGAGGGAGGCCCAGGTGGGGAAGTCGCCGTTGCCGGTGACGGGGAGCTTCGCGAAGGACTGGAAGCTCTGCACGGCGGTGGAGACCGCGCTGGTGAAGTTGCCGAAGGCGACCGGCCGCTGGTTGAGGATCATCGCGCCGGTGAACAGCCGGGCCCAGTTGCCCGAGCTGCCGACCGACAGCGTGTGGGACTTGAGGCCGGACTGGGTGCCGGGGCCGAAGACACCGTTGGCGACCCCGTCCGCCATCCCGATCTCGTACTGCACGGCGAAGAGCATCGACTTGGCGACGTCGCGGGAGTGGTGGCCGTCGCAGGGTATGACGTAGTAGTCCTTGCGCAGGACGTACTGGCCGTTGAGCCACTGCTGCACCGCGCGAACGGCGCTGGAGCCGCCGCTGACGGTGACGTACGCGTCCATGTTGAACAGGCCCTTGATGACCTTCGGCCACAGTGCGCTGCCCGGGTAGACGGCGCTCAGCCCCATGTCGGCGTTGAGCTGGGTGACGGACTGCTGGACGCGGGCGCTGTAGGTGCCGTCGATGCCACTGCCGTCGTAGCCCTTGCAGTACAGGGCGGACTGGAGGATGCGGCAGAAGTCGGCGTGCGGCACGTTGTTGGCGTCGATCTTGCCGTACTTCTCCGCGATGGCCGCCAGGGTGGCAGGCCCGAAGCTGTCCGACAGGTTGGTGATGCCGAGCTCGTACTGGAGCGCGCGGGTCAGGGCGTACATCGTGGGCCAGCCGGTCTGCCCGTTCTCCTCGACGGTCATGCCGATGCGGCTGCCGTACACGCGGTTGATGAAGACCTGGGCTTGACGCACCATCTCGTCGGCCATGAGGTGCCCTCTCAGCAGGGAAGCGGGGCCGCACCTGCAAGCCGGGCGGCACTGGACGGGTGAAGCGGCACGGGGCGGGCGGGCCCCGCCGTTCGGACACCCTCGGGCGGGCACTCCGGCACTTGACCATTCCATGACCCATGGTCAGACGATCTTGGATCGATGCCTGCAATAGCACCCAGATCAGGCTCATCCGGCAGCTCTTTGTGATGAACCCGTGCCCAAGGTGAGGCCAAAAGGGCGCACAACCTTTTCGCCTCTCGTGCGTCTCAACTGCCTTTCCAGCCACGGAAGGTGTCAGTCCGTCACTTCACGGGCGGCTGCCCGACGGGCGGCCACGGCTGCACTCCGGACCGGTCAGCGACCCCCGCGCTCCCTTCGCGGTGCGGGGTGAGCGATACCGGGTGAGAGCGGTGCGGGGTGAGCCGTGTGAGGTGAGCTGTGAAGGGCCGGGCCGGGTGACGAGAGGTCCTGCGGCTTCCCGGTCGCCTCAGGGACGGCTGTCGTCGGGCCGAGCGGGCTGTCCGTCGGTCCGCGTCTCTCCGTCGCCGCTGCCGGCAGCCGAACCGTCGTCCCCGGCGGCCGAATTGCCGCCTCCGGCCCCCGAGCCGCTGACCGCTCCGTCCGAGTTGTTGTCGGCTTTGCCCGAGCCGTTGTCAGCTTTGCCCGAGCCGTTGTCGGCCTTGCCCGAGCCGTTGTCGGTCTTGCCCGAGCCGTTGTCGGCCTTGGCGCCACTGTTCGCCGAGCCCGGGCCGTTGGTGGTGCCGTTGCCGTTGGCGGTGCCGTTGCCGTTGCCGCTGTTCCCGGAGGCTCCCGTGCCCTGCTCCGGTCGGGCTGTACGGCCGGGGTGCGCGTCGGACCGGGTCGCCTGCTCGGCGCAGTACGCCGTGATGTTGTTCTCACCGCCCGCGGCGGCAACGAGACGCCGCCAGGCCGACGCCTCCATCACCTGGCCCCGTTGCCGGACTTTCTGGTAGGCGCGGCAGTGCGCCTCGGTGTCCTGAGCGGGAGTCGGCCGCTTCGAGTGCGCCGGGCCCGATCCGGTGCCGGGGCTGTGGCTGCCGCCGGGAGGCTGTCCCGCCGGGTCGCGCGGGGTGCTGCTCGGGGCCGGCCGGCGCCCCGGGGCGTCGTTCGTGTCTTCCCGCGGCGATCCCGCCACGCCGATCGCCGCCACGGCGACCCCGCCCAGCGTGAGGCTCGCGAGCAGCACGGAGAGCGTCGTCTTCAGGGACCGCCCCAGGTGACGCCGTTCGCGGGGCCGCCAGTCGTCCCGGCGGCGGGTACGCGTGCGCGGGGACCGGGCGTCGCGGGCGGCCCGGAAGGCGGCCACGGCCCGCTGCTCGGCCTCGGCGTCGACACCGTCCCGGACGAGGGAGGCGACGATCAGCGCCTCCACGCCGGAGTCGAGGAGGGCATGGCGGGAACCACGGCCGGAAAGCCCGTCGTCGCTCGGCCGTTCACCCATGTCCGTTTCCGTCCCTGCTCGATCCGATCCATCCCGCTGCCACGTGGGCGCCGGGCACCAGTACGTCCCGCCGGTGCGCCCTGTTCAGGGCGCCGGGTCCGCGCGACCCGGCCGGGCCGTCAGCGAAACCACCGGTTCCGCTACGTCGACTCACCCAGCGTCCGGGGAGCCTCATCCGTCACACTCTCCGCGCGTAGCTGCCCGGCGAGGCGTTTCAGACCCCGGTGGGCCGCCGTGCGTACGGCACCCGGCCGCTTGCCCAGGACCCGCGCGGCGGCAGGACCGTCGAGGCCGACCACGACCCGCAGCAGCACGGCCTCGGCCTGGTCCCTCGGCAACCCCCGGACCAGTTCCAGGGCGTGCGCGGTGGAGAGCGCCTCCAGCGCCTGGTCCTGCGTGTTCTGCGGTCCGGGCAGGTCCAGGAGGTCCTGTTCCAGCGCGGACGAGCGGGGCCTCACCCGCTGCCGGCGCAGGTGGTCCAGCGCCCGGTGCCGGGCGATGGTCGCCGTCCAGCCCCGGAAGCCTGCCCCGTCGCCCCGGAACCGCCCGAGGTCCCGGGCGATCTCCAGCCAGGCGTCGGACGCCACGTCCTCCGCGTCGTCCCCGACCAGGCCGCGCAGATAGCCGAGCAGCCCGGGGTGCACGAACCGGTAGGCGGCCGCGAAGGCCGCCTCGTCGCCCTGCTGGGCCCGCGCCACGGCCGCGCCCAGTTCCCCGTCGTACGCCTGCCCGCGCCGGCGCTCCGCTCCCTGACCCAAGTACCGTCCTCGTCCGTGCCGAGTGCGCGCCCTCCCAACGTGATCAGCGCCGGTCCGCGCGGAAGTGTCACAGCGCGTCAGACGCCGCGTCCGAGGACCGTTCGGGTCAACCCGCCCCGCCCGTCCCGCGGAAGTGTCACAGCGCGTCAGACGCCGCGCCTGAGGACCGTTCGGGTCAACCCGACCCGCCGTCCTCGGGAGCCCGGCCCCGCAGAGGTTTCGGCCAAGTGACGTACCGGGGACCCCTGCTCGCGACGCCACCGCACACGAAAGGCGAGCGCCGTATGACACACCGCCTCCTGCGCACCGCCGTCGCCACCGCCCTGGCCCTCGGTGCCCTCGGCCTGACCCAGCCCGCCCGGGCCACCCCCTCGGACGGTGTGCACACCGTCCGGGTGCCGGACGGCGACCCCCACGACCGGTCCCTCGCCCCCCGCACGACCGAGCCGTTCAGCCTGATCGGCATCACCTGGGACGACCCGGACGCGGTCTTCGACGGCAGCGCCCAGGTGCGCACCCGGTCCCGCAAGAGCGGCGCGTGGACCGCGTGGCGCCCCCTGGACACCGAAGGCCGGACGCCCGAGACCGGCCCCGACCGCGACCGGGCCGGTGTGCGCGGCAGCACCCAGCCGCTGTGGACCGGGCCCTCGGACGGTGTCCAGGTGCGTGTGACGGGCTCGCGCCTGCCGGAAGGCCTGCGGGTCGAACTGGTCGATCCCGAGGCCGGGTCGGACGCCGTGCACACCTCGGCTGTCGAGCCGGACGCCGTGGACACCTCGGCTGCCGGGCCGGACCCGGTGGACACCCCGGCTGCCGGGCCGGACCCGGTGGACACCTCGGCTGCCGGGCCGGACCCGGTCGGGCCCGCCGCCGGGCCGCTCTCGGCCCCGCGTCCCACCGTGACCTCCCGCTCCGCCTGGGGCGCCGACGAGTCCCTGGTGAAGGACCCGCCCACCCTGACGGGCAACACGAAGGCGATGTTCGTCCACCACACGGCGGGCACCAACGACTACACCTGCTCCCAGTCGGCGTCGATCGTGCGCGGCGTGTTCCTCTACCACGTGCAGAGCAACGGCTGGAACGACATCGGCTACCACTTCCTCGTCGACAAGTGCGGCACCGTCTTCGAGGGACGTGCGGGCGGCATCGACAAACCCGTCCTCGGCGCGCACACCTACGGGTTCAACACCTCCACCAGCAGCGTCTCGGTGCTCGGCGACTACTCCACGGCGGCCACGAACGCCGCGGTGCGCGCGTCGGTCGCGAAGGTCGCGGCGTGGAAGCTCGGCCTCTACGGCATCGACCCGACCGGGAAGGTCGTGCTGACCTCCGGTGCCGACAACGGCAAGTACAAGCTGGGCCAGAAGGTTACGTTCCACCGCATCTCCGGCCATCGCGACGGCTACCCGACCGAGTGCCCCGGACAGAACCTCTACGACGACCTGCCCGAGATCCGCACCCTGGCCTCGAACGCCGCGACGACGGCCGCACCCGCCGCCGAGCCGCCCGACGGACCTCAGGCCGCGGCCGAGGGCGCGACCGAAGGCGTCGAGGGTGCCGCGGGCGGGACCGAAGGCGTCGACGGGGCGGCGGGCGGGACCGAAGGCGTGGAGGGGCAGGTACGCGCCCGCTGACGCTAACGCCGGGGCGCGGTGCTCATCGCGTCCCGGCACAGCAGCCGCAGCGATCCATGGCCGCCGTAGCACCGGCGGGCCTCGTCGATGGGGTCCCACAGGCGCCCGTCGGGGGTGCGGATCCAGTGGTCCCCGCCGGTCGCCCACCACTCGGCGCCGGTCTGACGCGCCATCACCTCACCCGCGTACGCGCCGAAGCCGCGCAGCACCTGCTGGACCGCCGCGTCGGGCGCTCCCTCCCGCCGTATCCCCTCGATCATCCGGTCGATGCTCCACAGGCTCTGCGCCGAGTAGTCGAGGCGCAGCCGTGCTCCCTCGCGCATCGTCGCCACCGTGTCCGCCGCCCATCGCAGCGGCTTCGCAGCCGCCGATGGCCTGGTCTCCGCTTGAGTCGTCACATCCCGGAAAGCGCTGCGGCGAAGCGTTTCGTCACCCGGAATCGGCGGCTCCCCCGAAGCGGCGCAGGACCGCCCCACCTCACCCAAGGGACAGTCACAGGACCCTTCCAGGAACGAGGTTTAGGCCGGTCGGGCCGCCGGCGGCCGGCGGCGCCCTTCAGCCCCGCCGCCGGCTCCGGCGGGACACCACCGCGCGCAGGACCCGCCGCCCCTCGACCGACAACTCCAGGGCCCGGCGCAGCCCGGCCGGGCCGTGTCCGGCCAGGACCTCCAGGACGGTGATCTGCCGGCGCAGTTCGGCGGCGACGAGGGGTGACATGCCGTCCGTACGGCCCTCGCGGCGGGAGTCGACGGACGAGGCCTCGTCCTCGGCGGTGTCCAGGAGCCGGTGGATCTGGAGGGAGGCGACGGAGCAGCCGTCGGCCCACACCCGGACCGCGGCGGCGGACCGCTCGGCGGGAGCGGCCTCGAGCATCCGGTGGGCGAGCGCGGCGGCCTCGTCCCCGGCGGCGGCCGCGTCCAGCTTGCCGCGCGCCTGCTCCAGCCGCTCGCCCCACTCCTCGGCGGCGGCGCCTTCGCTGAGACTCGCCCACACCGGTCTGAGAACCTCGTCGTCGCCGCCCAGCAGGGGCACGCACCGATCCAAACAAGCCAGCCCGCTCGCGGCCAGCCCGCGTTCGTCGGCCTGCGCGATCAACTCCACCAGGCTCATCCACGCCTCCCTCCGCGGGCCTTGCCCGGGGCCCGATCAGGCCGCTACCGGCCCTCACCCCTCACGGAACCCGCACTTCCCCTTACTGCGTGCAACGGGCCCGGAGTGTCACAGGGGTACCACGCCCAGCCTGTCTAGGAAGCGGAACAGCAGGTTTTCGGCCAGGGGATCAGGGTCTGAGGTCAGTACGTCCAGCAACGCGTCGGCGTTCACCTCGCGCCCGGCCTCGGCGGCCCAGCGCACGGCGTGCTCGGCGGCGTCGCCCGGGTCCAGGAAGTAGTCCTCCAGGGTGAGGCCCTCCCGGTCCGCCCCCAGGTACCCGGCCATCGCGGTGCGCGCCAGGCAGGTCGTCCACGCCCCGCTCCGCGGAGCCGCGGCCTCCAGTACGACGCACTCGCTGTTCATGACGTACCCGAAGAGCGCCGGCGCCCCGGTCTCCCGGGCGAGGGCGTTCATGTTCCCGATGTCGCCGTCGCTGCTCGGGTACTCCCACACCTGCCATCCGCCCGGCGCCGAGGCGCGCCGCGTCGGAGCGTCCCCGGCCCACGCCAGCGCGTCCAGCTCCGGCAGCGGCCGCTGCCCCCGGCCCACGACGAAATACCCCCAGTAACCCATGTCCCGGTTCCCCCCGGCATGTTCGATTGCGGTCGCGTCAGAAGACCACCACAGCCGTACGGGAGTCCGCAGCCGTATGGGCCCCTTCGTGCCGGGTCAGCCGAGCCTGTCCGCCAGCGCCCGGAACTGCGCCCAGGACAGCTCCGGCTCGCCCGGGTCCCAGAGCTTCTGGACGGTCGCCCGCAGCGGCATCCGGATCCCGGCCGCCACCTGGTCCTGCGTCTGGGAGTCCGCGAGGTCGCACCACACCGCGAAGGACCCGCCGAGGATCTGGTCGTCGTAGCGCGCGGGGACGGCCGCGGTACCGCGCAGCACCCGGGGCGTCCACTGCTCGTAGATCCGCTGCCCCGTCGGATACACGAACGTCTGGGGCTCGCCGAGCACGTAGTACAGGAACTCGTCGTTGTAGTTGATCACCTTGCGGCCCGCCTGGAGGTACTCCAGGGGTGCCCGGGCGCCGATCTCCTTGCCGGTCCAGTAGGCGACCTGGATGTCCTTGGCGGGCTGCACGGAGGTGCCGCGGAAGAAGCCGTCGTTCCAGGCGCGCGGGGTGCGCTGGTGCCTGCGGACGGTGTCGGCCCGGTCGTTCAGCCAGCCGGTGGTGAGGTCGGCGACCGTCGCGCCGGAGCCGTACTTCTCCTGGGCGGCGGCGGCCAGCTGCGGGAACGACGCCTCCGGGTTCGACCGGGTCAGCGCCTGGTACTCGTCGCCGCCGAGGTGCCACGGCCCGCCGGGGAAGAGGTCCGCGTACTCGTTGAGCAGGTCGTCGACGATCTCGGCGCTCTCGGCCTTGGAGATGTCGATGGCGCCCTGCACCGCCGAGCCCTGCGCGGTGCGCAGCTGCAGGTCGGGGTGGGCGTCGATGACCGCGCCGAGGTGCCCGGGCGAGTCGATCTCGGGGACGATCGTGATGTGCCGGCTCTGCGCGAGGTCGATGATCTTGCGCACCTGCGCCTTGGTCAGGTGCTGCCGCGAGACGATCTCGGGGTGCGAGGCCGACTCGATCCGGAACCCCTGGTCGTCGGAGAAGTGCAGGCCCAGCTGGTTGAACTTCAGATCGCCCAGTTCCCGGATCCGGTCCTCGATCCAGCCGGCCGTGAAGTTCTTGCGCGCGATGTCCAGCATGAACCCGCGCTGCGGCTTGGCCGGTTCGTCCTTCACGACGCCCTCGGGGGCGGTGCCGCCGTCGTGCGTCTCCTGCTTGAGCGTGCGGGTGCCGTAGAAGACCCCCGTGTCGGTGGGCCCGTCGATCTGCACGCGCCCGTCGCGCACGGTCATCGTGTACGACTCCGGGTTCGCCCCCTCGTCGCGGTTCAGCGCCAGCCGCAGGTCACCGGCCTTCTTGTCGCCCTTCTCGCCCGCGTACGTCATCCCGAGCTCGCCGGCGACCAGCCGTCCCTCGTCCGCCAGCGCCGGGTCGTCCACGACCACCCGGTTGCCCTTCTCGGGCTGCCAGCCGGGGCCGCGCGCCGGCTCGTGGTCGCGTACGGCGGGGATGGTGCGGGGGGTCTCGGACAGGGGGTAGGAGCGGGTCGGGCTGGGGGTGGGGGCGGCTTCCGGCGCCCTGTCCGGGGGCGCCGCCGCTGAGGCCCCCCGCGAGGATCCGGCCTCCGAGGCCGTGGACCCGCCGTCACCGCCCGAGGCCGCCCAGAGCCCGAGACTCACCCCGGCCGCGACCACGACCAGGGCCACCGCCATGGCCACGACCAGCACCTGCCGCTGTTTGTCCTGCTTCGCCGAAGTCCGGCGCCTGTGCTGACTCACCCAGCCAACCTAAAACCCGTGGGCGCCCGGCGCGCGTCCACCACGCGTGCCGAAACTCTCCCTCCCGGGTGAAATTCATGCATCCTTCGGACACGTCACGGTCGTACTCGATAGCGTGACGTCACATCTCTCACAACTTGCCCTGCCGACACACGTGACGCCCACGAGGACCCACGCTGCCCGCGCACCATGTCCCAGATCTCCCCGGCCGACTCGGCATACCGGTGGAGCACTTCAACGCCGCCTCCGAGGAGGACCTGGAACAGGCCCTCCTCTCCTGCCTGCGCAGCCACCGCTGGGCCCGGCGCGTCGCGGACCACCGCCCCTACCCGGATCTGGACTCCCTGCTGGCAGCGGCGGACGAGGCGGCCTACGACCTCGGCTGGCCCGACCTCACCGAAGCACTGGCGTCCGAGCCGCTGCCCGCCCTCCCTCACGACACCTACGCCGCGGCCCACACCGCCCTCAGCGCGGCCCATGCCGCCTACGAGGCCCGTTTCGGACACGTGTTCGTCATCTGCCTGGACGGCCTGTCCCCGTCGGAGACCCTGGACCGGCTCCTGGAGGCCATCCGGTCACGATTGACGAACGATCCCGAGGAGGAGCGGGCGGTCGTGGCCGAAGAACTCCGCCGCCTGGCGAGCGGGCGTTTGGTCAGCGCCCTCAGGGGCGCGGGGAACTGCGCGAGCAACCGCTGACGACCCGGCACCGGCATCACCGACGGACCACCCACGGGCCCCGGCCGCACTAGCCCACCAGTACCCCTTTGCATGCCAGTTTGATCACACCCCGGGACCCCGGCGCAGCCCGGCCGCAGCGCCTCGCTACGATGCTGGGGGCCGGTGGACCGTACCCGGCCGGGCCCGACCGACACACCAAGCCGGCGCGGCCCCAATCCCCGCTCCCGGAGGAAACTTCCGTGCCGGCTGGAACGCTGTACCGCGGCCGGGAAGGAATGTGGTCCTGGGTGGCTCACCGAGTCACCGGCGTCCTCATCTTCTTCTTCCTGTTCGTCCACGTGCTGGACACCGCTCTCGTCCGCGTGTCCCCTGAGGCCTACGACAACGTCGTGGCCACGTACAAGACGCCGATCGTCGCGCTGCTGGAGTACGGCCTCGTCGCCGCCATCCTCTTCCACGCGCTCAACGGCCTGCGTGTCATCGCCGTCGACTTCTGGATCAAGGGCGCCCGGTACCAGAAGCAGATGCTCTGGACCGTCGTCGCTCTGTGGGTCGTGCTGATGCTCGGGGCGATCTACCCCGTCCTCGGCCACGCCGCTCGTGAACTGTTCGGGAGCTGACGCCAATGTCCACGACTGACAAGACCGCCGCCGGCGTCGGCCCCATCGAGGGCGGCGCCGTCTACACCGTCGACAACCCGGCGCCCTTCATCGAGGCCCCGCGCCAGCGCACCAAGAAGACCCCGAAGAGCACCCGGGGCAACTTCGAGCTGGCCGCCTGGTTGTTCATGCGCCTGTCCGGCGTCGTCCTGGTCGTCCTCGTCCTCGGCCACCTGCTGATCCAGCTCGTGCTGGACGGCGGCGTCTCCAAGATCGGTTTCGCCTTCGTGGCGGGCCGCTGGGCGTCCCCGTTCTGGCAGGTCTGGGACCTGCTGATGCTGTGGCTCGCCATGCTGCACGGCGCCAACGGCCTGCGCACGGTCATCAACGACTACGCGGAGCGCGCGAACACCCGGCTGTGGCTCAAGGGCCTGCTCTACACGGCCACGGTGTTCACCATCCTGCTGGGCACGCTGGTGATCTTCACCTTCGACCCGAACATCCGCTAGGCACGGGGCTGCGAGAATCATGAAGATCCACAAGTACGACACCGTCATCGTCGGCGCCGGTGGCGCGGGCATGCGCGCGGCCATCGAGTCCACGAAGCGCAGCCGCACCGCCGTGCTGACCAAGCTGTACCCCACCCGCTCCCACACGGGCGCCGCGCAGGGCGGCATGGCCGCCGCGCTCGCCAACGTGGAGGAGGACAACTGGGAGTGGCACACCTTCGACACGGTCAAGGGCGGTGACTACCTGGTCGACCAGGACGCCGCCGAGATCCTGGCGAAGGAGGCCATCGACTCGGTCCTCGACCTCGAGAAGATGGGCCTGCCGTTCAACCGCACGCCGAACGGCACGATCGACCAGCGCCGCTTCGGCGGTCACAGCCGCAACCACGGCGAGGCCCCGGTCCGCCGCTCCTGCTACGCGGCCGACCGCACCGGCCACATGATCCTCCAGACGCTGTACCAGAACTGCGTCAAGGAGGGCGTGGAGTTCTTCAACGAGTTCTACGTCCTGGACCAGCTGATCACCGAGGTCGACGGCGTCAAGAAGTCGGCCGGTGTCGTGGCGTACGAGCTGGCGACCGGCGAGATCCACGTCTTCCAGGCGAAGTCCGTGGTCTACGCGTCCGGCGGCTGCGGCAAGTTCTTCAAGGTGACGTCGAACGCGCACACCCTGACCGGTGACGGCCAGGCCGCGGTCTACCGCCGCGGGCTGCCGCTGGAGGACATGGAGTTCTTCCAGTTCCACCCGACCGGCATCTGGCGCATGGGCATCCTGCTGACGGAGGGCGCCCGCGGTGAGGGCGGCATCCTGCGCAACAAGGACGGCGAGCGCTTCATGGAGAAGTACGCGCCGGTCATGAAGGACCTCGCGTCCCGTGACGTCGTCTCCCGCTCCATCTACACGGAGATCCGTGAGGGCCGCGGCTGCGGTCCCGAGGGCGACCACGTCTACCTCGACCTCACGCACCTCCCGCCGGAGCAGCTGGACGCCAAGCTCCCGGACATCACGGAGTTCGCGCGCACCTACCTCGGCATCGAGCCCTACACGGACCCGATCCCGATCCAGCCCACGGCGCACTACGCGATGGGCGGCATCCCGACCAACGTCGAGGGTGAGGTCCTGGCGGACAACACCACCGTCGTCCCGGGCCTGTACGCGGCCGGCGAGGTCGCCTGCGTCTCCGTGCACGGCGCCAACCGCCTCGGCACGAACTCGCTGCTGGACATCAACGTCTTCGGCAAGCGCGCGGGCATCGCCGCCGCCGAGTACGCGCAGAAGGCGGAGTTCGTCGAGCTGCCGGAGAACCCGGCGGAGCTCGTGGTCGAGCAGGTGGAGCGGCTGCGCGACGCCACCGGCACCGAGCGGGTGGCGGAGCTGCGGCGTGAGCTGCAGGAGACCATGGACGCCAACGTCATGGTGTTCCGCACCGAGCAGACGATCAAGACGGCGGTCGAGAAGATCGCGGAGCTGCGCGAGCGCTACAAGAACGTCTCGATCCAGGACAAGGGCAAGCGGTTCAACACGGACCTGCTGGAGGCCATCGAGCTGGGCAACCTGCTCGACCTCGCCGAGGTCATGGCGGTCTCCGCGCTCGCCCGCAAGGAGTCCCGCGGCGGTCACTACCGCGAGGACTACCCGAACCGCGACGACGTCAACTTCATGCGGCACACCATGGCGTACCGCGAGGTCGGCGCCGACGGCTCCGAAACCGTCCGTCTCGACTACAAGCCGGTCGTCCAGACCCGCTACCAGCCGATGGAGCGTAAGTACTGATGGCTACCCCTGTTCTGGACAAGGAAGACGCGGCCGGCAAGCCCGAGCCCGGTTTCGCCGACTCCCCCTACATCACGGTCACCTTCCGGATCCGCCGGTTCAACCCGGAGGTCGCGGCGGAGGCGGTCTGGGAAGACTTCCAGCTGGAGATCGACCCCAAGGAGCGTGTCCTCGACGGTCTCCACAAGATCAAGTGGGACCTGGACGGCACGCTGACGTTCCGCCGCTCGTGCGCGCACGGCATCTGCGGCTCGGACGCGATGCGGATCAACGGCAAGAACCGTCTTGCCTGCAAGACGCTGATCAAGGACATCAACCCCGAGAAGCCGATCACGGTGGAGCCCATCAAGGGCCTCACGGTGCTGAAGGACCTCGTGGTCGACATGGAGCCGTTCTTCCAGGCGTACCGCGACGTCATGCCCTTCCTCATCACGAAGGACACGAACGAGCCGACGCGTGAGCGGTTCCAGACGGCCGAGGACCGCGAGCGCTTCGACGACACGACGAAGTGCATCCTGTGCGCGGCCTGCACCACGTCGTGCCCGGTCTTCTGGAACGACGGCCAGTACTTCGGGCCGGCCGCGATCGTCAACGCGCACCGCTTCATCTTCGACTCGCGCGACGAGGCCGGTGAGCAGCGCCTGGAGATCCTCAACGACCGCGACGGCGTGTGGCGCTGCCGCACGACCTTCAACTGCACGGACGCGTGCCCGCGCGGCATCGAGGTCACGAAGGCGATCGCGGAGGTGAAGCGGGCGCTGATCACGCGCCGCTTCTGAGCTCGACCGTTCGACCGAGAAGGCCCCGTCACCGCTGGTGACGGGGCCTTCTGGCATATGCCACACCTTCGGGTGAAGGCGCCCGAGACGGACGTGGGGGAGGCGTCCGACCTACGATGATGCTCTCGACACCAGTTCCCAGGAGGCACCTGATGTCCGCAGCTTCCGTCGAGCAGCCCTTCCGCGAAGAAGAGCCGGTCACCCTCACGACCATCGCCGACGAGATCATGGAGCGCCATCCGGGCTACCGCGTCGAGATCATCGGAGGCCATCTCCTCGTGACCCCGTCCCCTGATGCACCTCATGCCCGAGCCCTCACTGGCCTCATGATCCCGTTCATCGCCGCCGGCCTACACGGCGGAGAGACCGAGACCCTGCAGAACGTCGGACTCTGGCTCCCCACCGGCGCCGAGGACTACGCCATCCCCGACCTCGTGGTGGTGGACGCCGACATCGACGACCATCTCGTCGAGAACAACGCCTACGATCCGGCCTGCTTCCGTCTCGTCCTGGAAGTCACGTCGGGGAACTGGAAGGACGACCTCAAAACGAAGGTCGCCGCGTACGCCGAGGCGAAGATCCCGGTCTACATCGTCGTGGACCGCAAGCACCAGCGGCTCCACGTCCTGACCGACCCGGTGGGAAGCGGCTACGAGAACCACCGCCCGCACTCCCCCGGCGAGCTGGTCACCCTCCCCGACTCCATCGGCGCGAAGGTGACCCTGGACGTGGCCGAGATCCTCGAGGCGGGCCGACCGAGGACGAACGACTGACCGAAGGACCCGGAAGCGGCCAGATCAAGGCCTGTTCCGGCCGCCTGTCGTACGGCGCATGGGACCGGAGCGGCCGGGTGCCACCAGACTGGCGCCCATGATGCCCCTGAGGAAAGCCGCCGTCGCGCCCGGACGTCACGACCTGAGTGGATCTTCAAAGGCCAGCTCCCGACGGTATCGCCTCTGCTGCTGCGCCCGCCTGGAGCTGGTCACGGCGGAGGCTGCCCGGCGCCCCGGGGTCGACATGGATCCTGACTGATCACGCGGCGCGAGCGCTGTCGATCGTGACCGTCGCCGGCAGGCGCGTGGCTCTTCCTGGTGGGTGCATGCGCTAAGTGCGCGGCGATCTCGGCACGGGCCAGCATGCGACAGGCTCTGCCCGGGATCCGCCGCACGCGTCGTGCTGACCTTGCCGTCAGTGTTGCCATTTCTTCGGCGGGGCTCCCATTTCCTGCGAGACGCAACTCATGGAGCGAGGCCATTAAGGTTGCATCTCTTTATGGTTGTTTAGATCGCGATGTCAAATCCCAGCGCACTCGCATATCGACTCGCCCATCCCTTGGCCGATGCCAGAACGTCCATAGACCTTCCGTTCGACAAGCGAATCGGTCCTTGTTCCAGCTGCCCCCGGATTCGTGACTCCAAGTCAGTGTCACCAATATCACGCGCCAGCACCAGAGCCTGCACGAGGCGAGCTGGATAGTTGGCTACGGGAAGCCAGACATAAAGGTCGCCTCGCTGTACGTCTTCGGACGAAGAAAGCAGCTCACAAAGGTCGGTGCGGTCAGCTACGAACCGAGCCGCTCGACCCAACCCCTCCCGAAGAAACTCCTCCAGCGAGCTGTCCATAGCCTGCGGCCAGGGCGTCTCGTTACTTGAACTGCGAATCGGGACGGACATGCGCCCGTACTTCTCGAGAGCCGAGCCGAACTTGGCGTCACCCACGTTCATGTGCCAGGTCAGCATGCCCGCAGCGTCTTTGGAGATCCACCCGAGGTACGCCAGCCCTTGAGACTCCCAGCGCACCTCACCCCTTCGTGACACTTCAGCCTGGGAAGGGACAGTGCCGAGCTCCATGGCCGCGCGCAACACGGCCGGCGCGGTCAGCGGCTTAGCCATCCAACATCACCACTTCGTCCATCTGCGGGACCCGTTGGGCACCCTCACGAGGTCGAACACTATCCCATCCGGCGTGTCACGATAGGTCCAGAGCTCACCGTATTCGACACCCATTCATGTAGCGTCGCAGCTGCCGAGTTCCGGCCTTGATACCACTCTTGGTATTCGGCTTGAGCTCCACAGGGAATCCGTCCGCAGTGAAGCCATCTGGAATATTTCCTGGCGGTATTTGATGGCCACGCGAATACCCAAGAGAACTCAAGTACTCAGCCGCCGTCCGCTGATGTTGCCGTCACCGTTGCCGTCAAGAACCGCAGAAGCCTCGCCAGGATCACCTGGCGAGGCTTCTCGCTTTTCTCCCGATTTTCAGCTTCAGCCGGACTCTCGCCAGCGCGTCACAGCACGCTGGCACAGCGCGAACGCGAAGGACCCGAAATCATCCCCGAGCCTCTCCATGCTCTCGCGGTCCACAACTCCGGGGTCCCAAACGAGGACGGGATACTCGCCTTCCTGATTCACTTGAGAAGAATCAAGGACGACCAGCCCACCCATTCCGTCAAACATCGCAACGATCAGATCGGATGGTATTCCGTACTGGCTGCGAGCATCCAGGGTTTCCGTTACGGAACCCAACAGTTTCTGCCCCATGGCGGGCGTCTGATATACGCCAAGAAATTCTTCACCAGCGATATCCCAGGTTCCGAACTCTTCGACCAGACGGCGGTACGAGGGGGGGAAAGCCACACCCAGATCACTCTCGGCGGCGGCCATCGTCCCTGCATCACAGCCGTCGGCGTGGTTCGCGATGTCACCGTTCCCGCGAACCAGCTCGATCAGTCGCTCACTCGCCTCGACAGCGTTCATCATCCACCAAATCCTGCCGCTCGGTCCTTCCAGTACTGCGATTTCCAGGCGTTGAAGGCATCTCGATCGATTCCACTGGGGATCTTGGTGCCCGCCTTCCAGTGCAGCTGATTGTAGTTCCCGAAGTGCATCGAGTGTGTCACCTCGGCTATCGGCCCGTCCTGCGTCTGGAGCATGTGATGAAGGTTCAGCGGCTTGCCGTCCGGACCCATCGGGGCCAGCCCCTGCTGCATTCTCTTGAGATTACTTCGACCGTACTTGTCCGCAGGCGAAAAGTAGTCCGGATTCACGAGATCATCCCGCTGATAAATGCGCTGACCGTTGTAGTCGGTCGGCGACCAGAATTGGCAGTTTGAGTTGTGAACAAGGACCGGAGTGGCCCCCGCCAGCACATAGTACGTATGCAGGCCATCGACCGTCAGGTTGTACGTGCGTGCCCGCTTCGTGAATGGCCGGTTGCCCGTGACGATGACGGTGTCGCCGTCGTCGGTGCGCAGGGTCATGCCCGGTTGCAGATCTCCTGCGTCGATCCAGTCCCGTTCCGACGGTGACCAGAAGGGGTGCTCGTAGGTGGCTATGAGTTTCTCGACGCCGTCCTCAGTGGCAATGAACAGTTCATTGAAGAACTTGTCACCATCGGTCCGGATGAGCCTGGTCACTTTTCGGGGGCCGGTCTCACCAGTCTCAGGGTCGGTGGCCTGGACCATGTCGCCGACTGCTACATCTTCGATGTCTTTACTGGTGCCGTCCGCCATGAGGACGTCGGTACCTGCAAGGAAACACTTGGCGCAGCCGCCCAGTGCTCCTCTGGCGGCTCTGCCTCCGGGGATGAAGGCGTACGGGAGGGTTTCCCACCGCTTGCCCCGCTCGTAGGACTCGGCGTCCTCCTGGCATCTCTTGAAGTTCTGGAGGCAGTAGTTGGCCGCTATGCGCTTGGCCTCTGCGACGTCGTCACTCTTCAGCAGGAACTTGTACGCCTGGCGGCAGCCTTCCCGCCCGAAGCAGACGTTGTTCGTGCCGCTCTCCTCGACGATGGGCGTTTGCCAATACGTTCCGTCCGGGAAGCGGCCGTTGGGTCCGTGCTCGTAGAACAGATCCTGCAGCCGTTGAACATCGTTCGTGACCGGGGTGTGTGTTTCCACCCAGCCGGGTTCTTGCTTACAGCTGTAGTAGCAACCCCCCGGACCCGTGCCGCCCCTGGGCACGCCGGGCCCCCTCGGGTTCTGCGGCCCCGTGGGGCCACCGTCGCGGCGCGGCTCGCTGTGGCCCGATCCGTCATCGATCCACAACCCAGTGGGGTCGGAGTGCGAAACCGGACTGTTGTTGGCGTAGGCGTACCCGTTCATCTGCAGCGGATCCGCTATGTCGATGACCGGGTCGGCTGAGAGGAAGCGGCCCGAGGTCTGGTCGTATTCGCGGGCGCCTATGTGCGTCAGGCCCGTGGACGTGTCGTCGATACCCACGCCCAAGTAGCCGCGCTTGTTCGGCCAGGTGGAGGGTTTCGGGCCGCGGGTCTCGCCGTACGGCTTGAACGCGCGGCGCGTGACCGGCTGGCCGGCCGTGAGGTCGACCGAGGTGTTCGCCGTGCCCAGGTGGTCGGTGAGCAGCGTGCTGACCTTGTGACCTGTCGTCGAGCCGTTGGTCGTCGTGCGGACCACCGAGGGCGCGCCCGGCTGGCCGTAGGAGCGGGAGGCTCGGGTGATCGTGCCCGACGCGTTGGTCGTGACTTCGGCCTCGCCGAGGTACAGCGTCGAGCCCGACGGTGAATTCTCCAGCAGGCGGTTGCCGTCGGCGTCGTAGACGTACGTCGTCTTCTTGCCGTCGTCCGTGATGGAGTCGAGCTTGTTCTCCGGAGTCCAGTCCAGGGTCTGCGTGGTGTTGTACAGGTCTCGGGCTGTGGTGTTGCCCGTGGCGTCGTAGGTGTAGGCGCTGCCCTTGCCGGTGGGCGTGGAGCTGATCCACGTCATCGTGTGCGGCTGGGACTTGTACGACGTCGTGCCGCTGCCGGCGACCGTCTTGCCGTAGCCGTAGGAGTAGGTGACGTTCTTCGTCGCGTCGGCCGGATCGTGCTCCGTGAGCGTCGCACGGTTGCCGAGCCAGTCGAAGGTGGTCGACTGGTGGTAGGCCGTCGTGCCCGCGGCCACCGTCTCCGGGGCCGGGGCCGCAGCGGCGAGCGTCGAGGCGAGGGAGTCGTCGGGGGACGTGTTGTCCGATTCCGCGTCAGGGGCGTCGGCGACCGGGCCCGAGGAGGTCGCGTAGGTGGTGCGGTGGCCCCACGCGGTGCCGTTCGCCGACTTGCAGCCCGTACCGCCACCGGTCGGCTCGATCTTCGACGTCCAGGCGTGGGCCAGTTCGCCCAACACGTCGTACGTGAAGCACTGGGTGTCCCAGGTGCTGCCCGTCGCCTCGCTGAGCTTGCGTGCGTTGGAGGTGATGGTGCCGGTCGCGTCGTAGGAGTAGTAGCTGTCCGTGATGCGGTGCGGGCCCGCCGTCTCGCGGTCCGCCACCGTGCGTTGGAGACGGCCGGTGTGCGGGTCCACGAAGTTGGTTGTCCAGACGCGGTTCGGCTGCGCACCCGAGACCGTGCGCAGCACCTCGCCGTAGGGCGAGTACGTGGCGTCGGCGGTGTACCAGGTCAGGCCCGAGGTCGACTCCGGCATGCCGTCGCCGTTGTAGCGCGTGACGACCTTTTCCTTGGCCAGGCCACCGACGGCCGGAAGGGTCACCGACTGCGGCTTGCCCGTGGGCGTGTACGTGTAGGCGTACGCGTAGGTGCCGGCGAGGCCCGCAGTCATGGAGTTGGCCGGGACGACCGTCTCACTGCCTGCGACTCGGTATTCGGAGTCGTATCCCGTGACGCGGTTCACGTAGTCGCCGGTGGCGGTGTGCCGCTTGCTCGTCGCCGGTTGGCCGAGGCCTCCGGGCGCATCGTCGTAGGTGTACTCCTTCACGGGGGTGGCGCTCGCCGAACCCTGGCGGACGTATCTGGGCCTGCCGAGGATGTCGTACTCGGTGAAGATCTCCTGACCGCGCGCGTTGCGGACGCGGGTCGGCCGGTCCACAGCGTCGTACCAGGTGTCCGTGGTCCCCGTGTCGGGGTCGGTGGCGGACGTCACCCGGCCGCGGGCGTCGTAGGAGTAGGACCAGACGTTGCCTGCCGGGTCGGTGACTTTGTCGCGGTTGCCTCGTGCGTCGTAGCTGTACGTGGTGGTACGGCCCGCGGTCGCACTGGAGGCGTCCTGGGTGAAGTGCTTGACGGAGGTCGTCCGGCCGAGGGCGTCGAAGTAGGTGCGTGTGCGAGGGGCCGTGGAACCGGGCGGGTTCACCGTCTTGCTGACGGCGTCGTAGAACGTGAAGGTGGCGTATTTGTACCCACCCCCCTGGTACACGGAGGCACGGGCCTCACGCTCCAGGCCGTCGTAGCGGTACTGGGTCCAGGACGGGATCAGCGACGTGGACCTGGGCCTGAAGAGCGCCGTGTCCGGTTCACCCTTGGCCAGGTAGGCGCCGGTCTTCTCCGCGACCAGGCCGTGGTCGTTGTACTTGGTGTCGACGATGATCCGGCCGGGTCCGTGGGCCTCGGCCTGCTTCTGGACTTCACGCGTCAGGCCGTCGTAGAGCGTGACCTCCTGGCTGTAGGAGCCGTCGTCCTTGAGGGTTCCCACCGTCACTGCGGCGGGCTTGTTCGCGCTGGATGTGGCGATGGCCGGCTGATACGAGACGACGACGTTCGGCGACTTGCCACCGGAGGCGCGGGAAGCCGTCCAGCCCTTCACGAGACGGCCGAGCGCGTCGTACTCGCTGCGTGTCGTGCGGCCGTTGGCGTCGGTGACCGTCAGCGGCAGGCCCCGCCCGGGGTCATACGTCGTGGTGACGGTGTGGCCCTTGGCGTTGATCGTCTTTGTCGTGGTGACCGGACCACCGGTCTCCGGCGTGTATCTCGTCTCGGAGGTACCCGAGCCCGCCTTGGTGACCGTACGGACACGCCCGAGGTCGTCGTACGTGGTCTCGGTGGCGACCGAGTAGGAGGTGCCCGTGCCGTCGGTCTCGGCCACGGTGGTGGGCGAGCCCTTGGTCGGCGTTGCCCCGTGGGCCAGCTTGTCGTAGCTGTACTGCCGGGCCGACTTCAGCTGGGTCGCGGGATCGGCGGAGGCGTACCCGGCGCAGGAGGTGCCGGTGGTGCGCTGCTCCTTGGGGAGGCCGATGAGCCAGGCGGTGGTGTTGTGCACGTAGGTGGTCTTCGTGCAGGTCTGATCCGAGAGGGTCTCGGCTGAGCCGCTCGGCTTCACGACGGCTGTCTCCACCTGGACGGGCAGGCCGTAGGTGTCGTCCGGCGTGGTGAGGGTGCGTACGGCGCGCCAACTGGAGCCGACCGTCTGGATCTCGTCCGTCCGCTTCGTGCCCGTGCGGTGCGCCAGGAGGGGATCGGCGGTCGTCCCGTCCTCGTTCTCGCGGGAACGGGACGCGGTTTCCTTCGACCAGGGGTAGTTCAGCGTGCGGCTGAGGACCTCGCCGCCCGAGTCGGAATAGGTGATGGCCTCCGCGGTCGTGCCGGCGTACTGGGGAGCATCATCGGCGAGGAGGGTGTAGGTGTTCGTGGAGTCCTTGACCGCTCCACCCGTGCCGAGGAAGTACCGCGTCACCGAGCGGGACTGTGATTGCGGTACGCCCGGCTCGGAAGTGAGCTTGCTGCCCTTGGTGACCGTGACCTGCCGATGCCCCCGCCAGTCGCTGTACGTCCGCAGGGCGGGGCGTGTGAACTCGTCGTCGCTCTTGGCCCATGCCGGGCCGGAGTACGAGTACATCGTGACGGTCGGTTTGCTGTGCGAGGTGACTTTGTCGGTCTCGGTCACGGACGCGACGACGTACTTGTTGAACCAGGACTTCGCCGGGGTCTTCTCATCACCGTCGGGTGACCAGCGCACCGGGTAGCAGGTGCCGTTGTTCTCGCCCTTGTCCTCGGCGGGTTCACTCGCGCACCCGCCGGTGTACTCGACCTCGATGTCGCCGCCGTGCTCGGTGGAGACCGTTCCGATGCGGGGGCGGGTGAAGGGGGGACGCTGGTCGCTCTTGCCGCTGAGCACCAGGTTGGGCAGCTGGCGGTCCTTCAGCCGAGCGCGCAGGGGCGACGAGGCTCCGACCGTGTAGGGGGCGAAGCTGATGCCGTCCTTCGACTGGAGGGTGCCGGTGGTGTCGCCCGGGCCGTACCCGGTGCGGGTGATCGAGTTGAGCCAGAGGCCGGGTGAAGTGTCGTACCAGTCCTCCGGGAACGACTGGTGCAGCGTGTAGGTGTCCACCTTGCCGAGGCCGGTCTGTCCGGCGCGGGCGGCCTTCGTGGTCACCGTGTCCAGGCGGAGTTGTGTCCAGAACGAGGGGAACGACGGGCAGAGCTTGGAGGTGGACTTGCAGTTGAGGTTGCCCGGCGTGTCCCACCAGGGGCGGTAGGCGCCCGGGTCGTCGGTCTTGGCGAAGTTTGCCGCGTCGCACGCCGACTCGGATCTCAGGCACCGTTGCTTCGCGCCGAACGTGACGGTGGCCGACGGCGTGGTGAGGGTGTCCGGGCGCATGCCGTACTCGATCGAGGCGGGGTAGGCGTAGCGGTCGTACTGTTCCGGCGACTTGAACTTCTTGCGGACGGCGTAGTGGTTCGTCTCCTGTTTCCAGTTGACGATCATCGTGTTGCCGTTGACGTCGACGACCTTGTCGAGGCCCCAGCGCCAGGCCTGCTGCTTTCCGGAGCCGCAGCGCGAGTCGGCGAAGGCATCGGCGTGACACGGTTCTCCGGGGTGGTTGCCGAAGACCGGCACGGTGGAGACGGAGGAGGTGTCGGCGTGACCTCCCCCGACGCTGTTCTGGCCGTAGTAGTACTTGGTGCCGTCTGTCGTGGTGACGACCCAGTACTCGCCGTTGTTGTCGTCGTTGCTGCCGCCGACGCGGTGCTCGACCCGGGTGCCGTCGTCCTGCTGGGGACGGTAGATCTCCGTGTCCTTGTCCGGATCGCTGCCGGAGCCCGCGTCGCGTACCAACTCGGTGGTCCGGCCGCCGAGGGACATCACGGCGTTGTAGGAAACCCAGCACAGGTCGGACGTCTTGTCCTTCTTGGCCGTGTTGTTGGGTGTGCCCGCCTTGAGGGCCTTGCGGTCGTCCCGGCAGGAGCGATAGCGGCGCTCGATGTGGCCCGGATCGTAGGACCAGCCCTCACCGATCCAGGAGGCCTGGGGCGAGGAGACCGCGGTACGCCCGTCCACGGTCTGGGAGCTGTAGTTGAAGGAGATCGTCGGTGCCGGCCCGGCCGGCGGGCTGGGCACGGTCAGCGGGTAGGACCAGGTGAAGGCGCCGGAGGAGCCTCCCGCCTCCCACTTCCCGTCGGAGGCGAGCGGCGTGGCCTTGAAGGTGCCGCCGCCGCTGTTGCCGGAGTCGACCACTCCGACGACCGCGGTGCTTCCTGCGGCGGCCGCGGAAAGCGCCGTGGACGCGCGCCGGTAGGACGCCTGGGTCACACCGGAGGAGCCGCTGCGGGTGGAGGGGGCGGCAGCGGGCGTGACCGTCCCGTCCGCGGCCGGGTCGACAGTGGCCGTGAGGGACTTGGCCGCCGTGTCGTTGGTCGTCTCCAGTTCCTCGTACGTCTGGCACGCCTCGTCGTCCGGCGTCGTCCAGTAGCAGTCGGGGAACATGACGAAGCTCAGACGGGACGCCCAGTCCGCGCCGTAGAGGTTCTTGAAGTTGGCGTAGTCCAGCTTGACCGAGACGGGCACCGAGCCGGTGTCAGGTGCCTGGACCAGCAGGAGGCCGCCTTCCACTCCCTGGGCGACCGGCGAAGTCCGGTCCGGGATGGTGACCTGCCAGGTGCCGGTCGGCGCGGGCTGGGCGGGGGCCTGGCCCAGGCTGACGGGCAGTGACCCGACCGGGTTCAGAGCAGCCGGCTCGGCGGTTGCCGCGGCGGTACGGACCGACGCGGGCGTCGGGGCGGAACCGAAAGTGACCGTGCCCGTCTGGTTGGAGGGCGGATTGATGGTTCCTGTCGGGACAGCGAGCAGATCCTCGGGGACGTCTGCCTTCAGCGTGCTGAGGTGCCTACTGAACTCGCCGCCCGGAACCGGCTCGTCGCGTTCGAGTTCCTCGAGCGTCAGTGATTCCCGCCCGACCTCTTCCCTGACCGGATCCGGGGGAAGCGCCAGCGCCGGCGCGGGCATCAGACCCAGCAGCAGTGCGGCAGCGGTCACCGGCACGGCGGTACGCGGCAGGCGCGGCTTGCGGGCATGCGAAAGTCGATCGAACACGGCGAGGTCCCCCCGGACCACTGGAGCGGGACCGGCTACGGACCACGCGTGACGACGTATCAGACAGCAGCAGATTCTGTGATCACCCTGTGAAGGAAAGCCAGAGGTGACGCTTTGCTGTGATCATCATCACGGAATGTAACGGGTTGTTGCGCAAGGAAGGGAGCCAACCCCGGTAAGCGCTTCACAGCGGAAAAGTTCCGCCCCTTAGCGGCGTTTTGGCATACACAGGACGGTTGCCCACAAAACAACCTACAGAGAAGCACCTCTTGGGCCGCTTCGCAGCTTTTGCGAACACACGCCGAACCGACACCCTCGCCCTGCAAGGCTCCCGCTCCCTCTGTACGGATGCGCCGCCGCCGACTCTCAAATCGCACCCCCTGAATCTCCACAGGGTGACGACAGATTCCCCATGGGTCATCATCGGCTCGCCCGGCCGCGCCCAGTCGCACGCCGGATTCCAGGGGGAACTACGGGGGAAGGGAAACCCGCCCGATGACGCGCAACTGGCGCCTGAGGCCCGGCCGTCGAGGCGGTGTGGTGCTACTCGCCGCCGCGGTCGCCACCACCGGCATCGTCTACGCCGGAGTACGGCCGGACGGCGGTCCCGCTCAAGGCAGCGGCGACCACGAGTCGAGCGCAAGCACCGTCACGGAGGTCACCGCCCTCAAACAGGCGGCACGGAACGGGAAACCCGTCGAGGTCACTGCCGAGCGCACCGCCCGCTCCACCACATGGGCACGCCCGGACGGCCAGATGTCCAAGCAGCTGTACTCCGCGCCCATCCGAGCCAGGGTGGGCGGCGAATGGAAGAAGATCGACGCGGGTCTGCGCCGCACGGGGGCAGGGTGGGAGCCTAAGGCCACCAACACCCGCATGGTGTTTTCACCGGGTTCCGGCGAGCAGGACGGGCGGCGGGCATCCCGCTCCACCGTGCGCCGAGTGTCCCTGGTGAAAGAGGCCGCTGCGGACGCCACCGAGAATCCGCTGGTCACCTTGTACGTCGGAGGCAGCGGTGAGTACAAGATCGAGCTCACGTGGCCCGGCCCCGTCCCGACGCCGGTCATCGACGGCAACCGTGCGCTGTACCCGGAGATCTTCCCCGGCGGAGACCTCGTGCTCACCGCCGACGATGACGGCTTCGGCCAGCTGGTCGTACTGAAGAACCGGCAGGCCGCATCCGACCCGCACGTCAAGCGCCTGGTGTACGGCCTGCACTCCGCCCAGCTCTCCTTCCGCCTCGACCCGGTGACCGGGATCGTCAGCGCCGAGAACGCCGATGACGAAGAGGTCGCCATGTCGCCCACCCCGCTGATGTGGGACAGCAGTGGGCAACCGGCCGTCACGGACGGCGGCGTCGGGGCGACGGCGCAGCCGAGCGAACCGGAGTCCCCCGGCCCAACGGACTCCGGGGAATTCCCCGAAGACAGCCCGGCCCCCACCGCCGGAGAGGACTCCGTGGAGTCCGACGAGCAGAGCGACACCGACATCGAGGTCCTGCCGTCGGCGAGCGATGGCCCCGCCCCCGAACCGTCCGGGGCGCCACTGCCCTCCGCGCCGGCGGAGACGACGCCGACACCAACGCCGTCAGGTGCTGCGGCGACCCTGGGGCTGGCCTTGCTGGAGGGCCCCTCTCCGGACTCTCGGGGTGAGCTCGTCGAAGCGGATCTGTCCACGGGACAGTGGACGCTCACACCGGACCAGGACTTCCTCACCGACCCGGCCACCACCTATCCGGTGTTCGTCGACCCCTCGGTCAAGAAGCAGGTCCAGAACTGGACCACCGCCTACAACCGCCACCCCAACGCCACGTTCTACAACGGCAAGGGCTTCAACAAGGGCGGCACCCATGAGGCCCGAGTCGGCTTCGAGTCCGACACGTGGGGCACTTCCCGGTCGTTCTTCAACATGTACTTCGACAAGGACCTGAAGGGCACGAAGATCACCAAGGCCACGCTGCGTGTCCTGGAGACCTACTCCTGGTCTTGCAGTGCCCGCTCGATGAGCGTGCACCTCACCGGCGAAATCAACTCCCACACCAACTGGAAGAACGCACCCAAGCTCCACGACGGCAACAAACTGGCGACCAAGGGTTTCGCGCACGGCTACAAGTCCGGCTGCCGGGACGCCTTCGAAGGCTTCGACGTGAAGAAGGGTGCACAGAAGGCAGCCGACCGGGGGGACGACACCATCACCTTCGGCATGCGCGCCCGCGATGAGAATTCGCAGTACGCGTGGAAGAAGTTCCAGGCCAACGGCGAGTACCCACCCATCCTCGAGCTGGTCTACAACCGCCGGCCGTCGATCGTCTCCAACTCGCTGGACATCGGTCCGGACGGCAAGTGCACCACCACCAAGCCGTACGTCCGCATGGGCTCCGGTGCCCTGACCTTCACCGCGAAGGGCACGGACAAGGACAAGAACCTGGACTACCTCGACTTCGACCTCTGGCCGACCGGGCAGTGGGACTCCGCCGGCGATCTGCTCGGCTCGACCGGGAAGGTGTCCGTCGGAGGCGACACCGGGACGGCCCTGAGGTCGACGAAGGAGTTCTCCACCAGCAATCTCAAGAACGGAACCACGTACTCGTGGCGGGTCCGGGCGATCGACGATGCCGGTACGACGTCGTCGTACTACCCGATCAAGACACCCTGTCGGTTCGTGCTGGACACGTCCGCGCCTCGACCGCCCGTGGTCACTTCCACCGACTATCCCAACGCGGACGGCAACCAGAACGGCTTCGGCAACGACGCCGAGGACGCCAACTGGTCGGCCAAGAAGTTCGGCACTCCGGGTTCGTTCACCGTGCGCGCCCTGAACACCGATGTCGTGCGCTACGAGTACGGCTTCAACTCAGCCACGTACACCGGCAGCGTAGGCAGGACCAACGGCGCGGCAACGAGCGTGAGTGCCGCTCTGTCCGGGGCGAAGCCGCCCACCGCTGGGCCCAACGTCCTCTACGTGCGTACCGTCGACAGCGCGGGCAACCCATCGGATCCAACGAAGTACTTCTTCTACGTCTCGCCACGAGATCAGGCCGACAGTCCCGGTGACTTCACCGGAGACAAGCTGCCCGACCTCATGGTCGTCACCGAGGGCGGCAACCTGGCCATGTACCCCTCGCAGGCAGACAAGGACGACCTCACCAAGGGCACCGGTGACCTGGACTACTCGATGGCCGGCGCCTACCGCTCGAACCCCGACAAAGACCCCAACGGCGACGATCTTCCTTCGTATGTCCCGGCGCCCTCCGGGCACTTCAAGGGAGCCCTGATCACCCACAACGGTGACATCTACGGCGGTGACGGCCTCCAGGACCTCGTCGTGCGCCTGTCCGGCAAGCTCTGGGTCTACCCCGGGGACGGCTATGGCGCCGTCAATGTCGACCGGCGCCAGGAGATCCTGCTGCCCGAAGGGGCTCCCAGCCCTGCCGGCATCACTCAGATCGTCTGCGCGGGAGACGTCACAGGAGATGGCCGCCCCGACTTCTTCGCCACAGTGCGCAACGGCGCCGGCACCGACGACGAACTCTGGGCCTTCACCGGCTACCACGGCGCGACGGTGGACCAGGCGTTCCGCCTCAACTCCTCCGCATGGAAGGAGCGCGACCTGGTCGTCACCCAGGACGTTTCCGGTGACGGCGTGACCGACCTCGTCTACCGGTCGGACGTCTCCGGGAAATTGTGGCTCCGCAAGGGCATCGCCTCTTCCGGCGGCGGAGTCGATCTCGGCTCACTGGCGACAGCGGCGGATTCCTCCGGCGGTGAGGACAACGAGTACGGCGCATCCGGATGGGCGAGCAGCGCCAAGCCTCATCTGATGGGCACCCCGAGCGCCAACGGCGACACGGTCCCTGACATCTGGGCCGTCCTGGCCGACGGATCCGTGCGCTTCCACGCGGGTGGCAAGGCCGCACTGAGCGGATCGGGTACGGAGGTCATCGCCCGGGCGGACTACTGGAGGACCCGCATCGGCATCGGGTGATGCGTTGAGCAGCGGGCTGGGGCCGGTTCCCTCGAGGGAGCCGGCCCCAGCCGCGTGCTCACAGCCCACTCAGGATCAACGGGTCCGTCATCTTCGTGTGCGCGCAGCGTGCGGTCGGCCTCCTGGCCTCCGTGTCGTCAGCGGCCCGGTGGCGAACGGTCGGCCAAGGCGTGGGGCAGGGTGCGGCGGTACTCGGCCGGCGAGCACCCCAGCTGGTCCGGCACCTTGTCCCGAGAAGCCGGGACCCCGTGTTGAACATGTTCAAAAGTAGGTCTACAGTCATCTCCGACAGCGTTTTGAACGTGTTCAAGAAGGGTGGGGCTATGGACCGCACGGTCATCGCCTATGTCATCTACCTGCTGGTCAGCATCGGTCTGACCATCTGGGTGGCCCGCACGCTCAGCCGTAACGGCAGGGTCTTCCTCGCCGACGTGCTGCACGGCAACGAGAAGCTCGCCGACGCCGTCAACCACCTGCTGGTGGTCGGCTTCTACCTCGTCAACCTCGGGTTCGTCGCGCTGTACCTGAGCGGCGACGGGACCATCAGCGACGCCCGCGGGATCTTCGAGGCCCTGTCGACCAAGCTCGGCGTGGTGCTGCTCGTGCTCGGCGTGATGCACCTGGCCAACGTCTACGTACTCAACCGGATCCGGCGCCGGGGCGCCATGGAGCGGGAGCAGGTGCCGCCGGTCCCGCCGCAGGGCTGGGTCGCCCCGCAGCCGCAGGCCTGAGCGGAGACCCACGTGAACGCCACCGGCACCAGCACCAGCACCAGCACCAGCACGACCGGAATGAACGCCACCGGCACACGCGCGGCCGCCCCGGTCCGCCGGCTCACCGTCCTGTACGACGCCGAGTGCTCCCTGTGCGCGTTCCTGCGCGACTGGCTCCTGCGGCAGCCGAAGCTGGTGCCGTTGGAGCTGGTCCCGGCCGCCTCCGACGAGGCCCGGCGGCGCTTTCCCGGGCTCGACCACGGCGCCACCCTCGACGAGATCACCGTCGTCGGCGACGCCGGGCAGGTCTACCGGGGCCCGGCCGCCTGGGTGGTCACCCTGTGGGCGCTGCGCGAGCACCGCCCGCTCGCCCACCGGCTGAGCACCCCGTCCGGCGCCCTGCTCGCCAAGGGCGCGGTGCTCGCCGCCGCCAAGTGGCGCGGCGCGCAGTGGAGGGGGCAGGGCGGCGGCGCGCAGTGGCAGCGGGGGCAGCGCGGTGGGGCGCAGTGGGGCGGCCGGGTCTACCGGCGGGCGGACGGCTGGTCGTACGACCCGGACAGCGGCTGGAGTTACACCGCGCCGGGCTGCGCCGACGGCACCTGCGCCCCTCGGCAGCCGTACCGGTAGCCGCACCGGTGCTGACGTTAGGCTCTCTTTCCGTGTCCGCGAAGAACGACGGCCCCGACGACGGCGCCCTCCCCACCAAGTCCGAGCAGACCCGCGCCCTGATCCTGGAGACGGCCATGCGGCTGTTCCAGGAGCGCGGTTACGACAAGACGACGATGCGGGCCATCGCCAAGGAGGCCGGGGTCTCCGTCGGCAACGCGTACTACTACTTCGCGGGCAAGGAGCATCTGATCCAGGGCTTCTACGACCGGATCGCCGCCGAGCACCAGGTGGCGGTCCGGGAGATCCTGGACCGGGAGCGCGACCTGGAGGCCCGGCTCGCGGGGGTGCTGCGGGCCTGGCTCGACATCGCCGCGCCCTACCACGAGTTCGCGGTGCAGTTCTTCAAGAACGCCGCCGACCCGGACAGCCCGCTCAGCCCCTTCTCCCCCGAGTCCGAGCACGCGCGCGAGGAGGCCATCAGCGTCCACCGGGAGGTGCTCGCCGGGGCCACGAAGACCAAGGTGCCCGAGGAACTGCGGGACATCCTGCCCGAGTTGATGTGGCTGTCCCAGATGGGACTCGTCCTGTACTGGATCTTCGACCGCACCGAGGGGCGCGAGCGCAGCTACCGGCTGGCCGAGCGCGGTGCCCGGCTCACCGCGCGGGGTGTCGCCCTGGCCCGCTTCCGGGTGCTGCGGCCGCTCGTGCGCGAGGTGCACGAACTGTTCACGGAGTTCCTGCCGGGCATGACGAACGCCATCCCCGATCCGGCGTCACGGCGCCGGACCGACCCCCGCACCGGCCCCTGACCCGCGGGGGCGCGACCAGCGCCGACCTCAGAGTGACGTGAGGCTCCACAGGCGGAACACGCCCGTGCCGTCCGAGAGGTACTGGCCGCCGCCCACGTCCTCGGTGGTGACGACGTACTCCTTGGCCTGCCACAGCGGCAGCACCGGGACGTCCTCGGCGACGGTGTCCTGCACCGAGCGGAAGTCCCGCTCGGCCTCGGTCCGCTCGGCGAAGCGCCGGCTGTCCTTGATGAGCCGGTCGACGGTCTTGCTGCTGTAGCCGGTGTTCATGGCGCTGCCGGTGCCGACGAGCGCGGCGCCGAAGGTGTCCGGGTCGGGGAAGTCGGCGACCCAGCCGACGGCGTACGCGTCGAGCTTGCCGGTCGCCCACTGCTTCTGGAAGGCGGTCCACTCGTAGCCCTTGAGGGTGACCTGGAACAGACCGCTCGCCTCCAGCTCCTTCTTGATCTCGGCCGCCTCCTGCTCACCGGCGCCGCGTCCCTTGGCGTAGCCGTAGGTGAAGTGCACCGGCAGGCTCACGCCTGCCTTCGTGAGGAGCTGCCGGGCCTTGTCCGGGTCGGGCTTCGGATAGTCGTCGAAGAACGAGGCGGTGTGCCCGGTCAGGCCTGCCGGAATCAGGGAGTACAGCGGGTCGACGGTGCCGTCGTAGACGGTGGCGGCCAGCGCCTCGCGGTCGATCAGCCAGGCCATGGCCTGCCGGACCTTCGGGTCGTGCAGCGGCTTGCCCGAACGCGTGTTGAAGTACAGGTTGCGGGTCTCCGAGCCGTCCGCCTCGTAGACGTGCTGGGCGGGGTCGCTCGGGTTGAGTCCGGCCAGGACGCCGGGCGGCAGCTGGTCGGTCGCGACGTCGACCTGCTTGTCCTTCCAGGCCGTGTCCAGGGCCTGGGGGGTCGTGTAGTAGCGCATGTCGACGGGCCGGCCGGTGCCGCTGACGGCACCCCGGTAGTGCGGGTTGGGCGCGAGGACCGCCTCATGGTCCTTCGTGTACGAGGTGAGGGTGTACGGGCCCGTCCCGTCGACACCGGCGTCGGTGCGGAGCTTGACGGCCGGGTAGGCGGTGTGGTCGACGATCGAGCCGGCGCCGGTGGCCACCTTGAAGGGGAACGTCGCGTCGGGCGAGGTCAGGTGAAAGGTGACGGTCATGCCGTCGGCGTCCACCGAACCGAGTGTGCCGAGCAGGGACGCCGGGCCGACGGGGGCCTTGATCCGCAGGATCCGGTCGAAGGAGTACTTCACGTCCTCGGCGTTCATCGCCCGGCCGCTGGGGAAGGTGAGGCCGTCGCGCAGCTCACAGCGGTACGTGGTGAGGTCTCCGTGGACGAAGGCACAGCTCTTCGCCGCGTCCGGCACGGGGGCGGTGCCGCCCGGCGCGAAGGTCAGCAGCGACTGGAAGACGTTGCTGAACAGCGCCCAGGAGCCCGCGTCGTAGGCACCGGCGGGATCGAGCGAGGTGACGCCGTCCGTCGTACCGACCGTGATGGTCTTCCCGTCGCCCTTCGACGGCAGGAACTGCCAGGCGCCCACGCCCGCGGCGGCCAGGACGAGCAGCCCCGCGAGTATCCGTATGCGAACCGATCGCATCGGCTTTGCCCTCCCCAGGCCCCTGAAGACCTTTGTGCGTGTGCCGCACCCCTTTGCGGCGGGCTCACCCAATCACAGGATTTCGAGCAGGGGGAAGGGAGATCGGATGAGTTGGGAAAGAACTTACCGATGCGCCTTTCGGTGCGGTTTCACAGCGTTCCCACAGGGTGCGCGCACTCAGGCCTGCTTCGACGCCAGCTCGATCACGGTGATGTCCGACGGCGCGCCCACGCGGGTGGGCGGGCCCCAGGCGCCGGCGCCGCGCGAGACGTAGAGCTGGGTGTCGCCGTAGCGGTCCAGGCCCGCGAGGGTCGGGTTGGCGCCGGCGGCGATGAGATTGCCGGGCCAGAGCTGGCCGCCGTGGGTGTGGCCGGAGAGCTGGAGGTCGACGCCGTGCTCGACGGCGTCGTGGATCTGGACGGGCTGGTGGGCGAGCAGCACGCAGGCGCGTGCGGTGTCGCGGTCGCCCAGTGCCTTCGCGAAGTCGGGGCCTTGGCCCTCGTCCTCGCCCGCGATGTCGTTGACTCCGGCCAGGTCGAAGTACGGCATCTCCCGGCGGGCGTTCTCCAGGGGGTCGATGCCCAGGCGGCGGACCTCCTCGACCCACTGCTCGGCACCGGAGAAGTACTCGTGGTTGCCGGTGACGAAGTAGGAGCCGTGACGGGCCCTCAGCCGGGCGAGCGGGGCGGCCGCGGGGCCGAGGTCCTTCACGCTGCCGTCGACCAGGTCGCCGACGACCGCGATCAGGTCGGGCTGGGTTCCGTTGATCGTGTCGACGACCTTCTGCGCGAAGCCGCGTCCGAGGACCGGGCCGAGGTGCACGTCACTGACCACGGCGATCCGGTAGCCGTGCGCGGCGCGCGGCAGCTTGGCCAGGGGCACGGTGACCCGCTTGACCTGCGGCCCGCGCAGCACACCATACGTCCCGTAGCCCACGGTCCCGACAGCAGCGGCCGCGGCGGCCCCGGCGACGACCCGGGAGACGAAGAGGCGGCGGGTGGGGCCGGCCGGGGCGGCGGGGGCCGGCGCCCTTTCGGCGTCGCCGGTCGCGGGCGCCGGGGCGGCGGACGCAGGTGCTCCATCGGTATCGCCGGTCGCGGGCCGGGGCGGCGCCGCGCCACTGCCGTTCGCCTGTGGCGCGGCGGTCTCGGCCGTGGACGCGCCGACACCGGCGTCCGGCTGTGAGACGGCTGGGGATGCCCCGTCGGCAGCGGTCGGTCCGCCGCCGCCCGCCCGTGAGACCGACGCGGGCACGGGGACAGCGGTGGCGGCCGCACCGCTGCCGTTGCGCTGTTCCGTCCGTCTCGCCCGGTGTTCGAGGAAGCGGCGCAGGAGCGGGCGGACGATGTCGCCGGCCACCACTGCCAGCAGCAGGTATATCGACAGGGCCAGCCACAGGAAGCCCGGCCAGGCCAGCACCTGCTGGAGCCGGAAGGGGGCGCCGGAGCGTTCGGCGACCAGGGCCCCGATCGCGAGGGCCCAGCCGCCGGCGATGAGGACCGCGCCCGCGCGGCGGACGAGACCCGGGCCGCCGGTCGTGTCGCGGAACAGACGGCGCCACACGTACCAGTTGGCCGTCACGACGACGGCCAGGACCAGCACGGCGACGAGCACGAAAACGATGACCACGGTGTCGTCTCTCCCGATCGCCGCTATGACGTCCGGCGCAGTGCGCGCAGACCACGCAACCCGATGGCCCCGATGACCGTCCCCAATACGAAGGAAACGACGGCGAGCAGCAGGTGCACCCAGAAGTAGGCCGTGGGACGACCGTCGTCGAAGGCGAGCCCGCTGCCGTCCTTGACCAGGTTCTTGACGAAAGTGATCCAGATGACCCAGCTCCACACCCCGAAGGCGAGCAGGAACCAGGAGACGGGGCGGCTGAGCTTCATGCACCCAGTATCGCCAGGCCGTGTCCGGTTCCGTTCGCGGGGTGGGGCCGGAGACGGGACTTCCCCCCGTACGGCATGTACGTTTCCGATCGTGCCCGCTCCGAACAAGACCACCAGGCGATCCCTGCTGGTCACCTCCGCCGTCCTGTCGTCCCTCGCCCTGGCCGCACCCGCCGCCGTCGCCGCGCCGAAGCCCTCGGACAGCCCGTCGGCGAGCGCGAGCCCCTCGGCCACTCCCCCGGCCGCGATGTCGAGCGTGGGCGGCGCCCGGCTCGGCAGGCCGGACACGCAGGTGAACCTGGCGGCCGGCGTACCGGCGCTGCCGAAGGACGTGAGCGCGCGCTCCTGGATCGTCGCCGACGCCGAGTCCGGAGACGTGCTGGCCTCGCACAACGCGCACTGGCGCCTCGCCCCGGCGAGCACGCTGAAGATGCTGTTCGCGGACACGCTGCTGCCGAAGTTCCCGAGGGACGCCAAGCACAAGGTCGTGCCCTCCGACATGGCCGGCATCGGCGCGGGCTCCAGCATGGTCGGGATAAAGGAGGAGGAGACGTACACGGTCCACGACCTGTGGCTGGGCGTCTTCCTGCGCTCCGGCAACGACGCCGTGCACGTGCTGTCCGCCATGAACGGGGGCGTCGACACCACCGTCAAGGACATGAACGAGCACGCCGAGGAGCTCCAGGCCCTCGACACGCACGTCGTCAGCCCGGACGGCTACGACGCCGAGGGGCAGGTCTCCTCCGCTTACGACCTGACGCTGTTCGCCCGCTCGGGGCTGCAGAAGAAGGACTTCCGGGAGTACTGCTCGACGGTCAGCGCCAAGTTCCCGGGCCAGACGAAGAAGGGCAAGAAGGGCAAGCAGGTCCGCGAGTCCTTCGAGATCCAGAACACCAACCGGCTGCTCGCCGGCGACTCCGACGTGCCGGTCTACCAGGGCATCGCAGGCGTCAAGAACGGCAACACCACCAACGCGGGCGCCACCTTCACCGGCGTCGCCGAGCGCGGCGGCAAGGTGCTGCTGGTGACGGTGATGAACCCGGAGAAGCCCGAGCACAACGAGGTCTACAAGGAGACGGCCCGGCTGTTCGACTGGGGCTTCAAGGCGGCCGGGAAGGTGCAGCCGGTGGGCGAGCTGGTGCCGCCCAAGGGCGCCGGGCAGGCGGAGCCCGACGCGAACCCCTCGGGCGAGGCGGGCGGTTCCGGGGACGGCGGCAGCGGCACGGCCGGGACCGGCTCGAAGCCGGTGGCCAGTGCCCCGGCCGCGGACGGCTCCAGCGGCATGGGAACGGCGCTCGGCATCACGGGTGGGGTGCTGGTACTGCTCGCGGGCGGCGCGTTCCTCGTCAACCGCCGGTGGCCGCTGCCGGATCTGGTGCGCCGCCGGGACCGGTCGTGAGGTTCGGGACCTCCTCCTCCTTGCTCTGCGTCGCCGTCCAGGCGGCGCAGAACAGCACCAGTTTCGAGGTGAAGTTGATCCACAGCAGCAGCGCGACGGGCACCCCGAACGCGCCGTACATGCTCTTCGCCGCCACGCCCTGCAGATAGCCGCTGAGCAGCAGCTTCAGCAGTTCAAAACCGATCGCGCCGGTCAGCGCCGCGACGAACAGGCGGTGCCGGGTGGGCTCGACGCCGGGCAGCAGCGTCAGGACGTAGAGCAGGAGCAGGAAGTTCGCGAGCACGGCGATCAGGAACGCGGCGATGTGCAGCAGGGCCCCGCCCCAGCCGCCCTCCTCGATGCCTGCTTCCCCGGTGATCCAGCCGATCATGGCGGAGGCGACGGCGGAGGCGGCGATGGTGACGAGGAGCGCGCCGCCGAGGCCGATCAGGACGCCCGCGTCCTTGCCGTAGCGCAGGACGGGGTTCTCCTCCTCGTCGGACAGCTCCCACACCGCCCGCAGGCACTCACGCATCGAGCCGGCCCAGCTGACGCCGGTGAAGAACAGCAGGGCGCCCGCGATGAGCCCGATGGTGCCGGCGTTGTCGACCAGCCCGGCGATGTCGAGCTGGTCGGAGATGCCGGGGACCTGCTCGGCGAGCTTGTCCTGAAGCCGGTGTTCCTGCTCCGTGCTGAGCGTGGCTGCGGCGATGGTGGCGGACACCGTCAGCAGCGGGAACAGCGCGACGAAACTGGTGAAGGTCATCGCGGCGGCCAGCCGTGTCCACTTCACGCGGTCGAGCCGCTCGTACGACCGCCAGGCGTGGGTGATCATCAGCCGTTCCGCCCACGCCCCGACCACCGGGAGTCTTTTCAGCCAGTCCATGATCCGACTCTGCCCTCCGCCCGGAACACCCATGTACGGGTACCCCAGAACCGCAGGACTGTGGCCAGCGCCATACCGATGACCGCGCCGGAGACGGTGTCCGCGCGCTGCGAGGTGAGGCCGAGGCCGTAGTGGCTGACGGCCAGGCAGAGCAGTTGTACGGCGGCTCCGGCGAGGTTCACCGCGAAGAACACGGCGTACGCCCGCAGGCCCGGTGCGCGTGCGGTGCGGTAGGTGCCGAGGGCGTTGCCCGCGTAGGCGACCGTGCAGGCGGCCAGGAACGACAGGGACTTGGCGGTGATCGGGTCGAGTCCGGCGGGGCCGCGCAGGGCGGTGAACAGGGCGAGGTCGACGGCGTAGGCGAGGAGCCCGACGCCGGCGAAGCCGAGCAGTTCCCGGCGGCCCGGGAGCGGGGTGCTCCGCCAGGTGCGCGTGGTCACCAGTCGGCCACGGCCAGGCCGTACATCGCCACCCAGGCGATGCCGATGAGCGCGAGGGCCCGGTCGCCCAGGACGACGTCCTCGGGTTCGCCGGCCGTGCCGCGGTCGGCGAAGACGGCGTAGCGCAGGATCGCCAGGATGAAGGCGACCATGGACAGTTGGCGCCAGGGCAGCACGCTGGTGTGCGGGACGCCGCCCTCCTCCATGGCCCACAGGCAGTAGCCGAGGACGGCGACGCCGGCCGCGAGCTGCCAGACGAAGCGGAGGTAGCCGGTGGTGTACTCGGTGAGCAACGCGCGGGTGGCGCCCGCCTTTCCGGCCATCTGGACGGCTTCCGAGTAGCGCTTGGCGGACACCATGAACAGCGCGCCGAAACCGGTGGTGATCAGGAACCAGCGGGAGAGCGGGATGCCCAGGGCGAGTCCGCCGACCATGGCCCGCATCAGGAAGCCGGTGGTGATGACGGCCAGGTCGACGACCAGCACGTGCTTGAGGCTGATGCAGTAGGCGAGTTGCATGGCGAGGTAGGCGGTCAGCAGGGTCGCGACGGCCGGGCCGCACAGCCAGGCCGCGGCGGCGGGCGCAAGGACGCCCAGGCAGCCGCCGACGGCGTAGGCGACGGGTACCGGGACCTGCCCGGCGGCGACCGGGCGGTGCCGTTTGGTGGGGTGGGCGCGGTCGGCGTCGGCGTCGCGGGCGTCGTTGACGAGGTAGACGGCGGCGGCGCAGGCGGTGAAGAGGCAGAAGACGAGGGCGAGTCGGAGCAGCGCGTGCCCGGAGAAGAGCTCACCGGCGGCGGCCGGGGCGGCGACGACGAGGACGTTCTTGACCCACTGCTTGGGGCGCGCGGTCCTGAGGAGACCGGCCAGGAGACCGCCCTTGTGGGGTGGTGCGGGCCGCTCCTCGTGGGTGCGCTGCCGCAGGACGGCCGTCTCACTCATGGTGGGCGCCCTCCCGCATCCAGCGGGCGCCTAGCCGGGCCGTGAGGGCGCCGAGGGCCGCCCCGGCGGCGATGTCCGTGGGGAAGTGGACACCGGCCACCAGCCGTGAGACGCACACCAGACCGGCCAGTGGCGGGACCGCGTGGGCGCCCAGGGCGCCGAAGGCGACGGCTGCGGCCGCCGCGGAGGCGGCGTGCGAGCTGGGGAAGGAGTGCCGGCCGGCGGTGTGCACCAGCGGCTCGACGTGCGCGGGGCGCGGCCTGCGCACGACCCGTTTCACCCCCATGCTCACCAGGTGCGCCCCCGCGGTCAGTGCGGTGCCGCGCAGCCAGGCGCCGCGTCGCCCGCCGTCGACGGCGGCTCCGGCGAGCCCGGCCGCCAGCCACAGCGCCGCGTGCTCCCCCGCCCAGGACAGGGCACGAGCGGCGCCCGCCACGCGCGGGTCGGTGCCGCACTCCCTGAGCGCCGAAACGATCCGGTGGTCCATGTCGTGCAGGTCGTCGAGGTCGTCCATGTGGACTCACTGTTCACGCCCTTGAGGCCTGAACTCCGGCAATATTGGGCGACATCCCATTAATCACCCATTTCGGGGAGGGATGCCATGTTTGCTAACTATTCGCTCTCGATAGGGCGATACGGTCACAGACATGTCTGCCGACACCGATTCCGACCCGGACGTCATGGGCCTGGACCACACCACCGTCACGGGCTGGGGCCGCACTGCCCCCACTGCCGCATGGGTGGTCCGCCCCCGGACGTACGAGGAGGCCGCGGCGGCCGTCCGGGACTGCGGGGCGCGCGGCGGGATCCCCCGGGGCCTGGGACGGGCGTACGGGGACGCGGCGCAGAACGCGGGCGGGTCCGTGCTCGACATGACGGGCCTGGACCGGGTGCACGCGATCGACGCCGACGGCGGGACCGTGCTGTGCGACGCGGGCGTCTCCCTGCACCGGCTGATGGAGGTGCTGCTGCCGCTCGGCTGGTTCGTGCCGGTGACACCCGGCACCCGCTACGTCACCGTCGGCGGGGCGATCGGCGCCGACATCCACGGCAAGAACCACCACGTCTCCGGCTCCTTCGCGCGGCACGTGCTCGCCCTCGAACTGCTTTCCGCCGACGGCGAGATCCGCACGGTGGTGCCCGGCACGCCGCTGTTCGACGCGACGGCCGGCGGCATGGGCCTGACCGGCGTGATCCTCACCGCGACGATCCGGCTCCAGCCCGTCGAGACGTCACTGATGTCGGTCGACACCGAGCGGGCGACGGACCTGGACGACCTGATGGCCCGGCTGGCGGCCACCGACCACCGGTACCGCTACTCGGTCGCCTGGATCGACCTGCTGGCCCGGGGCGCCGCCACCGGGCGCGCGGTCCTCACGCGCGGCGACCACGCCCCGCTGGACGCGCTCCCCGCCCGCCTGCGCCGGGACCCGCTGGCCTTCCGCACCCCCCGTCTCCCGGCCACCCCGGCGATCCTCCCCGAGGGCCTGCTCAGCCGGACGACGGTGGGCCTGTTCAACGAGCTCTGGTACCGCAAGGCCCCCCGCGCCCGCACCGGCCGGATCCAGCGGATCTCCGGCTTCTTCCACCCCCTGGACGGCGTGCCCCACTGGAACCGCGTCTACGGCCGCGGCGGCTTCGTGCAGTACCAGTTCGTCGTCGGCCAGGGCCGGGAGGACGCCCTGCGCCGCATCGTGCGCCGCATCTCCGAGCGCCGCTGCCCGTCCTTCCTGGCCGTCCTCAAGCGCTTCGGGGAGGCCGACCCGGGCTGGCTGTCCTTTCCGGTGCCGGGCTGGACGCTGGCGCTGGACATCCCGGCGGGCCTGCCCGGCCTCGGCGCGTTCCTCGACGAGCTGGACGAGGAGGTCGCCGCCGCGGGTGGTCGCGTCTACCTCGCCAAGGACGCCCGGCTGCGCCCGGAACTGCTCGCGCACATGTACCCGCGCCTCGACGACTTCCGCGAGCTGCGCGCCCGGTTGGACCCGCACGGGGTGTTCGTGTCCGACCTGGCCCGCCGCCTCGGTCTCTGAGCAATCTCTAGGAGCTGCTGTCATGAAGGACGCCTTCGGCCTCCCCCAGTCCCTGCTCGTCCTCGGTGGCACGTCGGAGATCGCGCTGGCCACAGCCCGCCGCCTGATCGCCCGCCGCACCCGCACGGTCTGGCTGGCCGGCCGCCCCTCCCCCGCGCTGGAGGAGGCCGCCGGGCAGCTGCGCGGGCTCGGGGCCGACGTGCACACCGTCGCCTTCGACGCCCTCGACCCGGCTTCCCACGAGGCCGTGCTCGGCAAGGTCTTCGCCGAGGGCGATGTCGACATGGTGCTGCTCGCCTTCGGGCTGCTCGGCGACCAGGCCCGCGACGAGCGGGAGCCGGAGGCGGCGGTGCGGGTCGCGCAGACCAACTACACCGGCGCGGTCTCGGCGGGGCTGGTGTGCGCCCGTTCGCTCCAGTCCCAGGGGCACGGCTCGCTGGTCGTGATGTCCTCCGTCGCGGGCGAGCGGGCCCGCCGCGCGAACTTCATCTACGGCTCCAGCAAGGCCGGCCTCGACGCCTTCGCGCAGGGCCTGGGCGACGCGCTGCACGGCACGGGGGTGCACGTCATGGTCGTACGCCCCGGCTTCGTGCGGACGCGGATGACCGCCGGTCTGCCGGAGGCACCGCTGGCGACCACGCCCGAGGCGGTCGCGACGGCCGTGGAGCTGGGGCTGCGGCGCCGCTCGGAGACGGTGTGGGTGCCGGGGACGCTGCGCGTGGTGATGGCGGCGCTGCGGCACCTGCCACGCGGGGTGTTCCGGCGACTGCCGGTCTGACCGGCCGGGAGGCTCAGTGGGTGGGGACCGAGCCGCGCTCCACCCGCCCGGCCTGCGGGGGGACCACCGAGCCGCCGAAGGGGAAGTCGCGGAGTTTGCGCCAGACACCGTCGGCGCCCTGCTCGTAGAGGGCGAAGCCGGTGCAGGGCCACTCGGCCTCGTAGCCGGAGAGCTCCTCGAAGGCGCGGTCCATGGCCGCCTCGTCGATGCCGTGCGCGACGGTGACGTGCGGGTGGTAGGGGAACTGCAGTTCGCGTGCGGCCGGCCCGGCGGGGTCGCGGACCTGCTGCTGGAGCAGCGTGCAGGCCTCGGCGCCCGCCGCGACCCGGACGAACACCACCGGCGACACGGGCCGGAAGGTGCCGGTGCCGGACAACCGCATGGGGAACGCGCGGCCGCCCGCGGCGACCTCGGCCAGATGCGCCTCGACCACCGGCAGGGCGCTCTCGTCGACCTCTGTCGGCGGCAGCAGGGTGACATGCGTGGGGATGCCGTGAGCCGAGGCGTCGCCGAAGCCCGCGCGCAGCTGCTGGAGCTCGCTGCCGTGAGGCTCCGGGACCGCGATCGAGACACCGATCGTTACGGTCCCCACGTCGTCTCCTGTCGTGTCAGTGTGGCCGCTGATACGACCACCCGGTTATCGACTGTACGGCCACGACCGGGTTACGGGCAGGCGCAACCGGAGTGATGTACAGCGCTGTTCGGTGGTGCGGGTGTGTGCGGGGGCCGGTTCAGTGCTTGGCGGGCAGGAAGCCGACCTTGTCGTAGGCCTGGGCGAGGGTCTCCGCGGCGACCGCGCGGGCCTTCTCGGCGCCCTTGGCGAGGATCGAGTCGAGCGTCTCGGGGTCGTCCAGGTACTGCTGGGTGCGCTCCCGGAACGGCGTGACGAAGTCGACCATGACCTCGGCGAGGTCCGTCTTGAGCGCGCCGTACATCTTGCCGGTGTACTTCTCCTCCAGCTCGGCGATGCTCTCGCCGGTGAGGGTCGAGTAGATCGTCAGGAGGTTGCTGACGCCCGGCTTGTTCTCGGCGTCGTAGCGGATCACCGTGTCGGTGTCGGTGACGGCGCTCTTGACCTTCTTGGCCGTGGCCTTCGGCTCGTCGAGGAGGTTGATGAGGCCCTTCGGCGTGGACGCCGACTTGCTCATCTTGATCGACGGGTCCTGGAGGTCGTAGATCTTCGCCGTCTCCTTGAGGATGTACGGCTTCGGCAGCGTGAAGGTCTCGCCGAACCGGCCGTTGAAGCGCGTGGCGAGGTCGCGGGTGAGCTCGATGTGCTGGCGCTGGTCCTCGCCGACCGGGACCTCGTGGGCCTGGTAGAGCAGGATGTCCGCGACCTGGAGGATCGGGTACGTGAACAGGCCGACCGAGGCGCGCTCGGCGCCCTGTTTGGCGGACTTGTCCTTGAACTGGGTCATCCGGCCGGCCTCGCCGAAGCCCGTGAGGCAGTTCATGATCCAGGCGAGCTGGGCGTGCTCGGGGACGTGGCTCTGCACGAAGAGCGTGCAGCGGTCCGGGTCGAGGCCCGCAGCGAGGAGCTGGGCCGCGGCCAGGCGCGTGTTCGCGCGCAGGTCCTTCGGGTCCTGCGGGATGGTGATCGCGTGCAGGTCGACGACCATGTAGAACGCGTCGTGGGTCTCCTGCAGGGCCACCCACTGGCGGACGGCGCCGAGGTAGTTGCCGAGGTGGAACGAGCCGGCGGTGGGCTGGATCCCGGAGAGCACGCGAGGTCGGTCAGAGGCCATGCTCACCATTCTCTCAGGTCCCGGGGGCCGATCCGGAACCGGCCGGAAACAGACGGGATCCCGTTCGGCCCCGGCGGTGTAACAAGGGTGTGGGGACACGCGGAGGGCCTTGAGGGCTGCTCCGGGCCGTGTTCGGGGCAGTGGGGAAGCGGGAGGGGACCGATGCGGGGACTGGGTGGGGCGGGGAGAGGACAGGGCCCGGGCCGGGCACTGAGCCGTGGTGAGGCGGGCATGCCGCGCGGTGATGCGGCGGGAGTGCGGCGCCGTCATGCGGCGGGAGTGCTGCGCCCTCGTGGGGCCGGAGCGCTGCGTCGCCGTCTGGGGTGGTGTCTGCTGGTGCCGGCGGTGGCGGGCGCTCTGGGCGGTGGTGTGGCGGTGACGTCGGCCGTGGCCGCCCCGGTGCGGCCGCGGGACGTGCCGGACGTGGCGATGGTCGTCGAGGGCGGCACGGGGCGGACGACGGCGGTGCGCTCGGGGCAGCCGGCCTTCGCCCGGCTGTGGCAGCTGCTCGAGCCCACGTTCAGCGGAACGGAGCGGGTTCCACAGGAGTGGACGGCGGGAGACTTCCCGCAGGTGCGGCTGACGGTGGTCTGGGGGCTGTCCGGGGTCGGCGGCTGGCCCACCACCAACCGGCCGCCGGGCGGGGACGTGGCCGTCGAGCGGCAGGACCAGCTGGTGGTGGCCGAGGACGGCACACCCTGGGTGCGCTCGGATCCGGCGCCCGCCGTGGAGGACGACGACATCCGCTGGCACCGGGCGCCGCGGTCGCTCTTCGACCGGCTGGACAGGGCGCGGCTGCTGGGTGACGCGGAGGGCGGCCCCGTGGGGAACGCGGCCGTCTCCGGCCTGCCCGGGCCGATGCGGGGTGATGTCCGCTGGGCTGTGGCGGCAGGGGTGCTGGGGCTCGCGGCCGGTGCCGGCGGCACGCTGCTGATACGCCGCGCGGCGGCCCGGCGGGAAGCCGGACCGCCGCGGGAGGAGCCACGTCAGGTGCTGATCGACCTGGACGGGTGACGAGCCGCGGGCCTCGGCGCGGGCCGGGACTCGGGGACGAGCCGCAGGTCTCCAGCCCAGGCCGGGACGGGTGACGAGTCGCGGGTCTCAGCCCAGGTCGATCTCCGGGTACAACGGGAAGCCGGACACGAGGTCGGTGGCGCGCTGGGAGATCTCGTCCGCCACCTTCGCGTCGAGGACGTGGGACGCCTTGGAGGGCGCGCCCGACTTGGTCGTGCCCGGCTCGGCGGTGGTGAGGACGCGGTCGATGAGGCCGGCGACCTCGTCCATCTCGGCGGTGCCGAGGCCCCGGGTGGTCAGGGCGGGGGTGCCGATGCGGATGCCGGAGGTGTACCAGGCGCCGTTCGGGTCGGCGGGGATGGCGTTGCGGTTGGTGACGATGCCCGAGTCGAGCAGGGCGGCCTCGGCCTGGCGGCCGGTGAGGCCGTAGGAGGAGGCGACGTCGATCAGGTTCAGGTGGTTGTCCGTGCCGCCGGTCACCAGGGTCGCGCCGCGGCGCATCAGGCCTTCGGCCAGCGCGCGGGAGTTGTCGACGATGCGCTGGGCGTAGTCGCGGAAGGACTCCTGACGGGCCTCCGCGAGGGCGACGGCCTTGGCGGCCATGACGTGCGGGAGGGGGCCGCCGAGGACCATCGGGCAGCCGCGGTCGACCTGGTCCTTCAGCGAGTCGTCGCACAGGACCATGCCGCCGCGCGGACCGCGCAGCGACTTGTGGGTGGTCGTCGTCACGATCTGGGCGTGCGGGACCGGGTCGAAGTCGCCGGTGAGGACCTTGCCCGCGACCAGGCCGGCGAAGTGCGCCATGTCGACCATGAGCGTCGCACCGACCTCGTCGGCGATCTCCCGCATGATCCGGAAGTTCACCAGACGGGGGTAGGCCGAGTAGCCGGCGACGATGATCAGCGGCTTGAACTCGCGGGCGGAGGTGCGCAGGGCCTCGTAGTCGATGAGGCCCGTGGCCGGGTCCGTGCCGTAGGAGCGCTGGTCGAACATCTTGCCGGAGATGTTCGGGCGGAAGCCGTGGGTGAGGTGGCCGCCGGCGTCGAGGGACATGCCGAGCATGCGCTGGTTGCCGAAGGCCTGGCGCAGCTCGGCCCAGTCGGCCTCGGTCAGGTCGTTGATCTGGCGGACGCCGGTCTTCTCCAGGAAGGGCACCTCGACGCGAGCGCCGAGGACGGCCCAGAAGGCGACGAGGTTGGCGTCGATGCCGGAGTGCGGCTGGACGTAGGCGTGGCGGGCGCCGAAGAGCTCCTTGGCGTGCTCGGCGGCGAGGGACTCGACGGTGTCGACGTTGCGGCAGCCGGCGTAGAAGCGGCGGCCGATGGTGCCCTCGGCGTACTTGTCGCTGAACCAGTTGCCCATCGCGAGGAGGGTGGCCGGAGAGGCGTAGTTCTCGGAGGCGATCAGCTTGAGCATCTCGCGCTGGTCGGCGACCTCCTGGCCGATGGCGTCCGCCACCCGGGGTTCGACGGCGCGGATCACGTCGAGGGCGGCGCGGTAGGCGGTGGAAGCGGTGGAGAGGGGCTCGGCTGACATGTGTGGACCTCCGGACGTTGCGTTCAGCGTTCACGGTACGGCCCAGGCGCACGGCTCTGTCTGCTCGGGCCGCTCCCCGATGGTTCGTCCATCCCAGCGCGCCAGTCACGGCCCACGGTCAGCCTACCGGGTGCCCTTCGTCGCCGGGCGCGGGTGGTGGGTGGCTTGTCGCGCCCACGCGGCGGTGGCCGCACATCGATACGGCCCCGCGCCCCTTCAGGGCGTCTGTCCCCGGCCCCGGCCCCGGCCCCGGCTAAAGGATCACGTGGGGCAGGAACCTTGCGTACTCGTCCGTTATCAGGCCCGAGGACTCCCGGATGCCCAGGCCCGCCGACTCGTTCTCCACCACCCAGGCGCCCAGGACCACCCGGTTGCCGTCGAAGTCGGGCAGGGGGGCCAGCTGCTGGTAGCAGCAGGGCTCGTCGCGGAGGGTGGGGGCGGATCCGGGCTCGTGGATCGTGACGCCCGCGCCCTCGCGGCCCAGGAGGGGCTTGGCCACCCAGCCCTTGGAGGACGGCAGGTCCCGGGGGCCGTCCAGGTACGCGGGGAGGAGGTTCGGGTGGTCCGGGTACAGCTCCCAGAGGATCGCGAGCAGCGCCTTGTTGCTGAGGAGCATCTTCCAGGCCGGTTCTATCCACAGGGTGGAGCCCGTGCCGCCGCCGTTGTCGAGGGTGTCCAGGACGTGGTCCGCGAAGCGGTCGGTCGTGAGCCACTCCCACGGGTAGAGCTTGAAGATGCTGCGGATGAAGCGCAGCCGGTTGTCGACGAAGCGGCCGGAGAGGCGGTCCCAGCCGATCTCCTCCATGGCGATCCAGTCGGTGGCCAGGCCCGCCTGCTCGGCCGTCTCCTTGAGGTAGGCGACCGTCATCATGTCCTCGCCGAGTTCGTCGGCGGAGGAGTACGCGAAGTACAGCGGGCTGCCGGGCGGGAGGAGGGCGGCCTGTTTCCTCCACGCGTCGATGAGGCGTTCGTGCAGAGAGTTCCACTGGTCGGCGCCGGGGAAGCGGTCCTCCATCCAGAACCACTGCGGGGACGCGGCCTCGACCAGCGAGGTGGGGGTGTCGGCGTTGTACTCCAGGAGCTTGGCCGGTCCGGTGCCGTCGTAGCGGAGGTCGAAACGACCGTAGACCGAGGGGAGTTCGGCTCGGCGCCGCCAGGCCTCGGCGACCGTGCGGGCCACCCGGGGGTCGGTGATGCCGAGGTCGGCGAAGCGGTCCTCGGTGACGATGTGGCCGGCCGCCGCCAGGCACATGCGGTGGAGGTCCTCGACGACCTCCTCCAGGGCCTCGACCTCCTCCAGCGAGAAGGCGTAGTACGCGCTCTCGTCCCAGTAGGGGCGCAGGGAGTCGTCGGGGTAGCGGGTCAGGGGGTAGATCAGGCCCTGTTCCTCGACGGTCTGCTGCCAGCCGGGGCGGGGTTCGACGGTTCTGCGTTCCATCGCCGTGTCCGCCCGTCAGCCGCCGCCACTGCCGGAGCCCGAGCAGCCGAAGCCGCCCCGGTCGACGGCCTCGCTGCGGCTGAAGGTGCCGTGGTCGGCGTAGCCGCCGCTGACGTCGGCGTCGTAGTACCAGTCGGCGTCGGCAGTCCTGGTCTTGCCGGTCTTCTTGCGGCCCTTGCCCGAGGAGGACGTGCCGGACGAGCAGTTCTTGTCGGCGACGATCTTGTAGCCGTTGATGTAGTCGTAGCTGTCCCGGTCCACGCAGCGGCGGTCCGGGTCCGAGCCGCAGGCGGACAGGGCCGCCGCGAGGACGCCCATACCCCCCAGCACCACCGTGCTCGAGCGCAGCCGTCGCCGTGTTTCAGCCATGTGCGTGTCTCCCCGTGTCTCCCCGTCCGTGCACTGACAGACGGTCAGCCTAGAGAGGGGTGAGGACGGGCGTGCATGACCCCCCGTTCGGGACCGCTCACCTACTGTCGTTATGTGATTTTTGGAATGGTGTGCGCCCTTGGTGCGGCGGTCTGCTTCGGTACGGCGACGGTGTTGCAGGCGATCGCCGCGCGGTCGGCGGCGGCGAGCGGGCCGGGCGGGGAGGTGGCGCTGCTGTGGCGGGCGCTGCGGCAGTGGCGGTACCTGGCCGGCCTCGGGCTGGACGGGCTCGGCTTCGTGCTGCAGATCCTGGCGCTGCGGTCGGTGCCGATCTACGCCGTGGGGGCGGCGCTGGCCGCGAGTCTCGCGGTGACGGCGGTGGTCGCTGCGCGGCTGCTCGAGGTGCGGCTGAGTCGTGTCGAGTGGGCGGCGGTGGCGGTGGTGTGTGCCGGGCTCGCGCTGCTGGGGCTGGCGTCGGGGGCGGAGGGTGACGAGTCCGGGCCGGGCTGGCTGCCGTGGGCGATGCTCGGGGCGGCGGCCGGGGTGCTGCTGCTCGGGGCGTTCGGCGGGCGGCTGCCGGAGCGGGGGCGGGCGCTGACGCTCGGGCTGGGGGCGGGGCTGGGGTTCGGGGTGGTGGAGGTGTCGGTGCGGCTGATCGACGGCTTCTCGGCCGGTGAGCTGTTCCCGAACCCGGCGACGTACGCGCTGCTGCTCGGCGGCGGGGCGGCCTTCCTGTTGCTCACCACGGCCCTGCAGCGCGGGTTGGTGACCACGGCGACGGCCGGGCTGGTGCTCGGGGAGACCGTCGCACCCGCGCTGATCGGTGTGGTGTGGCTCGGGGACCGTACGCGGCCGGGGCTGGGGTGGCTGGCGATCCTCGGTTTCGCGGTGGCGGTGGCGGGGGCGCTGGCGCTGTCGCGGTTCGGGGAGGCGCCGGTGGAGGCGGAGGAGAGCGCCGTCGCGCCGCGGTAGGGACTGCTTTCCGGCGGCCGAAAGGCCGCACCTTCCGGGGTGGTTCTGCGAACGGCCGGAGAATTGTTTGTTGCATCGTGAACACGGAGTGAGCGCTTTCCGTATGGGATGGCGTGAACGGTGCCGGCAGCCGGGATTTCTGGGGGGTGGGGTACTTGTCGAAATACAGAAGCACCCGCGTCGTCGGCTCCCTCGGCACCCGCGTGCAAAAGGAAACCGCGGTTCGTGAATTAGTGCGCGATTTTCCTGCCAGTGCCCTGTTCGATCCGACGGCTCTCCCCTATCTGTGTCACCTGAACGAACAGAGGGAGGTGGGCTGGTGAAGACCCTGCTCATCGACAATGACGACGCGTACACGTACAACCTTTTCCAGCTGATCGCCGAGGTCAACGGCGAGGAGCCGGTGGTGGTCCGCAACGACGCGCCCGTCGAGGGGCTCCCCGACCTCCGGGCGTTCGACAACCTCGTGGTCTCCCCCGGGCCCGGGCACCCGGGCGAGGCGCGTGACGCCGGTATCGCGGGCAGGCTGCTCGCGACCTCTTCGGTTCCGGTGCTCGGGGTGTGTCTGGGGCATCAGGGCATCGCGCTCGGGGAGGCCGGCCGGGTGGGGCCCGCTCCACAGCCGCGGCACGGGCATCTGTCCACGGTCCGGCACGACGGACGAGACCTGTTCCACGGGCTGCCGCAGCACTTCACCGCCGTCCGCTACCACTCCCTGGCCGTGCGCGAGCCGCTGCCGGAGACGCTGGAGGCCACGGCCTGGTCGGAGGACGGCGTCCTGATGGGGCTCCGGCACCGCACACGGCCGCTGTGGGGAGTGCAGTTCCATCCGGAGTCGGTCCTCACCGAGTACGGGCACCGCATGCTCGTGAACTTCCGGAACCTCACCGCCGAGCGGGCGGGCAAGCTGCGCCCGAAGAACACGGCCGTGCCGTCGCACGTGGCAGTCCGGCGGCGGCCCGGCGTCCCGGAGTGCGACATGGGGGTGTGGCGGGCGGGGACGGGCGCCTCGGACACCGGGCGCCCGCGCAAGCCCGCGACGGCGGCCGTCTTCCAGGTCGCCGCGGTCTCCCAGACGTCTGTCGTCCCCCTCAGCGCGGCGAAACCGTCGGCCGGGACCGCTCCGGCGCACGCGGGCGTCCCAGTCGCTGGGCAAGGCGCGGTTGTCGGTGCCGGTGTGTCTGCCGCCGGGCACGCGCCCTCCGTCGGCTTTCCCCGGGCCCGGCGTCCCGGGCGGGCCGGGTATCGGCTGCACACCCGGCGGATCAGCGGTGCCGTCGATGCGGAGGCGGTCTTCGGGCGGATGTTCGCGGAGTCGCCGCGGTCCTTCTGGCTGGACAGTTCACTGGTCGAGCCGGGGCGGTCGCGGTTCTCGTTCCTCGGGGACGACCAGGGGCCGCTCGCCGAGTTCGTGCGGTACGACGTCGCCGCCGGGCGGTGCGAGATCGAGCGGGCGGGCCGGCCGGTGCGGCGGGTCAAGGCGAGTGTCTTCGACTACCTCAAGCGGCAGCTGACCACGCGTCGGGTGGACGCGACCGGGCTGCCGTTCGACTTCGCCGGAGGCTACGTCGGCTACTTCGGCTACGAGGTGAAGGCCGACTGCGGGTCGGCCAACCGGCACCGCTCCCCCACCCCGGACGCCGCCTGGCTGTTCGCCGACCGGGTCATCGCGGTGGACCACGAGGAGGGCTTCACGTACGCCGTGTGCCTGGCGGAGGACACCCCGCAGGCCGCGGGCGAGGCCGCCGACTGGCTGGACGGCGTGCTGGCCGGCCTCTCCTGCGTGGCGACGCAGCGGCCGCCGCTGCCCGGGCCGCCGGCCCCGGCCGGCCCCGGCACCGCCGAGCCGTGGCTGGTGCGCGACCGGGCGACGTACCTCGCGGACATCGAAGCATGCAAGCAGGCGTTGCGGGCGGGCACCAGCTACGGGGTCTGCCTGACGAACGCCGCCCGGCTGCCCGCGCCGCCCGACGCGCTGGAGTTCTACCGGACGCTGCGCCGCGACAACCCGGCCCCGTACGCGGCGTTCCTGAGGTTCGGGGAGCTGGAGGTGGCCGGTTCCTCGCCCGAGCGGTTCCTGCGGATCGGCCGGGACGGTACCGCCGAAGCCCGGCCCGTCATGGGCACCGTGCCCCGGGGCGAGGGACCGGAGGAGGACGCCCGGCTGCGGGACGCGCTCGCGTCGGACGCCAGGACCCGGGCCGAGCACCTGATGATCGTCGACCTGCTGCGCAACGACCTGGGGCAGGTCTGCCGGACCGGGACCGTACGGGTCTCCCGGCTGATGGCCACGGAGACGTACGCCACCGTGCACCAGCTGGTGTCGACCGTGCAGGGCAGGCTGCGGCCCGGTACGGACGCGGTGGACTGCGTGCGGGCCTGTTTCCCGGGCGGCTCGATGACCGGCGCGCCGAAGCCGCGCACGCTGGAGATCATCGACTCGCTGGAGACCGAGGCCCGCGGCGTCTATTCCGGAGCCCTCGGCTACTTCGGGTGCGGGGGCGGAGCGGACCTCGGCATCGTGGTCCGCACCGCCGTCTTCGTCGCGGGGCAGGTGCATCTGGGGGCGGGCGGCACGATCGTGCTCGGCTCCGATCCCGAGGCCGAGTACGAGGAGATGCTGCTGAAGACGGCGGCCCCGATGCGGGCCCTGCACCGGCACACCGCCGACCGGACGCACCGGCAGCCCCCGCCGGGTCAGAAGGCCGGTGCGGCCGGGGAGGCCCGGCGCTGACCGGTCCGCAGGCCCACGCTGAGCCCGGCCGGGAGTGAAGCGCCCGGGCACCGCGCCGCTCGGCGAGTTCCGCCGAGTGCGCGGCGAGCTTCGCATCGTGCCGCCGCGCTACCGGCGGCGGCCGGTGGGGCCGGTGGCCCTCGGGCACGGTGGCCGGTGGGGCCGTCGGGCCGGTGGCCGGTGGGGTCGGTGCCCGAGGGCGGCGAGCCGGTGAGCGGCGGGGAACGCGTGCGACTATCCGGGCAGTACCGCGCACAGCGCGTCCAGCGCCCCCGACCAGGCGTGATCCGGCGGTCTGCCGTATCCGACGACCAGGGCGTCGACGGGCTCGGCCCGCGCGCCGGGATGGGCGTAGCGGGCGAGTCCGTGGAGTGCGAGACCCCGCCAGCGCGCCGCTTGGACCACCGTCTGTTCGGTGCCCGGCGGCAGCCGCAGCAGGACGTGCAGACCGGCCGCGATGCCGCTGACGCGGGCTGTCGGGGCCCGGGCCGTGACGGCGGCCACCAGGGCGTCCCGGCGGCGCCGGTAGCGCAGGCGGGCCGCGCGGACGTGCCGGTCGTAGGCACCGGAGGTGACGAACTCGGCCAGGGTCAGCTGGTCCAGCACCCCGCACGTGTCGACGCCGCCCTTGGCCACCGCGACCTCCTCCGCGAGGCCCGGCGGCAGCACCATCCAGGCCAGCCGCAGCCCGGGCGCGAGGGACTTGCTCGCCGTGCCCAGGTGGACCACCCGGTCGGGGTCCAGGCCCTGGAGCGCGCCGACGGGCTGCCGGTCGTAGCGGAACTCGCCGTCGTAGTCGTCCTCCAGCACGAGCCCGCCGGTGCGCCGCGCCCAGTCCACGACGGCAGTACGGCGGTCGTGGTGCAGAGGCACGCCCACGGGGAACTGGTGGGCGGGGGTGAGGAGGACCGCGTCGGCTCCGGGCAGCCCGGCCGGGTCAGTGCCGAGCCGGTCGAACGGCAGCGCGACGGTGTCCAGGCCGGAGCCGGTCAGGATCCTGGTGTGCACGTCGAGGCCGTACGACTCGACCGCGACGGTCCGTGCTCCGCGCGCCCGCAGGACCGTGCCGAGCAGCTTCAGCCCGTGCGCGAACCCGGCGCACACCACGATCCGTTCGGGGTCGGCGCGCACGCCCCTGGCTCGCGAGAGGTACCCGGCGAGCGCGGCCCGCAGCTCGGGACGGCCCCGCGGGTCGCCGTAGTCGAGGGCGTGGTGAGGGGCGGCGGTCAGTGCGCGGCGGGCCGCCTTGAGCCACTGCGCGCGCGGGAAGGAGGTGAGATCCGGGCTGCCGGGGCGCAGATCGTAGGCCGGGCGGGCCGGAGTACGCGGATGGGGTGCGGTGCCGGTGGGTGGGACGACCCTCCGCTCGGCGACCCGGGTGCCCGAGCCCTGCCGGGCGGTGAGCCAGCCCTCGGCGACCAGGTCGGCGTAGGCGTCGGCGACGGTGTTGCGGGCGATTCCCAGGTCGGCCGCGAGGGCGCGGGAGGACGGCAGCCGGGTGCCGGGGGCCAGCCGCCCGGAGCGCACGGCCTCGCGCAGGGCGTCGGTCAGCCCCCGGCGCAGGCCCGGCCCGGTCGGCTCCACATGCAGGTCGAGCCCCAGAGTGGCCCAGGATTCCGCCATGGAAATGGACCATACTCCTGGGCTGCTTCTCCCCTAGGGTCGAGGGCATGACGACGCACACCGACGAGACGACGGCCCCCGAAAGCACGGAGTACGCCGCCGAACGGCCCGCCCGCCTGGAGTGGGCCACGCACGTGCCCGAGGTCTACAAGGCGATGGTCCGGCTCGACGTCGCGGCCCGGCGGGGTCTGGACCCCAAGTTGCTGGAGCTGGTGAAGATCCGCGCCTCGCAGATCAACGGCTGCGCGTTCTGCCTCGACATGCACAGCAAGGACGCCCTGGCCGCCGGGGAGAGCGTCGAGCGGATCATCCAGCTCGCGGCGTGGGAGGAGTCACGGCACTTCTACACCGCGAAGGAGCTCGCGGCGCTGGAGCTGACGGAGGCGGTGACGGTCCTGACGCACGGTTTCGTGCCGGACGAGGTCTACGACAACGCCGCGAGGCACTTCGAGGAGGCCGAGCTGGCGCAGGTCATCGCCGCGATCACGGTGATCAACGCGTGGAACCGGTTCGGCGTGACGTGCCGTATGGCGCCGGGGCACTACGAGCCGGGGCAGCACAAGTGACGGCCGGGGCAGGGCGCACGACGGACAGGGCCGGGGTGTTCCGCGCCCTGCACCACCACCGGGCCCCCGGCGATCCGCTCGTGCTGCCCGGGCCGTGGGACGCGGCCAGTGCGCGGGTGTTCGCCGAGGCGGGGTTCCCCGCGCTCGCCACGCCCAGTGCGGGGGTCGCCGCCTCCCTCGGGTACGAGGACGGCCGGGTCCCGGCCGACGAGATGTTCGCGGCGGTCGCCCGGATCGTCCGGTCCGTCGACGTGCCGGTGTCGGCGGATGTGGAGGGCGGTTACGGGCTGGCCCCGAAGGACCTCGTGGAGCGGCTGCTGGAGGTGGGGGCGGTCGGGTGCAATCTGGAGGACTCCGCGGACGGGGTGCTCAAGGACCCCCGCGCGCACGCCGACTGGCTGGCCGAGGTGCGGGAGGCGGCCGGTGACCGGCTGTTCGTCAACGCCCGCGTCGACACCTTCATCCGCGGGGTGGACGATCCCGGTGCGGCGATCGAGCGGGCGGCACTGTATGTCGCCGCCGGGGCCGACTGTGTGTACCCGATCGGTGCCCCGCCGGAGGTGCTGCCGCTGCTGCGGGCCGGCATCCAGGGGCCGGTCAACGCATGGGCTCCGGCCGACGGTGGCCCCTCACCCGCCGAACTCGGCGCGCGAGGGGCCACCCGGATCACCTTCGGGCCGGGCCTCCAGCGGCGGGCCGCCCTGGCCCTACGGGAGATCGCCGACCGGCTGGCGGGGTGAGCGTCAGGGCAGCCACTTCTTCCACGTGGACTTGTGGCTGTCCACCCACTTCTTCGCCGCGTCCTCCGGCGTCATCTTCTTGTCGGCGATCATCAGGGAGACCTCGTTCTGGTCCTCGGTCGTCCACTTGAACTTCTTCAGGAAGGCCGCCGCCTTGCCGCCGCTCTTCGCGAAGTCCGCGTTGAGGTACTTCTGCAGCGGGGTGTGCGGATAGGAGCACGCCACCTTCTCCGGGTCGGCGTCGCAGCCCTTCTTGTACGGCGGCAGCTTCACCTCGGTCATCGGGACCTTCTTGAAGAGCCACTGCGGGGAGTACCAGTAGGTGAGGAAGGGCTTCTTCTCCTTGGCGAACTGCTTCATCTGCGTGATCTGCGCCGCCTCGGAGCCGGCGAACACCACCTGGTAGTCCAGCTTCAGGTTCTTCACCAGCGCCTTGTCGTTGGTGACGTAGGACGGCGAACCGTCCATCAGCTGGCCCTTGTTGCCGCTCTCCGGGGTGCGGAAGAGGTCGGCGTACTTGTTGAGGTTCTTCCAGTTCGTGATGTCGGGGTGCTGCTTGGCCAGGTACGTCGGGACGAACCAGCCGATGTGGCCGGTGACGCCGAGTTCGCCGCCGGGCGCGATGGTCTTCTTGTCCTTGACGTAGCGCTGTTCCTGCTCGGGGTGGCCCCAGTCCTCCAGGAGCGCGTCGACGCGGCCCTGGCTGAGGGCGTCCCAGGCGGGGACCTCGTCGACCTGGACGGTGTCGACGCGGTAGCCCAGCTCGTGCTCCAGGAGGTACTGGGCGACGGCCACGTTGGACTGGGCGCCCACCCAGGACTGCACGGACAGGGTCACGGTCTTGGAGCCCTGCGCGTTGGCGAAGGGCGAGGCCTGCTTGGTCATGTCGGCCGCGCCGCAGCCGGTGAGCAGTGCCAGGGAGCTCGCCGCGGCGATCACGGCAGTCTTGCGGACCTTGTGGACTCGCATCTCACGCTCCCTTCTTCGCACGGCGTTCGGTGGGCTGGGTCACCCGGTCGAGCATCAGGCCGAGGCAGACGATCGCGGCACCGGCCACGAGACCGGTCGCCAGGTCGCCCTGGGCGAGGCCGAAGACGACGTCGTAGCCGAGGGCGCCACCGCCGACCAGGCCGCCGATGACGACGACGGCGAGGACCAGGACGAGGCCCTGGTTGACGGCGAGCAGCAGCGCCGGGCGGGCCAGCGGGAGCTGGACCTGGCGCAGCTGCTGCCAGCTGGTCGCGCCCAGCGAGCCGGCCGCCTCCAGCGCGGCCGGGTCGACCTGGCGCAGGCCCTGGGTGGTGATGCGGACGACGGCCGGCAGAGCGTAGACGATCGCGGCGGCGACGGCCGGGGCGCGGCCGACGCCGAACAGGGCGACGACCGGGATCAGGTACACGAACTGCGGCATCGTCTGGAACACGTCGAGGACCGGGCGCAGCGCCCGCTCCATGCGGTCGCTGCGGGCGGCGGTGATACCGACGGCGAAGCCGACGACCAGGGTGACGGCGACGGCCGCCAGGACCTGGGAGAGGGTGTCCAAGGACGGCTTCCAGACGCCGAGGACACCGATCGCGGCCATGGCGAGGACGGCGGTGAGCGCGGTCCGCCAGGTGCCGATGACCCAGGCCAGGGCGGCGACGATCAGCAGGACCGCCCACCAGGGCAGCGCCTGCAGGCCGTCGCGCATCGGGTCGAGGACCCAGGTGGTGAAGTGGCCCGCCCAGTCGGCGGTGCCGCCGACGACCGGCACGCCCGAGTACAGGTGCGCGGTCATCCAGTCGACGGCGCGGTTGACGGGCTCGGCGATGTTGACGACCCAGGCGTCGGGCCAGTCGAGGCGTCCCACGAGGCGCCCGGCGACCGCCACGACGACGACCCCGGCGAGGGCGATGAGCCAGCCGCGGCCGCTGTGGGGCTCGGGTTCGGCGCCGAGCTTCTCCCCCGCAGCGCCCGTGACGCGGTCCAGGACGACGGCCAGCAGCACGATCGGGATGCCGGCGGCGAGCGCGGCGCCGACGTCGACCGAGGCCAGGGCCTGGTAGACGCGGTCACCGAGACCGCCCGCGCCGATGACGGCCGCGATGACGGCCATGGACAGCGCCATCATGATCGTCTGGTTGAGACCGAGGAGAAGTTCCTTGCGGGCCAGCGGGATACGGGCGGTCAGCAGGCGCTGGCGCGCGGTGGAGCCGAGCGACTCGACGGCCTCCAGCACCCCATTGTCGGCGCCGCGCAGACCGAGCGAGGTCAGCCGGGCCATGGGCGGGGCGGCGTAGATGACGGTGGCCAGGACGGCCGCCGGGACGCCGATGCCGAAGACCAGCACGACCGGCAGCAGGTAGGCGAAGGCGGGCAGCACCTGCATGGTGTCCAGGACCGGGCGCAGCACGCGGTCCATCCGGTCGGACAGCCCTGCGGCGAGCCCGAGCACGGCGCCGACGGCGACCGACGCGAGGACCGCGACGACCATCAGGGCGAGGGTCTGCATGGTCGGCACCCACATGCCGAGCAGCCCGCAGGCGAGGAACGCGGCGGCCGTGCCCAGCGCCAGCTTCACGCCCGCCACGCGCCAGGCGACCAGCGCGCCCAGGGCGGTGACGCCGGCCCAGCCGACGGCCAGGAGGGTGAGGTAGACGGCCCGTACGGCGATGACGACGACGTTGCTGACGTGGCCGAAGAAGTAGAGGAACAGCGGGTGGCTGTCGCGGTTGTCGATGATCCAGTCGCTGGCCTTGGCGAGCGGCTGGGAGAAGTCGACGGTCAGGGCGCTCGGCCAGCTGCCGCTCGCCCAGCGGGCGTTGGCCATGGGCACGAGGATCGCGGCGGCGACGGCGAGCAGCAGCAGCTTGTGGACGGCCCGGTGCTTGAGGAAGGCGGGCAGGCCGACGCGCGGCGGGGACGCGGTGATGGTCGCCATCACACCGCCTCCTTGGGCTGCTGCGTCCCGGGCGGAGCGGGCTGCTCCGTCCCGGCGACGACACCGAGGAGCGTGTCGGAGTCGACCACGCCCACGCAGCGGCCCTTGTCCACGACCCGGGCCGGAGCGCCGGCGCGGGCGACCGCCTCGATCGCCTCGGACACCGTCGCGTCGGGGCGCACGGCCGGTCCGCTGCCGTCCTGGTCCGCCGAGGGGCGGCGCATGGCGGTGCGGACGGTGAGGACCTGCTCGCGCGGGACGTCCCGGACGAACTCGCGGACGTAGTCGTCGGCGGGCGCGCCCACGATCTCCTCGGGCGTACCGAGCTGGACGATCCGGCCGTCGCGCATGAGGGCGATGCGGTCGCCCAGCTTGAGGGCCTCCTGGAGGTCGTGCGTGATGAAGACCATCGTGCGGCCCTCCTCGTGGTGCAGCCGGACGACCTCCTCCTGCATGTCGCGCCGGATCAGCGGGTCGAGCGCGCTGAACGGCTCGTCGAAGAGCAGCACTTCGGGGTCGGCGGCGAGCGCGCGGGCCAGGCCGACGCGCTGCTGCTGGCCGCCGGAGAGCTGGCCGGGGCGGCGGTGCTCCATGCCCTCCAGGCCGACCTTGGCGACGACCTCGGCGGCCCGCTCGCGCCGCTCGGCCTTGCCCATGCCCTGGATCTCCAGGCCGTAGGCGACGTTGTCGAGGACGGAGCGGTGGGGCAGCAGGCCGAAGTGCTGGAAGACCATCGCGGCACGGTGGCGGCGCAGTTCCCGCAGCCGGGAGCGGTCCATGGCGCGGACGTCCTCGCCGTCGATGGCGATGGTGCCCGCGGTCGGCTCGATCAGCCGGGTCAGACAGCGCACCAGCGTGGACTTGCCGGAGCCGGACAGGCCCATGACGACGAAGACCTCGCCCTTGCGCACGTCGAAGCTGACGTCCCGGACGGCGGCCGTGCAGCCGGTGCGGGAGCGCAGTTCGGCGGGGTCGAGTGCGGTGAGCTCGGGGTCGCCGGGAACGCGCTCGGCCTTGGGGCCGAACACCTTCCACAGGTTCTCCACGGAGAAGACGGGGGCGGTGTCCATGGTCTGCTCCGTGGGGGGTTCGAGGGTGGCGGTCACTTGGAACCACCACCGATCAGCTCGGCGGCCTTCTCACCGACCATGAGGACTCCGATCATCGGGTTGACGGTGGTCATCGTGGGGAACACGGAGGCGTCGGCGATGCGGATGCCCTCCAGGCCGCGGATGCGCAGCTCCGGGTCGACGACGGCCGACCCGTCGTCGGCGGCGCCCATCTTGCAGGTGCCGGCGGGGTGGTAGACGGTGTGCGCGACCTTGCGGGCGTACTCGCCGAGCTCCTCGTCACCGGTGACGTCCGGGCCGGGGGCGACCTCGCGCTTGAGCCAGCCGGCCAGGGGCTCGGTCTTGGCGATCTCGCGGGCGATCTTGATCCCGTCGACGAGGGTCCTGCCGTCGTAGTCGTCCTCGTCGGTGAAGTAGCGGAAGTCGAGCGCGGGCTTGACCTCGGGGTCGGCACTGGTCAGGTACAGCCGGCCGCGGCTCTTCGGCTTGGGGATGTTCGGGGTCATGGAGACGCCGAACTCCGGCCGCCGGTAGCCCAGTCGCTCCGGGTTGTCCGTGAAGGGGATCTGGTAGAAGTGGAACATCAGGTCGGGGTGCGCCAGTTCGGGGTCGCGGCGCACGAACAGGCCGGCGTCGGAGTCCATCGCGGAGTTCTCCGGGATGGGGCCGTTGGTCTCCCAGACGATGACCGACTCGGGGTGGTCGAGCAGGTTCTCGCCGACGCCCGGCAGGTCGTGCGTGACGGGGATGCCGAGCTTCTCCAGGTCGGCCTTGGGGCCGATGCCGGAGTGCATCAGCAGCCGGGGCGAGTCCACGGCACCGGCGCACAGCAGCACCTCGTTGCGGGCCTTGACGAGGATCTCCTCGCCGTCCTTGGTCCGCACGTGCACGCCCTCGGCGCGGTTGCCGTCGAGCTCCAGCTTGTACGCCCAGGTCTCCAGCAGGATCGTCAGGTTGGGCCGCTCGTCCATCACCGGGTGGAGGTAGGCCACCGACGCGGAGGACCGCTTGTTGTTCTCGGGGTGGTAGGCCAGGTCGAAGAAGCCGACGCCCTCGGTGAACGGCTTCTTGTTGAAGCCCTCCACACGCGGCACGCCGAGCGCCTCCTGGGCCGCGTCGACGAAGTCACGGGCGATGGCGTTGCGGTCCTTCTCGTCGACCGCGACGATGTTGTTGAGCAGCCGGGCGAAGTACGCCTCCATCTGCACCGCGCCCCAGCCCTTGGCGCCGGCGGCCTCCCACTCGTCCCAGTCGGCGGGCAGCGGCTTGAAGGCGATCAGGGTGTTGTGCGAGGAGCAGCCGCCCAGGACGCGGGCCCGGCTGTGCCGGATATGCGAGTTTCCGCGTGGCTGTTCGGTGGTCGGGTAGTCGTAGTCGAGCTCGCCGCCGAGCAGGCCCATCCAGCGGCGCAGGGTCAGCACGTCATCGCGTCCGACGTCGCTGGGGCCGCCTTCGATGACGGCGACGGTGACGTCCGGATTCTCGGTCAGGCGGGAGGCGATCACGGAACCAGCAGTTCCGCCGCCTATCACGACATAGTCGTACTCATGACTGGTGTGGGACATGGCGTACTTGCTCCAGTGGGGATGAAGTGAACGGGCTCGGGGGACGGGGACGTTCAGCCCGGGGTGTGGGGGTCAGCCCGGGATGAGGGGTCGGCGGCCCGGCGGGGAAGAGGGGTCAGCCCGCGAACCAGCGCACCGGCTTGGGAGCGAGGTTCTGGTAGACGTGCTTGGTCTCCCGGTACTCGGCGAGTCCGGCGGGGCCCAGTTCGCGGCCCACTCCGCTCTTGCCGAAGCCACCCCACTCCGCCTGCGGCAGGTAGGGGTGGAAGTCGTTGATCCAGATGGTGCCGTGGCGCAGCCGCCCGGCCACGCGGCGGGCGCGGCCCGCGTCGGCCGTCCAGACGCCGCCCGCCAGTCCGTACTCGGTGTCGTTGGCGAGGGCGACGGCCTCGTCCTCGGTCCGGAAGGTCTCGACGGTGACGACCGGCCCGAAGACCTCCTCCCGCACGACGCGCATCTCGCGGTGGCAGTGGTCGAGGACGGTCGGCTCGTAGAAGTAGCCGTTCTCCGGACGCTGCGGGGACGGCTCGGGGCGCTTGCCGCCGGAGCGCAGCACCGCGCCCTCCTTGAGGGCGGACTCGACGTACATCTCGACCTTGGCGCGCTGCTGCTCCGAGACGAGCGGGCCGCATTCGACGCCGTCCTCGGTGCCGCGGCCGAGACGGATCTTCTCGGCGCGCCGGGCGAGTTCGGTGACGAAGCGGTCCCGGACGGACTCCTCGATGATGAGGCGGGCACCGGCCGAGCAGACCTGGCCGCTGTGGATGAAGGCGGCGTTGAGGGCCTGGTCGACGGCGGTGTCGAAGCCCTCCTCGGTGGCGCAGGCGTCGGCGAAGACGACGTTGGGGTTCTTGCCGCCGAGTTCGAGGGCGACCTTCTTGACGGTCGGGGCGGCGGCCTGGGCGACCTTGGTGCCGCTGATCAGGCCGCCGGTGAAGGAGACCAGGTCGACGTCGGGGTGCTCGGACAGGCGCGCGCCGACCGAGTGGCCGGGGCCGGTGACGATGTTGGCGACGCCCTCGGGGAGACCGGCCTCGACGAGCAGCTCGATGAGCGCGATCGTCGTCATGGGCGTGATCTCGCTCGGCTTGATGACGAAGGTGTTGCCGGCGGCGAGGGCGGGGGCGACCTTCCAGCTGGCTTGGAGCAGCGGGTAGTTCCAGGGCGTGATCATCGCGCAGACGCCTATCGGCTCGTGCACGACGACGCTGTGGATGTCGGTCGAGCCGGCGTCCACGACACGGCCGGGGGCCTCGCCCGCGACCAGGTCGGCGAAGTAGCGGAAGGCGTCGGCGACACAGTCGATGTCGACGCGGCCCTCCTCGACGGTCTTGCCCGCGTCCTGGGCCTCCAGCCGGCCGAGCTTCTCGCGGTCCCGGACCAGGAGGTCGGCGACCCGGCGCAGCAGCGCGGCCCGCTCGGTGACGGGGGTGTGCGGCCAGGGACCCTCGTCGAAGGCGCGCCGGGCGGCGGCGATCGCCAGGTCGGTGTCCTTCTCGTCGCCCTCCGCGACCACGGCGAAGGGCAGGGCGTCCGCGGGGTCGAGGATCTCGCGGGTGGCCCCGGAGGTGGCCGCCCGCCACTCTCCTCCCGCATGGATGGTTTCACGCGCCTGAAGTTCGGTACTTTCCGCCATGATCGCTCTTCGCCTTCCGTTCCTGATCAGCGCCCCTGTGTCACATTCGTGTCACTAAGAGACCGAGTTCGCCTGCCCTACTCCCACCAATGCATGCGCACCGATGGCCGAAAGTGCGCTGTGTCACGGGAGATGTGGACAAACAGGAACAAAAGGGACGGAAATCCGGCTGGCCGGTGACAGATCGCCAGGGCCGAAAGCCCCCGAAAGCCCGCAGGCCCCGCACCGGAGAGCCGGTGCGGGGCCTGCGCGGAAACGCGGAGAGGCTCCGGTCAGATGAGGCCGAGGCCGCGGACCGCCTCGCGCTCCTCCTCGAGCTCCTTGACGGAGGCGTCGATGCGGGCGCGGGAGAACTCGTTGATGTCCAGGCCCTGGACGATCTCGTAGGTGCCGCCCTTGGTGGTGACGGGGAAGGAGGAGATCAGGCCCTCCGGGACGCCGTAGGAGCCGTCCGACGGGATGCCCATGGAGGTCCAGTCGCCCTCGGCGGTGCCGTTGACCCAGGTGTGGACGTGGTCGATGGCGGCGTTGGCGGCCGACGCGGCGGAGGAAGCGCCACGGGCCTCGATGATCGCCGCACCGCGCTTGGCGACGGTCGGGATGAAGTCCTCGGCCAGCCACTTCTCGTCGTTCACGACCTCGGCGGCGTTCTTGCCGGCGACCGTGGCGTGGAAGATGTCGGGGTACTGGGTGGCGGAGTGGTTGCCCCAGATGGTCAGGCGCTTGATGTCGGCGACCGTGGAGCCCGTCTTCTTCGCGAGCTGGGTCAGCGCGCGGTTGTGGTCCAGGCGGGTCATCGCGGTGAACCGCTCGGCCGGTACGTCCGGCGCGGCGGCCTGGGCGATGAGGGCGTTGGTGTTGGCCGGGTTGCCGACGACCAGGACCTTGATGTCGTCCGCGGCGTGGTCGTTGATGGCCTTGCCCTGCGGCTTGAAGATGCCGCCGTTGGCCTCGAGCAGGTCGCCGCGCTCCATGCCCTTGGTGCGCGGGCGGGCGCCGACGAGCAGACCGACGTTGGCGCCGTCGAAGGCGACGTTCGGGTCGTCGGTGATGTCGATGCCCTGCAGGAGCGGGAACGCGCAGTCGTCCAGCTCCATGGCCGTGCCCTCGGCCGCCTTCAGCGCCGGCGTGATCTCCAGCAGGCGCAGCTTCACCGGCACGTCCGCGCCGAGCAGCTGACCGGAGGCGATGCGGAAGAGCAGGGCGTAACCGATCTGGCCGGCCGCGCCGGTGACGGTGACGTTCACGGGAGTGCGGGTCATGGCGTTCTCCGTATGACAGCTGGCGGTGGGGCGGGGTCCCTGCCCCGGACGTTTGATCGATCTCTTGACGCCAAGAGATCCATCCAGCCGTCAGGCTATCGCGCATCCGGGATCCCGGACGTCCGGGTCGGTGTGGCCCAGCCCACAACATGGTCCCGGCCCGTACGCACGTGCCCGCCCCATGCAAGAGGCGGCCGCCCGTCCGGGAGAGGAGGACGAAGGCGGCCGCCTGGGGGGATACCGACCATGCCGGACTCCCGTGGGGGTACGGTTCACGTGCCCCGGATTCCGGCGGCCATTCCCCCCTGTCGGAATTTCTCCGCCCGGCCCCGGTCGGCCGGCACGGCCCCGTCGCCCCCTCAGTCGGTGCAGCCCTTCTGTCCGGCCGCCAGCGTCGCGCAGGCCTTGGCGTCGGCGGCGCTCTTCACGGCCACCATCGGGGTGTAGGCGATGCTGTCGCCGGTCGCGGTGATGCTGCCGGTCTGCTTCGCCTTGCCCGAGCTGATCTGGACCTCGTCGCCCTGGGCGGCCTGCGTGATACGTCCCCAGGCCGCCTCGCAGGTCTTGCTGTAGCGGACCTCGACCGTGGTCGTGCCGACGGTCGCCGTCTGCGCGGTGGTCACCAGGTCACCGCTGCACCCCATGGCCTCCGCGTCCTTGCCCGTACAGTCGGCGCCGCCGCACTTCACGCCGGGCGGCAGCTTCTGGTTCCTGCTGACGGTCGGCGAGGGCGACGGGGCGCCGCCCTCGGCCTCGTCGCCGCCACCGCCGCCGGTGAGGTAGAACGCGCCGGCGATCACCACGAGCACGCCCACCACACCCGCGACGAAGGTCACCGTCCGCTTCTTGCGCGCGGCGGCGGAGGCGGAAGCCGTGCGGCGATTCCCCCCTGCGCCACCGGCCCCGCCGGCCCGGGACGGGACGGCGTCCTGCGGTTCCCCGTACGAGCCCGCCCCGGCAGCGGATGTCCGGCCGGGGCCGCCGGGCGACCCGGCGGAGGTTCCGGGACCCGCGCCGGGCCGGCCCCCCCGGCCCGCACCGGAACCGGCGGAGCGCCCGCCCGTCGGCGACGGGCCCTGGTACCCGGCCAGTCCCCACGAGTTGACCTCGGGCTGCGCACTCCGGCTGCTCTCCCGCAGATCCGAGCCGGTGGAGTCCTGGACCTCCGGCGCGGTCGGCTGGGGCGGCACGGTCGGCGCCACACCGGCCGGTCCCGCGATGCCCGGCGTGACCGTGGTGCCGCCGCTCCTGCGGGCCGGCCTGCCGCTGCCCGCGGAGGCCTCTCTGCCGTCACCCGCCGAGGCCGCCTTGCCACCGGCCGAGGCCGCCTTGCCACCGGCCGAAGGGTCGCTGAAGTCCTGCCCGCCGAACTCCCCGAGCGCCGCGCGCGCCTGGGAGATCCGGATGGCCTCCATCGTCATGTCGTGCCGCATCTCCGAGCGGCTCCAGGCGCGCTCGGCGAGCTCCCACATCGTGGTGAGGTGCACCGGGTTGGTGCCGGTGACCTCCGCCAGGGCCACGATCGCGCCCTTCGGGGCGAGCAGCCGGCCGTTCAGGTATCGCTCCCACGACGTCTTGCTGTAGCCCGTGCGGTCCGCGACCGACGCGATGCTCAGTCCACCGCGGTCCACGAGCCTGCGCAGCTGGCTGGTGAACTCCCTGATCTGTGGATCGAGCTCATCCGGCAAGGCCTTCCAACGAGGCATTGCTCCCCCTCTTCCCCCCGAAACGTGCTGATATTTCTCGCGCTGCCCGCCCCGCGCGTGGTGGCCTCGGCCGAGTCCCCGTTCTGGATACCCACAGGGATGCGCCCAGTCAGGATCTCAGTTCCCTGACGAGGGGCGCACAGGAGCATGGTGACCGCGCGCGATACACCCTGGACCGTCCCGATTGTCCATGCCAACCCAGCTGTCGCACCACTTTGTGTGGTATTGGAAGCCAGACGTACCGGAACTGTCACTTCCGTGCCACAGCGCACTGACAGCCGTTGAACAGGCCGTTCGCGGTGCAGGAAGGTGGGGCGTGGCGGCGGTCCGTCCTTCCTCGGGGGAGAGGACGGACCGCCGTCCTCGTCATTCGTTGGTGACCGTGAAGTGCAGGGTGTCCTTCAGGAACGGGATCTGCAGCCACGGCTTCGGCTGTGCCATCAGCGCCAGCATGACGATCACCAGGCCGAGCAGGCCGTAGGTGACGATGTCCGTGAAGCGGGAGCGGACGGCGAGCATGCCGACGTCCGGCAGCAGCCAGCGCAGCGCGCCACCGCCCAGCAGGGCGACGCCGATCAGCAGTGTCCCGAGCCGGAACTGGCCGAACGCGGTCACCAGCAGTCCGACACCGGCCAGCCCCAGCACGGCGAGCACGGGCCACTGCCGCGCCGGCGCGGGAGCGTCCCCGGGCGCCGCCCGGCCACCACCCTCGGGCCGTGCGGTGTCCCTGGTGAACAGCGGGAAGCGCCGGGTGACCCGCCGCGGCCGCCCTTCGGCGTCGGGCGCGCTGACGGGGTCCCGGACGGTGAGATCCTCCACCGAGACCGACTCGTGCCCGCCAGGAGCTTCTTGACGGTCCGGGGCGGTGCGCCCGTCAGGGGTCTCCTGGCGGTCGGGGGCCGTGCGCCCGCCGGGGGTCTCCTGGCGGTCCGGTGCCGTGCGCCCGCCCGGGGCCTCGTGCCCGCTTGTCGGCTCGTGCCCGCCCTGGAGCTTGTGCCCGCTCGGGGCCCGGTGCTCAGCCGGCACTGCGCTCCGCCGCCTCGACCACGTTGACGAGCAGCTGGGCGCGGGTCATCGGGCCGACTCCGCCGGGGTTCGGGGAGATCCAGCCGGCGACCTCGGCGACGTCGGGGTGGACGTCGCCCACGATCTTGCCCTCGGCGCTGCGGGAGACGCCGACGTCGAGGACGGCCGCGCCGGGCTTCACGTCCTCGGCACGGATCAGGTGGGCGGAGCCGGCCGCGGCGACGATGATGTCCGCGCGCTTGAGGTGCGCCGACAGGTCCCGCGTGCCGGTGTGGCACTGCGTCACGGTGGCGTTCTCGCTGCGGCGGGTGAGCAGCAGCGGCATCGGCCGGCCGATGGTCACACCGCGTCCGACGACCACGACCTCGGCGCCCTTGATCTCCACGCCGTAGCGGCGCAGCAGCGTCAGCACGCCGTTGGGGGTGCAGGGCAGCGGGGCGGGCTCGTTGAGGACGAGACGCCCCAGGTTCATCGGGTGCAGCCCGTCCGCGTCCTTGTCCGGGTCCATCAGTTCGAGGATGCGGTTCTCGTCGATGCCCCTGGGCAGCGGCAGTTGCACGATGTACCCGGTGCAGGCCGGGTCCTCGTTCAGCTCGCGGACGGCCGCCTCGATCTCCTCCTGGGTCGCCGTGGCGGGCAGTTCGCGCTGGATGGAGGCGATGCCCACCTGCGCGCAGTCGCGGTGCTTGCCGGCGACGTACTTCTGGCTGCCGGGGTCGTCCCCGACCAGGATCGTGCCGAGGCCGGGCGTGATGCCCTTCTCCTTCAGCGCCGCCACGCGGGCGGTCAGATCGGACTTGATCGCGGCTGCGGTGGCCTTGCCATCGAGAATCTGGGCGGTCATGTCCCCATCCTCGCGGATGACCCCGCCACGGTTCCAATCCGACCGCAATACGGGCACCGCGGGGTCCGCCCTCCCCTATCCGCCCATGATCGGTGATGTTGCACTTGCACAACACATCGGGAATGCGGCTGGACAAGCCGGTCATCGGTGCAGAACGATGACCCGACAAGTGCCGCGGGCAGCTCAACGGGGGGACGGTCGCAATACTGAAGATTTTCCTCCGTGCGGATGTCACGCGTCGTCCCCGCACTCGGACCAACGGAGGAAAGTCCCCCATGAGCTACGGCGACCCGAACAACCCCTACGGCGCTCCCCAGGGGCAGCAGCCGCAGCAGCCGGGCTACGGTTACCCGCAGGACCAGGGGCAGGCTCCCGGTTACGGCTACCCGCAGGCCCCTCCGGTCTCCCCCTACGGCGGCCCCGCCGCGCCGACCACGATGCCCGGTTCGGTGAGCGCGGCCCGCGTGATGATGTGGGTCATCGTCGGTCTGCAGGTCGTCGGCATCGCCGTCTTCGCCTTCGCCGCCGCGGCACTCAACGCCGCGAAGGACGACGAGTCCCTCAAGGACGACACCGCCTTCCAGGACCTGGTCGGCAACTCGACCGGTGTGATCTGGGGCTACGTGGTGTTCGGCCTGGCCTGGCTGGTGTTCGCGGCCGTCCTGGCGACGAAGTTCAAGAACGGCGGCAACGGCGCCCGGGTCACCATCCTGGTGTTCGCCATCATCACGGCGGTCCTCGGCATCTACCCGTTCCTCCTCGTCGGCCTGGTGCACACCGTCCTGGCCATCCTGGTCGCGGTGTTCGTCGGCAACGCCAACGGCAAGGCCTGGTTCAACCGCCCCCGCTACTGAGCGGGGCCGGCCGGCAGGGCCGGTTCACGCCAAACACTTCCAAGGGCCGTGTCTCACCCGTACGAGGGGGGCACGGCCCTGGTGCGTCGCCCTAGTCTGACGGTGGTAGCTGTTCAGGCACGGGGAGAGCACCTTGTACAGCATCATCGTGGTACCTCCGCCGACCACGGAGGGCGAGCGAAACCGCACCCCCCTTCACCTCACGCCCGGTGGACGACCCGCCCGCGGCGGATCCACGCGCGGTACCCCCGAGACCCTCGGCCGACCCGGCCGGGCCGGGGCGATCCGGTGACCGAGGCGTACGCCGTACCCGTGCCGAGGGGCTACCGGGTCGGCGTCTGGGAGGTGCGCGAGCCCATCGCGACGGGCGCCTTCGGCAGCGTGTACGCGGCCCGGCGCGTCGGTGACGGCAGCGGCCCCGGCGCCGGCACGCGGCTCCCGCCCACGGCCGCGCTGAAGTTCCTGCCCACCGGGACGGCCACGCCCCGCCGGCTGACCCACCTGCGCGAGCTCATCGAGCGGGAGGTCGAACTGTACCGGCGGCTGCGGCATCCGCGGCTGGTGCGGATGTACCAGACGCTGACGGTCGACGATCCGGCTCACCCCGACCTGGACGGCGCCACCGTCCTCGTCCTGGAGAAGGCCGAGGGCTCCCTGTCGGCCCTGCTCGCCGCCACGCCCCGGCCCGTCGCCGGCCCCGTACTGCTGGCGCAGATCGCCGAGGGCCTCGCCCAGCTGCACGACGCGGGGTGGGTGCACGGCGACCTGAAGCCGGCCAACGTGCTGCTGATGGCTGACGGTTCGGTCCGCCTCGCCGACTTCAACATGGCCGCCGAGCTGGAGGGCACCCACGCCTACACGCCGGCCTTCTCCACCCCCGACTACACCCCGCCGGAACTGTTGTGGACCGAGATCGGCGAACGGGGCCGTCGTATCCGCCCGTCCGCCGACGTCTGGGCCTTCGGTGTCCTCGCCCACCTCGTGCTCACCGGATCCTTCCCGCTGCCCGGGGCCACCCCGGCCGCCCGCCGGGACGCGGCCGTCGCATACGCCCGCGGTGTCGACGAACTGCGGCTGTCGCCCGAACTGCCCGACGCCTGGCGGGAGATCGTGCGCGCCTGCCTGACCCGGACGCACCAGCAGCGCATCGGCGGCGCGGCACTGCTGCGCCGGGTGACGTCGACCGCCGGCCCGGACGGTCGCGCCTTCCGCCTGCCCCGTCTGCGCCCCGCAGGCCGCCGCCCGCGCCGCAGGTTCGTCGCGGCCGTCCTGGCCGGGGTGTTGACGGCCCTGGCCGCCCTCGCCTACGGCATCAGCGTCTGGGCCGGTGCCGGGGGGAGCGGTGGCAGCGGCTCCGGCGCGACCGCGCACGTCTCTGCGGCCGCGTACGGCGCCTCCGAACTCCGCACCGACCGGGGCGTCCCGTCCGCCTACCGGCTGCTGATCGTCGAGACGGCGCACGACTGCGACCAGAAGGAGGTCACCCCGGTCCTGATCGCCGCCATGCTGAAGGTGGAGAGCGACTTCGACCCGGACCTCTCGGACCCCGACAACAACGAGTACGGCATCGCCCGTTGGACGCCGCGGGTCCTGCGCTGGTGGATGAACGAGGACGGCACCCCCGGCGAGACGGTCCCGCAGCCCCCCTTCCCGCCCGCCGAGTCCATCCCGGCGATGGGCCGCTACCTGTGCTGGATCGCCCCGCGCCTGCACGAGGGTCTGCCCGGTGACCGGCGGGTCCTGATCGCCGCCGCCTACCGCACGTCGTACCGGACGGTGAACGCGACGGGCGGCGTGCCCCCGGACGTACACGTCTACGCCGGCCGCGTGGCCCACTTCCTGAAGGAGTACGCACCCGAGGGCCGGAAGTGACGCCACCATCACCGCAGTTGACGTGCCGTCACCAACGAGTCGATGGCCGTCGCAGCCGCGTTGGCGCACGCCGGAGGAACCGGGGCACTTGCTGGAACCGGGCGGTACGAGGACGACGCCTGACATGGCCGGAGCGGGCCGGCGGGGTTGCGCCGGCCCGCTCCGTCACCGGTCACGGCGGGTCTCAGTGGAAGAAGTGCCGCGTCCCCGTGAAGTACATCGTGACTCCGGCCTTCTGCGCGGCCTCGACGACCAGTTCGTCACGGACGGAACCGCCGGGCTGGACCACGGCCTTCACGCCGGCAGCGGTGAGGATCTCCAGGCCGTCCGGGAAGGGGAAGAACGCGTCCGACGCGGCGTACGCGCCCGCGGCACGCTCGGCGCCGGCCCGCTCGACGGCCAGCTTCGCGGAGTCCACCCGGTTGACCTGCCCCATACCGACGCCCACCGAGGCGCCGTCCTTGGCGAGCAGGATCGCGTTGGACTTCACCGCGCGGCAGGCCTTCCAGGCGAACGCCAGCTCGGCCAGCTCGTCGGCGCTCAGCGCCTCGCCCGTCGCCAGCGTCCAGTTGGCCGGGTCGTCGCCGTCGGCCTGGAGGCGGTCGGTGACCTGCAGCAGCGCGCCGCCGTCGATCGGCTTGACCTCGACCGGGGCGGCGGGACCGTCGGCGCAGCGCAGCACGCGGATGTTCTTCTTCTTGGTGAGGGCCTCCAGGGCCCCGTCCTCGTAGCCGGGCGCGACGATGACCTCGGTGAAGATCTCCGCGACCTGCTCCGCCATCTCCTTGCTGACCGGGCGGTTGACCGCGATCACGCCGCCGAACGCCGACAGCGGGTCGCACGCGTGCGCCTTGCGGTGCGCCTCGGCGACGTCCGCGCCGACGGCGATGCCGCAGGGGTTGGCGTGCTTGATGATCGCGACGGCCGGCTCGGTGTGGTCGTACGCGGCACGGCGGGCGGCGTCCGTGTCCGTGTAGTTGTTGTACGACATCTCCTTGCCGTGCAGCTGCTCGGCCTGGGCGAGGCCGCCCGTGCCGGAGACGTAGAGGGCCGCGGGCTGGTGCGGGTTCTCGCCGTAGCGCAGGGTGTGCTCGCGCTCCCAGGTGGCGCCGAGGAAGTCGGGGAACTGCGACTCGTCGACCGGCGCGTAGGAGGAGGCGAACCAGGAGGCGACGGCCACGTCGTAGGCGGCCGTGTGCTGGAAGGCCTCGGCGGCGAGCCGCTTGCGGGTGGTGAGGTCGAAGCCGCCGCTCTGGACGGCCTCGAGCACGTCGGCGTAGCGGGCCGGGCTGGTGACGACCGCGACCGAGGGGTGGTTCTTGGCGGCGGCGCGGACCATCGAGGGGCCGCCGATGTCGATCTGCTCCACGCACTCGTCGGGCGAGGCGCCGGAGGCGACGGTCTCGCGGAACGGGTAGAGGTTGACCACGACGAGGTCGAACGGCTCGACCCCCAGCTCGGCGAGCTGCCGCTGGTGGTCCTCCAGGCGCAGGTCGGCGAGGATGCCGGCGTGGACCCTCGGGTGCAGGGTCTTGACGCGGCCGTCCAGGCACTCGGGGAAGCCGGTGAGCTCCTCGACCTTGGTGACGGGGACGCCGGCAGCGGCGATCTTCGCGGCGGTGGAACCGGTGGAGACGAGCTCGACCCCGGCCTCGTGGAGGCCGCGCGCGAGGTCCTCGAGCCCGGTCTTGTCGTAGACGCTGACGAGCGCCCGGCGAAGGGGCCGCTTGTTGCTCTCGGCGGTCACTGGATAACTACCTTTCGTCCCTCAATGCGATAGCCGTTGCGGGCGAGGCGCCCCACGACCTCGACGAGCAGCCTTCGCTCGACTTCCTTGATGCGCTCGTGCAGAGCGCCTTCGTCGTCCTCGTCCCGGATCTCCACCACGCCCTGCGCGATGATCGGCCCGGTGTCGACGCCGTCGTCGACGAAGTGGACGGTGCAGCCGGTGACCCTGGCGCCGTACGCGAGCGCGTCCCGTACGCCGTGGGCTCCCGGGAAACTGGGCAGCAGGGCGGGGTGGGTGTTGACGAACCGCCCGCCGAACCGCGCGAGGAACTCCTTGCCGACGATCTTCATGAACCCGGCGGAGACGACGAGGTCGGGCTCGTGCGCGGCGACGGCCTCGGCGAGGGCGGCGTCCCACTCCTCGCGGCTTGCGTGGTCCTTGACCTTGCACACGAAGGTGGGCAGCCCCGCACGCTCGGCACGCGCCAGCCCCTCGATGCCCTCGCGGTCCGCGCCGACGGCCACGACCTCGGCCCCGTACGCCTGTGCGCCGGCGGCGGCGATCTCGTCGAGCAGCGCCTGCAGGTTGGTGCCTGATCCGGAGACCAGCACGACGAGGCGCTTGGCGCGCGGGGCCACGGGCTTGGCGGCCACGGTGGGGGCCTTTCTCGGGGAAGCGTCTGTCCAGGTGGCCGGCGCGCGACGCCTTGCGCATGCAGACGCCTTGTGCATTCATACGAATGCTTTGCGTCCCCGGATACGGGGAAGCCTACGAACCGGCCGACCGTCAGCAACGATACCGGCACTCCGGACGGCCCCCACGGGACGGGGGCGGAGCCGGAAGGTAGCGTCTGGACGGAGCCGGTTCGGGAACGACGTCCGGACGTGGTGCGTTCAGGAGGTGACGGACCCGGGTCCGACGCCGTTCCGTCCTGTCCACTCATTCCTCCTCACCAACGGGAAGACGCTCACCTGATGCCGGACCGCAGCCTGCGACTCCTCACGTTCCCCCAGCTGTCGCCGCAGGGAGGGGAGCGCGGCGCCGTGCTGCTGCGGGAGCGCCCCAGCTCACCTCCCGACGCACCGTCGGGCGGCGACGGCGGGCAGGGGCGGGACCGCGGGCCCACGGAGGACAACCCCTTCGCCCCGCCGCCCGAGGGCACGCCGGACCGGCCCTGGCAGCCGCGACGCCCGTCGGGAGAGGACTCCCCGGGCTCCCAGGACGATGGCGGACGGGACCGCTCGCCCTGGGGCAGCCAGTGGAGCGACCAGCAGCCCGGGCGCTCCCCCGGCGGTTTCGGTGAACGCCCCCGTGGCGGGTCCGAGGGTCAGGGCGGCGGCCCCCAGGGCGGTGGCGGCTCGAACATGCGCTGGGACCCGACGGATCCCGCGCAGCGCCGGGCGCGCTACGCCCTGCTGTCGGGCATGTGGGCCTTCTTCTTCGCCCTGTTCGGCTGGCCGTACGTGGCTCTGCTGCTCGGTGCGCTCGCCCTCTACTGGGCCATCAGCTCCCTGCGCGCGGGGCCCCGCAAGGCCGACCCGGACTCCCCCGCCCCCGGGCAGCAGGGCGGCGGCCGTCCGCAGACGACGGCGGCGGTGAGCGGCCTGGTCACGGCATCCCTGGCGATCGCCCTGGTGGCCGCGTCCTTCACGGCGCAGCTGGTCTACCGCGACTACTACACGTGCACCAGCGACGCCCTCACCAACGAGGCGAAGCAGTCCTGCTCCAAGCTGCTGCCGGAGGAGCTCCGGGGCTTCCTGGAGACGGACGGCTGACGCTTCAGCGGTTCTCCGGCGGGGAGGACCGGCCGGGCGGTCGCGGAGTGTCGTACCGGCCCGGGGCCGGGTCGGGCGGCAGGAAGTCGTAGGGCTCGAAGTCCCCGTCGCGCTCCGGCAGGACGTCGTACTCGTAGGACGTGCAGGGGGCGTGGAGCGCGTCCGGGGTGGGGCTCGGGGTGTGCGGCACCGACGTACCGTCGGCCGTCGAAGTGCCACGCCGGGTGCGTCCGCCGTCCTCGAGGCTTCCGCCATCACCCGATGCATCGGCTCCCCGAGCGCCCTCGGCGGCCTCCGGCCCGCCGGCCACCCCTGCGATCCCCGCCACTCCGGTGGGCGTGAACCAGCCGCGGCCGTCGCCCATGCCGCCCTGCCACTGTCCCCGGGCACCGTCGGTCGCGTTCTTCCATGGTTCGCCGGTCTTCGGCTCCTTCGACCGGGGCGTCCGGCGCAGCCAGGCCCGGGCTCCCACCGCCGTGGGGATCGACAGCAGGCCCAGCCAGGCCAGCGTCGCGGCGGCGACCTGCCACCACTCCGGGCCGAAGCGGGACAGCACGGCGGTACCGAGCGGGCCGCCCGACAGTGCGGCCAGTCCCGCGAGCACGGCCGCGCACAGGACCGACGCCAGTGCGGCGGCACGGGCGGTGCGGCCGGCCGACCATGACGGGGCCCGCGTACCACCCGGTCGCGTCCCGCCGCGCTCCCCGGACGCCGCCCCCTTCGCCACCGTCCAGCCCACGACCACCCCGGCGACCAACGGCACCACCCCGGCCGCCCAGTGCAACGGTGTCCCCTTCCCGGCGTCCGGCACCGCCGCCAGCAACGGGAACGGCGGCAGGAACGGGGCGGGTGCCGAGGACAGCGGGCCGACCGCATGGCCCGCTCCGAGGGCGAAGCCGGGGCCCAGGGCGTAGGCGGCGCCCCACACCGCCGCGTTCGGGAAGAGGGCCACGCACAGCAGCACCACGGCGAACCGCCCCGACCACCCCTCGGTCAGCCGGAGCAGCCCCGCCTGGGTCGTCGCACCGTGCCCCACCAGCGACACCGCCACCAGCAGCGCACCGCCCCCGAGGAGCGCCGCCACCCCGGCCGCCGCGGCCCGGGCGGTGGTGCCCGGGCGCCTGTCCGAACCGAGCACCAGCGGCCCCACTCCCGACGGCAGCGCGCCCAGCAGCAGCCGCAGCGGCCGGCGGGGACGGCCGTACGCCGACCACACGCCCGCCCCCGCCGCCACGACGGCGACCAGTGGAACGCACACCCCCGTCCCCGCCCATGACGGCCGCAGCACACCGCCCGCGGCATAGAGGGCCGCGGGCGCGGCGACGGCGAGGTAACCGAGGACCACTCCCGCCCACGCGGTGCGGGGGGAGAGCAGGGGCGCATGGACGACCCTCTCGGCGTCGTCCTCGACGTCGTCGCCCTCGTCCCCGCCGCCGCTCCCGCCGTCCGTGACGTCCCGCGCCGCCCGGTGCAGCAGCCACACCGGCAGTGCGAACAGCAGCAGGGGCGGCAGGCCGAGGGGGGCCGGGGCGCCGGACAGCGTGTCGGTGCGGACCAGCTCGGCACCGTGGGCCAGCAGCCACAGCGCCGCCGCCACGTGCATGGCGCCACCGGGTCCGCTGTCCGGGTACGGCGAGCTGATCCACAGCAGCGTCACGAGCACGCCGAACGACGCGAGCCCGAGGCCCGCGGCGAGCGCGCCCCCCATGAAGCCGTCGCCCAGTCCGGGCGAACGGTCGCGCATCCAGGTGAGCAGCGGTGACGGCGAACGTCGGCGAGCGGTCATCTCGATCACGACCGCCATGCTCCCAACGACACGCGCTTTACCGACGTAACAGGCGAACCTTCGCTGTGTCGCTAAAAATACGCTTTATGTACTTTTCTGGACGGAGGCGAGCCCTGTGACGCAGAGCCCTGCCCTACCGCTCCCACCACCCAAGGAACGCCAGCGCCTGCGCGAGGCCGCCTCGCTGACGCGCGCTCAGCTGGCCTCCCGGGTGGGCGTGACCAGCGAGACGGTGCGCGGGTGGGAGACCGGGCGCTCCACGCCGCGCGGCCGCAAAGGGGAGAAGTACGCGAGGCTGCTCCACTCCCTGGGCGACGAAGCGGAGTTGACCGCTCGTCAGGAGGCCGCCGCCGGCTCGGACGACCCGGAGCCGTCACCCGGGGCTGCCTCCGCACGACGGTCCGCCCGGGCCCGGCGCAAGGCCGCGGCCACCGGCCGGAAACGGCCCGCCGCGAAGGACCGGGGCCGAGGCCCCGTCACCGTCCCCGACCGCAGCCACACCCCCGTCCCGCACGGACACCGCGTGATCCTCGCCGAGCGCCCGCGGACGAAGCCACCGCGCCGGCCGGACGAAGCCGTCACCGCGCTGACGCCCGCTCAGGCCTTCGACGCGCTGTACGCCTTCTGCGCCCCCGCGCTCGTCCGGCAGACCTATCTGCTGACCGGCCGTCGCGAACTGGCCCGGGAGTCGGTCGAGCGGGCCTTCCAGATCGCCTGGCAGCGCTGGCCCGAGGTGGCCCGCGACCGCGACCCGGCAGGGTGGGTGCGCGCGATGGCGTACGAGTGCGCGCTCTCCCCGTGGCACCGGCTCCGGCCCCGCTTCCGGCTCCCCGAACCGCCGCCGCCCGACGCGTTCGACCGGGCCCTGAGGGACGCCCTCCTGAAGCTCCCGCCGTCCTACCGCCGCACACTGGTGCTCTACGACGGGGTCGGACTCGGCCTGCCGGAGACGGCGGCGGAGACGGAGGCGAGCACGCGTGCGGCCGTGAACCGGCTGGTGCACGCGCGCGAGGCGCTGGCCGAGCGGCTGCCGGAGCTCTCGGACCCGGAAACGCTGCACTGGCGGCTGGTCGAACTGGCCTCCATCGAGCGACTGCGGGCCGCCAAACCGCCGGTCGTGCGCAGGGGCGGGGAACGCAGGGCCCGCTTCTGGACCCGGGCCGCCATCGCCTTCACGGTCGCCCTGATCGGCACCACGGCCCTCACCGTCCGCACGGCCCCCACCCACTACGAGCCGCCGGTACCACCGGGAGAGACGGTCCAGGGCGTACCACCGCCCGTCGCACCAGGCCCCCTGTCCGAGAAGGAGCGGAAACTACGCGCCAAGCTGCGCGAGGAGCAGCAGAAAGGCCCGGACAGGCTGCTTCCGCTGCCGCGGTGAGGGTGACGGCGACGGCGACACGGATGCCGTGGCGGGGGATGGAAACACGGCGATGTGCACCCGGGCATGGGCGGCCGGGCATGCGAGGCGCCGACGGGTGCACGGACAGGACGGCGCGCACAGAGCGGCGCGCACAGATAGGGCTGCGGTATGGCAGCGGGGCGCCGCAGGTACGGCAGTAGGGCACCGGTACGGCGGTGGGCCCGCTCCCCGTAGGGAGCGGGCCCACCTGTGCGCTGCGGCGTCGTTCAGCCCGTGGGGCTGTTCTCAGCTGCCGAGAATGGCGCGCGCCAGCTTGGCCGTCTCGGTCGGCGTCTTGCCGACCTTGACGCCGGCGGCCTCGAGGGCCTCCTTCTTCGCGGCGGCCGTGCCGGAGGAGCCGGAGACGATGGCGCCGGCGTGGCCCATGGTCTTGCCCTCGGGCGCGGTGAAGCCCGCGACGTAGCCGACGACCGGCTTCTTCACGTTCTCCTTGATGAAGGCCGCGGCCCGCTCCTCGGCGTCGCCGCCGATCTCACCGATCATGACGATCAGGTCGGTGTCGGGGTCGGCCTCGAACGCGGCGAGCGCGTCGATGTGCGTGGTGCCGATGACCGGGTCGCCACCGATGCCGACGGCGGACGAGAAGCCGATGTCACGCAGCTCGTACATCATCTGGTACGTCAGCGTGCCGGACTTCGAGACCAGACCGATGCGGCCCGGCTTGGTGATGTCGCCCGGGATGATGCCGGCGTTGGACTGGCCCGGGGTGATGAGACCGGGGCAGTTCGGGCCGATGATCCGGGTCTTGTTGCCCTTGGACACGGCGTACGCGTAGAACGCGGCCGAGTCGTGGACGGCGATGCCCTCGGTGATGACGACCGCGAGCGGGATCTCGGCGTCGATGGCCTCGACGACGGCGGCCTTGGCGAAGGCCGGCGGGACGAAGAGGACGGACACGTTGGCGCCCGTCTTCTCGATCGCCTCGGCGACCGTGCCGAAGACCGGGATGTCGTTGCCGTCGATGTCGACGGACGTGCCGGCCTTGCGGGGGTTCACGCCACCGACGATGTTCGTGCCGTCGGCCAGCATGAGCTTGGTGTGCTTCATGCCCGTGGCACCGGTCATGCCCTGGACGATGACCTTGCTGTCCTTGTTGAGGAAGATAGCCATGGCTGTTTAGTCCCTCGTCCCTTACTTCGCAGCCGCGAGCTCGGCGGCCTTGTCGGCCGCGCCGTCCATGGTGTCCACGCGCTGGACCAGCGGGTGGTTGGCGTCGGAGAGGATCTTGCGACCCAGCTCGGCGTTGTTGCCGTCCAGACGGACGACGAGGGGCTTGGTGACGTCCTCGCCCTTGTCCTTGAGCAGCTGCAGCGCCTGGACGATGCCGTTGGCGACCTCGTCACAGGCGGTGATGCCACCGAAGACGTTGACGAAGACGGACTTGACGTCCGGGTCGCCGAGGATGATCTCCAGGCCGTTCGCCATGACGGCGGCGGAGGCGCCACCACCGATGTCGAGGAAGTTGGCCGGCTTCACGCCGCCGTGCGCCTCACCGGCGTACGCGACGACGTCCAGGGTGCTCATGACGAGACCCGCGCCGTTGCCGATGATGCCGACCTCACCGTCGAGCTTGACGTAGTTGAGGTTCTTCTCCTTGGCGGCGGCCTCGAGCGGGTTGGCCGCGGCCTTGTCCTGGAGGGCCTCGTGCTCCGGCTGGCGGAACTCGGCGTTCTCGTCCAGGGAGACCTTGCCGTCCAGGGCGATGACCTCACCGGAGGCGACCTTGGCCAGCGGGTTGACCTCGACCAGGAGGGCGTCCTCCTTGATGAAGGTGTCCCACAGCTTGACCAGGACGTTCACGACCTTGTCGGCGACCTCGGCCGGGAACTTGGCGGCCGCGACGATCTCGCGGGCCTTCTCCTCGGTGACACCCTCGTTGGCGTCGATCGGCGTCTTGGCGACGGCCTCGGGGCGCGTGGCCGCCACCTCCTCGATCTCCATGCCGCCCTCGACGGAGGCGATGGAGAGGAAGGTGCGGTTGGCACGGTCCAGGAGGAAGGAGACGTAGTACTCCTCCACGATCTCCGGGGCCGTCTCGGCGATCATCACCTTGTGGACCGTGTGGCCCTTGATGTCCATGCCGAGGATGTTGGTGGCGTGCTCGACCGCCTCGTCGGCGGTGCCGGCGAGCTTGACGCCGCCGGCCTTGCCGCGGCCGCCGACCTTCACCTGGGCCTTGACGACGGACTTGCCACCGAGGCGCTCGGTGGCTGCGCGGGCCGCCTCAGGCGTGTCGATGACTTCACCGGCCAGCACCGGTACATCGTGCTTGGCGAAGAGGTCCCTCGCCTGGTACTCGAACAGGTCCACGCGCTTCCGTCCCTATCAGTGATCTCGCGGTTCGTTGTCTGCGTGGGCGTGCCGCGAGGGCAACGTGACGTCCGCTGTCTGTCACAAGGGAGGCGCACACGGTGTCCGAGCGCGCGGCATGTCCGTCTCGCAGGTTATCTCTGCTTGCGGGGGGCCTCTAAATCGAGGGTCACACCTGAGCGGTGATACCTGTCACATGATGCCGCGCTCTCTGGCACGGCGTGCCGGGGGTGAGGGGCCTCACCGGGCTGGGGTTGGCCCGGTGAGGCCCGCCTGACGCCCCCGAAGGAGCACGGAGGCCCTGTTCAGAGCCCGCTCCACGGGGCCGTGGGTCACGTGGTCCCCACCCCTATGGGAACCACCCGACCCATCCACGAGGTTTTCGGCCTCGGACCGCCGACGGCTTTCGGCCGTCCGGGCGTGACGCCTCGTGAAGCATGCGGGGGGGAGAGCGGAGGGGTGCTCCGGGCACCCCCTGTGGGTCGGTCGACGGCCTCTCACGGCCTCTCCCCCTGCGGCCGGGCCACGGCAGCGACGCCTCGGCGGTCTGTCCGTGCCGGCCCGGGAAGAGCCGCGCTAGGCGGGGAAGAGCGGAATGTCCCGGTGGGGGCGCCGGGCGCCCGCCCTGTCCGTACGGGCCACGGGGCCCGGAACGAGCCTGAGCGCCGCCCCGGGGCTGGGTGTGACGGCGTGCGCATCGCCATGACGGGACGAGCCGCTGTCGGCCACGGATCGGTTGCCGAGCACGCCGTCGGGTCGTCCGCCGGGCGAGTGCTCGGCCCGGACGGGTCCGGCGTGCGAGGACGCTCTCGGGTGACCGGGGTGACCGGGGTGGGCGGGGTGTGTGGGGTGCCTGAGCCCGCCGGGGCGATCGGGGTGGTGGACGTGACCGAGGCGACCGGCGTGGTCAACGTGTCCGAGGTGGCCGGTATGTCGGTCGGTGTGACCGAGGCGGCCGGTGTGATCCACGTGTCTGGCGTGGTGCGCGGCGATGGCGGGGGCCAGCGGGCTTGTGGTCGCGGCGGCGGACTCGCTGCCGTGGACCGGGGAGTACGGCACCGGCGCCGTCGTCCCGCCCGGCTTCGGGCCGGCCGTGACCGGCGCGGGGAGGGGGCGGCTGGGGGCTGTCGGAGTGCCGGGAAGCTCGGGGAGCGGGAGGGGGGCCAAAAGAGCAGGGAGAACGGGCGTCGCCGGGAGCGCGAAGTCCCCGGGAACGGTCGACCGACCTGGCAGGTCGGGCAGGTCCCGCTTGCCCGGCAGGTCCCGCTTGCCCGGCAGCGCCGGAAGGCCGGTCAGGCCCGGCGAGTCCGGCAGGCCCGGCGAGTCCAGCAGGTCCCGCTTGCCCGGCAGCGCCGGAAGGCCGGTCAGGCCCGGCGAGTCCGGCAGGTCCGGCAATGCGGGCAGCTTCGCGTGCGACAGCTGCCTGGGCGGCTCTGGCAGCTCCGGCGTTTTCGCCGGCTCCGGCCGCTGCTCGCGCGACGGCCGCTCCCAGGGACCCCGCCGCGCGGGCGCCTGTGCCTGCCGGTCTCCCGCCCCGGCCCCCGGGACGGGAACGCCACTGACGACCTGCCCCGCCCGGCCCGCCGACAGCGCCCCCGCACCGTTCTGGGCGTACGCCCGCTCCCCCCACAGCGCCCCGAGGATCAGCAAGCCGCCCACCATCAGGACCAGTTGCAGCGCACGCCGCCCGGCCGCAGCGCGCGGCAGGCGCAACGCGGCATCGGGCAGGGCTGCTGACCAGGCCAAGAGGGGAAGCTTCCTCCCGTGCGACGGAAGCGGTACTACCCGTCGGCACACGCGCCGTCAGGCAGGCGCCGATCCTCGCACGGGAGTGCGCACGTCGCGCAAGCCCTTACTGCCGATGGCCCGTCATGTCCGTTTTGCTGCGGCGTGTCGGACGACGATGCATCGACAGGTCGTCATCTGCCCCTTGATGCCTCATCTTCACGCCGCATCCTTCACGCCGCATCCCGTATCGGGAGCGGCCTTTTCTCGATCGCCGCCGCCATGACCTCCGGAAACAGATCGGGCGTGCACGCGAACGCCGGTGCCCCCAGCGCCGCGAGCGCGGCCGCGTGCTCCCGGTCGTACGCGGGTGCCCCCTCGTCCGAGAGCGCCAGCAGCGTCACGAACTGCACGCCCGACGCCTTCATCGCGGAGACCCGCTTGAGCATCTCGTTGCGGATGCCGCCTTCGTAGAGGTCGCTGATCAGCACGACCACCGTCTCCGCGGGCCGCGTGATCTGCGACTGGCAGTACGCGAGCGCCCGGTTGATGTCCGTGCCACCGCCGAGCTGCGTGCCGAAGAGCACGTCGACCGGGTCGTCCAGCTGGTCCGTGAGGTCGACGACCGCCGTGTCGAAGACGACGAGTCGCGTGGAGATCGTCCGCATCGAGGCGAGCACCGCCCCGAACACCGATGCGTACACAACGGATGCCGCCATGGATCCCGACTGGTCGATACAGAGGATGACCTCCTTCTTGGTGGACCGGGTCGCCCGCCCGAATCCGATGAGCCGCTCCGGCACGATCGTCCGGTGCTCGGGCAGGTAGTGCTTGAGGTTGGCCGCGATGGTGCGGTTCCAGTCGATGTCGTGGTGCCGGGGCCGGTTGATCCGGGCACTGCGGTCGAGGGCGCCGGTGAGGGTGGCCCGGGTACGGGTGGCGAGCCGCTTCTCCAGCTCCTCGACGACTTTGCGCACGACGGCCCGGGCCGTCTCCTTCGTCGTCTCCGGCATCGCCTTGTTGAGGGACAGCAGCGTGCCGACGAGGTGCACGTCGGCCTCCACCGCCTCCAGCATCTCCGGCTCCAGCAGCAGCGTGGCGAGACCGAGCCGGTCGATGGCGTCGCGCTGCATGACCTGCACGACGGAGGAGGGAAAGTACGTCCGGATGTCCCCGAGCCAGCGCGCCACGGACGGCGCCGACGCCCCGAGCCCCGCCGAACGGTCCCGGCCCCCCTTCGACCTGCCGTCCTTCCTGCCGTAGAGCGCGGTGAGCGCCCCGTCCATCGCGGCGTCCCGCCCCGACAGCGCGCAGCCCGTGCCGTCCGCCGTGTCGCCGCCGAGGACGAGCCGCCACCGCCGCAGCCGTTCCTGCGCCGGGTCCGTCGATCCGGACGTCATCCCCGTCCTCCCTGGTGAGGCCGTTCCCACAGCGGCATCACGGGCACTGTCGTCGTGGGCCGTCCTTCCGTCCGGAACCCGCCCGTCCCGGTGCTGCTCGCCTGCGGTGTCGCCCGCTCCTGCAGTGCCTCGGTCGTCATCCCGTCACCCCCGCCAGATGGTTGTCGGTGTTCTCTTCCACTTCGTCCAGCCCGAGCAGCAGCCGCACGACCGGCAGTACGGCGTCCGCGCGCGCCAGGTCGAGGTCGGCCGCGAAGCCCGGTGTCCCCGCGCCGGCTGCTGTCACGCCACCCCCGGATCCCCGTCCGCGTCGGACCAGTTCTCCCAGGGTCCGGCGCACTCCGGGCTCGTACGCCGAGAACGTCCGACGCAGCAGGGGCAGTACGTCGGTGAAGGCCCCGGCCGGCACTCCGGTCAGCCACGCGTCGACGAGGCCGAGCAGCCGCTCGTCGTGGATCAGGAGCATCCCGCCGCCCGAGCCCCCTCCGACGAAGCCCTCGATCCACGCGGCCGCGTCCGGCGGCGGTGTGCCCGGCGACAGGGCGAGCCCCATCAGCAGTGCCGTCTCGTCCTGGGCCAGCTCCCCGTCGTCCAGCAGGAGCCGCACGGCCCGCCCCCGGACGACCCCGGGCACGCTGTCCCGCCCGGACAGCACGCGCAGCACCGACTGCCAGCGGTTTCTCAGGCTGCCGTGTCTCGTGGCCGGGGCGTCGCCCAGCAGGCCCACGGCTCCGTGCACCGCGTCCACATGGCGCCGCATCTCCTCGGCGGCGTCCGCGTCGAGCGCGGCACAGGCCGGGGGGAGGCCGACGAAGACCCGCTCGGCCAGTCCCGTGGCGACTTCCGCCAGAGCGGCGGTGTCGGTGCCGCGGACATCGCCGTAACGCAGGGAGCGGACCAGGGCCGGGAGCGCCGCTGCGAGATGGCCGACGTCGGTGTCGAGGGCCGCCCGGTCGGCGAGGACCCGCATCAACGTCGGCAGCGCCTCGGGCAGTTCGGCCAGGAGGCAGTGCTCGGCGAGCGCGGTGACGTCGGCGAGGCCCTGCGCGGTGACGGCGTCCGCTTCGGTCTTGGCGGTCGCGGCGGACAGGACGGTCGTCCCCCACACTCCGGCCTCGGCGATCCGCACGGACAGCTCGGGTTCCCAGCGCAGCCGCCACGTCTCGCGGAAGGTGCCGGTGCTGCCGCGTGAGGCGGCCGGTTCGCCCCATGCGATGCCGAGCAGCCGCAACCGGTGCAGCAGTGTGCTGCGGGCGGCGTCGTTCTCCTTGCGCAGGTCGAGTTCCACCTCCCGCTCCAGCGCCCCCGGCTTCAGCCGCAGCCGGCGCTGCAGCCGGGTGAGGTCCCGCTGCAACGGCACCGCCGGCGCCGACGAGGGCACCTCGCCCAGCACGTCCCCCACGACCAACCGGTCCCGCACCAGCTCCAGCGGCACGTCCGAGCCCTCGCACATCACCGCCCGCACCGCGTCGGTCGTCTCGCTCAGACCGGGCAGCGGACGGCCGCGCATCGCGGCGAGCATCTCGGCCAGCCGCACCGCCTCGATGACGTGCGCTGAGGAGACGATCCGGTCCTCGGCGCGCAGTAGTCCCGCCACCTTGGTCAGCCACCGCTCCACCGGCCGGTCCGGGGCGCTGAACAGGTGCCCGTACCAGCCCGGGGAGTCGATGCCGGCCCCGTACCCGCTCGCCCGGGACAGCCGGCGGTGGGTCCACGGCACCCAGGTCATGTCCGCTTTGACCTTGGGCAGCCCCTTCAGCAGTGCCCTGTCGGCGGCGACGGTGGCCTTCTGGCGCAGCGCGGGCACGTGCCAGGCCCCGCAGACCACGGCGACACCGTCCTCGAACTCCCGCTGCGCCGCCCGCACCTGGAGCCGCATGTACGCCTCCCGCACCGGGTCGCGCTCGTGTCCTCCGCTGCCGTAGGTCTCCCGCAGCGCGCTCATGGCCTCTTCGAGCGCGGTGAACGGTGCGAGGGCGTCGCCCACCCCTGCGCCGCGGTGTTCCACGACGTCCTCCCACCACCGCTCCGGGTCGTCGTAGCCGGCGGTTTCGGCGAGCACTCCGATCGGGTCGATCCGCGGGTCGGCCGGGCCGGGGCCGGTGTCCCCGTCCGCAGTCGTCTCGGCGTCCGGAGAGCGCTCCGCGCCGGTCTCGTCCTCCTGCCTCCCCCAGGCCAGCGTGTGCGTGGCCGGCAGGTCGATGAAGCGGGCCGGGACGTCGTGTTCCAGGGCCCAGCGGAGGGCGACCCACTCCGGGGAGAACCCGGCCAGCGGCCAGAACGCCGAGCGGCCGGGCTCGTCCACGGCGTGGGCGAGCAGAGCGACCGGTGGCCGCATCTCCTCGCCGGCGGCGAGCGCGATCAACTCGTCGGCCTCGGGCGGGCCCTCGATCAGCACGATCCGCGGCCGGATCTGCTCCAGAGCCGCCCGCACCGCCCGCGCGGACCCCGGCCCGTGGTGCCGCACCCCGAGCAGCACCGGGCCCGCTCCGGCCCTTTGGCCGACGGCCCTTTCCACACCGGTCACTTCATCCCACCTCCCGTCCCGTCCCGCATGTCCCGCACTCCTGTCCCGTCCCGGACCGTCCGCGGCCGTCGTCCCGCCCACCCGCGCGGTGCGGACCCGGCGATCGAGCCCGCCCCGCCGTGCTGGGCGGCCCGGTTGCCGACCGGCCCGCTCCGTCCCGTGTCGCTCACCCGCTCACCTCGCGGCAGGCCCGGTAGAAGTCCTTCCAGCCGTCGCGCTCGCGGACCACCGTCTCCAGGTACTCCTGCCAGATGACCCGGTCCGCCGCCGGGTCGCGGACCACCGCGCCGAGGATGCCCGCGGCGACGTCGCCCGGCCGCAGCACGCCGTCGCCGAAGTGGGCGGCGAGAGCGAGGCCGTTGGTGACGACGGAGATCGCCTCGGCCGTGGACAGCGTGCCGCTGGGTGACTTCAGCTTCGTCCGGCCGTCGGCCGTGACCCCGTCGCGCAGCTCACGGAAGACCGTGACGACCCGGCGGATCTCGGCAAGTCCGTCGGGCGCGGCCGGCAGGTCGAGGGAGCGGCCGATCTGGTCGACGCGCCGCGAGACGATGTCGACCTCTGCCTCGGGGCTCTCCGGCAGCGGCAGCACCACCGTGTTGAAGCGGCGGCGCAGGGCGCTGGACAGGTCGTTGACCCCGCGGTCGCGGTCGTTGGCCGTGGCGATCAGGTTGAAGCCGCGGACCGCCTGCACCTCCTGGCCCAGCTCCGGTATCGGCAGGGTCTTCTCCGAAAGGATCGTGATGAGCGTGTCCTGCACGTCGGCCGGGATACGCGTCAGCTCCTCGACACGGGCCGTCATGCCCTCCGCCATGGCCCGCATGACGGGGCTGGGCACGAGCGCTTTCCGGCTCGGGCCGTTGGCGAGCAGCTGCGCGTAGTTCCAGCCGTAGCGGATGGCCTCCTCGGGAGTGCCGGCGGTGCCCTGCACCAGCAGCGTGGAGTCACCGCTGACGGCAGCGGCCAGGTGCTCGGACACCCAGGTCTTCGCTGTGCCCGGCACGCCGAGCAGGAGCAGGGCGCGGTCGGTGGCGAGCGTGGTGACGGCGACCTCGACGATGCGGCGCGGGCCGACGTACTTGGGACTGATCACCGTGCCGTCCGGCAGCGTCCCGCCGAGCAGGTACGTCGCGACGGCCCAGGGCGACAGCTTCCAGCGGGCCGGGCGCGGACGGTCGTCCTGGGCGGCCAGCGCGGAGAGTTCCGCGGCGAAGGCGTCCTCGGCGTGCGGTCGCAACGCCTGCGTCGATTCCGTCTCCCCCGCTTCGACGGACGTCGGCTCCACGGACACAGTCATGGCAAAGTCCCCCTCCAGCTCGGCCGGTTCGGATCTGGCACCAACGTTGCACCACACCACTGACAATGCGCTCCGACCTGCGAAAACGCCCCGGCGGAGCCGCTCGCGGGCCCGATTGTCAGTGGCGGGATCTAACGTCGTCGGCATGACTCAGCAGGGGGTGCGCTGGACCGCGGACCAGGTGCTGGCACTGGCGCCTGACGCGGCATCACGCAAAGCGGGAAGCAAACTGGGCGCGGCGGGGCCGTGGTCCGAGGCGGGGTGGGCCGACGAGGGGACGGTGTGGGGGCTGTGCAAGGGCAGCGGAAGCAAGCCGTATCAGACGATCGTCGACATCGCCGACGCCGCGGGGCCCGCGTACAAGTGCACGTGTCCGAGCCGTAAGTTCCCGTGCAAGCACGCGCTCGGGCTGCTGTTGCTCTGGGCCGCCGACGACGCGGTGGTGCCGCGGGGGCAGCCGCCGGAGTGGGCCGGACAGTGGACGACGGGGCGGCGCAGGCGCGCGGAGGAGAAGAAGGCCACGGACGGCTCCGGGGCGCCGTCCGGGTCCGCTGATCCGGAGGCGGCGCGGCGCCGGGCGGAGCGCCGTGCCGAGCGGGTCACGGCGGGCGCGGTGGAGCTGGAGCAGCGTCTGGCCGACCTGCTGCGCGGCGGTCTGGCGACCGCGGAGCAGTCGGGGTACGGCCTGTGGGAGGAGACGGCGGCCCGCATGGTCGACGCCCAGGCCCAGGGCCTGGCAGGCCGGATACGGGAGTTGGGGGCGATCCCGGCCACCGGTCCGGGCTGGCCGGTGCGCCTGCTGGAGGAGTGCGCGCTGCTGCATCTGCTCGGTCAGGGCTGGCTGCGCCGCGAGCGGCTCCCGGACGGTCTCGCCGCCACGGTCCGCTCCCGCATGGGCCTCCCCACCTCCGCCGACGGCCCGCCGCTGCGCGACCGCTGGCTGGTCCTCGCCCAGTACGACACGACGGACCCGCGCCTGACGACCCGCCGGATCTGGCTGCACGGAACGGACTCGCACCGCACCGTCCTGCTCCTCTCTTACGGTGCCGCGGGCCGCGCCCCGGAGCAGGCGCTGCCGGTGGGACTGGCTCTGGACGCCGAGGTCTCCGCCTACTCAGGCGCCGGGCAGCCGCGGGTGGCCCTGGGCGAGCAGTTCGCCCCGGCCGCGCCCTCGGCGGTACGTCCGCCGGGGACGACGACGTCCCAGGCGGTGGCGCGGTACGGCGACGCGTTGCGCGACGACCCGTGGCTGGAGTCCGTCCCGGTGACGCTGGACCGGGTCGTTCCGGCCCCGGACGGCGACTCCTGGCAGCTGGCGGACGCCGACGAGGACGCGGCGTTGCCGCTCACTCCGGCGGCGCGTTCCCGGCCGGGCCTGTGGCGGCTGGTCGCCCTGTCGGGCGGCGCACCGGTCAGGGTCTTCGGCGAATGCGGCCACCAGGGCTTCACCCCGCTGACGGCTTGGCCGGAGGGCCCGGGGGACGCGGTCGCGCTGTGCTGAGCCCGTGGCAGCGGCTCGGCCCGCGGCACTTCGGCCCGCCTCGCCTCTCTCACCAACTCACCCGTCCCACAGACTCACGCATCTTTCAGGCATCACGGGACAACCGGTAAGGGCGAGCCTTCAACTACCGGGCGCCCCACGGAAAGGAAGCTCATGACCAGGACCTCCGCTCCTGTGGACGCGCCCGGCGCGAACGCCTGGGAGGGGCTCGTCACCACCGCCCTGCTGGGCACGGACCGGCGCACGCCGCCGGGCACCGCACCCGGCCCGGCCGCGCCTACGGCCCTGCTGGACGCGGCAGCCGCGGAGACCGTACGACGACGGGCCGGTCTGCGCCCGGCTCAGGCGGCAGAGCGGCCACAACCGGCTCCGCCGGACGCCCGTCCGGCACTGCCGTCCGTGGCCGCCCGCAGACTCGCGATGCTGCTGGCCGACCGCCCGGGCCCGTCCGGCGGCGGCCGGCGGGGCACCGCGCCCGACCTGACGGAACTGCTGCCGCAGTGGCTCGCGGCGGCGAACGCACGTGGTTTTGCACCGCCTCCGCAGCTGCTTCCGGCGTTGCTGGACGCGGCCCGGGGGCGTACCGACCTGCGTCCGGCGGCACTGGAGTTCGCGGGGCCCCGGGCCTTGTGGCTGGCACGGCTGAACCCGGACTGGCGGTTCGCCCTGCGGGCGAGCCCGGGCGGCGGCACGGCCCTGCCGCGACCCGAGGACGGCGACAGGGTGCGGCAGCTCTGGCAGGAGGGCCTGTTCGCCGAACGCGTCGCCCTGCTGTCCGCCCTGCGCTCGCGTCAACCGGCTGCCGCACGCGACCTGCTCGCGACGACATGGGCGACGGAACGGGCCGAGGACCGGCTGATGTTCCTCGATTCGCTGCGCGCGGGCCTGGGGCCGGAGGACGAGCCGTTCCTCGAGCAGGCCTTGGACGACCGCAGCCGCAACGTCCGGGCGACGGCGGCGGAACTGCTGTCGGCCCTGCCGGGTTCGGCGCTCGCCGCGCGGATGGCGGTCAGGGCGGAGGCGTGTGTGGCCATCGACCACATGCAGCCGCCACGGCCCCTTCGAACCGGCCACGAGGACGAGGCAGCCGAAGGGCCCGCAGGGACCGCACCGGCCTCGGCCGCCACCGGTGCCGGCAGCGCTACCGGTACCACCGGAGCCACCGGTGCCGGCAGTGCCCCCGGTGCCACCGGAGCCTTGGGACCCACCGGAGCCATGAGTTCCACCGGAGCCCTGGGAACCGTGGGAGCCACGGAGGCCACCCCGACGATCGCCGTAGAGGCGCCGCACGAGTGCGATCCGGGCATGGAACGCGACGGCGTCGTGGCGAAGGCCCCGGCAGGGCGGGGTGAACGCTCCTGGTGGCTCGGTCAGTTGGTGGAGGCGGCACCGCTCGGGACCTGGTCGCGCCGGCTCGGCGGCCGCACGCCCCAGGAGATCGTCGCGCTGCCGGTGGCGGACGACTGGCAGGGCGAACTGCACGCGGCGTGGTGCCGGGCGGCGGTACGCCAGCGGGACGTCGAGTGGTCACGGGCGCTGCTCGGCGATCCGTCGGCGCCGGAAGCGGGCGGTCCGGGTGCCGTGTCCCTGGCCGAACGAGCCAAGCTGCTCGGCACGCTGGGCGCCGCCGAACGGGCCGAATGGGTGGCCGGCTTCATCGGCACGCACGGCCTGTCCGAGGCCTTCCAGCTGCTCGGGGTGTGCGCGGTGCCCTGGGAGCCGCCGCTCGGCCGGGCCGTGGTGGACGCCCTCAACATCGCTCGGGACGCAGGGAGTTATCCATGGAGTTTCAGCGGAGTGATGGGACTGGCCGAGCGCTGCCTGGACCCGTGCGAGGCCTCCCGGCTCGACGCGCTGCTGGCCGTACCCGACGAGCCGGAGAACGCCTCGCCGGGAGCCGGCGGCTACTGGGCGGAGGCCTTCCAGCGCCTGGTCACCACCCTGCGTCTGCGCGCGGCGATGGCGCAGGAGCTCGGCGCGGCCTGACCCCGGAGCCCGTTTGCGGCGACGGGTGCGACGCCGCACCGGCCGACGGGCCCCACGCGGCATCCGGCGGCTGGCGTCCTCCCGCGACATGTCACCGCCGGGCATGCCGACGGCCTGGACGGTCACCGGAAGCAGCCGATGCCGCACTTGTGTCGAACCGGCCATCCGGGTCGCCCCCGGCCGGGCGGGGACGACCCGGCCGGTCCGTCGGACGCCTACGCCCCCGCGGGCTGGCGGGCGTTCGTACGGACCCAGTCGACGATCGACGCGGTCGTCGCGCCGGGCGTGAAGATCTCCGCGACGCCCTTCTCCTTGAGCAGCGGGATGTCCGCCTCGGGGATGATGCCGCCGCCGAAGACCAGGATGTCCTCCGCGTCCCGGTCCCTGAGCAGGTCGATCACCGCCGCGAAGAGCGTGTTGTGCGCTCCGGAGAGGATGGACAGCCCGATCGCGTCGGCGTCCTCCTGGATCGCCGTGTCGACGATCTGCTCGGGAGTCTGGTGGAGGCCGGTGTAGATGACCTCCATACCGGCGTCGCGCAGGGCCCGCGCGATCACCTTGGCCCCGCGATCGTGGCCGTCGAGCCCCGGCTTGGCCACCACCACGCGGATCGGACCGGCTGCCACACCCATCACTGCCTCCATGAAGCGACTACATCCATCCGTACCGACAAGTACCGCACACATCGGGCAAGCCGTACACGCCGCACCGCACGGACACCCCGCCCCGAACCGTCCGGGCAAGTGAACGAACGTTATCTCCAGGATCCCGCAACCGGCAGTTTCGCGGTGGATACCGAGGGGGAAATCACACGATGGGACAAGTGCAAGGGGAGCCGCACCGCGGTCGCCGTCCCGCCGCGTCATCCACACACCGCGGCGGCAGGGCACCTCGGCGAAGGCACGCAGGGCAAGCACCGCACACACAGCACGCACGGCAGTCACGGCGCACCGGCGGGGAGCCTCGTCACCCCACAGATCGAGGACCCCCGTCGCACCACCGGCGTCACACACGCCACACGCCGCGTTCTGCCCCCGCAGCTCACGCGGCTCACGCCGCTCTCGCGGTCATGGCCGACCGTCTTCGCAGCTGCTTTCCACGAGGGCACACGGGGGGCGGAGCCGTCCTGCCGCGTGCCGACAGGAGGTCGGCCATGAAGGTCACCAGGGCTGCTCTGCCCTTTCTTCCGCTCTGCGAGCGCCTGCTGCCGGGCCGGCTGGCGGGAGTCTCCCTGGCCCTCCTGAAGGCCACCGCCCTGGAGATCGCGATCCTGGCCGGGCACCTTCTTCTCTACCCGTCCGGCATCACCCAGGAGCGGCGCGCCCCCGTCCCGGCGCTGCCCGCGGACGGCGCCGCCCAACTGCCCACCCAGGCCAAGCCGCCCGTCCTCCTGCTGCACGGCTTCATCGACAACCGCTCGGTCTTCGTCCTGCTGCGCCGCAGCCTCGCCCAACACGGCAGGCAGCAGATCGAGTCCCTCAACTACTCGCCGCTGACCTGCGACATACGCGCCGCCGCCGAACTGCTCGGCCGACGCGTCGAGGAGATCTGCGAGCGCACGGGGGCCGGGCGGATCGACATCGTCGGGCACAGCCTGGGCGGCCTGATAGCGCGTTACTACGTGCAGCGCCTCGGCGGCGACAGGCATGTGCGGACCCTTGTCACGCTCGGCACGCCGCATTCCGGAACCCGAGTGGTGCCCTTCGCGAACGCGCACCCCATCGTGCGCCAGATGCGCCCCGGCTCACCGGTGCTCGAGGAGCTCGCCGCGCCCGCCCCTGACTGCCGTACGCACTTCGTCAGCTTCTGGAGCGATCTGGACCATGTGATGGACCCGCTGGAGACGGCCTGCATCGACCATCCGGATCTGATGGCGCAGAACGTGCGCGTGACCGGCATCGGCCATCTCGCCCTGCCCGTTCACCCCGCCGTCGCCAACGGCGTACGGCAGGTTCTCGACACGGCCCTCCCGGGTGAACCGTCCGCCGAACACACCGACGATCTGACAGTCGCCTGAGACTCGTCGTACAGCGATCAGTCGACGCCGCAACACCGATCAACCTCGAACAAACTTCGAACACAGGGCCAAACCCGTGCCCGCCGTCCGCCAAAACACGGCCGAATGCCCGTTTCCTGCGCGCGCGAAACCAGCTGAAGATTGTCGTGCCCGCGTACCGCCGGGTACAGTCGCCGCACTGCTCTGGCAGCCCCTGTTGTCGAGGCGAAAGAGAAGTTGGTGAACGACCGTCACCCGTCGGGGACCATGACCCCGGCTCCGGCTTCCGACGCCGCCTCCGCGCACTACGCGTCGTACCACACCCAGGAAGCCCAGTACGGCGACTTCACCACGTACGGCGACTACACCGCCACCGGATTCGACGCCACCGGTGCCACCGCAACCGGTACCCACGGCACCGCGTTCGACGTCACCGGGCACACCACCGCGAGTTTCGCGACCGACCCCCTCTTCGGCGACATGCCGGGCAGCGGCCACGACCCGGGTACGTACGACACCGGCCACTGGCCCACGGGCACGCACGAGAACGTGCACTACGACGCGTACGCGGCCCAGCACCACGCCACCTACGACACCGGCGTCTACGACACGACCTCCTGGACGGCCGAGCAGCAGCTGATGTCGGCCATCCCGGCCCAGGCCGTGTCTCCCGACGCCACGGGGCAGTGGGAAACCGGCGCCTGGCTCCAGCCCGACCAGTCCGGCAACCCGGCCGACCACACCCAGCAGTGGGAGTGGGGCACGCAGACCTTCGACACGGGCGCCTACGACGCGACACAGTGGAACTCCGACGGCACCGCCGCGCCGGCTCCCGACGCCTACGAGCACCCTGCCGAAACCTTCGACCAGCACGAGACCGGGGCCTTCGACCAGGTCACGTACGACGAACCCGCCGAGACCGGCTACCACGCCCCCGACGCGGACGACGGCGAGCGGGCCGCCACCGGTGAACTGCCCGTCGTCACCCCGCTCCTGGACGGCCAGGAGGACGTCACCCCGGCCCCGTCGTCGCGTGCGGCCTCGCGCGCCGGTTCCCGTTCCCGCCGCCGCACGCCCCCCAAGCGCTCGGCGCTGATGACCATCGCGGTGCCCTCCGCGTGCGTAATGGGTGTCGCCGGGATCGCCGCCGCCTCCGTCGGCACCTTCACCGACGACAGTGCCGCCGAGGCGCAGACGACCGCGGCGGACGCGCCGCCGGTCAAGCCGGCCGCGGCCAACAACAAGCTGGACACGCAGCTGCGGAGCCTCTCCGCCGGCGCCGACGACTTCGCCGACCGGGCCAGCCGCACACAGGAGCGCATCGACCTCAAGGCCCAGCAGGTCGCCGAGAAGAAGCGGGCGGCGGAAGAGGCGGCCCGCAAGGAGCGACTGCGCCCCAAGTTCGCCCTGCCGGTCGCACGGCACGGACTCAGCGCCTACTACGGCCAGTCCGGCATCAACTGGATGTCCCTGCACACCGGCATCGACTTCCCCGTCTCGTACGGCACGACCGTCATGGCCGCGACCGACGGCACCGTGCGCACCCAGTGGAACAGCGCGTACGGCAACATGCTGATCCTGACCGCGAAGGACGGCACGGAGACGTGGTACTGCCACCTCTCCACGTACACGGTGCCCTCGGGTACGACCGTGAAGGCCGGCGATCCGATCGCGCGCTCCGGCAACTCCGGCAACTCCACCGGTCCGCACCTGCACTTCGAGGTGCGCCCGGGCGGCGGCTCGGCGATCGACCCGCTCCCGTGGCTGCGCAGCCACGGCATCGACCCGACGTAACGTCCCGGCAGTCCCCGCCCGTCGCCGACGCAACGTCCCAACAGCCGTCGCCCGTCGCCCGACCTCACCCCAGTAGCCCCCGGCCCGTCGCCCAGCGCACGGCGTAACCCCCCGCCGCCCCCGCCCGTCGAGCGAGCAGGGGCCCACCAATTCACCTCACCGGGCTACAGCTTCTCCACCGGTGCGTACCGCAGCAGCAGCCGCTTCGGCTTGGTGTCGCCGAAGTCGATCGTCGCCTCGGCGTTGCCGCCGGTGCCCTTGACCGCGACGACGGTCCCGAGCCCGAACTGGTCGTGTGTGACGCGGTCGCCGACCGCCAGCGACACCACCGGCTTCTCGGAGGTGCGGCGCGTGGCGAAACCGGAGGCACCCGACGCCGACGAGCGCGAGCGGGACGACGACAGCGAGGCCGCCACCGCCGAGACCGGCCCGGAGGACGCGGGCGCGGTCGCACCCGTCCGCTTCCACTCCACGTGGGTCGGCGGGATCTCCTCCAGGAAGCGGGAGGGCGGGTTGTACGAGGGCTGGCCCCAGGCGCTGCGCAGGGTGGACCGCGTCAGGTACAGCCGCTCCCGCGCGCGGGTGATGCCCACGTAGGCCAGGCGCCGCTCCTCCTCCAGCTCCTTGGTCTGGCCGAGGGCGCGCATGTGCGGGAAGACGCCGTCCTCCATGCCGGTCAGGAAGACGACCGGGAACTCCAGGCCCTTGGCGGTGTGCAGGGTCATGAGGGTGATGACGCCGTCGCCGTCCTCCTCGTCGGGGATCTGGTCGGAGTCGGCGACCAGCGCGACCTGCTCGAGGAAGTCGCTCAGGGAGGCCTGCTCGTCCTCACCGCGCTCCTGCTCGAACTCCATGGCGACGGCGGCCAGTTCCTGGAGGTTCTCGATCCGGGTCTCGTCCTGCGGGTCGGTGGAGGCCTGGAGCTCGGCGAGGTACCCGGTGCGCTCCAGGACGGCCTCCAGCACCGTGGCCGGTCCGGCGCCGGACTCGACGATGGTGCGCAGGTCCTCCATCAGCGTGTTGAACCGCTTGACGGCGTTGGTGGAGCGCGCGGCCATGCCGTACGCCTCGTCGACGCGCTTCAGGGCCTGCGGGAAGCTGATCTTCTCCCGCTGGGACAGGGCGTCGATCATCGCCTCGGCGCGGTCGCCGATGCCCCGCTTGGGGACGTTGAGGATCCGGCGCAGCGGCACCGAGTCCTCGGGGTTGGAGAGCACGCGCAGGTAGGCCAGGACGTCCCGGACCTCCTTGCGCTCGTAGAAGCGGACGCCGCCGACGACCTTGTAGGGCAGGCCGACGCGGATGAAGATCTCTTCGAAGACACGAGACTGGGCGTTGGTGCGGTAGAAGACGGCGACGTCGCCGGCCTTGGCCTCGCCCGCGTCGGTGAGGCGGTCTATCTCCTCGGCGACGAACTGCGCCTCGTCGTGCTCGGTGTCGGCGACGTAGCCGGTGATCCGGGCGCCGGTGCCCGCGTTGGTCCACAGGTTCTTGGGGCGGCGGGACTCGTTGCGCTCGATGACGGCGTTGGCGGCGCTGAGGATCGTCTGCGTGGAGCGGTAGTTCTGCTCGAGCAGGATCGTCGTGGCGTCCGGGTAGTCCTCCTCGAACTGGAGGATGTTGCGGATCGTCGCGCCGCGGAAGGCGTAGATGGACTGGTCGGCGTCGCCCACCACGCACAGTTCGGCGGGCGGGATCTCGGCCTCGGGCGGCACGTCGACGGGGTGCTCGAAGGTGCCGACCAGCTCGCGGACGAGGGCGTACTGCGCGTGGTTGGTGTCCTGGTACTCGTCGACCAGGACGTGCCGGAAGCGGCGGCGGTAGTGCTCGGCGACGTCCGGGAAGGCGCGCAGCAGGTTGACCGTCGTCATGATCAGGTCGTCGAAGTCGAGGGCGTTCGCCTCGCGCAGCCGCGACTGGTACATGGCGTAGGCCTGGGCGAGGGTCTTCTCGAAGCCGTCGGTGGCCTGGGCGGCGAAGTCCTCCTCGTCGATCAGCTCGTTCTTCAGGTTGCTGATCTTGGCGCTGAAGGACTTCGGCGGGAAGCGCTTGGGGTCGAGGTCCAGGTCGCGGCAGACCAGGGCCATCAGGCGCTTGGAGTCGGCGGCGTCGTAGATCGAGAAGGACGAGGTGAAGCCGAGCTTCTTGCTCTCGCGCCGGAGGATGCGCACGCACGCGCTGTGGAAGGTCATGACCCACATGGCGTTCGCACGCGGGCCGACGAGCTGCTCGACGCGCTCCTTCATCTCGCCGGCGGCCTTGTTGGTGAAGGTGATCGCGAGGATCTGGCCCGGGTGCACGTTCCGCTCGGCGAGCAGGTGGGCGATGCGGTGCGTGAGCACACGGGTCTTGCCGGAGCCGGCGCCGGCCACGATGAGCAGCGGGGAGCCGGAGTGGACGACGGCGGCGCGCTGGTTGTCGTTCAGCCCCTCCAGGAGGGCGGCGGTGTCCAGAACCGGGCGGGGGGCTCCGTCCCGGTAGTAGGCGTCCCGGTCCGGGGGCACGTCGAACTTCCCGCCGAACAGATCGTCCGGGATCGGCTCCGGAACGTGATCGTCCTCGGGTGGCGGCGGGGGCTCGTCCGCGGGGCCCCGCTGGGCCTGGAGGTTCGCCAGGAAGCTGTCGTCAAAGAGGCTGCTCATCGCTCTCCGAGTCTAGGGCGCCCCACTGACAGCCCGCCGCCGCCCTGAGAACATCGCCGCCCGCCCGGGACCCCGCCGACCGCCCTGCGGCGCGTTGTCGCCCTCCATGACGGCGCGATCACGCCCTGCTACACACCCGGCATGTGCGGATTTTCCCTACCTGATCCCCCTTGATCGTTCACTCTCGGCAACGCTCAGGAATAAGGTCACGAAAATGTATCGGGCATATCACCCATCAACCTTCACACGGACCACACGAGTTGGCTACCGTGCGACCAGGCCGCATGACCCCCACCGGCGAACGTCGCCGGGCCGCGCGGCCTCCGCCGAGTCCGGTGTGCCGCAGCGGCAGCCGGAGCCGGGGACCCAACCGTGAACCTGGGGTGAATCGGCCCGACTCCTGTGCGGAGAAGGCCGTAGGGCAAACCTTCCGAACCACCCGCCCGAACCCGACAGCTAACCCGGTAGGCGGAACATGGAAGGAGTCGCCTCCCTTGGCGTCGCACCGCAAGTCGCGTCCTACGGGTACGCGCATGGCAGGCATACGGACCCCCGCCCTGGCAACGGCGGCCCTCACCTCCGTGGCCCTGCTGTCCCAGTCGGCCAACGCCGCTCCCGAGGCCGACGACAAGCCCAGCCTGGAGGAAGTCGAGAAGAAGGTCGACGACCTGTACCGCCAGGCCGAGTCGGCGACCGACAAGTACAACGCGGCCAAGGAGAAGACCGCGAAGCAGCGCAAGCGCGTCGACACCCTCCTCGACGACGTCGCCCAGCGCACCCAGAAACTCAACGAGGCGCGCGATGAGCTGGGTTCCTTCGCCTCCGCCCAGTACCGCACCGGTGCCGCCGCCCCGGACACGGCGACGTTCCTGCTCGCGGACACCCCGCAGGACTACTTCGACCAGACCCAGCTGATGGACCGGATGACCGGCCGTCAGAAGGTCGCGGTCGACGACTACGTCACGCAGCAGTCCGAGACGATGAAGAAGCGCCAGGAGGCCACCGAGAGCCTCGAGACGCTCACCGAGTCGCAGGGCGACCTGAAGACGGCCAAGGCCACCGTCCAGCGCAAGCTCGCCGACGCCCGCGAGCTGATGACGAAGCTGACCGCCGAGGAGAAGGCCCGGCTCGCGGCGATCGAGAAGGAGAAGCGGGCGGAGGCCGCCCGCAAGGCCGACGAGCTGGCCCGGCAGCAGGCCGCGCAGCAGAAGGCGCAGGCGGAGACCGCCCGGCAGCAGGACGGCGGGACGGCCTCGTCGGGCTCCACGGGCTCCGGCTCGTCCTCCTCGACCGCCCCGGCCGACTCCTCGTACGCCACGAAGGCCGACAAGGCGCTGGCCTTCGCTCGCGCCCAGATCGGCAAGCCGTACGTGTGGGGCGCCGTCGGACCCGGCTCCTACGACTGCTCGGGCCTGACCCAGGCCGCCTGGAAGGCCGCGGGCGTCACCCTGCCCCGCACGACCTACGACCAGGTGAACGCCGGCACCACGGTCCCGCTCTCCCAGGCCCGGCCGGGTGACCTGGTCTTCTTCTACGACGACGTCACCCACGTCGGGATCTACATCGGCAACGGCATGATGATCCACGCGCCGAAACCCGGCACGTACGTGCGCGAGGAGTCGATCTACTACGACGGCGAGTCGGCGATCCACAGCGTGGTGCGCCCGGCCTGAGAGGTCTCCGCGGCGACGGCTGCGCCCTGCGCGAGGGGGCGCAGCCGACCACTGGTGGAGATCAGTTGCATCCGGACATCGTGTAGGTGTTGTCGACGACGACCGTGCTCCCGGACTTCATGTACGAGTACGCCTCACCGCAGCCGCCGCGCTTCTGGTAGACGGGACCGGCGTAGGTGCTGTACGTGCCGAAGTCCTCGGCGTGAGGGGTGTCGGTGAAGTTGTCCTTCAGCCGGATGCCCATGGAGCGCGCGGAGCCGGTGTCGTTGAAAAGGACACCGCAGATGTACTTGTCGTACAGCTTGTTGGTTCCGCTGTACTTGCCGTTCCACCACAGGTAGAGGCTGGCGTTATTTCCGTAGCGCGCAGCGCCGGCGGAGATGGTGTAGCCAGAGCCGCAGACGTTGGCGGCAGCCGCAGTCACAGCGGCGTCGGCCTGCAGAAGGGCCTTGCCCTCGGCGCCTTCGATCATCTTGAGGCCCGTGCTGCCTCCGAGTGCGATGATCTTCGGTTCCTTGGTGTCCGAGCCGGGGGCGGCGCTGGCGCTCGTAGCGGTGACGGCGGTCATGGCCACGGCCGCGGCGACGACGGTGTTACGTAGGGCGGAACGCGTGAACACAGGGCTCCTTCGTCATGTACACGTTTTTGGAAACGGGTGTGACTTTATCCCTCTCAAATGCCCGGCAATAGTCTGTTGAGCTGGTTTTGAGCTTTGCGGAATACGGAGTGGCATCTTCCTTTTTCTCACGTCGCGGACGGGCTGCTTTTCGGCCACCTATTTCCGACGGCGCCCAGCGTCGACAGCGACCTCGCCTCTTCCATCCGAAGAGGTGGCGAACACCCGGCCCAGGAGAACTCGACTGGACGGTTTCCTCGCTTTTTGAGGGGCACGCGCGTGCCCCTCCCGTAACGCGCGCGCCGCTCTCTAGCATCGGCGCTATGTCCGGTCCCTCCCCGTTCGCCACCTGGTGGGCGACGTATGCGCTGGCGACCGGCCTCGTGTCGGTCGGCCTGGACTCGGCGGGGTTCGCCGTCCTCGCCCGCATCACTCTCGCCCTGACCTGTGCGGCCTGGCTGGCGGCGGCCGCGGGTCTCGTCCAGCGGACGCACGGCGAGGGGCGGGCGGAGACCCCGACCGCGCTCACCACCGTGGCAGCGACCGCGGTCCTGGGCACGGGCTTCTCCGCGGCCGGGCAGCAGCCCGTTGCCGAGGCGCTGCTGGCGCTCGCCATGGTGCTCTGGGCGGTGCTCCTCACCGCGGAGGCCGAGGGGCGGCGCGGAACGGTGTTCCTGCGCTGCGTGGCCACCCAGGGGCTCGCCGTTCTCGGCGCCACGCTCGCCGCGGCCGACGCGGTGGCCTGGCTCGCGCACGCGGCCCTGGTGCTGTTCTGGCTGGGGCTCGCGCTCTACTGCTTCGCCCTGTTCCGCTTCCAGCCCCGGCAGGTGGAGGAGGGGCTCGGGGACCACTGGCTCGCGGCCGGCGCCCTCGCCGTCTCCGCGCTGGCCGGCGCGAAGGTCCTCGGTGCCGACAGCTCGCGCCTGTACCTGTGGAACGAGGAGAACGCCGACACCCTGCACACGACCGCCGTCACGCTGCTCGTGCTCGCGCTGATCGCCGGTGTGGCCCTGATCCTCGCCGAGCTCTTCTGGCCCCGGCACCACTACGACGTGCGGCGCTGGGCGACCGTGTTCGCCGCGGTCGTGACGGCGGCGGCCACCCTCGCGGTCGCCGCCGCCCTCGACGTCGCCTGGCTCGGCATTGCCGGGGAGGTGCTGCTGTGGATCGCGGTGGCCGCCTGGCTCGGGTGCACCGCCTGGGCTCTCGCCGCCGCCCGGGCCGGCACCCGGCGCCCCCGGATCAGGTCCAGAGCACGGCGATGAAGATGTTCGCCGTGGTCAGCAGTCCGACCAGGCCGAAGAGTCCCTTGTCCACCTTCTCGTCGTCCCGCTTCACATAGGCCAGGCCGAGGATCACGATCAGCAGGGCCAGCTTCACGCCGATCTTGACGTTGTTCACGGTCTGGTCGTCGGCCTGGTTGAGGCCGACCAGGATCACACCGGTGACCAGCATCGTGAGCGCGCCGTGCAGCATCGCGGGGGTGAAGCGGGCGGTACCCTCGCCCATCGCCTTCATCTGGGTGAGGAAGCCGCCCAGGAGTGAGGCGATGCCGATGATGTGGAGGCCGACGAAGAGGTGGATGAGTACGTCCATGAGGCCGGAGCCTAATCAGGGGCTTCGAAGCCACCCGACACCGGCCCAGGGGGGCACAAATACGCCCCATAGCACCCGATCACGGTCACTGACTCACTAATTGGCGCATCGGTCATCACGCTGAGTGAAGTCGACGGCGCCAGGGCGGAGTCACGGTCGCATACGGTCACCGTCGGTCCTCTCCCGACACTTCCGCACACCCGCCACCCGCCCGCCACGGCGACCTTTAGCGTCCTCCGTCAGGTGCCCGGCTCCCCACCGCCGCCCGGGCCAGGGGCGGCAGTCGGACACCACCGCCGAGAACGTCCGGCGGCGGTCCGTTCCCCCTGTGCGGGCCGCCGCCGGACCCGCCCCGTCCGCTCCGCCGGGTGGCCGCATCCCTCGGCGGTCGAGGAAAGGACGTGGCCTCCGAGTGGCAGCGCACCGCAAGCCCCGACAGCGCGCAATGGGTGGCGGCAAGGCCCGTACGGCCGCCACGATCGCCCTCGCAGGCGCGGCGACGGCGACGGGCTTCGACGGGACCGGACACGCCGAACCCCAGCTCACCCCCGGGCAGGTCAGGGCCAAGGTGGACCGGCTGTACCAGGAGGCGGAGGCCGCCACCGAGAAGTACAACGGCGCGAAGGAGAAGGCCGACGCGGCCGGGCAGCGGCTGAAGGACCTGCAGGAGCAGGCGGCCCGCAAGGAGGAGCGGCTCAATTCCGCCCGTGACGCCCTCGGTTCGGTGGCCGCCGCGCAGTACCGCGCCGGCGGTCTCGACCCGGCGGTGCAGCTCGCCCTGTCCGACGATCCCGACCGCTACCTCGAGAACGCCGAGTTCGTCGAGCGGGCCGGCACCCGGCAGAACGCGGCCGTCGCAGGTGTGCGCAAGCAGCTCCGGGAGATCGAGCAGCTGCGCGGCGCCGCCCACATCGAGCTGACCTCCCTGAAGTCACGGCAGACGGAGCTGAAGCGGCACAAGAAGACGATCACCGGCAAGCTGGGCTCGGCACAGCGGCTGCTGTCCCGGCTGGATGCGCGGGAACGCTCCCGGCTTGGCGTGTCGCAGGACCGCGCCTCGCGCGCCACGGGCGTGCGCGACACTCTCGCGGCCCCCGGTTCCGCCTCGTCCCTGGCGCCCAACTCCCGTGCGGCCGCAGCTGTCTCCTACGCCCGCCAGAAGCTCGGCAGCCCCTACGTCTGGGGCGCCACCGGCCCGAACGCCTTCGACTGCTCGGGCCTCGTCCAGGCCGCGTACCGCGCCGCGGGCGTCTCCCTGCCCCGCACGACGTACTCCCAGATCGCCGCCGGCCGCCGCGTCTCCCGCTCCGAACTCCTCCCCGGCGACCTGGTCTTCTTCTACGCCGGCATCAGCCATGTCGGCATCTACGTGGGCAACGGCCGGATGATCCACGCGCCGAACCCCTCCGCCCCGGTGCGTGTCGCCCCACTGGACGAGATGCCGTTCGCGGGGGCGACGCGGGTGGTGTGAGCGCCGGAATCAGACCAGCCGTCGAGCCGTCGCCCAGCGGGTCAGCTCGTGCCGGTTCGACAGCTGGAGCTTGCGCAGAACCGCCGAGACGTGCGACTCGACCGTCTTCACGGAGATGTACAGCTGCTTGGCGATCTCCTTGTACGCGTAACCCCGCGCGATGAGCCGCAGCACCTCGCGCTCGCGCTGGGTCAGACGGTCCAGGTCCTCGTCGACCGGCGGTGCGTCCGTGGAGGCGAAGGCGTCCAGGACGAACCCGGCCAGCCGGGGGGAGAAGACCGCGTCGCCCTCCTGCACGCGGAAGATGGAGTTCACCAGGTCCGTGCCGGTGATCGTCTTGGTGACGTAGCCCCGGGCCCCGCCGCGGATCACGCCGATCACGTCCTCCGCCGCGTCCGACACGGACAGCGCGAGGAAGCGGACCGGCTGCTCGGTGTCGCCCATCAACGGGGCGCAGCGGCGCAGCACTTCGACGCCACCCCCGCCCGGCAGGTGCACGTCGAGGAGGACCACCTCGGGGCGGGTCGCGGTGATGACCGTGACGGCCTGGTCGACGTCCGCTGCCTCACCGACGACCTCGACGCCGGTCTGCCCGGTCTGTCCGATCTCGGCCTGGACGCCGGTGCGGAACATGCGGTGGTCGTCGACGAGGACCACGCGGACATGGCGCCCCGGGCCGTCGCCCTCCCCCGCGGGCCCCGCCGCCTCCGCCGATCCCGCCGTACCGTTCGCCTCGGTCGGGTCGCTCATGACGTCTTCTCCGCCCTCTCCATCTCCAGCTCGACCTCCGTGCCGCCGTCCGGCACCGCGCGCAGTCGCGCCGTGCCGCCGTTGCGCTCCATGCGGCCGATGATCGATTCTCTGACACCCATCCGGTCGGCGGGTATCGAATCGAGGTCGAAGCCGGGGCCCCGGTCCCGGACGGACACGAAGACCGTCTTCCCCTCGACCTCGGCGAAGACCTGCACGGCGCCGCCCTCGCCACCGTACTTGGCGGCGTTCACCATTGCTTCCCGCGCGGCCTGCATCTGTGCTGCGATCCCCTCGTCGAGCGGGCAGTCACCCACGACCACGACCTCGATGGGCACGCCGTGCTTGTCCTCCACCTCGGCCGCGTTGCGCCGGACGGCGTCGGCGAGGGTGGTGGGCTCGTCTGCCTCGTCCTTGCCGGTGCCCTCGGGCTTGTAGAGCCAGGTGCGCAGGTCGCGTTCCTGTGCGCGGGCCAGGCGGCGGACCTCGCCGGCGTTCTCCGCGTTGCGCTGTATCAGGGTCAGGGTGTGCAGCACAGAGTCGTGCACGTGTGCGGCGACCTCCGCACGCTCCTGGGCGCGGATGCGCATCAGACGTTCTTCGGAGAGGTCCTGGGTCATGCGCACCAGATACGGCCCGGCGAGCAGCGTTATCCCGACGAGGACCGCGAGGGCCGCCTGCAGGACGGAACCCAGGTGGGCCGCGGAGCCCTGGAGGACGAAGATGCCGGAGACGCCGGCCGTCACCAGCAGCACCCCGCCCACCGAGCGCAGCAGCGTGACCGTGCGCCGACGGCGGCCGACCTCGGCCCAGCGGGCCCGGCGGGCGTTGTCCGCCTGCCGCCAGACCAGGGCGACGCCCGCGCCGACGAGCACCGTCGGCCAGAGGTAGGCCCGGGCCCCTCCGCTGAGGTTCACGTTGCCCACGAACACCATGGCCACCACGACCATGAGGAGGAGGGCCACGATCTGGCCCCTGTCGGGCCTGCGCGCGACGCGTCTGCGGCGGCCGTCGGGCGAGGTCTCCGCGGCCACCGCCGACGGTGGCTTCTGCGCCTCGACCCCGCCGACGCCGAGCGGGACGAAGAACCAGAACGCGGCGTACAGCAGCGCGCCGAGACCGTCGGCCATGAACAGGCCGACGAAGACGAGCCGTACCCAGATCACGGGCAGCCCGAGATGCCCGGCGAGGCCCCGCGCCACACCCCCGAGCCAGCGTCCGTCACTGCTGCGGTAGAGCTTGCGCGGCGGCCGCGGTTCGGCGAGTGGCGCTGCTGCGGCTTCCGACATGCCATTGATGGTCACACGTGCGGGATGCGGGAGCATCAGGGTCGGCCCCTGAGGCTCCCCTGATCTCGACGGGCCGCCCCTCGAACGCTTCCCGAGCCGCCTCTCAGGGCCGATATCAGGGTCCGGCCAGGGTCGTTCCGACTCCCGCCGGGGCGCCGCGCCCGTCACCATGGACCCATGACCGATCACGAGCACGCCGCGACGGGTCCGGGACCCGGCTCCGGCCCGCGCCCCGCACCGGGCGCCGGGCCGCAGGATGCCGCGCCCGCCGCGGGCTCCGCAGCCGGGCGTGCGGACGCGGCAGGACAGAAAGGAGCACCCGGTACGGCCGCCCCCGCCGAAGAAGCCGTCCCGGCCGGGCCGCCCCACGCGTTCCGCCGCGACCGCCGCCACAAGACCCTGGCCGGCGTCTGCGCCGGGCTCGGGCGGCAGTGCGACATGGACCCGGTGATCTTCCGCATCACCCTCGCCGTGCTCTCCGCCACGGGCGGCCTGGGGCTCATCTTCTACGGCTTCGCCTGGCTCTTCGTCCCGTACGACGAGGAGGAGAACGAGGTCCGCAAGCTGCTCACCGGCCGCGTCGACGGCCAGGCCCTGGCGGCCGTGCTGTTCGCGCTGGTCGGCTGCGGGGTGTTCCTGACGATGCTGAACAACGGCGGGGTGCTGACCTTCGCCGTCGTCCTGTCGCTCGTCCTCGCGGGTGCCGGGTACTGGTCCCGCCACCGTGGCACCCCCGGCCCCGACCCGCTGGCCGCCCAGGCCGTCGCGGACGCCCCGCCGGAGCCCCAGGCGCCGCCGGTGTTCCTCACCACCCCTTCCTGGTGGCGCGACCCGATCGTCAAGGACGGCACCCACATCGGCGGCACGGGCTACTTGTGGGGCCCGCGCGACACCCGCGACCTGGATGCCGCCGCAGCCGTCAACATCGGCCTCGGCGTCCGGCCCCGCGCCCGTGCGGAGATACCCGCCGAGCGCCCCCGGCCGCCCCGGCCGCGCGGCCCCCGCTGGATCGGCGGCTGGGTCTTCCTGCTGGCCCTGCTCGCCGGAGCTCTGGGCACGAGCATCACCTGGGACGGTCATCCGCTCGGCACCAGCCTGCAGACGGGCCTGTCGTGTGCACTCGCCGTTCTCGGCCTGGGCATAGCCGTCAGTGCCTTCCTGGGCCGGACCGGCGCGGGGTCGGTCCTCCTGGCGATCATCACGGCCGGTCTGCTGGCCGGTGCGGCGGCCCTGCCCAAGAGCGTCGACACACACTGGGTGCGCTCCACCTGGCAGCCCGCCACCGTGGCGGACGTACGCCAGCGCTATGACCTCGGCACCGGCGTCGGCACCCTGGACCTCAGCAGGCTGGACGTGTCCGGGAAGCAGACAGTCACAACGCGGGCGGAGGTCGGCATGGGCAAGGTCAGGGTGCTGGTGCCCGACGACGTGACCGTGCGGCTGAATGTGGAGGTGGGCGTCGGTGACCTCCAGTTGCCGGGTGACGACCCGAAAGACGTGGACGTGCAGCCGGGACGGCACAAGGAGATCACCCTCTCCCCCGCCGGGGGCGTCGAGAAGTCGGGCACCATCGAGCTGGACCTCCAGGTCGGCATGGGACAGGCGGAGGTGACCCGTGCTGCGTCATGAAGTCCAGCCCGGGAAGCTGGTCGCCGGCACCGTCCTCGTGGTGGCGGGCGTCCTCTACGCCGGTGACGCGGGCGGCGCCTGGCAGACCCCGTGGTTCGTGGCGATCCCCCTCGTGACGGGCGGGCTGTGCCTGGCGGGTGCGGTGGCGCTCCTGACGGGCCGGGTGCGCCGGCGCCGGCAGGCGGGCCGTACGGGAGCGGACCCGGCCTGACGGTGAGCGGCTTCCTACTGGTATCCGCCGCCGCGGTGCCGTCGTCGTGACCGCAGCGCGGCGTCGAGGGACAGCAGGGGCGCGCCCGCCAGGATCAGTGGGGTCCAGGCCATGAGGTAGGCGAGGTCGTTGCCGTAGTAGTACGGGTCGGAGGCCCAGCTCACGGTCAGCCACAGGCTGAGGGAGATCAGCGCACCGCCGAGTGCGGCCAGACGGGCGAGCAGGCCGAGCAGGGTGCCGATACCGACGGCGAGTTCTCCGAAGGCGATGGCGTAGCCGAATCCGACGGGGCTCTTGAGGGAGAGGTCGACCAGGGCGGGAATGGCGGAGGAGTCGCGTACGGCACGCATCATGTCGCCGATCGACCCGGTGCCGGAGTCCCTCATGAAGGCGCTGTCGGTGAGTTTGTCCAGGCCGGCATAGATGAAGGTGACGCCGAGGAAGATGCGCAGCGGCAGCAGGGCGTAGCGGGTGGCGCTGTCCCGCAAGCCTCCCCCGGTGCCGAAGTGGGGAGTGTGCGTGTCCGTTCGCATACTGTGAGTCATCGCTGCCAGCCGCCTCTCGCCCGGTGCCGGGACCCCCTCAACAGACGATACGTACGGCGAACGGACCGCGCTCAATCATGCGCGAACTGCTCGGGTCGCCCTGCCGTCGGCGCGGGCGTCTCCTCATGGCCGGCGCTCTCACTCCGTCACGTCGACCGCGTACCGGTTGGTCTCCACCCCCGCCGCCGTGACCACCTGTACCTCCACCCGTCCCGGTTCCACGTCCGCCGGCACGGGCACGGTCAGCAGCGTGTCGGTGGGGTTGCGGAACCCGCCGGGCACCGGCACCAACGGCACGTGGACGTGCACCGGCCCCACGCGCACGACCATCCGGGCCAGCCGGTCGGCCCCCTGCGCGCCCGGCGGCACGAACCCCGCGCCCCGGATCTCGATGTCGTCCCCGGTGCGGATGGGCCCGTCCAGGTCACCGGCCTCCCGCGACCGGACCACGGAGAGGATGACCGGCCGGCCGCCCTCCGCGTACTTGCCGGCCAGGTACGTCGCACCCGACACCAGCACCACCACCGCCAGCCCCCACGGCAGATCCGGCAGCTGCTCCGGCCGCCTGGCCAGCCGGACCGCCGCGAAGACCAGGGCGACCGCACTGATCGCGACGTACTGGATGTCGGCGAAGGCGCCCCGACCCGCGTCGTCGGTCAGCAGGTCGGCGGCCCGGGGCCGGTCGGCGCGCACCTTCTGCAGCCGCTGGCCCAGCACCCGCAGTCCCACCACCCGCCGCACGAGCACGGCGATCCCGCAGACCACGGCGAGCACGGTCACGAGCCCGGCGCCGCGGGCGATGTCCAGCCCGGAGAGCAGCGTCTGCCGCTCCAGGTGGCGGGAGGCGGCGGCCAGCCGGCCCGCGAGGACGAGCACCGAATAGGCCACGAAGAGCACCCACGCCGCGGCGACCGTACGGGAGGTGGACAGCCGGTTGTCCTCACCGATCAGGGGCGCCAGGACCCCGCCCTTCGCCCGGTGGAACCAGGACGCGGCGGTCAGCGACAAGGCCGTCACCAACGCGGCGCCCAGTCCGGCCGTGCGCGCCGCGCTCCAGCCCGTACCGACCGCGGTGAGGGCCTGCCCGAGCAGCAACAGCACCACGGCGGCGCCCACCGCACCCGCCGTGCGCCGCCACAGGCCGGTCAGCCAGGCCTGCCCCTCGGCCCGCCCCCGCTCCGCGACCTGCTCGGCGGACTGGGCCAGTTCCTCCGAGATCCACTGGCGGGAGGCCGACGCGGAGTGGGCCACCGCGGCAGGCAGTCCGAGCCCGGCGGCGAACTCGTCCCGGCGGCGCAGGAACGCGGCCACGGCCCGCCGGTGCCCCTCTCGCGCCCCGTGCGGGCAGTCCCCGCAGGCACACCCGCCCTGGTGTGCGCCACCGGACCCGGCCAGGTGACCGGCCGGGTGACCGCCGCCGTGGCCACCCGAGTACTTCCCGGCGCAGGCGCCCGCGTCCGCGCCGCCCTGCCTCGCCTCCCGCACCGCCACGCCCGACGCCCGCCTTCCCGCGACCCAACCACCGCCGGCCTTCCGGATGCCGGAAAAACCGCTGTACAACTGCCTTGCGCCGACTGCGAATTGTGCCCTACACCACCCGGTTCACGTCCGCTCGGTCTGGTCAACACGGGTGAAGTTCGGCCCGCCCTGTTGACCCAGCCGGGAGCATTCCCCTAAGGCAGATCATCCAGCGGGAACCGGGCCCTTCGACGGCGACACGGGTTCTGCGGGCACCGTCTAGCTCAGCAGGCCCGGCTCACTGCGGGTGACGTCCTCCCACATCGGCTGGTAGTTGATCCACGCCACCAGGTCGCCGCCCAGCTGTTCACGCGTCGCCACCGCCATCCGGTGGTCGATGCGGACCGGCCGCCCCGCCGCCTGCGCCGTGAGCTGCACCTGGCAGGAGCGCTCCATCGACACGAACCACCAGGCCGCCGCGTCCACCGAGTCGCCGACGGTCAGCAGCCCGTGGTTGCGCAGCACGAGCGCCTTGCGGGAGCCGAGCACCTCGGCGATGCGCCGCCCCTCCTCGGCGTCGACGGAGACGCCGGTGTACGTGTCGTAGAGGGCGTGATCCTCGTAGAAGGCGCAGCTCTCCTGGGTGATCGGCTCCAGCAGTTCGCCGAGGGCCGCGAGCGCCCGGCCGTGCACCGAGTGGCAGTGGGCGACGGCGACCACGTCGGGCCGGGCGGCGTGGACCTGGGCGTGCACGGTGAAGGCGGCCTGGTTGACGTGGTAGGCACCCTCGACGACCTGGCCGTCCTGGTTGGCGAGCACGAGGTCGCTCACGGTGACGTGCCGGAAGGGCATCCCGAACGGGTTGACCCAGAAGCAGTCGGTGAACTCCGGGTCGCGGGCGGTGATGTGCCCGGAGACGCCGTCCTCGAAGCCGAGCCGCCCGAAGATCCTCAGGGCGCCCGCGAGCCGTTCCTTGCGGTGCCTGCGCTCGTCCTCGACCGACTCGTGCATCGGCGGCATGGCGAACCGCAGCCGGTCGGTGGGCAGCGGCGGGGGCGGGGTGGGCCCGCTCATAGGTCCTCCAGCACTGGTTCTGCGTACGGGCGGAAGTTACCGTCCGTGAGGCCGGGAAGAACAGGAGCGGTTCGTGAAGATGCCACGAGCGCCCCTGCGAGCACCCTGTGCCCGGGCGAGTGCCCCCTGGCTCCCGCACCCCACGAATAGCCGACAGAGGATGTCGGAATTCGGCGCGACACTCGTCCCATGACAGCGAACTGGGCGGCTTTCGCCGCGGCCGAACCGGATCTGGCCGACACCGTCGAGAAGCGTTTCGGCGCCTCTACGCACCACGTCCTCGCCACCCTCCGCAAGGACGGCTCGCCCCGCACCAGCGGTCTCGAGGTGCGGTTCCTGAACGGTGAACTGTGGCTCGGCATGATGCCGGACTCGCTCAAGGCCCTCGACCTGCGCCGCGACCCGCGCTTCGCGCTCCAGGCGAACCCCGGGGAGGGCACGGGCATGGGCGGCGGGGACGTCCGGGTCAGCGGCCGGGCGATCGAGGTCGACGACGTGGAGACCAAGGCCGGATACGTCGAAGAGGTGGAACCGCCGGAGCCGTTCCACCTCTTCCGCACCGAGCTGACGGAGGTCGTGCGCACCTACGTCGAGGACGACACGTACCTCGTCGTCCAGGTCTGGACGCCCGGCGCTCCCCTGCGCACGATCAGACGCACCTAGTTCAAGCGCGCCCAGGGGCCGACCGGGAGGTCACTCCCACTCAGTCGGGAGATCACTCCCACTCGATCGTCCCCGGCGGCTTCGAGGTCACGTCGAGGACGACCCGGTTGACGTCCTTGACCTCGTTGGTGATGCGCGTGGAGATCCGGGCGAGGACCTCGTACGGCAGGCGCGACCAGTCGGCCGTCATGGCGTCCTCGGACGAGACGGGGCGCAGCACGATGGGGTGGCCGTAGGTGCGGCCGTCGCCCTGGACGCCGACGCTGCGGACGTCGGCGAGCAGGACCACCGGGCACTGCCAGATGTCCCGGTCGAGGCCGGCCGCGGTGAGCTCCTCGCGGGCGATGGCGTCGGCCTCGCGCAGCAGGTCCAGGCGCTCCTTGGTGACCTCGCCGACGATGCGGATGCCGAGGCCGGGGCCGGGGAACGGCTGGCGCTGGACGATCTCCTCCGGCAGGCCGAGCTCCTGGCCGACCATGCGGACCTCGTCCTTGAACAGCTGGCGCAGCGGCTCGACGAGCTCGAACTGGATGTCGTCGGGGAGGCCGCCCACGTTGTGGTGGGACTTGATGTTGGCCGTGCCGGTGCCGCCGCCGGACTCTACGATGTCCGGGTAGAGGGTGCCCTGCACGAGGAAGGCGACCTCGGGACCCTCCTCCTGGAGGATCTCCAGCTGCGCCTGCTCGAAGACCCGGATGAACTCGCGGCCGATGATCTTCCGCTTCTCCTCGGGGTCGGAGACCCCGGCGAGCGCCTTGAGGAACCGCTCCTCGGCGTCCACGACCTTCAGCTGGACGCCGGTCGCGGCCACGAAGTCCTTCTCGACCTGCTCGGTCTCGCCCTTGCGCATCAGGCCGTGGTCGACGTACACGCAGGTCAGCTGGGAGCCGATGGCCTTCTGGACGAGGGCCGCGGCGACCGCGGAGTCCACGCCGCCGGACAGGCCGCAGATGGCGCGCCGGTCACCGACCTGCTCGCGGATCGCGGCGACCTGCTCCTCGATGACGTTGCCGGTCGTCCAGTTCGGCGTGAGGCCCGCGCCCCGGTAGAGGAAGTGCTCCAGCACCTGCTGCCCGTGCGTGGAGTGCATCACCTCGGGGTGGTACTGGACGCCGTAGAGCTTCTTCTCGTCGTTCTCGAAGGCGGCGACCGGCACGACGTCCGTGGAGGCCGTGACGGTGAAGCCCTCGGGCGCGGCGGAGCAGGCGTCGCCGTGCGACATCCAGACGGGCTGCTCGGCGGGAGTGCCCTCGAAGAGCGTGGAGGACACCTTGGAGACGTGCAGGTCGGTGCGGCCGTACTCGCGGGCGCCGGTGTTGTCGACGGTGCCGCCGAGGGTGCTCGCCATCAGCTGGAAGCCGTAGCACATGCCGAAGACGGGGACGCCGGCCTCGAAGATCTCGCGGTCGAGGCTGGGCGCGCCCTCCGCGTAGACCGACGAGGGGCCGCCGGAGAGGATGATCGCCGCGGGGTTCTTGGCGAGCATCTCCCGGACCGGCATGGTGCTCGGCACGATCTCGCTGTAGACCCGCGCCTCGCGGACGCGACGGGCGATGAGCTGGGCGTACTGCGCGCCGAAGTCGACGACCAGGACGGTGTCGGCGGCGTTGGCAGCGGGAGTCGCTGATGACACGGGGTGCCTTCCGGCGGTGGGGCGGGGGTCTTGTGCCACCCGATTCTACCGGGGGGCCGCCGGGCTCCTTCCGTGTACCGGACGACGACCCCGTCTCAGGATGCGAACCGGCTTGGACGGCCCTGGGACGGGGTGCATACTTGCCCCATGTTCCAGCAGCAGACGTTCGTCTTTACCTATGGCATCCGGCCCGCCGGACGCCATGGTCGTGCTGCTTGAGCAACTGACAAGCGACTTCCCAGGCGCCCCGGGCCGACAAGGCCCGGGGCGTCTGGCGTATCCGGGCCGTGCCGCCCCGGGGCCGCCCCCGACGACGAGGAGCCCCCTATGACCGCCATGGACACGACCGCCGTCGGCGTGACCGGCGCCCGCACCCCCGAGGCCGCCGACGTGATCACCGGCGCGCGCGAGCGGATCGACGCGCTCGACGACCGGATCATCGGCCTGATCCAGGAACGGGTGGCCGTCTCGGCCGTCATCCAGGAGGCACGGATCGCCTCCGGCGGCCGGCGGGTGAACCTCTCCCGCGAGATGGACGTCCTCGGCCACTACAGGGAGGCCCTGGGCAAGCCGGGCACCGCGCTCGCGATGACCCTGCTGGAGCTGTGCCGCGGCAAGATCTGAGGCCAGGGTGAGCCGGGTCCCTGTTCCCGGGACAGACGTACGCACCTGTCTCACCCGTACGGCGCGTGACCACCCCCCGGACCTCGTCGTTGGTCCCGGTGTCCGTGCCAGCCAGGGGCGGGCCCGAGAGAACCACGCGTGGCTCACTGGGGCGATGAGACGCACGGATCGTGCCGTGCGTCGTGGGACCTCGCTCCAGGGAAGTGACCGGACGGCAGGGGACAGCAGCCCGGTCACCCATGAGAACGGTCGGCTCCGGGGACGCCCGGGGCCGACCGGCGGACCTTGCATAAATGCACAAGTCCGGGTCAAACGGTTGCGGGTGCCGCGTTCATCCAGCACGATGCGTACACAGTCCAAGTCCCCCCGCGGACACCCGCATTGCCCCACTGCCAGAGGTACGGACCAGCGGCGCAACCCCCCGGCGCCGCTTCCCGGCACCGGCGCCGCCCTGACGCCGGTGCTGACGAGAAGAAGGGCCCCGCGGCTCCACCCCGCGGGGCCCTTCGCTCTGCGGCTCCCGGTCGGCTCAGGTGCGGGTCACCGTCCCGCAGTGGCCGCCGTCGCCGTGGTCGATGTCCTTGCTCCGGTCGTAGGGGTCCGTCGCCGGGCCGCTCGGGTCCGGGCCCGCGGACCGGCTCGACGGGAACCCCGGATGCAGGTAACCGTCGTAGACGTCGCAGGAGGAGTTGCCTATCTCCTGGTCGTACTTCACGAGCAGCAGCCGGCCCGGCGTGACGTTGTACCGGGCGGGGTCGGCGAGTTCGACGTCGAGGACCCTGCGCACGATGGTGCGGGCGACCTCGGGAGGGCCGTCGGCCCGCACGACGGGGTAGACGAAGGTGTAGTCGGCGCGCACCGCCACGCCTCCCTGCGAGCCCTTCTTGAACGTCATACGCCCGCGGGTCTTGATCACGTCGCCGGCCGGCCGGACCTCGTCGGGGTCGAAGCGGCTGAACAGCGTCACCGGGTCGTGCTCCCTGCTCGGGGAGCGCAGCCCGGTGTCGAGTTCGTCGAAGAGCTCGGGCTGCTTGGGGTCGAGCACGGAGAACGCGGCAGCGGGGCGCGCGCCCCGTACGGTCTTCGGGTCGAGGTTGGTACCCACGAGCAGTTTCTTGGTCAGCTTCAGCGCCTCTTCCACCCGGTCCGCGGAGACCGCGCCGACGGACTTCGCCTCCGGCAGGACGATGCCGGCCTCGCCGTCGGCCCAGCGCAGGGCCGGGGAGCCGGCGAACGGCCGGTCCAGGGTGGGGGTTTCCGGGTCCGACGCGCCGGGCGCGGCGGTGGGCGCCGCCGTCTCCGCGGGCAGCGGTGCGGCCTCGCCGGTCCCGGAGTCCCCGGTGCCGAAGGGGTCGCCGGGCAGCAGTGAGGGCTTCAGGGCGACCATCACCAAGCCCGCCGCGACGGTCACACCGAGCACGGCCCACAGCTTGCGGCGCCGGGTCGCCCGGCCGTTCATCTCCTGCCAGGCAGGGCCCGTACGCCACCCCGGAGGCTGCTCGCCCCGGGCGTCCTGCTCGCGCAGCCGCTCGGTCACCATGCGGGCTCGCGCGGACGGCTCCTTCGGGGCGGAGGATCGGATGTCCCGCTCGGTGTCGCGGATGAACTGCTCCCAGACGTCGTCGGGGAGCCCGGAGGCCGACGACGGATCGCCGGACGGTTTCTCAGACACGAACCCAAGATCTAAGCGGGTGGCAAGCGCCTTCACAAGAAGGTCTTGGATGTGACTCAGCACACATAAATATTCTGTGAATGACGGCACAACCATTCACAGGTTTCACGGATCAAACCTGCCGAACCAAGGGCCACTCCCGCGCCCCACACGCGGAGGCCTCCCCCAACGTTCGTGCCGCCTCCCGCGGTACGCCGGACTCTCCGAGGTCTTCATGAAGCTTCGCCGCGCCATGGCAGCAGCGGCCGCAACGGCGGTCATAGCCCCGGTGGCACTGCTCGCGGCACCGGCCGCATACGCGACCGACGAAACCACGCCCACGCCGACCGCGTCCGTGAGCGAGTCCGCTCCCGAGACGTCGGCATCGCCTTCCGCTTCCGAGTCCACGCCCGCCGCGAGCACCACGCCGGCTCCGAGCACGTCCGCGAGCGCGTCCGCTCCCGAGACGTCGAGCTCGCCGAGCGCCTCCGCGAGCGAGTCCTCCCCTGCGCCCAGCGCCTCCGAGCCCGAGGAGTCGGAGTCCCCCGACCCCGAGCCCTCGGTGTGCGAGGACACCAAGGTCGACGTCAGCATCACCGGCCTGCCCGGCAAGATCTCGGCGGGCAGCGGCTGGCACAAGTTCTCGCTGAACGTGCTCAACAACTCCGACTCCACCCTGAACGACCTCGACTTCTTCGCCGGGGCCTCCCCCGACAAGAACGGCGAGGAGCTGTTCACCAGCAAGCAGGTCCAGCTCCAGGCCTGGGACCCCGAGGACAAGACCTGGGTCGACCTCAACGAGGGCGGCTACGCGGTCGGTTACGTCGGCTACACCGACGAGCTGAAGGCCGGCTACGAGGTCGACATCCCGCTGCGCCTCAACGTCAGCAAGTCCGCCCCGGTCGGCGCCGGGTTCTCGCTCGGCGCGACGATCTACGGCGACAACGACGCCGAGTGCACCGGCTTCGGCGACGTGTCGTACAAGTTCCAGATCGTCTCCTCGGGTACGGACACCGACGGCACCAAGCCGCAGGAAGGCGGCAAGGCGCCCGTCACCGACGAGAAGCCGAGCGGCAACACGCCGGAGGTCACCGGCAGCCTCGCCGAGACCGGCTCCAGCTCCGCCCTGCCGATGATCAGCCTCGTCGGCGGTGCGGCGGTCGTCGCCGGTGCCGGTGCGATCTTCGTCGTGCGTCGCCGCAAGGCCGGTGCCGAGGCGTAAGACGCCATAGCTTCACGCAAGAGGAAGAGGGACCTGCGCTCGGAGGGGGGCGCAGGTCCCTCATCTGTTCTGCCGGGTCGCTCAGTTCTTCGGCGGTACGGCCGGCATGCCGAGGAACGGCAACCGCAGTGCGCCGAACGCCTCCGCCGGGACCGCCGGGGACTTCGGCTCGACCGGCTGGAGCCGCTCGTAGGCCGTGCCCTGCTTCGGGCGCGGGTCGGGCTCGCCCTTGTTGGGCCAGTACGACATCGCCCGCTCGGCCTGGGCGGTGATGGTGAGGGACGGGTTGACGCCCAGGTTGGCGGAAACCGCCGCGCCGTCGACGACCGAGATGCCCGGGTGGCCGTAGAGGCGGTGGTACGGGTCGATCACGCCGGACTCGCGGGAGTCTCCGATCGGGCACCCGCCCAGGAAGTGGGCGGTGAGCGGGGTGCCCATCAGTTCGCCGACGTTGGAGCCCGCGAAGCCGTTGATCTCGGCGGCCAGTGCCGACGCGCTCTCCGTCGCGGCCTTGATCTGCTTGGGGTTGGGGGCGCCGTGGCCCTGTCGGGCGGTGAGCAGGCCACGGCCGACTCCCGACGGCTTGAGGTACGTCGTCAGGGAGTTGTCCAGCGACTGCATCACCAGGCCGATGATGGTCCGCTCCGACCAGCGGCGGTTGGACAGCGAGCGCAGCACCAGCAAGGGGTGTTTCGCCGCGTGGGCGAGGAAGCCCAGGACCCGTGACGGGCCCGAGTCCGTCCCGGCGTAGGGGACCTGCAGGATGGACAGGCCGCCCATCGAGTTGGAGCCCCTGCCGTAGCGGACCGGCTCGATGTGGGTGCTGGCGTCGGGGTGGATCGAGGACGTGATGGCCACGCCCCGCGTGAAGTCGGCCTTCGGCACGCCGTGCGCCTTGCGGTAGCGCCGGTCGTCGGTCTGGGCGCCGACCAGGGCCTCGGAGTTGGTGCGGGTCAGCTCGCCCAGCTTGTCCGAGAGGTACGGCAGTTGGCCGCCCGCCTTCATGCGGTGCAGCAGGGTCTGGGTGCCGTAGGTGCCTGCGGCGAGGACGACCCGGCGGGCCGTGAACGTGCGGCCCTTCTTCCTGCCGCGGTCGTCGGTGGGCAGGGTGGCCACCGCGTAGCCGCCGCGCGAGTCGTCGGTGACCGAGACGACCGTCGTCATGGGGTGGACGACCGCGCCGGCCTTCTCCGCGAGGTGCAGGTAGTTCTCGTTGAGGGTGTTCTTCGCGCCGTGCCGGCAGCCGGTCATGCACTCGCCGCACTCGGCGCAGGCTTTTCGAGCCGGTCCCGCCCCGCCGAAGTACGGGTCGGGCACCTCCTGGCCCGGTTTCGCCTTCGCCGTGCCGTCGGCGTCCTCGCCGTCGCCGAAGAAGACACCGACCGGGGCGAGGTGGAAGGAGTCGCCGCAGCCCATGCGCTCCGCTGCGGCCTTCAGGTGGACGTCCGAGGGGGTCATGGTCGGGTTGAGCCGGACGCCCAGCATCCGCCGGGCCTGGTCGTAGTACGGCGCCAGCTCGTCCTGCCAGTCGGTGATGTCACGCCACTGGGGGTCCTCGAAGAACGGCTTCGGCGGGACGTACAGGGTGTTGGCGTAGTTGAGGGAACCGCCGCCGACACCCGCGCCCGCCAGGACCATGACGTTGCCCAGCAGATGGATGCGCTGGATGCCGTACATGCCGAGTTTCGGGGCCCATAGGTAGTTCTTGAGGTCCCAGGAGTTCTTCGGCAGGGACTCGCGGGTGAAGCGGCGACCGGCTTCGAGGACGCCCACCTTGTAGCCCTTTTCCGTGAGGCGCAGGGCGGTTACCGAGCCGCCGAAGCCGGAGCCCACGACTATGACGTCGTAGTCGTAAACGTCCTGAGGCACGTGCCGTCTCCCCTTTGAGTGTCCGTGCGGGCCGTCAATGGTGTTCGCGCGGTTCCCCGCGCCCCTGAAAGAAGGTCGGCTACCGGAACCGGAATGCCTTCATCAGGCGGAGGCTGCGGCTCATGAACTGGGCGTACTTCTCGTCGTCCATGCCCAGGGACGGGGCCATGGGGAGCACGCGCTGGTGGGCGACCGTCTGGGCCTCGGTGTACTTGAGGATGCCCTCGGAGCCGTGGCGGCGGCCGAGGCCCGAGTCCTTCATCCCGCCCATGGGCGACTGGGCGCTGCCGTACGCGGGTGCGTAGCCCTCGTTGATGTTGACCGTGCCGGTGCGCAGACGGGCCGCGACCTCCTGGCCGCGGCGGCCGCTCTTGGTCCACACCGAGGCGTTCAGGCCGTACGCCGTTGCGTTGGCGCGCTCGATGACCTCGTCCTCGTCGGTGAAGCGGTAGACCGAGACGACCGGGCCGAAGGTCTCCTCCCCGCAGACGGACATGTCCGTGACGACCCCGTCGAGGATCGTGGGCTCGAAGAAGTACGGGCCGATGTCCGGGCGTGCCACACCGCCCGCGACAACCCTCGCACCCTTGGCGACCGCCTCCTCCACGTGCCGCGTCACCGTCTCCAGCTGGCGCTCGCCGACCAGGGAGCCCATGTCGGCGCCGTATGCCAGGGACGTGCCGAGGCGCATCGCCTTCGTACGGGCGGCGAAGCGCTCCAGGAAGGCGTCCGCGATCGACTCGTGGACGTAGAGCCGCTCGATGGAGATGCAGAGCTGGCCGGCGGAGGAGAAGCAGGCCCGGACGGCGCCGGCCGCGGCCTTCTCGATGTCGGCGTCCTCCAGGACCAGCATGGGGTTCTTGCCGCCGAGTTCGAGGGAGACGCCGACGAGCCGGGCGGCGGCGCCCTGGGCGACCTCGCGGCCGGTGCGGGTGGAGCCGGTGAAGGAGACGTAGTCGGCGTGCCGGACGACCTCGGGGCCGACGACCGGACCGTCGCCCAGGACCACCTGGAAGACGTCGGCGGGCAGGCCGGCCTCGATGAGCAGGTCACGGGCCCACAGTGCGGTGAGGCAGGTCTCCGTGTCCGGCTTCATGACGACGGCGTTGCCCGCGACGAAGGCCGGGAGCGCGTCGCCGACCGACAGCTCCAGGGGGTAGTTCCAGGGGGCGATCTGGCCGACGACACCGCGCGGGTGGCGCAGTTCGGTGACCTTGGTCAGGGTCGGCATGGCGCCGGCGTGCCGCTTGGGGCGGAGGTAGGCGGGGGCCTTGCGGCCGTAGTGCCGGGCGGCGACCGCGACCGCCTGGACCTCCTCGTGGGCGTGCAGGCGGGCCTTGCCGGTCTCCAGCTGGATCAGGTCGAGCACCTCGGCCTGGCGTTCCAGCACCAGGTCGTGGAAGCGGAGCAGGACCGCGGCACGCTCTCGTACAGGGGTCTGCGCCCAGACGGCCTGGGCGGCACGGGCCAGCTCGAAGGCCCTCGCCACGTCCTCGGGCGTCGACTCGGGGAGGTCGGCCAGCTTCTCACCCGTGAACGGCGTGTGGTTGGCCGTCCGGCCCGAGCCGATCACGCCCTTGGTGAGCTGGGCGACCAGCTCCGGCGTGACGACGTCCGCGGCGGTGCGGACGCCCTCCGGGGCGGGGGCGAGGGGGTTGGTACCGGCCTGTGCCGTGCCGGTCTCTGCCGTCTTCTCGGCGGCCTGCGCGTCCGTCATGAGGCGCAGGGTATGCCGGGACGCAGGCTTTGGGTACCCGTCGGTAATACGGCTTCACCGACTGCACACACGACGCCAGTGACTGCTGGCAACAAACGCGCTGATCAGGGCGTTGTGCGAGGGCGGGTGCGTGTGATTCAGCCTTTTACGATCCCGAGCCGCTCCCGGGCGCCCACGAACACCGAGGTGCCCTCCTTCTCCTCCGGTGTGCCCTTGGGCATGTCGACGCGCAGCTCGTACATGCGGTCGTCGTCGGTCCGCACGACCGCCCGCATGAGCCGCCTGGGGGTCTCGCCCCGGCGGTAGGTGGTGTCGGCGAGAGCGGCTTCGTGGCCCTGGACGCTGGTGTGGGCGTACCGGGTCTCTCCCCCGGTGTCGTGCGTTCTGGCCTGCTCCATCGGCGCGCCCGGGGCCTTGTCCCAGACGAGCAGGCGGACCTGGATCGCGTCCGTCCGCGTGTCGCCGTAGAGGGCCGTGCGGGGCTGGTCGGACGTGCTGCCGGTCCGGCCGAGGGGGCGGTAGTGGCCGGGGAGGTGGAGGACGGCTGCCATGTCGGGCTCGGCATGGGGGGTCCAGGCGCCGCTCACCTCGGCGGCCTGTCCGGCACTCTCCGCGCTGCTGGTGTCGGAGAGTTGGGTGACGGCCCCTATCCCCCCGGCGAGCAAGGCCGAGAGCAGGGTGAGGGGGCCGGGGCGGAGGAGGCTCTGGCGCCTGGGGGGCAGTGGGTCCTGCTGCGCCGGGGAGTGGGGGTCTTCCTGCGCGAGGGGTATGGAGTCGTGCTGCCGCGCGGCGTCCGGCCCGGTGCCCGCGTTCTCGTCCGCCGCCACACCGACCCGCGCGGGGACGGGGCCGGAGCCCGCGACGGGCGCCGGAGCGAGCGGGCCGGAGTCCGCGACAGACACCGGAACGAACGGGCCGGGCTCCGCGGCGGACGCCGGAGTAAGTGGCGCGGCAGACGTCGAACCGCGCGGGGTGGCAGGCGCCGGACCGAGCGGGGCGGCACGCACCGGCGCGGGCTGTCGTGCGGTTCGGTCGGTTCGGTTCCCTGTGTGCTCGGCCGCCCGGGGTGTTTCGGTCCGTGTCGGTCCGGCCACCGCCTCGAGTTCCTTCGCGACCTCCTCCGCGTCCGGTCGCCGTTCGGGGTCCGGCACCAGCAGTCGGGCGATCAGCGGCGCGAGGGGTCCGGCCCGCGTCGGTTCGGGCGGTTCAGCGGCGAGGACCGCGGCAAGCGTGGCCTCCGGGGTGGTCCGCAGGAACGGGGACGAGCCCTCCACGGCCGCGTACAGCAGCGCGCCCAGGGACCACAGGTCGGACGCGGGTCCCGCCATACGGTCCGACAGCCGCTCGGGCGCGACGAACTCCGGCGAACCGGCGAACTCCCCGCTCCCCGTGCGGGGATCCTCGCCGCCCTGGCCGTGGCCGATGCCGAAGTCGGTGACGACGACGCGCCGGTCCGGACCGAGGAGCACGTTGCCGGGCTTCACATCCCGGTGCACGATGCCGACGGAGTGCGCCGCGCGCAGGGCACCGAGGACGGCGAGGCCGATCCCGGCGGCTTCGGGCACGTCGACCGGGCCGCGCCGGAGCCTGTCACGCAGGGACTCGCCGTGGACCAGCTCCATGACGATCCACGGCAGTCCGTCGAGCGCCTCGGCCGCGTCGAGCTCGTCGGGACCGACCGGGCCCGGGCGTTCGTCCCGCCGCTCCGGCTCGACGACCACGTCGTGGATGGTGACGGCGGCGGGATGGTCGACGCGGGCGGCGGCCCGGGCCTCGCGGTGGAGCCGGTGGGCCGCCCGCCGGTGGCTCTCGTCCTGCGGGCCGCCCGGCAACCGGGGCTGTCTGACGGCGACTTCACGCTGCGCGTGTTCGTCGAGGGCCCGCCAGACGGTGCCCGTGCCGCCGGAGCCGATGCGCTCGATCAGCCGGTACCGCCCGCCGACCGTCCGGCCCCGGGCGTCGTCCGTCCCGCCCCCGTCGTTGCTCATGCCCCATCAGTACCCCGCGGAACGCTTTCTTGTCGACGCGGGGCGTTTCCGTGGGAGTTGGAGCAGCGGGATCAGGTCCTGCCGATGTCCGGGTTCGCGATCGCCGCGCTCGCCAACCTCAACTCACCCGGTCGGTACTCCGGGATGGTGTTCTTCTCCACCGGCGGGACGGCACGGACTCGTCGGCGGTCACGGGGTGGGGGCGGACGTGGTCGGGGAGGCCTGCCGGGTCGCCGGGGTCTTCGGCGTGGGCGGTGCGGTACTCGTCGGCGTGGGGCCGACGTCCCCGTCGCCCCCGTCCCTGAGCAGCGCCGCCGCGGACACCCCGGCTCCCGCCATCGCCGCGACCAGCAGCGCCGCGATGAGGACGCGCCGCGCGGGCTGCCGGAGGAAGGGTTCCTCCGGCCGCTGCGGACCAGGCGGGTTCACCGGCGGCTGCGGTGATGGCCGTACGGCGAGATCCTGCGGTCGTTTCCGGGGTGCGGCCCCCACCGTCGGCGCGTACCCGGGCGGCGGCGTCGGCGGCATACGGCCCGTGTCACGGAAGACCCGGAGCATCCGCTCCGCCCGGTCCGCGTCCAGCCGCCGGTCCGGATCGCGCTCCAGCAGACCGCGTACGACGGGCAGGAGCGGTCCGGCCTGGACGGGCGGCTGGATGTCGCCCACGACGACGGCGTGCAGGATGCCGCCCAGCGAGTCGCGGTGGAAGGGCGACTCCCCGCTGAGGGCCGCGCACAGCAGCGCGCCCAGCGACCACAGGTCGGACTCGGGCCCGGTCCTGACCCCGGACATCCGCTCCGGCGCGGTGTATTCGGGCGAGCCGACGAACGCTCCGTTCTCGGTGAGCGTGGGCGCGCCCGCGACCTGGGCGATGCCGAAGTCGGTGAGGACGACGCGGTCGGTGCCGGTCTCCAGCAGCACGTTGTCCGGCTTGAGGTCGCGGTGCAGCACCCCGGCCGCGTGCGCGGCGCCCAGCGCGCCGAGCAGGGCGATGCCGATGCGGGCCGCTTCGGGGGCGTCGACCGGGCCCCGGCGGGCGAGCCGGTCGGCGAGCGAGCCGCCCTCGATCAGCTCCATGACGATGTAGGGACGTTCACCGTCCTCGACGACGTCGTGGACGACGATGATGTGCGGGTGGCTCAGCTGGGCGACGGCCCGGGCCTCGCGCAGTGTGCGGTCCCGCTGCCGGCGCGCCTGCGCCGCGGAGAGCGTCTCGTCGTAAGGGAGCTCCTTGACGGCCACGCTCCGGCCGAGGAGCTGGTCGGTCGCCCGCCAGACCACTGCCATGCCGCCACGACCGAGCCTTGCCTCCAGGCGATAACGCCCCGCGACCACACGGAAGTCGGCTCCCTCGGTCCCCATGCGCCCCATCATGCCGCAGACGGCGACGGCGCCCACGAAATCCGGTCGCCGCCCGCCCGCGGTGTGCCTACCGGGGCTGCCGCCACCCCTGCAGTACCCACTTGAACTGCTTGCGCGTCTTCTCCCAGTCCTCTTCCGGTGACGACATGTAGATCGCGTACTCGACGCCGTCCCGCGAGAAGTACGTCTCCTCGACGGCGTGGCGCGGCCCGGCGACGTAGGGGGGATCCTTGGCCAGCGCCGTCCAGGTGTACTCCCACAACGAGCCCTTGCGGTCCCGGTAGGTGTTGTCCTCCATGGTCACCCGCTGGTAGTTCACCAGCCTCTGCACCTGCTGCTCGAGGTCCTCCTGGTGGGACCGGGCGTCGGCGAAGTCCGGTGACGCGTCGATGGCGACGCGGACGAAGTGCCGGCCGTCGTCCGGCGAGTAGTCGATCTGCTTGAGCTCGCCCTGCGGGCCGAAGGGCTTGCGCTTCCAGCCCTTCGGCAGATAAAGGCTGAACCCGACGGGATCGTCGTAGCGAATCCAGCTGTCCGGAACCGATCCGCCCGCCGCCTGCGTGGTCGTGGAGGTCGTCGAGCCGGATCCGTCGCCCTGCGCGGGCCCGTTCCACTGCTGGAGCACCACGGCCGTACCCCCGCCGATGATGGCCGCCAGCGCGACCACCAGGGCCAGGGTGCGCAGTCGGCGGCGCCTGCCCGAACCGGTCGGCTGCGGGGCCGCCGCAGGGCCGACCACGGTAGGGCCGTAGGGCGGGGCGCCGGTCGTGGACGTCCCGGTGGCCGGGTTGCCGGCCAGGGGCGGCAGCGGCGTCCCGGTGTGCGACCCCGAGCCGGTGCCGGACGTACCGGTGGCCGTACCGCTGGTGGCCGTCCCCGTGCCCGTTCCGCTGGGGTGGTCGCGGTACGGGGTCGTCCCCGCGTACTGCGTCGGCACATACGCCTGCGCCCCGTTCGGCCGCCGTCCCTCCGCCGCCTCGGCGAGCATCTGCTCGGCCTCGGACACGTCGGGCCGGGTGGCCGGATCCTTGCGCAGCAGGGCGGTGATGACGGGGGCGAGCGGACCGGCGTGCCGGAGCTCGGCGGCCTCCTCCTCGACCACGGCCTGCATGGTGGTCAGCGGTGTGGTGCGGCGGAACGGCGACCGGCCCTCCACGGCCGTGTAGAGCGTCGCGCCGAGTGCCCAGAGGTCGGAGGACGGGCCGGGGTCGTGGCCGCGCACCCGCTCGGGCGCCAGGTAGTCGACCGAGCCGACGACCTCTCCGGTGCGGGTGATGGTCGTGTCGCCCTCGATCTGGGCGATGCCGAAGTCCGTGAGGAGCACGCGCCGGTCGCTGCCGAGCAGGACGTTGCCCGGCTTGATGTCGCGGTGCAGGACGCCCGCGGTGTGCGCGGCGCGCAGGGCCCGCAGCACCCACAGGCCGATGCGCGCCGCCTCGCGCGGCTCGACGCGCCCTTCCTCCTTGACCGCGTCGGCCAGGGAACGGCCCTCGACCAGCTCCATCACGATCCAGGGGCGGCCGTCGTGCTCCAGCACGTCGTGCACCGTGACGACCGCGGAGTGGTTGATCCGCGCGGCTGCCCTGGCCTCGGCCCGGGTGCGCGCCAGCAGGATCGCCTGCTCGCTCTCGGAGACGTAGAGGGCGGCGGTCAACTCCTTGATGGCGACCGACCGGTGCAGCACCTCGTCATGCGCACGCCACACCCGGCCCATGCCGCCACTCCCGATGGATTCGGCCAGCCGGTAGCGGCCCGCGACGAGCAGGCCCTGCATCTGATTCACGTTGCCCCGCAATGGTCTTGACAGGGTCAGCGTAAGGACCCGCCCTCACCCAGGGAACAAGCGGGGTACCACGGTGACCGCACTGTGACGGTTGTCGCCTGCCGGGACGCGAGGCAACCAGAGGGTGAACTGTGCGTACAGGCGGCGCGCCGGTCGCTCACTTCGTCGCCTTGTACGTCGCTGCCGCCTGCTCGTAGAGCCGGGTCACTTCGTCCCGGTCGGACTCCGGGCCGCGCACCTGCACCACGTGGTAGCGCCCCGCGACCAGCATGGCGAGGTTGCGGACGTACAGCTCGCCCCCGTCGCCGCCGGTCCAGGTGAACTGCCCCTCGGCCATGGTCCGTCCACCCACCTCGATCGTCTTCAGCCCGGTGGAGGTGGCCCAGCTGGAGTCGCGGTACGGCTGCAACTCCGGCTCCTCCTCCCGCTGGTAGGCCATCGGATCACGGCCGTGCTCGGACGCGCTGTCCCGGCCCGGTACGACGATGAGCTCGAAATCGCCCTTGGAGTAGACGACCTGGCCGCTGCCGCCCCGTACGGCGCGGCCCCAGCCCTTGGCGACGGCGACCTGGAAGCCCGCCGGGTCCTTGCGGAGGGTGAAACCGTCGCCGACGTCGGGACCGGTGGTCTGCGTCTCGGTGGTGCCGGCCGACGACGAGGGGCTCTTCTCCGGCGCGGGCGAGGTCTGCTCGGGCCGCGGCTCGCTGCTGGCGTCCGGCTCGGGCGCCTGACTCACCTCACCTGCGGCACCGGTGCGGTCCGTGCCGCCCGCGCCCTCGCTGTCCGACTTGGGCATGAAGAGCATGGCGTAGGCGATCGCCGCGGCCATCGCGAGCAGGACCAGCAGGAGCAGGGTGCGGCCGAGGCGCCGCGGCGAACCGGACTCCTTCCTGGCCCGCTTGTGCCGCCCGTGATGCGCGGGCAGCCCTGCCTTCCGCCGGCGCACCAGCTCGCCCCGGCGCCGTACGACGGGCAGCCGGCCGGCGTCCACGGGCGGTGCCGGGACGACGTGCACCCCGGCCTCCGGCTCGGGCGCCGAGCGCACCAGCGAACGCAGCCAGCCCCGCACTTCCTCGAAGTCGAGGCGCTCGGTGGGGTCCTGGCGCAGCAGCGACTCCACCACCGGCCGCAGCGGTCCGCACTCCTCGGCGTAGGCGGGCGGTTCCGCGCACACCATCTGCACCAGCTCGGCCGTCGACTCCTCCGGGTAGGGCGCATGCCCCTGTACGGCCCTGAAGAGCAGCGCGCCGAGCGCCCACAGGTCGGTCGCGGGTCCGATCGGCGCCGCCAACTGCCAGTTCTCGTGCACCGGTCCGGCCTGTTCCGGAGCCCAGCGCTCGGTCACCGGCCCGACCACGGCCATCCGCGCCTGCCGCGCCCGTTCGGCGGCCAGCGCCGTGGCGGGACCGCGCCGGGGGGCGTGGGTGTCGGCGACCAGGTCGTCCCACCGGGCGGATTCGCCCTGGGCCGCGGTCTCGGGGGCCGGCGGGAGCGCCGCCTGCTCCCCACCGCGCGGCGCCGGCGCCCCACCGGTCGTGCCGCGGGGCGCGGCGCCATGCCAAGCGGCCGGCCGTGGACCACCGCTCACGCCGTAGGGGTCCGCGATCCGCCCCGGCGGTACGGCGCCGGGCGCCGTGCCCTGCCCGGGGATGTACGGCGACTGTGACGATCCGCTGCCGTAACGCGCCTCGTCGCCGTCCGGGGCGGGCCGGGCTCCGGGCAGGGCCGCCCGCCCGCCCTGCTGGACCTCCTGCACCCGGGCTGCGGCCCGGGCACCCGCCCGGTAGGCCGCGATGGCCCCGGCACGCGCCGCCCGCGGGTCCCCGCTGCCCTCCACCGGCCCGCACGCGGGCACCACCGGTGCACCGCCCGCGGCGCCACCTCCTGCCGAGGGCAGCCCCCTGGCCTCCCGGGCCTCGATGGCAGCACGCCGCGCGGCCTCGGGATCACCCGCGCCACCGGTGCCACCAGCCGGCCCCGAACCTCCCGGAGCGCCGACGCCGCGGACCGGCCCGGCACCGCCGCCCTCCTGCACCGACGGCTGCCCGGACTCCTCGAAGGCCGGTTCCGGAACCGGGTCGTACCCGCACAGGGCCTCCTCGGCGGCACCCACCGCGAGCCCGGTCAACATGACCCGGCCGTCGTCGCAGACGAGGACCGTCCGCGCGGTGATGTTCCGGTGCACCCAGCCGTGCGCATGCAGCACCCGGAGGGCCATCAGCACGTCGGAGGCCACCTCGGCCGCCCGGTACGGCGACAGCGGCTTCTCGGCGAGCAGCGCCGCCAGCGGGCGCGCGGCCACCAGTTCACTGACGATCCACAGCGAGCCGCCCTCGGCGAACACATCGAAGACCTGGTCGAGCCGGGGATGGTCCGGAATGGCCGCGGCAGCCTGCGCCGCCTCCACCGCGCGTCGCACCACCGGGTCCGCGGGCCGCCGGGGCCCACCACGTCCGCCGGGCCGCCGCCCGCCGCCGTCCCTGGCCGTGAAACCGTCGGGCAGCCCCTCCGCGTCGAGCACTTCGGCCTCGACCACCTCGGGCAACGGGATCTGCCGGACCAGGACTTCCTGTCCGCTGTAGGTGTCGAAGGCCCGGGTCTCGGTGAGTTCGTACTCGTCGGACGGGGGCAGCGGCAGGCGGTAGCGGTCGGCCAGCACCCGACCCGCGTAGTCGTCCACGTTGCCTCCCCCGGCAGCCCGGTCGGTCACATCCGTTCGCCCCACGGTCCGCTCCGACTGCGCACGGTCCGCAAATATTTACGATACGTGCCGCAGGCAACCCGCATTGGGGGGATGCCAGATCTCACTCCCCAAACCCCGGGGGCCTCATGCTCAGGACTTGGGTTCGAAGGTCTTCGTCAGGGTCCGCCACGTCTCCTTGCGCAGCGCGCCGTCCCAGGCGGACGCCTTCGCCGTGTACATCAGCGCGTACCCCTGCCGGTCGTCGACCACGAAACCCCGGTCGATCGTCCGGTACCCGGTGCCGCCGTCGGTGTAGGTGAACTCCCAGTCGGCCGCGTTCCAGCCGCGGTAGTCCACCTTCTCTATGCGGATCTTCTTGTACTGCGCGCGCACCATGTAGCGTTCCTGGTTCTTCCAGTCCGCCACCGGGTCGCCCTTGGGCGTGGACGTCCAGGCGATGAGCAGCTTCTGCCCGTCGGGCCCGGTGAAGCGGTCGCCCGCCGCGCCCGTCGACTGGTACTTCCAGCCCTTCGGCAGACCGATCGAGTACCCCTGGTTCCCCTGGTGGGTCGACTCCACCGCGGCGGCGCCCTTCCCACCGGAGCCGCCCTCGTCCGACGAGCCGCTCGCCTGGCCGTCGGGCTTGCTGTCCGAGGCGCCTCCCGAGGGCGCCGCCCCGGTCTGTGCGCCGTCCGTGCGCGTGCCTTCGCTCTCGTCGCCCTTGGTGTCCGCGCTGCTCGACGCCGAGGCGACGGTCTTCCCGCCGCCCTTGCCGGAGGCCCCCTCCGACCCCTTGTCGTCACCGCTGAGCACGATGGCGAGCACGGTGCCGATCACGGCGAGCGCCACGACCACCGCGATGATCACCAAAGTCCGCCGCGGCACCACGTCGGTGAGCGGCGCCCGGGGCACCGGCCTCGGCGGCAGGTCCGGCGGCGGAACCACGGGCCATCCCGAACTCCGCCCTCCGGAGGCCGTCTTCGGCTCCGGCGCACTCCGCTCACCGGCGCCCGAGGACGCGGCCGAGCCCGACTGCGCCGCGGACCCACCCGCGGCGCCGGTCCGCCCCGCGCCGCTGTCCGACGCGGAGGAGGTCGTACCCGCCGCCCCGGAAGCGGCCGCATCGGCACCGGACTCGGCCGAAGCCGACTTGGCGGAAGCCGACTTGGCGGAAGCCGACTTGGCGGAAGCCGCAGCCGATCCCGCGGCCGCGGATCCCGCCGCGGCCTTGCGCACGGAACGCAGTGCTCCGCGCAGCCGCTCCCCGGCCTCCTCGCCGCGCTTGCTCCCGGCGCCCGACGAACTCCCCTTGCGGGAGGACCTGTCCGGCTGCGCGGGCAGCGGCACGACCTTCGTCGCGTCCATCGGCTCCGGCTCGGCCTTTGCCGGCGCGTGCAGCACCGAGTTCAGCATCGCCCGGGCGCCCGCGTCGTCGAGTCGCTGCGCGGGGTCCTTGGTGAGCAGCCCGTGGATGACGTCCGTCAGCGGACCGGCGTTCTTCGGCTCCTCGAGCGGCTCGGTCATCACGGCCGTGAGCGTCGCTATGGCCGACCCCTTGTCGTACGGCGGCGCGCCCTCCACGGCCGCGTAGAGCAGGCCGCCGAGCGACCACAGGTCGGCCGCGGGACCCGGCTTGTGCCCACGCGCCCGCTCCGGGGAGATGTAGGACGGCGCGCCGACGAGCATGCCGGTCGAGGTGATGGACGGGTCGCCCTCGACCTGGGCGATGCCGAAGTCGGTGAGCACGACCCGGCCGTCCTCGGCGATCAGCACGTTCGACGGCTTCACGTCGCGGTGCAGGATGCCCTCGCGGTGGGCGGACCGCAGCACGTCGAGGACGGCGAGCCCGACCTCCGCGGCACGCTTGGGGTCGAGGAGGCCGTCCTCACGGATGACCTCGGCGAGCGACTTGCCCTCGACGAGTTCCATGACGATCCAGGGCCGGTCGTCCTCCTGGACCACGTCGAAGACCGTCACGGCGCTGTTGTTGCGGATCCGCGCGATCGCCTTGGCCTCGCGCAGCGTCCGCGTGATCAGCCGCCGCTTCTCCTCCTCGTCGATGTTCGAGGGGAACCGCAGCTCCTTGACGGCGACCGTCCGCCCGAGGGTCTCGTCCTGGGCCCGCCATACCGTGCCCATGCCGCCGCGGCCGAGTACCTTGCCCAGCCGGTAACGCCCCGCGAGGAGACGCTCCCTGTTGTCCTGACGAGTGTCCTGACGAGATGTGCCCGCCCGCTCCGCCTCCGACATGCGTCCCCTCATACAACCCGCCCTGACAGAGCCTCCATTGTCTCTCACCCGACAAGTGCCCGGCGCCCAGGGGCCCCCTGCTGGGCACCGGCGGCCCCGCCCCTCGCGTACCCGGGTGCGGCAGGCCTCACGCCGCCTTGCATGATGGGCTCTGACCTGGGAGGAGACCGTATGCCACCGATTCGGACATTGCTGGCCCTGCCGGTGGCCGCCGCCCTGTTCGGCCTGCCCCCGGCCGACTCGTCGGCCCTCTCGATGCCGCCCACGGACACGGTGCTGCCCCTGCTGGTGACCCAGGGCAGGGCACCCGCCGCGGCGCTGCTGGCCCAGGAGGGCACCACCACCCGCTATGCCGCCGCCGGTTCGGGAATCGCCCGGTCGGACCATTTCCGCGCCGGCAGCATCACGAAGACGTTCATCGCGACGGTCGTGCTGCAACTGGCCGCCGAGCACCGGCTGTCACTGTCCGACACGGTGGAGCAGCACCTGCCCGGCCTGGTGCGGGGAGCCGGCAACGACGGCCGCGCGCTGACCCTGCGCTCCCTGCTCACCCACACCAGCGGCCTGCGCGACTACACCAAGGACACCGGCGGGACCGCGCCCGTCACACCCCGTCAGGCCCTGAACCTCGCTCTCACCCACCCTCCGGCCGAACGCGGCCGCTTCTCGTACTCCAACACCAATTACGTCCTGCTCGGCCTGGTCATCCAGCGGGTCACCGGCCACTCGTACGCCACCGAGGCCGAGCGCGGCATCATCACTCCCCTGCGTCTGACGGGCACCTCCTTCCCCGGATCCCGCTCCTCGCTGCCCTCACCGCACGGCCGCGCCTACGCCGCCGACGGAACCGACGTCACCGAACTCGACCCCCGGGTGGCCGGGGCCGCGGGTGAGCTGGTGACCACGCTCGCCGACCTCGACCGCTTCTACGGGGCCCTGCTCGGCGGTCGGCTGCTGCCCCCGCACTGGCTGCGCGAGATGCTCGACACCCGTGCCGCACACGGCGCGTACGGCATGGGGCTCTTCCCCGAAAGGCTTCCGTGCGGCACGACGGTGTGGGGACACAACGGGCACATATCCGGCAGCTACGTGCGCACCGCAGCCACTGTCGACGGCCGGCGGGTCCTCACCTTCCGTGTGAACACGGACGCGATAGCCGACCCCGGCCTCGAACCCGCGGTGCTCGCGGCCGAGTTCTGCCCCCGCACCTCGTAGAACGACCCGTCCTCGAACGAGGATCCCGCTTCCCGCCACTCGTTCGAGTGACATCCGCAGGACCCCCGCCGTCGGGCTGCGACGGCACGATCTACAACGGCACGATGTCCGGCGCCCCCAGCCGCGCCGCGTCCGCCGTCAGGTCGTCAGGCTGCCGCTGCGACTCCCGCTCGGCCTCCACCCGCTTCTGGTAGTGCTCGACCTCGCGCTCGATCTGGCCCTTGTCCCAGCCCAGCACCGGCGCCATCAGCTCGGCGGCGTCCCGCGCGCTGCGGGCGCCCCGGTCGAAGGTCTCGATCGATATGCGCGTGCGCCGGGTCAGCACGTCGTCCAGATGCCGGGCTCCCTCGTGGGAGGCCGCGTACACGATCTCGGCGCGCAGATAGTCGTCGGCCGCGGACAGTGGCTCGCCCAGCGACGGGTCCTCGGCGATGAGCTGGAGAAGCTCCTCGGTCAGCGTCCCGTAGCGGTTCAGCAGGTGCTCGACCCGCACCACGTGCAGTCCGGTCCGGGCGGCGATCCGGGCCCGCGCGTTCCACAGCGCCCGGTAGCCCTCGGCGCCCAGCAGCGGCACGTCCTCGGTGACGCAGTCGGCGACGCGCATGTCGAGCCCGTGCACCGCCGCGTCCACCGCGTCCTTGGCCATGACCCGGTAGGTCGTGTACTTGCCGCCCGCCACGACCACCAGCCCGGGCACCGGGTGTGCCACGGTGTGCTCGCGCGACAGCTTGCTGGTGGCGTCCGACTCTCCCGCGAGCAGCGGTCGCAGGCCCGCGTACACGCCCTGGACGTCGTCCCTGGTGAGCGGCACCGCCAGCACCGAGTTCACATGGTCCAGCAGGTAGTCGATGTCCGCGCTGGACGCGGCCGGGTGGGCCTTGTCGAGGTCCCAGTCGGTGTCCGTGGTGCCGACGATCCAGTGCCGGCCCCAGGGGATCACGAACAGCACGGACTTCTCCGTGCGCAGGATCAGCCCGGTCGTCGAGTGGATCCGGTCGCGCGGCACGACCAGGTGGATGCCCTTGGACGCCCGGACGTGGAACTGGCCCCGCTCCCCGACCATCGCCTGGGTGTCGTCCGTCCACACACCGGTGGCGTTGACGACCTGCTTGGCCCGGATCTCGTACTCGCCGCCGCCTTCGACGTCCTGTACCCTCGCTCCGACGACCCGCTCGCCCTCACGCAGGAAGCCCGTCACCCGCGCGCGGTTCGCGGCCTTCGCACCGTAGGCCACCGCCGTACGCACCAGGTTCGTCACGTACCGGGCGTCGTCCATCTGCGCGTCGTAGTACTGCAGCGCCCCGACCAGCGCGTCCTTCTTCAAGCAGGGTGCCACGCGCAGGGCGTGAGAACGGGTCAGGTGGCGGTGCATCGGCAGGCCCCGGCCGTGCCCCCGGGCCATGGACATGGCGTCGTACATGGCGACGCCCGAACCCGCGTACAGCCGCTCCCAGCCCTTGTGCTGCAACGGGTACAGGAACGGCACGGGCTTCACCAGGTGCGGGGCGAGCCGTTCCAGCAGCAGCCCGCGCTCCTTCAGGGCCTCGCGCACGAGTGCGAAGTCGAGCATCTCCAGATAGCGCAGGCCGCCGTGGATGAGCTTGCTGGACCGGCTGGAGGTGCCGGACGCCCAGTCACGCGCCTCGACCAGACCTGTGGACAGGCCTCGGGTCGCCGCGTCGAGCGCCGTTCCCGCACCCACCACGCCTGCACCCACGACCAGCACGTCCAGCTCGCGCTCGGCCATGGATGCGAGTGACTCGACGCGCTGCGTCGGTCCGAGTGTCGCTGTCCTCACCGCTGCCTCCCGCTCATCGGTCGCGCCGGCCGCACCCGTCGGATGCGGCCCCGTCCGTATCCCCCTGCCCAGATTCTGACCGGGTTGCCCGACTTCAGCCACCACGGGCCCGCAGCCTGTGGACAACACTCACGGAACACTCACCGAAACTCGGCCGAGCAATCCCGCATATCGGTCATATTTACTCCTAGTCTGACATTGCGCTCGCCCGTCCTGTCCACCGGGCTTGCGCACCTGTCCCACTTCGGCTATCGGGAAGGACGGCCGCCGTGCCCGCAGATCTCGCCGTCATCGGACTCGGCCCGTACGGGCTGCCCCTGGCCCAGGCCGCCGTCGCCGCCGGCATCCCCACCCTCGGCTACCGGACCGGCCCCGAGACGGGCTCGCTGAGCCCCGCCGAACTGCGCCGGATGCTCTCGGGGGGCTTCCGGCCGGCCACCGACCCCGCCGAGCTCGGCAGGGTACGCACCGCGGTCATCTGCGCGCCGACCCCGCCCGGAGCGGACGGCGGCCTCGACCTGAGCCAGCTGGAAGCGGCCGCCCGCACCCTGGCCGGCCACCTTCGCCCGCACACCACGGTGATCCTGGAGTCATCGGTGTACCCGGGGACGACGGAGAATGTCCTGCGTCCGCTCCTCGAAGAGGGTTCCGGGCTGCGCGCGGGCCGCGACTTCCACCTCGCGTACTCCCCCAGCCGCGTCGACCCCGGCAACCGCGACGTCACGCCGGCCACCACGCCCAAGGTCATCGGCGGTCTCACCCCGGCCTGCACCGAGTCGGCCGCGGCGTTCTACGGGCGGCTGACGGACAAGGTGGTGCGCGCGCGTGGACTGCGCGAGGCGGAGACGGTGCAGCTGCTGGAGACCAACTACCGGCATGTGAACATCGCCCTCGTGAACGAGATGGCCGTCCTCTGCAACGACCTGGGCGTCGACCTCTGGGACGTCGTCCGCTGCGCGGAGACCAAGCCGTTCGGCTTCCAGGCCTTCCGCCCGGGCCCCGGCGTGGGCGGCCACTCCGTCCCCCAGGACATGACCGCCCCCGGCGGCCGCGGACTGCGCATGGTGGAACTGGCCCGGCAGGTCAACGACCGGATGCCCGGCTACGTCGTCCAGCGCGCCGCCACGCTCCTCAACGAGCACGGCAAGTCGGCCCGGGGCGCCCGTGTGCTCCTCCTCGGCGTCACCTACAAGCCCGACCTCGCCGACCTCGAGGGCACCCCGGCCCGCGAGATCGCCCTGCGCCTGCGGGAACTGGGCGCGACGGTCAGCTACCACGACCCCTACGTCCCGGCCTGGAGCGTCCACGACCACCCGGTCCCCCGCGCGGACTCCCTCTACGAGGCAGCGGCCGACGCGGACCTGACCATCCTCCTCCAGCAGCACCGCACCTATGACCTCCAGGGCCTGTCGGTGAAGGCCCAGCTGCTGCTGGACACGCGGGGGGCAGCGCCCATGGGGGCGGCGCATCGGTTGTGAAGGGGGGCGCGCGGGGTGCGTGAGCCCTGGGGACCGGTGGCATGCGGCACGCCGCGCGGGTACCTTACGGACACAGCCGGAGTCCACCGCAGCGGTCACTGCGGCAGGCTCCTGGATGGATCACGGAGTGTCCGCCCCTAGTTCTCGTGGGGGCGGCCGCTCACCATCCGAAAATCCGCAAGATCCACTTCCTCCGGCACTGCACCATCCGAAGACGGAGTCGGTCCCAGCGGGTGGGCTTGCGGTGACGTCCCATGGGCGCCCCCTTCCACGACGCCGCCCAGTGACCCGGTGGACGGCACGTCGGAATCGGGGACGGCAACACGCGCCCCGTCAGAACCACTTGGGCATGCAAAAGGGCCCGGTCACTCCCCCGAGTGACCAGGCCCTTCTCCGTCGGAACGGACTACCGCGAGTGCTGTGAGTCCGCCACCGTAACCTCGACGCGCTGGAACTCCTTGAGCTCGCTGTAGCCCGTCATGGACATGGCGCGGCGGAGGGCGCCGAAGAGGTTCATCGAGCCGTCGGGGGTGTGGGACGGGCCCGTGAGGATCTCCTCCAGGGTGCCGACCGTGCCGAGGGCGACCTTCTTGCCACGCGGCAGCTCCTCGTTCACGGCCTCCATGCCCCAGTGGTGGCCACGGCCCGGTCCGTCCGTGGCACGGGCCAGCGGGGAGCCCATCATCACCGAGTCCGCACCGCAGGCGATCGCCTTGGGGAGGTCGCCGGACCAGCCGACACCGCCGTCCGCGATCACGTGCACGTACCGGCCGCCCGACTCGTCCATGTAGTCGCGGCGCGCGGCGGCCACGTCGGCGACCGCCGTCGCCATGGGCACCTGGATACCGAGCACGTTGCGCGTGGTGTGCGCGGCGCCGCCGCCGAAGCCGACGAGCACACCGGCCGCGCCGGTGCGCATCAGGTGCAGGGCCGCCGTGTACGTGGCGCAGCCGCCGACGATCACCGGGACGTCCAGCTCGTAGATGAACTGCTTCAGGTTCAGCGGCTCGTGCGCCCCGGAGACGTGCTCCGCGGAGACCGTCGTACCGCGGATGACGAAGATGTCCACGCCCGCGTCCACGACGGCCTTGGAGAACTGGGCGGTGCGCTGCGGGGAGAGCGCGGCGGCGGTGACGACGCCGGAGTCGCGCACCTCCTTGATGCGCTGCCCGATCAGCTCCTCCTTGATGGGAGCCGCGTAGATCTCCTGCAGACGGCGGGTCGCGGTCTCCGCGTCCAGGCCGGTGATCTCGTCGAGCAGCGGCTGCGGGTCCTCGTAGCGCGTCCACAGACCCTCGAGGTTCAGCACGCCGAGGCCGCCGAGCTCGCCGATGCGGATCGCGGTGGCCGGGGAGACGACCGAGTCCATGGGGGCGGCCAGGAAGGGCAGCTCGAAGCGGTAGGCGTCGATCTGCCAGGCGATCGAGACCTCCTTCGGGTCCCGGGTACGGCGGCTGGGGACGACGGCGATGTCGTCGAAGGCGTACGCCCGGCGGCCGCGCTTGCCGCGCCCGATCTCGATCTCAGTCACGTCTGTGGCCTTTCCCTGATGCGTTGCAGCGTCTTCCAGTATCGCCGACGGGCACGACGAGGGCGGCCCCGGATGCCCCGGGGCCGCCCTCGGAAGGCCGGGCCGCTACTTGCTGCGGCTGTAGTTCGGTGCCTCGACCGTCATCTGGATGTCGTGCGGGTGGCTCTCCTTGAGGCCCGCGGAGGTGATCCGGACGAAGCGGCCCTTGGTCTCCATCTCCTCGATGGAGGCGGCGCCCACGTAGCCCATCGTCTGGCGCAGGCCGCCGACGAGCTGGTGCAGGACGTTGGCCAGCGGACCGCGGTAGGGCACCTGGCCCTCGATGCCCTCGGGCACGAGCTTGTCGTCGGAGCCGACCTCGGCCTGGAAGTAGCGGTCCTTGGAGTACGACTTGGCCTGGCCGCGGGACTGCATCGCGCCGAGCGAGCCCATGCCGCGGTACGACTTGAACTGCTTGCCGTTGATGAACTGCAGCTCGCCCGGGGACTCCTCACACCCGGCGAGGAGGCTGCCCAGCATCACGGTGTCGGCACCGGCGGCCAGGGCCTTGCCGATGTCGCCGGAGTACTGCAGGCCGCCGTCGCCGATCAGCGGGATGCCCGCCGGACGGGCCGCGAGGGACGCCTCGTAGATGGCGGTGACCTGCGGGACGCCGATGCCGGCGACCACGCGGGTGGTGCAGATGGAGCCGGGGCCGACGCCGACCTTGATGCCGTCGACACCGGCGTCGATCAGCGCCTGGGCGCCGTCACGGGTGGCGACGTTGCCGCCGATCACGTCGACGCCCACGCTCGACTTGATCTTCGCCATCCAGCTGAGCGCGTTGCTGTTGTGGCCGTGCGAGGTGTCGACGACCAGGAAGTCCACACCGGCGGCGGCGAGCGCCTGGGCGCGCTCCAGGGCCTCGGGGCTGGCGCCCACGGCCGCGCCGACGAGCAGCCGGCCCTCGGAGTCCTTCGCCGCGTTGGGGTACTGCTCGGCCTTGACGAAGTCCTTGACCGTGATGAGGCCCTTGAGGACGCCCGCGTCGTCGACCAGGGGAAGCTTCTCGATCTTGTGGCGGCGCAGCAGCTCCATGGCGTCCGCGCCGGAGATGCCGACCTTGCCGGTGACCAGCGGCATCGGGGTCATGACCTCGCGCACCTGACGCGTACGGTCCGACTCGAAGGCCATGTCGCGGTTGGTGACGATGCCGAGCAGCTTCTTGTTGCCGTCGGTGACGGGGACGCCGCTGATGCGGAACTTGGCGCACAGGGCGTCGGCCTCGGCCAGCGTCGCGTCGGGGTGCACCGTGATCGGGTCGGTGACCATGCCGGACTCGGAGCGCTTGACCAGGTCGACCTGGTTGACCTGGTCCTCGATCGAGAGGTTGCGGTGCAGGACGCCGACGCCGCCCTGGCGGGCCATCGCGATCGCCATGCGCGACTCGGTCACCTTGTCCATCGCCGCGGAGAGCAGCGGGATGTTCACCCGGACGTTGCGGGAGATGCGGGACGAGGTGTCGACCGCGTTGGGGAGCACCTCGGATGCACCCGGCAGCAGCAGCACGTCGTCGTAGGTCAGCCCGAGTGTCGCGAATTTTCCGGGCACTCCGTCGACGTTGGCAGTCATGACACCTTCCCCAAATGGCCTTGATCGGTGCGGATGTCCATGCTAACGGGAAGCGCGGCTGTCTCATTCCACGGTTCCGGCCCGCACCGGGCTTCGTATGTTCGTACGGAAGCGGCGCACCGCCTGTTCAAAGAAGGGCCGCTGAGGGCCTACTGCTCGGCCAGCGCCCGCAGTCGGCTCAGCGCCCTGTGCTGAGCCACCCGGACCGCGCCGGGTGACATTCCCAACATCTGGCCGGTCTCCTCGGCCGTGAGCCCCACCGCGATCCGCAGCAGCAGCAGCTCCCGCTGGTTCTCGGGGAGGTTGGCGAGGAGTTTCTTGGCCCATTCCGCGTCGCTGCTGAGCAGGGCGCGCTCCTCCGGTCCCAGGGAGTCGTCCGGGCGCTCGGGCATCTCGTCGGAGGGGACGGCCGTCGAACCGGGGTGGCGCATCGCAGCGCGCTGCAGGTCGGCGACCTTGTGGGCGGCGATGGCGAAGACGAACGCCTCGAAGGGGCGCCCGGTGTCCCGGTAGCGGGGCAGCGCCAGGAGCACCGCCACGCAGACCTCCTGCGCGAGGTCCTCCACGAAGTGCCGGGCGTCGCCGGGCAGACGGGACAGACGGGTGCGGCAGTAGCGCAGGGCCAGCGGGTGGACATGGGCGAGCAGGTCGTGCGTGGCCTGCTCGTCCCCGTCGACGGCGCGGTGGACGAGCGCACCGATCGCGCCCTGGGCATGGGCCGCCTCGTCGTCGCGCATCGGTCCATGGTGCCTTGCGGCCGCCGGGTCCGCGGCACCGCGCCCGTTGTTGTGCACTGAAGCGTTATGAGCAGGTGCGCCGGCACTCATCCCCTGCGCCCTCCCCTTCCGCTCGACCGACTCGTCCCCGAGGAACTCCACACCCTCAAGGATGCGGCATCCGCGGCGAAACGAGCAGCGGGCGTCCGGCGGGCCCCCGGTCCACCCACGCCCACCTGGCTTTCCGTGCCCTCACCACGACCGCTGGGGCCTGCCGTTCGAATCAGCCCGGGGACGTGGGTCCCCGACCGCGGCCTTCCGGGCTCTCGTCCCTGCCCGCGCAGGGACAGAACTCCGCCGTCCGCCGGCTCCGGCATGCGTGGTCGCGGCTCCCGCGGGGGCATCCTCATGCCCCCGCTCACCGGCCGGGGGCGGGGCCCCCGCCTCGGAGCCGACCCGGTCCGAAGGACGGGCGTGATCCGAACAACAGCCCCTAGCGCACCAGACCCCACCGGAAGCCGAGCGCCACGGCGTGGGCCCGGTCCGAGGCGCCGAGCTTCTTGAACAGGCGCCGGGCGTGGGTCTTCACGGTGTCCTCGGAGAGGAACAGCTCGCGGCCGATCTCGGCGTTCGAGCGGCCGTGGCTCATGCCTTCGAGGACCTGGATCTCACGCGCCGTGAGCGTGGGCGCCGCACCCATCTCGGCCGAGCGCAGCCGGCGCGGGGCGAGCCGCCAGGTCGGGTCGGCCAGGGCCTGGGTCACCGTCGCGCGCAGCTCCGCGCGGGAGGCGTCCTTGTGCAGGTAGCCGCGGGCACCGGCGGCGACCGCGAGGGCCACGCCGTCCAGGTCCTCGGCGACGGTGAGCATGATGATGCGCGCACCGGGATCGGCGGACAGCAGCCGCCGGACCGTCTCGACGCCGCCCAGTCCGGGCATGCGTACGTCCATCAGAATCAGGTCCGAGCGGTCGGCCCCCCAGCGGCGGAGGACTTCCTCGCCGTTGGCCGCCGTCGTCACGCGCTCTACGCCGGGCACGGTCGCCACCGCACGACGGAGCGCCTCTCGGGCAAGCGGGGAGTCGTCGCAGACGAGGACGGAAGTCATGACCGCCCTCCGCAGCTGATGCACGTCACCTTGAGCCTCCAGGCTGGTACGAAATCGTCACCTGTGCGGTCGACCGTCTCGGACGCAGGTCCGAGCACTTGTTCCTTCAACCGCCTCGCACTCTCAACGACGGTCACCCGAAAGAGTTACGGGGGCGGCTGCCCTCTTCGGCACTCTACGTGAGGGGGCGGACACGGTGCAGACATGCACAGCAGACCCTCGAACTTTCATCACAAGCTATGCCCCATTCAGACCCATTTCTTCCGCTTTGCCAGTGTCTGGAGCTAGATTCGCAATGAGTCATATTTTCATCTCCTTAGATCGTAGTTGTACGGTCGTAGACACCGGATCCGCCCAAAACGGCTACAAGGGGTCACGTAATGGCAGATTTCTCCCGCCTTCCCGGACCGAACGCGGACCTGTGGGACTGGCAGCTGCTGGCTGCCTGTCGCGGGGTGGACAGCTCGCTCTTCTTCCATCCGGAGGGTGAGCGCGGTGCGGCGAGGAGCGCTCGTGAGAACTCGGCCAAAGAGGTCTGCATGAGGTGCCCGGTGCGCGCGGAGTGCGCTGCTCACGCCCTGGCGGTGCGTGAGCCGTACGGCGTGTGGGGCGGGCTGACCGAGGACGAGCGCGAAGAGCTGATGGGGCGGGCGCGCAACCGGCTGGTGTCGGCGTCGGCACCGGGTGGGCACACCGCCTCGAACACCTGAAGGAACGTTTCTGCACAGAGGCACGCGCACGCGTGCCGTTGGTTTTTGACGCGAGTGGGCCGCTACTGGCGACGGGCGGCCCGGGCCAGCTGGTCGAGTGTCGCCGCCACGGCCGGGACCTGTGCGAGGTCGGGCAGGGTGAGCGCGACGATCTCCCGCCGCACCGCCGGTTCCAGCCGCACGGCGCACACGCCCCGGGGCCGGACCGACTCGACGGCCAGCTGGGGAAGGACGGCCACGCCCAGGCCGGCCCCGACGAGCCCGACGACCGCGGGGTAGTCGTCGGTCGCGAAGTCGATACGCGGGGTGAAGCCGGCCGCCGCGCACACCTCGACCAACTGTCCGCGGCAGCGCGGGCAGCCCGCGATCCACGGCTCCTCGGCGAGCTCGCCGATCGCGACGGACTGCGCGCCCGCGAGCCGGTGGCGCTCCGGCACGAGTGCGACGAGCCGGTCCGACAGCAGCGGTCGTACGACGAGGTCGTCCCACTCCTCCGCACCGGCCGCCCCCTCGTAGCGGAAGGCGAGCGCCACGTCGCAGTCGCCCTCGCGCAGCAGCCCCACGGAGGCGGGCGGCTCGGCCTCCTCCAGGGAGACACGGGTGCCGGGGTGCGCCTCGCGCAGTGCGGCGAGGGCCGTGGGGACGAGGGTGGAGCTGCCGCTGGGGAAGGAGACGAGCCGGACCCGTCCGGCGCGCAGACCGGCGATGGCCGCGACCTCCTCCTCCGCCGCCGTGAGCCCGGCGAGGATCCCGGCGGCGTGCCGCACCAGGGCCTCACCGGCCTGGGTCAGGCGCATCTCGCGTCCGGTGCGGATCAGCAGCGGCGTGCCGACGGAGGTCTCCAGGGCCTTCATCTGCTGGCTCACGGCGGGCTGGGTGCAGCCCAGCTCGCGGCCCGCGGCGGAGAAGGAGCCGGTGGTCGCGACGGCGCGCAGGACGCGGAGATGACGAGCTTCGATCACGCTTCGAGGATAAGTCACCCTTTGAAGCCGATGCCGATAATGCGTCGACGCTTTGGGGGCGGTCGCCTACCGTTCGGGCATGAGGCTTCTGTCAGTGAATCTGGGCCGTGCCGAGGCCGTGCCGTACACGGACAACCCGGAGGGTGTGACCGGGATCGACAAGCGGCCGGTTCACGGGCCGGTGCGGGTGTCCGCGCCCGGGCCCAAGGGCGTCGGGGGAAGCGGACTGGCCGGGGACGCGGTGTGCAAGCTGGAGCACCACGGCGGCGACGACCAGGCGGTGTACGCCATGGCCCGCGAGGACATGGACGCGTGGGAGCGCGAGCTGGGCCGGACGCTGCCCGACGGCGCGTTCGGCGAGAACCTGACGACCCGCGGGCTGGACGTGTCCGGTGCCCTGATCGGCGAGCGCTGGCGCATCGGCCCCGAAGTGGTGCTGGAGATCACCTCCGGGCGGATCCCGTGCCGTACGTTCCAGGGCCATCTGGACGAGAAGGGCTGGGTGAAGCGGTTCACGCAGCGAGGCGCGCCGGGGGCGTATCTGCGGGTGATCGAGCCCGGGGAGATCCGCGCGGGCGATGCCGTCGAGATCGTGCACCGGCCCGGCCACGACGTGACCGTGGCCCTGCAGTTCCGGGCGGTGACGACCGAGCGGGAGCTGCTGCCGCGGCTGGTGGCCGCGGGCGATGCCTTGCACCCGGAGGTGCTGAGGACGGCCCGTGAGTACCAGGAGAAGTACGGTGCCTGACGGCCGCTCATCACGGTTGTCTCCACCGAGCCTTCACCACGGACGGGCCCCGGGGGAAGCGGACGCACTCAGTCCGGGTCACTAACCTTCTGCCATGACAACGGCTCTGATTACGGGATCGACGGCAGGCATCGGGGCCGCGTTCGCGCGGCGACTGGCGGCGGACGGGCACAACCTGGTGCTGGTGGCCCGCGACACCAAGCGGCTTCGGGAACAGGCGACCGAGCTGCACGACCGGCACGGCATCGAGGCGGAGGTGCTGACGGCCGACCTGGCCGAGGACAAGGGCATCGAGGCGGTGGCCGGGCGCCTCGGCGACCGCAAGAACCCCGTCGACCTGCTGATCAACAACGCCGGGTTCGGCAACAAGGGCCGCTTTCTCGACGTCTCCATGGCGGACGAACTGCGGATGCTGAAGGTGCACTGCGAGGTGGTACTGCGGCTGACGTCGGCGGCGACCGGGGCGATGCGCGAGCGGGGCCGGGGCGGCGTCGTCAACGTCGCGTCGGTGGCCGCCTTCGTCCCCCGCGGCACCTACGGCGCCTCCAAGGCGTGGGTCGTGCAGTTCACGCAGGGCGCGGCGCGTGACCTGGCCGGCAGCGGCGTACGGCTGATGGCGCTCTGCCCGGGGTTCGTGCGCACCGAGTTCCACGACCGGGCCGGGATGGGCACCGACAACATCCCGGGCTGGATGTGGCTGGACGCGGACAAGCTGGTGGCGGCGGCGCTGCACGATCTGGCGCGCGGCAAGACGCTGTCCGTCCCGGACCCGCGCTACAAGGCGCTGATGGGCGCGGCGAAGCTGGTGCCGCGGGGGATGCTCGGGGCCGTTTCGTCCAGGACGGGGCGGAAGTACGGCCCCCGGTAGGAGCCTTGGCCAAGAGGCGACGGGCCGCTCTGGTTGGGACAATGAAGCTGTTCAGCCGGACCCAGGGGGGCCGGAGGCGAGGCCATGACCTTCGTACAGCTCATCGAATGCAGGACCAGCCGGCTCGACGAGATGAACCGGCTGATGGACCGGTGGGTCGAGCAGACCAAGGGGAAGCGGACCGCGTCGCACAGCGTCGTGGCGACGGACCGGGCCGATGCCTCGCACATCGTGGAGATCGTGGAGTTCCCGTCGTACGAGGAGGCGATGCGCAACTCCGGGCTGCCGGAGACCGACCGGATCTTCCAGGACATGGTGGCGCTCTGCGAGGAGACGCCGACCTTCACGGACCTGGACGTGGTGCGGGACGAGCAACTGTACGCGGCCACCGCGCGCAGGTTCTTCGAGCTCGCGCCGGGTCAGGGGGACGCGCCGCCGTTCAACGACGTGTTCGTCGAGGACTACCACGACCACGATCCCGGCAACCCGCAGGACACCATCGGGCTGGACGCGATGCGGCGCGAGGTGGAGGTGTGGCGGGGCGGGTTCGACTTCTCGTTCACCATCGAGGACCAGGTGGCACAGGGCGACCGGGTGTGCACCCGGTGGTCCTGGAAGGGGCACCACCAGGGCGACTTCCTCGGGATTCCGCCGACCGGGAAGGACGTCACCATGACCGGGACGACCGTCCACCGCTGCACTCCGGACGGGAAGATCGCCGAGGGCTGGTGGCAGTACGACCGGCTGGGGCTGATGCAGCAGCTCGGGGTGCTCGATCCGCTGGAGCTGTGACCGGCAGGGCCTACGGGAGAAGCCCCCGTTCCGCCTGGGCGGAACGGGGGCTTCTGCTACGAGGTCGGTGCCTCAGTGGGCGTGGCCGTGGCCGTGGCCCGCGGCGGCCGGCTCCTCCTCTTCCTTCTTCTCGACGACCAGGGTCTCGGTCGTGAGGAGGAGGGAGGCGATGGAGGCGGCGTTCTCCAGGGCGGAGCGGGTGACCTTGACCGGGTCGATGACGCCGGCCTTGACCAGGTCGCCGTACTCGCCGGTGGCGGCGTTGAAGCCCTGGCCCTTGTCGAGCTCGGCGACCTTGGAGGTGATGACGTAGCCCTCCAGGCCGGCGTTCTCGGCGATCCAGCGCAGGGGCTCGACGGCGGCCTTGCGGACGACCGCGACACCCGTGGCCTCGTCGCCGGTCTTGCCGAGGTTGTCCTCGAGGACCTTCACGGCGTGGACGAGCGCGGAGCCACCACCGGAGACGATGCCCTCCTCGACCGCGGCGCGGGTCGCGGAGATGGCGTCCTCCAGACGGTGCTTGCGCTCCTTGAGCTCGACCTCGGTGGCGGCACCCACACGGATGACGCACACGCCGCCGGCCAGCTTCGCGAGGCGCTCCTGGAGCTTCTCGCGGTCCCAGTCGGAGTCGGTGGACTCGATCTCGGCCTTGATCTGGGCGACGCGGCCCTGCACGTCGTCCTTGTTGCCGGCGCCGTCGACGACCGTGGTGTCGTCCTTGGTGACGGTGATGCGGCGGGCGGAGCCGAGGACGTCCAGACCGACCTGGTCGAGCTTGAGGCCGACCTCCTCGGAGACGACCGTGGCGCCGGTGAGGACGGCCAGGTCCTGCAGCATCGCCTTGCGGCGGTCGCCGAAGCCGGGGGCCTTCACCGCGACGGCGTTGAAGGTGCCGCGGATCTTGTTCACGACGAGGGTGGACAGGGCCTCGCCCTCGACGTCCTCGGCGATGATCAGCAGCGGCTTGGAGGCGTTGGCCTGGATGACCTTCTCCAGCAGCGGCAGCAGGTCCGCGATGGCGGAGATCTTGCCCTGCGTGATGAGGATGTACGGGTCGTCCAGGACGGCTTCCATGCGCTCCTGGTCCGTCACGAAGTACGGCGACAGGTAGCCCTTGTCGAAGGCCATGCCCTCGGTGAAGTCCAGCTCCAGGCCGAAGGTGTTGGACTCCTCGACGGTGATGACACCGTCCTTGCCGACCTTGTCCATCGCCTCGGCGATGAGCTCGCCGACCTGCTGGTCCTGGGCGGACAGCGCGGCGACGGCGGCGATGTCGGACTTCTCGTCGATCGGGCGGGCCGTCGCGAGGAGGTCCTCGGAGACGGCGGCGACGGCGGCGTCGATGCCCTTCTTCAGGGCGGCCGGGGAGGCACCGGCGGCGACGTTCTTCAGGCCCTCGCGCACGAGCGCCTGGGCGAGCACGGTCGCGGTGGTCGTACCGTCACCCGCGATGTCGTTGGTCTTGGTCGCCACCTCCTTGACCAGCTGGGCACCGAGGTTCTCGTACGGGTCCTCGACCTCGACCTCGCGGGCGATGGTCACACCGTCGTTGGTGATGGTGGGGGCGCCGAACTTCTTGTCGATGACGACGTTGCGGCCCTTGGGGCCGATCGTCACCTTGACCGTGTCGGCAAGCTTGTTGACGCCGCGCTCGAGGGCGCGACGGGCGTCCTCGTCGAACTTCAGGATCTTCGCCATGGGAGCGTGAGCCCTCTTCCGGAATCTGGGATATACGGCACTGCGCCCCGGGCGCCCGGCTTCTTATCGATCGCGGGGGCCAGGGGCGCAGTTCAAAGCAATGTGCTTGGGGTGAATTACTTCTCGACGATCGCGAGCACGTCGCGGGCCGAGAGGACGAGGTACTCCTCGCCGTTGTACTTCACCTCGGTGCCGCCGTACTTGCTGTAGAGCACGACGTCACCGACGGAGACGTCGAGCGGAAGACGGTTGCCGTCCTCGAAGCGGCCCGGGCCCACGGCCAGGACGACGCCCTCCTGGGGCTTCTCCTTGGCGGTGTCCGGGATGACCAGGCCAGAGGCGGTGGTCTGCTCGGCGTCGAGCGGCTGGACCACGATGCGGTCCTCGAGCGGCTTGATGGCAACCTTGGAGCTGGTGGTCGTCACGATCCGACCTCCCCCTTCGGAGATCTCACGGGGTTAACTGTCTGAGGTGGCGACCAGGTGGATCCGTCGTCGCGGGTGCCGGACCTGCCCGTCGCTGTGTTGGCACTCTCCAGTGGGGAGTGCCAGAGCCGAGACTATGACTGCGATTAGCACTCGGTCAAGCGGACTGCTAATTACCGACGGCGCGTCGGGCCGGTCTTCTCTCCAGGTGGTCCTCGAGCCGCCCCACCCGCAGCCCCCTCGCCTCGATCTCGCGCAGCAGTCGCACGGTGCGTTCGGCCAGGGTCGGCGGCCCCGTCCCGTCCGACGGCACCGAGACGATGTCACCGGGCCGCAGGCCGGGCTCGCCGCGGGCGTAGGTCAGTTCGCCCTCGGCGTTCAGGGACGCGCGCCACAGGACGACCGCGGTGATGCCGCAGTCGGCGGCGGCGCGCAGGGTCGTGGTGTCGTAGGTGCCGTAGGGCGGGCGGAAGAGGCGGGGGACGATGCCGAAGCGGGCGCGGAGTTTGCGCTGCTGGCCGCAGATCTCGGCGCGCTGGCCGGCGTAGGGCAGGCCGCGCAGGGCGGGGTGGTCGAGGGTGTGGTTCTGGATGGACGCGCCGACCGCGCGCAGCCGGGCGAAGTGGCCGTAGCCGGGTCCCACGACGGTGTCCGTGAGGAACATGCTGACCGGCAGCCGCCGTTCGCGGACGAGGCCGACGAAGCGGGGGTCGCGTTCGGCGCCGTCGTCATAGGTGAGGAAGACGACGGGTTCGCGGATGGCGACGTGGTCCACGACGGGCGGCAGCCGGCGCGGGTCGGTCACCCCGCGTGCCGGGTCCCGGGCCCGGTCGTCGCCGGTGCCCGGCCGTTCAGCCGCCGCCCCGGAGCAGCCGGCCAGCAGGACCGCGCACAGCAGTACGGCGGCCTGGCGCCTCACAGGTAGTCCTCCAGCCGCCCGACCGTGTACCCCTGGGCCGTGACCTTGTTCAGGAAGCGGCGGATCATGTCGGCCATGGTGCCCTTCCACTGGTCACGACCCCGGAAGTGCGTGAGGACGATGTCGCCCGGGTGCAGCTTGCGGCCCCCGTCGCGGTACTCCCAGTGGTCGGCGAAGACCTCCTCGTTCCACAGGGGCACGTACGCGATGCCGCATTTCCTGGCGGCCCTGAGGGTCGCCCGGTCGTAGCTGCCGTAGGGCGGGCGGAAGAGGGTGGGGCGTTTGCCGAACCGCATCTCCATGTAGCGCTGCATGCCGCAGATCTCGCGCTTCTGCTTCCGGTAGGACATACCCCGCAGGTTGGGGTGGTTGAGGGTGTGGTTGTGCAGGACCACGCCCCGGGACTGCATCTTCCGGAAGTAGGGCGTGTCGTTCCTGACCAGGTAGCCGCTGAGGAAGGCGCTGTACGGGACGTCCAGGTCGCTCATCATCCGCAGGAACGACGGGTCCTTCTCGGCGCCGTCGTCGATGGTGAGGAAGACGACCTTGTCCTGGGTGGGGATCCTGGTGAAGACCGGCGGCAGGTCCAGTTCCCGGTGGCCGTCCACCTCGAAGCCCTTGCGGGTCCTCATCCTGGGCTTCTTCGCGGGCGCGGGCGGGGCGGCCGACGGGGTCCTGCGCAGGCCCCAGCGGTGCGCGGCGGCGACCCGGGCGGCGTGCGCGGCGCGCAGCTTGTCGGCGTAGGAGTCGAGCGCGCGGGCCGGGGCTGCGTCGAGGGGCTGCTGGCCGCCCGCCGGGGTGACCTGGTCGCCGCCGTCCTGCGCGCAGCCGGAGGCGATGGCGGCGAGGACGAGCACGGCGAGGACGATCCGTACGCCGACGAACGCCGGTCCCGGTGCCCGACTTTTGTCATTTTGTACGACTGCTCGCATGGTGCCGGATCCTCGCAGCCCGCTGCCCTGAACCCACCCCGACACCACGACCGGGCGACTCATCATCCACCGACCGGCCCACACGACGGCGGGACCCGCGAGCACCACCGCCGGACGACTCACCATCCGACGACCCGGTCGCACGACAGCGGGACCCGTGGGCGGCAGGCCCCGGGCAGCGCTCGCAGCGGGGCGGTCGGCATCGGACCGGCCACCGCCCCCTGTTTCGCGTGGCCGACAATGATCCGGTGAACGACCTCGCCCTCCTCCTCACCCCCGAAGGCCGCGCCCTCCTCGACGAGGTGCGGGACACCGACCCGGCGCAGGAGCTGGCCGTCGCGACCCGGCTGCGCCGCGAGCACCCCGCCGAGCTGGTGTCGGCGGCGCTCGGCCAGGCACGGCTGCGGCAGCGGGCGGTGGTGAAGTTCGGGGCCGAGGACGCGGGCCGGATGTTCTTCACGCCGAACGGCGTCGAGCAGTCGACCCGGGCGAGCGTGGCGGCCTACCGGGCCCGGCGCATGGCCGAGTCGGGCATCACCTCGGTCGCCGACCTGTGCTGCGGCATCGGCGGTGACGCGATCGCGCTGGCCCGCGCCGGAATCCGGGTCCTGGCCGTGGACCGGGACCCGCAGACCGCCGCCGCGGCCCGGGCCAACGCGGACGCGCTGGACCTGGCCGGGCTCGTCGAGGTGCGCGAGGCGGACGTGACGGAGGTGGACACGGCCGGTTTTGACGCCGTCTTCGTGGACCCCGCCCGGCGCGGCGGACGCGGCCGGATCTTCGACCCCGAGGCCTACTCGCCGCCCCTGTCCTGGGCGGTCGCCGCCGCCCGCCGGGCCCCTCGCGTCGCCGCCCTGAAGATCGCCCCCGGCATCCCGCACGAGGCGGTCCCCGAGGACGCCGAGGCCGAGTGGATCTCCGACGGCGGGGACGTCAAGGAGGCGGTGCTGTGGTTCGGCACCGAGCCGGGGGCGGTCCGGGCGACCCTCCTGCCGGGCCCCCGCACCCTGCTCTCCCGCGGCCTGCCCGACCCGGACGTCCGCCCGCCCGGCCGCTACCTCTACGAGCCCGACGGCGCCGTCATCCGCGCCCACCTGGTCGCCGAGGTGGCCGACCGGGTCGACGGCGGCCTGCTCGACGCGACCATCGCGTACGTCACGGCCGACGCCCTGCGCCCGACCCCGTACGCCACGGCCTACGAGATCACCGACCACCTGCCCTTCAACGTCAAGAAGCTGAAGGCCCTCCTGCGGGAACGGCAGGTCGGCACGCTGACCGTGAAGAAGCGGGGCTCGGCGGTCGAGCCGGAGGAGCTCCGCAGGAAGGTCAAGCCGCAGGGCCCGCACGCGGCGACGGTCTTCCTGACCAGGGTCGCGGGGGCACCGGCGATGCTCATCGGGCACCGGGTGCGGGCGTAGCCGCCACGAGTGCCTGTTCCTCATCGGGCTCCTTGGACTCGGTGAACGGCCCGTCGGTGACGGACAGCTGCCCACCCTCCCAGGTCACCCGGCTGCCGTCCGAGGTCGGCGTCAGCCCGGCCGTGTCGAGCATGACCCCGGCCTTGGTGATCTCCTCCAGCAGCTTGCCCATCCGCTCCATGAGCTCAGGGCTCGGCCCTTCTGCGGGGGCGTTCTTCTCGTCGATGCGGATCAGGGTGAGAAAGCGCGGCACGGTGACTCCTCGGGATGTGCGGAGCGGGGCTCTTCCCCGCTGTCACCCTTGCGTCGATCGGCGGCCCGCTGGATCGACACGCTCGCCGGATTTTCTTCGAGGATTTTCCCCGGAACGCGTCCGCGCAGGTCAGCGCAGCGACTCCCACAGCTTCCCGGCCTCGGGTTCCTCGGCCACCACCCGGTTGGGATCCGACGGGGCCTGCACCACGGGCATCATCACCGTCCGTACGCCGCTCGCCGAGAGGCCCCGCAGGCTCTGCCCGAGGCGGGTCAGTTCGGCGAGGGAGTCCAGGCCGGTGTCGGTGGTGAGGCCGGCGGTGACCGTGTCGGCGACGCGGTACAGCTTGGCCGGGTCGGTGAGCAGGTCCTCGGAGGAGATCTGCTCCAGCAGGGCCTTCACCAGCTTCTGCTGAAGGCCGATACGGCCCAGGTCGCTGCCGTCGCCGATGCCGTGCCGGGTGCGGGCGAGCGCGAGGGCCTGAACACCGTCCAGGTGGTGGGTGCCCGCCTTCAGCCGCAGGTGACTGTCCTCGTCGGCGATGTCCTCGTCCGTGGTGACGGTGACGCCGCCCAGCGCGTCGACCAGCCGGGCGAAGCCGGAGAAGTCGATTTCGAGGTAGTGGTCCATGCGGACGTTCGTCATCGCCTCGACCGTCTTCACCGCACAGACCGGACCGCCCACCTCGTACGCGCTGTTGAACATGGACTGGTGGGCGACCCGCGTCGAGCCACCGGAGGGGCTCGGGCAGGCCGGGCGGGTGACCAGGGTGTCGCGCGGGATGCTCACCACCGTCGCGCTGGTCCGCCCGGCGTCGAGATGGACGACCATCGCCGTGTCGGATCGGGCGCCCGAGCTGTCGCCGCCGCCGAGCCTGCGGTTCTCCTTGCCGCTGCGCGAGTCCGAGCCGAGGACCAGGATGTTGAGGGCCTCGCTCGGCACGGCCGGGGCCGAGGGCGAGGGGGTGGTCACCGGCTTCGGCGGCCGGTTGTCGCCCAGCGCGCTGTCGATGTCGACGCCGGTGATGTTGTCGCTGAGATGCCAGTAGGCCCAGCCGGCCGCCCCGGCACCGAGCACCAGCGTCCCCGCCAAGATGAGGCCGGCGATCCTCAACGCTCTCGACCGCCGGCCCGCTTCTGTGCCCTGGTCCCCGTGATGTCCCGTCACGAGCAGGAACATAAGTCCGAATTATTACGGGCAGGGAGCGCAGGGCGGCCTTTCTTCGGAAATTCTCAGATTTCTGGCGCCGGGCCCGCCCCACCGCCACCACGGGAACCGGCCGACACGGAAGCCGGGCCGGGTGCACCCACTCCCGCGCACCGGTCGTACGCCCGGGCGAAGCCGCCGGACACCGGCGATCCTGGTCCTTCGAAAGTTTCGCGGGCGAAGCCGATTGACTTCGGCGCGGGGCGAAAGCGTCCGAAACGCCCGGCGGCACTACACCGGACGCTGCGCCGGCCCCGCCGTACTGCTGCGCACCACCAGGCTCGTCGCCAGCTCCACGCGGGTCGCCGCCAGGGTCTCCTCGTCCCGCCCGAGGTCGAGGAGCAGCTTGGCCGCCGCCTCGGCCATCTCGGTCAGGGGCTGCCGTACGGTCGTCAGCGGCGGCCCGACCCAGGGCGCCACGGGCAGATCGTCGAACCCGACCACGCTCAGGTCCTCGGGGATGCGCAGCCCCAGCTCACGCGCGGCCTCGTACAGCCCGAGCGCCTGCAGGTCGTTCCCGGCGAAGACCGCGGTCGGCCGGTCCGGCCGGCGCAGCAGCTCCAGGCCCAGCCGGTAGCCGGCCTCGTGGTGGAAGTCGCCGCTGGCGATCAGGGCCGGATCCACCGGAAGCCCGGCCGTCTCCAGCGCGGCCCGGTAACCGTCGATCCGGGCCCGGCTGCACATCATCTGCGAGGGTCCGCTGATCGCGCCGATCCTGCGGTGCCCGAGCTCGACCAGGTGCCGGGTGGCCGCGAGACCGCCCTGCCAGTTGGTCGCGCCGATGGACGGCACGTCGGCGCCGGGGTCGCCGGCCGGGTCCATCACCACGAACGGGATGGACCGGCTGGTCAGCAGCGCCCGCTGCGACTCGTCGAGCCCGGACAGGACCAGGATCACCCCGTGCGGCCGACGCGCGGCGACCTGGTCGGCCCAGGTCCGCCCGGGGGTGAGCCGCCCCGCGCTCTCGGACAGCACCACACTGAGGCCGGCGTCCCGGGCGACGTTCTCCACACCCCGGATGACCTCCATCGCCCAGGCGCTCTCCAGCTCGTGGAAGACCAGGTCGATCAGGGGCGAACGGGTCGCCTCGGCACGGCGTCGCCGGTAGCCGTGGACGCGCAGCAGGTCCTCGACGCGGGCCCGGGTGGCCGGGGCGACGTCGGCGCGGCCGTTCAGGACCTTCGAAACAGTCGGCGCCGACACACCGGCCTCACGGGCGATCTCGGCGAGCGTCGCGGTCTGCGCGGTACGCCCCTGCGTCCGGTTCTGCGTCCGGCTTTCAACGGGCTCCGGGGATGTCATGGCGGCGATCGTAACCCTGCGGGCCCCCTTGACGAAGTCCTCACACCGCCATAGGTTCCCGGAACATTCGAAGTTCATAACGAAACATTCGTGAAAACGTTCGTGAGAGGGCCGTCCGTCCCCCCGACAGGAGCTTCATGACCACCGCGCCCTGGCGTGATCCCGCGCTGCCCGCCGCCGCCCGCGTCGACGACCTGCTCTCCCGGATGACCCTGGAGGAGAAGACCGCCCAGCTGTACGGCGTGTGGGTGGGCGCCGCGACGGACGGCGACGGGGTCGCTCCGCACCAGCACGACATGACCGTCGAGGCCTCGGAGGAGGAATGGGCCGAGCTGATCACCCACGGTCTGGGCCAGCTCACGCGCTCGTTCGGCACCGCCCCCGTCGACCCGGCGCTGGGCGCGCAGGCCCTGGCCCGCGCCCAGCGCCGTATCACCGCGGCCGGCCGCTTCGGCATCCCGGCGATCGCGCACGAGGAGTGCCTGGCCGGTTTCACCGCCTGGCAGGCCACGGCCTACCCGGTCCCGCTGGCCTGGGGCGCGACCTGGGACCCACCGCTGGTCGAGGAGATGGCCCGGCGCATCGGCGACGACCTGCGTTCGGCCGGCGTCCACCAGGGCCTGGCGCCCGTGCTGGACGTCGTACGCGATCCGCGCTGGGGCCGTGTGGAGGAGACGATCGGCGAGGACCCGTACCTGGTGGGCACGGTCGGCGCGGCCTATGTGCGGGGCCTGGAGTCGGCCGGGGTCGTCGCCACGCTCAAGCACTTCGCCGGGTACGCCTCCTCGGCCGGTGCCCGTAATCTCGCGCCGGTACGGGCCGGCGTCCGCGAGTTCGCCGACGTCACCCTGCCGCCCTTCGAGATGGCCCTGCGCGAGGGCGGCGCCCGCTCGGTGATGGCCGCCTACACCGAGACGGACGGGGTCCCGGCCTCCGCGGACCCCGGGCTGCTGACCCATCTCCTGCGCGAGGAGTGGGGCTTCACCGGCACGGTCGTCGCCGACTACTTCGGCATCGGCTTCCTCCAGACCCTCCACCGGGTCGCCGCGACCCCGGCCGGGGCGGCCCACGCGGCCCTCACCGCCGGCATCGACGTCGAACTGCCGACCGTCAAGTGCTACGGCCGGCCGCTGCTGGAGGCGGTCCGCTCGGGCGCGGTCCCCGAGGAGCTGGTGGACCGGGCGGCCCGTCGCGTCCTGCTGCAGAAGTGCGAACTGGGCCTGCTGGACGAGGACTGGACCCCGGAGCCCGCCACCGCGATCAACCTCGACTCGACGGGCAACCGTATCCTCGCCCGCCGCCTGGCGGAGGAGTCGGTGGTCCTGCTCGACAACCCCGACGGGCTGCTCCCGCTGGCCCCCGACACCCGCATCGCGGTGGTCGGCCCCCGGGCCGCCGACGCCCTGGCCATGCTGGGCTGCTACTCCTTCCCGTCCCACGTCCTGACCCACCACCCCGGGGTGCCGACCGGTATCGAGATCCCGACCGTGCTGGACGCCCTGCGCACCGAACTCCCCGACGCCAAGGTGACGTTCGCGCAGGGCTGCGACGTGACGGACCCGGACACCGGGGGCTTCGAGGAGGCCGTCGCCCGCACCGCCGAGGCGGACGTGTGCGTGGCGGTCCTCGGCGACCGGGCGGGCCTGTTCGGCCGCGGCACCTCGGGCGAGGGCTGCGACGCCACGGACCTCGGCCTGCCGGGCGCCCAGGGGGAACTGCTGGACGCGTTGACCGCCACCGGCGTGCCCGTGGTGCTGGTGCTGCTGACCGGCCGCCCCTACGCCCTGGGCCGCTGGCACGGCCGCCTCGGGGCGGTCGTCCAGGCGTTCTTCCCGGGGGAGGAGGGCGGCCCGGCGGTCGCGGGCGTCCTGTCGGGCCGCGTGAGCCCCTCGGGCCGCCTGCCGGTCAGCGTCCCGCGGGTACCGGGCGGGCAGCCCTGGACCTATCTCCAGCCGCCGCTGGGTCTCGCGGGCGAGGTCAGCAACCTCGACCCGACCCCGCTGTACGCCTTCGGCCACGGCCGCTCGTACACGGCGTTCGCCTGGGAGGACTGCTCGGCGACGGCACCGGCCGAGGTCGGTACGGACGGCTCCCACGACGTGTCGGTGACCGTCCGGAACACCGGCGAGCGCGAGGGGGCGGAGGTGGTGCAGCTGTACCTGCACGACCCGGTGGCCTCGGTGACCCGCCCCGACGTCCGGCTGATCGGCTACCGGCGGGTGGAGCTGGCCCCGGGCGAGGCGGCCCGGGTCACGTTCCGCTTCCACGCGGACCTGTCGGCGTTCACCGACCGCTCGGGCCGGCGGGTGGTCGAACCGGGCGCCCTGGAACTACGGCTGGCCGCCTCCAGCGCGGACGTACGGCACACCGCGCACCTCACCCTCACGGGCCCGGTGCGGGCGCTCGGCACGGAGCGGCGGCTGCGCTGCGAGACGGAGGTGTCCCCCGTCCTCGGCTGAACGGCCCGGTCAGCCGACCGCCACCGACTCGAACCGCCAGCGATGCACCGCCCGGGTGACCAACTCACCGTCCGGCTCGGGCAGTTCGGGCAGCTCGGCGTCGAAGGGTGCGTCCCACCAGGTGAGGACGAGGACCCGGTCCCGGGGTGCCCGGAAGGTCTCCCGGCGCAGGGGCTCACGGGGGAGGTCCTGGGCGCGCGCCCAGGCCAGCAGGTCCTCGCCCCGCCCTTCGGACGCCCGGGCCTCCCACATCAAGGCGACCGTCACGAGTAGAGGTTCTCCTTGCTGACCTCGTGGACATGGTCGTGGTCGCCCGGGACGTGAGGCTCCGTCACCGGCAGTGAGGAGTCGGCCGACAGGTCCCAGCTCGACGCGGCCCGGTTCCGGGCGACCATCTCGGCGCCCAGGGCGGCGACCATCGCGCCGTTGTCCGTGCACAGCTTGGGCCGGGGCACGCGCAGCCGGATCCCGGCGGCCTCGCAGCGCTCCTGGGCGAGGACGCGCAGCCGGGAGTTGGCGGCCACACCTCCGCCGATCATCAGGTGGTCGACGCCCTCGTCCTTGCAGGCCCGGACGGCCTTGCGGGTCAGCACGTCCACGACCGCCTCCTGGAAGGACGCCGCCACGTCCCGTACCGGCACCTCCTCCCCCGCCGCCCGCTTGGCCTCGATCCAGCGCGCCACGGCGGTCTTCAGCCCCGAGAAGGAGAAGTCGTAGGCCGGGTCGCGCGGGCCGGTCAGACCGCGCGGGAAGGCGATCGCGGCCGGGTCGCCCTCCTTCGCGTACCGGTCGATGACCGGGCCGCCGGGGAAGCCGAGGTTCAGCACCCGGGCGATCTTGTCGAAGGCCTCGCCGGCCGCGTCGTCGATGGTGGCGCCCATCGGGCGGACGTCGGAGGTGATGTCGGAGGACAGCAGCAGCGAGGAGTGGCCGCCGGAGACCAGCAGTGCCATGGTCGGCTCGGGCAGCGCGCCGTGCTCCAGCTGGTCCACGCAGATGTGCGAGGCGAGGTGGTTCACGCCGTAGAGGGGCTTGCCGAGGGCGTAGGCGTAGGCCTTGGCCGCGGAGACGCCCACCAGGAGGGCACCGGCGAGTCCGGGACCGGCGGTGACGGCGATGCCGTCGAGGTCGCGGGCGGTGACGCCCGCCTCCTTCAGGGCCCGGTCGATGGTGGGGACCATCGCCTCCAGGTGGGCGCGGCTCGCGACCTCCGGGACGACCCCGCCGAAGCGGGCGTGCTCGTCGACGCTGGAGGCGACGGCGTCGGCCAGCAGGGTGGTGCCCCGGACGATGCCGACGCCGGTCTCGTCGCAGGAGGTCTCGATTCCCAGTACGAGGGGTTCGTCAGCCATTGATCTCGGTTCCTTGTACGGAGTTCTCGGGGGAGGTCAGGCGCATCACCAGGGCGTCCACGTTCCCGGGCTGGTAGTAGCCGCGCCGGAAACCGATGGGCTCGAAGCCGAAGCGCTCGTAGAGCTTCTGTGCGCGGACGTTGTCGACCCGGCATTCCAGCATCACCTCGGCGCACTCGAAGGTGGTGGCCGCCCGCAGCAGTTCGGCCAGCAGCCGTCCGCCGAGGCCGGTGCCCCACCGCTCGCGGGCCACGGCGATGGTCTGGACGTCGGCCTGCTCACCGGTGGCGACGAGACCGGCGTACCCGGCGATCCCGGCGCCGGAGTCGGCGACCACGTACCGCCGGTTGGCCTCGGGCCCGCGCGCGTGGGCGAGCTCGGACCAGAACATGCCGCGGGACCAGGCGTCCTCGGGGAAGAGGTCCCGTTCCAGTTCCAGCACGGGGTCGATGTCCCACCAGCGCATCTCGCGCAGCGTGCACGTCACGGGTTCGGTCACTTGGGGGTGACCACCTTGTAGTTCTTGGGGACCTGGGCGTCGGGGCGGCGCAGGTACAGCGGCCGGGGCGCGGGGAGTTCCTCCCCGGCCGCCAGCTTCTCGGCGGCCAGCCGAGCGAGGGCGGCGGCGGAGACGTGCTCCGGCTCGTGCGCCCTGGGGAAGGTCTCCGGGTACAGCAGCGCGCCCGCGCCGACCGCGGGCAGCCCCGCGACCTGCTCGGCGATGTCGGCGGGCCGGTCCACGGCCGGGTCGGTCACCCGGGTGCGGGAGTCGGTGTAGCGGGCCCAGTACACCTCCTTGCGGCGGGCGTCGGTGGCGACGACGAACGGGCCCTGCAGGTCGGCGGCGTAGGCGAGGCCGTCCAGCGTGCACACACCGTGCACCGGGACGCCGAGCGCGAGCCCGAAGGTGTCGGCGGTCATCAGGCCGACGCGCAGCCCGGTGTACGGTCCCGGACCGATCCCGGCGACGATGCCGGTGACGGCGTCGAGCCGCAGACCGGCCTCGGTGAACACGCGGTCGATCGCCGGCAGCAGCAGTTCCCCGTGCCGCCGTGCGTCCACCTGACTCGACGAGGCGATGACATCGCGTCCGTCGTGCAGCGCGACGGTGACAGCGGGCGTGGCGGTATCCAGAGCGAGCAAGAGCACGCAAACAGCCTACGGCTCCCCGGGGCCCGGCACGGTCGCGCCTGCCGGGTCGTCACCTGCTGCTACGGTCACCTACCGTCACGGTGTCGATACAAGACGTGAGGGGGATGCCGGTGTCCGCCAGCAGCTCGGGAATCGTGGCCGGGCTCACCGCCGCGGCCCTCGCGACGGTCGGCTACCTCGCCCACCAGGCCGCCGAGACCGTCCCGGCCGGTCTGGGCAGGGCGGCGAAGGCCGGTGTCGCCCCGGCGGCCGGTACGTCGAAGGCGCCCCAGGTCGAGAAGGACCCCACCGCACTGCCCGCCGACTCCGGGAAGGGTGCCCGGGTCGTGTACTCGCTGCGCGGCGACCGGGTGTGGCTGGTCGCCGGTGACGAGGCGATCAGCCGTACGTTCGAGGTCGACCCGAGCGCGGTGGACCCGGCCCCGGGCACGTATGCGGTGACGTCCCGTTCCAACTTCGTCACCGGCTCCGACGGCGTTCCGGTCGAGCACGTGGTGCGCTTCGCCAGTGTGGACGGCGTGGTCATCGGCTTCAGCGCGGCCGTGAACGAGTCGGCGCCCCCGGCCCCCGCCCGCGGCCCGAAGGTCCGCACGGGCGGCATCCGCGAGTCCCGCGTGGACGGCGACGCGATGTGGACGTTCGCGACGATCGGCCGCACGGTCGTGGTCGTCCGTTAGACCCCTGGCACGGGGCGGGCCCCAGGGCCGCTAGGCCGCTTCGCGGTGCTCGGCGCTCCGCCGGGAGACCTCGGGGTCGGGTGCGCGCGGGGGCGTGGAGAGCAGCGCCGCCGCCTCGCCGGCCGCCAGCAGGTCGCGCATGGACACCCCGGCGACCGCGAACCACTGCGGCTGCCCCTTGCTCTCTGTAGCCGACATGGACGCCTCCCGAAGGGCCGGGGCAACGTGGTTAGGCACACCTAACCACTGACTGGATACCATGTGACCACGCACAAGACGCCGGATGCAACATCTTGCCGACGTCTTGTCGGAACGTCCACCGAATGCCCGCGCACCGGGACTCAGGCGGCGAGCACGCTCAGGTCGGCCGTGGCCCAGCGGTCCCCCACACCGGTGACCGTCATCTGCCGGACCTCGTCGGTCGTGTCGCCCACCGCCCGGTGGATCACGACCTGGAGCCGGTCCTCGGTCAGCTCCTCGACCTTGCCCTCACCCCACTCCACGACCACCACGGAATCGGGCAGCGAGACATCGAGGTCGAGGTCCTCCATCTCGTCGAGACCGCCGGAGAGCCGGTAGGCGTCGACATGGACCAGGGGCGGCCCGTCGCCCAGTGCGGGGTGCACGCGGGCGATCACGAACGTCGGCGAGGTGACGGCCCCGCGCACGCCGAGCCCCTCGCCCAGCCCGCGGGTCAGCGTCGTCTTGCCCGCGCCGAGCTCCCCGCTGAGCATCACCAGGTCGCCCGCGCGCAGCAGTTTCGCGAGCCGGCGGCCCAGCTCCCGCATCTGCTCGGGGGACGTGACGACGATCTGGACGGAACCGGGCTCAGCCGGGCTGTGCGGTGCTGGTGCTTCCATAGCCCTTCACGGTAGCCCCTGCGGGCACGGCACCCGTGCGGGTGAGCAGGTCGGCGAGGCGGTCGGTGACCACTTCCGGGTGTTCCAGCATCACCAGGTGACCCGCGTCCGGCACCAGCACCAGCTCGGCGTCCGGCAGCAGATCGGCGATGGCCTCGCTGTGCTCACTCGGCGTGACCAGGTCCTGCACCCCGGCCAGTACGAGGACCGGCTGGTCGGCGAAGTGGGCGAGCGCCTCGGTCTTGTCGTGGTCGTTGAACGCCGGGTAGTACTCGGCGACCACGTCGATCGGAGTGCTCTCGATCATCCGCTCGGCGAACCGGGCGACGGCCGGGTCGACGTCCCGGGACGCGAACGAGTACCGCTTGATGATCCCGGCGAACAGATCCGCGGTCGCCCGGCGTCCCTTCTCCACCAGCTCGGCCCGCTGCCCCAGCGCCTTCAGCACCCCGGGCAGCACCCGCCGCACCGCGTTGACGCCGGCGACGGGCAGGCCGTAGTTGACCTCGCCCAGCCGCCCCGAGGACGTGCCCACGAAGGCGACCCCGACGACCCGCTCGCGGATCAGCTCCGGGTACTGGTCGGCCAGCGCCATCACCGTCATGCCGCCCATGGAGTGCCCCACGAGCACCAGCGGCCCCTCGGGTGCCGCCGCGTCGATGACGGCCTTCAGGTCCCGGCCCAGCTGCTCGATGGTGACCGGCTCGTCGTCGCGCGTCTGGGCCACGCCCCGTCCGGACCGGCCGTGGCTGCGCTGGTCCCAGTGCACGGTCCGTACGACGCCCCGCAGGGCCGCCCGCTGGAAGTGCCAGGAATCCTGGTTGAGGCAGTAGCCGTGGCTGAACACGACGGTGACGGGAGCGGGTGACTTCCGGCCGAACAGCCGGCGGCGGCGCGGGCCGATGGCGGCGGGGGCGGCCTCCTCGTCGAGGTCGTCGACCTCGTAGTACAGCTCCGTGCCGTCGTCGGCGAAAGCCTTGCCGGGCATGCCCCGCAGGGAGCCGTACGGCCCCGCCGAGTCCAGGGCGAGCCGGGCCTTCTGGCGCATGCCGCGGCCGACCGTCATCCGCTCCAGGGCGACACCGGCGGCCGCGCCCGCGGCCACCACGCCTATCGCCACGCCGGCGATGCCGGTCGCCCGGCGCCAGCCTCCCGCCGCCCCCGCGGCGGAGGCCGCGACGGCCGCGGAGGCGACGTCCACGACGACCTCCGCGCTGCTCTCGCTCACGTACCGCTCCTCTTCGCCGGGCCGATCGGGTGACTCGCCGGGTCCGGTGATGCTGATGTTGCCCTTGTGACTGCCGTTTCTCGCGTGACCGGTTCTCTGTGCGAGTTACCCGTCCTGTCCCTCATTCACATAGACGCGAGGAACGCGCGTTCCGATCCGGGTCACGATCTCGTAGGCGATGGTTCCGGCCGCCTGGGCCCAGTCCTCCGCGGTGGGCTCACCGCGGTCGCCGGGCCCGAAGAGGACCGCCCGGGCTCCCGCCGCGGGTTCGTCGCCCCCCAGGTCCACCACGAACTGGTCCATGGCGACCCGTCCGGCGATCGTGCGCCACTTGCCCTCGACCAGCACCGGCCCGGCCGAGGAGGCGTGCCGCGGGATGCCGTCCGCGTAGCCCAGCGGAACCAGGCCGAGGGTGGTCGGGCCGGGTGTCACGTACCGGTGGCCGTAGCTGACGCCGTGCCCGCCCGGTACGTGTTTGACCAGGGCCAGCGAGGCGGACAGCGTCATCACCGGGCGCAGCCCGAAGTCGGCCGGGGTGCCGAGCTCGGGGCTGGGCGAGATGCCGTAGGTGGCGATGCCGGTGCGGACCAGGTCGAAGTGGCTCTCGGGGAGCGTGAGGGTGGCCGGGGAGTTGGCGATGTGCCGGACCTCGGGCCGTACGCCCTTCCCTTCGGCGTGGGCGACCATGTCCCGGAACACGGTGAGCTGGGCGGTGATGGAGGGGTGCCCCGGCTCGTCGGCGCAGGCGAGGTGCGACCACAGCCCGGTGACGCGCAGCAGCCCCTCGGCCTCGGCCCGCAGCGCCGCGTCGACGAGCGCGGCCCAGTCGTCCCCGGGCTGGCACCCGTTGCGTCCGAGGCCGGTGTCGGCCTTCAGCTGCACACGGGCGGGCCGGTCGGCTCCCCGGGCCGCCGCGACGACCTCCTCCAGGGCCCACATGCCGCTGACCGACACGTCCAGGTCGGCGTCGATCGCCTCGCGCCACGGCCCTCCGGGCGTCCACAGCCAGCACATGATGCGGCCCGGCAGCCCGGCGGCCCGCAGGGCGAGGGCCTCCTCGGGCGTGGCCGTGCCCAGCCAGCTCGCACCGGCGTCGAGCGCCGCGCGGGCGCACGGCACAGCCCCGTGCCCATATGCCTCGGACTTCACCACGGCCATCACGGCCGCGCCCGGCGCATGGGCGCGCAGGGCCCGCACATTGGCCCGCAGGGCCGCCAGGTCGATCTCGGCGCGGGCCCGCAGGGGCGCGGTCGGGGCTGTTCTCTCGCTCATCGCGCCCAGTGTCTCAGAGCGCCCCGATGGCGGGTCGGCTACGTACCTCTGTGCGTCCCCAGGGGCAGACCGGCGTGGCATCGAGCCGCGGCGGTGTACGGCGATCCGCACCGGGAGGACGGCCCGGGCGGCCCGACCGCCGCCGACCCATGGTTCCCGTACCGCCATCGGAGTGGTTTCCCTCGCGCCCGCACACACCTCGGGCCATCACCCCCGGCACACTCCGCCGAGCCCCCGGCACCGCCCTGCGCCCCGCCCCCGTGGGCCACCCCGCCCGGCCCGCGCAGACACCTCGGGCCGTCACCCCAGCACATTCCGCCAAGCCCCCGGCAGCGCCGCGGCCACGTCGTGTGCCCCCACCGGCGCCCCGTCCGCCGCCAGCCGGCCGGCCAGACCGTGCAGGTACGCCCCGGCACTCCCCGCATCCACCGCGCACAACCCCGCCGCCAGCAGTGATCCGGCGAGCCCCGACAGCACGTCTCCGCTCCCGGCCGTGGCCAGCCACCCCGTGCCCGTCGGGTTCACCCGCACCGCGCCGCCCCCCGGGTCGGCCACCAGCGTCGTGGATCCCTTCAGCAGCACGGTCGCCCCGTACCGCCGGGCCAGCTCCCGGACCGCCGCCAGCCGGCCGCCCTCGACCTCCGCCCGGTCCACGCCCAGCAGGGCCGCCGCCTCCCCTGCGTGCGGCGTCATCAGCGTCGGCGCCCGCCGCCCCCGCACGACCCCGGCGTCGGCCAGCCGCAGTCCGTCCGCGTCGATCAGCACCGGCACGTCCGCCGCCAGCACCTCCGCCACCGTCGCGGCGTCGTCCCCGGCCCCCGGTCCGACGACCCACGCCTGCACTCGCCCCGCATGCTTCGGCCCCTGGTCCGACACGAGCGTCTCGGGAAACCGCGCGATGACCGCGTCCCCGGCCGGCCCGACGTACCGCACCGCCCCGGCCCCGCCCCGCAGCGCCCCGGAGACGGCGAGCACGGCGGCCCCCGGGTACCGCGCCGACCCGGCGGCGATGCCGACCACGCCCCGCCGGTACTTGTCGCTCTCCGCCCGCGGCAGCGGCAGCAGCCGGGCCACGTCGTCGTGCTGCAACGCCTCCAGCTCCGGCTCGGCCGGCAGCTCCAGCCCGATGTCGACCAGCCGCACCGACCCCGCGTACTCGCGGGCGGGATCGATCAGAAGCCCGGGCTTGTGCGTCCCGAACGTCACGGTCAGGTCGGCCCGCACGGCGTCCCCGTGCACCTCCCCGGTGTCGGCGTCGACACCGCTGGGCAGATCGACCGCGACCACGGCCCCCCGGGTCCGTCCGGCGGCGGCGGCCAGCGGCACCGCGTCCGGCCGCAGCCCGCCCTTCCCCCCGATCCCGACGATCCCGTCGAGGACGAGGTCCGCGTCCTCGACGAGCGCCTCGCCCTGGCCGGTCCCCGCGACCCGCCCCCCGGCCCGCCGCAACGCCGCGAGCCCCGCCGCGTGCGCCCGGTCCGGCGCGAGCAGCACCGCGGTGACCCCGGCCCCCCGGCGGGCCAGCCGGGCACCGGCGTACAGGGCGTCACCCCCGTTGTCGCCGCTGCCGACCAGCAGCACGACCCTGCTCCCGTACACCCGCCCCAGCAGGTCGGCGCAGGCCGCGGCGAGTCCGGCGGCGGCGCGTTGCATCAGTGCCCCCTCCGGCAGCCGCGCCATCAGCTCCCGTTCGGCGTTCCGGACCGTCTCCACGCTGTACGCAGTACGCATGCGGTCGAGTTTCCCTCGGGACCACCGGGCCATTCCCTCTCACACGCACCTCCCGCATCTCCCTGCTCTGCGATCCGTGCCGCGGCCATTGACGGTTCAACGGCCCTTTGCCAGACTCCCGGCCGCACAGAAAGCGCTTGCAGAACGTGCGCACTCCCCCCCCCACATCCGACGAAACCGAGGCCCCCATGGGACGCAGAGCCGCCGCATTACTCGCCGCCGTCGCCGCCACCGCCCTCCTCACCACCGCCGGCACCCTGACCGAACCCGCCACGGCCGCCCCCTCACGCGCACTGGCCTGCGGAGACGGCTCCTACCAGGCCGAGGCCGTGCAGAGCGGCAGCAACTGGACCGCCCGGCGCGGCGGCAGCACGGTCTACACCGGCACCGACATGCGCGCGGCGGTCCAGGCCGCGGTCAACAGCCTCACCTCCGGGCGCACCACGAAGGAACGGGTCGTGGTCCGCGGCTCGGGCTCCCTCTCGGCCGACTCCCGCATCTCCCTGCCGAGCTACACCGTCCTCGACGTCTGCGGCACCATCAACGTCACCGGCAGCGGTTCGGGCGACCAGGCACCGGTCTACTCCCGCGGCACCCGCGACATCGAGGTCCAGAACCTCAAGCTCACCGGCACCCCGCTCTACGGCATCTTCCTGCGCAACGTCCAGAACGTGGTGCTCGGCCAGATCGACATGCGCCTGAGCCGCGGCCTGGGCGTCCGCATCGACAACCGCGGCGACACCAGCCAGTGGACGCGCAACGTCCGCATCGACAACGTCTACGTATCCGGCGCCTCCAGCCACGCGGTCGAGACGTACGGCGTCGACGGCATCACCATCGGCACGGTGACGGCCCGTAACGTCGGCGAGTCGGGCCTGCTGCTCAACCAGACCATCAACGCCCAGGTCACCAAGGTGGACGCCGAGAACGCCGGCACGGGTACCGGCTACGCCGCCTTCCGCATGGCCAACCGCAACGGCCGGGTCGGCAGCGGCTACCCCACCAACATCCGCGTCGGCGAGGTCGTCGCGCGCGGCGGCGGACGGGGCGTGTTCTGCGTCTCGGAGAGCGGTGGGGCCGTCATCGACAAGGTGACGCTCTCGCAGACCGGCAACAACTCGGTCCTGATCGAGAACTGCTACAACGTCAGCCTCGCGGCGCAGAGCGGCACGATCACCGGCGGCGGCGAGCTGCGCCTGGCCGCCCGCTCGGAGTTCCCCAACAACAGGGACATCACCATCCAGAACCTGACGGTCACCAACTCGGCCATCAGGGAGAGCCCGTGCGGCGAGAACACGACGTTCCGCAACATCACCCGGGTGAACAGCAGCCAGTCGATCTGCTGACCTGCCCCCTGCCCGCCAGCCCCGCCTCCACCCGGCCGGGGCTGCGGGACCGGAGAGCGCCGGTGCCTGCGGAGCACCCCTCACGGGTCGCCGCCGTCGCCCCGAGCTGCGAACCTCGACACCCACACCGACCAGGTGGCCGGGATCATCGACCGCGGCGACGGGACGCCCGTCGCGCTGTGCGGACACAGCTATGGCGGGATGGTGATCGCCGGAGTCGCGGATCGGCTCGGCGACCGCCTCGACCAGCTCGTCTTCATCGACGCCTACGTCCCGGACGACGGCGATTCGTGCTGGTCCCTGACCAGCGACAGCTTCCGCGAGTCGTTCATCACCGGCGCCCGCGCCGACGGCCGATGGGTCGCGGTGCCCGAGGGGCTCGACCCGCGCGCGCGACCGCACCCGATGGCGAGCTTCGTCCAGTCGCTCAGACTGGGAGGCAACCCCGGCCGCGCGCCCGGCCGGACGTTCATCAGCGGCGGGGCGTGGACGGGCAGCCCGTTGGTGAACCTGACCGAACGGCTGCGCAACGACTCGGCCTGGCGGGTGCACGAGATTCCCGTCGGCCACAACATCGCCCGCCGCGACCCGCACAGCCTCGCGGCCGTCCTCAGCGCATTGCCGCCCGGGTCCTGGCGCTTCCCGCCCGGGCCCTCACCCAGGGGCACTCTCACCCCTCGGCGATGACCACCGCGGAGGCGACGCCCGCATCGTGACTCAGCGACACGTGCCAGCTCCGCACGCCCAGCTCGGCGGCCCGGGCGGCCACCGTCCCGGTCACCCGCAGCCAGGGCCGCCCGGTGTCCTCGACACACACCTCGGCGTCGGTCCACAGCAGCCCCGGCGGAGCACCGAGCGCCTTGGCCAACGCCTCCTTGGCCGCGAACCGCGCGGCGAGCGAGGCAACCCCCCGCCGCTCTCCGCTGGGCAGCAGCAACTCCCGCTCCACGAAGAGCCGTCCGGCCAGCGCGGGCGTACGCTCCAGTGAAGCCGCGAACCGCTCGATCTCGGCAACGTCGATGCCGACCCCGATGATGCTCATGGGCAGCACCCTACGGGGACGGGCCGGATCCTGCGGGAAAGGCTCCCGAGGCGCCGCCCGCACCACCCCTCGATCTTCAACTTCCGTTTCTCGATGTAGAGTTCGCGCTGATCGCGATGAGCAAACGGCATCGCACCAAACGGGAGGACACCGATCCCATGAAGTTCAAGTCCCTGGGCGCCGCACTGACCACCGCGGCCCTGATAGGCACCGCCCTCACGGCCACCGTCGCCACGGCCGGCACCGCCGCCGCCGTGACCAAGCCGGCCTGCAACAGCGCGCTGACCAACGTGAAGCCCAAGGCGACCGTCAACCTCCGCAGCCAGCCCAAGACGAGCTCGACCGCTCTCGGCACCTGGGGCAAGGGCCAGGCCGGTGGCATCTGCTTCGACGGCAGCAAGCCCGTCGCGGGCGGCAGCTACACCGCCTGCGGCAAGACGAGCAACAAGTGGTACTTCGGCGGCCCCAACAGCACCAGCGTGGAAGGCTGGGTCCCGGCGACCTGCCTGCCCATCTGAGCACCTGACGGCCTGACAGGGTGCCCATCCGGGGCGAACACCTGACGGCCTGACAGGGTGCCCGTCCGAGGCGAGCACCTGACCGGCTGAACCGAGGGGCGAAGGGCATCCGGCCCTTCGCCCCTCGGCGCTCATTCCGGCTTCCCGCTCACTCCACCGTCACCGACTTCGCCAGGTTCCGGGGCTGGTCCACCTCGTTGCCGCGGGCCGTCGCCAGCTCACAGGCGAACACCTGGAGCGGCACCGTCGCCACGAGCGGCTGCAGCAGGGTCGGCGTGGCGGGAATCCGGATCAAGTGGTCCGCATACGGCACTACCGCCTCGTCACCCTCCTCCGCGATCACGATCGTCCGCGCACCCCGCGCCCGGATCTCCTGGATGTTGGACACGATCTTGTCGTGCAGCAGCGACCGGCCGCGCGGCGAGGGCACCACCACGACCACCGGCAGGTCCTCCTCGATCAGGGCGATCGGCCCGTGCTTCAGCTCCCCGGCCGCGAACCCCTCGGCATGCATGTAGGCGAGTTCCTTGAGCTTCAGCGCGCCTTCGAGCGCCACCGGATAGCCCACGTGCCGCCCGAGGAACAGCACCGTCTTCTTGGTGGCCAGCGTGCGTGCCAGCTCCCGCACCGGCTCCATCGTGCCCAGCACCTGATCCACCGCACCGGCGATCGAGGACAGGTCGCGGATCACCGCCCGGATCTCGTCGCCCCACTTCGTACCGCGCACCTGGCCCAGGTACAGGGCGACCAGGTAGCACGCCACGAGCTGCGTGAGGAACGCCTTGGTCGAGGCGACGGCGACCTCCGGCCCGGCGTGCGTGTACAGCACCGCGTCCGACTCGCGCGGGATCGTCGAACCGTTGGTGTTGCAGATCGCCAGCACCCTGGAGCCCTGCTCGCGGGCGTGCCGCAGCGCCATCAGCGTGTCCATGGTCTCGCCCGACTGGGAGATGGCGATCACCAGCGTCTGCGCGTCGAGGATCGGGTCCCGGTAGCGGAACTCGCTCGCCAGCTCCACCTCGCAGGGCAGCCGCGTCCAGTGCTCGATGGCGTACTTGGCGATCATCCCGGCGTGGAAGGCCGTGCCGCAGGCGACGATGACGACCTTGTCGATCTCCCGCAGCACCCCCTGCGGGATCCGCACCTCGTCCAGAGTCAGCGACCCGGACCCGTCGATCCGGCCCAGCAGCGTGTCGGCGACCGCCTTGGGCTGCTCGGCGATCTCCTTGAGCATGAAGTAGTCGTAGCCGCCCTTCTCGGCGGCCGACGCGTCCCAGTCGACGTGGTACGACCGCACGTCCGCCGGGCGGCCGTCGAAGCCCGTCACCGTCACGCCGTCCCGACGCAGCTCCACCACCTGGTCCTGGCCGAGCTCGATCGCCGAGCGCGTGTGGGCGATGAACGCGGCGACGTCCGACGCGAGGAAGGCCTCGCCCTCGCCGACACCGACCACCAGCGGCGAGTTGCGCCGCGCACCCACGACCACGTCCGGCTCGTCGGCGTGCACGGCGACCAGGGTGAACGCACCCTCCAGCCGCCGGCACACCAGCCGCATCGCCTCGGCGAGATCCTCGCAGGAGGAGAACTCCTCGGCGAGCAGATGCGCCACGACCTCGGTGTCCGTCTCGGAGGACAGCTCGTGGCCGCGTTCCGCCAGCTCGGCCCGCAGCAGGGCGAAGTTCTCGATGATGCCGTTGTGCACCACCGCGACCCGTCCCGCGTTGTCGATGTGCGGGTGGGCGTTGGTGTCCGTCGGCCCGCCGTGCGTGGCCCAGCGGGTGTGCCCGATGCCCGTCGCCCCCGTCGGCAGCGGTCTGCCGTCCAGTTCCTTCTCCAGGTTGAGCAGCTTGCCGGCCTTCTTCGCCGTCGCGAGCCCCCCGTCGGCCAGGACGGCGACGCCCGCCGAGTCGTACCCCCGGTACTCCAGCCGCTTCAGCCCGGCCATCACGACCTCGAGCGCGGACTGCGGCCCCACGTAACCCACGATTCCACACATGACGCGCAGCCTACGGGCCGATGCTCTCCGAAAACCCCTTCAGCGTGCCCGGAATCGGAAATGATCGCGCCTTTCGCGGCCCCGCAACGGCGACTTTCGCTCCCGCCGCTTCGACGCCCGAGCGCCTCAGACCTTCGCCCGGTAGGCCCGCATGGCCAACGGGTAGAACACCAGCGCGATGCCCGCCGCCCACACCAGCGACCACAACACCGGCTCCGCGACCGCCCCGCCCAGCAGCAGCCCCCGGAACGCATCCGACAGGTGCGTCACCGGATTGACGTCGCTCCACGCCTGGAGCCAGCCCGGCATCGTGTCGACGACGACGAACGCGCTGCTGGTGAAGGTGATCGGGAAGATGAGTGTGAAGGCGAACGCCTGGACCTTCTCGGCGTCGCCCGCCAGCATCCCGATCAGCACCGCGCTCCAGGACACGGCCGCGGCGAACACCACCACCAGTAGTGTGCCGAGCAGGAACCCGCCGACCCCGCCGGTGATGCGGAAGCCGAGGGCCAGGCCGAGGCCGATCATCAGCAGCAGCGCCCACAGGTGCTTGGCGAGGTCGGCGGTGATCCGGCCGATGAGCGGGGCGGAGCGGGCGATGGGCAGGCTGCGCAGCCGGTCGAAGACGCCCTTGGTGAGGTCGGTGTTGAGCGCCATCGCCGTGTACATCGTCATGAACAGGGTGTTCTGCACGATGATCCCGGGCAGCGCGTACTTCAGGTACGCGTCGGGTGAGCCGGCCATCTGCCCGCCCAGCACATAGGTGAACAGGAACACGAACATGATCGGCGTGATGCTGTAGTCGACCAGTTCGAGCGGGTTGTGCTTGACGGCGACCAGGCTCCGCCAGGCCATCGTGAAGGTCTGCCGCAGCCCGGCGAGGGGCGGCACCCGGCCCGACTCGGTGACCGGTGCGGTGAGGGTGCCGGCGGTCGCGGTCATGACCGGCTCACCGCCTTCTCGCGCCCGTCGTCGTCACGGACGGAGTCGTCACGGTCGGTGCCGCCGCGGTCGGTGCCGCCGCGGTCTCTCGGGTCACGATCGGCGCCGTCACCGTCGTGGGCGGCCGCGCCGCCGTCCTCCTCGGCCTTGCCCGGCTCGGCGCGGTGGCCGGTCAGGGAGAGGAAGACCTCGTCGAGCGAGGAGCGGCGCAGGGCCAGCTCTCCGACCGCGATGCCCTCCCGGTCCAGCGCACGGACCACGGCCGGCATCAGTTCGGGGTCCTTCACCGGGGCGGTGACCGTCTCGCCCTCGATCCGTGCCGCCGGCCCGGCGGCCCCGGCCACCAGCGCGTGCGCCCGCGCCAGGTCCTGCCCGACGATCGGCCTGAGCTCCAGCACCTGGTCGCCGACCTGCGCCTTCAACTGGTCAGGCGTGCCCTCGGCGATCACCCGGCCCTTGTCGATCACCACGATGTCATCGGCGAGGACATCGGCCTCGTTCAGATACTGCGTGGTCAGCAGCGCGGTCGCACCGTCCGCGACCAGGCCGCGCAGCAGGTCCCACAGCTCACCACGACTGTGCGGATCGAGGCCGGTGGTCGGCTCGTCGAGGAAGAGGATGCTGGGCCGGCCGACGAGGCTGGCCGCGAGGTCCAGGCGTCTGCGCATGCCGCCCGAGAAGGTCTTCGCGGCTCGTCCGGCCGCGTGGGTCAGATGGAACCGCTCCAGCAGTTCACCGGCCCGCGCCTTCGCCTCCCGCCTCGGCAGACCCAGCAGCCGTCCGATGAGCAGCAGGTTCTCCGTGCCGGTCAGGTTCTCGTCGACCGCCGCGTACTGTCCGGTCAGCCCGACGAGGGAGCGTACGACCCCGGCCTCCCCGACCACGTCGTGGCCGGCCACCCGGGCTCTTCCGCGGTCCGGGCGCAGCAGCGTCGCGAAGATCCGCACCGCGGTCGTCTTCCCCGCACCGTTGGGGCCCAGCAGCCCGAGCACCGTGCCCTTGCGGGCCGCCAGGTCGACGCCCGCCAGTGCCTCAGTCTCCTTGAACCGCTTGACCAGGCCTTCCGCTTCTATCGCGTACGTCATGGGTACTCCCAGGCGTTCGTGGACCCCGGACCGGGCCCACCCTTTCCACAACTGTGACGCACGCCACTGACATTCCTCCTGGATCGGCCTCTCTCATACCGAAGCCGGGTGAAGAGGGGCGAACGGTGTGCGTGATGGATCCCACCTCACCATCCGTTCGTACGCCCGTAACAATGGACTGTGATCTCTCCGGTCTCCTCGATGCCCCGGAGCGCCCACCGGCCCCGCCCGGAGGCGACTCCCTACGTCGACCTCACCCGAGCCGAGTGGAGTGCGCTGCGTGACAAGACGCCGCTTCCGCTGACGGCCGCGGAGGTCGAGAAGCTGCGCGGTCTCGGCGACGTGATCGACCTCGACGAGGTGCGGGACATCTACCTCCCGCTGTCCAGACTTCTCAACCTCTACGTCGGTGCCACCGACGGCCTCAGAGGCGCGCTGAACACGTTCCTGGGCGAGCAGGGCTCCCAGTCGGGCACCCCGTTCGTCATAGGGGTCGCCGGTTCGGTCGCCGTGGGCAAGTCGACGGTCGCGCGCCTCCTGCAGGCCCTGCTCTCGCGCTGGCCCGAGCACCCGCGCGTCGAGCTGGTCACCACCGACGGCTTCCTGCTGCCCACGAAGGAGCTCCAGGCCCGCGGCCTGATGTCCCGCAAGGGCTTCCCGGAGTCCTACGACCGCCGGGCCCTGACCCGTTTCGTCGCCGACATCAAGGCCGGCAAGAACGAGGTCACCGCGCCCGTCTACTCCCACCTGATCTACGACATCGTCCCCGACAAGAGGCTCACGGTCCGCCGCCCCGACATCCTGATCGTCGAGGGCCTGAACGTCCTCCAGCCGGCCCTGCCCGGCAAGGACGGCCGTACCCGCGTCGGCCTCGCCGACTACTTCGACTTCAGCGTGTACGTCGACGCCCGCGTCGAGGACATCGAGACCTGGTACCTCAACCGCTTCCGCAAGCTGCGCAAAACCGCCTTCCAGGACCCGTCCTCGTACTTCCGCAAGTACACCCAGGTCTCCGAGGAGGAGGCCCTGGACTACGCCCGGACGATGTGGCGCACGATCAACCGGCCCAACCTGGTGGAGAACATCGCGCCCACCCGCGGCCGCGCCACCCTGGTCGTGCGCAAGGGCCCGGACCACAAGGTGCAGCGGCTGAGCCTGCGCAAGCTGTGACGTCCGGGGGAAAGACCGGTTAGATGGGCGCCATGCTCCATCTGCGTCTGATCACACCGGCCGACAGGACCGACGAGGTGGTCCTGCTGATCGAGAAGACGGTCGGCACCACCCACCTGGTCGTGATGCCGGGCGTCTCCCGCGACCCCGCCGGGGACGTGGTGATGTGCGACGTGGCCCGCGAGGCGGGCGACGAACTCCTTGCCGGGCTGCGGGAACTGGGCATCGACACCACCGGTTCCATCGCCGTCGAATCCATCGACCTGTCCCTGTCCGAGCGGGCCGACAAGGCGGAGGCCGACGCACCGGGCGAGGGCGCGGACGCGGTGCTGTGGGAGCAGCTGACCGAGGCGACGCACGAGGAGTCGACCCTCTCCGTCACCTACCTCGCCTTCATCATGCTCGCCACCATGATCGCCGCCTGTGGTGTGGTCCTGGACAACGCGATCCTGATCGTGGGCGCCATGGCGGTGGGCCCCGAGTTCGGTCCCCTCACCGGCATCTGCACCGCGATCGTCCGGCGCCGACCGCGCCTGGCCCTGCGCTCGCTGATCGCGCTGCTGGTGGGCTTCGCCGTGGCGATGGCGGTGACGGTGGGCTTCAGCCTCTTCATGGACGCCGTCGGCCTGTTCAGCGAGCATCAGCTCAGCGCCGACCGCCCGAACACCGGCTTCATCTACGCCCCCGACAAGTTCTCCTTCATCGTGGCGGTCCTGGCCGGCATCGCCGGCACCCTTTCCCTGACCTCGGCCAAGTCGGGCGCCCTGGTCGGCGTGGCCATCTCGGTCACCACCATCCCGGCCGCGGCGAACGCGGCCGTGGCCCTGAGCTACGGCGACACGCAGCAGACGTGGGGCTCCACGGAACAGCTCCTGCTGAACCTGCTGGGCATCATCGTGGCGGGCACGGCTACGTTGCTGGCCCAGAAGTGGTTCTGGGCTGAGCAACGCAAGCGCGCGAACGCCCTATAGGGCAGCGCCCCAGGGGCGCGACGAGCCACGGACAACCCGCGGCCCGCAGACCACCGCAGCCCCGCTCCCAGGCCGGCCTCTCAGCCCAGTGCGGACTTCACCACATCAGCCAACCGCCCTGCAACGGACCGAGCCTGCTCGATATCGGCCGCCTCGACCATCACCCGGACCAACGGCTCGGTCCCGGAGGGCCGCAGCAGCACCCGCCCGGTCTCCCCGAGCTCCCGCTCCGCATCCGAGACCGCCGCCGACAGCTCCGCGGAGGTCTTCACCCGCGTCCTGTCGACATCCGGCACATTGATCAGCACCTGCGGCAGCCGCTTCATGACGCCGGCGAGATCCGCCAGCGTGCGCCCGCTCTGCGCCACCCGCGCCGCCAGCAGCAGCCCGGTCAGCGTCCCGTCACCGGTCGTCGCGTGGTCGAGGATGATGACGTGCCCGGACTGCTCGCCGCCGAGGGCGAACCCGTGCTCCTTCATCTCCTCCAGCACGTACCGGTCGCCGACGGCGGTCTGCACCAGCCGGATGCCCTCGCGCTCCATGGCGAGCTTGAACCCGAGGTTCGACATCACCGTGGCGACGACCGTCTCGGACCGCAGCGCGGAGCGCTCCCGCATCGCCAGCGCGAGCACGGCGAGGATCTGGTCCCCGTCCACCTCCGCGCCGGTGTGGTCGACGGCGAGGCACCGGTCGGCGTCACCGTCGTGCGCGATACCGAGATCGGCCCCGTGCTCGACGACGGCGGCCTTGATCTTGTCCAGGTGCGTCGACCCGTACCCGGCGTTGATGTTGAGCCCGTCGGGCTCGGCCCCGATCGTGACGACCTCGGCACCGGCCTGCTGGAACGCCTCCGGCGAGACCCGGGCCGCGGCGCCGTGCGCCTCGTCGAGGACGACCTTCAGCCCGTCGAGCCGGTTGGGCAGGGCACCCAGCAGATGCGCGACGTACCGGTCGGAGCCCTCCTCGTAGTCGCGTACGCGGCCCACGCCGGACCCGGTCGGCCGGTCCCACGGGGCGCCGGTGCGGTGCTCCTCGTAGACGGACTCGATGCGGTCCTCCAGCTCGTCGGCGAGTTTGTGCCCGCCACGGGCGAAGAACTTGACGCCGTTGTCCGGCATGGCGTTGTGGCTGGCGGAGAGCATCACACCGAGGTCGGCGCCGAGCTCACCGGTCAGGTACGCCACGGCGGGCGTCGGCAGCACACCGACCCGCAGGACGTCCACGCCGGCGCTGGCGAGGCCCGCGACCACGGCGGCTTCCAGGAACTCCCCGGACGCACGGGGGTCACGCCCGACCACGGCCTTGGGCCGGTGTCCCTCGAACGTGCCCGCCTCGGCCAGTACGTGTGCCGCGGCCACGGAGAGGCCCAGGGCCATTTCCGCCGTCAGGTCCGCGTTGGCGACACCGCGCACGCCGTCCGTGCCGAAGAGTCGTCCCACAGTGGTGTCCTCCGAATTGCTGAAGAGAATGCGGCTCACATCCCCGAGTGCACCCCCTGAGACTGTCCGGGGGCTGTAGGGGTTGTGTAAACGAAACCGCCCCGGCAGCACAACCGTGCCGCCGGGGCGATCGTTGCGAAGCCAGTCGCCAGGACGGGCGTCGCGTTTAGCGCTTGCTGTACTGCGGCGCCTTGCGGGCCTTCTTCAGACCGGCCTTCTTGCGCTCGACCGCACGGTCGTCGCGCTTGAGGAAGCCGGCCTTCTTCAGCGGGCCGCGGTTGTTGTCGACGTCCGCCTCGTTCAGCGCACGGGCGACACCGAGACGGAGCGCACCGGCCTGGCCGGAGACACCGCCACCGGCGATGCGGGCGATGACGTCGTAGCGGCCCTCGAGCTCGAGAACCTTGAACGGCTCGTTGACTTCCTGCTGGTGCACCTTGTTCGGGAAGTAGTCCTCGAGGGTGCGACCGTTGATCTTCCACTTGCCGGTGCCCGGGACGATCCGGACACGGGCGATGGCGTTCTTGCGACGACCCAGGCCGGCGGCCGGCTGGGGCTCACCGAAGCGGGACGCCATGGACTCCGAGGTGTACTCGCCCTCGACGGGGACCTCGGACTCGGTGGTGTAGCTGTCGATGTCGATCTCTTCGAGCGGCTGCTCGGCAGTGGTCTCGGCCACGATGCTCCTCAGATTCTCTTCAGTCTTAGGGGGTGGCCGGACTTACTGCGCGACCTGGGTGATCTCGAACGGCTGCGGCTGCTGCGCGCCGTGCGGGTGCTGGTCACCCTTGTAGACCTTCAGCTTCGAGAGCATCTGACGGCCCAGCGTGTTCTTGGGGAGCATGCCCTTGACGGCCTTCTCGATGGCCTTCTCGGGGTTCTTGTCGAGCAGCTCGTCGTAACGGACGGAGCGCAGACCACCCGGGTAGCCGGAGTGGCGGTACGCCATCTTCTGGGTCCGCTTGTTGCCGGACAGGTGCACCTTGTCCGCGTTGATGATGATGACGAAGTCACCAGCGTCGACGTGGGGGGCGTAGATCGGCTTGTGCTTGCCCCGGAGGAGCGTCGCGGCAGTGGTGGCGAGACGGCCCAGGACAACGTCCTGAGCGTCGATGACGTGCCACTGGCGCGTCACATCGCCGGGCTTGGGGCTGTACGTACGCACGGTTCGTAGCCTTCGCTTCGAGTGAATGGTCCATAACTGGTCACCGAAACGATCACGACAGCCTGGACCGCACTGCGGCGACGCATACCGCGTACGTGGGGTCGCTGGTCATCGGCCCGGTGGACCGGTGTAAGGGCCCGTCCCGTGAGAATGAGCAAGCCAATACACAACGAACAAGCAGAATACCGGGGCAGCCCACAAGGGTCAAAACGCGGTATCACCGCAGCCGCTCGGTCACCGAGACACACAGGGCGGCACAGAGCGTGACGACCCTGCGCAGCGTGCGCCGCCGAGGCGGCCGTACATACGGGAACACCGACGAGACGAGCACGTCCACGGCCACCGCGGCACACCACCGCAGCACGGACATGCCACCACGCGGACGGCGCAGCGCCCCCAGCGCCCCCACCACGACCGACGGCCACACCCCGGCCGCGAGGGCCGGCCAGGACAGCAGACACACCAGCAGCACCACGGTCGACAGCAGTCGCCCCAACCACCCGCAGATGTCGCCTTTGCCCGTGCGCATGGGAGGAACGCTAGGGGTTCGGGAGCCCAACCGGGCGGACCAGCACACCCCTTGTCCCGTCTAAGATGCGCCCCATGAGCTTTGGGCAGGGGGGACCTCAGTCCCAGTGGGATCCCTGGAAACCGCAGTCGCAGCAGCCCTGGAACAGCGGGGGCGGCCAGTCTCCGGACTGGGCAGCGCTCGCTGAGGCCTCCGAGGCGCGCAACAAGCGACGACGAATCCTGCTGATCGGCGGCGGCGCGTTCGCCACGGTCGCGATCGGCACGGCCGTCGCGGTGGCCGTCGTCTCTGCGGGCGGCGACAACCAGGGCACCCCGACCTCCCTGCCCTCGTCCGACATCCCCAGCCAGTCCGCCTCGGCCCCGTCCTTCGCCCCGACCAGCGCCCCGCCGCCGCTCGACCCGAAGGACTTCATCGCCAGCGCCAAGAAGGACAAGGCCCCGCTCAGCCCGGACACGCTCTTCCCGGGCACCCAGCTCACCGTGGGCGAGACGGTCTACAAGAAGGGCCCCACGGCGGACACCAGGGAGTGCGCCTCGGCGGCCGGCGGCACCCTTCCCAAGATCCTCACCGGGAACGACTGCACCCGCCTGATACGGGTGACCTACGTCAAGGACGGCATCGCGGTGACGGTCGGCGTGGCCGTCTTCGACACCGAGGCACAGGCCGCCAAGGCAAGGGCCCAGTCCACCAAGAAGAGCTACATCAAGTCGCTCTCCGGCGGTGGCGTGAAGCCCTTCTGCGAGTCCGGCTTCTGCCGCACCACCGGCAACTCCTACGGCCGCTACGCCTACTTCAGCAACGCCGGGTTCACCAGCGGCAAGGACGTGACGCCCAAGGACACCGCGGTCTACCGGACCGGTGACGACCTGGTCCAGTTCACGTTCAACCAGATCCGCCGCCGCGGCGAGGCCCAGGCCTCGGCCGCGGCCGACGAGTGAGCCGACGTCAGCAGCAGCCGGCCGACGGCAGCGACCGCTTGTTCCGCGCCTCCTTGCTGCGCGCGGCGAGCAGTTCGTCGGCCGGGTAGCCGACCTCCTCCAGCGTCAGCCCGTGCGGCCGTACGACGTGCACGGCCGAGTCCCGTACGCCGGCCGCCAGCACCTTCCCCGGCCAGTCCGCCGGCCGGTGCCCGTCCCCGACGAACAGCAGCGCCCCGATGAGCGAGCGCACCATGTTGTGGCAGAAGGCGTCGGCCCGCACGGTGGCGGTGATGATCCCGTCGCCACCGCGCACCAGGCTCAGCTCCTGCAGCGTGCGGATGGTGGTCGCCCCTTCCCGCTTCTTGCAGTAGGCGGCGAAGTCGTGCTCCCCCAGCAGACGGTGCGCGGCCTCGTTCATGGCGTCGACGTCGAGGGGCCAGTCGTGCCACAGCACATGGCTGCGCAGCAGCGGGTCGACGCCCCCGGGGTTGTCCGTGACCCGGTACGCGTACCGCCGCCAGACCGCCGAGAAACGGGCGTTGAAGCCGCTCGGCGCCTCCCTGAGGGCCCAGACCCGTACGTCCCGGGGCAGCCGGCCGGCCAGCCGCTTCAGCAGCTTCTGGTGGTGCTCGGCCCACACCTCACGCGGCAGATCGACGTGGGCGACCTGCCCCCGCGCGTGCACCCCGGCGTCGGTGCGCCCCGCGACGGTCAGCTCGTACGTCTCTCGCGACCGCGTCACGGTCCGCAGGGCGTCCTCGATCTCCCCCTGCACGGTCCGCCGCCCCCCGGCCTGCTTGGCCCACCCGGAGAACTCACTCCCGTCGTACGACAGGTCCAGGCGGATACGAACGCACCCGGGCGTCACTTCATCACTCACGCAGAGATCCTCTCAAAACAAAAAGGCGGGCCCGCTCCTGGAAAGGAACGGGCCCGCCAACGCCCCTGAAGGGGCGCGGGGAACTGCGCGAACAACCACGACGATGCCGCAGCCGCCGACGCACAGCCCCCGGCAGAACGCTTACGCGTCCTTGGACTCCTCGGCGTCCTCGACCTTGGTCGTGTCGACCTGGGCCTCGGCAGTCTCGGCGTCCTTCGCGGCGCGCTTGGTCGCGGCCTCGGCCTCGCCCGTCGCCTCCTGCGCCACCGTCAGCGCCTCGACCAGCTCGATGACGGCCATGGGCGCGTTGTCGCCACGGCGGTTACCGATCTTGGTGATGCGGGTGTAGCCACCCGGACGGTTCTCGTAGCGCGGGCCGATCTCGGTGAAGAGCGTGTGCACGATGCTCTTGTCCGTGATGACCTGGAGCACCTGACGGCGGTTGTGAAGGTCGCCCTTCTTCGCCTTGGTGACCAGACGCTCGGCGTACGGACGCAGCTTGCGCGCCTTCGCCTCGGTGGTGGTGATGCGGCCGTGCTCGAACAGCGCCTTCGCGAGGTTCGCGAGGAGGAGCTTCTCGTGCGCGGCACTGCCGCCCATACGGGCACCCTTGGTGGGCTTCGGCATGGTGTTTCTCCTAGGTGTCTGCCCCGGCCGTATCAGGTACCGGGGTCAGTATCTGAGCAGACGGTCGCCTGTCAGAGATCCGGGAGCCGCCCCACAGGGGCGCTCCCGGAAGGGGCGCGGGGCGGTGTCGATATGCGACTCCGTCGCGTGGGCGCGATCAAGCACAGCGCACCCGCACCCGAGTACGGACCGAATGGCCCGAGCTCTTAGTACTGCTCGGTCTCCACGAACCCGGCGTCCGCGTCGTCGTCCGCACCGAAGGCGTCGGCGGCAGCGGTGGGGTCGAACCCGGGAGGCGAGTCCTTGAGCGCCAGGCCCATACCCGCCAGCTTCGCCTTGACCTCGTCGATCGACTTCGCACCGAAGTTGCGGATGTCGAGCAGGTCGGCCTCGGAGCGCGCGACCAGCTCACCCACGGAGTGGATGCCCTCACGCTTGAGGCAGTTGTACGACCGAACGGTGAGCTCCAGCTCCTCGATCGGCAGCGCCAGGTCGGCGGCCAGGGCGGCGTCCGTCGGGGACGGGCCCATGTCGATGCCCTCGGCGTCGATGTTGAGCTCGCGGGCCAGACCGAACAGCTCGACCAGGGTCTTACCGGCCGACGCCATGGCGTCACGCGGACGCATGGCCTGCTTGGTCTCGACGTCGACGATCAGCTTGTCGAAGTCGGTCCGCTGCTCGACACGCGTGGCCTCGACCTTGTACGTGACCTTGAGCACCGGCGAGTAGATGGAGTCGACCGGGATCCGGCCGATCTCCTGGCCGACCTGCTTGTTCTGCACGGCGGAGACGTAACCGCGGCCACGCTCGACCGTGAGCTCCATCTCCAGCTTGCCCTTGCCGTTGAGCGTGGCGAGGACCAGGTCGGGGTTGTGCACCTCGACACCGGCCGGGGGCGCGATGTCGGCGGCGGTGACCAGACCCGGGCCCTGCTTGCGCAGGTACATCACGACCGGCTCGTCGTGCTCCGAGGAGACGACCAGCTGCTTGATGTTGAGGATCAGGTCGGTGACGTCCTCCTTGACGCCCGGCACGGTGGTGAACTCGTGCAGCACGCCGTCGATGCGGATGGACGTGACCGCCGCACCCGGGATCGAGGAGAGGAGGGTCCGGCGCAGGGAGTTGCCGAGGGTGTAACCGAAGCCCGGCTCCAGCGGCTCGATCACGAACCGGGAGCGGAACTCGTCGACGACCTCTTCGGTCAACGAGGGACGCTGAGCGATCAGCATGTGTGGATCAGATCCTTCTTTCGTGGACGCCCGCTATTTGACGCCCGACGGAAACCGCACCGGGGAAGTGCGGGTACTGCAAGGGTACGGGCGATACGGCCCTTTTCGGAGCCGTACCGCCCGGAACCACGGTCTGCGTGCAGCAGCCTCGCGTCAGACGCGGCGGCGCTTCGGCGGACGGCAGCCGTTGTGGGGGGTCGGGGTGACGTCCTGGATGGAGCCGACCTCGAGGCCCGTGGCCTGCAGGGAGCGGATCGCGGTCTCACGACCGGAACCCGGGCCCTTCACGAACACGTCGACCTTGCGCATGCCGTGCTCCTGGGCGCGGCGGGCAGCCGACTCGGCGGCCATCTGCGCGGCGAACGGCGTGGACTTCCGGGAGCCCTTGAAGCCGACGTGGCCGGCGGAGGCCCAGGAGATCACGTTGCCGGACGGGTCCGTGATCGAGACGATCGTGTTGTTGAACGTGCTCTTGATGTGCGCGTGGCCGTGAGCGACGTTCTTCTTTTCCTTGCGGCGCACCTTCTTGGCAGCGCCCTGACGACCCTTGGGGGGCATCTATAACTCCTACGGGAGGTGGTCGGTCCTACAGCGAAGACCGTGGACAGGCGTCCGCTGTGGACTACTTCTTGCCCGGCTTCTTCTTGCCGGCGATGGCGCGACGCGGACCCTTGCGGGTACGAGCGTTGGTGCTGGTGCGCTGACCGCGGACGGGCAGACCACGACGGTGACGGAGACCCTGGTAGGTGCCGATCTCGACCTTGCGGCGGATGTCGGCCTGGATCTCGCGACGGAGGTCACCCTCGGTCTTGATGTTGTTGTCGACGTACTCGCGGATCGCGACCAGCTGCTCCTCGGAGAGGTCCCGAACACGGGTGTTCGGGTCCACGCCGGTGGCGGCCAGCGTCTGCTGGGAGAGGGTCCGGCCGATGCCGAACACGTAGGTGAGGGCGATCTCCACGCGCTTTTCGCGCGGGATGTCAACACCGGAAACGCGTGCCATTCAATGGCTCCAGTTACTTGACGGAGGTCTTCCGCAGGAACCGACTCCCAGCCGCCGTACCAGGTACGAACTGGGTCCCCGGCCTCCGACCGGGGGTGTCAGGCGTGTTCGCCTGGGCCCTGCGTATGAACTATTCAGCTTGCGTCGCGCGAAGACTCTGCGAGGAAGGCAGAGGGATCGGTCGTGCGTCAGCCCTGGCGCTGCTTGTGGCGCGGGTTGTCGCAGATGACCATGACCCGGCCGTGACGGCGGATCACCCTGCACTTGTCGCAGATCTTCTTGACGCTCGGCTTGACCTTCATGGGATTGAGGTTCTCCGGGTCAGTGCCACCACCCCGCCGGAACGGGATGCGGGCAAGATCTACTTGTAGCGGTAGACGATCCGGCCACGGGTCAGGTCGTACGGAGACAGCTCCACCACGACCCGGTCGTCAGGGAGGATGCGGATGTAGTGCATGCGCATCTTGCCGCTGATGTGTGCCAGGACCTGGTGGCCGTTCTGGAGCTCGACCTTGAACATGGCGTTCGGCAGAGACTCGACGACAGTGCCCTCGATCTCGATGGCACCTTGCTTCTTGGCCACGCTTCGCCCTTCGAATCGACTACCTTGATCGACTCTGTGCGGGGCGCATGCAGGCATGCGGGTACACAAGAGCCGACGAGTCAGTCTACGACAGGCCCCTCAGAAACACGAATCGAGAGAGCCTGCCCCAGCGGGCAGCCCTTTAAGCGCCCCTTCAGGGGCGCGGGGAACTGCGCGAACAACCACAACGAACCCGCAGCCGCCGGACGACTCGACCGTCCCGGAGGGCGCGGCGCTCAGCCCAGCGGATCCGGCGCGGCCACGATCCCCAGCTCGGCGAGCTTCGCCTTCCCCCCGTCGGGAGACGTCAGCACGAGCGGCCCCTCTTCGGTCAGGGCGACCGAGTGCTCCCAGTGCGACGACCACGTACCGTCCGTCGTGATGACGGTCCAGTCGTCCTCGAGGACCTCGGTCTTCGGCGTCCCCAGGGACACCATCGGCTCGATGGCCAGGCAGAAGCCGGGCACCAGCTTCGGGCCCTTGCCACGCCGCCGGTCGACGTAGTTCAGCAGGTGCGGGTCCATGTGCATCTCGGTGCCGATGCCGTGGCCGCCGTAGTCCTCGATGATCCCGTACTTGCCCCCGCCGGGCTTGGGCTGGCGGCGGATGTACGTCTCGATGGCCCGGGAGACGTCGACCAGGCGGTTGCCCTGCTTCATGGCGGCGATGCCGGCCCACATCGACTTCTCGGTCACCCGGGAGAGCTCGACGAGCTCCGGCGCGTGACCGGAGCCGACGAAGGCGGTGAAGGCCGCGTCGCCGTGCCAGCCGTCGATGATCGCACCGCAGTCGATGGAGATGACGTCCCCGTCCTTGAGGACGACGTCGTCGGACGGGATGCCGTGGACGACGACCTCGTTCACGGACGTGCAGATCGTCGCCGGGAAGCCGCCGTAGCCGAGGAAGTTCGGCTTGGCGTTGTGCTCGGCGAGCACCTTGCGGGCGACCTGGTCCAGATCCTTCGTCGTGGCCCCGGGTACGGCGGCCTCACGGGTCGCCGCGTGGATGGCGGCGACGACCAGTCCCGCCTCACGCATCTTGGCGATCTGCTCGGGGCTCTTGATCTGCACCATGGGAGCTACGGCCTTTCTGGACCTTCGGCGACGACGAACGCCTTCAACGATACGGGGCCGCGCGTCCGGCCCCCTCCACACAGCAGCCGCGGCACCCCGAGGGGAAACCGCGGCCGTAGCTGCGTACGGACGGCTACTTGCCGTCCTCGCCACGCTTCAGCGCCTCCATGGCGCGGGTCGTGACGTCCTCCACCTTGCCGAGCGCGGAGATCGTGACCACGAGGCCCTGGGCCTTGTAGTAGTCGATGATCGGCTCGGTCTGGGTGTGGTAGACCTCCAGGCGCGTGCGCACCGTCTCCTCGGAGTCGTCGTCGCGCTGGTACAGCTCGCCGCCGCAGACGTCGCAGACGCCGTCCTTGGCCGGCTGCTTGTACGTCACGTGGAAGACGTGCGAGGAGTCGTTGCGGCAGATGCGCCGCCCGGCGATCCGCTTGACGACCTCGTCCTCGGGGACCTCCAGGTCCAGCACGGCGTCGAGCTGCATGCTCTCGGTCTCGAGAAGCTCGTCCAGCGCCTCGGCCTGCGAGACGTTGCGCGGGAAGCCGTCCAGCAGGAAGCCGTTCTCGGCGTCCGGCTGCTCCATGCGGTCCTTCGCCATGGCGATGGTGACCTCGTCCGGCACCAGGTTGCCCGCGTCCATGTACGACTTCGCCAGTTTGCCGAGTTCCGTCTGCCGACTGATGTTGGCCCGGAACAGGTCGCCCGTGGAGATGTGCGGGATCGACAGGTTCTTGGCGAGGAACGCGGCCTGCGTTCCCTTGCCGGCACCCGGCGGCCCGACGAGGACGATACGCATCAGCGGAGGAACCCTTCGTAATTGCGCTGCTGGAGCTGGCTCTCGATCTGCTTCACCGTCTCGAGACCGACACCCACGATGATCAGGATGCTGGTCCCGCCGAACGGGAAGTTTTGGTTTGCCCCGAACCCAACCAACGCCATCGTCGGTACGAGAGCGATCAGTCCCAGATACAGCGAACCCGGCCAGGTGATCCGGTTGAGTACGTAGCTCAGGTACTCAGCGGTCGGTCGGCCAGCCCGGATGCCCGGGATGAAGCCACCATACTTCTTCATGTTGTCGGCGACTTCCTCGGGGTTGAAGGAGATCGCCACATAGAAGAACGCGAAGAACACGATCAGCAGGAAGTACGAAATGATGTAGTACGGGTGGTCGCCCTTGACGAAGTGTTGCTCGATCCAGGTCTTCCACTCCGACTTGCCTCCGGCGAACTGGGCGATCAGCGCCGGGATGTACAGCAGCGACGAGGCGAAGATGACGGGGATCACACCCGCCTGGTTCACCTTGAGCGGGATGTAGGTGGACGTACCGCCGTAGGAACGGCGGCCGATCATGCGCTTGGCGTACTGCACCGGGATGCGGCGCTGGGCCTGCTCGACGAAGACCACCAGGCCGACCATGACGAGGCCGACCAGGATCACGGTGCCGAACTCGATCCAGCCGCCGGCCAGGGAGCCCTGCTTCTTGATGGCCCACAGGGCGGACGGGAAGGTGGCGGCGATCGAGATGAACATCAGGATCGACATGCCGTTGCCGATGCCGCGGTCGGTGATGAGCTCACCGAGCCACATCACGGCCGCCGTGCCGGCGCACATCGTGATGACCATGGTGATGGTGACGAAGATCGACTGGTCGGGGACGATCTGGCTGGCCACCGGGCAGCCCTGGAACAGGGCGCCGCTGCGGGCGGTGGCGACGAGGCCGGTGCCCTGAAGGACAGCGAGGGCGATCGTCAGGTAGCGGGTGTACTGCGTGATCTTCGCCGTGCCGGCCTGGCCCTCCTTCTTCAGGGCTTCCAGGCGCGGGATCACCACGGTCAGCAGCTGCAGAATGATGCTCGCCGTGATGTACGGCATGATGCCCAGGGCGAAGATCGTGATCTGCAGCAGCGCGCCGCCGGAGAACATGTTGACCAGGCCGAAGAGGCCCTGGTTGGCCTGGGCGTTGTCGATACAGGTCTGGACGTTCCGGTAGTCGACGCCGGGGATCGGGATGTGCGTACCGACCCGGTAGACCACGATGATGCCGAGCGTGAAGAGCAGCTTCTTGCGCAGGTCGGGCGTCTTGAACGCCCGGGCGAACGCGGTGAGCACGGTGCCTCCTGCGACCCCCGCGCGACTGCGTCAAGGGTGACGTCTTGAGAGTCCAATAGAACAACGACATGGGTAACGGTCAACTGCCGCCCAGAGTGCCCGTAGTACAGCACCCTGTGAAAGTGGGCAGTGCAGGCCACCTTACCGGCGAGACTGCCGCCCTAGGAACGACCGACCGGGGATACCCCATTTGTGGGGTATCCCCGGTCGGGATCGCTCAGGTCATCGAGACGCCTGTGGTGTTCAGACGAGCTCGGTGACAGTACCGCCGGCGGCGGTGATCTTCTCCTTGGCGGAGCCGGAGACGGCGTCGACCGTCACCTGCAGCGCCACGGAGATCTCGCCCTGGCCGAGGACCTTGACGAGGCTGTTCTTGCGAACGGCCCCCTTGGCCACCAGACCCTCGACGGTGACCTCGCCACCCTCGGGGTAGAGCGCGGCCAGCTTGTCGAGGTTGACGACCTGGAACTCGGTCTTGAACGGGTTCTTGAAGCCCTTCAGCTTCGGGAGACGCATGTGGAGGGGCATCTGGCCACCCTCGAAGCGCTCCGGAACCTGGTAACGGGCCTTCGTGCCCTTGGTACCACGACCGGCCGTCTTACCCTTCGACGCCTCACCACGACCCACACGGGTCTTGGCGGTCTTGGCGCCCGGGGCGGGACGGAGGTTGTGGATCTTGAGCGGGTTCTGCTCCGCCATGATCAGTCGACCTCCTCGACCGTCACGAGGTGGCGGACGGTGTGCACCATGCCGCGGAACTCGGGACGATCCTCCTTGACGACCTGCGTGTTGATGCCCTTGAGACCAAGGGAACGCAGGGTGTCGCGGTGGTTCTGCTTGCTGCCGATGTAGGACTTGACCTGCGTAATCTTGAGCTGCGCCATGATTACGCACCCGCCCCGGCACGCGCACGCAGGAGAGCCGCGGGGGCGACGTCCTCGAGGGGCAGACCACGGCGGGCCGCGATCTCCTCGGGACGCTGCAGACCCTTGAGGGCCTCCACGGTCGCGTGCACGATGTTGATCGCGTTGTCGGAGCCGAGCGACTTCGACAGCACGTCGTGGATACCGGCGCACTCGAGCACGGCACGCACCGGACCACCGGCGATAACACCGGTACCGGGCGACGCGGGCTTCAGGAGCACGACGCCGGCAGCCTTCTCACCCTGGATGGGGTGCGGGATGGTGCCCTGGATGCGGGGGACCTTGAAGAAGTGCTTCTTGGCCTCCTCAACGCCCTTGGCGATGGCGGCCGGCACCTCCTTGGCCTTGCCGTATCCGACACCCACGGTGCCGTCACCGTCGCCCACCACGACCAGCGCGGTGAAGCTGAAGCGACGACCACCCTTCACAACCTTGGCGACGCGGTTGATCGCGACGACGCGCTCAACGTACGCGGTCTTCTCGGCGGCAGCAGCGCCGCCGTCACGGCCCTTCCGGTCCCGCCGCTCGCCGCCACCGGCACCGCCACCGCGGCGCTGGGGTCCAGCCATTGGAATTACCTCTCTCTGTTTCCGCTAGCTACGGAACCGACTCAGAACTTGAGTCCGGCCTCGCGGGCGGCGTCCGCCAGGGCGGCGATGCGCCCCGCGTACTGGTTACCACCACGGTCGAACACGACGGCCTCGACACCGGCGGCCTTGGCGCGCTCGGCGACCAGGGCGCCGACCTGCTTGGCCTGCGCGGACTTGTCGCCCTCGCCACCGCGGATCGAGGTGTCCAGGGTGGACGCCGACGCCAGGGTGTGACCCTTGATGTCGTCGATCACCTGGGCCACGATGTGGCGGTTCGAGCGGGTGACGACCAGGCGCGGACGCTCCGCCGTACCGTTGATGTGCTTACGGATACGAATGTGGCGGCGCTTGATCGCGGCGCGCTTGTAGGCGTCGCCCTTGAGGATCTTCTGCCCGTATGCCATGGCTTACTTACCCGCCTTTCCGACCTTGCGGCGGATGACTTCGCCCTCGTACTTGACGCCCTTGGCCTTGTACGGGTCGGGCTTGCGCAGCTTGCGGATGTTGGCCGCAACCTCGCCGACCTTCTGCTTGTCGATGCCCTCGACCGAGAAACGGGTCGGGGACTCCACCTTGAAGGTGATGCCCTCGGGGGCCTCGACCAGGATCGGGTGGCTGTAGCCCAGGGAGAACTCCAGGTTGGAGCCCTTGGCCAGGACACGGTAGCCGACACCGCTGATTTCGAGCTTCTTGACGTATCCCGTGGTCACACCGGTGATCATGTTCGCCACCAGCGTGCGGGACAGGCCGTGCAGGGCCTTGCTCTGCCGCTCGTCGTTCGGCCGCAGCACCTGAAGGGTGCCGTCCTCGGCCTTCGCGATGTCGATCGGCGCGATGACGGTGTGGGTCAGTTCGCCCTTGGGGCCCTTGACCGAGACCGTACGGCCGTCGATGGTGACGTCCACGCCGGCGGGAACCGGGATGGGGAGCTTGCCGATACGCGACATTGCTGTCTCTCCTCCGTTCCCGAATTACCAGACGTAGGCGAGGACTTCCCCACCCACGCCCTTCTTCTGCGCCTGCTTGTCGGTCAGGAGACCGTGGGACGTGGAGATGATGGCCACGCCCAGGCCGCCGAGAACCTTCGGCAGGTTGGTGGACTTCGCGTACACCCGGAGACCGGGCTTGGAGATCCGCTTGATGCCCGCGATGGAGCGCTCACGGTTGGGGCCGAACTTCAGCTCCAGGACGAGGTTCTTGCCGACCTCGGCGTCCTCGACCTTCCAGCCCGTGATGAAGCCCTCCTGCTGGAGGATCTCCGCGATGTGCGACTTGATCTTGGACGCCGGCATCGTCACGGAGTCGTGGTATGCCGAGTTCGCGTTCCGCAGACGCGTCAGCATGTCTGCGATCGGATCAGTCATGGTCATGAATTGGCCTTCGGCCTCTCTCGCCGGGGTTTCCTGGTGCGCCATCCCTCTCCCCGATCCGAGACGGGACGGGTGCGGCGCGGTGGACCTACGGCGTAGTAAGCATTCAATGAGCGGACAGGTGTCCGCGGCGTACGGGCGGCGGCAGACGCCCAACCCCACAAGCCTAAGCCATGCGGGCCGGGCGTCCTGCCACCCCTACGTGCTTACCGAGAGCCCTGCGAATCCCTTGTAAGGGGGATTACCAGGAGCTCTTGGTCACGCCCGGCAGCTCGCCACGGTGAGCCATCTCACGAAGGCACACGCGGCAGAGGCCGAACTTGCGGTACACGGAGTGCGGGCGGCCGCAACGCTGGCAACGGGTGTAGCCACGCACACCGAACTTGGGCTTGCGAGCAGCCTTAGCGATCAGAGCCTTCTTCGCCATCTCGCTCACGCCTCCTTGAAGGGGAAGCCGAGGTGACGAAGGAGCGCGCGGCCCTCAGCGTCGTTGGTCGCCGTGGTCACCACGGTGATGTCCATACCCCGGGTGCGGTCGATCTTGTCCTGGTCGATCTCGTGGAACATGACCTGCTCCGTGAGACCGAAGGTGTAGTTGCCACGGCCGTCGAACTGCTTGGGGGACAGGCCGCGGAAGTCGCGGATGCGCGGCAGCGCGAGCGACAGGGTGCGGTCCAGGAACTCCCACATGCGGTCGCCACGAAGCGTGACGTGGGCACCGATCGGCTGGCCCTCACGCAGCTTGAACTGCGCGATGGACTTGCGGGCCTTGGTGACGGCCGGCTTCTGACCGGTGATCGTGGTGAGGTCCTTGATGGCACCCTCGATCAGCTTGGAGTCGCGGGCGGCGTCGCCCACACCCATGTTGACCACGATCTTGACGAGACCGGGGATCTGCATGACGTTCTCGTACTTGAACTCGTCACGCAGCTTGCCCGTGATCTCGTCACGGTACTTCTGCTTCAGACGCGGGCTGGTGGTGGTCGTCATCAGATGTCCTCACCCGTCCGCTTGGCAACGCGGATCTTGTTGCCTTCGTCGTCGAAGCGGTAACCGACGCGGGTCACGACCTTGTTGCCGTCCTTCTCCACGACCAGCTGGACGTTGGAGACGTGGATCGGCGCCTCGGTGGTGACGATGCCGCCGGCCTGCGAACCGCGAGCCGTCGGACCGGCCTTGGTGTGCTTCTTGACCCGGTTGACACCCTCGACCAGGACGCGCTCGTCGCGCGGGTAAGCGGCAATGACCTTGCCCTGCTTGCCCTTGTCCTTACCCGTGATGACCTGGACCAGGTCGCCCTTCTTGATCTTCATGCTCACAGCACCTCCGGCGCGAGGGAGATGATCTTCATGAACTTCTTCTCGCGCAGCTCCCGGCCCACCGGGCCGAAGATACGGGTGCCACGAGGGTCGCCGTCGTTCTTGAGAATGACGGCGGCGTTCTCGTCGAAGCGGATGTACGAGCCGTCCGGACGGCGGCGCTCCTTGACGGTGCGAACGATGACCGCCTTGACGACGTCACCCTTCTTCACGTTGCCACCGGGGATCGCGTCCTTGACGGTGGCGACGATGACGTCACCGACACCCGCGTAGCGGCGACCGGAGCCACCGAGCACACGGATGCAAAGGATCTCCTTCGCACCAGTGTTGTCGGCGACACGCAGTCGCGACTCCTGCTGGATCACGTCTATCTCCTGATTGTCTGCCGGTTCCCGGGGAGAAGCGTGAATGACTCACGCGTCTCCCCGAGCCTGGCGGAACGATTCCTAGGGGGTCCCCCTAGGAGGGATGTGCTTGCCTTCGGAATCCCCTTGCGGGAATTACTTGGCCTTCTCGAGGATCTCGACGACGCGCCAGCGCTTCGTCGCGGACAGCGGCCGGGTCTCCATGAGGAGGACACGGTCGCCGACACCCGCGGCGTTCTGCTCGTCGTGGGCCTTGAGCTTGCTCGTACGGCGGATGACCTTGCCGTACAGCGCGTGCTTGACGCGGTCCTCGACGGCGACGACGACGGTCTTGTCCATCTTGTCGCTGACGACCAGACCCTCACGGGTCTTGCGGAAACCGCGGTCCGTCTTGGTCTCTTCAGTCACGTTGCTCTCGCTCATCAGGCGCTCTCCACCGTCTCGATGCCCAGCTCGCGCTCACGCATCAGGGTGTAGATCCGCGCGATGTCCTTACGGACGGCCTTGAGCCGGCCGTGGTTCTCGAGCTGGCCCGTCGCCGCCTGGAAGCGGAGGTTGAACAGCTCTTCCTTGGCCTCGCGGAGCTTGTTGAGGAGCTCCTCGTTGCCCAGCTCGCGCAGCTCGGACGCCTTGGTACCGGCCGACATCACGCTTCACCTGCCTCGCGCTTGACGATCTTGCACTTCATCGGCAGCTTGTGAGCCGCACGGGTCAGGGCCTCGCGCGCGATCTTCTCGTTGGGGTACGACAGCTCGAACATCACGCGTCCGGGCTTGACGTTGGCGATCCACCACTCAGGAGAACCCTTACCGGAACCCATGCGGGTCTCGGCGGGCTTCTTGGTGAGGGGGCGGTCCGGGTAGATGTTGATCCAGACCTTGCCGCCACGCTTGATGTGGCGGGTCATGGCGATACGAGCGGCCTCGATCTGGCGGTTCGTCACGTACGCCGGGGTCAGCGCCTGGATGCCGTACTCGCCGAACGCGACCTGCGTGCCACCCTTGGACATGCCGTTGCGCTTGGGGTGGTGCTGCTTGCGGTGCTTGACCCTACGGGGGATCAGCATGACGGTCAGGCCTCCGTTCCGGTGCTCTCAGCCGGAGCGGCGGCGGCGGGAGCCTCGGCCTTGGGGGCCTCGGCACCGGCAGCCTGCTGCGGCTTGCGACCGCGCCCGCCACGCTCGCCACCACGGCCACCACGGGCCGGGCGGTCGGCGCCACCACGGGCCGGGCGGTTACCCGCACGGGCCGCAGCGTTCTCGGCGCGGACCTCGGCGATGTTCTTGACGTCGCCCTTGTAGATCCAGACCTTCACGCCGATGCGGCCGAAGGTCGTCTTGGCCTCGAAGAAGCCGTAGTCCACGTTCGCGCGGAGCGTGTGCAGGGGCACGCGGCCCTCGCGGTAGAACTCCGAGCGGGACATCTCGGCGCCACCGAGGCGGCCACCGCACTGGATCTTGATGCCCTTGGCGCCGGCCTTCATCGCCGACTGCATGCTCTTACGCATGGCACGGCGGAAGGAGACGCGGGAGGAGAGCTGCTCGGCGACGGCCTGGGCAACCAGCTGAGCGTCGGTCTCGGGGTTCTTGACCTCGAGGATGTTCAGCTGGACCTGCTTGCCCGTGAGCTTCTCGAGGTCACCGCGGATGCGGTCGGCCTCGGCGCCACGGCGGCCGATGACGATGCCCGGACGAGCGGTGTGGATGTCCACACGCACGCGGTCACGGGTGCGCTCGATCTCGACCTTGGAGATGCCGGCGCGCTCCATGCCGGACGTCATCATCCGACGGATGGCGACGTCTTCCTTGACGTAGTCCTTGTACAGCTTGTCGGCGTACCAACGCGACTTGAAGTCGGTCGTGACACCGAGCCGGAACCCGTGCGGGTTTACCTTCTGGCCCATTACCGGGTTCCTTCCTTGCTGCTGACGACCACGGTGATGTGGCTGGTCCGCTTGCGGATCCGGTAGGCGCGGCCCTGGGCACGCGGACGGAACCGCTTCAGGGTCGGGCCCTCGTCGACGTAGGCCTCGGAGACGAAGAGGCTGTCGACATCGGTGTGGTCGTAGTTGTGCGCGGCGTTGGCGATGGCGCTGTCCAGCACCTTGCCGACCGGCTGGCTCGCGGCCTGCGGGGCGAAACGCAGGACCGCCTGAGCCTCCGTGGCGTCGAGGCCACGGATGAGGTCCACCACGCGGCGGGCCTTCATGGGCGTGACGCGGATGTACCGCGCCTGGGCCCTGGCTTCCATGGTTGTCCTTCCAGTGTCTGTCATGGTCATTCCACCCCGCGCTTAGCGGCGCTTCGACTTCCGGTCGTCCTTGACGTGACCCCGGAAGGTGCGCGTCGGCGAGAACTCGCCGAGCTTGTGGCCGACCATCGACTCGGTGACGAACACCGGAATGTGGGTCTTGCCGTTGTGCACCGCGAGCGTGTGGCCGAGCATGGCCGGCACGATCATGGAGCGACGGGACCAGGTCTTGATGACGTTCTTGGTGCCCGCTTCGTTCTGGGCGTCCACCTTCTTGATCAGGTGGTCGTCGACGAAGGGCCCCTTCTTCAAGCTACGAGGCATCTCAACCCGTCCTTAGCGCTTCTTGTTCGTCTTGCGGCGGCGGACGATGTACTTGTTCGACGCCTTCTTGGGCGAACGAGTACGGCCTTCCTTCTTGCCCCAGGGGGACACCGGGTGGCGACCACCCGAGGTACGGCCTTCGCCACCACCGTGCGGGTGGTCCACCGGGTTCATGACCACACCACGCACGGTCGGGCGGACGCCCAGCCAGCGCTTACGGCCCGCCTTACCCCAGTTGATGTTGCTCTGCTCGGCGTTGCCCACCTCGCCGACCGTGGCGCGGCAGCGCTGGTCGACCAGGCGGATCTCACCGGACGGCATGCGGAGGTGGGCCATCGAGCCCTCCTTCGCGAGCAGCTGCACCGAGGCGCCGGCGGAGCGGGCGAACTTCGCACCGCCGCCCGGACGCAGCTCGATGGCGTGCAGCGTGGTACCGACCGGGATGTTGCGCAGGGCAAGGTTGTTGCCCGGCTTGATGTCGGCCCCGGGACCGTTCTCGACGCGGTCGCCCTGGCTCAGGCCACGCGGCGCGAGGATGTAGCGCTTCTCGCCGTCCGCGTAGTGCAGGAGCGCGATGCGCGCGGTGCGGTTGGGGTCGTACTCGATGTGCGCGACCTTCGCCGGCACGCCGTCCTTGTCGTGACGACGGAAGTCGATCACGCGGTAGGCGCGCTTGTGGCCACCACCCTGGTGGCGGACGGTCACACGACCGGAGTTGTTACGGCCACCCTTGCTGTGCAGGGGGCGGACCAACGACTTCTCCGGCGTGGACCGCGTGACCTCGACGAAGTCGGCGACGCTGGAGCCACGACGGCCCGGCGTAGTCGGCTTGTACTTGCGGATTCCCATTTCTCAGTCCTCGTCCGATATCGGACGATCCGGACCGCCCTTAGGCGGTCGGACCGCCGAAGATGTCGATACGGTCGCCCTCAGCGAGGGTCACGATCGCGCGCTTGGTGGACGCACGCTGGCCGAAGCCGGTGCGGGTCCGCTTGCGCTTGCCCTGGCGGTTGATCGTGTTGACCCCGGTGACCTTGACCGAGAAGACCGCCTGGACGGCCTGCTTGATCTGGGTCTTGTTGGCGCTCGGGTCCACGATGAACGTGTACTTGCCCTCGTCGAGAAGCGCGTAGCTCTTCTCGGAGACGACCGGCTTGAGCAGCACGTCACGGGGGTCCGTGAAGGACTTGCTCAGCGGGGTCTCGACGGTGTTCTTGCCCTCGGTCGCGTGGCGACGCGCCTTGGCGACGCGAGCGGCCTTGGCCTTCTTCGCCGCCTTGGAGGCGATAGCGGGGTGACGGATAGCCATCAGGCCTCGCTCCCTTCGGTGTCGTTGGCCTTCGGGCCGGACACGAAGGACTCGAAGGCGGCCTGGGTGAAGACCACGTCGTCCGAGACGAGAACGTCGTACGTGTTCAGCTGGCCCGGCTCCAGGATGTGGATCTGGGGCAGGTTGCGGGCGGACAGCCACGCGGCCTCGTCGGCGCGGTCGACGACCAGGAGCAGGTTCTTGCGCTCCGAGATCTTGCCGAACAGCGTCTTGGCGGCCTTCGTCGACGGGTTGTCACCCTCGACGACGCCGGAGACGACGTGGATGCGGTTGTGGCGGGCCCGGTCGGTGAGGGCGTGACGCAGCGCGGCAGCCTTCATCTTCTTGGGCGTCCGCTGCGAGTAGTCACGTGGCACGGGACCGTGCACGACGCCACCACCGGCGAACTGCGGCGCGCGGGTCGAACCCTGACGGGCGCGACCGGTGCCCTTCTGGCGGTACGGCTTCTTGCCACCGCCGCGGACTTCGCCACGGGTCTTGGTCTTGTGCGTGCCCTGGCGGGCAGCGGCCAGCTGTGCGACGACGACCTGGTGGATCAGCGGGATGCTGACCTTCTCGACGTCGAAGATCTCCGCGGGGAGCTCGACGGAACCGGCCTTGTCGCCCGCCGGCGAAAGGATGTCAACAGTGCTCATCGGTTACCTCAGGCCCCCTTGGCCGCGGTGCGGACCAGGACGAGGCCGCCGTTCGGACCGGGAACCGCGCCCTTGATGAGCAGCAGACCCTTCTCCGCGTCAACGGCGTGGACGGTCAGGTTCTGGGTGGTGACCCGCTCGTTGCCCATGCGACCCGCCATGCGGAGGCCCTTGAACACACGGCCCGGGGTGGCGCAGCCACCGATGGAACCGGGAGAGCGGTGCTTGCGCTGGGTGCCGTGTCCGGCGCCGAGGCCCTTGAAGTTGTGACGCTTCATGACACCGGCGAAGCCCTTGCCCTTGCTCTTGCCGGTCACGTCGACCTTGATGCCGGCCTCGAACACCTCGGCGGTGATCTCCTGGCCGAGGGTGTACTCGCTGGCGTCAGCGGTACGGATCTCGACGAGGTGGCGGCGGGGAGTGACGTCGGCCTTGGCGAAGTGGCCCTTGAGGGGCTTGTTCACCTTGCGCGGGTCGATCTCGCCGAACGCGATCTGGACGGACTCGTAGCCGTCGACATCGTTCGTGCGGACCTGGGTGACGACGTTGGGGCCGGCCTTGACGACGGTGACCGGAACAACACGGTTGTTCGCGTCCCACACCTGCGTCATGCCGAGCTTCTCGCCCAGGATGCCCTTGATCTGCTTAGCCATCGTTCAGATCACCGGCCTCAGAGCTTGATCTCGATGTCGACACCGGCCGGGAGGTCGAGTCGCATCAGAGAGTCAACGGTCTTGGGGGTCGGGTCGAGGATGTCGATCAGGCGCTTGTGCGTGCGCATCTCGAAGTGCTCGCGCGAGTCCTTGTACTTGTGCGGCGACTTGATGACGCAGTACACGTTCTTCTCAGTGGGCAGCGGCACCGGGCCCGCGACCGACGCACCAGTACGCGTCACCGTCTCGACGATCTTCTTCGCCGAGCTGTCGATGACCTCGTGGTCGTAGGCCTTGAGCCGGATGCGGATCTTCTGTCCCGCCATGGCTACTCAGTAGTCCTGTCTCTTCTCACGCTCTGGAACCCGGCGGATTCCTTTTGCTGCCTTCGCTTGCTCCGACCCCCGCGGTCGGGCGTGTCGCACTCTCGCTGACACGGATGTCCCTTGTTCGAACATCCCTGCTGGGAATGCACACGGCCCTTACGGAACCGCAGGCCGGGGGCGAAGGCCCACCGGGTGCCTGGCCGGTGCCGCACTGTCACTTCCCGAAAGATTCCCGTACGTCCGCCCCAGCGCTGCCGTGTGGCAGTTAGGGCGACGAGTACTGTGGGACTCGCTTCCGGTCCCCCCGGCGGGAGGCGCGCAGCATCAACACTCGACCGAGCAACTCGGACAGTCTGCCATAGGGGGCGGGGGCTACGCCAATCGAGCCGGAGAGAATACCCCGGGGGTGACGTAGGTCAAACCCGGGCGCCCCCGCTGACGCGACGCCCCGGTCGCATCGCCGTCCGGTCCCCTACAAGAGGGCGGGGCAGCGGTCGAGGAGGTCGGCGACCAGGTCACGCGTATGGTCCGCCAGGTAGAAGTGGCCGCCGGGGAAGGCGCGCAGGGCGAAGCCCGAGGCGGTCACTGCCTGCCAGGCGCCGACGGCCGGTTCGGGGACGTCCCGGTCCTCCGTTCCGCAGTAGGCGGCGACGGGACAGGGGAGAGTCACGACCCGGGGCTCGTAAGTGTCGAGCAGCCGGTAGTCGGCCCGGACGGCCGGCAGCACCAGGGAACGCAGCTCCCGATGGGCGAGGGCCTGGGCGGGGGTGCCGCCCAGGGCGCTCACCTCGGCCATGAGGCCGTCGTCGTCCAGGTGCGCCACTGCCCGGGCGCGGTGCGCCGACCCGGGACCGTGGCGGGCGGACACGCCGAGCAGCGACGGCGGCCGCCCCCGGACTGCCAGCCGGGCCGCGACCTCGTAGGCGACGGACGCTCCCATGCTGTGACCGAAGAACACCACGGGCCGGTCGAAGAGGGGCGCGCTCGCGTGGGTGATCTCCTCGGCGAGCTGCTCCATCGACTCGGCGAACGGATCCGCCAGCCGGTCCTCCCGGCCGGGGTAGCGGACCGCGAACAGCTCCGCGTCGCCTGGCACCGCCTTCACCCACGGCACGAAGTAGCTCGCCGCGCCTCCGGCGTGCGGGAAGCAGACGACCCGCACCCTCGGCTCGGGGCAGCGGTTCAGGCTCCGCAGCCAGCGCCCTGTCCTCTCCAGCTTCTCCTTCACCGCGTCCGCCCCGCGGGACGGGAGGGGAACATGCGGCGTTCGGCCTCGGTCAGGATGTCGACGGATCCGATCCGGCGCGCGGGATCGGTGACCACGGCGGCGAGGAGGCGGGCGTACCGTTCCGTCAGCGCCTGGGCGGTCTGCGCCTCGAAGAGGTCCGTGCGGTACTGGAGCCTGCCCTCGATCGGGCCCTCCTCTGTTTCGGCCAGCTGGAACGTGAGATCGAACTTCACCGACGACAGCGCCACGGGGTGCGGCGTGGCCCGGACCCCGGGCAGCCGGAGAGTGGCGGGAGGCGTGTTGCGCAGCGAGAGCATCGTCTGGAACAGCGGGTGGTACGCGGGGCTGCGCACCGGCTGCGTCGCCTCGACCACCTGGTCGAATCCGATGTCCTGATGAGCGTAGTCGACGAGGTCGGCGTCCCGCACGGCGGTGAGGAGGTCGGCGAAGGACGGGTTCCCCGACGTGTCGGTGCGGAGCACCAGACTGTTCACAAAGCAGCCGATGGTGTCCTCGTACGAGGGGTGCGTGCGTCCGGCCACCACGGCCCCGATCGGTATGTCGGTGCCCGCGCCCAGCCGGGTGAGCAGCGCCGCCAGAGCGGCGTGGAGCACCATGAACAGGCTTGCCCCGGCCCCGGCCGCGACCTCTCGGGCTCGGGAGACGGTCTCGGCGTCGAGGGTGAAGCGGGCCTCGGCGCCCTCGGCGTTCGCGACCGCCGGCCGGAGCCGGTCCACGGGCAGCTCGACGCGGTCCGGCAGGCCCTGCAGCCGCTCCCGCCAGTAGGAGATCTGCTCCGTGAGGTCTCTGGCCTGCTCGCGAAGCGCGTACTCGGTGTACGGCGTGACTGGGTCCCAGGCAGGGGCCCGGCTCGCGCGGCGGGCGGCGTAGGCCGTGCTCAGATCTCGGCCGAGCAGACCGAGGGACCAGCCGTCCAGCGCGATGTGGTGGCCCACGACGAGCAGGACGGCGTCGTCGGGGCCGATCTCGAACAGCACCGCGCGCACCGGGGGGCTTTCGGCCAGCCGCCAGTCGGTGCCGAGCTCCGCCTGGACGGCCCGGTCGAGTGCGTCCGACTCGATCCGGTGGACGGTCAGGTCGGGCAGCCTGTCGGTGACCAGCTGGCGCGGCTCGCCGTCGACCTCCGGGTAGACGGTGCGCAGCGCCTCGTGCCGTAGGGCGGTGTCAGCGAGGGCCTGGCGCAGAATGCCGTGGTCGACGTGTCCGGTGAGCCGCACTGCCCACGGCACCGTGTAGCTGGGGCCCGCCATCTGGTCCAGGAACCACAGCCTGCGCTGGCCGGGTGAAAGTGGGATCACATCCCGTTCGAGTGCGGCGGGGGCCGGGGCCGGGGCCGGGGCGGTCCGAGGGGTCAGCGCCGCCGCGAGATCGGACACCGTCGGGTGGTCGAACAGCACGCGCAGCGACACCTCGGTGCCGAGTGCGGCGCGGACGCGGGTGATCACCTGGGTGGCGGACAGGGAATGGCCGCCGAGCGCGAAGAAGTCGTCGTCCAGACCCACGTCGGGGATGCCCAGGACGTCCGCGAACGCCTGTCGCACGGCCGCCTCCCGCTCGTCCCGCGGCGTGGCGGAGCCGGCCGACCCTCGGAAGTCGGGGGCGGGCAGCGCCGCCCGGTCGAGTTTCCCGTTCGGGTTGAGCGGCAGCTCGTCGACGGACACGAAGGCGGCCGGGACCAGGTGCCGGGGCAGCGTGGCGGTGGCGTGGGCCCGGAGCTCGGCGCCGGAGGCAGTGCCCACCACGTAGGCGACGAGTTGTTTCTGGCCGGTGGCGTCCTCCCGGGCGAGGACGACGGCGGTGGTGACACCGGGACAGCCGGCGAGCGCGGACTCGACCTCGCCCGGTTCGATGCGGAAGCCGCGGATCTTCACCTGTTCGTCGGTGCGGCCCAGGTAGTCAAGATCGCCGTCCGGGGTGCAGCGCACGAGGTCACCGGTGCGGTACATGCGCTCGCCGGGTCGGCCGAACGGGTCGGCGAGGAACCGCTGGGCGGTCAGCGCGGGCCGGCCCGGATAACCGTCGGCGATGCCGGCCCCGGCCAGATACAGCTCGCCTTCGGTGCCCGGCGGAACCGGCTGCAACGCCGGGTCGAGGACGTACGCCCGGCGGCCCGCAAGCGGGCGCCCGATCAGTGGCTTGGCCTGCGGATCGTCGGAGGCGCGCCAGGCAGTGGCATAGACGGTCGCCTCCGTCGGCCCGTAGAGGTTGAGGATCTCGCACTCCGAGAGGTGCGACCTGAGCTCCGCGACCAGAGCCGCGGGGAGGGCCTCGCCGGCCAGGACGACGGTCTCGGCGGCGAACGGCGCGGCGGTCTGTCGGAGCAGCCCGGCCACGGCCGAGGGCACCCCGCTGAGCAGGCTGCCCTTCCAGGGGCGCTCCGTCAGGGCGAGCAGGTCGGGGACGAGTTCCACCGTGCCGCCGGCCGCGAGCGGGACGAAGAGCTCGAACACCGAAACGTCGAAGTTGAGCGAGGTCGCGGCCAGGACGTGGCGCAGCCGGTGGGTGCCGAATTCGGTGACGCCCCAGTCCACGAACTCGGCCATGGCGGCGGCGGAAACGCTGACGCCCTTGGGGGTGCCGGTGGAACCGGAGGTGTAGATGACGTAGGCCGGGGCTTCGGGAACGACGGGGGTACCGGCCAACGCGGGTGTGCCGTCGGCGGTCTCTTCCGGCGCCTCCGGCTCATCGAACCCCAGCACGGGAACCTGTGTCCCGACGTGGTCGGTGTCATCCGTCAGGAGCAGAACGGGGGCGGCGTCCCGCAGCATGAAGCGGATGCGGTCGCCGGGGTAGGAGGGATCCACCGGCAGGTAGCCGGCGCCGGTCTTGAGGACGGCCAGCAGAGCGACCGGGAGCCGGGTCGTACGGGCCAGTGACAGGGCCACCAGGGTGCCCGGCCGGGCACCGTGGGCCCGGAGCCGGACCGCGAGACGGGCTGCCCGCTCGTCCAGTTCACGGTAGGTCAGGCTGTCGTCGCCGCTGACGACGGCGACCGCCTCCGGTGCCTCGGCGACCCGGGCGGCGATCATGGCGTGCACCCCGGGTATCCTGCGCCTCTCCTGGACCGGCTCGGCCGTCGGCGAGGGGCCGGCCTCGTCGGCGGTGCGCAGCGGAGCGGTGCCGATCGGGGCGCCTTGGGCAAGGGCGGCCAGGAAGACCGCGAAGCGGGCGGTGTGGCCAGCCAGGTCGGACGGTGAGTACAGCGCCGGGTTGGCATCGAGGTCGATGCGGACCCGGTCCCGGGCCGCCCGGTCGGTCACGCAGGAGAAGGACAGGTCGAAGACCGGTCCGTGCGCGAGGCCTCGCACGGTCGCGGGGTGCTCCCCGAAGCGCAGGTCGCGGTGGAACGGCAGGACGTTCACCAGGGGGCCGAAGACGGCGTCGCCGGTCCGCAGGTCGCGGCGCAGGTGCTCGAACCGGTACCGCTGGCGGCGCAGCGCCCGCCACACGGCACCGGCGACCTGGTCGGTCAGTTCGGGCAGCGTCCGGGCACCGTCCACCCGCACCCGCAGCGGCACGATGTTCGAAGCCGTACCAGCGAAGGCCTGGGCCGCCGCGCCGACCCGGCCGGGGGTCGGCAGGCCGAGCACGACGTCGCGTGCCCCGGTCATGCGGGAGAGGTAGGCCGCGACGCCCGCGATCAGGGCCGGGGACAGTTGAGCGGCGTTGTTCCCGGCGGCCCGGACCAGGCCGTCGGCGGTGCCGGGGGGCAGCACCAGGGAGCGGCGGTGGAACCGGCCGGGCACGGGTGCCGACCGGCCGGCGATCGTGGCCGGCGGTACGGGCAGGCCGCGCAGGTGCTCCAGCCAGTGGGCGCGATCCGCGTCCCGCGCGGGGGATGCCTTGTAGGCGGCGTCCGCGTCGAGCATGGCCTGTTGGCTGGTGAACCGCTGTGCGGGAAGGCCGGGCCGGGCGTACAGCTCGGCCACCCGCCGGGTGACCAGGGCATGCCCGTAGCCGTCCATCACGATGTGGTGCGCACGCTGGTACCACAGGTGGCGTCGGGGTCCCAGGACGAACAGTGCCTGGGTGAACAGCGGGCCACGGGAGAGGTCGACCGGGCGAGCGAGATCGGCGGCCATGCGCGCGTGTGCGGCGGCCTGCGGGTCGTCGTGTTCCTGCACATCGGTGACTTCCACGCGCCACGGCGACAGGTCGGCGGCCAGCACGGGGCCGTCCGGGCCGTCGGCGATCGTCACCCGCAGGGTCCCGGTCTCCTCGACCGCCCGGTGCACGGCGGCCACGAAGGCGGGCACGTCCACGGGTCCGTCGATGTCGACGTACTGGGCCCCCTGGTAGCCGGTTCCCGACGGGTCGAGTTGGTGCGCGTACCAGATGCCGAGCTGGGCGTCGGTCAGCGGCTGCGTCATGCTCCCCTACCAGTCGAAGGCGCGGGCGTCGGCCAGGTTGACGCCGAGCGCGGTCTTGCCGATGTATTCGAGGCACTCGTCGGGCTTGGCGGGCATCACCGAGCAGAACGGTGCCTCGCGCAGATACCGGTGCAGCGGCCGGCGCCGGTCGAGTGCTGCGGTGCCTGCCAGTTGTGAGGCGCTCGCCGTCAGGTCCGCGAGCAGCTCCCCCACGGCGTACTTCGCCGCGTGCACACCGGCGTTGGCTCGCGGTGTCCCGCGGGCCGCGTCGACCTCGTCGCAGGCCGTGTGGGTGAGGGCGCGGGCGGCGGTGAGCCGGGTCGAGAGCCTGCCGAGCTCCCGGACCGCCATGGGGGAGGCGGCGCGGGCCGGACTGCTGCGCACCCCCTCCGTCAGCTCGCGCAGGATAGCCCCGGCGAGCCCCAGATAGGCGCCGGTGTAGCCGGACACCATCCAGTGCGGCTCACGGACCAGCTTGAACAGGGACATGCCCTCGACGCCGAGGAAGAGCCGCTCGCGCCCGACCCGGACGTGGTCCAGCGTCATGTCGGCGGTGTGGGTGCCGGCCAGGGCCTGGCCCGGCCAGGGGCTGCCGAAGGAGACGCCTTCGTCCTCGGCGGCCACGACGAAGTGCGACACCTCGTTCTCGGCGTCCTCGTCGGCGTCCCGTGCCGCGACGACGTAGTAGTCGGCCACGCCTGCGAGGGACACGAAGGACTTGCGCCCGTCGAGCACGTAGCCGTCGTCCGAGCGCCGGTAGGTGGTGCGGACCCCGCGCAGCTTGGCGCCGGTGCCCGCCTCGGAGGTGGCCGAGGCGAACATCCGGTCGTGGTCGGTGATCTCCCGGAACACCCAGTCGGCGAAGGACCGGCCGGCCGTGCCGAGCCGTCCTCCGGCGGCCTCGCAGAGCGCTCCGACCGACACGTTGTGCATGTTCAGGGCTAGCGCGGTGGCCGTGTCCCGGGCACCGAGAATCTCCAGGATCCGGGTGTACTGGGCGAAGGACAGCCCGTCACCGCCCGCGTCCGCGGGCACGAGCAGGCGCAGCAGACCGGCGTCCTTGAGCAGCTTCAGGCTCGCGGTACCGTCCGACGCTCCGCTGTCCACGTCGGCCGCCAGCGGGGCCAGGGCCTCGGCCAGCGCGGCGGCCCTGTCGAGGAGTTCGGCGGGGACCGAAGGTCCGGGAGCCATCAGTGGTTCCCCACCGGGAGGCCGAGACCGCGGGCCACGGAGACGCGCAGCAGGTCGTTGGGGCCGGCGTACACCGAGCCGGCCAGAGCGCTGGCCAGGTCCGCGAAACCGTCCCGGTCCCGGATGAACGCCCTCACCCCGGCCAGCATGCCGGCGGTCTCGGCGAGGTGCAGATGGTCCTCGGTGACCGAGATCTTGACCATGGCCGCGTCGTTCGACAGGTGCCGGACGGCCGTGCCCTCGTCGAGCCGGCGGGCCATCCCGTAGATCAGTTCACGGGACCGGTGCACGCGTATCGCCATGTCGGCCACCCGGCCCGCGACCTGGTGGCTGGCCCCCATCGGGCGATCGAACTGGCGGCGATGGGTGGCCCAGTGGCTGGTCTCCTCCAGCAGCCGGCGCATGGGGCCGAGCGCGTACGACAGCAGCAGCGCCCGTTCGCAGGTGGTCGTGGCGGCCATCACCGTGAGTCCGGCGCCCTCGCGCAGCACGAGCCGGCCGGCCGGGACGATCACGTCGTCGAAGGCGAGCGAGCCCATCGGGACGCCGGGCAACGCGCTCTTGTCCTCGCGTGCGCCCCGGGTGACGCCGGGAGAGTCGAGGTCCACAAGGAACGCGGACAGGGCGAACGGGGAGCGCCCTTCGCCGGTCCGGGCGAAGACGAGTCCACGGTCGGCGACAGGGGCCGCGGTGATGAAGGACTTCCTGCCCGACAGGCGGTAGGAGCCGTCGGGCAGCCGGGTCGCGGTGGTGGTGCCGGACAGCGGATCACTGCCGCCGCCTTCTTCCGTCGAGGCGTGGCACAGCAGCAGTTCGCCGGTGGCGGCGCCGTCGAGGAGCTCCAGCTGAGTGGACGACAGCAGCATGCGCAGGGGCATCTGGATGCCGAACAACTGGGAAGCCGCGCCGTAGCACAGGCCCGGGTCGATACCGCCGAGGCCGAGTCCCTCGAACCTGGCCACGGCCTCGGTGACCCAGCCGTCGCCGCCCTCGTGCAGCACTCCGAGCCCGGCGAGGTCACGCCAGTGGGCGCGGAAGTCGTCCGGTCCCGTGAACGGCGGCAGGGTGGCGGCCAGTTCACGGAACTTGCCGACGACCACATCCTGTTCGTACATCTGCTCTCCCCTGGTGTTTCAGGCGGTCTGCGTGCGCAGCGACGAGACGAGGTCCCACAGGTGGGCGGGTGTGCGGAAGTTCGCCGCGACGATCTCGTCCTCCGGGATGCTGATCCTGCAGCGCTGCTCGATCTCCACCACGAGGGTGAGGACGCTCATCGAGTCCAGCAGGCCGGTGTCGAGCAGCCGCAGATCGCTGGTGACCTCGAAACCGTCCTCTCGGGCGGCCGCCGGGGAGAGCGGGGACGCGGCGTACTCCTGGATCAGGGTGCACAGGTCGTCGACGGATTGCATCAGGCTCCTTCGGTGCTGGCGAGCTCGGCAAGCTCGCGTCGGTCGACCTTTCCGTGCCCGCTCACCGGCAGGCGGTCGGTCAGGACAATGCGGTCGGGCAGCATCCGGCGCGGCAGCACACCGGCCAGTGCGGTCAGCACCTGGCGTTCGCTCGCGGCGCCGACCACGTACGCCCAGATCTCGCCCTCGTGCCGTCCCCGTTTGGCGACGACGGCACAGGCCTCGGCGGTGACGGCTTCGCGCAGGGCGCTCTCGACGTCCCGCAGGTCGATACGGTGGCCACGGCGTTTGACCTGGTCGTCGGCGCGGCCAAGCAGCAGCAGCCGGCCCTCGTCGTCGGTCTCGGCCAGGTCGCCCGTGGGGTAGGCACGGCGGGTGGCGCCGTCGTCGAAACGGACCTCGCGGGTGGGATCGCGCAGTTCACCGTCCACGAGGTAGCCGCGCAGTATGGTCGGTCCGGCCACGTGCAGTTCGCCGCGCCGGGCGGGGCGGCCGTCCGGGTCCAGGACCACGGCGTGCGTTCCGTCGATGGCCCGGCCGATCGGCACGGTGGCCCCGACCGTGGTGCCGGGCGGGAAGTGCTCGGCCGTGCACACGTTGGTCTCGGTGGGGCCGTACAGGTTGTGGCAGGAAGCGCCGGGGAACTCGGCCAGGTACCAGGCGAGCAGGTCCGGCGGCAGCGGCTCGCCGGCGAAGACGAACCGCCGCAGCCGAGGTGCGGTCCGCCCGGTGAGCAGTCCCGTCCTGCGCAGCAGCCGGTACAGCGTGGGAACCGCGTACAGGACGGAGATCTCGTGCTCGCGCAGCCAGCCGGCGACCTCGGCCGGGAACGCGGAGAGCCGCTCGGGCATGAGGTGCACTGCTGCGCCGGCCAGTGCTGAGGAGTACAGGTCGAAGGTGCTGAGGTCGAAGGTGAGCGCGGCCTGGGCTCCGACCCGGTCGTCAGGCCGCAGCCCCAGGGTGCGCGCGGCCCACTCGGCGAAGTGCAGGACGTTCTCGTGCGACAGCAGTACGCCCTTGGGCGTGCCGGTGCTCCCGGACGTGGAGAAGATGTAGCCACCGTCGAGTGCCAGGTCACCGGCGGGGTCGGAAGCGACCCGCAGCAGGGCCGGGCCGCCCAGGTCGACGCCGGGAGCGGTGCTGCCCGGCAGGCCGACGGCCTCGGCGACCCTGGCGGGGGTCATGGTGGCCAGGAAGTGCAGTCCGCTGCCGCGGACGGTGCGGGCCAGCCGGGCGGGCGGGTCCGCGGGGTCCAGCGGAGCGGCGACGGCGCCGGCGCGCAGCACGGCATAGAGCGTGACGACCGCGGTGATCCCGCGCGGTGCGTGCACCCCGACCCGGGAACCCGGACCGACCCCGTGCCGGGTCAACTCGAGTGCGAGTGCGGTGACTCGTTCGTCCAGCTGCCGATAAGTGAGGGACTCGCTCTCCGCTGCCAGTGCGACGCGGTCACCGAAGTGCCGGGCAGCGTCGGCCAGTACCTGATCCAGCCGGCGCGTGGGCGCGTTCGACTGTGGCGGGTTCACCGTGGGACTCCTCGACGTCTACGACCCGTGTCGGCGACCGGCTCCGCGGCGCGGGCCGGGCACGGGCTCCCCGATTCGGGCTCTCACCACCGGATTTCAGGGCTCACCACCGGATGTCGACGCTCACCTTAGGGTTCTGTGCCGCCGTCTCAGAACCCCAGCGCCCCCCTATATCGGCGGCCGGGCGGGCTAGGGATGCGCGGGGGCGACGTAGGGGGGCACCGGGATCAGGGGTTCTCGGCGCGATGGGCCGTGGCTATAGATGGAGGTCCCGACTGCGCCGGCCCGCGCATCCCGAAGGTCGGGCGAGTGTCCCTTCGGACGAGGACCTTTCCTTTGGTGACGAACAGCAACAGAGTGCGTTATCTGCTCGGCTATCTCCTGCTCGTCGTGCTGCCGACCGCCGCAGCGGTCGCATTGCTGGTAGGTCTCGCCGAACCCCGACAAGCAGAGGCCGCGGCCACCGTCTCGGCCCCCTCCCGGCTGCTGCCGGCGCTGGTGGTCATTCTCGTGGTGGTACGGCTGGTCGGCGCCGCCCTCAGACGGTTGGGCCAGCCCGCGGTGGTCGGTGAGATCGTCGCCGGCATCACCCTCGGTCCGTCGGTACTCGGCCTCTTCCTGCCGGACGTGCAGCAGGCACTGTTCCCCGCCTCGATCCTGCCCTCGCTGGACACGCTCGCCCAGCTGGGCGTCGTCCTGTTCATGTTCCTCGTCGGCATGGAGCTGCCCCTGGACCTGCTGCGCCGCAGCGGTCCGGCGGCTGCGGCGCTCGCGCAGGCCAGCACGGTGTTGCCGTTCCTGTGCGGTGCGCTGCTGGCGGTGTCGCTGCTCGACGTGTACCGGCCCGCGGGTGCCTCCCGGTTGGCGCTGGTCATGTTCGTGGGCGTCGCCTTCGCGATCACCGCGTTTCCCGTGCTGGCCCGGATCCTCAGTGAGCAGCGGCTGACCCACACACCGCTCGGCACCCTCGGTCTGGCCACCGCCGGGATCGGCGACGTCATCGCCTGGTGTCTGTTGGCCGCCGTGACCGCGGTGGCGGGAAGCGCCTCGCCCGCCCCCGCCGTGCTGTCGTGCGCGCTGGTGCTGGTCTACTCGGCCTTCATGTTCCTGGTGGTACGGCCGGCGTTCACCCGGTTCGCGCCGCGCTTGGCGGGGGCGGGGCAGCCGCTGGTGGCGGCCGCCGTGCTGACCACCACGCTGGCTTCGGCCTGGCTCACCGACAGCATCGGCGCGCACGCCATCTTCGGGGCGTTCATCGCGGGCGTGGTGATGCCCCGCAACTCGGCGGCGGTTCAGCGGATCGCGGACCGGGTGGAGGGTCTGACCAACTGGGTGATGCTGCCCGTCTTCTTCGCCGTGGTCGGGCTGAAGCTCGACCTGCCCGCCGTGGGCGGCCCCCACGACTGGGGGGTCCTCGCGCTGATCGTGCTCGTGGCCTCTGCCGCCAAGTTCGGCACGGTGGCGCTGTTCGCCTGCTTGCTGGGCCGTCGCCGGCGGGACGCGACCGCTCTCGGCCTGATGATGAACTGCCGCGGCGTCACCGAGCTGATCGTGCTCCAGCTCGGGCTCACGCTCGGTGTCCTGTCCCAGCAGCTGTTCGCGATGCTCACCTGCATGGCGCTGGCGACCACGGCCATGACCGGCCCCCTTCTGCGCAGGCTGCGGCTGGACCGCGGCCTTCCCCCAACCACCCGCACCGTCACGGAGGCTCCGTTGTTGACCAGCCACGAGAGGACGACATGAGCGTCACATCCGACCACGACGTACTCGTCCTCGGCTCCGGCCCAGGCGCCTCGGTACTGGCCGCTGTGCTGGCCCGAGCCGGCTCGGACGTCCTCGTCGTCGGCGAGGACACCCACCCGCGCCACCGGCCGGGTGAAACGTCCACACCGTTGCTGTCCTGGCTGCTGCGCCTGATCTCCGCCCGTTACGACATCCCGGAACTCACCCACCTGGCCGAATACGGCACAGCACGCGAGCACGTCAGCCGACGGGTCGGCGTCGAACGCTCGATCGGCTTCGCCCAGGACGGGCACGAGCGCCGGGTGGCACTGCCGCGCGCTGCGACCGGCGCGCTGCTGTACCGGCAGGACGTCGACGCCCATCTCTTCCACACCGCCGCGCTGCGCGGCGCCCGGGTGCGTCAACAGGTCAAGGTCGTCAAGGCCGAGGTGGCCGCGGACCGGGTGCTGGTGACGACCGCACGCGGCGAGACGTTCTCGGCGCGCTTCCTGGTGGACGCGAGCGGCCGCGACTCGGCCGCCCTGGCCGCGCTGGGCGCCGAGGTACGCGAGCTGCCGGCGGGGAACGGGCCGCGGACCCGGGCGGTCCACACCCATTTGATCGAGACGGGCCTGCCCGCCTCGGAGGGCACCACGCACCACCTCTTCGACGGTGGCTGGCTGACGCTGACCCCCTTCACCGGGGGTGGGGTGAATCCGGTCACCGGGATGCGCTTCACGGTGGACGCCGACCGGTTCGAACGGGACGAGGAACCCGAGCGGGAGTTCCACACCCTGCTGGAGCGGGTGCCGGAGGTGCGTCCGGGCCGGATCGCGCCGGTCCAGCCTTGGCGCTCCACCGGGACGCAGCAGTACGCCCGTGAGCAGCGCGCCGGTGACCGCTGGTTCGCGCTCGGGGCGAGTGCCGGTTTCACCGACCCCTTCCTCGCCGGTGAGCTCGTCCACGAGCTGCAGATGGTGAACGCGCTGGCGTGGCGGCTGATCGACGCCCTCGCCGAGGACGACCTGCGTGGCGAACGCTTCGCCGAGGTGGTGGCGCTCGACGAACGCCTGCGCTCGGCACACGGTGCCCTGGTCGCCGACTTCCTGCGTACGTCCGCCGACCCGGCGCGGCTGGAGGCGTTCGTCGAGCGCTGGGAACTGGCGAGCTTCTACGCGACGCTGCGGCTGCGGGACGCGGTCGTCTCGCTGCCCGGCTCCGACGGCCCGGCCCGGGCGTACGAGGGCCTCGTACCCGACGAAGACCTGGAGACGCTGCGACGGGTGACTCCGCCGGCGTTCCGGTCGGGTGTGACCGCGTTGCGCGAACCGGGCCGAGGTCTCACCGCCGTGGGCCGGCTGCGCGCGGCGGCCCGGACCAGTCCCTCCCCCGACATCCGGCGGCTGCTGCTGGCCGCCACCCCCGACCTAGTGCGAGGCCGCCTGTGAACACCACGACCGACCACGACGTCATCGTGCTGGGAGCCGGGATCGCCGGCTCCATGCTGGGTGCGATCCTCGCCCGCCACGGCGCGTCGGTCCTGCTCGTGGACGCCGGCTCACATCCGAAGTTCGCGGTCGGCGAGTCGACGATCCCCGAGACGCTGGTCACGCTCCGAATGATCGCCGAGCGCTACGACGTCCCCGAGATCGCCACCCTGACGAACACCAAGTTCCTCATGGAGGAGATCAACACCTCGTTCGGGGTGAAGGACCACTTCGGCTTCCTGCTCCACCGCGAGGGCGAGGAGCCCGACTGGCGTGAGGCCGTCCAGCTGAGCACACCGGGCGGTGTGTACAAGACCAGTCACCTGTTCCGGCAGGACACCGACACCCACCTGTTCCACGCCGCGGTCCGCCACGGCTGTGTGCCGAAACTCGACTACCCGGTCTCGGACGTGGAGATCGAGGACGACTCGGTCGCTGTGGTGGGCTCCGACGGGCGCCGGATCACGGCCCGCTACCTGGTGGACGCGAGCGGCTTCCGCTCCCCGCTCGCCGCGAAGCTGGGGCTGCGCGAGGAGCCGTCCCGGCTCAAGCACCACTCCCGGTCGCTGTTCAGCCACATGATCAACGTGCGGGCGGACGAGGTGCTGGGCCACACCGGCGACCAGTGCCCGCCGACGCGCTGGTACGACGGCACGATGCACCACACCTTCGAGCGCGGTTGGTTCTGGGTCATCCCGTTCGACAACAACCCCGCGTCCCGCAATCCGCTGGTCAGCGTGGGGGTCACCCTGGACGAGCGCATGTACCCGAAGAACCGGGATCTCACGCCCGAGCAGGAGTTCTTCGAGCTGGCCTCGCGGTTCCCGGCGGTGAAGCGGCAGTTCGAGAACGCCGTCTCGGTGCGGGAGTGGGTGTCCACCGAGCGGCTGCAGTACTCCGCCACCCGGTCGGTGGGAGCCCGGTGGTGTCTGATGTCGCACGCGGCGGGTTTCATCGACCCGCTGTTCTCGCGGGGCATCTCCAACACCGCGAACGTGGTGAACGTGCTCGCGCACCGGCTGCTGGGGGCGCTGCGGGAGGACGACTTCACCCTGGAGCGGTTCGCATACGTGGAGCGGGTGGAGCAGGGGCTGCTCGACTACAACGACGCCCTGGTCAACGCCTCATTCATCTCCTTCGACCACTATCCGCTGTGGAGCGCGGTGTTCCGGGTGTGGACGCTCGGCACCGTGTTCAGCTCCAACCGGCTGCAGGCCGCCATGATGCGGTTCCGGCGCACCGGTGATCCGGAGCACCTGCGGGCGCTGGAGGACAACGAGTATCCCGGCCTGTGGTGGCCCGACGCACGCTATCGCGAGCTGCTGGACGCGGTCGTGGAACAGACCTCGCGCTACGAGCGGGGGGAGGTGAGCGGCGACGAGGCGGCCCGGCACCTGTTCGGCCGGCTCGCCTCGGCCGACTTCGTTCCCAAGCCGTTCGGCTTCGCCGACATCGAGCACCGCTTCCTGCGGCCCACCCCGAGGCGGATGGTCTCGATGCTGAAGTGGGCTGTCACCGAGGCGCCGGACGACGTGCGCGACCTGTACCTGGGCCCGGTGAAGGAGTCGCTGAAGGGCCTGGTCGCCGGGCGGCGGCCGGCGTAGGGGCGGACGATGACCACCGTGGACAGGCATTCGGGGCATGTGGACGCCGCTGACTACCGCACGCTGATGGGCGGGTTCCCGACCGGTGTCGTCGTGGTCACCACGACCGGCACCGAGGGGACGCCGTACGGCGTGACCTGCTCCTCGCTGTCGAGCGTGACCGTGCAACCGCCGACGCTGCAGGTCTGTCTGACCTCCACCAGCAGGGTGCTGGCGGCTGTCCTGGGGAGCGGCCGGTTCGCCGTGAACCTGCTGCACGCACGGGCCCGGGAGGCGGCGTCGGTGTTCGCTTCGCCCATCGACCGGTTCGCGGCGGTGCCCTGGCGACCGACCCCCCGGCTCGGCCTGCCGTGGCTGCACCGGGACGCGTTCGCCGTCGCGGAATGCGAGTTGGCCCGCACGCTGGAGATCGGCGACCACACCATGCTGCTCGGCGAGGTGGCGGCCGTCGATCACGCCGACGACGTGCCGCTCCTCTACGGCAGGCGGCAGTACTCGGCCTGGCCCGGGGACTGAGGCGGTCGGGAAGACGAAGGGTGGGGTGCCGGCGAAGGGATTTCGCCGGCACCCCACCCTTCGTTCTCGTGTGGCTCGCGGCCCTGCGCGGAAACGTCCGGCTCAGCGGCGGGACGCGACGAACGCCGCCAGGCGGTCCAGGGCCTGGTCGATCTCGGCCGGTGAGACGGCGCTGCATGACAGGCGCAGCCGCCGGTCGGCGTCGGGATGGTCGTAGAAGTGCCGCATCGGCACCCACAGCACGCCGTGCTTCCGGGCGGAGTGTTCGAGCGCCGCGTCGTCCGCGGTGAAGGGCACGTCCACCACGACGAAGTAGCCGCCGCTCGGGGTGTTCCAGCGCACGCCGCTGTCCGCGGGGAAGCGCGCCGACAGGCCGTCGAGCAGATGGTGGAGGTTGCGCTGGTACACCGCGCGTTCCGTGGCGTTGGCGGTGACCAGGCTGCACCCGTGGGTCACCAGGTGTCCCCCGACCACGGCCTGCGCGACGGGGGAGGTGTTCACCGTGACCATGCCCTTGATCTTGGCGAGTTCGTCGGCGAACAGGCCGAGGCTCCCGTCGGTGCCTTCGACCGGGGTGTCGGCCACGACGTAGCCGACGCGTGCGCCGGGCAGACACGTCTTGGCGAACGAACCGAAGTAGACCACCCGGCGGCCGGTGTCCAGCGCCTTCAAAGTCGGTAGGTGTTCCCCACCGTGGAACAGCCCGTACGGGTTGTCCTCCAGGAGCATCAGGTCGAGCGCGGCCGCCGTGTCCAGCAGGGCGTGACGGGTGGTGAGGTCCATGCTCAGCCCGGAGGGGTTGGCGAAATCCGGCATGACGTAGCAGGCGCGCGGACGCCGCCCCTCGGAGCGCAGCCCGGCCACCAGACGGGCGAGGGCGTCGAGGTCGACGCCGCCCGTGCCGCCGGGTACCGGCACCACGGGCAGGTCGACCAGGGCCGCCGCCCCGGTCAGGCCCACATAGGTCGGGGCGACGGCGAGCAGCACGTCCCGCGCGTCCGCGCGCAACGCCCGCAGGGTGAGCACCATGGCCTCCTGGCAGCCGACGGTGACCACCACGGACTCCGGGTCCACGTCGATCGTCTCGTCGACGTGGAGCATCCGGGCGATCAGGTCGTGGATGACGCCCTTGGTGCGGCCGTACTGAAACAGGGTCCTGCGCACCTGCTCGGGGGTGAACCCGCGGTCGGCGGCGAGGTGGTGACGGTAGGCGGCGAGGTACCTCTCCGGTGTCCGCGCGTCGAAGAGGTCCTCGTGCGGCCGGCCGGCGGCCAGCGAGATGGCGTCCGGATAGCGGTGCGACACCTCGTTGAGGAAGTTCATGGACTCCAGCACCGGCTCCGCCAGCGCCGGGTGCAGTTCCCCCACCCGCAGCAGGGCCGAGCGGGCCGGTGCGGCCGCGGTTTCGCTCATCGGTGCTGTCCGGCGAGCGAGGCCTCCTCCACGGCCTCGTACAGCGCCTTGATGTTGCCGCTGCCGAAGTTGCGGGCGCCGAACCGCTCGATGACCTCGTAGAACAGCGTGCCGCGCGGATGCGTGGAGCGGGTGAAGATCTGGTACAGCTGACCGTCGTGGTCTTCGTCGACCAGGATGTCGAGGTCCCGGAGTTCGGCGACCGGGTGCCGGGCCGGTGTGAGCCGCTGGGTGAGCCGGTCGTAGTAGGTGTCCGGGGTGTCCAAGAAGTCGACACCGCGCTCGCCGAGCACGGCGACGGAGCGGACGATGTTGCGGGTGGAGAACGCCACGTGCTGGACGCCGGCACCGCCGTTGTCCCGCAGGAAGCGGTCTATCTGCCCGGGGTCGGCTTCGGTGTCCGGCTCGATCAGCGTGAGGGTGACGTCGCCCGACGGGCTCTGCACCACCTTGGAGTCCATCGCCTGGGCTCCCACCGCGATCCGCTCCGCGAAGGTCATCCGGAAGCCGAGGGTGCGCTCGTAGCGCTCGACGGTGGCGGCGAGGTCGCCGGCGTCCAGGCAGACGGCGAAGTGGTCGATCCGCTCCAGGCAGGTGGACGAAGCCGGCAGCGGTGTGAGCGCGCCGAACCCGGGCAGCCACATCCCGTCGACACCGGCCGGCGGCTGCACCAAGGTGTGCACCACGTCGCCGAAGGCCCCGACGGCCGCGAGCGTCGCCCCCTCCTCGGTGGCCGGGGGCCGCACCGAACGGGCGCCGGCCGCCACCGCCGCCGTGTGCGTGCCGGCCGCGTCGGAGGTGCGCAGGCCGATGTCCGCCACCCCGAATCCGTGCCGCTCGGTGAACTCCCGGGTCTGCGGTCCCTCGGTGACCAGGACGGCGATGTCGCACACCCCCAGGGCCACCGAGCGGCCGCCGCCGGGCAGCGCCCTGGTGCCCCACACCCCGAAGCCGTACCGGTCTGTCAGTTCGGACACTGCCTCGTCGGCGTCGGCGGTGTAGAACTCCAGGTGATTGAGCATGACGCCGGGGGCGTGCTCCGTCCCCTCGGTCGATGACAGCATCAGATTCCTTTCTTGGGGCGTTACTTCGCTTCCAGCACGGAAAAGAGGGAGTCCGGCACGGCGCGCACCGCGGACAAGGTGAAGTCCGCCTCGGCCAGCAGCGCCTCGAACTCCTGCACCGTGCGCTCCCGGCCGCCGGTGAGCACCATCATTCCGATGTCGCTCCACTTGCTCGGGTGCCACGAGCCGTCGTCGGGCACCAGCATGTCGACGATCATCAACCGGCCGCCCGGTTCGAGCGCGGCGCGCGAGGAACGCAGGATCGACACGCACTGCTCGTCCGTCCAGTCGTGCAGCACGCTGCACAACAGATGGGTGTCGGCGCCCTCGGGGACACCCTCGAAGAAGTCGCCGGCCGCAAGTTCGCGGTTCGGCCCCTCGAAGGTGCCCTTGGCACGAACCGCCGCCACGACCGCGGGCCGGTCGAACAGCACACCCCGCAGCCGGGGTTCCTGCCGCAGGATCGCCTCGAGCTGGTAACCGTCCCCGCCGCCGAGGTCCATCACCGTGCTGCACTCGCTCCAGTCGGTGTCGGTGGCGAACCGTGGGTACAGCCGCGCTGCCCGTTCCCGCATGCGTTGCAGGAACGCCTGGTCGGAGGCGCCGTCGGCGTCCTTGTGGGCGAAGAAGCCGCCGTGCCGGTCGTCGAAGACGGACCTGCCGGTACGCAAGGTGTCGATGCCGTGCAGCCAGGCCAGCTGGCTCTCCACGTTCAGCAGCGATGTACGGACGCTGCCCTCTACGCCTGCGCGCAGACGGTTGCCGGCCGGGGTGAGCCGGAAGGCGCGGGCGTCCTCCTCGATGAGCACACCGACCGAGGCCAGGGCGAGCAGCAGCCGGTGGAGTGCTCCCGGGTGGGCGCCGACGGCCTCGGCGATCGCCTCGGCGTCGCGCGGGCCGTCGGCGAGGACGTCCGCGACGCCGAGTTGGGCGGCGATGCGCAGGACGTGCGGGAGGATCGCCACGCAGCTGTCGTCGATCAGTCCGAGGTAGTCGTCGAGCAGCAGGGCGGGCTGCGGCGCCGTCTCAGGCACTCGTGTCCTCCATCGCGCGGACCAGGCTGCGCGGACGCAGGTCGGTCCAGTGGGCGTCTATGTAGTCGAGGCACGCCTGACGCGAGTCCTTGTCGTGTGCCACGGTCCAGCCGGCGGGCACGTCGGCGAAGGACGGCCACAGCGAGTGCTGGCCCTCCTCGTTGACCAGCACGAGGTAGCTGGCGTCATTGTCCTCGAACGGGTTGGTCATCGGTCTGTTCCCTTTCCTGTCAGGTCCTTCGCGAGTTCATCGCGGGTTCCGCGCGGGTTCCGCGCGGGTTCGGGGGTGGTATGTGCGCGCGCCCGGCGGGCGAGGTCGCGGAGCCGGTCGGAGACGCAGCGGCCGATCGCGGCCAGCGCCTCGGGGTCGGTCAGCATCAGGCCGTGGTCGACGTCGACCTGGTGGCGGAGGATGGCGCCGGTGACGTACGGCTGCCAGTCCCCGGCCGTCGGCCAGTCCGCACCGCGCCCGCCGGTGGCGGTGACGAACAGCAGGTCGCCGTCGAAGACCTCCGGGGAGAACTCCTGCTGTGCCCGGAAGTTGCGGGAGAACACCTCGACCGCCGAGGCCAGTTGGTGCTCGTCGAGGGTGGCCAGCGCGCTGCCGCCTTGTTCCAGCACGGCGCGGGCGGCGGGCACCGTCAGCGGCTCGGTACGGTTCCAGGTGTGCCCGGCGTAGTGGAGCAGGCCGGTGAGGACGGCGTGCGTGTCCGGGGTGTAGTCACGTGCCCCGTCGAACCGGGGGTAGGCGTCGAGGACCGCCAGCAGGGCGACCTGCTCGCCCCGGGACTGCAACCGGGTGGCGATCCGGTGGGCGAGCACGCCGCCGAAGGACCAGCCCAGCAGGTGGACCGGGCCGTGCGGCTGGACCCGGCGGATGTGCTCGACGTAGTCGTCCGCGATGTCCTCCAGGGTGGCCGCGGCCACGGGCGCACCGTCCAGTCCGCGGGACTGCAGGGCGTACACCGGGTGTTCCCGACCGAGGTGGCGTAGCAGCCCGCTGTAACACCATCCGAGCCCGGCGGCCGGGTGCACACAGAACAACGGTGCCCGCCGGCCCGTCGGCCGCAGCGGCAGCATGACGTCCAGCCCGTCGCCCGGTGCCTCGCCGAGGCGTTCGGCGAAGGCGGCGACGCTGGGTGCGGTGAACAGTGTGCGAATGCCGGTCTCGACGCCCAGTACCTCCCGCACCCGTCCGATCAGCCGGGCCGCGAGCAGCGAGTGGCCGCCCAGCTCGAAGAAGTCGTCGTGCACGCCGATCCGGTCCAGGCCGAGGACGTCGGCGAAGAGCCCGCACAGCACCTCCTCGCGGGGCGAGCGCGGGGCGCCGGCCGGGTCGGTGCGAGGCGGTGCGGGGGCAGGCAGCGCACTCCGGTCGAGCTTTCCATTGGGGGTGAGCGGGAACCGGTCGAGCACAACGACGGCCGACGGGACCATGGCGTCGGGCAGGTGGACGGCGGCGTGCTTGCGCAAAGCCTGCGGATCGGCTTCCTCACCCGTCGCGGGCAGGACGTACCCGACGAGCCGGTCCTCGTGGAGCACGACCTCGGCGTGGCGTACGGCGGAGTGGCGTTCCAGTGCTGCGGCCACCTCGCCCGGCTCGATCCGCTGTCCGCGCAGTTTCACCTGGTCGTCGACGCGGCCGGCGTACTCCAGCGCCCCGTCGCGGCGCAGCCGGGCCAGGTCGCCCGTTCGGTACAGGCGTGCGCCGGGCGGGCCGTAGGGGTCGGCGACGAACCGCTCGGCCGTGCGGCCGGGCTGGGCGAGGTAGCCGCGGGCCAGTTGGCGGCCGCCCAGGTAGAGCTCGCCGGTGACGCCGGTGGGCACCGGCCGCAGCGCGCTGTCGAGGACGTAGGCGCGGGTGTTCCACACCGGCCGGCCGATGGGCACCGTGCCGCCGCCGTCGCACCGCCAGGCGGTGACATCGACGGACGCTTCGGTGGGCCCGTACAGATTGTGCAGTTCGGCGTCCAGGGTGGCCAGGCCGCGGGCGGCGAGCTCGGCGGGCAGTGCCTCACCGCTGCAGATCACCCGGGTCAGGCTCGTGCAGGCGGCCGCGGCGGGCTCGTCCAGGAAGGTCCGCAGCATCGACGGCACGAAGTGCACGGTGGTGACTTGTTCGTCGGCGATCAGTGCTGCGAGGTAGGCCGGGTCGCGGTGACCGTCGGGCCGGGCCACCACCAGCGTGGCGCCTTGGAGCAGCGGCCAGAGGAACTCCCAGACGGAGACGTCGAAGCCGGCCGGGGTCTTCTGCAGCACCCGGTCCTCGGAGGTCAGACGGTACTCGGCCTGCATCCAGCTGAGCCGGTTGACGATGCCCTCGTGGGGGACGATGACGCCCTTGGGCCGGCCCGTCGACCCTGAGGTGTACAGCACGTATGCCGGGTGTCCCGGGAGCAGCCCGCGGTCGCCGAGGTTCTCGGCGGCGCGCGGATCCCGCAGGCTGGGCATGTCACCGTGCAGGACGATCGAGGGGATGGGGCCGGGCGGATCCATGGTGCCCTCGACGGTGACGACGACGTCCGGGGCGGCCTCCTCGATCATGAGCCGCAGCCGCTCCCGCGGCTGGCCCGGGTCCAGCGGCAGGTAGGCGCCGCCTGCCTTGAGCACCGCGAGGACGGCGACGACGAGTTCGACGGAGCGGGGCAGGGCGAGCCCCACCAGCCGTTCCGGGCCGACGCCGTGCGCCACGAGGAGGCGGGCCAGCCGGTTGGCGCGGGCGTTGAGTTCGCCGTAGGTGACGTGCTCGCCCTCGAAGACCACTGCCGTGCGGTCGGCGGAGCGTGCCGCCTGTTCCTCGAAGAGTTGCGGCAGGCACAGGTTCGGGACGGGGTGAGAGGTGTCGTTCCAGTCGTGTACGAGGCGCCGCTCCTCGGCGGGGTCGAGCAGCCGCACGGAGGAGACCGGCGCGTCCGGGGTGGTGGCGAACCGGGTGAGCACCTGCCCGAGCCGGGCCACCAGGTCGCGGGCGGTCTCCGGCGAGAAGAGGTCGGCCCGGTGGGCGATGCGCAGCCGCAATCGTTCCCCGGGCACGACCACCAGGGTCAGCGGGTAGTGCGTGGCGTCCTCGACGCGCATCGATGTCGCCAGCATGCCGTCGGCACCGGCCTTCAGGGCCGCGTGGTCGACGGGGTAACTCTCGAAGACGACCAGTGTGTCGAACAGCCGGTCGAGGCCGGCCCAGCGGGTCACCTCGGCGAGCGAGCGGTGCTGGTGGCCGGTGAGCGCAGCCTGCTCCCGCTGCACACGGGCCAGCAGGGCCGACAGCGGCTCTGCGGGACTGAACCTGACACGGACCGGGAGGGCGTTGATGAACAGCCCGACCATCCGGTCCACCTCGGGGACCTCGGGCGGCCGGCCGGAGACGATCGCGCCGAAGACCACGTCGTCCTGACCGGTGGCATGCCGCAGCACGGTGCCCCACGCGCACTGCACGACGGTGTTGAGCGTCGTGCCGTTGCGCCGGGCGAGCGCCACGAGGTCGGAGGTGACATCGGTCGGCAGCAGGCATTCGGCGACCTCGGGGAGCGCCGCGGCGCGGGCCGGGTCGGGCGGTGCCATGAACGTGCCGGTGGTGAGGCCGTCCAGCGCCCGCCGCCAGGCCTGTTCGGCGGCCGCCGCGTCCCGGCCGGCCAGCCAGGCCAGGTAGTCGCGGTAGGGCGGCGCGGGCGGCAGCCGGTGGCCGGCGTAGAGGGTGAACAGCTCGCGCACCACAGTGGCCAGCGACCAGCCGTCCAGCAAGATGTGGTGGTGTGTCAGGACGAAGCGGTGTTCCTGCTCGCCTGTACGCACCAGTGTGCAGCGCAGCAGGGGCCCCTTGGCCGGGTCGAACGGGCCCACCCGGTCCGCCGCGAGCAATCGGGCGAACTCGTCCTCGCCGGTTCCGCGCAGGTCCGTCTCGGTCCACGGCACGGTGACCGCGTACGGCACCACCTGCGCGGGTACGCCGGACTTGCCGAAGCGGAAGGAGCCGCGCAGGTTCGGGTGCCGGCGCAGCAGGGCCTCGACCGCGTCACGCAGCCGCCCGGCGTCGACTCCGCTGCTCAGCGTGAGCGACAGCTGGACGTTGTACACCTCTGTCCCGGCCGGGTCGAACAGGGCGTGGAAGAGCAGCCCCTCCTGCAGCGGGGTGAGCGGGAGGACGTCCTCGATACGTGATCCGGTACCTGGTCCACGCACGTCAGTGATCCTCCTCATCGAATTCGAGTTCACCCAGTTCGTCCTCGAACTGGTCCAGGTCGTCCTGGCTGAGCTCGGCCAGGCTGACGTCCGACGGCGTCGGCGCGAAGCGCACGGGTGAGGCTGCGTAGGCGCTGAGCCGGTCCAGCACGGCGAACCAGGTGTCCACCAAGTCGGCCGCGCCGCTCTCCGGCAGCAGCGCGCCGGCCCAGGACAGGCCCACGACGAGCCGGTCGTCGCGCACCATCGCGGTGATCTCCAGGCCGTGCGCCACGGGCAGCGTGGGGTCGGCCGCGCCGCCGAAGGCGCCGGGCTCGGGCGCCACCGACCACTCCCCCGCCGGGCCGTCGATACCACCGAACCGTCCCAGGTAGTTGAAGGCGGTCTCGGGCGTCACCGCGTCGGCCAGGGCACGCCTGCCGTGCGGCGAGAGGTGGCGCAGCAGCCCGAATCCGGTCCCCTTCTCCGGGACCGCACGCAGCTGGTCCTTGACGCCCCCGAAGGCACGTCGGAGTGCCACGTCGTCGTACGGCTCGAGGTTCCAGGACCCCGGGCCGGTGTCGAGGCGCACGGGATACACGCTGGTGAACCAGCCGACCGTGCGGGTGAGGTCGACCGCGGGGTCTGTCTCGTCCCGTCCGTGGCCCTCGAGGTCCAGCACCACCCAGCGGTCCGTGGCCCCGGTGCGGCGGGCGCGCCAGTCGGCGAGCGCGAGGGCGAGGGCACCGAGCAGGACCTCGCCGGTGGTGGCGTGCAGCGCGGCCGGCACAGTCGTCAGCAGTGGAGCGGTCCGTTCGGCGGACAGCTGCCCGCTGTGGTGGTGCACGGTGGACTCGGTGTCACGCGCGGCGTCCACGGGGCCGTCCAGCAGGGGGGCGGCCGGGGATGTCATGCGCGTCCAGAAGGGCAGTTCGTCCTCCCGGGCCCGGGCACGCTCGGGCAGCAGGTGGGCCCACTGCCGCAGGGAGGTGCCGGTGCTCGGCAGCTCGCCGGTGCGCCAGGCGGTGTCCAGGTCGGACAGGAGGATCTGCCAGGACACGGCGTCGACGACCAGGTGGTGCAGGACGAGGACGAGCCGGCCGCTGCGGCCGGGCCGGTCGAGCCACACGGCCTGGGCCATCACCCCCTCCCGGGGAGCCAGCCGATCGCGGGCCGCTTCCGTCAGCGCGGGCAAGTCGACGAGATCGCCGTGTGCGTGCCGCAGCAGGTCCGCGGCCCGGACGGTACCGGCCGGGCGGATGGTCGTCGTCCACCGCCGGCCGTCGGTGGCGAGGGCGGTCCTGAGCGCGGCGTGCCGGTCGAGCAGTTGCTGCAGCAGGCGCTCCATCGTGTCGGCGTCCAGGCCGCGTGGCGTACTGATCCACAGTGACTGGCTGAACCTGTCGACGGGGCCACCGCGTTCGGCCAGCCAGTGCGCCATCGGCGTCAGGGGCAGGTCGCCTTCCTCCGCCATGGTCGCGACCGTCGTCGGAGTGCTGCCCGCCACCGCCGCGAGCGCGGCCACGGTCCGGCGGTCGAACACATCGCGCACCGTCAGGTTCACGCCCTCGGCGCGGGCTCTGCTGACCAGGCGGATCGAGGTGATGCTGTCGCCCCCCAGGTCGAAGAACCCGTCGTCGACGCCGACTTCGGGGACACCGAGCACCTCGGCGAAGACCTTGCACAGCACGGCCTCGACCTCGTTCGCCGCCTCGCGTGCGGTCCCGGCAGCGACCTGCGGTTCGGGCAGCGCCGCATGGTCGAGCTTGCCGTTCACGGTCAGCGGCAGACGGTCCAGGGTGACTACGGCCGAGGGGACCATGTAGTCCGGCAGTGCCGCGGTCAACGCGCGCCGCAGGGCGCTGCCGTCCGTGCCGGGCCCAGCCGGTACGGCGTAGCCGACCAGGTGACCCGCGTCCCGCTGGACGACGACGGCGTGGGCGACCTCGGGCAGGGCGCTCAGCGCTGCCTCGACCTCGCCGAGTTCGATGCGGTGGCCGCGCACCTTGACTTGGCCGTCGCCACGCCCGAGGAACTCCAGCCCCTCGGTGCCCCAGCGGGCCAGGTCGCCGGTGCGGTACATCCGGCTGCCGGGCGGGCCGTAGGGGTCGGCCACGAACCGTGACGCGGTCAGGCCGGGCCGGTCGTGGTAGCCGCGCGCCAGGCCCGCGCCCGCCACGTACATCTCGCCCGGCACGCCGGGCGGGACGGGGCGCAGCCGTTCGTCGAGGACACGGACTGCGAGGTCGGCCAGTGGGGTGCCGATGGGGCTGCCGAGCCGGGCGCGGACGTCGGCCGGGCTCAGGGCCCGGGCGGTGACGTGCACGGTGGTCTCGGTGATGCCGTACATGTTGATCAGCAGCGGCGCACCGGCGGGGTGTGCGGCGTACCACGCGTCCAGCCGCCGCGTGTCGAGGGCCTCACCGCCGAACACGACTGCCCGTACGGGCAGTCGGCCTTCGGAGTGCACGGAGGACAGCAGGTGGAACGCCGACGGCGTCTGGCTGAGCACGGTGACCCGCTCCCGCGTCAGCAGGCGCAGGAAGTCCTCCGGGGAACGGCTGACGTCGAACGGCACGACGACCAGGCGCCCGCCGTGCAACAGCGCGCCCCACAACTCCCACACCGAGAAGTCGAAGGCGTAGGAGTGGAACAGCGTCCAGACGTCCGACTCCGTGGGCCGCAGGTGCCGTTCGGCGGCCGCGAACAGGCGCAGCACGTTCCGGTGGGTCACCACGACGCCCTTGGGGCGTCCGGTGGAGCCGGAGGTGTAGATGAGGTAGGCGGCGTTGTCCGGGTGCGGTCCAGGACCGGGCAGCGGGGCGTCCGGGTGGGCTGCCGCGTCGCCGACGGTGACCGCGGGCAGCCCGGCAGGCAGTGCGTCCGCGTACTCGGGGGCGACCACAGCGACCGCCGGCCGGGTGTCCTCGGCGACGAGAGCGATCCGCCGGGCGGGGTGCGCGGGGTCCAGCGGCACGTAGGCGGCGCCGGTCTTCAGTACCGCGAGCACCGCGACGACCAGGTCCGCCGAGCGCGGCAGCAGTAGGGCCACCCGGCGCTCGGGTCCGGCGCCGTGCTCGCGCAGCAAACGGGCCAGGCGGTTGGAGCGCCTGTCCAGCTCCCGGTAGCTCAGCCGCTCGGTACCGGAAGTCATCGCCGTGGCGTCAGGGGTGCGGGCGGCCTGCGCGGCGAACCGGGCCGCGAGCGTGCCGTCTCCGAGCAGCCGCTGCGGGGTGGGCATGAGCGCGGCACGCTCGGTGTCGTCGAGCAGGTCGAGGGCGCCGATCGGGCGCCGCGGGTCGGCAGCGACGGCGTCCAGCAGCCGGGCGAAGCGCCGGGCGACGGCCTGTGCCGTGGCGGCGTCGAACAGGTCCGTGCGGTACTCGACGACACCGGTGAGTCCTGCGGGTTCCCCCTCGGCGTTCCGCGTTTCCTGGACGTGCACGGTCAGGTCGAAGCGGGCGGCCTCCACCGGCACCTGGTCGGCGGCGATCTCCAGTCCGGGCATTCGCAGTTCGGCGCCCGGCGTGTTCTGCAGGGCCAGCATCACCTGGAACAGAGGCTGCCGGGAGCGCGACCGCTCCGGGTTGAGCACCTCGACCAGCCGTTCGAAGGGCACGTCCTGGTGGGCGTAGGCGGCGAGGTCGGTCTCGCGGACCCGGTCGAGGAGCGTCGCGAAGTCCGGGTCGCCGGACGTGTCCGTGCGCAGCACCAGGGTGTTGACGAAGAACCCGACCAGGTCCTCCAGGGCCACGTCGGTGCGTCCGGCGACCGGTGCCCCGATCGGGATGTCGGTGCCGGCCCCGAGCCGGGTCAGCAGCGCCGCGAGACCCGCGTGCAGGGCCATGAACACCGTCGCCTGATGGTCACGGGCCAGGTCGGTGAGCCGGCGGTGGGTGGCGGCGCCGACGGAGAACGCGGTGCGGGCACCGTGGTGGTCCGGCACCGGGGGCCGGGGCCGGTCCAGCGGCAGCGGCAGTTCGTCGGGCACACCCGCGAGCGTCCGGCGCCAGAAGGCGACCTGACGTGCGGCCACGCTGTGTTCGTCGGCCTCGTCGCCGAGCAGGTCCCGCTGCCACAGCGTGTAGTCGGCGTACTGCACGGGCAGCGGCGCCCAGTCCGGGGCCCGGCCCTCGCGCCGGGCCGCGTAGGCGGTGGCGAGATCGCGTGCCAACGGCGCGAGCGACCAGCCGTCGCCCGCCACGTGGTGCAGCAGCAGGAGCAGGACGTGCTCCTCCCCGCCGAGGCGGAACAGCGTGGCGCGCAGCGGCGGTTCGGTGCTCAGGTCGAACGCGTACCCGGCCGCCCGGGCCAGGTCGCCGGCGAGCCGGGACTCGCTGCTGTCGGCGGTCTCGAAGTGAGCGGGGCCCGCGGCGACAACCTGTTGGCGAGCGGTTCCGCCGTCCTCGGCGAACACCGTGCGCAGGGTCTCGTGCCGGCCCACCACGTCGGTGAGCGCGTCGGCGAGCGCGGTGGTGTCCAGCCGGCCGCGCAACCGCAGCGCCAGCGGGAAGTTGTAGACGGCGCTGGAACCGTCGAGCCGGGCCAGGAACCACAGGCGCTGCTGGGCGAAGGACAGCGGTACGACGTCCGGACGCGGGTGGGGAGCGAGCCGGGGCCGGTCGCCGGCGGCGCTCTCGGTCAGCCGGGCCAGCTCCGCGACGGTCGGCGCCTCGAACAGGTGCCGCACCTCCAAGTCGACGCCGAGCACCTCCCGGATCCGGCTGATGAGCCGCACCGCGAGCAGCGAGTGACCGCCGAGGGTGAAGAAGGAGTCGTCGATGCCGACCCCGGGCAGCCCGAGGATCTCGGCGAACAGCCCGCACAGCAGTTCCTCGCCCGGGGTACGCGGGGGACGCCCGCCACCCTGGGACAGGTACTCGGGGGCAGGCAGGGCCGCCCGGTCGAGCTTGCCGTTCGGGGTCAGTGGAAAGGCGTCCAGGGGCACGATGGCCGCCGGGACCAGATGGGCCGGCAGCTTCTGCCGCAGATGGTCGGCGAGCCGCACGACCAGCGCCCCGGGGTCGGCGAAACGAGCCGGGCTGTTGGTCAGCGGGGCCCGCGCCGGGCCGGGCTCGTACAGCTCCCCGGACCGCAAGGGCTGTGCGGGGTCGGTGAACAGCACGTCCAGGTCACCGTCGGCGCCGTGCCCCGACCAGGTGAAGTCGGCGCACCGGCCCAGCCGTCCGGCCAGGGCGGTGAGCTCCTCGAGGGCCGGTGCCGTGCCCGCGGCATGGCCGTCCGCGGCCAGCGAACGGGCCGCTGCTGTCGCGTCGCCGGCGGCGAGCAGATCGCGCGCTTTGTTCTCGGCGGCGAGCCGCGCGTTGGGCACACCGGTCACCCGCACCGGGGTGGTCCCGGCCTGCGCGAGGGCGGCGGCCAGGCCGTCGAGGTCGCGCACGTCGTGCCCCCAGCGCAGCCGGAGCCGGTCGTCGTCGGGCCGGGGCGGGGCGGGGGACAGCGTACTCAGGACGACGTCGTAGCGGTGGGCGGTCAGTTCGTTCCGCGGGGCGCCCGTCTTGAGCCACACGTCGGCGCGCCCGAACGCGGGCAGGGCCGCCGGGAGTGTGCCGAAGAAGTCGGGGTCGACGAGGAGTTCCTCCTCGGTGCGCACGCCGTGGTCGATCCGGCGCCGCAGTTCGGCCACGCTCGCCGAGCCGCCGTTCAGGAGTTCCACGGCGGTGCGCAGCGCGGGCAGCGTCCGTAGGTTGCGCACGTCGCCGAGGAACACCGCACCGCCGGGTTTGAGCAGCCGGGCGAGTGCGCGCAGGACGTCCATGAGGTAGTCCGAGTCGGGGAAGTACTGGACGACGGAGTTGAGCACGATCGTGTCGAAGTACCCCTCGGGCAGCCCGGTCACGTCGTGGGCGGGCTGGGCGCGCAGGGTGACCCGGTCGGCGAAAGGCTGCCCGGCGAGCCGGTCACGCAGCCTCTCGACGGCCGACTCGGACAGGTCGGTGCCCCAGTACTCCGCGCAGTGCGCGGCGACCTCCGCCAGGATCAGTCCGGAGCCGACACCGATCTCCAGGACCCGGCCGGATGACAGGCCGAGGATGCGGTCGACGGCGGCGGCGCGCCACTGCCTCATGTGGTCCAGCGGGATCGGCGCACCGTCGTAGCTGCTGTTCCAGCCCGCGAAGTCCTCGCCGAGGGCGGCGCCGCCGTCCGTGCCGTACTGCGCCTCGAAGGCGGCGTGCCACTGGTCGACCTGGCGGATTCCGGCGGCCGGGTCGGCCGGGCCGGTGGCGTGTTCCTCGACGTCCTCGACCACGTAGGCGACGAGCCGGTCCCCATCGGCGACGACGACCGCGCCGACCACCTCGGGGTGTTCGGTGAGCGCGGCCTCGACCTCGCCGGGCTCGATGCGGAAGCCGCGCACCTTGATCTGGTGGTCCACGCGCCCGGCGAACTCCAGGGTGCCGTCCGCGCGGCGACGTGCCAGATCGCCGGTGCGGTACATGCGGGAGCCGGGGGTGCCGAAGGGGTCTGCGACGAACCGTTCGGCGGTCAGCGCGGGTCGGTTGAGGTAGCCGCGGGCGAGTCCGGCTCCGGCGACGTAGAGCTCGCCGACGACGCCGTGCGGCACTGCCCGCAGGTACTCGTCGAGCACATACACCCGGGCGTTGACCACCGGTGTGCCCAGCGGCGGCACGCCGGGGCCTGACAGCGGAGCGCTCATCGTGGCGCACACGGTCGTCTCGGTGGGCCCGTAGGCGTTGACCATGCGGCGCCCGGCGGACCAGCGCCCGGCCAGATCCGGCGGGCAGGCCTCACCGGCGACGACGAGCGTGACCCCGGGCAGCGCGTCCTCGTCCAGCACCGCGAGCGCGGACGGGGGAAGCGTGACGTGGGTCACGTCGTGCTCGGCGACGACGGAGGCCAGGGCGGGCCCCGGGAGCAGCCGGTCGGCCGACGCCAGCACCAGGGTCGCGCCGGAGAGCAGGCCCATGCAGATCTCCCAGAAGGCCGCGTCGAAGCTGGGCGAGGCGAACTGCAGGACGCGGCTGCCCGGCCCTGCCCCGAGTCGTTCACGCTGGGCGGTGAGCAGGCTGTGCACGCCCCGGTGGGAGGCGACGACACCCTTGGGCCGGCCGGTGGAACCGGAGGTGTAGATGAGGTAGGCGGGCGAGTCGGGGTGCGGCCGCAGCCCCGGGTCGGTGCCGGGCACAGCGGCCAGGTCGGGCAGTTCGTTCAGCACGCATGCCGGTTTTGCGTCCTCGAGCATGTAGGCGATGCGTTCGGCCGGGTAGTCCGGATCGACGGGCAGGTAGGCGGCCCCCGCCTTCCAGATGCCGAGCACAGCGGTCACCAGCTCGGGCGAGCGCTTCATGCGTACGGCGACGACGGACTCGGCCCCGACTCCGGCCGCGCGCAGCCAGTGAGCCAGCCGGTCGGCGCGCTCGGCCAGTTCGCCGTAGCTGATGACCAGGTCCTCGTGGACGAGGGCGACGGCGTTCGGGTCCTGGCGGACGACCCGGGTGAACAGGGTGACCGAATCCAGCGGTTCGAGGTCGCGGCGGCTGTCGTTGTAGCCGTCGAGCAGTTGGTGCCGCTCGGCCGGGCCGACGAGTTCCAGCTCGCTCAAGGGGGTGCCTGGTGCTGTGACGGCGGCTTCGAGGAGGCGGACCAGACGGGCCACGACCGACTCCACCGTGGCCGCGTCGAACAGGTCGGTGCTGTACTCGACGACGCCCGTGATCCCGTTCGGTTCACGGTCACCGTCGCGCACCTCCCGCAGCGCGAAGGACAGGTCGAACTTGGCGACCCCGGCGCCCGGGGCGACCACCTCGGCGTGCACACCGGGCAGGCCGATCACGGAGCGCTCCATGTTCTGCAGGGCGAGCAACACCTGGAACATCGGCTGCCGGGCCAGCGACCGCTCCGGGTTGAGCACCTCGACCAGCCGTTCGAAGGGCACGTCCTGGTGGGCGTAGGCGGCGAGGTCGGTCTCGCGGACCCGGTCGAGGAGCGTCGCGAAGTCCGGGTCGCCGGAGGTGTCCGTGCGCAGCACCAGGGTGTTGACGAAGAACCCGACCAGGTCCTCCAGGGCTTCGTCGGTGCGGCCGGCGATCGGGCTGCCCACAGGAACGTCGGTGCCGGCCCCGAGCCGGGTCAGCAGCGCCGCGAGACCCGCCTGGAGCACCATGAACAGGCTCACGCCGTGCTCGGCGGCCAGTGCGGCGAGCCGCCGGTGCAGGCCCGGGCCGATCTCGACGGGCACCTCAGCGCCCCGGAAGCTCAGCTGCTCGGGGCGCGGCCGGTCGACGGGCAGCGGGATCTGCTCCGGCAGGCCTTCGAGCGCCTCACGCCAGAAGCCGAGCTGCCGGCTGATCAGGCTGTCCTCGTCGGCCTCGTCGCCGAGCAGTTCCCGCTGCCACAGCGTGTAGTCGGCGTACTGCACGGGCAGCGGCGCCCAGTCCGGGGCCCGGCCCTCGCGCCGGGCCCCATAAGCGGTGGCGAGATCGCGCTCCAGCGGCCGTATCGACCAGCCGTCACCCCCGACGTGGTGCAGCAGGAGCAGCAGCAGGTGGTCGTCGGGACCGAGGGTGAACAGGGTGGGCCGCAAGGGCGGTTCGACGGCGAGGTCGAAGGCGTGCCGGGCGGCGGCCTCCACAGCCTCGTCGAGCCGCTCGGGGGCGATGTGCACCTCGGGCAGCTCCGGCGCGTACGGCGGGAGAATCCGCTGGTGCGGCTGCCCGGAGGTCTCGGGCAGCACCGTGCGCAGCACTTCGTGGCGGGCGATCACGTCGGCGAGCGCGGCGCGCAGCGCCGGGACGTCCAGATCTCCGGTGAGGCGCAGCCCGCGGACGATGTTGTACGTGGGGCTCGGGCCCTCCAGGCGGTGCAGGAACCACAGCCGGTTCTGCGCATGCGACAGCGGGATCGCGTCAGGGCGGGGGCGGGGGCGGAGCGGCGCGCGCACGGTGCCGGTGTCGCCGATCCGGGCGGCGAGCGCGCCCACGGTCGGTGCCTCGAACAGATCGCGTACGCCCAGGTCCGCGCCGAGCTGCGAGCGGATCCGGCTCACCAGCCGGGTGGCGAGCAGCGAATGACCGCCGAGGTCGAAGAAGTCAGCGTCGATGCCGACCTCGCCTACCCCGAGCACCGCGGAGAACAGGGAGCACAGCCGCGCCTCGGTGTCGGTGCGCGGGGCGCGCACGGCGCCGGCCTGCCGGCCGGGCTCGGGCAGCGCTGCGCGGTCCACCTTGCCGTTGGTGGTCAGCGGCATCTCGTCGAGGAGGACGAATGCCGAGGGCACCATGTACGACGGCAGCCGGCGGGCGAGGTGCTCTCGCAGCGCGGCCACGTCGAGACCCGCCCGGGCCGGCACGACGTGGGCGACGAGCCTGCCCTCCTGTACTACGACCACGGCACGGCCCACCCCGGGTTGGCGGCCGAGGCACGCCTCGACCTCACCGGGCTCGACCCGGTGACCGCGGATCTTGATCTGGTCGTCGGCCCGGCCGAGGAAGTACAGGGCGCCGTCGGTCCGGCGTCGGGCCAGGTCGCCCGTGCGGTACATCCGGGAGCCGGGCGGCCCGAACGGGTCGGCGACGAACCGCTCGGCCGTGGCCCTGGGCATGCCGAGATAGCCGCGGGCCAGGCCCGTGCCCGCCAGGTAGAGCTCGCCGACGGCACCGACCGGGACGGGCCGCAGCGCGCTGTCGAGGACGTAGGCGCGCATGTTGTCGAGAGGGGTGCCGATCGGCAGAGGGGACTCCACCGGCCGGGTCTGGTCGACGGCGTACGCCGTGGCGCCGAGCGTCGTCTCGGTCGGACCGTACAGGTGGCGCAGCCGGGTGCCGGGGCACAGCCGGCGGACGCGTTCCAGGGCGGAGGTCGACACCAGGTCGCCACCGGTCCAGATCTCGCGGACGCCGGCGAAGGCGTCCGGCTGCTCCTCGGCGAGCAGGGCGAACAGCCCGGCGGTCACCATGAAGCAGCTGATCCGCTGCTCGGTGAGGATCCGGCGGTAGGAGTGCGCGTCGAGGTCACCCGCGGGCGCGACGACCAGCCGGGCCCCGGTGAGCAGCGGCATCCAGAGCTCGTACGTCGAGATGTCGAAGGCGTACTGCGAGTGCAGCAGCACCCGTTCCCTGGGGCCGGAGCGCCAGCGGCGGTCGAGGGCGAGACCGAGGACGTCCTCGTGGGTGACGCCGATGGCCTTGGGCGTCCCGGTCGAGCCCGAGGTGTACATGATGTATGCCAGAGCGTCCGGGTGCAGCGGCACGTCGGGGGCGTGACCGGGCATCTCCAGCGCGGCGTCGGCCCGCAGGACGGTGGCGTTGTGCGCGAACTCGGGGCTGGTGTCATCGGCGAACAGGACGGCCGCGGAGGTTTCCTTGAGCGTCAGCTGCAGCCGTTCCACGGGGTGTCCGGTGTGCAGGGGCACATAGGTGCCGCCCGCCTTCAGGACGGCGAGTGTCGCCACCACCTGTTCGATCGAGCGTTCCACGCACACCGCGACGGCGGTCTCCGGTCCGACGCCCGCTCCGAGCAGGCGGTGGGCGAGCCGGTTGGCCCAGGCGTCGATTTCGGCGTAGGTCAGCTCTCGCTCGCCGTCTGCGACGGCCACGGCGTCCGGCATCGCCCGGGCCGTCTGCGCGAACCTCTGCGGCACGGTGTTCGCCGAGGGCGGGGGTACGGCGGTGTCGTTGACCTCCTCGGTCAGGTGCCGGCGCTCCTGCGGCGACAGGAGGTCCAGTTCCGCCACCGGGCGGTCCAGCCCCTCGGCCGCCGCGTGCAGCAGCCTCAGCAGCCGGGCGCCGAGCGCCTCCGCCTCCTCGGAGGTGAACAGGTCGGGCCTGCAGTCGAGCCTCAGGTGCAGGCTCTCGCGCGGGATCGCGGCGAGCGTCACCGCGTAGTGCGAGGCGTCCCGGCTGGTCAGGCCCAGCATGCGCAGCCCGTCGACCTCCGGCAGCAGGCCCCGGTCGACGGGGTAGTTCTCGAAGACCAGGGCGGTGTCGAACAACTGCCGGACACCGATGGCGCCCTGCACCTCGGCGAGCCCGATGTGCTGGTGCTCGATGAGGTCGGCCTGCCGGGCCTGCACCTCGGCGCCCAGTTCGGCGAGGGTAGCCGTGGGGCGGAGCCGCACCCGCAGCGGCAGCGTGTTGATGAACAGGCCGATCATCCGGTCGGCGCCCGGCAGGTCGGCGGGCCGGCCGGAGACGGTGGCCCCGAACACCACGTCGTCGCGGCCGGTGAGGGTACCGAGCAGGACACCCCAGGCGCACTGGACGACCGTGTTGAGAGTGAGGCCGTGACCCCGTGCCCGGTCCCGCAGACGGGCGGTGACCTCCGGGGGGAGTTCCAGGGCACGCCGCACGGGCCGTACGGGTGTGTCGGTGTCGGCGGCGATCCTGGTCGGCTCGGTGACGCCGTCGAGAGCGGCGCGCCAGGCCTTCAGCGCGGCGTCGCGGTCGCGGCGGGCGAGCCATGCCAGGTAGGTGCGGTAGGGCCGCACGGCGGGAAGGGCATGGTCGTCGCCGCGGCTGGTGTAGAGGGCGAACAGCTCGCGCAGCACGAGCGGCAGGGACCAGCCGTCGAACAGCGCGTGGTGGTGGGTGAGCAGGAACAGGTGGCGACCTGGAGCCGTGTGCACCAGGGTGGCGCGCAGCAGCGGCGGCCGGGCCAGGTCGAAGCGCCGGGCGTGGTCCTCGGCCAGCAGCCGCTCCAGCCGGGCCGCCCGCTCGTCCTCGGGCAGGGCGGCGAGGTCGAAGACGGACCAGGGCACTTCCACCGCGCGGGGGATCACCTGCACCGGTTGCTCGACGTCCTGGTGCCAGAATCCGGCGCGGAGGTTGGGGTGACGCTCTGTCAGGGCGCGCAGCGCCGCCCTCAGGGCGTCGGCGTCCAGCTCCCCCTCGATCTCCACGGCGAGCTGGACGTTGTAGACGTCGGCTCCGCGGTCGTCGTAGAGCGCGTGGAAGAGCAAGCCCTCCTGCAGCGGCGTCAGAGGCAGGATGTCGGCCAGCCCGGACGTCATCGTGCGTTCCTCCAAGCGGATTCGAGGCGGTCGATGTCCGCCTGGCTCAGTGAGATCAGGGGCAGGTCGTCCTCGGTGAGGCCTGCGTCGTCCACGGTCCGCGCATGGTCTGCGAGTACCTCCAGCGCGGCGAACCAGAGGCCGGCCAGCCGGGTGACGGACTCCTCGTCCAGCAGCCCGGCCGGCCAGGACCAGGTCGCTGTCAGCTCGGGCCCCTCGGCGTGGTCACGGGTGAGCGCGTTGAGTTCGAGGACATGCGGCGCGGGCATGGCGTCGTCGGCACCGCCACCGAAGGCACCGGGTTCCGGGACCAGTTCCCAGTCCCGCGCGACCGCGGGCGCCGGGAAGCGGCCCAGGTAGTTGAAGGCCATCTGGGGGCGCCGGGCGTCCAGGCCCAGGAAGCCGAACCCGGCGCCCTGGTCGGGCCGGGCCCGCAGGCTGTCCTTGACCCGGCGCACCGCCTCGGTCAGTGCCGGCCCCTCCCAGTCCGCCGCCCCCGGGTCGAGCCGTACCGGGGCGATGGAGGTGAACCAGCCCACGGTACGGGTCAGATCGGCTCCCTCGACCAGGTCCTCACGGCCGTGGCCCTCCAAGTCGGCCAGCACCGGGCCGGGCCCCCGCCAGCGGGTGACGGCCAGGGCGAACGCGGTGAGCAGGACGTCGTTGACATTGGCGTGGAAGGCGGCCGGTACCTCACCGAGCAGCGGGCGGACCAGCTCGGGGCCCAGCGTGCGAGTGAGCCGCCGGAGGGTGCCTTGGGTATCCCGGCGTGGGTCGAGCGAGCGCGCCGCGAGCTGTGGGTCGTCGGTGGCGAGGATGTCCCGCCACATCGGGAGTTCCGCGCTCCGGTCGGTCTGCGCGGTGAGCAGGGCCCAGCGGCGCAGCGAGGTACCGACGGGCGGGAGGGCCTCGCCGCGCCAGGCCGCCGCCAGGTCCGGCAACAGGATCCGCCAGGACACGCCGTCGACTGCGAGGTGGTGCACGGCGAGCAGCAGGCGGCGGTCCTCGGGGAACCACACGGCGTGCAGCATCCGCCCGGTGTACGGGTCGAGGCGGCCACCCAGCGCGGCGCGTTCGGCGGCGAGGTCCTTCTCTGCCCGGCGCACCAGCGGATCGGGGTGGGCCCCGGGCAATACCTCCCAGCTCCAGTCCCCGTCGGCGGCGGTGAGCCTCAGCCGGAGCGCGTCGTGGTGCACCGCCAGCGTGCGCAGGGCGGTCTCCAGCCGCTCCTCGTCGGTGTCGGCAGGCACCTGGATCAGCGCGGACTGGTGGAAGCCGGACACCGGTCCGCCGAGGTCGCGCAGCCAGCGCACGGTGGGCGTGAGCGGCAGCGGGCCGTGCGGGGCGGCGATGTCGCCGCCCGCAGGGGCGTCGGCGGCCCTGGCGGTTTCGGCCAGGTCGGCGAGGACGGGGGTGCGGAAGACGTCGCGAGGCGTGAACTCCAGGCCGACCGCGCGGGCCCGGCCGACCAGCTGGATCGCCGAGATGCTGTCGCCGCCCAGCGCGAAGAACCCGGCGTCCGCGGGGACCTCGGGCAGCCCCAGGACGTCGGCGACGAGCCGGCACAGAAGTCGCTCGCGCTCGGTGCGCGGGGCGCGTCCGGCGCCCGGGGCGGTGCGGGCGGGGGCGGGCAGCGCGCGGCGGTCGAGTTTGCCGCTGGCGTTGAGCGGGATCCGCTCCAGCTCGACGAACGCGGCCGGCACCATGTACTCCGGCAGCCGCTCGGCAAGCGCGTCCCGCAGCTCCCCGACGTCGAAGGGGTGGCCCTGCGCGGGCACCACGTAGGCGACGATCCGTTTGTCGCCCGGCCTGTCCTCGCGGACGACGGCCACCCCTCGGCCGACGCCGGGCAACGTGGTCAGGAACGCCTCGATCTCGCCGAGCTCGATGCGGAAGCCGCGGATCTTGACCTGGTCGTCGACCCGGCCGAGGAACTCGATCGCGCCGTCGACGTTCCACCGGACCAGGTCGCCGGTGCGGTACATACGGGTACCGGCCGGTCCGTGGACATCGGCCACGAACCGTTCCGCGGTCAGCCCGGGTCGGTCCATGTAGCCACGCGCCAGCCCGGCGCCGCCGAGGTAGAGCTCGCCGGGTACCCCCGCCGGGACGGGCTGGAGGCGGGCGTCGAGCACGTAGGCGCGGGTACCGGCCAGGGGGCGGCCGATGGGGACGGTGTCCCGTCCCACGGCCGCGGGCCCGTTCAGGGGGAAGCAGGTGGCGAAGGTGGTGGTCTCGGTCGGGCCGTAGACATGGACGACGGTCAGGCCCGGGCAGCGGTCCAGGACCCGGCGCATCGCCTCGGGCGACACGAAGTCGCCTCCGGTCCACACCTCCCCTACCGCGGCGAATGCCTCCGGGCACTGCTCGACCATCAGGTTGAACAGGGCTGTGGTCAGGAACAGGCCGGTGACCCGCTCGCCGAGGATGAGCCGCCGCAGCTCGCTGACGTCGAGTTCACCCGGCGGGGCGACGACGACCTCGCCACCGCTGAGCAGCGGCACCCACAACTCGTAGGTGGAGGCGTCGAACGCGTGCGGCGAGCGCAGCAGCACGCGCCGGTGCGCTCCGCCGCGCCACACGTCGTCCCCGGCGAGTTCGAGGATGTCCCGGTGCGTCACAGCGACGCCCTTGGGGGCGCCCGTGGAGCCGGACGTGTACATCAGGTAGGCGAGCTGCTCGGTGTGCGCGGGGCCGTCGGGGCCGCGCTCGCCGGCGGCGGCGGTGTCGGCCCGCAGCGCCGGGAGGCCGAGCTCCCCGGCCGTCGCGTGCGTGCTCTCGTCGGTGAGTACGAGGGTGGCGCCCGCGTCCTGGACGACCAGCCGCATGCGGGCGACGGGGTGGGTCTCGTGCAGCGGCACGTAGGCGGCGCCCGCCTTGAGCACGGCCAGGGTGGCGACCACCAGGTCGGTGGAGCGGCGCATCGCCAGGGCCACCGTCGTCTCGGATCCGGCTCCCCGCCGGAGCAGGGCGTGGGCCAGTCCGTTGGAGCGGACGTCGAGTTCCCGGTAGGTGAGAGTGCGGCCGTCCTCGCGCACGGCCACCGCGTCGGGGGTGCGGGCGGCCTGCGCGGTGAAACGGCTCACCACGGTCTCGCCGGGGAGCGGGGGGGTGCCCGGGCGGCTGCCCCACTGCTCCAGCAGCCGTGTCCGTTCACCGGCTCCGAGGATGTCCAGAGCGCCGACCGGCCGCTCGGGTTCCGCGACGGCCGCCTCGAGCAGCCTCACCCAGCGGGCCGCCAGCGCGGCGACCGTCTCCTCGTCGTACAGGTCGGCGCTGTACTCGACGTGCCCCTCGATGCCGTCCGGGCCCTCGATCAGGCCGAAGGACAGGTCGAACTTCGCCGTGCCGTTGTGCACGTGCTCCGTGCCGACGTCCAGCCCGGGGAACCGGTACTCGGGTGCGGTGACGTTGTTCAGCATCAGCACGACCTGGAACAGCGGTTGCCGGGAGAGCGAGCGCTCCGGGTTGAGCTCCTCGACCAGACGTTCGAACGGGATGCCGGAGTGTGCGTATGCGTCGAGGTCGGACCGGCGGACCCGGTCGAGCAGCTCCGCGAACGTAGGGTCGCCCGAGACGTCGGCGCGCAGCACGACCGTGTCGACGAAGTTGCCGACCAGACCGGCCGGCACGTCGCCCGTCCGTCCGGCGAACGGCGAACCGATCACGATGTCCTCGCCCGCTCCGAGCCGGGAGAACAACGCGACCAGACCGGCGTGCAGCACCATGAAGAGCGTCGCGTGCCTGGCCGCCCCCAGCGCGGACAGCCGAGCCCGCAGCCCGGCGGGGATCCGCAGCGGCACCTGACCGCCGCGGTGGCCGCCGACGGCCGTCCGGGGCCGGTCGGTGGGAAGTTCGAGGTACGGCACCCCGTCCAGGGCTGTGCGCCAGTACGCCAGGAGCGCGGGCTCCTCGGCCCGCAGGACCTCCCGCTGCCACAGGGTGTAGTCGGCATACTGCACGGGCAGCGGTGCCCAGCCGGGGGCGCGTCCCTCGCACCGGGCCGCGTAGGCGGTGGAGAGGTCCGCGGCGAACGGTGCCAGCGACCAGCCGTCACCGGCGATGTGGTGGATGACGACCAGGAGCAGGTGGTCCTGCGGGCCCGCCTCGAACAGCGTGATGCGGACCGGGATCTCGGTGCGCAGGTCGAAGGCGTGCGCGGCCGCGGCGGCGACCGCTTCGGCGGTGTGGGTCGCCGTGTTCAGCTCCGGCACCCGGTCGACGATCTCCTGGTGCGGGGTGCCGTCGGTGGCGGGGAAGACGGTGCGCAGGCTCTCGTGCCGGTGCACCACGTCGGCCAGGGCCTCAGCCAGCGCCGCCCGGTCGAGCGGTCCGCGCAGCCGCAGCGCCAGCGGAATGTTGTAGGCGGGGTGGGGTCCGTCGAGTTCGCCGAGCGCCCAGAGCCTGCGCTGCGCGTACGACAGGGGAAGCCGGTCGGGTCGCTCGGCCCGGGTCAGGGCCGGCCGGCCGGAGCGGGGGCCGTCGGCGGGCTCGCCCAGGCGCTCGGCGAGGGCCGCGACGCCGGGCGTCTCGAACAGAGCCTGTACCGGGATCTCGGTACCCGTCTCCTCCTGGATCCGGCGGACCAGCCGGACAGCCAGCAGGGAGTGACCGCCGAGGGCGAAGAAGTCGTCGCCCGGACCCACCTCGGACAGCCCGAGCACCTCGGCGAACAGCGAGCACAGCAGGGCCTCCCGCGGGGACCGGGGGCTACGCGTCGCCCGCGCCGCGCCGGGGGCGGGCAGCACCGCCCGGTCGAGCTTGCCGTTCACGGTGAGCGGCAGCGATGGCAGCACGACCACGGCGGCGGGCACCATGTAGGCGGGCAGGGTGGCGGCCAGTTCCTCGCGGACCCGTGCGGGGTCCATGGGGGCCGAGCCGGTGGGAACGGCATACGCCACGATGCGCCGATCGGCGTCCGCTCCGTCGCCGGACCCGCTGTCCGGGCCGTCCTCGCGGACGATCACGGCGGCGTCGGCCATGTCGGGCAGCCGCAGCAACGCGGCCTCGATCTCGCCGAGTTCGATCCGGAATCCGCGGATCTTGACCTGCTGGTCGGCCCGCCCCAGGTACTCCAGCGTGCCGTCGGGCCGCCAGCGGGCCCGGTCGCCGGTGCGGTACATGCGGGAGCCGTCGTCGGCGAACGGGTCGGCGACGAACCGTGTCGCCGTCAGCTGCGGCCGGCCCAGATAGCCGCGGGCGAGTCCGGCACCGGAGACGTACACCTCGCCCGCCACACCCGGCGGCACCGGCGACAGCCACTCGTCGAGCACGTAGACGGCGAGGTCGTCGAGCGGCGCCCCGATCGGGCTGCCCAGTCCGGCCCGTGTCCCGGCCGCCACCGTGCCGTGCGTGACGTGCACGGTGGTCTCGGTGATCCCGTACATGTTGATCAGCTCGGGTCCTTCGGGGTGCCGCGAGAACCAGTCCGCGAGCCGCGCCACGTCGAGCGCCTCACCACCGAACACCACGTACCGCAGAGCGAGTTCCCCGTCGGCGTCGGCGTCGGCCCGGGACAGCGGGTAGAACGCCGACGGTGTCTGGTTCAGCACCGTGACGCCCCGGTCGGCGAGCAGGCGCCGGAAGTCCTTCGGCGAGCGGGCGGTCTCCTGCGGGACTACCACCAGAGTGCCGCCGTACAGCAGGGCGCCCCACAGCTCCCACACCGAGAAGTCGAAGGCGTACGAGTGGAAGAGCGTCCACACGTCGTCGGGCCCGAACGCGAAGTGCCGCCGGGCCGTGTCGAAGAGCCTGACCACATTGGCATGGGTGACCTCGACGCCCTTGGGGGTACCGGTGGAGCCGGAGGTGTAGATGACGTACGCCCGGTTCGCGGGCCTTACGGGGGCGTTCGGCTCACTCTCCACGGCGTGCCGGACGCAGGCGTCGAGGAGCAGCACCGGGGTCTGCCCGCCGGCCCGGTCGGGGCCGGTGTCGGTGTGGGCGTCGGTGTCGGTGTCGGTGTCGGTGAGGAGCAGGTCGACCCGGGCGTCGGCCAGCGTCGCGGTGATCCGGCGGGTCGGCGTGGCGGGGTCGATCGGCAGGTAGGCAGCCCCGGACTTCAGGACGCCCAGCACGGCGACCACCAGGTCGGCCGATCTCGGCAGCAGGACGCCGACCAGCTTCTCCGGGCCGGCGCCCCCTGCCCGGAGCGCGTGCGCGACCCGGTCGGCCCGGCGGTCGAGTTCCGCGTACGTCAGGGCGGTGTCGCCGAAGACGACGGCGGTGGCGTCCGGTGTGCGCCGCACCACCTGTGCGAAGCGCTCGACGAGCGTGGCGGTCACGAGCGGTCCTCCAGCTCACTCAGCCGCGCCGCGAGGAGTGTGCCGACCTCGGCCAGGGGCTCGGCCTGGGTCATCGTCTCGTGCCGCGTCTCGACGTCACGCACCTCGACGGACCCGCTCAGGTACGACAGCCACACCTCGTCCGGATCGCTCTTGGGCGTGCCGTCCTTGGCCAGCGTCGGGCGGAAGAAGAGGGAGTTGCCCTTGAACGTCCGGGGCCTGTGCTCGCCCATGATGCGCACGCTGTTCTTGTAGATCTCGATGAGCGCCAGCAGATTGTGCTCGCCGAAGAGCGCGAACGGGCTGTTGCCCTCGCGCAGCGTCTTCGCCACGAAGGCGGCCTCGAGCGGCTTGCCGGGTTCCAGCTTGCTCATGTCGTAGCCCGTCGAGGCCACGGCGGCCGCGAAGAACTCCTGCTCACTGGGGATGCGGTGATGGGTGATGTCGTCCTCGGAGGGATAGTCGGCCATGACCGTGAGCAGTCCGACCTCGTCGCCGGCCTCGGCGAGCCGCACCGCCATGGCGTGCGCGACGATCCCGCCGAAGGACCAGCCGAGCAGGTGGTACGGCCCCTCGGGCTGGACCGTCTTGATCTGCTCGATGTAGTCGGCGGCCATCTCCTCGATGCTGCCGGGCAGCGGCTCCGGCCGGGCCAGGCTGCGCGGCTGGAGGCCGTAGATCGGGTGGTCGGCGTCGAGGTGCCGCATCAGGCCCGCGAAGACCCAGCTCGGCCCGCCCATGGGATGCAGGCAGAACAGCGGCGGCCTGGTGCCGGACGCCCGGATGGGCAGCAGCACGTCGAAGGCGCTCTCGGTGGTGTCGACGCCGAGGGACCGGGTGAGTTCTGCAACCGTGGGCGCGTCGACGAGGCTGCGGAACGTCAGCTGCTCGCCGAGGGTCGTCTTGATCCGCGCCGCCAGCTGGTTGGCGAGCAGGGAGTGACCGCCGAGTTCGAAGAAGTTGTCGTCGATGCCGACCCGCGGCAGCCCCAGCACCTCGGCGAACAGACCGCAGAGGATCTCCTCCTGCGGGGTGCGGTGCCCCCGGCCGCGGACGACGGCGTCGGGCTGCGGATCGGGCAGGGCCTTGCGGTCCACCTTGCCGTTGGCGGTCAGCGGCAGGGCGTCCAGGGCCACGACGACGGTCGGAACCATGTAGCCGGGCAGCTGGTCCGCGAGATCCCGCCGCAGTTCCACCGGGTCCGCGGTGCCGCCCTCTGCGGGCACCACATAGGCGACGAGCCGGCGCTCGCCCGCCGCGTCCCCGCGTACGGTCGCCACGGCTGCGGCGATGTCGGCCCGCCGGGCGAGGGCGGTCTCGACCTCTCCGAGTTCGACCCGGAAACCGCGGATCTTGACCTGATCGTCGACACGGCCGAGGAACTCCAGCTCCCCGTCGGGCCGGCACCGCACCAGATCACCGGTGCGGTACAGCCGGGATCCGGGCGCGCCGAAGGGGTCGGCGACGAAGCGCTGGGCCGTCAGGCCGAAACGGCCGAGGTATCCGGCGGCGACACCGTGACCGCCGACGTACAGCTCTCCGGGTGCTCCGGCCGGGACGGGCCGCAGCCCGGAGTCGAGGACGTGCACCTGGGTGTTGCCGATCGGGCGGCCGATCGGCGTGCGGTCGCCGGTGACCGGTGCCGCCGTCGACCAGATGGTCGTCTCGGTCGGCCCGTACAGGTTGAGGACCTCCTGTGCGTCGGCCGCGAGCCGGGCCGCCAGAGCGGAGTCGAGCGGTTCACCGCCGACGAGGACCCGCATGCCGCGCACCGCCTCCGGGTGCCGTCCGGCAACCTCGCGCCACAGGGTCGGCGTGGCCTGCATGACGGTGCTGTCGGCAAGCAGCGCCGCGACCGCGGCCGGGTCGCGGACCTGGTCGGTGCCGGCGAGAACGACGGTCGCTCCGGACACGAGGGGCAGCAGCAGCTCCAGCAGGGCGATGTCGAAGCCGATCGTGGTCACGGCCAGCAGGCGGTCGGCCGGGGTGAGCGGAACCAGCTCCCGCATGGCGGTGAGGAAGTTGGCGAGGTTTCCGCGCGACACGCACACCCCCTTGGGGCGGCCGGTCGAACCCGAGGTGTAGAGCACGTACGCGAGCGTCTCGGGCAGGTAGGCTGCCGGCGCTCCCACCGCGGGCACGGGCCCGGTGCCGGCCTGGTCGAGCAGCAGCCGGGGACAGGTGCCGGGCAGCCGCTCGGCGAGCCCCTCGGTGGTCACCAGCAGCGCCGGGCGGGCCTCGGCCAGCACCGCGCCCAGTCGCTCGGCGGGGAACTCGGGATCCAGCGGCAGGAACGCCGCACCGGTGCGGAGCACCGCGAGCAGCGCCGGGACGAGGTCGAGATCGCGGGGCAGCGCCAGCGCGACCAGCCGCCCCGGGGCGGCGCCCCGCTCGGCCAGCAGCTGCGCCAGCCGGCCGGCCCGGTCGGCCAGGTCGCCGTAGGTCAGCGCCTGGGAGCCGTGCACGAGGGCGACCGCGTCGGGGGTGCGCTCGGCGTGCTCGGCGACGAGGGCGACGACATCGGTGCCGGGCGCGTCGAGCGCGGTGTCGTTGCGGGCGGCCAGGACGGCGAGTTCGGCCGAGTCGAGCAGGTCGAGAGAGGCGATCGGACGATCCGGGCCGGCGGTGGCGCAGGCACGCAGGAAGCGCACGAAGCGCTCCGCGTGTCGGGCGACGTCCTCACTGCCGTACACCGCCGGATTGCCGTCCACGTCGATCCGCAGACCGTCCGGCCACACGTGCACGTTGACCGCCAGGTCCTCCACGGGACCGTTGGACAGGTTGTGCACGGTCGCGGGGTGCCCGCCGAAGACGAGACCGTGGTCGAACTCCTGGATGTTCAGCACCGGGCCGAAGAACCGGGCATCGGTGGCCGCGAGGCCGAGGTCGCGACGGAGTTCCTCGCCGCGGTAGCGGTGGTGGCGCAGCACCGACAGCAGCTCCCGTCCCAGGCGTGCGGCGGCGTGCGCGACGGGCTCGCCGGGGCGGAGCGTGGCCCGGACCGGCAGCATGTTGGTCACCATGCCGGGCGTCGAGCGCGCGAGGGCGCTGCTGCGGCCGTGCACGGGCACGCTGAGCAGCACCTCGTCGCTGGCCGTATGCCGTCCGACGTAGGCCGCGAAGGCGGCGGTGATCAGCCGGACCAGGGTGGTGCCGAGCCGCTCGGCGTTGTGGCGCAGCTCGTCCGTCTGCGCGGCGGACAGCTCCACGCCGTGCCTCACGAACGTGTGGGACACGGGCCGCGCGGTGCCCGCCAGTACGGTGGGGGTGAATCCGTCGGCGAAGTACCGCGCCCAGGCCTCGCGGTCCTCCTCGCGGCGCGCCGACCGCTCGTACCGCGCCGACTCGGCCAGCAGCGGCTCCACCGGGGACCGCGGCGGGTCCTGAACCTCGCCGGCCGCCGGCTCGGCGTACTCCGCCGCGACCCGCCGGGCCATCAGGGAGACGCCGTAGGCGTCGAGCAGGATGTGGTGGTACAGGTGCGACCAGAAGTACCGCCCCTCGGCCAGCTTCACCAGGGTGAACCGGAACAGCGGGGCCTCGGCCAGGTCGAAGGGGCGGCCGGTCTGCTCGCGCAGCAGGTCCAGCGCGGCGGCGTGCGGGTCGGCCTCGGCCGAGACATCGACCACCGGCATGGACCACTCCAGGTCCGTCACGGGTATCTGCCGCGGTCCTTGCGGTGTCGCGACCACCCGGAAGTGCAGTGCCTCGGCCCAGTCCACGGCCCGTCGCACGGCGCGCCGGAACCGCGCGACATCCAGCGGCCCCTGGATGTCGACGTACTCCCCCGCCGTGTACACCGGGCTGTTCTCATCGAGCTGCTGCGCGAACCAGACACCCTCTTGGGCGGCCGAAAGCGGCAGAGATCCATCGGAGGACAACACGCACTCCCAGGGCGTAGACAGCGGATTCCAGTCCGGCGATCACCCTAGGAACGCCGCGAGTCGGGACAGAACCCCTGACGCCCCCCTGAGCCCGTGACCAGCCGGGGTCTGGTGATCCCCTGGGGTTCCGGCGGGTCGCACTGTGGTGGCGCGGCGATCGCCTAGGGGGGCTCCGGGGGCAGGGGATCTAGGGGCTTGTCCGTCGCGGAGGGCTGGGGTCAGATGGTGGCCGCTCTCTCCCGGTACGGCCGCCACCGGCCACGATGTGCGCTCACGAAGGGCCTTCCGCGATGACCGAACCCGCACCGAAGGTGCATCCCCTGTGCCCGCTGGACCGGCTCGACGCCTATCCGGCCTACAACGCGTTGCGCAGGGACGATCCGGTGCCGCAGATGAAACTGCCCTTCGGCGAACCGGTGTGGATGGCCACCCGGCACGCCGATGTCCGCGCGTTCCTCCTGGAGTCACGCTTCAGCCGCAAGGCGGCGCTCGACAAGGACGCGCCCGGTTTCAGTCCCGGCGGCTACGCGCACACGATCCCGTTCATGGACGCCCCCGAGCACACCGAGGCCCGCCGCATGGTGGCACGGGCGCTGACCAAGAAGCGGATCGAGGGCCTGCGCCCCCGCATCGAGTCCGTCGCCGAGGGCCTGATCGACGCGATGGTGGCCCAGGGCGACTCCGCCGATCTGGTCAGCGCGTTGGCCAAGCCGTTCCCGGTGGCCGTGAACTGCGAGATGTACGCGGTTCCCGAGGAGGACCGCGAGCAGTTCCACTCGTGGTCCGCGGCGCTGTTGGTCACCGCCGGCCTGACGCCGCAGGAGTTCATGTCGAACTTCATGGGATTGATGGAGTACACCTCCTCCCTGATCGCGCGGCGCCGCAAGGAGCCCGGTGACGACCTGGTCAGCGCCCTGGTCGCGCAGTGGGACGCGCAGGACAGGTTCACCGAGGAGGACCTGTGCAAGGCGGTGATCTCGCTGCTGCTGGGCGGCCACGACCCGGTGACCGCGCACATCGCCAACTCCGTGTACGTGCTGCTCGGTCAGCCGGAGAAGTACCGGGAGCTGTGCGAGCGTCCGGAGATCGTTCCGACGGCGGTCGAGGAGCTGCTGCGCTACGTCTCCATCGGTGACATCTTCGGCTTCGGCAGCTACGCCGTCGAGGACGTCGAGATCGGCGGGCACACGGTCCGCGAGGGCGAACCGATGCTGGCCCTGCTGGCGTCGGCCAACCGGGACGCCGAGGTCTTCGAGAACCCGGACACCCTCGACCTCACCCGCGAACACAACCCGCACGTCGCCTTCGGTCACGGCCCGCACTATTGCGCCGGCACCGCACTCGCCCGTGTCGAACTGCAGATCGTCTTCGCTGCGCTGACCCGGCGACTGCCGACGCTGCGGCTGGGCCCGGGCGACCCCGCCCAGTGGTGGCACGAGATGGTCACGGTCATCCGCAGCCTGCGCACCCTCCCGGTGGAGTGGTGAACGGGGTGGGCGGCTCGCGCATCAGCGGGCTCGGCGGATACCGGCCCCGGCGCACGGTCACCAACGAGGAGATCGCCGAGCGGGCTCCCGTCACCGTCGAGTGGATCGAGACCCGCACCGGCATCCGCACCCGAGGGCATGCGGGTGACGGGGAGAGCATCGTGGACATGGGCGAGCACGCCTCCCGCGCCGCACTGCGCGACGCGGGCGTGACCCCGGACGAGATCGACCTCGTCATCGTGGCCACGCAGACCATGCTCCGACCGATCCCGTCCGGCGCCCCTGAGCTTGCCACCCGTCTCGGCTGCCACAACGCGGGCGCCTACGACCTCAACGCGGCCTGCGCGGGCCTGACCTACGGCATCGCCGTGGCCTCCGACGCGGTACGGCTCGGCAACGCCCGGCACGTCCTCGTCGTCGGTTCGGAACGGTTGACCGACTGGACGACGCCGGAGATCTCGGACGTCTACGCGCTGCTGGCCGACGGCGCCGGCGCGGTCGTCGTGTCGCCCTCGGACCGGCTGGACATCGGCCCGGCCGTGTGGGGTTCGGCGGGCGAGCACCGTGAGGCGCTGTGGGTCCCCGAGGACGGCGAGCACATCGCGATGAAGGGCCGCCAGGTCTTCAAGTGGACGCTGGACCACATGCCGACCGCTGCCCGGCGGGCGTGTGCGCTGGCCGGTGCGCAGCTGTCGGACATCAGGTGGCTGGTGCTGCACCAGGCCAACCGGCGCATCATCGACGCGATCGCCACCGAGCTGAAGTTCGAGCCTGACCAGGTCGCGCGCGACGTGGTGGACAGCGGCAACACGTCGACCGCCTCCATCCCGCTGGCCCTGTGCCGGCTGCGGGAGGAGGGCCGGGTACGCCCCGGCGACCGGGCCCTGTTCCTCGGCTTCGGCGCCGGTCTCACCTACGCCGGACAAGTCGTCACCCTGTACTGAAAGAGAGCCGGAGGTCATGAATCCGATGCCGGAGCAAGAAATCCTCGGCAGGATCGCCGAGCTGATCCGTCACCAGACCGAATTCCCGGGCCCGATCACAGCCGACACCGCGTTCCGGGGCGACCTCGACATGGACTCGCTGTCCACAGTCGAGCTGATCTCGGCCACCGAGCAGGCCTTCGACGTGCGCATTCCCTACGAGGAGCTGGACGACTTCGGCTCGGTCGGCGAACTGGCCGGGTACGTCGCGAAGCTCAAGACTGGATGAACCGTCCGGTCCCCGTCTGCCTCGACGACCTGTCCGCCGCCGCAGCCGCGCTTCTGCCCCCCGACGTGTGGGGGTACGTGGTGGGCGGCGCCGGCGACGAGTCCACCGTGCAGCTCAACACCGAGGCTCTGCGCGGAGTACGGCTGGTGCCCCGGGTGCTCGCCGATGTGAGTGAGCGCAGTACGCGGGACGAACTGCTGCGGGACGCCAGTGCGATGCCCTTGGCGATCGCACCGATGGCGTACCAGAAACTGCTGCACCCCGACGGCGAGAACGCGATGGCCCGCGCGGCCAAGCGGGTGGGGGTTCCTTTCGTTCTTCCCATGCTGAGCAGTGTCGCCCTGGAGGAGGTCGCGGCCGTAGGTGGGCCCCTGTGGCTGCAGCTGTACTGGCTGCGGGACCGGAGCCAGACCCGGGAGCTGATCCAGCGGGCCGAGGCCGCGGGTGTGGCCGCCCTGATGCTCACCGCCGACATGCCGGTGATGGGACGCAGGCTGCGCGACCTGCGGTGCGGCTTCGGCCTGCCCGACCACATCCACGCTGCCAACTTCGCCGCGGAGCAGAACGCGGCGGCCCGGGAACACCACGAGGGCAACTCGGCCATCGCCGGGCACACGGCCCTCACCTTCGATCCGTCGCTGAACTGGTCCGATGTGGAGTGGTTGCGCTCCCAGACCTCGCTTCCGCTGGTCGTGAAAGGCATCCTGCACCCGCAGGACGCGATGCGGGCGGTGGCCGCCGGTGCGGACGCGGTGGTCGTGTCCAACCACGGTGGCCGGCAGTTCGACCGGTCGGTGCCCGGCACGGCCGTCCTGCCGCAGGTGCGTCAAGCCGTCGGCGACCGCTGCACCGTGTTGTTCGACGGCGGCATCCGCTCGGGCAGCGACATCCTGTGCGCCCTGGCGCTCGGCGCGGACGCCGTGCTTCTGGGCCGCCCCGCGCTGTGGGCGCTCGCCGTAGGCGCGGAGGAGACAGTGGCCGAGGCCCTGGAACTGCTGCGCGCGGAACTGGACACCGCCATGGCCATCACCGGATGCCGCAGCCTCGCCGACGCCCGCGCCCTGACCGTCCTCGACTGACCTCTTCGTCCCCGGCCGAGACGACACAGGCCGAGACCGGCGCCCGCACCACGCGGGCGCCGCCCTCGGCCTGTGTCGTGTCAGTACCAGGTGAGCACCGCGGCGCCCGCAGTCATCCCGCCACCGACCGCGGCCAGCAACACCCGTTCACCACGTTCGAAGGGCCGTTCCTCCTGCGCCGCCCGCAGCGTCAGCGGGATCGACGCGGCCACCGTGTTGCCCAGCCGGGGCGCCGTGAAGGCTACCTTGGCGGGGTCGAGTCCGGCCCGGCCCGCGAACGTCTCGATCAGCCTGGTGTTGGCTTGGTGGAAGACGAACCGCCCGATGTCCTCCAGCCGTAGACCGCACTCCTGAAGCACTTCGCCGGTGAGCTTGTCGAGGATGGAGAGCGCGTAGTCGCGTACGGCACGACCGTCCATGCGGAACAGGTGCTCCCCCGCGGTGCGCGCCCGTTCGTCGAGCGGCGTGCGGGTGCCACCCGCCTCGACCCCCACGTAGTGGTGCAGTTCGCCGTTGGCGACGAGCCGGACGGCCTGGATGCCGTACCCGTCCGGCACCTCGCCGAGCAGCACCGCACCCGCGCCGTCGCCGAACAGACTCACCGTACGCCGGTCCGAGCGGTCCATGAGCGTGGAGAACATGTCGGCACCGGCGAGGATCGCGTACGAACCGTGCCGCCGGGTGGCGAGCATGCCCTCGGCGACCGCCAGCCCGTACAGAAAGCCGCTGCACACCGCATTCACATCGAATGCGGCCAGCCCCTGCAACCCGAGCTTGTGCTGAAGAATCGCGGCCGTGGCCGGCTGGGGCACATCCGGTGTGGACGTCGCCACGATCAGCGCGGCCAGTCGCTGCCGCTGCCGGTCGTCAAGGTGGTCGAGGACCTCGCGCACCGCGGGTGCGGCGAGGTCGGAGGTGGTGGTGCCGGGGTCCGCGTAGCGGCGCTCCAGCACTCCCGTCCGCTCGGTCACCCAATCCGCGGGCTTCCCGGTCCACCGGCTGATCTGGTGGTTGTCGACGACCGTCGGCGGCACGTATGAGCCGACAGCCAGAATTCCTATGGGCACAATTCTTCCCTTCACATGGGTGGGCCGGGGGGCCTGGTCCGCGACGGACGTGGGACCAGGCGAGGGCAGGACGGAGGCCGGGTGCGCCGCTCCATCGCGGCGCACCCGGGCGTGCAGGTCTTTCAGACGGTCTGTTCCATGCGGGACATCAGTTCCTTGCGATGTCTCACATTCAACTTCCGGTACACTTTGGTCAGATGCTGTTCCACGGTGCTCATCGTCACGTGCAGCTCGCCCGCGATCTGACGATTGGTGTGCCCACGGGCGGCGAGCGAGGCCACCCTGAGTTCCGAGGCCGTCAGCCGGTCGGGCTCGACAGTCTGCGAAGGTGCGAGGTCGGCCGGGCGATGCGCGACGAACTGCCGCTGCAGCGGAACCGCGCGGCACTCGTCAGCCAGCTTCAGTGCCTGGAGCGCGGCAACCTTCGCCAACTCGTTCTGTCCCGCCGTACGACAGGCGTCGTGGAGCTGGGCCGCCACCCGGGCCAGCTCCAGCCGGTCACCGCCCGTCTTGGCGGCGTCAGCCGCCTGGCGCAGACGAGCGATACGTTCGTGCCGGGGTACCAGTGCACTCAGGACGCGCAGCGTCGAGCCGCGCACCCGATGGTCCTCAGGTCCGAGCAGCGCGAGTTGTTCGTCCAGCAGCCGACGAGCCTGGGCCCGCATCCCAATGGCGAGGTACGCCTCGGCGGCGCCTATCCGCCACTCCCCCATCGCCGGCCGGTCCACGCCCCAGCGCTGGACGAGCCGCCCCGCGGACAGGAAGTCGCTCAGCGCCACGTTCGGTTGGCCGGCCGTCAGGTAGTACCGGCCGCGCCGGCACAGATAGCGCAGCCCGTACCGGGTGTCGAGCAGCGCGTCGGGAAGCGGGGCGTCGGCGAGCACCGCCGCACGTGCGAGGTCGCCGCCGCCGACCGCCACCACGAGCTTGATGCCCTGCAGCAACGCCGCCATCAGGCCCCAGTGAGCCACCGGCAACTGGTCTGCCGCCTGCTGCGCATACCGCTCGGCCAGCGGCAGGTTGCCCTGGCGCACCGCGATGTCCGCACGCAGGGCGGCGAAGAAACCCTCACGCCCGCGGTGCCTGCCGGACCCCTCGAGAAGCCGGTCGCAGGCCGCGGCCGCAGTGTCGAGTCGTTCCGCGTAGCACAGCACGGTCACCGCGATCGCGCCCGCCCACGCCGACATACCGTCGTCGAGCCAGACCGTTCGCAGCAGCCCCTCGGCCTGAGCCGCGGCCGTGGCCGGACACCCGCCGCGCAGCAACTCGTGCAGCACGCTCGCCGCTCGCCGAGTCTGCTCCACGCCTAGCTCACACTCGTCGGCGCACTCCAGGTCGGGCGGCACCGGCAGCCCGGGGCACGCGGTCGACAGCCACATCCTCGCGGCCCAGGCGGCTACCGCGATCTGGTTGTCCCGGCCGGCTTCGCGGGAGATCGCCTCCTCCAGAACGCCGGCGGCGTCGCGCGGATTACCCGACCAGAACCGGTGGGCCGCGACGGCCAGGATCGTGCCGCACTCCGTCTGCGGTAACCGTTCGAGCCGGGTGAGGCCCCCCACCACGGAGGCGGGCTGGGCACGCCACGCGCTCTGCACCAGATGGAGCGCAAGCCGCGTCCGATGCCCCGTGTCCGAACTGTCCTGGTAGGCCAGTTCGAGGTATGCGATGGCTTGCTCCGGGTCTGCCGACTCGTCGGCCGCGCTCTCCAGCACCTGCACCTGCCAGGGCTCCGCCGCCCTGCCCGAGGCGAACAGGTGCTCGGCCACCACGGAAACGGGCAGACCGTCCCAGTAGAGCAGCCGGGCGGCGGATGCGTGCAGTTGGGCGCGTTCCTGGCAGGCCTCCAGCACCGCCGAGCGGATGTCCGGGTGACGGAACCTCAGATTGACCAAGAGGCCCATCGCCTGAAGGGCATCCAGGTTCGCGGCCACCTCCTCGTCGCCCAGGTCGAGAAGCTTGCCCACCAGCGCGGAGTTCGCGTAGTCACCGAGCAGAGCCACCGCCTCCGCCGTCCAGCGCACGTGAGGCTGGGACCGGTACAGGCAAGCGAACACCGCCTGACGGAACAGGGTGCCCGGCGCGCTGCCTCCCGCCATACGATCCTGGGCCAGGGCGCGCAGCAGCAGCGGGTTGCCGCCGCTGATGGCGTGGAATCCGGCTCCGAGCTCAATGTCGTCCTCGCCGGTCATCATCCTGACGATCCGTCCGGCTCCGGTGCCCGAGATCGGTTTCAGAGTCAGCCGCCGGTACGACGGCAGGCGTAGCAACTCCGTGTGGAACAGCGGGGACACCGGGTTGGGTCCCTCGCAGTTGGTCAGCACGATCATGGCCCGCAACTCACCGAGATACCGCGCCAGATGGAGCAGCCACTGTTGAGAGGCGCTGTCGACGAGATGCGTGTCGTCGATCAGAATGACCACGGACCGGTCCTGCAACGCCCGTACCAGAAGCGCCGCGAGCTGATGCAAGAGGCCGACGGGGAGCTGGTCCACGAGTCCGTCGCACGGCTTGTCGGCCAGCGCGGCCGTACGCCCCATGGCCAGCAGCCGGGCGAGTTCTTCCTGGTCCTCCGCAGCCAGCCCCGCACCGCTGAACAGCTGGGTCAACGTGTCGAGCGACTCCGCCTGGCCGCCGCGGTTTCCGTAAGCCGTGAGCACCCTGGTCGAGGGCGATTCCGCCGCTCTCTCCGCCACGGCCTGCAGCAGCGCGGTCTTTCCCAGACCCAGCGCTCCCCCGATGAGAGTGACCGATGAGGCGCCTGCCAGACAGTCGGCCAGGCGGTGGTACAGCAACTCCAACTCATTGTCGCGCTCGACAAGAGACATAGACCTACTCCCCCGTGTTCGGTCGTTCGTCAGTCATGCCCCGGGCACGCGGCAGCGGCAGCAGACGGCGCATGCACGTTCCATGAAGTTTGCGCAAGAAACAGAGGCCGAGAATCAGGCCACATCGAGCCCACACAGCAGGCGCCCGGCATCCAGGCAACGTCCGGATGGATCACCTGGTCAAGTGATCGGAATCAACGGCGGGGCGCTTGCTGGTCAGCGCATTCTCACGGGTTCCGGTCTGGAGCCGGCCTCCGGTTCTGGAGTGCGTTCTGCAGCGAGGAGACGTTTCGTCCCGGAAACGTACACAGACATCACCAGCTCCTCCCGTTTCAATAGCAACCTTATCAAGGGAACCGCACATGCGAACGGGCCCATGCGACTTCAGTCGCATGGGCCCGCTCACGGTCGAGCGTCCCGTCAGACGCCCGGCGAGGTCACTTCGTGATCTTGGTGACCTGGCCGGCGCCCACGGTCCGGCCACCCTCACGGATGGCGAACTTCAGGCCCTCCTCCATGGCGACGGGCTGGATGAGCTCCACCTTCATCTCGGTGTTGTCACCCGGCATGACCATCTCGGTGCCCTCGGGGAGGGTCACCACGCCGGTCACGTCCGTCGTACGGAAGTAGAACTGCGGGCGGTAGTTGTTGAAGAACGGCGTGTGGCGGCCACCCTCGTCCTTGGACAGGATGTAGGCCTGCGCCTCGAACTCGGTGTGCGGGGTGACCGAGCCCGGCTTGATGATGACCTGGCCGCGCTCGACGTCCTCGCGCTTGATGCCACGGAGGAGCAGACCGACGTTCTCACCGGCCTGGCCCTCGTCGAGGAGCTTCCGGAACATCTCGATGCCGGTGACCGTGGTGGTGGTCTTCTCCTGCTTGATGCCGATGATGTCGACGGTCTCGTTGACCTTCAGGACACCACGCTCGATACGGCCGGTGACGACCGTACCGCGACCGGTGATCGTGAAGACGTCCTCGATCGGCATGAGGAACGGCTTGTCGACGTCACGCTCGGGCTCGGGGATCGCCGTGTCGACGGCGTTCATGAGCTCGAGAACCGAGTTGCCCCACTCCTTGTCGCCCTCGAGGGCCTTCAGAGCGGAGACCTTGACGACGGGAACGTCGTCGCCCGGGAACTCGTACTCGGAGAGGAGCTCACGGACCTCGAGCTCGACGAGCTCCAGGATCTCCTCGTCGTCCACCATGTCGGCCTTGTTCAGGGCGACGACGATGTACGGAACGCCGACCTGGCGGGCCAGGAGCACGTGCTCCTTGGTCTGCGGCATCGGGCCGTCGGTGGCGGCGACCACGAGGATGGCGCCGTCCATCTGCGCCGCACCCGTGATCATGTTCTTGATGTAGTCCGCGTGACCGGGGCAGTCGACGTGGGCGTAGTGACGCGTCTCGGTCTGGTACTCGACGTGCGCGATGGAGATGGTGATACCGCGCTGGCGCTCCTCAGGAGCCTTGTCGATCTGGTCGAAGGCCGAGGCCTCGTTCAGGTCCGGGTACGCGTCGTGCAGCACCTTGGTAATGGCGGCCGTGAGGGTCGTCTTACCGTGGTCGATGTGACCGATGGTGCCGATGTTGACGTGCGGCTTAGTCCGCTCGAACTTCGCCTTCGCCACTGGGGTCCTCCTGGAAGTGGTTCTGGTACGCCTTACTTCATCGGCGCCAGGTGATCTTTGCTGGATGTCCCGGATCCTCGGGGCATTCCTCCGTCATTGCGGCGGAATGCCCCACGAGGCTCCGGAGTCAAGCCTACGGCGTGTAGACGCGGTGCGTTACTCGCCCTTGGCCTTCGCGATGATCTCCTCGGCGACGTTCCGCGGAACCTCGGCGTAGGAGTCGAACTGCATGGAGTAGCTCGCACGGCCGGACGTCTTGCTGCGCAGGTCGCCGACGTAACCGAACATCTCCGAGAGGGGCACGAGGCCCTTCACGACGCGGGCACCGGCCCGCTCCTCCATGGCCTGGATCTGGCCACGGCGGGAGTTGATGTCACCGATGACCTCACCCATGTAGTCCTCGGGCGTGGTGACCTCGACGGCCATCATCGGCTCGAGCAGTACGGGGCTGGCCTTGCGCGCGGCCTCCTTGAAGGCCTGCGAACCGGCGATCTTGAACGCGAGCTCGGAGGAGTCCACCTCGTGGTAGGCACCGTCGAGCAGCGTCACGCGCACACCGGTCATCTCGTAACCGGCGAGGATGCCGAACTGCATGGCCTCCTGCGCACCGGCGTCCACCGAAGGGATGTACTCCTTCGGCACACGGCCACCGGTCACCTTGTTGATGAACTCGTACGAGGCGTCGCCACCCTCGATCGGCTCGATCGCGATGATGACGCGAGCGAACTGGCCGGTACCACCCGTCTGCTTCTTGTGGGTGAACTCGACCTTCTCGACGGCCTTGCGGATCGTCTCGCGGTACGCGACCTGCGGCTTGCCGACGTTGGCCTCGACCTTGAACTCGCGCTTCATGCGGTCCACGAGCACCTCGAGGTGAAGCTCGCCCATACCGCCGATGACGGTCTGGCCGGTCTCCTCGTTGGTGTGCACCTGGAAGGAGGGGTCCTCCTCGGCCAGGCGCTGGATCGCGACGCCGAGCTTCTCCTGGTCGCCCTTCGACTTGGGCTCGATGGCGACCTCGATGACCGGCGCCGGGAAGTCCATGGACTCCAGGATGACCGGGTTCTTCTCGTCCGCCAGCGTCTCACCGGTGGTGGTCTGCTTCAGGCCCATGACGGCGACGATGTCGCCGGCGCCCACCGACTCGATCTCCTCACGCTTGTTGGCGTGCATGCGGTAGATCTTGCCGATGCGCTCCTTGCGGCCCTTCACCGAGTTCAGCACGGCCGTGCCGGAGTGCAGGCGCCCGGAGTACACGCGGACGAAGGTGAGCTTGCCGAGGTGCGGGTCGCTCATGATCTTGAACGCGAGCGCGGCGAGGGGCTCCTCGTCCGACGGCTTGCGCACGACGACCTGCTCCGGGTCCTTGACGTCGTGACCCTCGATGGCCTCGACGTCGAGCGGGGTGGGCAGGTAGCGCACGACCGCGTCGAGCAGGGGCTGAACGCCCTTGTTCTTGAACGCGGTGCCGCAGAACACGGGGGTGACGGTGGTGCCGCCGCCCTTGCCGGACGCGATGGTGATACGACGGATCGCGGCGTAGAGCTGCTCCACGGTGGGCTCGGTGCCCTCCAGGTACAGCTCCATCAGCTCTTCGTCGTTCTCGGCGACGGCCTCGAGCAGCTTGCCGCGGTACTCCTCGGCAGCCTCGGCGTGGGTGTCCGGGATGTCGACGGTGTCGTACATCTCGCCCTTGGTCGCCTCGGCCGACCAGACCAGGGCCTTCATCGTCACGAGGTCGATGACGCCCTTGAAGTCCGCCTCTGCACCGATGGGCAGCTGCATGACCAGCGGCTGCGCGCCCAGGCGGTCCGAGATCATGTCCACGCAGCGGTGGAACTCGGCGCCGGTACGGTCCAGCTTGTTGACGAAGCAGATACGCGGCACGCCGTAGCGGTCGGCCTGACGCCACACCGTCTCGGACTGCGGCTCGACACCGGCGACACCGTCGAACACCGTCACGGCACCGTCGAGCACGCGCAGGGAGCGCTCCACCTCGACGGTGAAGTCGACGTGACCCGGGGTGTCGATGATGTTGATGGTGTAGTCGTTGTCCTCGAGCGGCCAGTGACAGGTGGTCGCAGCAGACGTGATCGTGATGCCACGCTCCTGCTCCTGCTCCATCCAGTCCATGGTGGCAGCGCCGTCGTGGACCTCACCGATCTTGTACGACACGCCGGTGTAGAACAGGATCCGCTCGGTGGTGGTCGTCTTGCCCGCGTCGATGTGGGCCATGATCCCGATGTTGCGGACCTTGGCCAGGTCAAGTGAAGTGGTAGCCATAAGGCTTCAGTCTTCTCTCGGTCTCGATGTGGGTAGCGACTACCAGCGGTAGTGCGCGAAGGCCTTGTTGGACTCGGCCATCTTGTGGGTGTCCTCGCGCTTCTTCACAGCGGCACCGAGGCCGTTGGAGGCGTCGAGAAGCTCGTTGAGCAGACGCTCGGTCATGGTCTTCTCGCGACGGGCGCGGGAGTAACCGACCAGCCAGCGCAGCGCGAGCGTGTTGGCGCGACCGGGCTTGACCTCGATCGGAACCTGGTACGTCGCACCACCGACACGGCGGGACTTGACCTCGAGGGTCGGCTTGATGTTCTCCAGCGCGCGCTTCAGCGTGATGATCGGGTCGTTGCCCGTCTTCTCACGCAGACCTTCCATGGCGCCGTAGACGATGCGCTCGGCGGTGGAGCGCTTGCCGTTCAGCAGCACCTTGTTGATGAGCGACGTCACCAGAGGAGAACCGTAGACCGGGTCGATGATGACCGGGCGCTTCGGGGCGGGGCCCTTACGAGGCATTCTTACTTCTCCTTCTTGGCGCCGTAGCGGGAACGGGCCTGCTTGCGGTTCTTGACACCCTGGGTGTCGAGGGAGCCACGGATGATCTTGTAGCGAACACCCGGCAGGTCCTTCACACGGCCGCCGCGCACGAGCACGATGGAGTGCTCCTGCAGGTTGTGTCCCTCACCCGGAATGTAAGCGGTGACCTCGATCCCGCTGGTCAGACGCACACGCGCGACCTTACGCAGGGCCGAGTTCGGCTTCTTCGGGGTGGTCGTGAACACACGCGTGCAGACGCCCCGGCGCTGAGGGGAACCCTCGAGTGCGGGCGTCTTGTTCTTCTCGACCTTGTCCTGCCGGCCCTTGCGGACCAGCTGCTGGATCGTAGGCACTACTTCTCCGGTTTCTGTGTGCCGAATGGTGAAGCTAACCTGGAACGTCGCCGACCCACGCGGTCGGGTGTGTCGAACCCGCGGACTCCCGCCGCGAGGCAGAAACAGCGCAGATTACGGTGGCCGGTGTCGGCCCGCCGTGCGGTTCATGGCACACACGCGAGCCAGGGCACACCCCAGGCACAAGGTCTGAGCGTACCTACCGCATTCGCTGCGGTCAAAACAAATGGGCAGCGCCCGCATCGCCATGCGGGACATGTCAAGCCCCCCGGCCGTTGTCGATCTTCAATTCGACGGCGACTGTCCGTTTTGCGCACCTTCACGATGCTACGACGGACACCACCGTGAGCAACACCAGAACGAGTGCCCAGCCCGCGGTGGACAACCATCCGAGCACGAGGCCGGTCAGCGCGAGCCCGTCCCCCAGCTCCCCGCGACTGCGGATCTCGGCCCGGGCCACATGCCCCAGCACGACGGCCGGGATCCCGGTCAGCCCCATGGTCGGCACGCACAGCAGCCCGCACACCCCGGCCGCGACGGCCTTCCCGTTGGTGCGAGCCCGCGGCACCGGCACGAACGTCGCCGGCACAGGCACCATCGAGGCCGGCTGCGGCAGCGGCCCCTGCGGCAGATCCGCGACGAGCAGCGCCAGCTCCCCCACCGTCCGCGCCGCGTACGCCCGCCCCACCCGCTTCTCGAACTCGCCCTGCTCCATCCGCCCCTCGCCGTAGCCGGCTCTGAGCACGTCCACGGCCCGCTCCCGGTCGGCGTGCGACGCCAGCATCGACGGGGCACCGGAGCCCTGCCGGGGCTGCCAGGGCTGCCACGGCTGCCACGGCTGCCAGGACGGATAGTGCGACTGCGACACGGAGCACCTCCCCGGGGACCGGAGTCCTTCCATGATGCGCCGAAGCGGAGGTTCCGGCACCGGTGCGCCCGGGCCGGGGCGCCGCATCTCGGCCAGACAGCCGACACAGGCCCTCCCACGCGCAGGAGCTTCTCGGGGTCCGCCGCCCTGGCGGCACGCCCGCAGATGCCCGGTGAGGCGGCGCTGAGGTTCCTCAGCCGCTCGGGCCCCGGTCACCGACAGTCCGGGCCCCGGTCACCGGGAACGCCGAAGGGCGGTCACCCCGCAGGGTGACCGCCCTTCGACTCAAGCGACTCGCTTACTGGTTGTACGGACCGTAGTCGTAGTCCTCCAGCGGAACGGCCTGGCCGGAGCCCGTGCCGAACGGCGAGTAGTCGATGTCGTCGTAGCCGACGGCCGAGTACATCGCGGCCTTGGCCTCCTCGGTCGGCTCGACCCGGATGTTGCGGTAGCGGGACAGACCCGTACCGGCCGGGATGAGCTTACCGATGATGACGTTCTCCTTGAGGCCGATGAGGCTGTCGGACTTGGCGTTGATCGCCGCGTCCGTCAGGACTCGGGTCGTCTCCTGGAAGGAGGCGGCCGACAGCCAGGATTCCGTCGCCAGCGAGGCCTTGGTGATACCCATGAGCTGCGGACGACCGGAGGCCGGGTGACCGCCCTCCTGGACCACACGACGGTTCTCGTGCTCGAACTTCGAGCGCTCGACCAGCTCGCCGGGCAGCAGCTCGGCGTCGCCGGACTCGATGATCGTCACGCGGCGCAGCATCTGCCGGATGATGATCTCGATGTGCTTGTCGTGGATCGACACACCCTGCGAGTTGTAGACCTTCTGGACCTCGCCGACCAGGTGGACCTGGACGGCACGCTGGCCCAGGATGCGCAGCACGTCGTGCGGGTTGGTGGCACCCACGGTGAGCTTCTGGCCCACCTCGACGTGCTCGCCCTCGCTGACCAGGAGTCGGGCGCGCTTCGAGATCGGGAACGCCGTCTCGTCGCTGCCGTCGTCCGGCGTGATGACGATCTTCTTGGTCTTCTCGGTCTCCTCGATCCGCACGCGGCCCTGGGCCTCGGAGATCGGGGCGACACCCTTCGGGGTACGGGCCTCGAAGAGCTCGACGACACGCGGCAGACCCTGGGTGATGTCGTCACCGGCCACACCACCGGTGTGGAAGGTACGCATCGTCAGCTGGGTACCGGGCTCACCGATGGACTGGGCGGCGATGATGCCGACCGCCTCACCGATGTCGACCAGCTTGCCGGTGGCCAGCGAGCGGCCGTAGCACATGGCGCAGGTGCCGACGGCGGACTCGCAGGTCAGGACCGAGCGGGTCTTGACCTCCTCGACGCCGCGCTGCACGAGCTCCTCGATGAGGACGTCGCCGAGGTCGGTACCGGCCGGGGCCAGCACCTGTCCGTCGACCACGATGTCCTCGGCGAGGCAGCGCGCGTACACGGACGTCTCGACGTCCTCCGTCTTGACCAGCCCGGCCTCGGTGCGGTCGGCGATCTTCAGACGCAGACCGCGCTCGGTGCCGCAGTCCTCCTCGCGAATGATGACGTCCTGGGAGACGTCGACCAGACGACGCGTGAGGTAACCCGAGTCGGCGGTACGCAGAGCGGTGTCCGCCAGACCCTTACGGGCGCCGTGCGTGGAGATGAAGTACTCCAGCACGGAGAAGCCCTCCTTCAGCGAGGACTTGATGGGGCGCGGGATGGTCTCGTTCTTGGCGTTCGACACCAGACCACGCATACCCGCGATCTGACGCACCTGCATAAGGTTTCCTCGCGCGCCGGAGTCCACCATCATGAAGATCGGGTTCGTCTTCGGGAAGTTCGCGGTCATCGCCTCGGCGACCTCGTTCGAGGCCTTGGTCCAGATCGCGATGAGCTCCTGCGTGCGCTCGTCCTTGGTGATGAGACCGCGCTCGTACTGCTTCTGGACCCTCTCGTCCTGCGCCTCGTAGTTGCGGACGATCTCCTTCTTCGCCTCGGGAACGACGACGTCGGAGATGGCGACGGTGACACCGGAACGGGTCGCCCAGTAGAAGCCGGCCGCCTTCAGGTTGTCGAGCGTCGCCGCCACGATGACCTTGGGGTAGCGCTCGGCGAGGTCGTTGACGATCTCGGAGAGCTGCTTCTTGCCGACCGAGTAGTCGACGAACGGGTAGTCCTCGGGCAGCAGCTCGTTGAAGAGCGCGCGACCCAGGGTGGTGCGCAGGCGGAACGTGTCCCCCTGCTGCCACTCGGGCTCGCCCTCCTCGCGCGCCGGCGGGGTCCAGCCGCGCGGCGGGATGGTGCCCACCGGGAAGCGGATGTCGATCTGCGACTGCAGCGCCAGCTCACCGGCGTCGAAGGCCATGATCGCCTCGGCTGTGGAGCCGAAGGACCGGCCCTCGCCCTTTGTGTCGCGCAGCTCACCGTCGGTGGTGAGGAAGAACAGACCGAGGACCATGTCCTGGGTCGGCATCGTCACCGGGCGGCCGTCGGCCGGCTTGAGGATGTTGTTCGAGGACAGCATCAGGATGCGGGCCTCGGCCTGCGCCTCCGCGGACAGCGGCAGGTGCACGGCCATCTGGTCACCGTCGAAGTCCGCGTTGAACGCGGTGCAGACGAGCGGGTGGATCTGGATGGCCTTGCCCTCGACCAGCTGCGGCTCGAAGGCCTGGATGCCGAGGCGGTGCAGCGTGGGCGCACGGTTCAGCAGAACCGGGTGCTCCGCGATGACCTCTTCCAGCACGTCGTACACGACCGTGCGGCCGCGCTCGACCATGCGCTTGGCGCTCTTGATGTTCTGCGCGTGGTTCAGGTCGACCAGGCGCTTCATCACGAACGGCTTGAAGAGCTCCAGCGCCATCGCCTTGGGCAGACCGCACTGGTGCAGCTTCAGCTGCGGACCGACGACGATCACGGAACGCGCGGAGTAGTCCACACGCTTACCGAGCAGGTTCTGACGGAAGCGGCCCTGCTTGCCCTTCAGCATGTCGCTGAGGGACTTCAGCGGGCGGTTACCGGGACCGGTGACCGGGCGACCACGGCGGCCGTTGTCGAACAGCGCGTCGACGGCCTCCTGGAGCATGCGCTTCTCGTTGTTCACGATGATCTCGGGCGCACCGAGGTCGAGAAGGCGCTTCAGGCGGTTGTTCCGGTTGATCACACGGCGGTACAGGTCGTTCAGGTCGGAGGTCGCGAAGCGGCCACCGTCCAGCTGCACCATCGGACGCAGGTCCGGCGGGATGACCGGCACGCAGTCGAGCACCATGCCCTTGGGGCTGTTGCTGGTCTGCAGGAACGCGGAGACGACCTTCAGGCGCTTGAGCGCACGGGTCTTCTTCTGGCCCTTGCCGGTGCGGATGATCTCGCGGAGCTTCTCGGCCTCCTCGTCGAGGTCGAAGGACTCCAGGCGCTTCTGCAGCGCCGCGGCACCCATCGAACCGTCGAAGTAGGTGCCGAAGCGGTCACGCAGCTCGCGGTAGAGCAGCTCGTCGCCCTCGAGGTCCTGGACCTTGAGGTTCTTGAAGCGGTTCCACACCTCGTCGAGGCGGTCGATCTCGCGCTGCGCACGGTCGCGCAGCTGCTTCATCTCGCGCTCGGCACCCTCGCGCACCTTGCGGCGCACGTCGGCCTTGGCGCCCTCGGCCTCCAGCTCGGCCAGGTCGGTCTCGAGCTTCTTGGCGCGGGCTTCCAGGTCGGCGTCGCGGCGCTGCTCGATCTGCTGGCGCTCGACGGAGACGTGGGCCTCCAGCGAGGGCAGGTCGCGCGTGCGGCGCTCCTCGTCGACGTACGTGATCATGTACGCCGCGAAGTAGATGACCTTCTCGAGGTCCTTGGGAGCCAGGTCGAGCAGGTAGCCCAGACGGCTCGGGACACCCTTGAAGTACCAGATGTGCGTGACCGGGGCGGCCAGCTCGATGTGGCCCATCCGCTCACGGCGCACCTTGGCGCGGGTGACCTCGACGCCACACCGCTCACAGATGATGCCCTTGAAGCGGACACGCTTGTACTTGCCGCAGTAGCACTCCCAGTCCCGGGTCGGACCGAAGATCTTCTCGCAGAAGAGTCCGTCCTTTTCGGGCTTGAGCGTGCGGTAGTTGATCGTCTCGGGCTTCTTGACCTCGCCGTGGCTCCACTGACGGATGTCGTCAGCGGTGGCCAGACCGATCCGGAGCTCGTCGAAGAAGTTGACGTCGAGCACTATGCGTCAATCCCTCTCAGGGTTGTAAGTCATGGGGTCTGATACGGGGGTCCTGGGGCCGGCGGCCTTCAGAGCGAAGGCCGCCGGACTCCCGTCAGACCTCTTCGACGCTGCTCGGCTCACGCCGGGACAGGTCGATGCCAAGCTCCTCCGCAGCGCGGAAGACGTCCTCGTCGGTGTCGCGCATCTCGATGGACATGCCGTCCGAGGACAGCACCTCCACGTTGAGGCACAGGGACTGCATCTCCTTGATGAGCACCTTGAAGGACTCGGGGATGCCGGGCTCGGGGATGTTCTCGCCCTTGACGATGGCCTCGTAGACCTTCACGCGGCCGGTCACGTCGTCGGACTTGATGGTCAGCAGCTCCTGGAGGGCGTACGCGGCGCCGTAAGCCTCCAGCGCCCACACCTCCATCTCACCGAAGCGCTGGCCACCGAACTGGGCCTTACCACCCAGCGGCTGCTGGGTGATCATCGAGTACGGACCGGTCGACCGGGCGTGCAGCTTGTCGTCGACCAGGTGGTGCAGCTTGAGGATGTACATGTAGCCGACCGAGATCGGCTCCGGGAACGGCTCGCCGGAGCGGCCGTCGAACAGCGGCGCCTTACCGGTCGGGAGCACCATGCGCTCGCCGTCGCGGTTCGGGATGGTGTGGTTCAGCAGACCGGCCAGCTCGTCCTCACGCGCACCGTCGAAGACGGGGGTGGCGACGTTCGTGCCCGGCGCGACCTGGTCGGCCTCGATGGCCTGCAGGCGCTGCGCCCAGTCGTCCGCGAGGCCGGAGACGTCCCAGCCGCGGCTGGCGAGCCAGCCGAGGTGGATCTCCAGCACCTGTCCCGGGTTCATTCGGGACGGCACACCGAGCGGGTTGAGGATGATGTCGACCGGGGTGCCGTCCTCCAGGAACGGCATGTCCTCGATCGGCAGGATCTTCGAGATGACGCCCTTGTTGCCGTGACGGCCGGCGAGCTTGTCACCGTCGGTGATCTTGCGCTTCTGCGCGACGTAGACGCGCACCAGCTGGTTCACACCGGGGGGAAGCTCGTCGCCCTCCTCGCGGTCGAAGACGCGGACGCCGATGACCTTGCCGATCTCGCCGTGCGGCACCTTCAGCGAGGTGTCACGGACCTCACGGGCCTTCTCACCGAAGATGGCGCGCAGCAGGCGCTCCTCGGGCGTCAGCTCGGTCTCGCCCTTGGGCGTGACCTTGCCGACGAGGATGTCACCGGCGACGACCTCGGCACCGATGCGGATGATGCCGCGCTCGTCGAGGTCGGCGAGGACCTCCTCGGAGACGTTCGGGATGTCCCGGGTGATCTCCTCGGGGCCGAGCTTGGTGTCCCGGGCGTCGACCTCGTGCTCTTCGATGTGGATCGAGGAGAGGACGTCGTCCTGCACGAGGCGCTGCGACAGGATGATCGCGTCCTCGTAGTTGTGACCCTCCCACGGCATGAACGCCACGAGCAGGTTCTTGCCCAGCGCCATCTCGCCGTTCTGGGTGGCCGGACCGTCGGCGAGGACCTGGCCCTCGATGATCCGGTCGCCCTCGTTGACGATGACCTTCTGGTTGACCGAGGTGCCCTGGTTGGAGCGGGCGAACTTGGCCAGGCGGTACGTGATGTACGTGCCGTCGTCGTTGGCGGTGGTGATGTAGTCCGCGGAGACCTCCTGGACCACACCGGGCTTCTCGGCCTTGACCACGTCGCCGGCGTCGACCGCGGAGCGGTACTCCATGCCGGTGCCGACGAGCGGGGCCTCGGACTTGATCAGCGGCACGGCCTGACGCATCATGTTCGCGCCCATGAGGGCACGGTTGGCGTCGTCGTGCTCGAGGAAGGGGATCATGGCGGTCGCGACCGACACCATCTGGCGCGGCGAGACGTCCATGTAGTCCACGTCCTCGCCACCGACGTAGTCGACCTCGCCGCCCTTGCGGCGGACCAGCACGCGGGCCTCGGCGAAGCGGAGCTCGTCGGTGAGCGGCGCGTTGGCCTGCGCGATGACGAAGCGGTCTTCCTCGTCGGCGGTCAGGTAGTCGACCTCGTCGGTGACCTGGCCCTCGAACACCTTGCGGTACGGGGTCTCGACGAAACCGAACGCGTTGACGCGACCGTACGAGGCGAGCGAACCGATCAGACCGATGTTCGGGCCTTCGGGCGTCTCGATCGGGCACATGCGGCCGTAGTGCGAGGGGTGCACGTCACGGACCTCGAAGCCGGCCCGCTCACGGGACAGACCACCCGGGCCAAGAGCCGACAGACGGCGCTTGTGGGTGAGACCCGACAGCGGGTTGTTCTGGTCCATGAACTGCGACAGCTGGCTGGTGCCGAAGAACTCCTTGATGGAGGCGACGACCGGCCGGATGTTGATCAGGGTCTGCGGCGTGATCGCCTCGACGTCCTGGGTCGTCATCCGCTCGCGGACGACACGCTCCATACGCGCCAGACCCGTACGGACCTGGTTCTGGATGAGCTCGCCGACGCTGCGCAGGCGGCGGTTGCCGAAGTGGTCGATGTCGTCGGTCTCGACGACGATGTTCGTACCGCTGTCGCCGACCGTCTCGGTCTCACCCGCGTGCAGCTTCACCAGGTACTTGATCGTCGAGATGATGTCCTCGACGGTCAGGATGCCCGCGTCCAGCGGAGCGTCCGCACCCAGCTTCTTGTTGACCTTGTAGCGGCCGACCTTGGCCAGGTCGTAGCGCTTGGGGTTGAAGTAGAGGTTCTCGAGCAGCGTCTGCGCGGCCTCACGCGTGGGGGGCTCGCCCGGACGCAGCTTGCGGTAGATGTCGAGCAGCGCGTCGTCCTGGCCCTGGGTGTGGTCCTTCTCCAGGGTGGCGCGCATCGACTCGTACTCGCCGAACTCCTCGAGGATCTGCTCGGTGGTCCAGCCGAGCGCCTTGAGCAGGACGGTGACGGACTGCTTGCGCTTGCGGTCGATGCGCACACCGACCATGTCGCGCTTGTCGATCTCCATCTCCAGCCAGGCACCCCGGGAGGGGATGATCTTCGCGGAGAAGATGTCCTTGTCGGACGTCTTGTCGATGGAGGAGTCGAAGTAGACACCGGGCGAACGGACGAGCTGCGACACCACGACACGCTCGGTGCCGTTGATGACGAAGGTGCCCTTGTTCGTCATGAGCGGGAAGTCGCCCATGAAGACCGTCTGGGACTTGATCTCGCCGGTCTCGTTGTTGGTGAACTCGGCGGTGACGAAGAGGGGGGCCGCGTACGTGAAGTCGCGGTCCTTGCACTCGTCGATGGAGTTCTTCGGCGGCTCGAAGCGGTGGTCGCGGAAGGTCAGCGACATCGACCCGCTGAAGTCCTCGATCGGGGAGATCTCCTCGAAGATCTCCTCGAGCCCGGACTTGGTGGGGACGTCCTGACCGTTCTCGAGAGCCTCCTCGACCCGACTCTGCCAGGCGGTGTTGCCGAGGAGCCAGTCAAAGCTCTCGGTCTGCAGCGCGAGCAGGTTCGGAACCTCGAGAGGCTCCTTGATCTTTGCAAAAGAGATGCGCAGCGGGGCAGTGCTGGCGGCGTTGTTCGTATTCGCGGTCGAGGCGTTGCGCGAGGCGGCCAAGAGGGGGTCCTTCCGAGGGCTCGGACTCACTACGCGCGTACCGGCCCCTCTCCCGTACATGGAGACAAGCTGTGCCGTGAGGGCCTAAAGACCAGGTCAGGCATGTCTTGTCATCGATGCTCGGGCGAGGGCAGACCCCTGGTGACGGGCAGGGGACAGCTAACAGGCAGCGCAAAGGGTCAGTGTAGCCACTCGGCACACTGATGTCCAGTGCGGGTTCTGGAACCCGTGTTCACCCTCGTTGTTCCACTCCTGCGACAAGGCGCTGCCCTCAACGCACGTTGATACTGCCCTCTTCGTCGTCGATCCATGCCTCGGATTCGGATCCTGTGACGACGCGTCCTGAGAATTGCGCGCTGCGTGCGGTTCGTCAAGGCCCCCCTGCCCGATCCGGGGCCGCCCGGGGACACGACGAAGATCACCATACCCCCCGTCACCGGGGCTTCAAGGCAACCGTGGCCCGCCCCCGAGAACGCCGAAGAGCGACCACCCGGATGGATGATCGCTCTTCAGCGCTTAGGCGTTACACGTCCAGCGGGACGTGTCGTGGATCCTGGCGGATCCGAAGGTCTTACTTGACCTCGACGGAGGCGCCGGCGCCCTCGAGGGACTCCTTCGCCTTCTCGGCGGCGTCCTTGGCGACCTTCTCGAGAACGGGCTTCGGGGCGCCGTCCACGAGGTCCTTGGCCTCCTTCAGACCCAGGGAGGTCAGCTCACGCACGACCTTGATGACCTGGATCTTCTTGTCGCCGGCACCGGTGAGGATGACGTCGAACTCGTCCTGCTCCTCAGCGGCCTCGGCAGCGGCGCCACCAGCGGCACCACCGGCGACGACGACCGGCGCGGCAGCGGCGGCGGTGACGTCGAACTTGTCCTCGAACGCCTTCACGAACTCGGAGAGCTCGATGAGGGTCATCTCCTCGAACTGCGCGAGCAGGTCTTCCTGGCTGAGCTTCGCCATGATTGGCGGTCCTTCCACTAATTCGGCAGGTGCCGGATGTACATGTGAGGCGGGCGTACTACTGGCCCGCGACGGTCGCCGCGTTCAGGCAGCGGCGGCCGGGATGCGAGCCGAGTTACTCGGCACCGCCCTGCTCGTCCTGCTTGGCACGGAGCGCGTCCACGGTGCGGACGAGCTTCGACGGCAGCGCCTGGAAGACAGAGGCAGCCTGGGACTGCTTGCCCTTCATGGCACCGGCCAGCTTGGAGAGCAGAACCTCGCGGGACTCGAGGTCCGCAAGCTTCTTGATCTCATCGGCGGACAACGCCTTGCCGTCAAGGACGCCGCCCTTGATGACGAGGTTGGGGTTGTCCTTGGCGAAGTCACGGAGACCCTTCGCCGCCTCGACCGGGTCACCGGTCACGAAGGCGACGGCCGACGAACCCGCAAAGAGGTCGTCCAGCGTCGTGATCCCGGCCTCGTTGGCCGCAATCTTGGTCAGCGTGTTCTTCGCCACACGGTACTGAGCGTTCTCACCGAGTGAACGACGCAGCTTCTGGAGCTGCGCGACGGTGAGACCGGTGTACGCGGTAACGACAGCAGCGTTGGAGTTGCGGAACTTGTCCCGCATCTCCTCGACGGCATCGACCTTGTCAGGCCTCGCCATGAGCCTCGGCCTCCTTCCGGGTGATTCGGACCGCGCGGACCCGAAGGAGGACTGGGGAAAACGAAACGCCCCGGCGCAAGCGCACGGGGCGTAGCTCAACCGGTTTCACACACGCACGAGGCGGCGGACTCCGGGAGCTTCTCCAGTGTCACCTGCGCGGGTCGTCCGCCGTTCAGCGGATCCTTCGGCCACCGCGCCCTCTGCATGAGCGCGCGGTAACGACCAGCGGTCTTTGGCTTCTGTAGGAGAGTACGGGAACGGTTCACCGTGAGGCAAATCCGCCCGTACGGCGGATCGGTGCGGGGCGGTTCAGCCCTGCCCCAGCTCCTTGAACATCTCGCTCAGGTCCGCGACGTCCTTGGCCGGCGGGGCCGTGACGGTGACGGGCTTGTTGTAGTCGAGGAAGGTGATGGTCATGTCCATCGGGCCCTTGTCGGCCTGGCCCTTCATACGGAACTGCTTGGTGTGGTCCTCACCGTCGACCCACAGGTCCATCGTGAGCTTGTCGACGCCCAGCTTCTCGTACTGCTTGATGCTCTTCTCGCGCTGCTTGCGGGTCTCGGCCTTGTCGTCCTTGAGCGAGGCGCGTAGGTCGGCGAGGGTGGCCGTGCCCGTGTAGTGGGTGGTCTCGACGCCGTCGACCTGCTCGCTGCCGACCTTCTTCACGTCCTTGGCGCCCTTGAGGAAGGTGGACTCCGCCGCCGGGTTCTGCTCGGCCTGGCTCGGGGACCCCATCTTGTCCAGGTCCTTGGCGGCGTCGGAGCCGGACAGATCGAACTTCAGCCAGCGCTTGCCGTCCATCTCCTTGGCCATCTCGGCTCCCCCACCGAGGTACATGGCCTTGTCGACGAGACGGATCTCCACGCTTTCACCGGCGGCCTGGTCGGGCGCCGTCATCTTCATGCTCATGGCGACCGTGGGCTTCAGCCGCATGGACGCCTCACCCTGGACGCGGCCCGACTCCGGGACCGTGCCCTTCAGGCGGTACTGGAGGGACGTGATGTCCTCCGTGTTCTTCGCCGCCTTGGCCACGGCCGCAGCGGGCGTCATCTCCGGCGACTGCTCGGATCCGCAGCCGACGGCACCGGCGGCGAGAAGCAGGGCACACGCCCCGGCGGCAGGTATGGATGTCCTCATCGATTCCCCCCAAGGAATACATGCTTGCTTCACAGCAAGACCGCGAGCCTATCCCAGAGGGCACAAGTGATCTATCGGAATAGACGGGGCGGCGGCCTCAGGGCGTGCGCGGCTGCTCGCGCATCAGGTCCTCGAAGTCCCCGGTGTCGGACCGCGGGGGCCGTTCGGCCCGGACCGGAACGCCGTAGTCGGCGTAGTGCGCGGTCTGGGTCATCAGGCCGGTGGCCGTCCGCGCCTTCTCGACCTTCTTGACCAGCAGGTTCCGCTTGTCGACCCAGATGTCGACGGTCTCGGTGGTGACACCGGCCCCGGTGAGCTGCTTGCGCAGGCCGTCGTCGGCGACGTCGGTCGCTGTCACCGTGCCGGACCAGTGCGTCGCGGACCGGCCGCGGACGCTCTCCTCGCCGACCTTCCGAACGTCGCCTGAGGACAGCAGGAGCTTCACGGACTGGTTGGGCGTGGTGCTGCGCATCTGGTCGCCGAGGTGGGCGCCCGAGCCGCCGGCAAGCTCTTCGAGGTCCTCGTACGCGTACCGGATCCAGTGCCTGCCGCCGGTCTGCTCGGCGAACTTCTCGCCCATGCGCGCGTAGTACGCCTCGGGCAGGTAGCGGGCCTCCATCGAGGTGGTTCCCAGCCGGCGCATGGTGTCGGCGATGGTCCCGCCGGTGTACTCGATGGTGAGTCGGCCGGTGATGCCGTCGCTCCAGCCGAGGGTGCCGTCGGCGGTCATGGACATCAGCGAGCCCATGCTCGTCGTGGACTTCACCCGGGCGGACTCGGCGTGCTCGGTGGCTCGCTCGGCGGCGCGCAGGGCGGCGAGGGCCCGGCCACGTGCGGCTCTGTCACCGCGGGCGGGGGCGTCGGAGGACTCCTGGGACGTGCAGGCGGCCACCCCCGTCAGCGCTGTCGCCGCGAGCACCAGGCCCACGCGGCGCACGGTCGTGCCCTGCATACGTCCCCCCGTTCGCATCCGGTTCCCGCACGTTAACCCAGGCCACCGGCGTACGTACCGGAAAAGGGAACGGGCCCCGCACCTGTAAGAGGTGCGGGGCCCGTGACCGGTTGGGTGAGCCTGCAGGCTCAGACCGCAGCCGGGTCCTCCTCGACGAGGAGGTTGCGGGTGCGGTTCGGGTCGACCGGAATGCCGGGGCCCATCGTGGTGCTGATGGCGGCCTTCTTGATGTAGCGACCCTTGGCGGCCGACGGCTTCAGACGGAGGATCTCCTCCAGCGCGGCGCCGTAGTTCTCCACCAGCTTGGTGTCGTCGAAGGACGACTTGCCGATGATGAAGTGCAGGTTCGAGTGCTTGTCGACGCGGAACTCGATCTTGCCGCCCTTGATCTCGGTGACGGCCTTGGCCACGTCGGGGGTGACGGTGCCGGTCTTCGGGTTCGGCATCAGACCACGCGGACCGAGCACGCGGCCGAGGCGGCCGACCTTGCCCATGAGGTCCGGGGTGGCGACGACGGCGTCGAAGTCCAGACGGCCCTTCGACACCTCGTCGATCAGTTCGTCGGAGCCGACGATGTCGGCGCCCGCGGCCTCCGCGGCCGCAGCACGGTCACCGGTCGCGAAGACCAGGACCCGGGCGGTCTTGCCGGTGCCGTGCGGAAGGTTCACGGTGCCACGGACCATCTGGTCGGCCTTGCGCGGGTCGACACCCAGGCGGAAGGCGACCTCGACGGTGCCGTCGAACTTGGTCGTGGAGGTGTCCTTGGCGAGACGAACGGCCTCGAGCGGGGCGTAGAGCTTCTCCCGGTCGACCTTGGCGTCCGCAGCGCGAAGGGACTTGCTGCGCTTGCTCACTACTGCTCCTGTGGATTCTTAGGAGTCGTGGTCCGGGCCGAGCAGGCCCTGCCACTTCTGCTGATGGAGGTTGGGGCTCAGCCCTCGACCGTGACGCCCATGGAACGGGCGGTGCCGGCGATGATCTTCTCGGCGGCGTCCAGGTCGTTGGCGTTGAGGTCGGGCATCTTGGTCGTGGCGATCTCACGGACCTGGTCACGCGTGATCTTCGCGACCTTGGTCTTGTGCGGCTCGCCGGAGCCCTTCTCGATGCCCGCGGCCTTCAGGATCATCTTCGCGGCCGGCGGCGTCTTGGTGATGAAGGTGAAGGAGCGGTCCTCGTAGACCGTGATCTCCACCGGGATCACCCAGCCACGCTGCGACTCGGTCGCGGCGTTGTAGGCCTTGCAGAACTCCATGATGTTCACGCCGTGCTGACCCAGCGCGGGGCCGACCGGCGGGGCCGGGTTGGCGGCACCGGCCTGGATCTGGAGCTTGATGAGCCCCGTGACCTTCTTCTTCTTGGGAGGCATAGCTCTCCGGGTCCTTTCGATTCGGGTCCTGCCCGCCCCCGGGGACCACCCGGACGCAGGCATACCGCACAACGATAACGGGTATAGATGCGCGGCTGAAAACCGAGCAGGTCAGGCGGACGCTCGAGCGATCGCCTGACCTGCGCGGAAGCGGTGTGTCCGGAAGTCAGTTCTTCTGGATCTGGTCGAAGGAGAGCTCGACCGGCGTCTCGCGGCCGAAGATCTCGACGAGGCCCTTGACCTTCTTGGAGTCCGGGTTGATCTCGTTGATGGTCGCCTGCAGCGTGGCGAACGGGCCGTCGGTGACGGTGACCGAGTCGCCGACCTCGAAGTCCAGCACCTGGACCTCGACCTTGCGCTGCGGAGCCGGCTTGCCCTCGGCCTCGGCGGCCTCGCGAGCGGCCTTCTCCTCGGCCTCGGGGGCGAGCATCTTGACGATCTCGTCCAGGGTCAGCGGGTACGGGTCGTAGGCGTTGCCCACGAAGCCGGTGACGCCGGGGGTGTTGCGGACGACGCCCCAGGACTCGTTCGTCAGGTCCATGCGGACCAGGACGTAGCCCGGGAGCTTGTTCTGCTTGATCGTCTTGCGGTCGCCGTTCTTGATCTGGACGACCTCTTCCTGCGGCACCTCGGCCTGGAAGATGTAGTCCTCGACGTTGAGCGAGACGGCGCGCTGCTCGAGGTTGGTCTTCACGCGGTTCTCGTAGCCGGCGTAGGTGTGGATGACGTACCACTCACCGGGCAGGACCCGCAGTTCCTCGCGGAGCTTCTCGATCGGGTCGCGGTCGTCCTCGGGCTCTTCCTCGAGTTCTTCCGCGGCCTCTTCGCCGTCCTCGGTCTCCGCCTCGGCGGCGTCGCCCGCGACGGCGTCGGCAGCCTCGACCTCGGAGGAGGCCTCGGTGTCCTCGTTGTCCGCGCCCTCGACGATGTCGAGCTCGTCCTCGACGGACTCGACCGGCTCGATGGCGTCGTTCACGTTCGGGTCAGACACGGTGGCTGCTTCTTCCTGGATACATAGGGGTGGAACATGCGAAAGGAGCGCCGGGTACCTCGGCGCTCTTCGCGGACTGCTCAGCCGAACACGTACTTCGCGGCGTGGCTGAGCCCATAGTCAATCACGGTGACCAGGCCGATCATGATGACCACGAAGACGATCACCACGGTCGTGTAGGTCGTCAGCTGGTTGCGGGTCGGCCAGACGACCTTGCGCAGCTCTGCGACGATCTGGCGGTAGAAGAGGGCGAGCCGCTTGAGCGGGCCCTTCTTTCCGCGCTTGCCGCCCTTGCGGGCCTTCTTGGACTCCGGCGCCTCGTCCTGGGCATCAGGCATGTCGATGGAGCCCACGGCGTCCGTCACTCGTCCTCACCTGATTCCGGGTCGTGGCCGTGCCGCGCCCGGTCTGAGCCGCACGGCGGTGCATTGCTGTACGTACATGCGCACACATCCTGGCGATGGAGTGTGTAGCAGGGCCGGAGGGACTTGAACCCCCAACCGCTGGTTTTGGAGACCAGTGCTCTACCAATTGAGCTACGACCCTTTGTGTGTCCCCCAACGTACCGCATCCGTCCGGATGCTTGGTGTGCACCGAACGGGCGCGGCCTGCGAGAGGCCAACGAGGTGAGAGTGTACGTGCTCCGCGGCCGGTCGTCGAACAGAAAGGGCCCGCGGGAGGGCTCGTTGACGGAAGATCGCCTGCGGAACGGGGGCGGGACTGTCGTGAATCCGCTGAAGATCGCCCAGGCCGGGCGGGCGATCCGCACTGTTGTTCAAGGGTTTGCCCGACGTTGTTCAGTCTGTGAAACCCCCGTGCCGCGCGCGTTTCCGGTCTGAAACGATGGGGCCCATGAGCGCTGCAACCCCTCCCACCGAGCGCCGGGTCTCCGCCCGAGTCGGCGCGATCTCCGAGTCCGCCACCCTCGCCGTGGACGCCAAGGCCAAGGCCCTCAAGGCCGCAGGGCGGCCGGTGATCGGCTTCGGCGCCGGCGAGCCGGACTTCCCGACCCCGGACTACATCGTCCAGGCCGCGATCGAGGCCTGCTCTAACCCGAAGTTCCACCGCTACACGCCGGCCGGCGGCCTCCCCGAGCTGAAGGCCGCGATCGCCGCGAAGACCCTGCGTGACTCGGGCTACGAGCCGGACGTCTCGGAGATCCTGGTCACCAACGGTGGCAAGCAGGCCATCTACGAGGCCTTCGCCGCGATCCTCGACCCGGGCGACGAGGTCATCGTGCCCGCGCCCTACTGGACGACGTACCCGGAGTCGATCCGGCTGGCCGGGGGTGTCCCGGTGGAGGTCGTCGCCGACGAGACGACCGGCTACCGGGTGACCGTCGAGCAGCTGGAGGCGGCCCGCACGGAGAAGACGAAGGTCGTCCTGTTCGTCTCTCCGTCCAACCCGACCGGCGCGGTCTACAGCGAGACCGAGACCGAGGCCATCGGCCGCTGGGCCGTCGAGCACGGCCTGTGGGTGATGACCGACGAGATCTACGAGCACCTCGTCTACGGCGACGCCTCCGCCGTGTCGCTGCCGGCGGTGCTGCCCGAGCTGCGCGACAAGTGCGTCGTGGTGAACGGCGTCGCGAAGACGTACGCGATGACCGGCTGGCGCGTCGGGTGGATCATCGGCCCGAAGGACGTCGTCAAGGCCGCGACGAACCTGCAGTCGCACGCCACGTCCAACGTGTCCAACGTCGCCCAGGCGGCCGCGCTGGCCGCCGTCTCCGGTGACCTGGACGCCGTCGCGACGATGCGTGAGGCCTTCGACCGGCGCCGCAAGACCATCGTGCGGATGCTGAACGAGATCGACGGCGTGGTGTGCCCGGAGCCGGAGGGGGCGTTCTACGCGTACCCGTCGGTGAAGGCGCTGGTCGGCAAGGAGATCCGGGGTCGGCGTCCCAAGGACACGGTCGAGCTCGCCGCGCTGATCCTGGAGGAGTCCGAGGTCGCGGTGGTCCCGGGTGAGGCGTTCGGTACGCCCGGGTACCTGCGGCTGTCCTACGCGCTGGGTGACGAGGACCTGGTCGAGGGCGTGAGCCGGATCCAGAAGCTGCTGGCGGAGGCGCGGGACTGACGTCCGCTTGGCCGCTCCCCCGGCAGGGGGCTGGGCATGGGGCACATACCGGGTCCGGTATGTGCCCCATTTGTTTGTGCGAGCAAGACCACGAAAGGGGAAACGGCTACCGGGACGGCTGGGGCGTACGGCAGGATCTTTGGATGGAGCGTGAACGTGATGTCTCTGAGCTGCCGAAAGCCCATCTGCACCTGCACTTCACCGGGTCCATGCGTCCCTCGACGGTGCTGGAACTGGCCGACAAGTACGGGGTGCGGCTGCCCGACGCGCTGAGTGAGGCGCTGACCAGCGGGGAACCGCCGAGCCTGCGGGCGACGGACGAACGGGGCTGGTTCCGCTTCCAGCGGCTGTACGACGCGGCGCGCTCGTGCCTGCGGGAGCCGGAGGACATCCAGCGGCTGGTGCGGGAGGCCGCGGAAGAGGATGTCCGGGACGGGTCCGGGTGGCTGGAGATCCAGGTCGACCCGACCTCGTACGCGCCGCGGCTGGGTGGGCTGATCCCGGCGCTGGAGATCATCCTGGACGCGGTGGAGACCACGTCGCGGGAGACCGGGCTCGGGATGCGGGTCCTGGTCGCGGCGAACCGGATGAAGCACCCGCTGGACGCGCGGACGCTGGCGAGGCTGGCGGCCCGGTACGCCGACCGGGGGGTCGTCGGGTTCGGGCTGTCGAACGACGAGCGGCGGGGGATGGCGCGGGACTTCGACCGGGCCTTCGGGATCGCGCGTGAGGCCGGGTTGCTGTCGGCTCCGCACGGGGGTGAGCTGGCCGGGCCGTCGTCGGTGCGGGACTGTCTGGACGACCTGGGGGCGAACCGGGTGGGGCACGGGGTGCGGGCGGCGGAGGATCCGCGGCTGATGAAGCGGCTGGCGGACCGGCAGGTGACGTGCGAGGTGTGCCCGGCGTCGAACGTGGCGCTGGGGGTGTACGAGAAGCCGGAGGACGTGCCGCTGCGGACGTTGTTCGAGGCTGGGGTGCCGCTTGCGCTGGGCGCGGACGACCCGTTGCTGTTCGGGTCGCGGCTGGCGGCGCAGTACGAGATCGCGCGGCGGTATCACGGGTTCACGGATGCGGAGCTGGCGGAGGTGGCTCGGCAGTCGGTACGGGGGTCGGCGGCGCCGGAGGACGTGAAGACGAAGCTGCTGGCGGGGGTGGACGACTGGCTGGCGTCGTAGCGTGCGCGCGGCGGCCTGACGCCGACGGGTGCTGCCTGCGGCCGGTGGCGGCCCGGTGGGGTGCGCGGCTTTCACCTTGTGCCGGGTGGGGTGCGCGGCTTTCACCTTGTGCCGGGTGGGGTGCGCGGCTTTCACCTTGTGCCGGGTGGGGTGCGCGGCTTGCGCCTCACGCCGGGCGGGGGTCGGGGCCGCGTCGGGGGGTGTCCGTCCTCGGAACGGCGCGATCGACTTGCGTGCCGACTGACTGTTGTTGACGCGCCAACCGCTGCGGGCGGACACCCCCCGACACGTCCCCTTGCCTAGGACGGCGGGTGCGGGCGCGTGGGGCCGCCCGCCCCAGCTGCGGGCATGCGTGCCGCCTGGGGCGGCACGGGTGGGCGCAGCGGCACCCCGCTACGCCGGATTGCGCACCCACCGGCCTCCGCTCCGGTACCTACAGGCTCACTCCCACGGTCACCGGCTCGTTGACCAGCGTGATGCCGAACGCCTCGTGGACTCCGGCGACGACCTCGCGGGCCAGGGCGAGGAGGTCCTCGGTGGTCGCGCTGCCCCGGTTGGTGAGGGCCAGAGTGTGCTTCGTGGAGATGCGGGCCGGCCCGTCGCCGTACCCCTTCGTGAAGCCCGCCTTGTCGATCAGCCAGGCCGCGGAGGTCTTGGTACGCCCCTCGCCCGCCGGGTACGCCGGGGGCTCCACCCCGTCGCCGAGCCGGTCGCGGACGCGGGTGCGGAACGTCTCGAAGTCCGTGTCCGTCAGGATCGGGTTGGTGAAGAAGGAGCCCGCCGACCAGGTGTCGTGGTCCTCGGGGTCCAGGACCATGCCCTTGCCGGCGCGCAGCTTGAGCACCGTCTCGCGGGCCTGCGCGAGGGGCACGCGATCGCCCGGCTCCACGCCGAGGGCACGGGCCGTCTCGGCGTACCGGAGGGGGGCGGACAGGCCCCCGGCGTCCTCCAAGGAGAAGCGGACGCGCAGGACCACGTACCGCTCGGGGTCGGACTTGAAGCGGCTGTGGCGGTAGGAGAACGCGCAGTCCCCGTTGGCCAGGGTGACCGTGTCGCCGGTGCGGCGGTCGTAGGCGACGACCTCGGTGATCGTGGAGGAGACCTCCTGGCCGTACGCCCCCACGTTCTGGATGGGGGTCGCGCCGGCCGAGCCCGGGATGCCGGCCAGGCATTCGATGCCGGCCAGGCCACCTTCGACCGTGCGGGCGACGGCGTCGGTCCATACCTCGCCGGCGGCCAGCTCCAGCGTCGTGCCGTCGAGGGAGAAGCCCCGGGTGGCGATGACGAGGGCCGTGCCGTCGAAGCCCTTGTCACCGATGACCAGGTTCGAGCCGCCGCCGATGAGCAGCAGCGGGGTGCCCGTCTCGTCGGCTTCGCGGACGGCGGCGATCACCTCGTCGTCCGTCGTGGCGGTGAGCAGCCGGGTCGCGGGGCCGCCCAGGCGGAAGGTCGTCAGCGGGGCGAGGGGGGCGTCGTGGAGTTCCTGCACGGGCCAAGCGTACGAGACGGCACCGACGGTGTCGGGCACGCGTGCGTGCGGCCCCCTTCCAGGAGGAAAGGGGGCCGCACGCGCGCGTGGTGATGGTCAGGGCAGACGGCGGAGCGCCTCGGACCAGGAGAGGGGGAGGTCGTCGCTGCTCGTCTGCCAGGTGGTGTAGGCCGAGTCCTTCATCTGCGGGGCCAGACCCTTGGAGGCCGGGCCGTGGGTGCCTGCGCGAGCGAAGGCGTGCAGGGCCTCCTTGGACTCCCAGGCCGACAGGGTCCAGAAGGTCCGCTTCAGCGGCTTCGCCTTCAGGGTCGCTCCGTAGACGCCGGGGCTGCGGCGGACCTGCCGCCAGACGGCGGGCGTACCGGCGAGGAACTTCAGCGCTCCCCACAGCGTGCGGGTCTCGAAGCGGGAGGCGAAGACGTGCACCTCGGTGTCGCGGGGCGGGGTGTTCGGGACGGTCCAGGGAAGGGTGGGCATTCCGCTTCTCCTTGTCGGTGTCCGGCGGGGTCAGTGGGCGGCCGTCTCCAGGGCCGGTGCCGGTTCGGCCGGGGCGGGCTGCCGTCCGGCGTGCCGCCGGGCCGGTATCAACAGGGCGGCGATGCCCGCGAGGGCGACCACCGCGGAGCCCGTCACCAGGGCGGGCCGCATGCCGTCGACGAAGGTCCGGCCGGTCTCGTAGCCGCCCTGGGCCGCGAAGATCGAGGCCATGACGGCGATGCCGAGCGCCCCGCCCACCTCGCGCAGGGCGTTGTTGGCGCCGGAGGCGATGCCCTGCTCCGACGGCCGCACGCTGGACATCACCAGATGCGAGGCGGGGGCGAAGTACAGCGCCATGCCGATGCCGCTGACGATCAGGGCGGGCAGCTGCGAGCCGTAGGAGGCGTCGGTCGTGGCCACCACCGCCATGTAGCCGAGTCCCAGGGCCTGCAGGAAGAGGCCCGTGGCGACGACCGGGCGGCCGCCGATGCGGTCGGCCAGGATGCCGGCGATCGGGGCGATCAGCATCGGCATGCCGGTCCAGGGCAGCATCCTCAGGCCCGCCTCGGTGGGCGAGTAGCCGAGGACGCCCTGCATGTACTGGCTGAGCAGGAAGATCGAGCCGAACATGCCGAGGAACATCAGCAGGCTGGCCGCGTTGATGCCGGCGAAGGCCCGGGAGCGGAACAGTCGCATCGGGAGCATGGGGTTCTTGGCCCGGGTGCTGTAGAGGACGAAGCCGGTCAGCAGCGCGGTGCCCGCGAAGATGCCCGTGAGGACCAGGCCGCCGGTCCAGCCGTCGACGGGGCCGCGGACCAGGCCGTAGACGATGCCGAAGAGGCCACCGCTGGCGAGGAGGGTGCCGGGGACGTCGAGCGGGGCCCCGGTGCCGTGGGACTCGGCGAGGCGGAGACGGGCGAGCGGCAGCAGGGCCAGGCCGAGCGGGACGTTCAGCCAGAAGATCCACTGCCAGGAGATGTGTTCGGTGAGGCTGCCGCCGACCAGCGGCCCGGAGGCGACGGCGAGTCCGTTGACGGCGCCCCATATGCCGTACGCCATCCCGCGCTTGGCGGCGGGCACGGCCGCGGTCAGCAGGGTGAGCGTCAGCGGCATCATCACCGCGGCGCCCGCGCCCTGGACCGCCCGGGCGGCGATGAGGGAGTCGATGCCGGGTGCCATGGCCGCCGCGGCGGAGGCGCCGGTGAAGACGGCGAGGCCCGCGATGAAGAGGCGTCGGCGGCCGAAGCGGTCGCCCAGGGCCGCGCCGAACATCAGCAGGACGGCGAAGGTGAGCGTGTAGGCGCTCACGGTCCATTCCAGGTCGTGCAGGCCGCCGCCGAGGTCCTCACGGATGGAGGGCAGGGCGGTGGTGACGACGAGGTTGTCGAGAGCCGCCATGAAGCCGGCGACGCTGGTGATGACGAGGGCCCAGGCGGCTCCCCCGCGACGTGCGGTCTGCTGTGACATCGCTCCCCCATGGAGTGTGTGCCGTGATCGATTAGTTATTGATTACTAACTTTCGCGGTCATGAAAAGGCCCCGCCTCCTCGCCTGTCGCGTCAGTCGCTCGACTCCGACGGGCCCAGCCCCGCCCAGGCCCGGTGGCCGGCCGGGAAGCCCATGGCCACCAGGCAGTTGATGAGCATGCCCTGCGCCAGGAAGGTCGTCGTGTCGTGGGCGTCGGCGCCCAGCGGCAGGTGGATGGTGTCCCACAACCGCATCCAGCCGGCGCGCACGGCCTCACCGAACTCGTGGTCCCCCTCCGCCTCGGCGGCCGCCACGGCGAGGTACATCTGCATCTGCATCATCAGCCGCTCGGGCTGCTCGGAGATGGCCTCGATGTATGCCGCACCCATGGCATGGCGCGCCTCTTCACCTTCCCGGCCCTGCGCCGCCTCCGCGAACATCCGGATGGTGTCCTCGACACACCGCTCGGCCGTCGCCAGGAAGATCGCCTTCTTGCCGGGGAAGAGCCGGAAGAGATAGGGCTGCGAGACGCCGACCCGGCGGGCGATCGCCTCGGTCGAGGTGCCGTGGTAACCGCCGCGGGCGAACTCGGTCGTCGCCGCCTGGATGACGCTCTCGCGCCGCTCTTCCGCACTCATCCTGGCCATGCACTGAAGTTAGTGCTCAATCACTAACCATGTCAAGCGGTGGTCCGCCAGGTCATGCGCAAGGGGCGTCCCACCCCGGTGAGCGCCCCTTACGTCGTGTCGCGGCCAGACTCAGGCCAGTCGTACGACCGCCCTGGACATGCCCAGCACCTTCTGCCCGGCGCTGGTCGCCGTCAGGTCCACGCGGACCGTGTTGTCGTCGAGCTTGGCGGCGACCTTGCCGGCCACCTCGATCACGGCGCCCTGGTCGTCGTTCGGGACGACGACCGGCTTGGTGAAGCGGACGCCGTACTCGACGACCGCGCCCGGGTCGCCGGTCCAGTCGGTGACCACCCGGATCGCTTCGGCCATGGTGAACATGCCGTGCGCGATGACGTCCGGCAGGCCGACCTCCTTGGCGAACTTCTCGTTCCAGTGGATCGGGTTGAAGTCACCGGAGGCGCCCGCGTACCGGACGAGGGTGGCGCGGGTCACGGGGAAGGTCTGCGGCGGCAGCTCGGTGCCGACCTCGACGTCGGAGTAGGAGATCTTCGCGGTCATGGTGTCGCTCACGCCTCCTCGGCCGCGCGGGCCACGAGCTTGGTCCAGGCGGTCACCACGTGCTCGCCGGCCTCGTCGTGCACCTCACCGCGGATGTCCACGATGTCGTTGCCCGCGAGGGACTTGATCGCCTCGATGGTGGAGGTGACCGTGAGCCGGTCGCCGGCGCGGACCGGGCGGCGGTAGGCGAACTTCTGGTCGCCGTGCACGACGCGGCTGTAGTCCAGGCCGAGCTGGGGGTCCTGGACGACCTGGCCGGCGGCCTTGAAGGTGATCGCGAAGACGAAGGTCGGCGGGGCGATCACGTCCGGGTGACCGAGTGCCTTGGCGGCCTCCGCGTCCGTGTACGCCGGGTTGTCGTCCCCGACCGCCTCGGCGAACTCACGGATCTTCTCCCGGCCCACCTCGTAGGGCGCGGTGGGCGGGTACGTCCGTCCCACGAAGGACTGGTCGAGCGCCATGGCTCGGTACCTCCTGGTAGCTCTACTGTCCGGTACGGGTACCTCAACGACGCGAGGCCGTCCCCGATCACTCGGGAACGGCCTCGCGTACGAGCCTGATTTATCGCGTTTCGCGGTGCGCGGTGTGCGCGTTGCAACGCGGGCAGTGCTTCTTCATCTCAAGACGGTCCGGGTTGTTACGCCGGTTCTTCTTGGTGATGTAGTTCCGCTCCTTGCACTCCACGCAGGCCAGCGTGATCTTCGGGCGGACGTCGGTGGCAGCCACGTGAGTGCTCCTAAGACGAACGGATGGACTGATTCAACGCAAGAAAGAGTAGCCGATCGAAGGACCGACCCCGCAATCGGCTACTGTCAGTAGCGGTGACCGGACTTGAACCGGTGACACAGCGATTATGAGCCGCTTGCTCTACCGACTGAGCTACACCGCTTTGATGTGGTCCGGACCCCGTCTTGCGACGGGAGCCAGTCACACCAGAGCCCCAAAACGGAATCGAACCGTTGACCTTCTCCTTACCATGGAGACGCTCTGCCGACTGAGCTATTGGGGCGAGCGATGAAGACATTACACGCTCGGCCGCCGTTCGCCCAAATCCGTTTCGAGGCACCCGTCCCCGGCGCTCGGACCGTCCTCCCGGCAGCCACGTGGACGCCTCCCGCCCCATGAGCGGACCTCGCAGCGAACCATGAGCGGACCATGGACGGGCCACTGGGCACGCGGGCGGACCACCGGCAGACCACGCCGGTACGACTATTGCGCTCCTCCCCGCCAGGGGCCTGAGGCCGCCCTAGGCTCGTCTCACTCTGCGTGATCACGCGTCCTCCCGTGCGCGACCCGAGCCCCTGGAGTGCGATGCCCGACAGCCGGCCGCAGCCACCACCGCCCCCGTCGTCCTCGCCGGGTCCGGCCGACCCGTCGTCGCTGTTGCTGTGCGGGGCGCGGCTCACCGACGGTCGGACCGTGGACGTGCGGCTGTGCGGCGGGCGCATCGAGGCGGTCGGCACGGCCGGCAGCCTGGGAACGGGTGGCACGCGCGCGTGCGGGGCGCGTGTGGACCTCACCGGCTATCTGCTGCTGCCGGCCCCGGCCGAGCCGCACGCCCACGCCGACACGGCCCTGTCCGCCGACACCGCAGGACCGGTCTCGTACGAGCCGCAGGACGTGCAGCGCCGGGCGACGGAGGCCGCGCTGCTCCAGCTCGGGCACGGGGCGACGGCGCTGCGGGCGCACGTACGCGTGGGGGACGTCCAGGGCCTCGGCGCGCTGACGGCCGTCCTGCAGGCGCGGCGGGCACTGCGGGGGCTCGCGGAGCTGACGACGGTGGCGATGCCCCGGGTGCTGACCGGGGTGGCCGGCGCGGACGGGCTGGCGATGCTGCGGGACGCGGTGAAGATGGGCGCCTCGGTGGTGGGCGGCCGACCGGACCTCGACCCTGATCCGGCGGGCTACGTGGAGGCCGTCCTGGAGATGGCCTCCGAACACGGCTGTCCCGTCGACCTGCACACGGACGCCGGGGACCCGGCCCGGCTGGCCCGGCTCGCCGCGATGGCGGGCGGGCTGCGCCCCGGGGTGACCCTCAGCCCGTGCGGCGACCTCGGCCGGCTGCCCTCCGAGGTGGCCTCGCGGACGGCCGACCAGCTCGCGGCGGCCGGAGTGGCCGTGGCGTGCCTGCCGCAGGGCGGTTGCGGCGGTGTCGACCGGCGCGGGGCGGCTCCGGTACGGCTGCTGCGCGCGGCCGGGGTACGGGTGGCCGCCGGGAGCGGGGCGCTGCGGGACGTGTCCAACCCGGTGGGGCGCGGCGACCCCCTGGAGGCGGCCTTCCTGCTGGCCTCGCGCTACGGATTGCCGCCCGAGGAGGCGTACGACGCGGTGAGCTCCTCGGCGCGGGCGGTGCTGGGGCTGCCGGAGGTGCGGGTGGAGGCGGGTTTCCCGGCCGAGCTGCTCGCGGTGCGCGGGGAACGGCTCGCGGGGGTGCTGTCCCTGGCGTACAGCCGGATCGTCGTGCACCAGGGGCGCGTGGTGGCGCGGACCAGCGCGGTGCGCGAGTACTGCAGTTCGGCGGCCTCGGTCGAGCTGGGCTTGCCGCGGCAGGGGCGGGGCGAGGTGTCGTAGGGCTGGGGCGCGAGCGGGCGGCCCCGGCCCGGGGTGGGACGAAGTGCCGTAGGTCTCGGCGGGGCGCGGCTCAAGTCGTGCGGCGGAGGGTGCTGTCGAGGCGTACGGTCGAAGGCATGCGCATTGTCATCGCTGGTGGTCATGGTCAGATCGCGTTGCGGCTGGAGCGGCTGCTCGCCGCGCGCGGGGACGAAGTAGCGGGGATCATCCGGAAAGCCGAACAGGCCGACGAGCTGCGGGAGGTCGGTGCCGAACCGGTCGTGCTCGACCTGGAGTCGGCGTCCGTCGACGAGGTCGCGGAGCGACTCAGGGGCGCCGACGCCGCGGTCTTCGCGGCGGGCGCGGGGCCCGGCAGCGGGGCGGCCCGCAAGGACACGGTGGACAAGGCCGCGGCGGTCCTCTTCGCGGACGCGGCGGTGAGGGCGGGCGTGCGGCGCTTCGTGGTCGTGTCGTCCATGGGCGCCGACCCGGGTCACCAGGGTGACGAGATCTTCGACGTGTATCTGCGGGCCAAGGGCGAGGCGGACGCGTACGTGCGCGGCCAGGACGCCCTGGACTGGACGATCCTGCGCCCCGGCCAGCTCACCGACGACGCCGGCACCGGCCTCGTACGGCTGGAGGCGCGCACGGGCCGCGGTCCGATCCCGCGCGACGACGTGGCCGCCGTGCTGGCGGAGCTGGTGGACACCTCGGCGACGGCCGGGCTCACGCTGGAGCTGATCAGCGGGCCGGTGCCGGTGTCCGTGGCGGTCAAGTCGGTGGCCGGGAACTGACATGCGCGGTCGGCGGCTCTTCGGGTCCTAGAACAGGGGCAGTTGGCCGGGGAAGTCCGGGACCGTGTAGCCGTCCAGGGACGGCTGCTCCGGGCCGGGTCGGGCCTGTCGGGCCGGATGCTGCTGATCAGTCTCGTGATGCTGGTGGCCGGCTCGGCCGGGGCGTGTTGGGGCGTGCCGGGGCCCGCTGGTGGGGGATGGGGCGCCCGGCCCGCCGGCACGTCCCACCCCACCGGCCGCACGAAGCCACTTCAGCCGGTTGCCGGTCCGAACCACCTGGGCAGCCGGTCGAGCAGGTCCTGCTGGTCGTCGCCGACCCATGCCACGTGTCCGTCCGGTCGCAGCAGCACCGCGGGCACGTCGAGTTCCTCGCTGACGTCGACGACGTGTCCGACCCGGTCCGACCAGCCCGCCACCGACAGCCTGCCGCCGGTCTGGTCGAGCAGCAGTCCGCGGCCGTCCCGCATCCGCTCGTAGAGGCGGCCCCGCTGCAACCTCACGTCCCGCAGCCTCCGGCCGAGCAGTTCGTGGCCCTCGCCGCAGTCGTAGCGGACGGCGATCGCGGTGACCTTCTCGATCAGGAGCCGGTTCACCTCCTCGAAGTCCATCAGCTCCGCCAGGAGCCGGCGCACGGCCTGCGGACCCGGCTCGGGCGCCAGCAAGTGCATCTGCGCGCGGGTGTTGTCCAGCACTGCGGCGGCCACCGGATGGCGTTCGGTGTGGTAGCTGTCCAGCAGCCCTTCCGGTGCCCAGCCGCGCAGTTCGGCGGCCAGCTTCCAGCCGAGGTTGAAGGCGTCCTGGAGGCCGAGGTTGAGCCCCTGCCCACCGGTCGGCGGGTGAACGTGTGCCGCGTCCCCGGCCAGCAGGACCCGGCCCGTGCGGTAGCGCTCGGCCTGCCGAGTGGCGTCGCCGAAGCGGGAGAGCCAGCGCGGGGAGTGCACACCGAGGTCGGTGCCGGCGAACTTGTGCAGCTGCTGCCTGAACTCCTCGAAGGTCGGCGGGACCGTGCGGTCCTCGGCCACGCCCTCGGCGGGCACGATGACGCGGTGGACCTTGCCTCTGATCGGCATGGCGCCGAACCGGAAGTGGGTCTTGCGGACTTCGGCCATCACGGTGGCCAGTTCGTCCGGCGACGCTGCCACCTCCATCTCGCCCATCAGCGTCTCGACCCTGGAAGGCTCGCCGGGAAACCCGACGCCGAGCAGCTTGCGCACGGTGCTGCGACCGCCGTCGCACCCGACGAGGTAGTGGGAGCGCAGCCGTGTGCCATCGGCCAGTTCGGCGGTGACACCCTCGTCGTCCTGGCTGAGCCCGACCAGTTCGCAGCCGCGCCGGACCTCGGCGCCGAGCTCGGCCGCGCGCTCCGCCAGCAGGCGGTCGGTGACGGGCTGCGGGATGCCGAGGACGTACCCGTGCACGGTGTCCAGCCGGTCTGGTGCCGGCTTGGCGATACCGGCGAAGAAGCCGCCGAGCGGATGCTTGCTGCCCTCGGCGAGGAAGCGCTCCAACAGCCCGCGTTGGTCGAGCACCTCGATGCTGCGCACATGCAGGCCGAGCGCGCGAACGTACGGGGCCGGCTCTGCCTCCTTCTCCAGCACGAGCACCCGCACGCCGTGCAGCCGCAGTTCCCCGGCCAGCATCATTCCGGTCGGACCGCCGCCGGCGATCAGCACATCGATCAAGGCAGACCCCAATTTTCGCCCGTTTCTGACTTCAGGCCGAAAATTGTGCGGCACCACAGGGGCCTTGCCGCAAGGCCCCCCATGCGCTATACGTTGAGAGTGGCAGGGAGCAGATGACTCCTTGCCTTTCTCATGTGCGGCGGCGCCTCTCTCTTCCTTCTACACAACGGCAGGTCACAGGCCTTCATTCAGGCCGCTGCGCAGGGCCGTTGATGTCAGGAATGTTGATTCGGGAAATCGTTGCTTGAACCGGGCCGGAAAAGGGTGAACCCGAAATCCCGACCCGGTTGCCGAGAGCGTCAGCGCACGTCGACGTAGTCGGCCGCGCTGGTGGCCACGCCGGTCGTGGAGTTGCCGTAGTACACCCAGCGGAAGGACCCGTCGGCGGAGGCGGTGACGGTGGTCTTCAGTCCCCCGGTGCTGCTGGTGGTGGCCTTCTTGAGCGTCTTGTAGCTGTCGGCGCCCTTGGCGCGGAACTGGAGGCTGACCGTACGGCCGCTGTAGGCGTCGTACTTCTTCGTGCTCCAGTTCGCCCGGGTCAGCTTGCCCGTGACGGTGATGGTCTTGCCCTTGGTGACCGGCTCCGGGGAGGCGTTGGTGGTGGCCTTGGCCGCGCGCTTCAGTTGGGCGGTCGCGGACCGCGTCTCCAGTTCCCCGGTCTTGAGGCCGCCGTCGGCCTTCCACAACTTCAGCGAGACGCCGACCTTCCAGGTCGTGGCGTCGCTGTTGGAGTCGACGTGTTCCTGGCTCGGGTGCGGGTCGATGTAGAGCTCGCCCTCGCAGCGCGCGTGCTTGGAGTCGATCTCGTAGCAGGTGTAGCCGCCCGGCTGGATGAAGTTCTCTCCCGAGTCGGCCGCCGTCTTGATGCTGCCGCGGTAGAGGAAGGGGTACGCGTCGTAGCGGGAGGGGTCTGCGGTGCTGTACCCGGCGGGCAGTGCGATGGTGAAGCTGATGGGCGGCTCCACCACCTTCGACGTGCCGACGACGATCGGCTTGCCGTTGTTGATGACGATGTCCGACACGGTGATGCCGGTGTCCGCCGCCTGAGCCGCCGGTGCGTTCAGCACCGAGATTCCCAGCGCCCCCACGAGCGTGGCCACCGCGACGGTTCGTCTGCCTGTTCTCATTACACCTCTTCAGAAGGGTGCCGTTACGAAAGGCGGCAGCCTACCTGACGCGTTCATGCTCTCCGGCCTGGTCCCCTTCGCGGTCCATCCGTTGGCTCTGTTCGCTCTCCATCGCTGGTGCGACGTCCGACCGACCGCGCCTACGGGTGCGTGTCCGTGATCGCGATGACCTCGTCGAGGCGGTCCAGGGCAGCCTGCAAGTCGTCGACCTTGGCCTGGATGCGGTCCCGCTCGGCGCGCAGCATGGCTCGTTGCTCCGCGTCGGTGTGCCCAAAGTCCCAGCACGGAAGGAGTTCCGTGATCCTTCGGCTGGTCAGGCCGGCGGCGAACATCTGCTGGAAGAAGCGGACCAGGGTGACGGCATCCTGCCGGTAGAGGCGCTGGCCGGATGGGCTGCGCTCGGCGATGAGCAGCCCCTGCTCCTCGTAGTAGCGCACGGCGCGTACCGAGACGCCGGCACCCCGCGCCACCTCGCCGATACGGATCAGCCGCTCGCCCACGGCCTCCGTGACGGTCATGGCGATTCCTCTCCCCCGGCCCTGATGATCAGCACTTGCCTCTGACGTTGGCGTCAGGTTTTAGCGGGGGCGCGATCGTCAACGTCCTCTCCGCCATGTCGTGGTTCGGGGGCAAGGGCGCCAATGCCTACCACCTGACCAAGGCCGCCGCCTGGGCCATGACCAACGGAGTCCGCCTGGAACTCGCCGAGCAGGGCACACTCGTGACAGCGGTGCACCTCGGCCTGGCCGACACCGACATGGCCGCGGGCTGGCCCGTGGCCAAGATCGCGCCGTCGGACCTGGCCGACGCGGCGCTCGACGGTGTCGAGGCGAACTCCGCCGAGGTCCTCGCCGACCCGTGGAGTCGGGACGTCAAGTCCCGGCTGCCGCTGGCGCCGGAAGAGTTCAACGCCGCGATGGACCGCGCCCTGGCGGCGCTGACGGCGGCATGAGGGGCCCTCGGGGCGCCCTGCCTTCGGTCCGTTGCTTCTGAGCTCAGTCATCGCGAGGGTCACCCGGCGCAGCCAGGCGGCGTGGCGGCGGGCCTGGTGCTCATCCAGGCCGGCGAGGCCCTTGCCGGCCTGGAAGGTGTCCTTGATCTTCCAGCGGGTTCCGGCGACGCGGAGCCAGGGCGGCGGAGCCAGGGCGGGCGGCACTACCGGGCTCCGGGGTCCACGCGATGCGGCCCCGCGGGAGTGGAACGAGCCGGAGTGATCATGCTCACTCCTGGGGGACGCCTGGGGGGACACGCACTGATCAACGGGGTCTGCGCGGGTGGGATACGGGCGGTACGAGGTGAGACACGTCCACCCCCCGCTCACTGTGGATCGAACGCCGAGGAGCAACGAAAAACCCCCTCTGACCAGGCCTAATAACCTGATCAGAGGGGGTTCTCCCCAGTGTGGCGGCGCCAGGATTCGAACCTGGGAAGGCGAAGCCGGCAGATTTACAGTCTGCTCCCTTTGGCCGCTCGGGCACACCGCCGGGGTTGCTGCCCTTCGAGCCGCTCTTCCGCGGCGCTCCGTGGCAACGACGTAAACAATACCTGATGCCGAGGGGTGCTTCGCCACCCGATTGATCTGCGCTCGGAAGGCCTGGGGTGGCTAGGCTTGTCCGGATGCGGCCCGGGACCTGAACGGGCCCTGCGGCCGCCCCCACACGCCGGTACGCACGATACGCACCCCGATACAAGGAGCCACAGGACATGGCCGACTCCAGTTTCGACATCGTCTCGAAGGTCGAGCGGCAGGAGGTCGACAACGCACTCAACCAGGCCGCCAAGGAGATCTCGCAGCGCTACGACTTCAAGGGCGTGGGTGCCTCGATCTCGTGGTCCGGTGAGCAGATCCTCATGGAGGCGAACTCCGAGGACCGGGTGAAGGCCATCCTCGACGTCTTCCAGTCCAAGCTGATCAAGCGGGGCATCTCGCTGAAGGCTCTGGAGGCGGGCGAGCCCCAGCTCTCCGGCAAGGAGTACAAGATCTTCTCGTCGATCAAGGAGGGCATCTCCCAGGAGAACGCGAAGAAGGTCGCGAAGACCATCCGCGACGAGGGCCCCAAGGGCGTGAAGGCGCAGGTGCAGGGCGAGGAGCTGCGGGTCAGCTCCAAGAACCGTGACGATCTGCAGGCCGTCATCGCCCTGTTGAAGGGCAAGGACTTCGACTTCGCCCTGCAGTTCGTGAACTACCGGTAGGTCGGGTCCTCCGGCCCCGCGTTCGCACGGGCATCAGAAGGGTGGGCACCGCCGGTGCCCACCCTTCTCGTCTGCCGGCTCGCGTCGGCGGCACCTCGGCGGGTCCGTCAGTCGCGCGAGTTGCCGAACAGGAGGCGGTAGGCGATCAGGAGGACGAGCGATCCGCCGATCGCCGCGGCCCAGGTCGCACCGTCGTAGAAGTCCTTGGTGATCGGGTGGTCCATCCAGCGGGCCGAGATCCAGCCACCGATGAACGCGCCCGCGATGCCGATCAGGGTCGTGCCGATGAGACCGCCCGGGTCGCGCCCCGGCAGCAGGAACTTCGCGATGGCGCCGGCCAACAGTCCCAGGATGATCCAGCTGATGATGGTCATGCCGTGAACCTGCCCTTTCACGCTGTGCCCGCACGGTCCCGGCCGTGTGATCCTGCTTTCGGCAGGCAGGGGCCTGTGCGTCGTACGTCGGGCGTCCCGCGCGCGGCCTCCTCGCCCCGCACGTTCACGCCGTCTTGGTGGGGAGGACGCTCCGGCCACGCCCGTCGGTTGCACTGATCAGTAGGGTGCGACGCATGACAGCCACGGGCCCTGAACTGCGCCGCACCCTCGGCGTGGGCGATGCCGTCGTCATCGGACTCGGCTCGATGGTGGGAGCGGGGATCTTCGCCGCGCTCGCGCCGGCCGCGCACGCCGCCGGCTCCGGGCTGCTCCTCGGGCTGGCCGTCGCCGCTGTGGTCGCGTACTGCAACGCCATGTCGTCGGCTCGCCTCGCCGCCCTGTATCCGGCCTCGGGCGGTACGTATGTGTACGGGCGGGAGCGGCTCGGGGAGTTCTGGGGGTATCTGGCGGGCTGGTCCTTCGTCGTCGGGAAGACGGCCTCCTGTGCGGCGATGGCCCTCACGGTGGGCACGTACGTCTGGCCGGAACAGGCGCACGCGGTGGCCGTCGCGGCCGTGGTGGCGCTGACCGCGGTGAACTACGGCGGCGTCCAGAAATCCGCCTGGCTCACGCGGGTGATCGTGGCTCTCGTGGTGTCGGTCCTTTCCTGTGTGGTGGTCGTGTGTCTGGCATCCGGTGAGGCCGAGGCAGGGCGGCTGGACATCGGGGCCTCGGGTGGGGCGGACGGCGTGCTGCAGGCGGCCGGTCTGCTGTTCTTCGCCTTCGCGGGGTACGCCCGGATCGCGACCCTCGGCGAGGAGGTGCGGGATCCTGCGCGCACTATTCCGCGCGCGATCCCGCTGGCGCTGGGCATCGCCCTGGTGGTCTACCTGTGTGTCGCGGTGGCTGTCCTTTCGGTACTGGGGCCGGGTGGTCTCGGGGCCACGACGGCGCCACTGGCCGATGCGGTACGGGCGGCCGGGGCGCCCGGGCTCGTGCCGGTGGTGCGGGTCGGTGCCGCCGTGGCCTCACTGGGTTCGCTGCTGGCACTGATCCTGGGGGTGTCGCGGACGACGCTTGCGATGGCACGGGACCGGTACCTGCCGAGGGCGCTTGCCTCCGTGCATCCGCGGTTCCAGGTGCCGCACCGGGCGGAGCTGGCCGTGGGTGCGGTGGTCGCGGTCCTGGCCGCCACGGTGGACGTCCGGGGCGCGATCGGGTTCTCCTCCTTCGGTGTGCTGGCGTACTACGCCGTGGCCAACGCGTCGGCCTGGACCCTGTCTTCGGCGCCTTCGGCAAGGGTGGTGCCGGCGGTGGGACTGGCCGGGTGTGTGGTGCTGGCGTTCTCGCTGCCGGGGGTGTCGGCGGTCGTGGGCGCGGGGGTGCTGGTCGTGGGAGTGGTTGTGTACGCGCTGCGGCGACGGAGGCAGGCAGGGACCGGGGCGGGGGAACGGTAGGACCGGCCTCCACGACCGTCGGTCGTCACTCGGGTCGGCAACTGCTCGATCGGGGTCATGAATTCATCATGCAGGCCGCCGCTGACGGTCGGGCGGGCCTGTGGACAACCCCGGGCCTGTGGACAACGGAGGGCCGGCGCCTCCGGCGTCAGCGCACCGCGAACGGCTCGTTCGTCCGCACGATGTCGCGGCCGAGCGGGAGCAAGGAGACCGGGATGAGTTTGAAGTTGGCGACGCCCAGCGGGATACCGATGATCGTGACGCACAGGGCGATACCGGTGGCGATGTGGCCCAGGGCGAGCCACCAGCCCGCGAGCACCAGCCACAGCACGTTGCCCACGCAGGACGGGGCGCCCGCGTCACGGCGCTCGACCGTCGTGTACCCGAAGGGCCACAGGGCGTAGACGCCGATGCGGAAGGCCGCGATGCCGAACGGGATGCCGATGACGGTGATGCAGAGCAGCAGGCCCGCGAGCATGTAGGCGAGGAACAACCAGAAGCCGCTCAGGACGAGCCATATGACGTTGAGTATGGTCCTCACTGGTTCCCACCTGCCATCTTCTCGAGCCGGGCGATGCGTTCCGCCATCGGCGGGTGCGTGGAGAACATCTTCGAGAGGCCCTGACCGGGCCGGAACGGGTTCGCGATCATCATGTGACTGGCGGTCTCGATGCGCGGCTCGGGCGGCAGCGGGAGTTGCTTCGTGCCGAGTTCGAGCTTGCGCAGGGCGCTGGCCAGGGCGAGCGGGTCGCCGGTGAGTTGAGCGCCGGAGGCGTCCGCCTGGTATTCCCGTGAACGGCTGATGGCCAGTTGGATGAGCGAGGCGGCGAGGGGGCCGAGGAGCATGATCAGCAGCATGCCGAGCAGGCCGGGGCCGTCGTCGTCGTCCGAGCGTCCGACGGGGATCAGCCAGGCGAAGTTGACCAGGAACATGATGACGGAGGCGAGGGCGCCGGCGACCGACGAGATGAGGATGTCGCGGTTGTAGACGTGGCTGAGCTCGTGGCCGATGACGCCGCGCAGCTCGCGCTCGTCCAGCAGACGCAGGATGCCGTCGGTGCAGCACACCGCGGCGTTGCGTGGATTGCGGCCCGTGGCGAAGGCGTTGGGTGCCTCCGTCGGGGAGATGTACAGGCGCGGCATGGGCTGGCGGGCCTGAGTGGAGAGCTCACGGACCATCCGGTAGAGCGCCGGAGCCTCGAACTCGCTCACCGGGCGGGCGCGCATCGCACGCAGGGCCAGTTTGTCGCTGTTCCAGTACGCGTACGCGTTGGTGGCCAGCGCTACCAGGACGGCGATGACGAGCCCCATGCGGCCGAAGAAGCTGCCGATGACGATGATGAGTGCGGACAGTCCTCCCAGGAGTATCGCTGTCCTGAGCCCGTTGTGCCGGCGGTGCACGGTACGCCCTCCAAGTCGTGCGGCAGGGGGACCCTCGCTTGCTGAATCTGCGGTGCCACTGGTGCCGCGTTCTCACGTCCAGTGGACCCTCCCGTACTGGTCAACGCCAGGCGTGAGGCGCAAGTTCCCTGGTGCGTGCGGCAGCGACTGTGGACCGTCCGGGTGACGGTGCCGGCAAGCGGCACGCGCGCGTGGGGGCGAGTGCCCCGCACGCGCGCGGTGTAAGCGGCCGTCTTGCCGGTGGGGCCGCTGTACAGGGAACGAGGTTCAGAAGAGCCCGGTGTCGGTGAAGCGCAGGACCAGCTGGGGTGCGCCGGACAGGGCGATGCCGAGGGCGCCGGTCAGGGCGATCGCGGCGGTGACCGGTCCGGGGACACGATGCTTCTCGGGTTCGCCCTCGGGGGCGCGGAACAGCAGGGCCGTCCACTGGAGGTAGTAGTACAGCGCGATGACGACGTTGACGGCCATGACCACGGCCAGCCAGCCGAGGCCGGCGTCGACGGCCGCCGAGAAGACGGTGACCTTGGCGAAAAGCCCGATGATGCCCGGCGGCAGTCCTGCGAGGCAGAGCAGGAAGAACGCCAGGAGCAGCGCGGACAGCGGGCTGGAGGCGTACAGGCCGCGGTAGTCGGCGATTCGGTTGAGGACCTTCGTGCGGCCTACGAGCGCGGCCACCGCGAAGGCGCCGAGGTTCACGGCGCCGTACATCAGGGCGTAGGCGACGGTGGAGCCGATCGACTTCTCGGCGTCCCCGGAGTACGCGGCGGCGGCGATCGGCACCAGGAGGTAGCCGGCCTGGCCGACGGAGGACCAGGCGAGCAGGCGTACCGCGCTGTACGCGCGCGTGGCCTGCTGGCGCAGCGCTCCGGCGTTGCCCACGGTCATGGTGAGCGCGGCCAGGGCCGCCAGGGCCGGGCCCCATACGTCGGCGTACGACGGGAGGGCCACGACCGTGACGAGGATGAGACCGCTGAAGCCGACCGCCTTGCCGATGACCGACAGGTAGGCCGCGATCGGCAGGGGTGCCCCCACGTAGGTGTCGGGCACCCAGAAGTGGAACGGCACGGCGGCCGTCTTGAAGGCGAAGCCGACGAGGGTGAGGACGACGCCGGTCTGGGCGAGGGTGTGGAACTGCCCGTCGACGTGTGCGATGCGGTCGGCGACCTGGGTGAGGTAGAGGGTGCCGGTGGTGGCGTAGACGAAGCTGATGCCCATCAGGCTGACCGCGGTCGCGGTGACCGAGGACAGGAAGAATTTCAGGGCCGCCTCGGAGGACTTCCGGTCGCCGTACTTGAGGCCGACCAGTGCGAACGCGGGCAGGGAGGCGACCTCAAGGGCGACGATCAGGGTTGCGAGGTCGCGGGAGGCGGGCAGGAGGGCGGCGCCGGCCGCTGAGGACAGCAGGAGGAACCAGTACTCGCCTTCGGGGAGGTTCTTGCGGGCGTCCTTCAGGGCTGTGACCGACAGGAGGGCGGCGAGGAGGGCGCCACCGAGGACCAGCAACTGGATGACCAGTGTGAAGCGGTCGGCGGTGTAGCTGCACACGGTGGCGTCGCCGGTCAGGCAGAAGGTGCTGCGGTCGCCGTCCAGGAGGGGCAGCAGCATCAGCGTGGCAGCGGCCAGCCCCGTCACGGATGCCCAGCCGAGCAGGGCCTTGCGCTGTTCGGCGACGAACAGGTCGGCCACCAGGACGCCGAGTGCGACGATCGCCGCGATGGTGGGCGGGGCGATCGCGAGCCAGTCGACGGACTGGACCAGCGACGCCGCCAGGGTCTGGGCCGGGGAGCTCATCGGGTGCCTCCTGCGAGGAGCTGCTGTACGGCCGGGTCGCTCAGGCCGAGGAGGGCTTTGGGCCACAGGCCCGCGACGACGGTGAGGGCCACGAGTGGGGTCCATGCCGCGAACTCGTAGGAACGGACGTCGGGGAGCGTCGGGGCGTCCTGGGGCAGGGCGCCCATGCAGACGCGGCGGACCACGATCAGCAGGTACGCGGCCGTCAGCAGCGTGCCGAACGCGCCGATCGCCATGAAGGTGAGGAAGGCCGGGCGGCTGAGGCCGGCGGCGGGCTGGAAGGCGCCGAACAGGGCCAGCATCTCGCCCCAGAATCCGGCCAGGCCCGGCAGACCGAGCGAGGCGACGGCGGCGAAGGCGAGCAGGCCGCCGAGGCGCGGTGCCTTGCCGTAGAGAGCGGCCCCGGTCTCCTCGGCGAGGGTGTCGAGGTCGGTGGTGCCGGTGCGGTCCTTCAGTGCGCCGACCAGGAAGAAGAGCAGGCCGGTGATGAGGCCGTGGGCGATGTTGGCGAACAGGGCGCCGTTCACGCCGGTGGGGGTCATCGTGGCGATGCCCAGCAGGACGAATCCCATGTGGCCGACGGAGGAGTAGGCGATGAGGCGCTTGAGGTCGCCCTTCGCGCCCTGCTTTGCGAGGGCCAGGCAGGCCAGTGATCCGTAGATGATCCCGACGACGGCCAGGGCGGCGAGGTAGGGCGCGAAGGTGCGGAACCCGTCGGGCGCGATGGGGAGCAGGATCCGGACGAACCCGTACGTACCCATCTTCAGCAGTACGCCGGCGAGGAGGACCGAGCCGACGGTGGGCGCGGCGGTGTGGGCGTCGGGCAGCCAGCTGTGCAGCGGCCACATCGGCGTCTTCACCGCGAGCCCGATCCCGATCGCCAGAACGGCGATGAGCTGCACGGATGTGCTCAGCGACCGGCCGTTGTCAGTGGCGAGTGCCACCATGTCGAACGTGCCCGCCTTGATTCCGATCAGGAGCAGGCCGAGCAGCATGACCACGGACCCGAGCAGGGTGTAGAGGATGAAGCGCCAGGCGGCCTGGCTTCGTCCCTCGCCGCCCCAGCGGGCAATGAGGAAGTACATCGGGATGAGGACCGTCTCGAAGGCGAGGAAGAACAGCACCAGGTCGAGGACGGCGAAGGTCGCGAGCGTGCCGGCTTCGAGGACGAGCAGCAGGGCGACGAAGGCCTTCGGGTTCGGGCCTTCGGCCCGCGGCGTCATCCGCTGATGCTGCTGCTTGAAGTACGAGTAGAGCGCGCAGAGGAAGGTCAGGAGCGCGGTCAGGACCAGCAGGGGGAGGGAGATGCCGTCGATGCCGAGGTGGATGCGCACGTCGAGTGCGGGGATCCAGCTGATGTCCGTCGTGGCCTGCATCCTCGAGGGATGGTCGTGGTCGAAGCCGAGCGCGAGGACGATCGCGGCGATGAGGATCACGCCGGTCACGGTCACGCCGTGCCGGAGCACGGCCTGCTCGGGTGACTTCCCCTTCAGTCCGGGCGGGGCGGGCAGGAGAGCCGCGACGGCGCCCAGGAGCGGGCCGACGACGACGAACGCCAGAAGGAACTGCATCACGGACTCGTTGATATCGATCACGCCTGCTCACGCTCCCGTGGCGACGAGGACGGCGGCGACCGCGAGGACGACGGTGCCGGCGAGCAGCGCGCTCACATAGGTCTGGACGTTGCCGGTCTGGGCACGCCGTACGGCGGCGCCGAGCCAGCGGGGCAGCGCACCCGCACCGCGGACATAGGTTTCGACGACCTCGCGGTCGAGGAAGCTGACGAGGCGCGCCCCGGCCTGGACCGGACGGACGAAGAGGGCCGTGTACACGGCGTCCAGGTGGAATCCGGCGGCCGCGTGGCGGTGCAGCGGACCGAGCAGCAGCCGGCCCGGGTCGGCGGGGTCCGGGGCGTAGGCGATGTCGCCGTAGGCCGGCTTGTGGGTGGCGATGGCTTCGGCCTCGACCTGGGCGGCGTCGCCCTCGGGGTGGGCCGCGACGGCGCCCAGCGGGACACGGGCCGCGAGGGCGGTGGTGTGGCGCCAGGCGGCGTAGGTGACGATGCCGCCGACGAGGGCCAAGCCCGTGCCGAGGACGGAGGTGGTCAGGGTCGGGCCGAGGTCGCGGCCGTCGAACCAGTCGGGCAGCAGGCGGAACGTAAACCCGCCGAGGGCCAGGGAGGGGATGGCCAGCACCCACAGCACGACGGTCATCGTCAGCGGCTGCCGGCCGTGGTCGGGGGCTTCGACGCCCCGGCCCCGGAAGGCCAGCAGCCACAGGCGCGTCGCGTAGGCGGCGGTGAGCACGGCCGTGAGCAGACCTGCGACGAGGACGAGCCAGCCCGCGGCGGCGGGGGCGTGCTCGGTGTGCCCGGTGACGACGTGCTCGGCGACGCCGAGCACGGCCTCCTTGGAGAAGAAGCCGCTGAAGGGCGGGATCGCGGCGAGCGCGAGCAGCGCCACGGTCATCGTCCAGTAGGCGTCGGGGATGCGGTCGCGCAGGTTCCGCATACGGGACATGGCGGCGAGCGAGTTGGTGCCGGCGGCGTGGATGATCACGCCGGCCGCGAGGAACAGCAGCGCCTTGAAGGCACCGTGGGACAGGAGGTGGAAGACGGCGGCACCGCGGTCGCCGACGGCGAGGGCGCCGGTCATGTAGCCGAGCTGGCCGATCGTCGAGTAGGCGAGGACGCGCTTGACGTCGTCCTGGGCGAGTGCGGCCAGCGCCGAGCCGGTCATCGTGACGGCGGCCATGACGGCGAGGACGACCATCGCGGCCTGGGATGCCTCGAAGACCGGGAGGAGACGGGCGATGAAGTAGACACCGGCGGCGACCATCGTCGCGGCGTGGATCAGGGCGGAGACGGGGGTCGGGCCCGCCATCGCGTCGGGGAGCCAGGTGTGCAGCGGGAACTGCGCCGACTTGCCCGCCACGCCCGCGAGGAGCAGCAGGGCGATCAGCGTCGGATGGTCGAGTCCGCCGCTCGCGACGGTGCCGAGAATGCGGGTGATGCGGAACGAGCCCGCGTCGGTGGCCAGGGCGAACAGGCCGATGAGGAAGGGGACGTCGCCGAGCTTGGTGACCAGGAATGCCTTGAGGGAGGCGGCGCGGGCCTCGGGGGTCTCCCAGTAGTGGCCGACGAGGAAGTAGGAGCAGATGCCCATGACCTCCCAGCCGACCAGCAGCACGATCAGGTCGCCGGAGTAGACGACCAGGAACATCGCGGAGGTGAACAGCGAGACGAGGGCGGCGTAGGAGGGGTAGCGCGGGTCCTCGCGCAGGTAGCCCGTCGAGTAGATCTGCACGCAGGAGGCGACCAGGCCGACCAGGACGGCGACGAGGGCGGCGAAGCCGTCGATGTGCAGGGCGAGCTCGATGGGGACCGAGCCGGTGGGGGTGAGTTCCGTCGCCGAGTCGACGGCCGCTCCGCCGCCCTGGCGTCCGGCGACCAGCGCGGCGAGCACCAGGGAGGTGAGCGTCGGCAGGACGGCGAGGGGACGGACGAAGCCGGGTGCCGTGCGGCCGAGCAGCAGACCGGCGGCGGCACCGAGGAACGGAAGGAGGGGGACGAGGGCGGCGAGGGTGGTCGTGGTCACGCGGTGGCCTCAGCCTTCTGGGCCTCGTCGGACTGCTCGGCCGGGTGGGCGTCGTGGTCGGGGTCGTCGGGGTCGTGCCGTTCGGAGGTGTCGCGGAGCTTGTCGACGTCCGAGGTGCCGCGGTTGCGGTGGACGGCGAGGACGATGGCCAGCCCGATGCCGATCTCGGCGGCGGCGATGGCGATGGTGAACAAGGTCAGGGCCTGACCGGAGTGCAGGGTCTCCTCGGCGGCCCTGCTGAGCCAGACGTCGAAGGCGACCAGGTTGAGGTTGACGGCGTTGAGCATGAGCTCGACCGACATCAGGACCAGGATCGCGTTGCGGCGGGCGAGGACGCCGTACAGGCCGGTGCAGAAAAGGAGGACGGAGAGGACGGCGGGATAGGCGAGGTGCATCAGCGGGCACCTTCCTGCTCGGAACTTTCCGAACTCTCCGTAACGGTCCGGGAACTCTTCGTGGTGCCCGGGGCGTTCACAGGGGGAGAGCTCGACTCCGCCTTCGCCTTGCGGGACAGGACGATGGCGCCGACCAGGGCGGCGAGGAGGAGGACGGAGAGGGCCTCGAAGGGGAGCACCCAGTTCTGGAAGAGACTCGCGCCGGTGGCCTCGGTGGAGCCGGCGGCGGGACCGTCCAGGTCGATCCAGGTCGTGCGGAAGGCATCGACGACGACCCAGACCAGGGCGGCGGCAGCGGCGACGGCCACGGCGAGGGCGGCCCAGCGGTTGCCGGAGTCGGCGTCCGGGGAGCGGCCGATGGGGGCTCTGGTGAGCATCAGACCGAACAGGAGGAGGACGACGACGGAACCGACATAGATGAGGACCTGCACCCAGGCGATGAACTCGGCGGTGAGCAGGAGGTACTCGACGGCGAGGCCGCCGAGGGTGACCACCAGCCACAGGGCGGCGTGCACCAGCTGCCTGGTGGTGACGGTGACGAGGGCTGCGCCGAAGGTCACCAGGCCGACGAGGAGGAAGGCGATCTCGACGCCGGTCGGAGAGAGGAAGCCGTGCGTTTCCGCGGCGGCCCCGGAGGTCGGGCCGGTCGCAAGGAGGGCGGTGGTTGCGGTGAGGGTCATTCCGAACCCTCCTGCCGCGGCTTCGGCTGGTCGGTCTGCTGCTTGGAGTCGCCCTGGGGCCGGGTGGGCTGTTCGGCGGCGCGGGCCTGCTCGTCGGCGTGGGGTTCGGCGGCCGGCGGGGCCTGCTGGGCGGCCAGTTTGTCGGCGGCCTTGCGGGCGGCGCCGAGTTCCTTCGGTTCCTCCGCGCCGGGGTCGAGGGCCGGCGGGGCCGGGACGGTCCACATCCACTCGCGGAGCTTGTCGCGCTCGTGGGTGAGGTCGCGGATGTCGGTCTCGGCGTACTCGAACTCCGGGGACCAGAACAGGGCGTCGAAAGGACAGACCTCGATGCAGATACCGCAGTACATGCACAGGGAGAAGTCGATGGCGAAGCGGTCGAGGACGTTGCGGCTGCGCTCGCGGCCGCCCGGGGCCGCCGGCGGGACCGTCTCCTTGTGGGAGTCGATGTAGATACACCAGTCCGGGCACTCGCGGGCGCAGAGCATGCAGACCGTGCAGTTCTCCTCGAACAGGCCGATCACACCGCGGGTGCGGGGCGGGAGGTCGGGCTGGGCATCGGGGTACTGCGCGGTGACGGACTTCTTCGTCATCGTGCGGAGGGTGACGGCCAGGCCCTTGGCGAGGCCACTGCCGGGGATGCGGGGCCGGGAGGGCGGGGGAGACGCAGCCATGGTTACTGGATCACCACCTTGACGATGCCGGTGAGGGCGATCTGGGCGAGGGAGAGGGGGACGAGGAGGGTCCAGGCGAGCTTCTGAAGCTGGTCCTCGCGCAGACGCGGGTAGGTGACCCGCAGCCAGATCACGAGGAAGGCGAGGACGGCGGTCTTCAGCAGGGTCCAGACCCAGCCGAGGCCGTCGGCGCCCCAGGGGCCGTGCCAGCCGCCCAGGAAGAGGACGGTGGTCAGGCCGCACAGGACGACGATTCCGGCGTACTCGGCGAGGAGGAAGAGAGCGAAACGGAGGCCGGTGTACTCGGTGTAGGCACCGAAGATGATCTCCGAGTCGGCGACGGGCATGTCGAAGGGCGGCCGCTGGAGTTCGGCGAGGCCGGCCACGAAGAACACGATCGCGCCGACGATCTGCCACGGCAGCCACCACCACTCGAAGGCGTCGAGGATGCCGGGGAGGGAGACGGTACCGGCCGCCATCGCCACCGAGGCGGCGGTCAGGAGCATCGGCAGTTCGTAGGCGAGGAGTTGGGCAGCGGTGCGCAGGCCGCCGAGGAGGGAGAACTTGTTCGCGGACGCCCAGCCGGCCATGAGCGAGCCGAGGACGCCGACGCCCATGACGGCCAGGACGAAGAAGACGCCCGCGTCGATGACCTGACCGACGGCCCCCTCGCCCGGGCCGATGGGGATGGCCAGCAGGACGAGGAGGTAGGGCAGGAGGGCGACGGCAGGGGCCAGTTGGAAGATGCGGCGGTCGGCGCCCGCGGGGACGACGTCCTCCTTCTGCGCGAACTTCACGCCGTCGGCGATCAGCTGGGCCCAGCCGTGGAAGCCGCCGGCGTACATGGGGCCGAGGCGGCCCTGCATGTGGGCCATGACCTTGTGTTCGGTCTGGCCGACGATCAGGGGGAAGGTGAGGAAGACGACGAATACGACCAGGAGTCGCAGGGCGACGTCGAGCACGTCGTTCACTGCGGGCCTCCTGCGGAATCCTCGGGCTTCTCGGCGTTCTCGGGGTTCTCGGGGTTCTTGGACTGCTCGGGCTTTCCGGGGTTTGCGTGGTGTTCGCGGTTCTCCGGGCTGTCCGGGTTGTCCGGGCCGTCCGTGCGCTTCGCGGTGTCGTCAGAGGGGGTCGGCTGGGTCGCCGGGCCCGGGGTGTCGCTGGTCTGAGGGGAGTCCGGCGGCCCGGAGGGCTGCGGACCGCCTGCAGACTCCGGCGCAGGCAACTGCGCTGCCTCGGGAGACGGTTCGGGGGCCGGTTCGTCGAAGGCGGGACGGGCGTGGTGCCAGGGGGCGTCCGAGCTGCGCGGGGAGCTCGACGATGCGGGGTCGGGCGCCGGGGCTGCGGGGTCGGGCGTCGGGGATGCGGGGTCGGGTGTCGACGTCGGCCGGTCGGGCTGCTGACTCGCCGATCCCTGCGTCGCCGAGCGGTTTCGCCGCGGTTGCGAGGAAGGCCGGGCAGCCGACTCGTCGGGCGCCGACTGGCCGGCCGAGCCCTCAGCGGCCGTACGCGCCCGACGCGGAGGTGCCTCCGAACGCGCTGCACCAGCGCCCTGGCCCCGCCCACCGGCAGCCGAAACCTCCGCCCCGGCAGCCGAAGCCTCCGCCCCGGCGGCCGGAGTCTGCGCGGCCGCGGCGGACTGGCTCGCCGACCCTTCCGACACCGAGCGAGTGCGTCGTACGGGGCGTTCTCCGGCTGGGCGGGCGGCGCCTCGGGCCGGGCGTTCGCCGGCCGCGCGGCCTGCGCCTCGGGGGGGAGCCGGCGGGAGCTGACCCTTGAGGGGGCCCCATTCATTGGGGTCGGGGACGCCGGGTGGGAGCATCTGGCGGCGCTTGGGGCCGCCGTGTTCCGACTCGCCCGGCTCCTTCGCTCCGGGCCATGCCTTGGCGACGCGGGCGGCCAGGACGAAGTCCTTGCGCAGGGGGTGGCCTTCGAAGTTCTCGGGGAGGAGGAGGTGGTCCAGTGCCGGGTGGCCTTCGAAGGTGACGCCGAACATCTCGTACGTCTCGCGCTCGTGCCAGGCGGCGCCCGCGTAGACGCCGACCGCCGAGGGCAGGGTGGGGGCCTCGTGCGGGACCGTCGTACGCAGCAGGAGGCGTCGTACGGGAGTAAGCGCGGCGATGTGGGCCGTGACGCGGAAGCCCGTGCCCGGTTCGTCGACGGCGCTCAGCCAGTCGAAGTAGGTGCAGCCGAGCCGGTCGCGGGCGGTCTCCAGGGCGGTGATCCAGGCTGCCGGGGGGACGTCGACCGTCAGGACCTCGTAGGACTCCTCGGCCGTGGCGTCCTGGCCGAAGAGCTCCTCGGCGGTGGCGGGCAGCCAGCCGACGGCGGTCATCGCCCCTCCCCCGGGGTCGTCTCCGGAGCGGGCGGCCGCACCAGTCCGCTCTGCAGGGCCGCGGCCGAGGGACGAGCGGCAGCGCTGCCGTACCGCTCCCCCAGCGACTCGCGGGCGATCTTCTCCTGGAGCTTGAGGATGCCCTGGAGCAGTGCCTCGGGGCGGGGCGGGCAGCCGGGGACGTAGACGTCGACGGGGATGATCTGGTCGACGCCCTTGGTGACGGAGTACGAGTCCCAGTAGGGGCCGCCGCAGTTGCTGCACGCGCCGAAGGAGATGACGTACTTCGGTTCCGGCATCTGCTCGTAGAGGCGCTTCACGGCGGGGGCCATCTTGTCCGTGACCGTGCCGGAGACGACCATCAGGTCGGCCTGGCGGGGGCCCGGGGCGAAGGGGATGACGCCGAGGCGGATGAAGTCGTGGCGGGCCATCGACGCGGCGATGAACTCGATCGCGCAGCAGGCGAGGCCGAAGTTGAAGACCCAGAGCGAATAGCGGCGGCCCCAGTTGAGGACGACCTTCATCGGCTCGGGGGCGAGGCGGGCCAGGGCGCCCAGCCGCTTGGGCTCGGGCAGCGAAACAGGCTCGGACACCGAGGGGTTCACGTCCATGCCAGGACGCCCTTCTTGTAGGCGTAGAGCAGGCCGACCGCCAGGAAGCCGAGGAAGATGAACATCTCGGCCAGGGTCGTCGCGCCGTAGCCGGGGGCGGCGAAGACGGTCGCCCAGGGGAACAGGAAGATCGAGTCGACGGCGAAGATCACGTAGAGGAAGGCGTAGACGTAGTAGCGGACCTGGGTGTGGGCCCAGCCCTCGCCGACCGGGTCGACGCCGCACTCGTACGTCAGGAGCTTCTCGGGAGTGGGGACCACGGGCCGCAGCAGGCGGCCGGCCCCGAAGGCGACGGCGACGAACAGCACACCGATCACGGCGAGCAGGCCGACGACCGAGTAGGACTGGAAGTAGTCCGCCGCGACGACGGTCGTGGTGACGACGGTCGGTTCCGGCACGTCCGTCCCTCGCTCCCTCAGAATTCGGACCTGGATCCTTCGACGATGCCGCGGCTCCGGGGGATGCCGCCGTTCGACGATCTGTACGCACGGGAGTCTAGGCCCTGATAAGGGCAGGGTAAGCAGCCCGTCACCCCGGGGCCCACAGGGGTGGGGTTTTCCTCAGTGCATCCTGGCGGTCCACCTCATGGCGCGGCCGTCCGCCGCCGGGCACGCTAACGCCTATGACCCCACACATCCCGTCCCCGAGCACGACGGCGGCCCGGCCAGGCGCCGGACCGGACGACCGTCCGCCGCCGGCCCGGCTCGCCTATGACCGGCACACCTGGAAAGAGATCGCGCACCTGCTGTCGAACCTTCCGGTCGCGCTGTTCGGCTTCACCTATGTCGTGACGATGCTGTCCGTCGGTTTCGGGATGACCGTCACGGTGGTCGGGTTCCCGCTGCTCGCGGCCGGACTCATGGGCGCGCGGGTGCTGGGCAGGCTGGAGCGGGCGCGGGCCCGGGTGCTGCTCGGGGTGCGGATCGAGGAGCCGAGCCGGCTGCGACTGCGGCTGCGCGGCGAGGGCGGCCTCTTCCATCGGTTGTGGCTGCAGTTGAAGGACCCGGTGGGATGGCGCACAATCCTGTACGAGTTCATCCGGCTGCCCTGGGGCGTGCTCACCTTCGGCGTCACGTTGGTCTCGCTGTTCGTGCTGTGGCCGGTGCTGCCCTTCATCGCGCGGGGGCTGACCAACGCCGACCGGGCCATGGTGCGGGCGCTGCTGTCGCCCTCCGACGAGCTGGAGCGGCGGATCGCCGAGCTGGAGTCGGACCGGGGGGTCGTGGTGGACACGGCCGCGGCCGATCTGCGGCGCATCGAACGGGATCTGCACGACGGGGCACAGGCCCGGCTGGTCAATCTGGCGATGGGGCTCGGCCTGGCGAAGGAGAAGGTGCTGGAGGATCCGGACGCGGCGGCGGCGATGGTCGAGGAGGCGCACGGCGAGGTGAAGCTGGCGCTGCAGGAGCTGCGGGACCTGGCACGCGGCATCCACCCGGCGGTCCTGACCGACCGCGGTCTGGACGCGGCCCTGTCCTCGGTTGCCTCGCGCTGCACGGTCCCGGTGAAGGTGACGGTCGATCTGCCGGAGCGGCCGGCCGCGGCCATCGAGGGCATCGCCTACTTCACCGTGTCGGAGCTGCTGCAGAACGTCAGCAAGCACAGCGGGGCGAAGTCGGCCTCGGTGGATGTGTGGCGGACCGAGACCCGGCTGCTCATTCAGGTGTGGGACGACGGGGGTGGCGGCGCGAGCCTCGACGGCGGTACGGGGATGAAGGGCCTGGCGGAGCGGCTGGACGCCGTCGACGGGCTGTTCGTCCTGGAGTCGCCCGAGGGCGGCCCGACGACGGTCACGGCGGAACTGCCGTGGCGTGACCGGTCCGCGGCCCTGGGGTAGGGAAAACCCCCCGTTCAGGACGCCGACGGACTCCATGGTCCGCCGACCTGCGGCGGAGCAGGGTGGAGGTACAAGAGCGCAGCTCGGGACGAGGACAAGGACGGCGTCGATGGCCACGGAGTACGGACAGGGGTACGGGTTCGGCAGTGGGTCAGGGTCCCCCGGGAGCACCGAACGACGGCACCGGTTGCCGGCCGCGCTGCGGGCGCCGGTGGAGGGCCGCACCTGGCGCGAGTTCGCTCATGTGCTGCTCAGCCTGCCGGTCGGCATCCTGATGTTCACCTACGCGGTCACGATGGTGTCGCTGGGGGCGGGCCTGCTGGTCACGTTCCTCGGCGTACCGGTGCTGGCGGCGGCGCTCGCCGGGTGCCGGGGCCTCGGGGCGCTGGAGCGGGCGCGGGCGCGGGCGCTGCTGGGCCTGGAGGTGGGCGAGCCGGAGCCGCTGCGGATGGCCAAGCCGGGTGCGATGGCGTGGATGGGGGCCGTCCTCAAGAGCGGCGTCTCGTGGCGGGCCCTGCTGTACGCGGTGGTGCACCTGCCCTGGGCGGTGTTCTCGTTCGTCGTCGCCTTGCAGGTGTGGGTGCTGGGGTGGGGGCTGCTGACGTACCCGCTGTGGTTCTGGGCGGTCCCGATGGACGCCGGCTCGGACGGGCTCCAGCTGTACGCCGACGAGACGCACCGGATCCACCTTGACAACCCCTTCGAGATCACGGTGACCGCGCTGGTGGGGTTGCTGTTCACGATCGCCGCGCCGTGGCTCGTGCGGGCGCTGACGACGGTGGACCGGCTGTTGGTGCACGGGCTGCTCGGGCCTTCGCGGCTGGCCTCGCGGGTGGTGGAGCTGGAGTCGGACCGGGGAGTGGTGGTCGACACCGCGGCGGCCGATCTGCGGCGTATCGAGCGGGATCTGCACGATGGGGCGCAGGCCCGGCTGGTGGCGCTGGCCATGGATCTCGGGCTGGCGAAGGAGAAGCTCCAGGAGGACCCGCGGGCGGCCGCGCAGATGGTGGACGAGGCGCACGGCGAGGTGAAGACGGCGCTGCAGGAGCTGCGGGACCTGGCACGCGGTATCCACCCTGCGGTCCTGACCGACCGGGGCCTGGACGCGGCCCTGTCGGCGGTCGCCTCGCGCTGCACGGTGCCGGTGCAGGTCGAGGTCGACCTGGCGGAGCGGCCGGCGCCGGCGATCGAGGGGATCGCGTACTTCACGGTGTCGGAGCTGCTGCAGAACATCAGCAAGCACGCGCGGGCCACCTGGGCCGCTGTGGAGGTGTGGCGGGCGGAGAACCGGCTGATGCTGCAGGTCGTGGACAACGGCGTGGGCGGGGCCGACGCGTCCCGGGGGTCCGGGCTGGCGGGGCTGGTGGACCGGCTCGAGGCAGTGGACGGGATCCTGGTGGTGGACTCGCCGGCGGGTGGGCCGACGCGGGTGACGGCGGAGCTGCCGTGGCGGGGAGCTCATGTGCGGTGACCTCCGGGCCGGGGTGTGATGCCGGGCTCCGCCCCGGTGCCCCCGCAAGGAGGCTCCGCCCCCCTGCGCCGGTGTCACCGCCAGGGGGCGCCGCCCCCTGGCCCCCGGCCTTCGCGCACCCACCAGCCGACACGGTTCGACAGGAAGCAGGGCCCCCTCTCGATTCCCTCGGGTAAGAAAGCGCTCCTGCCCCCAACCACCCCCCGACCCTGAAATGCTGGACCTGTCGAACGGGTGGGCGCGCAGCCGTTGTGGGCTGTGGACGGGCGGCATGGGCTTGTGGGGGCCGGACATCGTGGAGGACAGGGTGCGGGTGGTCATCGCCGAGGATTCAGTGCTGCTCAGGGAGGGCCTGACCCGGCTGCTGACCGACCGCGGGCACGACGTCGTCGCCGGTGTGGGTGACGGCGAGGCACTGATCAAGACCATCACGGAGTTCGACGCGCAGGGCGAGCTGCCGGACGTGGTCGTGGCGGACGTGCGGATGCCGCCGACGCACACCGACGAGGGGGTGCGGGCGGCGGTGCAGCTGCGCAAGGCGCACCCGGGCCTCGGGGTGCTGGTGCTGTCGCAGTACGTGGAGGAGCGCTACGCCACGGAGCTGCTCGCGGGGTCCAGCCGGGGTGTCGGTTACCTGCTGAAGGACCGGGTCGCCGAGGTGCGGGAGTTCGTGGACGCGGTGGTCCGGGTGGCGCAGGGCGGCACGGCGCTCGACCCGGAGGTGGTCGCGCAGCTGCTGGGCCGCAGCCGCAAGCAGGACGTGCTGGCGGGGCTCACCCCGAGGGAGCGTGAGGTGCTCGGGCTGATGGCCGAGGGGCGGACGAACTCGGCGATCGCACGGCAGCTCGTGGTCAGCGACGGGGCGGTCGAGAAGCACGTCAGCAACATCTTCCTCAAGCTGGGGCTGTCCCCGAGCGAGGGCGACCACCGCAGAGTCCTGGCCGTGCTGACGTATCTGAACTCCTGACGTTCACGATCCCTGACCCCGGAAACCCGGACAAAGGTGGACGCATAGCCATACCGAAGTCGTGTCCAAGATGCGAATGACCCGAAGAACGCGACCCTTGCGGTCGTAGGGTTGATCCTGGGAAGGCCTGCGGGAAGGCCTGTCCCGGACAGCGTCCTCGAGGGAGGTCCAGTTCAGTGACCAGCCAGGTCAGTAGCCCGGAGCAGGCCGACGAAACAGTCGCGGGAGAGCAGCGCAAAGCGGTGGGCGCGAAGGACGTGCGTCGCCTCGACCGGGTGATCATCAGGTTCGCGGGGGACTCGGGTGACGGTATGCAGCTCACCGGTGACCGTTTCACCTCGGAGACGGCGTCGTTCGGCAACGACCTGTCGACACTGCCGAACTTCCCGGCCGAGATCAGGGCGCCCGCCGGGACCCTGCCGGGTGTGTCGTCCTTCCAGCTGCACTTCGCCGACCACGACATCCTGACGCCCGGTGACGCTCCGAACGTGCTGGTGGCGATGAACCCGGCCGCGCTGAAGGCCAACATCGGCGACCTGCCGCGTGGCGCCGAGGTGATCGTCAACACGGACGAGTTCACCAAGCGGGCGATGCAGAAGGTCGGCTACGAGACGTCCCCGCTGGAGGACGGGTCGCTGGACGGCTATCACCTGCACCCCGTGCCGCTGACCACGCTCACGGTCGAGGCGCTGAAGGAGTTCGACCTCAGCCGCAAGGAGGCCGAGCGCAGCAAGAACATGTTCGCGCTGGGGCTGCTGAGCTGGATGTACCACCGGCCCACCGAGGGCACGGAGAAGTTCCTGAAGTCGAAGTTCGCGAAGAAGCCCGACATCGCGGCGGCCAACATCGCGGCGTTCCGGGCCGGCTGGAACTTCGGCGAGACGACGGAGGACTTCGCCGTCTCCTACGAGGTCGCCCCGGCGGCCACGGCGTTCCCGCCGGGTGTGTACCGCAACATCTCCGGCAACCTCGCCCTGTCGTACGGGCTGGTCGCGGCGAGCCGGCAGGCGGATCTGCCGCTGTATCTGGGGTCGTACCCGATCACTCCGGCGTCGGACATCCTGCACGAGCTGAGCAAACACAAGAACTTCGGCGTGCGGACCTTCCAGGCGGAGGACGAGATCGCCGGCATCGGGGCCGCGCTGGGCGCGGCCTTCGGTGGTTCGCTGGCCGTGACCACGACGAGCGGTCCGGGTGTGGCGCTGAAGTCGGAGACGATCGGTCTCGCGGTCTCGCTGGAGCTGCCGCTGCTGATCGTGGACATCCAGCGCGGCGGTCCGTCGACGGGTCTGCCCACCAAGACCGAGCAGGCGGACCTGCTGCAGGCGATGTACGGGCGCAACGGCGAGGCTCCGGTGCCGGTGGTCGCGCCGCGCACCCCGGCGGACTGCTTCGACGCCGCGCTGGAGGCGGCGCGGATCGCGCTGACGTACCGCACGCCGGTGTTCCTGCTGTCCGACGGCTACCTGGCCAACGGCTCCGAGCCCTGGCGGATCCCGGACGTCGAGGAGCTGCCGGACCTGCGGGTGCAGTTCGCCCAGGGGCCGAACCACACGCTCGACGACGGCTCCGAGGTGTTCTGGCCGTACAAGCGGGACCCGCAGACGCTGGCCCGCCCGTGGGCGATCCCGGGCACGCCGGGTCTGGAGCACCGCATCGGCGGCATCGAGAAGCAGGACGGCACGGGCAACATCTCCTACGACCCGGCCAACCACGACTTCATGGTGCGCACCCGGCAGGCGAAGATCGACGGCATCGACGTCCCGGACATCGAGGTGGACGACCCCTACCGGGCGAAGACACTGGTCCTTGGGTGGGGCTCGACCTACGGGCCGATCACGGCGGCGGTGCGGCGGCTGCGCCGGGCCGGGGAGTCCGTCGCGCAGGCGCATCTGCGCCATCTCAACCCCTTCCCGCGGAATCTGGGTTCCGTGCTGGAGCGTTACGACAAGGTGGTGATCCCCGAGATGAACCTCGGGCAGCTCGCCACGCTCATCCGGGCGAGGTACCTGGTCGACGCCCACTCGTACACCCAGGTCAACGGCATGCCGTTCAAGGCGGAGCAGCTCGCCGCGGCTCTGAAGGAGGCCATCGATGGCTGAGACGTCCACGCACGGCACGGGCACCGTCGAGGCGCTTTCCCTCGTCCCCAAGGCCGAGGGCAGGCAGTCGATGAAGGACTTCAAGTCCGACCAGGAAGTGCGCTGGTGCCCGGGCTGCGGCGACTACGCCATCCTCGCCGCGGTGCAGGGCTTCATGCCGGAGCTGGGGCTGGCGAAGGAGAACATCGTCTTCGTCTCGGGAATCGGCTGCTCCTCGCGCTTCCCGTACTACATGAACACCTACGGGATGCACTCCATCCACGGCCGCGCCCCGGCCATCGCCACGGGCCTGGCGAGCTCCCGCCGGGATCTGTCGGTGTGGGTCGTCACCGGTGACGGAGACGCGCTGTCCATCGGCGGCAACCATCTGATCCACGCGTTGCGCCGCAACGTCAATCTCAAGATCCTGCTTTTCAACAACCGGATCTACGGTCTGACCAAGGGGCAGTACTCGCCGACCTCCGAGGTCGGGAAGATCACGAAGTCGACGCCGATGGGTTCGCTGGACGCGCCGTTCAACCCGGTGTCGCTGGCGATCGGCGCGGAGGCGTCCTTCGTGGCGCGGACGGTGGACTCGGACCGCAAGCACCTGACGGAGGTGCTGCGCCAGGCCTCCGCCCACCAGGGCACGGCGCTGATCGAGATCTACCAGAACTGCAACATCTTCAACGACGGCGCCTTCGACGTCGTGAAGGACAAGCAACGGGCCGAGGAGGCCGTGATCCGCCTGGAGCACGGCAAGCCGATCCGGTTCGGGGCCGACCAGGCGAAGGGTGTGGTCCGGGATCCGCAGACCGGTGATCTGAGGGTGGTCGCGGTGACGCCGGAGAACGAGGACCGGGTACTCGTCCACGACGCGCACTCCCCGTCCCCGACCACGGCGTTCGCGCTGTCCCGCCTCGCCGATCCGGACACCCTGCACCACACCCCGATCGGTGTCCTGCGCTCGGTCGAGCGGCCCGTCTACGACACGCAGATGGCCGACCAGCTCGACGCCGCGATCGAGCAGCACGGCAAGGGTGACCTGGGCGCGCTGCTGGCGGGCGGCGACACCTGGACGGTCGTGGGCTGACCTTTCCGTAACGCCCACGGGGCCCGGGACCGCTAGGAGGCGGCCCGGGCCTCGTCGTACGTCTGCCGCGCCTTCACCACGTCGTCCATGCGGTCGCGCGTCCACTGCGACAGGGCCCGCACCTGCTCGGCGGCCTCGCGGCCCAGAGCGGTGAGGGAGTAGTCGACGCGCGGCGGGATGACGGGCTTGGCGTCGCGGTGGACGAGTCCGTCCCGCTCCAGGGTCTGGAGGGTCTGCGTGAGCATCTTCTCGCTGACGCCCCGGCCGCCGTATCCGCTGATCGTCCGGCGCAGCTCGCTGAACCGGTACGGGCGGTCCAGGAGCTCGATCAGCACGAGCACGCCCCAGCGGCTGGTCACGTGTTCCAGGACCAGCCGGTACGGGCACAGGGCTTCGTTGTCACTTACCGTCATGCCAGTACCTTACTTCAAAGTGGGCACTTTCCAGGAGTTAGCGCATCTCCTAGGGTTAGTGCCAACGCACCCCACAAGGAGAGTCCCCACCATGAGCATCGTCGTCACCGGAGCCACCGGACACCTCGGCCGTCACGTCGTGGAGCAGCTGCTGGAGAAGGTCCCGGCCGACCGGATCACCGCGGTCGTGCGCAACGCGGACAAGGCCGCCGACTTCGCCGACCGCGGTGTGCGGATCGCCCTCGCCGACTACAACGACCCCGCCTCGTACGACGGGCTCTTCTCCGCCGGTGACAAGGTGCTGCTGATCTCCGGCAACGAGTTCGACAAGGGCCGTGTGCAGCAGCACAAGGTCGTCATCGACGCCGCCAAGGCCGCGGGTGTCGCCCTGCTCGCCTACACCAGCGCCCCGGGCACCCTGACCGCCGCGCTCGCCGACGACCACCGCGGCACCGAGGAGATCCTGCTGGACTCCGGAGTGCCCTACGCGCTGCTGCGCAACGGCTGGTACCACGAGAACTACACCGAGAACCTCGCCCCGGTGCTGGAGCACAACGCGGTCGTCGCCGCGGCCGGCGAGGGCAAGCTCTCCTCCGCCTCCCGCGCCGACTACGCCGCTGCCGCCGTCGCCGTGCTGACCGGCGAGGGGCACGAGAACAAGACGTACGAGCTGGGCGGCGACACCCCGTGGAGCTTCGCCGAGTACGCGGCGGAACTGAGCCGCCAGACCGGCAAGGAGATCGCCTACAGCGCCGTCTCCCCCGAGGCCCTCGTCGGCATCCTCACCGGGGCGGGTCTGCCCGAGCCGTTCGCCCGCATCCTCGCCGGTGTGGACGTCTCCATCGAGAAGGGCGAACTGGTCGTCTCCAGCGGTGACCTGTCCCGCCTGACCGGCCGTCCGACCACCCCGCTCTCCGAGGCCATCGCCACGGCGCTCAAGGGCTGAACTCCCCCGGCGGGCCCTTGAGCCGCCCCACCCCCGGATGTCATGACCGTATGCCGATACGGGCATGACATCCGGGGGCGCTCGGCGTTACCGTCGTGAACGCGGACGCACGCCAGGCGCGAAGGAGGGGCTGTGACCGGCAAGCCGAGGGGTGAGCGGCACATAGGACTGCTGAACGGCTTCGCGGCCTACGGGATGTGGGGGCTGGTCCCCCTGTTCTGGCCCCTGCTGAAGCCGGCCGGTGCGGCGGAGATCCTGGCCCACCGGATGGTGTGGTCGCTGGTCTTCGTGGGCGCGGCCCTGCTCGTGATGCGCCGCTGGGCCTGGGCCGGTGAGCTGCTGCGGCAGCCGCGCAAACTGGCGCTGATCACGGTCGCCGCGGCGGTCATCACCGTCAACTGGGGCCTGTACATCTGGTCCGTGAACTCCGGGCACGTCGTCGAGGCCTCGCTCGGGTACTTCATCAACCCGCTGGTCACCATCGCGATGGGGGTGCTGCTGCTCAAGGAGCGGCTGCGGCCGGCCCAGTGGGCGGCGGTCGGGACCGGCGTCGTCGCGGTCGTCGTGCTGACCGTCGGTTACGGCCGGCCCCCGTGGATATCGCTCTGTCTCGCGTTCTCCTTCGCCACCTACGGGCTGGTGAAGAAGAAGGTAGGCCTCGGCGGCATCGAGTCGCTGGCCGCCGAGACCGCGGTCCAGTTCCTGCCCGCGCTCGGATTCCTGGTCTGGCTGAGCGCGCGGGGCGACTCCACCTTCGCGACCGAGGGCACGGGGCACGCGGCGCTGCTCGCCTCGGCCGGCATCGTCACCGCGCTCCCCCTGGTCTGCTTCGGCGCGGCCGCCATCCGCGTGCCGCTGTCCACCATCGGCCTGCTCCAGTACTCGACGCCGGTGCTGCAGTTCCTGCTCGGCATCCTCTACTTCCACGAGGAGATGCCGCCGGAGCGCTGGGCCGGGTTCGCGCTGGTGTGGCTTGCGTTGACGCTGCTCACGTGGGACGCGTTGCGCGCCGCCCGCCGGGCCTCCCGGACGCCCGCCGGCGAGCTCGGCGTGCCGAGCACCACGAGCGCGACGGGCACGGCCGGTGCCGCGCGGAACACCGAGAGCGTGACCTCCGGACCGGACCCGGTGGACGCCAGGCCGTAGGCCGCGGGCGCTACGGCGTCGCAGGAGCGTGGCGGGTCCGGTGCACCCGCGCCTTCTCGCGGTTCCCGCAGTGTTCCATCGCGCACCAGCGGCGGCGGCCCGGGCGGGAGGTGTCGACGAAGAGCAGGAAGCAGTTGTGCGCGCCGCACTCCCTGATGCGGTCGGCGTGGGGCCCGGTGAACAGGTCGATCGCGTCGCGGGCGACGGTCGCGAGCAGGTGGGTGCCGGTGGCGCCGGGGGCCCAGGAGCGGGTGCCGCCGGGATCGATGCGGGCGACGAGCGGGGGCGCGGACGCGGCGGCGTTGACCACGTCCAGATGGGCTGCCCGCAGGGGGCGGCCGTGGGCGCGGTCCGCGGCGAGCAGGAACACGGCGTCGCGCAGGGTGCGGGCCCGCTCCAGCTCCGCCACCGACACGCTGAGGTCGAGCCCCTCCGGCAGTCGGCTGCGTCCGGCCCAGGTGACCAGGTCGTCGGGTTCGTGCAGCACTTCCCAGCGGGCGAAGGCCCCCGGGCCGCCCGTCGTCGTCAGCTCCAGGCACAGGGTGCCGGGGTCGAAGCGATAGGGCTTGCCCCCGCCCGAGACCAGCATCAGGCCCGGCGTCCGATCCGGCGTTTCCCCTGCACGTCCGCTCACCTAACCAGTATAAGTGGTTACATGACGCAGACACCCGCATCATCACCCGCTCCCGTGCACTGGAAACTCGTCATCGACGCCAACGACCCGCACGCTCAGGCCGACTTCTGGGCCGCCGCCCTGGGGTACGAGGTCGAGGACAACAGCGCCCTGATCGGGAAGCTGCTCGGTTTCGGCGCCCTGCCCGAGGAGGCCACGGTCGAGTTCCACGGCCGCCGCGCCTTCAAGGACCTCGTCGCCGTACGGCACCCCGAGGACCCGTTCGAGGAGGAGAGCGGGACCGGGCTGGGGCGGCGGCTGCTGTTCCAGCGGGTGCCGGAGGCGAAGACGGTCAAGAACCGGCTGCATCTCGATCTGCACCCGGGCGAGGGGCGGCGTGACGAGGAGGTCGCACGGCTGGAGGGGCTCGGGGCCGGTGCGCTGCGGCGGGTGCGGGAGCAGGGCGGCGAGTGGGTCGTGATGGCGGACCCGGAGGGGAACGAGTTCTGCGTGCAATGACCTGCGCGGTGGAGGCCGGTGCTCCGTAACTCCCTGGCCGAATACGGACCTTGACGCAGAGTCAGTAACAGCTTCACCATCCAGGCACCCCATTCACTGTGGGCGGCCCGTGGACACCCCACGGGCCTCCTGACGGAATCCGGAGCCCCCACATGAAGCTCTCCGTTTCCGCGCGCGCCGTCGCCGCGGGCGGCATGGCAACAGCCATGCTCCTGACCGGCGGTGCCGTGGCGGACGCCGCGTCATCCGCTCCCTCCAGATCCGCCGCCGCGCCGGACATACCCGTGGCGAACGTCAAGACCCACCTGTCCCAGCTGCAGTCCATAGCCACCGCCAACGGCGGCAACCGGGCGCACGGCCGGGCCGGTTACAAGGCCTCGCTCGACTACATCAAGGCGAAGCTGGACGCGGCCGGGTACACCACCACGATCCAGCAGTTCACCGCCTCCAGCCGCACCGGCTACAACCTGATCGCCGACTGGCCGGGCGGCGACGCGAACCAGGTCGTGATGGCCGGCTCGCACCTCGACAGCGTCACCTCCGGGCCGGGCATCAACGACAACGGCTCCGGCTCGGCCGCCGTCCTGGAGACCGCCCTGGCCGTGTCCCGGGCGCAGTACAAGCCCACCAAGCACCTGCGGTTCGCCTGGTGGGGAGCGGAGGAGCTCGGCCTGGTCGGCTCCCGCTACTACGTCAACCGGCTGGCCACCGGCGACCGTTCGAGGATCAGCGCCTATCTGAACTTCGACATGATCGGCTCCCCGAACCCCGGCTACTTCGTCTACGACGACGACCCGGCGATCGAGAAGACCTTCAAGGACTACTTCGGCGGCATCGGCGTCCCGACCGAGATCGAGACCGAGGGCGACGGCCGCTCCGACCACGCGCCGTTCAAGAGCGCGGGGGTGCCGGTGGGCGGCCTGTTCACCGGGGCCAGCCGGACGAAGACGGCGGCGCAGGCCGCCAAGTGGGGCGGCACGGCCGGGCAGTCCTTCGACCGCTGCTACCACTCCTCCTGCGACACCACCGCCAACATCAACGACACCGCCCTGAACCGCAACAGCGACGCCCTCGCGTACGCGGTGTGGGGGCTGTCGGAGTAACCCCGGGGCAGCGCCTACTGGTTGCGGGCGGCGCGTGCGGTGAGGCGGCCCATGCGGGCGCGGGCCGACTCCAGCTGCTCGACCTCTTCGGCGGCGGGGCCGTCCTCGGCGGCGAGCTCCGTCCACAGGCCGATCAGGTCCCGCCCGAGCTCCAGCCCGAGCACCGGGTCGCGCACCGCCCGCCAGGCGGTGGCCGCGCTCTCCACGTTGCCGTAGGCGGCCTCCGCGTCGCCGGCCCGGCGGTGGGCACCGGCCAGGTCGAGCGACAGGTGGAAGGCGCGGAGCGGGTCACCGGCCAAGTAGGCGATGTACGCCGTGAGTTCGCTGAGCCGGAGCACCTCGGGGTGCTCCGGCCCCAGCGTTTCCGACGCCTGTACGAGGGTCTGCTCCGCCAGGCCCGCGGCCTCTTCGATCCTGCCCTCCTTGACCGCCTCGTTGATCCGTGCGATCGGCTCCGCGAGGAGCGCGGGCGCGGTGGAATCGCCCGGGGCGGTGAGGGGTTCGTCCCCGAGCACGGCCTCCGCGACGGCGTCGAAGCCTCGGGGAGGGGTGGGCTTGGGGTCGGGGTCGGCGGCGATCAGGGCGTCTTCCGGGACCGGTGCGGGTCGCGGAGCCGACGGCACTTCGGGGACGGGGAGCGGCCGCGCGTCCATGGGCGGGGGCGGGCCGAACGCACCGGTGGGTGCGGCGACGGTGCCGGGCGGCATCGCCGCACCCGGGGCCGGGGGCGCGTCTTCCGGCGCGGGTTGCGCCACCGGGCCCGCGGCCGGGGGCGCGTCTTCCGGCGCGGGTTGCGCCGACTCCGGTACGGCTCGCAGTTCGAACGTCGGTACCGGTTCCTCGGGCGGCTGCGGTTCGGGCACGGCTCGCAGCCGGAACGTCGGAGCCGATCCACGGCCGGAGTCCGGCACGGGACGCAGCACGTGCGTGGCGCTGTCGCCGGGCGGATGCGGCGGCGCCGGCGGCGGGGTCGCGGCACCGCTGCTCCGGTCGTGCTGCGGCTCGTGAGCGGTCAGCGCGTCGGCGCTTCCGGAGCGCTGCCGCTCAGGTGGGGTCGTGGCGACCGGCTCGGACGTGAAGTGGCTGGAGCCGTCCGGGTCGACCTGGAGCGGGACGACGTAGCCGATGCGCTCGTCGCGGATCGTCGCGAGGACGGGATGGCCGGTGGCGAGGGCGATGTGGTGGAGGCGGTTCAGGACGGCTCGCTGGATCTCCTCGCCGGGAGCCGCGAAGACCGGGACCCCGCCGACGGAGGCGCCGTCGGACGCCCCACCGGCTCCCCCGCCCACGTCCGTGCCGGCCTCCGGGACATGGACGTCGATCGGCGCCGCCGGGGTCGCCGCGTGCGCGGCCTGCTTCTGTTCCCGCTTCTTCTCGCGGCTGAGTCGCGACATCGTCCCCTCACTCGGCGTCGTACACCTACTGTCGAGTGTGTCCGCTCGCCCCCGTTTCTCACGTCACCACGGTGTCACAGGCTCGTCCCAAGGGCCGCCGGCCCCGGCGCGGCCGAACGGGGGCGGCATGAGAACCAGACCCACGAGGGAGGAGAGGGGCATGCACACAGGCATGCGAAAGGGGCCCGAGATCTGGCTGCGCGGCCCGGTGAAGAGCCCCCAGCCGGGGTCGCCGGAGCCCCCGCACGCCCATGCCGCGGCACGGCGTTTCTCCTGGGTCGGCACACACGGCGGCGCGGGCGTCTCCACCCTCGCCGCGGTCTACGGCGGTCATGACAGCGGCCGGTCCTGGCCCGGGCCCGGCGATCCCCCGTCGGTGCTGCTGGTCGCGCGGACCCATGCGGCGGGGCTCGACACGGTCGCCGGGGTGGTGGAGATCTTCCGGCGTGGCCAGGCCCCGCCGGGGCTCGACCTGGACGCCGTCGTGCTCGTGGCGGACGCCCCGGGCCGGCTGCCGCGCCCGCTCGCACAGCGGGTCCGGTCGCTGGAGTCGGTGATCGACGTGTACCGCGTGCCGTGGGTGGCGTCCTGGCGGCTCGGCGAGCCGGGCCACCCGCCGCGCGAGACGCAGGCCCTGGCCCGGCTGACGGGAGCGGCACGCTGACGGGCGTCCCCGGGCCGGCCGCACCCCTGTCTCCCCTACCGCTGTCGGACGAACCGCTGTCGGACGTACCGCTGTCGGCCGGCGAGATCGCGGCGGGCGTACGGGCCCGGGACCTGCGCGCGGCGGACGTGGTCGCGGCGGCTCTGGCCCGGATCGAGCGGGCTGATCCGCACCTGTGCGCGTTCGTCGAGGTGTGGGGCGAGGAGGCGTTGCGGCGGGCCGGTGAGGTGGACGCTCTGCTCGACCGGCCGGGCCCGGGTCCGGCCCTGCCGTTGGCCGGTGTGCCGATCGCGGTGAAGGGGCGGAACGGGCTGCGTGGGGCGGGATCGCTGCTCGCGGCCGGTTGCGTGGCTGTGGGGGCCACGTCCGTGCCCGGGCCGGGGACGCCCTGGCAGACGTGGGGGCTCGGGGCTCGGGGCCGGACCGTCAATCCGTGGCGGGCCGACCGTACGCCGGGCGGCTCGTCGGCCGGGGCCGCGGTGGCCGTCGCCGCAGGGCTGGTACCGCTGGCGACGGGCGGCGACGGAGCAGGATCGGTGCGGATCCCGGCGGCGTGGTGCGGGGTGCTCGGCCTGAAGACGACCAGCGGGCGGCTGCCGTCGGCCGACCGTACGGGGCTCGCCGTACCGGGGGTGCTCGCCCGCTCGGCGGTGGACGCCGGGCTGTGGTGGGCGGTGGTGTCCGAGGAGCCGGTGCCGGCCGAGGCCGCCCTTCCCCTCACCGCCGTCTGGTCGCCCGACCTGGGGTTCGCCGGACCCGACCCGGAGCCCGTGGCGCTGGCCCGGGCTGCCGTGGCACGGCTCGAGGCGGCAGGGGTCGTTCGCCTCGTACGGCCGCGGGTGCCGCTCCGGCTGACGGACCCCGGGCCGGCCTGGCTCGCCCTGCGCACTGCCGGTGCGGCTCCGTCCGGGGGCGATTGGGCCAGGCTTGGTCTGGCCGGGGCGGAGGAGGTCCGGGCAGAGAACGACCGGCGGCTGGCCGAGGTCTTCGGGGAAGCCGAGCTGTTGCTGACCCCGACGGCCCCCACCTCCCCGCATGGCCACGAGGGGCCTGGGGAGCGCTACTCCACCTCTCTCACCTGGGCGTTCAACCTCAGCGGGCACCCTGCGCTGAGTCTGTCCGCGGGGTTCGGCGGCGATGGCTGCCCGGCCGGACTCCAGGTGGTGGCCCCACACGGGCGGGAGGCGCTGCTGCTGGCCGTGGCACGGGCGGCGGAGACGCGCGTCAAGGGGGGCTCTCTCCCCCCGGGCGGAGATCCTCCTGCACGCCCCCGGCGGACACCCCCTGGCGCATTTACTTGCGCACGCATATGATGCATGCGCGTGTAATTGACGTACGCCGACTTCCCAGAGGGGCACCCCATGACCCGCCGTTTCCTTTTCGTCCTGGGCAGCGCTCGCGCCGAGGGCAACTCCGAGCTGCTCGCCCGCCGGGCCGCCGAGCAACTGCCCCCGGACGTCGAGCAGGAGTGGCTCGACCTCACCGAGTTCCCCGTGCCGGACTTCGAGGACCTGCGACACGACAGCGACCACGTCCGCCCGACCGAGGGCAACGTGGCCCGGCTGCTCGACGCCACGCTCGCGGCGACGGACATCGTGATCGTCTCGCCGCTGTACTGGTACTCGGTCTCCGCGCAGACCAAGCGGTACCTGGACTACTGGTCGGGCTGGCTGCGCACGCCCGGCCTCGACTTCAAGGCGACCCTGGCCGGCCGCACCCTGTGGGGCGTCACCGCCCTCGCGCACACGCAGGAGGTGGTCGCCGACCCGCTCGTCGGGACGCTCCACAACTCGGCGGCGTACATGGGGATGCGCTTCGGCGGGGTGCTGCTCGGCAACGGCAGCAAGCCGGGTGACGTGCTGAACGACGACGCGGCCCTGACCCGCGCCAAGACCTTCTTCGCGCAGGAGGCACCCCTGGCCAGGTTCCTGTACGAGGACTGAGCGCCGGGTCCGTGGCCTAGGCGGTGACGTCCTTCGTCGTGAAGCGCGCCCACGCCGCCGACCCGAACACCGCCGCGTACAGGGCTTGCAGGCCGAGGTTCCTCGCCAGGTCGTCCCAGTAGACCGGCTCGCGCATGAGGTCGGCGAAGGACAGCCAGTAGTGGGAGAAGAAGTACGGCTGCAGGGCGTGCAGTTGCGGGATCTGGTCGAGGATCTGGACCGTGATCAGCAGTCCCACCGTCGTCGCCATCGCCGCGATGCCGCTGCCCGTCAGCGTCGAGACGAACAGGCCGAGCGCGGCCACGCCGATCAGGGACGCGGCGACGGCCAGGGCGATCAGCAGGGCCCTGACCAGGCCCTCGGCGAAGCTGATCCGCGTGCCGGAGATGGTCGTCAGGTCACCGAGCGGGAAGAGCAGCGCGCCGACCGTCAGCGCCGAGACGGCGACCACGAGTGTGGCGGCCAGGCAGAAGACGACGACCGTCGCGTACTTGGTGAGCAGCAGGCGGCTGCGGCCGGCCGGGGCGACCAGGAGATAGCGCAGCGTGCCGGAGCCGGCCTCGCCGGCGATCGCGTCACCCGCGATGACGCCGATGGCCATCGGGAGGAAGAAGGGGAGGGTCGCCGCGAGGGCGGTGAACACCAGGAACAGGCCGTTGTTGGTGATCTGGGAGATGAATGCGGGTCCACCGCCTCCGCCGCCTGCCGAGGAGCCGTCGCTCGTCTCGATCTTCACCGCGATGCCCACGAGGATCGGGACGGCTGCCAGTACGGCCAGCAGGGCGAGGGTGCGCCAACGGCGGAACGTGGTGTGGAGTTCGTTGCGGAAGAGGGTGCCGTAGAAGGTTGTACGGCGACTGCGGGCCGGCCGTGGCCGGTCGTGCAGTTCCCCGCGCCCCTGAGGCGCGCCCGACTCAGCCTGCGACATCGAAGCCCTCCCCCGTCAGGGCCACGAAGGCGTCCTCCAAGGAGGCCCTCTCCACTCCGAAGGCCCGCACCCGGACTCCCGCTTTCACCAACGCGGCGTTGACGTCGGCCAGTTCGCGGTCCGGCGGTTGGGCCGTCACACGGTCCCCCTCCGCGACCACATCGCCGACGCCCTGTTCCTTCAGCACCCGCGCCGCGTCCGCCGGGTCCGGGGTCGTCACCACCAGCCTGCCCCTCGCCCCCGCCGCCAGGTCCCCCACCGGCCCCTGGGTGATCAGGCGGCCCTGCGCCATCACGGCCGCGTGCGTGCAGACCTGTTCGATCTCGTCGAGCAGGTGGGAGGAGAGGAAGACGGTCGTGCCGTCCGAGGCCAGTTCCCGGACGAGGGTCCGGATCTCGCGCATGCCCTGCGGGTCGAGGCCGTTGGTGGGCTCGTCGAGGACGAGCAGCCGGCGTGGCTGGAGCAGTGCGGCCGCGAGGCCCAGACGCTGTTTCATGCCGAGGGAGTACGCCTTGGCCTTCTTGCCCGCGGCGGCCGACAGGCCCACCCGGTCCAGTGCGGCGGCGACCCGGGCCCGCCGGGTGCGTGGATCGGCGGTCGGGTCGGCGCTGTCGTAGCGCAGGAGGTTGTCGCGGCCGGACAGGAAACCGTAGAGGGCCGGGCCCTCGATGAGGGCGCCGACGTGCGGCAGCACGGCGCGGGTGGCCCGGGGCATGGGCTGCCCGAGGACCCGGGCCGTGCCGGAGGTGGGCTCGACGAGGCCCATCAGCATGCGGATGGTGGTGGTCTTGCCGGAGCCGTTGGGGCCGAGGAAGCCGAAGACGCTGCCCGCCGGGACGGTCAGGTCGAGACCGTCGACGGCGAGCTGTCCGCCGCGGTAGCGCTTGGTGAGCGCGCGGGTGACGATGACCGGTTCCGCGCTCTCGTCCCGCGCCTCCCGGAGCTCCGGTTTCCCGGTCTCGCCCCACGCTTTCCCGAGCTCCGGTTCCCCGGCCTCGTCCCGCGGCTCCCGCTGCTCCGGTTCCCCGGCGGACTCCCCGCCCATCGGCTTCCTCGTTCTCTCGACGTCCCCTACGGGCCAGGGGCCTACTTGCCGGCGTCGGCCGCCTTCACGAGCGCGTCCTTGGTGACCAGGCCCGCGTAGACCCTGCCGTCCTCGGTGACGAGGGCGTTGACCAGGCGGGTCGAGAAGACCGTGCCCGAGCCGAACCTGCCGTGGACCTTGTCGCCGAGCGAGTCGATGAAGCCGCCGAACTCGCCGCCGGCCTTGCCCGAGGGCACGCCCTCGCCGCCGGTGTCGAAGGTGGCGATGGCGTTCCAGCCCTCGCCTATGGTCTTCACTCCGTCGTGGCCGCCGAGGCCCCGGCCGAAGCCCTTTCCGGCCTCAGGGGCGTGCCCACGTGCCCCGTCCTTGTCGTGAGTGCCCTTGTCGAAGGCCTTGCCGGCGTCCTTCTCCTCGGTGACCTTCGCGCCCTTGGGCGGCGTGAAGTCGAAGGTCGAGGCGGCCGGCTGGGCGAAACTGACCTTCGTGAAGCCGGCGTCGACGACGGCGGCGCCGCCGCTCGCCGGGGTGAGCGTGAACTTCAGCGGCATGCCGGTCTTCGCGTCCACGGCCACGGTGATCGCGCCGACCGTCGAGCCGGACTGCTTCGGCTTGACGACGAGCTTGTAGGCGTCCCGGCCGGCGACCTGGGCGGTGCCGTCCACGGTCACGGACGTCGTGTCGTCGACCGCCTTGAGGGCCTCCTCGGCGAAGTCCTTCGGCGTGGCCGGCGGCTGCTGGTCCTTGCCGCGCTCCGGGCCCTCGGAGGCGGTGCCGTGGTAGACCTCGTCGGCCTTGCTGTCGTAGCCCCAGACGTCCCTGCCGTTGTGGATGACGCTGTACTCGGCGGCGTTCTCCAGCAGCGACAGCTTCTGCTTGTCCGGGCCGTCGGCGGCGACGCGCAGGGTGTGCGTGCCGGAGGCCAGTTCGGTGAGCTTGGCCGTCGGATCGGCGGAGGAGCCGCCCTCGCCGTCGCCCGCGGCGCCGGACAGCAGGCCCGACTCCAGGCCGCCGAGGTTCGGCAGGCCGAGGTCCGTGCTGATCTTCACGGTGCCGGACAGCTGCTGGACGTCGGACTTCGCGATCTTCTCGATGAGCTGCTGTGCGGTGATCTTCGGGAGGTCGGGGTCACCGGAGTCGGCGAGTGCGGGGACCAGCCCGATCGTCGCGGCGGCCACCCCCACCACTGTGACCGGGACGATGTACCGGGCGGCTTTGCGCCGCCCGGAGCGCTGCTCGTCGACCTCTCCGGCGGTCGTGCTGTCGTCGGATGCGTACGGTGCCATGTGTGCCCTACCTCCGTGGTCGGCGGCGGCTGTCCGTGTCGTGCACGCACTCGTCCCTGAGCCGCCATTCTCACCCGAACAGGTGAGTAGTGGTGTGTTCCGTGGTCACCATCTGACCAAATCGGCCGGGGAGATACGTCAGACCGCGGGCTCAACTCCACGTACTGCTGGGGTATGACACGGGAGGGCGGCTTCTCCCCCGACCCGTAGGGGTCGGGGGGCGTAGGGGTCCGCGTCGCCGCGAGGGGCGGGCTAGCCGGCCCGGTGCACCACCGCGTCGCACAGCTCCTGGAGCGCCGTCTTCGCGGTGCACTCCGGCAGCGGTGCCAGCGCCGAACGGGCGTCCTGGGCATAGCGGACGGTGTCCTGCCGGGCCTGCTCCAGCGCCGGGTGGGCCCGCAGCAGGCGCAGGGCCTCGGTGTGCCGGTCGTCGTCGGTGAGGTCGGAGTCGAGCAGCTCGCACAGGGCGATGTCCTCGGCGAGCCCGAGCCGGGCCGCGCGCTCGCGCAGCCGCAGCACCGGCAGGGTGGGGATGCCCTCGCGCAGGTCGGTGCCGGGGGTCTTGCCGGACTCGTGGGAGTCGGAGGCGATGTCGAGGACGTCGTCCGCGAGCTGGAAGGCGACACCGAGCCGCTCGCCGTACTGGGTCAGCACGTGCACGACGGTCTCGTCGGCGCCGGACATCATCGCGCCGAACCGGCACGACACCGCGATGAGCGAGCCGGTCTTGCCGCCCAGCACGTCCAGGTAGTGCTCGACGGGGTCCCGGCCGTCCTGCGGTCCGGCCGTCTCCAGGATCTGGCCGGTCACCAGCCGCTCGAACGCCTCGGCCTGCACCCGGACGGCCTCCGGGCCGAGGTCGGCCAGGATGTGCGAGGCGCGGGCGAAGAGGAAGTCGCCGGTGAGGACCGCGACGGAGTTGCCCCAGCGGGTGTTCGCACTCGCGACACCGCGGCGCACTGCGGCCTCGTCCATGACGTCGTCGTGGTAGAGCGTGGCGAGGTGGGTCAGCTCCACGACGACGGCCGACGGCACGATCCCGGGCGCGTGGCGGTCACCGAACTGGGCGGAGAGCATCACGAGCAGCGGGCGGAACCGCTTGCCGCCGGCCCGCACCAGATGCTGGGCGGCCTCCGTGATGAAGGGCACCTCACTCTTGGTGGCCTCGAGCAGGCCTTCCTCGACAGCCGTCAATCCGGCCTGGACGTCGGCTTCCAGAGCCTGGTCCCGCACGCTCAGCCCGAACGGCCCGACGTCGGTCACGAGGGGTCTCCTGTCTGCTGTGTCTGCCGGTGATTACGCGGATTGTCGATAGGTCGCTGCCCTCACTCGAGTCAGCGTATCCGGTCACGTTTCGATCACCGCCAGCGCCCATGGTTACAGGCCGGGTGGTATCCGATCACGACCGCTATGTTTTCGATCAACCTATAAGAACAGATATTTATCGACTTACCCACAGGTAGCGAGTTATGCACGATTTGCCGTGATGAGTCACCGAATTCCCCTTGGCGGAAATTGCTCCACAGGCTCGCGATCAGTGAGTTGAATCACTCCTTCCCCTTTTCCGCCACGCTTCCACGGCGGCCCGTACCGCCTTCTCCCGAAAGCCAGTTGAGGCTTGGCTACCGCAAAGGATCAAGCCGCCCAAACGCCCTCGACCAAGGTCAACCGCGCGATATGTGACTGAGGTGCTTGTTCCCGACATGTGCTCTCGCATACGTTCCGGCCCTGTCCGGCGGACGCCTAATCCTGCCGCCGCCCGGACTCCCCAAAGGAACCGACTCACTCACGCGTGGCAGGAGCGGGGGACCCAGGTAAGTCGCCGGGCCGCACAGCGGCACGGCTCGGGGTGAAGCCGCGTACGGCACACAGCGCCGTAGGCGGCCGGGCACCTCCCGGCCCGAACCCGACAGCTCACCTCGCAGGCGCCGGAGAGGAACATCGCCATGGCCGGACGAGGCAAGCACCGTCGCCCCAGAACCAACCCGCTGACCCGAGGCATCGTCGCCGTCGGCACCGGCGGAGCGGCACTCACCCTCCCGCTCCTCGGTGCCACGCACGCGAGCGCCGCCGAACCCCAGAGCGCCCCCGCCGCACAGTCCGTGAAGCAGGCGGCCCAGCCCGCCAAGTCCCTCACGTACACCGTGGTCAAGGGCGACTCGCTCGCCCGCATCGCGGACAAGTACGACGTCTCGGGCGGCTGGAAGCAGCTCTACAAGGACAACCGCGCGGCCGTCGGCGCCAACCCGAAGCTGATCCACCCGGGTCTGAAGCTCCAGGTGAAGACCACCAAGTCGGTGGCACCGAAGAAGACGGCGACCCAGTCGTCCGCCCCCGCCAAGCCGGTCGCGAAGCCCGCCGGCGGCGTCGCCCAGGCCACCCAGGCGTCCGCGAAGACCTACGCGAACAACCTCGACGGGTGGATCCGCGAGTCGCTGGACATCATGGCGCAGCACGGCATCCCGGGCTCCTACGACGGCATCTACCGCAACATCATGCGCGAGTCGTCCGGCAACCCCCAGGCGATCAACAACTGGGACTCGAACGCCGCCGCGGGCACCCCCTCCAAGGGCCTGCTCCAGGTGATCGACCCGACGTTCGCCGCCTACCACGTGCCCGGCACCTCCTTCGACCCGTACGACCCGGTCGCCAACATCACGGCGGCCTGCAACTACGCGGCCGACCGCTACGGCTCGATCGACAACGTCAACGGCCCGTACTGAGCCGACCCGCCCAGCAGTCGCTCGAGGACGACGGCGATGCCGTCGTCCTCGTTCGACAGGGTGACTTCGTCGGCCACGGCCTTCAGTTCGGGATGTGCGTTGGCCATCGCGACGCCGTGGCCGGCCCAGTCGAACATCGGGATGTCGTTGGGCATGTCACCGAAGGCGATGGTGTCCGCCGACCGCAGCCCCAGGTGCTCGGCGGCCAGCGCCAGGCCCGTCGCCTTGGTGATCCCGCACGGCTGGAGCTCGACCGTGCCGGGCCCCGACATCGTGACCGTCGCCAGGGAGCCGACCACCGAGCGGGCCGTCGCCGCCAACTCGTCGTCCGTCAGGTAGGGGTGCCGCAGCAGCACCTTGCTGATGGGCTCGCCCCACAGCTGCTCGCGCCGCTCGACCCGGACCGCGGGCAGGGTCGGGTGCGGCATCAGATAGCCCGGCTCGATCAGCGTGAGCCCGTCGACCCCGTCCTGGTCGACCGCCGCGTAGACCTGCCCCACCTCGGCCTCGATCTTGCCCAGGGCGGTCTCCGCCAGCTCCCGGTCCAGGGTGATGGACCACAGCAGCCGGTCCGCGCCGGCGTCGTACACCTGCGCGCCCTGCCCGCACACCGCGAGCCCCGTGCACCCGAGGTCGTCCAGGAGAGGTCGCACTCTCGGCGCCGGCCGGCCCGTCACCACGAGGTGCTGGGCACCGGCGTCCGCCACCCGCGCGAGCGCGGCGAGGGACCGGTCGGACAGGGTGTCGTCGCCGCGCAGCAGCGTCCCGTCCAGATCGGTGGCGATGAGTGCATATGCGAGGGGTGCGGCCATGATCAGAGAATACGGACAGCGCGGCCCTTCGTTTCATCGCACGGCGGACGCCGATTGCCCGGTTGAAGGCCTCTGCACCAGTTGGCAACAACATGCTCCGCTACCTACCCGTGGGGCCGCATAGAGCGGTACCTTCCAAGTGTCCAGGGGGGACTTGATCGGGGGGTCGGGTTGAACAGTGGGCGCATTCGCGTGGCCGGGCCCGGGGAGCTCGGCGAAGGGGAGAAGGAGCGCTGGCGTGCGCTGCGCGCTGCCTCGGAGGCACCGCGCAACCCTTTCATGGAGCCGGAGTTCACCGAAGCCGTCGGCCTGTTCCGGCCGGGGGCCCGGATCGCGGTGGTGTACGAGGGGCCGGAGCCGGCCGGCTTCCTGCCCTATGAGCGGGGCCCGTTGGGGCAGGGCCGGGCGATCGGACTGGGCGTCTCGGACGCGCAGGGCGCGATCCTGCGGCCGGGCCTGGACCTGGAGACGGGCCGACTGCTGAAGGCCTGCTCGCTGTCGAGCTTCGCCTTCGACAATCTGGAGGCCGAGCAGCGGCTGTTCGTCCGATACGCGGCCGAGGAGTACGCCACGTACGTCATCGACGTGGAGAAGGGCTACGAGACGTACGAGTCGGTGCTGCGCGCGCAGTCTCCGAAGTTCCTGAAGACGACCCTGGCCAAGGAGCGCAGGCTGGGCCGGCAGGCCGGTGAGCTGCGGTTCGTGTTCGACGAGCGCGACCCGGCCGCGCTGCGCACGCTCATGGAGTGGAAGTCCGCGCAGTACCGCAGGACCGGCCGCCGCGACCGGTTCGCCCAGGAGTGGATCACCCGGCTCGTCGGGCAGCTGGCCCGGACCCGGGCACCGGAGTGCAGCGGCACGCTGTCCGTGCTGTACGCCGGTGAGCGGCCCGTCGCCGCGCACTTCGGACTGCGTTCCGCCTCCGTCCTGGCCTGCTGGTTCCCGGCCTACGACCCGGAGTTCGCGAAGTTCTCCCCGGGTCTGGTGCTGCATCTGCGCATGGCCGAGGCGGCGGCCGCCGCCGGCATCGGCGCGCTCGACCTGGGGCGGGGCGCGGCCGAGTACAAGGACGCGCTGAAGACGGGCGAACTGCCCGTGTACGAGGGTGCGGTGACCCGTCCCGGGGTGGGCGCGGCACTGCACTGGCTGAGCCGCGAGCCGGCACGCCGCGCGCACAGCTTCGTCCGCAGCAGGCCGCAGCTCGCGTCACTGGCCGCGCGGACGCTCAAGGGCGCGGCTCGGCTGCGCCGTACCTGACACACGAGGGGGGTGGGCGCATGGCCCGTTCGGTGCGTGCGCAGGAGGAGATACGGCGGTTCCTGGACATCGGGGCGGTGCAGGTCGCCGAGCTGGACCTCGACGGTGACGAGGCGGTCCTCAGACCCGGCCCGGGGAGTCCGCCAGTGACGCACGGAGAGGTGTTCGTGCTGGTCAGGAGGGGTGGCCGCCCGGTGGGGACGCTGCTGGGCCGGGTGCCGGAGGGCGCGGATCCGAGGGCGGTGCTGGCGGAACGGGCCCGGGCGGGGTGCGGGCCCGCCGACCTCGGCGAACCCGGGGAGCCGCCGTTCACGAGCGTCGTCGTCGCGACCCGGGAGCGGGCCGGGCAGCTGGCCCGGGCGCTGGACTCGCTGCTGGCGCAGGACCATCCGCGGTTCGAGATCGTCGTCGTCGACAACGCGCCTGTCACGGGCGAGACGCGGGAGCTGGTCGAGCGGAAGTACACCGAGCGGGTGCGGTACGTCTGTGAGCCCGTTCCGGGGCTCGCAGCCGCCCACAACGCCGGGCTGGACGCCGTCGGCGGCGAGGTGGTCGCCTTCACCGACGACGACGTGGTCGCCGACCCGCGCTGGCTGACCGAGCTGACCGCGCCCTTCGCCGCCGACCCCGGGCTCGGGTGCAGCACCGGGCTGATCCTGCCCGCGCGGCTGACCACTCCGGCCCAGGTGCTGCTGGAGAGCCACGGCGGCTTCGCGAAAGGCTTCACTCCAAGGACGTACGACCCTGCGCACCCGCCGGGCGACGAGCCGCTGTTCCCGTTCACGGCAGGGCGGTTCGGCTCGGGCGCGAACATGGCGTTCCGCACGGCGGTGCTGCGTTCCGTCGGCGGTTTCGACCCGGCGACCGGGGCCGGGACGGCGGCCCGGGGCGGTGACGACCTCTACGGCTTCGTGCGCGTCCTGGCGCAGGGGCACCGGTTGCGCTACACGCCGTACGCCCTGGTGTGGCACCACCACCGGGAGACCTGGCGGGACCTGGAGACCCAGGCCTACGGTTACGGCGCCGGACTCACGGCCTACCTCACCGCCGTGCTCGTCAACCGGCCCGCGCTGCTGCCCGCGTTCCTCGCGAGGCTGCCCCGCGGCCTCGCCCACGCCCGCACGCTGACGGCGGTGCGCGAGACGGACGAGGCAGGCGGGGCGGACGGCGCCGGCACGCCGGGCGACCACGGCGCCCGCACGCACCCCTGGCCGCGGCGGCTGTCGCGGCTGCAGCGCAGGGGGATGCTGTACGGGCCGGTCGGCTATCTGAAGGCACGGCGTGCGCTGCGCGCCACCGCTCGTGGGAAGACGGCTCGGGGGGCGAGATGAAGACGGACGGCAGAGGCCGGGCGGAGCGGGGTGCGCGGGAGGGCGAGGGGCCGATATCCCCGCTGCGGGAGGGCGAGGGGCCGGCATCCCCGCCGCGGGCTGGTGACGGGCCGACTTCCCCGCTGCGGGAGGGCGAGGGGCCGACGTCCCCGCCGCGGGTGGGCGAGGGGCCGATATCCCCGCTGCGGGAGGGCGCGGGGCCGACGCTCCCGCTGCGGGAGGGTGAAAGGCCGACATCCCCGACGCGGGCCGGAGAGTCTCCCGCCATTCCCGTCTTCCTGTACCACTCCGTGATGGACGAGCCGCCGGGCTGGATCGCCGAGTTCACGGTCACGCCGAAGCAGTTCGCGGCGCATCTCGACGCCGTGGTCCGCAGCGGTCGTACGCCCGTCACGATCAGCGCGATCGCCGATCACCTGGCCGGCCGGGCGCCGCTGCCGCCCCGGCCCGTGCTGCTCACCTTCGACGACGGTTTCGCCGATCTGCCCGGACCCACCGCCGAGGCCCTGGCCGAACGGGCGCTACCCGCCACCGCCTACCTCACCACCGGCGCCATCGCCCCGGGCGGCCGCAGTCTGCTGCCGCCCGCGCCGATGATGAGCCTGGCCGGCGCGGCGGAGCTGGAACGTTCCGGCATGGAGATCGGCAGCCACACCGTCACGCACGCGCAGCTCGACACCCTGTCCGCCAAGGTCCTGGCGCACGAACTGCGCACCTCCAAGGCCGTGCTGGAGGACGCCCTCGGGCACGAGATCCGGCACCTCGCCTACCCGCACGGCTACAACAGCCCCCGGGTGCGGGCCATGTCGGCCCGGGCCGGCTACGAGACGGCGACGGCCGTGCGGCACGCCCTCAGCTCCGACCGCGACGAGCGGTACCGCATCGCCCGGCTCATCGTCCGGCGCACCCACACCGTCGCCGACGTCGAGAACTGGCTGGCCGGGGCGGGCGCGCGGGTGGCGCCGTACCGGGACGGGCCGAAGACGATCGCGTGGCGGTGGTACCGGCGGGCCCGTGCGGTCGTGCACGGACCCGAGTTCGCGGGCTGACCCCGGGGCCGGGTCACCTGAGCGGCTGGTTGAGGTACGGGTCGGAGACGGCCTTGCGCAGGCTGTCCCAGGCCTCGTCGTTCGCCACCGCCAGGTTGCAGTGCGGTCCGGGGTCGCGGTAGTTCCACTGGAGGGCGGCCTTGACGCCGTCCAGCCCCTTCAGCACGCCGGGCACCTGCGCGTACCACTGGGCCTGCCGCTGCGGGTCGTTCGCGTCCGCGGCGGTGCCGAACTCGGAGAGCATCAGCGGCTTGTCGTCGGAGATGTTCGCGCGGATCCAGTCGTGCGTGGCCTTCTGGGTCTGCGCGAAGGTCAGCCAGCCCGCGTCGTGGCAGAGGTAGTAGTTGTACTGGTTGTAGCCGATCCAGTCGACGTAGGCGTCGCCCGGGTACATCGTCTCGATCTCGTCGGCGTGGTCGAGGTACCCGGTGGTGATCCACGTCCACACCACGTTGTCCACGCCCAGGGCGCGGAACCGGTCGTGGATGTGCCGGTAGGCCTTCACGTAGTCGGCGGGAGTGCCGCTCGCCGGGGTGCGGGTGTCCATCTCCAGGTCGAAGGAGAGGAACACCTTCTTGCCGTAGTCCTTGATGCGCCGGGCCTGGACGTCGATGACCCCGTCGTCCAGCTCGCCGGCCGCGATCTGCTTCCAGGTCGGCTGCTGCTGCCTGCGGCCGCCCCACCACTTGCTCTCCCAGGACAGCAGCAGCAGGTGGTCCTCGCCGACCTGCCGTTCCTCGGGGGTGAGCAGTTGGCCCTCCCGCCGGGTGCCCGAGGGCAGGGACATGTCGTGGTACGTGTACACGATGTCCAGCTCGCGGCCCACCCGCCTCTCGTAGGCGCGCACCTTCTCCGGCAGGTCGTCGCGCTCGTGCGGCACGAACGCCCCGAACCAGGCGCCGCAGGGCGGCACCAGAAGGGCCGTCGGGCGGCAGTCCGCCGGTGCCCCGGCCGCTCCCTGCTCCTGCGGTCCGGAGGCGTTCCGCAGGGCGAGTACGGCGACCAGGACCGCGCTGACGACCGTGGCGGACGTGATCAGCAGCCGGCGGCGGCTCGATGCCAGCGGGCCGGCGGTCTGCGCCTCCTGCGGGTCGTTCCGGTGCTGTCCTCCGGTCGTGCTCGGCGTGCGGCGAGAGGGACGGTGGGGGCGGTTGAACCTCACTGAGCGGAACCCTTCGGTGTCCTCGGTGTCGCCCTCGGCCGCGGGGAGGCGCGCAGCGGCGGGCAGAACGCGGTGAGTGTGGTCAGCAGTGTCAGCGTCAGCAGCACCCGCTGCGCGCTGAAGGTGTGCGTGGCGATCAGTACGGTCGCGACGAGCATCACGGCGCCGACGCTCAGGAACAGCGTCAGCATCAGCCGTTCCAACAGGTCGGAGTGGCGGGCGAAGTCCGGGTCCCGGCGCTCCACGGGCCCCTCGGCGGGCCGTGCCCCCAGGGCGGGGGCGCAGACTCTGACCACGGCCGCGCCCGGCCCCGCCGCCAGGAAGAGCACGACCGCGGCGCCCCGCAGCGGCGATCCGCCGGGCAGGGCGAGCGCGGCCAGCGCCAGCCAGCCGCCGAACGGGGGCAGCATCCGGACCACGAGTTCCTGCGGTGTCATCGCTCCACTCCCCCTGACTGCTGCAGTACGTAGAGCCATCCGGCGCTGTTCTCCGCCACGAGCCGGAACCGCGGCGAGGCGGCGACGGACTTCTGGATGCGCTCCAGTTGCGCCCGGTCGAGCTGCCCGTTCATCTCGGAGTTGGCCAACTGCCCCTGGGTGAGCAGGAAGTAGGCCCGGGCCGGGCGCTCCACCCCGGCCATGTCGCGCGCGAGGGTGGTGGCGGGGCTCCGGACGATCTGGTCGACGTGGCTACGGCCGTCGTCGAGGAACCAGTAGTGGTCGACGCTCCAGTAGTCGGCGTACGCGTCGGGGTAGTTGCGGTTGGCGGCCACGACCAGCGAGCCGTCGGGCGCCTGGTCGAAGAGCTGCCGCACGAGGGCGACTTCCTTCGGCGGGAAGTAGTTGATCCGGTCCTTGCCCGAGTAGGCGGGCACGAACGCCAGGGTGGTGCCGAGCAGTGCGACCAGCGGCACCCAGGTGGCGGCCCCCCACCGACGGGCCCGGGCGGGGCCGGTGGCCTGCCGGTTGCCTGCCTCCCGCGCGGCCGGGTCGCCGGAGCCGGTGGCCTGCCGGTTGCCCGCTTCCCGCGCGGCCGCGTCGGCGGCCAGGGTGCGGACCTTGGGCAGCAGCGCGGCAGCGGCGAAGAAGGCTGCGCCGGGCAGCATGAACAGCAGCACCCGGAAGATCATCTCGCTGCCGTAGCTGCTCGCCGCGAACATCGGCAGCGGGGCCGCCGCGACCAGCAGCAGGGGGAGGGCGCGGTGGCGCAGGACCCGCTGGCGCCACACGCCGAAGACCGCGAGCAGCAGGACCGAACCGGACAGCAGCCGGGCCGCCCAGGACGTCGCGATCGCCCCGGTGCCGGTCGGGGTGGCGCCGTAGCCCGTCTCGACGTTGGCGCCGACGTCGCCGATGGAGCGGATCATGTCCGGCATCGCGGCGGACAGGAAGGGCAGCGCGGCCGTGAGGCACCAGGCCAGGAAGATCACGACGGTCGTGACGACCGGGACCCAGTCCCGGTAGCGGCGGCTCAGGCACAGGGCGAGCAGGCAGACGACCAGCATGCCCGGGGTGAGCTGGTGGGAGATGACGATCGCCACGATCATGACGGTGATCACCACCGTCCACACCGCCTGCCGCGGCTGCCCCCGCCGCACGGCGGACCGGCCGAAGCGCCGCAGGACGACCGCGAGCACTCCCACGTGCAGCGCGTACGCCACGGACTGGGGGGAGAAGTAGTCCTGCCCGACCCAGTTGGCGACGTAGAAGAGCCAGACCGCGGTCCAGATCAGCCGCCGGTCCTCGGTGAAGGTGCGGTAGATCAGCAGCAGCGGGAGCAGCAGCATCAGGCTGGAGACCAGGGGCCACCAGGCCATGTACATCGCCGTCGAGTCCACGCCCAGCAGCCGCTGCAGGGCGGCCTGGGCGGCGAAGAAGCCCGGCCACTGGTCGTACACGGCCATGTCGCCGACCTGATCGGCCGTCTGCAGACCGCCGGCCGTGAGCAGATGGTCGATGACCGCCTCGTGCTTCCACGCCCAGGCGTACAGCGGGGTCGGGTAGAGCACGGCCTGGGTGGCCCGCTCCATCACGAGCAGGCCCAGCACGTACGCCGCCGGCCAGGCTCCCGGGCGGCGCGCGTCGCGGACCGTGAACCAGAACCCGGTGGTGAGCACCGCGAGCCCCGCCCAGAAGGCCGGGTGCAGCGCGCTGACCAGCCCGTAGTCGTCGAGCCGCGAGACGTCGGTGTGCCGCACGGCGTACGCCCAGAGCGCGAGCGCGACGAGCAGCGGGACACCGGGCCGGGCGAGCGCGCGGCGGCCGGACCAGGCGGGGGGCAGGTCGGACAGGTCCGTCACGGGCTCGTGGGCGGGGCTCGACGACTCCGAGGAGGAGGGGCTGGAGGACTGGCTGGCCGTCTCGGGGCCGCCGGCGGGGGTGTTCGCGCCGTCCCGTGCGGGTGTGGGTTCCGGCGTGGATCTCTCCCTCGGTGTGACTGGCGGACGCACGGTGGTTCCCCCCTGGCGGTTGCTCTCTTCGGCTGTGCTCGGCTCTGTCGGCTCTGTCCGGGCCCGGGCCCGGGGCGGTCTCGGTTTCGGGTGTGATCAGTCGCGGGGCCTGCCGTTCGGTGATCCGCCGGCTGTTCGGTGGGCTGTCGGATCTGTCGGTGCCGTGGTGCGGGAGCTCCACCACGCCGACGCGGCGCGGTGGAACAGCAGGAGCAGCGCGAGGGCGACGAGCAGGGGCGGCGCGAGGGGTGCGAGCGCGTCACGCCACACCCAGCCGCCGACCGCGACGAGATACAGAACCCCCCAGCGCCCCGGCCACGTCAGCCGCCCGCCCGCGCGCGCGAGCAGCAGCCCCAGCGGTACGAGACACAGCAGCTGGCAGACCGGCGGCGCCCAGCGCAGCAGCGGTTCGGGCCCGTCGAGACCCACCGCGTCCGCCAGGAAGCCGGCGGTCTTCTCGTAGAACGCCCCGTGCACCGGCCGCGGTTCCCGTCCGAGGGCGACCGGGGCGGCGTACAGGGCGCACAGGACGGCGCACAGTGCCGTGCCGGGCAACCACGGGTCGCGCCGGGTGCTCAGCGTGACGGCGGCGACGAACACCACGAGCAGCAGGCCGCCCGCGGTGAGCGACGGCAGGGGCAGGCCCTCCAGCAGCTGACGCCCGGACAGCGCGGCTCCGGACGCCCGGTCGAGCCACGGCAGGTCCCGCAGCGGGGCCCAGAAGAAGACGACGGCGACAGCGAGCAGGCTCCACAGGGCGCCTCGCAGCCGCCGCTCCTGCGGGTTGCGGTCCGGTTCCGAGGGCTCGTGGGGCGGTGGCCGGCTGGTCGGTCCGTCCGGCCGCACGATGAGCGCCAGGGTGTCCGCCTGCAGCGCCTCGCGCTCGTAGCCGGGGCGCCCGATGAACAGCGTGACCGTGTCCTGGTCGCCGTCCTTGGACTGGTAGGCGGCCCGGCGGGCCCAGGTCGTGCCGTATCCGGCGGTGGCGTTGAGCTTCGCCCACTGGGTGCCGTAGGCGGGGCCGGCCGGCGGACGGGCGGCGGGAGTGCTGTCGTCGTGGCGCAGGGCCGCGCGCAGTCCGGCCATGGAGACCACGGCGATCAGCGTCATGCTCAGCAGCACCGCCCAGCCGGCCCCCGCGATCCCGGACGGGGTGAACAGCACGGCCGCACTGCCCAGCACCAGGGCGCACATGGCCCCTTGGAGCGCGGCCAGCACCCCCGTGCGCCCCTGTACGCGCAGGACTCCGATGTACAGCTCCACCACGACCCGGGGCAGGGCACCGAGGGCGAGCAGCCGCAGCACGGTCGAGCCGTGCTCGGCGTAGTCCGGGCTGAAGGGCGTGAGGATCTGCGGGGCGAGGACGACCAGCACCGCCACGACCGGGACCAGCAGCAGCGTCATGCGCCGCAGGGCGCCCCGGACGCCGTCGGCGAGCTGGCGCGGGTCGTGCGAGGCGTGCGCGGTGAGCGACGAGGCCATGTTGATGGCCATGAACTCCATCGTGCCGCCGACGGTGTAGGCCACGTAGAAGTAGCCGTTCTCGGCGGCGCTGAAGCGGACGGCGACCATCACCGGCAGCAGGTTGATCATCGCCAGGCTGAACAGGGCGCCCAGCGAGTCGCCGGCCAGGAAGCGGCCCATGTCCCGGATCTTCGGGGGTTCTTTGTCCCGGTCGGCCGCCGCCTGACGCGGGATGAGCCGGCGGAAGATCAGCCAGCCCAGCGGCAGCGTGGAGAAGGCGATCGCCACCGCCCAGGAGACGAAGATGCCGAGGACCGGCAGCGTGCCGGCGAAGACGGCCAGGAGGGCCAGCTTCCCGACCGAGAACACCGCGTTCCCGGCGGGCACCCACTCCGCCTTGCGCAGCCCGGTGAGCACCCCGTCCTGGAGGGTGAGCAACGCCCAGGCCACACAGGCCGCGACGAACACCGCGCCCGCCAGGGGCGTGCCCAGGGGCGCGTAGGACGCCCCCCACGCGTCGAGCGTGAGCAGGAAGACGGCGGCGGCGAGCGCCACGACCAGCGAACTGGCCACGTACGTGCCCCACACCAGCCGTCCGGTCTCCCGCCCGGCGCGCGGGACGAAGCGGACGACGGCGCCGATCATCGTCGTCGCCGTGATGCTGGCGAGCAGCCGCATCGCGGCGATCGCGGCCGAGCCCTGGCCGACGGCCTCCTCCGTGTAGTAACGGGCGGCCACCAGCCAGAATCCCAGGCCCAGTACGGCGGAGACGCCGGTGCTGAGCATGAGGAAGTAGGCGTTCTTGAACAGCGAGTCGTGGGTGTGGTCGCTGTCGGCAGGCTTCGGCCCGCCGCCGTCGGTGCGCGCGGCGGCGGGCTCGTGCACCTGGATCTCAGCCACGGGAGCGTCCCAGCCCTCCCGGTGCCGGCCTGTCCCCGGGCAGCTCCCCCGGTGCCGGGGCCGGTCGCACCCCGGATCGCTCCAGCACCTCGATGACCGTCCGCGCCCGCAGCGGGTCCACGGGCAGCGCGTGCCGGGCGAACCAGCGGGCGCCCTCGGGGGCCGGTGAGGGGTCGGTGAACTCCGCACCGGCGTAGTCGTCCAGCGGCGGGTCGTAGAGGTAGCCGACGACGATGCCCTGCCGCGCCAGGGCCGCGATCGCCGCGTCCCGGTCGGCCACGAACAGCGGGACCCGGAACAGCGGCTGCGTCCCGTGCCCGTCGCGCGGCCTGGCCCAGGGCGTGGACAGCAGCAGTTCCGTGCCGGCCCGGCAGGCGTCCAGCACATCGTCCAGCCGGTCGAGTTTGTGCCCGATGCGGCGCAGCCGCAGCCGGCCGGAGCGAAGGCGGTAGTCGTGCATGTCGACGCGCACCCAGGGGTGGTGGGCGTCGAGCCCGGGCGTGTGGCGGGCGGCGAGGGCGAGTTCGTCCGGGCGCAGGGGCATCCGGATCTCCTCCCGGTCCGCCAGGCCCAGCAGCCGGATCGCGGCCCAGGCGGCGCGCCGCAGCCGTAGCCCGCGCACCGTCGCCTCCGCGTACGGCCGGACCAGATAGGCGAGTTCGGCGCTCGCCCGGCGCGGTGCGAGCAGTCCGTCGCAGGTCTTCTCCACCGCCTCCCGCAACCCCGGATCGGCGAGCGAGAGCATGCCTCCGGCCTTCGCCCCGACGTGCTTGGACAGACTGAACACGGATGCCTCGCCCCACGCCCCGACCGGCCGGTCCCCCACCCGGCTGCCGATCGCGTGCGCCCCGTCCTCGAACAGCGGGATCCCCAGCGCGTCGCACTTCTGCCTGAGGCGCGGTGCCGGGTCCGGGTTCCCGTACAGGTTCGTCGTGAGCACGGCCGACACCGAGCCCCACACCTGGTCCGGCACGGCATCGATGTCGATGGACGCGTCGAGCGGGTCCAACGGAGCCTGCACCGGGCGCAGTCCGGCCGCCAGCACGACGAAGAAGATCACGTCGTCGTTGACCGGCGACATCAGCACCCGTCCGCCGGGCGGGCACCAGTGGCGCAGCGCCACGTACAGCCCGAAACGGCACGACGGTACGTACACACATTCCCGGCCGAGCCGGACGCGCATGGTCTCTTCCAGCCGCTTCGGCTGTGCACCACGCCGCACCGAACCCGGGCCGGCCTCCCCTATGGCCATCCGCCCCCCAGATGTGCCGTGGGAAAGCCCCCTCCCCGAGGCCTTCCGGCACCCGCCCAGAGTCGCCCCGTTCGCACCGCTCCGTCAAGATTGCGTCGCGTCCTGTGGATAACTTCCGGCACGTACGAATGCGGCGTCCCGTCCGGTGCGCCGGAGTCGCCCCGCCCGGCCCCACCCGGGCCCACCTGCCCCGTTCGCCCGTCTCCGCATCTTCGGATTCTGCCCAGGACCGGTGTGTCACCCGTAACGTGTGGCACGACCACGAACACGTGGCGACGACATGGCGCACCCGAAAGCGAGGCAGCACCCGATGCCCCCCTTCGATGTCCCCGAGGGCGACCCCTTCGGCCCGCACAACCTGCCGTACGGCGTGTTCTCCCTGCCCGGCTCGTCCCACCGGGCCGTGGGCGTCCGGCTCGGCGACCACGTACTGGACGCGGGCGCCGCGGCCCACGCGCTCGGTTCGCCCTACGCCTCCCTGCTCGCACAGCCGACCCTCAACCCGCTGCTGGCCGCCGGCCGCACGGCCTGGTCGGACGTGCGCCGGGCGCTGACCGCCTGGGTGACCGTGCCGTCCCACCGCGAGACCGTCGCACCGCTGTTCCACCCCCTGTCGTCGGTGACCCTGCACCTGCCGTTCGAGGTCGCGGACTACGTCGACTTCTACGCCTCCGAGAACCACGCCCGCAACGTCGGGCAGATGTTCCGGCCCGACGCGGAGGACTCCCTCACCCCCAACTGGAAACACCTGCCCATCGGCTACCACGGCCGCTCGGGCACGGTCGTCGTCTCCGGCACGGAGGTCCCGCGGCCGTCCGGGCAGCGCAAGGCCCCCGCCGACGCCGCTCCGGTCTTCGGCCCGTCCGTCCGCCTGGACATCGAGGCCGAGGTCGGCTTCGTCGTCGGCGTGCCCTCCCGGATGGGCGCGCCGGTGGCCCTCGGCGACTTCCGCGAGCACGTGTTCGGGCTGTGCCTGCTCAACGACTGGTCCGCGCGCGACATCCAGGCCTGGGAGTACGTGCCCCTCGGCCCGTTCCTCGGCAAGTCCTTCGCCACGTCGGTGTCGGCGTGGATCACCCCGCTGGACGCCCTGGAGGAAGCCCTCGTGGCGCCCCCGGCCCGGACGCACGAGCTGCTGCCCTACCTCGACGACAGCGACGAGGAACCCGGCGGCTACGACCTGCGGATCAGCGTCGCCGTCAACGGCCACGTCGTCTCCGAGCCGCCCTTCTCCACGATGTACTGGACGGCCGCCCAGCAACTGGCCCACATGACCGTCAACGGCGCCTCCCTGCGCACCGGCGACCTCTACGGCTCCGGCACGGTCAGCGGCCCGGCGGAACGGGAACGCGGCTCCCTGCTGGAGCTGACCTGGAACGGCCGCGATCCGCTCGAACTCCCCGGCGGCAAGCGCACCTTCCTGGAGGACGGCGACGAGGTGACCCTCACGGCCTGGGCCCCGGGACCCGACGGTGTGCGGGTCGGGCTCGGCGAGGTGACGGGGCGGGTGGTCCAGGGCTGACGCAGACCGGCCGGGAGCCGGGCCCCCAGGGCGTCGCACGGTCGCCCCTCTGTCTCCTCCGTCTCCTCTGTTGTCGTTCAGCCCCCTGACGCACACCGCCCGGCCCGTCATACTGGGCGCGGGGCGGTGTGCCCGCACGTCCGCCACGCTCGTCGTGGCCGCCGGTGCGCTCGGCTGCCGCCCTCCCCCGCACGACCCGTAGCCGCCCCTCTTGCGACGAGGAACCGGAGCCCGTGGCCATGACCGTCTGCCTGCTCCTGCTGAGCGTCGTCGCCGTGACGGCCGCCGTCCCCGTCCCCCGCGCGCTGACCCGGGCGACCTGGCCCGAGCGGGAACCGGTGGTCGCGCTGTGGGTCTGGCAGTGCCTGGTCGCCACCGTCCTGCTGGCGTGCGTGACGGCGCTCTGTCTGGGCGCCGCCGCCGTCTTCGGCACGGTCCGCGCGCAGCTCTTCGCCCCTGCGCCCCCCGCGGTGACCGCGGCGTACGACCTGTCCGCCGCCCCGCCGTGGGCCGCCGCGCTCACCCTGCTGCTGGCCTGTGGCGCCGCCTGGACCACCGCGATGCTCGCGCGGGAACTCGTCGAGGCGCGCCGACGCCGGGCCCGGGCAAGGGCCCATCTGCGTGAGCGCGCACCCGACCTGCCGGCCGGGCTGCCCGCGGCCCGGGGTCCGCTGCTGGTCCTGGAGGACGAGTACCCGGACGCCTGGTGGATGCCCGGCCACCCTCCCCAGCTGATCGTCACCACGGGCGCCCTGCACCGCCTGACCGGCCACCAGCTCGACGCCGTCCTCACCCACGAGCGGGGCCACGCCCGCGCCCGCCACGACTGGCTGCTGCACCTGTCCACCGCCCTGGCCACCGGCTTCCCCCGCATCCCGCTGTTCGCCCACTTCTGCGACCAGACCCACCGCCTGGTCGAACTGGCCGCCGACGACACGGCCTCCCGCCGCTGCGGCCACCTGACCACCGCCCTGGCCCTGATCGAGCTCAACCAGCACCGTGGTGTGCTGTCCTGCGCCTCCAGCCACCGTCTGCTGGGCGAGCGGGTCGACCGGCTCCTGGAACCCCCGCCCCGGCTGGGCCGCCGGCACCGGGCCCTGACCACCACGACGGCGGCGCTCGTGCCGCTCCTTCCCCTGCTGATCGTGTTCGCGCCGGGCCTGACGGCGCTGTCGTAGCCGAACCGGCCGAGAGACGGCGGGCTGTCGGAGCGGCGCCGGACGGGAGGCGGCCCGCTGTCGGCGCCGCACTGGCCGTGCGGTCGGTGGCGGATCCGGTCAGGGGCTGGCCAAACGACCAGCTCACTCGTCGGACGCGTCACATTCCCAGTGGCGCAACATTCCTGCAACACCACTTTTCCTATCGGATAGGTATGGTCCGAACCATGCCCAGTGACCGCATCCGAGACCACGCCGGACAGGGAGCCGCGACCACCGTCGCCGCCCACCGCGCGCGGCGACGGCTGCGCGCGGACCGGGCACGGCAACTGGCGGACCTGCTCCGGCGTCTGCTGCTCACCGGCGCCTTCCCCGACGGGGTCCTCCCGCACGAGTCGACCCTCGCCACCGAGTACGGCGCGAGCCGCAACACGGTCCGCGAGGCACTCGACCTGCTGCGCGCCGAAGGCCTCGTGGAGCGTCAGCCAGGCGTCGGCACCGTGGTCGTGGCCCACAAGTACCCCCACGGCCTCGATCGCCTGATGGGCCTCGCGGAGACCCTCCGTGAACACGGCCGCGTCACCAACGAGGTCCGCACGATGGGCCCCGCCCCGGCACCCGCGCCGGTCGCCGACCGCCTCGGGCTCGCGCCCGGCACCGAGGTCCTCTACATCGAGCGCCTGCGCAGGCTCGGCGGACTGCCCCTGTCCCTCGACCTCACCTACATCCCCCTCGACATCGGCACCGAGCTGCTCGGCGCCGATCTGGAGAACACCGACGTCTTCCGCCTCCTGGAAGCCGTCACCGGCCAGCGCCTCGGCCACGCCGAGATCACCCTGGAAGCGGTCAGCGCGGACACCCACTCGGCCGCCGTGCTGGAGGCCCCACGCGGCGCCGCCGTCCTCATGCTGGAACGCCTCACCCACCTCGCGGACGGCCGCCCGGTCGACCTGGAGTTCATCCGTTTCCGCGGCGACCGCATCACCATGAGCGGCCTGCTGCACCGGAACCGGTAGCCAACCCGCTCGCGCACATCCCTGGAGACAGCCATGCCCTTGGTGCCCCAGCGGGCCGACGTGCCCGTGACCATCGACGAGTCGAAGTGCATCGACGGCTGCACGCTCTGCGTGGACATGTGCCCGCTGGACTCCCTCGCCATCGACGAGCGCAACGGCAAGGCCTACATGCATGTCGACGAATGCTGGTACTGCGGCCCGTGCGCGGCCCGCTGCCCCACCGGAGCCGTCACGGTCAACATGCCCTATCTGCTCCGGTGAGAGGCCCGAACCATCATGAAGCGCACACTCGTCGCGATATCCGCCGTCGTCCTCCTGCTCCCGCTCAGCGCCTGCGGCGGTGACGCGGAGGCGGGCAGCGGCTCGACGGTCACCGTCACCGTCGGCTACCAGTCCAGAACGATCAACACCGTCACGGCGGGCACCCTGCTCCGCTCCCTCGGCTCCTTCGAGAAGCAGCTCAACGCCCTGCACGACGGCGTCCACTACAAGGTCGACTGGCAGGACTACGCCACCGGCGCCCCCATCACCGCGCAGATGACCGCCGGGAAGATCGACATCGGCTCGATGGGCGACTTCCCGCTCCTTATCAACGCGGCCCGCGGCAAGCAGCTCAACAGCCCCACCCGCCTGGTCTCGGTCACCGGCTACAACCTGCGCGGCGGCCTCAACACCATCGTCACCGCGCCGGACTCCAAGCTGACCTCCCTGAAGGACCTGAAGGGCAAGAAGGTCTCCACGAGTGTCGGCTCGGCCGCCGACGGCACCCTCGTACGGGCCCTGCAGCGTGCCGGCATCGACCCGAACAGCGGCATCGAGAAGCTCAACCAGCAGCCCTCCGTCGGCGCCTCCGCCCTCACGGCGGGCAGCACGGACGCCCTGTCCCAGTTCGTCGCCTGGCCGGGCCTGCTCGCCTTCCAGGGCAAGGCGAAGGCGATCTACGACGGAGCCCGGCTGAACCTGCCCACCTTCCACGGCGTCACCGCCCGCGAGGACTTCGCGAAGCAGCGTCCGGCCGTGCTGGAGGCGTTCCTGAAGGCTCAGGCGGAGGCGACCGACTACCTGAACGAACACCCGGTGGACGCCGCCGAGAAGGTCGCCAAGGCGACGGGCCTGCCCGCCGAGGTCGTCTACCTCTACAACGGCGATCACGGCATCGCCACCTTCGACCCGGCCATCAAGCCCCAGCTCGTCTCCGCGCTGAAGCAGGACGTCTCGATCCTCAAGTCGGCGAAGCTCACGGGAGACGTGGACGTCGACTCCTTCGTCGACGACCAGTACGTGAAGAAGGCCCTCGGCACGACGGCGTACGCCAAGCATCTCGCCACGAAGCCCGCACCGGCCGCGAGCGAGGCCTGGCCCAAGGGCGCCTCCAAGACCGTCACCTTCGACTCCCCCTCCAAGCTGCTGCGTTACATCGCCGGGCACCGCGACGACCTGCGTGCCGCCTACGTCCCCGACACCACCACCGGCACCCTCTGGTTCGCCGACGAGGCCGTGTGGGTGGCCGACGGCGACAGGCTGCTGCCCTTCGTCACGCCCGACACCGCGCAGGCCTACATCGCCGGGCACGGCGGAGCGCGGGTCGTCTCCTACGCCGACGCTCTGGAGCGGGCGTCGTGAGGCGGTATGCGCTCCGCGTCCTCTCGCTGGTCGCCGCCCTCGGCCTGTGGCAGGCGCTGACCAGCCTGAACGTCGACCTGTGGCTGCGCTTCTCGCAGTTCCCGACGGTCACCGACGTGGCCCGGGCCTTCGCCGCCCGGGTGTCCGGGCCGGACTACTGGACGGACCTCACCGACAGCCTCACCCGGATCCTCACCGGCTTCCTGCTGGCCGCCGTCCTCGGTGTGGCCACGGGCGTGCTCGTGGCGCGCTCGCGTCTGGCCGAGGACCTGCTCGGCCCGGTGCTGGAGGTGATCCGCCCGATCCCGGCCATCGCCCTGGTGCCCGTCGCGATCCTGCTGTTCCCCTCCAACGAGCAGGGCATCGTCTTCATCACCTGCACCGCCGCCTTCTTCCCGGTCCTGGTCTCCACCCGGCACTCGGTGCGCGCCCTGACGCCCGTGTGGGAGGAGGCCGTGCGCACCATGGGCGGCGGCCGGTGGCGGATCCTCGACTCGGTCGTCCTGCCGGGCGCCCTGCCCGGCGTGTTCGGCGGTCTGTCCGTCGGCATCGGCGTCTCGTGGATCTGCGTGATCTCCGCCGAGATGATCTCCGGCCAGTACGGCGTGGGTTACCGCACCTGGCAGGACTACACGGTCGTCGACTACCCCGGCGTGTTCGTCGGCATGGTCACCATCGGCGTGCTCGGCTGGCTCACCTCCACCGCCGTGGAACTCCTGGGCCGCCGCCTCACCCGCTGGCTGCCCCGCACCGCGTACGTGCCCGGCGCCCGGCCGCCCCGGCCCAACCGGTCCCTCAAGCCGGCACCGGCCGCACCCGCCGTCGTCCCCGGCGGGGCCCGATCCGAGGAGGCACGCGATGAGCACCTCGTCTGAGACCGTCCCGAACACCCCGCCCGGGGCCGGCCCGAAGACCTCGTCCGAGACCGACCAGAGCACCTCCGGCGCCACCCCGGACACCTCGTCCGGGAGCGCGCGAGACGTCTCGTCCGATACCGCCGCCGGATCCGCCCCGGTGCGCGGAACCCGCCTCAGCCTGACCGGCGCATCCCTCGGCCGCCCCGGAGCGACCGCCCTGGACAAGGTCGACCTGGACATCGCCCCCGGCGAGATCCTCACCGTCGTCGGCCCCTCGGGCTGCGGCAAGTCGACCCTGCTGCGCACCCTGGCCGGCCTGCTGTCGCCGCTCGCCGGCGAGATCGCCCAGGACGGGCACCCGCTGACCGGCCCCTCGGCCGACCGGGCCCTGGTCTTCCAGGAGGACGCCCTGCTCCCCTGGCGCACCCTGCGCGCCAACGTCGAACTCCCCCTCGCCATCCGCGGCGTGCCCCGCGCCGAGCGCCGGGAGCAGGCCCAGGCCTGGCTGGAACGGGTCGGACTCGGCTCACAGGCACGGCAGTTGCCGCACCGGGTCTCCGGCGGGCAGCGCCAGCGCGTGCAGCTGGCCCGCGCCCTGGCCGGACGCCCGCGCGCCGTCCTGATGGACGAGCCGTTCGGCGCGCTCGACGCGCAGACCCGCGCCGGGATGCAGGACCTGCTGGTGGAGGTGCTCCAGGGCACGGGCGCCACCGTCGTCTTCGTCACCCACGACGTGGACGAGGCCCTGTTCCTCGGCGACCGCGTGGCCCTGCTCGGCGCGGGCGGCCTCGTCGCCGTCCGGGACATCCCCCGCCCGCGCGAACGCGGCGCCCACGACGACCCGGCGCGCGTGGCCCTGCGGCGCGACGTCCTCACCTCGCTCGGTACGTGAAAGGCACCCCGGTGACCACCTCCGTGAACCCCCCTGCGGACACCCCCCTGGCCGTCCCGTCCCTCGCCGACGCCGAGGAGTTGACCTGCGACGTCCTCGTCATCGGCGGCGGCACCGCCGGCACCATGGCCGCCCTGACCGCCGCCGAGCACGGCGCGAACGTGCTGCTCCTGGAGAAGGCGCACGTGCGCCACTCCGGCGCGCTCGCCATGGGCATGGACGGCGTGAACAACGCGGTCATCCCGGGCCGGGCCGAACCCGACGACTACGTCGCCGAGATCACCCGCGCCAACGACGGGATCGTCGACCAGTCCACCGTCCGCCAGACCGCCACCCGCGGCTTCGACATGGTGCAGCGGCTGGAGTCCTACGGCGTGAAGTTCGAGAAGGACGAGCACGGCGACTACTCCGTCCGCCAGGTGCACCGCTCCGGCTCCTACGTCCTGCCGATGCCGGAAGGCAAGGACGTCAAGAAGGTCCTGTACCGGCAGCTGCGGCGGCGCGAGATGCGGGAGAGGATCCGCATCGAGAACCGGGTCATGCCGGTGCGGGTCCTCACCGCCGGGGGGCAGGCCGTGGGGGCGGCCGGCTTCAACACCCGCACCGGGCAGTTCGTGCAGGTCCGCGCGGGCGCGGTGATCCTCGCGACCGGCGCCTGCGGCCGCCTCGGCCTGCCCGCCTCCGGCTACCTCTACGGCACCTACGAGAACCCCACCAACGCGGGCGACGGCTACGCCATGGCCTACCACGCGGGCGCCGAGCTCACCGGCATCGAGTGCTTCCAGATCAACCCGCTGATCAAGGACTACAACGGCCCGGCCTGCGCCTACGTCGCCAACCCCTTCGGCGGCTACCAGGTCAACCGGCACGGCGAACGCTTCGTCGACTCCGACTACTGGTCGGGCCAGATGATGTCCGAGTTCGCCGCCGAGGTGGCGTCCGACCGGGGCCCCGTCTACCTGAAGCTGAGCCACCTCCCCGAGGAGTCGGTCTCGGCACTGGAGACGATCCTGCACTCCACCGAGCGCCCCACCCGCGGCACTTTCCACGCCGGGCGCGGCCACGACTACCGCACCCACGACATCGAGATGCACATCTCCGAGATCGGCCTGTGCGGCGGCCACTCCGCCTCCGGCGTCCGCGTGGACGACCATGCCCGCACGACCGTCCCACGGCTGTACGCGGCCGGCGACCTGGCCTGCGTCCCGCACAACTACATGATCGGCGCGTTCGTCTTCGGTGACCTGGCGGGCGCGGACGCCTCGCAGTACCAGGCCTACACGGGCGAGCTGCCCGAGGAGCAGCTCCGGGAGGCGCACGAGCTGATCTACCGCCCGCTGCGCAACCCCGACGGCCCGCCGCAGCCCCAGGTCGAGTACAAGCTGCGCCGCTTCGTGAACGACTACGTGGCCCCGCCCAAGTCCGGTGCCCGGCTGTCGCTGGCCCTGGAGGCGTTCCAGCGGATGCGCACCGACATCGCCGAGATGGGCGCCCGCACCGCACACGAACTGATGCGCTGCGCCGAGGTCACCTTCATCCGCGACTGCGCGGAGATGGCCGCGCGCTCCTCCCTGGCCCGCACGGAGTCCCGCTGGGGCCTCTACCACGAGCGCCTGGACCACCCCCAGCGTGACGACGCGTCCTGGTTCCACCACCTCGATCTGCACAAGTCCCCCTCCGGTGCGATGGAGTTCACGGCACGGCCCGTGGCTCCCTATCTCGTGCCCGTCGACGGTTTCGACCCCGTCGGCGGTCCCTCTCGTGTCCTCGGCGAGGTCCACGCCGAGGACGTGGCCATGGCGGGCTCGCGGGACGTGGCGCCGGTCGCGGCCCCGGTGGGCACGGCGGACCCGGAGCCCACTGTGGCGCAGGAGACCTCGGTCACCGCCCCTTCGGGTGAGGAGTCCTCCGCCCGCCTGCTCGAGCTCGTCGCCCTCGCCGAGGAGGAGCCCGAACTCGACGCCCTCCAGCCGTACCTGACGGACCCGGCGCCCGCTGTCCGCCGCGAGGCCGTCGCCGTGCTCACCGAGACGCTGCCGCCCGGGACGGGCACCGCGCTCGCCGCAGCCCTGCGCGACCACGCCGCCGAGGTTCGTGCCGCAGCGGCCGCGTCACTGCGTGAGCTCGTCGAGACGCTCCCGGCCGAGCCCGATCTGCGTGACGGCCTCGCCGCAGCCCTGGCCGAGCCGGACCCGGTGGTCCGCGCGGCGGCCCTGGACGTCCTGCGCGCCCTGCGCCTCGGCGACGCCGCCCTGTTCGCCCACTCTCTCGCCGACTCCGACATCGCCGTCCGCATCGAGGCCGTACGCGCCCTGGTGTCGGTCGACGCCGCCGCCGAACTGGCCGGTGCTGCGGGCACCGATCCCTCCCGCGAGGTACGGGTGGCGATCGCCAAGGGCCTGGCCACGGTGAGTGCCGAGCGGCCGGCGGGAGATGTCCCGGACGGCACCGATCCCACCGCGGGCGCGATCGAAGCGGCCCTCACCGGCCTCCTCGACGACCCCGACGCCCTGGTGCGGGCAGCGGCCTACGGAGCACTGGGCACCACCGGCTGCCCGGCGCCCCTCACCGCACGAGCCGTGGCCGCCCTGGCCGAGCCGGCCTGGCAGGTGCGGGCCGGAGCCGCCACGGCCCTGTCCGTCGCCGACGCCGACGTGGCGGTCCCGGCCCTCGCCAAGGCCCTGGCCGACACCAACGCCGACGTCCGCAAGGCCGCCGTCCTCGCACTGACCCGGCACCGCACCACCGAGGAGGCCCGGGCGGCCCTCGCCACGGCGACGACGGACTCCGACGCGGATGTCAGGGCCTACGCGGGACGGGCGCTGTGACCGGACCGGCTGCCGGGACGACTGCCGGACCGGCTGCCGAGAGGCGTCCTCACCGGTGGCGCGCGGCGACCGTCTGACCTGGCCGGAGCCTGGCCTATATCCAGTCGTCGGGCTCCGGCTCCGCGTCCATCTCCGGCCAGTGGTACGGCTCACCGGCATCCTGACCCCCGGCGCGGGCCGAAGCCTGGCCGGCTGCCGAAGCCTGGCCGGCTGCCCCGGACGGGCCGGACGAGCCGGACGAGCCCGACGCCGGAGCATCACCCGGCGCCGGAGCCCGGCCCGATGCCGGAGACCGGCCGGCCGCCTGGCCCGACAATGTGTCGGTGGCGGAGGCGGAGGGGTCGGCAGGAGCCGGACCGGACGGCCCGCCCAGCGACGCGAGCACCTCCAGCACCCCCTCCCCGTACGTGGTGAGCTTCTTCTCGCCGACCCCGCTGATCCCGCCGAGCTCCCCCACCGACGTCGGCCACACCGTGGCGATCTCCCGCAGTGTGGCGTCGTGGAAGATCACGTAGGCCGGGACGCCCTGCTCACGGGCCTGTTCGGCGCGCCAGGCGCGCAGCGCCTCGAAGGCCGGCAGCAGCTCCTCGGGCAGCTCGGCGGCGACCGCCTTGCCCTTGCGCTCACCCCGCCCGGAGGAGCCGGAGGACGAGGACCCCGACCGGGAGGTCACCGGCTTCTTCGGCTCCTTGCGCAGCGGCACGTCCCGCTCCCGCCGCAGCACCGCGCCGCTGGCCTCGGTCAGCACCAGCGTGCCGTACTCGCCCTCCACCGCGAGCAGCCCCTGGGCGAGCAACTGCCGTATGACGCCCCGCCATTCGGCCTCGGACAGCTCCTCGCCGATGCCGAACACGGACAGCTGGTCGTGGTCGAACTGGATGACCTTGCCGGTCCGCTTCCCCAGCAGGATGTCGACGATCTGCACCGCGCCGAACTTCTGTCCGCGCTCCCGCTGCAGCCGGACGACCGTCGACAGCGCCTTCTGTGCCGCGATGGTGCCGTCCCAGGTCTCCGGCGGGGTCAGGCAGGTGTCGCAGTTGCCGCAGCCGGACGGGTCGGGGTCCTGGCCGAAGTAGGCGAGGAGCTGGCCCCGGCGGCACTCGACCGTCTCGCACAGCGCCAGCATCGAGTCCAGGTGGGCCTGGGCCCGGCGCCGGAAGGCCTCGTCGCCCTCACCGGACTGGATCAGCTTGCGTTGCTGTATGACGTCGTTCAGCCCGTAGGCCATCCAGGCCGTCGAGGGCAGCCCGTCCCGGCCGGCCCGGCCCGTCTCCTGGTAGTAGCCCTCGACCGACTTGGGCAGGTCGAGGTGGGCGACGAAGCGGACGTCCGGCTTGTCGATGCCCATGCCGAAGGCGATGGTCGCCACCACGACCAGGCCGTCCTCCCGCAGGAAGCGGGACTGGTGGGCCGCACGCGTGCCCGCGTCCAGACCGGCGTGGTACGGGACCGCCTCGATGCCGTTGCGGCTGAGGAACTCGGCGGTCTTCTCGACCGAGTTGCGCGACAGGCAGTAGACGATGCCCGCGTCGCCCGCGTGCTCCTCGCGCAGGAAGCTCAGCAGCTGCTTCTTCGGATCGGCCTTGGGCACGATCCGGTACTGGATGTTGGGCCGGTCGAAGCTCGCCACGAAGTGGCGGGCCGTCGGCATGTTCAGCCGCTGGGTGATCTCCTGGTGCGTCGCGTGCGTGGCCGTCGCCGTCAGCGCGATGCGCGGCACGTCCGGCCAGCGCTCGCCGAGCAGGGACAGCGCCAGGTAGTCGGGCCGGAAGTCGTGGCCCCACTGGGAGACGCAGTGCGCCTCGTCGATCGCGAAGAGGGAGATCTTGCCGCGGGAGAGCAGATCGAGCGTGCTCTCCAGCCGCAGCCGCTCCGGTGCCAGGTACAGCAGGTCCAGCTCGCCGGAGAGGAACTCGGCCTCGACCATCCGCCGCTCGTCGAAGTCCTGCGTGGAGTTCATGAACCCGGCCCGCACGCCGAGCGCCCGCAGCGCGTCCACCTGGTCCTGCATCAGGGCGATGAGCGGGGAGACGACCACACCCGTGCCCGGCCTGACCAGGGACGGGATCTGGTAGCACAGCGACTTTCCGCCGCCGGTCGGCATGAGCACGACGGCGTCGCCGCCCGCCACCACGTGCTCGATGACCGCTTCCTGCTCGCCGCGGAAGGCCTCGTACCCGAAGACCCGGTGCAGCGCGGCCAGCGCCTCGCTCGCGTCGGCGCCGAGGGGCCCGGCGGGACCACTGCCCGCGCCGATCCCGGCCCCGGTCGCCCCGGCTCCGGTCACCGCGTCCAGTTCCGTCATCACACCCGTCCCGCCCGTAGCGCCCATCGTTGCGTCCCCCGTGCGTCGCGCCTCGACCACTGCGTCCACCATAGGCGCCCGCACCGACAGTCCCGGAGTTGTCCACAGGTCCCGCCCGGTGCAGGCGGTGCACAGACATACGTTCGACAGGGACCGGCGCGGCGGCCGGCCGTCCGGAAACGCCGTGGGGCCCGGCTCCCGAAGGAGACCGGACCCCATACAGCCCTACGCGGACGTCAGCGGACGAACACGCCCGCCTGCCCCGCCAGATCCAGGAAGTACTGCGGCGCCACGCCGAGCACCACCGTGACCGCCACTCCCACCCCGATCGCCGTCATCGTCAGGGGCGACGGCACGGCCACCGTCGGGCCCTCCGGCCGCGGCTCGCTGAAGAACATCAGCACGATGACGCGGATGTAGAAGAACGCCGCGATCGCCGACGAGATCACACCGATCACGACCAGCGGTGCCGCACCGCCCTCCGCCGCCGCCTTGAACACGGCGAACTTGCCCGCGAAGCCGGACGTCAGCGGAATGCCCGCGAAGGCCAGCAGGAACACCGCGAACACGGCCGCCACCAGCGGGGACCGGCGCCCGAGCCCCGCCCACTTGGACAGGTGCGTCGCCTCGCCCCCGGCGTCACGGACGAGCGTGACCACCGCGAAGGCCCCGATCGTGACGAACGAGTACGCGGCCAGGTAGAACAGCACCGAGGAGACACCGTCGGGCGTGGTCGCGATGACACCGGCGAGGATGAATCCGGCGTGCGCGATCGACGAGTACGCCAGCAGCCGCTTGATGTCGGTCTGCGTGATGGCGACGATCGCGCCGCCCAGCATGGTGACGATGGCCACGGCCCACATCACCGGCCGCCAGTCCCAGCGCAGGCCCGGCAGGACGACGTACAGCAGCCGCAGCAGCGCGCCGAACGCCGCCACCTTCGTCGCCGCCGCCATGAAGCCGGTCACCGGCGTCGGTGCGCCCTGGTACACGTCCGGCGTCCACATGTGGAACGGCACCGCGCCCACCTTGAACAGCAGGCCCATGACCAGCAGCGCGGCGCCGATCAGCAGCAGCGCGTCGTTGCCCATGGTGTCGGCGAGCGCCGGGTTGACGTCCTGCACGGTGCCGTCGACGACCTGCGCGATCGTGGCGTACGACATCGAACCCGCGTAGCCGTACAGCATGGCGATGCCGAACAGGGTGAACGCGGAGGCGAAGGCGCCGAGCAGGAAGTACTTGACCGCCGCCTCCTGTGACATGAGCCGCTTGCGGCGGGCCAGCGCGCACAGCAGGTACAGCGGCAGGGAGAGGACCTCCAGCGCCACGAACAGCGTCACCAGGTCGTTGGCCGCCGGGAAGACCAGCATGCCGGCGACGGCGAACAGCAGCAGCGGGAACACCTCGGTGGTGGTGAACCCGGCCTTGACCGCGGCCTTCTCGCTCTCGCTGCCCGGCACGGACGCGGCCTGCGCGGCGAAGGAGTCGACCCGGTTGCCGTGCGCCTCCGGGTCGAGGCGCCGCTCGGCGAAGGTGAACAGGCCCACCAACGCCGCCAGCAGGATCGTGCCCTGCAGGAACAGGGCCGGTCCGTCGACGGCGATCGCGCCCATCGCCGCGATGCGCGCCTTGGTCGTGCCGTACCCGTCGGCCGCGAGCGCCACGACCGCGGCGAAGGCGGCGGCGAGCGCGACGACGGAGACGAACATCTGGGCGTAGTAGCGGGACTTTCGCGGGACGAACGCCTCGATCAGGATCCCGACGATCGCCGCGCCGACGACGATCAGGGTCGGCGCCAGCTGTCCGTACTCGAACTTCGGTGCGTCGATCTTGGTGATCGGATCGGCCGCGGTTGTCCACAGGCTGTGGACGGCTGTTGCGCTCACTTGGCCGCCTCCACCTCGGGCTGGGGGTCCTTCTTCTGTACGTCGGACATGGTCTGCTTGACCGCCGGATCGATGATCTGTGTGACGGGCTTCGGGTAGACACCCAGGAAGATCAGCAGGACGACCAGCGGGGCGACGACCACGAGCTCACGGACCCGGAGGTCCGGCATCGCGGAGACCGCCGGTTTCACCGGGCCCGTCATCGTCCGCTGGTAGAGGACGAGGGTGTAGAGCGCGGCCAGGACGATGCCGAAGGTGGCGATGATGCCGATCACCGGGTACCGCGTGAACGTGCCGACCAGGACCAGGAACTCACTGACGAACGGTGCCAGCCCCGGCAGCGACAGCGTCGCGAGGCTGCCGATCAGGAACGTGCCGGCGAGCACCGGGGCGACCTTCTGCACACCGCCGTAGTCCGCGATGAGCCGCGAGCCGCGCCGGGAGATCAGGAAGCCCGCCACCAGCATCAGTGCGGCCGTCGAGATGCCGTGATTGATCATGTAGAGCGTCGCGCCGGACTGGCCCTGGCTGGTCATCGCGAAGATGCCCATGATGATGAAGCCGAAGTGGGAGATCGACGCGTACGCCACCAGCCGCTTGATGTCCCGCTGGCCGACCGCCAGCAGCGCCCCGTAGATGATGCTGATCAGGGCGAGGACGAGGATCGCGGGCGTGGCCCACTTGCTGGCCTCCGGGAAGAGCTGGAGGCAGAAGCGGAGCATGGCGAAGGTGCCGACCTTGTCGACGACCGCCGTGATGAGCACGGCGACCGGGGCGGTGGACTCCTGCATGGCGTTGGGCAGCCAGGTGTGCAGCGGCCACAGCGGCGCCTTCACCGCGAAGGCGAAGAAGAACCCGAGGAACAGCCAGCGTTCGGTGCCGGTCGCCATGTCGAGCGTGCCGTTGGCGCGGGCCTCGGCGATCTCCGTCAGCGAGAAGTTCCCGGCGACCACGTACAGGCCGATCACCGCGGCCAGCATGATCAGACCGCCGACCAGGTTGTAGAGGAGGAACTTCACGGCCGCGTAGGACCGTTGGGTCGCCGCCGCCTTCTCGCCGTGCTCGTGGGCACGGTCCCCGAAGCCGCCGATGAGGAAGTACATCGGGATCAGCATGGCTTCGAAGAAGATGTAGAAGAGGAAGACGTCGGTGGCCTCGAAGGAGAGGATCACCATCGCCTCGACGCCGAGGATCAGGGCGAAGAAGCCCTGCGTCGGCCGCCACCGGCTGCTGCCGGTCTCCAGGGGGTCGGCGTCGTGCCAGCCCGCCAGGATGATGAAGGGGATCAGCAGCGCCGTGAGCGCGATGAGCGCCACGCCGATGCCGTCCACGCCCAGTTCGTAGCGGACGCCGAAGTCGGCGATCCAGGCGTGGGACTCGGTGAGCTGGTAGCGGTCGCCGTCCGGGTCGAAGCGGACCAGGACGGTGATCGCCAGGGCGAGGGTGGCGAGCGAGAAGAGCAGCGCCAGCCACTTTGCGGCGGTGCGCTTCGCGGCCGGTACGGCGGCCGTGGCGATCGCCCCGACGGCCGGGAGCGCCGCTGTCGCTGTCAGCAGAGGAAAGGACATCGGTATCAGACCGCCCTCATCAGCAGGGTCGCGGCGACGATGACCGCCGCGCCGCCGAACATCGAGACCGCGTAGGAGCGGGCGAAGCCGTTCTGCAGCTTGCGCATCCGCCCGGAGAGGCCGCCGACCGAGGCCGCGGTGCCGTTGACGACGCCGTCGACCAGGGTGTGGTCGACGTAGACCAGGGACCGCGTGAGGTGCTCGCCACCGCGGACCAGGACGACGTGGTTGAAGTCGTCCTGGAGCAGGTCGCGCCGGGCCGCCCGGGTGAGCAGCGAGCCGCGCGGGGCGACGGCCGGGACCGGGCGGCGGCCGTACTGGGCCCAGGCGACGGCGACGCCGATGATCATGCAGGCGACGGTCGCGCCGGTGACCACGCCCGCGCTGATCGGCGGGTTGCCGTGGCTGTGCCCGGTGACGGGCTCCAGCCAGTGCAGGAACCGGTCGCCGATGCTGAAGAACGCGCCTCCGGCCACCGATCCGACGGCCAGCACGATCATCGGGATCGTCATGATCCTCGGCGACTCGTGCGGGTGCGGCGGGGTGTACTCGCCGCGCGTCTCGGCGGCGGGCTCCACGTCCGGCCGGGCCGGCGACGGCGTCGGGGCGTTGCGCCAGCGCTCCTCGCCGAAGAAGGTCATCAGCATCACGCGCGTCATGTAGAACGCGGTGATGGCCGCGCCGAGCAGGGCGCAGGCTCCGAGGATCCAGCCCTCGGTGCCGCCCTTGGCGAACGCCGCCTCGATGATCTTGTCCTTGGAGAAGAAGCCGGACAGGCCCGGGAAGCCGATGATGGCCAGGTAGCCGAGGCCGAAGGTGATGAACGTGACCGGCATGTACGTGCGCAGGCCGCCGTAGCGGCGCATGTCGACCTCGTCGTTCATGCCGTGCATGACCGAACCGGCGCCGAGGAACAGACCGGCCTTGAAGAAGCCGTGCGTCACCAGGTGCATGATCGCGAAGACGTAGCCGATGGGGCCGAGGCCGGCGGCGAGGATCATGTAGCCGATCTGCGACATGGTCGAGCCGGCCAGGGCCTTCTTGATGTCGTCCTTCGCGCAACCGACGATCGCACCGAACAGCAGCGTGACCGCGCCGACGATGGTGACGACCAGCTGCGCGTCCGGGGCGCCGTTGAAGACGGCCGCGGAGCGGACGATCAGGTAGACGCCCGCCGTCACCATGGTCGCGGCGTGGATGAGGGCCGAGACCGGGGTCGGGCCCTCCATCGCGTCCCCGAGCCAGGACTGCAGCGGCACCTGGGCGGACTTGCCGCAGGCGGCGAGCAACAGCATCAGGGCGATGGCGGTGAGCTTGTCCTCACCGGCCGCACCGGCGAGCCCGGCCTCCCCGTGGCCGCCGAGCACCGGCCCGAAGGCGAAGGTGCCGAACCACAGGAACATCAGCATGATCGCGATGGACAGGCCCATGTCGCCGACGCGGTTGACCAGGAAGGCCTTCTTGGCGGCCGTGGCGGCGCTGGGCTTGTGCTGCCAGAAGCCGATCAGCAGGTAGGAGGCGAGACCGACGCCCTCCCAGCCGACGTACAGCAGCAGGTAGTTGTCGGCGAGGACGAGGATGAGCATCGCCGCGAGGAACAGGTTCAGATAGCCGAAGAAGCGGCGGCGCCGCTCGTCGTGCTCCATGTACCCGACGGAGTACAGGTGGATCAGCGATCCGACGCCCGTGATCAGCAGCACGAACGTCATGGACAGCTGGTCGAGCTGGAAGGCGACATCCGCCTGGAAGCCCTCGACCGGGATCCAGCTGAACAGGTGCTGACTCAGGACACGGTTCTCGGCGTCCTGGCCCAGCATGTCGGTGAACAGCACCAGGCCGAGCACGAAGGAGACGGCCGCGAGCACGGTGCCGATCCAGTGGCCGACGGCGTCCAGCCGCCGGCCGCCGCAGAGCAGGACCGCCGCTCCGAGCAGGGGCGCCGCCACCAGCAGCGCAATGAGGTTCTCCACGATTCTTCCGACCCCTTACAGCTTCATCAGGCTGGCGTCGTCGACCGAGGCCGAGTGGCGGGCACGGAACAGGGACACGATGATCGCGAGCCCGACCACGACCTCGGCGGCGGCGACGACCATCGTGAAGAAGGCGATGATCTGGCCGTCGAGGTTGCCGTGCATCCGGGAGAAGGCGACGAACGCGAGGTTGCAGGCGTTGAGCATGAGCTCGATGCACATGAACACGACGATCGCGTTGCGCCTGATGAGCACGCCGGTGGCGCCGATCGTGAACAACATGGCCGCGAGGTAGAGGTAGTTGACGGGGTTCACTTGGACGCCTCCTCGGGCCGCTGGAACTTCGCCGGCCCGACCGCCCTGCGCTCCAGACGCTCCTCGGACCGCTGCTCCAGGGCCTTGAGGTCGTTGAGCGCCTCCTGCGAGACGTCGCGGATCTGGCCGCGCTCGCGCAGGGTCTTGCTGACGGTGAGGTCGGACGGGGTGCCGTCGGGCAGCAGGCCCGCGATGTCGACCGCGTTGTGCCGGGCGTACACACCGGGCGCCGGCAGCGGCGGCAGGTACCTGCCCTCGCGCACGCGCTCCTCGGCGAGCTCCCGCTGCGTCTTGGCGCGTTCGGTGCGCTCGCGGTGGGTGAGCACCATGGCGCCGACGGCGGCGGTGATGAGCAGGGCGCCGGTGATCTCGAACGCGAAGACGTACTTGGTGAAGAGGAGGGCGGCGAGGCCCTCCACATTGCCCCCGGCGTTCGCCTGGCCGGTGCCGTTGAACTCCGACAGGGACGCGTTGCCGATCCCGCCGACCAGCAGGACTCCGAAGCCGAGCCCGCACAGCAGGGCCAGCCACCGCTGGCCCTTGATGGTCTCCTTCAGGGAGTCCGCCGCGGTGACGCCGACGAGCATCACCACGAACAGGAACAGCATCATGATCGCGCCGGTGTAGACGACGATCTGCACGACGCCCAGGAAGTAGGCGCCGTTGGCGAGGTAGAACACCGCCAGGATGATCATGGTCCCGGCGAGGCAGAGCGCGCTGTGCACGGCCCGCTTCATGAGGATGGTGCACAGGGCGCCGATCACCGCGACGGTGCCGAGGATCCAGAACTGGACGGCCTCTCCGGTGGAGGTGGAGTAGGCGGCGAGCTGGGTGGTCATCGGCCGATCACTCCTTCCGACGCGGGTTCCGTCCCGCCGAAGGTCGAGTCGGCTTCCTGCACGACCTCGCCCTTGGAGTGGGCGACCTGCGGCTCGGTGCCGGGCGCGGCCTCCGTCACCAGGCCCCGGTAGTAGTCCTGCTCGTCGGTGCCGGGGTAGATGGCGTGCGGCGAGTCGACCATGCCCTCCTCGAGACCGGCGAGCAGCTGCTCCTTGGTGTAGATGAGGTTGGCCCGGCTGGAGTCGGCCAGCTCGAACTCGTTGGTCATCGTCAGCGCGCGGGTGGGGCAGGCCTCGATGCACAGGCCGCACAGGATGCAGCGGGCGTAGTTGATCTGGTAGACGCGGCCGTACCGCTCGCCCGGTGAGTAGCGCTCCTCGTCGGTGTTGTCCGCGCCCTCCACGTAGATCGCGTCGGCGGGGCAGGCCCAGGCGCACAGTTCACACCCGACGCACTTCTCCAGGCCGTCCGGATGGCGGTTGAGCTGGTGCCGTCCGTGGAAGCGCGGAGCCGTGGTCTTCTGCTGCTCGGGGTACTGCTCGGTCAGCCGCTTCTTGAACATGGCCTTGAAGGTCACGCCGAAGCCGGCCACGGGGTTCTGGAAGCCGGGCTTGGTGTCCTTGGGTTCCTCAGCCTTCGAGCGCTCGAGTTCCTCAGCCATCGGACGCCTCCTTTCCATCCGTAGATCCGCCCAGAGATCCGTCACTCTGAGTATCGGCCCCACCACTGACAATCAGCTCCCGCTCACGGCGCGAGCGGCGGCGCGGGACCGGCGGAAGTTCCTGTCCGGGCAGGGGCGGTACGGGGAATCCGCCCGCCATCGGGTCGAAGGCGGCCGGGGTCTCGGCCGGCTGTTCGGCCTTCTTGGCCTTCTCGCGGAACATGTCGGCGACGAAGGAGAGCAGCAACAGGGCGAGCACACCGCCGCCCACGTACAGGGCGATGTCGGCGAAGTCGTAGCCCTCGTTGCGGAAGGCCCGCACGCTCGCGACGAGCATCAGCCACACCAGGGAGACCGGGATGAGGACCTTCCAGCCGAGCTTCATCAGCTGGTCGTAGCGGACGCGCGGGAGGGTGCCGCGGATCCAGATGAACATGAACAGCAGCAGCTGGACCTTGACCGTGAACCACAGCAGCGGCCACCAGCCGTGGTTGGCGCCCTCCCAGAAGGTGCTGATGGGCCAGGGGGCCCGCCAGCCGCCGAGGAACAGGGTGGTGGCGACGGCCGAGACGGTCACCATGTTGACGTACTCGGCGAGCATGAACATCGCGAACTTGATCGACGAGTACTCGGTGTTGAAGCCGCCGACCAGGTCGCCCTCGGACTCCGGCATGTCGAAGGGGGCGCGGTTGGTCTCGCCGACCATCGTCACGATGTAGATGACGAAGGAGACCGGCAGCAACACGATGTACCAGCGGTCGGCCTGCTGCTCGACGATCGTCGAGGTCGACATCGACCCCGAGTACAGGAAGACCGAGGCGAAGGCGGCGCCCATCGCGATCTCGTAGGAGATCATCTGCGCGCAGGAGCGCAGGCCGCCCAGCAGCGGGTACGTCGAGCCGGAGCTCCAGCCCGCCAGCACGATGCCGTAGATGCCGACCGAGGCGACCGCGAGGATGTAGAGCATCGCGATCGGCAGGTCGGTGAGCTGCATCGTGGTGCGCTGGCCGAAGATCGAGATCTCGTTGCCGGCGGGGCCGAAGGGGATCACCGCGATCGCCATGAAGGCCGGGATCGCCGCGATGACCGGCGCGAGGACGTAGACCGCCTTGTCCGCGCGCTTGACGATCACGTCCTCCTTCAGCATCAGCTTGATGCCGTCGGCGAGCGACTGGAGCATGCCCCAGGGGCCGTGCCGGTTCGGGCCGATGCGCAGCTGCATCCACGCGACGACCTTGCGCTCCATGACGATGGAGACCAGCACGGTCACCATCAGGAAGGCGAAGCAGAACACCGCCTTGATGACGACCAGCCACCACGGGTCGGTGCCGAACATCGAGAGGTCTTCAGCGGCGAGGTACGGGCTCATGCCGCCGCCTCCTTGGGGGCTCATGCCTCCACCTCCTTGGGGGCCTCGCCGGCGAGCGTCGCCGGGCCGATGCGGACGAGGGAGCCGGGCCGCGCCCCGGTGTCGGAGGCGACGCCGCCGCCGGTGGAGTTCAGCGGCAGCCACACCACCCGGTCGGGCATGTCGCTGATCTGGAGCGGGAGTTCCACGACCCCCTGGGGGCCGGTCACGGCGAGCAGGTCGCCCTCCTTGACGCCCGCCTCGGCGGCCGTCAAGGAGGACACCCGCGCGCGGGCGGCGTGCCGGGTCCCGGCGAGCGCCTCGTCGCCCTGCTGGAGGAGCCCTTGGTCGAGCAGCAGCCGGTGTCCGGCGAGCACCGCTTCCCCGGTGGCCGGCCGCGGCAGCGCGGCCGCGGTCTCCACGGGTTCACCCGCCCGCGGCCCGTCCCAGGCGCCGAGCCGGTCGATCTCGCCGCGCACGGTGCGCAGGTCCGGCAGTCCGAGGTGGACGTCCATGGCGTCGGCCAGCATCTGCAGCACGCGCGCGTCGGTGGGCGCGGGGCGGCGGGTCATCTGGTCGGGCTTGAGCGCCGCCTCGAAGAAGCGGATGCGGCCTTCCCAGTTGAGGAAGGTGCCGGCCTTCTCGGCGACCGCCGCGACGGGCAGCACGACATCGGCCTTGCGGCTGACCTCGCTCGGCCGCAGCTCCAGCGAGACCAGGAAGCCCACCTCGTCGAGCGCCGCACGCGCGCGTGCCGGGTCGGGCAGGTCCGCGATCTCCACACCCGCGACCAGCAGGGCCTGGAGCTCACCGGTCGCGGCGGCCTCCACGATCTGGCCGGTGTCACGGCCGTAGCGGTGCGGAAGCCCCGCGACGCCCCAGACGGCGGCGACCTCGTCACGCGCGCGGGGGTCGGTGGCCGGGCGCCCGCCCGGCAGCAGCGACGGCAGCGCGCCCGCCTCGATCGCGCCGCGTTCCCCGGCCCGGCGCGGGATCCACACCAGCCGGGCACCGGTCGCGGCGGCGGTACTGACGGCGGCGGTGAGCCCACCTGCCACGGCCGCCAGCCGCTCGCCGACGACGATCACCGCTCCCTCGGCGCGCAGCGCCTCGGCGGCGAGGGCACCGTCGTCCTCCAGGCCGGCACCGCTCGCCAGCGCGTCCAGCCACTCGGTCTCGGTGCCGGGAGCCGCCGGCAGCAGCGTGCCGCCGGCCTTCTCCAGACCGCGCGTGGCGTGCGTGGCCAGGGAATAGACCTTCTGCCCGTGCTTACGCCAGGCCTTGCGCAGCCGCAGGAAGACGCCGGGCGCCTCCTCCTCCGCCTCGAACCCGACCAGCAGGACGGCCGGAGCCTTCTCCAGCGCGGTGTACGTGACGCCCGTGCCGTCGAGGTCCCGGCCGCGCCCGGCGATCTGCGCGGCGAGGAAGTCGGCCTCCTCACCGCTGTGCACGCGCGCGCGGAAGTCGATGTCGTTGGTGTCGAGCGCCACGCGCGTGAACTTGCTGTACGCGTAGGCGTCCTCGACGGTGAGGCGGCCGCCGGTCAGGACACCGGTGCGGCCCCGGGAGGCCAGCAGCCCCTGGGCCGCGATCTGCAGCGCCTCCGGCCAGGAGGCCGGCTCCAGCTCGCCCTCGGCGTTGCGCACGAGCGGCGTCTCGAGCCGGTCGCGCTGCTGCGCGTACCGGAACCCGAACCGCCCCTTGTCGCAGATCCACTCCTCGTTGACCTCGGGGTCGTCGGCCGCCAGGCGCCGCATGACCTTGCCGCGCCGGTGGTCGGTGCGGGTGGCGCAGCCGCCGGAGCAGTGCTCGCACACCGACGGGGAGGACACCAGGTCGAAGGGGCGGGAGCGGAACCGGTACGCCGCCGAGGTCAGCGCGCCGACCGGGCAGATCTGGATGGTGTTGCCGGAGAAGTACGACTCGAACGGGTCGCCCTCGCCGGTGCCGACCTGCTGGAGCGCGCCCCGCTCGACCAGTTCGATCATCGGGTCGCCCGCGACCTGGTTGGAGAACCGGGTGCAGCGGGCGCACAGCACGCACCGCTCGCGGTCCAGCAGCACCTGCGTGGAGATCGGGACGGGCTTCTCGTAGGTCCGCTTGCGGCCCTCGAAGCGGGAGTCGGCGTCGCCGTGCGACATCGCCTGGTTCTGCAGCGGGCACTCGCCGCCCTTGTCGCAGACCGGGCAGTCCAGCGGGTGGTTGATGAGCAGGAGCTCCATCACACCCTTCTGGGCCTTCTCCGCGACCGGCGAGGTGAGGTGGGTCTTCACCACCATCCCGTCGGTGCAGGTGATGGTGCAGGACGCCATGGGCTTGCGCTGGCCCTCGACCTCGACGATGCACTGCCGGCAGGCACCGGCCGGGTCGAGCAGAGGGTGGTCGCAGAACCGGGGGATCTCGATGCCGAGCTGCTCGGCGGCCCGGATGACCAGGGTGCCCTTGGGCACGCTGATCTCGGCGCCGTCGATCGTCAGCGACACGAGGTCCTCCGGCGGGACCGCCGCTTCTCCCCCGCCGGAGGGAGAGCTGGTGGTCACGGTCATGCGTTCACCTCCGTGCGGTCGGCCCAGGCCGTCGACTTGGCCGGGTCGAAGGGGCAGCCCCGGCCCGTGATGTGCTGCTCGTACTCCTCGCGGAAGTACTTCAGCGAGGAGAAGATCGGCGAGGCGGCGCCGTCGCCGAGGGCGCAGAAGGACTTGCCGTTGATGTTGTCGGCGATGTCGTTCAGCTTGTCGAGGTCGGACATCTGTCCCTTGCCGGCCTCGATGTCGCGCAGCAACTGCACGAGCCAGTAGGTGCCTTCGCGGCAGGGCGTGCACTTGCCGCAGGACTCGTGGGCGTAGAACTCCGTCCAGCGCGTGACGGCACGGACCACGCAGGTCGTCTCGTCGAAGCACTGGAGTGCTTTCGTGCCGAGCATGGAACCCGCGGCGCCCACTCCTTCGTAGTCAAGGGGGACGTCGAGATGCTCGTCGGTGAACATCGGGGTCGAGGAGCCGCCCGGCGTCCAGAACTTGAGGCGGTGCCCGGGGCGCATCCCGCCGCTCATCTCGAGCAGCTGGCGGAGTGTGATCCCGAGCGGCGCCTCGTACTGGCCGGGGCTGGCGACGTGGCCGGACAGGGAGTAGAGCGTGAAGCCGGGCGACTTCTCACTGCCCATCGAGCGGAACCATTCCTTGCCCCGCTGCAGGATCGCGGGAACCGACGCGATCGATTCGACGTTGTTCACCACAGTCGGGCACGCATAGAGGCCCGCGACGGCAGGGAAGGGGGGACGAAGCCGCGGCTGGCCCCGGCGGCCTTCGAGCGAGTCGAGCAGTGCGGTCTCCTCACCGCAGATGTACGCGCCCGCGCCCGCGTGCACGGTGATGTCGAGGTCGAGTCCGCTGTCCAGGATGTTCTCGCCGAGGAAGCCGGCCTCGTACGCCTCGCGCACGGCGGAGTGCAACCGCCGCAGCACGGGGACGACTTCACCACGCAGATAGATGAAGGCGTGCGACGACCTGATGGCGTAACACGCGATGATCATGCCCTCGATGAGGCTGTGCGGGTTCGCGAAGAGGAGCGGGATGTCCTTGCACGTCCCCGGCTCCGACTCGTCGGCGTTGACAACAAGATAGTGCGGCTTTCCGTCCCCCTGGGGAATGAACTGCCACTTCATCCCGGTGGGGAAGCCCGCGCCGCCGCGCCCGCGCAGACCGGAGTCCTTGACGTACGCGATCAGGTCGTCCGGCGACATGGCGAGCGCCTTGCGCAGCCCCTCGTAGCCGTCGTGCCGCCGGTACACGTCCAGCGTCCAGGACTTGTCCTCGTCCCAGAAGGCCGACAGCACCGGTGCGAGCAGCTTCTCCGGGCTCATGTCCTTCAGCTCGGGTGCCAAGGTCATCACTCCCCCTCCTCGGCGGTGGGCCCGGCCGGGTGGGCCGGGTCGGAGGCCGACGTGTCCTGCGGCGCGTCGTGCGAGCTCAAGTGCTCCGTCGGCGACGGCTCGTGCGGTTCCCCGGTGCGGGCCGCCTCGCCGCGCGGGTGCACCACGCGCGCGGAGGACGACTCGCCCTTGGCGAGCTTCAGGCCCACCAGGGAGGCGGGTCCCGCGCTTCCCCCGGACTCCACGGCCCCCTCCCGCTCGTCGGGGAAGCCGGCCAGCACCCGGGCGGTCTCCTTGAAGGTGCACATGCGCGCCCCGCGGGTGGGCGTGACCGGCCGCCCGGCGCGCAGGTCGTCGACGAGGCTCTTGGCGCTGGCCGGGGTCTGGTTGTCGAAGAACTCCCAGTTGACCATCACGACCGGCGCGAAGTCGCAGGCCGCGTTGCACTCGATGTGCTCCAGGGTGACCTTGCCGTCGCCGGTGGTCTCGCCGTTGCCGACGCCGAGGTGCTCCTGGAGCTCCTCGAAGATCGCGTCCCCGCCCATCACGGCGCACAGGGTGTTGGTGCACACCCCGACCTGGTAGTCACCGCTCGGCCGGCGCCGGTACATGGTGTAGAAGGTGGCGACCGCGGTGACCTCGGCCGTGGTCAGGCCGAGGACGTCCGCGCAGAACTGCATGCCGGTGCGGGTGACATGTCCCTCCTCGGCCTGCACGAGGTGCAGCAGCGGCAGCAGGGCGGACCGGGAGTCCGGGTAGCGGGCGATGACCTCGCGCGCGTCCGTCTCCAGACGGGCCCGGACGTCGTCCGGGTAGGCGGGTGCGGGCAGTTCGGGCATGCCCAGGCTGACGCCCCGCTCGGAAGACGATGTGGTCACCGGTCGACGCCTCCCATCACGGGGTCGATGGACGCCACCGCGACGATGACGTCGGCGACCTGGCCGCCCTCGCACATCGCCGCCATGGCCTGCAGGTTGGTGAAGGACGGGTCGCGGAAGTGGACCCGGTAGGGGCGGGTGCCGCCGTCGGACACGACGTGCACCCCGAGTTCGCCCTTGGGCGACTCGACCGCCGCGTAGGCCTGCCCCGGCGGGACGCGGAAGCCCTCGGTGACCAGCTTGAAGTGGTGGATCAGGGCCTCCATGGAGGTGCCCATGATCTTCTTGATGTGGTCGAGGGAGTTGCCGAGGCCGTCGGGGCCCAGGGCGAGCTGGGCAGGCCAGGCGATCTTCTTGTCGGCGACCATGACCGGACCGGGCTGGAGCCGGTCCAGGCACTGCTCGACGATCCTCAGGGACTGGCGCATCTCCTCCAGCCGGATGAGGAAGCGGCCGTAGGAGTCGCAGGTGTCGGCGGTCGGGATCTCGAAGTCGTACGTCTCGTAACCGCAGTACGGCTGCGCCTTGCGCAGGTCGTGCGGCAGGCCGGTGGAGCGCAGGATGGGGCCCGTCGCGCCGAGGGCCATGCAGCCGGCCAGGTCGAGGTAGCCGACGTCCTGCATACGGGCCTTGAAGATGGGGTTCCCGGTGGCGAGCTTGTCGTACTCCGGGAGGTTCTTCTTCATCTTCTTCACGAACTCGCGGATCTGGTCCACCGCGCCGGGCGGCAGGTCCTGGGCGAGGCCACCGGGGCGGATGTACGCGTGGTTCATCCGCAGGCCGGTGATCAGCTCGTAGATATCGAGAATGAGTTCACGATCACGAAAGCCGTAGATCATGATCGTGGTCGCGCCGAGTTCCATGCCGCCGGTGGCGATGCACACCAGGTGTGAGGAGAGCCGGTTCAGCTCCATCAGGAGCACGCGGATGATCGAGGCGCGGTCCGGGATCTGGTCCTCGATGCCGAGGAGCTTCTCGACTCCGAGGCAGTACGCCGTCTCGTTGAAGAACGGCGTCAGGTAGTCCATGCGCGTCACGAACGTGGTGCCCTGCGTCCACGTCCGGTACTCGAGGTTCTTCTCGATACCGGTGTGCAGGTAACCGATTCCGCAGCGGGCCTCGGTGACGGTCTCGCCGTCGATCTCCAGGATCAGGCGGAGCACGCCGTGGGTGGAGGGGTGCTGCGGGCCCATGTTGACGACGATGCGCTCGTCGTCGGCGCGGGCCGCGGTCTCGACGACCTCGTCCCAGTCACCGCCGGTGACCGTGTAGACGGTGCCCTCGGTGGTCTCGCGAGGAGAAGCGTGCGAGGTGCTCATGAGTACGACCTCCGCTGGTCCGGAGCCGGGATCTGGGCGCCCTTGTACTCGACGGGGATGCCGCCGAGGGGATAGTCCTTGCGCTGCGGAAAGCCCTGCCAGTCGTCCGGCATCATGATCCGCGTCAGGGCGGGGTGGCCGTCGAAGACGATGCCGAAGAAGTCGTACGTCTCGCGCTCGTGCCAGTCGTTCGTCGGGTAGACCGAGAACAGCGACGGGATGTGCGGGTCGCTGTCGGGGGCGCTGACCTCCAGGCGGATCACCCGGTTGTGGGTGATCGAGCGCAGGTGGTAGACGGCGTGCAGCTCGCGGCCCTTGTCGTTCGGGTAGTGCACGCCGCTGACGCCGGTGCACAGCTCGAAGCGCAGGGCCGGGTCGTCGCGCAGGGTGCGGGCGACGAGGACGAGGTGCTCGCGCTCGATGTGGAAGGTCAGCTCGTCCCGGTCGACGACCGTCTTCTCGATGGCGTTGTCCGGGAGCAGGTCCTGCTCCTCCAGCGCGCCCTCCAGCTCGTCGGCGACCTCGTCGAACCATCCGCCGTAGGGGCGGGTCGCAGGTCCCGGGAGCCGGACCGAGCGGACCAGGCCGCCGTATCCGGTGGTGTCGCCGCCGTTGTTCGCGCCGAACATGCCGCGCTGGACGCGGATCTCCTCACCGCCCTGGCCGCGCTGGCCCGGGAGGTTCTCCGCGGAGAGGTCCTTCTCGGGGTTGACCCCGTTGCCGTTCGCGTCGCTCACCGCAGCAGCCCCTTCATCTCGATGGTGGGCAGTGCCTTGAGCGCCGCTTCCTCGGCCTCACGGGCCGCCTCCTCGGCGTTCACGCCGAGCTTGGAGCTCTGGATCTTCTGGTGGAGCTTGAGGATCGCGTCCATCAGCATCTCCGGCCGGGGCGGACAGCCGGGGAGGTAGATGTCGACCGGCACGATGTGGTCGACGCCCTGGACGATGGCGTAGTTGTTGAACATGCCGCCGGACGAGGCGCAGACCCCCATGGAGATCACCCACTTGGGGTTCGGCATCTGGTCGTAGACCTGCCGGAGCACCGGCGCCATCTTCTGGCTGACCCGGCCGGCGACGATCATCAGGTCCGCCTGGCGGGGCGAACCGCGGAAGACCTCCATGCCGAAGCGCGCCAGGTCGTAACGGCCGGCGCCGGTGGTCATCATCTCGATGGCACAGCAGGCGAGGCCGAAGGTGGCGGGGAAGACCGAGGCCTTGCGCACCCAGCCCGCGGCCTGCTCGACGGTGGTCAGCAGGAAGCCGCTCGGCAGCTTTTCTTCGAGTCCCATGACGTGTGGCCCCTCAGTCCCATTCCAGGCCGCCGCGCCGCCACACGTACGCGTACGCGACGAAGACGGTGAGCACGAAGAGCAGCATCTCCACGAGCCCGAAGATCCCCAGGGCGTCGAAGGTGACGGCCCAGGGGTAGAGGAAGACGATCTCGATGTCGAAGACGATGAAGAGCATCGCCGTCAGGTAGTACTTGATGGGGAAGCGCCCGCCACCGGCCGGCGTGGGGGTCGGCTCGATACCGCACTCGTAGGCCTCGAGCTTGGCCCGGTTGTACCGCTTGGGCCCGATCAACGTGGCCATGACCACGGAGAAGATCGCAAAGCCTGCCCCGAGGGCTCCCAGTACGAGGATGGGCGCATAAGCGTTCACCGCTCCTCGCTCCTCTCAGTCGGCACTGACTGCTGGCGGTTGGCGTCGGGCTCACATCCGCCCCACCTGTCCCCCGAACCCCGCCCGCCCCGGCGAAGATCGGGAACATGTGAAGCAGGTCACAAGCCCAACCGCGTGCATCTTATGCCCGACGCTCTGTGATCTGCGACACGGGGTATTGCACAAGCTTTGTGATCTCCACCACCTGACGATCGATCATGAAGTCGGATGAGCGGTGATCTTCACACCCGAAGCGTCCGAGTGATCACGAGAGGTGACATTTTGGCTCGTCAGCGCAGGCCGGAGGGGGCGTCTCAATATCAAGAGGGTTCTCTTGCATGCAAATTCGCGGTGGACTTGATCTCTTGATAGAGGCGCGTTCACACGTCAGGGGACTCACGGGGCGAGGTGTGGACGCGTGCACGCGTTCACGATCTTCGCGAGGTCGTGACACGGCCGTGATCTACGCGCCGGGACGCGACCGACAGGAGGGCCGTTCCGTGACCTCCATCACGTTGATGAGAGGCCCATGAGAACGGGGCTTGGCCAATCAACCCAACCGATGGTAGGCGCGGGGCAATTCGGGCGTATTGATCAAACACCGTGATCACAGGCTGGTCACGGGCCGCCCGCAATGTCCGTTACGGCGTCAATGGAGGGTCCCGTTCGGGGGATTTGGGGGCCCGATTGAGTAACTGTGGCGCAGCCCACGTTTCTTGAAGATATGAAGGAGCCCCTGGTACCGGTTATTCCCATGTCCCACACCGCTCACATACGCAGCCACCGGAAACCCCGCCGCAGCGCGACCTCCTCGATCGCCCTGCGCGCCGGCGTTGCCGGTGGCGTTCTCAGCATGGCAGCGGCGGGTGCGTCGGCCTCGGCGAACGCCGCCGAGCCGGTGACGCAGACCATCGAACTGCCCACCCTGACGGCCGATATGTCCGCTCAGGTCGCCCAGTCCGCCGCCACCACCCAGCAGGCCGCGGCGAACTACGAGCTGCGCGCCGAGCGTGACGCCGCCGCCGCCAAGGCCGCGGCGGAGGCCAAGAAGGACCTCGCCGAGGCGAAGGAGAAGGCGGAGGCCAAGAAGAAGGCCGCCGAGGCCGCACGCAAGGCCGCCGCCGAGCGGGCCAACCGCAGCACCGAGCGCGCCACCCTCTCCGCGTCCGCCTCCACGTCCGTGTCGGCGCCTGCCAGCGGCAGCGTCGCGACGGTCATCGCGTTCCTCAAGGCCCAGGTGGGCGACGCCTACGTCATGGGCGCCACCGGTCCCAACGCCTGGGACTGCTCCTCCCTCGTGCAGGCCGCGTACAAGCAGGTTGGTGTGGACCTGCCGCGCGTCTCGCAGGACCAGTCGATGGCCGGCACGGACGTCCCGCTCTCCAGCATCCAGGTCGGCGACATCCTGTACTGGGGCGGCAAGGGCTCCGCGTACCACGTGGGTGTCTACATCGGGAACGGCCAGTACCTGGACGCGGCGAACCCGTCCAAGGGCGTCGTCATCCAGGACCTGTCGGGCTACCCGGCGTCGGGCGCGGTCCGCGTCCTCTGACGTCGCACGCCGTCCGGAACCTCCGCACATACGGGCTCGAGGGCCGTTGCCACTCCAAGGCGACGGCCCTCCCGGCCTGTCCGGGCCCACGGGCTCCGGGCTGCCTTCCCTTGCCCCCGAGGCGCTCAGGAGGCCCTCAGGGCCCTTCTGAAGGCCCCTCGGCACCACGGCCCGCCCATGCGCTTCCGTCACTCCGGCATCTCGCGCCCGAATTGTCCCCATGTGGCAGGGTGTTGACGACGAGCCGTACGACCACGCCGGACACCTCGCCCCCCTGACGGGCCGAAAGTCCCGTACGCCCCGATTCGAACCGGCCCGACGGCCCCCCCACACCCGCATGCCGGGCTCGAACCCTGTCCGTCCGTGCGTCCGTCCGTTCAGGCCTTCGGGGCCACCCTGCTCAGTCCGTTGATGATGCGGTCCATCGCGTCGCCACCCGTCGGGTCGGTGAGGTTCGCGAGGAGCTTCAGCGTGAACTTCATCAGCATGGGGTGGGTCAGACCGCGCTGGGCCGCGATCTGCATGACCTTCGGGTTGCCGATGAGCTTCACGAAGGCGCGGCCGAGCGTGTAGTAGCCGCCGTAGGTGTCCTTCAGGACCCGCGGGTAGCGCTGGAGGGCCAGTTCGCGGCTCGCGGGCGTCGGCCGGGCGTGGGCCTGGACGATGACGTCGGCGGCGATCTGGCCGGACTCCATGGCGTAGGCGATGCCCTCGCCGTTGAAGGGGTTCACCAGGCCGCCTGCGTCACCGACGAGCAGCAGGCCCTTGGTGTAGTGCGGTTGGCGGTTGAAGGCCATCGGCAGGGCGGCGCCCCGGATCGGGCCGGTCATGTTGTCCGGCGTGTAGCCCCAGTCCTCCGGCATCGACGCGCACCAGGCCTTCAGGACCTCGCGCCAGTCCAGCTCCTTGAAGGAGTCGGAGGTGTTGAGCACGCCCAGGCCGACGTTGGAGGTGCCGTCGCCCATGCCGAAGATCCAGCCGTAGCCGGGCAGGAGCCGGTCCTCGGCGCCGCGGCGGTCCCACAGCTCCAGCCAGGATTCCAGGTAGTCGTCCTCGTGGCGCGGGCTGGTGAAGTACGTGCGCACCGCCACCCCCATCGGCCGGTCCTCGCGCCGGTGCAGGCCCATAGCGAGGGACAGCCGGGTGGAGTTGCCGTCGGCGGCGACGACGAGCGGCGCGTGGAAGGTGACCTCGCGCTTCTCCTCGCCGAGCTTGGCGTGCACCCCCGTGATGCGGCCCGTGCGGTCGTCGACGATCGGCGCGCCCACGTTGCACCGCTCGAAGAGCCGGGCTCCGGCCTTCTGGGCCTGCCGGGCGAGCTGCTCGTCGAAGTCGTCGCGCTTGCGGACGAGGCCGTAGTCGGGGAAGGAGGCGAGATCCGGCCAGTCGAGCTGGAGCCGCACCCCGCCGCCGATGATGCGCAGGCCCTTGTTGCGCAGCCAGCCGGCTTCCTCGGAGATGTCGATGCCCATGGCCACCAGCTGCTTGACGGCACGCGGGGTGAGGCCGTCGCCGCAGACCTTCTCGCGCGGGAACTCGGTCTTCTCCAGGAGGAGGACGTCGAGCCCCGCCTTGGCGAGGTGGTAGGCGGTGGTGGAGCCCGCCGGCCCCGCGCCCACGACGATCACATCGGCGGTGTTCTCCGAGAGGGGCTCGGTCACGACACTCACGGCGGGATCTCCCCAAGGTGCGGAATGGATGTGCCGGCCGGCACGGGACACGGGCAGTCTATGCAGCGGCATTCATCGCCCGGCTGAAGGGCTGCCCCGTGAACCGGGTTCCGCCCGCCGTGCGGCTGCGACTGCCCAGCCGCACGGTCGACGCCCGCAGCAGCCGTCCCCTCGCCGTGACGCGCTCGGGATGCGCCTCGCCGAGACGTTCCCGGCTCCGGCCTCGCGGCGGGCGGGCGCTGCCACCGGCTCGGCATCCCGCCGTTGACTCAGCGTAGTCGACTGTCACATCGGGCCACCGGTCGCTTCCGGGTGATACGGGGCGGGAGTTACCCTTCCTGTACCGCTGGGGGTGACATCTGTGCACATATCCCGCAATCCACCCGATGTGCGCGTACCGCGTCTGGTCGGCCTGATGGCCGTGGACGCGCGGGAGACGGCCCGGAGGCAGGGTCTCCTCCTCACCACGCCGGACCGGCCCGAGCTCCCGCTCGCCGTCGTCGACCACGTCGTACGCCAGTACCCGCGGCCGGGTGCCGAGGTGCCGCGGGACTCGATGGTCTACGTGTGGTTCGACTTCGGGCCGGGTGAGGGCGGTGGGGGTGTGCACGAACCGCGCGTCCCGCGTCCGCCCCGGGGCGGTCTCCAGCGCGAGCTGGACGAGCCGGGCGACCCCTCCGTGGCCCTCAGCTCGCCTTGAAGCCCCGGTGCAGTGCGACGATCCCACCGCTCAGGTTGCGCCAGGCCACCCGCGACCAGCCGGCCTTGCCCAGCCGCTCGGCCAGCGCGGGCTGGTCGGGCCAGGCGCGGATGGACTCGGCGAGGTAGACGTAGGCGTCGGGGCTGGAGGACACGGCCCGGGCGACAGGAGGCAGGGCGCGCATCAGGTACTCGGTGTAGACCGTGCGGAACGGCGCCCAGGTCGGGTGCGAGAACTCGCAGATCACGATCCGCCCGCCGGGCCGGGTCACCCGGAGCATCTCGCGCAGGCCGGCGTCCGTGTCCTGCACGTTGCGCAGCCCGAAGGAGATGGTGACGGCGTCGAAGGTGTCGTCCTTGAAGGGGAGCCTCGTCGCGTCGCCGGCGGTGTACGGCAGCCAGGGCTGCCGCTGCTTGCCGACCTGGAGCATGCCCTGGGAGAAGTCGCACGGGACGACATAGGCGCCGGTGCGGGCGAAGGGCAGCGAGGAGGTGCCGGTGCCCGCCGCGAGGTCGAGGATCTTCTGCGCGGGGCGCGCGTCGACCGCCTTGGCGACCTCCTTGCGCCATCGCCGGTCCTGGCCGAGGGACAGCACGTCGTTGGTCAGGTCGTACCGTTCCGCCACGTCGTCGAACATCGAGGCGACTTCGTGCGGCTGCTTGTCCAGGGATGCGCGGGTCACGGGCCCATTCTTGCAGCACGCCCTACGGGCAGGAGCCGCGGCTGCTTGCGTGCCACCGCTCGCCGGGCGTGCCGGGGGCTCCGGGGAACCTCGCCGGATCCCGCCGCGCGCCACCGTCTTCGTGAGAGGTTTGCTGCGGGGGGACGTGCTTTCCGTCCGTCCCCCTGAGCACACGAGTACGGGAGCGCACGTCATGAGGAGTTTCCGGACACCGGCGGCGGCCGGGCTGTGCTGTCTGTTCGCTCTCGCCACCTCCGCGTGTTCCGGGCAGGGCGACGCCGCCCCCACGGTGCCGGCCGGTCCCGGCACCTCGTCCGCCGCCGGAGCCGGCACCCCGCCCCCTTCCGCCGGCGGCACCTCGTTCGCTCCGTACGTCCAAACGGGGGAGGCCTCGGCCGCCGACTCGGCCGGCTCCCCCACGACGTACAACCTGGCGTTCGTCGTGGCCGACGGCGAGGACTGCGTCCCCCGCTGGGACGGCTCCCACCCCCTCGGCGACCCGGGAGTGGCTTCCCGCATCGCGAAACTCAAGGAGGGCGGCGGCCGGGTCCGGGTCTCCTTCGGCGGCGCCACCGGCAGGGAACTCGCGGCGACCTGCGACAGCGCGCCGGAACTGGCCGCGGCCTACGGCAAGGCGCTCGACGTGGCCGGTACGGACCTGGCCGACTTCGACATCGAGGGCGACGACCTGCGCGACTCCGCGTCCACGGCGCTGCGTTCGCAGGCGATCGCGCGGTTGCAGAAGGAACGGCCCGGCCTGAAGGTCTCGTTCACCCTGCCGGTGATGCCCAAGGGCCTCGGCAAGCACAGCCTGGCCCTTCTGGCCTCCGCCAACGACCACGCCGTGCGGGTCTCCACCGTCAACCTCATGACGATGAACTACGGCTCGAAGTACGACGGTGACATGGGCGACTACGCCCTCGCCGCCGCCGAGGCCGCGCACGCCCAGCTGCAGAAGACCTTCAGGACCTCGGCGACGACCGCCTGGCGGGGCATGGCGCTCACGCCGATGATCGGTGTCAACGACGTCGAGGGCGAGACGTTCACGCTCGCGGATGCCGCGGAGGTCCGGGCGTTCGCCGAGGAGAAGGGCATCGCCTGGGTGTCGATGTGGTCGACGGCCCGGGACCGGCAGTGCCCGGACGGCACCGATACGACGAAGGCGCCGACCCGCTGCAGCGGGGTGGCACAGCGGCCGGGGGCGTTCGGAAAGGCACTCGCGGGCTGACCGAGCCCCGGGGGCAGCTGTCCCCGTCCCTCAGGCGGCCGGCGGGCGACCCGGCCTCGGGGTCAGCGGGCCCGGTACACCAGGCGGCCGGCCAGTACGGTCGCCACGCAGGTGGCCGCGCCGCGCTCGCGCAGGGCCGTCCCGTCGGGTACGTCGAACACGGCCAGGTCGGCCCGGCCGCCGACGGTCAGCGGGGCGTGGACCGTGCCGCGCAGGTCGTACCCCTCCGCGAACGGGTCGAGGTCGGGCCGCTCACCGAGGAGCGTGCCGGGAGCGCCCGTGGTCCCCACGACGGCCAGCCCGGAGCGGGCGACGGCCGTGGCCACCAGCGGGTCGCGGAAACGGGCGCCGGGCGAGGCGACGGCCGTGGTGCCGTATCGCAGCATCCGCTGCACTCCGCGCCGCACGCTGCCCGACCAGCGGGTCTCGGTGAGGTCACCCAGGGCGGTCAACTTCTCGCCCCACAGCGGCTCTTCGCCCAGCTCGTCGGCTTCGCGCGGGTCGGGGTGGTAGCAGTGGCGCAGCAGCCACAGCGGGTGCCACTGGCGCAGACCGGGGGTGAGCACGCCCGGCCAGCGCCGCACCCGCGCGCCCGGAGCGTCCTCGACCGCCTCCTCGAACGGCCCGACGGCGGTGATCCGGTCGCCGTCCACCACGACGGCTCCGTCAACTACGGCGGTGTCGCCGCCGGGTGCGTCCGTGCCGGGGTCCGCGCCCGCCGTGAGGACCAGCGGGGCGGCGTGGATCGTCAGCACCGTGGGGTCAGTTGGGGGCCAGCAGCTTCAGCTCGGGGTGAGCCGTACCGCCCGCGATGGCCGTGGAGGAGATGTGCGAGACCACGCGGTCGTCGACCGGGTCGTTCGCCGGGTCGTCGTGGACGACGAGGTGCTCGTAGGTGGTGGCGCGCTGGGCGGGCACCCGGCCCGCCTTCCGGATCAGATCGATGATCTCCATCCGGTTGGAACGGTGCTTGGCACCGGCCGACGACACCACGTTCTCCTCCAGCATGATCGAGCCGAGGTCGTCGGCGCCGTAGTGCAGGGAGAGCTGGCCGACCTCCTTGCCCGTGGTCAGCCAGGAGCCCTGGATGTGGGCGATGTTGTCCATGAACAGCCGCGCGATGGCGATCATCCGCAGGTACTCGAAGAGCGTCGCCTGCGTGCGGCCCTTCAGGTGGTTGTTCTCCGGCTGGTAGGTGTACGGGATGAACGCGCGGAAGCCGCCCGTGCGGTCCTGGACGTCCCGGATCATCCGCAGGTGCTCGATGCGCTCGGCGTTGGTCTCGCCGGTGCCCATGAGCATGGTGGAGGTGGACTCCACGCCCAGGTTGTGGGCGATCTCCATGATCTCCAGCCAGCGCTCGCCGGACTCCTTCAGCGGGGCGATGGCCTTGCGGGGCCGCTCGGGCAGCAGCTCGGCGCCGGCACCGGCGAAGGAGTCGAGGCCGGCGGCGTGGATGCGCCGGATGGCCTCCTCCACACTCACCTTAGAGATCCGGGCCATGTGCTCGACCTCGGACGCCCCCAGGCTGTGGATGACCAGCTGCGGGAATTCCTTCTTGATCGCGGCGAAGTGCTTCTCGTAGTACTCGACGCCGTAGTCCGGGTGGTGCCCGCCCTGGAACATGATCTGCGTGCCGCCCAGCTCGACGGTCTCCGCGCAGCGGCGCAGGATGTCGTCCAGGTCGCGCGTCCAGCCCTTGGCCGTGTCCTTGGGGGCGGCGTAGAACGCGCAGAAGCGGCACGCCGTGACGCAGACGTTCGTGTAGTTGATGTTGCGCTCGATGATGTACGTCGCGATGTGCTCGGTCCCGGCGTACCGGCGGCGGCGTACGGCGTCGGCGGCGGCGCCCAGGGCGTGCAGCGGGGCGTCCCGGTACAGCACGAGCGCCTCGTCCGGGGTGATCCGCCCACCGGCGGCTGCACGGTCGAGGATGGGCTGAAGGTCGGCCTTCTCGGTCACCGGGCGTCCCTTTCGTAAGGGTTGTGGACGGACCAGCCCAGCGTACGCCAGGGCTTCGGTGGGCTGGACGTCAGGCCGTGCGGGTCGGATGGCCGTAGGGGGCGGGCGGGGGACTCGGGGCCGAGAGGCGCTGCGGCTCGCGCCGCCGGGCGAGCCACAGCACGAGCGCGGCGTACAGCAGGTCGGTGGTCATGGCGGTGAGGGCCAGCGACCAGGGCGCGTCGGCCGCGGTCTCGTCCGATGCCAGTCCGCCGACGACCGCGGCGGACACACCGAAGGCCAGCAGGTTGTTCAGCACGTGCAGGGCGATGGCCGCTTCGAGCCCGCCGGTGCGGATCGTCAGCAGACCCGCCACGAAACCGTTCACCAGCAGCCCGAGGAAGCCCCACCGGGTACCCCAGCCGTGAGCGGCGGCGAACAGTGCGGCCTGCGGGACCACCGCGAGCCACGGGGAACGCAGGAACGCCCCGACCGCCTGCAGCAGCCAGCCGCGGAAGACGTACTCCTCGGCCGCGGCCTGCAGCGGGACGAGGACGGCCAGCACGGCCAGCGCCACGAGGAAGGAGCGCCAGCCCACCCAGGTGTCGGACTCCTCCGAGCCGCCCGGCAGGAAGAAGGAGATCACCGTGAGCAGGAGGAGGGGCGGCAGCCCGGCCAGCAGACACCACCCGAGCCAGCCGATCCGCAGCCGTCCGGTGACCGACGTGACGGTCCCGGCGGCCCGTCTCGCCGGCCACAGGGTGGCCAGCAGCACCAGGGGCAGGGCTGTCGCGATCGACACGAGGTCCGTCGCGGTGTTCCCGAGCGGCCCTAAGTCGGCACCGCCGTCGGGCAGTTCGGGGGCACCGAGCGCCGTCCCGAGCCCGTAGGAGAGGCCCAGCAGCACGAGCAGGATCACGAAGTAGGCGAAGGCCAGCAGCACCGTGCCGACCACCGGCCGCCACCAGCGGTGACGGCCGGTGGTGCGGTCCAGGCGGTGGTACGGCTGAGGGGTGGGGTCCGGGGCAGGGCCGACGGGGTGCGCGGTGGGGTAGACGGGGTAAGGCGACGCGTTTGTCATGATCGGCATCATGGCAGCGCCGGTCGGGCGGGCCACAGGCGTTCGCGGGCTCTCCGGCGCGTGTCGGCGGGCTCTCCGGCACGTGTCGGCGGGCCGGATAACCGGGTAGCGCCGGACCCGTTGTCAGGCCGTGTACGCCCCCACCAGGAGGCCCAGGAACGCCCCCGCGATCAGGAACGGGCCGAAGGGGATGGCTGTCTTGCGGGTGGCCCGGCGGGTGATCACCAGGCCGGCGCCGTACAGAGCGCCCAGGAGGAAACCGGCGAACGTGCCGAGCATGACCGTCGGCCAGCCGTACCAGCCGAGGGCCGCGCCGGTGCCCAGGGCGAGTTTGACGTCGCCGAAGCCCATGCCCGCGGGGTTGACGAGGAACAGGACGAAGTAGCCGCCGCCCAGGGCGAGGGAGCCGAGCAGGGCGGTCGTCCAGTGACCCGCGTGTTCGGGGACGAGGGCGGTGAGGCCGAGCAGGGCCAGGGCGGCCGCGGCGAAGGGGAGGGTGAGCGGGTCGGGCAGGCGCCGTACCCGGAAGTCGACGACCGTGAGCAGCACGCCGACCGGGGCGAGCAGCAGCCAGACCCCGAGCTCGGGGCGTGTGTCGGTCGCGGCGGCGAGGAGCGCGCAGACCAGGGCGGTGGCGATCGCGAGGGTCGTCGTACGCGGTCCGTACCCGGCCTCCGCGCACTGCGGGCAGGCCGCCCGCCCCAGCCAGCCCCTGACGGGGTGCCCTCCGGGGCACTCCTTGTGCCACGCCTCCCCCGACGGCGCCGAGAACCGGTAGGCGGCGCGCGGCAGCAACGCTCCCGCCGCCGCACCCCACAGCGCGGCGACGAGGACCAGCAGCCCGGTGCTCATCCCACCGCGGCGATCGCGTCACGCCACGTCGGCAGCAGCTCGTCGAGCAGTGCCTCGGTGCGCGGCGGCAGCCCGCGGGCCCCACTGCGGCCGACGAGGTCGGTGGCGAGTCCGGTCAGCCGCTGCGTGTCGCCGGTGGCGTGGGTGGCGCGCAGCAGCTCGTGCCACAGCCGCTCGTCGGCCGGAGCGGTGCGCAGGGCCGCGGTGAGCGCCTCGATGGCCTTCTCCGCGCGGTCCTTCTCCATGTGGAACTCGCTCAGCGCGAGGCCCGTGTCCGCGACGAGCAACGGCAGCTGGGCGTCGACGATCTCGTGGGAGAGCCACTGGTAACGGCCCTCGGGCCGGTCCGCGAGCAGCGGCCCGCGCACCAGCACCAGCGCGTCGGTGAGCAGCCGCCCGCGCACGGCCCGGCTGCCGGCACCCCGGCCCTGCGTGGCCTCGTGGTACAGGGACCGCAGCACGTCGAGGTCGGAGACGACGGACTTGGCGAGGGTGAGCCGCCCACTCGCGTCCCTGCCGAGGCGGGGCGTGCCGTCGGGGTCGGTGCCGAGCCAGTCGCGCAGCCGGTCGAGCAGCGCGCCGCGCACGTCGTCGGTGACACCGCGCGGCCACAGCGCCGAGGACAGCACGCGCGGGTGCACGCCCTCGCGGTGCAGGAGCAGCAGGGCGAGCGCCTCGTGCAGCAGCGCGCTGCGCTCCCCGTCCGGGTCGTCCAGCCCGATGATCTCGTACGGCCCGACGAGCCGGGCGTACACGGCCGGACGGCCCTGCTCGCTGATGTCGACGAGGAACGGCGGGGCGGTCGCGGGCCCGTCGCCCTCGCGCTCCGGGTCGGCCTCGACGAACAGCTCGACCACGGCCCGCTGCTGGGCGACCGGCAGCAACTGGGCGTCCAGTTCCAGCCCGAGGAGCGGAGCGAGCAGCTTGCCCTGGCCGGTGATCTCCATCTCCCAGGCGGCGCCCGGCAGATCACCGGTCTCGGTGCCGACGAGGTAGCCGATGCCGAGACGGCTCGCGTCGGCGGCGAGTTCGGCGAGCTTGACGGCGTCCTCGGCGGACGGGTGGGCGGCGAGCAGGACCAGGTGCGGGGCCCAACGGGTGTGCTGGGCGGGCCCGGTGCGCCCGGTGAGGACGGAGTCGTGCCCGGCGGCGCCCAGCGCTCCGCGCCGCTGCCGCGTCTCGGCCTCCATGGTCTCGACGAGGGCCTCGACGTCCTCCAGGTGCCGGATCCGGTTCGGGGCGAGGGGCGTGAGGTCCTCCCCGAAGCCTACGAGCGTGATGGTCATGCGGTCCGACCACCCGTTGGTCGCCAACTCGGCGGCCACGGAAGCGAAGACGGCGGCCCGGTCGGCCTCCCGGCCGCTCAGCGAGACGATGCCGGGCACGGCCTCCAGGTTGAGCAGCAGCCGCGAGTCGTCCATGGTGCCGAGGCTGACGAGACCGGGGTAGGGCGCGGCCGTGTCGACGTCCTCGTAACGCTCGGCGTCGGTGCGGGAGAGCATCCAGAACGTCTGGTCCTGCCCCTGCTGCCAGGGGGCCGGGGGCTTCCCGGCGGGCTGGGCGAGCTGCAGGTGCAGGTCGCCGTTGGTGAGCCAGGCCGCGTAGACGACCGGCAGCGCGCGCGACTCCTCCGCGAGGGAGGCGGCCAGACCGCGCAGGCTCCGGTCCAGCAGCCGTACGCCCTCGGGGTCGGCGCCGACGAGGAGGGCGTCCTGGACGTCCTGTGCGTCACCGCTCGGCGTGGGCGGCTCCATGCCGCGCCGTCCGCCGACGGCCCCGAACGCCGACTGCCACAGGGCCTGCCGGCGGCGCCGCCCCAGGGCGCCGAGGAGGCCGGCGGCGAGGAGGGGCGCGGTGAGGAGGGCTTCGGGCAGGCCGAAGGAGCTGTCGGACTCGGCGCCGACGGCGGTGGCCTGCTGGTGCGCGGTGCCGTCGTGGGCGGGCCGATGCCGGTCGGGGACGGAGACCTGGGTGGCGCCGCCGTGTGCCTGGTCGCTTCCGCCCTGGGCTCCGCCGTGTGCCTGGCCGCTACCGCCCTGGGCTCCGCCTCCGCCCTGGGCGTGGTCGCCGGTCTGGGCGTAGTCGCTGATCTGCTGCTGCACCTCGGGCGACACGTTGGGCGCCTCGTCGGGCATCTCGACGAGTTCGCCGCCGCGGGCGTCGCCCGGCATCTCCATGATCCAGCCGGGCCGGATGAGGCTGGCTTCGGAGAGCCTGGACCCGTCCGGCTGCACGCGGTCCTTGTTGAGCTCGAAGATCTCCTTGTAGCGGCGCCCGTCGCCGAGGTGACGCTGGGCTATCTCCCAGAGGGAGTCGTGGTGACGGCCCTCGGGCGGCTGGATCCGGTAGAACTTCGTGTCGCCCTGCTTGGCGGTGCTGCCGCCGGCGTCGGCGTGGGCGGCGGCGTGCGAGGCCTGCTCGGCGAGGGCGGCCGCGGCGCCTGAGGCCTGCTCCTGCTGCTGGGCGAAGAGGCCCGGGGTGGCCTGGGCGGCGGCGACGGTCGGCTTCTGGTTGGCGTCGTAGCTGTTGCCGAGCTGCGACAGGCCCGGTGTGAAGCTGGCGGCGGTGGCGCCGACGAGCAGCAGCGCGGCGACGAGCTGACGTGCGAGCAGCTGGCTCGGCCCGGCGCCGGGCACCCGCCCCGGCACGCCGACACCCGACAGCGCGGCCTTCATCTCCACGAGCACGCACGCGGTGAACTGTGCCCACGCCAGCCACACGATGACGGTGAGGATGTTCAAGAACGTGTGAACGGTGATCTCTTGCTGCAGCCAGTCGAAACTGGGCACCCCGTCCGGCAGCGGCCACCCGATCTGCGTGGCCAGCGCGCCCGGCACGCCGACGAGCAGCACGGCCAGGGCGACGAAGGCGAAGAACGCCTTGACGAAGTCCCCGACCGACCGCCGCCGGATCCGCACCGGCTGCGGAGTCCGGTTCCTGGGGGCGGCCGTGGTCCCCGTCGTTCCCGTCGTACTTCCCGTCGAGCTTGACGAGCTTGAGGTGCGGCGTCGCGGCATGGCGGGTGTCCTGGGGTCGTGTGTGGAGTGGGTGGGGCTGGGCTGTGGGGTGGGGGTGTGCTGAGCCTACAGAGATCTTATGGACTCTTATGGAGGGCGTCGAAGGGCGGATACAGCGGCAGAGGCACCCGCGTTGACCGATGCCTCAAATTGCGCCCGCTAAGCCCGTATTGCGTCTGCCCTGTCGCCCAGGGGCACGCCGACCCCGGACGCACCTACGGTCTCTTCCCGTGGCGTCCGCCACACCACACTCCTCACATCCCCCACACAATCCCCCACCAGCGCCCCAGCCCCTCTCACCCGCCCCTGATAGCTTCGTTCCCTGTTGCACACAGCCGACCCCGGGGGAGAACAACCGTGGCCCGCCGCGCACTGCCTTCTATCGCCACCGCGCTCACCGCCACGGCGGCTCTGCTTCTCACCGGGTGCGGTGGGGGTGACAAGTCGTCTTCGGATGACATCAAGGGCGCGGATTCGGGGTCGGGGAACCCGTCCGCCTCAGCGTCGGCGGCGTCCGGCACCAAGCGTCCCGTCATCAACCTGCCGGACAGCTTCAAGGCGGACTTTGCCGGCTGGACGAACAGCGATCCCCATCTGCAGACGGCGCTGAACGACGGCAAGGAACGCCTCAGGGCGTCGTACGCGGCAATCATCGCCGGCGACCCCGAGTTCAGTGCGCTGTCCTTCTACAGCGGAACCTCCGCGATGAGCACGGGATCCGAGTGGGTCAAGGAGTACAAGGGCCTGACGATCGTCGGTGAGGTCAAGGCCTACAACCCCGAAATCTCTTACATCGGGGATACCAAGAAGCGCGCCCTGTTGGTCTATTGCGTGGACGAGGGCAAGGGCTACAGCAAGGATCTCAAGACCGGCGAGAAATCCGGCACCCCCAAGGGCGAATCCCCGCTGGTCCAATACCGGACGAGCCTCGGCGAACAGGCCGACGGTGTCTGGAGGACCATGACGGTGGAGACCCAGCCGGGGGATTGCTGACCGTGAACATCACGCGCAGGACCACAGTCGGGCTGCTCATGTCACTGACGCTGGGAGCCGCCCTGCTCCCGTCGTCCGCGTCGGCACTCGGTAAGCCTGGTCACGAAGGGCAGTCGAAGTCCCCGTCCGGAGGCAAGGACGGCAAGAACATCTACGCCTCCGCCACCTACTCCACGATCAAGGTCCGCCAGGTCAGCGGCCCCACCGGAGGCAAGCGCGGCAGCCTCTCCTCCGTGGACGTCAACTGGAAGCCCCCGGCCTGCTGGTACGAACCGGTCTTCACCGGGCAGGAGCTGAAGGACTTCGTGGACAGCACCGACGGCAACGGCGACGTCGGCATCCACGAGTCCTGGTTCGGCAAGGGCCTGTGGACGGACCACTACCGGGACGGCAAACCGGACACCAACTTCGACGACACGTCCAGCACCGCCGAGGGCTACAAGAACTACAACATCGGCAAGGACGGCTACTTCTGGCGCAGCGTCGCACCGGACGACAGTGATCCCGAGTCCTGGGACTGCGGCAAGATCATGTTCTGGCAGGACGCAAACGTGGTGCCGAAGGTCGCCCACGCCCCCACGCCGAAGATGCTCGCCGAGTACGCCTACAACAAGGTGGAAGTCCCCGGCACTGAGATCGAGGTCAAGCCCACCGCCAAATCCACGGTGAACCTGCCCACTTGGGTCTGGCTGGACAAGGGCACATTCAAGGAGATCAAGGTTCGCGCCGACCTCCCCCGCACCAACCTCTGGGCCGAGACGACCGCCCAGCCCGTCGCCCTCCACCTGGACCCGGGCACGGAGGACGCCACCACCTTCCCGGCCTCCGGTGACTGCAAGATCAACGACGACGGCTCGATCGGTACACCGTACGAGAAGGGCGACGCCGACAAGACCCCGCCCTGCGGCATCACCTACCTCCACGCCACGAACGGCACTCCGTACCACCTGAAGGCCTCCATCACCTGGAAGGTCTCCTGGGAAGGCGCGGGCGGCGCCAGGGGCGACCTCCCCGACGGCACCTTCGAAACCACCCAGGACGTGAACGTCCAGGAGATCCAGTCGGTCAACCGCTGAACCCGGCACCCGCCGGTCCACGGACCGACGACCGCGTTGGCAAGGAACCCCGTCAATGCCTCAGCCCGTCGACCCTGGTCAGTCCCTTGAACAACTCGAGGGACGGCGCTGGCCGGATCCGCCTCGGGACACGACCTCACTGGTCAGAAGCGTGCATGGGCTGCGCCGTCGCCCCATCGGAACGCTGGAGCCGGACGAACTGGCTCGGTTGATCAGTCAGGACGTCGGACTGCCGTGGCTGCTTCCGCTCGCCGTGGAGATCCTGCGGGCCACGGCCCCCGGTCAGGCAGCCGGTGGGTGGTATGACGACGACCTGCTGTACGCGGTGGTCACCAGGCGGCCGGAGGTATGGGCGGACGCCCCGGACCTGGCACGTACGCTCAAGGAGGCCGTGACGATACTGACCGATCTCTCGCGTTACGTGAAGGATGAGGTCGATGGTTTCCTCGCCTCGGCCCCGGAGGACACCTGACGTCACGCGAGAGCTCGATGACGAACCCGCCAGGAGCAGCCCCTGTCGACGTGGGGCTGGTGGTGAAGGAGAGCCCGGGCCGGGGTACGGTCCGGACGATAGACGGGCGTTGGGTGTCGGGGGGACCGCCGGATGGGCAAGGGCAAGAGCGACCTCGCGCTTCCGCTGCCCGAGTTGGAGAGCTACGGGCGCCGGCTGCGGTCCATCAAGACCCGGCTGAATCACACCAAGAAGCTCTTCGAGTCGTACAAGGACGATATCGGTGACGGCAGCGTCAATGACGCGCTCGACGATGTCGAGTCCAACTGGGAAGACGGGCGTGAGGACATCACGCAGCAGCTGGACGCGCTGGCGAGTATGTCCGATGCCGTGGTGCGCGAGTTCAAGAAGCTGGACGACGAACTCGCCAAGAAGGTGAACGACGCCGTGAAGACCGAGGACAAGCGGGGCGGTAAGGGCCGTGAGGGGAACGGCGGGGGCAAGTAGATCCCTGCCCAGAAATGCGAAAAGGCCCCGGGACAGAAGCCCCGGGGCCTTTCCATGTGTGCGTCAGTGCGAGACGGCCGCGTTGAGGTGCAGGTCCGCCGCGACGCCCTGCGGCGAGACGGAGAGGCCCACGCCGCCGCCGACGCCGGTGGTCAGGCCCGCGGCGGTGGTCTCGACGTAGAGACCGGCAGCGGCGCCGGCACCCGCGGCAACGCCCGCCTGGCCGCCGGCGATGGTGTCCAGCTCGGCGTCGGACATCTGGGCGGTCTCGATCTGCGGGGTGAAGGCCATGGGAGGCGGTTCCCTTCGGTTCAAAATTCGAAATCCTCGAGCGCGACGATCAAAGCACGCCGGAGTAGGGGCGGCCAGCCGGTGCCCAGTCCGTGGATGGGAAAGCGCACGGAAAGCGGGGGGTGAATTCATGGGTGTGACCATTCGGTCACCGAGGGACTCACAGCCTTCACGCCGTCTACCGTTCCGCGATACAGGAATGAAGCGGGCGGCCCGGTGAGCGGGCCGAGCTCGGCTGCTTCCCCACTCCATCCCGACCTCACAGTGAACGGTGTGCAGATTCGCGGGATGTTCCGGATCGGCTCAGCCGACCTCGTTCTCCGCCACCGCCTGCCCGTGGACCACCACGTCACCGCCGTAGAACATCCCCGTGAAGACCGGGGAGTACGTCAGCTGCACCTCGACCTCGACCTGCTGGGCGTTGGCCGCCACGCAGTGGGTCGCGCCGATGTCCGCGCCCGTCATGTCCATCTCGCGGGCGAACGCCTTCACGCGGGCGTTGCAGTTCTCGAAGTTGATGGGGGCGGGGCCGCCCTCGTTCTCGTAGAGAGCATCCCGGTCGATGTCCTGGGCCGCGTAGCGGGCGGCCTGTTCGGCGATGTCCGCGGCCCGTTCCCGCTTGGAGATGGACAGGCCGCCGTCGATGACGAACGCGGAGAGGGAGAGGAAGACGAGCGTGAAGATGATGACCGCGCCGGCACCCGAGCCGCGGTCGTCCAGACGCGCGCCACGGGCCGTCCACCACGACCGCCAGGAGGACCGCAGGTGTCTCACGCCGACCTCCGGAACGGGTCGAGCGGGGAGCTGAAGCTCGCCGACAGCGTCGTCGGGACGTCGAGGCCGAGCATGGCCAGACCCCGTACCTGGCAGCTCACCTCGACCGTGAAGATGGTGTCCGGTTCGAAGCCCTGGCTGGTCTGCGTGACCGACACCGGGCCCGAGCAGACGTCCGCCAGGTTCGCCTCCGCGGCCTTCTTGGCCTCGGCCATCGCCGTCGCGTGGTCCTTCTGGATCGAACCCGCGCGGGCCGCGTCCCTGGCCGCGCCGTCGAGCGCTCCGCGGCCGTCCACGAGCTGGCCGAAGGCCACCAGGACCAGGATGAACAGGATCATCACCGGTGCCAGGATGACGACTTCGACGGTGGACAGGCCGCTGTCGTCCGCGGCCCGGCCGCGCTTGGGGAAAGGAGGGACGGACATTCAGTTGCCCTCTTCCTGGACGAAACGCTCCACCGGCCCCGCCGACTGCGCGTGCACGGTCAGATCCAGCCCGGGGAACACCGTCGGGACCCGGGCCGCGATCTCCACGCCCACCGTGTTCTGCTCGGGCTGCAGCATCGTCACGTCCGGGGACAGCACCAGCTGGGGGCCCAGCTGCTGGATGTAGCTGTCCACCACGTCCCGCGCCTCGCCCCGCCACGCCCCCGGCTGCTCGTCGGCCGTGGCCCGGGCCTTGCGGGCTCCGGCCTGGGCCGCCGCCTGGGCGACGTGGTCCGCGAAGAAGTACAGGGCGAACTGCACGGTCGCGAAGATCATGAAGAACAGGACCGGGGTGAGCAGCACGAACTCGATCGCGGTCATGCCTGAATCGCCGCGGGTGGCCGCCCGTTTCCGTGCGGCCCGCGCCCAGCGGCGTACCCGTCTGCTGACGTCTGCCGGCATCCCCGTGAACCCCGTTGCTCCTGCTCCTGCTCCTGCTCCTGCTCCGGATGCTCTCGAGGCGATCAGCAGGTCTTGCCCGCGTCGGCGCCCTTGATGCAGTCGCCGACCTTGTTGGCGCCCTCGCTGAGCGCGGCGTTGATGATGGCGGCCACGACGCCCACGATCGCCACGACGACCGCGGAGATGATGACCCACTCGACCGCGGAGGCACCGCGGTCCAGCTCGCCGGAGCGGGCCCGCTCGGTGCGGGCCTGGAGGAAGGTGACGAGGAAGTCCACGGCGGGGATGCCGGTGTGGAAGTTACGTCCGTTCATGACGTCTTGTCCTTTCGAGTTCAGGTCACGGAGGTTCTGGAGTTGTGAAGGTCGCTCACTGCGAGCTCCCTGCGAGCTCACCGCAAGGCTCGTGCACGGCTCACTGCACCTGGAACACCCGCATCGCCGCCGGAAAGATCAGGAACACCAGGAACCCGGCGCACAGCAGCAGCTGGGCCACGAGCATCGACTGGGACTTCTCGCCCGCACTGCCCTCGATCTCGGCGAGTTCGCGGTGGCGCATCGTCTCGGCGCGGGAGGCGAGCGACTCGCGGACCTTCGCGCCGTCGTCCGCGACCAGGGCCAGGGAGGCGGAGAGGTCCTTCAGCTCCTCCACGCCGATCTCCTCGCCGAGCGCGCCGAGCGCCTGCCACTGGCTGACGCCGGTGATGCGGGCGTCGGCCAGGGCGTTGCGGATGCGCTGGTTGGCCCAGCCGTCGGAGACCTCGGCCGCGGCCATCAGGGCCTCGGGCAGACCACGTCCGCCGGCGAGGCTCATCGACACCAGGTCCAGGTAGGCGCCGATCACCCGCCGCAGGTCGCGCCGCTTCTCGGCGGCGTCCCGCCGTACTTCGAGGTCGGGCAGGAAGAAGAAGACGACCGCGAAGAGCAGGGCCAGCCAGACCGGGATGATCGGGCTGCGGCCGAAGCCCAGCGTGTAGACGATGGCGAACAGGAACGGACCGAAGAACAGGCCCGCCACGCCCAGCAGCACCTTGGTGGCCAGGAACTTCTCCCAGCTGCGGTCCAGCACCGCCAGGTCCGCGCGCAGCGAGCGCTGCTCCCAGCCCTGCTGGAGGTAGAACTCCGAGACGCGCAGGCCGACTTCGGCGCGCAGCGCGCCCAGGCGGCCCTTCTCCCGCTCCACGCGGGCCGACTCGTAGGCCGAGCCGCGGGCCCGCATCGCGTCGATCCGCGCGACCTGCGAGATCGCGCTGCGCTTGCTGGGCATGAGGGCGCGGACGAGGGCGTAGATGCCCAGGCCGATGACGGCGCCGACGACGAGCGGCATCGTGAGGTCCATCAGCGCGCCCCCTCTTCCTGCGGCAGCCGCTGCTGCGACTGCGCCCCCGACGGCGTCCTGGGGCGGACGAACTGGACGGATGCCTCGTCGCGGACGAGGAAGCGCTCGGGCGTCTCGATGGTGGACAGCTTGCGCAGCCACCAGAAGCCGAGCGCGAACAGGCCGCAGACGCAGGCCAGGACGAGCTGGCCGACGGCCGTCCCGTACGGCGCCACGAAGTCCCGGTTGAAGATGGACAGGCCGAGGACGAAGGCGATGGAGACGGCGACGACGATCTGCACGGACCTGCGGGTCGACGCGCGCTGGGCCATGACCCGCTGGCGCATGTCGACCTCCTCGCGGGCCGACTTGGCCAGGGCGCCCAGCACTTGGCGCAGACCCGGGCCGCGCAGGCGGGCGTTGAGGATGAGGGCCGCGACGATGATGTCGGCGGAGGCGTCGTCGATCTCGTCGGCGAGCTGCTGGAGCGCCTCGGGCAGCGGGGTGCGGGCGCGCAGCCGGTCGACGAGGGCGTCGAGGTGGGGCCGCAGGACGGGCGCCGCGGCGCGGGCGGAGGCCGGGATGGCCTGCTCCAGGCCCACGGCGCCGGCGATGGTGTCGCGCAGCGACTCCGTCCAGGAGGCCAGGGCCTCCACGCGGCGCATGGCGGCCCGCTCCTCACCGGCGCCGCCGAAGAGACGGTCCCAGAAGAAGACGAGGACACCGGCCGCGATTCCCGCGACGGCCCAGCGGGTGAGGACGAGAACGACCAGGCCGACGATGGCGGCGAGCGAGCCGCGCTGCCCGGCGAAGCGGATCAGTTCGCTCGCCCGCTCGGCGGCCTTCTGCTTCTCGTGGTCGGGCTTGGCGGGCAGCCCGCGGATGGCGATGAGGAGGAGGGCGAGCCCGCCGCCGACGGCGACGCCGCTGCCTATCGAGTACAGGACGGTGGTGGAGAACAGGCCGCCCATGGAGCCGAGCGAGCCGAGGGCCGCGAGGTTCGTGGTCATTCCCGGCTCACCCCCAGGTCCCGGTCGGCCGGTAGCCGTGTGCCATCAGTTCCTCCAGGCAGGCGATGGGGGCGTGCGGCACGATCCGGCCGTCGGGGGCCTCCGCGAACACCTCGCTGGACAGCACGCGTCCGTCCACGCCGTTGACCTCGCGGACGGAGGTGACCATGCGCTGGAGGCGGCCGCCGTTGCCGTAGTTGTTGCGTCGCTGGATGAAGACGACGAAGTTGACCGCGCCCGCGATCAGCATCTGGCTGGCCTCGATGGGCAGTCGTTCCGTGGCCTGCAGCGCGTAGGTGGAAATACGGTTGAAGACCTCGTGCGAGCTGTTGGCGTGGATCGTGGACAGGGAGCCGTCGTTGCCCTGCGACATGGCGTTGAGCATGGTGACGATCTCGTCGCCGAGGACCTCACCGACGATGACGCGGGAGGGGTTCATACGCAGCGAGCGCCGCACCAGTTCCGCCATCGAAATGGTGCCCTGCCCCTCGGAGTTGGGCAGGCGTTCCTCGAAGGCGACGACGTTGGGGTGCAGGTCGGGGAAGGTGTCGAGGCCGAGTTCCAGGGCCCGTTCGACGGTGATGAGACGCTCGTGGGGCGGAATCTCGTTGGCGAGGGCCCGCAGCAGCGTGGTCTTGCCCGCGTTGGTGGCCCCGGCGATCATGATGTTCTTGCGGGCCCGGACCGCGCAGGCCATGAAGTGCGCGACCTCGGGCGACAGGGTGCCGTTGCCGACGAGGTCGGAGATGAACACCTTGCCCATGCGCGCGCGTCGGATGGACAGGGCCGGGCGCCGGGTGACGTCCATGACGGCCGACAGACGCGAGCCGTCGGGCAGGCGCAGGTCGAGCTGCGGGTTGGCCGAGTCGAAGGGGCGGGAGGACAGACCGGAGTACGCGCCCAGCACCTGGATGAGCTCGATGAGCTCCTCGTCGGTCTCCGCGACCGGGTCACCCTGCTCCTCACGGCCGTCGGCGTAGCCGATGAACACCTGGTCGCAGCCGTTGATGTCGATGTTCTCGACCTCGGGGTTGTCCAGCAGCGGCTGGAGCCGGCCGACGCCGAACAGCGCGGCGTGCACGGCGGCCGCGTACTGCTCCTCGGTCTCGGCGTCCAGCGGCGTACGGCCCGCGTTGATCTCGGCGCGGGCGTACTCCTCCAGGATCTGGGCTATGACGGCGCGGGCGTACTGCCGTTCGTCCTCCGTGGACATCGGCGTGACGCCCGCGACCTGGTCCTGCCGGCGCTGCTCGGCGATGCGGTCGCCGGCGTCCTGGCGGAACCGCTTGACCAACTGGTGGTCGACAGCGGTCATGCGCCGGCCCCCGCGTGGCCCTGCATCTGGCCCGGGGCGTGCGGGGCGTGGTGGGCCTGGTTGGCCTGGGCGGAGGCGGCCCAGGCGGCGCCGTACTGCTGGTAGAGGTCGGCGGCGACCTTGCGGGCCGAGCGGATCAGCAGTGACTTGTCGAGGCGGCCGCGCTTGCGGCCGGCCAACTGGTCGGCGCCGGCCGGGTCGTCGGCGATGGTGCCGACCACGCGGGCGCCGGTCTGGGCGTGCACCAGCATGTCGTTGACCTGGGAGGCGAGCTTGCCGGCCGTGCCCGTGTCGGCGATCAGGACGACGCCGATCATCGGGGTGCCGAGGCTCGCGGCGCCACGCGATCCGCCGTGCAGCTTCCCCGCGAGGGCGGCGGCGCGGTCGCGGACGCGGGCGATGGCCTCGGGCTCGGTGCGCGAGACGAGCAGCACGAGCGCGGCGTGCGGGAACAGTTCGACGGCCGGGGTGTCACCGCTGATGCGTCCGCAGTCGGCGATGACGTCGGCGGCGGAGTGCGGGGAGTCGGCGAGGGAGTTGAAGGCGTGCCCGAGGGTCGGCCACAACCCTGCGAGCCCGGCGGCCTGTTCGGCGATCCCGAGTCCGACGAGGACCTCGAGCCCGCCGCTCAGCGGCTGTACGTGGTCCCAGAGCTGGTCGGGCACGAGGCCGCGGCGCGCGGTGGCGGCGATGGACAGCATGCCGGTGTTGGGGTTGAGCGGGCCGCCGTGCGCGGCGGCGCTGCGGTAGACGAGGTCACCGCCCGCCGGGTCCGCCTCGGCGAGCAGGACGCGCCGCGGCCAGACAGCCGCGAGTGCGACGGCAGCGGTGGTGACGCCGGGGGAACCCTTGTCGGCGGCGAGAGCGATGAGCGCCATGGGGTGGGTGCCGCCTTCTAGTTGCCGGGGACGCGCACGATGGCGACCTGGTTCGCCGCCGCCGCCGAGGCGACCGCTGCCGCGTCGGCCTGGTCGACGAGGACGGTGATCGAGAGGTTGCCCGTGCTCACGGTGGCGTCGTCGTCCGCGTCGACCTTGCTCACGCGCGCGTCGTCGACGAGGGCGCCGCCGGAGGAGGAGGTGCCGCCCGAACCGCTGTTGCTGCCGGAGCTGTTCGAACCGGAGCCGGTGGAGCTGACGCGGTAGACGGAGACGACGTCGCCGGACTTGATGTCCGAGGGGTAGGTGCCCTCCTTGAGGGCGAGACCGACGGAGGCCTTGCCCGCGGGCAGGGTGGCCGTCTTGGCGAACATCTGGCCCATCACGACGGTGTCCTGGTAGATCGTGGACTTGGCCTTGAGGGTCTTCAGCGTGGCCAGCTGGTCCCACGTGACGTAGTTGATGCTGTCGTCGGCGGCGACCATCACCGAGGTCACGTTGTCACCGACGGACTCCCCGGCCTGGATCTCCTTCGTCACCTTGACGACCTCGACCCGGTTGCCGACCTGCAGCACGAGCATGGTGACACCCAGCGCACCGACCAGGATCAGCAGCACGGCGAGCGCGGCCAGTGCCGGTTTGCGCTCGCGAGGAGGGGTGGGAAGCCGGTCGCCGACCGACGGCTGAGCCGGAGCCGTGGAACGGCCTGCGCCCGCCCCCGTACGCTCTTGGATCTTCACGCAACCGCTCCCCGTACACCCAAGAAGATGTCTGTTATGTGCCTTCAAGTGCGGACACTTCACCCGCGTCGACCCGCACGGAAAGGTACGGGACGGGCCGGACGTACTCGCCCGGCCTGGGCGAATGGCCAGCACTGGGGGTGAGTGTCAAGCCATCGCACCGTATCAGCCGCACATAAGCCCCTCAAGGCGCCTCCGGCCCCACGGGCCGCAGGTCCCGGCCTGTTATCCATCTGCAACGTCGGCCCTGCTCAACCCGGCCGGGACGGACGCCACATGACACCCTCACCTGTGCGCCAGCGAATCGGTGCCTCCCCCAACGGCGCTTGCCGAGTGCCCGGTTCGTCACCTGTCGGCCATCATGCCTGCACGATTCACTCACGAAGCCGGGTGGGCGTCTCGCGTTCATGCCCTCGTGAGGGTGACGTCCGCGGGCGTCGGCGTCTCACCTCCCGGGGGGATCGCGCCGGGGGCTGGAGCTACCGGTACCAGTCCCCTCCCCCGCTCTCCAGCGCCCTGCGCACATAGCCGGCCAGGTCCGGGGCCACAGGTCTGCGTTCGTCCGTCTCGTGGTCCCAGATGTGGATGTCGGCCCGTTCAGAGGCCCACAGGAGCCCGAACTGGTCGCTCCCGCCGTTGTCACCGATGAACAGCAGCGAGTCGAACGGTCGGTAGAGCGAGCGGATTCCGGGGTCGGTGCGGAAGGTCTGGTTGTTCTCGAGGATGTGTTCAGCGGGCCAGACGAGGCCCTCACCGTACGGGCCCTCGATGCCGTCCGTCTGCAGGAGCAGTGCACTCAGATCAGGGGGCAGGGGGTGGCCGAGGGACTGCTCGACGTGGTGGAGGGCTGCGGGGTCCGCCGGAGGGCACGACAGTCCTGCTCCGGAGTCCTCGATCAGGCCACGCCACATATCGCCCGCTCCCCTCGCCGAGCCGCCGCGCCCTCACCCCAAGCCCCGGCAAACGCGCGCCCATCTCCCGCTCAAACAACGCCCATCCTTGCACCAGCAGCGGTCACACACCGTGAAGCGCTGCCTAAGATCGCGAACGCCCCACCACCGGACCGCCGGGAACGCGACGTGAGTGATCTGCGGCTCGAGGACACCGTCTTCGAGGACCTGAAACGAACCTTCTCGACGATTTCCGACCGTATGGACGGCGCCCGGCGGACGTTGCGCGGTACCGACGGGTCGGTCGTCGGAGCGCCCCGGCTCGTCGACGACGTGCACGACTTCGCCGACGACTGGGCCTACGGCATCAAACAGCTCGGCAAGCACACCCAGAACGCGGTCAAGATGATCAACAAGATCGGCGAGACCTTCGACAAGCTGGACCTGGAGCTCGCCGAGTCCATGAAAGCCGCCAAAGCCCCCAAGGGTTCCAAGGCCGCCGAGAAGGGGCGCTGAAGCACCGTATGGGACGCCCCTCCTTCCCCCACATAGGCTGGGACCCCACCCCCGGCGACGTCGAGCAGACCCGTGAGCTGGCCAAGCGGATCGGCGGCCTGGCGAGTGAACTCGGCACCGCCGTACGGGAACTGGAACGCATCGAGTGCGGCGCCTGGAAGGGCAAGACCGCCGTGGCGTTCAGCGAGCACATCTCCACCGACGTCACGCACCTGATCAGGAAGAGCTACGAGTCCTTCGACAAGGCCTCGCGCGCCCTGCACCGCTGGGCCGGACAGCTCGACGGTTTCCAGGACGAGGCGGACCGCCTGGAGAAGGAGGCCGGGGAGAAACTCGACGCGCAGGCGGACGCCAAGGAGGGGACCGAGGCGTACGGGAAGGCCTCCGGCGACGTGAACGGCGTCATCCAGAAGGTGCACGGCCTGGAGGAGCGGTACCGGCACGCCGCCGGACTCGTCGGCCGGGACCTCGACAAGGCCGCCGGCATCGCACCCGACGAGCCCGGCTTCTGGGACAAGCTCGGGCACGGCATCACCGACGCGTGGGACGCCACCGGCGAGTGGTTCAAGGACCACGCCGACCTCATCAAGACCATCGGCGACGTCCTGAGCCTGGCCAGCGGCGTCCTCGGCATGCTCGCCATCATCACCGCCCCCTTCGAACCCCTCGGCGCGATCTTCGCCGCCGGCGCGATGATCACCAGCGGCGCGGCCCTGCTGAGCCACGCCGTCGCCAAGGCGGCCGGCGCGGACGTCTCCTGGACCGAGATCGGCTTCGACGCCCTCGGCATCCTGCCGGGCGTGAAGGGCCTGACGGGCAGTGCCGAGCTGGCCAAGGGAGTCAGTGCGACCGCACGGGCCGCGGAGCTGGGCGAGGGGTACCGAGGCGTCACCAGCGTCGGCAAGTCGTTCGTGCTCTTCGGGCCGTTGAAGGCCGCGCCCGTGGTGAAACTGGGTGAGGGCGGCAGCCGCCTGACGCTGGCCGTGGAAAGCGGGCTGCAGAACGTCCGCAAGGGCCAGATCCTCGGCACCCAGGGCATCAACACCATCGCCTCGAAGCTGCCGTTCATCAAGGGCGAGGAGGCCATCGCCCCGATGAGCCGCGCGGGACGCGCACTGGACGCCTCGATCAAGGGCGGCCTCAACGCCCTGAAGCTGCACACCATCGCCACGCACGACTTCGGGGCCCACTCGTGACCGCCCTGACCGTGGCCGACGCCACCCTGCCCCCCATGGCCTTCCGTCTCCCGAAGGGCATGCACGCCATCGAGGTCTCCCTCGACCCGGAGGAACGCGCCGACGCGGCACGGCGCCTGGTCCGGGACCTCTATCCACAGGGCGAGGAGCCACTGTGGAACACCATGGGCTCCCTCTACGGCGCCATGGCGGACGAACTCCTCGCCGACGGCGTCGCGTTCTTCGGCATCGGGCTCTACGAGATCGAGGACGGCGGCGGTATCGCCCACTGCGCCCTCACCATCGCCGTCCACGAGCGCGGGGAGGCGGACCCCGACGTCGTCGCCGAGGGCACCCGGGCCGCCCTGCTGAGCGATCCCCTGCGCGAGGTGTCCTGGCTCGACCTGCCGTGCGGCCCGGCCGTCTGCGGCATCACCTTCCGCAAGCTCGTCGTGGACGGCGCGTACACGACCTCCGGCAGGGACGAGGACCTGATCATGGGGCAGATCCAGGTGCACATTCCGTTCCCGGCGGACCCCTGCACCGCTGTGATCACCCTCGACACGGCGTCCGTGGAGCAGTGGGAGGAGTTCTCGCACGCCCTCGCGGACATCATCGGGTCGGTGGAATTCCCGCAGAGAGAAGTGACGCACTGATGGACTGGTACCCCAGCGCGGACGAGGATCTGCTGCTCCGGACGTCGGCCCGGTTCGCCGCCGGTCTGGCGGCCCCGGTCGCCGGCTGCCGCTGGTTCCGCGACCCACAGCGCGGCGACATCCAGGGCGAACTCCCCAACTGGCCCCCCGGTCCGGTCCACACCCCGCGCGGCACGGGCGACCGGGCCGCGCGCCGCACCGGCCGAGCCCTGGCCTTCGGGATCCCGCTCATCGCCAACCTCGTCGCCAACCTCGGAGGCGCCGCGGGCAGCCCCTTCGGCAGTGTCCCCGCGACCGGCAAGCCCGAGGAACGCGAGAACGAGGTCGACGACTTCCCCGTCATGTGGGCCGCCCCCGGCACCCTCGCCCGCACCGCGCCCTGGCAACTCGACCCGGACCGCCGCCCCGAGGGCTACACCACCGACCTGGTCCTGACCAGCCGCCGCCTGCTGTTCCTGGGCACGCGCACGGGCTCGATCGCCAAGGCCGACGTCCTCGCGGAGTACCCACGGGACGCCGTCGCGGGCGCCCGGCGGATGCGCTTCAGCGAGGCCGGGGCGGACGTCCGACTGACCTTCGCCGACGACTCCTGGATCCGGCTGTTCACCGGCAACCCGGACAGTGCCGAGCGCCTGGCGGAACTCCTGGCAGGGGCCGCCGACACCATCGGGGAGGGCGACCTCACCCCCGGCCAGCGCGCCCGCGTCACCCGTTTCCTCGCCGACCTCCCGTCCGACGCCCTGCCCCCCACCTTCCGGCGCCTTGCGAGCGGCATCGTCCTGGCCGAGGCCCGTGTCCCGTCGAAGGCGGGCGAGGACCTCCACGAGACCCACGGCATCCTGATGAGCCCCTCCGGCGAACCGGCCAAGCCACAACCGGGCGACCTGTAGCACTCGCGAAGCCCCGAGTAGAGTGCGGCGCGGACAGCGATCGGACGCGCGGGGGGCTCACGGGTGAGAGCGGCCAGGACGAACAATGCCTGCACGGCACGAACATGGGCGTGGAGCACAGGCCGCGCCCGCGCGCTCCGGCTGCTCCTCGCCGTCTGTTCGCTGACGGTCGTCTTCGCAACCGCCACTCCCACCGCCTCGGCCGGGGCCCTGGAGGCCGCGGGCGCCGCGGACGCCGTGGACGTCCCCACCCAGGCCGCGTACCTCGCCGACCGTCTCCGTGAGAACCCGGTCTACGTCAGCGACCAGCTCCCCCGCGAGGTCCCGCGCTCCACCGCGCCCGACTTCGCCCGGCTCGCGAAGAAGACGGGCGTCCCGACCTACGTCCTGGTCCTGCCCATGCTGAGCAGCGCGGCCGGCAGGCAGCTGCTCGGCGCTGTGCACGACCGGCTCGGGCGTGACGGGCTGTACGTCCTGATCGAGGGGACGGACGTCGCGCAGGCCACGGCCTGGGGCGTGCGCGTACCCGCCGAGGCGGCCGCAACCGTCGCCCTCTACGAAGTGCCCTATGACGCGGGCCCGTTGCGCGCCTTCGAGTGTTTCGTCGAGGTCATCGCCCAGGACCACGCGAAGGCCACGGCGAGGGCGGAGGCGGCGCGCGAGAGGTTCCGGGAGGGTGACGAGCCCGCCGAGATGTACATCGGCCCGTCCGACCGCAACAACCAGTCGTTCCTCACGGGCATCCTGCTGACCGGCGTACCGCTGCTGATCGTGCTGACGGGCGCGTACGCGCGGCGCCGCCGTCGGCGTTCCGGGGCCGGGCGGCGGGTCCCCCGGTGGGTCGTGCCCGGCGCGGCCGGCCTCGCGGCCGCGGCGATCGCCCTGACCGCTCCCGTCGTCTTCGACCAGACCACCTCGAGCGCGGCACGGCCGCCGACTCCCGCCGACCTGTCCGCCCGGGTGGAGCGGGTCGCGGCCGGGCTGAAACAGGACCCCGTCTACGCCGACCCGGAAAGCCCACGAGTCCTCGACACCCGGCAGCGGGACCGGCTGCACGAGCGGATCCGCGACTTCCGGCGCTCCGACGGCGGCGGACCGGTGTACGTCCTGCTCGTGCCGCAGACGCCGGAGAGCGAGGCGGCCGGCGACGCGGAGCTGTTCGCCGCGGCGGTGCACGCCAAGGTGGGTCAGGACGGGGTGTTCATCGTCGCCGATCCGGACGACGGCACCATCGACGTCGTCAACCACGGGCTGCGCCTGGACTCCGACCGGCTGTCCTTCGGGCTGCCGGACTCTCTCACGTTCGGGGACAGCAGGGCGGACGAGGCCGACGACCACCTCCTCGGCGAGCGCCTCGACGCACTGATGACCCACCTCGACAAGACTCCGCGCACAGACCGTCCGCAAAGCGCGTATCCCCCGCCCGCCGCCCCGAGCGCGGCCCACGAGAACGACCTGCCACCCCTGTTCGCCACCGACTTCTGGCCCGGCCTGTTCGTGGGCGCCTTCGCGGCACTCCTGCTGTCCGCTGTGCTGGCCGGGCTGACGTGGGGTGTCGGCGGCCTGCTGCGGTGGCGCTCTCCCGCTCCCGAGCCGGCGAACCGTCTGTCGCTCACGGCCCCGACGGAGCCGTCGGCGCCCTACCTCCGCCGTACCGCTCATGCGGAACTCCGTGCATTGACAAGCGAGTTCGGCAAGCGGGAGGAGCACGGCCCCGCCTGGGACCACCTCGACGCGGCGATGCTCCTCCTCGACGGCGACCTCGACCGCGCCCGGCAGGCGGGCACCGACCCCGCGACCCTGGTCGCCGTCATCGTGCTCGCGCGAGCGGGCCGCGCCGCGCTCTCCGGCGACACGACGGACCTGTGCTGCGGCGTGAACCCCCTGCACGGCCCCGCCGCCCACCGCCACCACGTCCGTGTCTCGGCCGAGGGCAACGCCCGCCGCCTGCTGCCCGTCTGCGGGCCCTGCCGCGACACGGCCGTCGCCGAACCGGGCGGCATCCCGGCCCGGTTGCTGAAGCTGCCCGACCCGTCCCTCGGCAACACCCGCCTCCCCTACTACGACGCGACCGACGGCCCGCTGACCGCCGTACCCCAAGGAATCGCCCGGCTCGTCGACAAGGTGAGGGAGACCGCGGGTGTCCACTGAGATGAAGTGCGTGTTCACGGCTCTAGCGGCACTGCTGCTGGCGGCGCTGACCGCCACCGGCACCGCCACCGCCGCGGACGGCGACACCCCGAGCGCCGGGCAGCGCATCGCGAGCGCCCTGCGCACCTCGCCCGTCTACGTCGACGAGGCGTACGCCACCGCCGTCCCGCCGTCCCGGCAGCGGCAACTGGCGGACCGGATCCGCCGCACGGGCCTGCCCATCAAGGTCGTCCTCACGCCCCTCACCAAGGGCGACGCCTTCGACGGCGACTCCGAGGTGCTGGCGGGGATCGTCCATGACCGGTTCCCGAACCAGCGCGAACTCATCGTCATCACGACGGACGGCGACTTCTCCGACTCCCTGGAGGGCTACGAGTGGCCCTCTGACGCCCACCAGGCACGGGACGCCGTGTCCGCCGCAGGCTTCCTGGACGAGACGCGGGACGCCGGGCTGGCAGACCTGACCGCGAAGGCCGTGGACCTGGTGGCGGAGGGCGAGGGCAGGCAACGGTACGAGGAGGCGACGAGGGATCTGGACGCGGCCCGCGACGGATCGGCCCCTCCCGCGCAGCCCGGCCCCGGCTTCGCAGTCAGCGAATCCGACTCCGGAGTGACCGGCTGGTGGCTGCTGATCGCCGTACCGGCCCTGGCCCTGACCGTACTCGCGACCCGCGCCGCCCTGCTCCGTTCCCGGCGGCCCTCCCCGGCCGTCCCGCAGCTGGTGTTCGCGACGGCCCGCGCGGCCGACGAGGCACGGGTGAGGCGCCGGGCGGAGGCGGAGGTCCTGGCACTGGGCGAGGCGGCCCATGCCGCCGACGCCGCCACGACCCCCGGGCTCCAGCGTGCCCTCGACGCGTACGCCGCCGCCGGGAAGGTCCTCGACGAGGCCCCGGGCCTGCCGGACCTGGCGGGCGCCCTGGCGCTGGCACAGGAGGGCCGCGACGCCCTCGCCGGCTCCCCCGGCCTGCCGCTCTGCTTCTTCAACCCTCTGCACGGCCGCGCCGCCCTCCGCACCGGCTGGCGCCGGATCGGCCACCGGGACCGGCTCGACGTGGCGGTGTGCCAGGACTGTGCGGACGCTCTGCGGGACCACCGCGCCCCGGAGGTGCTCACCGACACGGCCCGGGACGGCCGCACCGTTCCCTACTTCGAGCTCCCCGCAGGGCGGAGCGTGTGGGCGGCCACGGGATACGGCTCGCTGATGCCACCGCTGGAGGGCCTGGACTCCCGTCGGCCGATGGCCGGCTGATCAGCCGGCCGGCCGCCCCTCCCGCAGGGCCGCGAACAGGGCGCGCGCCCGCCGGTCGTCCTTGTCATCGCTCCCCCACAACCTGCGCATGGGCCTCCCGAGCCGTCATGCCATGATCTTCGTTCGGATTAGCGACCAAGGAGCCCCCATTGAAGCGCGCCGCCCTGGCCGTCGTCTCCGTCCTGGCCCTGACCTCCGCCTTGACCGCCTGCTCGGGCGGCGAGAACAAGCCCTCCGCTTCGCCGTCGGCGCCCAGGGCCAAGCAGGTCACTCCGGCACAGCGGCTGGCGAAGGTGATCCTGACGAAGGACGACCTGCCCGGCTACAACGTGGACGAGCCGCAAGCCGAGTACGCCTTCGCCAAGTCCTCGGACGAGGTCACGGTCGACAAGTCCCGCTGCGCCCCGCTGGCCTACGCGATGAATCAACTCCCGCTCGGCGAACCGCAGGCCGACCTCACGCGCAGTGCCGGGTCGGGCTACGGCAAGGCGAGCACGTACGTCACTCTCGCCTCGTACGAATCGGCGGCCGAGACCGAGTCGGTGCTGGCCGGGTTGGCGAAGGCCGTACCGGAGTGCGCGGACGGGTTCACCGCGAAGGCGGGCAAGAACACCACGCCCTACGATTCGGTCACCGCCGAGAAGGGCACGACGACCGGTGCCGTCGCCTTCCGCTCCACGATGACGTTCCGGGGCGTCACCCACACCCTGCACACCGAAGCCATTCGCGAGGGTGACGTGCTCGCCGTCTACTTCTCGGTGAACGGCTTCGCCATCGCGGACAGCACGCGGCCCAGCGACGCCAAGATGTCCGCGAAGGTGGTGGGTGCGCAGAACGCCAAGCTCGCGAAGTGAGTCCGGATCCACCAGGGCAGACAACCCCGGTCGCACACGGCCCGGTTCTCACCGCCCTGGTGACTGCGCATCGCACACGGCCCGGGCCGCCCCGCTGATCAGCCGGGCGACCGCCCCTCCCGCAGGGCCGCGCACGGGGCGCGCGCCCGCCGGTCGTCCCACTTCACCGCGCTGCCCTTGCAGGTGCGCAGGTCCGGGTCGGCCACGGGCACGTTGAGCTGCCGCCCTCCGCCGCCGGTGGCCCTGCGCATGGCCTCGAACAGGCCCATGAGGTCCGGATAGGCGCTCTCCGTCTGACTGAGCTCCCGGACGATCCCCTGCGCCGGCTTGCGCGACCCCTTGTCGGCGGCGACGAGCACGTACCCGTACCCGGCGGCCCGCCGCGCGGCCTGCCACTCGCGCCCGCACAGGGTGTCGGGCGAGGTGGTCCAAAGCATCCGCAGCAGGTTCGTCCGCCGCCCGGTTGCCCCGGCGAGGGCGCTCTGGGTCATCTCGTGCCCGGCGCGGAAACGGGAGGCGGAGGACTCCCCGAGGACGGCCCCGGTGTAGGTATTGGACATGATCTCGTGCCCCTCGGCCCGGATGCGCCGGATCAACTCCGGGTGCCGGGCGGCCTGGGCACCGTGCCGGAAGAAGGTCGCCCGCGGGTTGTGCTGCCGCAGCAGGGCGAGCAGCCGGGGTGTCCAGACGGGGTCGGGCCTTCCGTCGAAGGTGAGCGCGACGGTCCGGGCGGGCATCGAACCGCTCTGTATCCCACCCCGATTGATTCCGATCACGGGCCCGCCCCGGGCAACGGCGTCGGGCACGGGAGCGGTACAGGGCGACCGCGTCTTGGCGGCGTCGCGTCACCGCCCCAGGGCTCCGGCCATCGTTCGACTCCCGCATCCTCCGCAGCCCGTCTTCTCCACGCGCTTCGGTCGAACACATTGGCCGAGACGGACGTCGTATGCGCGCTGGTGCTGCGGGAGTTAGGCATGGTGCGCGAGTGTAGTTTCGGAGGGTCGACCGTAGGGGTGAAATGGCGAGCTTCACGGTCCCACCCGACCCACAGCTGCTCCGCAGTGCCCGCAGTAGCGAATCGCGCTCCGCCAAGCGGTGCTGGATTCCGGACACGGAGGCTCTTGGCGCTGCCCCCCTTTTTTGAGCACGATCAGGACACGGCCCGCCCCCACGGGTGCCCTATATGAGTTGACTTGCCCCCATACAATCGGAAGTTCGCTCTGGTGAAACCGAAAACCTCACCGGTACCGTCAGGGCTCGTACTGCACATCTGTCTTTCACGGGGAGCCACTGTGAAGCGCCGCTCTTTGCCCGTTGCTGCCGCGCTGACGGCAACGGCAGCACTGCTGTTGACGGCCTGCGGTAGCGGGGACGACAAGTCCAGCGACAACGACAAGATCGCAGGCGTCGGCCAGGCAGCGGAGACGCCGAAGGAGTCGGGCTCCGGCTCGGCAGCACCGGAAGGGGACAAGCCGGACGGCGTGGATGTGTCCCTGCCTAGCGACATGGACCTGGTGTTCGACTGGGACAAGCCGAAGGACAAGAACGAGGCGGCTGCGATGGATGATGCCGCGAACTACCTCCGCGCCATTTATCGCGGTGTTGACAGGCGCACCACCAAGGACGCGGCCGTGACCGCCTACTCCACCGGCGACGGGCTTCACTACGCGCAGGTGCAGATCAATGAGTGGATCAAGGGCGGCTGGACCGCCACCGGGACGTTGCACCACTACGACGCCACCACTCGCTCCGCTCAGAACGGCAAGTCGGTGGAGGTGGGGTTCTGCGCGGACTCGGGTAAGTTCTTCGGCAGGGAAATCAAGACCAAGAAGATCCTCAAGACCAAGCCCAGCATTGAGGATTTCGACTACTTCAAAATTGTCATGGTCAAGTTCCCGACGGGCGAGAACCTGTGGCAGGCATCCAAGGTGTTCGTCGAAACGAAGGCAGCGAAGTGCCAGTGAGGGCCTCACGACGCACAATCCTAGGAACCGCAGCCCTCACTCTGGCCCTGAGCTCCCTCTACCTCACCGACTCCGCATACGCGGCAAAGCCTGTGGGATCCGGCAAGGGCGCCAACACGGAGCAGCAAGGCGGCGGCGACAAGACCGGCATCTACGCCGCCGCCCGCATCCAGTACTCCGGATCCGTAGCCAAGGGTGGCGGCACAGGCAACGTGACGTCCTCGGACGTCAACTGGAGTCCGCCTCCCTGCTGGTACGCCCCGTATCTCGGAGCCAAGGACTTCAAGAAGGAGATGTCCAAGCACATCGAGAGCCAGCTGAACGCACCCGGCATGGGCGGGACGGCGGGTTCCGCGATCGGTGAGACGCAGCGCCACTACGAGGACGGGTACGGCTGGTCCGGAAGTCCCGGCTACAAGGACTACAACGTCAAGAACGACGGCAAGGGGATGTTCTGGGCCGGCGTCGAGAACCCCGACGAGCCGGACGCCCTCAAGCGGTCCTCCTGCACCGACCTCCCCTTCTGGGTCGAGAACGGTGATGCTCCACCGCCCGAGCACGAAGAGGCCATCAAGCCGGAGATGCTGGCCGCCCTCGCCTACCAGCACATGGAGCTCCCCGACACCAAGGTCACCCTCGCCCCCGAGGCCAACACCAAGGTGAACCTGCCGACCTGGGCCTGGCTCGACAAGGCCGTCTTCGACGAGGTCCAGGCCACGGCTGCCCTCAACGTCCCTGGCTTCAACATCCAGGCCACCACCACCGCCAGGCCGGTGTCCCTCAAGCTGGAGCCCGGCACCAAGGACGCCGTGACGTACCCGGCCTCGGGTGAGTGCGCCATCAACGACGCCGACAAGTCCATCGGCGAGCCCTACGCCAAGGGCAAAGCCGACCAGACCCCGCCGTGCGGCATCAGGTACCTCCGCTCGTCCGGCGACGGCACGTACAAGCTCCGGGCCACCATCACCTGGGAGATCGACTGGACCGGCACAGGCGGCGCCGGCGGCGACATGCCCAACGGGACCTTCGGCAACGAACAGGCGGTCACCGTCCAGGAGATCCAGTCCGTCAACCGGTGAACCGACAGCAGCGAGCACACACACGGGGGGAGCGTCATCCATGAGCGACTCGGACCTTACGGTCGACTACGAGTTCCTCGCGGACTGCGAGCGCAAGCTCGGGCAGCTCAAGAAGACCTTCGAGGACATCGAGAACCGTCGCGACGACATGGACAAGCACTGGGGTTCCGGTGCGATAGCCGACGTGATGGAGGACTTCGTCGACAACTGGGACGACTACCGCACCCGGCTCGTCGAGTCGCTCGAATCAGTCGGCCAACTCGTGGCCGGCACCAAGAAGGCGTTCGTGAGCCTGGACGAGCAGTTGGCCAAGCAGAACAAGAAGAAGCAGAAGAAGTGACACCGACATCAAAGCGCCGTCCGGTCGACTGGCAGCCGCTCTGTGACTCCGACCCTGTACCCGGTGACCCGGAGGAGATCCGCGCCGAGGTCAAGCACATGATCTCGGTCGCCGAGAAACTCCGGAGTCAGGCCAAGAACCTCAAAGCGATCAGTGACGAGGACACCCTCAAGGGCAAGTACGTCAAACGCCTGCGCGAGGAGTCCGGCACGCTGGAGAAGCACATGCGGGAGGTGGCCGACCGGTACGAGCGTGTGCACGGCCATCTGACCAAGTGGTCGAACGAACTGGAGGACTTCCAGTCGGACGCCGACAAGGTCCTGCGCGAGGCGAAGGAGAAGCAGGGCGAGATCGAGGCGGACAAGAAGAAGGAGGCCGCCTCCGCCGACAAGGACACCCCCCGGCCCTCCGTCAGCGGAACCGACCACGACCCCCTCCAGTCGTACCGGAACCGGCTGAACGACATCACCGGGGACCGGGATACCCGCGCCAACCACCATGCCGGGAAGATCCGCGACGAGATCGAAGACGTCATCGAGGACTCGTGGTGGGACGACGTCAAGGGCTGGGTCCATGACAACGCCGACCTGATCAAGGCTTTCATCGATGTCCTCGGGTGGATCGCAACGATTGCGGGCTTTGTGGCGCTTGCCATACCCGGCTTGAACCTTCTCGTCCTCGGCATCGCCGCGCTCACGATCGGGCTCAGACTCCTGCTGGTGGCATCCGGGGACGCCACCTGGACGGATGTCATCTTCGACGTCGTGGGTGGGCTGCTCGTCGTGGGCGGCCTCGGGGCCGCCGCGAAGCTCGCCAGCGGCGCCAAGGCGACCGTCGGTGCCGCTCAGGCCGCCCGGACCGCTGGCCTGAGTCGAGGACTCAGGGGCGTCAAGGGAATCCTGGATGAAACCGGTCGGATGATGACGAAAATGCCGCAAGGAGCGGGGCGGCAGGCCATTGGGGCAGCTCGTAACGCAATGCGCAAGTCCATCTCCCAGAACGTCGGCCTGGTCGCCAAGAGCCCGCTGAGGGTCAGCCCGTTGTCGACGCTGGTGCACCTCGGTGACAAGGAGATGGCCGGCATGGCGAAGATGCTGCAGGCGAACAAAGCTGCCTTCCCGGAGGCTGCGGGGGCCGCCGCGGACAAGGCGTACAAGGCGTATCAGGCGGGCCTCGGCGTCGCCTGGACCGGCATGGCGATGGACGTCACGGACAAGGCGCTCGGCAAGAGCGACCTGACAAGCTTGACCGACGAGAAGTTCGGAACCGGCGAGAAGCCGTACAACGCGGCGTACTCGGACTGGAAGGACAACACCCTGAAGCCCGCCCCCGACACCCACTGGTGAGGAATGACCATGGACCTCTACTCGGCGCAACGCATTGCCGAGGCCGAAGCCGCCCGCACCGGAATCGGTACCGGGCCCAACCGGCGGCTCCGGCTGACCCTGTTCATCGGCATGCCGCTGTTCCTGCCGGTACTGGGCATTATGATCCTGGTGCCGAAGTCTTTGATGAACGACGTGCTCTACGTCTACGAGGCCGGGATCGTTGGCTGCCTCCTGCACTACGTCTGGGTGTTCGCGAAGTACCCACGGTACGCGGGGCGTCCGCCCTACCTCACCCGAGATCTGGCCATGGGCGGCGGCTTCTTCCTACCCTCGCTGTTCTTCGGCTTCTGGCCAGGCATGATCGCCGCCCCGGCGTGGGCGCTCTTTGTAGGCGTTGCCTATGCCGTGGAAGTCGCACGGGGGCGCAATGACCACCGTTGAACACCGTCGGACTCCGAACGGCTTCAATCTGGTGCCGCCGCCTGGCTGGGACGTTATTCCGCTGCACGCGGGCACTCAGGAGGCGATGGACCGCATCGTCCACAAGGCCGTCAGGCAGCTGCCCCCTGGATTTCCCAAGGACGACATTCCGAAAGCGCGGCTGAAGCTCACCCAGGAGATGAAGAAGGTCGTCCGGCGGGCCAAATCCAAAGGAGGAATGACTCTCTACCTCCCCACCGAACGCCTCCATGGCGTCGCCCTGCCCGTCTCGATCGTGGCCTCCGAGCCGATCGAGATTCCGCGGGTCAGGCCCGCCAGCGGCCCAGAAGCGGTCCTGGCCGCGCTCGCGTCCGAGACCCCCGGGGCCGAAGTGCGGCAGCTCGACGACACCGCGGCTCTGCGCTCGGAGCGAGATGTGGCCGCCGATGCGGCCCAGGGCGTCGAGGTCGCTCACCGCCGAGTCGAGTACTTGGTGCCGGTCCCAGACAGCACGCCCGACCGGTATCTCACCTTCTCCTTCAGCGCCCTGATCGCACCCGGTTCGGAGCCAGCCTTCTATGACACCCTCGTGGAGCTGTTCGACGCAGTCATGAGCACCTTCCGCTGGAGCTACTCCTGAGGTTCCCCCCACCAATGCCCACGCCCCAACGAAAGAGACCGCGCATGTCAGACGGCACACTCTGGAGCACGGACCTCGGCGCCCCGCTCTACATCGACACGGATGCCGACCCGTATCTCTGGGGCTATCTTCATCTCCAGATCGACAGACGGACCTTCAAGGAATGGCTAGACCAACACCTGATCGGCTTGGCCGCCATTCACAACATCGAGCTCACCCGGAAGCTCCGCCGCTTCCACAAGAGCTTCTACGAACATACGATCGTCACCCTGCGGGACAAGCTCCAAGCCGACGAGGCGTTCATCTACCACCCCGTTCCGCTCACCTACATGCCCTTGGTGATGCACGCCACCCGTATCCACTGCGAAGCCCCTGACGCGGCCTCTTGTGAGGGGTTCAGCGCGCCTACCGTGCCGCACCCGGACATCCCCGAGTGGCAGCAACGCACCGGCAGCGTTGCTTTCGCCTCTCCACATTTGGGCGAGGACGGAATCCGCGTCACCCGCTCCTACCCGGCGGACAGCACCATCATGATGACCTCGGTGACGTATCACTGGCACACCCCGCCCGGCATACCCGACGTGTGCCTCCGCGGACACCACGACGATCCGGAAGTGATCGCCGCGGCTATGGAGCCACTGGACGACTTCGCACGGACGCTCCGGCTTCCCGCGACGCCCCACTGACCCGCGCCCTCCGGGGCGGTTCAAGCGGTGAGGGCGACCGTCGAGCCGGGCCGCTCTGCGGAGGCCTTCACCTGCGTGCCGCCCGGCTCTTCCCCTTGCCCTTTTTCCGAAGCCTCCGCGCCCTCTCCCGCTCCCGAGCCGCCCGCTCCTCGGCTCGCGTTCTGTTCCAGCGATGCAGGAGCCAGCCTGCGGCACCGGCGCTGACGACGTAGGCGAGGAACGCGGTGGCGGTCCCGGGGATGTACACGCAACCAATCGACGCGCAGTTTCTGGCACGCAAGCCGCTCAGCAAGTAGAAAAGCGGCCCGAAGACCGCAGTGCAACACAGCGCCGTTCCCGCGGACCGCAGTCCACGCGCCAGGCCGGTCCCGCCCGGGACTCCGGGGGTGCAACGCAGCCCTCCGACCACCCCGAGCACGGTGATCACACCGAGGGCCGTACCCAGCGCCCACGAGCCTCCGGGCAGTCCTACGAGGGTAGGGAGGGTCTCGCGGGCGAACCGCTTCCACAGGCCCGTGAGCAGCAGGACCAGGCCCGTGCCGACCACCAGGCAGACGATCACCACGGCGATTCCCAAGCCGTCGCGCATTCCCCAGCGCCGGTCGGCACCCATCCCGTCAGCTTGCCTCTGCATCCGTGCCCCCACGAGTCACTCCACCCACCCAGCGCTACGCCTCACTCCACCCACCCAGCCCTACGCGTCACCCCACCCACCGAAGTGAGCCCGCGATGGCATCACACAAGCGCCCCATCGGACCTGCCATCCCGGTCAGCGGAGACGAGAAGGAGAGCGTCAGGTAACCGGCCCCGCCGGGCATCAAGACGTGGACGTTCAAGGTCGTGGCACCGAGAACGCGGACAGCCGGCCCCGCCGTCAGCTCCACCACCGACACCTGCCGCCGTCCCGCACCTTCGGGCTCCCGCAGTTCGAGCCACGCCGCGTACTTCTCCGGGTCGGCGGGGGTACCGCCCAGGGGCATCAAGGACACCAGGAGCGAGGCGGGGAGTCCGCCGTCGCGCGAGGTCGTCAGGAGGAAGAACTCCATGGCCCCGCGCGCCCGGCCGGCCTCCGCGGTGTTGCGCAGGGTGGTCCATACCTGTCGTTGGAGTTCAGCGGAGACGTGCCGCCCCTCCGACTGGCGGTCGACAAATGTCTTCAGCTGGGCGCGCCAGCGGTCCCGCATGAGGTCGACACGGAACCACTCGCGAGGAACCAGCAGCGTGTAGTCGCTGGGCGCTCCCACTCGCCGTGCGGAGACATCCGGTGCTGACTCCTTCACCCCGGCATCACCAGCGGGCCTCCGTCGTTGTCGAAGAGGCGGACGCTCTTGACGATGCCGGCGAACATGGCGGAGAAGACGTCCCACCCTTCGGCCGTCGGCGTGCCCATTTCCAGCAGGAGGACCGTGCCGTTGGTCAGGGGTATCTGGACCTGTATGAAAGACGTCCAGATCGGTTCGTCACGGCCCGACTGCGTCAGACTGCCGTCGATATGGGACGAGCGGCTGCCGACGCAGGTCACGGCCGGACCGCAGGGCAGCTGCACCTCTCCGATCTCTCCGAGTTCCAGGTGCCGCATCGTGGTCGCGATGAAGCCCACCGGATTGGCACCGGCTCGCTCGTCGAGGTCCAGGAGGCTGACGTTCACCGTGGCCGTGCAGCGGACGCCGTCGACCTCCGTGGTGACGAAGCCGGCGTACTGCACGCCCGCCTCGATGAACTCGTCGTAGTGCGCCGCGCACATCGCGGCGTACTGCACCTGCACCTCCTCGTCGGCACCGGGCAGAGCTTGCTTGGCCAACTCCACCAGTCGCTCGGCCAGCTCGTCCAGGTCGTCCGCCTCGAAGGGCAGCTCGAGGAAACCCTCCGGCATGATCCAGCGGACCTCAATGCCGCCGCCTCCCTCGAGGCTGCGCCGGGCTTCCTCAACGGTGTCCGTGGTCATCTGCGCCTTCGCTCTCGGACTTCTCGCGGTCGTCCACATCAGGACGGAATGTCGCCGCGAAGGGGTAGGGCCCGTAGTGCGGGTAGAAAGCCGGGATATCGGCTCCGCCCCTGCGAGCGATGTGTGCGATCTCCCGGTAGCTTTTCGCCCGCGCTCGCAGGTTCTGCCGGACCGGATCACCCCAGTGGGACCGGGCGCTTCGTACGAAGAAGAAGAGCTGCGTGACCAGGACGATCGCGGCGACCGTCAGATAGGCCGTGCGCGCGGCCGGGCTTTCCCAGTACAGCGCCACACCGCCCCAGTAGAGTGCCGCCCCGACGCCGACGAGTGCCAAGGGCATTCCATGCGCCAAGCCAGCCTTGAACATGTCCTGCTCGTCCTCGTGACGCCGACGCAGCAGCGACAGCACCGCCCGGTCGTCCAGGAAGTCGAACCGCAGCTCCCGTCGGGCCTCCTCCGCGGCCCGTTTCGCCTCGGGGACAGCGGCGATCACCGAACCACTGACCAAGGTGACGACATCGCCGCCCCGGCGGCCGATGAACTCCCACTGCCCGAGCCCTTGCTCGTCGTCCATGATGTCCAGCCTTTCTCGAAACAGGCCGTTGGTGGGCCTACGCCGCCAGGGCCGCGTTGAAGGACGTGGGCGAGACCCTCGGGGCGGGACCGGGCGAAGGGGAGGGCGAGGGCGAAGGAGTGGACTTGGCCGTCTCCGGCTCCTGGTACCCGGTCCTTTCACCGTTTTCACCGCTCAGCATCCTGTGCAGGGCGCTCCCGAGACCCGCACCCTTGATCAGGCCCGTGACCTTCCTGCCGTCCACGAGTTCCTTGCGCGCCACCTTGCCCAGGATCTTGTTGGTCACCGTGACACTGACACCGTTCAAGAAGGCGTGTCCGATTCCGTCCATCGCGGCCATGCCCCGGAACGACCCAATGGTCTTCAACGATCCGAATGCCTTGATCTTCGCCAGTCCCTTGAGGCCGGTCAGGGCCCTGAACCCCTTCAGCGCGCCCATTCCGGGCAGGATTCCCAGCGCATCGGCACCCAGCTTCAGCCAGTCGACCTTCCCCCCGCGCACGGACATGTCGTACGCGTGACCGGCAAGGGCGGCAGCGCTGGACAACACAGCGAGGGTGGCGAAAATCGGTGTCAGGAACTGCAGCGGCGGCACGAATGCGCAGATGACCGCTAGCACGGACAGCACTGCCGAGATGCTGGACAGCATGTCCGCCCAGTCGGCGAGGAAGTTCATGAATCCGCCCGGGTCCCGAACGTCGTCATGATGGACGACGTTCTTGATATGACGAGCGGCCTTGTCTCCCGCATCGTCATAGATGTCCCTGGCGTCCTTCACGTCCTTCCGCGCACCGCCGATGCGAAGCAACGCCTCGGAGCGTTTTTTGACCCAGCGGTCGTACTCGTCCTTCTCTGCCGCCGGAATGTTGTGCGTCGGGTACTTGTCTTCGTACTTCTGCACTTCACGATCCGCGAGGTCGTGATCGCTCTTGGCGTCGCGGTAGTCACTCAGCGCCTTGTCGGCTTTCCGCTGTGCTCGGCGCATCTCGCTCGCGAACTGGTCGGAGCTGCCTTCGCGCACGTCCTCGCCGATGGCTTTGGCTGCCTCGTCGTAACGCTCGAAGGACTTCTTCAGCTTGTCGGCCGTACCACCGGCCAACTCGTGAAACCCTTTACCGGCCTCGCTGTCCCAGCCCTCCACGGAAGCAAGCGCCTTGATGACCCGCGACTGTTCGTCGATCATGTCCGCCATCTTGCGCAACTTGCGCCCCAGCTCGGCCACTTCCTCCGGGTCGCCCGGCGTCGGGTCGTCGTGCCACAGAGGGGGCCAGTCGGAGTCTGTCCTGCTCACTTCTTCCCCTTGCTCTGCGCCTTGGCGTCCCGGATGGCCTGGGCGAGCTTCTGGTCGACCTCGTCGTACGCCTTGGCTGCGGTGGAGGTGTACTCGGCCAGCTGCTCGAGCTCCTTCATCAGCTTCTTCCGGGTCTTCTTCCAGGTGTCCCCGAAATCGGAGAAGGCGTCTTTCAGGCCTCCGTGCCCGACAGCCCGGCCGTACTCGTCCGCCGGGTTGCCGTGGCGCTCGAACTCACCATGAATCCTGGTGAGATCGCGTGAGCAGCGTTTGATGGCGGCAAGGTCCGCCTTGATGTGGTCCCCCATGGACACTTCTCTTTCTGGTTGTTCTCGGTGACCTCGGATGCGCGCGCACAATCCGGACGTTCGTCATCCCTCTTGGCGCCCTGCACCGGATACGCTCCCGGCACAGGAACCGTTCCGCGTGGGCGAGGAGAGTCGTGACGTGACATCCAGGGGCAAGCAGCGTGTGATAGCCGAGCGCCTCGGCATCCATTCCGAAGCAGGGGAATGGTGCACGATCGACAAGATCCCGCAGCCCCCCGCGGAGGTGCTTCAGGCCGCCGGTTCCCCTCGACTCCGACCTGGAAGGCTGCGCCCCATGGGCATGGTCGGCGCGGTGCTCGCCGTACCGTTCATGCCCTTTCTCATGGTGCTGACCCTTCTGTCCAACATGGAAGAAGCGTTCAAGCGGGCTCTCGCCACGAAGGGCGAGAAGGAGCGACTGCGAGCCGCGGACGAGGACGACAGACGCCGGGACGCCATCATCGCCGAACAGGGGCTCGACCGGGTCTTCGACGGCAACTGGCAGGGCAGCGCAGGGCAGTTCCTGCTGCGGTGGTACAGCCACTCCACTCACCATCAGCGCCTGGTGCTTGCCACCGAGGACGGGATCGTCCTGGCAGCCCCGCCGCAACGGGTCACCGTGGGAAGGGAGAAGGCCATGCGAATCGTCGCCCGACTCCCCGCCACCGAGGCCGTTCTCGTCGATCCGTTCTCCGGGGCGTACGAATCAAGGATGGTGCTGATCCGCTTCCGCGACGGATCCTGGTTGCGTGTGGACACGGAGGAACCCCGCAGCGACCTCCACACCTACCTGCTCCGGCAGCCTCTCCCCGACACCTGACGAACCCCGTCCGGTCGCGACCTGCCGGGTGCCGACAGCATCCCGCTCCCGGCACCCGGCACCCGGCAAACCCCTGGCCCCTACTTGCTCCGAGCCTGCTTCGCCAGCTCCTCGTCGATCTGCTCGAACTTGTCCGCGGCCATGGTCAGGTAGTCGCCCATGCCGTCCAGGCCGTCCAGCGTGTCCTTCATGCCGCGCACGAACTCGTCGAAGTTCTCGTCGAACGCCTTCGACGAGCTCTTCGTGACGTAGCCGCCCTGGACGAGGTTGTTGATGTACTTCTTCAGGCCCTCGAGCTTCTCCTGAACCTTTTCCTTCTCCTTCACGACATGCTTCGCCGCATCGCGCATGTCCTGATATGTGACATCAAGGTCCTTGGCCATGAAGCCGCTCCCTCTCACAACGCCGCAGGGCCAACCCCCGTGGCTCCCTGTTTGCGGACTCGTCGGCCCGTAAGCCGAGTTGCCGGTCGCACGCGGCAACCGGTGTGATCGTCCGCTCTTGCGTCAGCAGCTTACGGGTGTGGCCTGTGGTGCCCCATACCCACCTTGTGAACGAGCCGTCATGAAAGCGTGTACGACGTTGCCATCGGGAACATCACGAGGCCTCCCCGCTGCCCCGCCGTCACACCGAACGGATATCGTCCCTGTACCACTGGGACCCGCGTGACCGAAGCGAGCGAGCAGGACGGCGAGCAGCACCGCGAGCGAGCAGGACTTGCCGGCAGCACCGCAAGTGACCGGCACCGCGGCGACCAGCGACAGACACCACAGCGGCCACACCGGCCCAGTGGCACGGGGAGGACAAGTCGTGCGCCTGACTCTGACCGTCGTCGACCCGTACGGCGGTGGCACCGCCGACGTCGTGCTCGATGCCGATCCTGAGTCCACCGTGGGGGACATCGCGCAGGAGCTGGCCAAGCAGGTGGGGCACAGCGGGGCGCAGGTCATCCCGCTCGGGCAGCACCGGCACGCGCCGGCCAACAACGCGCCCCTCGTGTACGTGGACGGGTACGCCGTCGATCCGGGCGCCACCGTCGTCGGATCGCCCCTGCGCGAGGGTGCCGTCGTCAGTCTTCAGGATCCGTCCGGGTGTCTGCCCGGTGAGCCCACCGGACTCGTCGAGTTGCGGGTCGTCGGCGGGCCCGCCGCCGGGTTCGTGCACCGGCTCGGCGTCGGGCGGTACGACATCGGCAGCGGGGCGGCATCGTACATCCGTATCGACGATCCCGAGGTCGAGGCCCGGGCCCTCACCCTCTCCGTCGCCACCGACGGCACCTGCCAGGTCGCCGTACACATGGACAAGGAGCACGTCACCCTCGACGGCAGCTCCCTCGCGGAGGACCAGGACAAGGAAAAGAGCGAGCCCAGCGGCAAGAAGCGCGGCAGGAAGAAGGGCCCGGAGAAGAAGGAAGAGAAGAAGGACGGTCCCACCGAGTGGCCCCTCGGCGCTCAGATCGGGCTCGGCAACACCCTTCTCGAACTCACCCGTTACACACCCCCGAACGCCGCCCTGAAGTGGTCCGACGACGGTGTCGGCCTCGACTACAACCGGCCCCCGCGGCTGCGTCCGCCCGAGCGGCAGACCAGCTTCCGGCTGCCGTCGCCGCCCCGTGAGTACGAGGCCAGGCCACTGCCCTGGCTGATGGCGCTGACGCCGCTCGTGGGTGCCGTCGTATCGGTGATGATCTTCCAGCGCTGGTACTACCTGATCATGGCGGGCCTCAGCCCGATCCTGCTCTTCGCCAACTACTACAACGACAAGAAGCACGGGCGTAAGTCGCACGCCAAGCAGGTCGAGGAGTACCAGGAGCAGAAGGAGCGGATCGAGAAGGACGCCCAGGACGCGCTCGTCGCCGAGCGGAACGACCGGCGGCAGGCCATACCCGACCCGGCGACCGTGCTCGCCCTCGGGACCGGGCCGCGTACCCGTCTGTGGGAGCGGCGGCGCACCGACCGCGACCACCTTCTGATCCGTTTCGGCACGGGGCAGTTGCCCTCCGAGGTGGTGCTCGACGACCCCGAGCAGGACGACCACCGCCGCCAGGTGACCTGGAAGATCGAGGACGCCCCGGTCGCGCTGCACCTGCGCACGCTCGGTGTCGTCGGCGTGGCCGGGCCCGGCGACTCCGCCAGGGCCCTCGGGCGCTGGGCCGTGGCGCAGACGGCGGTGCTGCACAGCCCGATGGACGTGCAGTTCTACGTGCTCAGCGACAACGCCGCGCAGGAATCCTGGGACTGGGTGCGCTGGCTGCCCCACGCCCGGCCGTCGGGCGGGCAGGACGTCAACGCGCTCATCGGGACGGACGCCGAGACCGTCGGTGCCCGCATCGGTGAGCTGACGCAGATCCTCGACGCGCGCAAGAAGGCCGCCGAGGAGAACAAGTCGCAGGGCAACTCGAGCTTCAGCGACCCGGACATCGTGGTGGTGTGGGACGGCTCGCGGCGCCTCAGGTCCCTCCCCGGCGTCGTACGGCTGCTGCGCGAAGGGCCGTCCGTGTCGATGTTCGCCATCTGCCTGGACGCCGAGGAGCGGTTCCTGCCCGGCGAGTGCCAGGCGTACGTCGTGGCCGAGCCGAAGGCCGAGGAGTACCGGCCGGCCGCCCAGCAGGTTCAGCAGCAGTCCCAGCAGGTCGCAGGCGCCTTCCCGTCCTTCCAGGCCTGGCACACCACCGCCCAGCAGCCCGAACAGGCGGAGCGCACCGAGCAGTTGCGGCTTCGCGTCGAGGAGGCCGGGTCGGAGCGCCTGAAGGACGTACGGCCCGACTTCGTCTCCGCCGCCTGGTGTCTGCGTCTGGCGCGGTCGCTGTCGCCGCTGCGGGACATCAGCGGCGAGACCGAGGACTCGGCGCTGCCCGGCTCGAGCCGGCTGCTGGACGTGCTGCAGCTGGAGCCGCCGACCAGCGACGCGATCGTGGCCCGCTGGCGGATGGGCGGGCAGTCGACGCTGGCCGTCATCGGCGAGTCGTACGACGGGCCGTTCGGCATCGACATCCGCAAGGACGGCCCGCACGGTCTGATCGCCGGTACGACCGGTTCGGGTAAGTCGGAGCTGCTGCAGACCATCGTGGCGGCGCTGGCGGTGGCGAACACGCCCGAGAACATGACGTTCGTGCTGGTCGACTACAAGGGCGGTGCGGCCTTCAAGGACTGTGTGCATCTGCCGCACACGGTCGGCATGGTGACCGACCTCGACGCCCACCTGGTGGAGCGCGCCCTGGAGTCGCTCGGTGCCGAGCTGCACCGGCGCGAGCACATCCTGGCCGCCGCCGACGCCAAGGACATCGAGGACTACCAGGATCTCGTACGCCGGGACCCCTCGCACCAGCCGGTGCCCCGACTGCTCATCGTCATCGACGAGTTCGCCTCGATGGTGCGTGACCTGCCCGACTTCGTGACGGGCCTGGTGAACATCGCCCAGCGTGGCCGTTCCCTCGGCATTCACCTGCTGCTGGCGACGCAGCGGCCGAGTGGTGTGGTGTCTCCCGAGATCCGTGCCAACACCAACCTCCGTATCGCGCTGCGGGTGACGGACGGCGGCGAGTCGTCGGACGTCATCGACTCGCCCGAGGCGGGGCACATCTCCAAGAACACCCCGGGTCGCGCGTACGCCCGGCTCGGGCACGCCTCGCTGGTGCCGTTCCAGTCCGGCCGCGTCGGTGGCCGCCGGCCCGGCGCCGCCGACCCGGCCGTGCTGATGCCCTGGGTGGGCCCGCTGACCTGGGAGGATCTGGGCCGGGCGGCGCTGGTCAAGCCGAAGGCCGAGTCCCGTGAGGACGAGGAGATCACCGACCTGAAGGTCCTCGTCGACACCATCCGCGACGCCAACAGCTCGCTCGGCATCCCGCCGCAGCACAGCCCGTGGCTGCCCGCCCTGGACGAGACGCTGCTGCTGGACGAAGTCGAGCTGCCCGCGTTCGCCGGCGGCCCCGGCAAGCTGCCCCCCGCGCCGTACGGCATCGAGGATCTCCCCGCGAGCCAGTCGCGCCGCCCGGTCGCCGTGGACTTCTCGTCCTTCGGCCACCTCATGATCGGCGGCGCCCCGCGCAGCGGCCGCTCCCAGGTACTGCGCACCCTGGCGGGTTCCATCGCCCGAACGCATTCGGTCGCCGACGTGCACCTCTACGGCATCGACTGCGGCAACGGGGCGCTCAACGCCCTGACGCGGCTGCCGCACTGCGGCGCGGTCGTGAGCCGTAACCAGACCGAGCGGGTCGTACGGCTGGTCAACCGGCTCAAGGGCGAGATGGGGCGCCGCCAGGACGTGCTGGCGGAGAAGGGCTTCGCGGACATCGGTGAGCAGCGGGCCTCGGTCGCCGAGGACGAGCGGCTGCCGCACATCGTGGTGCTGCTGGACCGCTGGGAGGGCTGGGTGCCCACGCTCGGGGAGGTCGACCACGGGTCGCTGACCGACGAGTTGCAGACGATGATGCGCGAGGGGGCGAGCGTCGGCATCCACCTGGTGCTCACGGGTGACCGCACCCTGCTGGTGGGCCGTATCGCGACGCTCACCGAGGACAAGTACGGGCTGCGGCTGTCCGACCGCAGCGACTTCTCGGCGCTCGGCATCCCGGCGCGCAAGGTGCCGGAGGAGATTCCGCCGGGCCGGGCGTTCCGCAACGAGTTCGGCACGGAGACCCAGTTCGCGCTGCTCTCGGCGGACACGACCGGCCAGGGGCAGGCCGCGGCGCTGGCGGCGATCGGCGAGGCGGCCACGGCCCGCGACGCCGACGTCCCCCGCTCACGACGGCCCTTCCGCGTCGACAGCCTGCCGAGCCGCATCTCCTTCCCGGAGGCGTGGGAGCTGCGCGACCCGGACGCGTCCCGCTCGCGCCTGTTCGGTCTGGTCGGCATCGGCGGCGACGAGATCGTCGGCTTCGGCCCCGATCTGGCGCAGGGCGTACCGGCGTTCGTCATCGCGGGCCCGGCCAAGTCCGGCCGCTCGACGGTCCTGCTGAACTTCGCCCACTCCTTCCTCTCGCAGGGCACCCGCCTGGTCGTCGCGGCCCCGCGCCAGTCCCCGCTGCGCGGGCTCGACGGCACCGAGGGCGTGCTGAAGGTCTTCACCGGTGACGACATCGACGAGGACGAGTTCGAGGAGCTGATCGACCAGGCGTCCCTGGAGGAGCCGATCGCGGTCCTGATCGACGACGGCGAGATCCTGGAGGACTGCGACGCCGAGAGCCAGATGAAGAAGCTGGTCTCGCGCGGCGCCGAACGCGGGCTCGCGCTGGTCATCGCCGGTGACGAGGAGGACGTGTGCAGCGGCTTCTCGGGCTGGCAGGTCGATGCGAAGAAGGCTCGCCGCGGCATCCTCCTCTCCCCCCAGGAGTCCTCCAGCGGCGACCTCGTCGGCGTCCGCCTCAACCGCAGCATGGTCGGCGGCCAGGTCGCCCCCGGCAAGGGCATGCTGCACCTCGGCGACGGGGAGCTGCGCACGGTCGTCATTCCGGGGTGAGGCGGCGAGCCCATGCCGCCGGAGCCCAGCCGGCCCAGCAGCCGGTAGGGCCCCACGACGGATGGTTCGTCGACGTCGAGCGGCCGCATGGACGTCGCCCCTCCCCCGGAGGCGGGCGGGGGCGTCCCCGGTCCCGGTGCGCCCGCAGAGTGGTGCGGGAGCACCGCCCGGCTCACGGCTGGAGCAGGTCCACCTTCACGTCCGCCGGGAAACCGGTTGTCGGGCCGACCCGCCGTGCGAACTCGGCGACCGCGGCCAGCTGCGGGGCGCCGAAACGGAAGTCGAGGGTCGTGAAGTAGCGGGCCAGGGTCTCCTCGTCGAAGGCCTCCCAGCGGGCGGCCTGCTCGGCGACCTTGCCGACCTCCTCCAGGGAGAGGTTGCGGGAGTCGAGGAAGGCCCCGTGCACCCGGCGGGTGATGACCGGCTCTCGCTCCAGGTAGTCGCGGCGGGCCGCCCAGACCGCGAAGACGAACGGCAGGCCCGTCCACTCCTTCCACAGCGCGCCCAGGTCGTGCACTTCCAGGCCGAAGCGGGGCCCGTCGAGCATGTTCGCCCGCAGGGCGGCGTCGCCGATGAGGACGGCGGCGTCGGCCTCCTGCATCATCAGGCTCAGGTCGGGCGGGCAGGTGTAGTAGTCCGGCTGGACGCCGTAGCGCTCGGCGAGGAGCAGCTGGGCGAGGCGGACGGAGGTGCGGGAGGTCGACCCGAGGGCGACGCGGGCGCCGTCCAGACGGTCCAGCGGGACCTGCGAGACGATCACGCAGGACATGACCGGGCCGTCGCAGCCGACGGCGATGTCGGGGAAGGCGACCAGATCGTCGGCGTGCCGGAGGAACTCGACGAGGGTGATCGGACCGATGTCGAGTTCGCCCTGCACCAGCTTCTCGCTGAGCTTCTCCGGGGTGTCCTTGGAGAGCTCGAAGTCGAGGAGCGTGCCCGTTCTCGCGAGCCCCCAGTACAGGGGCAGGCAGTTCAGGAACTGGATGTGGCCGACGCGCGGCCGGGTGCGAGGATTGTCCACATCGTGAGGCTAGCCCTCATGGCGTACGGACCGGCGCGCGACCCCGCCGTCGGGGTGCGAGGCCCTGGTGGGCGCCCCCTGCGCCAGTCGGCGGAGGGATGTTCAAACATTCGGGTGACGTGATCTTGACCCCTATTGCATTCCGGGGTCTGCGTGCTAGGCTCATCGCAAGTTGCAGTTTGGTTTCCCTTGCAGTACAGAGCCTGCGGAGCATGTGACCGCGGGCTCTCGTCATTCTCAGACATATGCACTTGTGCGGAATTCATCTTCACACTTGCTGGTTCTGGAGCAGGGCAACCCTTTTGGGCCCAAGGAGGGCTTATGGCTACCGGAACCGTGAAGTGGTTCAACGCCGAAAAGGGCTTTGGTTTCATCGCCCAGGAGGGCGGCGGCCCCGACGTCTTCGTCCACTACTCCGCGATCAACGCGAGCGGCTTCCGCTCGCTCGAGGAGAACCAGCAGGTGTCTTTCGACGTCACGCAGGGTCCGAAGGGCCCGCAGGCTGAGAACGTCACGCCGGTCTGATATGCAGTACCCAAGGAGCCCCGCGCCGCAAGGCGACGGGGCTCCTGCCCTTTCCGGGCCCTTGCGCCCGATGAATTCCCGGTGAATTCCGGCCGAAGGGCGGCACCGCGGCGCGGCGCTAGGGTCTGTGGCCATGACCGACGCCGCTGACCATGTGCATGACGCCCCTGCATTCGTGACCGAGACCCGCACCTTCTACGACACCGTGGCCGAGGAGTACGCGGTCCACTTCGACGACCTGCGGCCCGGGTCGCCACTCGACCGGGGCGTGCTGTACGGCTTCGCGGAGCTCGTGGGTGCGGGCGGCGAGGTCGCGGACCTGGGGTGCGGGCCCGGGCGGGTGACGGCGTACCTGGCGTCCCGGGGGCTGTCGGTGTTCGGGCTCGACCTGTCGGAGTCGATGCTCACGATCGCCCGCCGCGAGCACCCGGGGCTGCGGTTCGTGCGGGGCTCGATGCTGGAGCTGGACCTGCCGGACGGCTCGCTCGACGGTGTCGTGTCCTGGTACTCGATCATCCACACGCCCGAGGAGCACCTGCCCGCCCTCTTCGCCGGTTTCCACCGCGTCCTGCGCCCCGGCGGCCATCTGCTCCTCGGCTTCCAGTGCGGTGACGAGCCCCGCCACTACGAGGAGGCCTTCGGGCACCAGGTGTCCCTGACCTTCCGCCGCCGCCGGCCGGAGCGCGTCGCCGCCCTGCTGAGCGGCGCCGGCTTCACCGTCCGCGCCACGACGGTGCGGGAGCCGGACGAGGCACAGGGCGAGCCGGTCGCCCAGGCGAGCCTCGTGGCCCGCAAGCCGGCGGAGTAGGCCGCCCGGCGCACCGCCGCAGCCCCACGCGCGACGCCCCGGGCGGCTCCGTACCCGGCCACGGATGCCCCCAGGCGCACCGCGACCGCCTCACGCCCACCCCCAGGCGCACCGCGGCCGCCTCACGCCCACCCCCAGACACACCGCCGCCCGCTCACGCCCAGCCCTCAGAACGCCACCCGGCCAGGAAACACACGGACTACGGCACCCCCGCGGCATCCCTCGCCGCGATGTACCCGAACGTCATCGCCGGGCCGATCGTCGACCCCGCGCCCGCGTAGCTGTGGCCCATCACGGCCGCGCTCGCGTTGCCCGCGGCGTACAGGCCCCGGATCACCGAGCCGTCCTCCCGCAGTACCCGGGCCCGGGCGTCCGTGCGGAGGCCGCCCTTGGTGCCGAGGTCACCGGGGACGATGCGGAAGGCGTGGTACGGCGGGAGCCAGAGGGGCGCCAGACAGGAGTTCGGGACGACCGAGGGGTCCGTGTAGTAGTGGTCGTAGGCGCTGTCGCCCCGGTGGAAGTCGGGGTCCTCGCCCTGGAGCGCCTGGGCGTTGAAGCGGTTCACGCTGGTGCGCAGGGCCGCCGCCGGGACGCCCATCGAGGCCGCCAGCGCGTCCAGGGTCCACTCCTTGTGGGCGGCCCCGGAGTCGTACCAGGCGTCGGGGAAGGGCAGGGTCGGCAGGACGTCCTTGAAGAGGTACCGGTTGCGGTAGTTCTGGTCGGTGATCAGCCAGGACGGGATCGCCCCGTGCTCGTCGTACATGGTGTGCACGACGTCGCTGTAGGGCGCGGCCTCGTTGACGAAGCGCCGGCCCGCGCCGTTCACCAGCAGTCCGCCGGGCAGGGTGCGTTCGGCGAGGCAGAAGTACGGCTGTCCGGGGATCGGGATCGCCGGGCCCCACCAGGCGTCGTCCATCAGGTCGAGCGCCGCGCCCAGTCGCTCCCCCGCCCGGATGCCGTCGCCGGTGTTCTCCTTCGCCCCGACGGTCCACTCCGTGCCGATGGGCTGCCGCTGGAAGCGCTGCCGCATCGCCGCGTTGTGCTCGAAGCCGCCGGAGCCGACGATCACGCCGCGGCGGGCGCGGAGCAGTCCTGGTGCGCCGTCGCGGGTGACGACGGCTCCCGTCACGGTGCCGTTCTCGACGTGCAGGTCCGTCAGGGGCGTGTTCAGCCAGACCGGGACCCCGGCCGAGCGCAGGCCGGCCCGCAGGCCCGCGGCCAGTGCCTGGCCCATCGTCAGGGGCTTCTGGCCGAGCGTCGCAGCCTTGGCGCCGCGGGCGAGGCACTGGGCCGCGACGGCCGCACCCCGGGCGTTCACGGCGGCCAGGGCGACCCACTTGTAGTCGGCGCTGAAGACGACCATGCCGGCGGGGACGTCCATGTACGGCGGGTTGAGGTGCGCCAGCTCGGTGCCCAGGAGGTTGCCGTCGAGCTGGTCCGGTTCGATGGAGCGGCCGTTCGGCAGGCCGCCGGGCAGCTCGGGATAGTAGTCGCTGTAGCCCTCCATCCAGCGGAACCTCAGGGGGCTGTTGTCCATGACGAAGGAGATCATCGCCGGGCCGGCGGTCAGGAAGGCCCGCTGCCGGTCGGCGGGGACCTCGGGGCCGACGACCGCGGCGAGGTAGGAGGCGGCCTTCGCGGGAGTGTCCGGGACCCCGGCCGCGAGGATCACGGAGTTGTTGGGAATCCAGATCCCGGCACCGGAGCGGGCGGCCGAGCCGCCGAAGGTCGGGGCCTTCTCCACGACGACGCAGCTCAGGCCCTGGCGCGCGGCCGTCAGCGCCGCGGTCATGCCGGCGGCGCCGGAGCCGATGACGACGACGTCGTACGTGCCGAGCGGCGGTAAGTCGGCTGCCCGGGCGCCTTGTTGCACTCCCGCGGCGACCGCGAGCCCGGCACCGGCGGCCCCGGCCAGCAGTCGTCTTCGGGACGGGGATCCGACGGTGCCCGGGGTGTCCGTGGGTGTGGTCATGGCCGCTCCAGCCCGACGAGAACGCGAAAGGGGTGGGGAATGTCGCGCGGGGCCCTTGCGAAGTCAAGACCCGTGCGGCACCCATCACGCGTCCGCCACGCGAACCCTGCGGCGGGGCAACGCCCTTCTTTCAGGGGCGCGGGGAACTGCGCGATCAGCCACCGGCGGCCTGCGGCCGCCGACGAAGAGGGACCCCGCACCCCGGATTCGACGCCACACGCGCCGCCGCCGTTACTCCAGGCCGATGGCCGCGCAGTCCGCCTTGTACTTCGGGGTGCAGATGTCCTTGACGGTGTACACGCCGTCGGTGATCACCGTGTCCTTGATGTTGTCCTTGGTGAGGGCGACCACCGGCACCAGCATCGCCGGGATGTTCTTCTGCGTCGGGCTGTCGACCGTCTCCCGGGTCAGCGCGGCGAACTCGATCGCCCGGTTCTGGACCTTGGCCACCGCGATCTTCGCGGCGTTGGTCGCCTCCAGCAGGAAGGACTTGTACACGGTCATGTACTGCTCGCCCGCGACGATCCGCTGCACCGCGTCGAGGTTGGCGTCCTGCCCGGTGACCGGCGGCATCCTGGTGGCTCCGGCCTCCTTCAGCGCCTCGATGACGGCGCCGGCCATGCCGTCGTTGGCCGAGTAGACGGCGGCGATGTTGTTCAGCCCGACCTTCTGGATCGCCTTCTTCATGTTGGCCTTGGCGATCGCGGGCTTCCACTCCTTGGTGTCGTACTGCGCGGCGATGTCGACCTGGCCCTGGAGTTCGCTGAGCGCGCCGTCCTTGAAGCGTGCGGTGTTGGGGTCCGCGGGGTCCCCGTTCATCATGACGACCTTGCTCTTCTCGGCCTTGTCGCCGAGTTCCCCCATGATGGCGCGGCCCTGCACCTGGCCGACGAGTTCGTTGTCGTGGGAGACGTAGGCGTCGATGGGGCCCTCGGCGAGCCGGTCGTAGGCGATGACCGGGATGCCGGCGTCCCTGGCCTTCTGCACGTCGGTGGCGATGCTCTTGGAGTTCAGTGCGTCGACGAGGATGACGTCCACCCTGTCGGCGATCATCTTCTGGAACTGCTCGCTCTGTCTGGCCACGCTCGCCTCGGCGTTGGCGTAGCGGACCGTGCCCTTGTTCTCCGTGAGGGACGCGACCTCCTGCTTGATCAGCGGGTAGTCGAACTTCTCGAAGCGTGCCGTGTCCCGGTCGGGCAGCAACAGGCCCACCGTGATGTCGTTGCCCTTCTTGGCGGCGGCGTCGTCACTCCCGCCGTCGCCGCAGGCGGCGAGGGACAGGGCCGACACGGAGACCGCCAGGGCGATGGAGAGGCGCCGCACGGTGGCCTGACGGGTGTTACGCGGTATCACTGGTGGTGCCTTCCGATGGGGGGAGCATCGTGACGAGGTGGTCGAAAGCCAACGGGCAGACGCCGTGCGTCGTCAAGAAGCACGTGTGAAGACATCGCAAAGGTGAATCACCGGGCGTACAGACCCTCTACTTCCGTGGCGAACGCGCGCAGCACGGCCTCCCTGCGGAGCTTCATCGACGGGGTGAGATGGCCCGCCTCCTCCGTGAAGTCCTGGGGGAGGATGGCGAAGCGGCGGATCGACTCCGGGCGGGAGACCAGCTTGTTGGCCTCGTCGACGGCGCGTTGCAGGACGGCGCGCAGTTCCTCGTCGTCGACGAGGAGGGCGGCCGGTACGGGGTGTTTGCCGTTCATCTGGCGCCAGTGGGTGATGCCCTCCGGGTCGAGGGTGATCAGGGCGGAGACGAAGGGCCGTCCGTCGCCCAGGACCAGGCACTGGGAGATCAGTGGGTGCGAGCGCAGCCAGTTCTCCAGCGGGGCCGGGGCGACGGACTTGCCGCCGGCGGTGATCAGCAGTTCCTTCTTGCGGCCGGTGATCGTCAGGTAGCCCTCGTCGTCCAGTTCGCCGAGGTCGCCGGTGGCGAGCCAGCCGTCGGGGGCGGCGGGGACGACGCCGCCGGCCTGCGGGTCCCAGTAGCCGCGCAGCACGTGGTCGCCGCCGACGAGGATCTCCCCGTCGGCGGCGATGCGCACGCGGGTGCCGGGCAGCGGCCAGCCGACGGTGCCGAGCCGGGGTTTCAGGGGCGGGGTGACGGTGCTCGCGCCGGTGGTCTCCGTCAGGCCGTAGCCCTCGAAGATCTCGATGCCGGCACCGGCGTAGAACGCGGCGAGGCGGCGGCCGAGCGGGGAGCCGCCGCAGATGGCGTAGCGGACTCTGCCGCCCATGGCGTTGCGCAGGCGGCGGTAGACCAGGGGGTCGTAGAAGGCCCGGGCGGTCTTCAGGGCGCGGGTGGGGCCGGGCCCGGTGCCGGTCTGCTGGGCCTCCAGGGCCTCTCCGTAGCGTTGCGCCACGGCCACCGCCCGGTCGAACGACGAGGCCCTGCCGCCCGCCTCGGCCTTGGCGCGGGCCGAGTTGAAGACCTTCTCCAGCATGTACGGGATGGCCAGCAGACAGGTCGGCCGGAAGCTGGCGAGGTCCGGCAGCAGGTGGTCGGCCTTGATGCTCGGCGCGTGGCCGAGCCGGACGCGGGCGCGGATGCAGGCGATGGCGACCATGCGGCCGAAGACGTGGGACATCGGCAGGAACAGCAGGACGGAGGCCTCTTCGCTGGTCCTGGCCCGGAAGACGGGGTAGAGCAGCTCGATGGCGTTGTCGACCTCGGCGAAGAAGTTGCCGTGGGTGAGCGCGCAGCCCTTGGGGCGGCCCGTGGTGCCGGAGGTGTAGACGAGGGTGGCGAGGGTGTCGGGGCCGAGCATGCCGCGCCGCACCTCGACCTCCTGGTCGGGCAGGTGGGCCCCGGCTTCCGCGAGCCGGTTCACATGACCCTTCTCCACGACCCACATGTGCTGCAGGTCGGGCAGGCGTTCCCGCTCGGGGCCGAGGGCGGCGGCCTGCGCGGCGGTCTCGGTGACCAGGGCGACCGCGCCGGAGTCCTGGAGGATCCAGCGGGCCTGGAAGACGGAGGAGGTGGGGTAGACGGGGACGGTGACCAGTCCGGCCGCCCAGGCGGCGAAGTCGAGGACGGTCCACTCGTAGATGGTGCGGGCCATCACGGCGATCCGGTCGCCCGGCATCAGGCCCTCGGCGATCAGGCCCTTCGCCACGGCCCGCACCTGGTCGGCGAACTGCGCCGCCGTGACGTCGCTCCAGTTGCCGTCGGCGTTCTTGCGGCTGAGTGCCACGGCGTCCGGATGCGCGCTCGCGTTGTCGAAGGGCAGGTCGGCGAGCGAGCCGTGGGTCCACGGCGGGGCCAGCGGCGGGACGGAGGCCTCCCGGACCGCCCCGTCCAGCCTCCGTACCTCGGGCTCGACGAGCCTCGGCCCCCCGTACGCGCCGCCGTAGGCGGAGGAGGGATACGCAGTGGACACGGGCGGCTCCTGGGGCGTGCAGCGAAGGACTGCTTGCTGCATACGTACGTGCCTCGCACGCCGAGGCGCTCAACCGGCTCAATCCCCCCTGAGGGGTCTTTAAGGGGTTACTGACGGCAGGAACGGGATCGTACGGCGCGGACGTGGCGGGTTTGTGCGGGTTCGGGGATGGTCCGGAGCCAGGCCTGTGCAATCTCGGGGATTACGTGAGGGGCTTTCAGGTTCTGTGGGCCGATGCCCTCAGGCGCGCTCCAGGACGGCCGTCACCCCCTGCCCGCCCGCCGCGCAGACGGAGATCAGCCCACGGGCGGGGGCGTCCCGTTCGGCCAGGAGCTTGGCCAGGGTGGCGACGATCCGGGCGCCGGTGGCCGCGAAGGGGTGGCCGGTGGCGAGGGAGGAGCCGGCGACGTTCAGCCGGGCGCGGTCGACCGTGCCGAGGCCCCGCTTCTCCCAGGCGGCGAGCGTCGCCAGCACCTGGGAGGCGAACGCCTCGTGGATCTCGACGAGGTCGAAGTCGTCCAGGCCCAGCCCGGTCCGCTCCAGCATGCGCGGGACCGCGTACGCGGGCGCCATGAGCAGTCCGTCCTCGCCGCCGGCCACGTCACCGCCGACGAAGTCGACGGCGGCCGTCTCGTACGCGGTGAGGTACGCCAGCGGCTCCAGCCCGCGTTCGCGGGCCCACTCCTCGCTCGCGAGCAGGACGGTCGCGGCGCCGTCCGTCAGCGGGGTGGAGTTCCCGGCGGTCATGGTCGGGTCGGGGTGGCCGAGCCCGAACACGGGCTTCAGAGAGGCCAGTTTCTCCACCGTCGAGCCGGGGCGCAGGTTCTGGTCGCGGGCCAGGCCGCGGAAGGGGACCACGAGGTCCTGGAAGAAGCCGCGTTCGTAGGCCGCCGCCAGCCGCTGGTGACTGGTGGCCGCGAGTTCGTCCTGCGCCTCGCGGGGGATGCCCCAGGCGCGGGCGGTGACGGCCGCGTGTTCGCCCATGGACAGGCCGGTGCGCGGCTCGGCGTTGCGCGGGATGTCGGGGACGAGGTGGCCCGGGCGCAGTTTCGCCAGGGCCTTCAGGCGGGCGCCGGGCGACTTGGCGCGGCGTGCCTCCAGCAGGATGCGGCGCAGGGAGTCGTTGACGCCGAGGGGCGCGTCGCTGGCGGTGTCGGCGCCGCCCGCGACGGCGGACTCGGTCTGGCCGAGGGCGATCTTGTTGGCGGCGGCGATGACGGCCTGGAGTCCGGTGCCGCAGGCCTGCTGGACGTCGTAGGCGGGGGTGCTCGGGTGGAGTCGTGAGCCGAGGACGGTTTCGCGGGCGAGGTTGAAGTCGCGGGCGTGCTTGAGCACGGCCCCGGCGACGAACTCGCCGACCGCGCCCGGTTCCTGGAGCCCGTACCGCTCGACGAGGCCGTCGAGGGCGGCGGTGAGCATCTGCTGGTTGGATGCGGTGGCGTAGGGACCGTCGGAACGGGCGAAGGGGATGCGGACTCCGCCGACGACCGCCACACGCCGCACCGACGGCGACAACTGCTGGGAACTCATCTCGACCAGCTCACTTTCGACCGGCTCGTCTCGACCGGCTCCTCGTCCGTGACGTAGCCTTACCCCCGGTAACCTTACTCCAGAGTAAGCAGGAGTGGGTCTTCAGCGAACCGTCTTCAGATCTGGGAGTCGTCCATGGCCGACCGCTATCTGCGCTTCACCGGTACCGCGCCCGGCCGCTTCCTCACCCAACGGCTGGGGCTGCCGCAGCCCGCGGTGCTGACCCGCTGGTCCGCCGAGCGGCCCGTCCTGGACGGCGGGCTGCTGCACCTCACCGCGGGCCGGTCCGCCCTCGACCTCGCACCCGTCCTGGCCCGTACGGGACTCGCCCCGGCCGGCTCCGGCAGCACGGCCGCCGTCGTCCTGGACGCGACCGGGGTGCGGGACGTCGAGGCCCTGGCGGAGGTGCACGCCGCCCTGCACCCCGTCCTGCGGTCGGTCGCCTCGAGCGGACGCGTGGTCGTGCTCGGCGCGCCGCTCGACCCCGCCGATCACCACCAGGCCGCGGCCCAGCAGGCCCTGGAGGGCTTCACGCGCTCCCTCGGCAAGGAGATCGGCCGGGGCAGGACGGTGAACCTGGTCCGCCTCACCGACGCCGCCGCCGCGGAGTCCACCCTGCGCTTCCTGCTGTCACCCAAGTCGGCCTATGTGAGCGGGCAGGTGATCGAGGTCGGATCCGCCCAGGAGCCGACCACCGCCGGTCAGGAGCCGACCACCGCCGCCCCGGACCGCCCCCTGGCCGGCCGCACCGCCCTGGTGACCGGTGCCGCCCGGGGCATCGGCGAGGCGGTCGCCGAGACCCTGGCGAGGGACGGTGCCCGGGTCGTGGTGCTCGATGTGCCGCAGGCCGAGCAGGACGCCCTGCGGGTCGCCGAGCGGCTGGGCGGCACCGCGCTGGCGCTCGACATGACGGCCGCCGACGCGGGTGCCCGGATCGCCGAGGCCCTTCCCGACGGCCTTGACGTGCTGATCCACAACGCGGGCATCACCCGTGACCGGCGCCTGGTGAACATGCCCGCCGAACGCTGGATCTCCGTGCTGGAGGTGAACCTGGCGAGCGTGCTGCGCACCACCGACGCCCTGCTGAAGGACGGCACGCTGAGGCGCGGCGGCCGGATCGTGGCCACCGCCTCGATCGCGGGGATCGCGGGGAACGCCGGCCAGACCAACTACGGCGCGAGCAAGGCGGGTGTCGTCGGCCTGGTCCGCTCCCTCGCGCCGCGCGCGCTCGACGAGCACGGCGTGACGGTCAACGCGGTCGCGCCCGGCTTCATCGAGACCAGGATGACGGCGGCCGTCCCGCTGTTCATCCGCGAGGCGGGCCGCCGGATGAACTCCCTCGCGCAGGGCGGTCTCCCGGCCGACGTCGCCGAGACCACCGCCTGGCTGGCCCACCCCGCCTCGGGCGCGGTCAACGGCCAGGTCGTCCGCGTCTGCGGCCAGAGCCTGCTGGGGGCGTGATGGCCGACTCCGCCGCTCTCACCCTCACCCGGCCCCCTGCCCTCGCCCCGCTCCTGGCCCGCGGTGCGCTGCTGTCCCCCCTCAAACGCCCCGGCCCCGACGCGGAGTTCCCCCGCACCGGGCTGGTCCTGCCCGGCGTGCGCGTCGACCTCGCGCGGCTCGCGTCGTACGAGCGGGTCTGCGGGTTCCCCGTCGGGGAGGACGCACTGCCGGTGACCTATCCGCACGTGCTCGGATTCCCGCTGGCCATGCGGCTGATGAGCGGCCGGGACTTCCCGCTGCCGCTGCTCGGCCTGGTCCACACGTCGATCACCGTCACCCGGCACGAGCGGATGCCGCCCTGCGGCGAGTACGAAATCTGCGTGCACGTCCAGGGGTTGGCTCCGCACCGGCGCGGCACGGAGGCCACGGTCGTCACCGAGGTACGCCGCGGTGGTGCCGTCGTATGGGAGTCCGCCAGCACGTACCTGGCCCGGCACCGCACCCACCGGCTGTCCGCCACCCCACGGGAGCCGGAGGCGCGGGGGCCGCTGCCCGCGGTCGACGAGTGGCGGCTCGCCGGGGACGTCGGGCGCCGCTACGGGGCCGCCTCCGGGGACCGCAACCCGATCCATCTGCACCCGCTCACGGCCCGGCTGTTCGGCTTTCCCCGGGCCATCGCGCACGGCATGTGGACGGTGGCCCGCTGCCTCGCCGCACAGGACGTCCCCCACGGGTGCCATCTGCGCGCGGAGTTCCGGGCCCCGGTCCTGCTGCCCGGGACGGTGACGTACGCGGCGCGGGACGGCCGGTTCGAGCTGCGCGGCCCACAGGACCGCATCCATGTGACGGGGGACGTCTACGCGACGTGAGGGCCTTGCGGTTCCTCCGGGGGCGCCCAGGGCCGCCCCGCCATCAGGTCGCCGAGCCCCGCCCAGGCGAAGTTCATCAGCGTGGCCGCGGCCTGGCGGGCCGTGACGCCCGGGGTGACGTTGGCCCAGGCGGCGAGCGACTCGGCGGCGCCGACCAACGCCTCGGCCAGCCCGGCGACCTCGCGCTCGGGCAGGTCGGGGTCGCGGTGGGCCTCCCTCGCAGCGGCAAGAATCAGCTGCGTCACGAACGCGACGATCTCCTCGCGCATCGCGGTGACCTCGGCGGCGAACGGTTCGCCGTGCGTACGGGCCTGGAGGTGCAGGACCGACCACGCGTCCGGGTTCTCGCCGGTGTGCGCGAAGAAGGCGCCGAGCCCTTCCCAGAGCTGCCGGTCGGCGGGCAGGTCGCGGCGGACCCCGGCCCGTACCGCCTCGACGAGGGCCTTCGCCTCGCGTCGGATGCAGGCGGTGAAGAGGTCTTCCTTCGAGTTGAGGTACAGGTACACCAACGGCTTGGACACGCCCGCGAGTTCGGCGATCTCGTCCATCGACGCGGCCATGTAGCCCCGTTGGCCGAAGATCCGCACGGCGGCGTCCAGCATCTGCTGTTCACGGACCGCGCGCGGCATCCGCTTGGTCTTCACGGCACCCATAGCGCTTAGCGTACGGGCCCCCTGGACGGCCCTCGCCCGGGAAACCGGGGAAGGACCGCTCAGGGGGCCCGTGACGCGTGCGGCAGGTCCGGCCGTCAGGCGGTCGCGCCGGCCGGCTCGGTCCGGTCGCGCGGCTCGTCACGCGGCTCGTCGAGCGGCTCGTCCAGGGAGGAGCCGTCGGCCGTGGCGTAGGCCGTGCGGTCGAGCAGGTTCTCGCGGGCCGAGACCAGGACCGGGATCAGCGCCTGACCGGCCACGTTGGTCGCGGTGCGGATCATGTCCAGGATCGGGTCGATCGCGAGGAGCAGACCCACGCCCTCCATCGGCAGGCCCAGGGTGGAGAGCGTGAGGGTCAGCATGACCGTCGCGCCGGTGAGACCGGCGGTGGCGGCGGAGCCGACCACCGACACGAACGCGATCAGCAGGTAGTCGCCGACGCCCAGCTGGATGTCGAAGATCTGGGCGACGAAGATCGCGGCGATGGCCGGGTAGATCGCGGCGCAGCCGTCCATCTTGGTCGTGGCGCCGAACGGCACGGCGAAGGAGGCGTACTCCTTCGGCACGCCGAGCCGCTCGGTGACCTTCTGGGTCAGCGGCATGGTGCCGACGGAGGAGCGGGAGACGAAGGCCAGCTGGATCGCGGGCCAGGCACCCTTGAAGAACTGGACCGGGTTGGCCTTGGCGACGGTCGCGAGCAGCGTCGGGTAGACGCCGAACAGCACGATGAAGCAGCCGACGTAGATGTCGGCGGTGAACGTCGCGTACTTGCCGATCAGATCCCAGCCGTAGGTGGCGATGGCGTGGCCGATGAGGCCGACGGTGCCGATCGGGGCGAGCCGGATGACCCACCACAGCGCCTTCTGCAGCAGGCTGAGGACCGACTCGCTCAGGGTGAGGATCGGCTGGGCCTTCTCACCGAGCTGGAGCGCGGCGATACCGGCGACGGCGGCCATGAAGACGATCTGCAGCACGTTCAGCTCGGTGAACGGCGTGATGACGTCGGTCGGGATGATGCCCGTCAGGAAGTCGATCCAGGAGCCGGTGTCCTCGGGCTTCCCGCCGTCCTTGGGCGTGAGGCCGGTGCCGGCGCCGGGGTTGGTCAGCAGGCCGATGACCAGGCCGATGCTGACCGCGATCAGCGAGGTGATCATGAACCAGAGGAGGGTGCGCGAGGCCAGGCGGGCCGCGTTGTTGACCTTCCTCAGGTTGGTGATCGAGACCAGGATCGCGAAGAAGACGAGCGGGGCGACCGCGAGCTTCAGCAGCCCGATGAACGTGTCGCCGACCTTTTCCAGTGTCGTGGTCAGCCAGGACACGTCCTGGTTGCGGGCGAGCCAGCCGAGCAGCACACCCAGGACGAGACCGGCGATGATCTGGGCCCAGAAGGGCACCTTGAAGGACTTCGTGTGTGAGGACACGGACTGACTCCGTTGGGGGGACGCGTAGGAAAGCTGACGTGGGAGGGACGGTGGGGGGTTGCGTTACGTCAGGAACGACAGAAAGCGGACGCGCACCGACAGAGATCCACGTGCAGCCGCGCCACGAGCGGAGTGCTCAGGGGCGAATGGGGCGCGACTGCTGACTTCATACCACGACCTTAACACCTGAACTTTGGGGACCCCAAAGCCTTTCTTTGACAGGTGACGACGCACACACACCCATACAACGCAATGCGCCCCGTTTCCGAGCATGTACGGAAACGGGGCGCTGCGAGCGTGCGAGACGGGAACCTACGAGGTCTGCCCCTGGGTGCGGGCCGTGTCGTCGGCCGCGTCCTCCTGGCTGCGGTTGGCGTCCAGGTTGGCCTTCATCCGGTCGACGCGCTGCGCGACCTGGACCGACGCCCGGTCCCGCTCCTTGCGCAGCACGACGAAGCTGATCGGCGCGGAGATCAGCAGGGCGAGCAGGACGACCCACAGCCCGTTGCTGTTGCCCAGCCCGCGCGGGGCGATGCCGGTGTAGACGGCGCCCCAGACGACCACGAGGCAGCCCACGAAGACTCCGAGGCGCATCAGTGTGTAGCGGAGCATCTCAATCCACTCTTCCGTTTCGAACGGCCGGAACGCACCCAAAGGGGCACCGTCCAGTGAAGCACGCCGAGCGGACGGTCCTGCAGGGGGGTCTTCGACGGTCAGGCGAGGGGCAGCAGCATGATGACGTCGTCCCGGTCCTCCCCCGGCCCCACCCGGATCGCCCCGGGGATCCGCCCGACCTCCTTGTAGCCGCAGGCCTCGTAGAACCGCTCGAGACCGAGACCGCCCCGGCAGGTCAGCCGGATCGCCTCGATACCGTCCATCCCCCGGGCCGCGTCGGCGGCAGCCGCCAGCAGGTCCCGCCCGTAGCCCTTGCCCTGGTGACGCGGATGCACCATCACCGTGTACAGCCACAGCCAGTGGGTCATGAGGTGGTGCGTATTGAAGGTCAGGAACGCGGTCGCCGCGACCCGCCCCTCCTCGTCGTGTCCGACGAGCAGTTTGACCCGCCCTTCCGCCATCGACGCGAAGTGCTGCACGAGCGCGGGACGGATCTCCTCCCGCGTCACCGGCGGCACGTATCCGACGGCGCCACCGGCGTTGGAGACATCGGTCCACAGATCGAGCAGGCCGTCACGCAACTCGGGGGTGACGGCGGGACCGAGCGCGAAGGTAAGGGGCATGCCCGCATTGTAGCTATTACGACAGCGCGTTCATCACGACAGCGCGTCGGCCGCCACCTCCAGGTCCGACACCAGCCCCCGGTACGCCGCCTCCCGGTCGTCGGACCGCAGCACCGACGACGGATGCACGGTCGGCACCAGCCGCTCCGGCCGCCCGTGGATCTCCTCCTCCAGCACCGTCCCCCGCACCTGCGTGACCCGGAAGGAGGACCCGAGCAGCGCCTTCCCGGCGGTCGCCCCCAGGACGACGATCAGCTCCGGCTCCACGACCGCGAGCTCCGCGGCGAGCCAGGGCCCGCACGCGGTCATCTCCCGCAGGTTCGGCGCCTTGTGGATCCGCCGCTTCCGGGGCTCGGCCTGCGTGAATTTGAAGTGCTTCACGGCGTTGGTGACATAGGCCTCGGAAGGATCGATCCCGGCTTCCTCGAGGGCCCGGTCGAGCACCTTCCCGGCCGGTCCGACGAACGGCTTCCCCTGCCGGTCCTCCTGATCCCCGGGCTGCTCGCCCACGAGCATGACCCGGGCATCCGCGGCCCCGGCCCCGAACACGGTCTGGGTGGCGTCCCGGTGCAGAGGACACCCCCGACAGCCGGCGGCGGCCTCCCGCAGAGCGGAAAGCCCACCCCGACCAGGAACAAAGGGTTCAGCGGTATAGGCATCCTCAGGTGCCGAGCTCCTGACCATGCCCCCCGAGTACCCGGCTCAGGGGCGCGAAGAACTGCGCGAAGAAGCCCCACGCACCCGCAGCCGCGCTCACACCCGCATGGCCTGCGGCGTCTCGCGAAGCGACGGGTCGGGCCCGTCGTACTCCCGAATGATCTCGTACCGCGTATTCCGCTCCACCGGCCGGAACCCGGCATCACGAATGAGGTCGAGCAAGTCCTCACGCGTCAGCTTGTTCGGCGTCCCATAGTTGTCCGCGTCATGAGTGATCTTGTACTCGACGACGGACCCGTCCATGTCGTCCGCACCGTGCTGCAACGCGAGCTGCGCCGTCTGCACTCCGTGCATGACCCAGAACACCTTCACGTGCGGCACGTTGTCGAACAGCAGCCGCGACACCGCGAAGGTCTTCAGCGCCTCGGCGCCGGTCGCCATCTGCGTCCGCGCCTGAAGACGGTTGCGCACCTTGCCGTCCTGCATGTCGACGAAGTCGTGCTGGTACCGCAGCGGGATGAAGACCTGGAACCCACCGGTCTCGTCCTGCAGCTCACGCAGCCGCAGCACGTGGTCCACCCGGTGGCGCGGCTCCTCGATGTGCCCGTACAGCATCGTGCACGGGGTCTTCAGACCCTTCTCGTGCGCGAGCCGGTGGATGCGCGACCAGTCCTCCCAGTGGGTGCGGTGGTCCACGATGTGCTGCCGGACCTCCCAGTCGAAGATCTCCGCGCCGCCACCGGTGAGGGACTCCAGCCCGGCGTCGATGAGCTCGTCGAGGATCTCCGACGCGCTCATCCCCGAGATGGTCTCGAAGTGGTGGATCTCCGTGGCCGTGAACGCCTTCAGCGAGACGTCCGGCAGCGCGGCCTTCAGCTCCCGCAGCGACCGCGGGTAGTACCGCCACGGCAGGTTCGGGTGCAGCCCGTTGACGATGTGCAGCTCGGTGAGGTTCTCGCCCTCCATCGCCTTCGCGAGCTTGACGGCCTCCTCGATGCGCATCGTGTACGCGTCCTTCTCCCCCGGCTTGCGCTGGAAGGAGCAGTACGCGCAGGAGGCCGTGCACACGTTCGTCATGTTGAGGTGACGGTTGACGTTGAAGTGCACGACGTCGCCGTTCTTGCGGGTGCGCACCTCGTGCGCGAGGCCGCCGAGCCAGGCCAGGTCGTCCGACTCGTACAGCGCGATGCCGTCCTCACGGGTCAGGCGCTCACCCGCCCTGACCTTCTCCTCCAGCTCGCGCTTGAGCCCGAGATCCATGCCCACACCTTTCTACGACGACGTCCCAACCGTACGCCCCCACCCTTCGGGCGGGAGGTGCCCCCATACGGCCCTTCGGGCCTACGCGCCTACTCCTCTTCGGGCAACTCCCCGACCCGGTTCTCCCACTTCGTGGAGAGCACGATGGTCGTACGTGTCCGGGAGACGCCCTCGATGCCGCTGAGCCGTCGGATCATCTTCTCCAGACCGTCGACGTCCGCCGCCCGCACCTTGAGCATGTACGAGTCGTCGCCCGCGATGAACCAGCAGTCCTCGATCTCCGAGAGGTCCTTCAGCCGCTGCGCCACGTCCTCGTGGTCGGTGGCGTCGGACAGTGAGATTCCGATCAGGGCGGTGACGCCGAGGCCGAGCGAGGCGGCGTCGACGGTGGCCCGGTAGCCCGTGATGACCCCGGCCGCCTCCAGCCGGTTGATGCGGTCGGTGACACTGGGTCCCGACAGTCCGACGAGGCGTCCCAGCTCCGCGTAGGAGGCCCGGCCGTTCTCCCTCAGGGCCTGGATGAGCTGCCTGTCCACCGCGTCCATTGCGATCGAAGCCTTCCGCTGAAGTTGTCGTTGAGTCCGATGAGGTTCGGGTGCTGCTCAGTCGTCGCGGTGCGCACCGCCGCCGAGTTCACCTTGCCAACGGCGGTAGAGGCGGTGCGGCACGCCCGCCGCGTCGAGTACGCGTCCGGCGACGAAGTCCACCAGGTCCTGGATGTGCGTCGCGCCCGCGTAGAAGGCGGGTGAGGCGGGCACGACCGTCGCGCCCGCGTCGTCGAGGGTGACCAGGTGGCGCAGGGTCTGACCGTTCAGCGGGGTCTCCCGTACGGCCACGATCAGCTTGCGGCCCTCCTTGAGGGTCACGCTCGCCGCCCGTTGCAGCAGGTCCTTCGACAGCCCGAGCGCGACGCCTGCCACGCTCGCCGTCGAGGCGGGCACGATGAGCATGCCCTGGGTGGGGTACGACCCCGAGGAGGGCCCGGCGGCCAGGTCGCCGGCGCTCCAGTGCCGTACGGCGTCGATGTCGACGGAGAAGGTGCCCGGCTTGCCGTCGGCGCCCCGGGACAGCCATTCCCGCAGGTCGGCCTGCCAGTGGGCGTCCCGGAAGGAGATCCCGGTCTCGTCCAGCAGCGTGAGCCGGGAGGCCCGGGACACCACGAGGTCGACACTCTCGCCGGCCTCCAGCAGCGCGCGCAGCACGGCAGCCGCGTACGGCGTGCCGGAGGCCCCCGAGACCCCCACGATCCAAGGCGTGCGCTGCTTTTCCCCTGCGTTCACATCTTGAGCCTACCGGCGTGACGGTCCGTGTTCAGGACCGGCCGGGTCGTTCCCGGCATGGGGCCGTCGGCCCCGGCAGCTGCCCTCTACACCGTCAGGCCCCGCGCCAGGAGGTCCAGCAGCGCGCACACGAACAGGGCGATGCCGATGAAGCCGTTGACGCTGAAGAAGGCGCGGTTCACTCGGGAGAGGTCGTGGGGGCGGACGATCGAGTGTTCGTAGAGGAACGCTCCCGCGACGATCAGCAGGCCCAGCCAGAAGAAAGCGCCGGCGCCGGTGGCGAGGGCGTACCAGACGAAGAGGGCCGTGGTGAGGGTGTGGCAGACCCGGGCGCCCCAGATCGCGGCCGGGATGCCGAAGCGGGCCGGGACGGACAGGACGCCGATCTCGCGGTCGGTCTCCACGTCCTGGCAGGCGTAGATCAGGTCGAAGCCGCCGATCCAGATGCCCACGGCGAGGCCGAGGAGCACCGCGTCCCAGGACCACTCTCCCGAGATCGCCAGCCAGCCGCCGACCGGGCCCATCGCCTGGGCGAGGCCGAGGATGGCCTGCGGGAAGTTCGTGAACCGCTTGCCGTACGGATAGACCACCATCGGGATCACCGCGATGGGGGCCAGTGCCAGGCACAGGGGGTTCAGCAGGGCGGCGGCGCCCAGGAAGACGGCCAGGGCGATCAGCGCACCCGTCCAGGCGTGCTTCACCGACATCGCGCCGGTCACCAGCTCGCGCTGCGCCGTGCGCGGGTTCCGCGCGTCGATCTCCCGGTCGATGATCCGGTTGACCGCCATCGCGAAGGTCCGCAGCCCCACCATGCAGACGGTGACGAGCAGCAGCCGCCCCCAGTGGATGTTCTTGTCCCACTGGAACATCGCCGTGAGCGCGGCGATGTAGGCGAAGGGCAGCGCGAAGACCGAGTGCTCGATCATCACCAGCCGCAGGAACGCCTTGGTGCGTCCCGGCTGGGGAATGGCGGCAGAGGCGCTGGTCACAGCCCGTACTCCTTCCAGCGGCGGTCCACCTTCGCCGCCGTCTCCGGATCCGACTCGACCATGTCGGGCCAGCCGCCGTCGCGGGTGTAGCCCTCCTCGGGCCACTTCTTCGTCGCGTCGATACCGGCCTTCCCACCCCAGAACTGCTGGTAGGAGGCGTGGTCCAGGTGGTCGACCGGGCCCTCGACGATCGACAGGTCGCGGGCGTAGTCGGTGTTGCCCAGCGCCCGCCAGGCGACCTCGTGCAGATCGTGCACGTCGCAGTCGGAGTCGACGACCACGATCAGCTTGGTCAGCGACATCATGTGCGCGCCCCAGATCGCGTGCATGACCTTCTGCGCGTGCTTGGGGTACTTCTTGTCGATCGAGACGATCGCGCAGTTGTGGAAGCCGCCCGCCTCCGGCAGGTGGTAGTCCACGATGTCCGGCACGATGATCTTCAGCAGCGGCAGGAAGAAGCGTTCCGTCGCCCGGCCCAGCGGCCCGTCCTCCGTCGGCGGGCGTCCCACGACGATCGACTGGAGCAGCGGCCGCTTCCGCATCGTCACGCAGTCGATCGTCAGCGCCGGGAAGGGCTCCTGCGGCGTGTAGAAGCCGGTGTGGTCGCCGAACGGCCCCTCGGGCAGCATCTCGCCGGGCTCCAGCCAGCCCTCGATCACGACCTCGGCCTGCGCCGGCACCTGGAGCGGCACGGTCTTGCAGTCGACCATCTCGATCCGCTTGCCGGCGAGGAACCCGGCGAACAGGTACTCGTCGATGTCGCCGGGCAGTGGCGCGGTCGAGGCGTAGGTCACGGCGGGCGGGCAGCCGAAGGCGATGGCGACGGGCAGCCGCTCCCCGCGCCGGGCCGCCACCTGGTAGTGGTTCCGGCTGTCCTTGTGGATCTGCCAGTGCATGCCGATGGTGCGCTTGTCGTGCCTCTGGAGCCGGTACAGCCCGAGGTTGCGGACGCCGCTCTCCGGGTCCTTGGTGTGGGTCAGCCCCAGGTTGAAGAACGACCCGCCGTCCTTCGGCCAGGTGAACAGGGCGGGCAACCGGTCGAGGTCGACGTCGTCCCCGGTCAGGACGACCTCCTGCACGGGCCCGTCCTTCACCTTCTTGGGCGGTACGTGCGTCATCGCGCCGAGCTTGCCGAAGGCCTCGCGGACACCGACGAAGCCGTGCGGCAGCTCGGGCTTCAGCAGCCCGCCGATCCGCTCGGTGATCTCGGCGTACGACTTCAGGCCCAGGGCCTTCAGCAGTCGCCGGTCCGTGCCGAACACGTTCATCGCGAGGGGCATGCTCGACCCGCGCACGTTCTCGAAGAGCAGGGCGGGACCGCCGGACTTCTGCACCCGGTCGACGATCTCCCCGACCTCCAGATACGGGTCGACCTCGGCCTTGATGCGCTTGAGGTCACCCTCGCGCTCCAGCGCCCTGAGCAGGGAGCGAAGATCGTCGTAAGCCATGGGGTCCAGTATCCCCGAGCCGCTACCCTGGCCTGGAACCACCCACCGCTTTCGCTGAGAGGCCGCATGCTCCGGGTACTGATGTTCCTCGTGCCGCTGGCGCTCAGCGTGTACGCGTTCATCGACTGCATCAGCACGAAGGACGACGAGATCCGCCACATGCCCAAGCCGCTGTGGGCGCTCCTGGTGCTGGTCTTCCCGCTCGTCGGGTCGATCTCCTGGCTCATCGCCGGCAAGAAGCGGGTGCCCGCTGCGGAGCGTCCGCGGCGGTGGGTGGCGCCGGACGACAATCCCGACTTCCTGAAGTCGCTCGACGAGGACAAGAACAAGGACGACGACCCGAGGCGCGACGAGTCCTGAGGCCACCGGCTCTCCCGTCCATGTGAAACCACTTGCCCTCGGTAAGCGCATGGTCGCCAATAGTGCCCATGGAGACACAGCAGCCACCGGGGCAGTGGGACGTACCGCCCCCGCCCTCCACTCCGCCGCGCGCCGTGACGGACGTCGAACTTCGTGTCCACAAACGCCTGTTATGGGTCGGCACGGCCGCCTACCCCCTGCGCAACATCGCCCGGGTGTACACCTTCACCCTGCACCCCAAGCGCAAGGAGGCGGTCTTCCGCTTCCTGACCCGCGCCCTGATCACCCTGGCCGTGGGTATCGGTCTGTCGATCATCGGCGGTCTGACGTTCATCGACGGCGAGTCCACGGGCACCGCGGTCCTCACGTTCGTGTGGCTCGGCGCGGGCGCGGCGCTGGTCTACTTCTTCATGCGCATGCTCTCCGTCGTCACGGCCCAGTCGCACTACGTCCTCGCCGTCGAGACGGCCGGCCCCTCCACCGCGATGGTCACCAGCCGGAACCCACAGCACCTCGACCAGCTCGTGGGCTACGTCGCGGGCGCGCTGGAGAACCCCGACACCGAGTTCCAGGTGACGGTGGAGCGCCTGACGATCAACTCACCCACGAACTACCACTTCGGCGACAGCGTGAACATGTACGGCGGCAGCGGCAACACGGGGATCTCGGCATGAGCGGCAACAACTACTACTACGGCGACAACGTCAGCATGCACGGCGGCAGCGGCAACACGGGCATCGTGAAGAACGGCACCACGGGCGACACGGACCCCGCCCTGCGGCTGGCCCTCGCCGAACTGATCCGCGAGGTCCGGCAGTTGCGCGACCAGCTGCCGCAGCCGAGCGCACAGCTCATCGACGAGTCCCTGCCGGTGCTGGCCGCGGACGCGGCGCCGGCGCAGGAGCGGCACCGTGCGCTGCTGGCCGTCGCCGCGATCGCCGCGGCCGTCGGAGCGGTGGGCCAGCCGGTGGCCGAGGCGGCCAACCGGATCCTGCAGATGGTGAGCGGGCAGTAGGTCAGCGCACGGAGTCGATGAACGCCGACCAGGCGGCCCGGCCCACGACCAGGACCGGTCCGTCAGGGGTCTTGCTGTCGCGGACGGGGACGGTTTCGGGGAAGCCGGGGGCTATTTCTATGCAATCCCCGCCGTTTGTACCGCTGTGGCTGCTCTTGATCCAGGTCGCCGCGCTGAGTCGGTGGCTGCTCATCGTGCCCATACCCCTTCATCAAGTCGCTGATCAGAGCGGCTGATTGGCGGGCGGACAGCGCGTCAGCCCTGAGCACATCATAGGTGTGGCGATGCTTGGCGAAGAGGGCCGGATTGTCGTTGAAGTGGCCCTGATCCAGCGACTCGGAGTACACCCATTGGTGGCCGTCCGGCAGCGTGATCAGTGACATGGACGCGTTGGGGCGGTCGATGTCGGGGTCGTCGGCCGGCACTACCTGGATACGGATGTTGGGGCGCTGCCCCGCCTCCAGCAGGTGGCCGAACTGGTCGCGCATGATCGCTGGGCTACCCACCCTTGTGCGTAGGCAGCTCTCGTCAAGTACGACCACAAACAGGGGACCGTCCGGGGCGAGGAAGCGTCGCTGTCGACTCATCCGTGCCCTCACGCGCTCTTCCACCTCGTCCTGGTCGGCGATGTGCCGAGCGAACAGCGCCCACGCATAGTCCTGCGTCTGCAACAAGCCGGGAACGACGTTGGCCTGGTACGCGAGCAGCGAGACTGCCTCTGCGTCCATCCGCACGCGCCGCTCGAACCAATCCGGATGCTCCACCTGCGGATACCAGTCGATGCGGCCCCACAGGCGAAGCAACACCCCACCGGTGCCCAACAGTTCGTCACAGGTCTTGGCGAACGTGTCCTGCGGAACCCTCGTACCGGCCTCCACCCGCGCCACGTGCGAACGGTCGCACGGGATCTGCCTCGCCAGGCCCTCCTGCGTGAGGAGTGCCGCCTCGCGGAAATGCCGCAGCACCTCCCCGAAGACGGCGGCCGTGCTCGCCCCCGACTCAGCTCCGCCGTTCCGTCGGCTCAAGGCTCCCCCCTCCGTGACAGTGCACCGGTGTCACACGCAAAGCATTGATCCGGACCGTTCCCCTGCGCAACGCTCACTACACCCAGAGTGACGGAGGTGCACGGAATGGAACCGGGAACGCTCGTCTACGACCCCCAGACGCGCAAGGTCGGCGAGTACCAGGACAGGACCGGCCCGTATGTGATGCTGCGTCCGGTCGGCGGCGGCCGTGAATGGCAGGCGGACCCGGCGAGGATCCGGGAGGCCACCCTGGACGAGCGGCTCAGTGCGGGCGTACGCGCGCTCAACGACCGTTCCAGGGAGGGGTTGTCGGCCGATCCGACCCGGCCGCCCTCCCCGGTGCCCGGGTGTGCGGCATGTGAGGAGCTGGCGCTGCGGCGGGACAGGGCGCGGGCGGCGTTCGACGGCAGTGCGGTGACGGACGCGAACGTGCTGCTGCGCCAGCACCAACGCGACGAACACGGTGGGGAGTCGGCCGGCCGCAGGATCTTCCGGTACGTGCCGTACACGATCGTGCAGGACGCGTCGGCGCAGCCCGAGTATGAGGCGCGGTGCGTCTCGGGTGAGGAGGAGGACTGCGGGGCGGGTTCGGGTCCCTGCCAGGCTCCTGGCGAGGTGGAGGAGTGGCAGCGCAGGCACACCCAGGAGACGAGGCACCTGCGCTACCGCCGCAGCTTCGCGGACTACGCGGTGCTGGAGCGGCAGGGCTGACAGAGCAACTGTCGGGGCCGCCCGACTCACCCTGTCAGCCACCCGCTCACCCCGTCAGCAACCCGTCCGTCCGGGGCGTCCGTACCTCCGCGATCTCCCCAGGGGCCCCCTCCGCCATGACCCGGCCACCGCCCGTCCCGCCGGTCGGTCCGAGGTCGATCAGCCAGTCCGACGCCTGCATCACCTCCACGTTGTGTTCGATGGTGACGACGGAGTGGCCCGCGTCCACCAGCCGTTGCAGCACCCCGAGGAGCCGGGCCGTGTCCGCCGCGTGCAAGCCCGTCGTCGGCTCGTCGAGGACGTAGAGCGTGCGGCCGCTCGTCCTGCGGCCCAACTCCTTCGCCAGTTTCAGGCGCTGCGCCTCACCGCCGGACAGGGTGGTCGCGGGCTGGCCGAGAGGAAGGTAGCCGAGGCCGACGTCCGCCAGGCGGCGCAGGCGGCCGGCCACGGCGGGTACGGCCCGGAAGACGTCCAGCGCCTCGTCCACCGTCGCCTCCAGCACCTCCGCGATGTCGTGGCCCTCGTACCGGACGGCCAGCACCTCGGGCCGGAAGCGCCGCCCGTGGCAGGCCGGGCAGCGCACCTGGACCGCCGGGAGGAAGTGCATCCGGACGGTCAGCACCCCGGCCCCCTCGCAGCGTTCGCAGCGCCCGCCCGGCACGTTGAAGGAGAAGCGGCCCGCGGGCAGGCGTCCGGCCGCCGCGAAGGTCTCACGGATCGGGGTGAAGACGTCCGAGTACGTCGCCGCGTTGGAGCGGGGCACGCGGCCGACCGGCTCCTGGTCGATGAGGACGGCCTTGGACAGGTGCTCCCAGCCGTCGATGCCGTCGTGCTCGGCGGGCAGCTCACCCGCTCCGTCGAAGTGCCGGCGGGCCGCCCGGCCGAGGACGTCCAGCAGCAGTGTGGACTTGCCCGAGCCGGACGGGCCGGTGACCGTCACCAGCCGCCCCAGCGGGATCCGTACGGTGACGTCCTTGAGGTTGTGGGCCCGGGCTCCCCTGATCAGCAGCGCCGTACCGCCGTCGCCGCGTCCGCGTGACCGGGGGGCGGGGAGCCTGCCCGAGAGGTACGCGCCGGTGACCGAGCCCTCCGTTGCCGCCACCTCCTGCGGGGTGCCCGCGGCGACGATCCGCCCGCCGTCCCGGCCCGCCCCGGGGCCGACGTCCACCACGTGGTCCGCCGCCCGCAGCACCTCCAGGTCGTGCTCGACGACGAGGACGGTGTTGCCCAGGTCGCGCAGGCGGCGCAGGACGCCGATCAGGCGGGCGGTGTCCGAGGGGTGCAGGCCGATGGTCGGCTCGTCCAGGACGTAGAGGACACCGGTCAGGCCGGAGCCGAGCAGGGCGGCCAGCCGCAGCCGCTGTGTCTCGCCGGCGGAGAGGCTGGGTGTGGCCTGGCCCAGGGTGAGGTAGCCGACTCCGACGTCCAGCAGGCGCCGTACCCGCTCCTCCAGGTCGGTGACGACCGGCTCCACGAGCAGCCACTCGTCCCCGCCCGACCGCTCGCGCAGGCCACTCAGCCAGGTGCCGAGGTCGGTCAGCGGAAGCCGGGTGGCCTCGACGATGCCGAGGCCGTGCACGGTCACCGCCCGTGCCCGCGCGCCCAGCCGGGTTCCTTCGCAGTCGGTGCAGGGCTGCTTCACCAGGCCCTGCCGCTCGGCCCGTTCGCGGTACTCGGGGTCGTCGGCGCGCTCGTTGTAGCGGCGCAGCAGGGCCGTCGCGACTCCTTCGAAGCGGCCCGCGGCGACGGTCGCCGGTGGGGCGGTGTCGGGGAAGTGTCGCCGGAACTCGGGGCTTTCCACGCCGTGGAGCAGCAGGTCCCGTTGGATGTCGGTCAGTTCACCGGCCGGTGTGTCCGGGTCGAAGGTGAAGCCGTAGTGGCCGGCGGCGGCCCGCAGCACGGGCAGGCTCCAGTCGGTGAACTTCGCGTTCCAGCCCCGTACCGCGCCTTGCGCGACCGACTTCTCCTCATCGACCAGGCGCCGTACGTCGGGCCGGATCACCTCGCCCAGGCCGGTGCAGGACGGGCAGGCCCCGGCGGGCTTGTTGAAGGAGAAGGAGCCCATGACCAGTTCGGGCACGGGAGTGGAGCAGTGCGGGCAGGGCCGCTGCTCCGCCTCGGCGTCCTCGTCGGCCTCGGCGCCATCGGTGTGGGACGGCGGGATGTCCTCGCCGCAGCCGGGGCAGGGGCGGATGCCGATGCGGGACCACAGCAGGCGCAGGTAGGTGAAGACCTCGGTGACCGTGCCGACGGTGGAGCGGGGGCTGCGGTTGGTGTGGTGCTGGTCGACGCTGATGGACGGGGACAGGCCGGTGATCGAGTCGACGGCGGGCTTGCTGACGTAGCCGGTGACCATGCCCAGCGACTCCAGGTACTGCCGCTGGCCCTCCTGGTGGAGCGTGTCGAAGGCGAGGGTGGACTTGCCGGAGCCGGAGAGGCCGGTCAGGACGACCAGCTTGTTCTTCGGCAGACGGAGGGAGACGTTCCTGAGGTTGTGGAGGCGTGCGCCGGTGACGCGGATGCAGTCGTCCATTCCTTCAAGTCTTCCATTGAAGTGCGGTGTTGAGACTTTTGACGCCTATCGGGCCTGGTTTCTGCCGTAACCTTCAAATCGATGACGAACGACCGCCGCCTCCGCCCCGTCGACCTGGCCCGGCTCGCCGGTGTCTCGACGCAGCAGATCCGCAACTACGAGGACGCCGGTGTGCTCCCCCCGGCCGCACGGACCGCCTCCGGCTACCGCGTCTTCGGCGAGCTGCACCGGGGCGCGCTGCTGGCGTACCGGACGTTGATGCGCGGGTACGGGCCGGTGACGGCGACGGACATCATGCGGGCCGTGCACGAGGGGGACGTGCCGGGCGCGCTCGCGCTGCTCGACGCCGCGCATGCCGCGCTGCACGAGGAGCGGGTGGCACTGCGGGCGGCGAGCGAGGCCCTGGAGCTGCTCGCGGCCGGGCCGCCCGCCCCGCTGCCGCGCTCGGGCGGCCTGCGCATCGGGGAGGTGGCCGCGCTGCTGGGCGTGCGGACGTCGGCGCTGCGAGTGTGGGAGGCGGCCGGGCTGCTCACGCCGGGACGCGAACGCGGGACGGGGTACCGGGTGTACGAGCCGGCCGATGTGCGCGACGCCCGGCTCGTGCACACCCTGCGCCGCAGCCACTATCTGTTCGACCAGATCAGGCCGGTGCTTCAGGGGCTGCGGCGGGAGGGCGGCAGTGCGGCGCTGCGGGCGGCCGTGGCGGCGCGCGGCGAGGCGCTGACGGCGCGCACCAGGGTCATGATCGAGGGCGCGGGCGCCCTGCACACCCACCTCGACCGGCTCACCGCGGCCGAGGCGGGGCAGGGAGGAGCCAGGCCGGGTTACAGAGGGGCAGGGCCGGGTCATGGATGAGGTCATGGACCGGGCACTGGCACGCACATGGCTCACGACCGCCGTCGAGGAGGCCCGCGCCGGGCTCGCCGAGGGCGGCATCCCGATCGGTGCCGCGCTGTACGGCGCCGACGGCACCCTGCTGGGCCGCGGCCACAACCGCCGCGTCCAGGACGGCGATCCGTCCCTGCACGCGGAGACGGCGGCCTTCCGAGCGGCCGGGCGGCAACGCTCCTACCGGGGTACGACGATGGTGACGACCCTGTCGCCGTGCTGGTACTGCTCCGGGCTGGTGCGGCAGTTCGGCATCTCCCGGGTCGTGATCGGGGAGGACGTGACCTTCCACGGTGGCCACGACTGGCTCGCCGAGCACGGTGTGAGGATCGTGCTGCTGGACGACGAGGAGTGCGTCGGCCTGATGCGGGACTTCGTCGCGGGCCACCCGGATCTGTGGAACGAGGACATCGGCGTCAACTGAGCGCACCGCCCCGGGTTCGCATCATCGTTCGGGATGCCATCCGATCCATTGAAATGTGGCGACACCTGGTGTCGCCGGTGGCGGGTTCGCCATTCCTTTGGTCGGGTCTATCCCACCTGCGAACGGAGACGCCCTGTGCGAATGACCGACATCCAGCGCTGCGACGTACGACCAGGGCGACTCGTCGAATGGACGCTCAGCCCGGCCACCGTCGCGACGGCGAAGGCCCTGCCGGAGGACTCCCGGCCACCCGCCTACATCCAGGAGTCACATCTGCGGACGGCGCGGTCCGTGCGCGAGGACGGCCTGTTCGTACCCACCTGGCTCGGCGCGGCGTTCGACATCCCGGGGCGGGTCGACCTCGACGCGCTGGGTGAGGCGCTGCGCGGCTGGACTCTGCGGCACGAGACCCTGCGCAGCGGCTTCCGCTGGGCGGGCGGGCCGGGCGACTCGATCCGGCGCTTCACCCTCGATGAGGCCTCCGTCTCCCTGCACCGCGAGGACGCCGGCGAGTTCACCGATCCCGACATCCTGGCCCAGCACCTCCAGGACCGCTTCGACACCACCGCCGACGCGCTGCGCTGGCCGAACCTCATCTACACGGCCGTCGTCCGGGACGACAGCACCAGCGTGTACATGGCTTTCGACCACAGCAACGTCGACGCGTTCTCCATCTACCGCATCCCGGCGGAGATCCAGGAGCTGTACGCCGCCCACCTCACCGGCCGCGCCCCGGAGCAGTCGCCGGTCTCCAGCTACGTCGACTTCTGCGAGGCCGAGCGGGCCGACGCGGACCGGCTCGACGCGGACCACGAGATCGTCGCCCGCTGGCGGGAGTTCATCCGGCGCTGCGACGGGCGGCTGCCGAGCTTCCCCGTGGACCTCGGGCTGGATCCCGAGGGCGGGCTGCCGACGCAGAAGCTCATGCGCGAGATGCTCGTCGACGCGGACACCGCCGCCGCCTTCGAGGCGTACTGCCGCCCCTACGGCGGTTCGCTGGTCGGGATCCTGGCGGCGACCGCCCTGATCGTCCACGAGATCGGCGGTGAGCCCGTCTACCGGACGGTGGTGCCCTTCCACACCCGGGCGAAGTCCGCGTACTCGGACTCGGTGGGCTGGTACGTCGGCGGCGCGCCGATCGAGGTGCCCGTGGCCGAGGCGCCCGACTTCCCCGCCGCGCTGAAGACCGTACGCGCCGCGCTGCACGCCACCCGGCCGCTGGCCCGCATGCCGCTGGCCCGGGTGCTGCGGCTGCTCGGCGCGGACTTCCGGCCGACGTCCCCCGACATGTACTCGATCGTGTCGTTCGCCGACGCCCGCGGCATCCCCGAGTCCACGACCTGGACCGAGCGCAACGCCTACGGCCTGATCCGGGTGTCGTACGGCGACCAGGTCTGCGCCTGGGTCACGCGGCTCCACGAGGGCCTGTGGGTCGCGGCCCGCTACCCGGACACCGATGTCGCGCACAAGAACCTGCGGCTGTACGCCGAACGCCTGCGGGACGTCGTCACCGGCACGGTCTGCCGTCCGTAGCCGGGACCGACACGACGTCGCCCTGCCCGGACACGCCGAGCAGGGCGCCGCAACGCGACGCGCGGCTACTCGCCGCGGCTGTCGAGGTACTCCTCGACCACATCGGGATTGCGCCTCATCGCCGCCAGCAACTGGCCGCGCCGATAGCGATTGCGGCCCTCCTCGACGCGCTTCTCCCAGCCTTCCCGGCCGTCGGCCAGCCGTTCGGTGATCAGGAACTCGATGACGTCCTCGATGCAGGGCCGGAAGCGTCTTCCCCCTACCGGGATGTGCAGCTTGTCCAGGGAACGCTTGTGATCGTTGTTCCTGTTCAGCGCCTCCAGTGCGGGCGATGTGCCGTACACCTGGACATGCGCGCTGGTGTACTTGTCCTTCTCACGTTCGTAGTCCCAGTGGAGCAGGCACGTCTCCAGGGCCTCATCGGTGAAGATGCCGCAGTAGGACGAATGCACCGTCAGGAAGTCGGCACCGTCGTCCAAGCGGACCTGTAACGAGAGGTTCATCCAGGACCGCGGCTTCTTCTGATCGATGCGGAGCGGGAACGCCGTCGGTTGGGTGGGGTTGGCGGCGGACAGACCATGTCCGAGAGTGAAGACCGGACCGACGGCGGAACGCGGTCGCAGTACGGCGGCGATCCGCACGTGCTGGCACACGGTCCCGTTGAGGGTCTCCTGTAACTCCCTTGCGAACGTGTAGGCCTGTTTCGAAAGGTCAGAGGTCAACCGTGCCGCCGATGGACACCCACAGAGCATGTGCCCGCGACGAGGTGAAGCTGCCCTCCTTCGCCTGCTCTTCGAGCTCGGCGTAGGTGAGTCCGAGCTCGTCCAGGGCTCGCTGCGCGGCGTCCCGGTAGTCGGCGTCGGACACGACGATCACGATGTCGTCCTCGTGGTGCGAAATCGCCCGCTCATCGATCGTCACACTCATCGTCTCCCCCCCCCCAGACGGTTGTGGCGTGCTGCGTGACCTACACAGCACCGCGTATTCAACCGCTCGCCGACAGTTACATACCCCGGATGGCTGAATCTACCGACCCGCAGGGCTCGTCGTCGCACATCCGTCCGTGACAGATGACGTTTCACGTCGACATGAGGCTCAGCTGAACAGAACTCAGACGCCCGCGTAGGAGTGCTTGCCGGAGACGAAGATGTTCACGCCGTAGTAGTTGAACAGCCAGCAGCCGAAGGCGATCAGGGCCAGGTAGGCGGCCTTGCGCCCCTTCCAGCCGGCGGTGGCGCGGGCGTGCAGGTAGCAGGCGTAGGCGACCCAGGTGATGAACGACCAGGTCTCCTTCGGGTCCCAGCCCCAGTAGCGGCCCCAGGCGTCACCGGCCCAGATGGCGCCCGCGATGATCGTGAACGTCCACAGCGGGAAGACGGCCGCGTTGACGCGGTAGGAGAACTTGTCGAGGGAGGCGGAGGAGGGCAGCCGCTCCAGGACGGAGGTCGCGAAGGTGCCGGGCGTGCCGCCGCTCGCGAGCTTGCTCTCGTAGGAGTCCTTGAACAGGTACAGGATCGTGGCGACCGCGCCCACGTAGAAGACCGCGCCGCAGAAGATCGCCGTCGAGACGTGGATGTACAGCCAGTACGAGTGCAGGGCCGGGACCAGCTGGTCGCTGGCGGTGTAGAGGACCGTGACCGCAAGGCCCAGGTCGAGCAGGACCGTGGTGATCAGGAACAGACCGAGCCAGCGCACGTTCTTCTTGAGGGCCAGCAGCCCGAGGTACACGCCGACCGCGACCGTGGAGAACGTGATGTTGAACTCGTACATGTTGCCCCACGGGGCGCGCTCCACCGAGAGGGCGCGGGTGAGGACACCGCCGAACTCGATGAGGAAGGCGAGGATCGTGAGGGAGATGGCGATCCGGCCGTACAGGTCGCCCTGCTCGTCCCCGCCGTGCGCCCCGGGGCCGTCGGGCACGTCGCGCTGACCGGACGCGGCCCGCACGGTGACCTTCGGCCGCTCCAGCACGGCGGTGCCGCCGGCCTGGTTCACGGTGACGGCCGGGGCCGCCTTCTCGGCGTCTGTCTTGGTGGTGAGCGCGGCGGCGGTCCGGGCGACCTTGCTGCGGCTGCCGAAGAGCCATTCGGCGATGTACGCGAAGAAGGCCAGGGTGTAGACGGCCATCGCGGAGTAGATCAGGACGTTGCTGATGTTCGCGAGGTTTTCGTTGGTGGCGGCGGCGAGAGTCACTGCTTCTCAGCCCCTTCGGCAGGTACGGGGGGTTCGGTACCCGGCTCCTGATCGGGGTCGGGGGAATCTGCGGGGTCGTCGGGGCCGGGGGCGCCCGGTGCCTGCTCGTAGAGGTCGCCGGCGAGGTGGCCCAGTTCCTCGGGGACCTTGGCGGACTCGCTGCGGCCGAGGCCGGCCATCTCGACGACGGTGACGCCGTCGGCGCCCTTGACCGCGCGCACCCAGACGCGGCGGCGCTGGATGAACAGGGAGGCGGCGAGGCCGCCGATCGCGGCGAGGGCACCGGCGAGGGCCCAGCCGCTGCCGGGCTGCTGGACCACCTGGAAGCCGGCCCACTCCTTGATGTCCTTGCCGAAGGTGACCGAACCGGCGCCGTTCGGGAGCTTCATGGTCTCGCCGGGCTTGAGCAGCTTCTTGAACAGCTTGCCGTCGGAGTCCTTGAACTCCTTCATGTTGGTCCGGTCCATCTGGTACACGCTCTGCGGGATGCCGGAGTCGGCCCCCAGGTCGCCGTGGTAGGCGGACAGCGCGAGCAGCGGATTGTCCAGCGCGGGGAACTGCGACAGCATCGTGCCGCTGGCGTGGCCGCCGAAGGTCGGCACGAAGAACGCGTTGAAGCCGAGCTGTTCCTTCTTGCCCTGGGCGTTGCGGTAGCCGTCGAGGACCTTGACGACGCCGGAGGAGGTGACGTTGGAGTCGAGCGGCAGCAGCGGTACGGCGTCGTCGAAGACGACCTTGCCCCTGGCGTCGCGGACGGTGATGACCGGGGCGTAGCCGTGGCTGACGAGGTAGACCTTGGAGTCGCCGACCTCCAGCGGGTGGTTCACCTCGACGGTGTCGTTCTTGTCCTTGCCGTAGGCGCCCGTGCTGTAGGTGATGTCGGCCTGGTAGACGCGCGGGGTGCCCTTGTTGGGGCCGGTGCGCTCGTAGGTGCCGGTGAACTTCTTCAGGTTGAAGCTGAAGGGCACCAGGTCGTCGGAGCTGAAGAGGTTGCCGGACTTGAAGTCGTCGTACTGGGTGAGGGTGTTGGAGAAGCCGTAGCCCTCGACGACCAGCTTGTTGCCCTCGGACTTGTACAGCTGGCCCCAGGCGAAGGCGATCAGCATCACGATCAGGGCGATGTGGAAGACGAGGTTGCCCACCTCGCGCAGGTAGCCCTTCTCGGCGGCGACGGCGCCCCCGGTGAGGTGGGTGCGGAAGCGGCGCTTCTTCAGCAGGGCCAGGGCGGCCTGGTGGACCTGCTCGGGTTCGGCGGTGGTGCGCCAGGTGGTGTGGGCGGGCAGCCGGTTCAGCCGCCGGGGCGCGCCGGGCGGCAGGCCGCGCAGCTGGCCGACGAACTGCCAGGTGCGGGGCACGATGCAGCCGATGAGGGAGACGAACAGCAGGATGTAGATCGCGGAGAACCACACCGAGCTGTAGACGTGGAACATGCCGATCTTGTCGTAGACGTCCCCGAGGGTCGGGTGGGCCTTGCGGAAGTCGGCGACCTTCGTCTCGTCCTGGCCGGACTGCGGGATGAGCGAGCCGGGGATCGCGCCGAGGGAGAGCAGCAGGAGCAGCAGCAGGGCGACCCGCATGGACGTCAGCTGCCGCCAGAACCAGCGGGCCCAGCCGATGACGCCGAGGGAGGGCAGGCCGGGCGCCTCCTCCTTGGGCGCGGTGGACAGCTGGGAGCCGGCGTCGCCCAGCTCCTGGTCCTCGGCGGCGGAGGGGGCCGGGTCGGAGGCGGTGGTCTTGCTCATGGATCAGATCCCCACAGTGAAGCCGTCGGACCAGACCTGCATCTCCTGCACGATGCGGTCCCACGCGCCGGTCAGCAGCAGCAGACCGGTCACGATCATCATGGTGCCGCCGATCCGCATCACCCAGACGTAGTGGCGCTTGATCCAGCCGAAGGCTCCGAGGGCCTTGCGGAAGGCGACCGCGGCGAGCACGAAGGGCACGCCCAGGCCCAGACAGTACGCGATGGTCAGGACGGCACCGCGTCCGGCGCTGGCCTGGTCGATGGCGAGCGCCTGCACGGAGGCGAGGGTGGGGCCGATGCAGGGCGTCCAGCCGATGCCGAACAGGGCGCCGAGCAGGGGCGCGCCGGCCAGCCCGGCCACGGGCCGCCGGTGGAAGCGGAACTCCCGCTGGGTGAGCCAGGGCATCAGGCCCATGAAGAAGACGCCCATGAGGATCATGAGGACGCCGAGCACCTTGGACAGGACGCCCTGCTGCTCCTGCAGCGTCTGTCCGAAGTAGCCGAACAGCGCCCCGCCGGAGACGAACACGGCGGTGAAGCCGAGCACGAACAGGGAGGCGCCCGCGACCATCCGGCCGCGCCGCGCCTCGGCGAGGTCGGTGCCCGCGACGCCCGTCACATAGGAGAGGTAACCGGGCACCAGCGGCAGGACGCAGGGCGAGAAGAAGGAGACGACTCCGCCGAGCAGCGCGATCGGCAGGGCCACCAGCAGGGCGCCGTTGAGTACCGTGCCGTTGGGGTCCGCCACCGCGGCGAGCGTGGTGACTGCGCTCACGTCGCTACTCCGCTCACTTCTCGGCGACGACCGGCTTGAGCATCTTCAGCAGCCGTTCCTCGCTGAGCGCGGACAGCGAGCGGGCCGCGATCTTGCCGTCCCGGTCGAGGATGAGCGTGGAGGGGATCGCCTGCGGGTTGAGCGTGCCCTTCTTGAAGCGCAGCAGCAGCTTGCCGGTGGGGTCGTAGAGGCTGGGGTAGGTGATGTCCCAGTCCTTCTCGAAGGCGAGGGCCGCACCGGTGGAGGTGTCCCGGGTGTTGATGCCGACGAACTGCACGCCCTTGCCGGCGTACTCCTTGGAGACCTTCGCGAAGTACTTGGCCTCAGCGCGGCAGGGGTTGCACCAGGAACCCCACACGTTGAGGACGACGACCTTGCCCTTGTAGTCGGCGACGTCGAGGGTCTTTCCGGCGATGGTCTTGCCGGACAGGTCGGGGGCCGGGGTGCGCTTGCCCTGGGCGACCGTGGCGACGCCGTCGGTGCCGGTGACGAAGTTGGTGTTGCCGCCCCCGCCGGAGGTGCCGCCGGAGCCGCACGCGGTGACGAGCAGCGCGGTCGCGGCGAGGGAGGCGGTCAGGGCGGCACTGCGGCGGACACGTCGGGTGCGCTCGGTGGCACGGGTCGTGCGGTTCGAACGCTGGGGGGCGCTGGCGGCACTCATGTGAAAAGTTTCGCATGCCCGTTCTGGGGGTCTCGCCCACCCCCCTTGCGGGCGGAAAACCGCATTTCAGGCGGCGTTCCGCGAGGCCTCTCCGCCGGGCGTGGCGGCCCGGCCGGTGAACTCCCGCCAGCCACCGGCCGGCTGCTGCCCGACCCCGAGCGTGCGGAGCCTGGCGAGCACCTCGGGCTTTTGCACGTCGAGCCAGTCGGTGAACTGCCGGAAGGAGACGAGACGCACATCCGCGCCCTTCTCCTTCTCGCGCGCGATGTGCTTGAAGGCCTCCTCGACGGCGTCCATGTAGATGCCGCCGTTCCACTGCTCGAAGTGGTTGCCGATGAAGAGAGGCGCCCGATTTGTCTCGTATGCCCGCTTGAATCCCTGGATGTACGCCTGTGCCGACTGCTTCCGCCAGCCCGGGTAGTTGTGGGCGGGTGCCTTCGTGGTCGCGAGGGACTGGTTGGCCAGCATGTTGTAGTCCATCGACAGGACCTCGAAGCCGCGGCCGGGGAAAGGTATCTGCTGCAGGGGCAGGTCCCATATGCCCTGGCGCTTGGCGGGCCAGACCTGGAGGCCGCCGGGCGAGGAGGCGTCGTAGCGCCAGCCGAGCTCGCGGGCGGTGGGCAGCAGGTTGTCCTGGCCGAGCAGACAGGGCGTACGGCCGCCGACGAGCTCCTTGTCGTAGTCGAACGGCAGCGACGGCAGGTCGGTCCAGCCGGTGTTGGTGCGCCACTCCTTGACGAAGGACTTCGCCTGGTCGATCTCGCTGCGCCACTGCTGCGGCGTCCAGTTCTTGACCGAGCCGTGGGACTCGCCGCAGAAGTGGCCGTTGAAGTGGGTGCCTATCTCGTGCCCCTCCAGCCACGCCCGGTGGACGTTCTTCAGGGTCGCCTTGACGTGGTCGTCGGTGAGGTAGCCGATGTCGGAGGCGCCGCGCGGGTTGTTCGGCGGGTCGTAGAGGCGCTTCTTCGACTCGGGCAGCAGGTACAGCCCGGACAGGAAGAAGGTCATGCTCGCGCCGTGCTCCTTGGCCAGGTCCAGGAAGCGCGGGAAGAGGCCGTTGCCGACCTCGCCGGCGCCGTCCCAGGAGAACACGACGAACTGGGGCGGGGTCTGACCCGGCTCCAGCGGCTCGGGCCTGGCGGGCTGGTGGGGCTGCTTGCCGGTGTGGCTGGTGGATCCGTCGCCGATGGGGCGGGCGGTGGGCTTCTGCTTCGGCTTGGACCCGCCCTGGACGGAGTCGCCGCCGGAACCGTCGGCGTGGCCGGAATCGTCCGAGCCCGTGAGACCGCCGCATCCGGCGAGTGAGACGGCGGCGGCGGCTCCCGCGCCGAGTCCGAGCATTCCCCTGCGGGAGAGAGCGCGCATGGCATCCCCGATTCGTCACGTCGTGCTGGTCACCCAGTCAGAGGCCGTGACGAACGGGGAGGTTCCGCTGAAATGCGCAGATTCCGTAACGAAGTAGTCGTAAGCGCTCATAAGGGGGCGAACGAAAGGCCTTGCGCGCCTGCCGAACGCCCCCGTACGCGGGGGCCGGGGTGTTACGCCCCGTAGGCCTTGGCCTGTCCCTTCACCGGCTTGGCACCGGCGAGGAGGTGGGCCGGGACGAGATCGCGGGCCGGCTCGGTGTAGCCGACGGAGACGATCCGGTCGCCCTGGTACGTGAACGTCGTCAGGGACGCGAGCGTGCACTGGCGCTTGCGCGGGTCGTGCCAGAGGCGGCGGCGCTCGACGTAGGACCGGACGATCCAGATGGGCAGCTGGTGGCTGACCACGACCGCCTCGTGCCCGCGGGCCTTGTCCTTCGCCGTGCTCAGCGCGCTCATCATGCGGACGACCTGGTCGACGTACGGCTCGCCCCAGGACGGCCGGAACGGGTTGACCAGGTGCTTCCAGTTGCCGGGGTTGCGCAGCGCCCCGTCCCCGACGCCGAACGTCTTGCCCTGGAAGATGTTGTCGGCCTCGATCAGCCGCTCGTCGGTGGCCAGGTCCAGTCCGTGCGCCTTGGCGATCGGCTCGGCCGTCTCCTGCGCCCGCTCCAGCGGCGAGGCGACGACGTGCGTCACGTCGCGGCCGGACAGGTGCTCGGCGACCCGGTCGGCCATCCGGCGCCCCAGGTCGGAGAGGTGGTAGCCGGGGAGACGGCCGTAGAGGATGCCGTCCGGGTTGGCGACCTCGCCGTGCCGCATGACGTGGACGACGGTGATGTCCTCGGCGCTGTTGTTCCGCTTCTCGCTCATGCCGTGGCCTCCGCAGCCGCCCGGGCCGCCGCCGGAAGGGCGTCGGCGATCTTCTGCACGGCCCGCTCGTCGTGCGCGGTGGACACGAACCAGGACTCGAAGGAGGACGGCGGCAGGTAGACGCCGTCGGCGAGCAGCGAGTGGAAGAACGCGGTGAAGCGGAAGGACTCCTGGGTCTTGGCGTCCTCGTAGTTGCGCACGGGCCGGTCGGTGAAGAACACCGAGAACATGTTGGAGGCGTTCTGCAGCGTGTGCGCCACGCCCTCCTTGGCCAGGGCGCCGGTGACCAGCCCCTGGATCTCCTTCGACACGGCGTCGACCTTGGCGTAGGCGGCGTCGTCGAGGAGCCGCAGCTGGGCGAGCCCGGCCGCGGTGGCGACGGGGTTACCGGAGAGGGTGCCGGCCTGGTAGACAGGCCCGGCCGGGGCGAGGTGGGCCATGACGTCCGCGCGCCCGCCGAAGGCCGCCGCGGGGAAGCCGCCGCCCATGACCTTGCCGAAGGTCATCAGGTCCGGGACGACGCCGTCGACCCCGAACCATCCGGCCCGGCTGGTCCGGAAGCCGGTCATGACCTCGTCGGAGATGTAGAGCGCGCCGTTCTCGGCGCAGAGGTCCTTCAGGCCCTGGTTGAAGCCCTCGGCGGGCGGTACGACGCCCATGTTGCCCGGGGAGGCCTCGGTGATCACGCAGGCGACCTCGCCGGGGTGCGCCAGGAAGGCCTCGCGCACGGCGTCGAGGTCGTTGTACGGCAGCACGATCGTGTCGCCGGCCTGGGCGCCGGTGACGCCCGGGGTGTCGGGCAGCGCGAAGGTGGCGACACCGCTGCCGGCCGCGGCGAGCAGCGAGTCGACGTGCCCGTGGTAGCAGCCGGCGAACTTGATCACCTTGGTGCGCTGCGTGAACCCGCGCGCCAGCCGGATGGCGGACATGGTCGCCTCGGTCCCGCTGGAGACGAGCCGCACCTGCTCCAGCGGCGCGACGCGGGCGACCATCTCCTCGGCGAGCGCGACCTCGCCCTCACCGGGCGTCCCGAAGGACGTGCCGCGGGAGACGGCGTCCTGCACGGCGGCGATGACCTCGGGGTGGGAGTGCCCGAGGATCATGGGCCCCCAGGAGCACACGAGGTCGACGTACTCCCTGCCGTCGGCGTCGGTCAGATAGGGGCCGGTGCCGGACACCATGAACCGCGGCGTGCCGCCGACGGCTCGGAAGGCCCGCACCGGTGAGTTCACGCCGCCGGGCGTGACGGCCGCCGCACGGTCGAACAGAGCCTGCGAGGCCGGTGCTTCATACGGATATGTCAGTTCGCTCATGACCTGCGACTTCTCCGACCTTCTCCGACGCTGTCGGGCTCCGGGTGCCAGTGACCTGTTCAGGGTAGGCCAGGGGCGCGTGCGGACGGGGCACGGGACAACCGGCCCCGTGGTCCCCGTCGTCTGCGAGACTGGACCCCGATACACACAGCTCGCACGGCCCCGGCGTGGTCGGAGGCTGCGGACATCCCGCGGACAGTTGTTTCAGCGCACGTTTCGGCGGGCGGCCGTGGGGGAGGTCACTGACACGATGATCGGGTTGCGCGGCGGGGGCGACGCGTTCTGGGAAAGCAGTCGGGTGGAGATATGCATCGCGGTGGCGGACTGGGCGAGGGGACCGATGACCTGGGTCCTCGACGTGCCCGGCGGGGACGGCACCGGCGCGAGGCGGAGGACGCTCAGGAACCGCGCCGGGCACAGGGTTCACCGGGTGAACCGGAGCGGGCCGCCGGACGTACTGAACGTCGGATGGACGATCTTCCTGAACCTCAGGGGGACGATCTTCGGGCCGGGAGCAGCGGGAATGGTGGTCGGGTGGGGGTGACGTACAAGTACTTCGGCGCGCCCGACGGTGCGACTGCGGCCCGTGTCCCGATCTCGATGCGTCCCGAGGAGCTCGGCGGCGACGAGCTCGGCATGAACGGCATGTTCACGAAGATCAAGCCGGAGACCATGGCGGCGATGGTCCTCACGGGCATCGAGGGCGTCCCCCTGCACAAGGTCCCCCCGCTGGAGCTCGTCGTCCTGCACCCCGACTACGCCGTGGTCAAGCTGCCGATGACGGTCGTCGACCCCTTGCGCGGCATCGGCGAGGAGGCGGTGGGCGCGGCGGCCTTCATCTGGTCGACGGTCCCCGACCGGGGCGGCCCCCGGGACGCGTTCAACGTCTACCAACTGCTGCACGAGTGGCAGGACTTCTCGCACCGGCTGCATGAGGCGGGGCATCAGCCTTATTGCCTGGTGTGGCCCTGAGCTGGGGTTTCACGGGGTTCGGGCGGGGTCTTCGGGCCTCGCCCTTTTGCATGCCCGGAAGGGGCCGTCAGGCGGCCGGGGCACATTGACGTTGCTGGGGGTGCTGATGTGCCCTGCCCCCCTCCCTCGCCCGGCGGATCCGTACGGGGATCAGGACATGGTGCCCCGGCACACCGTGCCCGTGGCCGGGGTGCGGCCCGTGCGGAGGTACTGGTTGACGGCCTCCGTGACGCAGCGGTTCTGCGGGTAGGTGCCGTGGCCCTCCTCCTCGGCCGTCAGGAGCACGCCGACACCGTCGCCCAGCTCGCGGGCCATGTTGCGGGCACCGGGATACGGAGTGGTCGGGTCGCCGGTGCCGCCGACCACCAGGACGGGGGCCGCGCCGTCGGCGTTCACCTGAGGCGTGACGCGTTCGCCGTCGAACGGCCAGTCGTAACAGAGGTAGACGCCGGCGGACCAGGCCGCGCCGAAGACGGGCGAGGCGGCCTTGACGCGGGCCTCGTCCCGGTCGAGGCGTTCGAAGTCGGGGCGCAGGCTGGAGTCCGCGCAGGTGATCGCGGTCTGGGCGACGCGGCTGAGGTCGGACGGGGTCGCCGCACGGTCGGCGGAACCCATGTCGGCCGCGCCGTTGCTCAGCGGACCGCCGTCATTGTGGTCGATCAGCGCGGTGAGGGCCTTGGCGAGCGGCGACCAGCCGTCCGTGCCGCGGACGAGATGATCGCCGACGGTGTGCGCGAGGTCGTCGGCGTCCAGCTTCCTTCCGCCGCCGGCCGGGGCGGGCTTCTTCTCCAGGCGGTCGGCCAGGCGCGCCATGCGTCGCGCGGCCTCCTCGGGCCCGTCGCCGGTCGGGCAGTGGCGGATACGGGCCGCGCAGTGCGCAGCGAACCGGTCGAACGCCGCCTGGACCGCCTTGACCTGCGACACCTGCTCCTCGCTGAGGTCCTCGGTCGGATCGACGGGCGCTTCCAGGACGAGCCGCCCGACGTGCGACGGGTACAGGTGGGCGTAGACCGCGCCGAGCGCCGTTCCGTACGAGACCCCGAAGTAGTGCAACCGCTCGTCGCCGAGGAGGTAGCGCATCAGGTCGAGGTCGCGCGCGGTGTGCGAGGTGCCGACGTACGGCAGGAGCGCCCCGGAGTGCTCGGCGCAGGCGTCGTTCCCGCCGTAGCCGGTGTCGTCCGCGGTCTTTCCGCAGCGCACGGGGATGGTCGCGCCAACGCCGCGCGGGTCGAAGGAGACCAGGTCGTACCGGTCGAGGAGCGGCTTGTACTGGCTGATTCGTGCGGGCAGTCCGCGCACGCCGGACACGCCGGGGCCACCGAAGTTGAGGACGAGCGAGCCGATGCGCCGCGCGTTCGGGCCGGTGGCCTTGCGGCGGATCAGGGCGACGTCGATCGTCCTGCCCTCTGGTTTGCGGTAGTCGAGGGGGGTCTTCATGACGGCGCAGTCGTAGCCCGTGCGCGCGGTGGGCGGTGAGGTGCAGGGGGACCAGTGGAGGCGCTGGCCGGTGGTGAGCGCGGTGGGCAGACCGGCGGGCGGGTTGTCCGCGGTGAACTCCGTACGCGGCTCCGCACCCCGGCCGGGAGCGTCGTGCCGGAGCCAGGCGCCGACGGCCCCGATCGCGACGAGGACGATCCCGGCGATGATCAGCGCACCGGCCGAGAGGCCCGGTCTGCGGCTTCGTATCGGATGTGCGTCACTCATCGAAATCCCCCGCGCTCCCGCCCCTGGACGCCCGCCCCGCGCTCGCATGCCGTGTTGGTGATCGTCCGGTCGTCGAATGAGTGCAGAGTACAAGCCGTCCACGACGGCAGCTCGGCTCCTGGCGTCACGGGTCGTCAATCGCTGCCCGGGTGGCAGGACTTGGCAGGACTTCAGCCATCGGTTGCATGAGGCGGGGCATCTGCCGTATCGCCTGGTGTGGTCCTGTTGTCGGAGGGGCCGCTCACCTGCCGGGGTCCAGTCGTTGGGCGAGGTCGTGGGCCACGGTGCCGGTGAGGTCTCCGTCGTAGGGGCCGACGATCTCGAAGCGGCCGCCGGTGAGCGAGGTGGCCACCATGGGGGTGCCCCAGAGTTTGCCGTCGACGACGATGGCGAACTCGTTGCGCGGGGGCGGGGCCGACGCGAGGGAACGAGTGAGCGTGGCGAAACGGGCCCGGTCGGTGGGCGTGAGGGTCGCCTCCACTTTCCAACTGCCCTCGACGGTGCCCTTCTCGGCCTTCGCGGAGGAGACGCGGACCTCGCTCATGCCGCCGGCCGGGTCGGCGTGGACGCACATCGCCGGCTGGGTCTCCGTGGGGTGCACGGTGTAGCCGCCGCCGGCCCGGGTGCAGGCCCCCTCCGTCGACGAGGTGACCGGCAGGAGGGAGACCGTGGCCGCCTTCGGGGTGCCGCCTCCTTCGGCGGGCTGCACCACGTGCGCGCGCAGCGGCTCGTCGTCCGCGACGGCCACCCAGGCGGTGGCGACCGCCGCGGCGAGGGCGACTCCGACGCCTGCGCGTGTCAGCCGCTGCCGCCGCCGGGCGACCCGCAACGCGCCGTCGGCCAGGCCGGTGAGATGGGCGCCGGCGTGAGCGTCGCTCTCGCGGACATGGGTGTGCAGGGTGTCGTGCAGCACCATCTCGTGCAGCAGGTCCTCGGTCGAGTCGTTCATGCGGTCACGCCCTTCCCGGAGGCGGTGGAGGAGGCGGACGGCCCTGCCTCGGCCAGGGCGGTGCGGAGAGTGACGAGGGCCTTGTGGGTCTGGCTGCGGACCGTGCCCGGGGCGACGCCCAGGATCGCGGCGATCTCGTGGTCGGGCCGGTCCTCGAAGTAGCGCAGCACGATCACCGCACGCTGACGCTTGGGCAGCCGCCGCAGCGCGGTCATGATGTCCTGCCGCTGCGCGACGGTGTCGGCCAAGGCGGCGCCCTGTGCGGAGGGCCGGTCCGGCACGGAGTCCGTGACCGTCTCCCGCCCCCAGCTGAGCAGCCGGAAGCGATCCACCTGGGCGTGGTAGAGCGCGCGGCGCACATAGATCTCCGGCCGTTCCCGGTCACGGAGCTTGGACCAGCGTCGGGCCGTGGAGGCAAGCGCGGTCTGGAGCAGGTCCCGGCCCTGTTCCCAGTCCCCGGTCAGCAGGTAGGCCGTGTGCAGCAGCGATCTCGACCGCGCCGCCACGAACTCGCGGAACTGGCGTTCCTCGTCGGCGTTCAATGCACCCTCCCTCGTTCCCCCGTAGAGACGGGTGCGGACACGCCGTCGACTGCCCTGCCGGACACACTTTTTGAAGTGGGTGGGACGCCGGCGCCTCCGGAACCTTCGTGGTGGCCCCGCCCGTCGGTACCGTCACCGGCGACCCCGGGCCGCTCCGGCCCGGGGTGGGGGCGGGCCACCCCGGCCGGGTCTCACCGGATGCGGTTCGCCGGCTTGGTGGCGGTGTTGAGCAGGTGTTCCAAGGGGCCGCGGCGGAAGAAGCGGGACCAGATCGCGGCGAACAAGGTGGCTCCGAGGACGAACATGAGCAGGGGCGCCCAGGATTGCTGGGTGCTGGTCCCGGCGGGCACGGACAGCGCCGACTGTGCGAGGAAGTGGCCGACGTAGGCGGTCAGGGACATGGTGCCCACGGCGATGACCGGCTTCGCCAGGCGGCGCAGTCGGGGCAGGCGGTCCATCGCCACCGTCGCGCCCACGATCACGAGGATCGCGACTCCGACGCTGCCGATGATGTCGAACGTGGTGCCGCTGTGCGGCCCGGCCGTCAGCAGTGACGACGCCGGCATGTCGGGGAACGAACCGCCGTCGAGGGGCACCGATCCGCTGTCCGGGGGCATCGAACCGGAGCTCCCGGACGACGACCCGTCCTCCGCCGTGCTCCGCAACGCGCCCTTGCCGGCGAGCAACAGCGACATGCCGTATGCGGCCCCGGCGAGGGCGGCACCGAGCGCGGCCAGGCGCCGCTGGACGGTGCCGCAGGACAGGTCGAGGCGGCCCAGCGCCATGCCCGCGGTCACGAACGACATCCATGTGAGCGCCGGGTAGAAGCCGGTGAGGAGCAGATCGAGCACTCCCACGTCGCTGAGGCTGCGGAGCGGGTCGTGGGCGTTGATGCTCTGCTGGACCGACTCGCTCAGCAGCGAGGTCAGGGCGAAGGCCAGCTGCGGTGTGACGAGGGCGAGCGCGGCCGCGATGATCGCGAGTGTGCCGGCGCGCAGTCGCACCAGGGGCAGGGCGAGCAGGAAGTAGACGCCGTAGAAGCCGAGGATGATGACTCCGCCGTACTCCGTCGCCATCGCGGTGCCCAGCGCCAGCAGGACCGCGGCACGGATCGCGATGCGGGCCTTCGCCTGCCGGCCGGCCAGGCCGGTCCTGGGCTCGCGGCGGCCGGCGATCAGCATCAGTGAGAACCCGGCGAGGGTGGCGAAGAGGACCGACGAGTGTCCGTCGGCCAGGTACCGGATCCAGCGGGCGACGCCGTCCGTGGCCGACAGCGGGGGCCCGATGTGCACGACGTACATGCCGAACACGGCCAGCGCGCGGGCCAGGTCCACCCCGACGAGGCGTCCCATCGAGGGGCCGGGCGAGGCCGGCACGGCGGACTCGGGGGAGGTCCGGGGCGGTGGAGGCGAGTTCTCCTGCGGAGCTGACGTCTCCTGCGGCGGCTGTGTCTGTGTCATACGGAGAATCTCGCGCCGACGCCGGGGGGCGGACCATCCGGCAGTCTTCGGCAACGCCCCCACCGATCGGCGGGTACGGGCCTGCCGACCGGCGGAGTCCCGCCCTGAGCGGCCTCCGGTGTGCCCGGGCGACGGTCTTCTTCAGGTCGGTCAGTCCGCAGCGAGCGGGATCCGCAGCCGCACCCGGTAGCCGCCCTCGGTTGTCGGGCCCGACTCCAGGACGCCGTGCAGGATGTCGGCCCGTTCCCGCAGGCCGATGAGGCCCTGCTGCGAACCGGGCAGGGACAGGGAGGGCCGCGTGGGGGCGGTGTTGGTGACCGTCACTCCGACGTCGTCGCCCTCCTGCCACAGTTCGACGCGGGCCACGGCGCCGGGGGCGTGCTTGCGTACGTTGGTCAGCGCCTCCTGGACCGTGCGGTAGACGGCCCGTTGGGCGGGGGTGCCCACGGCGGCCGGAAGCTCACCGGTCAGCTCCGCGTGGGTGCCGCTCGACTCCACCAGGTGGTGCAGGTCGGCGAGAGTGGGCTGAGGCGTCAGCTCGGTGACGCGGCCGCCTGAGGCGCGCAACAGCGTGACCATGGTGCGCAGTTCGTCGAGTGTGGTGACGCTCAGCGAACGGATCGTGCGGGCGGCCTCTTTGGTGTTGTCGTCCTTGGTGGCGACCTGGAGGGCTCCCGCCCGTACGGCGATCAGGCTGACCTGGTGGGAGACCACGTCGTGCATCTCACGGGCCAGCTGGGCGCGTTCGCGGGCGAGCACGGCCTGGGCGTGCAGGGCCTGCTCGTGTTCCCTGGCCTCCTCGATCTCGTCCAGCCGCCGCGCCAGGTCCCGTTGGGCCTGGAGAAGCTGGCCGAAGAGGACCGGGGTCGCAGAAGTCGCCAGGCCGTACACGAAGAAGACCAGCGTCATGGTCCGGTCGGCCTCGGCCAGGGGCCAGGGGGCGCTGCCCGCGACAGCGGCCAGGGCGACGCACACCGCGAGGAGACGGCGGTTGCGGGAGCGCTCGGCCAGGGTGAAGAGCGCCACGAGCACGGCGACGGCGACGTCCTGCATCATCGCGATGGGCAGGGTGAGCAGGAACACGGCGAGCGGGAACCGGCGCCGGAAGGCCAACGCCGCGCAGCCGACCGCGGCCAGCAGGACGCCGAGGCGCGTGTGCTCCCACGTGTTCAGCCATACGTCCACGGCCGCCACCGCCACCAGAAGGACGTCGACGACCGGAGTGGGAACCCGCTTCCACGCAGCTGCGGCGCGGCTCATCGTCCGGCCTGCGACGGTGGGCGCTCGTCGAGCAGTCCGGCGCGCGGCTGCGGGCGCTCGTCCAGCAGTCCGGCCCGCGACGGCGGGCGCTCGTCCAGCAGTCCGGCCCGCTGCGCCAGCAGCGCGGCCTGCACCCGGCTCGTCACCCGCAGCTTCGTGAGGATCGCGCTGACGTGGTCCTTGACCGTACCGGCGCTCAAGTGGATGCGCGCCCCGATGTCCGCGTTGGACAGGCCCTCCGCCACCAGGACGAGGACATCGCGCTCCCGGGCGGTGAGCAGCCGGACGCGGGCCGCCACCTCGTCGACGGCCGCCCCGCTGCCGGGGTGGTTGCGCAGCAGTGTCCGTGACGCCTTGGGAGACAGCACGACACCCCCTGCGGCGAGGGTGCGCACCAGGTGGGCGAGCTGCTCCGGCTCGGTGTCCTTGAGGAGGAAGCCGGCAGCGCCGGAGTGCAGCGCGGTCAGGATGTACTCGTCGGCGTCGAACGTGGTCAGCATCGCCACCACCGGCGGATCCGGCATCGCGCGCAGCTCGCGCAGGACGGTGAGCCCGTCGACGTCCGGCATGCGGATGTCCAGCAGGGCCACGTCGGGCCGCTCCCGGCGCACCGTCTCCACGGCACCACCCCCACCGGCGGTCGCGACGACCTCGATGTCCTCGGCCGCACCCAGAATGAGTTCGAAGCCGGAGCGGACCAGTGCCTCGTCGTCCACCACCACTACTCGGATCACGCGCTCCGCCTCACCTTGGTCCATGCCGTCCAGCCCATGCCGCCTCGACCCTAAAGCCCCTGATCAGGCTCGGCGGCCGGAGAGCGGGCAGCTCCAGCCACCCGGCGGGGCAACTCCCTCCGGTCGGCTGGGACATCACATGCTTCTGCCGGACACCGCCGTGACAGGCGCAGTTCCTTGCTCCCCGTCTCCCCCTGCCTGACCTCTCCGCTCGCGGCGGCCCAGCCCGCTGGAAGGCCCCTCAGGCGATCGCATAGTCACCGATCGCCGGTTCCAGGAGGTCGAAGGCGCGTGCCGCTTCCGTCGTGATCGTCCGGGCGATCCCGTCGTTCGTGTGGCCGGCCAGGGTCAGATCCTGGATGCGCGGGAACAGGACGCGGTGCACGGCGCCGAGCAGGCCGGCGACCGTGCGGACGGTGATGTCGTCCGGCCGCGCACCGACGGCCTCGGCGAGGGCCTCGGCCAGCAGGTGTTCGCGCTGGTCGTGCAGGCTGCGCAGGCACGCGGACAGGGTGGGGCTGTCGGCGATCATGCGGGAGAAGTCCGGGCCGGCGAATCCGGCGACCGGGTCCTGCGCGGCGACGGCGGCCTCGAAGGCACGGCGCAGCGCCGCCAGGGCGGACTCCCCGGGGCGGCGTGACGTGACGACCCGCGCCGGCGCGGCCGCGGACTCGTCCTGGTGGTCGAGGGCCAAGTCCTCCTTGCGCGCAAGGTAGTTGGTCACCGTCTTCTTCGCGACCCGGGAAGCCGCTGCGATCTCGGCGATGGTCGTGTCCTCGAAGCCCTGCTCGATGAAGAGCCGTGTCGCATGGTCGGAGATCAGCTGTCGCGTCTCCTGCTTCTTCGCCTCCCGCAGGCCCAGCGGGGCGGTGACGCCGACTGGGGCGGCACTGGCTGCTGCGCTCATCTCGGTTTCCACTGATTCGCCTCCCTCACCCGTGACGACGCCGCCGTCGACATCGTCCTGCTCCGAAGAGGCACCGACGTCCTGCCGCCCGAACAGCGCGACCGGCACGCCGACGGCCTGATCCTCGCCTTCACCGTCACCGGCCTCGAGGCCGAGGAGAAGCGCCTGCGCTCCGAAGGCGTCGACATCACGATGCCCCTGCGGGAAGAGCCATGGGGAGAACGCCTGTTCCAGGTCACCGACCCCAGCGGGGTCATCGTCCAGCTCGTCGAATGGGCCACACCGGACCAGGTTTGATCACACCTGCTCAGCGCTTGATCCATTCTGATTCCCGGCCCATCGCACAGACCCGGAAGAGGGAGCACCGCATGCGAAAGCTCGTGTACTACATCGCCACCACGCTGGACGGTTTCATCGCGGGCCCGGACGGTGCCGACCCCACGGGCCCGGCCGGCTTCTGGCCGATCCCGGCGGACTACGTCCAGTACCTGGCGACGGAGTACCCGGAGACCCTGCCCGTCCAGGCCCGGGCGGCGCTCTCCGTCACCGCGGAGGGCACGCACTTCGACACCGTCCTGGAAGGACGGCGCAGCTACGAGATCGGTCTCAAGGCCGGCGTCGACGACGCCTACCCCCACCTGCGTCACCTGGTCTTCTCACGGACGCTCACCGAGGCCCCGGCCCCGGCCGTCGAACTGGTCGCCGGCGACCCCGTGGAGAAGGTGCGGCAACTGAAGCAGGAGGACGGCAAGGACATCTGGCTGCTGGGCGGCGGGGAACTGGCCGGTGCCCTGTACGGCGAGATCGACCAGCTCGTCCTCAAGGTGGCCCCGTTGACCATCGGCGCCGGAATCCCGGTCTTCTCCCACAAGGCCGCCTTCGATCCGCGCGGCTGGGAGCTCACCGGCCACACCGTGCTCGACAGCGGCGCGGCCTTCGTCACCTACACGCGCGCCACCGGGAACTGAACCCGAGCGACCGCGGTTCCGGTGCCGGCGCCTTTCCGGGCTCCGGCACCGGAACCGTCCGTGGTGCTCCCCACGGCCCATGATGCAGGGCACGGAGCCGGATCGGCATAGTTCATCGACGACCTGCTCGAGAGCCGTCTGACCACGCATCAGGGCGCGGCTGAAGCGGTACGTCAGCCAGGCCGTCGTGAGCCCGCACACGGCCCCCGCCGTGAGGGCGACCGCGGGACCGGCATCCGCCGCGGAGCCGGCGATGGCGCCGCCGAAGCCGGTCATCGCCAGGAACCCGGCGACGACCGGCAGCGACAGCCAACCGTCCAGGGCGCTGCCCGGCGCGCCGTCGAGCACACCGTCCAGCACCCCGTCGAAGACCAGCGACAGGGTGAGCAACGCGACCCCCGTGATGCCCAGTCCCAGAAACCAGACCATGCGCGCCGTCCCTCCCGCCCGCCGCTGAACTGCGACTTGACGGGATCCTCACACGTGAGGAGGGGCCGTTTCATTGCCGTGTTCGGGCAATCTTTACGGGCCTTTCATGCCGGACTCCTACGCGGTGGGACCCGGGCAGGGGGATGAGGCGGGCCTCGAACGGGCAGGACCGGTGCGGCAGAAGTCGGTGACCTGAGGGGGCCCCGTGCGTGAACTCGCGGACGCGATCGAGTCGATGGAACAGCTCGCCACGGTGTGGCGGGCCATGGTGCTCGACCGGGACCCGCAAGCCGATGTGCGGGACCTGCCGGGCATCGCCGTGCGGTGGGCCGACTGCCGGTTCGCCTTCTGGAACTGCGTGACCCTGACGGAGGCCGGGGCGGACGCCGGGGTGCTGAAGCAGCGGCTGAACGAAGCCGCGGAGATCATGCGCACGAAGTCCCACCCGGGGTTCCTGTGGGTCTTCGAGGCCCTGCTCGACGACGGGGCGCGCGCCGCGCTGGGGGCGGCCGCCGAGCAGGCGGGCCTGCGGTACGCCTTCCCCGGCACCGGCATGGCGGGAGACCTGCTGCCCCTCCCCGAGCCCGCCCATCCCGAGCTGACCTTCGTACGCGTGGACAGCGACGAACTGCTGCGCGCCTACGCGGACATCAACTCGCGCGCCTACGGTTTCCCGCTGGAGGACGGGCGGGACGGGCTCGCCGGGTCCTCGCTGTGGAAGAGCAGGGTGTACGCGTATCTGGGGCTGCGCGACGGGATCCCCGTGACCTGTGCCGCCACCGTGGAGGCGGACGGACGGCTCTTCGTCGTGCTCGTCGCCACCGACCCGGCGTGGGAGCGGCGGGGCTACGGGGAGGCCGTGACCCGCAAGGCACTGTACGAGGGTGCCCGGGTTACCGGCCTGACCCGCGCGACCCTGCACGCGACCGCCGCCGGGGCGCCCGTGTACCCGCGGATCGGGTTCCGCCCGAATTCGCCGATCGGGTTCTACGCCCTCGCGGACTGACCACCCACCCGGGCGCGCCGCCGGGCTGCCCCGCGCGGCCTGCCCACCGGGGCCTCGCCGCAGCTCAGCGGCCGGGCGCGCGTCACAGGGCACCCGGGTCGCGGGCCGGGGCCCCTGCCGGGAGGCCCGGCGGGTACGCGGGCCGGGGGCAGACCGCCGGGGGCCCGGCGAGGTCAGTCGATCCCTCCGCCCACCGTGAACCCGGTCACCGTCCCGCCCCCTTCCCGCCGGAACGCGAACGGCGCTCCGCCATGGGCGAGGGCCACCTCGCGGACGATGGACAGGCCGAGGCCGGAGCCCGGCAGGGAGCGGGCGTCGGCGGCGCGGTAGAAGCGGTCGAAGACCCGGGTCAGGTCGCGCTCGGCGATGCCCGGGCCCCGGTCGAGGACCTCGACGCGGATCCGGCCGGGCCGGGCGGGCCCCGAGATGACGATCTCGACGGGGGCCCGGCCGCCCTGGTCGAACTTGACCGCGTTCTCGACGAGGTTGGACAGCGCCCGGGTCAGCATCCCGGGCCGCCCGTCGGTCGTGGTGTCGCCGCTGACGCGCAGCAGGATCTCGCGGCCGCTGCGGCGCCGTGCCGCCCCCGCGACCTCCTCGGCGATGTCGGCGACGTCCACCCGCCGCGGCGGCTCGGTGTCGGACTGTCCGGCCGCGAGATCCACCAGCTCGTTGACCAGGTCGGTCAGCTCCCGGGCCTCCTGCCCGAGGTCGGCGACCAGCTCCTCGCGGGCCTTGGGCGGGAGCTCGTCGATCCGGCGCAGCAGGGAGATGTTGGTGCGCAGCGAGGTCAGCGGCGTGCGCAGTTCGTGGCCGGCGTCCTGGACCAGCCGGCGCTGGTCCTCCTCGGACTGCGCGAGCCGGCCCAGCATGCGGTCGAAGGCCCGGCCGAGGCGGCCCACCTCGTCGTGGCCGGCCACGGGCACCTGGATGCCCAGTCTGCGGGTGCGGGCGACGTCCTCGGCGGCGTCGGTCAGCACGACCAGGCGGCGGGTGATCCGCCGGGCCAGCCACCAGCCGAACAATCCGGCTCCGATCACCACGGCCGCCATCAGCAGCAGCGTCCGCTGCTGGAGGGCCCGCAGCAGGTCCTCGACGTCGCTGAACTCCTGCGCGACCTGCACCGCGCCCCGGCCGCCGCCGAGGGAGACGGTGGCGACGCGGTAGACGTCGTTGCCCACGTCGACGTCCTTGTGCTCGGCCACCTGCCCGGACAGCGCCTGGGCGGCGATCCGCGCATCGGTGCCGGTGACCGGCAGCCCCGGACTGCCCGCGTCGACGACGTGCCCGTCCGGGCCGAGCACCTGCACGTCGGTGCGGGCCGGCCGTACGAGGTCGTGGCCGGGCGAGGCGGACGAGAAGTCGCCGGGCGTCATGTGGTTCTGCCGCACCTCGTCGCGCAGGTCCTGCACGACCTCGTCGAACACCGTCTGCTGGTCCACGCGCACCAGCCGGGCGGCGGCGCTGTACGACAGGATGCCGACCAGGATCGTCACGGCCGCGGTCACCGCCGCGAACGACACCGCGAGCGTGGTGCGCAGCGAGACCAGCTTCGGCCGCCGCCCGGCCAGCAGGCGACGGAGGCGGCCCACTCAGTCCTCCCGCAGCACGTAACCCACGCCGCGCACCGTGTGGATCAGCTGCGGCGCGCCCGGCTCGTCGAGCTTGCGGCGCAGATAGCCGACGTAGACGGCGAGGTTCTTCGAACCGGGCCCGAAGTCGTAGCCCCAGATCCGGTCGTAGATCGTCGAGTGGTCGAGGACGATGCCGGCGTTGCGCACCAGCAGTTCCAGCAGCTCGAACTCGGTGCGGGTCAGTTCCAGTTCACGCGCGCCCCGCCAGGCCCGGCGGGCCTGGGGGTCCATGCGGATCCCGGCCGCCTCGAGGAAGCGCTCCGACAGCGGCCTGGGCACCTCGGCGGCGGGTGCGCTGCCGGCCCCGACCGGGCTGGTGCGGCGCAGCAGGGCGCGCAGCCGGGCGAAGACCTCCTCCACGTCGAAGGGCTTGACCACGTAGTCGTCGGCGCCCGCGTCCAGCCCGGCGATCCGGTCGGCGGTCTCGACCAGGGCCGTCAGCATCAGCACCGGTGTCCGGTCGCCCTCGGCGCGCAGCACCCGGCACACCTGCAGTCCGTCGATGCCGGGCATCATCACGTCGAGCAGGAGCACGTCGGGGCGGTTGCGGTGGGCCTGCGCCAGCGCCTCGACACCGTCGGCGACCGCCATGACCTCGTAGCCCTCCAGGGTCAGGGCACGCTCCAGGGCGTTGCGGATGGCGCGGTCGTCTTCGGCGAGCAGCACGGTGTGGGGCACGCGTCCAGTGTGCCAAGCCGCCCGGCCCCGGGGACCGTATGCGCTGCGCCGGGGCGTCCTTCTTACTCCCCTCTCACCAGCGGCCGGGCAACCTCGCAGCCGGGCCCTACCGTGCCCTCACCCTCGGGCCCGGGCGAGTCGGGCCGCGTGCGTCGGGGCGTCCGGGACGTCGGCCGGGCGGTCCACGGCGAACTCCTTGCGCAGCACCGGCACGACCTCCTCGCCGAGCAGGTCGATCTGCTCCAGCACGGTCTTCAGCGGCAGCCCGGCGTGGTCGATCAGGAACAGCTGGCGCTGGTAGTCGCCCGCGTACTCGCGGAAGGCCAGGGTCTTCTCGATGACCTGCTGCGGGGAGCCGACGGTCAGCGGCGTCTGCTCCGTGAAGTCCTCCAGCGACGGCCCGTGCCCGTACACCGGGGCGACGTCGAAGTAGGGGCGGAACTCGCGCACCGCGTCCTGGGCGTTCTTCCGCATGAACACGTGCCCGCCGAGGCCGACGATCGCCTGCTCGGCAGTGCCGTGCCCGTAGTGGGCGTAGCGCTCGCGGTACAGCTCGACCATGCGCTTGGTGTGGTCGGCCGGCCAGAAGATGTTGTTGTGGAAGAAGCCGTCGCCGTAGTACGCGGCCTGCTCGGCGATCTCCGGGGAGCGGATCGACCCGTGCCAGACGAACGGCGGTACGCCGTCCAGCGGGCGGGGTGTGGCCGTGAAGCCCTGCAGGGGCGTGCGGAACTTCCCCTCCCAGTCGACGACGTCCTCACGCCACAGGCGGTGGAGCAGGGCGTAGTTCTCGACGGCGAGGTTGATGCCCTGGCGGATGTCCTGCCCGAACCAGGGGTAGACCGGGCCGGTGTTCCCGCGGCCCAGCATCAGGTCCACCCGGCCGTCGGCCAGGTGCTGGAGCATCGCGAAGTCCTCGGCGATCTTCACCGGGTCGTTGGTGGTGATCAGGGTGGTGGCCGTGGAGAGGATCAGCCGCTCGGTGCGGGCCGCGACGTAGCCGAGCATCGTCGTGGGGGACGAGGGCACGAAGGGCGGGTTGTGGTGCTCTCCGGTGGCGAAGACGTCGAGGCCCACCTCCTCGGCCTTCAGCGCGATGGCCACCATCGCCTTGATGCGCTCGCGCTCCGTGGGCGTCCGGCCGGTGGTGGGGTCGGGCGTGACGTCGCCGACGCTGAAGATCCCGAACTGCATGCTCGCTCACCCTCCAGGTTGTTTATCGTTCAACCATAACCTGGGAACGACGGCCCATGGGGCGCTATTCCCAGGAGCGCGCCTGCGTGGGCGATGCACATGAGGAAATCCCCCCTCCAGCCAGATCGAGCGGGGACCTGGGCACAGGAGTCGACCACCGAGGCCATCAACGTCCGACCAGTCGCCCAAGGGACCTGAACCATGACCGCAGAACCGTCATAGCCGGTTGCCACCTGAAGCGCACCCGTGTTAGAACCGTCAAAGGTGGTTCCACTTCGCCTTGGGGCACCGCGGAATCGTCCGAGCGCAGGAGCGGGTGCACCCGACCGCCGACTCCGCCGACTCGGGGACTCGACGGAGATCGATCACCGCCGGCGTCGAGGGCTCTGGCACGTCCCGCCACAACCGGAGGTAGTTGACGATGGTGGATTTAGCAGTACTGCCAAGCTACATAGCGGTGATTCTGCTCTTTCTCGCTCCGCCCGGTCCCGATATGGCCTACATGCTCGCAGTCGGCCTTGAAGGGGGTCGCCTGCCCGCACTGAAAGCCATCCTCGGCATAGGAACAGGCATGAGCGCCTATGCTGCCGCTGCCGTTGCCGGAATGGGGGAGGTCGCTCGCTCGCATCCATCGGTGCTCGATGCGGTGAGAATACTGGGTGCAGCGTATTTACTGTGGTTGGCATACGTGACCATGCGAAATGCGCGACGCGCGGTCAACGGACACCTCGATATCGCGACAGGCAGGTGGTATCTGCGGGGAGCATGGGTAAGCCTGACGAATCCGAAAATAATCCTCTTCTACCTCGCAGTGCTCCCGCAGTTCATAGGAAGCGCGGCGAATCCCGAATTACAGATGGCCGTTCTCGGTGCCATCAACGTCGCGATGGAGGTAGTTCTTTACGGGGGCATCGGAGTGTTGGCGGGATTTTTTCATGCACGACTCACCGGCTCCACGAAAGGGACGGCCGTGCTGAATTATGCCGCGTGTGCCGTCTATGTTGCGCTGGCATCGGCGATCACTGTCGAGATTCTCATGGCCTGAGAGGGCCATGCAGTCCCCTGCCCGTGCCCAGGCCCCCGACACGCCGTCGAGAGCCCGGGCCGGACACCGAGCCCCCCCCGGGTGTCAGGGCACGAGCACCAGCCGTCCCCGTACGCCGCCCCCGTCGAGCCGGGCATGCGCCTTGGCCGCATCCTCCAGCGCGAACGTCTCGGCCACCCGCGTCGTCAGCACCCCCTGATCCACCAGCCGCACCAGCTCCGCCAGCTGCGCCCCGTCCGCGCTCACCTCGACCGCGCCCGTCCGCACTCCCCGGACGGAAGCCGGCTCCGCCTGCGGGATGACCCCGACGTACCGGCCCCCGTCACGCACCGCGGCCAGGGCCGGCTCACCGAGAACGGCGGCGTCCAGCACCGCGTCGAACTCCCCGACCGGGACGGCACCGCCGACGAAACGCCCGGCCCCCAGCGACCGCACGAACGCCCCGTCCCCCTCCCTGGCCAGCCCGGCCACCGGTATCCCCCGGTGCGCGGCCAGCTGGACCGCGTATCCACCGACCGCACCCGCCGCACCCGTCACCAGCAGCGACCGGCCCGGCGTCAGCTCCAGCAGGTCCAGGGCCTGCAGGGCGGTCAGCGCGTTCAGCGGCAGGGTCGCCGCGTGGACCGCGTCCACCGAGGCAGGCGCCAGGGCCACGGCGTCCGTGTCCACGACCACGTACTCGGCATGGGTGCCCAGCGGCTTGACCATGCCGTAGTCGAGCGCCACCACCGCGTCCCCGACACTCCACGCACTGGCCACGCCCACGGCGTCCACCGTCCCGGCGACGTCCCAGCCGAGTCCGATCCGCTTGCCCGCACCCCCGAAGACACCGGCCCGCACCTCCGCGTCCACGGGATTCAGCGAGGCCGCCGCGACCTTGATCCGCACCTGACGCGCACCCGGCTCCGGCACCCCGGCCTCCACGACCTCCACAGCCTCCGGCCCACCGAACGAGTTCACCACAACAGCACGCACAGCGACGCTCCTTGGATTGTCGGTACCCGGGACGTCCTCCCGGCCCGCACAACCCTAGGAAGAGTTACTATCCATCGGTAAGTAGTTACCTGCGAGTGCGTACGTACCCCGGAGGTGAGCCATGGCCACGATGACGGCGGCCCAGCGGCGCGAGCAGGCCCGCATCGAGTACGACGCCTTCCTCAAGAGCTGCCCCACCAACCAGCTCCTGGACCGCATCAGCGACAAGTGGGTCAGCCTCGTCGTGTCCGCCCTCGCCCCGGGCCCCCTGCGCTACAGCGACCTCGGCCGCAAGATCGCCGGCGTCAGCCCCAAGATGCTCACCCAGACCCTGCGCTCGCTCGAGCGCGACGGCCTCCTCACCCGCACCGTCACCCCGTCCGTCCCCGTCCGCGTCGACTACGAACTCACGCCCCTGGGCCACAACCTGGCCCTCCTCCTGACCGCCGTGAAGGACTGGGCCGAGAACCACTTCGACGAGGTCAGGGACGCCCGCGAGCGCTACGACGCCGAGACCCAGGCCGACTGACACCCGCGGCACGACCGGGACAGACCGGGCGTGCGAAGCTGACCGCCATGTTCGTACTCCGCTCCGCCGCCCTGTTCGTCCTCGCCGCCCTGCTGGAGATCGGCGGCGCGTGGCTGGTCTGGCAGGGCGTGCGCGAGCACAAGGGCTGGCTCTGGGCGGCCGGCGGCGTCCTCGCCCTCGGTGCCTACGGCTTCGTCGCGACGTTCCAGCCCGACGCCCACTTCGGCCGCGTCCTCGCCGCGTACGGCGGGATCTTCGTGGCCGGTTCGATCCTGTGGGGCGTGGTCGCCGACGGCTACCGCCCGGACCGCTGGGACATCACGGGCGCACTGGTCTGCCTCGCGGGCATGGCCGTCATCATGTACGCCCCGCGGGGAAACTGACCACCCTCGGAGGGGGCTCAGAACGGCTCGTCGGGCGGGAGCAGCCCCAGCTGCCCCAGGAAGTCCATCTCGTCGAAGTACAGCCGGTAGTCGACGATCCGCCCGTCCTTCACGGTGGCGATGTCCACCCCGCGGATCCGGACCTCCTTCTGCGTCGGCGGCAGCGTCTCCCCGTTGGGCAGCTCCAAGGGCCCGGTGTTCCGCCCGCGGTAGACCCCCTCGTCGATCGCCGTGTCACCGGCCTCGTAGGAGTGCAGCGCCTCGAACGTCGCCCCGGGGACGGCCTCGGTCATCGTCCGCCAGTACGCGACGATCGCGTCGCGTCCGCGCAGCTCGCCCTCGTCGGGAGTGAAGGCCACCGCGTCCTCGGCGTAGAGCTCGGCCACGACCTTCAGATCGGTGTGTGCGGTGACCGCGTCCGTGAGCCGGTCCATGACCTCACGCGCCTCACCCATGATCCACCTCCGGGAGAACAGGGGACCACCCAGCCCCATTGTCCCACCGCGGGGCCCTTCTATCCTGGCCGCACGCCCCGGCGCAGACGCCCGCCGGCCCACCCACCCGAGGAGCTCCCATGGCCACCGCCGCCCCGTCCGCAGCCTCCCGCATCGCCGTCGTCACGGGTGCGAGCAGCGGAATCGGAGCCGCCACGGCCCGGCAACTCGCCGCGGCGGGCTACCGCGTCGTCCTCACCGCGCGCCGCAAGGACCGCATCGAGGCCCTGGCCGAGGAGATCAACGCGGCGGGCCACCAGGCCACGGCGTACGCCCTCGACGTCACGGACCGCGCGGCGGTCGACGAGTTCGCCACGGCGTTCAGGACGATCGGCGTGCTGGTCAACAACGCGGGCGGCGCGCTCGGCGCCGACCCGGTCGCCACCGGCGACCCGGACGACTGGCGCCGGATGTACGAGACGAACGTCCTCGGCACCCTCAACCTCACCCAGGCCCTCCTGCCCAAGCTGATCGCGAGCGGCGACGGCACGGTCGTGGTCGTCTCGTCCACCGCGGGCCACGGCACCTACGAGGGCGGCGGAGGCTACGTCGCCGCCAAGCACGGCGCCCACGTGCTCGCCGAGACCCTGCGCCTGGAGATCGTCGGACAGCCGGTCCGCGTCATCGAGATCGCCCCCGGCATGGTCAAGACGGACGAGTTCGCCCTGACCCGCTTCGGCGGCGACGAGGAAAAGGCGGCGAAGGTCTACGAGGGCGTCGCCGAACCCCTCACCGCCGACGACGTCGCCGACACGATCACCTGGGCGGTCACCCGCCCCGCCCACGTCAACGTCGACCTCCTGGTCCTGCGCCCCCGCGCCCAGGCGTCGAACACGAAGGTGCACCGGGAGGCGTAGAGCCGGAAAGTGCACCGGGAGGCGTGGAGCCGCCCGGTGCACCGGAAGGCGCAGGGCCCGCCGGTCAGCCCTTCACGCAGACGACCTGCTTGAGCTTCGCGACGACCTCGACCAGGTCCCGCTGCTGGTCGATGACCTGCTCGATCGGCTTGTAGGCGGCCGGGATCTCGTCCACGACACCGGAGTCCTTGCGGCACTCCACACCCTGGGTCTGCTGCTCCAGGTCCTTCGTGGAGAACCGGCGCTTGGCCGCGTTGCGGCTCATGCGCCGGCCCGCGCCGTGCGAGGCCGAGTTGAAGGACTTGGCGTTGCCGAGGCCCTTCACGATGTACGAACCCGTGCCCATGGAGCCGGGGATGATCCCGTACTCGCCGGAGCCGGCCCGGATCGCGCCCTTGCGGGTCACGAGCAGGTCCATCCCGTCGTAGCGCTCCTCGGCCACGTAGTTGTGGTGCGCGCTGATCTCCGGCTCGAAGGTGGGCTTGGCCTTCTTGAACTCCTTGCGGATCACGTCCTTCAGGAGCGCCATCATGATCGAGCGGTTGTACTTCGCGTACTCCTGCGCCCAGAACAGGTCGTTGCGGTACGCGGCCATCTGCGGGGTGTCCGCCACGAACACCGCGAGATCGCGGTCGATCAGACCCTGGTTGTGCGGGAGCTTCTGGGCCACACCGATGTGATGCTCGGCGAGTTCCTTGCCGATGTTCCGGGAACCGGAATGCAGCATCAGCCAGACAGAACCGGTCGTATCCGTGCAAACTTCGACGAAGTGGTTGCCGGATCCGAGCGTACCCATCTGCTTACCGGCCCGCTCGTGACGGAACTTGACCGCTTCCGCCACCCCGTCGAACCGACCCCAGAAGTCGTCCCAGCCGCCCGTGGCCATGCCGTGGAAGCGCCCCGGATCCACCGGGTCGTCATGCATCCCCCGGCCCACCGGAATGGCCTGCTCGATCTTCGACCGCAGCCGCGACAGATCGCCCGGCAGATCATTGGCGGTCAGGGACGTCTTCACCGCCGACATTCCGCAGCCGATGTCCACCCCCACCGCCGCCGGGCACACCGCACCCCGCATGGCGATGACCGAACCGACCGTCGCGCCCTTGCCGTAGTGCACGTCGGGCATGACGGCCAGGCCCTTGATCCACGGCAGCGTGGCGACGTTCCGCAGCTGCTGGAGCGCGCCCTCCTCGACCGAGGCCGGGTCGGTCCACATCCGGATCGGTACCTTCGCACCCGGTATCTCTACGTACGACATAACGCCCTCAATCCCCCGTAAACGAACAGAAGTCCTCAACAGCAAATACCGGAGCCAAGGTCGACGAAAAGGAAATCGGACCGGCGTCCACGGCAGTGCGTGCGATACACATTGTGTCCATCGCCCGCTGTACGGCGGCAAGCCAATATCCGTGTCGAGAGGAGCCACCACGTGCAACGGAAGGCGTGGGTACCCGGGATCGCCGCGCTCCTCGCGGCGGTACTGGCCGGCTGCACCGGCGGCTCGTCCGACGGCGGCCCGACGGACGACTCCAACCCCGGCGACACCGGCACGGCTTCTCCCGCCGCCGAGCCCGGCCGCTATCGCACCCTGCCCGAGCCCTGCGCCGAGGTCAGCGAGAGCACGCTCGACGAACTCCTCCCCGGCATCCGGCAGATCAGCGACGAGGAGCAGCGCGACAAGGCCTACGAGGGCGAGCCGACGAGCACGTTCGACACCGACCGCAAGGTCGGCTGCCGCTGGAAGGTGGACTCCCCGACGGCCACCGACCATCTGCTGATCGACTTCGAGCGGGTCGTCTCCTACGACAACGCCGTCAGCGACGACAGCCAGGCCGAGCAGCTCTTCGCGGAGCGGGAGGCCTCGGCCCACCTGCCCGAGCCGACCACCACGGAGACGGCGGCTTCCGGCAGCACTCCGGCGGGGGGTGCGGCCGCGTCGCCGAGCGGCTCACCGGCCCCCTCCGGCTCCTCGTCGCCCTCGGTGCAGCCTTCCGCGACCCCGACCGATCTGCAGCCCCGGGTGCTGGAGGACCTCGGCGACGAGGCCTTCCTCGACGACGGGCTGAGCAGCTCCGGTTCGACGGCCAAGCAGCGGACCGTGACTGTGGCGTTCCGCACGTCCAACGTCATCGTGACCATCGAGTACGCGGAGCAGCCGGCGAGTGTCGGTGTCGTCCCGGACAGCAAGGAAATGCAGGACAGGGCGCAGAAACTGGCCTCCCAGCTGGCGGATTCGCTGAGCGACTGAGGCCCCTTCACGGCCCCTTCACCCTCACCCGCGAGGCACACGAAGGAAGAACACATCGCTGCCTCACCGCGTACCGTGACCACTCGGACCCGTTCCGACCGCAGGGAACCACGAGCGTCATGAGTGAAGGAACCATGCAGCGACGAGTAGAGCGAGACCAGCGAGCGAAGCGCCTCAACCGCGTCCTTGTCTGCGCGGCCGCCGTCCCCGTGATGCTGGTCGCCGCCGGCTGCTCCTCGGACTCCGGCTCCGGCGACAGCACGGACAAGGCCGCCGAGGCAGCGGCGTCGGCGTCCTCGAGCCCGTCACCGACGGTGCAGGCGGCGGCGTACGACAAGCTTCCGGAGCCCTGCAAGGCGCTCTCGAAGAAGACGCTGAAGGACCTCGTGCCGAAGAGCAAGTCCGGCAAGGAGGGCAAGTCGGACGACATCTCGACGCGTGCCGGCTGCTCCTGGGACAGCCTCGACAACAACGGCGTGAAGGGCTCGCAGTTCCGCTGGCTGAACGTGTCGATGCTGCGCTTCGAGTCGGACGTCAACCGCGGCCCGGCCGACAAGCAGGCCCAGGCGTACTACGAGAAGCAGGTCCAGGAGGCCCAGGCCGCCGAGGACGCGAAGGGCGTCAAGTCGGAGTCGGTGGCCGGCACGGGCGACCAGGCGACGGCCGTGCACTACGACCTGAAGAAGAAGGAAGGCACCTTCAAGCAGCAGACGATCGTGGCGCGCGTGGAGAACGTCGTGGTCACCCTCGACTACAACGGCGCCGGTCTGGCCGGTGACAAGACGCCCGACGAGGGCGACCTGCTGAAGGACGCGAAGAAGGCCGTCAAGGAAGCCGTGGACGCGGTGTCGACGGCGAACGGCAAGGGCGGCGGCGCGGCGGACGGTGCCCCGTCCGCGGGCGCGTCCGAGTCGTCGAAGCCGTCGAAGTCGCCTTCGAAGTCGGCGTCCAAGGAGGCCTCGGACGAGTCCTCGAAGGGCGCCTCGGCCTCGCCGTCGGAGAAGCCCGCGTCGAAGAGCTGAGCAGTTCCGACAGGAACCGGCCACCCGTTCCCCGCACACATGTGCCACCCTGTTGCGCGCAACAACACGCAAGGGGAGGGGAGTACGGGTGGCCGCGCCACTGCAGCTGACTCGGATGCACCGCGTTCTCATCGGCGTGGTCGTGGCCGGTGCCGTGATCATCGCCGGTATCGGCTTCGCCGGTTCGTACGCGGCGGTCCGCGAGTTGGCCATCAAGAAGGGCTTCGGGAACTTCTCCTACGTCTTCCCGATCGGCATCGACGCGGGCATCTGCGTCCTGCTGGCCCTGGATCTGCTCCTCACCTGGATCAGGATCCCGTTCCCCCTCCTGCGTCAGACGGCCTGGCTGCTGACGGCGGCGACGATCGCCTTCAACGGCGCGGCCGCGTGGCCGGATCCGCTCGGTGTGGGCATGCACGCGGTGATCCCGGTGCTGTTCGTGGTCGCGGTCGAGGCGGCCCGGCACGCGATCGGCCGGATCGCCGACATCACGGCCGACAAGCACATGGAGGGCGTCCGTCTCACCCGCTGGCTCCTCTCCCCGGTCCCCACGTTCCTGCTGTGGCGCCGCATGAAGCTCTGGGAGCTCCGCTCCTACGAGCAGGTCATCAAGCTGGAGCAGGAGCGGCTGGTCTACCAGGCGCGGCTGCGGTCGCGGTTCGGGCGGGCCTGGCGCAGGAAGGCGCCGGTGGAGTCGCTGATGCCGCTGCGGCTGGCGAAGTACGGGGTGCCGTTGGCGGAGACGGCTCCGTCCGGCCTCGCGGCGGCGGGGATAGAGCCGGCGCTGATCCCTCCGGGGCCGGAGTCGGACACAGGCGTGGCTGCGGGCAGTCGTGCCGCTGGGGCGGCACAGTTGGGCGCAACGACAGCACCTCCCAGCGAGCAGCGACCGCAGCTCGAGAGCAACCACAGCGCCGAGCAGCCTGACCCCACACCCGAACCGGACGAGAGCCCCTGGTTCAACACCCCGCGCGAGGTCGAGTACCAGGGCGGCTACGACCCGGCCTACGACCCTGACCAGTACGCCCAGTGGATCGCCGAGCCCTCGCAGTCCGAGCAGTACCCGGACCGGCCGCAGGAGGGCTTCTCCCCGGAGGACACCGGCAGTTTCCCGATCCCGGTGGGCCCGAACCGCACGCGTGAGCTGGGTGACGGCGGCGGCACACCTCCCACGGAGCCGGACGAGGAGGCGTACTACCAGGTGTTCCGTGAGTCGATAAAGAGCGGAAACGGAGCGCCCACCCCGCGCGGCTTCATCGCCGACGTCGAGGCGACGTACGGCGTCGCCCTGGAGGAGGCCGAGTCCAAGCGCATGGTGAATCGGTTCTCCAACCGCCTCAACGCAGAGCTGGCGGAAGAGCACATCGCATGACGAAGGGGCCCTGACAACCAGGGCCCCTCCTCTTACACGGCGGCTACCGATTACACGGCGGCTACTGACCGAGCAGCGCCCGCACCCGGTCCTGCCCGACGGCCAGCAGCAGCGTGGGCAGTCGCGGTCCGGTGTCCCGGCCCACCAGCAGGTGGTACAGCAGCGCGAAGAACGACCGCTGGGCAGTCTTGATCTCCGGCGGCAGCTCCTTGGGCGTGGCGTCGGCGGAGAACCCGGCCTGCACCTTGGGCACGCCGTACACCAGGTGCGTCAGCCCGTCGAGCGACCAGTGATCGGCCAGTCCGTCGAGCAGCAGCCGCAGCGACTCGCGGCCCTGCTCGTCGAGCGACTTCAGCAGCTCGGCGTCCGGCTCGTCCCGCACGATGGTCCGCTGGTCGGCGGGGACGTGGGTGTTGATCCAGGCCTCGGCCTTGTCGTAGCGCGGGCGCGCCTCGTCGAGCGAGGTCAGCGGCTGCTCGGGGTCGAGCTCGCTGAGGATGCGCAGCGCCTGGTCCTCGTGTCCGGCGGTGATGTCCGCGACGGACGCCAGCGTCCGGTACGGCAGCGGCCGGGACGTCCGGGGCAGCTCACCGGCGGCCGTGCGCACCGCGCGGGAGTGCGCGGCGACGTCGGCCGGCAGGGCGCTGCCGTCGGCGACCTTGGCGTCCAGGCGGTCCCACTCGTCGTAGAGCCGCTGGATCTCCTGGTCGAAGGCGACCTTGAAGGACTGGTTGGGCCTGCGGCGCGCGTACAGCCAGCGCAGCAGCTGCGGTTCCATGATCTTCAGGGCGTCCTCCGGGGTGGGCACGCCACCGCGCGAGGACGACATCTTGGCCATGCCGCTGATGCCCACGAAGGCGTACATCGGTCCGATCGGCTGCTTTCCGCCGAAGATGCCGACGATCTGCCCGCCGACCTGGAACGACGACCCGGGGGACGAGTGGTCGACGCCGCTCGGCTCGAACACGACGCCCTCGTAGGCCCAGCGCATCGGCCAGTCGACCTTCCAGACCAGCTTGCCGCGGTTGAACTCGTTCAGCCGGACCGTCTCCGAGAAGCCGCACGCGGTGCAGGCGTAGGTCAGCTCGGTGGAGTCGTCGTCGTAGGAGGTGACGGTGGTGAGGTCCTTCTCGCAGTTGCCGCAGTACGGCTTGTACGGGAAGTACCCGGCGGCGGTGGAGCTGCCGTCGTCCTCACCGGCCGCGCCGGAGCCCTCGGCGGCCTCCAGCTCGGCCTCGTCGACCGGCTTCTGCCCCTGCTGCTTCTTCGCCGGGGCCTTCTTGGTGCGGTACTGGTCGAGGATCGCGTCGATGTCGCCGCGGTGCTTGATGGCGTGCAGGATCTGCTCGCGGTACACGCCGGAGGTGTACTGCTCGGTCTGGCTGATGCCGTCGAACTCCACGCCCAGCTCGGCCAGCGACTCGATCATCGCGGCCTTGAAGTGCTCGGCCCAGTTCGGGTACGAGGAGCCCTTCGGGGCCGGGACGGACGTCAGCGGCTTGCCGATGTGCTCCTGCCAGGCCTTCTCGTCGACCCCGGCGATGCCCTTGGGCACCTTGCGGTAGCGGTCGTAGTCGTCCCAGGAGATGAGGTGCCGCACCTGGTGGCCGCGGCGGCGGATCTCGTCGGCGACGAGGTGCGGGGTCATGACCTCGCGCAGGTTGCCGAGGTGGATGGGGCCCGACGGCGAGAGCCCGGACGCGACGACGACGGGTTTGCCCGGGGCCCGGCGCTCCGACTCCTCGATGACCTCATCCGCGAAACGGGAGACCCAGTCGGTGGTCTCGGTGCTCTGAGCCACGATCGGCACGTCCTTCTTTCTGCATCGGGCAGCCGGTACGGTCGCACGGCTGACCGCATCATTGTCCCAGACCACCTCGCGCCCGGAAAAACGGCTTTACCCACATGGGATACTGGGCGGGTCTATCGATTCCCTCGAGGAGAACGGCACCCTTACCTATGGCCTCGGTCACGTCCCTCAGCGACTCCGTCCACCAGCGCCTCGCGGCGGCCCTGTCGGCGGCTCTGCCGCAGGCCGGCTCCGCGGACCCGCTGCTGCGACGAAGCGACCGGGCCGACTACCAGGCCAACGGGATCCTGGCCCTCGCCAAGAAGGAGAAGGCCAACCCGCGCGAGCTGGCCACGCAGGTCGTCTCCCGGGTCGAGTCGGGTGAGCTGATCAAGGACGTCGAGGTCTCCGGCCCCGGCTTCCTCAACATCACGATCACCGACCGGGCGATCACCGAGAACCTCGCCGCGCGGCACGCGGACGGCGAGCGTCTCGGCGTGCCGCTGAAGGAGAACGCGGGCATCACGGTCGTCGACTACGCCCAGCCGAACGTGGCGAAGGAGATGCACGTCGGTCACCTGCGGTCGGCGGTCATCGGCGACGCGCTGCGCGGCATGCTCGACTTCACGGGCGAGAAGACGATCGGCCGGCACCACATCGGCGACTGGGGCACCCAGTTCGGCATGCTCATCCAGTACCTGTTCGAGCACCCCGGCGAGCTGGCCCCCGCGGCCGACGTCGACGGCGAGCAGGCGATGAGCAACCTGAACCGGGTGTACAAGGCGTCGCGTGCGCTCTTCGACGCGGACGAGGAGTTCAAGGAGCGGGCCCGTAAGCGGGTCGTCGCCCTGCAGTCCGGTGACAAGGAGACGCTCGAGCTGTGGCAGCAGTTCGTGGACGAGTCGAAGGTCTACTTCTACTCCGTCTTCGAAAAGCTCGACATGGAGATCCGCGACGAGGAGATCGTCGGCGAGTCCGCCTACAACGAGGGCATGCCCGAGACCGCCCGCCTCCTGGAGGAGATGGGTGTCGCGGTGCGCTCCGAGGGCGCGCTCGTGGTGTTCTTCGACGAGATCCGCGGCAAGGACGACCAGCCGGTCCCGCTGATCGTGCAGAAGGCGGACGGCGGCTTCGGCTACGCGGCCTCCGACCTGACGGCGATCCGCAACCGCGTCTTCGACCTGCGGGCGACGACGTTGCTGTACGTCGTGGACGTACGGCAGTCGCTCCACTTCAAGATGGTCTTCGAGACGGCGCGCCGGGCCGGCTGGCTGGGCGAGCACGTCACCGCGCACAACATGGGCTACGGCACGGTGCTCGGCGCGGACGGCAAGCCGTTCAAGACGCGTGAGGGCGAGACGGTACGGCTGGAGGATCTGCTGGACGAGGCGGTGCAGCGGGCCGCCGAGGTCGTACGGGAGAAGGCGCAGGACCTCACCGAGGACGAGATCCAGGAGCGGGCCGCGCAGGTCGGCATCGGTGCCGTGAAGTACGCGGACCTGTCGACCTCGCCGAACCGGGACTACAAGTTCGACCTGGACCAGATGGTGTCTCTGAACGGCGACACGTCCGTCTACCTCCAGTACGCGTACGCCCGGATCCAGTCCATCCTGCGCAAGGCCGGCGAGACGAAGCCGGTCGCGCGCCCGGAACTCGAACTCGCCCCGGCGGAGCGGGCGCTCGGTCTGCACCTGGACACGTTCGGCGACACGGTCTTCGAAGCCGCCGCGGAGTACGCCCCGCACAAGCTGGCGGCGTACCTCTACCAGCTGGCGTCGCTGTACACGGCGTTCTACGACAAGTGCCCGGTCCTCAAGGCCGAGACGCCCGAGCAGATCGAGAACCGCCTGTTCCTCTGCGACCTCACGGCCCGTACGCTCCACCAGGGCATGGACCTGCTGGGCATCCGCACACCCGAGCGCCTCTGAGCCCGGGCCCCGGCCGACGGTCCCGAGGGCGGCACTCCCGTGTGGAGTGCCGCCCTCGGGCGTTACGGCACCGCCTTCGCACCGAAGGGCGAGGGCCGCCCCGGACGGTGGGCGGCCCACAGGTCAGGTTCCGTCCGCCATGACGGTGGCGGGGCCGGTCGGGATGTCAGTGGCCGGCTCTACAGTCACCACCATGGCGACTCTTCCCAATCCCCTGCCGGCGCTGGCGGCGGACCCGAGCGGCGGCTCGCTCGGCCTTCGGCTCCCCGCCGGGACGCTCCTCGACACCACCGACCAGGGCCCCTGGCACGAGCCACTGCTGTGGTGCGCGGACGGACGGGCCCTGACGGGCGGCTGGGCGGCACTGGAGCCGGCCCGCCGGGCGGGACTGCTGCCCCTGGTGCTGGAGACGGGCGACGGCCATGGCGGCCCGGCCCGCTGGGAGTTGATGCCCGGCGAGGTGTCCTACCCGGGGGACCACGACGCGCAGGAGGTCCTCGCCGAGTACTGGGAGGAGTGCGCCGCGCAGGGCGAGGCCTGGCCCGGACCTGCCGGGTCTCTCGACCAGGACCGGGACCCGGACGCCCTGGCCGCCGAGGTCGCGGACGCCGTGCTCGGCGACGGCAGCCCGTTCAAGGAGCCCCGCCTGGCCCTGGTCCCGGCCCGGCGCAGCGCGGACCTCCCGACGGCGATCGGCTGGACGGGCCCGGTGAACCACGAGGGCGACACGGCCCGGCTCAGCGCGGTGCTCCGCTCCTGGGAGGACCGCTTCGGTATACGCGTCGTGGCACTGGGCTTCGATCACCTGCTGGTGTCCGTGGCGAGCCCTCCCACCACCCCGGCCGCCGCGCAGGCCGTCGCCGCCGAGCACTTCGCGTTCTGCCCCGACAACGTCCTCCAGTGCGCGGACCCGACCCTCCGGGCCTATGCCGACCACCAGGTCCTCAACCAGCGGACGTGGCACTTCTGGTGGGACTGAGCCCCTCCCCCAGCCGGCGCAGCCCCTCGGCGATCTCCTCGGGTGTCTGCGTCACGAAGCACAGCCGCAGGGTCGTCCGGTCGGGTTCGCCGGCGTAGAAGGGTGCGCCGGGGACGTAGGCCACGTTCTGGCGGACCACCTGCGGCAGCAGTGCCGTCGTGTCGTACGGCTCCGGCAGGCGCGCCCAGAGGAACATGCCGCCCTCGGGCCGGTTCCAGACCGACCCGTCGGGCAGTGCGCCGGCCAGCCCGCAGAGCATCGCGTCACGGCGTTCGCGGTACACGCCTGCGACACGGGCGACGTGGGCGTCGAGGTCGTTGTCGGCGAGGTAGCGGGCCGCTGCGAGCTGGTTGACGGTCGGGGTGTGCAGGTCGGCGGCCTGCTTGACGACGGCACAGGCCCGCCTCAGCTCCCCGGGCGCCCGCAGCCAGCCCAGCCGCAGCCCGGGCGCCATGACCTTGGAGAAGCTGCCGAGCAGCACGGTCCGGTCCTCGGCGCCCGGGTGGGCGGCGATCCACGGCACGCGCTCACCGTCGTAGCGCAGTTCGCCGTAGGGGTCGTCCTCGACGATCCACAGGCCGCGCCGGGCGGCGATCGCGGCCACGGCGGCGCGGCGTTCGGCGGGCAGGGTCCGGCCGGTGGGGTTCTGGAAGGTGGGCACGGTGTAGAGCAGCTTGGGCCGCTCCCGCACGACGAGTTCCTCCAGTGCCCCGGGGTCGACACCGTGTTCGTCGCCGGGCACGGCCACGATCCGCGCCCCGGCGAAGCCGAAGGCCTGAAGTGCCGCCAGATAGCAGGGGTTCTCGACCAGGACGGTGTCGCCCGGTTCGAGGAGGGCGGTGGCCAGGAGCGAAAGGGCCTGCTGGGAGCCGGTGGTGACGAGCAGGTCGGCGGGGCCGGTCGGCAGACCGCGCGCGGTGGTGCGGGCGGCGAGCGCGTCCCGCAGCGCGGGTTCGCCCTCGGTGGTGGAGTACTGCAGCGCCCGCCCGGGCGCCTCGGCGAGCACGGCCTCGTACGCGGCGGCGATGCCCCGGGCGTCGAACAGCTCCGGCGCCGGGAGCCCGCCGGCGAAGTTGATCACCTCGGGGCGGGCGGTGACGGCGAGGATGTCCCGTACGGGAGAGCCGCCGACGGCCCGCGCCCGCGCGGCCAGGGGCGGCACGGGAGAGTGGGTGTGCAGGGGCTCGGCGACGGTCATGACAGGGCTCCTTCGGCTGCGGTGACGCCTGGTGCCCCGCAGCCTAGGCAAGTACGTGCCGCCTACAAGCAGCTTTCCGGGATCCGGACGCCGGGTGCGCACGGACGCGGCCCCCGGAACCCACGGCTCACCCCTTCGCGCCGATCGCCGCGTACACGTTGATGTCCGCGTCCGTGACGTCGTTGATGTCGCGGTAGCGCACCTTCTCGATCTCCTCCAGCCCGGCGAGGAAGGACTGCTCCGGCTGCTCGGGGACGGGAGCGGCGTGGTCGGGTCGCCAGCGGTGCGCGGGGACGACTCCCGGCTCGGCGATCTCCAGCCGGTTCTCGGTGAAGAACCGCTCGACGTCGGCCCGGGAGCGCAGCACGAAGGTGAAGCCGCGTTCGGTGTAGGTCCGTTGGACCGCGCGGATGTTCTCGGGGTTGAGGTCCTCGGTGAGGTGGCTCAGCACCAGACGGCTGCCGACGGGCAGTTCGTCGAGCAGGCCGCTGACCAGCGGGTAGGCCTCCTCGTCGGCGACGAAGTGCAGGACTGCGACCAGGCAGAGCGCGATCGGCTGGTCGAAGTCGAGGGTCTTGGCGGCCTGTTCGAGGATGCGGGCCGGGTCGCGGAGGTCGGCGTCGATGTAGTCCGTACGCCCCTCGGGGCCACTGGTCAGCAGGGCGCGTGCGTGCGCGAGCACCACGGGGTCGTTGTCGACGTACACGACCCGCGACTCGGGGGTGATGCGCTGCGCGATCTGGTGCACGTTCTCGGCGGTGGGCAGCCCGGTCCCGATGTCGAGGAACTGCCGGATGCCGTCCTGCTCCACGAGCGTGGTCACCGCGCGCCGGAGGAAGTCGCGGTTGTGCCGGACGTCGAGGTATCCGCGCGGGTTGGCGGCCAGCGCGGCGGCCGCCGCGTCCCGGTCGGCGGGGTAGTGGTCCTTGCCGCCGAGGAAGACGTCGTAGACCCGGGCCGGGTGCGCCTTGCTGCTGTCGATCCTCCTCTGCAGCTCGGCGGGATCCTGACTGAGGGCGTCACCGGACATGGACGTCTCCCTGAAGCGTGTGTAGTTCAATCAAAAACCACTACGACGGTCAACAACCTAACGGTTCAACTGATGTGATGGTGCCCGTGCAGAACGACAGCCGAGCGACGACGACCCTCTGGCGCCCCACCGGCCCCGTGGAACTGGACCTGGTCCGCGACCTCGACTGGCGCGCCTGGCCGCCCCGGCTCCCCGAGCAGCCGATCTTCTACCCGGTCCTCGACGAGGACTACGCCATCAAGATCGCCCGCGACTGGAACGTCAAGCACGACGGCGCCGGCTTCGTCACCCGCTTCGAGGTCGACACCGAGTTCCTCACCCGCTACCCGGTCCAGCAGGCCGGCGGCCGCACCATCCTGGAGCTGTGGGTCCCGGCCGAGGAACTCGACGAGTTCAACGCCCACATCGTCGGGACGATCGAGCTGGTCCACGAGTTCCACTGAGCCACCCCCGCGTGGCTACTGCGTGGTCCCCTCCTCGACCCACTTCTCGCCGCCCAGCGGGAACTCGTAGGCCGGGCGCCCGTTGTTGCCGCTCGTGCGGAAGGGCCGGCCGTGGTCGTCCACGGTCAGCGTGCCCGTCCGGCCCCCGCTGGACCAGCTCAGCTCCAGGTACCAGCTGACGTCGTACGCGGAGGCGTCGGCCCGGATGTAGTACATCTCGGGGTCGCTCTCGCTCACCTTGAAGGGGAAGTCCGCGTGCCCCGCGCCGGGCACGACCCCGGGACGCATGGCGTCGAGGGCGACCGTGAAGAACCGGGTCGGCACGCCACCGCCGCAACCGACGCCCGGATACCCCATGGCGTAGTCGTTCCACGCGAGCGGCGCACGCTTGCCGGCCATCCGGACCGTCAGCCCCTTGACGACCACGGTCTCCTTGCCCGTCCCCTGCACCGTCAGCTTCAGGAACTGCTCCCCCGACGGCACGGCCCCCATCGCCGCCACCCACCCGGGCGCGCCCGGTTCCGACGGCGGCGGCTTCACCTGCCCGGGCGGCAGGTTCACCAGGTAGCGCTGGGAGCAGGGGCTCTCCCAGGCGTGCGGCTCCGTGGTCACGGTGAGAGGAGCGGCAGCAGGGGCGGCGTCACGGCCCGGGCGGCCGGCCCCGCCCGTGGCGGCCGCCGAGGCGGGAGGCGCGGAGGCACTCGCACTCGCCTTCCCCTCCTTCTCCCGGCCCTTGCCCCTGCTCTTGTCCTCGCTGCCCTTGGAGGGCGAAGGGGCCGAAGGTGACACGGAGGCCACCGTGTCCTCCCTCTCCGGAGCGCCCGCCCCACCGGAGGCCACCGCCGCTCCGCGCCGCCCCTCGTCCTCCCCCGGGCCCGAGGGAACGGCCACGGCGAGACCGATCCCGCCGAGGACCACGGCTACGGCGACCCCGGCGAGGACAGCACGCCGACGGCTCCGGCCCGTGAGCTGTTCCGGTGCGGGTGATGCGGCGTCCGGGGAGTTTTCCGGCGCGGGGAGGCCGGCGTTGGCAGGCCCGGCCGCCGCGGGTGTGTCGGCAGCCGCGGACCCGGCCACTGCGGATATGTCGGCAGCCGCGGACCCGGCCGCGCCCGGCGCCAGGACGTCGGCCCCCGCAGCGGAGGTCACTTCCGCAGCGCCGCTCCCCGTACCTCCGCTCCCCGTACCGGCACTCCCTGCACCATCGCTCCTCTTGCCGCCGCTCCCCGTACCGCCGCTCCCCTTGCGTGCCCGCCCGGCGTCCGCCAGGATCCACCGCCGGTGCAGCTCGACCAGCTCCTTGGGCGACGCCTTGCACAGCCGGGCGAGCCGCTCCACCGGCGCGTAGTCGGTCGGCACGGCATCCCCGTTGCAGTACCGGTGCAGCGTCGACGTACTCATGTGGAGCCGTTTGGCGAGCACCCCGTAGCTCAGCCCCGAGCGCTCCTTCAATTCCCCCAACAGCGCGGCGAATTCCCCCGCGGTCGTGCCGTCCGACACTGCTCCTCCATGCCCCGTGTCCCGTTCCCCCGTTCCAGGGAATGACTGTTCTCCCTGGTCAGAGCATTGCGGGCGTTCCAACGTCCCTGATCTCCCGCCTGGTCTGGCGGCCGGGACGGATCACCGCACAAGCTCTGGTCATCCAAGCACGCCGCTCCCGGCCCACCGGCAGCGCGACCCACCCGGGCCTGCTTACCCACCGCCTTTGTCCGAAAGGAAACGCAAGCATGCGCAAGTACCGCGCCCTTCCCGTCGCCCTCCTGGCCGCCCTCGCCCTGACGGCATGCCAGGACGGCACGGGCACGAAGGACGAGGGAGCCGCCCACCCCGAGCCGGCCTCGGCGACCGTGACGGCCCAGCAGGCCACGAAGGCTGTGAAGGGAGTGAAGGGGGTTAATGGCGTGAAGGGGATTAAGGGCGTGAAGGGGGTGAAGGTGGCGAAGGGCACCACCGCGACCCGCATCTCCTGCAACGGCTCCAACACCACCGTCACCGCCCGGCCGGTCCGCCGCCCCGTCAACCACATGCTGCTCACGGTGAAGAACACCGGCTCGAAGACGTGCGACCTCACCTACTACCCGATGCTGCGCTTCGACGAGATGCAGTGGGCGCCGCAGCCGATCGAGGACTCCCAGCCGCAGGCGGTGGTGACCCTGGCCCCCGGCGAGTCCGGCTACGCGGGCGTCTCGCTGTCGGCGGCCGACGGCAGCGGCGAATGGGGCACCACCGGTCACAAGCTCACGGTCGGCTTCCAGGGCCGCACGCCGAACAGCGACGGCGGCCCCTCGGCGATCCCGGCCCTCCCGGCCAAGGGCGTGTACTACGACAGCACGCTCGCAGTCACCTACTGGCTGCCCGAGATGGACGACGCGCTGTCCTACTGACGCCCGGGACCGGCAGACGGCTGAGAACCGCTGACGCCCGGGACCGGCAGACGCCTGAGAACCGCTGACGCCCGCGGCCTACTGTTCCTTGAGCTTCTGGGCCACTTCGGTGGCCCAGTAGGTGAGGATGCTGCGGGCACCGGCCCGCCGGATGCCGGTCAGGGCCTCCATGATCGCCCGGTCCCGGTCGATCCAGCCCTTCTCGGCGGCGGCCTCGATCATCGAGTACTCGCCGGAGATCTGGTAGGCGGCGACCGGCACGTCCACGGCGTCCGAGACGCGGGCGAGGATGTCGAGGTAGGGCCCGGCCGGCTTGACCATCACCATGTCGGCGCCCTCCTCCAGGTCCAGGGCGAGCTCGCGCAGCGACTCACGCACGTTCGCGGGATCCTGCTGGTACGTCTTGCGGTCCCCCTGCAGCGACGAGCCGACGGCCTCGCGGAAGGGCCCGTAGAAGGCCGAGGCGTACTTGACGGTGTAGGCGAGGATCGCGACGTCCTCCCGCCCGATCTGGTCGAGGGCGTCGCGGACGACCCCGATCTGCCCGTCCATCATCCCGCTGGGCCCGACGACATGGGCGCCGGCGTCGGCCTGCACCTGGGCCATCTCGGCGTACCGCTCCAGGGTGGCGTCGTTGTCGACCCGGCCCTGCTCGTCGAGGACGCCGCAGTGCCCGTGGTCGGTGGTCTCGTCGAGGCACAGGTCGGACATGACGAGCAGGTCGTCGCCGACCTCGGCCCGCACGTCCCGCAGGGCGACCTGGAGGATCCCGTCCGGGTCGGTCCCGGGCGTCCCGAGCGCGTCCTTCTTCGACTCCTCCGGCACGCCGAACAGCATGATCCCGGAGATCCCCGCCGCGACCGCCTCCGCGGCGGCCTTCTTCAGACTGTCCCGGGTGTGCTGCACGACCCCCGGCATGGCGGTGATCGGCACGGGCTCGTCGACACCCTCCCGCACGAAGGCGGGAAGAATGAGATCGGCGGGGTGCAGTCGGGTCTCGGCGACCATCCGACGCATCACGGGGTTGGTCCGCAACCGCCGCGGCCGAGTACCGGGAAATGATCCGTACGTCGTCATGCCCTCTACGCTACGCCCGCCCCGAACCCCCCGATGCCGACGCCTTGTCGGCCCCGGGCGAGCGCGCACACCGCCCCGCAATGCGCCCGAGACTCCCCAGGTCCATCCTGAAACAACAAGGACCCCGACGGCCCCCACACCGCCGCCGTCCCTCCGTACGCCCCCACGGAGGACGCGATGACCGCCCCCCACCACACCCCCGACCTGTTCGCCCTCTCAGAGATCCACGGCCCGGTACTACGCCCCGGCGAACCCGCCTACGCCGACGAGGTCACCGGCTTCAACCTGGCCTCGCTGCACACCCCGGACGTGGCCATAGGCGCCGCCGGCCCCGACGACGTCGTCACCGCCATGCGCTGGGCCCACGCCACCCGCACCCCCGTCGCCGTCCAGGCCACCGGCCACGGCGCCAACTTCCCGATCGAGCACGGCCTGCTGATCAACACGTCCCGCATGACGGACGTCCACGTCGACCCCGCCACCCGCACCGCGACCATCGCGGCGGGCGCCAAGTGGAGCCACGTCACGGCCGCGGCCGCCCCGCACGGGCTGGCGGGCCTGTGCGGCACCTCCACGGACGCGGGCGTCGTCGGCTACACCCTGGGCGGCGGACTCCCGGTCCTCGGCAGGGCCTACGGCTACGCCGCCGACCTGGTCCGTTCCTTCCAGGTCGTCACCCCCGACGGGCACCTGCGCGAGGCGGACCCCCAGCACGAACCGGAACTGTTCTGGGCACTGCGCGGCGGCAAGGGCAACGTAGGCATCGTCACCTCACTCGTCACCGAACTGCTGCCCCTGCCCCGCCTCTACGGCGGCGGCCTGTACTGCCACGCCGAGCACACCGAGGCCCTGCTGCGCGCCTGGAAGGACTGGACCCTCACCGTCCCGGACGAGATGTGCAGCATGTTCTCCGTCCTGCGCCTGCCGCCGATCCCCCAGATTCCCGAGCCCCTGCGCGGCGGCTTCTGGGCCCGGGTCGCGATCGCGTGGCCGGGCGACACGGCCGAAGGAGAGGCCCTGATCGCACCCCTGCGCGGCGTCGCACCCGTGGCCGTCGACCTGGTCGGGGAGATGGACTACGCGGACCTGGACCGCATCCACATGGAGCCCCAGGACCCGCTCCCGGCACGGGAGTGCTGCATGCTCCTGCGCGACCTGCCCGGCGAGGCCGTCGACGCGTTCCTGGAGCAGGCCGGCCCCGCCGCCGGTGTCGAGCACCCGCTGCTGATCGCCTCACTGCGGCACATGGGCGGCGCGCTGTCCCGCCCGGCCCCCGTCGAGGACGCGGTCTGCTCCCGCGACGCCCGCTACTTCATGGAGTCGGTCGGCATCATGCCGGCCCCACCGGTCGCGGAGGCCGTCGAACAGGCCACGCGCCGCCTCTACACCGCCATGGCCCCGTACGGCACGGGCCGCACCATGGTCAACATCCACGGCACCCCGGGCGACGACCAGGACCGCGCCCGCGCCTGGGCCCCGGAGGTCTACGCACGCCTGCGCCACGACAAGGCCGTCTACGACCCGGACAACCTGCTGCGCTACGGCCACACGGTCACACCCGCGTAGCCGCAGCGCCGGCAGTAGAGCAAGAGCCAGAGCACCAGCCGGTGTCGCTCAGGTCGTCGAACGCCTCCGCCGCGCCCCCGGCCGCCGCTCGCTCGGCCGCGTCACCGGATCCCCGGCTTCCACGGCCGCCGTGCGGCGCTTCGCGCCGAAGTCGGCCAGGGCTTCCGCGAGCTTGTGGACGGACGGCTCGGGAGCCATGACGTCCACCCGGAGCCCGTGCTCCTCGGCGGTCTTCGCCGTGGCCGGGCCGATACAGGCGATCACCGTGACGTTGTGCGGCTTGCCGGCGATGCCGACCAGGTTCCGCACGGTGGAGGACGACGTGAACAGCACGGCGTCGAAACCGCCGCCCTTGATCGCCTCACGGGTCTCCGCCGGCGGCGGCGAGGCCCGCACGGTCCGGTAGGCCGTGACGTCGTCGACCTCCCATCCGAGCTCGATCAGCCCGGCCACCAGCGTCTCCGTGGCGATGTCGGCACGCGGCAGGAACACTCTGTCGATCGGGTCGAAGACCGGGTCGTAGGGCGGCCAGTCCTCCAGCAGACCGGCGGCCGACTGCTCGCCGCTGGGCACCAGGTCAGGCTTCACACCGAACGCGATCAGCGCGTTCGCCGTCTGCTCGCCCACGGCCGCGACCTTGATGCCCGCGAAGGCACGCGCGTCGAGCCCGTACTCCTCGAACTTCTCCCGCACGGCCTTGACCGCGTTCACCGAGGTGAAGGCGATCCACTCGTAGCGGCCCGTCACCAGGCCCTTGACCGCGCGCTCCATCTGCTGGGGCGTGCGCGGCGGCTCGACGGCGATCGTCGGCACCTCGTGCGGCACGGCCCCGTACGACCGCAGCTGGTCGGAGAGCGACGCCGCCTGCTCCTTGGTCCGCGGCACGAGCACCTTCCAGCCGAACAGCGGCTTGGACTCGAACCACGCGAGCTGGTCGCGCTGGGCGGCGGCGGAACGCTCACCGACCACGGCTATGACCGGCCGGCCGCCGTCGGGCGAGGGCAGCACCTTGGCCTGCTTCAGCGTCTGGGCGATCGTGCCGAGTGTGGCGGTCCAGGTGCGCTGCCGGGTGGTCGTACCGGCGACGGTGACCGTCATCGGGGTGTCCGGCTTGCGTCCGGCGGAGACGAGCTCGCCGGCGGCCGCGGCGACGGAGTCCAGCGTCGTGGAGACGACGACCGTGCCGTCCGACGCCCCGACCTCCGTCCAGCACCGGTCCGACGCCGTCCGCGCGTCCACGAACCGCACGTCCGCGCCCTGCGCGTCCCGCAGGGGCACACCGGCGTACGCGGGCACACCGACGGCGCTCGCGATACCGGGGACGACCTCGAAGGGCACCCCGGCGGCGGCGCACGCCAGCATCTCCGCGGCGGCGTACGTGTCGAGGCCCGGGTCCCCGGACACCGCACGCACGACCCGCCTGCCGCCCCGCGCGGCCTCCATGACAAGATGTGCGGCATCCCGCACCGCGGGGACAGCGGCGGTGGTTGACGTGCTGTCAACTACCGTCAGCTGGGGCGCTCCTGTGCCCGGAGCCGGATCCTGGGAAGGATCGGGATCCGTGTGCACCTCGGAGACGCCCTGCCTGGCGTGCTGACGTACGACGTCGAGCACCTCGTGCTCGGCGACGAGGACGTCAGCGCTCGCCAGCGCCTCCACGGCGCGCAGAGTAAGCAGTCCCGGATCTCCGGGTCCGGCACCCAGGAAGGTGACGTGCCCGTGTTCAGGACCGGCGGAAAGGGTGGTGGGGCTCAATGTGCTCGCTCCCCCATCAGACCGGCCGCGCCCTGGGCGAGCATCTCGGCCGCGAGTTCGCGACCGAGCGCCATTGCCCCGTCGTGTGTCTCGGGCACGGGACCGGTGGTGGACAGCTGCACCATGCGCGTGCCGTCGGTGGTCCCGACGACGGCGCGCAGGCGCATTTCCTTGACAATCTGCCCGTCGGCCAGGAGGTCGGCCAGCGCGCCCACGGGGGCACTGCAACCGGCTTCCAGGGCGGCGAGCAGTGACCGCTCGGCTGTCACGGCGATCCGCGTGAACGGGTCGTCGAGTTCGCCGAGCGCGGCGATGAGGTCCGCGTTGCCCGCGGTGCACTCGATCGCCAGGGCCCCCTGGCCGGGGGCGGGCAAAACCGTGTCGACCGACAGGAAGTCGGTCGCTTCGTCGCCGCGGCCGATCCGGTTCAGTCCGGCGGCGGCCAGCACGACGGCGTCGAGCTCCCCGCTGCGCACGAACCCGATGCGGGTGTCGACGTTGCCGCGGATCGGGACGGTCGCTATGTCCAGGCCGTGGCTGCGGGCGTACGCGTTGAGCTGCGCCATGCGGCGCGGCGAACCCGTACCGACGCGGGCACCGGAGGGCAGGTCGGTGAACTTCAGGTCGTCCCGGGCGACGATCACGTCCCGCGGGTCCTCGCGCACCGGCACGGCGGCCACGACCAGTTCCTCGGGCTGCGTGGTCGGCAGGTCCTTCAGGGAGTGCACCGCGAAGTCGACCTCGCCCTTGAGCAGCGCGTCGCGCAGGGCGGTCACGAACACGCCGGTGCCGCCGATCTGGGCGAGCTGCTCACGCGAGACATCGCCGTACGTGGTGATCTCGACGAGCTCGACGGGCCGCCCGGTCACCCGGCTCACGGCTTCCGCCACCTGCCCGGACTGGGCCATGGCGAGCCTGCTGCGCCTGGTACCGAGCCTCAGCGCCTTGTCAGTCATGCCGGCCCTCGGTCTTTCTCGGTGGTGCTGTCCTCGGCCCGGGAGACGGCGGCCACCGTCTCGGGGTCGAGGTCGAACAGGGTCCGCAGCGCGTCCGCGTACCCGGCGCCGCCGGGTTCGGCCGCGAGTTGCTTGACCCGCACGGTCGGCGCGTGGAGCAGTTTGTCGACCACGCGTCGCACGGTCTGGGTGATCTCCGCTCGGTGCTTGTCGTCGAGTCCGGGCAGCCGCCCGTCCAGCCGGGCGATCTCCCCGGCCACGACGTCGGCGGCCATGGTGCGCAGGGCGACCACGGTCGGTGTGATGTGCGCGGCCCGCAGTGCTGCCCCGAAGGCCGCGACCTCGTCGGAGACGATACGCCGTACCTGGTCCACATCGGCAGCCATCGGAGCGCCGGCGGAGGCCTCCGCCAGCGACTCGATGTCCACCAGCCGCACCCCGGCCAGCCGGTGCACGGCCGCGTCGATGTCGCGCGGCATCGCGAGGTCCAGCAGGAAGAGCACGGGCTCGGGCCGCTGCGGTTCCTCGACCGGCTCGGGCCTGCGCCGCTCGGGGATCCGCCCGACGGTGGCGACGGTCGCGGCGAGCGCGGCGATGGCGTCGGTGTCCGCGGCCGGGTCGAGCGTGCCGGTCTGTCCAGGCCTCGCCGTACCGCCCGTGGTGCGCCGGTCGCCGCCCACCGAGCCGTTGTCCACCCACGCCGCGTGCTGCTCGAGGTCGGCGGCGGCCATCCCGGCCACGGCGGCCTCACCGAGCACGGAGAACCCGGCGGTGCCCTGTACCGCGGAGAGGTCCAGCGGGCAGCCGTCGTCGCTGCCGGGGCCGGCGCCCGGCGCGCCCTCGCGCTGTGCTCCGGCCGCGGCTGCGGACCGGCCGCCCGACGCCCCGGGTCCGTCCTCGCCGGGCCTGGCCGACGGCGCGGGCGTACGGCCCGCGATCGCCTCGGCGACGGACTCGGCCGTCAGGACCAGGCCCGTCGCGCCGGTACAGGAGACGGTGACGTCGGCACGTGTCAGCTCGGCCGGCACCGACTCCATCGGTACCGCGCGGGCCGCCACGTCCGTGTCGTCGCCCTCCATGAGGATCTCGGCGAGGCGCTCGGCCCGGTCGAAGGTGCGGTTGGCGACGACGATCTCGGCGACCCCGGCCCGCGCGAGCGTGGCCGCGGCCAGGGAGGACATCGACCCGGCCCCGATGACCAGGGCCCTCTTGCCCCGGGCCCACTGCTGTACGTCCCCGCCGCGGGCCAGCTGTTCCAGGCCGAAGGTGACCAGGGACTGGCCGGCGCGGTCGATGCCGGTCTCGGAGTGGGCGCGCTTGCCGACCCGCAGGGCCTGCTGGAACAGGTCGTTCAGCAGGCGGCCCGCGGAGTGCAGGTCCTGCGCCCGGGCCAGGGAGTCCTTGATCTGGCCGAGGATCTGCCCCTCGCCGACGACCATCGAGTCGAGACCGCAGGCCACCGAGAACAGGTGGTGGACGGCCCGGTCCTCGTAGTGCACGTAGAGATAGGGAGTGAGCTCCTCCAGGCCGACCCCGCTGTGCTGGGCGAGCAGTGTGGACAGCTCGGCGACACCGGCGTGGAACTTGTCCACGTCGGCGTAGAGCTCGATGCGGTTGCAGGTGGCGAGCACCGCGGCCTCGGAGGCCGGCTCGGTGGCGACCGTGTCCTGGAGCAGCTTGACCTGCGCGTCCGCGGTCAGCGCGGCCCGCTCCAGCACGCTGACGGGGGCGCTGCGGTGGCTGAGTCCGACGACGAGGAGGCTCATGCCGGCATCACGGCGGGCATGTCCCCGTCGGGTCCCTGGTCGGCGGAGTCGCTGCGCGCGGCGGCGGTGGGGACGCCGCCGTCGGAGGAGGCGGCCTCCTCCCCGGCCTTGCGCTGCTCGTGGAAGGCGAGGATCTGCAGCTCGATGGAGAGGTCGACCTTGCGCACGTCGACGCCGTCCGGGACGGACAGCACGGTCGGCGCGAAGTTCAGGATGGAGGTGACACCGGCGGCCACGAGCCGGTCGCAGACGGCCTGGGCGGCACCGGCGGGGGTGGCGATGACACCGATCGACACGCCGTTGTCCTGGATGATCTTCTCCAGGTCGTCGGAGTGCTGCACCGGGATGCCCGCGACGGGCTTTCCTGCCATGGCCGGGTCGGCGTCGATCAGCGCGGCGACGCGGAAGCCGCGGGAGGCGAACCCGCCGTAGTTGGCGAGGGCGGCGCCGAGGTTACCGATACCGACGATCACAACCGGCCAGTCCTGGGTGAGCCCCAGTTCGCGGGAGATCTGGTACACGAGATACTCGACGTCGTAGCCGACACCCCGGGTCCCGTAGGAGCCGAGGTAGGAGAAGTCCTTGCGCAGCTTCGCGGAGTTGACCCCCGCCGCGGCCGCGAGCTCCTCGGAGGAGACCGTGGGGACCGAGCGCTCCGACAGTGCGGTCAGAGCGCGGAGGTACAGCGGAAGCCGGGCGACGGTGGCCTCGGGAATCCCTCGGCTGCGGGTCGCCGGTCGGTGAGTTCGGCCAGTTGCCACGGTGCTCCTGCGGGTAGAGCGGGGCTGTAGGCGGTCATACGTCCCTACATGACCGCCCCGTCGAATGCAGGCTATGTCTTTGTGAACGCGTGCACAAAGATGGTGTCCGATTTGCCCGGCCAACGTGACCGGGGTCACGCACCCCCGGCGCACGCGCAGGGAACCGGCGCCTGGACGCCACCGTTCCTTGTCTTCTGGGGGCAAACCCGCACACTCTCCTCAGTGAATCCCGCCCCCGAGACCTAGCCACCATCGATCCTAAGCGACCTGGCGGACCCTTTGGACTGATCGGTCAGTCGCTCACCGGGCGGGATCAGTCGGTCAGCGCCTTGCGCAGGCGGTCCTCGTTCACGCGCCAGAACGTGTGCTGCCTGCCGTCCACCAGCACGACCGGGATCTGCTCCCAGTACTGGTCGTGCAGTTCCCGATCCTCGGTGATGTCCTTCTGCTCCCAGGGGACTCCCAGATCACCGCACACCTTCTCCACAACGACCTGTGCGTCATCACACAGATGACAGCCGGGCTTGCGGATCAGGGTGACGAGCCGGTCACCGGAGGGCCTGCGACGGAAGAGGGGACTCATGCCGGCCATTGTCGCGCGCCCGCGGACAAGCGGAACCCCGAGAAGGCCCCTGCGGACACGCCGACCGCGTCCGTCCCGCACGGCGTCTTTTGACGACATGCTTGCCGAGAGTTCACACGCCCCCAACCTTCCGACTCCGGAACCCCCGAACAAACTGGCTATGCTCACGCCATGGCCGCTCTAGGATGGCTCACTCCCCGTAGGCGCTCCGCCACGGCGCGGAGCGTTTTGGCAGGCGAGGCCTCGGCGGAGGCAGCCCGCAAGTCCACGCAGGAAGTCGCCGGCACGACCGAGGAACCGCAGTTCCCGGTGCACGGCGACGACCGGGCCGCCGCCTTCTTCGACCTGGACAACACCGTCATGCAGGGCGCGGCCCTCTTCCACTTCGGGCGGGGCCTGTACAAGCGGAAGTTCTTCGAGACGCGCGAGCTGGCGAAGTTCGCCTGGCAACAGGCGTGGTTCCGGCTCGCCGGGGTCGAGGACCCCGAGCACATGCAGGAGGCCCGCGACTCGGCCCTGTCGATCGTCCAGGGCCACCGCGTCGCCGAACTGCAGTCGATCGGCGAAGAGATCTACGACGAGTACATGGCCGAGCGCATCTGGCCCGGCACCCGCGCCCTCGCCCAGGCCCACCTGGACGCCGGCCAGAAGGTGTGGCTGGTGACGGCCGCCCCCGTCGAGATCGCCACGGTCATCGCCCGCCGCCTCGGCCTGACCGGCGCCCTCGGCACGGTCGCCGAGTCCGTCGACGGCGTCTACACCGGCAAGCTCGTCGGCGAACCGCTGCACGGCCCCGCGAAGGCCGAGGCCGTCCGCGCCCTGGCCGCCGCCGAGGGCCTGGACCTCGGCCGCTGCGCCGCCTACAGCGACTCGCACAACGACATCCCGATGCTGTCCCTGGTCGGCCACCCCTACGCCATCAACCCGGACAGCAAGCTGCGCAAGCACGCCCGGCAGCTGGACTGGCGCCTGCGCGACTACCGCACGGGCCGCAAGGCGGCCAAGGTCGGCATCCCGGCCGCAGCGGGCGTCGGCGCGGTCGCGGGCGGGACGGCGGCCGCCATCGCCTTGCACCGCCGCCGTCGCTGACGGCGGACCGCAGACCGGCGACCGGCGACCGGCGACCGCTGATCAAACCGGGACACGGATGTTTGCGGCCTGACAATCGCCGTAAATCCAACTGGCGTACCCCCACAACCTCCTCTCCAGTCCTCTTGGCTGCACACGGCCACAACCTGCCCTGCACTCAGCCGCAATCCGAAACTTTCCAAACACCATCCGGTCACGCTTCGGCACTTGATCGGGCGGCAATCGGTTACGGAAGCGACGTAATCGACGATTTGAGCAACTCGGTGTAGCAGCGCCTGCACGAAGCGTTATTCTCCTCAGACGCAAACCGGTACCCCTCCGTCGCTACGACGGGTGAAAGGTCCCGCACTGCACGTGATGGAAGCTCTGCCTCTGGGAGTCCCGTGTACCCACACGTCGGGGTTGACGCCTCGGGCCTGGCTACGCTGCGCGCAACGGTCCAAGACCTGTTGCGCGGCTTCGTCCCCACCGCGTACGCCGTCCCCGCATTCGCCACCGCCGCGCCCGTAGGCCCTTGCTACGCACTGGCCGACGGCAGCGCCGCGGTCGGCAGACGAGGGCGCCCCTCCGGCGCGGCCACCGCACGCCGGCCTGCCGCCGACAGCGACAGCGCCCGGATGATGGACCTCGTGGAGCGCGCCCAGGCGGGCGAGTCCGACGCCTTCGGCCGCCTCTACGACCAGTACAGCGACACCGTCTACCGGTACATCTACTACCGGGTCGGAGGAAAGGCGACCGCCGAGGACCTCACCAGCGAGACCTTTCTGCGGGCGCTCAGAAGGATCGGCACCTTCACCTGGCAGGGCCGCGACTTCGGCGCCTGGCTCGTGACCATCGCCCGCAACCTCGTCGCGGACCACTTCAAGTCCAGCCGGTTCCGCCTGGAGGTCACCACCGGCGAGATGCTCGACGCCAACGAGGTCGAGCGCTCCCCCGAGGACTCCGTCCTGGAGTCCCTCTCCAACGCCGCCCTGCTCGACGCCGTACGGCGGCTCAACCCCCAGCAGCAGGAGTGCGTGACGCTCCGCTTCCTCCAAGGCCTCTCCGTGGCCGAGACCGCCCGGGTGATGGGCAAGAACGAGGGCGCCATCAAGACCCTCCAGTACCGGGCCGTCCGCACCCTCGCCCGGCTGCTGCCGGAAGACGCCCGCTGACCGACCGGCACGCTCGGCGACACCCAACTCACGGACGGTGAAAGTCCGTTGGCTTCGGCATCCGATGAGCCGGAGTCCGTAACCCATGTGCCACGCCGCTCGTTGTGCGGAATGCAGGCTCCCTGTGGTCACCCCCTGGCCGGCTCCGGTCACTCGATCGTGTGGTCGTGCCCAGGGTGTGCAACCCTCAGGACCCCCTGGGGAGTCGACCGTCATGACGAGAGGAGGTGCCGCCAGTGATCGCGAACGTATCGGCGCACCGGCGGGCGAACGCCTTCGCCCAGGCCCTCGAGGAGCAGTCCGAGCAGGGCCCGGCGGCCGAGCAGCCCGAAGGATCGGCACCGGCCCCGGCCACCGCGGAGACGAACGAACAGGCCCGCCATCTGGCGCTCGCCTCGGAGCTCGGCGCGTTGCCCAAGCCAGAGCTCGACCCGGAGGTCAAGGTCGTCCAGCGGGCCCAGCTGGTGGCCGCCTTCGAGGCCATGCTCCAGGAGGGCACCGCGGGCGGCGGGGCGACGGACAGCGCGGTCCCCGAACAGCGGTCCCGGGCCCACGGGGCGCACCGCGCGGGCTCACTGAAGAAGTTCCGGCCGCGTTCCCGGCTCGCCAAGGGCCTCACCGCCGGCGGACTCAGCGTCGGGGTCGCCGCGAGCGCCTTCGGCGGAGTCTCCGCCGCCAGCTCGGACGCCCTTCCCGGTGACTCGCTCTACGGCCTCAAGCGCGGCATCGAGGACGTCAAGCTCGGCCTCGCCGACGGGGCGGACGAGCGCGGCCGGGTCTATCTCGACCACGCCTCCACCCGGCTCAGCGAAGCCCGCCGCCTGATGGAGCGAGGCCGCAGCGGCCCCCTGGACCACGAGTCCCTCGGCGAGATCCGCCGCGCCCTGTCCGGCATGCGGCACGACGCGTCGGAGGGCCGCCGGCTGCTGAGCGAGGCGTACCAGCGCGACCCCGACTCACTCGGCCCCATCCAGGCCCTGTCCGCGTTCTCCCGCTCCCACCGCGAGGCCTGGGGCGAACTGCGCGAGCGACTCCCCGTCCAGCTCGGGGACGTCAGCAGGGAGGTGTCGTCCGTCTTCGACGCCATAGAGGAGGACGTCGCCCCGCTGCGCTCCCTGCTGCCCGAGCCCCCGGCCACGCGCGGCGGCGGCAAGCGGCACGGCGCATCCGAGTCGGCTCCCAGCGGCTCGTCGAGCACGGGCCGCTCGACCCGCCCCGGCGACAGCGGCGGCAGGCACAGCGACGAGCACGGCACGGGCAGCGGCAGCAGCGGCAGCCCCAGCCGCTCGGCCGGCTCCGGTGACGACGGCGACGGCCTGCTCGGCGGCAGCACCGGCGGCCTGCTCGACCCGCCGAAGGACAACGCCACCAGCACCTCCCCCTCCGCGGAAGGCCACACCCCCGTCCCCAAGCCGGATGTGACGCTCCCGCCCCTCCTGCCCGGTCTCCTGCCGGGCCTGGGCATCGACGGCGAGGACGCGGACTAACAGACGGCTTCGGGGCGCCCCTTCAGCACGGGGGCGCCCCGAAGCCGTACGCGGACAGCAGCAGACAGGCTCAGAGGAACACTGCGTCAGAAGAGCACCGACCGCCGCTGCACCAGCAGCTCGGCCCCTCCCGTCTGCTGCCCTCGCACCGCTCCGCGGGCTTCGGACAGCTGCGCCGGACTCCGTCCGGCGGCTCCGAGCGGCCGGCCGGCCGCTGCGAACACCGGCGTCAGAAGAACACCGACCGCCGCTGCACCAGCAGCTTGTACAGCGTGTGCTGGATCTGCTCCCTGACCTGGTCGGTCAGGTTGAACATCAGCATCGGGTCCTCCGCCGCCTCCGGCGGATAGCCGTCCGTGGGGATCGGCTCCCCGAACTGGATCGTCCACTTGGTCGGCAGCGGAATCGCCCCGAGCGGCCCCAGCCACGGGAACGTCGGTGTGATGGGGAAGTACGGGAAGCCCAGCAGCCGCGCGACCGTCTTGGCGTTGCCGATCATCGGGTAGATCTCCTCCGCCCCGACGATCGAGCAGGGCACGATCGGCGTCCCCGCGCGCAGCGCCGTCGAGACGAAACCGCCGCGGCCGAAGCGCTGCAGCTTGTATCGGTCCGCGAAGGGCTTGCCGAGTCCCTTGAAGCCCTCCGGCATCACCCCGACCAGTTCGCCCTGCTCCAGCAGCCGGGACGCGTCCTCGGCGCACGCCAGGGTGTGGCCCAGCTTGCGGGCCAGCTCGTTGACCACCGGCAACATGAACACCAGGTCGGCGGCGAGGAGCCGCAGATGCCGACCCGCCGGGTGGTTGTCGTGCACGGCGACCTGCATCATCAGGCCGTCCATCGGCAGGGTCCCGGAGTGGTTGGCGACGATCAGCGCACCGCCCTCGGCCGGGATGTTCTCGATGCCCTTCACTTCGACCCGGAAGTACGTCTCGTACAGCGGTCGCAGCAGCGACATCAGGACCTGGTCGGTGAGTTCCTCGTCGTAGCCGAAGTCGTCGACCTCGTAGTCCCCGGTGAGGCGGCGGCGCAGGAAGGACAGGCCGCCCGCGATCCGCCGTTCCAGCCCGCCCCCGCCGTCCCGGGAAGGCTCCGGCGGCTGTTCCTCGGAAGTCACGGGAACATCATCCTGCGGAGCAGCCCTGGTGGGCAGGGGCTGCACCTCGCGTACCGGCACGGACTCCGCGCCCGGCCGGCGGTTCCCGGCGCTCCGGCGCCGCTGGGGACGCTGCGCGGCGCTCCCCCGGGACCGGTCGTCGTCGAACGGAATGACCTTGGCGTCCGCCATCGTTGATGCGCTCCTCAGTTGGCGCTCTGCGTCGGGGAGGGTCCGCCGCCCGCGAGGGGCAGGCCGGCGATCCGGTCGACGGCCCCCGCGAGGGCCTCCGGCGGAAGCAGCCCGGGGCCCTGGCTGCGGGCGAAGTCCGCGAACGTCTCCGCGGTCGTGTACTTGGGCTGGAATCCCAGCGTCTCGCGCATCTGGCCCGTGGCCACCACCCGGCCGTGCGTGAGCAGCCGGATCTGCTCGGGCGAGAAATCCGTCATCCCCAGCGTACGCACCAGCGAGCCCGCCCAGGTGACGGCCGGGAGCAGCAGGGGCACGGTGGGGCGGCCGAGGCGCCGGGAGCACTGCGAGAGCAGCAGCACACCGTCGCCGGCGATGTTGAAGGTGCCGCTGTTGAGCGTGCCCCGCCGGGGTTCGTGCGAGCCGAGCCGCAGTACCTCGATCACGTCGTCCTCGTGCACGAACTGCAGCCTGGGGTCGTAGCCGAACACGGTCGGCAGGACGGGCAGCGCGAAGTACGAGGCGAGCGGGGTCTCCGCGGTCGGGCCCAGGATGTTGGCGAACCGCAGCACGCACACGGCCACGTCGGGCCGGCGGCGCGCGAAGCCGCGGACGTAGCCCTCGACCTCGACCGTGTCCTTCGCGAAGCCGCCGCTGGGCAGGGACTTGGGCGGGGTCGTCTCGGTGAACACGGCCGGGTCGCGGGGCGCGGAGCCGTAGACGTTCGTGCTGGACTTCACCACCAGCCGCTGCACGGCCGGGGACTTCTGGCAGGCACCGAGCAGCTGCATGGTGCCGATGACGTTGGTCTCCTTCAGGGAGGCCCGGTTGCCGCTGCCCAGCGGTGTGCCCGTCACGTCGAGGTGGACGATCGTGTCGGCGCCCGTCTCGGCGAGCACCCGCGCGATGCCGGGCTGCCGGATGTCGGCCTGGACGAAGTCCGCACCGCCCAGATGGTGCTCGGGCGGCACCGCGTCCACGGCGACGACACGGTCGACGTCGGGGTCCCGCTGGATCCGCCGGACGAACCGGCCCCCCAGCTGGCGGGCCACTCCGGTCACGAGCACGACCTTGCCCAAGATCAGCGCCTTCCTTCCAGAACCTGTCGTCCCCGCCGCGTTCCCCCGTGGGGCCAACTTAGCGGGTTGTTGTTGCGCTGTGATGACCCCCCGATGCGCGAAGTGACCGAAGCCAGCCGGACGCAGGAGCGGGGCACCGTCGCGCCGCCGCCCCGCTGCGTGCCGCCCACGTCCTGCTGGGTGCCGGCGCGTGCCGCCGGGCCGCACGCCGCCGGGCCGCACGCCGCCGGGCCCGGCGCACATATGCGTGTGGCCCCCCACCGGTGGTGGGGGGCCACAGCAACGCTCTCGCGGCGTGCGCGTCGCGAACTTACTTCTTGTTGCGACGCTGGACGCGCGTGCGCTTGAGCAGCTTGCGGTGCTTCTTCTTCGCCATCCGCTTGCGCCGCTTCTTGATAACAGAGCCCACGACTACCCTCGCTCACTTCTCATCACTCGGTGTTTGGGCGCCATGGGCCCATACGACCTACGAGGGGCCAGCCTACCCGTCCGAGCGCTGAGGTCGTAATCGAGGAGGCCGGGAGGATCCCCGAGTGCCCTGTGGGGGATCGCCCCGGCCCTGCCGTCAGGCGGTTTCCACCCCCACGTAACTCTCGCGGAGGTACTCGTGAACCGCTTGCTCCGGGACGCGGAAGGACCGCCCCACACGGATCGCGGGCAGATGACCGCTGTGCACCAGCCGGTACACGGTCATCTTCGACACTCGCATCACCGAGGCGACTTCCGCCACGGTAAGGAACTGAACCTCGTTCAGAGGCCTCTCGCCAGCTGCAGCCATGACACACCTGAACCTTCCGCACTCGACGGCCACCGGCTTCCCCTTCCGGTGACTCTTCGTCGCTGCGTGCTCACTCCCCAATGTAGGTGCCAGTGATGCGAGTGGGGAAGAGGTGCACCCATCGGCGGCCTACTGTGACAGACACGCCCGATTGAGTACGTAGCGGGTAAGCGGCAGGTAGTAATCGGACCGCACGCCGTCATCAAGTGGAACGACGACGGAGACGGACCCCTCGGCCTCCCCCACGAAGAGCGCCGGGTCGTCCGTGTCGGCCGGCCCGATGGCCTCGAACCCCAGCTGACCTGCCCCGCAGACCCACCCGTGATCCCCGATCACCAGCTCGGGCAGAGGCCCTCCGGCCTCCGCGCAAGCGGCCAGTACGGTACGAACCGGGAGAGGTGAGTGCGTATGTGCGCCGGGCTCACAACCGGGGCGTTCGGGGCCGGAGCTCCGCACGAGCGCGACTCCTCGTACGTAGTCGAGGTTGTACGTACGTAGACCGAACCGGGTCGTTATGTCGACACGGCGACCCTGCGCGGGGGTGAGGACGGCACATCCCGCCGCCGACAGGGCGTCTGCCAGAGCGCCGTAGAAACCGAGCAGCCGGTGCGGGTGCCCGGTGCCGAGAAGCACGGGAGCACCCCGCCGGGCGGCCTCCGCGAGGCGTTCCGCGAAGGCGTCCAGCGCCGCCAGGGTACGCTCCGGATCGATCACATCCTGGCCGGAAACCTGACGGTAATCGGCCGAAACACCACACCGGTCCGCCATCAGCTCGATCAACTCCCGCTGCCTCCAGGCACCTTCGGGATCGATCCCGAGCAGCACCCGGGGGTCCCGGGCCGCGAAGAGCCGATAGCTGCGCAGGCTCTCCTCCCGCGAGGTCGCCACGGTCCCGGCGAGCCGCGCGCCCACCAGGTGCGCACGGAGGGCTTCGGTGGTCAGCACAAGAAGATCGTGCGTGACCGCGACGCGGCCTGTCCCGGAAACCGCCGAACACCGCACGGTCGGCCCAGCACCCGCCGCCCGCTGCAGCCTGCGGCCACCCCACGTCGAACGAACACCGCACGACCCACCGGGGCCCGTCTCACGGCTGATGTGTGGGCGGCACGACCAACCGCGGGGCCCGTCTCACGGGAGGTGTGCGGGCGGCCCCCGTACTGGGGCGGCTGACCGCACGTGAGGCCCCAGGGCCCGGTCTCACCCCCTCACGCCAGCAGCCCTCGCAGCGGGAACACCGCCCGTCGGGCCGCGAGCACCGCCTGGTCCAGCCGGTCCGCCGGGTCGTAACCCTCGTCCCAGCCGGACCAGGAGACGGGCCAGCGTCCGTCCGTCATCCGCGCCGGGGCCAACTGCCGCGTCCTCGCGAAGACTTCCTGCCGCCAGGCCTCCGGGATCATCGCCTCCGGCTCCACGGGCCGCCCCGCCGCGATCGCGACCAGGTGCGTCCAGGACCGCGGCACGACGTCCACCACCGCGTAACCGCCACCGCCCAGGGCCACCCACCGCCCGTCGGCGTACTCGTGCGCCAGGTCGTGACAGGCCACCTGCACGGCCCGCTGCGCGTCCAGAGACACCGCCAGATGCGCCAGCGGATCCTCGAAGTGCGTGTCCGCCCCGTGCTGCGTCACCAGCACCTGCGGCCGGAAGTCGGCGATCAGCTCCGGTACGACCGCGTGGAACGCCCGCAGCCACCCCGCGTCCCCCGTCCCGGCCGGCAGCGCCACGTTCACCGCCGAACCCTCCGCGGAGTCCGCCCCGGTCTCCTCCGGCCACCCGGTCTGCGGGAACAGCGTCCGCGGATGCTCGTGGAGCGAGATCGTCAGCACCCGGGGGTCCTCCCAGAACGCCGCCTGGACCCCGTCGCCGTGATGCACGTCGACGTCGATGTACGCGACCCGCTCCGCCCCGAGCTCCAGCAGCCGCGCGATGGCCAGCGAGGCGTCGTTGTAGATGCAGAACCCGGACGCACCGCCCGGCATCGCGTGGTGCAGCCCGCCCGCGAAGTTCACCGCGTGCAGCGCCTCACCCCGCCACACCGCCTCCGCCGCCCCCACCGACTGCCCGGCGATCAGCGACGACACCTCGTGCATCCCCGCGAACGCCGGATCGTCCATCGTCCCCAGCCCGTACGACTGGTCCGCCGCCCCCGGGTCCGCAGACGCCGCCTTCACCGCCCCGATGTAGTCCGGCCGGTGGACGAGCCGCAGCGTCGACTCCCCGGCCGCCTTCGCGGCGACCACGTCCACCTCACGGTCCAGCCCGAAGGCGTCGACCAGTCTCCGGGTCAGGGCGAGCCGGACGGGGTCCATCGGATGCCCCGGCCCGAAGTCATAGCCCGTTACTGCCTCGTCCCACATCAGCTGTGCGCGGCCGCTCATGCCCGCCACCGTATCGGTCCGGTTGAGGGCCGAACGACCGGGCGTACACCAGCGTCACCAGCACCAACACCATCGGCACCAGCATGGCCCCACGGTAACTCCACAGATCACCGAGCGCCCCGACCAACGGCGAACCGACCAGGAACCCCACGTAGTTGAAGACATTCAGCCGCGCCACGGCCGCGTCCGAAGCCCCCGGGAACAGCCGCCCGGCCGCCGCGAACGTCTGCGGCACCAGCACGCACAACCCCACACCCAGCAGCGTGAACCCCAGCATCCCGACCCACGCACCGGGCGCGGCGGCCACCACCGCGAAGCCGCCCGCCGCCACGAGCGCACCGCCCCGCACCACCGCGACCGCCCCGAACCGCCGCACCCCGAAGTCCCCGATCGCCCGCCCCAGCAGCGTCGTGATCATGTACACGTTGAACGGCACGGTCGCCAGCTGCTCCGAGCTTCCCAGCACGTCCTGCAGATACTTGGCACTCCAGTTGGAGACCGTCGAGTCACCGATGTACGCGACCGTCATCACCAGACACAGCGGCAGCAGCCACTTGAAGACGACCACCCCGCCCTCCCCGGCCTGGCCCTCCGCCACAGATGCCGCACCCCGGTCGTCGACGTACCACCGGCTTCCCACCAGCACAGCCGGCAGCAGCACCAGCACGACCGGCAGATACGACACCCACAACGCCAGATGCCAGTGCGCCCCCACCCAGGCCAGCGAGGCCCCGACGATCCCGCCCAGGCTGTAGGCCGCGTGGAAACTGAGCATGATGCTGCGCCCGTACGACCGCTGCAGGCTCACTCCGAGCATGTTCATCGAGGCGTCCAGCACCCCGACGGCCAGCCCGAACGCCGCTAGTGCGACCCCGAGTTCCACCATCCGCTCCCCGGCCCCGACCCCGAGCAGCGCCAGCAGCACCACGGGCTGGGACCACCGCAGCAGCCGGCTCGGCGGTACCCGCTTCACCAGCCGCTCGGTGGTCACGCTCCCGACCCCGGCGAGGACCGGCACGGCGGCCAGGAACGCGGGCAGCAGCGCGTCGGAGACCCCGTAGCGGCCCTGGATGGCCGGGATCCTCGTCACGAGCAGAGCGAAGGCGACCCCCTGCACCAAGAAGCTGAACGCCAACGAGGCCCTGCCGCGCCGCAGCACATCTGTCATGGCGGCGAGCGTAGGGCCCCGGCTTACTCGTGGGTAGATCCAGCCAAAGATGAATTCTTCTCAGCTCTCGGCCGTCACGAGCTCGGCGTTCACGCGACGGTTCCCGAGAGGCGCACCCGAGCGGCCGGCACCCGTCCGCGACGGCGCCTGCTCCTCGTCCCCCGCCCCCGCCTTCGCCTCCGCGATGACCATCGCGGCCATCGGACCGGCGCCCAGCGCGCCACCGACCACGAAGCCCAGCCCCATGGCGCCGACCATGATCACATTGCCGAGCCACACCATGGTCTCCACCGGCAGGGTGTACGCCCCCACCACCCGCACCACACACTCCGCGAGGAGTACGACCCCCCACACCAGCGAGAACATCCGCTCGGCCCGCCGAAACCGCGCCGACCCGGCATGCAGCCGCGCCCAGGCGGCCTCCCGGCCCGCGTCCCCCTTCACCACCCAGGGCTTCATACCTGCCGTCATCAGCGGCTTGCCGAGCGCCACGGAGAGGATGATGCCGATCCCGATCGTGCTGCTGACCGCGCTGTCCTTGGCGATCATCAGGCGCGGGTCACCGGCCACGAAACCGAGCAGCAGCGAGACGACGTTCACGAGGAGGATGAGCGCGGCCAGCCCGTTGACCGCACGGGACCTCACCACACCCCACCCGGTCCGCACGGCCGGCACGACGCTGCTCAGGCCGAGCGCCACCAGGGTGCTCATCCCGAGGCCGTTCTTGAGGAGGTAGTACGCCCCGAGGGGCACCGCCACGTCGAGGAGCAACGGCGCGAAGTTCCGCAGCACGCTCCGGCTGTTGGTGTCGCTTCCCTTCGTGTTCCCCGTCTTCGTCGTCATGCATCCAGCTTCGCGGTCGGCACCGGATCGCCGGTAGAAACGATCATCCGGTCCCCGGCATGACAAATGTCAGAGCAGCATGTCGGCCAACTCCCCCATGTCGGAGAAGAGTTGAGTGGCACCCGCGAGCCTGTCGGCCGGCGTCATCGCGGTGAACCCGTACACGTCCATACCGGCAGCGACGGCCGCCCGCACTCCCAGCGGACTGTCCTCGACGACGACACACCGCTCGGGCGCGACCCCCATCCGCTCGGCCGCGTACAGGAACAGGTCGGGAGCCGGCTTGCCGCGGCCGACGTCCTGCGAGCTGAAGATGCGCCTCTCGTCGAACCACCGGTCGAGCCCGGTCGTCCGGTGCCCCACCCGGATCCGCTCGTGGCTCCCGGAGGATGCCACGCAGTACGGCACCGCGTCCGCGGTGAGCGTCTGCAGCACCTGCTCGACACCGGCCACCGGCTTCAGCTCCTCCTCGAAGGCCGCGAAGACCCGCCCGTGGAACACGTCGTCGAAGTTCTCCGGCAACCGCTGTCCGGTCCGTTCCCCGATCAGGTCGTGTACGCGGTGCATGGCAGCGCCCATGTAGTCACGCAGGGAGTCCTCGTAGGTGGTGGGGTGCCCGAGCTCGGTCAGATAGGCGGCCAGGAGCCGGTTGGAGATCGGCTCACTGTCGACGAGGACACCGTCGTTGTCGAAGATCACGAGGTCATGACGCATAACCCGAGCCTAAACGCAGAAAACCCCCGCATCCGAAGATGCGGGGGTTTTCCCAAAAATTGTTCGGCGGCGTCCTACTCTCCCACAGGGTCCCCCCTGCAGTACCATCGGCGCTGTAAGGCTTAGCTTCCGGGTTCGGAATGTAACCGGGCGTTTCCCCTACGCTATAACCACCGAAACACTATGAAACTGTCGAACAATGCCGCACCACGCGTGGCAGCGTGGGGCTGTTCGTGGTTTCAGAACCAACACAGTGGACGCGAGCAACTGAGGACAAGCCCTCGGCCTATTAGTACCGGTCAACTCCACACGTT
>NZ_JBEZCR010000001.1:925571-1025246 GCF_040647715.1 Streptomyces tibetensis | reverse complement strand
TCACCTCGCGCAGTCCTTCGGCGCCGCAGCGGTGTAGTTCTTCCAGTACTTCGTCCAGGGCGGCGGCGAAGTGTGGGTCGGTGGTGTAGAGCTCGCGGCCCATGCCGGGGTGTTGGGCGCCTTGGCCGGTGAAGAGGAGAGTGAGGCGGCCGTCCGCGTCCGTGCTGCCGATCCGCATGCCCCGGGGAGTCTGCCCGGCGGCCAGTCCGGCGAGGGCCGAGGACAGGCGGTCCGGGTCCCCGCAGGGCACTGCCGCGCGATACTCGAACCGGGTGCGGGTGGTGGCCAAGGAGTAGGCGATGTCCAGCGGGTCGGCGCCGGAGTCTTCCAGGTGTTTGCGCAGCCGTGCCGCCTGTTCCCGCAACGCGTGCTCCGAGCGGGCCGACAGCAGCAGCATCGGCGCCGCGGAGAAGAGGCACCCATCCGCCCGCCCCGTGCCGGCCGGCCGCCGCCTCCCCCCGGGCGTCTCTTCCAGCACCACATGGCAATTCGTGCCGCCCATCCCGAACGCGCTGACCCCGGCGAGCAGCGGCTCACCCCCGGCACCGGGCTCGAGTGCCGCGTGCGCCGTCTGCACCTTCAGCCGCAGCCGCTCCAGCGGTATCGCCGGATTCGGTGCCTCGAAGTTCAGGGACGCGGGCAGTGCCCGTTCGCGCAGGCAGAGCGCGGCCTTGACGAAGCCGGCGATGCCGGCGGCGCCTTCCAGGTGCCCGATGTTCGTCTTGACCGAGCCCACCAGGAGGGGCTTGTCCGCAGGGCGTCCGGTGCCGTACACCGTGCCGAGCGCCTGGGCCTCGACCGGGTCGCCGGCGGGGGTGCCGGTGCCGTGCAGTTCGACGAAGCGTACGTCCGCGGGATGTACCCCGGCCTGGTCGCAGGCCGCCCGGAGCACCGCTTCCTGGCCGGCGCGGTCGGGGACGGTCAGCCCAGGGCCACCGCCGTCGTTGCCGGTCGCGACGCCGCGTACGACGCAGTACACCCGGTCACCGTCGGCCAGCGCGGCGGCGAGGGGCTTGAGGACGACGATGGCGCCGCCCTCGCCGCGTACGTAACCGTTGGCGCGGGCGTCGAACGTGTGGCAGCGGCCGTCGGGCGACAGGGCTCCGGCCCGTTCCATGGCGGCCGAACCCTCCTCGGCGAGGACCAGGTTGACGCCTCCGGCGAGGGCGATCCGGGACGTGCCGCCGCGCAGGCTCTCCACCGCGAGGGCCACGGCGACCAGCGAGGACGACTGGCCGGTGTCGACCACCAGGCTCGGGCCGCGCAGGCCGAGGAAGTACGACAGCCGGTTGGCGATCATCGAGTGCTGGAGGCCGGTGGCGGTGTAGGTGTCGGTCGGGGCACCGGCGCGGTGCAGCAGCGTCGCGTAGTCGTCGTTCATGGCGCCGACGAACACGCTCGCCGCCTCGCCGCGCAGTGACTCCGGCACGATCCCGGCGTCCTCCAGCGCCTCCCAGCCGAGTTCAAGCACCAGGCGCTGCTGCGGGTCGGTGGCGGCGGCCTCGCGGGGTGACATGCCGAAGAAAGCGGCGTCGAAGTCCGCGGGGGCGTCGATCGTGCCGCGCCGCCGGCCGTCGGCCGCCGTGACGATCGCGTCGGCCCCGCTGCTCAGCAACTGCCAGAATTCTGCCGTTCCCGGTGCGCCCGGAAAGCGGCAGGACATGCCGATGACAGCGATGGCATCGGATCGGTCTTCGCTTTTCTTCGCGTCCTGCGCCTTTTGCGCGATGGCGTCACCATGCCCCGCCATGCAGTTCCTGCCTCCCCGATACACGAGCCACCGACAACAGTAGTGATCGGCAGTACTCAACAGCACGGGGGAGGAGCGGGACAACGCAGCGGTGGCGAATATGTCAGGTCCGGACGGGGGGACTCTGGATCGTAAGTGTGTCAGGTCCGTCTTGGCTCGGGGCCGCACGGGTTCCTATGCTCCGCCAGCGTCGAGGGTCTCGAATACTTTCCGCTAGGAGAATGCCGATGGTCGACAGCGTGACCGGGCCGATGGAGCTCAGCAAGGACGCGAATGCCAAGGAGCTGCTCGTCTGGTTCAGTCATAACCGGACCCACCACCCCGTCTTCTGGGACGAGGGCCGTCAAGCGTGGCAGGTGTTCCGGTATGACGACTACCTGACCGTCTCGAATCATCCCGAGTTTTTCTCGTCGGATTTCACGGAGGTCGCGCCGACCCCGCCCGAGCTGGAGATGATCCTCGGGCCCGGCACCATCGGCGCCCTGGACCCGCCCGCCCACGGCCCCATGCGCAAGCTGGTCAGCCAGGCGTTCACACCGCGGCGGATGGCCGGTCAGGAACAGCGGATCCGGGTCATCGCCGAGGAACTGCTGGACCGGGTGCGTGGGCAGAAGACCATCGACGTCGTCGGTGACGTCGCCTATACGCTGCCGGTGATCGTCATCGCGGAACTGCTGGGCATTCCCGCCAGTGACCGGGATCTGTTCCGGGAATGGGTCGACACCCTGCTCTCCAACGAGGCCATGGAGTACCCCAACCTGCCCGACAACTTCGCGGAGACGATCGCCCCCGCGCTGCGGGAGATGACCGAATATCTCCTGGGACACGTGAGCGCCAAGCGGGAGAATCCATCCGGCGACCTGATCAGCGGTCTGGTCCAGGCCGAACAGGACGGGCGCCGGCTCACCGACCTGGAGATCATCAATATCGTCGCGCTGCTGCTGACCGCGGGACACGTTTCGTCGAGCACCCTGCTCAGCAATCTCTTTCTGGTGCTGGAGGAGAACCCGCAGGCGTGGGCAGATCTGCGCGCCGACCGTGAACTGGTACTGGGTGCGATCGAGGAGACGCTGCGCTATCGCGGCCCCTTCAACAATATCTTCCGATTCCTCAAGGAAGACACCGACATACTCGGCCCCACCATGCGGAAAGGGCAACTGGTCATTGCCTGGAGCCAGTCGGCAAACCGCGACCCCGAGCATTTCCCGGACCCCGACACATTCGACATCCGGCGTTCCGGCGGCGCCCGGCACATGGCGTTCGGACACGGTATCCACCACTGTCTGGGCGCCTTCCTGGCCAGGCTCGAAGGCAAGGTGCTGCTGGAACTCATGCTGGAACGGATCGAGGGGTTCCGCATAGATCACGACAACGCCGGCTACTACGAGGCCGACCAGCTCACCGCGAAGTACCTGCCCGTCCACATCGAGTGGCGCTGACGAGAGCCGCCGGCCCCGGGCTTCGCGGCCCGGATGACGGCCGGTGGAGCCGCGCCGCCTGAGAGGAGCGCCGCCATCGCTGAGAAGACAGCCGAGCCGTCCAACGCCAACCGGGTCGGCAGGATCAAGCCGTGCCGAATGATCGGACTCGAACAGCACACCGATCCGAGGGGCAGCCTTTCCGTTGTCGAGGCCGGCACGACCGTGGACTTCGCCATCGAGCGCGTCTACTACATGCACGGCCAGGACGAGTCCTCGCCGCCGCGCGGTCTGCACGCCCACCGCACCCTGGAACAGCTGGTGATCGCCGTGCACGGGTGGTTCTCGATCACTCTGGACGACGGCTTCCAGAGCACCACCTACCGGCTCGACGAGCCAGGCGCGGGGCTCTACATCAGCCCCATGGTGTGGCGGGTCCTGAAGGACTTCTCCGCGGACTCCGTCGCCCTCGTGCTGGCCTCGCAGCACTACGAGGAGTCGGACTACTACCGCGATTACGACGCCTTCCTGCGCGACGCCTGGAGCCTGAAGTGACCGCAGCCGCCCCTACCGTGCCCTTCGTCGACCTGAAGGCGACCTACCAGGAGGTGCGGGCCGGCATCGACGCGGCCCTGGCCCGGGTCGCCGCGTCCGGGCGCTACCTGCTCGGCGCCGAACTCGCGGCGTTCGAAGCCGAGTACGCCGCGACCTGCGGCAACGAACACTGCGTCGGCGTCGGCAGCGGTACCGACGCGCTGGAACTGGCGCTGCGCGCCCTGGGGATCGGCCGCGGCGACGAGGTGATCGTGCCCGCACACACCTTCATCGGCAGCTGGCTCGCCATATCCGCCGCCGGGGCGCGGCCGGTGCCCGTCGACCCTGACCCGGACGGGCTGTCCATGGACCCCGCCCGCGTCGAGGCCGCCCTCACCCCGCGCACCGCCGCCGTGATGCCGGTTCACCTCTACGGCCATCCCACCGACCTCGACCCGCTGCTGGCCCTCGCCGAGCGGCACGGGCTGGCCGTCGTGGAGGACGCCGCCCAAGCGCACGGCGCCCGCTACCGGGGCCGTCGGATCGGCTCCGGCCATGTGGCCGCGTTCAGCTTCTACCCCACCAAGAACCTGGGTGCCATGGGGGATGGCGGCGCGGTGGTCACCGCAGACGCCGCGCTGGCCGAGCGGATACGTGTGCTGCGCAACAACGGCTGCCGCGAGCAGTACCTGCACGAGGTGCGCTCCCCGCACTCCCGGCTCGACGAGTTCCAGGCCGCCGTCCTGCGGGCCAAGCTGCCGCACCTCGGCGCCTGGAACGCCCACCGGGTCCAGGTCGCCGACCGCTACACCCGCGCCCTGGCCGCCGTCCCCGGCATCACCGTCCCGCCCCGCGCGCCCTGGGCGGACCCGGTGTGGCACCTCTACGTCATCCGCAGCCCCGAACGCGACGCGCTGCGCCGCAGACTCCACTCGGCCGGGGTGGAGACCCACATCCACTACCCCGTACCGCCGCACCGGTCGCCCGCCTACGCCGACGAGCCGGCCGGCGGACCAGCGGGCACCCACCCCAACAGCGAGCGCCTGGCCGCAGAGGTGCTCAGCCTGCCCATGGGCCCCCACCTGGGCGAGGACGCGGTCAGCGCCGTGGTGGACGCGGTGCGAGCCGCCGCCGAGGCGGCCGACGACAGGCTCCTGCCGGTGACGGAGCGGCCATGACCGACACCACGTCACGGCGTCCCGGCACCGGCTGCGGCGTCAAGGGGATCATCCTCGCGGGCGGCGGGGGCACCCGGCTGCGGCCACTGACCGGCGTGTTGTCCAAGCAGGTGCTGCCCGTCTACGACAAGCCCATGATCCACTATCCGTTGTCCGTGCTCATGCTGGCCGGCATCCGCGAGATCCTGGTCATTTCCTCGCCCGAGCACCTCGACCTGTTCCGACGGCTGCTCGGTGACGGATCCCGCCTCGGCCTGGACATCAGCTACGCCGAGCAGCCCGAGCCGCGGGGCATCGCCCAGGCCCTCACCATCGGCTCCGGACACATCGGCGACTCGCAGGTGGCGCTCATCCTCGGCGACAACATCTTCCACGGCCCCGGCTTCGCCTCGGTCCTCCAGGACAGCATCCTGCACCTCGACGGCTGTGCGCTGTTCGGCTACCCGGTGAGTGACCCGTGGCGCTACGGCGTCGGCGAGATCGACGACCAGGGGCTGCTGCTGTCGCTCGAGGAGAAGCCCTCCCACCCGCGCTCCAACCTCGCCATCACCGGGCTGTACCTGTACGACAACGACGTCGTCGACATCGCCGCGGACATCAGGCCGTCCGCGCGGGGCGAACTGGAGATCACCGACGTCAACCAGGTGTACCTGGAACAGAAGCGGGCCCGGCTGATCGAACTGGGCCGCGGCTTCGCCTGGCTCGACATGGGCACGCACGACTCCCTCCTCCAGGCCGGCCAGTACGTACAGCTGCTGGGACAGCGCCAGGGCGTGAGGATCGCCTGCGTCGAGGAGATAGCGCTGCGCATGGGGTTCATCGACGCGGACGCGCTGTTCGCGCTGGGCCGGGAGTACGGCAACTCGACGTACGGCGCCTACCTGACGGAGGTTGCCTCCCGCACGGGCGACGAGGGCGGCCTCACCGATGGCTTCACGGAGGCCCGGCGACCGGAGAGCGCCCAGCGGACCTGGTCGCAGCCCCCGAGGAAAGGACGATGACCCCCGTGTCGACATCTGCGGATCTGCGTAACCTGTGCGACCTGTGGCTCCGCCGGTACCGTCCGAGCACCGCGCCCGTGGCACGGCTGGCCTGCTTCCCGCACGCCGGCGGCTCGGCGAGTGCCTTCCTGCCGCTGATCCGGGAACTGCCCCAGGAGATCGAGGTGCTCGCCGTCCAGTACCCGGGCCGCCAGGACCGCCGGGCGGAGCCGCTGGTCGACAGCATCGAGCAGCTGGCCGCCCCGCTCGCCGACGTGCTCCAGGCGCAGACCGGGCCGCCCCTGGTGCTCTTCGGGCACAGCATGGGGGCCACCGTCGCCTACGAGGTGGCGCGCATCCTGGAACAGCGGGGGGCAGGGCCTGCCGCGCTGGTGGTCTCCGGCCGCCGGGCCCCCACCGTGAACACGGTCAGTGCGGTGCACCTGTACGACGACGACCGGCTCATCGAGGAACTGCGCTCCCTGGACGGCACGGACAGCAGCCTGCTCTCCGACCCCGAGTTGCTGGAGCTGGTCCTGCCCGCGATCCGCAACGACTACCGCGCGGTGGGGCACTACGTGCACCGTCCCGGCACGCCGCTGTCCTGCCCGCTGACCGTCCTCACCGGCGCCGACGACCCCAACGTGAGCGCGGCGGAGGCAGCGGCCTGGAGCCAGGTGGCCGCCGCCGACCCCCATGTGCACACCTGGCCGGGCGGTCACTTCTTCCTGTTCGAGCGACCGACGGAGGTCTGCGCGGCTGTCGTGGGCGCGATCGCCCCGGCACTCCCGCCGGGAACGCCGCCCCTCCTGCCGGGGCCCGCGGGACGCGGATACGGCACACCGGGACCCTCGGCCCAAACGCCGGGGCCGGCGACGGGGGACCCGGGGCCCGTGGGGCAAGTGGCGGGAACGCCGGGGCGTTCGGCGGGAATCCCGGGACGCGCGCACGGAGCGCCGGGACACCCGGCGGGGCCGGCACACGGGAGGGGGGCGCGGCGGCCGGAGCCGGGGGCCGTGTTCGGCGCCGACTACGTCGACAGGCGGCGCACGGCCGAGCGAGTGCGTGTCTCGGCCGACGCGGCCGACAGCCGGGTGCACCCGATGGCGGAGGTGCCCGGATGGCTGGACGGCTACGCGCGGGCCCACCACTTCCACGCCGAGCCGATCCCCTTCGACCGGCTCCGGCGGTGGTACTTCGAACCCGGCACCGGCGACCTGCGCCACGAGAGCGGCCGCTTCTTCGCCGTCGAGGGGCTGCGCACCGGCTCGGACAACGACCCCGCCGACCGGGTCCAGCCGATCATCGCGCAGCCCGAAGTGGGGCTGCTGGGCATCCTGGCCCACGAGTTCGACGGAGTTCTGCACTTCCTGATGCAGGCCAAGCCCGAGCCCGGCAACGTCAACGGGCTGCAGCTGTCACCCACCGTGCAGGCCACCCGCAGCAACTTCGACGAGGTGCACCACGGCCGCCCGACCCCGTTCCTCGACTGGTTCATCCAGCACCCCGGCCGGCGCGTGCTGGCCGACAGCATCCAGTCGGAACAGGCCGACTGGTTCCTGCACAAACACAACCGCAACATGGTCGTCGAGACCGACGCGGTGGTGGAGGCGGACGACGCCTTCCGCTGGCTGACGCTCGGTCAGATACGGCAGTTGATGCTGCAGGACGACCTGGTCAACATGGACACCCGCAGCGTCCTGGCCTGCCTGCCGACAGCGGGCGGGGCCTCCCACGGGGCCGGGACGCCGGACGGCGGGGAGGAATTCGCGGGCGCGCTGCGCAAGTCCTTCTACGGCGAGGCCGAGCCGCTGTACGAGCCGCACGCCATCACCGGCTGCCTCACCGACGTGCGGGCGCTGCGTATCCTGCGTCAGCAGAGTGTGCCGCTGGAGCAGGCCTACGCGCACGGCTGGGAGCGGACGGAGACCACGATCCGGCACCGCGACGGACGGCACTTCGAGATCATGGCCGTCGAAGTCAACGCGGAGCGGCGGGAAGTGGCGTCCTGGACCCAGCCGTTGCTGCGCCCCTGTTCCCAGGGGCTGGTGGCCCTGATCACCCGCCGCTTCGACGGCGTGCTGCACGCCCTGGTGGCGGCCCGGTCCGGCGCCGGGACACTGAACGTGGCCGAGTTCGGCCCGAGCGTGCAGTGCAGGCCGGCCGAGTTGTCCGGAGACGCGCCCCCCTACCTCGACTATGTCCGCGCCTGCGGGACCGACCGCATCCGGTACGACGTGATCCATTCCGAGGAGGGCGGCCGGTTTTATCACGCGCGGAATCGCTACCTCGTGATCGAGGCGGGTGCGGAGATCCGGGCGGACTGTCCGCCCGGTTTCCGGTGGGCGACCTTCGGACAGCTCACCGAACTGCTTGCGCACGGAAATTACCTCAATGTCGAGCTTCGCACGCTCATCACCTGCGCACACGCGACCTACTAGACGAGGGCTCCCGGCACAGGTCGGTGGCCGTAGGCGATCGGTGAACGGCGCAGGTCAGCACCTGGATCCGCTGGACTGCCGCCCGGTTTTGAGCAGGCATTTCGCCCGTCCGCCCGCACGGCGGGGCCAGCCACGGGCCGGTGTCCGCCGCCGGCGCCGCGCCACCCCCACGGCCGCATCCCGTACCCGGGCTGCGGCCGCTTCGGGTTGTCCTCTGCCGCGGCTTGATTTCACCTCCCCGGGGGGTGTGCGTAGTGGCAGCGAAGGTAAAGGGAGGTTAAGGTGTCCGTCCGCCGGGGTTCCTGTACGTAATGGCTGCGCTCCTGAAGCGCATACTTAGGAGACGCATGGCTGAAAAGAGGTCAGGACGCGGGCGCATGGCCGCAGCGCGTACAACCGGAGCTCAGTCGCGTAAAACGGCACAGCGGTCGGGCCGGAGTGAGGCTGACCGTAGAAGAAGAGTCCACGGGCAGAATTTCCTCGTCGACCGGGAAACAGTACAACGGTTTGTGCGTTTCGCCGATCCGGACCCCGGGGAGGTCGTTCTCGAGGTCGGTGCCGGTAATGGTGCGATCACGCGCGAGCTGGCGCGATTATGCCGACGAGTGGTGGCGTATGAGATCGACCGGCACTTCGCGGACCGATTACGTGAGGCGACCGCCGAGGATCCGCGGATCGAGGTCGTCGCCGGCGACTTCCTGAAGACCTCGCAGCCCAAGGTCCCGTTCTCCGTGGTCGGCAACATCCCGTTCGGCAACACCGCGGACATAGTGGACTGGTGCCTGAACGCGCGGCGGCTGCGTACGACCACCCTGGTCACCCAGCTCGAATACGCCCGCAAGCGCACCGGCGGCTATCGGCGCTGGTCACGGCTCACCGTGGCCACCTGGCCCGAGGTGGAGTGGCGGATGGGCGAGCGGATCAGCCGCCGCTGGTTCCGGCCCGTCCCCGCCGTCGACTCCGCGGTACTGCGACTGGAACGGCGACCGGTGCCGCTGATCCCACCCGGTCTGATGCACGACTTCCGGGACCTGGTGGAGACCGGGTTCACGGGAAAGGGCGGTTCGCTGGACGCCTCGCTGCGCCGGCGCTTCCCGGCCCGGCGGGTGGCCGCCGGGTTCCGCAGGGCCCGCCTGGAGCAGGGCGTGGTCGTCGCCTACGTCACCCCGGGCCAATGGATCACACTCTTCGAGGAACTCCACGGGCGCTGACGCACACCGGTGCGGGGCGCGCCCGAGGGCGCGCCCCGCACCGGTCGTCCCGCGTCGGCTACGGAGTGCCGGACGGGGCGGGTTCGGACCTGGGTGTCGAGCCGGCGTCCGGGGACCGCCGCGGCCGTCCCAGGGTTCGCATGACCGGCTTCTCCACGAAGAAGTGCAGGAACGCCGACAGCCCCAGCGCCAGCGTGAAGGCGAGCAGGGTCAGCCCGACGGCGGCCGGTGTGTCCCACTGCCGGTAATAGCCCTGCTTCCCGCCGGCGAAGCGGTGCCCGTACTGGATGATCAGGTAGTGCACGAGGTAGAAGGCGAAGGTGAGTTCCCCCAGCAGCACCATCGTCCTGGTCCCCAGCCAGGAGCGGACGCCGCGCACATCACCGACGGCCACCGAGGCGAGCAGCAGCGCGATCACCGGGACGGTCAACGCGCCGGGGTCGTAGTGGTTCGGCACCGCGAACGTCACCGCGAACACCGCTGAGAACAGCGCGACGCAGGCCAGGGGACGCGGGCCCCTCCAGCGTCCCCGGATCACGATCTGGGCCATGAGCATCCCGAGCACGAACTCCAGCAGCCGCACCGGCGGGAACATGTAGATGAACCACCACCGCAGCTGCGGCATGTCCGGGTCCCACGGCAGGGGCGGGCTGGCCGGCAGCAGCAGTGCGACCAGGGGGATGGAGACGGCGGCCACGGACACCGCGGCGGCCCACCGCCAGAGCCGGTCCGTACGGACCTTGGTGAAGAAGGCGAAGAGGAACGGGAACATGGCGTAGAAGAACAGCTCGCAGGAGAGCGACCACGCCACCGGGTTCATGCTGCCGTACTCGTGGTGGTCGGGGAACCATGCCTGGATCAGCAGCAGGTTCGTGAGCAGTCCGTCCCACACCGATCGGCCCATGTTGGGCTCGTTGAGGGCCAGCACGATCAGCAGCGTCACCAGCAGCACGGGCAGGTGCAGCGAGTACGCGCGGACCGTGCGCCGCCGCCAGAAGTTCACCTTGGACTTGTCGGGCAGACCCGCCCAGGTGAGGACGAAACCGCTGAGCATGAAGAAGAACGAGACCGTCAGCGGGCCCAGCCGGTTCAGCGGGAACTGCAGCGCGGAATTGATCTCGGTGTTCTTGAAGAACGGCTGTGTCGATATATGGGAGGTGAATACCAGTAGAGCGGAGATGAAACGCATCCCGCCGAGCGCGGGAAGATGTTTCGGCAGGGGCATGGGTGACCTCGCGGCGGACGGGTGGGTGGGAGCAGATGTCTAAGGCACCGCGCGGCCGCCGGGCAAGGCGTATCTGACAAAGAGTGTGAGCCGCCGCGCGACAGTGGTGTGTTCCCACCGCTGCACGGCCGGCGACGGTGGTTTCGTCACCGGGCGACGCGGATTTAATCATCCGGAAACACGGACGACGGTTCTTCGCGGCGGTGTGACGCGAGGTGTGCGGGAAGAATTGTGTGGCCTCGGCACCTGGATTTACGGAACGAATTAACTGAGGCTGGCCAGCAGGTCTTTTCCAGTGGATCAAGCGGCTTGTGAGGGTCATAGTGCACAGTATTCCGTGTGGCTCAAAACCGTCGGCCTCCATGTGGGACACCGGTGTCCATGACGACTTCGATACGCACATCTCCGAGACCTGCTCGGAGCTGTTCAGTTCGCTGCGCCGGGCCGACCAGCGCAAGAGGGGCGAACAGTACGTCCGTGGTCTGCTCACCGCTCAGGGACGCAAGACCGCCCGCAACCTCGCCGCGTTCGTCGGTGAAGGCGCCGCGGACCAGAACCTCCACCACTTCGTGGCCGGATCCACCTGGGACTGGCGCTCCGTGCGTGCCGCGCTGGCCCGCTACGCCGACCAGACGGTACGCGGGGACGCGTGGGTGATCCGCCCCATGGTGGTCTACAAGGCAGGGGGACGGTCGGTCGGCGTGGGCCGGCGCTTCGTACCCGACCTGGGGCGGGTGGTCAGCTGTCAGCAGAGCTACGGGCTCTGGCTCGCCTCCGACGCCATGTCGGCACCGGTGAACTGGCATCTGACGCTGGGCGGCGGACCGGGCGACCGTCACGATCGGCAGCTGAGCGCGTACGGCGAGGAGGAGAAGCTCGTCGACCTGGTGGCGGAACTCACGCGCTCGAACCGGGTGTTGGCGCGTCCGGTGGTGATGGACGCGCGGATCGCCACGCTGCCCCGGCTGGTTCGGGCGCTGTCCGCGGCTGATCAATCGTTTCTCTTAAGGGTGAGCGGCGATCTTCCGCTCGCCCTCGCCGGCAGCCGGGGCCAACTGGACAGGCGCGCGCAGGTCTGGCCCGCCCAGCACCTCATGGAACAGCTCAAGCGGCTCAGGCGCCCTGTGGAGTGGCAGGGCTCCATCAGCTTCGTCGCCCCGTGCAACGTGGTGCTGACCGATCAGCTGCCGCAGCGCACGCTCCTGCTGTTCGGGGTGTGGCGCGCCAACCGCAGGCGACCCGCGGACCTGTGGCTCACCGACCTCACGTCCTGGAACCGCGGCGCACTGCTGCGGCTGGCCATGCTGACCTGCCGCGTGGACGCCGACTTCGCCCGCGTCAGCCTGGGCGTCGGCATCCGCGACTTCGAGGGCCGCTCCTTCCAGGGCTGGCACCGTCACGTGACACTGGCCTCGATAGCCCACGCCCTACGCCTTTCCTGCACCGACACCGCCCGCACCCCCACGGCCCCGGCCCTGTCCCGCTGACGGTGAGGTCACGGGGCGCCTCGGACGAGGTAGTTGAGCACCTGCTCGCCCAACAGCTCCTCGACACCCCGCCCGGGCGGGCCGGCGTGCTACGCCGGCTACGTGGCCGCTTTGCCGGGCAGCCCCGCTCGTGGAGCGGGGCTGCCCGGGCTGCCGCGCGCCCCACGGCGCGCACCCCTGCCCGCGGGCAAGCCTGCTGCGGGTCGGGGAGGCGAGGACTGTCAAGGTCCGCGCACCCCGACGGTGCTCCCCGCAGCGCCCTCCCTCAAGCCGCCCCCTGGCGGCCCGACAGCGCCGAGCGGACCTGGTGGAGGCGTAAGGCCAGTTGGATGTCCAGTACGCGGTCCGGGGTCTGCCAGTCCTCACCGAGGAGTTGGGAGATGCGCTCCAGTCGTCGGGACACGGTGTTCGGATGGACGTTGAGGATTTCCGCGGCGCGGGTGGGACTTCTGCCGGACTCCAGATAGACGCGGAGCGTGCCGACCAAGTCGGTGTATCGTTCGGTGTCGTAGTCGACGACCTCTCCGATGATCTGGTTGATGTATCCGGGGACATCGTTGTCCTCGGCCAGCAGCATGCCGAGGAAGCCGAGGTCCGAGGCGCAGGCGGTGCCGCCCTCACCACCGAGTGCCAGCAGGGTCTCCATGCACTGCGTGGCCTCCCGGTACGCCTCGCCCACGGCGTCGACCGTGTCGGCGGGCCCGGCGGCTCCCACGGTGACCGGGTGGTTCAACCGCCCCGAAAGTTCCTGCCGGGCGTCCTGCGCCGCCGCGTCCGGGTCGTCGCCCGGCACGAGCAGGACGACGGCGTCGTCCCGTGCGCTGCGCAGTCCCCCCAGCCGGCGTGCGTACGCGGTGGCACACGCCGCGAACTCCCGGGAGACCTGCCGCGGGCCGCGCGCGACGAGCACGACATGCGGGCGCCCCAGCGTCAGGGAGAACATCAGTGCGCGTTCCCGCCTCAGTTCGAGGGAGGGCAAGGCCCCGACCAGCTCGTCGAAGAACTCCTGCCGGCATCGGTCCTTGGCCGGAGTGCCGCGCCGCAACCGCAGATGCAGGGCGACGGCCTGTGAGATGACGACGAGCAGGGGGACGACGGCGTCTTCGGCCGTGCCGCCCGTGTCGGCCAAGAGGAAGCCGGCGTCCCGCGCCTCGGGGTCCAGCGCCACCAGCCAGAGACCGTCGGTGACGCGGACCGGCCGCCCGGAACTCAGCGCGTCGGCGCAGGCCGTACGCAGGTCGGCGCGGCCGGCCCGGCGCAGCCGCCCGTGTTCGGCGAGCGGCTCCCCCCGCATCCCGCAGATGCCCACCCCGCCGCCCAGCGCCTCACCGGCGGTGCGCAGCACCGCGTCGAGCCCGCTGCCGTCGAGGAGGAGCTCGATGAGATCCGACTGGAGCCGTGACGAGTCGCGGGCCACCGCGAGCACGGCGCCGGCGCTCGACGCGTTGGCACGCAACTGCCGGATGTCCGAGCGCAGTTCCTCTATGAGTCGGATCCCCTCCATGGTGGCCGCGGCGAGATCGGCGAGCGCACCCAGCAGGGTGACCTCGTTGGGGCTGAAGTACCGGACCTGACGGTCGGCGATGAACAGCACGCCCAGATGGTGTTCACCCACGCGTAACGGCACGCCGAGGACAGCGCGCAGCCCCTCCGCCCGGATGACCTCGTCGATGCCGTCCTCGTGCGGGATGCCCGGATCGGCCAGGTAGTCGGAGGTCCAGAAGGGCGCCTGGCGGGCGCGCACCATGCCGCCCAGCCCGCTGTCGGCGGGCACCTTGAGCCCGACGAACAGCGGAGTGGCGTTGCCGTCCGCGCTCTCCACCACCGTCCCCGACCCGCCCTCGGCGTCCGCGTGGTCCATGAGGATGTAGGCGACGCCCGCCTTGAGCAGCAGCCGGGCCCGGCGGGGCACGGCGTCCAGCAGCTGCCGGTGGTGCCGCGTGGCGGCGAACTCGTGCGCGGCGTCGACCAGCGTCAGCAGCTCGGCCTCGCGGTTGCGGCGGTACTCGATCAGCGAGTGCGCGGTGTGAGCGAGCCGGTTGAGCCGCTCCATATGACGCAACCGCTTTTCGTCGGCGCCCTGGCGTTCCGCGAGCGCGACGAGCTGATCGTATTCCGCCCGTGGTGCGGATCGGGCCACTAACTCCAGAAATGCCAAAGAGTCTTCTGCCTGATTTTCGGTGTCTTCGTCTTCCCCGTCCGCAGAAGCCAGGTCACCCATGCACGCCCCTCGTTCCATGCTTTGCTTGGTCTTTAAGAAGGGTAGGGGGCGTTACTGTGCTTGTCCAGGGTCCCGAGAAGGTGCGGGATTGTGTGAAACCGTTGTATAGGTCGTACGTCGTTGGCTACCGGTTTTTGGCCGCCTCCTCCGAAGTGAGTGTGTCCGGAAATGAACTGTAGGCCAGCAGGCAATCCTCGTAGGTGGGCAGGAGTCCCCGGTCCGCCGCGGCGTCGAGCGTCGGGGCCGCGGCGTCCCGGGCGGACCGTACCGGGGGCTCCGACAGCTCCCACGGCAGGCCGAGCGCGGGGTCGAGCGCGTCGATGTCGATGATCGTGCCGGGGACGTACTCCTTGGTGCACAGGTAGTTCATGCAGGTGTCGTCGGAGAGGGTGAGGTAGGCGAGGCCCAGCCCGTCGGCCAGGCACAGCGCGGTGCCGGAGCGCGCGTCCTGCCGCACCACGTCGTGGGCTCCGAAGGTCGGCGACCCCACTCGCAGGTCAACGACGACGGTCAGCGCGGCGCCCCGCACACAGGTGACGATCTTGCCCTGGCCGGGCGGCAGCGTCGTGCCGTGGATGCCCCGCAGGACGTTGCGCCCGGAGACCGTGAAGTGGACCTGCCGGACCTGCAGGGGCTGCCCGGTGGCGGCCAGCAGCGCCTCGTGCCGCAGCGTCTCGTAGAACAGGCCCCTGTGGTCCGGTATCGGCTCCGGCTCGGCCCGGTATGCGTCGAGCACCGCCGTCTCAGTGATGAGCATCGTGGGCCCCTGGGTGGTCGGAAGTGGTCGCGAGAGGGAAGCGCGGTGTTGAGGAAAGGCGGTGTGGCGAGAAGGCAGTACGAAGAAGGCCCGGCGCTGCGAAGAAGCGGCCTGGGAAATTGCGTGAAGGAAACCGCTGGGGGTGCCCGCCGGGGATGCGGGACAGCCCTCAGGTGGCCCGGAGCAGCCCTTCGATCGCGTCGGCGGCGGCCCCAGCGCCGCCCGCCGCCCGGATCTCGTCCCGCATCCGCCGCAGCCGGTCCGGGATCCCGGGATCGGTGAGCACCCCGCGGACGGTGTCCCGCAGACTCTCGGCGGTGAGGTCGGAGGCGAGCAGTTGGGCGCCGAGGCCGAATTCGGTGATCCGCCGCGCGGTGGCCCGCGGTTCGGGCATGACCGGCACCGCCACGACCGGGACCTCGTGGGCGAAGACTTCCATGGACGTGCTCATTCCGCCGTGGTTCACCACCAGGGAGGCGTGCGGCAGGACATCGTTGTACGGAACGAAGTCGTGCACCTCCACGTTGTCCGGCAGCGAGCCCAGCTCCAGTGCGGCCAGGCCGCCGCCGAGCACCAGCAGGACGTGCCAGGGCTCGTCGCGGAACGCCTCCACGCAGGTGCGGAAGAACTGCGGCCGCGCGTTGTACAGCGTGCCCAGACTCACCATGATCAGCGGCCGGCCGTCGCCCGGCGGAGACCATGTGCCGTGCAGCGCGACACTCGGCGGGCACGGGCCGACGAAGTGGTGGTCGTCGTCGAAGGTCTCACCCGCGTACTGGAAGGAGCGCGGCATGTAGAGCAGTGCCGGCCCGCCGTGCAGGACCTCGGTGAAGGCGGCGAGGTCGCCCTTGGCGCCCTGGTCGTGCAGCAGTCGCTCGATGCGGTCGAGCAGGTCGCGCAGCTCGGGGTCGTCGGGCGGTGCTGCCGTGTCGACGGCCGGGTGCAGCGACCAGTGCTCGTTGACGGCGTAGGTCGGCGTGCTGCGGATGACCGGAATGTCCCAGCGGTCCGCGAGCAGCCGTCCCGTCCAGAACGAGGAAGGATCGTTCACGATCACATCCGGCCGGTCCCCGGCGAAGACCTGCTCGAGCGCGGGCAAAGTCTGCCGCGTCATGTCCAGCAGCCACTCCAGTACGCGGGTGAACTCGTCCTGGTCGGTGTAGGCGTCGGAGTCCTGCTGCGGCACCATCTGGGCGAGGAACCGCTCCCGGTCCAGCGGGTAGGTGACGACCTCGGCGCCCACCAGGCGGGCCCGCTCCGCGAGGTCACCGGACAGCGCGTAGGTCACCCGGTGCCCGCGGGCCACCAGTTCCTCCGCCACCCCCAGCGTCGGGTTCACATGACCGGCGGCCGGCAGGATGAAGAACGCGATATGAGCCATGTGAGAAACTCCGGAAAAGTCGGCGGCAGCTGGCCGACGGAATCTTGAGCGCCGGAACGGGAAAACACAAGACCGAGATGACATAGTTCCCCGAATTGCGGCCGGGGTGGGCCTCGGCGGTCTCCATCTGACAGAGTCCCGTTAGGTTCGTGGTTCGCGTGCCCGGCACGGGAGACAATCTCGAAATCCGCCGTGGATTGATTTCTCAGAAAAAGCGTCCGGGAACTGGAGGGTTTCGGTGTCCGACAACAATTCGGATGAGCCGCTCGCCGTGGTGGGGGCGGGTGTGATGGGCACGGCCGTCGCGGCGCTCGCCGTCGGTCATGGACATCCGGTGACATTGATCGACAGCTCACCGCGGGCGCGCGAGGACGCCCCCGACCGGGTCCGGTTCCAGCTGCGTACCGCGCGGATGATGAACGCGCTGCCTGACGACCGGCCCGTGGGCGCGCTCACCGTGGCCGGCACGCAGGACGCCGCGGCGGGAGCGTTCGCGGCGATCGAGGCGGTCACGGAGGACCCGAAGGAGAAGGCGGAGGTGCTGGCCGGCCTGGCCGCCGCGACGGGCCCCGGCACGCTGCTGGTCACCAACACCTCCGGGGTTCCCATCGAGGAGCTGGGCGACGCCGTGCCGCACCCCGAGGACCTGGTGGGGGTGCACTTCATGAACCCCGCGTACCTCATCCCGACCGTCGAGGTGGTCCTCGGGCCGCGCACCGGGGACGCCGCGGCGACGACCGTGCACACGCTGCTGGCCGGCCTCGGCCGGCGGGGCATCGTCGTCGGCGACGGGCCCGGATTCGTCACCAGCCGGCTGTTGCACCGGATGATCAACGACGCGATCGAGCTGGTCCGGGAGGGCCGCGCCACCCCCGAGACGGTGGACGCGCTCATGCGCGACTGCATCGGCCACCGCACCGGGCCACTCGCCACCGCCGACCTGATCGGCCTGGACAACCTCGCCGACTCGCTGCGGGTGCTGCACGACAGGACGGGCGACGCGGCCTTCCGCCCGAGCGAACTGCTCCTGGAGAAGGTCCGGCGAGGCCACCTCGGCCGCAAGAGCGGCCGGGGATTCTACGACTACGAGGAGGCCATACGATGACCACGCCCTCCGGCCGGGCGGACGCCGTTCACACCGCGGGCCCGCTCCCGAGCGACGAGGACATAGCCGCCGAGCTGCTCGACTTCCTTGCGGAGCGCACCCGCACCCGCTGGGAGCCCGACCAGGACCTGTTCGCCGTCGGCGGCATGTCCTCCCTGTTCGCCATGCAACTCGTCGTCCACCTCGAACAGACCCACCAGATCGCCATCAGTGGCGCCGACCTGATGCTCGACAACTTCCGCACGGTCGAAGCGATGGTGCGCCTGGTGAACAAACTGCGCGGCTCCGCCTCCGCCTCCGGATCCACCGGTGAGTGAGACAACGGCCCCTGCCGCCTCAGGCCCGGATCGGGAAGCCGAGGAGCTGTTCACCGAGTCGGTCGGCGACCGTGCCGGTGAGTGGGACCGGGCCGGGGAGATTCCGCGGGACGTGCTGCGCAGGCTCGGGGCCCGGGGGCTGCTGTGCGCGCAGGCGCCCGTCGTGCACGGCGGGCTCGGCTACACCAGCAGGCGCAACGGGGAGCTCACCGCCCATGTGGGATCCCTGTGCAGCTCGTTGCGCAGCGTCATGACCTCCCAGGGCATGGCCGCCTGGACACTGCGCCGACTCGGTGACGCCGGACAGCAGGCCGCCCTCGTGCCCCGGCTCACCGGCGGTGAACTGGCCGCCGTGGCCTTCACCGAGGCGGAGGCGGGCAGCGACCTGTCCGCCCTGGCCACCCGCCTCACCCGGTCCGGCGACGAGATCGTCGTCGACGGCGCCAAGGTGTGGACGACCAACGCGGCCTACGCCGACCTGCTCGTGGTGTTCGGCCGCACCGAGGACGGCGTCGGCGCCGTCGTCGTGCCCGCGTCCGCGCCCGGCATACGGATCGAGCGGATCACCGACGCGCACGGCTGCCGGGCGGCGGGCCACGCCGACATCCGCCTGGACGGTGTCCGGGTACCGGCCGACGCCCTGCTGCGGGGCGTCGACCGCAGCTCCGCCCTGCTGGTCACCACGGCGCTGAGCTACGGGCGGATGTCCGTGGCCTGGGGGTGCGTGGGCATCCTGCGCGGCTGTCTGACCGCCGCCGTACGGCACGCCGTCGGCCGCAAGCAGTTCGGCACCCGGCTGGCGGACCACCAGCTCGTCGCCCGGCACCTCGCCGAACTGCTGATCGCCGAGCAGAACGCGGCCAGGGCCTGCGAGCACGCCAGCGACCTGTGGGACCGCGGCAGCCCCGACCTGGTCACCGCCGTCGTCCTCGCCAAGCACGTCGCCGCCACCGGCGCCGCGGCGGGCGCGGCACGGGCCATGCAGGTGCTGGCCTCAGCCGGCGCCCACGACGGGCACGTGGTGGCACGGGCCCACCGCGACGCCAAGCTCATGGAGATCATCGAGGGAAGCAGTGAGATCTGCGAACTCATCCTGGCCCAGCACGCGGTGGCGACCGCGTGATGGCGTCTTACGGAGGGGACATCATGCGCCGTGACGACACCACCACGACCACGAACACCACCGCGCCCACCGTCAAGTGTCTGGTCTGGGACCTCGACAACACCCTGTGGCAGGGCACGCTACTGGAGCACGGCGAGGTCCGGCTGCTGCCGGGCCTGCGCGACACGCTCGCCGAACTCGACGCGCGCGGCATCCTCCACTCCGTGGCCAGCAAGAACGACCACGACCACGCCTGGGAGCAACTCGAACGGCTCGGCCTCGCGGAGTACTTCGTGCTCCCGCGGATCGGGTGGGGCCCCAAGTCGGCGTCCGTCCGCTCCATCGCCGAACGGCTCAACTTCGCCCTCAGCACCATGGCATTCATCGACGACCATCCGGTCGAGCGGGCCGAGGTCGCCTACACCCTGCCCGAGGTCCGGATCTACGACGCCGAGCAGGCAGCGCACCTCGCGGCCCGCCCGGAGTTCACCCCGGCCACCGTCACAGTCGACTCGCGGCGCCGCCGGTCGATGTACCAGGCGTCATTCCGGCGCGACGCCGAGCGGGCCGAGTTCACCGGGCCGGACGCGGACTTCCTGCGGTCGCTGGACATCAGGATGCGGATCGGCCGCGCCACCCCGCAGCAGCTGTCCCGGGCCGAGGAACTCACCTTGCGCACGAGCCAGATGAACGCCACCGGCGTCCACTACTCCGAGGACGACCTGCGCAACCTGATCGACGACCCCGGGCACGAGGTGCTCGTCGTCACCCTCAGCGACCGCTTCGGCCCCTACGGCGCGGTCGGTGTGGTCCTGCTCCAGCGCCTCCCCGGCAGCTGGCGGATCAAGCTGCTCGCCACCTCCTGCCGGGTGGTGTCACTCGGCGCCGGCGCGGCGATCCTGCGCTGGCTCACCGACCAGGCACACCGCGGCGGAGTCCATCTGAACGCCGACTTCCGCCCCACCGAACGCAACCGGATGATGGAAGTGGCCTACCGCTTCGCCGGCTTCACCGACGAACCCTGCCCCTGCCAGGCCGCCCTGGAGCGCACCGCCGGGATCAGCCCGCTGCACCTCGTGCCCTCCGCGCAGCCCGCCGCCGACACCCTCCGGCTGGAGGCTCCCGAACTGGCGCGCCCCTGAGCCGACGCCATCGCACGCCGCCACCGCCGAGCGCCCCGAAAGGACCCCGATGATCGTCAACGCGTGCCGCATCTGCGCCAACAGGGAGCTGCTGCCCGTACTGGACCTGGGAGAACAGGCGCTCACCGGGGTGTTCCCGACGCGCCGCGACGAGGTCGTCCCCTCGATCCCGCTGGAACTCGTCAAGTGCTCGCCCGGAGGCTGCGGTCTGGTGCAGCTGCGGCACACACCGGACCCCGGCCTGATGTACGGCGAGGGGTACGGATACCGGTCCGGGATCCGGCCCTTCATGATCAACCACCTGCGCGGCAAGGTCGCCGCCGTCCGTGAACTGGCCGACCCCGGCCCCGGTGACCTGGTCGTCGACATCGGCAGCAACGACGCGACGCTGCTGCGCGCCTACCCCGCCGACGGGCCCCGACTGGTCGGCATCGACCCCACCGGCGCGAAGTTCCGCGAGCTGTACCCGCCGAACGCCGAGCTGATCACCGACTACTTCTCCCGCGAGACCTTCGCGAACCGGTTCGGGGCGCGGCGCGCCAAGGTCGTCACCTCCATCGCGATGTTCTACGACCTGCCGGACCCGATGGGCTTCATGCGGGACGTGCGCGACATCCTCACCGAGGACGGGATCTGGCTCCTGGAACAGAGCTATCTGCCCGCCATGCTGGAGGCCGACGCCTACGACGTCGTCTGCCACGAGCACTTGGAGTACTACGCGCTGCGGCAGATCGAGTGGATGGCGGAGCGGGTCGGCCTGACCGTGATCCGTGCCGAACTCACCGACGTGTACGGCGGCAGCCTCTGCGTGATCCTGGCCAGGAACGGCACCCGCCACCGCCCGGACGAAGCCGGCCTGGACCGGATCCGCGCCCGGGAGAGCGAACTCGGGCTCGACACGATGGCGCCCTTCGAGACGTTCGCCCGGCGCGTCCGCGGTCAGCGGGACACCCTGCGGGAGTTCCTCGCCACCTCCCGTGAGGCCGGCCTGCAAACCCTGGGATACGGCGCCTCCACCAAGGGCAACGTGATCCTGCAGTACTGCGGGCTCACCGAGGCGGACCTGCCCTGCATCGGCGAGGTCAGCGCCGAGAAGGCGGGCCGCTTCACACCGGGCACGGGGATCCCCATCGTCCCGGAGGAGGAGGCGAAGGCCCGGAAGCCCGACCAACTGCTGGTCCTGCCGTGGATCTACCGAGACGGCTTCGTCGAGCGCGAGCAGCAGTTCCTGGACAACGGCGGCAGACTGGTCTTCCCGCTGCCGCGGCTCGAGGTCGTGTAGCAGCAGGGGCCACGCCCCCGTCCCGCACGGTTCGCGTCTCTCGCCGTCTCCGACCGCCCCGCCCCGTCGTTCTCCGGGCGGGGCGGCCTGGCGTTCAGGCAACCACCCGGGCGGCCCGGGGCCGCCCGGTCCCCGACTCAGGCGATCCAGGCCTCCGGGGCCTCCCTGCCGTTGCCCACGGCCGGGAAGATCTCGTCCAGGGCGGCCAGCTCGGCGTCGCCCAGGACGAGGTCGAGGGCGCGGAGGGCGGAGTCCAGATGCTGTGTGGTGCGCGGCCCGATCACCGCACCGCTGATGCCGGGCCGGGACAGCACCCAAGACAGTCCGACGACGGCGGGATCCTCGCCGATCTTCTCGCAGAACCGCTCGTACGCCTCGACGGCGGGCCGCACCTCCGGCAGCAGACGCTCGGCCCGTCCCTGCGCCGACTTCACCGCCGTACCGGCCGCGAGCTTGCGCAGCACCCCGCTGAGCAGACCCCCGTGCAGCGGCGACCAGGCGAACACGCCGAGGCCGTAGGCGCGGGCGGCGGGCAGCAGTTCCAGGTCGGCGTGGCGCACTGCCAGGTTGTACAGGCACTGCTCAGCCACGAGCCCGAACGACTGCCGGCGCCTCGCGCACTCCTGCGCGGCGGTGATGTTCCAGCCGGCGAAGTTGGACGAGCCCACGTACCGGACCTTCCCGGAAGTCACCAGCTGGTCCATCGCCTGCCAGATCTCGTCCCACGGCGCGGACTGGTCCACCCGGTGCATCTGGTACAGGTCGATGTGGTCCAGCTTCATCCGCCGCAGCGACTGCTCGCAGGACGAGATGATGTGCCGGGCCGACAGGCCGCCGTCGTTGACCCGCCCGCTCATCTCCTCGCCCACCTTCGTGGCGATCACGATGTCCTCGCGCGGTACGCCGCTGCGGGCCAGCCAACGCCCTAGCAGTTCCTCGGTGTGCCCCTTGTGGACGCGCCAGCCGTAGATGTCGGCGGTGTCCACGCAGTTGATGCCCCGGTCGAGGGCCTCGTCCATGAGGCGGATGGCCGCCGAGTCCGGGACCCGCCCGCTGAAGTTCACCGTGCCCAGCCACAGCCGGCTCACCAGCGTCGCGCTGCGCCCCAGCCGGGTGTACCGTCCCTGTCCGCTTTTCTCGTTCACTTCCGGATCCCGCCCTTCGACCGCGCAGTTGTCGTCGTAGCCGTCGTAGCCGTCGTAGCCGTCGTAGCCGTCGTAGCAGTCGTAGCCGTCGTAGCCGTCATGGCCCTCACCAGATCGTCCAGCCCCTCCGACAGCGGCACCCGGGGGCGCCAGCCCGTCACGGCGCGGAAGGCGGAAGGGTCGCAGCGCGGGCTGTGGAAGTCGCCCGTGTCGGCGTACTCCGGAGGGGCCACGGAGACGACCGGAACCGGCGCGCGTCCGGTGTGCTCGGCGACGAGCGCGGCGACGTCGGAGAAGACCTCGCCGAGCCGCGCCATGGCGCCGGTACCGACGTCCCACGGCCCGCCGCGCACCGCGTCCACCCGCGGCAGCGCGGCGACGAACGCCCGGGCCGCGTCCTGTACATGGAGGAAGTCGCGCCTGACCGAGCCGTCGTGCCACATCGTGAGGGGCTCACCGCTGATCGCCCGCCGGGTCATCGCGGTGAGCACACCCCGCCCGACGGAGCCCGTCGGCGTGCTCCGGCCGAAGACGGTGGCGAGCCGCAGCACCGCACCGCGGACCGTCCCCTCGGACGTAGCCCGCGCCAGCACCCGCTCGGCGGCGATCTTCTGGCGCGCATACGGCCCCGGCCCGGTACCGCCCGCCGCCGCGGCCTGCACGGTGCTGGCGAAGACCAGCGCCGGCGGTGTCCCCGCGCCGCCGGCCAGTGCCCCGACGACGTCCCGCATCAGGGCGGCGGCCACGTCCTGCGACCCCTCCGCGGCCGATCTCCACGACCGCGCCCCGCCGATCTCGGCGGCGAGGTGGATCACCGCGTCCGCGCCGTCCACGGCGTCTCCGGCCGCACCCGGCCGGGTCAGGTCCACTCGGCACACCGTGAGGTCGGCGGCACCGGCTGCCACGTCGGCCGGGACCGGCTCGGTGCCGCGCGTCACCACCCGCACCCGTACCGGGAGACGGGCGAGTTCGCCGACCACGGCGGACCCGATGTAGCCGGAAGCCCCGAGCACGGTGATGAGCGGTCCGCGGGGGTCGTTCGAGCGGTTGAGCGGTTCGAGGCCGGTGCTCACCGCGTACCTCCTCCGAGGCGTTCCAGCAGGGCGACGGCGTCCGCGGGCGCCGGCATCAGCGCCATGTCGTCGGCGAGCCGGTCCGTCGCCTTCGCGTACGAGGGGTTTCCGAGCAGTTCGGCGCAGCCCGCCGAGACGGCCGCGGGTGTGGCGTCCGACGGCGGGATGAGCACGGCGGCACCCGCCGCGGACAGGGCCTCGGCGTTGTCGAACTGGTCGTCCAGGTGCGGCACGACCACCTGGGGCAGACCTGCGGCGACCGCGGTCAGCGCCGTTCCCTGCCCGCCGTGCGTCACCACCGCGTCGCAGGCCGGCAGGACGTCGGCCAGCGGCAGCCGCCCGGCATGCCGTACGGCGGAGGGCAGCGGCGGCCAGCCGACGACGACGTCGTCGTCCACAGCCACCACCAAATCGGCGTCCAACCGGGTCAGTTCATCGATCAGGGCGGCTATGCGGCCGGGCGCTCCGGTCGCCCCGTAGCGGGGCAGGAGGGTGCCGAGCGTCACGCAGATCCGGGGCCTGTCGCGCCGTTCGAACAGCCAGTCCGGCAGGGGTGCGTCGCCGTTGGCTGCGACATGCCGGACACCGTGGTGGCCGACGGCGTGGGCCGCGCGCAGACCTGCCGGCCACGGGTCGAGGACGAGGGCCGGCTCCGGTGGTCCGGGGATGCCGAGCCGGTCCAGCTCCGGGGCCAGTTCGACGTCGGCGGCGTCACGGTACTCGCGCAGCTCGGAGACCGACCAGTGGTACCGCACCCACGGGATGCCCAGGCCAGCGGCGATCAGCGGCCCGGCGGACTCGGCACGTTCGCTGACGATCAGATCGGGGCGCCACCCCCGGGCGAGTCTCCCGATCCCCGCCAGGCTTCCGACCGCCATGCGTGCCAGCACGCGGCCGTGCGCGTAGCGCTGTCCACCCCTGTCGTGCGGCATGCCCATGGCGTCCGGCGGGGTCGCACCGTCCGGCCGCGGCTCGCCGTCGACCAGGTCTGTGAACTCGGCGGCCGGACCGCACGAGACCGCGGGCAGTCCCGACCGCAGGGCCATGGAGACGGCGTTCTGCCGGGTCGTCAGCAGCACGTCGTGGCCCGCGGCTCGCAGGGCCCAGGCCACAGGGACGAGGGGAAGCAGATGACCGGCCAGGGGCGCGGTGGTGAAGAGGAACCGCATGTGCGTCTCCAGTCTGGCGTCAGTGAACGGTGCGGTAACGCGTGCAGTCGGTGACGGGGTGGGACACGGGCGGAGTGTGCCAGGGCGGGGTGGTCCGGCGCAGGCGCAACCTGACGTATCAGCGACCACTAACGCCCGGAGGGGGTTTGCTGGTGTATCGCGGGCTTGCCGGCCTGGTGTGTCGTGGGTTCGTCGAGAGAGGCCGGGTGCACGGTTCCAGCGGGCGGTCGGGGTGTGAGCTGGGGGTGTGCGGTGTGCGTTGAGTGGGACCGGGCTCGTTGTGGGCTTAACGAACAATCAAGCGAACGAGACCACCTTCTGGGGCGATTCGACTGGAGGACTTACCCGATCCGGCTAAGGCTTGGGGCGTGACTCTCAACGTCTCCGAGGAGCGCGTGGCCGCCCCCGCCCGCCCGGCCAGGCGCGTCGTCCTCGAAGTGGTGCACTTCGCGCTGGTCGGCGGCAGCGGCGTCGCGGTGAACTTCCTGGTGTTCAACGTGCTTCTGCACGGGCTGCACCTGGCCGCCATGGTGGCGACCGTGCCGGCCAGCCTGATCGCCATGGGCGGCAACTACCTCGGATTCCGGTACGTCACCTACCGTGACCGGGCGTCCCGCACCCGCCGTCAGATCGCGCTGTTCTTCGTCCTCAGCACGATCGGCGTAGCCATGGAGAGCGGGCTGTTCTACGTCGGCTACCACGGCCTCGGCCTGGACGGGCCGCTGGAATCCAACGCGGTGAAGGCGCTGTCCATCGTGCTGGCCTCGGCCTTCCGTTTCCTCGTCTACCGGACCTGGGTGTTCCCGCACGATGCGCGCCCCGCCTAGACCGGCCGTCCTCACCGCGTGGCTCGCCGCCTCGGCGGTGGTCGCGCTGCTCCTCCTGGTCATCGTCCGGCTGCCCTGGGCCGGAGACCTCGGCATGCACGCCGCGACCGTCCAGCGCCTGCGGCACGACCTCGTCGACCCGGGCGATCCGCTGGTCGACGCGGACACGCCGAGCCCGTACTACTCGCCCTGGACGCTGGTCCTCGGGTGTGTGGCGCGAGTGACCGGCCTGTCGGTCTTCGTGGTGCTGCGGCTCGGGGCGCTCATCGGGCTCGGGCTGCTGGTGACCGGGGTGTGGCGTTACGTGCGCACCCTGACCGGTCATCGCGCCGCGCCCGCGCTGGCCCTGCTGAGCCTGCTGCTTCTGTGGGGGACGGCCGTGTTCAAGTGGAGCGGCTTCTACGGGCTCAATTCGCTGGCGCTGACGGTGCCGTATCCGAGCCTGTTCGCGCTCGGGCTGGCGTTCCACCTCTGGGCGTGGCTGGGGCGGGTGGCGCGCAGGGGCGCCGGGTGGGGGACGTGGCTCGGGCTCGGGGTCTTGTGGGCGGTGATTCTGCTGTGCCACCAGTTCTCGGGAGTGGTGGCGTCGCTGGGTGCGGCCGCGACGGTGGTCGCCGCCCGGCCGGACCGCACGGCGTGGCTGCGGCTCGGCGCCGGACTGGCGCTGGGGCTCGGGGTGCTGGCGCTGTGGCCGTACTACGACTTCTTCGCGCTGTTCGGGGCGGGCGGCGGGCTCGAGGCGGTGCACCGGCCGTTGTACGACGATCTGGCCGGGCGGTACTGGCTGGTGCTGCTCGGGGTGGTGGCCCTCGGGGTGCGGTGGTGGCGGGACCGGTGGGATCCGCTGGTGCTGTTCTTCGTCCTGGGGGCCGTGCTGGTGACGGCCGGCGGGGTGAGCGGGCACTGGTCGTGGGGGCGGGCCCTGCCGGCGGTGCTGGTTCCGGCGCAGCTCGCGGTCGCCGTGGAGGTGTGCGAGGCGGGGCGGCGCGGGGTGCGGGTGGGCTGGGCGTGCGTGCTGGGCGCCGCGCTGGCTCTGGGGGCCTGGACGCAGGTGGGGACGGTCGGGTACGTGGTGCGGCAGGGGGATCTGCCGGCAGCGGTCGCGGAGAAGTACCGGCGGCCGTGGACGGGGTACGAGTGGATGACGCCCTGGGTGAGGTACGGGGATGTGGTGATGGCGCGGGAGGGGCGGCCGGCCCGGCAGATCCCGGCGTACGGGGCCTACACGGTGGCGCCCGGGTATCCCGACTTCTTCCTGCCGGATGAAGGGCGGCGGGTGGAGGCTGTGCGGCGGTACTTCGCGGCGGGGACGCCGGAGGGGGAGCGGGCGGGGATTCTGCGGGAGTACGGGGTGCGGTGGGTGATGGCGGGGGTCGGTTTGCGGGGTGCCACCGGGTTGCGGGAGGTGGCTCGGGGGCCGGAGGGGCAGGTGCTGTACGCGGTGGTGCGGTAGCGGGTGCTGCGGGTCGGGGCTGGGGGCGGGGGGTTCCGCAGCCCGGCGTAGCGGGGTGCCTCCCCCAAGCTCCCGGCTTCGCTCGAGCAGGGGGGACCCCCACGCCCACCCGTGCCGCCCCTAGCGGCACGCATGCCCGCAGCTATGTCGTCACGGTGCGCGTGCCCGCAGCTGTGTCACCGGTGCGTATGTCCGCATCGGCCGCTACTTCAACGCGCTCGCCACCAGCCGCACCGCTCGTTTCACTCTCGGGCGGGCCAGTCTGCGTACTGTCGGGCGGATCACCCTTGCCGTCAGTCCCGCCGGCTCCCAGCGGACCTGGAGGCGGCCCGGGTTGTGGCCCTCCGGTTCCACCGTCAGTTGGTGGGAAGGGACACGGGTCGTCAGGGCCGGGAAGGCCAGGGGGGCCAGCAGCAGGCCCGTGTGGGACAGGCCCTGGTGCTGGAGGCGGAGCAGCGGGTGGCGGATGCCCGCGAAGCCCTGGAGGGGGAGCGGGGCCGCCGCGAGGTCCAGGTGGGCGTGCCCCTCGAAGAGGCCGGGGCGGACGGGGGAGAGGCGGAAGTGGACGTGCAGGCGACGGCCGCCCGGGGCGATGAGGAGGGTCGCGCGCTGCGGGCCGACGGGCAGGCGCAGCGCCGGGTCGTAGGTGCGGATCGTGAGGTCGATCGAAGCGCCCGGGCCCCGGGTGATCTCCATGATCTCGTGGCGGAACTGGGCGCTCGGGAAGGGGCGGGTCTCCAGCTCCAGGTCGGCGACGCTCAGTTCGCGGCGTGACCACTCCGACTCGGGGACGCGCTCTCCCCAGTAGGTGCGGCCTGCCGCGTCGGCGGTCACGGTCCTCGGGCCCACCGCGTGGCCCAGGCCCCGTGCGGCCAGGCGCGCCTCCGGCAGACGGCGGTCGCGGATCAGCTGGATGACGACGCGTTCGGCGCGCGGGAGGCGTGCGAACGCGCCCGGAGCGAGCGTGTCGAGGTAGGGCGTGACGATGTCAGCGAAGGACGTCAGCCAGGCGTCGTCCCGGTAGGGCAGGTCGCCGGCGTACATCCGCAGATCGTGCTTGAGGAACTTGTAATCCTTGTCCTCGCGCAGCGACTCGTGCCCGCTGTCGGCCAGGAACGCGTCGATGAGGTGCTGGACGTGGATCCGGTCCCGGACGTTGGCGAGCCTGTGCCGCTGGTTCGATATCGACGCCGTCTCCAAGTCCGCGAAGGGCGCCACGTACCAGCGGTAGACCGGCTCCGGGATGATCGTGAACCTCGTGGCCAGGCAGTACGCCTGCGCCGAGAACAGCTGGTCCTCGTAGTGGATGCCCTCGGGGAAGCGCAGGTCGTGCCGGTCGAGGAAGGCGCGGGCGTACATCTTGCTGGTGGACAGGTGCTCGAAGAACAGGCGCGGGTCGGCCTCGACACCGTCGAGCGTGCGGCGCTCGGCGACGAGGTGCGGCATCCACGTGGAGCGGCGGCCGTTGTCCACCCGAACCCGTTCCACCGCTCCCATCGCGAAGTCGATCTCGCGTTCGCGGTGCGCGGCGAGCAGCAGTTCGACCGCGTTGCAGGGGAGTTCGTCGTCGCTGTCGAGGAACATCAGGAACGGCGCCCGCGCGATCTGCAGGGCACGGTTGCGCGGGGCGCTGCAGCCGCCGCTGTTGCGTTCGAGGCGGAGGTGCCGCACCCGGGGGTCCTGGGCCGCCAGCCGCTGTGCCACCGCCGGGGTCGCGTCCGTGGAGTGGTCGTCGCTGATGATGATCTCGAGGTTCGCGTGGGTCTGGCGGCGCACCGATTCGACCGCGCGGGTGAGCCGTTCGGCGTCGTTGTAGACGATGACCGTCACGGTGACGTCGGGGGTGCTCATGCGGTCGCCTCCTGCGGCGTCGGGGCCGGGGTGCGCTCCTCGATCGGCAGCACGGGGGGCAGGTCCCGTTCGTCCTGCCCGAGGAACACCCGGCGGACGACGCGTTCGGCGGCGCGGCCGTCGTCGTACTCGCAGAACCGGCGCCGGAACACGGCCCGGGTCTTCGCCGCGCTCTCGTCGCGCCAGGCCTCGGTGGTGAGGATCTCCGTCAGCTGCTGCTGGGTGCGGGCGACGGGGCCCGGGGCCTGGTCCATGAGGTCGAAGTAGACGCCGCGGGTGGTGCGGTACGTCTCCCAGTCGTCGGCGTGGATCACGATCGGCCGGTCGAGGTTGGCGTAGTCGAACATGATCGAGGAGTAGTCCGTGACCAGGGCGTCCGCCGCCAGGCACAGTTCCTCGACCGGGTCGTAGGAGGAGACGTCGATGATTCGGCCCGTGCGGCGCAGGTTGGTGAGCGGGGAGGCGGCGCCGCCGTAGAAGTAGTGGCCGCGCACGAGCAGGACCGTGTCGTCACCCAGGCGGTCGGCGAGGGTGGCGAGGTCCAGGCGCGGGGTCCAGCCGGCCTCGTAGTCGCGGTGGGTGGGCGCGTAGAGGATCGCGCGGTGGCCCGGGGCGATGCCGAGCCGGTCGCGGGCCGCGCGGATCTCGGCGGCGCCGGCGGTGTAGTAGACGTCGTTGCGCGGATAGCCGTGGTCCAGGGAGACGTAGCGCGACGGGTACGCGCGCTCCCACATCCGGGTGGTGTGGCTGTTGGCCGAGACGCTGAAGTCCCACTTGTCGATGCGTTCCAGCAGCGCCTGGAAGTCCAGGCCCTGCGCGGCGGCGGGGAACGCCATCTGGTCGAGGCCCATGCGCTTCAGGGGTGTGCCGTGGTGGGTCTGGACGTGGATCGCGTCGGGGCGTTTGACCACCGCGTTGGGGAAGTTGACGTTGTTCACGAGGTACTTCGCGGTGGCCAGCACCTCCCAGTAGCGGCGGCTGCCGGGCACCACGTGGTCGGTGCCGGGCGGCAGGAGGGCCGCGTTCTCCTCGGTGACCACCCACACCGCGTGGATCTGCGGGGCCAGTTCGGCGAGCTTGGCGGCGATCGCGGCGGGGTTGCAGGCGACGCCGCGGTTCCAGTACGCCGCGAACACCGCGAGGTGCGGGTTGACGGGACGGCCGAGGGCCCTGCGGTACTGGTGGTCGCGGAGCTTGGCCCCGGCCTGGCGTTTCCGGGCCCGTACGGCCGATCTGGCGGTGCGGCGGGCGCGGTTGACGGCCTGGAAGGCCCGGTACTTCGCGTAGGCGTCCTCCTCCAGCAGGGCGCGGCGGACGCCTTCGAGCCCGGCCGGGCGGCGGTAGCCCTCGGGGCGGTGGCGCAGGGCGGCCAGAGACGCCCGGCGGAAGAACTCGCGCGCGACCTCCTCCGGCATGCCGCCGCGCGCGAACGTGCGCAGACAGTCGCGGACCATCACGTCGTAGAGCACGGTGTGCGCTGCGCGCCGGTCCCGGGTGAGGTCGAGGAGGGATTCGTAGCGCTCGACGAGGCCGTACCGCTGCTCGGGAGCGACCGGGGGCAGGCTCGCGGGCCGCAGCCTGCGGTCCTCGTAGGCGACGTGCGGCAGGCAGGCGACGCGGTCGGCGAGCAGCAGGGCGGCCAGGGCGGCGTACGGCTCGTCGTCGGTGCTGAGCCGCGACTCGTGCGCCCGCCAGAACTCGGCGCGCAGCACGCGGGTGCCGAGCAGCGGGGTGAGCCGCAGCAGGGGCGCGCAGTCGTCGAGGGCGACCTCGGCGCGCCCCGCCCGGGCGAGGAGCGGGCCGTCGGGGGAGGCCATGCCGGAGGTGTGCCAGGTGCTGCGGACGTGGTCGAGCAGGAGGACGTCGACCTCGCCGGGGAGTTCGCCCACCCGCTCCGCGACCGTGCGCGGGGTGCCGGCGGGCAGGCCGTCCTTGGCGTGGACGAAGTGCAGCCAGCGGCCGGAGGCCCGGGACGCTCCCGCCGCCCGGGCCGCCGCGGCACCGGCGCCGTCCGGCAGCGGCACTACGTCGACCACGCCGTCCGGGGTGTGCCGCTCGGCCGTCTCCCGGGCCCAGTCGCCCACCGCGGCCACGATCACCTCGGCGTCCGGCAGGGGGTGGGCTGCGAGGGAGTCGAGGAGCTCCGTCAGATGGTCCTGAACGTTCGGCCCGTGGACGATCACACTGAGCTCGGCCATCCCGGGGCCCCCTCTCACAGCTGCACACCGTATGCGGTCATGCTGCCACCAATGGGACAAAAGGGCCGACCGGGTGGGCCTGACGAGGGAACGGCGACCTTCAGGAGGGAACGGCGGCCCTCACGAGGGCACGGCGTCTTTTCACGAGAGCGCGTCCTTCAGGAGGGAACGGCGGCCCTCGGCTTGGGCTTCGGCTTCGGCGTCTTGTCACCGGTGAACGCCTCGTACTCCTTGAGGACGTCCTCCGTCGGCCCGTCCATGCGCAGCTCCCCGCGCTCCAGCCACAGCACCCGGTCGCAGGTGTCGCGGATCGACTTGTTGTTGTGGCTGACCAGGAACACCGTGCCCGCGTGCTTGCGCAGCTCGCGGATGCGCTCCTCCGAGCGCTTCTGGAAGGAGCGGTCGCCGGTGGCCAGCGCCTCGTCGATCAGCAGGACGTCGTGGTCCTTGGCGGCGGCGATGGAGAACCGCAGCCGAGCGGCCATGCCCGAGGAGTACGTCCGCATCGGCAGCGTGATGAAGTCGCCCTTCTCGTTGATGCCCGAGAAGTCGACGATCTCCTGGTAGCGGTCCCTGACCTGCTCGCGGGACATGCCCATGGCCAGGCCGCCGAGGTGCACGTTGCGCTCGCCGGTGAGGTCGTTCATCAGGGCGGCGTTCACGCCGAGCAGGGAGGGCTGGCCGTCGGTGTAGATGTGGCCGTTCTCCACGGGCAGCAGACCGGCGACGGCCTTCAGCAGGGTCGACTTGCCGGAGCCGTTGGTGCCGATCAGGCCGATCGCCTCGCCCCGGTAGGCGACGAAGGACACGTTCTTCACGGCGTGCACCCGGCGCACGCCCGAGGCCTTCTCGGTCTGCTTGCGGCGCACGATGCGGTTGAGGGCGGCGGTCGCGGAGCCGCGTCCGGCGCCGGTGCCGTTGACGCGGTAGACGATGTCGACGCCGTCGGCGACGACGGTGGGGATCTTCTCGTTCGGGTGTTCAGCCACGTCCGTACGTCTCCTCGGCCTTCCAGAAGTAGATGAAGCCGCCTACGCCGGCGAGCAGCGCCCAGCCGGCCGCGAGCGCCCACACGTGGGCGGGGAGCTGGCCCGCGTGGAAGCTGTCGATCAGGGCGAAGCGCATCAGGTCGATGTAGACGGCGGCGGGGTTGGCCGCCAGCGCGATCTTCACCGCGTGGGGCAGGCTGTCGTTCTTCGCCAGCTTGTCGATGCTCCACATGACACCCGAGACGTACATCCAGGTGCGCAGGATGAACGGCATCAGCTGTGCGATGTCCGGGGTCTTGGCACCCCACCTCGCCATGATCATCGAGACGCCGGCGTTGAAGGTGAACTGCAGCGCGAGCGCCGGGAACGCCAGCAGCCACGAGGCGGACACCGGCACGCCGAAGCAGAGCAGGATGACGACCAGCGCGGCCATCGAGAACAGCAGCTGCTGAAGCTGCTGGAGGCAGAAGGAGATCGGCAGCGCGGCGCGCGGGAAGTGCAGGGCGCGCACCAGGCCGAGATTGCCGGAGATCGCGCGGGTGCCCGCCATGATCGAGCTCTGCGTGAACGTCCAGATGAACACGCCCGTGACCAGGAACGGGATGTAGTCCGGCACGCCGTGCTTGGTGCCGAGCAGCACGCCGAAGATGAAGTAGTAGACCGCCGCGTTCAGCAACGGCGTCATCACCTGCCAGACCTGGCCGAGCTTCGCCTGGCTGTACTGGGCGGTGAGCTTGGCGGTGGCGAACGCGGTGATGAAGTGGCGGCGGGCCCACAGCTGGCGGACGTACTCGGGCAGGGAGGGCCGCGCGCCGCTGACCGTGAGGCCGTGGCGGGCGGCGAGGGCCGCGAGGTCGTGGTCGGCCGGGGCCGGGGGCTGGGGCGGTGTGTGGAGGACCGTACTCACATCCGCTGCTTTCGCTCGGGGGGTATGTGACCGGAGGGCCGCGAAGAGCAAGGGGCGGGTGGTCTTTTACCGGACTCTTCACGAACTCTTACGTCGGGACGGGACCGTATCGTCGCAACGGGAGCGTACGTCGGACTGACGTCGGAACGCAACCGTTTCGTCGTGACGCCCTATGCTGTCGGCATGACGACGAACCCCGACGAGCCCCAGCAGCCCCCGCGTCGCCGGGCCCCCGCGGGGGCGGCGGTACTGCGGGAGGACGTGACGGAAGCGATCCGGGCGGCCGTCTTCGAGGAGCTGGCGGCCGTCGGCTACGCGCGGATGTCCATCGAGGGGATCGCACGCCGGGCGGGGGTCGGGAAGACGGCGGTGTACCGCCGCTGGCGCTCCAAGCTGCACCTGGTCCTCGACATCGTCTCGGCGCTCGCGGTGCAGGGCCTGCCCGCGCCGGACACCGGCTCCCTGGAGGGCGACCTGCGGCTGCTCTACGAGGTGACGTCCCGTGCGCTGCGCCACCCCGTCGCCTCGCAGGTCATCCCCGACCTCCAGGCGGAGGCGGCCCGCAACCCGGACATCGCCGAGGCCATGCAGAAGGCCCTGCGGGAGGGGCAGGACGGCGTCGCCACCGGCATCGTGACGGCGGCGGAACGCCGTGGCGAGCTGCGCGAGGGCGTCGACCACGACCTCGCCCTCGACCTGATCTCCGGCCCCCTCTACTGGCGCTCGGTGGTGATCCGCAGCCCGAAGCTTCCGAAGGGCTACCTGGCCGCCCTGGCCCGGGCCACGTCGGAGGGGCTGAAGGCGTTGTAGGAGGGGGCTCGACGGTGGTGGAGGGGAGCGCCCGGCCCGGGTGAGCCCGGGCGCGCGCCCCACATGAGTGAGCCCCGGCATGCGCGCCCGGGCTCGTCCGGCTGGTCCAGGGCTCACGCGGGGCTCGCCCAGCCCGCCCCGGGCTCATATCCGGGGCAGTCACTCGTGCGGGGCAGTCGCTCGTGCGGTGCAGCCGCTCGTCCCGTGCAGCCGCTCGTGCGGGTGCCGGCGAGTGGCTCGGGCCGGTCAGGCCCGCCGGGCCTCCGGGTGGAGCCGTACCCACCCCTCCCACGCCGACGTGATCATGTCCTGCACGTCCAGCCGGGCCTTCCAGCCCAGCTCCGTGGCCGCGCGGTCGGCGGAGGCGACCACGCGGGCCGGGTCGCCCGGGCGGCGGGGGACGACGGCCGGCGGCCGGTCGTGGCCGGTGACCGCGTTGATGCGGTCGATCATCTCGCGGACGGAGACGCCCTCACCCCGGCCGATGTTGAGCGTGAGGCTGCGGCCGGGGGAGGAGCGCAGCGCCCGGGCCGCCGCGACATGGGCCTCGGCCAGGTCGACGACGTGGATGTAGTCGCGTACGCAGGTGCCGTCCGGGGTCGGGTAGTCGTCGCCGAAGACGCTCGGCGGCGCGCCCTCCGTGAGCTTCTCGAAGACCATCGGCACGAGGTTGTAGACGCCGGTGTCCGCGAGCTCCGGGCTCGCCGCGCCCGCCACGTTGAAGTAGCGCAGGGACGCCGTCGACAGCCCGGTCGCCCGGCCCGTCGCCCGCACCAGCCACTCGCCGGCCAGCTTGGTCTCGCCGTACGGCGACATGGGCTCGCAGGGCGTCTCCTCCGTGACCAGGTCCACGTCCGGCATGCCGTACACCGCCGCCGAGGAGGAGAAGACGAGGGACGGCACGTTCGCCGCCGTCACGGCGTCGAGCAGCACCCGCAGGCCCTCGAGGTTCTCCCGATAGTAGTGCAGCGGCCGTTCGACGGACTCGCCCACCTGCTTCTTCGCCGCGAGGTGGACGACGCCGGTGACCGAGTGGTCCGCGAGGGTGCGGGCGATCAGCTCGGCGTCCAGGGTCGAGCCCGCCACCAGCGGCACCCCGTCGGGCACGCGCTCCGCGATGCCGGTGGACAGGTCGTCGTACACCACGGCCCGTTCGCCCGCCGCGGTCATCGCCCGTACGACGTGAGCGCCGATGTAGCCGGCGCCGCCGGTGATCAACCAGGTCATGTGCGGCCGTCCCCTCGTCAGTTGGCCCGTGGTGGTGCTGCGCGCCGATCCGTGTGTTCGCTGCTGTCGTCGTGCCTTCAGTGAAGCAGGCGGCGCAGTCGTCGGCGTACGACCGACAGCACACCACGTACGCCGGGAGCCACGCGCAGCGCCAGCGCGCCCGAGTGGGTGGAGTACGGCTGTACGAGTACCACGCCCTGCCGGGCGCTCGGAACGGCGCTGCGGCGCAGCAGACCGGCGCCCTTGAGCGCGTGCGCCGTGACGTCGCGGCTCGCGCCGTCGCGGAAGCGGATGCGAAGGCGCAGGTCCCAGGTGCCCGCGCCGAGCGCGGCCAGTGCGGCGAGGTCGACGGCCGTCTCCGCCGACCACGTGGCCTCGCGGCCGCCGGGGGTGCCGGCGGTCCCCGGGGCCTCGGGGCCCGCCCCCGCACACGGCGCGAGCGCCACGCTCGCGCCCCGGACCACCACGTCGCCGCCGTCCCGGTGCCGCCACTCCACGTCCACCGCCTCCGGACCCGCCTGCGCCACCCGCCCGTACAGCTCGTGCAGACGCAGCCGCAGCCGGGTGCCCCGCGCGCCCGGCCGCAGCTCCCCGTCGACGGCGAGCGGCAGCGCCTGCACCGGCCGGGCCCGCAGGGGCTCCAGGGAGACCTGCGGGAGCCGCTGCGACCAGACGGGCGTGCCGTCCCCGGCACGGGCGTACGGCGGGCACAGGCGGGCCGGGCGGGCGGCGAGCTCCCGCAGCCGGGGCAGGTCGCACGGCTCCGGGGAGGCCAGGACGACCCGTCCGGCCAGCCGGCCCGGAGCGGCCGGGTTGCGGGCCCAGTCGTCGGCGTCGTACTCCGCGAGGTGCGCCCGCGTGAGCTCCCACCAAGCGCGCCGGTACGCGACGTCGCGCAACACCAGCTCGCGCACGTACATCCGCAGGTCGTGGTCGAGGAACTTGGCGCGCACGGCCCGCGCGAGTTCCTTCTGCCCGGCGCCCAGCAGCACCTCGTGCGCCTGCCGGCACGCCTCCGTGCGGGCTCGCCAGTTCTCGACACCGGCCCGGTCCAGGGAGATCGACAGCCGCCCGGCGGACCGGCGCACGTGCCAGACGTAGACCCGGTCCGGGACCAGGGCGATGCGCGGGGCCGCGGCCAGCACGCGCGCGGTGAAGACCACGTCCTCGTACGGGAAGCGGCCCTCGGGGAAACGGATGCCGTGTACGCGCAGGAAATCGGTGCGGTAGAGCTTGTTGACGCAGAGCGTGTCGTGGACCAGGCGCGGTCGCCGCGCGGGGTGCGGTACCACGGCGTGCAGTGCGTAGAGGCGCTCCTGCCAGGCGATCTCGCGCCCCGACGGCAGCTCCCGGCGTACGCACAGGCCGCCCGCGACCTCCGCGTGCGCGCCCTCGGCCGCTCGCAGCAGCGCCTCGGCCGCGCCCGGCGGCAGGACGTCGTCGCTGTCCAGGAACATCACGTACGGCGAGGTCACCGCGGAGAGCCCGGTGTTGCGGGGGGTGCCGCAGCCGCCGCTGTTGACCCGGCGGCGGATCACCTTCAGGCGGGGCTCCGAGGCGGCGAGCCGTTCCAGCAGGCCGGCGCTGCCGTCCTTGGAGCAGTCGTCGACGGCCACCACCTCGCGCACGACCGGTCCCTGGGCGAGCGCCGACCGGACGGCGTCCGTCACATGGGCGGCGTCGTCGAAACCGATCACCACGACGGCGACCTCGGCGAGCGGCTTCCCGGCGTCCCTCCCGGCCGTACTCCCGGTCACGTTCCGGGCCTCACTCTCGGTCTCACTCTCGGCACTCATCACGACGGATCGTAAGCCGGGCGAATGACATGAAAGTGATAACACACCATCAAACCTGCGCGAAGCCTCTCATCCAGCACAGAATCGGGCCGTGAAGAGCGGACAGTCGACGGGGAGCGGCAGGTTCGCCACGAGGGCGCTGCCCGTGGCGGTTCCCATGGCGGTGATGCTCGCCGTCGGGCTGTGGGGACTGGACCGCGGCGGCATGTGGGGAGACGAGAGCGTCACCTTCCAGGTCGCGCAGCGCACGGTCCCGCAGATCTGGCGGCTGCTGCACGACGTGGACGCGGTGCACGGCCTGTACTACCTGTTCATGCACGCCGTCCTCACCATTCACCCGGACGAGGTCGTGCTGCGCCTGCCTGCGGTGTGCGCGGCGACGGCGACCGCCGGCCTGGTCGCGTCCCTGGGCGTCCGGCTGGCCGGACCCCGGGCCGGCCTGGGGGCCGGTGTCCTCTACGCGATCACCCCGATGACCGGCCACTACGCCCAGGAGGGACGGTCGTACGCCCTGGTCGCGGGAGGTGTGGCAGGGGCGACACTGCTGCTCCTGAGAGCCGTGGAGGGGGCGGGGACCCGGGCCTGGTGGGGATACGGGACGGCCGTCGCCCTGACCTGTGCGCTGCACGAGCTGGCGGTGCCCGTGCTGGGCGCGCACGCGCTGACGCTGGCGCTGCTGCGGGTGCCGAGGAGGATGTGGTCCTGCTGGGGGCGCGCGGCGGGGGCGGTGGCACTGCTTCTGCTGCCGCTGGTGTGGGTGTCGCAGGGGCAGGCCGGGCAGGTGGCCTGGCTGGTGCCGCCCGGGTGGGACCGGGTCGAGAGGCTCGCCCGCAACTTCACTCCCGGTCCGGCCGGGCCGGTGTTCTGGGGCGCGCTGCTGCTGATGGCCGTGGGACTCCGGGAGCGGCGCACGGCCGCGGTCGCGGTGCCGCTGCTGCTCGTGCCGCCGGGCATCCTGATGACCGTCTCGCAGGTCCGGCCGCTCTACCACGACCGGTACGTGCTCTATTCGCTTGCGGGCGCGTCCCTGCTGGTCGCGGCCGGGGCCGGGCGAGTGGGCCGGGCACTGGGGCGGATGGGCTGTGACGGGCGCCCGGCAGGGGGCGACGGGCGGCGAAAGTGGATAGACAGGCGGATGTGGGTCGGCGGACCGCGGGCATGGTCCGACGGTCGGCGGGTGGCGGTTGGCGGTCGGCAAGTGCGGGGTGTCATGGGCTGCATCGCTGTCCTCGCCCTCATCGGCACCTTCCTCACCCAGCTCCCCGTGTACCGCCAGGACCGGTCCGCCGCCCACCGCCCGGACAACCTCGCCGTGGTCTCCGCGCTCGCCGTCCGTCGGATGCGCCCCGGCGACCCCGTGCTGTTCCTGCCGTCGGTCGGCAGGCTCGCCGCGCTGGCCTACCCGAAGGGGTTCCGGCGGGCGCAGGACATCGCGCTGCGGGAGTCCGCGCCCCGCTCCGGGACGCTGTGGGGCCGGGAGGCGACCCCCGGGGAGCTGCGCCGGCGGCTCGCCTCGGTGGACCGCGTCTGGGTCGTCGCCGAGGCGCACGTGCTGAACCCCCGCTGGTCCCCGGCCGATCCGGTCGAGCGGACCAAGCTCGCCGTCCTGAGGGAGGAGTTCACCGTCCGGGAGCAGCACACCCGGGACGGAGTGGTCCTCCGCCTCCACGTCCGGCGGCAGCCGGGCGACGAACGCCCCGGTGTGCCGGCCGGCATCCCGCCCGGGGCGGCTACGACGGCCCGGTCCCGGGCGAGCCGCCCTGCGGCTCCGCGAGCGCCGCGGCCGCGTCGAGTGCGGTGGTGAGCTCGTCGATGCGGGCGCGCAGGGCACGGACCTCCTCGGGGCCGAAGCCCGTCGAGGACGCGATCCGGCGCGGCACCTGAAGCGCCCGCGCCCGCAGCGCGACGCCCTCCTCGGTCAGCCGCACCTCCACCGACCGCTCGTCGCGCGCACTGCGCTCCCGGCGCACCAGACCGGCCGCCTCCAGCCGCTTCAGCAACGGCGACAGCGTTCCGGAGTCGAGACGCAGGTGCTCGCCGAGCTTCTTCACGGGCAGCTCGTCGTGCTCCCACAGCACGAGCATCACCAGGTACTGCGGGTAGGTGAGACCGAGGTCCTTGAGGATCTGGCGGTAGACGCCGTTGAAGGCGCGGGAGGCCGCGTGCAGGGAGAAACAGATCTGCTGGTCCAGGCGGAGCCAGTCGTCGTCCGGCGTGTTCATGCTCCCAGGATAGCTCGTGCCCACCATTCAATTGTGCACAACTGAATTGTGTGCTCTAATTCTGGGTGTCGGGCGGCCCGGAAGCGGGCCGCCGAACGTTGACGTGAGAGGGAAGGTTTTCCATGGACGCGCTCTACACCGCTGTCGCCACCGCCACCCACGGCCGCGAGGGCCGCGCCGTCAGCTCCGACGGCGTGCTGGACCTCGCCCTGGGCATGCCCCAGGCGCTGGGCGGCAACGGCCAGGGCACCAACCCCGAGCAGCTCTTCGCCGCCGGCTACGCCGCCTGCTTCGGCAGCGCCCTCGGCCTCGTCGGCCGCGCGGCCAAGGTCGACGTCAGCGACGCCGCCGTGACCGCCGAGGTCTCCATAGGCAAGCAGGGTGAGGGCTTCGGCCTCGCCGTCACCCTCCGCGTCGAGCTGCCCGACAGCGTGGACGAGGCGACCGGCCGCAAGCTCGTCGAGCAGGCCCACCAGGTCTGCCCGTACTCCAACGCCACCCGCGGCAACATCGAGGTCGACCTCGTCATCGAGTAACCCCCCGCACGCCACCCCCGACCCGTGCCAGCACCTCCCCCGTCCGGCTGCTCCACGCCACCACCACGGCCTCCTCGGGCACCGGGTGCCAGCGCGTCAGCAACAGCCAGCGCACGTGATAGCGGCGGACGACGGCGGACCGCTCGGCGCGGGTCGAACCGGCGGCCAGGTAAGCGCGCACGTCGGCCGCCCGGCGCTTCCGCTCCCGCTCGTCCAGGGCGGGGTCGGGCCAGATGGGCGCGGCGAGGTTCGGCCCGTACCCGGCGATGGCGTGACTGGCCAGGTACCCGTCGGTGATCACCACCTCGCCGGGCCCGATGTGCCGGGCCGCCCAGTCGTACGACGGCCAGCGCGTCGGCTGCGCGAACCCCACCGGGTCGACCGAGCGCGGCACCACCGCCCCGGCGTGCACGGTGACGAACCCGACGCACACCCCGGCCGCCGCCACCCCGCCCAGTACGCGCCGGGCCCGCCGCCAGGGCCGGGGCGCCGCCAGCTCCACCGCCAGGGCGAACTGCAGCGGCACCAGCACGGCCCACAGGGCCCGGGCGTACGTGTAGTGCCCGCTCACCCAGCCGTACGCCACCAGCAGGCACTCCAGCAGGAACATCCACACCAGCGGATCACGCGCCGACCTGCGGGCCCGGGCCCACAGCGCGGGCAGACCGAACAGCGCGAGCCAGGAATTGGCGAGCATCCTCTCGTACAGCTGCCGGTGCATCGCGTCCATGCCGGTGTCGCTGACCAGCGTCAGCACGTCGTAGTACGGCCACGCCACCGCGACCGTCATGCAGGCCACCCCGGTGAGGGCCCAGCGGGCCACGACCGGACGGCGCCAGCCGCGCTGCCGGGCCGCCACGATCCCCACCGCCCCGGTGAGCGCCGAGGCCGCCGTGACGGGGTGGGTGAGCAGGATCAGCCCGTACAGGACGCCGATCCCGGCGTACCCCCACCAGCCGCCGAGCCCGCTCGGGCCGACGAAGCGCACGGCGGGGGCGTCGTCCCGCGCCCGGGTGCCCGTCCAGGCCCACGCCCAGAACGTCAGGCCGATGGCGATCGTGGACGGGTAGCCCAGGTTCGTCGTCATCGACATCAGCCCGAGGTAGCCGCTCCACAGGATCCGTGCGGTGCCCCACAGCAGCGTCATGAACAGCAGCGTCCACACCGGCGCCCAGGGGCGCGGGGTGAGGGTCCTGACGAACCGGCCGAGCCCCGTCAGCAGCACCAGCAGGTGCACCGGCCCGGCGAGCTTCACGACCTCCCAGCCGGACAGCCCCGTCAGCCGCGCCAGCACCCCTTGGACGACGGCGTACGGGCCGTAGTAGGGGCTGCCCTCACCCGGCAGGTCGGCCATGGAGTGGGCCGGGTGCAGCAAGTCGGCCTTGAGGCGTTCGACGACCGCCGCGTGCTGCCCGGCGTCGCAGCACAACGGGATCCGCCAGTACGCCAGCGTCATCACCAGCCAGAACAGGGCGCCGTAGAACTGGTACGGGGTGAGCCTGCCGACACGGCCGCCGCGCAGCGCCGTCGCGCCGCGCACGGCCCGCCGGACCAGGGCCGGGGCGCTCACCGGAGGGCGGAGGGGGTCTGGGGCATGCGCCGAATGTTCCCGCCCTACGCCTGCCCTGACCCCGGATCACTTCATCGGGTGAGACGGCTACCCCCACCTGCCGACCGTCAGTCGCACAGTGCCCGCTGTGCCGCCGCCGGCCAGCGTGCGAAGCGGAACCGTGTCCGCTCGACCGACCCGGTGAGGTTGTGCCAGAACCGCTCGGCGGTGAGCGGTGCGCGTACCGACTCCCGCAGCTCGGCGAGTTCGCCGCAGCCCAGCGCGGCCCGGGCCGCCAGGACCGTCTCCCGTGCGGCTCCGGCCCGCAGCAGGTCGCGCTGCGGCGGGTGCTCGGGCGCCCACTCGGCGAAGATCCAGTAGTTGCGCAGGAACTTCTCGTGCCCCGGCCAGCTCCACCGCTCCAGCGCCAGATGCGCGCCGATCGGGCTGGCCAGCCCCCAGGCGTCGTTGACGTAGGCGTCCAGCGGCGCCGCCGCTCCCGTCACTCCGAGGTGACGCCCCACGATCACCACCCGGTACGGGGCGCCCGTGCGCATCGGCGTGGCGTGCAGCCGCCGCCCGGCGTCGAAGTAGAGCAGCGTCGGCCCGGGCGCACGCTCCGCCCGGGCCAGCATGGCGCGCCCCTCGGGCAGGGCGGGCCAGTTGGCCACCCAGGTGGCGGTGCGCACCGGGTTGTGGTCGCCGAGGCCCTCCACGTCGGAGCTGCGCACGTTGAACGACGTGGGCGTGCTGCGCACGTCGAACGGCGCCCGCAGCGGACTGACCGCCGCACACAGCCACACCGCCAGCAGCGCCCCCGCCACGCCGGTGACCCTGGTCGCGGGCACGACCAGCACCGGCAGGAGCAGCAGGAGCAACGCCGGCAGGATCATGCGGGCGTGCATGTAGTCGCCGCCGACGCGCACGACGTACCCGGCCAGCAGCAGGCCCGCCGCGAGCGGCGCCAGCAGCACCGCGAGCGAGGCACGCCCCGGGACGCGGCCCCGCTGCTCCCGGCGGGTGCGCCGGACCAGCAAGGCGGCCAGCGCCCCGAGCACCGGGACGACCGGCCACAGCCAGTACGGCCCGAGCGTCTCCTGCACGTACCCGGCGCCCCGGCCCCAGTCGCTGGCGCTCGCCTCCTTGGCGATGGCCGGCAGCGGCACCAGGATCCCGTAGTACCCGGCCCGGAAGATCTCGTACGCCAGCGGTACCGCCCCCGCCGACGCCAGCATCGCCGCCGTACCCCGCCGGGAGGGGCGCAGCACCCACCACTGGGCGGCCAGGAAGCACGCCGTGACCACGGCGAGATCGGGCCGGACCAGCGGACCCAGCCCGAACACGAAGGCGGCCGCACACGTCCCCCGGGCTCCCTGGCCGCGCCGGGTCCGCACCAGCAGCCACCACGACAGGCCGGTCCAGAACCCGCCGAGGCCGCTCTCCAGGCCCGACGTCATGTACGACCAGAACGGCGGCACGGCCAGCAGCACGAACACGCCCGCCGGGAACAGCAGCCCGGCGCTCCGGTGCAACCGGCACGTGGCGAGCAGGGCGAACGCGAACCCGGCGGTGCTCAGCAGCAGTCCCACTCCGACCGCGAGGAACGCCGGGTCCTCGCCGGTGACCCAGGTGGTGAGCGCGAGCAGCCACTGCCAGAGGGTGCCCGTCGAACTCTCCGCCCGTTCCCCGACGTTGAACACCGGCCCGTTGCCCGCCAGGATCTGCCGGACCGGACGCAGGTAGATGAGCCCGTCGTCGCAGATCCAGCGGCGCCGGTAGCCCAGCACGAACAGGACCGCGGTGGGCACGGCCACCAGGGTGGCGTGCCAGCACCGCACCGGCCGCAGCCGCTCGGCGACGGCGGGCGGCCGCGCCGAGGAGGCCCGCTGGCCGGGCAGGGAGGGGACGGCCTCGGGGGTCGCGGGAGTTCTCATCTCTCGATCAGCGCCTCGGGTCGGATGCGGACACCCTCGGTCCGGCGGGCCGCGGGCAGCAGCGCCCCGCCCCGCTCGCCGAGCATCAGCAGCCGGACGACCCGCTCGGCGGCCCGCCCGTCCTCGAACTCGCAGTACCGCTCCCGGAAACCGGAGCGCAGCCGCGCCGCCTCCGCGTCCTGCCAGGTGCCGGAGGCGAACAGCCAGGCCAGCTCCCGGTACGAGCGCGACACATGGCCCGGGGCGTCGGCCGTGATGTCGAAGTAGGCGCCCCGGCTCGCCGCGAACGCCCCCCAGTCGTCGGCGTGGACGACGATCGGCCGGTCCAGCAGCGCGTAGTCGAACAGCAGGGCGGAGTAGTCGGTGACCAGCACGTCCGAGGCGAGCAGCACGTCCTCGACGTGCGGCTCGTCGGTCGCGTCCACCAGCACGCCCCGCCGGTGCAGGTCGGACAGGCCGAGGCCGCGCGCCACGCCCGCCGCGAGCGACGGGTGCAGCCGGACGACCAGGGTGTGCCCGGGGCCCAGGTCCTCGGCGAACCGGGCGAGGTCGAAGCGGTCGACATGGCCGCCCCGCCGGTAGTCGCGGCGGGTCGGCGCGTACAGCACGACCGTGTCCTCGGCCGGGATGCCGAGCCGCTCGCGCACCTCCCCGCCCCGCTCGGGGCCCGCGCCGACCAGCACGTCGTTGCGCGGGCTGCCGGTCCGCAGTGAGGTGAAGTGGCACGGGTACGCCCGCTCCCACGCCCGTTCCGCGTGCCGCCCCGCGACGAGGCTGTAGTCCCAGCGGTCCGCCCGGCGCAGCATCTGCGGCACGTCGAAGCCGTGCCGGGCGCCCGGCTTGGTCAGCAGGTCCGCGCCCATGTACTTGAGCGGGGTGCCCTGGTGGGTGTGGATGTGGACGCTGCCGGGCCGCTTGGCCAGGGTGCCGGGCCAGTTGACGTTGTTCACCCAGTACGTGGCCCGCGCCATGACCTCGTGGTAGCGCCGCGAGCCCGGCGTCACATGGTCGATGCCGGGCGGCAACGCGTCCACCGCGTCCTCCCGGACCACCCACACGCCCCGGATGTGCGGGGCGATCTCGCGCGCCTTCGCGTGGATCGCGGCCGGATCCCCCGTCACGCCCCGGTGGTGGGTCGCCGAGTAGACGGCGAGGTGCGGATCGAGGGGGCGCTTGGACTGGGCCGCGTACCAGCCGCGCAGGGCCGTCTCCGACGCCCTCTTCGCCACCTTCCGCTGCCCGCCCACGGCGGCACCGCGCAGGTCCCGCAGCCCGCGCGCCGCCGCGTACGACGCGTAGGGCGCCGAGGCCAGCAGCCGCATCTCCGCCCCGCGCCAGCCGTCCGGCCGCGGGAAGCCGCCCTCGGGGAGGTGACGGCGGTGGAAGGAGCGGATCTCGCGGTAGAAGTCGCCCCGGTCGGCGGGCCGCACCCGGTCCTCGCGGGCCAGCACGAACAGCATGTGGTCCAGGGCCCGTTCCAGCAGCAGCGGCCGCGCCCAGTCGAGGTCGGGACGCTGCTCCAGGAACGCGAACAGACCCTCGTACTGCGGGAAGATGTCGAAGTGCCGGCGCCCCGGTGTCCTGGTGATCGCGCCCTGCCGGCGCTGCCGGTACTCCACGCCGATCCGGTCCAGGCAGGCGATGCGCTCGGCCAGCACCATCGACCGGTAGGTGACCGGCGCGTCCTCGTACAGCCCCGCCGCGTACTGCAGGCCGTGCTCCTGGAAGAACGAGCGCCGGTAGGCCTTGTTCCAGGCGACCAGGAACAGGTTCAGATACTCGGGGCTCTCCCGGACGGAGAACGTCCCCAGCCCCGCCGCGGCCAGCAGATCCGCCGCCTCGCTGCGCCCGCCCCGGCCCCACCAGTGGGTGCGCACATGGTCGAACACCAGGATGTCCGGCTCGCCGGTCGCCGCCAGCCGGGCGGCGACGGCGGCCAGCAGGCCCGGTGTGTAGGCGTCGTCGCTGTCCAGGAACAGCACGTAGTCGCCGGCCGCCTGCGCGAGGCCAGCGTTACGGGCCCGGCCGAGGCCCACGTTCTCGGGCAGGTGCAGCACCCGCACCCGGTCGTCGCGGGCGGCGTACTCGTCGAGGATGGCGCCGCTGCCGTCGGGCGAGCGGTCGTCCACGGCGATCACCTCGAAGTCGCCGTGGGACTGGCCGAGTACCGAGTCGAGACACTCGCGCAGGAAGCCCTGCACCTTGTAGACGGGGACGATGATGCTGAAGCGGGGCACTTCTTCGGTCAGCTCCTCACGAGGGTGGCGGCGGGGGCCGGGACGCGCTCCGCGAGCGGGACCACGGGTGGGATCGACTCGGGCGGCTCCCCGAGCAGCACCCTGCGCACCACGCGCTCGGCGGCCCGCCCGTCGTCGAACTGGCAGAACCGCTCCCGGAACGCGGCCCGCAGCGACGTGGCGGTCTCGTCCGCCCAGGAGCCGTCGTGGAAGACGCCCGCCAGCTCCTCGGGCGTGCGGGCGACCCGGCCGGGCGGGAGATCCATCAGGTCGAAGTACACGCCCCGGGTCTCCCGGTAGACGTCCCAGTCGTCGGCGTACACGACGATCGGCCGGTCCAGGTTGGCGTAGTCGAACATGATCGACGAGTAGTCCGTGATCAGCGCGTCGGCGGCCAGGCACACGTCCTCCGACGAGCGGTGCCCGGTGACGTCGATGATCCGCCCGCCGCCCCTGCCGGGCCCCTGGTCGTAGAAGTAGTGGGCGCGCAGCAGCACCACGTACGCGTCGCCGATCGCCTCGCAGAACTCCGCGAGGTCCAGGCCCGTCTCGAAACCGGTGGCGTAGTCGCGGTGCGTGGGCGCGTACAGCAGGGCCTTCTTGCCGTCGGGGACGCCCAGTTCCTTGCGGATCCGGGCCACGTCCTCGGCGGACGCCGTGCAGTACACGTCGTTGCGCGGATAGCCGTACTCGAGGGTCTCGTGCGCGCTGGGGAACGCCCGCTCCCACATCTCGGTGGAGTGCCGGTTGCTCGTGAGGTTGTAGTCCCAGCGGTCCACCCGGGCCAGCAGTCTGGCGATGCTGCCGGTCGCCGCGGCCACCACGGGGTACGTCGCCTGGTCGGCGCCCATCGTCTTCAGCGGGGTGCCGTGCTGGGTCTGCAGGTGCACGCTGCCGGGGCGCTTGACCACGGCATCGGCGAAGTTGGCGTTGTTGACCAGGTACTTGGCGCGGGCCAGCACCTGCCAGTACCTCCGGCTGCCGATCACCGCGCACTCCACGTCCGGCGGCACACTGCCCACCGCGTCCGGCTCGACCAGGAACACCGCACGCAGGTGCGGCGCCAGTGCGCGGGCCTTGGCGTGGATCGCGGCCGGGTTGCAGACGTAGCCGCGCCCCCAGTACGCGCAGTACACGACGAGGTTCTCGTCGAGCGGGAGGCGCAGGCCGAGCGCGTAGCGCAGCCGGGTGCGCAGCCCACGCGGGCGGGGGAGCAGCGCGGCGGCCCGTACGGCCGTCCGGTTGGCGGCGCGCAGGGCGCGGAACGCCGGGTACGACCCGGCGGCGAGCAGCCGGTGCTGGACGCCGAGGCTGCCGCCGGGCGTCCGGTGACCGGCCGGGCGGTGCCGCCGGTAGAGCACACTCGCCCGCCGGAAGAAGGCCCGCCGTCCGGACGTCAGCCGCCGGGGATGGGCGGCCGTCTTCAGCACGGCGGCGAAGAGCTGCTCGAACAGCGGCGACAGCCGGTCCGCCGAAAGCCCCTGCTCCGCGGCCCGCGCCAGCACCAGCTCGCACTGGTCGAGGAGCTCGGTGTGGTGCTCGCCGGGCAGGCCGAGCAGGTTTCCCTGCCGGCGCAGCAGATGCCGGACGACGACCGAGCGCAGCACCGCCACCCGCTCCGCCCGCAGGGCGACCAGCCCGCCGAAGCCGATGTCGGTGTAGTGGTTCCCGGGGAAGGCGAGGCTGTGCTCGGTGAGGAAGGCCCGGCGGTACAGCGCGCTCCACGCCGGGAGCGCCACGCCCGTCACGTGCGGGGCGCGACCGGGGGAGAAGGCCCCGTCCGGCGTCCTGGCCAGCAGGGGCGCGGCCGGGTTGGTCGGCTCACCCTCCCACCAGGGGGTGCGCTCGTGCTCGAAGTACAGGACGTCCACGTCGCCGGTCTCGCCCAGCCGGGCGTCCAGGGCCGCGAGCGCGCCCGGGACCAGGACGTCGTCGCCGTCGAGGAACAGCACATGGCCGCCGACGGCCGCCCGCAGCCCGGAGTTGCGCGCCCCGGCCAGTCCGTCCGACGGCGGCGAGTGCACCGGCGTCACCCGGGAGTCCCGCTCGGCGTACCCGGCGACGACGTCCGCCGCCGGTGCGTCGGGCGCGTCGCACACCGGGATCAGCTCGAAGTCGCCGAACGACTGGGCGAGGACGGAGTCCAGCGCCAGGGACAGCCGGCCCGCGACCCCATGGGACGGGACGACGATGCTGAAACGGGGCATGTGGCTCTTTCTGTCGGGAGGCGGGTCTGGCGGGGCGGGCCGGGTCACACGGGTCGTGGTCGCCCCGGACGGCCCGACGGCCGCCAGGAGGGCGGCCGGGACGGCGTCGGCCGCGACGGGCTGGAGGGCATGCGGGCTCCCCCGGGTGCGAACCGTGGTCAGAGGCTGTCGGTGACGGTGTGGGGACCTGCCGGCAGCGGCACCGTGGTGAGCGGCTCACGCGTCAGCGAGGCCGCCGCCGAGGGCACCGGGCGGCGCTCGCCGAGCGGCACGACCGGCGGCAGCTCCGACTCCCCGAGCACGACCCTGCGCACCACCCGCTCGGCGGCCCGCCCGTCGTCGTAGGTGCAGAACCGCTCGCGGAACGCCGCCCGCAGCTGGGTCGAGCGGGAGCCGCGCCAGTGGCCGGTGGCGAAGATGTCGATCAGTTCGTCCTCGCCGCGGGCGACCGCGCCCGGCGGGGCCTCGCGCACGTCGAAGTAGGTGCCGCGGGCCGCGTCGTACGCCTCCCAGTCGTCGGCGTGGACGACGATCGGCCGGTCCAGGTTGGCGTAGTCGAACATCAGCGAGGAGTAGTCCGTGACCAGGGCGTCCGACGCCAGGCAGAGCGACTCGACACTCGGGTGGCCGGAGACGTCGACGACCCGGCCGCAGGTGCTGGTCAGTGGGGCGTCGTAGCCGTGGTGGGCGCGGGCCAGGACAACGAAGCGCGGGCCGAGGCGGCGCACGATCCGCTGGAGGTCCAGGGGCCGGCGCGGGGAGCGGCGGTAGTCGCGGTGGGTCGGCGCGTACAGGATCGCCACCGCACCCCGCGGGATGCCCAGCGAGGCGCGCAGCCGGGCCACGTCCGCCGGGGTCGCCGTCCGGAACACGTCGTTGCGGGGGTAGCCGTACTCCAGCGTGGTGTAGCGGCCGGGATGGACGCGCTCGTTGGTCAGGGTGGTGTGGCGGTTGGCGGACAGCACGTAGTCCCACCGGTCGACGTCCTTCAGCAGCCGCGCGAAGTCACGGCCGCGGGCCGCGGCGGGGCGCTCCTGGAGGTCGAGCCCGATGTGGCCGAGCGGGGTGCCGTGCCCGGTCTGGATCAGGATCTGGCCCCGGCGCTTGGCCAGCCGGTCGTCGAAGCCGGTGTTGCTGACCAGGTAGCGGGAGCGGGCGAGCGCCGTCCAGTAGGCGGCCGTCCCGGGGACGATGCGGCGCGGGCCGGGCGGGATCGTGTGGTGGTGTTCGCGGTGGGCGATCCACGCCGTGCGGACGTGCGGCGCGAGGTCGCGGAACGCGGCCTCCAGCGCGCCCGGATTGCAGCCGTGGCCGCGGCCGTCGTAGGCGGCGAAGACGGCGCGGTCGGCGCGCAGCGGCAGGCAGCGCTGCACGCGGTAGTGCGTCCTGAGGGCGGCCGACCGCAGGCCCCGCAGCAGCTTGCCGGCGGTGCGGCCGGCGGCGCGCTGCAGGGCCGAGGCCAGCTGGAGGGTGCGGTAGGTGCGGTGCAGGCCGAAGCGGATCAGGCCGTGGTGGATCCGGCAGCGCATCGGGCCGGGGACGCCGGGGGTGCGGTAACGGCGGTAGTGGGCGCGGGCCCGGCGCAGGAAGTCGGCGCGCGAGCCCCGGGGCAGCCGGTCCCGCCGGGAGTACACGATGACCAGGTGGTGCACCATGCGGCGGAACAACACCGGCCGCCACCGGTCCAGTTCGGGGCGCTCGTCGAGATACGCGAAGACCCGGTCGTACTGCTCGAAGACGTCGAAGTGCCGCTCGCTGGTGGTGCGCAGGATACTGCCCTGCCGCCGCTGCCGGTAGTGCACGCAGACCCGGTCGAGGGTCGCGATCGAGTCGGCGGTCATCAGCACCGGGTACGTCCAGGGCGTGTCCTCGTAGACGCCGGGCGGGAAGACGAAGCCCCCCTTCTCGACGAACTCCCGCCGGTAGGCCTTGTTCCAGGCGACCATCAGCAGCCGCAGCAGCCCCGGCCGGTCCTCCAGACGGAACGGCGCCGGGCCCTGCTCGGTGAGCTGCGGGGCCGCCTGGTTGCGGATCGCCTCGCCCGTCCAGTAGGTGCGCGCGTAGTCGAAGACCAGCACGTCCGGCTCGCCCGTCTCCTTCAGCCGGTCGGCGATCGACCGCAGCGCGTCGGGCGTGAGGGTGTCGTCGCTGTCCAGGAACAGCAGGTAGTCGCCGCTCGCGTGCGCCACGCCGGCGTTTCTCGCGCGGCCCAGGCCCACGTTCTGCGGCAGATGGACGGGGCGTACGCGCGTGTCGCGGGCGGCGAACTCGTCGATGATCGCGCCGCACGCGTCCGGCGAGCAGTCGTCGACGACGATCAGCTCCAGATCGGAACAGGACTGGGAGAGCACCGATTCGAGGCACTCGTGCAGGTACGCCTGAACCTGGTACGCGGGGACAATGACACTGAACCTGGGCAAGAGGCCATCCATCGGTCGGCGCGGGCGTTCGGCCCGGCAACGGCCGATGGGCCGACTTGGTTACGGTCGCTACGGCATCCGGGGGAACACGGAAGGGGCGGACCGCCCCCGGCCCACCCCTTCGACTACCGTGCTCTGATCGCTACTTGACCGCGCCCGCCATCACGCCGGACACGAACTGCCGCTGGAACGCGAAGAAGACGGCCAGCGGGACCACCATCGAGATGAACGCGCCGGGTGCCAGCACGTCGATGTTGTTGCCGAACTGCCGTACCTGGGTCTGCAGTGCGACCGTGATCGGCTGGCTCCCGGAGTCCGAGAAGATCAGCGCGACGAGCAGGTCGTTCCACACCCACAGGAACTGGAAGATGCCGAGGGCCGCGATCGCCGGGGCGCCGAGCGGCATCACGACACGGAAGAACAGCCGCAGTTCACCCGCCCCGTCCAGGCGCGCCGCCTCCAGCAGCTCGCGCGGGATCTCCGCGAAGAAGTTCCGCAGCAGGAACACCGCGAACGGCAGTCCGAAGCCGACGTGGAAGAGCACCACGCCGAGCACCGAGCCGAAGATGCCGATCTTGCCGAAGAGTTCGGCGATCGGGATCAGCGCCACCTGCACGGGCACGACCAGCAGCCCGACCACGCCCAGGAACCACCAGTCCCGGCCGGGGAACTCCATCCAGGCGAAGGCGTAGCCCGCGAGCGAGCCGATGACCACGACCAGCAGGGTCGCCGGTACGGTGATCCACACCGTGTTCAGCAGGCTGTTGGTGATGTCCTCGTTCTGCAGCAGCTTCGAGTAGCTGTCGAAGGTGATCTGCGAGGGCTCGGTGAACACCTTCCACCAGCCGCTCGCCGCGATGTCCTCCGGCGCACGGAGGCTGGACACCAGCAGCCCGATGGTCGGCACCAGCCAGAACAGTCCGACGACGATGAGGAACACCCGCAGCAGCCCGCCGCTGACCCCCTCGGCGAGCCGCGATCCCAGCGACTGCTTGGCCTTCATCGCCTGACCTCCCGCCGCAGCCGACGTACGTTGAACCACATCACCGGGATCACGAGCAGCAGCAGGAACACCGAGATGGCGCTGGCGATGCCCGGCTGGTCCTCGGAGAATCCCTTGCGGTACAGCTCCAGCGCGAGGACGTTCGCGTCGTCCTGGGAGGAGCCCGGAGCGATGATGAAGACCAGGTCGAAGATCTTCAGCACGTTGATCATCAGGGTGACGGTGACGACCGCGAGGACCGGCGCCAGCAGCGGCACCGTGACGCGTCTGAACACCTGCCACTCGCTCGCGCCGTCGACCCGGGCCGCCTCCAGCAGCTCCCGGGGCACACTCGCGAGCCCGGCCGCGATCAGCACCATCGCGAAGCCCGCCCACATCCAGATGTACGAGCCGATGATGGCCGGGGTGACCAGGGACGGGCCGAGCCAGTCCAGGCCGTTGTACGGTTCCTTGAAGTTGCTCGCCGGGAGCCGGAGCAGGGCCCCGTCGGCCGAGGCGGGCAGCGTGAAGGTGCCGTCGCCCGCGGCCGTCGTCGACGCGACGACCTTGCCGTCCTTCACGGCCTCGACCCGCATGCCGGCGTAGCCCAGCTCGGACGGGTCGACACCGTTGAGCGTGCCGACGCCCTTGCCGCGGGTGAAGTCCTGCCAGGTGGTGCCCGTGATCTTGCCCGGCTCGGGCTTCGGCGCCACCGCCGTCTTCGCGCCGTCGGGCATCTGATCCGGCGCCACACCCACCAGCGGCAGCGAGACCGCCTCGCCCGTGCGGACGGGCGACGTGGTGACGAACGCGCCCCCGCCGGCCGGCTTCAGCGGCGACTCGCGGCCCGGGTGGGCCTTCGGGAACGCCGAGGCCTGGGCGAACGTGTCGTGCACGCCCACCCACACCGCGTTCGCGACGCCCTTGTCCGGGTCCTGGTCGTACACCAGGCGGAAGATGATGCCCGCCGCCAGCATCGAGATCGCCATCGGCATGAAGACGACCAGCTTGAACGCCGTACCCCAGCGCACCCGTTCGGTCAGCACCGCGAAGATCAGGCCGAGCGCGGTCGCGACCGTCGGCGCGAACACCACCCAGATGATGTTGTTCTTCAGCGCGGTGCGGATGCCCTCGTCGGTGAAGAGGGCCTTGTAGTTGTCGATTCCGGCGAAGCCGTCACCGGACTGGTCGTAGAAGCTGCGCACGACCGAGTACCCGATCGGGTACACCACGAGCGCGCCGAGCAGGACGAGCGCGGGTAGCAGGAACAGCGCCGCGACGGTCCTGCGGGTGCCGGTCACACTCTTGCGCGACTTGGGAGCGGCAGGGGGCTTGTGGCCCCCTGCCGCCGAAACCGACGTCATGACGTCAGTTCCCGTACGCCGCGGCCGCTTCGGTCTCCAGCTTCGCCTGCGTCCCCGCGATGTCCTTCGGGTTCTTCAGGAAGTCCTGGAGGATCTTCCACTCGCCCTTGCCGGGCGTTCCGCCGAAGGCCTGCGGGGCCTGGTCGGACATGTCGAAGCGGAAGTCGTCACCGGCGTCGATGAGCGCCTTGGCGATCTTCTGCTGCACCGCGTTCGGATAGTCGGAGTTCGGCACGTTCTTGTTCGGCGAGAGGTAGCCGCCCAGCTTGGCCTGGATCGACGCCGCGTCAGGGGAGGCGAGCCAGGTCGCCAGGGCCTGCGAGCCCTTGGAGTCCTGGAGGATCACGGCCGCGTCGCCGCCCGAGACCACCGGTCCGTTGTCACCGACCGCCGGGAACGGGAACACCTTCGCGTCCGTGCCGATCTTCATGTTCTTCGGGATGTTGACCTGCGCGAAGTCGCCCGCGGCCACCATGGCGGCCTTGGGCTGGTCCCCGCCGGTGAACACCTGGGTGACGGACGCCGGGAAGTCGGTCTGCAACGCCCCGCTCGCCCCGCCCGCGATCCAGTCCGGCTTGCCCCAGACCTGCGCGAGGGTGGTCAGCGCGTCCTTCACGGACGGGTCCGTCCACTTGATCTCGTGCTTGGCCAGCTGGTCGTACTTCTCGGGGCCGGCCTGGGAGAGGTAGACGTTCTCGAACCAGTCGGTCAGCGTCCAGCCCTCGGCCCCGCCGATGGAGAACGGGGTGACGCCGGAGTCGAAGACCGTCTGCGCGGTGTTGAGCAGGTCCGGCCAGGTCTCGGGCTCACTGGCTCCCGCGTTCTCGAAGACCTGGTTGTTGTACCAGATCAGGGACTTGTTGGCGGCCTTGTAGTAGACGCCGTAGGGCTTGCCGTTCACCTTGCCGATGTCCTGCCAGCCCTGCGAGTAGTTCTCGCCGAGCTCCTTGACGGTGCCGGAGCCCAGCTGTTTGGCCCAGCCCTTGTCGACGGCCTGCTTGATGGCGCCGGGCTGCGGCAGCATCACGATGTCCGGCGGCTGCCCGCCGGCCACCTTCGAACCGATGAAGTTGATGATCGGGTCCTGTGCGGGCACGAACGTGACCTTGGCGCCCGTGCGCTTCTCGAACTCCTGCAGGACCTTCTTGAAGTTGGCCTGTTCCGTGCCGGTCCATACGGCGGCGATCTCCAGGCTCGTCCCGTCCAGCTTGGGAAGGGTGACGTTGTTGCCGGTTTCCGAGGTGTCGCCCGTGCTTCCACCGCTGTCGTTGTCGGTGCTCCCGCAGGCACTGAGCGAGAGCGCGAGGGCTCCCGCCGCGACGGCGGCCGCGGCCTTGACGGCTCTGCGGCTCTGAGGGGTCGCCGTGTCCCGCTTGGGCGACCAGCGTGTCCGGATGGTGCTGCTCGTCATGCGCATGACTGCCCCGCTTCTTCGTTCCTCGTCGAACGTCGAGCGCGCTCCCGTGCGATCTGGTCTACGCCCGGGTGTGCGGGGGCGGCAAGATGGCATCGGCTGTCAAGTGGGGGATCGTGACTCCCTCGTGACCAGGTACGCGGCCCCATGACGCGGGTGGGCTCGATGACCCTCCCCGCTTACAGGAGCGACGGCACCTTCGCAGCCGCGACCTCCCGAGCCGCCCTTTCCAGCGCGCTGGCCAACAGTGCCAGGTCGGTCGGGCCGTTTCCGAGTTCCCGCACCGGACGCCGGGCCGGGGGGTCACCCATGCGGTGCCATTCCAGGGGTACGACCGTGGGGCGCAGCGTCGCCGTCCGCGGGATCCGGCCGGTGACCCGGCCGCCCTGGAACGGGGTGACCCGCCCGTCCGCGCCGGTCAGCCTTCCCCGGCCGGGCGCCGGCTCCTCCGGGCCGGGGGCCGGGGCGTCGAGCACGACACGCAGGGTGGCCCGGCGCGCCGGTTCCGTCTCCGCCGTGCGGGCGCACGGGCCGGTGGCCGCCACCAGATGGACGCCGAGCCGCTCGCCGTCCCGGGCCACCGCCTCCAGCGCGCGCATCACCGACCCGGCCGCGGGCCGCCCGGTCGAGCCGAGCGCCGGGGCGACCAGCGCGTCCAGGTCATCGACGACCACGACGAGCCGGGGCAGCGGGGGTGCGGCCACGTCCGGCTGCCGCCGGGCCGCGCCGGGCCGCAGCCGCATGGTGGAACTGGACGGCGAGTCGAGGTCGCCGGCCCCTCCCGCGCCGACCGCGTCGGCCTGGGCACCGCCCCGGGCCGTCGCCGTGCGCTGCGCGACCATCCGGCCCGACAGCTCGCGGCCTGTGTGCCACTCGGCGAAGCCGGACCGCCCGAGCAGCTCGGCGCGCCGCTTCAGCTCCGCGCTCAGGGACTGCGCGAACTCCCGCATGCGGACCGGGTCGTGGGCCATGAGCAAGGTGGTGACATGCGGTACGTCCGTACACACCTGCAGTCCCTCGCCGTTGCCGCCGCCCGCGCCCGGGCCGCCCCGGCCGTCGACCAGCACGATGCCGAGGCGGTCCGGCCGCTCGGCGGCGGCCAGGGACGCGACGATCGAGCGCAGCAGCTCCGTACGGCCGCTGCCCGGCGGGCCCTCGATCAGCAGATGCGGCCCCTGGGCGGCGAGGTCGACGCCGACCGGGCCGCGCGGCCCGGCGCCCAGCACCGCGCGCACGCGTCCGCCCAGCGCCTCCGCGTCGTCGGCCGCGTCCGCCCAGCGGGCCATCAGTGAGGCCGGGGTGGCGCGGGCCAGACCCAGCTCGTCCAGCAGCCGTGCCGCCTGCGGCAGCGGTGCGGAGACCCGCGGCTGGCGCTCGCTCGCCGGGCCGTCCGTCCGCAGCGGTGCCAGCGCCCGCGCGAACCGCTCGGCCCAGGCGGCGGAGACGGCGTCGACGGTGGCGACCGTGCCGTGCCCGACGGGCCCCGCGGACGAGCCGTCGCCGCCGGTACGGGCCACACGCACCAGCCTCAGGGCCGTCGCCACGTCCCCGCTGAGCAGCGCGACCGCGCCGCACTGCCGGAAGACCGGTGCCGCCGAACAGGCCGCCTCGTAGGTGTCCGTCACCGGTGAGGCCGGTGAGGCGGCGGCCGTCTCGGCCAGGCAGACGACGTGGATCCCGGCCCGAGGGCCCTCCAGCGCGAGCCGCGCGAGGGCTCCGCGCAGGTCGGCACCGCCGGGATCGCCGTCGACGACCACGACGGTGTACGGACCGGGGAATCCGCCCGCCGTGTCCCCGCCGGCGCTGTCACCCAGGGCCCAGGAAGGACGGCGGGGGGCCGGGACGGTGTGGTGCGGGGGCGGGGCGCCGGTCGACGGGGTGCCGCCGCTCGCCGGGGGGCCGCCGAGCCCCGTGGGGCTGCCGGCCTGGCTCGCGTCCGCCAGCTGGTCCTCCAGACGGCGGGTCAGCTCGTCGACGCGGGCGGCGGCCTGCTCGCGGTCGTGCGCCAGGAGCAGCCGGCAGTCCTGCCCGTGCCCCGGGCGCACGTGCGGCAGCCAGCCCAGCCAGGACCACTCGGCGGTGCGCTCCTCAAGGGAACGGGAGCGGTCCGCGGCGATCAGGACGATCTCCAGCGTGTCGGGGGAGTGCAGGGCGGTGAGCTGGGCCAGGACGGCACGGGTCAGCCCGGTCAGCCGCGCCCGCGGCCCGGCCAGTCCCAGGGCGCCGACCTCGCGCAGTCCGGCGGTCACGGGGACGGCGGGCAGCAGGCCCGAGCCGTCCGGTGCCACCCGGTCGGCCGTACCGAGGCGCACGGCGAGCGCCTCCGGGTGGCCGGGGCCGCGCTCCCACAGCCGCGGTCCGGGCCCCAGGGCCGTGAGCAGCAGTGTGGCCGGGTCCGGCCAGGTCTCCGGGGCGGCCGGCACGACGACCGGGTGGTGCTCCGCGGCCACCACCGCTGCCGGTTCGTCCTCGTACGTCTCGCGGGGTTCCGCCGCCTGCTCGCCGCGCCCTCCGGTCAGCCGCCGGGCCCACGCCCCGAGCCCGCCACGCCTGCGGGACTGCTGGGGCAGGTCGGTGCCGCGGAGGGGAGTGCCCTTGCGCCCACGACCGGCACGCTGGTCGGCGAGGGCCGGGTCGTCGCCGGCAGCGCCCGGGTTCGTGGGGTGGTGACCGCTCCCGTCCGTGGCGCCGGGGCTGACGCCTGTACCGACGCCGACGCCGTACGCCGGTCCGGTGCGGGCGGGGGCCATGTCGCCGAATGCCCCGGCCCCGGAACGACCCGCATGCGTGTCCCCGGCGCCGCTCCCCGGCAGCCCCGCATCGCGCCCCTGCCCGGGGCCGGGCGGAGCCAGGGGCGACGAACCCTGAGCCGCGTCGTGCTGCCGGGTGGTCCGGCGCGTTTCCTCCGGCGAACCGGGGCGCTTTCCGTGAGCCTCCGGGAATGTCCACCCGGATCCGGCGGACCCCGACCGTGCTCCTCCACCGGCCGTCTGCCGCCGCGCCTCACCCCCGGTGCCCCCGGGCGGCACCTCACTCCAACCGTCCCCGGCGTGAGCAGCGCCCCCGGTGCCGGCAGGCGGCACCTCACCCCGGCGCCCCCCGGGCCGGGCTTCACCGCCGGCACCCGGGACCGGACCTTCGTTGCGGTGGCCCTCGGCGCGGGCCGTGCCCGCGGCACCCCGGGGCGGCACCTCACCCCGGCGCCCCCCGGGCCGGGCTTCACCGCCGGCACCCGGGACCGGACCCTCCTTGTCGTGGCCCCCCGAGCGGGCTTCGCCCCCGCTGTCCGCAGTGTGGCTCCCGCCGCCGTGTCCCCGCTCCCGCGGAGCGTCCCACCTGGCGCCTGTGCCTTCGATCCGCGGCGCTGCCGAACCCGAGCCCGCCCCGCCGCCGTCTATCCGCGGCGCTGCCGAACCCGAGCCCGCCCCGCCGCCGTCTATCCGCGGCGCTGCCGAACCCGAGCCCTCTATGCGCGGCGCCTCCGACCCGGAGCCCGCACCCCCGCCCTCGATCCACGGTGCCCCGCCCTGCCCCGGCACCACGGCCGGATCCGCGGAGCCGCGCCCGGGAGCAGCCGGTGTGCCAAAGACCGCGGAGCCGTAGGCGTGGTGCGTGGAGCCCGGGGGCCCGGCCGCTCCCGGAGTCGCCCCGCCGGGAGCGGATGCCTCCGCGGGCCCGGCCACGCGCACGTGCCCCTCACCGTCCGGGGTCGTCTCCACCCGGGCCCCCGGCCCCCCGGCGGGAGCCAGCCGCAGGGCCGACTCGCCGATCCGCAGCAGCGCACCCGGCACGAAGGGGACGGCCCGGCCGCCCACCCGCGCGCCGCTCACCGTCGTGCCGTTCGTGGAGTCCAGGTCGGCGACCGCGACGCGGCCGTCCGCGCTCACCGTCACGGCGCAGTGCAGGCGGGAGACGTCCGGGTCGTCGAGCGGTACGTCGGCGTCAGCTGAGCGGCCGATGCGGATCTCGCCGCCGTGCAGAAGATGGACACCGCCGGCGTCGGGCCCGGCCACGACCTGCAGCTGGGCCGGGGCGTCCTCCAGCTCCGGATGCGGCTCCGGCTCGCCCGGCGCGCCCACGGACAGCACGGCGCCGTCGGTCAGCGGCGGCTCGCCGAGCGTGCAGCGCTGGGCGTCCAGTCGCTGCTCCCCGGCGTACAGCACGGGCGTGCCCGAGCCGTCACCGCCGGAGACCGCCTGGGCGAGCGCCGACGCCACCGCGGCGAGCGCCGTACCGGCGGGTGCCGTGACCAGCACGTCGCTGCGCGGGGCGCGATCCCGCGCCGGCGCCGACGGGCCCAGCGGATCTACGACGGTCAGCCGGATCTGCATCGCCGTCAGCGGTCCCTTCTGCCCGGGCGCGGAGTCCCCCACCCCGCCCCAGCACGTCGGCCAGTACTGGCAGCATCCTCGCACCTGCCACTGACAGTGCGCCCGTCGCTCCGGAAAAGGTGATCTTGAATGGTCGGCTCTGCCCGCAAAAGTGCCTGAGAGATGACCCACAGGCGACCGCTTGAGATCACTCACGTTCCCCTGCGGCAACCACGAGACCGAGGTGAGCGTCTTCCCTTCGAACGAGTGTGAGGGCCGCTACGTAAGACCCACAGGAAGACGACACTCCGGTCCCCGGCCCCCGGCCTTACAGTGGGTCGGACAGGCCAGCAGGCAAGGCAAGCACCAGGGAGCGCATGACGTGCGGCCGGTAGGCAGCAAGTACCTGCTCGAGGAGCCGCTCGGACGCGGCGCCACGGGCACCGTCTGGCGAGCCCGCCAGCGCGAGACGGCGGGCGCCGAGGCGGCCGTGCCGGGGCAGCCCGGCGAGACCGTCGCGATCAAGGTCCTCAAGGAGGAGCTGGCCGGCGACCCGGACATCGTCATGCGATTCCTGCGCGAGCGGTCCGTCCTGCTGCGGCTGACCCACCCGAACATCGTCCGGGTCCGTGACCTGGTCGTCGAGGGTGAGCTGCTGGCGCTGGTCATGGACCTCGTCGAGGGCCCCGACCTGCACCGCTACCTGCGCGAGAACGGGCCCTTCACCCCGGTCGCCGCGGCCCTGCTCACCGCCCAGGTCGCCGACGCCCTCGCCGCCAGCCACTCCGACGGCGTCGTCCACCGCGACCTCAAGCCGGCCAACGTCCTGCTCCAGCAGTACGACGGGCAGATGCACCCGCTGCTGACCGACTTCGGCATCGCCCGGCTGGCCGACTCCCCGGGACTGACCCGCACCCAGGAGTTCGTCGGCACGCCCGCGTACGTCGCGCCCGAGTCCGCCGAGGGCCGCCCGCAGACCTCCGCCGTCGACATCTACGGCGCCGGCATCCTGCTGTACGAGCTGGTCACCGGCCGCCCGCCGTTCTCCGGCGGCTCGGCCCTCGAGGTGCTGCACCAGCACCTGAGCTCCGAGCCGCGCCGCCCCTCCACGGTCCCCGACCCGCTGTGGACGGTCATCGAGCGCTGCCTGCGCAAGAACCCCGACGAGCGCCCCAGCGCCGAGAACCTCGCCCGCGGCCTGCGCGTCGTCGCCGAGGGCATCGGGGTGCACGCGAACTCCGCGCAGATCGCCGCCGCCGAGGGCGTCGGCATGCTGCTCGCGCCCGACCCGGCCCCCGCGCCGGTGCCGGACACGCCCGGCTCGGCCGACCCCACCCAGGTCCTCCCGCAGGGCGCCGGCGCCTACGACCCGAACGCCGCGACCAGTGTCCTGCCGCACACCGGCGGCCCGGCCGGCGCCGCCGACCCCACCGCCGTCATGAACCACCGCGGTGCGGCCGACCCGACCGCCGTCATGCCGCCGGTCCCGCCGGGCTCGCCCGGCCACCCCGGTGCGCAGAACCAGCAGGGCGGCCCCGAGGACCCGCACCCCTGGCAGAACCAGCTGCGCGCGGCCCGCGACCGCAACGAGCAGACGCAGGTCCAGTACCTCGACCCCAACGAGGACCCGCTGCGCCGCCGCCCCCAGCGCCAGGTCGCCAGGCCGCAGCAGCAGCCCCCGCGCCGTCAGGCGCCCCCCTCGGGTTACGCCAACCCGCAGCCTCAGCAGTACGCCGCACAGCCGCAACGGCCCCAGCCGCCGCAGCGCTACGCCCCGCCCGCGCCCCCGGCCCAGCCCCAGCAGCCGCAGCGCGAGCCCCGGCAGCCGCGGCAGCGCAGCGCCAACCCGATGCGGATCCCCGGCCTCGGCTGCCTGAAGGGCTGCCTCTTCACGATCGTCATCCTGTTCGTCGCGGGCTGGCTGGTCTGGGAGCTGAGTCCGCTGCAGGAGTGGCTCGGCACCGGCAAGGGCTACTGGGACCAGCTCACCGACTGGTTCAACACCGTGACCGGCTGGTTCGAGAAGCTCGGCGGGAGCGGTTCCGGCACGAACTGACCGGAACCGCCCTGCGGGGTTGGTGATTTGTCGACACCTGGCGGGTGATTTCCGCCTCCCCGGTGAAGGTTGGCCTTCCCTACGCGTAGTTTTAGCGACAACACGCGTCGGTAGGAGCAGTCTTGGCACGGAAGATCGGCAGCCGGTACACCGCCCACCAGATCCTCGGGCGGGGCAGCGCCGGCACGGTGTGGCTGGGCGAGGGCCCCGAAGGCCCCGTCGCCATCAAGCTGCTGCGCGAGGACCTCGCGTCCGACCAGGAACTCGTCGGACGCTTCGTCCAGGAGCGCACGGCCCTGCTCGGTCTGGACCACCCGCACGTGGTGTCGGTGCGGGACCTGGTCGTCGACGGCAACGACCTGGCACTGGTCATGGACCTCGTCCGCGGCACGGACCTGCGCACCCGGCTCGACCGGGACCGGCGCATGGCCCCCGAGGCGGCCGTCGCCATCGCGGCCGACATCGCCGACGGACTGGCGGCCGCGCACGCCGCGGGCGTGGTGCACCGGGACGTCAAGCCGGAGAACGTCCTCCTGGACATGCAGGGCCCGCTGGGCCCCGGCGGGTCCCACCGCGCGCTGCTGACCGACTTCGGCGTGGCCAAGCTCATCGACACCCCGCGCCGGACCAAGGCCACCAAGATCATCGGCACCCCGGACTACCTCGCCCCGGAGATCGTCGAGGGTCTGCCCCCACGCGCGTCCGTCGACATCTACGCGCTCGCCACGGTCCTCTACGAGCTGCTGGCGGGCTTCACCCCCTTCGGCGGCGGCCATCCGGGCGCGGTCCTGCGTCGGCACGTCACGGAGACGGTCGTGCCGCTGCCCGGCATCCCGGACGAGCTGTGGCAGCTGCTGGTGCAGTGCCTGGCCAAGGCCCCGGCCTCACGGTTGCGGGCCTCGGAGCTCGGCGTCCGGCTGCGGGAGCTGCTGCCGATGCTGGCGGGCATGCCCCCGCTGGAGGTCGACGAGCCGGACACCGAGTCCGCGGAGGAGTCCGACCGTGACGAGCAGCCCACCGGAGCGGCGCCGGCCGGGGAGCGGGTCAGGAGGCGGGGCGCGGTCCCCCTGGTGCCGGGCGCGAAGCCCGCCGACTCCAACCGGGACACCCACACCTCGATGCGCGTCCCGGCCCCCGACGAGCTGGCCGGCGGCGCCCACGGCACGGCCCGGGCCCCGCGCGCCCCGGGCGCCCCCCGCCCCGGCTCCGCCCGCAACCGCGCCGCCACCAGGCGCCGCCGGTTGGCCCTGGGGGCGGGCGCGGTGGCCCTCGCGGCGGCGATCGGCGTCGGAGCCTGGCTGACCACGTCGGACGACGACCGGAGCGCGCCTCCCCAGGACACGCAGAACTCCGCCCCGCAGACCCCCTGAGCCGCCTGCCCCGGCCGCCCGGCGATGGCCGCCGGGCGGAGCCGTTACGCTGGAGGGCGTGGCAGTCGTCGACGTATCCGAAGAGCTCAAGTCCCTCTCCTCGACCATGGAGTCGATCGAGGCCGTTCTGGACCTCGACAAGATGAGGGCAGACATCGCCGTGCTCGAGGAGCAGGCGGCCGCGCCGTCCCTCTGGGACAACCCCGATGAGGCGCAGAAGATCACCAGCAAGCTGTCCCACCTCCAGGCCGAGGTGCGCAAGGCCGAGGCCCTGCGCGGTCGCATCGACGACCTGGGAGTCCTCTTCGAGATGGCCGAGGAGGAGGACGACCCGGACACCCGCGCCGAGGCCGAGTCCGAGCTCACGGCCGTGAAGAAGGCACTGGACGAGATGGAGGTCCGCACCCTCCTCTCCGGTGAGTACGACTCCCGCGAGGCGCTGGTGAACATCCGTGCCGAGGCCGGTGGCGTCGACGCCGCCGACTTCGCCGAGAAGCTCCAGCGCATGTACCTGCGCTGGGCGGAGCAGCGCGGCTACAAGACCGAGATCTACGAGACCTCGTACGCGGAAGAGGCCGGCATCAAGTCGACCACCTTCGCCGTACAGGCGCCCTACGCCTACGGCACGCTCTCCGTCGAGCAGGGCACGCACCGGCTCGTGCGCATCTCGCCCTTCGACAACCAGGGCCGGCGGCAGACCTCCTTCGCGGGCGTGGAGATCCTTCCCGTGGTGGAGCAGACCGACCACATCGAGATCGACGAGTCCGACCTGCGCGTGGACGTGTACCGCTCGTCCGGACCCGGCGGCCAGGGCGTCAACACCACCGACTCCGCGGTGCGCCTCACCCACATCCCCACCGGCATCGTCGTCTCCTGCCAGAACGAGCGCTCGCAGATCCAGAACAAGGCGACCGCCATGAACGTGCTCCAGGCGAAGCTGCTGGAGCGGCAGCGCCAGGAGGAGCGGGCCAGGATGGACGCCCTCAAGGACGGCGGCAGCTCCTGGGGCAACCAGATGCGTTCCTACGTGCTGCACCCGTACCAGATGGTGAAGGACCTGCGCACCGAGTTCGAGGTCGGCAATCCCGAGGCCGTGTTCAACGGTGAGATCGACGGCTTCATCGAGGCCGGAATTCGCTGGCGCAAGCAGCAGGAGAAGTAAGTTTGTCGACAAGGCAACTGCCGCCATCGGGGCGGCAGTTGCCTTTTCCGTACCCCATGTCCGGGTTTTACATCACACTCACGCCCTCAGACTCCCGGCATAGCCCCCGTAGTTGGACATGGCGGCCGTAAACGGCCTTGACGTGTTCTTGAAAAATGGGAAGGGTAAAGCGCGGCATGCGTGTCTCTGGGGCGCATGTGAACCGGGGCGCCTTTCACCGCAGTTGTCCCCGTCGAGCACAGCCCCGAGCGCTGCCTAATGACGATGAGCTACTGGGGGTAGCAACCACATGACGAAGAAGACGCGGATCCGTGTCGCGCGGATAGCCGCCGGTGCCGTGATCGCGGCCGGTGCCTCGCTGACCGCCGCCGGTGCGGCATCCGCTCTCGACCTGGGCGTCAGCGTCGGCCTCGGTGACACCAGTGTCGGTGTCGGCGTGAGCACGGGCGATGACGCCCCGACGGACCCGCCGACCGAGCTCCCGACGGACCCGCCGACCGACCTTCCGACGGACCCGCCGACCGACCTTCCGACGGACCCGCCGTCGACCGGGGAGCCCACCGACGAGCCGACCGAGCCCACCGACGAGCCCACCGAGCCGACCGAGGACCCGACGGACGTCCCGTCCGACCCGGGCAACGGCAACGGCACCGGCGGCAGCAACGGCAACGGTGGCACCGGCGGCAGCGGCGGCAACAACGCCGACCCCGACGGCGGCACCTCGCCGCAGGAGGAGGGCTCCTCCTCCCTCACCGACATCGGCTCGGACTCCACTCCTGCCCCCCAGGCCCAGGCCCAGGGCAATGGCCAGGAGCTCGCCGAGACGGGTGCCGCGCAGACCACCTTCCTGGTGATCGGCGCAGCCACGATGATCGCCGGCGGTGTCGGTTTCCGTCTGCTGCCCCGCCTCGTGAGCGGCCGCGGCGGCGCTGCCGCCTGACGGTAGCCGGGTCCGTACGGACCGTGCACCCAGCGCAACACCGAGGGCCCGGAGCGAATGCTCCGGGCCCTCGGCCGTGTCCTCGGGGTTACGCCGTCACGCGGTCTGGTGGGCCAGCAGGGCCACCGCGGCGATCAGCACCATCAGCAGGGCGATCAGAGCCATCGGATTCAGGCCCGCCAGGAAATTCTCCTGTTGCAGCCGCTCGCGGTTCGCGCGGCACACGGGGCAGCGGCCCTCGTTCACGGGGGACGCGCAGTTCGCGCACACCAGCCGGTCGTACGTCATGCGCTTGCCCTCCTTGCGCCGGTTCCACGTGTTCAACGTCCGTGGGGGCGGGAATGTTCCCCCTCCACTTTGCCAGGTTCCACCGGTCCTCGCGCGGCCTCGCCTTTTCTGTGGTGGTACGCACAGTCCGCCCACGCCCCTCGGCGCTCCGCACAAAACGGCACATCCATGGCGCAATCACGGTCGGTGACTGCGGTGCCCCACCCGGTTCGCGTATGGTCACGCTCATCTACCCCCGGCGACCCGTGGTGCATCCGTGATCCGATTCGACAACGTCTCCAAGGTCTACCCCAAGCAGACCCGCCCGGCCCTCAGGGATGTATCCCTGGAGGTCGAGAAGGGCGAGTTCGTCTTCCTCGTGGGGTCCTCCGGCTCCGGAAAGTCCACCTTCCTGCGGCTGATCCTCCGCGAGGAGCGGTGCAGTCACGGCCAGGTGCACGTTCTGGGCAAGGACCTCGCCCGCCTCTCCAACTGGAAGGTCCCGCAGATGCGGCGCCAGCTGGGGACGGTGTTCCAGGACTTCCGCCTGCTGCCGAACAAGACGGTCGGCGAGAACGTCGCCTTCGCGCAGGAGGTCATCGGCAAGTCGCGCGGCGAGATCCGCAAGTCCGTGCCGCAGGTGCTCGACCTCGTCGGGCTGGGCGGCAAGGAGGACCGGATGCCAGGCGAGCTGTCCGGTGGTGAGCAGCAGCGCGTCGCCATCGCGCGGGCCTTCGTCAACCGCCCCAAGCTGCTCATCGCCGACGAGCCCACCGGCAACCTCGACCCGCAGACGTCCGTCGGCATCATGAAACTGCTCGACCGCATCAACCGGACGGGCACCACCGTGGTGATGGCCACGCACGACCAGAACATCGTGGACCAGATGCGCAAGCGCGTCATCGAACTGGAGAAGGGCCGCCTCGTCCGCGACCAGGCCCGCGGTGTCTACGGCTACCAGCACTGATACCGCACCCGAGATCCACGGAAAGGCATAACCAGACGCCATGCGCGCCCAGTTCGTCCTGTCGGAGATCGGTGTCGGTCTCCGCCGCAACCTGACGATGACCTTCGCCGTCGTCGTCTCCGTCGCCCTGTCGCTCGCCCTGTTCGGCGGGTCGCTCCTGATGAGCGACCAGGTCAACACCATGAAGGGCTACTGGTACGACAAGGTCAACGTCTCGATCTTCCTCTGCAACAAGAGCGACGCCGAGTCGGATCCGAACTGCGCCAAGGGCGCGGTGACCGACGACCAGAAGAAGCAGATCAAGGCCGACCTCGACAAGATGGGCGTCGTCCAGGCCGTCACGTACGAGTCGCAGGACCAGGCGTACAAGCACTACAAGGAGCAGTTCGGCGACTCCCCGCTCGCCAGCTCCCTCACGCCGGACCAGATGCAGGAGTCGTACCGCATCAAGCTGAAGGACCCGGAGAAGTACCAGGTCATCGCCACCGCCTTCAACGGCCGGGACGGCGTGCAGTCCGTGCAGGACCAAAAGGGCATTCTGGACAACCTGTTCAAGCTGCTGAACGGTATGAACTGGGCCGCCCGCGCGGTGATGGCGCTGATGCTGGTCGTCGCGCTGATGCTGATCGTCAACACCGTGCGTGTCTCGGCGTTCAGCCGACGGCGTGAGACCGGCATCATGCGGCTGGTCGGCGCCTCCGGCTTCTACATCCAGGCGCCGTTCATCATGGAGGCCGCGGTCGCCGGACTCATCGGCGGCACCCTCGCGTGCGGGTTCCTGGTGCTCGCCCGGTACTTCCTCATCGACCACGGACTGGCCCTGGCCGACCAGCTGACACTGATCAACTTCATCGGCTGGGACGCCGTCCTCACCAAGCTGCCGCTCATCCTCGCGACGAGCCTCCTGATGCCCGCGTTGGCCGCGTTCTTCGCGCTGCGCAAGTACTTGAAGGTGTGACGCATGCCAAGAGGGGCCGTACGGTCAACCGGCCGTGCGGCCCTTCCGCTTGTCCTAGACTCACCGGCATGTCAGGTCGTGACCCGTTCTGTCAGCCCCGTCACATCCGTCGCGGGGCCGCCCTGACATTGGTGTTCACGAGCGTGCTCGTCGCCGGTGCGGCCACCGGGGCGCTGCCCCAGGGCCAGGGGAAGTCCGCGCCGGTGGAGGCCCGTTCGGCGGGTTCGGCCGCACACCACGCGGATGTCGCCCGGGCCGCCGAGGAGGCCATGGCCGACGGCACGTCCCCGGTGCAGGCCGCGAAGCGCGCCGTCAGCCGCAGCGGGGACCGCTGGGGCGCCGTCTACTCCCCGGGCGAGTACGAGGAGTTCGAGGAATCCCTCGACGGCCGGTACACCGGCGTCGGCCTGTGGGCCCGCAGTGAACGGGACGGCCGTATCGAGGTGACGCGGGTGCGTGCCGGGTCGCCCGCCGCCACCGCCGGGATCCGCCCAGGAGACCTGCTGCGCAGCGTCGACGGGCAGAAGACCGACGGCCGGCCCGTCACCGAGGTCGTCTCCTTACTGCGCGGCGACGCCACCGACGCCCCCGCGGGCACCACGGTCCGTCTCGGCCTGGAGCGCGGCGGTCGCGCGTGGACCGAAACCGTGCGCCGGGCCCAGCTGTCCACGGACTCCGTCACCGTCCGGGAACTCGCGGGCCGCGTCACCGTCATCAAGGTCGACACCTTCACCAAGGGGTCCGGCCGCCAGGTCCGCGAAGCCGTCCGCCGGACCCCGCCCCGCGCCGGGATCGTCCTCGACCTGCGCGGCAACTCCGGCGGGCTGGTCTCCGAGGCCGTGACCGCCGCGTCCGCCTTCCTGGACGGCGGCCTGGTCGCCACCTACGACGTCGACGGCGAGCAGCGCGTCCTGCACGCCGAGTCCGGCGGGGACACCACGAGACCGCTGGTCACGCTCGTCGACGGCGGGACGATGAGCGCGGCCGAGCTCCTCACCGGCGCCGTGCAGGACCGCGGGCGGGCGCTCGTCGTGGGCTCCCGCACCTTCGGCAAGGGCTCGGTCCAGATGCCGAGCCGGCTGCCCGACGGCTCCGTCGCGGAGCTGACCGTCGGGCACTACCGCACCCCCTCCGGCCGCGGGGTCGACGGCCGCGGCATCACGCCCGACCTGGAGACCGGCGAGGACGCCCTCCAGCGGGCCGGGACCGTGCTGCGCGGCCTCGCGAGCTCCTCGTAATCGACTTTCCGCGGAGCCCCTCCGTAGTGCGAAAATGGCGGCACTATGGCTAAGGAAAAAGGGCGCAAGCTGATCGCGCAGAACAAGAAGGCGCGGCACGACTACCTCGTCATCGACACCTACGAGGCCGGTCTGGTCCTCACCGGGACCGAGGTGAAGTCCCTGCGCCAGGGACGGGCGTCGCTGGTCGACGGCTTCGTGCAGCTGACCGACGGTGAGGCGTGGCTGCACAACGTGCACGTGCCGGAGTACAGCCAGGGCACCTGGACCAATCACAGCGCACGGCGCAAGCGCAAGCTGCTGCTGCACCGCTCCGAGATCGACAAGCTGGAGTCGAAGTCGGGGGACACGGGCCACACCATCGTGCCCCTCGCGCTCTACTTCAAGGACGGCCGGGCCAAGGTCGAGATCGCGCTGGCGAAGGGCAAGAAGGAGTACGACAAGCGCCAGGCCCTGCGGGAGAAGCAGGACCGCCGGGAGACCGACCGCGCGATCGCGGCGGTGAAGCGCAGGCAGCGCGGGGCATAAGGAATACGCTGGCACCGACCTGCGTTGGTCACGTACGATGGTGTCTGCACCCCACGGCGGGTGCGCGCCCCTCTTCGGAGGGATTGTCAACACAACATGGGGATGATCGGTTTCGACAGCGGCTGTCGAAGCAGGGGAAGCGTGTCGAGGAAGCGGCAATGATCTCGTAAACCATATGTCGCAAAAAATAATCGCCAACACCAAGCGCGATTCCCAGTCCTTCGCCCTCGCTGCCTGATAAGCAGTGACTGAAGGACCCTAAATGGGTGTCAGCCCGGGAGTGTTCCCGGCCCGGATCCTGGCATAATCTAGGGAACTAAACCATCGAGCCCGGTCACGGGGCCCGATGGGAAACCAAACAGTGACTGGGCCCGTCGGCGACTTGTTCGCGTGATCGCCGGGGCCGAGAAAATCACAGCGAACTGCACACGGAGAAGCCCTGATTCTGCACCGTTGGACGCGGGTTCGATTCCCGCCATCTCCACTCATCCCATGTGGGCGAAGGCCCCGCCGCTTCCGAGCGGCGGGGCCTTTGTCATGCGGTCACGCAGAAACGTGATCGTGCGAAAGGCCGGGAGGTCTCGTGGGCTACAGCCCGTGGATCCACACGTTCGCCGGGGCGCCGACGTCCCCGTCCTGCTCGACCGGCCGATCAGTCGAGCTCCAGGGTGAGGGAGCCCGTGCCGGGCGGGGCCTGGACCTCGTGGTCGCCCGCGGCCAGGCTCCAGGCCTTTGCCGGGGCGGTGCACGTCGCCCGCAGGGTGTCGCCCTCGCGGACGACCGTGAAGGTCACGTCCCCGACCGGCACCGTCGCCTCGTCGCCGGGTCGCAGGCCGTACGCCCGCAGGGTCACCCCGTCGGTGTGGTCGTAGTCCGGGCGGTCCTCCCGCGCCCCGAACGGGATCACCGCGCCCGGCCGGACCAGCAGCGGCGCGCTCAGGAAGCCGTGCCGCTCGCGCACCCAGCGCGGGCCGGTGACCGTCTCGCCGGTCAGCAAGTGCGTCCAGGTGCCTTCGGGGACGTAGTACGTGACGTCGCCCTCGTCGCTGAACACCGGGGCGACCAGCAGGTCGGGGCCGAGCATGTACTGCCGTTCCAGGTGGGCGCAGCCCGGGTCGTCCGGGAACTCCAGCACCATGGCCCGCATCACGGGCAGGCCCTCGGTGTGGGCCGTGCGGGCCGTCTCGTACAGGTAGGGCATGAGGCGGAGCTTCAGCCGGGTGAAGTGGCGGGCCACGTCGACGGACTCCTCGTCGAACTGCCAGGGGACCCGGTAGGACCTGCTGCCGTGCAGCCGGCTGTGCGAGGAGAGCAGTCCGAAGGCCAGCCAGCGCTTGAATAGCGCCGGTGTGGGAGTGCCCTCGAAACCGCCGATGTCATGGCTCCAGAAGCCGAAGCCCGACAGACCGAGGGACAGCCCGCCACGCAGCGACTCCGCCATCGACTCGTACGTCGCCTCGCAGTCGCCGCCCCAGTGCACGGGGAACTGCTGGCTGCCCGCCGTCGCCGAGCGGGCGAAGACGACGGCCTCCTGCTCGCCGCGGTGCTTGCGCAGCACCTCGAAGACCGTGCGGTTGTACAGGTACGTGTAGTAGTTGTGCATCCGCTCCGGGTCCGAGCCGTCGGACCAGACCACGTCGAGGGGCACCCGCTCGCCGAAGTCCGTCTTGAAGCAGTCGACGCCCTGTGCGAGCAGCGCCTCCAGCTTGCCGGCGTACCAGTCGCGGGCGGCCGGTGACGTGAAGTCGACCAGGGCCATGCCGGGCTGCCACAAGTCCCACTGCCAGACGCTGCCGTCCGGCCGCCGCAGCAGGTGCCCGAGAGCCCTGCCCTCGTCGAACAGCGGGGAGCGCTGGGCGATGTACGGGTTGATCCAGACGGAGACGCGCAGGTCACGGGCTTTCAGCCGGGCCAGCATGCCCTCCGGGTCGGGGAAGACCCGCGGGTCCCACCGGAAGTCGCACCAGTGGTACTCCCGCATCCAGAAGCAGTCGAAGTGGAAGACGGACAGCGGCAGTTCACGCTCCCGCATGCCCTCGATGAAGGACGTCACCGTCTCCTCGTCGTACGAGGTGGTGAAGGACGTCGACAGCCACAGGCCGAACGACCAGGCCGGCGGCAGGGCCGGGCGGCCGGTGAGGGCCGTGTACCTGCGCAGGATGTCCTTCGGGGTGGGGCCGTGGATGACGTAGTACGTCAGCTCCTGGGTCTCCGCGCTGAACTGCACCCGGGAGACCACCTCCGAGGCGACCTCGAAGGACACGTGGCCCGGGTGGTCGACGAAGACGCCGTAGCCGGCGTCCGTGAGGTAGAACGGCACGTTCTTGTAGGCCTGTTCGCTGCACGTGCCACCGTCGGCCTGCCAGATGTCGACGACCTGCCCGTTCTTCACCAGCGGGCCGAAGCGCTCACCGAGGCCGTAGACGGATGTGCCGACCGTCAGGACCAGTTGTTCGCGCAGGTGGTGCGCGCCGGTGGCGTCCCGCATGATGCCCGCGTTCTTGTGGCCGCTGCGGGTGAGGGTACGGCCGTGCGCGAGGAACTCCACGTCCCAGGGGCCGCCGCGGGCCAGCCGGACCGACAGGTCGCCGGAGGTCAGGGTCGCGTGCTCGTCGTCGTACGAGATCTCCGCGGCGGTGTCCGACGCCGTCAGCTCGAACTCGGGGCCGCGGGGCACCCCGCCGGTGAAGTGCGTCAGGGTCAGTCCGATGACGTCGGGCATGGGGGAGTGCACCTTGACGGTGAACACCGGCCCCGTCATCAGGTCGCCGCGGGAGCGGATGGGCCGGGTCGGCGCGTGGATCTCCAGTGCGCCGTCCGACTCGGTGACGTCGAGGACCTGGGCCGGGTGCGACGCGGTCACGCCCTCGCGCAGGAGCCAGTAACCGTCGGTGAACTTCATAGGGTCCCCACTCTCCCGGCGCATGATGTCGAAGCGCTTCGACGATCGAACGTATGCGGGGGACGCGAGGGCGTCAATGGTGCGCAGGAATCTTGGTGAAGCGATTCGAAGAACTGCCGAGGAACAGGGGCAGGGACAAGGTGAGGGCCGTGGCCGCCGCCGTCACGGGGATCGCGTAGCCCGCCGCCGGGGAGAGGTGCTCCACCGTCCAGCCGCCGAGCGCGCTGCCGCAGGCGATGCCGCCGAGCAGGCCGGTCACCGCGAGAGTCATGCCCTCGTTCAGCCGGCCCTCGGGAGTGCGCTCCTGGATCAGCGTCATGGTGGTGACCATCGTCGGCGCCGTCGCCATCCCGGCGACCAGCAGCGCGGCCGCCAGCAGGAGGAGGGAACCGGTGAGGGCCGCGGCCAGCAGGGGCAGGGTCAGCAGCGCGGCCATGGCGGCCACGCACCGGGGCAGCCGGGCCGCGGCCGGGCCGGACGGCTTCACCGCGCCGTACAGCAGGCCGGCCGCGCAGGAGCCTGCGGCCTGCAGCGCGAGCACGGCACCAGCCGCCGCCTGCCGCCCCTGCGCGTCGGCGAAGGCCAGCGTGACAACCTCCGTCGCGCCGAAGACGCCGCCCATCGCCAGGCAGACCGCGAGCAGCGGGGGGATCCCGGGGGCGCGCAGCGGTGTCTTGCCGGGTATGTGCGCGCGGACCGGGGGCTCCGTCGCGCGCCGGGTCGTGAACAGGACCATGCCGGTCAGCAGCAGCACCGCGCCGGTCAACGTGCCGGCCTCGGGGAAGAACGTCCCGCACAGGAAGGCCGCGAGCACCGGGCCCAGCATGAAGCACAGCTCGTCCGCCGCCTGCTCGAAGGAGTTGGCGGTGTGCAGCGCCTTCGGGTCACCGGCCAGCAGATGTGCCCAGCGGGCCCGGGACATGCCGCCGGTGTTGGGGGTCGTGGCGGTGGCGGCGTAGGAGGCGAACAGGGTCCAGTCGGGGGCGTCCTGGCGCACGCACAGCAGCAGGGAGAGGGAGCCGAACACGGCGATCACCGTGGCGGGCAGGGCCACCCGGGCCTGTCCGTACCGGTCGACGAGCCGTGCGATCCACGGCGCGACCAGTGCGGTCGCCGCGAGTCCCGTCGCGGTGACCGCACCGGCGAGGGCGTACGAGCCACGGGTCCCGGCGATCATCACGACCGCGCTGACACTGAACATGCCCATCGGCAGGCGGGCGATGAGGTTCCCGGCGGTGAACGCGCGGGTGCCCGGCAGGCGGAACAGGCGGCGGTACGGGGAGAGTCGGGGCATGCGTCCACCGTCGCCCGGGGGTGATCAAGAGGTCCAACACCTGTTCCGCGCGCACTCACGCACTCCGGTTGTGAATCCCTGGCGCGAGGCCGGAAGGCCATGGCGGGAAACGTTCGCTGCCTGTTCTTCATACAGGGATATGGAGATTACTGATGTTCCTCATAGCGCATGGAAAAGATGCTCATTCGGGAAATTCCTTCACTCGTTTGCCGCGCATCCGCGGAAGTGGGCCGACGGTTAGTCGAGACATGACCGAGGCGACCAGGAAAGACGGCTGGGCGGTAACGCTCGGCCCGTACACCTACATTCCCGCTCCAGCGCACTCGTCGGCGACAGTCAACGGGACGCTCACCAAAGGCGGTTGCCCGGTCACGCTGCAGGTGACCGAGGCGGTGCTGCGCGACTTCATCGACGCCATGAGCACCCTGGAAAAGGATCTTGCCCGACGGTGGATCAGTGCGACGGATTGGCCCGCTTTCGCGCTCGCAGAATAAGCGGGGCACGCCGTGTACGACAAAGTTGAGGGCACCGGCCGGCATCGGGCTCCGGCCCGGGATTTCATCACACCGCTGACCCCGCCGGACCCGACCTGGGACCCCGCTGAGGAACTCGCGTTCATCCTCGAGGAAGCGCTCGGGGAGCAGGCGAGGATTCCCGCCCCGCGTGACGAGGACCTGCCTCCTGCCGAGGAACCCGCCCCGGCCCCCGCACCGGCGACCCACATGCGGCGCCTCCAGGACATCACCGAGGAACTGCCGCCCGTGCGGGAGGTTCCGAGACGGCACCGCAAGGTCCGGGTCCGCAAGGCCGGGGGCGTGCTCCGCACCACGAGCCTCCTCGTCGCGGCCCTGGTCGCCGTCATCGCCTCCGCGGTGAGCCTCCTGAGCGGTGTCGTCGCCTACGACCCGCTTCGGCTGGTCGCCGTGTCCCCCGAGGCGCGGGGGCTGCGCACCTGGTGGCCCCTGCTGGTGTACGGGCCCTGGCTGGTGGGCTCCCTGTCCGTCCTGCGGGCCGCGCTGCACCAGCGCCGTGCCGTGCACTCCTGGTGCGTGGTCCTGGTCTTCTCCTGTATCGCCGTGCTGCTGTGCGTGGTCCAGGCGCCCCGGACCATCCTCGGCATCGCGGCGGCGGCCCTGCCCGGCCTCGCGGCCCTGGCGTGCTTCCAGCAGGTCGTCCGCCAGATCACCCTGACCAGGCCGCCGATGCGGTCGCTGCCGCGCCACAGGGTGGGCCAGGCTCCACCCGCGGCGGGTGCGGAGGCCCGGCCAGGGCCGGAATCCCCAGGGGCGGCCGACCCCGGGAAGGGCCAGGGCAGCACCCCGCGCAGGAACATCGGCACCTGAACGTGCCGCCGGCCCGGGCACACCGCGTGCGGTCGGCGCCCCTGCGGCCCCGGCGCCCCGGTGCCCCCGCTTGCCCGGGCCCGGGCGTTGTAGGTTCGCCGCATGTCAGCCCACCTCGACCCCCGTCTGCTGCGTGGCTTCGTCACCGTTGCCGAGGAGTTGCACTTCACTCGCGCCGCGGTGCGGTTGCACGTGGCTCAGCAGGCGCTCAGCCGGGACGTGCGGCGGCTGGAGCGGGAGTTGGGGGCCGAGTTGTTCGTGCGGACCACCCGGCAGGTGACGCTCAGCCCCGACGGGGAGCGCCTGCTGCCGTACGCCCGCCGGGTGCTCCGAGCCCAGGACGAGCTGCTCGCCGCCTTCGGCCAGGCCCGGCCGCTGCTGGTCGACCTCAACTCACCGGGCCTGGTCACACCGCGCCGCGTCCTGCACGAGGCGCGTGAACTCGCCCCGCGGCACGAGTTGATGGCCCGTTACGAGAGTGGCCTGACCGGAGCCGCCGGGGAACTGCTCGCCGGCCGGCTGGACGCGTCGTTCGGACGGTTCGCCGGGCTGGACCCGGCGCTGCGGGCCGGACTCGACCACCAGCCCGTGCGGTTCGAGCCGATGGCGGTCGTCCTGCCCGAGGACCACCGGCTCGCCGGCCGGGAGTCCGTGCCGCTGGCCGAGCTGGCCGGTGAGAGCGTCTACGCGGGCGCCGGCAATCCACGCACGCCCGAGTGGACCGGCCTCGCACGGCTGCTCTTCGAGGGCCGGAACATCGATATCGCGCCACCCGCGCCGCTGGCCGTCGGGGACGAGGAGTTCCAGCGGATCATGGCCAGGACACGCAACCCGATCCTGGCCGTCGTGGAGTTCCCCGCCCTGCCGTCGACGGTGGTGCGGCCGCTGGTCGACCCGGTCCCGCTGTCCCCCGTCTCCCTGGTGTGGCGCAAGGGCCTGACCCACCCCGCGCTCGACGCGCTGCGGCGGGCGGCGGCCCGGCTCGCCGCCGAGGAGGGGTGGCTGCGGCGGCCTGCCGGAGGGTGGATTCCGGCCGGTGACGATGTCCTCATGACGTCTCACGACTGACACGATTCGACGCCCGCGCTCACACACAACCTCCCCGTGCGCTACATTCAACGTCTGAGCACGGTGTGGTAATAGGGGTGCGTTCGGACGGGTGGGGGCCCGGTCCGACGGCGGGTGCTCAGGTCGTCAAGCGCACCTGAACCATCCTGTGGGGGGAAGTGCGTGCGCGTGAAAGAGTGGCGAGAAGACGCCCAACCGGAGTGGCCCGAGGCCGCTACAACTACCGGGGAAGTCCGGTCGGACGGAAGATTCCGGGACCGGAGAGCCACGCAGCTCCTCCCCGGTCATGACGTCCGGACGGCCGGCCACCGGCTGCCCGCGGGGACGGAGGTACTGGCCGGTATTCCCCGCCAGAGCGACGGCGAGGCCGTTTCGTTCACCCCGGGCAGGCGGACCTCGGTCCGCGACCCCTGGCAGGAGCAGGAGGAGGCCGGCCCGTCGAAGCACGCCGGCGACACGGACGGGCAGACCCACGATCCGCACGAGGTCACCATCCAGCTCGACGCCGTGCAGCTCGGCGACGGTCTTTTGCGCCGGGCCGAGGAAGGCACAGGCGCCGGGACCCCCGCGGACCGGCCCGTCTTCGTCGACGAGTCCGGCCGCCGCAGCCGCCGCTACCGCCGGATCGGCATGGCCGTCGCCCTGGCCTGCGGGGTCTACGCCGTCGTCATCGTCGCCACGCTGATGTCGGGCAACTCCAACGCCCCCTGGCTGCCCGTACCGACCAGGGAGGACAACCCGCCGGCCGGGCAGGTCGACAGCCCGCCTCTGACGGCCGAGTCGGCATCGCCCGAAGACGCGGGGGAGACCGGCGCCACCGCGCCGGGCAGTGTCCCGGCGACCGGCGACGCCACCGCACCCACGCCCGGCCCCAGCGCAGCCGCGCCCAAGGCCACCGGCGGCTCCGGTACGCATCCCGACGCCTCCGCCAAGCCCTCGCCGGCCGCGCCCCGGGCCACCCCGAAACCCGGCCCCAAGGCCACCGACCCGGCTCCGACCACACCCGCGGACCCGCCGAGCACGCCGGTCACCGACCCGACACCCACGGGCGAGGCCTCCCCTCAGCCCACCGAGACGACGGGCACCGGCGGTGACGGCGGCACCGTCGCGGAAGGACCGGCCGAGCCGCAGCCCGTCGCGGAAGCCCCGGCCGAACCGCAGCCCGCGGCGGAGACGCCCGCCGCCTAGACCGCGGCGCCGTCCGGGTCGCGTCGTCGCCTGAACCGCGTCGCCGCCCGGGCCGCGTCGCCCGTGCGGCGCCCGCCGCTCCGGGCGCCGCACCACCGCTTGCCCGCCGGGCGCACCCTTCCCGCCGGGCCCGGCCGGGCCCTGGAGAACCCGGGCCTCCGGGCCGGGGCCACCCCGGGCCCGGCCGCCCCGAGGGACCCCGGGCCTCCCGGCCGGGACCGCCTCGCCGTCAGTCGCTCCGTCGGTCCCGCCCCGCTCACACGGCGGGACCCCAGGACGCCGCGGCACCGCGCGCAGCCGCGGCGTCCCCGTCCGACCGGGCCTCTCCCGCCACACCGTCCGCCCGCCCCGTCCCCGTGCCATCCCATCCCGCACCACCCGGAGTACCACCACTCATGGCATCCCGTACTCGCCGTTCCGGGCCCGCGTCCCGAGCCCCTGGCGGCTCCAGGCGCCGGCGCCTGCCCATGCGTCTGTTGCTGCCCCTGCTCGTGCTCGTCGCGCTGGGGGCGATGCTCATGCTGCGCGGATACGTGCACAGCGAGATCCTCGCCGACCACCGGGTCAGACCGCCCGCCGCCACCGACCGGGTGCCGGAGAAGATCATGAGCGGCGGGCCCGTCATCGATGCCCGCAGCGGCCGCACCGAGACCCTGCGTGTGCCCGACCACCGCCTGGTGCTCACCTTCGACGACGGCCCCGACCCGGTCTGGACGCCGAAAGTGCTGGACGTCCTGAAGAAGCACGACGCACACGCGGTCTTCTTCGTCACCGGCACCATGGCCTCGCGCTACCCCGACCTGGTCCGGCGCATGGTCGAAGAGGGCCATGAGGTCGGTCTGCACACCTTCAACCACCCCGACCTGTCCTACCAGTCCAAGAAGCGCATCGACTGGGAACTGTCCCAGAACCAGCTCGCCCTCTCGGGCGCGGCGGGCATCCGTACCTCCCTCTTCCGGCCGCCGTACTCCTCCTTCGCCGACGCCATGGACAACAGGTCCTGGCCGGTGACCGAGTACATCGGCGACCGCGGCTACATCACCGTCGTCAACAACACCGACAGCGAGGACTGGCGCAAGCCCGGCGTCGCCGAGATCGTCCGGCGTGCCACGCCCAAGGGCGGCAAAGGCGCGATCGTCCTGATGCACGACTCCGGCGGCGACCGCCACCAGACCGTCCAGGCACTGGACCGCATGCTGCCCGACCTGCGCGAGCAGGGCTACCGGTTCAGCAACCTCACCGAGGCCCTCGACGCCCCGAGCGCGCACACCCCGGTCACCGGCCTGGACCGGTGGAAGGGCGCGGCGTGGATCTTCCTGGTCCAGGCCTCGGAGCACCTCACCGACGGGCTGGTCGTCGGACTCTCGGTCGTCGGCACCCTCGTCATCGGCCGTTTCGTGCTGATGCTGCTGCTCTCCGGGGTGCACGCACGCCGGGTGCGCCGCCGAGGCTTCCGATGGGGAGCGCCGATCACCGAACCGGTGTCGGTTCTGGTCCCGGCGTACAACGAGGCCAAGTGCATCGAGAACACGGTCCGTTCCCTCGCCCAGAGCGACCACCCCATCGAGGTCCTCGTCATCGACGACGGCTCCTCCGACGGCACCTCACGGATCGTGGAGGCCATGGGCCTGCCGAACGTCCGGGTCGTCCGCCAGCTCAACGCGGGCAAGCCGGCCGCGCTCAACCGCGGTGTGGCCAACGCTCGGTACGACCTGATCGTGATGATGGACGGCGACACGGTCTTCGAACCGTCCACCGTGCGCGAACTGGTGCAGCCCTTCGGTGACCCGCGCGTGGGCGCGGTGGCGGGCAACGCCAAGGTCGGCAACAAGGACACCCTCATCGGCGCCTGGCAGCACATCGAATACGTGATGGGCTTCAACCTCGACCGCCGGATGTACGACGTGCTGCGGTGCATGCCGACGATCCCCGGCGCGGTCGGAGCCTTCCGCCGCAGCGCGCTGGAACGGGTCGGCGGCATGAGCGACGACACGCTCGCCGAGGACACCGACATCACCATGGCCCTGCACCGAGACGGCTGGCGCGTGGTCTACGCGGAGAACGCCCGTGCCTGGACCGAGGCGCCGGAGACGGTCCAGCAGCTGTGGTCCCAGCGCTACCGCTGGTCCTACGGCACGATGCAGGCCATCTGGAAACACCGCCGGGCCCTGGTGGACACGGGCCCCTCGGGCCGCTTCGGCCGCGTCGGCCTGCCGCTGGTGTCCCTCTTCATGGTCCTGGCGCCCCTGCTGGCCCCGCTGATCGACGTCTTCCTCGTCTACGGCCTCGTGTTCGGCCCCACCCAGAAGACGATCATGGCGTGGCTCGGCGTCCTGGCGATCCAGGCGGTCTGCGCGGCCTATGCCTTCCGGCTGGACCGCGAGCGCATGACCCACCTCATCTCGCTGCCTCTGCAGCAGATCCTTTACCGACAGCTGATGTACGTCGTACTGCTCCAGTCCTGGATCACCGCCCTCACCGGCGGCCGGCTGCGCTGGCAGAAGCTGCGGCGCACCGGCGCGGTCGACGCGCCCCGCGGCGGCCCCGCGCCGCGCCAGCGGTCCCAGAGCAGCTCCGAGCGGAGGCCGGTGGCATGACCCACGGAAACCCGATCCACACGTCGTCGGCGGCGTCCGGCATGCCGGGGGCGTCCTACGGCATGCCACAGCAGCGCACGACGGACCCCGCGCCGGCGGGCGAAGCCGCCACCGCGACCGCCCCCGCCGGGTCGGCGCGCCAGGGCGGCGGCCGTGACCGCTACCTCGACCTGCTGCGCTCGATCGCGCTGGTCCGGGTCGTCGTCTACCACCTGTTCGGCTGGGCGTGGCTGACGGTGCTGTTCCCGTCGATGGGCGTGATGTTCGCGCTGGCGGGCTCCCTGATGGCGCGCTCGCTGGACCGCCCGGCGCTCGGTGTGATCCGGGGCCGGATCCGCCGGCTCCTGCCCCCGCTCTGGGTGTTCGGCGTGGTGGTGCTGGCGATGATGTTCGCGGCCGGCTGGAATCCGCTGAAGGACCCGGACCACGGCGGTGCCTGGGGGCTCGTCGATCTGGCCAACTACTTCTTCCCCGTCGGGGCCCCGCCCTTCCCGTGGCACCTCGGCGCCAAGTCCGGCCTGCTGGAGGAGACCTGGGCGGTGCAGGCGGCCGGTCCGCTGTGGTACCTGCGGGCCTACCTCTGGTTCGTCATCGCCTCCCCACTGCTGTTGTGGGCGTTCCGCCGGGCACCGTGGCCGACGCTGCTGGCACCACTGGGCCTCACGGCGGTCGTCGGCACGGGCCTGGTGAAGATCCCCGGCGAGACGGGCAACGCGGTGAGCGACTTCGCGGTCTACGGCGGCTGCTGGGTCCTGGGCTTCGCCCACCACGAGGGCCTGCTCAAGCGGATCCCCCGCTACCTGGCGATCTCCTGCGCGGCCCTGCTCATGGCCTTCGGCTTGTGGTGGGCCTCGGGTCATCTGGGTCCCGACGGCTGGGACCTCAACGACATCCCCCTGGCGCAGGCGGCCTGGTCCTTCGGCTTCGTGGTCGTCCTCCTGCAGTACTCCCCCTCGTGGCGCGAACTTCCGGGCCGTCTGGCCAGGTGGGACAAGCTCGTGACCCTCTCCAACAACCGCGCCGTCACGATCTACCTCTGGCACAACCTCCTCATCATGGCCACGGTCCCGATCCTCGACCTGCTCTACGAGCTGCCGTTCCTTCAGAGCGACAGCGCGGTGTCCGCCCTGGACAGCACGTACACCCTCTTGATGTTCGCCCTGGTCTGGCCCCTGATCGGCGCGGTGATCCTGATGTTCGGCTGGGTCGAGGACATCGCGGCGAAGCGGTCGCCGCGGTGGTGGCCGAACGGGCGGGGCGGCAACAGCCGGAGGCGTCGGCGGTAGGGGGTGGGCCGGCGCGGGGGAGGGCCCGTTCCCCGGCGCTCTGCCCGTGTGGAAAACTGCCCGAGTTGCGTCTGTGAACGGGTGGCCCGGGGGAGCGGTGGAATGAGCAAGCGGCAGACACAGAAGATGCTGCGGCTGATGGCGAGCGGGGAACCGGTCGAGCTGACCAGCCCGATGGCGTCCGTCAAGAAGCTCGCCCGGCTGGCCTTCGTGGCCCAGCAGTTCGGCTACGAGTACGCCGACGTCCGCCAGAGCAGCGGACGCAACGGCGCGCTCATCATGTTGCTCGTGCCCGACCCGAGCCCGCAGGCCCGGGCCCGGGCAGGGCAGAACTGGGCGCAGTATCCGAACGCGGCCGACGGCGTCTCCCTGCCGCCCCTCGTGCCGGACGCGTTCGAACTCCTCAAGGCCCGTATCAACTTCGACCTCACCGGCAAGAGCGCCGAGAAGCGCATGGGCTACGCGGCCCTGGGCGTCACCGTCGGCTGTGTGATCCTCGCCTTCCGGTCCGGGGGCGAGGCCACCGACTTCGTCGCGGCCGGTGTGGTGTGGCTGCTGCTCATGGCGGTCTTCGGCATCGGTTTCCTGGTGACGCGCAAGCGCAACGCCAAGTTCGCGGCCCGGCTGCGGGCGGCGGGCTTCGTGCCGGTGAACGACGAGACCGGACGGCTGCGCTATCTGCCGCCGGGGGCGCAGCAGCCCGGGCAGGGCAACCCGTTCGCGGGCGGGCCGTACGGGGCCGTGCCGGGCCGGCCCGGCACGGCGACGGGAGCGCCGACGGCCTACGGGCAGCAGACGCCCGGCCCGTACGCCCAGCCGGCACCCGGACCGTACCCCGGTCAGCCCGCGCAGGCTCCTTACGGAGGCCAGCCCGCGCAGGCCCCGTACCCGGGTCAGCCCGCGCAGGCCCCTTACCCCGGTCAGCCCGCACAGGCCCCCTACCCCGGTCAGCCCGCCCAGACCCCGTACCCGGGTCAGCCCGCGCCCGGCCCCTACGGTGGGCAGCCCCAGGGCCCGTACGCCCAGCCGTACCACCAGCCCCACCCCCAGCAGAACCCTCACGGGCAGCCCCCGCAGTACTGAGCGGAAATCTCCAGGAACCTCTCATCCCGCCCGAGCCCGGGGTGAGAGCGAAGTTCCCTCGCGGTCACTCGGGTGCCACACGGCAGGAAACGCGTCCTCCCTACCTTCGGGATCAGTCAGTCGGAGTACGACAGAGCCCGGAGCACAGTGGAGGCGTCATGACAGGTCCTGGCACAGCACCCCCGAGCAAGGGCGGACGCTGGATCCGGCACTGGGACCCGGAGAACGAGACGTTCTGGAAGGAGACCGGGGAGAAGGTAGCCCGCCGCAACCTCTACTTCTCCGTGCTGTCCGAGCACATCGGTTTCTCGATCTGGACCCTGTGGTCCGTGCTGGTCCTCTTCATGGGCCCGGAGTACGGGCTCACCCCGGCCGACAAGTTCATGCTGACCTCGGTGGTCACGCTGGTCGGCGCCGTCGTCCGCGTCCCCTACACCTTCGCCGTGGCGATCTTCGGCGGACGGAACTGGACGATCATCTCCGCCAGCCTCCTGCTGATCCCGACGGTCGCCGCGTTCATCGTGATGGAGCCGGGAACCTCCTTCTCCACGTTCCTGCTCGTGGGCCTGCTCGCCGGCATCGGCGGCGGCAACTTCGCCTCCTCCATGACCAACATCAACGCCTTCTTCCCGCTGCGGAAGAAGGGCTGGGCCCTCGGCCTGAACGCGGGCGGCGGCAACATCGGCGTGCCGGTGATCCAGCTGGCCGCTCTGGCGATCATCGGCGCCGGCGGCGGGCCGCGCGTGCTGCTCGGGATCTACATCCCGCTGATCCTCGTCGCCGCCGTCATGGCCGCGCTCTTCATGGACAACCTGGAGAACGTGAAGAACGACACCGGCGCCGCCAAGGACGCCGCGCGGGACGCTCACACGTGGATCATGTCCTTCCTCTACATCGGCACGTTCGGCTCGTTCATCGGCTACAGCTTCGCCTTCGGGCAGGTCCTCCAGAACCAGTTCGGACGCACCCCGCTGGAGGCGGCGTACGTCACCTTCATCGGTCCGCTCCTCGGCTCGCTGATCCGGCCCCTGGGCGGCTGGATGGCCGACAAGTACGGCGGAGCGAAGATCAGCCTGTGGAACTACGTCGCCATGGGCGTCGCCACGGCGGTTCTGATCGGTGCCTCCATGGAGAAGTCGCTGGCGCTGTTCACCGGGGCGTTCGTGGTGCTGTTCGTGCTCAGCGGGCTCGGCAACGGCTCGACGTTCAAGATGATCCCGGGCATCTTCCAGAACAAGGCCCTGGCCAAGGGCCTGGAGGGCGAAGAGGCCGCGGCGTACGGGCGGCGCCTGTCCGGGGCCTCCATGGGCCTGATCGGCGCGGTCGGCGCGCTCGGCGGTGTCGGCATCAACCTCGCCTTCCGCCAGTCCTTCCTCTCCTACGGTTCGGGCACCGGGGCGTTCGTCGCCTTCCTCGCCTTCTACGCGGTCTGCTTCGCCGTCACCTGGTCCGTATACCTTCGTCGTACGACCCCCCGGGTACCCGCCACCACGGCGACCTCGGAGGCGAAGCCGCAGCTCAGCTACGCCAAGGTCTGACGCTGTGCTGATCCGGGGGGCGACCCCCGGACCTCCGGCCGAAACCCGTGGCCGTCGGGCCGGCGGAAAACAGCATCGGTAACACCGTGGACATCACACCGATCCGAGCCTGTCACGAGCCGTTGACAGGCTCGATCGGCATGTAGGTACGCCGTACCCATGAAGTACGACGACTCGAGTGCGGGACGAGAGCCATGTACGAAGAACAGCGACCGGACCACGGGCCCCTGGCGGGTTTCACCGTGGGGGTGACGGCCGCGCGCCGGGCCGACGAGCTCGGGGTGCTGCTGCAGCGACGCGGTGCCGCCGTCCTGCACGCCCCCGCCCTGCGGATCGTGCCGCTCGCCGACGACAGCGAGCTGCTGGCCGCGACGAAGGACATCATCGAGCAGGTGCCGGACATCGCCGTGGCCACGACCGCGATCGGCTTCCGGGGCTGGATCGAGGCCGCCGACGGCTGGGGGCTGGGGGAGGAGTTGCTGTCGAGGCTGGGCGGCGTACGGATCATGGCGCGCGGGCCCAAGGTCAAGGGCGCGGTCCGGGCGGCCGGGCTGACCGAGGAGTGGTCGCCGTCGTCGGAGTCCATGGCGGAGGTGCTGGACCGTCTCCTGGAAGAGGGGGTCGAGGGGCTGCGGATCGCGATCCAGCTGCACGGTGAGCCGCTGCCCGGGTTCGTGGAGGCGCTGCGGGAGGGCGGCGCCGAGGTCGTCGGCGTGCCGGTCTACCGCTGGATGCCGCCGGAGGACATCACCCCGGTCGACCGTCTGCTGGACGCGACGGTCGCCCGGGCCCTGGACGCGGTCACCTTCACCAGTGCCCCGGCCGCCGCCTCCCTGCTCTCCCGGGCGAAGGACCGCGGACTGCTCGACGAGGTGCTGGCGGCTCTGAGCCACGACGTCCTGCCGGCCTGCGTCGGCCCGGTCACCGCCCTGCCCCTGCAGTCCAGCGGCATCGACACGATCCAGCCCGAACGCTTCCGGCTCGGCCCTCTGGTGCAGCTCCTGTGCCAGGAACTGCCCGCGCGGGCCCGCTCGCTGCCCGTCGCCGGGCACCGTGTGGAGATCCGCGGCCACGCCGTCGTGGTCGACGGTGATCTCAAGCCCGTCCCGCCCGCCGGCATGGCCCTGCTGCGCGCCCTCTCCCGGCGCCCCGGCTGGGTCGTCGCCCGCGCGGACCTGCTGCGGGCCCTTCCCGGCTCCGGCCGCGACGAACACGCGGTGGAGACCGCCATGGCCCGCCTGCGCACGGCCCTCGGCACCCCGAAGCTGATCCAGACGGTGGTCAAGCGGGGCTACCGCCTGGCCCTGGACCCCAGCGCGGAGACGAAGTACGCGGACGCGTGAGCCCGCCCGGAGGTTGAGCCGGAATCCGCCTCTGTCGGCCCCCTTGGGAGCGGGACGCTTCGCAGTGGTCCGGCCGGAACCGGCAGGAGCGGACGGCCGGCTCCGGTCGCGTGGCGCGGTCGGGGCACCCGCCGCGCCGGCGTGTGCACGGGGGGTTTCCGGAGTCGTGGCGGGCAGGCACTGTAGGGGGGAGCGGTCGGTCCGCCGGTCCTCTCACCGGCGTCTCACCGAAGCCCTCGCGACCGGGGTGAACCCCTAGGCGGTGACAGGCACATGGCACTGAGTACGGCCACGGCCTCCAACGAGTTGCGCTTCGACACCGGGCGGATCTGCCTGGACCTGCTGACCACCACGCACCCCGAGGAGCGGCTCGACTCCGTGGAGGTGCTGCGCGCCTGGATCACCGGCTCCGGGCTCGTCCCGGCCGACACCGCCCTGGCCCACGCCGACACCGGCTGGCTGCTCGCCTTCCGTGAACTGCGCGCCCAGGTCGACCGGTTGGTGCGCTGCAGACCGAGACCCGGAGTCGCGACGACGTACGACCTGGCCCTCGCCCGCGTGAACGACCTGGCCCGCACCGCGCCTCCGGCACCCCGCGCGGTCCGTGGCGAAGACGGCCGGCTGCTGCGACGGCTGGACGGCCCGCCCGGCTGCGCCGCCCTGCTCGCGGCCGTCGCCCGGGACGCCGTGGACCTGCTGACCGACCCCGTCGCCCGCGCGGTCCTGCGGCAGTGCGAAGGGGACAACTGCCCCATCGTGTACCTCGACGCCTCCCGCGGACGCAGGAGGCGCTGGTGCTCCAGTGAGGTCTGCGGGAACCGCGAACGCGTCGCCCGGCATCGCCGCCGCGCGGCACTCTCCCGCGCCTGAAACGGAATTGAGTGGTCCGTGCACTCAATTCCCTTGTCCTAAATGCTACTTCTGCGACCGTGTCGGCAAAGTGATTTCGGTTACATGCCGTTTACCTACGCCACCGTAGGGAAGGCCTGGCTTGATCTGGCCGATGTGGCGGAAATGTAAAGAACGCGGGGTGGGAATGTGACCCCATGTCCCGCTCGTCACGTCATCTCGAAGAAAACTGCCGGGTCTCTTTGAACGCCCAACCGCTCGTTTCCGTACGGCATGGGGAGCGACCGACTGGGGGAACCCCCGGACACCGGAGGTGGGCGTGCGCAAGGATTCCGTCGTGGCCAATGAACGTGCACCGAGGGCCCGACATCGCATGTCCCAGCCCTCGGAACCCGATGAGGAGCTGATGCGTGCGCTCTATCGCGAACACGCCGGACCCCTGCTGGCATACGTCCTGCGCCTGGTCGCCGGAGACCGGCAGCGCGCCGAGGACGTCGTGCAGGAGACGCTCATCCGTGCCTGGAAGAACGCCGGTCAGCTCAACAGGGCGACCGGATCGGTACGCCCCTGGCTGGTGACGGTCGCCCGGCGCATCGTCATCGACGGCCACCGCAGCCGGCAGGCCCGGCCGCAGGAGGTCGACCCGTCGCCGCTGGAGGTCATCCCCGCGGAGGACGAGATCGACAAGGCGCTGTGGCTGATGACTCTCTCGGACGCACTCGACGACCTGACCCCCGCCCACCGGGAGGTGCTCGTCGAGACGTACTTCAAGGGGCGTACCGTCAATGAGGCGGCCGAGACCCTGGGCATACCCAGCGGCACCGTCCGCTCCAGGGTGTTCTACGCCCTGCGTTCGATGAAGCTGGCACTGGAGGAGCGGGGGGTGACGGCGTGATGAGTGTTTACGGGGGTAACCAGGGGTTCGGTACGGGAGGCATGGGTATGTCTGGTCCCATGCAGGAATCTCCGGTGCCGAACGAGCACGAGACCGTCGGCGCCTACGCCCTCGGCATCCTCGACGACGCCGAGGCAACCGCTTTTGAAGCCCACCTCGCGACCTGCGAATGGTGCGCCCAGCAGCTCGACGAACTGGCCGGCATGGAGCCGATGCTCGCCGCCCTCGCCGACCTGCCCAATTCCGGCAGCACACCCGCGATCGGCGAGTCGCTGTCCGCGAAGCCCCGGCCGCGCCTGGTGGAGAAGCTGGTCGACGAGGTCGCCGACCGCCGCGCCCAGAAGCGCCGCCGCAGCTTCTACATGGTGGCCGCGGCCGGTGCGCTGATCATCGGCGGCCCCTTCGTCGCGGTCGCGACGAACGGCGGCGGCGACGGCGGCAGCGGCGCCGAGAACCGCCCGCTCGCGGCGAGCCCCGCGAAGGCCGCCTTCGAGGGCATCTCCGACAAGATCTCGGCCACCGACCCGACCACCAAGGTCACCGCGACGGTCGCTCTCCAGAAGAAGGACTGGGGGACGGGCGTGGTCACCGAGCTGAAGAACGTCAAGGGCCCGCTCAAGTGCGCCCTCGTCGCGGTCGGCAAGAACGGCGAGCGCGAGACCCTGTCCTCCTGGTCCGTCCCGGAGTGGGGCTACGGCCTCCCGGACGCCAAGTCCGACAAGGCCAAGGAACCCCTGTACGTCCAGGGCGGCGCCGCCTTCGAGCCGAACGAGATCGACCACTTCGAGGTCGTCACCTTCGACGGCAAGCGGCTGGTCGAGGTCGACGCCTAGGGCCGTTCGGCGGCTTGGCGGGTGCCATCGGGGCAACAGGTCCCGCGCCTGCCCGCCGGCCCGTAGCTTCCAGGGGTCCCCTTCGCGTACGGTTGACGGCTGCCCAGCACGTCAGAAGGGGGCCCGGTGGCCGCTCAGGCTCACAGACAAGGCGCGGTCGGTTCGGTGCACGACTCGGTTCGTGACCGGGAGATCCACGTCGAACAGGAACACCTGGACCGGGTGTACCGGCGCCTCGAGGAGAAGATCCACGAGGCGGAGTTCCTCATGCAGGACGCGGCCCGGCGCGGGCAGGTCGGCACCCCCGGCGCACTCGCCGAGCGGGACGCCCAGGTCTTCCGCGCGGGCATCCACCTCAGTCGGCTGAACAACGAGTTCGAGGACTTCCTCTTCGGCCGTATCGACCTGCTGACCGGCAAGGACGGCAAGAAGGGCCCTGACGGGGCGTACACCGCGATCGAGCCGGCGGAGGGCGCCGTACGCCCCGACGACACCGCCGACATCGCCGAAACCCTGCACATCGGCCGCATCGGCGTCCTCGACGCCGACTACGCGCCGCTCGTCATCGACTGGCGGGCCCCGGCCGCCGCCCCCTTCTACCGCTCCACCCCGGTCGACCCCGGCCGTGTCGTCCGGCGCCGCGTCATCCGCTCCAAGGGCCGCCAGGTGCTGGGCGTCGAGGACGACCTGATGCGCCCCGAGCTGACGGCGTACCTCGACGGCGACGAACTGCCCGTCATCGGCGACGGCGCCCTGATGGCCGCGCTCGGCCAGGCCCGCAGCCACACCATGCGCGACATCGTCGCCTCCATCCAGGCCGAGCAGGACCTGGTCATCCGCGCCCCCGCGGCCTCCGTGACGTACGTCGAGGGCGGCCCGGGCACCGGCAAGACCGCCGTCGCCCTGCACCGCGCCGCCTACCTCCTCTACCAGGACCGGCGCCGCTACGCGGGCGGCATCCTGATCGTCTCGCCCACCCCGCTGCTCGTCGCCTACACCGAGGGCGTGCTGCCCTCCCTCGGCGAGGAGGGCCAGGTCGCCATCCGCGCCATCGGCTCCCTGGTCGAGGGCAGCGAGGCCACGCTCTACGACTCCCCGTCCGTGGCCCGCGCCAAGGGCTCCTCCCGCATGCTCAAGGTGCTGCGGAAGGCCGCGCGCGGCGCCCTGGAGCTGAACGATCCGCCGGCCCGGCTGCGCGTGGTCGCCTTCGGACGCCGCCTGGAGCTGGAGGCCCGGGAACTGGACGGCATCCGCCGCTCCGCCCTCGGCGGCACCGCCCCCGTGAACCTGCTGCGCCCACGCGCCCGCAAGCTCCTCCTGGACGCCCTGTGGGAGCAGTCCGGCGCGGCCGGCCGGCACACCGACCCCGAACTCGCGGCCGAGCTGCGCTCCTCCTTCGACGAGGACATCACCTCCGAGGACGCCTTCATCGCCTTCCTCGACGCCTGGTGGCCGGAGCTGACCCCGGCGGCCGTCCTGGACGCCATGGCCGACGAACGGCGCCTCGGCCGCTGGGCCCGGCGGATCCTCAACCCCGGCGAGGTCCGCAAGGTCGCCCGCTCGCTCAGGCGCGAGGGCCGCACGGTGCACGACATCGCCCTGCTCGACGAGCTGCAGGCCGTCCTCGGCGCCCCGGCCCGCCCCCGCCGCAAGCGCGAACTCGATCCGCTCGACCAGCTCACCGGCCTGGAGGAGCTGATGCCGGTCCGCGAGGAGTCGCAGCGCGAGCGCGCCGAACGCCTCGCCCAGGAGCGTGTCGAGTACGCCCACGTCATCGTCGACGAGGCGCAGGACGTCACCCCGATGCAGTGGCGCATGATCGGCCGCCGCGGCCGGCACGCCACCTGGACGGTCGTCGGGGACCCGGCGCAGTCCTCCTGGTCCGACCCGGACGAGGCCGCCGAGGCCCGTGACGAGGCCCTCGGCACCCGCCCCCGCCGCCGCTTCGAGCTCACGGTGAACTACCGCAACCCGGCCGAGATCGCCGAGCTGGCCTCCAAGGTCCTCGCCCTCGCCATGCCCGGCTCCGTGTCGCCGAAGGCGGTCCGCTCCACCGGCGTCGAACCCCGCTTCACGGTCGTCGAGGACACCCTGGCCGCCACCGTCCGCGACGAGGCGGCCCGGCTGCTGGAGCGCGTCGACGGCACGGTCGGCGTGGTCGTCGCCATGCAGCGCCGCGAGGAGGCCCGCCGCTGGCTCGCCGGTCTCGGCGACCGGGTCGTGGCCCTCGGCAGCCTGGAGGCCAAGGGCCTGGAGTACGACGCGACGGTGGTGGTCTCCCCGGCGGAGATCGCCGACGAGTCCCCGGCCGGACTGCGTGTCCTCTATGTCGCGCTGACCCGGGCCACCCAGCAGCTCACGGTCGTCTCGGCCGACCGGGACGAGCCCGACGCGGCGGGAGTCCCGGATCTGCTCAGGGACTGAGGCCCGATACCCACTTACCGGCGAAATGAACTACCGGTACGGGAATGGCCTTACGGGATCTGTTTGTTAGCCTGGACGTGGCACCGGCTCGATCCAAGCCCCCGGGCCCAACCTTCGTCGCTACGAGCGACCACTTGCCGCGAGGCGAGCATGGCGGGTCGGTGCCACCTACTTGAGAAGAGACCCACGTCCACGTGACGTGGGTCTCTTTTGCTGGCCCTCTCCTGGCCCTTGCGCCCCCTTGCCTAGCCGTTTCCGCGTGCATTCCGCGAACAAAACGTTCGCAATCGAGGGCGGCTACCTGCTACTCAGCGGTAGGTGCGACGATCGGACGGCACAACTCAGGCTCAGGTGAAAGCAGAGGAAGTCGGCCATGGCAACGGCGCCCAGCGTCTCCTACTCGATGACGGTCCGGCTGGAGGTGCCCGCGAGCGGAACCGCCGTCTCGCAGCTCACCACCGCCGTGGAGTCCTCCGGAGGCTCGGTGACCGGCCTCGACGTCACCGCTTCCGGTCACGAGAAGCTCCGCATCGACGTCACCATCGCGGCGTCGTCGACCGCGCACGCGGACGAGATCGTCGAGGAACTCCGCGGCATCGAGGGCGTCACCCTGGGCAAGGTCTCGGACCGGACCTTCCTCATGCACCTCGGCGGCAAGATCGAGATGGCGTCCAAGCACCCCATCCGCAACCGTGACGACCTGTCCATGGTCTACACCCCGGGCGTGGCCCGGGTGTGCATGGCGATCGCCGAGAACCCCGAGGACGCCCGCCGCCTCACCATCAAGCGCAACTCCGTTGCGGTCGTGACGGACGGCTCCGCCGTGCTGGGCCTGGGCAACATCGGCCCCAAGGCCGCGCTGCCCGTCATGGAGGGCAAGGCGGCCCTCTTCAAGCGCTTCGCCGGCATCGACGCCTGGCCGATCTGCCTCGACACCCAGGACACCGACGCGATCGTCGAGATCGTCAAGGCGATCGCCCCGGGCTTCGCGGGCATCAACCTCGAGGACATCTCCGCCCCGCGCTGCTTCGAGATCGAGGCCCGGCTGCGCGAGGCCCTCGACATCCCCGTCTTCCACGACGACCAGCACGGCACCGCGATCGTCGTCCTCGCCGCCCTGACGAACGCGCTGCGCGTCACCGGCAAGGCCATGGAGAACATCCGCGTCGTCATGTCCGGCGCCGGCGCCGCCGGAACGGCCATCCTGAAGCTGCTGCTCGCCGCGGGCGTCAAGAACGCCGTCGTCGCCGACATCCACGGTGTCGTGCACGCGGGCCGCGAGGACCTGGTGGACGCCGCCCCCGACTCGGCGCTGCGCTGGATCGCCGACAACACCAACCCCGAGAGCCTCACCGGCACCCTCAAGGAGGCCGTGCGCGGCGCTGACGTCTTCATCGGCGTCTCCGCCCCGAACGTCCTCGACGGCGACGACGTGGCCGCCATGGCCGAGGGCGCCATCGTGTTCGCGCTTGCGAACCCCGACCCCGAGGTCGACCCGGCAATCGCCCGCCAGACCGCGGCCGTTGTCGCCACCGGCCGCTCGGACTTCCCGAACCAGATCAACAACGTGCTGGTCTTCCCGGGTGTCTTCCGCGGTCTGCTGGACGCGCAGTCCCGCACGGTCAACACCGAGATGATGCTGGCCGCCGCGACTGCCCTCGCGGACGTGGTGACCGAGGACGAGCTGAACCCGAACTACATCATTCCGAGCGTCTTCAACGACAAGGTCGCGGGCGCGGTCGCCGGTGCCGTGCGGGAGGCCGCGAAGGCGGCCGGAGCGACGGTGGGCAGCCCGTCCGGCGTCTGAGGCCGAGGCCGGACCGGGCCCCCACGGGGCCCGGTCCCCGGACTGTGAGTAACCCCACGGCCGCCGGGAACCCGGCGCGTCGCAAGACCCCTGTCAGCAGCGCAGCTATCGTGGCGCCAGGCTCAGGCCCTCTTTTCGTGTGACTCCCCAAGGGTGTTCTCACGACTCCTGCGGGTGCCGGATTGGCTTTCCCGCCGCAGGTAGGGGCAGGATGCGTCCCTGGGCGCGAGGGTCTGACGACGGACCCGGGTCCGGGGACTCATCGAGGACCCTGGCAGCATCGGCTTCGATCTGACGCCTCAACGGCAAGATGAACACGGGAGTAAGAACATGAACCGCAGTGAGCTGGTGGCCGCGCTGGCCGACCGCGCCGAGGTGACTCGCAAGGACGCCGACGCCGTGCTGGCCGCGTTCGCCGAGGTCGTCGGCGACATCGTCTCCAAGGGCGACGAGAAGGTCACCATCCCCGGCTTCCTGACCTTCGAGCGCACCCACCGTGCCGCTCGCACCGCCCGCAACCCGCAGACCGGCGAGCCCATCCAGATCCCCGCCGGTTACAGCGTGAAGGTCTCCGCGGGCTCGAAGCTCAAGGAAGCGGCCAAGGGTAAGTAAGCGGCCCGTTGCGTGCGCCGTGGGCAACTGCGGACCGCCTGTGGCCGGTCGCGCAGTTCCCCGCGCCCCTTCGGGGCGCGCCACGCAGAGCCGCGTGAAACGCCGAGGGGCGGCCACCTGATTCCAGGTGGCCGCCCCTCGGCGTGTGCGGTGCGGTACTACCCGAGCGCCTTGCCCGGCAGTTCCACCTTCGCGCCGAGCTCCACGAGCTTCTCCATGAAGTTCTCGTAGCCGCGGTTGATCAGGCCGATGCCGTGGACGCGGGACGTGCCCTGGGCCGCGAGGGCCGCGATCAGGTACGAGAAGCCGCCGCGGAGGTCGGGGATGACCAGGTCCGCGCCCTGCAGCTTGGTCGGGCCCGAGACGACGGCCGAGTGCAGGAAGTTGCGCTGGCCGAAGCGGCAGTTCGAACCGCCCAGGCACTCGCGGTAGAGCTGGATGTGCGCGCCCATCTGGTTCAGCGCGGACGTGAAGCCGAGGCGCGACTCGTAGACCGTCTCGTGGATGATCGACAGGCCCGTGGCCTGGGTCAGGGCCACGACCAGCGGCTGCTGCCAGTCCGTCTGGAAACCGGGGTGCACGTCCGTCTCCAGCGCGATGGACTTCAGCTGGCCGCCGGGGTGCCAGAAGCGGATGCCCTCGTCGTCGATCTCGAAGGCACCGCCCACCTTCCGGTAGGTGTTCAGGAACGTCATCATCGAGCGCTGCTGCGCGCCGCGGACGTAGATGTCGCCCTCGGTCGCCAGCGCCGCCGACGCCCAGGACGCGGCCTCCAGGCGGTCCGGGAGAGCACGGTGGTTGTAACCGCCGAGCTGGTCCACACCCGTGATGCGGATCGTCCGGTCGGTGTCCATCGCGATGATCGCGCCCATCTTCTGCAGCACGCAGATGAGGTCCTCGATCTCCGGCTCGACGGCCGCGTTGGACAGCTCCGTGACGCCCTCCGCGAGGACGGCCGTCAGCAGCACCTGCTCGGTCGCACCGACGGACGGGTACGGCAGGGCGATCTTCGTACCGCGCAGCCGCCGGGGCGCCTCCAGGTACTGACCGTCCGCCCGCTTCTCGATCTTCGCGCCGAACTGCCGCAGCACCTCGAAGTGGAAGTCGATGGGACGGCCGCCGATGTCGCAGCCGCCGAGGCCGGGGATGAACGCGTGGCCGAGGCGGTGCAGCAGAGGCCCGCAGAACAGGATCGGGATCCGGCTCGAACCGGCGTGGGCATCGATGTCGGCGACGTTCGCGCTCTCCACGCGCGTCGGATCCATCACCAGTTCGCCGGGCTCGTCACCCGGACGGACCGTCACACCGTGCAGCTGCAGCAGACCCCGCACGACGCGGACGTCGCGGATGTCAGGAACGTTGCGCAGCCGGCTCGGAGCGCTGCCCAGCAGCGCTGCGACCATGGCCTTCGGTACGAGGTTCTTCGCACCGCGGACACGGATCTCGCCCTCCAGCGGGGTTCCGCCGTGGACAAGCAGGACATCGTCGTTGACGGTCATGAATCTCGCGTTCCATGGAGTCGGGCAGGGGCCAGAAGGGAAAGGGTAATCGCCCACCACCCCCCTTCTGTAAGCCTGAGTGAGACCCAGCCACGTCACCGCTCTGTCACAACACGAACCGTTCCCTGCCGGGCACATGGGGTCACCGCCGGTTTCGTGCGCGTGGAACGCTTCGGCGCGCCCTGAGCTGCGGCCCCCTCCCCATGCCGGATTGCCTCCCCACGCGCGCGGAGAATGCGGGATCATGTCTGCCATGACCGAGGTGTCCTCGCTCACAGGGCGGTTGCTCGTGGCCACCCCCGCCCTGGCGGACCCGAACTTCGACCGTGCGGTGGTGCTGCTCCTCGACCACGACGAGGAGGGCTCGCTCGGTGTCGTCCTCAACCGCCCCACCCCGGTGGACGTGGGGGACATCCTGGAGGGCTGGCGGGATCTCGCCGTGGAGCCGGGTGTCGTGTTCCAGGGCGGCCCGGTGTCGCTGGACTCCGCCCTCGGGGTCGCGGTCGTGCCCGGCGGCGTCTCCGGTGAGGCCGCCCCGCTGGGCTGGCGCCGGGTGCACGGCGCGATCGGCCTGGTCGATCTGGAGGCCCCGCCGGAGCTGCTGGCCTCGGCCCTCGGCTCGCTGCGCATCTTCGCCGGGTACGCCGGCTGGGGGCCGGGCCAGCTGGAGGACGAGCTGGCGGACGGCGCCTGGTACGTGGTCGAGTCGGAGCCCGGCGACGTCTCGTGCCCGTCTCCCGAGCGGCTCTGGCGCGAGGTGCTGCGCCGCCAGCGCAGCGAGCTGGCGATGGTGGCGACGTACCCGGACGACCCTTCGCTCAACTGATGCGTGTGAGCTTCAGTACCCTTGGCCCTATGAGCACTCTCGAGCCCGAGCGCGGGACTGGTACGGGGACCCTCGTTGAGCCGACGCCGCAGACCTCGCACGGCGACGGTGACCACGAGCGCTTCGCCCATTACGTCCAGAAGGACAAGATCATGGCGAGTGCCCTCGACGGCACCCCCGTCGTGGCGCTGTGCGGCAAGGTCTGGGTACCGGGCCGCGACCCGAAGAAGTACCCCGTGTGTCCCATGTGCAAGGAGATCTACGAGTCCATGAGCTCAGGGGACGAGGGCAAGGGCGACCAGTAGGCCCGGCCCGCGGGGCGTGAGGCCCCCAGGGTGCGTTTCGCGCGCCCTGGGGGCCTTCGTGCTGTCCGGGCGTTGCGCAGGGTGCGTCTGCCGGTCACAGAGTGGTGGAGACCTCTTGTGGGCGTGTCCATGAAGTCCCTAGCCTCCGGTGTGTTGTACACAGCGAAACCTTCATTGCGCATGTTGCAACGCCCCTTCGGAGGATCACTTCATGAAGCTGTCCGTCCGTTGTGCCGGGCACACCGCCCTCGCCGCTCTCCTGGCCACCGCCTGCGCGCCCCAGACCTCCACGAACTCCTCCTCCGACAAGGACGAGAAGACCGGCACACTGCGTGTGTGGCTCTTCCAGGAGGTCGGCAACGCCCCCAAGGAGAAGGTCGTCGACTCGGTCGTCGCCGGGTTCGAGAAAGCCCACCGGGGTGCGGAGGTCGAGTACATCCCGGTCGAGACCCGCGCCCAGCGCGTCAAGGCGGCCTTCAACGACCCCGGCTCCGCGCCCGACGTGATGGAGTACGGCAACACCGACACGGCCGGCCATGTGAAGGACGGCGGACTCCTCGACGTCACGAAGGAGTTCGGCGACTGGAGCGAGGCCAAGGACACCGACCCGACGGCGAAACAGTCGGTGACGGCAGGCTCTACGGCGCCCCGTTCTACGTCGGCGTCCGCGCCCTGTACTACCGCACGGACGTGTTCGAGGAGCTCGGCCTGTCCGCCCTGAGGACGATGGACGAACTCGCCTCCACCGCACGGAAGATACGTGCCGCGGGCGGCAACAACATCGGCGTCCTGAAGAGCACCTCGCACCGCACGCTCGCCGTGCGGCTGATGGAGCAGCTCGCCTCGAAGAAGACGCAGGGCGAACTCTTCGACGCGATGGGCTTCCTGCCGACCTTCACGGACGTCCGCACGCGAGCCGCGGCCAAGGAGCCCTTCGTGAAGCCCTTCGTGCGGACCCTCTCCGCCGGAACCAGGTTCGTCCCCGCCTCACCCGCCTGGGCCCGGATCGACTCCTCCCTCGGCCTGCCCACGATGTTCCAGGAGGTCATCAGCGGCAAGAAGGACGTCACGAAGGCCTCCGGCGATGCCGCGAACAAGATGAACGACGCGTTCGGCTCCGCCGGGTGAGCCGGGTGGACGACCGTGTGGAAAGGGTGGGTGCCGCCGCGAACGGAGGGGCGTGTGACTCGGCCGAGGGGCGCCCCGCCCCCGCACGGGAACCCGGTCCTCTTGCTCGGCCTGATCTCCTTCTTCCGGTACACCCGGGCGCAGGTCAGCGTCGCCGCGGCTCGCCCTGATGCTGGCCGCCCTCGGCGCGTGGGCGACCCCGGCCGTCACCGGCTCCACGGTGTGGCTGTTCCTCTTCGACCCCGACTTCGGCCCGGTCAACCGGATGCTGGGCCTCGGCGACCACGCGTGGACCTACGGCCGCCTCGGCGCCTTCTTCCTGGTGCTGCTCGAAGTGGTGTGGTGCTCCTTCCCGTTCGTGAGGGTGACCGTCCACGCGGGGATCCGCGCCGTACCCGCCGAAGTGCTGGAGGCCGCCTGTCTGGACGGCGCCTCGCAGTGGCGCGTCCGGCGCTCCGTGCTCGCGCCGATCCTCCGGCCGATCATGGTGCTCAGCGCCCTCAAACCGGCCGGGGAGATCGAGTCGAGCGAACCCCGGCCCTGGACGCTCGCGCCCTCCCGGGATTCCTTCCGGCGCGTCTTCGGGCAGCAGGAATTCGGCCGCTACTTCCTCAACAGCCTTGTCGTCGCGGGCTGTGTCGTGATCGCCTGCGGGCTGATCGCGTTTCTCGCCGCGACCGCCGTCACACGATTCCGCTTCCGCCTCCGGACCACCCTTCTGATCATGTTTCTGGTGGCCCAGACGGTGCCCGTGGAAGCCCTGAGCATCCCCCTCTCCTTCCTCATGCGGGACGCCGGTCAGCTGAACACGCTGGGCTCGCTGATCCTGCCCCACATCGCCTTCTCACTGCCCTTCGCGATCTGGATGCTGCGGGGGTTCGTGAAAGCCGTTCCAGAGGCGCTCGAGGAGGCCGCGTACATCGACGGGGCGAGCAGGGCAGCGATTCCTCTGGCAGATCCTTTTCCCGCTCGTCCTGCCGGGTCTCGTGGCCACCAGCGTGTTCTCGTTCATCTCCGCCTGGAACGACTTCCTGTTCGCCAAGTCGTTCATCATCAGCGACACCTCGCAGTCGACGCTGCCGATGGCCCTGCTCGTCTTCTACAAGCCCGACGACCCGGACTGGGGCGGAGTCATGGCCGCCTCCACGGCCATGACGATCCCGGTCCTGGTCTTCTTCGTACTCGTACAGCGGCGCCTGGTCTCCGGACCGGGCGGAGCGGTGAAGGACTGACGTGACCGAACTGATCCCCGCGCCCCACAGCGTCGTCGCCGGTGCCGGCGAGGTGCGGCTGACACGGCACTCCCGCCTCTGTGCCGACCCCGCGACGGAAGGCGTCGGCCACTGGCTGGGCGCCGCACTTCGGCAGGCCACCGGCCTGCCGCTGCGCGAGGGCCGGGAGCCCGACGAGGCCGAGGGAGGCATCGGGCTGCGACTCGACCCCGCCCTCGGCCCCGAGGAGTACCGCCTCGTCAGCGACCGCTCGGGCGTCCTCGTCGAAGGCGGCAGCGCGGCCGGTGTCTTCTGGGGCGCCCAGACCCTGCGGCAGCTGCTCGGTCCGGACGCCTACCGCAGGGCACCGCTCGATCGCGGCCGCGTCTGGAGCGTGCCGTATCTCAGGATCGAGGACGCCCCCCGATTCCGGTGGCGCGGCGTGATGCTCGACGTCGCCCGGCACTTCACGCCCAAGGAAGGCGTGCTGCGACACCTCGATCTGATGGCGGCGCACAAACTCAACGTCTTCCACTTCCATCTGACGGACGACCAGGGCTGGCGCATCGAGATCGAGCGGCATCCGCGGCTGACCGAGATCGGCTCCTGGCGCGCCCGCACGAAAACCGGCCACCGCGCCTCGCCGTTGTGGGAGGACAAGCCGCACGGCGGCTACTACACCCAGGACGACATCCGGGAGATCGTCGCCTACGCCGCCGAGCGGCATATCACCGTCGTCCCCGAAATCGACGTACCCGGCCACTCGCAGGCAGCCATCGCCGCATACGCGGAACTCGGCAACACCGACGTCATCGACACCACCGCCCTCTCCGTCTGGGACACCTGGGGAATCAACCCGAACGTACTCGCCCCCACGGACAACACGCTGCGCTTCTACGAGGGCGTCTTCGAGGAAGTGCTGAGGTTGTTCCCCTCGGAGTTCGTGCACGTCGGCGGCGACGAATGCCCCAAGGAGCAGTGGCGCCGCTCGGAGACGGCCCAGGCGCGCATCAGGGAACTCGGGCTCGCGGACGAGGACGAGCTCCAGTCCTGGTTCATCGGCCATTTCGACACCTGGCTCGCCGCGCGCGGGCGGCGGCTGATCGGCTGGGACGAGATCCTGGAGGGCGGTCTGGCGAGGGGCGCGGCCGTGTCGTCCTGGCGCGGTTACGCCGGGGGCATCGCCGCCGCCCGGGCCGGCCACGACGTGGTCATGTGCCCCGAGCAGCAGGTGTACCTGGACCACCGTCAGGACCCGGGCCCCGAGGAGCCGGTACCGATCGGGTGGGTGCGCACCCTCGAGGACGTCTACCGGTTCGAGCCCGTTCCGCCGGAGTTGACGCCCGAGGAGGCCCGGCACGTGCTGGGTACGCAGGCCAACCTGTGGACCGAGGTGATGGAGGACCAGGCACGCGTGGACTACCAGGCCTTCCCCCGCCTCGCGGCCTTCGCCGAAGTCGCCTGGAGCGCCCTGCCCGCCCCGGCGGAACGGGATTTCGCCGGGTTCCAGCGCCGTATGACCGCCCACTACCGGCGGCTCGACGCCCTGGGCGTCGCCTACCGGCCTCCGACGGGCCCGCTGCCCTGGCAGCGGCGTCCCGGGGTCCTGGGCCGCCCCATTGACGGCCCGCCGCCCAGCCGGTAGCGCCGGCTACCCAGCCGGTAGCGCCGGCCGCCCCCGACCGAACAGCTCGAACAGGCCACGGAAAAAGCGCACAAGGGTCACCGAAAGTGCCAATCGGCACGCATTGGCGAACCCATGCGAAAACGGACCATCTCGCCGGTGAGATGGGCGAATGCCTCCTAGCGGACCCGTGTCTTCGGCTCTCGCCAAGATGTGCCAGAGTTGCCACGTCCGCCCTGTCAGCACGTACCGTACGGCAGCACAGGTGGGACCAGGTGGGGCAGCGGGAAGGGGCAGCCGGTTTGACCACGCACGCACCGCAGGCGGCGCAGGCCGTCACGCTGCCCACGACGCTGGACGAGGCCGTCGCGGCGCTCACCGCCGTGCCCGCCGCCGTGCCCGTCGCGGGCGGCACCGACCTGATGGCCGCCGTCAACTCCGGGCAGCTCAGGCCCGCCGCCCTGGTGGGACTCGGCCGGATCAGCGAGATCCGCGGCTGGCAGTACCTGGACGGTCACGCACTGCTCGGCGCGGGCCTCACGCACGCGCGCATGGGCCGCCCCGACTTCGCGGCCCTGATCCCGGCGCTCGCCGCCGCCGCCCGCGCCGCCGGCCCGCCGCACATCCGCAACGCGGGCACCCTGGGTGGCAACATCGCCTCGGCCGCCCCCACCGGTGACGCGCTGCCGGTGCTGGCCGCCCTGGAGGCGACCCTGATCATCGCGGGCCCGGGCGGAGCCCGCCGGGAGATCCCCGTCTCGCACCTGCTGGCCGGGATGGACATGCTGCGCGCCGGTGAACTCATCGGCTTCGTGCGCGTGCCGCTGCTGCACGCCCCGCAGGTCTTCCTGAAGGCGACCGGCCGGACCGGCCCGGGGCGCGCGGTGGCGTCCGTGGCCCTGGTCCTGGACCCGGCGCGCCGGGGAGTGCGCTGCGCGGTGGGCGCCATAGCGCCGATGGCGCTGCGGCCCCTGGAGGCCGAGCAGTGGGTGGCCGGCCTCATCGACTGGGACAACAACCGCGCGCTCGTCCCGGAGGCGCTGACCGCCTTCGGGGAGTACGTCGCCGCGGCCTGCATCCCCGACGCGGCGCCGGCCGAGGACGGCTCGGTCGCACCGCTTCCGCCCGCCGTACTGCACCTGCGGCGCACCGTCGCCGCGCTGGCCCGACGAGCACTGGGGAGGGCGCTGTCGTGACCGACGACCAGCACGGAGAGGGCACGCCCCGGGGCGGGAGCCGTTGGGACCCGCTGCCCCAGGGCGAGTACGACGACGGCGCCACCGCCTTCGTCGAACTGCCCGAGGGGGGCGTCGACGCCCTGCTGGCCGCCGACAGTCCGCTGGCCGCCCCCGGCCACGGCTACGTACCGCCGCAGATAACGGTCAACCCCGCGACGACGGCCGGCACCGACCCGGCGGCCACGGGCGCGTGGCCGGTGCCCGGCGCGCCGGTCGACGGGACCCAGTGGCACGACCCGAACGCCGCGCACCCACAGCACGGTCACGAGCACGGCGTGCACCAGCAGCAGGGCCACGACGTGCCCGAGCAGCCCTACGGCGGCCACGAAGCGCCGTACGACCCGGGGACCCCCTACGGCTCCGGCGCGACGGCGCCGCAGTACGGCGGGGACGACCGCTTCACGTACAACCCGCCGGTGACCGGCCAGTGGAACTTCGAGGAGGTCGCGGGTGCGGCCGAGGCCGCGCCCGGCCATGACGTGACCGGGCAGTGGTCCATCCCCGTCGCCGGGGGTGATCTTCCGGACGAGTCGGGCGAATTCACCACTTCCTCGCTGGTCGAGCAGTGGGGCGGCACTCCGCCGGCCACGCTGCCCGGTGGCGCGCCCGCACCCTGGGCGACCCAGGCCGCGGGCCGGCCGTGGGGGCAGCAGGACCCACAGGCTCCGCAGGACACGGCGGGGCAGGAGGCGGCCCACCCGGGCCATCCCCACGAGCACGGGCACGCCCAGGGCCACGCCCACGAACAGCGCCACGCGCACGATGAGGACCGCCCGCACGATCAGGGCCACGCGCAGGACCAGGGCCAGGGTCACGCGCAGGACCAGGGTCACGCGCACGACCAGGGTCAGGCGCACGCGCAGACTCACGCGCAGCGGTCCGACGCGGGACCGGCCTCCGGATACGCGCCGGAGCAGCAGACGGGCCCGGACGGGTCGGCGCCCCGGCACCCACAGGACGTGCACGCGCCGGGAGTCCACGAGGACACCGGCCCCGCGCACGGCGGGGAGTTCGGTCACGCGCCACAGACGCCGCCCGGCACGCCTCACGCGCCTCAGCCGTCGGACTACGCACCGGCGGGACCCGGGGAGGCCGGTCACCCGACGGCTCCGTCCCCGTTCGCCCAGCAGGGGCCCGAACAGGCG
>NZ_JBEZCR010000001.1:474521-925474 GCF_040647715.1 Streptomyces tibetensis | reverse complement strand
GCGGAGTACGCCGAGCACGGGCCGGAGCAGGCCGAGTTCGCCCAGCAGGGGCCCGAACAGGCGGAGTACGCCGAGCACGGGCCGGAGCAGGCCGAGTTCGCCGAGCACGGGCCCGAACAGGCGGAGTACGCCGAGCACGGGCCGGAGCAGGCCGAGTACGCCGAGCGCGAGCCCGAGCAGGCGGAGTACGCCGACCAGGGGCCGGAGTCCGCCGGCCACCACGGGCCCGGGCGCGGGCCCGAGTCGTCCGGCTCCGCCGGCCACCCGATGCCCGCCGCCCACCCGCCCGAGACCCCGTACGCCGAGGCACCCCGCGAGTTCCCGGGCGAGTTCCCCGGGGAACCCCTTCCGGAGGCACACGCGGAAGCCGCCTCGCTCCCGCAGGACGCCCACGAAGCCTCACAGGCGGCTCACGGCGCCGGTGAGGACGCCGAGGGCGCCCCGGACGTTCCCGGGGCCCCGGAGGCCGCCGGCAGCCCCTCCGAGCCCGCTGCAGGGCCCCTGCCCGCCCCGGCGGAGGCGGACGCCGACGCCGACACCGGCCAGGAGACCGCCGACGGCGGACCCCAGGACGATCCGGACCCGGCCGAGGGCCCGGCGCCCCACCCGGCCGGCGCCCCGGACGCCCCGGCCGACGCCCCGTCCGGCAGCCTCCCCCAGGAGGAACACCCCCTCGCCTCGTACGTCCTGCGCGTCAACGGCACCGAACGCCCCGTCACCGACGCGTGGATCGGCGAGTCCCTGCTGTACGTGCTGCGCGAACGGCTCGGACTCGCGGGCGCCAAGGACGGCTGCTCACAGGGCGAGTGCGGCGCGTGCAACGTCCAGGTCGACGGGCGGCTCGTGGCGTCCTGCCTGGTCCCCGCCGTGACCGCCGCCGGCAGCGAGGTCCGTACCGTCGAGGGACTGGCCGAGGACGGCCGGCCGTCGGACGTGCAGCGGGCGCTCGCGCGCTGCGGCGCCGTGCAGTGCGGCTTCTGCATCCCCGGCATGGCGATGACCGTGCACGACCTGCTGGAGGGCAACCCGGCGCCCACCGAGCTGGAGACCCGCCAGGCGCTGTGCGGCAACCTGTGCCGCTGCTCGGGCTACCGGGGCGTGGTGGACGCCGTCAAGGACGTCGTCGCCGAACGCGAGGCCCACTCCGCGCCGGGCGACGGCGACACCGAAGAGGCCCGCATCCCGCGCCAGGCGGGCCCGGGCGCCGGTGGCGTGAACGCGTCGGCCTTCGGGGTGCCCCCGGAACCGCACGCCCCCGGACCGCACTCCCCAGAAGCGCACGACCAGCCCTACGGCCAGGACGGAGGCCCCGCGTGAGCAACGAAGCAGCCACCGCCCAGGCCGCACAGGCCGCGGAGGCCGCCCCGGCCCCGGAACCGCTCCCGCACGGCATCGGCGCCTCGCTCCCGCCCGCCGACGCCCGCGCCAAGACGGAGGGCACCTTCCCCTACGCCGCCGACCTGTGGGCCGAGGGCCTGCTGTGGGCGGCCGTGCTGCGCTCACCGCATCCGCACGCGCGCATCGTGTCCATCGACACCACCCACGCGCGCGAGATGCCCGGCGTCCGCGCCGTCGTCACCCACGAGGACATCCCCGGCAGCCCGTTGCACGGTCGCGGCACGGCCGACCGCCCGGTCTTCGCCTCCGAGGTCGTGCGCCACCACGGCGAGCCCATCGCCGCCGTGGCCGCCGACCACCCGGACACCGCGCGCATGGCGGCGGCCGCCGTCATCGTCGAGTACGAGGTGCTCGACCCGGTGACCGACCCGGAACAGGCCTTCGAGGCCGAGCCGCTGCACCCCGACGGCAACCTGATCCGGCACATCCCGCTGCGCCACGGCGACCCGGAGGCGGCCGGCGAGATCGTCGTCGAGGGCCTGTACCGGATCGGCCGTCAGGACCCCGCGCCCATCGGCGCCGAGGCGGGCCTGGCCGTGCCGCGTCCCGACGGCGGGGTGGAGCTGTACCTCGCCTCCACCGACCCGCACGCCGACCGCGACGCGGCGGCAGCCGCCTTCGGGCTGGAACCCGAGCGCGTCAAGATCGTCGTCACCGGCGTCCCCGGCGCCACGGCCGACCGCGAGGACCAGGGCTTCCAGCTTCCGCTCGGCCTGCTGGCGCTGCGCACCGGCTGCCCGGTGAAGCTCACCGCCACGCGCGAGGAGTCCTTCCTCGGTCACGTCCACCGGCACCCCACCCTGCTGCGCTACCGCCACCACGCCGACGCCGAGGGCAGACTCGTCAAGGTCGAGGCGCAGATCCTGCTCGACGCGGGTGCCTACGCCGACACCTCCGCCGAGGCCCTGGCCGCCGCCGTCGCGTTCGCCTGCGGCCCGTACGTCATTCCGAACGCCTTCATCGAAGGCTGGGCCGTACGCACCAACAACCCCCCGTCCGGCCACGTGCGCGGCGAGGGCGCCATGCAGGTCTGCGCCGCCTACGAGGCGCAGATGGACAAGATCGCCAAGAAGCTCGGCCTCGACCCGGCGGAAGTGCGGCTGCGCAACGCGCTGGCGACCGGCGACGTGCTGCCGACCGGCCAGACCGTGACCTGCCCGGCCCCGGTCGCCGAACTCCTGCAGGCCGTACGGGACGTCGAGCTGCCGCCGCTGCCCAAGGACACGCCCGAGGACGAGTGGCTGCTGCCCGGCGGACCCGAGGGCGCGGGGGAGCCGGGCGCCGTGCGCCGGGGCGTGGGCTACGGCGTGGGCATGGTGCACATGCTCGGCGCGGAGGGCGCGGACGAGGTGTCCACGGCCACGGTGAAGGTCCACGACGGGGTCGCGACGGTCCTGTGCGCGGCCGTCGAGACCGGTCAGGGCTTCACGACGCTGGCCCGGCAGATCGTCCAGGAGACGCTCGGCATCGACGAGGTGCACGTGGCGCCGGTCGACACCGACCAGCCCCCGGCGGGCGCGGGCTGCCGCGGCCGCCACACCTGGGTCTCGGGCGGAGCGGTGGAGCGCGCGGCGAAGATGGTCCGCACCCAGCTCCTCCAGCCGCTCGCCCACAAGTTCGGCATGTCGACGGAACTGCTCCAGATCACCGACGGCAAGATCACGTCGTACGACGGGGTCCTCTCCACGACCGTCACCGAGGCGCTGGACGGCAAGGAGCTGTGGGCCACCGCCCAGTGCCGCCCGCACCCGACCGAACCGCTGAACGAGACCGGCCAGGGCGACGCGTTCGTGGGCATGGCCTTCTGCGCGATCCGCGCGGTGGTGGACGTGGACATCGAGATCGGCTCCGTGCGGGTCGTGGAACTGGCCGTCGCCCAGGACGTGGGCCGCGTGCTGAACCCGGCCCAGCTCGCCGCCCGGATCGAAGCGGGCGTGACCCAGGGCGTGGGCATCGCCCTCACCGAGAACCTCCGCACGCCGCGCGGCATCGTCCGCCACCCCGACCTGACCGGTTACGCCCTCCCGACCGCCCTCGACGCCCCCGACATCCGCATCGTCCGGCTGGTCGAGGAACGGGACGTGGTCGCCCCCTTCGGGGCCAAGGCGGTCAGTGCGGTGCCGGTGGTGACGTCCCCGGCGGCCATCGCGTCGGCCGTCCGCGCCGCGACGGGCCGCCCCGTGAACCGCCTGCCGATCCGCCCCCAGGCGGCGGTGGTGACGGAACGGGGCTGAGCCTGCCCGTGCCGTCGGCCGGGGTCGCCGTGCTCCGCGCGCCGGAACCCGTCACCGGGCTTCGTCCGCGGTCACCTCGAACTGACGGCGCACCAGGGGCGCGCCAAGGACCGGAAGCGATTTCTGCGGGGAGGGAACGCACGGGGGTGCTCTGAGCGTCTTGTGAGGTGACGCGGCGTGGTCGCCGGACGCGCGTCGCTGTTCCGGGGCGTTGTCAGTGGTGGGGCGTACTGTTCTGGGCAGTGGGGAACGGCTGCCGGGCTGGCCCGGGCGGTCTGCCGTGCTCCGCCAGGGGACGGTGAGCAAGCACATGCGGGGGAGCCCATGAGTACGACCGACGCCGGTTCCGCGGTGATCACCCTGACCGAGTCCGAGCTGGACCCGTGGGTGACACACGCGTCCACGCGGCACTGGCTGACCGGCCCCGGACTCCCCGTCGACAGCGGCGTGCTGAGCTTCGAGGAGCTGAGCCGCGAGGGCCTGCGCACGGTCGCCGACTCGACCGGCGACCCGGACGACCGCCTCCCGGCCGAGCTGCGCGGGCAGTTGGTGATAGGCGGACTGCTGGGCCCCGTCGGCCTGGAGACGGAGTCGGTCCTGCTGGACGGCGCGACGGGCGAGATCTCCACGACGTACGTCCTGCACGACCGCCCCGACCTGATGGACCGCCGCCCCCTGGCCCCGTCGCTGCGGACGCTGGTCCGCTTCGCGGAGGCCACCGACGAACTGGCCGGTCTGCGCGGCCAGTTCGCCTCCTACGCGGGCCGCTACGGCCCCAAGGCGGTGGCGCAGGCCTCGCAGCACCTGCTCGCGGTCTTCCGGGACGGCGCGGACGGCGAACCGGCCCCGTTCTGGAAGATGGCGGCACTGATCCGCCCTTTGGCCCTGGTGGCGGGCCGCGGCGGCGTGTCCGGCCTGGCCCTGGACCTCCCGCACCGCCTTCTGGACCAGGAGTTCGGCCCCGGCAAGGTGGCGCGCTTCGAGGACGTCGACTTCCCCGCGACCCTCACGCACGAGCCGACCCGCCGCTTCCTGCGCGAGGTGGGCCTGCCGGAGGACGCCCACGTCTTCTCCCTGGACACGGACGTCCCCCTGGCGACGCTCGCCGAGTACTACGCCGACACCGACATCCCGGCCGGACTCCCCGCCGCGGCCCACCGCCTGATCCGCCTCGGCCACCTGGTCGAGGACAACAGCCTGGTCGTCGACGGCGCGACGGGCGCCGTGCTGAACTGGAGCGAACCCGAGGCGACGCTGTCCCCGCTCAACACGGACGTGTCGACCCTCGCCTTCACCCTCTGGCTCCTGCACCGCGAGCGTGCGATAGACGCCGAGTCGTCCCACGAGCTGACGACCGACACCTACGACCAGCTGGCCATGACGATGCTCCAGGTCCTGTCGACCGTGGACCCCACGGGCGCCACCGCCGGCAGAACGGTCCGCCACTACTGGACGGACGCGTTCCAGGACGAGGCCGGCGGGGTGCTCTGACGGAGCTGCCGTCAGACCGACTTGGCGGCGCTGCGGCGGCGCACGGCGAGGACCAGGCCGCCACCGAGCACCGCGGCGGCTGCCGCGGCACCGGCGAGGAGCGGGGTGCCGTCGGAGCCGGTCGTGGCGAGGCTGCCGCCGGTGGTGCTGCCGGTCGAGGTGCCGGTGGAGCCGCCGGTCGTGGTGCCCTCCGAGGCAGACGCGGACGCCGAGGGGGAGGCGGTGGCGCCCGTGCCGCCGGCGGCCTGCCCCTCGGGGTCGTTGCCGTTCCCGCCGTTGCCCGTACCACCGTCGGCGCCGTCCGAGGGGCTGGGCTCGGGCTCGTAGTCGCTCGGCAGGTCGATGCCGATCGAGGAGATGTTGTTGGCGCGGTTCTCGTCGTACGCGGGGGCGATGTCGTAGACGGACGACGCCTTGATCTCGCCCTCGGTGTCCTGCGCGGACTTCTTGATCTTCAAGGTGAAGGTGTACAACAGGGACTGGCCGACCTCGAGGGTCCCGTCCTGCGGCCAGCAGACGTACTTGGGCTTGCGGGGGGTCCCCTGCGGTTCACTCGGCCCGTCGATCCCGAACGGCGCGCAGTCCTTCGGCACCTTCACGGCGACGGTGCCCGGCGGGATCTGCACCAGCAGGCCGGGGAGGTCGTCGCTCTCCTGGTTCTGCACCCAGCCGGGGCCGTCGTTGCGCAGGGTCGCCGTGACCGACTGCTCCCCGCCCGCCAGCGCCTCCATCTCCTCACCGACCGCGACGAGGTCGGCGGTGTTGTCCGCGGTCAGCGTGAGCCGCCGGTAGCTGTCGTCGAACCCCTCGCCCGGGGCGTCACCGGTCGCGCTCGTGCCGTACTCGACGGACTCCATCAAAGCCTTGTCCAGGGCCTTGAAGCGGACGGGCGTGGTGATGGAGGCGCCCGGTGCGATGACCGTGTCGAGCTCGCAGAGTGCCTGCCGCACCTGGTCCTCGACGGTCGAGTAGGTGCAGCCCTTCACCTGCTCGGGGAAGTCCAGCCCGCGCGTCAGACGCACCCGGAAGGTGACCCCGTCCACGGCGGCCGTGCCCTTGTTGGTGAGGGTGACGGACTTGTCGTACACCTCACCCGGCTTGGGAGTCGCGGACGGCAGGGCCGACACGACCAGCTCGGGCTGGCCCCCCTCCGCGTGCGCCAGGGGCGCGGCGACAGCGGGACCGGCGACGGCGATCACGGCAGCGGCCAGGACGGCTGCCGAGGGGCGGAGGTGCACGGTGATTCTCCTCGTCGGATTCCTCGTCGGCCCCGAAAGGCACGACGACCGGAGCGTGGGCTACCGGTCATGTCCTGGACACCTGAGAGGCGCTTGGGGTTGTGCGGGACTTCTCCGGGCCGGACATCGCAAGCTGCGCCGGTTCCGGACGCTCGGCGGATTGCCCCGTTGCGCCCCTGAACGCGCCCTTCCCGGCCCCTGAACTCCCGCAGATGCTCGGAGGTATGGGGGACACAGACGAGTCGAGCATCATCCCGTTACCAGGCCCCGACGGACACCGGCAGCGGCCCGCTGATGCGCCGCGGCCGTGGGAGAACACCGACCGGGCCCAGGCGGCGACGGAGGGCGCCACCGGGCCCGAGCCGCCCGCCCCGCCCCAATGCCCGCACTGCGGGCTGACCGGTGAGCGGCACGCCACCTACTACGGCACGCATGTCCTCCTCGAACCGGGCATGCCGGTACCCGCGCACATGGTGCCCGCATGGCACCGCTGGTACGTGGACTCGGACGGCACGGCGTGGAACAGCCGCGAGGACCAGCCCGCACCCGGTGCGGTGTGCCGCGTCCCGCACCGCATCGCCTGCCCCGGTCTGAGCCCGGAGGAGGCGGGCATCTGGCGATGGCTGGACGCGGTACGCGCGGAGAACGCACGCAGGGCACGCCGAAAGGCCGACGGCGACACCGACCCGGCGGCACTTCCGGACGCCGGCTGACGCGCGAACCCGACGGGCACGTGACCGCGAGCTGTGACGCCAGGCTGTCCATGGAGGCCGTGGCGGGATTCGAACCCACGTAACTCGCTTTGCAGGCGAGCCCCTCAACCACTCGGGCACACGGCCGTGACCGAGTTCGCATGCTCACTGCCGTGGCGGGGTTCGGACCCACGTAGCTCCCCGCGAGCGGAGCTCGCTGATGGATGCGGCGCAGGCGAGCCCCTCAACCACTCGGGCACACGGCCTTGTTCGGACCGAAGTCGAACTCGGTGCGATGACCGTACGGGGCCTTCGACGTGCGGTTCAAGGGCATCCGGTGGGGCGCAACGCGACTGCCATACGCCGTTCATGAAAGGCGGTGGCCATAGGGGAGGGCGTAAGACCAAGGTCTCAGGTCGGGACCGTCTCGCGACAGGGGCCAAAGGGGCGCGTGGACCTTACGCTGGCGGGCATGCCTGACTCCAAGCCGCGTGACGCCGATGTCGTGGGTACTGCCGTCCCGTCCTCCCTCGCCGGGGGAGACGAAGGTGTGCTGGGGCCGGGACACCGGGCGTTGAGCGTCGGGATCGTCTCCGTCGTGCTGCTCATCGCCTTCGAGGCGACCGCCGTGGGGACGGCGATGCCCGTGGCCGCCCGGGAGCTGGACGGGGTGTCCCTGTACGCGTTCGCGTTCTCCGGGTACTTCACGACCAGCCTGTTCGGGATGGTGCTCTCCGGGCAGTGGTCCGACCTGCGCGGCCCCCTGGGGCCGTTGACGACGGGCATCGCCTCCTTCGGGGCCGGGCTGCTGCTGTCGGGGACCGCCGCGACGATGTGGGTGTTCATCCTGGGGCGGGCCGTGCAGGGGTTCGGCGGCGGGTTGGTGATCGTCGCGCTGTACGTCGTCGTCGGGCGGGCCTACCCGGAGCGGTTGCGGCCCGCCATCATGGCCGCCTTCGCCGCGAGCTGGGTCCTCCCGTCGATCGTCGGTCCGCTCGCCGCCGGCACGGTGACCGAGCAGTTGGGATGGCGGTGGGTGTTCGTCGGGATACCCGTGCTCGTCGTCTTCCCGCTCGCGCTCGCACTGCCGCAGATACGGCGCCGCGCGTCCGGCCCGGCGGGGCACACCGGGCCCCGAGCTGCCGAGTCCACCGCGGCGCCGAGCCCCGACCTGCCGGTCCCCGCGGAACGGACAGCCCTCGCCGACCGGCCTGCCCCGTCCGATCCGGTCCGGGCAGCCGACCGGGCCGCTCCGCCGGAAGGACCGCGTGCCTCCTTCGACCGTCGGCGCATCCGGCTCGCCCTGGCCATCTCCCTCGGGGCCGGACTGCTCCAGTACGCCGCCCAGGACTTGCGTCCCCTCTCGCTGCTGCCGGGTGCGCTCGGCGTCACCCTGCTCGTGCCCGCCGTGCTCGGGCTGCTTCCGCGCGGCACCTACCGGGCCGCTCGCGGGCTGCCGTCCGTCGTACTGCTGCGCGGCGTCGCCGCCGGGTCCTTCATCGCCGCCGAGTCGTTCGTGCCGCTGATGCTGGTCACCCAGCGCGGGCTCAGCCCCACCCTGGCCGGGTTCTCGCTCGCCGCGGGCGGTGGGACGTGGGCGCTGGGGTCCTGGGTGCAGTCCCGGTCGCGGACGGAGCCGTACCGGGAGCGGCTGACCACGGTCGGGATGCTCCTGGTCGCCGCGGCCATCGCGACGGCGCCGAGCGTGCTGATCGACTCCGTGCCCGTCTGGACCGTGGCCGTCGCCTGGGCCTTCGGCTGCTTCGGGATGGGACTCGTGATCTCCTCCACGAGCGTCCTCCTGCTGAAGCTCTCCGCCCCCGAGGAAGCCGGCGCCAACTCCGCCGCGCTGCAGATCTCCGACGGCCTCTCCAACGTCGTCCTGCTGTCCGCCGGCGGTGCGGCCTTCGCCGCGCTCGGCGGCGGCGCGCTCTCCCACACGACCACCCACACCTCCGGCTCCCACCCGGCCGCCTTCACCGCGGTGTTCCTGCCGATGGCGGCGGTCGCGCTGGCCGGGGCCTGGGTGTCGACCCGGTTGCGGGAACGACGGCCGTAGCACCGTCCCTCGCCCCCAGGGGCGTCGACCCGGCCGAAGGGCCCAGGAGGTGGCCTTCGCGCCGTCCCGTGGACATCGCCTCCGGGGCCCACGGGGCGTCGGGAGGATCGCGGGGCGGTCGCGGGGGCTGTGACGTCGGTCCCACCCGCAGATGCCCTGGCCCGGTCCGCGCGTCGACCGGCTCGGGGCGCCGGTAGGGTGGCCCGGTTGTCATACGTAGCCGAGCCGTCAGGCTCCCTCGCACGAGCCGCCCGACCCCCAACGGAGACCGTGACTACCACCGCCGGCACCAGTTCCGCCTCGCACCACCTGTCCCCGGCGTTCCCCGGCCGCGCCCCCTGGGGTACCGCCAGCAAGCTGCGCGCCTGGCAGCAGGGCGCGATGGAGAAGTACATCCAGGAGCAGCCGCGGGACTTCCTCGCGGTCGCCACCCCCGGCGCCGGCAAGACGACCTTCGCGCTGACGCTCGCGTCCTGGATGCTGCACCACCACGTCGTCCAGCAGGTGACGGTGGTGGCGCCGACCGAGCACCTGAAGAAGCAGTGGGCCGAGGCCGCGGCGCGGATCGGCATCAAGCTGGACCCGGAGTACAGCGCCGGGCCGCTCGGCCGGGAGTACCACGGGGTCGCCGTGACGTACGCGGGTGTCGGTGTCCGGCCCATGCTGCACCGGAACCGGGTGGAGCAGCGCAAGACGCTCGTCATCCTCGACGAGATCCACCACGCCGGTGACAGCAAGTCCTGGGGCGAGGCCTGCCTCGAGGCCTTCGAGCCCGCGACGCGACGGCTCGCCCTGACCGGTACGCCCTTCCGGTCCGACACCAACCCCATCCCCTTCGTGACGTACGAGGAGGGGAACGACGGGATCCGGCGCTCCGCCGCCGACTACACCTACGGCTACGGCAACGCCCTCGCGGACAACGTGGTGCGGCCCGTCATCTTCCTCTCCTACAGCGGCAACATGCGCTGGCGCACCAAGGCCGGTGACGAGATCGCCGCCCGGCTCGGCGAGCCCATGACCAAGGACGCCGTCAGCCAGGCCTGGCGGACCGCCCTCGACCCGCGCGGTGAGTGGATGCCGTCCGTGCTGCGCGCCGCCGACCAGCGCCTGACCGAGGTCCGGAAGGCCATCCCGGACGCGGGCGCCCTCGTCATCGCCTCCGACCAGGACTCGGCGCGTGCGTACGCCAAGCTCATCCGGGAGATCACCGGCGACAAGGCGACCCTCGTGCTGTCGGACGACTCCGGGGCCTCCGAGCGGATCGACGAGTTCAGCGCCAACAACGACCGGTGGATGGTCGCGGTGCGGATGGTGTCCGAGGGCGTCGACGTGCCGCGGCTCGCGGTCGGCGTGTACGCCACCACCATCTCGACCCCGCTCTTCTTCGCCCAGGCCGTCGGGCGTTTCGTACGGTCCCGGCGGCGTGGCGAGACCGCCTCCGTGTTCCTGCCGACCGTGCCCGACCTGCTCTCCTTCGCCAACGAGATGGAGCGCGAGCGCGACCACGTCCTCGACAAGCCCAAGAAGGAGGGCGAGGAGGACCCGTACGCCGAGTCCGAGAAGGAGATGGACGAGGCGAACCGGGAGCAGGACGAGGACACCGGCGAGCAGGACATGCTGCCCTTCGAGGCGCTGGAGTCCGACGCCGTCTTCGACCGGGTCATGTACAACGGCGCCGAGTTCGGCATGCAGGCCCACCCGGGCAGCGAGGAGGAGCAGGACTACCTCGGCATCCCGGGGCTGCTGGAGCCCGACCAGGTGCAGCTGCTGCTCCAGAAGCGGCAGGCCAAACAGATCTCGCACAGCCGCAAGAAGCCGGACGCGGAAGCCGACCTGCTCGAAGTGCCCGCCGAGCGGCGGCCCGTGGTCTCCCACAAGGAGATGATGGAGTTGCGGCGCCGGCTCAACACGATGGTCGGCGCCTACGTCCACCAGAGCGGCAAGCCGCACGGGGTGATCCACACGGAGCTGCGTCGCGTGTGCGGGGGGCCTCCGGCGGCGGAGGCGACGGCGGGGCAGCTGCAGCAGCGGATCGCCAAGGTGCAGGAGTGGGCGACCCGGATGAAGTGAGCTTCCGTGGTCCATCGGCTGCGGCTTGTGTGTGGCTGAGCGCGCCCACGCGGCGGAGCCGCACATCGGCACAGCCCCGCGCCCCCGTGGGGGCGCTCATACCGCCGCAAATTCCAGCACTACGCCCGTCTGTGTGCCCGGATTCTGGACGGAGACTTCCGCTCAGCGAACCTGCTTCGCTACTGTCCCGCTACGCACACGCCCCGTGGCAGCGCCGCCGCGGAGCGCAGCCGTGAAGCGACGCGGTCCGGACAGGCCGGGCCGCCGACCGATCGGCGGCCTCTGAAGCGCGTCACCGACGGGACTCGGTGACGCATCCGCCGACCGGGGAGCCGCCGACCTCACCACTAAGGAGTGGGCGTCGTGACCGCGGAGACCTCCCAGACGCTCGACCGGGGACTGCGTGTCCTCAAGCTGCTCGCCGACACGGACCACGGGCTGACCGTGACCGAACTCTCCCTCCGGCTGGGAGTGAACCGGACCGTCGTGTACCGGTTGCTCGCCACGCTGGAACAGCACGCCCTCATACGCCGTGACCTGGGCGGGCGTGCCCGGGTCGGGCTCGGCGTGCTGCGTCTGGGGCGCCAGGTCCATCCGCTGGTGCGGGAGGCCGCGATGCCGGCGCTGCGGTCACTGGCCGAGGACATCGGCGCGACGGCGCACCTGACCATGGTCGACGGGGCGGACGCGCTGGCCGTGGCCGTCGTTGAGCCGACCTGGACGGATTATCACGTCGCCTACCGCGCCGGGTTCCGCCATCCCCTGGACCGGGGCGCCGCCGGCAAGGCGATACTCGCGGCCCGGCAGCACCCGATGGCCGAACCCGGTTACATGCTGACCCACGGGGAGCTGGAGGCGGGCGCCTGGGGGGCCGCGGCACCGCTGCTGGGCGTGACGGGCGTCGAGGGCAGCGTGGGCGTGGTGATGCTGGCCGAGGCGGTGCCCGAACGGGTGGGGCCGAGGGTGGTCGACGCGGCCCGGGAGGTCGCGGAGGCCCTGCGCTGACAGCCGGCCGCCCGCCCGCACCGGCGCGGGACGCCGGCCGTCGGCCACCTGCCGCACCGGTGGCCGGACTCGCGCCGAGGACCCGAGGCTTCCCCGCACCGGCGCGGGACGCCGTGCGCCGGCCGTCGGCCCCCTGCCCTACCGGTGGCCACACGCCGTGCGCCGGCGCCGGAGGCCTCTCCGCTCGGGCCCCCGACGCCCTGGTCCCGGCCGTATCTCCGTGCCGCGTTAGATTGACCCCGTGTTCTCTCGCCTCACGCGCCCCCAGGCCATCGCCGTCTGCGCCCTGCCCGTCGTGGCCCTGCTCGCGACGGCGGTGTTCGCGCCGCTGCCGTTCTCGGTGGCGCAGCCGGGGCTGACGGCGAACGTGCTCGGCGACAACAAGGGCACGGAGGTGATCACCATCTCCGGTGCGCCGGTCCGGCACACCGAGGGCCAGCTGCGGATGACCACCATCGAGGCGACCTCCCCGGACACCCGGGTCTCGTTCCCCGACGTCATCGACAGCTGGTTCCGCACCGACCAGGCGGTCATGCCGCGCGACTCCGTCTACCCGAGCGGGGACAACGTCAAGGAGATCGAGCAGCACAACGAGCGGCAGATGAAGGAGTCCCAGGACGCGGCGACGCAGGCCGCGCTGGGGTACCTCGGCCTCGACGACAAGGACGTCAAGGTCAGCCTGAAGCTCGCGGACGTGGGCGGCCCCAGCGCGGGGCTGCTCTTCTCCCTCGGCATCATCGACAAGCTCGACGGCGACGGCACGGGTGGGGATCTCACCGGTGGCCGGGTCATCGCCGGTACGGGCACGATCGACGCGGCCGGCCGGGTCGGTGCGGTGGGGGGCGTCGCCCTCAAGACCCAGGCCGCGAAGCGGGACGGGGCGACGGTGTTCCTGGTCCCCAAGGCGGAGTGCGGTGACGCTCGCGCCGAGCTTCCGAAGGGGCTGCGGCTGATTCCGGTGACCACGCTGAAGAGCACGGTGAGTTCACTGGTGGCCCTGGAGACGGGGAAGGGTTCCGTCCCCGGCTGCTAGTGGGCCGGGACCGGCCCGGGCCGGGCGGCGAGCTTCAGCCCGACCTCGATGAGGGCCCAGCCCACACGCGTACGGAGTTCGGGGCGGTGCGCCGGACGGGGTTCGGTCTCGGCGCGGAGTTCGGCGGCGCGGGCGTGGTGCAGTGCGAGGTGGATGTCCGGGTGCATGGCTGACCCTTCAGTCGGTGCGGACGGGGAAGGCGTGCGTGTGGATGCGGATCTGCTCGGTGCCGGGTGCGTCCTCGGCGGCGGCGCGGTCGCGGTAGGTCTCGACCAGGTCGTGCATCTTCTCGACGAGTTCGCGGGTCAGTTCGGGAGTGAGACTCAGCGTCGCGCTGCTCATGTCCCAGGAGTCGCTCCATTCCTCGGGCCATGAGTCGCGGTTGCCCAGCCACGTGGACAGGTCCCGGGCGTGCGTGGTGGCGACCTCGTGCAGGTACAGGTCCGCCGCGCCGCGCACGGCCGGATCGGAGTCGGTGAGCAGGGCGTCGTCGAAGCGGAGGCCGTGGTGCGTCGCCTTCCACCAGCGCTCGCGCCCCTTGCCGTGCTCGGGTGCGTCCTCGATGAAGCCGTACTCCGCGAGTTGGCGCAGGTGGTAGCTGGTGGCCCCGCTGGACTCGTGCAGTTTCTGGGCCAGTTGCGACGCGGTTGCCGGGCCGCCGAAGCGCAGGGCGTCCAGCAGCTGCATGCGCAGGGGGTGTGCCAGTCCCCGCAGGGATCGGGCGTCGAGTTGTCGTACGGAGGTGTTCTCGGGCTCGCTCACGATGCAAAGGTAGCGTTGCAAAGCTCTCTTTGCAACGGTCTCTTTGTAACTCACCCCTCCTCGACGAACCCCTCCTCCACCATCCAGTCCAGCGCCACCTGGTGCGGATCCTCCCCGTCCACGTCCACCTTCGCGTTCAGCGTCTGCGCCACGGAGTTGTCCAGCTTCGCCGTCACCGGGTTCAGGACCTCCGCGATCGCCGGCCACTCCTTCAGGGACTTGGCGTTGATCATCGGCGCGGCGTTGTAGTTGGGGAAGAACTTCTTGTCGTCGTCCATCACCACCAGGTTCATGGACTTGATGCGCCCGTCGGTGGTGAACACCTCCCCGTACGTGCAGTTGCCCTTCGCGGTCTGCGTGTAGATGATCCCGGTGTCCATCTGCGTGATGTTCCGCGCGGGCACGCTCATGCCGTAGGCCTTCTGCATGCCCGGCAGCCCGTCCGCCCGGTTCGCGAACTCCACCTCCACGCACAGCTTCACGGCCCCCGGATCGGACTTCGCCAGCTTCGCCACCTCCGACATGGTCTTCGTGCCGTACTTCCTCGCGTTCTGCTGGTTCATCGCCAGCGCGTACGTGTTGTCGAGCTTCGACGGCGGCAGCCAGACCAGCCCGTTCCTCGCGTCCTCCTTCTTCACCGCCTCCCACTGCTCCCGCGGATCGGTGATCGGCCTGCTGCGCCCGAGGTACGTGATCCAGGCCGTGCCCGTGTACTCGTACCCGGCGTCCGCATCGCCCTTGCGGACCGCCTCGCGGCTGCCGATGGATCCCTGGATGCCGGTGCGGTCGATGACGTCCGCTCCGGCCGCCTCGAAGGCGATGCCCATGACCGAGCCGAGGATCAGCTGTTCGGTGAACGACTTCGACGTCACCGTCAGATGCGCGCCCTTCAGCGGCTCACCCCGGCCGATCGAGCCCGGCTTCACATCGTCGGTCAGGGGAGAGCCGCTGGTCAGGCCGCAGCCGGCCGCTGCCAGCAGCAGGCCGGCGGACACCAGGCGCGTCGGCCTTCTCATGGCTGCAACCCCCGCGGGCGCAGCAGCAGTTCGACGATCGACGCCAGCCAGTCCACCAGCAGCGCCAGCACCACCGTGAGGACCGAGCCCAGCACCAGCACCGGCATCCGCTGGTTGGTGATCCCGGTCGTGATCAGCACACCGAGGCCGCCGCCCCCGCCGAAGACCGCCAAGGTCGCCGTACCGACGTTCAGGACGAGGGCCGTGCGCACACCCGCGAGGATCAGCGGGACCGCGAGCGGCAGTTCCACCCGCCTCAGCACCCCGGTGGGGGACATGCCGATCCCGCGGGCCGCCTCCAGCAGGGTCGGGTCGTTCGCCTTCAGGCCTGTGATCGTGTTGGAGAGCACCGGCAGGATGGCGTAGATGATCATGCCGATCAGTGCGGCCCTGCGGCCGATGCCCAGCCAGATCACCAGGAGGGCGAGCAGGCCGATCGCCGGGGTCGCCTGGCCCGTGTTGGCGAACGCCATCGCCACCGGGGTGGCCCTGCTCATCGCCCCGCGGGTCAGCAGGATGCCCAGCGGGATCGCGATGATCAGCACGAAGAACGTGGAGATCGCGGTCAGCTGGATGTGCTGCCACAGCGCCTTGGTGACCTGGCCGCCCGACAGGGCGTTGCGGGTGAGCGCGTCCAGGTCGGCCTGCTGGAACCAGAGCCAGGTGGCGAGCAGCACGGCGATCAGGGCGACCGGCAGGAACGTCAGCTTCTGCCAGGTCAGACGGGCGGGCGCCCGCTCCGCCGGGGGCGCCTCCTCGACCGGCTCGGAGGTCTCCCCGACCTCCGTGGCCGTCACCGCTCCCCTCCCGGGCCGCCCACGCCCGCCGGGCCCGCGGCCCCCTCCTGCTCGGCATGCGTCTGCGAGGCCCGCAGCGACTGGAGTTCGTGCTGGTGCTCCATCGCGTCGAGCCGGTCCGCCTCCAGCATCTCGTGCACGGAGTTCATCAGGGTCTCCATGTCGACGACGCCCGTGTACTCGCCGCGCCGCCCGGTCACCGCCACCCGCCCGGCGTTGTCGGTGAGCACCGCCTCCAGCGCGTCGCGCAGGGTCGCGTCCCGGGTGACCGTGTCGTTCACCAGGGTTCCGGCACGGGCCAGCGAGCCCCGGGCCCGCATCAGGTCGCCGCGCCGCAGCCACTTGTAGGGACGACCGCGCCGGTCGAGCAGCAGGATCTCGTTGCTGCCGCTGGTCCGCAGCTCGTTGAAGATCTGCTGCAACGGGTCGTCGACCGTGACCGTCGGATAGTCGGTGATCTCCACGTCCCGTACGCGGGTCAGGTTCAGGCGCTTCAGCGCCGCGCCCGCGCCCACGAATCCCGACACGAAGTCGTCCGCCGGGTTGGTGAGGATCGCCTCGGGGGTGTCGAACTGTGCGATGTGCGACCGCTCGCGCAGCACGGCGATCCGGTCGCCGATCTTGATCGCCTCGTCGAAGTCGTGGGTGACGAAGACGATCGTCTTGTGCAGCTCGTGCTGCAGGCGGATCAGCTCGTCCTGGAGGTGGTCGCGGGTGATCGGGTCCACCGCCCCGAACGGCTCGTCCATCAGCAGCACCGGCGGATCGGCGGCCAGCGCCCGGGCCACGCCCACGCGCTGCTGCTGTCCGCCGGAGAGCCGGCGCGGGTAGCGGCCGTGGAACTCCCCGGGGTCGAGGCCGACGAGGTCGAGGAGCTCCTCGGTCCGCTCCTTGATCCGTGCCTTCGGCCAGCCGATCATCCTCGGGACGAGCCCGATGTTCTGCGCGACCGTCATGTGCGGGAAGAGCCCGGCGGACTGGATGGCGTAGCCGACCTTGCGGCGCAGCTTGACCGGGTCCATGTCGGTGACGTCCTCGCCGCCGATGCGGATGCGACCGCCGGTCGGCTCGATCAGCCGGTTGATCATCTTGAGCGTGGTGGACTTCCCGCAGCCCGAGGGGCCGACCAGGACGACGACCTCGCCCGCCTTGATCTGCATGCTCACGTTGTCCACGGCCGGCTGCGCACTGCCCGGATAGCGCTTGGTCAGGCCCTCCAGCTCGATGGAGGCACCGTGGTCACCGGTCTCAGGCACGGATCCCCCTGGGAATGGTCAGCCGCCCGATCAGGACGTAGGCGGCGTCGAACAGCAGCGCCAGGATGATGATGCCGAGCGTGCCCGCGAGGACCTGGTTGAGTGCGTTGGCGCTGCCCAGCGAGGCGAGGCCGCGGAAGATGACGTTGCCGAGTCCGGGGCCGGAGGCGTACGCCGCGATGGCCGCGATGCCCATCAGCATCTGGGTGGAGACGCGGATCCCGGTCAGGATCGGCGGCCAGGCCAGCGGCAGCTCGATCCGCAGCAGCCGGGCCGGCCGGGACATCCCGATGCCCGTGGCCGCGTCCACCAGCGCCGGATCGACCCCGCGCAGTCCGACGATCGCGTTGCGCACGACCGGCAGCAGCCCGTACAGCGTCAAAGCGATCACCGTGGGCGGCACTCCGAGGCCCACCAGGGGGATGAGCAGACCGATCAGGGCGAGCGCCGGCACGGTCAGGATGGTGGCGGTGGTGGTGGTCGCCAGGTTCCCGGCCCACTCGCTGCGATAGGTGACCACACCGATCAGCACCCCGAGCGCCGTCGCGACGACCATGCACTGGAAGACCACGCTCGCGTGCTGGTAGGCGTCCGTGAGCAGCTGCTGGTGCCGGTTGACCAGGTACTCCCAGAAGTTCACACGCGCTCACCCCTACACGTCAGGTCTCCTCCGCGGCCTGCTCCACGAGCGGGATGATCCGCAGCGGAACGGGGTTCTCCATGACGATCGCCGTGGAGGCCCGGACGATGCCATCAAAACCGACGACCCGGTCGATCACACGCTGGAGATCGGCGTTGGAGCGGGCCACGAGACGGCACAGCATGTCCCCGGAGCCGGTGGTCGTGTGCAGCTCCAGCACCTCCGGCACGGTCGCCAAGTGCGCCCGTACGTCCGCCCCTTGCCCCTGCCGGATCTGCAGCGTCGCGAACGCCGTGACGGGATAGCCGAGCGCGGCCGGGTCCACCTGCGGACCGAATCCGCGGATGACTCCGTTCGACTGAAGCCGGTCCAGCCGCGCCTGCGCGGTGCCCCGGGCCACCCCCAGCCGCCGGGACATCTCCAGCACCCCGATCCGCGGCTCCCGGGCCAGCAGCAGAATGATCCGGCCGTCCAGATGATCGATCGCCACAGCCGCCTCCCGGCATGGTCATCCTGTACAGAACGGCCGACGATACGGCCGTGTTGCTGAACAGATTGCCCAGCCGAAACGCAAACTATTGCGCACCTTGCCGGGCAGGGAGACCCTGCGGCTATGACGCAGACCACACACCACACTCCCGACACCGCCCGGCAGGCCGACCCCTTCCCGGTCAAGGGAATGGACGCGGTCGTCTTCGCCGTGGGCAACGCCAAGCAGGCGGCGCACTACTACTCCACCGCCTTCGGCATGAAGCTGGTCGCGTACTCCGGACCGGAGAACGGCAGCCGCGAGACCGCCGCGTACGTCCTGGAGAACGGCTCCGCCCGCTTCGTCCTCACCTCGGTCATCAAGCCCACCACGGACTGGGGCCACTTCCTCGCGAAGCACGTGGCCGAACACGGCGACGGTGTCGTCGACCTCGCCATCGAGGTCCCGGACGCGCGCGTCGCCTACGCCTACGCCCTGGAGCACGGCGCCCGCTCGGTCGCCGAGCCGTACGAGCGGAAGGACGAGCACGGCACGGTCGTCCTGGCCGCCATCGCCACCTACGGCGAGACCCGCCACACCCTCGTCGAGCGCTCCGGCTACGACGGCCCGTACCTGCCCGGCTTCGTCGCGGCCAAGCCGATCGTCGAGCCGCCCGCCCAGCGCACCTTCCAGGCGATCGACCACTGCGTCGGCAACGTCGAGCTCGGCAGGATGAACGAGTGGGTCGGCTTCTACAACAAGGTGATGGGCTTCACGAACATGAAGGAGTTCGTGGGCGACGACATCGCAACCGAGTACAGCGCCCTGATGTCGAAGGTCGTCGCCGACGGCACGCTCAAGGTCAAGTTCCCGATCAACGAGCCGGCCATCGCCAAGAAGAAGTCCCAGATCGACGAGTACCTGGAGTTCTACGGCGGCGCGGGCGTGCAGCACATCGCGCTCAACACGAACGACATCGTGCAGACGGTCCGCACGATGCGCGCGGCCGGCGTCGAGTTCCTCAACACGCCCGACTCCTACTACGACACGCTGGGGGAGTGGGTCGGCGAGACCCGCGTGCCGATCGACACCCTGCGCGAACTGAAGATCCTCGCCGACCGCGACGAGGACGGCTACCTGCTGCAGATCTTCACCAAGCCGGTCCAGGACCGTCCGACCGTCTTCTTCGAGATCATCGAACGCCACGGCTCGATGGGCTTCGGCAAGGGCAACTTCAAGGCCCTGTTCGAGGCGATCGAGCGTGAGCAGGAGCGCCGCGGCAACCTGTAGCCGCCGTGCCGCGCGGATCGTGCGGTGCCGCGGGTCGTGGGGTGTCACGGTCGTGCGGGTGTCACGGGGCACCCGCACGACCCACCCCTGCCGTCCCGCCCCTGCCGTCCCGGCACCCGGGCAGCCCAAGGCTGCCGCCGACGGGTTCACACCGGTGGCACCGGGTGCGAACCTGTGATCATGAGCCGTATCGAAGCGCCCCGCTCCGAGGACACCGCAGCGACCGGCGACCTCGTGGATCTGCTGCTCGGCGGCCTGCCCGCCGAAGCGGTCCTCACCGACCCCGACGTCACGGCCTCCTACGCCAACGACATGGCGAGCTTCTGCCCGGCCGGCAGCCCGGCCGTGGTCGTGCTGCCCCGTACGACCGAGCAGGTCCAGCACGTGATGCGCACGGCCACCGCCCTGCGCGTCCCCGTCGTCCCGCAGGGCGCCCGCACCGGACTGTCCGGCGCCGCCAACGCCTCCGACGGCTGCATCGTGCTGTCCCTGACGAAGATGGACCGGATCCTGGAGATCAACCCGGTCGACCGCATCGCCGTCGTCGAGCCCGGCGTCGTCAACGCCGCCCTGTCCAGGGACGTCGGCGAACACGGCCTCTACTACCCGCCGGACCCCTCCAGCTGGGAGATGTGCACCATCGGCGGCAACATCGGCACCGCCTCCGGCGGCCTGTGCTGCGTGAAGTACGGGGTGACCGCCGAGTACGTCCTCGGCCTCGACGTCGTCCTCGCCGACGGCCGCCTGATGTCCACCGGCCGCCGCACCGCCAAGGGCGTCGCCGGCTATGACCTGACCCGGCTGTTCGTCGGTTCCGAGGGCTCGCTCGGCATCGTCGTACGGGCCGTCCTCGGGCTGCGCCCCAAGCCGCCCGAGCAGCTGGTGCTGGCCGCCGAGTTCGCCTCGGCCGCCGCCGCCTGCGACGCCGTGTGCCGGATCATGGAGGGCGGCCACGTCCCGTCACTCCTCGAACTCATGGACCGTACGACGGTCAAGGCCGTCAACGCGATGGCGCAGATGGGCCTGCCCGAGAGCACCGAGGCGCTGCTGCTGGCCGCGTTCGACACCACCGCGCCCGCCGCCGACCTGGCCGCCGTCGGGGCCCTGTGCGACGCGGCCGGTGCCACCCAGGTGGTCCCCGCCGACGACGTGACCGAGTCCGAACTGCTGCTCCAGGCCCGGCGGTTGTCGCTCACCGCGCTGGAGGCGGTCAAGGGCGTGACGATGATCGACGACGTGTGCGTGCCCCGCTCCCGGCTCGCCGAGATGCTCGAAGGGGTGGACCGGATCGCCGGGAAGTACCAGCTCACCATCGGGGTCGTGGCCCACGCGGGCGACGGCAACACCCACCCGACGGTCTGTTTCGACCCGGCGGACCCCGACGAGTCCCGCCGCGCCCGCGAGTCCTTCGACGAGATCATGGCCCTCGGCCTCGAACTCGGCGGCACCATCACCGGCGAACACGGCGTCGGCGTCCTGAAGAAGGAGTGGCTGGCGCGCGAGATCGGCCCCGTGGGCATGGAGATGCAACGGGCCGTCAAGCAGGCCTTCGACCCGCTGAACATCCTGAACCCGGGCAAGCTCTTCTGAGGCCCGGCCCCTCTCACTGGGCGAGCAGCTGGGCCAGTTCGTCGTCCAGCCCGAGCTGCTCACCCTCCGTCCCCGGCGGCACCACCCGCAGCGTGCGCTCCAGCCAGGCCGACACCGCCGCCGCCGGAGCCTCCAGCAGGGCGTCCCCGTCGGGTGAACTCAGCGCCATCAGCACGACGCTGCGCCCCTCCGCCCTGGTCGGCCACACCCGCACGTCCCCCTGCCCGCAGGGCCGGAACACGCCCTCCACCAGCAGGTCCCGGGCGAACGTCCAGTACACCGGGTGCTCGGTGTCGGTGTGGAAGGTGACGTGGACGGCGTAGGGGTCGTCCGTGAGGTACCCGAGCCGGGCGGGCACCGGGATCCTGCGCTCGGGCGACAGGACGAGCTTCAGCTCCAGTTCCCGCTCCACGACGGTGTGCATGGCGGTCTTCCCTTCTCCTGACGGCTGCCCTCGAGGGCCGGTCAGGAGGAGAGAGCGGGCCGCGGCCACGGCATTACGCGGCTTGCCGGAAGTTTTTTCGCAGGGGGAACCGTTCCGAGGGGCCCGGGGCGTAGCACATCGGTGCTCGAAAGGGGCGGGTCCGGTGGGAGCGGCCGTGGGGCTTGCGCTCGTCTGATAGATGTGGAGGCCCCCATTTGGCCCCCGAGCAGATACGGGACGACGGACATGAGCGCCCCAACCCCGGCCCCCGGTGACGACAGGCCCCGCGAAGGGTATTACCCGGACCCTTCCATCCCTGGATATGTCCGGTACTGGAACGGTGCCTCCTGGGTGCCGGGCACCAGCCGGCCGGCGCCCGGGGAGGGCGAGTCGCTCGCGCCGCCGCCCGGAGCGGGGGCGGCGCAGCCCGCCTCGGTCGAGGAGACCGGCCCGCACTTCTTCGACGAGGACCCGGTCGCGGAGCCGTCCGAGTCGCCCTCGGCCGCCGACGCGCAGCACGGCAGCCGTCCCGAACCTGCCTCCGCCTGGGGCGCCGACCGCTCCCGGCAGACGGGCTTCGGCGGCGACCACGACCGCCGTGTCTCGTGGGGCGCGCCGCAGGGGGCGCAGGGCGCGGCCCCGCAGGGCGCCCAGGGCGGTGACCCGAGGCTGCCACACGCCGACCGGCGGCCCGACGGGGAGCCCGCCCGCGCCGACGGCACCGGCGACGTCGCCCCGGCCGACCGGGAGGCGCAGGCCGCGGCGGGGGGCAGCACGTTCGTGTTCCGCCGCCCGACGGGGAAGCCCGGGGGAGAGGCGGCCCCGGCCGACACCCCCGACGACGGCACGATGACGTTCCGCGCGGTGTCCCCACGCCCGGGCCCGGCCGGTGGGCCGGGGGCGGCGGACGGTGGCGCGCCCGGGCCCGGGTTCGGCGCGCAGGCCGGGGCGGTCGGCGGTGGCTTCGGGCCGGCCGGCTCGGGCAGTGGCTCGGCGGCGCCCGCCTCCGGCGGCCGGTCCGGTGCGGCGGGGGCCGGCCAGAGCCCGTCGGGGCCCGCGTTCGGCGCGCAGGCCGGGCCGACCGGTTCCGGCAGCGGCTCAGCGGGGCCCGGCTTCGGCGCCGGCAAGGCGGCCGCCGCCCGGGCCTCCGCCGCGCAGGTGGCGGCCGGGACTGCCGCCGCCCAAGCCGCCGGGGCCGCCCCGACGGCACTGTCCGGACCGCAGGCCGCCCCCACGGTCCCCCCGCAGTCCGGCGCGCCCGGCAGCGCACAGCCCGCCGCCTCCGCTGCGCCGCTCAGCCCCGGGCCCGGCGGCGGCCAGTCCTCCTGGGCGCAGCAGGTGCACCGGCTCGCCGGATCCGGAGGCGGTGACGAGCAGCCCGTCGCGCCCTGGAAGCCGCCGGTCGAGGACGTGTTCCAGGCGGCCGCCCGGCGCCAGGCCGAGGCCCGCCCCGCCGGACTCGGCAAGCGTCTCGTCGCCCGGCTGCTGGACACCGTCGTCCTCGCCGCCCTCACCGCCACGGCCGCCGTACCGCTCGGCACCGCGGCGATCGACCACGTCAACGAGAAGATCGACGCGGCCAAGCTCTCCGGCGAGACGGTCACGGTCTGGCTGCTCGACGGCACCACCTCCGTCCACCTCGGCATCATCCTGGCCGTCCTGCTGCTCGCCGGTGTCCTGTGCGAGGTGCTGCCCACCGCCAAGTGGGGCCGCACCCTCGGCAAGAAGCTCATGGGCCTCGAGGTGAGGGACATCGAGGGGCACGACTCCCCGGAGTTCGGCGCGGCCCTGCGCCGCTGGCTGGTCTACAGCCTGCCCGGGCTCCTCGTCGTCGGGATCGTCGGCATGGCCTGGTGCCTCTTCGACCGGCCCTGGCGCCAGTGCTGGCACGACAAGGCGGCGCACACGTTCGTGGCGGGCTGAGCTCCCTCGGACAGCCGTCTGCCGGATGCGGAGGGCGGGGGTTCGCGGTCGACTCGGCCCATGAGCAGTGAACCGCCCCCCGGCTCCGGTCAGCAGCCGCCGGATGAAGACCCGTTCAGGAAGCGCCCCCCGAACGACCATCCCGGCGACGGCACTGGCACGCCCCCGGCCGGCGAACCCCCGCCGTACGGGGGAGACCCTGGCGGTGGCCCAGGTGGCCCAGGTGGCCCAGGTGGCCCCGGCGCTCCTGGCGGTGGCCCGGGTGGCCCCGAGGGCCCCGGCGGTGGCCCGGGCGGCGGGTTCGGCAGCGGCCCGCCCGGTGGTGGTCCCCCCGGTGGCGGCCCCTACGGCGGTGATCCGTACGGCGGCGGCTCCTACCCCACCGATCCCCTCGCCGGCATGCCCCCGCTCGGCGACAGCGTCCAGCGCACGCTCGCGCGCATCATCGACATGATCCTGGTCGGTGCCGTCGTCTGGCTGCTCAGCTGGGGCTTCAACGTCGACGAGTACGACGTGGACAGCGACCGCATCGAGCTCGGCAGGTCGCTCTGGCAGTCCGTGGTCGCCGCCGTCCTCTACATCGCCTACGACACCGTCCTGACCGCCAGGACCGGCCAGACCCTCGGCAAGAAGTTGCTGCGTATGCGCGTGGCCAGACTGGACGACGGTTCCACGCCCTCCGTGCAGACCGCGCTGACGCGCGCCGCGGTGCTGTGGCTCCCGTTCGCCTTCTGCTGCTTCTGCTTCTGGATCGCGATCTCGGGCGGCTGGAGCTACTTCGACCGGCCCTACAAACAGGGCCTGCACGACAAGGCGGCCAAAACGGTCGTGGTCAGCACCAGATGAGGCGACTGGGGAACCGCGGGCGGTGAAGAGGGGTCAGCGGGTGGTCAGGAGGCCGCCCGTTCGCGCACCGGCTCCGGGGCCGGTGCCGGGACCGAGGCCCGGAGCGGTTCGGGGGGAGCGGGCTGTTCCACCGCGGCCGGGCGCTTCCCGGGCAGTGGCACCGTCATGGCGACCAGCAACCCGAGGGCGAGCGCCGCGAGGGCGATCACCGCGATCCCCGCGCCCGAACTCGTCTGGGACAGCAGCAGCATGGCGAGGGTGGAGAAGATCACGGTGCACGCACCGTAGGCGAGCTGTGCGGCAGTCGGACGGGGCATGGCCATCATGTCCTCGAATGTGGGGTCCACGGGGTGTCGGCCCGGCAATCCGCCGGCTTGAGGGCGTTCCGCCGAACGACATTCTCTCGGGCAGGGTGCCCGACCGGAACCGGCGGTAAGCGTGACCTAATCAACAAGGGCGGTGCACGGGGGGCGCACGGAGTCATGACGTCCATGTAGTGGACATGTGCACGCGCCCGCACGGCCGGTCGGAGGGACGCGGGACAACCGTTTGGTTGTCCGTAAAACGAACCTCGTCTCCGCATAATGCACTTGACCTGTCCAAGTCAAGGTCTGTCTTTTCTTCTAAACCTCTAGTCAAATGTCGTCACTTGACTACACGCGTTGATCACGCGCGCGCGGACCTTCCACGACCGGGACCCCGCCTGCCGCGCGCACGAACGCGGGGGAGGATCTCAAGTGACCAGTAGAACCTGGACGTTCAGAGCGGCCGCCATAAGCGTGGCGCTCGCGGCGGCCACCGCCACCGCCTCGACGTACGCGGTGGCCGACGACGCCTCGGCCCCCCGGCCCACCACCGTGGACCGGCACGACCCGGCGGATCGTCACCACGACGAGCACGACCTCGAAGGCCCGCTGAGCAAGACGCAGGACGCTCAGCGCCAGGAGGCCCTGAAGCAGGTCATATCCGGCAAGAGCAAGGTCAAGAACCGCGAGGGCTCGAAGGTCGTCCAGCTCAAGAGCAAGAAGGGCGACGACAAGTACGTCGAGCTCGGCCGCGAGAAGACCGACAAGATCTTCACCATCCTGGTCGAGTTCGGGGACAAGGTCGACAGCCGCTACGGCGGCACCGCGGGCCCGCTGCACAACGCGATACCCAAGCCCGACCGCAAGAAGGACAACTCCACGGCGTGGAGGGCCGACTACGACCAGGAGTACTTCCAGGACCTGTACTTCGGTCACGGCAAGGGCGTCGACTCGGTCAAGACCTACTACGAGAAGCAGTCCTCGGGCCGCTACTCCGTCGACGGCGAGGTCTCCGACTGGGTCAAGGTCCCCTACAACGAGGCCCGTTACGGCAACAACGCCTGCGGTGACACCAACTGCCCGAGCGTGTGGAACGTCGTCAGCGACGGTCTGAACTCCTGGGTCGCGCAGCAGAAGGCCGCGGGCCGCACCGACGCCCAGATCAAGGCGGACGTCGCCCGGTTCGACGAGTGGGACCGCTACGACTTCGACGGCGACGGCGACTTCAACGAGCCCGACGGCTACATCGACCACTTCCAGATCGTGCACGCGGGCGAGGACGAGTCCGCGGGCGGCGGCGCCCAGGGCACCGACGCGATCTGGGCGCACCGCTGGTACGCCTTCGGCACCGACGCCGGCGCCACCGGCCCCGCGAACAACAAGCTCGGCGGCGCGAAGATCGGCGACACCGGCATCTGGGTCGGCGACTACACCGTCCAGCCGGAGAACGGCGGACTCGGCGTCTACGCCCACGAGTACGGCCACGACCTCGGTCTGCCGGACCACTACGACACCTCGGGCGGCGAGAACTCCACCGGCTTCTGGACGCTGATGTCGTCCGGCTCCTGGCTCGGCACCGGCAGGAACGAGATCGGTGACCTGCCCGGCGACATGACCGCCTGGGACAAGCTGCAGCTCGGCTGGCTGAACTACGACAAGGCCAAGGCCGGCGTCAACTCCTGGCACAAGCTGGGCGTGGCCGAGTACAACACCAAGCACAAGCAGGCCCTGGTCGTCGACCTCCCCAAGAAGGCGGTCACCACCGAGCTCGTCACCCCCGCCGAAGGCAAGACCCAGTGGTGGAGCGGCAGCGGTGACAACCTCAAGAACACCCTGACGCGTTCGGTCGACCTGACCGGCAAGTCCAAGGCGCAGCTGACCCTCGACGGCTGGTACGAGATCGAGGCCAACTACGACTACCTCTACACCGAGGTCTCGACCGACGGCGGCGCCAACTGGACCGCCCTGGACGGCACGGTGGACGGCAAGCCGATCCCGCGTGACGGCAGCGACAAGCCGGTCCTGACCGGCACGGTCGACGGCTACAAGAAGCTCGCCTTCCCGCTCGACGCCTACGCCGGCAAGAAGATCGACCTGCGCTTCCGCTACCAGACCGACGGCGGCCTGGCGATGAAGGGCTTCACGGCCGACTCGATCGCGTTGACCGCCGACGGCGCCCCCGTCTTCACCGACAACGCCGAGAGCGCGGACGACGCGTGGAAGGCCACCGGCTTCTCCCGCATCGGCGCGTCCTTCACCAAGGACTACGCGCAGTACTACATCGCCGAGAACCGGCAGTACGTGTCGTACGACAAGACGCTGAAGGTCGGTCCGTACAACTTCGGCTTCACGGCGCGCCCGGACTGGGTGGAGCACTACGCGTACCAGAACGGCCTGCTGATCTGGAAGTGGGACACCTCCCAGGCGGACAACAACACCAGCAAGCACCAGGGCACCGGTCTGGTCCTGCCGATCGACTCGCACCCGGACCAGCTGAAGTGGGCCGACGGCACGCTGATGCGCAACCGCATCCAGGCCTACGACTCGCCGTTCAGCCTCTACCGCACCGACGGCATGACGCTGCACAAGGCGGACGTGGCGAAGTACATCCCGGGCTCGAAGGGCGTCTCGGTCTTCAACGACCGGAAGAACGACTACTACGACGAGTCGAACCCGACCGCGGGTGTCAAGATCACTGACACCAACACGAAGATCAAGATCCTCAAGGAGGCCAAGGACGGCTCGACGATCGAGCTGGAGGTCGGCGCAGCGGGTAGGTAATCCGCATCCTTGCAGGTCAGAACATGATCGGCGGTGACCCACTGGCGGGTCACCGCCGATCCGTGTTTAGGTGCGTCCTGTGGCTCTCTTATTGACACCGACCGACACGGGGGGATGAGCGCATGGCCGCAGGAGGCTTCTGCAAGCTGCCGAACGGCACGGTGGTGGTGGCACTGAACCTGCCCAGCCCCGCCGCCGACGGCCCCGGCGCAGTGCGCGTCCTCGTCCACTCCGTGAACCGCGCCCGGGCCCTGACCAGGCTCCGCAACCTCGGTCTGCGGTCGGTCTACCTGCGCGGCAACGCCGCCCCGCCGACCCCCGACGAGATCACCGCGGTCCTGCACCACCCCGACGGCCTGATATGGCGCACGGCCCCGGACAACGGTGTCGCGGCCGGCCCGGAGCTGGTCCAGGAGCTGTGGCGCCCGATCAGGGCCCTCCTGCGGCGCCCGGCGGCCCACACCTGACCCGCGCCGGGACCCGGGACTACTGCACGACCGGTTTGCCCGACAGCTCCACGCCCGCCCCGCGCAGCTCCTCAAGGGCCCGCTCGGTGCTCTCCTGGGCCACCCCGGCCGTCAGGTCGAGCAGGACGTGCGTACGGAAGCCCTCCCGGGCGGCGTCCAGGGCCGTGGCCCGTACGCAGTGATCCGTGGCGATGCCGACCACGTCGACCTCGGTGACCTCACGGGAGCGCAGCCAGTCGGCCAGGGACGTGCCGTTCTCGTCGGCCCCCTCGAAACCGCTGTACGCCGCCGAGTACGCCCCCTTGTCGAACACCGCGTCGATCGAGCCGGAGGCGACGGCGGGGGCGAAGTTGGGGTGGAAGCCGACGCCCTCCGTGCCGGCGACGCAGTGCGCCGGCCAGGAGCGGGAGTAGTCCGGGTTCGTGGAGAAGTGGCCGCCCGGGGCGATGTGGTGGTCGCGGGTGGCCACGACGTGCTGGTAGCCGGACCCGGCCGCCTGCCCGATCAGCTCCGTGACGGCGGCGGCCACATCGGCACCGCCGGACACCGCGAGACTGCCCCCCTCACAGAAGTCGTTCTGCACATCGACGACGATCAAGGCGCGGCGCATGGTCGGTGTCCTTCGGCTATGAGGTCAGTGAGGTCGGCAGGCCCGGCCGGTGCACCACCGAGCCTATTGACGAAGGGGAGCGGACGGGAGGGGTCGCGGGTCGGCGCACATCGGCACACCGCCTTTAGCTACCCGAGCTCTCGTGCAGGTACTCCGTGGGAAGGACGGGCTCCCCGCGCGAGAGCTGCGTGGCCGACATCGGCAGACCCGCGCGCGCCCTCGTGTGCCGCTCGCGCGCCGCGTCCAGGGGCTCACGCGCCACCACCTCGCCCCCCTTGACCAGCTCGACCAGCAGCTGCCGGTCCGCGAGCGCGGCCGGCACCGGCCCGGTGCCGAGCACCTCGGCCTCGGCGACCCCGTAGGAGTCCAGCCGCCGCGCGGCCCACTTGCGCCCGCCCACCGACGTCTTGCCGCCGGTGGACTTCTTCGCCACCGGCACCAGCGGGGCCTTCGGGTCGGTGGACTCGGCGCGTGCGACCAGCTTGTAGACCATCGAGGACGTGGGGTGGCCGGAGCCGGTCACCAGCTGCGTCCCGACGCCGTACGCGTCCACCGGCGCCGCGGCCAGTGAGGCGATCGCGTACTCGTCGAGGTCGGAGGTCACCACGATCTTCGTGTCGGTGGCGCCCAGCTCGTCCAGCTGCTGGCGCACCCGGTGCGCCACCAGCAGCAGGTCGCCGGAGTCGATCCGCACCGCGCCCAGCTCGGTCCCGGCGACCTCGACGGCCGCGCGGACCGCCTCGGCGACGTCGTAGGTGTCCACCAGCAGGGTGGTGCCCCGGCCCAGCGTGTGCACCTGGGCCCGGAAGGCGTCCCGCTCGCTGTCGTGCAGCAGGGTGAAGGCGTGCGCGGAGGTGCCGACGGTGGGGATGCCGTAGCGGAAGCCGGCCGCCAGGTCGGAGGTGGTGGCGAAACCGCCGACGTACGCGGCCCGGGAGGCCGCCACCGCCGCCAGCTCGTGCGTGCGCCGGGCGCCCATCTCGATCAGCGGCCGGTCACCCGCGGCCGCCGACATCCGCGAGGCCGCCGCCGCGATCGCCGAGTCGTGGTTGAGGATCGACAGGATCACGGTCTCCAGCAGGACGCACTCGGCGAACGTGCCCTCGACCCGCATGATCGGCGAGCCCGGGAAGTACACCTCCCCCTCGGGATAGCCCCAGATGTCGCCGCTGAACCGGTAACCGGCCAGCCACCGCAGGGTCTCCTCGTCGACGATCTCCCGCTCGCGCAGGAAGTTCAGCACGGCCGTGTCGAAACGGAAGTTCTCCACCGCGTCCAGCACCCGGCCGGTGCCTCCCACGACGCCGTAGCGGCGCCCGTTCGGTAGCCGCCGGGTGAAGACCTCGAACACGCTCCGCCGTTCGGCCGTACCCGACGCGAGGGCGGCCCGCAGCATCGTCAGCTCGTACTGGTCCGTGAACAGAGCCGTCGAGGGTACGTCCACCGGCAGCCCAAGATCCGCTACGTCCACTTCCGCTCTCCTCGCCGTTCTCGCCGGGTGGCCCGTCGGCCGTAGGTCCGGGGGCCGTCCCCCGGTGTCCTGCGTATGGTGAGGAGCGTACCCCCATTTCGTCAATCTGACGATTGCCGTCCCGGGAGACGCGATCCCCTTACGGCCAGGCCCGTTTGTGCGACTACCCCCCTCGGGTGGCAGCATGGGCAGTGTGACGTCACCCGCGCCCCTGGAGATCGAACGCACCGAGTCGGCGGAGGAGGTCTTCGCCGTACCCGAGCCGGATGTCCCGTGGGTCACGATCGTCCACAACGACCCGGTCAACCTCATGAGCTACGTGACGTACGTCTTCCAGTCGTACTTCGGCTACTCCAAGGACAAGGCCACCAAGCTCATGCTCGACGTCCACCACAAGGGCCGGGCGGTCGTCTCCAGCGGCAGCCGCGAGGAGATGGAACGCGACGTGCAGGCCATGCACGGCTACGGCCTGTGGGCCACCCTCCAGCAGGACCGCAAGTAGCCAGCACCCCGCCCAGCAGCGAAAAGGCGTTCATGCCCGGAACCTTCGAACCGCTCCCCGGCGGCGGCGCGGCCGTCGCCCTCGACGACGTCGAGATCTCCATCATCCGGTCGCTGGCCGTCCAGCTCCTGGAGCTCATCGGCCCCGGCCCCGCCGCGGACGCCCCCGACGACCCGCTCGCCGAGCTGTTCGCCGAGGGCCCGAGCGAGCCGCCCAGCGACCCGGTGCTCAGGCGGCTCTTCCCGGACGCCTACAGCGACCCCGAGCAGCCCGCCTCGGCACGGGACGCCGAGGAGCAGCGGGCGCACTCCGCGGAGTTCCGCCGCTACACGGAGAACGACCTGCGGGCCGGCAAGCGGGACAGCGCCCTCGCGGTGATCCGCTCCCTCGACGCGCTCTCCTCGGCCTCCGCCGGTGAGGGCGGTGCCGTGCTGAAGCTGTCGCCGGCCGAGTCCCAGCAGTGGCTGGGGGCCCTGAACGACCTGCGGCTCGCGATCGGCTCGCGGCTCGAGATCACCGACGACGAGGACACCGACCTCCTCTACCGCCTCCCGGACGACGACCCGCGCAAGCCGATGGTGATGGCCTACCTGTGGCTCGGTGGACTCCAGGAGACGCTGGTCGGAACCCTTATGCCCTGATCGGTGCGGATTTCGTGACCGCCGAGTGATCGAACGGTGTTCGCTCAGAGGACACTCAAATCCGGATAACGATCCCGTCACCGCACCCGCCGCCTATGGCCCCTCTGGGTGCGTTTTGTCTGCTTTTCCCTGTGTCGTGCGCCACAGGGCGCCCCTGTGATCAGTGTTTCGGGCGTGATAAATCTTCACGACCGCCCGGCAGAACACCACCCGAATGTTCGGCCGGGTGCGCCACCGAGCCGGCGACCGCCGGCCAGGCACGAGCGGGCTCGCGGCCCGCTCAGCTCCATCATTCCGGGGGGATCGAAACCCGATCCGAGGCCGACGAGGGCCCGGGTCGGCATGGAGAAAGGCGCACCACACATGACCTCTGCGCAGGTCGACACGGAGAAAGCACCTGAAGAGGGCTACGAGCGCGGACTCGGCAGCCGTCAGGTCCAGATGATCGCGATCGGCGGCGCCATCGGCGTCGGCCTGTTCATGGGCGCCGGGGCGAACATCGCCAAGGCCGGACCCAGCATCATCCTCATGTACGCCCTCGCGGGCGTGATCATCTTCTTCATCATGCGAGCGCTGGGCGAGCTGCTGCTCTACCGCCCGGTCTCCGGCTCCTTCGCCGAGTACGCCCGCGAGTTCCTCGGCCCGTTCTTCGGGTTCGTCACGGGCTGGACGTACTGGCTCATGTGGGTGGTCACCGGCATGGCCGAACTCACCGCCGCCGCCATTTACATCCACTTCTGGTTCCCCGAGATCCCGCAGTGGGTCAGCGCCCTGGTGTTCCTCGTGGTGCTCTTCGGCGTCAACCTGATCTCCGTCAAGATCTTCGGCGAGGTCGAGTTCTGGTTCTCGATGGTCAAGGTCACGGCCATCATCGGCATGATCGTCATCGGCCTCGGCGTGCTCACCCTCGGCTTCTCCGACGCCGGTGACACCGCCACCGTCTCCAACCTCTGGGCGCACGGCGGCTTCTTCCCCAACGGCATCGGCTCCAGCCTGATGACCCTCCAGGGCGTCATGTTCGCCTACCTCGCCGTCGAGCTCGTCGGCGTCACCGCGGGCGAGTCCGAGAACCCCGAGAAGACCCTGCCCAAGGCCATCAACACCCTGCCCTGGCGCATCATCGTCTTCTACGTCGGCGCCCTGCTGGTGATCCTCTCCGTCGTCAAGTGGACCGACTTCTCCGCCGGTGAGAGCCCCTTCGTGCACGCCTTCGGCGAGATCGGCATCCCGCTCGCGGCGGGCATCGTCAACTTCGTCGTGCTCACCGCCGCCCTGTCGTCCTGCAACTCGGGCATGTACTCCACCGGCCGCATGCTGCGCGACCTGGCCGCCAACAGCGAGGCCCCGAGCGCCTTCGGCAAGCTCAACGCCCGTAAGACGCCCGCCGTCGGCATCACCGTCTCCGTGGCGCTCATGGGCATCGGCGTCGTCCTGAACTACGTCGTCCCGGAGAAGGCGTTCCTCTACGTCACCTCCGTCGCCACCGCGGCCGGCATCTGGACCTGGATGATGATCCTCGTCAGCCACATCCGCTACCGCGCCGCCGTCGACGCGGGACGGCTGCGCGCCTCCGCCTTCCCCGCCCCCGGCGGAGCCCTCTTCAGCTGGGTCGCGCTGATCTTCCTCATCGGCGTCACCTGCATGATCGCCTACGACAAGGACGCCCGGGTCTGCCTGTACGTCGCCGCCGGCTGGGCCGTCGCCCTCGGTATCGGCTGGGCGTTCCTCAAGCGCCGCAACCCCCAGCTCACCGAGCGCCGCGACCCGGCGTTCGAACAGGTCGGCTGACCAACCCGCGGGACGCCCGCCGCAGGGAGTACTCGTGGCACTCCCTGCGGCCGCCGCTCAGGGCGTCCGGCATACGGGCCGTTCCGTACCAACCCTCGGTACGGAACGGCCCTTCTGCTTATCCTGGCGAGCATGCTGACCATCACCCAGGCCCTCGTCGACCAGATCGTCGCCCACGCGCGCAAGGACCACCCCGACGAGGCGTGCGGCGTCGTCGCCGGACCGGCCGGCTCGGACCGCCCCGAGCGCTTCATCCCCATGCTGAACGCGGCCATGTCGCCCACGTTCTACGAGTTCGACTCCGGCGACCTGCTCAAGCTCTACCGGGAGATGGACGACCGCGACGAGGAGCCGGTGGTCATCTACCACTCCCACACCGCCACCGAGGCCTACCCCTCGCGCACCGACATCTCCTACGCCAACGAGCCCGGCGCCCACTACGTCCTGGTCTCCACCGCCGACACCGACGGGGCCGGAGAGTTCCAGTTCCGCTCCTTCCGCATCGTCGAGGGCGAGGTCACGGAGGAAGAGGTGCAGGTCGTCGAGGCCTACTGAGAACGCCTGAACAGGGCGGTCTCACTCCCCGGCCCGAAAACGTCCGCCATGTGGGATCACATTCCAGTACCCGGACCGGGAATCGATACGATGAGCCCATGGTTTTCCACGACGTGAGCGAAAAGACGCCGGGCGATCTGCTCGTGGCGCGGCTGCACGTCGACCTGTGCAGGCTCGCCAGCGCCATCTGTTGACGCCCGTCCCTGCCGCCGTACGGCCGTGAGCCGCGGCGCCGCACACACGCACCACCTGCTGTTCCTGCGCTGCCGCGCGCCCCGATCGACTACTCCCGACAGGAGCCCTGAAGCCATGGCCATCGAGGTCCGCATCCCGACCATCCTCCGCACCTACACCGACGGTCAGAAGGCAGTGGAGGGCAAGGGAGACACCCTCGCCGAGCTCTTCACCGACCTCGAGACCCGGCACGCCGGCATCCAGGCCCGCATCGTCGACGGCGACCAGCTGCGCCGCTTCGTCAACGTCTACCTCAACGACGAGGACGTCCGCTTCCTCGACGGCATCAACACCAAGCTGTCGGACGGCGACAACGTCACGATCCTGCCGGCCGTGGCCGGCGGCATGGTCTGATCAACTATGCGCTACGACTCCCCCCTGGCCGCGGTCGGCAACACCCCCCTGGTGCGCCTGCCGCGGCTGTCGCCGTCCGCCGACGTCCGCATCTGGGCGAAGCTGGAGGACCGCAACCCGACCGGGTCGGTCAAGGACCGCCCCGCTCTGCACATGATCGAGCAGGCGGAGAAGGACGGCCGACTCACCCCGGGCTGCACCATCCTCGAGCCGACGTCGGGCAACACCGGCATCTCCCTGGCCATGGCGGCGAAGCTCAAGGGCTACCGCATCGTCTGCGTGATGCCGGAGAACACCTCGCAGGAACGCCGGGACCTGCTGGGCATGTGGGGCGCGGAGATCATCTCCTCCCCGGCGGCGGGCGGCTCCAACACCGCCGTGCGCGTCGCCAAGGAGCTCTCGGCCGAGCACCCCGACTGGGTGATGCTCTACCAGTACGGCAACCCGGACAACGCGGGCGCCCACTACGCCACGACCGGCCCCGAGATCCTCGCCGACCTGCCGTCCGTCACGCACTTCGTGGCCGGCCTCGGCACCACCGGCACCCTCATGGGCGTCGGCCGCTACCTGCGCGAGCACAAGCCGGACGTCCAGATCGTCGCCGCCGAACCGCGCTACGACGACCTGGTCTACGGCCTGCGCAACCTCGACGAGGGCTTCGTCCCCGAGCTGTACGACGCGTCCGTCCTCACCAGCCGCTTCTCCGTCGGCTCCGCGGACGCTGTCACCCGCACCCGCGAGTTGCTCCAGCAGGAGGGCATCTTCGCCGGTGTCTCCACGGGCGCCGCACTGCACGCCGCGATCGGCGTCGGCAAGAAGGCCGTCAAGGCCGGGGAGCCGGCCGACATCGTCTTCGTCGTCGCCGACGGCGGCTGGAAGTACCTCTCGACCGGCGTCTACACGGCGGCCACCACCGAGGAAGCCATCGACACCCTCCAGGGCCAGCTCTGGGCGTAGCCGACGGCGAGCCGCCCGACGGCCGGCGGCACCGACACAAAGGGCTGGAGTCAACGACTCCAGCCCTTTCCGGTGCCTGAGGCCCACCGCCCTCTTCCGGTGCAGGCCCACGCCCTCTTCCGATGCCTGAGGCCCACCGCCCTCGCGGACGCCCCTAGCCTCGGGCTCAGCCCGCCAAGTACCGCACCTGGTCCCACAGCGCCGGATCCACGACACCGACCCGCCGCCGGAAGCCCCACACCGGGACCTCCCGCAACTCGTCCGTCTCCAGGAAACTCGCCCTGCCCCGGGCATCGCCGACCGAGCCCGGCGGCAGCGGAATCACCCCGCTGCGCCCCTCACGGAACCGGGTGGTGATCTTCGCGACCGTCGCCCGCTCCCCGCGCACCGCCAGCACCAGACAGGGCCGGTCCTTCGCCCGGGCCTCGTCCTCGTACGGCACATCGGCCCACCAGATCTCCGCCGGCTGCGGACGGCCCTCCTCGAGGACGGGCCCCGCACTCCGGCCGCGCCGGGCCGACGGCCGCCGGCCCCGCCCCCAGCCGTCGACGAGCGTGGCGACGAGCGCGAGCAGCACCACCGCGGCGAGCGCCAGCCACCAGGACGTGTCCATACTGAAAGACGTTACCGGCGCCGCCCCTGCCACGCGCCCCCCTCACAGGGATCACCCCCGGCTCTGCCAGCCGAACCGGTGACACCACAGGTGAGTTCGCCCACAACAGGCCTTGGCGGAGGAGCTACCGGAGGTTTTGCGCCTTACGCTCGACGGACCGCACGACCCCCGACGCCCCTCTCAGACTTATCCCGCCAGCGGAGGTTTCTGCTTCATGAAGCTCACCGTCGTCGGCTGCTCGGGGTCGTTCCCGTCCGCGGAATCGGCCTGCTCGAGCTACCTCGTCGAGGCCGACGGCTTCCGGCTGCTTCTCGACATGGGCAACGGTGCCCTGGGCGAGCTGCAGCGCCACTGCGGTCTCTACGACCTCGACGCGATCTTCCTCAGCCATCTGCACGCCGACCACTGCATCGACATGTGCGCCTACTTCGTCGCGCGCTACTACCGCCACGACGGCGGCCGCTGCGATCCGCTCCCCGTCTACGGACCCGAGGGCACGGAACACCGGCTCACCACCGCCTACGCGGACACCCCCTCCGCCTCCTCCATGAGCGAGGTCTTCGACTTCCACACGGTCAAGCCGTCGACGTTCGAGATCGGCCCCTTCACGGTGCACACCGAGCGGGTGGCCCACCCCGTGGAGGCGTACGGCATCCGGATCGAGCACGGCGGCAAGGTGCTGACGTACTCCGGCGACACCGGGGTGAGCCCCGCGCTGGACGAACTCGCCCGGGACGCCGACCTGTTCCTGTGCGAGGCGGCGTTCACGCACGGCAAGGAGGACATCCCCGACCTGCACCTCAACGGCCGCGAGGCGGGCGAGACGGCGGCCCGGGCCGGTGCCCGCCGCCTGGTCCTCACCCACGTCCCGCCGTGGACGGACCCCCAGGTCAACCTCGTCCACGCCCGCGAGGTGTACGACGGCCCGGTGGACCTCGCCGCACCCCGGCAGACGTACGAGATCTAGGGCCTGTCGTTTGGATCAGCCCGCAGACGCGGGGCCTGGCACGCGCATCTGCCGCGTTGTCGTCGGTTGCCGACGCTCCGCGTCGACGCCCTCCTCCGCCTTGCAGCCGCACGCACCAGGCCCCGCTCACCGGCACTGACAAGAACCGCCGATGTCCTGCACCCTGATCCAAACGACAGGCCCTAGCCCACGCGCGCAACGGCCCCGGAACCAGGCGGTTCCGGGGCCGTCGTCGGGCCGCGTGCTACTTCGCCTCCGCCTTCTGCAGCTCGGCGAGTTCCTCGTCGGACTCCCGGCCCGGCGTCGGCAGGTTGAACTTGGTGATCGCGAAGCGGAAGACCACGTAGTAGACCGCCGCGAAGCACAGGCCGACCAGCACCAGGCCCCACGGGTTGGTCGCGATGCCCAGGTTCAGGCCGAAGTCGATCGCGCCGGCCGAGAAGCCGAAGCCGTCCTTCATCCCCAGCGCCCAGGTCAGCGCCATCGACACACCGGTCAGCACGGCGTGGATCGCGTACAGCACCGGCGCGATGAACATGAACGTGAACTCGATCGGCTCGGTGACACCGGTGACGAAGGAGGTCAGCGCGAGCGAGAACATCATGCCGCCGACGACCTTGCGCCGCTCGGGACGGGCGCAGTGCACGATCGCGAGGCAGGCCGCGGGAAGGGCGAACATCATGATCGGGAAGAAACCGGTCATGAACTGCCCCGCCGTCGGGTCACCGGCCAGGAAGCGCGCGATGTCCCCGCTCTTTCCTTCGTAGGAGCCCGCCTGCAGCCAGGGGAAGGAGTTGAGCAGGTGGTGCATGCCGATCGGGATCAGCGCGCGGTTGGCGACACCGAAGATGCCCGCGCCCACGGCTCCGGAGCCGACCAGCCACTCACCGAAGTTGTGCAGAGCCGTACCGAGGACCGGCCAGATGTAGCCGAAGACGACGCCCATGACGAGGCCGGCGAAGGCGGACAGGATCGGCACCAGGCGGCGACCGCCGAAGAAGCCCGCCCAGTCGGGCAGCTTGGTGCGGTAGAAGCGCTGATAGAGCAGGGCCACCACGATGCCCATCACGACACCGCCCAGCACCTTGGCGTCCGCGGGAGCGTCCACCAGGACGGCCTTGTCGCCGACCTTCGCCGCCACCTTGGGCAGGGTCGGGTCGGTGAACGTGCCCAGCACGTTCTTGAACACCAGGTAACCGACCACGGCGGCGAGCGCGGTCGAGCCGTCCGACTTCTTCGCGAAGCCGATCGCGATGCCCACGGCGAACAGCAGCGGCATGTTGTCGAGGATCGCGTTGCCGCCCGCGGTCATGAAGCCCGCGATCTTGGTGATGAACCCCGGGAAGGAGTCCCGCCCCAGCATGTCGGTGTTACCGAGGCGGACCAGGAGGGCGGCGGCCGGCAGCACGGCGACGGGCAGCATGAGGCTGCGGCCGATACGCTGCAGGACCGCCATCACAGCGGAGCCCTTCTTCGGGCCCGCGGGCGCGGCAGTGGCTGTGGACATGAACTTCCTCCATGAGGCAAGGCGCCGCCCGGGGAAGAGTTCGACAAGGGGACGGCGGCGTCTCAGAAAAGGACCGCGGTCTACGCCGCGCGACCTCCACCGGTGAGTGGTGTAGACCAGTTGTAGCACGGTAGGCCGAACGAGTGGAACCCGCCAATTCCGCCCCGCCGCGGACGATCACACTCCCCGCGCCGCCCCCATGTCGTGCGCCTTTTGTCGAGAGGCGGGCTCGTGGTGTAGACCAGGCGTTCGACGGTCGCACGAACGTGCCGCCATCCTTCGGCACGCACGACAGGGCCGCTCGCGAAGGCGGGCCACCTGTGGGTTACTGCGACAAAGCGGTTCGGATCAGGGAGAACGAACATGGCCACCAAGGCTGAGAAGATCGTTGCCGGGCTCGGCGGCATCGACAACATCGAGGAAGTCGAAGGCTGCATCACCCGCCTCCGCACCGAGGTCGCGGACCCCGCCAAGGTCGACGAGACCGCCCTGAAGGCCGCCGGCGCCCACGGCGTCGTCAAAATGGGCACCGCCATCCAGGTCGTCATCGGCACCGACGCCGACCCCATCGCGGCGGAGATCGAAGACATGATGTGAAGGGCGGGGATCGTCCCGGGCTTCACCCCCTGAGACCCCTCACCTCACCACCGGGGCCCCTCCCACCGCGGGAAGGGCCCCATCCGCGGTACGGATAGGCTCAGCGGCATGTCTCGAATCGACGGCCGCACCCCCCAACAGCTCCGCCCCATCACCATCGAGCGCGGCTGGAGCAAGCACGCCGAAGGCTCCGTCCTCGTCTCCTTCGGCGACACCAAGGTCTTCTGCACCGCCTCCGTCACCGAAGGCGTCCCCCGCTGGCGCAAGGGCAGCGGCGAAGGCTGGGTCACCGCCGAGTACTCCATGCTGCCCCGCGCCACCAACACCCGCGGCGACCGCGAATCCGTCCGCGGCAAGATCGGCGGCCGCACCCACGAGATCAGCCGCCTCATCGGCCGCTCCCTGCGCGCCGTCATCGACTACAAGGCCCTCGGCGAGAACACCATCGTCCTCGACTGCGACGTCCTCCAGGCCGACGGCGGCACCCGCACGGCGGCCATCACCGGCGCCTACGTCGCACTCGCCGACGCCATCGCCTGGGCCCAGGGCAGGAAACTCATCAAGGCCGGCCGCAAGCCCCTCACCGGCACCGTCTCCGCCGTGTCCGTCGGCATCGTCGCAGGCGTCCCCCTCCTCGACCTCTGCTACGAAGAGGACGTCAGGGCCGACACCGACATGAACGTCGTCTGCACCGGCGACGGCCGCTTCGTCGAGGTCCAGGGCACCGCCGAAGCCGAGCCCTTCGCCCGCGACGAACTCAACGCCCTCCTCGACCTCGCCGTGGCAGGCTGCGACGAACTCGCCGCCCACCAGCGCACCGCACTCGACGCCGTTCTCGGGAAGTAACGCGCGGAGGCGACGCGGAGACGCGACGCGGAGAAGCAACTCGAAAAAGCGGCTCGAAAAGTAAAAGGCACGCCAAGGCGGGTGCTCGGCACGGGCAACCGCGCCGAGCACACTCGCGTCTGAAGGAGTACGGGCGCACGGCTCACCCCTGTGCGCCCGGCCAGCCGCGCGGGCCCGACCGGCCCGACCGAACGAGAGGGACCGCTCCATGGCCGCGAGCCGCCGACGCCGCACCGCAGCCGTCGCCGCCACCCTGGCGGCCGTCGCGCTGACCGCCGGACTCACCACCGGCTGCGCCGCCGTCGACAAGGCGCTGGACTGCGTCCAGACCGCCGACGCCATCGCCGACAGCGTCACGGAACTCCAGCAGGCCATCGACAGCGCGTCGAACGACCCGACGCAGCTGGACGAGTCCCTCGACTCCATCGACAAGAACCTCGGCGAGATCGGCGACAAGACCGACAACGCGGACGTCGGCAAGGCCGTGGACGACCTGAACAAGGCCGTCGACAACGTCCGCACGTCGATCAAGAACGGCGACGAGACGCCCGACATCAGCCCGGTCACGGACGCGGCGGGCGAACTCACGAAGGTCTGCACGCCGTAGGGCTGCGCCGGCTTGGCCGCGCTTCTCGTGTGCCGGGTCTGTGTCGTCGGACGGGTGCGGGTCCGCCGTGGCCGCTCGCGCAGTTCCCCGCGCCCCCGAGGGGGCGCGATCCTGCCCAGGTTCCCCGCGCACTGACGGGGGTGATCCTTCCCGGGGCCCGCTGCGGCCACTGACGGGGCGCGATTCCGTCCCGGTGATACTGGGGGCATGAGTCGCCTGATCCTCGCCACCCGTAACGCCGGGAAGGTCACCGAACTTCGTGCGATCCTCGCCGAAGCGGGACTGCCCCACGAACTCGTCGGTGCCGACGCCTATCCGGACATCCCCGACGTCAAGGAAACGGGCGTGACGTTCGCCGAGAACGCCCTCCTCAAGGCCCACGCCCTGGCCCAGGCCACGGGCCTGCCCGCGGTCGCCGACGACTCGGGCCTCTGCGTCGACGTCCTCAACGGCGCCCCCGGCATCTTCTCCGCCCGCTGGTCCGGCCGCCACGGCGACGACAAGGCCAACCTGGACCTCCTGCTCGCGCAGCTCTCCGACATCGCCGAGGAACACCGCGGAGCCCACTTCGCCTGCGCGGCCGCCCTGGCCCTTCCCGACGGCACGGAAAGGGTGGTCGAGGGCCAACTCCCCGGCACCCTCCGCCACGAGCCGATGGGCACGGGCGGCTTCGGCTACGACCCGATCCTCCAGCCGGAGGGCGAGACGCGCACCTGCGCGGAGCTGACCCCCCAGGAGAAGAACGCGATCAGCCACCGGGGCAAGGCATTCCGGGCGCTGGTGCCGGTGGTGCGGGAGCTGTTGGGCTGACATATGCGGGAGGGGCCGCCCAGCCCGGGCGGCCCCTCTGTGCGCGTGCGGCCGGTGGGATTCGAACCCACACGGGTGTGAACCCACTGGGATCTAAACCCAGCATGACTGCCAATTCCATCACGGCCGCTCAAAAACGGTCATCACGCTCGACCGGCAGCGTTCAGTGTACGGGCTGGGTGAGTTACGCGACGAGCGGTGTCCTCGCTTTCTGGCGGCACCACGTCTCAGTGAGCGCGTGACAGTTGGGGCAGAGATATCGCAGATTTTCCCGGCGGTTGTCGCGCCAGTTGCCGTTGATGTGGTCGATCTGCAGTGTGATCGGCTGTCCCATCCACTCGCCCTCGTTGCCGCAGGTCTGGCACGCGTATGGCACCCCGATCTCGACCAGGGCGCGGTGGAGCTGAGATCTGTTGGTTCGCCCCGCGCTCGAGGGCAGGACGACCAGTACCCGTTGAGAGACAGGCTCGGAAGCCGGGCGCTCCGGTCGAGCCCACGTTCTGCGCTTGAAATGGCTGGTGTCGAGACCCAGCCGAGAGACCGCGCGCCTCACGCGTCGGTGATTGGTGTCGTCCACATCCAAAGCGAGGCCGCGCATCACATCGGCGTAGCTCGTGGAGCACGCTACAAGTTCACGGAGTCTGACTTCGGGGATCACTACACGTCGGTGGGTGAAGTGTGACGTGTCGATCCCATGCCCCCGCAGCATGCGGCTCAGAGTCGCACGGGAGCGGCTGTCGTCCGGTACGCCCAGGGAACGAGCTACGCCGCGCACACTCGTGGCCGTCGCTGTTGCTGCCCGGAGCTCTTCGGCGGTGAAAGGGAGGTCCAAGTCGGGTTTGTTGATACCGGGAAAATGACGGACGTCGATGCCTGCCGCGTGAATGCGACGTCGGATGTGTGACAGGGTGCCGCTGGCCGGGTCGGCGCCCAGTTTCAGAGCTACTTCGCGCAGCGATGATGACGAGGCGGCCGCTTCCGCAATGGCGGAGTCCGAGTACTTGCGATAGGGGCTGCGCTTGACGAAGTGACTCGTGTCGAGTCCGCGCGCCGCCACTCTCTCTTGCAGTACGCGCCTCTGGCCTCCGCTTGGTCTCAGGCTCAGCCGTCGCATCAGGTCGGTCCAGTTGCGAGCCTCGGCTACGGCCGACGCCAGTCGCTCATCGCCATACGGGTTCGGTCTGTCACGCACGCAGCTCGTCCTCCCCTGACGACCACCCGTTCGTGGTCTCGCACGGAGTAACGAACCGTTTATCGGACAGTCACGCCCGGAATGCCTGCGGACATGCGGAGCGGCTCGTACCGGACCTCACCGGTACGAGCCGCTCGCGAGTCGGTCAGTGGGGGCTCAGACCCCCAGGTCCTTGATGATCTTGGCTACGTGGCCCGTCGCCTTGACGTTGTACAGGGCGCGTTCGACCTTGCCCTCCTCGTCCACGACGATCGTGGAGCGGATGACGCCGACGACCGTCTTGCCGTACAGCTTCTTCTCGCCGAAGGCGCCGTAGGACTCCAGGACCTGCTTGTCCGGGTCGGCCAGCAGGGTGACCTTCAGGGACTCCTTCTCGCGGAACTTGGCCAGCTTCTCCGGCTTGTCGGGGGAGATGCCGATGACGTCGTAGCCCGCGCCCGCCAGCAGCTCCAGGTTGTCCGTGAAGTCGCAGGCCTGCTTCGTGCAGCCGGGCGTGAGGGCGGCCGGGTAGAAGTACACGATGACCTTGCGGCCCTTGTGGTCCGACAGGGACACCTCGGTGCCGTCGGCGTCGGGCAGGGTGAAGGCGGGGGCCACGTCCCCCGGCTGGAGTCGCTCGCTCATCCGGCCAGGGTAACCGGGGGTGCTGACAGTGTGATGAGCCGTGGAGCTGACAGACTGTCCCACACAGGCTTCACACCGACTTCGAAAGGCGACACGGTGGCGGACACGGCGGACACCAGGACCCCGGCGCAGATCGAGGCGGACATCAGGCGCCGCCGCGCGACCCTGGCCGAGACCCTCGACGAGATCGGGGTGCGGGTGCACCCGAAGACGATCGTCGGGGATGCCAAGGCCAAGGTCGCTTCCAACATCGATCACACCCTCGGGCGGGCCTACGTGGGGGTGAACCGGGCCGTCACCGACGTGCGTGCCCGGTTCGTGGACGAGCAGGGCGCGCCCCGGCTCGAGCGGGTCGTGCCGGTCGCGCTCGTCGTGGTGGGAGTGGTCGGGCTGCTCGCGGTCGGCACACGGCGGCGCAAGGGCTGACCCGACTGCGTACGTGTGCGCGGAAGACAGGTAGGTTTCAGGGCGTGAGCGCCAAGAGAAACGAGCAGAGCACCCATCCGGACAAGCTGCCCATCCGGATGCTGCACGACCGCGTACTCGTGCGGCAGGACACCAGCGAGGGCGAGCGGCGTTCCGGCGGCGGCATCCTGATCCCCGCCACGGCGGCGGTCGGCCGGCGGCTGGCGTGGGCCGAGGTCGTCGCGGTGGGGCAGAACGTGCGGACCGTGGAGGCGGGCGACCGGGTGCTGTTCGACCCGGAGGACCGGGCCGAGGTCGAGGTGCGGGGGATCGCGTACGTGCTGATGCGCGAGCGTGATCTGCACGCGGTGGCCGCGGACCGGTTCGAGGGCGCCGAGGACTCGACGGGCCTGTACCTCTAGGACCGACTCGACGGGCCCGTACCTCCAGGACCCGTGACGACGAGCGAAGGGGCCGGTGACCACCGTCACCGGCCCCTTCGCCGTGCTGTGCGCTTTGTTACGTTGGAGGCAACCCCGACGAGACGCGCCGTACCGGGATCAAGGCAAAGACGACGCACCGACATCGTCAGCCCGTTTCCCGGAGGTGCCCGTCATGGCCTGGGTTCTGCTCGTCGTCGCCGGTCTGCTCGAGGTGGGGTGGTCCGTCGGCATGAAGTACACCGACGGGTTCACGCGTCCGCTGCCCAGTGTGCTCACGGGCGCCGGCATCGTCGCGAGCATGCTGCTGCTGTCGCAGGCGGCCAGGACCCTGCCCATCGGTATCGCCTACGGCGTGTGGGTGGGGATCGGTGCGGCCGGGGCGGCGGTGTTCGGGATGGCGGTGCTGGGTGAGCCGGCGACCGCCGCCCGGATCTTCTTCGTGTGCCTGCTGCTGGTCGCCGTGGTGGGGCTGAAGGCGACCAGCGGTCACTGACCGTGGTGGGGCTGAAGGCGACCAGCGGTCACTGAGGCGTCGGACCTCTACTCCCGGCGCGCGCCCTGGGGGACCACGCCCCAGCCGGGGCCGGTCGGGCCGCCTGTCGCTCCGCCGTCGGTCGTGGTGCCGCCGCCCTCCGTCGTGCCGCCGCCGGTGGTGCCGCCGTCCGTCGTCCCTCCACCGGTCGTGCCGCCGTCCGCTGTGCCGCCGGTGGTGGGGGACTCGCCGCCGGTGCCGCCGTCGGTGGTGCCGCCGTCGGTCTGGCCTTCGGTCTGTCCCTCGGGGGCGCTGGGGGTCTGCTCGGGCGTCTGGGTGCCGGTCTCCTCGCCGCCGGTGGTCGTGCCGCCGTCGGTGGTGGTGTCGGCGCTGGGTTCGGCCGGGGCCTCGCTGCTGGGGGCCTGCGAGACGTCGGCGCCGGGCTGGAGCCTGAGGTCGAACTCCTTGGCGGGCTTGCCCTTGAGGGCGTCCTGCGTGTACTGCGTCCAGATCTCGGCGGGTGCGCCGCCGCCGTTGATGCGGGGCAGGCCCATGGCGCGGTACAGCGACTTGTGGGCGGCGGTGACGGGGTCCTGGCCCATGACGGAGACGACGGTGGCGAGGTCGGGGGTGTAGCCCGCGAACCAGGCCGCCGTGTCCTCCTCGGCGGTGCCGGTCTTGCCGGCGACGGGGCGGCCCGCGGCCTGCGCGGCGGAGGCGGTGCCGTTCTGGACGACGCTCTGCAGCATGGAGGTGGTGGTGTCGGCGGCCTCGCGGCTGACGGCCTGCCGGGTGCGCCGCTCGGGCAGGTCGATCGGCATGCCCTCCTTGGTGACCTTGTCGACGATCGTGTACGTGCCGTGCCGGCCGTGGTTGGCGAGGGTGGCGTAGGCCTCGGCCATGTCGAGGACGCTGGCGGTGGCGGTGCCGAGCGCGATGGCGGGGCCGTCGGCGAGGTCCGGGGTGGTCTCGGGGATGCCGAGGTCGATCGCCGTCTGCTTGACCTTGGCGGGGCCGACGTCGGCGGCCATCTGCGCGTACACCGAGTTCACGGAGCTGTCGGTGGCCTCGGTGACGGTGATGTCGCCGTAGGAGTGCTGGTCCTCGTTCTCGGGGGCGTAGGGGTCGCCGGTCCAGCCGCGGACGGGGCGCTTGTTGGTGCCGTCGTAGATGGTGTTCGGGGTGATGACGCGGCCGTCCTGCGTCTCGGAGTGGTTCTCGACGGCGGCGGTGAAGACGAAGGGCTTGAAGGTGGAGCCGACCTGGAAGTCCCTGCGGGTGGCGTTGGGGGTGTACTGCTTGACGTAGTCGATGCCGTTGTACATCGCCACGACCTTGCCGGTCTTGGGGTCGACGGAGGCGCCGCCGGCGCGGACGTAGGTGTCGACCTTGCGGTTCTTCTTGTCGAGCTTGGACATCAGCTTGTCGTTGACGGCCTTCACGAACGCGTCCTGCTTGCCCTTCTGCAGGGTCGTCGTGATGCGGTAGCCGCCGGCGTCCAGCTTGCTCTCTTCGATGATCTTGTTCTGGACGAGGTAGTCCTTGACGATCCGGACGATGTAGCCGCGCTGGCCGGACATGCCGGTGGAGAGGGTGGACTCCTTCGGCACCGGGAACTTCATGCCGGTCCGCTCCGACTGGCTGAGCCAGCCCTTCTTGACCATGCCGTCCAGGACGTAGTTCCAGCGGGACTCGGCGGCTCCCCGGTTCTCGGGGTGGGCGACGACGTCGTACTGGCTGGGCGCGTTGACGAGGGCGGCGAGGTAGGCGGCGCGGGCCGGGTCGAGGTCCTTGGCGTCCATGCCGTAGTAGGCCTGGGCGGCGGCCTGGACGCCGTAGGCGTTGCGGCCGAAGTAGCTGGTGTTGAGGTAGCCCTCGAGGATGTGGTCCTTGCTGACCTCGCGGTCCAGCTTGATCGCGATGAAGAACTCCTTGGCCTTGCGCGTGACGGTCTGGTCCTGGCGCAGGTAGTAGTTCTTCACGTACTGCTGGGTGATCGTGGAGCCGGACTGCTTGCCCTTGCCGAGGGCGGTGTTCCAGGCGGCGCGGACCATGGCCTTGGGGTCGACGGCGGACTCGGTGTAGAAGTCGCGGTCCTCGGCGGCCAGGATCGCGTGCTGGGCGTCCTTGGAGATCTGGGGGAGGGTGACGTTCTCCCGGTTGATCTCGCCGTCGCGGGCGATCACGGAGCCGTCCGCGTAGAGGTAGACGTTGGCCTGCTTGGTGGCGAGCGCGTTGGCGGGAGGGATCTGCACCAGCGAGTAGCCCAGGAAGAAACCGCCGATCAGCAGCAGCACGACGATGATGAAGCCGCCGAGCGTCATGCGCCAGGTCGGGATCACCCGGCGCCAGCCGGTCCGCTTCGGCTTCCCGGCCGCCGTGGCCTCGGGCGTGCCCGGGGCGCCGTCGGCGTGCGCCTGCGGCTCTCTCGGTGCCCAGCCCGGATTCGGCTGCTGCGGCTGAGGCTCGTCACTCATGTCGTGCACGGACTCCTGTTTCGCGTCGTACGTCGTTCCGTACGTCTCTGCTCGCTCTTGCGCCCCTGTGATGAAGACTGTCCCATCCGTTGATCAGTTCCCTGATCGGGGGCCGGGCTGTGCGCCGTGTGGTGAGGCGGCCCGCGTGCGGGCGGGTGCGCGGGCGGGCACGGGCTGAAACGCGCTGCTGCGCGCTCCTGCCCGAATCGTGATCTCGCCCGTGCGACGTTCGTCCGAAGGGGGACCCGGCCGTGGATCGCGACGGCTCCCACGCTCCGCCCGGCCGGCACCGCCGTCACGCTGCTCGCCCTGGCCACGGGCGCCTCGGCCCGCGCGGACGCAACGGATCGTACCGTCTGGGCCGGTGCCTGCTCGCCCCGCGGCGCTCCCGCCGCTGCCCGAAAACGCGTGGCACGCCCGTTCGTGGGAGGGCTAGGCTCCTGCGCTTCGGTGCCGGGCGGCGAGGAGGGCTGTGGATGTGGGCTCGGGACGGTTGTACGTGGCCGTCGCGGCGGGCGGTTTCCGGCGGTACGCGACGTATCGGGCGGCCACGGTGGCCGGGGTGTTCACCAACACGGTCTTCGGCGTCATCCTCGTCTACACCTATCTGGCGCTGTGGGACGAGAAGCCGCATCTCGGGGGGTACGACCAGGCGCAGGCCGTGACCTACGTCTGGCTGGGTCAGTGCCTCTACGCGACGCTGGCGATCCAGGGCGGCGGGGCCGAGAAGGACCTGATGGACCGCATCCGCACCGGTGAGATCGCCGTCGACCTGTACCGACCGGCCGATCGTCAACTGTGGTGGCTGGCGGGGGACATGGGGCGGGCGTTGTTCCAGATGCTGGGGCGGGGGGTGTTTCCGTTCGTGTTCGGTGCGCTGTTCTTCCCGATGGCGCTGCCGACGTCGGTCACCCCCTGGGCGGCCTTCGCGGTCACGCTGCTGCTGGCGGCGGTCGTGAGCTTCGCGATCCGCTATCTGGCGGCGCTGAGCGTGTTCTGGTTGCTCGACGGCATGGGCGTCAACCAGGTGCTGGTGATCACGGGGATCTTCTTCTCGGGCATGGTGCTGCCGCTGAACGCCTTCCCGGGTGTGTTCGGCGAGGTGGTGCGGGTGCTGCCGTGGGCGGCGCAGATCCAGATGCCGGCGGACGTGCTGATGGGGGAGACGGACCCGCTGCGGGCGTTCGCCTTCCAGGCGGCGTGGGCGGTGGCGCTGCTGGCGGCGGGGCGGCTGCTGCAGGGGGCCGCGACGCGCCGGGTGGTGGTGCAGGGTGGCTGAGCGCGGTGTCCTGTTGGAGGGGCTGCGGGCCTACCGGCTGATCGCCGGGATGTGGGTGCGCTCCAGCATGGCCTACCGGGCCTCCTTCGTCGTCACGGTGTTCGGCAACCTGGCGGTGACCGGCCTGGACTTCGTGGGGATCCTGCTGATGTTCTCGCAGGTCGACTCGCTGGGCGGCTGGTCACTGCCCGAGGTGGCCTTCCTCTACGGGCTGTCGGCGACGTCGTTCGGGATCGCCGATCTGGTGCTCGGCTCGATGGACGTCCTGGGCGCCCGGATGCGCGACGGTTCGTTCGACACGCTGCTGGTGCGTCCGGTGCCGGTGCTGGCCCAGGTCGGCGCCGACCGGTTCGCGCTGCGCCGGTTGGGCCGGATCACTCAGGGCACGGTGGTGCTGGGCTGGGCGCTGGTGTCGGTGGACGTCGACTGGAGCGCGGCGAAGGTGCTGCTGGTGCCGGTGATGGTGGTCAGCGGCGCGGCGATCTTCTCGGCGGTGTTCGTGGCGGGCGCGGCGTTCCAGATCTATGCGCAGGACGCCGCCGAGGTGCAGAACGCCTTCACCTACGGCGGGACGACGCTGTTGCAGTACCCGCCGTCGGTGTTCGGCAAGGACCTGGTGCGGGGTGTGACCTTCATGCTGCCGCTGGCCTTCGTCAACTGGGTGCCCGCCGCCTACGTGCTGGGGCGGCCGTACCCGGTCGGGCTGCCCGGCTGGGCGGCGTTCGCCTCGCCGGTGGTGGCGGTGGCGTGCTGTGCGCTGGCCGGGCTGGCGTGGCGGACGGGGCTTCGTTCGTACCGGAGTACAGGGAGTTGAGTTGACCGGGTCGGAAAGCGGGTCCAGCCGGGGAGGCGGACCGGAAGGCGGGTTCATCGAACTCGACGGTGTCGAGAAGGTCTTCGAGGTGCGCAAGAAGACCGGCTTCATGAAGCGGGAGCGGCGGCAGGTGCGGGCCGTCGACTCGCTCTCCTTCCGTGTGGAACGCGGCGAGATGGTCGGCTACATCGGCCCGAACGGCGCCGGCAAGTCCACCACGATCAAGATGCTGACCGGCATCCTCACGCCCAGCGCGGGCCGGCTGCGGGTGGCGGGCATCGACCCCTCCCGGGAGCGGACGCGCCTCGCGCACCGTATCGGCGTGGTGTTCGGGCAGCGTACGACGCTGTGGTGGGACCTGCCGCTGCTGGACTCCTACCGGCTGATGCACCGCATGTACCGGATCCCGGACGCCCGTTACCGGGCGAACCTCGACCGCCTGGTCGAACTCCTGGAGCTGGGCGACCTGCTGGACGTGCCGGTGCGGCAACTCTCCCTCGGCCAGCGGATGCGCGGCGACATCGCGGCGGCGCTGCTGCACGACCCGGAGGTGCTGTACCTCGACGAGCCGACCATCGGGCTCGACGTCGTCTCCAAGTCGAAGGTGCGGGAGTTCCTGCGGGAGGTGAACGCCGAGCGCGGTACGACGGTGCTGCTGACCACCCACGACCTGCAGGACATCGAGCAGTTGTGCAGGCGGGTGATGGTCATCGACCACGGGCGCCTGATGTACGACGGTCCGCTCGCCGGGTTGCACGAGGCGGGGGAGAGCGAGCGGGTCCTGGTGGTGGACCTGGAGCGGGAACTGCCGCCGATCGAGGCGCCGGCGCCCGCGCGGGTCGTGCGGGTGGACGGTCCGCGGCAGTGGCTGGCGTTCCCGGCGGGGGAGTCGGCGGCGCCGCTGGTGGCGCGGATCGCCGCCGAGTACCCGCTGGTGGACCTGTCGGTGCGGGAGCCGGACATCGAGGCGGTGATCGCGAAGATGTACGCGGAGCAGTCCGAGCGGGCGATCTCATAGCCCTCGGCGGGGTGGACTCGTAGTCTGCTGTGTATGACCGACGACGCCGTCCCGGACCTCCGCGCCTCCGACGCCGACCGTGAACAGGTCGCCGAGATCCTGCGGGACGCCCTCGCGGAGGGCCGCCTCGACATGGAGGAGTTCGAGGAGCGGCTGGACGCGACGTACAAGGCGCGCACCTACGGTGAGTTGGCGCCGATCACCCGGGACCTGCCGGCCGCGGGCGTCGCGGTGCCGTCGGTGTCCCTGTCGAAGGAACCGGCCGCCGGGGCGGACTGGTCCGGGCGGATCGTCGGCGGCGAGGGGTCCTCCACCTGGGCCGTCGCCGTCATGTCCGGTTTCCAGCGCAAGGGGCGCTGGACGATGCCCCGGCGGTTCACCTGTCTCGCCTTCTGGGGCGGCGGGGAGATCGACCTGCGTGAGGCGCAGTTCGCGGACCGCGAGGTCGAGATCAACGCGTTCGCGATCATGGGCGGGGTGGATGTGATCGTGCCGCCCGGCGTCGAGGTCGTCGTCCGCGGCATCGGTGTGATGGGCGGCTTCGACCACCGCGAGGAGGGCGTGCCGGGCGAGCCGGGCGCACCGAGGGTGGTCGTGACCGGGTTCGCGCTGTGGGGCGGCGTCGGGGTCCAGCGAAAGCTGACCCGGGCGGAGAAGCTGCGGATCCGCGAGGAACGCCGCCAGGAGAAGCTGGAGCGCGGGGCGGGGCGGCGGGAGCTGGACGAGCCGCCTCGCCGACACCGCCACGGCGGCCACTGAGCCCCGGCGGCGCCGTCACGGCGCCACTGAGCCCTGCGGCCGGATGGCCGCCGCCGGTGGGTGCGTGAGCGCTGCTCGTGGTGTGCCCGCCGCCTGTGGTCGGGCGACGGGCACGGGGCGAGACGGTGCGGGGCGGTTTACAGCTCCGCCGGAGCCGACCCCTTCAGCGTCGACAGGTCGAAGGACTCCGCCATCCGCGCGTACCCCGCGTCGCTGGGGTGCAGGTGGTCGCCCGAGTCGTACTCGGGCCGCAGCCGCCGCGGGTTGTACGGGTCGCGCAGCGCCTGGTCGAAGTCGGCCACGGCGTCGTACACCCGCCCGGCGCGGATCTGCGCGTTGATCGTCTGGCGGACCTGCTCACGCGCCTCGGTGTACCCGCGGTGCCCCTGGAAGGGCATGAGCGTCGCCCCGACGACCTTCACACCGCGCGCGTGGGCCTGTCCCACCAGCGTCCGCAGCCCGGTGAGGATCGCGTTCGGGTCGGCCAGGCGCGGGTTGCGCAGGATGTCGTTGACGCCGAGGTCGATGACGACGACCTTGACGTTCGTCCGCTCCAGGACGTCCCGCTGGAAGCGGTTCAGGCCGCTGGGGTTGTCCGCGGGGCGGCCCAGGCCGTCGGCGAGGACCTGGTTGCCGCTGATGCCCTGGTTGACGACGCTGTAGCGGGGCAGGTCCCGGCCGGAGGCGATCTCGGAGCGCAGCCGGTCGGACAGCACGTCGGTCCAGCGGCTGTTGGTGTCCGGCGTGGAGGTGATGCCGTCCGTGAGGGAGTCGCCGAGGACGACGACCGTGCCGTCGGACTCGTTGCTCAGCACGTCCAGCGCCGTGAGGTACCGCCAGGAGCCGATCCGCTCGGTGTACGGCGTGCCCGTGGTGTCCTGCGCGTGGTCGCCCTGGGCGACGTAGGAGACCTGCCGGGCGTGCCGGTGGTAGGTCACCGGGCCGGAGCTGGTGGGCGTGTAGGTGGTGATCAGGACGTCGGAGTCGTGCGGGACGACGACCCGTACCGCGTCGCTCATGACCTGTCGGCCGGGCGGGATGACGACCGTGGGGCCGCCGCCGAAGGTCAGCTGCCGCATGGTGTCGGCGAGTGCGGCCGGCGTGCCGCTGCCCGCGGAGACGGCGACCGTGGCCCGCGTGATGCTCAGCGGGGACTGGCCGTAGAGATTGGACAGCGTCACGCGGGCACTCGTACCGCCGACGCTGGTGTGGACGACGTTGCGTACCGAACGGTCCGCCATGCCCGTGGTCTCCGTGCCCGGTTCGGCTGCGGAGGGGGACGCGGACCAGGTGCCGACCCAGGTGCCGGTGGAGGCGGGGGCGGCGGAGTTGTGGGGGGCACGGCCGTCCCCGCGGGCGTTGCGGATGCGCAGGCCGTCGTCGGACGCCACGCCGACGTATATGGCGGTGGAAAGGCCCACGATCGCTGCGACGACCAGGGCCAGGAGGGCGTAGCCACGTCCTCGGGTCATGCTGTTCAGTTCTCCTCGGGCGATGGGAGCCCAAGGCTCCGATCTGATGTGCCCATGATGCGGCATGGGCCGGGGGGAGCTCACAGCACCCCGTGGCAATTACCCCCTCCCGACAGACGCCGGGAACTCCTGTTCCGTTCCAGGAGTCGGTCAGGAAGGGACAATGTGTGCGGGATCACCGAGCGGGTGGAGCGGATGGAACGGACGAAAGCAGCAGAAAAGGGTGCCGGTGTCGGAGGGCAGCATGCCCGCCCCGGCGCCCCGGTGAACCGTGCGATGACGACCTTCAGCCCTGCGGACGAGGAGAAACAGCGCGGCGTACGCCGTATGAAGCTCACCGCCGCCGGGCTCCTGGTGTTCGTGGCGCTGGTCTACGTCCTGTCCACCTGGGCGCACAACTCCGGCGCCGGGGCCTGGGCGGCCTATGTCGCCGCCGCCTCCGAGGCGGGCATGGTCGGCGCGCTCGCGGACTGGTTCGCCGTCACCGCCCTCTTCCGCCACCCCCTCGGCATCCCCATCCCGCACACCGCGATCATCCCCACCAAGAAGGACCAGCTGGGCGTCTCCCTGGGCGAGTTCGTCGGCGAGAACTTCCTCTCCGAGGACGTCGTACGGCAGCGGCTGCGCGCCGTCGGCATCGGCAGCCGCCTCGGCGCCTGGCTCGCCGTCCCCGAACACGCCGACCGGGTCACCGCCGAGCTGTCCACCGCCCTGCGCGGCGCCCTGACGGTCCTGCGCGACTCCGACGTCCAGGCAGTCGTCGGCGAGGCCATCACCCGCCGCGCGGGCGCCCAGGAGATCGGCCCCGGCATCGGCAAGATGCTGGAGAAGGTCGTCGCCGACGGCGGCCACAAACGGGTCGTCGACCTCGTCGTCACCCGTGCGCACGACTGGCTGGTGCTGCACCGCGACGAGGTCATGGACGCCGTGGAGGGCGGAGCCCCCGGCTGGACACCGAAGTTCGTCGACCGGAAGGTCGGCGAGCGCGTCTACCGGGAACTGCTGCGCTTCGCCACCGAGATGCGCGACATGCCCGGCCACCCGGCCCGCAGCGCCCTGGACCGCTTCCTCACGGACTTCGCGGGCGACCTCCAGTCCGACACCGACACCCGCGCCCGCGTCGAACGGCTCAAGGGCGAGGTGCTGGGCCGCGGCGAGGTCCAGGACCTCATCGCCAGCGCCTGGACGGCCGTACGGTCCATGATCGTCTCGGCCGCCGAGGACGAGCGCAGCGAGCTGCGGCTGCGCGTCAGGGCGTCCCTGCTGTCGCTGGGTTCGCGGATGGCGGGCGAGCGCAAGGTGCAGGACAAGGTCGACCAGTGGGTGGAGGACGCGGCCGTCTACGTCGTCACCGCCTACCGCAAGGAGATCACCTCCCTGATCACCGACACCGTGGCGAGCTGGGACGCCGAGCACACCACGAAGAAGATCGAGGCGAACATCGGCCGCGACCTGCAGTTCATCCGCATCAACGGCACGGTCGTCGGCTCCCTGGCCGGTCTGCTGATCTACACGGTGTCGCACGCGCTGGGGGCATAAGGCGGGCGTAAGAAACGCCGGTCAGGGCACACGATCCGAGTTCCACTCGAAGAGGAGGGGGCCCATGACCACCGCCCAGGCCGACACCGGCCACACTGTGACCACCGACATCCCAGCCCGCCTCGACCGCCTCCCGTGGTCACGCTGGCACTGGACGATCGTCATCGGTCTCGGCACTGTGTGGATTCTCGACGGACTCGAAGTCACCGTCGTGGGCAACATCGCCAGCCGCCTGTCGGAGCCCGGCAGCGGCCTGCCCATCACCTCCGGCGAGGTCACCGGCATGGCGGCCGCGCTGTACGTGGCGGGCGCCTGCCTGGGCGCGCTGTTCTGGGGCCGGCTGACCGACAAATGGGGGCGTAAAAAGCTCTTCATGATCACCCTGGCGGTCTACCTGGCCGCCACGGCCCTCACCGCGATCTCCTTCGACACCTGGTGGTTCTTCCTCTTCCGGTTCCTCACCGGCTTCGGCATCGGCGGCGAGTACGCGGCCATCAACTCCGCGATCGACGAACTGATCCCCAAGGAGTACCGCGGCCGCACCGACCTCATGATCAACGGCAGCTTCTGGCTGGGCGCGGTCTTCGGCTCGCTGCTGTCGATCGTCGCCCTGGACACGGACATCTTCGCGGCGAACGTCGGCTGGCGGCTCACCTTCGCACTCGGAGCGGTCCTCGCCCTGGTGATCCTCCTCGTCCGCCGGCACGTCCCCGAAAGCCCGCGCTGGCTGCTGATCCACGGCCGCGACGACGAAGCGGAACGCATCGTCACCTCCATCGAAAACAAGATCGAGGAGGAGCGGGGCGAGCCGCTGCCCCGCGCCGAGGGCGAGATCACCATCCACCAGCGCCGCAGCGTCTCCTTCCTGGAGATCGGCCGCACGGTCTTCTCCGACTACCGCCGCCGCGCCATCCTCGGCTTCTCCCTCTTCATCGGCCAGGCCTTCCTCTACAACGCGATCACCTTCGGCTTCGGCGCGATCCTGACGACGTTCTTCGACGTCCCGAGCGGCAACACCGGCTACTACTTCGCGGTCATCGCCATCGGCAACTTCGTCGGCCCGCTGCTCCTCGGCAAGCTCTTCGACACCGTCGGCCGACGCATCATGATCTCCGGCACGTACATCCTGTCCGGCCTGCTCCTCTTCGGCACGGCCTGGCTCTTCGACCGGGGCTCCCTGAGCGCGACCACGATGACGGCCTGCTGGTGCGCGGTGCTGTTCTTCGCCTCGGCCGGCGCCTCCAGCGCCTACCTGACGGTCTCCGAGGTCTTCCCCATGGAGACCCGCGCCATGTCGATCGCGTTCTTCTACGCCATCGGCACCGCGGCCGGCGGCATCAGCGGCCCGCTGCTGTTCGCCAAGCTCACGGAATCCGGTGTCGTCGGCGACACGGTGCTCGCCTTCTCGATCGGCGCGACGCTGATGTGCCTGGCCGGCCTGGTGGCAGCCCTCCTCGCGGTGAAGGCGGAACGCCGCTCGCTGGAGGACATCGCCACACCGCTGACGGCGGCGCAGGAGAAGACGAAGGTCTGACAGCATCCGGCGGGACCGGCTCCGGTTCATCATGACCGTGGCCGGTCCCGCCCGCGTTTCACGTCCGTGCCGGGCCGGTCCGCCTCACCCGGCCCGCCCGTACGTCCTCGTGCCCAGCAGCTCCGGCAGCGGGTTGACCAGGCCACCGGACGGCGACTGCCGCTGCGCGGAGGGCCCGGCCGGCCACACCGCAGGACAGTGCGTGCCCTTGCGCGGCGTCTTCAGGGTCACGAGGTAGGTGTCGATGGCGTCCCGCGCACACGGGCTAAGCCAGTAGTCGCCGTGGCCCACGCCGTCGTACGTGAGGAACACGGCCTCCCGCCCGATCTGCCGGGCCGCGTTGGCGCCCCAGGAGTGCGGCGTGGCCGGGTCGAACCGGCTGTTGGTCATCAGGATCGGCCCGGTTCCCTCGACGTCCAGTCGGCGCTGCGGGTTGCGCACCTCGGACGGCCAGTCCTGGCAGGCGTTCTGGACGGTCCAGCCGAGCGGGCTGAGCCGGGTCACGGGCGCGAGCCGGCCCAGTTCACGCTCGAAACGGGCCAGGGAGCGGTACGAGGACACACCGAAGTCGTAGTCCTGGCACATCACCGAGTTGAACGGGTACTCCACCGGCTCCCCGTACGTCCGCGCGAACCGCGCCGTCGCCCCGGGGGCACCGGCGTCCAGGTCGGCGAGGACCTGAGCGAACCCGAACCAGGCGGCCGGGTCGTACATGTTGCCCAGGGCCGCGGACTGGAGGTCCTGGGGCGTGACGGTCTGCGGCGGGTCACCCGGCACCACCAGTTCACCGGCCTCCGCACGCTGGTAGAGCGAGGCGAACACGGCCCGGGCGTCCCGGCCGTGCAGCGCGCAGGACGCGGTACGGGCGCACCAGTCGGCGAACTGGCCGTACGACTCCTCCACTCCGACGGCCTCGGTCTTCTGGAACGCCCACGGACCCAGGCTGTGGTCCATGTTGGAGTCGAGCGTCATCGCGCGGATGCGCTTCGGGTAGCGCTCGGCGTACTGCTGGCCGATCGCCGTGCCGTAGGAGACGCCGTAGTAGCTGATCCGCCGCTCGCCGAGACCGGCGCGGATCGCCTCCATGTCGCGGACGACGCTCCCGGTGTCCATGTGGTCGGCGAGCGGGCCCGACAGGTCGCGGCAGCTCTCGCCGAGCGCGCGGTTGGCCTTGCGGAGGGCGGCGAAGGAGGCGGCGCTGTCCGGGTAGAGCAACGCGTTCTGGGCCATCACCCGGTCCTCGTCGCACACCACAGGGGTGCTGCGGGCGACACCGCGCGGATCGAACCCCACGACGTCGAACCGTGCGAGCAGCTCGGGGGAGAAGCTGCTGGGGGCGCTGAACGCGAAGTCCACGCCCGAGCCGCCCGGCCCACCCGGATTGACCAGCAGCGAACCGATCCTGCGGGCGGGGTCGGTGGCCCTGTGCCGGGCGAGGGCCAGGTCGAGGGTGGCCTCCTTCGGCCGCTTCCAGTCCACGGGCACCGTGACGGTGGCGCACTCGAAGGCACCCTGGCCGCCGCCGTTCGGCGACTCACAGGGCGCCCAGGCTATGCGGCCGGGTAAGCCGGGGGTGGGGGACACGACCGTGTCCTCGGCCGAGGGCGCGGCGACCGCGGTTCCGCTGATCAACTGCCCGAACAGCGCGGTGGCCAGTGCTCCGACGGCCAGTCTCCCGCGCCGTCGTATGACGCGCGGGATGGGTGGGGTGGTGGACGGCACGGATGTTCCTCCATGGATCAGGAGTTCACAGTCGGATCACACCCTTGCTTCAACTCCCATGCACCACAAGGGACATGACGGCCAGCCGTGGCCGGACCGCTTCGGCTGCCGGGGTGGCGAGCGCGGTCGCACCCAAACCGGCGCCCAGACCGATGCCCGTTGCCTTCAGCGCGCTGCGGCGGCTGATCCGTCGTGTCACGGCGTCGTAGCTCAGCGCCTCAAGTCGCGTACCGCCGGGGGACGGTGAGGGGAAGGCCGGACGGTGAGGAGGCAGCAGAAACTGCGCTATAGTTGATCTGCGTCCAGTCGCCGGAACTCCGGCAGCCGGACGATGCGTTGGTGGTCCAAGGAAAGACGCCCCACTTCCTGTGGGGAAATGCAGGTGCAAGGCCTGCCCGGCGCTCCGACGAGAACCCGGCCCTGTGATTCAGGGCCGGGTTCTTTGCTGTGTCGAACCGCCGCGTCGGTCGCTTGCCGGCTGACTGCGGTTCGCTGCGTCGGCCGAGGCGAATCGGTCGGCCGGGGCGAGCCGGCCGGCCGACGGTCGGCTGGGGCTGGTTGTCGCGGGGCAGAAGGTTGCTGACGCTGCCGGTGAGTTTCAGGTCGTGGGGTCCCAGAGCCCTTCGGCCTTGCCGCGGGCGAGGTGGTCGGCGTAGACGCCGACCTTCCAGGCGATGACGGACCGGCACTCCTCCAGTGCCTGGATCTGTGCGTCGACCCGCCGCCGGTGGGCTTCGAGAAGCTGCAGGCGTTCCGCCTCGTTTCCCGGACCGTGCCGCACCAGCTCGGCGAACTGCTTGAGGTCGGCCAGCGGCATCCCGGATTCCCGTAGCTTGACGCAGATCAGCAGCCAGTCGACGTCGAACGCGCTGTACCGTCGCCGGCCTCCAGAGGTTCGCCGGACCGGTCCGACGAGCAGTCCCTCGCGCTCGTAGAAGCGCAGCGCGTGGACGCTGAGTCCGGTCTGCTCGGCCACGTCGCCGATGCTCAGTGGCGGTGCAGGAGTCTCGGTGCCGGCCATGCGTCGCAGTCTAGGACTTGATCTAGACCTCGCTCCAGATCGTAGCTTCGACGGCATGACCAGCATTGATCAACAGCCGCTCGGCTCGCCCTTCTCCGCCACCAGCACTGCCCAGGACGTCACCGCGGGCCTGGACCTGTCCGGCACGAACGCCGTGGTGACCGGGGGCTACTCCGGGCTCGGCCTGGAAACCACCTGTACCCTCGCGGCCGCCGGAGCCCGCGTCATCGTTCCGGCGCGCCGGCCTGACATCGCGCGGACCGCACTCGCGGATGTGAAGGGCTGCGAGGTCATCCCCATGGACCTGACCGACCTCGCCGGCCTCCGGGCCGCCGCCGCACACATCCGCGACTCCCTGGCCAGGCTCGATCTGCTCATGGCCGTCGCCGGAGTCATGGCCACTCCCGAACGGCGCGTGGGACCCGGCTGGGAGGGCCAGCTCGCCGCCAACCACTTCGGTCACTTCGCCCTCGTCTGCGAGCTCTACCCGCTCCTGGCAGCCGCCGACGGTGCACGCGTCGTGGTCAACAGCTCCGCCGGCCACACCCTGACCGACATCCGCTGGCACGATCCGCACTTCCGCACCGGCTACGACAAGTGGCTGGCCTACGGCCAGGCCAAGACCGCCAACGCCCTCTTCGCCGTACACCTCGACACGCTCGGGCGCGGCGACGGCGTCCGGGCCTTCTCACTTCATCCAGGCAAGATCATCACCGGGCTGCAGCGGGAAATGGCACTCCAAGAACAGATCGACCGCGGCTGGGTCGACGAGCACGGCAACGTGATCGCCACCGACTTCAAGACCCCCTCCCAGGGCGCCGCCACCGGCCTGTGGGCCGCCACCTCCCCTCTCCTCGCCGACTGCGGCGGCCTCTACCTGGAGGACTGCGACATCGCCGGCATCTCCGCCCCCGAAGCGTCCATGGACGACGGCGGCGTCCGCGCCTACGCCATCGACCCCGATGCAGCCGCACGGCTGTGGGACCTGTCCATCGCCGCGACCGGCACGGCCCCGATCATCCGATGACGCCACCACACCGGCCGGACCGGTCCACCCCCGGTAAGCCGGTCGGCCGGTCAGCCGCGCCGGTCCGCGACCGCCCACGACGCCAGCCCCACGGCCCCCGCCACACCGAACACGGCAGGCCAGGCCCCCACCTTCTTCGCCAGCGGATGAGACCCCGCGAAGGCGGCGACATACGCGGCCGACAACGCCCCCGCGGCCACCCCGCCGGCCTGCTGCCGCCACTGCCGCGCCGCCGCCGCACCGGCCGCGGCCAGCACGACCCCGCCGAGCGGCCGCTGCCGGGTCCAGCGGGCCACGCCGTACCCGCCCACGAGCCCGCTCGCGGCGATCACCGCACTGGGAACCTTCGCCATACCTGCCTCCTGCGTCCTACGCCCTGCTCAAGATCCCGAGGCTAGCCCGCACGCCATGGAAACCCGAACCTGAGTCTGGGCTTGTCAAGTTTCCTCCTCCGAGCTATATAAGAAGACGCAGAACCCGTAGGGCATCGCACCCACTGCACCTGAAGAGAGGAGTGACCAGTGATGCTCATGCGCACGGACCCCTTCCGTGAACTCGACCGGCTCACCCAGCAGGTCTTCGGCCCCGCCACCACCCGCCCCACGGCGATGGCGATGGACGCCTACCGCTCCGGGGACGACTTCTTCGTCCACTTCGACCTCCCCGGCATCGACCCCGAGACGATCGAGCTGGACGTCGAGCGCAACGTCCTGAACGTCCGAGCCGAGCGCACTTCCCCCGCCCCTGAGGGCGCGGAACCGCTCGTCGCCGAGCGCCCCACCGGCACCTTCACGCGCCAGCTGTTCCTCGGCGACACACTCGACACGGAGCGCATCGACGCCTCCTACCAGGCCGGCGTCCTGACCCTGCGCATCCCGGTGGCCGAGCAGGCCAAGCCGCGCCGCATCCAGATCACGGGCGGCGACGCACCCAGGCAGATCGGCAGCTGACCTCGCCGCACCCGCTCACAGGTCCGTCGCGCCGCCGGTACGAGCTCCCGGCGGCGCGACACCCCCGCGCGCACTCCCTACGCATACCTGGAGGAAAACCCCGCACATGAGCACGACGACGGTGCCCCGTGTGACGACGGGACGAGACGCCCCTCAAGCCGCCGTCGACGACGGCTGGTCTCGACTGGTCGAAGCGGTCCGCGAGTCGGGCCTGTACCCCACCCGGTCGAAGGCGGAGCAGGTCACCCGTACGGTCCTGGCCGCCCTCGGCACCCACGTCACCGGCGACGAACGGGTCGACCTGGCCCGCGCCCTGCCCACGGAGGCCGCCAGGCTGATCGCCTCCCAGATCCCGGCCACGCAGCGCCTCACGGCCGCACGGTTCGTCGACGAGGTCGCCTCACGCACCCCCGGGGCGACACCCGCCACGGCCCGCTGGGACGTCAGCTCGGTCCTGGGCGCACTGCCGCCCCTCATCGGCGACGACCTGGTCACCCGCATCCTGGCCCAACTCCCCACCGGATACGCCCTCCTGTTCGGCCGAGCGGACCTGACGCCGGCGTCGTAGGTTCCGCAAGACGCGCCCGACGGCCACCCCTCGTCACGCGAGGGGTGGCCGTCGGGCGCGTATGGAAGCCGCAGCCGGAGGAACCACCCGCAAGGAACCGGCCGTTCCGCGCTCCGCCGGTCCACCTGCGACAACCTCGCCGATGCCCGCTTTTGTGCTGCCTCGAGCTCCAGGTCACAACTGAACCCACACGAAACAAGGTCTTGTCGCTGACTTAAAACGATGGTTATTTTAACCGCCATTCGAAGTCCGGCCTGATCATCCGGGCGACCTCAAGGCGTGTGCATGTCTCAAGGAAGGGCAGTGCCATGACGCTTGACAGCGCGCGGTTTTCTCGTCGGGGTTTTCTGGGGCTGGGAGTCGCGGCGGGGGTCATCACGCTGACGGCGTGCGGGTCCGGCGCCGGTGCGGCCGACGCCCCGCTGGTGATGACGGTGTGGGGCGGCGACCCGGACCGCAAGACGTATCAGGCCCGCATCGACCTGCTGGTCAAGAAGCACCCGGACCTGAAGGTCAAGCTGCAGCTGGTCCCGAACGACTCCTACGCGCAGAAGGTGCAGACCATGATCGCCGGCGGCACCGGGCCGGACATCATGCAGGTCGCCGAGAGCGTCAACACGTACTCCAGCAAGGGCCAGCTACTGCCCCTCGACGACCTCGCCAAGAAGGCGAAGCTCGACCCCGAGCAGCGGTTCGGCCCGGTCGGCTCGCTGTACACGTACCAGGACAAGCTGTATGCGATCCCGGACCGTTCCGGTGCGGTCACCGTGTTCTACAACAAGGACATGTTCGACAAGAAGGGCATCAAGGCCCCCACGGCGGACTGGACCTGGGACGACGCCCTCGACGCGTTCAAGGAGCTGACCGTCCCCGGCAAGGTGTGGGGATACAGCGGCGCCGAATGGTTCCCGCAGTGGTGGAGTCTCGCCTACCAGAACGGCGGCACCATCATCGACGCCCAGGGCCGGCCCGCGGTCGACAGCGACGAGGTGGTCGAGGCGCTCCAGTGGGCGGGCGACCTGGTCTTCAAGCACAAGGTGGTGCCGAGCAAGGCGGACTACGCCGACATGGGCCCCGACATCGGCGGCGACCAGGCGTTCCCCAACCAGAAGGTCGCCACCCACGCCAACGGCTTCTGGGTCATGTCGGGCCTGACGAAGGTGAAGTTCGGCTGGGACATCGCGCCGATGTGGCGCGGCAAGAAGCAGGCCGTGTCGGCGTTCGGCAGCGGACTTGCGATCTCCCGCACCTCCAAGCAGCGCGACAAAGCCTTCAAGGCGATCGACTTCTTCACCTCCCCCGCGGCGCAGACCGAGATCATCGCCTCCGGCCAGGACGTGCCGGCCAGCCTGGAGGTGCAGAAGAGCCAGGCCTTCCTCAAGCCGTCGTGGATGAAGACGGACGTCGACATGGGCGTCTTCGCCGAGTCGAGCGCGTTCGTCTTCCGGGCGCCGTTCATCCCCGAGTGGAACGAGATGCAGGACGTGTTCTCGAAGGGCCTCGCCGACTTCTGGCTCGGCAAGGAGCGCAGCGCCAAGAAGGCGCTGACGGCCGTGCAGAAGGACCTCGAGTCCCTCATCAAGTCCGGGGCATGACCGGCCGTGGCAACCCCGACCGCCCCGAAGGCGGACACCGAGGCTGACCCGGAGGCCGTCCCCACGGCCGCGGAGAAGCCCCCCTCACCCAGAAAACCCAAGCTCTCCAAGCGCCGACGCCGTGAGGCGCTCTCCTTCTACCTCTTCATCTCGCCGTGGGTGATCGGCTTCCTGGTCTTCCTGCTCGGGCCGATGATCGCGTCGGTCTACTACTCCCTGACCGACTGGGACTCCTTCACTCCGCCCAAGTGGGTCGGCTTCCAGAACTACGTCAAAATCCTCACCGACGACCCGGCGTTCTGGAAGGCGCTGTGGAACACCTTCTACTACGCGGCGATCTCCGTCCCGCTGGGCCTGGTGCTCGGGCTCTGGCTGGCGAACCTGCTCAACAAGCAGGTCAGGGCCCGCAAGCTGTTCCGCACCCTGATCTACCTGCCGACCCTGATCCCCCTGGTCGCCACGGCGATGATCTTCCGGATGGTGCTCGCGCCGAACGGCCCGATCAACGACTTCCTCGGCCTGTTCGGACTCTCCGGCCCCGACTGGCTGCTCGACGGCCCCTGGGTCAAGCCCGCCCTCATCCTGATGTCGGCCTGGGGCGCGGGTGCCGCGACCGTGCTGCTGCTCGCCGCGATGAAGGGCATCCCGCGTGAGCTGTACGAGGCGGCCGAGGTCGACGGCGCGAGCGCGACGCGGCAGTTCTGGAGCATCACGCTGCCGCACCTGACGCCCATCATCTTCTTCAACCTGATCATGGGCCTGATCAACGCGTTCCAGATCTTCTCGCAGGTCTACATCCTCATCCCCAAGGGCAAGAACCCCGCCGGCTACGACGCGGCCCAGACGATGGTGCCGCTCCTGTTCGACCAGGCGTTCAGCTACTACCGCATGGGCTACGCCTCGGCGATCTCCTGGCTGCTGTTCCTGGTGATCCTGGTGTTCACGGTGATCGCCTTCCGCACCACCCGGCGCTGGGTGTTCTACGAGACCGAGGTGAAGTGATGGCGACCCTGGCGACCCCTGTCCGCAAGCGCGGGCCCGAGGACCGGCCCGCGAAGGAACAGGCCCCCGCCGTACGGGCGTTCCGCGCGACCCCGTTCACCTACGGCACCCTGCTGATCGTCGCGGCGATCCTGACCACCCCGCTGGTCTTCGTCGGTTCGATCGCCCTGGCCGGCGACGCCACCGTGAACAACGGCGCGTTCACGATCATCCCGCGCGAGTTCCACTGGGACAACTTCTCCCGGGTGTTCGGCACCGAACTGCCGGTGGGCACCTTCCTGCTCAACTCGGTGCTCATCTCGCTGTTCTCGGTGGTGGGACAGGTCCTCTCCAGCGGCCTCGTCGGCTACGCCTTCGCCCGGCTGCGCGCGCCCGGCAAGAACACGATGTTCCTCATCGTCATCGCCACCATGATGATCCCGACACAGATCACGATGATCCCCCAGTTCATCCTGTTCCGGGACCTGGGCTGGGTGAACACCTTCCTGCCGCTGATCGTGCCGAACTTCTTCTCCAACGCCTTCAACGTCTTCCTGGTACGGCAGTTCGTCTCCCGGCTGCCCAGCGAGCTCGACGAGGCCGCCATGATGGACGGCCTGGGCTTCTTCGGCATCTACCGGCGGATCATGTTCCCGATGCTCAGGCCCGTCCTGATCGCCATCGGCATCTTCACGCTCACCCACACCTGGGGCGACTTCATGGGCCCCCTGATCTACCTCAACGACGAGTCGAAGATGCCGCTCGCCCTGGGCGTGCAGTACATCACCGCCACCTCGCAGGCGGGCCAGGCGCCGCCCTGGAACCTGGTGATGGTCGGCTCGATCCTGCTCGCCCTGCCGATGATCCTCGTCTACTACCTCGGCCAGAAGTACCTGTACGAAATGGACATCAGCGGCGGAAGCGCGGGAGTCAAGTGAGCCACCCCACCACAGCCGGTCACCCCACCACAGCCGGTCACCCCACCACAGCCGGCCACACCACCACAGTCGGCCACACCACCCCGCTCGACCGCTCCACCACACTCGGCCAGGGCATCGCGCTCGACGCCCGCGGCATCCGCTTCGAGGTCGGACCGCAACTCGTGCTGTGTGCGTCCCTGTTCTACTTCCGTCTGCCCCGGGAACAGTGGCGCGCCCGGCTCGCCCAGGTCCGGGCCTCCGGCTACACCTGCGTCGACGTCTACCTGCCGTGGAACTTCCACGAGACGGCCCCCGGCCGCTGGTCCTTCGAGGGCCGGCGGGACGTCGCCGCCTTCCTCGACCTCGCGCAGGAGGAGGGGCTGTACGTCATCGCACGGCCCGGCCCCTACATCTGCTCCGAGTGGGACGGCGGCGCACTGCCCGCCTGGCTGGGCCTCGACCCCCAGCTGAGGGTCCGCCAGCACGAGCCGCGCTTCCTCGACCATGTCACCGCCTGGTTCGACCAGGCCCTGCCACTCCTCGCAGAACGCCAGTACCCGGCGAACGGCCCTGTGATCATGGTGCAGTTGGAGAACGAGCTGGACTTCTTCGACTGCGAGGACCGCACGGGCTACCTCACCGCCCTGCGCGACCAGGCCGCCCGGCACGGCATCACCGTGCCGCTCATCGCCTGCTCCGGACAGGGCGACCTCCAGGGCGCCACCGGCGACGTCCCCGGTGTCGTACCGGCGTGCAACTTCTACCCGGACGACGACTCCCCGCACATCGAACCCGAAGTGCGGCGCTACGCCGAGTTGCTGGCGGAGCGCGACCTGCCCCTGCTGATCACCGAGACCAACCGCCGCCACCGCACCCTGCGCCGCCTCCTGGCCAGCGGCGCCTCGCTGATCGCCCCCTACCTCCAGTCCTCCGGCTGGAACTTCGGATACACCCCGTCCGCGGGGAACTGGGGCAGGCCGGGCAACCTCATGAGCCACGGCTACGACTTCGGCGGCTACGTCTCCTCCACCGGCACCGAACGCCCCGAGTACGCCGAGGCCCAGACCCTCGCCCGCGTCATCGACACCCTGGGACCGCACCTGGCGCTCGCCACCCCCACCACCCCGCCCACGCCGATCACCACCGACTTCCCGACCAGCTCGTCACCGTCGGCCCTGCGACTCGACGGAGGCGGCCTGCTCCTCGCCGTACCGCATCTCGGGGCGGGGCAGGGGGCGGAGGCTGGGACGGGGACGGCGGTCGTGAACGGGGTGCCGGTGGCCGTGGCGGCGGACTCGTGCCCCTTGATGCTGGTGGACGTGCCCTTGAGCTCGTGGGGCCACGAGGGGACCCTCACTCTGGCGTCCGCGGACCTGGTGGCGGCGGGGGAAGGCGTGCTGGTGTTCTCCTCAGAGGTGCCGGTCACCGTCATCGTCGGTGACACCCGGGTAGAGATGCCGGCGCCGCAGGCCGGAACGCCGCAGCGGGAGACGGCCGCGGGGCTGACCCTCGTAGCGCTGGCCCCGGCAGACGCCGTACGCCTGCGCGCCACGGACCGCGACGGCACGGTGCATCTCGACACACCGGCACCTCCACGGCCGCCCGCATCGGCACCCGTCGCAGTACAGCGCGCCCGGCGCCGAGCGGCCACCGCTCCCGAGCGGGCGGCCGGCCGGCACGAGCTGCCGCCGACGCTGGAGTCGCTCGGCGTGTACCGGGGACGCGGCACCTACCGGACCACGACCGACCTCACGGACGTCGATGCGCTGCTGCTCGTCGGGGCGGCGGACATCGTCGACCTGACGGTCGCCGGCCGGATACGGCCCACGACCGCCGACTTCGGGGCCACCCGACGGATCGACGTCCGCCAAGAGACCGGTTCCGTCGAGGTCGAGGCCGTCGTGGAGATCTGGGGCCACGCGAACTTCGACGACGCACGCCTGCCCGCCCTCCGCCTCGGCGCGCTGCGCGGGCTCGGCTCGGTGTGGACGGTCCGGGAGACGACGGACGTGTCGGCGCTCTGGTCGGTGCACGGCCACTGGGCGGGCGACCCGGCTCCCCTGCGCGAGCTCGGCGGCTGGAGCAGCACCCGCGTCGGCCTCCCCGTCACCTACACCCGCGAGATCCGCACGTCCACCGCGGCGGCCCTGCACCTCAAGGGGGTGGTCGAGCCGGTAGGGGTCACTGTCTCCGACGGCGAGCCGCACACCGTCCACGCAGAGAACCCGTTGATCCCGCTGCCCGAGGGCACCCACCGCATCTCGATCACGCTCCCGCACCACCCCAGCGGCGGCGGCCTCCGCGCCGAACTGCTCACCTTGGACCCGGTGACGGACTGGACGTGCACCGCGCAGGACGACGACCTGCTGACCACCTTCGCCACCCAAGCCACACCCGGCCAGGAGATCCAGCTGCCGCTGGCCCTCGCACCGGGGGAGGAGGCCTGGCTGGACGTCGACCTGCCCCCGTCCCACGACGGCCTCCTGCTGCGCCCGGACGGCACCCAGATCCGGGTGACCGGCTGGGCGGGCGGGGAGTGCGTGGGCAGGGTCTGGCTCGGCGACCGCCCGGACTTCTCGGGCGGCGACGCGGATGTCCTGTGGATCCCGCCGGGCTGGTCCGGCCTGACTCTGCTGGTGCGCGGCGCTGCGGGACCGAAGGCTCCGGAGCTGCGCGTGCTGCGGTTGGAGTCGTCCGACTCGGAGAGCCGGCGATAACCGGGTGCACAAGTACGAGTGGTCTCCTACGGTCAGTCCCCGTTGAGCTGCACCAGGAGGGTGTGTGTCACCGGAAGACGAAGCAGGCGTGTACGAGATCCGGATCCACGGATACCCGAACTCGAAGGAGGCCCTCGCACTCCAGGCTCCCATCGAACGCCTCCTCTGCCCGGACCCCGACCACGCCCCACCGTGCGAGATCCCGTGGAGCTTCACGCTCACCGGCGACGGGGCCGATGACGACTCCACCGCCCTGGTCCTGGGCGTGTATACGTCCGGCGGCCAGGCCACTCAGGTGGCAGAACGAGTCCGCACGCTCGTGGACGAGAAGCACCCCGTCGCCGTGAGCGAGGGCGAGGCCGAGGACTGGGAGGAACTGGTGGAGCAGTACCGGTTCGAGAGGGGGCTGGGCTCAGAGCGGGACGGCCCCGAGCAGTAGGGGCCCGGGCATGTCGGGGTGCCCCGCTTCCCGAGCCCGCTACCCGCCGCCCGGCCACGGATCCGCACCCCCACCCACCGACCCCGCCGCCCCACTTCCGGGCCGCCCGGTCGGCAAAATCCCCGCGGTGGAGGGGCGGGTGTCAAGAGTGAAGCGAAGCGCAATCGGCGCCAGCCGACGCCCGAAGGGCGCTCTTGACACTCGCCCCGGAACCGCCAACCTCAGAAGAACCGGGCGGCCGTGAGCACGTCCTGGCCAACCAGCGGTTGATAGTAGAGGCGACGAACGGGTTGTCGTTGTACCGGAGCATGGTTGTGCAGAGAGCAGTGCCGGTTTTCGAGGACGGGCTGCGCTCAGTGGGGATTGGCTGTCGGCAGGAGAAGACCAGGCACGTCTGAGTGCCACAGACGTTGTCCCTCGTCGTGTACCCGCAGCGTGAACGTCTCCGGTCCAGGACGGCCTGCGGCATCGAAGGCATCGAGGACACGCTCCACGCGTTCCCACAACCTCACCGGGCCGCCCTCTCGTACGCGCCATTCTCCGTCCAAGGGGGTGAGGGTGGCGGCAGAGCCGCTCACCACGTCGACCAGGTACACGATCTCGCCGACAGTGAGCATTTGCGCGTTCGGCACAGTGCATTGGGCAAGGAACCTCAGATGGAACGCTTCCTCCGTGGCAGCCGTGAGGCGCTCTGGACCGTGTCCGGCCGTTCTGGGCTGTTCCGGTAGCCCGGCAGCCCAGTGAGCGGGATTACCGAACGCCGGTGCGACGTGCGTCCGGGCAGCCATGAAGGAGACCGTGCCGGGCAGCAACGCCCCCTCCGCGGTGCCGTCCCCGGTCACGGTGAGCAGCACGCGCGCATAGCCGTAGAGCCATCCCGACAGGGTGAGCAGGATTTTTCCGCCTGGTCGGGTCTGCGCGAGCAGGGCAGGGGGGACCGTACGGAAGGAGCAGGCGGCGACGACTCGATCGAAGCGGGCCTCGGGCCAGTACCCGTACAGTCCGTCCGCCACGGCCAGGGTCGGGGTATAGCCGCAGCCGTACAGCGCGTTCGCCGCCGCCTCCAGTCGGCGCGGGTCAACCTCGACGCTGGTGACATCCCCGGACTCGAGGCGCTCGCAGGCCAACGCGGTCGAGTAGCCGGTGCCGGTCCCGATCTCCAGCACGGTGTGACCCTCGGCCACGTCGGCATCGGACCACATGCGCACCACCAGGGACGGCAGCGTGGATGACGAGGTGGGGGCACCGCCGCGGTGCCCGACCGGCGCCTGCCAGTCGGGCTCCACTCCGTCGAACTGCGTGATCAGTGTCGTGTCCGAGTACACGGCCGCCAGCCACCGCCCGTAGTCGAGCTCTGCGGTGACCGGTTCCCACGCCGTCAGTCCCTGCGTGTCGCGCTCACCGGTCGGCAGGTAGAACCCAGGCAAGAAGCGATGCCGCGGGACCGCCTCCACCGCCGCCCGCCAGGCCGGGTCTACCGGAACATCGCTCTGAGCGAGAGCGTTCACCATGGCTACGCGAAGGGGAACCGCGTCATTCTCAGGGTCGGCGGGCATCGCCATGAGCTGCCATCTCCTTCGGATCGTCCGTGATCAGCGTGTCGGCGAACGCCTCGGCAATGTGCGCCGCGTCCGGCAGCCAGCCCCACTGCCCGTTCGGATTGCACTCGATGGCCCACCAGTCTTCGGGATCGTCCCCGTCCCCGGTGAGCGCGAAGTCGAAGCAGCCGAAAACCAGGCCGAAGGACTCCAGATAGGCGTGCAGCGCGGCCTTGATGGTGGCGGGTACGGCAATCGGGGAGTGTGTGAGCTCGCCCCAGTCGCCCCGACGCCAGTCCAGGGCCCCGTCCGGCGCGATGATCCGCTGCGCGAAGACCTGGTGGCCGACCACGGTGACCCGTACGTCCGAGCGCTTGGGAATCTCCGCTTGGAACAGGTGCGCGGTCACTGCCAGCGTCTCGTCGAAGCTCCCTGGCTCCACCCGCTGGGTCCAGATCGCGCCGGTGTGGCCGTCGTCGCCGCTAGGAAGCCCGCGGAACGTCTTGTAGACGACCCGCCGGTGCTCGGCGGCGAACTTCCTGGCCGCATCCGCCTCATTGGTGATCAATGTGGGCGGGACCTGCAACCCCAGCAGGGCGAACCGCTGCAGCTGCGCCGGCTTGAAGTCCGCGCGGGACACCGCGTGCGGATGGTTCACATGAACGACCCCACGCAGGGCGTTGAGAACGCCACCGAGCCCGTGCCTCGCCTCGGCCGAGGCGAAGTTCCGCTGCTGCCGGGGCAGATGTTCGAAGGCATTGGTGTACGGGGTGGGGCGACGGTAGTAGACCGCCGCCACCTCCCGCACGTTCACCTCTCGACTCGGCGTGCGTAGTCGCCCATCCCACGAAGAGTCGCCCTCGCCCAGCCGGAATCCGAATCTCAGGTCGGGTCCGATATCTGCAGGGTCGACCCGCACGACAGGCACTTCGCGTTCGTTGAGCACGTCGACGACGCGATCCGCGGTGACGTCCTCCAGCGCGGTGACGATCAGAACCGTGGATGCCACGGATCAGTCCGACTCGTAGTCGGTGGTGTGGTCGTCCTGAGTCTGTGGCTGCGGATTCTGTCCGTCCCCACCTCCGGAGACGGACGCAGTACCGGTCGTCCTCGACGTACCGTGCTTGCCCATCTCGATCACCCTGCCGTCGGTGTCCAGGTACCGAGCCGTCTGCGAGGGACCGTCCAGAACGACGCTCGCGTAGGACGGGGGACGCACGGCCAGCCGGTCCGTCACCAGTCGCATGGCCCACGGGCCCCGAACAACTACAGCCGTCATGAGTTCCCCCTGGTCATGTGAACGCATCTCGCTCTGCGCAGCCAATCGCGTCCGACCCGCCTCGAGCAGGCCGAGGACCGAGCGCGACGGGCACAACTCGTCCCCGCGCCGTGGCGGAACGACCCAGTACGTCCCCGGTGGTTGCCTTCTGTCGATGCGAGGCACCCCCAAGTACGTGCCGTGACCGAGGCACGTCACGACACCGTCTTGGGCCCACGTGAGATCTGCACGCCCGTCGACCAGGGCGTAGTACGTGCCACCCGCCACCCGGCGGTCGAAGATGATCCCCCCTCTCAGTAAGTCACCGAGCTCGGTCGCCACGCGGTCCTGCTCCTCGGACCGGACGGCGGCGTGCACGATCTCGGATGCCATGCGCACTGCGGCGAATCGCCCGCCGAGAGGCAGTAGAGCGACACCCTGTGTGGCCCATTCCGTCCGTACGCGCTCCGGGTCCGGGTGGGTCCGAGCCAGCCACTCCGAGACCACCCCGTCCACACCTTCGTGTGGGTACACAACGTCCTCCCATGCTGTTTGGTGGTGCATGCCGGACACAGAGTCCAGCAGCCAACCTGTCGACTCGAGGACTTTGAAGGGCCGTTGAAAGGACATGGAGAGGGCCTAGAAGCCTCCGTGAGGTGAACCGGGTGTCCTGTAGCGGACTTGCGTGGGAAGGTGAGGATCGCAGTCAGCAGCAGGAGGAGGCGGCTCGTGCCCAGACCTACAGGCAACGTTCGACTCAAGGCTGCTCGGGTGGCCGCGGGCTTCAACTCGCAGCAGGACCTGGCCGACGCGCTCACCGAGCACGCGAAGGGGATGGGTATTCGGGGCCTGTCCATCGGGGTGCGTCAGGTCCGGCGCTGGGAGTCGGACAATCCACCGTGGCCACAACCGGACTGTCAGCGGGTACTGGTACACCTGCTCGGCCAGAGCCTGGAGACCCTCGGCTTCACGCCTCCGTGGGGCGTGGAGGGGGCAGCCCCCGACCCGGTCCGGCGCAGTTCGGCCGCCGCCGGGAGGGCAGCGATGGGCCGGGCGATGGGATCAGGTCGTGCCGTGGCTGTCTCGCACCCGGCGACCGCAGGTACAGATTTCGAGGCCGTCACTCGTTCCCACCGTAGGCTCTACTGGTCGGTCGCACCGACCACACTGCACCCGGCCGTCGTCGCGCACGCGACGCTGGGCTGCGCTCTGCTCCCGGAAACTTCCGACTCAACCCGGCGCACGATCGCCGCAGCGCTGGCCGAGACGTACCTTCTGGCGGGCCGGATCGAGTTCTTCGACCTCTCCGAGCCGACCACCGCGCACGACACGCTGCTCCTCGCCCTGCAAGCCGCCGGCGAGGCCGACGCCCCGTTGCTCGGTTCGGCGGTCATCGCGCACATGGCCTTCATCCCGGGCTGGGCGGGCGATCAGGAGGGAGCGCGGGAGCGAATGATCGCGGCCCGGACGTACGCCCGTCGCGCCCCTGCTTCTGCCGAGTTCCTCGCCTGGCTGGACGCCGTGGAAGCCGAGTGTGAGACCAGGTGCGGCGACACCCGAACCGCGCTGAACCTGATCAACCACGCCGAGGACGTACTGGAGGCGGGCAACGAACACCCGTCACAGCCGTGGATGGACTGGTTCTCCCCGGCGCGGCTGGCGGCCTTCAAGGGAAACACCCAACTGCTAGCCGGGCATCTCCCGCAGGCCCGGGCTGCGCTCCTCCAGGCACTCGAAGCCATGACCCCGGCTGAGGAGAAACAACGATCGGTCGTCTACGGCGACTTGGCAGCCGTCGAAGCGGCTTCGGGCAACCCGGAGGAGGCCTGCGAGTACGCGGGCAAGGCACTCGATCAGTTGGCTCTCACCTGGTACGCCACCGGTATGGACCGGGTTCGCGAAGTCCGACGTGCGCTGACTCCACACCAGCACGAGAGGTGTGTTCGCGATCTCGACGACCGCCTGTACGACTGGTCCACGACCCTCAGCGCGTTGAGGCGTTGAACCCGGCGACGTGTGCGGCGAGTTCGTCCAGGCTCACGACACGGAAGGTCGGCAGCTCCCTGGCCTCCGTACTGTTCCACTGAATGCAGGCCCATGGTCCGCGATGCACCAACGCCGTGTGCATACCAGCCTGCCTGGCAGGCTTGATGTCGTTGTCGCACCGGTCACCGACGTACAGAATCTCGTCGGCCCCGAAGGGCACGGCTGCTGACACGCGCTTGAAGAACTCGGGATCCGGCTTGCTCGCCCCCCAGTCGTCGGACGTACCGATCAGGTCGACGTCGTCGGAGAACAGTTCCCGCAGGATCCCGCCGGCCCGCACGGTCTGGTTACCGGCGATGCCGAGCCACAGTCCGTCGGCCCGGAGCTGCCGTAGGGCGGGCCGGACGTCCGCGTACAGGTCGTCTTCCCCGAACCACTCCGGCTTCCCGGCCGCAGCCCGCTTCTCCCGCTCCGCGTCCAGATCGAACCCGGGCCGGAACTCCTGGAAGGTCTCCCGGTAGTCACGACCCTGGGCGATCACAGCCCCGAACATCGCATGGAAGGTGTGCCTCGGCACTCCGAGCCAGTCGGCCCAGGTCCCGTACTCCCGGGTCTCGTCCACGAGGCACTCACCGACGTCGAAGACCACTGCGCGAATCATGGGGGCAGGGTATCGGCGGGAAAGCGTTCAGTCCTCCTCGATCAGGACCCCTGCAAGCTTCAGCATGACATCAACTCTGTCGCCCTGGCTCAGGCGAAGCCACTCGACGAAAACGCGCTCCACTTCGTCTCGCTCGGGGCGTCCTGACTGCATGAGCCGGTACAGGCGCCGCTTGTCGGCGCGACTGCTGAGGTTGGAGGCCCTCTCCAGGATCTCTTCGCGCGTGGGCAGCGGTTTGCCGGTTCCGCTTCCGCGGCTGCAGCGCTGGCACTCGACACGCAGGTTGGACAATTCCGTGCTCGCCGGCGGACTCGAATCGATGATGCGGACACCAAGAGCCGCCTTCTCGCCTTCGTCATCTGGGAAAGCCTCGCCGGCTCTTGTGCCGCACGTCTGGCACAGGGAGTCCACCGCTTCGATGGCTTCGCGGCGGCGAGTGGCGGAGACCCGCGACCGTGACCGTTGCTCCGGTTGCTCGCCGAGGTCGATCCGGGTGCCGATCGCTGTGAGTCGGTACTCGTCAGGCTGGAGGTGGGGGTCGGTCTTGTAGTTGTCGATTTGCCAGCCCAGCTCGCGTAGATCACGCATACGGCGATCCACCTGAGCCACGCCGGGGACGCCCTCGAAGAGCTCAAGCTTCTTGAATACCTTGCCTTCCCCCTTGGCCGCCAGGAATTCGGCGACCCGAACCTTCGATGACCGTCTTACTGTCCGCTCGCCTGCCACGCGATCCTCCCCTTGGGTCACAGCGGAGCGCCGTCACCAACCTCAAGGGTGCCGACCCAAACTACCGTACAGCCGTCCCGTCATTTCGTACAGCCGTCAACGTCCGGCAATGTTCGGCAGAATGAGAGGGGAGTCCTCGACGTGGTCGAGTCAGGCGGCCGGGCCGGCTGACGGAGTCGCCGCCTGGCCCGAGGGGCTGGGGTGGAAGGGCTGATAAGGCCGGGGCTTGTGATGCCGGCCATCACTCGACCGCGGCCTGAAGTAGGGCGCCGGCGTCATCCGGGCAGCCCTGCTTATGAAGTTCCAAGGTCACGTGCATCACCTCTTGGTCTTGATGGTCACGGCCATAGATGTGAATCAAGTTGCCCAGGAGCTCGCTCTGCTGGTGGTCGCGGAGCGCCCTGAACAGCGTCGCGGTCTCGACGGGGCTGAGGACTTCTGTGGTGTGACGCAGCAGAGTCAGTGCTGCGTCCTGTCGGCCGTTGCCTCGTAGCTCTGCGGCCCGCTTAGCTACCTGCTGTGCAGCCGACGCATCGTTCTTGCTCCGCTGCCGGTCCCCCCTTCGGCGGGGGACCGGCAGCGGAGCAAGCGCTGCCTGGGTGGTGAGACGTGCTTGCAAGCCGGCCCGGGCGGCTTTCAGTTCGGTGACAGCATCCTTAAGCGACCTGACCTCCCGTCGGAGGGCTTCCAGTTCTGCTGTGACGTTGGAGGCCGATTGCCGTAAAGCTGCGGCCTCTGCTTCCGCCTCCCTGGCTTGCGTTACCGCGGCGTCAAGCTGTGTCCGCAGGTCAAGGCAGCTTCGGCATCGTTCAGCCTCAGCCGCCCCGTGAAGCTTCCGCAGGTCATCCATGTTCACGCCGAGCCCGTGCTCACCCCTCGCGTCGGCGAGGGCCGTCTCGTAAAGATGCTCTACGGAGCGCAGCCGCGGCACCGATTGCCCGCTCAGGAATCTGGACAGCGAGCTTTCACTGCAGTTCAAATGTGCTGCCGCATCTGCCTGGGTAGGCGGCATTCCGGGTGATTTGTTCGATGGCGTGGGAGTGATGTGACGGCATAGCCCTTGGAGGGCTTTGGCCAAAGCTCGGTGGCCCGGCGGAACGTCACTGCGGAACTCCTTATCTATCCAGCTACACCCAGCGGGGTCGCCTCCGCGTCGTGACATGCGCTTACGCCTCCATGTGCTTTCAGGGGGCTGACGTGCAGACCTGACTTGATCCCGCAATTGTGCACGAGGGGCCGGGAGTTGCTGCTTGCTATCTCTAAAGCAAGTGTTCAAGTGCTGGACGTCCTTTCGGGTTGTGGTGCCAGACTGAAGGAGCAGTCGCCCGAGAAACGGAGGGGCGTAAGCCAGGTATGTGGCGATTTTTGCGTCATGCGTGGCTTATTGCGATATGTCATTCACTTGACCGGAGGCGATAGATGACACTGCCGTCGTGGCAGGACAAGAAGTTGGGAAGCATGTCGCGTGCGGCTCTGTGGCTGCTGGACGTCGTGGGGGAGGGCAACGTCTTCACGAAGGCTCAGCTGCGCGCCGCATTTCCTGACGTCGCGCAGATTGACCGGCGGATCCGGGACTTGAGGGACCACGGATGGCGGATCGGCACGAGTCGTGACGACGTGACCTTGAAGCAGCAGGAACAACGCTTCGTCGTCCGGGGAGCCGACGTCTGGATCCCGGGGAAGTCGAAGGCGCCAAAGCACAAGAACAGCCTCACGACGGCACAGCGCCAGAAGGTCTTCCAGGCTGACAACCACCTGTGCCGGTCCTGCGGAATCGCTACCGGCGAAGCCTATGAGGACGGCATCACGCAGTCGGTTCTGAACGTGGCACGGCGCAAAGTGGTGCTGCCAGACGGAGAGGCTGACTACCAGTTCATCACCGAGTGCAAGCGTTGTGGGGCTGGAAGCACCGACCGCGAGGTTGACCTTGGAGTGATCCTGGACCTCACCGAGTCGCTCGCGCCCATGGAGCGGCAGATCTTCCTGGCCTGGATCGAAGCCGATCAGAGGTCGCTCAGCCCCATGGAGAAGATGTGGGGCATCTACCGGACTCTTCCCGAGGAGTCTCGCAAGGCCGTCGCCGACGCGCTCCGCGACATGGACGACCAGGACAACTAGACACAGGAGGGGGAAGAAGCATGCTTCGGGAACTCCCACCGCCGCCGCGTGCGGCCGAGTTCAGCGAGCTGATCAAGAAGAAGGTGGAGGAGGTCAAGACAGCCGGCGGCACCAGGGAAACGGTGACGGTCGACTGGAACGAGCAGCAGGCTCACGTGGAGGTCATCGACCTGCCGCTCAGCGGGCTGTACTTCAACCCCAGCACCCACCGGATCAGGGCTCAGCGCAGTCATGACGCGGCCCGTGACGAGCTGCTGGGGAAAGATCCGTGGTGTACAGAGAGCCAGGACTACTTGAGGTTTCTGCTGAAAGCCTCGCCGGCCGACCCGAACATCCGTGACACCGACTTCGACAAGCTCAAAGAGAGCTTGGAGCAGTTCGGCCAGAACGACCCCGGCCTCGTGACGCATACGGGCGTGCTCGTGAACGGCAACACGCGAGCCGCTGCGCTGCATGAGCTGGGCGCGCAGTCGATGCGCGTGGGGGTGCTGCCCGAGTCGTTTACCTGGGCAGACATCAACGCCGTTGAGCTGTCCCTCCAGCTGCGCAAGGATCACCGTCGCGACTACTCGTACATCAACCGGCTCCTCGCGATGGAGGAGCAGGCCAGCCTCGGACGTACGCCTGAGCAGATCGCCAAGGAATTCCGGATCCAGGTGAAGACATATCACCAGGAGCGCTGGATCCTGAGCACGATCCGCGAGCTCATCGACCGCAGTAAGAGCGGCGGGGGCGTGGCGCTGCGGCTTGTGGACTGGGAGGGCGCTCAGGAACGCCTCAAAGAGCTTCACCGGCTGTACGTGAAACTCGAGTCTGTCGACCGGGACCAGGCGGAGGTTCTCAAGGAATGGAGGCTGGCCGCCATTCTTCTCGACTTCTCGAAGACTGACGTGAGGCACATCGACGAGGAGTTCCTGAAGGAGGGACACCTCACCCGTACCTTGCCGACCACCCTGACCGAGGGAGGCGCTAACTCGGCCGATCAGGAGGCGGTGTCCATCCCCGGGCTCGACCTCGCCGTTCCAGCGGCATCTTCTGTGGTGTCTGAGGCGCGGGCGCTAAACGACCAGATTCTGCGTGCCAGCGCTGCGATCCGTGGTGGTAACTCGCCCCTTCTCGACAGCGACAAGGCACGGGGCCAGGCATTGCTGGACGACGCGAAGAGGGCGTTCGACGAAGCGATCGACGCTGCCGGCCGCAGCGCCCGCCTCCGGAAGCGTAAGCAGCTGGCCCCGGCCCGGCTTGCGGAGGCCTGCGCGAGCATCGACCAGTGTGTGATGGACCTTGTCCAGGCCCGCACGTCTCGAAGCCTGGACGAGGAGGCTTTCGACGAGGCTGTGCTTAAGCTGCGCGTGAGCCTGCGCAAGCTCGCACAGCAGGCTGGCAGGGGTCTTCCCACCCCTGGAGACGGTGTCGCCTGGCTGTTGGAGGCCGCTGTCGCGGAGGGGCGCCAGTGACGGACGACACGACGGAAACGTCTTTGCACCTCGGTTTCGATGAGACCCGCACCCGTGTCGTCCTCAGGACAACCGATCAGTATCAGCAGGACCTTGTCCGACTGGCCGCCCGTTTCCGCACGGGTGGCCAGCTCGGCCCGCTTTCCGCGTCGGTGGCACTTGACGAACTGCTCGCGGACCTCAGCGCTCTCAGTGGTTGGCCGCACCATGCGGGAGTGGAATGGGCTCCGGAACTCCGGAACCTGGTGGCCGGAGTCGTTCAGGACGCCAACACGGTCAAGGAACGTCTTGCCGGGTCAAGACCCCACGGCGAAGTCCTGCCCGATGAGGTGCCAGGCCTCCTAGGGGATACCTGGGAAGGCGAGCTCAGTGAGTTCCAGCTTCGGGACATCGCGAAGCTGCTGACACTCCAGCACGGGGCCAACTTCAGTGTTCCTGGTGCGGGCAAAACCCGCGTGGCCCTCGCTGTGTATGCCGCGCAGAGGGCTCAAGGGCGCGTGAGCCGGGTCTTGGTGGTCTGTCCAAAGTCGGCGTACGAATCCTGGCGCTACGAGACGGCGGTGTGCTTCACCTACCCGCTGCGGACCCATGTCCTCGACGGATCAATGGATCAGTGGGCAGAAGTACTGATCGTCAATTACGAGAGGCTGGACCGCTCGCTGGCCACGCTGGCGAGCTGGTTGAAGGCAGGCCCTTCGATGATCATCCTCGACGAGGCACACAGGATGAAGCTGGGAGCTCGGGGTACGTATGGTGCCGCATGCATGGCTCTCGGCCCCCTAGCCGAACGACGCATGATCCTCACCGGGACGCCGGCTCCCAATGGCTCGAAGGACCTGGAGAACTTGCTGGGCTTCGTATGGCCCGGGCACGGGCAGCGAACCGTCGTGCAGGCTGTGGCAGGTGGGGACCTGGCCTACGCCAGCTCCGTCCTCCGGCCGCTGTTCACTCGGACGACCAAGCAGGAACTCGGCCTGCCGCCGGTCTGGTTGAGGATGCGGTACGTCGATATGCCTCCGCTACACAACGAGATCTACAGCTCGCTGGTGGGTGGTGAGATCAGTCGTGCTTCCAGAGATGACCTGAGCTCCCTAGGGAAGACCGCCTTGCGGCTGCTGATGGCGGCCACCAGTCCAGCGCTCCTGTTGGAGGGGGGCAGTAGGTACGAGCCCTTGGCGTACCAGCTGCCGCCTTTGGAAGTCCCGGAGGGCAGCTCGTTGTACACGCTGCTGCAGAACCTGCCGGACTACGAGCTGTCGCCCAAGTACAAGGAAGCCGTGGCCATCGTGGCGGAAAACGCTGCACGAGGCCGTAAGACGCTGGTGTGGACGACATTCGTCCGTAGCCTTACGACTCTGGAGCGCATGCTGGAGAAGTACAGCCCCGCGGTGGTCTTCGGCGGGACACCTGATCGCGACGAGCAGTTGCGACGCTTCCGTGAGGACCCGAGCTGCACGGTGCTCATCTCCAACCCGGCGACCCTTGGTGAGGGCATCAGCCTGCATCACATCTGCCATGACGCTGTGTATGTGGATCGTGACTTCATGGCAGGGCGGTTCCTGCAGAGCCTTGACCGGATCCATCGCCTGGGCCTCGCGCCGGGGACAGACACGCGCGTTACGGTCCTGGCCGTCCGGAACACCATCGATGAGGTTGTCACAGCGCGTCTGGATCAGAAGCTGGAGTTCATGGGGAAGATCCTTGACGACCCAACGGTGCAGCAACTTGCGGACCTGCAGGAGGAGCCGTCCGTCGCGGCCGGCCTGGCTCCGAACGACATCGAAGCCCTGCTGAGGCACATCAACAGCAGCTAGCGTTGGGCGCCCTCTGGTCGGCCCAGACCCCGGATTGGGCCGGGAATGAGGAGCAGTGGGAGACTCTTGTTGCCCTTACGCGGTGTGCGATCACCATCTCTGTAAGACTTGGCAACGGTTTTGAGTCATCTCCGGAAGGAGCGCCATGCGCCCCAGCGGCCCGCAGCGCCCGCAGTTCGCCTCGCCACTGACCTCGATTGAGATCTGTGCGGGGGCAGGCGGACAGGCTGTTGGGCTGCACAACGCCGGCTTCGACCACTTGGCGCTCGTCGAGTGGGACGCGGACGCGGCAGCCACCCTCGGCGCCAATGTGGGTGGCTGGCCTGGCTGGACGACGGAGCGGGCCAAGGCGCTGAAGCCCATGGATGTCAAAGACTTCCTTGACTCCGAGGTGTACAGGAATCTTGGCCTTCCGCAAGGGGAACTGGATTTGCTGGCCGGGGGTGTCCCGTGCCCTCCATTTTCATTGGCGGGGAAGAGGCTCGGGAAAGATGATGAGCGGGATCTGTTTCCTGAGGCCTTGAAGATCGCAGACGCCTTGCGTCCTAGAGCTGTAATGATCGAGAATGTTCGCGGAATTCTTGAGCCGCCCGAGGTGTTCATTGAATATCGCGCATGGATTCTAGATGAACTGCGAAAGCTAGATTATGTGGTTCCCGGAGTCGACCTCTCCTCAAGTCCTCGTCAGCAGGACCTGCAGATGCGTCGCGTTTGGCGCCGACTGGATGCGAAGGATTTCGGCGTTCCCCAGTTGCGTCCCCGAGCCATTCTTGTTGCTATCCGTAAGGATGTGCTAAAGGAAAAGGGTGTCGAGTTTGTTTGGCCGCAGCGGGTTTCGCGAATTCAGGCATCTGTGGTCGGGAAATTGCGAAGGACGATGAGGGAGCGCTGCGAGGATTTCTGGGACAAGAACCAGGATGGAGAGTTCCCCTCGTCCGGCGATCGCACTGGTAAAGATGTCTTTTACGAGTGGCTGATCAGCGCCAAGAAAGCCAGGGACGCCGGGAGGGGGGTGGCGCCAACGCTTGTTGGTGGTTCGCGGAAGCATGGTGGCGCTGACCTCGGACCCACGCGGGCGAAGCGTGCCTGGGGGGCAATGGGCGTCGACGCGATGGGTGTTGCTAACGACCGTAAAGAATGCACCCCGGCGAGGGACCTTTTCAGGCCCGCCGGTCCGATGCTGACGGTCGAGCAAGCCGCCATCATTCAAGGGTTTCCTCGCGATTGGGACTTTCAGGGGAAAAAGACAGCTCGATACCGGCAGGTCGGCAATGCCTTCCCGCCTCCAGTCGCCGAAGCCGTTGGCCGGGCCATCGCCGCGGTGCTGCGGCCAGAGCATCGAGAAGAATTGCTGGAAGGGTATGTCATGGACTCTAATGACAGCCCTGCTGTGAAACCGACCCCGGAGCAGATGGAGATCCCTGGATCAGCTGTGTCGCCCAGTGATTCGGCGGGCTACGACCGTCGCCGCGATGTTGTCGGCGCACGCGGCTGAAGGCTCGTGTTCCCAGAACCGGAGCACGAGCCACCCTGCTTCCTTAAGGCGCTGGTCAGTGTCACGGTCGCGTTCCATATTGCGGAGTACCTTCTCTGACCAGTACCCCGAGTTGGTCCTCGGTGGAACGTAGTGCTCTGGGCAGCCGTGCCAGTAGCAACCGTCTATGAACACGGCAACCTTCACCGAACGGAACACCATGTCCGCTGTCCTGCGCAGGTCGGGTAGCGGGCGGGCGGCGACGCGATAGCGCAGCCCCTGTGCGTGGACTAGACGCCGAATCAGCTTCTCGGGCTTTGTGTCGCGGCTGCGGATCGCCTGCATGTTGCGGCGGCGAGCTGCCGACGAAGCCCAGGAACCAGCCGGCGCTTCCCACGTAGGATCTTCGGACACACGGAAGAGGGTAGTCCCCCTGGGCTGAGTTCACCGTCACTGTTGGGGCCGCCCGCTTCCATGCCAGTCTCGTGCCTCCGCACCCCGCCTCAAGGACGCTCCCACTCCGCTGCGCTGCGTTCCGCGTCGGCTGCGCCGATGGCCCTGCGGGCCACCCTTGACCCGGGGCGCTCCGGCACGGGAGAGAAGCGAGCGGGCGGCCCGGGGAAGCAGGGGCACAGGTAGGGAGCGCAACGGTGGGCTGTCCGGTCACCCGGCGTCGGCGAACGCCTCAGCAGCTCGGCGCACGCCGGTCGGTTCGGCGGCGGGTCGCCGGTGGGGTGAGATGTCCGCGGCGTCACCAGAACGCCCCCGCTCCCATCCCCAGCCCGAGCAGCACGCAAGAGACCCCCCACGCCAGATGCGCCCCCGCCGAGTACGACACGTTCGCCGGCCTTCCGTCCTTCTGGTGTACGACCACCACCCGGCGTGGGTCCCTCGGGTCGTAACGGAGGACGACCGGGACTCCGGCGAGGAGAGGGTGCTGCTCGTGGTTGAGGGGGGTGCGGCGGTACGTCTGGTCGGCCGGGGCATCGGGGCGGTCGACCGGTGGGGCTTTGTAGCGGACCTGGGGCGGGTGGAGGGTGGGGCCCTCTCGGCGGGGGCTCCGGGCCACCTCGCCCCTGGTGCGGATCCCCCGGACGCCGAGGCGGGCGAGGGCTAGGCGCTGGCGTTGGGCTGTGCGCAGGTTCCAGATACCGAAGGCCGTCATGGCGGCGGCCATGATGAGTGTGATCGTGAGCCAGGGCTGGTCCACGTGACGTTCCCCCCGGAGCCGACGTCAGTCGTCAGTTGTCTGTCGTCCGGGAAGACGAGAGGCGTGTCGTGCCAGTTCCGTGGGGCAGGCTGTCGGGCCGGCCCGGGCCGGCACCGCCCCGGCTGCATGCCAGGTCGTCCGTGGTGCCGGAAACCCGGGTGCTCGTGTCAGGCCCTGTGTCCGTGGCACTCGCCGTAGGTCCGCCCCGACCCGCACCAGCAAGCCGCCCCCTGCTGCGGCGGCCAAGCCACCGCCCTTCCCCTCGCCGCCAGTGTCGTCGCGTACTGGGGGAGGAGGGTCGGGTCGGTCGGGGAGGAGAGTTCCGATGCCGCGAAGGCCTCGTAGGAGGGGACCGTGCCCGTGACGATGCCCAGGTTCGGGGTGCCGGAGGAGGACAGTTCGCGCAGCGACTGCTCTATCGAGACCAGGTGGTCGGCGTGGGACGGGTACTCCGTCGACAGGGACGGATACGCCTCCAGGAGTTCCGTCAGCTCGGCCGCCGGCCAGTGCAGGATCGCCACCGGGAACGGGCGGGAGAGGGCCTCCCGGTACGCGCCCAGTTCCGCTCGGAGGCGGAGGATCTCCGCCTCCAGTTCCGCCGGGTTCTCCGAGCCCAGGGACCACACGCGCTTGGGGTCGTGGAGTTCGTCCAGGGTGATCGGGAGGGAGTGGACCGAGTCCGCCAGGGCGTCCCACTCGTCGTGGGTCTTGCCGAGCATGCGCCGTACGCGGTGGCGGCCGAAGAGGAGGGGGTGGGTGGCGTAGGGGGGCTCCTCGACGTCCGTCAGGAGGCGGTGCACGGCCTCCGTGAACGTCTCGTGGGCCGCTTCCAGTTCGTCGTGGGACTCCAGGGACTCCGCGACGATCACCCAGGGGGCCGGGTCCTTGGGGGACGCTCCCCGGACCCCGTCGATGATCGCGCGGGCCTCGGCCTCGTGGCCGTACTCCCAGAGGTTCGAGGCCTTGAGCGCCCGCACGAGGTGGGGGTTCTCCAGGCCGTCGGGGGAGGACAGCAGGCGGTCGTAGAGGGTGGTCGCGGTGGGGCGGTCGCCGGAGAGCTCCAGGTGGGCCGCCGCCCGCAGCAGCAGGGCCTCGGCGTCCTCGGGATACAGGCCGGCGGTCCGCTCCAGGCGTGCCGCCTCGGCGGTGTGGTCGACGTTTTCGGCAGGCGTGTCGGGGCGCATGGGGGACACCGTACTGCCGGGAGGTGACGAGCGTGAGAGATGCGCAGGCCAGACCACTCGGCCCACCCTGCTTTCCGCCGCTCGCCACCCGGGGTTCACGGATCGTCCCGAACCGCCGCCACCCGAATACGGCGGACCGCGACCGGACTACTGCGTCACGTTGTCTATTTGGAGGGTTTGGACCGACTTCGCCGCGAATGGGACGCTTACCGATTTGCCGTTCAGGCGGATGTCGGAGCGTGCCGTGTAGAGGTCGCCGCCGCCCGTCGTGACCGTGTTCCAGCGCGGGACCACGCCCCCGGAGCCGCCCGTCACCGTCGAGAAGCGGGACAGGTCGAAGGTGAGGGTCTGGGGGGAGGAGGAGGTGTTCACCGCGACGATCACCAGACGGCGGGCCGTCGCGTCGTACGCCGCCACCGCGTAGTCCACGCCCGTGTCCAGGATCGTCATGCCGGGGCGGATGTGGCGGCTGAACTGGGCCATCACGTAGTGCTTGGTCTGGACGGTGGTGGGCTGGAGGGTGTTCGCGTCGTAGGCGATCATCGCCCAGCCCGTCGACGGGTCCATCACCTGCCAGTAGCACCAGGCCGTCGGGTGCAACCAGCGGAAGTCGAGGCAGAGGTTGGAGGCCATCGTCAGGCCCGTGCCGTCGCTGTCGCCCGTCTCGGAGTTCCACAGCTTCTTGCGGGAGGTGGTCACGACGTCCGTGTAGAGGAGGTCGCGGCGGCCGCCCGAGCCCTGGTAGCCGTGCACGTTGACCTGGGAGACCAAGCCCTTGGTGGTCGAGTTGAAGGACGACCACGTGGAGCGGGCTGTGTCGTAGTTCGTCTCGTCCGAGGCCGCTATGCGCAGTCCCGTCAGGCCCCGCTTGTCCAGCTCGCTGCGCATGTACGGCAGGACGGCCGCCTGGACCGCCGGGTCCATGTGGCAGCCCTCCTGGGTGCCGGTCGCGGTCCACCAGGTGGAGGCCGGCTCGTTGAAGGGGTCGACCGTCGCGAAGTTCACGCCCCAGTTGTTCTTCGCGTACAGGGCCGTCGCCGCCAAGTGGCTCGCGTGCTGGCGGTAGTTCCAGGTCTGGAGGTTGTTGCCGCCGCCCGACGCGCCCGAAGGGTTGTGGTTGGAGCACATCCACCACATCGGGGAGTTGGCGAACAGTTCGCTGGTCGCACCCCGCTGGGTCGCCTTCACCAGCATCGCGCGCTGGTTGGCGTCCGCCGTCCACTTCCACGCCGAGGAGGTGGGGTCCTCGTTGTTCCAGTCCTGCCAGAAGCCCTCGATCTGCTTGAAGGCGGGGATGTTGGGCGACTCCACCATCGTCTCGCCGCCGACGCTGTTCCAGCTGCTCGCGCCGAGGTTGTACCGGGCGATGTTGAGGCCCAGGCCGGGCAGGGAACGGCCGTTGTACGTGACGGACTTGGTGGTGAAGAACAGGTCGGCGAAGTCGTCCCGGGCGCCGAAGACGTTGGCCCACCAGGCGAGGGAGGTGCCCCAGCCCTCCCAGGTGCCGTACGTCGTCGACGGGTTGACGGCGATCGTGGCGTCCGCGTGCGCGGTGCCCGTCGCCAGGGCGCTGCCGAGGAACGTTCCGCCTGCTGCGGCCAGCAGACTTCTGCGTCGGATCACGGCTCCTCCGTAAGGGAGATGGGGGCGGACGCCGGTCCCCGGCCCGGCGTCACAGCGGTGCCCCCGTGGTTGGTGACGAGAAGCATCGGGTGTGGCGTGTGGGTTGTCGAGAGTTCTGACGAACCTTCTTCAAACCCGTTTATGAAGTCGCCGGTCCGCTCCGGATCCGCTCCGGAGGGTGATCCTGTATAACGAACGGCAGGGGATATGCGCGTACGAGGGGAGGGGTGGCCGATGAACAGGAACTGGGCGACGCTGCGTCCCGCCCTCGCGCTGCTCTTCCTGCTCGTCGAGGTGGCGCTGCTCGACACCGGCAGCCTTTCCGCCACCGTCGCCCTCGCCGCCACCGCCGCGGCCTCGGCCGCCCTCGCGCTCTGCGCCGTCGTCGCCTCGCGCTGCGTGCCCGCCGTGCCGCGCACCCGGGTGCGTACGGCCATCCGCGACCGGGACCGGCGCACGGCGTTCCTGCCACAACGCGATCCCGATGCCCGGGGACGCACCCGGCCCCGGGCACCCGGTCACGCCCTCCGGGCGACCGTCGCGCAGGGGCACCTCCCCATCTGAAGTGACCCCGCGCGGGTCGTCATGCCGCCCTGACCTGTTCCGGCACGACGAGACCCCCGGAGGGCTCACCCATGTCCGTCTTCGCCAGCCTGGTCGAGCACCTTGCCGACCTGCTCCAGCCGCTGTTCGGCGCCTCGGCCGCCGCCGCGGCGATCGTCCTGTTCACCGCGCTCGTACGCCTCCTCGTCCACCCCCTGTCCCGGGCCGCCGCACGCGGCCAGAAGGCCCGGACCGCACTCCAGCCGAAGATCGCCGAGCTGCGCGAGAAGCACGGCAGGAACCCCGAGAGGCTTCAGAAGGCCGTGCTGGAGCTGCACGCCGAGGAGAAGGTGTCACCGCTGGCCGGCTGCCTGCCGGGGATGCTCCAAATCCCCGCGTTCTTCCTGCTCTACCACCTGTTCTCCAGCGACACGATCGGCGGCGAGACCAACGGGCTGCTCGGCCACCAGCTGTTCACGGCGCCGCTCGGGGAGCGGTGGACGGACGCGCTCGACGGCGGCCTCCTGAGCAGCGCGGGGCTGGTGTACGCCGTGCTGTTCGTGGTCGTCGGGTGCGTCGCCGCGTTCAGCTACCGGCTCAGCAAGCGCATGATGGCCGCGAACCCGGCCGCCCGGGCCGGTGAGGGAGAGCAGTTGCCGGGGCTGGGGGCGGTGAGCCGGGTGATGCCGTTCATGTCGTTCTTCACGCTGGTCACCGTGGCCGTCGTCCCGCTGGCCGCCGCGCTGTACGTCGTCACCAGCACGACGTGGAGTGCCGTCGAGCGGGCCGTGCTGTACCGGTGACCGGGGGCGGGCTCGGTCCAGTACGTGAACGGGGTATTGCGGAGTGCACCGCGAGCTTGGACGATCGACCAGTCCTCCGATGGCTCTGCCCCGCCGCATCCGGGTCGCGCGCATCGGTCGGGCGCCCGCGATCGAGGGAGACTGATCATGAAGCTGCTGCGAGTCGGTACGGCCGGGGCGGAGCGGCCCGCGCTGCTCGACGCCGACGGGTTCCTGCGCGACCTGGCGGGCGTCGTCGCGGACATCGACGGCGCGCTGCTCGCCGACGAGGAGGCGCTCGGCCGGGTCCGGGCCGCCGCCGACGCCGGTGACCTGCCCGTACTGGACGCCACCGGGCTGCGGGTCGGGCCGCCGCTGGGGCGGATCGGCAAGATCGTCTGCATCGGGCTGAACTACCACGACCACGCGCGTGAGACCGGCGCGGAGCCGCCCGCCGAGCCGGTCGTCTTCATGAAGGCGCCGGACACGGTGGTCGGGCCGCACGACACCGTCCTCGTGCCGCGCGGGGCCCGCAAGACCGACTGGGAGGTCGAGCTGGCCGTCGTCATCGGACGTACGGCCAGGTACCTGGAGTCCGCGGAGGAGGCGCTCGCGCATGTCGCCGGGTACGCCGTGGCGCACGACGTGTCCGAGCGGGAGTTCCAGATCGAGCGGGGCGGGACCTGGGACAAGGGAAAGAACTGCGAGACGTTCAACCCGCTCGGGCCGTGGCTGGTGACGGCGGACGAGGTGCCGGACCCGCAGAACCTGTCCCTCAAGCTGTGGGTCAACGGGGAGTTGAAGCAGGACGGGACGACCGCTGAGCAGATCTTCCCGGTCGGGGAGGTCGTGCGGTACCTCAGCCGGTTCATGACGCTGTACCCGGGCGATGTGATCAACACCGGGACGCCGGCGGGGGTCGCGCTCGGGGCACCCGAGCCGAAGCCGTTCCTGCGGGCCGGGGACGTCGTGGAGCTGGAGATCGAAGGACTCGGGCGGCAGCGGCAGCAGTTCAAGGATGCGTAGCGCCTGAGGGGCGGGGAGCTGCGCAGCCTCGGCGACCGCGGGCTCGTCGCGGCGGTTCGCGCAGTTCCCCGCGCCCCTGAGGACGTCAGTCCAGCAGGGCGGCCAGCTCGCGCCACGCCTTCCTCGGGAGGGCGTCGCGCGGTTCGCCGTCCACGATCTGGAGGGCGACGTGGTCCGCGCCCGCGTCGAAGAAGGTGTCGATCTTCGCGCGGATCGCCGTGTCGTCGCCCCAGGCGAACAGGGAGTCGACCAGGCGGTCGCTGCCGCCGTCCTTCAGGTCGTCCTCGGTGAAGCCGTGCCGGAGGAAGTTGTTGGTGTAGTTCGGCAGGGGGAGGTAGATCTCCAGGAACTCACGGGCCAGGGCGCGGGCGCGGACCGGGTCCGTCTCCGGGACGACGCCCAGCTCCGGGGCCAGCAGCGGCCCGTCGCCGAGGATCTCGCGGGCGTGCGCCGTGTGCTCCGCGGTGACCAGGTACGGGATCGAGCCCGCCGCCCGGTCGCGGGCCAGCCGCAGCGACTTCGGGCCCAGGGCGGCCAGCAGCCTGCGGTCCTCCGGCACCCCTGCGGCGTCCAGGCCGTCGAGGTGGGCGACCAGAGCCGAGTAGGGGCGGGCGTACTGCTCCACCCGCTTGGCGTGGCTCACTCCGAGGCCCAGCAGGAAACGCCCGGGGTGGGACGACTCCAGGTCCGCGAAGGCCGACGCGGAGGCGTCCGGCTCGTGCTGCCAGATGCTCTGGATGCTGGTGCCGACCTTGATCTTCGAGGTGGCCTCGATGAGCGGGGCGGCGTTGGCGGCGGAGCTGTTGCCGCCCAGCCAGAGGGCGTCGTAGCCGAGTTCCTCCAGTTCGGCGGCGGCCTCGGCGAGTTCGCCGCGGCGGTCCGCGTCCTCCGAGCGCAGGCCTACGCTCCAGATGCCGTAACGGCCGAAGGTCTCCTTCGGGGAGGTGGTCATCGGTGGGGGTCCCTCCGGTTGGGGCTCCGTGCTTGATCACGCGTACAGGGGTGCCAACCGGAGGGAGTCCCCGCTCATTCCATGACGGCCCGGGGGCTGTCCGTCATCAGCGCGTGATTCCGTACTTCTTCAGGATGCCTTCCGCGATTGCCACGAGCTCGCTGAGGCCGGGCCCGACGGGGCCGTCGGCGCGAGTGGCCGAGCCGGCCGGCTTGTGCGGGGTGGAGACGGGTGCGGCGTGGGCGGCCGGGGCGGCCAGGGTGAGGGCGGCGGCGGTGAGCGCGGCGGCCGAAATGATCTTCTTCATGCTCTGCAGAACGAGCCCTGCCGGGCGCAGGGCACGGGCGGTGCGCCCGATCGGCGCATCGGGGACCCGCAAGACTCGGTTCCCGATCGAAGACGTCCTCGTCCGCGCAACGAGAGGCGTGGCCGTCGGGGACATGCTCTAGCGGTCCAGGAAACGCTCCAGCGCCTCCACCACCATCCGGTGGTCGTCGAGTTGCGGCAGTCCGGAGACCGTCACCGCGCCGATCACGCCCACGCCCTCGACGGTGATCGGGAACGAGCCGCCGTGCGCCGCGTAGGTGTCGGGGTCCAGTCGGGAGGACTCCTCGAACGTGCTGCCCTTGGCGCGGAAGCGGGCGCCGACCAGGTAGGAGGCGGAGCCGTAGCGCTCGACGACCCGGCGCTTGCGGGCGATCCAGGCGTCGTTGTCCGGCGTGGAGCCGGGCAGTGCCGCGTGGAAGAGCTGCTGGCCGGAGCGGTGGATGTCGATCGCGACCGGGGCCTGCCGCTCCCGGGCCATCTCGACGAGGAGCGAGCCGAGCGCCCAGGCGTCATCGTTCGTGAACTGGCGGAACACCAGGACGCGTTCCTGCTTCTCCAGCTCCTCCAGGCTCGGGGTGAGTTCCGGGTGGAACTTCGGGGTGAGCGCCTGGCTGTGCGAGGGGTTGCTCTTGTGGGTCACAGGGTCACCGTCACCTTCTCGAGGGCCGAACGGCGAGCGGCCTGAAGAACGTCCAGGGCGGCGGCCGCTTCCCGTGCGGTCACCGGGTTCGGGGCGCCCTCCAGCAGGGCCTTCGCCACGCTCGCATAGTAAGCGGGGTAGTCGCCCGGGAGGGTGGGTTCGGCGCGTCCGCCGCCGCTGACCGGGGACTCGCCGGAGCCCACGCGGCCCCACAGCGACTCGGGCTCCGCACCCCAGCCGGGACCGGGGCGCAGGCCGTCGCGGAGCGCCGCCTCCTGGGGGTCTAGGCCGTACTTGACGTAGCCGGCGGTGGAGCCCAGGACGCGGAAGCGCGGGCCGAGTTGGGCGGTCGTCGCGGAGACGTAGAGGTGGGAGCGGACGCCACTGGTGTGCGTGATCGCGATGAAGGTGTCGTCGTCGGTCTCGGCGCCCGGGCGGCGGATGTCCGTCTCCGCGTACACGGTGGCCGCCGGGCCGAACAGGACCAGCGTCTGGTCGACGACGTGGCTGCCGAGGTCGTAGAGCAGACCTCCGATCTCTGCGGGGTCGCCGGACTCCCGCCAGCCGCCCTTCGGCTTCGGGCGCCAGCGCTCGAAGCGGGACTCGAACCGCCACACGTCGCCCAGCTCACCCTCGGCCAGCAGCTTGCGCAGGGTCAGGAAGTCGTTGTCCCAGCGGCGGTTCTGGAAGACGGAGAGGAGCAGTCCGCGTTCCTCGGCGAGGGCGGCGAGTTCGCGGGCCTCGGCCGCCGTGCCCGCGACGGGCTTGTCGACCACGACCGGCAGGCCTGCCTCCAGCGCGGTCCTCGCGAGCGGCACGTGCGTCTTGTTGGGGGAGGCGATGACGACCAGGTCCAGCTCTGCGGCCCGGTCGAACAGCTCGTCCGGTGTGGCCGCGAGACGGACGTCCGGGAACTCGCCACGGGCCTGCTGCTGCCGTTCCGGGTCGGAGGTGACCACCGTGTCGAGGGTGAGGCCCTCCGTGGCGGCGATCAGCGGGGCGTGGAAGACGGAGCCGGCGAGGCCGTAGCCGACGAGGCCGACGCGGAGGGGCGAGCCGGGGGCTGCGCCGAGGGGTGTGCCAGTCATGCCACCCACTTTCGCAACGCTGTTGCCAAAGTGCAAGCGCCGGGGACAATGGGGGCGTGGACAGGGCGGACGACCGTACGGGCGGAGTGGGCGGTATGCGCGGGGCGGGAGCTGCCGGGGCTGCGGGTACGGCCGGAATCGGAGCTGCGGGAGCAGCCGGTAGGGCCGGGGCGGCAGCTGCGGGAGCAGCCGGTCCCGCCCGGGCCGGAACAGCCGGTACCCCCACCGGGGCCGGGGGCGGCGGGGTGAACCTGCTCTCGCTGCGCAGCCACAACGCCGCGCTGCTGCTCGACCTGCTGCGGACCGCCGGGGGCGAGGGCATCAGCCGCCTCGAACTCGCCGAGCGGACCGGGCTCACCCCGCAGGCCGTCAGCAAGATCACGGCCCGGCTGCGGGAGGACGGGCTCGCGGCGGAGGCCGGACGCCGGGCGTCGACCGGGGGCAAGCCGCGCACGGTGCTGCGGCTGGTGCCGGAGGCCGGGCACGCGGTCGGTGTCCATCTGGACCGGGACGAGGTGCGGGTCGTGCGCGTGGACCTGCGGGGGACCGTGGTGGGTCAGCGGCGGGCCGCACTGGATCTGGGGGCGGGGTCGGAGGCCGTACTGGCTGCGGTGCGGGATGCGGTGGCGGGGGTGTTGCCGGCCGGGAGCGACGAGGCCTCCCCGGAGGGGCCGGCGGTGCTCGACCCGTCCCTGCTCGGGGTCGGAGTCGCGTTGCCCGGGCCGCTCGATCATGGGCGGGGCGTGCTGCACCGGGTGACCGGTTTCCCCGAGTGGGACGGCTTCCCGCTGCGTGCGGCGCTGGCGGAGCGGCTCGGGGTGCCGGTCGTGGTCGACAAGGACACCAACGCGGCGGCCCTGGGCCTCGCCGCCGGCGGTGAGCGCGGTTCCTTCGCGTACCTGCACCTCGGCACGGGGCTGGGGGCCGGTCTGGTCATCGGCGGCAACGTGCACCGGGGGGCCAGGACCGGGGCCGGGGAGTTCGGCCACCAGGTGATCCAGCTCGACGGCCCGCCCTGCACCTGTGGGGACCGGGGCTGCGTCGAGGCCCTGTGCCTGGGTGCCGTGGCGCGCGGCGACCTGGGCGAGGCGGCACGGGTGCTGGGGGCCGGCGCGGCGAACCTCGTCGGGCTGCTCGACATCGACGTCGTCCTGCTCGGCGGCCGTACGGTGGCGACGGCTCCGGAGGCGTTCGTGGCCGGGGTCGGCGCGGTGCTGCAGGCCCGGGCCCGGCGGACGGGCCAGGACGCCGTGCCGGTACGCCTCGCCGCCGGGGGAGACGGGGCCGTGGCGGTGGGGGCGGCTCAGCTGGTGCTGGGGCCGGTGTTCGGGCGCGGCGGAGGCTGAGACGGGGGGCGGGCAAGGCAGCTCCGGCCGGGCGCGGCGCCGGTCCGGCAACTCCGCGGCGAAGAGACGAGACGAGACGAAGAGACGGTAGAGGCTGAGAGAGCGATACGGCCCTCGCGCGCAGGCATAGCGGCTTCGCGCCAAGCCACTGGTATGCCGTCAAGCCCCGGAACGCCGCCAGGGGTGTCCGCCGACCGGGCGGATGCGCGCCGCCGTTCGGGGCCGGTTCGCGGCGTCGTCGTCTCGTGAGCCGCTCCGCTCGGAATGTCACATCATCATGCGACTCTGCACGCCCGCTCACCTCTGCCTGGCGGCGGCAGCGGCGGCCGCCGTCCTGCTGCCCGGTGCACATCCGGCACTGGCGGCGGACGCCCCGGCGCCCGCCTGTGCCGCGCCCGACGACCACACCTTCCCGCTCACCACCCGCATCCACGGCGGCCCGGACTCCTACACGGCCGGCGGCGGATTCGGGACCTGGTCCGTCGACCTGACCAACACGACCGACCGGACCTGCGCCGAGATCCACCCCGTCGTCGTACTCGTCGACGGCAAACGGGCCCTGGAGCCGTCCCAGCCCCGCCTCGAGTTCTTCGAGGGGGAGCACGCCCACCCCGTGCGGTTCGAGAAGACCGGCGAGGACGAACTCGTCGGGGCGTTCGGTGGCGAGGAGGACGGCTTCGCCGGGTTCACCGTCGGACCGGGCGACACCGTCACCGTGAAGGTGCGGCTCACGCTCACCTCGGACGCCGTGCCCAACGAGGTCACGGCCAACGCCGCGGTCGTGCAGCGGCACGACGACGACGGCGACTGGGTCGGGCAGTCGAACGACTACCGGTTCCGCGTCGAAGGGGACGGGCCGGGCACCGACACGGACGCCGACAGGGACGCCGACACGGACGCCGATACCGACACGGACGCCGATACCGACACCGGCACCGACACCGACACCGACACCGGTACGGAATCCCGCCCCGACTCCGACGCCTCCGTCCCGCCCCGCGAGGACCGGTTCCCGTTCGCCGAGGAACTGGCCCGGACCGGCACCGGCACCCGGGTCGCCGCTGCCACCGCGGTCCTGCTGCTCGCCGGCGGCGCGGCACTGCTCGTCGTACGCCGCCGCCGCGGAGATCCCTCGGGAAGGCCCTGAGAGGCTGCCGAGGTCCCGGGTACGCCGTCCCGCCAGTCGGGACGCCGTACACGGACCGTTCCGCAAGATCCCGCCACTGTCTAGGCTGGGTCGCACGCTGGACCGCGTACGGCAGGAGATCCCGCACATGGCAGACCGCAAGCCCATCGAGTCGTGGCTCACCGACATGGACGGTGTTCTCATCCACGAGGGCGTTCCGATCCCCGGCGCCGACGCCTTCCTGAAGAAGCTCCGCGAGTCCGGGAAGCCCTTCCTGGTCCTCACCAACAACTCGATGTACACCCCGCGCGACCTGCACGCCCGGCTGCGCCGCATGGGCCTGGACGTGCCGATCGAGAGCATCTGGACCTCGGCCCTGGCCACCGCCCAGTTCCTGGACGACCAGCGGCCGGGCGGGTCGGCGTACGTCATCGGCGAGGCCGGGCTGACGACCGCGCTGCACGACATCGGCTACATCCTGACCGACCACGAGCCGGACTACGTCGTCCTCGGCGAGACCCGTACGTACTCCTTCGAGGCCATGACGAAGGCGGTGCGGCTCATCCTCGGCGGTGCCCGGTTCATCTGCACCAACCCCGACGAGACCGGCCCCTCCACCGAGGGCCCGCTGCCCGCGACGGGCGCGGTGGCCGCGCTGATCACCCAGGCGACCGGCAAGAAGCCGTACTTCGCGGGCAAGCCGAACCCGCTGATGATGCGGACCGGGCTGAACGCCATCGGGGCGCACTCCGAGACCAGCGCGATGATCGGCGACCGTATGGACACCGACGTGCTGGCGGGCATGGAAGCCGGGATGCAGACGTTCCTGGTGCTCACCGGCCTGACCCGGCCCGAGCAGGTCGAGGACTTCCCGTACCGTCCCTCGCAGGTCGTGGACTCCATCGCGGACCTCGTCGACCGGGTCTGACACCGGGCCCGGCTGCGGGGCGGGACTCAAACCCTCGGTCACCCGTGCGGAGCAACTGCCGCGTCCCTGAGGATGCGGTGGCCCACCGGGCGGGGGAGGCTCCAGGCGTCTGGAGGTTCACGATGGGTTCCCTGAGAGTCACTGTCTGTACGAGCGTCCTGGCCGTCGTCGCCCTCGCACCGGTGGCGTACGCGACGGACGCGGGGAGCGTGTCGGTGACCCCGGTACGCCCCCTCCCCGGCAGTGACGTCACGCTCCGTGTGACCGGCTGTGATCGGCGAACGGCCGTGGCCGCCTCGTCGGCGTTCGTCGCGGACGCGCGGCTCACCGTGGCCGACGCCGGAGAGCTCGTGGGTGACGGCCGCGTCCGCTCCACGGTCCAGGCGGGTTCGTACGCCGTGCGGGTCACCTGCGGTGCCACGCGGCGGACCGGCACGTTCACCGTCCGGGGCGGCGAGGCACGACAGGGGGCGGGAGGACAGTCCGGGGCCCCGCGGGCAGCAGTGCCAGGGCCCCCGCCGTCCGCCGCGCCCGGTGCCGGCGGCCGGCCACCCGCGCCCGGTGAGGGCGGACAGCCCCCCGGGCCCGGCAACGGCGGACAGCCACCGGACCCCGCCAAGGGCGGACACCAACCCGTCCCCGGTAGGGGCGGACAGCCGCCCGTGCCTGAGAAGGGCGGACAGCCTTCCGCGCCCGGCGTCGGCGAGGAAGCGTTCCCCTCCCGTCGGCCCGGCGCGCCCGCCTCGCCCGTCGCTCCCGTCCAGGCGGGGGGCGGCGGTGCCGCAGACCACCTCGCCGCCGAGGAGCGCGGCGCCGGTCCCGGTGCGGCGCAGGGGGTGACCGGACTCGTGCTCGCGGCGGCGGCCGCGGCGGTGGCCGTCGCGCTGCGCGGGGTCCGCCGGGGCCGCGGAACGGACTGACCGACCATGCACGATCACGATCACGTTCACGTTCAGAGACGTTTCTCGGGCACCGGCCGCCTGCTGACCGGCATGGCCTGGGTCGTGCTGCTGCTCGGACTGTGGCTGTGGGGCCGCGAGGTCACCGAGATGCGGCACGGCATCTCGGCGCCCGCCACCGGTGACATGGCGGCGGCCGGACGGCCCCCGGACATCAAGCTGCCGCCGGAGCACCGCCCGCTGGGCGACGCGCTGCCGCAGCGCATCGACATCCCCGGGCTCGGCGTCCAGGCCCCTGTCGTCGCACGCGGTCTCGACGCACGCGGAGCCCCCGACCCGCCGCCGTACGACCAGCCGGGCGTGGTCGGCTGGTACGCCGGTGGGGTCGCGCCCGGGGCGCCCGGTACCGCGCTGATGGTCGGTCATGTCGACACCGAGTCCCGGCCCGCCGTCTTCTACCGGGTCAGCGCCATGCGTCCGGGCCAGACGATCCGGGTGGTCCGGGCCGACGCGAAGATCGCCGAGTTCACCGTCGAGTCCGTCCAGGTCCTCACCCGCGACCGCTTCGACGCCCACCAGGCGTACGGGCCCCGCGAGTCGGACCGGGCGGAACTGCGGCTGGTCACCTGCGGCGGCAGCTTCGACCGTACGACCCGCAGCTACACGGCGAACGTGGTCGTCTCGGCGTACCTGACGGGAACCGGCCCTTAGAGCCTCTGCGTGACCGGTGCGGCCACCCGGCCCCAGAGGCCGGATGACACCACGTCCCGATACGGTGGCGCTGCGTCATCACGCCGGTGGGGTTCGTCTCATGGGCGGCGCGGGACGTATGTCAGGATTGAGACTTGGAACGGTGCACCCAAGGGGGAGTTGGATGTACGGCAGCAGGGGGGCCGGGGCGTTCGCGGGGAGGCGGATGTCCGCAGTGGTGCTGGGGGCGGCACTGCTGGTGACGGGGTGTTCCTCCTCCGACGGAGGAGACGGAACGGACGAGCGCGGCGACGCGGGCGCCGGGATCACCCAACAGCCCAAGGAGAAGGCGCCCTTCTGGGTCAACCCGGACGGGACGGCGGCCCGGCAGGTCGTCGCCCTGGAGAAGTCCGGCAAGAAGCAGGACGCCGAGCAGATCCGCAAGATCGCCGAGCAGCCGGTCGCCGAGTGGGTCGTCCCGGACGACCCGCAGCAGCAGGTCCGGGGCTTCACCGAGGCCGCCGACAAGGCCGGCCGTACGGCGCTGCTCGTCCTCTACAACATCCCGCACCGCGACTGCGGCCAGTACTCGCAGGGCGGCGCCGCCGACGGCAACGCCTACCGCGACTGGATCGACGGCGTCGCCGCGGGCATCGCCGACCGGCCCGCCACGATCGTCCTGGAACCGGACGCCCTGCTGCACCTGGTCGACGGCTGCACCCCGGAGCAGTTCCACGAGGAGCGCTACGACCTCCTCAAGGGCGCCGTCACCAAGCTGAAGTCGCTGGAGAACACGCGGGTCTACCTGGACGCGGGCAACGCCGGCTGGCAGAACCCCGACCAGATCTTCGAGTCGCTGAACCGCGCGGGCATCGCCCAGGCCGACGGCTTCTCGGTCAACGTCTCCAACTTCTACTCCACCGAGGACTCCATCGCCTACGGCAAGAAGCTCTCCGCCAAGGTCGGCGGCAAGCACTTCGTCATCGACACCAGCCGCAACGGCAAGGGCCCTTACAACGCCGGCAAGCCCGACGAGCGCTGGTGCAACCCCCCGGGCCGCTCCCTGGGCGAGACCCCGACGACGAAGACGGCGGACCCGCTGGTCGACGCGTACCTGTGGGTGAAGCGGCCCGGCGAGTCGGACGGCGAGTGCAAGGGCGGCCCGAAGGCGGGCCAGTGGTGGGCGGACTACGCGCTGAAGCTGGCGAAGGCCACCGCCTGACGGGCCGGCCCGGAGAACCGGACCGGCACATACGAAAGGGGCGCCCTCCTCACGGAGAGCGCCCCTTCGTCGTGCCGTCGGCTGTCAGGGCACCTTGACCCACTGCGCCTTGCTCGGGGTGCCGTCCGCGTCCGTCACGAACAGCATGTACCAGCCCGCCTGGACCAGGTTCCGGTTCTGCGGCACGGTCACCGTGAGCTTGTCGCCGGACGTCTTGAAGTCCAGGGCGATCGACCGCTGGTCGATGTCCGTGACGTGCGTGGCGGCGCTCGGCCGGATCAGCCGGACCTTCTTGACCTTCGCCGCGTCCGACGAGGTGAACGTCCCCGTGGAGCCGCGCTCGATGGTCTGCGGGCCGCCCGACAGCGAGGGCCGGTCCGCGTCGCCGTACAGGTAGGGCGGCGTGTAGATCTCGATGCGCTGTTCGAACACGCCCGGCTTGGTGTTGGCCTTGTCGGCGTAGAGCGAGTCGGAGCCGAAGAACATCACGCGTCCGTCGGGCAGCAGGATCGACCCGGAGTGGTAGTTGCGTCCCACGAGCGGGTCGGCGACCCGCCTGAGCTCGTTCTTCTCCGCGTCGTAGAGCCGCGCCTCGAAGATGTTGGAGTCGCCGCGGCCACGGTAGTCCTGCGAGCCGCCGGAGATCAGCACGCTGTCGTCGGGCAGCACCGAGACGTTCGGGTAGCGGGTGCCCTTGTCCAGGGACGGGCCGTCCACGAAGCGCGGGTCCGGCTTCTTCAGGTCGACGATCCGGGTCTTCTCGCTGGACTTCTCGGACTCGCCGACGCCGCCGCCACCGACCACCATGTACTTCTCGTCCTGCGCCGGCGGCAGCAGCACCGTGCCGGACGTCTCCATCAGGGTGGGGTCGCTCAGGCCCGGGATCTTCGAGAACTTGTTGGTGTCGACGTCCCAGACGCCCGGTTCACGGCCCACGTTGTCCGGCCCGTAGCCCGCGTTGGACCCCGAGTAGAAGACCTTGCCGTTCTGCATGAGGAACAGCGCCGGGTAGGTCGGGAACTGCCGGACCTTGCCGGTGTAGGCCCACTTCCTGGTCTTCGGATCGAAGACCTCGTTCTTGCCCGGGACCAGCTGGCCGATGTCGTCGAGGCCGGAGACGCTGAGGATCTTCCCGTCGCTCAGGGTGGTGAGCGTCGGGTACCAGCGGGCCTCCTTCATCGGGTCGACCTTGATGTACTTCTCGGCCACCGGGTCGAACTCGAAGGCGTCCCGGATGCCCTGGAAGTCCTTCTTGTCGAGGGCGAGTTTCTGCGCGATGCCGTAGGTGTTCTTGGCGTCGGCGCCCTTGAGGCCGTGCACGCGGTAGTTGTCCTGCGTGCCCGTCTCGTACTTCTTGCCGCGCTGCTGCGCCTCGACGTAGATCCGGCCGAGGCCGGGGTCGTTGCGCAGGAACCTGCCGGTGGCCTTGTCGAACACCTTCTTCGCGCGCGGCACGAGGACCGGGTCCTTGGAGACGAAGGTCTTGCCGTTCTTCTTGCCGGTGAACGTGGTGCCCGCGGGCAGGGTGATCGGCGCGTCCGGGTTCTCGTTGTGGACGATCATCAGGCCGCCGGCCTTGGTGACGTCACCCTGGAGCTTCTCGTAGCGCTTGGTGCCGCCCGCGATCAGCAGATTGCCGTTGGCGAGCTGGGTGTGGCCGGTGCAGAACAGGTCGGCCGGCGTGGGCACCTTCTTGACGGTGCCCTTGACCGGGTCCCAGATCCGGGTGTCGAACTTCTTCGCGTCGAAGTTGTCCTGGTTGTTGCCCGACCCCGCGACCAGCAGCACCTTGCCGGTGCGCAGCAGCGCCGCGTGGATGGTGTTCTGCCGGTATTCCTCGGGGAAGTCGACTATCTCCCACTTGCCGTTGGCGGCCTTGTACTCCGGTTTGTTGATCGTGTACTGGTGGTATTTCTCGGTGCTGAAGCGGTAGAGCCACGGCCCGTTCATCCCGGCCAGCGCGAGTACCACCGCCGTGCCGATCGCGAGTCGACGGGCCCGGCGGCGGCCTGCACGGTCGTTCATTCCTTACGTCCCCCAAGTCCACCAAGGGCGATCTGCATGGTCTGGTCGGATCCCCCGACCTCCCCGTGTGCGCCCGGGGTAGCGGCCCACGAGGGCTTGTGCTGCGGGGTGTGCCCCGACGGCTGCTGCGGGATGGGCAGCGGCTGCGTCCGGGGCGGCCCCGCAGGGTCCTGAGGCTGTCCCGCGGCGTGGGCGGCGGGCTTCTTCGCGTCCTGCCGCAGCTGCCAGCGCCAGGCGAACACCGGCGAGGCGGTGATCAGCAGCGCGAACGTCGCCCAGATGATCATCGCGGGGTGGGAGTGGCCGAAGGCGAAGCCGGCCGCGATCGACCCGCCGAAGATCGCGACGAAGTACCAGTGGTAGCGGAACGTGCCGAACCAGCGGTCCGGGCTCGCCGAGTCGCCCTTGGGCGTCACCACGAACTTGCTCTTGCGCCGCAGCACGGCGTCGAACAGCGCCTTGGCGTACAGCGGCGCCGACAGCGCGGACATCACCATGCCGGCCACGCCGCCGGAGCCCTCCGGCTCGTGCGGCGAGACGTTGTGCCGGCGGTTCCAGACGTACAGGCCGATCTGCAGGGCCGAGGCGTTGCCGTAGAGCATCAGCCACACGGCCGGGTCGATGTTCACACCCGAGGCGCCCAGGCCCAGGAACAGGCAGCAACTCAGCGCCGCCAGGATCCAGTTGAGGGCCGACATCGGGTAGAAGATGATCATCATCGTGTAGTTGAAGAGCTTGCTCGGCGGCAGCGAGTACCAGCCCTTCCAGTACTGCCCCAGGATCGTCTCGTACGTCCCCCGCGACCAGCGCATCTGCTGGGTGAAGAAGTCCGTCCAGGCGCTCGGGCCCTCACCGACCGCGAGCACGTCCGGCGTGTACACCGAGCGCCACTTCCTCCCCGTCGCCGGGTTCTTGTGGCGGTGCATCTCGAAGCCGGTCGCCATGTCCTCGGTGATCGAGTCGTACAGGCCGCCGATCTGCTTCAGGGCCTTGATGCGCACGGCGTTGGACGTGCCGACGAACATCGGGGAGCCGTAGCGGTTGCCGGCGCGCTGGATCAGCGCGTGGAAGAGGAACTGCTGCGACTCGGCGGCCTTGGTGATGGGGTTGTCGTAGTTGCCGTAGACCTGCGGGCCGATGACGAAGCCGACGTCCGGGTCGCGGAAGAAGCCGAGCATCCGCTCCAGGTAGTTGGGCAGCGGCACGTGGTCGGTGTCGACCGAGGCGAAGAAGTCGTAGTCGTCGCCGTGTGCCTCGAGCCAGGCGTTGTAGTTGCCGTGCTTGGTCTTGGCGCGGTGCGGGCCCTTGGCCTGGTTCCACTTCGCGACGCCCTTGCGGGAGAAGTGGTGCACACCGAGGCGCTCGCAGACCGCCTTGACGTCGGGGTCGTCGCCCTCGTCGAGCAGCCAGACGTGCATCAACCCGCGGTGGCGGATCCTGACGGCCGCCTCCAGGGTCTTCGTCACCATCTCCAGCGGCTCCTTGCCGGGCACGAAGGAGGTGAGGAAGGCCACTCTCGTGCCGGTCTCGGGCACCACCGGGACCGGGTCGCGGGCCACCAGCGTGGCGTGCGCGTTCGACAGCACGTTCATGCAGCGGAAGAACTCGATCAGGCCGATCGAGACGAGCATGACCATGTCGAGAGCGGGCAGCCAGTCGAAGGCGGGGTAGTCGCGCTCGGTCCAGTGCTCGGGCTGCAGCAGCCAGAACAGCAGCACCAGGGACAGCACCGGGGCCGCGGCCAGCATCAGGGCGACGCGGATACGGTGCGGCTCCTGCGAGATGAGCGAGCGGTACTGCACCTTGTACGGCTTGTTCGGATCCGGCTGGGTGAGGGGGCCGGCGAGCCGGCTGTAGTGCTCGTAGTCGTATCTCGGCAGCGTCTTCTTGATCCGCCGGAACGTCCCCGTGGTGCTCATCCGGTGCGCCGGCACTCTGAGCTGGGTGGTCTGGGACGGGTCGTTTTCCTGCCGGGCACCCGTGGGCCTCGACGTCATGAGTCATCCCCCCACACGCGGACAGCCGCGTGTTTCGTAGCTTCGTACCGCCTGCTGCTGGTCCCCCTCGACCTTCACAGACGTATCAGTGGTGGGTCGCAGTCACCACGTCATCCACACCCTATAGACACGGCAACGCGACCTTCCGGTTGCATGATGCCCCCCACGGCATCGGTTCATGAACGGGGCCCCTATCCCCGCCCAGCCCGCAACCGGCTCCGAATCCCCCCAACTGCCGCGAAATCGCGGCATCCCGTAAAAGCAGAGAACCAAGGTTCTACGGCGCTCATCATGATCGCAAGATGCGAAACACGGTGGTCACCGGTCATACGCGTTCATTGTGGCGGGTGTGGGGGCCCTGTGGAGGCGTTGTCGAAAGGCGGGCGCGGATGTTGCCGAAGTGCTCTCTTATGGCCTCCTCCGCCCGCATCGAGTCGCCGGACCGCACCGCGTCGACGATCTCCCGGTGCTGCCGGCAGGTCACCTTCGGGTCCTGCGGCTCACCCCCCAGATCCGTGCGGACCCGGTGGAAGGCGTCCCAGAACGCCTCCAGGACCTCGCACAGCAGCACGTTGTCCAGCCCCCGGTAGAGGGTGGCGTGAAAGGCCCGGTCGGTCTCGGCGAGGCCGGCTCCGCGCGCGGCCTGCTCTTCCATACGGTCCACGAGCGCGTCCAGTTCAAGCAGATCCGCTTCCGGCATCCGCCCGGCGAGGCGGGACACCAGCCCCGTCTCCATCGCCTCCCTCAGCTCCAGCAGCTGGAGCAGGGAGTCCTCGCCCCGGGAGTGCCCGGCGACCGTACGGAAGGCGAGCCCCTCGATCATCGGGGCCAGGGACATCGGGCCGACGTAGGTGCCGAAGCCGTGCCGGATCTCCACGATGCCCATCGCCTGGAGCGCCTTCAGGGCCTCCCGCACCGAGTTCCGGCTCGCACCGAGGTGCTCCATCAGCTCGGGCTCGGTCGGCAGCGGGGCCCCGGAGGCCAGCCGGCGGTCGATGATGAGCTTCTTGATCCGCTCTTGAAGGTCACGCGCTGCCATGGCCAGAGGGTATCCGGCCAGGCCCGGACGGGGGCCTTGCAAGGAGAGGTCGGCGCACCGTGACGCCGAGTGGAGGGGGTGTGGGTGGCGGATCCCCCGTCGCGCGCGGCGGAGCCGCGCAGAAACGACGATGGCGGCTCGTGTTCGCGCTTTCCGCGAACACGAGCCGCCATCGACAACGTGCGCCGCCAGGGACTCGAACCCCGGACCCGCTGATTAAGAGTCAGCTGCTCTAACCAACTGAGCTAGCGGCGCCTGCTGACGTCGTAGACCTTAGCATCCTGGTCGGCGGGAGGAAAAATCGAAATCCGCACCGCTGAGCGGGCTGCCCGGACGGCCGCCCAGAGCAGTACTTCGGGGCCGGGGAGCCAGGGCTGACGGGTGTCGGGGGCGACGAGCCAGCGGGAAGCGGAGCGCGTGGCGGAGCGGGCGGGGGCGGTGGTTCCGGCGGGTGCCGGGCCGGTGGGGGCGGGGCTGTCCGAGAGGGCTGGGGCGGCGGGGGCAGGGCCCTCCGAGGAGGCCGGGGCCGCGGGGGAGGTGTCCTCCGAGGGGGCCGGGACGGTCACCGCGTCGCCCGTGCCGTGGCACAGCAAGGGCGGTACGGCGTTCACGGCATTCGTACGGCCGGCCTCCCGGCTGTCCCGGCCCTGCTCGCGGGTGCCCCACTCCTCCCACTCCAGCAGTACGGGGAGCCGCTGCGCCGTCCCCGGGGCGGCGAACAGCAGCATCCGGCCCCGGAACTCCGCGACCGGCCCCGAGCCCGGGCCGTCGTCCCACAGCCGGTCGAGCATGCGCCGGCCGAACATCGCGGGCGCGCTGACCACGTCGAAGACCGAGCCGCAGGGCAGCACGACCGGCGCGTCCGGCCGCTCCTCCCAGAGGGCGAGCGTGCTTCGTGGATACGTTCCTGCCGAGGCGAGCCAGGCGGCCCCGTCCGGGGTGACATCGGAGGCGTTCCGTGCGCTGCTCATGGCATCCATGTCTACCCGGCGTGAGCGTGCGGCTCCCCAGGGTTGGGGGAAATCGGGACAGGAGGGGGTGGGAGGGAGTATCTTGCCCGCCTGGCATATGCCAGGTGATCAGTAGGGGCGGCAGCGGAGGCGTGTCAGACGGTGCCGCCGGGCCCCCGGCCCTCGACGCCGCCCCGCATCAGATCCCGCCCGAACTCGACCATCTTCTTGGCGTAGTCCTCGGTCCACTCGGCCCGCTCGGCGATGTCGGCCGTCGTCAGCCGGTCGAACCTGCGCGGATCGGCCAGCTGCGCCGCCGCCATCGCCTGGAACTCCACGGCCCGGTCCGCCGCGGCCCGGAACGCCAGCGTCAGCTCCGTCGCCCGGGACAGCAGCGCCCGGGGGTCGTCGATCGACTCGAGGTCGAAGAAGTGCTCAGGGTCGGAGGCCGCCTCCGCAGGCTCGAAAAGCAGGGGCGCGGGGCGTAGCCGCGGTTCGTTCCGACGCGGCGTGGGCTCCGCCATGTCTTCTCCTCCTCGTACGTCGCGCTGACCCTCCCGGTGGAGTGGGCCACCGTCCATTGTCTCGCGGGCGCGCAAGTGGGCATCGGGGTAGTGGGTACGGCTGCCACACCACCAGGTGTTCGTCAGGGCTTCGGAGGCACGCCGCATTCCAGCCAGATCAGGGTTGCCACTGCACCCGGTGTTCCGCCAGATGCGCCAGCACCGCATGGTTCGCCTCCCACCCGTCCGGGAACTTCACCACCGTCCCGAGCTGGACCGGCTCCGTCGACGGATAGTCGTCCAGGAGGCCGGTCACGCCCGCTCGGCAGACCACGATGCAGGCGTGGCGGTGGCGGGAGGCCAGGACGCACAGGCGGCCCGTCTCCAGGTGGAAGGCGGTCGCGTCGGGGCGGCCGGAGAGGGGGTGGAGGACCACCGTGACGTCGTACTCGCGGCCCTGGAGCCGGTTCGCCGTGTCGACGACCACATCGGGGACGCCCAGGTCGGCCAGTGCTGAGCGGATCGCGGCTGCCTGGTCCCGGTGCGCCGTACCGACGGCGATGCGGTCCGCTGTGAGGGGCGAGGGACCGGAAGAGCGCTCCGAGGTCGCCGCACCCGCCCGGTCCAGCAGGCGCCGTACGACCATGGCCACCGCCCGGACCGCCTCCGGGTCCGTGCGTGGCGTGTGCCGGGCGGGCAGCTCCAGCAGGCCCCAGCCCGACTCGGCCGCCTCGTCGATCACCCGGTCGGGACCCGAGCCGTCCGACGGCACACCGAAGGCCAGGGTCCGGTCGCCGGGGCCGGTGCCGCTGCGGAACGGCGTGTACGGGTAGAACGCGTCCGAGACCAGGGGCGCCGCGGAGGCCGGGAGCCGCCAGGACACCGGCAGGCGGTGCTGGGGCAGGTCCGGGTTGTGCGCGAGCAGGGTCGTCACCGCCGAGGCCGACGGATCGTACGCCAGGCCCGCCCACTGCTCGCTGCCCACGATCGCGAACGGGTCCAACTGCCCCGGGTCGCCCACGAACAGCGCCCGCTCGAAGAGCCCGGCCACGGCGAGCAGTGCGTCCGAGCGCATCTGGTACGCCTCGTCGACGATCGCGTGCCGCCACGGCTCGTCCACCTTGACGTGGGCCCACTTCGCCGCCGTCGAGAGCACCACCGCCAGCCCGGCGAGGTCGGCCGCCTTGGCGGAGGTGCGTACGTTCGGCAGGTCGTCGAGCGCCTTGTCGTACGGGTCGGAGTCGCTGCTGTGCAGCCGTCCCACCGGCAGGTCGGGGTTCTTCTCGGCGAGCCGCAGGACGAGGTCGTCGACCTGGGCGTTGGTCTGCGCGACCACCATCAGGGAGTGGCCCGCCTCCGCGAGCTCCAGGGCCGCGCGGACCACCAGCGTGGACTTGCCCGCACCCGGCGGGGAGTCCACGACGACACCGCGCGCGGTGCCGTGCAGCGTGTCGTAGAGGATCGCGTCGGTGGCCTGCGCCGCGGCGGCCGAGGGGTCGAACACCGTGGTCACAGCACATCCTCCTCGGTCACCGGATCCGCCGCCTCCAGGGCCGGCTCACCCGGCGGCCCGCCGTGCGTCCACGGCGTCTCCTCCGGGTCGGGCAGCTTCGCACCGCCCCGCTGCTCGTGCTCGAAGAGCGTGAAGCAGACCCGGTCGCCCTTCTCCGGCACCGACCCCGGCTCGGGCTCCTTGCCGCGGCCCATCTTGTCGAGGACCCGCAGGACGACGTAACGGCCGTCCTCCTCGGCCGCGACGAACTCCGCCGACTGCGGCTTCCCGCCCAGCGAGCGGTACACCTTCGTGCGCTCGCCGAGATAGGGCCGGTCGTCCGTGCGCACCGTGACCAGGGGCCGGGGGCTCGGCCGCTTGCCCTCGCTGTACGCCATCACGACGTCGGTCACCTCACCAGCGAACGCCTCCCCGGACAGCCGCCGGCCCGCCATCACCAGCGGGTCGTCGAGGGCTTCCTGCGCCTCCAGCCGGGCCTGTTCACGCTCGCGCGTCGCGAGCTTGTTGGCCGCGGTGACCGCGTCGTCCCGGCGCGGCTGCGGGGGCTCACCGGCCAGCACACGGTCGCGGTGCCCGGTGAACGACCAGCGGTCACGGGTCCACCGCTCCTCGACCCGCGCCCCTTCGGGCAGCTCCCGCAGCAGGTCGAGGCCCCGCCAGACCGCGTCCCAGGTGGGCCGGGTGCGGCTGAGCACCAGGTCGCGGATCGCCCGCTCGGCGGCGGTCAGCTTCCCGAGCCGGTCGTCGGCCTCCACGCCGTCCTCGGCCGCGGCGAGGGCGGTACGGGCCCGGTCGTAGCGCTCTATGGCCGGGGCGAGCAGCTTGTTGTCGAACGCCGGGTCGGTGGCCGGACCGGCCGGCGGGCAGGTCAGCTGCCCCTGCGCGTCCCGCTCCAACTCGGCCCGCAGCGCGGCCTGCGCACCGGTGACGCCCTCCGGCGGGTCGATCCAGGCGAGCAGCGCCCCCAGGTGCTGGTCCTCCAGGGTGGACTGCCCGGTCGCCCAGTGCCGGCCCAGGACGTCGGTCATCGCCAGCAGCAGTGAGGAGCCGGGCACCCGGGCCCGCTCCCCGAAGTGCGTCAGCCACCGCCCGAGCAGCGGCACCCGCGGCGGCGCCGGATGGGGAGCCTCCGGGTCCTGCTCCGCGGTCCGCCGGAACCGCGTCGAGCGCCCGAGCAGCCGCACCAGGTCGATGCCCGCGCGGCTCGGCACGATCAGCTGGGGCGCGTCCGCGCACAGGTCGACCTCGACCTTGACGCGCTTGCCGGTCTCCGGGTCGGTCTCGGTGCGCTCGGCGGCCTCCACGGCGTCGGCGTAGGAGTCGACGTACGGCAGCACGACGTCGGCCAGCTCGGCCAGGAACGCGAACCTGAGGTCCCGGTCCCGGGGCTGTGGGACAGCCAGCAGCCGCGGCGCGTCCCGGTCGGTGCCGACCAGCGCGCCGAGCGGGGCACCGGCCTCACCGGCGGTGGTCAGCGGCACGAACACCAGTGGGCGGTCGCCGAGATGCCGGTGCCGGACGGTGGCCGCGGGCTGGGCGCGGCCCGTGCTGACGGCTTCGAGGCGGGCCAGGGTGGAGATCAGCGACACGCCGCCTCCAGGGCCTCGGCACGCAGGGCGGCCGCGCGCCGCAGGGCCGCCACGACCGGGTCGTCGGGGTCGCCCGCCTCGCCGCGCGCGGCGGCGAGGACGTCCTCGACGGTGGTGAGGCCGCCCAGTTCCGCCCGTACCGGCCGGCCGAGCGAGGTCACCGCGCCCTCCTGACGGGAGCGGGTGCGGCAGTGGAAGGCCAGCTCGCACGCGGACAGACACTCGGGCGCGTAGGTCGCCGGGACCGACTCCACGGCCGCCGTCAGCGCCTCGGTGGGCAGCTCGGGCGAGAAGCAGGTGCCGTCGGGCAGCGCGTCGGCGATGTCCTCGATGCGGGTCAGCCGGGCGAGCTGGCGGGCCGTCACCGCCCGCTGCTTGCGGATGTCGACGGCGGACGCGGCCGGCAGATTGGAGAAGTCCCGGGGACAGACCAGCAGGACCCGGTGCCGCACCCGCGGCACGGGCCCGCCCGTCCCGACGACAGGGACGCCTCCCTCCGGCTCCGCGCCGAGCTGCGTGGCAGCTCCTTCCGGCTCCGCGCCGAGCCGCGCGGCGAGTTCCTCCAGTGCCAGCACGTACACCGCCGCCTGGCGGGCCGCCGCACCGACCTTCGCCGGGTCCGCCGAACCGTCCAGCAGCGGGAAGGACTTGATCTCCACGACGGTCCAGGTGCCGTCCGGGTGCACCACCACCGCGTCCGGCTCCAGGAACGCCGGGGAGCCCGCCACGTCCAGCGCGAGCATGGGATGGTCCAGCAGCGTCCAGGCGCCAGGGTGCGCGGTGGCCTCCCGCAGCTCCAGCTCCGTACGGGCCGTACGCCCCCGGGGGCCGGTCGCCGTCAGGTCGGGCACGCGCGCGTCGACGGGCGGCTCGGCGGACCGGTCGAGCTTCTCGTGCACCAGCCGCAGCAGCTCCGCGCCGCCGTCGGCCTTGACCTTCGCCTCGAAGGCGTTGCCTCTGGTGAGCGCGAACTGCGACTGCCCGAAGGCCGACGGCGAGCCCAGCGCGCTCGCCAGCGCCGCCTTGTTCACCCCGGCGCCGTCGAGGATCGCGCGCCGCGCACACCCGGGGTTGGCGGCCAGTGCCGCCAGAGCGCGCGCGTCCAGTGCCTTCGCGGGTACGTCGGGGCCGCGCAGCTCAGCGAGCCGGTGCCGGAGCGCCGTCCCCCGCGTCCTTGGGGGAGGCACCCGGCTCGGCTCCCGCTCCGAGCCGCGACTCGCGCTGCCGTGGAATTCGCTCACCCGCGGAAGTCTGGCATCCGCCACTGACAATCGAGGAACCTGCGGCGGCCGAGGCGGCCGAGACGGCTGGGAATTCGGTGGGAGACGTGGCGGGGGAGCCGGTCGAAGGGGCTGCCGCGACCGGTGCCACCGGCCGCACGAACCGGGCCTTGACCCGGTCCGCAGTGCGCATCACCAGGGGTGCCAGCAACAGCCCGGCGCCCATGACGGCGGCGCCCGCGACCGCGTCGAGGAAGTAGTGGTTGGCGGTGCCCATCACCACGATCGTCGTGATCAGGGGGTAGGCGACAGCGGCCACCTTCGTCGCGCGCGTGCCGCCGTAGCGCCACAGCATCACTCCGCACCACAGGGCCCAGCCCACGTGCAGGCTCGGCATCGCCGCGTACTGGTTGGTCATGTTCCCCATGCCGCGCGGTGCGCTCGCCGCGCCTCCCCACCAGCCGTAGGAGCTGTACTGGGCCATCGTGTCGACGAAGCCGTGGCTCGCGTCGAGGAGCCTCGGCGGACAGGTCGGCAGCAGCGTGAAGCCGATCAGACCGATGAGGGTGGACGTCATCAGCCAGGTGCGTGCGGCGCGGTAGCGCACGGCCCGGGAGCGGAAGAGCCACACCAGGACGGCCGGTGTGACCAGGTAGTGCAGCGACGCGTACCAGAAGTCGGCGGGTATGCCGATCCAGGCCTCGCGCGTGAGGAGACGGTTGAGCGGGTGCTCGAAGTTGAGGTGCAGCGCCTTCTCGAAGCGCAGGATCGTCAGGCCGTTGTCGACGGCGCCGGAGACGTCGCCGCGGGCGAGGAGCCGGCCGGCCGAGTAACACGCGTACACCAGAAGGATCAGCGGCAGCTCGGTCCACCAGCGCAACCTGGGCGCGGGGGCCGCCTCGGTGCCCGGTGTCTCGGTGTGCGGCATCCGATCGTCCTCCCCCTTCGTCATCACGCGTAACCCGTTCGGCCGTGCCACTGTACGGCGTGGGCACACGCTCGGGGGTGCGCCTCGGGCCTTCGAAGACGCAGAGATCGCCCCCCGGGTTGCCCCCGGCGGACGTGCGCGATGATGGAGGAGTTCCCCTTGCGCTGTTCTTCTCGCGTTGTTCTTCCGGAAAGGTGACCCATGCCCGCGCGCATCCTCCTGGCCCGCCACGGACAGACCGAGTGGTCCCTGTCCGGCAAGCACACGGGCAGGACCGACGTGCCGCTTCTCGAGGAGGGCCGGCGCGGTGCCAAGCTGCTCGGCGAGCGGCTGCACCGGGCGCCGTACGACGGCTTGGCCGGTGTCGAGGTGCGCACCAGCCCGCTGGTACGCGCGCGTGAGACCTGCGAACTGGCCGGCTTCGGTGACCGCGCGCGTACCTGGGACGCGCTGCTGGAGTGGGACTACGGGACGTACGAGGGCATGACCCCCGCGGACATCCAGGCCCTCCGGCCCGGTTGGCTGATCTGGCGCGACGGCGTGCCGGGCGGGGAGTCGCTCACCGAGATCACGGCCCGGGCCGACGAGGTGGTCTCCTGGGCCCGCTCCGAGGACCGCGACGTCCTGGTCTTCGCCCACGGGCACGTCCTGCGCTCCATCGGGGCGCGGTGGCTCGGTCTCCCGATCGACTTCGCGGCCCGGATACGGCTGAACCCGACGTCGCTGTCGGTGCTGGGCTGGGCCTACGGAGAGCCGGCGATCGAGAGCTGGAACGACGTGGGCCACCTCGCGTAGCTCTCAGGCCATGCGCGGTGCCGAGGCGTGCCTCTCCAGGAACGCCGTCACCCCGGTGGCGCGGCGATGCGGCCGAAGGACCCGGGCCGTCGCCGCCAGCATGGTCTGGACGCGGGACGACTGGACCTCCTCCAGCAGATCCAGCACCCGCATCCCCGCCACCGCCGCCTCGTCCGGCCTGCCGCCGCGCGCGAGGTCGTCGGCCAGCTCCGCCGTGTACAGGGCGATGTTCCGGGTGAAGTGCGGATCCTGCAGCTCGGCAGCCCGGCGCGCGTGCCGGGCCGCCCGGGGCCAGTCGCCCAGCGTGGACCAGCACTGCGCCTCCAGGCCCTCCAGTTCGGCCTCCCCGTAGAAGCTCATCCACTCGGGGTCGGCGTCCGAGGGGCCCCGTTCGAAGAAGGCCTGCGCCCGGGCCAGTGCCTGTTCGCAGCCGACGCGGTCGGCGAGTCCGGCCCAGCCGCCCGCCTCGCGCAGCGCGAGCAGCGACATCAGCCGGGCCGAGCCCACGGGCCGGGCGACGCGCTGTGCGGCCTGGGCCGCCCGGACAGCCTCGCGCGGCCGGCCGGCGTCGCGCGCGAGGAACGCCGTGTTGCAGAAGGCGTGCGCCTCCAGTCCGGGATCCCCGGTCATCCGGGCGGTCGCGAGGGCCTCCGCGTAGTGCGAGCGGGCGTCGTCGAAGCGCCCCGAGTCGTGGGCCAGCCAGCCCACGGAAATGGCCAGTTCACCGGCGCCCGAGTACAGCCGGTCCGCCGTGGTCTGCCGGGTCGCGCCGGCGTCCAGCAGGGCGTAGGCGGCACGCAGCGGGGCGGCCGCGCGACGGTAGAGGCCGTCCGCCCCGTGCCGGTCGTCGAGCAGCCGGATCCGGCGGACGGCTTCTTCCAGGGCACCCGCGTCGCTCGCCCCGGCGCGGTGCACAGGGCGGTGCACGGGGCGCTGTGCCGCCGCGGCGTCGCGGGCGAGGCCGACAGGCCCCAGTGAGGCGGCGGCCACCGTGGCGCCTCCGCCGGTCATGAACGCGCGACGTAGCACGTCGCTCTCCTCGTAGGTGTCGTGCGGGTGGTACGGGTCGTACGGGTTCCGCGTTTCATACGGATCGCACGCCCTGCTGGTCTCACTCGTGGCGTTCGCCCGGTTCGCGGTGCGCGGCAGGGGCGCGTCCTCGGTGTCGCGCGCCCGGCGTCCGCGTACGGACGAGCGGGGCGCGAACCCCAGGTCGGTGAGTGTGCGGCCTGGGAACATGTGCAGGAACACCCGTTCGTACGCGTAGTTGGGGCAGCGGATCTCGCCCGCTTCGACCCGGCCGATGTACCGCGCGTCACAGCTGACCTGCTCGCCGATCTCGAGCCCGGCCCGGCGGATCGCCGCGGCGAACTCGGCCGCCGAGCGCTGTCCGCGCAGTCGCCGGAAGGCGAGATTCGGCCGTGGCGGCCTGTTGGGTTGAGACGAGGTCACCGTTGACGACGCCATGGCCGGGTCCTCCCGTGCGAACCGTCGAACCATGCCGGGTGCGGGGCGGCTTGTGGTGAGTTGTCCGCGTGGTCCGCTCCGTGTCCGGCGAGCAAGAACGTACCTGCTGTGATGGAGTCGCCACGCTGGGTTTGGCTACAAACCGGATATCTCATCCGTGATCTGCCATGAAGTGCCATCCTTTGCGGCTGACTTCCGCCGTAGCCGTTGACGCCTGGCCGCGTTGAACCTCGCGGACCGGGAGGCCCCTGCCTCCCGACCGCTCGTCCAAGCAGGGGTTTTCGTGGTGGAGGCCGGATGGAGACCAGCCGGATCAGCGATCCTCGTACGCCGCCGGGTGCACCGGCGGCCGGCTGTGATGTGGTGACCGTGCCGGCCCGGCAGGGGCTGGAGGCGGTCGACATCCTGCGCCGGGGGCCGGCGGACGCGGTGGGGCCCGTCCTGCACGACGACGGCGGCGACACCCTGGGGTTCCTGGTGCCGCCGGGGACGGCCGCGGCGTGGGACGTACCGGGGAGCACCTGCACCAGGACCGACGGACGCGGACCGGTCCTGGCGCCCGAGCCTCCCGGCGAGGGCTCGGACTGGCTGCTGCCGCCCGGCGAGGCGGACCTCGCGACCGACCCCGCGGTGCTGCGCGAAGCCCTGGGGGAGGCCGCCCGGATGATCAGAGCGGCGGACAGCTGCCGCTGAGGCCCCTCGGCCCCGGGCGGCCGGACCGTACGCCCTGCTCAGCGGCCCCGCCGGAGCGTACTGCCCTCCAACAGCCCCGGATCGCACTGCGCGCCCAGTAGCCCCCCCCGGACCGTACGCCCGCTCACAGCTCACCCCGATAATGACCCCATGGGAAAGTCCAAGGGCGGCCGGCGCAGACAGGCCGGTGCGGAAGTCGTCGTCGAGAGCGTCGACGGCGGGCTCGCCGAGCTCATCCCCGACCGCGAGCGGGCCCGGGGCTGGACGCTGGTGATCGACGGAGCCCCGCAGTCGCACGTCGACCTGGACGACCCGGCGTACCTGTCCTTCGAGTACCAGCGCCGCCTCGGCCATGTGATCGACCTGGTCGCCCCGCCCGGACGGCCCCTGCACGCCGTGCACCTGGGCGGCGGCGCCCTCACCCTCGCCCGCTACGTCGCCGCCACCCGGCCGCGTTCCACCCAGCAGGTCGTCGAACGCGACGGCCCCCTCGTCCAACTGGTCCGCCGCGAGCTGCCCCTGGATCCGAACGCGCGCATACGGGTGCGCTCCGCCGACGCCCGCGCGGGCCTCGCCAAGGTGCCGGACGGCTGGGCCGACCTCGTCATCACCGACGTGTTCAGCGGGGCCCGGACACCGGCCCACCTGACCTCGACCGAGTTCCTCGACGACGTGCGCAGAGCGCTCAGGCCCGGCGGTGTCTACGCCGCCAACCTCGCCGACGGACCGCCGCTCGCCCACCTGCGCGGCCAGATCGCCACCGCCGCCGCCCGCTTCGAGCAGCTCGCGCTGGTCGCGGAACCGGCGGTACTGCGCGGCAAGCGCTTCGGCAACGCCGTCCTGGTCGCCTCCGACCACCCGCTGCCCGTCGCCGAGCTGACCCGCCTCGCCGCCACCGACCCGCACCCCGCCCGCGTCGAACACGGCAGGACCCTCACCGACTTCACCGGCGGGGCCGCCCCCGTCACGGACCGCGCGGCCGTGGCGTCACCGGCGCCGCCCGCGTCGGTGTTCACATGACGGGCCACACCGCTCAGCAGGCGTGATGACCGGCTACGGCACTCCCCGTGCTGCCGCCGGCCCACCGCGGCGAGCGGCGAGCGCGATGACCGGCTACGGCGCTCAACGGGTGCCGACGGCCGCACACGGCACTCAGTAGGTCCCGATCTCCACCCGCGGCGGTCCGTCGTGCCAGGTGCAGAACACCGACACCCGGTCCGCGCCCGAGGAGAACTCCACGCGGATCCACGACTGCGTCTTCCACACCTGCATCGACCAGCCCGCCCCGGGCGTCGCCGAGACCAGCGAGGCGGACGTCTTGCCGAGGTCGAAGACCGCCCGGCCGCCGTCGGTGTCGTAGCTCCTGATCCGACCGGAGGCGGGCGGGGCGGTGGTGGGAGCTGCGGTGCCGGCCGACGGCGTGGGGGAGGGGCTCGGGCTGCCGGTTGCCGCAGGCCTGCTCGGCCGCCGCCGCTCGGGTGCGGGCGTCCGCTCCGGCGGCGTGGCCGACGCCTTCGGCTCCCGCGTGGACGACGTGTCGGCGGCCTTGATGGGCAGGGCGCGCGGCGGATCGTAGGCCGTGCCCGCCATCACCGTGTGGACACCCCACCACGACAGCGTGACCGCCGCGCCCGTGGCGAGCAGCCAGGCCAGTACGTGTACGAGTCCTCTGCGCATCGCGGGCCATACTGCCTCACGCGCCCCACGCGTGGCCCGCAAAAGGCGTCCCGCAAAGCCCCGTTGTCCCCAGCCGGGGAGTTGTCCACAGCCCCGCACCCGGCTGTTCGAGATGGCGTACGGTGCGGCGCATGGCAAGTGTGCTCGTGGTCGAGGACGACCAGTTCGTACGCTCGGCGCTGATCCGCCACCTGACCGACGCCTCGCACACCGTGCGCAGTGTCGGGACGGCGCTGGAGGCGCTGCGCGAGGTCGCCCATGTCCGCTTCGACGTGGTGATCCTGGACCTCGGACTGCCCGACCTCGACGGGTCCGAGGCCCTGAAGATGCTGCGCGGGATCACGGACGTGCCGGTGATCGTCGCCACCGCCCGGGACGACGAGACGGAGATCGTCCGGCTGCTGAACGCCGGGGCGGACGACTACCTGACCAAGCCCTTCTCGGTGGAGCACCTGTCGGCCCGCATGGCGGCCGTGCTGCGCCGCGCCCGTTCCGGCCCCGCGGAAGGGGAGCCGTCCCCCGCGATCCGGGTCGGCGGCCTGACCGTCGACCCGCTGCGCCGCCAGGCCGAGCTGGACGGTGCGCGACTCGACCTCACCCGCCGCGAGTTCGACCTGCTCGCCTTCCTGGCCCGCCGGCCCGGCGTCGTCGTCCCCCGCAGGGAACTGCTCGCCGAGGTGTGGCAGCAGTCCTACGGCGACGACCAGACCATCGATGTCCATCTGTCCTGGCTGCGGCGGAAGTTGGGCGAGACGGCGGCCAGCCCGCGCTATCTGCACACCCTTCGGGGCGTCGGGGTGAAGCTCGAACCACCGGGGGCGCCGCGATGAGGTGGGCCCTGGTCAAGGTGTCGCTGGCCGTGACCACCATGGTCGTGGTCGCCTTCGCCGTGCCGCTCGGACTCGTCATCCGCGAGATGGCCCGCGACCGCGCCTTCTCGAACGCCGAGCGGGAGGCCGCCGCCGTCGCCCCCGCCCTGTCCATCACCACCGACCGCGACCAGCTCGAACGGGTCGTCGCCGCCGCCGGTTCCGACGCCGGGATGGCCGTGCACCTCCCGGCGGGCGACGGCAAGGAGGCCCTCGAACTGGGGCGGCGGCGCGCCGCCGACGAGGACGTCGCGGCCGTGCGCGAGCTGGGCCGCGCCTCCACCACCGAAGTCCCCGGCGGCTCGACGCTCCTCCAGCCGGTCGCGCTCAGCACCGGCAAGATCGCGGTCGTCGAGGTCTACGTGCCGGAGTCCGACGTCACCAACGGCGTGGGCACGGCCTGGGCCGTGCTCGCCGCGGTCGGGGTGGCGCTGATCCTCGGCTCGGTCGCGGTCGCCGACCGGCTGGGCGTGCGCATGGTCCGGCCCGCGCAGCGCCTGGTCGAGGGGGCGCACGACCTGGGAGAAGGCCGGCTCGGCGCCCGCGTGCCCGAGGAGGGCCCGAGCGAGCTGCGGCTCGCGGCGGTCGCGTTCAACTCGATGGCCGACCAGGTCGTCCAGCTCCTGGCGAACGAGCGGGAGCTGGCGGCCGACCTGTCCCACCGGCTGCGCACGCCCCTGACCGTGCTGCGGCTCAACACCGCCTCGCTCGGCGAGGGGCCGGCCGCCGACCAGACCCGGACCGCGGTCGAGCAGCTGGAGCGCGAGGTCGACACCATCATCCGTACGGCCCGGGAGGCCAAGCCGCAGACGGCCGCGGCCGGTCCGGGCGCGGGATGCGACGCGGCCGAGGTGGTCCGGGAGCGGATGGCGTTCTGGTCGGCGCTCGCGGAGGACGAGGGCCGCAAGTGGCGGGTGGCCGGGGCCGACCGGCCGGTGCGCATACCCGTGGCCCGCGCCGACCTGGCCGCCGCGCTCGACGCGCTGCTCGGGAACGTCTTCCGGCACACCCCGGAGGGCACCGCCTTCGCGGTCGACGTGCACAACGGCGAGGACGCGGTGATCGTCCTCGTCTCCGACGCGGGCCCGGGCATACCCGACCCGGAGACGGCGATGGCGCGGGGCCGCGGCTCGGGGAGCGACGGCTCGACGGGGCTCGGCCTGGACATCGTGCGCCGGCTCGCGGAGTCCACCGGCGGGGACGTACGGATCGGCTCCTCGGTGCTCGGCGGGGCCGAGGTGCGGATCTGGATCCAGCCGGCCGGCAGCGCCCCGGCCGGCCGCGGGCACCGGCAGCTGCGGCGGCGCCGCCCCGGCAGGCTCGCCGCCGTGTACAACCGCTCCCGGTCCCGCTGACCCCTCCCCGACACCGCGTCTTCACGGGACGGTCACGTTTCGACAAATGGAGGCAACGGCTCTTGACGAGATACCGGACATACGGCTGTCATTGCGCCACCGTGTTCGGTCAAGTTGGTTTCTGGTCGATTGCGACTGGATTTCACGCCACACCCTCATGGCCGGACCCTGCCTTCAGGAGCAGTTCATGCACGACCTCTCTCCCTCCGGTCTCTCCCTCTCCGCTCCCAGCCGCCGCACCCTGCTGCGCGGCATGGGCGGCGCGGCCCTGCTCGGTGCCGGAATACCCCTGCTGAGCGCCTGCGGCGGCAGCGGTTCGTCCGCCGACCCGAAGACGGTCAGTCTCGGCTCCAACTCGTCCGACGCCGTGCCGAAGAAGGCGTTCGCCGAGATCTACGCCGCCTTCACCAAGAAGTCCGGCATCAAGGTCGACGTGAACACCAAGGACCACAACACGTTCCAGGAGCAGATCAACTCCTACCTGCAGGGCACTCCCGACGACGTGTTCACCTGGTTCGCCGGCTACCGCATGCAGTTCTTCGCGGCGAAGAAGCTCGCGTCCCCGATCGACGACGTGTGGCAGAAGATCGGCGGCAACTTCCCGGCGGCGATGCAGAAGCTCAGCAAGGGCGAGGACGGCAAGTACTACTTCGTGCCGCTGTACACGTACCCGTGGGCGGTCTTCTACCGCAAGAGCGTCTTCGCGCAGCACGGCTACAAGGTGCCCACCACCTGGGACGACTTCGTCGCCCTGTGCAAGCGGATGAAGAAGGACGGGCTGGTCCCGATCGCCTTCGGCGACAAGGACGCCTGGCCCGCGATGGGCACCTTCGACCAGATCAACTTCCGCACCAACGGCTACGACTTCCACGTCGACCTGATGGCGGGCAAGGCCTCCTGGACCGACCCCAAGGTGCGCAAGGTCTTCGACCACTGGACGGAGATCCTGCCCTACCACCAGGAGGGCGCGGTCGGCCGCACCTGGCAGGACGCGGCGCAGTCGCTGGTGGCCAAGAAGGCCGGCATGTACCTGCTGGGCACGTTCGTCGGTCAGCAGTTCACCAACAAGGCCGACCTGGACGACCTTGACTTCTTCGCCTTCCCGGAGATCGACCCGCAGTTCGGGCAGGACACCGTCGAGGCGCCCACCGACGGCTTCATGCTCTCCAAGGCCCCGAAGAACCGCGACGGCGCGGTCAAGCTCCTGGAGTACCTGGGCACGCCCGAGGCCGAGCAGATCTACCTCAAGGCCGACTCCAGCGTGGTGGCCGCCTCCACAAAGGCCGACACCTCCAGCTACACCGCGCTGCAGAAGAAGAGCTTCGAGATGATCTCCGGCGCGAAGAGCCTCACCCAGTTCATGGACCGCGACTCCCGCCCGGACTTCACGTCCACGGTGATGCAGCCGGCGCTGCAGAACTTCATCCGCAACCCGAAGAACGTCGACAGCATCCTCTCGTCGATCGAACGCCAGAAGAAGACGATCTTCGCCTCCTCCTGACCGAACGGAGCCTCGACGACTCGGATCACGACATGACTGCCACCCCCGCGAAGGCTCCGGAGCCGGCCGCCCCGCCGGCTCCGGGGCCCGCCCCCACGCCCCCGCCCGCCAAGACGCCCCACGGTCACCGGCGTCTGCTCACCCGACGGGACCGCCTCACACTCGGCCTGATGGCCGGCGTGCCGACGGTCCTGCACGTCGCCCTGGTGTGGCTGACGGCCCTCGCCTCGATCGCGCTGGCCTTCACCACCTGGGACGGCATCGGCTTCGACTCCATCAAGTGGGTCGGACTGCAGAACTTCAAGGAGCTGTTCACCAGCAACCCGCAGTTCTGGCCCGCCGTCGAGCACAACGTCATCTGGTTCGTGGTGCTCATCCTGCTGCCCACGCCCTTCGGCCTGTTCCTCGCCGTGCAGCTGGACAAGAAGATCCGCTTCAGCCGCGTCTACCAGACCGCGTTCTTCCTGCCGGTCGTGATGTCGCTGGCGGTCATCGGCTTCGTCTGGCAGCTGATCTACAACCCCGACACCGGCCTGATCAACAGCATCATCGGCGCCAACAAACCCGGCCACTACATCGACTGGATCGGCGACCCGGACCTCAACCTCTGGGCGATCCTCGTCGCCGCCTCCTGGCGGCACGCCGGCTACATGATGATCCTCTACCTGGCAGGCCTGAAGAGCGTCGATCCGGCCCTGCGCGAGGCCTCCGCGCTGGACGGCGCCAGTGAGTGGCAGACGTTCAAGAACGTCATCTTCCCGACCCTGCGCCCGACCAACACCGTCGTCCTGGTCGTCACGATCATCGAGGCGCTGCGCGCCTTCGACCTGGTCTTCGTCTTCAACAAGGGCGCCCAGGGCACCGAGCTGCTGTCGATCCTGGTGACCAACAACATCATCGGCGAGTCCAGCCGCATCGGATACGGCTCCGCGATCGCCGTCGTCCTGCTGGTCATCTCGCTCGCGGTGATCATCCCCTACCTGATCGCCACCTTCCGGAAGGAGCGGCGCGCATGACCACCCTGAGCGCACCGGTCAAGCAGCGCACCCCGATCCGCCCCGCCCGGATCCTGCTGCACACCTTCCTCGTCGTCACGGCGCTGGCCTGGCTCGCGCCCCTGCTGTGGGCCCTGCTCGCGGCGATGCGGCCGTACGCGGAGACCAGCACCAAGGGCTACGTCTCCTGGCCCGACAAGCTCACCTTCGACAACTTCACCAACGCCTTCCAGCAGTCGGACATGCTGCACTACTTCGGCAACACGCTGATCATCGCGGTCCCGGCCGTGCTGCTGACGCTGCTGCTGTCGTCGATGGTGGCCTTCTACGTCAGCCGCTTCGACTTCCGGCTCAACCTGTTCCTGCTGCTGGTGTTCACGGCCGGCAACCTGCTGCCCCAGCAGGTCATCATCACTCCGCTGTACCGGCTGTACCTGCTGATCGACCTGCCCGGCATCACCATGAGCGGCAAGCTCTACGACTCCGCGCTCGGCCTGGTGCTGATCCACGTGGCGTTCCAGTCCGGGTTCTGCGCGTTCGTGCTGAGCAACTACATGCGCTCGCTGCCGCACGAGCTCACCGAGGCCGCCCTGGTCGACGGCGCCTCCGTCTGGCGGCTGTACTGGCAGATCGTGCTGCCGCTGTGCAAGCCCGCGATGGCCGCCCTCGCGACCCTGCTGTCCATCTGGATCTACAACGACTTCTTCTGGGCCATCGTCCTGATCTCCACCGGCGAGAACATGCCGATCACCTCGGCGCTGAACAACCTCTCCGGCCAGTACTTCACCGACCCCAACCTGGTCGCCGCAGGAGCCCTGCTCACCGCGATCCCGACCCTGATCGTGTACTTCGCACTCCAGCGCCAGTTCGTCAGCGGGCTCACCCTCGGCGCCAACAAGGGCTGACCCCGCTTCGACGGACGACCCGTGCCGCGCCACGAGAGGCCGGCTGGAGGACGGCTGGAGAGCCGCAACAGCGCCGGGGCACTCCCGCACGAAGATCGTTGCGCTGCCGGAACACCGACTCGCATCCTTGTCACCCGGCCGGCGTCGCCGTGTGGGAGGAAGGTGGTCCGGTGTCCAGCTCTCAGACCGCCCCGGCAGCGCCGGGACGCACGGCACGACGACGCGTTCTCCTGACGCGGACGCTGATCGGCACGGCACTGGTCTGGCTGTCACTGCTCGCGGCGCGGCCGCTGCTGGGCGGCCGCGTCTGGTGGTGGGTGCTGATCGACCTGCTGCCGCCCCTCGCCCTGGTCGTGGTGCCGCTCGCGCTGCTGACGGCGGGAGCGGTCCTCCTGCTGCGGCCCCGGCGCGGCTTGCTCCGGGAAGGCCGGTGGCTGACGGGACTCGCCGCGGTGGCGCTGATCGTCGCGGTGCCGCAGTCGGGGCTGAACCTGCGGGCCCTCGGCGGGCAGGAGCCCCCACCCCCGGGCGCGCTGAAGATCATGTCCTGGGACACGCTGGAATGGGCGCAGGGCAACGATCCCGGCCACTTCCACCGCTACCTGAAGCAGCACCGGGCGGACGTCTACCTGCTTCAGGAGTACATGGAGATCGGGGACGGGGAGCCGGTGCCGGTCGACGACGAGGACCGGCTGCGCGCTTCCTTCCCCGGCTACCACTTCGCGATGGCCGGCGAACTGCTCACCATGTCACGGTTCCCGATCGAGGAGCAGACCGTGGTACGGGCACGACTGCCCGAACCGGAGACGTCCTGGGACGACTACTGGGACATCCGGGTTCTGCGCACCGACATCGTCGTGGACGGTACCGAGGTCTCCTTCTACAACGTGCATCTCCCGGACCTGTTCTACCTGGGAGCCAGCCCGTTCTCCGCGGAGTTCTACCGGATCGTCGCCGACCTGGACCACCGCCGGACCGCGGTGCTCAAAGCGCTGCGGGCGGACATCGAGAACAACGACAACCCCAAGGTCGTGGCCGGGGTGCTCAACCTGGTGCCCGGCTCCGGCGCACTGCGGTGGCTGGACGGCCTGACCGACGCGGCGCACTCCTCGGACAGCCTCTACCCGGTGTCGTTCTGGGTCGGAAAGCCCCAGGCCTGGCGCCTCGACTGGGCCTTCTCCGCCACGGGCGCGAAGGCCCACGGCTACCGGCTGACGGACCCGGAGGGGCTGTCCTCGCACCGGGCCCAGGAGTTCTTTCTGTCCACCTGAGCCCGGGCACTGATCACCTCACTTGGTGAGCCCCTGGCTCTCCATCAGCCGTTCGAAGCACTTGAGCTTCACGTCCTCGTCCTGTGTGCCGTGCATGGAACCCGGCTGGTTGCGCAGGTCGCTGTGGCGTACCCGCAGCGGCCACCGCTCCGGGTAGGCGATCTTGCGGTTGCCGGAGGTCCCGACGTGGCTCGCGAGGTTCTCCCACTGGTACTCGAAGCCCGCGTGGCTGACGAAGGTGTCCCGGTGGAAGGCGCCGAGCCGGCGTGCGACGGGGGCGAAGCGGGCGGTGTCGTAGGCGATGAGCTGGTCCACCACCCGGTTGACGGAGCGGACCCCCGGCTCGATCTCCGGTCCGACGTCCTCGAGCGGCCAGTCCCACTCCTCGTGGTCGTCCACCTTGCTGATGAGGGCCACCTCGGGATTCGCCTCGAAGATCTGCGCGGTGGCGTCGAGGACGTCGAAGTCCTCGTCGGTCTTGTGGATGAACGTGTCGTCGGTGAACGTGATCAGGTACGGACTCGTGGTGGTGAAGTGGTTGCCGTGGAAGTTGTTCGACGGCGCGCCGGAGAAGGAGTTGCGGTCGGTACGCCGCCACCGCAGCTCGTCCACGCCGAGATCGGCCAGCCGGGGCACCAGCCGGGCGACGACGTCCTCGGACGCCCGCTCCGCCACCAGGATCACTTCGAAATCGTGCCGGGTGGGGTAGGTGAGGGAACGGATCGCCAACGGCAGTGTCCTGCCGAGGAGCCGTTCGGTGTTGTGGAAGGCGCAGGCCAGGGTGAAGAAAGCCATGACGGATACCTCCGGGTGTTACGCGAGGACCGCCGCGAGCGCGGCGGCCAGCTTGGCGCTGTCGTGAGCGGTGCCGTGTGCGGGGTCGGAGCGGACGAGATCGGCGCGCACGACCGGGATGTCGAGGTGCCCGGTCGGCAGCGGGCCGCCGTCGTGCACCAGCACCAGGTCGGGTTCCACACCGTGGGCGCGCAGCGCCTCGACATGCGCGGCGACGTCGTACCCCTGGGTCTCGGCCACCTCGGGCTCCAGGTTGCAGACGTAGACGCGCTGGGCGCGGGTCGTGGCGAGGGCGGCGTGCAGATCGTCGACCAGGGCGGCCGCCAGGATGGAGGTGTACACCGAGCCGGGGCCCAGCACCACCTGGTCCGCCGCGTGGATCGCCCGGGCCAGGCCGTCGGGTGCTTTGACCCCGGGTGGGACGAGCTCGACACGGCTGATGCCCGCCGTCTTCGATATGGCGTACTGCCCGCTCATCCGGGTGCCGTCGGACGTGACGGCACTCAGGTCGACCGGTTCCACCGTCGCGGGGACCACCCGGCCGCGCTCCGGGTCCAGGCCGAGCAGCGCCGCGGTGCTCTCGGTCGCGGTCAGGAAGTCGCCCGTGACGGAGGTGAGCCCGGCCAGCAGCAGGTTGCCGAGGGCGTGCCCCTCCACGTCGGTGCCGCCGAACCGGTACTCCATCGCCTGGCCGAGAGGTTCCTCCTCGGCGCCGGCGAGCGCCGCCAGACAGCGCCGCAGGTCGCCGGGGGCGGGGATGGCCAAGGCGCTGCGCAGCCGCCCGGAGGAGCCGCTGTCGTCCGCTGTGGCGACGATCGCGGTGGTGTGGGCGGCGTACCGGCGGGTGGCCCGGAGTGTGGCCGTCAGCCCGCGTCCGCCGCCCATGGCCACGACGCGAGGGTGCTCGGCCCGGGCGCTCACTTGTGGACGTCCCGGTGCAGGACGCCGGGCGTGAAGCCCAGCTGCCGCAGGACGACCGCCAGTTGCTCGGCCATCGCGACCGAACGGTGCTGACCGCCGGTGCAGCCCAGCGCGATGGTGAGGTACGCCCGTCCCTCCTCGGTGTAGGCGGGCAGCAGCCGGCCGAGCATCCGCTCGGCGTCCCGGAGGAACGACTGCGCGGCGGGCTGGGCGAGGACGTAGTCGCTGACCTGCGGTTGCAGACCGGTCAGTTCGCGCAGCTCCTCGACCCAGTGCGGGTTGGGCAGGAACCGGCAGTCGAAGACGAGGTCGGCGTCGAGGGGCAGGCCGTGCTTGTAGCCGAAGGACAGCAGCGTCATCTGCACGTCCTTCGTGGTCCGCGTACCCGCGAAGAAGGTGCCGAGCCTGCGGCGCAGCTCGTGGCGGTTGAGCGTGCTGGTGTCGAGCACCATGTCGGCCTCGTCGCGCACGGGCGCGAGCAGTTCCCGTTCCTGGTCGATGGCGGCGACCAGGCGTTGTTTGTCGCCGTCGGCCAGCGGATGGCGGCGACGGGTGTGGTCGAAGCGGCGTACCAGGACGTCGGTGGCCGCCTCCAGGAACAGCACCCGTACCCGCGCCCCCGAGGAGCGCAGCCAGGACAGCATGGGCAGGACGTCGTCCTGGTACGGCGCGGTGCCGACCGCCAGGGCGACCCGGGTGATGGAGGACTTCGGGGCGCCGGCCAGTTCGGCCACCTTGGGCACCAGCCTGGGCGGCAGGTTGTCGATGGTGAACCAGCCGAGGTCCTCCAGGTGGTCGGCCGCCAGGCTGCGGCCGGCCCCGGACAGACCAGTGATGACGACGAACTCGCTCTCGGGTCCGGGGAAGAGCGTCACGGCCGGCTTCCCGGGGTCTCGGTGGCGAAACGGTCCAGCTGCCCGATGGGCCCCTCGGGCCGCCAGCTGAGCGGTGGGATGTGGGCGTTGACGAGTTCGCCGTCCTCGCGCAGCAGCGACGCCGGGGGGTGCTGCATGTGGAGCATCCAGTCGTCGTGGTTGAAGAAGGGAGCGGCGATGTCGAAGCGGTAGACGAAGTCGTTGTCCTCGCCGCCCCACCCCTCGTACCGCTCGTCCATGCCGCCCACCCGGTGGAAGATCCCGGTGCGCACCCACAGGCAGCAGCCCGGCGGGCGGCGCAGCTGGAAGGCGCGCAGATGGTCGGCGGAGGCCTCGACGCCGCGTCGCTGGACCCGCTCACGGATGGCCCATGCGGTGGTGGGACCGTCCAGGCAGCTCATCTTCCGGTACGTCATATGGCCGCCGACGCCGGGGGAGCGGAAGCGTTCGGCGTTGCGGGCGACGAAGTCCCGGTCGGCCAGCACGTCGGCGTCGAGGATGCAGAGCACCTCGTTGCGGCCGGGGGTGTTGGCCACACCCGCGTTGACCGCCCACGACTTGTTGAACAGGCCGGCCTTGGGGGCGAACAGGTAGTGGTCGGTCAAGGGCGTGATCGCCTCGCGGTGGCGCGGGGAGTCGTCGGACTCGACCACGGTGACCTGGTACCGCTCGCGCGGGTAGGACTGGTCGCGCAGAGCGAGCAGGCATGCCAGCAGGTTGCGCAGCCGGGCGCCGCCGGTGTCGCGGTCCCGGAACGGGATGACGATCAGTACCTCGGGGTCCGCTCCGGCGGGCAGCGCCGGCCCCGGCGGGAGGACACGGAGCTCCTCGACGGAGACCGGCTCGGCCTCCCGCGTGTGCAGCGCGCCGAGGTGGAAGCCGATGCGCGAGTTGCACTCCGTCTCCCAGGCGGCGTCGAACAGGGGGGCGGTGGAGGGCACGTCGGCCTGGTCGAGGAGGGCGGCACGCAGCTCGTGGTAGTGGTCGGGAACGGCCGGGTCCTGGGCGAGGCGCTCGCCCAGGGAGCGGATCCCGGGGTCCTCGGCCTTCTTGACCGCGGCGACGACGGCCTCGGTCCACGGGCGGGCCATCTCCCAGTAGAAGAGGCCCGAGCGGCGGGCGTCGGGGTCCGAGGCGACGACGATGCTGTCGACGACGGCGGTGGCCAGGACCTCGGGGTCGTCCGGACGGAGCTGTGGCATGTGGATTCCCTTCGAGCTGCGGTCAGATGAGGGGGTCGGCGGCGCGGGCGGGCGGCGGGCCGACCGCTGCCTGCTGCCCGGACGTGGCGAAGCGCAGCAGTACCGCGGCACCCACCGCGAGCACGCTGACCACGCCGAGCGCCGCGGGCAGTCCGGTCAGTTGCGCGAGGAAGCCGATCAGGGGAGGCCCGGCCAGGAAGCCGGTGCCGGCGATGCTGGAGACGACGGTGATGGCCGGGCCGACGGTCTGCCCGCTCATCCGGCCGGCCATCGAGAAGACGGCGGGCATGACGATGGACAGTCCCGTCCCCAGGGCCGCGAACCCGCACACGGCCGCGGCCGGATGCCGGGCCAGCAGTCCCGCGGCGAAGGCGCAGCCCGCGCCCGTCACCGCCCAGGTGACCACCCGAACGTCACCCCAGCGGGCCAGGAACCGGTCGCCGAGGAAGCGCCCGGCCGCCATGGCGACGGAGTACGCGGAGTAGCCCAGGGCGGCGAACTGGGCGCTGGCGTCGAGGCTGTCGCGCAGATAGATGGCGCCCCAGTCGCCGACCGCGCCCTCACCCGCCATACCGCACAGACCGACGAAACCCAGCAGCACCAGCGGCAGCCTCCGGCCCGCGGGCAGCCTGGCCCAGCCCCCTTCGGCGCGCTTCGGCGCCACATCGCTGTTCGCCGGCAGCAGCCAGGCCGAGGCGGCCAGTGCGACGCAGCCCAGCACGGCTCCGACGAGCGCCAGGTGCACCAGCGGGGACAGCCCCCGGGCCTCGGCGGCCCCGCCGGTCAGCGAGCCGAGGAGCCCGCCGATGCTGTACACGCCGTGCAGCGAGGACAGCACCGGACGGCCCAGACGGTCCTGCACGGCGACGCCGTGGGCGTTCATCGCCACGTCGACGACGCCCATCGCCGCGCCGAAGCAGACGAGGGCGAGCCCGAGCGTGACGACGTTGCCGGCCAGCGCCGGGAGCATCACCGCCAGACAGCTCAGCGTGATGCCGATCCGGGTGACGGGGCGGCTGCCGTACCGGGCGACGAGCTGTCCGGAGACCTGCTTGGACAGCAGCGCCCCGACGGCCAGGCCGAGCAGCGCCAGCCCGAGGGGACCGGTGTCCGCCTGCGTGTGGTCCTTGACGGTGGGGATGCGCAGCACCCAGTTGCCGAACAGGGCCCCGTTGACGAAGAACACCACGCTCAGGGCGGCCCTGGCCCGCCGCGGACGCGCCACGGCGGGCACCGGTCCCTGCGTCACGCCGGAGTCACGGGGTTCGCCGGTGGCATCTCCTCGAAGCCCTGGGTGAGCCAGATGCCCTTCCACACGTCGGGGTCGGACGGCAGGACGACCTCGACCAGGCTGGGCCCCTCCTCGGCGGCGCTCTTCTCCAGCGCGGTCGCCAGCTGGGACACCGCCGCCTGGACCGTCGCGGGATCGTCGCCGACGGGGACGACGACCTGCTGGGCGGGCACGCCGAGCGCGTCGGCGACCTGGTGGTAGGACAGGCGGGTGACGTTCGCGAGGTACGCGCGGTCCGTGGCGCCGTAGGAGGCGGCGGCCTGCTTCTTCAGCGAGACGGACTCACCGTTGTTGCACACGACGAAGAGCACCCGCGCCTGGTCCTGCACGGCGGCCACCAGCCCCTGGAAGGAGTTGGTGAACGCCTGGTCGCCCAGCGTGCACATCACCCGGGCGTCCGGCTCCCCCACGGCCAGACCCGTCGCGTACGCCAGCCCGCCGCCGACGAACGCCCCGTGGTCACCGAAGACCCTGAGCCCCGGGGGGAAGCCGTCGTAGTGCTCGGACAGCAGACCGCCGAACATCTGGCTGTCGTCCACGAGCGCCGGCCGCTCCCAGGACGCGAGCGTGTCCGCGAGCGCCTGGGCGACGGCACGGCGTCCGTCCTCGACGGCGGCGGTGGCCCGCTCGGGACTCACCAGGTGCCCGGCGCGGGCCGCGGCCGGGAACCAGGGCTCGCGCGCCGGTTCCCCGGAGGTTTCGAGCCGGTCGGCCAGCTCCGCGAGGATCAGGGCCGGCTCACCGACGACCAGCGGCTCGTCCTCGCGCAGGTACTCGTTCTTGAGGACCTTGGAGGCGTCGGTGTTGACGGCAGCTCTGCGACAGCCGGGCAAGGGGCCGACGACGCGTTCGTAGATGTTGCGGTCCTCCACCGTCACCAGGAGGTCGCAATCGGCCAGCAGGGCGCGGTGCGCCGGAGCGAAGGGGTTGAGCCAGCCGACGAAGTTCGAGACCTCCTCGTCGCGCAGCCGCTCGAAGAGCATCGGGCCCCTGCGGTACCGAAGCTGGGCCACGGCCGCCCCGGCCAGGGCGCTCAGCCGGTCGAGCGCGGGGCGCAGCCCGGGGTCGTGCAGGGCGTAGTCGTCGACGAGGAACAGCGGGCGTTCGGCCCGCCGCAGATCGCTCAGCAGCGCGTCCAGCGCCGGCTGGCTCAGGTCGGTGGACCGCGTGGCGGGGGGAGCGGTGAGCAGCGTGTCGAGCGGGATCCAGCGCTTCTCGGCGACGTCCTGGGGAATGCCCAGGACGGCCGGCCGGTTCGGCGGGGCGGTGCAGAAGGCCAGGGCCTCCCGGAGCCGTGCCACGAACTGCTCGGCCGCAGCCCGGCGTTCGCCGGGCCGCTCGGGCACCGCGGGGGCCTCCCAGGACCAGTCGGCGAACCGGCCGATGCCGTCGAGCAGGCCGTGTTCGCCGTGCGGCGGGAGGAAGCGGGCGGACCCGCTGGAAGGCAGGCCGACGAGGAACAGGGTCCCCGCCTCGTTGCGCCGGGCGTCGGCGACTGCTCCGGCGGCGTTGGTGAGCCCGCGCGCCCCGTGCAGTACGGCCGCGCCCCGGCCCGGTGACATCAGGGAGGCGCCCGCCGCCATGAAGGCGGACTCCTTGTCACCGCGCCCGTTGGACAGTTGGATGCCGTCGCTGCGGTCCAGCGCGTCGCAGAGCGCGAGTTCCGAGGTTCCGGCGTAGACGAAGACGTTGCGGACGCCGCCGTCGGCCAGCAGTGCCGCGACGGCCTCCGCGCCGGTCAGCAGCGGCGGCTCCCCGGGGCCGTTGCCGGCGGCCGCCGGTACGGGGGTCCCTGCTGCCCGGGTGTGGCCGGCGAGTAACTCCCGTGCCAGGGACAGGGGGTCGCAAGCGGGCGTGGAGTCGGGGAACCGCGGGTCCTGGACGGAGTCGGAGGGCATGTCGGTCAACTCGTTTCCTGGAGGTGGTGCGAGACGAATGCGGTCAGCCATGCCCGGAAGTCCGGTCCGAGATCGTCGTGCTCGCAGGCCAGACGGACGATCGAACGCAGGTAGTCGGCCCGGTCGCCGGTGTCGTAGCGGCGGCCGGAGAAGAGCACGCCGTGGACCGGCGCACGGGCTGAGCGGCTGCGGGCCAGGCTGTCCAGCGCGTCGGTGAGCTGGATCTCTCCGCCGTGTCCGGGCGGGATGCCGTGGAGCACGTCGAATATGCCGGGGTGGAGCACGAACCGGCCGATGACGGCGCAGGCGCTGGGTGCCTCGCCGGGGCCGGGCTTTTCCACCAGGCCGGTGATGCGTACGACGTCGCCCTCCTCGGTGGGGGCGATGGCGGCGCATCCGTACAGGTGGATGTCGTGCGGGTCGACCTCCATGAGCGCCACGACGCTGCCGCCCAGCTGTCGCTGTACGGCGGTCATGCGGTCGAGAAGCCGATCACGGGGGTCGATGAGGTCGTCGCCGAGCAGGACGGCGAACGGTTCGTTCCCCACATGCGCTCGTGCGCACAGGATGGCGTGGCCGACTCCTTTGGGGGTGCCCTGGCGAATGTAGTGCAGTGCCACGGGCTCACTGGGTTCACGCACCTGGTCCGCGTATGCTTCATCGCCCTTGCGGGCCAGGGCTTCTTCGATTTCGAGATTGCGGTCGAAATGGTCTTCCAGCAGTCTCTTGTTGCGACCGGTGACGACGAGGATGTTATCGAGACCGGCGGCGACCGCTTCTTCCACCACGTACTGGATGGCCGGCTTGTCGATGACCGGCAGCATTTCCTTGGGAAGAGCCTTGGTGGCAGGCAGGAAACGAGTTCCCAGACCTGCGGCCGGAATGACGGCTTTGCTCAGGGTCGGTAAGCTTGCTGATTCTGTTTTCTGGAGGGGCTCAGATCGCTGCACTGGATTTCACGCCGCGGTGGTCGAATCGCTCCGGTCCGTGCACCTGTGACGTGATGATCTGCTGCTGGAGGAGTGCCAGACGCGCGGACGGTTCGAGGCCGAGTTCACCCACGATCCGCTTCCGCAGGGAGTGGTATGCCTCCAGGGCCTCATTTCTCCGGCCGGCCTGGGAGAGGGCCACCATCAGCTGTCCGTGCAGGTTCTCGTGCAACGGATGGCGGGCCGCCAGCTCACGCAGTTCGCTCAGCACCTCCAGAGGGTTGCCGAGCTGCAGTTCGAGCGCGAAGAGCTTCTCCGTTGCGTTCAAGCGGGACTCGTTGGCGCCGTCCGCCCACACCCGCAGGACAGGCCCGCAGCTGATGTCGGCCAGGGCCGGGCCTCGCCACAGGCTCAGCGCCGCGCGGTAGTGCAGCACGGCCTCCTCCGTCCGCTGGGTGCGGCGGGCCTCGTCCGCCTTCTCCAGCAGCCGGTGGTAACGGGCGATGTCGTAGCGCTCGGGGGTGACCCGCAGGAGGTAACCGCCGGGCTGGGTGATCAGTAATCGCTCGGAAACGGCCTGAGGGGTGACCGCCAAGGCCTCGGCCATGGAGCGCCGCAATTGACCGACGTATGTGTGCAGGGTCGAAGCAGCAGTGCGCGGGGGCCGGGCACCCCACAGTTCACGGTAGAAATCCTCGGTGAGTATCAGCTGGTTTGCGCGGGCTGAAAGGAGAGCCAGTACCTGGCGTTGTTTTGGGGCGGTCGGAGTCATGTTCCGCTGTGCGGCAAGAAGGGTCAGGTCCCCCAGGGTATTTGCAGCGACTTCCATGAAGCACTCTCCCCGTTGCTCGAAAAACGAACGAACAGAAGGTATCACGCTGTGACCTGCGGAGCCAGATATTCTTTCACTTCCTGACGGCACAGGATGGCCTGAAATGCACCCGCCTGTGAGGCTCGCCAATGGTGCAAGGCGGGGCAATCCTGACGGTGCACCTTCGGAATGCAGTATTCCGATTCCAGGTGGAACGGATACCGGAATTGTGATTACCGGGCATGCGAGTACCCGGATCAGGTTCCGGATCGATCATGTCGAATCAGTTATTCGATCGAATGGCGGGGCATGCCCGCGGCCGTCCTCCCGGCCCGCAGCGCGCAGGCTTCGTGTGGGCACGCGACCGTTCCCCGGCCCGTCCTGGCGCGGCCGGCGGCCCGAGCGGCGCCGATCGGGTTCGGCCACCCCGGAGGGAATCCTTCCCCCTGCGCCGCGAACGCGACGTCGCCCAGGGCGGACTCTTCCCCTACAGTCCGGACGCCGGTGCACTCGCGGCGACTCCGGGGATATCGGCCGGGTGAGTCCGGGTGTCGCCTCCAGACCGTTTCACACCATGATCAAAAGGAGAACATCGAATGAAGCAACGGCGAATCGGCGGCCCGTCCGGCTTCGACACCAGTGCCCTGTGCTTAGGCGCCATGCACTTCGGCACCAGTACCGACGAGGCGACGGCATTCGCCGTCCTCGACCGGTTCCTCGAGGCCGGTGGCACCTTCATCGACACCGCGAACACGTACGCGTTCTGGGTCGAGGGCGGCACGGGCGAGGAGAGCGAGGCGCTGATCGGCCGGTGGCTGCGCAGCCGCGGCGTACGTGACCAGGTCAAGCTGGCGACCAAGGTGGGAGCACTTCCCGTGCCCCTGGACGCCCCGTGGCCGGAGGCCGCCGAGGGGCTGTCGAAGCAGGTGATAGAGCGCCAGGTCAAGGCCAGCCTGGACCGGCTGGGCATCGACCTCATCGACGTGTACTACGCCCATATCGAGGATCGGCGCACCCCCCTGGAGGAGACGGTCGCCGCCTTCGGGGAACTGGTCGAGCACGGCACCGTCCGGCTGCTCGGATGCAGCAACCACGCGGCCTGGCGGATCGAACAGGCTCGTGCCCTCGCGCGGCAGCTCGGCGTCGCCGGCTACTCCTGTGTCCAGCAGCGCGCCACCTACCTCCAGCCGAGGCCCGGCGCGGACTTCGGCGCCAACCCCCATGTCAGCGGCGAACTCCTCGACTACGTGCGCTCCGAGCCGGACCTGACGCTGCTCGGTTACTCGACCCTGCTGGGCGGAGCGCTGAGCCGCGCGGACCGCGAGGTCCCGCAGCAGTACGACCACCCCGGCACGCCGGGCCGGCTGTCCGTGCTGCGCCAGGTCGCGGACGAGCTCGGCGCCTCGCCGAACCAGGTGGCGCTGGCCTGGCACATGCACGGCTCACCCAGCGTGCTCCCGGTCATCGGGGTGAGTTCGGTGAAGCAGCTGGAGGACTGCCTGGCCGCGGTCGACCTCGAGCTGGAGGCCGGCCAGCTGGAGCGGCTGAACACCGCCTGACCCGCGGCCGCCGCGCCGTCCGACGAGCCCGGCCCCGATGCCCTCCCGGCACCGGGGCCGGGCTCCGCTGTTCCTGGTCGCCGCCCTGCCGAGGATCGCTGGCGTCTCGCAAGAGGCGGGCTCGGCGAAGTGGGCAGGGACGGTGCACTCCGGCGGCAACCTCTCCAGAGCCGCAGCACGCACCTGGCAGGAGAACCGCCAGAAGTCCTCTCAGGGCGAGGTAGTGCCACGGTCGCCGCACGGCCCGGCACCACCGCACTGACCGGCGCGTTCGCGCCGCCGGGTGCGGACCGGTGGGGCTTCGCGGGCGTGCGGTCCGGAAGGTGCGGCGGAACCCGGGTACGGCATACCGGCCTTGCCGCCACTGGCGTCACGGGGCACTCTCGGCCTGCCTGTCGGGACATGAGCGGGAACCCCCGCAGAAGGCGTCAACTCCGGTCGTACCTGCGCGCTTTGTTCATCACGAACTGTCGCACCCGGTCTCACTGCGCCACCTGAAGGAGAGACATGACGACGCACCGCCCCCTCTCGACCGTCCCGCGCCCAGGTGGCACGGGACGTCCGCCCGCGCAGGGCAGAAGACGCCGGCACCCGGGCCCGGGGCGTCCCCGTCCCCGCAGCCTCGCTCCCGGGGGAGAGACGACATGACGGTCACGGAACCGCGCCTGCGCGAGCACTCCGTCCCCCCGGGACTGCGGGCGAAGGACCTCCTGCTCCTGGTACGGCCCCGCCAGTGGCCGAAGAATCTGGTGGCCGTGCCCCTCTCGCTGGCCGGCGGAGCGCACTGGAACTGGCACACGCTGTCCCGGATGGCCTGGGCGGTCGTCCTGTTCACCCTCGCCGCCTCGGTCGTCTACGTGATCAACGACATGGCCGACCGGGAGCGGGACCGCCTGCACCCGGTGAAACGCGCCCGGCCGATCGCCTCCGGGCGGGTCTCCGTCCCGGTGGCCGTCTGCTGCGCCGTGCTGCTCACCGCGGCGCTGGGCGCACTGGGCGCACTGGGGCCTTGGCGGCTCGCCTGGCCTGTGGCCGTCTACCTCGTGCTCAACCTGTTCTACAGCCAGTTGCTCAAGCACATCGCCCTGGTCGACGTCTTCGTCGTCGCGGCCGGCTTCGCGCTGCGGGTCATCCTGGGGTCCCTGGCCGGCGGCATCCCGCTGTCGGTGTGGCTGGTCATGGCCGTCTACGCGGCCTCCGTCATGATCAGTCTGGGCAAGCGGCGGCAGGAGCTCGGTCTGGGGGCGGTCGCCGACCGGCACCGTCCCACGCTCGAGGCCTATTCGCGGCCGTTCGTCGACCAGATGGTGATCGTCACCGCCGTCGTCGCGGTGTTCGCGTACTCCGGGTTCCTGCGCAGCGACGCGGCCCAGCCCTTCGGCCAGGTGGCGCTCCTGCTGACGATGCCGTTCGTGCTGTACGGCCTGTTCCGCTACCTGCAGATCCTGATCACGGAAGGGGGCGGCGGGGACCCCACGGCGACCCTGCTGCGCGACCGGCGGGTCGTCACCAGCGCACTGCTGTGCCTGGGCTGTCTCGCCTTCACCTCGGTGCTGGCCGGCCATCCGGGACTCGTGAGCGGACTGCCGAGCCGATGACCGACGATCTGTGGGAAGCCCCTGAGGACAGCCGCATGACACCTGACGCACCGACCGTGTCGGTCATCATCCCCAACTACAACTACGAGAAGACACTGCCCGCGTGCCTGGACGCCGTCTTCGCCCAGACGCTCCAGCCGCTGGAGGTCATCGTGGTCGACGACGCCAGCACGGACCGCTCCAGGGAGATCATCCGCGGCTATCCGTGCCGACTGATCGAGAACCCGGGCAACAGCGGTGTCTCGGCGGTCCGCAACCGCGGCGCCGCCGCGAGCCGGGGCGACATCCTCTTCTTCGTCGACTCCGACGTGGCCCTCGCGCCCGACGCGCTGGAGAACGCCGTCCGCGTCCTCACCGACGATCCCGACTGCGGCTTCGTCCACGGCGTTCCGGCCACCCAGCCGCTCTTCGACGACGGCCCCGTCGAGCGCTACCGGGTGCTGCACGCCCACTACTTCCACCGCCGCAGCGTCGGCGTCGTGGCCTCGGCCTTCTTCGCGCTGGGCGCCGTCCGGCGCGAGGTCTTCGAGACCGTCGGCCCACTGAACGAGCGGCTGCGCGACTCGGAGGACCTGGAGTACAGCAACCGGCTGCGCGGCCGCTGCCGCATCCGCCTGACGGACACCATCACCGGCCGGCACGACGACGCCGACAGCCTGCGCGCCCTCCTGCGCGAACAGGCCAGGCGGGCCCAGCTGCTGATCCCGTTCGCGGCGGCACACCGGGCCCAGCACAACGCGGTGCGGGCCCACAGCATGACCGGTGTGCTCGCGGTCGCCCTGACCATGGCGACCCTGCCCCTGATACCGCTGGCCCCCCTCGTCCCGGCGCTGTGCCTCCTGGTCGCCGCCGCGTCGGACCCCGGTCTCTCCCGCTTCGTGCTGCGCGAGAGGGGCCCCGGCTTCCTCGCCTACTTCACCGGGGTGCACCTCCTGGTCCAGGCGTCGATCGTCGTGGGCGCCGCATGGGGCGGCCTGCGGATGCTGACGGACCGTCGCTTCGGCCGCCCGGACGCCGGCCGGATCGGGCCTCCCACCGAGGCCTCGGCGCGGTGACGGCCGGCACAGGGACCGCGCCGGACGTCCGGGCGCAGGGGCGCAGCCGCCGGCGCGGAGCACTGTCCGGCGCGTTCGCCCTGGCGGTGCTGGCCGGACTGTGGCTGTCGCTGCACGGCCGGACCGGCGCGTTCACGGACCTCGCGCTGCGCCCCCGGGCGGTCCCCTACCTGGCCGCCGCCTTCGCCGCCAACGCGGTGGGAGTGGCCGTCTCCCTGGTGGCGTGGCGGGCCCTCCTGGACGGGCTCCAGCCCGTGGTGGACCGCCGTACCGCCGCCCGGATCTACTTCACGTCGTTCCTCGGCAAGTACGTCCCCGGCCGCGTCTTCGGCCTGCTCGCCCAGCTCCGCCTGGGCAGGGAAGCCGGCTACTCGGCCTCGGCCATGTCCGGGGTCTTCCTGCTCAACCTCGCGGTCGGCACGCTGACCGGGCTCGCCCTGGGCCTGGTCTGCGGCCCGGGCCTGCTCGGCGGCCGGGCGCCGTGGCTGCTGCTGCCGGCCGCTGCCGTGGGCGCTCTGCTCGCCCGCCCCGCACTGCTCACCGCGATGGTGCGGAAAGCGGCCCGGCTGGCCCGCAGGTCACCTCCCACCCACCTGTCGACCGCCTCCGGACTGCGCCGGGGCATGGCGGCGGCCGCCGTCTCGTGGCTGGTGTCCGGACTTCACCTGTGGTCGCTGGCGGTCCTGTTCGGTGCCGACGCGCTGAAGGCGCTGCCGCTGTGCGTCGGCGGGTTCGCGCTGGCCACCGCCCTCAGCAGCCTGGCCGTCGTCCTGCCGGACGGCTGGGGTGCCCGCGAGGCGATCCTCATGGTGGTGCTCTCGAGCCTGCTGCCCTGGCCGGCCGCCGGAGCGGTCGCAGTGGCCAGCCGCATCGTCTGCACCGCGAGCGAGGTCACGGTCGCCGGCGGCGCGCTGCTGCTCGCCCGCCGCGGTGCCCCCCGCGGACCCGGCAAGGCGGCCCCTCCCCCCTCCCGCTCGACTTCCGCACCGTACGACACACCTAGGACGGGCACCTCATGACCAAGCTGTTGACCCTCGACGACACCCAGGCCCTGACGACGAAGCAGGTGCACGACCTGTACCGGCAGCACGTCAACAAGAGCCAGGTGTCCCTGATGACGTCCTTCGGATTCGGCCGGGAACTGGTCGACCGGGCCGAGGGCGCCTACCTGTACCAGCGCGACGGCCGCCGCATCCTCGACTTCACCGGCGGCGTCGGCGTCCTCAACCACGGACACAACCACCCGAGGATCCTGGCCGCCCGTCGTCGGTTCCAGGAGGAGCAGCGGATGGAGGTGCACAAGACCTACTTCTCGCCCTACGTCGCCGCCCTGGGCCACAACCTGGCGCAGCTGCTGCCCGGCGACCTCGACATGGCCTTCTTCCCGAACTCCGGCGCGGAGGCGGTCGAGGGCGCAGTGAAACTCGCGTACAAGTACCACGGCGGCTCCCGCAACCGCGTCCTGCGCGCCGACATCGCCTTCCACGGCAAGCTGCTCGGCTCGGGAAGCCTCACCGGCCAGGCACAGGAGACGTTCCGGTTCCCCGGCATCGACGGAGTCGTCGCCTACCCCTACGGCGATCTCGACGCCATCCGAGCGGAAGTCGCCAACTCCCGTACCTCGAAGGGCGAGAGCGACGTCTACGCGATCCTCGTCGAACCCTTCAGTGCCTCCACCATGCAGTGGTGCTCGGAGGAGTTCCTGCGCGGCCTGCGCGACCTGTGCACGCGGGAGGACATCGTCCTGATCTTCGACGAGATCTACACCGGCTGGGGGAAGACCGGCAGTCTCTTCTACTTCATGCGCTACCCGGACCTCGTACCGGACGTGGTGACGACCTCCAAGTCCTTCGGCGGCGGCAAGTCGTCCATCTCGGCCTACGTCGCCCGCCGGCCCGTCTTCCGCCGGGCCTACGACAACATGATGGACGCCCTCCTGCAGAGCACGAGCACCACGTACTACGGCTTCGGCGAGGAGACGGCCACCGCCATCGAGGCGGTCAACATCGTGGTGGAGGACGACTACCCCGCGCGCGCCCGCGCCATCGAGCGGATCCTCGCACCGGGGCTGGAACGCATCGCGAAGGAACACTCCGAGACCGTCGCGGAGGTACGCGGCGCGGGCGCCCTGCACGGCGTCTTCCTGCGGCAAGGGCCCAAGGTGCTGGAACTCGCGGCCAAGCTGGTGCCCGGCGGGATGACCAAGGACCCCCGCTTCCTCACCAAGCTGATCACCTCGTCGGTGGTGAACGCGCTCTACCGCGACCACGACGTCTACGCGTACTACACGCTCAACGGGCGCAACCCGCTGGTCGCCGCCCCGCCCCTGATCGTGGAACAACCCGAGGTCGAGCGCTTCCTGGACGCGCTGGACCACACCCTGGCCAAGGGACTCCCGCGGCTGCTCACCAAGTTCGTCTCGGAGAAGGTGTCGTCGCTGTGGTGATGAACGTAGTGGTGACGGGCGGAGCCGGAATGCTGGGCTCCACCCTGACCGGGAAACTGCTCGACGAGGGACACCACGTCCACTGCGTGGACCTCCGTGAACCCGACCCCGCCCACTTCACCGGCTCCCGCCCGGGCGGTGAACGGCCGGAGCGACTCGACGTCACCGTCGCCGACGTCCGCGACGGCGCGGCGATGAAACGGGCGCTCGCCGACGCCGACGCGGTGGTGCACTGCGCCGCCGCGCTGCCCAGCTACCCGACCGACCAGATACGTTCGGTCATCGTCGACGGCACCCGGAACATGCTCGATACCGCCGCGGCCCACCGGATCCCCCGGTTCGTGCACATCTCCTCGACCGCTGTCTACGGCCTGCCCACGGTCGTGCCGACCACCGAGGAGTACCCACGCCGGCCCGTGGACACCTACAGCGCCGCCAAGGCCGAGGCGGAGGAGGTCTGCGAGCGTTACCGCGGCGGCGCGACGTGCCTGCCCATCCTGCGCCCCAAGACCTTCCTCGGCCCGGGCCGCATGGGCCTGTTCGCGATGCTCTTCGAGTGGGCCGAGGAGGGACGCAACTTCCCGGTGCTGGGCCGGGGCGACGTACGCATCCAGATGTTCGACGTCAACGACCTCGTCGACGCCGTGATCACCACGCTGCACGCCCCACCCGAGAAGGCCGACGGCACCTTCAACCTCGGCGCGACCTCCTTCGGCACGATCCGGGAGAACTTCCAGGCCGTGCTGGACGCCGCCGGCCACGGGCGGCGGGTCGTGTCGGTCCCGGCCAGGCCGGCCGTCACCGCCCTGGGCCTGCTGGAGCGCACCCGGCTCTCCCCCGTCTACGGCCGGCTGCTGCACAAGCTGCTCGACGACTCCTTCGTCAGCACCGACCGCGCCCGGGAGCAACTGGGCTTCACCCCCCGCTACTCCAACGAGGACTCCATCCTGCGCACCTACGCCTGGTGGCGGGAACAGCGGCAGCGCGCCGCGCACACCGCACACCGGCCCGCGGCCGGTGGTGTCACCAGCGTCGAACCCTGGCGGCAGGGGGCGCTCTCCCTCGCCAAGGTCTTCTTCCGGCCGCCGCTCCGAAGGGGAAACCATGTCTGACCGCCAGCCCCTGGTGTCGGTCATCGTGCCGAACTACAACTACGCCAAGTCACTCGGCCTGTGCCTGGAGGCGATCCAGAGACAGGACTACCCCGCCCTCGAGATCGTCCTGATCGACGACTGCAGCACCGACGACTCCGTGAGCGTCGCGGCCGGCCTCGGCATCAGGGCCATCAGCACCGGCACCAACGGCGGTGTCTCGGTGGCCCGCAACCTGGGCGCCGCGCACGCCCGGGGGGAGATCCTGCTCTTCGTCGACTCCGACGTGGCCCTCGCCCCGGACGCCGTGTCGCAGTCGGTCCGCCTGCTGCGCGCCGACCCGGGCCTGGGAGCCGTCTGCGGGATCTACGACCCGGACCCGCTCATCAGGGACAGCCGCATCGAGGAGTACCGCTGCCTCCAGCAGTACTACGCACTGGTCAGCTCCGAAGGGCGGATCAGCACCGTCCACACCAACACCTTCGCCATCCGCGCCGACGTCTTCGCCGAACTCGGCGGATTCAACCCCCTGCTGCGCCACACCGAGGACCAGGACTTCGGCCTGCGCCTCGCCATGCGCTACGGGGCGCTCAGCACCTCGGACGTGGTGGGCCGGCACGACAACGACGACACGCTGAGACTGGTGCTCCGCAAGGTCTACCAGCGCATCTACCTCGCCATGCCGCTGTACCTGCGCCGGCGCGGACTCCCCGGCGGGTACGCCTCCGGGCCCCGCGCCTGGGCCAGCGCGGTCTGCCTGCTGGCCGTGGCCGCAACTCTGCTGCCGCTGCTGCTGGGCGCGGCCTGGGCCGTCGCCCCGCTGCTGCTGCTCGGCGCCGGGCTCGCCTGCGACAGCGGGCTGTACCGTTGCGTCGTGCGGCACAAGGGGTGGGGCTTCCTCCCGTACTTCATGGCGGTCAACGTCCTGGTGAACCTCACCGTGGGGGTCGGGGTACTGGCCGGCGGCCTGCGGTGTGTGGTCTCCCGCCGGTTCCGTGAGGTCTACGACGCCGCCCTGGGCTCGGGGGTGACAGCTTCAGCATGACGACGCTCGACGCCGTCCTGACGGCCGGTGCCGTGGGGTGGCTGCTCTTCCAGGTGGCGGACCGGCTGCTGACCAATCGGCGGTGGTGGTGGGCGACGACGGACGTACTGCCGCCGCCCGTCCAGGTCCTCCTCCCGGCGATGCTGCTGGCGGGCGCGGCGGCCACGAGCGGCGGTCCGCGCTGGTGGACCGCCGCCGCGGCGGTGCTCGCGCTCGCCCTGGGCCTGCGGCACTCCGGGCTGGCGCCGCGCGCACCGCGGAACATCCTGCGCGCCGGCCGTTCCGCGGAAGGGGTCCGCCTCGTCTGCTGGAACACGCAGCACTGGGACGAGAACGTCGACACGGAGGCCTTCTATGCCTTCCTCCGACGGCTCGACGCCGACGTCTACCTCCTCCAGGAGCACATCTACGACGCCGGCGTGCACGCTCCGCCGGTCCCGGTGGACTTCCGGCAACGCCTGATCCGTGAGTTCCCCGGCCACCACGTCCTGGTCCGGGGGCAGTTCGTCACGATGACCCGCTTCCCCGTCGTCGCGACACCCGACATCGGGGCCCCCGAGGTGTTCCGGGTGGACCTGCGCGTCGACTCCGCCCCCGGCTCCCCCGTGCTGTCCACGTACAACGTGCACCTGCCGGTGCACGTGTTCCTGGAGAACCCCTTCAGGCTCGGTCTCTACCAGGAGATCAAGGAACGGGTACTGAGCCGGAACCGCCAACTGGACCAGCTGATCGCGGACGTCCGCGGCAACGAACACCCCGCGCTCGTCGCCGGCGACTTCAACCTCAGCCGCGCCCTCGGCGACATCGCGCGCCTGTCGGCCGTGGCCACGGACGCCCTGTGCGCCACCCGCTCCCTCTACCCCGTCAGCTGGCACCGGGGCAAGCGTTGGCTCCGCTGGTGGCGCCTCGACCTGGCCTTCACCACCCAGGGCGCCCACGTCCACCGCTACCGCTTCCGCGATCCCGAGAACCTCTCGGACCACGCGGTCCAGGAGCTGCGCGTGGACGTCCGCGAACCGATCTGACCACCCCCTCGGCTCCCGGGGCGCGGGACACCCCCTGCGGGTGCCGCGCCCCGTGCCGCGTAGGGGCGGAGGTCAGTCCTCCGCCACGGGGGGCAGCGTTCCGGTGCGTGCCATCCGCGCGTACCAGTGGGCGCTCGACTTCGGCGTCCGGGCCAGCGTGGCGTAGTCCACGTACACCGCGCCGAACCGCTTGGCGTAGCCGAACGACCACTCGAAGTTGTCCATCAGCGACCACAGGAAGTAGCCCCGGACGTCCGCGCCGTCGTCGATGGCACGGCGCAACTCCGCCAGGTGACCGTGCAGGTAGGCGACCCGCTCCGCGTCGACGACGCGGCCGTCGGGGTCGGGCTTGTCGTCGTAGGCCGCGCCGTTCTCGGTGATGTACAACGGCAGACCCGGCGCCTCGCGCGTGTAGCGCATGAGCAGGTCGTGCAGGCCGGTCGGATCGATCGTCCAGCCCATCTGCGTGCGCTCCCCGGGCGTCTGGTGGAACATCACGTCGTCCGCGCCCGGCCACGGCGAGTGCGAGCTCGCCCCGTGCCCGTCCGCACGCGGGCCGGACGCCTCCTTCGCGGCGGCCGAGACCAGAGCCGGCGTGTAGTAGTTGAGGCCCAGCGCGTCCAGCGGCTGGTTGATCAGCGCCAGGTCACCGTCCAGCACGTACGACCAGTCCGTGACCGACGCCGTCGCCTCGAACAGCGACTCCGGGTAGGCGCCGTGCAGCATCGGGCCGTGGAAGACGCCGTTGGCCAGGTCGTCGATCTTCCGGCCGGCCGCCAGGTCCGCCGGATCCTGCGAAACGGTGCGCACCGCGGAGGAGTTGAGGCTCACCGCGACCGTGTTGCGGGCCGGCATCACCGACCGCAGCGCCGAGGCGCCGAGGCCGTGCGCCAGGTTCAGGTGGTGCGCCGCCTTCAGGGCCGACTCCGGTTCCGTGCGTCCCGGGGCGTGGACCCCGGAGGCGTAGCCCAGGAAGGCCACGCACCACGGCTCGTTGAGCGTGATCCACTGCTCCACCCGGTCGCCGAGCGCCTCGCCGACGATCCGCGCGTACTCGGCGAAGCGGTACGCCGTGTCGCGCGCCGGCCAGCCGCCCGCGTCCTCCAGATGCTGCGGGAGGTCCCAGTGGTAGAGGGTGATCGCCGGCTTGATGCCGTGGGTCAGCAACTCGTCGACCAGGCGCCGGTAGAAGTCCAGGCCCTTCTGCACGGCCGGGCCCCGGCCCGTCGGCTGGACCCGCGACCAGGAGATGGAGAAGCGGTAGGCACTCAGGCCCAGCTCGGCCATCAGCGCCACGTCGTCGCGGTAGCGGTGGTAGTGGTCGACAGCGATGTCACCGTGGTCACCGTCGGTCGTCTTGCCGGGCGTGTGGCTGAAGGTGTCCCAGATGGACGGGGTACGGCCGTCCTCCCGCACAGCGCCCTCGATCTGGTACGCGGAGGTCGCCGCGCCCCAGAGGAAGGTGGGAGGAAAGGTCACCGGGGAGGCCGGCTTTTCGGAGTCAGGCATGGAAGCGCTCCTGTCGGGGGTCGTGAGACCGACGTGGTGGAGGAAGGAGGAAGGAGGCCGGGGCGGCTGTGACCCGGTTCTCGGGAGAACGGACCCGGGCGTCAGCCCTTGACGGCGCCCTGCATGATGCCGCCCACGATCTGCTTGCCGAAGATCGCGAAGACCAGCAGCAGCGGCAGCGTGCCGAGCAGCGCGCCCGCCATGATCAGGGACTGGTCGGGGGTGTAGCCGCGGCCCAGGCCGGCTATCGCGACCTGCACGGTCGGGTTGCCCATCTGGGTGAGGACGAGGAACGGCCACAGGAAGTCGTTCCAGGTCTGCACGAACGTCAGCATGCCCAGCACGGCCATCGCGGGCCGCGCGGCGGGGAAGACCACATGCCACATCACCCGCCAGCTGCTCGCGCCGTCCACGCGGGCGGCCTCGATGATCTCGTCCGGCAGCGCCTGGATCAGATACTGGCGCATGAAGAACACGCCGAACGCGCTGACCAGCGAAGGGAAGATCACCGCCTGCAGCTGGTCGGTCCAGTCCAGCTTGGCGACCATCATGTAGAGCGGGATCACGCTGAGCTGTGGCGGCACCATCATCGTGCCGATCACGATCAGCATCATGGCGTTGCGGCCCTTGAACCGCAGCTTGGCGAAGGCGAACCCGGCGACCGTCGAGAGGAACACGATGGTCGCCGCGGACGTACCCGCCACGATCGTGGTGTTGAAGAAGGCCTCACCGAGGTTGGCGTCCGTCCAGGCGATCTCCAGTTTGTCGAAGAGGCCCGAGCCGAACCAGAACGGCGGTGGGGACTGCGCCAGCCGGCTGTTGTCACGGGAGGCGGCGATCGCCGTGAACACCAGCGGGAACAGCGAGCCGACGGTGAACAGGGCCAGGATCACGTAGGCGACCGGCCCGGCGTGCAGCGTCCCGCCGGCCCGCGCGGACTTCGGCAGGCGGGAGCGCTTCTGCTCCTTGGCGGACGTCGTGTCGGGGGGTGTCACAGTCGTCGTCACGGCCACAACTCCTTAACTACTGGCGCGCAGCCGGCGCGAGAGGACGTAGTTGACGATGCCGATGACGATCAGGATCAGGAACATCGTCCACGCGATCGCCGAGGCCCGGCCCAGGTGCTGGTTCACCCAGCCCTGCTCGTACAGATACAGACCCAGCGTCTGGAACTGGTGCTCCGCACCGCCGGAGGCGCCCTTGGAGGCGTCGAACAGCAGGGGCTCACCGAAGACCTGGCTGGCGCCGATGGTCGACACGACGCAGGTGAACAGGATCGTCGGCCGCAGCGACGGCAGCGTCACATGGAGGAACTGCTGCCAGCGGTTGGCCCCGTCCAGGGCCGCCGACTCGTACAGGTCACTCGGGATGGCCTGCATCGCCGCCAGGTAGATCAGGGCGTTGTAGCCGGTCCAGCGCCAGATGATGATCGTCGAGACGGCGATCTTCGAGGCCCACGTGTCGTTCTGCCAGTCGACGTGGTCGATGCCGGCCTGGCCCAGCGCCCAGTTGATCATGCCGTAGTCACGGCCGAAGAGCAGCACGAAGACCAACGAGGCGGCCGCGATCGAGGTGGCGTACGGCGCGAGCATGATGACCCGGTAGAAGGTGGAGCCACGCAGCTTGTAATTGAGGATGTGGGCGATGCCCATGGCCATCGCCAGCTGCGGAACGGTGGAGATGATCCCGATGAGCAACGTGTTCTTCGCGGCGTTCCAGAAGAAGTCGTCGTCGAAGATGCGGGTGTAGTTGTGCAGCCCCACCCAGTGCATGTCGGTGGGAGCCGTCAGTTCGACCTGGTGCAGCGACGCCCAGCCCGTGTAGATCAGCGGGAACAGGCCGAACGCGATGAACAGCAAGAAGAACGGCGAGACGAAGGCGTACGGGCTCCAGCGCACGTCCCGCTGCCAGCGGCGGGACAGCCGGGCCCGGCGGCGCTCGTCCACGGAGGCGGACGCCCCGCCCCAGCCGGGGCGGGCCGGGGCCGCGCCCCCCTCCTCGGAAGGGGGCGCGGCGGTGTCGTGACGGGTGGCCATACCGGTCACTGGTCCAGGTTGTTGTCGATGGTCTTGACCGCCGTGTTCCAGGCCTCCTCCGGCGACTTGCCCTTCGTCATCAGGATGAGGCCGTTGTCGTTCAGACCCGACAGGATGACCTGGTCCTTGGGGCCGATCACCTGGACCGGCGTCGTCTTGGCGGCCTCGGCGAAGACCTTGCCGACCGGCGCGTCACCGGTCATCTCGTTCTTCGAGTTCAGCACCTCGGGCGTGGTGTACGTGGACGGTGCGCTCGGGAAGTTGCCCTGCACCTTGAACAGCTTCGTCTGCTGCTCCGGGGCGGTCAGCCAGGCGGCCAGCTTCAGGGCCTCCTGCACGTTCTTGCCGCTCTTGGGGACGGTGAGGAAGGCTCCGCCCCAGTTGCCGGACTTCGGTGCGACGGCGACGCCCCACTTGCCCTTGGCCTCCGGCTTCGAGTGTTCCTTGAGCGTGCCGAGCATCCAGGGCGGGCAGGCGATCGCGGCGAACTTGCTGTTGGCGACCGAGGTGTTCCAGTCCGGCTGGAACTGGGTCTGGGCGCCGACCAGGCCGTCCTTGGTGGCCTGCGCGGTCTTCATGAAGGAGTCCTTGACGGCCGGGTTCGTCTTGTAGATGACCTTGCCGGACTCGTCGTAGAACCTGATCTTCTCACTGCCGAGAACGGCGTCCATCAGACCACCGGGGGAGTCCATGAAGGTGGTGCCCTCGGGGGCCTTCTTCTTGTACTCCTTGCCGACCTCGATCAGCTTCTGCCAGTCGCCCGCCCACCGCTGGGCCAGCTCTTCGGGGTCGGTCGGCAGCCCGGCCTTCTCGAATAGGTCCTTGCGGTAGCAGATCGCCACCGGCCCCACGTCGGTGCCGAGACCTATCGTCCGGCCGTCCTTCGCGGTGGCCTGCTGCCACTTCCAGTCCAGCCAGGTGTCCGGCTTCACCCCCGGCGCCTTCGAGACGTCCTCCAGCTTGTCCGCCTGCGTGTTGACCACCTCGGCGATGTTGCCGACCTCGACGGCCTGGATGTCCATCAGGCCCGCGTTGGTGGTGAGGTGGTTGACCAGCGCCGGGTAGTAGTTCTCGTTCCGCTGGGTGACGTTCTCCTGGATCTTGATGTTCGGGTGGAGCTTCTCGTACTCGGCGTAGAGACCGGCCTCCTTGTAGCCGAAAGTGCCGAAGAGGCCAAGGCTGACGACGGTCTTGCCGTCACTGCCACCCGGTGAGTCCGAGTCCTTGCCGCCATCGTCGGCACAGCCGGCCAGCAGCCCGATGCCGAGCGACGTCACGGCCGCCAGCACTGCCGCCTTGCGGGCGGCGCGGGTAGGTGCTCGCATTGAGGTCCTCCTGTTGCCCTGACGTGCCGACCCCCCGGCCAACTGCACTGCTTGGGCCCGTTTTCGCTCGCTTCGGCTCGGGCGGGGAACGTGCGGGTTGTGTATGAGTCAGGTACTGTGGGAGCGCTCCCACCGGTGATGTGTTGAAGGTTCGCCGGTCGGGGCGGGGGTGTCAAGGGACGAGACGCGGAGAGATGTGTTCAGTTATCGGGCTGTTAACTGGACTTGAGGCGCCGCAGGACCGCTGCCGGCGATGACTCGATTCGGCCGGTGGGTGCTCGCCCGCAGTGCCGTAGGGGCTGAAGCGGAGGCGCCCGGCCGGCGGCGCTCCGGCAGCGGCCACCACCTCTGACACGGCTGTTAGATTCCAGCCAGCGGGACATACGACGGAAGGCGGAGCCCATGGCAAGCCACGCAGCGCGGGGCCGGAGCGGGGGCCGGCCCACCCTCGAGGAGGTGGCGGCGCGTGCCGGCGTCGGCCGCGGCACGGTATCCCGAGTGATCAACGGCTCGCCCCGGGTCAGCGACGTGACCCGCGCCGCCGTCGAGGCGGCGGTCGCCGAGCTCGGCTACGTACCGAACCCGGCCGCCCGGGCCCTGGCCGCCAATCGCACGGACTCGATCGCCCTGGTCGTGCCCGAGCCGGAAGCCCGGTTCTTCGCGGAGCCGTACTTCTCGGACATGCTGAAGGGCGTCGGGGCGGCGCTGTCCGACACGGAGATGCAGCTGCTGCTGATCTTCGCGGGCAGTGACCGCGAACGCGCCCGCCTCGCCCAGTACCTGGCGGCCCACCGTGTGGACGGCGTCCTGCTGGTCTCGGTGCACGCCGACGACCCCCTGCCCGACCTGCTGGCCCAGCTGGAGATCCCGGCGGTGATCAGCGGTCCGCGCTCGGCGGCGGAGACGCTGCCCTCGGTCGACTCGGACAACTACGGCGGTGCCCGCCAGGCCGTCGAGCACCTGCTGTCCCGGGGCCGCAGCCGGGTGGCCCACATCACCGGCCGCCTCGACGTCTACGGTGCCCAGCGCCGAGTCGACGGCTACCGCGAGGCCATGAGCGACGCCGGCCTCGGGGTGGACGAGGGGCTGATCGAGGCGGGGGACTTCACGGAGGAGGGCGGCCACCGGGCCATGGAGGTCCTGCTGGAGCGCCACCCCGACATCGACGCGGTCTTCGCCGCCTCCGACGTCACCGCGTCCGGAGCCCGCCGGGCGCTGCGCGAGGCGGGCCGCCGCATCCCGGAGGACGTGGCGCTCGTCGGCTACGACGACTCCGCCATCGCCCGCCACATGGAGCCGCCCCTGACCAGCGTCCGCCAGCCCATCGAGGAGATGGGCCGCCGGATGATAGACCTCCTGCTCACCGAGGTCGCCGACCGCCGCCCGCTGGCGTCCCGGGGCCTGGACCGCCGCCAGATGGTCCTGGCCACGGAACTGGTGTCCCGCTCGTCGTCGTGAGCGAACTCGGGACCGCCGTGCTCCGACTGTTCGCTTTCGGCGCGTTCCACCTGGGCCCCTGGCACGGCACAGGGGAGCAACTGGCGGTGGTCGGGCGGGCCGTTCGGGATGATCCGGGTGAACGGTTCAGCGGTGTGGAGGAGTTGGTGGCGGCGTGGCGGTCGGTGACGTGAGGCCGGGGTGGCGTCGCAGGGCGTCCAGGCCGTCGGGCACGAACAGCCGCTCCCGGCTGACCTCCCGGAATGCCGCTTCGCTGAACCAGCCGTGCCAGGCGATCTCGGACGGGTCGGGGGTGAGGCGCTCGGGGACGACGGCCTCGTGCACCGCGAGCCAGTAGGGGCTGATCGCCCCACGGCAGAGGAACGAGAACACGAACCGCACCCCCGCCCGGACACCCAGCTCCTCCGCCAGCTCCCGGACCGCCGCCTCCTCGTACGACTCGCCGACCGCGACGCCACCGCCGATCAGCCAGTCGTGGTGGCCCGGGAAGCGGGACACATGTTCCGGCCTGCGGTGCACCAGGACCCGCCCCCGCGCGTCCCGGCAGACCGTCGTCGCGACCCGGTGCAGCCAGCCCTTGCGGACCGCCTCGTCCCGGTCGACCACCCCGACGACCCGGTCCTGCTCGTCGACCCGTTCCACCAGCTCGCCCATGGGCCTCACGATCGCACGCCCTCATACCCGCGCCGGGGCCGGCCGGCGCACCAGGTACACCGCCGCCGTCACGACCAGCACCGCCATGCACGCGATGAACACCAGCCCCGCACCCTCCAGACCGATCGGACCGGTCAGCAGACCGACGCCGATCACCGGGAGGGAGATGCCCGCGTAGGCCACCACGAACAGGGTCGAGATCACCGCGGCGCGCATGTGTGCGGGGGAGGCCCCGGCCACGTCGGACAGAGCGCCGCGGAACGCCAGGCCCTGGCCGATGCCGCCGATGAGCGCGCTCGCGATGAGCAGGGCCATCCGGTCCCACCGCAGCGCACCGGCGAGCAGCGCAAGGCCGGCGAGGAGCCCGGCGCACCCCAGCGGCAGGGAGCGCCGTACGCCGACCCGGCCGACCGCGAGTTGCCCGGCCGTCGACGAGAAGAAGGCCAGCGCGACGATCAGCCCGCTCACGGCGTGGTCGTCCACGTCCAGGGACTCCACGAGGAAGGCCGGGCTGACCGAGGTGAACACCCCGAACAGGGCGAATCCGACGAAGGAGGCGGTGGCAGCGGGACCGAACACCGCCCGCACCTGCGGGGGCAGCGCGGGCCGCTGCGGGCGTACGGCGCTCAGCGGCTGCCGGTCCGCTACCGTCTCCGCGAGCCACAGCAGCACGGCGGCCGAGGCGGCCACCAGTGCGAGGTGGGTGACGAACGGCAGATACAGCGGCCAGGGTGCGTACTGCGCGAGAAGCCCGGAGAGCAGGGGACCGCAGCCCAGCCCGCCCATGTTGGCGGCGGTCGCCACGAACGTGGCCCGGGCGGCACCGCCCTCGGGCGCCAGCTCCATCACGTACGCCGTGGCCGCGCCGGTGAACAGCCCGGCGGACAGCCCCGACAGCAGCCGCCCGGCGTAGAGCCAGCCGAGGCCGGTGGCACTGAGGAAACAGACGGCGCTCAACGCCGCGAAACCAAGGCCGCACAGCAGCACCGGGCGCCTGCCCACGGCGTCCGAGGCGTTGCCGACCAGGAGCAGCACACCGATCACCGCGAAGGCGTACAGGGCGTACACCACCGTGACCGTCAGCTCGGAGAAGCCGAACTTGTCCTGGTAGAGGGGGTAGAGGGGAGTCGGCAGCGTGGTGCCGGCCATGCAGACGGCGAACACCGCCCCGCTGAGCACACACGCGAGCCATCCCGGGCGTCGACCGTCCATGCCGCCGACGGTAACCAGCCCGCCGCGCCACTCCGGGCAGGCGCGCAAAAAGCTTCAGCCGGTGGCTTCTTCACGAAGCCACCGGCTGATTACTCAGGGTGAGTGACGGGACTTGAACCCGCGGCATCCTGGACCACAACCAGGTGCTCTACCAGCTGAGCTACACCCACCATGACCGGCTTGGAGGTCAGTGACTTCCCTGACCGGCCGAGAAAAAGTGTACAGGGTCCGAAGGGGTGCTCGCGCACGGCTTTTCCCGCGCCGCGCCGACGGGGCCCACGCGCCGCCCCCGACGGGCCACGCCCCGCCTACTGAGCGGGCAGGACGTGCTTCGCCGCGATCGTCTTCGCGGTGTCCGAGTCGGGCCCGGGCTGCGGGACGAACACGGCCTCGCGGTAGTACCGCAGCTCCGCGATCGACTCGCGGATGTCGGCGAGCGCACGGTGGTTGCCGTTCTTCTGCGGACTGTTGAAGTAGGCCCGCGGGTACCAGCGGCGCGCCAGCTCCTTGACCGACGACACGTCGACGATCCGGTAGTGGAGGTAGTTCTCCAGCGTCGGCATGTCACGCAGCAGGAAACCGCGGTCCGTGCCGACGGAGTTCCCGCACAGCGGGGCCTTGCCGGGCTCCTTGACGAACTCCCTCACGTACGTCAGGACCTGGTCCTCGGCGTCCTCGAGGGTGGTCCCGGCGGCGAGCTCCTCGAGCAGACCGGAGGCGGTGTGCATCTGACGCACCACGTCCGGCATCGTCTCCAGCGCCCGGTCCGGCGGCCGGATGACGATGTCCACGCCTTCCCCGAGCACGTTCAGCTCGGAGTCGGTCACGAGGGCGGCCACCTCGATGAGCGCGTCGTCCGACAGCGAGAGGCCGGTCATCTCGCAGTCGATCCACACCATGCGATCGTTCATGTGTCTAACCTTACGGCCCGCCGCCCCCGGCCGGGCCGCCCGTACCGGGAAAGCCGCAGGGCCCGCGGGAGGCATGCTCCTCGCGGGCCCTGCGGCTACCTGTTCACTGCGCGCTGCGCTGCCCGGGCAGGCTCCCCGACAGGGCCGGGGACTGGCCGACCGCGCTCGCCGCCGCCGTACGACGCGACTGCAGCGGCACCGGGTGCTCCGGGTGCAGTGCGGCCGGTGCCTGGCCCGGCTGGCCCGGGTGCCCGGCGTGGCCCGGATGGCCCGGCATGCCGGACCCGTGGCCGCCCGGTGCGCTCTCGCTCTCCTGGGGCCGCTCGCCCTGCGGACGCCGGGCACGGTACGCCGCCCGGTACGCGGCCGGGGACGAACCCAGCTGGCGGCGGAAGTGCCCACGCAGGGCGACCGGCGACCGGAAGCCGCAGCGCCCCGCCACCTCGTCCACCGAGTAGTCCGACGTCTCCAGCAGACGCTGCGCCTGGAGGACCCGCTGCGTGATCAGCCACTGCAGCGGAGCGCTCCCGGTCAGCGAGCGGAAGCGGCGGTCGAACGTACGCCTGCTCATGTACGCGCGTGCCGCCAGTGTCTCCACGTCGAACTGTTCGTGGAGGTGCTCCAGCGCCCAGGCGACGACCTCGGCGAGCGGGTCGGCGCCGATCTCCTCGGGTAAAGACCTGTCGAGGTAGCGCTCCTGCCCGCCACTGCGGCGCGGTGGCACGACGAGCCGCCTGGCCAGGGCCCCGGCCGCCTCGTTCCCGTGGTCCGTGCGCACGATGTGCAGGCACAGGTCGATGCCCGCCGCGGTGCCCGCCGACGTCAGCACGTCGCCGTCGTCGACGAACAGCTCCCGCGGGTCCACGTGCACCGACGGATAGCGCTTGGCCAACGTCGGTGCGTACATCCAGTGCGTCGTCGCGGGACGGCCGTCCAGCAGGCCGGCCGCCGCGAGCACGAAGGCGCCGGTGCACAGCCCGACGATGCGGGCGCCCTCCTCGTGGGCGCGGCGCAGCGCGTCCAGCGCCTCCTCCGGTGGCGGAGAAGTGATCGAACGCCAGGCCGGTACGACGACCGTGCCCGCGCGCGAGATCGCTTCCAGGCCATGTGGTGCGGTGAGTTCGAGTCCTCCTGTGGTCCGTAGCGGACCTTCCTCGCCCCCGCACACCAGTAGTCGGTAGCGCGGTACGCCGGCGTCCTGGCGGTCAACCCCGAACACCGACAACGGTATGGAACTCTCGAAGATGGGGCCGCCGCTGAACAGCAGCACCGCGACGATCTCCTTGCGGCGTCGCCCGGAAAGCTTCCGGGCCGCGGCTTCCGGCGCGGCAGTGGAGTCGTGGCTCATACTGCTAAGCCCCCCTCGGTGGTCGCGGCTCCTCGGTTGTGTCGCTCCTGCACGTTTCCCCTCGGTCCTGCACGAGTCCCCCGCCGTAGACAGTCAAGATCGAATCTACTGTGTGCCGTCGTACCGAAGTGGCCGGTTCACCACTCGGCACATTGTCGACTTGGCAACTTGGCGTAAAGCATTCGATCACGAAGCGTTGCACTCGTGGGGCGTGCAGGGAAGTGCGCCTCGTCGCAGTGGCCAATCCACGTAGGGTGCGCGGACCCCCTGAGGCCCTTTCCGTGCAGGTCGAACGGGGGTTGGGGGGTGGTTGGACGGGGGGATGGGCAGGTACCGGAAGTTGGCTGAAAAGCGCCGTGTGCGTGCGCGGAAACCGGTCAGCCGACCGGTGTATCTCCGCCGGTGTGCCGTCCGCCGCGGTGCGACCCCGTTCCGGTGCGGTGCCGCCGGCCCCGGTGGGGTGCCCGGTCCTCGGCCGCCAGCCGGGCCGCGCCGCGCTCGGACTGGCGCAGCAGGACGCGGCAGGCGCCCGTGACGGCCGCGAGCCCGAGGGCCGTGCCGGCGGCACCGGCGAGAGAGGCGCCGTAGCCGAGGAGCACCACCGGGACGAGCAGGCAGCTGAAGGCAGCCCAGCGAACCACATCCGTCGCGGTGTCCCGCGGCGGCGGGGTCGCGCGGTCCGCCTCGGCGGCGGGGCGTGGTGCGGACATGGTGCTCCCTGTGGCGTGACTCACGGGGTTCAACGCGCGTCCGGGGCGTCGGTCACTGGCCGCCCGCTTCGCCCCACGTGCCCCACGGGTCAGTGAATCCCGTGCAAACCGCCTGTACAGCGCAGCAACCATTGCGTTACGGGCGGTGCCTCGTGCATGCTCCCTGGAACCCGCACGCACCGTGAGCGGGATCTGGGCTAAGGAGGCGTGGCGCCGTACCCTTGAGGGTATGGGGTTGGGAAGACCATTCCCGGACACAGCTCCGCCGCACACTGTTGTCCCTCCCATACAAGGATCACAACGCCGAGACAGCCATGGCCGGTCACGAATTCTTCGAACCCGCGGACCGCAAGCGGCCCGTCGCCGATCCCACGGCGGCCGAGCCCCTGGCGGCGAAAGAGCCACGCCATTCCTGCGATCCCGCCTTCAAGCACGGGGTCGTCGTCGGCTTCGACGGCTCCACGTCCAGCGAGCGCGCCCTGGCCTACGCCATCGGCATGGCGCATCGTTCCGGGTCGGGTCTGATCATCGTCCACGTCGCCAACCGGCTGCCGACCACGGTGTGGGCCGGTTGCGAGCCGCCGGTGTTCGTGGACGTGCCGGACCACCGCACCGAGGTGCTCGGACTCGAGCTGGCCTGTGCGGACTATCTCGCCGAGGTGCCCTGGATCCTGGTCGAGCGCGGCGGTGACATCTGCCACGAACTCGAAGAGGTCGGCCGGGAGTACGAGGCCGACGCGATCGTCGTCGGCTCCACCCATGGTCTCGTGGGGCGCATCTTCGGCTCCGTCGCCGGGCGCCTCGCCAAGCGGGCGCAGCGGCCCGTGATCGTCATTCCCTGAGCTCCGACTCCCTTGGTGCCACGCGCGAATCTCCTCGCGCGCAGAGGTGTTTGTGCCTTTGTGAAGGGCATATACGGAACACCGCACAACTGCACCTGCACGAAGGGAGCCCGCCGTGGACAAAGACGTCTCCGCGGGAAGCGGAATCACGACCGTGGCCGGTCGACTCGCCCTCGGAATCACCCTGTTGGCCTTCGGGCTGGGGCACACCGCTCTGATCGACGGTGTGTCAGCCGCTGACGCCGCGTCAATCGCCCAGTACGTGGGCGGCATCGCGCTCTTCGTCGCGGGGCTGGTGGCCCTGCGGGAGGGTGACGCCGCCGGTGGTACGGCGTTCTCGGTGCTCGGGGCGCTGTGGTTCACGTGGGCCGTGTCCGACGGCGCCTCCGGCAACGGGGCAGGTCTGTTCCTGCTGTTGTTCGCCCTGGTGACGCTGTCTCTGACGCTCGCGGGCGGAGATCAGCTCGGTCAGGTGACGTACGGGCTGTTCTTCGTCGCCCTGTTGCTCATGGCGGTGGCCGAGTTCGCCGGCGGCGACGGGCTCACCAAGGTGGGCGGCTGGTTCGCCGTGGCCGCGGGAGCGGTTGCCTGGTATGCGGCGACCGCGGCGCTGGCGCACTGGCCTGCGGCGCTTTCGCGGCGGGCTGCCGGCCGGGGCGTGACGGCCACCGGCTGAATCGGCAGCCGATGCCGGGGAGTTGGGCGGCTTCCCGGCGATGAAAACGGACCCCCCCGTGCAGGTGGCAGCACGTGGGGGTCCGTCCCTCTTTTGCGCCTGAACCGGCGCCGCTCTCGCGGACGTGGTTGCTCGCCGCGGGGGTCCTCAATCTTCGCTTCGGTGGTCAGACTTTCCTATTCCACCGTTACCGACTTCGCCAGGTTCCTCGGCTTGTCGATGTCGCGGCCCAGGACCAGGGCCACGTGGTACGCCAGGAGTTGGAGCGGGATGCCCATCAGGATCGGGTCCAGCTCGTCCTCGTTCTTGGGGACGACGATCGTCTCGTCGGCCTTCTCCTGGGGCTGGTGGGCCACGGCGAGGATCTTGCCGCTGCGGGCCTTGATCTCCTCCATGGCGGCGCGGTTCTTCTCCAGGAGATCGTCGTCGGGGACGATCGCGACCGTCGGCAGGGCCGGCTCGATCAGGGCCAGCGGGCCGTGCTTGAGCTCCGAGGCGGGGTAGGCCTCGGCGTGGATGTAGGAGATCTCCTTGAGCTTCAGGGAGGCCTCGCGGGCCACGGGGTAGCCCCGGACGCGGCCGATGAAGAGCATCGAGCGGGCGTCGGCGTACTGCTGGGCCAGCTTCTTGACGTCCTCCTCGCCCTTCATGATCTCGGCGATCTGCGCGGGCAGCTTGCGCAGGCCCTCGATGATCCGCTTGCCGTCCCGGACCGACAGGTCGCGGGTGCGGCCGAGGTGGAGGGCGAGGAGGGCGAAGGCGACCGTGGTGTTGGTGAAGCACTTGGTGGAGACGACGCAGACCTCGGGGCCGGCGTGCACGTAGATGCCGCCGTCCGCCTCACGGGCGATGGCCGAGCCGACCACGTTCACCACGCCCAGGACGCGCGCGCCCTTGCGCTTGAGCTCCTGCACGGCGGCCAGCACGTCGTAGGTCTCACCGGACTGGGAGACGGCGACGTAGAGGGTGTCGGGGTCGACGACCGCGTTGCGGTAGCGGAACTCCGAGGCCGGCTCGGCGTCGGCGGGGATGCGGGCCAGCTGCTCGATCATCTGGGCGCCGATCATGCCCGCGTGGTACGAGGTGCCGCAGCCGAGGATCTTCACACGGCGGATGCGGCGGGCCTCGCGGGCGTCCAGGTTCAGGCCGCCCAGGTGCACGGTGGAGAAGCGGTCGTCGATGCGGCCGCGCAGCACGCGGTCCACGGCGTCGGCCTGCTCGTGGATCTCCTTGTGCATGTACGTGTCGTGGCCGCCCATGTCGTAGGAGGCGGCCTCCCACTCCACGGTGGTGGGCTCGGCGGTGGTGCGGGTGCCCTCGGTGGTGTAGGTGCGGAAGTCGTCGGCCTTGAGGGTGGCCATCTCGCCGTCGTCGAGGGTGACGATCTGGCGGGTGTGGGAGACCAGCGCGGCGATGTCGGAGGCGACGAACATCTCCTTCTCGCCGATGCCCAGGACGACCGGGGAGCCGTTGCGGGCGACGACGATCCGGTCGGGGAAGTCGGCGTGCATGACGGCGATGCCGTACGTGCCCTCGATGACCCGGAGGGTCTCGCGGACCTTGTCCTCCAGCTTGGTCGCCTGCGAGCGGGCGATGAGGTGGACCAGGACCTCGGTGTCGGTCTCGGAGAGGAACTCGACGCCGTCCGCCTCCAGCTTGCGGCGCAGGTCGGAGGCGTTGTCGATGATGCCGTTGTGGACGACGGCGACCTTGCCCTCGGCGTCCAGGTGCGGGTGGGCGTTGACGTCGGAGGGGGCGCCGTGGGTGGCCCAGCGGGTGTGGGCGATGCCGGTCGTGCCCTTGAAGCGGGCCGGGACCTTCGCCTCCAGGTCGCGGACCCGCCCCTTGGCCTTGACCATCTTCAGGCGGCCGCTCGACGGGGTGGTGACGACGATGCCCGCGGAGTCGTAGCCGCGGTACTCCAGGCGCTGGAGGCCCTCCAGGAGGAGGGGCGCGACGTCACGCTTGCCGATGTAACCGACGATTCCGCACATGGATACGTATTCCTAGCCGTAGACGATGCGCCGCAGCTGCCGGAGCGAGAGCTCCGGCGGGGCCACCGCGCGGTATTTGAGGTCCGCCCCGATCCGTTCGAAGATCTCCGCGTTGACCAGGCCCTGGGCCTGGAGCTCGCGGTGGCGGCGACGGACGTATTCCTCGGTCGTCTCGTCGAAGTAGGCGAGCACGTCCTGGATCACGCGCAGCGCCTCGCCCCGGCCGAGGGCGGTGGACCGCGTCAGGTGATCAACCAGTTCGTCGTGCACTCGCTAGATCTTGGGGCACCGGCGACGCTTTCGCAAGAATCCTGCCCGATTTCGGGCAAGCCCTGGTGGGGAGCTTTTGGGGGAACGTTGAACGTGTCATGAGTGCCTGTTCGTGATCCGTCCACCGGACGTCCGGGATCCCGTTGCCCGAGGCGTCGATTTTTGGACGCCATGGACACTCCTCGTATGGGCGTACCGGAGCGGCTCGCCGAGCGCATGAGCATGGCCGAGCAGCACGAGTACCTGCGCGCCAGGTTTTCCCGTCGCACGATGATCAGAGGCGGGGCCGTCACGCTCGGCGCCGTCGCGGGTGGCGCGTTCGTGCCCGGCGCCACCGCACAGGCCGCCGTGCCGACGGCCCGCACCGCCCCGGCGACCGCGTCCGTCGACGGCGCCCTCGTCGCCCCCTTCGGCCGCCACCTCGCGTACGGCACCGACCCGCGCACGGAGATGACCGTCTCCTGGCAGGTCCCCGTCGCCGTCAAGAAGCCCTTCATCCGGATCGGCGCCCACCCCACGGACCTCTCCCGCAAGATCGACGCCGAGGTCCGCACCCTCTTCACGCCCGCCGGAGTCGGCGCGAGCGGCAACCACACCCAGTACTACGTCCACGCCAAGCTGAGCCACCTGAAGCCGGGCCGGACGTACTACTACGGCGTCGGCCACCAGGGCTTCGACCCGGCCGCACCGCACCTGTTGGGCACCCTCGGCACCTTCACCACCGCCCCCGCGCACAAGGCGCCGTTCACCTTCACGGCCTTCGGCGACGAGGGCGTCAGCTACCACGGCCTCGCCAACAACAGCCTGCTGCTCGGCCAGAACCCGGCCTTCCACCTGCACGCCGGCGACATCGCCTACGCCGACCCCTCCGGCTCCGGCCAGACCTCCGACACCGGCTTCGACTCCCGGATCTGGGACCAGTTCCTCGCCCAGACCGAGTCCGTCGCCAAGTCCGTCCCGTGGATGCCCGCCTACGGCAACCACGACATGGAGGCCTGGTACTCGCCCAACGGCTACGGCGGCGAGGAGGCCCGCTGGACCCTGCCCGGCAACGGCCCCGACAAGAAGAACCTGCCGGGCGTCTACTCCTTCGTCCACGGCAACACGGCGATCATCTCGCTCGACGCCAACGACATCTCCTTCGAGATCCCGGCCAACCTCGGCATCTCCGGCGGCACCCAGACCAAGTGGCTGGAGGCGCAGCTCAAGAAGTACCGGGCCTCCCACGACGTCGACTTCATCGTGGTGTTCTTCCACCACTGCGCCTACTGCACCTCCACCTCCCACGCCTCCGAGGGCGGGGTCCGGCAGGAGTGGGTGCCGCTGTTCGAGAAGTACACCGTGGACCTGGTCATCAACGGCCACAACCACCAGTACGAGCGCACCGACGTGATCAAGGGCAACAAGGTCGCCAAGAAGCTCCCCATCGGCGGCACGGCCTACCCCGAGACCGAGGGCGTGGTCTACGTGACGGCCGGTGCGGCCGGGCGCAGCCTCTACGCGTTCAGCGCCCCGCTGTCGTACGAGGGCAACGAGCACGACGTGGACTCCGTCGCCTCGTTCGTCAACGTCAAGGGCGGCAAGCAGAACGAGACCGTCGCCTGGTCCCGGGTGCGCTACCTCGACTACTCGTTCCTGCGCGTGGACGTCGCCCCCGCGCCGAAGGGTCGCCTGGCCACACTGACGGTGCGCGGCATCGCCGAGAGCGGTGACCAGGTCGACCACTTCACGGTGGCGCGCCGGGCGAAGTGAGTGGGGGCTTGTCGCGCGGTTCCCCGCGCCCCTGACGGGGCGCCTCCCGAAGCAACGATGACGGGCACCCCGGAGGACCGTACTCCGGGGTGTCCGTCTGCATGTGGGGTGGTCAGAAGTCCGCGATCGGGTTCCTCAGGTTGCCCACCAGCTGGAGGGCGCCCGACGGGTCCGACAGGTCCACCATCTGTTCGTTGTTGCGGAGTTGGAGGCGGTTGAGGCAGGAGAGGGCGAACTCGGGGGCGAACATGTCGTACTGCTTGAACCTGTCGGCGAGTTCGGGCGTCGACTCCTGGTAAGCGCGGGTGACCTCCGCGACCGTGCGCCAGAAGTCGGCCTCCTCCAGGATGCCCTCCGAGGCGAGGTTCGCCGCGAGGAAGCGGAAGAAGCAGTCGAAGACGTCCGTGAAGATCGACAGGAGTTTCTTGTCCTCCGGGACCTCCACACGCAGCCGCTCGACCGTGGGCGGCAGCACCGCGTCCGGGTCCATGACCGCGATCTCCTCGGCGATGTCCTTGTAGATCGCGCGCTGCACGACCCCGTCCTTCAGCACCAGGATGACGTTCTCGCCGTGTGGCATGAACACCAGGTCGTAGGCGTAGAAGCTGTGCAGGAGGGGCGTGAAGTAGGCCTGGAGGTAGCGGCGCAGCCACTCCTTCGGGGTGAGGCCCGACCGCTCGATCAGTGCGCCCGCGACGGACGCGCCCTCGTGGTCGACGTGCACCAGGGACGCCATGGTGGCCAGGGACTCGCCCTCGTCCAGGGACGGCACCGGGCTCTCCCGCCACAGCGCGGCGAGCATCTTGCGGTACGGCGAGTAGCGGTCCGTCGCCTGCTCGTACTCCAGGTGCCGGTAGCCGACGGCCGCCCGCTCCCGGATGATCGACAGGCCGGTGGCCTTGAGCACCGGGTCGCCCTCGATGAGCCGGGCCAGCCAGTCGTTGATCGCCGGGGTGGCCTCCATGTAGGCCGCCGACAGGCCCCGCATGAAGCCCATGTTGATGACCGACAGGGCTGTTTTGACGTAGTGCTTCTCGGGGCTGGTGCGGTTGAAGAAGGTCCGGATGGACTGCTGGGCGAGGTACTCGTCGTCGCCCTCACCCAGGCACACCAGGTGCCGGCGGGCCACCTCGGCGGCGAAGGTGACGCTGAGCTTGTTCCACCACTGCCAGGGGTGGACCGGGATCAGCAGGTAGTCGGCGGGGTCCAGGTCCTGATCGCGCAGGACACCGTGGAAGCGGTCGACGGTCTCGGCGCCGAGTTCCCCGCGCAGGAACGACTCGTACTCGATGCCGACACCGGCCGTGAACGCGGCGCGCGAGCGGTGGGCGGCGAGCCAGACCAGGCGGACCGGGCTCGCGGTCTCCGGCGCGTACGACAGGTACTCGTGGATGCCGAAGCCGAGCCGGCCGTTGTTGGCGACGAAGCAGGGGTGGCCCTCGGTCATCCCCGTCTCGATGGCCTGGAAGTCGCCGCGGGCCAGTTCGGCCGCCGTGGTCCTCGGCTTGGCGAGCTTGTAGCAGGTGCCGGACAGCGTGGAGGAGATCTCCTCCAGGTAGACCGGCAGGATGTCGTCGCTCAGGCCCAGGGACTTCCGCAGTTCGATGAAGAAGTCCAGCGCGGCGAGCTCGAGTTCGGTGCCGTCCCGGTGGCGGGTGATCGACTCGGCGTCGACCTGCCAGTGGTCCAGGGCCCGGCGGGTCGCGGTGAAGCGGTAGCTCGTCAGGCCGTCGTCGCTGCGGACGACGTAACCCTGACCGTCCTGCTCGGGGGTGATCAGCCGCTCGTGCGCGAACTCGGCGAGGGCCTTGCGGATCAGGAGGCGGTTGGCCCGCGCCCAGCGGTGGGGGGACAGGTGCGCCACGGCGTCGGACAGGGTCATACGGCTACTCCTCGGGCGGCCAGGAACTGTGCGCGGGTGCAGAAGCTGAGCAGCGCGCGCTTCTCCGGCTTGTCGATCTCGCGCTCGGCCACGAAGCCGACGGTCTCGTTCAACGCGTGTACTGCCTTGTTGTCGACGTCGGGCTCCACCACGACCCGGCGGGTGCGCGGGTCGGCGAACAGCTCGTCCATCACGGTGGTGATGACGGCCCTGGTGAAGCCGTGGATCGGCCGGTCGGTCGGCGCGACCAGGAAGTGCATGCCGACGTCGCCGGGCTCCGGGTCGTACAGGCCGACCAGCTCCACGTACCGGGGGTCGTACTTCTCCATCAGGAACGCCGGCCGGCCCTCGTGCAGGCCGATGAAGGCGTCGTGGTGCTCGTGCGCGGCGATCCGCATGTACTCGCGCTCGACGTCCTGGAGGTCGGCGTCCTGCATCATCCAGTAGGCCGCCTTGGGGTGGGTGACCCAGGAGTGCAGCAGCTCGGCGTCCTTCAGCGGGTCGAGCGGGCGGACGGTGAGCGTTCCGATACCGGTGGCGGCGCTCATACGGCGAACTCCTGGAAGGCGATCGTCTTCTCCACCGGGTAGTACTCGCTGCCGAGCAGCTCACGGATGATGTACGCGTTCCGGTAGGGGCCCATGCCGAGGTCCGGGCTGGTGATGCTGTGCGTGTGGACCCCCGCGTTCTGCAGGAAGATCCCCCGGCCGGTGACGTCGATCGCGTAGTTGCGGGCGACGTCGAAGTTGCCCTGCGAGTCGTAGACCAGGCGGTCCTTGACGGGGGCCAGGAACTCCGGCTCGGCGTACTTGTAGCCGGTCGCCAGGACCAGGCCCTGCGACTGAAGCTCGAAGTCCTTGCCCTGCTCCTCCTGGCGGAAGCCGAGCGTGTAGGTGCCGTTGTCGTACCGGGCGCTGCGCAGTGAGGAGTTGGTGAGCAGCCGGGTGGGGACGGGGCCGCCGAGGTTCTTCTGGTAGAGCAGGTCGAAGATCTCGTTGATGAGGTCGCCGTCGATGCCCTTGAACAGGCCCTTCTGCTCGGCCGTGAGGCGGTAGCGGGTCGCCTCGGGCAGCTCGCGGAAGTAGTCGACGTACTCGGGGGACGTCATCTCCAGCGTGAGCTTGGTGTACTCCAGCGGGAAGAAGCGCGGCGAGCGGGTGACCCAGTTCAGCCGGTAGCCGTGGACGTCGATCTCGCCGAGCAGGTCGTGGTAGATCTCGGCGGCCGACTGGCCCGAGCCGACCAGCGTGATCGAGTCCTTCTTCTGCAGCTCCGCCTTGTTGTCCAGGTAGCGGGAGTTGTGGAGGAAGTCGCCGCCCAGGCCCTGGCAGGCCTCGGGTATGTGGGGCGGGGTGCCGGTGCCGAGGACCAGGTGACGGGCCCGGTAGGTGTCCCCGGCGGTGGTCCGCACGACGTACAGCTCGTCCTCGTACGTCACCTCCGCCACCGTCGTGCCGAAGCGGATGCTGCTCAGTTTGTTCGCGGCCCAGCGGCAGTAGTCGTCGTACTCGACACGCAGCGGGTAGAAGTTCTCGCGGATGTAGAACGAGTACAGCCGGCCCTTCTCCTTCAGGTAGTTCAGGAAGGAGTACGGGGACGTCGGATCGGCGAGGGTGACCAGGTCCGACATGAACGGGGTCTGGAGGTGGGCGCCGTCCAGGAACATGCCGGCGTGCCACTCGAAGTCGGGCTTCGACTCCAGGAAGACGCCGTCGAGCTGGTCGATCGGCTCGGTCAGGCAGGCCAGGCCGAGGTTGAAGGGGCCGAGCCCGATGCCCACGAAGTCATGGGGTGTGGCGGGGTGTTCAGGACGCGCGGTCAAGGGACTCTCCCAGGTACTGCTCGGCGTGGCCGGCGATCAGGTCGAGGACGGCGGCGATGTCGGACGCCTGCGTCTCGGGGTTGAGCAGGGTGAACTTCAGGTAGTGGCGGCCGCCGACCTTGGTGCCCGCGACGATGGCGTCACCGGAGGCGAACAGGGCCTTGCGGGCGTAGAAGTTGGCGCGGTCGATCTCGGCGGGGTCGGTGACGGCCACCGGGATGTACCGGAAGACCAGCGTGGACAGGCTCGGCTCCACGACGACGTCGAAGCGCGGGTCGGCGGCCAGCAGGCGCCAGCCCTCCCGGGCCAGTTCGCACACCTCGTCGAAGAGCTGACCGATGCCGTCGGCGCCCATGGTCCGCAGGGTCATCCACAGCTTCAGGGCGTCGAAGCGTCGGGTGGTCTGCAGGGACTTGTCGACCTGGTTGGGGATGCGCTCCTCCACCATGCGCCGCGGGTTGAGGTACTCGGCGTGGTAGGTGGCGTGGCGCAGCGTGGCGGCGTCCCGCACGAGCACGGCCGAGGAACTCACCGGCTGGAAGAAGGACTTGTGGTAGTCGACGGTGACCGAGTCGGCGCGCTCGATGCCGCTGATGCGGTCCCGGTGCTTCAGGGAGGCCAGCAGGCCGCAGCCGTAGGCGGCGTCGACGTGCATCCAGGTGCCGAACTGCTCGCACAGCTCGGCGATCTCGGGCAGCGGGTCGATGGAGCCGAAGTCGGTGGTGCCGGCGGTGGCGACGACGGCCATGGGGACGAGGCCGTCCTTCGTGCAGCGCTCCAGCTCGCGGGCGAGCGCGACGGTCTGCATGCGCTTGTCGTGGTCGACGGGTATGGAGACCACGGCGTCCGGGCCGAGCCCGAGGAGTTTCGCGGACTTCTTCACGCTGAAGTGGCTGACCTCGGAGGCGAAGATGCGCAGGTCGGCGAGGCCGGCAGGACCTTCCCACCCGTTCCGCCCCGGCTTGGCCTCCTCGCGGGCGAGCAGCAGCGCCTGGAGGTTGGACTGGGTGCCGCCGGAGGTGAACACGCCGTCGGCGGCGGGGCCGAGGCCGATGCGCTCGGTCGTCCAGTCGATCAGTTTCCGCTCGATGAGCGTGCCGCCGGCCGACTGGTCCCAGGTGTCGAGGGAGGAGTTCACGGCGGACAGGACGGCCTCGCCGAGCACGGCCGGGATGACGACCGGGCAGTTCAGATGGGCCAGGTAGCGGGGGTGGTGGAAGTAGATCGCGTCCCGGAGGTAGACGTCCTCCAGCTCGTCGAGCACCGCGGAGGTGTCGTGCAGCGGCTGGTCGAGGTCGATCTCGTCGATGCGGGGGGAGAGGGCGTCGACGCTGATGCCGGTGAACGGCCGTTCGGTGGCGGCGAGTTTGGCGGCCACCCGCTCGACTCCGTCGGTCACGGAGCGGCGGTACTGCTCCGCGGTGGTGTCGTTGAGCAGGTGCGAGCGCATGTGGGGGTCCTCCGGTGGGGACAGTCCGGTGTGGGACGGGGTGGGCTGGTCTCCGGCGTCCAGAACTTAGGTAAGCCTAACCTAAGTTGATCGAGGAGTGGGCAGCCCCTGCCGTGACGGTGGTCACTCCTGTCACGTCAGTGCCGGTGAGCCGCGGTCATGCCTCCGCCCGCAACTGTTCCTCGCTCACACCACGCCGCCAGTAGCCGACGAACGTCACCCTGCGGCGGTCGATCCCGAGCTCGCGCACGAAGTGCCGGCGCAGCTCCTTCACGCACCCCGACTCGCCGGCGATCCAGACGTACGGCCGCTCGGCGGATGGCAGCGGGGCGTTGCGGAGGGCGTCGAGGGCCATGGGGGAGCCCTCGGCGCTCCCCTCCTCCCTCACCAGCCAGGTGATCTCGGCGTCGGCCTCGGTCGCCAGGTCCTGGATGTCGTCGGCGTGCGGGACCTCCAGCCAGACCCGGGCGCGGGTGCCGGCGGGAAGCGACTCGACGATGGCGGAGGCGGCGGGCACGGCGGTCTCGTCGCCCCAGACGACGACGAGGTCGGTGTCCCCGGGCGGCCGGAACCGGATCGCCCGGTTGTCGGCGATGGCCGGGCCGAGCAGCAGGACCCGGTCCCCGGCGGTGGCCCGGGCGGCCCAGCGGGAGGCCGGGCCGGCCTGGACGCAGGCGCCCGGTCCGATGCCGTGCAGGGCGAAGTCGATGTCGATCTCGTCCGGGTCCCGGCGCAGGTCGCGCAGGGTGTAGGAGCGCATCACGGCCCGTACGTCGTCCGGGAGTTCACGCCAGCCCTGCCACCAGCCGTCCCCGAGTTCGAGCGGGACGACCGGCTCGGGCTGACCCGGGTGCGGCAGGAACAGCGACAGGGACTGGTCGCGCCCGTCGGAGTGGAAGGCGTGCAGATCGGGCCCGCCGAAGGTGACACGGACCAGGGACGGCCCGAGCCGCCTCGTCCGCAGGACCTGGAGGGAGAAGAAACGGAACGGGGCGGCTACGGCGGTCGTCATGGTGACTCCTGATTCGTCGTCAGGGGTGAGTGGAGGCACTCAGGGGGCGAGACCGGCGGGCCGGGCGGCCATCAGTGCGGGGCCGTGTCGACACATGGCTCCGCCGCGCGGGCGCGGCCGGCCGCATCCGGCCCGCGCCCGCGACGCCTCCTCGAGCGCTCCGCGGGTGGCGCGTCAGGAGACCTTCTTCGCGCTCTCGATCGCCTTGGCGAGGTTCTCGACCAGGGGCGTGCACTTGTCGTACGACAGGATCGGCTCGGGCGAACGCGCGATGACCTGGCCGGCCTTGACCGCGGGGAGCTTCTTCCAGGTCGCCTCGGTGATGTCGGCCGGCTGGATGGTCGAGGCGCGGTCGTCCATCATGATGATGTCGGCCGGGTACTTGTCGACGTTCTCCCAGCTGAGGTTCTCGAACCAGCCGCCGTTGGCCTTCTTGGCCTTCTCCGGGGGCTCGACGAGGTTCACGCCGAGGGCCTTGAAGTACTCCAGGTCGATGGAGAAGTTGGAGCCCGAGACGTAGAAGATGGCGTCCGAGGCGGAGCCGGCCAGCACCTTGATCTCGGGGCGCGACTTGGCGGCCTTGCGCAGCCGCTCGGAGGCGGCCTCGAAACGCTTCTTCGCCTCGACGGCCTTCGCGGCCTTCAGGTCGGCGCCGAGGGACTCGGCGAGCTCGGCCATGCGCTGCAGCGGCTTGGGCAGCTGACGGTCGAAGACCGAGATCGCAACGCTCGGGGCGAGCTTGGCGATCTTGTCCTTGGACGCCTCGGGGACGTACCAGAGGGAGCCGGCGGCGTCGAAGGTGGTGGTGAGGAGCACCTCGGGCTGGAAGGCCGCGTACTGCTCGACGTTGAACTGGTCGAAGCGGTTGCCGAAGACGGTCAGCTTGCTGACGTCCATGTCGCCGGCCTGGACGTCGGCCTTGCCGTCCTTGGTCTTGGTCGGGCCGAAGACGCCCTTGACCTCGATGCCGTAGTCGTACAGGGCGGCGGCGACGCCGGTGAACGCGACGATCTTCGTGGGGACGTGGTCCAGGCTCACGGTCTTGCCGCGGTCGTCCTTGAAGGACCAGGGGCCGGACCCCGCGGCACCCTTCGCGCCCGAGCCGCTGTCCTTGGAGTCCTCACTGCCACACGCGGTCACGAGGGCGCCGAGCCCGAGAGCACCACCGGCGGCGAGCAGGCCGCGGCGGGAGAAACGGGCGGTTCTGGCGTTCGACATGACTGGGTCTGCTTTCGTGCGTACGGAGCCACTGCGGGCAGGGCCGACAGCCCCGTGGCTGAGATCGACCTTAGGTTAGCCTAACCTGAGATCTTGTCCAGGGGGTCGGGGGATGTGTGCCCAGGGGTGATGGTGGGGATGCGAAGGCGCGCAGTGATCCGAGTCACGAGGGGGCTGAGGTTCCGCTCGGCGCGTCCCCTACGACGTGAAACGGCCGGTCACGGCTCGGACCAGATCGGTGCGGGCGACCTGCAGCACGAAGTCCTGACCGCGACTGGGCGCCGGTTTCGCGTACCAAGGGAGGCCACGGCGGCGCCACTTGGCGGGCGGAAGATCGTGGGGAAGCGGTGGCAGGCTCAGCGCCCACGGCCCGAGGCGCAGTCGTCCCGTCCACGTTCCGGCCGTGAGCGCGGTGACCGGCGCGCGCACGGTGAAGGGGCCACCGGCTGGTGAGCCGGGGCCGGCGGCGAAGACGGCGGTCCTGCCGCTGTCGTCCGCCAGGTGGACGGTGAGAGCGCCGTCGGGGAGGGCGGCGAGTGTGCAGCGACCGGTCACCTCCAGTTCCGCGGGGGAGCCGGGAGCCCACCGGACGCCGTCGAGACTCAAGTGGGGCAGGACCTCGTGCTTGCGCTCGCCGATGTCGAGCGTGAAGTTGCCGTGGGGTCTGGTGGCGTAGAGCGTCACGGCCCGGAGCGCCTCACCACTGCCCACGAGGTGCGTCGCCGGAGCGCCGGAGACCTCTCTGTGTCTCCGGCTGCCGATCCGGACCTCGCGGGACACCCCCTGGGCGCCGACGGCGAGGAAGACGTCCCAGAGGCCGTCGGGCAGGGGTTCGCCGTCGGCGGCGGTGGTGATGTCGACGGCGGCCTCGAAACCGGCCGTGTCGTAGCAGTACCGCCCTTCGTCCTCTTCCTCGCCCAGCCCGGGTGTCGCCGTGTGCGTGACGGCAAGCCGGTGCTCGGTCCCGCTGTCCCGCTCGCGCAGCACCAGCTCGGTGGACACGTCTTCGGTGGCGACGCGGTGCAGGTAACCGTGTCCGGCAAGATGCAGCACGGTGCCGTGCAGTTCGGCGCGGGTCACCCGGTGCCGTACCCCGAGTTCCGGTCCCAACGGCACGAACTCCGGTCCGCACACACTGTCTTCGGTCGTGGAGAAGACGGCGGCCACGAGCACGACGCCCGAGGTCACAGCTCAGGACACCTACACCTACGACGTGACCGGCAACACCAAGACCCGTGTTCTCAACGGGGACACCCAGTCCCTGGACTGGGACAAGCAGGGTGAGCTGACCAAGGTCACCAACGCCGACGGCACGGCGACGCAGTACACGTACGACGCGTCGGGCGAGCGGATCCTGCGGGACACCTCCAAGGAGAAGACGTTCTACCTGCCGGGCATGGAGCTGCACCTGGACAAGTCGACGTCCAAGGTGACGACGACTCGTTACTACGCGTTCGGCGCCATGCAGATCGCCATGCGCGATGCGTCCGGTGTCCACTTCCTGGCGTCGGACCACCAGGGGACGGCCCAACTGGCGATCAACGCCAAGACGGGCGAGACGACGCGCCGCCGCACCGACCCCTTCGGTAACCCGCGTGACGAGTCCACGTCGACGTCCTCGTCTCGTGCCTGGGTGAGCGACAAGGGCTTCGTCGGCGGCACGGTCCAGAAGTCCACGGGCCTGACCACTCTCGGGGCACGCGAATACGACTCCGACACGGGCCGCTTCATTTCGGCGGACCCGATCATCGACTACACCGACCCCCAGCAGATCAACGGCTACTCGTACAGCAACAACAACCCGGTCACCTTCTCCGACCCGAGCGGCCTCAAGCCCGACGACTGCGTGAACGTCGGCATCACCTGCACCCTGGAGCGTGACGGCGGGTGGGAGGTCAAGGCGACCGACACGTACTACACGTACTACGGGGTCAAGAAGCCGAAGGAGTCGCCGGCGCAACACCGGGCGCGCCAGCAGAGGGCACAGGCGGACGCGGCAAAGCAGCGGGCGATCGCCGTCGCCAAGGAACTGGCGAAGATCGTCGCGGACGAGCTGGGCATCACGGACGCGCTGGACTGCTTCACCACGGGCGCGTTGGGCTCCTGCGGAGCCACGGCACTCAACGTGGTGTCGTCACTCGTCGCCGGCGGACCGCTGTCACGGCTGGCGGCGAAGTACTGGAACAAGCTGGACAAGGCCTGGGCCTTGATCAAGCGCATCGGAGGCCTGAGCCGCAGGCTGTGGGACAGCTTCCAGGACTGGCGCAAGAGCAGCAAGGCGGCGGACGAGGCGACGGAGGCCATTACCTGCAAGGTGGGCAACAGCTTCACGCCCGGTACCAAGGTGTTGATGGCCGACGGTTCGACAAAACCGATCAAGGACGTCGACATCGGCGACAAGGTCTTGGCGACCGACCCGGAGACGGGCGAGACGAGGGTCGAGACGGTCACAGCCGAGATCAAGGGCCGGGGCCTCAAGCACCTGGTCAAGGTCACAGTGGACATAGACGGCAAGAGGGGCTCGAAGACGGCTTCGGTCACGGCGACTGATGGCCATCCGTTCTGGGTGCCTGAGCTGCGGGAGTGGGTCGACGCCACTGATCTGAAGGCGGGGGAGTGGCTGCGAACTGGCGCGGGCTCGCGTGTGCAGGTCGCTTCCGTGAAACGGTGGACGACGGGTCTGGCTACGGTTCACAACCTCACCGTCCGTGATCTGCACACCTACTATGTTGTGGCAGGTGACAGAAGTCTTCTCGTGCACAACATGGGAGGGCGAAAGCCTGGGCAGCGGCCTAATTACGATGCCGAAGGTCCTCACACCACGTTCGTGCGTCACGGTGGAACGGGGCAGATCAAGAAGTATGCAGAGTGGGCACCGCAGTCCAACCCGCGGAATCCAGCTCCTTTCGAACTCGTAAAGAGGTTTGACCTTGAAGGGCCCGCGCATACGAACGCGGACGGTACCGTAGTGGAAACACCTCACATCAATCTTCCGAACGGGGGTGACGCGCGTGCGCCGCAAGACTGGGAGAAGCCCCTCGGCTGCTCCTGATGGGGGCCGGGGTATCCGTTATATCCAGTCGTGGTACGCATCCAACTGCGACGGCGAATGGGAGCACGAGTTCGGCATCAGAATGGCCACTACGGATAATCCTGGGTGGCACATTCGGATCGATGTGAGCGAAACGGACTTGGAAGGTGTCGTCGTGCCTCGCGAAAGGCACGATCTCTCCGACGGAGGATGGATGATCGCCTGGAGCGACGGAAAGGTCTTCCAGGCGGCCTGTGGTCCCATGTCACTCCGTGACGTGGATGCTCTCTTCGAAGAGGTGGCCGAGGGCGCCGCTGTTGGTGAGGCGGAAGAGTCGAGCAAGTGAAGTGAAAGAGCAGGGGGTCTTCCCGCACCAGGTGCGGGAAGAACCCCTGCTCTTGGGCCGTGCACGGCTGCCGTCGGCCTGCGCCATGGCCGGTGCAGGTCCTTCGGCGTTGCTCAGCCCACCAACCCCAACTCCCGCGCGATCAGCATCCGCTGCACCTCGCTCGTGCCCTCGCCGATTTCCAGGATCTTGGAGTCTCGCCACATGCGGGCGACCGGGTATTCATTCATGAAGCCGTAGCCGCCGTGGATCTGGGTGGCCTCTCGGGCGTTGTCCACCGCGACCGTGGACGAGTGGAGTTTCGCCAGGGCCGCTTCCTTCTTGAAGGGGGCTCCGGACACCAGGCGGGCCGCCGCGTCGCGCCAGGCGAGGCGGGCCGTGTGGGCCTTCATCTCCATGTCCGCGATCTTGAACTGGATGGCCTGGTTGGCGGCGATCGGCTTGCCGAAGGCGTGGCGTTCCTTGGCGTACTTGACCGACTCGTCGACGCAGCCCTGCGCCAGGCCCGTCGCCAGGGCCGCGATGGCGATGCGGCCCTCGTCGAGGATGCGCAGGAACTGGGCGTAGCCGCGGCCCTCCTCGCCCAGGAGGTTCGCCGCGGGGACGCGGACGTCCGTGAAGGACAATTCGCGGGTGTCCGAGGCGTTCCAGCCGACCTTCGAGTACGGGGCCGCCACGGTGAAGCCGGGCGTGCCGGACGGCACGATGATCGAGGAGATCTGCGGCCTGCCGTCGGGCTTGCGGCCCGTGACCGCCGTGACCGTCACCACGCCCGTGATGTCCGTCCCCGAGTTGGTGATGAAGCACTTGGTGCCGTTGATCACCCACTCGTTCGTGGCGGCGTCCAGGCGGGCCGTCGTGCGGGTCGCGCCCGCGTCGCTGCCGCCGTCCGGCTCCGTCAGGCCGAACGCGCCCAGAAGCTCGCCCGAGCAGAGGCGAGGAAGCCACTCCTGCTTCTGCGCCTCGGTGCCGTAGAGGTGGATCGGCATCGCGCCCAGCGAGACGCCGGCCTCCAGGGTGATGGCGATCGAGGAGTCGACCCGCGCCAGCTCCTCCAGGGCCACGCCGAGGGCCAGGTAGTCACCGCCCATGCCGCCGTACTCCTCGGGGAACGGCAGGCCGAACAGGCCCATGCGGCCCATCTCGCGGACGATCTCGTAAGGGAACTCGTGCCGCTCGTAGAAGTCGCCGATCTTCGGCGCCACCACCTCGTGCGCGAACTCCTCGACCGTACGGCGTAGTTCCTCCAGCTCGGGGGAGAGACGGTAGTCCATCGTGATCAGTGCTCCTCGGTGTCCTCGTGGGACAGGGCTCGGACGGTGCGGGACGGGCTGGGTCGGCCCAGGTGGGCGGCCATCCACGCGCTGGTGGCGACGAGGCGGCCGAGGTCGATTCCGGTGTCGATGCCGAGGCCCCGCAGCATCCACACGAGGTCTTCGGTGGCCAGGTTGCCGGTCGCCGACTTCGCGTACGGGCAGCCGCCCAGGCCGCCTGCGGACGCGTCGATCGTCGTGACGCCCTGCTGGAGCGCCGCGAGGGTGTTGGCCAGGGCCTGGCCGTAGGTGTCGTGGAAGTGGACCGCGAGGGTGGCCGGTGGGACGCCCGCTTCGTCCAGGGCTGCGAGGAGTGCCACCACGTGGCCGGGAGTGGCCACGCCGATCGTGTCGCCCAGGCTCAGCTCGTCGCAGCCCATGTCCAGCAGGGCGCGGCAGACCCGCACCACCTGGGCGATCGGGACCCCGCCCTCCCACGGGTCGCCGAAGCACATCGAGAGGTAGCCGCGGACGTGGACCGCATCGGCCTTGGCGCGGGCCACCACCGGCTCGAACATCGCCAGCGCCTCGTCCACCGTGCGGTTGAGGTTGGCCTTGGCGAAGGACTCCGTGGCGCTGGCGAAGACGGCGACCCGGCGGGCGCCCAGCGCCAGCGCGCGGTCCAGACCGCGCTCGTTCGGGACCAGGACCGGGAGCGCGACGGGCAGGTCGGCGACCATCGGGAACAGCTGCTCGGCGTCCGCCAGCTGGGGCACCCACTTGGGGTGCACGAAGCTCGTCGCCTCGATCGTCGTCAGGCCGGCCTCGGCCAGGCGGTGGACGAACCGCGCCTTGACCTCCGTGGGGACCGTCGCCTTCTCGTTCTGCAGACCGTCCCGGGCGCCGACCTCGTGGATGCGGACCCGGGTGGGCAGGTCCCTGCTCGGGACGACCATCGGAAGCCCTGGGACTGTCATTCCGCCGCCTCCTCGTGCGGTGCGATGACCGCCAGCACCTGGTCCATGGCGACCGTGGTGCCGGGGGCCACGTCCAGTTCGGTGACCTTTCCGGCGTGCGGCGCGGAGATGACGTGCTCCATCTTCATCGCCTCCACCACCAGCAGGCTCTGACCGGCACTCACCTCGTCGCCGACCGCGACCTTCACCACCGTCACCGTGCCGGGCATCGGGGCGGTCAGCGAGTCGGCGCCCCCGTGGGCGGCGCGGGTGAGCGACGCGGCGACCGGGTCGTGGTCGCGTACGTGCCAGGCGTCGCCGTCACGGCCGAGCCAGTCGGCGGCGCGGTGGAAGGTGTGCCGGACGCCGTCCAGCGTGACGCAGACCCGGTCGGCGGTGACCGTGGCCGTGCCGCGCGGGGTGTGCTCCAGGGGCTCCTGGACCCGCAAGGGGAAGACCGGCGGCTTCGGTGCGCCGCCCAGACGCCAGCCGCTGGGCACCGAGAAGGGATCCGTCCAGCCGCCCGGCTCGGGCTTCAGGGCCTCCATACGTACGGCCGCAGCCGCCTCGTACACCTCCTCCGGTACGTCCGTGGCAACCAGTGACTCGACCTCGCGCTCGACCAGGCCCGTGTCCATGTCGCCGGAGACGACCGCCGGGTGGGCGAGCAGACGGCGCAGGAAACCGGCGTTCGTCTGCACGCCGAGCGTCACCGTCTCCGCCAGGGCCGCCCGGAGCTTGCGCAGGGCCGTCGCACGGTCCGGGCCGTACGCGATGACCTTGGAGAGCATCGGGTCGTAGAGGCTGCCGACCTCCGTGCCCTCGGTGAGGCCCGAGTCGGTGCGGACGCCGTCGCCCTGCGGCTCACGCAGCCTCAGGACCGTGCCGCCGGAGGGGAGGAAGCCGCGGGCCGGGTCCTCGGCGCAGATGCGGGCCTCCACCGCGTGACCGGTCAGCCGTACGTCCGTCTGGGTGAAGCCGAGGGGCTCCCCGGCCGCCACGCGCAGCTGCCACTCCACCAGGTCCAGGCCCGTGATCAGCTCCGTGACCGGGTGCTCCACCTGGAGGCGGGTGTTCATCTCCATGAAGTAGTACGACGACGGGTCGCCGCCGGGGACGATGAACTCCACCGTGCCCGCGCCCCGGTAACCGCACGAGCGGGCCGCCTGGACCGCCGCCTCGCCCATCGCGGCGCGCGTCCCCTCGTCGAGGAGCACGCTCGGCGCCTCCTCGATGATCTTCTGGTGGCGGCGCTGGAGGGAGCACTCGCGCTCCCCGAGGTGGACCACGTGCCCATGGCCGTCCGCCAGGACCTGGATCTCGATGTGGCGGGGGCGGTCGATCCAGCGCTCCACGAGGAGCGTGTCGTCGCCGAAGGAGGCCCGGGCCTCGCGGCGGGCCGACGCGATCTCGTCCTCCAGCCGCGTCAGATCCCGCACCAGGCGCATGCCCTTGCCGCCGCCGCCCGCGCTGGGCTTCAGCAGGACGGGTGCGCCCAGCGCGCGGGCCGCCTCGGCCAGGTCCGGGTCGCGTCCGCCCGGCACGACCGGCACCCCGGCCTGCTGGACCGTCTCCTTGGCGCGGATCTTGTCGCCCATGAGCGCGATCGCGTCCGCCGGGGGGCCGATGAAGACCAGGCCCGCCTCGGCGCACGCGCGCGCGAAGGCCGCGTTCTCCGCGAGGAAGCCGTAGCCGGGGTGGACGGCCTGCGCGCCCGTGCGGGCCGCCGCCTCCAGCAGGCGCTCCACCGACAGGTAGCTCTCGGACGCGGGAGCCGGGCCGATCCGCACCGCCGTGTCGGCCTCGCGGACGTGCCGGGCGTCGGCGTCCGCGTCGGAGAAGACGGCCACCGAGCGCACGCCCATCGACCGCAGCGTCCGGATGACGCGTACGGCGATCTCGCCCCGGTTGGCCACCAGCACTGTCTCGAACATCGTCGTCCGTCCCCTCACATCCGGAAGACGCCGAACTGGGGGTCACCCAGGGGCGCGTTGGCGCAGGCGGTCAGGGCCAGGCCCAGCACCTGACGGGTGTCCATCGGGTCGATGACACCGTCGTCCCAGAGGCGGGCCGACGCGTAGTAGGCGTTGCCCTGGCGCTCGTACTGGGCGCGGATCGGGGCCTTGAAGGCGTCCTCGTCCTCCGCCGGCCAGGACTCGCCGCGCCCCTCCAGCTGGTCCCGCTTGACGGTCGCCAGGACCGAGGCCGCCTGCTCGCCGCCCATGACCGAGATCTTGGCGTTCGGCCACATCCACAGGAAGCGGGGGGAGTACGCCCTGCCGCACATCGAGTAGTTGCCCGCGCCGTAGGAGCCGCCGACCACGACCGTCAGTTTCGGCACGCGCGTGCAGGCCACCGCCGTGACCATCTTGGCGCCGTGCTTGGCGATGCCGCCCGCCTCGTAGTCCTTGCCGACCATGAAGCCCGAGATGTTCTGGAGGAAGACCAGCGGGATGCCGCGCTGGTCGCACAGCTCGATGAAGTGGGCGCCCTTCTGGGCGGACTCGGAGAACAGGATGCCGTTGTTGGCGACGATGCCCACCGGGTGGCCGTGGATCCGGGCGAAGCCCGTGACCAAGGTCTGGCCGAACTCGGACTTGAACTCGGCGAAGCGGGAGCCGTCGACGACGCGGGCGATGATCTCGCGCACGTCGTAGGGGGTGCGGGAGTCGACCGGGACCGCGCCGTAGAGGCCGTGCGGGTCGACCTTGGGTTCCGTCGCCTCCGTGACCTCCCAGGGGAGCGGGCCTCGGGAGGGGAGCGTGGAGACGATCGTGCGGACGATGCGCAGGGCGTGCGCGTCGTTCTCAGCGAGGTGGTCCGTGACACCCGAGACCCGGGAGTGGACCTCGCCACCGCCGAGCTCCTCCGCCGTGACGACCTCGCCGGTGGCCGCCTTCACCAGGGGCGGGCCGCCCAGGAAGATCGTGCCCTGGTTGCGGACGATCACCGCTTCGTCGCTCATCGCCGGGACGTACGCCCCACCGGCCGTGCACGAGCCGAGGACGGCGGCGATCTGGGGGATGCCGGCGCCGGACATGCGGGCCTGGTTGTAGAAGATGCGGCCGAAGTGGTCCCGGTCGGGGAAGACCTCGTCCTGCATGGGGAGGAAGGCGCCGCCGGAGTCCACCAGGTAGACGCAGGGGAGGCGGTTGTCGAGGGCGACCTCCTGGGCGCGGAGGTGCTTCTTCACGGTCATCGGGTAGTAGGTGCCGCCCTTGACCGTGGCGTCGTTGGCGATGACCACCGTCTCGCGGCCGCTGACCCTGCCGATGCCGGCGATGACGCCGGCGGCCGGGGCCTGGCCCTCGTACATCCCGTCGGCCGCGAGCGGGGCCAGCTCCAGGAACGGCGAGCCCGGGTCGAGGAGGGTGTCGACGCGGTCGCGGGGGAGCAGCTTGCCGCGCGCGGTGTGGCGCGCGCGGGCCTTCTCGCCGCCGCCCTGTGCGGCGGCGGCGAGCTTGGTGCGCAGCTCCTCGACGAGGGCGTGGTGCGCCTCCTCGTTGGCCCGAAAGGCCTCCGACGCGGGGTCTGCCGCGCTCGTGAGCTCCGGTGCCTCGTGCATCCTGCGGGTCCCCTCACCTTGTTAATGAGCGTTAACGCATTTCCTTCAGGTTAACGACCGCTAACCTCCCTGTCTAGAATTGATTTCATGGCCACCAGAACCGACGCCCCCACCCGCCGTGAGCAGATCCTCAGGGAGGCCGCGCGGCTGTTCGCGGAGCGGGGCTTCCACGGGGTCGGAGTCGACGAGATAGGTGCCGCGGTCGGGATCAGCGGACCCGGGCTGTACCGGCACTTCGCGGGCAAGGACGCGATGCTCGCGGAGCTGCTGGTGGGGATCAGTGGACAGTTGCTGACGGGGGCGAAGCGGAGGCTGGCGGACGCGGAGGCGGAGGCGGACGGTGGTGCGGACGGGGGTGCGAGGGCTGAGGTGGTCCTCGACTCGCTGATCGAGGGGCATATCGACTTCGCGCTCGATGACCGGCCTCTGATCACCCTGCACGACCGGGAGCTGGATCGCCTCCGGGACAGCGACCGGAAGATGGTGCGGCAGCTGCAGCGGCAGTACGTGGAGCTGTGGGTGGGGGTCGTGCGGGAGGTGTACCCGGGGCTGGGGGAGCCGGCGGCCCGGTCGGCGGTGCACTCGGTGTTCGGGTTGCTGAACTCGACTCCGCACCTGGGGAGGGGCGGGGCGTTGCCGGGGCGGGGGGCCACGGCGGAGTTGTTGCATCGGATGGCTCGGGGGGCGTTTGCTGCGGCGGGGGTTTAGGGGGCCTTTGCCCACCCAACCACCCGCCCGCCCGGAACTGTCGGCCAGGAGGCCGCCCCCCGCCCCACCGGCGTGACGAGCGTCTCCCCACCCCCTCCCTGGACGGTCGTCGATACTCGCCGGTATCTTTGACTGAGCAAGCGCTTAGACATGCGGAGTCCTGGAGGTGGCGGCGTGCGCCGTACGGTGTTCAACGAGGATCACGAGGCGTTCCGGGAGACCCTTCGCGCCTTCATCGAGGCCGAGGTCGTACCCGTGTACGACGAGTGGTTCGCGGCGGGCCAGGCGCCCCGCGACTTCTACTACAAGCTCGGTGAGCTGGGCATCTTCGGCATCAACGTGCCCGAGGAGTTCGGCGGTGCGGGCCTGGACAGCCACAAGTTCGAAGCCGTGCTGTACGAGGAGACCGCTCGCGCGGGCGTCGCGTTCGGCGGCTCCGGCGTGCATGTGCTGCTGGCCCTGCCCTACATCAAGATGCTCGCCACCGACGAGCAGAAGAAGCGGTTCCTGCCGAAGTTCGTCTCCGGCGAGGAGATGTGGGCCATCGCGATGACGGAGCCGGGCACCGGTTCCGACCTCGCGGGCATGAAGTCCACCGCCAAGCTCTCCGAGGACGGCACGCACTACGTCCTCAACGGCGCCAAGACCTTCATCACCGGCGGCGTCCACGCCGACCGCATGATCGTCTGCGCCCGTACCTCCGCCCCGACCGCCGAGGACCGCCGCCACGGCATCTCCCTCTTCGCCGTGGACACCAAGTCCGAGGGCTACTCCGTCGGCCGCAAGCTCGACAAGCTCGGCCTGAAGACCTCCGACACCGCCGAGCTGGCGTTCGTCGACGTCAAGGTCCCCGTCGAGGACCTCCTCGGCGAGGAGAACAAGGGCTTCTACTACCTCGGCCACAACCTGGCCTCCGAGCGCTGGGGCATCGCGTTCGGCGCCTACGCCCAGGCCAAGGCCGCCGTGCGGTTCGCCAAGCAGTACGTCCAGGACCGCACCGTCTTCGGCAAGACGGTCGCCTCCTTCCAGAACACCAAGTTCGAACTGGCCGCCTGCCAGGCCGAGGTGGACGCCGCCGAGGCCGTCGCCGACCGCGCGACCGAGGCCCTCGACGCCGGTGAGCTCACCCCCGCCGAGGCCGCCTCCGCGAAGCTGTTCTGCACCGAGGTCGCCCACCGCGTCATCGACCGCTGCCTCCAGCTGCACGGCGGCTACGGCTTCATGAACGAGTACCCCATCGCCCGCCTGTACGCGGACAACCGCGTCAACCGCATCTACGGCGGCACCAGCGAGATCATGAAGTCCATCATCGCGAAGAACATGGGCCTGTAAGCCGACCGTAGTCATTGGCCGGTACAACAGTTGCCATGAGCAATGCACTTGAGAGCCTCCTCGATCTGCTCGACCTCGAGCAGATCGAGGAGGACATCTTCCGCGGCCGGTCCCGGTCCGCCGTCGTCCCCCGGGTCTTCGGCGGGCAGGTCGCGGCCCAGGCGCTCGTCGCCGCCGGGCGCACGGTCCCCGAGGACCGGCCCGCGCACTCGCTGCACGCGTACTTCCTGCGCCCCGGCGACCCCGGCGCGCCCATCGTCTACACCGTCGACCGGATCCGCGACGGCCGCTCCTTCACCACCCGCAGGGTGGTCGCCGTCCAGCACGGCAAACCGATCTTCCACCTCTCGGCATCGTTCCAGGTGCACGAGGACGGGCTGGATCACCAGGAGCCGATGCCGGCCGCGCCCGATCCCGTGACGCTGCCGACCGGTGAGGAGCGGCTGCGCGGGTACGGGCATCTCGACCCCGTCGTGGTGGAGAAGTTCCTCGAGGCCCGGGCCGCGGTCGATCTCCGCTACGTCGACGAGCCGCCCTACGGCCGGTTCGGCGAGCCGCGCGAGCCGCACTCGCAGGTGTGGTTCCGCACCAACGGCAAGCTCGCGGACGATCCGCTGCTGCACGTCGTCCTCGCCACCTACGTCTCCGACATGACGCTGCTCGACTCCGTGCTGCTCGCGCACGGGCGCGGTGGCTGGGCCGTCGGGGACGTCGTCGGGGCCTCGCTCGACCACGCCATGTGGTTCCACCGGCCGTTCCGCGCCGACGAGTGGCTGCTGTACGACCAGGAGTCCCCGTCCGCGCACGGCGGCCGGGGACTGGGGCAGGCGCGGATCTACACGCAGGACGGACAGCTCGCCATCACCGTGATCCAGGAGGGCGTGGTCCGCGTCCCGCGCGAGCGGGGTTCTAGCTGAGGCCCGCCTGCGCGAGCAGGTACGCCGTCATCGGGTCGTAGTGGCGGGGGCTGATCACGTGGTCGTCGAGGGGAACCGTCACCTGCACGGTGCCCTCGGCCTCGGCGATGAAGAGGGCCGGGTCGTTGCAGTCGGCGTATCCGACGGAGTCCACGCCGTGCTGTCCCGCGTAGCCGGCCCAGCCGTGGTCGGCGACGACCAGGTCGGGCAGCGGGCGGCCCGCGCGCTCCAAGGCCGTCAGGATCGCCTTCATCGGTTCGCCCGAGTGGGTGTGCCACAAGGTCGCACCGTGCTCCAGGACCGCCACGTCTGCGAACTGCATGACGTAGCCCTCCTCGGTCGTCAGCCCGTCCGGGATGACGACGATCTCGCAGCCGGCCGCGCGCAGCGCCGACGCGGTCGCGCGGTGTACGTCGAGGAGGCCGCCGGGGTGGCCGGTGGCGAAGAGGACGCGCTGCTGCCCGTCCGCCGCCTTGCGCAGCCGCCCGGCCATCCGCTCCAGGCCGTCGACGGTCAGCTCCGGGTCGATGGTGTCCTGGCCGTACCGGTATTCGGGGTCGTCGTTCACGCCGACCCGTTCCGCCATCACCGCGAGGACGTCCTGCTCGTCGTTCCAGCGGTCGCCGAGTTCCAGTCCGAGCCAGTAGTGGCGGTCGCTGTTCGCCAGCTTGCGGTAGTGGGAGAGGTTGTTCTCGCGGGGGGTGGCGACGTCGCCCGCGATGCGCGTCCTGACGAGGTGTTCGACGAGTTCGGCGCGGCTGGGTGTCCCGGATATCGGCATGGCATCCATTGTGAGGCAGCCGACCGGGGGCGTCCCTGGCGTATCGAGCGCTGGGACGTGCGTCACGTACTCAGCGCGGCCCCGCTCACGTACTCAGACGCGCCGTAGCCGCCCGCACGTGCCGTGGCTGGCCAGACGGTGCCGCGGCTGTCGGCCGTCGCCACTCACACGTGCCGCAGCGCGAACCAGAGTTCCATCCGGACGTCCGGGTCGTCGAGGTCCGTCTCCAGCAGGGCCGCGCAGCGGGCGACGCGCTGCCGCACGGTGTTGCGGTGCACGGACAGGGCGACGGCCGTGCGGTCCCAGCTGCCGTGCAGGGACAGCCAGGTGCGCAGGGTCTCGGTGAGCGCGGGGTGGGCCGTGACGGGGGCGAGGACGGCACGGGCGTGGACCGCCGCCTCCTCGGAGGGGACCAGGTCGGCGAGGGCGGGGCGGGCGCTGTGCCGCTGCAGCGGGGAGCGGGTGGCGCGGGCCCGGGCCAGGGCGCGGGCGGCCTGGGTGTCGGCGGTGGGCCAGTCGTGCGGGGCGACGGCGGCGCTGACGCCCAGGGTCCAGCCGGGCAGCGGGTCCGGTGCCCGGCCGGCCGGGACCAGGACGCGTACGGCGTCGCCCGCCGGGTCGACCAGGGCGGACCCGAGCGCGGCACCCAGCGCGGAGGCCGCGACGGGGTCGGCGGCGCCGTCCCCGTCCGGCCGGGCGTGCACCACGAGCCACGGCCCGTCGCCCAGCAACCCCGCGACCTCCTCGGGCGGCGCGCCCAGCAGCAGCCGCACCAGCGCGGAGGAGCGGGCGGCCCCGGTGCCGCTCTGCTGCTCGCCGGTGAGCAGCGACAGCAGGACGGCCGCGACGGAGGCGACGGTGTGGTCGCCGGGGGTCCGCTGCGCGGTGACGACGCCGAGCACGAACCCGTGCCCGGCCCCCAGGCTGTAGGCGGCCAGGTGCAGACCGGCGACGGAGTCGGTGGCGGAGGAGGGGGCGGGCGCCCCCGCCGCCCGGGTCGGCCGTACCACCGTCGCCAGCCGGGTCAGTGCCGTCCGCACCTCGTCCCCGGGCTCCCGGCCGGCTCCCGCGATCTCCGTGCCCTCCGGGCCGTACAGCACGGCCCAGCCGCCCAGTCGCCCCGCGAGTTGCCGGAGCACCGACGGGACCGGGTCGGGGCGGGACGCGGCGGCGGCGAGGCTCTGCTGGGCCTCGGTGACGTGCCGGAGCTCGGCGAGGCGGGCCCGGGCCATGAGCTGCCAGACCGCGCGGGCCACGCCCGAGAAGGTGGTCCGGGGCGGCACCTCCAGCAGTGGCAGGCCGTGCGAGGCGCAGGCCGCGACCAGCCCTTCCGGCACCGTGTCGTGCACGGGCGCCACGCCGAAGCCGAGGGCCGCGCCGCCCGCCGCCACGATCCGGGAGACGTAGTCGCCGAAGTAGGAGGTCTCCGGTCCCGAGTAGGAGGTCTCCGGGCCCGCCGCCTCCGGGATGTGCACCCCGGCGCTGAGCAGCAGCTCCCCGCCCAGCAGATAGGGGTAGGGGTCCGCCATCTCCGAGGTGTGCACCCAGTGGACGACGACGTCCTCGGCGGGCGGCCCCGCGAGCTGTCGCAGGCCCAGGTCCTCGCGGGCCAGCAGCGCGGTCAGCGGGACGGGCGGGGTGGGCGGAACCGCCGGATCCGGCATGGTGTGCGTTCCCTCCATCCGGCACCGGCTCGAATGGATGAAACGTACACTTCGCAGTCGCTTTCCGGCCACCTAAGGTCAGTCCTCGTCACCCGCCGGCGACACCGATCGAAGGAGGCCCTCATGGCCGTCGACTACGCCGTCATCGTCGTGTACCTGGCCGGCATGCTGGCCATGGGCTGGTGGGGCATGCGCCGCGCCCGCTCCAAGAGCGAGTTCCTCGTGGCCGGCCGCCGCCTCGGCCCGGCCCTGTATTCCGGCACCATGGCGGCGATCGTCCTCGGCGGCGCCTCCACCATCGGCGGGGTGGGCCTCGGCTACCAGTACGGCCTGTCCGGCGCCTGGATGGTCTTCACCATCGGCCTCGGCCTGCTCGCCCTGTCCGTCTTCTTCTCCGCCCGCATCGCGCGGCTGAAGGTCTACACCGTCTCCGAGATGCTCGACCTGCGCTACGGCGGCGGGCGGGCCGGGGTCGTCTCCGGTGTCGTGATGTGGGCGTACACGCTGATGCTCGCCGTCACCTCGACCATCGCGTACGCCACGATCTTCGACGTCCTGTTCGACATGAACCGCACGGTCGCGATCGTCCTCGGCGGCTCGATCGTCGTCGCGTACTCCACCCTCGGCGGCATGTGGTCGATCACCCTGACCGACATGGTGCAGTTCGTCGTGAAGACCATCGGCGTGCTGCTCCTGCTGCTGCCCATCGCCGTCGTGAAGGCGGGCGGGTTCGGCGAGATGAAGGCGCAGCTGCCCACCGAGTACTTCGACCCGCTGGGCATCGGCGGCGAGACGATCTTCACCTATGTGCTGATCTACACCTTCGGCATGCTCATCGGGCAGGACATCTGGCAGCGCGTCTTCACCGCGCGCAGCGACCGGACCGCCAAGTGGGGCGGGACCGTCGCCGGCACCTACTGCCTCGCCTACGCCCTCGCCGGCGCCGTCATCGGCACCGCGGCCAAGGTGCTGTACCCGAAGCTCGGCAGCCCCGACGACGCCTTCGCGACCATCGTCAAGGACGAACTGCCCGTCGGCGTGCGCGGACTGGTGCTGGCCGCCGCTCTCGCCGCCGTGATGTCGACGTCGTCCGGCGCGCTGATCGCCTGCGCCACCGTCGCCAACAACGACATCTGGTCCCGGCTGCGGGGGAACTCCCCCGGAGGGGAACGCGACGAGGTGAAGGGCAACCGCGCCTTCATCCTGATCATGGGGCTCGCGGTCATCTGCACAGCCATCGCGATCGACAACGTCGTGGAGGCCCTGACCGTCGCCTACAACCTCCTCGTCGGCGGACTGCTCGTGCCGATCCTCGGCGGCCTGGTGTGGAAGCGCGGCACCGTGTACGGCGCCCTGGCCTCCGTCGTGGTCGGCGGACTCGCGGTCGTCGTGCTGATGGCGACCCACGGCATCCTGGCCAACGAGCCCGTCTACTACGGCCTGCTCACCTCCCTCGCCGCCTATCTGGCCGTCTCCCTGGCCACGCCCGCCACCGACGCCGCCGTCCTCACCGCATGGCGCCGGCGGCTCTCGGGCCGGTCTCCCGAACTCGCGTCCGAACCGGTCACGGCTCCCCAGTAGAGTCGTAGTACAAGCAGCGCATAGCAGTACACACGCGATGAAGCGTAAGAAAGAAGGCATTTCTTCATGAGCAGCAACGAGACTCCGCGCGGGCCCGTCGACTCCTCCCGCGTTCCCCGGTACGCGGGCCCGGCGACCTTCGCCCGGCTGCCCCGGCTGGACGAGGTCGGCCGGGCCGATGTCGCGGTCATGGGCGTGCCGTTCGACTCGGGTGTCTCGTACCGGCCGGGCGCCCGCTTCGGCGGCAACGCGATCCGTGAGGCGTCCCGGCTGCTGCGCCCGTACAACCCGGCGCAGGACGCCTCCCCCTTCGCCCTCGCCCAGGTCGCGGACGGCGGCGACATCGCCGTGAACCCGTTCAACATCAACGAGGCCGTCGAGACCGTCGAGGCCGCCGCGGACGACCTGCTCGGCACGGGCGCCCGCCTGATGACCCTCGGCGGCGACCACACCATCGCGCTGCCCCTGCTGCGCTCGGTCGCGAAGAAGCACGGCCCGGTCGCCCTGCTGCACTTCGACGCCCACCTCGACACCTGGGACACCTACTTCGGCGCGGAGTACACGCACGGCACCCCGTTCCGCCGCGCGGTCGAGGAGGGCATCCTCGACACCTCCGCCCTGTCTCACGTCGGCACCCGCGGCCCGCTGTACGGCAAGCAGGACCTCACCGATGACGAGAAGATGGGCTTCGGCATCGTCACCTCGGCCGACGTCTACCGGCGCGGTGCCGACGAGGTCGCCGACCAGCTGCGCCAGCGCATCGGTGACCGACCGCTGTACATCTCCATCGACATCGACTGCCTCGACCCGGCTCACGCCCCCGGCACCGGCACCCCCGAGGCCGGCGGCATGACCTCGCGCGAACTGCTGGAGATCCTGCGCGGGCTGGCCTCGTGCAACCTGGTCTCCGCGGACGTGGTCGAGGTGGCCCCCGCGTACGATCACGCGGAGATCACGTCGGTGGCCGCGTCCCACACGGCGTACGAACTGACCACGATCATGTCCCGCCAGATCGCCGCGGCCCGGAAGGACTCGGAAGCCAAGTGACTCACGACCACGACCTGGTGCTCCGTCCCACGCCCGCCCAGACGGAGGCCGCCCTCAACCCTCCTCCCGGCCGCAACGGCGGAGACCTGGTCGTGGAGACGCTGGCCGGGCTCGGCGCGACGACCGTCTTCGGGCTGCCCGGCCAGCACGCGCTCGGCATGTTCGACGCCCTGCGCCGCTCGGACCTGAGGTACATCGGCCTGCGGGTGGAGAACAACGCCGGGTTCGCGGCGGACGCGTACGGCCGGGTCACCGGTGAGGCCGCGCCGCTGCTGCTGTCGACGGGGCCGGGCGCCCTGACCTCCCTGGCCGCTCTCCAGGAGGCGGCGGCGGCCTCCGCGCCCGTGCTGGCGATCAGCAGCCAGGTCCCGACGGCGGGCCTGGGCGGTGGCCGGCACGGCTACCTGCACGAACTGCCGGACCAAGCCGCTTCGTTCCGGGGCGTGGTGAAGTCCGTGCACACCGTCCGCACCCAGTCACAGATCCCCTCCGCGATCGAGGCGGCCTGGACATCGGCGCTGAGCGCCCCGCACGGCCCGGTGTGGGTGGAGATCCCGCAGGACGTGCTGCTCGCCGAGACGGCGATCCCGGTCGTGACGGGCGGGGACGCCTTCCCCGAGGAGCTGCCGCCGCGCCCCGAACTGACCGCCGTGGCCGCCGATCTGCTGTCGAGGGCGGCCCGTCCGGCGATCATCGCGGGCGGGGGAGTGGTCCGGGCGGACGCCTCCGGCAAGCTGCGGCAGCTCGCGGAGCTGATCCAGGCACCGGTGGTCACCACCCCCGGCGGCAAGGGCGCCTTCCCCTGGAAGCACCCGCTGTCGCTCCAGTCGTGGATCGAGGACCGGCACACCACGGACTTCCTGGAGGACGCCGACGTCCTCCTGGTCATCGGCTCCGGCCTCGGCGAACTCTCCTCGAACTACCACACGTTCAAGCCGCGCGGCCGGGTCATCCAGATCGAGGCGGACCTCGGCAAGCTGGAGTCCAACCATCCCGCGCTCGGCATCCACGCGGACGCCCGTCTCGCGTTGCAGGCGCTGCTGGAGACCGTGCCGGAACGCGAGGACGCGACGGCGGCGGACCGGGTCCGGGACGTGCTCGCCAAGGTCGCCGAGCGCATCGCCGCCCAGGAACTCACCCTGGAGCAGGACGTGCTGGCGTCCGTCCGCAGGGCGCTCCCGGCCGACTCCCCGTCCTTCTGGGACATGACGATCCTCGCGTACTGGGCCTGGTCGGCCTTCGACGCCAAGGGCCCCAACCACATGCACTCCGCTCAGGGCGCCGGCGGCCTCGGCTACGCCTTCCCCGCCGCACTCGGCGCGGCGGCGGCCGACCCGACCCGCCCGGTCCTCGCCGTCTCCGGCGACGGCGGGGCCCTGTACTCCATCGCCGAGCTGGCAACAGCCCGCCAGTACGACCTGAACGTCACCTGGCTGATCGTCGACGACGGCGGCTACGGCATCCTGCGCGAGTACATGAACGACGCGTTCGGCGAGGCGACGGCGACGGAACTGACCCGGCCGGACTACGTGGCCCTGGCGGAGTCCTTCGGCGTCCCCGGGGTCCGGACGACCCCGGAGAGCCTGGAGCAGGACCTGGCGAAGGCGCTTGCCGCGCCCGGGCCCTCGGTGGTCCTGCTCCCGGCCGTGCTGCGGATGTTCGCGCCGACGCACCTGGGCTCGGCCTGATCACCCGATCGGCCGGGCGCGACGATCTTCACGGGACAGCACCAGCGCACCGACCGGGCGCGCCGCATCCCATGCACCTGAACCTCGACTACGTCATCGCCCATGAACCGGCCCATGGGAAGGTGTCCGGGCACCGGGAGGGCTTCTGGCGGTTGCTGCGAACCGCGCAGCCCGAGTACGAAGCACGGCGGGCGTACCCCGACGAGTTGGCGGCTCTGGACGGGCGAGGTCCGGTAGGCCGGACGGAACTCCCTTGTGCAAAGGGAGTTCAGTCACGGTGATCGCTACCAGATCGCTTCGACCCACTCCGGGTGGTCGATGAACGGGTTGCGGTTGTGCTGGTAGGTGTCGTAGATGACCTGGTTGCGCTTCTCTTCGAACGCGCTCGGCGGGTCCTGCTCGTTCCACTGCTTGAGCACGGAGAGCTTGCCCATGTAGGGGTTGCTGCCGTTGTTGACCTTCTCGTTCGGCTCGAGGTCGGCGAAGCCGTCGCCGCCGTCGTAGCGCACGGCCATGTAGAGGATCATGCGGGCCACGTCGCCCTTGTCGGCGTCGCGTGGCTCGAAGGAGTCGGAGTCCGTGAGGCTGCCGCCCCCGCCGCTGACCGTGCTGCCGCCGTTGTCGAAGTCCTTGTTGCCTCGGACGCTGTTGACTTGCACGTCCGCCGGGCGCAGGTGGTGCAGGTCGGTGCCGGGGCCGGTCGTCTCGCCGAAGTCGCCGTGGGACTTGGCCCACGTGTGCTCGCGGTTCCAGTCGCCGAGGTCACCGCCGTTGAGGGACTTGCTGCGCGAGACACCGCTGTACAGCAGGATCACGTTGTTGCTGTTGTTCGGGTCCTGGTCGGTGACTTTGAGGGCGTTCCAGACCGCGGAGTACGAGATCTTCGTCTGGCTGCTGATGATGGTGTGCAGGGAGGACTTGAGGCCGGCGCCCGTCTTGCCGACCGCGTTCTTGTAGTACGTCGTGTCGTACGCGGTCGTCGTGGCCGCGGCCGGGGTGGCGGTCAGGGTGGACGCGGTGAGGCCGGCCAGGGTGGCGGCGGTGGCCAGTGCTATCGGCTTCCATCGGTGTATCCGTGTTGTCGCCGGCATGTGGGGGTCCCATCTACGCGGGTTGATCGGAGGCGGCAATCGGGAGAGTGACATGGACATGCGGCCGTGTAAATGAATCTGGCATGGCAATCAGGTGACGGAAACCGGCAAGCCGGGCGTGTTCTACGCGAGTTGACGCACCGAAACAGTCCCCGCGGGTGGGTCGGGGGCCGTTCGGTCCGGGTGACGGTTCGGGTCGGCCGGCTGGAGCAGGGCCTCACGAGGGCGCTTGATGCGCCCGGACCCTCGGCGGTCCTGCTCCCGGCCGTGCCGCGGATGTTCGCCCCGACGCACCTGGGCTGAGCGACGGCCGCCGCGGTGGCTCCTACAGGCCGTCGCGGACCATCGCGGCGACGATGTGGACGTGGCGGTCGGCGGCCGTGCCCGACCACTCGTTGTCGTAGTTCAGGCCGTAGGGCCAGAAGTGGCCGCCGCCGGTGGAGATCTTGGCGCCCGAGCCGTCGTACTGCTTGACCAGCGCGGTGGCCTGGCCGCCGGTCCAGGTGCCGCTGCCGCCGAGCCGGGACCAGCCCGAGCTGGTGCCCACGCCGATCGTGTGGGCGATCTCGTGCAGGGCCGTCCGTTCGCTCATGTAGCTGCGGTTGCTGCCGAAGCGGATCGTCCCGTTGATGTTGCCGTCGGCGGTGGGAACGCCCGGTTCGTAGCGGACGGTGAGGGTCTTGCCCAGGTCGCTGAGGTTGTTGTAGCGGGCCACCGCCGCGTTCATGGCCTTGGTGATGAGGTCGTAGGCCGAGCGCTGGTCCGCGGTGGGGTTGCTCGCACGGACGAGGGACCAGGTGATGGTGGCCGCCGCGGCGCGGTCCCGGGCGGGGGCGGGGGCGGGGGGAGCCTGGTGAGGGGCGGCCTGGGCGACACCGGGGCCGGCCAGCAGAGCGGCGGTCAGGGCGGCTATGAGGGCCTTGCGTGGGCTCATGTGCGGATCCTCCTGTGGGGGGTGGTCGTCACGAAGTTGGCGAAACTTCGCACGACGTTCGGGATCTCGGACAAGCGGCGCCGCCGTTCACTCAAAGTCCCTGAATGACACGGCAGTTGGCGCGCTGTCGACCGCAAGTATCCCGGTGGGAAAGGCAGCGTCAAGAGTTCCGGCAGAGGTCAGTGGAACCAGAAGAGCAGGGTGTCGGGGTTCGTCCCGAGCCGCCGCGCGCCTTCCCACTCCTCCGCCTCGAAGCGCAGAGCGTCGGCGAACCGCCGGGCAGGGCCGCGGAATTCGGGGTCGAGGCGGTCGAGCACGCCCCCGTAGGCATCGGCCAGGGCGGCGGCCCGCCGGGCAGGCAGCGTGCCGATCGCGGGCACCGCGTCGCCGGGGTGCGGCAGCCGCAGCGGCGGACCGCTGAACAGGAACGTGCCCGGGAGCAGGTCGGACGGTACGCCGTGCCGGGCCAGTTCGTCGTCCATGGCGTGGAACCAGGCCGGCCGGCGCCAGGTGCCGAGGTCGGTCGGGTCGGAGAAGTGGGCCGCGACGGCCTGGTAGAAGGCGTAGCTGTACGCCGGACAGCGGTCGGTGCTCGGCGTGCCGTCGATCAGCTCGCCGAGGGCCCGGCTGATGGAGACGTCCAGGGCGATGCCCTGCTCCCGGAAGCGGGTGTCGGTCCGCTCGCACTCCGTGCGCACCCGGGCGAGCGTGCGCTCCTGCTGCTCGGTCCGCTCCACCGCCGTGAGCAGCCGCACCACCGTTCTCATGTCGCCGGTGCTCATCTCTAGGCAGTAGCCCACCGCTTCGTTTCCCTTCACCCGTTCATCCGGACACCGGTGTCCATGATCGGGGACACGGGAACGGCCCCGGACCGGGAAGTCGGGGGCCGTTCGATCATGCTGGGTTATGGCGGATCAGCCGACGTCGGACGGGTCGAGACGGTAGACGGCCGCCCCGGACCCCGATGAGGAGCCGGAAGCCGAGTTGGAGCTGGACGCCGGGCCGGAGCTGGAGCCGGAGCCGGAACCCGAGCCGGAGCTGGAGCCCGAGCCCCCGCTCGTGCCGTTGCCGTAGTCGCTCTCCCGCACCGCCGTGCCGTGCTTCTGCACCCACGCCGTGACCTCGGAGCTGACGGTGGAGCCGCCGCCCGGGCCGCCGCCCATGCCACCGCCGAGCTGGATGTAGTGCAGTTCGCCCTTCTTCACCAGCTCCTTGAGCTTGGCGAGCGTCATCGCCTTGTCGCTGCCGGACCAGCCCCACATGGAGATGACGGGCTCCCCGCTGCTGACGATGAGCTGGGCGGCACTCTGCGAACTCGACACGGCCAGCAGCCACTTGGCGCCGTCCTGGTGCTTCTTCAGGTACGCGATCAGCTCGCTGCTCGCGCCACCGCCGATGCCGCCACCCCCCATGCCGCCACCGCCCATGCCGCCGCGACCCGTGCCACTACCGGTGCCGGCGCCGGTCGGTGGCGTACCGCCGGGGCCCTCCGCCCCTTCGGCAGCCTGCCCGCTCTGCCCACCCGAGGACCCCGCACCCGAGGACCCCGCACCCGAAGGCATCTCACCCGAAGGCATCCCGCCACCGGGAAAGCTCCCCCCGGGGAAGCCGCCACCGGCCTGGGAATCGCCACCCTGCCGGGCGCCGCCGCCCGGCAGTTCCGCGCCACCGGCACCGCCCGGGAAGCCCCGGCCGCCCCCGCCCCCGGGCCCGCCGAAGCCGCTGCCCGTGGTCGGTCCCGCCGTCGGGTTCGTACCGCCCATGCCGCCGCCCGCCCCCGACGAGGGAACCGACCAGGCGTACGCCGCCGGACCCGCCACCGCCGCGACGACGGCCGCCGCCACCGAAACCGCCAGCAGCCGCAGCCGCAGCCCAAAGGCACCGGAGCGGAAGGTGAACAGCCCCGTCACGGCCAGGGCCATGACGACCAGGACGGCCGGCCACAGCCAGGTGTTCCAGCCGGAGGCCCGCCGCAGCAGCACCGCCGCCCAGACGGCCGTGACACCCAGCGCCAGAGGCAGCACCCACACCCACCGCCGGTCCGCGCGGAAGGCCCGCAGCAGCAATACCCCGCCGCCTCCGCACAGCGCCGCGATGCCCGGGGCGAGCGCGGTCGTGTAGTACGGGTGCATGGTGCCCTCGGCCAGGGCGAAGGTCAGGTAGTGCAGCACGGTCCAGCCGCCCCACAGCACCAGCGCGGCCCGGGTGAGGTCCGTGCGCCCGGCACGGCCGCACAGCACCAGGCCGCCGGCGAGCGCGATGCCCGCGAAGGGGATCAGCCAGGAGATCTGACCGCCGAGGATGTCGTTGAACATCCTTCCGAGGCCCGCGGTTCCGGAGAAGCCGCCGCCTCCGCCCCCGCCGCCACCGCCGTTGCCCTCACCGCCGAGGATCCGGCCGAGGCCGTTGTAGCCCATGATCAGGTTCCAGGCGGTGCCGTCCGTCGAACCGCCGATGTACGGCCGCTGCGAGGCCGGGACCAGCGACACGGCCGCGGCCCACCAGAAGCTGGAGACGGCCAGCACCACACCCGCCGGAAGCAGGTTCATGAGGCGCTTCACCAACGCCGGCTTCGCCGCGTACAGATAGACCGCGAACACGGCGGGCAGCGCGATGTACCCCTGCAGCATCTTGGTGTTGAAGGCGAGCCCGAAGCAGGCCGCCGAGCCGAGCAGCGGCAGCAGCCGGCCGTCGCGCGTCGCACGCAGGGCCAGTGCCGCGCCGGCCACCATCAGGAACACCAGCAGGGTGTCGGGGTTGTTGTCCCGGTTGATGGCGACCGTGATCGGGGTGAGGGCCAGGACGAGGGCCGCGACGGCCGCCGCCGCGTGCCCGAACACGCCCTTCACGGAGGAGTGCAGGATCCAGATGGTGGCCAGCGCGGCCACGATCATCGGCGCCATCATCTGCCAGGTGCCGTAGCCGAGGACTCGGCAGGACAGGCCCATGACCATCAGCGCGAGCGGCGGCTTGTCGACCGTGAGGAAATTTCCGGCGTCCAACGAGCCGAAGAACCAGGCCTTCCAGCTCTCGGTGCCGCTGAGTACGGCGGCGCTGTAGAAGCTGTTGAGGCCGTCGCCGGACAGGTTCCAGGAGTAGAGGACCGCCGCCAGGGCGAGGATCGCGAGCAGTGCGGGGAGGGACCAACGCGGCGCGGGGGCGGCGTCCTTCGGCGGGGACTCGGCGGTCCGGAGCTGGGGTTCGGTGGCAGATGTCACCCCGGCATGGTGGGGAACCCCGGTGGGAAGCCGCTGTGCCGAAGCCGTGCGCCGCCTGTGAATCCGGGCGGCTCCCTGTAACGACTCGTGAACGACTCGCACAAGCTCTCGTTCTCCATGCAACCTTTCGACCGTGTCCGTGTGTCAAGGGGGGCATGACTTCTGGGATATCCCGCCGCGCGAGAGTGCTGGCAGCGGCCGTGGGTACCGGCGTGCTCGTGCCGCTCGTAGCCGCCGCCACGCCCGCCTCCGCAGCCACTCCGGCCGTGAGCTGCACGTCGGCCAAGGCTGCGCTGGCCACCAAGCTGAAGAAGGACATCGCCGCCGCACTGGCCACCCGCAAGGGCACGGTCGCCGTCGGCCTCTACGACCGCAGCACCAACACCACCTGCTCCCTGCGCGCGAGCTCCGCCTACGACTCGGCGAGCGTCGTCAAGGTCACCGTCCTCGCCGCGCTGCTGTGGGACGCGAAGAAATCGAACCGGTACCTCACCGACCGCGAGAACACCCTCGCCAAGGCGATGATCACCAAGTCGGACAACGCGGCGACCTCCACCCTGTGGAAGCAGCTCGGCATGACGAAGATCAAGAACTTCCTCGCGGCCGCCGGCATGACGCAGACCAAGCCCGGGACGAACGGCTACTGGGGCCTGACCCAGATCACCGTCACCGACGAGCAGAAGCTGCTGAAGCTCCTCACCGCCAAGAACGCGGTCCTGAGCGACAACTCGCGGGCCTACATCCTCAAGCTCATGGGCCAGGTCGTGTCGTCCCAGCGCTGGGGGACCCCGTACGGAGTGCCCTCGGGCGTCACCGTGGCCGTCAAGAACGGCTGGCTGCAGCGCTCCAGCAACGGGTGGCGGGTGCACAGCGTGGGCGCGTTCAAGGGCGGGGGCCACGACTACGTGATGACGGTGCTGACCCACGGAAACAGCACCATGAACTACGGCATCGCCACCATCCAGGCCGTGGCCAAGGTCATCCACAAGGACCTGGCGGCGAGCTGACCGGGTCCGGCGCGACCCTCACCCCGCCGCCCACTCGCACTCGAACAGGAATCGAAACTGTTACCGCGGGATGAAAACGGCCCCCGATCGCGTTGGTGCCTTCCGGTAGAGCAGGACGACTGGAAGGTACCGGCGTGACACCGAAACGGGGATGGGCACGGCGACTGTGGGCTTACGCGTGGCGCCACCCCAAGGACGTCGTACTCGCCCTCGGCTCCTCACTGGCCGGCATGGCCGTCATGGCCCTCGTCCCGCTGATCACCAAGGTGATCATCGACGACGTCATCAGCGACCACTCCAGGGACATGACCACCTGGGCCGGCCTCCTGATCGCCGCCGCCCTGGTCGTCTACGTCCTCACCTACATCCGCCGCTACTACGGGGGCCGCCTCGCCCTCGACGTCCAGCACGACCTGCGGACGGAGATGTACGGCACGATCACCCGGCTCGACGGCCGCCGCCAGGACGAGCTGTCCACCGGCCAGGTCGTCGGCCGCGCCACCAGCGACCTCCAGCTCATCCAGGGCCTGCTCTTCATGCTCCCGATGACCATCGGGAACTTCATGCTGTTCCTGCTCTCCCTGGCGATCATGGCGTGGCTGTCCGTGCCGCTCACCCTGGTCGCCCTGGCCGTCGCCCCCGCCCTGTGGTGGATCGCCAAGCGCAGCCGCACCCGGCTGCACCCCTCCACCTGGTACGCCCAGGCCCAGGCCGCCGCCGTCGCGGGCGTGGTCGACGGCGCCGTCAGCGGCGTCCGCGTGGTGAAGGGCTTCGGTCAGGAGGAGCAGGAGACCGGCAAGCTCCGCGAGGTCGGCCGCCGGCTGTTCGCGGGCCGGCTGCGCACGATCCGCCTGAACTCCGTCTACACCCCGGCCCTCCAGGCCGTCCCCGCCCTCGGCCAGGTCGCCATGCTCGCGGTCGGCGGCTGGCTGGCGGTGCGCGGGCACATCACGCTCGGCACCTTCGTCGCCTTCTCCACCTACCTCGCCCAGCTGGTCGGCCCGGTCCGCATGCTCGCGGTGGTGCTCACCGTCGGCCAGCAGGCCCGGGCCGGCACCGAGCGCGTCCTGGAGCTGATCGACACCGAGCCGTCGATCGAGGACGGCCACAAGGACCTGCCCGCCGACGCCCCCGCGACGGTCGAGTTCGACGACGTCTCCTTCGGCTACGACGCCGGCCACCCCGTCCTCGACGGGTTGAGCTTCGAGATCAGCCCGGGCGAGACCCTCGCCGTGGTCGGCTCCTCCGGATCCGGAAAGTCCACCGTCTCCCTGCTGCTGCCGCGCTTCTACGACGTCTCCCGCGGAGCCGTCCTGGTCGGCGGCCACGACGTGCGCGAGCTGTCCCTGGAGTCCCTGCGGGCGGCCATCGGCCTGGTCCCTGAGGACTCGTTCCTCTTCTCCGACACGGTCCGCAACAACATCGCCTACGGCCGCCCGGACGCGACCCTCGAGGAGATCGAGAAGGCCGCCCGCGCCGCCCAGGCGGACCGTTTCATCACCGAGCTGCCCGAGGGTTACGACACCACCGTCGGCGAGCACGGCCTCACCCTCTCCGGCGGACAGCGCCAGCGCGTCGCCCTCGCCCGCGCCATCCTCAGCGACCCGCGCCTGCTGGTCCTGGACGACGCCACCTCCGCCGTCGACGCGAGGGTCGAGCACGAGATCCACGAGGCCCTGCAGGGCGTCATGCGCGGGCGCACCACCCTGCTCATCGCGCACCGCCGCTCCACCCTGAACCTCGCCGACCGCATCGCCGTCCTGGACGGCGGCCGCCTCGCCGACATCGGCACCCACGAGGAGCTGCAGGAACGGTCCGCCCTCTACCGGCGCCTGCTCACCGACCCCGACGAGCTGGGCGCGGTCTCCCCGGGCCACACCCAGCCCGCCTGCCCCCAGGAGGACATCTCCGTACGGGACGAGCTCGACGCCGAGTTCGACGCCGAGCGCGGGGTCACCCCCAGGCTGTGGACCGGCGACCGCGACCGCAAGGACACCGCCCTCGCCGAGAGCCCGGCCACCCCCGAGCTGCTCGCCCAGGTCGAGGCGCTGCCCCCGGCCACCGACGTCCCGGACGTCGACGAGGCGAGGGCCGTCCAGCCCGAGGAGTCCTACGGTCTGCGCCGGCTGCTGCGCGGCTTCGGACTGCCGCTGCTGATCAGCCTCGCCCTGGTCGCCACCGACGCGGGCATGGGCCTGCTGCTGCCGGTGCTGATCCGGCACGGCATCGACTCGGGCGTCACGAAGGCGGCGCTCGGCGCGGTGTGGGCCGCAGCCCTGCTGGGGCTGCTGACGGTGGTCGTGCAGTGGGCGGCCCAGATCGGCGAGACCCGGATGACCGGCCGTACCGGCGAGCGGGTCCTGTACTCGCTCCGGCTGAAGATCTTCTCCCAGCTGCAGCGCCTCGGGCTCGACTACTACGAGCGGGAGCTGACCGGGCGGATCATGACCCGGATGACGACCGACGTCGACGCGCTGTCGACGTTCCTGCAGACGGGCCTGGTCACGGCCTTCGTCTCGGTCGTCACCTTCTTCGGGATCATGGTCGCGCTGCTGGTGATCGACGTGCAGCTGGCGCTGGTCGTCTTCGCGACGCTGCCGCCGCTGATCATCGCCACGTTCTTCTTCCGCCGGGCGAGCGTGAAGGCGTACGAGCTGGCCCGCGAGCGCGTGTCGGTGGTCAACGCCGACCTCCAGGAGTCGGTGTCCGGGCTGCGGATCGTGCAGGCCTTCCGGCGCGAGCGGGACGGCGGGCGGCGGTTCGCCGAGCGCAGCCACAGCTACCGTCAGGCCCGCATCCGGGGCCAGTGGCTGATCTCGGTGTACTTCCCGTTCGTGCAGTTCCTGTCGTCGGTGGCGGCCGCCGCCGTGCTGATCGTGGGCGGGGCGCGGGTCGACGACGGGACCCTCGCCGTCGGCTCGCTGGTGGCGTACCTGCTCTACATCGACCTGTTCTTCGCGCCCGTGCAGCAGCTCTCCCAGGTGTTCGACGGCTACCAGCAGGCGACCGTGTCGCTGGGCCGCATCCAGGAGCTGCTGCGGGAGCCGACGTCGACGAAGTCCGCCGACGAACCGCTGGAGGTCCTGTCGCTGCGCGGCGACATCGCCTTCGAGGACGTGCACTTCGCCTACGGGAGCGACGAAGAGGCCCTCGGCGGGGTCGACCTGCGCATCCCGGCCGGGCAGACCGTCGCTTTCGTCGGCGAGACCGGCGCGGGAAAGTCGACCCTCGTCAAGCTCGTGGCCCGCTTCTACGACCCCACCGGCGGCCGGGTCACCGTCGACGGTACCGACCTGCGGGCCCTGGACCTCACCTCGTACCGGCACCGTCTGGGGGTCGTCCCGCAGGAGGCGTACCTCTTCCAGGGCACCGTCCGCGACGCCATCGCCTACGGCCGTCCCGACGCCACGGATGCCGAGGTCGAGGCGGCGGCCCGCGCGGTCGGCGCGCACGACATGATCGCCACCCTGGAGGGTGGCTACCTCCACGAGGTAGCCGAGCGCGGCCGCAACCTGTCCGCCGGGCAGCGCCAGCTGATCGCCCTGGCCCGCGCCGAGCTGGTCGACCCGGACGTGCTACTGCTCGACGAGGCCACGGCCGCTCTGGACCTGGCCACCGAGGCCCAGGTCAACCAGGCCACCGACCGCCTCGCCGGCCGCCGCACCACCCTGGTCGTCGCCCACCGCCTCACCACCGCCGCCCGCGCCGACCGGGTCGTCGTCATGGACCACGGCCGGGTCGCCGAGGACGGCACCCACGAGGAGCTCCTCGCGCGCGGCGGGCGGTACGCGGAGCTGTGGCGGACCTTCATCGGCGCAGCGGAGCCGGAGGAGCCGGTCGGCGTGTCCCGCTGAGCACCCCTGACCGCGTTTCCATAACGCTCGTGCAACCATCCGACATACGTCATGCGTCCGTACAGGCGTACGCCGATGGTCGCGGAGGACGCGGTACGGGAGGACCACAGTGCACAGTGGAGCGATACGCCGGCGGCTCGCGCTCGGGCTGGCCGTGCTGACCGCCTCCGGGCTGCTCGCCGTCGCGGCCCCGGGCGAGGCGCAGGCCGCGACCTACGCGCTCTGCCCCGGGCGCAAGGTCCGCACCCTGCCGTTCTCCACCGGGACCGTGCTCGTCTACAAGCGCGGCGGCTACGTCTGCGCCGCCACCCTCAGCAAGAAGCCCGGCACCAAGCGCACGATGTCGGTGAGCGTGCAGGCGCGCGGCAACCGGCCGGTCGTGGACCGGGGCAGGTACGCCCACCACGCCGGCCCGGTGACCGTGCACGCCGGGCGCCGCTGCGTCTGGCTCAAGGGGCAGGTCGGCCGGGTGAAGTTCAGCTCCGGCTGGATCCTCTGCTGACGCCGCACCCCCCGTAACCTCTGCTGACGCCCCCCGTAACACGCCCCCGCGCACAGGGTTTTCCCTATGTCCCCTGGTGCTCCGGTGAGTTGGTCCGCTAGCTTCCGGCGCACATCTGTCTCACAGGGGAGTGCGCATGCGCAAGGCGCTCAGATGGCTGCTGGCGCTCACGGTGCTCATAGGCACACTGGGCACGGCGGGAGCGGCCACCGCCGCCGACGCCGCCGGCACCGACAGCACCACCGACATCAAGGAGAGACTGCTCTCCATACCGGGCATGAGCCTGGTGGAGGAGAAGCCGTACACCGGCTACCGCTTCTTCGTCCTGAACTACACGCAGCCGGTCGACCACCGCAAGCCCTCCCAGGGCACGTTCCAGCAGCGCATCACCGTGCTGCACAAGGACGTCTCGCGCCCGACGGTGTTCTTCACCAGCGGCTACAACGTCTCCACGACGCCCCGCCGCAGCGAGCCCACCCAGATCGTGGACGGCAACCAGGTCTCCCTGGAGTACCGCTTCTTCACCCCGTCCCGGCCCGCCCCGGCCGACTGGTCCAAGCTGGACATCTGGCAGGCCGCCAGCGACCAGCACCGCGTCTTCAAGGCGCTCAAGGGCATCTACGGCAAGAAGTGGATCTCCACGGGCGGCTCCAAGGGCGGCATGACCGCCACCTACTACGAGCGCTTCTACCCGCGGGACATGGACGGCGTCGTCGCCTACGTCGCCCCCAACGACGTGGTGAACGACGAGGACTCGGCCTACGACCGCTTCTTCGCCCGGGTCGGCACCAAGGAGTGCCGCGACCGGCTGAACGCCGTGCAGCGCGAGGCGCTGGTGCGCCGCGAGCCGCTGGAGAAGAAGTACGCGGCCTACGCCGAGGAGAACGGCCTCACCTTCACCACCATCGGCAGCCTGGACAAGGCCTACGAGGCCACCGTCCTCGACTACGTGTGGGGCTTCTGGCAGTACAGCCTGCTGTCCGACTGCGACCAGATCCCGGCCGACGCCAAGAACGCCACCGACGACGCGATCTGGGACTCCGTCGACACGATCTCCGGCTTCTCCGCCTACGCCGACCAGGGCCTGTCGACCTACACGCCGTACTACTACCAGGCCGGCACCCAGCTCGGCGCGCCGACCATCCACTTCCCGCACGTCGAGAAGCGGTACATCCGCTACGGCTACCAGCCGCCGCGGAACTTCGTCCCCCGCGACATCCCCATGAAGTTCCAGCCGTCGGCGATGCGTGACGTGGACACCTGGGTCCGGCACAACGCCCGCCACATGCTGTTCGTCTACGGCCAGAACGACCCGTGGGGCGCGGAGCCGTTCCGCGTGGGCAAGGGTGCGAAGGACTCCTACGTCTTCACCGCCCCCGGCATGAACCACGGCGCCAACGTCGCGGGCCTCGTGCCGGAGCAGAAGGCCCTCGCCACCGCCCGCATCCTCGACTGGGCCGACGTCGCCCCCGGCGCGGTGCAGGCCGATCCGCAGGCGGCGAAGCCGCTGGCGAAGTTCGACGCCAAGCTCGACAAGCGGGACGTGCAGCGCGAGATGACGCTGCGCCCGTAAGCACCTCCGTGCCGCCGCGCCCGGCCGCTCACAGCGGCCGGGCGCACCCCACGGGCCGCTTCCCGCCCAGCCGGACGTACAGGGCGGTCGGGCCGGGGCAGTCGGCCCGCTCGGCGACCGCCCGGACCACCTTGTACTGCGGCTGCCGTTCGCCCGTGCCGTCGCAGGCCGTCTCGCGGACCTTCCCGTCGCCGGAGTCGTAGACGCAGTCGCCGACGATCGTGCGGGGCCCGCCCCCGCCGCCCGGGTCACCGGGATGCGGCGGCTGGAGGTTGCGCATGCAGGCGTAGCCCTGCGGGACCGTCCCGTCGCCGTCCTCGTCGAACGCGGGCCGCTGCTCGCTGATGTGCAGCACGAAGTCGGTGTCCGAGGGGCAGCGCGGCCCGTCCCGCACGGTGCCGTCGTGCCGCGCCGCGACCCGGGCCGCCGCCCGCTCGCCGTCGCACGGCACCTCGGTGAAGCTCGTCGTACCGAACGAGGAGCACTCGCCGACCGCGAGGAACACCGCCCCGTACCCGGCGGGCCGCGTCGGCACCGGCGACACCGTGGCGGTCGTCCCGGTCCTGCCGGTCGCCGACTCGCCCAGCCGGCCGTCCTCCGCCACGCCCCCCGCCCCCGCCAGGCCTCCCGACGGACTCTGGCAGCCGGTCAGCAGCGCGCCGATCAGAACCAGGAGCCCGCAGACCACCCCCACACCACTGTGCTCACGCATCGCCGAAACCCCCCGAGTGTGCTTGCCCAGCGTGACCCGCCGTAGCGGGCACACGCCAGGCACACAGGGTGGTTTGCGCACGTTGGGGCTGGTGCGCACGGAGTTTGGCGTACGTCTAGTACGACAGCCCGTAGCCGATGGGGTACAGCACCTGTTCCGGATCATCCGCCCGTTGCACCGGCACAGGCAGTTTCCCGCGCGGCCTCACCCGCCCGGCGATCACCCGGGCGGCGGCCCGCAGTTCGACGTCGGTCCAGGAGTAGGCGGCCAGACAGGCCCCCACTGACGGCAACTGGGCCACGTCGTACGGATTGCGGATCGCCACCGCCACCACCGGCCGCCCGGTCGCCACGAGCTGCTCCACCAGCGTCTTCTGGCTGCTGTTCGCGGTCACGTTGTACGTGGCGGCCACCACCGCGTCCGCCTCCCGCGCCGCCGCGACCGCTCGGGCGACGGTCGCGGCGGACGGGGCCGTGCCGGTCGACAGGGCCGTGGCGGTGAAGCCCAGTTCGCTCAGCGCGCCGGCGAGTACGCCCGTGGGAGGGCCGGTCGTGCCCGACGGTGAGGCCGGATCGGCGCCGACCACCAGCACCTTGCGGTGCCGTCGCCGGGACAGGGGCAGCAGCCGTCCCTCGTTGACGAGCAGCGTGGTGGTGCGCTCGGCGATCCGGCCGGCCGCCGCCCGGTGCGCCCGGGCCCCGACGGTCCGGTCCACCCCGCCCTGGCTCACGTACGGCGAACGGAACAGCCCCAGCCGGGACTTCAGCCGCAGCACGCGCAGGATCGACTCGTCGAGCCGGGCCTCCGTGAGCTCGCCGTCGCGCACCGCCGTCAGGACGGCGTTCCAGGCGAGGTCCAGGTCGGGCGGGTTGAGGAGCTGGTCCACGCCGGCCTTCAGCGCGAGCACCGGCACCCGGGCGTCGCCGTACTTGGTCCGTACGCCCTCCATGCCGAGGGAGTCGGTGATCACGACCCCGTCGTAGCCCAGGCGTTCGCGCAGGATGCCGGTGAGGATCGGGCGGGAGAGGGTGGCCGGGTCGCCGGAGTCGTCGAGGGCCGGGACCATCAGGTGGGCGGTCATGATCGAGTCGATGCCCGCGGCGATGGCCGCCCGGAACGGCGGCGCGTCCAGCTTCTCCCACAGCTCCCGGCTGTGCGTGATGGTGGGGAAGCCGGTGTGGCTGTCCACGTTGGTGTCCCCGTGCCCGGGGAAGTGCTTGGCGGTCGCGGCGACCCCGGACCCCTGGTACCCGGCGACCTCGGCGGCCACCAGCGCGGCCACCGCCCGCGGATCGGCGCCGAAGGAGCGTACGCCGATGACCGGGTTGGCCGGGTTGACGTTCACGTCGGCCACGGGGGAGAAGTCCTGCCGGATGCCCATCGCCCGCAGCTCCGCGCCCGCGATCCGGCCGAGGGTGCGCGCGTCGGACCGCGACCCGCCCGCGCCGACGGCCATGGCGCCCGGGAACAGCGTCGCGGGTTCGCCCACCCGGGCGACGATGCCGTGTTCCTGGTCGGTGGAGATGAGCACCGGCAGCCCGCGCGGCAGTGCGAGGGAGGCCTTCTGGATGCCGTTGGACAGCTCGGCGATCTGGTGCGGGTCGCGGGTGTTGTGCGCCCAGGTGAAGTAGATGATCCCGCCGACCCGGTACTTCGCCACCAGCTCGGCGGCCGTACGGACCCCGATCTCCTTGAGGTTGGCGTCGATGTCGGCCTGGTCGGGGGCGGTGGCGGAGTGGCCGTACACCCGCATGACGAAGAGCTGGCCGACCTTCTCCTGAAGCGTCATGCGGGAGACGAGGGCGCGTAGGCGGCTGTCGTCCGGGGCGGCGGCCCGCGCGGGCCCGGCGGCCGCGAGGGCGGCGGTGACGCCGGCCGTGGCGGCCAGGACGGTACGTCTGGAGGGCTGTGCGGTGTTTCCCGTGCTTCCCGTGCCGGTGTCGTGCACGTGCGCTCCTTCCGGAGGTGATCCGTTCGGATCCACTGAAGGAAACTTCCAAGGGGTCACGAATATCCGGGAAGTTTCTGCCAGTCAAGGGAACGCGCAGCAACCGCGAAGGGGCCGCCACCGGCGCGGTTGGAGGGGGACGCGCCGATGGCGGCGGGTGCCGCCGGCCGCGGTACGGCGGAGAGGGTGGTCAGCGATCGCAGCCAGTGGCGAGGGCCGACACCGCACCGTGGTGACTCTCCGACGGCCTGAGATTGGACGGGGCCGGTCCGCCCCGGGTTCCCGACTCGGCCCGGATTTCCGCAAGTCGGGACGCGGGGGACACCAGGAGGTCAACGGGGCGGATGAGCCGCCACTTCCGGCCACTGCTCGCCGAGCACCCGCACGGTTTCCACGATGGCCGGACGCCGTGCCGCTCCTTCCCGCCACAGCGCGTACAGCCGCCGCACCGGCATGGGGTCGAGCGGCACCTCCACCACCCCGGCGGGCAGCGGCCCGCGCCCCAGACGCGGGATGAGCGCGACACCCAGCCCGGCCGCGACCAGGGCCACGAGGGTGGGATTCTCGTCGGCCTGGTGGACGATGTCCGGCTCGTGCCCGGCCGTGCGCAGTGTCCGCAGCAGCCAGTCGTGGCAGACCCGCCCCGGCGGCTGGCAGATCCACCGCTCCCCGCCCAGCTCCTCCCGCCGTACGGCGGCCCGCCCGGCGAAGGGGTGCCCCTCGGGGACGAGCAGGTCGCACAGGTCGTCGCCGATGACCGCCTGCTCCAGGCCCGGCGGGGCGGGCAGCGGCGCGATGTCCCAGTCGTGCGCGACGGCGAGGTCGACGGCGCCCTTCGCCACCAGGTCGACGGACAGATGCGGGTCGACCTCCGACAGCCGGGCGTCCAGGGTGGGATGCCGGCGGCCCAGCTCGGCGAGCACCCGCGGCATCAGCCCGCGTGCCGCCGACGCGAACGCCGCGACGGTCAACCGCCCCGAAGGCAGGCCCCGCCGCTCCTCCAGCTCGGTCTCGGCACGCTCCACGATGGCCAGCAACTCCTGTGCGGCCGACACCAGTTGGCGGGCCTCGTCGGTGAGCCGGACGCCCCGGCCCTCCCGTTCCAGCAGGACGGTCCGGGTCTCCCGCTCCAGCTTGGCGATCTGCTGGGACACCGCGGAGGGCGTGTACCCGAGCGCGTGCGCGGCGGCGCCGACGGTGCCGTGCACGGAGACGGCGTGCAGGGCGCGCAACCGCTGGAGGTCGAGCACGAGGTACCCCTTTCCGCTGACCGGGCCGCTCGGGTTCTGCCGGGCGGACCGCTCGAGGTTTGCTAAGCGATGCTTCATCCAACCATGCAGCAATCATCGCTGGTGCTTCACGGTCGCTCGGGCGATGCTCACGGCATGCGCCCCTCACACCTCGCCCTCGCCGTCCTGGTCGCCGCCGTCTGGGGCGTCAACTTCACGGTCATCGAGATCGGCCTGGACCACTTCCCGCCCCTGCTCTTCTCCGCGCTGCGCTTCCTCGCGGCGGCACTTCCGGCGGTGTTCCTCGTGGGCCGCCCGAAGGTGGCGTGGAAGTGGATCGTGGCGGTCGGTCTGGTCCTCGGGGTGGCGAAGTTCGGCCTGCTCTTCGTCGGCATGGACGCGGGCATGCCGGCCGGCCTGTCCTCCCTGGTCCTGCAGATCCAGGCGGTGTTCACGGCGGCCGTCGCGGCCCTGACCCTGGGCGAACGGCCCTCCCGCGTCCGCCTGCTGGGCATGCTGGTCGCCCTGGCGGGCATCGCCGTGGCGGCCGTGGACGAGGGCGCCTCCGGTCCGCTCGGCGCGTTCGCCCTGGTCGTCGGGGCGGCGGCGTGCTGGGGCGTGTCGAACGTCCTCACCCGCAAGGCGGCCCCGCCGGACGCGCTGAACTTCATGGTCTGGGTCAGCACGGTCCCGGTCCTGCCCCTGCTGGCCCTCTCCCTCCTCACGGAGGGCCCCGCGCGCGACTTGGCGGCCCTGCGCGCCCTGGACTGGCAGGGCGCGGGCACGGTCGTCTACGTCGCCTGGATCACCACCGTCTTCGGTTTCGGCGTGTGGGGTTTCCTGCTGCGCCACCACCCCGCCTCCACCGTGGCCCCGTTCTCCCTCCTGGTCCCGGTGTTCGGCATGTCGTCGGCGTTCCTCTTCCTGGGCGAACCGGTGAGCCCCCTGCGGTGGTGCGCGGCGGCGCTGCTGGTCGGCGGGGTGGGACTGGCGTCCCGCACACCGCGCGGCCCCGCACCCGCGGTGTCCCCGGGCCCGACGGGCGTGGCGCCCCCGGATCCGACGGCCGCGGTGCCCCCGGATCCGACGGCCGCGGTGTCCTCGGACCCGACGGCCGCGGTCAGGACGCCTCGACCAGCATCCCGGGCGGGCTGACGTGGAACGTGCGGGCCCGTACGCCGAAACCCGCGTCTCCGTCCAGGTGACTGTCGTCGTCCCAGGTGATCAGCACGCTCTCCGGGCCGTTGCCGAAGGCCGTCGCGGCGCAGGTGTGGGACCGGTGCCCGGGGTCCGCCGTGCTGACCCGCACCGGCTCGCCGAGTGAACCCTGGCTCTCCGAGCAGACCTTGGCCATCACCGTCGGCACGGTGTCGTGCGTGTCCGCGCTCTCCTCGACCCACGCCATCAGGAAGCGTCCGTTCGGCAGCCGGGACAGGGCCGGGGAGCTCCGGGTGACGCCCCTGGGGTTCCCGGCCGTGATGTCGAAAGTCTCCGTGCCGTCCGGCTGGAAGATGCTCGCGGCCACCGTCGTCTGCGGTTTGCCCAGGTCGCTGGGCTGGATGCCCTCGATGTGCGCGACGACGAAGCGTCCGCTGTCGAGCAGCGTGATCGCGTTGACGCCGGTGAATCCGCCGACGTCCGGCTGGATCTCCCCGCCCAGCGGGTTGCCCTCGAAGTCGAAGAACCGCAGGGCGAGCCGGCCGCCGCCGATCGACGAGGGGTCGGTCGACCACGCGACGACCACGTTGCCGTTGGTGAGGATGGAGGCGGCGGGCTTCTCATGGAAGCCCTCGGTGGTGCTGACCGTGAACTCCGGTGTCGCGGGGCTGCCGTCCGCGTGGAAGCGCCGGGCGCGGATGCGCCGGTCGGGGCGCGGGCTCGCCCAGGTGACCAGCACGCCACCGTCGATCATGAACGCGAGGCAGGGCCTGACCTGCGCATCCGCGTCCTGTGTGACCAGCGTCCCGGGACCGGACTTCCGGCCCTCGGTGAACCGCTGGAGCTTCACGCAGGGACTGGGGCCCGGCGTGCCGAGCGGGGTCTCCAGCCACACGGCGAACTGGCCGCCGATCCCGGCGGACAGCACGGACGGCCACAGCGGCCGCACCGCCGGCCCGTCCGCCGGCTGCGTACTGACCGCGAACTCGTCCCCCAGCTTGTCGCCGTCGTCCCCCAGGAACCGGCCCTTGATGACGAAGTCGCTCTCGTCCGACCACAGCTCCAGGAACTGCGTGCCGAACAGGGCGTCGACAGCGGGCTGGAGCTGGTCGCCGGACGTGGTGGTGTTGACGAGGAAGTCAGCCATGGCTGCTCTCCGAATCGTGGCTGAGGCTTGTCGTTCGCCCCCGCGTCTGCGACCTGAGACGACCTGATCCGTACGACAGGCCCTGGGGGAGAAGAGAGAGCACCGCGACCGGCCGAGTCCTTGGGAAAAGCGTGTCACGCCCCGGGGGTGGCTGCATCCGGAGCGGCTTGCCCCCCGGGGGGCTCACGGGGCTCCGGGGAAGGCCCGGACATGCCGCTGCCCCGCCCCTGGTCGACGGGGCGGGGCAGCGGCCGGCTGGGGAGCCGGATCAGTGGGTGTGCTCGGTGAACCTCTGCGCCGTCTCGGCCAGGACCTCCTGGCCGTCACGGGCCCACAGGACGTCGTTGAACAGCTCCACCTCGATGGCGCCGGTGTAGCCGGCCGCCTCCACGTGGTCCTGCCACTCCCGCATGTCGATCGACCCGTCGCCGATCTGGCCGCGGCCGGTGAGAACACCCTCCGGGAGGGGGGTCGTCCAGTCGGCCAGCTGGAAGGTGTGGATGCGGCCTTCCGTACCGGCCCGGGCGATCTGCGCGGGCGCGGTGTCGTCCCACCAGATGTGGTACGTGTCGACCGTGACACCGACCTGGTCCGCAGGGAACCGCTCGGCGAGGTCCAGGGCCTGGGCCAGCGTCGACACCACACAGCGGTCCGAGGCGTACATGGGGTGCAGCGGCTCGATGGCCAGGCGCACGCCGTGCTCCTGCGCGTACGGGCCCAGTTCCGCCAGGGCGTCCGCGATGCGTTCACGGGCGCCGTGCAGGTCCTTGGAGCCGGCGGGCAGCCCGCCCGAGACCAGGACCAGGGTGTCCGTGCCCAGGACCGCCGCCTCGTCGATCGCACGGCGGTTGTCCGCCAGCGCCTCGGCGCGCTCCGCCGGATCGATCGCCGTGAAGAAGCCGCCCCGGCACAACGTGGTCACCGTCAGACCGGCGTCCCGGACCAGCTTGGCCGTGGCCTCCAGGCCGTGCGCCTGCACCGGCTCGCGCCAGAGCCCCACGTTGCGGATGCCCAGCCGGGCGCATCCGTCGGCCAGTTCCGGCAACGACAGCTGCTTCACCGTCATCTGGTTGATGGAGAAGCGCTCCAGCGACCCGCTCACTGGTTCACCCCGTACACGCTCAGCAGCGTCTTCATCCGTTCCTCCGCCAGCTTCGGGTCCGGGAACAGACCCAGCCCGTCGGCCAGTTCGTACGCCTTCGCGAGGTGCGGCAGCGAGCGGGCAGACTGCAGGCCGCCGACCATCGTGAAGTGCGGCTGGTGGTCCGCGAGCCAGGCGAGGAAGACGACCCCCGTCTTGTAGAAGCGGGTCGGCGTCTGGAAGAGGTGGCGGGAGAGTCCGACCGTGGGGTCCAGCAGCCCGCGGAAGCCCTGCGTGTCGCCCGTGTCCAGGACCCGGACCGCCTGAGCCGCCAGCGGGCCCAGCGGGTCGAAGATGCCGAGCAGCGCGTGGCTGAAGCCCTGCTCGTCGCCCGCGATCAGCTCCGGGTAGTTGAAGTCGTCGCCGGTGTAGCAGCGCACGCCCTGCGGGAGCCGGCGGCGGATGTCGATCTCGCGCCGGGCGTCCAGGAGCGAGACCTTGATGCCGTCGACCTTGTCGGGGTGGGCGGCGATCACCTCCAGGAAGGTGTCCGTCGCCGCGTCCAGGTCGGCCGAGCCCCAGTAGCCCTCCAGGGCCGGGTCGAACATCGGGCCGAGCCAGTGCAGGATCACCGGCTCGGAGGCCTGGCGCAGAAGGTGGCCGTAGACCTCCAGGTAGTCCTCGGGGCCGGAGGCCGCCGCAGCGAGCGCCCGGGACGCCATCAGGATGGCCTGCGCGCCGGACTCCTCCACGAGGGCCAGCTGCTCCTCGTAGGCCGCGCGGACCTCGGCGAGGGTGGCAGGGCCGGTCAGCTGGTCGGTGCCGACACCGCAGGCGATCAGACCGCCGACCGCCTTGGCCTCGGCGGCGCTGCGGCGGATCAGCTCGGCCGCGCCCGCCCAGTCCAGGCCCATGCCGCGCTGGGCGGTGTCCATGGCCTCGGCGACGCCGAGACCGTGCGACCACAGGTGACGGCGGAAGGCGAGGGTCAGGTCCCAGTCGACGGCGGCGGGCGAGTCGGGGGAGACGTCGGCGTACGGGTCGGCGACGACGTGCGCGGCCGAGAAGACGGTGCGGGAGGTGAAGGGCGTGCCGGGGTTCACGGCCAGGGGCTCGGTGCGCGGCTCGTAGGTCCGCAACGCTCCGTCGGTGCCGGGAAGTCGGATCGTCACAGCGAGATCTCCGGGACGTCGAGGCGGCGGCCCTCGGCCGAGGACTTCAGGCCCAGCTCGGCCAGCTGCACACCGCGGGCACCGGCCAGCAGGTCCCAGTGGTAGGGCGCGTCGGCGTAGACGTGCTTGAGGAACAGCTCCCACTGGGCCTTGAACCCGTTGTCGAACTCGGTGTTGTCCGGGACCTCCTGCCACTGGTCGCGGAAGACCTCCGTGGCGGGGATGTCCGGGTTCCAGACCGGCTTGGGGGTGGCGCTGCGGTGCTGCACACGGCAGTTGCGCAGGCCCGCGACCGCGGAGCCCTCGGTGCCGTCCACCTGGAACTCCACCAGCTCGTCGCGGTTGACGCGGACGGCCCAGGAGGAGTTGATCTGGGCGATGGCGCCGCCCTCTAGCTCGAAGACGCCGTAGGCGGCGTCGTCGGCGGTCGCGTCATAGGGCTTGTCGTTCTCGTCCCAGCGCTGCGGGATGTGCGTGGCGGTGAGCGCCTGGACGGACTTCACCCGGCCGAACAGCTCGTGCAGCACGTACTCCCAGTGCGGGAACATGTCGACGACGATGCCGCCGCCGTCCTCGGACCGGTAGTTCCAGGAGGGGCGCTGGGCGGTCTGCCAGTCGCCCTCGAAGACCCAGTAGCCGAACTCGCCGCGCACGGACAGGATCCGTCCGAAGAAGCCGCCGTCGATGAGGCGCTTCAGCTTCAGCAGGCCCGGGAGGAAGAGCTTGTCCTGGACGACGCCGTGCCTGATGCCGGCCTCGTTCGCCAGCCGGGCGAGCTCCAGGGCGCCGTCGAGACCGGTGGCGGTCGGCTTCTCGGTGTAGATGTGCTTGCCGGCCGCGATGGCCTTCTTCAGCGCCTCCTCACGGGCGGAGGTGACCTGCGCGTCGAAGTAGATGTCCACCGTCTCGTCGGCGAGGACCGCGTCCAGGTCCGTCGAGACGTGCTCCAGTCCGTGCTGCTCGGCCAGCGTCTTCAGCGCGTGCTCGCGGCGGCCGACCAGGATCGGCTCGGGCCACAGCACGGTGCCGTCGCCGAGGTCGAGGCCGCCCTGCTCGCGGAGGGCGAGGATGGAGCGGACCAGGTGCTGGCGGTAGCCCATGCGCCCGGTCACGCCGTTCATGGCGATACGCACCGTCTTGCGTGTCACGTCGTTCCCTTCGTACGCGGTCGTCGCGCCGCGTACGCCCCACCCTTCACAGGCGGCCCGTCCGGCCGGCCGTGGGACTGGTGAGCGATGCAGCAAGCGCTTTCTATATACGGAGAAGCTAGCCTCTGAACCCTGGTCCGGACAAGACCGTGACCAGGACGAGTTGTTCGAGGGGGCGAACAACAGGGGGTCGGGGGCTTAAGGTCTGCTCGGAACCATGGCCATGGGTTCGTCAGGGCAGCGGCGGTCCACCTGCTGTTCTGCCCGGAACCATGGCCTGTGGTCTGAGTGTGTACGAGGGCGGAGACAAGATGCGCGACCGGAGGACGACGAGATGACGGTGACCCTGGCGGATGTGGCGGCCCGCGCCCAGGTCTCACCCGCGACGGTGTCGCGCGTGCTGAACGGGAACTACCCCGTGGCGGCCTCCACCCGCGAGCGGGTGCTGAAGGCCGTGGACGAGCTGGACTATGTGCTCAACGGGCCCGCGAGCGCCCTGGCCGCCGCCACCTCCGACCTGGTCGGAATCCTGGTGAACGACATCGCCGACCCGTTCTTCGGGATCATGGCGAGCGCGATCCAGGGCGAGATCGGCGGGCCGGGCGGACGCGCGGGTGGAGAGCGACTCGCGGTGGTCTGCAACACCGGCGGCTCTCCCGAGCGGGAGCTGACGTACCTCACGCTGCTGCAGCGGCAGCGGGCGGCGGCCGTGGTGCTGACCGGCGGGGCGATCGAGGACGCGCCGCACAAGGCGGCCATGGACGCGAAGGTGCGCAAGCTGACCGAGGCCGGGACGAGGGTCGTGCTGTGCGGACGTCCGCAGGCGCCGGACACCGGGGCGATCGCGCTGACCTTCGACAACCGGGGCGGCGGGCAGGAGCTGACCGAGCACCTCATCGGGCTGGGGCACCGGCGGCTCGGGTACATCGCGGGCCCGCAGGAGCGGACGACCACCCGGCACCGGCTGGAGGGCCACCGGGCCGCGCTGGCCGCGCACGGCATCGAGGAGGACCCGCGATGGACGGTGCACGGGCGCTACGACCGGCGGTCCGGCTACGAGGCGACGCTGGAGCTGATGCGGCGTGACCCGTCGCTGACGGCGGTCGTCGCGGCGAACGACTCCGTCGCGCTGGGCGCGTGCGCCGCGCTGCGGGACTCGGGGCTGCGCATCCCGGAGGACGTGTCGGTGGCGGGCTTCGACGACCTGCCGTTCAGCATCGACGCGGTGCCTTCGCTGACGACGGTACGGCTGCCGCTGGCGGAGGCCGGCGCCCGGGCCGGCCGGATCGCGATGGGCCGCGAGGAGGCACCGCACGGGGGCATCGCCTCGGTGCGCGGGGAGTTGATGGTGCGGGGGTCCAGCGGGGTGCCGCGGTCTTCTTGAGGCGCTGGGGCTCGAGGGGCCTCGTCGGCGGCGGGGGCGCGGGTGCCGGCGTTTGAGGGGGGCGCGGCTGGTGGTCGGCCCCGCGGCCCGTGCGCAGACGCTCAGCGGACGACGTCGAAGACGTTCTTCTGCAGACCGTTGGCGTAGGCCTCGTGCTCGACGAGGCGCAGCTTCTGGGCGTCCTTGTCCGTGGTGCTGAAGAGCCGCTTGCCCGCTCCGAGCAGGAGCGGGAAGACGAGCAGGTGGTAACGGTCGATCAGCCCGGCGTCCGAGAGGGCCTGGTTGAGGGAGGCGCTGCCGTGGATGATGATCGGGCCGCCCTCGGTCTCCTTCAGCGCGGCGACGTCGTCGAGCGACCGCAGGATCGTCGTCTCCCCCCAGTTCGACACCAGGTTCTCCTCGGCGAGGGTGGTGGAGACGACGTACTTCGGCATCACCTTGTAGTCGGCGAAGTCCTCCATGTCGGGCCACACCGGACTGAACGCCTCGTAGCTGGTGCGGCCCATCATCATCGCCGTGGCTTCCTTCTGCTCCCGGCCCTTGATCTCGAAGGCCTCAGGAAGGAACCCGGCGTGCTTGAAGGTCCAGCCGGAGTTCCGGTAACCGGGCTCGCCGCCCGGGGCCTCGACGACGCCGTCGAGCGAGATGAAAGCGGTGCTGATCAGAGTGCGCATCCTGGGTCCTCGGTGTCTCGTGTCGGGTTCTCTTCTTCTGACTGCGGAGCACGGAGAAACTCATCGGCCGTCTCCCGACCGTCTCCCCCTGTGGATCATCTCGTGCCTGGTCGCGACTGTCCTGGGCGCCGCGCATACGAGGCACTCGTGGCGAGGATCGTCGCCGACCACGCCGAGGACCACGACCCACGCCGGGAGCGGACCTGCATCGCCGAGCCGGCCGGCCGGTGGGGTGTGTGCTGTGCGTACGGGACGACGCGCCCGGCGCCGCCCGCCTGCGGCTGCTACCTGACCGGCCAGGACTGGCGGCTGGATCTTGACGCAACACAGGAGTGACGGAGAGGAGTCGTAGGCCGGGGTGCCGGGTAGGGTCCGTCCACATGAAGTTGGCGTTCTCCACCCTCGGTGTCCCCGGCCTGCCCCTGCCCGACGTCCTGCGGCTCGCGACCACCCACGGCTATCACGGCGTGGAGCTGCGCAGCCATCCCGAGGAACCGGTCCACACCGGCCTCGGCCCCGCCGAACGGGCTGACGTCGCGGCCGAGTTCAAGGGAGCGGGCGTAGAGCTCCTGGGCCTGGCGGGTTACGCGCAGGTCGCCGCGCCGGGCGACGACGAGCCCGTCCTGGCCGAGATCCGTGCCCTCCTCGACCTGGCCCGCGACCTCGGTGCCCCGTACGTCCGGGTCTTCCCCGGAGGCGACCTCGACGTCCAGACCCCCGAGGAGGCCGACGCGACGGCCGCCCGCCGCCTGGGCACGGCCGCCGAACACGCGAACGACCTCGGCGTGCGCATCCTCCTCGAAACCCACGACTCGCACCGCACCGCCGCGGACGCGATGCGGATCCTCGGCCTCGTCGGGCACCGCCAGGTCGGCGCCCTGTGGGACGTGATGCACACCTGGCTCGGCGGGGAACAGCCCTCCGAGACCTACGCGGCGCTCTCGCCCCACCTCGGCTACGTCCAGGTCAAGGACATCGCCTCCGTCGAGGACACCACCCCCCTGCCGCTCGGCGCGGGCGTACTGCCCCTGGCCGAGTGCGTCGAGGTCCTCTCCCGCCACGGCTGGGACGGCTGGCTGTGCTGGGAGTACGAGAAGCGCTGGTACGAGGCGGCGCCGCCGCTGCCCGACCTCCTGGAAGCGGGCCGTGAGCACCTGAGCCGATTGCTGAACGAGTCGGCGTGAGGGTCGGTCGTCGGCGGGCCGGACCGCCACGGCCGGCACCATGAGCGCCGCCATCACCTGCGCCGACGGTCACACAGCCACGGCATCCGGCCCCGCGTCGCGCGCAGGGGCAGCGAGCCCTCCACACGGCCGGGCCGCCACCTCTTTGCCTCTTCGCCGAGCAGTCTGCGCAGCATGCGTATGCTCCCGGGCATGAGATTTTTACGGCCGCGCGGCCGAAGCGACGCCGAACGAATGACGGGGACGCCGGTGGCTGAGGCGAAAGCCTCTTACGACGCCGGGCGTTACGCCGAGGCGGAGGCCGAAGCCCGCGCCGTGGCCCGATCGCGGCCGCGCGACGACGAGTACGCAGCCGTGGCGCTGAACATCGCCGCGCTCGCCACGGGTGCCCAGGGCCGCCATGCCGAGGCACTCGCCACCTACGACGAAGCGCTGTCTGCCTTCAGCAGGATATTCGGAGCCGATCACTGCCTGACCCTGAAGCTGCGCTCGGACCGCGCCCAGCAGATGATCTCGCTCGGTCAGTACGCCGAGTGCGAGGCAGAATGTGCGGCCGTCGCCGAGGCCGCGGGCCGCGGTACCGGCCCGGATATGTCACGCGTGGCAGCGGCCGCCCGCAATGGGCTGGTCTTCGCCCTCAACGCGCAGGGGCGCCACCAGGAGGCCGAGGCACTCGCCCGCGAGGCCCTGGCGGCCTATGACGCACGGGACCGGATGTCCCTGGTTCTGCGACTCGGCCTGGCCCGCAGCCTCAACGGCCAAGCCCGACACGAAGACGCCCTCACCGAGGCGCAGGGCGCCGACAAGCTGTACCGCGCTCTGCCCGAGTACCAGCGCCGTCCAGATGCCGGTGCCGTCGAACTGGCCTCTGCCACTGCCCTGTTCGGGTTGCGCCGCGTTCCCGATGCCCGTCGCCGGGCTGCAGCCGCTCACGATGTCTGCCTGGCCTCCTTCGGCCCGGATCACCGCCGCACCGTCGAAGCCCGGACGCTGCTCGAACACATCGACGGCACTCGACCGTAAGCGCGGCGCCCCCGCTCGGGGCGAGTCGCAGGCGCTCCCATGGCAGCTCACCCGGCTATCGCAAAGTGCCAGGCCGGACCCCGGACCAGGCATCGACCTCGCACTGGCTGTCGGCATTGTTTCCTGTGGCCACGACCGTGCCGTCGGCGCGCAGGCCGAGGGTGTGCGTCGAACCGGCCGCCACGGCGACGATGTCGCGCCAATCGTCGACCTCGCACTGTCCGTGGCTGTTGTCTCCCGTTGCGAGGACGTGTCCGGACGCGGTGACCCCGACGGTGTGGTAGCTGCCCGCGCTGAGCGCCACCAGGTCTTCCCACGTGTCGACCTCGCACGCCCCGGTCGCCCGGTCTCCGGTCGCCAGAGCCCGCCCGTCGGCTCTGAGGCCGACGGTATGGAGGTACCCGGCCGTGATGGCGGCCAGGTCGCGCCACCCTTCAACGGCACACTGCCGTCGTCGGTTGTTCCCCGCGGCCAGTGCGGAACCGTCCGACCGGATGCCGACCGAGTGCCAGTCACCACACGAGAGGGCGACCGTCTCGCGCCAGGACTGCACGTCGCACTGCCCTTCCGAACTCCGGCCGACCGCCAGCACGCGGCCGTTCGTGAGCAGCCCCAGCGTGCGGCGCCAGCCCGCGGCCACGGCTGTGACGCCCCGCCATCCGGCAACGTCGCATTGCCCGTCGCCGTTCCACCCCGTTGCCAGCACCGTGCCGTCCGACCGGAGTCCCACCGTGTGGGACCTGCCGGTGTTCGTCGCGGTATGGACGTTGCCGGCTGCCACCGCGACGACGTCTTCCCATCGCTCGACCCGGCATTCGCCGGCTGCGGTGTTGCCCACGGCGAGAACGGTTCCATCGCGGCGCCGTGCGACCGAGTGGCGCTGTCCGGCCGCCAGCGCCGACGACTTGGCGAGCATGACGCCTCCTTGTGCTCGGCGCGTTCGCGCGCCATGAATTGCACCTTGCTCCGGACGGGACATCAGGGCGTCGCGGAGAGCGGAGGGCACGGCTCACCCACAGGCCTCGTCCATGACCGGGGCGGAGTCAGAGCGACTCGGTACGCCGTGCGTACGCCCGGGCCGCGCGGGCGCGGTCGCCGCAGCGGGTGGAGCACCAGTGGCGGCGGCCGTGGCGGAGCAGGTAGCGGCTGCAGGGAGGGGAGCCGCAGGCGGTCAGGCGCTCGGCCGCGGGGGAGGTGAGCAGGTCGGCGGCGTCCGCGGCGAGGGTCGCCAGGGCGAGGTCGACGATCGCGGTGGTGGGGTGGGGGGCCGTGCGGTAGGGGCCGGTCGTGTCGTCCCACCGCAGCAGCGGGGCCGTCGGGACCCTGGTCATCGCGTCGTTGACGGCCGTCACCGCCGCGGGCAGTGCGGGCACGCCGTCGGTGCGGGCGGCGAACAGTGATCGGATCTGTTCGCGCAGCGCCCGCAGTTGGGCCGCGCACATCTCCCGCATGCCGGCGTCGACCGGTGCGAGGCCGCGCTGGGTCAGCCAGTGGTTCGCCTGCGCGGGGGTGCCCAAGAGGTCGAGCGTGCGCCCGCCGGGCAGCGCGATCGCGGTGTTGGCGAGGGCCAGGGAGGGGTGCTCCTCCTCGCCCTGGGCGGGCGGCGGGGCGGGCTGTTCGGTCACGGGCTCCTCCATGTTTCTCATGTTAAGGCTTGCCCGTATCCGTGAGAAGGGGCTACGGTCATCTCACGGTTCGATGGTTTCTATCCGTGAGGTGCTTCATGTCTTCTGTTCCCGTGACGGCCGACTTCCCCGTCCGCGTCCTCGGCGGCCCGACCGCCCACTTCGAGTACGGCGGCCTGCGTTTCCTGACCGACCCGACCTTCGACGCCCCCGGCGACTACGCCCGGCCCGGGGGCCCGCTCCTGACGAAGACCGCGCCCGCAACCGCCACGCCCGCCGACCTCGGCGGCGTCGACGTGGTGCTGCTCTCCCACGACGAGCACGCCGACAACCTCGACACCTCCGGCCGGGCCCTGCTCCCCGGCATACCCCTCACCCTGACCACGCCGGGCGGCGGCGAGCGCCTGCGCGAGGACCTGGGGGACAAGGTCAGGGGCCTGGCCGACTGGGAGTCCGTCGAGCTGGACCGGCCCGGCGGCGGCACGGTCACCGTGACCGGCGTCCCGGCCCTGCACGGGCCCGGCCCCCGCGAGCAGGTCGAGCCGTTCACCGGTCAGGTCGTCGGCTTCGTCCTGACCGGCGAGGGCCTGCCCACCGTCTACGTCAGCGGCGACAACGCCTCACTCGACGCGGTCCGCGAGATCGCCGGCCGCTTCGGCTCCGTCGACACCGCCGTCCTCTTCGCCGGCGCGCCCCGCTTCCCGGTCCTCTTCGACAACCAGGTCCTCGTCCTGGACAGCGCGATGGCCGCACAGGCCGCGCAGATCCTCGGCGCCCGCCGCGTGGTCCCCGTTCACTACGACAGCTGGGCGCACTTCACCGAGGGCCGCGAGCAGTTGGAAACGGCCTTCACCGCCGCCGGACTCGCCGACCGGCTGGACTGGGGCAAGGGCGCCTGACCTGCTGCTACTTCCGCCAGAACAGGTGATGAACCACCCCGCTCGGGCTCGGCACGACGTCGCAGTGGAAGCGGTCGAGCAGTTCCTCGGGGGACTCCCACAGCCGTGAGCCGGACCCGAGCACCACATCGGGTGAGACCGTCACGTGCAGGGTGTCGACCAGGTCGGCGTCCAGGAACTGCCGGACGACCGTCGCCCCGCCCCCGAGCCGGACGTCCTTGCCCCCGGCCGCCTTGCGCGCCTGGGCGAGGACCTCGGCGGGATCACCACCGACGAAGTGGAACGTCGTGTCGGACAGGGTGAACGAGGGGCGCTCGTGGTGGGTCATCACGAACACGGGCGTGTGGAAGGGGGGTTCGTCGCCCCACCAGCCCTGCCACTCGTGGTTCTCCCAGGGGCCGCGTTGCGGACTGAACTTGTTGCGGCCCATGATCTCGGCGCCGATGCCGTGGTGGAAGTCGCGTACCAAGTAGTCGTCGATGCCGCGGCTCCCGCCCGGGTCGGTGCGGTTGGGCCAGCTCGCCGTGGCCAGGGCCCAGGCGAACATCGTGGAAGGGTCGGCATGGCCGAAGGGCCGCTCCAGGCTCTGGCCCTCACCGGCGCCGAAGCCGTCACTCGAGACGTTGAAGTTCTGCACACGCAGCAACTGGGACACGGGGCTCCTCCTGTGATCGATGCAAGGGAGACCGCCCGGAGCGGCGAAACTCATCGCCGCGACCCCGGCCGATCATCCGGACCTTTCGCCGAGGCGACCCGGCGCGTGGCGCGGCCCCGTCGCGAGGCCGCCGCGGGCTCCGTCGGCGCCCATCAGCCCACCCGGCGACCCCCGGCTCACCCGGTCTGCGCCACCACGTGGTCGATCACCTGCTTGAAGTCCGCGTCCGGGGAGAACTCCACCAGCTCGGTGTCCGCCAGGGCGACCGGCACATGGCCGGGCCCCCAGTAGTACGCCTGCCTCGCCTCGTACTCCTCCTCGCCGGAGGCCGTCCGCATCCGGATCCGGCCCTTCAGTACATAACCCCAGTGCGGGCACTGGCACGCGTCGTCGGGCAGCCCCTTGAGGGCGGGGCCCATGTCCGTGCCCTGGGGCAGGGTGATGTAGCTGACCGACATACCGCCCCCGATCGGCATGGTGCGCACCTCTACGCCTTCGCCTCCGAGCACGACGGGTACGTCGTCGCGAGTCGTTGCCGTCATGGTTTCTCCGCTCGCCGTGGGACTCGCCGTCGGCCTCGTCGAACTCTTCGTGGAACCGGCCGTCGAAACGGACCTGCTCCCTCCACCCTGAACCGCCCGGGAGCCTCCCGCGACATCACGATCCGGTCAAGAGGTGCCGGCAGGGGCTTGATTTACCGCCGTGTAATCGATTCCATCCCTCCGTCGGTGTAATCGATTCCACGAGCGCTCGCGCCCTGCGTCGCGGGTGCTCCCACGACTGATCCACAAGGAGGTGGAGCGGCGGTGGCCAGCATCAAGGACGTCGCTGCCGAGGCCGGCGTGTCCGTCGCCACGGTCTCGCGCGTCCTGAACGACCACCCGTCGGTCAGCGCCGAAGCACGCACCCGCGTGCTGGCCGCCGTCGAGGCCCTGGGCTACCGCCCGAACGCCGTCGCCCGCTCCCTGCGCACCGACCAGACCCACACCCTGGGCCTGGTCATCAGCGACGTGATGAACCCCTACTTCACCGAGCTGGCCCGCTCCGTCGAGGAAGAGGCCCGCGCGCTCGGCTACAGCGTCATCATCGGCAACGCCGACGAGCGGCCGGACCTCCAGGACCACCACGTACGGAACCTCCTGGACCGCCGCATCGACGGACTGCTCGTCTCACCCACGGACGGCGGCTCGCCGCTGATGCTGGACGCCGTACGGGCCGGGACGCCCATGGTCTTCGTGGACCGGTGGATCCCGGGCGTGGACGTGCCGGTGGTGCGGGCGGACGGACGGGCCGCCGTGCGGGACCTCGTGGCGCATCTGCACGGGCTCGGGCACCGGCGGCTGGCGATCATCGCGGGTCCGGCGGCGACCACGACCGGCCGCGAGCGCGTCGAGGTCTTCCGGGAGGCGCTCGGCGCGTACGGGCTCGAACTGCCCGACGCCTACATAGGGCAGGGCGACTTCCAGGCCGAGAGCGGCCGGCAGGTCACCGAGGGCTTCCTCGACCTGGCCGAACCGCCCGAGGTCGTCTTCGCCGCCGACAACCTGATGGCGCTCGGCGCGCTGGACGCCGTACGCGCGCGTGGCCTGCGCGTCCCCGACGACCTCGCGCTGGCCGCGTTCGACGACATCCCGTGGTTCGTGCACACCGACCCGCCGGTCACCGCGATCGCCCAGCCCACGGGCGAGCTGGGCCGGGCCGCCGTACGGGCCCTGGTCGACCGCATCGAGGGACGTCCCGGCGAGTCCGTGACCCTCCCCGCCCGGCTCGTCGTACGCCGCTCGTGCGGCGAGAACCCCACCCCAGTGCAAAGGAGCACGACGTGAGCAACGCGGACGAGTTGCTGCGCATCGAGGGCATACGGAAGACCTTCCCGGGCGTGGTCGCGCTGGACGGCGTCGACTTCGACCTGCGCCGGGGCGAGGTGCACGTGCTGCTCGGTGAGAACGGTGCCGGCAAGAGCACCCTCATCAAGATGCTCTCCGGCGCCTACACGCCCGACGCCGGTCGGATCCTGGTCGGCGGCGAGGAGACCCGCATCCACGGTGCGCAGGACTCCGAGCGGCTCGGGATCGCCACCATCTACCAGGAGTTCAACCTGGTCCCGGATCTGACGGTCGCCGAGAACATCTTCCTGGGCCGCCAGCCGCGCCGGTTCGGGATGATCGACCGGAAGAAGATGGAGGCCGACGCCGAGGTCCTGCTGAAGCGGGTCGGCGTGGACGTGTCGCCCCGCGCCCGGGTCCGTGAACTCGGCATCGCGCGCCTGCAGATGGTCGAGATCGCCAAGGCGCTCAGCCTCGACGCGCGCGTGCTCATCATGGACGAGCCGACCGCCGTGCTCACCTCCGAGGAGGTCGACAAGCTCTTCGCGATCGTGCGGGCGCTGCGCGAGGACGGCGTCGGGATCGTCTTCATCACGCACCACCTGGAGGAGATCGCCGCGCTCGGCGACCGGGTGACGGTCATCCGGGACGGCAAGAGCGTCGGCCAGGTGCCCGCGTCCACGCCCGAGGACGAGCTCGTGCGGCTCATGGTCGGGCGCTCCATCGAGCAGCAGTACCCGCGCGAACGGGCCGACCGGGGCGCCGCGCTGCTGTCCGTCGAGGGACTCACCCGGGACGGCGTCTTCCACGACGTCGGCTTCGAGGTGCACGCCGGCGAGGTCGTCGGCATCGCCGGGCTGGTCGGCGCGGGCCGTACCGAGGTCGTGCGGGCGGTCTTCGGGGCCGACTCCTACGACAGGGGCACGGTGAAGGTCTCCGGCGCCCCGATCGCCCGGTACGACGTCAACGCGGCCATGACCGCCGGCATCGGGCTCGTGCCCGAGGACCGCAAGGGCCAGGGCCTGGTGCTGGACGCCTCCGTCGAGGAGAACCTCGGCCTGGTGACCCTGCGGTCGGCAACGCGCGGCGGGCTCGTCGACCTCAAGGGGCAGCGCGAGTCCGCCGAGCGGATCGCGAAGCAGCTCGGCGTGCGGATGGCCGGGCTCGGCCAGCACGTGCGCACCCTCTCCGGCGGCAACCAGCAGAAGGTCGTCATCGGCAAGTGGCTGCTCGCCGACACCAAGGTGCTGATCCTCGACGAGCCGACGCGCGGCATCGACGTCGGCGCCAAGGTCGAGATCTACCAGCTGATCAACGAACTCACCGCAGCCGGTGCGGCCGTCCTGATGATCTCCAGCGACCTCCCCGAGGTGCTCGGCATGAGCGACCGGGTGCTGGTGATGGCGCAGGGCCGGATCGCCGGTGAACTCTCCGCCGACGAGGCGACCCAGGACGCCGTGATGGCCCTCGCCGTCAGCACCCCGACGACCACGACCACGAGCACGATCACGACCGGAACGGAGGCCTCCCGTGGCCACTGACACGCTCAAGAGCACGACGGGCGCGGGTGGCGCCTCGGGAGGTCTGCGCCGCCTCCTGCTCGACAACGGGGCGCTCACCGCGCTCATCGTCCTCGTCATCGCGATGTCGGCGCTGTCCGGCGACTTCCTGACGACGGACAACCTCCTCAACGTCGGTGTGCAGGCGGCCGTGACGGCCATCCTCGCCTTCGGCGTGACCTTCGTGATCGTCTCCGCGGGCATCGACCTGTCCGTCGGCTCGGTCGCCGCGCTGTCCGCGACGGTCCTCGCCTGGAGCGCCACCACCGCGGGCGTCCCGGTCGTCCTCGCCGTCCTGCTCGCCATAGCCACGGGCATCGTCTGCGGCCTGGTCAACGGCATCCTGATCTCCTACGGCAAGCTGCCGCCGTTCATCGCCACCCTGGCCATGCTGTCCGTGGCCCGGGGCCTGTCCCTCGTCATCTCCGAGGGCTCCCCGATCGCCTTCCCCGACTCGGTCTCCCACCTCGGTGACACCCTCGGCGGCTGGCTGCCGGTGCCGGTCCTGGTGATGGTCGTCATGGGCCTGATCGCGGCGTTCGTGCTGGGCCGGACCTACATCGGCCGCTCCATGTACGCCATCGGCGGCAACGAGGAGGCCGCGCGGCTGTCCGGTCTGCGCGTGAAGAAGCAGAAGCTCGCCATCTACGCCTTCTCCGGCGTGTTCGCCGCCGTCGCCGGTGTCGTGCTCGCGGCCCGGCTGTCCTCCGCGCAGCCCCAGGCCGCCGACGGCTACGAGCTGGACGCGATCGCCGCCGTCGTCATCGGCGGCGCCTCCCTCGCGGGCGGCACCGGCAAGGCGTCCGGCACGCTGATCGGCGCCCTGATCCTGGCGGTGCTGCGCAACGGGCTGAACCTGCTGAACGTCTCGGCGTTCTGGCAGCAGGTCGTCATCGGTGTCGTCATCGCGCTCGCGGTGCTGTTCGACACGCTGCGGCGCAAGGCGGGGGCGACCCCGGTGGCCGGTGCCTCCCAGGGGGGCAAGGGCAGGCAGGCGGCGACGTACGGGCTCGCGGCCGTGGTCACCGTCGCGATCGTCGGCGCCACGTCCTTCCTGCACAACGGCTCCGCCTCCGCGGACAAGCCGAAGATGGGCCTGTCGCTGTCGACCCTCAACAACCCCTTCTTCGTGCAGATCCGGGCGGGCGCGCAGGCCGAGGCGAAGAAGCTGGGCGTGGACCTGACCGTCACGGACGCCCAGAACGACGCCTCCCAGCAGGCCAACCAGCTGCAGAACTTCACCAGTTCGAAGCTGGGCGCGATCATCGTCAACCCGGTGGACTCCGACGCGGCGAGCAACTCCGTGAAGGCCGCCGACAAGGCCGACATCCCGGTCATCGCCGTCGACCGGACGGTCAACAAGGCCGCGGTGGACACCCTGGTCGCCTCCGACAACGTCGCCGGCGGTGAACTCGCCGCCAAGACCATCGCCGACAAGCTGGGCGGCAAGGGCAAGATCGTGATCCTCCAGGGCCAGGCGGGCACCTCCGCGGCCCGGGAGCGCGCGCAGGGCTTCGCGAACGGCCTCAAGGCCTACCCGGGCATCCAGGTCGTCGCCCAGCAGCCCGCCGACTTCGACCGCACCAAGGGCCTCGACGTGATGTCGAACCTGCTCCAGGCCCACCCGGACGTCCAGGGCGTCATCGCCGCCAACGACGAGATGGCGCTCGGCGCGATCAAGGCCCTGGGCTCCAAGGCCGGCAAGTCGGTCTCCGTCGTCGGCTTCGACGGCACGCCGGACGGACTGAAGGCGGTCGAGGGCGGCACGCTGTACGCGTCCGTGGCGCAGCAGCCGTCCCAGCTGGGGAAGATCGCCGTGGACAACGCCCTGAAGGCGCTCCAGGGCAAGGACGTCGAGGAGACGGTGAAGGTGCCGGTGAAGGTGGTCACGAAGGAGAACGTGGCCGGCTTCACCGGCTGACATCGGGGAACGGCCGGGTGGTGGCCCACGGCGTGTGGCGACCACCCGGCCCTGTCACTGACGTGGGGAGCAACTCATGTACGACTACGACCTCCTGGTCGTGGGGTCGGCCAACGCCGACCTGGTGATCGGGGTGGAGCGCAGGCCGGGTGCCGGCGAGACCGTGCTCGGCTCCGACCTGGCCGTCCACCCGGGCGGCAAGGGCGCGAACCAGGCGGTCGCCGCCGCCCGGCTCGGTGCCCGCACGGCCCTGCTGGCCCGGGTCGGCGACGACGCGCACGGCCGGCTGCTGCTGGACTCGCAGCGCGCGGCGGGCGTCGACACGGTGGGCGTCCTGGTGGGCGGTGCGCCGACCGGCGTCGCCCTGATCACGGTCGACCCGTCCGGGGACAACAGCATCGTCGTCTCGCCCGGCGCCAACGGCCGTCTCACACCCGAGGACGTCAGGGCCGCCGGGTGTCTCTTCCAGGGCTCCAAGGTGGTGTCGGCGCAGCTGGAGATCCCGCTGGAGACGGTGGTGGAGGCCGTACGGAACCTGGCTCCCGAGAGCCGTTTCGTGCTGAACCCCTCGCCGCCGCGCCCCCTTCCCTCGGAGGTGCTGGCGGCCTGTGACCCGCTGATCGTGAACGAGCACGAGGCGAAGGTGATCCTGGGCGACTCCGCCGTCGGGGACACCCCCGAGGACTGGGCGCGGATACTGCTCGCCAAGGGCCCGAGGTCGGTGGTGGTGACGCTGGGCGGACAAGGCGCGCTGGTGGCGTCGTCGGAGGGGGTCTCGCGGGTGCCGGCCGTGCAGGTGGATCCGGTGGACACGACGGGGGCGGGCGACTCCTTCACCGCGGCGCTGGCCTACCGGCTGGGCGCGGGCGAGTCGCTGGCTCAGGCGGCGTCGTACGCGGCTCGGGTGGGTGCCGTGACCGTGACGAAGGAGGGCGCCCAGGCGTCCTTCCCGACGGCGGCGGAGGTCGCCGGCTCATGAAGAAGGACGGAATACTGAACCGTCACCTCGCCGGAGCGCTGGCCGGGCTCGGCCACGGCGACGGGGTGCTGGTGTGCGACGTGGGCATGCCGATCCCGGACGGTCCTCAGGTGGTTGACCTCGCCTTCCGGGCGGGTGTGCCGTCGTTCGCCGAAGTGCTCGACGGGCTGCTGGCCGAGCTGGTGGTCGAGGGGGCGACGGCGGCGCGGGAGCTGCGGGACGCCAACCCGGAGGCGTCGTCGCTGCTGGAAGGGCACTTCCCGGGGCTGGATCTCGTGTCGCACGAACGGCTCAAGGAACTGTCCGCGGGGGCCCGGCTGGTCGTCCGCACGGGCGAGGCGCGGCCGTACGCGAACGTCCTGCTGAGGTGCGGGGTCTTCTTCTGACGCCCGCGAGGGCGCAGCAGGCTCTGAACGGTTTCGAGGGGGCCCGGTCCGTCGACCGGGCCCCCTCGGCTTTTCCCCTCCCGTCAGGAACCCCACGATCCCCCCAGATCCCACCCCCAAGGGTCCTGACACCAAGTACGACCCGCGGGAGACGGGAAGGGTTGCACGGCGGAGTAAGAAATTCTTGCCGGTTTCTGGGACAACTCTCCGACACCGCAGCGGCGTACGCTGACTTTATGGTGCTTCTTCGGGCTAATAAGGGGCATACAGGGCAAGGGTCGTCGGGCGAGCAGAGCACCCCTGTGTTCGTCGACTCCACAGGCAGGCGTGCCCGGTACCTGCGACGCACCGGCTACGGGCTGGCCACCGCCGCGGCCACGTACATGGCGGTACTGGGCCTGAGCATGATGGGAGCAACTCCCTTCGCCCCGGGGACCATCCTGCCCGGCGACATCGCGGGGCCCGCCGCACCGGGACCCCGCACACCCGGCCGGGCGCCCCAGGCACCCGGCGAGCTTCCCGCGGCCGGGCGCGTGGGCCCCGGCTCCCCGAGCACCCTGCTCCTTCCGCAAGCCGCCCAACCCGGCGCTCCCATAGCCCCACCCGGGGTGCCCGGGGGCCCACCGGTCGCCTCACCGGCCCGCCCTGACACACCAGGACCGCAAGCACCAACAACCCCGTCCGGGCAGCCCGCGGCCCCCAATGATCCCGCTGCCCCCACTCCCACGCCCGGCACGGGCACCACCCCCGGCACGGGCACAACTCCCACGCCCGGCACGGGCACCACCCCCGCGCCCGGCACGGGCACCACCCCCGCCTCGCCCCCGCCCGCTCCGCCGACCACCGCCCCACCGGCCCCCGAGCCTCCGGCGCAGACGCCGCCGTCCGGCTCCCAGCCGCCGGGGCCGGCCGCCGGCCCCGTGGCGCCGTCCGGCTCCACGGCCCCCCTCCTGCCCTCCGACCCCTCGGTGGCCGAGGCCTCCTGATGCGGCGGCGCCCTCACCGGTCACCCGGCCGCCCACCGAGGTCGCCCGGCCCGCGGCGGACGCGAGCGCCCCTGTTGCCGCGGCACCGGTTCCGCATCGTCGTTCCCCTCGTCCTGCTGGCCTTCGTCGTCTCGGTCCTCATGATCGAGGGGTACACCACGCGGGGCTTCACCGGTGACCAGGAAGCCCGCGGCGGGCGCCCCACCAACGCCGTCCCCCGCGTGATCGCCGGCGGCGGCCCGGTCGTGGACACCACCCACGACCACCTGCGGACCTACCACCCACCGGCCAAGACCGTCGTGCTGACCTTCGACGACGGCCCCGACCCCACGTGGACGCCCCGCGTACTGGCCGTTCTCGACCACTACGGCACGCCCGGCACCTTCTTCGTCACCGGTCAGCAGACCGTCCGGCACCCGGAAGTCCTGCGTCGCGTGGTCCGTTCCGGCAACGAGGTCGGTGTGCACACCTTCTCCCACCCGGACCTGGCCACCCAGTCCGCGAGCAGCGTCGACCGTGAGCTGGCGCTGACCCAACTCGCCCTCGCCGGGGCCGCGGGCATCAACACGTCGCTGATGCGGATGCCCTACTCCTCGACCACCTCCGCCCTCGACAACCGGGCGTGGACCGTCTCCCGGCGTCTGGGCGAGAAGGGCTACGTCCTGGCCTTCATCGACCAGGACACCAGCGACTGGCGGCGGCCGGGCGCCCGGGCCATCGCCGCCGCGGCCATACCCGACGCACCGGCCGGCGGGGTCATCCTCCTGCACGACGCGGGAGGAGACCGGTCACAGACCGTCGAAGCCCTCGACAGTCTGATCCCCCGGCTGAAGGCCCAGGGGTATCGCTTCACCACCCTCGCCGACCTCGTCGGCACCGACAGTTTCACCAGCCCCGTCGGTACGCCGGAGTTGTGGCAGGGCCGCGTCTTCGTGGCCGCTGTGACCGTGTCGGGGACGGCGGTGTCGGCCGTCAGCGTGCTGCTGCTGGTGGTCGGTTCGCTCGTCCTCGCCCGGTGCGTGGTCCTGCTCGTGCTGGCCCGCCATCACGCCCGTCGCTACCGGCGCCGGTCCACCGGCGCCCACCGGCCCGTCACCCGGCCGGTCAGCGTCGTCGTACCCGCCTACGACGAGGAGCTGTGCATCCGCAACACACTCCGGTCGCTCGCCGCGAGCGACCACCCCGTCGAGATCATCGTCGTGGACGACGGATCCCACGACGGCACCGCCGACCTCGCCGAGTCCCTGGCTCTGGAGAACGTCACCGTCGTCCGGCAGCCCAACGGCGGCAAACCGTCCGCCCTCAACAACGGCGTTCTGCGGGCCTCGCACGACCTCGTCGTCATGCTGGACGCCGACACCGTCTTCGCCCCGTCGACCGTCGGCCGTCTCGTCCAGCCGTTCGCCGACCCCCGCGTCGGAGCCGTGGCGGGCAACGCCAAGGTCGGCAACCGTCGGCGCCTGCTCGGCCGGTGGCAGCACATCGAGTACGTCATGGGCTTCAACCTCGACCGCCGCATGTACGACCTGCTGCACTGCATGCCCACCATTCCCGGTGCCGTGGGCGCATTTCGCGTCGAGGCCCTGCGGGACGCCGGGATGGTGAGTGCGGACACCCTCGCCGAGGACACCGACCTCACCATGGCCCTGCACCGGGCAGGGTGGGAGATCCGCTACGTGCCGGACGCCCTCGCCTGGACCGAGGCACCGGTCTCGCTGCGTCAACTGCGGCGCCAGCGCTACCGTTGGAGCTACGGCACGATGCAGGCGGCGTGGAAGCACCGGCACGCGTTGGTCGAGCGTGGTCCCGCGGGCCGCTTCGGCCGTCTCGGTCTGCCCCTGCTGGCCGTCTTCCAGATCCTCACCCCGCTGCTCGCCCCGCTGATCGACATACTGGCCCTGTACGGCCTGGTGTTCGGGAACCCGCTCACCACGGCGCTGGCCTGGACCGGCGTGCTGGCCGTGCAGGCCGTCTGCGCCGCGTACGCCTTCCACCTCGACGGCGAACCACTCCGGCCGCTGTGGGCGCTGCCACTCCAGCAGATCGTCTACCGCCAGGTGATGTACCTGGTCCTGGTGCAGGCCTGCCTGACCGCGATCAACGGCTACCGACTGCCCTGGCAGCGGCTCAGCCGCAGCGGAGACGTGATGCTGCCCCCTCAGCCCTCCACTCGCGGGCCGTGAACCGGCCCCTGGGGAGGGCCGTGCGGATACCGGATGTCCCCAGGGCCGGACGGCCTACCCGAGTCGCAGAGGTCACCGGCACGCTCCGACGCCGGCTTGCCGACGCACGCTCGCTCGATCGCCCCAGCGCATCGCACGATGTCACCGCCACGCTCTGGCGCCGCCCTTGCCGACGCACCCTCGCTCGATCGCCGTAGCGCGTCGCGCGATCGGGTTGACTTGGCCCGTCTTCGGGGCTGCCGGCCTTTCTCCCGGGTGCTTGTGCACGCAGCCTATGATCATGAAAACTACCCGACTGCACTCCGTGCACCGTTCACTCGCGCACTCGGCCGGCGCGACCGTCATCGTCCTCGCGGCAGCCCTGGCCTCCGCCGCCCCCGTCGCCGCCCAGCCCGTCGCGCTACCCGACCGTGACCCGGGCCAGACTTCTTCGTGCCAGACCACCCGCGTGCAGAGACATGGTCTTGAGGACATCGTCTGGACTGTGCTGTTCGGGTCCCAGGTCGTGCAGATGCAGGAGACCCGGTGCGAAGAGGGCACGGCGGCGGGCGAGCGGGAAGAGACCAGGGGTGTCCTGCGGCCAGGGTCAGCCCCCTGACCTGCTGAAGCGCTGTGCAGCCGAAGTGGTGGGGGCGCCCGGCGCCCCTGCCCGGCGGTTGCGGGCACGGCGAGGGAGCCTCGGTCTCCCTCGCCGTCGCGGCCTCCGCATCGGCCTGCTCGACGCGGAAGGTCACCGTACGCGTTCGTCAGCGAGTGCGCACCGCATGGTCGCGCCCGACCAGGAGCCCCCCGCGCCGGACCGCCCACACGTCGAACAGGTCCCGCGCGTACACCTTGCTGAAGATCCGCCCGAACAGCGCCCGGTCCTCCGCCTCGGCAGCAGGCCCGTCACCCATCCACCGGGACACCCTCGTGTCCTGGAACAGAGCGACGAATCCCTCCTCGTCGTCCGGGCCGTAGGCGTCGAGCAGAAGGCGCGGGGTGCGCAGGGTCGGGGGCATGCCGGGGGACCCTACTCGCCGGGCTCGCGGGGCGGCAATCGACTTTCGTCCGTCTCGACGCACGCAGGGCTTCCGGTCAAAGCCGTCACCGCCGCAGGCTGTAGCTCACCATCGACGCCCCCACCACCGACCCGAAAGCCGGCAGCAGGAACTGCGCGAAGGCTTCCCAGCCCCAGACGATCCCCGCGCACGCCGCCGTGATGTTGATGGCCAGGGACATGATCCACAGAGCGACGCTCTGGGCCTGAGGTGACATCGTTCCTCGTCGTCGTTCGTCGTTCGTTGTTCATCGTCCGGCGTCGTTCAGCGTCATTGATCGGGCGAGCCGCGGAAAGGAGAGGGCCGAGGAGAATCAACTCGGCCCCGGACGGGGGAGGGGCGGGAATTCCGGCAGCGGTGCCCTGTTCGACGGGGGAGGGCCGGGTGTGCTCCCGTTCGGCGCGGAAGTCCCCGGGGCAACGACCGCGCGGTGCCCGGACATCGGAGCCGTCACCAGGAGGGCCAACGTGCTGACGGCGCACAGGCCGACGAGGAGGGTGCCCGCCCTGTACGCGCGCCCGGGGGCGTTCCGCCCTGGGGGACGCATCGGTACCACGGTCGCTCCGGAATCGAGTCCGCCCCTTTTTCATGGACCCCTGAATTCTTCCATGCGACGGCATCATAAAAAGGTCGGCCCGGATGCTTGAACTGTAAAGTTTCCGGCTCTCTTGTGGATTCATCGTGAAAGGTGAACCCCCGACCGCATACTGATCGGTCGCTCTGTGCGAAGGGCCGCTCCGGAAGTCCGGCACCACCGCACTGTCGTACCCGGGCGGTACGGTCGGATCATGACCGATCAGGCGGGGGCCGCCCAGACGGGCGAGCGGCGACTGGCCACGCTGGAGGGCGTACTCGAGCGCATCACGTACGCCAACGAGGAGAACGGCTACACGGTCGCCCGGGTCGACACCGGAAGAGGCGCCGGCGACCTCCTCACGGTCGTCGGCGCCCTGCTCGGCGCGCAGGTCGGCGAATCCCTGCGCATGGAGGGCCGCTGGGGCTCCCACCCCCAGTACGGCAAGCAGTTCCACGTGGAGAACTACACGACCGTCCTGCCCGCCACCGTCCAGGGCATCCGCCGCTACCTGGGCTCCGGCCTGGTCAAGGGCATCGGCCCGGTCTTCGCCGACCGCATCACCCAGCACTTCGGCATGGACACCCTCCAGATCATCGAGGAGGAGCCCAAGCGCCTCATCGAGGTCCCCGGCCTCGGCCCCAAGCGGACGAAGAAGATCGCCGACGCCTGGGAGGAGCAGAAGGCCATCAAGGAGGTCATGCTCTTCCTCCAGACCGTCGAGGTGTCCACCTCCATCGCCGTGCGCATCTACAAGAAGTACGGCGACGCCTCCATCTCGGTCGTGAAGAACCAGCCGTACCGGCTCGCCTCCGACGTCTGGGGCATCGGTTTCCTCACGGCCGACAGGATCGCCCAGTCGGTCGGGATCCCGCACGACAGCCCGGAGCGCGTCAAGGCGGGCCTGCAGTACGCCCTGTCCCAGTCCACCGACCAGGGCCACTGCTTCCTCCCGGAGGAGCAGCTGATCAAGGACGCCGTGAAGCTCCTCCAGGTCGACACGGGCCTGGTCATCGAGTGCCTGGCCGAGCTGGCCGAGCCCCTGCAGGACGGCGAGGACCCCGGCGTCGTACGGGAGAAGGTGCCCGGCCCGGACGGCGGCGAGCCCGTCACCGCGATCTACCTCGTCCCCTTCCACCGCGCCGAACTCTCCCTGTCCGCCCAGCTGCTGCGCCTCCTGCGCACCGGCGAGGACCGGATGCCGGGCTTCCGGACCGTGGCCTGGGACAAGGCGCTGAGCTGGCTGAAGGGGCGTACGGGCACCGATCTCGCTCCCGAGCAGGAGGCCGCGGTCCGGCTGGCGCTGACGGAGAAGGTCGCCGTGCTCACCGGCGGCCCGGGCTGCGGCAAGTCCTTCACGGTCCGCTCGATCGTGGAGCTGGCCCGCGCCAGGAAGGCCAAGGTCGTGCTCGCCGCCCCGACCGGCCGGGCCGCCAAACGCCTGGCCGAGCTCACCGGCGCCGAGGCCTCCACCGTGCACCGCCTGCTGGAGCTCAAGCCCGGCGGTGACGCGGCCTACGACCGGGACCGCCCGCTGGACGCCGACCTGGTGGTCGTCGACGAGGCGTCCATGCTCGACCTGCTCCTGGCCAACAAGCTCGTCAAGGCCGTCCCGCCGGGGGCACACCTGCTGTTCGTCGGGGACGTCGACCAGCTGCCGAGCGTCGGCGCGGGCGAGGTCCTGAGGGACCTCCTGGCCGACGGCGGCCCGATCCCCGCGGTCCGGCTCACCCGCGTGTTCCGGCAGGCCCAGCAGTCCGGTGTGGTGACCAACGCCCACCGGATCAACGCCGGCCAACACCCGCTCACGGACGGCATGAAGGACTTCTTCCTCTTCGTCGAGGACGACACCGAGGAGGCCGGCCGCCTCACCGTCGACGTGGCCGCCCGCCGCATTCCGGCCAAGTTCGGCCTGGATCCGCGCCGGGACGTCCAGGTCCTCGCCCCGATGCACCGCGGCCCGGCCGGCGCGGGCGCCCTGAACGGCCTGCTCCAGCAGGCCGTCACCCCGGGCCGCCCCGACCTGCCCGAGAAGAGGTTCGGCGGACGGGTGTTCCGTGTCGGCGACAAGGTCACCCAGATTCGCAACAATTACGAGAAGGGCGAGAACGGTGTCTTCAACGGCACCGTCGGGGTGGTCACCTCGCTCGACCCGGTCGACCAGCGCCTGACGGTGCTCACCGACGAGGACGAGGAGGTGCCGTACGAGTTCGACGAGCTCGACGAGCTGGCCCACGCGTACGCCGTGACGATCCACCGCTCCCAGGGCAGTGAGTACCCGGCGGTCGTCATCCCGGTCACCACGGGCGCCTGGATGATGCTCCAGCGGAACCTGCTCTACACGGCGGTCACCCGGGCCAGGCAGCTGGTCGTCCTCGTCGGTTCGCGCAAGGCGATCGGCCAGGCGGTGCGCACCGTTTCGGCAGGCCGGCGGTGCACGGCACTCGACTTCCGGCTCGGTTCCGCAAAAAATGATCGATCAAATGAGTCGTGAAGGTCACAAGACACTTCCGGAAGGGGAACACAGGGGGCAGGATGAGCAAGTTGGCGGCACTCAGTGCCGTCAATAGGCCCGATGGTCGACCCCGAGTGCACTCTCCTGAGCCAAGTGGGGGATGGTAGAGACAGTCAGGGCAACCTCGAAGAAGAGGCACAACGTCGGTGAGGGATGACGTGAGCGACAACTCTGTAGTAGTGCGGTACGGCGATGGCGAGTACACCTACCCGGTGATCGACAGCACCGTCGGCGACAAGGGCTTCGACATCGGGAAGCTCCGCGCCCAGACCGGTCTGGTCACCCTGGACAGCGGCTACGGCAACACCGCCGCCTATAAATCCGCCATCACCTACCTCGACGGCGAAGCGGGCATCCTGCGGTACCGCGGCTACCCGATCGAGCAGCTGGCCGAGCGCTCCACCTTCCTGGAGGTCGCCTACCTGCTGATCAACGGCGAGCTGCCGACCGTCGACGAGCTCTCGGTGTTCAAGAACGACATCACGCAGCACACCCTGCTGCACGAGGACGTCAAGAACTTCTACAAGGGCTTCCCGCGCGACGCCCACCCGATGGCGATGCTCTCCTCGGTCGTCTCGGCGCTGTCCACGTTCTACCAGGACAGCCACAACCCGTTCGACGAGCGCCAGCGCAACCTCTCCACGATCCGCCTGCTCGCCAAGCTTCCGACGATCGCCGCGTACGCGTACAAGAAGTCGATCGGTCACCCGTTCGTCTACCCGCGCAACGACCTCGGCTACGTCGAGAACTTCCTCCGCATGACCTTCTCGGTCCCGGCGCAGGAGTACGAGCTGGACCCGACCGTGGTCTCCGCGCTCGACAAGCTGCTGATCCTGCACGCGGACCACGAGCAGAACTGTTCGACCTCCACGGTGCGCCTCGTCGGCTCCTCGCAGGCGAACATGTTCGCCTCGATCTCCGCCGGCATCAACGCGCTGTGGGGTCCGCTGCACGGCGGCGCCAACCAGTCCGTGCTGGAGATGCTGGAGGGCATCCGCGACTCCGGCGGCGACGTCGACACCTTCATCCGCAAGGTGAAGAACAAGGAGGACGGCGTCCGCCTGATGGGCTTCGGCCACCGGGTCTACAAGAACTTCGACCCGCGCGCCAAGATCATCAAGGCCGCCGCGCACGACGTGCTGTCCGCTCTCGGCAAGTCCGACGAGCTGCTGGACATCGCGCTGAAGCTGGAGGAGCACGCGCTCTCCGACGACTACTTCGTCCAGCGCAGCCTCTACCCGAACGTCGACTTCTACACGGGTCTGATCTACCGGGCCATGGGCTTCCCGACCGAGATGTTCACGGTCCTGTTCGCCCTCGGCCGGCTGCCGGGCTGGATCGCCCAGTGGCACGAGATGATCAAGGAGCCGGGCTCCCGCATCGGCCGCCCGCGCCAGATCTACACGGGCGTGGTCGAGCGCGACTTCGTCCCCGTCGAGGAGCGCTGAGCGCAGGAGCAGTAGCGCGTCAGGTCCCCGTATCCGCTTGCCGGGTGCGGGGGCTTTTGCGTGGGACGGGCTGGGCGGGGTCGGGTGAGAGAAGGCGGGCGCGGGCGAGGAACGGCGTGTGCTGTCGTGTGATCTCTCACGGGATTTCTTATGCAATGAAGAAGGCGCCCCGGCGTCGGTCCCCCCACGGGCCGACGACCAGGGCGCCTTCCCAGTCCCGGTTCGGATTCCCCCCACGGGATCCGGCCGGGCGTCTGTGAGGACAGCGCCTGAATCGCTGTTGAGCAGAACGAGCAGAACTCGCCGTACTTCTGTGAGGTGCGATCTGCCGGGACAGCGCACGCCCGGGAGGGCCGCTCAAAGCTTCCCGGTGTACGTGCCCCGGCAACGCTCCCCCAAGCTCTCAACTCCGTTCGAGCAGGGAGGCACCCCCACCTGAGGAAGTCCCCCAAGACATCCCCAGCTGCCAGGTGACGCCCCCCAAGACGCTCCCCGACATCGTCAACTTAGACCTTCGAACCCCTCTGATGGTTACGTTCACATCACTGTGATCTGCGTCTCTTGCATATGTCCGTTAGGTGCGCAAGAGCCTCGGATATCCCGTCCGAGGCTCCAGCGTAAGGAAGATGCGCGAGCCTTGTGAAGAGCTTATGTGAGCCGCGCCCGGGACTCCAGAGGGGCTCAAATCACGTTCGCCATGAACTTAGTCGGAATTCGGGTGACTTCACCGAAATGTCCGCAGCCGCAGACTGTTCGTGACGACGAAGACCGACGAGAAGGCCATCGCGGCCCCCGCGATCATCGGGTTCAGCAGACCCGCGGCGGCCAGCGGCAGCGCGGCCACGTTGTAGCCGAACGCCCACACCAGGTTGCCCTTGATCGTGGCCAGGGTCCGGCGGGACAGCCGGATCGCGTCCGCCGCCACCCTCAGATCGCCGCGGACCAGCGTCAGATCACCTGCCTCGATCGCCGCGTCCGTGCCGGTGCCCATCGCCAGACCCAGATCGGCGGCGGCGAGCGCGGCCGCGTCGTTGACGCCGTCGCCCACCATGGCGACGACCCGCCCCTCGGCCTGCAGCCGCCGTACCGCGGCGACCTTGTCCTCGGGCAGGACCTCGGCCACCACCTGCTCGATCCCCACGGCCGCGGCCACCGTCGCGGCCACCGTCCGGTTGTCCCCCGTCAGGAGCACCGGTGTGAGCCCCAGTGCGCGCAGTTCCCGCACGGCTTCGGCGCTGGTGTCCTTGACCGCGTCCGCCACGGCCAGCACGGCCCGTGCCGTCCCGTCCCAGCCGGCCAGGACGGCCGTACGCCCGGCCCGCTCGGCCTCGTCCCGCGCGCGGGCCAGCTCCGGCGGGACGTCGTCGAAGAGCCGCCCGACGGCGACGTCGCGTCCCTCCACGCGCCCGCGTGCGCCCCGCCCGGGGACGTTCTCGAACCCCTCGACGTCCGGGAGCGGCCCGGCGCTCTCCTCGGCGCCCCGCGCGATGGCCCGCGCGACCGGATGCTCGGAGGCGTGCTCGACGGCGCCCGCGAGCCGCAGCGCCTCCTTCTCGTCCGCGCCCTCGGCCACGTGCACCTCCTGGAGGGTCATCCGGCCGGTCGTGACCGTGCCGGTCTTGTCCAGCACGACGGTGTCCACCCGGCGCGTGGACTCCAGGACCTCCGGGCCCTTGATGAGGATGCCGAGCTGCGCGCCCCGGCCCGTGCCGACCATCAGCGCGGTCGGGGTGGCCAGGCCCAGCGCGCACGGACAGGCGATGATCAGGACCGCGACGGCGGCCGTGAACGCGGCGACGCCGTCCCCGGTCAGCCCGAGCCAGGCGCCGGCCGTCGCGACGGCGATCAGCAGCACCACCGGCACGAAGATCCCGGCGACCCGGTCGGCGAGCCGCTGCACCTCGGCCTTGCCGTTCTGCGCGTCCTCCACCAGCTTCGCCATCCGCGCCAGCCGGGTGTCGGCGCCGACCCGGGTGGCCTCGACGACCAGCCTGCCGCCCGCGTTGACCGTCGCTCCGGTGACCGTGTCCCCGGCCGCCACGTCCACCGGAACGGACTCGCCGGTCAGCATCGAGGCGTCCACCGCGGAGGTTCCCTCGACGACCGTGCCGTCGGTGGCGATCTTCTCCCCGGGCCGTACGACGAACCGGTCGCCGACGGTCAGCCGCTGCGCCGGGATCCGCACCTCGCGCCCGTCCCGCAGTACGGCGACGTCCTTGGCGCCCAGTTCCATCAGCGCCCTCAGCGCGGCTCCGGCGCGGCGCTTGGAACGGGCCTCCAGCCAGCGGCCCAGCAGGATGAAGGCGGTGACGCCGGAGGCGACCTCCAGGTAGATGGCGGAGGCGCCGTCCCCGCGCGAGACCGTGAACTCGAACGGGTGGCGCATGCCCGGCATGCCCGCGTCGCCGAGGAACAGCGCCCACAGGGACCAGCCGAACGCGGCGAGGGTGCCCAGGGAGACCAGTGTGTCCATGGTGGCGGCGCCGTGCCGGGCGTTCGTCCAGGCGGCCCGGTGGAAGGGGAGTCCGCCCCAGACGACGACCGGTGCGGCGAGGGTGAGCGAGAGCCACTGCCAGTTGTCGAACTGCAGGGCCGGGACCATCGCCAGCAGGATGACGGGCAGGGCGAGGGCGGCGGAGACGGTGAGGCGCCGCCGGAGGGCCGAGAGCTCGGGGTCCACCTCGGCGTCGGGGGTCTCCTCCCGCCGGGGTGCGGGCTCCTCGGCGGTGTAGCCGGTCTTCACCACGGTGGCGATGAGGTCGGCGACCTCGGTGCCCTCGGGGAAGGCGATCCGTGCCTTCTCCGTCGCGTAGTTGACCGTGGCCGTGACGCCGTCCATGCGGTTGAGCTTCTTCTCGACGCGGGCCGCACAGGAGGCGCAGGTCATCCCGCCGATGAGCAGCTCGACCTCGGCGAGCGCGGGCTCCCGGCCGGTCGGCGCCTTGGCGGTGGTGCTGGTCATGTCCTCACTCCTGGAGATGCGGGGCGCCCGGAAACGGAACGGGCCGTACGGGCCGGGGTGGCGGCGTACGGCCCGTACACGGGTACGAGTGCCAGGGTCGGCGCGTCTCAGGCCTGCCGGCCGCGGGACTTCAGGGGCTCAGGCCCGGCCGGCCAGTTCGAAGCCGGCCTCGTCGACGGCGGCGCGCACGGCCTCGTCGTCGATCGGGGTCGCGGAGACCACCGTGACCTCGCCGGTCTTGGCGACGGCCGTCACCGAGCTCACGCCGGAGATCTGGGAGATCTCGCCGGAGACCGCTCCCTCGCAGTGTCCGCAGCTCATGCCGCTCACCTTGAAGACGGTGGTGACGGGGCCCGTGGTGTCGGTCTGGGCGGTCATGTCGTTACTCCTCGCAGAGGCAGGTGGGGCTGTGGGGTCCGCTGGGGGATCCGCACCGTCAACTGTACCCCTAGGGGGTATCAACGCACGACGCCCCCGTCAGTGGGCGCAGGTAGCGCAGGAGGGCCTCTTTCAGCTCCTGGATGTACGCCTCCCGCTCGGCGCCCTCGTGGGCCAGGATCAGCTCCAGGCCGGCCTTGTAGATGCCGACGCACATCCGGGCGGTGCGGGTGACGGCCGGGGCGGGCGCGTCGGGCACGAACGGCGCGACGAGCGTTTCGACCCGGGCGACCAGCGTGGTGTGCAGAGCGTCGTGCTCCTCGGCGATGCGCCCCGGGATGTCGGGCCCGTGCATCAGTGCGAAGAAGGCCGGGTGGCGGCCGTTGAACTCGATGAAGCGGTCGACGGCCCCGGTGATGACCTCCTCGAGCGAGGTCGCCGCGGGGTCGGCGGGGGTCAGTACCTCGTCGTACGACTGCCGCATCTCGTGCATGAGCCGGCTGCCCAGCTCGATCGCGATCGCTTCCTTGTTCGGGAAGAACTGGTACAGCGTGCCCGGTGAGACGCCTGCCTCGCGGGCGATGGCGTTGGTGCTGGCGGCCGTGTAGCCCGTCGTGGAGAAGACCGCGGCGGCGGCCTCGAGCAGCTGGGTGATGCGGCGCTCGCCGCGGGCCTGCCGACGGCGCGGCCGTTCCTCGGCCGTCGCGGCTGCCGTCTCGGTTCCGGCCGTCGTCTCGGTTCCGGCTTTCTCGGGCTTCTCGGGCACGCGTTATCCCCAGGTCTGATCACGTGATTGACAAACGCGAGCGGTCACTCGCATTCTGGACCCAGAAAATGCGAGCGATCTCTCGTGTTTGCCGGTTCTTGGCAGCTCCATGCTGTCAGGCTGCGCCTGGACACGGGTCTCGGTGAAGGGGACACCGCACGATGACCGAAGTCAACACACCACCGCGCGTCCGGGGCTGGACCCGTTTCGTCACCGCCCGCCCCAGGCTGTCGCTGCTGGTGGCGCTGGTGCTCACCGTGCTCGCGGTCCTGGCCGGCAGCGGCGTCGCCGACCGGCTCGGCGCCGGTGGCTGGGAGGACCCGGCCGCCGAGTCCACCTACGCGACCAAGGCCCTGGAGCGCGAGTTCCCCGGCTCCCAGCCCAATTTCCTGCTCCTGCTCGACGCGGGCGGCGCATCGGTCGACGACCCGGCCGTCGCCGCCGAGGCCGAGCGGCTCACCGAGCGGCTGGCGGGCGAGCCCGGCGTCACCGGCATCGGCTCCTACTGGCGGTCCGGCGCCCCGGCCCTGCGCTCCAACGACGGTCACGAGGCACTGATCGCCGCCCGCATCACCGGCGACGAGAAGACCGCCGGCGAGACCCTGGAGCGCATCGCGCCCCACTACCGCGGCGTGCACGGCCCGGCGGAGGTCACGGTCGGCGGCCCGGTCGCCGTTCGGCACGAGATGCAGACGATCATCCAGGAGGACCTGACCCGGGCCGAGCTCATCGCCCTGCCGATCACGCTCGTCCTGCTGGTGATGGTCTTCGGCAGCGCCGTCGCGGCCCTGCTGCCGCTCGGTATCGGCATCGTCGCCATCCTCGGCACCAACGCGATCCTGCGCGGCCTCACCGAACTCACCGACGTGTCCGTGTTCGCGATCAACCTGACCACGGCCCTCGGACTCGGCCTCGCCATCGACTACGCCCTGTTCATCGTCCGCCGCTTCCGCGAGGAACTGTCCACGGGCGCCGAACCGGTCACGGCGATCGGCACCACCCTGCGCACCGCGGGCCGCACCGTGCTGTTCTCCGCCCTCACGGTCGCGGTGTCCCTGGCCGCGATGCTGGTCTTCCCGCAGTACTTCCTGCGCTCCTTCGCCTACGCCGGGATCGCCGTCGTCCTGCTGGCCGCCGCGGCCGCGCTGATCCTGCTCCCGGCCGCGCTGGTGCTGCTCGGGCACCGGGTCGACTCCTGGGATCTGCGCCGCGTGTTCCGGCGGGGCCACCGGCCGAAGCCGGCCGAGGAACAGGGCAGGGCCTGGGCGCGCACGGCGACCCTCGTCATGCGCCGCGCCCCGTTCTTCGCGCTGGGCACCACAGCCGTCCTCGTCCTGCTCGGACTGCCCTTCCTGGGCGTGAGGTTCGGCACCGCGGACGACCGTCAGCTGCCCTCGGCCTCCGAGTCCCATGTCGTGCAGCAGCACCTTCGCGAGGGCTTCCCGGGCAGCCCCGGCGGTGGCCTCGAGGTGCTGGCCGAGGGCCGTGCCGGCGAGGCGGAGTACGGCGCCTACAAGGAGCGGATCGCCCGGCTCCCCGATGTCGTGCGGGTGGACGGGCCGCTGGTGAAGGGCGACTCCGCGTACTTCACGGTGCTGCCGAAGGGGGAGGCGGTCGGTGATCCGGCGCAGCGTCTCGTCGGCGAACTGCGCGAGGTCCGGGCCTCCTTCGACACAAAGGTGACCGGTACCGCGGCCGTCCTGGTCGACTCCAAGGACGCCATAGGGGAGCGCCTGCCCCTGGCGGCCGTCTTCATCACGATCGTCACCCTGCTCCTGGTCTTCCTCCTCACGGGCAGCGTGCTGATTCCGATCCAGGCGGTCGTGCTGAACGCGCTCAGTCTGACGGCCATGTTCGGTGCGGTCGTCTGGGTCTTCCAGGACGGTCACCTCTCCGGCCTGCTCGGCTTCACCAGCCCCGGATCCATCGAGACGACCCTGCCGGTCCTGATGTTCTGCGTGGCCTTCGGCCTGTCCATGGACTACGGAGTGTTCCTTCTCTCCCGCATCAAGGAGGAGTACGACCACACCGGCGACCACGACCGGGCCGTCCGCCACGGCCTCCAGCGCACCGGCGGGCTGATCTCGGCTGCGGCGGTCATCCTGGCCGTGGTCATGGTCGCGATAGGCACCTCGCGGGTGACCAACACCAAGATGCTGGGCCTGGGCATCGCCTTGGCGGTCCTGGTGGACGCCATGATCGTCCGCAGCCTCCTGGTCCCCGCGGTCATGCGCCTCACGGGCCGCGTCACCTGGTGGGCCCCGGCCCCCCTGCGCCGCTTCCACGCACGCTTCGGCCTGACGGAGGGAGAGCCGGCCCCGGCGGGGGAGCGGGAACGGGCGCGGCAGCGGGAACGGGCGGGGGAGCAGGAGCCGGCCCGGGACAAGGCCGGGGCCCGGGGTTAGCGTTCCCCCGAGGGCGCGCCCGACCGGGCGCCGGCGACCGGAGCGGGCGCGACCGACCGAAGCACCCGACCGGGGCGATCGGTGACCAGGGCGCGACCGACCGGGGCGCGAGGGCGGTCGGCGGTCCCGGACAGGAACGGAAGGCGGGTGGGTCCATGCGGGCCGTGGTGTTCGAGCGGTACGGGGAGACGGCCGAGGTGCGGGAGGTCGCGGAGCCGGTGCCCGCGGAGCACGGCGTGGTGGTGCGAGTCGAGGCCACCGGTCTGTGCCGCAGCGACTGGCACGGCTGGCAGGGCCACGACCCGGACATCGCCCTGCCGCACGTGCCTGGGCACGAACTGGCCGGGGTCGTCGAGGCCGTAGGCGCCCGGGTGACCGGATGGCGGCCCGGCGACCGGGTCACCGTGCCGTTCATCTGCGCCTGCGGCACCTGCCCGTCCTGCGCGGCCGGCGACCACCAGGTGTGCGAGCGCCAAACCCAGCCCGGCTTCACCCACTGGGGATCCTTCGCCCAGTACGTGGCGCTGGACCACGCCGACGTGAACCTCGTGGCGCTGCCCGGGGAGTTGTCCTTCGCGACGGCGGCCTCGCTCGGCTGCCGATTCGCCACGGCGTACCGGGCGGTGGTGCAGCAGGGGCGTCTTGCGGCAGGGGAGTGGGTGGTGGTGCACGGCTGCGGTGGGGTCGGGCTCTCCGCCGTGATGATCGCCGCCGCCTCGGGTGCGCGGGTGGTGGCCGTCGACGTGTCGGCCCGGGCCCTGGACCTGGCGCGGGAGTTCGGGGCCGCGCAGTGCCTGGACGCCACGTCCGTGCCGGACACCGCGGCGGCCGTCCGTGACCTCACCGGCGGCGGTGCCCACCTCTCCCTCGACGCCCTCGGCTCACCCGGCACCTGCGCCGCCTCCGTGAACGGCCTGCGCCGCCGCGGTCGGCACGTCCAGGTCGGCCTGCTGCCCTCGCCGGACGGCACGACACCCGTGCCGATGGCCCGCGCGATCGCCCTGGAACTCGAACTCCTCGGCAGCCACGGCATGGCCGCGGACAGCTACCCGCCGATGCTGGAACTGGTCCGCAGCGGCGTGCTGCGCCCCGACCTGCTGGTGACGTCGGCCATCACGCTGGAGGACGTCCCCTCCGCGCTGGCGGCGATGGGGACGGCGCCGGGAGCGGGGGCGACGGTCATCGAGCCGTGGAGCTGACGCGCCGGCGAACCGCCGTGCCCCACGGGAGCGTGGGGCACGGGGCGCAGGGATCGGGTCAGTCGGTTCCTCGGCCGCGGTTGCCGGGCCTGGAGGCGACCCAGGCCCGGACGGTGTCGGCGTACCAGTAGGGCTTGCCGCTCACCACACGGTCGGGCGGGGGCAAAAGCCCGTGCTTTCGATAGGACCGCACGGTGTCCGGCTGCACCCGGATGTGCGCCGCGATCTCCTTGTAGGACCACAGTCTTCGGTCGGTCATGACGTGCACCTCCCCGCGCGCACCACGGGGGCGGCCGTGGACGGCCGTCCGGGGGAGCCGGGCGCTGCGCTGGCGATCAACAAGCCTGTGTCCGGTCAACGACGCCCCCCGAGAGCGGGCAGGGCCTGTGCGCCGGGTGTGACAGAAGACCCGCGTACGCGCGACATGTGTGACACGGGAGGGGCGTTTGTGACACAGCCGGGGCAAAGACGCGTGCCGGTGCGGCGGCGGGGTTCCTTGACGCCACACTCGGGTCCGGCCGCCGATCGGCCGGAGAGGCGGGCCGGGACGGGGGGCTGAAGACTCGGAACCGAGGACGCGCGCGTGGACGGGGCGCCGACATGTGGAAAGCGCTGTCATGATCTGGTCCGAATGTCCGGACAAAACATTGACAGGGCGTCGAGAGGGGGCTACAAAACCGGGGAGAGCCGAGCATCGAGGGGACACCGATGACGTACGACCTGATCACCATGGGGCGGATCGGAGTGGATCTGTATCCGCTCCAGACCGGTGTCCCGCTGCCGCAGGTCACGTCCTTCGGCAAGTTCCTCGGGGGTTCGGCGAGCAACGTCGCGGTCGCGGCGGCCCGTCTGGGGCGGCGGACGGCGGTGATCACCCGCACCGGCGACGACCCCTTCGGCACCTATCTCCACCAGGCCCTGAAGGACTTCGGCGTGGACGACCGCTGGGTCACCCCGGTCCCCGGCCTGCCCACCCCGGTCACCTTCTGCGAGGTCTTCCCGCCGGACGACTTCCCGCTGTACTTCTACCGCCGCCCCAAGGCCCCCGACCTGGAGATCGACGCCCACGAGCTCGACCTCGACGCGGTCCGGGACGCCCGGGTCTTCTGGGTCACGGGCACGGGCCTGAGCGAGGAGCCCAGCCGTACGGCGACCCTCGCGGCCCTCGCCCACCGCGCCAAGTCCGGCACGACGGTCTTCGACCTGGACTGGCGCCCGATGTTCTGGACCGACCCCGACGCGGCCCGCCCCTTCTACGCGGAGGCCCTGCGGCACACCACCGTCGCCGTCGGCAACCTCGACGAGGTGGAGGTCGCCACGGGCGTGCGCGAACCCCACGCCGCAGCCCGTGCCCTCCTCGACGCGGGCGTCGAACTCGCCGTCGTCAAGCAGGGACCCAAGGGCGTCCTCGCCGTGCACCGCGACGGCGAGAGCGCCGAGGTCCCGCCGCTGCCGGTGAACGTCCTCAACGGCCTCGGCGCCGGCGACGCCTTCGGCGGCTCCCTCGTCCACGGCCTGCTGGCCGGATGGGACCTGGAGAAGACCATGCGGCACGCCAACGCCGCCGGCGCCATCGTCGCCTCCCGTCTGGAGTGCTCCTCCGCCATGCCCACCCCGGACGAGATCGAGGCGGCCGTCACCGCGGGGGCCGTCCGGTGACCGTCGACATCTCCGAGCTCGTCGACCTGCGCAGCCACCGCCCGGAGGCGATCGCCGAGGCCGCCGCCCGTCGCATCCGGCGGCCGCTGCTGAACACGAGCGGCCGCCTGATGATCATCGCGGCCGACCACCCGGCCCGCGGTGCCCTCGCAGCCGGCGGCCGCAGCATGGCCATGGCCAACCGCGCCGACCTCCTCGAACGCCTCTGCCTGGCCCTGTCCCGCCCGGGCGTCGACGGCGTCCTCGCCACCGCCGACATCCTCGACGACCTGCTCCTGCTGGGCGCCCTGGACGACAAGGTCGTCCTCGGCTCGATGAACCGCGGCGGCCTCCAGGGCGCGCGCTTCGAACTCGACGACCGCTTCACCGGCCACCGCCCCGAGGACATCGAGCGCCTGGGCTTCGACGCGGGCAAGCTGCTCCTGCGCATCGACTACGACGACCCGGGCTCCCTCACCACGCTGGAGTCCACCGCCCGCGCGATCGACGACATGGCCGCGCGCCGCCTCCCCGTCTTCGTCGAGCCGTTTCTCAGCCACCGCACCCCGGAGGGCAAGGTCAGGAACGACCTCTCCGCCGAGGCCGTCACCAAGTCGATCGCCATCGCCTCGGGCCTGGGCGGCAGTTCCGCCTACACCTGGCTGAAGGTGCCGGTCACCGAGAACCCCGACGACATGGCCGAGGTCATGGCGACCTCCACCCTGCCCGCCGTACTGCTGGGCGGGGAGGTCGGGGGCTCCGCCGAGGAGCAGGCCGGGGCGTACGAGAAGTGGCGCGGCGCCCTGCGACTGCCCACCGTGCGCGGGCTGGTGGTCGGCCGCTCGCTGCTGTACCCGGCGGACGGCGACGTGGCCGGCGCAGTGGACACCGCCGTCGGACTGCTGTGAGGGCCGTCATGACCACCCCCGCCTTCACCACGGCCGACGGCACGCAAGACCGAGGGCTCCCTCTTCCGGGCGGCGGCGCGGAAGTCCGGCAGTTCCCTCGCCCGGGCAGGTCCCGGGCCCAGATCGCCTCCGGCGCGGGAAGCCGCTTTGCTTTGGCAGGAGCGAAGTGCGAGCGACAACTCCCCGCCCGCTACGGCCCCGCGCCGGAGGTCCCAAGGGTGAGGCCCGCACGGCCCCGCCCCGTCAACGCCCGGTGCGGGCGCCGCGTATCCGTGACCACCCAGAGGGAGGGACACCGATGACCTCGACGACGAGGCTGACGGTCGCACAGGCGCTCGTGCGCTTCCTGGCGGCCCAGTACACCGAACGCGACGGCGTCCGGCAGCGGCTCATCGGCGCCACCTGGGGCATCTTCGGCCACGGCAACGTCGCCGGCATCGGCCAGGCCCTCCTCGAACACGCCGCCGAGATGCCGTACCACCAGGGCCGCAACGAACAGGCCATGGTGCACGCGGCGGTCGGCTACGCCCGGCAGTCCAACCGGCTGTCCACCCAGGCGGTCACGACCTCCATCGGCCCGGGCGCCACCAACCTCGTCACCGGCGCCGCCCTCGCGACCATCAACCACCTGCCGGTGCTGCTCCTGCCCGGTGACATCTTCGCGACCCGGCCCGCCGACCCGGTCCTGCAGCAGCTCGAAGTGCCGTACGCGGGCGACGTGTCGGTCAACGACTGCCTGCGCCCGGTGTCGAAGTACTTCGACCGGATCACCCGGCCCGAAGCCCTGATCCCCTCCGCGCTGAACGCGATGCGCGTCCTCACCGACCCCGTCGAGACCGGCGCCGTCACCCTCGCGCTGCCCCAGGACGTACAGGCCGAGGCGTACGACTGGCCGGAGGCGTTCTTCGCCGAGCGCACCTGGACCGTACGGCGGCCCGGCGCCGACCCGACGGAACTGGCCGAGGCGGTACGGATCATCCGCTCGGCGAAGAGGCCCCTGGTCATCGCGGGCGGCGGCGTCCACCACAGCCGCGCCGAGGAGGCGCTCGCCGAGTTCGCCGGGACGACCGGCATCCCGGTCGCCTCCACCCAGGCGGGCAAGGGCTCACTGCGTCACGACCACCCCCAGGACGTCGGCGGCGTCGGCCACACCGGCACCGCCACCGCCGACGAACTCGCCCGCACCGCCGACCTGGTGATCGGCGTCGGCACCCGCTACACCGACTTCACCACCGCCTCCGGCACGCTGTTCGGCAACCCGGACGTCCGCTTCCTCAACCTCAACATCGCGCCCTTCGACGGTCACAAGCTCGCCGGGCAGCCCCTCGTCGCGGACGCCCGCAGCGGCCTGCAGGAGCTCACCGACGCCCTCCGGCTGCACGCGTACCGGGTCGCCGGCACCTACGCCACCGAGTACACCGAGGACAAGGAACGCTGGGAGCAGCGCGTCGACGCCTGCTACGAGGTGGACGAACCCGACACCCGTCCGACCCAGCCCCAGGTCATCGGCGCCCTGGACGAGATCGCCGACGCCTCGGACATCCTGATCAACGCCGCCGGCTCCCTCCCCGGCGACCTGCACAAACTGTGGCGGACCCGGTCGCCCGACCAGTACCACCTGGAGTACGGCTACTCCTGCATGGGCTATGAGATACCGGCCGCCATCGGCGTCAAGATGGCCGCCCCGGACCGGCCCGTGTGGGCGCTGGTCGGCGACGGCACGTACCTGATGATGCCGACGGAGATCGTGACGGCCGTGCAGGAGGGCATCGCGATCAAGGTCCTGCTCGTCCAGAACCACGGCTACGCGTCCATCGGCGGCCTGTCGGAGTCGGTGGGCGGCGAGCGGTTCGGCACCGCCTACCGCTTCCCCGCCGAGGACGGCTCGTACAGCGGGGCTCCGCTGCCCGTAGACCTCGCCGCCAACGCGGCCAGCCTCGGCATGCGCGTCCTGCGCGCGAGGACCGTCCGGGACCTGCGCGAGGCGCTCGCCGAGGCCCGGGCGGCCGACACTCCCACATGTGTCTACGTCGAGACCCAAACGGCAGACACAGTGTCGGGCGCGCCTCCCGCGCAGGCCTGGTGGGATGTACCTGTGGCCGAGACCGCGACACGGCCGTCCGCGGTCAAGGCACGTGAGCTGTACGAACGGCACGTCTCCACCCGACGCCGCCATCTGTGAAGGAGTTCCCGGCCATGACGAAGATCGTCAACCACTGGATCGGCGGCAAGACCGTCGAAGGCGCCTCGGGCACGCACGGGCCGGTGACCGACCCCGCGACCGGCGAGGTGACGACGAAGGTCGCGTTCGCCTCGGTCGACGAGGTGGACGCGGCGGTCGCCGCCGCCAAGGAGGCCTACCTGACCTGGGGCCAGTCCTCGCTGGCCCAGCGCACCTCGATCCTGTTCACGTTCCGTGCCCTGCTGGACGCCAACCGGGACGCGATCGCCGAGCTGATCACCGCTGAGCACGGCAAGGTCCACTCCGACGCCCTCGGCGAGGTCGCCCGCGGCCTGGAGATCGTCGACCTGGCCTGCGGCATCAGCGTGCAGCTGAAGGGCGAGCTGTCCACGCAGGTCGCCAGCCGCGTCGACGTGTCCTCCATCCGCCAGCCGCTGGGCGTCGTCGCCGGCATCACGCCGTTCAACTTCCCGGCGATGGTGCCGATGTGGATGTTCCCCATCGCCATCGCGTGCGGCAACACCTTCGTGCTGAAGCCGTCCGAGAAGGACCCCTCGGCGTCGATCAAGATCGCCGAGCTGCTGTCGCAGGCGGGCCTGCCCGACGGCGTCTTCAACGTCGTCCACGGCGACAAGGTGGCCGTCGACCGCCTGCTGGAGCACCCGGACGTCAAGGCCGTCTCCTTCGTCGGCTCGACCCCGATCGCCCGCTACATCCACACCACGGCCTCCGCCAACGGCAAGCGCGTACAGGCCCTGGGCGGCGCCAAGAACCACATGCTGGTGCTGCCCGACGCCGACCTCGACGCGGCCGCCGACGCCGCCGTCTCGGCCGCCTACGGCTCCGCCGGCGAGCGCTGCATGGCCATCTCCGCGGTCGTCGCGGTCGGCTCGATCGGCGACGAACTGGTGGAGAAGATCCGCGAGCGCGCCGAGAAGATCAAGATCGGCCCGGGCAACGACCCCACCTCCGAGATGGGCCCGCTCATCACCAAGGTCCACCGCGACAAGGTCGCCTCCTACGTCGAGGGCGCCGCGGCCGAGGGCTGCGAGGTCGTCCTGGACGGCACCGGCCACACGGTCGACGGCTTCGAGAACGGCCACTGGATCGGCATCTCGCTGCTCGACAAGGTGCCCACGTCCGCCAAGGCCTACCAGGACGAGATCTTCGGCCCGGTGCTGACCGTGCTGCGCACCGAGACCTACGAGGAGGCCCTTGACCTCATCAACGCCTCCCCGTTCGGCAACGGCACCGCGATCTTCACCCGGGACGGCGGCGCGGCCCGCCGCTTCCAGCTGGAGGTCGAGGCCGGCATGGTCGGTGTGAACGTCCCGATCCCGGTCCCCGTCGGCTACCACTCCTTCGGCGGCTGGAAGGACTCGCTCTTCGGCGACCACCACATCTACGGCAACGACGGCACGCACTTCTACACCCGCGGCAAGGTCGTCACCACCCGCTGGCCGGACCCGGCCGACGCCCCGGCGGGCGTGGACCTGGGCTTCCCGCGCAACCACTGACCGGTATCGGCCACTCTTCGCCGGGCCGGGAGTCGATCACGGAGACTGTGGGACATGCACACACCGATGCACCCTCCCGCGGAAACCCCCACGACCCTGGGCGAGCAGCTCCTTCTGTTGTCGCTGGACGACGAGTCCGGCGCGGCGAAGGAGTCGGCGAAGGTGGCGCCGGCGATATCCGCCGCCCTGCTGGTGGAGCTGGCGCTGGCCGGCCGGATCGATGTGGCCGACGACAAGGTGACCGTCGTCGACACCACACCGCTGGGCGACCCCGCCCTGGACACGGCACTCGCCGAGGTCGCCGGACGTGACAAGCCGGGCAGGACCAGGGACTGGATCACCCGGCTGAAGACGGACGCGGTGGCGTGGGCGAACCGGGGCTTGATCGAGAAGGGGCTGGTCCGGGAGGAGAAGAAGAAGGTGCTCGGCCTCTTCCCCGTGCGCCGCTATCCCGAGGCGGACGGCTCGGCGGAAGCGGCGGTGCGGCGGCGGCTCGACGAGGTCGTCCTGCGAGGAGCGGAGCCGGACGAGCGTACGGCGTCCCTGGTGGCCCTGCTGCACGGGGCGAAGCTGCACCGGCTGGCCTTCCCGGACGCCGACGCGCGTGAGGTCAGGGCGGCGATGGAGGCGCTCTCCGAGGGCCAGTGGTCCGCGACGGCCGTGCGGCACGTCGTGCGGGCGGCCGAGGAGGCGCTGGCAGTGATCATCGCCGTGACCACGACGACGACGATCACCGCCGGCGGCTGACCACGGCGGTCGCCGGAAGGCGCCGGGGCGAGCAGCGTGGTGTCCGCCGGAGACGTCATCGGGGGTGACATGGGCCCGATCCCTGCTGATGTGCCGGACGTCCCGGGGACGGCTCCGCGACGGCGCCCTCGGCGGAGGCCCCTGGCGTGGGCCAGCGGAGGCAGGGGGCGCCGTTCTCGGTGAGCGCCTCCGCCAGCAGGTCGCAGTAGTGGCGCAGGTCCTCGTGCCAGCCGACGAACGACGCGAAGTCCCGCATGTGGACGGCCAGCCGCAGGGTGGCCGCGCGTGCGGTGCCCGGGGGGACGGCGGCGGTGCCGTAGCCGCCGGTGTAACCGCCGAGCAGGGCGTGGGCCGCGGCCGGGTAGTCGACCCGCGGGCCCTTTCCGGCGGCTCCGAGGCCACGGGCGGCGGCGGCACGCAGTTCGTGCAACTCGCCGAGGGTCCAGCCGAGGTCGAGGGCCGGGTCGCCCCCGGTGACCTCCTCGCCGGTGAGCAGGGCGGTGCGGTCACCGGCAGTGGAGGGGACCAGCCAGCCGGTGCTGGGTGCTCCGTGCAGCAGGACCGGGCCGCCTCCGGGTGGCTTGTCCGCGGCCCGGGACCATTCCGTCAGCCGGGCCCACAGTGAGGAACCGAGCCGGGTTCGGGCCAGCGTGCGCAGCCGGGACGTTCCTGGAGCGTCCTCCTCTCCGGAGAGCCAGGCCGTGAGCCGTCGCACTCCCGGATGGGGCGGCCGTTCCGGGAGGTCCCACGGCTCCTGGTGCAGCCGTCGCAGGGTCCTGCCCAGATCCGCCAGCGCACCGACCGAGAGCCGGAAGGCGGTGTCGTCGCCGGAGGGCAGCAGCCGTGCTGCCGAGAAGGCGCCGGGCACGCGGTAGAGCACGCCCGAGTGCGGCACGGCCGCCCCGCTCCGCGTGGCGCGGCCACCCGCCGGTTCGCCCAGGGCGAGCCGGGCGCCGCCCGGCGCACCGGTGGTGCCGGGGGCCCCGGCCGCTGCCGAACCGACGGCCTCGTCCACGCGTCGCAGTGCCGCCTCGACAGCCGGCGGGGGCAGGCGCTGCGCAGCGGAGTGGGCGGGTCCCGGGGCGCGCAGCCAGCTGAATCCCGCGTCCCCGTGGTAGCGCACGGTGATCCGCAGATAGCGGGTCCCGTACTCGCGGACGGTGACGGGCTCCGTGCCGGGAGGCCGCCCCGTGTCCGGCGGCTCCGCTCGCGCTGCCGGTCCGGCAGCGACCGGCTCAGCCACTGTTCCGCCGCCGGACCGCCTCGATGATCTCCCGGGTGTCCCGCAACGCCGCTGCCTGCCCCTCGGTGAACATCACTCCGGCGCAGTTGAGGATCACCTCGTCCACACCGGCGTTCCGGTACTGCTCCAGCCCCGCGGCGATGTGGTCGGCCGAGCCGTACAGGTACGTGCCACTGTCCACGAGGGCGGCGGCACCGGCGACGGGGTCCGCCGGATCGACGGGCACACCGGCCCGGCGCAGCATGTCCGTGTAGTGCTCCATGGTGAGGTGCCCGGAGGCGGCCGTGTGAGCGAGCACGTGCGGGTCCCGGCCTTCGCGCTCCACCGCGACGTGGACGACGGTCGCGACCCGGCAGCGGGTGTCCCGGTCCCTGTCCTTGGCCCCTTCCTCCAGGGCGGGCAGCAAGGTCTCCGCGACATACCCGGGCGGGGTCATCCAGGTGATGGCGACGTCGGCGACACCGCCGGCGGTGCGGGCCATGTTGGGGCGCAGCACGCCCACGCCGACCTCCACGTGCGGGTGCTCCATGGGGATCAGCCGGCCCTGCAGCCTGTGGTACTCGCCCGCGTGGTCGACGATCTCCCCGTCGAGCAGGGCCCGGATGGTGCGCAGGTAGTCCCCGGCCATCGTGCGCGGGCTGGCGTAGGGGCGTCCGTTGAGGCTGCGGACGAACGCCGTCGAGCCGACGCCGTAGCCGGCCACCACCGGCAGGCCGGTCAGCAGGGCGAGCGAGCGGGCCTGGAGGGCGGCCTCGTACGGATGGCGCAGCGGCATCAGGGTCACGCTGAGGCCTACGGGGACGCGTAGCCCGGCGCCGGCGAGGTGGGCGAACGCCTGGTGGGCCTCCACCTTGAGCGACTGTCCTGTCCACAGGCGGCGCACGCCGGTGTCGCGGACCAGCTCGGTGTGGGGCCGCAGGGAGTCCGGGGTCTCCGGCATGTTCGGCACGAGCACGCTCGGGAGCACGTTGTCGGCGGTCACGGCGGGACACCTTCCTTATGTCGCTGGTGCTCTGACATCTGCCGGAGCTGTTGTCGTTCCTTGACGAACTGTTGTGTTTCTACTACGTTTTTTTCATGAGCCCAGTGAGTCATCGCGAGGGAATGCAGATCTACAACCAGCTGAGAGTGCTCCGCGCGGAGCGAGGCCTCAGTCGCGTCGCGCTGGCCAAGCTGGTGGAGGTGCACCCGCAGACCATCGGTGCCATCGAGCGCGGCGACTACTTCCCGAGCCTCGACCTGGCGTTCCGGCTCAGCGACGTGTTCGAGCTTCCGGTGGAAGCGATCTTCAACCGCAAACCCTTCTCTCCCCTCTCCGCCCAGCTGTACAACAAGGAGGACCGCTCGTGAGCCGGCAAGGTGTCAACGGGACGACGGACCTGGCGCGCAGTCCCATGCGCCCGGTGGCGCTCTCCCTCTGCGTGCTGAGCGCGGCCATGGTGGTGCTGTCGCTCATCTCGGACGGCAACGCGTTCTCCGACTCGTGGTGGCTCGTGGCCTTCGTGCTCTGGCTGCTGCTGTGGGGCGTGCTGCGCTCGATGACCCGCGGTGTGGCCGAGCGGCCCCAGGCAGGACTGGACGAACGGGAGCGCGGGCTGCGCGACCAGGTGTCCTTCATCGGCTACCAGTGCGCGGTCGGCGCCGGGATGGCCGTCGTGCTGCTCATGGTCGTCTTCCAGAACCAGCCCGAGATGATCGAGCGGATGCCCGCGCTGCTGACGACCCTCATGCTGACCGCGTCCGCGGTGCCCTCCGTCGTCCTCGGGATGTCCGGCGTGGGCGTCGAGGACGCCGACGAGGACGAGGGCGAGTGATTCGGACGCTGAGCGGGAATCAGGTTCTCGTGCGACAGGGCGGGTGCCCACCGATTGCGGCGGTGGGCACCCGCCCCTTTTTCTCAGCGGGTCACGCGGTTCAGCAGGAGTGGTCGAAGGTGTTGTCGACCGAGACGGCCGAGACGGCGGACGCGGCGGAGATGCACGCCTGCGACGAGGTGGTGATCGTGATCGTGGCGGCCGGGGCCTCCACGGCCGGGACGATCTCGTCGGCGGCGGCGTAGGTGGAGTAACCGCTGATGAGGGACTGGGTGTTCATGCTGACTCCCGTATTCTCGGATTTCTACATGGCGGCCGGATCGGCGATTTCTGCAACCGCGTTCTCCGGCCGTGGCAGAACCATTCCTCGAACGGTGCCGCGATGGCAACGGAGTTGACCGCATGCGGACACTGTCCGCAATCGGTCAACGCCCGCTGTTGAGCGGCTACTTGACTCGGTTCTATGCTCGCCGGGATGAGCCGAGATCAGCTGCACCGCCTGGTATTGGACAATGGCCTCAGGGTGTTGCTGGCACCGAATCCCGTGGGTGCTTCGATCGGCGTCGCCGTGCACTACGGCGTTGGTTTCCGAACCGAACCCGAGGGGCGTACGGGCCTGGCGCACCTCTTCGAGCACCTCATGTTCCGCGGTGGCCGGGAAGCCGAGCCCGAGGGGTATCTGCCGCGGGTTCAGCGTGCCGGCGGCTTCGGCGACGCCCGGACCCGCCAGGACGTCACGGTCTACTATGCGGCCGCGCCCGCCTCCGCACTGGAAATGCTGCTCGCCCTCGAAGCGGACCGAATGCGCTCGCCCTGCATTTCCGCGCGAAACCTCCGCACACAGACCGCTGTGATCGACGAGGAGATCCGGCTCATGGTCCGCAATCGCCCGTACGGAACTTATCCGTGGGCCCTGCCGCGGGCCCTGCACCGGCGCCCGGAGAACGTCAGGGACGGCTACGGCGAAACCGTCGACCTCGCCGCCGTCGACACCGCGTTGTGCGAAAGATTCTTCGCCGACCATTACGCTCCCGGAAATGCGGTGCTGACCGTCACCGGCACCTTCGACCACCGCATGGCGGAACGGCTCGTACACCGGCACTTCGACGACCTGTCGCCGCGTCCGACGCTGCGGTCGCCCGATCCCCATGAGCCGCCGCCGGGGGAGGAGCGGCGGCTGACGGTCGCCGACCCGCACGCCGGTTCACCCGCCGTGGCGGTGGGCTACCGGATGCCGGACCCGGTCACCGAGCGCACCGACTACCTCGCTCACCTCGTCCTGGCGGCACTGCTCGGACAGGGCGGACACGCCCTGCTGCGCCGGGGGCCGACCGCGGCAGTGGGGGCGTCGAGCCTCTCGGTGGGCTGCGGCCTCTTCGGTCTGCCCCTGGACACGGTGGGGCCGGATCTGCTGACGCTGTTCGCCGTGCACGAGCACGAGCGAGGCGCTGAGCACGTCCTGGACGCGCTCGACGGCACGCTGGAAGCGCTGGCGACGAACGAGGTCGCTGCCGGACAGTTGCGTGCCACGAGCGCCCGCTGGGCCGCCGGGGCGCTGCGCGAACTGGGTGATCCGGGCACCCGGGCACAGTTGCTCGGCCTGCGCGAGACGCTCTTCGGCGAGGCAGAGCTGACCCATGCGCTGCCCGAGCTGGTACGCGCCGGTGTGACCGGCGAACAGGTGAGCCGGGCGGCCGCCCGGCTCAGGTCCTCCCACCGGGCGGTCGTGCGCTTCGTTCCGGAACGCCAGGCCGTGCCGCGGGACATCGCACAGGAGACGACGTCATGACCGGTGGTGCGGCGAGGAAACTCGCCGAGTACGGCAGCCTGCCGGAGGCGGCCGTTGCGCAGGGGCGGCTGCCGCTGCCCGACGCCGACCTCACCCTCGGCAACGGGCTGCGCGTCGTGGTGTGTTCGGCTCCCGTCGTCCCTCTGGTGGAGATCCGGCTCACCGTCCCCTACGCCGCCACGGCACCCGGGGAGGTCGCGCACTGCCAGCTGCTGGCCGAGCTCCTGCTGCGTGGCACCGCCCATCGGAGCGCCGACGGCCACGACGCGGCGCCGGCCGAGCACGGCGCCACCCTCGAGGCCTCCGCGGACGCCCGCAAACTCACCGTCACCGGTCACGTCATGGCCGACGGCCTGTCCGCCGTGCTCGCCGCGCTGGCCGAAGCCGTCGGCGGGCCGCAACCGACCGAGGAAGCCCTCGCCCCCGAGCGCGAACGGCTTGCCCGCCGCATACGGCTGGCCACCCACCAGCCGGCGGCGCTCGCACAGCACGCACTGCTGCGGCGGAGGTATGGCGAACAGCGAGCCGCCCGCTGGCAGCCGACGCCCGAACAGGCAGCCGCCTGCACCCGGGACGACCTGGCGCGACTGCGCGCGCTGCATCTGGGAGCCCGGGGCGCGGTGCTCGTTCTGGTCGGAGACCTGGAGCCGGAGGAAGCCGTCGACATGGCCGCCGAGTCGTTGGGGTCGTGGGAGCCCGGGCCTGAAGGCGACGTACCCGAGGTGCCGCCCTGGTTCCCGGGCGGGCCCCTGCAGCAGGTGGACCGGCCCGGGGCCGTCCAGAGCGTGATCCGGCTGGCCGCCCCCGCCCTGCCCCGAACGGACCCGGGCTACCCGGCCCTGCACCTGGCCCAGTTGGTCTTCGGGGGGTCCTTCGCCTCCCGGCTGGTCACGCGCCTGCGCGAGGACAAGGGGTACGCCTACCAACTCGGTTCGGGCGTGGAGTCGGTACCGGGGGCCTCGACGCTGATGGTCGAGGCCGACACCGCCGCCGAACACACCGTCGCGGCTCTCGCGGTGATCAGGGAAGAACTGGAGCGCATGGCCGCCGACCCGCCCTCGGTGCGCGAGATCGACGCCGTCAGGAGATATGCGACCGGTTCCACCGCGACGGCGATGTCGTCGCCGGCAGCCCTGGCGTCCGGGCTGGCGAACCTGCTGCATGTCGGGGTCGGTGCCGACTGGTTGCACAACTGGGGCCCGCTGCTGGACGGCGTGACCCACCACCAGGTCGGCGAGGCGGCCCGCAGGTTCTTCCAACCCGCCGGTTTCACCGGGGTGGTCGTCGCCGACGGGACGGCGGTGGTGCCCCTGCGCAGGGGCACCACTGGCGAACTGAACTTCTGACGGCCCGAAGGGCTGTGCTTCCGCATGACCACTCGGAAGCACAGCCCCTCGGTGCGAGCCGATCGGGCGGGTCAGCCCCGGCTCTTCTTGATGCCGGCGACGACGGCTACGACAACGGCGATACCGACGGCGATCCAGAGGGCGGTGCTCATGAGGTGCTCCTTCGAGGGTTTTCGGCAGGGTTGACGGAACATCAGGGAAACGCGGGCAGCAGGGGGTTGACGGGACAGGGGGTTGACGGGACAACAGGGGGTTTGGCCGGGGACAGGAGGAGACCGGCCCGAGGCAGGGAACTAACGCATCCGCAGTGCTTCGGCGAGCGGTACCCGGGAGCCGCTGCGCAGCACGCTGCCCGCGTACATCCGCCCGGCGAAGCGGGTCATCCCCGCCAGCGCGGCGACCGCCAGCACCAGGGAGAGGGCGATCTGCCAGACGGGTGCGGTGCCCAGCAGCATCCGGGCCGGCATCAGGATCGGGCTGAGCGGCGGTACCAGCGACAGCCATTCGATCAGCGGGTCGTGCGCGTCCTTGCTCAACAGGGCGATGCCCAGCACGAACGGCGTGGTGATGAGCAACATCACCGGTTGCAGCACGCCTTGCAGGTCCTCCTGCCGCGAGACCCGGGCGGCGGCCGCGGCCAGCAGGGCGGCGAAGAGGAAGAAACCGAGCAGGAACCAGACGCCCATCGTCACCAGCGACCCGCCCACCGCACTCGGCAGGGTGAGGGCGCCGGTGCCCTGTGCGAGCGCCACCGCGGCTCCGCCGAGCAGCAGGAGCTGGGTCAGGCCGGCCACGGCGACACCGATGAGCTTTCCGGCGAGGAGCTGCCAGGGGCGGATGGTCGAGAGCAGCAGCTCCACCACGCGGCTGCTCTTCTCCTCCACCACGCCCTGCGCCAGTGTGATCCCGTAGAAGACGAAGAAGAAGTACAGCAGCCCGGTGGAGGTGATGATCAGCGCGAACTGCTCGGCGGCGCTGTTCTGCGACGGCTCGAGTGCGTGGACCCTCACCGTGGACGATGCCACGCGCTCCCTGAACTCCGCGGGGTCCACGCCGGCGCGCTCGAGTTCCCGGGTGGTGCGCTCCTCGGTGATCGTGGCGCGCACGACGCCGAGCAGGTTCTCGTCCGCCTCGCGTTCCACCGAGAGCGTGAGCCGCCCGTCGGTGCGGCCGAGCACGGCGGAGAGGTCCCCGTCGCGCAGCATCCGGTCGGTACGGTCGCCGTCGACGGTGACGAACTCGAAGTCACCGCCCGCCTTTTCGGTGACGGCGGCGAGCACCGGGCGCATCGCCGCGACCTCACGCTCGACGCCGACCCTGTCAGGGCCGTCCTCGGCGAGGAGGATCACGAGGGCGTAGACGCCGAGACCGAGCAGCAGCCCCAGGGTGCTCAGGACGAAGGACTTGGTCCGCATCCGGCTGTTGATCTCCCGCCGGGCGACCAGGCCGACCGCCCGGCGGGCCGGCAGCGCCACGGTGCCGTTCCCCGGGCCCGAGGTGCCCTCCCCGTCCGGGACGTCCGGGCCGTGTGTGCCGCCCGGTGCCGGTGCCACTGTGTTCATGTCGCGTCCCCGTCGGTGTCGTTCACTGTCGCAGCGGCGCCTGCCGTGGTGTCCGTGTCCGGTCTCCGCCCGGTGTCCTCCCCGTCCGCGCCGACTCCGGTGACCAGCTCGCGGTACAGGTCGGACAGCGGCGGTCGCTCGGACACGAAGGCGACGACCGGTCCGGTGGCCAGCGCCGCGTGCAGGACCCGCTGGTCGTCCGCGCCCTTCGCCAGGCGCAGGCGCGTACGGGAGCCCTCCCGGCTGACGACCGACACGCCCGGCAGCCCCGCGGTCCAGTTCTCACCCGCCTCCGGGGCGTCGACCAGCAGCCGTCGCTCGGCGTTCTCGCTCAGTTCCTCGATCGTGCCGCAGGCGACGAGGCGCCCGCCCGAGACGATGCCGACCCGGTCGCAGACCCGCTCGACGAGCGACAGCTGATGACTGGAGAACATGACGGGCACCCCCTGGGCGGCCCGTTCGACGAGCACGTCGTGCATGACGTCCACCGCCACCGGGTCCAGGCCCGAGAACGGCTCGTCGAGCACCAGCACCTGGGGGTCGTGGACCAGCGCCGCGGCCAGCTGGACGCGCTGCTGGTTGCCGAGGCTGAGGTTCTGGACCTCCTCGGAGGCGTACCGGGAGAGCTCCAGCCGCTCGACCCACCGGTCGGCCGCCCTTCGCGCGCCAGCCGACGGCAGGCCGTGCAACTCGCCCAGGTACCGCAGGTGTTCGCCGACCTTCATCCGCGGGTACAGGCCGCGCTCCTCGGGCATGTAACCGAACTGTCTGCGGGCGGCGAAGTCGACCGGGCGGCCGCGCCAGCGGACCTCTCCCTCGTCGGGCGTGAGGACGCCGAGGATGATCCGCATCGTGGTGGTCTTGCCCGCGCCGTTGCTCCCCACGAAGCCGAACAGCTCACCGGCGCGCATCCCGAAGGTCATGTCCGCGACCGCCTGGCGTTTGCCGTACCTCTTGCGTACGCCGTCGACCTCCAGCGCGGGCCCCGTCATGCCGTACCTCCAGAGCGATGTACTAACTCGATGAAGTATTGCGTTAACACATCAACCCGTCAAGGTAGTCATACGTTCTGCCGCTCTACCACGTAGACGTGTTTCTCCGACTGGTCCGTGACCGGGCTGCGGTCCCAGTCGGCCCAGCGCCCTGTCACGCGCAGCCCCGCGAGCCGGGCCATCACGTCGAACTCGGCGGGCCAGGCGTACCGGCTGACCTCGGGCACCTTCCGCAGCCCGCCGGCGCTCATGATCGTGTGGACGACCAGGACGGACTGGAGCGACTGGTTCACCTGGATCGTGTCGAGCAGCAGCGCGTCCGGCGCCAGATGGCCGACCCGGGTCGTCGCTTCCGTGAGCCGGTGGTACACCTGCGGGTTGTAGGTCTCGAAGACCGCGACACCGTCGTCCGCGAGCGCGTCGTGAATGCCGCGCAGGCAACTGATCTGCTGTTCCTGGGTGGGCAGCATGAAGAAGGTGTTGAGCGCGGTGAGCACGAGGTCGTAACGCTCCTCGACGACCAGTGCGCCGAAGTCGCCCACCGCGGTGGTGACACGGCCGGTGGGGTCGTTCTCGTGGAGTTTCGCCAGCATCGCGGGGGAGGCGTCCACTCCGTGGACCCGGTAGCCGTTCTCGGCCAGCGGGACGGCCAGCCGGCCGGTGCCGACGCCGAGTTCGAGCAGAGAAGCCGGTGCCGGGCGCAGCTCCTGGAGGAAGCCGACCATCGCGTCGATGGCGGGGCCGGCGGCGGGATAGAGCGAGTCGTAGACGTCGGCCAGCGACTCGCCGTACGCGCTGCTGGCCCCGCCCGGTCCGGCGCCCCCGCCGGAGGGCGCCTCGGCGTCGGCCGGCCGGTGTGTCTCGGTGGTCATGGAGCTGCCTCCGCGGGGTGTCGGGTGGATTCGGTGTCCTGCTCCGGCCCGTCGGGGCGGTCGACGGCCGGTTCATCCAGCGCCGTCCGCAGCCGGTCGGCCGCGGACAGCACGTCGGGAAAGGGAGCGGGCGCCCACGCGTCGCGTTTCCCGCTGGTCGTGCTGCGGCCGGGGTGGGGCGTCACGACGACCACGTTGCGCCGCGCGCGGAGCCTTGCGGTGTGCTCCGCGTACGCCGCGCTCTGCGCGCCGCCGGGCGGCAGTGCGGGCGCCAGCGCGATCGCCGCCCGAGTGCACTGCAGCGCGAGGAGCGAGGGCGAGTCGCCCAGCCCCAGAGCCAGCCTGGCCAGGTAGTTCAGCGTCGCCGGGAAGACGACGACCGTGTCGGGCCACTGCGCGAGGTCCACGTGCCGAGCCCTCGGCTCCGGCTCGTCGGGCCACCGGTCCGCCTGCACGTCACAGCCCCCGATGGCGGTCAGCGCCTCGCGGGTGACGAACCGGCCGGCCGCCCCGGTCAGGACGTACCGCACCTCCGTCCCGGGGTGCCCGATCTTCAGCCAGCTCGCCCAGAAGGGCAGGTGCGCGGCGGTGACCGAACCGGTCCCGATCACCAGCAGGCGCCGCGTTCCCAGCGGTTCGACGGCGGTCGGGGCGCCGGTCACCGGCCCACCGCCCCGGCCGCCGCCGGTCCGACGCCGGCCGGCCGCCGCACGCCCCCGCCGCGCAGCGACTGGCCGTGCACCAGCTCCTGGTACAGCGCCGAGCGCGTCAGCAGCTCCTCGTGGGTGCCCCGATCCACGGTGCGTCCCTCGTCCACGACCACGATCAGGTCGGCGTCCTGCACCGTGGAGATGCGGTGCGCGATCACGAGCACCGCACGCTCCTGGGCGAGGGTGCGCATCAGCGTCCGCAGCCGTTCCTCGTTCTCGCTGTCGAGCTGGGAGGTCGGTTCGTCGAACAGGACGATCGACGAGTCCCGCAGCAGAACGCGGGCGGCCGCAAGCCGCTGCCGCTGACCGCCCGACAGGTCCTCGGCCCGTCCCAGCTCGGTGTCCAGACCGTTCGGCAGCGCTTCCACCGCGTCGCGCAGCGCCAGTGCCTCCAGCGCCCGCCACAGCTCCGGCTCCGGCAGGGCACCCGCCTCGTCGTCCCGTCCGAGCAGGAGGTTCTGCCGCACCGTGCCCTCCACGAGGGTGAAGCTCTGGTCGACGTAGCTGATCGCGCCGCGCAACTGGTGCAGGGGCCACTGCTCGACGGGCAGTCCGCACACGGCGATCCGGCCGGACTCGGGCAGGAGAAAGCGTTCGGTGAGGCCGAGCAGGGTCGTCTTTCCCGCCCCCGACGGCCCGACGATGGCGGTGAGACCGCGTGCGGGGGCCGCGAACGTCGCATCGTGGATGATGGTGCGTCCGCCGTCCCGGTAGGTGACCGACTCGAACTCCACCGCGGACGCGGTCGGCGACGGCTGGACGGGCACGAGGCCCCCGCGGTTCTCCGGGGGGATCGTGAGCACGCTGTTCAGGCGGGCGCGCGCCGCCAGGCCGCTCTGCATCCGGGCGACGCCCGAGACCAGCAGGGTCAGCGGCGCGACGAGTTGCAGCAGGTAGACGATGAAGGCGGCGAACTCGCCGATGCCCAGGTCGCCGGAGGCGAGCCGGGCGCCGCTGGTGACCATCACCGCGACGATCGACAGCTGCTGTCCCAGCTGCATCGTGGGGCCCACCAGGGCGGTCACCCGCGCGACCGACACCGCGGCCCCGCGGGCGTCCTCGATGCTGCGGCCCAGCGTGCCCGCCACCTGGCGTTCGGCGAGGAACGCCTTGACCGTGGGCAGGGACAGCACGGCCGCGGTCATGTGCTGGGACATGGTGCCGACGGCGTTCTGCTGGCGTTCGACACCGCTGCGGATCGACCGTACGCACAGGAAGATGCCGACGCCGGCGATCGTGAACGTGGCGAGCACGACGAGCAGCAGGACTCCGTCCAATAGGCCCATGGCGATCAGCGTGCCGACAGCCAGGAACAGCGACGACGGGATCTGCGCCACGCCGACGTCCACGACGGAACGCAGCTGTGTGCTGTCGGAGTTGGCCCGCGCGACCAGGTTGCCGGCCCCTTCGCGCCGTACCCGTCGCAGCGGCAGGGTCAGAATGTGCGAGGCGATGCGGAACCGTGCCTCGGACACCAGGCCCTCACCCGCACGGGCGAGCAGGTAGGAGGACCCCGCCGACGCGAGCCCGGCGCCCACCGCGAGGCCCGCCATCGTCAGCAGCGGACCGACGGGACGTTCGTCCTCGGCGAGGGCCATCACCAGGTCGCGCACCTGGAGGGGGAGGACGAGGGTGGCGGCGGCGGAGAGCAGGCTCAGCACCACCGCGGCGGCGACGGTCGCCTTGCGGCCCTTCAGAAGCTGTGCGAAGACACGCAGTTCGTCCGTGCCGTCCGGGCGTGGTTCTCTGGCCATGGTGAGGGACCTCCTGCAGGGTGCGGTGACATCCGGCCGGCCGGCGGCGGCACGGCGGACGGCTCAGATCGCGGACCGGAGGGCCGTCTTCCACGGCCAGTCGTCCGAGTCGAGGTTGCGGGCGGGGTCGGCGGGGTCCACGTTCGCCGCGACGCACGCGGAGGCCAGTTCGGCGGCCGTCGGACGCTCACGGTTGCGTTCGGCCGCGGCCACGAAGGCCCGCGCGATCACATGGGCCCGGTGCTCGCCGAAGCTCAGGGCACGCATGCCCGTCCGCGTGTCCTTCGGCTCCCAGGCGGCCGTCACACCCGGCGCCAGCACGTGGGCGAAGGCGGGGGCGGGCCCCTCCGGCAGGGCGGTGGCGAGGGCGCTTTCGACCACCGTGCCGACGGCGTCCCAGGAACCCCGGCCCAGGTAGACGACCATGCCGTCGTTGCGCGGCAGGCTCGCCGGATTGGAGATGATCTTCGCCCGGTAGGTCGCGGAGCGGCTCTCCAGAGCGCTCAGCACGGCATGCCACAGCCCGGGCGCCGCGTCGGGGTCGGCCACCCTCAGGTACAACCGCAGCAGCGCGCCGCCGCCGGTGGCGCGGCCGGCCCCGCTGTCCACGAGGAAGAAGCCGGGGGAGACGAGCGGGCGGGCCGCCGGGACGTTCATCCGCACCACCGGGCGCGCGGGATCGCCCGCCGTACGCCCGCTGTCCCGCGGCGCGACCGAGTCCGGTACGTTCACGCGCAGGCCGTCGAGCTGGACGATCTGCCGGCCGGAAGCCGTGCGCTGCCCGGTGAGGATCCCCGCGGCGACCGTCTCGCGGTGCGGGGTCGCCTGTGCCAGCCGTGCCTCGAAGTCCGGCGCGCGCAAGGTCCTGGGCGCCTCGCGGTCCTTCACACCCCGTCCGGTGTGCAGCACTTCGTACAGCGTCCGGGCCAGCAGGAAGCGCATCGCCGACGCGGACTCGGCGCTCACCTCGTCGTCGCGCACCCAGGCCGTCCTGCCGTCCGGCGTGATCGTCACGTCCTCCAGCGCCCGGCGGAGCCCGGCCGCAAGCTCCGGTACGGCTCCCCCCGGCGCATCGTCGCGCCCCGGCCGGACGGCCGTGACGGTCTCCTCGACGCCCGTGCTCATGCTGCCTCCCCGAGTCCGACCGTGGAGACGAAGCTCCGCGGATCCAGTAGCGCGGTCCTGCCGATGCCCGCCGCCGCCCGGACGATGGCCGACAGCCGGCCGCTCTCCCTGGTCGAGGCGATCAGACGGTCGATCAGGTGCCATCCCGCGTAGGACGTGGCACGCACCAGGAACCCGTCGTCGTCGGGGCCGCCGCCCTCGCGGTAACCCCGGTGGAACGCGGAGATCAGCGGAAGCACCCGGGTCAGCTCCTCGCTGCCCCGCGCCACGACCTCCTCGTGGGTGAGCACGGCCGAGAACGCGTCGTCCGTCTCCTGCGCGGGAATCCGCAGCACCGCACGGTGCAGCCACTCGCCGACGTACGATCCGACGTCGCGGGCCGGGTCACCGAGCCGGAACTCCTCCCAGTCGTTGACGTAGAACGCCGTGTCGGTGATCAGGAACTGATCCAGCCGCAGGTCTCCGTGGACGGGCACGCGTGCGGCCCCGGCCTCGGTCGCGCGCAGCCGCTCCAGTTCCTCGACCAGGGGGGCGTCGCGCTGCAGCAGCCCCCACGCCTCGACGAAGGCACCGGTGGCGTTGACGTAGCTCTCCAGCGGAAGCGACCGCAGGTCCTCGACCGGTGGGTACGGATGGGGATCCGCTTCCGGGAAATCCCCGTCCCTGTACGAGAGCCCGTGCAGCGCCGCCAACGTCCGTCCGGCTTCGGCGGACATGGACTCGGTGAATTCCTGGTCCGCGGCCAGCTCGCTGCCGGACCGGACGTCGTCGAGCATCCGGAACACCAGCAGCCGCTGCTCCTCGTCGCCCCCGAGGAACTCCGGACGGGGGAAGGGGTGTTCGCCGTCCCGTGCCAGACGCTCGAAGAGCAGGATTCTCCGATACCGTTTCAGGGATTCCCTGGGGTTTCCTTTGAGTTTTTTCGCGAATACCGAGTTCCCGGTGTCCGTGATACCTGACCAGTTGTCGTTCCGTCCGGGATAGGAGTAGATCTCCGAGGCGTTCAGCGATCCCAACCCGAGCCGGTTCAGCAGCCGTTCGACCGACGAGTCCACGGGACTGTCGACGGCCGACGCGGAAGACCGGCCCTGCGGATATGCAATCTTCTCTCCTGCCACACGGGCTTTCTATCGCGGGGCGCAGGCGCCGGACAACGAATTGACCGGCATCGGCCACGGCCGGCGGGATCCAGGTGCGGAGCTCGGCAGGGCAGCCGCCCGGCGGCGTGACAGGCCATGGTGTGGGGCGCGGTGAAGTGGGGGCGCGGCGGGGTGGAAAGAGGGACGGCGGGTGACGGTTTCCTCCGCTAACCGTCACCCGCCGCCGCATCGGACCTGCCTGCCGTGCGCTCCTAGGTCAGATGATTCTTCGACGCACGGCCCATACCACCGCTTCTATCGGGGTTTCCACGTCGACGCAGTCGCAGATCGACCGCAGTTTGCGACGCAGTGTGCGATCGCTCATCTCCATTCGTCTGGCGACCTGCGTCATGGTGCAGCCCTGGGAGACGAGTCGCAATATTCTCAAGTGATCGTTCCCTAATCTGAGGTGGGGCTCTGTCAAGGAACCATTCAATGTATCTACCTCATTTTCGTCCGACGGTGGGGCGTCGGAGCTCCGCCTGAGGGCGTGAGGATTGTGCTGATCGCCCAGCTGCTCAGCCAACCGCGGGCGGGTACGTCAGAAACTCCGGTTCCAGGCCGGTGCGCCCGCCACGCCGTCAAGAACGAGGAATTCGGCGGCACCGAGATCCCCTGAGGCGCGCGTCAGACGGAGCTATTGATCAGAAACTGAGCCGGTACTGACTGATCATGCGGGTTCTGGTGCGAATCATGCTTCCCCCTGGCCGTTCGTTGGCGCGATCGTCCACGCGGGCAGTATACGAAGGGCTGACTCCGCTTGATCAATGCTTTACCCATGTGACGGGCGTCACATCGTCAATATTTGCGCGGAACTTGAGATTCCAATTGTGCTTCGCTCTCCTCTTGGGATTTGTTCGCATGTAAAAGCAGTGTCGGGTCCTTGCCCTGCTCACCGACCCGAGAACAATGGAATCCCGGGTGCGGCGGCGCACCCCTGGTCGCCGTACCGCGGATGCGGTATGCCGCGGAGCCCCGTACTCCCCTGGGAGGGGTGCCGGTCCGCCCTACGGTCGACAACTGTTCGACAGCTTCACCCCGTACCGTTGACGCATGGATCTTCGACTGCCCGGACTCCACGGGCTGCTGCGGAGGCCTCGCAGGCTCCTCGCCGCCGGGGCCGCCGTCGCCGTCCTCGCGGGCGCGGGCACGTGGACGGCCGTCGCGAACGACGAGACGCCCCCGGTCCACCGCCAGGACCGGTTCCTGGCCACCGGCGACGGCGTCCGCATCGACACCTCGTTCTTCACCTCCGGAGCAGACCGCCGCCGTCCCGCCGTCCTGCTCGGGCACGGCTTCGGCGGCAGCAAGAACGACGTACGGCAGCAGGCCGAGAACCTCGCCCGGGACGGCTACGCGGTCCTGACCTGGTCGGCCCGCGGCTTCGGCAAGTCCCACGGGAAGATCGGCCTCAACGACCCCGAGGGCGAGGTCGCCGACGTCTCGAAGCTCATCGACTGGCTGGCGAAGCAGCCCCAGGTCGAACTCGACAAGAAGGGCGACCCCCGGGTCGGCATGGCCGGTGCCTCCTACGGCGGCGCCATCGCCCTGCTCGCCGCGGGCCACGACGACCGCGTCGACGCCATCGCCCCGGCGATCACCTACTGGAACCTCGCCGACGCCCTCTTCCCGAACGGCGTCTTCAAGAAGCTCTGGGCCGGCATCTTCGTCAACTCCGGCGGCGGCTGCGAGAAGTTCGAGCCCGCCCTGTGCCGGATGTACGAGCGGGTCGCCGAGTCGGGCAAGCCGGACGCCGAGGCACGCAAGCTGCTTCAGGAGCGTTCGCCGTCCGCCGTCGGCCGGAACATCAAGGTGCCGACCCTGCTGATGCAGGGCCAGTCGGACTCGCTGTTCCCGCTCGGTGAGGCCGACCGGGCCGCGAAGGCGATCCGGGCCAACGGCGCCCCCGTCGACGTCGACTGGATCGCCGGCGGTCACGACGGCGGCGACATGGAGACCGGCCGGGTCGAAGGCCGCGTGACGTCCTGGTTCGACCGCTACCTCAAGGACGACGAGAGCGCCGACACCGGCCCCGCCTTCCGCGTCAGCCGCACCCTCGGCCAGGGCTCCGGCGACGGCGAACCCCGCCTGACCGGAGTGACGTCGGACCGCTACCTCGGTCTGGAGAGCAAGCAGCGATCCGTCTCCCTGACAGGCCGCGAGCAGAGCTTCGACAACCCGCCCGGCGCCAGCCCGCCCGGCGTCTCCGCCCTGCCCGGCCTCGGCGCCGCCGGCGGCCTCGGTCAGCTGTCCACCCTCGGCCTCGGCGTCTCCCTGGACTTCCCCGGCCAGTTCGCCGCGTTCGAGTCCGCGCCGATGCGCGAGGACCTCCAGATCACCGGCTCGCCCACCGCCACCGTCCACGTGAAGTCCACCAGCGACGACGCCGTCCTCTTCGCCAAGCTCTACGACGTCGGCCCCGGTGGCGGCACCCAGCAGGTGCTGCCCTCCCAGCTCGTCACACCCCTCAGGGTCGAGGGCGCCAAGGCCGGCAAGGACGTCACCGTCACGCTCCCGGCGATCGACCACGAGATCGACGACGGTCACCGGCTCCGCCTGGTCCTCGCCTCCACCGACCTCGGTTACGCCTCCCCGACGGCCCCGGCGACGTACACCGTCTCCCTCGAGGGCGACCTGTCGGTCCCCTCGGCCCTCGGGCAGCGCGACACCCAGGACGGGCTGCCCGCCTGGGTGTGGTGGCTGCCGCTCGCCGGCGCGGGCATCGCCCTCGCGCTGATCCTCACGGGCCGCCGCCGCACGGCCGCACCCGCCCCGCCGGACCCGGCCCTGGCCGAAGTCCCCCTCCAGATCACGGACCTCACCAAGCGGTACGCGAAGTCCACCGACCGGTACGCGGTCAAGGACCTCTCCTTCCGCGTGGAGCAGGGCCAGGTCCTCGGCCTGCTCGGCCCCAACGGGGCGGGCAAGACGACCACCCTGCGCATGCTGATGGGCCTGATCAGGCCCGACGGTGGCGAGATCCGCGTCTTCGGCCACGCCATCGGCCCCGGCGCCCCGGTCCTCTCCCGGGTCGGCGCCTTCGTCGAGGGCGCAGGCTTCCTGCCCCACCTGTCCGGCCGCGAGAACCTGGAGCTGTACTGGCGCGCCACCGGCCGCCCCACCGGGGACGCGCACCTGGAGGAGGCCCTGGAGATCGCGGGCCTCGGTGACGCCCTCGCCCGCGCGGTGCGCACCTACTCCCAGGGCATGCGCCAGCGCCTCGCCATCGCCCAGGCCATGCTCGGCCTGCCGGACCTGCTCATCCTCGACGAACCGACCAACGGCCTGGACCCGCCCCAGATCCGCGAGATGCGCGAGGTGATGATCCGCTACGCCGCCGCCGGCCGCACGGTCATCGTCTCCAGCCACCTCCTCGCGGAGGTCGAGCAGACCTGCACCCACCTCGTGGTGATGGATCACGGGCAGCTCGTCCAGGCGGGCCCCGTCGAGGACATCACCGGGTCGGGCGACACCCTCCTCGTCGGCACGGCCGCGCCCGTGGACGAGCCCCTCGTGGAGAAGGTCGGCGCCCTGCCCGGCGTCGCCTCCGCCGTGCGCGCCGACGAGGGTCTCCTGATCCAGCTCGACGCCGACGGCACCCCCCAGCGCCTGGTCGCCGACCTCGTACGGCTGGACGTCGCGGTGCGGTCGGTCGGCCCCCACCGCCGCCTGGAGGACGCCTTCCTCACCCTGATCGGAGCCGAAGCATGAGCACGCTCGCCGAGCCGCCCGCCGAGGTCGCCGACGGCTACCGGGCGGGCCGCACCCTGCCCTTCCGCGTCGAGCTGGCCCGGCAGCTGAAGCGGCGCCGCACCCTGGTCATGGGCGGCGTCCTGGTCGCCCTGCCGATCATCCTCCTGATCGCCTTCCAGGTCGGCGGCGATCCGGGCGGCAACAACAACCGCGTCAACCTCATGGACACGGCCACCGCGTCCGGGGTCAACTTCACCGCGGTCAACCTCTTCTCCGCCGCGGGCTTCCTGCTCGTCATCCCCGTCGCCCTGTTCTGCGGCGACACGGTCGCCTCCGAGGCGAGCTGGTCGTCCCTGCGCTATCTGCTCGCGGCCCCCGTGCCCCGGGCCCGGCTGCTGTGGTCCAAACTCGCCGTCGGACTCACCCTCAGCCTCGCCGCGATGGTCCTGCTCCCGGTCGTCGCCCTGCTCGTCGGCACGGCCGCCTACGGCTGGGGCCCGCTCGAACTCCCCACCGGCGGCAGCCTGTCCACCGGCACCGCGGGCCGGCGCATGCTGATCGTCGTCGCCTACCTCATGGTGTCCCAACTGGTCACCGCCGCCCTGGCGTTCTGCCTGTCGACCCGGACGGACGCCCCGCTCGGCGCGGTCGGCGGCGCGGTGTTCCTCACCATCATCGGCAGCGTCCTCGACGAGGTGACGGCCCTCGGCGACTGGCGCCACTTCCTGCCCGCGCACTGGCAGTACGCCTGGCTCGACGCCGTCCGGCCCCGGCTGGAGTGGTCGGACATGATCCAGGGCACGTCGATCTCCGTGACCTACGCACTCGTCCTGTTCGCCCTGGCCTTCCGCGGCTTCGCCCGCAAGGACGTCGTCTCCTGACCCGACAGCCCGACAGCCCCACATCCCGACAGTCCAACGGACAGATCAACGGAGGATCACCCACCGGTCTCGGAAGCCCGCCCCGTGGCCGCATCGAGACGCTTCCGCAACGCCCCGTACCGCACGTTCGGGCCCCCCGCACCGTCACAGTCGCAAGAAGCCGACGCCAACGGATGCAGGGGGTACGGACGATGGAGCGGTTCCGGACACGAAAAGCGCTGCTCGCCCTCACGGCCGCCAGTGGCCTGCTGCTCAGCGCGTGCAGCGGGGGCGCCGACACCGGGGAGGGCAGCAAGGCCGCCGACCGCCCCGGGTACGGCGCGGGCGAGCCCGCTCCCGCCCACGGCGACGAGGACGGCACGAGCGAGCGGGACGACCTCCGCGAAGACCCCGGCCATCTCTCCACCTTCGCCCTCGACGTCGACACCGCCTCCTACGACTACGCCCGCCGGGCCCTCGCCGACGGGCGGCTGCCCGACCCGTCGACCGTCCGCCCCGAGGAGTTCGTCAACAGCTTCCGGCAGGACTACGACCGCCCGGACGGCGACGGCTTCTCGGTCACGGTCGACGGCGCCCGCACCGACGACGAGGACTGGTCCCTGGTCCGCGTCGGCCTCGCCACCCGCACGACGGAACGCTCCGGTGAACGCCCGCCCGCCGCCCTCACCTTCGTCCTCGACGTCTCGGGCTCCATGGACGAACCGGGCCGCCTGGACCTCGCCAAGGAGTCCCTCTCGGTGATGACGGACCGGCTGCGCGACGACGACTCGGTCGCGCTCGTCACCTTCAGCGACGAGGCCGAGACCGTCCTGCCCATGACCCGCCTCGACGGCAACCGCGACAAGATCCAGGACGCCGTCTCCGACCTGGACACCCAGGATTCGACCAACCTCGGCGCCGGCGTCGAGACCGGCTACGAGACGGCCGTCGAAGGCCTGCGCGAGGGCGCCACCAACCGCGTCGTCCTCATCTCCGACGCGCTCGCCAACACCGGCGACACCGACGCGGACGCCATCCTGGAACGCATCGCCGGCGAACGCCGCGAGCACGGCATCACCCTCTTCGGCGTCGGCGTCGGCAGCGACTACGGCGACGCCCTGATGGAACGCCTCGCCGACAAGGGCGACGGCCACACCGTCTACGTGTCCGACTCCCGAGATGCCCGCAAGGTCTTCTCCGAGCAGCTCCCGCGCAACGTCGACCTCACCGCCCGCGACGCCAAGGCCCAGGTCGCCTTCGACCCGGAGACGGTCGAGGAGTTCCACCTGGTCGGCTACGACAACCGGCGCGTCGCCGACGAGGACTTCCGCGACGACCGTGTCGACGGCGGCGAGGTCGGCCCCGGTCACACCGTCACCGCGCTGTACGCCGTGCGCACCGAGTCCGGTGCCGAGGGCCACCTCGCCACCGCCACCGTGCGCTGGCTCGACCCGCAGACCCGCGACCCGCACGAGGAGACCGGCGACCTGGAGACCGACGCCCTCCACGGCTCCCTGCGCGCCGCCCCCAGCCGCTTCCAGGTCACCGCGGTGGCGGCCTACTTCGCCGACGCCCTCCGCTCGGGGGACGACCGCCACGACCGCCTCCCGGGGGCTCCGGCCGGTTTCGCCGAACTCGCACGCCACGCACGCGTGTTGTCCGACACCACGGAGGACGGAGCGGTGCGTGGACTCGCCCGGGCCATCGAGCAGGCGGACCGGCAGCGGGACTGAACACCTACCGGCCTCCCGGGACGGGACGCGGGCCAACCGGGTGAACCTGCGGAACCAATTCTTCTGCACCGGGTTGATGAGGCAGTAGAGCTTGCGGCGCCACGAGAAAGGAACGCGCAGTGCTCAAGGAGGCAATGATCGCTGCGGCGGCCGCCGCTTCCGCCCTTGATGTGCCGGTGACGGCCGCTGTCCCGGCACTCGCCGGCGGACCGCTCGTCGCGAAGGGCCTCGGCGAGTAACGCCGCCTCCGCAGCCCCTGTGCCGCGAGACGGCGTCCCAACGCCTGATTCCTGTTCAGCGCTGCGATCTGTTCATGCCGCCGCACCGTCGGCCCTGGATGTGGATCTCCGCTCCGAGGCCGGCCGCCCCAATTCTTCAAGCAGGAGGACAACTGCAATGCGACAGACCCTGAGCAAGGGAGCTTTCGCGGCGGCCGCCGCCACGGGGATTCTGTCCCTGTACGGCAGCCCCGCCCTCGCCGACTCCGACGCGTCGGGAGTGGCGAAGGATTCCCCTGGTGTCCTGTCCGGGAACAGCGTTCAGGTGCCGGTCGAGGTGCCGGTCAACCTGTGCGGCAACACCGTCAACGTGCTCGCGGCGCTCAACACCGCGTTCGGCAACTCCTGCAGGAACATCTCGCACAAGTCGTCGGGCCACGAGGCGGGCGCGGACGCGTCGGCGGTCGTCAAGGATTCTCCCGGCGTGGGGTCCGGCAACAACGTGCAGGTGCCGCTCGACGTGCCCGTGAACGCCTGCGGCAACAGCCTCAACGGGGGCGCGCTGTTCAACGACGCGCTCGACAACGACTGCGAGAACGGCTCTCACGGCGGCGGCCACGACGACGACAAGCCGTCGACGGAAGAGCAGCCGAAGCCCCCGGCCAAGGACGGTTCCGTCCCGCCGAAGAGCGAGACGCCGCGTTCGACGACCCCGGACACCGAGGACTCGTCCGTCACCGAGGAAGCGGAGGAGCAGGAGGAGCCCGGCACCCTGCCCCAGCTGGCCGAGACCGGCAGCGAGGCCCTGGCGGCGGCATCGGCCGCCAGCGCCGTCCTGATCGCGGGCGGAGTGATGATGTACCGCCGCGCCCGCACCACCGCGTCCCGCTAGCCGCTGACGAGGCGGCCGGGTGCCGGGTCATCCGTACCCGCCGCCCCGGGCCTCGCATCACCCACACCCCCCGTCGACCACGGTCCGGGGGGTGTCGGCCGTCGCGGGGCTTCTCCGGCCCGCCCTTACCGGCACAAGAGCGGGCCGCTGACGACGCTGTCGCCGTCAGCGGCCCGCCGGTCACCGTGCGTGGTCCCCCGTCAGCGGTGCACGGGCGACGGCGACTCGCTGCGGCTGCCGTCCACCGGAGCGGGCACGATGCCGCCGACCGGCCTGGCCCCGAGCCGGCGGCGCACTCCGCGGACCAGTGTCGACGCCGTGAAGGACGCGCCCTGCACGAAGCGCATGGCGGGGCCGAAGCCCGAGGCCGTCACCAGACCCGCGAGGAACAGGCCGGGGTAGGAGGACTCGAGGCTGCGCCCGACCCGCGGGGAGCCGTCCGGCAGTGCCGCCAGCGTTCCGCGCAACTCCGGGGAGAGCAGTCCGAGCCGGTCGCACCGCGGCCGGAACCCCGTGGCGGCGATGACGTGTTCGGTCTCCAGGCTGCGCAGGGCACCCGTACGGCTGGCCATGTCCAGCCGTACCCCGCCGGGCACCGCACAGGCCGCGGTGACCTCATGGCCCGGCAGCAGCTCCACCACGCCCTCCACCCGGTCCCGCACCCACCACGCGCCCGCCGGCCCCAGCGCCGTCGTCGCGATGCGTGCCCTTGTCGGCTCCGGCAGCCGCCGGAAGAGGTTCGGGCGCTCCGCGTAGAACCAGTTCCGCCAGCCGGGGCCGAGGCCGCTGTGGGGGGAGCGGGCCGACTGGTACCAGGGGCGCTCCCACGGCGGCGGCACGTCGTTCCACCGCAGCTGTTCCGCCCGCGCCAGCACACGGACCCGCGTGCCCTGTTCGGCGAGCAGGGCCGCCGTTTCCAGGGCCGCCTGCCCGCCACCGATCACCGTGACGTCCTTGTCGCGGAAGCGGTCGAGGTCGCTGTGGTGGCTGCTGTGCGTCACCAGGGCGGGATGCAGTGCGCGCAGTGCCTGCGGCACCTCGACGAACGGCATCACGCCGACCGCCAGGGCCACCGTCCGCGCCTGCACCTCCTCGCCGTCCTCGGTGACCGCCGTGAAACCGCCGGGCCCGGCCGCCACACGGCTCACCGTGCGCTCGTCCACCTCCGGTACGGCATTGCGCGCGAACCACAGGCCGTACTCCGCGAACGCCTCGACCGGGATCGGCTGCGCATGACGTGCCGTCAAGCCGTTCTGTGCGCAGTAGACGTCCAGACGCCACTGCCCGGCCGGGTCGGAGAGGTTGGACGCCCACGGCTCCGACTTCAGGAACATGCCGCGCGGCATGTTGTCCCGCCAGGACGCCATGGGCCGGCCGAACACGCGCAGGTTCAGCCCGGCGGCCGCGGCGTGGGACGCGATCGACAGACCGTACGGGCCTGCGCCCACCACCAGAAGGTCGTACACCATCAACTGCTCGCTTTCTCGTTGTCGGTCAGGGAGGGCGAGGCCGCCCGGGGGGTCCGCCGGGGCGTCGGCACCGTCGCCGTGCCCAGCCGCTCGTACAGCCGACGGGATACGTGCCGGCACCACTGGGCCCACATGACCCGTCCGGGAGAGCGGTCGTCCGCGGCGTACCAGGCCAGTTCGCGCCCGCCCGGAGCACCACGCAGCGCCGCCAGCGGCGCGTAGTTCTCCACGACGAACGCCCGCCCGGCCAGCGGGGCCCCGGCCGGCAGTGAACGGCCCGTCAGATCCAGGTGCAGGGCCCGTACGACGTCCAGGCCCGTGCTGTCCGCGAAGAGCCGGAACTGGGCGCCGGCGCGGGGGTTGAAATCGAGCAGGTGGTAACGGCCCGTCTCGCCGCAGCGCCGGAAGTCGAGGTCGAAGATGCCCCGGTAGCCCAGCTCGCCGGTGAGCCGCTCGGCCAGCGCCTGCACCTCGGGGTTGGGGGTCCAGCAGCCCACCGCGGTCAGGCCCGCCCCTCGCGGCCAGGCCTGCTGCTTGCGGCCCGGCCCGCCCGCCCGTACGCCGCCCGAGCGGTCGGCGTACCCGTGGAAGAACCAGTCCCGGTCCACCCCCGGTGACAGGTACGCCTGGAGCAGCAGCCGGCTGCCCGCCTCCTCGGTGCGCGCGAACAGCTCTTGGGCCTGCTGCGAGGACCGCACCAGCACCGTGCTGCGCAGTCCGCTGCCGGTGGGCAGCAGCCAGGGACGGCTCCACTTCGCCACCAGCGGCAGCCCGAGCCGCCGCAGGGCCTCGTCGACCTCGGCCGGGCTGTCCGGGATCAGTGTCACCGGGTGCGGGACCTCGGCGGACGCGCACACGGCGGCCAGTTCGGCCTTGTCGGCGACCCGCTCGGCCAGGGTGCCGGGCATCTCCGGCAGCAGGAAGGAGGACGCGAGTTCGTCCCGCGCCCGTCCCACGGTGATCGCGCTCGCGTCGTCCATCGGGACCAGGACGGCGGGCCGCGTGATCCGCTCGGCCACGCGGCGCAGCACGGCGAGGATGTTTTCCGTGGACGCTCCCGGGGGCGGCGGGGGGTGCATTTGGCGTACGTAACGTGACGCTCCGACGGGGCTTCCCGAGGTATCAGCGACGACGTGTACTTCCACTCCCGCCCTGCCCAGTGAGCGAACGGCCCCCAGTGTTCCGTGGTGAAAAGGATTCCGGTCGATCCGCAGCACAACAGCGGGGACGCGGATGTCGAGCAGCGACACGAATTCTCTCTTTCTCTTCGATCGGCTCACCCGCACGGGCGAGCCCGGCACTCGAAAGCCGCAACGGCACTGGCGCTTCAGGCTTTTCTATGACTCACTTATATGACTGCCCGTCAATAACACCGATTGCGGCAGTACTCCGGACGAGAGCGAACAAAGGAGCAGGCATGGCCCCACAGCACAGGCGGGCCAAGGTCCGCCGGCTGACCTTGGGCGCGGCAGCGGTCGCCGCGTCGGCCGCCCTGGCGTCCGGCCTCGTGGCGGAGGTGGGGGTGGCGCAGGCCGCCGAGCCCAGGGCTCCGGCGCCGACCCCGGCGCCCGCCGCCACGCCCTCGGCCGTCGCACCTCCGGCCGTCGTCGAGCCCCCGGCCCCGGCCGCCACGCCCTCGGCCCTCACGCCTCCGGATCTCACGCCTCCGGATCTCACCCAGGCCCCGGCGCCCGCCCCGGCCACCACACCCGCGGCCGGCGAGGGGCTTCCCGCCTTCGGCGTCTTCCTCAAGTCCGACGCCCGTGGCGTGGCGCGGATGCCGCTGTTCAGCCACTGGCTGGGCGGCACGGAACTCCGCGTCGGCCACACCTACCTGCCGGGACACCGCTGGCGCGACATCGAGGGTGCCGCCGACTTCCTGGACGTGTGGGCGCACTGGCGCAACAAGAAGGCCGACCGGATGCTGGTCCTCAACGTCCCCATGCAGGAGCGCAATGAGGAGGGCGTCTCCGACGGTGAGGTCAGGCAGTTGCTGCGGCGCGGCGCTGCCGGGGAGTTCGATCAGCACTTCCGTGTCCTCGCCGAACGGTTGGTGAAGCTGAAGGTGCCGGACACGGTCATCGTGCTCGGCTGGGAAATGAATGGCACCACGTACACCCATCGCTGTGGGCCGGACCCGGAGGCCTGGAAGAAGTACTGGAACAGGATCGTCGCCACCATGCGTTCCGTGCCGGGCCAGCAGTTCCGGTTCGATTTCACACCGAGCCGTGGCCAGGACGCCGTTTCCTGGACCAAATGCTATCCGGGGGACGACACGGTCGACGTCATCGGCATGGATTCCTATGACCAGCCGAACGGAATGTCGTTCGACCAGCAGGTGAAAGAGCCCTACGGGCTGCAGCACCACGTGGATTTCGCGAAGGCGCACGGCAAACCCATTTCCTATCCGGAATGGGGGCTCTTCCGCAACGGTGACAATCCCGAGTACATGCGGCGCATGCTCGCCTGGATGGACGAGTACAGGCCGCTCTACAACACGCTGACCGACTACTGCCCGCACGGTGTCTGGCAGTGCGGGGCCAACCCGAAGTCGTCCCACGTCTACCGGTCCACCCTGTTCGGCCGCACCGACCAGGCGGCCCCGCCCCTCACGCCCACGCCGAAGCCGACCCCACCCGGTACGACGCCGCCCCCGGCGGACTGCACACCGCTGGACCTCGGCAGCTGGGTGGAGGAGTGGCTCGGCGGGAAACTCTGCCTCCGCTTCGACTGGTGGTGATCCGCCGGCCTGCCCGAACCCCGCTCCCCGGTACGGTGCCGGGCCGGGACCGCCGTCATCACCGTTGTCAGCGCACATCGGCGGCGGCGGCCGGTCCGGGCACCGAGGGGGCCGGGGCGCTCTCGCCGTCCCGGCCGCCCCTCCGGGGCCGCGCCAGCAGGGCCAGGCCGCCCAGCAGACCACCGGCGCTCGCCCCCACCAGACCGGTCACCGCCGGTGACGCGGACGTCGGCTCGCGCGGCTCCACCGCCCGGGAGAACCGCACGAGCCGCACATGGGTGCTGTCACTGCTGTCGTCCGCGTGCCGGGTCAGCGACCGGGTGACCGCGTTGGCCATGTCGACGGCGAGGCCGGGGCGCGAGGAAGTGGCCGAGACGGCGACCATCGGCGCGTCCGGCGAGGTCGCCGTGCGCACGCTGCTCTGCAGGGTGCGCACCGGAACACCCGCGTACACCTGAGCGTCCCCGAGCACCGCGAGCTGCGTGGCGACCCGGCCGTACGCCTGGGCGAATCCGAGGGCGGCGTCCGGCGTGGACTTCTCGGTGGGCACGGCGATGACGTAGCTGGTGGCCGTGTAGGTGGAGGGGGTGAGCAAGCCGTAGGAGCCGCCGAGCAGACCCCCGACGAGGGTGCCCGCCGCCAGTACGGACCACAGGGGGAGGCCCCTGAGACGAGCCGGGGACAAGCGGTGCTGACGGGGCGGAGTATCGGTCATGAGGAGGTGGCTCCCAGAGGTGAGAGGGGCTGCGAACTGGAGACCGCTGTCGCGTACACGTCCGTGAGACGGGCCGCGCAGTGGGTGATGCTGTAGTGGTGGGCGACCTCCGAGGCCTCGCGCGGCCGGGCCCCGGCCGCCCGGACCTCGGCCATCGCACGGGCGTACGCCTCGGGGCCGCCGCGCACACACCGGGCGCCGGCGGCAGCGGACGGCCGCACGTCCTCGATGGCCGGGCAGGAGGCGTAGAGCACCGGCAGTCCCGACGCCAACGCCTCCACGGCCGCCAGACCGAAGGCCTCCTCCGTGGACGGGGACGCGAGCAGGTCCATCGCCGAGGTGAGGGACGGCAGGTCCGGGCCCGGCGAGTCGCCGCGCAGGTAGGGCCGTTCGCCGGCGAAGACGACGCGCTCGGCCACACCGGCCTCGTGGGCCGTGCGACGCAGGGCCCGCTCCTCGGGGCCGCCGCCCACCAGCAGCAGCCGGCACTCGTCCGGGAGCAGGGCGAGCGCGCGGACGAGGACGTCGAACCGCTTCCCCGCGGTGAGCCGGCCGACACCGCCCACGACCCAGGCGTCCTCCGGCAGGCCGAAATGCCGGCGGGCGTGCGCGCGCCGCTCCGGGTCGAAACGGAAACGGTCGAGGTCGATGCCGTTCGGGACGACCTCGATGCGGGGCGCGGGCACGCCCCAGCGCTTCAGGCGCTCGGCCACCGTCGGGGAGACGGCGACCGTCGCCGAACCGAGCCGCTCACTGGCGAGGTACAGCCCCCGCACCCCCGCGGTCAGACCGCGGCCCTCCATTTGCGAGTCACCCAGGGAGTGTTCGGTGGCGACGACCGCCCGGACCCCGGCCATGCGTGCCGCGAAACGGCCGTAGACGCAGGCCCGGTAGAGGTGGGTGTGCACCAGGTCGTAGCCGCCGGAGCGAATCAGCCGGACCAGGCGCGGCAGCGCCGCCAGGTCACGGTTGCCGCCCATGCCCAGATGCGTGACGCGGACCCCGTCGGCCGCCAGACCCTCGGCGACCGCGCCGGGGTTGGTGAGCGTCACGACGTCGCAGTCGACGGGCAGGTGACGCAGCAGCAGCCGCAACTGCTGCTCGGCGCCGCCGACTCCGAGCCCGGTGATGATGTGCAAGGCCCTCATCTCACAGGCCCTCCACCGGGCGCCGGCGCAGCCGGTGCAGCCAGTGCTTGAGCTGCAGGCGCCACGCCGTGTCGTCCTGGCCGACGTACACGCGCGGCAGGGCGTGCGGACCGGTCAGCGGGCCCGGGTCGATGGCGCAGGCGTAGGTGTACCCCGCCTCCCGTACGGCCTCCACGGCGCGGGCGTCGATCGTGCCGTACGGGTAGCAGAAGCCGTCGACGGGGGCGCCGGTCAGCTCCTCGAGCCGGGCGCGGCTCTCGGCGACCTCGACCCTGAGCGTGCGGTCGTCCGCCTTGGTGAGGTCGACGTGCGTCAGCCCGTGCGAGCCGATCTCCACGCCCTCGGCGGCCGCGCGCCGGATGCCGTCCGCGGTCAGCAGCGGCTTGCGCGGGCCGAGCGGATCCCAGGCGTTGTCACCACCGAGCCGTCCGGGCAGCACGAAGAGGGTCGCGCCGCAGTCCCAGCGGTGCAGCAGCGGCAGGGCGTCGGTGACGAAGTCGGCGTACCCGTCGTCGAAGGTCAGCCCGACCAGGTCGTCACCCTCGCCCCGGGCGCGGGCGGCGAGCAGCTCGGTCACGGACACGCCCCGCAGCCCGCGCCGGCGCAGCCAGGCCAGCTGCGCCCCGAGCCGCGCGGGCGTGACCGTGATGCGGTACGGATCGTCCGAGCAGTCGCCCACCGAGTGGTACATCGCCACCCAGGGGGCCGGGCCCTTGCGCGGGGCCCGGGGTCTGCCGGTGTCGAGGGAGTCAACGGAAACGGCCATGTGTGAGCCTTCGTGTGACGGCGCGTAGGGAGCGCAGAGCGGACGCGGAACTCTGGGCACCGAAGGCCCAGCTGAGCGGGGCGAAGACCAAGGTCACGGTCAGGACGCCGGCCGTGAGGCCCGCCGCCGGGGACGGCAGCCGGCTCGCGGCGAACGCCCCCGCGGCCGTGGCGACGGCCGCGGCGGACACCAGCCTGCCCAGCTCGGCCAGGACCGGCCGGACACGGACCGAGACGCCGTGGGCGCCGTCCGGCCGGCCGGTTCGCAGCCCGGCGAGCAGCAGGGCCGCCGTGACGGTGATGCCGAGGGCGTTGGCGGCGGCGATCCCCGCCACGCCCCAGGAATGCACGGATCCGGCGCCGACCCAGGACGTCACGGCGATGCCCGCCGCCATCGCGCCGAGGGGGTACCAGCTGGGCCGGCCCGCCGAGAAGTAGGACCGCACGAGGGCGCCCACCAGCGTCTGGCCGAGCAGCCCGAGGGCGTACACGCGCATGACGTCCGCTGTCGCGCCGGTGTCGTTCGGGGTGAACGCCCCCCGCTGGAAGAGCAGTTCGATCATCTGAGGGGCGCAGGCGACCACCGCGCACATGCCCAGCAGGACCAGCCACGAGGCGAGCGCCAGATCCCGCTCCACGCGGCTGCGGGCCCGCGCGGTGTCACCCTCCGCGAGAGCCCGCGCCACCACCGGGAAGGTGACGGTGCAGACCATCAGCGACAGCGTCATCGGGATCTGCGCGACCTTCTGCGCGTAGTTCAGATGCGAGATGGCACCGGCCGGCAGGCCGGAGGCGAGGAAGCGCTCCACGAGGACCTGCGACTGGCGGCACAGGGCGAACAGCAGCACCGCGGCGATCAGGGCGAGTTGCACCGGCCGCTCCTCGGCCACCGCCCCGGCCTTGGCGAGGTGCGGCGTGGGCGACGCCAGCCGCCGCCACAGCGAGGGCAGTTGCACCGCCACCATCAGACAGCCGCCCGCCGCGACCCCGACCGCGGCGGAGCGCACGCCCCAGTCCTCGCCGAGCAGGAACATCGCGGCGATGATGCCGCTGTTGTAGACGACGTAGATCGCCGCGGGGGCGAGGAAACAGCGGTGTGCCCGCAGGGCGGCACTGCAGTATCCGGCGAGCCCGAAGGCCAGCACGCAGGTGGCGGTGATGCGGGTGCAGCCGGCGGCGAGCCCGGGGTCGGGCAGGCCGGGAGCGAGAGCCCGGACCAGGTAGGGAGCCGTGCCGGCGATCAGGGCGGCCACCGCGGCGAGGGCGAGACAGAGCCGGGGCAGGGTGGCGCCGACCAGGGCGCGGACCGGGTCGCCGGGCGCGCCCCGGGCACGGCGGGCCAGCGCCATGCTGAACGCCGGGATCAGCGCGATCGCCAGCCCGTCCTCGATGAGCAGCGTGGCGGCGAACTCCGGAACCGTCCACGCCACCAGGAAGGCGTCGGTGTCGCTCCCGGCGCCGAACAGCCGCGCCAGCGACTGGTCGCGGACCAGGCCGAGCAGTGAACCGGCGATGGACAGCGATGCCGTGACGAGCGCGGCCCGGGCCAGGAAGCTCCCGGAGACCGACGAGGGCGCCGGGGCCTGATCGGTGGCGTCGCCGGTCTTGGTGGCGGCCCGAGCCGGGGGCACGGTCGCCGCGTCGTCCGTTTCGGAGCCGGGGGAATGCGAAGGCACCACCGTCATCGGACCAGGGCCTCCTCGGCGGGTTCACGCACTTCGCTGCGGGGGGCCTCCGCGCGCGTGTCGCCGGTCAGCGCCCACCAGGCGACGAGCCCCATCGCCACGGCGATCAGCACGGTCGAGGGCCCGCCGATGTCGCCGTACATGAAGTCGGTCAGCAGCCAGATCAGCAGCCCGCAGGCCACGAGCCCGCAGTCGGCTCCCGGGCCGCCCTCGCGCACGCTCATCAGCCGCCGCACCCCGCACACCAGCAGCGCCAGCCAGCTCCCGGCGAGCGCGAACAGCCCGATCAGGCCCTGCTCGCTCAGCACCAGCAGGTACATGTTGTGCGGCGACAGCAGCGGCTGCCGCTGGTACACCGCTCCCGCGCCCTCGGTCTCACTGCCCGACGACAGCGCGAGCGTGGCGTGTCCGTCCCGGTACTCGGGGAAGCCCTTCAGCCCGACCCCGGTCAGCGGGTGCTGCCGCCACATCTCCGTGGCGGACGCCCACAGGGTGTACCGGTCGACGACGGACTGGTCGGGGGCGTCGGCGACCTGGGCGATGCTGCCGATGCGCTGTTGCAGGAGAACCGAGCCCACACCGAAGCCGCCCACCAGGATCACCCCCACCGCGACCGCGGCGGCGGCCACCTTGAGAGCGCGCCGCCATCCGGTCAGGACCAGCTGCACGCCGCACGTCAGGAACGTCGCGATCCAGGCACCCCGGCTGAAGGAGAGCGCGAGCGGCAGCAGCAGCACCGCCGCGCACGCGGCGGCGGCCGCACGTTGCCGCACGGACACCCGGCCCAGCGCGATACCGACCGCGCACACCAGGCCGAGGGAGACCGCCGTCGCCATGCCCATCACGTCGTGCGAGCCGAAGGTGCCCACCGCCCGGATGTTCGCGCCCTGGTAGGAGGCACCGGTCCGGGTGACGAACTGGTGGACGCCGAGGGCCCCCTGGCACAGACCGAGCCCCACGCAGGCCCAGGCCACCATCCGGAAGCCGGCCCGGTCGCGCAACAGCAGCAATACGGCCGCCGGAACGAGCACGAAGGTCTGCAGATAGCGTCCGAGGCCGGTGAGCCCGGCCTGGGGCGAGAACGCCCCCATGGTGGCGAGCGCGAGCCCCACGACCGGCAGGCCCAGGATCACGGCGGCGGCGGGCGACAGCGGGCGCCGCCGTTCGAACAGCAGACGGAACACGCAGTAGACCACCACCAGCCCGGAGAACACGTCGGCGGGCCCCGCTCCGTCCGACGTCAGCGGCAGCGCCAGCAAGGCCGGTACGGCCACCACGAGCAGGGCCGGTGTCAGGGCGGCGTCGCGGCGGGAGAGCGGTGTGAGTGCGAGGCTCACCTGTCTCAGCTCCCCGTGGGACGTACCACCGTGGCGGCGGTGCGCAGCAGAATGCAGACGTCCTGCCACAGGGACCAGTCGTCGATGTAGGCGTTGTCGAAACGGCAGCGGTCCTCGATCGAGGTGTCGCCGCGCAGGCCGTGGATCTGGGCGAGGCCGGTGATGCCGGTCCGCATGCGGTGCCGGACCGAGTAACCGGGATAGGTCTGTCCGAACTGCGCCACGAAGTAGGGGCGTTCGGGCCGGGGTCCCACCAGGCTCATGTCGCCCCGGAGCACGTTCCACAGCTGGAGCAGTTCGTCGAGCGAGGTACGCCGCAGCATCCGGCAGAACCAGCGCATCTCGTTCTCGTTCGCCACGCTCCACCGGGTCGCCGACTCGTGCTCGTCGACCGGGCGGTGCGTACGGAACTTCAGCAGGGTGAACGGCTTGCCGCCCCTGCCGATGCGCTCCTGCCGGAACACCACGCCCGGCCCGTCGCAGATCCGCAGCACCGCCGCGAAGGTCAGCAGCAGCGGGCCGGCCAGCAACAACAGCGCGCCCGACACCAGGATGTCGAGCGTCCGCTTGGCCACACTGTCACGCCGGGCCGGGGACAGGTCCAGCCGTCGGCAGGAGAACCCGGCCAGCCGTTCCCGCGTCGCGTACGACGGGGTGTCGGCGTCGACCTCCCAGACCACGCAGCCCGAATCGGCCAGCGCCCGCAGCAGCGGCTCCTGTTCGGCGCGTACGGAGGGGTGCACGGCCAGCACCGCCCGCACCCCGTTCTGGATGACCGCACGCTCGACCTCCTCGGCGGTCGTCAGCACCGGCAGGGTCTCGGTGCCCTCCGGCTGCTCGGCGACGATCCCCACCGGCCGGACGCCGCAGCGCGGGTGGCGCAGTACGGCGGCGGCCACCCGCTGCGCGGTCGCGACGGGGCCGAGGACGAGTGCCGTGTGCGGGTGGCGCAGCAGCGCGGCGCGACGCCGCGCGTGCACGGCTCCGCGCAGCGCGCAGCCGGCCGCCGTGTGCAGGGTGAGGCCGGTCAGCACGGTACGCAGGGACAACGCGTGCTCCGGCCGGTACGCCGCGAGGAGCGCAGCGAGAGCCAGCCACGCCACCGTGATGCGGCCGCACAGGGCGGGCAGTTCGTCCAGCACCCCGGCCACCGGCGGCCGCCCGTCGCGGCGGCGCAGCAGCAGCGAGGCGACGATCAGCAGGGTGACGAGGAGCGGGTGGCGCTGGGCCCCGGTGAGCGCGAGCGTGCCCGCGAGGGCGGCGAAGCCGTCGGCAACGAGCAGCGGCACGGATGAGGCCGGCCGGGCCGGGGGCCGCGGGGCGGACGACCGGAAGCCGGTGGTCGTGCCGCGCGGGGGCATGACCGAGACTGGTGAGGGCCCGTGGTCCCGCGGCGTTACGCCGGGGGAGGGCACGGTACGTTCGGCGGTCACGAGTGGATGGACTCCCTGTACTCGGTGGGCTCGACGCGCTGTGCCGGCCGGTTCGTCTCGGCGCCACGTCCGGTGTCGAGCGGCTGACCGTGCTCAGCGCTGGGGGTGGTGGCGGTCCATGGGCCGAGCAGGTCGCGATAGACGTCCGAGACGGCTTCGGCGGTGTGCCGCACGTCGTGGGCGGACAGCACGTGCCGGCGGCCCTGGTCGCCGAGCGACGCGCGCAGCAGCGGGTCCGCCAGCAGCGCGGTGACGGCTTCGGCCAGTGCCGCCGGGTCCTCCGGCGGCACCAGGCACCGGGCGGAGGTGAAGGACGGCAGACTCTCGCGGGCGCCGTCGACGTCCGTCACCACGACCGGCCGCCCGCAGGCCATCGCTTCCAGCGGCGCCAGGGCCATGCCCTCCCAGCGGGACGGCAGGACGACGAGATCGGCGGCCTGGTACCAGGGGGAGGCGTCGGCGACGGCTCCCGCGAACACCACGGAGCTCGGGGCGTTCTCGCGAAGCCGGTCGTGGTCCGGCCCGTCGCCGACCAGCACGAGACGGGCGTCGGGCACCCGCTGTTCGACGGTTTCCCACGCCCGCAGCAGGACGTCCTGCCCCTTCTGCCGGCACAGCCGCCCCACGCACACGGCGAGCGGTGCCTCGGGGTGGATGCCGGCGAGCGGGGCGAGCCGGGCCCGTACGGCGCCCGCGGCGGCCGGGTGGAAGCGCTCCGGGTCGATGCCGTTGGGGACGACGGTCCAGCGGCCGGTGATCCTGGCGCCCATGCCGGTCGCGCGCTCCGCCTCGCTCACGCACACCACGCGTGAGGCCCACCGCGCCGCCCAGCGTTCCCACATGAGCGCCAGGGTCGCGGTGCCCCCGCCGACCGCTTCGAACGACCAGGCGTGCGGCTGGAAGACCGTCGGGATCCGCCCGCGTACCGCGAGCCGTCCGGCGAGTCCGGCCTTCGCGCTGTGCGCGTGGATCAGGTCCGGGCGCACCTCGTCGATGACCCGTGCCAGATGCCGTACCTCCCGGATGAGCGACGTGCCGGGAGACCGTGTGGCGTGCCAGTGCCGCACGCGCGCGCCGAGCGTCCGCAGTCGCGTGGTGAGCGCGCTGTCGGGGCAGGCCACGGTGACGTCCAGGCCGTCCGACAGCTGCGCCTGGACCAGGTCCGTGACGACGCGGGCGACACCGCCGTCCACCGGCTGGGTGAGGTGCAGGACTCTGGGATGAGGTGCGGTGGGTGACAGATGCATGTGCGCGGATTCCTCGCTCGCTAAGGCGTTCGGGGCGGACGGCGTGGTACTCACCGCCGTGCGTCGACGGCGGCGAAGAGCACGCCGGCCCACGCCGCGTCCTGCTGAGACTGGATCCGGAAGGCGGCCTGGTCGCCGCCGTTCTGCAGGGCGCTTCCGATGTCGAACACGTCGGAGTCGTAGCCCAGGGTGTTGGCGTGGGCGGGCACACGCGACGCATCCGCCCCGGGCTCGCTGATGGTGGAGTTGAGGACGTCGTCACGGGGGTTGGCGGAGTTGCTGAGGGCGGACGCGGACTGGCCGGCCGTCACGGTGAACGAGTCTCCGCCGGTGCCGCGGTCGCCGTTGTACGTCACCAGGCCCGCGCGGCCCCACGCGCCCGCGGGGAAATCGAGGCTGCCCAGGCCGAGCTCCACGGCACCCAGGGGGGTGAAGCCGTCCCAGACCGTGAGGTGCCGGAGCGGCTCCGCCGGGTTCTCGTAGGCCACCACGAGCGTCCAGCCGCCCCAGGCTCCGGCCGTGGACCTGCCCATGGCGATGTTGATCTGCGCAACGGTGTACAGGCCGGCTCCGGCTTCCCGCACCAGGCGAGTTACGTCGGCCGAGGCCTGGAAGGCGTCCATGCCGTTCATGACGCGGTGTCCGACCGTGGTGTCCGCAACCAACTCCTTGTACTCGCCGCCGGGTTCGGCGATCAGCACGCGCCCGTTGTCCTGCGGCGGCTTCTGTTCGCCCACGCGCAGATTCCCACCCCAGTACAGGCGCGCGTACGTCACCCGTGAGCCGCTGGGCAGACGGACCTCCCCGCGGGAGGAGTTGTAGGTGTTGGCATCGCGGTCGACGTCGACGTAGAACATGTCGAAGTCGCCGTTCACACCGGGGCCGCCGGCCTGGACTTCCTGACACGACGGGCCCTCGCCCGCGCGGCAGGTGATCGACGCGTTGGCAGCGCGTACGATGCCGCCGTGCTGGAGCACGTGGTACCGCTCGGTGAAGCTGAGATGCTCGGCTTCCGGCGCGGGCGCGGCAGCCGGTGCGGCGGAGGGAGAACCGCCGGCCGCCCACATGGCGGCAAGGGCGAGGACGCCCACGGTCGCGCGGCGGAACAGCGGGCCCAAGGAATGACGCATGACCGGTCGTTGCCCTTTCGAACGGGAGGCCGTGGCAGAGCGCCACGAATGCGATGTGTCCGCGCTGAGAGTGCGTCGGGCGGTTCGCAACTCTAGTCATCAACCGGACATAGTCGATGAAATTCGATGAAATCTGACAAGTGTGTCGGAATCGTGAAATCGCACGTCTTGCCGGTTCCTGCCGCCATCTCGCCCCCGGCGAGGGCCACCGCCCGGCGTGTGTCGCCGCATTGCTCCATCAGGGTGCGCGAGAGCGTGCCCTGACAAACCGTCTGATCAGGCTGGACACAGCAAAAGGGGGAATTGCGAAATCCCGAAAAGCGTATGAGCGGTTGCGGGAAGCCCTGGGCGCTTTCACGGTGGGTTCAAGATCCAACGCCGTCGAAAGGAATCTCCATGTGTGCTCTGTCCGCACGGCGCATCGTGTCCGGCGCGCTCTGTGCCGCCCTTCTGGTCGGGATCACCGGCCCCGTCGCCATGGCGGCCGAATCGTCCCGGGGGCACGGCCACCGTGCGGCGCCCGAGGCCCGGCTGCCCGGCGCGGACGCGCGGCTCGCGCAGATCGGGAAACTGAACTGGGGCGAGCTCACCCCTGTTGCCGACCTGCTGAACGCCGTGCTCCGGGACAGCGACGGGAAGCTCCCCCCGGCCGAGGCCGCGCGGCTGGCAGCCGCCGCGAAGGCCGCCCTGGCCGAGTCGGCCGCCCACGATGCGCAGACCTCGCTCGTGTCCACGGTGGTACGGCTGCCGTCCCCCGCCCTGCCCGCCGCGGTACCCGGAGTGTCGGTGCAGCGCGCCGCCGACCCCGTGACCGACCTGCTGGACCTCGTGGTCGGAGCGGTCGACGGCCTCTTGAAGGCGATCACCTCCGGTGTCGGCGGGATCCTCCCCACGGTCGACGACCTGCTCGGCGGGGTCGACGACCTCCTCGCCGCGCTGACCGGCGGCAACCCATCGCTCCCGGAGGAACCCGCCGTGTCGAGCCCGTCCGACGACGTGGCCGACGAGTCGTCCGCCCCCTCGTCGTCCGCCCCCTCGTCGACGGCACCCGAGGAGACGGCCGTCACGCTCCCCGGTCTGCCACTGCTGGAGCCGGTGCTGCCAACCGCATCCTGACCCCGCCCGGTCGTGGCGCCGCTCCCCTGCGAGCGGCGCCACGACCGCCGTTCTTCGGTCTTTTAATAGATTACGTATGAGGTATTGGCAATCTTCGGCATCTCCGGTTTCCGCCCAGGCCAGGGCTCGTTAGGCACGGCGACAGAATCCCCTCCGGCGACGCGCGTTGCCGAAGAAAGGAACACGATGAAGTCTCTGAAGGCTGCCGCCGTCTTTGCCGGGTCCTTGATCGCCGCTGGTTCCGCCACTCCCGCGTTCGCCTACGAAGCTCCTCAGCAGGGCCCGACCGGCTACAGCGCCCCCGACCAGGCGCCGGCTGCTCAGAGTGCTCCGTACTACGCACAGACGCCGCAGGCTGCTCCGCAGCAGGCCCCTGCCCCGCAGGCCGCCCCGTACCAGGCTCCCGCCCCCCAGCAGGCTCCCGCCCCGCAGGCTGCTCCGTATCAGGCTCCCGCCCCCCAGCAGGCTCCCGCCCCGCAGGCTGCTCCGTACCAGGCTCCCGCCCCCCAGCAGGCTCCTGCCCCGCAGGCTGCTCCGCAGCAGGCCGCCCCGCAGGCTGCTCCGTACCAGGCGCCGGCCCCGCAGTCGGCTCCCGCAGCGACGGAGGACCGCCGTACCCCCGACCTGGCCACCACCAGTCTCAGTGGCGACATGACGACGCGGGTTCCGCTCGGCGTGACCGCCGAGGGCTCCAACGCCCTGCTCCCCACGGCCAAGGAGGCCGCGGCAGCGGTGAACGAGGTCAAGCCCGCGCACGGCAGCCTGTGGCTGTAGGCCACAGGCACACCGAATGGGAGGCGGCGCTCACTGGTTCCGGGGCCGCCTCCACGCGCTCCACCCGATGCGGGAGACTGACCCGCCGCACCGGTCCTGCGCGCATCCACACCCTGCCGCTGTGTCTTCGCCCCCTCGTCTCTCCCTGTCACCGGAATGGTCGCCGGTGACGACCGGCCCGGCCGCGCAACGATGACCGCGCCCATGTGATCCCCGGCCGGCAGCCGATGGCCAACCGAACGAACGCCGAGCCCGTCGTGTTCGCCCACCTGGCGCGGTAGCGGTCTGCCCCGGGATGCGAGGCCGGGCCCCTGCGGGGGACAACAGCGAGTGGTGCACGCTGAGATGCCCCGCCCGGGTGCGGGCGCGTTCACCTGCTGAACCCCCGTCGTCACCCCCCTCCGGCGACTTCGATGTGGTCCACGCGTACTACATCTGCCGGTGACGAGGACCGGACCGCCTCCGCACGACCACCGCCGAGCCCTGTGACAAGTCCTTGCGCCAGGCAGTGCCCGGAGTGCGCGGTCCGGTTTCCGTGTCCCCCCGCGTCGCGCTGCTGAAGCATCCACATGGCTCCGCCACCGTAGGCCGCTGCTGCCTGGCCCGGATCGCGGGTGCCGCTTCCACGGGCCACCGCATCCTCCTCCCGAACGGCCTGCCTGCCCTGGGCGCACCGACCGGCCCACCGGCGAACCCATACGCCGCTACCAGCGCTCCCGCCCCGGCGAACGGCTCCACATCGACGTCACGCCATCCCACCGGTTGTGGCCGCCGCCCGCTTCCTCAGGTACGGCCAGGTGCTGTTTGCCCGCGCGCTGGACCGTCAGGACCGCGGACCCTGAGGTCACGCGCCTTGCTCTGTCCTGCTGTCAGGTCAGCTCGCTGAAGGATGCACACCGGCCACCGTCACGAGGACATCTGCGACCGCAACAGGCGCCTTCACACACCACCCGGCAAGCGTGTCGAGCAGGCCGAGTGCGAGCGCCCCCTTTCTTGATAGACGATGCCGTCCGGCACCCCTGCCCTGCGACAGCGGTCCGGCTCGTCCGCCCACTCACGCGGCAGAGACGGCTGCCAGTTACCACGGGTACGAGGCGGTGCCCGTGGCGCACTCTGACTGCGTCCCGGCAGTTCGCCGGTCTTCCGACCGCCCCGGAGTACCGGCGGGCGCCCCTGGCCGACGCCCTCCCGCACGCAGGGAACGACACGCCATCGATCACCCACACCTCGGAATGATCTGCGTCGAGACACGAAGGACGCACGGGAAGAGCCCCGGCGCTGAAGTGCGCCGGGGCTCTCGCGGGACGACAGAATCAGTGGCCGCGGTGGGCCTTCTTGCCGTCCTTCTTGTCCTTGCCCTTGTCCTTGTCGTCGTCGCCGTTCTTGCAGACGTTGCCAGAGGCTTCGTTGAGAGCGCCGATGATCGTGACGGTGTTGCCGCACACGTTGATCGGCACGTGGAGCGGGACCTGGATCACATTGCCGGACAGGACGCCCGGCGAGCCGATCGCCGCAGCCTTGGCGCCGGCGTCCGCAGAGGCCAGACCGGCCCCGCTGAGCACCATGGCGCCCGTGCCCAGTGCGACAGCGCCAACCTTCGCGATGCGAGACATCACGTTCTCCTTATTGACTCGGATGAGTGCGGCAGCGGAACGCGCGACCGCACTGCCCGTCTCAACGCGGCAGCAAGCAACTGGTCACGGTCGCCACAACGATGGGTTTTTCATGAAAGTTGCGCGCATGCGCGTTTTGTCTGTGAAAAACGCGAAAAAACTGTCTACTCTCACGACTGCAAGTGACTGATCCAGCACGGATCGTGTCAACCCAGGAAACGGAGAGGTAATGCGCAAGTTCCAGAAGGCTGCGGTCGTCGCGGCCATGCTCGGTAGCGTCAGCTTCCTCGGCGCTGGCGTCAGCCAGGCCTACGGCGGGGACAAGGTGGACATCGACAGTGTCCAGTCCAACACCTGCGGCAACGAGGCCCAGTCGGGCGTGCTGAACATCGGCGACGCCAACGTCCAGGCTCTGAACCTCCTGGCGAACCAGCCGGTCGACCAGAGCCACACGTCGTCCTGCAACAACGCTTTCGGCATCAAGGCCGGTCACTGACCGACTGATCCGGGGCGGGCCTCGACGTTCGGACCATGCGTCCGGGCGCGGGGCCCGCTTGTGTTTCCGCTCCGTCGCGCCCGGGGGCGTGGACCAGTACGACATTTCAGGAATCTTCCGCTGTCCGGCGTTTCGTTTGTCGAAACCCGCGCACGTCTCCTAGATTCAACACCGTCAGTAGCCGGTCCATCACGGACCGTGTGTGACGTAGGAAACGGAGACGTAATGCGCAAGTTCCAGAAGGCTGCGGTCGTCGCGGCCATGCTCGGTAGCGTCAGCTTCCTCGGCGCTGGCGTCAGCCAGGCCGACGACGCGCCGGCGCTCGAGGTGGACAGCACCCAGGCCAACTCTTGCGGCAACGAGAGCCAGTCGGGCGTGCTGAACATCGGCCGCATCAATGTCCAGATCCTGGACATCCTGGCGAACCAGCCCGTCGACCAGAGCAAGAAGGTGTCCTGCACCAACGGCTTTGCCCTCGGTGGCGGTCGCTGACCAGGTGATCTGGGCAGGCCCCGGGGCTCGAAGGACTTTTCGAGCCCCGGGGCCACCCCTGGCTTTTGCTCAGCAAGTTCTCGAAGGTCCGTGTCGTCCAGTCGGGGAATCGACGTAAAGGAGTATGCCCATGCCGAATTCAAAGAGGATCGCAGTGGTGGCCGGAGTTCTGTGGAGCGTTGCTCTCCTCGGCGCCGGGGCCGGTCAGGCCTTCGCCCTTGACGGCTCCGGCGGTTCCAGCGGCTCAGGCAAGTGCGTCGACGACGGCAGGGGCAACGTCCGCTGCGTGCACGAAGCCGTGTACCGCGACGCGAACGGGACCGTTCACGTGGTCGCGAGTCAGTCACAGAGCTGCTCGAGCGAGAAGTGCAGCAGCAATGTCGTCATCGGTGACAAGAAGTCCTGACGTCCGGCCGGGCAGCTGAGGCGCCTTGGCCGAGCCGGCACTCGCGTAAGTCCACCCGGAGCCAGGGATGGCCGGGACCCTGAAGGGTCCCGGCCATCGTCGTGTTTCCAGCGACAGGGGCGTCAAGGCAGCCGTCGCACCGGCGCGCCCGCGAGGAACGCGCGGATGTTCTCGACCGCCTGCCCGTAGTACGTCGCGTAGTTGGCCCGGGAGACGTAGCCGAGGTGCGGCGTGGCGAGGAGGCGGGGTGCCGTACGCATCGGGTGGTCCGCGGGGAGGGGCTCGACGTCGAAGACGTCCACACCGGCGCCGGCGATACGGCCCGCGTGCAGGGCGTCGAGGAGGGCGTCCTGGTCGACGATCGCCGCGCGTGAGGTGTTGATGAGGTACGCCGACGGCTTGAGGAGGGCGAGTTCGGGCCTGCCGAGCAGGCCACGGGTGCGGTCGCCGAGAGCGAGGTGGACCGACACGAAGTCGCTGTCCGTCAGCAGCTCCTCCTTGGAGGCGGCGAGTTCCACGCCGACCTCGTCGGCACGCTCCCGGGTGAGGTTCTGGCTCCAGGCCCCGACCCGCATGCCGAAGGCCAGCCCGACCCGGGAGACCCGGCTGCCGATCTTCCCCAGACCGAGCAGCCCGAGGCGCCGGCCGTGCAGATCGGCACCGACGGTGCTCTGCCAGGGACCGCCGGAGCGCAGGGCGTTGCTCTCCTCGACGAGGCCACGTGCGAGGCCGAGGAGCAGCGCCCAGGTCATTTCGACCGGCGGGGTGGAGGAACTGGCCGTGCCGCACACCGTGACGCCGTGGGCATCGGCGGCCGCGTAGTCGATGACGGAGTTCCGCATGCCGGAGGCGACGATCAGCTTCAGCCGGGGCAGCCGGGCGATCAGCGACCCTGGGAACGGGACACGTTCGCGCAGTGTCACGACGATGTCGAAGCCGGCCAGCGCCGCGGCCAGGTCGTCCTCGCCCTCGATGTGCCGATCGAAGGTCACGACCTCCACGTCGTCCGCGACCTCCGCCCAGTCGGCGACCTCGGTAGCCACCCTCTGGAAGTCGTCCAGTACAGCGCATCGCAGCCGCACGGCTTGCCCCTTTCGCGGTGCAGGGCCCGGTTCATCGGGTTCGGCTCATCGGGTTCGGCTCATCGGGTTCGGCTCGGCATCCGGGGACCATGATCGCGCGTGCCCTCGACTAGGACTGCGACGGGCCCTGTTCGTTGGGGAACGCACCACGGGACTCGTGGCGGGACTCACCACAGGACTCACCACTGGACTCGCCACGGAACTCGTCGAGCAGCTCGAAGAACAGCTCCAGCGCAGGCCGGCCGGTGGCTTCGGCGCTGCGCTCGATCACCGTCGACCAGCCCAGAGAGGACTGTTCGCCCATTCGCCGCTCCAGCCACATGCTGAACGGACTCGGCTCTCCGGGGCTCCAGAAGTCGAACGGCTCCTCGGCACCGTGCACGGCAAGAGCGATCCGGTATCCGACCAGCATGGAGTCCAGATGCCGCAGCGACCCGTTACGCACCCACATGCCCGGGCGCAGCCGTACCTCCTCCAGGAGGTCGTACACATCGCGCATGGCGGTGAGCCGTTCGTGCGGGCTCGAAGTCCTCTTCGCCGCCGTCATGGCAGAACCCTACTGTCGCTCCGGAGGAACGAAGCCGACCGGACGATCACCGCCCCGGAAGCACTTCCCGGGCGGTGGCCACTTGCGCGAGCAACCGGCGTGGCGGCGGGGGCCGACACCCTTTGCCATGAGACGGAAACTGAGACGGCGTCCCCGCGGCGGCATCGTGGGATCCTGAGCACCACCCACCAGCTCAAGGCGGACCGAACCACCAGGGAGGACCAGTTGCCGATCTCAGAGCTGCAGCCAGGGGACGCCGTCCTCGTGACCGATGGCCCGTTCGCGCAGTTCACGGGGCCGGTTCGCGCCATTGACCGCGAGCGCCACCGGATAGAGCTGGTTGTGCAGATCTTCGGAGACGACACCCGCATCGATGTCCCCCTCGACACCGTTGAGAAGGTACCCAACGCCTGAGTACTGCCGTTGAAGCTAGGCCTTTACAGGGCCGACAGTCCCGCTGACCTGCTGGAGGCACCGGTCGGTCGGGTTGCCGTCCTTCGCTGCTGTACTGCGACTCGGGCCGTGGCTGACCATGAGGAGGTGGGGTCCGAATGGAGCAACCGGACAGCCCACCAGACGGGGTAGACCTTTACGACCTTTACGGGTGCTCACGGGGGATGACAACCAGCGGTCCGTGAGGAACTGGTACAGCGCAAATGCCCTCCAGCACGAAGCAGGTGAGGAGCTGGTGCCGTGGTGCAACGTCGCCAAGCTCGTGCAGGTCCAGACTCCTCGATACCGGGTCGGTCGCGGCCTGTCCGACGCGGACTTCTGCCCGATCCGCGATCGGCTCGGCCTGGACGTCCGCTTCCGGTGACGGGGTCGTTGCTGTCAGCGTTGCCGTCAGAGACACGAAACGCCCTGGAGGGGAGATCCCCTCTGGGGCGTTTTGCTGGTGAGAGGTGGCGCCCCCGGCAGGACTCGAACCTGCGGCCAAGCGCTTAGAAGGCGCTTTGTGTATCGAGTGACTCGCCACTGTTGACCTGCATACTTGTGCGGCCCGCAGCGCGTTCGCCCGTGAACTCGACACGCATTCGACACGCGGTCTTGCGCTGTTTGATCTCAGTGGAAGAGGTTCGGCACCGTGCAGGCCTCGAGAGGCTCGTCCGGCCTGTCTGCCCAGCCCCACCACAGATGCCGATCGCTACACCTCCACAGGGAGCGGCACGCCCGCCGACCGTCGTCCACCCGTTCGGAGAGCACGAGTCCGCCGGACGTCATGGGCTGGCCGCATTCGGGGCAGGCCGGGACCTCGTTGGGCATGCGGCGCACTCCAGTGACTCCGGGTCGGTCTCGACTGTTGGCTAACGGTTGATCGGGATCTCGTAGACGATCTCGCAATGCGCGGCGGGCACCACGATGTCTGCCGTCTCCACCGGCCGCCCCTCGTCGCTGTAGTACGTCCGCCGGATCTGCGTGACGAGTGCGGCCTTCTGGATGCCCAGGAGGGACGCTTCCTCGGCGGTTGCTTGCCTCGGCTCGGGCTGCTCGACGGCGTGGCTGACGTTGACGCCGATCGCTGCCATGCGGTTCACGACTCCCGCCCCGGCGTGCGGCCCTCCCTCGGGGAGGACGACGAGTGTGCCGGCGGTGACGTCGTACGGCTCCCAACTCGTCGACAACTGCACCGGCCTGCCGTCGGCAAGGAACTCGTACACCGTCCGGACGCACAGGTCGCCCTCGGCGATGCCGAGCCGCGCAGCGATGTCCGCCGGAGCCGGCACCTTGGCCTCGGTCCGGCTCTCCCAATCGCCTTGCCTGCCCAGGGCCTTCATGTCCGCCCGGAAGGGTGATCCGCTGGGCTGCTCCCGTGCTGATGACCGGACGACCCGGACCCGCTGTCGGGGCTCGGCGACGTACGTGCCCGAACCGGCGCGCCCCTCAAGCACACCTTGGGAAATCAGCAGTTCCTGAGCCCGGCGGACCACGTTCTCGCCCACGCCGCACTCCTGTCCGATCTGGGCGCGGGACGGCAGGCGGTCACCGGGCTCCCATGCGTGCTCCGCGATCCGCCGCCGGAGTTCGTCGGCGATGCGGAGATAGGGCGGCTGCTCAGGCATATGGAAAATCTATCCACTAGCTCTATCTAGTTAACTAGCTTCACTGGAAGTGATTGCCGGTGACGGAGGCTGCCCTGTGCCCGCTTCGGGAGTTAGCGCGGTAGCCATCGCTGCCCGACTGTCCGACCTCGGGCTTCCCGCGCGCGTGGAGGAGCACGACCGGTATGCGTCGGTCGAGGCGGAGGTGCCGGAAGGGATGACACGGCGAGGAACTCGGCATCCAGCGGCGCGTCGGTGCCCACCATCGAGGCCACCGGCGGGGGAGTGCAGCGATGACAACACGAGACGAACTGAGGCTGCTTCCCTGGGCGGGGCCGGACGGCAAGCCTTGCTGCCTGAGCACAGATGACCACGGCGGCTACGTGTCCCGCCTGGCGGACCATATCGAGGCGTATCAACTCGGGATGGCGTCTCAGCTACTGGAGCACGCACGTCAGGTACTCGACGACGGCGCCGACGATCTGGAGGAGTTGCACCTTCTCGCCGCCCAGTTGACCAGTGCCTTGCGAGACGTGCTGCGCGTCGCCACCAGCCGCGGACGCAGGCCCGTCGCGCCTGGGCGCCCCTGAGGAGGCTGAGCTGTAGCAGTGTGTGATGCGGGGAGCCTCGTCCACGGCCCGGGGCTCCCCGCTCACGTCCGGCGTGCACTTGGCCGCCTGGTAGGGCTGATCTCTATGAACACCCTCTAGGAGTTCGATCACTGGCCGGCGTTGTGAGGGAGCCGCAAGGCCACACCGGCCATCCCGGAACGTGCAAGGACGCTGGCGTCTGGCGCCGTTGATGTCACTCATGGATGTCAGTTTTGGAGTGGGCACAGGGCTTGTCCTGTCTCGGGGCCCTGCCGCCTGCCCTAGCAGGTCGACCTGTCAGCTTTTGCGCCCGACAGCCTTCGCTTTGCTGTGGGCCCAGCCCGCGACAACCGCGCCGATGACGACGGCGACAAGGTAGGCGGTGATGCTGACCGCGAATCCGCCTGGGAGCCAGCGGAGTAGGCCGGCGTTGCTGTGGTCGACGAGCTGGCGGATTGCTCCCTGTCCTCCAAGGATGAGGAGAGCCACACCGAGGATCTGTAATGCGTCGTACTTCATGTGATGCCTTCCGGAGCTCAAGATGCCGCTGCCGTGGCAGAACCATCGCGAAGGGCGGTGGTGAACCAGGTGTAAACGGGAGCGAGTGTTGGTGATGCAGGCCATCCGTTGATCGTCGCCAGGAGCTGCCAGTAGCGCTCGGCTCGTGGGTCGGCGGTTTTCTGCAGGCGGGCGAGGAGCCAGCGGCGCAGGTCGCCGTCGCCGGCGCTCCAGAATGCGTGGCCGTAGAGGCCGCTCAGCGAGTCGGCAAGGGCTGCGGTGGCGGAGGCCGGGAGGATGCCGGCGGATACGGCTTCGTCGATTCGATCACGCATCGCTTGGTTGAGACTGGCGTGCAGATCGCTGACATCGTGCTGGGAAGGCTCTTCCGCCTGGTCCTCAGCTATGCGGCGTACTGCGGTACGGAAGTCTTCGTTCTGGCAGAGTTCGGCGAGTTCCACCCAGGCCCCGACCTGTTCGGGCGTGGGATCGTCGGGGAGCTCGGGCAGGACGGATCGCATCAGGGTCACGAACTCGGGGTTGGCGTCAAAACCCTTGAAGGCGTCGTCGATGAAGTCGTCCACCAGCCGGCGTTGTTCGGCCTGGGACAGCGTGGCAAGTCGGTGCATGAGGTCCATCTCCATGGTGGTGGGGCAGCCCCTGGCGACTGCTCGTAGCACTGCCCGGCGCAGGCGGAGGGTCCGGATCTGTACGTCCAGGGCGTCGGCGTGTGCTTCGGCGACTTCCGGTATGGACGCCTCCCGGGCCAGCACCTTGCGCACGGTCGCCAGGTCGAGCCCGAGATCGCGCAGCGTGCGGGCCAGGCTCAGGCGAGCGAGTGCGTCGAGGCCGTACAGCCGGTAGCCCGCCGGGCTCCGGGCGGTCGGCGGGACGATGCCCTGGTCGGAGTAGTACCGGATGGTCTTCACCGTCAGGCCGGTCCGGCGGGATAGTTCTCCGATGGAATAGAGCGTGTCGCTGTCCATGCCCCCAGCTTGCTGTCTCCCCCCACGGGAGACTCAATCTCTGACCCGGGGCTTCTTCGTGGAGAGGGTGACGAGAATCGAACTCGCGCTCTCAGCTTGGAAAGCTGCGAGCACTTGGCGTCTGTCCGGGCAATGATGCAGCTCACCCCCGGCACCGCGCTCGCCCTGGTCGGCGGCGGCACCGCCGTGGTCCTGGTCGTCGGCGCCGTCCTGGTCTCCATGCTCCTGGCCGTCGCCATCACCAGCGCCTCGGTCGCCGTCTGCGCCGTCGTCCTGCGCTCCCTGCTCGCCTCGGAGACGAAGCGACGCTGACCGGCCCCCGGGCGGCTCCGATACCGCCAAGCATCCGCCGCCCGGGCGCCGTCCCTGTCCGATCCACTGAACCGGAAGGAACCCCCAGCATGACGCACCCCACTACCACGCCGACGCCCCGCATCTGCCCGAACTGCGACGGCTTCGCCACCGCCGCCATCACCACCGGCAGCCGCGACGACAACCGGAACACGCGCCTGACGAAGTGGCTGAACGACGGGATTCCACCCGCCCAGGTGGCCGAGTGGGCCGGAAACAGTGTTGCCGTGCTCCTGCCGACCTAAGCCCGCTGCGTCGAGGGCCAGCTGCCCGACCTGAAGAGGCGGCTCGAAGCTGCCGGAGATCTTCCTGAGCGGCCGTCCGCCGACTGACCTCGCGGCCCGCGGAAACTTCGACACGTATTCGACACGGCCACCCGCAAAAACCCGGTAACAGCCGGACAGCCCCGGAGCCCGCCCTTGATCATCTAGAGGGCGTCCGGGGCTTCGGCGGGTCGGCCGACACCCACCCTGACCAGCAAAAAGCCCTCCCCAAAGGGAGGGCGGAGACTTGCGCCCCCGGCAGGACTCGAACCTGCGGCCAAGCGCTTAGAAGGCGCCTGCTCTATCCACTGAGCTACGGGGGCCGGGTGTGGTGGCCTCTGTCGTGGTGCCCGGGTGTGGGCCGAACCGTGACGTTGCCGGGGACAAGGATAGGGCTCCCGCGTCCTTGTCCCTGTTGCTTCGCCTCCGTGGCTCGATGTGGAGGTTCGGTGAAGCGGTCCTGATAATCGCAGGCAGGTACGAATCGTGCACCGCTTTTGGCGTCAGACGCATCGGGTGTTGTGCACTCGTTATGCCTGGAGTGTGCCTGTGTCCCAGTCGCCCCTTCCGTCCCTTGTGTTCTATCGGCGCGCAACATGCTCATATGCTTCAGAATTCCCCTAAAATTGGGCATTCTTCACATGTGGTGACCTTGGACGTAAGGCCTCAGCTGCTCGACGCACTCTCCGCCCTGCGCGACCGTGTCGCCGCCGCACGCTTCCCGCTACCCCTGGCGGGGGCCCCACGCGCGCGTGCCAACCGCGATGAACTCCTCGCGCAGCTCGACGACTACTTGGTGCCCCGCTTGCGGGACCCCGAAGCGCCGCTTCTGGCCGTTGTGGGCGGGTCGACCGGAGCCGGCAAGTCGACACTGGTGAACTCCCTCGTGGGCCGGCGGGTCAGCGAGGCCGGCGTACTGCGGCCGACGACACGCACCCCCGTACTGGTCTGCCATCCGGAGGACCACCACTGGTTCAGCGGCATGCGGGTGCTGCCCGACCTCACACGCGTGTGGGTGTCCGAGCAGGAGGCCACCGAAGACCTGCTGCTCCCCGGCGAGAACCCCGCGCGCGTGCTGCGCGTCGAGACCGCCGAGACCCTCCCGCCCGGCCTAGCCCTCCTCGACGCGCCCGACATCGACTCCCTCGTCTCCGACAACCGGGTCCTGGCCGCCGAACTCATCTGCGCCGCCGACATCTGGGTCATGGTCACCACCGCCGCCCGCTACGCCGACGCGGTCCCCTGGCACATGCTGCGCACCGCCAAGGAGTACGACGTCACCCTCGTGACCGTGCTCGACCGTGTGCCCCACCAGGTGGTCAACGAGGTGTCACGGCAGTACGGCGCCCTGCTCACCAAGGCCGGGCTCGGCGAGGTGCCGCGCTTCACCGTGCCCGAGCTGCCCGAGTCCGCCTGGGGCGGCGGGCTGCTGCCTGCCTCCGCCGTCGCCCAGTTGCGCACCTGGCTGATCCACCAGGCCCAGGACCCCGCTGCCCGGCAGCACGTCCTCGCCCGCACGGCGTACGGCGTCCTCGAGTCCCTCAAGTCCCGCATGCCCGAGCTGGCCGGTGCCGCCGCCGCGCAGTACGCCGCCGCACTGCGGCTCACCTCCGCCGTCGAGGGGGCGTACGACAACGAGCACGCGCGCGTGCGGGGCCGGCTGCAGAGCGGGGCGGTCCTCGCCGGGGACGCGCTCAAGCGGTGGCGCGCCTTCCCCCTGGACTGCACCGCCGCCGAACTGCTCGACGCGCTCGTGGAGAGCCTCAGCGCGCTGCTGCTGTGCGCCGTCACCGCCGCCGACGAGCGCGTCGACGACGCCTGGCGGCGCGAACCGGCGTCCGCCGCCCCGGAACTCGCCGCACACGATGCCGATGCGGAGAGCGCAGAGCAACGCATCGGGCTGGCCGTACGGCGATGGCGGCGGGAGCTGGAGGAGCACGCCGAGGACGAGGTGCGCGAACTCGACCGCAACCTCGCGCCCGACCCCGAACTGGTCGCGGCCCTGGTCGCCACCTCCCTGCTGGGCGGCCGCCGGGGCCGGATGGCCGGGGAGGGGCTCGCCGAGCGGATCGGCGCCCACGGCGCGCTGCGCCTGCGCGACCGGGCCGGGCGGCTGCTCGCCGAGCACGTCGACCGCGTCCTGCACGCCGAACGCGAGCGCCGGCTCGCCCCGCTCGACGCACTGGACGTCCACCCCGAGCCACAGGCCGAACTCATCGCCGCGCTGTCCGTACTGCAGAAGGAGAGGTGACCGGTGACCGCCGTCACTGACCAGGACCCCACCGAGCACGCCGACCAGCCGGACGACGACGCCCACAAGGCGGCAGGCACCGCCGAACGACGTGCCCCGGACGGCGAACGCGCGACGCGCACCGACTCCGCGGAGACCTGGGACGACGGGCTCATCGCGCGCAGGGTCAACGAGAAGGCCGAAGGGGACCGGTTTCCCGTGAGGGACAGCCGCTCCGCCGTCCCGCCGACGGTGACCCCACTGGTGTACGAGGGGTCCCTGCGCGCCCGGCTGGAGGCGCTGCGTCAACTGGTGGGGCTCTCCCGTACCCGGCTCGACAGCCGGACCCTGTCGCAGGCCGGCCGGGTGCTCGACGAGGCGTCCGCGCGGCGCAAACTCTCCGGGCAGCACACCGTCGTCGCCATCGCGGGCGCCACCGGCAGCGGGAAATCGCAGCTTTTCAACGCGCTCGCGGGGGTGACCATCTCGGAGACGGGCGTACGCCGTCCCACCACCGCGGCGCCCATCGCGTGCAGTTGGAGCGACGGAGGAGCCGGCCTCATCGAACGGCTCGGCATCCCGCCCCGGCTGCGCCGGCGGCCGCTGCCGACCGGGGACGGGGAGTCGCCGCTGCGCGGACTCGTCCTGATCGACCTGCCCGACCACGACTCCGCCGCCGTACAGCACCGTCAGCACGTGGACCGCATCCTGGCACTCGTCGACGCGGTCATCTGGGTCGTCGACCCCGAGAAGTACGCCGACGCCGTCCTCCACGAGCGCTACCTGCGGCCCATGGCGGCCCACGCCGAGGTCATGTTCGTCGTCCTCAACCAGATCGACCGGCTGCCCGGGGAAGCCGCCGAACAGGTCCTCGACGATCTGCGGAGACTCCTCGACGAGGACGGCATCGCCCTCGGGGAGTACGGCGAGCCGGGCACGACCGTGCTCGCGCTGTCCGCGCTCACCGGGGAGGGCCTGGGTGAACTGCGCGAGTCCCTCGGGCAGTTCGTCTCGGAGCGCGGGGCGGCGAACCGCCGCATCTCGGCCGATGTGGACATCGCCGCGGCCCGGCTGTGGCCCGTCTACGCCACCCAGCGGCGGACCGGGCTCAGCGAACAGGCCCGGGAGGAGTTCTCCGACCGGCTCGCGGACGCGGTGGGCGCCACTGCGGCGGGCGAGGCGGCCGAACGGGCGTGGCTGCGCAACGCCAACCGGGCCTGCGGTACGCCCTGGCTGCGGCTGTGGCGCTGGTACCAGGACCGCGGCGAGCCCACCACGGGACGGCTTCCGGGGCGCACGCAGGCCGACGAGGAGGTGACCGCACGTCAGCGGGTCGAGCAGGCGGTGCGAACGGTGGCCGACCGGGCGTCGGCCGGGCTGCCCGCGCCCTGGGCGCAGGCGGTGCGGGAGGCGGCCGTGCGGGGCTCGCAGGGGCTGCCGGAGGCGCTGGACGAATTGAGCGTGCGCGCGGGGGTGCCGACGGGGCGGCCGCCGCGGCCCGGGTGGTGGCCGGTGGCCGTACTGGTCCAGGCCTCCATGACGATCCTGCAGTTCCTGGGCGGACTGTGGCTGCTGGGCCAGATCATCGGGGTCGTGTCGCCCAACCTCGGGGTGCCGGTGCTGCTGATGGTGATCGGCATCGTCGGCGGCCCGCTCATCGAGTGGAGCTGCCGGATGGCGGCCCGCGGCCCGGCCCGGCGCTACGGCCTGGAGGCGGAACGCCGGTTGCGGGAGGCGGCGTCCGGATGCGGCAGGGCCCGGGTGCTGGACCCGGTGGCGGCGGAGTTGCTGCGCTACCGGGAGGTCAGGGAGCAGTACGGAAGGGTGGTGGGAGCGGGGCGGTGACGCTGGGGTGGTGAGGCGTCGGGGAGTGGGAAGGCGCCTGGGGAGTGATAGGGCGCGGGGGGAGTGGTGAGGCGCCTGGGGAGTGGTAGGGCGCCGGGGAAGTGTTGGCTTTGTGCGGTGGCGGCTGTGACGGGCCGCCGGTGTTGCGGTCGCTCCTGAGGCGCCCGTCTCACCCTCACCCCTGTGGGTGGCGGCGTTGTCCACAGGGCGACGGTGATCCACAGCGCTCAGCGGGCCCGGCCCGGCGGCGGCAGTCTGGCAGACACAGCCGTACGGGACGGGCCCGTACGCGTGTCGGCCCGGTGCGTAGCCGTGGTCCGGGCGAGGGAGGGTTCGCGATGAACGAGACGATGGTCTGCGCGGTGGGCAGGGTGGCGACGCAGCCGGTGTACCGGGAGACGGCGTCCGGCCCGTCGGCGAGGTTCCGGCTGGCGGTGACCGCGCGCTACTGGGACCGCGAGAAGAACACCTGGACCGACGGGCACACCAACTTCTTCACGGTGTGGGCCAACCGCCAGCTGGCCACGAACACTGCGGCGTCTTTGACGGTCGGCGAGCCCGTGATCGTGCAGGGCAGGCTGAAGGTGCGGACCGACGTCCGCGAGGGTCAGAGCTGGACGTCGGCGGACATCGACGCGGTGGCGATCGGTCACGACCTGGCGTGGGGCACCGCGGCCTTCAGGCGCGCGGGCAAGACGGAGGCCGCCGCGCCTTCGCCGGCACAGCCCGAGCCCAACTGGGAGACATCACAGGAGGGTTCGGAGGAAGAGACGGCCGCTCACGCGCAATCCGGTTCAGGTACAGCGGTTTTGACGTGACGTCATCCTCACAGTCGACCTGATCGGCGCGCCCGAACTGCGGCTTATCGGCGAGTGCGCACCGAACGACCAGGGGTGATTTGTCGATAAGCCCTGCTCGCCGGGGGTGTTGGCGATAACGATTCCGATTCGGATCACTCGTCCGACCGTCTGACCGGCGGGCGCGGTCTCCCGCGTCCCTAGGATGCCGGACATGGCTCTCGGGACTTTTGTGTCCGGTGAGGCCTCTGATTCTGCAGGTGGGACCGTCCCCCCACGTCAACGGGTCCTGCTCGAAGGGGAATTTGGTGTTTGCTTCGTTCTCTGAGTTGCTCGTTCGCAGGCGAGGCGCGGCCCGCCTCGCCACCGCGACCGTGGTGTCCGGACTTGTCGCCGCGGGCGGGCTGGCCGGTGCCGGCCGGGCCGCCGCGGACGATACGACGCAGAGTCAGGGCGGGGCGGCCGCGACGATAGGCGGCCTCAAGACGTTCGGCGCGGCAGTGATACACGCGGGCACCGGTGACCAGGAGATCTCGGCGGGCCTGTTCGAGATGTCCGTCGACGGCGGTGGCATGCTGCAGACGTACTGCGTCGACCTTCACAACCCCACGCAGCGGGACGCCAAGTACCACGAGACGCCTTGGAGCGGCACGTCCCTGGGGTCCAACAAGGACGCCGGCAAGATCCGATGGATCCTGCAGAACTCCTACCCGCAGGTGAACGACCTCGCGACGCTGGCACGCAAGGCGGGTGTGCGCGGTGCGCTGACCGAGCAGGACGCGGCGGCCGGCACGCAGGTGGCGATCTGGCGCTACTCGGACGACATGGCCGTCGACGCTCTCGACCCGCAGGCCGAGCAGCTCGCGGACTACCTGCAGAAGAGCGCCCGCAACCTGCCCGAGCCCCGCGCCTCGCTCACCCTCGAACCGTCCGCGGTCTCCGGCCGGCCGGGGGAGCTGCTCGGACCGGTGACGGTGCGCACCAACGCCGGCAGCGCGACGGTGACCCCGCCCGCCGACGCCGCCACGAGCGGGGTGCGGGTCGTCGACAAGCAGGGCAAGGCCGTCACCTCCACGTCCGACGGCGGGCAGGTGTACTTCGACGTGCCGCAGGACGCGGCGGCGGACACGTCGGAACTGACCGTGCAGGCCTCGACCACCGTGCCGGTCGGCCGGGCCTTCGCCTCCGAGAGCCGCAGCCAGACGCAGATCCTGGCCGGTTCCAGCGAGTCGACGGTGTCCGCGACGGCCGGGGCGACGTGGGCGAAGCAGGGCCCGGCCCCGGCGCTGTCGGCGGCGAAGAACTGCGCCGAGGGCGGCGTCGACATCATCGCGTCCAACAAGGGCGACGAGCCGTTCACCTTCGAACTGGCCGGACTGCAGCACACCATCGCCGCGGGCGAGTCCCGCACGGTGACGGTCCCGCTCCAGGAAGACCAGGCCTACGACTTCACGATCCACGGCCCCGGCGGTTTCGAGAAGCGCTTCACCGGCATGCTGGACTGCCGGACCCGCGGCAGCGACACCGGCACGACCACCCAGACCCTGAGCGAACCGATACCGGCGACGGTGGGCGGCGCGGCAGCGGACACCAACCTCGCCGAGACGGGGGGATCGGGCATGACGCCCCTGATCGCGGGTGTGGCCATCGGCTTCGTCCTGATCGGCGGGGCGACGCTGATCGTGCTGCGACGCAGGGAGCAGACGGCGGGGGAGTGACCGGGCGACCGCCGTTCGATTCCCCGGCGGTCGTTGCGGGCCGCGGTGCACTCAGGCGGCGAGAGGCACCTGCGCGCCCTCGGCCGGGACCTGGTAGTGCGCCCAGATCTGGTTCAACTCGTGCTGGTAGTAGAGCGGATACAGGCCGGCCACGATGAAGAGGATGAGGCCGATCCAGGGGTTGCACTCCTGCTCCATCCCGGCGGCGCGCTGCATGCGGGCTATGCGCACACCGGTGTTGTAGACGGAGATGAAGGGGGGAACGATCAGTACCCAGCCGAGAGCGAGGGTCACGACCGCCATGGCCGGATTGACCTCGATCCGCTGATCGAAGTCCCGCGCTTCGCGATTGATTTTGTAGTACCAGACCAGGTGGTAGATCCCCAGGGTGATCAGTGGCCAGATCAGCCAGACGAGAAAGATGTTGCGGGTCTTACCGGCGCTACCTGACATGGCACACCTCCCATATGTCCAGTTCATCACGGTCCGCAGTGGGACGCGCGTGGTGAGGTCGAAGCACCCGCTCCGCGGTGTAGGGCGACGGCGGACGGGGCGGGAGCTGGGGTAAGTGGTGGGCTGGGCAGGGATGAGTGCTCCGGCGTCCGCAGGTGCCCGCACTCCTGCCTGGCTCAGACGCCGGCAGGAGTGCGGGACAGGGCGGTACGCAGCGCGAAGACGCTGAGGAGTCCACCCGCCGCGAACCGCTGGGCGGTCATGGCGCGGGGCCGGGCGGCCAGGAACCGCGCCACCCGTGCTGCGCCCAGCATGATCAGGCCGTTGACCGAGAGTCCGACGATGGTCTGCACACCACCGAGCTGGAGCAGTTGCCCCCAGGCCGGACCTTCCTGCGGGTCCATGAACTGGGGCAGTAGGGCGGCGTACATCAGAGCGATCTTGGGGTTGAGCAGGTTGGTCAGCAACCCCGTCGAGAACAGGCGGGCGTCGGAGAGCGGAGGCAGGTCCCGGGCCGGGGCGAAGGGCGAGCTGCCGCCGGGCTTGAGCATGCCCCAGGCGAGATAGGCCAGGTAGGCGGCACCGGCGAGCTTGACCACCGTGTACGCCACCGGCACGGCGGCGAACAACGCGGACAGGCCCGCTGCCGCGGCCAGCAGGTAGCACACGAAACCCACGGCGGTTCCACTGAGACCGACCAGGCCCGCTCTGCGGCCTTGGGTGATCGCGCGGGAGACGAGGTGAATCATGTTCGGACCGGGAGTCAGGGCCATGCCCAGTTCGACCAGGGCGACTCCTCCGACTGCGGTCAGAGTGATCACCGGTCAACCTCCTGGTGGTTCGTCGGGCACCCGTTGACGGAATGGGTCGCCCACTGCAACGGACGGCCACGACGCATCGACAGCGCCCGTCTCGCCTGCTGCAGAATACGATCTTGCCGCTGGGTGTCTTCACGCACCCCCAGACTGGTTCCCGGCCCGCCCGGCGGTCGGCATCCGGGAAAGGGCAGGTCAGTCGCCTGCAGTCATACGCGTTTCCGCCCAGGGGTGGCGGTACGGCAAGATGGGGTGTATCTGCCCACTGCCAGTTTCAAGCTGCCGGACGGTTTCTCTTGGCTGAGTTCATTTACACCATGCGCAAGGCGCGCAAAGCGCACGGCGACAAGGTGATCCTCGACGACGTGACGACGAGCTTCCTCCCGGGGGCGAAGATCGGCGTCGTCGGCCCGAACGGCGCCGGCAAGTCGACGATCCTGAAGATCATGGCCGGTATCGAGCAGCCGTCCAACGGTGACGCCTTCCTCACTCCCGGTTACACGGTCGGCATCCTGCTCCAGGAGCCGCCGCTGAACGAGGAGAAGACCGTCCTGGAGAACGTCCAGGAGGGTGTCGCCGAGATCAAGGGCAAGCTCGACCGGTTCAACGAGATCGCCGAGCAGATGGCGACCGAGTACACCGACGAGCTCATGGACGAGATGGGCAAGCTCCAGGAGCAGCTCGACCACGCCAACGCGTGGGACCTCGACGCCCAGCTGGAGCAGGCCATGGACGCCCTGGGCTGCCCGCCCGGCGACTGGCCCGTCACCAACCTCTCCGGTGGTGAGCGCCGCCGCGTCGCGCTGTGCAAGCTGCTGCTGGAGCAGCCCGACCTGCTGCTGCTCGACGAGCCCACCAACCACCTCGACGCCGAGTCGGTGAACTGGCTGGAGCAGCACCTCGCCAAGTACCCGGGCACCGTCGTCGCGGTCACCCACGACCGGTACTTCCTCGACAACGTCGCCCAGTGGATCTGCGAGGTCGACCGTGGTCGCCTCTACCCCTACGAGGGCAACTACTCCAAGTACCTGGAGACCAAGGCCGCCCGCCTCAAGGTCGAGGGCCAGAAGGACGCCAAGCGGCAGAAGCGGCTCAAGGAAGAGCTCGAGTGGGTGCGGTCCAACGCCAAGGGGCGGCAGGCCAAGTCCAAGGCGCGTCTGGCCCGCTACGAGGAGATGGCGGCCGAGGCCGACAAGATGCGGAAGCTGGACTTCGAGGAGATCCAGATCCCGCCGGGCCCGCGCCTGGGCAACGTCGTCGTCGAGGTCAGCAACCTCAGCAAGGGCTTCGGCGACAAGCTCCTCATCGACGACCTCAGCTTCACGCTCCCCCGCAACGGCATCGTCGGGATCATCGGCCCGAACGGCGCCGGCAAGACCACCCTGTTCAAGATGATCCAGGGCATCGAGCAGCCGGACTCCGGCGCCATCAAGGTCGGCGACACCGTCAAGATCTCCTACGTCGACCAGAGCCGCGAGAACATCGACCCCAAGAAGACGTTGTGGGCCGTGGTCAGCGATGAGCTCGACTACATCAACGTCGGCCAGGTCGAGATGCCGTCCCGCGCCTATGTCTCCGCCTTCGGGTTCAAGGGCCCGGACCAGCAGAAGCCGGCCGGTGTGCTCTCCGGCGGTGAGCGCAACCGCCTGAACCTGGCGCTCACCCTCAAGCAGGGCGGCAACCTGCTGCTCCTCGACGAGCCGACCAACGACCTCGACGTCGAGACGCTCTCCAGCCTGGAGAACGCGCTGCTGGAGTTCCCGGGTGCGGCCGTGGTCGTCTCCCACGACCGGTGGTTCCTGGACCGCGTGGCCACGCACATCCTCGCGTACGAGGGCGAGTCCAAGTGGTTCTGGTTCGAGGGCAACTTCGAGTCGTACGAGAAGAACAAGATCGAGCGCCTCGGTCCGGACGCCGCCCGTCCGCACCGCGCCACCTACAAGAAGCTGACCCGGGGCTGATCGATCTTGCGGCACCTCTACCGCTGCCCGCTGCGCTGGGCGGACATGGACGCGTACGGCCACGTCAACAACGTGGTGTTCCTCCGCTACCTGGAGGAAGCCCGTATCGACTTCCTGTTCCGCCCGGAGAAGGACTTCAAGCAGGGGTCCGTGGTGGCACGCCATGAGATCGACTACAAGCGGCAGCTCGTCCACCGGCACCACCCGGTGGACATCGAGCTGTGGGTCACCGAGATAAGGGCCGCGTCCTTCACCCTCACCTACGAGGTGAAGGACGACGACCAGGTCTACGTGCGGGCCTCGACGGTGATCGTGCCGTTCGACTTCGAGGCGCAGCGCCCGCGCCGGATCACCGCGGAGGAACGGGAGTTCCTGCGCGAGTACATGGACGACGCCGAGGAGGAGGCCGTCGCCGCATGACGGTGCTCCACCTCGCCGACGAGGGGGAGGCGGCGGATCTCGCTGCCTTCCTCTCCCGGCTGCTCCACTACGACCGCGGCGCCGCGGTGCGTCTGCAGGCCGCGGGCACCGCACTGGCCGTCTTCGGTCGGCCGCCGTCCTTCGAGGTGCTCGCCGTGCGGGCGGTGCGGCTGGCGAAGCCGTACGAGAAGGGTCTCGAGGCCACGCTGGACGTGACCGTGTCCGCCGGTGAATTCCTGGAGACGGTGGACGAGAAGGCCGGCACGGCCGTCGTGCCGGGCGCCGTGACCGGGCCGCCGTGGGCCGGCGTGCTGCCACCTCGGGGCGACTGGCGGGCCGAGCCGGGGCTGCCGGAGCCCGAGGCGCTGCGCGAGCTCGTGGCCGCCGTGATCGCCGAGTTCCGTACGCGTACGCAGGAGTTGCCCCCCGAGGGGCGGACGCGGGCCGAGCTGGACCGGATCGGCCGGGACGTCTGGTCCCGCACGGTCGGGGACACCCGGCTGCCCGTCCGCGCCGTGCACGCGGCGCACTCCCTCGGCTTCATGCGCCCCGGTGTGCCCCTGGCACTGTTCTCGTCGGGCGCGTGGCTGAGGCTGCGCACGCCGTACGGGTCCGTCGCCGTACGCCGCGCCGGGCTCGGGGCACTGGACGTCAGCGTCCGCTGAGCCCCCCCGGAGCGTCCCGGCGACGCGCCGCAGGCCTCAGCCCGCGGTGTTGACCATCGACGCCGCCGCGTACGTCAGGTAGTTCCACAACGTGTGCTCGTGCTCCTCGGACAGGCCGAGCTCCTCGACGGCGACGCGCATGTGCTTCAGCCACGCGTCGTGCGCCGCCCGGTCGACGGCGAAGGGCGCGTGCCGCATGCGCAGCCGGGGATGACCGCGGTTCTCGCTGTACGTCGTGGGGCCGCCCCAGTACTGGATGAGGAACAGCACGAGGCGCTCCTCCGCCGGGCCCAGGTCCTCCTCGGGGTACATCGGCCGCAGCAGCGGGTCCTCGGCGACCCCCTCGTAGAAACGGTGGACGAGCCGACGGAAGGTCTCCTCCCCGCCGACCTGCTCGTAGAAGGTCTGCTCCTGAAGCGTGCCGCGCCGAATCTCATTCACGCGATCCATGGTCTCAGACGTCCCGGCATAGGACTCAAGACCTAGGACCCTGCCCCTACTGTGGAGGCATGGGCGGGCACGCACCCGGCAGGGACATCGACTCTCTCGCGGCCGTCGCGCGGGCGGCGCTGGTGCGGCGGATCGAGGCGAGCGGGGCCTGGACCGCCGACCCGGGCTGGCGGGAGGCCTTCGCGGCGGTCCCGCGGCATCTCTTCGTGCCGTACTACTACGTCGGTGTCGCCGGCGGCTACGAACGCCGCTGGGGTGAGAGCGCCGACCCCGAGGCGCGGGAGCGGTGGCTGCGCGGCGCCTACGAGGACACCCCGCTGGCGACCCGGCTGCGCGACGGCGAGCTGCTGTCCTCCAGCAGCCAGCCGTCCCTGATGGCGGACATGCTGGCCGCGCTGCGCGTCGAGGACGGTCACACCGTCCTGGAGATCGGCGCCGGCACCGGCTACAACGCGGCGCTGCTGGCCCACCGGCTGGGCGACGACAAGGTCACGACCGTCGACCTCGACCCGGAGATCACCGAGTCGGCCCGCCGCCACCTGGCAGCGGCCGGGTACCACCCGGCCGTCGTCACCGGCGACGGCGCCCGGGGCGTGCCCGAGCGCGCGCCGTTCGACCGGATCATCGCCACCTGCGCCCTGAGCGGCGTCCCGCGCGCCTGGGTGGCCCAGAGCCGCCCCGGGGGCCGGATCCTCATGCCGCTGGCCACCGGGCTGATCCTGCTGACGGTGAGCGGTACGGGGCACGCCGAGGGACGCTTCCTGCACACGCCCGCCTACTTCGTGCCGCTGCGCGGCGCGGGCCGGCCCGGGGGCGAGCCGGTCCAGCTGGGCGGGGTCCCGCACCGGGCGCGGGAGGACGACCTGTTCCGGTTCCTGCTGGCCCTGACCCGGGGCAGCCTGGACCCGCAGGAGGCCCACGCGCTGTGGGAGCAGGAGGGCAGACCGCAGCGCGAGCGCTACGGCATCACGGTCGGCGGGGAGACGGAGTGGGCCTGGCTGGACGACCCGGAGGGGCCGTACGCCTGGCCCCTCCCGTCGTGAAAGGTCTTCCGCCGCGGGACTGGACCACCCCCGGACGCGACGATGCCGCAGCCCGCCTCCACGGCGGACTGCGGCACCGGAGCCGTCCGTCACCGCCTCTCGGCAGAGGCGGATCGTGATCGTCCGTGCGGCCGGAGCGGGTGTCTCAGCCGCGGCGGATCGTGATCGTCGTCCAGGCGCCCACGTGCACCCGGTCGCCGTCCCGGAGCGGTACGGGGACGAAGGGCTGGATCGGTTCCTCCGAGCCGTTGACCGTCGTGCCGTTCGTCGAGTTCTGGTCGACGACCGCCCAGCTGCCGTCCGGCTGCTGGACCAGCACCGCGTGCTGGTGCGAGACGCCCGGGTCCTCCGGCGGCGTCGACAGGTCGATGTCGGGGGTGTCGCCGGTGGAGTGCCGGCGGCGGCCGATCGTGAGCTGGTTGCCGGTGAGCGTGCGCTGCTGCTCGGGCGAGTACGCAGGCAGGTTCAGGCCCGCGGCCTCGGGGCCGGAGCGCTGCATCATCGCCATGAAGTAGTCACGGTCCGGGCCGATGGTCGCCGTCCACGTCGCAGGTCCCTGCGGCGCCTGGGGCTGCTGCGGGAAGCCGCCCGGGCCGGGCGGGGCCTGGGTCCCGCCGGGCTGGGGGTAGCCGTAGCCGCCCTGACCGGGGCCACCGGGGCCGCCCTGGCCGCCCGGGCCGGACGTCGGCGGGGAGATCACCCAGTCGTCGTCACCGCCGCCGAAGGACGGACCGCCCTGCTGCGGGGGCCGCTGGGTCTCCTGCGGGAACCCGGGCGGGGCCGGCGGGCCGGACGGGTGGAACGACTGCGGAGCACCGGGGCCACCGGGGCCACCGGAACCGCCCGGGCCGCCGGGGCCGGGCGGGGGCGGGACCGGCCGCGAGGGGTCGGCACCGAAACCGCCGGGGCCGCCGAAGGCGCCGGGACCACCAGGCCCACCCGGGCCGGGAGGGCCGCCGAAGCCACCGGGGCCGCCAGGACCGCCGGGGCCGGGCGAGGTCGGGGCCGCGCCGGGCTGCGGGTAGCCGTAGCCACCGCCCTGAGGGCCGCTGGGCCCGCCGGGGCCACCCGGGCCGGGGCGGCCGGAGGGGTCGCCGCCGAACGGCGGGATCGGCTCGGCCGGGCGGTTCACCTGGGACGGGCGCGAGCCCTGGTACTCGTAGGAGTCACCACCGCCGTACGACGGGCCGGGGGGCGGTCCGCCCTGCTGGCCCGGTGGCTGGAAACGCCCGCCCGGCCCGGGCGGCGGGGCCGCGGGAGTGTAGGACGTCGCCGTGTTCGTCAGGAAGTTCCACCGGCACTCCTCGCAGAACGGGGCGCCGCCCTCGCGGGGCGTGCGGCACTGCGGGCAGAGCTCCGGCTCGGCGTTCGGCACGGCGGACAGGTGCGGCGGGCGTCCACCCGGACCACCCGGGCCGCCGAGACCACCGGGCCCACCAGGACCGCCGGGAGGGCCACCGGGTCCACCGGGGCCGCCCGGTCCGGCGGGGGGCGGGAAGCCGTAGCCGCCGGGCGGGGGCGGCGGGGGAGGAGGCGGAGGCACGGCACCCGCCATGCGGTGACCGCAGACCTCGCACCAGTCGTCGGAACCCGACTGGTGTCCGTTCGGGCAGGTCGGCATGTCGGCGCGTCCCTCCTTCGATCTCTTCTAGGTCACTTCTTGACGCGAACGGTCTTGGTGGAACGGGTTTCGAGCGTCATCTCGTCTGCCTCCGCGACCTTCGCCTTCAGTCGCACAGTACCGGTCGCGGCATCGACCACGTCCACCACCTTCGCAAGCAGTTTCGCAGTATCGGCGTTCCCCGAGGCACTCGCGAGCTGAACGGCCCGGCCCAGTTTGGCCGTTGCGCCATCCATATCGCCTGACTTGCGAAGATCCAGCCCTTGTTGGATGACTTGTGCCAGTTCGGCCTGCCCGGTGTAGTGGGCGACCTGAGGGTTGATCGACGTCGAGGCGACCATGTCGTCCGTCCACACGGCCCGCACGAGGCCCTGTGCGCCGAGGTTCTGGACGCTTCCGTCGGGCTGCGGAATGACCAGTGAGATCCGGCCCGCCAGCATCTCCCGCCCGATGTTCGCGACCGGGACCTCGATGCAGACGTGGTAGTCACGCGACTCGTCCCCCCAGGAACCAAGGGGGTAGTCGCCGGCACGGGGACTCGCCTCGGTGCGCCGGCCGGTCAGGTCCTCGACCGTCGGCGCGACCTGCTTGACGAACTTCACGATCGTGTCGACGGGGGTCCACAGTCGCAGGGAGACGTCCGCGACCTCCTTGCCCATCGCCGTCTCCATCATCTGCGTGAAGTCCGCGGCGAGCGCGGCCGGATCGGCGACGATGTCGGCGGTGCCGAGCAGGGCGGAAGCGATCCCTGTGACTTCTTTCACTTCCCAGTCGGTGCCCACACCGCGGGCGTCACACGTGAAGCGCCCGGCGCACGCGTCGAGCGCGGCTTTGAGGTCCTGGGGCGACTCGTGCTCGTTGCGGCCGTCGGTGAGCAGGATGCCGTGCCGGATCGCGACGTCCACGGAGGACAGCAGACGGTCGGCCAGTTTCAGCCAGGTACCGATGGCGGTGCCACCGCCCGCGCTGAGCGAGCGCAGCGCCTGCTTGGCCTGCTCTCGGGTGGTGGCGTCGGCGACCGCGACGCGCCCACCGCCCGGGTAGACCTCCTTCGCCACGTGCGTCCCACCGATCACGGCGAAGTGCACGCCGTCGCGCAGCGTGTCGATCGCGGCTGCCGTGGCGTCGCGGGCGTTGCGCATCTTGGTCGGCGGGTAGTCCATCGACCCGGAGCAGTCGACCATGATCGCCACGGCCGCGGACGGGCCCTGGCCGGGCGAGTAGAGGTGGGGCGCCGCGACCGCGCTGCCGATCGTGCCGCCGCCGGTCGCCGTCACCGTGACGATGGCGTTGACCTCGCCGGCGCCCTCCGGCAGGTACTCGTTCTGGTAGACGTCCACCGAGAACTGGGGCACGTTCGACTTCGAGAAATTGGCCATGCCTGCTTCGATCCCCCTCCAAAGCCCCCGCCGCGGCGGGGTGATGACGGTAGGCGGACCGGTCCCCTCCGGTCCGCCGAGGCGTCCGGCGTACGTGGCCTCAGGCCGATCCTGCCCCCTGGGGCACGGCCGGGAACGGCACGAGCGCCACTGTTACGTTGTCGTGGCCCCCGCCGTCCAGGGCGTGGCCGAGGAGCACCCGGGCGCTGTGCAGCGGATGGGTGGCCGCGTCGAGCGGGACGACCCGGGCCATCTCCTCGGCCGCCTCCGCGTAGTTCCACAGGCCGTCCGTGCAGACCACCACCACGCCGGGCCGGTCCGGCTTGAACGCGGCGGTGTGCGGTTCCAGCTCGTAGGCGTCCGCGCCCAGCCAGCCAGTGATCGCGTGGGCGCGTTCGTCGGCGTAGGCCTCCGCCTCGTTCATCAGGCCCGCGGCGACCATCTGGGCGGCCCAGGAGTCGTCCTCGGTGAGCCGGGCGGGGGGAGCGCTGCGGTCGACCGGGACCCAGTAGGCGCGGCTGTCGCCGACCCAGCCGACGATCAGCAGGCCCGACGTCACCACGGCGCCGACGATGGTGCACGCGGGGGCGTTCTGGTGAGGGGCCTGCTCGAGGGCCGTGGCGGGTTCCGCGGCCAGTGAGTTGACGGCCCGCGAGGCGGCGAGGATCGCGTCGTGCATCGCCTGCTGCGGGTGGGTGCCGCGCGGCAGGGCCGCCAGCAGCGTCTCGCCCGCCGCCCTGGACGCCGCCGCGGAGGCGTCGTCGGGGCGGGTCGCCGAGGAGACACCGTCGCAGACGATCGCGACGGAGGCGGGGGAGCCGTCGGGCAGCGCGGTGGTGCCGATGGCGAACGCGTCCTCGTTGCGGTGGTGGCGCAGGCCGCGGTCGCTGACCGCGGCCACCGGGCCGGACTCCTGCTCCATGTGGTCCCGTTCGCGCGGCTGGGCGTGGCCGCAGTTCTCGCAGTAGCCGTCGTCGTCCACGCGGCCGGCCCGGCAGGCGACGCAGACCTTGCCGCCGGCGCCCGCGGCCTGGGCCGCGAGGTCGGCGGACACCCGTGGGTCCGGTGCCTGGAGGAGGTACTCGTCGGGCTGTGTCTGGTAGATCTCCGGTGATGCGGCGGATCCGTCGGCCTGCTGCGGCCGGTCGAACCGCACGCCCCCGCCCGCGGCCGGCGGGGCGCTCGGCGGCGGGGGTGTCCCAGGCGGCAGGGCGGAGCCGCCCGAGTCCGTGCCCGGCAGGTCCGCCGGCAGGTGCACCGCGTCCGGGGCACCCGCGCCGTCCGGCCCGGGCGCGGGCCAGGCCGTGCCGGCGGGGGGCGCCGACGGCGGCTCGGGATACTCACCGGCAGGAGCGCCCTGGGCGGGCACCGAGCCGTTCATGGTGAGGGTCGGGCTGTCCTGCGGCCGTTCCGGCACGGCGGACAGGTCGTATCCGCACGCGCCGCAGAAACGGTCACCCGACTCGAGGGGTTCCTCGCAACTCGGGCACTTCGACAGAGCGGCCTGCCGGGGCATCTGCGACATCAACTACACCCACGTCCGGGGGCGGTAACGGTTGGCACGTTCCACCAGGTCGATCCTCTCCTCGCCGCCCCGCGCCAGCCGGGCCAGCGTGCGGTACGAGCGTTCCAGACCGAAACGCAGGCCCCGCTCGTCCAGGCCGCTGCCGAGCAGCGTCCGTCCCCCGGCGGCGGGAGGGGCGGAACCCTGGCCCCCGGAGAGTACCCAGTCCAGCGCGCAACCGAGGACTTCGGCCGACAACTGCTCGCGCCGCGCCGGATCCAGACCGTACGCCTCCAGCGCCTCGACCTGCGCGGCGGCCGCCGTCAGATCCCCCAGGAACGCCGCGTCGGAGGCGCTCGCCGTGCGCTCCCGCAGCCGCGCGCGCACGGCCGCCACCCGGGCGGCCGTGTAGTGGATGGAGGACTCCGGGACCGACTCCAGCGTGCGTACGGCGCCACGTCGGTCCCCGGTCGCCAGCTCGACGCGCGCCAGGCCGAACGCGGCGCTCACATGGCTCGGGTCGGTCGACCACACCAGCCGGTAGTACTCGGCGGCGTTGTCGAGCTGGCCCAGCACCTCCGCGCACAGGCCCAGCGCCAGCTTGGGCGCGATCTCACCCGGGAAGGCGTCGTAGATCGCGTCGAAGGCGAGGGCGGCTCCCTCGTCGTCGCCGGTCACCAGGGCGGCCAGGCCCCGGTACCAGACCACCCGCCAGTCGTCGGGCCGCTCACCCTCCAGCGAGACCAGTGCCTGCAGCGCCGCGGTCGGATCGCCGGTCTCCAGCCAGGCCCTGATCTGCCTCAGCCGCGTCTCGATCGACGGGGCGGGGGCGGCCGCCAGGGCGCCGAGCAGCTCGCCCGGCGCCGAGGTCATCAGGCCGGCCAGGAAACCGGCGTTGGGGTCGGTCGGGTCCACCCGCGGGACGGGCAGGGCGAACGCGGCGGCTGGAGTGTCGACGGGCTTGACGAGGCTGTGCACGGGCCCGGGTCGCTGCGGACCGGGCAAGGCGGCGGGAGCACCGGCACGGGCCCGGGACCCCGGCACCCGGGCCCCCAGGCGGGACACCTCGCCGGCCGGCCGCGGGAACAACTCCGTGTCCGTGACCCGCAGTTCCGGACCGAACAGCGTGGACAGGGCGGGGCGGGCGCGACCCGTCTGGAGGGAGACGACCTCCCGCAGGACGCCCGTCAGCTGCTCGGTCATCTCCTGCGCGGAGGCGAACCGGCGGGCCGGGTCGGGATCCGTGGCCCGGACCAGGAGCCGGTAGAACGACTCGTACTGCCGGAACACCTCGATGTGGTCCGGGTCGGGCAGCGAGTCGGCGTAGACGTTCGTGTAGCCCTGGAAGTCGAAGGTCATGACCGCGAGGGTGCGGGCGACGGTGTAGAGGTCGCTCGCCACCGACGGGCCCGCCTCGGCCACCTCCGGGGCCTGGTAGCCGACCGTGCCGTAGATGGCCGACTCCTCGTCGTCCATCCTGCGCACCGCGCCCATGTCGATCAGCTTGAGCTGGTCCTCGGTCTGGATGGCGTTGTCGACCTTGAAGTCGCAGTACAGCAGGTTCCGGCTGTGCAGGTGGCCGAGCGCCTCCAGCGCCTCGATGCCGTACGCGCAGGCCTGTTCCACCGGCAGCGGGTCACGTCTGCCCTGCGGGGTGCGGCGGGCGTTGGCGATCTCCTTGAGCGACTTGCCGCCGACGTACTCCATCACGATGTAGCCGTCGAGCGAGCCCGTGCGCTGGTCCAGGTGCTCCACGAAGTTGTAGATCCGCACGATGTTGGCGTGCTCGATCTCCGCGAGGAAGCGCCGCTCGGAGATCGCCGCGGCCATCGCGTCCTGGTCGCCCGTGTCCAGCAGGCCCTTGAGGACCACCCAGCGGTCCGAGACCGCCCGGTCGACGGCGAGGTAGATCCAGCCGAGTCCGCCGTGCGCCAGGCAGCCGACCACCTCGTACTGGCCGTGCACGACGTCCAGGGCCTTCAGCTTCGGCACGAACGAGTACGGGTGCCCGCACTTGGTGCAGAAGCCCTCCGTACGGCCCGGCCGGTCGCCGCGCGCCCGGCCCACCTGGGCGCCGCAGTCGGAGCGCGAGCAGAACCGCTTCCGCTCGGGCACCTCGGGGTTGTCCAGGACCATCTCGCGCGGGTCCGGCCGCGGGATCGGCGGCACCTGCACCAGACCGGCGCCCAGCCGGCCACGGGACCCGGAACCGGCGGCCGAGCCGGAGCTGCGCACCGACACCGAGCGGCCCGTCGACTTGCCCGACAGCGACCGCGACAGGCGCCCCGACACCGAGCGGCGGGACTTCGACGACTGGGACGACGTCCGCGAACCGCGGTCGCTGGAGCGGGAACTGCCGCTGCCGGCGGAGCCGCGGGAGCCGCCCTGGCCCCCGGCGGTGACGCCGGTGGGAGGCGAACCGACCATGCCGTCCCCGGAGGGGGTACCCCCAGGCGCGACGACCGGCGCCAGACCGCAGGTGTCGCAGTACAGTTCGCCGCCGCCGACGTCCTCGTACGTGCCCTCGCAACCCGGGCGCTGGCAGGTGCGTGGCGGCGCGCCGGCCGGCTCGTGCGCTGCCTGACTCATGGACTTCCCCTCGTCGCTCATGCGCCCGGCCCCCTCCGGTCGTCCTCGGGGACGGCCTGCTCCGGACGCCGCGGGCCCCCGCCGAGCAGTTCCGCGGCCGCGTGCTGGAAGCGCAGCACCGCCTGCTCGGCGGCCCGCAGGTCGCAGGGGGCGCTCCACAGCATGCGGCGCGCCTTCTCGTACCTCTCCACCAGCAGGGTGTCCTCGGCGAAGCCGTGCCGCGCGACCTTGGCCTTGTACGCGTCGAGACGGCCGCGCAGCTCGGCACGGACCGCCAGGGGGGCGGTGACCTCCGTCAACGACTCGCGGGCGCGCAGCAGTTCGTCCTCGGCCTTCTGCTCCAGCGACTCCAGCAGTGGGGACAGCCGGTGCCACTGCGCCTGCCTGCGGTATTCGGCCGCCGCCGCCAACTGCTCCTGCAGCACCGTCGGCGGTCCGCTGACCACCGGAACCTCCGTCGCCGCGATCTTCGCCAGGACCTCGCCGCGTGCCGTGCGCGCCTCGGCGAGCGTGCGGTCGGCGCGGCTGAGGATGTCCCGCAGCCGCACGATCCGCTTCTCGGCGTCCTGGCGGACCGCCAGGACGGCGTCGATCTCACGGCGTACGTCCTCCAGGGCGCGGGCCTCGCGGTCGTACACCGTCGTGTCCGGTCTGCCGCCGCCCGGCGCCGAACTGCCCTCCGCGGCCAGCCAGAACGCCAGCGGGTCCGAGACCACCTGCTCACGCAGCTTGGTCAGCACCCGCGTGATGCGCTCCAGGTCGTCACCGGCCGGGTGCTCGCCGGGGCGCACGCCGACCGAGTGCGCGAGCCGGCGGGTGCGCTGGAGTTCGGCCGCGAGCAGGTCTATCCGGGCCGGCAGCGCCGACCAGACCGCGTCCGCGGCGACCACCATGTCCAGGCTCGCCGCGTACAGCTCGTTCATCCGGTCGACGAGCGTGCCGAGCGAGTGGCGTTCGCTGAGCTTCGTCGGACCGGAGTGCAGCGTCGGGGCGTTGGCCGTGGCCGTGGCGCTGCCCGCGACGGTGACCGATTCGCCGTTCAGGAGCTCCGTCAGCTCCACCAGGTCCTCGCGGCTTGACCAGCGGCGGCGCGAGCGGATGTCGCGGGCGGAGCGCAGCGCGTCGGTGTACGCGTCGAAGTAGGTCCACAGCAGCGTGATCGACGCCTCCGTGGACGTCCAGCGCTCCCGGGTGACGCCGGTGAGCTCGGCGCCCTCCAGGAGTCTGCGGCCCGCGTGGTCCTGCAGGGCGAGGAGCGAGGTCTCGATCGCCTCGTGCTCCGCGCCGAGCCGCGCCAGCGCACGGTCCACCTCGTCCCGGTCCATCACCGGCCCGGTGGGTCCCGTGGCGCCCATCGATCACCTCTCGCTGCGGTAGTGCCCGTCAGGGCGTTCTCGGTCGTGGTCCGGCTGTGTGCCGGTCGTCAGCTCGTGCGGAGGTACTGCGGTGCCGGTGGTTCCGAGTTCTTCGCATCCTTGCCCAGAGTCGCCGACAGCCATCGGTCGTACGAGGCCTGCCAGCCGTTCGCGGTGTCCTTGCGGTAGTCGACCAGGATCTGGTTGACCCGGCGTACCAGGTCGTCCGCGTTCTTCTTCATCGCCACGCCGTAGTACTCGGCAGTGAAGGCGTCGCCCTTGAGCTCGACCGTCGGATCCTGTGCCGCCTGGCTCGCCGCGAGGGCGCCGTCGGTGACCACGGCGTCGACCTCGCCGAGCTGGAGCCGCACCAGGCAGTCGAGTTGGTTCGGGACCGTGATCGATATGTCGGTGTCGGCGGGCAGTTCGCCCGCCTTCTGGTCCGCTTCCAGCGTGGAGTACGCCGTGGAACCGGCCGCGGTGCAGACCTTGCGGCCCGCGAGTGTGTCGTCGTAGCCCTTGACGGGCGAGGACTTGGGGGCGAGGACCTGCTGGCCCGTCTTGAAGTAGGGCGCGGAGAAGGCCACGTCCTGGATGCGGTCGCAGTTGATCGTCATCGTGCGGACGACCATGTCCACGCTGCCGTCCTGGATCGCCGGGATGCGCTGGTTGGTGGGGATCGCCTTGAACTGGACGGCGTCCGGGTCGCCGAGGATGTCCTCGGCGATGCGGTGGACCAGGTCGATGTCGAAGCCCTCGAGCTCGGCGGCCTCGCCGCTGTTGGGATTGCGGTAGCCCCACCGGTAGCTGTTCTGGTCGACGCCGACGACCAGTTTGCGCTTCCCGCCCTCGCGGTCCTTGATCTTCCGGATGGTGTCGCCGTCGGCGGAGGAAGGGGAGAGCGTCTGCTTCTCGGGGGCCTCGCAGTCCTTCTTCGCCTCGGTCTCGGCGGTGTAGGTGGTCGCGGTGGTGTTCCGGGCGGTGCTCGTGGTCGTGGTGAGCGGCAGGCACAGGGCCACCAGCGCCACCAGGGCGCAGACGACTGCCATCGCGGTCACTCCGCCCCAGCCCCTGAGCGTGTCTCGCACGGTCGTTCCTCCCTTCGCCCCTGGCCCGTTCACCGGTACTCCGACAGTCTGCGGCCGATGCCCACGACCGCGCCCGCGGCGCCCAGCACCGCCAGTACGGCCACACCCGCCGGCATGCCGGTCAGCGCGTCACGGCCGTCGCCCGCCGCGCGCTTGAACTCCGTCTCCTCGTGCGCGAGTGCCGTGCGCAGGTTCTCGTCGACGCTGTCGAAGCACTCGCCGGTCGCGTCCTTGGTGCCGATGACCCGTTCCAGCGCCTGCTGGTAGTTGCCGTTCTCGTCCTCGTCACGGGCCGCGGTGTGGCGCTTCTTCCACTCCTGCATGTTGTCCACGGCGGCGGTGACGGGGCGCTCGCCCGACGTGTCGTCGGCGAGCTTCTCGGCTGCCGCCAGGTGGGTGGCGAGGGCCTTGATGTCCGTGCCGAAGTCGTAGTCGTAGGCGTCGTACGTCCTGTCGCCGACCTTCTTCGTCTCCGCGCCGCGGGCCACCAGGGTGAGATTCTCGTTGCCCCGGGCCTTGAGGGAGGCGATGCGCGCGTCGTGCAGCACGTTCAGGGAGCGGACGCCGTGGTCGAAGGAGTCGTTCAGGCCCGCGCGGGCGAGGGTGTGGCCGACGACCAGCCAGAGGAGGACGACCGTGGCGGTGGCGGTGGCGGCCACCAGGCCGTGGTTCAGGACCCTGTTCGTCCGCCGGTAGTTGCGGTGCTGGGCCCAGGCGAGGGCCGCCAGGGCGGCGACGCCGAGGGCGATGGCCGCCCAGGGGTAGGGCGTGGCGGCCGCGTAGTCCGCGCTGAGGCGCTGGTTCTCCTTCTTGTAGAGGTCCTCCGCCGCCGGGAGCATCTGCTCCTGCATCTTCTCGTTGGCGTAGCGGAGGTAGGCGCCGCCGACGGGGAAGCCCTGCCGGTTGTACGTCCGGGCGCGCTCCACCAGGCCCTTGTACTCCGGGAGGAGTCGGTTGAGCTTGGCGATCGTCGCCGTGGAGGGGGAGCCCGGGTCGGCGTTCGCGGCGGCGTTGACGAGCTTCTCCGCGGCCGTGCGGATGTCCCGCTCGTAGCGGTCGCGGGTGGCGGCCGATTCCTGGCCGCCGGCGAGGAAGCCGCTGGAGGCTGCGGTGTTGGCGTCCGCGAGGGAGCGGTAGATGTCGGCGGCGTCCGAGCTGAGGGGCTGGCTGCGGGTGAGGACGTCGTCGGCCGCGGCCGCGCGGTCGGTCATCTGCCAGGCGGTGACGGCGCCGAAGGCGATGACGAGGAGGGCCAGCAGGGCGCCGATGATGCGCAGGCGGCCGGGCTCGGTGGTGGCGGCGGAGCGGAGCTGGTCGATGCCCTCGGCGAACGCGGTGCGGCGGGGGGCTGTCGGGGGGGTCGGGGGTGCGGGAGCGTTTTCGGGGGGCCGGGCGGGGGGCGCTGCCTGTGCCGGGACCGCCGGCAGGACGGGCAGGGCAGGGCCTTGTGGTGGCGGGCTGCTCTTCGGCATGTGCGTCACTGTGACCTCCCCCGTGGTCATCCGTCGCCGCAAGTATCGCTGCCGGGACCGACATCCGCACCGGCCTTGCCCTGATCTTGATCGGATCGCAGCGTGGCGCGCCACCCCCCGAGGCGCGCCACCCTCTGTCCAGGAACACGTACGGAGGGTGGGTTCGGTTCCCGTGGGGTGGTGGGGATGCGTGCGGCACCCCGTTGCGCCGGGCTGCGCACCCACCCGGCCTCAGCGGTAACCGCCCTTGCTGCTCACACGCCGTAGTACCGCCGCAACCGCCCCTGTGCCTCCTCGCCCGAGCCCACCCTGTCCAGGCCCAGCAGTGCCGCGCCCAGCACCGGGCTGGCCGTCACCACCTGGGGGACCGCCTTGGGCGCGCGGTCGGTCAGCAAGTGTTCGATGTGGTCGTTCAGTTGGGCGTGCCGGGCCGACAGGACGCCGCCGCCCAGGAGGACCGCAGTCGGCTCGTGCAGGAGGTCCAGGCGGGTCAGGGCGACCACCGCCATGGAGACCACCTCCTCCGCCTGGCGTTCCACGATCGTGCGGGCGATCGGGTCGCCGTCGGCGGCCGTGGCGAAGAGGACCGGGGTCAGTTCGTGACGCCGGAGCGTCGGGATGTGCTCCAGGTGGAGCTGTTCGACGAGGGCGTACACGGAGGGCAGGCCGAAGTGGGCGGGGAGGGTGCGGGACAGGGCGGTGGGCGCACCGCGGCCGTCCTCCGCCCGGCAGGCGTGCCAGAGGGCCTCCTCGGACAGGCCCCAGCCGCCGCCCCAGTCGCCGGAGATCCTGCCCAGTGCCGGGAAGCGGGCGGTGCGGCCGTCGGGGCGCATGCCCACGCAGTTGATGCCGGCGCCGCAGACGACCGCGACCCCCCGGGGTTCGGTGACACCGGCCCGCAGGATCGCGAAGGTGTCGTTGCGGACCGTCACCGTCGTGCCCCAGGCCCGTGCCCGCAGTGCAGTGGCCAACCGGTCCTCCTCCACGGGGAAGTCGGCGTTCGCCAGGCATGCCGAGACGTGGGTGACCGAGGGGAGTCCGGCGGTGGTGAGGGCCCTCGTCACCGTTTCGGCGAGGGCGTCCATCGCCGTGTCGACGCCGACGGCCGGGGGACGGAATCCGCCTCCGCGTGCCGTGGCGAGGACGTCCCCGTCCGCCGTGACGATCGCGACGTCCGTCTTGCTGTTGCCCGCGTCGATGGCGAGGACTCGTGCGGTCAGGCCCACGCGAGGTGCTCCCGGTTGTGTGCGATCAGCCGGTCGGTGAGCGTCTCGGCGTACGCGTACTGGCCGACGAGGGGGTGGCAGAGGAGGGCGCGGAGGACGCGGTCCCTGCCGCCGTGCAGGGCGGCCTGGAGGGCCAGGTCCTCGTAGGCCGTGACGTGGGCCATCAGGCCCGCGTGGAGCGGGTCGACGGGCTGTACGGGAAGGGGGGACGCGCCCTTGGCCCCCACGGCCGCCTGGACCTCGATCACCGCGTCGTCGGGGAGGAAGGGGAGCGTGCCCCGGTTGTACGTGTTCACCACCTGGTACGGCGTACCGCCGCCGCCCAGCAGGGCCGCCGCGAGGTCCACCGCCGCCTCCGAGTAGTAGGCACCGCCCCGCTCGGCGAGCAGCTCCGGCTTTTCGTCCAGGGCCGGATCGGCGTACATCGTGAGCAGTTGTCGCTCCATCGCCGCCACTTCGGCCGCCCGGGACGGCTTGGTTCCCAGTTCCCGTACGACCTCGTCGTGCGCGTAGTAGTAGCGCAGGTAGTAGGAGGGGATCACGCCCAGGGTGTCCAGCAGGGGGCGGGGCAGACGGAGGTCGGCGGCGATCGTGTCGCCGTGCTCGCCCAGCAGTTCCGGCAGGACGTCCTCGCCCTCCGGGCCGCCGAGGCGTACGGCCGTCTCCCAGGTGAGGTGGTTCAGGCCCACGTGGTCCAGGTGGATCGCGGCAGGGTCTGTGGACAGCAGGGCCGCGACCTTGCGCTGCAGGCCGATCGCCACGTTGCACAGGCCCACCGCCTTGTGGCCCGCCCGGAGCAGGGCACGGGTCACGATGCCCACCGGGTTCGTGAAGTCGATGATCCAGGCGTGGGGGTTGGTGCGGCGGACGCGGTCCGCGATGTCCAGGACGACCGGGACCGTGCGCAGGGCCTTGGCCAGGCCGCCGGCGCCGGTGGTCTCCTGGCCCACGCAGCCGCATTCCAGGGGCCAGGTCTCGTCCTGCTGACGGGCCGCCTGGCCGCCGACGCGCAGTTGGAGGAGGACCGCGTCCGCGCCGTCCACCGCCTCGTCGAGGTCGTTCGTCGTGGTGATGCGGCCCGCGTGGTCCTGGCGGGTGAAGATGCGCCTCGCCAGGCCCCCGACCAGGTCGAGACGGTCCTGGGCCGGGTCCATGAGGACCAGTTCCTCGACGGGCAGGGTGTCCCTCAGGCGGGCGAAGCCATCGACGAGTTCGGGGGTGTAGGTCGAGCCTCCGCCGACCACGGTGAGTTTCATGTTCAACCCTTTACTCCGGTGAGCGTGACACCCTCGACGAACGCCTTCTGGGCGAAGAAGAACACGAGGATCACGGGGGCCATGACCAGCACGGTGGCGGCCATGGTGAGGTTCCAGTCGGTGTGGTGTGCGCCCTTGAACGACTCCAGGCCGTAGGAGAGCGTCCAGGCGCCCGGGTTCTCCGAGGCGTAGATCTGGGGGCCGAAGTAGTCGTTCCACGCGGAGAAGAACTGGAAGAGCGCCACCGCGGCAATGCCCGGTCTGGCCATCGGGAGAACGACCGTGAGGAGGGTGCGCACCTCGCCGCAGCCGTCGACCCGCGCCGCGTCCAGGTACTCGTCGGGGATCGTGGTGAGGAACTGGCGCAGCAGGAAGACGGAGAACGCGTCGCCGAACGCCATGGGGATGATCAGCGGCCAGAGCGTGCCGGACAGGTCCAGCTGCTTCGCCCAGAAGAGGTACATCGGGATGACGATCACCTGCGGCGGCAGCATCATCATCGAGATGACCAGCATCAGGGCCAGGTTGCGGCCCCGGAAGCGGAACTTGGCCAGGGCGTAGGCCACGGGGATCGAGGTGACGACCGTGAGGACCGTGCCCAGGCCCGCGTAGACCAGGGTGTTCTTCCACCAGGTGAGGAAGCCGGGGGTGTCGAAGACCTTGGCGTAGTTGCCCCACTCCCAGGTGTGCGGGACCAGGTCGCGGCTGAGCGCCTGGCTGTCGCTCATGAGGGAGGTGAGGAGGACGAAGACGAACGGGAGGGTGAAGAAGAGGGCCGCCGCGATGCCGAGGGAGTGGACCGCGATCCACTCCAGCAGGGCCCTGCGGTGGGCCGTGCGTTCCGCCGGCGACGGGGGTGCCTTCAGCTCCAGAGGTTTGTCGAGTACCTGCGTCATCGTTCACCTGCCTGGATCAGGCCGCCCCGGCGGCGCATCAGGAGGGCCGTGAAGGCCATGGAGAGGACGAAGAGGACCAGGGCGACCACACAGGCCGAGCCGTAGTCGAAGCGCTGGAAGCCCAGGTTGTAGACGAGTTGGGGGAGGGTGAGGGTCGACTTGTCGGGGTAGCCGGGCTCGAACTGCGTTCCCGCGCCCTGGATCACGCCCGAGGCGACCTTTCCGGCGATCAGCGGCTGGGCGTAGTACTGCATCGTCTGGATCACTCCCGTGACGATCGCGAACATGACGATCGGCGAGATGTTCGGGAGCGTGACGTAGCGCAAGCGCTGCCAGGGGCTCGCTCCGTCCAGTTCCGCCGCCTCGTACTGCTCCTTCGGCACGTCGAGCAGGGCCGCCATGAAGATGACCATCAGGTCGCCGATGCCCCACAGGGCCAGCAGGGTCAGGGCCGGCTTGGACCAGGTGGGGTCGTTGAACCAGCCGGGGGTGGGCAGGCCGGCCTTCTCCAGGAGCGAGTTGACCGGGCCCGTACCGGGGTTGAGGAGGAACGCGAAGGCCATCGTGGCCGCCACGGGCGGGGCCAGGTACGGCAGGTAGAAGAGGGTGCGGAAGACGCCCGTGGCCGTCTTGATCCTGGTGATGAGCAGGCCCACGCCCAGGCCGAAGGCGACCCGGAGCGCGACCATGACGACGACCAGCCACAGGGTGTTGCGCAGGGCGGGCCAGAAGAGGGGGTAGTGCTCGAAGACGTACACCCAGTTCTTCGTGCCGCTCCACACGGGCGGCCTGAAGCCGTCGTAGTGCATGAAGGAGAAGTAGACGGTGGAGAGCAGGGGATAGGCGAAGAAGACCGTGAAGCCGATCAGCCAGGGGGAGAGGAAGGCGAGGGTGCGCAGGGTCGAGCGGCGGTGTTTCGCCCGCAGTGTGGGGGTGGTCATGGCCTACTTCGCCTGCGCGATGTCCGTGTCGATCTGCCGGGCCGTTTCCCGCAGGCCCTTCTTCAGGTCGGTCGCCTTGCCGCTCTCGTAGTCGTAGCCGAACTCCTGGATCGTGGTGAGGTAGACACCGCCGTTGACGGAGGCGGGGGCCGTGGTGGAGTCCGGGTTCGCGGCGATCTCCAGGAACGTCTTGAAGCGCGGGTCGTACGTCAGCTTCGGGGACTTCAGGGCCGCCAGCGTCGAGGGCACGTTGTGGATGGCGTTGGAGAAGTTCACCACCGCGTCCGTGTTCGTGCTGATGTACTTCACCAGCTCCCAGGCGGCGTTCTGCTTCTTGCTGGTCGCCGCGATCCCGGCGATGGTGCCGGTGATGTAGCCCTTGCCGTACTGGTCGGCCCGGTCGTCGGGGACGGGCAGCGGGGCGACGCCGATGTCGAAGTTCGGCTTGGCGGCCAGGGCCATGCCCAGGCGCCACTCCCCGTCGAGCTGCATGGCGACCTGGCCGGTGTGGAAGGGGTGCTTGGGGCCCCACTCGTCGCCGAGCGTGGAGCGGTAGGTCTCCAGCTTGCGGTAGCCGCCCAGTTCGTCGACCAGCTTCTTCTGGACCGTGAAGGCCTGGGCGAACGCGGGGTCCTTGCCGACGTTCGACTTGCCGTCCTTGTCGAAGTACGTGGGGGAGAACTGACCGAGGTAGTGCTCGGTGGTGGTCTCCCAGCCGTGGTAGTCCGGCATGAAGCCGAGCTGCTTGTAGGTGTCGCCCTGGGGGATCGTCAGCTTCTCGGCGTCCCTGGTGAATTCCGACCAGGTCTTCGGCGGGGCGGTGATGCCGGCCTTCTCGAACGCCGTCTTGTTGTAGTAGAGGCCGTAGGCGTCGCCCAGCAGGGGGACCGCGCAGCGGTCGCCGTCGAACTGGGTGTACTCGTTCATCGCCTTCGGGAAGGTCTGCTGCGGGTCGATGCCCGACTTCTCGAAGAACGGGTTGAGATCCACCAGCGCGCCCGAGGAGCAGAACTTCCCGACGCTGTTGGTGGTGAACGACGAGATCACGTCCGGGGCCTTGGCGCCGCCGGTGCGCAGGGCCTGGTTCATCTTGTCGTCCGTCATGTTGCCGACGACGTCGACGTGGATGTTGGGGTGCGCCTTCTCGAATCCGGCGACCAGGTCCTTGACGGCCTTCACCTCCGAGGGCGCGCTCCAGGCGTGCCAGAAGGTGAGGGTCGTCTCCTTGGACGCGTCGTCGCTCGCGCCCGCGTCCGACTGGCCGGTGCAGGCCGTGGCGAGGAGGGCGAGGGAGGCGGAGGCGACGAGAGCGAACGTCGCTTTTCTGGATGTTCCGGGCATGGCAGAGCTCCCTGAGGCACGGGGGAAAGGGATTACCGGGGGGAGGGGGTGGGGCGGTGTGAGTGGTGCAGGAGGGGGCGGCCTTCGTCGGCCGGCCTGAGTCGGCCGGCCTGAGCCGGTCGGTCTGAGTGGGTGGACCGGGTCGGCCTGAGTCGGTCGACCTGAGTCGGTTCAGCGGGAGGTGTCGAAGACCTCGTCGCGGGTGGTCGCGAGCGCGCTCTCCAGCGCGCCGCGCAGCACGGGGTGTTCACGGACGTCGCCCACGACCAGACGCGGGCGGGACGCGGCCAGCTCTTCCAGTTCGGCCTGGACGAGGGCGCGCAGCGGCTCGCCGCCCGAGGTGAGGACGGCGCCGCTCAGCACGACGAGCTCGGGGTCGAGGACCGAGACCAGCGAGGCCAGACCGGTGGCCAGCCGGGTCGCATACGTGTGCAGGAGCTGCCGGTGGGCGTCGTCGCCGGCCTGTGCGGCCCTGGCCACCAGCTCGGCGGCGGCCTCGGCGTACGGCCCGGGCGGGACGTCCTCGATGCCGAGTTCGCGGGCCAGGCGCGGGACGGCCTGGGAACCGGCCAGCTCCTGGTAGCCACCGCTGTTGGCCTTGGTGACCTGGCGGACCAGGGGCGTGCCCGGCACCGGCAGGAAGCCGACCTCGCCGGCGCCACCGGTCCAGCCGCGGTGCAGTCGGCCGCCCAGGACCAGGGCGGCGCCCAAGCCCTCCTGGTTCCACAGCAGCACGAAGTCCGCGTGGCCCCGGGCCGCTCCGAGACGCTGCTCGGCGAGCGCGGCCAGGTTGACGTCGTTCTCGTACTCGAACGGCATCGGCAGGGCGGCGGCGATCTCCTCCAGCAGGGTGGGGGAGTGCCAGCCGGGGAGGTGGGAGGCGTAGCGCAGCCGGCCCGTGGTGGGGTCGAAGGCGCCGGGGGTTCCGATGACGAGACGGTGGATGTCGTCCCGGGCGAGTCCGGCCGCCTTCACCGCGCCGTCCAGGGCGTCGGTGACCTGCTGGACGACCGGGATGCCGGTGCGCCTGCCGGGGGTGGGCAGCTCGTGGCGGCCGATCGTGCGGCCGGTGATGTCGGCGACCGCGGCGAGGATGCGCTGGGGGGTGACGTCGAGCCCGGCGGCGTGACCGGCCGCGGGGTTGACCTCGTAGAGCTGGGCGCTCGGGCCGGGCCGGCCTTCGGTGGTGCCGGTGGCCAGGACGAGACCCGCCGCCTCCAGACGGGCCAGGAGCTGGGAGGCGGTCGGCTTGGACAGGCCGGTGAGCTTGCCGATCCGGGTGCGGGACAGCGGTCCGTGCTCCAGCAGCAGGTCCAGGGCGGCCCGGTCGTTCATGGCGCGCAGGACGCGCGGGGTGCCCGGCGTGCCGGCGGTTCCTGCCATGCGTGTCCACACCTGCCCTTCGGCTGCTCAGCTTCTCAGTGATCGGGCGGGGAAGTCCATCAAGGGGCCACTCCCTCGGATCACTGTTAGGAAAGTTTCCTATCGATGGGAGGAAGGTAGGCCTGGTGCCCGGCGGCGTCAAGAGGGGACGGCCTGTCGTCATCCGGACATGCGAGAGGGCGGTGTCCGGCAGAACCGGACACCGCCCTCCGCGTCAGGGTGTGCGCTGCTACTTCGTGGTGCTCGTCGGCGTCGGCGGCGCGAGCGGGGACGCCGCCGCGGACTGCGGGGACGACGCGTTCGCGTACACCGACGGCGCGGCCATGCCCGCCGTCGGGTCGGCGGGCTGCTCCTCCACCGGGGCCGTGGCGCCGCCGACGATCCGGATGTCCGCGGCGTCGAAGGCCCGCTTCACGCGCCAGCGCAGCTCGCGCTCCACGGTCAGGGACTTGCCGGGCATGGTCTTGGCCGTGACGCGCACGACCATCGAGTCCAGCAGCACGCTGTCCAGGCCGAGCACCTCGATCGGGCCCCACAGCAGTTCGTTCCAGGGCTCCTCGGCGCTCATCTTCTCGGCGACCTCGTCCAGGGTGGCCTTCACCTTGTCCAGGTCCTCGCCGGCGTGGACGGTGACGTCGACATTGGCGGTGGCCCAGCCCTGCGAGAGGTTGCCGATGCGCTTGACCTCGCCGTTGCGGACGTACCAGATCTCGCCGCCGTCGCCGCGCAGCTTGGTCACGCGCAGGCCCACCTCGATCACCTCACCGGAGGCGACGCCGGCGTCGATCGTGTCGCCGACGCCGTACTGGTCCTCCAGGATCATGAAGACGCCGGACAGGAAGTCCGTGACCAGGTTGCGCGCGCCGAAACCGATCGCCACACCGGCGACACCGGCCGAGGCCAGCAGCGGGGCGAGGTTGATGTTGAACGCGGAGAGGATCATCAGGGCCGCGGTGCCCACGATCAGGAAGCTGGCGACCGAGCGCAGCACCGAGCCGATCGCCTGGGAGCGCTGACGGCGGCGTTCCAGGTTGACCAGCAGGCCGCCCAGAGGCGTGCTGTCCACCGTCTGCTCGGTGCGGCTCATCCTGTCTATGAGCTTGGTGATCGCCCGGCGCACCGCGACGCGCAGCACCACCGCTATCACCACGATCAGCAGGACCTGCAGTCCGATCGCGAGCCACGTCGACCAGTTCTGCTCCACCCACCCGGCGGCGTTCGTCGCGCTCTCCTGGGCGTCCTGGAGTGAAGGCACTCTCGGCGACGGGGTCTCCGAGGGGGTCGGCGACGGTGACGGGTCGGCGGCCGACAGGACGGAGTCCGCGAGGGACAGGAACACGGCAGGTACCTCCAGGTGCAGCGGTCTGCCCCGGCGCGGTGGTTCTGGGGGGCCAAGGTCACGGCTGGGTCACCGAAGGGGCAGAACCACCACACTAACGGGGCATTGTGTGTGCTTCGGCGGGATGTGTGAAGGAGAGACCGTGCTCACCTGGGCTTGAACAGGCCATGATCCGGGGGATGAATGGGATGTGGTCGAAAACACTCCCAGCCCGTTACGGGGACATGGTGGCGCTTCCACCAGGCATGAGGGGAGACTGGCTACGAATCGTCCCGGCGCGAGCCACGCGCCGCCGGCGTCCAAGGAGGCATCCGTGCCGCATGTCCTGGTCCTCAACGCGTCGTACGAGCCGCTAGGTGTCGTACCGCTCCGCCGCGCGCTCGTCCTCGTCCTCGAGAACAAGGCCGTCTGCCTCGAGGAGTCCGGCGCCTATCTGCACAGCGCGACCGTCACAGTCCCCGCACCCAGCGTGGTCCGGCTCAAGCGATTCGTCCGGGTTCCCTATCGGGGGCCCGTTCCTCTGACCCGCCGGGCGCTGTTCGCCCGCGACGGGGGCCGGTGCATGTACTGCGGTGGCGTCGCAACCAGCGTCGACCACGTCATCCCGCGCAGCCGCGGGGGCAAGCACGTCTGGGACAACGTGGTGGCGTCCTGCCGTCGCTGCAACCACGTGAAGGCGGACCGGCACCTCTTCGAGATCGGCTGGCGGCTGCGCCACAAACCCGCTCCGCCGTCCGGCCTGGCCTGGCGCATCATCGGGACCGGCCATAGGGACCCGCGCTGGCTGCCGTACTTGCAGCCGTACGGCGCGGAGGACGCCATGGCCCGGATCGACGGCATTTCCGCCTGACGAGATCCGGGCCTTCGTGTTGCCGAACGCGCGGTGAGCCGGCCCCGGGAGTCCCCTGTTCCCCCGGGGTCGGCCGGTCATGGGCCGCCTCACCCCTCCCGCGTCAGGCGTACCGCAGTTCCCCCGGCCGCACCGTGCGGCCCAGCAGTGGCAGCGAGGTCGCCGCGGCGAGCAGGCAGGCGGCGTAGACGGCGACGGGCACCAGGGCCGCCGCCCAGGGGAACGGACCATGGGCGAGCGGCGCGTACCAGGCGGCGACGGCCGTCCCGCCCAGGCCCGCGACCAGCACCGCGGGTGCCAGCGGCAGCGCCGTCTCCAGCAGCAGGGCCCGGCCGAGCACCACGCGCGGCACCCCGGCGGCGACCTGCGCGGCCAGACCGCGGCGGCGGGTGGCCAGGGACTCGGCGGTGCCGACGGCGAGGCCCGACAGCGTGATCGCGAAGGCGACCGCGAGGGCGGCGCCGGTGAGGTCGAGGCCGGTGAGGTAGTAATCCGCTGTCCCGGTGAGCTGTTCGTCGGTGCGCACGCTGTCGAGGATCACCTCCCGCACGCCCATGAAGCCGCCCCCGGCGATCGTCACGAGCAGCACCGCCGCGTGGGTACGGGCAGCGGCCCACGGGTCGTCGCGCAGCCGCTCCGCCGCGATCAGGGTCGCCGCAGAGCGGGCCCGGCCCGCCAGGACCCGTCCGGTCACCTTGGCCATGGCCCCGGAGAGCCACACCGCGCCCGCGCCGGCCGCGAGGACCACGCCCACCATCGTCAGCGGCGGTCCGGCGTACGGCCGGTTGGCGGCGGCCGAGGACGTGCCGAGCACGGCGAACAGCGTCACCACCCCGACCAGTACGACCCCCGCGAGGAACAGCAGCCCGGGCCCCCGCCCGGTACGCGGCCCGACCCTGCGCACCCAGCCCAGCGGCGAGGCCACCACCCGGCGCAGGGCCAGCGCGCCCGCCGCCGCGCCCAGCAGCGGTACGCCGGCCGCGACCAGCACGATCCCCACCCAGGCCAGGGCGGTGGGCCGGTCCCACAGGCGCAGCAGGAACAGCACGGAGAAGACGGTGGCGACCGATGAGCCCAGCAGGCAGGCCAGGCCGGTCTCCAGCGCGGCGATCCGCCGCACCTGCCAGGGTGCCGCCCCGGCCAGCCGCAGCCCCGCCAGCCGTCGGTCGCGGTGCACCGCACCGATGCGGGCGCACTGGCCGAGGAACCCGAGCACCGGCACGAGCAGGAGCATCAGGCCGGCGATCACACCGGACCGGGTGCCGGGCTGGTCCAGCAGGCCCGCGGCCACGGGCACGTTGTACTGGCCGCGCAGCGACGCCAGGGCGACGGCGGCCAGTGCGAACCCGGTCGCGAGCGCCGCACCGGTCGCCGTCAGGGTCACGCGCCACCACTCGCCGCGGTCGGAACCCCGGGTGAGGTCCCAGGCCAGCCGCAGATCGGCTCTCAGCGATGTCATGCCGTCACCCCCAGCGCCACCACGGCCCCGTCCCGCAGCTGGACCTCGCGGTCCGCGTACGCGGCCACCTGGGCGTCGTGCGTGATCAGCAGGACGGTTGTGCCCGACTCGCGGGCCGTGTGGACGAGGGCCGTCATGACCTGCTCACCGGCCAGGGAGTCCAGCGCGCCCGTCGGCTCGTCGGCGAAGACCACCCTCGGCCCGGTGACCAGGGCCCGGGCCAGCGCGGCCCGCTGCGCCTGGCCGCCGCTCAGCTCGCCCGGCCGCAGGTCCTCCTGGCCCCGCACCCCGAACCGCTCCAGCCACTCCCCGGCCCGGGCCCGCGCCTCGGCCCGGCCGGTGCCCGCCAGCAGCAGGGGCAGGGCGGCGTTGTCCAGGACCGTCAGCTCGGGGATGAGCTGGCCGAACTGGAACACCACGCCGAACTCGGTGCGCCGCAGCTCGCTCAGCCGCTTCTCGGGCAGGTCCTCCAGCCGCCGGCCGTCGTAGGTCACCGAGCCCGCGTCCGGGCGGACGATGCCGGCCAGGCAGTGCAGCAGCGTCGACTTGCCGCTGCCGCTCGCGCCGGTCACGGCGAGGATCTCGCCGGCGTGCAGCTCGACCGACGCGCCGCGCAGGGCGGGGGTCCGGCCGTGCGCCTTGGTGAGACCGGCGGCCGTGAGAAGGGGCACGGGTCTGCTCATGCTGCGTCGACCTCCGCGGTCAGGGTGGTGAGCCGGGCCGCCGTGGTGTTCATCCAGCGGAGGTCGGCGTCGAGGTGGTTGAGGGCGTAGTCCGCCGAGAGCACGGTCGCCAGATCTGCTCCCCGGGCGGCCTTGACCGCCGTGAGCTCCCGCATCCGCTCCATGTGCGCGGCACGCTGGGCGCTCAGGTACCGGGCCGGGTCACCGCCGGAGAGGATCGCGACCACGACCTTGGCGAAGATCTCGTTCGCCACGAAGGGCGCGGGCGGTGCGATCTCCCCCGCCCACCGGGCCAGTTCCCGGGTCCCCTCGTCGGTCGCCCGGTACGCCGTGCGCTCCGGGCCGCCGTCCGAGCCGGTGCCCTCGACCTCGGCGAGGCCGTCCCGCACGAGGCGCTGCAGGGTCGTGTAGACCTGCCCGTAGGCCAGCGGGCGGGCCTGCGGGAAGCGTTCGTCGTGGCGTCGCTTGAGGTCGTAGCCATGGCTGGGACCCGTCGCGAGCAGGCCCAGCAGGATGTGGCGGGTGCTCATGGCGATCATTATGTACTGAGTATATGTACTGAGTGAATAGCGGGCGCCGAGGAACTTCCTCAGCCGATCACCGGGAGCTCACTCCGAGACGGCGTACGCCTCCGCCGACCACAGCGAATAGCCGTACTGCGTCGCCCGCTTGTCGCCCTGTACGCGCACGAAACGCACGTCCCGTTCGTCCATGGGGACGCTCTCCCGGCCGCCCCCGCTGTTCCGCACGGTGGCGGCGGTGCGCCAGCGGCGGCCGTCCGGGGAGACCTGGACGCGGTACGCCGAGGGGTGGGCGTCCTGCCAGTGCAGCGCGAGCCGGCCGAGCCGCGCCGGGCGGGCCAGCTCGACCTGCCACCAGGCGCCGTCGTCGACCGGCGAGGACCAGCGCGTCCGCGGATCGCCGTCGTTCGCCGCCGATGCGGGGAAGTCGGGCGTCTCGTCGCCCGAGGAACGGGCGGTGCCGGAGCGGGCCAGGTCGGGGCCGCCGGTGGGCGGGACGGCGCGGACGGCGAGTGTGCGGTCCGCTCCCGCGAACCCCAGCCGGACCTCGTACGACCGCATCGGGGCACCGCGCTCGACGGTCACCTCCACGGGGACCTCCACCGTCGCGCCGCGCCGCACGGTCAGTTCGCCCTTCGGCACCCTGACCCGGACGCCCTCGGGCGCCTCGGCGGTGAGCCTGCCGCGGGCGTCGGCGGGGCGCAGCGACCCGAGCCGGGCGGTCAGCCGCTCGGTGCGGCCGGTCTCGACGTCCGCCCGGTCACGGGGCAGACCGAGGGAGGCGGCGGGAGTCCCGCCGAACCAGGGGATGAGGTGGTGGACGCGGGAAGGGTCGGGGCCGGTGACCCGCAGGGCGTCGGCGCGTTCCGCCGACCGCACTTCGGTCGCCCCGGACCCGTCCAGCCGGCCCGCCTCCCGCCAGCCCCGCCCCGGAACGTGCACCTCGACGGCTCCCTCGGTGCCCGGCTCCGTCAGGGCCGTCACGGCGGTCAGCGCCCGCGCCCGCGGGAAGCGCAGGGTACGGCCGTCCCCGGGATTGCGGGGCGGCTCGTGGTCGATGCCCGACCAGGCCGCGTACGACTTCTGCGCCCGGCGCAGGAAGGGGTCCAGCACGTCCGTGCCGACCTCGACCGGCGCCGACTCCAGCCGGGCCCGCAGCGCGCCGAGCCTGCGGTACGCGCTCCAGGCCGCCGCCGCGTCCCCGGTGTGCTGCGCGTCCAGCATGCCGAGCGCGGCCGTGCCCGCCTCGCCGTACGAAGCCAGCTGGTGAGCCCAGGGGGCGACCTCGGAGCCGAGCCCGGTTCCCGACAGCCGCGCGGGCAGCTCGCGCAGCACGGTGAAGGCCTCGCGCAGCCGCCGGGTGGCCTCGCGGCCGGTCGCGGTTCCGGCCGCCGTGCGGGACGCCCAGTACGCCTCGGTCAGCGGACGCAGATACGCCGACTCCCCGTCGTCCAGCACCGACGAGGCGTCGTTGCCGGCGAGCGCGGCCAGGGCCTGCTCGCGGCTGCGGTCCCCGCCCGCGAGGTCGGCGATCGCGGCGCGCCAGGACTCGCCGGGCCGGTAGGCACGCGGGTTCCAGGCGAAGTCGGCGGCGGTGAACAGTGGGATGCGGGACGCCTCCGGCTGCTGCATCGCGTTGGCCAGCAGGGCGGCCGAACCGGTCGCGACGGCCGGCTCACGGCCCCGGTACGGGCCGAGGAAGAGGCGGCCGGGCTCGTAGTCGTTGACCGGATAGTTGTCCATGGTGACCAGCGGATGCCCGAACGCCTCGCGCGCATCGGCCAGTTCGCCGCCCGTGATGGTGCGGGGCACCACCCCGACACCCGTCCACGCCACCTCGACCGGCGCGGCCAGCTCGCTCGCCAGTGCCCGCCGGTAGTCGGTCGTGCCGTCCTCGTAGTACTCGGTCGGCATCAGCGACAGGCCCGCTGCGCCCGGGTGCCGCCGCGCCAGATGCCGGGCCACCTCGTTCGCCACCCGGGCCTGCGCCCGCGCCGCCGCCTCGGGGCCGGAGCCGAACCGGTCGGCGTCCTCCCCGCAGTGCCACTCGCTGTAACTGACGTCCTGGAACTGGAGCTGGAACGCCCGGAACCCCAGCGCCCACATCGCGTCCAGCTTGCGCGTCAGCGCCCGCACGTCGGCGTCCGAGGCGAAGCACATCGCCTGGCCCGGGGCCACCGCCCAGCCCAGCGAGACGTGGTTGCGGCGCGCCCGCTCGGCCAGCTCCCGGAACCGGGCCCGCTGCGCGGCAGGGTAGGGCTCACGCCAGCGAGCCTGCCGGTACAGGTCCTCCCCGGGGGCGTACAGATAGCGGTTCTGCTTGGTGCGCCCCATGAAGTCGAGCTGCGCCAGCCGCTGCCCCTGCGTCCAGGCGGTGCCCCAGAAGCCCTCGGTGATGCCGCGTACGGCGGTGCCGGGCCAGTCGCGGACGACGGCGGACGCGATCGTTCGGTCGGGCCGCAGAAGCTGCCGCAGCGTCTGGACGGCGTGGAAGAGACCGTCCTCGCCGGTGCCGGTGAGGGAGATGCCGCCCTGGCCGACGGACAGCTCGTAGCCCCCGGAGGGCAATGCGTGGCGGTCGCCCGGGCGAACGGGCTCCGTGCGGGCGTGCACGACCAGGGCGCCCGGGCCGGGCGTGTCCGTGATCCGGCGCGCCCCGGCGCGCCGCAGCAGCTCGCGCAGGACTTCCACCGCATGGGGGTCCTCCCCCCTGCTCGAGCGAATCCGAGAGCTTGAGGGAGGACCCGCCTGCCCGTCGGTGATCAGGGCGACCTCGTCGGGCACCGCGACCGGGGCGTCGTTCGCGCGCAGCGACTGCGGGCGGGGCCAGACGGAGAGGTCCTCTCCGGCGGTGTCGGGGGCCGGCGTCGCTGTCGTGCCCGGGGGAGAGGGAGCCGCCAGGGCGGCGGGCGGGGCGACGAGGCTCCCGGCGACGACGGCGACCGCGAGGGCCACGGTCCGCTTCCCACGCCGCAGTGCCACAGGCCCCCTCCAGATGCGTTCGCCCGGCGGAACGAGCCCACCATCCGTCCGGTGAGGGTGTCAACGAGAGTGGCCGTTGTGACTGAAATGCCGGAATCTTGACTGTGTGGGAGGAAGCGGAATGTGAGCAGAAGCACGATGTCGGGTCCGGGGCGTCTGCCTTCGCGTCGACTGGGTAGGGCTGCGATGACCCGTTGAAGTCTTACCCGACAAGGAGGCCCCCGTGGCTGCGATGACTTTCCTTCCGCTCCCGGCCCCGTCCAAACCCGTGGCGGACCCGTCCGCCGACCTCGACGACACCCACCACGACGACCCGCGCTACTGCGTTTTCAGCTCCGAGAGCACCCACACCGAACTGCCGCTGACCAGCGAGCCCCCGCTGCCCGACGCCGAGCCCCTCACCAGTGAGCCGCCGCTCGCCGAAGCCGCCCCCCTGACCAGCGAGCCCCCGGCCTTCGTCCCGGACTTCACGAGGATGTAGATGACCGCACCCCGGCCGGCCGACCCGCCCTCCGAGGACCTGTCCCGCCTCGCCGTACTGCACGGCGTCGCCCCTTCCTACAGTCCGTCCCCGGACCGCACGGTCGCGGCCTCGGCCACCGCGGTCACCCTGACCCTGGCCGCCCTCGGCGTGGACGCGAGCACGCCCGGCGCCGTCCGCGCCGCGCTCGCGGCCCGCGAGGGGGAACTGGGCGAACGGCTGCTGCCGCCGACCGTCGTCGGCTGGGGCGGCAGCCCCCCGGCCGCCCTGGCGGCGCTTCCCGAGGGGACCCGGCTGCGCATCGACACCGAGCAGGGCGAGAGCCGCACCGCGGCGGACGGCCTCCCACCCGGCGTCCACCGGCTGACCGCCACCACCCCCGACGGCCGCACCGGCACCGCCCACCTGATCGCCGCCCCACCCCGCCTGCCCGCCCCGCCCGGACGCTCCTGCGGACTCCTCGTCCAGCTCTACTCCCTGCTGTCCCGACGCTCCTGGGGCATGGGCGACCTCGGTGACCTCGCCGAACTGGCCGGCTGGGCCGGGCGGTCGCTCGGCGCCGGATTCATCCAGGTCAACCCGCTGCACGCGGCCGTACCCGGAGCCCCCACCGACCCCTCCCCCTACCGCCCCTCCTCGCGCCGCTTCCCCGACCCCGTGCACCTGCGCGTCGAGGACGTCCCCGAGGCCGCCTACGTCCAGGACCCCGAGCGCCTGCGCGCCCTGCTGGAGAGATCCGGCCGACTGCGCGAAGCGGTGCTGCGGCAGGGCGCGTTGATCGACCGGGACGCCGTGTGGGAGCTCAAGCGGGAGGCGCTGGAGCTGCTCGGCGAGGTCCCCCTCGGACCCGGCCGGCGCGCCGCCTACTCCCACTTCCTCGCCGCACAGGGCCAGGCCCTGGAGGACCACGCCACCTGGTGCGCGCTCGCCGAGGTGCACGGCTCAGACTGGCACCGCTGGCCGACGGGCCTGCGCGACCCGCGGTCGGCCGAGACCGCCCGGGCCCGCAACGGCCTCATGGACCGGGTCGACTTCTGGTCCCGGCTCGCCTGGCTCACCGACGCCCAGCTGACCGCGGCCCAGCGGGCCGGACGCGAGGCCGGGATGCCGGTCGGGATCGTGCACGACCTCGCGGTCGGCGTGCACCCCGGCGGTGCCGACGCCTGGGCGCAGCAGGAGTACTTCGCCGCAGGCATGTCGGTGGGCGCCCCGCCGGACGCCTTCAACGCCCGCGGCCAGGACTGGGGCCTGCCGCCCTGGCGGCCCGACCGCCTCGCCGCGTCCGGCTACGCCCCGTTCCGCGAGCTGCTGCGCGCCCTGTTCCGCTACGCCGGGGCGCTGCGCATCGACCACGTCATGGGCCTGTTCCGCCTCTGGTGGGTCCCCCAGGGCCACCCGCCCACCGAGGGCACCTACGTCCGCTACGACGCCGAGGCCATGCTCGCCGTCCTCGTCCTGGAGGCCTCCCGGGCCGGGGCGCTGGTGATCGGCGAGGACCTCGGCACCGTCGAGCCCGGCGTCCGCGAGACGCTGCGCGAGCGCGGTGTGCTGGGCACGTCCGTGCTGTGGTTCGAGCGCGACTGGGAGGGCGACGGCCATCCCCTGCCCCCCGAGAGCTGGCGCGCCGACTGCCTGGCCACCGCCACCACCCACGACCTGCCCTCCACGGCCGCCCGCCTCACCGGCGAGCACGTCGAGCTCCGCGACAGCCTGGGTCTGCTGACCCGCCCCCTGGAGGAGGAGCGCGCCGAGGCCGCCGCCGACGCGGGGGAGTGGCTGTCCCTGCTGTCCCGGCTCGGCCTGCTGCAGGGCACGGGCGGCGGCAGCGACACCTCGTCGGAGGAGGCGCAGATCCAGGCCGTCCACCGCTTCCTGCTGCGCACCCCGGCCCGCATGGTCGGCGTCTGGCTCCCCGACGGCGTCGGCGACCGCCGCCCGCAGAACCTCCCGGGGACCTGGGACCAGTACCCGAACTGGCGGTTGCCCATCGCGGACGCACAGGGACGGCCCGTGACGCTGGAGGACCTCGCGGCCTCGCCCCGGCTGCACGCGCTGATGCAGGTGCTCAGGGAGGGCGGGTCGTGAGCCCCGGGTCTCTTACGGCACCCCGGGCGCGCGGGCCCGGTCGGCGTTGGATATTTTGACACCGTGGACAAGAAGAACGCCCTGCGCGCCGGCGCCCTGGCAGCCGGTACGACGCTGATGATGCTGCTCCTGTCGTCGCCCGCCTCCGCGCTCACGCGCGACGACGGTGACGACCCCGGCACGGGCCTGAGCGTCATCGAGACGCTGGGCCTCTTCGTCTTTGCCCCGATCGTGCTGTACCTGGTCATCGCCGGACTGGTGATGGTCGGCGACAAGACGCACAAGAAGAAGGACCCGACCAGCTCCAACATCGCCACCAAGGCCGAGGCGAAGAGCGAAGTCAAGGCCTGATCAGCTTTCCCCTTCGAGGGCGTCGACGCGGTCACCGCGGCGACGCCCTCGTCGTCGTCAGGGCCTCTCCGTCGCCGCCAGCAGTTCCCGCAGGAGGCCGGCCAGGAGGGCGGCCCGTTCCGCGTCCAGGGCGGACAGTGCCTCCGTCTGGACGGCCAGGCCGGCCGCGACCGCCTCGTCGACCACCCCGAGGCCCTTGTCGGTGAGCGTGACCCGCAGTCCGCGCCGGTCGTGCGGATCCGGCGAGCGGCGCAACAGCCCGGCGCGCTCCAGCTTGTCCAGGCGCCCCGTCATGCCGCCGGTCGTGAGCATCAGCGTCGCGGACAGCTGACGGGGAGAGAGCGTGTAGGGCTCGCCGGAGCGGCGCAGGGTCGCCAGGACGTCGAACTCCCCGCGTGAGATCCCGAACCTCGCGTACGCCTTGTCCATCCGGTCGCCCATCGCGAGCGAGAGCCGGCCGACCCGGCCGAAGACCTCCATGGCGGCGGTGTCCAGGTCGGGCCGGACCGTGGCCCACTGCTCGATGATCGCGTCGACGGGGTCCTTGCGCGGCTCAGGGCGTTCGCTCATGCCTCGAGTATCCGCCCCTTCTAGGTCACCCGCAAGAAAGTAGCTTGACGGAAAGTTGCTTAGCGCTAAGCTACTTTCTGCCGACCTACTTCGGGACCTACTTCGAAGGGTGTCTTCCCATGGCCGCCTCCCGCCCGGCTCTCATCGCCCTCACCTCCCTCGCCCCGATCTCCTGGGGCACGACCTACGCGGTCACCACCGAGTTCCTCCCGCCCGACCGGCCCCTGTTCACCGCCCTGGTGCGCGCCCTGCCCGCCGGTCTGCTGCTGCTCGCCTTCGCCCGGGTGCTGCCGCGTGGTGCCTGGTGGTGGAAGGCGGCGGTGCTCGGCGCGCTGAACATCGGTGCCTTCTTCCCGCTGCTGTTCCTCTCCGCCTACCGGCTGCCCGGCGGCATGGCGGCGGTCGTCGGCTCCGCCGGTCCCCTGTTCGTGGCCGCGCTCTCGGCGCTGCTGCTCGGGCAGCGGCCGTCGGCGCGGACGCTGGTGACCGGGGCCGTGGCCGCGTTCGGGGTCAGCCTCGTCGTGCTGCGGGCGGCCGGGGCGCTGGACGCGCTCGGCGTGCTGGCGGCCGTCGCCGCCACGGCGTCGATGTCCACCGGCACCGTGCTCACCAAGCGGTGGGGCCGCCCCGAGGGCGTCGGACCGCTGGCGCTGACCGGCTGGCAGCTGACCGCGGGCGGCCTGCTCATCGCGCCGCTCGCCTTCCTCGTCGAGGGCGCCCCACCGGCCCTGGACGGCCGGGCGGTCGGCGGCTACCTGTACCTCGCCCTCGCGAACACGGCCCTCGCGTACTGGCTGTGGTTCCGCGGCATCGGCCACATGACCGCCACCCAGGTCACCTTCCTCGGCCCGCTCTCCCCGCTGACCGCGGCCGTCGTCGGCTGGGCGGCGCTCGGGCAGGCGCTGACGCCGGTGCAACTGCTGGGAATGGCGCTGGCGTTCGGGGCGACGGTGGCAGGACAGTTCGTGACCCGGCCGCGGACCGAGGGCCACCCGGTGAAGGCCCGCTCCGAAGCTGTGGTCGTGCCGGGCGGGGCGCTGCGACGGTAGGAGGGGACTTTGGCCGCCGCGGCCGGAGAACAGGCGGAAGGGGCGCCCGGCACACACCGGACGCCCCTTCCGTCGTACGGGATACCGCCGGGGTTACGCCCCGGCCGCCGCGTCCGCCCGCTGCGCCCGCAGGGCCCGCTCCACGCCCGCGCGGGACTCCGAGACCAGGCGGCGCAGGGCCGCGCTCGGCTCGGCGGAGGCCAGCCACGCGTCCGTCTTGTCCAGGGTCTCCTGCGACACCTGGACCGTCGGGTAGAGACCCACCGCGATCTGCTGGGCCATCTCGTGGGAACGGGACTCCCAGATGTCCTTGACCACCTCGAAGTACCGCTCCGCGTACGGGGCGAGCACCTCGCGCTGGTCGGTCTGGACGAAGCCGCCGATGACCGCCTCCTGCACGGCGTTCGGCAGCTTGTCGGAGTCCACGACCGACGCCCACGCCTCGGCCTTGGCCTCCGCGGTCGGGCGGGCCGCACGGGCCGTGGCCGCGTGCCGCTCACCGGCGGCCGTGCGGTCCCGCTCGTACTCGCCCGCGATCTCCGCCTCGTCGAACCGGCCGACCGCCGCGAGGCGCTGCACGAACGCCCACCGCAGCTCCGTGTCGACGACCAGGCCCTCGATCGTCTGCGAACCCTCCAGCAGCGCGTCCAGCACGTCCAGCTGCTCCGGCGTGCGGGCCGTCGCCGCGAACGCGCGCGCCCACGCCAGCTGGTGGTCGCTGCCCGGCGCAGCCGCCCGCAGGTGCGCCAGCGTCGCGTCGGTCCAACGGGCCAGCAGCGCCTCGCGGGCGGCCGGGTCGGCGTACAGGTCGATCGCCAGCTTCACCTGGCGGTGCAGCGACTGCACGACACCGATGTCGGACTCCTTGCCGATGCCGGACAGCACCAGCGACAGGTAGTCACGGGCGGCGAGTTCGGCGTCCCGCGTCATGTCCCAGGCCGACGCCCAGCACAGGGCGCGCGGCAGGGAGGACTCGAAGTCGCCGAGGTGCTCCGTGACGAAGGCCAGGGACTGCTCGTCCAGGCGGACCTTCGCGTACGACAGGTCGTCGTCGTTGAGCAGGATCACGGCCGGGCGGCGCTCGCCCACCAGCTGCGGCACGGCCGTCAGCTCACCGTCCACGTCCAGCTCGATCCGCTCCTGGCGGACCAGCTTGCCGCTCGCCTCGTCGAGGTCGTACAGGCCGACGGCGATCCGGTGCGGGCGCAGCGTCGGCTCGCCCTTGGCGCCCGCGGGCAGGGCCGGGGCCTCCTGGCGGATGGCGAAGGCGGTGACGACCCCGTCGGAGTCCGTCTCGATCTCCGGGCGCAGCACGTTGATGCCGGCCGCCTGGAGCCACTTCTCCGACCAGGTCTTCAGATCGCGGCCGGAGGTCTCCTCCAATGCCCCCAGCAGGTCCGACAGGCGCGTGTTGCCGAAGGCGTGACGCTTGAAGTACGCCTGCACACCCCGGAAGAACTCGTCCATGCCGACGTAGGCGACGAGCTGCTTCAGGACACTGGCGCCCTTGGCGTACGTGATGCCGTCGAAGTTGACCAGGACGTCGTCCAGGTCGCGGATCTCGGCCATGATCGGGTGGGTGGACGGCAGCTGGTCCTGCCGGTACGCCCACGTCTTCATGGAGTTGGCGAAGGTGGTCCACGCGTGCGGCCAGCGCGAGCCGGGCGCGTGCGCCTGGCAGGCGATGGAGGTGTAGGTGGCGAACGACTCGTTCAGCCACAGGTCGTTCCACCACTCCATGGTCACGAGGTCGCCGAACCACATGTGGGCCAGCTCGTGCAGGATGGTCTCGGCGCGCACCTCGTACGCCGCGTCCGTCACCTTCGAGCGGAACACGTACTGGTCGCGGATGGTCACCGCGCCCGCGTTCTCCATCGCGCCCGCGTTGAACTCCGGCACGAACAGCTGGTCGTACTTCTCGAACGGGTACGCGTAGTCGAACTTCTCCTGGAACCACTCGAAGCCCTGCCGGGTCACCTCGAAGATCGCGTCCGAGTCGAGGTACTCCGCGAGCGAGGGGCGGCAGTAGATGCCCAGCGGGACGGACTGGCCGTCCTTCTCGTACACGCTGTGCACCGAGTGGTACGGGCCGACGATCAGCGCCGTGATGTACGTCGAGATGCGCGGCGTCGGCTCGAAGACCCAGACGTTGTCCTGGGGCTCGGGGGTCGGAGAGTTGGAGACGACGGTCCAGCCCTCGGGGGCCTTCACGGTGAACTGGAAGGTCGCCTTCAGGTCCGGCTGCTCGAAGCTCGCGAACACCCGGCGGGCGTCCGGGACCTCGAACTGGGTGTAGAGGTAGGCCTGGTCGTCGACCGGGTCGACGAACCGGTGCAGGCCCTCACCGGTGTTGGTGTACGCGCAGTCGGCGACGACCCGGAGGATGTTGCGACCCTGGAGCAGGCCGGGCAGGGCGATCCGGGAGTCCGCGAAGACCTCGGCCGGGTCGAGGGAGTCCCCGTTCAGGGTCACCTCGTGCACGGCCGGCGCCACCAGATCGATGAACGACTCCGCGCCGTTCCCGGCCGTCACATCGAAGCGCACCGTGGTCACCGACCGGTAGGTGCCGCCCTCCTGCGCGCCGGAGAGGTCGAGTTCGATCTCGTACGAGTCAACGGCGAGCAGCTGCGCCCGCTGCTGCGCCTCTTCGCGGGTCAGGTTTGTGCCAGGCACGCGGTCATCTCCTCGTTATGGGTGGGTTGCGTCATCTTTCCACGGCGGCTCGGCGTCAGGCGACGACCCGGGGGTCTTCGAGGGTTACCCCTCGGGAGGCGAGGGTCCGGGCGAACTCGCGCACCCCGGCCGACTCCCCGTCCCGGTGCCACACCAGGCCGAGCGCCGACTCCGGCACGCCCTCCACCGGCACGAACGCCACGTCCTCGCGCCGGTGGTACGCGGCCGTCGGTCGGCACAGCAGCATCCCCGCGCGTCCGGCGGCGACCTGGGTCAGCCCCTCCTGCAGCGTGGTCACCGCAGGGCCGGGGACGGCGGTCGGTGCGTGGGCGGCCCGCCAGTACGCCGGGGCCGGGGGCGCCGCCGTGACCAGCGGCGTCTCGGCGACCTCCGCCGCCGTCACGGCCGTACGGGAGGCGAAGGGATGGTCCTGTGCGACCGCGACGGTCTGCGGCCGGCGCGAGAAGACGGGACCGAGCACGAGATCCGGCTCCTCCACCGGAAGCAGGACGACGGCCGCGTCCACCGCCCCCTCCCGCACCCCGCCGAACGGATCGGCGAGCGGGATCTCCACGAGGTCCGCGGCGCACTCCGGGTGCGCGGAGCGGAAGGCCCGCACCGCTGCCGCCAGGCGCGTGTCCGCCGTCCCCTGGAAGCCGATCCGCAGACTGCCCTCGACGCCCCGGGCGGCCATCCGCGCGTCCTCCACGGCGTCCCGCAGCCCGCCGTACGCCGGGCGCAGCCGCTCCACGAACCGCTCCCCGAGCGGGGTCAGCGCGACCCGGCGGCTGGTCCGTCGCACCAGCCGGCCTCCCACCCGCCGCTCCAGCGCGCTCAGCAGCTGGCTCACCCGGCTCTGCGAGACGTACAGCCGCTCGCCGGTCCGCCCGAAGTGCAGTTCCTCCGCCAGCACCAGGAAGCACTCCAGCTCGCGCAACTCCAGCCCCGCCACCGTGGTTCCCCTCGCGTTCCGATCGATCAGTCCCGCTCATGGAAGGGTGAGGACTTCGCCGTTGTTCCCGGCCGGACGGCGCAAAAGGGTGGAGGCATGCCCTCCACTCCCTCCACCCGCACCCCCTCCATCCCCACCGCCGTACCGGCGACCGGCTCCGCCCGCCCGCGTCCATGGGCCGCCGTCCTGGTCCTCGCCGCCGCCACGTTCTCCGTCGTCACCACCGAGATGCTCCCCGTCGGCCTGCTCACCCCGCTCGGCGACGGCCTGGGAGTCTCCGCGGGAACCGCCGGGCTCGCCGTCACCCTGCCCGGCCTGGTCGCCGCGGCGAGCGCGCCGCTGCTGCCGATCGCCGCCCGCCGCGCCGACCGGCGCACGGTGCTGTGCGCCCTGCTGCTCCTGCTGACGGCCGCCAACCTGCTCTCGGCCCTCGCCCCGCACATCGCCGTCCTGCTGCTCGCCCGCGCCCTGGTCGGGGTGTGCATCGGCGGGGTGTGGGCGATCGCTGCCGGACTGGGCACGCGGCTGATGCCACCGCACCGGGCCGGCCGGGCGACCGCGCTGATCTTCAGCGGCATCGCGATCGCCTCGGTGCTGGGCGTCCCGGCCGGCACGTTCCTCGGCTCGCTCGCGGGCTGGCGCTGGGCCTTCACGGCCCTGGCGGGTGTGACCACGGTGGTGACGGCGGCTCTGTTCCTCGCGCTGCCGCCACTCCCGGCCGGGACGCCCGTCGGCCCGGGCACGTTCGCGCGGCTGCTGCGCACGCCCGGCGTCGGCCGGGGCCTGCCGGCGGTGGCGCTCCTGGTCACCGGCCATTTCGCGGCGTACACATACGTCCGCCCCGTGCTCGACCGGGTCCCGGACCTCGGCGCGGGGACGGTGAGCACGCTCCTCCTCGGCTACGGCCTGGCGGGCGTCGCCGGCACGTTCGCGGGCGGCGCACTGGCGGCCCGCGACCCCCGCAGGGCCCTGCTCCTCATCGCGGCCGGACTCGGCGCGGTGGTCCTGCTGCTGATCCCGGCGGGGAACTCACCCGCGGCCTCCACGGCCCTGCTGGTCCTGTGGGGCCTGGTCTACGGGGGCGTGTCGGTCTCCGCCCAGAACTGGCTGTCGGCCGCGGCACCCGGGGCGCGGGAGGCGGGGTCGGCGCTCTTCGCGGGGGTCTTCAACACGGCCATCGCGCTGGGGGCGTTCACCGGTGGCCGGACGGCGGACGCCCTGGGGCCCGCGGCGGTGCCGGCCGTGGGCGGCGCACTCGCGCTGCTGGCCGTGCCGGCCGTGCTGAGCGCGCGAACGCGACGTCCGGATCCCGCCGGTGACGCGGCCCCGCGCGAGCGAGCCTGATGAGCATGACAGCGACAACGACAGCCACGGTGACAACGACAGCGACAGCGACACGGACGACGACGACCCCGTACACAGCCCGCCCCATCGCCCCGCCCGTGCTGAGGGAACTCCGCGCCACGGACGACGCCGGCCGCCCGGCGGCCCCCTTCACCGACACCGAGGGCGGCGCCCCGCTCCGCTGCTGCCTGCGCCGCAGCGACCCGGGCGAACGCATCGCCCTGGTGTCCTACGCCCCGCTGCGCCGCTGGGCGGCGGACACGGGCGCCACCCCGGGCGCCTACGACGAACAGGGCCCGGTCTTCATCCATGCCGAGGACTGCGAGGGGCCGGACACCGACGCCCTCCCCTTCACCGACGGCCACCGCACGCTCCGCCGCTACTCGGCCGAGGGGCACATCCTGGGCGGACGGCTGGTCCGAGGCACCGCCGCCGCCGTCCGTCAAGCCCTCACGGAAGCATTCGACGACCCGGCCGTGGCACTGGTCCACGTCCGGGCCGTCGAGTACGGCTGTTTCCTCTACGAGGTGCGCAGGGGCTCCGAGGAGGGCGGGGAGGGCAGGGACTAGCCCTTCAGCTCCGCCGCCACCAGCTCCGCGATCTGCACCGCGTTCAGCGCGGCGCCCTTGCGGAGGTTGTCGTTGGAGACGAAGAGGGCCAGGCCGTTGTCCACCGTCTCGTCGCGGCGGATGCGGCCGACGTAGGACGGGTCCTTGCCGGCGGCCTGGAGGGGGGTCGGGATGTCGGAGAGCTCGACGCCCGGGGCGTCCTTCAGCAGCTCCGCCGCGCGCTCCGGGGAGATCGGGCGGGCGAAGCGGGCGTTGATCTGGAGGGAGTGGCCGGAGAAGACCGGGACGCGCACGCAGGTGCCGGAGACCTTCAGCTCGGGGATCTCCAGGATCTTGCGGGACTCGTTGCGGAGCTTCTGCTCCTCGTCGGTCTCGTTCAGCCCGTCGTCGACGATGTTGCCCGCGAGCGGCAGCACGTTGAAGGCGATGGGGCGCTTGTAGACGCCCGGCTCGGGGAAGTCGACCGCCTCGCCGTCGTGGGTGAGCTTCTCGGCGTCGGCGACGACCTTCTGCGTCTGGCCGTGCAGCTCGGCCACGCCCGCGAGGCCGGAACCGGAGACCGCCTGGTACGTGGCGACGACGAGGGCCTCCAGGCCCGCCTCGGCGTGCAACGGACGCAGCACCGGCATCGCGGCCATGGTCGTGCAGTTCGGGTTCGCGATGATGCCCTTGGGACGGTCCTTGATCGCGTGCGGGTTGACCTCGGAGACGACCAGCGGCACCTCCGGGTGCTTGCGCCACGCGGAGGAGTTGTCGATCACCACGGCGCCCTGGGAGGCGACCTTTTCGGCCAGCGCCTTGGACGTGGCACCGCCCGCGGAGAACAGCACGATGTCCAGGCCGGTGTAGTCGGCGGTGGAGGCGTCCTCCACCGTCACGCCGTCCAGCTCCGAGCCCGCGGAACGGGCCGAGGCGAACAGACGCAGCTCGGTGACCGGGAAGTTCCGCTCCGCCAGGATCCTGCGCATGACCGTGCCCACCTGTCCGGTGGCTCCGACGATTCCGACCCTCACGGTGACTCCCTCTCCTGCGTCTCTTCACGTACTCGTTGCTTGGCCGAGGCTTTTCCATCATGCGGCCGACCACGGCCCGCCTGTCCACTTCTTTCCCCGGTCTGCCCGGAGAGTGGGACGGCTCGTCCCGCTCCATGGTTGCGGACCTGCGGTGTCGACCCCGCTGAGCTGGAGGAATTCGTCCGGCAGGGGTCGTGCGCCGCAAGCTCGCCTGCCCATGCCGGTCCCGGCCACACGGAAGTGTGATGTACGCCTCGGCCGACCCGTGACGGGGCCCGGCCGACCGTGACGGGGCCCGGCGGAGCGCGACGGGCCCCGGCCGGAACTCGGCGGAAAGACCACCGAACGTTCCGGGCCGTCCCGGCGTCGTAGGAGAAACACGGCTGGGGGGGTGGCTTGTGCTGTTGCGCGGGAGGGCCCGGCGCGCCAGGGAGGCGCACGCAGGGTCCGGCGACGTTCCGCCGAGACAGGGCGATCGCCGGAGGGAGGCCGATCCGCTGGACGCGGCACAGGAGCGCCGGGTGCGGGCGGTCCTCGCGCTCGGCGGAGTGCCGCAGGCGGACCTGCCGGACGGGGTGCAGCAGGTCCGCCTGCGGCTGCTGGAGCGGTCCGCGAGCGGCCGGGAGGCGCCGCGGGACGTCTCGGCGTGGGCGGCGGTCGTCGCCTCCAACCTCGCGATGGACTGGCACCGGGCCAAGCGCCGCCAGGAGCGGCTCGGGGAGCGGCTGGCCGCCCTGCGCCAGATGGAGCATCCCTCCGGCGAGGACAGCAGCGTGCTGTCCGTCGCCGTCGCCCAGGGCCTGGACGAGCTGCCCGACGCCCAGCGGCAGGTCGTCGTCCTGCGCTTCTACGCCGACCTGCCGGTCCGGTCCATCGCCGAGCAGCTCGGCATCCCGGAGGGCACGGTCAAGAGCCGGTTGCACACAGCCGTACGGGCCCTGCGCGCCCGCCTGCACGAGGACGAGGTGGTGTGACGTGACCGCCCAACAGGACCAGGCCGGGCGCGACGGGACCGATGCGCTGATGGCGGCGATCACCGGCGAGGCGCCACCGCGGGAGGCTCGTGCGAGCGAGGCCTTCATGGCCGAGTACCGGACCGCCACCGCCGACGTGGGGGTGCTGCGCGAGCAGCTGGGCCTCATCGGGCACGCCCTCGCCGAGCCCCCGGCGGAACCCGGACCCGAGACCGGCGGCGGAGCCTCCGTGACGCCGCTGCCGGCGCGCCGCAAGCGGCCCGAGCCCCTGGCGGTGGCCCTGAAGGGCCTCGTCGCCGCCGTCGGGGCCAGTCTCGTGATCGGCATGGGCTGGCTCGTCGTCCAGAGCGGCGACCTGAGCGCCGGGAGTGATCAGGGCGGGTCGTCCGCCGCCGACAGTTCCGCCGGGCGTCCGCACGCCGAAGCGGACGCCAAGCTCGGCCCCGCCGGGTATCTGGCCTGCGCCCGGTTGGTCGTCGAGGGCACCGTCGCCGAGGTCGAGGCGGTCCCCGGCACCGGCCAGGACCGGATCACCCTGGACGTGACGCGCTACTACAAGCCCGACAAGGGCCGAAAGCAGATCACCTTCCCCCTGGAAACGGGCGCCGAGCCCTCGCTCCGAGCCGGTGACCACATGCTCGTCGGTATCTCCGGGGACCAGGCCCACCCGGACGAGTGGGCGACGGGGGAGAAGGAGATCGCCCGCGAACGGGCGTGGATCACCGAGGCGCTGCCCGCCTCGCGCACGATCCCGTGCCCATGAGGAGCAGTAGGAAGGGCGGGCGCCCCTTCGGACGCCCGCCCCACCGATGCCGCGTTGCCGTTACGGCAGAACCTTCTCGATCTTCACGCTGCCCACGCCCGCGACCGTGCCGCGCGCGTTGACCAGCTGGACCTGGCCGAAGAACTCACGCCCCTCGGGAGCGGCCGCCGCGGCGGTGGCGCTGCCCGAGACCGTCGCGGAGTCACCCGTGCCGAGCTCCACCGGAGCCGACCCGTCGACGGTGACGCTGCCGAGGGAGGGGGAGAAGAACACGTCCTGGTAGTCGTACGCCGTGGTGCCGGCCGGCACCGAGTAGCCGACGACCTGGATCGAGTACTTCCCCGCGGCCGGGGCGGGGATGGAGACCGACTCCTCCGAGTCGCCGTCGGCGGAGCTGCCGACCTGCGTGCCCGACGCGTCGTACACGGCGAGGTCCAGGTCAGCGGCGTTGTCCGAGACACCGCCGATGGCGACGTCCAGCGACCTGGCGCCCGCGGGCACCTCGACCGTCGTGGTCTGCGTCTCGCCCTGCTTGATCGAGGGGCGGGCCACCTTGGCCGAGCCGAGCGGGCCGCCGACCAGCTTGCCGTCGAGCGCGGCGAAACCGTTCGTCACCTTCCAGGAGGCGGCGGCCGGGGTGCCGACCTTCGCCTCGGGCACGGTCACGGTCTCCGGGTCGAAGGCCGCGCCGAGCACGGCGACGTCCAGCTGGTACGGGTTGTCGAGCAGCGGCGACGTACGGCGCGACTCGACCTCGATCTCCCAGACGCCCGGCTGCGGGTCGGCGTAGGAACGCACGTCCGGACGGCAGGTGTTGGCCGGGTTGTCGTAGTTCGGGTAGCAGTTGACCGTCGACGACGGGTCCGACGGCGTGCCGTACGGGTGGATGGCGATGAACCGGGTCTGGCTCTTGTCCTTCAGCCCGCTCATCGCGACCTCGAGGCTCTTGGCGCCCTCGGGGACGGTGACGAAGTAGTGCTGGGTGCTGTTGCGCTGCACCGAGTCCTTCGCGGAGAAGGTGTACTTCAGCGGGGCGGAGACCACGACCGTGCTGAGGACCTGCTCGTCGATGCCCTCGGTCCTCGGGTCGTCGACCTCCAGGATCGCGCTCTTGATGCCCGCGGACTTCGGCGCGGCCTGGACCTCGACGGTCACCGGCTGGTTCAGCGGCAGCTTCACCTCGTCGGAGCCGACGATGCGGAACGTGCCGCCCGCGTTGTTCTCGAAGTGCAGCTCGTGCCGGATCGCCTTGTCGGCGCCGGACGTACGGGTCAGGGTGACCTCGTACGTCTTCTTCTGCCCGGCCTTCAGGCCGCCCTCACGGTCGTACAGGCCCGTGCCGAAGCCCGGGGTCTTCAGGAACTGGTCGATCGCGGTGTCGACCGGCGCCTTGACCGAGTAGGTGTGCGCCGTGGCGTCGTCGCGGATCGCGTCCCAGGCGTCGGGGATGTTCATCAGACCCACGCCCTCCTCGTACGCCTGCACACCCTTGATGTGGTCGGCGGTGGAGGTGAGGGCCGTGCGCAGGGTCGCCGGCGTGAGGTCGATCTTCTTCTGCTTCGCGGCCGAGATCAGCAGCGCCGACGCGCCCGTGGCCTGCGGGGAGGCCATCGAGGTGCCCTGGAGCATCGAGTAGCCGGCCGGCAGGGTGTAGCCCGCCTCGGCGACCGGGGAGCCCGGCAGCCAGGTCTGCGTGGTGTTGATCGCCGCACCCGGGGCGACCAGGGTCGGCGTGATGCCGCCGTCCTCACGCGGGCCGCGCGAGGAGAACGGCATCATCGCGTACTTCTTCTCCACGACCGAGCCGTAGTTGGCGGCCCAGGTCTCCTTGGAGACGGACGCGCCGACCGAGATGACCTTGTCGGCCAGGGCCGGGTCGCCGATGGTGTTGGCGCCGGGGCCGGAGTTGCCCGCGGAGATCACCAGCTGGACGCCGTAGGTGTCGATGAGGCGCGTGTACAGCTCGGCGCGCGCGTTGTTGCCGTCGTTCAGCGCCGGCAGGCCGCCGATGGACATGTTGACGATGTCGACGCCGCGCTTGGTGACGAGGTCGATCATGCCCTCGGTGAGCGCCACGTTGGTGCAGCCGCCGGACCAGGTGCAGGCGCGCGAGGAGACCAGCTTGGCGCCCGGGGCGGCGCCGTTCATCTTCCCGCCGAACAGGCCGTTGGCGGCGGTGATGCCGGCGACGTGTGTGCCGTGCTCGGACTCGATGACACCGATGTTGACGAAGTCGGACTTCTTGCCGACCCAGGAGCCGCCCAGCGGGTCCATCGGGACGTCCTTGCGGATCTCCACGACGAACGGCTGCCGCTCGGCGACGTCGGTCTTCGGGTCGTCGGTGCCGAAGTACCCGACCTGGTGGCCGTCCTTGTACGGCTTCATCGGGGCGTCGTCGCCGAAGTCGTTGTTGTTGTTCAGGTCGACGCGCACCGTGCCGGTCTTGGCGTCGTACAGCACGCCCCAGACGTCGGTGGTGTCGCCGTCGCGGTTGGCGTCGCCCTTGGCGTCGCCACCGGCGGTGTACGACTCCTTGAAGAGGCTGACGGCGTAGGAGCCCGCCGGCGCCTTGTACGACTGGCCCTGGTAGGTGAAGGCCGGGCCGGACACGGCCGAGACCATCGGGCGCCAGGTGTTGTCGTTGTCGATGATCGGGTCGGTCGCCGTCACCCAGTCGACGATCTTCCGCTCACCGGTCGTCGTCTTCTGCAGCGCGGGGTGGCCGAGGTCCACGCCGGAGTCCAGGATGCCGATGGTGACACCGCGTCCGTCGGCCTTCGGGTGGTCCTCGACGAAGTCGACCGCGCCCGTCTCGAACGACGGGTTGTACGGGTTCTCGGCCGGGGTGTTCTTCCCCGGTGCCGGGTACGTGCCCTTCGCGGCCTTGGCACCCTTGGCGGTGTCCGCGCTCGGCGTCGGGTCGTCCAGCGGGATCTCCTCGCGCAGGTCGATGCCGTGCACGGAGGACAGCTTCGCGGCGGCGGCGATCGCCGAGTCCGCCTTGGCCGTCGGGACGGTGGCCCGGACGTAGCCCAGCTTGTCGTCGGCCCGGCCCACCGAGCCGCCCTTGACCGCGTCCAGCTGCCCGGCGACCTGCTCGGTCTTCCCGGGCGCGGTGGCGATCATCATCGTGACGGTCTTGTCGCCGTCGGCCTTGGCCTCCGCGAGCAGACCGGCGTCGTCCGAACCGAGCTTGGCGTGCGCGGACTTGACGCCCTGGTCTGCGGGGGCGTCCGCGCCCGGCCCGTCGGCGGAGAAGGCCAGCGGGATCGGCCCGGCCGCGGAGAGCGCGGCGACGAGACCGGCGGCCACGGCGATGCGCGCCACACGTCTCGGGCCCGATATCTGATCGCGCGGGGTGGGAGGGGTCATCGGCATCCCTTGTAGGTAAAGGAACGAGCGGGAAGCGACCGAGGCCCGATCGGTCCTGGTCGCAGATGGTCCGAACGGCAAGCCCGGACGATCGCACAGCTTTACGCAAGGTGAAGTCCTTTGGGGAGTGTTGACCCAAACGAAATGGATGTATGGGGAAAACCCCCGATGCGATTTGTGGTCATCAGTCCCGAAGGTGGCGAAGAAATCGGTTAACGTCCCGGAGTGCGACAGAAGTTGAGGGTGGCGGCCTACGCCATATGCGTCCGGGACGGACAGATCCTCCTCGCCCGCTCGCCCGCCTGGGACGGCACGCCCGAGTGGGTCGTGCCGGGCGGCGGCATGGAGCACGGCGAGGATCCCTACGACACCGTCCGGCGGGAGGTGGAGGAGGAGACCGGGTACCGCATCGAGGTGACCGGGCTGCTCGGCGTGGACTCCTCGCACCGCGTCTTCCGCGAAGGCTTCGGGCCCCCCGTCGACCACCACGGCGTCCGGCTCGTCTACGAGGGCCGGATCACCGGCGGCGAACTCCGCAACGAGGTCAACGGCTCCACGGACCTGGCCGCCTGGCACGACCTGGACGCGGTTCCCGGGCTGGTGCGGATCTCGATGGTCGACATCGCACTGCGGATGTGGCGCGAACGCCCGGCCACCGGACGGCTGGCCGACGCCCTGGAGTAGGTGCAGTACCCCGGAAGATGAACGCCGCGTGACCGGCTCCGGGCCGTGTCCGGAGCAGGCGGCGACGCGCGGGGTGGTCCGAGATCCACGTACGGTGATCGGCGCTGCGCGTTGCCGTCTCGTTCACGCGCAGGTCATTCCCGCTGCCAACGATCCAGTACGAGCGGGGTGTTCACGTCGTGAAGGCCCCGCGACCACTGCCGACGCGTTCGCACTCGGGGAGAGAAGCGCATGTCGCGCACACGCTCAGTCGCCGGCTCCGGCCAGGGCATCCACCGTCGTTCCGTCCTCGCCGCCGCCGGTGCGGTCGCCCTGGCCGGGGGTGTCGGCTACGCCCTGCGGCCCAGCGACAGCCAGGCCGCCACGGGCAGCCAGCAGGCCACCGAGGCTGTCGCCGCCTCCTCGCGACAGGCACCCGCCGCACCACTCGCCCCCTACACCAAGGGCACCACCGTGGCGTCCGTCGCCGCCCCGCGCGGCGGCTCCGGCTCCGGCTCCGGCTACCGGCGCCTGGGCGACGGACCGGGCTGGCAGCGGGTCGTCCGCTCCGACCTGGCCGCACCCAAGCCCGGCCGCGCCGGCCGCCGTACCGCGCTCGCCGCGTTCGTGCAGCTCACCGACCTGCACATCATCGACGCCCAGCACCCGCTGCGCCTGGAGTACCTGCGTGCGGCCGACATCCACGCCTGGCGGCCGCACGAGGCGCTGACCGTGCAGGGCGCGATCGCGCTCGTGGAGCGGATCAACGCGCTGCGCGGCGCCCCCGTCACCGGAGGTCCGCTGCACTTCGCCATGACCACCGGCGACAACACCGACAACAACGCCAAGTCCGAGCTGGACTGGTTCCTGAAGATCATGAGCGGCGGGCGCATCACACCCAACACCGGGGACCCGCGCCGCTACGAGGGCGTCCAGAACAGCGGCCTCAAGCAGTACTGGCAGCCGGACGCCGCCGTCCGCGACAGCGACAAGCAGGCCGGTTTCCCCCAGCTCGACGGCTTCCTGAAGGCCGCGATCCGCGAGGTGCGCAGCCCCGGCCTCAACCTGCCCTGGTACTCGACCGTCGGCAACCACGACTCCCTGCCGATGGGCTGCTACGGCTCGCACGCCGACCCCTACCTCACCGAACTCGCCGTCGGCGGCAAGAAGCTGATGAACGCGACCGCGGCCGAGGCGCGGCAGCTGCAGGCGCAGATCAAGAAGGCCACCGACCCCAAGGGCGTCCGCTACCACGACTTCCTGAAGTCCCACGCCCGCTCCATGCGTTCGGTCACCCCCGACGAGAGGCGCGCCCCCTTCACCCCGGCCGAGTACCTGAAGGCCCACCTGGATCCGGCCCACCGCGGCCTCGGCCCCGCCGGACACGGCTACTCCTCCGCCAACCTCGACGCGGGCACCCAGTACTACGCCTTCCGCATCTCCGACGACGTGATCGGCATCAGCCTCGACACCACCGACTCCGGCGGTCACTACGAGGGGTCCATCGGCACGGCCCAGCTGAAGTGGCTCGACAAGACGCTGCGGGACAACAAGGACTCCTACGCGGTGATCTTCAGCCATCACACCAGCAAGACGATGACCAACCTCCGCAGCGACCCGTCCAGGCCGAACGAGCGCCGCCACGACGGCCAGGAGGTCCTCGCCCTGCTCGGCGGCCACCCCAGGGTGCTCGCCTGGGTGAACGGGCACATCCACAAGAACGTCATCACCCCGCACGCCCTGGCGAGCGGCGGCTCGTTCTGGGAGATCTCCACGGCCTCCCACGTCGACTTCCCGCAGCTCGCCCGGATCATCGAGCTGACCGACAACAAGGACGGCACGATCTCCCTGTTCACGACGCTGGTGGAGTCCTCGGCCCCGCACCGCACGGACTTCTCCGACCTCTCCCAGACCGGCCTCGCGGCGCTCTACCGCGAGCTGTCCCTCAACGCCCCGGGCGCGAGCACGACCCTCGGCGGCGACCCGGCGGACCGCAACACCGAGCTGGTGCTCAAGAAGGTCTGAAAACCGCTCAACCACCCCGCGCCGGTCAACCCCAGCCGCGACCGCCCAAGTCCCCTCTCCCGGCACGACTCGACATGACGTGACAGGGGGAAACGGGGACATGAACAGACGCGCGTTCACGGCGGCCGTGACGGCGGCGACGGCGGTGACACTGTCGGTGGCCCTCACGGCTCCGGCGGTGGCGGCGGGCCCGTCTGCCGCACCCGGCGGCCATGACCGGACCGAGCGGGCCATCCGGGCGGCGGTGGCCGACGGGGTGCCTGGCGTGACGGTGACGGTCCGGCGGGGCCACGGCACCTGGGCGGCCACGGCCGGCGCCGGCAACCTGGAGACGGGCAAGCCGCGTTCGGCCCGGGACCGATACCGCGTCGCCAGCATCACCAAGACGTTCGTCGCCACGGTCGTCCTCCACCTGGAGGCGGAGGGGCGGCTGTCGCTCGACGACACCGTGGAGCACTGGCTGCCGGGCGCCGTGCGGGGTAACGGCCACGACGGCGGCCGCATCACGATCCGGCAGCTCCTGAACCACACCAGCGGCGTCTTCGACTACCTGGAGGACTCGGACTTCCAGCAGACCTACACGACCCCGGACGGCTTCATGAGGCATCGCTTCGACGAGGCGGCCCCCGAGGACCTGCTCGCCGTCGCGATGAGGAACCGGCCGTACTTCGAGCCCGGAGCATCGTTCGCGTACTCCAACACCAACTACCTCCTGGCCGCCCGGGTGATCGAGAAGGCCACCGGCAACGACTACGGCGAGGAGATCGACCGCCGGATCATCGCCCCCCTGCACCTGAGCTCGACGTCGGTCCCCACGCTCCGCATCACCCTGCCCCGGCCCAGCAGCCGCGCCTACTCCAAGCTGGCCAGGACGGACACGGGCCCCACGTACGACGTCACGGAACTCAACGCGGGCCTGGCCTACGGCTCGGGCCAGATGGTCTCCAGCTCGGCCGACCTGACCCGCTTCTACTCGGCACTGCTGCGCGGCGAGCTGCTCCCGCCCGAACAGCTGAAGGAGATGAAGACGACGGTCCCCTCCGGCCGCGGCACCAGCCGCTACGGCCTGGGCCTGGTCGACCGCAAGCTGGGCTGCGGCGTCCACGTCTGGGGCCATGACGGGGGCATCTACGGCTCGATGTCGAGCGGGGTGACCACCTCGGACGGCCGGCACTCCCTCGCCGTCAACTTCAACGGCGACTGGTCGGGAAGCGTCGACGCGATCATCGAGGCGGAGTTCTGCGGCGCGTAGCGGCCCCGGCACGAGGAGGGGCCGCCGGTGTGTCCCGGCGGCCCCTCCTCTCCCCTCCTGGTGTCGTCCCGGTCCGTCATTACCGGGGCAGCACCACGACATACGCGGCCGGTTCGCGGTCGGCCGAGGCCATCAGGGCCGTGCGGATCACCGTCGCCTGCTGCTCCGGGGAGTCGCGGAGCTTGCGCGGCGTGATGTGGACGACCGTGATGCCCAGCCGTTCCAGGTGCTCGCGCTTGCGGGCGTACTCGGACCACAGGGCGTCGTCGTCCTGCCGGGGCGCCCGGGTGTCGAGTTCCACCGCCACCGCCTGGTCGGGCCAGTACGCGTCGAGTCCGCCGAGGTAGGGCCCGCCGGGCAGGCGCAGGTCGACGTTCCAGACCGGGTCGGGCAGACCGTACTCGGCGATCATGCGGTACAGGCGGTCCTCCGCGCGGGCCCGGCCCTCGGCGAGCAGGGACTCCACCGCGTCCACGACGTGCGGCCGGCTCAGCAGCCGGGCCTGGTTCAGCTCGCGGACCACCGCCGCCGGGTCGCAGTGGGCGCCGCGGACCGCCTCCGTGAGCAGCCGGCGCACGCTGACGGCGTCGTCGAGTTCGGCCACCGCGTCGGCCAGCGCGCGGGCCACCGGTGCCACCGGCACCCCCGTGACCTGTTCCGGGTCGGGCAGGACGGGCGTGCGGACGACGCGCGCGCAGCCCGTGGACCGCAGCCGTCGCAGCCGCGGGACCAGGACGTCGATCGCGTCCAGGGAGGGCAGCGGGGGAGTGGAGGAGAAGCCGTGCAGCGTCAGCGCGGCCAGGCCGGTGATCATCACCTCGGGGTAGGCGGCGGCGTGCGGCCGACTCGCGCCGGGCTGGGCCGGTACCCCCGAGCCGTGCTCCCGCGCCGCGTACATGAGCACCGCGTGCAGCCGCTCCTCGCTGGTCGGCGGGCCCGGGTGGAGCAGGACGACGCCCGGCAGGAGCTGCTGCCAGGGACCACCCGTGCGGCACTGCTCGTTCGTCTCGGCCGTGGAGACACCGTGCGCGCGGAGCTGGGCCGTCGTCAGCACGCGGGGGCGGCCACCGCCCGACAGGTCGTGCAGCGGGCGGGGGGAGAGCGGGGCGTTGTGGGTCATGACCCGCAATTTCCCGCGTTCCGGCCCTCCTTGAACCGCTGTTACAGGCCCGTCGACAAATACGGACAACCCGGCACTAAAGGACGAATGTTCGGATGCCGAAAGCCCCTGGTCCGTTCGGGTACGGGCCAGGGGTTACGGCTCACGGGGCATTCGTCTCGTAACGAAGGCGGAACACCCCGATCTCAGGCCAAAGCTACTGGTCAGCGCCCTCGTCGCACGCCTGTCCACGCAACGCCCGTGCCAGGTCGTCACGGGATTCCAGCACCAGCCGACGCAGCGCCGGGGCCGCCTCCCGGTGGGAGTCCAGCCAGGCGTCCGTGGCGTCGAGCGTGTCCTGGGACTGCTGGAGCGAGGGGAACAGGCCCTGCACCACGTGCATGCCGATCTGGATCGACCGCTCGGCCCACACACGCTCGATCGCCGCGAAGTACTTCCCGGCGTACGGCGCGATCAACTCCCGCTGCGAGCCCTGGGAGAAGCCCGCGATGGTCGCCTCGACCATGGCGTTGGACAGCGCGTCCGACTCCACGACCTGCGCCCACGCCTGCGCCTTGACCGCCTCGGACGGGCGGGCGGCCAGACAGCGCACCTGGTGGCGCTTGCCGGAGGCCGTGTCGTCCCGGGTCAGCTCCTCGGCCAGCACCTTCTCGTCCACCACCCCGTGCGCGGCCAGCGGTTCCAGGAACACCCAGCGCAGCTCCTGGTCCAGGTCGAGGCCCTCGACCGTCGCCGTGCCCGCGAGCAGGTCCCGCAGCAGCTCGAAGTCGGCCTCCGCGGTGGCCGTCCGGGCGAAGAAACGCGCCCAGGCGAGCTGGTGCTCGCTGCCCGGCCCGGCCGCGTACAGCTCGCGCCGGGCGCCCTCGGCGAGCAGCCGCGCGGCCGTCTCCCGCCGGGCGGGCGCGGTGTAGTGCGTGACCGCCGACTCCGCCCACGCGTGCAGCATCTGCACGACGCCGATCTCGGACTCGCGCCCGCCGAACCGCAGCACCAGGTCCACGAAGTCCCGCGCCGGGAGCAGCGCGTCACGCGTCATGTTCCACAGCGCCGACCAGCACAGGGCACGCGCCAGCGGGTCGGTGATCGCGCCCAGGTGCTCACGCAGGGTGGCCAGCGAGGTCTCGTCGAAGCGGATCTTGCAGTAGGTCAGGTCGTCGTCGTTGACCAGGACCAGATCGGGAGCCTCGGCCCCGGCGAGTTCCGCGACGACCGTCCGCGCGCCGTCGACATCGGTCTCCACGCGCGCGTAGCGCTCCAGCGCCCCGCCGTCCGTCACCCGGTACAGGCCCACGGCCACCCGGTGCGGCCGCAGCTCCGGGTGCGACTCGGCCGCCTCCTGGAGCACCGCCAGTTCCTCGACGCGGCCGTCCGGGCCCAGCAGCACCTGCGGGGTCAGCGAGTTCACCCCGGCCGTCTGCAGCCAGGACCGCGACCAGGCGCTCATGTCCCGGCCACCGGTCTCCTCCAGCACCGACAACAGGTCGCCGAGGCGCGTGTTGCCGTAGGCGTGCCGCTCGAAGTAGCGCCGGGCGCCCTCCAGGAACGCCTCCTCGCCGACGTACGCCACGAGCTGCTTCAGCACCGACGCGCCCTTGGCGTACGTGATGCCGTCGAAGTTGAGCTTGGCGTCCTGCAGGTCGCGGATGTCCGCGGTGATCGGGTGCGTGGAGGGCAACTGGTCCGCGCGGTAGGCCCAGGCCTTGCGGCGGTTGGCGAAGGTGATCCAGCCGCCCGCGAAACGGGTCGCGCCGACCAGGGAGAACGCGCCCATGAAGTCCGCGAAGGACTCCTTCAGCCACAGGTCGTCCCACCACTCCATGGTGACCAGGTCGCCGAACCACATGTGCGCCATCTCGTGCAGGATGACGTTGGCCCGGCCCTCGTAGGAGGCCTGCGTCACCTTCCCGCGGAAGATGAACTCCTCCCGGAACGTCACCAGCCCCGGGTTCTCCATCGCGCCCAGGTTGTACTCCGGCACGAACGCCTGGTCGTACTTCCCGAACGGGTAGGGGTGGTCGAAGTGGTCGTGGAAGAAGTCCAGGCCCTGCTTGGTGACCAGGAACACGTCGTCGGCGTCGAAGTAGGGTGCGAGGCCCTTGCGGCACAGGGCGCCGAGCGGGATCTCCAGCGTCGTGCCGTCGGCGAAGGTACGCGTGTAGGAGTCCGTCACGTAGTGGTAGGGGCCGGCCACGACACAGGTGATGTACGTCGAGATCGGCTTGGTCTCGGCGAACCGCCACACGCCGTCGGCCTGCTCGCCGGCGCCGTTGCTCCACACCGTCCAGCCCTCGGGCGCCCGCACCTCGAAGCGGTAGGGGGCCTTGAGGTCGGGCTGCTCGAAGTTGGCGAAGACGCGGCGCGAGTCGGCCGGCTCGTACTGCGTGTACAGGTACACCTCGCCGTCCTCGGGGTCGACGAAGCGGTGCAGGCCCTCGCCGGTGCGGGAGTAGGCGCACTGGGCGTCGACCACCAGCTCGTTGTCCGCGGCGAGGTCCTCCAGCGTGATCCGGGAGCCGTCGAAGACCTCTCCGGGGTCCAGATCACGGCCGTTGAGCGATACGGCCGTCACACTCGGCGCGATCAGGTCCGCGAAGGTGCTCGACCCGGGCTCGTTGCAGCGGAAGCGGACCGTCGTCACGGAGCGGAAGGTGCGGGGCCCGTCCCCCGGGTCCTCACCGACCGCGGAACGCAGGTCGAGGGACACCTCGTACCCGTCGACGCTCAGCAGGGCGGCCCGCTCCCGGGCCTCGTCGCGGGACAGATTCTCACCGGGCACGGGCGGCACTCCTCGGATGTCGTGGGGTACGGCTGGACAGGACCGATCCTGCCACGTGCACCTGACACGGGGCAGCCGGGAATGTGGTGAGCGCGTACCGGCGTTGCCGGAGAAACGGTTGCCTTTCGAGGAGAGACATGTCGGACAAGACCCCCGTCGACTTCTGGTTCGACCCGCTGTGCCCCTGGGCCTGGATGACCTCCCGCTGGGTGCTGGAGGTGGAGAAGGTCAGGGACATCGAGGTCCGCTGGCACCTCATGAGCCTCGCCGTCCTGAACGAGAACCGGCTGGACGAGCTGCCCGAGGAGTACCGCGAGCTGCTGGAGACCAAGGCGTGGGGCCCCGTCCGGGTCGTCATAGCGGCGCAGCAGGAGCACGGCCCCGAGGTCCTCGGCGACTTCTACACCGCGCTCGGCACCCGCATCCACAACCAGGCCGAGGGCCCCGGCAAGGAGACGGTCGCCGCCGCCCTGAAGGACGTGGGCCTGCCCGACTCCCTCCTGGAGCACTGGGACTCCACCCCGTACGAGCCTCAGCTGCGCGCCTCCCACCAGGAGGGCATCGACAAGGTCGGCCAGGACGTCGGCACCCCGGTCATCGCCGTGCCGGGATCCGACGGCGAGCAGATCGCCTTCTTCGGCCCGGTCGTCACCCCGGCCCCGCAGGGCGAGGAGGCCGGCCGCCTGTGGGACGGCACCCTCGCCGTGGCCTCGGTCCCCGGCTTCTACGAGATCAAGCGCACCCGCACCAAGGGCCCGGACTTCTCCAACCTGTAGGGCTCACTCGGCGGGGACGGCCTTGATCTTCAGTTCCTCCGGGAGCAGGCCGTCCTCGCCGCGGTTCAGGTAGCGCTGGTACCACCGGCAGCCGACGGCCGTGCAGCGCCAGTAGTCGTCCACGAAGTGCCCGGCCCCCTTCTCCGCCCGGACCGCCGCCCGCTCGGCGGCGTTGAACTTCCGGAACTCCTGCATGCTGCCGCAGGTCCGGCACGCCCGGCTCACCGTCATCAGCCCCTCCTCGCGATCACCGCCAGGTCCGGGAAGTCGGTCACGACCGCATCGACCCCCATGCGGTAGTACAGCGTGTATTCGGCGAAAGCGTCCCCGAAATCGTTCGGTCCGCTCCCGTGTCGGAATTGCGCGGGCAGGAACTGGTTCTCGGCGCGGAAGGTGTACGGCCCGATCCGCAGCCCCGCCGCGTGCGCGTCCGCGACGAGCGAGGTGCCGACCAGGGACGCCTTGTCCGGCCCGATCCAGTCCGCGTACCCGGCGATCTCCGCCAGGCCCGCCGGCGTCATCATCTGCGTGTACGTCCTCCCGGGCAGGTCGTACGGGCCGCCCGTCGTCCCCAGCGCCTGCCACAGCGGCACCCCCAGGCCCGTCATGCGCCGCAGGCTCGTCGGCTCGAAGGACTGCACGACACACTCGCGCCGGCCGAGCCGGTTGCGCCGGATCGCCGCCGCCAGCTTCGGCTCCAGCGGCAGGCCGATGGACCGGAAGTACGTCGGGTGCTTGGTCTCCGGGAACACCGCGACGGTCCGGCCGTGCTCCCGTGACAGCCGCCGCGCCAGGTCCACGACCTCCTGGAAGGTCATGACCTCCGCGCGCCCGTCGAAGACGGTGTTGCGGTTGCGGACCGCGGGCAGCCGCTCCACGGCCCGTAGCGTCTTCAGCTCGGCCAGCGTGAAGTCCTCCGTGAACCAGCCGGTGACCGGCCGCCCGTCGACCGTCTTCGTCGTACGGCGGTCCGCGAACTCCGGGCGGCGGGCCACGTCGGTCGTCTGGGAGATCTCGTTCTCGTGCCGGACCACCAGCACGTGGTCCTTCGTCGGCACCAGGTCCGGTTCGATCCAGTCGGCGCCCGTCTGCACGGCGTACGTGTACGAGGGCGCCGTGTGTTCCGGGCGCCAGCCGGCCGCGCCGCGATGCCCGATGACGACCGGGCCGCCGCCCTTGCGGGGTTCGGCCGCCGCCGCGGTGGCCGTCGCGGCCGTGGCGGTTCCCGCGGCCGCCGCCAGCAGGAGGGATCTCCGTCCGAGCTGCATGCAACTCCCTTTCGTCGATGCCGGGTTCACTGACGTGCCCGGGCCCGGGCACCGGCCAGCCGGTCCAGGTGCTCCTCGTAACCGCTCGCGTAGAACGCGGCCCGCTCCGGGTCCGGCTCGACGACCGCCGTCGGTGCCGTCCACGCCTGCGTGTCCAACCCGACCCCGTACCGCTCGGCGGCCGCCAGGACCGCGCCCCGTGCGCCCACCTCGCCCTCGACGACCCGCAGCGGCCGGCCGAGCACGTCGGCCAGCAGCCGCATCCAGGCGGAGCTGCGGGTGCCGCCGCCGCAGACCGCCAGGTTCCCGGTGAGGCCCGCCGCCTCCAGGCAGTGCCGGGCCGCGTACCCGATGCCCTCGCAGGTGGCGCGGACCAGATCGCCCCGGGTCGACTCCAGGCAGACGCCCGTGAGTTCGGCGCGCAGCCGCGGTTCCACGAAGGGGGCGCGTTCGCCGGAGGGCGCGAAGTACGGCAGCACCCGCACGCCGTGCGCCCCGGGCGGGGTCCCGGCCAGCAGGCCGTCCACCTCGTCGTGCCGCACTCCGGTCGTCGACAGCACCCAGTCCAGCGCCGCCGTGCCGACCATGGCGGGCATGGCGCGCAGCCAGTGCCCGGGCCGGTCGGTGGAGATGTACAGACCGGCCGGCTCGCCGGTCAGGTCGAGCTCGGTGGTGGCGACCAGACTGGCCAGACAGGTGCCGACGATCAGCAGCCCGTCCCCCGGGGACGTCACCCCGGCGCCCAGCGCGCAGGCCGGCAGATCGTACGGCCCGTTCGCGATGCGTGTCCCCGACGGCAGTCCCTCGCCCCGTGCCTTCGCGGTCGCGACCGGGTCGCTGACCGGGGCGAGCAGGCCCCGGCGGTGCGCGAGCCCCAGCATCTCGACGACCCGGTTGTCGTACGTCCTGGTCCGCGGGTCGAGGAACGGCATCGACGCGTCCGACACATCCGTCGTCGCCGCGGCCCCCGTCAGCCGCTGGAACACCATGTCCTTGCAGTACAGGGCCGCCTTCGCGGGGTCCAGCGCCTTCGGTTCGTGGTGGTCCAGCCAGGCCAGCAGCGGCCCCGGGCAGCCGGGGAACATCGCGCTGCCCGTGCGCCGGAACACCGACTCGAACGTGCCGTCCGCCAGCCAGCCGTCGACCAGTTCGTGCGCCCGCCCGTCCATCCAGGAGGCGGCGGGACGCACCGGCCGGCCCTCGCCGTCGACCAGCCACACCCCGTCGCCCTGCCCGGTGAGCCCGGCCAGCTCCACGGGCTCGTCCACGGCGGAGGTCAGCGCCTCCAGCACCGCGACGACCGCCCCGTACACCTCCTCCATGTCCTGCTCGACGACCCCGCCGCGCAGGTCCAGGGCCACCGGCCGGGATTCCACGGCCAGTTGGCGGCCCGTGGCGTCGAAGGCCGCCGCCTTGACCATGGACGTGCCCACATCGATACCGACGTACATGCGGCTCTCCTCCCGGCCCTCAGGTCAGACAGTGCGCGAGCGGCTCCCCGCGCACCCAGCGGCCCACCTCTTCGGCGGCGATCCGGGCGGCCTTCTCCGCGACGGCCCGTGACGCCCCGCCCAGGTGGGGGGTGAGGACCACGCGGTCGGCGAGTCCCAGCAGCCGGGACTCCGCCGGCAGCGGCTCCCGCTCGTAGGTGTCCAGCGCCGCCGCCGACACCCGCCCGCTCTCCAGCGCGTCGCACAACGCGCCCTCGTCCAGCAGCGGGCCCCGGGCCACGTTCACCACCACCGCGCCGGACGGCAGCAGCCCCAGCTCCCGGGCGCCGATCAGCCCCCGGGTCTCGGGGGTGAGCCGGGCGTGCAGGGTGATCACCTGGGAGCGGCGCAGGAGGTCGTCGAGCGAGCTGACGCGCAGACCGTGGATCTCGCCGTGCACATACGGGTCGTGCACCATCACCCGCGCCCCGAACGCGCACAGCACGCGCGCGACCCGGCTGCCGACGGCCCCGTACCCGACCAGCCCGACGGGCAGGTCCTCCAGCTCCAGTCCGCTCTGCTCGTACGTGTAGTACGTCGCCCCCTCCCAGCTGCCCCGCCGGGCGAGCGGTTCGTGGGCGTGGGGGATGCGGCGCAGGGCCGCCAGCATCATGCCGACGGTGAACTCGGCGGTGGCGGCGGCGTTGCGGCCCGGCGCGAAGCACACCCGCACGTCATGGTTCCTGGCCGCGTCCAGGTTGACGTTGACCGGCCCGCCCCGACAGACCACGACCAGCCTCAGCTCCGGGCAGGCGGCGAGGACCTTCCCGGTGACCGGACCCATCTGCGTGACCAGGACCTCCGCCCCGGCCAGCGCCTCGATCATCGCCTCCTCGGCGTCACTGGCCTCCTGCACCTCGGCGACCGGCCCGAACGGCTCCAGGGGCCAGCCGAGCCGCAGTTCCCTCACGTCGGCCCGCCCCACCTCGTGCTCCACCGCCCGCGCGATGAGCGACGGCAGGACGAAGTGGTCACCGGCGGCCACGACACGCACGCTGTTCCGTTCGGTCATCGCAGTGCGGCTCCTGTCTCGGCGTCGAAGACATGGGTGTGCTCGAGATCGGCGGCGACCCGGACCCGCTCGTCGTGGGCGAGCCGCACCTCGGGGTCGGTGAGGACGACGAGATGCCGTTCGACCCCGTCCAGGGCGAGGGTCGCCAGGCCCGACTCCAGGAGCGGCTCGTGGGCGACGACCCGGGCGGGCAGTCCGCCCTCGGCGGTGAGCCGGACGTCCTCGGGACGGATCCCGACCACCACCTCCCGGCCCCGGTCCACCGGCACCGGCAGCGCGATGCGCACGGAGTCGGAGAGGCGGGCGTGCCCGTCCCCGCCGGAGATACCGGGCAGCAGGGTGATCGCCGGTTCGCCGACGAAGTCCGCGACGAACACGTTGGCCGGGCTGTCGTAGATCTCGTAGGGGGTGCCGAGCTGCTGGATGACGCCGTCCTTCATCACGGCGATCCGGTCGGCGAGGGAGAGGGCCTCCTCCTGGTCGTGGGTGACCAGGATCGTGGTGTGGCCCAGGTCCTTCTGGATGCGTTTGAGTTCCCGGCGGGTGGTGTCGCGCTGGGCCGCGTCCAGGTGGGAGAGGGGTTCGTCGAGGAGCAGCACGTCCGGTTCGCGGATCAGGGCCCGGGCCAGCGACACCCGCTGCTTCTGGCCGCTGGAGAGGCCGGCCGGGCGGGCACCGAGGAGGTCGGTCAGACCGACCCGCTCGGCGATCTCCTTCACCCTGCGCTCGACGTCCCCCCTGGAACCCCGGGCGGCCCTGCGCCGGGCCTTCAGGCCGAACGCCAGGTTCTCCGCGACCGACAGCGGCGGATACAGCGCGTAGTTCTCGAACGCCACCCCGATGTTCCGCTCCTGCGCGGGCCGTTGCACGACCGACGCGCCGCCGACGAGGATGTCCCCGCCGGTGACGGACTCCAGACCGGCGATCATCCGTAACGTGGTCGACTTGCCGCACCCTGACGGCCCGAGCAGCCCGAGCAGCTCCCCGGACCGCAGGTTCAGGTCGATCCCGCGGACGGCGTCCACGCCCGGCCGTCCCCGCGACCGGTAGGTCTTCCTCAGCTCACGTAGTTCCAGTCCCGTCATGGCCGCCCTTCATGCCGCAAACCTCGTACCGGACCTTGTGCTCGTCCAGATCCCGCAATGCCTCCGGTGTCGCCCCGTCGTCCACGAGGACCGTGTCGAAGCGGGACAGCGGGACGACCCGGTGCAGGGCGACCCGGCCGAGCTTGGTGTGGTCGATCAGCAGGACGTTGCGTGCCGCCGCGTCGAGCATCGCCCGCTTCACGGACACGATGTGCTGCTCCTGGTGGTAGGCGTACCCCCCGTGCACGGCCGACGTCGACGCGAAGCACACGTCCACCCGCAGTTGCTGGACCGCCTCCACGCAGGACACCCCGAGGAACGAGGAGTGCAGCGGGTCGTAATCGCCGCCGAGCGCCATCAGATGGATGCCCCGCTGGTCGGACAGGAGGTTGATGGCCTCCAGGAAGTTGGTCACGACCGTCAGCGGCGTGACCTCGGCCGTGCGCAGCCGTCTGGCTATCTCCAGCGTGGACGTGGAGTCGTCCAGCAGGATCGCCATCCCCGGCTCCACCATGCCCAGCGCGTGCTCGGCGACGGCCGCCTTCTCGGCCCGCATGGTCTTCAGCCGGTACTGCACGTTCGACTCGAAGACACCCGACGGCTGCGCGGTCACCCCGCCCCGGAACTTCCTCACGATGCCCTGCCGTTCGAGTTCGTCGAGGTCCCGGTGGATGGTCATCAGGCTCACCCCGAACCGCTCGGCGAGCTCCGCCGCCGTCGCCGAGCCGTCGGCGAGCACCTGCTCCGCCATGGCGGCCTGGCGTGCCGCGGGCCCCTGCTGTCCACCACTGCTGTTGCTGCTCATGGCTGTGTCTCTATCCGTCGTCCCGGTCGCTCCGGCCGGTCGGCCTCGAACAGCAGCAGGTTCTCAGGCCGGACCACGAGCCGTACCGGATCGTCGGTACGAAGGCGCGCCGCGTCGGCCCGGGGGGCCACCAGCGACACCCGCTGCTCCCCGGTCCCGAGCCGGACGGTGACCTCGACGGACCGGCCGAGCACCTCGGTGACGTACACGGTCCCGGTCACTTCGTGGCCCTCGCCGTGCAGGGCGATGTCCCGGGGCCGCAGACCGACCAGGACGTCCGTGCCGGGGGCCGCCTGTGCGCGGACCGGCAGCTCGACCCCGCCGTCCGCGCGTACGCCGCTCTCCGTCGCCACGCCGGGCAGCAGATTGATCCGGGGGCGGCCGAAGGCCCGGGCGACCTCCGTGTCGTACGGCTCGTACCAGATCTGCTCCCGGGTGCCCGTCTGCACGATCCGGCCCTGACGGATGACCCCGATCCGGTCGCCGAGCGCGAGTGCCTCGACGGAGTCGTGGGTGACGTAGAGGGTGGTGGTGTGCTGCACGGCCCCGATCGCCTTCAGCTCGGCCCGCATCTGCTGACGGAGCTTGGCGTCCAGGTGGGACAGCGGCTCGTCGAGCAGGAAGGCCCGGGCCGGGCGGACCAGGACCCGGCCGAGGGCGACGCGCTGCCGCTGGCCGTTGGACAGCTGTCCGACGGACCGGTCCAGCAGCCCGGAGACGCCCAGCAGTTCGGCGACGGCGCCGATCCGCTGCCGGGCCTCGGCGGCGGGCAGCCGGTGCCGGGGCGAGCGCAGCGGCGAGGCCAGGTTGTCGTAGGCCGAGCGGTGCGGGTAGAGGGCGTAGCTCTCGAAGCACATCGCCACGCCCCGGTCGTAGGGCTCCACGCCCCGCATGTCCTCGCCGTCGAGCAGGACCGTCCCGGCGTCGGGCTGCTCGAGCCCGGCGACGGTCTTCAAGGTCGTGGTCTTGCCCGCGCCCGACGGGCCCAGCAGACAGAAGAACTCGCCCTCCCGCACGTCCAGTTCGAGCCCGTCGAGCGCCTGGGTCCTCCCGTACGCCTTGCGTATCCCGCTCAGCCGGATCAAGACTTCACCGCCCCGAACGACAGTCCCCGCACCAGATACCGCTGGATCGTCAGCGCCAGCAGCAGGGGCGGTACGACGGAGACGAGCGCGGCGGCGGCCGTGAGGTTGTACTTGGGCCGGTCGCCGCCGAGGAACGACAGGGCGCCCACGGTCACCGTCTGGGCCTCGTTGGAGGTGAGGATCAGCGGGAAGACGAAGTTGTTCCAGGCGAAGATGAACGCCAGCAGCGACACGGCCGCGATGCCCGGCTTGACCAGCGGCAGCGCCACCTTGAAGAACGCCTGCTTGCGGGTGTAGCCGTCCAGCAGGGCCGCCTGTTCCAGCTCCGGCGTCAGATCGGCGAAGTAGGAACGCATGATCCACACGACCAGCGGCAGCGTGACGAGTTGCAGCACCCACACCATGCCGACGTACGTGTCGAACAACCCGAGCTTCTGGTACAGCACGAACAGCGGGATGATCACCGTCAGTTCGGGCGCGAAGCGGAACGACAGCAGGGTGAACATCAGGTTCTCGGAGCCCTTGAACCGCCACCGCGCCGAGGCGTACGCCGCCGGCAGCCCGACCACCAGCGACAGCGCGACCGCCCCCACCGACACCACCAGGCTGTTGACGAAGAACCGCACGAACGGGATGCCCTCGCTGTCGCCGAGGACCGTCCGGTAGCCGTCGAGGGTGGGGGAGAAGGAGAAGTACGTGGAGAAGAGCTGGTCGGCCGGCTTCAGCGACAGGATCACCATCCAGGCGATCGGGAACAGCGCGAAGACGAAGTAGAGGATCAGGGCGGCATCGCCCAGCCACCCCAGGACGCGTTTGTTCATGTGGTGACCTCCGCGGCCTTCCGCTGGATCTTCCCCAGGTGCTTCACCAGCACCATCGCGGCCAGGTACACCACCGCCCACAGCACGATCGTGTAGCTGATGCCGAAGGAGTAGCGCTGGAAGCGGATGGCTTCGAGATACGCCCGGATCTGCAGGACGACGGTCGAGTCACCCGGCCCGCCCTCGGTCAGGGCGTAGATGATGTCGAACACCTTCAGCGAGTCCATGAACCGGAAGATCACCGCGACCAGGACGTACGGCCACAGCATCGGCAGGGTCAGCCGCCGGAAGGTGTACCACCACCCCGCGCCGTCCACGGCCGCCGCCTCGAACGGGGAGGCGGGCAGCGACCGCAGACCGGCCAGGGCGAGGATCGCCACGAACGGCGTGTAGACCCACACGTCCACGGCGATCGACGACAGCAGTGCGCCCGTCGGGGTGTCCGTCCACTGCACCCCGCCCAGGCCGAAGGGCTTGAGCAGATGGTTGACGACCCCGACCGACGGCTGGAGCATCAGCTTCCAGATGATCGCCGCGATCACCGGGGCGATCATCAGCGGCAGGATCAGGATCTTCTCCAGGACCCGGCCCAGCAGGGACGAGCGGTGCAGCAGCAGGGCGACGGCCACGCCGAGCACGGTCTCCGTCAGGGCCGCCCCGATCGCGTACAGCACCGTCACCCACGCTGAGCTCCAGAACGCCTCCTGGGTGAAGACGGTCGTGTAGTTCTGGAAGCGCACCATGTCCGGCTGCGGCTTGCTCGCCGAGAAGTCGAACAGCGTGTAGTACAGCCCGAGCCCGAACGGGTAGAGGATCCCGCAGGTCAGCAGCAGTGCCGGGACGATCAGGAGGTACGGCCGCAGCGCGAGCCGCATGGCTAGCCCACCTTGCCGGCGAGATCGTCCGCCAGCCCGTCCAGGACGGACTTCGCGCCCTTGCCGCCGTAGATCTCCTGGAGGGCCGCCGCCCAGCTGGTCGTCGCGTCGAAGAACTGCGCCTGCGGGGTGAACTGGATCTTCGTCCGGTCGACGACCGTCTCGAAGGTCTCCAGGAAGCCCGGCAGGTGCCGCATCTTGTCCTTGTACGCGGCGTCGTTCGCGACCGACTTGCGCACCGGGTCGATGTGGTTGTGCGTGATCGCGCCCTTGCGCAGGTGCTCCTTGCCGGTCGCCCACTGCAGGAACAGCCAACCGGCGCTCTTCTTCTTGCTCTTGGCGTTCATTCCGAGCGACCAGATCCACATGTTGGTGGCCAGCGACCCGTCCGGGCCCTTCGGCCCGGGGTGGAAGGCGATCTTCCCGGAGGCGGGGCTCGCACCCTTCACCGCCTGGAAGTAGGCGGCCGTGTCGGCATCGAACAGCATCCCGGCCTTCTTCGCTCCGAGGTCGCTGGAGCACTGGTACCAGGTGTACGACGTCCAGGACGGCGGCCCGCCCCGCTTGACCATGCGGGCCCAGTCCTCGGTGAAGGCGACGGCCTCGGGGCTGTTCATGGCGGGGGTGAGCTTCCCGCCGTCGACCGTGAAGTCCTTCAGCCCGTTGCGGGCGTACATCGTCATGAAGCCGGGGTGGATGGTGGCCCAGCTCCGCGAGCCGCGTACGGCGATGCCGTACATGCCGTCGAAACCGGCCCCCGGCGCCTTGCGCTTGATGGTCCCGGCGAGTTCGGCCAGCTCCTCGAAGGTCTCGGCGGGCTTCACCCCCAGCTTCCCGAACAGCTCGGTGTTGTAGGCGACGACGTTCGTCTCCCAGCCCCACGGCAGCGCGTACTGCCCGCCCTGGCCGAGCGGCGCGCCCGCCTTCAGGGACCACTGGTCGGCCCGGAGCAGGTTCGGGAAGAAGTCCGCCTGGTCCCATTCGGCGCCCGTCGCGGAGGAGTTGCGCATCCAGGGCCCGAGGTCCTCCAACCAGCCCGGCGGCCCGTACTGCCACACCATGTACGCGCCGAGCATGAAGACGTCGTAGGAGGCACGCCCGCTGGACAGGTCCACGGTGAGCTTGTCGAAGTAGTTGTCCTCGGGGAAGACGTCGTACTCGACCTCGATGCCCGTCTTCGCGGTGAACGACTTCAGGTCGGCTATGAGGGCGTCCGTGTACGGGTGTTTGTTGAGCAGGGCCTTGACGGTGGTGCCCTTCTCCCGCTTCCAGTCGAAGGAACCGGTGACGTCGTCCGCCGCCGAGCCGTCGCTCTTGTCGTCGTTCCCGCCGAAACCGGCGCCGCAGGCCGCGAGTAAGGGGGTCGCCGCCGCCCCGGCGGCGAGGGCGAGGAAGCGTCGGCGGTCGTGCACGTGCGTGTCCATCCGTACCTCCGCGTGGAGCCTGGTTAACACGTCGAGTCGACTCGTTAACAGAGGGTGGAACGGCTGAAGTTGGGCGTCAATCCCTCGCGCACGGGAAAATATCGGGGCACAGTGAGAAGTTCACAGATCCGGCTGCGACGGCGTGGGAGGTTCCGGATGGTGAACGACGGTGCGGGCGACGGCGACGGCCCGGGTGCGGCCTGGCTCGGCGTGGACCTGGGCACGCAGAGCGTCCGCGTGCTGCTCGTCACCGCCGACGGCACGGTCCTGGGCAGCGGCTCGGCCCCGCTGACGGGGCGCCGGGACGGCGTGCGGCACGAGCAGGACCCGCTGCTCTGGTGGGCGGCACTGTGTGAGGCGTCCCGGCAGGCCCTGCGCTCCGCGCCCCCGGGCCTGCCGATCGGCGGACTCGCGGTGTGCGGCACGTCCGGCACGGTCCTGCTGACGGACGGCTCGGGCCGTCCGCTCGGCCCCGCACTGATGTACGACGACGGCCGGGCGAAGACCCAGGCCGCGCGGGCCAGGGAGGCGGGACTCGCGGTCCAGGACACCTGGGCGCTGCCGAAGGCGCTGTGGCTGCTGGACGAGTACGGCGGAACCTCGCTGCGCCTGATGCACCAGCCCGACCTGGTCGTCTCCCGGCTCACCGGCGAGCCGCCCCCGGCCGACTCCAGCCATGCCCTGAAGACGGGCTACGACCTGGAGGGCGACCGCTGGCCGGAGACCGCCCTGGCCGAACTGGGCGTCCCCGACGAGCTGTTCCCGGACGTCGTCCGCCCGGGGACGCGCCTCGGCGAGGTCGGCCCGGGCGCCGCCGACGCCACCGGCATCCCCGCCGGCACCCCGGTCTTCGCGGGGATGACCGACGGCTGCGCCGCCCAGATCGCGTCCGGCGCCCTGCGGCCCGGCTCCTGGAACTCCGTCCTCGGCACCACGCTCGTGCTGAAGGGCGCCGCCCGCGACCCGGTCCGCGACCCCACCGGCGTGGTCTACAACCACCGCGCCCCCGACGGCACCTGGCTTCCCGGCGGGGCGTCGAGCGTCGGGGCCGGGGCGCTCGCCGCGCACTTCCCGGAGGCCGACCCGGCCCGGATGGACCCACCGGCCATGGCGTTCGAGCCGTCGAGCGTGATCGCCTACCCCCTCGTCTCGCCGGGGGAGCGGTTCCCGTTCCGGGCACCCCAGGCGTCCCCGTTCGTCCTGGGCGCCCCCGCGGAGGACGCCGACCTGTGGGCCGCGCTGCTCCAGGGCGTCGGCTTCACCGAACGCCTGTGCCTGGACTACCTGCACCACCTCGGCGCCCCCCTGGACGGCCCGCTCACCTTCACCGGCGGCGGCGCCCGCAGCCGCTACTGGAACCAGCTGCGCGCCGACATCCTGGGCCGCCCGGCCCACGTCCCCGAGCAGACCGAACCGGCCCTGGGCATGGCCGCGCTGGCCGCGTACGGGGCGTCGGGGTCCGGCGCACTCGCGGACGTCACCGAACGCATGGTCCGCGTCCGGACCGTCGTGGAGCCCCGCCCCGGCCGCACCGCGGTCTTCGCGGAGCCGTACGCGCGTCTCGTCGACGCCCTGCGGGACCGCGGCTGGCTGCCCGCCCCGCTCGCCGCGCACGCGCACAGCCGGCTGAACCGGGATACTTCCGCCTCATGAGTACGACCCTCCTGCTGGTCCGTCACGGACAGACCGTCTGGCACGCCGAGAACCGCTACGCCGGCATCAGCGACATCGACCTCACCGACACCGGCCGCGCCCAGGCCGACGCCCTCGGCCGCTGGGCCGCCGCCCACCCCGTCGACGCGATCTGGACGTCTCCGCTGTCCCGGGCCGTCGCCACCGCCGAGCCCGCCTGCCGTGCCCTCGGCCTCACCGCCCAGAGCGAACCCCACCTGCGTGAATGCGACTTCGGGATCCTCGAAGGCCGTACGCTCGCCGAGTTCGAGGCCGAGGACCCCGAGTGGGCCGCGGCCTACCGGGCCGACCCGGTGGAGCACTCCTTCCCCGGCGCCGAGGACCCGCACGCCGCGGCGGCCCGCGGCGTGCGGGCCCTGCGGGACATCACCGCCGCCCACCCCGGCGAACGCGTCCTGGTCGTCGCCCACAACACCCTGCTGCGGCTGGTGCTGTGCACCCTGCTGTCGATCCCGGTGAGCGAGTACCGCAGAGTGCTCCCGCGGTTGCGGAACGCCGCGATCAGCGAACTGCGCATGAACCCCGACGGTTCCGCCGCACTCCTCTCACTCAATGTGCCGTGCGAGGCCGAAAGGCCGTAGCACCATGGGCACATGACGCAGCGAGGGCCTGGAGCTGGTGGAGCCGGGCGTGGTCTCGGTGCCGCTGTGGCCCCGAGCCGGGTGCCCCCACGGGCCCGATCGGCCGGCACGGCGGCCTGGGCCGCAAGCCCTGAGCCCACCGGGCACGGGAAGACCCCCGCGAGTCCTGTCCTCGCGGGGGTCTCCTTCTTCCGCCTGCCGTGCGTGAAAGGTGAGAAGACGATCACGAGGCAGGACGCTCACGGCCTCAGGGGGCCAGCAGCAGCACGTCCGCCCGGGACTTGGCAGCCTCGTAACGCCGAGCCACGTCCTGCCAGTTGACGACCCGCCACATCGCCTCGATGAAGTCGACCTTCTGGTTCTTGTACTGCAGGTAGAAGGCGTGCTCCCAGGCGTCGAAGACGAGGAGGGGGGTGGCGCCCTGGCCGACGTTGCCCTGGTGGTCGTAGACCTGCTCCACGATCAGCCGCCCGCTCAGCGGCTCGTAGGCGAGCACGCCCCAGCCCGAACCCTGCGTGGTCGCGGACGCCTTGGTCAGCTGGGCCTTGAAGGCGGCGAAGGACCCGAAGGACTCGGTGATCGCGTCGGCCAGTTCACCCACCCCGTCCTGCGCCAGCGGCTCACCGCCGCCGTCCTTGGGGCCGGTCATGTTCTGCCAGTAGATGCTGTGCAGGATGTGCCCGGACAGGTGGAAGGCCAGGTTCTTCTCCAGCCCGTTGATCGACCCCCACGTCTCCTTGTCCCGCGCCTCGGCGAGCTGCTCCAGCGTGTCGTTGGCGCCCTTCACATAGGCGGCGTGGTGCTTGTCGTGGTGCAGCTCGATGATCTCGGGGCTGATCACGGGGGCGAGCGCGGAGTAGTCGTAGGGCAGTTCAGGCAGCGTGTAGACGGGCATGGGCGGGATCCCCTCCGGACCTCTTATTGCAACAGCCTTGCAACTGCACGCTAGCAGCAGAAGGGATCCTGTGGGTGGCCCGGGCACACGAAAGGCCCCCGCGTGTGTCGCGGGGGCCTTCGGCGGTGGGCTTCCTTACCGCTTGGCGCGGGCCTTCTGCCACGCGTATCCGACCGCGGCCAGGAACAGGACCATCCCGCCCGTCGAGTACAGCTGTACCCGCGTGTCCGGCTCCCGGGCCATCAGGACGAAGACCGCGGCCATGCCGGCCAGGGCGACCCAGGTCAGCCACGGGAACGCCCACATGCGCACGGCCAGCTTCTCGGGTGCCTCGCGCTCCAGGCGGCGGCGCAGGCGCAGCTGCGAGACGGCGATGAAGATCCAGACGACCAGGATCACCGCGCCGATCATGTTCAGCAGCCAGGGGAACACGTCGTTCGGCCGCCAGTAGCTCAGCAGCACGCACAGGAAACCGAACACCGAGGACGCCAGCACGGCGATCCGCGGCACCCCGCCCGAGACCCGGCCCAGCCCCTTCGGGCCCTGGCCGCGCTCCACCAGCGAGTAGGCGATGCGGGAGGCGCCGTAGACGTTGGCGTTCATGGCGGACAGCAGGGCCACCAGGACGACCACGTTCATCAGCTGCCCGGCGCCCGGGATGCCGAGTTCGTCGAGGGCGGCGACGTACGGGCCCTTCTCGACGACCGCCTTGGAGTCCCAGGGGACGAGCGTGACGATGACGGCCATCGAGCCGATGTAGAACAGCGCGATGCGCCACATCGCCGTGCGGACCGCGCTGGCGACGCCCTTGACGGGGTTCTCCGACTCGGCGGCCGCGATGGTGACCGTCTCCAGGCCGCCGTAGGCGAAGACCGAGGCGAGCAGCCCGATGACCAGGCCCTCACCGCCGTTCGGCAGGAAGTCGGTGAGGTGGCTCGCGCCGGGGGAGTCCGTGCCGGGCAGGACGCCCGCGATCGCCAGGACGCCGAGCACCAGGAACAGGGTGATGGCCCCGACCTTCAGCGCCGCGAACCAGAACTCGAACTCGCCGAAGTTCTTCACGGCCGCGAGGTTCGTGCCGCAGAAGACGACCATGAACAGCGCCACCCACGCCCACTCGGGCGTGCCCGGCAGCCAGCCGGTGACGATCTTCGCGGCGCCGATGCCCTCCAGGCCGACGGCCGTGCAGAGCAGCACCCAGAAGGACCAGCCGGCGGTGAACCCCGCCCAGGGGCCGATCGCGCGCTCGGCGTGTGCGGAGAACGACCCCGACGAGGGATACGCGGCCGACATCTCGCCGAGCATCCGCATCACCAGCATCACGAGGGCACCGGAGAGGGCGTAGGCGACCACGATCGACGGACCGGCCGCGGCGATACCGGCGCCGGAGCCGACGAACAGACCGGCCCCGATCACCCCGCCGAGGGCGATCATCGACAGGTGGCGCTGCTTCAGGCCGTGGGAGAGGGAGACGTCGTCCGCGCTGGGCGGCGTCCCGGTGGTGGTGCTGGGCATGGGCGCGACTCGTCCTATGCGTGAGAGGCGTGCGAGGGCAAAAACGCCGCCAGTCTCGGATGCCTCTCCGCCGGACGGAGAGGCATCCCACCATGTGGACGGTCGCGTCGCTCTGTGTGGCTAGGCGGCGACCGGTGTGTAGTGCGAGGCGTCGCCCTCGATGACGTAGCTCTCCTTACCCTCGATCCCGACGGGGATGTCCCCCGCGACCGTGACACGGTGCAGGCGGCGCGGCAGGCCGTCGTAGTTGTCGATCGCGTAGTGCTGGGTGATGCGGTTGTCGAACAGGACGAGCTGGTTCGGCGACCAGCGGTGGCGCAGGACGTTCTCGGGCCGGGTGACGTACGCCTGGAGCAGGTCGAGGATCTTGCGCGACTCGCCCGCCGACAGGCCCACGATCCGCTGGGCGAAACCGCCGATGAACAGCCCGCGCTCACCCGTCAGCGGATGGACGCGGACCACCGGGTGGACCGTGCGGTACCTGATCGAGGTGAACTGGGCGCGCCGGGCGGCCTGCTCCTCGTCGACGTCCTCCTCCGCAACGGCGTAGTCGTAGTCGTTGGTGTGCTCGGCCCACAGGCCGTCGGCGAGGCTGCGCAGCGACTCGGGCAGATTGCGGTAGGCGGCGGCCGAGCTGGCGATCAGCGTCTCGCCGCCGTACGGGGGGATCGTGATGCTGCGCAGGGTGCTGGCCTGCGGCGGGTTGAGGACGAAGGTCACGTCGGTGTGCCAGTGGTTGGCGGCCCGGCCCCGCTCGCTGTCGACGGGCAGCACGTTCGGGGCGCCGTCCACGGCCGACACCGTCGGATGGGCGGTGGTGATGTCGCCGAAGTGGCGGGCGAAGGCCTGCTGGCCCGCGTCGTCCAGGCCCTCCGCGTCGAAGACCAGGGCCTTGTGGGCGTTGAGCGCGTCCCGCAGGGCGGTGGAGGTCTCCCGATCGAGGGGCTTGGTGATGTCGACGCCCTCGACACGGGCGCCGATGTTCGCGGTGACCTTGTGGATCTCGATGGCCATGACGGGTTCCTTCCGGAAGAGGGTGATCACGAAGGGGATCAGACGAGGGCGGGGGCGACGTGCTGGTTGGCGGGGCGCGGGAGGCCGTAGCGCTCCCGCAGGGTGCGGCGGGCACTGCCGTACTCGGTGCGGAGCAGTCCGCGGGCGCGCAGGATCGGGACGACGTGGTCGACGAAGGCCTCCAGGCCGGACGGCAGCACCGCGGGCATGATGTTGAAGCCGTCCGCGGCGCCCGACTCGAACCACAGCTCGATGGTGTCGGCGACCTGCTCGGGCGTTCCGGCGAAGGTGAGGTGCCCGCGGCCGCCGCCGAGCCGCCCGATCAGCTGGCGCACGGTGAGCCGGTCACGCCGGGCCAGCTCGACGACGAGCGTGTAGCGGCTCTTGGCGCCCTCGATGGCGCTCTCCGGCGGCAGGTCGGCGGGCAGCGGGCCGTCCAGCTCCAAGCTGCCGGGGGCGAGTTGCAGCAGCCGCTCCAGGCGGTCCACGCCGTGCGCGTGCACGATGTGGTCCTCCAGAACCTGCTCGTTCGCCCGCGCTTCGGCCTCCGTCGAGCCGATCACCGGGACGATGCCCGGCAGCACCTTGATGTGCTCGGCGTCCCGGCCGGCCGCGACGGTCCGGGACTTGAGGTCGGCGTAGAAGGCCCGCGCGTCCTCGATGGTCTGCTGGGCGGTGAAGACGGCCTCCGCGTACCGCGCGGCGAACCGCTTGCCGTCCTCGGAGGAGCCGGCCTGCACGAGCAGGGGGTAACCCTGGGGCGTGCGCGGCACGTTGAGCGCTCCCTCGACGCTGAAGTACCGGCCCTGGTGCCGGGGCGGGTGGATCTTCGTGTCGTCACCCCACACGCCCGCCGCCTTGTCGGCGACGATCGCGTCGTCCTCCCAGCTGTCCCAGAGCTTCAGCGCCACGTCGAGGAACTCGGCGGCCCGCGCGTACCGCTCGGCGTGCGCCGGTTCGGCGTCCAGACCGAAGTTGCGGGCGGCCTCGGCACCGGCCGTCGTGACGATGTTCCAGCCCGCCCGGCCACCGCTGAGATGGTCCAGCGTGGCGAACTTCCGGGCCAGGTTGTACGGCGAGTTGTACGACGTGGACGCCGTGGCGATCAGGCCGATGTGCTCGGTCGCCGTGGCCAGAGCGGTCAGCAGCGTGATCGGCTCCAGCGCCCCGGCGGGCCGCTGGCCCACGCTGCTCCACAGCTGCGGGCCGTCGGCGAGGAACAGCGAGTCGAAGGTGCCGCGCTCGGCGATCCGGGCGAGCCGTACGTAGTGGGCCAGGTCCACGTGCGCGTACGGGTCGCTCTCCGGCAGCCGCCACGACGCCTCATGGTGGCCGGTGTTCATCAGGAACGCGTTGAGGTGGAGCTGTCTGCGGGTCATCGATGGTCCTCCGTGACACCGAGCGCGGCCAGCAGCCGCTCCCGGTATTCGCCGAGCAGGGGGTCGCGGTACGACCGCGGGTGCGCGCGGTCGATGGTGAGGTCGAGGCCGATCCGGCCCTTCTCCAGGACGAGCACCCGGTCGGCGAGCACGATCGCCTCGTCCACGTCATGGGTGACCAGCAGCACCGAGGGCCGGTGGCGCTCCCACAGTTCCCGGAGCAGACCGTGCATCCGGATCCGGGTGAGCGCGTCCAGCGCCCCGAACGGCTCGTCGGCCAGCAGCAGTTCGGGCTCCCGTACGAGTGACCGGGCCAGGGCGGCGCGCTGGGCCTCCCCGCCGGACAGCTGGCCCGGCCAGGCCCGCTCGCGGCCCTTCAGGCCCACCTCTGCCAGTGCCTCACGGCCCTTGCGCCCGGCGTCCTTGCCCTCCGCGCCGAGCAGCACGTTGTCGAGGACCCGCCGCCAGGGCAGCAGCCGGGAGTCCTGGAAGACCACCGACACCCGCTCGGGTGCCGTGAGCTGCCCGGAGCCCGTGACGCCGTGGTCGAGCCCGGCGATCGCCCGCAGCAGGGTGCTCTTGCCGGAGCCGCTGTGCCCGAGCAGGGCCGTCAGCTGCCCGGCGGGCAGGTCGAGGTCGATGCCGTCCAGGACGGTGCGCCCGTCGAACGACCGGGTCAAGCCGCGCAGTTGGACGGCGGGCCGGGTCAGCTGCTCAGTGTGCGGCGCCATGACAGCACCCTCCGTTCCATGAGACGGACCGCGCTGTCGGAGATGAGGCCGAAGACGCCGTAGACGACCAGGCCGACGAGGATGACGTCCGTCTGGCCGTAGTTCTGCGCCTGGAACATCATGTAGCCGAGGCCGCTGGTGGCGTTGATCTGCTCCAGCACCACCAGGCCCAGCCAGGAGCCGGTGACGCCGAGCCGCAGCCCTACGAAGAACCCGGGCAGGGCACCGGGGACGACCACCTGCCGGATGAACTGGTACTTGGACAGGCCCTGTACCTCGGCGAGTTCGACGAAGCGGCTGTCGATGCCGGACAGTGCGGCGTGTGTGTTGAGGTAGATCGGTATGTAGACGACGATCGCGATGATGGCGATCTTGAAGGTCTCCCCGATGCCCAGCCACAGGATGAACAGCGGGATGAGACCGAGGGTGGGGATCGCCCGGTTGAGGTTGACCGTCCCGTCGATCAGGGCCTCACCGGTCCGGGTCAGCCCCGACGCCAGCGCGAGCAGGATTCCCACGGCCAGACCGATCGAGAAACCGGTGGCCGCGCGCTGCAGCGACGTCAGGATGTCGTCCGGCAGGGTGCCGGCGGTCCACAGCCGGCTGCCCGTCTCCAGCACCGTCCACGGGGCCGGGATCGCGCCCGGATCGAGCAGACCGGCGGCCGAGGCGGCGCTCCACAGCGCGAGGACGGCCGTCGGCCCGACGAGCCGGGTGGCGGGCAGCCGCCTGCCGGGAGCCAGCCGCCGGCGCCTGCGCACCTGGTGCGTCCCCTCCACCGGGGCGAGCACCGCGGGCGCCTTGGCGGTCGTGTGCGTCGTCGTGGTCACGGCGGTCACCTCCGGTACTCCGCGGGCACGGCCTTGGCCGCGAGGGACTCGAAGCGGTGGTCGAAGAGCCCGGAGACGTCGAACTTCTTCACGAAGCCGCCCTCCGCCAGCAGATCGGCGGTCTCCTGCTCCCACCTGATGGCCTCGTCCCAGCTCGGCGGGAACAGCGGCTTGTTGGCCAAGGCGGTGACGGCCTTCGCCTGGGGGAGCGTCAGGTTCTGCGTCCCGACGTAGAACTGCTCGTTCCACTCGTCGGGGTGCTCGTAGGTCCACACCTGGCTCTTCGCCCAGTACGGGACGTACGCGGCGATCGCGGCGGCCTTCGCCTTGTCGTTCAGCACCGAGACCGGCGCCCACAGCAGGTTGAGCAGGTCCACCACGTCCGTGGTGATGGTGCGGGCCGACTTGTACTGCGCCAGATACGCGGGCGCCTGGGTGTTGGCGAGCGGGGCGATGTCCACCTGCCCGGACTGCAGGGCGGTGAGGAACTGGTTGCTGGTCAGCGGCACCAGCTCCACGTCGTCGTAGGCCAGCCCGGCCTTCTTCAGCGCCCGCAGCAGGACCACGCCCTGTGCCTGGCCCTGGGAGAAGGCGAGCCGCTTGCCCTTGAATCCGGCGACCGTACGGATGTCGCTGCCCGGCTTGGTGGCGAACAGGTAATTGGGCTTCCGGGTGATGTTGATCGCGACGATCTTCGCGTCGAAGCCCTGGTAGTGCGCCTGGATCGGCGGAATGCCCGCGTTGTTGGCGACCTCAAGGGACTTCGCGCGGAAGGCGTTGATGACATCCGGGCCCGCGCCGATGTTCAGCCAGTCGGCCACCTTGAACGGCAGATCCCGGAAACCGGCCAGCTTGAACTGGAGTTGCTGCGCGTTCTGGTACGAGGCGATCTTCAGGCTCGTACCGGCGGGAACCTTGGAGGCCAGGGGAGCGTCGGAGGCCTCCTCGGCGGCGGCACTGCTGTTCGCGCAGCCGCTCAGTCCGGCCGCCGCGGCCGTCACGCCGAGCAGTGAGGTCAGGAACAGACGCCGGTCGAGACCGGGCAGGGGAGGAGAGGGCATGGCAGGACTCCCTGGGTATGGAAGGCGGCACCGCACGCGGAATTCCGGACAGGAAAAGCCGGGCAGGGGAATTCACGTGAATTTCACACGGGGAAGAAGAAGGCGCTCCGTGAACGGGCGCCTGGGCGCGTCAACGGGTCAGCAACAGAGAGTGCGACAGCTCGTGAGCGGGGTCATGAACAGGATGTTCCTGGTCAGCAGCCCGTCCTGTCAACATTCCGAGTTTCTGAATTAAATAGCCTCAGGTGACGCGGCCAGCGGATCCCGGTAGAGAACGTCGAGCGCGACCGAACCGCCGGCCACGGCCAGTACGGAATCCGTGAAACTGATCGGTGAGACGGTCGCCGCGCGATCCGCTCCGACCTCTTCCCGCAGCGCGGCCAGACAGTCCGCCCGGTGCATGGCCCCGATCTCCGTCACGACCACCCGCTCGGGGTTGAGCACGTCCTGCAGCAGCCCGACCGCACGGCCCACCCGCCGCGACCGCTCCCGCAGCAGCCGCCCGGCCACCGGGTCACCGGCCGCCGCGGCGGAGACCACGTGCATCGGGTTCACCCCGTCGACGACCCCCGCCTCCCGGGCCAGCCGGCACAGCGTCCGCTCGCTCAACTCGACCTGGAGGCAGCCCACCCGGCCGCACGCGCAGGGCTCCGTGCCGCCCGGCACCGGCAGATGGGCGATCGCCCCCGCCTGTGAGCGCGGTCCGTGGTGCACCTCGTCATGGGTGGCGAACGCCGAGTCGACCACGTTGCCCGCGAACAGATGCAGCACACTGCGGCTGCCCCGCGCCCGCCCGAACAGCCGCTCCGCGTTCACCAACGCCCGCGCGTGACCGTCCACATGGACCGGCAGCCCGGTACGCGCCCCGAGTACCTCCCGCACCGGCACCTCGCGCCAGCCCAGCAGCGGATGCTCCACGACGGTGCCCGAGTCCCGGTCCACCCAGCCGCCCGCCGCGAACCCGACGCCCAGCGCCCTGCTGCGGGGCGCCCCGGCGAGCAGCGCCGCCAGCGCGTCCGCGGCCCGGCCCAGCACCCGCGCGGGCTCGGTGCCCACGTGCTTCACCTCGCCGCGGGCCACCACCCGTCCGCGCAGATCCAGCAGCGCGACCGTGGTGTACGGCACCGCCACGTGCACGCCGCCCACCACGAACCGGGAGTCGTCCAGATCGACCGGCAGATGCGGCCGGCCCACGCCCTTGGGACGCCGCAGCTCGGCGGACTCACGGATGAGCCCCAACTCGGCGAAGCGGGCACAGTAGTCGGTCACCGACGCCGGCGACAGGCCGGTCAGCCGGGCGATGGTGCTGCGCGCGACCGGCCCGTGCTCCAACACGGACCGCAGGACGACGCTCGCGCTGGTGCGGCGCCGGTCGCTGTCGGCGACACGGGGGATGGGGGACGTCAGAGGGGGAGCCGCGGTACGGGGCATGGGAATCTTCCTGGAGGCCGGTCCGACACTGCGCCGTTTCGGTCGGCGAGCCGGATCCCTCCGCCTCGCCTCACCGAGGGCGGCGACAGGTGGCCGTGCCCTGGCGTCGCAGGTCGACGTAGCGACGCGACGAGAAGTACCGGGCCTGGGCAACCATGTCCGCGACGCTAGCAAAACGGCCCCGGGCTGCCCAGACGGCGACCGACGGGCGAGACGGCCGCCCCGGCGCCTTTGGGGGAAACCTACAGAGGGCCGGTTTCCCGCTCCCGTGTCTCACGGCACCCCATCACCGTGACCGGCATCACGCCTGACTCGCTGTAACCCGCATCCTTTGTGTGAAGCCGACCAACGGCCGGTCCCGGCCTTTGTCGAGCGCTGACGGTGATCGGGACGAGGGCGCTGGGATAGCGTCACGATGTCCCGATCGCCCTCACCCTCGCGGAGTCCCCATGAGCACCGCTGCCGCCACACCCGCCCGCACCGGACAGGTCCTCGCCGACCTGCTCCCTGCCTCCCGAGTCCGGGACGCGGCCCTCGTGCTCGGCGGCGCCGCGCTCACCGGCCTCGCCGCCCAGATCTCCGTGCCCGTGCCGGGCTCCCCGGTGCCGGTGACCGGCCAGACCTTCGCCGCGCTGCTCGTCGGCACGTCTCTCGGCGCCGGCCGCGGCTTCCTCGCGCTCGCGCTGTACGCCGTGGCGGGCATCGCGGGTGTGCCGTGGTTCGCGCAGGGCACCTCGGGCGTGGCCCCCTCCTTCGGCTACATCCTCGGCATGATCCTCGCCTCCACCGTCGTCGGCGCCCTGGCCCGCCGCGGCGCCGACCGCTCGGTGCTGCGCACGGCCGGCACGATGCTGGTGGGCGAGGCGATCATCTACGCCATCGGCGTGCCCTACCTGGCCCTCGCCACCGGCATGTCCGCCACCGCCGCGATAGCGGCCGGCCTCACGCCGTTCCTCATCGGCGACGCGCTGAAGGCGGCCCTGGCGATGGGCGCCCTGCCGACGGCCTGGAAGTTCGCGAACAAGCGCTGACACCCCAGGGGGTGCGGTGGGCTGACGCCGCGGGCACGCCGTGGCCTGACGCTGCAGGCGTGCCGTGCGCCGACACCTCGGGCGTTGCCGAGCGCTGTACACGGTAGGCGTTGCCGAGAGGCCCGCCGGGACGTCCTTGTCCCGGCGGGCCTCTCGCGTGTGTTCACTCGCAGATGGCCGGATCAGGCCTGATGGGAGCTCGGGCGGCGCCGGTGCGACCACCACATTCCGGCCACGCCCGCGGCGACCAGACACGCCCCGGCCGCGCCGAGCGGCAGCAGCTCGCGGGCCGGGCCGGTCTTCGGGAGTTCCTTGCCGCCCGGGCCCGCGGGTTCGTTGTCGGTACCGAGCAGCAGGGGCGTGGCCGGGGCGTCCGGCGACGGGTTGCTCGTGCCGAACGGCACCGGGCCCTGCTGCCAGAACGTCTTCTTCCCGTCGCTCGTCTGCACGGGCAGACAGATCTTCCCGGTCTTGCCGAGGTCGAACGTCGCGTCGACGGCGTACGACTTCGACTTACCGGCCGCGAGATTGTCGATCGGGCATGCGAATCCGCTGTTCGAACCTTCCGGAAGTCCCTTCTCGGGTATCGCCGAACACCCCTCGACGTTCTTGAGGACAAGCCCGTCGAAACCGACGACCAGCAGCCTGATCTTCCCGCTGTCCTTGCTCCCCTCGTTCTTCACCGTGGCGGTAATGGCCGTCTTTTCGGAGCCGTTGTCGACCGAGATCTTCCCGGGCAGCGTCGTGGTCAGCTTCACCCCTGCCGGGGCGGCGTCAACCACCTTTCCCCCCTTGCTGCTTGCGGGTCCGTCGTCCTCCGCACGGGCCGTGCCGGAAAGGATCATCACCGCCGAGAAAGATGCCATGACCAGCGATCCCGTGACCGCTGCCGTACGACGAGAACTCATGTTCGTCCCCCTTGCGTCCCCCTGGGCTGCGCCTGAATTCGCAGCACTGAAAGAGGTACCACAAGATTTACCCGCACTATCCTGGTACGGCACGAAGTGTGACCGTTGTGTTTCACTGGAGCCGGTCACGGCGTCGTGGAGGGGGTGCAGCGAATTGCCGGGGAATGCGAACAACGGTGGTGTTCCAGGGGTATTGGTGGCGGGGCGCTATCGGTTGGTCGAGAGTATCGGCCAGGGGGGAATGGGGCGGGTGTGGCGAGCCGTCGACGAAATGCTCGACCGGCTGGTCGCCGTCAAGGAAATGCGCATCGACGGGCTCGACGCGGAGGACAGCAGGACCCGCCGTGAACGCACCCTGCGCGAGGCCAGGGCGACGGCCCGGATCGACCACCCCAACGTCGTACGGGTCTATGACGTGGTCGACGAGGGCGAACGGCTCTGGATCGTCATGGAGTTGGTGACGGGCCGCTCCCTGGAACGGCTCCTCGCGGAGGCGGGCCCGCTGGGCCCCGGCGAGACGGCCCGCGTGGGACTCGGTCTGGTCGCGGCGCTGCGGCAGGTGCACGAACGGGGCGTGCTGCACCGCGACATCAAGCCCGGAAACGTCCTCGTGGAGCACGCGGACGACATGGCCGGAACCGGACGCGGCAACGGCAATGGTTCCGGACGCGGCAACGGCAACGGATCCGGACGGGGCATGGGCGACGGTTCCGGACGCGGCAACGGTTCCGGCCCCGGACGGCGCGTCGTCCTCACGGACTTCGGCATCGCGGCGATCCAGGACGCGAAGGCGCTCACCATGGTCGGCATGCTGGTCGGCTCGCCCGACTACATGGCCCCCGAGCGCATCTCCGGCCGCCCCCAGGGCCCACCGTCGGACATCTGGTCCCTCGGAGCGACCCTCTGCGCGGCCCTGGGCGGCCGCTCCCCGTTCTCCCGCGGCACCACACTGGCGACCCTGCACGCGGTCCTGTACGAGGAGCCGGAACTCCCCGCCACCTCGGGACCGTTGCGGGACATCCTGGCGTCCCTGCTGGCCAAGGAGCCGTCGGCCCGTCCGGACCTGGAGACTCTGCAGACGGCACTGGAGCAGGTGGCGTTCCCGGCTCCGACACCCACCGTGGCGGTGGGGGACGCGGCGCCGGAACGGGGGCCGGAGCCGGAGCCGAGCTCTGTGGCAGGGGGGTTGTCCCTGCGGGGACGGGGGCCGGAGTCTGCGGCGGGAGCGTTGTCCGTGCCGGCCAGGGGGCCGGAGCCCGCAGCGGGCGAGAAGCCCGAACCCCCTCCGGAGCCCGAGCCCCCTCGGCAGCCCGCGCCCCCGCAGGAGTCCGCGCCTCCTCCGGAGTTCGCGCCGGCCACCCTCGGCGGACGAGGAGCAGCCCCGGAGCCGCGGTCGCGGACACCCCACCCGGTACCGGCACCCGAATCGCCCACCCCCGCCTACCTCCTCGCGCCCCCGGACCCCCGCAGTCCCGCTCCCGTCCGGGAGCCGCACCAGCACCCCCACACCGCACCCACCCAGACGTCCGCGAGCTCCCAGACCCCCGTCTCCCTCACCCGCGCACAGGCGGAGACCGAGTGCCGCCCCCACCCCGCCCCCCTGCCGATGCCGCCGGGCGCACTCCCCGGGCCGGCCGTCCCGGCCGCTCCCCGTCCCCACCCGCACCCCCACCCGCACCCCCGCCCACTTCGCCGACGCCGTACGGCGCTCACCGCCGCGGCGGCCGCCCTCGCCACCGCCGGTACCGTCGCGGCGATCCTGCTGGCGACGTCATCCGGCACGCCCGGTGACGGCGACGAGACTCCCCGCGCGGGGTCCTCGGCGTCCGTACCGGCCACCACCGGCGGCACCGGCGGCACCACTGGAGCCACCACCGGGGACACCACCGCAGACGCCACCCCCTCACCCACCGTCGAGGGCACGACCAGGCCGCAGACCCTCCCGCCCGGCACGCACCGGGAGGCCGGTGGGTTCGCCTGGGCGACACCCGACGGCTGGCGGCGGGACGTGAAGACGGGCGCGGAGGTGCACTACACCTCCCCGGACGGCTCCCAGGAACTGGTCGGCAAGTCCTCCCTGGCCCGCGGCGACCTGCTGGAGACCTGGCAGACCTCGGAGCGCAACGCCCACCAGGGCCAGGACTACCGCAAGATCCGCCTGGAGGAGACGACGTTCCGCGGCCACCCGGCGGTGGTCTGGGAGTACACGTTCACTCTCAAGGGCGTCCACTGGCACGCCCACCTGCTCGGCTTCAACGTGACCGGCAAGTCGTACCAGGTCAACACCTGGTACCAGGAGGAGATCGAGCAGGAGGCGCTCGCCACCTACGAGAAGGTCAGGGACAGTTTCACGGTGCTGTAGGCCGGCTGCGGGCAAACGAAAGGGCCCGGGGCGCGTGCCTGCGCACGCACCCCGGGCCCTCGCTCACGTCAACGACGAACGGCGAGCGGCGAGAGACCGGAGGATCAGCCGGCCGACACCTCGCTGCGCTCCTCACCCTGGGCCTGCGGGGCGTCGGGAGCCGTGCGCTCCCCGCGCAGCCCCTTCTTCACGAAGGCGATGACGAGCACCACCGCCGCGACGAGCAGCGACAGCAGGATGGTCTGACGTCCGTCGTGCTCGGTGTCGGTGAGCATGTAACCGAGGATGAACACGATCAGCGCGGCAGTCGCCCAGGTCAGGTACGGGTACAGCCACATCTTCACGACGAGCTTCTCGGGCGCCTCGGCCTTGATGATCTTCCGCATGCGCAGCTGGGAGAAGCAGATCACCAGCCACACGAACAGGGCGACCGCGCCGCTGGAGTTCACGAGGAAGAGGAAGACGGAGTCCGGGAACTTGTAGTTGAAGAACACGGCCACGAAGCCGAAGGCGACGGACGCGAGGATCGCCGTGCGCGGCACGCCGTTGGAGGTCGTGCGGGCGAAGGCCTTCGGCGCGTCACCGCGCTGGCCGAGGGAGAAGGCCATGCGCGAGGCGGTGTAGAGACCGGAGTTCAGACAGGACAGCACCGAGGTCAGCACGATGAAGTTCATGATCTGACCGGCGTGCGGGATGCCGAGGGAGTCCAGCGCGGCGACGTAGGAGCCGTCCTTGGTGATGGACTTGCTGTCCCACGGCAGCAGGCACACGACGACGGCGATCGAGCCGAGGTAGAAGACGGCGACACGCCAGATGATGCTGTTGGTCGCCTTGGTGACGGCCTGCCGCGGGTTCTCGGACTCACCGGCGGCCAGGGTGGCGATCTCGCTGCCCATGAAGGAGAAGACGACGAGCAGCACACCCGTCAGGATGGCGCCGGCGCCGTTGGGCAGGAAGCCGCCGTGTGCGGTCAGGTTGCTCACCCCGGCCTGCTCACTGTCCACACCGGGCAGCACCCCGAACACGGCCAGTCCGCCGATCACGATGAACGCGGCGATGGCGACGACCTTGATGCCCGCGAACCAGAACTCGAACTCGCCGTAGGAGCCGACGGAGACCAGGTTGGTGGCGGTCAGCACCAGCATCACGATCAGGGCCCAGCCCCACTGGGGCACGGCCGGTATCCAGCCCTCCAGGATCACCGCACCGGCGGTCGCCTCGACCGCCAGCACGACGACCCAGAAGAACCAGTACAGCCAGCCGATGGAGAAACCGGCCCAGGACCCGAGGGCCCGGTCGGCGTGCGCGGAGAAGGAACCCGAGGTGGGGTTGGCGGCCGACATCTCACCGAGCATCCGCATCACCAGCACCACGAGCGTGCCGACGAGTGCGTACGACAGCAGGATGCCGGGCCCGGCGGTGGCGATACCGGAGCTGGACCCCACGAAGAGGCCGGCGCCGATGACACCGCCGATGGCGATCATCGAAAGATGCCGGTTCTTGAGCCCGGCCTGCAGCCCGGAGCCCGCGGCTCCGGGGTCTCCGGGCCCTCCGGGGTCGTTTCCGGTCTTGTTCAGAGTCGGCTGCGAGGTCATGGAACGGATTTCCTTTGCGCCGGGGAGCTGTACGTCCGCGCGAACCCGCGAGCCGCACGAACGGGGTGTTTCGCGGCATGGCGGTGCACGGGGGGCCCGTACGAGCGGTGTACGAGCCGGTCCAGTGAATCGGAGGCGAACGAATAGGAGAACCTCTGAATCCAGATTGTTACTTGAGGTTTTCCTGAGGTTCCGTAATCGGGCTCACATTCGCCCAAGGTTTTTGTGAGCGCCACCCCGCGCGCCTTCCCCGAAACACCCGTGTCACACTCGTGCCATGCGCGTGTACCTCGGCTCGGACCATGCGGGCTACGAACTCAAGAACCACCTCGTCGAGTGGCTGAAGGCGGCGGGTCACGACCCCGTCGACTGCGGCCCGCACATCTACGACGCCCAGGACGACTACCCGCCCTTCTGCCTCCGTGCGGCGGAGCGCACGGCCGCGGACCCCGACGCCCTCGGCGTCGTCATCGGCGGCTCGGGCAACGGCGAGCAGATCGCCGCGAACAAGGTCAAGGGCGTCCGCGCGGCCCTCGCCTGGAGCGAGGAGACGGCGTCCCTCGGCCGCCAGCACAACAACGCGAACGTCGTCGCGGTGGGCGCGCGCATGCACTCCCAGGACGAGGCCACGAAGTTCGTGGAGACCTTCCTCGGCACCCCGTTCTCCGGTGACGAACGTCACATCCGCCGCATCGACATGCTGTCGTCCTACGAAACGACCGGCGACCTGCCCCCCATCCCCCCGCACCACCCCCAGCAGTAACCCGTCGGCCCGGCGATCCAGGGGCCCGGGGCGGAGCCCCGAGGCCTTTCGGCCCGGGCCTCTCCAGCGACCGTGTCGGGCGGGCGGGTGGGCAAAGCCTGGGGTCCGGGGCGGAGCCCCGCGACCTCAGCCTCGTGAGCGACCGGGGCGGGCGGGTGGGCGAAAGCCGGGGCCCGGGGCCGAGCCCCGCGACCTCAGCCTTCTCACGACCACCGGCCCGATGGGCAAAGGCGAAGGCCATGATCTGAGGGAGAACCGTGCCGGAAGGCCACACCATCCACCGCCTCGCCCAGGACTACGCCGCCGCCTTCCTCGGCACGAAACCCCGCACCACCAGCCCCCAGGGCAAGTTCACCCCCGCCGCCACCCTCCTCACCGGCACCGAACTCACCCACACGGAAGCCCACGGCAAGCACCTCTTCCTCGGCTTTCGCGACACCGACTGGATCCACATCCACCTCGGCCTCTTCGGCAAGGTCACCTTCGGCCCGGCCCCCGAACCGCCCCCCACCGACACCGTCCGCCTCCGCCTGGCCAACGACACCACCTACGTCGACCTCCGCGGCCCCACCACCTGCGCCCTCATCACGCCCCCGGAGAAGCAGGCGATACACGACCGCCTCGGCCCCGACCCCCTCCGCGACGACGCCGACCCGGACACCGCCTACCGCCGCATCACCCGCAGCCGTACGACGATCGCCGCCCTCCTCATGGACCAGAAGGTCATCGCCGGTGTCGGAAACGTCTACCGCGCGGAGGTCCTCTTCCGGCACCGCATCGACCCGTACCGCGCCGGCAAGGACATCACCCCCACCGAGTGGCACGCGATCTGGACCGACCTCGTCGCCCTCATGCACGAGGGCGTCCGCAACAACCGCATCGACACCGTCCGCCCGGAACACACCCCGGAGGCGATGGGCCGCCCCCCGCGCGTGGACGACCACGGCGGTGAGGTGTACGTCTACCGCAGGGCCGACCTGCCCTGTCACCTCTGCGGCGGCCAGATCCGCACCGCCGACCTCGCCGCCCGCAACCTCTTCTGGTGCCCGGCCTGCCAACGCCCCTGAAAAGCGCCTCGAGCAGCCCCTGACGCAGCGAGCGCCCCGGTGCAACGCCCTGAACAGCCGGGCGGCGTCCCTCAGAACCCGTGCGGCAGCCACGGCGGCACGGTCGTCCCGAACCCGAGCGACGCCTCCGCCAACGCGCCCCGCCGGATCTCCCGTACCCGCCCCGCCGCCGCCAGCGAGGCCAGCGACACACCCCCGAGGTACGCCGCGCCCAACTCCCGTACGGACAGGGCGACATCCGCCGCATCCGTCGTACGCTCGCAGGACGCACCCTTCGGGTCCCCGGTCAGCCGCCAACGCCCGGCGTTCCAGGGGCAGAACGCGTCCTCCACCTCGAACACCACGTCCACCGGGGCCTGATACGTCCGTGCCTCCAGCGCGGCGCCCACCTCCACCGGCCGCACGTACAGCGAGTCCCGGAACCACGGGTGGCACCGTCGCTGGTCGGACACCAGGTACTGCCACGCGTCGTCCACCGGACGCGACCGCACGGTCACCTTCGAGGTCAGGTCGATCCCGAACAGGAAACGCCACAGCGCCGCGTCCGCCGCGGGGTCGAGCGCCGCCAAGTCCGTCACGATCACCGTGCCGTTGGACCCGGCCAACTCCCACTCCGGCTTGACGCGGAACCGCGCGTAACCGACCGTCTCCCCGTCCCGCTCGGCGAGCACGCACTGCAAGGGCGACGCCCCGCCCCGCTCACTCTCCGGATCGAGCACCCCCAGCCGCTCCCAGCCGGGCCGCCGGGCCAGCATCCCGGGCCGCGCCGGAACCAGCCGGGCGTACAACGCCTCGCACACGTCGAGCACATCGGCCGGCACCGCGTACCGCACCCGTACGTCATCCGTACCGTCCGGCACCGACAGCTCCACCCGGGTCGTGTCGATCTCGGCGGCCAACGACAGGGTCGCATTGCCGTATCCGAACCGCCCGTAGATCGCCGGCTCGGACGCGGTGAGCACCGCCAGGGGCTCACCCCACGCACGCACATCGTCCAGCTGCCGCCGCATCATCGACGTCAGCAGACCGCGCCGGCGGTGCGTGGCGGCGACGCTGACCATCGTGACGCCCGCGACCGGCAGTGACGCGCCGCCGGGCACGGTCAGCCGCAAGCCGAACGCCCCGGCCGTCCCCACGCACTCGTCCCCGTCCCAGATGCCGAGGGAACGGTCGCACTCGGTCAGCGAGCGCCACAACTCCCGCTCCTCGGCGGCCTCCGGCACCCCTCCGAAGCCCCGGAGCAGGGCGTCGTACCACTTGTCCCAATCGTCTGGCCGCAGGACTCGCAGACCGGGCGAAAGGCCGTTCGCGTCAGTTGCCATGAAGCATGCCTACCAGGGCGATGCGGGCCCGGCGAGGCAATTTCCGACGGGCGGCGGCAAGGCTGAGCACGGTGAAGTTCACTGTGATGTCGGCCCTCGGACGGGGGACAAGTGGGACCTCCCGTGCCAAGGGGCTGGTCCGATGGATAGGGTCCCGAACTAATGGCATCAGGACGAGAGCGGCGCGCGGAAGCCGAGACGTTCACGGCCCGGTTGAAGAAGCAGTGGCACCGGGTCCGCGTCGGCGTGCGCCGGGCCGCCGTGGACTACTTCCGCGGCAACGGCTCGGACTGGATCGCCCTGGCCGGTCTGCTCCTGACCGTCCCGCTGATCGCGGCGGCCACGCTGGCGAACTCGGTGTGGTTCTCACCCGCCGCGCTGGTGCTGCCCGTCGTCGTCGGCGGCCTGCTGCTGCGGCCCGCCAGCCTGCTCGGCCTGTACGCGGCGGCGGCCACGGCACTGATCGTGGAGTCGGTGCGGCTCGGCCCGTACACGGAGGGCCCGTCGCGGGTCACCCCGGGTGTCGTGCTCGTGGTCGCGGCCTGCGGCTTCTTCGGGCTGCTGCTGGCCCAGTTCCGCAGCCGGGTCGGTGTGCCCTGGCGGCGCGGCGGCACCATGCTCTTCGACCTGCGCGAACGCATCCGGGTGCAGAGCAAGCTGCCCGACCTGCCGGACGGCTGGCACCGGGAGATGGCGCTGCGCCCGGCGGGCGGCCAGTCCTTCTCGGGCGACTTCGTGGTGGCGGCGCGCACCAACGGCGGCCGTACGCTGGAGGTCGTCCTCACCGACGTCTCCGGCAAGGGCATGGACGCGGGCTCCCGCGCCCTGCTGCTGTCCGGCGCGTTCGGCGGCCTGCTCGGTTCCCTCCCGCCGCACGCCTTCCTTCCCGCCGCGAACGGCTACCTGCTCCGCCAGGACTGGGACGAGGGCTTCGCCACCTCCATCCACCTGGTCCTCGACCTGGACTCCGGCGACTACGAGCTCTACTCCGCGGGCCACCCACCGGGTCTCCAGCTCAGCGCCGGCACCGGCCGTTGGGAGGAGAAGGCCGCCGAGGGCCCGCTCCTCGGGGTGTACGACGGTGCCCAGTTCGACCCGGTGAAGGGCTCCCTGCGGCCCGGTGACGTGCTGATGCTGTTCACGGACGGCCTGGTGGAGACCGCCGACCGCGACATCGTCGAGGGCATCGACCGCCTCACCGGAGAGGCCGACCGCTATGTGGCCGGCGGTTTCCACGGTGCCGCCTGGCATCTCATCGAGGCCGTGGCCAAGGACGTCAACGACGACCGGGCCCTGCTGCTGATCTGCCGCGAGGGACCGACGGCCGCCGCGAACCGCTGAGACACTGGAGCGGTGAGCGAGACAACCCGTATGACCCCGGCCCAGGTCGAGGCCACCGCCCGCGCCGCGCACGCCGGCCAGACCGACAAGGCGGGACGGCCCTACGCGGAGCACCTCCAGGCCGTGGCGGAGGGCGTACGGGCGCGGGGCGGCGACGAGGAGCAGATCGCGGCGGCCTGGCTGCACGACGCCGTGGAGGACGACGCCCTGTCCGCGCAGTGGCTGCGCGAGGCCGCCCTGAGCAGCCGTACGAAGGACATCGTGCTCGCGGTCACCAAGAGGGCGGGGGAGCCGCCGGAGGCGTACGCCGCGCGGATCCTCGCCACGCCCGGCGCGCTGCTGGTGAAGGAGTCGGACCTGGCGCACAACGCGGACCCGGCGCGACTCGCAGTGCTGGACGAGGCGACCCGTGAACGACTGACCGAGAAGTACGCGCGAATGCGCGCACTTCTCGGTCTCGTCGGATGAACCCTGCTTCGCGGGTCAGGCGTTGACCTTCTCGCGCTCCCGCTCGCGCCGTTCGGCGCTCTGGCGTTCGCGTGCCTGCTCGGCCGCGTCCCGCTTGAAGGCCCAGTCCATCTTCGGCTCCATCGCGAACCGGAAGACGCGCTGTACCGGCTTGGTGCACAGCACCGTCACGACGGCGGCCGCGAGGACGGTCACGGCGATCTCACCGGCCGGCTGGTGCAGCCAGGACGCCTCGAACCAGCCCCGGTAGTCGCCGGCCTTCACCAGGAAGCCGTGCAGCAGGTAGCCGTAGAGCGTGCCGGCGCCGAGGGCGGTGAACCACATGTGGCGGCGCGGGACCCAGGCGAAGAAGCACGCGGTCAGCACCAGGGAGCAGCCGAACATCGCGAGCACCATGACCGGGCCGGTCCACCACGGGGCACCCAGTTCCTGGGCGGCGTCACGGTGGTAGAACCACGCGGTGTTCATGCGCGGCACCGCCCACCAGCTGAAGGCCAGGGCGGCGGCGAACACCGGCACCGAGGCGATCCGCACCGAACGGCGGCGCACCATGTGGAAGTGCTCGGGCTTCATGACCAGTCCCAGCACGAAGAACGGCAGGAACTGCAGGACGCGCTGCAGGTCGAGGTCGTCGCCGATCTCCGGGGTGACGGTCGCCAGCATGGCGATCCCCAGCGCGAGCGGCAGCGGCCAGCGCACCAGGTTCCAGATGGGGGTGGTCAGGCGCCAGATGAACAGCGCGACCAGGAACCAGGTCAGGTACCAGGGGTCGAGGAGGCTGATCTCCTGGTGCGGGTCGTTGTCGATGACCCGCTTGAAGAGCGGATAGGCCGTCTCGAAGATGATGTACGGCACGGCCACGCCGGTGATCAGGCGCTTCAGCCGGTCGGGCCGCATATCGAAACTGCGCGAGAAGTAGCCGGAGATGAGGATGAACGCCGGCATGTGGAACGCGTAGACGACCTGGTAGGCGGCCTCGAGGATCCGGCTGTCGCCCTTGAGCGGCTCCCAGGCGTGACCCATGGCCACCAGCACGATCGCGAGGTACTTGGCGTTGTCGAAGAACGCGTCGCGTTGCTTGCCGTTCTGCTTCTTCTGCGTGCTCTGCGGCGAGCGGGGGCTCGGCACTCCGTCGGCCGGCGCGTGTGCCGGGGGAAGTGGCGCCCTGCGGTCGCCGTTCGGTCGCAGCGAGTTCGTCACAGACCCTCCCACCAGGAGCTCGGGGAGACGATCCGGGACCTCGCTGCGCGTACGGGGGACGAGGCAGCGTGGAACATCTGAGGCACCCTAGCGTTCCGCGCAGGTATTCGTAAAACGCCGGACGTCATTCCTGGCTATTCGCTGCGAGTACCCCGGATTACGGGTAGTTGACGTCGCTGTCGGCGTGATGGCCAACACATCGTACGGTGGCGGTTTGTACGTACTGTCCCGGCCCTGCTTGTCATGACACTTCCGGACTAAGTGGCGCATAAGTCCAGCAGGCGACTCCAGTGGAATGTCCGCTTCCGTCCTCTACGGACCCTGCTTCGCACGGGCGTTGGCGGCCCTGTGCCAACAATTCGAAATAGCTGCGAACGGGTTGTGTGGAGACGGAAACGATTCGGCCGAATTCCCTGCGCAGGTGGCTCGTCGAATTGCCGTGCGACTGCTCGGAGTCGAGTCCCCACGCACCGGCGGCTCACACACGAACCTGGCGACACGGCCGTGGTCGATGCGTCAGCGCCCGCATAGCCCGGCCATGTTGGTGGCACGATGGTTCTGGCGGGGTGCGCGGGGTCGCGTCCCCGGGCCGGGAGAGCGGACCGACCGAGGGTGTGATCAGTTGTGGCCATTTCACTGTCTGTGGTGCTGCTGTTGGCGATCATCCTTGTGGTGTTGCTGAGAGGCGGATCCATCAAGGCCGGTCCCGCCATTGTGGCGGTCCTCTTCGGCTTCTTCCTCGCCTCGACCGGCATGGCCGACGACATCCAGCGGTTCCTCAACTCGATAGCGGAGACGATCAACTCCATCAGCTTCTGACCGGGACGACGCACCCTCCCAGCCCCGCGCCGAGCGCCCTGGGCGCGGGCGGTTACGCTCGCCCCGACCACAGGACGGTGCGTGACGGGGGGGAACGTACGGGGATGGCGCTGCGCGATTCCGACCCGGCAACGGTGGGCGGCTACCAGATCGAGGACCGCCTCGGCTCCGGTGGCATGGGCGTGGTCTACCTGGCCCGCTCGGCCTCCGGCCGCCGCCGGCCAACGTGATGCTCGCCGAGGACGGCCCCCGCGTCATCGACTTCGGCATCTCCCGCGCCGCCGAGTTCGCCGCCTCGGACGCCCTCACCCAGACCGGCCGCGTCATGGGAACCCCGCCCTTCATGTCCCCGGAGCAGTTCGCCTCCCCGCAGGAAGTCGGCCCCGCAGCCGACATGTTCTCCCTCGGCTCGGTCCTCACCTACGCCGCCACCTGCCGCGGCCCCTTCGACAGCCCGAGCCCGTACGAGACGGCCCTGCGCGTCGTCGAGGGTGAACCGGACCTGACCGGTGTCCCCGACGAACTGCTCCCCTTCATCCGCGTCTGCCTCGAGAAGCACCAGAAGTCCCGCCCCGCCGCGGACGAACTCTTCGCGCTGCTCCGTGAAGGCGCCGCGCCCGGAACGCTCACCGTGCCCGGCCCCGGGGCACCCCGCCCCGTGCGTCCATGGCCGGGCGCGCGGCCGACCGAGCCGGCCGGCACGGCCCGGCCCGACGCGGCCCGCACCGAGCGGGGCACGACGTCCCACGCCCTGCCCGCCGAAACGGACGACGGAGCGGACGACGGAGCGGACGACGCGGCGGACGGAGGGCTGGACCACGCAGCGACCGATGTACCGCCCGGACCCGGGGCACGGTCGCCCGGAGTCGGGACACGGTCGCCCGGACCCGGGGCACGGCCGCTCGGAGCCGGGACCCGGTCGCCCGGGCGCACCCGCAGCCGCCGTCGGCACGGACTGCTGCTGATCTCGGCCGCCGCGGCCGTCGCACTCGCCGCGATCGTCACCACCACCCTCACCCTGATCCGCGACCACGACCGCCCGCCCTCGTCCGCCGCCGAGGTGGCCGACCCTCCCAAGGGCGTGGCCGACCTCCCCGCAAGCTGGAAACCGTGGGTCGCCACCGCGAAGGCCCCCGCGGGCAGCGAGGGCGGCCTGGCCGGGACGGACACCCCCTTCAAGGGCTGCTCCGTCGTCGGCGCCTCCCTCGTCTGCGCCGGCTCCGACCTCATGGCGACCCGCTTCGGTCTCGCCGACGGCCGCAACACCTGGAGCCGCCCCGTCGACCCCACCCCCGACGGCGCCTCCGGCGACGAGGGCGCACTCATCGGCACCGGCGACGGCCGTGTCTACGCCTACGGGTCCGAGGACGGGGAGGGCACGAGCGGTGTGGGGTCCGGCTACACCGTCTACGCCCTGGCCGCCGACTCCGGCAAGGAACTATGGCGGACCCCCACCGGCAGCGGCGAGATGGCGAGAGCCCCCGAACGACCCCAGGGCGCTGCCACGGCCGTGCCCGAGGGCGTCGTCACCTTCTACGGGCCGCAGGGCGACCAGTACGCCCTGCTGGACGCCGAGACGGGCGAGGTGAGCTGGCGGCAGCCGGAGCCGCGAAACGGCGGCGACTGCGTCCTGGACGCGGCGGCCGACCGCGCCTACCTGCTCTGCACCACGAGGGCGGACGGCGGGAAAGCCGCCGAGACCACCGTCGCGCAGCTCGATCCGGCCACCGGAAAGGCCAGCTGGACCGTCGAGGGCGAGGGCGCCCTGCAACTGCTCGGCCGGCACGGGGGACGTCTGGTGCTCGCGGACGGCTACTCCACGGCCCGAGGCCTCGTGCTGATCGATGTCGCCTCGCACCAGCTCACCGTGCGCCGACTGGCGAAGCCCCGGCCGGAGGGGTCGAGGGCGTACCTGGCCCGCGGCACCGTCTACTTCACACGCAGCAGCGGCGGCGTCCGCGCCGTCGCGCCGCTCACCGGGCGCACGCGGTGGGAATCCAACTCCACCCTGGAGCGGCAGGGGCCGCCGACGGCTTCGGCCACCCGCGTGTACTTCGCGTCGCCCAGCGGCCGCCTGGCCGCGCTGAACGCGCGCAGCGGCAAGGTCGAGGACACCCGGGACGGCCGCGACGACGGTGGCCGGGCCGACAGCATGCTCGTCACCTCCGGGGCGTCGCCCCTGCTCGTCGGCGACGCCCTGTACGTCCCCTATGGCATCCGCTCCGTCTACACGGTGGACGTACGCGACCTCTGAGCCGGGAACGCGCCGGGGCATCCGAGCGCGTCGGAGAAACGGAAACGCGCGGGCCTCCTCCGTGCCGGGAAACACCTCGGGCCCGGTTCCGGAGAACCGGGCCCGAGCCACGGGGGGCGGGCGACGGGAACCTCAGGCGGCCGTCTGCGGATGCCGCGCCGACACGGCCCTCACCGCCGAGCCCGAGACGAGCACCCCGGACAGAGCGATCAGACTGGTCAGGATGTCCTGGATCTGTGTCGCCGGGGCGTAGACGATCACGATGACGACGAGCAGGGCCGCCCAGTCCCTCGGGCGAGCGATTGACAGTACAGAGCGGGTGGGAACCACACTCATAGCGGTACCTCCTGGTACTCGGTGCCCGCCCCACCGATCACGCCGCCAAGCCCGTTCGGTGGTGCGGGCCTCCTGCTTGAGCCCCATAGTGGCCCCTCTACCGGCACGAGGTATCCGGAGCGCCCCGGACAAGGCCCACGGTCCCCCGGACGGACGAAAGCCCCCGGCAGGGAGGGGCCGCGCCCCCTCCGTAGCGGCAGACCATGGGCGGCCATACGCTTCGCCCATGAATCTGGAGGATGCGGGGCGTTGGTTCCTCGCTGTGGGACCCGGTGGCCTCTCGCCCCTCAAGCGGGACACCGGCGCGGGTTGGGTGTCCGGGATCTGGGGGGTGGTCGCGGTCCTGATCATCCTCGCGCTGGCCGGGGTCCTGGTGTTCTCCGTACGACGGGGCTCATCGTCGGACGACGAAGACCGATGACGCACAGGGGCCACAGCACCCGCCGGGTCGCGCTGATCCAGCAGCCCCCGGAAACACTCAGGGCCAGGCGGAGGAATGATCCTCCGACCTGGCCCTGAGCCATGGAGAGCGGGCGACGGGAATCGAACCCGCGTAGCTAGTTTGGAAGACTAGGGCTCTACCATTGAGCTACGCCCGCACAGCACGCGCCGCAGGTCGGGCGACCGCGGCACAGAATGCATCGTAGCGGGTCGGACCCTCCGGCCGCACACCGCATTCCGGCCGGGGCCGGCGAGGCGGAGATGCGGTGGAAATGCGGCGGCCACACCGCTCGTCGGCATGTACCCTACGTGTCGCACCAGACGGGGTGTGGCGCAGCTTGGTAGCGCGTCCGCTTTGGGAGCGGAAGGCCGTGGGTTCAAATCCCGCCACCCCGACCAGCCACCGATCACCTCGCGTGATCGCCCATCGGATCACTCATGTGATCGCCTTTTGGGCGCTGTAGTCGCTGCCGTTACTATGCAAGCTGCACGCCCGTGTGTCTCATCGTCTGAAGTCCTCCGGGCGGCGAAATCCGCCGGGCCGTTCTGGCCCCGGCAGAAACCAAGAAGTCAGCCACAAGGAGACCGAACCGTGAAGAGCGCCGTGGAGACCCTGAACCCGACTCGGGTTCGGCTCACTGTCGAGGTGCCCTTCGAGGAGCTCAAGGACAGCCTCGACGCGGCGTACAAGAAGATCAACCAGCAGGTCACGGTGAAGGGCTTCCGCAAGGGCAAGGTCCCGGCCCGGGTCATCGACCAGCGGTTCGGCCGCGGTGCGGTTCTGGAGGAGGCGGTCAACGACGCGCTTCCGAAGTTCTACACCGACGCGGTCAACGAGGCCGAGCTCAGCGTGCTGGGCCAGCCCGAGGTCGACATCACGGAGCTGAAGGACGGCGAGACGCTGAACTTCACCGCCGAGGTCGACATCCGTCCGTCGATCGAGATCCCGGACTTCTCCGGCATCGAGGTCGAGGTCGACGCGGTCGAGGTCACCGACGAGGACGTCGACAAGGCCGTCGAGGAGCTGCGCGAGCGCTTCGCCTCCACCGCCCCGGTCGAGCGTGCCGCCGAGGACGGCGACGTCGTGACGATCGACCTGCAGGCCAAGGTCGACGGCGAGGTCCTGGAGGACGGCGTCGCCGACGGCGTCTCCTACACCATCGGCTCCGGCGAGCTGCTGGACGGCATCGACGACGCCGTGAAGGGCCTGGAGGCCGGTGGCGAGGCCACCTTCACCTCCGAGCTGAAGGGCGGCTCGGCCGCCGGCAAGGAGGCCGAGGTCACCGTCAAGGTCACCCAGGTCGCCAAGCGTGAACTGCCCGAGCTGGACGACGAGTTCGCGCAGCTCGCCTCCGAGTTCGACACCATCGAGGAGCTGCGTGCGGACAGCCGCAAGCGCCTCGAGAACATGAAGCAGTACGACCAGGCCACGCAGGCCCAGGAGCGCGTCCTGGAGAAGCTGCTCGAGCTGGTCGAGGTCCCCGTCCCCGAGAAGCTGCTCGAGGACGAGGTCAACACCCGCAAGCACAACCTGGAGCACCACCAGCTCGGCCAGATGGGCCTCGACCTCGCGAAGTACCTGGAGATCCAGGGCAAGAGCGAGGAGGAGTTCGAGACCGAGACCCGTGAGGCCGCGGTCAAGGGCATCAAGACCCAGTTCGTCCTCGACGAGCTCGTCAAGCAGGAGAAGCTGAACGTCAACCAGGAGGAGCTCACCGAGCACCTCATGCGGCGTGCGGCCTCCTCCGGCATGTCGCCCGACCAGTTCGCCCAGGCGGTCGTCGAGGGCGGCCAGGTTCCGCTCCTGGTCGGCGAGGTCGCCCGCGGCAAGGCCCTGGCCGTCGTGGTCGAGAAGGCCACGGTCAAGGACACCAACGGCGAGGTCATCGACCTCGACGACGAAGAGGACGAGGACACCACCGAGGCCTCCGCCGAGGAGACCCCGGCCGAGTCCGCCGAGGAGAAGACCGAGGGCTGAGCCCCGGTCGCCGTGAGTTCGTGAGGAAGGCCCCGGGGTGTCACACCCCGGGGCCTTCCTGTCACCCAGGACGGCAGCGCACCCCAGGGGCCCGGGGAACTGCGCGACAAGCCCCCACGCCCCTGCAGCCGCCCACGGCCCGAAACACCCCGGCCCTGCCGCGCAGCGCTACGCCCCCGGCGAACACTCCCATCTCCGGGATTCCCCGAAGGGACCCGCGCGTTAGGGTCCATGAATACGAGGGCAGTGGAGTCCCCGAACGGCTCCTAGGCCCCTAGGGAAACGTGAGACGGCCCGGCGCCGTCGTAAGACGAGCAGGTGGATACGTGACGAATCTGATGCCCTCAGCCGCCGGCGAGCCCTCTATCGGTGGCGGTCTCGGCGACCATGTCTACAACCGGCTGCTCAACGAACGGATCATCTTCCTCGGCCAGCCGGTCGACGACGACATCGCGAACAAGATCACCGCACAGCTGCTGCTCCTTGCCGCCGACCCGGACAAGGACATCTACATGTACATCAACAGCCCGGGCGGTTCGATCACGGCCGGCATGGCGATCTACGACACGATGCAGTACATCAAGAACGACGTGGTGACCATCGCCATGGGCCTCGCGGCCTCGATGGGTCAGTTCCTGCTCAGCGCCGGCACGCCCGGCAAGCGCTTCGCGCTGCCCAACGCCGAGATCCTGATCCACCAGCCCTCCGCCGGCCTCGCCGGCTCGGCCTCGGACATCAAGATCCACGCCGAGCGGCTGCTGCACACCAAGAAGCGCATGGCCGAGCTCACGTCCCAGCACACGGGGCAGTCGGTCGAGCAGATCACCCGCGACTCGGACCGCGACCGTTGGTTCGACGCCTTCGAGGCCAAGGAGTACGGCCTCATCGACGACGTGATTCCCACGGCCGCCGGTATGCCGGGCGGCGGCGGCACCGGGGCCTGAGCGGTCCCCACGGGGCCTGTGGCGCCCCGTGAGGCCCACGGAGCCCTCCCGGGCCCCAGCGACCCCAGACAGCCCCAGCCGACCGCCTCAGCCCTTTTCAGGAGACACCGTGAACCAGTTCCCCGGCAGCGGGATCTACGACCGTATGCACGCCGTGCAGGACATGAGCGCCTCGCAGGGCCGCTACACCGGCCCGGAGGCCGAGTCCCGCTACGTCATCCCCCGCTTCGTCGAGCGCACCTCCCAGGGCATTCGCGAGTACGACCCGTACGCGAAGCTCTTCGAGGAGCGCGTGATCTTCCTCGGCGTCCAGATCGACGACGCCTCCGCCAACGACGTCATGGCCCAGCTGCTGTGCCTGGAGTCGATGGACCCCGACCGTGACATCTCGGTCTACATCAACAGCCCCGGCGGCTCCTTCACGGCGCTCACGGCCATCTACGACACGATGCAGTACGTGAAGCCGGACATCCAGACGGTCTGCATGGGCCAGGCCGCCTCCGCCGCCGCCGTCCTGCTGGCCGCCGGTACGCCAGGCAAGCGCATGGCCCTGCCGAACGCGCGCGTGCTGATCCACCAGCCGTACAGCGAGACCGGCCGCGGTCAGGTCTCCGACCTGGAGATCGCCGCGAACGAGATCCTGCGGATGCGCTCGCAGCTGGAGGAGATGCTGGCCAAGCACTCCACCACGCCGGTCGAGAAGATCCGCGAGGACATCGAGCGCGACAAGATCCTCACGGCCGAGGACGCGCTGAGCTACGGCCTGATCGACCAGATCATCACCACCCGGAAGATGGACAACTCGAGCCTGCGTTGAGGCGAGAGGCTGTAACGTCTGCCGCCCCTTGGCACGGTTTGGCTCGGTTCACGTCAAAGCGAACCGCGCCAAGGGGGGCCCGAACGGGGGGCCCGGCAAGGTACCGTCGGACATAAGGCAGCACCAGGAGTCCGCTGGACGTCGCGTCCAGGAGTCTCCCAGGCGAAGGGGAAGCACACCGTGGCACGCATCGGTGACGGCGGCGATCTGCTCAAGTGCTCGTTCTGCGGCAAGAGCCAGAAGCAGGTCAAGAAGCTCATCGCAGGGCCCGGTGTGTACATCTGCGACGAGTGCATCGACCTCTGCAACGAGATCATCGAGGAAGAGCTCGCGGAGACCAGTGAGGTCCGCTGGGAGGAACTCCCGAAGCCGCGCGAGATCTACGAGTTCCTCGAGGGCTACGTGGTCGGCCAGGAGGCCGCCAAGAAGGCCCTCTCCGTAGCGGTGTACAACCACTACAAGCGCGTCCAGGCCGGCGAGAACGGCGGGGCGAACGGCCGGGACGACGCCATCGAGTTGGCGAAGTCCAACATCCTGCTCCTCGGCCCCACGGGCTCCGGCAAGACCCTCCTCGCGCAGACCCTCGCGCGCATGCTGAACGTCCCCTTCGCGATCGCCGACGCCACGGCCCTCACGGAGGCCGGTTACGTCGGCGAGGACGTCGAGAACATCCTGCTCAAGCTGATCCAGGCGGCCGACTACGACGTCAAGAAGGCCGAGACCGGGATCATCTACATCGACGAGATCGACAAGGTCGCGAGGAAGAGTGAAAACCCCTCCATCACGCGCGACGTCTCGGGCGAGGGTGTCCAGCAGGCCCTGCTGAAGATCCTGGAGGGCACCACCGCCTCGGTCCCGCCGCAGGGCGGCCGCAAGCACCCCCACCAGGAGTTCATCCAGATCGACACGACGAACGTGCTGTTCATCGTGGGCGGTGCCTTCGCCGGGCTGGAGAAGATCATCGAGTCCCGCGCCGGCGCCAAGGGCATCGGCTTCGGCGCGCAGATCCGCTCCAAGCGCGAGATGGAGTCCAAGGACCAGTTCCAGGAGGTCATGCCGGAGGACCTGGTCAAGTTCGGCATGATCCCCGAGTTCATCGGCCGTCTCCCGGTCATCACCTCGGTCCACAACCTCGACCGCGAGGCCCTGCTCCAGATCCTCGTCGAGCCGCGCAACGCGCTCGTCAAGCAGTACGAGCGCCTCTTCGAACTCGACGGCGTGGAGCTGGACTTCGAGCGCGAGGCCCTCGAGGCGATCGCCGACCAGGCCATCCTCCGCCAGACCGGCGCGCGCGGCCTGCGCGCCATCATGGAGGAAGTCCTCCAGGGCGTGATGTACGAGGTCCCGTCCCGCAAGGACGTGGCCCGGGTCGTCATCACGGCGGACGTCGTCCAGTCGAACGTCAACCCGACGCTGATCCCGCGGGACGCGCGGGGGCGGGGGCCGGGCGAGCAGAAGACGGCGTGACACAGACGTAAAGGGAAGGGCCCCGGTCGTCGACCGGGGCCCTTCCCTTTGTGCCTTCGTCCGTCGTCAGGCCTTGACGCGGATCTCCGGGCGGATCTTGGTGGTGAGGTCGATCGCGACGTCCTTGGTGACGCCCTGTGCCGCGTCACCCGGCGACACGATGGCGATGGTGCTGTAGTCGGCCCACGCGCAGAACCAGTTGGTTTTGTCTTTCTTGGTCACCTGGTCCTGCCCCTTGACCGACTGGCACTTCATGACCGCGCCGTCCAGGTCCGCGGCCTCGGGCTCGCCGACCAGCTCGGGCTTGCCGGATCCGGTGGCGGACTCCTTGTCCGCCGACTTCTTGAAGTTGGCGAAGAACAGGTCCAGCGTCGCCTCTGGGTCGGAGATCTCACCGTAGGCGCCGGCCACCGAGAGAGTCTTGGCCGTTGCCATCTTCGCCACGGACGCCGGATCGTTCGGGTCGTAGTCGCCCAGGTCCACCGTGGAGTAGAGGCCGGTCGCGGACTTGGCGTTCTTGACGCCGCTCTTCTCCAGCTCCGCCGTCGTTTCCGCGCCGGCGGTCGCTCCGTCCTTCGTGCTGCGCTTGTACTCGCTCAGCACCTTCGCCGGCGTCGCCAGCTTGTGCGGCCCGTCGTCCTCCAGGGCGCCCGCGCCGCCGCCCCCGCCGATGACGAAGTACGCGCCCACGCCGATCGCCGCCACGACCGCGACCGCGCCGATGATGATGCCGGTCTTCTTCTTGCCGCCGCCCGGGGCCGGAGGCTGGGGGACGCCGTAAGGGGCCTGGCCGTAGGGCGGCTGCGGCTGCTGGCCGTACGGGGGCTGCTGGCCGTAAGGAGCCTGCTGGGGCGGGACGCCCTGCGGGGGCTGCTGCGGGTAGCCGTAACCGGGCTGGGGCGGAGGGGCCTGCTGCGGATAGCCGTAGCCGGGCTGGGGCGCCTGCGGCGGCTGGCCGTACGGGCCCGGCTGACCGTACGGACCGGGCTGCTGGGGCTGCCCGCCGTACGGGCCCGGCTGGTTGTAACTCATGGTCTGGGTTCCCCTCCAGATGCTTGTGTGTTCCGGACATCCTGGCGCAGACCCGCCGTGTGCATGGCATCGGGGCCCCGGTCGTTACGAAGCAAACGCGTTTCGGTACGGGCCGGTGACACCTCTAAACTGACCCCCGTGACCGAGAACGCTCAGCAGCAGCCACCAGCGCCCAGCACCGACCTGCCGACCCAGTACGCGCCGGCCGACGTAGAGGGGCCGCTGTACGAGCGCTGGGTAGAGCGGGGTTACTTCGAGGCGGACGAGAAGAGCGAGAAGCCGCCGTACACCATCGTCATCCCGCCGCCGAACGTCACGGGCAGCCTGCACCTCGGGCACGCCTTCGAGCACACGCTCATCGACGCCCTGACCCGCCGCAAGCGCATGCAGGGTTACGAGACGCTGTGGCAGCCCGGCATGGACCACGCCGGCATCGCCACGCAGAACGTCGTCGAGCGGGAGCTCGCCAAGGAGGGCAAGTCCCGCCACGACCTGGGCCGTGAGACCTTCGTCGAGCGCGTCTGGCAGTGGAAGGGCGAGTCCGGCGGGCAGATCAGCGGCCAGATGCGGCGGTTGGGCGACGGTGTCGCCTGGTCGCGCGAGCGCTTCACGATGGACGAGGGCCTGTCCCAGGCCGTCCAGACCATCTTCAAGCGCCTCTACGACGACGAACTCATCTACCGCGCCGAGCGCATCATCAACTGGTGCCCCCGCTGTCTGACGGCCATCTCGGACATCGAGGTCGAGTACCAGGACGACGACGGCGAGCTCGTCTCCATGAAGTACGGCGACGGGGACGACACCATCGTCGTCGCCACCACCCGCGCCGAGACGATGCTCGGTGACACGGCCGTCGCCGTCCACCCCGAGGACGAGCGCTACAAGCACCTGGTCGGCAAGCAGGTCAAGCTGCCGCTGACCGACCGCTCCATCCCGGTCGTCGCGGACGAGCACGTCGACCCCGAGTTCGGCACCGGTGCCGTCAAGGTCACCCCGGCGCACGACCCGAACGACTTCGAGATCGGCCAGCGCCACGACCTCCCGGCCCTGACGATCATGGACGAGCACGCCGTGATCACCGCCCACGGTCCCTTCCAGGGCCTGGACCGGCTGGAGGCCCGCTCGGCGATCGTCGCAGCACTGCGCGCCGAGGGCCGGATCGTCGCGGAGAAGCGGCCGTACGTCCACTCCGTCGGCCACTGCTCGCGCTGCAAGACCACCATCGAGCCGCGCCTGTCGATGCAGTGGTGGGTCAAGGTCGGCCCGCTCGCCAAGGCGGCCGGTGACGCCGTCCGCGACGGCAAGGTCAAGATCCACCCGCAGGAGATGGAGAAGCGCTACTTCGACTGGGTCGACAACCTCCACGACTGGTGCATCTCGCGGCAGTTGTGGTGGGGTCACCGCATCCCGGTCTGGTATGGCCCGAACGGCGAGGTCGTCTGCGTCGGCCCCGACGAGGAGGCGCCCGGGACCGAGGCCGAGGGCTGGCGTCAGGACACCGACGTCCTCGACACCTGGTTCTCCTCCGGCCTGTGGCCGTTCTCCACGCTCGGCTGGCCCGAACAGACCGCGTCGCTCGCGAAGTTCTACCCGAACTCGGTCCTCGTCACCGGCTACGACATCCTCTTCTTCTGGGTCGCCCGGATGATGTTGTTCGGCCTGTACGCGATGGACGGCACCCCGCCGTTCCACACCATCGCCCTGCACGGCATGGTCCGCGACCAGTTCGGCAAGAAGATGTCGAAGTCCTTCGGCAACGCGGTCAACCCGCTGGACTGGATGGACAAGTACGGCAGCGACGCCCTGCGCTTCACCCTCGCCCGTGGCGCCAACCCGGGCGTCGACGTCCCGATCGGCGAGGACTGGGTCCAGGGCTCCCGCAACTTCGCCAACAAGATCTGGAACGCCACCCGCTTCGCGATGATGAACGGTGCGACGATCGAGGGTCCGCTGCCGGACGCCTCGAAGCTGTCGTCGACCGACCGCTGGATCCTCTCCCGCCTCAACTCGGTCGTCGCCGAGGTCGACGCGTTCTACGAGGACTACCAGTTCGCGAAGCTGTCGGACGCCCTGTTCCACTTCGCGTGGGACGAGGTCTTCGACTGGTACGTCGAGCTGTCCAAGACGACGTTCCAGGCGGGCGGCGAGGCGGCCGAGGTCTCCAAGCGGGTCCTCGGTGAGGTCCTCGACGTCACGCTGAAGCTGCTGCACCCGGTGGTCCCGTTCGTCACCGAAACCCTGTGGACCACGCTCACCGGCGGCGAGTCCGTCGTCATCGCCGAGTGGCCGACGGACAGCGGCTTCCGGGACGCCGACGCCGAGCGCGAGATCGAGTCCCTCCAGTCGGTCATCACCGAGGTCCGCCGCTTCCGCGCCGACCAGGGCCTCCAGCCCGGCCAGCGGGTCCCGGCCCGCCTCACCCTGGACGGCACCCGGTTCGCGCCGCACGAGGCCGCCATCCGCCAGCTGCTCCGCCTCCAGCCGGAGGGCGAGTCCTTCACCGCCACGGCGACCCTCCCGGTCGCCGGTGCCGAGGTCGCCCTCGACCTCTCCGGCACGATCGACGTGGCGGCGGAGCGCAAGCGCCTGGCCAAGGACCTCGCCGCGGCCGAGAAGGAGAAGGCCCAGGCCAACGCCAAGCTCGGCAACGAGGCGTTCCTGGCGAAGGCCCCCGACCACGTCGTCGACAAGATCCGCACCCGCCTGACCAAGGCCGAGGACGACATCACCCGCATCCAGTCCCAGCTGGGGCGCCTGCCGCAGGCGTAGGGACACGCATGAGGTGAGGCCCCCGGAGCCGTCAGGCCCGGGGGTCTCGTCCATACCCGAGGGACACGCCCCCAGGGGCGCGGGAACTGCACGACGAGCCCCCACCGGCCCGCAGCCGCTCACGGTCACAAGCCACCGCAAACAATGTCAGTCGGTCTCCGTAGACTGGGCCCCGTGAGCGAGCTCCCTCCAGACCACAACGCCGACGACCAGCCCGACCCCCTCGACAGCTTCGACGAGATCATCGCGGAGGAAACCACCCGCGACCCCGACCTCGCCGTCATCGAAGCCGGCAGCCGAACCCTGCGCACCCAGGGCGGCCCGCCCGACGCCGACATCCCGACGCGCCCCGCCGACCCCGAGGTCGACAGGGCCCTGCGCGAGGTCGAGACCGAGCTCGCCACCCGGTGGGGCGAGACCAAGCTGGAGCCCTCCGTCAGCCGTATCGCCGCGCTGATGGACGTCCTGGGGGAGCCGCAGCGGTCGTACCCGTCGATCCACATCACGGGGACCAACGGCAAGACCTCCACGGCCCGCATGATCGAGGCCCTGCTCGGCGCCTTCGAGCTGCGCACCGGCCGCTACACCTCTCCGCACGTGCAGTCGATCACCGAGCGCATCAGCCTCGACGGCGCCCCCATCGCGCCCGAGCGCTTCATCGAGACGTACCAGGACATCAAGCCGTACGTGGAGATGGTCGACGCCGCGCAGGAGTACCGGCTGTCGTTCTTCGAGGTGCTCACCGGCATGGCGTACGCGGCGTTCGCCGACGCTCCCGCCGATGTGGCCGTCGTCGAGGTCGGCATGGGCGGCTCCTGGGACGCCACGAACGTGATCGACGGGGACGTCGCCGTGGTCACGCCCATAGACCTCGACCACACCGACCGGCTCGGCACCACGCACGCCGAGATCGCCACGGAGAAGGCCGGCATCATCAAGCAGGGTGCGACGGTCATCATGGCGCAGCAGCCGGTCGACGCGGCGCAGGTGCTGCTGAAGAAGGCCGTCGAGGTCGACGCGACCGTGGCCCGGGAGGGGCTGGAGTTCGGCGTCGTCGATCGGCAGGTCGCCGTCGGCGGGCAGCTGGTGACGCTGCGCGGGCTCGGCGGCGAGTACCCCGAGGTGTACCTGCCGCTGCACGGCGCACACCAGGCGCACAACGCGGCCGTCGCGCTCGCCGCCGTCGAGGCGTTCTTCGGTGTCGGCGCGCAGCGGGCCGACGCGCTGGACCTGGACACCGTCCGCAAGGCCTTCGCCGCCGTGGCCTCGCCCGGCAGGCTGGAGGTCGTGCGCCGTTCGCCGACGGTCGTGCTGGACGCCGCCCACAACCCGGCGGGTGCCCGGGCGGCGGCCGCGGCGATCGGGGAGGCGTTCCAGTTCAGCCGCCTCATCGGGGTGGTCGGCGCGAGCGCCGACAAGAACGTGCGGGAGCTGCTGGAGGCCTTCGAGCCGGTGTTCGCCGAGGTCGTGGTCACGCAGAACTCCAGCCACCGTGCCATGGACGCCGACGAGCTCGCCGGTATCGCCGTGGAGGTGTTCGGCGAGGAGCGCGTCCAGGTGGAGCCGCGGCTGCCGGACGCCCTGGAGGCGGCCATCACGCTGGCCGAGGAGGAGGGCGAGTTCTCCGGCGGCGGTGTGCTCGTCACCGGTTCCGTCATCACCGTCGGCGAGGCCCGACTGCTCCTGGGGAGGGGCTGAGTCCCGTGCGCACACTCTGTTCTTCGACGCTGATCGGCGAGTTCTTCGTCATCGGGTTCGCCGGTCTGGTCGCCATGAAGGACCCGGACCTGTCCATGGCGACCGTGTGGACGGTCAGCGGCATCGCCATGTTCCTGTGCCTGGTGCTGTGCGGCCTGGTGACGCGCCCGGGCGGGGTCGCCCTCGGCTGGGCGCTGCAGATCGCGCTCATCGCGTCGGGGTTCATCGTGCCGACCATGTACTTCCTGGGCGCGATCTTCGCGGCCCTGTGGTGGGCGTCCGTCCACTACGGGCGGAAGGTGGACGAGGCGAAGGCGAGATTCGCGGACCGGGCGAGCTCGTCCACACCTGACGCTGCGTAAAAGGCGCGCCGACACGCCGGGTAATCTCGTCCCACCGCAAGACCTTCACCTTCTAAGGAGCCCGTCGTGAGCCAGCGCACCCTCGTCCTCCTCAAGCCCGACGCCGTCCGTCGTGGCCTGACCGGCGAGATCATCAGCCGCATCGAGCGCAAGGCGGGCTGGCAGATCACCGCGCTGGAGCTGCGCACCCTGGACCAGGACACGCTGGAGCAGCACTACGGCGAGCACAAGGGCAAGCCCTTCTACGAGCCGCTGGTTCAGTTCATGGCGTCCGGGCCCGTCGTGGCGCTGATCGTCGAGGGCGAGCGGGTCATCGAGGGGCTGCGCGCGCTCGCCGGCCCGACCGACCCGATCGCCGCCGCCCCCGGATCCATCCGCGGTGACTACGGCGTCATCGTCCGGGAGAACCTGATCCACGCCTCCGACTCCGAGGAGTCCGCCGAGCGCGAGGTGAAGATTTTCTTCCCCGGCCGGTCGTAGCGTCCGCACCTCACCAGCACATACGGCAGAGTCTGGGGGCGGGCCCCCGGACTTTGCGGCATATGCGTGGCGATCGAGGGAACGATGGGCCCCGAACGCCCGTCTCCAGAAGCGAATGCGGACGGCATCTGCTGACAATGGCGGAGACCCTCCCGCAGTGTTCGCGAAGGCGCGTCTACGATGGAAGCCTTCACGTCACAGCACCCACCTTTGCCTACCTGAAAAGCCCTCAAAAGCTCCTGGGAAGGCCAGACGAATCCTGATGGGGAACTCAATGTCGTTCATCGGCCGTGACATGGCTGTCGACCTCGGGACCGCCAACACGCTGGTGTACGTCAGGGGTCGCGGGATCGTACTCAACGAGCCGTCCGTCGTCGCGATCAACACCAACACCGGTGGCATCCTCGCGGTCGGTGCCGAAGCGAAGAAGATGATCGGGCGGACCCCCGGCAACATCGTTGCCGTGCGGCCGCTGAAGGACGGCGTGATCGCCGACTTCGAGATCACCGAGCGGATGCTGCGCTACTTCATCCTGAAGATCCACAAGCGGCGGTATCTGGCTCGTCCGCGGGTCGTCGTCTGTGTGCCCTCGGGCATCACGGGCGTCGAGCGCCGCGCCGTCATCGAGGCGTCGTCCCAGGCCGGCGCCCGTCAGGTGCACATCATTGAGGAGCCCATGGCCGCTGCCATCGGCTCCGGCCTGCCGGTCCACGAGGCCACGGGCAACATGGTGGTCGACATCGGCGGCGGCACCACGGAGGTCGCGGTCATCTCCCTCGGCGGCATCGTCACCGCCCAGTCCATCCGGGTCGCGGGCGACGAACTGGACAACGCGATCATCCAGCACATCAAGAAGGAGTACTCGCTCCTGCTGGGTGAGCGCACGGCCGAGCAGATCAAGATCACGATCGGTTCGGCGTACGACCTCGATTCCGACGAGCACACCGAAATCCGCGGCCGGGACCTCGTCTCCGGACTGCCCAAGACCGTGGTCATCTCCGCGGCCGAAGTCCGCAAGGCGATCGAGGAACCGGTCAACGCGATCGTCGACGCCGTCAAGACGACCCTCGACAAGTGTCCGCCGGAGCTGTCCGGCGACATCATGGACCGGGGAATCGTTCTGACCGGTGGCGGAGCGCTGCTGCGCGGTCTCGACGAGCGGCTGCGCCGGGAGACCGGCATGCCGATCCACATCGCCGAGGACCCGCTGGACAGTGTGGCGCTCGGATCCGGGAAGTGCGTCGAGGAGTTCGAGGCGCTCCAGCAGGTGCTGGACGCCCAGCCGCGCAGATGACATAACTCTTCGATTCCGCCGTACGGGACGATCTCCTCTCGTGCGGCGGATCGTTGATATTGATGCATAAGCTCCCACAAAGCAGCCCCTCGGGATTCCCTGGGGCTTCCCGAATTCCTATGAGGAAGGCACGGCCGCCGCACGTGAGGGACACACGAGAGAGCCGGCTGCTCCTGGTGCTGCTGATCGCCGTCGCGTTCGCGTTGATCACGGTGGACATCCGCGGTGGGGAGGACTCGCCCGTCGACGGCGCCCGGCAGGGCGCGGCGACGGTCTTCGGCCCGATCGAGAGCGGCGTCTCCGCCGCGGTCGACCCGGTCGGCAACGCGGTCTCCGCCATCCGCGACTCCGGTGACCGGCACGACCGGCTCGCCGCGCTGGAAGAGGAGAACGCGGCCCTGAAGGCCCGCCTCGGCAGCGACGACCGCAGCCGCAGCCGCCTCAAGCAGCTCGACAAGATGCTGAAGATCGCCGGTCAGGGCCAGTACGGCATCAAGGGCGCCCAGGTCATCGCCATCGGAGCCGCGCAGGGCTTCTCCTGGACCATCACCGTCGACGTGGGCGCCAAGGACGGCATCAAGCGCGACATGACCGTCCTGAACGGCGAGGGGCTCGTCGGCCGCGTCACCACCGTCGGCCCCAACACCGCGACGGTCCTGCTGGCCAGCGACCCCGACTTCACCGTCGGTACCCGCATGGAGTCCGGCGACGAGCTCGGCTTCGCCTCCGGGCAGGGCGACCGCCCGCTGCGCGTCGAACTCCTCAACGGCAAGGCCGAGGTGAAGAAGGGCGACCGCCTGGTCACCTTCGGCTCCCAGGCCGACCGGCCGTTCGTGCCCGGCGTGCCGGTCGGCGTGGTGTCCCGCGTGGACCCCTCCGGCGGCGGCCTGACCCGCACGCTGTACGTCACGCCGTACGTCGGTTTCACCAAGCTCGACATCGTCGGTGTCGTCGTCGAGGCCCCGAAGAAGGACCCGCGTGACACGGTGCTCCCGCCCAAGCCCAAGCCGACCCCCAGGCCGACGGTGACGGTGACCGTGACGCCGTCCCCCGAGGCACCCGTGGACGGCCAGAACCAGCAAGAGCAGTAGGAGCTGTCACCCCATGCGCGTCAACCGGATCCTGCTCTCCTCCGCCCTGGTCGTCGTCGCCCTGGTGATCCAGGTGAGCGTCCTCGCCCGCCTTCACCTGCCGGGCGCCGTGCCCGACCTGCTGCTGCTCACCGTGCTCGGCCTCGCGCTGGTGTACGGGCACGTGGGCGGCGCCCTCGTCGGCTTCGGGGCGGGTCTGCTCGCCGACCTGGCCCCGCCCGCCGACCACGCCGCCGGGCGCTACGCCCTGGTGCTGTGCGTCATCGGCTACCTCGCGGGCCTGGTGAAACCCGAGTCGGGGCGGCTGAAGTCCGCCACCGCCCCCATGGTCGTCGTGGTGGCCGCCGCGGTGGGCTCCACCCTGCTCTACGCCGGGGTGGGAGCCCTCGTCGGCGACACCGCGGCCCGCCACGTGGGCCTCGGCAGCCTGCTGTTCACGGCCGCCCTGTACGACCTGCTGCTCGCCCCGTTCGTCGTGCCGGGGATCATGGCGCTGGCCCGGCGCGCCGACAACGATCCGCTCGCCGAGTCCACCTCGGCCGCCGCCAAGGCCACGGACATCTCCTCCGGCTGGCTCTCCGGCGGCACCGGCCTGAGGATCGGCAGCCAGCGCAACGGGCTGCGCGTGAAGGCCGCCCGGGCACGGATGGCGCGCGCCGGGCGCATCAAGGGGGTCAAGCGGCTGTGACCGCAACGAAGTTCACCCGAACGGGGCGGTCCAGTAGGAACGCCGGCTCGTGGGCCGGTCGTTCATCACTCGTATCCGCACACCCGTGCCCGGACGCACCGTCGCATCCGCACACCCGTACGCACACCGAGAGGGGGAGGCAGCCGCAGTGACCAACATTCCCGAGACCGGCAGGAACTCACGGGTCCAGATCCGGCTCGTCGTCATCCAGGTCCTCGTCCTCTCCCTCCTGTTCACCCTCGGTGGACGCCTGTGGTACCTCCAGATCCGTGAGGGCGCCGCCTACGCCAAGGAGGCGTCGGGCAACCACGTCCAGCAGGTCGTCCAGCCGGCCGTCCGCGGCTCGATCCTGGACGCGCGCGGCGTGGCCATCGCGGACAACGAGACGCGGCTGGTGGTCTCCGCCTCCCGCACCGACCTGCTGAAGATGAAGGACGACGGCAAGGAAGTCCTCACCAAGCTGGCCGGGGTCCTGGGCATGACGCCCGAGGACGTCCGGATGAAGGTCCGGCTGTGCGACGCCAAGACGCCCCAGCCCTGCTGGAACGGCTCGCCCTACCAGCCCATCCCCATCACCGACGAGGCCACCCCCAAGCAGGCCCTGCAGATCCGTGAGCGCGCCGAGGACTTCCCCGGCATCACCGCCGAGCCGGAGGCCGTGCGCCGCTATCCGAGCCCCGGCAAGGCCAACACCGCCCAGGTCCTCGGCTACCTCTCGCCGGTCACCGACGAGGAGATCAAGAAGGCGCAGAACACCAACTCGCCCTACCTGCGCTCCGACCAGGTCGGCCGCTCGGGCCTGGAGCGCCAGTACGACAAGGCACTGCGCGGCAAGGCGGGCGTCACCCGCTACGAGGTCGACAACCTCGGCCGGGTCATCGGCCAGGCCGAGGCCGACCCGGCCCACCCCGGCGACAACCTCGTCACCAGCATCGACTCCCGGGTCCAGCGGATCGCCGAGTACCAGCTGAACGAGGCGATGAAGGAAGCCCGCAAGCAGAACGACCGCAACACGGGCACGAACTACAAGGCCGACTCCGGCGCGGTCGTGGTCATGGAGGCCAAGACCGGCCGCGTCGTCGCCATGGCCTCCAACCCCACCTACGATCCGAACGCCTGGGTGGGCGGCATCTCGGCCAAGGACTACGCGCGACTCACCGGCAAGAGCTCCAACTACCCGCTGCTCAACCGCGCCATCCAGGGCCAGTCGGCGCCCGGCTCGATCTTCAAGGTCGTCCCGACGGCCGCTGCGATCAACGCCGGCTACTCCTTCGACGGCCCCTACGAGTGCTCCAGCTCGTACTCCCTCGGCGGACAGGTCTTCAAGAACTTCGAGTCCAAGGGGTACGGCCCGATCAGCCTCGGCCGCGCCCTGGAGGTCTCCTGCGACACGGTCTTCTACCGGCTCTCCCACGAGGAGTGGAAGCGCGACGGCGGCACCAAGCCGAAGAAGAACGCCAACGACTGGTTCTACAAGACCGCCCACCAGTTCGGCCTCGGCAAGGAAACCGGCATCGACCTGCCCAACGAGGTCACCGGCCGCGTCCCCGACCGCCAGTGGAAGCTGAGCTACTGGAAGGCCAACAAGGACGCCTGGTGCCGCACGGGCAAGCGCAACGGCAGCTACGCCGAGAAGATCGCCTACGAGAACTGCCTCGAAGGCAACCGCATGCGCGCCGGTGACTCCGTCAACTACTCCATCGGCCAGGGCGACACCCTCGTCACACCCATCCAGATGGCCACCATCTACTCGGCCATCTCCAACGGCGGCACCCTCTACAACCCCTCCGTCGGCAAGGCCGTCATCAGCGCCGACGGCAAGACCGTCACGCCGATCAAGCCCAAGTCGCACGGCAGGCTGCCGATGACGCAGAAGACGCGCGACCGGATAGACGAAGCCCTCGCGGGAGTCGCCACCCGCGGTACGGCCGCCTGGAGGTTCGGCGGCTGGCCGCAGGACAAGATCCCGATGCACGCCAAGACGGGTACGGCGGAGGTCTACGGCAAGCAGACGACCTCCTGGTTCGCCACGTACACCAAGGACTACTCGATCGTCATGACGATCTCCCAGGGTGGTACCGGCTCCGGCGCCTCGGGCCCCGCCGTCCGCAACATCTACAACGCGCTGTACGGCGTCTCCGAGGACGGCGACATCGACACGAAGAAGGCGCTGCTGCCCACGCCGCAGAAGACCCTGCCGAAGATCAAGACGGACGGCACCATCGCCTCCCCGAAGGTCCCCAAGGACCCCGCCAAGGACGGCCAGGCGAAAACGAAGGACCCGAACGCCCCGGCGGACCCGCTCCAGCCGGTCACGTCGGCCCCGCCGTCCCCCGAGAACCGCAACACCCGAAGGCGGCGGCGCCGCCGGGGAAGCCGGAGGTTGTCAGCATGACCGGCGGTGTGAACAGCTTCCAGGTCTCCGGTTACGGGCCCGAGCGCTCCGGCTGGACGCGGCTGCTGGCCCGTGACTCGGTGGCACGGCGCCTCGACTGGCCGATCCTGCTGTCGGCGCTGGCCCTGTCGCTGCTCGGCACGCTCCTCGTCTACTCGGCGACCCGCAACCGCACCGAGCTGAACCAGGGCGACCCGTACTTCTTCCTCATCCGGCACCTGCTCAACACCGGCATCGGCCTGGCGCTGATGGCCGGGACCATTTGGCTCGGCCACCGCGGCCTGCGCACGGCCGTCCCGGTCCTGTACGGCTTCTCGCTGCTGCTGATCCTGCTGGTGCTGACCCCGCTCGGCTCCACGATCAACGGCGCCCACTCCTGGATCAAGCTGCCCGGCGGCTTCTCGCTCCAGCCCTCGGAGTTCGTGAAGGTCACGATCATCCTGGGCATGGCGATGCTGCTGGCGGCCCGGGTCGACGCCGGCGACAAGCAGTACCCCGACCACCGCACGGTCGTGCAGGCCCTCGGCCTGGCCACCGTGCCGATGCTGATCGTCATGCTGATGCCCGACCTCGGGTCGGTCATGGTGATGGTCATCATCGTGCTCGGCGTGCTGCTCGCCTCCGGGGCGTCGAACCGCTGGGTGTTCGGCCTGCTCGGCGCGGGCACCCTCGGCGCGGTCACCGTCTGGCAGATCGGGATCCTCGACGAGTACCAGATCAACCGCTTCGCCGCCTTCGCCAATCCCGAGCTCGACCCGGCCGGTGTCGGCTACAACACCAACCAGGCCCGCATCGCCATCGGTTCGGGCGGCCTGACCGGCTCCGGCCTCTTCCACGGCTCGCAGACCACCGGCCAGTTCGTGCCCGAACAGCAGACGGACTTCGTCTTCACCGTGGCGGGGGAGGAGCTGGGCTTCCTCGGCGGCGGCCTGATCATCCTGCTCCTCGGCATCGTCCTGTGGCGGGCCTGCCGCATCGCCCGGGAGACCTCGGACCTGTACGGCACGATCGTGGCCGCGGGCATCGTCGCCTGGTTCGCCTTCCAGACGTTCGAGAACGTCGGCATGACGCTCGGCATCATGCCCGTCACGGGCCTGCCGCTGCCGTTCGTGTCGTACGGCGGATCGTCGATGTTCGCCGTGTGGATAGCGGTGGGGTTGTTGCAGTCGATCCGGGTGCAGCGGCCACTGTCGGCCTAGCGTCCCAGGAGGGGGAGGAATGTCCGGGGAGTACGTGGCCCGGTGCCCGGTGACCGAGGAACTGGTGATCCAGCTCCTCGGGTTGGCGGAGCTGGATCTGACCGACGACGACGCCGTCGAGGCGCGGATGCGAGAGGCCGGCTGGTCCGACTGGTCGCAGGCGGTGCAGGGCCCGGCGTACGAGGACACACCCGACGTCCCCGACGCCACCCACGTCACCCCGCAGGGGCACTTCGTCACCTGTGACGGCGACGGCTCGCTCCACCTTCCCTTCGCCTACCTCTACTCGGTCGACGGCGGCCTTCTCGACGAGGACTGCTGGGGTCCGCTGCCCGGCTGGACCAGCGAGGAGGGCGCCTGGCGACCGGAGTTCGACGCCCACTTCGCCGCGGTCGTGCAGCGCTTCACCGACCGGCTGGGGCTGCCGAACCACGACATCCGGCAGCCCCGGTACGACACCCGGTACGTCAGCTGGCGCCTGGAGCACAACGTGCTGATCGTCGGACAGGGCCCGGAGCCGCTGTCGTACCACCAGTTCGAGGACGCCCATGTGTACCTCGTCTCCCGGACGGACAAGGACGCGCCCTTCCCGGACGGCGAGGAGCTGCGGGCCTTGCTGACGACCTGAGGGCGACGGCCTGCCCGGAGGGCGTCCAGCACTGCTGTCCTGGCCGGTCAGCCACTAGATTTGTCGCATGGCGGAGACGAAACGCGAGATCGAGCGCAAGTACGAATCCGACGAGGGCGGCCTTCCCGAGCTGACCGGCGTGGCCGGGGTCGCGGCCGTCGTGGACAAGGGCGTCGCCCACCTCGACGCCACCTACCACGACACCGCGGACGAACGCCTCGCCGCGTCGTCCGTCACCCTGCGCCGCCGCACCGGCGGTTCCGACGCCGGCTGGCACCTCAAGTTCCCGATCGCTGCGGACGTCCGCGACGAGATCCACGCCCCGCTCACCGACACCCTCCCCGAGGACCTCGCCGCGCTGGTCCGCTCCCGCGTGCGCGACAGCGAGCTGCTTCCCGTGGTCCGGCTCCGCTCCGACCGGGACGTACGGCACCTGCTCGACGCCGACGGCCGACTGCTCGCCGAGGTGAGCGTGGACACCGTGCACGCCGAGCGGCTCACCGGGCGCGGCGGCGAAGCGCGGTGGAGCGAGATCGAGGTGGAGCTCGCCGACGGGGGCGACCCGGCCCTGCTCGACAAAGTGGAGAAGCGGCTGCGCAAGGCGGGCGTACGGCCGTCGGCGTCGTCGTCGAAGCTGGCCCGAGCCCTGGAGGAGACGGCACCGGGGAAGCGGCGCAGGCCGGCGCCCACCCGGAAACCGGTGACCGCCGGAGACCATGTGCTCGCCTACCTGCGCGCCCAGCGCGACGCGATCGTCGAGCTCGATCCCGCCGTCCGCCGGGACGCCGAGGACTCCGTGCACAGCATGCGGGTGGCCACCCGACGGCTGCGCAGCACGTTCAAGTCGTTCGGCGAGATCCTCGACCGGGCCGTCACCGGCCCCGTCGCCGACGAGCTCAAGTGGCTCGCCGCCGAGCTGGGCCGGGACCGGGACCGCGAGGTGCTGACCGAGCGGCTGACGACGGCCGTGGACGACGTTTCCGAGGGCCTGGTCCGCGGCCCGGTGGCGCAGCGTCTGCACTCCTGGTCGAGCGCCGAGCACGGCAGCGCCCGCGGCCGCCTCCTCGGCGTCCTGGACTCCCACCGCTACCTGACCCTGCTCGACACCCTGGACGCACTGATCGCCGACCCGCCCCTGCTGAAGGCGGCCGGCAGGAAACCGCGCAAACCGATCGCCAAGGCCGTACGGAAGGACTTCCGCAAGGTCTCCGAGCTGATCGAGCGGGCGGCGGACCTGGAGCCCGGCACCGACCGGGACACCGTGCTGCACGATGCCCGCAAGAAGGCCAAGCGCACCCGCTACGCGGCGGAGGCGGCCGAACCCGTCCTCGGCAAGCCGGCCAAGGCCGTGGTCAAGTCCGTGAAGGCGCTGCAGAACCTGCTCGGCGAGCACCAGGACAGCGTGATGGCCCGGCAGGCCCTGCGGGAGCTGTCGGCGGTCGCCCACGCCGCCGGGGAGAGCGCCTTCACCTACGGCCTCCTCCATGAGCGCGAGGAGCAGCGGGCGCTGCGCGTGGAGGCGGAACTGCCCGGGTTCTGGGCCGGGATCAAGGACCGTGCGGCGGACCTCTGACGTCCGGCGTACGGAGGTACCCCGCGACCGCGTTAGTCTGGATGGTCACCCCTGTCAGTTCAGTCCAGCTCACGAAGGTGCGCGACATGCCTGCCGAAGTCGCTGCGTCGGTCTTCCCGCAGCTCGAAGCTCTGCTCCCGCATGTGCAGAAGCCGATCCAGTACGTCGGCGGAGAGCTCAACTCCACGGTCAAGGACTGGGACTCCTGTGACGTCCGCTGGGCGCTCATGTACCCGGACGCCTACGAGGTCGGTCTTCCCAACCAGGGCGTCATGATCCTCTACGAGGTGCTCAACGAGCAGCAGGGCGTCCTCGCCGAGCGCACCTACAGCGTGTGGCCGGACCTGGAGGAGCTCATGCGGGAGCACCACGTCCCGCAGTTCACGGTCGACAGCCACCGCCCGGTGAAGGCCTTCGACGTGTTCGGCCTGTCCTTCTCCACGGAGCTGGGCTACACGAACATGCTCGCCGCCCTCGACCTGGCCGGCATCCCGCTGGAGGCCAAGGACCGGACCGTCGACGACCCGATCGTCCTGGCGGGCGGGCACGCGGCGTTCAACCCCGAGCCCATCGCCGACTTCATCGACTGCGCGGTGATCGGCGACGGCGAGCAGGCGGTCCTGGAGATCACCGCGATCGTCCGCGCCTGGAAGGCGGAGGGCCGCCCCGGCGGCCGCGAGGAGCTCCTTTTCCGCCTGGCGCGGACGGGCGGGGTGTACGTCCCCGGCTTCTACGACGTCGAGTACCTGCCGGACGGCCGGATCGCCCGTGTCGTGCCCAAGCGCAGCGGGGTCCCGTGGCGGGTCTCCAAGCACACCGTCATGGACCTCGACGAGTGGCCGTACCCCAAGCAGCCGCTGGTCCCGCTGGCCGAGACGGTCCACGAGCGCATGTCGGTGGAGATCTTCCGCGGCTGCACCCGCGGCTGCCGCTTCTGCCAGGCCGGCATGATCACCCGCCCGGTGCGCGAGCGCTCCATCACGGGCATCGGCGACATGGTCGAGCAGGGCCTGAAGGCGACGGGCTTCGAGGAGGTCGGCCTGCTGTCCCTGTCCTCCGCCGACCACACGGAGATCGGCGACATCGCCAAGGGCCTCGCCGACCGCTACGAGGACGACAAGATCGGCCTGTCGCTGCCCTCCACCCGCGTGGACGCCTTCAACATCGACCTGGCGAACGAGCTGACCAGGAACGGCCGCCGCTCGGGCCTCACCTTCGCCCCTGAGGGCGGCTCGGAACGCATCCGCAAGGTCATCAACAAGATGGTCTCGGAAGAGGACCTGATCCGCACGGTCGCGACGGCGTACGGCAACGGCTGGCGCCAGGTGAAGCTGTACTTCATGTGCGGCCTGCCGACCGAGACCGACGACGACGTCCTGCAGATCGCCGACATGGCGACGAAGGTCATCGCCAAGGGCCGCGAGGTCTCCCGCTCCAACGACATCCGCTGCACGGTCTCGATCGGCGGCTTCGTCCCCAAGCCGCACACGCCGTTCCAGTGGGCCCCGCAGCTCTCCGCGGAGGAGACGGACGCCCGGCTGCAGAAGCTGCGGGACAAGATCCGCGGTGACAAGAAGTACGGCCGCTCGATCGGCTTCCGCTACCACGACGGCAAGCCCGGCATCGTGGAGGGCCTCCTCTCCCGCGGCGACCGCCGCATCGGCGCGGTCATCCGCGCGGTCTACGACGACGGCGGCCGTTTCGACGGCTGGCGCGAGCACTTCTCCTACGACCGCTGGATGAGCTGCGCCGACAAGGCCTTGGCCCCGTTCGGCGTCGACGTCGACTGGTACACCACCCGCGAGCGCACCTACGAGGAGGTCCTCCCCTGGGACCACCTCGACTCGGGCCTGGACAAGGACTGGCTCTGGGAGGACTGGCAGGACGCCCTCGACGAGACCGAGGTCGACGACTGCCGCTGGACGCCGTGCTTCGACTGCGGGGTGTGCCCGCAGATGGACACCAGCATCCAGATCGGCCCGACGGGCAAGAAGCTGCTGCCCCTGACGGTCAAGAACGCGGCACCGGCTCCTGGCGGGCACACGCACTGAGGTGAGCCGTCCGGTCCTGCTGTCGGCTTCCCTGTGGGTTGCCGACAGCAGGTGGAGGGTGCGTCAGCGCAGGAGCTCGCGGATCTTGAACAGCAGCATCGTGATGGCGATGAAGGTGCCGCCTGCCCATTTCGCCGCGTCGAGGATCGTCGCGTGGAGCAGAACGGCCAGCACGCCCGCTGCGAGGCCGGTGAGAAGGCCGATCAGTAAGGCGATGATGATGAGCAGGGCTCGCTGCGACAGGCCTCCGGCAGGAGGAGGCGGCACCTGAGTCATGAGGTGCCTCCCCCTGGACTCGCTATGGGGCCGACGGGGAGAGCCGGGCCGGGGCTCTGGCCGGTGACACGACTCGCGTTACTATCTGCCATGAGGCTTCCTGGTTGATTCGAGTGGACGAGGGCGCTTCGCGGTGGGGGAGTACTCGGACGATGCTTGCCGGCTGACCGAGCGCTCCCCTTCTCGCTGTGAAAAACTCCCCGCATTCTTGGCCGAAAAGACGCTTGCCGCTTCGCGGGGACTCATGTGCTTGGTCAACTTTCCATGAGAGTCCCCTTCCCGGGTGCCGAGATCACCGGTTTTCGGCGGCCTTGGCAGTCATGGCCCGTGCCGTCATACTGACGGCCAGCGGCCTGACCGTGCCATCAGTACCGCAGTGCGGGATTGGGGGAGTCGTGACCTTTGCGGATCCGACATCGGAGTGGCGGAAGAGTTCCGCCAGTGTGGGCGAGAACTGCGTTGAAGTCTCGTTGGGTCGTCCCGTGATGGTCAGGGATTCGAAGGTTTCCGAGGGGCCCTGCCTTGCGGTTGGTTCCATGGCGTGGGAATCCTTTCTGGGTTCCCTGTCCCACCGTTATGCCGCTAGCTGAGGGAGGTTCTCGCTCCACTCGGTGACGGGCTGCGCGTAACGGTTCTCGATTTCCCAGAACGCTTCAAGATAGGTTTCGACGCTCCGTTGCACGCCGACGATCGCCTTGTTGTTGAGGATGACACTCCCGTCGGGGTTCTCGAGATACACCACCCGTTCCTGATCGGCCTTCGCGAACTCGAAGATGACGTACGGTGAGCGCAGCAGGGGATAGAGCCCGCTGCTGAAAGGCACCACCCCGACGCTTACGTGTTCCAGCGCGCTGACTTGTCGCAGGTGCCGGATCTGGGCCTCCATCAACTCGCTGCTGCCCACCACACGACGGAGCGCGGCCTCGTCGATCAGGAACCGCAGCTCGGTGCCCGGCGAATCGTTCAGCATGCGTTCCTGGCGCTTCAGGCGGAGGTCGAGCAGTTCCTCCTTCTCCGGCACCACGGACTGCTGGAGGGCGACGCGTGCGTACTCCTCGGTCTGCAGCAGGCCGGGGACGAAGAGCGCCTCGAAGTTGCGGATCACGGACGCGGACGCCTCGTATCCGAGGTAGGACTGAAATCCCTCCGACAGTAGGGACCGGTACTCGTACCACCAGGGCTGCCGGCGTGCTTCCTCCCCGGCGCGAAGCAATTTCGTCCTTTCGTCCGGGCTCAGATCGTAAAAGTTGATCAGCGCTTTGAGGTCGGTCATGGAGATCTTCACCCTGCCCGACTCCAGGCGCATGACCTTCGACAGGGACCATCCGGTCTCTCGCGCCACATCAGGCTGCGAATACCCCGCCTTTTTGCGCGCCTCCTGAAGCTCGGAGCTCAGGAAGTGTCGGTAGAACATCGGGTCGGCATCCGGCATGGAAAGCTCCTTCTGGTGCCACAGGTCGTACCGCCGCCAGGCACTCCGACCGTGTTCAGGACGACCAGTTTCGCAAGGCTACGCGGATTTTTGCCACGTGTCACTATGCCTCACGGCATCATGCGGAGGCCGAGAACTCCCGAGAGATACACGGGACGAGTGGGAAAGAATGAAACACCGATGCGGTTCACCAGAACGTGCAATCGATGTATTCATTCGCGCGGGTGACTTCCGTTTCGGCGGCCCTCAGGAATCGCCGGATCCGCGCCCACGGCTCATCCGGGGAAGGGGGAAACAAGGGCAACGAGGAGCACGGATCTCACGTGGCGCTGCAGGCGGGGGGAGATGGGAGGTGAGGGGGCCGTTGTGAGGGGGACCCGCAGAGGAGGTCGAGTTGGTGACGCTCCCCCGGGGGATCGACCCGGCCAGGTTCCCCCAGTTCAGAATGTGTGCTGGGGGAGCCGTCAGTTCGAGCCGACCGTCGGTCCGGGCGGCGTGGCCAGTGCCTGCGCCGGCTGGGCGTGGCTGCGTGCGCTGGAGAAGGCGCATCGGGCCGGCTGCCGGGCATGCCTACCTCCTGCCACGGTGTCACGTGTCGCACACACCGGCAGGCCGCGCGACCCAGCCGAGGCGTAGAAGAGCGACCCTTGCGTCATCTATCGAATCTCGATAGATTTCCATCGCAGTTCGATCGAAGGGGTGGCGATGGGGAAGCTGGCCGTGGCGGCGTTGCGTGGGGTGCTCGTCGTGTTGCTCGCAGGGTCGCTGTTCGTGCAGGCGGTGATGGTGCCGCTGCTGGCGGTGGACATGAACGGACTCAGGGCCGAGTACGCGCACTTGCGCACCCCGATCCTCGTGATCACGATCCTGGGTGTCATGACCGCCCAGGTCGTCGTGGTCTGCGTGTGGCGGCTGGTGACGATGGTGCGCCGCGGAACGGTGTTCTCCACGGCCGCCTTCCGCTACGTGCACATCGTGATCGGCGCGTTCGTGGCGGCTGCCCTGCTGGTCTTCGCGCTCGCGGTCGTGCTCGCGCCGGGCGAGGCCGTCGCCCCCGGGGTGGTCCTTCTGCTGTGCGGGGTCGTGGTCGCCGTGCTCGGCGTCGCGCTGGTCGTGCTCGTGCTGCGGATGCTGCTCGCGCAGGCCGTCGCACGCGACCTCGAGGCGGCCCAGATGCAGGCAGAGCTGGAAGAGGTCATCTGATGCCGATCGCCGTCGACATCGACGTGATGCTGGCCAGACGCAAGATGTCCGTGGGGGAACTGGCGGAACGCGTCGGCATCACCCCGGCCAACCTGGCGGTCCTCAAGAACGGCCGCGCCAAGGCGGTCCGCTTCTCCACCCTCGCCGCGCTGTGCGAGGTGCTGGAGTGTCAGCCGGGGGACCTGCTGCGCTGGGAGACGGAGGGAGCGGCGGACCCGACGATGCCCTGACGGCGAACATCGGCACCCGCCCGGCCCGGCCCGACCGACTCGCGGCCGTGGCAACCCTCCGGTGGGAATGGCTCGTCGAGAACGTTCCGGGCGACCTCGGCGAACGCGAGGACTTCGCAGATCGCCCCGGTCGCTGCAAGCGCAGGTCACCCGTTCCCGAGCCGTATGATCTTGCGGCCGAGTGGAGGAATCGCGGGAGAACGGGGCGGGACTGTGCGGTGCTGGATCCGGACGGGGCACTGAGAGCGTCATCGACGGTATGGATCTGGAGAAGCATCCCCGCGACGGTTCCGGGACGCGGGTCGATCTGCACAAGCGGCCGGCCGGGCCGTCCGTACGGCGGGAGCCGCAGCCGCCCGCCCCGCACGAGCCGCAGGCCGCCGAGGGGTGCCTCGTCGTCGCCGTCCGGATCCCCGTACGGATCATCGTGCTCGTCCTGGTCGTCCCCGTGCGGATGCTGTGGGACGCGCTCGTCGTCACCGGGCGGTTCCTGAACGACGCCCTGCTCCGGCCGCTCGGCCGGGCACTGCTGTGGCTCGGGCGTGCGGTGTTCGTCTGGCCGTTCGTCGGCCTGTGGCGCTACGTGGTCGTCCCGGTGGGCAAGGCCCTCGGATGGCTCGGCAACGTCCTCGTCGTCGTGCCGCTGGTGTGGGTCCACCGCTCCGTGCTGACCCCGGTGGGACACGCGATCGCCTGGGTCGCCCGCGGGTTCGGAGCCGCGATCGGCTGGGCCGCGCGGGGCGTGGGAGCCGGGATCGGCTGGGTGTACGCGTACCTGCTCACACCGGTCGGGCACGCGGTGACGTGGGTCCTCAAGGGACTCGGCGCCGTGATCGCCGCGCTCGGCACCGGTGCCTGGACGGTCGTGTCCTGGCTCGTCAGGTACCTCGTCGTCGTCCCGGCCGGGTGGCTGTACACCTGGGTGCTCGCACCCGTCGGCCGGGCGGTCGCCTGGTGCGCCAAGGGGCTCGTATGGCTGCTGAGCACGGCCGTCACAGGCGTCGGCGTGGCCCTTTACTGGATCGTCCGCATTCTGTTCGTCCTGCCCGCGCTCGCCCTCTGGCGGTGGGTCCTCACGCCGGTCGGACGCGTCCTCGCCGTCGTCGGGCGGGAGGTGTGGGACGCCCTGGGGCACGCCTGGCGCATCGCCGGGCACCTCTCGCTGGCCGTCGGGCGGTTCCTCGGCACCCTCCTGCGGTGGATCTTCGTCGAGCCGGTGCGGTGGGTGTACCGCAGCGTGCTGACGCCCGTCGGGCACGTCGTCCGGGACACCGTCCTGCGGCCGGCCGCCGAGGCAGCCCGCAGTGTGCGGCGGGCCACCCGGCAGGCGGTGGCCGCCGCCCGGGAATCGGTACGCCAGGCCCGCGCCGACTTCCGGCGGATGCTCTTCGGCGAGCCGCGCCCGCCGCAGCTCGCCGACCGAGGGGAACCTTCGGGACGCGAGGCACGTACTCTTGGTAGCAGTACGACCGCTCTCACGAAGGACTGAACGACACTGGGCAAGCGACAGCCCGAAGGCCCGCCGCCCGCACCCGCGGTGCAGCGCATCCGACTGCGTTACACCAAGCGCGGCCGCCTCCGGTTCACCAGCCACCGTGACTTCCAGCGCGCCTTCGAGCGTGCGTTGCGCCGTGCCGAGGTGCCGATGGCCTACTCGGCGGGCTTCACACCGCACCCGAAGGTGTCGTACGCCAATGCCGCACCCACCGGCACGGGCAGTGAGGCGGAGTACCTGGAGATCGCCCTCACCGCGCCCCGCGACCCGGAGCAGCTCAGGGCCCTTCTCGACGAGTCGCTGCCCACCGGGCTCGACATCACCGAGGCGGTCGAGGCCCGCACCTCGGGACTCGCCGACCGGCTGACGGCTTCCGTCTGGGAGCTCCGGCTGGACGGAGTGCCGCCCGAGGAGGCCCGCCGGGCGGCGGACGCCTTCAACGCGGCCGAGACCGTCGAGGTCCAGCGCCTCGCCAAGAACGGCGTCCGTACGTTCGACGCCCGTGCCGCCGTGGCGAGCCTGGAGGTCCGCGACCTCACGGAAACGCACAGTTCGCAGGCTGATAGGCCGAGCGACCAGCCCTGTGCGATACTGCGGCTGGTTGTTCGGCACGTGACGCCTGCCGTACGACCCGACGACGTCCTGTCCGGTCTCCGCGCCGTGGCCGACCTGGCGCCGCCGGTCCCCGCAGCGGTGACCAGGCTGGCGCAGGGGCTGTTCGATGAAGAGACCGGCACGGTGACCGACCCGCTCGCGCCCGACCGCGAGGCAGTCGAGGCCCACCCAACGGCCGAACAGACTGCCACCGCGACGGCGCCGGCGTAAGGAAGGTTCCGCGTAGGGACGGACGTCGTAGCGCCGCCCTCGGACTCGGGAGCCACCTGGGTCGGGCAGCGCACCGACCAGAAGACTTTCGCCAGGCCGTACGCATTCGGCGTACGGAACCGGCGAGACAGGACACAGAGAGCTCCCGTGCGGCGCCCGCGCCCCGGACGGCGGCGAACGCGCATCAGCGCGCGCCGCGGACGTCACCGGCATCGCCGGGCCAGGCGCGGCGCCCGGGAGCCTGACGGGAGACAAGCCCGCATGCTCGAACCGACCGAACCCGCAGAGTCCTCCACGGGCTCCGAACAGAACACCCCCAGCGACACCCTGCCGCCCCGTCGGCGGCGCCGTGCCGCGTCCCGCCCGGCGGGTCCGCCCACCGGTGCCTCCTCCGACGCGCCGGTGGAGACCGTCACGCCGGCCATACCGGCCGCCGATGCCGAGGACCTCGCGGCCGACGCCGTAGAGGCCGACGAGGTCGAGGAAGCCGCTGCCCAGGCGGACGGAGCCGCTGCCGAGGCGGACAAGACTTCCGAGGTCGTCGAGAGCGACGTGGCCGCCGCCCCCGCCCCGCCCAAGCGGCGTCGCGCCGTGCGCCGTGCCTCGGCACCCGCAGGCGCTCCGGAAGCCGCGGAGGCCGCCGAGACCGTGGTCCCGGCGACCGCCGACGCGCCCGCCGCCGACCGGACGGCCGAGGTTTCCGAGGCCGCCGCGCCCGCCGCGGTGTCCCAGAACTCCGAGAACACGGAGCCCGCCGAGGGCGCCGCCCCCAAGCGGGCCCGGCGTCGTGCCACCCGCACCGTCACTTCGCCCGCCGCCGCTCCTGCGGAGACGGCTGCGACGGCTGCGACGGCCGCCGCACCGGTCGAGGCCGAGGCCGCGCAGCCGGCGGTCGTGACAGACGGTGCCGTCGAAGGTGCCGAGGCCGCTGAAGAGGCTGCTCCGCGTCGGACTCGCCGACGTGCCTCGCGGCGGGCGTCCGCGCCCGCCGGGGCCCCTTCCGCCGCGGACGCGGTGGAGGGGAACGCCGAGGAGGCGAAGGCGCCTGTGACCGAGAACCCCACCGCCGAGACCGCCGCGTCCGAGGCCACCGCCTCCGAGACCGCCCGCGGTTCCGAGGCCCCTGGCTCCGAGCCCGCCCGCGCGTCCGAGGCCGCTGCCTCCGAGCCCGCCCGCGCTGCCGAGGCCCCCGCCCAAAGCGCTGCCGAGCAGGCCGAGGAGGCCGGTCCGCGGCGCCGCCGCCGGGTCGTGCGCCGGGCCGCCAGTGGCTTCGCCGAGCCCGCCCAGCCCGCCAAGGGCGGAAGGGCCTCGAAGGCCGCCGCCCGGGTGTCCGCGGACGCGGCCGACAGCGAGAGCGAGTCGTCCTCGCGGCCGAGGCGGCCCGCCGTCGCGCTATTCCAGGCGCCCGTTTTCACCGAGCCCCAGTTCCAGACGCCGGAGCGGGCCGCAGCCGCAGCCGCCGCCGAGGCGACCGGGGCCGAGGAGCCCCAGGAGGCCGAGGAGTCCGCGCCGGCCGAGGCCCAGCGCGAGGAGCAGAGCGGCGGCTCGCGTCGCCGCCGCCGTCGCCGCGGTGCCGGTGACGAGCCCGAGGCGCAGACCCCCGCCCCCGAGACCGCCGCCCCCGAGACCGCTGCGGCCGACACCGCCGCCGAGGAGGCGGAGGACGCCGACGACTCCGCCGAGGACCAGGCCGACGGCGACGAGCAGGACGAGTCCGAGGGCACCGGCTCGCGCCGTCGCCGTCGCCGGGGCGGTCGCCGCCGCCGACGCGGTGAGTCCGCCGACGCCGACGGTGAGGGCGGCGAGGATGCCGAGTCCGAGCAGAGTGCGGCGCAGGACACCGAGGACGGCGCCGAGGAGGACGACGAGGACTCCGAGGAGGCCACCGACCGCGACGAGTCCGGCGGGGGCGGCTCCAGCAGCAGCCGCCGTCGCCGCCGTCGCCGTCGCCGTGCCGGGGACTCCGGCACCGACTCCGAGCCCACCGACGACGACCCCGAGCGCACGGTCGTCAAGGTCCGCGAGCCCCGCCCCAAGGCGGAGCCGTCCGACGAGGTGCAGTCCATCAAGGGCTCGACCCGCCTGGAGGCCAAGAAGCAGCGCCGCCGCGAAGGCCGCGAGCAGGGCCGCCGACGTGTCCCGATCATCACCGAGGCCGAGTTCCTGGCCCGCCGCGAGGCCGTCGAGCGTGTGATGGTCGTCCGCCAGCACGGCGACCGCACGCAGATCGGCGTCCTCGAGGACAACGTGCTCGTCGAGCACTACGTCAACAAGGAGCAGTCGACCTCGTACGTCGGCAACGTCTACCTCGGCAAGGTGCAGAACGTGCTGCCGTCGATGGAGGCCGCCTTCATCGACATCGGCAAGGGCCGCAACGCCGTCCTGTACGCCGGTGAGGTCAACTTCGAGGCGCTGGGCATGGCCAACGGGCCGCGCCGCATCGAGTCCGCCCTGAAGTCCGGCCAGTCGGTGCTCGTCCAGGTGACGAAGGACCCGATCGGCCACAAGGGCGCCCGCCTCACCAGCCAGGTCTCCCTCCCGGGCCGCTACCTCGTGTACGTGCCCGAGGGCTCCATGACCGGCATCAGCCGCAAGCTGCCCGACACCGAGCGGTCCCGGCTGAAGACCATCCTCAAGAAGATCGTCCCCGAGGACGCGGGCGTCATCGTGCGCACCGCCGCCGAGGGCGCGAGCGAGGACGAGCTGCGCCGCGACGTCGAGCGACTGCAGCAGCAGTGGGAGGACATCCAGAAGAAGGCCAAGAGCGGCAACGCCCCGACGCTGCTCTACGGCGAGCCGGACATGACCGTCCGGGTGGTGCGCGACATCTTCAACGAGGACTTCTCCAAGGTCGTCGTCAGCGGTGACGAGGCCTGGTCGACCATCCACGGGTACGTCTCGCACGTCGCGCCGGACCTCGCCGAGCGACTGTCGAAGTGGACCTCCGAGGTCGACGTCTTCGCCACGTACCGGATCGACGAGCAGCTCGCCAAGGCCCTCGACCGCAAGGTGTGGCTGCCCAGCGGCGGTTCGCTGGTGATCGACCGGACCGAGGCGATGGTCGTCGTCGACGTCAACACCGGCAAGTTCACCGGCCAGGGCGGCAACCTCGAGGAGACCGTCACCAGGAACAACCTGGAGGCGGCCGAGGAGATCGTGCGTCAGCTGCGGCTGCGCGACCTCGGCGGCATCATCGTCATCGACTTCATCGACATGGTGCTGGAGTCCAACCGGGACCTGGTGCTGCGGCGCCTGCTGGAGTGCCTGGGCCGCGACCGCACCAAGCACCAGGTCGCGGAAGTGACCTCGCTGGGGCTTGTGCAGATGACCCGCAAGCGGGTCGGGCAGGGGCTGCTGGAGTCCTTCTCCGAGACCTGCGTCCACTGCAACGGGCGCGGTGTCATCGTGCACATGGAGCAGCCGACGGCCCCCGGAGGCGGCGGCAAGCGCAAGAAGCGCGCTCGTGCCGGTGCCGCCGATCAGCCGCACGTGCACGAGGCGGCCGTCGACGCCGCCGAGACCGCCGAGCAGGAGGCGGAGACCGAGGCGGAGGTCGGAGCCGAGGCCGCCGAGCCGATCGCGCTGCCCGAGCCGGCGTTCGAGCCCGACGAGGAGCTGTACAGCAGCGCCGCCGAGGCGGAGGCCGCTGCCGGGCGTGGCCGGTCGCGTCGCCGGGCGAGCCGGCGGGCGTCGGCCCCGGCGGGCTCCCCGCGCGGTGAGGCCGCCGAGCCCAAGGCCGAGCAGGGCCGGGACAAGACCCGGCGCGGCAGGGGCCGGGCCGAGCAGGCGGAGGCCGGGGTGCCGACGGCGCAGGACGTGACCGCCGAGCAGGAGGTCGCCCGTCCGGTGCAGCCCGAGCCGGCCGCCGAGGCGCAGGCCGAGCCGATGGCCGTGGAGGACCCGGTGGTCGAGGCCGCTGAGGCCCCGACGGCCGCTGGGGTCGGCCAGGCCTCGCAGACGGACCGGGCAGCCGAGGCCGCACCGGTCGAGGAAGCCGCGCCCAAGGGCCGTACCCGGCGGCGGGCCACCCGCAAGGTGTCCGCTCCGGCCGGTTCTCCGGCGGGGGCCGAGGCGACCGTGGTGACGGTGGCCGAGACCGCTCCGGTGGCCGAGGCCACCGACGCCGCCCGGGCGCCCGAGCAGGACGCGCAGTCCGAGGCCGCCGAGCCGGTCGCCGAGGCGCCCGCCGAGAGCGCCGCCCCGGCCCGTCCGCGGCGTCGTGCCGTGCGCAAGCCCACGGCGTCCACGGCGTCCGAGGAGACGGCCGTCGTGGTCGTACCGTCGGCCGCGTCCGAGGAGGCCGCGCAGGCGCCCGCGTCGGACGGTGCCGTCACGGAGGAGGCCGCCGAGGAGTCGGCGCCCGCCAAGAAGACGGCCCGCAAGACGGCCAAGAAGGCCACGGCGAAGAAGGCCGCCACCACCAAGAAGACGGCGGCGAAGAAGACCGCGGCCAAGAAGACGACGGCCAAGAAGGCGGCGAAGACCACCAAGACCGCCGCCAAGAAGACCACGTCGAAGAAGACCGTCGCGGCGGAGCAGTCGGCGTCCGCCGGGTCCTCCGTCTCGGCCTCCACCGACGAGGGCTGACCGGCCTCGATGTCCCCGGGGCGGGCGCGAATGCCGCGCACGCCCCGGGGGCGCGACCGGCGTGAGCGGTCGCACAGGTGGCGGGCCCGGCTCGGTTTGACCCCTTCGGCCGCGGCCCCGTAACCTTGACCGTCGGCGTGTCGACTGACGCGTCACATCCCCGTAAACCTTCATCCTCCGGGCGCCGGGCGCCAGGAGAGGCTGCTCGCCGAGTCGGGCGGCTGGCCTGCGGGGGTGCCGTTTCCCGAGCGAGAGAGTGAGTTCCGCGTGTACGCCATCGTGCGCAGCGGTGGTCGCCAGCACAAGGTTGCTGTCGGCGACATCGTTGAGGTTGACAAGATTTCCACTGCCAAGGTTGGCGACTCGGTCGAGCTCTCGACCCTGCTCGTTGTCGACGGCGACGCCGTGACCAGCGACCCGTGGGTGCTGGCCGGCATCAAGGTCCAGGCCGAGGTCGTGGACCACCACAAGGGCCAGAAGATCGACATTCTGCGCTACAAGAACAAGACCGGTTACCGCCGTCGCCAGGGCCACCGCCAGCAGTACACGGCGATCAAGGTCACTGAGATCCCCACGGCTGCGAAGTAAGGGACTGAGGAGAAATGGCACACAAGAAGGGCGCATCGTCCACCCGGAACGGTCGCGACTCCAATGCCCAGCGGCTCGGCGTGAAGCGCTTCGGCGGTCAGGTCGTCAACGCGGGTGAGATCCTGGTCCGTCAGCGTGGCACCCACTTCCACCCGGGCGCCGGCGTGGGCCGTGGCGGCGACGACACGCTGTTCGCCCTCGAGGCCGGTTCGGTGCAGTTCGGCACCCACCGTGGCCGCAAGGTCGTGAACATCGTTCCGGTCGCCTGATCGGAAACTTTCGCGAGGCGGACCTCACTTCCCTCACGGGAAGCGGGTCCGCCTTTCGCGTGTTACGCAGAGAACAACCCCGTAGAACCCCGTACACATACGTACGCACCTGGAGGCACACACCATGACCACCTTCGTGGACCGCGTCGAGCTGCACGTCGCCGCGGGTAGCGGAGGCCACGGCTGTGCCTCCGTCCACCGTGAGAAGTTCAAGCCGCTGGGCGGGCCGGACGGCGGCAACGGCGGGCGTGGCGGGGACGTGATCCTCACCGTCGACCAGTCGATCACGACGTTGCTCGACTACCACCACTCCCCGCACCGCAAGGCCACCAACGGCAAGCCCGGCGAGGGCGGCAACCGCTTCGGCAAGGACGGCCAGGACCTGATCCTGCCGGTGCCGGACGGCACGGTGGTGCTGGACAAGGCGGGCAACGTCCTCGCCGACCTGGTCGGGCACGGCACGTCGTACGTCGCAGCTCAGGGCGGCCGGGGCGGACTCGGCAACGCGGCGCTGGCCTCCGCGCGGCGCAAGGCGCCCGGGTTCGCGCTGCTCGGCGAGCCGGGGGACCTGCGGGACGTCGTCCTGGAGCTGAAGACCGTCGCCGACGTGGCCCTCGTCGGCTACCCGAGCGCCGGCAAGTCGTCGCTGATCTCGGTGCTGAGCGCCGCCAAGCCGAAGATCGCCGACTACCCCTTCACCACCCTCGTGCCCAACCTCGGTGTCGTCACGGCCGGTTCGACGGTCTACACGATCGCCGACGTGCCCGGGCTGATCCCCGGGGCCAGCCAGGGCAAGGGGCTGGGCCTGGAGTTCCTGCGGCACGTCGAGCGGTGCAGTGTGCTCGTGCACGTCCTGGACACCGCGACGCTGGAGTCGGAGCGCGACCCGGTCTCCGACCTCGACATCATCGAGGAGGAGCTGCGGCAGTACGGCGGGCTGGACAACCGGCCGCGGATCGTCGTCCTCAACAAGATCGACGTACCGGACGGCAAGGACCTGGCCGAGATGGTGCGGCCCGACCTGGAGGCGCGCGGCTACCGCGTGTTCGAGGTGTCCGCCGTGGCGCACATGGGCCTGAAGGAGCTGTCCTTCGCGCTCGCCGAGCTCGTGGCGCAGTCGCGGGCCGCGAAGCCGAAGGAAGAGGCCACCCGGATCGTGATCCGGCCCAAGGCCGTGGACGACACCGGCTTCACGGTGACGCGCGAGGCGGACGGCCTGTTCCGGGTGCGCGGCGAGAAGCCCGAACGCTGGGTGCGCCAGACCGACTTCAACAACGACGAGGCCGTCGGCTACCTCGCCGACCGGCTCAACCGGCTCGGTGTCGAGCAGGAGCTGGTGAAGGCGGGCGCCCGGGGTGGTGACGGCGTCGCCATCGGCCCCGAGGACAACGCGGTCGTCTTCGACTGGGAGCCGTCCATGACGGCCGGGGCGGAGATGCTCGGCCGGCGTGGCGAGGACCACCGTTTCGAGGGCGAGCGGCCGGCCGCGCAGCGCCGCAAGGACCGGCAGGCCGAGCGGGACGAGGCGCAGCAGGAGTTCGACGACTTCGAGCCGTTCTGAGTTAACGAAAAGCAAATTCGCGACGGACTTCGGTGCAACCACGCCGCTCTCCGGTGAGTCGTACAGGGCAGTGCGGGTGAGGATCTTGTTCCTCGCCCGCACACCAGCTGTCCTGCGAATTAACGGAGTTGACGTGCCACAGTCCATGAGCAAGCGCAGGGTCGGCGGAGCGCTCGCGGCGGCGATCGCGGTCGTCGCGACCGTGACCACACCGGTGGTCGCGCACGCCGCCCCCGCCGCCCCGTCCGTCGTGGAGAAGCTCCGTGACGACTTCAACGGCGACGGCTACCAGGACCTGGCCGTCGCCGCCTCACGCGGCAAGGTCGACGGACAGGCCCAGGCCGGGTACGTCGCCGTCGTGTACGGCTCGGCCAAGGGGATCGACCTGACGCACAAGCAGGTCATCAGCCAGAACACCCCGGGCGTACCCGGTGCCGCCGAGCCCGACGACGACTACGGCGACGGTCTCGCCGCCGGCGACCTGGACGGCGACGGCTACGCCGACCTGGTCGTGGGCGCCCCGGGCGAGGACGTCGGAGAGGTCAGGTCGGCCGGCACGCTCGCCGTGCTGTGGGGCGGGAAGCAGGGCCTGTCCGGCGGTACGGCCGTCGCCACCGGCACCGAGGAGGACCGGGTCGACGCCGAGACCCCGGCGCTCGGCGACTTCGACGGCGACGGCCATCTGGACCTCGCCACCGGCAACCGCCTGCTGTCCGGGCCGTTCGACCGCACCACGGGCGCTGCGAAGAGCCGGTCCCTGGCCATCGAGCCCGCGTACGTCACGGACGACGTGGCCGCCGGGGACGTCGACCACGACGGCATCACGGACCTGGTCGCGCTCATCCACGACGTCAGCGACGACGACATGCACGACCCCGACTACAGGCACCGCCGCGCGGTCTTCCTGCGGGGCACCCGTGAGGGCCTGAGCGCCCCCGCCCCGGTGAACAACCCGGACGGCACGCGCATGCGCGGCGGCGAGAGCCTCGGCGTCGGCGACGTGGACAAGGACGGGTACGCCGACCTCGTGATCGGCCGCCCGAACGACGGCTTCGGCGAGGTCGAGCTCGACGACCCGCTGCTGAAGGGCGGTCAGATCGGCGTGGTGCACGGCTCTGCCGCCGGGCCCGACACCTCCCGTACGACGATCATCACGCAGGACACTCCCGGGGTGCCCGGCAGCTCGGAGTGGGCCGACGGCTTCGGCGGGAGCATCTCCGTCGGCGACGTCAACGCCGACGGCTACGCGGACGTCTCCACCGGCAGCTCGAGCGAGGCCCTCGGGGAGGTGTACGCGGCCGGTCAGGTCACCGTCCTGCGCGGCGGCAAGAAGGGGCTCACCGGGGAGGACGCCTCCAGCATGAACCAGAACACCAAGGGCGTCCCGGGCACGGCGGAGCAGAACGACTTCTTCGGCAGCGACACCAAACTGCTCGACGTCAACGGGGACGGCAGGGCCGAGCTGTTCGTCGGCGCCCCCGGCGAGAACCGGGACGGCGGCGTCTGGGCGTTCCCCAACCCGGTGAACACTCCCACCGCGACCGGCTCGGTCAGCTTCGGCGCCGGCACCCTGGGCACGGTGCCGAACCACTCCTCCCTCGGCGCGGGCTTCGCCCGCTGACCTCAGGGCGCCCCGCGGGTCGCAGCCGAACCAGTCATCCCTCGGCGCGGGGTTCACCCGCCGGCCTCAGAGCCCCATCCCGCCGCAGGCGCCCGGCCCGGCTCCCGTACCGCTTGCTGATCACCTGTCAGACTCGCCCCGGCAACGGCTTGTTCCGATGCTGGCGGCGAGTCTCTCTTTGTCTGCTTAGTTGTCATGTACGCGAACCCCGGCGTTCAGCGGGCGGACCGCCCGCGAGCGTGAAGCTTCCCCGTGTCCATGTGGCCAGCGAGGTAAGGGAGTCAGCCGATGACCGGAGCAGTATCCCCCGACCGACGCCGCTTTCTGACCGCGGGTGCCGCCGTGCTCGGTGCCGCGGCCTCCGCCCAGCTGTGGCTCCCGGCCCCCGCCCGCGCGGCGGAGACACCGCTCCCGGACGGTGTGTTCAGCCTCGGCGTCTCCTCCGGCGACCCGCTGCCGGACGGCATCGTGCTGTGGACCAGACTCGCCCCGGACCCGCTGAACGGGGGCGGCATGCCCGACCGGGTGGTGCCGGTGGAGTGGCAGCTCGCGGAGGACCCCCGGTTCGCAAAGCCCGTCCGGCGAGGCACCGTCCAGGCCCGGCCCGAGTACGGGCACAGCGTTCACGTGGACGTACGCGGGCTGCGCGCGGACCGTACGTACTGGTACCGCTTCCGCACCAGCGGGCAGCTCTCGCCCGTCGGCCGCACCCGTACCGCGCCCCACCCCCACAGCTCCGGTGGCTCCCTGCGCATGGCCCTCGCCTCCTGCCAGAACTGGCAGCACGGTTACTTCACGCCGTACGCGGACATGCTCGAGCAGGACCCGGACGTCGTCGTGTTCGTCGGCGACTACATCTACGAGTCCACGCCCTCGGCCACGGGCGTACGGCGGCACGAGGGCACCGGTGAGCCGTTCAGCCTCGTCCAGTACCGCAACCGGTACGCCCAGTACCGCACCGACCCCGACCTCGCGGCGATGCACGCGAACGCGCCCTTCGTGGTGACCTTCGACGACCACGAGGTGGACAACGACTTCGCCGGTGAGATCCCGCAGGACCCGGACAAGCAGTCGCACGACGCGTTCGTGGCCCGGCTGACCGCTGCCTACCAGGCGTTCTACGAGCACATGCCGGTCCGTGCCACCGCCGTCCCGGACGGACCGCACATCCGGATGTACCGCCGCCTGGAGTTCGGCCGGCTGGCCCGGCTCAACGTCCTGGACACCCGTCAGTACCGCAGCGACCAGGCCACCAGCCAGGCCGGCGCCCAGGACCCCTCGCTGACCATGCTCGGTGCGCGGCAGAAGCAGTGGCTGCTGGACGGGCTGCAGGACTCGCCCGCCCGCTGGAACCTCATCGCCTCCCAGATCATGATGGCCGAGACGGACCTCCAGGTCGGCGAGGGCAAGCTCTGGTTCTACGACGCCTGGGACGGCTACCAGGCCGAACGCAACGCGTTCCTGGAGGAGTTCCGGCAGGTCCGCAACCCCGTGGTGCTCTCCGGGGACCGGCACCTGACGATGATCAGCGACCTCAAGGCGGACTACGCCGACCCCGACTCGGAGGTCGTCGGCGCCGAGTTCGTCGGCACCTCCGTCTCCAGCAACGGAGACCAGGACCAGGAGGCCTTCCGCAAGGAGTGGGACCCGCGGCGCCCGGACAACCCGCACTGGAAGCTGCTCGACGCGCACCGCGGCTACCACCTCTTCGACGTCCGCCGTGACGGCATCGACGCCCAGGTCAGGGTGGTCGACACGGTGCGCCGGCCCACGGCGGCCCCGAGCACGCTGGCCCGGCTGAGGGTCGAGGCGGGGCGACCGGGTGTCGAGGTCGTCTGAACCCGGCCGTGAGCCGCGTGAGCCCGGGAGTGGCCGTCCGCCCGGGCCCTGACCGCGCGAGCCCGGGACTCTTCGGAGTCCCGGGCTCTTCGCCGTACGGGGCGGGTGGGCCGGGTGAGAAGTCCGACCCGGGTGTGCGGCGTATTGCTCTCGCCGAGACCGAAATGCTGCGGAATCGCAACCAGGAATTCCATGGCAAAGAGCTGCGGGGAGAGCCGTATTCGCGGCCGGCCGCCGTGAAGAACACGTGCAGCCGTGCGTACCGGGAAGTGGTGGTCCGCGCACCGGGGCCCCGTGCCCGGCCCCGCGGGGCGCGGGGCGTGGTACGCGGGGCGCCCCCAAAGCGCGTACCGTGCACTGGACATCGTCCGAGGAACCCGTGAAGGCCCCCGGTCACCGCCGCCCCGTGCGGCTCCGCCGTGCTTGAGCTGTGCAGTTACTCACAGCGCACATTCCCGGGGCTCGCGCAACCTCCGCAATCACCAGTGTCGTCAGGTGAATGAGAGGTGGCGTGCACATATGCGGTGGAGGGCGCTCACCTTGCATCGCGGTAACCACAAGTGGGACCATTTCCGGGTTCCCTGTCGCCCCAAGGTAGGTCACCTGTGTCCCAGCACATAGCCAAGCCCCGTACCACCGCAGTGATCCTGGCCGGTGGCACCGGCCAGCGCGTGGGTCTGTCGATCCCCAAGCAGCTGCTGAAGATCGCCGGCAAGGCAGTCATCGAGCACACGCTGACCACCTTCGAGAACACCGACTCGATCGACGACATCATCGTGCTGATGGCGCCGGGCTACGTGCCCGACATCGAGAAGATCGTCGCGAAGGCCGGATTCAAGAAGGTCTCGAAGGTCATCGAGGGCGGCTCCACGAGGAACGAGACCACCGAGCGTGCCATCGCCGCGCTGGGCGAGGGCCTGGCCGAGGGCGAGGACGCCAACGTCCTCTTCCACGACGCCGTGCGCCCCCTGCTCTCACAGCGCGTCATCGACGACTGCGTCGTCGCGCTGGAGCGCTACCAGGCCGTCGACGTGGCCATCCCGTCCGCGGACACCATCATCGTCACGCGCACGCACGGCGAGGACGGCGAGTTCATCACCGAGATCCCGGACCGCTCCCGGCTGCGCCGCGGCCAGACGCCGCAGGCGTTCAAGCTGTCCACGATCAAGCGGGCCTACGAGGTCGCCGCCGGCGACCCCAACTTCCAGGCCACCGACGACTGCTCCGTCGTGCTCAAGTACCTGCCGGACGTGCCGATCCACGTCGTCGCGGGTGACGAGTACAACATGAAGGTCACGCAGCCCGTCGACGTCTTCATCGCCGACAAGCTGTTCCAGCTGGCCTCCACGGCCGCGCCCGAGCAGGTCTCCGAGGAGGCCTACCGCGAGCTCCTCACCGGCAAAACCATGGTCGTCTTCGGCGGCAGCTACGGCATCGGCAAGGACATCGCCGAGCTCGCCGAGTCCTACGGCGCCAAGGTCTACGCCCTCGGCCGCTCCACCACCGGCACCCACGTGGAGAACCCGGAGGAGGTCGACGACGCCCTGTCCAAGGCGTACGCCGAGACCGGCCGCATCGACTACGTGGTGAACACCGCCGGCGTGCTGCGCATAGGAAAGCTCGCCGAGACCGACAACGCCACCATCGAGGAGGCGCTGAAGGTCAACTACCTGGCCCCGGTGCAGATCGCCCGGTCGTCGTACAAGTACCTCTCCGAGACCAAGGGCCAGTTGCTGCTCTACACCTCCAGCAGCTACACCCGCGGCCGTGCCGAGTACAGCCTGTACTCCTCCACCAAGGCCGCCATGGTCAACCTCACCCAGGCCCTGTCCGACGAGTGGGCCGGCGACGGCGTCCGCGTCAACTGCATCAACCCCGAGCGCACTGCCACCCCCATGCGCACCAAGGCTTTCGGCCAGGAGCCCTCGGGGTCCCTGCTGTCCTCCGAGGCCGTGGCCCGCACCTCCCTCGACGTGCTGCTCTCCGAGCTGACCGGGCACGTCATCGACGTCCGCCAGCAGGACCCGACGGCCGGCGCGGCCCGGGCTTCCGGCTTCGAGCAGGCCCTGGCCACGGTGCTGGACCGGCAGGACGGCGTGTAATAATTGGCGCCAAATAGACTTCAGTAATTCAGGCCTCTGCGCCCTCCTGTTGAACGGGTTTCCCTGTACAGGAGGTTTCGCAGGGGCCTGAATCCATACAGTCTCGCGAATTTCACAGACCAGCCGCATTCCCGAACCAAGACCGGCACACCCCTCCCAAGAGCAGGTTTCTCCGTGATATCCACCGCTATTCGCGTCGCCCGGGTGGGCAGCGCGGCCGAGCTGGCCGCGGCGGTCCTCATGGTGGCGGGTTTCCCCGCCCTCATGCTGGCCGCGCTCGTCCCGAGCGTTCCCGCCTTCGCGGCAGCGGCCGCCGTGACGTACCTGGCGGACCACTATCTGCACCGCAAGGGCAGCTACCTGATCAACCGCCTGGGCAAGGTGCGGGCGGGCCTGTCGATCCGCTTCCTGATACGGCAGCTGTTGCTCGTCCTGCTGCTGGCCCGGCTGTCCCTCGCGGACAACCTGATCTACTACGGGGCGATCGCCTGCTTCATCGCCTTCTACGGCCTGCAGGCCCCGCACGGCGCGCTGGTCCAGCTGATCCGCAACCGCCGCCGCATGCCGGTCGCCACCCGCAACGTCGACCTTGCCTCCCGGATCCGCATCCCGGACGCCCCGCCGCGCAAGCTGCTGCACCGCTCCGCCGAGAAGATGCTCCACCTCGACCTCGCGGCCGTCGTCGGCATCCTGCTCGCCGCCCAGGTGAAGTCGTCCCTGATCGGCTTCATCGGCATCGGCATCACGGTGGCCGTGGCCACCCTGTACGTCCTGGCGCTCGTGCCGTTCGTGCGCGGCCGGAAGATCCCCCCGAGGGCGGAGAAGGTCCTGGCCGCCGTCGACGACTGGCTGGCCGAGTACAAGCCGGAGACGGTCCTGTACTTCTCCGGATCGAAGGACTCCGCCTACCAGGTCAACATGTGGCTCGACACCATGGAGAAGCTGGAGTCCAAGCCGCTGATCATCCTGCGTGAGCGGGCCATCCTGAACAATCTGGCGCCCACCACGGTCCCCGTCATCTGCGTGCCCGGAGGGGTGCACCTGATGAACATGGACCTGTCCACGGTGCGCGTCGCGCTCTACGCGGCCAACGTCGGCAAGAACATCCACATGCTGCGCGTGCCCACCATCAAGCACGTCTTCATCGGCCACGGCGACAGCGACAAGCTCGCCAGCGTCAACCCGTACAGCAAGGTCTACGACGAGGTGTGGACGGCCGGCCGCGCGGGCCGCGACCGCTACGCCCTCGCAGACGTCGGTGTCCGCGACGACGACATCGTCGAGGTCGGCCGCCCGCAGCTCGCCCCGATCCAGACCTGGCAGGGCGTCCCCGAGGGCCGCATCCCGACCGTGCTGTACGCCCCCACCTGGGAGGGCTGGGACGGCAACCCGGGCAACACCTCGGTGGTGCTGGCCGGCGAGAACATCGTGCAGCAGCTGGTGCAGGCCGACCCGCCGGTCCGTGTCCTGTACAAGCCGCACCCTTTCACCGGCAACGTCAGCAAGGAAGCCGGCGCCGCGCACCGGCGGATCACCGCCCTGGTGCAGAAGGCCGCCGCCGAGCGTGCCATCAACTCGCGGTTCGTCGCCGACACCGCCGCCCAGGCCCAGGCCAAGGCCGAGCTGAGCCGCATCGAGGCCCGGCTGGCGCAGCTGTCGGGCTCAGGCGGCGACCGCGGCGACGAGGCCGTGGCCACCCGGGACGGGCTGGTCGACGTCGCCCGGCACGAGGAGGTCGCCCGGCTGCGCGCCGAGTGGAACGACGCCTACTGGCGTTCCTTCCCGTCCTGGGAGCACCGCGTCATCACCGGCTCCGAGCCGCGGCTGTACGACTGCTTCAACGTCTCCGACGCGATGGTCTCCGACATCTCCAGCGTGGTCTCCGACTTCATCGCGAGCGGCAAGCCGTACGCGGTCACGGATTCCGCCGGTGTGGGCGTCGAGGAGTTCAAGCGCAACAACACGGCGGTGCGTGCCGCGGTGATCCTGTCCAACAGCGCCGGCGAGCTGGACGAGCTGCTCGGTGCGGTCCGCGCCCCGGACGCCGACCCGCTGGCCGGGGACCGCAAGGAACTCAAGCAGTACCTGCTGGGCCCGGACGAGCCCACGTCGCTGGAGCAGTTCAACACCGCCGTCGCGAACCTGGCCCTCAAGGCCGAGACGCGCAACGCCGGCCAGCAGTCACGGGACGCGGCCGCCCTCGCGGAGAGCGAGGCCGAGCTGGCGAACGCCGTGCCCGGGCAGCGGGTGCCCGCCGCCGGTGACACGGACGGTGCGGGGACGGTCTGAACAGCCGCCACCGATTGAAGAGTTACTGAAGAGTTCGGCCCCGAGGGTGCTTCTCGGGGCCGAACTCTTTCCATTTGCCGCAGCCTGTCCGATCACTGTGTGACGTATCCCACTAAGACCCGTGTGCGAGGCAACCGCTTGTCTCGATCACCCGTCTATCAAGTAGCGAATGAGGCGATACGGGGGGAATATCCCGTTGACGAGGGGGAAACGTGACCGTGACGCAGCCTGATGTGAGTGTGATCATCGGTGCGTACGAAGCGATGCCGTATCTGATCGAGTGCCTCTCCTCCGTCGAGGCACAGACCATCGATCCGACGCGCGTCGAGGTCATCGCGGTGGACGACGGTTCGACCGACGGGACGGGGGAGTACCTGGAGGAGTTCGCCGAGCGGGCTCCCATGCACGTGCTGGTGATCCGGCAGGAGAACTCCGGCGGCCCCAGCGGCCCGCGCAACGTGGGCCTGGGAAAGGCGACCGGACGCTACGTGTTCTTCCTCGACGCCGACGACCGGCTGGGCCCCGAGGCCCTGGAGCGGATGGTCGCCATGGCCGACCGGGCCGGCACGGACGTGGTGCTCGGCAAGGTCGAGGGCGTCAACCGCTCGGCACCGAAGTCCATGTGGGGCAGGACGGTGGAGCGGACGGACGTCTTCTCCTCCAACATCAAGTTCACCCTCAGCGCCCAGAAGCTGTTCCGCCGCGCGCTGCTCGACCGGTACGGCATGCGCTTCGACGAGTCGCTGTTCACCGGCGAGGACGCACTGTTCACCATGGAGGCGTACCTGCGGGCGGACGGCGTCTCCGTGGTCGCCGACCACACCTGCTACTACCTGGTGGGCCGAGACGACGGCAAGCACGTGACCAAGAGCGGCAGTTACACGCTGCGCTTCGACTCCGCGCGGGCCCTGATGGATCTCATCGCCGAGCTCGTCCCGGCGGGCGGCCGGCGTGACCAGCTGATGGTACGGCCCTTCCTCGTCACGCTGCTGCCGCAGTTCGGGCCCAAGTACCTGACGGACAGCGAGGAGATACGGCGGCACAAGTTCGAGCTCGCCAAGCCGCTGATGGACGCCTACTGGACCGAGGGCGTCGCCCATCGCCTCAAGGTCCACGAGCGGCTTCGGCTGCACCTGGTGGCCGAGCAGCGCCCCGAACTGCTCCCGGACGTCGTGAAGTTCGTCAAGAGCAAGAAGCAGGCGGCGGCCCTCCTGGAGAGGAAGGGCCGCCGCGTGTACCTGGCCTACCCGCACTTCCGGGATCGCGCCGCCGGAGTCCCCGACTCGGTCTACCTCGCCGAGCCCCGGGAGGCCCGCGCCTTCCCGGGGTACCGCGAGGGCGGCGTCGACACGTTCATGCGGCGCGCCGTGCGCAAGGCCCGCCGGGTGCTGACGGCCCGGGAGATACGCCACGCGGCGTGACCGACGCGGGGTGTCCGGCGCCGCTCAGCGCTGTGCGGTCGGGACGTCGGACGAGGCACGCTGGCCGGGCACCGCGGCCAGCCGCTCCGTCACCCGTGCCCGGTGCTCCCGGGCCTCCGCGCTCAGCGCCCGGACGGCCTCGTTGAAGCGCTCCTGCGACGTCGGCTCCGCCGGGCCCAGCAGCCTCAGTTTCAGCTCGGCTCGTGCCTCGGCCAGTTCGTCGAGCTCCGGGTGCCGGACCGTCTCCAGCAGGCTCGGCACCCCGGAGGCGTCCGGCGTCAGCACCGTCGCCGCCACCACCGTAGGGAACGCCGTACGGAACGCCTCTTCGGACAGTCCGCTGGTGTTGGCCACCGCGTACGGCTTCTCGCTCGCCAGGAAGTCGCTGATCACGCTCGACACATCGCTGATCAGCAGGTCGGCCACGTTGAAGCAGGAGTACAGCGCGGGCCGGGCGTCCGTGACGATCTGGTGCTCACCCGCCGGAAGCGAGGCCCAGTACGCCTCCTCCCACGCGGCCGTCGCCCGTGCCACCGCCTCCGCGCGGCCCGGCTCCGGCGCCGACTGCACCAGCATCCGCTCCACGGTGTCGGCCCCGGAGCGGAAGACCGACGTGGTGAGCCGGTCCAGCTCGGCGGTGCGCCGGGCGAGTTCGGTGCCGTCCGAGGGGCGGGCGCCCGCCCGGTCCCGGTTGGCGGCCCGGATCAGCTCCCGGATCCGCAGATCGGCCGCGCCCGCGCGCGGGTCCACCGAACCCGTCAGCGGGTGCGGCTTGTACAGCAGCCGCACGCCCGGGTCCGCGAGCAGCGCCCGCACCAGGTTCTCCCCGGCGGCGATGACCGACGTGTTGCCGGGGTTGCCGTCCCAGCCCTCCCAGGTCGGTGCGTACAGCACGGTCGTCCAGGGCCCGGCCGGCGGACCCGCGTAGGGCAGCACCCCGTCCAGCTGCGGGCGGCCCGTCTCCACCACGTCCTTGTCCTCGACCCCGACCTCGGCCAGGGCGTACCGCTCGCGCGCGGCGGGCCCGGCCACCCACACCTCGTCGTACGCCTTCGCGTACGGGTTGCACGAGGACAGCTTGTCGCTCTCGCCGTGGTTGACGAAGGTGTGCCGGATGGTGGGGATGCGCAGCACCTGGGAGGTCTTGCCGGAGTTCGACGGGTGGATGAGCACCTGGAGCGTGGAGTGTTCCAGGCGCATCAGCGTCGACACCTTCGGCAGGCAGACGATCGGGATGTCCGTCGCCGCGATCTTCTGCAGCATGAACCGCTCGCGCAGGATGATGACCGGCCTGCCCTCGAGACCGGCGAGCGGCTCCAGCCACATGTTCGCCTGGTAGGCCGAGGCGGCGCCGCCGGAGAAGTACAGGCCGGCGGTCGGCCGGTACGAGGCCAGCCACGCGTCGAACCATTCGAGCACCTCCTGCTCGTCCGCCGGACGACGGCCCGGCAGCAGCCGGAGCAGCAGCGCGCCGAGGCCGACGAGGCCGAGGGCGAGGGAGAGCGCGATGCCCGCCGCCGCGTACACCGGACGGTCGCCCGGCGTGCTGGCCAGCAGCCCGGCCGTCGCCGGCAGGCCGAACACCAGCAGCCGCTGGCCGGGGCGGCGCAGCAGCACGGACGGGGCCGGGGACAGCCGCAGTGCCGAGGCGTCGATGTTCCGGGTCAGCACCGGCAGGGTGCGGGTGCGGCGCACCAGCACGGAGACCGCCTGGATCGCGCAGTGCAGCACGTAGCAGACGAGCAGCCCCGCCACCAATGGCGCGTACACCGTCTCCCGGTCCTGCTCGTCCAGCCGCAGCACGGCCACGACCAGCAGCAGGTCCCGTACGACCTGGCGCACGGTGATGTCCGCGTGCGACTTGGCGAACAGCGACAGCACCCCGCGCTGCCACCGGTACAGGACGCCTTCGGTGGCCAGGGAGACGACCGTCGCGGCGATCAGCAACGGTACGTGGGGCAGCAGCGCCGCGACCGCCTGTGCGGCGAACGCGGCTGCCAGGACGACGGTGACCAGCCCCTTGAGGAGGGCCTGCTGACGGGGGAGAGGTACGGGCACTGCGGTCACTCCAGGAGCGTCGGGTCGGCGCAGGTCGGCCGTCCGGGTTAACGCGCGGCGGCGTCCCGACGACACGCGCGTGTCGCCGGGGCGTGGGGGTGGTTGCCGTCAGGCGTGTCGTCGGACGGTAGCGGAAGATCCTGTTCCTGTCGTGGGGTGGACCCGGAAGGGGCGGAAGGTCGGTTTCCGGCCGTGGGAAAGGCCGACCCGGAGGGCGCGGGGGCCGGCTCCCCGCCGTGGTGTCGAGGGGACAGCGATCGGATCCTGTCGCGGACCGAGGGAAGACGGTGGCTCGGTTTTCAGCCATGGGGCCGGGCGACGCAAGGGGAGGGCGGCTGCGCTCCCGTGACGTGGACGGCACCGTCCGCAGCGTGGACCGCCGCCGCACACGGTCCGGCCGTCCCGTAGATTTCCCGGTGAGGGAGCGAATCGACGCGAGGGGACGGACGGCGACGTGGCAGGGGCTAGGCAGGCCGTGGGCGAGGCCCGCAGGATCGTCGTCAAAGTGGGCTCCTCCTCGCTGACCACCGCCTCGGGCGGCCTGGACGCGGACCGGGTGGACGCGCTGGTCGACGTCCTCGCCAAGGTCCGCAGCGGCGGGGAGCGCGAGATCGTCCTGGTCTCCTCGGGCGCCATCGCCGCCGGCCTCGCCCCGCTCGGCCTGCGCCGCCGCCCCAAGGACCTCGCCCGGCAGCAGGCCGCCGCCAGTGTCGGCCAGGGCCTGCTGGTCGCCCGCTACACCGCGTCCTTCGCCCGCTACGGCGTCCGCGTCGGGCAGGTCCTGCTGACCTCCGACGACATGAGCCGCCGCTCGCACCACCGCAACGCCTCGCGCACCCTCGACAAACTGCTCGCGATGGGCGCCGTCCCGATCGTCAACGAGAACGACACCGTCGCCACCGACGAGATCCGCTTCGGCGACAACGACCGCCTCGCCGCCCTGGTCGCCCACCTCGTCCACGCCGACCTGCTGGTCCTGCTGTCCGACGTGGACGGCGTCTACGACGGCGACCCCGCCAGGCCCGGCACCTCCCGCATCGGCGAGGTGCGCGACCCCTCCGACCTCGCGGACGTCGAGATCGGCAGCACCGGCAAGGCCGGCGTCGGCACCGGCGGCATGGTCACCAAGGTCGAGGCCGCCCGGATCGCCGCAGCCGCGGGTGTCCCCGTCGTCCTCACCAGCGCCGTCCACGCCGCCGACGCGCTGACCGGCCAGGACACCGGCACCTTCTTCCACCCCACCGGCAAGCGCTCCGCCGACCGGTTGCTGTGGCTCCAGCACGCCTCCACCCCGCAGGGCGCGCTGACCCTGGACGACGGCGCCGTGCAGGCCGTCGTGGACCGCCGCAAGTCGCTGCTGCCGGCCGGTATCGCCGCCGTCGAGGGCGAGTTCAGCGCCGGCGACCCGGTCGAGCTGCGAGACGGCACGGGGCACGCCGTGGCCCGGGGGCTCGTCAACTTCGACGCCAAGGAGATTCCCCGGCTGATCGGCCGCTCCACCCGGGAACTGGCCCGCGATCTCGGACCCGCGTACGAACGCGAGGTCGTACACAGGGACGACCTGGTGGTCCTGCACCCCTAATGTGTCGAAACGTCCGCCCCCGGTGGTGGACGTTCCGCAAAACCGCCACGCGATCCCTTGCGGCCTGCTCAACTTTGTCTCGGGACCTATTCCGCAGCAGCGCCACTGTGCAAAGGAGGCCGTCGTGAGGCGAGTGCGCCCGGGGACTCAGGGGTCCCGCGGTGGTGCCGGCTCCCGCGCGGCCGGCGAGGAACGCGCCCTGACCAGCGTGGCGGCCGGGGACCGGTTCGAGGGCGAGGAACCCGTGGACACCCCACGCCTGTGGCACGTCACCCTCAGCGTCTCCGGCAAGGAGGCCCCGCTTCCCGAGGTCCGGCGCGCCCTGGAGCAGCTCGCCCACGACCACCCCTTCTTCCTGACCAGCCGGTACGCGGTCGATCATGCGGAGATCCGCTACTGGGAGGAGGCCCGCGACCTGCACGACGCGGCCGCCGTCGCCCTGCGCCTGTGGGGCGAGCACCGGCAGACCGCCGGGCTGCCGCCCTGGGAGATCGTCGGACTGGAGGTCATCGACCGCGTGACCTACCACCAGCGCATCGCCGAGGGCTACGGTCCGCCGCCGGCGTCCCCGGTCGGCGTCCACCCGTTTTGACCCGTTCCACGAAGTGTCTCGCGCTGTGGAACGAACGGTGAACCGAGCCGCCCGGCGCACTACCCTTCCCTCATGACCACGCTCTCTCCGTACGACTCCATGTCCCCGGTCACCGAGGCCGCCTACCGCGCCAAGGCCGCCGCCGCGACCCTCGCGCCGCTGCCCCGGGCCGAGAAGGACGACGCGCTGCTCGCCATCGCGGACGCACTGGAGGTCCGTGCGAGCGAGATCGTCGAGGCCAACGCCAAGGACGTCGCCAAGGCCCGGGAGGCCGGCACCAGCGAGGGCATGATCGACCGGCTCACGCTCACCCCCGAGCGGATCCGGGCCATCGCCTCCGACGTGCGCGACGTGGCCGCGCTGCCCGACCCGGTCGGCGAGGTCGTGCGCGGCAACACGCTGCCCAACGGCATCGACCTGCGCCAGGTCCGCGTGCCGCTCGGCGTCGTCGGGATCATCTACGAGGGCCGGCCCAACGTCACCGTCGATGCCGCCGCCCTCTGCCTGAAGTCCGGCAACGCCGTCCTGCTGCGCGGCTCCTCCTCGGCGTACCAGTCGAACACCGCCCTGGTGCGCGTCCTGCGCGACGCCGTCGGCGGGGCCGGGCTGCCCGCCGACGCCATCCAGCTCGTCCCGGGGGAGAGCCGGGACAGCGTGCGCGAGCTGATGCGCGCCCGCGGCCTGGTCGACGTGCTCATCCCGCGCGGTGGCGCCTCCCTGATCAACGCGGTCGTGACGGAGTCCGTCGTCCCGGTCATCGAGACCGGCACCGGCAACTGCCACGTCTACGTCGACGCCCAGGCCGACCTCGACATGGCCGTCGAGATCCTGATCAACTCCAAGGCTCAGCGGGTCGGCGTCTGCAACGCCGCCGAGACCCTCCTGGTCCACCAGGACATCGCCGCGGAGTTCCTGCCGCGCGCCCTGGACGCCCTCGCGGAGGCCGGGGTCACCGTGCACGCCGACGAGCGCGTGCAGGCCTACGCCAAGGATTCCAAGGCCACCGTCGTCGAGGCGACGGCCGAGGACTGGGAGACCGAGTACCTGTCGTACGACATCGCCGCCGCGGTCGTGGACTCGCTGGACAAGGCCGTCGAGCACATCCGGCTGTGGACCTCCGGCCACACCGAGGCCATCGTCACGACCTCCCAGCAGGCCGCCCGCCGCTTCACCCAGCTGGTCGACTCCACCACCGTCGCCGTGAACGCCTCCACCCGCTTCACCGACGGCGGCCAGTTCGGCTTCGGTGCCGAGATCGGCATCTCCACGCAGAAGCTGCACTCCCGTGGCCCCATGGGCCTGCCGGAGCTGACCAGCACGAAGTACATCGTCACCGGGGACGGGCACGTCAGGCGCTGAGCCGTGCTCCCGGTGGAGCAGTACGGGTATGCGCACCGTCGCATGCCCGTGCAGGGTCACCCGGGTGGCGTAGTCGCGTGCAGGAGGAGTGCCGGGCGGGCGTGCGCCGTCCCGCGCCCCGTGGAAGCCGTCTCGACCGGTGGATGAATGTGCATACCGTCTGCCCAAATTGACCCCCCAGGTCTACTCTGGATCCGTGCCGGAGGACGTGGGGGGCACGCCGTTTCCGGACGGCCGGGAGCCCGACGACGACCACGACCGCGGGGTGTCGGACGAAGAGTTCGCCTCCGTGGTCTTCGACGAGGCCTTCGTACGCGCGGCCGTGGTGCACGAGCCGTCGGCGGTCGAGCGCCTCCTGGCCGCCGCACAGGCGAGAGCCGAGGCCTCCGAGGCAGAGGCACGCCGCACCCGCACCAGAGGCGAGCGCTACGACGACCGGTACGGCCCGGACGGGCGGGGTGTGTTCGGTCATGATCCCGGCCTCGACGAGTTCGACGACCCCGACGTCCTCGAGGACCCCTACGGCGGCACCGGGCCGTACTCCAAACAGGTGCGCTGGCATCGCCCCGTCGCCTGGCTGCTCGCTCTCGTGATGGGTGTCGGCATGGTCGCCCTGGCCTTCACGGCGGTCTACCGGGGTGCGTCCTCCCACCGCGAGGAGCCCGCGCCGCCGCCCGCCTCGACCGGGCTGGAACAGGGCAGCGCGGTGGCCCCCTCGACCTCCGCCGAGTACTCTCCGCCTGCCGTCTCGGTGATCCCCCACAGCCCCTGACCGGAACCCGCCCATCTTGGTGAGAACCTGTCAGAACTTGTGGAGCAGCCGGGCGTTTACCCGAGCTCCCGGCGACCTACCCTGAAGATATGGGCGGGCCTGGAAACCCACCTGAGGGGCCTGCCGAGGGCGCCCCCGGAGGTGGAGAGGACGAGTACCGATCCGTCGTGTTCGACGAGTCGTTCGTCCGTGCTGCCCGGCTCCAGGAGTTCTCCGCGCAGGAGCGCATCGCCGACCACGCCCCCGCGGTCCGACGCCGCCGGCCGCTGCGCCGGGGCCTGTCCCGGCAGGCCCTGGTCCTCGTCCTGCTGATCGCCGTCGCCTTCGGTACCGCGATCTACATGGGCGTACGGCACCCCTACCAGACCCCGGCCGCCCGGGAGCCCGTCGAGCCCCTGCGGATGACCGTCATCCCGCTCTCCCCCGAGGGCAAGGTGCCCGGGACGGCGGACCCGGCCTACCTGTACGAGCACAGCCCCGCCGCACAGTTCCGCACCGGCGCGGAGGGGGTGCCCCTGCCCGCCTCGCGACGCACCGCGCACTTCTCGGACAGCCAGGTCGTGAGTGCCCTGACCACCGCCAAGGACTACATCGTCCGCTCGGCCCTGGACCCCGAGGTCCTCACGGGCGGTGAGGTCCGCGCCGTCCGCGTGCTGCTCGACGCCGACCAACTGGACCAGTTCGACCAGAGCTTCGCCCGCCCCACCGCCGACGGACGCCACGCGCCCACCGGCTGGCTGGTGCGCTTCGACCCCTCACGCGCCGAGCTCGCCGACCGCAAGGTCCGGGTCCAGGGCACGCTGCAGGCCGCCGAGGCCGACGCGTCGACGCTGGAGGTCACCGCCGACCACACGTTCGTGTACGCGCTGCGGGCGGCCGGGTCCCGGTCCGGCTCCGGTGACAAGGACGAGGTGTCCCTGTTCACCCTCCGGCGCGAGCTGCACTTCCGCTTCGACCGCGACGACCTGCGGCTGCACCAGGCCCAGCTGGTGGTCTCCTACGTCCAGGCCGGGCCCCTGTCCTGCGCCGAGGACTCCACGAACCACCTCCGACCCCTGCTGGCCGGCCAGACGGCCAAGGAGGGCGGCCCCGCGGGCACCGACCCCTACGCCACGGGCGGCGCGACGGCCCTGTGCGGCACTCTGGCGACGAGCGCGCAGCCGAAGGTGTAGAGAGGCCCTCACCGGGCGGGAGAGAAGCCTCCGGCTGGACCGGGAGGGCCCCACCCCTGCCGCGCCGGCCGGGGGGCGGGGTGCGGCGCGGGTGCCTAGCGTTCGTCCCGAGGCGGCTGGCCGCCACCCGAGGAGTCCGTCGGGCCCGACGAGTCCGGCGCGTCCGTCCCGGGCCCCTGAGGCGGCTTCGGGGGCGTTGCCGTGAACCCGTTGAAGCCGCGGCGGACCCGGTCGCCCAGGTCGCCGGCGCCGCCCGCGAGGTCCGTGACCAGCTTCATCAGCGGGTCCTTGGAGCTCTTGACGTGGGAGGTGTAGTGGTTCGCCGAATCCCGCCAGGAGTCCCGGACCGAGGTGTCCTTGTCCTCGTCACGCCGCGGGTAGTGGCCGTCCATGATCCGCTGGAAGTCCCGCGACTCCGCCCACTTCTTCAGCTCGGCCGCCCGCACGGTGGTGAAGGGGTGGGAGCGGGGCAGCACGTTGAGGATCTTCAGCACGGAGTCGCGCAGGTCGCCCCCGGCCTCGTACTCCTCGGCCTGGGCCAGGAACGCGTCCACGTTCATCTCGTGCAGGTGGTTGCCGCCCGCGATCTTCATCAGACCCCGCATCGAGGCCTGCAGGTCCTGCCCGACCAGCAGCCCCGCGCGGTCCGCGGACAACTCCGACTTGCGGAACCACTCCCGCAGCCCGGTCACGATCGCCATGATCGCGAGATTGCCCAGGGGGATCCAGGCGACCCGGACGGCGAGGCTCGTCAGGAACAGCAGGATCGTCCGGTAGACGGAGTGCCCGGACAGCGCGTGCCCCACCTCGTGCCCGACGACCGCCCGCATCTCCTCCTCGTCGAGCAGCTCGACGAGACCGGTCGTGACGACGATGATCGGCTCGTCGAGGCCGATGCACATCGCGTTCGGCTGCGGGTCCTGGTTCACGTACATCGGCGGGACCTTCTCCAGGTCCAGGATGTAGCAGGCGTCCCGCAGCATCACGTTCAGGTGGGCGAACTGCTGGTCCGAGACGCGCACCGAGTCGGACAGGAACAGCAGCCGCAGACTGCGCTCGGGCAGCAGACCGCTGAGCGCCTTGAACACCGTGTCGAAACCGCTCAGCTTGCGCAGCGCCACCAGGGCGGAACGGTCGGCCGGGTGCTCGTACGTACGCGAGGAGATCCCGGGGAAGCGCCTGCGCTGCCTGCTCGGCACGCGCTCGTGCTCCTGGTGCTCACGGCCGTCGGACATGTCTTCCCCCATGCGTCTGGTGTGACCTTTGCGGCCCCTTGTGCGGCCTTTTGCCTCCCCGAGGCAGGGCCCAGCCTAGGCGGAGTTACGGTGGTCGGGCAGTACAGCGAAGGAGACCACCGCCATGCACCACCAACCCGCCACCGCCTGGCTCGCCGAGGCCGCGAGCGCCGCCGAGGGGGAGGGGCCGGGGTTGCTGCGGATCGTGCTGATCGTGATGATCCTGGGCTGTGCGCTGACCGCGTGGTTCCTGCTGCGTGGCTACAGACGGAAGGACGACTGAGGCCACACGAAGGTTCCCCGCCGGGCCCGGGACCGGCCTCGGGGGCGGCAGCGTGACCGCCCACGGCACGAACAAGCGGAGTCGGGGTGATCGCGGAACGGGCGCCCGCTTACGATGAGCCGACGTCTTTAACCCGCCCTCACGCGATAGGTCCTGCCGAAGATGAGCTTCCACAGCACCGCTGCCCAGTTGGTCACCCTCGCCGCCGAGGGCGAAGAGCACGGCGGAAACCACGAGAGCCTCAGCCCCTACCTCACCGGCGGTGGCGCCCTCTTCATCCTGCTGCTCCTGCTGTGGATCACCACCCGCTTCAACCGCGACCGCTGAGACCGGCGGGGCATCCCGCCGCGGATGCCCGGGGGACCACGGGGGCGGCCGGAGCCCTCAGGCAGGGCCGGTAGGGTCTGCACGCATGGGAGAGCAGGACATGCCTACCGGTCCGGCGAACGAGACGCCGCACGACCCGGCACAGGAGACGGCGAGCGGCACCGAGCGACACTCGGAGCCCCGCCGTGTCTCCACGACGGCCCCCCGCACCGACGGCACCGGGAAGGGTCCTGCACGGCCGGGCAAGCGCCGGCTCGGCGTCATGGGCGGCACCTTCGACCCGATCCACCACGGGCACCTGGTGGCGGCCAGCGAGGTCGCCGCGGCGTTCCACCTCGACGAGGTGGTCTTCGTCCCGACCGGCCAGCCCTGGCAGAAGACCCACCGCAGCGTCTCCCCGGCCGAGGACCGCTACCTGATGACGGTCATCGCGACCGCGGAGAACCCGCAGTTCTCCGTCAGCCGTATCGACATCGACCGTGGCGGCCCCACCTACACCGTGGACACCCTGCGCGACCTGCGCGCGCTCAACCCCGACACGGACCTGTTCTTCATCACCGGCGCCGACGCGCTCGCCCAGATCCTCACCTGGCGGGACAGTGAGGAGCTGTTCTCCCTGGCGCACTTCATCGGGGCCACCCGGCCGGGTCACCACCTGGACGACTCCGGACTCCCGGAGGGCGGTGTCTCGCTGGTGGAGGTTCCCGCCCTGGCCATCTCCTCCACCGACTGCCGCGCGAGAGTCGCCAAGGGCGATCCGATCTGGTACCTGGTGCCGGACGGCGTCGTGCGCTATATCGACAAGCGCGAGCTGTACCGCGGCGAGTGAGCCGAGAGGGGCACCGGTGAACGACCGATACGACGCGGGGGCCGCGGACCACGGCGCCGACCAGTACGAGCTCGTCGGCTACGACGAGTACGGCCGGCCGGTCTACCGGCAGGTCCAGACCCAGCAGCAGACGTACGACCCGTACGCCCAGCAGCACCAGCAGGGCTACGGCTACGACCCGTACGCGCAGGCGGCGCAACAGCCCCCGTCGGCGTACGGCTACGGCACGGGCGCACAGCCCGCCACCGATTACGGCTCCTACGACCCGTACGGCACCGCCCCGCAGCAGGGCGCACCCGCGCAGGGTGCCCCGCACGACCCCTACGGCCAGGCCGCCGCCGGTGCCACCGGCCGGCAGCCCCGCGTCGCGCAACAGCCGGCCCAGCAGACCGCCCACATCCCGCAGCAGGCCGGCCCGGCCCACGACCAGGACACTCCCGCCGAGCCTGAACGGGAGTACCACACCGAGCAGTTCGCCTTCGTCGAGGAACCGGACGCCAACTCCGAAGACGTCATCGACTGGCTGAAGTTCACCGAGAACCGCACCGAACGCCGCGAGGAGGCCCGGCGCCGGGCCCGCAGCCGGATCGTCGCCCTGGCGGTCGTCCTCGCGCTTGTCGCGGCCGGCGGCGTGGGCTGGCTCTGGTACGCGGGCAAGCTGCCCGGCCTGTCCTCCGAGGACTCCAAGGAGGGCACGGCGACGGCCGCCGGCGCCCAGAAGCGCGACGTGATCGTCGTCCACCTGCACGACACCAAGGGCGGCGGCACCTCCACGGCCCTGCTCGTCGACAACACCACCACCCGGCGCGGCACCACCGTCCTGCTGCCCAACTCCCTCGCCCTGACCAGCGACGACGGCACCACGACGACGCTCGCCAAGTCGGTCGAGGACGACGGCTCCGACGGCACCCGCGACGCGCTCGACACGGTCCTCGGCACCGACATCGAGGGCACCTGGCGCCTGGACACCCCCTACCTGCAGAACCTCGTCGACCTCGTCGGCAACATCGATGTCGACACCGACACCGACGTCCCCGACCCGGCCGCCAAGAAAAAGGGGGAGGCCCCCCTGGTCAACAAGGGCCAGGACCAGACCCTCAGCGGCAAGATGGCGGTCGCCTACGCCACCTACCGCGCTCCCGGCGAGGCCCAGGACGCCCAGCTGAAGCGGTTCGGGCAGGTCATGCAGGGCGTGCTGCGCAAGATGTCGTCCGACCCGCAGGCCGCCACGACCACCATCCAGACCCTCGCCCAGATCCTCGACCCGTCCCTCACCGACAAGGACCTCGGCACCTTCCTCGCCGGGCTCTCCGACCTCGCCAAGGGCGGCGACGTGAAGACCGACCTGCTGCCCGTCCGGAGCGACGGCACGCTCAGCGCCCAGGCGAGCGCGGGGGTCGTCAAGAACGTCCTCGGCGGCACCGCCAAGAGCCCCGACAAGGACGCCGCCGTCAGCGTCTCCGTCCAGAACGCCACCGGCGTCAAGGACAACACCGAGAAGGCCCGCGTCGTGCTCCTCAACGGCGGCTTCACCTTCCTGGAGAGCGGCACCGGCACCGCCCGGGCCACCTCCGAGGTCGTGTACGCCGACGCCGCCGACAAGGCGAACGCCGCCGAGGTCGCCAAGACCCTCGGACTGCCCGCGGGCTCCGTCACCAAGGGCAAGACCTCCGGCAGTGCCGACGTCTCCGTGGTCCTCGGCCAGGACTACAAGCCGTCCGCCGGCTGACCGGCGGGAGCGCGCTCCCCATGCGATCCCCGTTGTCGCGTGGGGGGCCCGCGGCGGTCCGTGAGACCCTTGGGTGTCAAGAGTCCGCCGACCGAAAGCCTTGCAGTGACCGTGACCGACCGCTCTCACGAGCTGATCAACACCGCCGCCCAGGCGGCCGCCGACAAGCTGGCCCACGACATCGTCGCCTACGACGTCAGTGACGTGCTGTCCATCACTGACGCCTTCCTGCTGGCCTCCGCGCCCAACGACCGCCAGGTCAAGGCGATCGTCGACGCGATCGAGGAGCGCCTCTCGAAGGAACTCGACGCGAAGCCGGTCCGCCGCGAGGGCGACCGCGAGGCCCGCTGGGTGCTGCTCGACTACGTCGACATCGTCGTCCACGTCCAGCACAGCGAGGAGCGCGTCTTCTACGCCCTGGAGCGGCTGTGGAAGGACTGCCCCGAGCTCGACCTGCCCGAGGAGGCCAAGGCCACCCGCGGCAAGGCCGAGGAGCACGCCAAGCTGCGGGCGGCCGAGGAGGAGGCGGAACTGGACGGTGACTGGCGGTGACCTCCTCCCGTGAGGCGGCCGCCGGGAAGGGCCGCGGCCGTCGCATCATCCTCTGGCGGCACGGCCAGACCTCGTGGAACGTGGAGCGTCGCTTCCAGGGCAGCACGGACGTCGAGCTGACCGAGACCGGCGTCTCCCAGGCCCGCCGCGCCGCCCGGCTGCTCGCCTCCCTCAAGCCGGACGCCATGGTCGCCTCCGACCTGCGGCGCGCAGCGGCCACGGCCGCCGAGCTCGCCACGCTCACCGGCCTCGACGTCACCCACGACGAGGGGCTGCGGGAGACCTACGCGGGCGTCTGGCAGGGCCTGACGCACGAGGAGATCATCGCCCGGTACGGCGAGGAGTACGCCGCGTGGAAGCGCGGCGAGCCGGTGCGCCGGGGTGGCGGCGAACTGGAGACCGAGGTCGCCGATCGCGCTGCCCCGGTGGTGCTCCGGCACGCCGAGAAGCTCCCCGAGGGCGGCACACTCGTCGTGGTCAGCCACGGCGGCACGATCCGCACCACCATCGGCCGTCTGCTGGATCTCGACCCCCGCAACTGGGAGAGCCTCGGCGGACTCTCCAACTGCTGCTGGTCCGTGCTCGGCGAAGGCGCCCGCGGCTGGCGCCTGCTGGAGCACAACGCCGGCACGCTGCCGGAACCGGTGCTCGGCGACGACGACTGACCCCCGGATTTCACTTTCCGGCAGGTCGCAGGCTAAAGTTCTTCTTGTTCGCCCCGCCAGCGGGGCAACAGAACAACATGCGGTTCCGCCGCGTGTGAGGGGCTATAGCTCAGTTGGTAGAGCGCCTGCATGGCATGCAGGAGGTCAGGAGTTCAATTCTCCTTAGCTCCACGACAAGATCCCGTTCCCGGTGTGGGGGCGGGATTTTTCGTGCTCCGGCTTGAGTCACTCGGGCTTGCTGAGGCGTATACCTCTACGGCCCCGCCGGGTGGCGTGTCCGGACTGGTACTGAGGCGTCGCTGACCGTATTGGCCCGGCCGTGGCAGAATCAAACGGCCGGAAGGGGGCGCGGCCCGACGGGAGGAGTAGCGATGCCTGCGAGCATCCTCGAGGAGGTCGACCACCTCCTCGAAGCAGCGTTCACACGGGACATGTCCACCCGACTCAGCTGCCCTTCCTGCGGTTCCGCGCACGTGGCCCAGATGCTCGGCGACAACGGCGGGATCTCCTACGTGTGCACGGCCTGCGGCCACAGCTGGAGCTGATCGATGGGTGCACACAGGCGGAAGTGCGACTGGTGCGGCAGCGGGACGCCGATCGTCCGCGACATGGAGCCGATCAATCCCGACTACCAGTACTGGTGCGAGGAATGCGCGCGGGCGCTGATCATAAAAGGCGACCCGATCGAGACGTACCGCGAGTTGGAGGGCGAGCCGATCTACGGCCGGCTCCTGGAGGAGCACTGCACGCTCAAGCGGTTCTATTCGTTCGTCACGGCCTGACGCTCGAAGCCCCGGGATTGACATAACGGTCATATCGGGCACGGCGAAACCGATTTGGTGTTGGGCCCACAGGACCAGTAATGTTGGCGTCGCCGCCGGGGAAACCGGGCGGAGCACAACAAGGGGCTATAGCTCAGTTGGTAGAGCGCCTGCATGGCATGCAGGAGGTCAGGAGTTCAATTCTCCTTAGCTCCACAGTAGATGAGAAGGCGGGCCATCCGATCGGATGGCCCGCCTTCTTGTCGCGTCCGACGTGCTTGTCGTACGTACGCGAACGGCGGGCTTCCCCGGAGGGAAGCCCGCCGTCGTGTCCGCTCAGCGGCCGAGAGCGCGGCGGCCGCGGCCCTGGGAGAGGACCGGGAGGTTGCGGGACGGCGCGCCCGGTGCCCCCGACTCCTCGATGCGCAGCGCCAGCGCCGGGCAGCGGCGCACCGCGCGTAGAGCCTTGGCCTCGGCGTACCGCGGTACCTGCGCCTGCGCCACGGTCGGGAAGCCGTCGGCGCCCAGCTGGAACACCTCGGGGAGGATGTCCGCGCACAGCCCGTGGCCCCGGCACAGCGTCCAGTCGACGTAGATCTTCTGGCGGCTCGGGCCGTTCTCCTCGGACTCGCCGCCGCCCGGGATGCCCGTCGGGGCCCTGCCCCCCTCGAAGAGCGGCAGAACGCCCTCCACGGGCCGTCCGCAGCCGTTGCCGAGGACGTGGGCGGCGAGGTCGTCGGTGAAGGCCTTGATGGTCGACTCGATGAACATCGCGGAGCCGTCCGGGTGCGAGCACGCCCCGCGCCGCTTCACGTTCTTGGCGACCTGCTTGAGTGCTTCCAGGGCGGCAGGGCCGCCGCCGTTGAGGATGTCCTCCAGACCGCGCGCGGCGGCCGGCAGACCGAGGTAGCAGGGTCCGCACTGGCCCGCGCTCTCCTCGGCCAGCCACTGCGCCACCCGCAGCGACTCGCCCAGCGGGCAGGTGTCCTGAGTGATCGGCAGAATCGCGCCGGCGCCGAGCGCGCCGCCCACCGCGTCCAGCGAGTTGCGGGAGACGACCGCCTCGTTGACGGTCGCCGCGTCGATCCACTTGCCGTGGTAGCCGCCGGTGAGCACGCCCTGCGGTACCGGCGGCGCGCCGGCGAGCTGCAGGACGTAGCGCAGCGGCACGCCCGTCGGGACCTCGATCACCATGGGGCGGGCGACCGCGCCGGAGACCGTGAGCATCACGGTGCCCGGCTCGTCGTACAGACCGGTGTTGCCGTAGCGCTCGGGGCCGATGCGGGCGGCGATCGCCAGCTGGGCGAAAGTCTCGGCGTTGGAGAGCAGGGTGGGTGCGCCACCGACGCCGTTCTGCGAGGCGCTGACCTTGCGGCCGGGCGGGATGGCGGGGCCACCGTCGATCGAGCGGATCAGCGACGCGGCGGCACCGGTGACCATGCGGACGGGATTGCGCTGGACCCGCGCGCGCAGCGCCGACCGGCGGCCGTTGCTGAGGCCGCGTTCGGCGAGCGCGGCCTCCATGGAGCGCTGGGTCGACTCACGGGTGACCCCCACCACGAGCGTGCGGGCACCCAGGGCCTCGGCGCACAGCAGGGCGCCGTCCAGGATGAGATGCGGGGCACGGTTGATCAGCACCGTGTCCTTGCGGCAGGCCGGCTCGTCCTCGCTTCCGTTCACGACGACGACCGGCCGGACGCCGCGCTTGATCGCCGCTTCGGCGACCGAGCGCAGCTTCTTGTGGAAGGGGAAGCCCGCGCCGCCGCGGCCCTTCAGGTTGATGCGTTCGGCGAGCTGCGCGAGCTGCTCGCCGCCCATCGGCTCGAGCGGCCCGTGCACCTTGAGGTGCATGGGCAGATCGAGCCGATCGACAAGGTCGAAGCCCGACGTGAGCTGGGGAAGCCCGACCACGCGGACTTCGGGTACGTCGGGCAGGGCCTCGTTCACTTAAAGCCTCCGGAAGGCGTGTTCCAAGGTTCGCCCGATCCCGGTGCGTCGAAGTCGTAGGACGCACCGGGACGTGTGTCAGTGGCGGGACCGCTGTTGTACGTGTCGTTCGGGTAGTACGTGTCGAAGGCGGCGTTCGTCTCACCCGTGTCGTACACGTCACTCGATCCGTAACCGGCGGTGCCTGGATTGCCGTAGGCCGGGATGCTTTGTCCGGTGTCCTGCAGGGGGTCGTAGGGCGGGATGTTGAAGCCCGTGTCCTGGAGCGGGTCGTAGGCGGACGGCGGGGCTTCGCCGACCGGCGGCGGGGACGGGATCGGCCAGTTGCCCGAGGTGCTGGAGGGGCCGTCCACGGTCGGGATGGTCTCGGTGGGCTGCAGGTCCAGCGGCAGCTGCATGCTGGTGGTCGGCCCGGGCGCGAAGGCCTGGCGGCCCTGGGGAGGGCCCGAGACGGCCCGGTAGGCCGCGGCGAAGCCGTTCGCCGGTTCCTTGGCCGCGGGGCGTTCCGCCTTCTCGTACAGCGGCCCCGACGGGGACGCCGCGCCGCGTGCGGACGCGCCCCGGCCCTCCTGGTCGGGGAACCCGAAGCCGCCGCCCGCCCGGGCCCGGCTCTCCTCCAGGTCCCTGCGGCCCTGGCCCTCGCCGGGGCCGATCATGGAGGCGATCTTGTCGGCGACCTTGCGCTTGACCTGGCGCGGAGCCGCGCGCAGGGCGAGTGCTCCGGCCACGCCGGCCAGGGAGAGGCAGTACAGGATCACGAAGATCGGCTTGGCGGCGCGACCCGCGTAGAGCCCGTGGACCAGGGCGGCGCACCAGGCCGGGTAGGCCAGCATGTGCATGGCCCGCCAGCGGGCCGCGACGGGCGCGGGGGACGCGAAGCGGTTGCGCAGCACGCCGGTGATGCCCACGAAGATCATGAGCATGCCCGCCAGGGTGCCCAGGCCGATCAGGAAAGACCGGCCCGTGACCAGTTCGTCATCGGTGAGCAGCAGCCCGAAGGGGATCACCGCGGCGATCCACGAGGTGTGGGCCAGCGCCAGCTTCACGCCGATGTGCACCAGCAGGAAGACGATCGAGGCGACGGCCGTGGTCCGGTGCACGGCCTGCGCCAGGATGCGGCGGCGGGTGTCGAGCAGGACCCGGTCCTGGGCGATCAGCCCCCAGATCACCGAGCACGTCAGGCACACGAGGGACAACACGCCCGCACCGAAGTTGAGGAACTCGGCGAACGAGTCGTCTGCCGTGGAGTCGTAGGGGTTCACGACCGGCCTCCCCGCGTCCCGGCGGCCGGGGGTAGGGAGGTGTTACTGCGATGAGGGTTCATGGGGGCAACTCCGAGCGGTTCGGGAAAGCAGCGGTCCCGGGCCGAACTCTAAGCGGAGTCATACCGATCAGTACGAGGTTTGAGTTATTGCGTTGTTATCAAAGGACAATATGGTCGTAGCGATGTCCCTTAGCTGCTGTTACGCGAAGTAACTATTGACCATGGTTCAGCTTTTGGGGTGCGGGGCGGCCCCCCGAAAGCGCGTCGCGGCACGCTGAGGGCCTGCGGTACCCTAGCGCCATGCGTGCCGTACGCCTTCTGCTTAGCGGGCCGCGCTGATCAGTCCCGGCCACCGGAGAAGTCGAGTGGCCGGCATCGGCGCGGCGTCCCCTCCTGTGTGAGGGGATTTTTCGTTTCTCGAACCAGACAGCCGCAGGCAGAGACGATCGATGGAGCTTTGAGGATCATGAGCGAGACGAACCCCGCCGCCACCTCCGAGGTGGCGGCGCCGCACCGCTACACGGCCGCCATGGCTGCCGAGATCGAGGCCCGCTGGCAGGACTTCTGGGACGCCGACGGCACCTATGCCGCGCCCAACCCCAAGGGCGACCTGGCGGGTGACCGGGAGATCGTCGCCCGCCCCAAGAAGTTCATCATGGACATGTTCCCGTACCCCTCCGGTGCGGGTCTGCACGTCGGCCACCCCCTGGGCTACATCGCCACGGACGTGTTCGCGCGCTTCCAGCGGATGACCGGCCACAACGTCCTGCACACCCTGGGCTTCGACGCCTTCGGCCTGCCCGCCGAGCAGTACGCGGTGCAGACCGGCACGCACCCGCGCGTGTCCACCGAAGCCAACATGGAGAACATGAAGTCCCAGCTGCGCCGGCTGGGCCTGGGCCACGACAAGCGCCGGTCGTTCGCCACGATCGACCCGGACTACTACAAGTGGACCCAGTGGATCTTCCTGCAGATCTTCAACTCCTGGTACGACCACGACGCCCGCCGGGCCCGCCCCATCGCCGAGCTGGTCGCCGAGTTCGAGTCCGGTGAGCGGCCCGTACCGGGGCACACGCGCGCGTGGAGCGAGCTGAACGCCGCCGAGAAGGCCGACGTCCTGGGCGGGTTCCGGCTGGCCTACGCCTCCGACGCGCCGGTCAACTGGTGCCCCGGGCTGGGCACCGTGCTGGCCAACGAGGAGGTCACCGCCGAGGGCCGCTCCGAGCGCGGCAACTTCCCGGTCTTCAAGGCCAAGCTGCGCCAGTGGAACATGCGCATCACGGCCTACGCCGACCGGCTGCTGGAGGACCTGGACGCGCTGGACTGGCCCGAGGCCATCAAGCTGCAGCAGCGCAACTGGATCGGCCGCTCCGAGGGCGCCCGCGTCGACTTCCCCATCGACGGCGAGCGCATCACGGTCTTCACCACCCGCCCCGACACCCTGTTCGGCGCCACCTACATGGTGCTGGCGCCCGAGCACCCGCTGGTCGAGAAGTTCACCCCGGCCGCCTGGCCGGAGGGCACCCACGAGGTGTGGACCGGCGGTCATGCGACCCCGGCCGAGGCCGTCGCCGCCTACCGCGCCCAGGCCGCCTCCAAGTCCGACGTGGAGCGCCAGGCCGAGGCCAAGGACAAGACCGGCGTCTTCATCGGCGCGTACGCGACCAACCCGGTCAACGGCGAGCAGGTCCCGGTCTTCATCGCCGACTACGTGCTGATGGGATACGGCACCGGCGCGATCATGGCCGTCCCGGCCGGCGACCAGCGCGACTTCGAGTTCGCGCGCGCCTTCGAGCTGCCGATCCACTGCATCGTCGAGCCGACCGACGGCCGCGGCACGGACACCTCGACCTGGGAGAACGCCTTCTCGTCGTACGACGCGAAGATCATCAACTCCTCGAACGACCAGGTGAGCCTGGACGGCCTGGGCGTCGCCGAGGCCAAGGCACGCATCACCGAATGGCTGGAAAACGCGGGCGTCGGCGAGGGCACCGTCAACTTCCGGCTGCGCGACTGGCTGTTCAGCCGCCAGCGCTACTGGGGCGAGCCCTTCCCGATCGTCTACGACGAGGACGGCATCGCCCACGCCCTGCCCGAGTCGATGCTGCCACTGGAGCTGCCCGAGGTCGAGGACTACTCGCCGCGCACCTTCGACCCGGACGACGCCGACACCCAGCCCGAGACGCCGCTGTCGCGCAACGAGGACTGGGTCGACGTCACCCTGGACCTGGGCGACGGCCGCGGCCCGCGCGCGTACCGCCGCGAGACCAACACCATGCCGAACTGGGCCGGTTCCTGCTGGTACGAACTGCGCTACCTGGACCCGCACAACCCCGACAAGCTGGTCGACCCGGAGATCGAGCAGTACTGGATGGGCCCGCGCGAGGGGCAGCCGCACGGCGGTGTCGACTTGTACGTCGGTGGCGCCGAGCACGCCGTGCTGCACCTGCTGTACGCGCGCTTCTGGTCCAAGGTCCTGCACGACCTGGGCCACGTCTCCTCCGCCGAGCCGTTCCACAAGCTGTTCAACCAGGGCATGATCCAGGCCTACGTCTACCGCGACAGCCGCGGCATCGCCGTGCCGGCCGCCGAGGTGGAGGAGCGCGACGGCGCCTACTGGTACCAGGGCGAGAAGGTCAGCCGGCTGCTGGGCAAGATGGGCAAGTCCCTGAAGAACGCGGTCACTCCGGACGAGATCTGCGCCGAGTACGGGGCCGACACGCTGCGCCTGTACGAGATGGCCATGGGCCCGCTGGACGTCTCCCGGCCCTGGGACACGCGCGCCGTGGTCGGCCAGTTCCGGCTGCTGCAGCGACTGTGGCGCAACATCGTCGACGAGGCCACCGGCGAGGTGACCGTCGTCGACGCCGAGCCGGACGAGGAGACGCTGCGCGCCCTGCACAAGGCGATCGACGGGGTCCGCGGCGACCTGGAGGGCATGCGGTTCAACACCGCCATCGCCAAGGTCACCGAGCTGAACAACCACCTGACCAAGGCGGGCGGCGCCGTGCCGCGCTCGGTCGCCGAGCCGCTGGTGCTGATGGTCGCGCCGCTGGCCCCGCACATCGCCGAGGAGCTGTGGCGCAGGCTGGGGCACACCGACTCGGTGGTGCACCGGGACTTCCCGGTGGCCGACCCGGCATACGTCGTCGACGAGACGGTGACCTGCGTCGTCCAGATCAAGGGCAAGGTCAAGGCGCGGCTGGAGGTCGCGCCGTCGATCTCCGACGACGAGCTGGAGAAGGTCGCGCTGGCGGACGAGAAGGTCGTCGCAGCGCTGGGCGGAGCCGGGATCCGGAAGGTGATCGTGCGCGCGCCGAAGCTGGTGAACATCGTTCCGGCGTAGCCGCCAGGCGTACGGCCGCGCTCGGGGGGGATGGTCCTCTCGGGGACTGGACCCTCTCGGAGGTGGCCTT
>NZ_JBEZCR010000001.1:0-474423 GCF_040647715.1 Streptomyces tibetensis | reverse complement strand
CTCCACGGGCAGGACGTACCGGGAGGCGGCCTTCCACGGGCAGGACGTACCGGGAGGCGGCCTTCCACGGGCAGGACGTACCGGGAGGCGGCCTTCCACGGGCAGGACGTACCGGGAGGCGGCCTTCGTGCGGGTGGGCCGCTCTCGGGGTGGTCCCCTACGGGCAGGTTCGGGGTTTTTCTGGAACTCCGGGCCTGCCCGTTGCGTTTACCGTGGAAGAGCGACGCGAGGCGCCGTGACGTCCTGAGGAGGAGCCCTTGTGGAAGCAGTGATCGCAGTCTTCGCCCTGCTCTTCGTGCTCTTTCTGGGGCTCGGGGTGTACGCCACCGTGAAGGCGGTCGGCGTCGCCAAGCGTGGCGTGGACCGCGGCATCAGCCAGGCCCGCCGCACGGTCGAGGACCACACACTGCGTGCCAAGTCCTTCGTCCAGCCCGGCGCCCCGGGCGAACTCGCCCAACTCCGGCTGAAGCTGCGCACCTCGATGCGCGCCACCCAGGACGCCCTGCACGCGGCCGTCGCCGAGGACCCGTCCCTGAAGGAGTCCGTCGGCCTCTTCGAGCGGCTCAGCGTGCACGGACGGGAGCTGGACGAAGAGCTCAGGCGCCTGGAGTCCGAGCCGGACCGCGCCGCGCTCACCGAGCGGCTGCCCGGGCTTCGGGAGCGCACCGAACGCATCACGCACTCCGCTGACTCGCTGCGCTGGGCCGCCCGCGACCGGGCCCGCCGCTTCGCCGACGACGACCTGGACACGCTCAGCGCCCAGATCGACCTGGAGTCCGGCGCGCTGCGGCACTGGACGGAGCCGGAGCCGCAGTCCGCGCAGCGGTCCGCATCCGCGCAGCAGTCGGCTCCCTCCCGGCAGCCCGACTCGCCGCCGGCCGCGACCTCCCCGTGGCCCGAGGCGCCGGCCGCCGACGCGGGCACGGCCGGGCAGACCTGGCCGGACAGCGCACAGCCGGGCCCCGCGCGGGAACCGGCACGGCCCGCCATCACGCCGCCGGGACCACGCCTGACCCATCCGTGGCAGAAGAAGCCCCGTCCCGAGAGCACCACTTGAACCGGCCACTCACGCCGCGGGCCGCAGGGCCCGGGCTGCCACACGAGCGCTACGGCAGGTAACCTCCAGCTCATGTCCCGCCATGTCGCGATCGTCACCGATTCAACGGCCTACCTGCCGACCCGGACGATGGAGCGTCACGGCATCACAGCGGTACCGCTGACCGTGGTCCTCGGTGACCGGGCGCTGGAGGAGGGCACCGAGATCTCGACCCGCGCCCTCGCCCAGGCTTTGCAGAAGCGGCGCCCCGTGACGACGTCGCGGCCCGCTCCCGCGGTCTTCGAGGAGACCTACCGCAAGGTCGCCGAGTCAGGCGCCACCGGCATCGTCTCCCTCCACCTCTCCGCCGAACTGTCCGGCACCCACGACGCGGCCGTCGTGGCCGCACGGCAGGCGCCGGTGCCGGTGCGGGTGGTGGACACCGGCATGATCGCGATGGCGCTCGGCTTCTGCGCGCTCTCCGCGGCGGAGGTCGCGGAGTCGGGCGGGACGGTCGACGAGGCCGTGGCGGCAGCGGAGAAGAGAGCCGCGGGCACCTCTGCCTACTTCTACGTCGACACCCTCGACTACCTGCGGCGCGGCGGCCGTATCGGTGCCGCGCAGGCGCTGCTGGGCTCGGCGCTCGCGGTGAAGCCGCTGCTGCAGCTGGCCGAGGGCCGTATCGAACCCTTGGAGAAGGTGCGGACCGCGTCCAGGGCGATCGCCCGCCTCGAGGAGATCGCGGCCGACCGTGCGGGCAGCGCGCCGGTGGATGTCGCCGTCCACCATCTCGCCGCCCCGGACCGGGCGTCGGCCCTCGCCGACCGATTGCGGACACGGGTGTCCGGGCTGGCCGATCTGCATGTCAGCGAGGTCGGGGCGGTGATCGGGGCGCACACGGGGCCTGGGCTGCTGGGAGTCGTGATTTCGCCCCGGTGAACGTTGCTGTGGGACTCCGGTCACCCGTGTGAGTGACGGAGTTGCCCACAACCGGGGCTCTGTCCCCGGGAATTGACCAAGATCATCGCGTTTCGGGTGAAGTGGCCGATCCTCGTCGCATGGCACTTCGATCACGTTCACGTACAGCGACCGCGACCAGTGGGCCGGGCCGTGGGCCGGCGTCCGACGGGCGCGTCCGTCATCACCGACGCCCGCCGGTCGCACGGGGGCGAGCCCGGCAGCGTCATGCCTCCGCGGAGGAACTCCGGCGGCGCGCGGGGGTGTTGTTCGGCGAGCAGGCAAGGCCGGCCGGGCCTCCTGGGCGGGCCGAGCCGCTCGAACCGGCCGGGGAGCGACGCGAGTCGGGGCAGGGGCCGCCGGGCTTCGTCGGCCTCGACGAGACCTCGCGAGGGCATGGTGACCGCGCCACGGTGGCGGAGCCGATGACCGCTATCCCCCCAGCACGGGACGGTCTCCCCGCCCTGGGGGGCGCTTTCCTCGAGGTGGAGAGCGAGGGCGTCCGCGCGCGTGAAGGAGCCTGGCGGGAGCGGGCCGGCCTGGCGCTGCGCGAGCGCATGCCGCTGTGGGTGCAGTCCAGGTGCGGTCTGGAGCGGCGGAGCGTGCTGGCCCTGACGGTGGTGCTCGTCGTCGCGGCGGCATTCGCCGCGCAGCACTTCTGGACGGGGCGGACGCAGCCCGTGCGGCCACCGGAGGTCGTGCGGGCGGCGATTCCGTACGGGGAGCGGCAGGAGAGTGGGCCGGCCGGACAGAAGGGCGGCCCTGGTGCTGCCGGTGCTTCCTCCGGTGCGGGTGCCTCCTCCGCGGCGTCGTCCCGGCCCGCGAAGGCGGGGGCGGGAGAGATCGTCGTGGACGTCGGTGGCAAGGTCCGGGAGCCGGGGATCCACCGTCTGCCGCCCGGCTCGCGGGTGGCTGACGCGCTGCACGCGGCGGGCGGGGTGAAGCCGGGCACGAACACCGACGGGCTCAACCGTGCCCGGTTCCTCGTGGACGGCGAGCAGGTGATCGTCGGGGCCCCGGCTCCCGCGGGCGGACCGGGGGCGGCCGGTACGCCTCCCGGTAACCCCGGTGCCGTGGCCGGGGGCGCGGCGGGCGGGGTCGCCGCACCGGCGGCCCCCGTCTCCCTCAACACGGCCACCGCGGACCAGCTCGACACCCTGCCGGGTGTCGGCCCGGTGCTGGCGCAGCACATCATCGACTACCGCACGCAGCAGGGCGGTTTCCGCTCCGTGGACGAGCTGCGCGAGGTGAACGGCATCGGTGACCGCCGTTTCGCCGACCTGCGCGACCTCGTACGGCCATGAGGAGCCTCCCCGGCCCGCCGACGGGGCAGGACGAGGCCGCGTCCGGGCTCCGCCCCGCCCGGTCGTCGGTGCACGCGTCCTCCGGCACACGTCTGGGCGCGGCCCGTCCACGCCAGGAGGGCCCGACGGACCTGCGGCTCGTGCCGCCCGCCCTCGCGGCCTGGGCCACGGCGGCGCTGGTGCTGGACGCCCCGCCCCTGTGGGCCTTCGGCATCGTGGTCGGCTGTCTGGTGACCGTCGGACTGCTGTCCCTGTCCCGGAGGCATCGGGCCGCGTCCTGGTCGCGCGCCACGCTCGCCGCCCTGCTGCTGTGTGCCGCCGGGGCCGCCGCCTCGGCCGGGCTGCACGGGGCGGACCTGCGCCGGGGGCCCGTGCCGGGCCTGGCTCGGGAGTTCGCGTCGGTGACCGCCGAGGTCGAGCTCACATCCGACCCGCGGCTCACCCGGCCGAAGGTCAGCGGCGACCGCGTGGCTCCGACGGCCGTGCTGATCCACGCCGATGTGCTGCGCGTCCACGAGGCGGGCGGCACGTCGGTGACCACGCGGACACCGGTGCTGATGATCGTGGACGTGGGCCCGGCCCCGCCCGGTCGGGTGGCCGGTGGGCGGGAGCGGTCGCCCTGGCTCGGGCTGCTGCCGTCGACGCGGCTGCGGGTCGGCGCGCGGCTGGCGCCCGCGATGACGGGAGGCGACCGGGTCGCGGCCGTGCTGCGCGTGCGGGAACCGGGCGAACCGGACGTGGTGGAAGGGCCCTCGGGGCCGCAGCGGCTCGCCGGGCGGTTGCGTGCCGGGCTGCGGGAGGCGACCGACGGGCTGCCCGCGGACGCTCGGGCGCTGCTGCCGGGCCTGGTGGTCGGCGACACCTCGCGGATCACACCCGAGCTGGAGGAGGCGTTCAAGGAGACCGATCTCACGCACACCCTGGCCGTCTCCGGGGCCAACTTCACGATCCTGCTCGCGCTGCTGCTCGGACCGCCGGGCCTGGCGCAGCACGTCGAGCGGCGGGGGCTCGCGCCCCGGCTCGGTGTCTCGCTGCGCGGGACGGCCGTGCTCGGCGGAGTGCTCTCGCTCGGGTTCGTCGTCGTGTGCAGACCGGATCCGAGTGTGGTGCGGGCCGCGGCCTGCGGAGCCGTGGCCCTGCTCGCCCTGGCGACCGGCCGCCGGAGGTCGATGATCCCGGCGCTGGCGACGGCGGTTCTGCTGCTGGTGCTCTACGACCCGTGGCTGGCGCGCAGTTACGGGTTCCTGCTCTCCGTCGTCGCGACCGGGGCCCTGCTCACGCTCGCCCCGCGTTGGAGCGCCGGGCTGCGGCGGCGTGGGGTGCCGCCGAGGTGGGCCGAGGCCCTGGGCGCCGCCGGGGCCGCGCAGGCCCTGTGCGCGCCCGTCGTCGCCGTGCTGTCGGCGCGGGTGAGTCTGGTGGCGGTGCCGTGCAATCTGCTCGCGGAGTTCGCGATCGCGCCCGCGACCGTGCTGGGGTTCGCGGCACTGGCGACGGCGCCGGTGGTGATGCCGGTGGCCGAGGCCCTGGCGTGGTGCGCGCACTGGCCCGCCGAGTGGATCGCGACGATCGCCCGGACCGGGGCCGCACTGCCGGGCGGGGGAGTGGACTGGCCCGGCAGCTGGACGGGCGCGGTGCTGCTGCTGGCCGTGATCCTGGCCCTGGTGCTCGCCGGACGGCGGCTGCTCGGGCATCCCTGGTGGTGCGGGGTCTGCGGGGTGCTGCTGCTTGTGGTGGTGGTGCAGCCGCCACCGCTGACCCGGGTGGTGACCGGCTGGCCGCCGCCGGGCTGGCGGCTGGTGATGTGTGACGTGGGGCAGGGCGACGCCCTGGTGCTCGCGGCGGGCGAGGGGGCCGGAGTGGTGGTGGACGCGGGGCCCGATCCGCGGCTTGTCGACCGCTGTCTGCGCTCACTGGGCATCAGCAGGATCCCGCTGGTCGTGCTCACCCACTTCCACGCCGATCACGTGGCGGGTCTGCCCGGGGTGCTGCGTGGGCGGGCGGTGGGTGCGATCGAGACGACGGGGCTGGAGGAGCCCGCGGAGCAGGCCGGGTTCGTACGGAGACTGGCGGCGGCGCGGAGGATCCCCGTGACACGGGCGGCGGTCGGGGAGCAGCGGCGCACGGGGGAGTTGTCCTGGCAGGTGGTCTGGCCACCCCCGAGCCCGCCGCCGGGGATGCCTCCGAGAGCGCTTCCGGGGGTGTTTCCAGGGGTGCTTCCGGCCCACCCCGTGCCGGAGGGGCCGAACGACGCCAGCGTGGCCCTGCTGGTCCGCTCGGCCGGGCTGCGCCTGCTCCTCCTCGGGGACCTGGAGCCCCCGGCACAGAGGGCCCTGGCGCGCTCGCCGGCGGCCGAGACGCTGAAGGGTGTGGACGTGCTGAAGGTCGCCCACCACGGCTCGGCCTACCAGGACCCGGGCCTGATACGCCGGGTGGCCCCGCGGCTGGCCCTCATCTCCTGCGGCGAGGACAACTCGTACGGGCACCCGGCGCCGGGCACGGTGGCGGCGCTGCGTGCCGGGGGCGCGGCGGTGCTGCGCACGGACCGGGACGGCGCGCTCGCGGTCACCGGAGAGGGCGGCGAGCTGGGGGTGGCGCGAGACTGAGTGCATGAACTCGAGCCAGGTTGATGCCTATCTCCGCCGGCTGGGAGCCGAGCACCCGGCGTGGCCCACCGTCGACGCGCTGCGCGAACTGCACCTGCGGCACCTGCGGGCCGTGCCGTTCGAGAACCTCTCGATCCATCTGGGCGAGGAGATCGTGCTGGAGGAGCAGCGGCTGCTGGACAAGGTGGTGGGCGCCCGGCGGGGCGGGTTCTGCTACGAACTCAACGGCTCCTTCGGGGCGTTGCTCGCGGCGCTGGGGTACGACGTGGTGCTGCTTGCGGCGCGGGTGTACGGGGACGAGGGGCGGCTCGGGATCCCGTACGACCATCTGGCGCTGAGGGTGCGGACGGTGGACGGGGGCGACTGGCTGGCCGATGTCGGGTTCGGGGCGCACAGCCACCTGCCGCTGGCGTTCGGGGAGCGGGGGGAGCAGGAGGACCCGGGGGGCACGTTCCGGATCGTCGAGGCGGGGCCGGACGCGGCCGGGGTGCGCGGTGGGCACGGCACGGTGGAGGCGGCGGACCTGGACGTGTTCCGGGACGGCAGGGCGCAGTACCGCCTGGAGGTGCGTCCTCGGGCGCTCGGCGACTTCGTGGCCGGGGCCTGGTGGCACAGCACGTCGTCGGTGTCGCATTTCACGCGCTCGCTGGTGTGTTCGCTGGTGACGGAGGAAGGAGGGCGGATCACGCTCAGCGGACGCCGGCTCACGGTGACAGCGGCCGACGGCACGCGGGAGGAGAGGGAGCTGGGCACGGACGAGGAGGTACTCGGGGTGTACCGGGAGCGGTTCGGGATCGAGCTCGACAGGGTGCCGGTGTGCGAAATCCCGCGTAGGAGTCAATTCCGGCCACACGGGGCCACTCATCCGTAGTACCAGCACATCTGCTGGATTCCCGTGATGTGGTCCCGTGTTGCCTCGAAAGCCTCATGGGTGGTCGAATGCATCTTCGGTACGTGTGATCAACAGTGATCAACAGGCGATTTCGAGTCACTCAGAGGAGCCGTGGATGATCGGCCGCTGGCGGGCAAGCCGCACCGACCGGGTGCACCGGACGAGTCCCCTGGCGGCGGTGTCGACACCGCCGAGCGCCGGGGTGCTGGCCTGCCGGGTGCTGGACCCGGTCAACGAGCCGGTCCGGCACGCGGAGTTCGCCGTCACGGACTCCGTGGGGCGGCCGGTCGTCAGCGGCGGAGCGGATCCGTACGGGTCGTTCATGACGACGGTGCCCGCGGGGGAGTACCGGCTCGCGGTGTCTGCGGAGGGCTACACGCCCTACCGGGCGACGACGCAGGTCGCCGAGAACGCGCTCGCGTCCCTCGGGGACGTGACGCTGCAGGTGGCCCGGCCGCCGGAGCTTCCCGACGCCGGTGACTGGGAGGTCGAGTCGGCGCACTCCTCGATCGGCTTCACCGCGCGGCACATCGGACTGGCCCGCATCCACGGGCAGTTCAAGTCGTTCGCGGGGGTGATACGGGTCGCCGATCCGGTGGAGCGGTCGGCGATGCACGTGGTGATCGACGCGGCGTCCATCGACACCAACATGAGGATGCGGGACGACCATCTGCGCTCGGCGGACTTCCTGGACGTCGAGAGGTTCCCGACGCTGGAGTTCTACAGCGACCGGTTCGTGCACAAGGGCGGGAACCGGTGGGCCGTGACGGGGGCGCTGTCGCTGCACGGCGTGACGCGGACGGTCACGCTGGACACGGAGTACCTGGGGCTGGGCAACGGCATGGAGGGTGAGGTGCGCGCGGCCTGCCGGGCCACGACCGAACTGCACCGGGACGACTTCACGGTGAGCTGGCAGACGATGCTGGCGCGGGGCATCGCGGTGGTGGGGCCGAGCATCAGGGTCGACCTCGATGTGCAGATCGTCCGCAAGGGCTGAGCGAGAGGGCCACGAGGCGGTGTCGGACAATGTCCGGCGTGAGTGATGTGCGACATGTGCTGGTGCTGCCCGACCGTGACGCTGCGGAAGAGGTGGTGGAGGCGCTGCGGGAGCGGTTCGGGGTCGTGGAGGAGCCGCAGGTGGTGCGGGACGCGCTGGCCGGCGAGGACGACGCCGAGGACGCGCAGTGGCTGGTCGTCCTGCGCGACGAGGACGAGCGGCTGGATCCCGGGGAGCTGGACCGGCTGGCCGGCGAGTGGGAGGGCTGGCGGGAGGAACCGTAGGCACCCTCCCGAGCGCAGGTGCCGGGCGGATCGCAGCAGGTCCTGGGAGGGCGTACTTCGGCCTGGCTCGTCCGGGGGTCCACGTCATGCGCGTGCCTCTGCGTGTACGCCCGGTCCGTCGGGATCCGTTGTCAGTGGCGCGTGGGATGCTTGGGGCGATGGCCAGGAAGACTGCGAATGACGACCCCCTCGCCCCGGTGACGCTCGCCGTGGGCCAGGAGGACCTGCTCCTCGACCGTGCCGTGCAGGAAGTGGTGGCCGCGGCGAAGGCCGCCGACGCCGACACGGACGTGCGGGACCTGACCCCGGACCAGTTGCAGCCCGGCACGCTCGCCGAGCTGACGAGCCCGTCGCTCTTCGCGGAGCGCAAGGTCGTGGTCGTACGCAACGCGCAGGATCTGTCGGCCGACACGATCAAGGACGTGAAGGCGTACCTCGGGGCACCGGCCGAGGAGATCACCCTCGTGCTGCTGCACGCCGGCGGGGCGAAGGGCAAGGGGCTGCTCGACGCGGCGCGCAAGGCGGGGGCCCGTGAGGTGGCCTGCCCGAAGATGACGAAGCCTGCCGACCGGCTGGCGTTCGTGCGGGGCGAGTTCAGGGCGACGGGGAGGTCCGCCACACCGGAGGCGTGCCAGGCGCTCGTCGACGCGATCGGCAGCGATCTGCGGGAGCTGGCCTCGGCGGTGTCGCAACTGGTCGCGGACGTCGAGGGGACGATCGACGAGGCGGTCGTCGGGCGGTACTACACCGGGCGGGCCGAGGCGTCGAGCTTCACGGTCGCCGACCGGGCGGTCGAGGGGCGCGCCGCGGAGGCCCTGGAGGCGTTGCGCTGGTCGCTGGCGACCGGGGTCGCGCCGGTGCTCATCACGAGCGCGCTCGCCCAGGGCGTCCGGGCGATCGGGAAGCTGTCCTCCGCGCGGGGGGGCCGTCCGGCGGACCTCGCGCGGGAGCTGGGCATGCCGCCGTGGAAGATCGACCGAGTGCGCCAGCAGATGCGGGGCTGGACCCCGGACGGGGTGTCGGTCGCGCTGCGGGCCGTGGCGGAGGCGGACGCGGGGGTGAAGGGCGGGGGCGACGACCCCGAGTACGCCCTGGAGAAGGCCGTGGTCACCATCGCCCGAGCGGCTCGCTCCCGGGGCCGGGGCTAGGGTCCGTCGTTTGGATCAGCCCGCAGACGCGGGGCCTGGCACGCGCATCTGCCGTGTTGTCGTCGGTTGTCGACGCTCCGCGTCGACGCCCTCCTCCGCGTTGCGGCTGCACGCACCAGGCCCCGCTCACCGGCAAGAACCGCCGCCAACCTGCGACCTGATCCGAACGACAGGCCCTGGGGCCCGGCCGGCGGACCAGCCGGGTGGCCCGCCGGCGCTGAATCGCCGTAGCGACCCGCCGGACAGGGAGCTGGGTGGGGCAGGTGGGGGCCCGTCGAGAAATGCCTCGACATCGGGCATGGTGATCGGGGACGCTTCGCGCGATGACCAGAATCGATGACACGCCGCCTGCGTGGGACGAGCGCACCCAGCTCACCACGTTTCTCGACTACGCACGTGACACCGCCCGCGCCAAGTGCGACGGCGTCTCTGCGGAGAACGCACGCAAGGCGCTCCTGCCGGGCTCACCGCTGATGACCATGAGCGGAGTGATCAACCACCTCCGCTGGGTCGAGTACTACTGGTTCCAAGTGGTCTTCCTCGGCGAGGAAGACCGGGGCCCCTGGACCGAGGAGGACCCCGACCGCGAGATGCGTATCGCCGTCGACTTCCCGCTCACGCAGTTGCTCGACGAATACGCCGAACAGAGCACCCGCTACCGCGAACTGGTCGCCGGGAACGGCCTGGACAAACAGGCCCAGCGAGCCATTCGCAACGGGCTCCACGTCGACCTGCGCTGGATCCTCCTCCACCTCACCGAGGAGACGGCCCGCCACAACGGCCACCTGGACATCCTGCGCGAGATGCTCGACGGTACGACCGGCGACTAGATCCGGCGGAGATCAGGGGCGGACCGGAGTCGGATCGAGGCGAAGGTGAAGGTGCTGCGGAATAGGGAGCCGCGCTTGTCGAAGCCTGCGGGTCCGCCGCCCCTGCTGCCGGAATCCTGACGGTCACATGGTCCGCCGGACAGGCCCAAGCCCTCAGAAGACCGGCTCCCCCATCCCCAGCAGGTTGCCCTCGCTGTCGTGGAACCAGGCGCCGCGTTCGCCGCGGGCGCCCTTGCTCGGGTAATTTCCCTCGATCTCGGCGATTGCGCCCCGCGTACGGAAGCCGGGGGCGTCGACCTCCTCGAAGACCACGCCGCGGCGCTGCAGCTCGGCGACGGCCGCATCGAGGTCCTCGACCTCCAGCGCCATCTGCGTGAAGGTGCCGGGGGACGCTCCCGTCGAGCGGAACAGGACGAACTCCGCTCCGCCGCACCGGTAGAGCAGCCCGCCGGGGCGTTCGTCCACGGGATCCAGTCCCAGTTTCTCCGAGTAGAAGCGCCGTGCCCGCTCCAGGTCCTGGGCGGGGAGCCTGGTCGCAGCGCGGACCAGAACCGGTGCCTCGGTGTCGTGTGCGTCCATGTCTCCACTGTGCCGTGATCGAGTCGCCCTCTCCCTGCCGAAGAGGAGAATCGGATGTATCAGCCGTACGTCGCCAAGTGATGGAAAGGTGGCGAGGACCATGGCTGAACATCCGCACGCAGCGCTGGTCCGCAAGGGGTTCGAGGCTTTCTCACGCGGTGACATGGACACCCTGCGGGAACTGATCGCCAAGGACGCGACGCATCACGTGCCCGGCAGCCACCCACTATCGGGTGACTTCAAGGGCCGGGACGCGATCATGGACATGTACCGGCGGCTGGGCGAGGAGACCGCCGGGTCGATGCGTCTGGAAGTGCTCGGGATCGCTGTCGACGGCCGGGGGCACGCGGTCGGCATGTGCAGGTTCACGGCCGAGCGGCAGGGCAGGAAGCTCGACGACACCGGCTGCATCGTCTTCCGGATCGTCGGCGACAAGGTCACCGACCTCGACGAATGCGTCGAGGACATCGAGAAGAACAACGAGTTCTGGTCCTGAACAGGCCGAAGGCCCCGCCCGCCGCCCTGGGGAAGGGCGGAAAGCGGGGCCTTCGGTTCGAGCTGCTGGATCCGCGCCCGCGTGGCGAACGCAGGCCGCGCGCGGATCCGGGGGTGCCGGACGGGAGCGGATGAGAGAGGGCCCGCTCGATTCCCTCCGGCGTCACATCAGATGTCAGCCCTTGAGCGCGTCGACCTTCGAAGCCAGCGCCGACTTCTTGTTGGCGGCCTGGTTCTTGTGGATGACGCCCTTCGAGACGGCCTTGTCGAGCTGACGCGCGGCGACGCGCTGGTACTCGGTGGCCTTCTCGACGTCACCCGCGGCAGCAGCCTCACGGGCCTTGCGGATCGCGGTCTTGAGGGAGGACTTGACGGCCTTGTTGCGCAGCCGCGCCTTCTCGTTGGTCTTGATCCGCTTGATCTGGGACTTGATGTTCGCCACGAATGAGCCTTCTCAGGTTCTGGCACGAGGCCGCACGGACACGCACGATTCCCGCACCGGGTGATTTCTTGGGGTCGTACCTCCTGCGAGAGGGCATGAGGCACAGCCACCCAGGCTACCAGTGGGCCCATCCACGGCCCAAACCCGTCCGTGGTCCCCGCCCGTGGGACCATGGAGGCTACGTATCGATCCGACCCGAGACCGCAGACACTGCGGACGCCTCAAGAATCAGGACCCTGCGTGCCCGCGATCCCCAGCCACGTGCCCGAGCCGAGCCGTACCGACCCGGCTCTGATCCGCAACTTCTGCATCATCGCGCACATCGACCACGGCAAGTCCACGCTCGCCGACCGGATGCTCCAGCTGACCGGAGTGGTCGAGCAGCGGCAGATGCGCGCCCAGTACCTCGACCGCATGGACATCGAGCGCGAGCGTGGCATCACGATCAAGTCACAGGCGGTGCGTCTGCCGTGGGCTCCCACCCACGACAAGAACGACACGCACATCCTCAACATGATCGACACCCCCGGGCACGTCGACTTCACCTACGAGGTCTCCCGGTCGCTCGCCGCGTGCGAGGGGACCATCCTCCTGGTCGACGCCGCCCAGGGCATCGAGGCGCAGACCCTCGCCAACCTCTACCTGGCGATGGAGAACGACCTCAAGATCATCCCGGTGCTGAACAAGATCGACCTGCCGGCGGCGCAGCCCGAGAAGTTCTCCGAGGAGCTCGCCAACCTGGTCGGGTGCGACCCCGACGACGTGCTCAAGGTGTCCGCCAAGACGGGCCTGGGTGTCGAGGCGCTGCTCGACAAGGTCGTCGCGGAGATCCCCCCGCCGGTCGGTGTCGCGGACGCCCCCGCCCGCGCGATGATCTTCGACTCGGTCTACGACTCCTACCGCGGTGTCGTGACGTACGTCCGTGTCATCGACGGCCAGCTCAACAAGCGCGAGCGCATCCGGATGATGTCCACCGGCGCCACGCACGAGCTGCTGGAGATCGGCACCAACTCGCCGGAGATGCTGTCGGCCGACGGCCTCGGCGTGGGCGAGGTGGGCTACCTCATCACCGGTGTGAAGGACGTCCGTCAGTCCAAGGTCGGTGACACCGTCACCAGCCAGCACAAGGGCGCCGAGGACGCGCTCGGCGGCTACAAGGACCCCAAGCCGATGGTGTTCTCCGGCCTCTACCCGCTGGACGGCTCGGACTACCCGGAGCTGCGCGAGGCCCTGGACAAGCTCCAGCTCAACGACGCCGCGCTGGTCTACGAGCCGGAGACCTCCGCGGCCCTCGGCTTCGGCTTCCGCGTCGGCTTCCTCGGCCTGCTGCACCTCGACGTGATCCGCGAGCGGCTGGAGCGCGAGTTCGGCCTCGACCTCATCGCCACCGCGCCGAACGTGGTCTACCGCGTCCTCATGGAGGACGGCACCGAGCACACCGTCACCAACCCGAGCGAGTTCCCCGAGGGCAAGATCTCGGAGGTCTACGAGCCGGTCGTGCGGGCCACCATCCTCGCGCCCAGCGAGTTCATCGGCTCGATCATGGAGCTGTGCCAGACCCGGCGCGGCACCCTGCTCGGCATGGACTACCTCTCCGAGGACCGGGTCGAGATCCGCTACACCCTGCCGCTCGCGGAGATCGTCTTCGACTTCTTCGACCAGCTGAAGTCCAAGACCCGCGGCTACGCCTCGCTCGACTACGAGCCCACCGGCGAGCAGACCTCCAGCCTGGTCAAGGTCGACATCCTGCTGCACGGCGACAAGGTCGACGCCTTCTCGGCGATCACCCACAAGGACGCCGCGTACGCCTACGGTGTGCGGCTGGTCGCCAAGCTGCGCGAGCTCATCCCGCGGCAGGCCTTCGAGGTGCCCATCCAGGCCGCCATCGGCTCCCGGGTCATCGCCCGCGAGACCATCCGTGCCATCCGCAAGGACGTCCTCGCCAAGTGCTACGGCGGTGACATCTCCCGTAAGCGGAAGCTGCTGGAGAAGCAGAAGGAGGGCAAGAAGCGGATGAAGATGGTGGGTTCCGTGGAGGTTCCGCAGGAGGCCTTCATCGCCGTCCTGTCGAGTGATGACAGCGCGGGGTCGGGCAAGGGCAAGAAGTAATCACGGGTTACCGCGTGTTACGCCGCAATCCGGGTTGAACAGGGGCTCGCCGTGCGAAAGTGCGGCGGGCCCCGTGCGTTCGCGGGGTAGCTCTCTGTACGAAGTGACAGGCCGCGGACCCTTACGCAGGGGCCGGTCGCCCTTTACTCTGATCCCTGCTCGATAGTTACTCGCGAGTTAAACAAGGGCTCGCGAGTGAACCCAGCCGCACCTGAGCCAGCCGCACGCCGCGGGCCCGGAGGATGTCGTGAGCGACACACAGACCCTGATCGAGAACCGTCCGCCGTCCGTGGCGGGCCTCTTCCTGGAGCGCGTGGCGGCCACGCCGGATGCCGAGGCCTATCGGTATCCGGTCCCGTCGGCGGGCCAGGGGCCGGACGACTGGAAGTCACTGACCTGGGCACAGTCCGCCGAGCGGGTCTACGCCATCGCGGCGGGCCTGATCGAGCTGGGCGTGCAGCCGGAGCAGCGCGTCGCCCTCGCCGCCGGCACCCGGCTCGAGTGGATCCTCGCCGACCTCGGCATCATGTGCGCCGGAGCGGCCACGACCACGGTGTACCCGCAGACCAACGCCGACGAGTCCGCGTACATCCTGTCGGACTCCGAGAGCCGGGTGCTGATCGCGGAGAACGCCGAGCAGCTGGCCAAGGCCCAGGACAAGCGCGCCGAGCTGCCCGAGCTCACGCATGTCGTGGTGATCGACGGGGCCGGTGTCGAGACCGCCGACTGGATCCTCACCCTGGACGAGCTGGAGAAGCGCGGCGCGGCCCGGCTGGAGAAGGACCCCGACCTCATCAAGGAGCGGGTCGGCGCGATCACCAAGGACCAGCTGGCCACCCTCATCTACACCTCCGGCACCACGGGCCGACCCAAGGGCGTGCGCCTGCCGCACGACAACTGGTCGTACATGGCGAAGGCGATCGCCGCGACCGGGCTGGTCAGCGGCGCGGACGTGCAGTACCTGTGGCTGCCCCTCGCGCACGTCTTCGGCAAGGTGCTGACCTCCGGGCAGATCGAGGTCGGGCACGTCACCGCCGTGGACGGCCGGGTCGACAAGATCATCGAGAATCTGCCGGTCGTGCAGCCGACGTACATGGCGGCCGTGCCGCGCATCTTCGAGAAGGTCTACAACGGCGTGGCCGCGAAGGCCCGCGCGGGCGGCGGCGCCAAGTACAAGATCTTCCAGTGGGCGGCCGAGGTGGCCCGCGAGTACGCCAAGGTCTCCCAGGACAACTTCCGGCGGACCGGCACCGCGTCCGTGCCGTTCGGTCTCGGCGCGAAGCACAAGGTCGCCGACGCGCTGGTGTTCGCCAAGATCAAGGAGGCGTTCGGTGGGAACCTGCGGGCGTGCGTCTCCGGTTCGGCGGCGCTGGCACCCGAGATCGGGTACTTCTTCTCCGGCGCCGGCATCCACATCCTGGAGGGCTACGGCCTGACCGAGTCCTCGGCGGCGTCCTTCGTGAACCCGGGCGAGGCCTACCGCACCGGCACGGTCGGCAAGCCGCTGCCCGGTACGGAGGTGCGGATCGCCGACGACGGGGAGATCCTGCTGCGCGGCCCGGGCATCATGGAGGGCTACCACAAGCTGCCCGAGAAGACGGCCGAGGTGCTGGAGCCGGACGGCTGGTTCCACACCGGGGACATCGGGGAGCTGTCGCCCGACGGGTACCTGCGGATCACCGACCGCAAGAAGGACCTCATCAAGACCTCGGGCGGCAAGTACATCGCCCCGGCGGAGGTCGAGGGGCAGTTCAAGGCGGTGTGCCCGTACGTGTCCAACATCCTGGTGCACGGGGCCGACCGGAACTTCTGCACGGCGCTGATCGCGCTCGACGAGGTCGCCGTCACCGAGTGGGCGAAGGACAACGGTCTTGAGGGCAAGTCGTACGCGGAGATCGTGGCGGCGCCGCAGACCGTGGAGATGGTCGACGGGTATGTGAAGCAGCTCAACGAGGGGCTTCAGCGGTGGCAGACGATCAAGAAGTTCCGGCTGCTGCCGCGGGATCTGGACGTCGAGCACGGTGAGATCACGCCGAGTCTGAAGCTGAAGCGGCCCGTGGTGGAGCGGGAGTACAAGCATCTGATCGACGAGATGTACGACGGGGTTCGCGAGGCGTAGGGGGGGCGGTGGGGGCTGTGTCGCGGCTGCGGGTGCGTCGTGGCTCGTCGCGCAGTTCCCCGCGCCCCTAACCACGTTCCCCTGCTCGGCGTCTGAGGTCCTGGATCTCCATCCTCAGGCGTTCCACCTCTCTGCCTTTTCGGTAGAGGTCCAGGAAGACGCTGACCTTCGCCCTGAGGACCCATGGGTCGAAGGGCTTGGTCACGTAGTCGGCGGCGCCGGTCGCGTAGCCGCGGAAGGCGTAGCCCACGTCGTCGTCCGCGCCGGTGAGGAAGATGATCGGGATGTCCCGGGTCTGGTCGAGGCGTTTGATGTGGGCGGCCGTCTCGAAGCCGTCCATGCCGGGCATGCGGATGTCGAGCAGGATCAGGGCGATCGGCTGCCGCAGCAGGGCCTTCATCGCCTCCTCGCCCGAACGGGCCCGCAGCAGCGGCTCGTTGAGGGAGGCGAGGACGGCCTCCAGGGCGGTCAGGTTGTCCTCCATGTCGTCGACCAGGAGGATTCCGGCGCGTTCGGGGTGGGTGGGCGTGCGGCTCATGCCTCTTCTTCCGTGCCCTCGGGGTCCAGTAGTGCGCACACGACGCTCAGCAGGCCGTCGAGGTCCACCGGCTTGGGAACGTAGTCGTTGGCGCCGCGGGCGATGGACTTCTCCCGGTCGCCGGGCATCGCCTTGGCGGTCAGGGCCACGATCGGCAGGCCCGACCAGCGGGGCGTGCGGCGGATCGCGGAGATGGTCTCGTAGCCGTCCAGCTCCGGCATCATGATGTCCATCAGGACCAGTTCCACGTCCGCGCCGCGCCCTCGCGGCCGTTCTCCGCGTAGAGCACGGTCATGCCGACCCGGCCCAGGACATGGGTGAGGGCGAAGACGTTGCGGATGTCGTCGTCGACGATCAGCACCCGCCGGCCGGCCAGGATCCGGCCCGGCCTGCCGGACGTCCACGCCTCCAGCTCGGTCGGGGACGGCCAGGCGTCGTCCGTGTCATGCGCCACCGGGAACGGCTCGGCGGCCGGCCGGAGGGGCAGCGGCAGGTCGGTGCGGTCCTCGGGTGCGGGCGCGGTGTGGCCGGGGCTGACGACCGGCACGTACAGGGTGAACGTGGAGCCCTTCCCGGGTTCGCTCTCGGCGACGATCCGGCTGCCGAGCAGGCCCGCGATCTCCCGGCTGATGGACAGGCCGAGGCCGGTCCCGCCGTACTTGCGGTTGGTGGTGCCGTCGGCCTGCTGGAACGCCTCGAAGATCACCGGGAGTTTCTCCGGCGCGATCTCGATGCCGGTGTCGGACACGGCGAACGCGATGACGTCGCCGGTGTCCCGGACCCAGCGGTGCTCGGCGTCCTGCACCCGGTCCACCCGCAGCTCGACCTTGCCGGACGCGGTGAATCTGATCGCGTTGGAGAGGAGGTTGCGGAGGATCTGCTGGAGCCGTTGTTCGTCCGAGTACATCTCGCGCGGTACGTCCTCGCCGACCGCGACCTCGAAGGCCAGCCCCCGGTCCAGGGTGACGGGCCGGAAGGTGGAGTGGACGTAGTCGAGCAGCTTGATGAGCGGGAGCCGCTTGGGGCGTACGTCCATCCGGCCGGCCTCGATCTTCGACAGGTCCAGGATGTCGTTGATCAGCTGCAGCAGGTCCGAGCCCGAGCGGTGGATGGTGGTGGCGAACTGCACCTCCTGGTCGGAGAGATGGCCGTCCGGGTTGTCGGAGAGCAGCCGGGCCAGGATCAGCAGCGAGTTCAGCGGGGTGCGCAGCTCGTGCGACATGTTGGCCAGGAACTCGGACTTGTACTGCGAGGACGTGGCCAGCAGGGCGGCCTTCTCCTCCAGTTCGGCGTTGGAGCGCTGCAGTTCGCCCTGCTGCTTCTGCAGTTCGTCCGAGCGCTCCTGGAGCTGCATGGCCAGGCGCTGGGACTCGCCGAGCAGGGACTCCGTGCGGGAGTTGGCGATGATCGTGTTGATGGCGACGCCGATGGTGTTGACGAACTGGTCGAAGAACGCCAGGTGGACGTCGGAGAAGCGGGAGAACGAGGCCAGTTCGATGACGCCGAGCAGCTTGTCCTCGAAGAGGATCGGGATGATGACGATGGTGGTCGGGGCCGCCTCGCCGAGGCCACTGTTGATCTTGATGTAGTCGGGTGGGGCGCCCTCCGCCAGGATCCGCTTCTTCTCCCGGGCCGCCTGCGCGACCAGGCCGTGCACCGGCAGGCCGCCGGTCTCCACGGTCGCGTCCTGGGCGGCGCCGTACCCGGCGATGAAGGCGAGCCCCTTGGTCGGGGCCACTGTTCCGTCCTCGTCCGGGTCGGCCAGGTAGAACGCGCCGTACTGGGCGTTCACCAGCGGGGTCAGCTCGCGCAGTATCAGGTCGGCGACCTCCATCAGGTCCCGGTGGCCCTGCATCAGGGAGGCGAGCCGGGCCAGGTTGGACTCCAGCCAGTCCTTCGCGCGGGTCGTCTCGCGCAGGTTGGCCACCATCAGGTTGATGTTGTCCTTCAGCTCGGCGACCTCGCCCTGCGTCTCCACCGTGATCGAGCGGGACATGTCGCCCTGGGCCACCGCGGAGGCGACCTCGGCGATCGCGCTGACCTGGGTGGTGAGGTTGGACGCGAGTTCGTTGACGTTCGTCGTCAGGCGCTTCCAGGTGCCGTAGACGCCCTCGACCCGGGCCTGGCCGCCCAGCCGGCCCTCGGAGCCGACCTCGCGGGCGACCCGCGTGACCTCCGAGGAGAAGGAGGACAGCGTGTCGACCATGGTGTTGATGGTGGTCTTCAGCTCCAGGATCTCGCCGCGCGCGTCCACGTCGATCTTCAGGGACAGGTCGCCCTGCGCCACGGCCGTCGTCACCTGGGCGATGTTGCGGACCTGGGAGGTCAGGTTCGACGCCATGAAGTTGACGTTGTCGGTGAGGTCCTTCCAGACGCCGGACACGCCCCGCACCTGCGCCCGGCCGCCCAGCCGGCCCTCGGTGCCGACCTCGCGGGCCACCCGCGTCACCTCGCCGGTGAACAGGGACAGCTGGTCCACCATCTTGTTCACGGCCCGGCCAAGATGCCGCAGATCGCCGCGCAACTGCCGCGTGCCGTCGTGCAGATCGACCCGCCGGGTGAGGTCGCCGCCGGCCACAGCGTCCAGCACGCGGGTGGCGTTCGCCGCCGGGGCGACCAGGGCGTCGAGCAACTGGTTCACGTCGTCGACCCGGGACGTCCACAAGCCCTGACCCGGGCTGGCCGAGAGCCGCTCGTCCAGCCGGCCGTGCCGCACCAGTTCCCGTCGGACGCGCCGCACCTCGGAGGTGAAGTGGACGCTGCGGTCCATGATCTGGTTGTAGACGGCGGTCAGTTCGGCCACCATCCCGTGGCCTGATTCCGGCACCTTGGTGAAGTCGCCGTCGCGTGCGGCGGTCATGGCGGCGAGCAGGGGGCGCAGATCGGATGCACGAATCTGACCGTCTTCGCACCGGTCTTCGACCACAGGAGTAGCACTGTTCTCACTCATGGCGGCCCACTTCGGTAACTCGGCGCTTATGGGCGTGGCCAGTCTGTCACTCTGTCGGCATCGACTGTGGCGTATTCGTACGAACTGCCCGGGGAGCTGTCCATGGGGGCCATTCCGACGCAACGGGAGACCGCCTCCTGTGCCTCAGAAGTGCCTGCATCCGCTTGGGAGACGCCCGTGCCCGTCCAGGAGGGCCCCGTGCCCGTCCAGGAGGGGCCCGTTTCCGATGAGCCCGCACCGTCCGCGGAGGTGATGACATCGTCCGCCGGGGCGCTCGCACCGGAGCGCGCGCGGGCGCACGCGACCCTGCCCGGCAGCTCCCTCGCGCCGGGCGCCGCACGCGCCCTGGTGCGCGCGGCCCTCACCGAATGGACCGGGCTCGGCCTGCCCGGCACCGAGCACCTCACGGACCGCCTCGCCGACGACGCCACGCTCGTCGTCAGCGAACTCGTCACCAACGCCGTCGTGCACGCCGGCACCGACGTCGGGATGGAGTGCCGGCTGGAGGGCGACACCCCGGACACGGCCGCGCTCGTCGTCGAGGTCTCCGACCACCACCCCTCCCGCGCCCCGCGAGGCAGCGAGCCGGAGACGCCGCACGACACCCCCGAGTACGGGCGCGGCCTGCGGCTCGTCGGCGCGCTCTCCGAGGCGTGGGGGATCACGTACCGCACGGGCCGCAAGACCGTCTGGGCGCGGCTGCCCGCCGGGGGGTGCGCGGCGGGCGAGCAGATCGAGGCGTACGCCGGGGAGCACGCGCTGGCGCGCGGCCTGCGGGTGGCGGAGATCCTGGCGCCCGAGCCCCGCGAGGGCGACGAGGCGACGGAGATGCCGGCGTCCGAACCGCACCCGGGCGACGAGGCGGTGGAGGCCCTACGGGCCTGGCATGGCGGAGGCGACCCGTGGGACCCGCGTGACCCAGGCGAGAAATGGGGCTCGCGAGAGGGTGGAGGGACACGGGACCGGCCGGCCTTACGGGAGACACGTGACCTGCGCGACTGGAACGACCTGCGGGACTGGCGGGACCGGCACGAGAACCGCGACGGACGGAACGGGCCCGACGGCGCCTGGCTCGGCCGCGGCGCCCTGTCCTTCCTCGCCGAGGCCTCCGACCTGCTCGCCGGACAGCTCGACGAGGACCTCGTCGCGGCCCTCGCCGGACAGCTGATCGTGCCCCGCCTGGCCGACTGGTGCGCGGTGTGGCTGGAGGACGAGGCCACCGCCGGCGGCTGGAGCGGTGGAGCAGGCCTGGGCGGACCGCGGCTCGCCCGGGTCTGGCACGGCAGCGAGAACCGTATCGAGGAACTGCGCCGCGCCCTGGAGAAGGACCCGCCGCGACCCTTCGACCCGATGGGCGCGTCCCCGTTCGAACGCGGCCGGGACCAGGGCGGATCCGGGCCCGTCGACTGCCCCTGGCCCGGAGAGGCGCTCGAGGACGGCGAGCCCGGTGCGGCCCTCGCGTACCGCCTGGTCGCCGGGGGACGCCCGCTGGGCACCCTCGTCATCGGACGGTCCGGACCGGCCGGCTTCCCCGACGAGATCACCGGCCTCGTCGAGGACCTCAGCCGCCGGGTGGCCCTCGCCATCGGCGCCGCCCGCCAGTACGCCCGGCAGGCCACCATCAGCGCCGTCCTCCAGCGCGGGCTGCTGCCCGGCGCCGTGGCGGAGATCCCCGGCGTGCGCAGCGCGCTCGTCTACGAGCCGTGCGACAAGGGCGGTCCCAGCGGCGACTTCTACGACCTGTTCCCGGCAGGCGACGGCCGCTGGTGCTTCGCCGTCGGCGACGTCCAGGGCAAGGGCCCCGAGGCGGCCGTCGTGATCGGCCTGGCCCGGCCCTGGCTGCGGCTGCTGGCCCGCGAGGGCTACCGGGTCGCCGACGTACTCGACCGCCTCAACCAGCTCCTGCTCGACGACGCCACGGAGGCCGCCGACGCGGCCGCCCGGGCGCTGGTCGCCGCGGGCGCACGACCCACACCGCCGGGCGACGGTCCCCAGACGCGCTTTCTGTCCCTACTCTACGGCGAGCTCGTCCCCTTCGACGGCGGTGTCCGCTGCACCGTCGCCTCCGCCGGGCACCCACTGCCCCTGCTGCTGGGGGCCGGCGGCGAGGTGCACACGGCCGCGCAGCCCCAGACCCTCCTCGGCGTCGTCGAGGACGCCACCTACACCAGCGACACCTTCGAGCTGCGGTCCGGCGACACCCTGCTGTGCGTCACCGACGGAGTGACCGAGCGCCGCTCGGGCTCCCGCCAGTTCGACGACGGGGACGGGCTCGCGACGGCGCTGGCCGGGTGCGCCGGGCTGGACGCGGAGCTCATAGCCGAGCGGATCAAACGCCTCGTGCACGAGTTCGGGGCCCGGCCCCCGGCGGACGATCTGGCGCTGCTGGTGCTCCAGGCGGACTGACCGCCCGGGTGCTGGACAATGGAAGGCATGCCTTCCGCACTCCCCGACGGCGAGCCCGTCCCCGACGACGGTGCGCTGCCCGCGTCCGCCCTCGCCGGGGCCGCCGACCGCCCACTCGGGTTCTACCTGCACGTCCCGTACTGCGCGACCCGCTGCGGCTACTGCGACTTCAACACGTACACCGCGACCGAGCTGCGCGGCACCGGCGGCGTGCTGGCGTCCCGCGACAACTACGCCGAGACGCTGGCCGACGAGATCCGGCTGGCGCGCAAGGTGCTGGGCGACGATCCACGGCCGGTGCGGACGGTGTTCGTGGGCGGCGGCACGCCCACGCTGCTGGACGCCGGTGACCTCGTACGGATGCTGAAGGCCGTGCGGGACGAGTTCGGGCTGGCGGAGGACGCCGAGGTCACGACCGAGGCCAACCCGGAGTCGGTCGATCCCGCGTACCTGGCCGCCCTGCGCGAGGGGGGCTTCAACCGGATCTCCTTCGGGATGCAGAGCGCCCGGCAGCACGTGCTCAAGGTGCTGGACCGCACCCACACGCCGGGGCGGCCCGAGGCGTGTGTGGCGGAGGCCAGGGCGGCCGGGTTCGACCATGTGAACCTCGACCTGATCTACGGCACGCCGGGGGAGTCCGACGACGACTGGCGGGCCTCGCTGGACGCGGTGCTGGGCGCCGGGCCGGATCACGTGAGCGCGTACGCGTTGATCGTCGAGGAGGGGACGCAGCTCGCCCGTCGTATCCGTCGGGGCGAGGTGCCGATGACCGACGACGACGTGCATGCCGACCGGTACCTGATCGCGGACGAGGTGCTCTCGGGCGCCGGGTTCGAGTGGTACGAGGTGTCGAACTGGGCGACCTCGCAGGCCGGGCGGTGCCTGCACAACGAGCTGTACTGGCGGGGGGCCGACTGGTGGGGGGCCGGGCCCGGTGCGCACAGCCATGTGGGCGGGGTGCGGTGGTGGAACGTGAAGCATCCGGGGGCGTACGCGGCCGCGCTGGCGGCGGGGAGGTCGCCGGGGGCGGGGCGGGAGCTGCTGTCCGATGAGGACCGGAGGGTCGAGCGGATTCTGCTGGAGCTGAGGCTGCGGGAGGGGGTGCCGTTGTCGCTGCTGAGGTCGGAGGGGCTGGCTGCCTCGCGCAAGGCCCTGTCGGACGGACTGCTTCAGGAAGCTGCGTACGAGGAGGGGAGGGCTGTGCTGACCTTGCGCGGGCGGTTGCTGGCGGACGGGGTAGTGCGCGATCTCGTGGACTGAGCTGCTCGGCGTCGGTGCTGAAGCCGGGGGGTTCCGCAGCCCGGCGTAGCGGGGTCCCGCTGCGCCCACCCGTGCCGCCCCCAGCGGCACGCATGCCCGCAGCTCACGCATTCCCGTCGGGGTGGTGCGGATGCCCGCGGCTCGGTGGTCAGGGGGCCGTCACGAAGTCGATCAGTTCTTCCACCCTGCCCAGCAGTTCCGGCTCCAGGTCCTTGTACGTGTGGACGTGCGACAGGATCCGCTGCCAGGCCGCGCCTGTGTTGTCCGGCCAGCCCAGGGCCCTGCACACGCCCGTCTTCCAGTCCTCGCCGCGCGGGATCCGGGGCCAGGACCCGATACCCAGGGACGACGGTTTCACCGCTTCCCAGATGTCGATGTACGGGTGGCCGACGACCAGCGCGTGTTCGCTCTCCACCGACTGGGCGATGTGCCATTCCTTGCTGCCCGGGACCAGGTGGTCGACCAGGACGCCGAGGCGGGCGTCGGGGCCGGGCGCGAAGGAGTCGACGATCGACGGGAGGTCGTCGACGCCCTCCAGGTACTCCACGACCACGCCCTCGATGCGCAGGTCGTCGCCCCACACCTTCTCGACCAGCTCGGCGTCGTGGCGCCCCTCGACGTAGATGCGGCCGGCGCGGGCCACCCGGGCGCGTGCGCCGGGGACGGCGACCGAACCGGAGGCGGTGCGGGTGGGACGCGCGGGGGCGCCCGGCGCCGGGCGGACCAGGGTCACCACCCGGCCCTCCAGGAGGAAGCCGCGCGGTTCCATCGGGAACACCCGGTGCTTGCCGAAGCGGTCCTCCAGCGTCACCGTGCCCGCCTCGCAGCGGATCACCGCACCGCAGAAACCGGTCCCCGGCTCCTCCACCACCAGGCCGGGCTCCGCCGCGACCTCGGGCACCGGCTTCGGCTTCTTCCACGGCGGGGTCAGATCGGCGGAGTACTGGCGCATTCGAATGACGATAGGAGAAGGCGGGCGGCGATCACCGCGACACGCCGAAACGCCCTGCCAGCGCGTCCCGTTGCGCCCGCACGAACGCCGCGTCCACCACCGCTCCGTGACCGGGTACGTACACCGCGTCCTCACCGCCCAGGTCGAGCAGCCGGTCGAGGGCGGCAGGCCAGTGCGACGGCACCGCGTCGGGACCCGCCTGGGGCTCGCCGGACTCCTCGACCAGGTCACCGCAGAACACCACCTCCGGATCACCGGGCACCAGCACCGCCAGGTCGTGCGCCGTGTGCCCCGGGCCGACGTTCGCCAGCAGCACCTGCCGGCCGCCGCCCAGGTCGAGTGTCCACTCACCGGAGACCAGGTGGCCGGGCGCGGTCAGCCGCTCCGCCGCCTCCTGTGCCGCCGGCGCCGCCAGACCCTGACGCACCCCGTCCTCGCGCAGTTCCTCGCGGTCCCGCACCCGTGTCAGCAGCGCGTCCACGCCCACCGCGCCGAACACCTCGGTGTCCGCAAGCGCCGCGGCGCCGAAGACATGGTCGAAGTGCGGGTGGGTCAGCGCGAGATGTGTCACACGGTGACCGGTGAGGGCCCGCGCCTGCGCGCCCAGTTTCGCGCCCTCGGCGAGGCTCGACCCCGCGTCGATCATGAGGACCGCCCCCTCGCCGGCGACCAGCCCGACCGTGCAGTCCCACACCGGGAGCCGGCACCGCCCCACACCGGCGGCCACGCGCTCCCACCCGAGGTCTTCCCAAGTCACCGTCATACCGCGACGCTAGCGGGTGCGCCCCGCCCGGGGCGCGGCGCCGCACGACCAGCCTTGCCGGGGGTGTACCCCACCGCCGTACACTGGGCCGGGGAATGCTGGCACTCGCACGCGCAGAGTGCCAGGCCGAACCGGCAGGGCAAGCAGGCGGAGACTTCTGGAGGTGTGCGCGATGCTCAGTGAACGCAGGCTGCAGGTGCTGCGCGCCATCGTCCAGGACTACGTCGGCACCGAGGAGCCGGTGGGCTCCAAGGCCCTCACCGAGCGGCACAGCCTCGGCGTCTCCCCGGCCACCGTCCGCAACGACATGGCGGCCCTCGAGGACGAGGGGTACATCGCCCAGCCGCACACCAGTGCCGGGCGCATCCCCACCGACAAGGGCTACCGGCTGTTCGTCGACAAGCTCGCCGGCGTCAAGCCGATGACGGCGCCCGAGCGGCGGGCGATCCAGAACTTCCTCGAGGGTGCCGTCGACCTCGACGACGTCGTGGCGCGTACGGTACGGCTGCTCGCGCAGCTCACGCGTCAGGTCGCCGTCGTGCAGTACCCGTCGCTGACCCGTTCGACCGTGCGGCACGTGGAGCTGCTCTCCCTGGCGCCCGCACGCGTCATGCTCGTGCTGATCACGGACACCGGGCGGGTCGAGCAGCGCGTGGTCGACTGCCCGGCGCCCTTCGGCGACGCCTCGCTCGCGGATCTGCGCGCGCGGCTCAACAGCCGTGTGGCGAACCGCCGTTTCGCGGATGTGCCGAGTCTGGTGGAGGATCTCCCCGAGGCGTTCGAGCACGAGGACCGGGGTACGGTCTCCACGGTGCTCTCCACACTTCTGGAGACGCTCGTCGAGGAGAACGAGGAGCGGTTGATGATCGGCGGCACCGCCAATCTGACCCGCTTCGGGCATGACTTCCCTCTCACGATCCGGCCGGTGCTGGAGGCGCTGGAGGAGCAGGTCGTGCTCCTCAAGCTGCTCGGCGAGGCCAAGGATCCGGGCGTGACCGTACGGATCGGTCACGAGAACGCCCACGAAGGACTCAACTCCACGTCCGTCGTGTCGGTCGGCTACGGTTCGGGCGGCGAGGCAGTCGCCAAGCTCGGCGTGGTCGGACCGACCCGCATGGACTACCCGGGAACGATGGGAGCGGTACGCGCAGTGGCACGGTACGTCGGACAGATCCTGGCGGAGTCGTAGTGGCCACGGACTACTACGCCGTACTCGGCGTGCGCCGCGACGCGTCGCAGGAAGAGATCAAGAAGGCCTTCCGGCGGCTCGCACGCGAGCTGCACCCGGACGTCAACCCCGATCCGAAGACCCAGGAGCGGTTCAAGGAGATCAACGCCGCTTACGAGGTGCTGTCGGACCCGCAGAAGAAGCAGGTCTACGACCTCGGCGGCGACCCGCTCTCGCAGGCCGGAGGCGGCGGCGCGGGCGGCTTCGGAGCCGGCGGCTTCGGGAACTTCTCGGACATCATGGACGCGTTCTTCGGCACGGCGTCGCAGCGCGGACCGCGCTCGCGCACCCGCCGCGGCCAGGACGCGATGATCCGTATCGAGGTCGAGCTCGACGAGGCGGCCTTCGGTACGACCAAGGACATCCAGGTCGACACGGCCGTGGTCTGCAACACCTGCAGCGGTGAGGGCGCGGCCCCGGGCACCTCCGCCCAGACGTGTGACATGTGCCGCGGCCGCGGTGAGGTCTCGCAGGTGACCCGGTCCTTCCTCGGCCAGGTCATGACGTCCCGCCCGTGCCCGCAGTGCCAGGGCTTCGGCACGGTCGTCCCGACCCCCTGCCCGGAGTGCGCCGGGGACGGCCGCGTCCGGTCCCGCCGTACGCTCACGGTCAAGATCCCGGCCGGTGTCGACAACGGCACGAGGATCCAGCTCGCCGGTGAGGGTGAGGTCGGACCCGGCGGTGGTCCGGCCGGCGACCTCTACGTCGAGATCCACGAGCTGCCGCACAGCACGTTCCAGCGGCGCGGCGACGACCTGCACTGCACGGTGACGATCCCGATGACGGCGGCGGCCCTCGGCACGAAGGTGCCGCTGGAGACGCTCGACGGCATGGAGGAGGTCGACATCCGCCCGGGCACCCAGTCCGGCCAGTCGATCCCGCTGCACGGCCGGGGCGTCACGCACCTGCGCGGCGGCGGACGCGGCGACCTCATCGTCCACGTCGAGGTCCAGACCCCGACCAAGCTCGACCCCGAGCAGGAACGCCTGCTGCGCGAACTCTCCAAACTCCGCGGCGAGGAACGCCCCACGGGGCAGTTCCAGCCGGGGCAGCAGGGGCTGTTCTCGCGGTTGAAGGACGCTTTCAACGGGCGGACGTGAGTGGTCCGGCTGCCCGCCGGGGGCCCGGGGGTTGCCACCCCCGGGCCGGCTCAGTCGGCCGGGTCGGCAGGGGCTGTTCTCGCGGCTGAAGGACGCCGTCAACGGGCGCTGACCGGGGGTGTCTCCGGCCGCGGCGGGTGCTTGTTCCTCTGGTCTATGCCAGTCGGCAGGCCGGTTTCGGAGTTGTTCGGAGGACGTGACAACATGCGGTCATGTCCTCCGCACTGACCGATCTCTTCCCCCTCCCGATCGTGCAGGCCCCCATGGCGGGCGGCGTCTCCGTACCGCAGCTCGCCGCCGCCGTGTGCGAGGCGGGCGGGCTCGGGTTCCTCGCCGCCGGGTACAAGACCGCCGACGGGATGTACCAGGAGATCAAGCAGCTCCGGAGCCTCACCGGCAGGCCCTTCGGCGTCAACGTCTTCATGCCGCAGCCGGAGTATGCCGACCCGGCCGCCGTCGACGTCTACGCCCACCAGCTGGCCGGCGAGGCCACCTGGTACGAGGCCGAGCTCGGCGACCCGGACAGCGGACGCGACGACGGCTTCGAGGCCAAGCTCGTGGTGCTGCGCGACAACCCCGTACCGGTGGTGTCCTTCCACTTCGGTGTCCCGAGCCGCGAGACCGTCGACGCCCTGCACCGCGTCGGCACCTTCGTCCTGGCCGCCGCGACCACCGCCGACGAGGCCCGGGCCGTCGAACGGGCGGGCGCGGACGGGGTCATCGCCCAGGGCGTCGAGGCCGGCGGTCACCAGGGCACCCACCGGGACGTCCCGGAGCTGGACGGTTCCGGCATCGGGCTGCTGTCGCTGGTCGCCCAGATCCGGGAAACCGTGAGCATCCCGATCGTCGCCGCCGGTGGCATCATGCGCGGCGGCCAGATCGCCGGTGTCCTCGCCGCGGGCGCGAGCGCGGCCCAGCTGGGCACCGCCTTCCTCGCCACCCACGAGTCGGGGGCGCACGCCCTGCACAAGCAGGCGCTGACCAACCCCCTGTTCGTGCGCACGGAGTTGACCCGGGCGTTCTCCGGCCGCCCCGCGCGCGGGCTCGTCAACCGGTTCCTGCGCGAGCACGGCCCGTACGCGCCCGCCGCCTACCCCGAGATCCACCACCTCACCGCGCCGCTGCGCAAGGCCGCCGCCAAGGCCGGGGACGCGCAGGGCATGGCGCTGTGGGCCGGGCAGGGGCACCGGATGGCGCGGGAGCTGCCCGCCGGGCAGCTGGTCGAGGTGCTGGCCGGTGAACTGGCCGCCGCCCGGGCCTCGTTGACGGGCGGGGGCGTGCTGTGACCGCGCCGGTGTTCGTGGTCGAGCACTTCGACGCGGGCGGCGGCGGCCGGTACGTCCTCGACGGGCCGGAAGGGCGGCACGCCGTCTCCGTGAAGCGGCTGCGCGCCGGTGAGGACGTCGTCCTCACGGACGGGGCCGGCCGCTGGGCGGACTGCGTCGTGCTCGACACCGAGGGCAAGGACCGGCTGATCCTGCAGCTCGACTCGGTGCACGAGGAGCCGGCCGAGGAGCCCCGGGTCACCGTCGTCCAGGCCCTGCCCAAGGGCGACCGGGGCGAGCTCGCCGTCGAGACGATGACCGAGGTCGGGGTCGACGCGATCGTGCCGTGGGCGGCCGCGCGCTGCATCACGCAGTGGAAGGGCGACCGCGGGGCGAAGGCCCTGGGCAAGTGGCGGGCGACGGCCCGGGAGGCCGGCAAGCAGTCCCGCCGGGTGCGCTTCCCGGAGGTCGCGGAGGCGGCCACGACCAGGCAGGTCGCCGCCCTGCTGGCGGGGGCGGACTTCGCCGCCGTGCTGCACGAGAGCGGGGACACTCCCCTGGCCACCGCCGGCCTTCCGGCCACCGGTGAGATCGTGCTGGTCGTGGGGCCCGAAGGGGGCGTGGCGCCGGAGGAGCTGGCACTGTTCGAGGAGGCGGGGGCGCGGGCGTACCGCCTCGGGCGCAGTGTGCTGCGCACATCGACCGCCGGGACGGCCGCCGCGGCCGTACTCCTGGCACGCACCGGACGCTGGTCCTGACCGTTCCCAGAGGCTGAGTGAGCATGAGTCCTGTTGCCAGGACTCATGCTCGGCGAACGCGCCGAACGCGCCGAACGCGCCGAACGCGCCGAACGCGCCGAGCGCGCCGAACGCGCCGGACAATGTCGGGCGTTGTGGTCCCCCATCTCAAGGACCCCGAGGGCGACTTGGGGGAGCTTCAGGAGTGGCTGCTGCTGCGCGGCTGACGCCTTTGCGCCCTACCGCACGGCCGCCGACAGTGGCAGGCTCCCCTCCATGGGGGCTTCGACGAGGAATCGACTGGGGCCGCGCGGGCGGCGGGTGGCGGTCGCGGCGACGTTCGCCGTCGTGGCCGTGGGCGGCGCCGTCGCCTGCGAGCCCGGCAGCGTCAGCACCGCGTCCGTCGCGTACACCACCGACCAGACCGTGACCAAAGAGCTCGAACGGCAGAAGGCGGACGTGCGGTGGCTCACGTGCACCGCCTCCTACGGGAAGAACGGCACCAAACCGTCACCCTCGGCGGGTGAGCGGACCGTCGCCACCGTCGACTGCGAGGGCGAGACCGACGACGGCAAGGACATCACCGTCGACGGAAAGGTGACCCACGCGGTGGACGGCGCCTGCGTACGCGGGAAGATCACCGCCAAGGTGGACGGCAAGGTGTGGTTCGAGGTCGACGGCCTCGGCGACTGCGACTCCACCAGCCCGCCGCCCGTCGGCGGACCCCCGAACGGGCAGCCCGGGCCGACGGTCACCGTGACCGTCACCCAGACCATCTGGTGTGAGCGGTACCCGGACTGCCGCCCCGTCGAGGGCAAGTGATCCGAACCCTGTCCGCGCGGCGTCGTCCCTGCATAGGGTGATCGGGTGACATCGCCTGCTTACCTCCGGTTCCCCCATGTGCACGGCGACCTGGTCGCCTTCACCGCCGAGGACGACGTGTGGCTCGCTCCACTCGACGGCGGCCGGGCCTGGCGGGTCAGCGCCGACAACATGCCGGTGACCCAGCCCCGCATCTCGCCCGACGGCACCACCGTCGCCTGGACCTCCAGCCGGGACGGTGCCCCCGAGGTGTTCATCGCCCCGGTCGACGGCGGTCCGGCCAAGCGGCTGACGTACTGGGGAAGTCTCAAGACACAGGTGCGCGGCTGGACCCCGGACGGCGAGGTCCTGGCGATCAGCAGCCAGGGCCAGGCGAGCCTGCGCCGCACCTGGGCGCATGCCGTCCCGCTCGACGGCGGCCCGGCCACCACTCTGCCGTACGGGCCCGTCGGCGACGTCGCCTACGGCCCGCACACCGTGCTGCTGTCGGCTCCGATGGGGCGTGAGGCGGCCTGGTGGAAGCGTTACCGCGGCGGCACGGCGGGCAAGTTGTGGATCGACCGCGAGGACGACGGGGAGTTCGTGCGGCTGCACGAGGACCTCGACGGCAACATCGAGTACCCGCTGTGGGTGGGCGACCGCATCGGCTTCCTCTCCGACCACGAGGGCACCGGAGCGCTCTACTCCTCCCTCGCCGACGGCTCCGACCTGCGCCGGCATACCGCTCATGGGGGCACCGCCCGCTCGAGCGCAGCCGAGAGTGAGGGAGGTTTCTACGCCCGGCACGCCGCGACCGACGGCACCCGCGTCGTCTACTCCAGCGCCGGTGAACTGTGGGTGCTGGACGACCTGGAGGACGCCGAGCCGCGGCGGCTGGACGTGCGGCTGGGCGGACAGCGTGCCGATCTCCAGCCGTTCCCGGTGAACGCCTCCCGGTGGTTCGGCTCGGCGTCCCCGGACCACACCGCACGCGGCAGCGCGGTCGCCGTGCGCGGCTCCGTGCACTGGGTCACCCACCGCTCCGGCCCGGCCCGCGCGCTGGCCGCGACACCGGGCGTACGGGCCCGGCTGCCGCGCACGTTCCGCGCGGACGGCGAGCAGTGGGTGGTGTGGGTGACGGACGCCGAGGGCGATGACGCCCTGGAGTTCGCGCCCGCCACCGGACTCGCCCCCGGCGCTACACCCCGCCGCATCGCCGCCGGGCAGCTCGGCCGGGTGGTGGACCTCGCCATGGCCCCCGACGGCAGCCGCGCCGCCGTGTCCTGCCACGACGGGCGCCTGCTGCTGGTGGAGCGGGAGACGGGCGAGGTGCGGGAGGTCGACCGCAGCGACGACGGCGACGTGTCGGGCCTGGTCTTCTCGCCCGACTCGTCCTGGCTGGCCTGGTCCCACCCCGGCCCCCGGCCGCTGTGCCAGCTGAAACTCGCCCACACCACCGACCTGTCGGTCACCGAGGCCACCCCGCTGCGTTTCCAGGACTTCGCGCCCGCGTTCACCCTGGACGGCAAGCACCTCGCGTTCCTGTCGACCCGCTCCTTCGACCCCGTCTACGACGAGCACGTCTTCGACCTGGCCTTCGTCGTCGGCGCCCGGCCGCATCTGATCACCCTCGCGGCCACCACGCCCTCCCCGTTCGGGCCGCAGCGGCACGGCAGGTCCTTCGAGACGCCCGACCGGGAGGAGACCCCCGACAGCGAGGGCACCCCCACCACCCGCATCGACCTCGAAGGTCTCGCCGACCGCATCGTGCCCTTCCCGGTCGAGGCCGCCCGCTACACCAACCTGCGGGCCGCCAAGGACGGCGTCCTGTGGCTGCGCCACCCGGTCGCCGGGGTCCTCGGCGCGTCCCGGGCCACCCCGGACGATCCCGACCCCAAGTCCGAGCTGGAGCGCTACGACCTCGCCCAGCAGCGCCTGGAACATCTCGCCGTGGACGCCGACCACTTCGCGGTCAGCGGCGACGGCAAACGGGTGCTGCTGTGGACCGACGGGCGGCTGAAGGTCGTCCCCAGCGACCGGCGCGCCTCCGGCGACGACGACAGCGACTCCAACATCACCGTCGACCTGGGCCGCGTACGCCAGTTCGTCGACCCGGCGGCCGAGTGGCGCCAGATGTTCGACGAGAACGGCCGCATCATGCGCGACCACTTCTGGCGGCCCGACATGAGCGGTGTCGACTGGGACGGCGTCCTCGCCCGCTACCGCCCCGTCGTGGAGCGGGTCGCCACCCACGACGACCTGGTCGACCTGCTGTGGGAGGTCCAGGGCGAGCTCGGCACCTCGCACGCCTACGTCATCCCGCGCGGCGGACACGGCGGCGGCCCCCGGCAGGGCCTGCTCGGTGCCGACATCTCCCGCCACGAGGACGGCAGTTGGCGGGTCGACCGCATCCTGCCCTCCGAGACCTCCGACCCGGACGCCCGCAGCCCGCTGGCCGCTCCGGGCGTCGCGGTGCGCCCCGGAGACGCCGTGGTGGCGGTGGCGGGACAGCCGGTCGACCCCGTTCTCGGCCCCGGCCCGCTGCTGATCGGCACGGCCGGCAAGCCGGTGGAACTGACCGTCTCCCCGTCCGGCGGCGGCGACCCCCGGCACGCCGTCGTCGTCCCGGTCGCCGACGAGGAACCCCTGCGCTACCACGCCTGGGTCGCCGACCGCCGCGCCTACGTCCACGAGAAGTCCGGCGGCCGCCTCGGCTACCTCCACGTCCCCGACATGCAGGCACCCGGCTGGGCGCAGATCCACCGCGACCTGCGCGTCGAGGTGGCCCGCGAGGGGCTGGTCGTCGACGTGCGCGAGAACCGCGGCGGCCACACCTCCCAGCTGGTCGTCGAGAAACTGGCCCGCCGTATCGTCGGCTGGGCCGTCCCGCGCGGCATGCGCCCCTACAGCTACCCGGAGGACGCCCCGCGCGGCCCCGTCGTGGCCGTCGCCAACGAGTTCTCCGGCTCCGACGGCGACATCGTCAACGCGGCGATCAAGGCCCTCGGCCTCGGCCCGGTCGTCGGCACCCGCACCTGGGGCGGCGTCATCGGCATCGACAGCCGCTACCGCCTGGTCGACGGCACCCTGGTCACCCAGCCCAAGTACGCCTTCTGGCTGGAGGGTTACGAGTGGGGGGTGGAGAACCACGGCGTGGACCCGGACGTGGAGATCGTCCAACGCCCGCAGGACTACGCGGCGGGCAGGGACACCCAACTGGACGAGGCGATCCGACTGGCACTGGAGCGCCTGGAGACAGCACCCGCGAAAACGCCCCCGGGCCTGCCGACTTGAGGGGCGCGCGGCTGTGTCGACGTGCGGCTCCGCCGCGTGGGCGCGACCAGCCCGATCGACCCACTGCCGGAGAAGGAGCTGCCGGAGAAGGAGCCGTGACTCCCCCCGGGCGGAACGCGCCCGGCTCCACGTGGCCGATCACCTGCGTGGAGGGGACGGGGTGATGTGAGAGTGCGGTTGCACGGGCGGCGTCGGCGGGAGCGAGGCGAGCTGGTCAGCCTCTACCGGGTAGACCGGCTTCACGCCGACAGAGGTCGTGCCCGGCGGGTCGGGGTGTGCTACATCGCGGCCGCCCGGCTCGTCGCGGGCGCCGCGGTGCTGCTGGGGCTACTGGCCGGGGCGTTGTTGTGGTGGCGGCCCGACCGGACAGGGCAGGAGCAGGCGTTGGCCGTCGGCAGCGCGGCGCTGGGCTGCGGGGTGCTGTGGGTGACGGTGGTATGGCGCGCGGCATGCTGGCTGAGACGCGGCATGATCGCCGACACGGGAAGCAAGCCGCAGGCCGTGGCCGGGCTGGAGCCCGACAACCAGGGGGAGCCCGACTGGCTGTGGGACGTACTGCGGCTGGCGCACCTGGTGTTGCTGTGTGTCCCGCTGGCCGGGCTGGTGCTTGCGCTGGTGAGCGCGGTGATGCCCGAGGAGGCGGGAGCGTGGTCCGGCTGGGTACGGTGGGGGATCTCGGGGTTCAGCCTGCTGATGACCGGGCTCATGGGCGGGATCATCGGTGCTCTGGCCCTCGGCCTGGTGGCCTCCGGCGAGGAGTGCTGGACGCCGCGCGGTGCCGCGCGGCGGCTACTGGTGTACGCGGTGCCCTTTCTGCTCGCCATGCCGTGGCTGTCCGGTCTGCACGCCCCCTGGACGGGTGCACTCGCCGGTGCAGCCGCGCTCTGGCTTCTCATCGGGCCGATCAACCAGGTCGCCAAGCACATACCCGGTACTGCCGCCGACTGAATGCGCGCGGGCCTCTTCCAGCCGGCCGGCGCCCGCACCCGACGACGATACGATGCCCACGTCGCACCGCACGGCCCAACCCCCGGAGGAGCCATGGCAGGAGAACCCCAGGAAGACTGCCTGTTCTGCAAGATCGTCGCAGGCACCATCCCGGCGACGATCGTCCGCCAGACGGAGACGACCATCGCGTTCCGCGACATCAACCCCCAGGCCCCCACCCACGTCCTGATCATCCCCAAGGCGCACCACGAGAGCGCCGCCGCCCTCGCCGCCGCCGACCCGGCCCTCACCGCCGACGTGCTCCGCGAGGCCCAGGCCGTCGCCGACGAGGAAAAGCTCGACAGCTACCGCCTCGTCTTCAACACGGGCAGCGGCGCCGGCCAGACCGTCTGGCACGTGCACGGCCACGTGCTCGGCGGCCGCGGCCTCGAATGGCCCCCCGGGTAGTCCGCCTTGTCCGTACGTGAACTCGTGGTCCTCGGCACCGCCAGCCAGGTCCCGACCCGGCACCGCAACCACAACGGCTACCTGCTGCGCTGGGACGGCGAGGGCATCCTGTTCGACCCCGGCGAGGGTACGCAGCGCCAGATGCTGCGCGCCGGGGTCGCCGCGCACGACCTGAACCGGATCTGCGTCACGCACTTCCACGGCGACCACTCCCTCGGCCTCGCCGGTGTGATCCAGCGCATCAACCTCGACAAGGTCCCGCACGAGATCACCGCCCACTACCCCCGCTCCGGGCAGCGCTTCTTCGACCGGCTCCGGTACGCCACCGCCTACCGAGAGACCGTCGGCATCACCGAGGCCCCGGTCGCCGCCGACGGTCCCCTCGCCCGCACGGACGGCTACACGCTCGAAGCCCGGAGGCTGTCGCACCCGGTGGAGTCGTACGGCTACCGGATCGTGGAGCCCGACGGCCGCCGCATGCTGCCCGAGCGGCTCGCCGCGCACGGCATCAAGGGCCCGGACGTGGGCCGCATCCAGCGCGAGGGCTCGCTCGGCGGCATCTCGCTGGAGGACGTCAGCGAAGTGCGGCGCGGGCAGCGGTTCGCGTTCGTCATGGACACCCGGCTGTGCGACGGCGTGCACGCGCTGGCCGAGGGCTGCGACCTGCTGGTCATCGAGTCGACGTTCCTCGACGAGGACGAGGAACTCGCCGTGGAGCACGGCCACCTGACGGCGGGTCAGGCAGCTCGGGTGGCCCGGGACGCCGGGGTGCGACACCTCGTGCTGACCCACTTCAGTCAGCGCTATACCGACCCCGACAAGTTCGAGCGGCAGGCCCGCGCCGCCGGGTACGACGGTGAGCTGACGGTGGCGCACGATCTACTCAGGGTGCCGGTTCCGAAGCGTCGGTGAAACGGCCGTACGATGAGTTGATGTCCCTCCCCAAAGCCGAACTGCACCTTCACATCGAAGGCACCCTGGAACCGGAACTCGCCTTCGAGCTCGCCGCGCGCAACGGCGTCACGCTGCCCTACGCCGACACGGACGAGCTGCGCGAGGCCTACCGGTTCGAGGACCTGCAGTCCTTCCTGAACCTGTATTACGAGCTCATGGCAGTCCTGCGCACCGAGCGGGACTTCGAGGACCTGGCGAACGCCTACCTCGCCCGGGCCGCCGCGCAGGGCGTGCGGCACGCGGAGATCTTCTTCGACCCGCAGGCCCACACCAGTCGCGGTCTCGAGATGGGCACCGTCGTCGAGGGGTTGTGGCGGGCGCTCGGGAGCAGCGAGGCCAAGCACGGCGTCTCGACCCGGCTCATCCTGTGCTTCCTGCGTGACGAGTCCGCCGAGTCGGCCCTGGCCACGCTGGACGCCGCCAAGCCGTACCTGGACCGGATCACCGGCGTCGGCCTCGACTCCGCCGAGGTCGGGCACCCGCCGGTGAAGTTCCGCGAGGTCTACGAGGCCGCCGCCGCGCTCGGTCTGCGGCGGGTCGCGCACGCCGGTGAGGAGGGTCCGCCGGAGTACATCACCGAGGCGCTGGACCTCCTCGGCGTGGAGCGCGTCGACCACGGGCTGCGCTGTGTCGAGGACCCGGCGCTGGTGGAGCGGCTGGTGCGCGACCGGGTGCCGCTGACCCTGTGCCCGCTGTCCAACGTCCGGCTGCGCACGGTCGACACCCTCGCCGACCACCCGCTGCCCGCCATGCTCGACGCGGGCCTCATGTGCACGGTCAACTCCGACGACCCGGCCTACTTCGGCGGCTACGCGGGCGACAACTTCGACGCCGTGCGCGCCACCCTCGGCCTCACCGAGGAGCGGCTGCGCGAGCTCGCCCGCAACTCCTTCCTCGCCTCCTTCCTGGAGGACGACGAGGAGCTGCGGGCGCGGTATCTCGCCGAGGTGGAGGCCTACAACTTCGGATAGTCCGGGCGGGCCTCAGTAGACCTCCGACCCCGCCTTGCCGTAGGCACGCTGGGCGGGGACGGCCGGGGTCTCCACCTCGATCTCCACCACCGGCTGTTCCGGGGCGCCGATCTCGGGGACCGCACCGGTGGGCGCACCCGGGGCGGCGGCGACCAGGGCGCCCGGGTGCCCGCCGCGGCGGCGGATCGCACCGGGCAGCAGCGGCCGTCCGCCGGTGTGCAGGGCGACGGCGGTCATCGGCAGGGCGATCACCAGCAGGCCCGCGCCGAGGACCGCGCCCATGACCGGGAACCCGGCCTGTGCCGACAGCACGCTGCCGGTCAGCGGCCCAGCGGCGGTGCCCAGTGAGGACGCCGAGCCGACCAGCACCGCCCAGCGGCCGCGCGGGTCGAGTGAGGCGGCGAGCCCGATGAGGTACGACAGCACCACCGGGTAGAGCGTGTTCCAGGCGATCTCGCCGGCCGCGAAGCTCCCCAGGTCGGTCGCGGAGGCGCTGAGCGCGATGCAGGCGGCGATGAGGACGGTGCCGCCGCCGATGGGTATCGCGCGCCCGAGGCGGGCCCCGAGGGCACCCGCCGCGAGGACCCCGGCCAGCCCCGCGCCGAGGCCCAGGGCGAAGACCACGCCGACGGTCGCCTCACCGAGGTGCACCTGCTCGAGCCCGATCCGGCCGCTCACGCCCCACAGGGAGTTCTGGGCGAGCGACCAGCACACCATCGCGGCGGCCAGCAGCAGTCCCGAACGGGCATGCGGCAGCCGCGCGTTGTCGTGCCGGGTGGGCGCGACGGGCGTGCCGACGGGCAGCCGGCCGGTGAGCGGCCAGACCGCCAGGGCGGTGAGGGCGATCGCGGCCAGCGGCAGACCGTGGCCCGGGCCGAGGTGCGGCACCGTCAGATACACGGCACCCGCGAGGGCGGAGACGCTGAGCAGCCCGGCCGTGGAGGCCCGGTGCGGATCGTGCTCACCGGCGATGAGGGTGGCCGCGACGGTGGTGGCCGTGCCGGAGCCGAACCCGCCGACGATCGCACCGGCGACGACGGCGGGGATCGCGGTGGTCAGGGCGGCACCGCCGTAGCCGAGCAGGGCCAGGGCGAGGCCGAGCCGGGCGAGGGTGCGGGCTCCGACCCGCTCGACCCGGGAGGCCAGGACGAATCCGGCGGCGGCGGAACTCAGAAGCAGGGCGCTGCCGACGGCACCGGCCTGGGTGGCGGAGAGCGGAAGACCCGAGTCGAGCCTGCCGACGGTGGTGGGCAGCAGATACGGAGCGAGGTACCCGGCCGTGAAAAGGGCGACGAGGGGCCAGGGAGTGGTGCGGGGGGCGAACACGGGCGTTCCCAGGGCATGCGAAAGGAGCGGAAGAAAGGGGGGATTGGGCGACGACCGTCGACGGACAGGAACGCGCGAGCAATTTGTATCAAGCACGTAGTCACCCACGGGAGCCCGGGGCATGTGATCTGGGGCACGTTGCGTTTGGGGCAGTGAAGCCCGGGTAAACGAGCGCCTTTCCTCAGATGCCGAGGCCGTTTTCGCCGACGCTCGTGGGCACTCCGGCTAACGCCAGTGCACCGCTCCGGGCCCCGCGGGAACGGTCGTCTCGGCCTTCGCCCGGACCTCCCGCATCACGGCGACGATCCGCTCCTCGTGCGCGGGTGTGAGCCGGACGACCGGCACCGAGCAGCTGATCGCGTCCTGCGCCGGGGTGTCGTAGCGCAGGGCGAATCCGAAGCCGACGATGCCGGGCACGCCCTCCTCGCGGTCCACGGACCAGCCGCGCGACCGGATCTCCGCGAGGTCGGCCGCCAGGGACTCCCTGCTCGTGTGCGAGTTCGGGGTGAGCGCCTCGTACGGTCCCTCGGGCAGCTCGCCGTCCGGGCGTTCCGCCAGCAGCGCCTTGCCGAGGGCTCCGACGTGCGCGGGCAGGCGCCGTCCCACCCGGCTGATCGTGCGCAGGTACTCGTGCGACTCCCGCGTGGCCAGGTACGCCACGTCCCGGCCGTCCAGCCGCCCCATGTGGATGGTCTCGCCGAGCGCCTCGGACGCCTCGTCGAGGAACGGCCGCACCGCCCGGACCCGGGGGTCGGAGTCGAGGTAGCTCGTGCCGGTGAGCAGGGCGTGGATGCCGATGCCGTACAGGGAGCCGGTGATGTCGGTGCGGACCCAGCCGCGCGAGATCAGGGTCTGCAACAGCGCGTACATCGAGCTGCGCGGCACGCCGAGTTCGTCGGCCAGCTCCTGGAGCCGGGCCGGGCGGTCGCCGCGCGCGGCGAGGAGTTCCAGCAGCTCGACCGTGCGCGCCGCGGACTTCACCTCGCGGACGCCCCCTGTGTCTGACATGCGCCGATGGTAATCGGGCCGCCCGGACGGTTGACGTTCTCCCACCGGACCCACATTCTCATACATGGATAACATCTACATGAGGAGACGACTTCGTGGACCTCACCATCACCGACGTACGGCTCACGCCGATCCTGGTCGCCGACCCGCCGCTGCTGAACACCCAGGGTGTGCACCAGCCGTACACCCCCCGGCTGATCGTCGAGGTCGTCACCGCCGACGGGATCACCGGCGTGGGGGAGACCTACGGCGACGCCAAGTACCTGGAGCTGGCCCGGCCCTTCGCCGAGCGGCTGAAGGGACGCCAGGTCAGCGATCTCAACGGCCTGTTCACGGTCGCGGACCAGGTCGCGGTGGACGCCTCCCGCGTCGAGAACGCCGTCGACGTCGGCGGGCTGCGCGGGGTCCAGACCGCCGACAAGCTGCGGCTGTCCGTCGTCTCCGGCTTCGAGGTCGCCTGCCTGGACGCCCTCGGCAAGGCGCTCGGACTGCCCGTGCACGCGCTGCTCGGCGGCAAGGTGCGCGACGCCGTCGAGTACAGCGCCTACCTGTTCTACAAGTGGGCCGGCCACCCCGAGGGCGTCCCGGCCGAGAAGGACGACTGGGGCGCCGCCCTCGACCCGGCGGGCGTCGTGGAGCAGGCCCGCCGCTTCACGGAGCGCTACGGCTTCACCTCCTTCAAGCTCAAGGGCGGCGTCTTCCCGCCCGACGAGGAGATCGCCGCGATCAAGGCCCTCGCCGAGGCCTTCCCCGGACACCCGCTGCGGCTCGACCCGAACGGCGCCTGGTCCGTGGAGACGTCCGTGAAGGTCGCCCAGGAGCTCGGGGACGTCCTCGAGTACCTGGAGGACCCGGCGCTCGGCACACCCGCCATGACCGAGGTCGCCCGGCGCACCGGCGTGCCGCTCGCCACCAACATGTGCGTCACGACGTTCGCCGAGATCGAGGAGGCCTTCACCCGGGGTGCTGTCCAGGTGGTCCTCTCCGACCACCACTACTGGGGCGGACTGCGCAACACCCAGCAGCTCGCCGCGATCTGCCGCACCTTCGGGGTCGGCGTGTCGATGCACTCCAACACCCACCTCGGCATCTCGCTCGCCGCGATGACCCACGTCGCGGCCACCGTCCCGAACCTCCACCACGCCTGCGACTCCCACTACCCCTGGCAGTCCGAGGACGTCCTCACCGAGCGGCTCGTCTTCGAGGGCGGCCAGGTCGCCGTGTCCGACGCGCCAGGCCTCGGCGTGGAGCTCGACCACGAGCGGCTGGCCGCGCTGCACCGGCGGTGGCTGGACGACGACGGCGCCCTGCGGGACCGCGACGACGCGGCGGCGATGCGGATCGCCGACCCGGAGTGGGTGACACCCGCGATGCCTCGCTGGTAGTCCGCGTCGGCCGTGGCCAGGGCGCGAGGGGCCCGGGGTGGGCTCGTGGGACAGGTGGGTCCGGCGTGATCGGCGTCACGTCGTCGGTGATGTGGTGCAGACTGGCCTGATCCGCACCACGTCAGGGAGCGCATCGTGACCGCGTCCACCGCCCCGGCCGGAAAGGGACCGGCCGGAAAGGCATCGCACCGCCAGAGCCAGGTCGATCCCCTCGCCCCCCTGCGCACACCGGACGACCCGCCCTGGGACGTCTACCTCACCGGCACCGTCTTCCTGGACATCGTCTTCACCGGCCTCGACTCCGCCCCGGTGCGCGGGACGGAGTCCTGGGCGCGCGGGATGGGGTCGAGCCCCGGCGGCGTCGCCAACATGGCGACGGCCCTGGCCCGGCTCGGCCTGCGCACGTCCCTCGCGGCGGCCTTCGGCGACGACCACTACGGCGACTACTGCTGGGACGCCCTGGAGCACGGCGAGGGCATCGACCTCTCCCCGTCGCGCACCGTGCCCGGCTGGCACTCCCCGGTGACCGTCTCCATGGCCTACGAGGGGGAGCGCACGATGGTCTCGCACGGCCACGAGCCACCCCCCGAGGAGCCCGCGCCCGCGTGCCCGCCCCGCGCGCGTGCCGCCGTCGCCTCCCTCGCACCGGGCGTGAGCGCGCCCTGGATCGCCCAGGCCGCGAGCAACGGCACCCGGGTGTTCGGCGACGTCGGCTGGGACGACACCGGTGCGTGGGACCTGGCGGGCCTGCCCGACCTGCGGCACTGCGAGGCGTTCCTGCCGAACGCGGAGGAGGCCATGCGGTACACGGGCGCGGGCTGCCCCCGGGACGCCGCGCACGCCCTGACCGAGTACGTGCCGCTCGCCGTGGTCACCCTCGGCGCGGACGGGGCGTACGCGGTGGACCGGCGGACGGGGGAGACGGCGGAAGTGCCGGCCATCGCCGTCGAGGCGCTCGATCCGACCGGGGCCGGAGACGTGTTCGTCGCCGGGTTCGTGACCGGCACCCTGGCGGACTGGCCGCTCGCCGACCGGCTGGCCTTCGCCGGGCTGACGGCGGCGCTGTCGGTGCAGGAGTTCGGGGGGTCGCTGTCGGCTCCGGGGTGGTCGGAGATCGCGGCGTGGTGGCGGGAGGTGCAGTCGGTGGAGGAGCAGTCGCCTGCGGCGCTGGAGAGGTACGGGTTCCTGGCGGGGCTCGTGTCGGAGGAGCTGGTTCGGCCCTGGCCGTTGCGGCGTGCCGTCCCCACGATCGGTTTCCGGCGCTCGGCGTGACCCTCCTGGCCCGCCAGGGGGCTCCGCCCCCTGGACCCCCGGCCTACGCCCACCCACCGCCCGAAACTGCCGGCCGAGATGCGATATCGCCGCCCGAAACTGCCGGCCAAGATGCGATGTCGCCGCCCGTAGCTGTCGGCCGGGAAGTGTCCTCGCCTCCGAAGCTCTCGGTCGGGGGCCGTCGGGGTCTCCCCTTTCCGGCCCCGTCCCCAAAACCCCTACGGCGTTGTCAGTCCCCCGTCGTACCCTGGGAATCGCGAGGCCGCCCTCAGCTGTGCGGCCGTGACGAGGAGGAACCGCAGGCCTTCAGCGCCGGCCCATGACTCAATCATCGACAGCTCACACCCCCGCGCAGGAGCAGGCGAGAGCGCAGCTCACCGTCCCCGCCCAGCACCCCATGGTGACCGTCCTGGGGTCCGGCGACTCCCTCCTGCGCGTGATCGAGAAGGCTTTCCCGGCGGCCGACATCCACGTCCGGGGCAACGAGATCAGCGCGGTCGGCGACCCGAAGGACGTCGCCCTCATTTCGCGCGTGTTCGACGAGATGATGCTGGTGCTCCGCACCGGGCAGCCGATGACGGAGGACGCAGTGGAACGCTCGATCGCCATGCTCAAGGCGAGCGACAACGGCGAGAGCGACGGCCAGGAGACCCCGGCCCAGGTGCTCACGCAGAACATCCTGTCCTCGCGAGGCCGCACCATCCGCCCCAAGACGCTCAACCAGAAGCGCTACGTCGACGCCATCGACAAGCACACGATCGTCTTCGGTATCGGCCCGGCGGGCACCGGCAAGACGTACCTGGCCATGGCCAAGGCCGTGCAGGCCCTGCAGTCCAAGCAGGTCAACCGCATCATCCTGACCCGCCCGGCGGTCGAGGCCGGCGAGCGGCTCGGCTTCCTCCCGGGCACGCTCTACGAGAAGATCGACCCGTACCTGCGCCCGCTCTACGACGCGCTGCACGACATGCTCGACCCGGACTCGATCCCGCGCCTGATGGCGGCGGGCACCATCGAGGTCGCGCCGCTCGCCTACATGCGCGGCCGTACGCTCAACGACGCCTTCATCATCCTGGACGAGGCCCAGAACACCAGCCCCGAACAGATGAAGATGTTCCTCACCCGCCTGGGCTTCGACTCGAAGATCGTGATCACGGGTGACGTGACGCAGGTCGACCTCCCCGACGGGACGAAGAGCGGTCTGCGGCAGGTGCAGGACATCCTGGACGGCGTGGACGACGTCCACTTCTCCCGGCTGTCGTCGCAGGACGTGGTCCGGCACAGGCTGGTGGGCCGTATCGTCGACGCGTACGAGAAGTACGACACCACGCACGGCACCCAGAACGGCACGCACAAGAGCCGGGGCAAGTCCGGGCACAAGGGGAAGTAGACACACACAGCACCATGTCGATCGACGTCAACAACGAGTCCGGCACCGAGGTCGACGAGCAGGCGATCCTCGACATCGCCCGCTACGCGCTCGCTCGGATGCGCATCCACCCGCTCTCCGAGCTCTCGGTGATCGTCGTGGACGCCGACGCCATGGAGCAGCTCCACATCCAGTGGATGGACCTCCCCGGCCCGACGGATGTCATGTCCTTCCCCATGGACGAGCTGCGCCCGCCCTCCAAGGACGACGACGAGCCCCCGCAGGGGCTCCTCGGCGACATCGTGCTGTGCCCCGAGGTCGCACTGAAGCAGGGCAAGGAAGCGGAGACGCAGCACACCATGGACGAGGAGCTCCAACTGCTCACCGTCCACGGCGTGCTGCACCTGCTGGGCTACGACCACGAGGAACCCGACGAGAAGGCCGAGATGTTCGGCCTCCAGGCGGCCATCGTGGACGGCTGGCGCGCGGAGCGGGGCCTGACCGGCCCGTCCCCGGCGCCGACGGTCTCGTAACGCCCGCCGATGAGTCCTCAACTCGCCCTGGGCGCCATCGCCCTGGTCGTCGTGGCCTGGCTCGCGGCCTGTGCGGAGGCGGGCCTCGCACGCGTCTCCAGCTTCCGCGCCGAGGAGGCCGTGCGTTCCGGCCGCCGCGGCAGCGCCAAGCTCTCCCAGGTCGCCGCCGACCCGACCCGCTACCTGAACGTGGCGCTGCTGGTCCGCGTCGCCAGCGAGATGGCCGCCGCCGCGCTGATCACCTACGGCTGTCTGAAGGAGTTCGACGGCACCACCGAGGCGCTGCTGGTCGCCATCGCGGTGATGGTCCTGGTGTCGTACGTCGCCGTCGGGGTGTCCCCGCGCACCATCGGCCGCCAGCATCCGCTGAACACCGCGACGGTCTCGGCGTACGTCCTGGTGCCGCTGGCCCGGATCATGGGCCCGATCCCGTCGCTGCTGATCCTCATCGGCAACGCGCTCACCCCCGGCAAGGGCTTCCGCCGCGGCCCCTTCGCCTCCGAGGCGGAGCTGCGCGCCCTGGTCGACCTCGCCGAGAAGGAGTCCCTCATCGAGGACGAGGAGCGCCGCATGGTGCACTCCGTCTTCGAGCTGGGCGACACCCTCGTGCGCGAGGTCATGGTCCCGCGCACGGACCTGGTGGTCATCGAGCGCTTCAAGACCATCCGCCAGGCCCTCACCCTCGCCCTGCGCTCCGGCTTCTCGCGCATCCCGGTCACCGGGGAGAGCGAGGACGACATCGTCGGCATCGTGTATCTCAAGGACCTGGTCCGCAAGACGCACATCAGCCGCGACGCCGAGTCCGAGCAGGTGTCCACGGCCATGCGCCCGGCGTTCTTCGTGCCCGACACCAAGAACGCCGGCGACCTGCTGCGCGAGATGCAGAAGGAACGCAACCACGTCGCCGTCGTGATCGACGAGTACGGCGGCACGGCCGGCATCGTCACCATCGAGGACATCCTCGAGGAGATCGTCGGCGAGATCACCGACGAGTACGACCGCGAACTGCCGCCCATCGAGGAGCTCGGCGACGACCGCTTCCGCGTCACGGCCCGCCTCGACATCAGCGACCTGGGCGAGCTGTACGGCCTGGAGGAGTTCGACGACGAGGACGTCGAGACGGTCGGCGGGCTGCTCGCCAAGGCGCTGGGGCGCGTCCCCATCGCCGGTGCCTCGTCCGTCGTCGGCCTGCCCGACGGCCGGGAGCTGCGCCTGACCGCGGAGGCGGCGGCCGGGCGCCGGAACAAGATCGTGACGGTTCTGGCGGAGCCGCTGGGCCCGGCGGAACCGCCCTCGGAGGAGGAGAAGCCGGAGTGACCCCCCAGGAGCTGCGCGCGTTCTGTCTCTCCTTCAACGCGGCGGTGGAGGACTTCCCGTTCAGCCCGGAGATCTCGGTCTTCAAGGTGCTGGGGAAGCTCTTCGCCCTGTCGTCTCTCGACGCGAGGCCCCTGACGGCCAATCTCAAATGCGACCCGGACGACGCGGTCCGCCTCCGTGGCGAGTACGAGGGCCTCATCGTCCCCGGCTGGCACATGAACAAGCGCCACTGGAACACGGTGACGGTGGACGGCGGACTGCCCGACCAACTCGTCCGCGAGCTCATCGAGGACTCGTACGACCTGGTCGTCGCGGGCCTGCCCCGGGCGGACCGCCTGCGTCTCGACCGGCCCTGAGACGGGGGGCGGGGCGGTCGCTCCGTATGCTCGGATCATGACCGACAGCAGCGCGCTCGACCCCGAGGACCGCAAGATCGTCACCCTGGCCCGTTCCGCGCGGGCCCGCAACGGCGTGCCCGAGGGGGCGGCCGTGCGCGACGAGACCGGACGCACCTATGTCGCGGGCACCGTGGCCCTCGACTCCCTGAAGCTCAGTGCCCTGCAGACGGCGGTGGCGATGGCGGTGGCCTCGGGCGCGACGTCCCTGGAGGCGGCGGCCGTCGTGACGGAGGCGGACACCGCGTCCGACGCGGACCGGGCGGCCGTACGGGACCTCGGCGGCGCGGGGACGCCCGTGCTGGTGGCGGCACCCGACGGGACGGTCCGGACCACCGTCACCGCTGGCTGAATCCCGTTGTAACCGCTGGTAATTAGGCCAGTTTTCAACCTTGCCGCCCTCTGCCCCACGCGCATCAATGGAACCGTAAGTTCCGACGGACCGTCAGGTTCGGCTCTCGCGCAGCGTGCCCGCACTCACCTGCCGAGCGGTCCCCCCCCACATGGAAAGGGAGCCGGAATCCCATGAGATGCAAGCGAATCGGAGCAGGTGCGGCACTGGCGGCCGGGGCCCTCGCGGCCACGGGGCTCGCCTTCGCCCCCGCGGCCCTCGCCGTCACCCCCCAGACGGCGACGATCAGCGCGGACTGCGGTGCCTTCGGCAGCGGCGAGGCCACCCTCACGGCCACGCAGGACGGCACCGCCGCCGCCCTCACCCTCAGGTCCTCCGCGATCACGGCGCCCATCGCGCTGGGAGAGGACTCGATCTCGTCCACCCTCACCCTGGTGAAGAGCGGCGGCGGCACCGTCGACTTCAGCGGCACGGAGAACCCGGCGATAGCCGCCGGGGCCCCGGTCGAGGTCGGTCCCCTCGGCGGCACCGTGGCCTCCGGCGACAGCCTGGAGGCCTTCGGCGGCTCGCTGAGGATGACCGTCTTCGGCATCACCATCACCTGCACGGCGGCCGGGCCGCAGTCACCGGGCCCGTTCGTGTTCGACTGAGAACGAAAGCGGCGCGGCCCCGGTGTCAGAGCGCGTCGGGGCCGCGCTCGCCCGTCCGCACCCGCACGACGGTGTCGACGGGCAGCGCCCACACCTTGCCGTCGCCGATCTTGCCGGTGTGCGCGGCCTTCACGACCGCGTCGATGACCGCCTCGGCGTCCGCGTCCTCGACGACGACCTCGATCCGTACCTTGGGCACCAGGTCGACCCGGTACTCGGCGCCGCGGTACACCTCGGTGTGGCCGCGCTGCCGGCCGTAGCCGCTGGCCTCGCTGACGGTCAGGCCGTGCACGCCGAGTTCCTGCAGGGCGTTCTTGACCTCGTCGAGGCGGTACGGCTTGACGATCGCGGTGATGAGCTTCATGCCTGGGGGGTGACCTTCTGGGCGGGGGAGACGACGGAGGAGGAGACCGGGGCGCCGTGGCCCAGGACCCCGTGATCGTAGGCCGTCTCGGCGTGCACCGTAAGGTCCAGGCCGGTCTGCTCCTGCTCCTCGCTCGCCCGGAAGCCCATCGTGACGTCGATCAGCCGCCCGATCCCGTAGGTCACGGCGAAGGCGTACACCCCCACCACGACCACGGCCACCAGCTGCTTGCCGAGCTGGCCGAGGCCACCGCCGTAGAGGAGGCCCTCGGCGCCGCCCGTCATCGACTCGACGGCGAAGACGCCGATGAGGAGCGTGCCGATGATCCCGCCGACCAGGTGGACGCCGACGACGTCCAGCGAGTCGTCGTAGTTCAGCTTGAACTTCCAGCTCACGGCGTACGAGCAGACGACACCGGCCGCCAGGCCCACGACCAGTGCGCCGAGCAGCGAGACGGACCCGCAGGACGGGGTGATGGCGACCAGCCCCGCGACCGCCCCGGACGCGGCGCCCAGGGTCGTCGGATGGCCGTCGCGCTTCTGCTCCACGAAGAGCCAGCCGAGCAGGCCGGTGCAGCCCGCGGCGAGGGTGTTGAGGAACGCGGCGGCCGCGAGCCCGTTGGCGCCGAGCGCCGAGCCCGCGTTGAAGCCGAACCAGCCGAACCAGAGCAGACCGGCGCCCAGCATCACCATGGGCAGGTTGTGCGGGCGCATGGCGTCCTTCTTGAAGCCCATGCGTGGGCCCAGGACCAGGCACAGTGCCAGCCCCGAGGCGCCGGAGACGATTTCCACGGGCAGCCCGCCGGCGAAGTCCAGGGCACCCAGCTTCTCCAGGATCCAGCCGCCCGGCCCCCACACCCAGTGCGCGACCGGAACGTATACGAGCAGCGCCCACACCGGCACGAAGACCAGCCACGCGCCGAACTTCGCCCGGTCCGCGACGGCGCCGCTGACCAGCGCGGCCGTGATGATCGCGAAGGTGAGCTGGAAGGTGGCGAAGAGGAGGGTGGGGACCGTGCCCTGGACGCTGTCCGGGCCGAGGCCGCTCATGCCGGCGTGCTCCAGCCCGCCGATGAGACCCCCGGCGGCGTCCTCGCCGAAGGTGAGGGAGTATCCGGCCGCCAGCCACACGACCGTCACCAGGGCGATCGACACGAAGCTCATCATCAGCATGTTGAGCACGCTCTTCGTGCGGACCATGCCGCCGTAGAAGAGGGCCAGGCCCGGGGTCATCAGCAGGACGAGAGCGGTGGCGGCGAGCAGCCAGGCGGTGTCACCGGTGTCGGCGCTTGCGGCGGCGAGGGTCACGGTCGTCTCCAACGGTGCGGGGGCTCGTCAGAGGTTCACCGGCCCTCGTTTCCGGTTGCGTACGGGTGTGTTTCCGTGACGTTTCGTTGCGTGAGGGTTTCGGAAAGCTCACCGGACACGTCCGGTGCGGGGCGGCTTCGGGGATCAGGGAGAATGGGCGGCATGAGCGTTCGTATGCAGTCATCCGAAGAGTCGGGCGAGACCGTCCACCGCGCCGGCTTCGCCTGCTTCGTGGGCCGTCCCAACGCGGGCAAGTCCACCCTCACGAACGCTCTGGTCGGCCAGAAGGTGGCGATCACGGCGAACCAGCCGCAGACGACCCGGCACACCGTGCGGGGCATCGTGCACCGCCCGGACGCCCAGCTGATCCTGGTCGACACCCCCGGGCTCCACAAGCCGCGCACACTGCTGGGTGAGCGGCTCAACGACGTGGTGCGCACGACGTGGGCCGAGGTCGACGTGATCGGCTTCTGCCTGCCGGCGAACGAGAAGCTCGGTCCGGGTGACCGTTTCATCGCGAAGGAACTGGCGTCCATCAAGAAGACGCCGAAGATCGCGATCGTCACGAAGACCGACCTGGTGGACGGCAAGACGCTCGCCGAGCAGCTCATCGCGATCGACCAGCTCGGCAAGGAGCTGGGCTTCGAGTGGGCGGAGATCGTGCCCGTGTCGGCGGTCGGTGACAAGCAGGTGGGTCTGCTGGCCGACCTGATCGTCCCGCTGCTGCCGGAGGGGCCGGCGCTCTACCCCGACGGGGAGCTCACCGACGAACCCGAGCAGGTCATGATCGCGGAGCTGATCCGCGAGGCGGCGCTGGAGGGCGTGCGCGACGAGCTGCCCCACTCCATCGCGGTCGTCGTCGAGGAGATGCTCCCCCGCGAGGACCGCCCTGCCGACAAGCCCCTCCTCGACATCCACGCCTTCGTCTACATCGAGCGCCCCAGTCAGAAGGGCATCATCATCGGCCCCAAGGGCAAGCGCCTGAAGGAGGTCGGCATCAAGTCCCGCAAGCAGATCGAGGCGCTGCTCGGCACACCGGTCTTCCTGGACCTGCACGTGAAGGTCGCCAAGGACTGGCAGCGCGATCCGAGGCAGTTGCGCAAGCTGGGGTTCTGAGGCGCAGGCAGTTGTTGGGGTTCTGACGTCCGGCGGGGCCATTGCTCAAGCCTTGGCCCCGTGACGTCCCCGCGCCGCGTTACGAAGCGGTCCCCAGGCTCGCCCACACCGCGTTGCCGCCCGTGAGGGTCGAGCGGGTGATGCCCCAGCTGTCGGCTATCTCGCGGACGAGCAGCAGGCCGCGGCCGCCCTCGTCGTCGGGGCCGGGGCAGCGGTCGGGGATGCCGCGGCCCGTGAGGTCGCCGTCGTGGACCTCCAGCCGGAAGCCCGCGCCCGTCATCAGCTGGACGCCGCACAGGATCCGTTCGCTGAGCGTGTGCAGCACGGCGTTGGTCACCAGCTCGGAGACGAGCAGCACGGCGTTCGCACACACCTCGTCGGGCACCTGCCACGCGTCCAGTCGTGCGCGCATGGCGTGGCGGGCGGCTCTGACGCTGGTCCGCTGCGGGGGCAGCTCCAGCCAGTCGGTGCGGTCCGGGCGCACCGCGTCCAGGAACCGGGGAGTGGATGTCGTGTGGGGGGACACGGCGATCGCCTTCCGTGGGGAGTGGGCGCAGTCAAGGAAGGGGCGAGCGGACAACGGACCGGCCGGCTGGGGGAGTTACTGCTTCCGGAACCCTGGTCACACAAGTAACTATGCTCGGAGAGCAGTTCACGCTGCAACCATCTGCCTGATAATTTCAGATGGACGGTATCGCCCGGGCCGAACGGTCCGGTGAGACGTTCAAGACCTCACACAGTCGGCGGCCGTGACGACCCCTCAGGAGGCACGGCGTGAACGACGCCCGGCCGGGCACCGGCGCCGGCGCCCCCACCGTTCTGCGCATGATCCTGGGCCGCCGCCTCCAGGAGGCCCGGCAGAGCGCGGGCCTGTCCCTCGACGACGCCGCCAAGGCCCTGCGCGTCACGCCGCTGACCATCCGCCGTCTGGAGAAGGCCGAGGTCGGCCTGAAGATCCTCTACGTCGAGAAGCTCCTGGAGACCTACGGGGCCGACGGCCAGGAGATCGAGGAGTTCGTCGGTCTGGCCGAGCGGGCCAACGAGCCCGGCTGGTGGCACCCCTACCGCGATGTGATGCCGTCCTGGTTCACGGCCTACGTGAGCCTGGAGACCGGCGCCAGAACCCTGCGCACCTATGAGCCGCAGTACGTCACGGGCCTGCTCCAGACGCCCGGGTACGCGCGTGCCGTGCTGCGCGGCGGCTTCCCGAACGACGGCGAGGACGACCTCGACCGGCGCGTGGAGCTGCGGCTGCGCCGCCAGAGCCTGCTCACCAAGCAGGACGCGCCCACGCTGTGGGTGGTGATGGAGGAGGCCGTGCTGCACCGGGTGGTGGGCGGCCCCGAGGTGATGCGGGAGCAGATCGACCGGCTCCTGGAGGCGTCCGAGCTGGAGCACGTCAGCGTCGACATCGTGCCCTTCGCCGCGGGGGCCCACGTCGGTGCCTGCGCGCCGTTCACCTATTTCCGGTTCGAGGAGCGGGAGCTGCCCGACATCGTCTACAGCGAGATCCTCTCCGCCTCCGTCTACCTCGACCAGCGCGCGGACGTCGTGGCCCATCTGGAGGCGCACAACCGGCTGTCGCTGAAGACCTCGTCGGCGGACAGCAGGGCGCTGCTGAACCGCATGCGGAAGGAGTACTCATGACCGTCACCGAGGGCGTCGTCTACAACGGCATGCCCGCCTCGGATCTCGGCGAGCAGGGCTGGGAACGTCCGTGGAGCGGCCCCAACGGGGGCCAGTGCGTGGAGACGAAGCAGCTCGCCGACGGCCGCGTGGCGGTGCGCCAGTCGGCCGATCCCGCCGGTCCCGCGCTGATCTACACGCCCGAGGAGATCACCGCCTTCGTCGCGGGGGTCAAGCAGGGCCTCGCCGACCATCTGACGGCCCGCTGACACTCCGGCGAGCCGGGCGCACCACCAACTCCCCACCGAGAGGCACCACATGAGCACCTCGCACACCGCACGGGACATCGACACCAGCAGGCCGCACTCCGCCCGCATGTACGACTACTACCTCGGCGGCAAGGACCACTTCGAGGTCGACAAGCTGGCGGCGGAGCGCGTCGCCGAGGCCTATCCCGCCATCTTCGTGTGCGCCCGTGAGAACCGGGCCTTCATGCACCGCGCCACCCGCGTCCTCGCCCGCGAGCACGGCATCCGGCAGTGGCTGGACATAGGCACCGGCATCCCCACCGAGCCCAACCTGCACCAGGTCGCCCAGTCGGTGGTGCCCGACGCCCGGGTGGTCTACGCCGACAACGACCCGCTCGTCCTCAAGTACGCCGAGCGTCTGATGCGCAGCACCTCAGAGGGCCGCACCACGTACATCGAGGCGGACGTCAACGACCCGCAGTCGCTGCTGAACGCACCCGAGCTGGCCGAGATCCTGGACCTGGAGCAGCCGGTCGCACTGTCCCTCAACGCCCTGATGCACTTCGTCACCGACGCCCAGGACCCCTACGGCATCGTGCGCCGCCTGCTGGACGTGCTGCCGTCGGGCAGCGCCCTGGCGCTGAGCCACTGCACGCCCGACTTCGACCCGGCGACCTGGCAGAAGGTCACCGACATCTACACCACGGCCGGCACGCCGGTGCAGTTCCGCTCGCGGGAGGAGGTCACCCGTTTCTTCGACGGCCTGGACCTGCTGGAGCCCGGCGTCACCGTCGGCCACCGCTGGCGCCCCGACCCCGCCGAGGGCGACGCCCCGACGGACGCCGAGGTCAGCCTGTGGACCGGGGTGGGCATCAAGCCGTAGGCCGCTGCGACCGCAGCAGCTCCCGGTACCAGTCGTACGAGGCCTTCGGGGTCCGCTCCAGGGTGTCGAAGTCGACGTGGACCAGGCCGAAGCGGCGTGCGTAGCCCTCCGCCCACTCGAAGTTGTCGAGCAGGGACCACACGAAGTAGCCGCGCACGTCGACGCCCGCCTCCACCGCCCGGTGCAGGGCCCGGACGTGGCCGTCCAGGTAGGCGATGCGGTCCTGGTCGTCGACGCCCGGGTACGAGCAGCCGTTCTCGGTGATGATCACGGGCGGGAGCCGGTCGCCGTAGCGGTCGCGGAAGGTGGTGAGGACTTCGGTGAGGCCCTCGGGGGCGACCGGCCAGCCGAAGTCGGTGACCGGGTAGCCCTCGATCTCCCGGACTGAGAAGGGCAGTTCGGCTGGCATGGTGATGCCGCCGAACTCGATCTCCGCACCCTGCGGGGCACCCACCCGGGTCGGGGCGTAGTAGTTGATCCCGTACCAGTCGAGCGGCTCGCCGATCACCTTCAGGTCCGCCTCGACGTCCCCCGGCATCAGCTCGCCGATGCCGTCCGGGTAGCGGCCCAGCAGCAGCGGGTCCGCGAACAGGCGGTTCAGCAGCAGGTCGTAGAAGTCCGCCGCCTCCACGTCCGGCGCCTCGGCCGACGCCGCCCAGGTCGGGCCGTGCGAGTTGGCGACGCCGATGTCGGTGGCGCCCGAGGCGCGCAGGGCCCGGACGGCCAGGCCGTGGGCGAGCAGCTGGTGGTGGGCGGTCGGCAGCGCGTCGAACAGCAGTCGCTTCCCCGGCGCGTGCACACCCAGGGCGTGGCCCAGCAGGGTGTGCTCGGCGGGCTCGTTCAGGGTGATCCACTTCGTCACGCGGTCGCCGAGACGGCCCGCGACCAGGGCCACGTACTCGGCGAAGCGCTCGGCCGTGTCCCGCTCCAGCCAGTCCAGGTCCGCCGGCAGGTCCCAGTGGAACAGCGTCGGCACCGGGCGCACGCCCGCCGCGCACAGGTCGTCGACCAGCCGGTCGTAGAAGTCCAGTCCCTGTTCGGAGCGCACCCGCGGCCACGAGATCGAGAAGCGGTAGGCGTTGACGCCGAGGCCCGTCAGGAGGGCCACGTCCTCGGGGTGGCGGTGGACGTGGTCGCAGGCCACCGCCGCCGTCGAGCCGTCCTTCACCCGTCCCGGCTCGGCGGTGAAGGCGTCCCACACGGACGGCTCGCGCTCGTTCACGCCGCCCTCGATCTGGTGCGCGGAGGTGGACACGCCCCAGAGGAAGCCGGCCGGGAAGCGGGGGATCGGGTTGCCTGCGTCAGTCGCCATGCGCTGGATCATCCGTACCGGCGGTAACGGAAGTCAACGCCCGGGCGGGAAGGAGCTGTTACGCCCGGGCCGCCACCCGCCACCCGCCCGCCGCTACGCCCTGCCGTTCGCGCGCCGCCGCCAAACCGCTGCCGTCACACGCCCGCCGCTACGCCCCTTCCTTCAGCACCCGCGAGATCAGCCTGCGCTGCTCGTCCGTCAGCCGGGGGTCCGCGCAGTACACCGTCTTCCCGTCCACCGTGATCTGGTAGCTGAAACCGTCCGGCACCCCGACCGGCGGAGTGCCCCGGCCGGCGGCCACCGCCTGCTCGGCCAGGGCATGCCACTCGGCGGCATCCGGCCGGTCCGAGGTGTCCACCTCGGCAAACCGCTCGATGCCCGCGAACCCGCCCGTGCGCCTCACCTGAATCCGCATGGCACCTGTCTAGTACGGAACTACAGGGTCCGCACCCCGACCTGCTCCCAGCCCTTCGACACCGCGTCCAGCTCCTCCCCGTCGCCGAAGCGCTCCCGGGCGGCCTTCACGGTGAGCGTCGCGAAGTCGGTGAACATCGCGTCCTGCCGCAGTTCGCCGCCGGTCAGCACGTCGTACCAGACCTGCCCGGCCCGCTCCCAGGCGTGGCCGCCCAGGGCCGTGGCCGCGAGGTAGAAGGCGTGGTTCGGGATGCCCGAGTTGATGTGGACACCGCCGTTGTCCCGGCCGGTGCGCACGAAGTCGTCCATCGTCGCCGGCTGCGGGTCCTTGCCGAGGACGTCGTCGTCGTACGCCGTGCCCGGCGCCTTCATGGAGCGCAGCGCCACGCCCGTCACCCGCGGGGCGAGCAGGCCCGCGCCGATCAGCCAGTCGGCCTCGGCGGCGGTCTGGCCGAGCGTGTACTGCTTGATCAGGGCGCCGAAGACGTCCGACAGGGACTCGTTGAGCGCGCCGGGCTGGCCGAAGTAGGTGAGGTTGGCCGTGTACTGCGTGACGCCGTGCGCGAGTTCGTGGCCGATGACGTCGATCGGGATGGTGAAGTCGAGGAAGATCTCCCCGTCCCCGTCGCCGAAGACCATCTGCTCGCCGTTCCAGAACGCGTTGTTGTAGTCGCGGTCGTAGTGCACCGTCGCGTTCAGCGGGAGTCCGCTGCCGTCGATCGAGTCGCGCCGGTAGGCCTGGAGGAACAGCTCGAAGGTGGCGCCGAGGCCCGCGTAGGCGCGGTTGACGGTGGCGTCCTTGCCGGGCTTGTCGCCCTCGCCGCGGACCTTGTGGCCGGGCAGGTCGGTGCCGTGCCGGGCGTCGTGGACCGTGCGCCGCGGTGTGCCGTCGGCGACCGCGGCGACGGCGCTCGCGCCGATGACCGTGGTCAGGCGGCGCTGGGTGCGCTCGAAGGCGTCGCGCTGCAGGGTGCGGCGGGCGGGACCGGCGAGCGCGGGGTCCTCGGCCTGGGCGAGCCGGTCGAGGACGTGGGGCGGAACGATGGTGCAGAAGACGGGCTCGAAGCCCCCGTGAGTCGTCATGCCCGGCACCTTTGCACTGAGTGACGAGACTGTCACTAGTCGCCACCATGATTGGTGAAATACCGGGACAACGCCCTTCACGCTCCGTGTCGAGTGCTATGGCGAAGTGGCATGGCGCACTTTTTGTCCCGTTTGGGCGTCCGGTCCCGCATACTGATACGACCCCACGCGCCGGGGGGCGGCTCGGCTAGCATGCTGCGCATCATGCGTTTCGGGCTGCTTCTCCTTAGCTGCCGCGGCGAGGGCCTGTAGTCGAGGCCGACTCCCTCCCCGCGGAGCTTGGTGCTGCGTCGTCGGCCGTCCTTCCGGACACCCTCTGAGGAGCCCTAAGCATCATGGCGAACCGCCAGCAGCCCAGTTCCATGCCGATCCACAAGTACGGCCGCTACGAGCAGGTCGACATCCCGGACCGCACCTGGCCGGAAGCGCGCATCACCACCGCCCCCCGCTGGCTCTCCACCGACCTGCGCGACGGCAACCAGGCCCTGATCGACCCCATGTCGCCCGCCCGCAAGCGCGCCATGTTCGACCTGCTGGTCAAGATGGGCTACAAGGAGATCGAGGTCGGCTTCCCCGCCTCCGGCCAGACCGACTTCGACTTCGTGCGCTCCATCATCGAGGAGCCCGGGGCCATCCCCGACGACGTCACCATCTCCGTACTGACCCAGGCCCGCGAGGACCTGATCGAGCGCACGGTGGAGTCCCTGAAGGGCGCCAAGCGCGCCACCGTCCACCTGTACAACGCCACGGCCCCCGTCTTCCGCCGGGTCGTCTTCCGCGGCTCCAAGGACGACATCAAGCAGATCGCCGTCGACGGCACGCGCCTGGTCATGGAGTACGCCGAGAAGCTGCTGGGCCCGGAAACCGAGTTCGGCTACCAGTACAGCCCCGAGATCTTCACCGACACCGAGCTGGACTTCGCGCTGGAGGTCTGTGAGGCGGTCATGGACGTCTGGCAGCCCGGCCCGGGCCGCGAGATCATCCTGAACCTGCCGGCCACCGTGGAGCGCTCCACGCCCTCCACGCACGCCGACCGCTTCGAGTGGATGGGCCGCAACCTCTCCCGCCGCGAGCACGTCTGCCTGTCGATCCACCCCCACAACGACCGCGGCACCGCCGTCGCCGCCGCCGAGCTGGCGCTGATGGCCGGCGCCGACCGTGTCGAGGGCTGCCTGTTCGGGCAGGGCGAGCGCACCGGCAACGTCGACCTGGTCACCCTGGGCATGAACCTGTTCTCGCAGGGCGTCGACCCGCAGATCGACTTCTCCGACATCGACGAGATCCGTCGCACGTGGGAGTACTGCAACCAGATGGAGGTCCACCCGCGCCACCCGTACGTGGGCGACCTGGTCTACACGTCCTTCTCCGGCTCCCACCAGGACGCCATCAAGAAGGGTTTCGACGCCATGGAGGCCGACGCGGCCGCCAAGGGCGTCACCGTCGACGACATCGAGTGGGCCGTCCCCTACCTGCCGATCGACCCCAAGGACGTCGGCCGCTCCTACGAGGCGGTCATCCGGGTCAACTCGCAGTCCGGCAAGGGCGGTATCGCCTACGTCCTGAAGAACGACCACAGCCTGGACCTGCCGCGCCGCATGCAGGTCGAGTTCTCCAAGGTCATCCAGGCCAAGACGGACGCCGAGGGCGGCGAGGTCACGCCGAAGGACATCTGGGCGGTCTTCCGGGACGAGTACCTGCCGAACCCCGAGAACCCCTGGGGCCGCATCCAGGTGCGCAACGGCCAGTCGACGACCGACACCGACGGCGTGGACACGCTGACGGTGGAGGCCACGGTCGACGGTCAGGACACCGTCCTGACCGGTACGGGCAACGGTCCGATCTCGGCCTTCTTCGACGCCCTGCAGTCCGTCGGCATCGACGTACGCCTGCTGGACTACCAGGAGCACACGATGAGCGAGGGAGCCTCCGCGCAGGCCGCCTCCTACATCGAGTGCGCGATCGACGGCAAGGTCCTGTGGGGCATCGGAATCGACGCCAACACGACCCGGGCCTCGCTGAAGGCCGTCGTCTCGGCCGTCAACCGCGCGGCTCGCTGATCGGCCGTACGGGTCTGCGGCGCCAGGCCGCTCACGGACGCCTCAGGGGCTCCGTCCGCCGATCTCCGGCGGGCGGAGCCCCGTCGCATACCGGCCATTTGCTGTGGAGGTCACGGAAAGGTCTCCTCCGGGGTGCTGACTCCTCGTCTTGGATGTGGCTAACATCACGCAAGCGCGGCGACGTTGCCGTGCGGCGTGACGGAGGTGCGACGTGCTGCCAGGACGGGGACGAAACGGCCATGCCGCCAGGCTTTCGCGCATCCTGGGCACCCGAACCGCGTGGACGGCCGCCGGTGACGGGGAGTTCTTCTGCCCCGGCTGCGGTGGCGACCGCAACTACCAGCGGCTGACCGGGCAACGCCGCTTCACCCTGCTCGGCCTGCCCGTGCTGCCGCGCGGCGAGACCGGTCCGGTCGTGGAGTGCGCGGCCTGCCGCCGCCACTTCGGCACCGACGTCCTCGACCATCCGACCACCACCCGCTTCTCCGCGATGCTCCGCGACGCCGTGCACACCGTCGCCCTCGCGGTGCTGGCGGCGGGCGGCGCCGGGTCCCGTTCGGCACTGGAGGCCGCCGTCCTCGCCGTCCGCGCGGCCGGTTTCGACGACTGCACCGAGGAGCAGCTGGCCGCACTCGTCGAGGCGCTGGAGGCCGACACCGGCCGGATCGCCGGCGAACCCTGCGGCGCGGGGCTGGCCATAGAGCTCCACGAGGCGCTGGACCCGCTCACTCCGCACCTCGCCGCCCTCGGCCGCGAATCGATCCTGCTGCAGGGCGCCCGCATCGCCCTGGCGGACGGCCCGTACACCACGGCCGAACGGGACGTGCTGGCGACGGTGGGGGCGGCGCTCACCATCTGCTCGGACGACGTGACCCGGCTGCTCGCGGCGGCGCGCACGCCTTCGTAGGCACGCCTGCCGTTACTCGAGCGGTTGAGGGCCGCACTCCGCGCTGGGGGTGCGGCCCTCGATGCATGTGGTTACGAGGTCCAGCCGCCGTACGGCACGGTGATGAGTTCCATGGCGTGGCCCGCCGGGTCCATGAAGTACACGCCGCGGCCATCGTCGTTGTGGTTGATGGTGCCGGGCTGCTTCCGGTGGGGGTCGGCGTAGTGCTCGATGCCGCGCTGTCGGATCTGTGCGTACGCCGCGTCGAACTCCTCCTCGGAGATCAAGAAGGCGTAGTGCTGGGGGGTGATGCTGTCGGCGGGGATCGTGGCGAAGTCCAGCGTGACGCCGTTGCTCAGATCGACCGCGATGAACGGGCCCCACTCGGCGGTGATCTCAAGGTTGAGCAGGCTCGCGAAGAATTCTGCGGACTCCCGGTTGTCCCGGGCGTGGATGATCGTGTGGTTCAACTCGACTGACAAGGAATGCCTCCGAAGGCATGTCCTGACACCTCCATGTCTCACCCGGCCGGTGACCGACACGCGATGTCGCCGTAGATCCTAGTCGCTGTCGTCTGTGAAGTGAGTCGGCGGTAGTCGAGAAGGGGTAGATGTGACGATGTTCAGAGCAACCCGGCTGCCGCGAGGTACTTGCCGACCTGCTCGACCTCTCCGGGCGCCAGCGGGATCTGGGGCTGTGCAGTCGCCGGGCAGGCGATGACGCCGCGCAGGTGCAGCGCCGCCTTGAACGCCCCGATCGCCGAGGAGTTCGGACCCATGCGGGCCGGATCGCCGACGGTCACCATGCCGAACAGGGCACACAGGCGCTCCTGTTCGGCACGGGCCCCGTCCCAGTCCCCGGCGCGGCACAGCCGGTCCAGGCGGACGTAGCCGTGCGGGTCGACGTTGCCGAGGCCCGGCACCGTGCCGTCCGCGCCGATCGCGAGGGCCGCGTCGACGACCAGCTCGGACCCGGTCAGCACGCTGAAACCCGTGACGCCCCCGCGGTCCCGGACACCGGTCACCACCTGGCGGAAGGCGGCCAGGTCCCCGCTGGAGTCCTTGAGCCCGGCCACGACCCCGTCGACGGCCAGCTCCACGACGACGTCGGCCGGCAGCTTCGTGTGGACGGCGACGGGAAGGTCGTAGGCGATGACCGGGACCGGGCTCGCGGCGGCCACCGCGCGGAAGTGGCGGGCGATCTCCGCGGGATGGGTGCGGGTGTAGAAGGGGGCGGTGACCACCACCGCGTCCGCGCCCGCCGCCGTCACCGACGCGACATGGTCCAGCACCCGGGGCGTCGTCATGTCGATCGCCCCGGCCAGCACCGGGAGCTGACCGCCCACATGGCCCGTGACCGACTCGACGACCAGCCTGCGCTGCCGGTCCGGCAGAAACGCCGCCTCCGAGGTCGAGCCGAGCACGAACAGCCCGTGCACCCCGCCCGCCACCAGATGGTCGACGAGCGAGAGCAGCGAGGGGACGTCCACCTCGCCGTCCGGTGTCAGCGGCGTGCAGACGGGCGGAATGACGCCGGTCAGCGGGGCGAGAGTCATGGAGCCTCCATCGGGTCGCGCCGGTGGACGAGGTCGCGGGTCGACTCGTCCTCCCGCACAGGATGGTGGCAGCGGAAGCGGTGTGCGGGCGCCGACGCGGCCGAGAAGCCCGGCATCCGCTCCGCGCAGGTCCCGTCCGCCTTCCAGCAGCGCGTGCGGAACGGGCAGCCGCTCGGCGGGCGGGTCGCCGACGGCACCGGCCCGACCAGCGGGATCGGGTCGATCGGGTGGAGCAGGCCGGGCGTGGCGGAGAACAGGGCGCGGGTGTACGGATGCCGGGCCCGGTCGGTGACCAGGGCGGCCGGGGACTCCTCCACGATCCGGCCCAGGTACATGGTGATCACTCGGTCGCTCATCCGCCGTACCGTCTGGATGTCGTGCGAGACGAACACCAGGGCCAGGCCCAGGCGTTCCCTCAGGTCGAGCAGGAGGTTGAGGATCTGCGCCCGGACCGACACGTCCAGGGCGCTCGTCGGCTCGTCCGCGACGACCAGGTCCGGGTCCAGCGCGAGCGCCCGGGCGATCGCGACGCGCTGCCGCTGCCCGCCCGACAGCTGACCGGGCAGGGCGTCGGCCAGGGCCTGGGGGAGGCCTACGAGGGACATCAACTCCCGCACCCGATCCTCGCGTCGGCCTCTCGTGCCGCGGTCGTGCACGTCGAGCGGGTCCCGCAGGATCTGCCGGACGGTCAGGCGGCGGTTCAGGGCCGTCGACGGGTCCTGGAAGATCATGCCGGTGCTGCCGCCCACGGCCCGCCTGCGCTCGGCGGCCGGCATCGCCCACAGGTCCCGGCCCCGGAACGACACCGTCCCCCGTGTCGGCCGCTGCACCCCGACCAGCACCTTGGCCAGCGTCGACTTCCCGCAGCCGGACTCACCGACCACACCGACGGTCTCGCCGGGCGCCACGGCCAGATCGACGCCGGTCAGCGCGTACACCCGGTCGCGGGTGAACAGGCCGCCACTGCGGGCCTTGTGGACGACGTGCGTGCCCGCCAGCTCCACCAGCGCGCTCATGACACCGCCTCGCTCATGAGTACACCACCCCGCTCATGACACCGCCTCCCTCACGACACCGCCTCGGTCTCGGTGGCCGACAGTTCCACGGCCGGGTGATGACACGCCGCCGTGTGCTCGGGAGGGCCGGCCAGGACCGGAGCCGTCGTACGGCAGACCCCGCTCGCGCGCGGGCACCGGTCGGCGAAGCGGCACCCCGCGGGGAAGTCGGCCGGGGCCGGCACGACGCCGCTGATCTGCGTCATCCGCTCCTGCGCCGACTCCAGTGACAGCACGCTGCCGAGCAGGCCGCGCGTGTAGTGGTGCGCCGGCGCCTCCACCAGGTCGGCGGTCACGCCCGTCTCGACGATCTGCCCGCCGTACATCACCACCACCCGGTCGGTGACGTCCGCGACCAGCGCCAGGTCGTGCGAGACGAGGATCAGCGCGAAGCCCAGCTCCTCACGCAGCCGTAGCAGCAGCTCCACGACCTGCGCCTGCACCGTCACGTCCAGGGCGGTCGTCGGCTCGTCGGCGACGATCAGCTTCGGGTCGCGGGACAGGGCCATGGCGATCAGGACGCGCTGGCGCTGCCCGCCGGACAGTTCGTGCGGGTAGCTGCGCAAGGTCCGCCCGGGGTCCAGGCCGACCATCGTCAGCAGCTCGGCGGGACCGCGGTGCCCGCCGCGCCGCACGATTTGCTTCAGCTGCGCGCGGATCGTCATCGCCGGGTTCAGCGACGACAGCGCGTCCTGGTAGATCATCGCCATCTCGTGGCCGAGCAGCCTGCGGCGTACACGCATCGGCTCGGCGAGCAGGTCCCGCTGGTGGAACCGGACCTGGCCGCCGACCCGCGCCCCCTTCGGCTCCAGGCCCATGATCGCCAGGGCGGTGAGCGACTTGCCGCAGCCCGACTCGCCGACCAGCCCGAGCACCTCCCCGGGATGCACCTCGAAGCTGATGCCGTCCACGATGTCGACGCCGCCGTGCCGCCGGTCGAAGCCGATGACGAGGTTCTCCACCGCGAGCACCGGCTGCCCGTCCCGGGGCACTCGGCGCGCCCGGGCCCGCAGCCGTCGCGCGGCCTCCGCCAGTCCGGGCAGCGGCACGACCTCCCCTCCGCCGGGCTCCGGCTCCTTGAGCCGGTCGTCGTCCGGTGCGTCCACCTCCCGTGCCGAGGGGGCCGCCCAGGCGTCCGACACCCCCTCGGACAGGATGTTCAGCGACAGCACCGTCACCAGCATCAGCAGACCGGGGAACACCGTCGCCCACCAGCCGCCGGTCAGCACCATGTTCTTGCCGTCGGCGATGACACTGCCCCAGGACGGGTCCGGCGGCCGGACACCCGCCCCGATGAACGACAGCGACGCCTCGAACACGACCGCCTCGGCCACCTGGACCGTGCAGAACACCAGGACCGGAGCGGCACAGTTGACCGCCACGTGCCGCAGCACGATGTACGGGGTGCGCGCGCCGATCACCCGTTCCGCCGTCACATAGTCCTCGCCGAACTGGTCGAGGACGTTCGCCCGCACCACCCGCGCCACCGGCGGGGTGAACAGGAACGCGATCGCGCAGATCAGCACCGTGATGCCACCGCCGAACACCGCCACCAGCACCGCGGCCAGCGCGATGCCCGGGAACGCCATCACGACGTCCAGGCAGCGCATCAGCGTCTCGTCGACCGCCTTGCGCGAGGTCGCCGCGACCGCCCCGAGCAGCGCACCGGCCACCAGGGCGAGCCCGGTCGCGCCGAGCCCGATCGCCAGCGACCAGCGCGCCCCGTACATCAGCCGGCTGAGGATGTCCCGGCCGAGGCTGTCCTGGCCCATCCAGTGCGCGGCGGACGGGTACCCGGTGCCGTCGACCGGGGGCTGCTGGTCGAGCGGGTCGTGCGGGGCGAGGAGCGGCGCGAGCAGCGCCATCAGGGCGACGACGGCCAGGAAGCAGACGGCGACCTTCGACAGCAGCGGCAGCCGGCGCAGGCCGCGCAGCCGTACGCCGGGCCGCGCCAGCGCCGCGGTGAGGTTCTTGCGGGTCATCATGGGGCGGCGTCCCTCAGTCGCGGGTTGACCAGCAGGTAGAGGACGTCGATGACGAGGTTCACCACGACGAACCCGGCCGCCGTGGTCAGTACGACGCCCTGGACGACGGCCGGATCGCCGTTCTTCACGGCGTCGATCATCAACTTGCCCATGCCCGGCAGCGAGAAGATCGTCTCGATGACGACCGCCCCGCCGAGGAGATAGCCGACGCGCAGACCGAGCACGGTGAGGGGATTGATCAACGCGTTCCTGAGGACGTTGCGCCCCACGACCACCCGGGGCGGCAGCCCGCTCCCGATCGCCGTCCGTACGTAGTCCTTGTCGAGCTCCTCCACGACGGCCGTCCGCACGATCCGGGTCAGCTGCGCCGCCACCGGCAGGGAGAGGGCAAGGGCGGGGAGCGTCATCGTCCTCAGCCAGCCGGTGAAGGAGTCGGCCGGATTGATGTAGCCGCCGGTCGGGAACCAGCCGAGGTCGACCGCCAGATACTGGATCATCAGCAGCGCCAGCCAGAAGCCGGGCGCGGCGACGCCGGTCAGCGACACGACCCGGATGATCTGGTCGGGCAGCCGGTCCCGGTGGATCGCCGCGGTCACACCGCCGAGCAGGGCCAGGACGACCGCGATGCCCAGCCCCAGGAAGGTCAGTTGCAGGGTGAGCGGCAGCGCGGTCGTCACCTGGTCGATCACCGGCGCCCGGGTCAGCGCGCTCGTACCCAGGTCGCCGTGCAGCAGGTCGGCGACGAAGTCGGCGTAGCGCACCGGCAGCGGATCCAGCAGGCCGTGCTCCGCACGGAAGTCGTGCAGCTGCTGCGGTGTCGGGTTGGCGCCCTGGAAGAACGCGGACGCCGGGTCGACGTCCGAGAACCGCATCACCAGGAACACGAACAGCACGATGCCGAGCATCAGCGGCACGAGGAGGGCGACACGGCGCAGCAGGATCCGCAGGACGGCCGTCATACCGCTAGGCCCACTTGGCCGTCAGGAGGTTGATGCCCGGGTACGGCTGGGCCCTTATCCCACTGAGCCGCGCCGGGTCCCAGGCCGTCATCAGCTCGTTGTGGACGACCGGGTAGAGCACGGCCTGCTCGGCGACGACATCGAGGTAGTCCTGGACGATCGCCTTCTTCCGCGCCGGGTCGGGCTCCCGGGTGGCCCGGTCCATGTCCTTGAAGAGCTGCCTGGCGACGGGGTCGGCGGCCCAGCGGGCGTACTGCATCCAGAGGTTCTCGGGACCGTAGTTGTAGTGCATGATCAGGTCGGCGTCGAGGCCGAACTGGTTGGGGTTCGAGGCGGCGGCCACGACCTGGTAGTCCCGCTTCTGGTCCAGCTTCGTGAACACGGCCGTGGTCTCCTGCGGCGACAGGGTCGTCTTCACCCCGATCGCGTCCCAGGACGCCTTCACGGTCGGCAGGCAGTCGACGACCCAGCTGACGTTCACGGCCAGGATCTCGATGCTCAGCCCCTTGACCCCGGCCTCCTTCAGCAGCGCCTTCGCCTTGTCGGGGTCGTGGTCGTAGACGGTCTTCGCCCGACGGTAGGCCGGGTTGGCCTCGTCGAGGAAGGAACTCGACGGTTTCCCGTGACCCTTGAGAGCCACCTCCACCATCTTCTCGGTGTCGATGGCGTAGTGCAGCGCCTGGCGCACCCGCACGTCGTCGAAGGGCTTGTGCGCGGTGTTGAACATCAGGAACAGGTTGTTCATCCCGGCCCCGCCGGCGACGGTCATCCCCCCGCTCTCCAGCTGCCCGATGTTGGCGTACGGGATGTTGTCGGCGATCTGCGCGCCCGCGCTCGACCCCGAGATCTTCGCGACCCGAGGGGCGGCGTCCACGATCGTCAGCCAGTTCATCTTCCGGAAGGCGGGCTTGCGGGGGCCGTTGTAGGCGTCGAACGCCTCGAAGGTCGTGTTCGACTTCGGGTGGTGCGCGGTCTGCCGGTACGGCCCCGAGCCGATCGCCTTGCCCTTGATGGCGTCGTCCCATGCCCCGGGCCGGGAGAACACGTGCCTGGGCATGATCTTGGCGAGGGTCAGCCGTGAAAGCCCGTCCGGGAAGGGGAACTTCAGCACGAGCTCGACGTTGCGCGCGTCGATCTTCCGGACCTCCTTCAGCCAGCTCGCGAAGAAGCCCTTGGCGAGGGTCTGGGTGTCCGGGTCGAGGATCCGCTCGAAGACGAAGACGACATCGTCGGCGGTGACGGGCTCGCCGTCGTGGAACGTCGCACCCTCCCGCAGAGCGAACTTCCACGACGTGCTGTCCGGGTCCTTCGGTACCTCGGTCGCGAGCGCGGCGTACGGCTCGCGGGAGATCGGGTCCGTGTCCAGCAGGCCCTCGTAGATGTGGTGGTTGGCGGCCATACAGAACGCGGACGCCGTCTGGGTCGGGTCCCAGCTGCCGTCGTTGCCGTAGCCGATCACCGCGGTGAGCGTCCGGTCCCGGCCGCCGCCGCTGCCGGTGTCGTTGGTGGACTCCGGACCCGACGAACAGGCCGACAGCGACGGGGAGACGGCGGCGGCCGCGCCCAGTGCGCCGGTGTACTTCAGGAACGACCGGCGGTGCACCGCCGGCACATCGGGGGTCACATCGCGCACGGGTCCTCCAGCGAGGTCTGGGGGGAGGGGGACTGGCAGCGGAGATACGACGTCCTACGTCCTGTGGACAGCGTGACCATAGGAGGGGCCGTGGGGGCGGTCAAGGGATCGCACACGAATGGCGCATCCGCCGACGGCCGTATCGATGACGTCGCCTGACTACGGGATTGACGGCGCACAGGACCTGCCACAGCACCGGTCCGGTGCCCGGAGGCGGGACGTCGAGACGTCCGGGTCCGGTCCTGTCGCCTCTCCGTATCCGGCCCCGGGCGGGCGGGAGCGGACCATGATGAGGGGCATGACCGAGTTGTGGAGCGAGAGTGACGCCGGCGTCCTGAGACTGCCGTCCGGCCGACTGGTACGGGGCCGAGGCCTGCGCCGCCCCCTGGACCCCGGGGCGCCCCTCCCCTCCTACGGTGTCTACCTGCTCGGCCGACGGCCGCCCGAGGTCCCCTGGGCGTCGGGCTGGATCCGCTGGCCCGACTTCCGGCTCCCGGCGGACCGGGCGGCCGCCCGGGCGGTACTGGCCGAGGTGTGGGAACGGGCCGCCGGGGAGCGGGTGGAGCTCGCCTGCGGAGGCGGCCGCGGCCGCACCGGCACGGCCCTGGCCTGCGTGGCGGTGCTGGACGGGGTGCCGGGGGAGGAGGCGGTGGAGTACGTCCGGCGGCACTACGACCGTCACGCCGTGGAGACGCCCTGGCAGCGACGGTACGTACGGGGGTTCGGCGAGGGGTGAGTCCGGCCTCGGCGAAGAAGGCGTTCCACGCCCTGGCGCGCAGGTACGCCAGGGCGTGCCGGGCCGGTCAGCGGCAGTAGGTGTCCTGACGGGGCCGTTCCCCTGTGGCCAGGAAGCGGGTGACGAGGGTGTCGCCGCACGCGGTGCCGTTGTCCAGGTAGGCGCCGTGGCCGGTGGCGTCGTTCGTGACCATGACGGCTCGCCGGCCCAGGGCCTCGCGCAGCTTCAGCGCACCGCTGAGAGGGGTCGCCACGTCCCGCTCGTTCTGGATGAGCAGGACATCGGACGGGCCCCTGCCGGTGACGCGCAGCGGCGGCTCCTTCGGCTGCCACGGCCAGGCGGCGCACACCATCGCGTTCCTCGGCATGCCCGCGGTCAGCGGGTACTCCAGGCGGCCGGCGGCGACGTCCTCGCGGTAGACGGCGGCCGACCGGGGCCAGGCGGCGTCGTTGCAGACGGTGGCGGCGACGACCGCGGCGTAGTTCCGCAACACCGGGTCCGGCGGGGCCTGGGGCGCGGGCGGCACCGTGCCCTTCTCCGCCGCCAGGATCAGCCCTGCGACGGCGGGGTAGCCGTCGGCGGGGTCGTAGAAGCCGTCCAGCATGGTCTGGCGCAGGACATTGCCGTTCAGCTCCTCGGGGTTGGCGCCCGGCCAGGGGATCGGTGTCCGGTCCAGGCGGGCGGCGAGGCGCAGGACGAGCGGGCGCACCTCGGCCGCCGTGCGGGCCAGCCGGTACGGGTTGCCGGGCCGGGAGGCCCACTTGGCGAACTCGGGGAAGTTGTCCTCGACACCGACCTCGAACGCGGCGAGCCAGGCGCGTTGGGCCCGCACCGGGTCGGGGTGGTCGTTGCTGTCGAGCACGATGCGGTCGGTGTGCCGCGGGAACATCTCCCGATAGGCGGCGCCGACGTATGTCCCGTACGAGACGCCCCAGGCCGACAGTTTGCTCTCGCCGAGGGCGGCGCGGATGCGGTCGATGTCGCGGGCGTTGTTCCTGGTGCTGACGTGCCGCAGCAGTTCGTCGCCGTCACGGGCGCAGGCGTCCGACAGCCGGCGGGCGGTGGCCATGTTCTCAGCGACGGATCCGCTCGGTGCGGGCCAGGGCAGCAGCTTGGTGCGGGCGAGGTCGGAGTGGTCGAATGCGCAGCTCACGGGCGTGGAGGGGGAGTTGCCGCGCGGGGCGAAGCCGATGAGGTCGTATGTGTCGCGTACCGACCGGGGCAGCTGCCCGCCCTGCTCGGAGGGGGCGGCGAGGCTGTCCCCGCCGGGCCCGCCGGGGATCATCAGTAAAGCGCCCCTGCGGGCCGAGGGCTTCTCACTGGGAAGGCGGGAAAGGGCGATGTCGATCTTCCGGCCGCCCGGATCGGCGTAGTTCATCGGCACGGAGAGCGTCGCGCACTGCTGCCGGGGGTCGAGGCCGGTGCCCTCGCACTTGGTCCATTCGAGAGGCCTTGCATCGGCGGTATCGGCGGCGGAAGCGGTCAGCGGGGCGGCGAGTCCGAACAGGAGGGCGGAGGCCGCGATCAGGGAGGCGTAGCGCTTGATCTGCTTCATGGGACGAGCCTGACGGCTTACCGACCCTGCCCCCATCCGGTCAACTGCCGTACTGATCATGGGGCTTACCCCACCCCAAGTGAAGGACCGAGCTTGCGGCCGCCCGCTTCCCCGGGTCGGCGTCAACGGTGAGCGTGGAGGGGGACATGGAGCGTTCGGGCGGTGAAGGCCGGATCGGCCACGGGCTGACCTGCGACTTCCTGCCCGGCATCGGCCCGAATGCTCCAGCTGGGCCTACCGGGGCCTTTGGCGCGTTGGAGTCGTCGAGGGCAGGCGCAGCATGAAGACGTCGACCGGGTCCTGGGATTCCACCGTGAAGCCGTGGCGTTCGTAGAGACGGCGGGCGGGGCTGCCCTGGAGGACGTTCAGGCGGACGGGTTCGGCGGCTGTGTCCGTCCTGGCCAGGAGGGTTCGGAGGACCGCCGATCCCAGGCCTTGGCCCTGGACGTCCGGCCTGAGGTAGAAGTGCTCCAGCCAGTTGCAGTCCTCGGCCGGGCGCAGGGTCACGCTGCCCGCGAAGGAGCCGGCGGCCGTGATGATCGACGTGTGCTGCGGGGAGAAGCCGTCCCGCAGACGCTGCCTCGCCCGGTGCTCGTCGTAGCGGCCCAGACGCTCCAGGTCCGGGCGCATCACTGTCGCTCGCAGTTCCGCTATCGCGTCGACATCCGTCGGCCGTGCCGGACGCATCGACCATGCCGGCCCCGGTCCGGTGTGCTGGTGACCCGGCTGGGTCCTCTTCGCCTCCGTGCTCGCATCCACGGTGGGATCATCGCGCATCGCCGAGCAGCCCTGGCACGGGCCCAGGGAACAGCGCCGCCGGCCACCCGTTCTTCCGGGCCGTTCGCTCGCTTCTCTCCCGTGCTGGAACGAGCCGAGTCAAGGGTCGGCCGCAGGCCGATCGGCGCAGCCGACGCGCAGCGCCCTTTACTCGGCTCGTGGAAGCACGACACTGCCGGGGAAGCGGGCGGCCCCGACCGGGCCGAGGAACGCCCTCCACGCGTCCGCCCCGACCAGGACCACGGGGCCGTCGGCCAGCTTGCTGTCCCTGACGGGTACGGCCCCGGGTATGCCGTCGGCGACCTCGACGCAGTTGCCGCCATCGCCGTTGCTGTAACTGCTCGTGCGCCAGCGGGCGTCGCTCAGGTCGTAGGAGTGCATCGTCTGAATTCCTCAGCCGCCGATCGGACCAGGGCGAGGGACGCCTCCGGCGACAGCGCGGCGCCCCTGAGCAGATCGTAGGCGCGCTGTGCCCGCTTCACCATGGCCGGGTCGTCGACCAACGTTCCCGAATACGACGTTTCCGTATAGGCGACGGGCGGCGCTTCGTCGAAGTCCATGAGCCGTAGCGAGCCGTTGTTCGCGGGAGCCCCCGCGGAGAACGGGAACACCTGCAGCACCACCTTGCGTGTGCTCACGAGCTCGGCCATGTGGTCCAGGGTCTGAGCCGTGACGTCAGGACCGCCGACCGGAACCCGGAGCACGGTTTCGTGCACGATCACCCAATACACCGGCCTTGTAGCGTCGTCGAGGATGTGGGCGCGTTCCACGCGGGCGGCGACCCGGTCCTCGATGAACTCGTCCGCTGCGAATGGATGCGTCGCCAGAGTCAGTGCCCTTACGTATGCCGGCGTCTGAAGGAGTCCCGGCACCACGGTCGGCTCGAACTCACAGATCTGCGTAGCCAGCCCCTCCAGCTCCACAACCCCCGCGAAGTAATCCGCATACCGCCTGTCGTCGATCAGCTTCCTGCACAGCCGCTCGAAAATACCGTCGGTTTGCAGGACCCCGTCGATCCGCTGGGCCACATCCAACTGTGGCTTGCGAATGGCTTGTTCGAACTGGCCGATGTATCCACCGGAGACGAAAACCCGCGATCCCAGCTCCACCTGGGTGATTCCCGCGTCCTCCCTCCGTCGCTTGAGCTCCGCGCCGAAGAACTCCCATGCCGCCTGCCGAGAACCGTTGGCCATTACCGAACCCCTCTGTGCTGCCCCGAAGTTGTAGGGCACAGACCCTTCCCGAGTGTAGAAGCGGAGCGTCACCGTAGGGACGCGAAGAGTGAAATCCCGAAAGGAAGGGGAGCACGGTGAAGGCACGACACTCGGCGCTCTGCGTCGAAGAAGCGGAGGACGTGGTGAAAGAATTGCGGGCGGAACTCGCCGAGGCGGGAATTACCTTGCCGTCACTGGGGCTCGACCCGGTGAGTCTTGCGCGGGAAGCACCTTGTCCGCTCGTGGAATTGGGCCGGTGTTCCGTGGAGACCGCCCGGCGGCTCGCGGCGGTGCTGCGATGAAGCCACCGGTCGGCGCCTACGTCGTGGACACCCGCAGCGGCCGCATCGGCATCGTCATGGGGCATGAGGGGCCCTACGTGCAGCTGAGGCCGTACGGGGGCGGCAGGGAGTGGGACGCCGACCCCGGTGCCGTCCGGCACGCCACCCCGGCCGAGCGGCTGCGCGCGGCGACGGCGTACGCCAACGCACGCAGCAGGGGCGAGGTCCCGTGAGGCGGTGACCCTGCGAGAATGGCGCCATGAGTCTGTTCCGCGACGACGGCATCGTGCTGCGCACCCAGAAGCTGGGTGAGGCGGACCGGATCATCACGCTGCTCACGCGCGGTCACGGACGGGTACGCGCCGTGGCCCGGGGCGTGCGCCGGACGAAGTCGAAGTTCGGTGCGCGCCTCGAACCGTTCTCCCACGTCGACGTGCAGTTCTTCGCCAAGGGGAGCGAGCTGGTCGGGCGCGGTCTGCCGCTGTGCACACAGAGCGAGACCATCGCCCCGTACGGCGGCGGCATCGTCAGCGACTACGCTCGGTACACGGCCGGGACCGTCATGCTGGAGACCGCCGAGCGGTTCACCGACCACGAAGGGGAGCCGGCCGTGCAGCAGTACCTGCTGCTGGTCGGCGGGCTGCGGACCCTCGCCAGGGGGGAGCACGCACCCCATCTGGTGCTCGACGCGTTCCTGCTGCGCTCCCTCGCCGTCAACGGGTACGCCCCGAGCTTCACCGACTGCGCGAAGTGCGGGATGCCCGGACCCAACCGGTTCTTCTCGGTCGCCTCGGGCGGTTCCGTCTGCGTGGACTGCCGTGTCCCCGGCAGCGTCGTACCCTCACCCCAGGCACTGGAGCTTCTCGGCGCCCTGCTGACGGGAGACTGGGAGACAGCGGACGCGTGCGAGGCGCGCTACGTCCGGGAGGGCAGCGGGCTGGTGTCCGCGTATCTGCACTGGCACATGGAGCGCGGGCTGCGTTCCCTGCGCTACGTCGAGAAGTAGCCCGAGCAGCGCAAACACAGGGCAGCCCGAGGCAAAAACAGGGCAGCCCGAGCCAGAGCAGCACAGAAGCAGAGCAGCACAGAAACAGCGAGCACGAGGAGACGAGAAACACATGGCCGTACGCGGGATCCTGGGGCGCCAGCGCCGGGAGTACAGGACGCCGGAGCCGCACCCGTCCGGCGCGCGGCCCCCGAAGATTCCCGGGGAGTTCGTACCGCAGCATGTGGCGATCGTCATGGACGGCAACGGGCGCTGGGCCAAGGACCGGGGCCTGCCGCGCACCGAGGGGCACAAGGTCGGCGCCGAGCGCGTGCTGGACGTGCTCCAGGGGGCCATCGAGATGGGCGTGGGTGCCATCTCCCTGTACGCCTTCTCCACCGAGAACTGGAAGCGCTCGCCCGACGAGGTGCGCTTCCTGATGAACTTCAACCGGGACTTCATCCGCAAGACCCGGGACCAGCTCGACGAACTGGGCATCCGGGTGCGCTGGGTCGGGCGCATGCCGAAGCTGTGGCGTTCGGTGGCCAAGGAGCTCCAGGTCGCCCAGGAGCAGACCAAGGGCAACGACAAGCTCACGCTGTACTTCTGCATGAACTACGGCGGGCGGGCCGAGATCGCCGACGCGGCGCAGGCGCTGGCGGCGGATGTGAAGGCCGGCAAGCTCGACCCGTCGAAGGTCAACGAGAAGACCTTCGCGAAGTACATGTACTACCCGGACATGCCGGACGTGGACCTGTTCCTGCGGCCCAGCGGTGAGCAGCGCACCTCCAACTACCTGATCTGGCAGAGCGCCTACGCCGAGATGGTCTTCCAGGACGTGCTGTGGCCGGACTTCGACCGGCGCGACCTGTGGCGGGCCTGCCTGGAGTTCGCCTCGCGGGACCGCCGCTTCGGCGGTGCGATCCCCAACGAGGAGCTGCTCGCCATGGAGGGCGACCAGCCGTAGCAGGCAGGGGCCCGGCGGCCTCAGCCCTGGCGGGCAGGGCCGGTGGCCTCAGCCCTGGCGGGCAGGGCCCGGTGGCCTCAGCCTGCCGGGCAGAGGCCGGGCGGCCTTCCGGTGGCAGTCGGGCCAGGGCGGCGATGTGCTGGTGGCATGGGTTCCACCGCCGTCAGCGCACCCCGCCGGGCCCCGCAACGGGCTGGGATCTTCATCGCGTCCTCGCTGGCCCTGTTCTGCATCCAGCTGGACTTCTTCGCGCTCAACCTGGCCATCCCCGGGATCTCCGACGAGCTGGACACGACCGTCTCCGCGGCGCAGTGGACGCTGTCCGCGTACATGCTCGCCGTCGCCGCCGACATCCAGCCGGCCGAGGTCAGCAAGTTCTACGACCTCAAGGAACTGGAGCGCTGCTTCAACCGGGCTTGACGGTCACGCCCCTGAAAGGGGCGCGGGGAACTGCGCGAGCAACCACATCGCACCCGCAGTCGGGACCGGACGCACCCCCCACGGCGATCTCCCGCTCATCCGCCAGGCGCCGCAGCGCACTCCGCGCAGGTCCCGAAAATCTCCACCGTATGAGCCACGTTCACATACCCGTGCTCCGCGGCGATGGACTCGGCCCACTTCTCCACAGCCGGCCCCTCCACCTCGACGGCTTTCCCACAGCCACGGCACACGAGGTGATGGTGATGGTCGTCCGTGGAGCAACGCCGGTACACCGACTCGCCGTCGGCCGTGCGCAGGACGTCGACCTCACCGGCGTCCGCGAGGGACTGCAGCGTGCGGTAGACCGTGGTGAGCCCGACCGAGTCGCCCTTGTGCTTGAGCATGTCGTGCAGTTCCTGCGCGCTGCGGAACTCGTCGACCTCCTGCAGGGCCGCCGCCACAGCGGCCCGCTGCTTGGTGGCGCGGCCCTTCACGGACGGTCCAGCGGTCGTCACCGTTGCCTCCTCACGTCTGCCTTGCCCGGGCCATTGTGCCAGCCCGGGGTGACGGCGGTCAGACGCCGACTTCGTCGGTCGCCCGGCGGCTGCCCGGGATCGTGCAGTCTCCGGGGTCGGCCGCGCCGTCCGCTGCCGCCCGGGCCCGGGCGCGGCGGGCCAGCGGTGCCGCGAGCGCCGTCAGGGCGATGAACGCGCCGATGGTCAGCAGCACGATCGTCGCGCCGGGCGGCACGTCCTGGTAGTACGAGGTGACGGTGCCGCCGATCGTCACGCTCACGCCGATGGCGACGGCGATCACGAACGTGGCGGCGAAGCTGCGGGCGATCTGCTGGGCGGCCGCGACGGGCACCACCATCAGCGCACTGACCAGGAGCAGCCCGACCACCCGCATCGCCACCGTCACCGTGACGGCCGCGGTGACGGCCGTCAGCAGGTTCAGCACGCGCACCGGCAGCCCCGTCACCCGGGCGAACTCCTCGTCCTGGCTGACCGCGAACAGCTGCCGCCGCAGGCCGAGGGTGACCAGGACGACGAACGCGGCCAGGAGGCAGATCGCCGTGACGTCCGACTGGGACACCGTCGACAGGGAGCCGAACAGGTACGACGTCAGGTTGGCGTTGGAGCCCGTCGGCGCGAGGTTGATGAACATCACACCGCCGGCCATGCCGCCGTAGAACAGCATCGCGAGGGCGATGTCGCCGCGGGTCTTGCCGTACCAGCGGATCAGCTCCATGAGGACCGCGCCGAGGACGGAGACCAGGGTCGCCATCCACACCGGGGACCAGGTCAGCAGGAAGCCCAGGCCGACGCCGGTCATCGCCACGTGGCCGATGCCGTCGCCCATCAGGGCCTGACGGCGCTGGACCAGGTAGATGCCCACCGCGGGGGCGGTGATGCCGACGAGGACGGCGGCGAGCAGGGCCCGCTGCATGAAGGCGTAGTCGAGGAAGTCCATCAGCTCAGCAGTCCCGTGCGGATCGGTTCGGCGCCCGCGGGTGCGTGCGGGTGTACGTGGTCGTGGCCGGGCAGGGCGTGCTGGCCGACGGCCTTCGGGGGCGGCCCGTCGTGGACGACGCAGCCGTCGCGCAGCACGACCGCCCGGTCGATCAGCGGCTCCAGCGGGCCCAGTTCGTGCAGCACGAGCAGCACGGTCGCGCCCTGGGAGACCTGCTCGGTGAGGGTGTCGGCGAGGACCTCCTGGCTGGCGAGGTCGACCCCGGCCATCGGCTCGTCCATGATCAGCAGCTCGGGTTCGGAGGCGAGCGCGCGGGCGATCAGGACGCGCTGGTGCTGGCCGCCGGAGAGGGCGTCGACCGGGTCCTTGGCCCGGTCGGCCATGCCGACGAGGTCCAGGGCGCGTCGTACGGCCGCGTGGTCGGCCTTGCGCAGCACGCCGAAGCGGGCCCGGGACAGGCGGCCGGAGGAGACCACCTCGGTCACCGTGGCGGGCACCCCGCCGGCGGCCGTGGTGCGCTGTGGGACGTAGCCCACGCGGTGCCAGTCGCGGAACCGCCTGCGGTCCGTGCCGAACAGCTCGATGGCGCCGGCGCCGGTCTGTACCTGGCCGATGACGCTGCGCACGGCCGTGGACTTGCCCGAGCCGTTCGCGCCGAGCAGCGCGACGACCTCGCCGCGGTGCACGGTGAGGTCGATGCCGCGCAGCACGGGGCGCGAGCCCAGGTCCGCGCGGACGCCGCGCAGGGATACGACGGGCTCGGTCATACCGTCCTCCGATGGGTCGATCACTTGGCTCCCAGGGCCGTCTGCAGGGCCTTGAGGTTGGATTCCATGACCTGGAAGTAGTCGTCGCCGCGGGACGTGTCGGTGATGCCCTCGAGCGGGTCGAGGACGTCCGTCTTCAGCTTCGCGTCGCGGGCCAGGGTCTTCGCGGTCTTGTCGGAGACCAGTGTCTCGTAGAAGACGGTGGTGACGCCGTCGGCCTTCGCCTCCTGCTGGAGCTCCCGGACCCGGGCGCCGCTGGGCTCGCTGTCGGGGTCGACGCCGGAGATGGCCTCCTGGGTGAGGCCGTAGCGCTCGGCGAGGTAGCCGAAGGCGGCGTGGTTGGTGAAGAAGACCTTGGTCTTCGTGTCCTTCAGGCCGTTCTCGAAGTCGCTGTTCAGCGCGTTCAGCTTCGTGACCAGGGCCTGGGTGTTCTTCTTGTAGTCGGCCGCGTGGTCCGGGTCGGCCTTCTCGAAGGCCTTGCCGACGCCCTGGGCGATCTCGGCGTACTTCACCGGGTCGAGCCAGACGTGCGGGTCGCGGCCGTGCTCGTCCTCCTCGGAGTGCTCCTCGGAGTGGCCTTCCTCGCCCTCGTGGGTGTGGCCGCCGGTGCCGTGGTCCTCGAGGTGGGTCAGCGTGGCCGCGTCGATCTTGGTCTTGATGCCGGTCTGGCCGACGGCCTCGTCGACGGCGGGCTGGAGGCCCTTGAGGTAGAGCGCCGCGTCGGCCTCCTCCAGCTGCGCGCGCTGCTTGGTGCTGATCTCCAGGTCGTGCGGCTCCTGGCCGGGCTCGGTCAGGCTGGTGACGTTCGCGTGGTCGCCGCCGATCTGCTGGGCGAGGAACGCCATGGGGTAGAACGAGGCGACGACGTCGAACTTGTCCGTGTTGCCCGTCGCCGCGCTGTCGCTGGAGCAGGCGGTCAGGGCGCCGAGGCCGAGAGAGGCGGCCGCGGCGGCGGGTATGAGGCGTCGTCGTACGTTCATGACACTCATTTTCAACAAATATGGAAACCGTTGTCAACAAAGCGTCCGAGCAGGGCCTTGAGGTCCTTGAAGGGGGAGCGATTTGATTGAGGGGGCGTCCCCGCCGGTAACCTGAAGCATTCGCTGGAAGCAACTCGCTCCGCCCGCCCGTCTCCCGACCACCACCCCTCGTCGAGCCGCTTCCGCGCCGCCCCCGCCAGTAACAGTCGTCGTAATGAAGAGAGCACCGTGGCCGCCGACAAGATCGACACCATCGTCAGCCTGAGCAAGCGCCGTGGCTTCGTATTCCCCTGCAGTGAGATCTACGGCGGTCAGCGCGCCGCTTGGGACTACGGCCCCCTGGGTGTCGAGCTCAAGGAGAACCTCAAGCGCCAGTGGTGGCGCTACATGGTGACGTCGCGCGAGGACGTCGTGGGCATCGACTCGTCCGTGATCCTGGCCCCCGAGGTCTGGGTCGCCTCCGGTCACGTCGCCACCTTCACGGACCCGCTGACCGAGTGCACCTCCTGCCACAAGCGGTTCCGCGCGGACCACCTGGAGGAGGCCTACGAGGAGAAGAAGGGCCGCGCCCCGGAGAACGGCCTGACCGACATCAACTGCCCCAACTGCGGCAACAAGGGCCAGTTCACCGAGCCCAAGCAGTTCTCGGGCCTGCTGTCCACCCACCTCGGCCCCACGCAGGACTCCGGCTCCGTCGCCTACCTGCGTCCCGAGACCGCCCAGGGCATCTTCACCAACTTCTCCCAGGTGCAGACCACCTCGCGCCGCAAGCCGCCGTTCGGCATCGCCCAGATGGGCAAGTCCTTCCGCAACGAGATCACGCCCGGCAACTTCATCTTCCGCACCCGCGAGTTCGAGCAGATGGAGATGGAGTTCTTCGTCAAGCCGGGCGAGGACGAGAAGTGGCAGGAGTACTGGATGGAGCAGCGCTGGAACTGGTACACCGGTCTCGGCCTGCGCGAGGAGAACATGCGGTGGTACGAGCACCCGAAGGAGAAGCTCTCCCACTACTCCAAGCGCACCGCCGACATCGAGTACCGCTTCTCCTTCGGCGGCAGTGAGTGGGGCGAGCTCGAGGGTGTCGCCAACCGCACGGACTACGACCTCGGCGCTCACTCCAAGGCCTCCGGCCAGGACCTCACCTACTTCGACCAGGAGGCCGGCGAGCGCTGGACCCCCTACGTCATCGAGCCCGCGGCCGGTGTCGGCCGCGCGATGCTGGCGTTCCTCCTGGACGCCTACATCGAGGACGAGGCCCCCAACGCCAAGGGCAAGATGGAGAAGCGCACCGTGCTGCGCCTCGACCCGCGCCTCGCCCCGGTGAAGGTCGCGGTGCTGCCGCTGTCCCGCAACCCGGAGCTGTCCCCGAAGGCCAAGGGCCTCGCCCAGGCGCTCCGGCAGAACTGGAACATCGAGTTCGACGACGCCGGCGCCATCGGCCGCCGCTACCGCCGCCAGGACGAGATCGGTACGCCGTTCTGTGTGACCGTCGACTTCGACACGCTCGACGACAACGCGGTGACCGTCCGTGAGCGTGACTCGATGAAGCAGGAGCGCGTCTCCCTCGACCAGATCGAGGGCTACCTGGCGAGCCGCCTCATCGGCTGCTGATCGCCTCTCACTGCGGCGCGGTGCCGGGTTCCTCCACGGAGGGGCCCGGCACCGCCGCGTTTCACGGGTCAGGTCCCTCTCCTCCGTACGCCGGCATGTGGTGGGCCGGCCGCGGGTGACGGCCTGGCTGCGGCGGGGCTTCGCGGGGTCCTTCGTGGCGCTGGGGGCGAAGCCGGCGTTCACGGCGCGCTGGCCGCGGACGGGGGGCGGAGCGGGGCGCATCCGACCGGGGTGACAAGTATCGACTGACAGATATTGAAATCTGTCAGCTGTCATGGCAGGGTGGAGGGCATGACGATGCGCACCCGACCCCTCGGAACCACAGGCCTCCAGGTCTCCGCCCTCGGCCTCGGCTGCATGGGTATGTCCGCCCTGTACGGCGAGGCGGACCGGACCGAGTCCATCGCGACGATCCATGCGGCGCTCGAAGCGGGCGTCACCCTGCTCGACACCGGCGACTTCTACGCCATGGGTCACAACGAGATGCTGATCGGCGAGGCCCTGCGCGCCGCCCCCGCGGCCCGGCGCGAACAGGCCCTGATCAGCGTGAAGTTCGGCGCGCTGCGCGGCCCGGACGGCAGCTGGCTCGGCTACGACGGCCGCCCCGCCGCCGTGAAGAGCTTCGCCGCCTACTCCCTCCAGCGGCTCGGCGTCGACCACATCGACGTCTACCGCATCGCCCGCCTCGACCCGGACGTACCGATCGAGGAGACGGTCGGGGCGATAGCGGAACTCGTCGAGAAGGGCTACGTACGGCACATCGGCCTCAGCGAGGTCGGCGTCGAGACGATCCGCCGGGCGGCGGCCACCGCGCCCGTGTCCGACCTCCAGATCGAGTACTCCCTCATATCCCGCGGCATCGAGGACGCGATCCTGCCCACCGTCCGCGAGCTGGGGATCGGCATCACGGCGTACGGTGTGCTGTCCCGCGGCCTGATATCCGGCCACTTCACCGCGGACCGGCAGCTCGGCGCGGGCGACTTCCGGGCGATGTCGCCGCGGTTCCAGGGCGACAACCTCCGGCACAACCTGAACCTCGTCGAGGCCCTGCGGAAGATCGCCGAGCAGAAGGGTGTCAGCGTCGCGCAGATCGCGATCGCCTGGGTGCTCTCCCGCGGTGAGGACATCGTGCCCCTGGTGGGCGCCCGCCGCCGGGACCGGCTCACGGAGGCGCTGGGCGCGCTGGACGTGACGCTGGAGCCGGCCGACCTGGCGGCGATCGAGGAGGCCGTGCCGGCCGGTGCCGCAGCGGGCGACCGCTACCCGGCGGCCCAGATGGCACACCTCGAGAGCTGAGCCGGGCTCCGGGTACGGTCAGGGCATGCCACCGACCAGCGAGACTCTGACCGCCGAGCGCATCCTCGAGGCCACCGAGGAGGTGCTGCGCCGGCACGGCCCGGCCAAGGCCACCGTGGTGGACGTGGCGCGCGCGCTCGGTGTCAGTCACGGCAGCGTCTACCGCCACTTCCGGACGAAGGCGGCCCTGCGCGAGGCGGTCACCAAGCGCTGGCTGGACCGCACCTCCGGGCAGCTGTCCGGGATCGTCGCCGCGGACCGCGTGCCGGAGGACCGGCTGCGGGACTGGCTCGCCGCGCTGTTCGCCGCCAAGCGCCGCAAGGCGGGCGAGGACCCGGAGCTGTTCGCCACGTACATGGTCCTCACCGACGAGAACGGCACGGCGGTGGGCGAGCACGTCACCGACCTGGAGACGCAACTGACCCGCATCATCGAGGCCGGTGTCGAGACGGGGGACTTCGCCGCCACCGACCCGGAGGCCTCGGCCCGCGCGGTCTTCCAGGCCACGGGCCGCTTCCACGACCCCTGTTACGCGAGGGAGTGGGAGGAGCCGGGCACCGAGGCCGACTTCGCGGCGGTCGTCGACCTGCTGGTGCAGGGGCTGCGGCGAGCGCCGTAGTCCCTGGCGCGTCAGCGGCCCGAGCCGGCCCTGCCCCGGAGCCCCGGCACGCCGGCGGCCCGAGCGGACCCCCGCCGCTATGCCGCCGTCGGGTCCACGGTGGCCTGGTGGGCCTCCAGCAGGTGCTCCTCCGCCTTCAGCCAGGGCAGGAACTGGGCGCCTCTGTGCCAGCCGCAGGTGTCGCATCTGATCGTGCGCTGCACACCCGTCCGGTGCACCCGCACCACGTGTTCCCGGCCGTGCTGGTCCCACCGGCTGACCTTGCTCGTGTCGATCTGTGCCATGACGCCTCCCGCGTCGAGAAATCCGCCGTCCCGATCCGCTCGCAGCAAGGAGTGTGCAGCACGACCGGCATCAACAGGGTTTCCCCGGAAGACGGTTATCAGGCTGTGAGCGACGTCAGGCGATGGTGCGGGGCAGCCGCAGGCTCAGCAGGCCGGTCAGCACCACACCGCAGATCTGCACCAGCAGGGTCGCGATCAGGGCGTCCCTCATGCCCAACCCCGGGACCAGGGACAGGAACAGCGTGCCCAGCGTGGCCACACCGAGGGTCATCGCCGACTGCTGGGTGGTGGTCATCACGCCGCTTCCGACCCCGGCGCGGGTGGGTGGCACCTCGGAGAGGATCACCCGGTAGATGACGGGGAGTTGCATCGCCTGTCCCGCACCGGCGACCACACCGCCGGGGAGCAGTTCGACGAAGCCGAGGTGCGGCCAGGACCACCAGGCGGCCAGCGTCATCAAGGCCAGACCCGTGCCTTGGAGCACGGCACCGGCCGTCACCACGCGCGTGCCGTACCGGGCGACCAGGCGCGGGCCCAGCAGCGAGAAGACGAAGAACACCACCGCCAGCGGGGCGAGCGCCAGGCCCGCGGCGACCGGACCCAGCCCGGCGCCCTGCTGCAGCGCCACCGCGATCACGAACATGAAGCCGCTGAAACCGATCGAGAAGGGCAGCACCAGCAGCAGTCCGCGGCGCAGCGAGGTGAGCGCGAACAGGCTCGGCGGCACCAGCGGCGTGCGGCCCTCGCGGTCGGCCCGCCTCTCCACCGCGTAGAACGCCGCCGCCGCGAAGGGGAACGCTGCCAGCGACAGCCACGTCCACAGCGGCCAGCCCGCCGCCCGGCCCTCGGTGAGCGGGAAGAGCAACGTCAGGAGCGAGGCCGCGAGGAGGAACGTGCCCGCGACGTCGACCGGCTCGGGCCGCGGCGACCTGGTCTCGGGGACGGCGCGGACGGCCAGGACCAGCCCGGCGAGCACCACCGGCACATTGACGAGGAACACCGACCGCCAGCCGGTCCCCGCGATGTCGGCGGCCACCAGGACCCCGCCGAGGATCTGCCCGGCGACCATCGCCAGCCCGGCGGTCGCGCCGTACATGCCCATGGCCTTCGCCCGCCGCGGGCCGGTCGTGGTCGCCTGGATGGTGGCGAGGACCTGCGGCAGCATCGCGGCGGCCGAGGCGCCCTGCGCGACCCGGGCCGCGACCAGCGACCAGGCGCCGGGCGCCAGTCCGCAGGCCAGCGAGGTCAGACCGAAGGCCGCCATCCCGGCGAGGAACAGCCGCCGCCGGCCGAACAGGTCGCCGAGTCTGCCTCCGAGGACCAGCAGGACGGCGTACGACACCCCGTAGCCGGAGACGACGAGTTCGAGGACGGACTCGCTCGCGGAGAGGTCGGTACCGATGGTGGGCAGGGCGACGTTGACGATGAAGAAGTCGATGAGAGGGAGGGCGGCGCCCAGCAGCACCGTGAACAGCCCGGGGCCGCCGAGTGCGGGAGCGGAGTCGGGGGCGGGGGCCGTGGGAGCACGGACGGGGCGTGGGGCAAGGGATTCAGTGGTCACGGTCACGAGCCTGCGACGTCCCTCAGGCTGGTACCAGAGTGTTCTTGTCCTGGTAGTGGCACCACCTGGAAACAGGGTCCGGGCGGGGGCATGCTGGAGGGCATGACGACCACGGCGCAGGAGACGACGGCGACGGCCCACGGACCCGAGGTGCCGCCCACGCCCCGTGACGCCGAGGTGCGCCGGCACGAGCTGGCGGCCTTCCTGCGCAGCCGCCGGGAGCGGATCGCCCCCGAGCAGGTGGGGCTGCCCCGGGGCGCCCGGCGCCGCACCCCCGGACTGCGCCGGGAGGAGGTCGCCCAGCTCTCCGCGGTGGGCGTCACCTGGTACACGTGGCTGGAGCAGGCCCGGGACATCCAGGTCTCCGTCCAGGTCCTCGACGCGCTGGCCCGCGCGCTGCTGCTCGACCCGAGCGAACGCGCGCACCTCTTCCAGCTCGCCGGGGCGGCGGATCCGACCCCCTCGACCACGTGCCCCTCGGTCACACCGGCGATGCGGGCGCTGCTGGAGCAGGTCGAGCCGTTCCCGTCGTGCCTGCAGAACAGCCGGTACGACATCCTCGCCCACAACCGCACGTACGGGCTGCTGCTGTGCGACCTGGACGCGGTCCCGCCCGAGGACCGCAACTGCATCCTCCTCTCCTACACCCACCCCGAGTGGCAGTCCTCGATCGTGCACCTGGAGGAGACCCAGCGCCTGATGGCGGCCCGCTTCCGCGCGACCATGGCCCGCCATCTCGCCGAACCGGCCTGGAAGACGCTCCTCAACCGGCTGCACACGGAGTCCCCCGAGTTCCGCAGGGCCTGGGACCGCCACGAGGTGGTCGCCCACCGCAGCAAACGCAAGGAGTTCCGCAACCGCCACGTGGGCCGCGTCACCGTCGACCACACGGACCTGTGGCTGACGCCCGGCGCCGGCCCCCGGATCGTCACCTACGTCCCGGCGGACGAGGAGTCACGTGAGCGGCTGGCGGAGCTGCAGGCGATCGCCCTGGCCCGGCAGGCCGTTCACGCCGCCGGGTGACCGCCGGTCCGCAGCCGGCCGTGCGTCTTCCGTACGACGTGGCCGTGCCCGGCCGTTGTGGAACTGCTTGAGGGCGTCCATGCGCAGGCCGGCGTGCTCCGTGCGGTGTCTGACGAGCGGGATGCCGACGTTCTGCCGGGGCGCGCCGGGTGAGGGTGAGCGTGCTCATGGGGCACCCGATCGTCGACCGGCCGTGACAGGTGCCGTCGGCTCAGACGCGGACCCCGGCGGCGTCGCGCACGTCCGCCGACTCCAGCCGCGCGGCGGCCCGTTCGGCCGTGCCCCGGGCCCACCGCCCGTTCGTCACCGCTCCCAGTGCCAGCACCGCCAACCCGCACACCGTGAGGATCCACCACCCGGGCCGGGCCGCGGACACGAAGGTGTCCCGGTACGAGGACGCGCCGACGCCCGAGGCGAGCACCGCGCCCACCACGGCCACTCCCAGCGTCTGGCCGAGCTGGCGGCTCGTGGAGGCGACGGCCGCCGCGACGCCCGCCTGGGCGCGGGGCATGCCGGAGACCGCCGTGTTGGTGATGGGCGCGTTGACGAACCCGAAGCCGATGCCGAAGAGGACGTAGCCGGCGAAGAGCGTGACGTTGGAGGTTTCCGCCTCGAACGCGGCGAACAGGACACCGCTCGTCGTCATCGCGAAACCCGCGATCAGCAGGGGCACGCGGGGACCGCGTGTGCCCACCAGGCGGCCCGACAGCGGCGCGCACAGGAACGTGGGGACGGCCATCGGCAGCATCCACAGCCCCGCCTCCAGGGCGGTCAGGCCGCGTACGTTCTGCAGGTACAGCGTCGACAGGAACAGGAAGCCGCCGAGCGCGGCGAACGCGCTGATCGCGATGACCGTCGCCCCGCTGAACGGCGCCGAGCGGAAGAAGCGCAGGTCGATCAGCGGTTCCTTGCGGCGCGGCTCGTACAGGAGCAGCCCGGCGAGGGCGGCCAGGGCGATGACGGCCAGGGGCGCGATGGACCGGAACGGCGTGCTCGGCGCCTCGATGATCGCGTACGTCAGCGAGCCGAACAGCGCGATCACCAGCACCTGCCCGACGGGATCGGGGCGGCGGGCGCGGGGGGCGCGGGACTCGGGGACGAAGCGCAGGGTGAGCAGCAGGGCCGCCAGGCCCACCGGCAGGTTGATCCAGAAGATGGAGCGCCAGCCGACGGAGTCGACGAGGAGGCCCCCGACCAGCGGACCCGCGGCCATCGAAATGCCGACGACCGCGCCCCACACACCGATGGCCCGAGCCCGCTCGCGCGGGTCGGTGAAGGTGTTGGTGATGATCGACATGGCGACCGGGTTCAGCATCGAGCCGCCCACCGCCTGCACCATCCGGAACGCCACCAGCGCCTCGAGGTTCGGCGCGAGGGAGCACAGCACCGAGCCGATCGTGAAGACGACCAGGCCGGCCATGAAGACCCGTTTGCGGCCGATCCGGTCGGCCGTGGAGCCCGCGAGCATCAGCAGCGAGGCCAGGACCAGGGTGTACGCGTCGATCGTCCACTGCAGGCCCGAGGTACTGGCGTGCAGGTCCTGCTGCATGGACGGCAGGGCCACGTTCAGGACCGTGTTGTCGAGGCTCACGATCAGCAGGCTCATGCAGCAGATCGCGAGCACCAGCATGCGGCGGCGGTGACTGAGCTCGGGCATGCGGTCCATCGTACGCCGACATCGATAGTGTGGCTAACTAATGAAGTTTGCCATCTCATTGCACGGCACAATGGAGGCATGTCCACGCCCCTCCAGATCGGCCCGCACACCGTCCGGCCCCCCGTCGTCCTGGCCCCCATGGCCGGGATCACCAACGCACCCTTCCGCACCCTGTGCAGAGAGTTCAGCGGCGGCAAGGGCCTGTTCGTCAGCGAGATGATCACCACCCGGGCGCTGGTCGAACGCAACGAGAAGACCATGCAGCTGATCCACTTCGACGCGACGGAGACGCCGCGCTCGATCCAGCTGTACGGCGTGGACCCCGCGACCGTCGGCAAGGCCGTCCGCATGATCGCGGAGGAGGACCTCGCCGACCACATCGACCTGAACTTCGGCTGCCCCGTGCCGAAGGTCACCCGCAAGGGCGGCGGCTCGGCGCTGCCGTACAAGCGGAACCTGCTGCGGGCCATCCTGCGCGAGGCCGTCAGCGGCGCGGGCGACCTGCCCGTGACGATGAAGATGCGCAAGGGCATCGACGACGACCACATCACCTTCCTGGACGCCGGCCGGATCGCCGTCGAGGAGGGCGTCACCGCCATCGCCCTGCACGGCCGCACCGCCGCGCAGCACTACGGCGGCACCGCCGACTGGGACGCCATCGCCCGGCTGAAGGAGCACGTGCCGGAGATCCCGGTGCTCGGCAACGGCGACATCTGGTCCGCCGAGGACGCCCTGCGGATGGTGCGCGAGACCGGCTGCGACGGTGTGGTCGTGGGCCGCGGCTGCCTGGGGCGGCCCTGGCTCTTCGCGGACCTCGTCGCCGCCTTCGAGGGCCGCACCGAGGACATCGCCCGCCCCGCCCTGCGCGAGGTCGCCGACGTCATGGTCCGGCACGCCACCCTGCTCGGCGAGTGGATCGGCGACGAGACCAAGGGCGTCGTCGACTTCCGCAAGCACGTCGCCTGGTATCTGAAGGGCTTCGCGGTCGGCTCCGAGATGCGCAAGCGTCTCGCGATCACTTCGTCCCTGGAGGAGCTGCGCTCCGGCCTGGACGAGCTGGACCTCGACCAGCCCTGGCCCGCCGGCGCCGACGGGCCCCGGGGCCGTACGTCCGGCAACAACCGCGTGGTCCTGCCGGACGGCTGGCTGAAGGACCCCTACGACTGCGCAGGGGTCGGCGAGGACGCCGAGCTGGACACGTCCGGCGGCTGATCGGCCCTTCGGCGGGTGCGCGGCTTGACCAGCCCTTCGCGGGTCCGCGGCGCAATCAGCCCTTCGACGGGTGCGGGGTGGAGCCGAACGCCTTCAGGAAGCGGTCGCGGAAGGAGCTCATCCTCCACACGGGCGCGTCGTGTTCGGGCCTGAGGCCCTCCGTCCAGTGCCAGTCGGCGACCTTGTCCAGGACCTTCGGGTCCTTCGCGACGATCGACACCGGCACGTCCCGGGAGGCGTGGTTCCCGCTGACCCGGGCGATGGGCTGGTGGTCGCCGAGGAACACCAGCACGGTGTCGTCGGTGCCGTAGCGCCGGAGCCACTGGGTGAGGCTGGTCACCGAGTACTGGATGGACTTGCCGTACTCCTCGCGGGACTTGGTGGTGTCGGTGATGACGTCCGACGCCTTGTTGCCCGCCTGCTGGATGGCGTCGAAGACCGAGCCGTCGCCGAGTTCGTCCCAGCCGACCGTCTTCGGGATGGGCGCCCAGGGCTGGTGGCTGGAGGTCAGGATGACGAACGACATCAGCGGCTTGTCCCGCTTCTTCCCGTGCACCCGCCGCTGGAACGCCTCCAGCGCGTACTGGTCGGGCATCGTCGACCAGCTGAACTTCGGCCCCTTGTAGCCCAGGTCGAAGGCGTCGTAGAGCGTGTCGAGGCCGTACCACTTCTCCTCCGGCCAGCCCTTCTGCACACCCGGCATGACGCCGACCGTGTCCCAGGCGCCGGTCTTCTGGAAAGCCTTGGTGAGGGTGAGGTGGTCGCCGGCACTGACCGTGCGGTAGCGCCGCTGGTTGTCGATCCACAGGCCGGACATGGTCGTGGAGTGGCCGAGCCAGCTGCTGCCGCCGTACGTCGCCGAGGTCAGCCAGCCGCTGCGGGCGTCGAAGCCGGCCTTCTTCAGGGCCTCGGTGCTCGAGTCCAGAGTGCGGTCGACGCCGGGGGCCATGATCGGGTCCTCGACGGCACTGCGGCCGTAGCTCTCGATGAACGTGAAGATCACGTCCTTGCCGCGCAGGTCGGGCAGCAGCTCAGCGGGCGGGGTGTTGCCGAAGGTGTCCGCCTTGGACTGCCGCACGAACGCCGCCTCGTCCCGCAGCGACTCCACCGTGCGCTGGGCGTGCACCTTGAGGGCCCCGGCCCCGCGCTCGGAGGCGATCGGCGCGCCGAACAGCGTCAGGCCCAGCGCGGCGCAGGCGACCCAGACGGTGCCCGCGATCAGGGCGCCCTTGGACGCCCGCAGCCGGTGGCGTGCCAGCACGTCGGCGAGCCGGATCGACGCCGCGACCATGACGGCCGCCACGAGCAGCACGAGCAGCACCGCGCCGACGGCGGCGGCGGTCGCGACGCCCTCGCCGAGCGTGTCCTCGACGTACGCCTGCGCGTCGGGCAGCAGGTCCCAGTCGAGCGCGGCGTTGAAGCCCCGGCCGAGGTACTCGTTGAACCCCATGTCGAACAGATTCACCGTGGTCAGGGCCGTGAGGCCGAGCCCGTACAGCACGGCCGCCACCAGCCGGGGCCGACGCGGCAGCGCCAGGACGACGACGGCCCCGAGGACCGCCTCCGCCGGGATCCGCGCGAAGCTGGCCGCCTTGAGGGCGGGGAGCGTGTTGGGCAGGAGCAGGGCGCCGAGGACCAGGACGGCGGCGAGCGCGGTGGTGAACGCACGCAGAGCGCGGGCGGCCCGGGGGTGACGGGTGCGCCAGGTAAGGAGGCGGCCCGGAAGGAGACCGCGGGTGGCCCGTGCGGTGGCCGGGGCCGGACCGGCCACCGCCGCGCCCTCCGGCTCGCCTTGGCCCTGCTCCCCACCCGCCGCCGGGCCGCCAAGCTCCGCCGCGCCGCTGATTGCCGCCGGGCCGCCACCCGCCGCCGCGCCCTCGGCCTTCGCCGCGTCCTCGGCCTTGGCCTCGGGTGTGCCGTCGCCCGGCTGCGACGACTCGCTGAAGCGTGTGAAGACAGGCACCCGGAGGTCCTTCCGTGCGGAACCGGTGAGGGGCGGACCCGGGTGGGGGTACGGGTCCGCCACCGTTCCGTACGGGACGTCCCTCGGGTGTGTTCAGCCCGCCGGGCCAGCGCTCGGCAAACACCCGGCAAACAGCGGGCCAACCGGCCCTCAGACCACCCCCACCGCCGTGAGCAGCGCCAACGGGGCCGATGCCGAGCGGGATTCACGCACGCACGCGTGCGGGTACGGCACCGGCTCCGGGTGCGTGTCGCGGCCGTAGCCCGCGAGGACCTCCGGGAGCCGGTGGCCGGTCGCGCCCGCCGCGTCGACCAGGCCGTGGGCGATCGCGCGGGCCTCGTCGTGCAGCCCGTAGCGGGCCAGGCCCAGGGCGATCAGCGCGTTGTCGTGCGGCCAGACCGAGCCGCGGTGGTAGGAGAGCGGGTGGTACGCCGGCTGCCCGGCGGCCAGGGTGCGCACGCCCCAGCCGGAGAAGAAGTCCGCCTCGAGGAGCCGCCGGCCGACCAGTTCCCCGTACTCCTTGTCCAGCAGCCCCGACCACAGCAGGTGCCCGGCATCGGAGGCCAGCGCGTCGACCTGCCGGCCCCGGCCGTCGAGCGCGAGGGCCGGGAAGGAGTGCTCCGGCATCCAGAAATCCCGCTGGAAGCGTTCGCGCAGGTCGCCGGCCGTCTGCTCCAGCAGGTGCGCGTACGTGGCGTCCTGCCACACCGTGCGGGCGAGGCCCGCCGTGCGGCGCAGGGCGTCGTAGGCGTAGCCCTGGGCGCCGGCCGCCGTCACCGGCCCGTGCGGGCGGGTGCCTTCGGCGGAGCAGATGGCGCCGGGGGAGTCCTTCCAGTTCTGGTTGGCGAGGCCGCCCCGGTCGGCGCGGTAGACGAGGTAGCCGCGCGAGGTCAGGCCGCCGTGGTCGAGCATCCAGGTGACCGCGGCCCGGGCGTGGGGTTCGAGGCGGCGGGCCGGGCCGGTGTCGCCGGTGTGCTCGGTGTACGCGCCGAGCAGGACGAGGAAGAGCGGCGTGGCGTCGACCGAGCCGTAGTAGCGGCCGTAGGGGACCTGGCCGAAGTGGGCCAGTTCGCCGTGCCGCACCTCGTGCACGATCTTGCCGGGCTGGGCGATCCCGCCGGGGCCGGTTCCGGTGGCCTGGGTCGCGGCGAGCGCGGGCAGGGTGGCGGCGGCCAGACCCGGCCGGTAGGGCAGGGCGAACAGCGAGGTCAGCAGGGCGTCCCGGCCCAGCAGCGTCAGGAACCAGGGGGCGCCGGCGGCGGGTACGCGCAGGTCCTCGCCGTCCGGGCCGGTGGCCGGGACCTGGAGGGCGGCGAGGTCGGCGAGCCCCCGGGCGCAGGCGGCGGCCAGCTCGGGCCAGCCGGCCGGGAAGGCCACGTCCCGGACGAACTCGTATTCCTGGGCGCGCAGTTGCTCCTGGGCGGCGGCGGGGGAGCGGGGCACGCGCAGGGCGCGCCGGTCGCCGTGCGGGCGGGCCATGACCCGCAGGGTCAGCTCGGCCGTGCCGTGCGGTGCGAGGTCCAGGGTCCATGCCAGGCGGCGGGCGCCGGTGCCGGTCTCCTCCACGGCGTCCGGCCGGGGGTCGGCCGTCACGGTCGTGACGGAACGCCATTCGCCGCGCCGGTAGACGAACTCCACGCCGTGTGCGAGCACGTGGCGGGAACGGACGGCGCCCGCCTTCGTGTAGGTGCGGTGGTCGGAGCGCAGCTCGAACTGGTCGGTGAAGTCGGCGTCGGCGGTGACCGCGAGGCGGACCGTCGTCGGCACCGGACGGTTGCTGGTGACGCGCAGCGACTCCACGAACGAGGAGTCCCCCACTGCCTGTTCGCGAAAGAGGGTGTACGCGGGAGGTTCGTCACGGCCGCCGCGCGGGACGAGCACGCAGCGCGCGGTGTCCCCGTCGGCCACCGGGGTCAGCGTGTCGGGCACCGCCCCGTCGACGGTGAGCTGCCACCGGCTCAGATGCCGGGCGTCCCGTACGAACATGCCGTCCGGGGCGCCGCCGCCCCGGTAGCCGCTGATGTCGCCGCGGTCGCCGACGGCGGCGAACGTCCGGCCGTGCACGAGCAGATGATGCCGGTCCGTCATGCCGGGTCCTCTCCCTTGATCGCCGTGAGGCCGTTCCTGCCCCGTGCGGGCCGGTCGTGCAGCAGGTCGAGCGTGAGCGCGGCGGTCCAGCCGAAACCGGTGGCTCCGCAGGCCTGTGCCGTGTACGGGTCGACGTACTCCGCGAACCCGGAGGCGTCGGCGGCGTGCAGCATGCCCTTGCGCAGGGCGTCGGCCCGGCCGCGCTCGCCGTGCAGCCGCAGCCCGCGCTCCAGCAGCCAGTTGATGTTGAACCACGCCGGGCCGCGCCAGTAGCGGTGCGGGTCGAAGGCCTCGCCGAGCAGGTCGTAGCTCGGGACCAGGCGGGTCGTGCCGCCGAGGCCGAAGTGCGGGCCGCAGGCCGTGCGGACCAGGGTGGCCGCGAGGTCGCGGGGCAGGGCGGGGAGCAGCAGGGGGACGAGCCCGGTCACGCCCCGCTCGGGGATCAGCTCCCCGGCACGCACGTCCCGGCACAGGAACATTCCCGCCGCCGGATCGAACAGCCGCTCCACGAGCGTGGCGGTCAGCCGCTCGGCGCGGCCGTGCCGGGGCGGGTCCGCCGCGCCCAGCTCCCGCTCGATCCGGGCCAGGGCGTACTCGGAGGCGATGAGCAGGGCGTTGAACGCCGGGTCCTCGACGGCGAAATCACCCGCCGCTGCCCCGCCGCCGTCCCCAACCGTGGCTCCGTGGGCCGTCCCGCCGATTCCGCAGCCCTCAGCCGTGGCTCCGTGGGCCGTCCCGCGGGTCCCGACGTCGGCGTATCCGCGGTCCCGGTAGTCGGCGGCCAGCCGCACGTACCGCCCGTAGTCCAGATCCGTCGGCCGGTCCTGCGGGGCGCCGTGGTCGAGGTCGGCGCGGCGGAAGGAGCGGGCCGGGGCGGGGGTGACGCGGGACAACGGGCGGTCCCAGCAGGGGCTGTTGTCCATACCCTGTTCCCAGGGGTGCACGACGGACACCAGCCCGGCCCCGCCGAGGTCGCGGCGGTCCAGGAGGTAGTCGTGCCAGGCGGCCAGCCGGGGGTACGCCCGGGTGAGGAAGCCGCGCGCCCTGGACAGGCCGGGGTCGGCGAGGTGCACGAGCCACGCGGCCAGGGCGTGGACGGGCGGCTGCACGATCCCGGAGGTCTGTACGGTGCGCGGGGCGCCGGCGGCGCGCCCGGCGGTCGACGAACGCCAGAAGTCGGGGCTCGGGAAGTACGCGTCGAGGGGGACGGAGGGGTTGAAGACGATGTGCGGGACGCGCCCGTCCGCCCACTGGGCCGCCAGCAGCGTCTCCAGTTCCGTCTGCGCCCGTAACGGCGAGAGGTGCCTGAGGCCGATCGCGATGAACGCCGAGTCCCACGACCACTGGTGCGGATACAGGCCGCGCGAGGGCACGGTGGACCGGCCGGTCCAGTTGCCCTCCAGGACCTGTGCGGCCCTGACGTGCAGGGACGGCGGCGCGGCGGCCGGATCGTATGCGATCTCGCGTCCCGCGGGACGCGTGGTGAGCTGGGCGATGCGATCCACTCGGGGCTCTCCCAAAGACGCACTCCTGGCCAGGATCGGCAGGAGCTACCGTAGGGTTACGTCTATTTAACACGCAAAACCCAATATGTAATGCAGGGTTGGGAAACACAAGGGGGTGTACATGACCGGACAGGCCGGGAGAACCGGACGAGGCGCGGGTCAGTCGAGCGCCGGCGATCTGCTCGAACTGGTGCGCAGTCGCCGTGCCGTGACCCGGGGTGCGCTGCAGCAAGTGACCGGTCTGTCCCGGGCCACCGTGGGGCAGCGGCTGGACCGGCTCTTCCGCGCGGGCTGGCTGCGCGAGGGCGCCGGGGGGCCGGTGGACTCACCGCTGGGCGGGCGGCCCTCCATCACCCTGGAGTTCGACGACGAGCACGCGGTGGTCCTGGCCGCCGACCTCGACACCCGGCACGCCCGGGCGGCGGTCCTGTCGTTGTCCGGCGAGATCCTCGCCGAGCACTCCGGCACCCTCGTCGTCGAGGACGGGCCGGACAGGGTCCTCGGCGAACTCGGCGGGTGGTTCGGCGAGTTGCTGGAGAAGGCCGGGCACGGGGCGGAGGCGGTCTGCGGGGTCGGGCTCGCGGTGCCCGGCCCGGTGGACACCGGGACCGGCCGTGTCGTCCAGCCGCCGATCATGCCCGGCTGGGACGGCTATGACATAAGGGGCCGACTCTCGCGGGCGCTCACCGAGCACGCGGGCGCCGCCGGAGTGCCGGTGCTGGTGGACAACGACGCCAACCTCATGGCGTACGGCGAACAGCGCAGCGGCTACCCCGACTGCTCCGCCTTCGTGCTGGTCAAGGTCTCCACCGGCATCGGCGCCGGGGTCGTGGTGGACGGCTCGGTGTTCCGGGGCGTCGACGGCGGCGCGGGCGACATCGGGCACATCCGGGTGCCGGAGGGCACCGGGGCGTTGTGCCGGTGCGGCTCCTACGGCTGTCTGGCCGCCGTCGCGAGCGGCGGCGCCGTGGCCCGGCGGCTGGCGGAGGCGGGGGTGCCGGCGGCCTCCGGCTCGGACGTACGGGATCTGCTGGCGGCCGGGCACCCGGAGGCGGTCGGACTCGCCCGGGAGGCCGGGCGCCGCGTCGGGGACGTCCTCGCGACCGTCGTGACACTGCTCAACCCCGGCGTCCTGATGATCGGCGGGGATCTGGCCGGAACCGCCTTCCTGACAGGCGTGCGCGAACTGCTGTACCAGCGGGCGCTGCCCCGCTCCACCGCCCACCTCGATGTCGTGACCGCACGGCTGGGCGAGCGGGCCGCGCTGGTCGGAGCCGGTGCGATGGTCGTGGAGCACCTCTACGCGCCCGAGCGGGCCGAGGAGCGGCTGCGTGCCATGGGGGTGTGACGGCCGCGTTTCGGTTCCGGGACACGTCCGCATGGTGAAATCGCGGCGCTTGTGGCAGCGTGATTCTCGCCACCCCTGATAAGGGTTGCGCTCAGATGAGCGGATCTTGAGCGGCTGCACTTCTCCAAGGGGTGGCACTGAGTGCCACCGTTTGATCGTTCATCGAGCGAAATCAAATGTGCGGAAACTTCGCTCAGATGAGCGCTTGACGGGGTCGGGGGAGGCTCTTGCGTTCAAGAAGTGAAAACATGCGGCTGTGATCGCTTGCTCAGCCTTGACTTTCGATCCGCTGGCGGACGAGTGGTTACAGGCGCATGACGCACAAGTGGACGTACCCAGACGCCTTTGATCTGGGTATGTTCCTGCCCGTCAGGGCAGCCACCGCGTCCTCGAGGAGTCGAGACCCGTGTCGGAAAACAAAGATCTCCCGGTAGCCGAGCAGGCCGCGAGCGTTGAGGGCGTGAAGTTCGTCTACGACTTCACCGAGGGCAACAAGGACCTCAAGGACCTCCTCGGTGGCAAGGGCGCGAACCTCGCCGAGATGACGAACCTGGGCCTTCCGGTCCCTCCCGGCTTCACCATCACCACCGAGGCATGCAAGGTCTACCTGGACAGCGGCGAGGAACCGGCGGCACTGCGTGACGAGGTGAGCGCCCACCTCGACGCGCTCGAGGCCCGCATGGGCAAGAAGCTCGGCCAGGCCGACGACCCGCTGCTGGTCTCGGTGCGCTCGGGGGCCAAGTTCTCCATGCCCGGCATGATGGACACCGTCCTCAACATCGGCCTCTCCGACAAGTCGGTCCAGGGCCTCGCCAAGCAGGCCGGCGACGACCGGTTCGCCTGGGACTCCTACCGCCGCCTCATCCAGATGTTCGGCAAGACCGTCCTCGGCGTCGACGGCGAGCTGTTCGAGGACGCGCTGGAAGCGGCCAAGGCGGCCAAGAAGGTCACGGTCGACACCGAGCTGGAGGCCGCCGACCTCAAGAAGCTCGTCACCAAGTTCAAGAAGATCGTCAAGACCGAGGCGGGCCGGGACTTCCCGCAGAGCCCGCGCGAGCAGATGGACCTCGCCATCCACGCGGTCTTCGACTCCTGGAACACCGACCGCGCCAAGCTCTACCGCCGCCAGGAGCGCATCCCCGGTGACCTCGGCACCGCGGTCAACGTCTGTTCCATGGTCTTCGGCAACCTCGGCCCCGACTCCGGCACCGGCGTCGCCTTCACCCGCGACCCCGCCTCCGGCCACCAGGGCGTCTACGGCGACTACCTGCAGAACGCCCAGGGCGAGGACGTCGTCGCGGGCATCCGCAACACCGTGCCGCTCGCCGAGCTGGAGCAGATCGACAAGAAGTCGTACGACCAGCTGATGCAGATCATGGAGACGCTGGAGAACCACTACAAGGACCTCTGCGACATCGAGTTCACCATCGAGCGCGGTGTCCTCTGGATGCTCCAGACCCGCGTCGGAAAGCGCACCGCGGGCGCGGCCTTCCGCATCGCGACGCAGCTGGTCGACCAGGGCCTGATCGACGAGGCCGAGGCGCTCACCCGCGTCAACGGCGCCCAGCTCGCGCAGCTGATGTTCCCGCGCTTCGACGAGGACGCGAAGGTCTCGCAGGTCGGCCGCGGCATCGCCGCCTCCCCGGGCGCGGCCGTCGGCAAGGCCGTCTTCGACTCCTACACGGCCGTCAAGTGGTCCCGATCCGGCGAGAAGGTCATCCTGATCCGCCGCGAGACCAACCCCGACGACCTGGACGGCATGATCGCCGCCGAGGGCATCCTGACCTCCCGCGGCGGCAAGACCTCCCACGCGGCCGTCGTCGCGCGCGGCATGGGCAAGACCTGTGTCTGCGGCGCCGAGGAGCTGGAGGTCGACACCAAGCGCCGCCGGATGACCGTGCCGGGCGGGCACGTCGTCGAGGAGGGCGACGTCGTCTCCATCGACGGCTCCTCCGGCAAGGTCTACCTCGGTGAGGTACCCGTCGTGCCGTCGCCGGTCGTGGAGTACTTCGAGGGCCGGATGCACCCGGGCGCCGACGACGCCGACGAGCTGGTCGAGGCCGTCCACCGCATGATGGCCTTCGCCGACCGCAAGCGCCGGCTGCGGGTGCGCGCCAACGCCGACAACGCCGAGGACGCGCTGCGCGCCCGCCGCTTCGGCGCCCAGGGCATCGGCCTGTGCCGCACCGAGCACATGTTCCTCGGTGACCGGCGCGAGCTGGTGGAGCGTCTGATCCTCGCCGACACGGACACCGAGCGCGAGGAGTCCCTCAAGCAGCTGCTGCCGCTGCAGAAGCAGGACTTCGTGCAGCTCTTCGAGTCGATGGACGGCCTGCCGGTCACCATCCGCCTCCTGGACCCGCCGCTGCACGAGTTCCTGCCCGACATCACCGAGCTGTCGGTGCGTGTCGCGCTCGCCGAGTCCCGCCAGGAGCCGCACGAGAACGAGCTCCGCCTGCTCCAGGCCGTGCACCGGCTGCACGAGCAGAACCCGATGCTGGGTCTGCGCGGTGTGCGTCTCGGCCTGGTCATCCCCGGCCTGTTCACCATGCAGGTCCGGGCGATCGCCGAGGCCGCGGCCGAGCGCAAGGCAGCCAAGGGCGACCCGCGCGCCGAGATCATGATTCCGCTCGTGGGCACGGTCCAGGAGCTGGAGATCGTGCGTGAGGAGGCCGACAAGGTCATCGCCGAGGTCGAGGCGGCCTCGGGCGCGCAGCTGAAGCTGTCCATCGGCACGATGATCGAGCTGCCGCGCGCCGCGCTGACCGCAGGTCAGATCGCCGAGGCCGCCCAGTTCTTCTCCTTCGGCACGAACGACCTGACCCAGACGGTGTGGGGCTTCTCCCGGGACGACGTGGAGGCGAGCTTCTTCACGGCGTACCTGGAGAAGGGCATCTTCGGTGTCTCCCCGTTCGAGACGATCGACAAGGACGGCGTCGGCTCGCTGGTGAAGCTGGCCGCCAAGGCCGGCCGCGAGACCCGCCCCGACCTCAAGCTCGGCGTCTGCGGCGAGCACGGCGGCGACCCGGAGTCGGTCCACTTCTTCCACGAGGTCGGACTCGACTACGTCTCCTGCTCCCCGTTCCGCATCCCGGTGGCCCGCCTGGAGGCGGGCCGGGCGGCGGTCCAGTCCCAGGGCAGCGACCACCGCTGACCCGGGGGCGGAGAACCCGGAGCCGTCGGCGGTCCCCGACCCTCACCGATCGCGGCGGCTCCGGAGCACGAGACGAAGGGGCGGCACCTGTGCGGAGGTGCCGCCCCTTCGGCGTTGCCGGCGGTCCGGGCCCTTCGCGTGTCCGGGAGGACTTTCGTCGTCCGGGAAGCCTCTCGCCCGTGTCGCAGGCCCTTCCCTGGCCGGGACGCCTGCCGCCTAGCCGGGGAGTCCTTCCCGCAGGCACACGACGGTGCCGGTCCGGGCCGCGGTCAGCAGCGCGGTGAGGGTGGGCAGCCCGGTCGCCAGCGGGGTGGATTCCAGGTCGGCGAGGCTGAAGAAGCCGTGGTGGTCGTGTTCGGGGCTGCGCCGGACGGGCTGCCCGGCCGGGAGCCGGCCACCGTGGAAGTAGAAGTCGATCACCGGCCCCGTCTCCAGCACATCCGCCCGGTGGTCGTATCCGAGGAACCGCAGGTCCTCGTCCAGGGCGATGCCGGTCTCCTCGTGCAGCTCCCGGCGCGCGGCGCCGACGGGGTCCTCGCCGTGGTCGAGCATGCCGCCCGGCAGCCCCCAGAGCCCCGCTGCGGGCAGGCCCCCGGCGTAGCGCAGCAGCAGGATCCGGTCCTCGTCGTCGAGCAGCAGGACGCAGGACGCGACGATGGTCTGCGGCAGTGTCTTGACCCACTCGGCACGGGGCAGCACACCCGGCGCGTCCGGGGCGGGCACGGTCGTGTCCACGGTGGTGTTCCTTCCGTCGGCTGGGCAGCCCGCTGCGAACCGCCCAACCGGTGGAACGGCCGGGCCCGCCGATGGTCACCGGCGGATCCGGCTCAGGTGGTGCACGCGCCCCCCGTCACGACCGGAACGGGCCCGTGACCTCGTACGTGATGCCGCCCGAGGAGCTGCCGCTGGTGCCGCGCTGGCTGGAGAAGTACAGGCGGGCGCCGTCCGGGGAGAAGGCCGGGCCGGTGATCTCCGAGGCGGACTGGCCGTCGACGCGCAGGAACGACGCGACGACGTCGTCCGGGGTGATCACGCAGATTTCCATGGTGCCGCCGTCCTCGGCGACGAACAGGTCACCGGAGGAGGTGCCGGTGATGTTGTCGACGCCGGTGAGCGGGGCCGTGCCGTTGACGAGGGAGTCGTCGTAGGCGAGTTCGTAGGTGTTGTTCTGGAGGTTCAGCTGCCAGACCCGGTTGTCGCCCTTGGTGGTGAACCAGACCGTGTCGTTCGCGTAGTGACAGCCCTCGCCGCCGTTGAAGGACTTCGAGCCGGAGACCTGGGAACGGGTGGCGGTGGGGGAGCCGTCCGGGTCGGGGATGTCGGTCCAGGTGAAGGAGCCGCTGGTGGCGCTGCCCGCGACCATCACCTGGAGTGTGCCGGAGGACAGGTTGCCCCAGGTCGTCGGCACGAAGCGGTAGAAGCGGCCGTTCGTCTCGTCCTCCGTCAGGTAGATCACCCTGCGTACCGGGTCGGCGGCCGCCGCCTCGTGCTTGAAGCGGCCCATCGCCGCGCGCTGCACCGCCGCGTCGGTGCCCCACGGGTCCGTCTCGTAGACGTAGCCCCGGTCCACCTCCTCGCAGGACAGCCAGGTGTTCCACGGCGTCCTGCCGCCCGCGCAGTTCTGCCGGGTGCCGGAGAGGATGCGGTACGCGCCGGTGATCGTGCCCGTCGAGGAGAACCTCACCGCGCTCGCGCCGCCCGAGGGATTGATCTCCGAGTTGGAGACATAGATCCAGCCCGTGCCGTCGGCGTAACAGGCGCCGCCGTCCGGGGCGTTGTGCCAGGTGTACGAGGTGTTCCCGACCTGCCGGCCGGACCGGGCGATGACGCGGCTGGTGAAGCCGGCGGGGAGTCTGATGCCGTTGGCGTCCGGGGAGCCCAGGGGCCCGTAGGGGCCGGCGCCGGGCTGGGCCGGGGCCGCGTACGCGGCGCCGCGCCACAGGGTTCCGCCGAGAGCGGCCGATGTGCCGCCGAGGACGGCCGCACGCAGAAGGCTACGACGTTCCACTCTCACTCCAGGTGCCGTACCGCCCTGCCGCCGGTCGGCGGCAGGGTCGTGCGTGGTGGTGGGGGAGGCGGAGAGAACGCTAGGGGCACCGGGTTGACGGAGCATGGACAAATCGTGGCCGTGGGGCGGCATGCTGTGCGCCGCCGGTGCCCCATGGCGGACAGGTCCGCGTCGGCGGCACGGCGGCACGGGGCCACTGCGCCGACGGCACGGGGACTTCCCGGGCGCGCCTACGCCGGCAGTGCCGGTGCCTCCCGTCGCGGCCTCCTCGGGCGGTCGCCGCCCGGCCCCGGACCGGGCTCGCCCGACGGCCGTGCCGACGGCAGCCGGATCACCACGTCCAGGCCGCCGGTCGCCGCCGCGCGCAGGGCCGCCTCGCCGCCACTGGCGTGGGCGAGGCGCTGCACCAGGGCGAGGCCCAGTCCCGTACCGCCCTTGGGGGCGCCCGGGGCGCGCCAGAAACGGTCGAAGGCGCGGTTCCGCTGCTCCTCCGTCATGCCCGGGCCCTCGTCGGTGACGTGCAGGTCGACCCAGCGCGGCCTGCTGTCGCGCAACGCCCGCCGCGGCGGGGCCTGCAACCGCAGCTCGATGGTGACGGTGCTGCCCGCCGGGGACGCCCGCAGGGCGTTGGACAGCAGGTTGTCCATGATCTGCTCGACGGCCCCCGGCACCGCGAGCACCGGGCCCACGCTCCCCGCGAAGAGCACGAGCGAGACGCCCTCCCGTGCGAACAGGGGCTGCCACGTCCGGTGCCGCTCTGCGCAGACCGTGCCCAGGTCGACGGTGGCGGGAATGGCGGCGTGCTCCTCCAGCCGCGCCATGGCCAGCAGGTGCTCCACCATCCGGGCCAGCCGGTCCGTCTCCGTGACGGCGGCGGTGAGGCTGCCCCGGGCCCGGGCGGCGATGTCCGGCTCCAGGTTCTCCAGGCGCAGCCGCAGCGCCGCCAGGGGTGTCTTCAGCTGGTGCGAGGCCTCGCCGGCGAACGCCCGCTGGGACGAGAGCAGATGGGCGAGCCGGGCAGCCGTGTGGTTGAAGGCGGCGGCCAGAGAGCGGACCTCCGGCGGCCCCTTCGTGATCGTCACCGGGGCGAACCGGCCACCGTCGGCCAGGTCGTGCGTCGCCTGCTCCAGTTCGCGGATGGGGCGGCCCGCCCAGCGGGCGAAGGCGAACCCGACCACGGCGACCGCCGTCAGCACGGCCAGTCCGCCCAGCACCAGCAGCAGCCACACGTGGTGGACCCGCTCGTGCACCGTCCGGGTGGGCACCGTCAGCCACACCGCGCCCGCCGGCCGCGCCCCCTGGCCGACCGGCGCGGCCACGGACAGGTACTCGACCCCGCCGATCGTGGAGGTACGGACGTCCACCGTCGACGTGCCCCGCAGCGCGGCCGCGATGCCCGGCCGGGCGGCCAGGTCGCCGGAGACCCCGGCGTCCACCGGGTGCGAGGTGGCGAGCGGTGCGCCCGAGGCGTCGACGATCACCACCTTCCCGCCGATGCGCTCCGCGCAGTGCGCCGCCCGCGTGGGCAGGTCACGCTCGGCCCGCCCCGCCGCGAGGGACAGCGCGGCGTACGCGGAGACCGACTCGGCCTCGTCCTTCGCCGCGTTGACGACCCGCTCCCGCTCGCCGCGCGAGTAGACGAAGCCCAGTGGGATCTCCAGGCAGAGCAGCACCAACGCCGCGAGGCTGAGGTAGCTGAGCAGCAGCCGGCGGGTCACGGAGAGGCCACCTGCGCGGTGTGGCCCGGGTGCGCCGACAGCCGGAAACCGACACCCCGCAGCGTCCTGATCCACGCCGGGTGCCCCAACTTGCGGCGCAGCGCGCCCACATGGACGTCCAGGGTCTTGGTGGGACCGTCGTAGTGCGGGTCCCAGACGCGGTCGAGGATCTGCTGCCGCGAGTAGACCGCGCCCGGGTCCTCGCTGAGCAGCGCCAGCAGGTCGAACTCCTTCGGCGTGAGCAGGACGGGGGTGTCACCCACCCAGACCTGGCGGGTGCGGCGGTCCACGACCAGCGGGCCGGGGTCGTGCGGCGGGTCGGGGGCCGGGTCGTACGAGGTGGTCGCGGGAGGTTCGTAGGACAGTGCCGGGGCCGGTTCGTGGGCGGGCGCCGGGGCCGGCTCGTACGGCGGCGGATGGGGAGTGCCCCGCGTGCCCGGCGCGGGGCCGGCGGCCTCGGGGAACGCCTGGTGGGGGCGTTGTGAGCGGCGGGTCACGGCACGGACCCGGGCGACCAGTTCGCGCACGCTGAAAGGTTTCGCCAGGTAGTCGTCGGCGCCCAGCTCCAGACCCAGGACGCGGTCGGCCTCCTCGCCGCGTGCGCTGAGGATGACGATGGGGACGTCCGAGACCTGCCGGATGCCGCGGCAGACGTCGATGCCGTCCATGTCCGGCAGCCCCAGGTCGAGCAGGACGACGTCGTTGTACGGGCCTCTCAGTCCGTCCGTCCCGGTCGCGACGTGGTCGACCGTCAGCCCGAAGTGGCCGAGCCCTTCGGTGAGCGGCTCGGCGATCGTCTCGTCGTCTTCGATGAGCAGCACTCGTAGGCCCATACGTCCTGTCTCTCCGTGAAACCGGCATGAATCCGGGCAGCGTCAATTCGCATTCCCTGCCGCGGAGTTCACACGCTACAAGAAGACGCCGCGTCTGGGAATGAGGGCAAAGAATGTTCAATTGCTGGCCGGGCTCTGGACTTTGCTTAACCTTCCTCTGTAGGTCGGCCGTCTACGGTGGGGCGCATCGGACGAAAACCCAGCTCAGGAGAGTGCGTTGAAGGCTTTGCTGGACCGTGCCCGTGCGTTCAGGACGCGTCCTGATTTCGACAGCGGCGAATTCCGGAAACTGGCTGAAGGGCAATATCCGCAGGCGTTGTTCATCACCTGCTCGGACTCGCGGGTCATCCCCGCGCTGATCACCGGTGCGCGACCCGGGGAGATATTCGAGCTCCGGAACGCAGGAAATATCGTGCCGCCCTACGAACGGCCCGGGGCCTGTGGAGAGGCGGCCACCATCGAGTACGCACTGGAGGTGCTCGGGGTTCAGGACATCGTGGTGTGCGGTCACTCACACTGCGGTGCGATGGGTGCGCTGAAGTCCGGCGACGACCTGTCGGCACTGCCCGGCGTGGACGCCTGGCTGCGCATCGCCCGCCCCGAGCTGACCTCCGTGCTCCGGACCGCCCCGGACGACCCGTCCCTGCCGGAGGTCTCCCAGGGCAACGTCGTCAACCAGCTGACAGCGCTGAGGAGTTACCCGGTGGTGCGGCAACGCCTCGACTCGGGCCGGCTCCGGCTGCACGGCTGGTACTACGAGGTCGACACCGGGTTCGTGTACGAGCTCGGCGACGACGGCGACTTCCGGGTGCACGCCGCGTGAGCGGGGCGCATGCGCGGGGGCGGACCTGGGGAGGCCCGGGGGGCGGACGCTACGGGGGGCCGTCGGGCGGTGAGGGCGGCCGGCAGGGGGGCGGGCCGCCACCGGGGGGCGACGCCGAGTGGGGGACCGGTTTCGCGGGGGACACGGGGGGTTCCCCCGGCGGCGCGGGCGTCGGTGCGCTCGGCGGGCTGATCCGGGGTCTGGTCGGTGGCGCCAAGGGTGGTGGGGGCAAGGGGGGAGCGAGGGGGGACATCGTCACCGACATCACCGCCTCCCTCGTCGTCTTCCTCGTCGCCCTGCCGCTGTGCATCGGTGTCGCCGTCGCCTCCGGCGTTCCCGCCGAACTGGGGATCATCTCCGGGGTGATCGGCGGCCTGGTCGTCGGCGCGGTCCGGGGCAGTACGCTCCAGGTCAGCGGCCCGGCCGCGGGGCTCGCCGCGCTGGTCGCGGAGACCGTCGCCGAGGTCGGCGTGGCCATGCTCGGCGTGATCGTGCTGTTCGCCGGCATCCTCCAGATCGTCCTGGGACTGGTGCGTCTCGGCCGGATGTTCCAGGCCATCTCCGTCGCCGTCGTCCAGGGCATGCTCGCCGGCATCGGCGTCCCGCTGATGTTCAGCCAGGCCTACCCGATGGCCGACGCCAAGGCCCCCGGCACCCCGATCGAGAACATGGCCGGGATCCCCGGGCTGCTGGCCGGCACCCTGACGGACCCGCAGGCGATGATCGCCACCCTGCTCGGCGTCGTCACGATCGTGCTCGGCTTCGTCTGGAAGAAGGTGCCCGGACCGGCCGGGAAGATCCCCGCAGCCCTGGTCGCCGTGGGCATCGGCATGCTCGTCGCCGCGCTGCCCGGCGTGGACGTGAAGACGCTCCAGGTGGGCAACCTGCTCAACTCGGTGGACGTACCGGGGGCCGGGCAGTTCGCGGGACTCGCCGACGGGACGATCATCACCGCCATCCTGACCTTCACGGTCATCGCGTCCGCGGAGAGCCTGTTCACGGCCGCCGCCGTGGACCGGATGCACAGTGGTCCGCGCACCCGCTACAACACCGAGCTGATCGCGCAGGGCGCCGGCAACACCGTCGCGGGCCTCCTCGGCGCGCTCCCCGTCACCGCGGTGGTGGCGCGCAGCTCGGCCAACGTCCAGGCGGGGGCCAAGACCCGGCTCTCCCGCACCCTGCACGGCCTGTGGCTGCTCGCGTTCGCGCTGCTGCTGCCGCAGGTGCTCGCGCTGATCCCGATCTCCGTGCTGGCCGGTGTCCTCGTGCACAGCGGCTGGAAGCTGTTCGGGCCCGCCGAGTTCCCGAAGATGTGGCGGCAGGACCGGGGCGAGTTCGCGGTGATGACGCTGACCATGCTGGTCATCGTGGCGACGGCGCTGCTGGAGGGTGTGCTGTTCGGCCTCGCCGCGGGGATCGTACTGGCCGCGCTGCGCATGTCGCAGACGGTGGTCCGCCAGCACGTCGAGCAGGACACGGCGAAGGTCGTCATGGCGGGCAACGCCACGTTCCTGCGGCTGCCGAAGGTGATCGACGCGCTGGAGGCGGCCGCCGCGTCCGGGAAGCCGCGGATCCGTCTGGACCTGACCGGCGTGACCCACCTGGACCACGCCTGCCGCAACCAGGTCGAGGAGTTCACCGCCCAGCAGCGGGGGCTGGGGCTGCGGGTGGAGCTGCTGATGCCGGGGGAGGCGAAGCCGGCCGGTTCCGGGACGCCCGACTTCGAGGCTCCGGCCACGGCGCCGCTGCCCAGGCGCCGAATCCCGACGGCGCGGGAGGGGGCGGCCGGGCCGTCGCCCTGGTCCACCGCGCAGGGGGAGGGGGCCGGGCCGTCGCCCTGGCCCACCGCGCAGGAAGAGGGGGCCGGGCCGTCGCCCTGGCCCACCGCGCAGGAGGAGGCGGCCGGGCCGTCGCCCTGGCCCACCGCCGACGCCGAGTGGTTCTACCTCGACACCCGGCCCCTGCCGGAGGAGCAGGCGCGCTCGCCCCTCGTGGGCTGACCGATCCGCTGCTGGGCATGCCGCGGTGGCGTGCACACCCGAGTGGGCGTGCACGCCACCGCTTTCGTGTGCGGGCCGGTTCAGCCGCAGCTGCCGGAGATCCACTTGTGGGAGCGGACCTTGTACGTGCCGGCCAGGTTGCCGCCGTGCTGCTGCCGGGTGCAGCCGACGCGGTCGGAGTAGTCGGCCCCCCGGTAGTACGCGACACCGCTGGAGCTGCTGGTGCCGGCGTTCCACACCGACTTCACGTTGGTCGTGGCGGCCCAGGAGCACCGAATGGCACCGCTCTGCCAGTCGGGGTCGGCCACGTCCCACGAGCACTTGCTCCCCGTGAAGTTGGCGCCGGTCCAGAAACAGACGTGGCCGGACGCGCAGTCCACCGCGGTGGGCGCGGCCGGGGCCGCCGACGCGGAGTTCGGCACGGCCAGGGCGGTGACGGCCGCGGCGCTGACGGCGAGAACCGCGAGCAGCGGGTTCCTACGGGTGTGCCGGAGTGCGGAAAGGCGCATGAGCCGGGTCTCCTCGGAGTCGGGGGGTGGTGTTGCGGACGGCCAGACGCTGGCAAGGCGTGACCGGGCGGGGCAAGGGCGGCGGGGCCGGTTGGGATGCCGGGACGGCGTCCCACCGCCTGCCTGGCGCGTTCCCGAACCGTTGGGACGGCCATGGGACGCCTTTGGTGGCACAGTGTCGGCACGAGACGTCCGACCAGCGTCCGTTGGGGATTCCGAGGGGGGAGAGGCGTTGTCCGCATGCCCTGAAACGGAGCGGTTCGCCGCGCTGTTGCGTTCGCTCAAGAGCCGGTCCGGGCTGAGTTACGAGGCCCTCGCCAGGAAGTCAGGACTGTCCGGTTCGTCGTTGCACCGGTACTGCCGGGGCACCTCGGTGCCGCAGGACTACGGAAGCGTCCACCGGCTGGCCACGGTGTGCGGCGCGACCCCGGACGAACTGCGCACCCTGCACCGTCTGTGGGCTTTGGCGGACGCGGCGCGGACCGCCGCCGATGCCCCGACCCTCGACCGGCCCGATGCCCCGGCCTCGGCCCCGGCCCTCGACGGCGCAGACACGCCCGCCCCGGCCGTCGACCAGCCCGATGCCCCAGCCTCGGCCCCGACCCTCGACGGCGCAGACCCCCCGGCCCCGTCCCCCGACCTGCCCGGAACCCTGCCCGAAGTTCCCGACCGGGTAGACGCCCCGTCCCCGTCCCCGTCCCCGGCTCCCGACCGGCCCGGGGCCCTGCCCAAGGCCCCCGCCCGGGCAGACGCCCCGCCCTCAACCCCCGACCGCACCGGTCAGCCGGACGCCGCTCCGGCCCCCGGGCCCGCCGGTCGACTCCGCCGGCGGCGGCTGCGCACCTCCGCCGTCATCGTCGTGATCGTCGCCGCCGTCAGCGTCTCCGCCTGGGCCCTGACGAACGGCCGGTCGCCCTCCGGCGGCGGACGCGGCACGGGCGAGGACCGGCCGTTGTTCTCGGCCGGCTGCCCGCCGGTCATCGCGATGGGCGAGCACGACGAGTGCGTGCGGGAGGTGCAGCGCCTGCTGCACGCCAAGGGCGCGGACATCGGTGTCGACGGGGACTTCGGGCCGCAGACCCTGCGCCGGGTCACGGCCTTCCAGGTGCTTGCCGGACTGCAGCCCAACGGAGTCGTCGGGGAACCCACCAAGAAGGCGCTCTACACCTCTGACGTGCGGATGAGCGTCTGGCCCGCGGAGAAGGTCCGCGAGCGGGTCCGCGAAGTGTTCCCCGAGACGCCCGACAAGGCGGTGGCCATCGCCGACTGCCAGTCCTTCCTCGACCCGCTGCACATCCTGCCCAACACCAACGGCACCCGGAACTGGGGCTTGTTCCAGATCTCCGATGCCCGCCTGCGGGACCTGGGCGGCACGCCACGCGAGGCCCTGGACCCGGAGTGGAACATCCAGGCGGCCCGGAAACTGTGGAGCCGGGACCACGACTTCGGCGACTGGCCGCACTGCGAACGCGCCGCCGACGCCCCCCGCTCCCCGGCCCCCCGGCATTCGTCCACGACGGCGCGGCCACCGGGCTGAACCGGCTCAGGCGGTGGAACCGCCGTCCACCACCAGGTCGGTGCCCACGACCGATGCCGCGTCGTCCGAGGCCAGGTACAGCACGGCGGCCGCGATCTCCTCGACCGTCGAGACACGGCCGACCGGTACCGCGGTCCGCATGCGCTCCGCGCGGTCCGCCTCCGTCTCGCCCGGCTTGAAGGACATGGTGGTGTCGCTGGCGCCGGGTGAGACGGCGTTGATGCGGACGCCGTCGGCGATGTGGTCCAGGGCGGCGCCGCGCGTGAGGACCGACACGGCCGCCTTCGTGGCGCCGTAGGCGGTCATGCCGGGGATGCGGCCGTGGACGCCGATGCGGGAGGCGACGTTGACGATGGCGCCGCCGCCCGGCTGGGTGCGCATCCGGCGCACCTCGGCCTGGAGGGCCAGCAGCACGCCGGTGACGTTGATGTCGAGCATCCGGCGCCAGGCGTCCTCCGGGACGTCCGCGGTGGGCTGCCCGCCGGCCTCCAGGACTCCCGCGTTGTTCACCGCGACATCGAGCGAGCCGAAGTGATCCACCGCGGCGTCGACCAGATCCCGCAGGTCGTCGGCCCGGGTGACGTCTGCGGTGACGGCCAGGGCCTTGCCGCCCGCTTCCTCGATCAGCGTCACGGTCTCCTCCAGCGGCTCCCGGCGCCGTCCCGCGACGACGACGTGCGCCCCCTCCGCCGCGAACGCGAGGGCGGTGGCACGTCCGATGCCGGATCCCGCGCCGGTGACGAGGGCGGTCCGGCCGGTGAAACGGTTCGTCATGAACTCTCCCGATGGATTTCTTGACTGATCGGTTCAGTATGTGGGCATGAAAAAGGGCACCCTCGCGGGGTGCCCGTCTCAGTCGAGCAAGGTCAGGGCCTGCTCCGCGGCGTCCCGCACCCGGCCTGGGTCCGCCGACGCCTTGCCGACCACCCGCAGCCCCTGCATCAGGACCAGCAGCATGCGGGCGAGAGCGTGCGGATCGCGGCCCTCGTCCAGTTCACCCTGGGCCTGCGCGCGGACCAGAGCCGACCGCAGCAGGGTCTCCAGCTGGTCCCAGCTGTGCTCCACGCGGCGGCACGCGGCACTGTCGTGAGGAGCCAGTTCGGCGGCCGTGTTGACGACGAAACAGCCGGTCAGGCGACGGTCGTCGGCCGTGGACTCGGCGGCGAAGCGACGCACCACCGCCCGTACGGCGGGCAATGCCGGCCCCGGCGTCGACAGCTCGCCCAGCAACTGCGGATCGCACGACTGCTGATAGCGGTCCAGTGCCTTCAGGTACAGCTCGTGCTTGCTGCCGAAGGTCGCGTAGATGCTGGCGCGTCCCACGCCCAGGTGCGTGACGAGGTCGGACATCGACGTCGCCTCGTAGCCGCGCCGCCAGAACAGCTCGAGGGCTGCCTGGAGCGCGGCGTCCGGATCGAACTCCTTGGTCCTGGCCACGTATCGCAGCCTAGGTCCATCGAGAATGATCGGTCAAGAAAGGCTCTACGAGGTCCGCACCTTGTACGCCGTCACCCGGACCGTCTCGTCGTCCAGGCACTCGCCGGACGACAGGTCGAAGCGCTGCTTCAGCAGGGGCGAGGCGACGAAGGGGCGGCCCTGGTGGGTGCCGGTGAGGCCCCGGGAGAGGACGGCCGCGCCGGTGAAGGGGTCGCGGTTGTCGATGGCGAACAGGTCACCGGAGCGGTCGCGGAAGACCGCGGCCTGCCGGCCGTCCGGCAGCAGTGCGGCCACCCCACGGCCCGGGAGCAGCGCGCTCAGGTCGCAGACCGCGAACCAGTCTTCGTCCAGGGCGATTTCGATCGTGAGGTCGGTGGTCTCCAGTGCCAGGGTCATCGCTGGGCGCTTCCTTCCAGTACGTCGGCGGCGGGTCGCATGCCGATGGACAGCAGCGGCAGGTCGGGCTTCATCTGGTCGCGCTCGGGCACGAAGGCGACGACGGGGTCCGGGGTGTCCGGGGCGTTCACGAAGGACACGAACCGGGCGAGCTTCTCGGGGTCGTTGATGGTCTCGGCCCACTCGTCGCGGTAGTGCGCGACATGCGCCCGCATCAGCTGCTCCAGCTCGTCGCAGATGCCGAGCGAGTCGTGGACGACGACGTCCCGCACGTGGTCGAGGCCGCCGGGGATCCGCTCCAGCCAGGTCGACGTGCGCTCCAGGCGGTCGGCGGTGCGGATGTAGAACATCAGGAACCGGTCGATCAGGCGGACCAGTTCGGCGTCCGACAGGTCCTGCGCGAGCAGGTCCGCGTGGCGGGGCGTGGCACCGCCGTTGCCGCCGACGTAGAGGTTCCAGCCGTTGGCGGTGGCGATCACGCCGAAGTCCTTCGACTGGGCCTCCGCGCACTCGCGCTGGCAGCCCGAGACCGCCGACTTGAGCTTGTGCGGCGACCGGAGCCCCCGGTAGCGCAGCTCCAGGTCGATCGCCATCTTCACGGAGTCCTGGACACCGTAGCGGCACCAGGTCTGGCCGACGCAGGACTTCACCGTGCGCAGCGACTTGCCGTAGGCGTGGCCGGACTCGAAGCCGGCGTCCACCAGCCGGGCCCAGATCAGCGGCAGTTGCTCGACGCGGGCGCCGAACATGTCGATCCGCTGACCACCGGTGATCTTCGTGTAGAGGCCGAAGTCGCGGGCGATCTCACCGATCACGATCAGCTTCTCCGGGGCGATCTCGCCGCCGGGGATGCGCGGCACGACCGAGTACGAGCCGTTCTTCTGCAGGTTGGCCAGGAAGTGGTCGTTGGTGTCCTGCAGGGCCGCCTGCTCGCCGTCCAGGACGTAGCCGCTCGCGCCGATCGTCGGAGCGAGGGAGGCGATGATCGAACCGACCGTCGGCTTGCACACCTCGCAGCCGTCACCGCCCCGGGCCTCCTCGCGGCCGTGGCGGTCCAGCAGGTCCTGGTAGCTGTTGATGCGCAGCGCGAGGACGATCTCGTAGAGCTCCTCGCGGGTCTGTGCGAAGCAGCCGCACAGGCCCTTGTCGACCTCGATGCCGCTCGCCTCCAGCTCGGCGTTGACGAGCTGGCCGAGGACCTTCACGCAGGAGCCGCAGCCGGTGCCGGCCTTGGTGCACTTCTTCACCTCGGGCACGGTCGTGCACTGGTGGTCGGTGACCGCGCCGCGGATCGTGCCCTTGGAGACGTTGTGGCAGGAGCAGACGATCGCGTCGTCCGGCAGCGCCGACGGGCCGAGCTGCACGGACTCCCCGGCACCGGCCGGCAGCACGAGCGACTCGGGCGAGACCGGCGGGACCGACCCGGTGAACGCCCTCAGCGTGCCGTACGCCTCCGCGTCACCGACCAGGATGCCGCCGAGGAGCGTGCCGTCGCGGCCGATGACCAGCTTCTTGTACAGGCCGGCGCGGGAGTCGGAGTAGACGACGTCCAGGCAGTCCTCGGCGGTGCCGTGCGCGTCACCGAAGGACGCCACGTCCACGCCGAGCAGCTTCAGCTTGGTGGACAGGTCGGCGCCGGTGAAGGACGCCTCGTCCGAGGCGATCGTGGCCGCCGCCGTCTCGGCCTGCTCGTACCCCGGGGCCACCAGGCCGTACACGCGGCCGTCGGAGGCCAGCGCGCACTCGCCGATCGCGAAGACGTGCGGGTCGGCGACCGTACGGCACTGCTCGTCGACCGCGATGCCGCCGCGCTCGCCGACGGTCAGTCCGCAGTCGCGGGCCAGCTGGTCGCGGGGGCGCACGCCGGCGGAGAACACCACCATGTCGGTGGCCAGTTCGGAGCCGTCGGAGAGCTTCATGCCGGTGACGGCGCCCTCGGCGTCGACCAGGATCTCCTGCGTGCCCACGCCCGTGTGGACGCTCAGGCCCATTTCCTCGATGGTGCGCAGCAGCGCGGCACCGCCGCCGTCGTCCACCTGGACGGGCATCAGCCGGGGCGCGAACTCCACGATGTGGGAGGTGAGTCCGAGACCCTTCAGCGCGCCGGCCGCTTCCAGCCCGAGCAGGCCACCGCCGACCACCGCGCCGACCGTCGCCCTGGACTTGGCGTACTCCTCGATCGCGAGCAGGTCCTCGATCGTGCGGTAGACGAAACAGCCCTCGGCGTCCTTGTTCGGGACCGGCGGGACGAAGGGGAAGGAGCCGGTGGCGAGGACGAGGGTGTCGTAGTCGAAGACCTGGCCCGAGCGGGCCGTGACCTTCTTCGCCTCACGGTCGACGGTCTCGGCCGGGTCGCCGACGTACAGCTCGATGCCGTGCGTGCTGATGAACTCCATGTCGGTCATGGAGAGGTCCTCGGGCGTCTTCCCCGAGAAGTACGAGGTGAGGGCGACGCGGTCGTAGGCCGGACGCGGCTCCTCGCAGAGTACGACCACGCGGTGCGTGGCGGTCAGGCCGCGCTCGGCGAGCGCTTCGAGGAAGCGCTGGCCGACCATGCCGTGGCCGACGAGCACGATCGTGGGGGTCGACCCCGGGGTGGCCGTCATCAAGAGCCTCCATCGTTGGTGAGCAGGTGGAGCAGGGGGCCGCCGTCGGAGGGGAGCGGCTCTGCTCCCTCCCAGGCGCGGGCGAGCGCGCCGACGGTGCCGAGTTCGCCGACGAGGACCCCGCCGACCAGGCGGTCGTCGCGGACGACGACCTTGCGGTAGGTGCCGCGGGTGGCGTCGGCGAGCTGGACGACGTCGTCGCCCGGGAGCGCCTCGGTCTCGCCGAACGCGGCGAGGTCGAAGGGGCTGTCGTGCCCCGTGAGGGTGAGCCGGGTCAGCGAGCGCGTGCCGGTGTACCGGGCGCTCGGGTCCCCGGCCAGCAACTCGGCCAGGGCGTCGGCCTGTTCGAGCGCGGGCGTGGCGAGTCCGTAGAGCACGTCGGCGTGCTGGGCGCAGTCGCCGACGGCGTGGATGTACGGGTCGGAGGTGCGCAGCTCGTCGTCGACGACGATGCCCTTGCGGACGTCGAGTCCGGCGTCCTGCGCGAGACCGACCCGGGGGCGGACACCGCAGGCGACGACCACCAGGTCCGCGTCGAGCGCGTATCCGTCGGCCATCTCCACCGAGCGGACCGCGCCGCCGACGCAGCGCACGTCCCGCACCCGGCATTCGGTGTGCACCTCGACGCCCAGGTCGGTCAGGTGCCGCTTGACGAGCTTCGAGGCGGCCGGGTCGAGCTGTCGCTCCATCAGCCGCTCGGACTGCTGGGCGAGGACGACCTGGGCGCCGCGCAGGGCGAGGGCCCGGGCCGCCGACACACCGAGGAGACCGCCGCCGACGACGACGGCCCGCGCGCCCGGCCGGACCGCCTTCGACAGCCCCAGGCAGTCGTCCATGGTCCGGAAGGCGTGGACGCCCTCGGGCAGTTCGTGGTTCTCGGTGAACAGGCCCCGCAGCGGCGGCAGTACGGGGTTGGAGCCGGTCGCGAGAACGAGCCGGTCGTATGCGATCACCGTCCCGTCCGCGCAGGCGACGGTACGCCGCGTGCGGTCGACGCCGACGACCCGGCCACGCACGATCCGGGCCGGCGCCGGCAGGGCGATCACCTCGGGGCTGTACCGTCCGGCCAGCACCTCGGCGAGCAGGACCCGGTTGTAGGGCCGGTGCTCCTCCTCGCCGATCAGCAGCGCGGGCGTGCCGAGCTCACCGAGCCGCCGGGCGAGCCGTACGCCCGCGAGGCCGGTGCCGATCACCACCACACGCTCATTCGAGGTCATGCACTCGAGCGTGCGGTGCCGGTGTTACCCGGCAGCATCACCTCTGTTTCCCGCGGGGAACGCTGCCCTCAGCATGCGGCGGCGGTGGGTGTGAGGGTTCCTGAACTGCGGCGACGGCCCACTGTGAGGGCCGTCGCACCGGCGTCGTCCTGGAGCCGCACCGCCCTCGCATAGGCTCGCGATCATGCCCGACATATCGCTGACCATGATCGTCCTGCTCTGCGTCGCTGCCCTCGCCGCCGGGTGGATCGACGCCGTGGTCGGCGGGGGCGGCCTCCTGCTGCTGCCCGTGCTGCTGCTCGGACTGCCCGCGAACACACCCGCCGCGCACGCGCTGGGCACCAACAAGGCCGTCGCCATCGTCGGCACCACGGGCGCGGCCGTGACCTACGCCCGCAAGGCCCCGGTGGACGTCCGCACCGCCGTCCGCATCGGGCTGGCCGCCCTCGCCGGATCCTCGGCCGGGGCCTTCTTCGCGGCCGGGATGAGCACCGACGTCCTCAAGCCGGTGATCATGGTGGTGCTGCTCGGGGTCGCCGCTTTCGTGATCGCGCGGCCCGCCTTCGGCACGGCCCCCGCGACCGGCCCGGCCACTCGCCGCCGGATCCTCGCCGCGATCGGCCTCGCGGGCCTCGGCATCGGCTTCTACGACGGTCTGATCGGCCCCGGCACCGGTACGTTCCTGGTCCTCGCGCTCACCGCGATCCTCCACCTCGACCTCGTCACGGCTTCCGCCACCGCGAAGATCGTCAACTGCTGCACCAACGCCGGCGCCCTCGCGACCTTCGCCTGGCAGGGCGCCGTCCTGTGGCAACTGGCCGCCCTGATGGCCCTCTTCAACCTGGCGGGCGGCACCCTCGGCGCCCACACCGCCCTGAAGCAGGGCAGCGGCTTCGTCCGCGTCGTGCTGCTGACGGTCGTCTTCGCCCTGGTGGGGAACCTGGCGTACGAGCAGTGGATCGCCTAACGGGCCCGCAGGTCCAGCAGCTCGACCACCCCCGTCCCGTCCTCGTCCCCGTGCCCCTGTGCGAGCCGGCGCTCCATGAGCCGCGTGTACGGCGTCAGCAGCTCCGGGCTGACCCGCTGTTCCCCGGCCGTGCGCAGCAGGGTGGCGTTGCCCGCGACCTGCATCGCGAGGTTGGAGACGACACCCCCGGTGTAGTCGCCGCTCTGGAGCCGCTCGGCGCTGTCGTGCGCGGCCGGGGCCATCGCGGTGAGCCAGTCCACCAGCAGGGGTGCGAAGTCCTTCGGCGCGATGTCCTCCGGGCGGATCAACGCGAACGCGTGGGCGATGCCCGCGAACATGCCGCTCATCGCGCTCAGCAGCGCCACGTCGTGCAGCGCGGCGAAGCCCGGGTCGGCCCCGACGTAACGCGTGTCGGCCGGGACGGCGAGCGTGTCGCGGTGCTCCTCGAACAGCTCGGCGGAACCGCTGTAGAAGACGTAGCCGCCGGAGCCCGGGGCGCCGATCATCGGGGGGACAGCCATGATCCCGGCGCCCAGGAAGCGAGCGCCGCGCGCCTCGGCCCAGGCGGCCCGCGCACGGCCCTCGGCCGGGGTGCCGGTGGTGAGGTTCACCAGGTCCCGCCCGGTGAGTGAGGCCCCGTCGAGGGCCGCGCCCACGGAGGTGTCGTCCAGCAGGCAGGCGATGACGAGCCGGTTCGCGGCCACGGCCTCGGCGGCGCTCGCGGCGACCGTGGCGCCCTCGGCGGCGAGTGCTTCGGCCCGGGCGGCGGTGCGGTTCCAGACGGTCACCGCGTGCCCGGCGGCCAGCCAGGCACGGGCGAGGGCGGTGCCCATGGCCCCGGTGCCGAGAAGAGTCAGAGGAGTACGGGAGGCAACTGCGGTGTCGGTCATGGCGTTTAGGCTCGTCGCAGGGGAAGCACCTGCTCAAGTACGCACTTCGGAGTGGGTGGTTACCCCGGGGGAAGGGTGCAGGCAGCGCAAGGGGAGGGTGGGCATGGGGACGACCGGGCGGCGGCCGGGGGCGTACGTGTGCGGGATCGACGCGGCGATGGACCTGATCGGCGGCAAGTGGAAGGTGCTGATCCTCTGGGCGTTGAACGAGCGGGCGTGCCGCTTCGGGGAGCTGCGCCGCGAACTGCCGGGCGTCACCGAGAAGGTGCTCGCCTCGCACCTGCGGGAGATGGAGGCCGACGGGCTGGTGCACCGCGAGGCGTACGACGAGGTGCCGCCGAGGGTGGAGTACTCGCTGACGGCCCGGGGCGGCTCCCTGAACCGGGCGCTGGCCCCGCTGGGTGCCTGGGGCAGGGCCAACGTCCTGGAAGCGTCACCGGCTGCCGGTCAGATGGGCGAAGACGACGACGTTGCCCCGGTATCCGGTGCCGCGTGACCAGCCGCCGCCGCAGGTGATGACCCGCAGCTCGGGGCGGCGGGCGGCGCCGTAGACCTTCTCGTCGGGGAAGTCCTTCGCGGCGTACACCTCGACGGCGTCCACGGTGAACACCGCGACGCCGCCGTCGCGCCGGTCCACCTCGATCGTGCTGCCCCGGGCCAGGGCGCCGAGGTCGTAGAAGACGGCGGGCCCGGCGGCGTTGTCGACGTGCCCGGCGACGATCGCCGTGCCCCGCTCACCGGGGGTGGTGCCGGACTCGTACCAGCCGGCGAGGTTCTCGTCCGCCGCGGGTGGCACGTCGAGGCTGCCGGTCCTCGTCAGGCCGAGCCCCGTCAGCGGCGCGTCGACCCGGATCGCGGGAATGCGGATGCGGTCGGGCGGCGAGGGCGGCAGCGCGGGCACGGCCGGTCCCTCACCGGCCCGGCCGCCCAGCCCGGCCCGGGCCTGCGCGGCGGACGGCTGCGGCGGGGCGTGCGTCTCGGCGCCGTTGCGCAGCAGCCACACCCCGGAGCACAGGGCGAACACCGTCACGGCCGCCATGGCCGCGTTCGCGGGACTGCGGACGCCGCTGCCGAAGCCGGGGAGCCTGCGCATACTCATCCCTTTCCGAGCTCGGGCCCCGTACCCCCTCCGGGCCACGAGGGGCGTCGGACCCGGAGGGGGAGGGACATGCGGTACCGGCGACGGACAGCGGAGGGTGTCCGTCAGATCCCGTCGCCTCTCGCCCGGCGATGCAGGAGCCAGGTACCGCCCGCGGCGGCGACGGCGAGAGCCGCCACACCGGCCGCGGTCTGCACGGGATCGCGGCCCAGGGCGCCGCCGACCCCCGTCTTCACACTCCCCCGGGGATGCACCTGCCCGCGCACCGGCGTCAGCGTGACCACCACGTCCCCGGCGATCCGCCGGCCGCTGCCGCCGCAGGTCGCGGTGATCTCGTACGTGCCCGGCTGCGCACTCGGGGGCACCCTGAACCGCCCGGTCGCGTCCTGCCCGTGCGCGTCCGGCACCAGGCTGAGGGAACCCGCCCCGACCGCGCCGGCGTCACCCGTCGCCGAGCCGCCGTCGCCGCAGGCCGCCGCGCGCACCGTGACCTGATCCCCGGGCACGACCGACGCCGGGGACACCTCCAGGCCTCCGGTGGACGCGCCGCGGGCGGGGGCGGAGGCGAGGGCCACGACGGCGACGGCGAACGCGGTGGCGGTCAGCGGCCGGGCGGTACGTCGCATCGATGCTCCCTCGAGCGGTTCGGTCGTGCGCCTGCCCTTCGAGGTAACGGGCAGCGGGAGGACCGCGCTTGCTGAGGGGGCGTCAGAATTGAGGTGAATGGGTGTCAGGGAGCCGTGAACCGGCAGCCTGTCACGGCCGTTTCGGCAGGTCACGGGCGTGCGGCGGACGGGCTGCGGAAAAGCCCGGGGCGCGCGTGTGAACGGGTGACCCGGGTGCACGCGCCGGCACTCGACCTCATGAACCGTTGCCGTGCGGTGCTGGGGCACATGAATCCCACCGCCACTGCCTCCGCCACCTCCATCGCCACCGCCGGGTCACCGTCACCGCCTCAGCCGCTGCTCCGGACGACCGCTCCGCCTGACCCTCGGTATCGGCAGCGACCGGCACGGCCGCTTCACCCCCGTCGTCGCCGAGCCCGCTTCAGTACCCCTCTCGCACCTCGCCCCTCAACACCTCGCCTCTCACGCCCCGCGCCCGCCAGTCCCCGCCCGCGATCGTCCGTCCCCGGGTCCGCAGCCGTGCGGCGACCGGGGGCGCGGCCACGTACACCCAGGCCCGGACGGCCGCCCCGTCGGCCTCCCGTACGACCTTCCGCTCGACGCGCTCGTACAGGCTGCGCGGGTCGCCCGGCACGTACTCCTCCAGCCGGTCCAGCTCCGCGAGCAGGCCCGTGTACGCCTCGGGCAGCGCGGTGACCAGTTCCCCGCTCACCGCCCCGCCGCCCGGTTCCTCGACCGCGTACGGGTAGCCCGGCCCCTCGTAGAGCACCGCGTCCGCGAGCCTGCCCGGCTCCTCGGAGCGGGTGCGGCCGCGCAGGAAGAGGCCGTGGTTGACCTCCCCCGGACGGAGGGTGCCGTAGACGAAGAAGGGCAGGGTCACAGGAACGATTCTGCACCCTCACACACCTCCACAACGGGGCTATGGACATGCCAGGTCCGTGACGCCTTAACTCGCGGTCAACATCAACGCCGCCCCCGGTCGACCCCACGCGACCGGGTGCGCCCGTATGAGGAGACCGATGAGTCGGATACGTCATGTCCGCGGTTCCCGTCTCGCCCTCGCCGGTGTGGCCGTCACCGGCACCACCGCCCTGCTGGCCGCCGTTGCCTCGCCGGCCGCCGGCGCGGCGGACCGGCCGACCAGGTCGGCCGCGATCGAGGACGCGGAGGCGGTGCTCGCGGACCGGGCCGGAGTCCTGGGCCTCACCCCGGCCCAGGAGACGAAGGTCCGGGACGTCGTCGTCGACGAGGACGGCACCCGGCACGTGCGCTACGACCGCACCTACCACCGACTCCCGGTGCTCGGCGGCGACTTCGTGCTCCACCTGAACCCGGACGGCACCTACCGCGGCACGAGCCGCGCGACGAGGTCCGCGCTCTCCCTGGCGAGCGTCACCCCGAAGGTGACCGCCCCCAGGGCCGCCGACCTCGCGGCGAACCTGCTGCGCGCCGCCCACCTCGGCGAGACCCTGAAGAAGCTCACCGCCAAGCCCCGTCTCGTCGTCGACGCCCTGCACGGCGCCCCGAAGCTGGCCTGGCAGACCGACGCGGTGGCGCACGACGAACTCGGCAACCCGGTCGGGCGCACGGTCCTGACCGACGCGACGACCGGCGCCCGGATCGACGCCTGGGACTCCATGGAGTCGGCGTCGGGCGAGGGCGAGTCCCTCTACGGCGGCACGGTGCCGCTGGAGACGACCGCGTCCGGCTCGTCGTACCAGCTGAAGGACGCGACGCGCGGCGGCACCTACACCGGCGACGCCGAGAACAAGACGGACAAGTGCCTGCTGACCGTCTGCCTGACCCGCGCCCCCGCGACGCTCTTCACGGACGCCGACAACCAGTGGGGCACGGGCGCGGCCGCGGACCGGTCCACGGTCGCGGTCGACGCCCAGTACGGCACGGACGCCACCTGGGACTACTACAAGAAGGTCCACGGCCGTAACGGCATCGCCGGCGACGGCAAGGGATCCTTCAACCGCGTCCACTACGGCACGGACTACAACAACGCCTTCTGGGACGACAACTGCTTCTGCATGACGTACGGCGACGGCGACGGCAAGCTGATGGGCCCGCTGGTGTCACTGGACGTCGCCGGGCACGAGATGTCCCACGGCGTGACGTCGAAGACGGCGGCGCTGACCTACTCCGGCGAGTCCGGCGGCCTGAACGAGGCGACGTCGGACATCTTCGGCACGCTGGTGGAGTTCCACGCGGCCAACGCCGAGGACCGGGGCGACTGGCTCATCGGCGAGAAGGTCGTCCGCTCCGCCCTCGGCCGGGAAGCCCTGCGCTTCATGGACAAGCCGTCGAAGGACGGCAAGTCGGCGGACTGCTGGAACGCCGAGCTCGGCGACCTCGACGTGCACTACTCCTCGGGCGTCGGCAACCACTTCGCCTACCTGCTCGCGGAGGGCAGCGGCGGCAAGACTCTCAACGGCGTCTCCTACGACTCCCCGACCTGCGACGGCTCCACGGTGAACGGCATCGGCCGGGCCGCCCTGGGCAAGATCTGGTACCGCGCCCTGACGGTCTACATGACGTCCTCGACGGACTACGCGGACGCCCGCACGGCGACCCTGAGCGCGGCGAAGGACCTCTACGGCGCCGACAGCACCGAGCACAAGGCGGTGGCGGCGGCCTGGAAGGCCGTGGCGGTGAACTGACGCCCACCGCGGCACGGCCTGGAGCCGCGCCGCGCACACCTGCCGTCGCCGTGAGCTGACCGCTACCGCTCGACGGCCTCCAGCCGCACCGCGCACGCCTTGAACTCCGGCATCCGGGAGGTCGGGTCGAGCGCGGGGTTGGTGAGGGTGTTGGCGCGGCCCTCGCCCGGCCAGTGGAAGGGCATGAAGACGGTGTCGGGCCGGATGGCGTGCGTGATCCTCGCGGGCGCCACCGCCCGGCCCCGCCGCGACACGACGGCCACCGGGTCCCCCTCCGCCGCTCCGAGCCGGGCCGCCAGCCTCGGGTGCAGCTCCACGAACGGCCCGGGTGCGGCGGCGTTCAGCTCCGCCACGCGCCGGGTCTGCGCCCCGGACTGGTACTGCGCCACGACCCGCCCGGTGGTCAGCAGCACGGGGTATTCCTCGTCGGGCTCCTCGGCGTTCGCCCGGTGTGAGACGGGGACGAACCGGGCCCGGCCGTCCGGCGTGGCGAAACGGTCGAGGAAGAGGCGGGGCGTGCCCGGGTGCACGGCAGGCTCCTCCCCGTCGGCGAGGGTGCCCGCGGCCGGGCCCTTCCCGTCGGGCAGGGTGCTCGCGGCCGGACCCTCCCCGTCGGGCACGGCGCCCCCGGCCTGAGTCTCCCCGCCGGGCACGGCGCCCCCGCCCCCGCCGGTCGGCTCCACCGCCGCGGGGCAGGGCCAGAACACCCCGTTCTCCTCGGCCAGCCTCCGGTACGTGATCCCCGAGTAGTCCGCCGCCCCGCCCGCCGACGCCCGGCGCAGTTCCTCGAAGACCTCCTCCGGGTCGGTCGGGAAGCCCTTCTCCACGCCCAGGCGGGCGGCGAGTTCGTGCAGCACCTCCAGGTCGCTGCGGATGCCGTCGGGCGGGGTGATCGCCCGCCGCCGCAGCAGCACCCTGCCCTCCAGGTTCGTCGTCGTGCCCGTCTCCTCGGCCCACTGCGTGACCGGCAGGACCACGTCCGCGAGTTCCGCCGTCTCCGACAGCACCACGTCGCAGACCGCCAGGAAGTCCAGCGACCGGATGCGCTCCTCGATGTGCGCGGCACGCGGCGCCGACACCAGCGGGTTGGACGCCATCAGCAGCAGCGACCGGATGTCGGTGCCCAGCGCGTCCAGCAGCTCGTAGGCGCTGCGCCCCGGCCCGGGCAGGCTGTCCGGGTCCACGCCCCACACCTCGGCGACGTGCGCCCGCGCGGCCGGGTCGTCGAGCTTGCGGTAGCCCGGCAACTGGTCGGCCTTCTGCCCGTGTTCGCGCCCGCCCTGGCCGTTGCCCTGGCCGGTCAGGCAGCCGTACCCGGAGCGCGGGCGGCCCGCCCGGCCGGTCGCCAGGCACAGGTTGATCCACGCGCCCACCGTGTCGGTGCCCTTGGACTGCTGCTCGGGCCCCCGGGCGGTGAGCACCATCGCCGACTCCGGCTCGCAGAACAGCCGGACGACCTCGCGGAGTTGAGGAACGGACACCCCCGTGATCCGCTCCACGTACTCCGGCCAGTGCGCCATCGCGGCGGCCCGGGCGTCCTCCCAGCCGGTGGTGCGTTCCCTGACGTACTCCTCGTCCACCCGGCCTTCCGCGATCACCAGGTGCAGCAGGCCCAGGGCGAGGGCCAGGTCCGTGCCCGGCCGGGGCGCCAGGTGCAGGTCCGCCTGCTCGGCGGTCTTCGTGCGGCGCGGGTCGATGACGATCAGCGTGCCGCCGTTCTCCTTCAGCTCGGTGAAGAACCGCAGCGACGGCGGCATGGTCTCCGCGAGGTTCGACCCGACGAGGATCACGCAGCCGGACTTCGGGATGTCCTCCAGCGGGAAGGGCAGCCCGCGGTCGAGCCCGAACGCCTTGATGCCGGCGGCCGCCGCCGACGACATGCAGAAACGCCCGTTGTAGTCGATCTGCGAGGTGCCGAGCACGACCCGCGCGAACTTGCCGAGGGTGTACGCCTTCTCGTTCGTCAGCCCGCCCCCGCCGAACACCCCGACCGCGTCCGGCCCGTACTCCGCGCGCGTGCGGTGCAGCCCCGCCGCGATCCGCTCCAGCGCCTCGTCCCAGGAGGCGGGCACCAGCGCGCCGCCCTCGTCGCGCACCAACGGGGAGGTCAGACGCACGTTGCGTGCGAGCACCGCCGCCGAGGTACGCCCCTTGCCGCACAGGGCGCCCCGGTTCACCGGGAAGTCCGCGCGCTCGCTCACCTCGACGGTCCCGTCCGGCGTGGGCGTGAGGTTCATCCCGCACTGCAGGGCGCAGTACGGGCAGTGCGTGGGCGTCGCGGTGGTCTGCATGCCGTCCAGCGTGCGTCGGCCGTGTTACGCCGGGGACGGCTCCCTGTTACGCGGCCGGGACGGCAACCTCCCCGCCGCCGCCCCGCCCGCGTGAGGCAGGAGCCCGCTGCCCGATGAGCCTTCTGCCCGATGAGCCCGCTGCCCGATGAGAAACCCTCTGCCCGGTGAGGAGCCCCTGCCCGGTGGACACAGGCCCGCCCTCCTTCAGGTCGTCGCCGACCGGCACGGACGTTGCCTCTGGGACCAGAAACGCCACATGTGGCTCATTACGTTCCTTTCTTGGCCGATCCAACCTCGTTGAGTGTTGAAGCAGCCGCACTACGCTCTCGCTACGCGCAGCGCTCGCACGACTCCGCACGGCGTTCGACACCCGGGCATGCCCGCCGCTCACGGCAGCATCCACCCGCGGCCGGGCCGCGGGTGGCAATCCGACCTCGAAACAGCCAGGAGGCCACCCGATCATGCCTCTGCGCCACTTGACCCCCCATGACCAGCAGCTCTTCAGGCAGTACGGCCGAGGCCCCGCCGTCCCCGTCCCCGATCCGCTCCTGCACCACGCCGTCGCCCGCCACGCCACGGCCACCCCGCACGCCGTCGCCGCCGAACACCAGGGCGCCCGCATCACCTACGGCGAACTCGACCGCTGCGCCGACGCCCTCGCCGCCCGCCTGGTCCGCGAGGGCGTCCGCCCCGGCGACCACGTCGGCCTGTTCGTCCGCCGCTCGATCCCGATGCTGGTCGGCCTGCTCGGCATCCTGAAGGCCGGCGCCGCGTACGTCCCGCAGGACATCGGCCTCGCACCCCCGGCCCAGCTCACCCACGTCATCCGCACCGCCCGGACCAGGGTCGTCCTCACGGTCGCCGAGCACGCCCACCGCGTGCCCCTGCCCGCCGGCCATCTGCTGCTCCCGCTCGACGAGCCGCTGCCGTACGCCCCGGCCCCGCGCGTCCCCGTCACCGGCGACGACGGCGCCTACGTCCTGTTCACCTCCGGCACCACCGGCCGCCCCAACGGCGTGAAGGTCACCCACCGCAACGTCGCCAACCTCCTGCTCACCGCCCCGGGCGACCTCGGCGTCCGGCCCGGCGACCGGGTCGCCCAGCTCCTCAACATCGCCTTCGACATGGCCGCATGGGAGATCCTCGGCTGCCTCACGCACGGCGGGACCCTCGTCATCCGCGGCAAGGACATCGCCGCGGCGGCCCGCACGGCGGACGTGCTCGTCGCGACCCCGACCGTGCTGTCCGGCCTCGCCCCGGCCGCCTGCCCGCGGGTGCGCACGGTCGCCGTCGCGGGGGAGCCCTGCCCGCGCCCGCTGGCCGACCGCTGGGCCCGGCAGGCCGCCTTCTTCAACGGCTGCGGCCCCACCGAGACGACGATCGTCAACACGATGAGCCGACATGACCCGGACGCCCCGCTGCTCACCATCGGCCGCCCCACCCCCAACAACACCGTCTACGTCCTCGACGCGGACCGCCGTCCCGTGCCGGTCGGCGAGGTGGGTGAGATGTGGGCCGGCGGCGACTGCGTGTCCGCCGGCTACCTCGGCGACGACGCCCTCAACGCCGAGCGGTACGCCCCCGACCCCTTCCTCGGCGGCGGCCGGCGCATGTTCCGCACCCGCGACCTCGGCCGCTGGACCTCCAACGGCGAGCTGGAGCACCTCGGCCGCACCGACGACCAGGTCAAGGTGCGCGGCTTCCGCGTCGAACTGGACTCCGTCTCCTCGGTCCTGGAGTCCGCGGCCGGCTGCACCCGCGCCGTCACCCTGAGACGCGACGCCCGCACCCTGGTCTCCTTCGTCTGCCCCGCGGACGTCGACCCGGAAGCGGCGCGCCGCGCTGTCGCGGACGCCCTGCCCTACTACTGCGTCCCCGAGCGGATCCTGCCACTGGCCCTCCTCCCCGAGACCGACCGCGGCAAGGTCGACAAACAGGCGCTGCTGCTCATGATCGAGGAACGCGTGGCGGTGGCGCGATGACCACCTCCCCGCCCCGGCCGCAGGAGGCCACCGGTGGACTCCCGCCGCTCCTGCCCGGCCCCCGCCGCCTGCTCAAGCACCCCCGCCTGATGCACTACAACCGGCTCGCGGCCCTGGTGCTCCTGGCCAACACGGCGTTCGCCTGGACCGGTTGGCCCCTGACCGCTCCCACCCTCGGGCACGCGGCCCTCGCCAACCTGGCCCTCGCCGTCGTCGTACGCCAGCAGTACGTCATCAACCTCTTCTTCCGGTTGGCGACTTCGGCCCCGACCACCTGGCCGCTGCGGGTCCGCTGGACGCTCGGCAAGGTGTACCACTTCGGCGGACTGCACGTCGGCGGGGCACTGGCGGGCACCGGCTGGTTCCTGGCCGCGACGATCACGGCACCCGACGGCCCCGCCAGGACCGTCGGCTGGACCCTGATCGTCCTCCTCGCGCTGATCACCGCCACCGCCCTGCCCCCGTTCCGCTCCCGCCGGCACGACCACTTCGAGAAGATCCACCGCTTCGGCGGCTGGACGGCCCTGGCCCTGTTCTGGACGCACACCCTGCTGTCCTCACCCGGCCCGTGGCAGGTCGGCGTGCTCGTGGTGACCACCTTCAGCGTCGCCCTGCCCTGGCTGCGGCTGCGCAAGGTGGACGTCCGCCTCGAACGCCCTTCCTCGCACGTCGTGCTGGCCCGCTTCGACCACGGCGAGACCCCGTTCGCGGGTTCCTCCACCGCGATCAGCCGCAGCCCGCTGACCGAGTGGCACTCCTTCGCCAACGTGCCCGCCCCCGGCGAGTCCGGCTTCCGGCTCACGATCTCCCGGGCCGGCGACTGGACCGGCTCCTTCATCGACGACCTGCCCCGGCAGGTGTGGGTCAAGGGCATCACCACCGCCGGCGTCGCCAACATCGAGGTCCTGTTCACCAAGGTCGTCTACATCGCCACCGGCAGCGGCATCGGCCCGTGCCTGCCCCACCTGCTCGCCGCCCAGGTGCCCTCCCGGCTGGTCTGGGCGACCCGCGACCCCCGTACGACCTACGGCGACGCCCTGGTCGACGAGATCCTCGCCGTCCAGCCGGACGCCCGGATCTGGGACACGTCCCGGCACGGCAAGCCCGACATGGTGCGCCTCGCCCACGAGGCCTACCGGGACTTCGGGGCCGAGGCGGTCATCTGCATCTCCAACAAGAAGCTGACCTGGCAGGTGGTCCACGGCCTGGAACGGCGGGGGATTCCGGCGTACGGCGCGATCTGGGACTCGTAGAACTCGTAGAAGGGGATGCCGATGAACAACCTGAAGCTGGAGCGGAACGGCCGGGTGGTGACCGTACGCCTGCACCGCCCGCACGTACGCAACGCGCTCAGCTCGGCGCTGCTGGCCGAACTTCTCGACGTGCTGCGCCCGTTGGACGCGGACCCCGAGGTCGGCTGCTTCGTCGTCACCGGCTCGGACACGGTCTTCGCGGCCGGCGCCGACATCAAGGAGATGGCGGGGAAGTCGGCCGCCGACATGATGGCCGAGGACTACTTCGCCGGCTGGGAGGAGTTCGCCGATCTCCGCACCCCGAAGATCGCGGCGGTCAACGGCCATGCCCTCGGGGGCGGATGTGAACTGGCGATGATGTGCGACCTGGTCGTCGCGGGGGAGTCGGCCGTCTTCGGGCAGCCCGAGATCAGACTCGGAGTGATCCCCGGCATCGGCGGCACCCAGCGACTGACCCGGCTCGTCGGCCGGGCCACGGCCCTGGACCTGGTCCTCACCGGTCGCACCATGGACGCACAGGAGGCTGGACGCTGCGGTCTCGTCTCCCGTGTGGTCCCGGACGACCGGGTCCTGCCCGAGGCCCTCGAAGCGGCGAGGGCGATCGCCGCGTACGGCACGGCGGCCGTCCGGGCGGCCCGCGAATGCGTCGACCGCGCCCTCGAATCCGGTCTGCGCGACGGGATCCGCTTCGAGCGCCGCGTCTTCCACGCCCTGTTCGCCACCGACGACCAGAAGGAGGGCATGACGGCGTTCCTGGAGAAGCGCCCGCCGCGCTTCCACGGAGACGGACACGGCCACGAACACGGGCACGAACACAGGCTCGAACGCAGGCCCGAACACGGGCCCGAGCACTGACACCGGCACCCACCGACCGGCCGGGGGCGGACCGCCCCCGGCCGAGTCACCGGCGAGGATCCCCGGCCGCCGCCAACGCCCGCTGCACACCCGGCTCCCGCGGACCGAGGAACCGCGGATCCGGACGGAACACCGCGTCCAGCGCGGCCTTCCCGGCGGCGAGGACCTCCCGGGCGCCCCCGTAGTACCAGGTCGCGTCGTGCACGGCGTCCACACCGACCCCGTAGGAGGAGACCCCCGCCGCCTCGCACAGCGCGACCGCCCGCCGGATGTGGAAGCCCTGACTGATCAGCACGGCCTGATCCACCCCGAAGATCTTCTTGGCGCGCACGCAGGAGTCCCAGGTGTCGAACCCCGCGTAGTCGCTGACGATCCGCCCGTCGGGCACCCCGTGCCGCGTCAGATACGCGCGCATCGCGTCCGGCTCGTCGTAGTCCTCCCGGCTGTTGTCGCCGGTGACGAGCACCACCTCCACCCGCCCCTCCCGGTACAGCTTCGCCGCGGCGTCGAGCCGGTGCGCGAGGTACGGCGACGGCTCGCCCTCCCACAGCCCGGCACCGAACACCACCGCCACCTCGGTACGCGGCACATCCGCCGCCGTCCGCAGCCGGTCACCCGCCACGGCGTACATCCACGTCGCCGGAAGCAGGGCCAGCACGCACCCGGCCATCACGGCCTGCACCAGCCGTCGCTGCCCCCGCCGGGTACGCGGCAGCCGTGGTCCTCGGAACGTCACACGACGCATCGGACGGTCCCTCCCCAGGTCGGCCCCTCGACAGTCAGGGACGTCGCCGGCGACCGCCCGGTTCATCCGCAGTCACGTGAGCAGCTTCACTCGATTCGTGGAAACGGCAGGTCAATGCACCTCACACAGCCGTGTCCCACATCGTGAACCGCTGGAAAACACCCGTGACGCCCGTGCAACGGGAAGGCAACGCGCCGCCGCCACCATCGGAGCATGCCCAGTCAGCTCAGCCTCGTCCCGCCGCCCGCCACGCGCCGCCCGGCCCCGCCCGCCCTCGTGGTCGTGGCCCACGGCAGCCGCGACCCCCGCGCGCTGAGCACCGTGCGGGCGCTCCTCGACCGGGTCCGGGCCCTGCGCCCCGACGTGCCCGTGCACCTGGGCCACATCGAGCTCAACGCCCCCCTGCTCCCCGACACCCTCGCGGCGCTCGGGGACTCGGAGGCGGTGCTCGTCCCCCTCCTCCTCAGCCGTGGCTACCACGTCAAGCAAGACATCCCCGAGATGGCGGCGGCCTCCCGGGCCCGCACCCACCTGGCCGCCCCCCTGGGCCCCCACCCGCTCCTGGTCGACGCCCTCCAGGCCCGCCTCACGGAAGCCGGCTGGGGCGGGACACCCCACCGCACCAGCGCGGTCGTCCTCGCCGCGGCAGGCTCCCGCGACCCGGACGCGAAGACGGACACGGCCCGCACCGCCCACCTCCTGGCGACCCGCCTCGGCGTCCCGGTCATCCCGGCGTACGCCTCGGCGGCGACCCCGACGGTCGAAACGGCCGTCCGCACCCTCCTGGCCAGGGGCCGCCGCCACATCGCCCTCGCGTCCTACTTCACGGCCCCGGGCCGCTTCGCCACGGAGTGCGCCCAGGCGGCTCCGTGGACAGCAGCGGCCCCCCTCGGCACCCACCCGTCGATGGCCCAGCTCGTCCTCCACCGCTACGAGGAAGCAGTGGCACGGCAGACCCTTCCGGAACTGGCCTCGGCCTGAAACCGGGCTCGGGCCTACGCCCCTCAGGGGCGCGGGGAACTGCGCGACCAGCCACCACCCACCCGCACACGCACGAAATCAGAACCCGGCACCCTCAGAGGCGCTTACTGTCGTCACATGGACGGCACCGCACAAGACCCCACGGCCTACGACCCGACGTCAGTCGACCGCTGGGCCCCCGAACCCGACAAACGCCCCGGCCGCACCGCCTTCCAGCGCGACCGGGCCCGGGTCCTCCACTCCGCCGCCCTGCGACGCCTCGCCGGCAAGACCCAAGTGGTGACGCCCGGCACCCTCGGCCCCGCCTGGGACGCCAGCCCCCGCACCCGCCTCACCCACTCCCTCGAATGCGCCCAGGTCGGCCGCGAACTGGGCGCGGCCCTCGGCTGCGACCCCGACCTCGTGGAAGCCGCCTGCCTCTCCCACGACCTCGGCCACCCGCCCTTCGGCCACAACGGTGAACAGGCCCTCAACGAGTTCGCGGCGGACTGCGGCGGCTTCGAGGGCAACGCCCAGTCCCTCAGGCTCCTGACCCGTATCGAGCCCAAGCGGTTCACCCCGGAGCGCTCCGTCGGCCTCAACCTCACCCGCGCCGCCCTCGACGCCGCCACCAAGTACCCCTGGCCCCGCGGCGCCCACCCCACCGACCCGGCCTCGCACAAGTTCGGCGTCTACGACGACGACCGCCCGGTCTTCGACTGGCTCCGCAAGGACGCCCCCGGCACCCGCACCTGCTTCGAGGCGCAGGTCATGGACTGGTCCGACGACGTGGCCTACTCCGTGCACGACGTGGAGGACGGCCTGCACGCCGGTCACATCGACCCCAACTGCCTGCACGCCGACCCCGAACGCCGGGACGTCTTCCAGGTCGCCCGCGGCCGGTACGTGCCCGCCGACACCGACCCCGCCGAGCTCGCCGAGGCCCTGGACCGGCTTCTCGCCCAGGAGTGGTGGCCGCACGGCTACGACGGCACCGCCGTCGCCCAGGCCCGCCTGAAGGACGCCACCAGCCAGCTCATCGGCCGCTTCTGCCTGGCGGCGGAGACCGCGACCCGCACCGCTTACGGCGCCGGACGGCTCACCCGGTACGCCGCCGAGCTGGTCGTCCCGCGCGAGACCCGCATGGAGTGCGCCGTCCTCAAGGCCGTCGCCGACCTCTACGTCATGCAGCGCGCCGAGCAGGAGCGGCTGCGCGCCGACCAGCGGATCGTCGTCGCCGAACTGGCCGAGGCGCTCACCGCCCGCGCCCCGGACGGCCTGGACCCGCAGTTCCGCGCCCTGTTCGACCGGGCGGGGGACGACAGAGCGCGCAAGCGGGTGATCGTCGACCAGATCGCCTCCCTCACCGACACCTCCGCCCGTTCGCTTCACGCCCGTCTGACGGGGCAGGGATGAGACTGGCGCGACGGGTGGGACGCGAGCACCCCCGAATGTGACCCTCCGTGGCCTGATCGGGTCACTCCCTCTTCCCGCATCACGCTCCGTGCGGGACGCTCGCAAGTGGCGACACCCTGACGAGGAGGCACCAAGTGGTCGACGCGGATCAGACATTCGTCATCGTCGGAGGCGGACTGGCCGGCGCGAAGGCGGCCGAGACGCTCCGCGCGGAGGGCTTCACCGGCCGAGTGATACTGATCTGCGACGAACGCGACCACCCCTACGAGCGCCCGCCCCTGTCCAAGGGCTACCTCCTCGGCAAGGAGGAACGCGACAGCGTCTTCGTGCACGAACCCGCCTGGTACGCGGCCCACGACATCGAGCTGCACCTCGGCCAGACCGTCGACGCCATCGACCGTGCGGCCAAGACGGTCCGCTTCGGCGAGGACGGCACCGTCGCCCGCTACGACAAGCTGCTCCTGGCCACCGGCGCAGAGCCCCGCCGCCTGGACATCCCCGGAACGGACCTGGCCGGCGTGCACCACCTGCGCCGCCTCGCCCACGCCGGGCGCCTCAAACACGTCCTGACCAACCTCGGCCGGGACAACGGCCACCTCGTCATCGCCGGGGCCGGCTGGATCGGCCTGGAGGTCGCGGCGGCGGCCCGCGAGTACGGTGCGGAGGTCACGATCGTCGAGCACGGGCCGACCCCGCTGCACGGCGTGCTGGGCCCGGAACTCGGCGGGCTCTTCGCCGAGCTGCACCGCGAGCACGGGGTGCGCTTCCACTTCGGCAGGCGGCTGACGGAGATCGTCGGCCAGGACGGCATGGTCCTCGCGGCCCGCACCGACGACGGCGAGGAGCACCCGGCGCACGACGTGCTGGCGGCGATCGGCGCGGCCCCGCGGGTCGCCCTCGCGGAGGCGGCCGGGCTGGAGATCGCCGACCGGGCACAAGGCGGGGGCATCGTGGTCGACGAGCGGCTGCGCACCTCCGACCCCGACATCTACGCGGCCGGCGACGCGGCCTCCTTCCACCACGCCCTGTTCGCCACGAGCCTGCGGGTGGAGCACTGGGCCAACGCCCTGAACGGCGGCCCGGCGGCCGCGCGCTCCATGCTGGGCCGGGACGTGACGTACGACCGGGTGCCCTACTTCTTCTCCGACCAGTACGACCTGGGGATGGAGTACTCAGGCTGGGCACCCGCGGGCACCTACGACCAGGTGGTGATCCGCGGGGACGCCGGGAAGCGCGAGTTCATCGCGTTCTGGGTCAAGGACGGCCGGGTGCTGGCCGGGATGAACGTGAACGTGTGGGACGTCACGGACAAGATCCAGCGCCTGATCCGCTCCAAGGCGAGGGTGAACACGGAGTCCCTGGCGGACCCGCACGTCCCGCTGGAAAGCCTCGCACCGTAGCCGTCACACCGCCCCCGTGCGGCAACGCGCGGGGGCAACGCCCGGGCCCCCGGCCGGAAAGCCGTCTCGCCTCAGGAGTGTCGGTCCGGCCCCGTAGAATCACCTCGTGGCAGGACGGATCAACGACGAGGACGTGAAGGCGGTACGGGACGCGGTCCCGATCGACGCCGTGGTGTCCGAGTACCTCCAGCTGCGCAACGCGGGCGGCGGGAACCTCAAGGGTCTGTGCCCGTTCCACGACGAGAAGTCACCGTCCTTCCAGGTCAGCCCGAGCAAGGGGTTCTTCCACTGCTTCGGCTGCCAGGAGGGCGGCGACACCATCACGTTCGTGATGAAGATCGACCACCTCTCCTTCTCGGAGGCGGTCGAGCGCCTGGCCGGTCAGGCGGGCATCACCCTGCGCTACGAGGAGGGCGGCTACAACCCCTCCCACCAGCGCGGTGAGCGGATCCGCCTGGTCGAGGCCCACAAGATCGCCGCCGACTGGTACGTGGAGCAGCTCGCCACCAGCCCGGAGGCCGACACCGGCCGCCAGTTCCTCGCCGACCGCGGCTTCGACCAGGCCGCCGCCCAGCACTTCTCCGTCGGCTACAGCCCCCAGGGCTGGGACCACCTCACGCGCTACCTGCGCGGCAAGGGCTTCACCGACAAGGAGCTGCTGCTCTCCGGTCTCTCCCAGGAGGGCCGCCGCGGCCCCATCGACCGCTTCCGCGGACGCCTGATGTGGCCCATCCGCGACATCGGCGGGGACGTCGTCGGCTTCGGCGCCCGCAAGCTCTACGAGGCGGACAACGGCCCCAAGTACCTCAACACGCCCGAGACGGCGATCTACAAGAAGTCCCAGGTCCTCTACGGCATCGACCTCGCCAAGAAGGACATCGCCAAGGCGTCCCGCGCGGTCGTCGTCGAGGGCTACACCGACGTCATGGCCTGCCACCTCGCCGGCGTGACCACCGCCATCGCCACCTGCGGCACCGCCTTCGGCGGCGACCACATCAAGATCCTGCGCCGCCTGCTGATGGACAACGGCTCGGCCCGGGTCATCTTCACCTTCGACGGCGACGCGGCCGGCCAGAAGGCCGCCCTGCGCGCCTTCGAGGACGACCAGAAGTTCGCCGCCGAGACGTACATCGCCATCGCCCCCGACGGCATGGACCCCTGCGACCTGCGCCTCGCCAAGGGCGACGAGGCCGTCGCGGACCTCGTCGAGCCCCGCACCCCCCTCTTCGAGTTCGCGCTGCGCCAGATCGTCAGCCGCTACGACCTCGACACGCCGGCGGGCCGCGCCTCCGCCCTGGACGAGGCCGCCCCGATCGTCGCCCGCATCAAGAACAGCGGCGCCCAGCACGAGGTCGCCGTCCAGCTCGCCGGCATGCTCGGCATCCTCGACACCCAGTTCGTGGTCAAGCGCGTGGCCCAGCTGGCCCGCTGGGCCCGCGCCCGCGGCGGTAAGGGCCCCGCCCCGGAGCGGCACCACCAGGGGCAGCAGTACGCCGGCCCGCCGCGGCCCGCCGCGCCCCGCGGCCCGGCCCTGAACCTGCGCAACCCCGTCTTCGCCACCGAGCGGGAGCTCCTCAAACTCGCCCTGCAGCGCCCCGAGTTGGTCTCCCCGGCCTTCGACGCCTACGGCGTGGACGAGTTCACCGCCCCGCCCTACGCCGCCGTCCGCCAGGCCATCCAGGACGCGGGCGGCGCCGAACCGGGCGTCGCCGACCCCCAGGACTACCTGGTCAGGGTCCGCGAGGCCGCCCCGGACGACGCGGTCCGCGCGATGGTGACGGAGCTGGCCGTCGAGGCGATCCTGCTGCACAAGGGCGTGAAGGGGGCCGACGAGGTGTACGCGGGCGCCCAGCTGGTGACGGTCCGCCGCCGGGCCGTGGAGCGCCGCATCCGCGACATCACGAGCCGGCTCACCCGCCTGGGAACCCACGGCGACCCGGCCGAGCTCGCCGCCGTGCAGAACGAACTGTGGGTCCTCCAGCAGTACGACCAGACCCTCCGGACGCACGGCGCCGCCGCGCTCTGAGGTCACCGCGCGGTCACGGACCGGAAGCAAAAAGTCATCGCACGCCCCTCGTGGCGGCGATGTGTCTTACCCCACACTGGGTTGCGGTGCCTGAGTCCTCGGAGCGCGGCCGATCCGTCACCCACGGGTCCCAGACCCCCGCGGTTCCGCTCATCGCGTACGGGACGGAAAGCGGCGAGGCCGACTCCGCCCCCGAAGTACCGCTGCCGCACTCCTTGGCAGCGATCATCCTGGAGGTCGCCCCCGTGCAGACCCAGACCCTCACCCAGACCGACGCCGGTGGCGCCCCCGGCGCCGACGGTGCCGCGCCGGACGCGGAGGCCGACGCCCTGTCAGGGGTCCCGGCGCAGAGCCGCGCCGTGCACCACCCCGAGGCGGAACCGGAGCCGGAGGAGCCGCCCGCCGAGGCCGTCGAGGCGGTCGAGCCCCTCGAGGTCGTCGTCCCGACCCCGGCCCGCACCGAGTCCGGCAGCCCCTCCTCGGACCTGTTCCGCCAGTACCTGCGGGAGATCGGCCGCATCCCCCTGCTCACCGCCGCCGAGGAGGTCGAACTCGCCCGCCGTGTCGAGGCCGGACTGTTCGCGGAGGAGAAGCTGCGGCTCACCCCCGACCTGGACAGCCAGCTCGCCCTCGACCTGGACCGGCTCGTCGTCATGGGCCGCATGGCCAAGCGCCGCCTGATCGAGGCGAACCTGCGCCTGGTCGTCTCGGTCGCCAAGCGTTACGTCGGCCGCGGCCTGACGATGCTCGACCTCGTCCAGGAGGGCAACCTCGGCCTGATCAGGGCGGTCGAGAAGTTCGACTACGCCCGCGGCTACAAGTTCTCCACGTACGCCACGTGGTGGATCCGGCAGGCCATGTCCCGCGCCCTGGCCGACCAGGCCCGCACGATCAGGGTCCCGGTCCACGTCGTGGAACTCATCAACCGGGTCGTCCGCGTCCAGCGCCGCATGCTCCAGGAGCGCGGCTACGAGCCGACGCCCGAGGAGGTCGCGGCGCACCTGGACCTGCAGCCGGAGCGGGTCAGCGAGGTCCTGCGCCTCGCCCAGGAGCCGGTGTCGCTGCACGCGCCCGTCGGCGAGGAGGACGACGTCGCCCTCGGCGACCTCATCGAGGACGGCGACGCGGCCTCTCCCGTGGAGTCGGCGGCGTTCCTGTTGCTCAGGGAGCACCTGGAGGCGGTTCTCTCGACTCTGGGGGAGCGGGAGCGCAAGGTCGTCCAACTCCGCTACGGCCTGGCGGACGGCCGCCCCCGCACCCTGGAGGAGATCGGCCGCATCTTCGGCGTCACCCGGGAACGGATACGGCAGATCGAGTCGAAGACCCTGAACAAGCTGCGGGATCACGCTTTTGCGGATCAGCTGAGGGGCTATCTCGACTGATACCGAGTGCGGGTCCGGCCCAAGGGGCGCGGCGAACTGCGCAACCAGCCCCCACCGGACCCGCAGCCGCCCCACGCCCCCACCCGGCACCCCGGATCGCGACTCAGTCCACCTCCGCCACCGCCTGCGCGAACTGCGCCTTGTACAGCCGCGCATACGCACCGCCCGCCGCGAGCAGCTCCTCGTGCGTGCCCTGTTCGACGATCGACCCGTTCTCCATGACGAGGATCGCGTCGGCGTCCCGGATCGTCGACAGCCGGTGCGCGATCACGAACGACGTGCGGCCGTGGGCGAGTTTCGCCATGGCCTTCTGGATCAGCACCTCCGTACGCGTGTCGACCGAACTCGTCGCCTCGTCCAGCACCAGGATCACCGGGTCGGACAGGAACGCCCGGGCGATGGTGATCAGCTGCTTCTCACCGGCACTGACACCGGTGCCCTCGTCGTCGATCACGGTGTCGTACCCGTCCGGCAGCGTCCGGACGAACCGGTCGGCGTGCGCCGCCCGGGCCGCCTCCTCGATCTCCCCGCGGGTGACCTCCCGGGAGGCGCCGTACGCGATGTTCTCCGCGATCGTGCCGCCGAACAGCCAGGTGTCCTGCAGCACCATGCCGATCCCGGCCCGCAGTTCGTCCCGCGACATCCGCGCGATGTCGACCCCGTCGAGGGTGATGCGCCCGCCGGTGACGTCGTAGAACCGCATCAGCAGATTGACCAGCGTCGTCTTGCCGGCGCCGGTCGGGCCGACGATGGCGACCGTGTGCCCGGGCTCCACCTTCAGCGACAGGTCCTCGATGAGCGGCTTGTCGGGGTCGTAGCGGAACGACACGTGCTCCAGCGCCACCTGCCCGCGCAGCTCCTCGGGACGCACACCCGGCACCGGGTCCGCCTCCTGCTCCTCCGCGTCGAGCAGCTCGAAGACCCGCTCCGCCGAGGCGACACCCGACTGCACCAGGTTCGCCATCGAGGCGACCTGCGTCAGCGGCATGGAGAACTGCCGCGAGTACTGGATGAACGCCTGCACATCACCGATCGACAGCGAACCCGAGGCGACCCGCAGTCCGCCCACGACCGCCACCAGCACGTAGTTCAGGTTCGACACGAACATCATCAGCGGCTGCATGACGCCGCTGTTGAACTGCGCCTTGAACCCCGCCTCGTACAGCGCGTCGTTCTGCTCGGCGAACTGCCGCGCCGACTCCTCCTGCCGCCCGAACACCTTCACCAGGGCGTGCCCGGTGTACATCTCCTCGATGTGCGCGTTCAGCTTGCCCGTCGAGCGCCACTGCTGCACGAAGTGCGGCTGCGACCGCTTGCCGATGCGGGTGGCCACGACGAACGACAGCGGCACGGTCACCAGCGCGACCAGCGCGAGGATCCAGGAGACGTAGAACATCATCGCGAGCACGCCGATGATCGTCAGCACCGAGTTGATGAGCTGGCCCATCGACTGCTGGAGGGTCTGCCCGATGTTGTCGATGTCGTTCGTCGCCCGGGACAGCACCTCACCGCGCTGGCGCTGGTCGAAGTACGACAGCGGCAGCCGCGACAGCTTGGTCTGCACGTCCTCGCGCATCCGGAACATGGTCCGGTTCACGGCCCGGTTCACCAGCCGTGTCGCCACCGCCATCAGCAGCCCGGCCACCGTGAACACGCCCAGCGCGAGCAGCAGCACATGCCCGACGGCCGTGAAGTCGATGCCCTCGCCCGGGGTGAAGTCGGTGCTGCGCAGCATGTCGGCGACGTCACCGTCCCCGCGCTGCCGCATGGAGTCGAGGACCTGCTCCTTGCTCGCCCCCTGCGGCATGCCCCGGCCGACGATGCCCGCGAAGACCAGGTCGGTCGCCTTGCCGAGGATCTTCGGCCCGACGACGTTCAGGCCGACGCTGAGCACCACGCACAGCAGCAGCACGTAGATGGTGACCCGCTCCGGCCGGAACCGCGCGACGAGCCGCTTGCCCGACCCCTTGAAGTCGAGCGAGCGGGAATCGGGGCCGCCCCCGGCCATCATCCGCCCCATGGGCCCCGCCATCAGGCAGCCTCCGCTTCCGTGAGCTGGGAGAGCACGATCTCCCGGTAGGTCTCGTTGTCCGCCATCAGCTCGTGGTGCGGGCCGGTGCCGACGACCCGGCCCTCGTCCAGGACGACGATCCGGTCGGCGTCCCGGATGGTCGCCACCCGCTGCGCGACGATCACCACGGTCGCCTCGGCGGTCTCCTGCGTGAGCGCGGCCCGCAGCGCGGCGTCCGTGGCGTAGTCGAGCGCGGAGAAGGAGTCGTCGAAGAGGTAGATCTCGGGCCGCTGCACCAGCGTCCGGGCGATCGCGAGCCGCTGGCGCTGACCACCGGAGACGTTCGTCCCGCCCTGCGAGATCGGCGAGTCGAGACCACCCTCCAGCCGCTCCACGAAGTCCTTGGCCTGCGCCACCTCCAGCGCGTGCCACAGCTCCTCGTCGGTGGCGTCCGGATTGCCGTAGCGCAGGTTGGTCGCCACCGTCCCCGCGAACAGATACGGCTTCTGCGGCACCATCCCGACGGTCTTCGCGAGCAGCTTGGGATCGATCTCCGCCACCTCGACCCCGTCGACGAGTACCTGCCCCTCGGTCGCGTCGAACAGCCGTGGCACCAGCCCGAGCAGGGTGGACTTGCCGCTGCCGGTCGAGCCGATGACGGCGGTCGTCTCACCCGGCCGGGCCACGAGGTCCACCGTGCGCAGCACCGGCTCCTCAGCACCCGGATAGCGGAAGCCCGCCCCGCGGATCTCCAGATGCCCGTGCCGGCGCAGCTCCCGCACCGGCGCCGACGGCGGCACCACGCTGGAGGAGGTGTCCAGCACCTCGCTGATGCGCTCGGCGCACACCTCCGCGCGCGGCACCATCATGAACATGAAGGTGGCCATCATCACGGCCATGACGATCTGCATCAGATAGGCCAGGAAGGCCGTCAGGTCGCCGATCTGCATCCCGCCGCTGTCGATCCGGTGCGCCCCGAACCACACCACGGCGATCGACGACAGGTTCACCACCGTCATGACGATCGGGAACATCAGCGCGAGCAGGTTGCCGGTGCCCAGCGCGAAGTCGGTGAGATCGGTGTTGGCCTTGCGGAAGCGCTGCTGCTCGTACTCGTCCCGGACGAAGGCCCTGATCACGCGGTTGCCGGTGATCTGCTCGCGCAGCACCTGGTTCACCGTGTCCAGCCGCTGCTGCATCGCCCGGAACAGCGGCCGCAGCCGCCGCACGATCAGCGTCACGCAGATGCCCAGCACCGGCACGACCGCCACCAGCACCCCGGACAGCGGCACGTCCAGACCGAGCGCCAGCACGATGCCGCCGACGCACATGATCGGCGCCGACACCAGCAGCGTGAACGTCATCAGCGCCAGCATCTGCACCTGCTGGACGTCGTTCGTCGTCCGGGTGATCAGCGACGGCGCCCCGAAGTGACCGACCTCACGCGCGGAGAAGGACTGCACCCGGTCGAACACGGACGCCCGCAGGTCGCGCCCCAGCGCCGACGCCGTACGGGCGCCGAAGTACACGGCGCCGATGTTGCACACGACCTGGACCAGCGAGATGCCGATCATCAGGCCGCCGTAGCCCAGGATGTAGCCCGTGTCGCCGTTCACGACGCCCTTGTCGATGATGTCGGCGTTCAGCGTGGGCAGGTAGAGCGTGGCGCAGGTCTGCAGGAACTGCAGCAGCACCAGGAGAGCGATGGGTCTCTTGTAGGGCCTAAGACAGGTCCGCAGAAGTCGTATGAGCACGCTGCTTCTCTCGGAGTGGACGACGGGGCGAGTAGTTGCCCCTGGCCCCTATCGTCGAACACTCCACCCGCGTTACCTCAACCGAATTAACCCAACAGGCGGTCAGGCCCTTCAGAGGGCACCGGGGTGCGTCTGCTCCCGCACCGCCACGAACTGCTGGCGCACCGCCTGCCCCACGGCCAGCTCGTCCCCGGGCTCCAGCACCTGCGCCACCGCGCCCTGCCAGGCCGGCGGGTTGCGCACGTCGAGCGTGCCCTGCGAGGCGCCCAGCGCCCAGGCCGCCTGGCGGGCGGCGCCGATCGCCGCGTAGTCCGCGGGCTGCGGCACCACGACCTGCGTCCCGAACAGCATGGGCGCCGCCGCCTGCACGGCGGGCAGTTCGGCGGCCGGCCCGAGCAGGAACACCCGCCGTACCTCCACACCCCGGCCGCGCAGCACGTCCAGCGCGTCCGCGAGCCCGCACAGCATCCCCTCGAACGCGGCCCGCGCCAGGTGCTCCGCCTTCATCGACTCGCGCCTCAGCCCGGCGAGCGTCCCGGCGGTGTGCGGCAGGTTCGGCGTCCGCTCGCCCTCCAGATAGGGCAGCAGCACCAGCCCGTGCGACCCCGGCGTCGACTTCATCGCCAGGTCGGACAGGCTCTCCAGATCCGGCAGCCCCAGCAGCTCGGCGGCCCCGCGCAGCGTCCGTACGGCGTTCAGCGTCGTGACGACGGGCAGGTGCATGCCGGTCGCGTCCGCGAGCGCGGTGATCATCCCGGACCCGTCGACCAGCGCCTCGGGGTGCACGGCCATCACGGACCCGGACGCGCCCAGCGACACCACCGCGTCTCCGAGGCCGATGCCGAGACCGAACGCCGCCGCCATGGTCTCGCCGGTCCCCACGGAGATCAGCAGCCCCTCCGGCGTCGTACCGGCCGCGTCCGCCGGGCCGATCACCTCCGGCAGCATCACCTGATGGCCGAGCGCCAGCTCCACGAGGTCGGGCCGGTAGCCACCGGTCGCCGCCGACCAGTAACCGGTGCCGGACGCGCCGCCCCGGTCGGTGGTTCTCCTGACCGGCCGGCCCAGCAGCTGCCACACCAGCCAGTCGTGCGCCTGGAGGAGGATCGCGGTGCGCTGCGCGTTGTCCGGCTCGGTGCGGGCCAGCCAGCGCAGTTTCGTGATCGGCTGGGCGGCCTGCGGCACACACCCCACCGCCTGCGCCCACGCCTCGCGCCCGCCCAGCGCGTCGATCAGATCCGCCGCAGCGACCTGCGTGCGCTTGTCACCACCGACCATCGCCGGCCGCACGGTGTTGCCCTGCGCGTCCAGCGGCACGACGGCGTTCTGCTGCGCCGAGACGCCGATCGCCTGCACGCCCTCCAGCAGCCCGCCGCCCGCGGCCTCGCCCAGGGAGAGCAGCCAGGCCTGCGGGTCGACGTCCGACGGCCGGCCGCCGCCCTCGGGGCTCTCCACCGGATGCGGCGCATATCCCTGCCTGAGCACGGCTCCGGAGTCCGTGTCACAGACGACGATACGAGTGAAATCGGGCGAACTGTCCAACCCGGCGACTATCCCCATGGTCAAAATTCTGCCGCACGCTCCGCTCGGGTTGGGCCGTGGGCGCCGCCGGGGTTCTCGACCGCGGTCGGCTGCAGGACCGCCGTGGCTGGTCGCGCACTTCCCCGCGCCCCTTTCAGGGGCGCGGGCCTTCGCGGCATCAGAAGATCACGTGTTGCTCGTGCCCCAGTCGTCCTCGCCGCCGTTGTGCGTGGCTCGGTCGCGCAGGTGGCGGACGCGGTCCGCCACCGACTCGGGGACCCGGTCGCCGACCTTGTCGCTCACCACGTGGTACGCCTTGCCCGCGAACTCACGGCCCTGGTGGGCCGCCGTCTCCGCGGTGTTGCGCACGGCGGGGTTCTGCGCGAACTGCCGGGCTGACTTCTTCAACTGCTCGTAGCGCTCGCGTCCGGCCCTCGTGCCCAGCACGTAACCCAGGACGACTCCGGCGACGAACGTGAGCCGGTAACGCATGGCGGCCACCCTTCCCTTGCATAGGTCTCCGGTGCGGTGACGGCGCCGGGGAGTACCGATTGGCAAAGCACCCCCCTGCTTGCGCTAATGTATGTGTCGCAGCGAGCGCGCGCCCCCTGGCGGATACCCAGGTAGGTGTGTTCGATGCAAACGAGACCTTCCTCGGTAGCTCAATTGGCAGAGCAGCCGGCTGTTAACCGGCAGGTTACTGGTTCGAGTCCAGTCCGGGGAGCTCGGTCCTCCGTAGCTCAATTGGCAGAGCAGCCGGCTGTTAACCGGCAGGTTACTGGTTCGAGTCCAGTCGGGGGAGCAGGTCGGAGAAGGACCCCTCGCAGGGGTCCTTTTTCATGTCCGTTCCCCTGTCCCGGGAACCGCGCGGCACCGGGCGCAGTCCTCAAGGTCACGTAGGCCGTGCGAAGCCGCCCAGCCGAAGCAGGAGATCGTATGAGCGGCTATGCTGCGGCAGACGGCGCGCACACATGTACGCGACACGCCGCTATGGGGCGGTAGCTCAGCCGGTTAGAGCAGCGGACTCATAATCCGTCGGCCGTGGGTTCGAGTCCCACCCGCCCCACCACGTGCTACACGCGCAGAAACCTTCTGACCTGCGATTTTATCGATCCCGCAGTTGAGGTCGATGTTTGCGCAGCCACTCTTGGCCCTCTGTGCCGCTCCAGGGGCCAAGCCAGGTGCCAGCTGCTGGTCTGCCTGATGGACATCGCGGTATCCGTTCGGCTGTGTCCGCGAGTTGGACCCGGTCGTAGCCAGCCGGTCCTGGTCTGCGCAGGCCCGGCCATGAAACGGCCCGAACAGAAAACGGTCCGGCGGGTACGCCGGACGGTACAGCTACAGATCAGGCATGTTCGATCTCCCCGCTGATGGACCGGTACCGGACAGGCCCTGAAGCCCACCTCGATCGCTGCCTGCCATGCCCGGTGCCACTTCGTGGAGAGGGCGGCAGTCAAGAGCCATCCACAACTGCCTGGCCGGGTCCGGCGGTGTTCAGGGGGTGCGCCCGAGTGTATGCGCGCGGCCTTGTCGCGGGAGGCGAGTGCCATGGCGCCGATGGTGATGATGCCGGCCAGGTGGCCTCCGGCGCCGGCACCCGTGTGTGGCGCAAGGCCCGGACACTGCTGGACTCCGAGTACGTGCGGCGGGCGATCGCGGAAGTCGGCGTTCCCTACGGTGTCTGCCAGGAGCCCTCGAACGTCGCGGCCGGCGGGCAGAGCTGCCCCGTCCGGTTCCGTGGTGTGGGCTGTGACCACTTCCGCACCGACGTGTCCGACCTCCAGGCGTACCTCGCTGACCTGCTGCGCAGCCGGGAGCGGCTGATGTCGGCGTTCGCCGCCGACGACTGGGCGCGCAGCGAGGCGATGCCCTCCCAGGAGGAGATCCGCCGGGTGCGCCGGCTGATCGAGTGGGTCAAAGCCGATATCGGTGACCTCACCGCCAGGGAACGGGCCCAGATCGGCGAGGCCGTCGCCGCCGCAGCCGGAGCGTGAAGAGCGCCGTCCAGCGCGCCACCCAGGACGGCATCGCGATCAGTGTGAGCGGCATCGCCCGGCAGGCCGGCGTCGACCGCACCCTCCTCTACCGCCGCCGGCGACCTGCTCGGCCTCATCCACGCGGCGAGCTCCAGCCGTCAGCATCGGACCCCGCGGCCGGGCTCCCGGTCAGCCTGGCCTCACTCCAGGCCGGTCTTGCCAACACACGCCCGCAACACCCGGCTCACCGCCCAGACCCGGCCTCTGGGGTGTCGGCTCTCCGAGCTGATGGGCGAGCGGGCGCGGCGCGAATCGGGACTCGGTGCCCCCGCCGACCAGGAAGAGCCGCAGCGGCGGGTCTCCCGCCTGGAGCAGACGAACACCGAGTTGACCGCGCGGCTGGAAGAGAGGGACGCGGAGCTGGAAGCGGTCCGAGCGGCCAATCGCGAGCTGACCCGTGCCCTGAACGAGAAGGGAGCCGCATCACACTGGACGTGCGAATCGCGCCGGTGTTGCGTGGTATTGCTTCTTGAAGGCGCGGATGAAGTGGCTGCTGTCAGTGAAGTGCCAACGCGCGGCGGCCTCGGAGACGGTGAGCCGTGACCCGGAGGCGGTGAGTGCCTCGGCCGCTTCCTCCAGGCGTCGGCGGCGGATGTAGGCGCTGAACGACTCGTCCAGACTCGCGAAGGCCCGCTGCAGGGTGCGGAGGGAGACGTGCAGGTGCGCGGCGATCGCGGCAGGTGATAATGCGGCGTCGGTGAGCCGGGCATCGGCCAGGTCCTTGGCCGCTTGTGCCAGCGCCGGGGTGAAGGTGGGCTCGTGGTCGTCGAAGTGGTCGAGGACCAGTCCCTTGGCCAGTTCGAGCAGGGCGTTGCGGGCCGCGTGCGCGGCCGCCGGGCCGAGGTCGCTCACGGTCCGCTGGACCATGGTGGTGTGCGCCATGAGGATCCGCGCTGCGGGCGAGGTGGCCTGGCCGGTGCGTGGTTTCCCGGCGACCAGGGGCCGCAGGGCGTCGCCGGGGAAGTTGAAGATGCGGGTGCCGATCAGGGGGGTGGTGTGGAAGTGATTCTCCGTCACGACGTGGTGCATGAAATAGGTGCCGGCCGAGACGCACGCGTCACCGCCCTGATCGTGCGGGTCCTGCAGGGCCACCGCGCCGCGCAGCCCGACGTACAACCTGATCTGATCGTGTTGGTACGTCCCGACTGCCTGGGTGCTCACGGGTGAGGATGCCCAGATCTCGTTGACGGCGGTGTCTTCCAGGGTCACCGAGCGCATCGTTCCCTGGAAACCGTCGACCGTGGAAGCGCTGAATTCCGGCAGCGGGTACAGGTCCCCCATACGGTCGTTCCAGGTGTCGATGAACGGCTCCCATGTTCCCCGACCGATGCCGGTGGAGTTGGCGTCGACGTCGAACGCGCCCACCTTGCCGGCCGGGACAAGTAAATGCGGCCTGCTCGTCATGTGCTCTCCGCTCCCATGAGGATGTCGCCGGGATCCCATTCCGTGTCGCGAAGGTACACCCGTTCTACGTACACCTGTTCCTACGCTGGGTGGTGCTTCGACCTCCACAACGATCTACCGCCTGCCGGCCATGTCCGGCGCCGCAGCCACCGTGTCCTGGGTCTTGACCTCGCGCGCGGCGCAGGGCGACCGCGACCCCGCGGGCGAAAGTGAGAAGAACTATGAAGGCAGTGCGCTTCCACCAGTACGGCGACCCCGACGTCCTGCGCTACGAGGACGTGGCGCAACCGGATCCCGGCGCCGGGCAGGTGCGGGTCCGTGTTGCGGCGACATCGTTCAACCCGGTCGACGCCAACATCCGCGCCGGTTACATGCAGGGACCGATCCCTGTGACGCTGCCGCACACACCCGGCATCGACGTCGCCGGCACGGTCGACGCGCTCGGCGAAGGCGTGACCGGCATCCAGGCCGGGGACCAGGTCATCGGCTTCCTGCCGATGGCGGGACCCGGCGCCGCCGCGGAGTGCGTCCTGGCACCGGCCGAGGCCCTGACGCCGGCGCCCAAGAGCGTCGCGCTGTCCGACGCTGCCGCGCTGCCGCTGGTGGGCCTGACCGCATGGCAGGCGCTGTTCGAACACGCCAAGCCGACCGCCGGGCAGCGCGTGCTGATCAACGGCGCGGGCGGAGCGGTCGGCGGCTACGCCGTGCAGTTGGCCAAGCAGGCCGGCGCCCACGTGATCGCCACGGCCGGTCCGTACAGCAGCCGGCGCGTCACGGACGCGGGCGCGGACGAGGTCATCGACCACACGACCGCCGACGTCGTCGCGGCGGTGAGCCGGCCGGTCGACGCAGTACTCAACCTCGCGCCGGTCGAACCTGCACAACTGGCCGCGCTCCTCGGTCTGATCCGCCCCGGTGGTGTCCTGGTGAACACCACCGTGTGGATGCCCGCGCCCACCGACGAGGAGCGCGGCGTACGCGGCATCGACCTGTTCGTCCGCAGCGACGCGGAGCAGCTGTCGCACCTGGTGGAGCTGATCGACGGCGGCGAGCTGCGCGTCGAGGTCGCCCGGCGGGTGCCGCTGGCCGAGCTGCCGGCCCTGCACGCCGACGCTGCCGCGGGCGTACTGCCCAGCGGCAAGGTCGTCGTCACGCCCGGCGCCTGACGCCCACACTGAGCTGTGGAGGAGACGACCACCATGATCCCCGACGACGATCTGTCGCGCTCGCTGACCGTGGCGAACCCCGACGACCCCGGCACGACGTACATCTCACTGGTGGGGAACACCTACGGCATGCTGGTCACCGGCGAGCAGACCGACGGCCGATACTGCCTGATCGACATGCGCGTCCCCGACGGCGGCGGCCCGCCGCCACACCGGCACGACTTCGAGGAGATGTTCACGATCCTCGAGGGCGAGATCGAGTTCACCTTCCGTGGCGAAAAGCACACCGTACGGGCCGGGTCCACGATCAACATCCCGGCCAACGCGCCGCACAACTTCCGCAACGCATCGGGTGCGCCGGCCCGCATGCTGTGCATGTGCACCCCTGCCGGCCAGGACGAGTACTTCACGCGCATCGGGGACGTCGTCGCCGGCAAGGACGCCCCGTCCCCGCAGCTGTCGGACGACGAACTCGCCGAACGCCGCCGCCGGGCCGCCGAGTTGGCGTCGCTCTACCGGAGCGAGTTCCTGTAGCTCGGCCGGTGCGTTGACCACGGACGTTCGCCGGGTCTGAGTCTCGGGATCCGGACCGACCACGACGCCGACGTGCACCGCCTGGTCGCGCGTACTACCGGCAGCGGGCCTCCATGGCCCTGAAGACCACCGAAGGGTCATGCCGGTGATCACGCGGCGGACGTCGGCCCCGGCGCAGTCGCGCACCTCACGCCCTCCGACGCGGATGCTTCCGCCTTCGTACGGGAGGACGCTCATCAGCGCCGAGGCCACCCTGCCGTACGAGCGTCCACCCCTGTCCAAGGCGTACCTCAAGGCCGCGGGGCACTTCGGCGACGAACAGCTGTGGCTGCGGCCCCCATCTCGTCCTGGCCGAGGGGCCGAGGCCCGCAAGCTCGACGTGCCGGGGGCCGGGCTGCCCGGCGTGCACACCCTGCGCACCGCGCAGGACGCTGCCGCACTGCGTGCCTCGCTCGCCACCGCCCGGCACGCGGTGGTGGTGGGAGCCGGTTTCATCGGCCTGGAGTTGCTCGCCGGGTCGCTCGGTTTGATCACCGGCAGACCCGTCCTGCGGGCAGGGCGTACAGCGGGCCGGTTCGCCAAGCCCCGTTCCAAGCCCACCGAAGTGATCGACGGCACTCAACTCCCGTATTCCGGGGGCACATGGTCAACGGCCCCGAGCCCGAGCCCGAGCGGCGTCGGCCCGATCCGCTGCGCATCCTCACCGGCTACGCCGCAGGGGCCGTCACGCGCGGGCCGCCGACGATGCGTCCGCCGACGATGCGTCGGCAGGGGTGAGCTCGCCCGTCGGGGCCGGAGTCGCGCCGTGGTGGCGCTGGCGCCGGGTGTAGGCGCTGATCGCCTGCCAGAGGTCCCGGCGGTCGGCGTCCGGCCACAGACCGGGGGTGAAGTGCAGCTCGGCGTAGGCCGTGTGCCAGGGCAGGAAGTTGGAGACGCGCTGCTCCCCTCCGGTGCGCCAGAGCAGGTCCACGTCGGGCATGTCCGGCTGCGGCAGGTGCCCTGCGAAGTCGTCCTCGGCGATCAGGCCGGGCTCCAGACGGCCGGCCCGGGCCTGGTGGGCCATCGCGGCGGCCGTGCGGGTGAGTTCGTCCCGGCCGCCGTAGTCGATGCACATCGTCAGCGTCAGGCCGGTGCGGGCGCGGGTGGTGCGCTCCCGCAGATGGAGCAGGTCGACCAGGTCGGGGGGCAGGCGGCCGGCGCGGCCGTGCCAGCGCAGCCGGACGTCGAGGTCGCGGAAGGGGTTCTCGGCCAGTTCGTCGCGCAGCAGGCCGAGGATCGCGTCGACCTCCTCCGGGTCGCGGTGCCAGTTCTCGGTGGAGAACGTGTAGAGCGTCAGATGGCGCAGGCCGATCTCCAGGGCGCCGTGGACCACCTCGCGCACGCTCGAGGCACCGGCGCGGTGGCCCGCGTGCCGCGGCAGGCCCCGCTGTTGGGCCCAGCGGCCGTTGCCGTCCATGATCACGGCGACATGGGCGGGCATCAGGCCGGGCGGGATCTCGGGGGGCTCCTCGCCGCAAGGATGGGGCGGCGGCGGCCGGAACGCGCCGGTGGGTGCCGGGTCGGCGGGCGCCGGTGGCCTGTGGGCCGCGGGGCGTTGCGGCGGCGGCACCGTCAGCGGGGTCAGGCTCCAGGCCAGCGCCGCGCGGGCCCGGGCCGGGGCGAGGATGCGGGCCCGGGTGCGCAGGGCGGGCCGGGGCGGGGAGCGCAGGAGGTCCGGGCCGGCCGCGTCGACGGCGTCGAGCTGGGCGCACAGCAGGGCGGCCATCGTGTCCAGGACCGTGGCGGGGCCGGGGTGCATGCCCCGGGTGAGGGCCTCCTGGCTGACCCACCGTCGGGCCAGGCCGGTGAGGTGCGTGACCAGGGCGGTGACGGCGGGGCTCCAGCGGCACTGCGCCAGGTCGGCCGCGGAACCGGGATGCAGATCGAGGACCTCGGCGGGCAGGAGCAGGTCGCCCCGGGCCGGCACCGTGGCAGGCGGTGTCCGCCCGTCGGGGAGCGGCGTCCGGGGCGTGCTCTCGGCCTTCGGGTCGGAAGCCCTCGTACCGGACGTACTCGGGCTTTCGTCCGGTGCTGAGGGAGCGCGTCGCGACGGGTCGGACGTGGCTTGCCGCGGGGCCAGGTCCGTGGACAGGTCGGTGAGGATGTCGGTGAGCCGGACGCCGTCGAGGAACTCCTCGTAGGCCTCCCGTGTGTCCAGACGCAGCGCCACGGGGACGCCGGCCCGGTCGAAGACCGTGCGGACCAGACCGAACCAGGGCAGCAGATTGTCCCGGCCCCATGCCCGCCACTGCGCCCAGTCGGCGAAGTGCCGGCCGCGGGTGTCGTCCCGGACCTGGGCCATGGCGTCCCGCAGCTCGGACAGGTCCAGGCGCCAGCGGTTCGCGGTGTCCACCAGGGCGTGCCGGACCGGGTCCGGGCTGGAGCCGGTGGGCAGTTCGCGGTGCAGGGCGGTGATCCAGGCCTCGACCCGGGCGGCCCGCTCGGCGGCGGGTGCGGTGTCGTCGTCGCCGAGGTCGTCGAGGGCGTTGGCCGCCGCCCACAGGGCGTACAGGGCCGGGCGCAGGGCAGCGGGCACCAGCTGGATCAGCGCGTACTCCGCCGGGTCCTGCTCCTTCGTACGGCGGCGGCACAGCCGGTAGGCCGCCCGCAGGGCCGGGTCGTCGCCGGTCACCGGGCGCTCGGCTCGCTCCGGGGACGCGGCTCGCTCCGGGAGTTCGGCGTGGTCCGGGAGTTCGGCTTGATCCGGCGACGCGGAGGCCGCCTCTCGTGTCGCCGGTGCTGTGGTCGCGGGGGGCACATCGCTCACACCGAGGACGATACGTCCTGGTTCAGCGAGTGGATCACAGGGACCGGGCGCGCGTCAGGGACGTACCTCACGGCCCCGGTCCCGGATCCGGCCGCACGGCCTCGGTGATGCCGGCCCGGGCCGCTTCCAGCTGGGCGGCGAACGCGATGCCGAGGAACAGCACCACACCGGTCAGGTTGGCCCACAGCAACAGGGCGACGAAGGCCGTCAGCGGCCCGTAGACGGCACCGAAGGAGCCGCTCTGCGCGACATAGAGCGACAGCAGCCACGTGGCCGTGATCCACAGCACCAGATGGACCGCGGAGCCGAACGCGAGCCAGGTGTAGCCCGGTTGGTCCCGGCGGGGCGCCCAGCGGAAGATCACCGCGGAGGCGATCCACGCGAGCAGCACGCCCAGCGGCACGTCGAGGGCGTCCCACCAGTCGAGCCAGGCGGCGGACCAGCCGAGGGTCTGCACCACCGCAGCGCCGACGGCGTCACCGGCCACGAGCACGAGGAACCCCAGCACCATCGGCATGCCCGCGGCGAGGGCCAGGAGCAGCGAACGGCCGTACTTGGCCACGAAGGGCCGGTCGCGTTCGATGCCGTAGATGCGGTTGGCGCCGCGTTCGACCTGGGCCATCGCCGAGGCCAGGTTGAGCACGGCGAAGACCAGGCCGAGCCACATGGCGACGGCGCCCCAGACGCCGGAACCGGCACTGCGCTCGGTGGCGTGCAGGGCGTCCTCGACCAGTTTCGTGCTGGCGCCGGGCACGATCCGGCCGAGGGTGAGTTCGATGATCCGCCCCACGCTCTCCGTGTGCACGGTGGTCGCCACGCCGACCAGGGCGATGGTGAACGGCACCATGCCCAGGACCACCTGGAAGGCGAGGGAACGGGAGTTGCTGAAGCCGTCGGCGTAGCGGAAGCGGCTGAACGCGTCGACGAGCAGCCGGCGGCCTCCGTAGCGCCGCAGGGCGGTGAACGCCTCGTCCCCGGAGAGTTCCTCCCCGATCATGTCCCGCGTCTGCGGGACGTGCACTGCGGTGCCCATCGAGAAAGGTCTCCTTCTGCCTGCCCTGCGTACCGGACCAGCATGCCGGGTGGCGCGGCCGCGTGGTGGGTCAGAAGGGCATGCGGCCGCGGGTGCGGCGACCGGCCGAGCCGCTGCGGCTCACCGCGCGGGAGCTCGTGTGGAAGGGCTTGGCGAAGAGCCGGCCCAGGACGCCGGGCGCCTTGCCGCCGGCCCGGGCGCCCGCGCCGAGCGAACGCTGGGTGCCGCGCTCGGGGTGGCGCGAGAGGCGGGGGACGAGGAAGGCGAGCACGGCGAGCAGCACGCACCCGGCGATGACGACGGCGACGATCACGAGTAACTCCCTTGTTCGGTGGGGGAGATACGAGTTCCCCGCCGGGCCTGTCGTATGTGCCCGTCTCCGTTACCGGGAATCCGCCGTCCCATGGGACTACTGGGTCGTCGTGGTGCTCTCGGACGTCTCGCGCTCGCCCTGGGTGTTCTCGTCGTCGCGGTCGCCCTCGGCCTGGGAGGGGGTGGGACGCGGGGTCGTGTCCTGCTCGTCGTCGCGGTCGCCTTCGGCCTGGGACGGGGTGTGGTCGCTCATCGTGTACCTCCTCGCGCAGCACTCGGCTGCCGGGTACCCCGGTGGGCCGGGGAACACCGGTCCCCGGCCTCAGTCCGTCAGCCCCGGCGACGCCTCGACACGGCCCGCTGCAACGCCGTGCGCAGCTCGGCGGGCGGCGCCGGGCCGTCCGCCTCCGCGCTCGCCGTCACCGCAGCCGCGACGTCCCGCAGCTTCGTGTTCGACAGCTGGGACGTCTCCCGCAGGATGTGCCACGCCTCGTCGGACGCGCAGCCGTGCGTCGCCATGAGGATGCCCCGCGCCTGGTCGATGACGGGACGGGAGGCGATCGCCTGGCGCAGCTGCTCGACCTCCTCCTGGAGGAGGTGCAGGCACTCCGCGCGTTCCAGGGCGACCGCGGAGACGGTGCGGACGGGCGGTGGCGCGGCAGGGGCCGGGCCGGTGGTGTCCAGGCCGGTCAGCGGGTCGGTCGTGTCCAGGCCCGCCAGCTCCAGGATCCGGCGCGGCTGGCCGTTCCAGTTCGTCGCCGTCACCGTCAGCGCCCGCTGCCGGCCGTGGTCGGCCAGCACGTCCAGGAACTGCAGACCCGCCGTGTCCATGAAGTGCACGCCCCCCATGTCCAGGTCCACCCGCGTGACGGTGGCCGGCAGGCCGGCCAGGGTTCGCACCAGGATGTCCGCGCAGCCATGGACGAGCTCACCCCGCGGGGTGAGCTCGGCGCGGTCCGCGTCGACGCGGCCACGGATGACCAGGGTGTCCAGCCCTCCCGTGAGATGTGGTGATGCCGCTGAGGTCATGTCACCGCCTTGTCGGTCCTCGTCGGTCGTGTCCGTCTCGCCGGACTGCACGACGTCTCTCGCCCCCCGTGGACGTCCGTGTGAGCTGCGCCTGCCCGCCGTACGGCTTACTACACACCTATTCTGGGAATGAGCTTCTGCCGTACGGGAACGAGCGCTGTGGTCCGCAAACGTGGGGAGAGGGCCTTGAAGAATCGGCATCACCTCTCGTCCGCCGGCCCCGTGCCGGGGCTGGCGGTGTTTCCGCTGTCCGGGCGGCAGGGTGTCCGGGCGGCGGGGGAGGTCGGCCTGACCACGCGTGCGATCTGGGAAGGCGTGCTGGAAGAGGCTGTTCGCGAAGGTGAGGACGTGTACTACCTGGAGCTGTCCGACGTGACGTTCGTCGACGTCGCCGGTGCCGGTGCCCTCGCGGCCGCCGCCGGGCAGCTCCGGGACGGCCGGCGGTTCGTCGTGCGCCGGCCGCCGGCGGCCCTGCGGCGAACGCTGGACCTGCTGTGGCCCGGGCAGACGGGGATCGAGGTGTCGACGTCATGACCACCACTGTCACCGAGCCCTTCGGGCCCCTGGACCCCTTCGCCCACCCGGCGCTCTTCTACCGGGACGAGCAGGAGTACCTCGACGGCACCCTGCCCTTCGTACGCGACGGTCTGGAGGCCGGGGAGCCGGTCGCCGTGGCGGTGCCCGGCAAGAACCTCGCCCTGATCAGGGACGCGTTGGGGGACGCCGCCGAGACCGTGCGGCTGCTGGACATGCGCGAGGCCGGACGCAACCCCGGGCGCATCATCCCGGGCGTGCTGCGCGCCTTCGCCGACGCCCAGCCCGCCGGCCGCCGGGTGCGGATCATCGGCGAGCCCGTCTGGGCGGGGCGCTCCGGCATCGAGTACCCGGCCTGCGCCCAGCACGAGGCGCTCATCAACGCCGCCTTCCAGGGCCGGGCCGCGACGATCATGTGCCCCTACGACGTGGCCCGGCTGCCCGAGGACATGGTCACCGACGCGTACGCCACCCACCCCACCGTCATCCACCCCGGCTCCCGGGCGGAGCAGGACAGCGCGGCGTTCGCCCCCGAGGACGTGGTCGCCCGCTACAACGAGGCGCTGCCGCCGGTGCCGGAGGCGCTGATGTTCGCCTTCGACGCCGACTCCCTCCCCCACGCGCGGCACGTGGCCGTCGGGGAGGGCGCGCGGCTCGGCCTCGTCGGAGTGAAGCTCGACGACCTGGCTCTCGCCACGGCCGAACTCACCACCAACAGCGTGGTGCACGGCGGCGGTACGGGCGTGCTCCGGGTGTGGCCCGAGGACGGGTACGTGGTGTGCGAGGTCCGCGACGACGGGCACCTCACGGACGTCCTGGCCGGACGTCGGCCCGTGCCCCGCGACCAGCGCGGCGGGCGTGGGGTCCTGCTGGTCAACCTGATCGCCGACCTGGTGCGCGTGCACCGGAGCGACAGCGGGACGACCGTGCGCTGCTGGTTCGCCCGCTGACCCGACGCCCGGCCCCCCGGCGTCGGCGCGCAGGCACCTGGCATCGACGGCCGGCGTTCGGGCTCCCGGCGTCCAGGCACGCGACTTGACGACCGGCGTCCAGGCACGCGACTTGACGGCCGGCGTTCGGGCTCCCGGCGTCCAGGCACGCGACTTGACGGCCGGCGTTCGGGCTCCCGGCGTGGTTGGCCGGCGCGCGGGCGCCCCACCTCGACGCCCCGTGTTCAGGTGCCCAGCGGGTCCAGTGCCAGCGGGGCGATCCTGCCCTCCAGCATCGCGCCGAGTCCCTGCACGGCGCACACGTCCGGGCGCTCGGCGATGTGCACCGGCATGCCGGTGGCCTGCCGCAGCATCTGGTCCAGGCCCGGCAGCAGGGCGCTGCCGCCGACCATCATGATCCCCCGGTCGGCGAGGTCGGCGACCAGGTCGGGCGGGCAGTCGCGCAGTACCTTGCCGATGCCGTCGAGGATGGCGGTGAGCGGCGTCTGGATGGCCTCCCGGACGGCCGCGGTGTCGACCTGGACGGAACGGGCCAGGCCCGTGGCGACGTCCCGGCCGTGGATCTCCGTGGAGGCCGGGCCCTGCGGGGTGAGGCCGTTACCGGACAGGGCCAGCTGCAACGGCCGGACCGACTGGCTCGGCAGCATCAGCTCGTGCTCGTGACGCAGGTGCTGCACGATCGCGTGGTCGACGGCCTCGCCGCCCACCGGGATCCGCTCGGCGGTCACGATCGAGCCGAGGGACAGTACGGCCACCTGCGTGGCCGCCGCCCCGCACACCATGATCATGGTCGCCTCGGGCTGCTCCACCGGCAGGCCGCAGCCGACGGCCGCGGCGATGAGCGTGTCGACCAGTTCCACCCGGCGCGCGCCCAGCCCGACGAGCGTCTCGATCGCGGCGCGCTGGGCCAGCGGGTCGGCGTCGTGCGGGGTGCAGGCCGCGGCCCGCAGGATCGGCTTACGGCGCAGGCCGCGGCGCATCTTGTCGCCGAGCAGGTGCCGCAGCATGCGCTGCGCCATCTCGATGTCGACGACGGTGCCGCCGGAGACCGGCCGGACCACCCGGATGTAGTGCGGGGTGCGGCCCGTCATCTTCTCCGCGAGCTCGCCGACCGCGATCAGCGCGCCGGTGCGGGTGTTCACGGCCGCGGCGGACGGCTGGTCGACGACGAGACCGGCGCCCTTGACGTAGACGCGTGTGCGGGCTGCCCCCAGGTCGACGGCGAAGTGGCAGCGGCGCAACTGCTCCAGACTGGCGGTCATGGCAGGTCCTCCCGAGAGCACAGACCGTGGGAGGCCGCCAGGTGGCGGGCCTCGCGTACGTGAGTCCGCCGGGTGGCGGGCCTCCTTCGCATCGTGCGCGGGAGGGGACCGGGCCGCCTTTCCTGGGGGGCCGGGCGGGGCGCCGCCGAACGGGGGGTTCGAGGGGCGCGGGACGTCATCGTCGTCATGTGTCCGGCCTCGTGACCGCCGTGCGGACGGGCCCCGGGAGGGCGGGGTGGTCCACGGAACGGGGGCAACCGAACTCACCCACCCACCGTCCCCCGGATCACCCCCAGCTCCACCAGGTCCTGCGGCCGGATGCGCAGCTGGTCCGCCGTCGACTCCACCTCACGCGGGGGGCGTTTGAGGATGGCCGCCGCGAGTTCCGGCGCGATCACCGAGAAGTAGCTGTCGGGGGTGGCCCAGGTGTTGCCCGGGGCTGCCAGGGCGAGGGCGCCGCCGGAGCCGCCCTCGCCGATCACCAGCGTGGTCATCGGGGTGCGGGCGCCCGCGACCGCCCCGAACAGGTCGGCGATCGCAGCGCCCGCGCCCTGCCGCTCGGCCTCCGCGTCATTGGCCGCGCCGGGGGTGTCCACGAGGGTCAGCACCGGGATCCCGAGCCGGTCGGCGAGGCGGATCAGCCGGGCGGCGGTGCGGTAGCCGGCGGGGCGGGTCGCGGTCCCGGTCTGCGCGGCGTACGCGATCGTGCGGCCCTCGTGCGTGCCGAAGCCGCACAGCATGCCGTCCGGGTCCGTGCCGCCGCAGCGGTCGCCGCTGATCGCGACCCGGTCGGTGAAGTAGGCGTCCAGGTAGGCGGCGGCCCGCGGCCGTATGGGGGAGCGGGCGCGGCGCACGGCGTCCCAGCCGGTGACGGGCAGGACCGCGGATCCGCCGAGCGCCTGCGGCGGCGGGGCGGGCGTGGTGGACGGGCACGTCAGCAGCCGCAGCCACCGCCCCAGCGTCTCGCGCAGCTCCTCCGGTCGTACGACCGCGTCCGCCGCGCCCGAGGCGACCTGCGCCTCCGCCGTGTACGCGGCCGGGTCCGCGTCCGCCGGCCGCACCCGGGAGCCGGCGAATCCCACCTGGGCGCCGGGCAGCGCGAGCGTCACGTCGGCGCCCGCGCCCAGGGTGGCCCAGCCGCCCCCGGTCGTCGGGTCGCGCAGGACCGCGATCTGCGCGAGGGAAGCCTCCCGGGTGAGCGCCGACTGGCGGGCCACCCGCTGGAGCTGGGTCAGCGCGAGCATGCCCTCCTGCATGCGGCTGCCGCCCGTCGCCACCAGCGGCACCACCGGGAAGCGGCGGTCACGGGCGTACGCGTACGCCGCCTCCAGCCGGTCGCCGGTGCGCTCGCCCAGGGAGCCGCCGAGGAAGCCGAACTCGAACGCGATCAGCACGGCCCGGATGCCGCCCACGCGGGCGGTGCCGCAGACCACGGACTCCTGCTCGCCGGTGCGCTCGGCGGCACGGGCGCGGGAGGCGTCGTAGCCCGGCCAGGCGAGCGGGCCGTCGGGCTTGGAGTTCCCCGGCGGGGCGGGGAGTTCGGCGAAGGTGGCGTCGTCGGCGAGGGCGTCGAGGACCGCGCGGGCGGAGTGGAGCTCAGCCATGGGCCAGCGCCCGCTTCATGATCTTCCCCATGTCGTTGCGGGGCAGCGCGTCGAGGTGGTGCACCACCCGCGGCCGCTTGTGCGGCGCGAGCCGCCCCGCCACATGGTCCGCCAATTCCTCGAGACCGGGCGGCGACTGGGGATCCGAGGGCACGATCCACGCCACGATCCGCTCGCCCAGGTCCGCGTCCGGCTCCCCGGTGACGGCCGCCTCCCGCACCCCCGGGTGTTCCAGGAGCGCGTTCTCGATCTCACCGGCCCCGATCTTGTAACCGCCGCTCTTGATCAGGTCGGTGGTCTTGCGGCCGACGATCCGGACGTAACCGTCGGGGTCGCGCACCGCCATGTCGCCGGTGCGGAAGAAGCCGTCGGCGGTGAAGGCGGCGGCGGTGGCGTCCGGGCGGTTGAGGTACTCGGTGAACAGGTTCGGCCCGCGTACCTGGATCTCGCCCACCGTCTCCCCGTCGTACGCGGTGATCTCCGAGCCGTCCTCCTCGGCCAGCCGTAGCTCCACGCCCGGCAGGGGGACGCCGACCGTGCCCGGGCGGGCCTCGCCGTCGGCGCGGACGCTGGTGTTCATCAGCGTCTCCGTCATGCCGTACCGCTCGATCACCCGCCGCCCGGTCGCCGTCGCGATCCGGCCGTGGTCGTGCACCGGCAGCGCCGCGGAACCGGAGACCAGCAGCCGCGCCCCGGTCAGTGCCTTCACCAGTTCCGGGTCGCTCGTCACGGCCTCCGCGATGCGGTGGTACATCGTCGGCACGCCGAACAGCATGGTCGCGCCGGTGTTCAGCTCGCGGGCGACGCCCTGGGTGGTGAAGCGGCCCAGGTGGCGCACCGAACCGCCGCGCCGCAGCGGGCCGAGGATGCCCAGGACCAGGCCGTGCACGTGGAACAGCGGCAGTCCGTGGACGAGTACGTCGTCGCCGGTCCACTGCCAGGCGTCGGCCAGGGCGTCCAGGGTGCTCGCCACGGCCCGGCGCGGCAGGACGGCGCCCTTGGGCGGGCCGGTGGTGCCGGAGGTGTAGACGATCAGGGCCGGGGCGTTGTCCGCGGCGCGGTCATCGGGGGCCGGGCCGGTGGCGTGCACGTCGACGTCCACGCGGGTGAGGTTGCGCAGGGGAGCGGGGAGTTGGTCGTCGGGCGCCGCGAGCACCAGGTCGGGGGCGCTGTCGGACAGGATGTGCCCGAGTTCCTTCTCGCCGGACTTGGGGTTCAGCGGCACGGCCGGGACTCCGGCCAGGAGCGCGGCGACCACGGCGACGGCCGTCTCCAGCGTGGGCGTCGCCCAGACGGCGACCCGCGTGGCTCCGCCGATGCGGCCCGTGAGCGCTCCGGCCGCGGCGGCGAGCTGCGCGTAGGTGAGGGAGCGCTCGCCGAACCGGAGGGCCGGACGGTCGGCCGGACTGTCGGTCAGGGCCGGGAAGAGAGGGGGCACGCGTCACATCTCCTTGACTGTTGCCTGCTGTTGTCCGTGGGCGGTGGGTCGGCCCGGCCGGGTCATCCCCAGCCGGGGACGACCATCACCAGCCAGGCCGCCGCCGGTACGACCGCCACCACAATCCCTCCGTACACCATCAGCTGCCGGAAGAAACGCTCTCGGTCCACGTCCGGGGCGGCGGCCAGGACGAGGGCGCCGTTCGTGGAGAACGGGCTCACGTCCACGACGGTCGCCGACACGGCGAGCGCGGCGACCATGCCGATCGCGCCGATCTCGCCCCGCTCCAGGAACGGCACGGCCAGCGGGATCAGGGCGCCCATGATCCCCACGGAGGAGGCGAAGGCCGAGACCAGGGCGCCGATGTAGCAGAGCAGGAGGGCCGCGAGCAGGGGGACGCCGATGCCGCCGACTCCTTCGCCGGCCCACGTGATGGTGCCCATCTCGTCGAGGACGCCGACGTAGGTGAGGACACCGCAGATGAGGAGGACGGTGGGCCAGGCGATCTGGCCGGTCGCCTTGCGGCTGTCGTCCGGCCAGGCGGTGCTGAGGATGACGGCGAGGGTGATGGCAGTCAGTCCGGCGTCCAGGTCGAGGACGAGGACGGCGACGACCAGGGCGAGGAGGGAGGTCAGGGTGGCTGTACGGGCCGGTGTGAGGCGGGTTTCCCGCGGGCTCGGGGTGGGAGTGGCTGGGGCGGGGTGGGTCCGCAGCCGGGCGGTGCCAGGTGCCTCTCCCAAGCTCACGGCTTCGCTCGAGCAGGGGGTACCCCCATCACCCACCCGTGCCGCCCCAGCGGCACGTTCGCCCGCGGCGGGGGCGAGATCGCCCGTTGCGGCGCCGGGCCTGCTCGCGGCTGAGGCAGGGCTGCCGTCGGTGCCGTCGCTTCCGGTCACCGCGCCCCGCGACCACAGTTTCAGCCCTCCGCACACCACGAACACCACCGCCGCGATGACCAGGTTCGCCGCGAGGGACGCCAGGAACAGCACCACCTCGTCGCCGGGGAGCTTCTCGCGTTCGACGATGCCGTTGACGATCGAGCCGTAGATGCTGATCGGGGAGAAGCCGCCGGCCTGGGCGCCGTGGACGACCATCGCGCCCATCAGCAGCGGGCTGATGCGGTAACGCGCGGCGAAGCTGAGGGCGATGGGCGCGACGATCGCGACCGCGGCCGGGCTGACCGCGCCGATGGCCGTGAGCGCACCGGTCAGGGCGAACATCACCCAGGGGATCAGCGCCACCCGCCCCCGCACGAGCCGGACGGCGGCGTGCACCAGCCAGTCGGTGGTGCCGTTGGCGCGGGCGATCGCGAAGAGGTACGTGACGCCCACCAGGACGACGAACAGGTCGCCGGGGAACCCGGCGAAGATGCCGTCGGCGTCGAGGTCCGCGACCAGTCCCCCGACGGCGAACGCGGCGGCGAAGGCGAGCGCGCCCATGTTGACGGAACGGGTGGTGGCGATGACGAACACCACGACGAGGACGAGGATCGAGATGAGTTCGGGGGACATACGGGCTCCCGTCGTTGGGCCCCGGATCGGCTGGTACCTGTAGTGGTCGAGTGGCTGAGCCACTCGAGGTGCGTTGATCGAACAGCGTGGGCGCGGGCCGGGCGCACGTCAAGAGGTCGTGCCGAAATTGGCTCAGCCACTCCGCCACTGTGAAGGCCCGGTGTTACGCTCCCCGCGAGAGGGGGATCCCGTGACCGACGCCCTGCGCCCCATGACCAGACAGCGCCTGTACGAACAGGTGCTGGAGCGGCTGCGCCAGTACGTCGCCGAGGGCGGTCTGAAGGCCGGGGACCGGCTGCCGCCCGAGCGGGATCTGGCCCAGCGGCTCGGGGTCAGCCGGGCCTCGGTGAAGCAGGCCATCGTGGTGCTGGAGGTCCAGGGCCTGGTGGAGGCCCGGCACGGCGGGGGCACCTACCTCGTGCGGGACAGCCTCGACACCGAACCGGTCGAGCACATGGTCGAACGCCGCCGGCGCCTGCCCGACGTCCTGGAGGCCCGGGAGGCGCTGGAGACGAAGCTCGCGGAGCTGGCCGCGGAGCGGCGCACCGCCGACGACCTGGCGGCGATGCGCTCGGCGCTCGCCCTGATGACCGAGGAGATCGAGGCGGGCGGCCATGGCGTCGAGGGCGACCGGCTGTTCCACGCGGCCGTGACGGCGGCGGCCCACAGCAGTCTGCTCGCCGAGTTCATGCGCTCCATCGCCGAGCAGATCGCCGAGAGCCGCACCGAGTCGCTGCGTCAGCCCGGCCGCCCGTCCCGCTCCCTCTCCCAGCACCGGGCGATCCTGGACGCGATCGCCTCCGGGCAGCCCCGCCAGGCGGCGACGGCCATGCGGCGCCACGTCCGCACGGTGGCGAAGGTGCGGCTGCTGGACTGGGAGCCGGAGGAGGGCTAGGTGTGCTGTTCGGATCAGCCCGCAGACGCGGGGCCTGGTGCCGCATCAGACGCCGGCGCCGACCGCGGTCTCCACCACCTCCGCCACCACACAACTGACGTTGTCCGGGCCGCCTGCCGCGTTCGCCGCTTCGACCAGGGCCCGCACCGCCTCGTCGGGGGAGGCGGGCGAGGCGAGGAGCTGCCGGACGCGGGTGTCGGGGACGACGCCCGACAGGCCGTCCGAGCACAGCAGGTACCGGTCGCCGGGGCGGGCGTCGTGCAGGCGGAGGTCCGGGGCCGTCGGGGACCCGCCGCCGGTGAGGGCCTTCAGGAGCAGGGCGCGCTCGGGGTGGGACGCCGCCTCCTCGGGTGTCAGCCGGCCCTCGTCGACCATCGACTGGACCAGCGTGTGGTCGTGGGTGATGCGGAACAGTTCGCCGTCGCGCAGCAGATAGGCGCGGGAGTCGCCGATGTGCACCAGCGCCAGACGCGAGCCCGTCCACAGCAGGGCCGTCAGGGTCGTGCCGACGTCGTCGGAGCCGTCGGCGACGTCCCGCACGGCCTGTTCGGCGCCCCGTACCGCGTCCTCCAGGATGTCGAGGACGCCACCGGCGGGGACCTCGTCCGTGTCCAGGACGCGCAGCGCCTCCACGGCGGCACCGCTGGCGGGTGCGCCCGCCGGTCCGAAGCCGTCGGCCACGGCGAGCAGCCGGACGCCCGCGTAGGCGGTGTCCTGGTTGGTGGGGCGCACGCGGCCGGTGTCCGAGTGGGCGCAGTAGTGCAGTTCCAGCATGGCGGTGTCCTTCCCGGACCCGTCCGGGCCCGTCCTCAGGTGATCGACCAGGAACGCGGCGAGGTCCCGCCGGACCGCCGTCTCCGCCTCGACGCGCGCCCAGTAGGCACGGATCTCGAGGGCGGCGGCCGACGGGGCGCGGTCGTGCAGGAGACACACCCGGCGGATCTCGGCCAGCGGCATGCCCAGCCGCCGCAGCCACGCCACCAGCCGGGCCCGCTCCAGCTGCCCCGCCGCGTAGTACCGGTATCCGGTCTCCGGGTCCACGCGGGCGGGCCGCAGCAGGTCCAGCTCGTCGTACAGGCGCAGTGCCTTCGGCGAGAGCCGGCTCGCCTTCGCGAACGCGCCGATCGTGAGCATGGCCATACGTCTCCCCGCCGTCCTCGCGTCCTGTGAGCTCGTCCGTTCCGCCACCGATGCTGGGGCTTCACCGAAGGTGAAGGTCAAACGGGGTGTCGCGGTTCCGGGCGGGATTGTTAGCCTGCGACGGACATCGAGTCGCTCGTCCGTACGTCGTCCGTGTCGTCCGGATGTCGTCCCTACGTCGTCCGTACATCGTCCGCACGAGGAGGCAGTCGCCGTGGCCGGCACCCCGCGCATCGCCGTCGTCACCTACGACCCCCGCGCCGAGCAGCACAAGGACCGGGACCTGCCGGTGCTGGTGGACGCGCTGCGGGAAGCCGGGGCCGATGCCGTGGCCGTCGCCTGGGACGACCCGGGCGTGGACTGGGCCGGGTTCGATCTCGCCCTCCTCCGCTCCACGTGGGACTACAGCTGGCGCGCCGGGGAGTTCACGGCGTGGGCGGAGCGGTGCGCGAAGGCGACGCGGCTCGCCAATCCGGTCGGTGTCGTGCGGTGGAACGCCGACAAGCGCTACCTCGGGCAGCTCGCCGAGGCCGGAGTGCCCGCAGTGCCCACCCGGTACTTCGCACCCGGCGACCCCGTCGCCCTGCCCGCCGACCGCGAGTACGTCGTGAAGCCCGCCTCCGGGGCCGGCGCCCGGTACGCCGCCCGCTACCCGGCCGGGGAGCGGGACGCCGCCGTACGGCAGATCGAGCGCATGCACCGCGAGGGGTTCACCGTCATGGTGCAGCCCTACCTGAGCGGCATCGACACCCACGGCGAGCGGGCCCTGCAGTTCTTCGGCGGGCGGCTGCTGCACGCCAGCGTCAAGGGCGCCGTGCTCGCCCCGGGCACCCCGTACGACGCCGACAAGGTCGCCCACCCCGACCTGCGCCCCTGGGAGCCCACCGCGGCCGAACTGACCGTCGCCGAGCGGGCGCTGGCCGCCGTGCCCGGGGACGCGGAGCTGCTGTACGCGCGCGTGGACCTCGTCACCGGGCCGGACGGCGAGCCGTGCGTGATGGAGCTGGAGCTGATCGAGCCGAACCTGTTCCTGGGTCTGCACCCGGACTCGCTGCCGAGGGTCGTGCAGGCGGTACTGGCCGCCGCCGGCTGAGCACGGCACGGGGGCATACGTCCCCCGGCGTCCCGTGATGCCGCGCCGCCGGCTGAGCACGGCACGCGGGGCATACGCCCCCCTGGCGTCCCTGCGTCCCGTGATGCCGCGCCGCCGGCTGAGCACGGCACGCGGGGCATACGCCCCCCTGGCGTCCCTGCGTCCCGTGATGCGGCTTTTGGTGTAGTGGTAAGGCCATGCCCTCCGAGCGACAGGCCTGGGCGCCGCTGCTGGCGGTGTGCGCCGGGTACTTCATGGTGATCCTCGACGTGACGGTCATCAACGTCGCCGTGCCGGTGATCGGGCGGGAGCTGTCGGCCTCGCTGACCGGCATCCAGTGGATCACCGACGGGTACACGCTGGTCTTCGCCGGGTTCCTGCTGACGGGCGGGGCGCTGGGGGACCGGCTGGGCAACCGGCGGGTCTTCTGCTGGGGCGTGGCGGTGTTCACCGCGTCCTCCGCGGCCTGCGCGCTCGCGCCCGGTGCCGCCTTCCTGGTGGTGGCCAGGCTGGTGGAGGGGCTCGGTGCGGCGCTGATCGTGCCGGGCTCGCTGGCCCTGCTCCAGCAGTCCTACCCGCAGCCGGACGCACGCTCGCGGGCCTTCGGGCTGTGGGGCTCGATGGCGGGCATCGCGGCCTCCGCCGGGCCGCTGCTGGGCGGGCTGCTCGTCTCCACGGTGGGCTGGCGCTGGGTGTTCCTCGTCAACCTGCCCGTCGGCGCCGCCTGCCTGGCGCTGACCCTGCGGCACGTGGCCCGCTCGCCCCGGCGCGCCGACCGGGCCCTGGACTGGCCCGCGCAGGTCGCGGTCGTCGCGGCGGTGGCCCTGCTGACCGCGGCCCTCAACGAGGCCGGGCGGCGCGGCTGGGCCGACCCTGCCGTCCTCGCCGGGCTCGGTCTGGCCGTCCTGACCGCCGCGGCCTTCGCCCTGCGCGAGCGGCTGGCCCGGTCCCCGGCCCTCCCGCTGGGCCTGCTGCGCTCACGCACCATGAGCGGCGGGGCCGTCATCGGCCTGCTGTTCAACTTCGGCTTCTACGGCATGGTGTTCACCGCCAGCCTGGAGTTCCAGCACCAGCGCGGCTACAGCGCCCTCGGCACCGGCCTCGCGCTGTTCCCGGCGGTGGCCATGACCATGTTCGCCTCGGTCCTGTCCGGCCGGCTGTCCCGCCGTACCGGCGACCGCCCCCTGGTCGTGTCGGGCATGCTCCTGGCCGCGCTGGGGCTGGCCGGCTGGGCCGCGGCGGGCTCCGACCCCGCCTACGGGCTCCTGGTGCTCCCGATGATGGCGGCCGGCTTCGGCACGTCCTTCGCCCTCACCGGCTCGACCGCCACCGTCATGGGCGCCGCACCCCCGGCCTACTCGGGAGCCGCCTCCGCCCTGTTCAACACCACCCGCCAGGTCGGCAGCGCCACCGGCGTCGCGCTCGGCGGCAGTCTGCTCGCCTCGGCCGCGAACTACGGGGCAGGGATCCGGACAAGCATGGGCATCGGCGCCCTCGCTTATCTGACGGCGGCGGCCCTAGCCTGGCGGTGCGTACCGGCGAAGACCCCGCGCACGGACCCGGCCTAGAAACCACGTATCCGGACGAACTGCTGGCGAATATCGCCCACTTGGCCCAAAGTCACGATGTACGGTCATCGCCGACGCTGTCGAGCCGCACGGGGGAGTGGGCATGGGGAGCACCTTTCGCTTTTGGGCCGAGCGCATCGTGCTGTTCCTCACCGCCTCCGTCGGCATCGCCGTCACCCTCGCCGACCAGCTGGACCTGTTCGACGGTCTGGCGAGCGACACCGTTCCGAAACTCACGCTGCTGACCCTCAGCACGGTCACGCTGTTCCTGCTGTTCGAGCTCGACCGGCTGAAGGCGCTGGACAACATCAGCACCCAGCTGTCCAAGCTGGACATCGACGCCATCGCACGGGACCTCAAGCGCAAGCGCTACGGCGGTGTGGTGCGGGTGCACCGGCGCTTCCCCGAGGAGGCCTTCGAGGGCTTCCTCGACGGCGCCGAGCGCGAGGTCGTCATCCTGCAGACCTGGATCCCCAACGTGCACCGCTTCGAGTCGGCGCTGAAACACGCCATCGCCGACCGCCGGGTCCAGGTACGGATCCTGCTGCTGCACCCGTCCTCCCCGGTCGCGGACCTGCGCAACGAGGCACTGCGCGGTCTGCGGGACCCGGCCCTGGAGGAGGACGTCCAGGCCGGTGTCGCCCGCTGCCTGTCGACCCTCGCCTCCCTCTTCCAGGGCGTGCGCGACGGCGACCGGGCGCGGCTGCAGGTGCGTGTCTACCAGGCGCTGCCGTCGATCGCCGTCTACAAGGCCGACGAGCACTACCTGGTCAGCTCCTTCCTGCACGGCCAACTCGCCATCGATTCGACCCAGTTGGAGATCGAGGGCAGTGACACCGTGATGGGCGGGGAGATCCAGGAGGAACTGGACACGCTGTGGCGCATCGGCCGCGACGTGGATCTGGACGACTGGCGCAGGTCCGTCGACACCGGCCGGTGAACCGTCGGCACACCCGCGACCCGTGGAAAGGGGTACGCACATGAGAGACCTGGACGCGTTCGAGGACGCCCTGATCGAGCGGTTCCGGCAGCATCCCGTGCTGGCCGGCACCGGAGGCCTGACGGAGGCCGGCTTCGCCGCGCTGCTGCTCCAGCGGCGCTTCGTCTCCCTGGCCTTCACACCCTCCTACGACCTGGCGATCGACCTGCTGTCGGACGAGGCGGGCCTGCGGATCGCCCGGGCCATCCTGCGCGAGGAGTACCCGGACGGCCGCGGCCACACCCGCTCGCACCGCGAGGACATGAAGGAGGACCTGCTCCAGCTGGGCATCACCCGCGAGGAGCTGGTCGCCTCCCGTCCGACCGAGGCCACCCGGAGGGCCATCGACGACGCCTTCGCGCTGATCGCCGACGCCGGCGGCCAGGACGACGCCGACCTGCGGCTGCTGACGTTCCTGCGGTTCTGGGGCGAGGTCCTGGTGTCCGTCGAGTACGAGCACCTGTGGCGGCGCATGGAACCGGTGCTGGCGGGCGAGGACGGCCGCAACCGCTCCCGCTTCTACTACCCGCACTACGTCCACGACGCCAAGGCCCACCCCCTCACCTCCGTGTCCCTGCTGTCGGCCACCCACTCCGACCGCCTGGCCACCCGGATCAGCGACCTCCTCGCCCGGCAGGGCGGAGCCGACGCCTTCCGGGAGACCGAGGAACGGGCCCTGCACCTCAAGACCGCCTTCTACGACCAATTCCTCCCGGCCCTGGACCGGGTCGAGGCCCCTCAGCCCTGAGCGCCGGTGACCGCCACCCGCTGCACCAGCCCCCAGGTGAACTCCGCGACGGCCTCCCGCCGCACCCCGTGGGCGTCCGGCGCGGTGAACGCCAGTCCCCACCGGGTCGGGGCCGTGCCCTCCAGGGGACGGGCCGGGGCGAAGGCACGGGCCGCCTCGTCGACCGTGCAGGACCAGGGGGTGAGGTCGTCCAGGGTGCGCAGCTCCGGGCTCTTCGCGCCCGGCGCGCGGACCAGCCACTCGTTCCACACCGCGCGGTTCGGGGCGGTCAGCACCTCGAAGCGCAACGAGGGCCACAGGGGTACCGGCCACAGCCAGGCTTCGCAGTCGAGGTCGCCGATCCGGCGCGGCGTCCGGGACTCGGGCTCGCCCAGCACCTGGCGATAGCGGGAGAGGGGCGCGCGGGAGCGCGGGGAGCGGACCATCGCCTGCCAGCGCCTGTTCGCCTCGCGCATGTCGGCGATCGACACCCCCAGCTCGTGGCGGGCGTCCTCCACCAGCCCGGGGTTGTGGTCGGCCATGCGGCGCAGCAGCACCAGCTGGAAGTCGAGCGGGGTGAAGGGGCTAGCGGGGGGTTTTCCGGAGGGCATGGGACCCATCGTCGCCCACCGGTGCCTTGCCGGGGCGGCGGCCGTCGGGCAGGAACAGCACGGAGTTGACGTAGCGCGGGCCGCGCAGGAGCGGGGACGGCAGGACGCGGCGGAGCAGGCCGTGGGAGACGACGTAGGACGCACGGGCCTGGTGGTCCTCCAGCGGGAACTTCGCGAGCGGCACCCAGGTGTCGCGGGGCAGGACCCAGCCGTCGTAGCCGAGCTGGGCCAGGTAGGTGACCACCGGCGCGATCGGCTGGATGCGGGACTCCAGCTCCACGAACAGGGCCGGCCGGTCCCGGGCCAGCAGGCCCGTCGCCCCGCGCAGCACCGCGGGCTCGTTGCCGTCCACGTCGATCTTGATGAAGCCGACGTCGCGCAGCCCCAGCTCGTCCAGCGTGACGCACGGGACGTCCAGCGCGCGGCCGTGGATGTCGCGCCGGACCAGCGAGGACACGCCCCGGTCGCCCGAGTCGTCCGGCGGCAGCCACAGGCGGGCGATGCCCGGCCGGTCCGAGGCCGCCGCACGGACCACGCGGACGTTGGACGGCGCGGCGGCGGTCAGCAGCCGGGCCAGGTGGGGCACCGGCTCGATCGTCACGACGTGCTCGGCGAGTCGAGACAGGCGGTGCGTCCAGGGCCCGTACCAGCCGCCGACGTCCACCGCCGTGCCGCAGCGGGGCGGGCAGAGTTCCGCGAGCCGGGCCAGCTCCGGTTCGAACCGCGGGTAGAGCGCCCGGGCCGTCGCGGCCACCAGGCGGGTGGGCAGCAGAGGGGCGACGCGGGCCGCCAGGCTGGTCACCGGGCCATCCTCTTGAGGAGTTCCTCGTGCTCGTCGTCCGGCACCTGCTCGCCCGAGGACGGCAACAGCTGCGGAATGCCGTCGGTGATCGGGTACCGGCGGTGCAGGCGCGGGTTGTACAGCGCCTCCTCCTGCCCGGCCTCCTCGGCCAGCAGGTGCAGCGGGCCCTTGTCGATCGGGCAGGCGAGGATCTTCAGCAGCGGGTCGTCGGGCTTCACGGTGAGGTCAGCTCCTTGGCGGGTGGGGAGGGTTGAGGAGAAGCGTCGTGCTTCGGCATGGTCAGCAGCACGGCCACCGCCAGGGCCGTGCCCGCCACCCGCAGCGCGAGGCGCAGCGGCTCGTCCGGCAGGGCCTCGCCGAACGACAGCGTGCCGAGCACCGCCGTGAACAGGGACGTCACGGTCGTGCACACCGGCACGATCAGCGAGGCCCGGCAGCGCTGCAGCGCCGCCTGCGACATCACCAGGCCGAACACACCGGTGAAGGCCAGGAGGTAGGGGTACGGGGAGCTCAGCAGGTCCAGGACGGCACCGCCGATCCCGTCGGTCGTCAGACGGCTGGAGACACCCTTGATGGCCAGCGAGCTGACCCCGTACAGCAGGCCCACCGCCACCCCGTACTCGACGCCGGTCGTCGGGCGGCGGTGCCGGTTGCGGGTGCGCCGCTCGGCGGAGCCGTACAGCCACACCCCGGCCGCCAGCGACGGCACGCACACCAGCAGGATCAGCGGGTAGGGCGCGTCCTGGCTGACGGTGTCCGCTCCCTCCCGCAGTGACAGCACCACCATCAGCAGCGCCAGCAGGATCGCGCCCAGTGCGTACCGCTCCCGGCCGGACGTCTCCTCGCCGAGCAGCCGCGCCGACAGCAGCACCAGCAGCACCAGGCCGGAGACGAAGATGCCCTGCGCGGCGGCGATCGGCAGGGTGCGGTAGACGACGAGCTGCGCGGCGAAACCGGCCGCGAGGGCCAGGGACCCGCCGATCCACAGGGGGCTGCCGACGACGAGGCGCAGCAGCCGGGCGGGCTGTCGGATCGTCACCTCGGGCAGGGCGGTGAGCGCCCGTTTCTCCAGCACGAAGCCCAGGCTGTACAGGGTGTTCGCCAGCAGGGCGGCGGCCACTCCCCACCACATGGGCTACGTCCTCCTGGCGTGCAGCAGCAGGATCGACGCGAGCTGCGGCCGGGCGCAGGCCAGCCGGTCCAGCGGCCGCAGCGGGCGCGGCACGCCGTGGAAGGGGGCCCCTTCGAGCCGTACGACGGTGAACCCGGACGCGGCGACGAACTCCTTCAGTGCGCGGGCGGTGTACAGCCGCAGATGTCCCACGACCTCCTTGCCCGGGCGGCCGTGGATGCCGCGCAGGCTGACCTCCGAGAACACCGGCTGTACCCCGGCCAGCAGCAGGCCGCGGTTGTACCAGGCGGCCAGGTTCGGTGTGGACAGCATCAGATGCCCGCCGGGGCGCAGGATCCGCCGGATCTCGTCGAGGGCCGCGTCCGGGTCGACGAGGTGCTCGACGACCTCGCTGAACAGCACCGCGTCGGCCGACCCGGACGCGAACGGCAGCCCGCCGCCGGTCAGTTCACCGCGGACCGCGTACGGGATGCGGGTGCGGGCGCGGCGCAGGGCGTCCTGGGACCAGTCGACGCCGATGACCCGGTGGCCGGGCAGGAGCGGGGCGGCGGTGGCGGCGGCGGTGCCGTCCCCGCAGCCGATGTCGAGGACGGTCCGGGGGGCCCCGGCCGCCGGTCCGAGGGCCCGGGCCAGCATGCGGGCCTGGCGGAGGCTGCGCGGGGTGCCGGAGGCGACCGGCACGGCGGGGTTCTCGTAGAAGTCGCGCAGGTCGCGCGGTGGGGCGCCGGTGGTGGCCCGGGTCGTCACGGGGTCACCTCCGTGGTGTGCAGGTAGTGCTCGAAGAGGTCGCGGAGATGGGCGCCGTCACCGCTGCCGAGCAGGGCCTTCGACCAGCGCAGGGCCAGGTGGAGACGGCCGGCCGTGGAGGCGGTAGTCACCGTCAGGCCGCGCGGCATCCGGGCCGGGGCGGAGAACCAGACGGCGTGCGCCCGGCCCGCCTCCTCCCCGAAGTCCAACGGGTACGGGATCCGGCCGATGTTGCTGAGCAGGGTCGTCGACGTCCAGGGCGCGGCTGCCCTGCGCAGGGTGCGGGTGACGGCCGCGCGGGCCCCGACGGGCGCCCAGGGCGCGGTCAGAAGGGCGGCCCCGTGGCCGAGTTGGGGGCGGGGGAGGGACTTGAGGGCCCGGGTCCGCTCCGCGGTGCGGCGCAGCAGGGCCGGCATGTCGGTGACGTCCAGTTCCCCCGGCGCGTAAGGGACTTCCACCAGGCGGGTGCCGTTGCCGATGGGCATCGTGGTGTCGCGGGGCCGGTCGTCCACCGGCATGGTGATGCGCAGGGGCCGGGGGCGCGCGCCGTGTTCCCGGTTCCAGTGGGCGATGGTCAGGGCCGTGGTCACCATCAGCTGGTCGTTGACGGTGTACGGGGAGCCCTTGGGACGGTGCGGGAGGGGCAGCTCGGTCACGAGCACGCCGTTGCCGGGAGAGGGCTCGGGCCTGCCGTGGGCCACCCGCGCCGGGGGCGACCAGCCGCCCGGGGTGTCCGGAGCCTCCCGCCGGGGCTCGGCGGGGCGGGTCGGGGGCGCCGCCGGGGAGTTGTCCCGGCCCCCGTACAGCTCGGCGGCCGTGGCCAGGACCCGGAGGCAGGCCGGGCCGTCCAGGGCGGTGTGGTTGATGGTGAGCAGCAGGACCGAGTCCACCACCTCCAGCCGGATCGGCGGGGACAGCGACAACGGCGGGGCGTCGGTGAGGGCCCGGGTCCTGGCGTCCCGCAGGGCGCGTGGACCCGGCGGGGCGAAGGTCACCACCTCCACATCGGGCTCCGGTGTCAGCTCCCACTCGTACCGCCGCCGGTACCAGGGCCCCCGTGCCTCCCGCATCAGGATCCGCGGATGCCGGTGCAGGGCCTCCAGGAACGCCTTGCGCAGACGCCCCTGGTCGAGGGTGCCCGGAAGGTGCACCTCGATGTGGACCGTCTCCGGCTCCGCCTCCTGGAGGCAGTGCCGGGACACCTCGTCCACCACCGGGAACGGGATGCGTACCGGTGCCGTCATACGGTCTTGCCCTCCCCGGCGTCCGTCCTCGGCAACCGCTGCGTAGGCGCCTGCGCGGGAGGCGGCCCTTCACTCAGGCTCACCAGCCCCGCGAACAGGCCGATCAGCGCCAGCAGTTGGGCCAGGTGCCCGAACGCCCCCTCGCCCGCGCCCACCGGCTCCCCGGCCCCGAACGCCGCGACGATCCCGGCCCCGGCCAGGGCGGCGAAGGCGATCGGCACCAGCAGGGCGTGGCGCCGCGCGGCGAGCAGGGCCAGGGCCGGGACCAGCAGCGCGAACCAGCCCGCGATCGCAGCCCCGACCAGCGTCAGCGCCACCGTGCCGAGCCACAGCCCGGGCGGCGGCGGAACCGGCTGCGGGGCGTCGGGGTTGGGGTCCCGGCGGCGCCACAGCGCGAGGCCCAGCAGGACCGCGATGCCGACACCACTGCCGATCAGGGCGGCGTCATAGGTCGTGGCCGGCTCGTAGGACAGCGTGACCTCGCCACCCGCCCCGGCCGGGACCCGCCAGCCCTGCTGCCAGCCGTCCAGCCGCACCGGGGTCAGCTCCTTGCCGTTCAACGTGGCCCGCCAGCCGTCGTTGAAGTTCTCGTACGTCGTCAGGTACGAGGCCCCGCCCGAGCCGACCGTCACCTTGCGCCGGTCGCCCAGCCAGTCCCGGATCCGCAGGTCACGCCCGGCCGCCGCGGCCTCGGGGACCGTGCCGCGGGTCAGGGTCACGTCCGTGAGCGCGAGCGGCCCCGCGTCGCCGCCCTCCAGGCGGTGCTCACCGGTGTCCAGCCGCACCTCGGTGTCGTCCCGGCCCTCCTGGCAGAGCGTCACCTCCACGCCCCGCCGCTCCACCAGGTCCCGCACGGTCCCCTTCGCGCCCGTCTCGTACAGCTCGCCGTCCAGCGCCACCACCGGGCCCTTGCCGCAGGGCAGGGAGAACTTCCGGGTGCCGTCGGGCTGGGGGGTGCGGTACTGGTCGAGGGACGGGACGTACGCCTCCGTGAGGCCCACCGGGAGGCGCAGGTCCTCGTCGGCGACCGGGTTGTGCAGGGTCAGGGGGGCCGTCTCGGTGACCGTGATGTCGAGCCGGTCGGTGGTGATCGGCGGGAAGCGGACCCAGCCGTTCTTGTCGGCGCCGGCGACGGCAGCGCCGTCCGGGGAGCTGATGTGCACCTCGGACGCGCGGGCCGACAGACCGCCCGCGGGGGCCAGGACCAGTTCGCCGACCGGCTGCTTGCCCTCCCAGCGCAGGTGGATCGTCGGGCGGTCACCCGCGATCCACGCCGTCGTCAGGTCGCCGTCGGTGAGGTTGCGTGCCGCGAGGCCCGCACCGAGGCTCGCCGTGGAGTCGGCGGTGGCGACGATTCGGGACTGCTGCCCGGGCGCGACCTCGTAGAGCAGTTCGTCGAGTTCCGTGCCCGGCACGGGCACCGCGCTCGCCTTCACCTCGTACGTCCCGGCGGCCGGGGTGGTGAAGCGGCGGTGCAGGCCCGCCTCGGTGCCGGTCGCGGACAGGCCCGTGGGGTCGGAGGCCCGGTGCAGGGAGACGACGGTCGCGGCCGACGTGGCGTCCTCGGCGTCCGCAGGGAGCCGCAGCAGCCGGGTCACCTGCACGTCCGGCAGATCGATCTCGGAGAAACCCGCGCCGGTCAGCCCGGCCCTGCGCTGCACGGAGTCGAGGATCGTCAGCTTCATCCAACCCGTCGCGCCCTCGGGCGCCCTGACCCGCTGGGTCGTACCGTTCGGCTGGAGGAAGCTCGTCCGCTCGCCCTTCTCGGTCTCCACCCGCACCTTCGTCGCCGCCGCCCGCACGCTCTCCTGCGGCAGCGGCGTGACCTCGAAGGACGACGGCATGTCGTAGCGGCCGGTGAAGCCGATGCGCAGCCATTGCCCGTCCGGCGTGTCCGGCGCGCCCTCCGCCCACGCGGTGTCCGGGTTGCCGTCGAAGGCGTTCACCGGGTCGTACTGCGGCAGATGGAACAGCCAGTTGCCGTACGAGGACGCCGACAGCGAGCGGGCGCCCCGCAGTTCGGCCACCGTCTGGTGGTCGGCGCCCTCGGCGGGCAGGATCTGCCGCGGCTTCTCACCCGCGTCCTGAAGGGCGTCCGGCGCGTTGCGCTCGTCGCGCGTGTACGTGTACGACGTACCGGCGTTGACCAGACCGAACCGCGTGTCCGCCCGCCGCAGCCCGTCTCCCAGCACCTGCACGGCCGGGGTGCCGAGCCCCGGGTGGTTGTCGCCGGTCAGGACGGTCGCCCGCCCGCGCAGCCGCTCCGCCAGCGGCAGCAGCGCCTCGGGCCCGCCGGACACCACGGCCGTGTCGGAGACCGGGGCGAGACCGGCCTGCCCCGGCCGGACCACGTCCTCACCCGTCGGCCGGTAGATCTCCACGGCCCGCTGCCGCGGATACAGCCCCTCCACCTGGAGCGGCGCGTCCTGCGCGATCCGGCCGCCGGTCATCACCGGCCCGAGCCCCGTCACCCGCTCGTACCCCGACTGCTCCAGGGTGCGCTTGACGGTCGGGGTGGGCACGTAGCCGATCTGGTCCGGGTCGAGGTCGTTGCGGACGACGACGAAGTACAGCCCGGCCCTGCTCAAGTAGTCGGCCAAGCCCGGGACTTCGGCCCCGGACAGCAGCGCCTGCTCGACGGCGTCCATCGCCCGCCGGTTGCCGGGGGTGCCGAACGGCACGTAGTCGCGCTGCGCCCACCGCGACTCGGCGAGCACGTCGAGCGGCTGGTCGACGGGGGAGCCCCAGGTGTAGAGGCCGTGCGCGGTCGCCGGGACGACCAGGGCACGCGAGTCGGGCGAGTACTTCTCCAGCCAGTCGGCCGTGGCCTGCCAATAGGTGGGGAGCTTCCGGAACGAACCCGGGCTGAGGATCGAGCCGTTGAGGTACGGCCACAGCAGCCCGGGCAGGATCAGCACGGCCGCGGCCAGCGGGGCGAAACGCCGCCCGCGCACCCGCCGGGCCCCGCGCGGCTCGGCGGCCACCCCCACCAGATGCGCCAGCCCCAGCACGAGCGCCAGGGCCACACCCGTCTGGAACTTGTAGATGTTCCGGAACGGCGACAACCACCCGTCCAGCCAGCCCTGCACCACCCCGTGGAACGGCGCCCCGAACGCCCCGCCGTACCCGGCGAGCAGCACCAGCGCCGCCACCAGCACCGTCAGCACCAGCCACCGCCGCTCGGGCATGTCCCGCCGGGCCAGACCGGCGAGCCCGAGCCCGGCCGCGAGCGCCGAGCAGAGGATCACCACGACGGAGGACGCCACGGCCCAGCCGGCCGGCAGCCACGCCTCACCCAGGTGCAGATAGGCGACCCAGTTCCCGGCGCCGCGCAGCGCCTCGGTCGCCGACATGGTGTCCGTGGTCGTCCGCGCGGTCTCTATATAGGGGAGGAAGTTCTCGCCGTAGACCCCGAGCAGCAGCAGCGGCACCCACCACCAGGCGGTCACCACGAGCACGGCCGGCGTCCACCAGGCGATCAGCTTGCGCTGCCGGGGGCCGGGTGGCCGGGACAGCAGATACAACCCGACCGGCAGCAGGGAGGCCAGCGTCGCCGACGCGTTCACCCCGCCCATGAACGGCACGAGCAGCGCCGACCGCAGGGCCGCGACCCGGGCGGCGTACCGCTCGCCCGTCAGCGGCAGCAGCACCCACGGCAGGAACGCCCCGGGCAGCGCGGCGGCCGACGTCGACCCGATGACAGTGGTGAACACCGGCCACAGCGCATAGGCCACGGCCGCCAGGAGCCGGGACGCCCCGCTGCCCACCCGCAGCCGCTCCGCCAGCCGCAACGCACCCCAGAAGGCGACGGACACGATCAGAGACAGCCACAGCCGCTCCGCCAGCCACACCGGCAGCCGTACGAGGTCGCACAGCCAGTAGAACGGCAGCATCGGCCACAGATAGCCGACGTACTGGTCCTGGATCCCGCCGGACCCGGCCCGGTCGTGCCACAACTGGCCCAGATCGGCGAGGAACTGCCCCGGATCGACTGTGACCCCGAGCTTGGTGTCGAAGGTCTGCCGCCCCGGCTGCACCGCGAGGAACAACACGAACACCACGGCCCAGAAGGCCGGCAGCCAGCGTCGCGACCGCGGGCCTTCGGGCGGGCCCGCGGTGGTCGCGGTGGTGGGGACGGCTGCCGGAGGGGGAGCCTGGACCGTGGTTGTCATGGAGGACACCGCCGCAGAATGAGGAGGAGGTTCCAGGTGGCGAACTCACGGATGCCGGGCGCCTTGACGACGGTCTCCGCGAGGAACGGCCAGTAGCGGGAACGCGCCGAGACGATCCTGACGTCGTCCCGGGAGCGCACCTGCCTCAGGGTGGAGCCGATGTGCACCGCGAACAGGTTCTCGCCCAGCGTGTGCTTGGGGGGCCTGCCCGTCCGCCGCAGATAGCGGGCCCGGGCCCGCTCGGCACCGAACCAGTGCCACGGGGCCCACTCGTGCCCGCCCCACGGCGACAGCCAGTTGGTGAACGACACGTAGATCAGCCCGCCCGGCCGCGTCACCCGGGCCAGCTCACTGAGGAACGTCTCCGGATCGGCCACGTGCTCCAGCACGTTGGAGGAGAAGGTGACGTCCGCGACGCCGTCCCGCAGCGGCAGCAGGTACCCGTCGGCGACGACCGCCGCGGCAGGGGGTTTCCCGCCGAGCTCCGCCGGGTCGGGCTCGAAGAGGAACGCGTTCGCCCCGCGACGCCGGAACTCCTCGGTGAAGTACCCGCTGCCGCCCCCGACATCGACGACGGTACGTCCCGCGACCGGACCGTCGTAGGCCTCGACCTGGTCCACGGCGTCGCGCGCGAGCAACGAGTAACAGCTCTCGGGATCGTCCTGCTCGTGGAGGAAGGCACGGAACAGGGCAAGGGATCGCCGGAACGAGGGGTCCTTCAACGGAGCCTGGGGGTGCGGGGCTGCGACATGTGCGGCTGGGCCGCGTGGGCGCGACGGGCCACGACGGACCGTGAGCCGCCTCACGGAGCCCAGCCCCTCACCGCCTCCGCGGCCACCACCCGGAACTGCCGCACCGTCCGGTCCCACCGGAACCGCGCCGCACGCTCCTGGGCCGCCTTGCCCATCAGCTCCCGCTGCCGCCCGGACAGGGCCAGCGCACACCACGCCGCGGCGAACGAGGACTCACCGCGCGCGAGAACGCCGGTCTCGCCGTCCACCACGGAGTCCTTGAGCCCCGGCACGTCGAAGGCCACACTCGGCGTCTGGCGGGCCGCGGCCTCCGTCACGACGAGACCCCACCCCTCCACCGCCGAGGGATGGAGCAACAGCCAGGCCGCGCACAGCAGTCGGTGCTTCTCGGCCTCCGTCACATACCCGGTGAACTCCACACCCGGACCGGCGAGCCGCTCCAGACGCTCCCGCTCGGGCCCGTCACCGACGATCACCAGCCGGCCGCCTGTCACCGGCCGCACCCGCTCCCAGAGCCGCAGCAGCAGATCGACCCGCTTGTACTCGACCAGCCGCCCGACGGCGACGAACAGCGGCTCGGCGGAGCGCTCGGCCATCGGGCCCGGCTCCTCGACCCCGTTGTGCACGACCCTGATCCGCTCCCGCTCGACCCCGATGGCCCGCAACGCGTGGGCGGTCGAGGAGGACACGGCGACGAGCAGGTTGCGCTGCTGCGCCCCCGCCAGGGCCCAGTGCTCGAGTCTTCGGCCGATCCGTGCCGCCGGTGCCAGCGGCCCGCCGAAGCGCATCGTCCACAGATCCGTGTGCACGTGGTTGACCAGACACAGGGTGGGCCCCCGGTGCCACAACGGCGCCAGGTACGGCATGCCGTTGCACACCTCCACCAGCAGATCGCAGTCGCCGACCCGGCGCGTGAAGGCCGATCTCGCGCGCAGGTAGTGCCCGTACGGGCCGCCCGCGGACACGACGCGATAGTCGCGCAGGGCCGCGGGCCCCCCGCACAGCAGGGTCACCTCGTGGCCCAGGCGGGTCAGGCCGTCGGCGAGCCGGTCGACCAGCAGCTCGGAGCCGCCGGCGGACGGATTGTCCAGATCACGATGGGCGAGGAAGACGATCCGGCGCGGATGTGGGGGGAGCGCCGGGGGGTGCTGCGCGCTGGGGGACGCGGCGTGCAGCATGGACGGTACGTGCTGGGGCATGGGTGCTCCAACTCGTCTCGGGGTGCGGAACTCAGCGTGGGGAAATCGTGGGGGTGTGGTCGTCACGGAGGGGTCGGCCCGTGGGGAGCCTGAGCTCTTCCTGGGAGGGGAGTGTGGACGGGATGTGCTCGGGTGGGGTTGGACAGTTTTCGCCCGGACGTTCGCCACGGCTACTCACCGACGTGACAATTTCGGGCTTTGTTGAAGCTGACGGAACATCACTTCGTGAGGGTGGGCTGGGGCGTATCGGGCCTTTCCGCCGGAACGGGGTTCTCCGGCTCCTTCCGCCCACGCGCCACGAGAACGCCCCCCACCACCGCGAGCACGAAGCCGGCCGCCGCGGCCCCGATCGGCAGCGTCGTGCCCACCAGCCGCAGCTGCCCGCTGTCCCGCTTCGCCTGCCGGACCGCTTCCTTCTGCGTCCCGGTGGTGAACGAGACCTTCCGGCTGTCCAGCAGCACCGCCGCGTCCTTCTTCCCGCCCGGTGCCCGCAGGGTCCGGCGGGGGCCGGTCTGCGCGTAGATCACGCGTCCCGTCGCCTGGTCCACCACCAGCTCGAAGCCATGGTTGGAGTACCACTCCTCGGCCTGCACCTGCGGCCGGTTCGGCTGGTCGACGAGGCTGCCGGGCACCAGGCGCGTGCCGGTCCGCGTCGGCGGCACCGAGCCGGTGAACTTGTAGCCGGTGTAGCCCTGGATCCTCGCCGTGCCCCGGTAGCGCAGCACGACCGTGTCGCCGAGGGTGTTGTCCCACCACTGGTAGGAGCGTTTCTGCACGTCGAAGGGGAACTTCAGATACGCCTCGCCCTCGATGTACGGCTTCTCCCCGCAGCAGTGCACCGGCCGCGTGGTCTTCCGGTCCATCACCCAGCGGTGCGGCACGAAGTCCAGCGCGTCGTGCGGATCGGCGGCCGGCAGGGACTTGTCGGTGTCGACCGTGGTCGTCACGTCCCAGATGGCGTTGCCGCTGCGTTCGCTGTCCTCGACGTCGCCCCGCACGCGCTGGGTCACGGTGATCTTCCGGTCGGACACCGTCTCGATCCGGTCGGTGTCGAAGACGCTGCCCCGGCCGGTGTAGACGGCGGTGGTGTCGATGTCGATCGGGTTCACCGCGGCACGCGGTTCCACGTACCAGGCGAGCAGCGGCGCCAGCACCAGCAGGAACGTGCCGAGACCCAGCAGGACCAGGGAAAAGGGAGAGGTTGTACGGCGCATCCGGGCACTCCAGTGGCTTGGGACGGCTCGACGTACGAGAGGGCCGGCACGGCGGCGGGATGCGCACGTGCGGCTGGGCCGGGAACCGTAGGCCGCTCTTGACGGGGTGTCAATGCTTGTCGAGACTGGGCGCGACAGGCAGGGACGGGGTGCCGGGGTGGGGCAACCTCCGGACGATCTCCGGGCGAATCCGGACAGAGAGGCTGACCCTGCGATGTCCAGACTGCTCGCTGCCGCGCTGACCGTCGCGCTCGCCGCCGCCCTCGCCGTGGGCGCCGCGCTGGGCGTGGTCGCGCTGCTCGAAGCCACACCCGACCAGCCGAACACCCCTCTCATCACGTACGAGCAAGCCGGTCAGGGGAGTTGACGATGACGGCCGCCCGTACCGCAGCCGTCACGACGCTCTCGGCCTGGCACGACGTACCGCGCTTCCAGGTGCGCCGGTTCGCCGCCATCGCCATGGCCGAGGCGCCCGCACTCGCCGAGGAGATCCTCCGTGAGATCCAGCGCGAGTACCCGCATCTGCCCGTGGTCCTCGACGACTCCGGCGAGCCGATGGCCCTGGTCGGCATCCGCCGCGCCATCGAGGTGTTCGTGCAGCACCTGGAGCACTCGGAGGGACGCCCGACCGTCCCGCCCGGCGTCTTCCAGGACTTCGGCCGGGGCGAGGGCAGAGACGGCCGCTCCCTCGACTCCCTCCAGGCCATCTACCGCATGGGCGTACGGCTGGCCTGGCGGCGCTTCGCCGACATCGGCCAGCGCGTGGAGATCCCGCCCCCGGCGATGTACGAACTCGTCGACGCGGGCTACGAGTACCTGGACGGCCTGGTCGACCAGTCCGTACGCGGCTACGCCGAGGCCGCCGCCCGCCAGGCCGGCGAACGCCTGCGGCTGCAGCGCCGCCTGATGGAGCTGCTCCTCGCCGAGCACCACCGCGGCGACCCCGCCGAGGCCCTGACCGAACGCGCCGCCCGCATCGGCTGGCCCTTACCGGCCAAGGTCGCGGTCGGCGTGCTGCTCCGTCCGGCCAGGGAGGCGATGGCCCCCGCGGTCGGCCAGGGCGTGCTGCTCGACATGGAGTACGAGCAGCCGCGCATGGTGGTGCCCGAGCCGGACGCCGCGGGCCGCCCCGAGCTCCTGCACCGGGCCCTGGCCGGCTGGTCCGGCGCGATCGGCCCACCGGTCCCGCTCACCGACGCGGCGAAGTCGCTGCGCTGGGCGGAGGCGGCGGTCCGTCTGATGGAACGGAACCTCCTGCCCTCCGGAGAGGTGCTCCACTGCACCGAACACACCGAGGCCCTGGTCCTCCTCCAGCCCGAGGAACTCATCGACGACCTGGCCCTCAGGTGCCTGGCCCCCCTGACCCACTGCGGCCCCACGCACGGCCGCCGCCTCGCCGAAACCCTCCTGGCCTGGCTGGAAACCCGAGGCGGCGCCCCCGAGGTAGCCACCCGCCTCGGCGTCCACCCCCAGACGGTCCGCTACCGCCTGCGCCAGATCCGCGAACTGTGGGGCGACGAGATAGACGACCCGGACCGCCGCTTCGAACTGGAACTGGTGCTGCGGGCACAGCGGTTGAGAGGGGAGCTGGGGGCGAAGCGGGGGCGGAGGTGAGCGGCCGGCTCACCCGGCGACGACCACCGCCGCGCGGGGGCGACGACCACCGCAGCCTCGCGTCACACCGTGGCCCGCTCCCTGCCCGCGGAACGCCCGGAAGCCGGAGGGTCCAGGTGCACCACCACGGAGGTGTAGAAGCGGTGCACGGCGTCGTCGACGCTGCGGATGAAGCCGGACTCGGCGCTCCCGCGGCCGCTCCCCATGCCCTTGAAGAGGGACAGGCGGAATCCGGTGATGCGGGTCGAGCCGTCCTTCGGGAGCAGGTCCGCGGGTTCGGGGCGCAGCCGCTCCAGCGTGCCCCGCGGGCCGCCCGTCCCGCCCTCCACCAGGGTCTCCACGTGCAGGTCCGCCGGTGCCTCGGCGAGGCGGCGGACCAGACGCTTGGCCCAGGTGAGGGGGTAGCCCTGCTCGGGTGCCGGGATCTCCACCGACGTGCGCAGCTTGGCGGTCCGCAGATCGGCGCTGATGGTGAGCAGGCCGGGCGCCCCCTCGACCCGCAACTCCGCCTGTAGCCGGCCTTCCACGCACAGCTGGTCGGCCAGGCGGGCGCGGCGGGCCCCGGGATCGGTGCCCCGCCGGGTGCGCTGGGCGGGCAGCACCTTCTGCCCGAGCTCGCCCCCGAGCCGCAGGCACACCTGCCGGATGAGCCGCTCCCAGCTCTCCACGACCTCCAGGGCGCGCGGATCGCCGTGACAGAGGGTCTCGTCATTGATCCCGTTGCGTACCGGGACCCAGGCCGCGCCCATGTTCTGGAAGCCGTGACAGCCGGAGTTGTCGTGCTGGAGGTAGTGCAGCAGATCCTGGAGCAACCAGGTGCGCGCCGCGTTGCCCACGCCCTCGTGCCGGATGAGCATCTGGGCCTGGTGGGCCACTTCTGCCCACGACAGGTGCCAGAGCGCCACCTGGTGCTTGCGACGCCGGTCGATCTTCACGTCGACCAGCGGGCTGCCCTCGAGCGCGACATCGTTCGACAAGGTGATCACAGCCTCGTAGCCACGCCGGGCCGCGATGTCCATGTAGGCCTGCACCTGGTCGGACTTGAGGGGGTTGCCGTTGGTCTTGGTCTCGACGAGTGCCGTCCACAGTTTGCCGGCGCGCTCGACGCGGATCACCCCGTCCGGGCGACGGGGCGTGTCGCCGTGCGGCAGGGAGACTTCGGTGAACGTCTCCATCCGGCCGGACGGAGCGCCGAAGGGAGCGGTGATGCGTCTGCCGAACCGGGGCACCTGGGCCATCACCGACAGCAGCACCGACGTGGCCCGCGTCTCCCGGTCCCGGTCGTTCTTCAGGGCAGACACCGGAAAGAGGCGGGCTTGCCTCCAGGACTCGTTCTCCGCGAGGCTCCTGGCGGGCGGCCTGGGCGGTGTGACCTTCTTCTTCGTTGTCCGGGGCCGGGCTGTCCGCTTCTGCGACGCGGTCACCTCCTCGGCCGGTGGGCGCGGGGCGGGGACGGCCTCTAGGGTCGCCGACGGTGGAGAGCCGGCGGTGCCGGCGGGCGGCTCCTCGGCCGCCTCCGTCGTCGCCTCGGTCTCTTCGCCCTCGGTCTCGTCGTCCTCGATGTCGACGCCGAAGTCCGTCGCCAGCCCCGCCAGCCCGCTCTCGTAGCCCTGACCGACGGCCCGGAACTTCCACTCCTCGCCCCGCCGGTACAGCTCACCGAAGATGATCGCGCTGACCTGGCCGGCGTCCTCGATGACGAACCGGAGGAGGCTCTCACCGCCCGCGTCGGCCAGCGTCACCTTCAGATCGTCAAGTTCGCCGAAGCGCGCCCCCTCGTAGCGGCTCGCGGCGACGACGATCCGCTCGACCTCTGCCGGAACCGCGGTGAGATCGAAGCTGATCCGGTCCTCGCTGCCGTCCCCGGTCGGCTCCTTGCCGAGCAACTGCACGCTGCCGTCGGCGGCCACCGGGTTGTTGTAGAAGTAGAAGTCGGCGTCGCTGCGTACCTTGCCGTCGCCGTTCAGCAGCAGGACGGACACGTCGGCGTCGCCCTCGCCGGTCGGGCTGGACCATCCCAGACTCACGATCGCGGAGCCGACGTTCTCGCTCAGGGCCGTTAAGGACACGTTCGAGCCCATGGTCATGTCGCGCACAGAAACCCCCCACCTCTGCGACACCTGTGACGTGCCGCACACGGCACTTTAATGTGCACACCACGTGCACGTGGGGCGCTCGTGGGTTTCCGCTCGGCCGGACTCCGCCCATTGCCCGGACCTACCTCTATGGCTAGCCTGTGTTCGTCATGCCGATCGCCTGTTGATATCTCGAACACCGGGATCCGGAACGCAGGCGCCTGAGACATATATAGGGAGGGGGCCGGTCGTGGGACGCCTCGTACCAGCCGTGACCCGGGCTCTCGACATTCTCGAGCTCTTTCTCGACGGGGACGGGACGCTCTCCGCCCCCGACATCGTGCGCCGGCTCCAGCTGCCACGCACCACCGTGCACGAGCTGGTCACCACGCTCGCCGCCCGGAAGTACATCGTTCCCATGCCCGGCCAGCCCGGACGCTACCGGCTCGGCGTGCGCCCGTACCAGCTCGGTGCCCGCTACTCCGAGCAGCTCGACCTCGCGGCCGAGGGGCAGCAGGTCGCCCGGTCCGTCGCCGAGACCTGCGACGAGACCGTGCACGTGGCGATCCTCGAGGACACGGACGTCATCTACATCGCCAAGGTCGACTCCACGCACGCCGTGCGGATGGTGTCGGCGGCCGGGCGCAGGCTGCCCGCCCACTGCACCTCCGTCGGCAAGATGCTGCTGGCCTCCCTCCCGGAGCACGAGCTCACCGCGCGTATCCCCGACAGCGCCCAGCTGGTCGCGATGACCCCCAACAGCATCACCGACCCGGCCGCCCTGCGCGAGGCCCTGGCCGAGATCCGTGAGCGCGGCCTCGCCGTGGAGAACCGCGAGTCCAACCCGGACGTGTCCTGCGTGGCCGCGCCGGTCCGCGACCGCACCGGGCAGGTCGTCGCCGCCCTGTCGATCTCCGTGCCCATGATCCGCTGGAGCGAGGAGCGCCGGGCCGAGCTGGAGCAGCTCGCCGTCAAGGGTGCCGCCGAGCTGTCCGAGCACCTCGGCCACCGGAGCGTGGCATGACGACGCCGTACGAGGTCGCGGTGCGCGCCGAGGCCGAACTCGGCGAGGGACCCACCTGGGACGCGGCGACCGGCCGGCTGCTGTGGATCGACATCCTCGGCTGCCGCCTGCACACCTACGACCCGGCCACCGGGCGCCGCACCCTGCGCCGCACGGAACAGCACATCGGCGCCGTCAAGCCGCGCACCGGCGGCGGACTGGTGCTGAACCTGCGTGACGGCGTCGGCCTCCTCGACCCCGACGGCACCTTCCGCTGGCTCCACCACGAACCGGTCCCCGGCCGCCGCGCCAACGACGCCGCCGTCGCGCCCGACGGCGCGCTGTGGGCGGGCACGATGCGCTACGACGAGGCGCCCGGAGGCGGCACGCTGTCCCGCCTCACCGGGGACGGCACGACAGAGGTCGTGCTCGACGACGTGGCCGTCAGCAACGGCACGGGGTGGAGCCCCGACGGGCGCCTCATGTACTACGCCGACTCCCCGACCAGGCGCGTCGACGTCTTCGACTACGCGGACGGGCGGATCTCCGGGCGGCGGACCCTCGCCGAGATCGAGGAGGGCGCGGGCTTCCCGGACGGGCTGACCGTGGACGCCGAGGGGTGCGTGTGGGTCGCCCTGTGGCAGGGCTCGGCGGTGCGGCGGTACACCCCCGACGGTGAGCTGGACCGGGTGGTCGAGCTGCCGGTGCCGCTGGTGACGGCCTGTGCGTTCGGCGGGGGCGGGCTGACCGACCTGTACGTGACGACGGCCCGGGTGGGGCTGACCGACCCGCCCGCACTGGCGGGATCCCTGTTCGTGGTGCCGGGAGCGGGCAAGGGACTGCCCCAGCCCGCGTTCGCCGGCTGACGAGGGACAGGGACAGGGGCAGAGGCCCGGCACGCCCTTGTCCCTGTGTCCTGTCCGGCCCGGCGCCCGGGTTCGGTGTCTCAGCCCCCCGTCCGGTCCAGCGCCCGCAGGACCGCCCGTTCGTCCTCCGTCAGCGGCGCCCCCACCGCCGCCGGCAACGGCGGTCCGCTCAGCGTCGCCAGGACCGTCGAGGGCCGGAGCAGCCGCGTCGGTCCCGTCGTCATGCTCATCACGTCCCACAGTGCCGACGCCGCCGTGTACGAACCGGTCGCCGTGCGCATCATGCGACGGGTGTAGGCGGTGACCAGACGGTCGGCGAGGCCGGGCGAGCCCCCGCGTGTCCGGGGGTACCAGACGTCCTGGCTCACCGCCATCGTCCACGCGGCCTCCACCGGCCTCGCCGCCCGCCGCTGCACCCGCCGGGCGAGCCCGGGCTCGCCGAGGCCGGAGGGGGAGCGCCGCAGCTCCCCGGCCAGCTCCCGCGCGCCCAGCGCGGCCACCGACATGCCCTGCCCGTACGCGGGGTTGAACGTGGCCAGCGCGTCACCGAGGACGACGAGGCGCTCGGGCCAGGAGCGGACCTTCTCCAGGTACCGGCGGTGATTGCTGGTGCTGCGGCTGACATGGACGTCGGTGAGCGGTTCCGCGCCGGATATCAGCCGGCCCACGATGGGGTCGGGCAGGTCCAGGGTGTACCCGAGGAACGCGTCCGGGTCGGACGGCGGTTCGCCGCCGCCCCGCGTGCCGGCGAGGCTGACCATCCAGCGGTCGCCCTCGATCGGCAGCACCATGCCGCTGCGGCCGGGCCGCCCCTGGTACGGGTCGGCCTGCACCATGGCCAGCGGGAAACGCCCGGCCCCCTCGGGAGTGCGGTAGAGACGGGTGGCGTTCACCAGGCCGGCGTCCACCGTCTTCTCGCGCACGTCGTCGACGCCCAGCCCCGCCAGCCAGGTCACGATCCGCGAGCCACGTCCGCTCGCGTCCACCACGAAGTCGGCGGCGAGTTCCTCCTCTCCGGCATCGGTCGAGAGGCGGACCCCGGTCACACACTGCCGCGACCCCGTCAGCTCCAGCACCCGCGCCTTGCGGATCACCACTGCGGTGCTGTCCAGCACGGCGCCCCGCACCGCCCAGTCGAGCAGGGCCCGGGTGCAGGTCAGCATGTGCGGCCCGGGGTGGCGCCAGCGCCGCAGCCAGCCCTCGGGCGTGAGGGCGACCATGCCCGAGCCGAGCGGAATCTCGTGCGCACCGGCGGCGAGCAGGTGCTTGCGCATGCTCACGCCCGGTACCAGGTCCTCCATGGAGGCCAGACCGCCGGCCATGAGGAGATGCGCGTGACGTCCCTGCGGCAGGCCCTTGCGGTGCTCCGGCCCCTCGGGCAGATCGTCGCGGTCGAGCACGACCACCTCGTCCGCGACGGCGGACAGGGCTGCCCCGGCCAGCATTCCGGCCAGACCCGCACCGATGACGACAGCTCTACGCGACATGCGACTCCTCGCACTCAGCCATGAAGGCTCCTTTGCCCTGCGGGCATTCCCCGACGTCCGGCCGTGACCGTGCGGCGCACAACAGCCCTGCGCCGATAGCGGTTTCGAGCCATGCGGGCCTCGTTCCGGACGGCTCTCACCGTACCTTCACGTATCGTGCCCGGGACCTTCCGTGCGTCAGCCGGTGAGCGACCTGCCGTCCGTGTGGTCCCGTGCCAGGGCGCGGATCGCCCGGAGGTCCTCCGTGCGGCGCAGGGCCCGGGACACGGCGCCGATCTCGCGCAGCAGGTCCGTGGTGTCACGCGCGCCGGTGCCGTCGTCCTGCCGTGCCCGGTCCCTGGCGTCGGCCGCGTCCAGGATCGCCGCGGTGGCGGCGAGTGCCTTCGCCCGGTCGGGCGGGTGGCCGAGGGTGAGGGCGGCGTCGTGGAACCGTTCGCGCCGGTCCTCGTCGATGTGCCGGGCGAGCGGCAGCAGCACGTCGCGGATGAACGTCTCCCGGCGGACCAGACGCAGCTCCGGCGTCGCGCGCAGCAGGAACGGAACCCCTTCGCCGTTGACCGTTCGCATCAGCAGGTACAGCGGCCGCAGTTCGTGGAGGGCCAGCCGGACGTGCCAGCGGCCGTGCAGGTACTGCCCGGCGTGCGGGAGGATGAAGCCGACCGCGATGAGCACGGCGGACAGACAGGCGAGCGGCGGCGCGACGGCCGTGCTCAGCCAGTCCAGGTCCCGCCCGGCCCAACGGGCCGCCACAGCACTGATCTTGGCCGCGTCGAACAGCAACTGCGCCGCGTAGCCCACGCCGAGGAACTTCAGCCCCCAGCGCAGCAGCGAGTCGAGGCCGTCGGTGCGGACCCAGTTCCAGATCAGCCCGTTGGTGACCAGCGCGGCCACGGTGTGCGCGAGCAGGTACAGCACGATCACCTCGCGCATGTACGGGGTGTTCGCGTAGTACGTGTCGAGATCCCGCAGCCGCTCCACCGGCACGTCCGCGAGGGCGAACAGCACCCACATCGCCACGATCACGCCCGAGTAGACCGCCACGACCCCGCGCATCGCGCGCCGGGTGCGGTCCGAGCGGTCGGACAGGCCGTTGCGCCAGGAGATGATCAGCAGCAGGCAGAAGGCGCAGAACGCGGTGAGCAGCGAGTAGACCCAGGGGCCGGAGAAGTTCGCCACCCCGGTGAGCCGGTTGACCCGCGCGATCGTCGACGGCGCCACGAAGACGAACACCGCGCAGGCGAGCAGCAGCAGCCCGCCGACCGCGCGCAGCATCGGGTCCTTCCAGAGCCGGATGATGCTCGGCAGCTTGATGGCCAGGGCGGCGGCCAGGACCCCCGCGGGGATCCACCAGAAGTTCGGATAGAACTGGTTGACGAACTCGGCCGGGGTGAGCGCCACCGTCGTCACGGTGCCGTACCTCCTCGCGGCCCCCGGTAGTACAGCGACCGCTGCACGGGTTCGAGGGGCACGTCCGGTTCGCGCCCGCCGGGCAGCAGCGCCCGGCACCCCGCCGCCAGCCGGTGCCCGAAGGCGTCGGCCTCGGCCTCGTCCCGTTCCCGGGAGCCGTGGCGGGCGGCCACCGCCAGCGCGACGTCCTCCCACTCCGGCCGGTCGGCGAACGCGTGGGCCGCCGCCGCACCCGCCCCGGGGTGATGCCTGTGCCCCGCGTGCAGATGCCACAGCTCGTGCCCGAGGATGACCAGCTGCTGCACGGCCTCGGCCCGCTCCTCCACGATGACGAGGTCGAAGTCCTGGAACTCCACCCACAGGCCGGTCACTTCTATCTCGTCGGGAAACCGCTCGAACCGCAGCTCCACGGGCCGTCCGCCGCGCCGCGCGCTCATCTCCTCGCACAGCGCCCGGCACAGCGACGGTACGTCGGTGGGACGCCGGGGTCTCTCACGGACCGCGGTGGCGAGCTCGGCGGCCAGGCCGCGCATGGCTGAGCCACTGCGTGAGCGCCTGAGCGCGGCGGTGACTCGGGCGGCCCTGACCCGCGCGCCCGCGATGTCCATCGCTCCCCCTTCTCGGCGCCGGCCGAGGCCTGCCGGCGCATCCGAGACTACGCGCCCGAAAGTGCGCGCGTCATGCGATCCGACGTCCGATGTTTCATGGGGAACGACCGTTCGTGTCCGGAAAAGTCCCTGCTGAAGTCCGGACGGCCCATTGACGTCCAAGCGCTTCAAATTTACGGTCCCGTTCGAGGTAACGAGCGCTATCCGAAATACCGAACGCACCTCCGTCATCGATCGTAAGGGCAGGGCATGGGACGACCTGACCTGAACCGCAGGCAGCTTCTCGGCGGGCTCGGCGGCCTCTTCGTCGCGAGCAGCTTCGGCTTCGCCGCGCTCGGCACCGGAGCCGACGCACTGGCCTCCGGCGCCGACACACGGGTGCGCTACTGGAACCTCTTCAGCGGCGGCGACGGCTCCAACATGATCGCGATGCTGGACGCCTTCCGTAAGGCCAACCCGGACATCGCCGTCAAGGACTCCACCCTCCAGTGGGGCAGCCCCTTCTACACCAAACTCGCCATGGCGGCGGCGGGCAACCGTGCCCCCGACCTCGGCGTCATGCACCTCGGCCGCGTCACCGGCTTCGCACCCGGCCGCCTCCTCGACCCCTGGGACCTCGGCCTCCTCGCCAAGTACGGCGTCCGGGAACAGGACTACAACCCCACCCTGTGGAAGCGCGGCGTCATCGACGGCAAGCTCTACGCCCTCCCGCTCGACATCCACGTCCAGCTCTGCTTCTACCGCAAGGACGTCCTGAAGCAGGCCGGGCTCCTCGGCGACGACGGCCGGATCGTGCCCGTCACCTCCACCGACGAGTGGTTCGACGTCCTGAAGGAGGCCAAGCGGGCCACCAAGAAGGGGCTCCAGACCATCGGCATGTGGAACGCCGACCAGAACTTCCAGTGGTGGTTCTTCGTCGCCTTCTACACCCAGCTCGGCGGCACCTGGTTCAACGCCGACGACACCGAGGTCACCTTCGACACCGACAAGGCCGTCCAAGTCCTCCAGTTCCTGCGCCGGCACGTCACCGACGGGTACTCCGACCCGGGCTTCGGCGGCCTCGCGAGCGCCGAACAGTTCATCAACGGCTCCCCCTTCGTCTGGGAGGGCAACTGGTCGGTCCCGGTCTACTCCGGAGCGAAGCTCGACTACGGAGCGACCCCCCTGCCGCCCGTCTTCGGCAGGCAGGCCACCCACGCCGAGTCCCACTCCTTCGTCCTGCCGCACCAGTCCGACCGCGGCGGCGCCGCCAACGAGGCGGCCCACCGGCTCGCCGCCTACGTCGTCCAGCACGCCCGGCAGTGGGCGGCCGGCGGCCACATCCCCGCGTACACCCCCACCCTGTCCACCGCGGCGTACAAAAAGCTGGACCCGCAGAGGGAGTACGTCTCCGCCATGGACCACCAGGCCACCGAGCCCAAGGTGTGGTTCGCGGGCTCCACCGGCATCCTCGCCCAGCGCGTCGGCCCCGTCGTCGTCTCCTCCACGATGGGCTCCGCCCAGCCCGAGACCGCGGCCGACCGCATGAAGAAGGCACTCACCCAGCTCCTCGCCACGAAGAACCCCATGGACGGCAAGACCGCCGCACGAGGAGGTGCCGCCTGATGGCGACCAGCGCCCACACCGTCGCCGCGCCCGCACGCGCGAGGACCGCCGCCGGCAGCGCCACCCTCCGCCGCAACCAGGGCTTCCAGCACGGCGGCTGGTTCGTCGCCCCGTTCCTGCTGCTCTTCGCCGTGTTCGTGATCTGGCCGCTGCTGCGCGGCGTCTACCTCAGCTTCACCGACGCCAACATCACCGGCGAGGGCGCGAGCTTCGTCGGCCTCGACAACTACCGCGAGGCCCTGGACGACCCCCTGGTGTGGGACTCCCTCGGCCACAGCGCGTACTTCACGCTCCTGGTCGTCCCCTGCATCACCGTCCTCGCCTTCCTCCTCGCGATGCTCGCCCACCACATCGAACGCGGCAAGTGGCTGTGGCGGCTCTGCTTCTTCGCCCCGTTCCTGCTGCCGTCCACCGTCGCGGCCAACCTGTGGCAATGGCTGTTCAACCCCGGCACCGGGATGATCGACCACGTCTTCGGCCTTGAGACGCCCTGGCTGACCGACAAGTCCTACGCGATGCTCGCCATCGTCATCACCACCCTGTGGTGGACCGTCGGCTTCAGCTTCCTGCTCTACCTCGCCGCCCTCCAGGGCATCCCGGACCACCTCTACGAGGCCGCCAGACTGGACGGCGCGAACGCCTGGCACCGCATGGTCCACATCACCCTGCCCATGCTGCGCACCATCACCGGCCTGGTCATCGCCCTCCAGGTCCTCGCCTCGCTCCAGATCTTCGACCAGGCCGTCGTGATGATGGACTTCCTCCCCGGACCCGAGGGATCGACCCGCACCTTCGTGCAGTACACCCTCGAAGAGGGCTTCACCAGCTACCGCGTGGGCTACGCCTCCGCGATCTCCGTCATCTTCTTCGTGATCATCGCGGCCGTCGCCCTCGCCAGGATGTGGCTGCTGCGCAACGTCAAGGAGACCACCCGATGAGCACGGTCGCACAGCCCCGCAAGCCGTGGACCCCGAGTCAGATCGTCCTGACCGTCCTCGGCGCCGCCGTCTCCGGCGTCTTCCTCGCCCCCTTCGCCTGGGGCCTGTTCACCTCGCTCAAGTCAGAGACCGAGGCGGTGGAGGTCCCTGCGCACTGGCTTCCGAAGGAGTGGACGGGCCAGGCCTGGAAGGCCCTGTTCGAGTCCGGCAACATCACCAACTGGTTCGTGAACTCCCTGGTCGTCTCGGTCTGTGTGACCTCCGTCGTCCTGCTGGTGAGCGCCCTCGCCGGCTACGGCTTCGCCCGCACCGAGTTCCGCGGCAAGAACGTCCTGTTGAGCCTGGTCATGGCGGGCCTGATGATCTCGCCCGCCGTCCTCGGCGTGCCGCTGTTCACCACGGTCCAGCAGATGGGGATGGTCGACACGTACTGGGGCATGATCCTGCCGCAGTGCGCGCCCGCCGCGATGGTCTACATCCTCTACAAGTTCTTCCAGGGGATCCCGCGGGAACTGGAGGAGGCCGCGTTCATCGACGGCGCGGGCCGCTGGCGGGTGTTCTTCACCATCGTCCTCCCGCTCTCCCGCCCCTCCCTCGCCGCGGTCGGCATCTTCACCTTCATCGCCTCGTGGAACAACTTCCTCTGGCCCTACATGGTGACCAACAACCCCGACCTGATGACCATGCCGAACGGCATCGCGACCGTCATGAACTCCTACGGCATCCAATGGGCCCAGCTCATGGCCGGCGGCCTGATGGCGGGCCTGCCGTTGATCGTCGTGTTCGTGTTCTTCCAGCGCCAGATAGTGGCGGGCGTGGCCCATACGGGCTTGGCAGGGCAGTAACGCCCTTCCTTCAGGGGCGCGGGGAACTGCGCGACAGGCCCCCACCCACCCGCAGACGCAACTGAACCTCGAAAGGCAAGCATGCACAAGGCCCGCTTCACCCTCGACCCCGCGTTCACCGTCGGCGAGGTCAACCCTCGCCTCTTCGGCAGCTTCGTGGAACACCTCGGCCGCTGCGTCTACACCGGCATCTTCGAACCGGACCATCCCGCCGCCGACGAGGACGGCATCCGCACCGACGTCCTGGAACTCGTCCGTGAACTCGGCGTCACCGCCATCCGCTACCCGGGCGGCAACTTCGTCTCCGGCTACAAGTGGGAGGACTCGGTCGGCCCGGTCGAGGACCGCCCCCGCCGCCTCGACCTCGCCTGGCGCTCCACCGAGACCAACCGCTTCGGCCTCTCCGAGTACATCGCCTTCCTGAAGAAGATCGGCCCCCAGGCCGAGCCCATGATGGCCCTCAACCTCGGCACCCGGGGTGTCGCCGAGGCCCTCGAACTCCAGGAGTACGCCAACCACCCCGCCGGCACGGCCCTGTCCGACCTCCGCGCGGCGCACGGCGACAAGGACCCCTTCGGCATCAGGCTGTGGTGCCTGGGCAACGAGATGGACGGCCCCTGGCAGACCGGCCACAAGACGGCCTTGGAGTACGGCAGGGTCGCCGCCGAGACCGCCCGCGCGATGCGCCAGATCGACCCGGACGTCGAACTCGTCGCCTGCGGCTCCTCCGGCCAGTCCATGCCGACCTTCGCCGCGTGGGAGGCGACGGTCCTGGAGGAGACGTACGACCTCGTCGACCACATCTCCCTGCACGCCTACTACCAGCCCGAGGACGGCGACGTCGACTCCTTCCTGGCCTCCGCCGTCGACATGGAGTCCTTCATCGAGAACGTGGTCGCCACCGCCGACCACATCGGCGCGAAGCTGAAGTCCAAGAAGAAGATCAACCTCTCCTTCGACGAGTGGAACGTCTGGTACATCTCTCAGTGGCACGACATCGAGGAGTCCGGCGCGCGGGACTGGGCCGAGGCCCCGCGCCTCCTGGAGGACAACTACAGCGTCATGGACGCCGTCGTCTTCGGCTCGCTCCTCATCGCCCTGCTCCGGCACGCCGACCGCGTCACCGTCGCCTGCCTCGCCCAGCTCGTCAACGTCATCGCGCCGATCATGACCGAACCCGGCGGCCCGGCCTGGCGGCAGACCACGTTCTTCCCGTTCGCGCAGGCGAGCAAGTACGGCCGCGGCCAGGTCCTCGACGTCCGCGTGGACTCCCCTACGTACGCGACGAAGAAGTACGGCGAGACCGACCTGCTGCACGCCACCGCCGTGCGCGCCGAGGACGGCACCGTCACCGTCTTCGCCGTCAACCGCAGCCGCACCGACGCCCTGCCCCTCGAAGTCGCCCTGAGCGGCCTCGACCTGACGCGGGTCGTCGAGCACAGCGCCCTCGCGGACACCGACCCCGACGCCCGCAACACCCTCGACGCCCCCGAGCGGGTCGCCCCCCACCCGGTCGACGGCACGGCCCTGCGGGACGGCAGGCTCGGCGCCGTCCTGGAGCCGCTGTCCTGGAACGTGATCCGGCTGGCGTGACAGCCCCGGTCAGCGTTCGATGCGCAGCAGGGCGGCCGAGGACGCCGACGTCGAAGTCGTCCCGACCGCCCAGTAACCGCCCGAGCCCGGCACCACGGCCAGGGCGTTCATCACGACGGGGGTCGAAGCCACCGGCCCCCGCTCGCTCACCCAGGCCGTGCCGTCCCAGCGCAGGTAGTGGGCCCGGGTCTGGTCCCAGAAGTCCCAGCCGGCGATCCGGTCGGGACGGCCCTGCGCGTCGGCGACGATCCCGTTGAGCATGCCGACGCCGAACGGTTTGGTGACGCCCTGCCAGGTGCTGCCGTCACCGTGCAGGAGCAGCACGCCCGGCGGCTTGCCCACCGGGCCGCCCACCCCGTAGTCGTAGCCGACCAGCCACAGGTCGTCGTCGGCGACCGGCAGCAGTCCCGTGATGCTCGCGCGGATGCCCTGGTAGGCGGGCAGTTCGGTCCAGGAGCCGTCCCACCGGGCGACGATGCCGACGCCGTACAGCCAGACGTCGCCGCGCGGGGTGAGCCGGACACCCGAGGGAGTGACGGTGGGCGCGCTCGGCGGTGCGGGGAGCCAGGTCCAGTCGCCGCCGTCGTGGTGCAGGAGCAGCCGGCCGTCGGAGGTGCGCCCGGAGAACCAGGCTCCGCCGTCCGGGGCGACCGCGACGTCCGTGAGGGAGGTGCCGGACCGGCCCCGGCCGGGGAAGTCGGTCTCCCGCCAGGTGTCGCCGTCCCACGCGAGCAGGTGCGTGCTGCCGGCCGTGTCGGTGCCGATCGCCCACGCCGAGCGGGCGCACGTCCCGGCGACCGAGTGCAGGTAGCCGCGGAAGCCCAGGTGGGTGAGGCCGGTGCGCGCCCAAGCCGTGCCGTCCCACACCAGAGCCAGTGGCGAGCCGAGGGTGCCTGAGCCGCGGCCCTCCTCACCCACGGCCCACGCCAGGCCCTCCCCGGCCGCGGCGACGTCCCGCAACTGGGCTGCCGGTGCGCCGTCCGGTGCCGGCACGGCCTGCCACGCACGGGCCTCCCCGGTCGCCCCGGCGGCCGCCGCCGCGACCGGCCCGCCACTCGACGGGACGAGTGCCAGTGCCAGACCGGCCCCGACACCGGCTGATCCGCTGATGAACCGCCGTCTGAGCACCAGGGTCCCCTCCCTGTCGGCAGCGCTGAAGGGTCAACACGGTGAACCAGCGGGCCGCAGAAGGCAATGCGCGAGGACGGCTCGATCCGGTCACACCGGTTCGACGGGCACCCCCCCGGCCGCCGCGCCCAGCAGCGTCAGCCGTACGTCCCCGGGCCCGGACGGTGTGGTTCCGTCGGACAGCACCGCCAGCGCCAGTGTGTTGGCACCACGTGTGCGCAGGATCCCGTTCGGCAGCACGAAGGTGTGCTGCGGGCCTACGTCGTTGATGTACTGGCCCATGTTCCAGCCGTTGAGGAAGATCTGGACGCGGTAGGCACGGTCCGGGTCGTCGTCGAGGACGAGCCCGACCGAGGCGTCGACGCCGGGGTCGACGTCCAGCCGGAAGTCCGTCCGGTACCAGCTGACGCCCTGCCGCCGCTCGGACCGGGGAAGCCCGGCGTCCTTCCAGTCCCCGTCGTCGTACTCGGGCAGGTGCCAGCCCTCGCGCTCCCCGTGCAGCCCGCCGTTGTTCATCGGACCGCGCACCGGATCGGGCATGGCGGCGCCCTGGATACGCCACGTCACCTCGGGGGAGTCGCCCTCGAAGGTGACGGCGGTCAGACCGCGCGCGGCCTTGTGCGTGTCGCGCGCCTCGCCGTCCATGTCGTGCTGCATGCGCCGCACGAGCACGGACAGCACGTGCCGCTGCTTCCCGCTCTCCTCCCGGCCCTCCTCCTGGCTTTCCTCCCGGCTCTCACGGAATGTCTCCCGCAGCTTCTTCGGCAGCTCCAGGCGGGCCTTCGCGGTCCACGTCCCCTGCCGTGCCCGCTCCTTGTCCGGCACCGGCATCCGGTGCGTGCCCAGCGGCTCGCCGTCCAGCCAGGCCATCAGCAGGCCCTGCGTGCCCGTGCTGTAGGCGAGGGACACGGACGCGATGTCGTCGTCGCCGGTCCATTCGCCGCGGTACCAGACGTCGCCGTAGTGGAAGCCGTAGTCGTCGGCGAACAGGACGGGCTGCCCGTCGGGCACGGGCGTCGAGCTGAACGACGTCGTGCGGTCGGCCGTCGTCCAGCCGGAGTCGTCGAAGCCGGGGTCGGCCTCCGGGTTCTCGGTCCGCCGCCGCCAGCCGCCGAGGGCGGGCAGGGCCGGCCGGGTCACACCGGGCAGCGGCCGGAGCGCCAGGAGACTGCCGGAGCCGCTGATCCGCGTGGGCACCGCCCGCCCGTTCCAGGTGACATGGGTGATCCCGCGCGGCCCCCACACCTCCAGGCCGGTCCGCTCGACGGTGTCGCCGGTGAGGTGGACCGTCGACCCCTCCAGCGTCGCCGACCGCAGCAGCGCCGGGCCGTAGACGAGGAGCTGACCCGAGGGGGTCTCGTACGGCCACAGCCGCACGGAGGTCGTGTCGTCGGCGAACAGCAGCAGCATCGGCGTGTCCACGCCGTCGCCCTCGACCATCACCCGGCTCAGCTCGCCGACGCCCAGCGGAACGCTGACGTTCAGCTTGCCGAGGTTGTACGCCCACGCCGGCTCCGGGTCCAGCCGCATGGGTGTCGGCTCGTCCGCGCACTCCAGCACGACCTGCGCGAGGTCGCCGTAGCGCCCCGCGAACACCGCGATGTCCTGCCGCCCGGTGGTCAGGCTCATCATGGGCTGCGCGGTGGACTGCACCATGGTCCGCTTCCCGAGCCGCAGCCCGGCGGCGATCAGCTTGGCGTCCCGCGCCGGGACGGTGACGGGCACGTCGATCCCGGCGTCCGGCAGCGTCGAGGTGACCGCCTCGTCGGAGTCGTTGCGCAGGACGTAGACGTGGGCCCCGGTGTCGGGGTTGGTCAGGTGGTAGACCTTGATCCGCTCGTCGGTCGCCCGCACCGTCTTCGCCCGCTGCAGCCTTGCGAAGTCGGGCACGGACCGCAGCAACTGCCCGATCTGGTGCATCGTGGCGGACTTCGGCGTGGCGTTGCGGGCCTCGTCGAACGCCGCCCCGTAGTCGTACGAGGTGTAGACGACCGGCGCGGGCAGCCAGCCCCAGGAGGTGCCGCCGTACGTCATGTAGACGTTGTGCAGCGTGATGCCGTTGGCGAGGTTGGTGAGGTAGAAGCGCCGCTCGTACGCCGCGTCCCGGGTCCGGCGGGCCTCGGCGTACCCCTTGCCGTCGAACGTGGACCCGCCCCACGGGTCGAACCAGCCGCCGCCGAACTCGGGCACGAACCCGGGGGTGCGCGGACTGGCCGTCGCCCCGCCCTTCTTGCCGCCGGTCCCGAACGTCCCCCAGTCCGGCGGCACCCGGTCCGGCTCCGGGTAGCCGTCGAACCCGTACAGCCAGCGGCCCTTCTCCCCGCCGGTGCGGAACGACCCCGCTGTCCACGCGCCGTTGCGTCCCTTGTCGTTGTGGAACAGCGGTACGTCGATGCCGTCGGCGCGGACCTTCTCGTACAGGTACGACATGTAGGCGCGCCCGGACGGCTCGTCGACGTGCGCGTCGTACTCGTTCTCGATCTGGTAGAGCAGGACCGTGCCCGTGCCCCGGGTGAACAGGCGCTTGGCCACGATGGCGTTGACCGCGGTCAGCCACTCGTCGACATAGCGCAGATAGGTAGGGTCGGAGGTCCGGGCCCGGCCCTCGGTGGCGGTCAGCCAGCCGGGGAAGCCGCCGGCGTCGACCTCCGCGTTGATGTAGGGACCGGGCCGCAGGATGACGTACATCCCCGTCTCGGCGGCCGTCCGCAGGAACCGGTCCAGGTCGCGCACGCCGGTGAAGTCGTAGCGGCCGGGGGCGGGGGAGTGGTGGTTCCAGGCGACGTACACGCTGACGGCGTTGTAGCCGTGCGCACGCATCTTCTCCAGCACGTCCCGCCACAGCGACGGGCTGGGCAGCCGGAAGGGGTGCATCTCGCCCGACCACAGCACCAGGCGGCGGCCGTCGACGATCAGCGAGTGCCGGTCGAAGCCGATCTCGTGCGGCCGGCCGTCCGCGCCCGGCACCGGGGGCGGCGGGCCGGTGGGCGCGGTACGTGCCGGATCGGCGGAGGTCGGCGACCCGCTGCCGGTCAGCGCGAAGCCGAGCGCCGCCGTGCCGGCCAGAGCGTGGAAGGTCCGCCTGCTGAGCTCCAAGGGAGCGCCTCCTGTTGTGCCTTGCGATACGTGGTGCGAGGTGCGTGGGCTTGTCGTACGGGGTGGTGTGCTCGATGTGTCGCGGGTGGGTGCGCTCGCTGTGGTGCGGGTGGGTGTGCTCGCTGTGGTGCGAGGTGCACGTGCTCAATGTCTACAGGGTGACGGCGACAATGGTCCTATGAGGATCTCGGCACGTGCGGACTACGCGGTACGAGCGGTCGTGGAGCTGGCCGTCCGGCAGGGGGAGGGGTCGGTCAAGGCGGAGGCCGTCGCCACCGCGCAGGACATCCCCCACAAGTTCCTGGAGGGGATCCTCGGCGATCTGCGCCGGGGCGGTGTCGTCGACAGCCGGCGCGGCGGGGGCGGCGGCTACCGGCTGGCCCGGGAGGCCGCGGAGATCACGGTCGCGGACGTGATCCGCGCCGTGGACGGGCCGATCGTCTCGGTGCGCGGCGAACGGCCGACCGGCCTCGCCTACTCCGGCACCGCCGAGCCGCTGCTGCCGCTGTGGATCGCCCTGCGGGCCAACGTGCGCAGGATCCTGGAGGGTGTGACGGTCGCCGACCTCGCGGCCGGGGCGCTGCCCGAGCCGGTGGAGCGGCTGGCCGCGGAACCGGCTGCCTGGGAGAACCCCTGAGGGGCGGCCGCCGGGCGCGGAGCTGTGCGTGGTCCTCATTCCGTCCTCGGGATGTCCTCGGTCTGGCGCACTGGTGCAAGGCACCCTATGCGCCCACCGGCATCCCGGGTGAATTCCCGCCAGTGTGAATGGCCGGAGAGCTATCTGGCCCGCCCCTGCCGCCCTGCGTACGATGCGACCGCTCCCGCTCTTCACATCCCCTTCATGGAATGGTCACAGGTCGGGGGTGCATGCGTCTCGTCTTTGACATGCGCATGATCAGTACTTGTCACGATCCACCCCCCACGAACGGAATGGGAGAACCATGGCCGGTGGCCTGCTCCTGAGTGGCGCGATCGCCGCGCTGCTCACCAGCGCACTTCCCGCACACGCCTCGCCCTCCGGGTTCGACGACCCGCCCCCGGACAAGATCATCATCCAGGTCGCCACGGTGAACGGCTCCGGTTGCCCGGCCGGCACGGCAGCGGTCGCCGTCTCCGAGGACAACACCGCCTTCACGGTGACCTACAGCGACTACCTCGCCCAGGCCGGCGGGAACTCCGACCCGACCGCGTTCCGCAGGAACTGCCAGCTCAACCTGAAGGTCCACGTCCCCGGCGGCTTCACCTACGCCATCGCGAGCGCGGACTACCGCGGATTCGCCTCGCTCCAGCGGGGCGCGAGTGCCAGCCAGCGGGCCTCGTACTACTTCCAGGGCTCGCCCAGCACGGTGTACAAGAACCACCCCTTCAGCGGACCCCTCAACGACAACTGGCAGGCCACGGACGAGACCGACTGGGCCCAGCTGGTCTACGCGCCCTGCGGAGTGCAGCGCAACTTCAACATCAACACCGAGCTCCGCGTCAACGCCGGCACCCAGTCGGCGGACAAGGTCAGCTTCATGACGATGGACTCCACGGACGGGGACATCAGCACGGTGTACCACCTGGCGTGGAAGCAGTGCCCCCCGAAGACGTCGTGACGGGGTGAACGAGGGGCGGCTCACCGGGCCGGTGGTCCGGGGGGCCGCCCCTCAGCGGCGTGTACCGGCCCCGGCCAGTACGTAGGCGGCGAGGGGGTGCAGCGGGCGTGTCGGTGAACGCCGAACGCCGGTCAGGCCCCGGGCGCGAGCGCCGCCGCCGTGGCCTCCACGAAGGCCTCCGGGTTGTCCAGCATGATGTTGTGGCCGCAGTCCGGGATCGCGACGACGGACACTCCGGCCTCGATGAGGGCGTCGGTGCCGGGAAGCGGACCGCCGGACTCGGGAAGCAGGAAGGTGCGGGGGATCTTCAGCTCCAGCAACAGCTCCCGCATGGTGGGGGTCGTCCCGCGGGTGAGATGGCACGCGCTGCGGTGCAGGGCCTCGCGGCCGGCCAGGCGCATCGTGGACCACCAGTGCGGGCCGACCCGGTCGCGGACCTCCGCCCAGCCGCCCGCCAGGAACTCTTCCTCCGAGTAGGAGGCGATGCCGCTGCTGCCCGACGAGCCGGGTTCGCGCGGGATCGGGTCGAGGTTCGCGTCGACCAGGACCAGGCGGGAGACCAGCTGTGGATGGCGGGCCGCCAGGACGATCGCCACCGAGCCGCCCATGCTGTGGGCGATCACTTCGGCGGCCGGGACGCCCGCTGCCGTCAGGGCGCCGGCCAGCGCGTCGGCGTGGGACTCCAGGGTGTAGTCGACGTGCGTCGGGCGGTCGCTGATGCCGTGGCCCAGCATGTCGATCAGCAGCGAACGGCGTCCGGCCAGCCGCGGATCGACCGCGACTTCGGTGAAGTAGGCGGGCGAGGTGGCCCCCAGCCCGTGCACGTAGACGCGCGCGGGCTCCCGCCCCGGCAGCTCTACCCAGCGGATTCGATCACCCTCGGGCGTCACGGCGGCGCTGCGCACGGTCTTTCGTCCCCCTGGATGTGACGTCGGTGTCGGTGGACGGTCAACAGTAGTCTGTGGCACGGAGTTCTTCTGCTGCCACCGCGACCGGCCCGGATCCCTGCCGCTGCGTGAGGAGCTGGGGGAGGCGCACTGGGCCCACATGGACCGGTACGGGAGTTCGGCGGACGCCGGTGAGGCGCGGGGCAGGGCGGGGCTGAAGGGGCGGGGGCCGCCCGGTGTGCGAGCGGCCCCCTGGGTACGCACCGGGTGTGCCCGGCGTCAGCCCTGTTCCACGCCGAGGGTCAGCGTGCCCGCGTAGCCGGCGGACGTCGTGCTGCCGAGCGGGGTGAGGGTGAGGAGGCCCGAGGACGCGCCTCCGTCGTCGTAGATCGAGTCCTGGGCCAGGGTGGTGCGCCGGACCGTGTTGACCTTGTACGTGGACAGGGCCGCGACCTTGGCCGTGATCGTCTCGGTGAAGAAGAGCTGGCCGGTGTGGAGTTCGCGACCGCCGGTGAAGGAGCCGTCGGGGGTCAGCGTCACGTTGGTGTGGACCTTGACGTGGATGTGCACGCAGCGGCCCACGTACCAGCCGGGGTAGACCGTGGTGATCGCCGCGACTCCGCGTGCGTCGGTGAGGACGCCGCCGCGCAGGAACGTGCCGTTGTCCGGTTCGTCGTGGCCGTTGTCGCCCACGAAGCCGGAGTACTCGCCGAGCGCGTCGGCGTGCCAGAGCTCCACCAGGGCGTTCTTGAGCGGGGCGCACGTGTCGTCGTCGACGACCGTCAGCGTCAGCTTCAGGGGGATGCCCGTCTTGTCCTCGCGGATGTCGGAACGGACGTACTGGCCGTCGAGGTAGTAGGGGCCTTCGGTCAGCTCCTTCGTCAGGGTGCAGACGGCTGCCGCTGCGACGGGGGCGGTGGCGCCGGTCTCACGTGAGCCCTGGTCGGCCGAGGGGACGGCAGCCCCCACGGCCAGTGCGGCGGCGGTGGCGCCGGTGGCGAGCAGGACGGTGCGGCGGCCGATGGGGGTGTCGGGGGTCATGGGGTCTTTCTTCGGGGTTTCTGTCATGGACACGGCAGAGTAGAGGCGGAATCTGTCGGCACGCTGTGAGTTCGGCAAAATGCCGCGGCGTCAAGTATCTGACGAGACAGGTATTTACGGGTCCTGGTGGGGCCACTCGCTTCCTTGCAGTGTCGTGCTTCCACGGCCTGCGGGCCGCCGGGAATGGCGCATCCGCGGCGCCCGCCCGGCCCGGCATCTTGCCGTCGGCCGGCTGTGCAGCCGGGGTATCCCTCCCGGCACGGAGGCCTCGGACACCGTCGCCCCGGTCGTCGCCGAGCCGGCCGCCCATGCCGCTGCGGGCGGGCACGGCCGGTCCGGAGGCGAACAGCGCGGCGAGTGCAGGTCCCCAGCTCGTTCCGGCGACCTGAAATAGTCTGCCCGCCAACGGTGTTGGCGATCACATGACTCAGAGACCCGCCCCCCGCATCCTGTCCGACGCAGCCCTCTCCGACCTGCTCGGTGCGCAGCAGTTCGGCACGCTCGCCACCGTCAAGCGCAGTGGCCACCCCCACCTGACCACCATGCTGTACAGCTGGGACGCCGAGTCCCGCACGGTGCGGTTCTCCACGACGGCCGACCGCGTCAAGCTCAAGCACCTGCGGCGCGAACCGCGTGCGGCCCTGCACGTGCAGGGCAAAGACGTCTGGTCGTTCGCCGTCGCTGAGGGCGAGGCCGAGATCTCCGAGGTCACGGCGGTCCCCGGCGACTCGGTCGGCCGGGAGCTGCTCGCGATGATCCCGGCGGGCGCCGAACCGGAGGACGAGGAAGCCTTCCTCCGGCAGCTCGTCGACGAGCGCCGCGTCGTCATCAGGCTGAAGGTGGACCGGCTGTACGGGACCGCGCTCGACATCGAGGGATAGGGCTGCGGCACCATGAGCGCGTGAACGGACGGGCTTGGCCGGGCCCGGGGCGGCACCGCCGGCCGCCCCCAATTTCTCTTCTCCACTTGGTGGTTGCCGCGCGAACCATTGACGCGCAAGCGGTTCGATTCTACGTTCCGTTCGAACTTGCGAGCACCGTCCGAGATATCGGACCTTGTCACCCCCACCGCAAGGAGGACCCACATGAGCCGCAGTCCCCGTACGCCGCGCACCCTCCGCAGACGCACCGCCCTGCTCGCTCTCCCCGCAGCGGCCCTGCTCGCCCTGATCCCGGGCACGGCGTCGGCGTACCCCAACCCCGGCCGGATCACGGGGGACGTCGTCACCCACGACCCGTCGATGATCCGCACCTCGTCCGGCCAGTACCTGCTCTACGCCACCGGCGGCGGCATCGCCAACAAGACCAGCGGTGACCGCACCGCCTTCAGGAACGGTGCCGACGCCTTCTCCAGCCGGCCCGGCTGGTGGCGGAACTATTCGTCCGTCCCGGAGGCCTGGGCGCCGGACATCTCCTACCAGGGCGGCAAGTACCTGATGTACTACTCGGTCTCGACGTTCGGCTCGAAGACCTCCGCCATCGGCCTCGCGACCTCCGGCACCGGCCAGCCGGGCAGCTGGACCGACCAGGGAACCGTCTACACCTCGAACACCTCCAGCGACTTCAACGCCATCGACCCGAACCTTTTCGTTGACGACGACGGCAAGTGGTGGCTGTCGTTCGGCAGTTGGTCGACCGGTATCAAGATGATCCGGATCGACCCGTCCACCGGGAAGCAGCTCTCCTCCAGCACCACCCGGTACTCGCTCGCCTCCCGCCCCACCGGGACCAAGGCGGTCGAGGCGCCCTTCATCGTCAAACGGGGCGGCTACTACTACCTCTTCGCCTCGTACGACACCTGCTGCAACGGGACCAGCTCGACGTACAAGGTGAAGGTCGGGCGTGCCTCCAGTGTCACGGGGCCCTACCGCGACAAGAACGGCGTCGACCTGATGAACAACGGCGGCACACCGGTCCTCGAGTCGCACGGCAACGTCATCGGTCCCGGCGGCCAGTCGATCCTGAAGGACACCGACGGCGACCTGATCGTCTACCACTACTACGACGGCAACGCGAACGGCACACCCAAGCTCGGCATCAACCTCCTGAACTGGAGCAGCGGCTGGCCGGTCGCCTACTGACCCCGCCGGTGGCCCTGCGCCGGAGACAGACCGGCACAGGGCGGCTTCCCGTGGGCGCGGGGTCGTGCTGTACGCGCGGCCCCGCAGCCCTGGGCAGGGCTCCCCTCCCCGGGCGCGGCTCCGCATCCCCGGACGCGGCCCCGCCCACCCGCACGCATCGGACCATGCGGCCTGCCCGCACTACCCGGCCTGCCCCATCCCCGCCGCGTTCGGCCAGTTCTGGGCCGCCGGCCAGCCCGTGGCCGGGGCCGGTGTCAGTCCGTTCGTGCCCCGTACCTGCGCTGCCGTCAGGCCGCCCCGGGCCGGGACACCGGGCGGTGTCGGGCCGGTGAACGGGGCGGCCATGGGCGACGGCGCGGGGACGGGGGCCGGCGCCGGAGCAGGGACCGGCGCCGGGGCTTGGGCCACGGGGGCCAGGGGCGGTGCCGGGGCGGCCATCGGCTGGGGAGCGGGCTGCGCCACCGGTTGGGGCATCTGCGGCTGAGGCATCTGCGGCTGGGGCATCTGCGCCGCAGCCGGCATCGGCATCCCGCCGCCCGCACCCGCCGGTACGGCGGACGCGGCGGCGGGGAGCGGCATGCCGATGCCGGTGGCCGGAGCGGGGGCGGGGGCCAGTCCAGGCCCGCCGCCGACCCCGGTACTCGCGGCAGCAGGTGCGGGCGTCGGCAGGGCGGAGAAGCCCTGGCCGCCCGTCCCGGTGCTCGCGGCAGCCGGAGCCGCGACGAGTCCGGGCCCCCCGGACCCCGCCGCGGCAGCAGCCGCCGGCATCGGCGCCGCCGGGGCCGTTCCCATCGCCTGGGCCGCGAGCCCCCGCATGCCCGACCCGTTCGTCTCGCTCACCAGCCGGTCCACGGCCGCCGTACCCGAGCTGTAGCTGGTCCCGTTGCCCAGCTCGGGTACGGCGGCTCCCCTCCTGGACGTCCCGTAGAGCACCTGTTCCAGGCCGGACACCAGGCGACGCACGTCCACCTGGGGGCGCACCACGAGACGCAGGAAGCGGCTGGACGAACCGATCTTGTTGCCGCACTCGCGGACCAGGATCCGGTGCTCGGTGAGCATCCGGTCCCGGACCACCGTGCCCTCGGCGCCCACGGGGAGGCGCACGAAGAGGAAGTTGCCCTGCGACGGGTAGACCGTCAGCCCGGGCAGGGAGGACAGCTGGCCGGCCATGTCGAGACGGTCGCGGCGCACCTGCGTCAGGCTCTGCGCGTACTCGGCGCCGTGCTCCTTCAGCATGAAGACGACGTGCTCGGCGAAGGAGTTGAGGTTCCACTTGGGGAGCATGGAGCGGATGCGGCCCGCGAGCGCCGGGTTGGCGACCAGGTAGCCGAAGCGGATGCCGTGCAGGCCGAAGTTCTTGCCGAGGCTGCGCAGCACGACCACGTTGGGCCGCAGCATCGCCTCCTGGACGACGGACGGTTCGGCCTCGGCGTCCGCGAACTCCAGGAACGACTCGTCGATGACGACCAGGTCGAGGTCGGCCATGGCGTCCATGAACTGCACGACGGCGTGCTTGTGCAGGAAGCCGCCGTCGGGGTTGTTGGGGTTGCAGATCACGGCGACGCGGGTGCCGCGGGCCCGGATGAACTCGGCGTACTGGGCGAGGTCGAGGGCGAAGCCGCTGGACTCCTGGAGCGGGAACATGTCGACCCGCTTGCCGGTCTCCATCGGCTGGTCGGTCCAGCGGCCGAAGGTGGGGACGGGCACGGCGAGGGACTCGCGGACCAGCAGGTGGTCGATCCAGGTGATGAGCTCGGTCGAGCCGTTGCCCATGGCCACGCACTGCGGCGGCAGCTGAAGCAGACTGCACAGCTCGGCCGTGATGGTGTCGGCGCTGCTCGGGTAGTACGTGATGATGTCGCGCAGCCGGCCCGCCATGTCCTCGAACATGGCCGGGGTCGGGAAGTAGGGGTTGCAGGGGATACAGAAGTCCACGGGGCCGGCTCCCTCGCCGCCCTCACGTGTCAGAGCCGCCATCGACGGGCTGTGTGCCGCGGTACTGCGGAACAGCGACGTGACGTTGTCGGCCATGGAACCTCCGTATAGGGCGGGTCCGTTGGGGACGGACGGACCCGACGTTTGAGGGCGGCCCGCGCGGGGGAGCGCGGGCCGCCCTTTCATACGGAGACCACGGTGACACCGTTCAACGGCCGGTAAAACGGTCGGAAGCCCTGTCCAGGCCGTGAAGACCTGTCAGCGGCCTCAGCCTCAGCGGCCCCAGTGGCCTCAGCAGCCGAACGTGTGGATCGTCGTCGTCCGGTACGTCTGCCCGGGCCGCAGCACCGTCGACGGGAACTTCGGCTTGTTCGGCGAGTCCGGGAAGTGCTGCGTCTCCAGGCAGAGCGCGTCGCCCTGCCGGTAGGTGCGGCCGGACGGGCCGGTCAGCGTGCCGTCGAGGAAGTTGCCGGAGTAGAACTGCAGGCCCGGCTCGTTCGTGGCGATCTTCAGGGTGCGGCCGGAGGAGGGGTCGCGCAGGGTCGCGACGTGCTCGGGCCGGGCGGTGATGCCCTTGTCGAGCACCCAGTTGTGGTCGAAGCCCTTGGCGGTGACCAGCTGCGGGTGCGAGGTGCGGATGTCCCGGCCGATCGGCTTGGTCCGGCTGAAGTCGAACGGCGTGCCGGCGACCTTGGCCAGCTCGCCGGTCGGGATGAGCCCCGAGTCGGTGGGCGTGTAGCGGGAGGCGGCTATCTGCAGCTCGTGGTCCTCGATCGTGCCGCTGCCCTCACCGGCGAGGTTCCAGTAGACGTGGCTGGTGAGGTTGACGACGGTCGCCTTGTCCGTGGTGGCCTCGTAGTCGATGCGCCAGTCGCCGTGCCGGGTGAGCGTGTACGTCACCTTCGTCTTGAGCGTGCCCGGGTAGCCCATCTCGCCGTCGACGCTCGTGTAGTACAGGTGCAGGCCGACGTCGGAGCCCTTCACGAACGGCTCGACGTCCCACACGCGCTTGTCGAAGCCCTGGGCGCCGCCGTGCAGGCTCTGCTCACCGTCGTTGACGGACAGCTGGTAGTTCTTGCCGTCGAGGGTGAACTTGCCCTTGCCGATGCGGTTGCCGTACCGGCCGATCAGGGCGCCGAAGTACGGGGTCTTCGCGACGTAGTCCTCGAGGTTGTCGAAGCCCGCGGAGACGTTGGCGTAGCGGCCGCGACGGTCGGGGATCTCCAGGGACTGCACGACGCCGCCCCAGGAGAGGACCTTCAGGCGGGTGCCGCCGTTCTCCAGCGACCAGCTGTAGACCTTCGTGCCGTCGGCGAGCTTGCCGAAGAGCGTCTTCACCGGCTTCCTGCCTCCCGTGGCGTGCGCCGTGCCGCCGAGCGTGGTGGCGGCGATGCCCGCCGCCGCTGCTCCGGCGATGACCGTGCGTCTGTTCAGTTCCATGCGTGCGGCTCCCGTATGAAGGAGAGGGCCCCGCCTTCCGGCGGGGCCCCGATCTGACTTACGAACCGACCTTGCGCTTGTTCCACACGTCGAACCCGACCGCCGCCAGCAGGACCAGGCCCTTGATGACCTGCTGCCAGTCGGTGCCGATGCCGACGAGGTTCATACCGTTGTTCAGCACGCCCAGGACCAGGCCACCGATGATCGCGCCGAGGACGGTGCCGACACCGCCGCTCATCGACGCCCCGCCGATGAACGAGGCCGCGATCGCCTCCAGCTCGAAGTTGAGGCCGGCCTTGGGAGAGGCCGCGTTGAAGCGGGCGGCGAAGACCAGACCCGCCAGGGCCGCGAGCATGCCCATGTTCAGGAAGACCAGGAAGGTGACCTTCTTGTCCTTCACACCCGACAGCTTGGCCGCCGGGAGGTTGCCGCCGATGGCGTAGATGTGGCGGCCGATGATCGCGTTGCGCATCACATAGCCGAAGCCGACGAGCAGCACGCCCAGGATGAGCAGCACGATCGGGGCGCCCTTGTAGCTGGCCAACAGCATGGTGAGCGTCAGCACCGCGGCGCCGATCGCGACCAGCTTCAGCAGGAACAGCTTGGCGGGCGGGACCTCCAGGTTGAACTCCTGCTGCCGCTTGCGGTCCCGGACCTCCTGGAAGATCACGAAGGCGATCATCGCGAAGCCCAGCAGCAGCGTGAGGTTGTGGTAGTTGGTGTTCGGGCCGACCTCGGGCAGGAACCCGTTGGCGACCTTCTGCAGCCCGTCGGGGAACGGGCCGAGGGTCTGGCCCTCCAGGAAGATCTCCGTCAGTCCGCGGAAGATCAGCATGCCCGCCAGGGTCACGATGAACGACGGTATGCCGCCGTACGCGATGAAGAACCCCTGTACGGCGCCCGCGACCGCGCCCACGGCCAGGCACAGCACCACCGCGAGGGGCCACGGCAGGTCCTGTTTGACCATGAACACGGCGGCCATCGACCCGACGAACGCCGTCAGCGATCCGACCGACAGGTCGATGTGGCCGGCGATGATGACCAGCATCATGCCGATCGCGAGGATCAGGATGTAGCTGTTCTGCAGCACCAGGTTGGAGACGTTGCGCGGCAGCAGCAGGTCACCGTCGGTCCAGACGGCGAACAGGACCACGATCAGGCCCAGGGCGATCAGCATGCCGTACTGCCGCATGTTGCGGCGCATGCCGTCCATCACCAGCTGCAGCAGGCCGTCGCCCCCGGCCCCGCCGCTCTTGCCCGGCGGCGCGGGGGCCGGGCTCTTGGCGGTCACGTCCGTGCTCATCGGGTTACCTCTTTGTCCTTCGTCATCTGACGCATCAGCGATTCCTGGGAGGCCTCGGCCCGCGAGAACTCACCCGTCAGCCGCCCCGCGGCCATCGTGTAGATGCGGTCGCACATACCGAGCAGCTCGGGCAGCTCGGAGGAGATGAAGACGACCGCCTTGCCCTGGGCGGCCAGCTGGTCGATGACCGTGTAGATCTCGTACTTGGCGCCGACGTCGATACCGCGCGTGGGCTCGTCCAGGATCAGCACGTCCGGACCCGAGAAGATCCACTTGCTGAGGACGACCTTCTGCTGGTTGCCGCCGGACAGCTTGCCCACCGGCTCGAAGACGGTCGGCGCCTTGATGTTCATGGACTTGCGGAAGCGCTCGGCGACCTGCCGCTCCTCGTGCTCGTCGACCACACCGCGCTTGGCGACCTTGCCCAGGGCGCTCAGCGAGATGTTCCGGTTGATGGTGTCGATGAGGTTGAGGCCGTAGTGCTTGCGGTCCTCGGTGACGTAGGCGATCCCGTGCTTGACCGCCTCGGGGACGGTCTTGGTGCGGATCTCCTTGCCGTCCTTGAGGACCGTGCCGCCCGCGTACCGGCCGTACGTCCGGCCGAAGACGCTCATCGCGAGTTCGGTGCGGCCGGCGCCCATCAGGCCCGCGATGCCGACGATCTCCCCGCGTCGCACGTGGAGCGAGACGTCGTCGCACACCTTGCGCTGCTGGTCGATCGGGTGGTGCACGGTCCAGTCCCGGATCTCCAGGGCGGGCGCCGTGCCCTCCTCGGGCTCGTGCGGCGACCGCTCCGGGAAGCGGTTCTCCAGGTCGCGGCCCACCATGCCGCTGATGATCCGGTCCTCTGTGGTCTCCGGGGCCTTCACGTCGAGGGTCTCGATGGTCTGGCCGTCGCGGATGATCGTCACCGAGTCGGCGACCTTGCGGATCTCGTTGAGCTTGTGGGAAATGATGATCGAGGTGATGCCCTGCTTCTTCAACTCCAGGATGAGATCCAGGAGTTTGCCGCTGTCCTCGTCGTTCAGCGCGGCGGTCGGCTCATCCAGGATGAGCAGCTTGACCTTCTTCGACAGGGCCTTCGCGATCTCCACGAGCTGCTGCTTGCCCACGCCGATGTCGGCGACGCGGGTGTCGGGGTGGTCGGCCAGACCGACCCTGCGCAGCAGTTCGGTGGCGTGCCGCAGGGTCTCGGTCCAGCTGATGATCCCCCGGGTGGCGTGCTCGTTGCCGAGGAAGATGTTCTCCGCGAGGGAGAGGTAGGGCACCAGGGCCAGTTCCTGGTGGATGATCACGATGCCGCGCTCTTCGCTGGCCCGGATGTCCTTGAACTGGCAGACCTCTCCCTCGAAGAGGATGTCGCCCTCGTACGTGCCGTGCGGGTGGACGCCGGAGAGGACCTTCATCAAGGTCGACTTGCCGGCGCCGTTCTCCCCGCAGATGGCGTGGACCTCGCCCTGCCGGACGGTCAGTGTGACGTCCGACAGCGCCTTGACGCCGGGAAAGGTCTTGACGATCGAGCGCATTTCCAGGACGGGTCCCGCCATGGTCGTGCCTTCCAATCAGTGGTGGAGCGTCGGTCGGTGGCGGGAACTACTTGAGGTCGCTCTCCTTGATGTAGCCGGAGTCGACGACCTCCTTCTGGTAGTTCGACTTGTCGACCGCGACCGGCTCCAGCAGGTAGGCGGGGACGACCTTCGAGCCGTTGTCGTAGGTCTTGGTGTCGTTGACCTCGGGCTTCTTCTTGTTGAGCAGCGCGTCGACCATGTTCGAGGACACCTTGGCGAGCTGGCGGGTGTCCTTGTACACGGTCATCGACTGCTGGCCGGCGATGATCGACTTCACCGAGGCGACCTCGGCGTCCTGGCCCGTGACGACCGGCAGAGGCTTGCTCTTGGAGCCGTAGTCGTCGGACTTCAGCGCCGACAGGATGCCGATGGAGATGCCGTCGTAGGGGGAGAGGACGGCGTCGACCCGCTCGCTCTTGTAGGCCGAGGTCAGGATGTCGTCCATGCGCTTCTGGGCGGTGCCGCCGTCCCAGCGCAGGGTGGTGACCTGGTTGAGCTTGGTCTGGCCGGAGCGGACGACGAGCTGCTTCTTGTCGATGTACGGCTGCAGGACCTTCATCGCGCCGCCGAAGAAGTAGCGGGTGTTGTTGTCGTCGTTGGAGCCGGCGAACAGCTCGATGTTGAAGGGGCCCTTCTTGGAGCCGTCCTTCAGGCCGAGCTTCTCGACGATGTAGGTGCCCTGGAGCTCGCCGACCTTCTCGTTGTCGAAGGAGGCGTAGTAGTCGACGTTCTGCGTGCCGAGGATCAGGCGGTCGTAGGAGATGACCGGGATGTTGGCGTCCTTGGCCTGCTGGAGCACGTTGTTCATCGACTTGTTGTCGATCGCGGCGATGATCAGCGCCTTGACGCCCTGCGTGATCAGGTTCTCGACCTGCGAGACCTGCTGGTCGGGGTCGTCCTCGCCGTAGACGAGCTTGGTCTTGTAGCCCTTGGACTCGAGGTCGGTGACGACGTTCTTGCCGTCGGCGATCCAGCGCTCGGAGGACTTGGTCGGCATCGCGATGCCGATGGTGGCGCCCTTGGCGTCACCCTCGCTCTCCTTGCTGCCGCCCTCGCCGCTCTGGCCGCAGGCGGACAGGGTCAGGGCGAGGGACGCGGCTCCGGCTATGGCGGTGAGAGCGGCTCTGCGGTTACGCATGATCATCATCCTTGATCTGTGGCAGGGCTCGGTCTCAGGCGCGAAGTCGATCCGGGTGGTCGTGCCGGAAAGACCGAGAAGAGATGTGGTGGATTGTGGTCGGCTGTGTCTTCTTTTGTAAGCCGAGTTTCCGGAACGTTATGACGAGATTTCGAACCGTTGCAGATCGCCCGGCAGTCGGGACCCGAGCGGCGCCATGTCGCCGTCCGCTCCGTGGCGGGCCAGGAGGTCCAGGGCGAGCCGTCCGCGCCGCACCCGCTCCTTGGCCGTGGCCAGGGTCAGCTCCCGCATGTGGTGCCCGTACGGGTAGATCCCGGGGGACTTGGACAGTCCGAACTTCAGGTACAACGGGGCCCCGCGTCTGATGAGTTCGGCCACCTCGTACATGCGGACGTAGCCGCCGAGGTCGTCGGGTGCCTCGATGTACATGTCCATCGGAGCGCCCGACACCCGGCGGATCTCGGTCAGGTGATCGAGCGTCAGGTCGCTGGGCACGTTGACCGAGTCGGCGCCGAGGCGCTCGTAGACCGCGTACGCGGCCGGGTTGACCGGGCCGATGAGCGCGGAGACCTTCAGCGTCGTGTCGGCCGGGATGATGCCGGCCGCCCGTGCCCGGTGCAGCGTCCACAGCACGCCCTCGTCGGCGACGAGCAGGCACTTGACGCCCAACTCGGTCGCCCTGACGGCGTCTTCGACACAACCGGCGACGGCGTCGTGGCCGCGGGCGCGCAGCCCGGCCCCCCGCGAGTCGGTGCGCGTGGACCCGCCGATGTCCCAGGTGCCGCGCGGGCCGGTGAACAGGCAGAGCTCGATGTCGCGTTCGCCGGTCGACTCGACCATCTCGGTGATCTCGGAGTCGGTCAGCATCCACACGCCGCTGCCCTGGCTGATCCGGTGGATCGGCACGTCCAGCCGCGAGGCCTCCTTCAGGACCACCGCGAGTGCCTCCGGGCCCTCGCAGGAGGGGATCTCGGTGCGCCAGCGGCCGCCGCCGGGGAAGGAGTGAGCGGAGGTGTCGGCGGGGTCGGGGGCGGGTGCGCTCAGACCCAGCGCGGTGAGCGCCGGCTCACCGGGCCTACGGGGTGCCGTGGCGGAAGCGTCGGTCACTGGACTGTCCTTCGGTTCGATATTTCGGACGAGGTTCGCGGCTCTGGGTGGGGCACGGCTGGGTTCGGGCGCGGCCGGGAGGAGGGCTCGGCCGGGCGGACACGGCTGGGGCCAGGCCGGTACGGGAGTACCGCCGGGCGGGAGGCAGCTGGGTGTACGCCGGTACGAGAGCCGTCAGGTTGCTCCCGTACCGGCGTACGTCTAGGGGCGGAGCAGGACCTTGCCCACCTTCGGATCGCCGGCCCCGACCAGCTCGATGGCCTGCGAGAACTCGGTGAGCGGCAGCTCGTGCGTCACCAGCGGCAGCGGGTCGAGCAGACCGGCGGCGAACACCCGCACCGTGTGCGCCCAGGCGTCCGGCGGCGCACCGAAGACGGTGTGCACCTCCAGCTGCTTGACCACGAGGTCGGTCGGGTCGAGGCCCTCGGCGCCCGGCGCCGGGATGCCGGTCAGGACCAGCCGCCCGCCGCGCCTGAGCAGACCGGCGGAGAGCCGGGCGGCGTCCGCGGACCCGGCCGTCTCGATCACCACGTCGATGTCGTCCGGAAGTTCCTGGTCCTTGGTCCGGAAGTCCGTCGCGCCGTACTGCCGCGACAGCGCCTCACGGTCCCTGCGGGTGCCGACCACCAGCAGCTCGGCCGGTGAGTTGGCCTTCAGGAACTGCACGGCGAACATGCCGAGGGTGCCGGTGCCGACCACGGCGACGCGCTCACCGGGCTGCGCGTTGCCCTTCAGCGCGGCGGCCGCGATACAGGCGGCGGGCTCCAGCAGGGCCGCGGCCGTGAGGTCGCAGTCGTCCGGCAGGGCGTGCAGGAGACGGGCCGGGAGGGTCAGCGTGGCCGCCATCGCACCCGGCTGGGTGAACCCGGTCTCCTCGTACCCGGCCGTGCACAGCGTCGTGTCGCCCGCGTGGCAGCGATCGCAGACCTGACAGTTTCGAAAGCCCTCGCCGACGACCTTGCGGCCCACGAGCGAGGCCGGGACACCGGCGCCCACGGCCTCCACCGTCCCGGACCACTCGTGGCCCGGGGTCAGCGGATAGCGCACATAGCCCTCGGGGCGATTGCCCTGGTAGACCTCGCGGTCGCTGCCGCAGATCCCGGCGGCGTGCACCCGGACCAGGGCCTCACCGGCCTCGGGCCGCCGGGGCTCGTGCGGGACGAGCCGGTGTTCGCCCGGGGCGTCGACGACGACCGCGGTGCTCACTTCGAGCCCTTCGGCTTGCGCTGTTCCCAGCCTTCCGCCCAGAGGTCGAAGCGGGCCTGCTGCTGCGGGAACTCGGCAGCGGCGTCGACGTCCAGCTCCACACCGAGGCCCGGGGCGTCGGAGACGTGGAAGCAGCCGTCCTCCGGGTTCACCTGCGGGGCGCCCTTGACGACCTTCTTGATCTCCGCGTCGGCGAAGTCGTTGAAGTGCTCAAGGATCTTGAAGTTCGGGGACGTGAAGCCGACCTGGAGGGACGCGGCGGTCAGCACGGAGCCGCCCACGTTGTGCGGAGCGACCAGCATGTAGTGCGTCTCGGCGGTCGCCGCGAGCTTCCGGGTCTCCCAGATGCCTCCGATGTGGCCGACGTCCGGCTGGATGATGTCGACGGCCTGGCTCTCGAACAGCTCGCGGAACTCGATCCGGTCGTGGATGCGCTCACCGGTGGCGACCGGCATGTCGACCTTGGCGGCGACCTTCTCCAGGGCCTTGAGGTTCTCCGGCGGGACCGGCTCCTCCAGCCACGCCGGCTTGAACGGCGCCAGCTCCTTGGCCAGGCGCACGGCCGTGGCGGGAGAGAAGCGGCCGTGCATCTCCAGCATCAGCTCGGCCTCGGGGCCGATGGCGTCGCGGACGGCCTCGATCAGGGAGACCGCGTACAGGGTCTCCTGGTGGTCCAGCTCGAAGTGGCCGGTGCCGAAGGGGTCGATCTTCAGCGCCCGGTAGCCGCGCTCCATCACGCCCTGGGCGGCCTTGTGGTAGGCCTCCGGGGTGCGCTCGGTGGTGTACCAGCCGTTGGCGTACGCCTTGACCTTGTCGGTGACCTTGCCGCCCAGCAGCTGCCAGACGGGGACGCCGAGGGCCTTGCCCTTGATGTCCCAGCAGGCCATCTCGATCACGGCGATGCCGGACATGACGATCTCGCCCGCGCGGCCGTAGTCGCCGTACTTCATGCGCTTGACGAGGTCCTCGACGGCGAAGGGGTCGGAACCGAGGATGTGGTTGGCCTCGGCCTCCCGCAGGTAACCGAGGAGGGCGTCGGTGTGTCCCAGCATGCGGGTCTCGCCGACTCCGGTGATCCCCTCGTCGGTGTGCACCTGGACGTAGGTCAGGTTGCGCCACGGCGTCCCGACCACGTGTGTGCTGATTCCGGTGATGCGCACGGCGGTTGTCCCTCGCAGCTTCGTCGGCTCGTTCTGTCAGTTTGTTCCGTCAGCGTCCCGTTCGCGTTCCGGCGCCTCGACTGTTCGAGATTTCGGCACACGTTCGAAATGCTGGCGTGACAGTAAGGATCGGGCGGTGGGAGTGTCAATGGGTCGCGCGCATAACGGTTTCGACAGTTTCGAAACCAGGGGGCGACCGTGTCCGTACAGAACCTTCACAGCCGGCTCTAGGAACGTGACCGGCGCGGAACTTAATCTTCCCGCGTCATGGACTACTGCGACCCGTGCCGACGGCACCTCAACGGCGCCCTCGCCTGCCCGGGGTGCGGCACCTCGGCCGACACACTGCGTCGGAGCGACCCGGTGTACGGCGGGCACGACGGCGCGTACGCCGACGGGCACGACGCCACGTACGCCGACGGGCACGACGACCCGTACGACGATGACGGCGACGAGCGCGGGGGGCGCGCGGCCCGACGGCGTGGACGCGGGCACGGCCCGGCCCCGGACGGCCCGGGCGGGTCGAGCCGACGGGACCGCAAGGCCGCGGCACACCGCCGCCGGCGCCGCCGCACCCTGTTCGTGGCCGCCGGGTTCGTACTGGCGGCCGGCGGCCTGAGCCTCGCGGAACTCGGCATGGACGCCCCCGGCTCGAAACCGAAACCGGCCGCGGCCGGTGGCGAGTCGGCGGACGGGGACGCCTCGCCCGAGGCGGGGGAGCCGGGCGGCGGTTCGGGGGGCAGGGGAGCGGTTTCTGACGACGCGCCAGGTTCCGCTTCGCCGAAGGCATCTGACACACCGTCCGCTTCCGCATCCCCGAAGGACGAGAGCTCGGAGTCCCCGCAGGACGCCGACCCGTCGAAGGACCCCGAGTCGGCGGCGGGAGACGCCACCAGCGGACCTGCGCCCGCGCCCACGGCAGCCCCGCCGACCTCGGGCCCGGGCCCCGCCCCGACGTCGGATCCGACCACCCGGCCCCCCGAGCCGGAGCCTTCCGCTTCCGAGCCGTGCAAACGGTTCCTGTGGTGGTGCACCTAGCGTCCGCTCGGCCGGTCAAGCCGAGGGGTGACCGACGCGAGGGCGCCGGTCATGTCCTCGAACCTGCCGCCGTGCCCGCGCCGAGGGGTCACCGGTGTTGCTGCGCCGGTCATGTCCTCGAACCTGCCGCCGTGCCCGCGCCGAGGGGTCACCGAATGCGCCCCCCTGCCCGGCCCTGAAGGTCCTTGACGGCGGCAGCGCCCCCCGCCTCAGCCCAGCATGCGCCGCAGCGTGTCCCGCAACGACACCCGCTCCTCCTCGGAGAGCCCGGCCAGGGGTTCCCGGGCGAACCGCAGTGACTCCCGCAGGCTCCGGGCCACCTGTCGGCCCTCCGCCGTCGCCGCCGCCACCTTCACCCGGCGGTCGGAGGGGTTCGGCTGCCGCTCGACCAGGCCCCGCGCCTCCAGCCGGTCCACGATGCCCGTGACGTTCGACGGCTCGCACTTCAGCTGCTGGGCCAGCCTCCGCATCGGCAGCGGCTCCAGGCACAGCAGGCTGAGCAGCCGTGCCTGCGCGCCGGTGAGGGCGTGCTCCGCCGCCGCCGACTCGTAGTCCTCGTGGAAGCGCGCCACGACCTCCCCGATCAGCTCGACGACGTCGAGAGTCAGCTGATCCGGGCGGGTGCCCGTCATGTCGGGCGGCGGTGTGGTGGAAGCCATGCCTTCGAGGGTACCCGGTTATTTGACAACCTGAAATATTCAGGAGCATGGTTGTTTCAGGTACTGAAACATCGAGTCAGTGAGGTAAGGCGCACCATGACCGACACCCCCACCCTCCCCGCCGTCAGCCGCGAGTGGCACCTGGCGAGCCGTCCGGTCGGCTGGCCGAAGCCCGAGGACTTCGCCTTCGTCGAGGTGGACGTACCGCAGCCGGGCGAGGGGCAGGTCCTCGTCCGGAACAAGTACCTCTCCGTGGACCCGTACATGCGGGGCCGCATGAGCGACGCCAAGTCCTACGTCGCCCCGTTCGAGATCGGCAAGGTCATGCAGGGCGGTGCCGTCGGCGAGGTCGTGGCCTCGAACGCCGAGGGGCTGTCCGTCGGGGACCACGTACTGCACTTCTTCGGATGGCGCGAGTACGCGGTCGTCGGCGCGAAGAACGCCGTCAAGGTGGACCCGGACGCCGCACCGCTGTCGACGTACCTCGGTGTGCTGGGCATGACCGGCCTCACCGCCTACGCGGGTCTGCTCCGCACCGCCGCCTTCAAGGAGGGCGACACCGTCTTCGTGTCCGGTGCCGCGGGCGCCGTGGGCGGCCAGGTCGGGCAGATCGCCAAGCTCAAGGGTGCCTCGCGGGTCATCGGCTCCGCCGGTTCGGACGAGAAGGTGAAGCTCCTCACGGAGGAGTACGGTTTCGACGCCGCCTTCAACTACAAGGACGGGCCCGTCGCCGAGCAGCTGCGCGCCGCCGCCCCCGACGGCATCGACGTCTACTTCGACAACGTCGGCGGTGACCACCTGGAGGCGGCCATCGGCTCCCTCAACGAGGGCGGCCGGATCGCCGTCTGCGGCATGATCTCCGTCTACAACAACACCGAGCCCGCCCCGGGCCCGAAGAACCTCGCCCGCCTGATCGCGACCCGCGGCCGTATCCAGGGCTTCCTGGTCGGCGACCACTACGACCTGCAGCCGCAGTTCGTGCAGGAGGTCGCCCCGTGGGTCGCCTCCGGCGAGCTGAAGTACCGCGAGACCGTCGTCGAGGGCATCGAGAACAACCTGGAGGCGTTCCTGGGCGTGCTGCGCGGCGACAACACCGGGAAGATGATCGTCAAGCTCTGACATCTTCCTTGCGGATTCCGGCATGCGGTAACTTGTTTCCGAATCCGTCCCGGCCCGGGCGCGAGCCGCGGCGGACGACGTGAGGAACACAACCGCATGCCGATCCAGCAGTCCGACGTCCTGTACACCGCCGTCGCCACCGCCGAGAACGGTCGCGACGGCCGGGTCGCCACCGACGACGGCAGGCTCGACCTCGTCGTCAACCCGCCCGAGGAGATGGGCGGGAGCGGCGCCGGCACCAACCCGGAGCAGCTGTTCGCCGCCGGGTACAGCGCCTGCTTCCAGGGTGCTCTCGGTGTCGTCGCCCGCCAGGAGGGGGCCGACCTCTCCGGCTCGACGGTGACCGCGAAGGTCGGCCTCGGCAAGAACGGGGACGGCTTCGGGATCATCGTCGAGATCTCGGCCGACATCCCGAAGGTGGACCGGGGGACCGCCCGGTCACTGATCGAGAAGGCCCACGCGGTCTGCCCGTACTCGAAGGCGACCCGCGGCAACATCACCGTGAAGCTGGTCTGACCACGCTCGTTGCGTACGCGGAGGCCGCACCCTTGGACGTGGGGTGCGGCCTTCCCCCGGGCCCGGACTCCGGGTCCTTCCGGCAGGCTCGCCCGGGTCGCGCGCTCACGGCGGACGGACCCGCTCAGAGGGCGAGCGCCGCCGTATGGACCGCCCGGACCAGCCGGCCGTTCTCCGGCGCCGCCCCGCCGGGGAAGGCGACCCGGCGGCGCGTGTAGCCGTAGGCGAGGCCGCTCCACGGTTCCGCGAAGGCCTGGGAGCCGCCCGCGCCGCTGTGCCCGATCGTCCCGGCACCGAGGAACGGGTGCCACGCGTCAGCCGTCATCTGGAAGCCGACCCCGAACGACTTGTGGGCCCGGGCCACCAGGTCGTAGCCCGTCGAGTGGAACTGACCGAACTCCGCCACCGTGTCCGGCTTCAGCAGCGCGGGCTGTTCGCCCACCCCGCTGATCGCCGCCGCGTACATCCCCGCCAGGCCCCGCGCGGACGCCACCCCACCCACCGACGCCGGGCCCTTCGCCCGGATCAGCGGCATGTTGGGGAGGGAGACGAGCTCGGTCGGCTCCGCCGCGTTGCCGTTGAACGCGATCGAGGCCAGCGCGTGCGGGCCCGTGGGCGTGGCGTCCAGCACGGCCTGCTGCTCGGGGGTCGGTTCCATCGGCTGGACGCTGCGGAACCGCGGCTCCTCGGGCGCGGGCAGGCCCAGGTGGAAGTCCAGTCCGTACGGGGTCCTGATCCGCTCCTGGTAGACCTCCTGGAGCGTGCGGCCCGTCGCGCGGCGTACGACCTCGCCGGCCAGGGCGCCGGCGACCAGCGCGTGATAGCCGAACGCCGTGCCGGGGCGCCAGAACGGCCGCTGGTCGGCGAGGCGCTCGGCGAGCTGGCGGTCGTCGGCCAGCTCCGCGAGCGTGAAGCCGGTGTCCGTACCGACCACGCCCGCCCGGTGCGCCAGCAGATCCCGCAGTGTCAGGGCACCCTTGCCCTCGGCCGCGAACTCCGGCCAGTAGTACGTCACCTTGCGGTCCAGTTCGAGCGTGCCGTCCTGGACGAGCAGGGCCACGACCAGGTAGGCGGCGCCCTTGGTGGACGAGAACACACCGTAGAGGGCGTCGGCGTCGGTCCCCGCCCACAGGTCGACGACCTTCCGGCCACGGACGTAGGCGCACAGCTGTCCCTCGTAGTCGGCCCGCTCCCCGGCGACGAACGCGGTGAACTCCTCGCGCACCGCCTCGAAGCCGTCCGCCACGCTGCCGTGGATCTCCTGCGTCATCCGCTCTCCTTGACTGAAGCGCTGTGTGCCACTGTGAACAATGCCCTTGCCACCTGCGGGAACTCCCCCTTGGGGTGGTCGCGGAAGAGTGGCTCGGTGCCGAACAGGACCGTGTGGTACCCGCTGACGACCGAGGCCTGCCCGGCGGCAGCTGCGGGACCGCCCGAGCCGTCCCGCAGCGGTCGCCAGTGCCCGGAGACCAGCGGGTTCCCGGTCGCGTACGACTGCTCCACACGGACCCCGGGGCCCGGGTCGGTGAACCAGAGCGGGGCGTAGACGAAGCCGCGGGCCGGTGCGTCACGCGTGATGCCGCCGGAATTGCGCACCCGGATCACGCCGTTCGCGTCCGCGTTGCCCTCCACCGGCTTGACCGCCAGCCGCCCCGTCGCCGCGTTCAGGGCCGCTCCCGCGGCGCCCCGGCCGACCAGCCCGTGCCCGTCCAGGAAGGCGTCCAGGGCCTTACGGGCGGGTTCGGTGAGATCCGCGCGGTCCAGGCCGGCGGACACGAACAGCACGTCCGTGCCCGACCAGTCGAAGCCCGCGTTCAGCACGGAGGTCGAGACCGGCGTGACGTCGAAGCCCATCTCCCGCAGGGCGAACAGCTCGCCCGGTGCGACGGCGGCGGCGACGCGGAGGCGGTGCAGCGGTGCCGTGCCGGACTGCCGTGTGGCCGTGAAGGAGACGTCGTGGGTGCGGGCCGCCGTGCGCGCCTCGCGGCGGGCCGACGCCGGGACGATCACGCTGCCGTCCGCCGCCCGCCGCACCGGAACGCCCTGCCGCAGCAGCGAGTTGAGGGCGGCGATCTCACGCGGGTCGGTCAGACGCAGCCGCAGGTCGCCGTGCGCGGGCACGTGCGCGACCGGCGCGGCCCCGCCGACCGGGCGCAGGGGCGCGCCCCGCAGGCTGCCCGACGGCACCCGCTCGACCGTGGCGCCCCACAGGCTGCCCAGGCTCCAGCCGGAGATGTCGTACATCACCGAGACCTTGCCGCTGATGTCCCGGCCGTCGGCCAGCAGCGCGTTCGCCATGCCGCGCTTGGGCTGGTGCAGGTCGACGACGTACGAGCCCCGGGGGTAGGTCCGGCCGGCGAGCCGGAAGGGGCGGGTGGCGCGGGTGACGCGGACGTCGTTGGCCAGGAGGTGATCGACCAGGCGGGCGGCGGCGGGTGCCGAGCGCTGCGTGCGGGTGCCGCCCGGTGGGATGACGTAGGCGCGCGGGAACGTGGTCGTGTAGACGTCCTCCGGGCCGATGCCGGGAACGCCCGGGACCGTCTCGGGGGACACCGGCACCTGTGCGGCACCCGCCGCGCCGCGCCGGAACACCTCGATCTGGTCGGTGATCAGGGTGCCGCGGTGCTCACGCACGTGGTTCAGGGTCGCGCGGATCGCCGCGCCCGCGACGGCCGTGTTGATCGCCGAGCGGCGGCGCAGCTCGGGGACGGGCAGCTCGTCGTACTCCTCGTTGTTCACCGTCAGCGGGATCTCCACCGTGTGGGCGGCCACCGTGCCGTGGAAGGCCGCGTACTGCGGGGTGAAGATCGGCGGCCAGTCGTCCCAGCCCTCCTCCTGGTCGCGGAAGGGGATCTGGGCCGGCTCCACGCCGTCCTTCGCGGGTGTGTAGCCGAGGGCGTTGACCGCGGACTCCATGCCGAGGGCGTTGGCGTAGCTGTTCTTCAGGAACAGGTCGTACTCGTAGTTCTCGCCGTGCGGGGGAGTGGTGGGCTCGATGAGGGTGCCGTTGACGTAGCCGTGCAGGTCGAGCAGGACGGCCGGCTGCGTGTCGAGCTCGATCTGCCGCATCGCCCGGGTCTCGGGCTGGGAGGCGGTGACGAAGTCGCGGTTGAGGTCGAAGCCGTTCGCGTTGGAGCGGGTACCGGCGATACGGCCGTCCGGGTTCGCCGTGACGTTGAAGTACAGGCGGCTGTGCGCGAGGAGGTCCCTGGTCCTGGCGTCCTTCGCGGTCGCGAGCTGCTCGATGACCTTCAGGGAGGCGTCCGTGCCCTCCCACTCGTTGCCGTGGATGTTGCTGTTGACGAAGACCGGTGTCTTGTAATCGCGTTTGATCTCACGGGACTTGGCCGCGGTGGCGGGCGCGTTCTCGATCAGCTCGCGCATGCGTTCCTGGGCGCGGGCCTGCCGGGTGGTCTCCGGGGCGGTGACGGTGACGAGGTAGAGGCGGTGGCCGCCGGCCGAGCGGCCCGTCACCTCCACGCTCACCCGGTCGCCGAGGCGCTGCAGGGCGTTCAGCTTCGGCGCGATGGCGTGGTACGGCGTGAGCCCCAGCTTCAGCGACTTGTCGCCGGGGTTCTCCGGGTCGGGGGAGAGGGTGAGGCGGCGGGGGTAGGAGCGGGTGGGGGCGGCGGTGGCGGTGTCCGCGGTCAACGCGCGTCGCGCCGCGCTCGCGGGAGCCTGTGCCGCCCGGTCGTCCACGGCGGAGCCCTCGCGGGTGACGGGTAACGGGTCGGCGCCCGCGGGGCCGGGGGCGAGCAGGAGCGAACCCGCTGCGGCGAGGGCCAGGGCGGTGATCAGTGCAGGTCTCGCAGGAACGCTTCTCTTGATGCGCACGCGTACCTCCTCCTGGGGCTTCCTGAGATCGGTACGGCGAGGTGTACCGGTTCGACTCAACGGCAACAAGAGCGCGTTGGTGTCACCCGTGCCCCGGATGGCTCTCACCGGCGCGCCCGGCCCGACCTGCGCGACCCGTGACAGCGGCGTGACCGGAGCGCGTCAAGAGCGCGACACGGGCCCGGATAGGGTTTGCCCATGCGCGATCTGGGAGCGGGTCTCCGGTACCTCCTGAAGGGCCAGCGATGGGTGGCCCGGCACGGCAGGCAGTACGGCTTCGGGCTGCTCCCGGGCCTGATCACCCTCGTCCTCTACGCGGCGGCGCTCGTCGCGCTGGCCCTGTGGGGCGAGGGCCTCGTGGGCTGGGCGACGCCCTTCGCGGACGACTGGTCCAGCCCGTGGCTCGGACTCTTCCGCGGCTTCCTGACCGCCGTGCTGTTCGCCCTCGGCCTGCTCCTGTCGGTCGTGACCTTCACCGCGGTGACCCTGCTGATCGGGCAGCCCTTCTACGAGAACCTCTCCGAGAAGGTCGACCGGGACGTGTCCCCGGACGGGCACGCCCCCGAGTCGGGGCTGCCGTTCTGGCGCGAACTGTGCATCTCCGCCCGGGACAGCCTGCGGATCGTGCTGCGGGCCGCCCTGTGGGGAGTGCTCCTGTTCGCGTGCGGCTTCATCCCCGTGGCCGGGCAGACGGTCGTCCCGGTGATCGGGTTCTTCGTCACCGGGTTCTTCCTCACCGAGGAACTGACCGCCGTCGCCCTCCAGCGCCGCAGCGTCGAACTGCGCACCCGCCTCACTCTGCTGCGCTCCCGCAAGACCCTCGTCTGGGGCTTCGGCACGCCGCTCGCCGTGGCGTTCCTGGTGCCGTTCGTCGCGGTGTTCCTGATGCCGGGCGCGGTGGCCGGCGCCACCCTCATGGCACGCGACCTGCTGGGCGAGGACATCCGCGAGGGCGACGAAGAAGGCGAGGAGGGCGACGGGGCCGCTACGACGCTTCCGCAGCCACCTTCAGGATGGTCCTCACCTGGGCGATGACGTCCAGCCGGTTGCGCACGAACTCCGGGTCGGTGATCTCCGCGGTGTTCCCGGTGCCGAACTGCAGTACCGGCGTGTGCACATGCCCGCCCGGCAGCGTCTCGTGCAGCCCGAGCCGGTCACGCAGCAGGGTCGCCCGGTAGGCGATCTCGTTGGAGAGGTAGTCCCCGCCCCCGCCCGCGCGAGCGGTGGAGCCGGGCGTCGGCCCGTCGGGGCGTACGACGGGCTGGGTGCCGCCGGCCGGGATCTCGGTGACGCTCGTGTTGTCGTACACCGGGAAACGGCCGGTCTGCGCGGCGACGATCGCCGCGTGGGGCAGGGTGGTCGTGGTCCACTGCGGCTGCGAGGCCGGGTCGGAGACCGGCACGGTCTCGGTGCGGCCGACGTTCTCGTTGTCTCCGAAGCCGCCCCGCCAGGCCCCGTTGGTCCGCTCGATGTCGAACCGGCCGACCCGGCCCTGGCTCACCGTCGTGAACAGGTCGACCTTCGGAAGGTACGGGCGCAGGGTCCGCTCGACCGTGCCCTCGGTGAAGTCCTGCCAGCGCACCGGGAACACGGCCGTCTCGATCCGGGCCGGGCCGTCCGCCGTCTCGATCACCGTGCCGTCGAGGGCCAGCGCGGTGGCGCCGGACGGGTTGGAGATACGGATGTCCCGGTCCAGGGTGAACGGGTCGAAGCCGGTGAGCAGGATCCGCTTCAGGCCCTTGCCCTGCGGATACCGGATGGTGTCCTGGCCGCGCGAGGTGCGCTCCAGCTCGTCCAGCAGCGCGGCCCGCTGTCCGTCCGTCAGACCGAACGCGGGCTGCCAGGTGCGCACTTCACGCGTCATGCCGAGCCGTGCCCAGTACAGCGGCCGGTCGTCGTCCCGGCTGAGGTCCCCGCCGGAAGGGCCGCGGCCCTGCGCCCGGTCGACCGCGTGCCGCCACAGCGACGAGCCCTCGCGCGCCACCGCCCGCCGGGCCTCCCCGTAGGAGCGGGTTGAGTCGAGGGCCCGGGCCAACCGCGGGGCCGGGGCGCCGAATCCGGAGCGGCGCAGGATCTCCTGGGGCGCGGCCCGGTCGAGCCGCTGCTCCTCGACGGTGGGAGAGGGCGCCGCCGGGGCGGCACTCGCGGCCGTCGGGGTGGCGAAGCCGCTCAGCAGGGCGAGACCGAGCACGCCGAGGCGAACGCGTAGGGATGTCAAGGGTGTTCAGGCCTTCCGTCGCGGTGGGGGGGGGTGCCGGACGGCCGCAGTATCGCGTGACGCATGGGGTCCACGCCATGGTGGGGTCCACGCCGTGGGCGGGATTCAGGCGGGGATCCTCGCCGTCGCCTCCGTTACCGCGTCCCGAAGGCCAGTGCCACCGTGGAACTGCAGCGTCGCGCCGTCGGGATCCGGGACGATGCGACCGGATCGTGGTCGTATGTGAAGGGTTCGTACGGGATCCAGGTCGGGCGCTCGATCACGGACCGCAGGATCACCGCGACGATTAACGTCTGATCCGGGACACGTTCCCCACCAGGCAGCCCCGGTCCGGGACCTGACCTCCGGACCGGGGCTCGTGGTCTGTCACGGGCGGCTCAGCGGGTGCCGAAGGCGTACACCGTCTCCGAGCGGAACACCTCGCCCGGCCGCAGCACGGTCGTCGGGAAGTCCGGCCGGTTCGGCGAGTCGGGGAAGTGCTGGGTCTCCAGCGCGATGCCGTCACCGGGCGCGAAGGGCTCGCCCAGGTGGTCGGCCGTGTACAGCTGGAGGCCGGGCTCGGTGGTCGCCACCGTCAGCACCCGCCCGGACGCCGGATCGTGCAGCTCGGCGACCTCCACCGGACCGTCCGTCACGCCCTTGTCGAGCACGAAGTTGTGGTCGTAGCCGGAGCCGGTCTTGCGCGACTCGCGGAAGTCGAACCGCGTACCGGCCACCTCCTCGGGGCCGCCGGCGGGGATCAGGTCCGCGTCGACCGGCGTGTACCGGGAGGCGGCCAGCAGCAGCTCGTGACCGCCCGCGTCACCGGAACCGGCCAGGTTGAAGTAGCTGTGGTTCGTCAAGTTCACCACGGTCGGGGCGTCCGTCACCGCCTCGTACGCGATCCGCAGCGCGCCGCTGCCGTCGAGCGTGTACGTCGCCGAGATCTCCAGCCGTCCCGGGAACCCCTCCTCGCCGTGCGGGCTGATCCGGGTCAGCCGCACTCCGTGCTCGACCGGCTCCGCCTCCCACACCCGCTTGTCGAAACCGCGCACGCCACCGTGCAAGGAGTTCGGACCGTTGTTCGGTTCCAGCGCGTACGTACGGCCGTCCAGGGTGAACCGGCCGCCGGCGATCCGGTTGGCGTACCTGCCGACCAGGGCGCCGAGGTACGGCTCCGGATGGGCGAGATACCCGTCGAGATCCGGGAACCCCAGCACCACGTCCCCGGCCCGGCCCTCCCGGTCCGGCACCTCCACGGACTGCACGATCCCGCCGTACGACAGGACCCGCACCCGTACGCCCGACCGCTCCAGGGTCCAGCGGTGCACCGGGGTCCCGTCGGAAAGTGTTCCGAAGAGTTCGTTCATGTGCGGAACTCTAAGTCAGAGTCCCGGTCAGGGCTTCTTCGCGGTCACGGTGCGGTACGCGATCTCCGCCAACCGGGCCTGTCCGTTCACACTGGGGTGGAAGTAGTCCCAGCGGCTCAACTGGGCCGTCCCGAAGCGGTAGTCGTACACCGCGCCCCCGTCGTACCGGCATCGCTCGTCCTCGGCGCAGACCTCCTTCAGGACCTTGTTGTAGTCCTCCACGCGCTTGTGCACCGTGTCCCGCCGCAGGGTCGCCGCCGGGCCCAGGGCGTCCGCGTCGCCCAGCATCGACGGACAGATGCCCAGCTTCCACACCTGCTTGCCCATCGGGCTGGTACGGCCCTCGGACCACAGCCGCTTCAGGTTCGGCACGCTCGCCACGAACACCTGTGCCTTGGGCAGGGCTTTGCGCAGGGAGCGCAGGGATTCCTCGAAGTCGGCACGGAAGGCGGAGACCGGAGTCATCGCCGAGGGCGTGGACCGGCAGGCGTCGTTGGCCCCCACCATCACCGTCACCAGCTGCGGTTCGCGCCGCACCGCCCGCGCCACCTGTCCGGGCAGATCGGCCATCCGCGCCCCGGTCACGGCGTAGTTCCAGCTCCGCCGGGCGGCCCCGGACCTGCCCAGCAACCGCACCGCGAGCGAGTCGACCTCCGGGCTGGTGCCGGTCGCCCAGGACGCCGCCGGACAGTCCGACAGCACGTCACACGCGTCGAACCCGCGTGTGATGGAGTCCCCGACGGCGGCGACGGAAGCCGGGCTGCGGTCCCACAGGGGCGTGGGCTGCGGCGACGGCTTCGCGGATTCGGACGGGGCGGCGGAATCACCCCCCACGGCGTCACACCCTGCGACACCCAGCACGGCCGCCGCGACCACGGCCAGAACGCCCCGTGTGCGACGGCTTCGCTTCCGCATCCCTGATCCATCCCCTCGCCACGCCGTGCTGCCTCTCCCACCCATGACAACGCACGAGGGTTCCCCACCGATCAGGTGCAACGGCTCACACCCGTACAAGCGTCCCCATGGGTGAATGGCAGGCGTTTCCCGGCACCTGGAGCGACCGTACGTCACACTCCTTGCGCCTCCGCACGGTAGCCTCGCCATCAACGTGACCCGCCCGGTCACAGCCGTTCCGCCCGTTTGCACCATGTCCCGCTCTGCCCGGAGGTTCCGGTGACGACACGTGGAGTTCTGTACGTGCACTCCGCGCCGCGCGCGCTGTGCCCGCACGTCGAGTGGGCCGTCGCCGGGGTGCTCGGCACACGCGTCAGCCTGGACTGGATCCGTCAGCCGGCCGCACCCGGCACCTGGCGCTCGGAGTTCTCCTGGCAGGGCCAGGCGGGCACGGCGTCCAAGCTGGCCTCGGCGCTGCGCGGCTGGCACCTGCTGCGCTTCGAAGTCACCGCGGAGCCCTGCCCCACCGCCGAGGGCGAGCGCTACAGCTGCACCCCCGACCTGGGCATCTACCACGCCGTCACCGGCATCCACGGCGACATCCTCATCCCGGAGGACCGCCTGCGCGCGGCGCTGCACCGCAGCCGGCGCGGTGAGACCGACCTCGAAGCCGAGATCGGCAAACTCCTGGGCAAGCCCTGGGACGACGAACTGGAGCCGTTCAGATACGCCGGAGAGGGCGCCCCGGTCCGCTGGCTCCACCAGGTGGTGTGAACTCCCCCAGGATCACGCCCTGAAGGGGCGCGCACCGGGTGGTGTGAACGCCTCCGGGATCACGCCCTGAAGGGGCGCGGGGAACTGCGCGACAAGCCCCCACCCGCCCGCACCCGGCAGGCAACGCGACACGAAACGGCGATCGGCCCGAACCCCACCGGGAGTTCGGGCCGATCCACGCTCAGGATCAGATGGTCCGGAAAGCCAACACCACGTTGTGACCACCGAACCCGAACGAGTCGTTCAGCGCGGCGATACGGCCCTCGACGGGCAGCTTCCGGGCCTCACCCCGCACGACGTCGGCGTTCGCCTCGGCCTCGGGGTCCAGGTTCTCCACGTTGATCGTCGGCGGCGCCACCCGGTGGTACAGCGCGAGGACGGTCGCCACCGTCTCCACGCCACCCGCACCACCCAGCAGATGCCCGGTCATCGACTTCGTCGCGGACACCGCGAAGTGGTCGGCGTCGTCACCGAACACCTTCCGCAGCGCCTTCAACTCGGCGATGTCCCCGGCCGGAGTCGACGTCGCGTGCGCGTTGACGTGCACGATCTCCGCCGGGTCCAGGTCGTTGCGGTCCAGCAGGTTCTGCAGGGCGTGCGAGATGCCCCGCCCCTCCGGCTCCGGCTGCACGATGTCGTGCGCGTCGGCGGAGATGCCCTGCCCGACCGCCTCGGCGTACACCCGGGCCCCGCGCTTCGCGGCGTGCTCGGCGGACTCCAGGACCACGACACCGGCGCCCTCACCGAGCACGAAGCCGTCGCGGGCGGTGTCGTAGGGACGCGACGCGCCCTGCGGGTCGTCGTTGTTCTTGGACATCGCCATCATGTTGCCGAACGCGGCGATGGGCAGCGGGTGGATCGCCGCCTCCGTGCCACCCGCGACGACGACGTCGGCGCGGCCGGTGCGGATCATCTCGATGGCGTAGCCGATGGCCTCGGCGCCCGACGCGCAGGCGGAGACCGGCGTGTGCACGCCCGCCCGGGCGCCCACGGCCAGACCCACGTTGGCCGAGGGGCTGTTGGGCATCAGCATGGGCACGGTGTGCGGGGAGACGCGGCGGACGCCCTTCTCCTTCAGCACGTCGTACTGGTCGAGCAGGGTGGTCACGCCGCCGATGCCGGAGGCGATGACCGCGCCGAGCCGGTCGGGGTCGATGTTCGGGTCCTCGCCGGCCTTCGCTTCGAAACCGGCGTCGGCCCAGGCCTCCTTGGCCGCGATCAGCGCGAACTGCGCGGAGCGGTCCAGTCGGCGGGCCTGCGGCCGCGGAATGACCTCGGTCGGCTCCACGGCGACCGGCGCCGCGATCTTGACGGCCTGGTCGGCCGCCCAGTCCTGCTCCAGGGGCTTCACTCCGGACTTGCCGGCGATCAGGCCCTCCCAGGTAGAGGCTGCGTCGCCACCCAGCGGTGTGGTTGCGCCGATACCGGTGACGACCACGGTGCGATTGGTCGAGCTCACGGGAATTCTTTCTCCAACGGATCCGAGGATTAAGCGGCGCCACCGCCGGGTGGCGGGGCAGTCAGCCCACAGGGCCAGATCGGCTGATCAGCCCTGGTGCTTGAGGATGTAGTCGGTCGCGTCACCGACGGTCTTGAGGTTCTTGACGTCCTCGTCGGGGATCTTGACGTCGAAGCGCTCTTCGGCGGCGACGACGACCTCGACCATGGACAGCGAGTCGACGTCCAGGTCGTCGGTGAAGGACTTGTCCAGCTGGACGTCCTCAACCGGGATGCCGGCGATCTCGTTCACGATCTCGGCGAGACCGGCGACGATCTCTTCCTGAGTGGCGGCCATGTCGGCGCTCCTTCGTAGATATTCAGACGGTGTGGCAGGTGTTTCCTCGCGTGCCGGATCGCATGATCCGGCACGGAGTGCCTAGGGGAGGGTAACGACAGTCGCGGCGTAGACGAGACCCGCCCCGAAGCCGATGACGAGCGCGGTGTCGCCGCTCTTCGCCTCGCCGGTCGCCAGGAGCCGCTCCATCGCGAGCGGAATCGAGGCGGCCGAGGTGTTGCCGGTGGTGCGTACGTCACGGGCGACCGTGACGGACTCCGGCAGCTTGAGAGTCTTCACCATCGAGTCGATGATCCGCTCGTTGGCCTGGTGCGGAATGAAGACGTCCAGGTCCTCCGCGGAGACGCCGGCGGCGTCCAGCGCCTCCTTGGCGACCTTCGCCATCTCGAACACGGCCCAGCGGAACACCGCCTGGCCCTCCTGCGTGATGGCGGGGAACTTGGCGACCTCACCGGAACGGTAGTCCGTCCACGGCACGGTCTGCTTGATCGTCTCGGACTTGTCGCCCTCGGAGCCCCAGACGGTGGGGCCGATGGCGGGTTCCTTGGCCGGCCCCACGACGACCGCGCCCGCGCCGTCGCCGAACAGGAAGGCCGTCGCCCGGTCCTCCAGGTCGGTGAGGTCGCTCAGCCGCTCCACGCCGATCACCAGGACGTACTCGGCCGAGCCCTCGACGATCATGCCCTTGGCGAGCGTGAGGCCGTAGCCGAAGCCCGCGCAGCCCGCCGAGATGTCGAAGGCGGCGGCCTTGTTCGTGCCGAGCTTGTCGGCGATCTCGGTCGCGACGGCCGGGGTCTGCTTGAAGTGCGAGACGGTCGAGACGATCACGCCGCCGATCTGCTCGGCGGAGATCCCGGCGTCGGCGATCGCCTTGCCGGACGCCTCGATCGACATCGCGGCGACCGTCTCCTCGTCGTTCGCCCAGTGCCGGGTCTCGATGCCGGAGCGCGAGCGGATCCACTCGTCGGACGAGTCGATCGTTTCGAGGATCACCTCGTTCGGCACCACCCGGGTCGGGCGGTAGCCGCCGACGCCGAGGATGCGCGCGTACGGGGCGCCCTTGCTGGGCTTGATCTTCGCCATGCGGTCGGCTCCTTGGGGGCGGCGGTCAGGCGTGCTCGGCGATGAGCTCGCGAGCCGCGTCGAGGTCGGCGGGGGACTTCAGGGCCAGCGTCTTCACCCCGGGCAGGGCCCGCTTGGCGAGGCCCGTGAGGGTGCCACCGGGGCACAGCTCGACCAGGGCCGTGACACCGAGCTCCTTGAAGGTCTCCATGCACAGGTCCCAGCGGACCGGGTTGGCGACCTGGCCGACCAGGCGGTCGAGCACCTCGCTGCCGGCGGCGACGGTCCGGCCGTCCTTGTTGGAGACGTAGGTGACCTTCGGGTCGCCGGGCGCCAGGGCCTCGGCGGCCTTGGACAGCGAGTCGACCGCGGGGGCCATGTGGTGCGTGTGGAACGCGCCGGCGACCTTCAGCGCGACGACCTTGCGCACGCCCTCGGGCTTGTCCGCCTCCAGGGCGGCGAGCTGCTCCTTGGTGCCGGCCGCGACGATCTGGCCCGCGCCGTTGATGTTGGCCGGGGTCAGGCCCAGCTTCTCCAGGTGCGGAACCGTCACGGCGGGGTCGCCGCCCAGCAGTGCCGCCATGCCGGTCTCCGTGACGGCGGCGGCCTCGGCCATGCCGAGCCCGCGGGTGCGGACGAGGCGCAGCGCCTCCTCGTGGGGGAGCACTCCGGCGAGCGACGCCGCGGTGATCTCGCCGACGCTGTGACCGGCGATCGCGCCGACCTTCTGCGGCAGCTCGGCCGGGTCGTCGAACAGCAGGCTCGCGGACGCGAGTCCGGCCGCGACCAGCAGCGGCTGCGCCACCGCGGTGTCGCGGATCTCCTCCGCGTCGGCCTCGGTGCCGTAACGGATCAGGTCGAGTCCCGCGGCGACGGACCAGGCCTCGAGGGCACCGCGAACACCGGGGAGGTCGAGCCATTCGGTCAGGAAGCCGGGCGTCTGAGCGCCCTGGCCGGGAGCGACGAGTACGAGCACTCTCACACTCTCTCTTGAGGACGGGCACAACCGCCCGTGGGGACAGGGACGAAGAACACGAGGGGGTTTTGTCGAGCCCCCACAAAACCTTAGGCCTGAGGATCTCCATCAACCAGACGCCCCAGGATCAGCGCGATCCGCAGGGTGAACGCTGAGCGTACATCGGAGGGTGACCAGCCGGTGACGTCAGTCACACGTCGCAGCCGGTAGCGGACGGTGTTGGGATGGACGAACAGCATGCGGGCGGCGCCCTCGAGACTGCTCGCCTGTTCGAGATAGACGCTGAGGGTCTCCAGGAGTGCGGCCCCGGCCTCCTCCAGCGGTCTGTAGATCTCCTCCACCAGTTGCTCGCGGGCCGAGGGGTCCCCGGCCATCGCCCGCTCCGGCAGCAGATCGTCAGCGAGGACCGGGCGCGGGGCGTCCTGCCAGGCGGAACATGCCTTGAGCCCCGCCGCGGCGGCCTGCGCGGACCGGGTCGCGGCCAGCAGGTCCGGCACCACCGGGCCCGCCACGACCGGGCCGGCCGCGAACGGGCCGATGAGCGACTTGGCGACGGCCAGCGGGTTGTCGCTGCCGCCGGCGATGACGACCAGCCGGTCGCCGAGCACCCCGGTGAGCACCTGGAGCTTGGCGTGCCGGGCGGCCCGGCGGATCGCCTCCACGGTCAGTTCGGAGTCGCCGTCCGGCGCCGTGCCGAGCACCACGCACACGTGTTCGGGTGAGTTCCACCCGAGCGCGGCGGCCCGGGACACGGCTCCCTCGTCGGCCTCGCCGCTGAGCACGGCGTTCACCACCAGGGACTCCAGCCGGGCGTCCCAGGCGCCGCGCGCCTCGGCGGCCTGCGCGTACACCTGGGCCGTGGCGAAGGCGATCTCGCGGGCGTAGACGAGCAGCGCCTCGCGCAGCACCCGCTCGTCGCCGGGGGCCGCGACCTCGTCGATCGCGCTCTCCATGACCTCGATGGTGGTGCGCACCATCTCCACGGTCTGGCGCAGGGTGATCGCCCGGGTCAGCTCGCGCGGCGCGGTGCCGAACACGTCGGTGGAGATGGCCTGCGGGGCGTCCGGGTGCCGGAACCACTCGGTGAACGCGGCGATGCCCGCCTGCGCGACCAGACCGATCCAGGAACGGTTCTCCGGGGGCATGGCCCGGTACCACGGCAGTGTCTCGTCCATCCGCGCGATGGCCTGCGCGGCGAGCGATCCGGACGACTTCTCCAGCCGCTTCAGCGTCGCGGCATGCGAATGGACGTCATGGGCTGCGGCTTCGTTCTTGCTGGTTTCGGGTTCGGGCACGGGGACAAGACTGCCTTATCCGGACGGGAGGGTGGGTCGCCGGGGTCTACGGTGGACCACGTGATGGACGTACGGCGCGCGGGCGAGCGCTACCCCGGAGGGGACGCGACCGCAGGGATCGAGACGTGGCACGCCTTCTCCTTCGGGCCCCACTACGACCCGGACAACCTCCGTTTCGGCGCGGTGCTCGCGTGCAACGAGGAGCGGCTGGCGCCCGGGGCGGGCTTCGACGAGCACCCGCACAGCCACACCGAGATCGTGACCTGGGTGGTGGAGGGCGAGCTGACCCACCGGGACTCCGCCGGGCACGAGTCGGTCGTACGCCACGGGGACGTGCAGCGGCTCGGCTCGGCCGGCGGGGTGCGGCACGTGGAGCGCAACGACGGCCCCGGCCCCCTGACCTTCATCCAGATGTGGCTGGCCCCCCTCAGCCCCGGCGGCGACCCGTCCTACGAGGTCGTCCGCGGCATCGCCGACTCCACGCCCTACGCCGTCCCCGAGGCCGGGGCGATGCTGCACGTGCGGCGCCTCGGGGCGGGGGAGCGGACGGCGGTGCCGGACGGGCGGTACCTGTACGTCCATGTCGTACGCGGTGCCGTACGCCTGGACGGCGAGGAACTGGGCGCCGGTGACGCCGCCCGGATCACGGACGCCAAGGGCCTGGAGACCGAGGGCGTCACCGACGCGGAGCTGCTGATCTGGGAGATGGCCTAGAGCTCTGCCAGGACCGCGTCGGTGAACGCCGGCCACGCCTCGATCGCCCACGGCCCGAACGCCCGGTCCGTCAGCGCCACGCAGGCCGCTCCCGCGTCCGGGTCGATCCACAGGAACGTACCCGACTGGCCGAAATGCCCGAAGGTGCGCGGCGAGGACGAGGAGCCCGTCCAGTGCGGCGACTTGGAGTCGCGGATCTCGAACCCGAGCCCCCAGTCGTTGGGGTTCTGGTGGCCGTACCCCGGCAGGACGCCCTTGGTGCCCGGGTAGTGCACGGTCATCGCCTCGGCGACCGTACGCGGATCGAGCAGCCGCGGAGCCTGCACCTCGGCCGCGAACCGCAGCAGGTCCTCCACCGTCGACACCCCGTCCTTGGCCGGGGAGCCCTCCAGGGCCGTAGAGGTCATGCCCAGCGGCTCCAGCACGGCCTGCCGGAGGTACTCGGCGAACGGGATGTCGGTGGCCTTCGCGACGTGGTCGCCCAGCTGCTCGAAGCCGGCGTTGGAGTACAGCCGCCGCTCCCCGGGCGGGGCCGTGACCTTGTGCTCGTCGAAGGCGAGGCCCGAGGTGTGGGCGAGCAGGTGCCGGACCGTCGAACCGGCGGGGCCCGCGGGCTCGTCGAACTCGATGGCCCCCTCCTCGTACGCGACGAGCACCGCGTAGGCGGCCAGCGGCTTGGTCACCGACGCGAGCGGGAACCGCTGCCCGGCCGGCCCGTGGGTGCCGAGGACGGTGCCGTCCGCCCGTACGGCACCCGCCGCGGCGGTGGGAACCGGCCAGTTATCGATCAACGCGAGGCTGTTCAGCGACATGCGTTCGAGCCTATGCGCTCAGAGCGCGAGTTCCAGCAAAGGGTCGGGCTTGGGGCGGAAACCGAGCGAGACGTACAGCGGCTCCGCCTCCGGCGAGGCGGTCAGCTGCACCCGCCGGGCACCGCGCTCGCGGAACCACTCCAGCAGGGTGGTCATGCAGGCCCGCGCGTATCCCCGGCGCCGGGCGTCCGGATCGGTGGCGACGCTGAACACGAAGCCCACCCTGCCCTGCGGATCACCCGCCTTGCCGATGCGGTAGTCGATCGTCCCGGCCACCAGGCAGGCCAGCGCGCCCGGCCGCTCCGGGTGGTCCACGACGAACGCCGTGAAGTCCCCTTCCGCATCGCCCAGTTTGGCCCTCAGAGTGGGCAGCGACTCCCCGTGCCAGGAGAGGGAGGGATCGGAGGCGAACATCGCGTCGATCATGACTTGGCGCAACCGCAGGACTTCCTCGGCGTCCTCGGGCAGGGCACGACGTACAACACTCATGACTCCGTACGCTAACCAGCCGGATCCGGAAGTGTCCTGCCGATTTCTTACCGTCGGCGCTTGCTTGGAGTGCACTCCAAGGTTCTAGCGTGGGGGCCATGACGGTGATGGAGACCACGGTGACCGGGACCGACACCTGTGCCGGCCCGCCGCAGCAGAACCGGCGCCCGGACGGCCAGGACCGCTACACGATCAGCGAGGTCGTCGCCCTGACCGGCCTGACGGCTCACACCCTGCGGTGGTACGAGCGGATCGGTTTGATGCCGCACATCGACCGGTCCCACACCGGTCAGCGCCGCTACACCAACCGCGACCTCGACTGGCTCGACCTCGTCGGCAAGCTCCGTCTGACGGGCATGCCGGTCGCGGACATGGTCCGGTACGCGGAACTGGTGCGCGAGGGCGACCACACCTATGTCGAGCGCTTCGAGCTGCTGAAGACGACCCGTGAGGACGTCCTGGCCAGGATCGACGAACTCCGGGGCACGCTCGCCGTGCTCGACCGGAAGATCAGTTTCTACGCGGACGCCGGGCGTGCCCTGGCGTCGGAGAGGTCCCGATGACGGACGGCAGGATCACGACGGCGAAGCTCGGCGACCACGGTCCCGAGGTGAGCGTCCAGGGCCTGGGCTGCATGGGCATGAGCTTCGGTTACGGCCCCGCGGACGCGTCCAGGGCCACGCTGGAGCGGGCGCTCGAACTGGGCGTCACCTTCTACGACACGGCCGACGCGTACGGCGCCGGTGAGAACGAGCGTTTCCTTTCGCCGTTCTTCAAGGCCCATCGCGACGAGGTCGTCATCGCCACCAAGTTCGCCCTGTCGATCCCCCCGGACGACCCGACGCGCCGTGTCGTGCGCAACGACCCGCCCTACATCCGGCAGGCCGTCGAGGCGAGCCTGAAGCGCCTGGACGTCGATGCCATCGACCTCTACTACATGCACCGGCGCGATGTGAACGTGCCGATCGAGGAGAGTGTCGGCACCATGGCCGACCTGGTCCGCGAGGGCAAGGTCAAGCATCTGGGCCTGAGCGAGGTCACGGCCGGTGAACTGCGGGCCGCCCACGCCGTCCACCCCATCGCCGCCGTGCAGTCGGAGTGGTCGCTGTTCAGCCGTGACATCGAGACGCACGTCGTCCCCGCGGCGCGTGAGCTGGGTGTGGCCCTCGTGCCGTACTCACCCCTCGGCCGGGGCTTCCTCACCGGCTCCTTCACCGACGCGGACCGCGACCTGACCGCCGGTGACTTCCGCCGCCTGCAGCCCCGCTTCACGGGCGACAACGCCACGGCGAACGCGACGCTGCTGGAGCTGATCCGGTCGGTGGCCAAGGCCCACGACGCGACCCTCGGTCAGATCGCCCTGGCCTGGGTCCAGCAGCAGGCGACGGTCCACGACCTCCCGGTCATCCCGATTCCGGGCACCCGCAAGCCCACCAGGGTGGAGGAGAACACGGCGGCGACCAGGATCACCCTGACCGACGAGCAACTGGACCTGCTGGACGGCATAGCGGCCCAGGTGGCGGGCAACCGCTACGCGGACATGGCGTTCACGTCAGCGGGCCGGGAGTAAAGGGGTCTTCAGGGGCGCGGGGAACTGCGCGATCAACCACGCACGCACCCGCGCCCGCCCATGGCGAGGCCCCGGCAGACGCTAAAGCTCAGAGAGCAACTCGGCCTTTTTGACCGAAAACTCCTCATCCGTCACCAATCCGGCCTGATGCAGCTCACCCAGGTGACGAATCCGCTCGGCGATGTCCGCGGGATCGCGGCGCGGCCCGCCGGCCGGCACGGCCGGCACCGGACTGGACGCCCGCACCGCGGCCAGCACCGCCGCCGCGAACGGCAGCGACTCGTGCACGGGCCCGTACCCCAGCCCGAACACCACTGCAGCGGGGTCCTGATCGGCCTGGACCCCCGAAACTCCCGCATCCCGGCCCAAAAGCCGCAGATGCCCCTCGAAGACCTCCGGTGACCGCCACTCCACCCCGTTCAGCTCGCCGACGGTGAAGCTCTGGTCGCCGGCCTTCCACTTCGCCGACGACGCCCCCGTCCAGAACCACCGGAAGGTAACGGTCCGTCCGTCGAAGGTCGCCTTCCCGTCGTACGCCTTGAACGACAGCGGCCCCTCGGGCGCCTTCACCAGGAACCGGTCGGCCGGCCCTGACTCCGTCAGCAGCCCCCGCAGTTCGTCGGCGTAGTACTCCGCGAGGACCTCCCGCTCGGCGGGCAGCACCAGCCGGTAGGGGTCGACGTTCTCCTTCAGCTGCCCGGCGGCCGCCTCCAGCAACGGGTCCGCCCCGGGGCGCGGCTCGACGCGCAGCACGACAGTGCCGCGCTTGCCGCGGGTCAGGCTCACCCCGGCGATCGCCTCCAGGGGCACACGCCGTTCCCCGAGGGCCTGGAAGAGCTTGGGTGTTCGGATCCCCCGCTCGTAGCGGATGAGCACGGAGTCGGACTCGAACTCCCAGACGGCATGCAATCCGGCCAGTACGTCACCCATGCGGCTCATCGTATGCGGCACGCGCTCCTCCGTCCCCCTCCCGAGCAGACCGCAGTTTCTTCGCCTCTACGCGCGTCAGGCCGCCGCCGTACCGGACATACCGGTACGGCAGACGCCGTCTTCGTGCGCGCAGTGCACCGAGCGGTATGCGCCTACGCCGATCTCTGCGAAATTGAACAGACTTGCCGTCCCGGGCTCGAAGTACCCCGCGTGACCCTTCGCGCCCGCCGCCGAAAGCACCCGCGCGCCGAACCCGGCGGACACCGGATCGGCTCCGTGGCCCAGTCCGCCGACCTCCAGGTAGGGAACGTCCTGGATCCAGTCGTCGGAGTCCCGCATCGCCCATACCCGGGCGGTGGTGTGCAGTTGGGCGGCCTTCTCGACCCGCATGCCGGGGCTGCCGGCCACCGCGATGTCGGACACCCGGCCCGGCAGCGAGTGCGCGGCGACGCCGCACACCACGGAGCCGTAGCTGTGGCAGAACAGTGAGACCGGCGAACCGCCCGGCAGCGCCCGCACCAGCGCGTTGAGCCGTACAGCACCCTCCTCGGCCCGCATCGCCGTGGCCGAGTCGATGCCGAGCCCGCTCGGCGCCGTGTAGTCGGCCCAGGCGATCACGGCCGTCCGGGTCGACGGGCTCGCCTGCCGCTCGGCCGCGTACAGGGACTTGGCCATGCCGACCGGCGCCGAGTACTTGCGCTGGGTGCGCTGGAACGTGAGCAGGTCGGTGTCGACGCCGGGGACGACGACCGACACCCGCTCCGCCCTGCGCAGGTTCCCGAACACCTCCGCCACCCGGCCCGAACCCTCCGGGTCGAAGGCCAGGATGTGCCGGCCCGGCTCCATGAGGTCCTCGAAGCGGTGCATCCTGCGGCCCGCCTCGTGCTGCCCGGACGGGGTGAGGCGCTTGTCGTGCATGCGTTCCCGCTCGACCTCGCGTGCCTTGGCGAGCGCGAGGTGGTTGGCGCGGTAGCGCAGCTCGACCGGCGCGCCGTTCATGTTGCCCAACGCGAGCGAGTACGTGCGGACCAGGGTCGAACGCTCCTGCTCGGTGAGCGAGGAGAAGAAGCCGGCCAGTTTCGCCGGCTGGGACTGCGGGTCCGGCAGCCGGTGCCCGCCGATCCGGCCGTGCTCCCAGGCGGAGAGCGAGGCTTGGAGCGGTGTGGGGCCCCGCTGGTTGCGCAGGGCCGTCCAGCCGGTGGTCGCCAGCATCACGAACACGACGGCCAGAGCGAGCAGTGCGCGCCAGACGTTCAGTTGCGGGGAGGTGTCGAAGGAAGTCACTGAAAGGACACACTAGGAGAACGAGAGGGTCTCGCGTTAACCAAGTGACCGGGATCACGTTTCGGTGAAGGGGTTAAGGGGACTGCTCCGCGCGCCAGTTCCCGGCCAGTGCGGGACCCACCTGATCCAGGTATGTCGTGGTGAGTTCGCGCATTCCGTCGAGGGTGACGTCGTCCCCCGCGGACCACAAGCGCTCGGTGACGCGAATCACCCCACCGAAGAGCGCGACGATGATCCTCGGCCGGGGGTCCCGGTCCACGTCGAGCCCCTCGCGCTCGGCGATGATGCACGCGAGCTGCTCCTCCAGCTCCGCCGACCGCCGCAGATGGGCGGCGAGCAGCGCGGGCGTCGACTCGATCACCCGGTAGACGCGCATGTGCAGCTCGATCGGCACGAGTTCCACGACGGCCTCGTTGATCGCGTCCCAGCTCTCCAGCACGGACCGGCGCAGCGCCTCCAGCGGCGCCTCGTGCGGCGGGCGGGCGCGCAGCGCCTCGACGACGAGCGTCTCCGCGAGGCGCGGTACGAAGAACGCCGTCTCCTCCTTGCCGGCGAAGTAGCGGAAGAAGGTGCGCTGTGAGACGTCCACGGCGGCGGCGATGTCGTCGACGGTCGTCTCCTCGTACCCGCGCGTGGCGAAGAGCTCCAGCGCGGCCCGCAGCAGTGCGTCCCGGGTGCGCCGCTTCTTGCGTTCGCGCAGGTTCAAGTCAGGCCTCTCGTTCGCAGTGTTTTCCCAGTTCAGGCTATACGGGGATGTCGTGTCAGTTACCGACTAGTGAAATGGTTTGTCAATTGTCAGCGGCTGACACTAGCCTCCCGGTATGACTAGTCAGACCACCATCGATTCGACGGGGTCGGGGGGCAAGGCGCCGGCGGGTCCGTCGGACGCGACGCCGGGCAAGGGGTTGCGAGGGCACCCCTGGCTCACCCTCATCACCGTCGCCGTGGGGGTCATGATGGTGGCCCTCGACGGCACCATCGTGGCCATAGCCAACCCGGCGATCCAGAGGGACCTCGGCGCCACCTTCGCCGAGGTCCAGTGGATCACCAACGGATACTTCCTCGCCCTCGCGGTCTCCCTGATCACCGCGGGCAAGCTCGGCGACCGGTTCGGCCACCGGCAGACCTTCCTCATCGGCGTCGTCGGCTTCGCCGCCGCCTCGGGCGCGATCGGCCTGTCCGACAGCATCGCGTTCGTCGTCGTCTTCCGCGTGTTGCAGGGCCTGTTCGGCGCGCTGCTGATGCCGGCCGCGCTCGGCCTGCTGCGGGCCACCTTCCCGGCCGAGAAGCTGAACATGGCCATCGGTATCTGGGGCATGGTCATCGGCGCGTCCACCGCGGGCGGCCCGATCCTCGGCGGTGTGCTCGTCGAGCACGTCAACTGGCAGTCGGTGTTCTTCATCAACGTGCCGGTCGGTGTCCTCGCCGTCGTCCTCGGCGTGCTGATCCTGCTCGACCACCGCGCCGAGAACGCCCCGCGCTCCTTCGACCTGCTGGGCATCGCCCTGCTGTCGACCGCCGTGTTCTGCCTGGTGTGGGCGCTCATCAAGGCGCCGCCGTCCGAGTGGGGCTGGGGCGACCCGAAGACGCTCGGCTTCCTCGGTGCCTCCGTGCTGTGCTTCGTGGTCTTCGCCTTCTGGGAGACGAAGGTGAAGGAGCCGCTGATCCCGCTCGCGCTGTTCCGCTCCGTGGCGCTGTCCGCCGGTGTCGTGCTGATGGTGCTGATGGCCATCGCGTTCATGGGCGGCCTGTTCTTCGTGACCTTCTACCTCCAGAACGTCCACGGCATGAGCCCGATCGACGCCGGCCTGCATTTGCTGCCGCTCACCGGCATGATGATCGTCGGCTCGCCACTGGCCGGTGCGATGATCACCAAGCTCGGCCCCCGGGTCCCGCTCGCGGGCGGCATGGCGCTCACCGCGATCGCCATGTACGGGATGTCCACGCTGGAGACGGACACCGGCAGCGGCATCATGTCGCTCTGGTTCGCCCTGCTGGGCCTCGGTCTCGCGCCGGTCATGGTCGGAGCGACCGAAGTCATCGTCGGCAACGCCCCGATGGAGCTGTCCGGCGTCGCGGGCGGCCTCCAGCAGGCCGCCATGCAGATCGGCGGCAGCCTCGGTACGGCGGTGCTCGGTGCCGTCATGGCCTCCAAGGTCAACAGTGACCTCGCCGGCAACTGGGAGAAGGCGGGCCTCCCGCCGCTCACCCCGGAGCAGGAGCACCAGGCCTCCGAGGCGGTCCAGGTGGGTGTCCCGCCGGTGGCGCCGGGCACGCCGGACGCGATCGCCGCGAAGATCACGGGCGTCGCGCACGACACCTTCATCTCGGGCATGAGCGCGGCCTCGCTCGTCGCGGCCGGGGTCGCCGTGGTGGCGGTGCTGGTCGCCTTCCTCACCAAGCGCGGTGAGAACGCGGAAGCCGGCGCGGGCGCCGCGCACATCTGACGGTCCGGCGGTTCGTTCCCTCATCAGGGTGAACAGAGCCGCCGAACCCTCCCCTTGGGCACGCGTCGCAGGTCACAGTGGGTCAACTCCTCCGCAGGGCATGGAGGACGGACGCTGCGGCGCGCTGCCGGAGGGGGGTGGCGCGCAGGCAGCGGCATCAACGCGTACCGACGGGGTACCCGCCATGTCATACCCGAAGAGAACCCCAACCGATCAAGGGTTTACGGGAGTTGATGATGGCGAGCTTCGGACACGGTACGCGCAGGCACCCCCGCTCACGTGGCCGGACGTGGTCACAGACCGGGACGGATCGCGCGACGCTCGGACTCATCGGAGTCATCTGCGCCGTTGCAGGCTTCTTCGTGCTGGGGATCGTTCTCGGTCCTGCCGCGATGGTCTGCGGCTGGCTCGCCATGGGCCGCGCCTGGTCGGGCTCCCGCCCGACCGCGGCCGTCGTCGCCCTGGTCCTGGGCGCCATCGACACGCTCCTGGCCGTCATCTGGCTGTCCGGAGCGGCCACACCGGGCATGGGCATGCTCTGACCCGGGTGAAGAGTGTGGGAAGAGCCCCCGGCCGCCAGGCCGGGGGCCCTCTCATGGCTCGACCCGCGTCCCCTTGAGCTCCGCCAACTCCACCCGCAGCGCCCGCACCTCCTCCGTCAGCTCCCGGATCGCCTCGGTCTGCCGCCGCTCCTCGACGTCGTCCTTCTCGAAGCGCGCGATGAACCAGGCGGCGATGTTCGCCGTCACCACACCGAGCAGCGCGATCCCGGACAGCATCAGCCCGACCGCCAGCATCCGCCCCAGCCCGGTGGTCGGCGCCATGTCCCCGTACCCCACGGTGGTCATCGTGGTGAACGCCCACCAGACCGCGTCCCCGAGGGTGTGGATGGAGGCACCGGGCTCGTCCCGTTCCACCTCCAGCACGGCCAGCGCACCGAAGACGAGCAGACCCAGGCACGACCCGGCTACGTACGTGGTGACCCGCACCTGCGACGCCATCCGCGCCCGCTGCCCGGCGAGGAACAGCATCGACACCAGCTTCAGCAGCCGCAGCGGCTGCGCCAGGGGCAGCACCACGGCCAGCAGTGCCAGCGGATTGCCCCGCACGAACCGCAGCCGGTCCTCGGCCAGCCACAGACGGACCAGATAGTCGGCGGCGAAAGCGGCCCACACCACCCAGTTGGTGACATGGCACGCGGTGAGCAGGTCCTGCGGAGCCCGTGGCGCCACGATCGGTATGGCGTAGGCGATCGCGAAGAGCACGGCCAGCGCCAGCAGCGGGCCCTGGGTGCGCCGTTCCCAACGGGCCAGAGTGGTCGAGGCGGTCATCGGGAGCGTCATGGAAGCATGGTAGGAAACGCGTGGGGCGGCACCCCTCGGGTGCCGCCCCACGCGTTTCAGGCCTCCAAGCCCCTACGCGTCGCCGCCCGCGGCCCCCGGGTCGGCAGCCGACACGTCGAGCAGCTGGTACCGGTCGATGGCCTGCTTGAGCACGGAGCGGTCGACCTTGCCCTCACGCGCCAGCTCGGTCAGCACGCCCACCACGATCGACTGCGCGTCGATGTGGAAGAACCGCCGGGCGGCGCCCCGCGTGTCGGCGAAGCCGAAGCCGTCCGCGCCGAGCGACTGGTACGTCTGCGGCACCCAGCGCGCGATCTGGTCAGGAACCGCCCGCATCCAGTCGGACACGGCCACGACCGGGCCCTGCGCGTCCGCGAGCTTGCGCGTCACGTACGGCACCCGCTGCTCCTCCTCGGGGTGCAGCAGGTTGTGCTCCTCGCAGGCCACGGCCTCGCGCCGCAGCTCGTTCCAGGAGGTCGCCGACCAGACGTCCGCCTTGACGTTCCAGTCCTCGGCCAGGATCTGCTGCGCCTCGATCGCCCAGGGCAGCGCGACACCGGACGCCAGGATCTGCGCGGGGATCGAACCGGACGTGCCCTCGCTGAACCGGTAGAGGCCCTTGAGGATGCCGTCGACGTCCACGTTCTCGGGCTCGGCCGGGTGCTGGATCGGCTCGTTGTAGACGGTCAGGTAGTAGAAGACGTCCTCGCCGTGCGGGTGCTCCTCGGAGCCGCCGTACATCCGGCGCAGGCCGTCCTTGACGATGTGGGCGATCTCGAAGCCGAACGCCGGGTCGTACGCCACACAGCCCGGGTTCGTGGACGCCAGCAGCTGGGAGTGGCCGTCCGCGTGCTGGAGGCCCTCACCGGTCAGGGTCGTACGGCCGGCGGTCGCGCCCAGGACGAAACCGCGCGCCAGCTGGTCGGCCATCTGCCAGAACTGGTCGCCGGTGCGCTGGAAACCGAACATCGAGTAGAAGACGTAGACCGGGATGAGCGGCTCGCCGTGCGTCGCGTAGGCCGAGCCGGCCGCGATCAGCGACGCCGTGCAGCCCGCCTCCGAGATGCCGTCGTGCAGCATCTGGCCGTTCGGCGCCTCCTTGTAGGCGAGCAGCAGGTCGCGGTCCACCGACTCGTACTGCTGGCCGAGCGGGTTGTAGATCTTCGCACTCGGGAAGAACGAATCCATGCCGAACGTGCGGTACTCGTCCGGTGCGATCAGCACGAACCGCTTGCCGATCTCCTTGTCCCGCATGAGGTCCTTGAGGAGCCGGACGAAGGCCATGGTCGTCGCGATGGACTGCTGACCCGAGCCCTTCTTCACGGTCGCGTACGTCTTGTCCTCGGGCAGCGCCAGCGGCTTGGAGCGGACCACGCGCGTGGGGACGTATCCGCCGAGCCCCTTGCGGCGGTCGTGCATGTACTGGATCTCCTCCGAGTCCCGGCCCGGGTGGTAGTACGGCGGCACGCCGGACTCCAGCTCCTTGTCCGGGATCGGCAGGTGCAGACGGTCGCGGAAGCGCTTGAGGTCGTCGACCGTCAGCTTCTTCATCTGGTGCGTGGCGTTGCGGCCCTCGAAGTTCGGGCCCAGCGTCCAGCCCTTGATCGTCTTGGCGAGGATCACCGTCGGCTGGCCCTTGTGCTCCACGGCCGCCTTGTACGCCGCGAAGATCTTTTTGTGGTCGTGACCGCCGCGCCCCAGGTGCAGGATCTGGTCGTCGGTCATGCCCTCGACCATCGCGCGCAGCCGGTGGTCGTCGCCGAAGAAGTGGTCGCGGATGTACGCGCCGGTCTCCGTGGCGTAGGTCTGGAACTGCCCGTCGGGCGTGGTGTTCATCCGGTTGACCAGCACGCCGTCGCGGTCCTGGGCGAGCAGCGGGTCCCAGCTGCGGTCCCAGACCAGCTTGATCACGTTCCAGCCGGCACCGCGGAAGATCGACTCCAGCTCCTGGATGACCTTGCCGTTGCCGCGCACCGGGCCGTCGAGGCGCTGGAGGTTGCAGTTGACGACGAAGGTCAGGTTGTCCAGGCCCTCGCGAGCGGCGATGGACAGCTGGCCCAGCGACTCCGGCTCGTCCATCTCGCCGTCGCCGAGGAACGCCCAGACGTGCGACTTGGAGGTGTCGGCGATCCCGCGCGCCTCCATGTAGCGGTTCATGCGCGCCTGGTAGATCGCGCCGATCGGGCCGAGGCCCATCGAGACCGTCGGGAACTCCCAGAAGTCCGGCATCGACCGCGGGTGCGGGTACGACGACAGCGCGTGGGGCGCCTTGGACTTCTCCTGGCGGAAGCCGTCCAGGTGCTGCTCACTGAGCCGGTCCAGCAGGAAGGCGCGGGCGTAGATGCCCGGCGAGGCGTGCCCCTGGAAGAAGACCTGGTCGCCGCCGAGACCGTCGTCCTTGCCGCGGAAGAAGTGGTTGAAGCCGACGTCGTAGAGGGACGCGGAGGACGCGAACGTGGCGATGTGGCCGCCGACGCCGATGCCCGGGCGCTGGGCCCGGGAGACCATCACCGCGGCGTTCCAGCGGGTGGCGTTGAGGACCTTGCGCTCGATGTCCTCGTTGCCCGGGAAGAACGGCTCGCTCTTGGTCGGGATGGTGTTCACGTAGTCCGTGCTGCGCATCTCGGGCACGGCCACGCGCTTCTCGCGGGCCCGCTCGATCAGCCGCAGCATCAGGTAGCGGGCCCGCTCCCGGCCGCGTTCGTCGACGGCGGCGTCGAGGGAGTCGAGCCATTCCTGGGTCTCTTCGGGATCGAAGTCAGGAACCTGACTCGGAAGGCCGCCAATGATGATCGGGTTGCGATCGGATGCGGAAGCCACGCTGTTCCTTACCTGTCAGAGGGCCTGCGAGGGCCGCTGTTTCGCTGTCGTCGCCGGGGCGTCGTCGCTGGGGGGCGCGCCGCTGTCAATGGTCCACCTCCGGGCCGGGAAACGTCATCTCTACCGAGCGGTAACCCAGACGTGAGATCGACTCCGTGACGTATGGGGCGAATACCTTCGAGTCTCGTACCCACAGACGATTCCCAAACGCCCAAACAGGGCAGAAAGGTGTGGTGTGCGTCACCTCGGGCCATGATGGTGTGCCTGAAGTTGCGGTGACACCGCCAGGATCGTCACCGTTTCGGCGGTCTGAACGGCCGGGTACTTGCGCGATCCGTCCCGCCCGTGTGGACTACGGCCAATGCTTCGCGCACGCGCGTGGCTGAGTTATTCCCAAGACATGATCAGGAGGCAACCCGTGAGCGCGACCGCGGACCACGCGGAGGAGCGGACGAACCCTGCCGCCAGGCTGGGGTTCCAGCCCGGGCAGGTGGTCCAGGAGATCGGCTACGACGACGACGTGGACCAGGAGCTCCGCAAGGCCATCGAGGGCATCATCGAGGCCGACCTGGTGGACGAGGACTACGACGACGTGGCCGATGCCGTTGTGCTGTGGTTCCGTGACGACGACGGCGACCTGACGGACTCGCTGGTCGATGCCACCACGTACATCGAAGAGGGCGGCGCGATCCTGCTCCTGACACCGAAGACCGGCCGTTCGGGGTACGTGGAGCCGAGTGACATCTCGGAAGCCGCCACCACGGCGGGTCTGACGGCGTCCAAGAGCGTCAGCGTCGGCAAGGACTGGAGCGGCAGCCGGCTGGCGACGCCCAAGGCCGCCAAGTCCAAGCGTTAGTCGTACGGCGGGGCGGGCCGGCGTCTGTCGGCCCGCCCATCGGCCTGTCCGGGTGTCTGCGTAGGGTGGTCCCACCCGAAAAGCCCCACGAAGGGACACCGATGGCGATCCAGGCCGGCGAGAAGGCCCCCGACTTCGAGCTCAAGGACAACCACGGCGCTGCCGTCAGGCTGTCCGACTTCCGGGGCCGGAAGAACGTGGTGCTGCTCTTCTACCCCTTCGCCTTCACCGGCGTGTGTACCGGCGAGCTGTGCGAGCTGCGCGACAACCTGCCGCAGTTCGCCGACCGCGACACGCAGCTGCTCGCCGTCTCCAACGACTCCATCCACACCCTGCGCGTCTTCGCCGAGCAGGAGAACCTGGAGTACCCGCTGCTGTCGGACTTCTGGCCGCACGGCAACGTCTCGCGCGCCTACGGCGTCTTCGACGAGGACAAGGGCTGCGCGGTGCGCGGCACCTTCGTCATCGACAAGGAGGGCGTCGTGCGGTGGACCGTCGTCAACGGCCTGCCGGACGCGCGCGACCTGAACGACTACGTGAAGGCGCTCGACTCCCTGTGACGCCGGTCGGGCGGCATGCGCTCGACACCCGCTGATTTCTCGGCTTCAGGGCCTGCGAGCGGCGGGAACCCGTCACTAGGATCGACTCGTTGATCCGACATCCGAGCACAATGGGGCATCCCGCCCCTGGACACCAATGGAGGACTCGTGGGAGTCAGCCTCAGCAAGGGCGGCAACGTATCGCTGAGCAAGGAGGCGCCGGGCCTGACCGCGGTCATCATCGGTCTGGGGTGGGACGTCCGCACCACGACCGGCACGGACTTCGACCTGGACGCCAGCGCGCTGCTGCTGAACAACTCCGGCAAGGTCGGCAACGACCAGCACTTCATCTTCTTCAACAACCTCAAGAGCCCGGACGGCTCCGTCGAGCACACCGGTGACAACATCACCGGTGAGGGCGAGGGCGACGACGAGCAGATCAAGGTCAACCTCGCCGCCGTCCCGGCCGACGTCGAGAAGATCGTCTTCCCGGTCTCGATCTACGACGCCGAGACCCGCCAGCAGTCCTTCGGCCAGGTCCGCAACGCCTTCATCCGCGTCGTGAACCAGGCCGGCGAGGCGGAGATCGCCCGGTACGACCTGAGCGAGGACGCCTCCACCGAGACCGCCATGGTCTTCGGCGAGCTCTACCGGCACGGCGCGGAGTGGAAGTTCCGCGCCATCGGCCAGGGCTACGCCTCGGGCCTGCGCGGCATCGCGCAGGACTTCGGTGTGAACGTCTGAACCGACCACCTGAAGGGCCCCGAGCCGGGGCCCGGAGGTCTTCTCGTCCGGCGCCGCACGGTTTACGTGCGGCGCCGGACGCGCAGGACCACCTCAGTAACACCATCGGGCCGGTGGCCCAAGGGGAGGGACAGCATCATGGGCGTCACGCTCGCCAAAGGGGGCAATGTCTCCCTGTCCAAGGCCGCACCGAACCTCACCCAGGTGATGGTCGGACTCGGCTGGGACGCGCGCTCCACCACCGGAGCGCCCTTCGACCTCGACGCCAGCGCCCTGATGTGCGGGGGCGGACGCGTGCTCGGAGACGAGTGGTTCGTCTTCTACAACCAGCTCAAGAGCCCGGACGGCTCGGTCGAGCACACCGGTGACAACCTCACCGGCGAGGGCGACGGCGACGACGAGTCGCTCCTGATCGACCTCTCCAAGGTGCCACCGCAGTGCGACAAGATCGTGTTCCCCGTCTCCATCCACATGGCCGACGAGCGTGGCCAGACCTTCGGCCAGGTCAGCAACGCCTTCATCCGGGTGGCCAACCAGGCGGACGGCCAGGAGCTCGCCCGTTACGACCTGAGCGAGGACGCCTCCACGGAGACCGCGATGATCTTCGGGGAGCTCTATCGCTATCAGGGCGAGTGGAAGTTCAGGGCGGTCGGGCAGGGGTACGCGTCGGGCCTGCGGGGCATCGCGCTGGACTTCGGGGTCAACGTCTCCTAACGCGTTATGAGCAAAATCCGGGCCCCATAGGGGTGCGGAGGGGGTCCGACTAGACTTCGGCTTCAAAAGTTCGCAAAGCCGGGTACGGCGCGGGGGAGCCCCGTACACACACGATTGGGTAGCCAGTGGTTCTGAAAACCTTCGGGTGGTCGTTCGCGGTCACCGCGCTCGGCCTGGTCGCGGCGGTCCTGTTCGGCGGGTGGACCGCGCTCGGCATCGTCGCGATCCTGTCCGTCCTCGAGATCTCGCTGTCCTTCGACAATGCGGTGGTCAACGCCGGGATCCTGAAGAAGATGAATGCCTTCTGGCAGAAGATCTTCCTCACCGTCGGCATCCTGATCGCCGTGTTCGGTATGCGACTGGTCTTCCCCGTCGTGATCGTCGCGATCAGTGCCCAGCTGGGCCCGATCAAGGCGGTCGAGCTCGCCCTGAACGACAAGGACCGCTACCAGCAGCTGGTGACCGACGCGCATCCGTCGATCGCCGCCTTCGGTGGCATGTTCCTGCTGATGATCTTCCTGGACTTCATCTTCGAGGACCGGGACATCAAGTGGCTCGCCTGGCTGGAGCGGCCGCTGGCCAAGCTCGGCAAGGTCGACATGCTGTCGGTCTGCATCGCGCTGATCGTCCTGCTGATCTCGGCGATGACCGTCGCCACCCACGCCCACCAGCACGGCGGCACCCACGTCGACAAGGCGGAGACCGTCCTGCTCGCCGGCATCGCCGGTCTGATCACCTACATGATCGTCGGCGGCCTCTCGGGCTACTTCGAGGACAAACTCGAAGAGGAGGAGGAGCGCGAGCACGAGGCCGAGGAAGAGGCCGAGCGCACCGGCAAGCCCCGCTCGGCGGTCCAGCTGGCCGGCAAGGCCGCCTTCTTCATGTTCCTCTACCTCGAGGTCCTGGACGCGTCCTTCTCCTTCGACGGCGTGATCGGCGCCTTCGCCATCACCAACGACATCGTCCTGATGGCCCTCGGCCTCGGCATCGGCGCCATGTACGTCCGGTCGCTCACGGTCTACCTGGTCCGCCAGGGCACTCTCGACGACTACGTCTACCTGGAGCACGGCGCGCACTACGCCATCGGTGCCCTCGCCGTCCTCCTGCTCGTCACCATCCAGTACCAGATCAACGAGATCATCACCGGCCTCATCGGCGTCGTCCTGATCGCCGCGTCCTTCTGGTCCTCCGTCCGCCGCAACAAGGCGCTCGCGGCCGCCGAGGGAAAGGCCGGCTCGGACGAGAAGACTGAGGTCTCGTCCGGGGTGTGACACCCCTCCCAGCGAGGAACGCTCTGTGCGGGGCGGCCGCCGAGGACTCCTCGGCGGCCGCCCCGTCGGTCTTCATGGGCCGTGGGACATGCGATGACCTGCGGTCTCCAAGTGAACGTGGGGGCGGAATGGGCCTGTTCGACGGACTCCGGCGTGGCGATGTGCAGTTCGACTCGGGCCACGCGGCGACGAACGCGATCGAGCTGACCAAGCGGCGCGCGCAGATATCACTCACCAAGCAGGACGCCGCCACCGGCCATCTGCGCGTCAACCTCAGCTGGCGGATGCGCACCTCCGACATCGGCGGCAACCAACGCGAGAGCCTGCTGCGCCATCCCCTCCGGGCCCTCAAACCCCCCGAGGTCGTCGGGCACAGCCAGAGCATGGTCAACGTCGACCTCGACCTCGGCTGCCTCTACGAACTCCAGGACGGCAGCAAGGGCGTCGTCCAGCCCCTCGGCGGCTACTACGGCGACGTCAACGCCCCGCCGTACGTCAAGCTCAGCGGCGACGACCGGTTCGGCTCGGGGTCGGGCGAGACGATGTACATCAACCTCGACCACCGCGACAGCATCAAGCGGCTCCTGGTCTTCGTCTACATCTACGACCAGACCCCGGCCTTCGACCGCACGCACGCCAGCGTCACGCTCTATCCGAGCAGCGGCCCGCGGATCGAGATCCACCTCGACGAACGCCAGCCGCAGGCCCGCTCCTGCGCCGTCGTCATGATCGAGAAGGTGAAGGACGAGATCGTGGTCCGCCGCGAGGCGAAGTTCGTCTACGGCTTCCAGGCCGAGCTGGACCGGCTGTACGGGTGGGGGCTCCAGTGGGGGCGGGGCTACAAGACGAAGGTCGACCGCTGACCGGGGGAGCCCCGGTCGGCGCCGGGGCGGGGCCGGGCTAGCGGCCGACGAACTGCGGGCCCTGCGGGGGCAGGTGGAAGTCCGGGTCGGGGGACGTGGTCGCGGCCGGCGGGTAGCCGTAACCGGTCTGTGCCCCCGCCGTGCCCGCCGCGGCCGCCGTCTGCGGGTAGCCGTACGCGGGACGGCTCGTGGGCTGCGGGTAGCCGTAGGCCGGCTGCGTGGCCGGCGGCTGCTGCGGATAGCCGTAGCCGGGCTGCGTGGGCACCGCGTTCGGCTGCTCCGGGGGGAGCGGCAGGGAGACCTCGGGGGCCTGCTGCGCGGGTACGCCGGTCGTCGGCTGCGCGGGCGTGTTCGTGGTGGGAGGCGCGGGGACCGTCGTGGTCGGCTCCTCCAGGGCCTCCGACTCGTCCACCGAGATGCCGAAGTCGGTCGCGAGCCCCTTCAGCCCGTTCGAGTAGCCCTCGCCCAGCGCCCGGAACTTCCAGCCCTCACCGCGGCGGTACAGCTCGCCGCAGATCAGCGCGGTCTCCTCGCCCGTCTCCGGCTTGACGTCGAAGTACGCCAGCGCCTCGGCGCCGGTGCCCGCGGCGTCGTACAGCAGGATGCGCAGCGCCTGTACGCGGTCGAACGTCACGCCGTCCGCCGATGCGACCAGCAGAATCCGGCTGACCTCCGACTCGACACCGGTGAGCTCTGTCTGGATCGTGTCGGTCAGGCCCTCGGCGACCCGCTTCTTGCCGAGCCGCCACACCTTTCCGGCCGGGTGCCGGGGCTGGTTGTAGAAGACGAAGTCCTCGTCGGAGCGCACACGACCGTCGGGACCGAGGAGCAGCGCGGAGGCGTCGACGTCCGGAACCCCCTGCCCGGGTGTCCAGCGCAGCACGGCCCGTACCGTGGTGGCTTCCAGAGGGACGTTCGACCCCTTCAGCATCGCGTGCGTCATGCGGTCATCCTGCCTTCTCGGTCCTGCTCACGACAACGCGGGGGGCCGCGGTCACGAGCGGCGCCGACGGCCGTGGCGGACTACCGTCGTCATGGTCGGGCCTCGCTGTGCTTGCCCGCGTTACCTGAAATTCATGCCTGACGGGAACCTCTGACGTGGACTTCTACGTACTATTACCGGCCACCTTTCATCGAATCGCAGGCCGCATCACCACCACGGGGGAGCTTCATGCGTCATTTCGGGCACATCGCCCCTGAGGTACGGAAGCGTCTCTTCTTCCGCGAGCCGTGCGTGTTCACCCCTGACTCCCCGGCGCGGCTGCTCGCCGCCGCCCTGGGCGCCACGCTGTACAGCCCGGCCACGCGACCTCGCCTGGCCGACGACGTCCTCAAGCAGGCCGGGCGCGGTGTGGTCTCGATGGTGCTGTGCCTGGAGGACTCCATCGACGACGCGGACGTCGGCCCCGGCGAGGAGAACCTCGTCCGCCAGCTCACCGCCCTCGACGACCTCCCCGACGCCGACCTGCCGCTGCTGTTCATCCGGGTCCGCGCCCCCGAGCAGATACCCGACCTGGTACGACGCCTCGGACCCGCCGTGCGCCGGCTGTCCGGATTCGTGCTGCCCAAGTTCACCGAGGAACGCGGCATCCCCTTCCTGGAGGCCCTGGCCACCGCCGAGGCCGAGAGCGGCCGCCGCCTTTTCGCCATGCCCGTGCTGGAGTCCCCGGAGCTGCTCTACCGGGAGTCGCGCGTGGACACCCTGGAGGGCATCTCCCGCGCGGTCGACAAGTACCGCGACCGCGTCCTCGCCCTGCGCCTCGGGGTGACGGACTTCTGCTCCTCCTACGGGCTGCGCAGGGGCCCCGACATGACGGCCTACGATGTGCAGGTCGTCGCCTCCGTCATCTCCGACGTGGTGAACATGCTGGCCCGCGCCGACGGCACCGGCTTCACCGTCACGGGGCCGGTGTGGGAGTACTTCAGGGTCCAGGAGCGCATGTTCAAGCCGCTGCTGCGGCAGAGCCCCTTCCTGGAGGTGCAGGCCGCCGAACTGCGCGAGAAGCTGATCGAGCACGCCATGGACGGCCTGCTCAGGGAGATCTCCCTGGACCAGGCCAACGGACTGCTGGGCAAGACCTGCATCCACCCCTCGCACGTGCTGCCGGTGCACGCCCTGTCCGTCGTCAGCCACGAGGAGTTCTCGGACGCCCAGGACATCCTGCGTCCCGAGCGCGGCGGCGGGGGTGTGCTGCGATCGGCGTACACGAACAAGATGAACGAGGTGAAGCCGCACCGGGCGTGGGCCGAGCGGACCCTGCTGCGGGCCGAGGTTTTCGGCGTGGCGAACCAGGACATCGGCTTCGTGGAACTGCTGGCCGCGGGCTTGCCGGGCTGACGGCGCGCGACGCTGCCCGCGGACACGCGGGGGGCGGCGGGCCGCCAAGGGATTCATGAGCATGCCGAGAAGACGGAGAAGGCGGAGAAGGCAGTGAACGAGGGGGAGCACCACGAGGTGCGCGCCGATGCGGCGGCCCACCCGGCCGGGGCGGCCGACGAGGCCGACGGCGTCTGGTCCGGCGACTGGGTCGCCGAGCGGCTCGGCGTCGAGCTCGTCGGCGACGACGGGCTGACCGGCCTGCTGGGGCTCGCCCTGCGCCGGAATCCCAAGCGGGCCCATCTGCTCGTGTCGAACGTGCTGGGCAAGCACGTACCGCAGTCGCCGTCCGTCGTGTACGGCTACGGCTGGGAGCTCGGCCGCCGGGTGCGTGAGCTGCTCGGCGAGGACGAGGCCCGCAGGGCCGTCGTCCTCGGCTACGCGGAGACCGCGACCGGCCTCGGCCACTGCGTCGCCGACGGGCTGGGCCTCGCCCCCTACCTGCACTCCACGCGCCGCCCGATCGCCGGTCTCGACCCGGCCGGCGGCTTCGAGGAGTCCCACTCGCACGCCACCTCGCACCTGCTCCTGCCCGAGGACCCGGCCCTGCTGGCCGGTGACGGACCACTGGTCCTGGTCGACGACGAGTTCTCCACGGGCAACACGGTGCTGAACACTGTCCGTGATCTTCACGCGCGGTATCCGCGGCGGCGGTACGTCGTGGTGGCGCTGGTGGACATGCGGTCACCCGCGGACGCGGGGCGCCTCGCGGAATTCGCCGGGGAGATCGGGGCCCGGGTCGACCTGGTCACGGCGGCTTCGGGGACTGTGCGGCTGCCTGAGGGGGTGCTGGAGAAGGGGCGGGAGCTGGTGGCGCGGTACGAGTCGGAGAGTGCGGCGGCGGGGGGTGAGTCGTCGTCTGCGGGTGCGTCGTGGCCGGTCGCGCCCCGCGGCGGAGCCGCATATCAACACAGTCCCGCGCCCCCAGACAAGGGCGTTGCCGTCGAAGCCGACCAGGAGGTCAACTCCTCAGGGGCGCGGGGAACTGCGCGAACAGCCCCCACCGGCCCGCACCCGGACGAGAACCGCACAAGCCCCCGCGTCACCCGCATCGACCTGCACTGGCCCCATGACCTGCCGGACGGCGGGCGACACGGGTTCACCCCCGCGCATCGGGAGCTCCTGGAGGACGCCCTCCCGGCGATGGCCCGCCGCCTGGCGCACGCTCTGCCTCACAGCGCCCGCCGCGTGCACATCCTCGGCTTCGAGGAGCTGATGTACGCCCCGCTGAGGCTCGCCCGCGAGCTGGAGCGCGACACCGGCCTCGAGGTCCGTTACTCCACCACCACCCGCTCACCCGTCCTGGCCGTCGACGACCCCGGCTACGCCATACGCACCCGCCTCGCCTTCCCCGCCCACGACGACCCCGCCGACGGCCCCGGCGAGCGGTACGCCTACAACGTCGCGGGCGCCGGGTTCGACGCCGTCGTCGCCGTCGTCGACTCCGCCGCGGACACCCCCGCCCTGCACGCGCCCGACGGCCTGCTGGCCCGGCTCGCCGCGCACACCCCCGAGGTCCTCCTCGCCGTCGTACCGTCGTACGCCCCTGAAAGGCCCCGCATGCTGCCCGAGCCCCTCCGCGGCCCCCACTTCTCCTCGTACGCGCCCGAGGAGGTCGGCTGGCTGCTCCAGGACCTCTCGGACGTGACGCTGGAGGCGCCGACCGAGGAGCGCGAGGAGGCGATCCAGAGCGGCGGTGCGCACTACGCGGAGTCGCTGCCCGTGGAGTACCAGCCGAGCGAGCAGTACCAGGAGCTGTACCACGCCGCGCTGGAGGACTCGGCGGCCCGGATCGCCCAGGCGGTCGGCGTCGTCACCGAGACGGTCCTCGCCGAGCGGTCCCCGCGTCCCGTCCTGGTCTCCCTGGCCCGCGCCGGCACCCCCGTCGGCATCCTCATGCGCCGCTGGGCCCAGCACCGGCACCGCCTCGACCTGCCGCACTACGCCGTGTCGATCGTCCGCGGCCGGGGCATCGACGCCAACGCCCTGCGCTGGCTCGCCGAGCACCACGACCCCCGGGACGTCGTCTTCGTCGACGGCTGGACCGGCAAGGGCGCCATCACCCGCGAACTCGCCCAGGCCCTGGAGGAGTTCGAGAAGTCCGACGGCATCACCGGCTTCAGCCCCGAGATCGCGGTCCTCGCCGACCCGGGCTCCTGCGTGCGGACCTACGGCACCCGCGAGGACTTCCTGATCCCCTCCGCCTGCCTCAACTCCACGGTCTCCGGCCTGATCTCGCGGACCGTGCTCCGCGCCGACCTGGTCGGCCCGCACGACTTCCACGGCGCGAAGTTCTACCGCGAACTCGCCGCCACCGACGTCTCGGTGGCCTTCCTGGACGCCGTGTCCGCCCGCTTCCCCGAGGTCGCCGACGCGGCCGTCGCCCAGGCCAAGGAACTCCTCGCGGCCGACCGCTCGCCCACCTGGGAGGGCTGGGCCGCCGTCGAGCGCATCAGCGAGGAGTACGGCATCCACGACGTGAACCTCGTCAAGCCCGGCGTCGGCGAGACCACCCGGGTCATGCTGCGCCGCGTGCCCTGGAAGGTCCTGGCGCGCGCCGGGGCGGGCAGCGACCTCGACCACGTGCGCCTGCTGGCCGGGCAACGCGGCGTGCCCGTCGAGGAGGTCGAGCAACTGCCCTACACCTGCGTCGGCCTGATCCATCCCAAGTACACCCGGGGCGCGACCGGCGCCGACGGCAAGGCGGTGGCCCTCTGATGCCCGCAATCGTCGCCAGCGACCTCGACCGCACCCTGATCTACTCCGCCGCGGCCCTGGCCCTGACCATGCCGGACGCACGGGCGCCCCGGCTGCTGTGCGTGGAGGTGCACGAGAGCAAGCCGCTGTCGTACATGACGGAGACGGCCGCCCGGCTGCTCACCGACCTGGGCGACGCCGCCGTGTTCGTGCCCACGACCACCCGGACGCGCAAGCAGTACCTGCGCATCAACCTGCCGGGCCCCGCGCCCACGTACGCGATCTGCGCCAACGGCGGCCACCTCCTGGTGGACGGCGTGTCCGACCCCGACTGGCACGCGCAGGTCACCGCACGGCTGGCCGACCAGTGCGCGCCGCTGGCCGAGGTGCAGGAGCACCTCCTGAGGACCGCCGACCCCGTCTGGGTGCGCAAGCACCGCGTCGCCGACGACCTCTTCGCCTACCTCGTCGTCGAGCGCGAGCTGCTCGACGAGGACTGGGTGAAGGAACTCGCCGTGTGGGCGGAGAACCGCGGCTGGACCGTGTCCCTCCAGGGCCGCAAGATCTACGCCGTTCCCAAGCCGCTCACCAAGAGCGCGGCGATGCGGGAGGTCGCGCGGCGGACCGGGGCCGATCTCACGCTCGCCGCGGGTGACTCCCTGCTCGATACCGACCTGCTTCTCGCGGCGGACCGGGGCTGGCGGCCCGGCCACGGGGAGCTGGCCGACACGGGCTTCACGGCTCCCTCGATCAGGGTGCTTCCCGAGCGGGGCGTTCTCGCCGGGGAGCGGATCCTGCGGGAGTTTCTGGGGGTAGTACGGGGCGCCTGAGGACTCGGGTGTCCTGGTCGTCGTGCGGGTGCGGCGCCGTCGTGGCCGGTCGCGCCCCGCGGCGGAGCCGCATATCGGCAGAGCCCCGCGCCCCTTCGGGGCGCGTCCCCTCAGGGCGTCGGAACAACCGCACGGCGATGAACGCCGCCACCGCCACCACCGCCACCGCGAGGACCACCTTCGAGTAGGCGGAGACGATGTCGGACACCGTGTGCCAGTTGGCGCCGAGGAAGTAGCCCGCCAGCACGAACGCCGTGTTCCAGATCGCGCTGCCCAAGGTGGTCAGGCCCAGGAACACCGGCAGACGCATGCGTTCGACGCCCGCCGGCACGGAGATCAGGCTGCGGAAGATCGGGATCATCCGGCCGAAGAACACGGCCTTGGTGCCGTGCTTGAGGAACCACGCCTCGGTCTTCTCGATGTCCGCGACCTTCACAAGCGGCAGCCGGGCCGCGATCGCCACCGTCCGGTCACGGCCGAGCAGCGCGCCGACCCCGTACAGCGCGAGCGCGCCGATCACCGAGCCGGCCGTCGTCCACAGCAGGACCGCGAGCAGGCTCATCCTGCCGCTGCTCGCGGCGAACCCGGCCAGCGGCAGGATCACCTCGCTGGGCAGCGGCGGGAACAGGTTCTCCAGGGCGATGGCGAGACCGGCACCCGGCGCGCCCAGCGCGTCCATCAGGTCGTTGACCCACTGCGGCCCGGCGTCCGCTGCGATGGCTGTCATGCCACCACGCTAGGGAACCGAAGCTGAAGGACTCCTGAGGAAACCCGGCAGCCGCGTCAGCCGCAGCAGCCGCCTCCGCAGCAGCCGCCCCCACCGCCGCCGCCCGCGCGGGGCGCCGGTGCCGGGGCGGAGGCCGAGCCGCCGACCGCGACCGTGGAGAGGAGCTTCACCGTGTCGTCATGCCCGGAGGGGCAGGCCGCGGGGTCGGAGGACTCGGCCATGGGACGGCTGAGTTCGAAGGTGTCGCCGCAGGTCCGGCAGCGGTACTCGTAGCGAGGCATGCCACCAGGTTAACCGGCGGACCTTGAGGCGTCGGCCGCGCTTTCACGCGTGCGTGAACGGCGTGGCAGACGACACCTGGGCGTCTGCCCGCGATGTGAGGGGAGGGCGTGAGCCGAAAGAGGCGCAGGGCCGAGCTGGATCGCCGGCAGCTCGCCGGCAGCTCGCCGGCCGGGAAGTCGGACCCGAGGAAGGCACTGAGCCCGGTGCGCGACTGGACGGCCGGACCGGTCGCCGGACTCACACTCCGTCACAGGCGGTCGGCCGGGCGGCTCGACGGGCCCTGGCTCGGACGCTCAGTGGCCGGCCCCTCGCTCCTCGCGGATTTCGGAGACCACGTGGGCCACGGCCCGGCGGACCGCTTCCGTCTCCGTGAGGAAGTGCCAGTAGTCGGGGTGGCGGCCCTCGAGACCGGCGACGGCACGGTCCAAGCGGGCCACTGCGTCGTCCAGGGGCCGGGCGTGGCGCGGGTCGGGGGTGTTGCGGCCGGCCATGGCGAGGCGCTGGGCGTCGCGGATGGCGAAGCGGGTGCGGTCGATCTCCTGCTCGGGGTCCTTCTGCACGGCGTTCAGGCGGTGCAGCCGGTCGCCCGCGGCGGAGACGGCCTCGTCGGTGCTGTTCAGCAGCGCCCGCACGGTCGCCAGCAGGGCCGTCGCGTCGGCCCAGCGCTGTTCGCCCCGGGCGGTGCGCGCCTCGGCCAGTTTGGTCTCGGCCCGGCGGACGTTCTCGGCGGCGGAGTCGGGGACGTGCTGCAGGTCCTGCCAGCAGGCCGCGGTGAAGCGGCGGCGCAGTTCGCTCAGGGTCGGTTCGACCTGCCCGGAGCGGGTGGTGAGGGCCTGGGCGCGGGTGCGCAGGGAGACGAGGCGGTGGTCGATCTCGGCGGCCCGGTCCGGCAGCCGCTCGGCCTCCACGCGGACCGCCTCCGCCTCACGGGTGACCCGCGCGGCCCGCTCCAGGGTCTGCGGGACGCCGTGCTGTCCGGCGCCCTGGTTCAGCTTGGTCAGCTCCGGCGAGAGGGCGGCGAGCCGGGCGGCGAGATCGTCCGCCCTGAGCCCGGAGGCGCGTACGGAGTCGAGGGCGCCGGAGGCGGCGAGCAGGGCCTGGCGGGCCCGTTCGATCGCGGGGGCCAGACGGGCCAGCTGGGTCTCGGCCTTGCCGAGGAGGGGCCCGAGGCCGTCGGTGAAGCGGTCCAGCTCCTGTTTGACCCGGCCGAGTTCCTCCTTGGCGGCGGTCAGCTCGGCCCGGGCACGGGAGGCGGCGGAGGCCTCCAGGTCGTCGCGGTCGAGGTCGTGGGCGTCGACGGCGTCGATGTAGCGGTGACTGACCTCGTCGATGCGGTGACCGAGGGCGTCGAAGTCGGCCACGGCGCGGCGGGCGGCGGGCGAGTCGTCGACGGCGCTGATCGTCTCGATCGAGATGCGCAGGTCACGCTGGGCGGTGTCGAGCTCGTAGAACGCTGCTGCGGCGGCGTCCTTCGCCGCCTGGGCCTCGGCCCGCTGGTTCTCCGCCCGGCCGCCGAACCAGCGCCGGGTGCCTCCGCCCGCGAAGGCGGCGGGCAGCGCCAGCGCGGCCACCAGCGGCAGCGCCATCAGGGCGAGCGCGTCCCGGAGCGGGCGGCCCGGCGTACGGGAAGCGGAGCGACGGGGGCGGCCCGGCGTACGCGGGGCGGGGCGACGCGGGCGGTGTGCACGCGGCACCGACGGCGAGTCCGGCTGTCCTGATGTCGCCGTCACATCCCTCTCCCGTGCTGTGGTCCGCCCTGCCCGGTGTCATTCTCCCACCGGTAGAAGACGAACACACGGGCCGGTCAGTTCGCTGTCCGGACCGTCACTTTCCCGTCGCCGGTCCGGGCGGACACCACATGGGCGCTGCTGTCGTCGCGGGGCACGGACACCTCCACGCCGCCGTCGCCGGTCTCGGTGGTCACACGGTAGGTCGCCCGGGGCACCGCGATGGTCACGGAGCCGTCGCCGCTGCGGGACTCCACGCGGTCCGGTACGACGCCGAGTTCGAGGCGGGCCGAACCGTCGCCGGTGTGTGTGCGGACGTTGCGGGAGGAGACGTCCGCCCGGATGGATCCGTCGCCGGTGCGCATCCGCAGGGGACCGGTGGCGCCGCTGACACGGATCGACCCGTCGTCGGTGCGCAGCTCGACGGGGCCGGTGGTGTCCGTGACGTGGACGGAGCCGTCGCCGGTGCGAATGTTCAGGGGGTCGTGGAAGCCGCGGGCCCGCACGCTGCCGTCGGCGACCCGGACCTTGACGGTGACGCCGCGGGGCACCTCGATGCGGTGTTTCGCGGAGCAGTCGACGACGATGCCGGAACACTTCATGCGCAGGACCAGCCGGTCGTCCCGCAAGGACCAGGTGGCCTTCGGAGCCGTGCCGATGGCGGCCTTGCCCTGGAACCAGCGGGTGACCTCGACCTTGCCCGCAGGGCCGTCGTCGGCGGCGACGATCTCCAGGGCCGAGTCGTCGGAGTCGACGGTGAGGGTGCGGCCCTGGAGGGCGAACGACCGGTGGTCGGGGTCCGTGTCGTCCTCGGCGGACGCCCCGCAGGCGCTGAGCCCTGCGACGAGCATGACGACGGCCCCGGCGAGGGCGGTGGCGCGGGCGGCGGCGGTGCGTGTGGTCATGACGTCTCCCCCTGGACGGACGATGGGCGCCCTGGGGCGCTCTACGACCGTATGGACCGGGGGCGCGCGGGGGGATCCGGCCCACTCCCGGATCGTGGGTGGGGTTAACCCCAGGCGCGGGGCCCGCCGCGGCCCCGCGATACGGGTTTGCGGGACCGTGCCCCGGGCAATGTAGGCTGTCGACTCGTCCTGGGCGTGGTCCGGGACCCGGGTGCGTAGCTCAGGGGTAGAGCGCCTGCCTTACAAGCAGGATGTCGGCGGTTCGAAACCGTCCGCGCCCACAAGACCGAACAGTGCGTCGGATGCCCTCCAGGGATGTCCCTGGAGGGCCTTTCCCGTTGCCGTGGCCCGGCGGCCGGAGTCAGTAGTTCGCGTTGGCGAGGAGCTCGCCGTCCTTGTCGTACACCGTGACGAGGCCGTTCTTGGACTCGTAGCAGGAGGTGAACGCGGAGGCGATGAGTTTGCCCTCGCCCTGGTGCGGGCCCATCAGGCCGCCGCTGAAGTCGGTGAAGACCTCCGCGGCGTCGAGGATGTCGTTGCGCTTGTCCGCGCCGGTCACCTTCGTGACGTGTTCGACCGCGGCCTTCTCCGTGTCCGTGCCGTTCTCGGCGACGCACTCCCTGAACTGTTCGGCCCGGGGCTTGTCCTCAGCCGGCTCGGCCTTCTCGGCGCTGTCGCCCCCGGCCTTGCCGTCGGCGACGGCGGCGATGACGAAGAGGGCGAGGTTGCCCGCGCAACCGAGACCCGCGATCTTGCCCACGCCGCGCTTCTTCGGCGGCTGGGGCGCCGGGGCGCAATAGAAGGGCTGCTGCGGGCTCTTCTCTACGATGGGCGGGTGAACAGCCCCCGCCTGCGCGCTCCGCGACTCGTCCGGGGGTCGTGGCATGTGCTGGGCGTGCTGGGGCTGTTGGTGGGGTTGCTGGGGATGCACGGGCTGGCGCCCGGGGGTGGTCTGCCCGGGCAGGGGCACGGGGAGCAGGCGCATGCCGAGCAGGCGGCCGTGCCCCGGAACCATGTGTTCGAGACGCACCAGCCCCCGGCCCGGCTCATGCCGTACGGGCACTGCGGTGACGGGCACGTCCAGCACGCCGACGCGACCTGTGCGTCGGGTGCCGTAGGTGGGGGCCCGGTGGTGCCGCCGCTCGTTCCCGACCCGGTTCCCGCGGGTGAGGGGGAGTCCGCCGTACGGGCGTATGCCGTCGTGGATACGGAGGGTGCCCGGGCCCCGCCTTCGCTCGCCGAGCTTCAGCTTCTGCGGATCTAGACACCACGCGTCACGCCGGCCGGTACCGACCGGTCGCGGCGTGATGCCTCCGTCGTGTCCGCACATCCCCAGTTCCATGCAGAAGCAGGAGTTCACGCATGAGCAACAGCATTCGTACCCTCGCGCGCCGTGCCGCCCTGGTGGTGGCGACGGGTGCCGCGTCCGTCGTTCTCGCCGCCTGTGGCGGTGACGGCGCGGACCGGGCCGCCGCCGGTCACGGCGACGCCGCAAGCCACAGCCCCACGGGGACCCCGTCCTCCTCCGGCGCCCACAACGCCCAGGACGTCGCCTTCGCGCAGGGCATGATCCCGCATCACCGGCAGGCGCTGGAGATGGCGCGGCTGGCCGGTGACCGGGCGTCCTCGGACACGGTCAAGGACCTCGCGGGGCGGATCGAGAAGGCGCAGGATCCGGAGATCCGGACCATGACCGGCTGGCTGAAGACCTGGGGCGAGGACGTCCCCGGGGCCTCCGGCGGCGGCATGGACCACTCCGCGGCCGGTCACTCCGGTATGCCCGGCATGATGGGCGCCGAGGACATGTCCGCGCTGGAGAGGCTGACCGGCAAGGCCTTCGACGTGCAGTTCCTGACCCTGATGGTCGAGCACCACGAAGGGGCCGTGGAGATGGCCCGGACCGAGCAGGGCAAGGGCCGCTACGGCCGCGCCAAGAGCATGGCCGACGACATCGTCACCGCTCAGAAGGCCGAGATCGGTGAGATGAACAAGCTCCTCGGCAAGAGCGCGAGCAAGAGCTAACGCCGCAGCAGACGACGCCGGTCTTCGGCCGGGTCGTAGCCGGCGAACGGCTGGCGGACGCCGTGTTCGGTCCATCCGCGAGGAAGGCGAGCCCGAAGTCGTCTCACGCCTGGACGACTTCGGGCCGCTCAGCCTCCGGCCCCACCCCCGTCGGTCTCCTCCGGCGGAGCCTCATGTGCGTGCTTCAGTTCCGAGCGGGCCGCCACCCGCTCGGAACCCGCGAGTTCGGACCAGTAGCGGTGGGTGCTGACGAACACCGCGAGTTCGTGCTCCCGCTGCCGGAGCTTCTCCACCTCGGCCTGTTCGTCTGCGCTCCAGCCGGGGGAGGCGGGCCGCTCCACCTTGCGCCAGCCGTTGTCGTCGCTGAAGCCGTCCAGTGGCACCACCGACCACGGGAGCCGCTTCAGCAGGGCCGACAGCTCGGCCCGGACCTGATGGAGTTCCTCCTGGCCGGCCAGGAGGTCACTCGGAAAGTCATAGGTCGCAGCCACAGCCCAATGATACGCCTGTTCGAATTTAGCAGGCGAGTTCCTTCCTGGGGTTCATGCGAACGGGCGCAGCTCGCCCACCACCCGGGCCGTCACCGGAACCGGAATCCCGTGCCGCTCGGCGGCGCGCAGCAACGCACCGCCGATGGCGTCCAGTTCGAGCGGCCGGCCGGCCTCGGCGTCGCGCTGCATCGAGGACTTCATGGACGGCGGGAAGGCGTCGTACCGGGCCAGCGCCTTGGCCGGGTCCGCCGGTCCGCCGCACGCGCGGCTGACCGCGGCCGTTTCCCCGACCAGGGCGGTCAGCTCGTCGCGGTGGTGGGTGCGGACCTCGCCCATGGGGAGGCCGTAACGCGTGGTGAGCAGGGCGAACGGCGCCAGGAACGACATCTTCGCCCACAGTGCCGCCGTCTCGTCCGCAAGGACGCGGGCGTCCGGACCGGCCGCGGCGAAGGCCTCGGCCAGGGCGTCGAGGCGGGCCCGGGGCACGCCGGCGCCGGTCAGGTCGATCTCCGCGAAGGGGCTGCCGTGCTCGACCTCGCCCGGAGCGACACGGGTCGACTCGACGCGGATCACTGCCGGGGCCACCCGGTCGGGCCGGTAGCGGGCGCGCAGGGCCGCAGGGTGTTCGACGCCGTTCAGGAACGGCACGAGGAGACCGTCGGACAGTACCGGCGCCGGGACCCGGCCCAGGGCGGCGTCGAGGGCCGTGTGTTTGACGGTGACCAGGCACGCGTCGACCGGTTCCCGCAGCTCGGTGTCCGCCTCGACGCGGGCCGTGAAGTCGCCGAAGCGGGCGCTGCGCACCCGGATGCCGTCGGTGCGCAGGGTCTCGGCGGTCTTCTCGCCGGACAGGCAGATCACACGGTGGCCGGTGCGGGAGAGCAGGGCGGCGAGCAGACCGCCCACGCCGCCGGGGCCCAGAACGGCCACGGTGAGTGCGTTCGCCATGAGGAGTTCCTCTCGTCGGTCGGCCCCGGGACGGTGGCCGCCTCGCAGCGATCATGGCAGGCATCGCTGTCCTACGGGGGCCGGAAGGGTGAGACTGGGGGCATGTGCCGGAGTATCAAGACGCTGCGCCCGCCCGCGATGCCCGAAGAGGCCACCGAGGCGGATGTGCGCGCTGCCGCCCTGCAGTACGTGCGGAAGGTTTCGGGATTCCGCGCCCCCGCCGCTCACAACCAGGAGGTGTTCGACCGCGCCGTGGAGGCGATCGCGCAGGCCACGGCCGAGTTGCTGGACGGCCTGGAGGTCCGCGGAGCCGGGGCACGGAAAGCGAGCTAGCCGGTCGGCCGACCCCGGCATCAGCCCCGGCCCCAACTCCGGGCCCGACCCGAGCCCCGGCCCCAGCCCCGGCCCCAGCCCCGCAGGCTCAGACCGCCGGTTCCGGCTGTGGTTCGGAGCGTGGTGCGGGGATGGGCTTTGCCTCCCACAGCCTGGTGGTCCGCCGGTAGCCGTAGACCACCGACCCCATCGCCAGCAGGAGCAGCGGCGCGAAGAGCCACGGGTACGCGGCCATCTCCAGCGGCAGGAAGCGGTAGGACACGAGCAGCACCGCGAAGACGACCGTCCCGTAGCAGACCAGCCGCAGACCCGCCCGGTCCCAGCCGCGGTCGTACGTGCGCAGCGCCGCCTCGACCGTGTACGCGAACACCACGCCGGCGATGAGGTCCACGCCGTAGTGCCAGCCGAACCCCAGCGTCGCGCCGAGGGTGGCGACCAGCCAGAACGTGCCGGCCAGACGCAGGGCGCGCGGGCCACTGCGGGAGTGGATGAAGATCGTGGTGGCCCACGCCGTGTGCAGGCTGGGCATGCAGTTGCGCGGGGTGATCCCGTCGAACGGCATCGCGTACGGGGTGACGACCGGCGGCAGCGTGTCGGGCCACAGGTCGGCCACCGCCCAGTGCCCGCCCTCGGGGCCGTAGGCGAACATCGGCCCGACCACGGGGTAGATCATGTAGACGGCCGGTCCGAGCACGCCGATCAGCAGGAAGGTGCGCACCAGGTGGTGGCGTGGGAAGCGCTGCTCGGCCGCCACGTTGCGCAGCTGGTACAGCGCCACACACACCGCGGCCACCGCGAGCTGGGCGTACACGTAGTCGAGGGCGTGCTCGCCGACCGGGCCGCTCGCCCTGAGGAGCCGGCCCGCCAGCCACGACGGGTTGCCCAGCGCGTGATCGGCCATGGCGATGTACGGGTCGAGTACGAGCGGGCGGGTCTTCGACGTGATCAGCAGCCAGGTGTCCCCGGTCTTGCGGCCGGTCACCAGCAGCAGGCCGAGCCCCACGCCCTTCAGCATCAGGACGCGTTCCGGTCCGGTGCGGCGGGTGAGGGCGATGACGCCGACGCCCAGGATCACCCACAGTGCGCCGTTGCCGAACGGGTGGCCTTCGTCGGGGTAGGTGCCGGTCGCCCAGCGGACCAGCAGGAACACGAGGTCGATGCCGATCGCGGCGCCGAGGGCGATGAGCCGTTGCCGCCAGGTGAGCACCACCATCGTCAGCGCGAGGCTGGCGTACAGCAGGAACCCCGACTTGGGGGCGTAGATCACCTCACGTGCCTGCGTGGTGATCGGCCCGGGTATGCCGAGGTGGTACGCGGTGATCTGGAGGGCGACGAGGAACCCGAGAGTGATCACGCCTGCCGCGGCCCACAGCACCGCCCGTGGGTGCCGGCGCGCGGCCGAGGTGATCCGTTCCGTTCGGGAGGCTTCCCGCGACGCCGTCGTCGTCAATGTCTCAGCCGCTTCCAGGTCGTGGTGGTCGGGGTGGGGTGAGCCGGAGCCCGGACTACGACGTCCGTGGCTCTCGCCGCATCAGATACGCCGCTCCTGCCCCGGCGCCGAACAGCGCTCCCACCGACACCGCCGTCGCCAGCCAGGTCGCGCCCAGCCAGTGGGCGCCGAAGTAACCGAGGGCGACGCTGTACACGGCCCAGGTGAAGCCGGCCAGGGCCGACCAGGGCAGGAAGTCACGCGCGCGGCGGTGGGCGGCTCCCGCGCCGAGGGAGACCACCGAGCGGCCCGCGGGAGCGAAGCGGGCGACGACGACGAGGGCGCCACCGCCCCGGGCGAGCGCCGCGCCGAGACGTTCCTGGGCGGTGGTCAGCCGCCGGGAGCGGGAGATCGCCCGGTCCAGGCGGGCGCCGCCGCGCCAGGCGAGGCGGTAGGCGGCCAGGTCACCCAGGACGGAGGCGGTGGCCGCGCAGAGGGTCAGGGCGAGGATGTCGGGCACGTCGGTCGCGGTGCCCGCTGCCGCCGCCGTGGCCGCCGTGATCACCAGGACACCGCTGGGCAGCACCGGCAGGAACACGTCGAGCAGGACGGACAAGGCCACCACCGCGTAGATCCATGGGCTGCCGATCGGCAACCCCACTTGCTCCAGCACCGCGACTCCCCAGGACTCCCCCGTGGGCCAGCCCGTGCCGCGATGGCGCGGGAGGAACGGCAGGAGTGGCCATGACAGCCATAGAGCGTACGCCTGGGGTGTGACGGGCGGTTCACGGGGGGCTCATACGTTCGGTGCGGACTGTTCACCTCGCCTCGGCTTGTTCCGAGTTGTCGGCATATCCGCACATGGTATCCGCCTTGCCCTAACAGTGGGGGCCGCAGACAGTGGGTCGCCGCAGACGGAAGCGGCGCCTTCCCCGAGGGGAAAGCGCCGCTGTGGCGTCGAGGGGCCGGGGGCCGGCGGGGCTCAGGCGGCCACCGGGGTCTGGTCGGCGGAGCGCTGCTCCTGCGTGGAGGTGCGCTTGGCCAGCAGCCGGTCCACGCCGAACGCGCCGGAGCCCGTGAAGATCAGCAGGAACATGGCCCAGCAGTACATGGCCGCGCCCTCGCCGCTGTTCTCGATCGGCCACAGGCCCTGGGGCTGGTGCACCTTGAAGTACGCGTACGCCATCGCGCCGGACGAGATGAACGCCGCTATGCGGGTGCCGAGGCCCAGCAGCACCAGGATGCCGCCGACGAGTTCGATCACGGCCGCGTACCAGTTGGGCCAGGCGCCGGTCGCGGCGGTGCCGCCCTTGCCGTCCGCACCGCCGAGGACGCCGAAGAGCGCGACGGCGCCGTGGCAGGCGAACAGCAGGCCGATCACGATCCGGAAGAGTCCGAGTGCGTACGGCTGGGCGCCGTTGAGGCGAGCGGTCATGTGGGGGGTCTCTCCTTCGGTTGGCCGGCCCTGGGGAGGCCGACTGGGGACGGGTACCGCGGAGTAACCCACGTTAGGTGCGCCTAATTGATGCTTGCAAGTTCAACATTTGGCCACTGCTTGGCCTGTCGTTGTGGCCCGATCTCGGGTCCAGCCGCACGTAGAGCGGCTCTCGCCACCGCATCCGCGTCCGAAAGCGTGACCGAATCCACCCCTGGCCGGGCTCCCACGGCGGTCACCCAGTACACGCCTTCTGTCGGCACACCGATCGCGAACCGCCTTGTGTGTGCAACTCCTTGACGATTCATCAGGCGACAGGGGTGCGGAGTGACTGCGGAGTGACCTCCAACCCCCCTGTCTCATAACCGTCGATGGGGGCGGACGGCACCGCCCGCTGCGCAGCAGGCCGGTGAGAAGGGCGTCGGCGGTGTGCCGCAGGTCCGGTCCCGGCAGCCGGGCCTCTATGAGGGTTCTCACACGCACCGACTCCGCCGTCAGCGGCGCCTCCAGGGGATCGCCGACGAACGGGTGCAACAGCCGGATCAGGGGGCGAGTTCGGAGTCCAGCAGCGTCGTCAGGCGGGGGCCCGCCCCCTCGCGGGCCTTGGCCTGCTCCAGCCGCAGCCGGGCGGAGCGCCCGCGCATGGTGAGGGTCATGAGCTGGTTGCCGAACCAGGGGCCGCCCGTCTTGCGCCAGCCGACCGGCGGGCTCGGCAGGCGGCCGTGCCGGGCGAGCCCGCGGCCGAGGCCCCGCGCCATCGCGCTCCAGCCGATGCGGAAGGCGAGCCGCATCGACAGCGGCACCGAGTTGTGGACGGGGGAGCAGACGAGCTGCACGACCCGGGCGTCCGGGTCCCGGCCGGGCCACGAGGGCTCGGCGATGTAGGCGTGGTGCACGTCCCCGGACAGCACGCACACCGTCGCCGGTGCGTCACGGCCCGAGCCCGCCTCGGCGATCAGCTCCGCCAGCCCCGCGAAGGACTCCGGGAAAGCCGACCAGTGCTCCAGGTCGGCGCCGCGCCGCACCTTCTCCCCGAACCGTGCCCAGCGCTCGCCCCGTTCACCACCGCACAGCGCCGCGTTCCACCCCTCGGCGTCGTGCACCAGGTGCGGCAGCAGCCAGGGCAGCGAGGTGCCGATCAGGAGGTGGTCGTAGGTCTCGGGCCCGTCCAGCACCTGCTCCCGCAGCCACGCCTCCTCGCCCGGGTCGAGCATCGCGCGCTCGTCCTCGGCGAGGACCCGGGCGGCCCTGCTGTCCACCATCACGAGGCGGACGCGCCCGAAATCGCGCCGGTAGCTCCAGCGGACCGTGGCCGCGTCGGCGTCGGCCCGGGCGGCGAAGTCGCGCAGCGCGTCGGTGCCGTCGGGAACCTTGCACACCTCCTCGTACACCGGGTCGGACGCCAGCTCCTCCAGGGAGAGGTTGCCCAGGTGCTGGTGGACCCAGTAGGACATCAGTCCGCTCAGCAGCCGCTCCTGCCACCAGCCGGTGGCGCGCATGTCTTCGAGCCAGGAGGCGGAGGTGTTCCAGTCGTCGATCACGTCGTGGTCGTCGAAGATCATGAAGCTGGGCACGGTGGACAGCAGCCAGCGGATGCGCGGATCGAGCCAGGACTCGTAGTAGAGGTGGGTGTACTCCTCGTAGTCCGCGACCCCGTTGCCCGGTCCTTCCTTCAGGTCGCGGCGCCCCGCCAGCCAGCGCTGGGTGGAGTCGGAGGTCTCGTCGGCGTACACCTGGTCGCCGAGCAGCAGCAGCACGTGCGGCCGCTCGCCCTCGGGGTCGGCGGCGAGGCGGGTGGCGAGGGCGTCCAGGGCGTCCGGGCCCACGGGGTCGTCGCCGCCCGCAGGCGGGGAGGCCCAGCGGCAGGAGCCGAAGGCGACACTGAAGTCGCCCTCCGGCCCGGGCGCGTGGATCGCCGAGGGCGGGAAGGGGGAGCCGGGCAGTGGCCACACACGATCGCCGTCGAGGAGCACCTCGTAGGTCGTGGTCGTACCGGCCGTGAGGCCCGTCACCGGGACCAGCGCGTAGTGGTGGCCCGCGATCTGGAAGCTGCCGGCCGTGCCGCCGGCGCCGTCGGCGCAGCGCACCTCGGCGGTGCACGGACGGCTCGTCTCGACCCACACGGTCGCGGACGAGCCGTCGGTGTACCTCAGCAGCGGTCCGAGGCGCAGTGCGCTCATGTCGTTCCCCTCTCCGTCGCCCCGTACGGTACGCAGCGACGGAGGTCGGCGGGGAGGTCCCGGCACGAATCAGCGTGTCAGCAGCTCGCGAGGTGGTTCTGCAGCGCGGACTTCTCGGCCGAGTCGACGGAGAGGCCGTAGTAGTACTTCACCTGCACCCAGGCGCGGACGTAGGTGCAGCGGTACGCCGTCCGGGAGGGCATCCAGGTGGCCGGGTCCTGGTCGCCCTTGGCCTGGTTGACGTTGTCGGTGACCGCGATGAGCTGCGGGCGGGTCAGGTCGTTGGCGAACGACTGGCGGCGGGACGTCGTCCAGGAGTCGGCGCCGGAGTCCCAGGCCTCGGCCAGCGGGACCAGGTGGTCGATGTCCAGGTCGGAGGCGGCGGTCCAGGTGGCGCCGTCGTAGACGGAGTACCAGCTGCCACTCGTGGCGGCGCAGGAGGAGTCCTGCTGGACGTTGGTGCCGTCGCGCTTGAGGACGACCTCCCGGGTGTTGCAGGAGCCGGACTGGGTGATCCAGTGCGGGAAGAGGTCGCGGTCGTAGCCGGTGCGGTCCTCGGGAGCCACGGTGAGTGAGGCGAGGTAGGTGCGGGCGGTGGCGGCGCTCACGGGGGTGGGGAGGGCGGCGGAGGCCGTGGGGGCGTTGAAGAGGCCCACGGAGGATATGAGCGCGGCGGCCGCGGCGGCGACGCTCAGCTGTCGACGCGCGTAGAACCTGGGCATGCGAACTCCCTGGGGAGAGGGGGGTGTTGGCTTGCGAGCGAGGGAATGCTCGCGCTGCCGTGCGACACACAGATGTGCGTCCGGTGAGAAGTTAGTGACGCGGCCATGACATGACAAGATTCAAGGCGGAACTTTTCACTCCGGGGGCGTCCCGTACCATGGACGGCGCAGAAGGGGAGTAGCTCTTCGCCGGACCGTCGACATACTGCTCAGCCAGCCTGAGCCGGCGCCCGGAGGCCGGTCCTTTCCCGGACCTGCCAGCGAGACCTTCGGCAGAGCAGTGCACACCCGTGCCGTCTCCCGGCGCGGGTACCGATGTGCTGCCGTGCCGAGGTGTCGCGTGCGAAGGTCCAGCACTCTCGGTGGGGCAGCCCCGACCGATTGAGGAACCCTTGATCAGCCTGACCGTGACGGCCGTCGTCTTCGGCGTCGTCTTCCTCGCAGAACTGCCGGACAAGACCGCCCTCGCCGGTCTCGTCCTCGGCACCCGCTACCGCGCCTCCTACGTCTTCGCCGGTGTGGCCGCCGCCTTCGCGCTGCACGTCGTGCTCGCCGTGGCGGCCGGCAGTGTGCTCACGCTGCTGCCGCAGCAGATCGTGCAGGCCCTCACGGGCGTGCTGTTCCTGGGCGGGGCAGCGGTGCTGCTGCTGAAGAAGGGGGAGGAGGAGGAAGAGGTCCGCAAGCCGGAGAACCAGTCCTTCTGGAAGGTCTCGGGCGCCGGGTTCATGCTCATCCTGGTCGCCGAGTTCGGCGATCTGACCCAGATCATGACGGCCAACCTGGCCGCCCGCTACGACGACCCGCTCTCCGTCGGCCTGGGCGCGGTGCTCGCGCTGTGGGCGGTGGCCGGGATCGGCATCGTCGGCGGGAAGGCCCTGATGAAGAAGGTGCCGCTGCGGCTGATCACGCAGATCGCGGCGCTGGTGATGCTGGCGCTCGGGCTGTGGAGCCTGTGGGAGGCCGTGACCGGCTGAGCCCCGTGCGGACTGAACAGTGGGTGAACGCCCGCGGGGGCCCCTGGCGCGAAGGCGGCCTTGTTTTGTACCGTGGAGGAACAAAGTGGCCTCCGCCCGTTTTCCCTGACCGGCGGGCGGGGCCGCCTTGGTCCCCCGGGGCGTGCCGGTCGCGATCCGTCGTCAGCCCCTCTGCCGCGCTGGAACGCGCCCCGAGCCTTGGAGCTGCCGATGACGGCCACCGCCGTGCTCACCGCCCGCGCCCTCCTGCTGGACATGGACGGCACCCTCGTCAATTCCGACGCCTCGGTCGAGCGCGTCTGGCGGCGCTGGGCCGAGCGCCACGGGCTGGACGGGGACGAGGTCATGAAGGTCGTGCACGGCCGGCAGGGCTACGCCTCCATGGCGCTGCTGCTGCCCGAGCGGCCGATGGAGCAGAACCACGCCGACAACGCGCGGATGCTCGCCGAGGAGACGGCCGACACAGAGGGTGTCGTCGCGATCCCCGGGGCGCCGGAGTTCCTGGCCTCGCTGCGGGGGCTGCCGCACGCGCTCGTGACCTCGGCCGACGTGCCGCTCTCGACGGCGCGGATGGCCGCGGCGGGTCTGGAGCTGCCCGGAGTGCGGGTGACGGCGGAGTCGGTCGGGGCGAGCAAGCCCGACCCCGAGGGCTTCCTGAAGGGTGCCGCCGAGCTGGGCATCGCTCCCGCCGACTGTGTGGTGTTCGAGGACTCGGGAGCCGGGATAGCGGCGGGGCGCGCCGCCGGGATGACGGTGGTCGGCGTCGGCCCCCGGGCCGCGGTCCACGAGCCGGACGTGGTGGTCGAGGACCTCACGACGGTGCGCGTGGAGGACGCGGGCGACGGGACGATCCGCCTGCACATCGGCTGAGCCCGCGGCGAACGGCCGCTGTCGGCGAGCACGTCAGCCGTCCGGCGTCAGAGAGGCGCGGCGTGACGCCATCACCGGCACGGCGGGCCCGGCGTCACGGCGCGACGGCCCGGGGTGTCACGGCTCCTGCGTTTCCGACTCCAGCTTGGCCCGGGTCTCCCGGTCGTAGACGCCGAGGTCGTCGCTCTGGATGCCGCGTGACCACTGGTAGGTGCGGACCGCTTCCCGGAGGCGGTCGTCGAAGGTGCCGTCGGTGTCGTCGTCGTAGAGGTACAACTGCCGCAGGCGTAGCTGGAGTTCGGTGACCTCCGGGCCCCGGTCGCCGAGGCGCAGGACGGTGGGGCCGCCCTTCTGGCGGGAGTTGTCCGGGGATGCCTGCTCGGCGCCGGTCGCCGTGGCGGACGGCTGTGACGCCGACGGCGAGGGCGACTGCGACGGGCTCGCCGAGGCGCTCGGCGCGGACGACGAGGGCGAGGCGGACGGACTCCCGGTGCGGGACGGCGACGGCCGTGGTGCCGCCGGGGCCGGGGCAACCGCCGAGGCGCCGCCCTCCGGAGGTGTGGCTGCCGCGCTGCTCGACGGGGCGTCCGGCACACTCGCGCGGATGTCGTCCGGCAGAGCGGTGTCGCGGGAGGGGCTCTCGTAGGAGAACAGCCCGCTCGCGTACCCGGCGGCCGCGACGACGGCGGCACACGCACCGGCGGTGGCGAGCAGCAGGGTGCGCCGCCGACGCCCGGACCTCCGCCCACCGGTCTCGCCCGCGTCCGGCGCGCTGCGGCCCGCGCGCGCCGCCCCGTCGAACAGCCGCAGGTCGGTGACGCTCGGTTCGGTGCCGGCGGACGCCGCGGAGGCCGGAACCACGGACGTGGGCGGCACGGCCGGGAGCACGGCGGTGGCGTCCGTCTCCGGGTGGGTCGTGTCGTCCGGGGACGTGGCGGTGGGGGTCTTCGTGGTGGGGTCGATCTCCACGTACGGACGGATCCGCAGCGGGTCGAAGTCCTCCGCTGCCGCCGCCTGGGCCGTGCGGGCGTCGCGCAGGGCCTCGGCGGCCCGGGCTGCGCAGGCGCAGGCGGGGCCGTTGCCCCGCTGTCTGGGCGCGCCGCACTCCGGGCACGGGTGGCCGTTCGGCGGTTCCACGCGTTCCTCCCTCCCCTCGCGAACTCCAGAGATTATCCAGATCTTCTCCACAGTGCCGTCGAGGAGCCCCCGGAAGCGCAGCTTCCAAAAGGGCCCGGCAGGCCATAACAGGTCACAGCGGTCACGATGGAAAAAGTCACAGAAGACACAGGGGACACAGCAGGAGGTCGGATGGCCGAGGACGGGAACGCCACCACGCTGACGCCCCCGGGCACGGCCCCGCGGGAGCAGGTGCCCGGGAACGTCATGGTCTCCATCGGCGCCCTGCTCCTCGGCATGCTGCTCGCCGCCCTCGACCAGACCATCGTGGCGACCGCGCTGCCCACGATCGTCAGCGATCTCGGCGGCCTGGATCACCTGTCCTGGGTGGTCACCGCGTATCTGCTGGCCGCGACCGCCGCCACCCCCCTGTGGGGCAAGCTCGGCGACCAGTACGGACGCAAGAGGCTCTTCCAGACGGCGATCGTGATCTTCCTGATCGGGTCCGCGCTGTGCGGCGCCGCGCAGGACATGGCTCAGCTGATCGCCTTTCGGGCCCTTCAGGGACTCGGCGGCGGCGGGCTGATCGTGCTGTCGATGGCGATCGTCGGAGATCTGGTGCCCCCTCGCGAACGCGGCCGCTACCAGGGGCTGTTCGGCGCCGTCTTCGGTGCGACCAGCGTGCTCGGGCCGCTGCTCGGCGGGCTGTTCACCCAGCACCTGAGCTGGCGCTGGGTGTTCTACGTCAACCTGCCCGTCGGCGTCGTCGCGCTCGCCGTGATCGCCGCTGTCCTGCACATCCCGCGCCGGGCGCGCCGCCACGTCATCGACTACCGCGGCACCTTCCTCATCGCCGCCGTCGCCACCTGCCTGGTGCTGGTCGCCTCGCTCGGCGGGACGACCTGGGCATGGGGGTCCTGGCAGATCGTCGGCCTCGCGGTCCTGGGCGTCCTCCTCGCCGCCGCCTTCGTGGCCGTCGAGCAGCGGGCCGCCGAACCCGTCCTGCCGCTCCAGCTGTTCCGCGTCCGCACGTTCACGCTCGCCGCCGTGATCAGCTTCGTCGTCGGGTTCGCCATGTTCGGCGCCATGACCTACCTGCCGACCTTCCTCCAGGTCGTGCAGGGCATCAGCCCCACCATGTCGGGCGTGCACATGCTGCCGATGGTGCTGGGTCTGCTGCTGGCCTCGACCGCCTCCGGGCAGATCGTCAGCCGGACCGGCCGCTGGAAGGTGTTCCCGATCGTCGGAACCGGCATCACCACACTCGGGCTGCTCCTGCTCCACCAGCTCGACGAGCACAGCTCGGATGCCGAGCTGAGCGGCTTCTTCTTCGTCTTCGGGCTCGGGCTCGGTCTGGTGATGCAGGTCCTCGTGCTCATCGTGCAGAACGCCGTCCCCTACGAGGACCTGGGCGTGGCCACCTCCGGCGCGACCTTCTTCCGCTCCATCGGCGCCTCGTTCGGCGTCGCGGTCTTCGGTACGGTCTTCGCGGGTCGGCTCGGCGACCAGCTCACCGACGCCTTCCGGGGCGCCCGGCTGCCGCCCGGCACCTCCGTGGACACACTGGAGGCCGACCCGCGGGGCATCGCCGCCCTGCCGCCCGGCCTGCGCCCGCCGGCCCTGCACGCCTACGCCGTCTCCATCACGGACGTCTTCCTGTACGCCGCGCCCGTCGCGCTCCTCGGCTTCGTGCTGGCCTGGTTCCTGAAGGAGGACCGGCTGCGCGGTTCGGTCACCGCACCCGACGTCAGCGAGACCCTCGCCAGCAACCCCGTCGAGCGGTCCTCCTACGACGAGGTGTGCCGGGCCCTGTCGGTGCTGGGCACCCGCGCGGGACGGCGCGAGATCTACCGGAAGATCACCGCCCGGGCGGGCTACGACCTGCTGCCCGCGACGAGCTGGCTGCTGCTGCGGATGCGGCGCTACGGCTCCGTGGAGCCGGGCGTGCTCGCCGAGTCCATGCCCCTGCCCCTCACCGTGATCATGGAGGCCGCCCGGCAGGCGGAGGAACGCCGCCTCGCCGTGCGCCGGGGCGTCGACATGGTCCTGTCCGACGAGGGGCGCGAGGTCGCCGGCCGGCTGGCCGAGGCCCGGGAGGAATCCCTCACCGAGCTGCTCGGCGACTGGTGGGGGCCGGACCGGCCGGCCGACCTGGAGCAGCTCGTGCGGGAGCTGAACGGCGAACTGTGCGGATCGCGGCGCGAGCGGCCCTACCGGGTGCGCCCCATGGAGGAGCCGGCCTGAGGCCGGGTCAATTCCTTGCTGAACCAGTGCTCCGCGTACCGGTCGTCGTTGTGCGGTCCGGTCTCCGTGTAGCCGAGGCGGGCGTAGAGGCCGCGGGCCTCGACGAGATCGCCGCGGGTGTCGAGGATCATCCGGGTGGCGCCGAGCGCGCGTGCGGCGTCCTCGGCGGCCCGGACCAGGAGCTGCGCGCCGCCCCGGCCGCGCATCTCCTCGTACAGGAACACCCGCGTGAGCTCGGCGGTCGTGCCGTCCAGCAGCCGTACGCCCGCGCTGCCGGCCGGCTCACCGCCGTACCGGGCGACGAGCAACCGGCCGTCCGGCGGGGCGAGATCGGCACCCGGCCGGGCCGCGATCTCCCGCTCCAGCTCGGCCGGGTCGGTCCGGCGCCCCTCGTGCAGCAGGTACCAGCGATCGCTGACCTCGGTGTAGTACGCACGCCACAGAGCGGCGGCGACGGGTGAGTCGTACGGTTCCGGCGTCACGGTCCACATCACGAAGCGCATTCTCCGCAGCCGCCCCGCCGGACACGCAACCGAATAATTCCGGCCAGGTGTTCGCGCCCCGGTGCGGCCGGGCGCCGTTTGGAGCCGGGCTTTGCGGACACCCGACGGGCGAACCGGCTCGCGAGGAGAGCCGGTTGGGCCGAGAACCCGGAAGGCATTCATGTCCACTGGCCTGATCATTGCTCTGATCGTGATCGCGGCGGTCGTCATCATCGCGGCCGTCATGACCCTGCGTGCCCGAGGCCCTCGGCGGGGCCCGAGCCTGAAGCGGCGCTTCGGACCCGAGTACGACCGGGCCGTCGCCCGGCACGACGGTGACGCCAAAGCGGCCGAGCGTGAACTGACCGAACGCGTGCAGCGCCACGGCGATCTGCGCGAGCAGCCGCTGGAGCCGGCGCAGCGCGAGCAGTTCGAGGCGCGCTGGACGGCCGCCCAGGAGCGGTTCGTCGACTCGCCGCGCGAGGCCGTCGCCGAGGCGGACCGGCTGCTCGCCGAACTCGCCGGTGCCCGGGGCTTCCCGGACGGCGGGCACTACGAGGAACAGCTGGCCGCGCTGTCCGTGCACCACGCCCACCACGTGGACGGCTACCGCCGCGTGCACCGCGCGGCGCACCTGCGCGCGGAGGACGCCCGCGACGGCGGCCAGGGTACGGAAGACATGCGTGAGGCCTTCGTGGCGGCCCGCGCCCTGTTCGAGGAACTGGTGAAGCCGGCCCGCCACGACGGCGGCGGCCACACCGGTGGACGGCACGACGACGGCCGCGAGCGCGCGGCTCTGAACGGCGGCCGCAAGGCCCCGGCCCGCGGCGGGCACCTGCCTTGGGCGATGAACCGACGCCAGGCGAAGGAGAGTTGAGGCAATGACCGACATGACCCGACCGTCCGGTGACCAGACGCCGGCCGCCCCGGACGCCCGCGGCGAGAGCGCCCTGGGCACCGGCCACCACCCGACCGCACCGGGCACGGACCGCCGCGAGACGGCCCCGGGCCCGGACCGGGACCGCGGCGTGGGCCGTGACCTCGAAACGGACCGCGGCGCCACACACGGCACCGACGCGGACCGCGCCGCAGCACACGGCACGGACGTCCCCGTCACCGACCGGAACGACGTCGACCGGAACGACGTCGACCGGAACGACGTCGACCGGAACGACCTCGACCGGGCGGGCATCGACCCGCACGGCACCGGACGGCACGACACCGACGCCCTGCGCGGCGAGCACGGCACCGGCCCCGGCAAGGTCGGCTCCGCCAAGAACCGGGCCCATCTCCTCGCCCACGAGGAGTGCGACAAGCTCGGCTCGCAACTGCAGCACGCCGTCGCCGGGTTCGTCGACGGGCCCCGGGCCGCCGTCGAGGAGGCCGACCACGTGCTGGAGGAGATCGCGGCCCGCTTCACCGAGGCCGTGACGCAGCGCCGCCGCACCCTGCGCCACTCCTGGCAGGCCATGGAGGGCGGCGAGAGCAGGTCCGCCTCGTCGGCCGACACCGAGCAGCTCCGGCTGGCCCTGAAGGACTACCGCGAGCTGGCCGAGAAACTGCTGCACGTGTGACGCGGGGTGATCACCCCCTGTGACGCGGGGTGATTCCCCCGGTCAGCGATCCGCCCGGCGTTCCCGCCACTGCCGTACGACGTCCTCGACGTCGTACGGCTTCTTTCCCAGCGGGGGGCCGGGCGGCGGCTTGAACATCATCTCGCGGATCTTCACGTTGACCTCGTCGATGATCTTCCGCACGATCCGCTCCGAGGGGGCCGCGAGCGCGGCCTCCAGCGCGTCCTCCGCCTCCTTGCGCAGGGCCAGCGCCGGCGGGAGGACGGAGAAGCCCTCGCGGGCCATCTTCCGCTTGATCCACCACAGTTCGTCGTAGGTGCTCTCGATGTCACGGGGGAGCGGTGCGCCCGTGCCCGGCAGCCGGTCGAACTCCCCGCGTGCCTCCGCGTCACGGATCTGCTTGTCGACCCAGGACTCGAAGTCGACGCCCGGTGGCTTTCGCTCGGTCATGAGGCCATTGTGCCGGACACCGCGCAGCCGGGCGTTTTATCATGCGGCGGGTCAGGAACCTGGTTGACCCACCAGGACGTCTCAGGAGGAGCGCACGTGCTCGAACTCACCATGGCCACCGTCGCGGAGGCGGAGGCGGGCGCCACGGCCGGCATGCTCATGGCCGACGCGCCCAGCGAGCCGGGCGCGGTGCTGCGGGTGGGCCGCGACAAGTCCGTGTGCCGGCTGAGCACGCCGGACGACTGGCTGTTCGTCTCCCGTGTCCACCTGGAGTTCCTGTGCGGGCCGGAGGGGGCCTGGCAGGTCACCTGGCTGCGCGGCTCCCAGCCCGACCCGTCCTCCGAGGTGCGGCTGATGATGGGGGAGTACGCCCAGCCCCTGACCTACGGCGGCACCGTCCCCCTGCCCCGGGGCGCCAGCGGCGAGATCGTCATCCAGGACCGCACCGCCCCGCGCAGCGTCAACGTGGGCTTCTACCACGAGGTCTGACGGTGAAGCCGCACGCCGGGTGACGGCAGGGCATCACGTCGAACAAGGGCGGTGCCTCACGCCAGCACGCGGGCCAGCGCGAACCCGTCGTAGCCCTTCATCCCCACCGTCTGGATCGCCGTGCCGCTCAGCCTCGGATGGCCGGCGATCAGCTCGATCGCCGCGCGGGTGCCCGTCACGTCCGGGGCGGTGCTGTCCTCGTCGACGACCCGGCCGCCCCGTACGACGTTGTCGAGGACGATCAGGCTGCCCGTGCTGGTGAGCCGGATCGCCCACTCCACGTAGTGCGGGTTGTTGGCCTTGTCGGCGTCGATGAAGACCAGGTCGAAGGGGGGCGGGTTCTCGTCGGCCAGCTTGGGCAGCGACTCCAGGGCCGGGCCCACCCGTACCTCGACGAGGTTCTCCAGGCCCGCGCGGGCGATGTTGCGGACGGCGACCTCGGCGTGCCGGGAATCGTACTCCAGGGAGACCAGCCGTCCGTCGGCGGGCAGGGCGCGGCCCAGCCAGATGGTGCTGTAGCCGCCGAGCGTGCCGATCTCCAGGATGTGGCGGGCGCCCTGGATCTGGGCGAGGAGCTGGAGGAGCTTGCCCTGGTTCCCGGCGACGTTGATGTGCGGAAGCCCGGCGACGTCGCTGTCCCGCAGGGCGGCCGCCAGGGCTTCGTCGTCCGGGGCGAGGTGGGCGGTGAAGTAGGCGTCGACCTCGTCCCAGACGTGCGACTCGCTCATGCACCTCTACCTTTCGTCGGCATAGTTAGCAGCCCTAACTACTGGCGCTGACGAAGATAGTGGGTGCGCGAGGCGCTGTCAGCGGGATTTCACTCCGCGTGTCGGCCCGCCACCGAGGGCGCGGAACCGGGCAGCGGACGCCCCGCCGACTCCGACATGCGCCACACCGCGAAACCGCCGATCACGGCCGCGGCCATCATGTAGTACGCGGGCATCATCATGTTCCCGGTCGCGCCGATCAGGGCCGTGACCACCAGCGGGGTCGTGCCGCCGAAGAGGGACACCGAGACGTTGAAGCCGATGGACAGGGAGCCGTAGCGGACCTTCGTCGGGAACAGCGCGGGCAGGGCCGAGGGCATCGACGCCGTGAAGCAGACCAGCAGCATGCCGAGGGCGCCCATGCCGAGCGCGACGGCCAGCAGGCTGCCCTGGCGGATCAGCAGCAGGGCCGGGACGGACAGCAGCAGGAAGCCCGCACAGCCGGTGGCGATCACCGGGCGACGGCCGACCCGGTCGGTCAGCGCGCCGACGAACGGCTGGGCGATCATCATCACGGCCATCACGCCGAGGACGACCAACAGGCCGTGCGTCTCGTCGTAGTGGAGCTGACCGGTCAGGTAGCTCGGCATGTACGACAGCAGCATGTAGTCGGTGACGTTGAAGACCAGCACCAGGCCGACGCAGAGCAGCAGCGCGCGCCACTGGCCGGCGACCATCTCGCGCAGCGGCGTCTTCGGGCGGTTGTTCTCCGCCTTCTCCGCCTCGGCCGCGAACGCCGGGGTCTCCTCCAGGCGCAGCCGGAGGTAGAGGCCGATGATGCCCATCGGGCCCGCGACCAGGAACGGGATGCGCCAGCCCCAGGAGGTCAGGTCGTCGGCGGAGAGCAGGGCGGTCATGATCGTGACCAGGCCCGCGCCGCCGATGTAGCCGGCGAGCGTGCCGAACTCCAGCCAGCTGCCGAGGAAACCGCGCCGCTTGTCGGGGGCGTACTCGGCGATGAACGTGGAGGCACCCGCGTACTCGCCGCCGGTGGAGAAGCCCTGCACGAGGCGGGCGACCAGGAGCAGGATCGGCGCGCCGACACCGATCGTCGCGTACGACGGGATCAGACCGATCGCGAAGGTGCCCGCCGCCATCATGATCATGGTGAGGGCGAGGACCTTCTGGCGGCCCACGCGGTCGCCGAGCGGGCCGAAGATCATGCCGCCGAGGGGACGGACCAGGAAGGCCGCGGCGAAGGCGCCGAACGTGGACAGCAGCTGGGCGGTGGGGTTGCCCGAGGGGAAGAAGACCTTGCCCAGCGTGACGGCGATGTAGCTGTAGACGCCGAAGTCGAACCACTCCATCGCGTTGCCGAGTGCCGCGGCCTTCACGGCGCGCTTGACGAGCGCGGGGTCGGTGACGGTGGGGTCGGGGGTCTTCGCTTTGCGGGTTTTCACGAGAGAAGCGGGGGCGACGACTGAGGCAGTCGGCAAGGCTCGCTCGCCTACCTTTCGACGGGGACAGGGACGCGGTCCCGCGCGGCGGCGCTGTCGTACGGGCCGAATGAGCGACGATAGGCGGATTTGCTCCGCTCACGGGCGGTACAGAAGTCGTTGCACGCTGCACGTAAACCGTTGCTGTACTGCTGCTTCTGCCCTCTCGCGAGCGGTTCCCACATGGCCGTCATGTGATCCTTCTCGCTTCCGAGTGTGCAGTCGCCAAGTGATCCGCGGTCGCCCGCGCCTTCTCCCCGGGGTCGCGTGATCCCCATAGGGTTCGCGGGAGAATCCACGCATCCTGGACATGTGGGATGAACTGCTGCGGAAGGCCGATGGGACGTGGCGAAGGCGGAACACGGCGGACGATCGGCGGAGGGCTTCGGAGCGACGGCTGTCGACGGGGTCCGCACGCGCCTGCGCGCCGCCCGCCTCGGGCTGTGGCTGATCGCCGCCGTCCTCTCCGCCCGGCAGGTGGCCGCGGTCCTCGCCACCCCGCGCGGTGAGCGGCTGACGGACCTGGAGACCTGGGTCGGCCCGAACGGCGTGCTCCATGTCAACGGCTCGCTCTACGACTCCACCCGCTTCACGGGCACGCCCTTCTCGGGCCTCGCCCTCAAACCCCTCACCCGTTCGGCCGAACAGGCCCTCGGCTGGGGCTGGACCTTCGGCACCCTGCTGCTGGTGGTCGCCCTCGGCCTGACCGCCGCCCGCGCCCTGCCCCCGCCGGTCCGCCGCCGCACGGCACTGCTGGCCGCGCCGGTCGCCGTCAGCCTGCTGATGCTGTCCCTGCCCGTCCGCAGCACCCTGTCGCTCGGCCAGACCAGCATCATCCCCGTCCTGCTCGTCCTGCTGGGCTGCTTCACCGTCCACGGCCAGCGGACCAGCGGCCTGCTGATCGGCGTCGCGGCGGCGCTCCAGCCCACGCTGCTGCTGTTCACACCCCTGTTGTGGTGCACCGGCCGTAGGCGCGCCGCGCTCGCCACCGGCGTCACCTTCGCCGCCTGCACCGGGCTCGCCTGGGCGGTGATGCCGCACGACTCCTCCCAGTACTGGGTCCACCACATGGCGGGCGCCGGCCTCGGCGGCCGGGCCGACGACCTCGCCAACCAGTCCCTGCACGGCGCCCTGCTCCGGCTCGGCCTGGACGGCCCCGCGGAGATCGCGCTCTTCCTGTCACTCGGCGCGGCCGTCGCCGTCCTCGCCCTGCGCCGGGCCGTGCGGTACTTCGACGACGGCCAGCTGCTGCTCGCCGTCGCGATCACCGGCTGTGCGGCGATCGTCGTCTCGCCCACGGCCTGGCAGCACCAGCTGCTGTGGGTGCTGCTCGCGGTCGTCGGCCGGGTCGGTGCCCGTGCCTCGGACCGGTACGTCTGGCCGGTCACCGTCATCCTGGTCATGACCCTGCCGGCCAGGATGCTGCTGCCGGACATGACGTTCCTGCGGCCGCTGCGCGACAACGTCGTCCTGCTGGCCGCCCTCGCCGCCGCCACCGCCGTGCCGTTCCTGTCCCGCTCCTCGCCCGCCTACCGCTCACCGGCACCGCCCGCCTACGCGCCCACCACCCCGGCCCGCTTCCGGCACGTGCCGCTGATGCCGTTCCTGCGCCGGGTCCTGAGCAGACCGAACCTCCTGCTCGAACTGCTCCTCCTGCGCGTCACCTACGCCGCCTACTCCCAGGTCCGCCTCGCCGCGGGCGGCGGCAGCAACTCGGCAGGGCGAGCCGAGGCCGAGGAGCACGGCATGCAGGTCTACGACGTCGAACGCGCCCTGCGCCTCGCCGTCGAGCGCCGGCTCAACCACACCGTCGTCACGATCGACTGGCTGCGCGACGCCCTCGACTTCTACTACACGTCGTTCCACTTCGTGGTTCCGCTGGCGGTCCTGGCGGCCCTCTACGCGCGCCGCCCCGGCGACTACCGCTGGGCCCGTTCCGCACTCGGCCTCGCCACGCTGCTCGCCCTGGCCGGATTCTGGCTCTACCCCCTCGCCCCGCCCCGACTGATGCCGACGCTCGGCTTCATCGACACCGTGCACGGCACCCAGGACTTCACCCGGCCCGACTACGGCACGCTCACCCACCTGACCAACCAGTACGCGGCCATGCCGTCCCTGCACTTCGGCTGGGCGCTGTGGTGCGGCCTCCTGATCGCGGTCCTGGCGTCACGTTGGTGGGTCAAGGCGCTGGGCCTGCTGCATCCGCTGCTCACCGGAGTCTCGATCGTGGCGACCGGCAACCACTGGGTGCTGGACGCGGCCGGGGGAGCGGTGGTGGCCGCGGTGGGCTTCGGCCTCACCTATCTGCTCCAGGGACCACGCCCCCGCCCCTCCACCGCCCGGCCGCCCGGCCGTGGCTCCTCGCCGAGATGCAACCGGGTTGAGGGCCGCGCACGCTGAGATTCCTTCTGCTGACGGTCTCGGTCAGCGCAGGACTTGGACCGATCAGCGCAGGACTTGGACCGAGTAGAGCGCGCCGACGCCTGTGGCGAGGGTGCCGAGCAGGAGTCGAAGCGCGATCTCCGGCACGTGCGGCTGGACGCGTGCGCCGAGGTATCCGCCGACGAGGCCCCCGGCTCCGCAGGACAACCCCAGCAGCCAGTCGGGGGCGACGTCGCCCGTGGCGGTCAGGGAGAGCAGCGCGTAGGTGGCCGCGCCGATGATGGAGGTCACGAAAGTGGAGGCCAGGGCGGCCGGGGCGACCGTGGCGACGGGTGCCCCGCGGCCGACGAGGATCGGTCCGAGCAGGGAGCCGCCCCCGATCCCGTAGATGCCGCCGGCGACACCGACGGCGAGGGCCAGCGACGTCGTCGCGCGAGGCGAGAGAGGGCGGGACGTGCGGGCGGGCGCTGGGCGCACGGTCCGCAGCCACAGCCACACGCCGAGCGGCAGGAGCAGCGCCGCGACGAGAAGACGGAAGACGTGGGGGCCGGGAACAGCGAAGACCCTGATCACGGCGCCGATGACGACACCGGGCACGGTGCCGGCGATGAGCAGGCGGGTCAGCGCCCCTCCCAGACTCCCTGCCCGCCGATAGCGCAGCAGGGCGCCAGGACCGGCCACGACGTTGTAGAGCAGGTTCGTCGGTGTCACGGCCGGGCTCGGCACCCCCAGCACGCTGACCTGAACGGGCAGCAGGAAGACCGCCCCGGAGACGCCCACGGGCGCCGTGGCCATCGATATCAAAAGCCCGGCGGCGAACCCGAGCGACCCCATCGACCACTCCACGACAACCTCCCGGAGAAACGTTGGCCGGCACCCGGAACAGGTTCCGGATCGGGTGCCTCCCGTTCCCGTGAACATCGACCCCGCGCCGATCCAACCGCCTCCGGGCGTCATGAACAATTGCTGTCCCATCTCGTGAACAGAGCCACGGCTGCCATGAGCAGGTGGGGCCGCACGCTGGGCGGTGCGCCTTTGACCCCTGGTCATGAGGACGGGACCGGTGGCGTGGAGGTCGTTCGAGGGGGCCCGCATTCCCACCGCGTCAGGTACGAGGAGTGGGGCGGACCGGAAGGACCCTGATCCCCGTAGAGCTCGTCTCCGCATTCGAACCACACGGTCTTGCCACCCCCGGACCACAGCGATACGCCCCACTTGTAGGCCATCGCGTCCAGCAGGAACAGCCCCCGGCCGTGCTCGGCCTCCGGGTCCGACGCCTCCGGGGTGTGCGGCAGTTCATCGCTGCCGTCCGTGACCTCTACCCGTACGCCGGTGCCCTCGCGCAGCAACAGCAGTGCGCAGCGCCGGTCCGGGACGTGCCGTACGACGTTGGCGAGCAGCTCGGTCACGCCCAGCTCCACGGCGTCCGACAGCTCGGGCATGTCCCACTCGCCGAGGAACGAGCGGCGATACGGCGGATGTGCCGGGGGGCGTGTTCACCGACGGTGAGGCGCATCGAGTACCGGGCGGGAAAGTATTCGTTCACGGGACGAGGCTGACGTGCGGTGACAACCCTCGGCTACAGAACGGATACAACCGGTTCCGTTGTGGACCGAGTTGCGTGAGAGGGGCTTTCGCCGTGACCCACATCAACTCCCTCGACCCGGGTGCGTCGCCGCCCTACTACTACGGCTTCGCGCTGCGGCGCCACAGGGAGTCCGCCGGGCTGACGCAGCGGCAGTCGGGGGACATCCTCTTCAGCGCATCTTCGACAAGGAGGTGCCGCCGGTCTTGTGGATGGTCATCAGCGAGGCGGCTCTGCACCAGGAAACCGGCGGTGCAGAGACCATGCGGGACCAACTCGGTCACCTGTTGGCTTTCGAGGGCAACTCGCGGATCAACATCCAGGTCCTGCCGTTTTCGGCCGGAGCGCACGCTGGGCTCCAAGGCGCATTCAACCTCTACCGCTTCGAACGCGATCCGGACATCGTCTACACCGAGGGGTACGGCAGCGGGCATCCGACCGCAAACCCGGACACCGTCAGGGACTGCTCGCTCCGTTACGATCATCTTCGGGCCGCCGTGATTGTGTAGAGGTCGCAGAATCCTCTGCCACCGTCGCGCTGCGCGACAGCAAGAACCCGGCGGGACCGATCCTCACCCTCGACCCCGCCGCGTTCAGCACCTTCGTCAACTGGACGTCTACAAGCGCTGAATGATCGTGCCGGTGGCCAAGCCGCCACCCGCGCACATGGTGATCAGCGCGAACTCCTTGTCCGCGCGCTCCAGTTCGTGCAGTGCCGTCGTGATGAGCCGGGCCCCGGTCGCTCCCACCGGGTGCCCGAGCGCGATCGCTCCGCCGTTGACGTTCACCTTCGACAGGTCCTGGTCGAAGACCCGTGCCCAGCTCAGCACCACGGACGCGAACGCCTCGTTGATCTCCACGAGGTCGATGTCCTTCAACGACATCCCGGCCTTGCCCAGCACCGCGTTCGTCGCGTCGATCGGGCCGTCGAGGTGGAAGTGCGGGTCGGAACCGACCAGCGCCTGGGCCACGATCCGGGCCCGGGGACGTAGCTTCAGCGCCCGGGCCATCCGCTTCGACGCCCACATGATCGCCGCCGCCCCGTCGGAGATCTGCGACGAGTTCCCGGCCGTGTGCACCGCCGTCGGCATGATCGGCTTCAGCGCGGCCAGCGCCTCCGCGGTCGTGTCGCGCAGACCCTCGTCCTTGTCGACCAGGCGCCACATGCCCTGCCCGGCGTGCTGCTCCTCCTCGGTCGTGGGGACCTGGACGGCGAACGTCTCCCGTTTGAAACGCTCCTCCGCCCAGGCGTGGGCGGCCCTCTCCTGGGAGGCGAGGCCCAGCGCGTCGACGTCCTCGCGGGTCAGTCCGCGGTGGCGGGCGATCCGCTCGGCCGCCTCGAACTGGTTGGGCAGGTCCACGTTCCACTCGTCGGGGAACGGCTTGCCCGGCCCGTGCTTGGAGCCCGACCCCAGCGGCACCCGCGACATCGACTCCACCCCGCAGGAGATGCCGACGTCGATCACGCCCGCCGCGACCATGTTGGCCACCATGTGCGAGGCCTGCTGGGAGGACCCGCACTGCGCGTCCACGGTCGTCGCGGCCGTCTCGTACGGGAGCCCCATGGTCAGCCAGGCCGTGCGCGCGGGGTTCATGGACTGCTCGCCGGCGTGGGTGACCGTCCCGCCGACGATCTGCTCGACGCAGTCCGCGGGAATGCCGGTGCGGCCGAGGAGTTCGCGGTAGGTCTCGCCCAGGAGGTAGGCGGGGTGCAGATGGGCGAGCGCGCCGCCGCGCTTGCCGATGGGGGTGCGTACGGCTTCGACGATCACGGGTTCGGCAGCCATGGGTGCGGGTCCTCTCCGGGAGGCTCAGCAGAACTAGTACGCGTTCTAGTTCCGTAAGCAGTGTGCTGAGGGCCGCTCGGTGACCGCAATAGTCGTGCGGGCAATTGGCGGGACCGTGCCTCTTGCTACTTGTAGAACCCGTTACTACCGTCACCGCAACTCCGCACAGCTGATGGGCCGTCAGGCCGATGAGTCGGTACGAGTGGTGGGAGCCGCCCATGCCCTGTCCCGCGCTGCCCGACGGGTTCGACTTCACCGACCCCGACCTGCTGCACCGCCGCGTGCCGCTGCCGGAGTTCGCCGAGCTGCGCCGGGCCGAACCGGTCTGCTGGGTGCCGCAGCCGTCCGGTCTCGCCGGATTCCAGGACGAGGGCTACTGGGCCGTCACCCGGCACGCCGACGTCAAGTACGTCTCCACCCACCCGGAGCTGTTCTCGTCGTACCTCAACACGGCGATCATCCGCTTCAACGAGCACATCCAGCGCGACGCCATCGACGCACAGCGGCTGATCCTGCTCAACATGGACCCGCCGGAGCACACCCGGGTCCGGCAGATCGTGCAGCGCGGTTTCACGCCCCGGGCGATCCGGGCGCTGGAGGACCGGCTGCGGGCACGGGCCCAGGCCATCGTCGAAGGCGCCCGCGCGAACACCGGGCCGTTCGACTTCGTCACCCAGGTCGCCTGCGAGCTGCCCCTCCAGGCGATCGCCGAGCTGATGGGCGTCCCCCAGGAGGACCGGGACAAGATCTTCGACTGGTCCAACAAGATGATCGCCTACGACGATCCCGAGTACGCCATCACCGAGGAGATCGGCGCCGAGTCGGCCACGGAGATCATCGCCTATGCGATGAACATGGCCGTCGACCGCAAGCAGTGCCCCGCCCACGACATCGTCACCCAGCTCGTCGCAGCGGAGGACGAGGGCAACCTCAGCTCCGACGAGTTCGGCTTCTTCGTCCTGATGCTGGCCGTCGCGGGCAACGAGACCACCCGCAACGCCATCACCCACGGCATGCACGCCTTCCTCACCCATCCCGACCAGTGGGAGCTGTACAAGAGCGACCGCCCGGAGACGGCGGCGGAGGAGATCGTGCGCTGGGCGACCCCGGTCGCGGCCTTCCAGCGGACCGCCACCCAGGACACCGAACTCGGCGGCAAGCGCATCCGCGAGGGCGACCGGCTGGGGCTGTTCTACGCCTCGGCCAACCACGACCCCGAGGTCTTCGACGACCCGGACACCTTCGACGTCACCCGCGATCCCAACCCGCACCTCGGGTTCGGCGGCGGCGGCCCGCACTACTGCCTGGGCAAGTCCCTCGCCGTGCTGGAGATCAACCTCATCTTCAACGCGATCGCCGACGCCATGCCGGGTCTCCGACTGGTCCGGGACCCGCGTCGATTGAGGTCGGCGTGGATCAACGGCGTGAAAGAACTCCGGGTTCAGGCCCGGTAGCGGTCAGTCCGACCGGCGCAGTCCCGCGACGAGGAGCGCGACCAGTCGGCGTGCGTCGTAGTGCGGGTCGCTGTCAGCGCCGACGCACAGGTTTCCGATGCCGCGCAGGAACGGGTAGGCGTCCAGGTCGGAGCGGATCTCGCCGGACGCGGCGGCGGCTTCGAGCAGTTGCGTGCACACCGGCAGGAGGCGTTCGAGGAAGTAGGTGTGCAGCGGCCCGAAGCAGGTGCTGTCCCCCTGCATCGCGGTGGCCAGGCCGTGCTTGGTGACCAGGAAGTCGACGAAGAGGTCGACCCAGCGCACCAGGGCGGCATGGGGCGTCGGGCCGGCCGCCAGCAGGGCCGGGCCGGCTTCGGCGCAGGCGTCGACCTGGTGGCGGTAGACGGCGATGACGAGATCCGCCCGGGTGGGGAAGTGGCGGTAGATCGTGCCCACCCCGACGCCGGCCCTGGCCGCGATGTCGCGCACCGGCGCGTCCACGCCCGAGCTGAGGAAGGCGTCGGCGGCCGCGTCCAGCAGGGCCTGCTGGTTGCGCCGGGCGTCCTTGCGCTTGGACCGGGCTGAGCTTCCGGCGCTCTGGCCGCTGTCGTTCACCGAGTCGTCCTTCCCTGCGGTCGCGTGCGTTGCGGGCGTTGCGTGCATTGTGGGCGGTTGTAAAGCGGAACTGCGTTCCGTATCGTGAGGCGGGCAATCGGAACGGCGTTCCGTTTCATTCATGATGACAGACCTGACCGGAAGGCACCCCCATGCCCGGCACTTCCCTGTCCGACTCGACCATGGTGATCTCCGCGAAACCGGTGGTCCTGCCCGCCCCGGGCCGCGGTGAGGACCTCCAGGTCCGCGTGTCCGCCCCCGCGACCGGCGGCGAGCTGCCCGTCGTCGTCTTCTCGCACGGCTTCGGCTGGTCGATGAACGGCTACGCCCCGCTGGCGGACCACTGGGCCGCCCAGGGCTTCGTGGTGGTGCAGCCCACCCACCTGGACTCCAGGACGCTGGGCCTGCCTCCCGAAGACCCCCGCACGCCGCGGATCTGGCGCTTGCGTATCGAGGACCTCACCCGTGTGCTCGACGGACTCGACGTTCTCGAAGCCTCCGTACCGGGCCTCGCCGGACGCCTCGACCGCGACCGTGTCGCTGTGGCAGGCCACTCCTGGGGAGCCCAGACGGCGAGCACGCTCCTCGGCGCGCGCGTACGCGACCCCGACGGCGCTCCCGGCGAGGACATGTCCGACCCCCGCGTGAAGGCGGGTGTGCTGCTCGCCATGGCCGGCCTGGGCGACGACCTGACCCCGTTCGCCGTCGAGCACCTGCCCTTCATGAGGCCGTCCTTCGACACCATGACCGCACCGGCGCTCATCGTCGCCGGGGACTCCGACGACTCCGCGCTGACCACGCGCGGACCGGACTGGTTCACCGACCCCTACACCTACAGCCCGGGAAACAAGAGCCTGCTCACGCTGTTCGGGGCGGAGCACTCGCTCGGGGGCATCCCCGGCTACGAGGTGGCGGAGACGAGCGACGAAAGTCCCGCACGCGTCGCCCTGCTCCAGCGCCTCACCACCGCCTACCTGCGCAGCGCCCTGTACCCCGGGGACCCCGGCTGGAAGGCGGCGGCCGCCGCGCTGGAGGAGGACCCCGAGCCGCTGGGGAAGCTCCAGAGCAAGTAGGCGAGGCGTAGTCGAAGGCAAAGGCGACGGCCCCGGGGATCGAGGGGCCGTCGCCTTCGTCGTCCAGAGAAGCAGGGCCCGACCTGCGCCTGCAACGACTCCTCTTACTAAGTCCGGCCGCATGCGGGTGCGGGTCCCCCGCGTGTGACCGGGACTCCTGCCTACGGCCACGCTTCGTACATGACCCGGGTCACGTGGGGGGCTTCACGTCGCGTGCGTCTCGAAGGTGACCGGCGTCTCGAAAGCCGCCCGGCGTGTGGCGCGCCGCAGCGCCCTGAGCACGGCGGGGCCGAGGAGGAGCGTCAGGACGACCGTGACGACGGCCCGGCCCAGGTCCCAGCCGAGCGAGGTGGCCAGGCAGTAGGCGAAGAAGCGGGCCAGGTTCGCGGCGACCGCGGCCTGCGGGTCGAAGGCGACGTTCGAGGCGAGGGCGCCCATGAAGGGCCAGCCCGCCAGGTTCATCACCGTGCCGTAGGCGAACGCGGCGAGGAAGCCGTAAGCCGCGAGCATCGCGACTTCCGCCCGCCCGCGCAACAGGTCCGGGCCGGGCAGCAGGCCCGCACCCATCGCGAACCATCCCATCGCCAGCATCTGGAACGGCATCCAGGGGCCGACCCCGCCCGTGAGCAGCGCGGACGCGAACATGGTCACCGAGCCGAGGACGAACCCGAAGCCCGGGCCCAGCACCCGGCCGCTCAGCACCATCAGGAAGAACATCGGCTCGATACCGGCGGTACCGGCCCCGATCGGCCGCAGGGCCGCTCCTGTGGCGGCCAGCACGCCCAGCATCGCGACCGCCTTCGGGCCGAGACCGGACTCCGAGATGGCCGCGCCCACGACCGCCACGAGCAGCACCAGCAGGCCCGCGAAGAGCCACGGCGCGTCCTGCGCGTGCGCGCTGATCCGCGAGGAGGGCGGGGCGAGGAAGGGCCAGCCGAAAGCGGCCACGCCCACCGCGCCGGCCAGGGCCAGGGCGGCGACGGAGCGGGGGCCGAGACGGACGGCCCGGGCTTGCTTCTGGGTGTTCACGAGCGGGCTCCCTCGGAGTGAAGCGCCGCGCGGACCTGGGAGACCGTGAGCCAGTGCTGCGGGGCCAGGATCTTGGTGACCTGCGGGGCGAAGGACGGGGAGGAGACGACGACGTCGGCCGTCGGCCCGTCCGCGATCACCTCGCCCTCGGCCAGCAGCACCACCCGGTGGGCGATCTCCGCCGCGAGTTCCACGTCGTGCGTGGCCAGGACGATGGCGTGCCCCTCGGCGGCCAGTTCGCGCAGCACCGCCACCAGCCGGGCCTTCGCCGCGTAGTCCAGGCCCCGGGTCGGCTCGTCCAGCAGGAGCAGCGGGGGCCGGGCGGTCAGCACGACGGCCAGGGCGAGCGCGAGCCGCTGCCCCTCCGAGAGGTCCCGGGGGTGGGTGCCGTCGGTGACGCCGGGCAGCAGCTCGGAGACCAGGGCCCGGCAGGTGCCGGGGGCGGCGCCCGCGTCCTTGTCGGCCGCCGCGCACTCGGCGGCGACGGTGTCGGCGCAGAGCAGGTCGCGAGGTTCCTGGGGGACCAGGCCGACCTTGCGGACGAGGTCCCTGGGGGCGGTGCGGTGGGGTGTGGCTTCGCCGAGGCGGACGGTTCCGGAGCTGGGCCTCATGAGGCCGACCAGGGCGTTGAGCAGGGTGGATTTTCCGGCGCCGTTGCGGCCCATGAGGGCGATGGTCTCGCCGGGGGTGATGGTGAGGTCGATGTGGTTGAGGGCTTGGACGTGGGCGCGTGTGACCGAGAGGGCTCGTACCTCGCCCATGGGGGTGGGGGGCGCCTCATGTCGGCGCGTGCGGGTTGTCCGTGGTTGATCGCGCTGTTCCCCGCGCCCCTCGGGGGCGGCGTTCTCCAGCTGTTGTTTCAGAGGTCCTGCCTTGCGGCGGGCGTCGCGGACCGTCAGGGGGAGGGGGGTCCAGGCCGCCAGGCGGCCCAGGGCCACCACCGGGGGGCACACCGGGGACACGGCCATCACCTCGGCCGGGTCGCCGAGGATCGGGGGCGCGCCCGGGGACGGGAGCAGGACGACCTGGTCGGCGTACTGGATGACGCGTTCCAGGCGGTGTTCGGCCATGAGGACGGTCGTGCCGAGGTCGTGGACGAGCCGCTGGAGGACCGCCAGTACCTCCTCGGCCGCCGCCGGGTCCAGCGCGGAGGTCGGCTCGTCCAGGACCAGGACGCTCGGGTGCGGGGTGAGGACCGAGCCGATCGCGACGCGCTGCTGCTGACCGCCGGAGAGCGTGGCGATCGGCCGGTCGCGCAGATCGGCCAGACCCAGCAGGTCGAGCGTCTCCTCGACGCGGCGGCGCATCACGTCCGGGGCGAGGCCCAGCGACTCCATGCCGTAGGCGAGTTCATCCTCGACGGTGTCGGTGACGAAGTGGGAGAGCGGGTCCTGGCCCACCGTGCCCACGACGTCGGCCAGTTCGCGCGGCTTGTGGGTGCGGGTGTCACGGCCCGCGACCGTGACCCGGCCGCGCAGGGTGCCGCCGGTGAAGTGCGGGACGAGTCCGCCGACCGCGCCCAGGACGGTGGACTTGCCCACGCCGGACGGGCCCGCCAGCAGGACCAGTTCGCCTTCCGGGACCTCGAAGTCGATGCCCCGCACGGTGGGTTCGGCGGCCCCGTCGTAGGTCACGGAGACATCCTCGAAGCGGATCACGACGGCTCCTTGGGGTCGGGGGCGACGAACGCGGGCAGCAGGCCGAGGAGTACGGCCGCGGCCGGCCAGAGGGGGAGGGTGGGGGCGGCCAGGGGGACCACGCCCGGGTGCAGGGCCGCGGGGTTGCGGGCCGCGGCGAGGGCGAGCAGGGCCGCGACCGCGACGCCGGAGCCGACGACCAGCCAGGCACGCACGTCCCAGCGATCCGGGCGGTAACGGGTGCGCAGGGACCGGCGGCCGCCGAGTTTCAGTCCCGCGAGGGCGGCGGTGACACCCGCGAGGAGTACGGGGACGCCGTAACCGGCGCCCTCGGCCGTGAGCAGGCCGTACGTTCCCGCGCAGACGCCCAGCAGGCCGCCGAGGGTGAGGGCGGCGGTGGTACGGCGTACGGCGGGCGGGACCTGGGCGGTACGGCCGTAGCCGCGGGCGTCCATCGCGGCGGCGAGGGAGACGGAGCGCTCCAGCGCCCCCTCCAGGACCGGGAGCCCCACCTGCAGCAGGCCCCTGATGCCGTTGTCCGGGCGGCCGCGCAGACGGCGGGCGGCGCGCAGGCGCTGGACGTCGGCGATGAGGTTCGGGGCGAAGGTCAGGGCGACGACGACCGCGACGCCCAGCTCGTACAGGGCGCCCGGCAGGGACTTCAGGAGGCGGGAGGGGTTGGCGAGGGCGTTCGCGGCACCGACGCAGACGAGGAGCGTGGCCAGTCTCAGTCCGTCGTACAGGGCGAAGGTGAGGGCCTCCGCGGTCACCTCGCCGCCGAGGCGGATGCCCTGGGCCCAGGCGGGGAGCGGAACTTCGGGGAGGGTGAGGAGGGTGTGGGTGCCCGGGACGGGGGAGCCGAGGACGGTCGCGAAGAGCAGGCGGACGAGGATCACGGCGAGGGCGAGCTTCACGAAGGCGCCGTAGGAGCGGGACCAGGGGGTGTCGGGGCGGCGGGTGGCCACGACGTAGGCGGAGACCGTGATGAGGAGGGCGAGCAGGAGGGGGTTGGTGGTGCGGGTGGCCGCGGTGCCCAGGGCGAGTGCCCAGAGCCACCAGGCTCCGGGGTGCAGTTGGGCTCGGCGCCGGGAGCGGGGCCGGGGTGGGTGCGCGACCCGGTGCTGCGGGGCGCCGCCTGCGCCCTCCCTCTCCCAAGCTCTCGACAGCTCCCCCAAGTTCTCGGCTTCGCTCGAACAGGGGGGACCCCCATGAGCAGAGGGGACCCCCGACGCCCCAGCACGACTGCCCGCAGGCTGGGAGGAACGGCTACCCACGCCGTCGTACCTGCCAGATCGCCGCGCCGCCCAGGGCCACCACCACGGCGATGCCCGCCACCAGGCCCAGGGACGGGCCGTCGTCCGACGGGGGCTTCTCCTCCACCGCGGGCTTCCCCTGCCCCGGGGTCCGCTTCTGCGAGACCGGTTCGCCGCAGCCCTTCTCCGGATAGCCCGAGATCGCGCACAGCAGGGCGTTGGTGTCGTAGCGCAGCGGCTTGGCGACTGCCGCCAGGGCCTCGGCGGTCGTCGCGTCGGCGGCGACCCGGGCGCAGGCCGTCCGGGCGCCGGGCGGGGTCTCGCCCTCGGGGGCGTCCGAGGGTGTGCCGAAGTCGAGGACCAGGGCCACCCGCTTGCTGCCGTCCCGCGCCGGCGTCTTCGCGCAGATCGTCGCGAAGTCGGCCTTGCCGCGCGGCCGGGTCGCGTCCGCGGAGTCCTCGCTCACCGCGAAGCGGAAACCCTGGACGTCACCGTCCGAGGGGCGGGCCAGGGACGGGCCCTGCGTGGCGTAGACCCAGTGGCCGCCGTCGTGGTCCCAGAACGACCAGTACCGGTAACCGGCGGCCTGGGCCTGGCCCGCGCCCGCGCACAGCAGGAGCGGGACCAGGAGGAGGAGAAGGGCCCGGCGGATCACAGCTGCTGCTTCTTGCGGCCGGTGAACAGGAAGCCGATGCCGATGCCGGCGACCAGGCAGACACCGACGTACCACCAGACCCCGAAGAAGTCCGAGCCGGACTCCTCCTTCTCGTCCGAGGCCTTGTTCTTCTCGGCGGCCTTCTCGGCGGTCTGCGGGGCCGGGCCCGTCGCCCCCAGCTGCTTCACGAGGTCCGCGCCGCCGAAGTCGCGCGGGTTCGTGCCCGTCGCGTGGGCGGCGAGGATCAGCTGGGCGTAGGCGGCCGGACCGCTCTGGGCCGCCCAGGACGCGGAGTTCTTCTCCAGCCACCGCAACGACTCCTCGGCCTGCGCGGTCTCACCCAGCGCGGCGAGCGCGACGACCGCGTCGGCGGTGTTGCCGTAGTCGGGCTGGGGCTCGGCACCGGCCAGGGCGGACATGAGATGCCCGTCGTCCTTGGCGAGGGCGGTGGTGAGGTAGGCGGCCCCGTTGGCCGCGGCCTGCTCCGGCGTCCCGGCCTTCGCACAGCCCGCGCCGGACTTCTCACCGGCCGTCTCGCCTGACTTCCCGCCGGGCTTGACGACCATGCCCTGGCCCAGTGCGCCCAGCACACCGGCCGCCGTGGCGTCCGCGTTGGCGGCGAGCTCGCCCTTCTTGTCCGGCTGGAACGCGAAGGCGCCGCCGCCGGACCCGCCGCAGGGCAGGGCGAGCTTCAGCAGCGCGTCGTAGGGCGACTTGCCGTCCTTCTCGACCCGGCCGGGGTTCTCGCCCGTGGCGGCGAGCGCGCCCACGACGACCGACGTCGAGTTGGTGTCGCTGGCGCCGCCGGCCGAGTAGCCCCAGCCGCCGTCCTTGTTCTGGACGGACTTCAGCCAGCCGACGGCCCTGCCGGTGACGTCGTCGTGCCCGCCGAGCGCGGTCAGGGCCTGGACGGCGGCCGACGTGGCGTTGGTGTCCCGCATGGTCTTGGCGTCGCACGCGGTGGTGGGATCGGTGCGGTACGCGGCGAAGGAGCCGTCCGCGCACTGCTGACGCGCCAGCCACTGCACCGACTTCGCCGCCGGCTTCACCCCCGCCGTGTCCTGCGCGAGCAGGGCGAGGGACTGCCGCCAGACCCCGTCGTACTTCGGGTCGCTGTCGCCGTACAGGGCGGAGGGGAACGCCTGGGAGGGCGACGGGGACGGGGCTGCGGCGGCCGGGGTGGCGGCGCCGATCACGGCGACGGCGGCCAGGACCGCGGCGCTGCGGCGGACGTTCATGATCGGCGGGTGCCTCTCCCTGCGGGGGGCCGGGCAGCGCGGGACACCCCCGGGCGGCTCGGCTCCGTATACCTCGACGGTGCCGCGCACCGGCGGTCTGCCGGGCACGCGAGCCGGTCACGAACCGTACGAAGCGATCCGGCTCCCGCCTGTGTGCGGCGGTCACGGTTGCGAGTCAGCGCCGGAATTGCACCGGCTTCCCCCCGTACGGTGTGATGACGACCCGCTTACTGTACCCGCACGTAGGAAACGGGCCGAGGGGTGCCGGGTGGGCCTGGGTGCCTCGCCCCATGCCGACGGGCGGGCCCGCGGCACCGGTCCCCCTGCGCCGCCGGGGCGCGAGGAGCCCTGTGTCCACGGCAGGTTCGGGTCGGACATCACAAAGAAAGAGAGGCCCCTCGCGGGGCCTCCCGTTCACCTCATGGGCTGCAAGAGCATTGCGCAAAGCACCCACAGCAACCCGCACACCACCAGTAAGGCAGCGGTCGGCACGCGAACTTCAGACATGAACGTGTTCACTCCCCCGCTTGCTGTCCCCGAGGGCGGTGGCCACCTGGGCCTTTGCGCGCGCCAGGTAGGCCTGACTCGCCTCCTGGAACTCAGAGCTGGCGACCCGGTCACGCACGTAGGTGTCCATCCCGTCGCGGATGACCGTGTTGGCCGTCACGCCCTCCACTGCTGCCACGGCGTGGATGCGTTCCAGCAACGCTGCCGGAAAACGTACCGAGACCACGACTTGTCGCTCTTTGCCCTGGGTCTTCTTAGAGTCATCTGCCACGGGTTCCTCCTTGGACGCCCTCTAGGAGGGGCGCCCCGCGGGTCCTGGCAGGGAAGCGGGGCGCGCCTCCTGATCGATAACTGTCGCACTGTCGCACTACACGACGCGATGAGGCTACGCCACTACGTGAAGCCTCCTGGTGTATGTGGCCTTAAGTACGGCTGATTTCGCCGACTCGGAGCAACCGGGGACCCAAAACATGCTGTGAACTTCAACACGCCGCTTCGATGTGTGTTCGTAGGCTTCATGAAGCCTGTCATGCCATCATCCAGGTACGTGCGTTGAGCGCACGCGCCTGTGCCGGGCGGGGGACGGCTGCAGACCACCGTCAACTGCGTCTTTGCAAGGAGAGACCGTGTCCATCTGTGGGACCTTCGGGAGGGGCAGTGAGTCGTCCCCGTTCACCGCTGCCGGCATAACCGCTGTGACCGCCGAGACCCTCCACCGTGAGCTCAACCAGATCCGTCGTGAGATGACCGAAGGCCGGGACGTCGACGAGGCGTTTCCGGACGACGACCCCGGCGCCATGGCGGATCGCGTCCGCTCTCTCGCCAAGGGGAACGAGTACCCGCCCGGTCGCCCGGCCGGCCGGGCCGGCCAGGCCTTCGCCTGGGAGCAGTTCGACGCCCAGCTGCTGCCCCGACTCATCGGCAAGGTCGAAAGCACTCTCGCCGGCACCGTCAACACGGCCGGCATCCGTGCGACGGTCATCGGAGCGAAGGGCGATCTCGCCGAGCGGACTCGCATGTTCAGCGACCAGCTCCTGGCGAAGCGGCCCTGCGTCTCCATCTCCATCACCGGAAACCCGCGTCGGCTCTTCGTCTTCGGCAACTCCATGGCCGCTTCGTTGTCGGTCCTGGTCCACCTGCCCGACTCGCCGCTGCACGCGGCGACCGTCACGCAGCGCACGGCGCTGATGTCCAGCTGCTCCGATGCCCACCGGCTCGCCCGGAGCGGAGACTGGGTCCACATGGCTGGAGCTCCCCTCGTCCCCGACGCGGATCCCGGGTGCGTGCTGTTGCCCAACTCGCTCAGGCACCTCGAAGAGCCGCTGCGTCGAGCCGGTTACACGGAAGTCGAGTTCGTACCGGCGGAGCAGATCACCCCGGCGGTGATCGAGGCGGTTCTCGAACACGCCGTTCCCGCGGCCATCCACTGCTCCGGGCACGTGCTGAACAGCGCGATCGCCCTTGTGGCAAGCAGGCACGGAATGACCGTGCGCCTCTACGGCGCGAACGGCAAGGCCCTTGAGCCCTGGGACGCCAGCCGGATGATCTGCGAGGCGGCCACCAGCGGACACCCCTACCTCCAGGGCCTCATCATCGCCCGCTACGCGACCGCGGCCCTGCAGATCGGGCGGCTCCTCGACGAGGACCAGGCCGGCGAAACGCTCGACGACCGGGAGTGACCCGGCACGTGCAGGCGGGGGGCCTCCCGCTTCGGCGGGCGGCCCCCGGCTTCCTTCTGGTCCACCCTCACAAGCCTGGCAAGGCGCACGCAACGAAGGATCACCTCATGGACGACCGCCCCGCACTCACCACCGTCAACGGCCTCCCGCCCTCTGCCCCGGCAGCCGGTCCGCGGTGGAGCCCCATCCCGCCCAAGGCGGTGCGCAAGGCCGCCTACCAATGGATCAAGGGAGCTCGGCGCCCTGCCGGGACCCTCGCGGTCCCCGCGATCGCCACCGCCGGATCGCTGTACTACACGGGCGTCATCCCGCACGCCGACGGCCCCGTGACCCTGGGCCTCACCGCTCTGGTGGTCTTCTACGACTCCGTCATCGCCGTCTGCCGTACCTGGAACGGTTCCCGGACGGCCGGTACGGCTGAGGAAGCGGGTCGCAGCCAAGCAGGCAAGGCCGCCTGAGCCGCGCCGGGCTCCCCGCGCACAAGAAACCGGTGCGGTGGTGCCCCTGGGAGTACCCAGGGGCACCACCGCACTCTGCGCTTCCCGCCCGTGCCGGACCCGGTGATGATCGAACCCTGCGTCCCACACGCGGGCCCTGGGACTCGAGAAGAGCGCCCCCTTCACACCGCCACGTACCTCACCGGCTCGCTCCCCGGCACCGCCTCCGCCCGGCCGAGCTTCACCAGCCGCCGCAGGTGCGCCTCGGCCTCCGAGACGGCGATGGTGCGGGAGCCGTGGGGGATCTGGTCCCAGGGGCGGTTCCACTCCATGCGTTCGGCGAGCTGCCAGGGGGTGAGGGGCTCGGCGAGCAGGGCCGACAGGTCGGCCAGGCGGGACTCGTGGTGGGCGAGCAGCGCGCCGACGCGGGCGGTGGCGTCCGGGAAGGGGTGCTGGTGGGCCGGGAGGATCTCGGCGGGGGCGAGGCGGCCGACGCGTTCCAGGGAGTCGAGGTAGTCGCCGAGGGGGTCGGTGACGGTGGTGTCATCCGGATCCTCGTAGAGGCCGATGTGCGGGGTGATCCCGGGCAGCAGGTGGTCGCCGGAGAACAGGCGGCCGTGGCCGGGGAGTTGTGCGGGATGGGCCTCCTCGAGGTGGAGGCAGACATGGCCGGGCGTGTGCCCGGGGGTCCAGATCGCGCGCAGCCGGCGGCCGGGGAGGTCGAGGAGCTCTCCGGGGACGATGTCGCGGTCGGGCAGGGCGGGGGAGAGGCCGGGCAGGGTGCGGTGGCCGGGCCGGCGCCGGGGCGCGATGTGCTCCTCGGGCGCCCCGGCGGCGGCGAGCCTGGCCGCCATGTACGCGTACCAGTGCTCGGGACGGGCCTCCCGGGTCCGCCGTACGACCGCGGTGTCCGCCGCGTGCATCGCGATCCAGGCGCCCGACGCCTGGCGGACCCGGCCGGACAGGCCGTGGTGGTCCGGGTGGTGGTGGGTGACGACCACGCCGTGGATCTCGGCGACCGAGGTGCCGCAGGCGGTGAGGCCCTGCGCGAGGGTGTCCCAGGAGCCGGGGTCGTCCCAGCCGGTGTCGATCAGCACCGGGCCGCGGTCGGTGTCGACGACGTACACCAGGGTGTGGCCGAGCGGGTTGTCCGGGATCGGGACCCGGAGCGACCGGACGCCTCCGCCGTGGTCGGTCACCTGTGTCATGGGGTCCCCCGTCGCCGGCTCCCCGCCACTATAACTAGAACGGGTTCCAGCGAGGAGCCTCCGTAGGGTGCGCGGTCCGTGGACTCCTCGGGGCGGGGCTGGTATCAGTGGGCGTATCTGATGAACCGTCAGAGAACGCTCCCGGGGAGGCAGTCGGCCATGACCGAGCTCGTGGAACACGGACAGCTGTTCATCGGCGGGGAGTTGACCGACCCCCTGGGCCAGGACGTCATCGAGGTGGTCTCGCCGCACACCGAGGAGGTCATCGGACGCGTCCCGCACGCGTCGACTGCGGACGTGGACCGGGCCGTGGCGGCGGCGCGGCGGGCGTTCGACGAGGGGCCCTGGCCGCGCATGAGCCTCGACGAGCGCATCGCGGTCGTGAGCCGGATCAAGGACGCCATCACCGTCCGGCACGACGAGATCGCCCGCCTGATCTCCGCCCAGAACGGCTCGCCCTACTCCTGGAGCGTCCTCGCCCAGGCCCTCGGCGCGGTGATGGTCTGGGACTCGGCGATCACGGTCGCCCGCAGCTTCACCCACGAGGAGCGGCGCGACGGCGTCCTGGGCAGGATCCTCGTACGGCGCGAGCCCGTCGGGGTCGTGGCCGCAGTGGTCCCCTGGAACGTCCCGCAGTTCGTCGCCGCCGCCAAGCTCGCCCCCGCGCTGCTCACCGGCTGCACGGTGGTCCTCAAGCCCTCGCCCGAGTCCCCGCTCGACGCCTACCTGCTCGGCGAGATCGCCCGCGAGGCCGGACTGCCCGAGGGTGTGCTGTCGATCCTGCCCGCCGACCGGGACGTCAGCGAGTACCTGGTCGGGCACCCCGGGATCGACAAGGTGTCCTTCACCGGATCGGTCGCCGCCGGCAAGCGCGTCATGGAAGTGGCCGCCCGCAACCTCACCCGCCTGACGCTCGAACTCGGTGGCAAGTCGGCCGCCGTCGTCCTGCCCGACGCGGACGTCGAGACGGCCGTCGCGGGCATCGCCCCCGCGGCCTGGATGAACAACGGCCAGGCCTGCGTCGCCCAGACCCGCATCCTCCTGCCGCGCTCGCGCTACGACGAGTTCGCCGACGCCCTGGCCGCCGCGGCCGGCGCCCTGACGGTCGGCGACCCGCTGGACCCGGCCACCCAGGTGGGCCCGCTGGTGGCCCGGCGGCAGCAGCAGCGCAACCTCGACTACATCCGCATCGGGCAGGAGGAGGGCGCCAAGATCCTGACCGGCGGCGGACGCCCGGCCGGCCTGGACCGCGGCTGGTACGTCGAACCGACCCTCTTCGGCGACGTCGACAACTCCATGCGCATCGCCCGCGAGGAGATCTTCGGCCCGGTCATCTGCCTGCTGCCCTACGACGACGAGTCCGACGCCGTGAAGATCGCCAACGACTCCGACTACGGGCTGAGCGGCAGCGTCTGGACGGCGGACGTCGAGCACGGCATCGACATCGCCCGGCAGGTCCGCACGGGCACGTACTCGGTCAACACCTTCAGCCTGGACATGCTGGGCCCCTTCGGCGGCTACAAGAACTCGGGCCTGGGGCGGGAGTTCGGTCCCGAGGGGTACGGCGAGTACCTGGAGCACAAGATGATCCACCTCCCGGCGCGGGGGTAGCGATGGGCGACCGCTGGCACGTCGAGGTCGACCGCTCCCTGTGCATCGGCTCCGCGCAGTGCCTCCACCACGCGCCGGACGGCTTCCGCCTGGACGCCGCCCGCCAGTCCCGTCCGGCCGCCCCGGACATGGACGCGAACGAGCGGGTGCTGGAGGCGGCGGAGTGCTGCCCGGCGGAGGCGATCGTGATCACGCTGAGGGGCAGCGGGGAGGCGGTGTTTCCGCCGGAGGAGTGACACCTGAAGAATCATGGATTGAGGGGTGCCATTCCCTTTCGGGCGTTTTATCCTGGAAATCAGCCTACGAGGCGAGTGAGGGAGTCCGACCGGAGTAGCCGACGTCGGCGGGAAGTGAAGTCGAGCTTCCGCGGGTGCCGACTGCGACGGTAGGGCTGAGAGGCCGGAAGGGCGCAGGGCCGCAAGGCCGGGCGACCGGAAGGCGACCCCCATCACCTGATCCGGACCATACCGGCGAAGGGAACCCGTCTCGTAGGCCCTTTGCGTGCCCGGGGCCCGCGGCGCTCACGGGGCGGGCGGCGCCGTCAGGTCGATCAGGCGGCACACCGTCTCGATGTCGATCTTCACCTGCGCGATCGAGGCCCGGCCCGACAGCCAGGTGATCAGTGCCGAGTGCCAGGTGTGCTCGATGACCCGGACCGCCGAGAGCTGCTCGGGCGTCGGGTTCTCCTGGCCCATCGCGTCCAGGATGATCGCCGTCGTCTGGCGGGAGACCTGGTCGACCTCCGGGCTCACGCTGCGGTCGGCGAACGTCAGCGCCCGGACCATCGCATCGGCCAGATGCGGCTCGCGCTGCAGCGCCCGGAAGGCCCGCATCAGCGTCTCCGCGACCCGCTCGGCCGCCGTCTCGCCCTGCGGCGGCTTCTTCCGCAGCGTGCCGTGCATGTGCTCCAACTGGTCCTGCATCGTGGCGACCAGCAGATGGATCTTGGACGGGAAGTAGCGGTACAGGGTGCCGAGCGCCACCCGGGAGGACTCCGCGACCTCCCGCATCTGCACGGCGTCGAAGCCGCCCCGGCTGGCCAGCTGCGCACTCGCGTGCAGGATGCGGCGGCGGCGGGCCTCCTGCCGCTCCGTGAGGGGCGGGGAGACGGGGGCTGCCGCTCTGGCTTCCACCTTGGCCGGCTTGTTCACCTTGGCGCTCACCTTGGCTTCCGCGGGCATGTGTCGGTCCCGTTCCGTGACCGTCCGTGAGGACGAGTGATCACACAGCATGGCACGGGGCCGGCCGTGGCGTGAATCACCTGATCCACTGCTCACAGCACCCTTACCTGCCGGTAGATTCAGAGCCTCCGGACGATCAAGTCTGAAACTTGTTCTAGATTAGCGTCCCGGCGTAATCTCGCGGGACAGTGCAGGGAGAAGGGGGCCCGGAGTGACCGCTGAGGCCAGGGAGGCCGGGGCTCCTCAGGCCCCCGCTGCCGACGGCTTGCGACCGCTCGACATCGCGCTCCTCACCTATAAAGGGAACCCGTTCTGTGGCGGCCAGGGCGTCTACGTCCGGCACCTCTCGCGCGAACTGGCCCGCCTGGGCCACCGGGTCGAGGTCATCGGCGCCCAGCCGTACCCCGTCCTCGACGAGGGCCACGACGGGCTGAGCCTCACCGAGCTGCCCAGCCTCGACCTGTACCGCCAGCCGGATCCTTTCCGCACGCCCGGGCGCGGCGAGTACCGCGACTGGATCGACGCGCTGGAAGTCGCAACCATGTGGACCGGCGGCTTCCCGGAACCGCTGACGTTCTCGCTGCGCGCCCGCCGCCATCTGCGCGCCCGCCGCGGCGCGTTCGACGTCGTGCACGACAACCAGACCCTCGGCTACGGCCTGCTGGGCGATGTCGGCGCGCCCCTGGTGACGACCATCCACCACCCCATCACCGTCGACCGGCAGCTGGAGCTGGACGCGGCGGACGGCTGGAAGCGGCGCGCCTCGGTGCGGCGCTGGTACGCCTTCACGCGCATGCAGAAGCGCGTCGCGCGCCGCCTGCCGTCCGTGCTCACCGTGTCCGGCACGTCGCAGCAGGAGATCATCGACCACCTCGGGGTGCGGCGGGACCGCATCCACGTGGTCCACATCGGCGCCGACACCGACCTGTTCTCGCCGGATCCCTCGGTGCCCGTCGTGCCGGGCCGGATCGTGACGACGTCCAGCGCGGACGTGCCGCTGAAGGGCCTGGTGCACCTCGTCGAGGCGCTCGCCAAGGTGCGGACCGAGCACCCCGGCGCCCATCTCGTCGTCGTCGGCAAGCGACCCACCGAAGGACCGGTCGCCCGGGCGATGGAGCAGTACGGCCTCGCCGGCGCCGTCGAGTTCGTCAAGGGCATCTCCGACGCGGAACTCGTCGACCTCGTGCGCTCGGCCCAGGTCGCCTGCGTGCCGTCGCTCTACGAGGGTTTCTCGCTCCCGGCCGCCGAGGCCATGGCGACGGGCACGCCCCTGCTCGCCACGACCGGCGGTGCCATACCCGAGGTCGCCGGCCGCGACGGGGAGACGTGCCTGGCGGTACCGCCCGGCGACGCGGACGCCCTGGCCGCGGGCCTCGGCCGCCTGCTGTCCGACGCGGAGATGCGCACCCGCCTCGGCACGGCCGGACGCGAGCGCGTGCTCCGGCACTTCACCTGGGCCAGGGCCGCTGAGGGCACGGTGGCCCGCTACCGCGAGGCCATCGACCGGGCCGGGGCCGGCAACGTGCGGCGGGAATCGGGCCGTTCAACCCCCACGACAGGTGCTGTACCCGCAGCCCCCGCAGTCACCGCAGGTGCTGTCTCCGCAGCCCCGGCAGATGTAGAAGGCGTCAACTCCGAAAGCAGGGCCACGTGCTGACCGTCGACTTCTCCCGGTTCCCGCTCGCCCCGGGGGACCGGGTCCTGGACCTCGGCTGCGGGGCCGGGCGGCACGCGTTCGAGTGTTACCGGCGCGGCGCGCAGGTCGTGGCGCTGGACCAGAACGCCGAGGAGATCCGCGAGGTCGCGAAGTGGTTCGCGGCGATGAAGGAGGCGGGCGAGGCCCCCGAGGGCGCCACCGCCACCGCGATGGAGGGCGACGCCCTCGCGCTGCCCTTCCCCGACGAGTCCTTCGACGTGGTGATCATCTCCGAGGTCATGGAGCACATCCCGGACGACAAGGGCGTCCTCGCGGAGATGGTGCGGGTGCTCAAGCCCGGCGGGCGCATCGCCGTCACCGTCCCGCGCTACGGACCCGAGAAGGTCTGCTGGAGCCTCTCCGACGCCTACCACGAGGTCGAGGGCGGCCACATCCGCATCTACAAGGCGGACGAACTGCTGCGGAAGATCCGCGAGGCCGGCCTGAAGCCCTACGGCACCCACCACGCCCACGCCCTGCACTCGCCCTACTGGTGGCTCAAGTGCGCGTTCGGCGTCGACAACGACAAGGCGCTGCCGGTGCGGGCGTACCACAAGCTGCTGGTCTGGGACATCATGAAGAAGCCGCTGGCCACCCGGGTCGCCGAGCAGGCGCTCAACCCGCTGATCGGCAAGAGCTTCGTGGCGTACGCGACCAAGCCGCACCTGCCGCGTCTGGCCGACACCGGGGCGGACACCAAGTGACCACTCCCCGGACGGAACATCTGGTCCTGCCCGGGGTCCTCACCGCAGGGCAGGCCGCCGCGACCGTCGCCGGCATCCTCGCCGTGCAGCGCGAGGACGGTGCGATCCCCTGGTTCCGGGGGCACCACCTCGACCCGTGGGACCACGTCGAGGCGGCCATGGCCCTCGACACGGCCGGCGAGCACGAGGCCGCCGAGCGGGCCTACCTGTGGCTGGCCCGGCACCAGAACGAGGACGGCTCCTGGTACGCCGCCTACACCGACGGCGAGGCCGACGCGGTCACCGACCGGGGCCGGGAGACCAACTTCGTCGCCTACATAGCCGTCGGCGTCTGGCACCACTACCTCTCCACCGGCGACGACGCGTTCCTGGACCGGATGTGGCCGGCGGTGTACGCGGCGGTGGAGTTCGTGCTGCGCCTGCAGCAGCCCGGCGGGCAGATCGGCTGGCGGCGCGACGACGACGGCACGGCCACGGCGGACGCCCTGCTGACGGGGAGCTCCTCGATCCACCACGCGCTGCGGTGCGCGCTGGCCATCGCCGAGCAGCGCGAAGAGGCCCAACCGGACTGGGAGTTGGCGGCGGGTGCGCTGCGGCACGCCATACGGCACCACCCCGAGCGGTTCCTGGACAAGAACCGGTACTCGATGGACTGGTACTACCCCGTCCTGGGCGGCGCGCTGACCGGGGCGGAGGCCAAGGCCCGCATCGAGGAGGACTGGGACCGCTTCGTCGTCCCGGGGCTCGGGGTGCGCTGTGTCGTTCCCAACCCGTGGGTGACGGGGGGTGAGTCGGCCGAACTCGCCCTCGCGTTGTGGGCGATGGGGGAGTCCGACCGGGCGCTGGACATCCTGCAGTCGATCCAGCATCTGCGGGACGAGGACAGCGGGCTGTACTGGACGGGGTACGTCTTCGACGACGAGGCGATCTGGCCTCGGGAGTTGACGACGTGGACCGCCGGGTCGCTGTTGCTGGCCGTGGCCGCGTTGGGTGGGCATGAGGCTACGTGCCAGGTGTTCGGCGGGGAGTTGCCCGCGGGCCTCGAGTCGGAGTGCTGCGCCTGAGAGCTCGGGGGCTCGCCGGGTTCCGCGGGCGCGGGTCGTGCGTGGTTGATCGCGCCCACGCGGCGGAGCCGCATATCGACACAGCCCCGCGCCCCTGAGGAGGCGAGCCCCCTGAAGGCGTTCTCAGTGCCGGTGTGAAACCCTGTTGGCGATCGCGTGGCCGATGAGCAGGTACACCACCGCCGCCAGACCGTAGCCGCAGACCACGCGGGCCCAGGCCTCGTCGAAGGTGAACAGGTCGTGCGACCAGCCGGCAAGCCAGCGGGCCGCGTCGTGGATGAACTGGACGAACGAGTTGCCGGGGTTGGCGTCCAGTAGGTACATCAGGATCCAGAGACCCAGGATGAGGGCCATGATGTCGGCCACGACCGCGACGATCGTGCCGGCCTGATTCGCACCGTTGCGATATCGAGGGGACATGCTTTCCGGATTGCCCTTGAACTCTGGATGAAACCCGCCGATTCGCTCAGGAGTTCAACTCCGCGAGTATCCGCAGGGTATGAGGGTCGGGGCTGAGCACGAGGAGGTCGGTCACCGGACCCTTCCGCCACGACTCCAGCCGCTCGGCGATGCGTTCACGCGGCCCGACCAGGGAGATCTCGTCGGCGAAGGCGTCGGGGACGGCGAGCACGGCCTCCTCCCGGCGGCCGTCGAGGAACAGCCGCTGGATCCGGCGGGCCTCCTCCTCGTACCCCATGCGCGCCATCAGGTCGGCGTGGAAGTTGCGGGCCGCGTGGCCCATGCCGCCGATGTAGAAGCCGAGCATCGCCTTGACGGGCAGCAGCCCTTCGGCGACGTCGTCGCAGACCCGGGCCCGGGCCATCGGCGCGACCAGGAACCCCTCCGGCAAATCGGCGAGGGCCGGACCGTAGACCTCGGGCCGGGTCGGTGCCCAGTACAGCGGCAGCCAGCCGTCGGCGATCCGGGTCGTCTGGGCGACGTTCTTGGGGCCCTCCGCACCCAGCAGGATCGGCAGATCGGCGCGGAGCGGGTGCGTGATCGGCTTGAGGGGCTTGCCGAGGCCCGTGGCGTCCGGGCCCCGGTAGGGGTGGGAGTGGAAGCGGCCCGCCAGCTCCACGGGGGCCTCGCGGCGCAGCACCTGCCGCAGGACGTCGACGTACTCGCGGGTGGCGGTGAGGGGCGAGGCGGGGAACGGGCGGCCGTACCAGCCCTCGACGACCTGGGGGCCGGAGAGGCCGAGGCCCAGCATCATCCGGCCGCCGGAGAGGTGGTCCAGGGTCAGGGCGTGCATCGCGGTCGTGGCCGGAGACCGGGCCGCCATCTGTGCGACCGCCGTGCCGAGGCGGATGCGGGAGGTGTGCGCCGCGATCCAGGTGAGCGGGGTGAACGCGTCCGAGCCCCAGGACTCCGCCGTCCAGACCGAGTCGTAGCCGAGCTGCTCGGCCTCCTGCGCGAGGGGGACGTGGTCGGGGGAGGGGCCGCGGCCCCAGTAGCCGAGCGCGAGACCGAGCCGCATACCTGCCTCCTGACGATGCGTCAGCTGACGGAGGCGACGACTGTACGGCAACGGCCCCCCGCCCGGAAGGGCGAGGGGCCGTGCGAGCGGTGTGCGTGCGGGCTCAGCCGCGCTGGATGCCCGACGTGTCCTGCAGGACACCGCGACGGCCGTCCTGCGTCTGGGCGACCAGGGCGGCTCCGCGCTGCTCGACGGCCAGGTACCAGGTGCCCGGGGCGAGTTCGGCGATCGGCGTGGGCGAGCCGTCCTCCGCGAACAGCGGCCGCGGCACCGGCACGGCGAACCAGAACGGGGAGAAGTCCCCGGCCGGCGGCTGCGGAGCCTGCGCCTGCTGCGGCTGCGGCTGACCGCCGTAGGGCTGCCCCGGCTGCGGCTGGCCGTAGCCGCCGGGCTGCTGCGCGCCCGGGTAGCCGTAACCACCGGGGGGCTGGGCGCCGTAGGGCTGCGGGGCGGCCGGGCGGGGGGCCGGGAGGAGGGCGCCCTTGAGGGCCGGGACGAGGGGGGTGACGATGGCGGCGGCGGCCATCAGCAGCGTGGCGACGAGGGCGAGGATCATGCCGACGCCGGGGCTCGGAAGATAGTCGGCGCGGGTCCCCTCGATGTTGTCGTAGCCACCGGTCACGTCGAAGACGTTGCCGAGCGCGCTCCACGCGGCGAAGACCGTGAAGGCGGCGCCGAACTGGCCGAGCTCGATCCCGGCGATCTTCGGCAGCTGCGGCAGGCCCCGCGCGACGACGACCAGCGCGGCGCCGATGATCCCGGCCAGCACGACGCTGAACACGACCGGGCCGCTGCCCCACAGGCTGGGGAGGTCGACGCTGTCGGGGACATTGTCGAACGAGTAGAGGTCGAGGAACGACGCGATCAACAGCAACACCGCTGCACCGATCACCACGCCGTCGCCCCGAGTGAGGGAGCGGATATTCACTTCAGGTCCTTCGTAGGTCGTCTCGTCGTCCGTGGAGGCGTCGCTGTCACCATGCCGCCGTGTGGACTCGGTGTGAAGCGCGGGGGTGGCCCCTCATCGTAAGGAGGACCCTATCGTCCGCCAGGTCAGGGTGTCCGCCGGGATCTGCCGGTCCGGGACTACCCGCGCAGAAAACTCACGATTCCCTCGGAGATCCCTTGCGCCGCCTTCTGTCGCCACGCGCCGCTGGTGAGCAACGCCGCGTCCTTGCTATCGCGCATGTTGCCGCACTCGATGAACACCTTGGGAACCGTTGACAGATTGAGACCGCCCAGGTCCTTACGCGTGACGAGACCGCTGCCGTCGCCGATGTAGTTGGAGGGCGCGCTGCCGGTGACGGCCACGAAACGGCCCGCGACGTTTTCACCGAGATCGCGGGAGGGGCCGACGATCGCCCGGGTGTCCGCGGCGCCCGCGTGGACCGCGCCGGGCAGGATCACGTGGAAGCCGCGGTTGCCGGCGCCCGAGCCGTCCGCGTGGATCGACACCACGGCGTCGGCCTTCGCCCGGTTGCCGATCCGGGCCCGTTCGTCCACGCACGGCCCGAACGGCCGGTCGCCGTCCTGCGTCAGTTTCACCGTGGCGCCCTGCTTCTCCAGCAGCGTGCGCATCCGGTGCGCCACGTCCAGCGTGAACTTGGCCTCGGTGTAACCGTCGTTGGTGGACGTGCCGGTGGTGTCGCACTCCTTGGAGTTCGTCCCGATGTCCACCTTGCGGTTGATCTCGGACGCGTGCTGGAAGTTGCCCGGGTTGTGCCCCGGGTCGATGACGACGACCTTGCCCTTGAGCGGACCGGAGGCGGCGGGCGCGGAGGCGGTGGGGGTGTCCGCGGGCTTGGGCGAGACGCTCGGCTTCTTGGCGTCGTCGGAGGGGGTGCCCGACGCGGCGGGCGAGGAGGACCGCACGGTCGCCCGCCCCGGACCCCCGTCGTCCCCGGAGCCGCCCACCGTCTCGTACACCAGCCAACCGAGCAGCGCACCCGGCACCAGCGCGGCGAGCGCGACGGTCAGGGGGCCGCGGCGGGGGCGGCGGGGCTGGGGAGGTTCGAAGTCCGGGCCTACGTACGACACGCCTGCCACCCTAGCGGCCGTCGGCGTGGGCGGCGGGCCGAGGACGGCCCGACGGGTGGTGGCCGGGCCCTGACCGGACCGTGCGGCCCCGGCCTACGTCCCGTTCCCGCCGTCGTCCCCGTGCCGTACCGCCTCCTTCACTCGCGCCTCCACCTCCTGACGCGGTGTGCCCTCCTGCCTCGCGTACCCGGTCACCGCCGCCTGGACGTCCCGGGCGAGATCGCGCCAGGCACGCCAGGCCGTCTCCCAGGTGGTGGTCTGCTGGTCGCTCCACTTGGTCTGGGTGGGCGGCCCGTACGCGTCCTGCAGCTGACGCACGCGGGCGTACGCCTCGTCCGCCGCGCGCTGCTTCTCCACGAGCTCTTCGAAGGTGTGTGCCACGCGCCCGGATCCTTGGGCAGCGACGGTCACCCACCGACGCGCCACGCCGCCCGTGGGCCGACCGGGCGGGGGTGCGTCCGGCGCAGTTCACCCGCCCGGGCGCCTGCCATGAGCACGGGTCAGTAACGAAAGGCTCTGGCTGTGTCGCCGTCGGCCATGTCCGGCCGTCCCGAAGGGCCAGGCAGAAGTCGGCCCGGGGGCCGTCGGCCAGCAGTGCGGTCAGGTCGGGGCCCCTCGATGCGAGCGTCATGGCTGTTCATCGCTGTCCGTTGTCCACCTGCGATCCTTCGGTGCCCGCCGAAGCGTCCGCGTTCTACGGTCGGCCCCATGAACACCTCGACGCCCAGCAGCGTGTCCACCGACCTGTTGTCCGAACACGTGACCGTCACGCCGAGCATCCTGTACTTCGGAACGCCGGTCGTGCTGCTCTCCACGGAGAACGAGAACGGCTCCTTCAACCTGGCGCCGATGTCCTCGGCCTGGGCGCTGGGCCATGTGATCGTCCTCGGTCTGGGCGCCGAGGGGCAGACCGCGCACAATCTCCGCAGTCGCCATGATCTGGTGGTCAACCTCCCCGCGCCCGCGCTATGGCCGGCCGTGGAACGATTGGCGCCGCTGACCGGGCGCACCCCGGTACCCGTGGACAAGCGTGCCTCCTTCCGCTTCGAACCGGACAAGTTCGCTGCCGCCGGTCTGCGACCTCAGCCTTCCGAGCTGGTTCGGCCGCCCCGCGTCGCCGAATGCCCGATGCAGTTGGAAGCCCGCGTTGCCCGGGCCCAACCCGACACCTCCGGAGAGTTCGTCATCGTGGAAGCCCATGTGCTCAAGGTGCACGCCGATCCCCGGATCGTCGTCACCGGGTCACAGCACATCGACCCAGCGGCGTGGAGCCCGCTGATCTACAACTTCCGCCACTACTTCGGCCTCGGCCCCGAACTCGGCCACAGTTTCCGCTCCCGGACAGCCTGACGAAGCCTGGCCTGCCGCGGCACTAGATGCCCGGCCCCGTGCGCCGCAGCACCCGCAGCGAGTCCGTCGCCGACACCTCGGTGAACGCGCCTGAGGCGAGGGCGCGGAGGTACACGCGGTAGGGGGCCTGGCCGGTGAACTCGTCCTGCGGGTCGGGGAAGACGTCGTGGATGAGCAACAGACCGCCCTCGGCGACGTGCGGCGCCCAGCCCTCGTAGTCGGCCGTGGCGTGCTCGTCGGTGTGGCCGCCGTCGATGAAGACGAACCCCAGCGGCGTCCGCCAGAAGGCGGCGATCCTCGGGGAACGCCCGACCAGTGCCACCACGTGCTCCTCCAGGCCCGCCCGGTGCAGCGTGCGGCGGAACGTGGGCAGGGTGTCCATCAGGCCGATCTCGGGATCGACCGTCTCCGGGTCGTGGTACTCCCAGCCCGGCTGCTGCTCCTCGCTGCCGCGGTGGTGGTCGACGGTGAGCGCGCTGACCCCGGCCTCGCGGGCCGCGTCGGCGAGCAGGATCGTGGACCGGCCGCAGTAGGTGCCGACCTCCAGCAGCGGCAGCCCGAGCCGCCCGGCCTCCACGGCCGCCGCGTACAGCGCCAGGCCCTCACGGGTGGGCATGAACCCCTTCGCCGCCTCGAACGCGGCCAGGATCTCGGGCTTCGGGGCCGCGGGCATCGGGTTCCTCTCGGTCGTACAACGGTTCGGGCGCCATCGTGCCGTACCCCCTGCCGCGACGGCGACAGGGGGTACCGGTGAGTAGCGGGGCGGGCGGCGGGTCAGGCCGAGACCGTCTCGCCCGGGAGCGACAGGTCCAGGTCGATCGGGCGCTCGTCGCCGGCGTGGGTCGCGGACGAGGCGAGCGGGCCGTGGCCCGTGGCGCGGGCGGCCACGACGTAGGAGCCCTGCGCGGGGACGAGGAGCGCGTAACTGCCGTCCTCGGCGGACAGCGTCGCACCGGCCTGGCGACCGCGGCGGTCGATCAGGGTGACCTTGGCGCGGGCGACGGGGGAGCCGTCGGCGCCCAGCACCCGGCCGCGGAAGCCGCGCAGCACCTGCTCGGCACGCTCCAGCGCCGCGTCCTCCTCACTGCTGGCGCGCAGCTGCGGCTTGTTCGACGGCCGGCGGCCCGGCAGGAACAGGGCCAGGAGCAGGCCCACGGCCACCGCGCCCGTCGCGATCAGGAAGGAGACCCGGAAGCCGTGCATGGTCGGGATCTCGACGCCGCCGACGTTGTTCGCGGTGTTCGCCAGCACCATGCCGATCACGGCGCTGGAGACCGACGTGCCGATGGAGCGCATCAGGGTGTTGAGGCCGTTGGCCGCGCCCGTCTCCGACGCCGGGACGGCGCCCACGATCAGCGCGGGCAGCGAGGAGTAGGCCAGGCCGATGCCCGCGCCCAACAGGACGGAGATGACCAGGCTCTGCCAGGCGGCGCTCATCAGGCCGAGGCCGGCGCCGTAGCCGATCGCGATGATCAGCAGGCCGAGGATCAGGGTGAACTTGGGGCCGTACTTCGCGGACAGCCGGGCGTAGACGGGCGCCGTGAACATCATCGTCAGGCCGAGCGGCGCGACGAGCAGACCCGCGACGACCATCGACTGGCCGAGGCCGTAGCCGGTGGACTTCGGCAGCTGGAGCAGCTGCGGCAGGACCAGGGAGACGACGTAGAAGGAGACGCCGACCATGATCGAGGCGAGGTTGGTGAAGAGGACGGCCGGGCGGGCCGTGGTGCGCAGGTCGACCAGCGGGGCCTTCAGGCGCAGCTCCATCACGCCCCACAGCACGAGCACGACCGCCGAGGCGGCGAACAGGCCGAGGGTGGTGCCGGAGGCCCAGCCCCAGTCGCTGCCCTTGGTGATCGGCAGCAGGAACAGCACGAGCCCGGCGGACAGGCCGAGTGCGCCCGGCAGGTCGAAGGAGCCCTCGGCGCGCATCGGGGACTCCGGAACGACGAGGAGGGTGAGGGCGATGGCCACGACGCCGAGGCCGGCGGCCCCGTAGTAGAGGGTGTGCCAGTCGCTGTGCTGGGCGACCAGGGCGGCGGCGGGCAGGGCGAGGCCGCCGCCGACGCCTATGGAGGAGCTCATCAGGGCCATCGCCGAGCCGAGCTTCTCGCGGGGCAGCATGTCGCGCATCAGGCCGATGCCGAGCGGGATCGCGCCCATCGCGAAGCCCTGCAGCGTACGGCCTGTGATCATGAGCAGCAGGTCGCTGGTGAGCGCGCTGACCAGGGCGCCCACGACCATCACGGCCAGGCTCAGGATCAGCATGCGGCGCTTGCCGTAGAGGTCGCCGAGGCGGCCCATGATCGGGGTGGCCACGGCGCCCGAGAGGAGGGTCGAGGTGAGGACCCAGGTGGCGTTGCTGGGGGCGGTGTCCAGCAGTTGCGGCAGATCCTTGATCACCGGGACGAGCAGGGTCTGCATCACCGCGACAACGATGCCCGCGAAGGCGAGCACCGGGACCACGGCCCCGCTCGCTCTGCCGGCGGGGCGGTCTGTCGTCGTCTGCGTCATTGAGGAGGGCCTCCAGGCCGGGGAGCGTCGGGTTACGTGGAGTCTGAACCTTGTATGTCCAGGCAACTATTCCGTTGCTTTGGCACCCTAACGAAAACTTGACCTTCTCTTGGTCCTGGCCGGGGATTGCGGAGGGATTCGTGGCGGTTTGTCCGGTGGCCTAGAACTAGGTCCCGGGACTGAGGGCCGGTCCCTGCGAAATCCCGATGCAAGGGGCGCAAGCGGGTTGAGAGCATGACACCCATGCTCGAATCCGCCGATGCCGCCACCGCCCGACGCCTCCGCATATCCCGGCTCCACCGACTCTCACGGCTGCGTCCGCGGGGAACGCCGCCGATGTGGCTCGTGGTGGCGCTCACCTGTGCCGGGCAGTTCCTCGTCGTCCTGGACGTGTCCGTCGTCAACGTGGCCCTGCCCTCGATGCGGACCGGCCTGGGGCTCAGCGAGCAGGGCCTGCAGTGGGTGGTGAACGCCTACGCCATCGCCTTCGCCGGGTTCATGCTGCTCGGCGGACGCGCCGGGGACCTCTACGGCCGCAAGCGGATGTTCCTCGTCGGGCTCGGCCTGTTCACCCTGGCCTCGGCGGCCGGCGGGCTCGCACAGGACGACTGGCAGCTGCTCGTGGCGCGAGCCGTGCAGGGGCTGGGCGCGGCGGTGCTGGCGCCCTCGACGCTGACGATCCTCACGGCGTCGGTGCCGGAGGGCGCCGCGAGGGCCCGGGCCATCGGGACCTGGACGGCCGTCGGCGCCGGTGGCGGCGCGGCGGGCGGTCTGGTCGGCGGGCTGCTGGTGGAGACGCTGTCCTGGCGCTGGGTGCTGCTGATCAACGTGCCCGTCGGGGCCGTGGTGCTGTTCGCCGCGGCCTGGTTCCTCACCGAGGGCCGCGCCGGGGACGGCCGCCGCCTCGACCTGCCGGGCGCGCTGCTCGTCACGGCCGGTCTCGGCACACTGGCCTACGGCATCTCCCAGACGGAGGCGGCGGGCTGGACGGCACCGGCCACCCTGCTGCCGCTGCTCGCCGGGCTGGTCCTGCTCGGGGCGTTCCTCGCGGTCGAGTCCCGCACGGCGAGTCCGCTGATGCCGCTCGGCCTGCTGCGTCTGCGCTCGGTCTCCTCGGCGAACGTCTCGATGTTCCTGTGCGGGTCGGCGATGTTCTGCATGTGGTTCTTCATGACCCTCTACGCGCAGAACGTCCTCGGCTACACCCCGATCGAGGCCGGCCTCGCCCTGGTCCCGAGCTCCCTCGCCGTCATCCTCGGCTCGAAGCTCGCCCCGCGGCTGATGCGGCCGGTCGGCCCGCGCAACGTCGCCGCGCTGGGAACCCTGGTCGCCGTGGCCGGGTTCGCCTGGCAGTCCACGATGACCTCCGACGGCTCCTACACCACGGCGATCCTCGTCCCCGGCGTCCTCATGATGCTCGGCGCGGGCCTGGCGGCGACCCCGCTGGCCTCCCTGGCCACCTCCGGCGCGGCCCCCGAAGAGGCGGGCCTGGTCTCCGGCCTGGTCAACACCTCCCGCACGATGGGCGGTTCCCTGGGCCTGGCGGTCCTGTCCACCCTCGCGGCGGCCGAGTCGGCGGGCAGCACGACCCCGCAGGCCCTGACGGAGGGCTACGCCCTCGCGTTCCGCGTCGGAGCCGGGGTCCTGACGGCCGGGGTCGTGCTGATGTGGCTGTGGCTGCCACGGCGGGCGGCCCAGGTGCCGTAAGGGGGGCGAGGGGTACAGCCGGCCCTGGCGGCGGGCTTCCATGCGTGGGCTGCAGCCGGCCCTGCCGCCAGCCCTGGTGGCGGCTTCTGCGCGAGGGCTACAGCCAGCCCTGGCGGCGGGCTTCGCGGAGGGCTTCCATGCGGTTGCGGGTGGCGGTCTTGCCGATCGCGGAGGAGAGGTAGTTGCGGACGGTGGACTCCGAGAGGTGGAGCCTGGCGGCGATGTCGGCGACCGTCGCGCCGTCCGCGGAGGCCTTGAGCGCGTCGCTCTCGCGGGCCGTGAGGGGGTTGGGGCCCGCGCTGAGGGCGGCGGTGGCCAGGGCCGGGTCGACGACCGTCTCGCCCGCGAGGACCCGGCGGACGGCGGCGGCGAGTTCCTCCACGGGGCCGTCCTTGACCAGGAAACCGGCCGCTCCCGACTCCATCGCGCGGCGCAGGTAACCGGGGCGTCCGAAGGTCGTGAGGATCAGCACGCGGCAGTCGGGGACCCTTTCACGCAGGTCCGCCGCGGCGTCCAGACCGCTCCTGCCCGGCAGTTCGATGTCGAGGAGGGCGACGTCCGGACGGTGGGCGAGGGCGGCGTCCAGGATCGCGTCCCCCGCGGCCACCTGCGCGACGACCTCGATGTCGTCCTCCATCCCCAGCAGCAGCGCGAGCGCACCGCGCATCATGCCCTGGTCCTCCGCGAGCAGCACGCGGATGCGCCGGGCGGTCACGGGACAGGGGTGGGGCGGGCCGTGTCCAGCAGTGAGGTCAGCGTCCGCATGAAGGACTCCGCCGAGTGGTCAGCGTGGTCGCGGATGCGCGCCGCGACCGTGTCGGCGCCTCCGCCCTCCAGGAGGCCGACGATCCGGTCCAGGTCCTGCCCGTGCCCCTCCTCGGTGGTCAGGTAGAAGTCCGTCGCGTCGTACGCCATGTGGAAGACGTGCTTCTTCACATCGCTCAGCGTCAGGTAGTCGTCGTGCGTCTTGGGCGTCGGCTCGGGCGCGCCGACGCACACCGCGGGCGTACCGGCGCCCCACGCGTTGACGGCCAGGTGGTACGTGTCCGTGATGACCAGCCGGTAGCGGGGCAGGACCCGGACCAGGTCGCCGACGGTGGGACTTCCCGGGCGGGTGGCGATGTGGCTCACCGCGGCGGGGAGGTCCCGGTCGAACCAGGGCAGCCACTCCAGTGGGGCGCCCAGACGGTCGGACAGGCCCTGGCAGAAGGCGGGCAGCCAGTCGGGGATCGGCGTACGGGCACCGAGGAAGACGCCGACGGCCCCGCCCTCGGGCACCGACCGGGACCACGGCGAGACCGGGAGGTGGTCGAGGTCGCCGGGGCGGGACAGCAACGCCGCGTCCGAACCGAAGTGGTCGGTCGTACGGTCCCGGCGCAGATGCGCGATCTTCGCCGCCGAGAGCGGATCCCGCACCCACATCCGGTGACTGCCCGTCACCAGACGGGAGAACAGCGGGCCGTACTCCTTGTCCTCGTAGTCCGACTGCGTGTTGTGCAGGATCGTCCCGCCGTAGCTGAGGGTCCGTGCGAGGACCTCGTCCGGCTGGTCGGCGAGGAGCAGGGCCCGGTTCAGCTGCGCCCGGGCGTCGTCCCGGTCCGCGGCGAAGCCGAAGTCGAGCAGGCGGTTCGTCGCGTCCTGCGCCAGGTAGTGCCGGGTGTGCAGGAAGTCGCCCCAGAAGACGACCGCGTCATGCTCGCGGAGCGTGCCGAGGTGCTCGGCCAGCGGATGGAAGCGGAACGGGAAGGCGGTGCCGCGCGCACCCTCGCGCAGCGGCACGGTCTCCGGCGTGTGCAGGGTGTACCAGGTGGCGTCGAACGCGGTGTCCATCCGCCGCCGCAGGGACTCGAACGCCAAGTCCACGGTCAGCATGCCCGTGTTGCGGTATCCGATGTTCGGCGCGGTGATGACGGCGACGCGTCCCATGTGCTCCCGTTCCCCTAGGGTCCTCAGCCGTTGCCGGCGGCCTCGGCGTGTGGCCGCGCGGACCACCGGCCAACGTACACGTGCGGGTCCCTGCGGAAACCCGCCACCCCCGGCCCCTCCGGCCCCTTCGACTCCTCCGGCCGCTCCGGCCGTTCCTCCGCCGTGTCCGCCGGAAGCTCCGCCGCCACCGCGAAGCCGCCCTTGGCCCGCGGCCCCGCGGTCAGCGACCCACCCGCCGCCGCGAGCCGCTCCGTCAGACCGGTCAGCCCCGTACCGGCCGAGCGGACTCCTGCGCGGACGGAGCCGGTGGGCCCCGTGTCCCCGGTGACGGCCCCACCCCCGCCCCCGTCGTCCGAGACCGTCAGCCGTACCCGCTCTCCGCCACCCGCCAGCGTGACCTCGCAGCGGTTCGCCCCGCTGTGCCGGACCACGTTGGTGACCGCCTCCCGGACCACCCAGCCCAGCAGTGCCTCCGTCTGCGGCCCGAGCGGCGGGCCGGAGCGGCTCACCACGAGGGTGATGCCCGCCGCCGTCAGGACCGAGTGCGCCCGGTCCAGTTCAGCGGCGAGGCTGCCCTGCCGGTAGCCGCTCACGGCCTCCCGGATCTCCGTCAGGGCCTGCCGGCCCACGGCCTCGATGTCCGTGACCTGGACCAGCGCCGCGTCCAGGTCACGGCCGGCCAGCCGGCGGGCCGCCTCCGACTTCACGACGATCACCGACATCGTGTGCCCGAGCAGGTCGTGCAGGTCACGGGAGAAGCGCAGCCGTTCCTTCTCGACCGCCCGGTGGGCCAGCTCGTCGCGCGCGGCCTGCAGCTCACGCACCGCCTCGGAGAGGCGCAGGATCGCGGCCGTCACCATCGTGGAGATCCAGGTGGCGTACGCGATGTCGAGGCCGCCCCAGCCGTCGTGGAACCAGGCCACCGTCCCCGCCAGCACCGCCAGGACCGTACCGGCGGGCCGCAGGTGCCGCAGCCGCAGGGCCGCGCCGGTCGCCAGACCGAGCAGGGGGAAGAACAGCAGCCAGTTGTCTCCGTAACCGACGGCGAGTGCGCAGGTCACGGCCGCCAGCAGGGCGAGTGCGACCTGGGTGGACCGGGCCTCGCGCTTCTGCTTGTCGAACGATCGGAACGCCACATAGATGTAGAGGCTGTTGAAGGTCAGCAGGCCCAGGCCGCCGATCCACGGGTTGGCCGTGCGGCCCTGGAAGAGGTTGGAGAACGCGCCCATGCCCAGCAGCAGCCAGGGCAGCAGGGTGAACCCGCTGGGCGGCGGGCCGGCGTCGGGACAGCCCGCCTTCCGGGCCGCCCGCCACTCGGCCTTGGGCCGGCCTTTGTCCGCCCGGTCATAGCGCTGGTGCTCCCGGGCCTCGCGGACATCCGACCGCATGGCCTCGAACCGGCACCTGGCCTTGTCCGTCCAGGACATGTCCCCTCCTTCGCCCCGGCCGCGCGCAGGTAGTGCCCGCAGGGGCCACGTGGCGAACGGCACGATCCGCCGGGCCCGCGTGGCCATGGCGACGACGTTACGGATCCGCCGGGCCGCGCGGCAGATGCGCTTGTACGGACCGCGGCAGGACACATGTCATCGCCGCAGCGATCCGACCCAGTGATCCGACCCCACCGATCTGACACGGTGTCAGGAGCCTTCACAACTGACGGGGCCTCGGCTATACAGAGGGCGCGGGACTGGAACGCGTTTCAGTTCGCGTCCCGGCCCGGTCCCAGACGGCCTCGGTGCGGCCGACGGTGCGGACGGCCGTACCGAGGTCCTTCCTCCGGCGATCAGGAGCCCCATGCCCATCGACGCAGCCAAGGCGCTCGCCGCCGCACCCCGGACCGGCGAACTCTCCTGGGACCCCAAGGACGTGCAGCTCTACCACCTGGGCATCGGCGCGGGCAGCCCCGCCACCGACCCCGACGAACTGCGCTACACCCTGGAGACCCGGCTGCACGTCCTGCCGAGCTTCGCCACCGTCGCCGGGGGCGGAAAGCCCGGCGTCACCAGCGGGCTGTCCATGCCCGGCGTCGAGGTCGACCTGGCCCGCGTCCTGCACGGCGGCCAGAACCTCGTCATCCACCGGCCCATCCCGGCGACGGGCACCGCCACCGCGACCCACCGCATCGCCGCCGTGTACGACAAGGGCACTGCGGCCGTCCTCGTGCTGCGCACCGACGTCGCGGACACCGAAGGCCCGTTGTGGACCAACGACGCCCAGATCTTCGTCCGCGGCGAGGGCGGCTGGGGCGGTGACCGCGGCCCCTCCGCCCGCCTCGAACCCCCCGCCGGCCATCCCGACCGGACCGCCGAACGGCCGATCCGCGACGACCAGGCCCTGCTCTACCGCCTCTCCGGCGACTTCAACCCGCTGCACGCGGACCCGGAGTTCGCCAAGGTCGCCGGCTTCGAGCGGCCCATCCTGCACGGCCTGTGCACCTACGGCATCACGCTCAAGGCGGTCGTCGACACCCTGCTCGGCGGCGACGTCACCCGGGTGCGTTCCTACGCCACCCGGTTCGCCGGGGTCGTGTACCCGGGGGAGACCCTGCGGATCCGCATGTGGCACACAGCCGGCTCCACCCGGGTCGCCGTCAGTGCCGTCGAGCGCGAGGACGCTCCCGTCCTCGCCGACACCGTCGTCGAACACACCTGAACCACCACGCCGTACGAGGGGAGCCCGCACCATGCGCGCAGCCGTACTGCACGAGATCGGCCAGGACAAGCTGGAGGTCCTCGACGACGTCGAGGCGGTGGGGTTCGGGCCCGGCAAGGTCAGGATCCGGGTGCGCGCCACCGGGCTGTGCCATTCGGACCTGTCCGCGATGAGCGGGGTGCTCCCGCAGCCCGGTCCCTTCGTACCCGGCCACGAAGGGGCGGGCGAGATCGTCGAAGTCGGCGAGGGCGTCAGCCGGCTGAAGGCCGGCGACCGGGTCGTCGTGTGCTGGCTGCCCGCCTGCGGCGCCTGCCCCGCCTGCAAGCGCGGCCAGACCCAGCTGTGCCTGGCCGGGTTCATGAACGCCGGCACCCCCAACTTCAAGCGCCCCGGCGGGGACGTCTTCGGCTTCGCCGGCACCGGAACCTTCACCGAGGAGGTCGTCGTCGACGCCGGCTGCGCGGTGCCCATCCCCGACGACGTGCCCTTCGACATCGCCGCCCTCATCGGCTGCGGGGTGACCACCGGCCTCGGCGCCGCGCTCAACACGGCCGACGTGGAGGCCGGTTCGTCGGTCGCCGTCATCGGCTGCGGGGGCGTCGGCATCTCCGCGATCCAGGGGGCCCGGCTGAAGGGCGCCGCCGAGATCGTCGCCGTCGACCCGGTGGCCTCACGCCGCGAGGCGGCGCTGAGATTCGGCGCGTCGCACGCCGTCCCCCCGGAGGAACTGCCCGGCGCCAAACAGCAGGTGACCGGCGGCGAGGGCTTCGACTACGTCTTCGAGGTCGTCGGCAGGTCCGCCACCGCCCGCACCGCCTACGAGAACACCCGGCGCGGCGGCACCCTCGTCATCGTCGGCGCGGGCGCCATGGACGACTTCCTCCAGCTCAACATGTTCGAGCTGTTCTTCGACGAGAAGCGGATCCTGCCGTCCATGTACGGCGGCGGTGACGTGCTGCGCTCCTACGAACGCACCATCGCCCTGTGGCGCGCGGGCCGGATCGACCTGGCGGGCCTGATCACCCACCGGGTGCCGCTCGCCGACATCAACGAGGCGCTGGACCAGATGCGCACCGGAACCGCCCTGCGTACCTGCATAGAGATCTGAGGACGCCACCGATGTCACTGTCACTGTCACTGCCGCTCGAGGGGCTGTCCGCCGTCATCACGGGCGCCGGTCGCGGGCTCGGCCGGGCCGAGGCGCTGGAACTCGCCCGGCTCGGCGCCGCCGTCGTCGTCAACGACTACGGGCAGCCCGGACGCGACGGGACGGGCGAGGCGTCCGCGGGCCCCGCCGAGGAGGTCGCCGCCGAGATCCGCGCGGCGGGCGGGAGCGCCCTCGCACACACCGGCGACGTCTCCGACTTCACGCAGGCCCGCGCGCTCGTCGAGTCGGCCGTCACCGCCTACGGCAAGCTCGACATCCTCGTCAACAACGCGGGCATCCTGCGCGACCGCATGGTCTTCTCGATGGCCGAGGAGGAGTGGGACTCGGTCCTGCGCGTGCACCTCAAGGGCCACTTCAACACCACCCGGTTCGCCGCCGCGCACTGGCGGGAGCGGTCCAAGCGGGCCGGGGAGCCGGTGTTCGGGCGGATCGTGAACACCTCCTCGGAGGCGTTCCTCGCGGGTTCCGCCGGCCAGCCCAACTACGCCGCCGCCAAGGGCGGGATCGTCGGCCTCACCACCTCCACCGCCCTCGCCCTCGCCCGGTACGGCGTCACGGCCAACGCCATCTGCCCGCGCGCCCGCACCCGGATGACCGAGGACGTCTTCGCGGGCGTCGAGCAGCCCTCCGGCACCGGGCTGGACCCGCTCGCCCCCGAGCACGTCGCCCCGCTCGTCGGCTATCTGGCCTCGCCCGCCGCCGCCCACGTCACCGGGCAGCTCCTCGTGGTGCACGGCGGAATGGTCGCCGTCGTGGAACGGCCGCGGGTGGCCGCCAAGTTCGACAGCAAGCAGGACACCTTCACCTACGACGAACTGGAGGCCGCCCTCGGCCCGTACTACGCGGGCCGGCCGGCGGGGGAGACGTTCGCCGCGGCGGAGGTGCTGGGTCTGAAACGCGGGTGAGGCCGGGGCGAAAGCGGATGCCGGACGGCGACGGCCGACGAGCGGCGGCGACAGGTGGCGACGGACGGCGACGGGTGGCGACCGGCGGCGGGTGGCGACGGGTGGCGACCGAGGCGCGGATGGCGACGGACGGCGCTCGACTGCGACGGATGGCGAGGACACGGAACGGCCCTCCCCGCTTGTGGCGGGGAGGGCCGTTCTCCGTATGGTGACTGGCGTGCCGTCAGGCCGCAGTCACGGCCTGCTCGGTCTCCGCCACCGGCTTGCGGTGACGTCCGCGCGGAGCCGTCTCGCCGCCCTGCGTGGAGACTTCACCACGGTGCCGGCCGGGGCCGGAGGAGGGCTGCTGGACGTCGGCAGCGCTCGTCTGGTTCGTGCTGGCGTCGCTCATCGGATGGAATTCACCCCGTCAACATGATCTTTTTTACAGCCGGGTGAGTCTAACCGGCACCCCTGACCTCGGATCCAGGCGGCCAGGCCAAACGGCACTAGTTCGTTACAAGGCGTCCCAACGGCGCTTCCTGAAGGGGCACAGGACGGGCGGCCGAGGGCGCCGGAGGCTGTGCGGCCGGGGCCGGGGCCGGGACCGGGGCCGGAGCCGGGAAGTGAGGCTCGCCCGGCGCTGCGAGCCGTCCCGGGTGTCCCGGAGACGGGACCACCGGCCGCTGTTGCGACGGCGGCTGTTGTCCCTGCACCTGCGGCTGGTGGGCCTCCACCTGTTGCGCCTGCGGCTGTTGGGACAGTGGTTGATGTGTCTGTGGTTGGTGCGTCTGCGGCTGGTGCGCCTGAGGCCGTTGCGCCTGCCGACCCGGCGCGGCCCCGGGCTCCGGCTCCGCGACGGGCGGCGGGCTCACCTGCGCCACCCCGCACGGCACGGCCGCCGTCGCGTACGGCAGCCGCAGCACCCCCTCCGGTGTCCACAGGCCCGCCCCCGTCAACCACCCCTCGGGCGCCCTGAGGTGGTGCACCCGGCGCTCGGCGGGACGCCAGACCCCGACCCAGCTGCCCGTCGGCCCGTCCACCCGCAACGCCACCGCGCAGCTCTCGGGCGTCAACACCTGCCCCGGCTGGATGGCGAACGGTGTGACGGAGCAGTCCCGCACCCGAAGGCACTCCGGGAAGCGCACCGGGAGCGTGCTGCCGAGGACGCCCCAGCCCAGCCGCTCCTGCCCCGGCGAGGGCGCGTCCGAGCGGACGATCAGCAGCCCGCTGTCGTGGTCGGCGAGCAGCACCCGGTCGTCGCTGCCGTCGGCGATCTGCAGCAGCGGCGACACCTCACCGCCGCACTCCAGGTCCACCACGACGGCCTTGGTGCGGCCGTCGGTCTCCCGGTCGAGGGCCAGCATCCGCCCCGCCCGGTCCAGCCAGACCCCGCCCGAGCAGCGTCCGGGCAGCTCCGCCAGCCGCTCGGGCCCCGAAACGCCGCCCGCCACCAGCCACACCGACGTCGTGCGCGGCCCCACGGCGAGGGCGTAGGCCCGTTCGCCGTCCGGTGCGGGTGGCAGCAGCCGCAGCCGGGCGGTCCGGTCCGGGCAGCCGACCGCACCCAGGGGCAGCTCCCCGGTGCCCGGGCCGGTCGGGTACAGCAGCGAGAAGGCGTGCCGCCCGGCCACCACCCGGTGGATGAGCACCCGCCCGTCGGCCATCGGCTGCACCTCGGTGCCGGGCTCCTCCGGCTGGTTGCGCGGCAGGGGCACCGCGTACGGCTCGGGGCCGTCCAGGGTCCAGCGCTCCGGGAACCAGGAACCGCCGGCCGACGCCAGGCGCGCGCCGTAGGCGCCGTCCGCGGTGAACGTGCAGCCGGCCGGCGCGGCCCCCTCCCCGCTCCTCTCCTCGCGCCTGTCCCGGCCCCCGTACTCGCCACCGTTCTCGAATCCCGCCGAAGGCTCGATCGTACAGACCGTCATCGCTCGGTCACCTCCAGTGACGAAGGTAGTTCGCCCGCACGAACGGGGAATTCCGCCGCAGCGGGCTTCACACATAAGGGTGTTCCAGGAACGATTCGCCTGAGGGAAAGGGGGCGATTGTGCTGAGCGGGGCGATGGGTGCCGGGAGCGGGCGGTGGCGGTGCAACGCCACAGATCAGGCGGGTAGCCTTGCTCCCGTGCCCCGTCTGTCTGAAGTCATCGCCGCGCTGGAGACCCTGTGGCCCGCCGAGCGGGCCGAGTCCTGGGACGCGGTCGGCACCGTCGCGGGCGACCCCGACCAGGAGGTCACGCGGGTCCTGTTCGCCGTCGACCCGGTCCGGGAGATCGTCGACGAGGCGGTGGAACTGGGCGCCGACCTGCTCGTCACCCACCACCCGCTCTATCTGCGCGGCACCACCACCGTCGCGGCGACGCACTTCAAGGGTCGCGTCGTCCACACCCTCATCAAGAACGACATCGCGCTGCACGTCGCCCACACCAACGCCGACACCGCCGACCCGGGTGTCTCCGACGCCCTCGCGGGCGCCCTGGACCTGCGGGTCACCGGGCCGCTGGTGCCGGATCCCACCGACCCCGAGGGCCGCCGGGGCCTGGGCCGACTCTGCGCGCTGGACCACCCGGTGACCGTCCGCGAGCTCGCCGCCCGCGCCGCCGAGCGGCTGCCCGCCACCGCACAGGGCATCCGCGTGGCGGGCGACCCCGAGGCGCTCGTCCGCACGGTCGCCGTCAGCGGCGGCTCCGGTGACAGCCTCTTCGACCACGTACGGGCGGCCGGGGTCGACGCCTTCCTCACGGCCGACCTGCGCCACCACCCGGCGTCGGAGGCCGTCGCCCACAGCCCCCTCGCGCTGCTCGACGCGGCGCACTGGGCCACCGAGTGGCCCTGGTGCGAACTGGCCGCGAGCCAGCTCGACGAGATCTCCGACCGCCACGGATGGGACCTGCGCGTCCACGTCTCGAAGACGGTCACCGACCCCTGGACCGCGCACGCGGCCTCGCCCCCTTCTGATCCCCTTGGAGCCCCGAACTGAACGCCGCGCCCGCCGACCAGATCCGTCTCCTCGACGTCCAGGACCTCGACGTCCGCCTCCAGCAGCTCGCGCACAAGCGCAGGTCGCTGCCCGAGCACGCCGAGATCGAGTCGCTGACCAAGGACCACACCCAGCTGCGCGACCTGCTCGTGGCCGCGCAGACCGAGGAGAGCGACACCGCCCGCGAGCAGACCAAGGCCGAGCAGGACGTGGACCAGGTGCGCCAGCGCGCCACCCGCGACCAGCAGCGGCTCGACTCGGGCGCCGTCACCTCCCCCAAGGACCTGGAGAACCTCCAGCGCGAGATCGCCTCCCTCGCCAAGCGGCAGGGTGATCTGGAGGACGTGGTGCTGGAGGTCATGGAGCGCCGGGAGTCCGCGCAGGAGCGGGTCGCCGAGCTGACCGAGCGCGTCACCTCCGTCCAGTCGAAGATCGACGACGCGACGGCGCGCCGCGACGCCTCCTTCGAGGAGATCGACGGCGAGGTCGCCACGGTCACCAAGGAGCGCGAGGTCGTCGCCGGCTCGATCCCCGCCGATCTGCTGAAGCTCTACGACAAGCTGCGCGAGCAGCAGGGCGGCATCGGCGCGGCGAAGCTGTACGCGCGCAGCTGCCAGGGCTGCCGGCAGGAGCTCGCCATCACCGAGCTGGCCGAGATCCGCAAGGCCGCGCCCGACACGGTGGTCCGCTGCGAGAACTGCCGCCGCATCCTGGTGCGCACGTCCGAGTCCGGCCTCTAGGCCTTCAAGGAGCCCTTCCGGTGCGGGAGTTCATCGTCGAGGCCGACGGCGGGTCACGGGGCAACCCGGGGCCGGCCGGGTACGGGGCCGTGGTCAGCGACGCGGCGACGGGGGAGACCCTGCGCGAGACCGCCGAGTACATCGGCGTCGCCACGAACAACGTCGCCGAGTACCGCGGCCTCCTCGCAGGCCTGCGCGCCGCCCACGCGCTGGACCCGGACGCGACGGTCCACGTCCGGATGGACTCCAAGCTCGTCATCGAGCAGATGTCGGGCCGCTGGAAGATCAAGCACCCCGACATGAAGCCCCTGGCCGCGCAGGCCGCCCGGGTCTTCCCACCCGGGCGGGTCACGTACGCGTGGATGCCGAGGGAGCAGAACAAGCACGCCGACCGGCTGGCCAACGAGGCGATGGACGCGGGGGCCAGGGGCGAGCGGTGGTCGGAGGCGGGGTCTACGGCGGAGCTGGACACGGCGGCCGGGGACGCCGCCGGAGTATCGGAGGGTCCCGGGGCCACCGCCGAGGTCGCGGAGGTTCCCGGAGTTGCTGCCAGGGCTTCGGAGGCCCCCCGGGCCGCTGACGAAGCCGCACGGGCCGACACCCGCGCCGCGAAAGCCGTGGCCGCCCCCGGCTGGGCCCCGGCCGACATGGGCGCGCCCGCCACCTTCGTGCTGCTGCGGCACGGGGAGACGCCGTTGACGCCCCAGAAGCGGTTCTCCGGCAGCGGCGGCACCGACCCCTCCCTGTCCGACGTCGGCCGGGAGCAGGCCGAGCGGGCCGCCGCGATGCTGGCCCGGCGGGGCACCGTCCAGGCCGTCGTCTCCTCGCCGCTCGCCCGTACCCGGGAGACCGCCGGGATCGTCGCCGCCCGGCTCGGGCTCGACGTGAGCATCGACGACGGGCTGCGCGAAACCGACTTCGGCGCCTGGGAGGGCCTCACCTTCGCCGAGGTGCGCGAGCGCCACCCCGACGACCTGAACGCCTGGCTGGCCTCCCCGGACGCCGAACCCACCGGGGGCGGCGAGAGCTTCGCGGCGACGGCCGTCCGGCTCGCCGCCACCCGCGACAAGCTGGTCGCCGCCCACGCGGGCCGCACGGTCCTGCTCGTCACGCACGTGACCCCGATCAAGACGCTCGTCCGGCTCGCCCTGGGCGCCCCGCCGGAGTCCCTGTTCCGCATGGAACTGTCGGCCGCGTCCCTGTCGGTCGTCGCCTACTACGCGGACGGCAACGCCAGCGTCCGCCTCCTCAACGACACGTCCCACCTGCGCTGAGCGCCGCCGCCTGCCGGGCCAGCGCCTCGACGCGCCCCCAGTCGCGTCCGGCGACCGCGTCCGGCGGCAGCATCCAGCTGCCCCCCACGCACCCGACGTTGGGCAGGGCCAGATAGTCCGGGGCGGAGTCCGGGCCGATCCCGCCCGTCGGGCAGAATCGCGCCTGCGGCAACGGCCCCGACAGCGACGCGAGATACGCCGTACCGCCCGCGGCCTGCGCCGGGAAGAACTTCATCTCGCGCACCCCGCGCTCCAGCAGCGCCACCACCTCGGACGCGGTCGACACCCCCGGCAGGAACGGCACCCCCGACGCCCGCATCGCCTCCAGCAGCCCGTCCGTCCAGCCCGGGCTGACCAGGAACCGGGAGCCCGCGGCCACCGCCTGTCCGGCCTGCTCCGGCCGGATCACCGTCCCGGCCCCGACCACCGCCCCGGGCACCTCCCGGGCGATCTCCCGGATCGCCTCCAGGGCCGCGGGCGTCCGCAACGTCACCTCGAGCGCGGGCAGCCCACCCGCGACCAGGGCCCGTGCGAGCGGTACGGCGTCGCCCACGTCCTCGATGACGACGACGGGAACGACGGGCGCGAGGTCCAGCACGGAGGCGGGCGGGGCGGGGGAGACCATGGCGTCATCCTGCCGTCGGCGTGCAGACAACGCAAAGGTCATTGCATTACATGCAACGCGACCTAGTGCACCTCGTCCACCAGCACGTCCAGCGACCAGGCCTGCTCCGACTTCGCAGGCGCCTGCGCCTCCACCAGGTACCCGAGATCCCGGAGCGCCTCCACCAGCTCGGCCGGACCCTTCGGGTCGGTCCCCGAGGTCAGCAGGCTGCGCACGATCCGCCCCTTGGTCGCCTTGTTGAAGTGGCTGACGACCTTCCTGGTGGGAGCGTGCAGCACCCGCACCGACGCCGTCCGCCCGGCGACCTCGCCCTTCGGCTTCCACGCGGCGGCGTACGCGGCGGACCGCAGATCCAGCACCAACCCGCCCCCGGCCACCTCGGGCAGCACCGACGCCATCGGCGTACGCCAGTGCGCGCCCAGCGCCCCGAGCCCCGGCAGCTTCACACCCATCGAGCACCGGTAGGACGGAATCCGGTCCGTCACCCGCACGGCACCCCACAGCCCGGAGAACACCAGCAGCGACCGCGCGGCCCGCCGCTTCGCGGCCGTGTCCAGCGACGCCAGGCCGAGGGCGTCGTAGAGCACGCCGGTGTAGATCTCCCCGGCCGGCCGCGCCCCCGCCGTGCGCAGCTCCGCGTTCTTCGCGACCTCGCCCCGCAGCCCCTCGCTCAGCCCCAGCACGTCGCGCGCCTTGTCCTCGTCGCCGGCGCACAGCTCCACCAGCTCGGTGAGAACGGCCTCCCGGGCGGCGGTCAGCCCCGGCAGCGACAGCGACTCCGGCTTCAGCGGGGCACCGCGGCCGGAGGAGGCCTTGCCTTCGGACGGCGGCAGCAGGACAAGCACGGGTACTCCTTCGATCGAACTCCGCCCGACAGCGTACGGGGAGCTCAGAGGCGGGCCTGGCCGAGGGCGCGCACGAGCCCGTCGGCGTCGTCGGCGTGGAAGCGGACGACCCGCACCTCCCGGCGCCGCCCGAGGAATCCGACGTGCGTGAGGGGATCCGTCAGTTCGAGCGTGACGCTGGTCTGCGAGCCCACCTCCACATCCAGCTCCCCGTCGGCGGGCTCGTGCGTCATCCGCAGCTCACGCCGCACGGAGCCGATCCGCTCCAGCGGCACCAGCAGGTCCACATGGACGTACCGCCGTACCCGCAGGGTGCCACGGGCCGCATCCAGCACATGCGGACGGACGACGGACGAGGCGTGCAGCCCGACGACGAACACGATCGTGTACACATCCAGGAAGAGGAACGCCGCGTGCACGGCGGGCCAGTCCCGCAGCAGCACGGACACCCCGACCGTCTCGACGACACACACGAACGCGAACCCGGCCATCATCGCGCCCTGCCCACGCGCGTACCCGAAGGCCCGTCCACTCCCTGTTCCGTGTGTCCGCCGAGCCACCCACAGAACAAGACTCACGAACACCCGCACCTCGTGCCGGACCAGCAGTCGCACGACCCTCATCGCCGCTCCTCGGCGAGGATCCGCAACGCGCGGCGGACGGCCTCCGCCTGGGCCGGGGCGAGATCGTCGTAGAAGGCGTGCAGGAAACCGTCGTCCGGGTCGAGCTCCCCGGCCGTCCCAGGGAACAGCGTCGGCGGAATGCAGCCGGCGAGCGTCACGGCGGCATCCTCGACACGCGGGTCGTCGGGCTCGGCACCGGCGAGCGCGTCGAGCAGCGCGTACGCCTCACCGGCCCGCGCCACGGCCTCCGGGCTCCCCAGCGCCTCACCCACCGACGACACCAGCCGCTCCCGTTCCCCCTCCGGCACGGCGGTCTCCAGGAACGCGATGATCTCGCGGTCCTTGACGGCCATGGGCGAGTCCGACAGATGTGCTGTCCCGGCGAACAGCGCGGCCAGCCCGGGCGAAACCGGCCCCTCCGCCGGCACCCCGCCCTCCACCTCCAGCAGGACCCGCAACCGCGCCCGCCGCTCCCGCAGGGCCTCCTCCTGACGCGCCAGATCCTCGTCCAGCTCGGTCAGCACCTCGACGAGGTCCTTGCCGGCCTCGTCCGCGAGCACGTCCCGCACCTCCGCGAGCCCCAGCCCCAGCTCGGTCAGCCGCCGGATCCGCGCCAGCACGACCGCGTGCCGCAGCCCGTACTCCCGATACCCGTTGGCCCGCCGCTCGGGCTCGGGCAGCAGCCCCAAGTGGTGGTAGTGCCGCACGGCCCGCGTGGTGACGCCGACGACGCCGGCGAGTTCCCCTATCCGCATGCCACCAGTGAAGACGTTGACGCTGCGACAAGGTCAAGCGGACGGCTCGGTGCCTGACGGCGGTATTGATCGTGTGCCACGATCGAGGGAAGGGATCCCCATCTCACGGACAGGTGATCAGCCGATGTCCCAGTCTGGCGGGCGACAGAAGGAGGGCCGTGACATGACTGCCATGGCACACGAGCCGCTCTCGCAGGAAGAGGTCCTGCTGGAGGGCTTCCTCGCCCTGGACACCCCGGAGGGCTTCCGGGCAGAGCTGATCGAGGGGGAGATCGTTGTGACGCCGCCGCCGGACGGGGATCACGAGAAATACATCAGCCGGATCGTGAGGCAAGTGATCAGGCGCTCGCAGACCGACATGGACTTCTCGGGGAACAAAGGGCTGAAGCTGAGGAGCGGGGGTGCCTGCCCCAAGAACCACCTGGTTCCTGACGTCACCTTCGGTCCCATCGAGCGCGACTTGTTCGGCGGGGCCGAATCCTGGATGTCCTGCGACGGCGTAGCCATGGTGATGGAGGTGACCTCCACCAAGCCGCAGGCCGACCGCGAGGCCAAACGCCGTTGCTACGCCCGCTCGGGCATCCCGCTCTACCTGCTCGTCGACCGCGACACCGCGCAAGTCACGGTGTTCAGCGAGCCGAAGAACGACGACTACCGCGAGCACTGCGCCCGCCCCTTCGGTAAGCCCGTCGCTCTTCCGGAACCCTTCGCCTTCGACCTGGACACGGCCGACCTCCTCTGATCCCCTGTGGGCGGGGGTGCGACATGGGGACACGGGAACAGGCCAGCTGGACCAGGGCACGCCTCGGCCGTGCCGGCCCGCCCCTCGACCTCCTCACCGCCCACTTCGACAGCCACGTCTACGCGCCCCACGCCCACGACGAGTTCACCATCGGTGTCACGGTCGGCGGCTCGGAGGTCATCGCGTACCGGGGCGGGCACATCCGCTCCCACCCCGGCTCGATCGTCGTCCTGGAGCCGGGTGAGATGCACACCGGAGGCCCGGCCGCCTGCGACGGCTACGCCTACCAGGCCTTCTACGCCGAACCGGCCCTCCTCGCCGACGGCACCCTCGGCGGCCTCCCGCACTTCACCGACCCCGTCCTGCACGACCCGGAGCTGGCGGTGGCGCTGCGCGCAGCCCACACCGACATCAGCGCCTGCCCCGACCCGCTGGAGGCCGAGTCCCGGCTGCCCTGGCTGCTCACGGCCCTGGCCCGCCGCCACTCCACGGCCCGGGCGACCGACGACACCGTGCCCGGCGCCGGCCACATCGCCAGATCCGTACGCGACCGCCTGGCGGACGAACTGCTGGACCCCCCGTCCCTGGCCGCTCTCGCCACGGACCTGGGCCTGTCCCGCTACCAATTGCTCCGCGCGTTCCGCACCACGATGGGCGTACCGCCGTACGCCTGGCTGGCCCAGCACCGGGTGGCCAGGGCCCGCGCACTCCTGGAAGCCGGGCTGCGGCCTGCCGAGGTCGCGGGCCTCGTCGGCTTCGCGGACCAGGCGCACCTCACCCGTTGGTTCCGCAGGGTGCTGGGGGTGACCCCGGCGGCGTACCGCAACAGCGTTCACGTCGCGACGTACCGCAACAGCGCTCGAGCCGAGGCGTACCGCAACAGCGTTCAAGACACCGTGGGGTGAGAAGCCGGACACTCATCGCATGACTGCACGCGGCTGGTTCCTGTTCTCCCTGATGGGAGTCGTCTGGGGTGTCCCCTACCTGATGATCAAGGTGGCGGTGGACGAGCTGTCCCCGTCCACGGTGGTGTTCGCACGCTGCGCCCTCGGCGCCGCGCTCCTGCTCCCGTTCGCCCTGCGCCAGGGCGGCTTCGGCCGTACGGTCCGGACGCACTGGAAGCCGATGCTGGCCTTCGCCGTCATCGAGATCATCGGCCCCTGGTGGACCCTGACCGACGCGGAACGCCACCTGTCCAGCTCGACGGCCGGGCTCCTCATCGCGGGCGTGCCGATCGTCGCCCTGCTCCTGGCCCGCTTCTTCGGCGCCGGGGAACACGTGGGCGCCCGCCGCGTCACGGGCCTGGCCCTCGGCCTCGCGGGAGTCACCGTCCTCACCCTGCCGCACCTCACCGGCGGCGACGCCCTGTCGATGGCCGAGGTGCTGGTGACGGTCGTCGGCTATGCCACGGCCCCGCTGATAGCGGCCCGGTACCTCAAGGACGTCCCGACGCTCCAGCTGATCACCCCGTGCCTGACGCTTGCCGCTGTGGTCTACGCCCCAGCGGCATTCCTCACCCGCCCCGCCACCATGCCGTCGGGCGAGGTCCTCGCTGCCCTCGCCGGCCTGGGAGTGGTCTGCACGGCGATCGCGTTCGTGGCCTTCCTGGAGCTGATCAAGGAGGTCGGCCCGACGCGGGCGGGCGTGATCACGTACGTCAACCCGGCGGTGGCGGTCGCCGCGGGCGCGCTGTTCCTGGACGAGAAGCTGACGCTCGGCATCGGCGTGGCCTTCACCCTGATCCTGGCGGGCTCGGTCCTGGCCACGGCCGCGACGCCGAAGCGGGACGTCCGCCGGGTACGGGTACCATGGTCGACACGGCAGACGAGCCGGGCGGACGGCCGCGTGGAGTCCCCCTGACGGGGAGCTTCCCGAGGAACGTCCGGGCTCCACAGGGCAGGGTGGTGGCTAACGGCCACCCGGGGTGACCCGCGGGACAGTGCCACAGAAAGCAGACCGCCGGGGGCTTCGGCCCTCGGTAAGGGTGAAACGGTGGTGTAAGAGACCACCAGTGCTTGAGGTGACTCAGGCAGCTAGGTAAACCCCACCCGGAGCAAGGTCAAGAGGAGACACCTCGGTGTCTCTGCGCGGACGTTCGAGGGCTGCCCGCCCGAGTCCGCGGGTAGACCGCACGAGGCCGGTGGCAACACCGGCCCTAGATGGATGGCCGTCGCCCCGACGACCGCGAGGTCCCGGGGTACAGAACCCGGCGTACAGCCCGACTCGTCTGCCGCTTGCGCACCTTTATCTCGGAGAAGGCAGGCGTGTGGCCGCCCGGACTGGCTCGATCGCCACACGGTCGGATCCAGCTGTTGTACTTCCATCCCAACAAGGCGGATGCGGCAGCGGCCGTGGCGGCCGCCGCGACCGGCTTCCTCGGCGTCTGCCACCACCGAACCGTGTCCTTGCTCCGCGTTGCTTCCGCGGTTCCGTTCTACCTCGCAGACGTCGTCGAAGCGGATTGGGCCACCGGTCATCACAATCGTCAGCGGGACCTTGCCTCGTCCAAACGCTGCGCACGGCATCGCGGGCTGGGCGATGTGGTCTCACGTCGACGGATCCATGGAGCGAAGAAGTTCGAGCAGCCCCTGCGCCGGCAGCAACTGGTCGTCGGTGACGGGATCCGGGCTGAAGTGCATCAGGCCGTTGCGGAACTGGCGGCACTCCTCGAGTGCCGTCAGGAAGTACTCCTGATCGATGGCCCATCCCAGGGCGGCCCAGTTCTCGGGCACCTTGAGCAGGTGGCCGTACGCTCCGAACGTCAAGTTCGCGGCCGAGTTCACCCGGGATGCGCGCCGTCCGGGAACCACCGCGCGGATGCGATCGATCGGGATGCACCGGTCGACCACACGCCGCAGTCGCTGCTCGATCTCCTCGACGAGCACGAAGGGACGCACGCGCGTTCCGAATTGACCCGTGAGATCGGCCGCGGTGACCAGACCGCAGACCTTGTGGTCGTGGTCCCGTACGATCATGAACCCGGACTGCTGGACGATGCCGATCCAGTCCAGCAGGTCGTCCGAACGGTCGGCCTCCTGGCCCCTGACCGTGGCGGATTCGAGGCTCGCGTGGGGATCGGCCATGTGGGCGCGCCCGATCGACTCCCAGCTGACGACGCCGCGCAGTCGCCCGTCCGCGTCGAGGACGGGGAGCTGGCTGTAGCCACGCAGCACCATGAGCGTCATGGCGGTCTTGAGGTCGGCTCCCACCCTCACGAATTCGGGCATGCGGTTCGCCGACTCGAGGTTGCTCACGCGGTAGGCGACGGTCTGTGTCTCGCCCTCGCCATCGGCCTCGACGACACCATGGGGCACCGCTGTGGTGTCCGCGAACCGGGTCACGGCGCTGGTTCCGGACGCGTCCGGCTCGGCGCCGCCCGCCAATACGGCAATCTTGCTGTCGATGCTGCCTTCGGTGAAGGGTGGCACGGTCACGAGCCCGCGCTGGTCGAGATCGTTCTTGATCTGCTCGACGGCGGCCGGGTACCGGCGCTGGACGCCCCAGACGGACAGGAAGTCCCGGATGGACAGCGTGAGCGGTTCGTCCGCGGTGCGGCGGCGCACCTCCTCGTACAGTTTGGCGGGTTCCGTCAGGCTGGCGGCGAACTCGTCGGCGTCAGGCCGTCCGGGGTCGGGCTGGCCCTCGGCGAGGGCGGCAATGCGCTCCGCCGCGGCGAACCTGCTGAGTTCGAAGACGGTCAGTAGCGACCCCATACTGTCGAGCAGATCGGGCTGGATCGACTGCCGGTCGATGTCCTTGATCAGCCACTCCACCCGGCGGATGTGGCGCGGACCGTCCGTGGCCTGCGCGTCGTGTTCGTAACCGCCCGTGATCCGGCCCACGGCCACCCGCCACGACTTGAGCGGCAGGACGACGAAATCCCCGGGCTGTATCTCATGCACGAAGCGGTAGAGCTGGCCGGTCCAGTTGCCGACCGTGTAGGGGCCCTCGTCGGGATAGGCGGACGCCACGGCGGCCTTGATGTCCTCGCGGGTGATGAAGTCGGTCAGGTCTCCCAGTTCGTGCCACCCGGCCAGGAGGACCCCTTCCTCCAGGGCCGCGCGCTCCCTCTGTCCGTTCTCTCCCGCCCGTACCACCCAGGCCCGCATGCTGTGCCTCCCCGTATGAACATGACACCCGATCGCGCAGCGTGCTCATGTATAGCGTCCAGTGTTCAACCACCCGTCGATTCAAGCCAGGTCGAGAACGGGACCATCGCCTCCCCTTCACCGACCGCCTCCGCCGTGACACTGCCCGTAAACTGATCGACAGCAGTGCGGCCGGGGGGCCGTGACGTGAGCGTGGGGGTACGAGAGCGCCGATGGAGCCGCTGGACGCCGACAAGGACCCCCGTGTGCTGGGGCCTTTCGAACTGCTTGCCCGGCTGGGGGAAGGCGGCATGGGCGTGGCCTATCTGGCCCGCCGGATCCCGCTGGACGGACTCACGGACGAACTGACCGCGACGTACCACCTGGTCGAGCCCGACGAGGGCGCGGACGCCGCGGAGTCGAGGCTCGCCGTGGTCAAGATGATCCAGCCGCACCTGTTGGACAAACCGGGGGCCAGAAAGCGGTTCGACAGGGAGATCGACACGATCCGGGCCGTCGTCAGCGACCGGGTACCGGCACTCCTCGCGGCCGACACCGAAGCGTCGGAACCGTGGTTCGCCATGGACTACATCGCGGGTCCGTCGCTGCACCGCATGGTGATGGAGTCCGGCACGTTCTCCGTGGGCCCGTACGCCGCCCTGGGCCTCCACCTGGTGGACGCCCTGCGCGCCATCCACGGCACGGGGCTGCTGCACCGCGACCTCAAGCCGGACAACGTCGTACTGGGCCCGCACGGCCCGGTCGTCCTGGACTTCGGGCTGGCCACCCTCATCGAACGGCGGACCAGCCAGGCGATCACCGGCCCCGGTGAAGCCTGGGGGACCAAGAAGTACATGTCCTACGAGCAGCTTCACAACTTCCCGAGCGCCAAGGAACCCACCGACGTGTACGCGCTCGGTGCCACGCTGTTCTTCGCGCTGACCGGCAGGCCGCCCTACCCGGAGGAGCCCCTGCTCACCCCGCCGCACTGGAACGGCGTCGGCGCGGACTTCCGCCCGCTGCTCGCGCAGATACTGGTGGACATCCCCGGCCTCCGTCCGGACCTGGACAGGGTGGACATGGGGCTGCGGGCCCTCCTCCACGAAGCGGGGCTGACCCAGGACCTGGCGTTCGAGCAGCTGAGGGTACTGGTGGCGGAGGCCGGCCTGGCTCCGGAGCTGCCTCCTGAGGCACGCTCGGGCGGTGTCGATCCGGCGGTGCGGGATCGGGCCCAGCGGGCGGTCGACGCGGGGGCCGCGCCCGACGCGCCGTGGGCGGGGGGCACGCCGGTGGACCTGTCGAATGGTGGCGCGGGTTTCTTCGGCCTCGTCGACACCGACGACATCGAGCTGGCCGTGGATACCGCCGAGGACGGCGTACCGGCCGGGTACACACCGACGGTCGTCGACGAGCCCGAGGCGCAGCCTGTCGGACCACTTCCCGCGCCGAACCAACCGGACGAGATCGCCGAGGGGCCTTCCGTCGAACCCCCCGACCCCACCAGCTACCACCTCCCGCCTCCACGGCCGGCCGTGGAACCGCCCGCGGCTGCTCCGCCTCGTGCCGCACTGCGCGTCGCCGAGCGGCTGCGGAAGGCCTACGCGCACAGCGGCAGGCTGTAGCAGCGCAGACGGCGCGGCCGCAGGCTGGCGGAGTCGGCAGGACAGGCGGCCCCTCACGCCGTGCCCTGCCAGGCCTGATCGCCGAAGCCCTGAGCCGTCCTCCGTAAGCCTCCCACCGCACCTCTCCGGAGCCCTAGGCTTCACAGGGACGCCCTGCCCCGGCGGCATCGGCCACCACCAGGCTTCACCGCCGCGGGGCGTTCCCCGTACCACCCGAAAGGACCCGCACCCCATGCCCGACACCGCGCCCGGCAGCACCGAGGACCGCCCCGCCGCCCAGGCCCTGGCGCAACCCGAAGGAGCTCCGCCCGCTGGCACAGTGATCGAGGTGCGGGACGAGGAGTGGATGGTCCGCAGCAGCGACGAGGTGCGCCCCGGCGAATTCGTGATCGAGGCGGTCGGAGCGTCTGAACTGGTGCGCGGCCAGGAAACCCGGTTCCTCGTGCCCACGATGGACCAGCCGCGGATCCTGCTCCCCGAGGACACCGAGCTCATCGGCGACCGCTCGCCGCACTTCCGGCGCAGCCGCCTCTTCCTGGAGGCCGTGCTCCGCAAAACCCCGCTCCCGCAGACCGAACGCCGGCTGGCACTGGCCGACGGCTTCCTCCTCGACCGCATGGACTACCAGCTGCGGCCCGCCGCGAAGGCCCTGGCGAACCCGCTGCGGCCAAGGCTCCTGATCGGTGACGTCGTGGGGCTCGGCAAGACCCTGGAGATCGGGGTGCTGCTCAGCGAGCTGATTCGGCGCGGCCGGGGCGAGCGCATCCTCGTCGTCACACCGGCTCCCGTGCTCGAACAGTTCCAGCACGAGATGTGGACGCGCTTCTCCCTCCCGCTGGTGCGGCTGGACAGCGCCGGCATCGCCCGGATCGAACGGAAGATCCCGGCGGGCCGCAACCCGTTCACGTACTTCAAGCGTGTGATCATCTCCATGGACACGCTCAAGAACCCCAAGCGCTACCGCCCCTGGCTGGAGCACATCCGCTGGGACGCGGTGGTCATCGACGAGTCCCACAACCTCATCAACCAGGGCAGCGACCGGCGCGCACTCGCCGACCTCCTGGCCGAGCGCACCGACGCCCTCGTACTGGCCAGCGCGACCCCGCACAACGGCGACATGCAGGCCTTCACCGGCCTGATCCGCCTCCTCGACCCCATGGCGGTCAAGGACCCCTGCAACCCCAAGGCCGAAGAGCTGGACCACTTGATGCTGCGCCGCACCAAGGTCAGCGCCGAGGTCGCGGCGCAGCTCAAGGACCACTGGGCGCCGCGCGGCAGCTCCCACCCGGTGCGCTGCCAGGCGAACGAGCTGGAGGAGGAGGTCTTCCAGGAGCTGGCCCAGCACTGGCTCAAGCAGCCCGAAGCCCAGGCCGGTACGGAGGACAGACTGTTCCCGTACGTCCTGCTCAAGTCGTTCCTCTCCTCGCACCGGGCCCTGTTCTCCACGGTGCGTGAGCGGCTCGCCAAGACAGGTCACCGCCTCCCCGACGGACACAAGATCGTCGACGCGCCCCCGGCCGACGTCGAGGCACGCACGCCCGAGGCCGCCTCCCTCCTGCGTCTCATGGAGCTCGCCCGCGCCATCGACCGCGCGGCCGGCGGGGAGGACGGGCTGACCGCTACGTCCAAGCTCGCCGGTCTGGTCACGGAGCTGCGCCGCATCGGCGTGGGGGCGGGCAACGTGCCCCGGGCGGTCGTCTTCTCAGAGCGCCGCGAGACCCTCGACTGGCTCGGCGATGTGCTCCCCCCACTGCTTGGCTGGAAGAAGAGGGACGACGCCAAGGCCGCCGTCAAGGTGCTGCACAGCACCGGCGTCTCGGACAAGGTGCAGATGGAGTACGTCGACGAGTTCGCCCGCGCGGGCGGCGACGTCCGTCTGCTGCTCACCGGCGACGGCGCCTCCGAGGGCGTCAACCTGCACCGTCAGTGCCACCACCTGATCCACTGGGACCTGCCCTGGAGCCTGATCAGGGTCGAGCAGCGCAACGGCCGCATCGACCGGTACGGCCAGACCGAGCCGCCCGAGTTCCGCGCGATGATCCTCGAATCGTCCGTCGAGGGCGCGCTCGACGACACCGACATCGCCGAGAAGGTCCTCGCCCGTGAGGCGAGGGTGCACGCCGTCCTCGGAGCCGTGGAGGCGGCGACGAAGGAGAACGACGGCGACCTGGAGGAGCAGCGCGTCATGGAGGCGCTGCTCAAGGGCGAGGCACCGCAGGAGGCCGTCGCGGACCTGGAGTCCGTTCCCCTGGACGAGGGCGTCACGGCGGCGGACCTGCCGCTCGCGCAACAGCTGAACGCCGAGTTCGGCGCGGACGGCGACCCGTTCGAGGACGCCGACTTCGACTTCGACACGGACTACGACGGCGACGCGGGCTTCGACTTCGACCAGGCCCCCGACACCCCGAACACCCCCGGCGCCCCGCAGGAGGAGCCGGTCCCCGCCGCGCAGACCGCCGCCCAGGCTCCCCTCCACCACGTCGAGGAACTGCGCCTGTTCAAGGACCGCCGCGAATACGTCCTCGCCGGCCTCGCGGAACTGGCCGACCTGGAACCCTTCCGCCTGGACACCACCGTGAACGGCACCGACCTCAGCTTCGACACCCCGGACGACCTCGCCGACCGGCTCGACGTGCTGCCCGCCGGCTACCTGCGCGACCAGGGCATCACCCGCCGGATGAAGCTCACCTTCAGCAAGAAGGACGCGGCCGACTCCCTGAAGCGGGCCCGTGAGGACGCCGATTCCTCCTCCTTGTGGCCGGACGCCCACTACGTCGGTGAGCTGCACCCCGTCATGGAGTGGATCACCGACAAGGTCCTGGTCCAGCTGGGTCGTCAGCAGGCACCGGTGATCCAGGTGGACCGCACCCACCTGCCCGAGCCGGTGTTCCTCACCCTGGCTGGGAACGCCACCTGGACTGGTTCCCGGCGCGCTTCCGGCCCTACGCGCACCAGGCGGAGTCGTTCGCCCGGCTGACCGGCAAGGACGGGCACCGGCCCGAGCCGACCCTCGTGACGACCGGCACGGGCTCCGGCAAGACGGAGTCGTTCCTCATCCCCGTGCTCGACCACTGCCGCCGCGCGCGGGAGGCCGGGAAGGCGGGCATCAAGGCCGTACTGCTGTATCCGATGAACGCCCTGGCCGGTGACCAGGCCAAGCGCCTCGGCGACCTGTTCGAGCGCGACAGGCGCCTCGACGACGTCACGGCGGGGCTGTACATCGGCGAGGCCTCGGCCGCGCGCGGGTCCGAGCCGCCGTACGGGCGGGTGATGGTGGACCGGGCCGAGATCCGCCGCAACCCGCCGGACATCCTGATCACCAACTACAAGATGCTGGACCTGCTGCTCCAGCGGCAGCAGGACGCCTCCCTGTGGCGGGACGCGGACGTGGCGTACGTCGTGATCGACGAGTTCCACACCTTCGACGGCGCCCAGGGCACCGACGTGGCCATGCTGCTGCGCCGCCTCGCGGCCGTGGTCGGGGCCGCCGAGAAGGGACGGCCGCTCGGGTCGATCTGTCCGGTGGCGACCTCCGCGACCCTCGGGTCCGGCGGCGGGGCGGGTGGGGCGCGGGCCATGCTGGACGTGGCCTCGCAGGTGTTCGGCGTACGGTTCCCGGACGACGCGGTGGTGGGGGAGGACCGGCGGGACATCGACGAGTTCCTCTCACCCGTCGACCACTCGCTGCCCCTGCCGTCTCCCGAGGAACTGGCCGGCCTCCCGGACCCGGTGCGCACACCCGGCGGCATGGACGCCGTGGCCCGTGCCACCCTGGGGTGCGACACGGCCGACCCGCGCGAGCTGGGGCGGCGACTGCTCGCCCATCCCCTCACACGCGCGCTGCTGCACACGAAGGACGCGCCTCTGACGGCCCTGGAGGTGCTGGAAGGCTTCGACGCCACCTCGGCCTGGCGCGCCGCCGCCGCACAGGCCCCGGAGCGGGCCGCTGCCGCGCTGGCGCGCTTCGTGGCGCTGATCTCCGTGGCCCGCGATCCCGACGCGCCCGCCGACGAGGAACGGCCGCTGCTGCTCGTGGAGACACATCTGTGGCTGCGGGCGCTGTCGCGGGTGCTGCGGTTCGTCAGCCCGGAACCGGTGTTCTCCTGGTCGGACGCCGACCAGGCCGCCCTCGCCGAGCACAACCGCGCCGAAGCCGACCGGCAAGCGGTGGCGGTGGCCGCGCAGGTGGAGCGGCGGCGGAAGGCGCGCGCCTCGGGGCGGCTGCCGGCCGCCTACTGCCGGCACTGCGGGCGCTCGGGATGGTCCGCGATATGTCCCGACCGCAATCCGCAGAACCTGGTGCACGCCCCGGACGAGATCTACCGGGCCAGCGTGGCGGGCGGAGCCGCCAAGGGCCGGGTGCGGGCGATGATCGCGGCCACCCCGGCTGAGGCCGCCGAACAGGCCCGCGCCACACTCGCGCGCCGCGCCCAGCGCGGCCGGCGGGGCGCCGCGCACGACGCGACCCTGATGGTCCTGGAGGACAACGGCACGGCGCTGCGCAGACTGGACCCGGACGAGGTTCTCCGTGCCGACGGCGGGATCTCTCCCGCCCCGGACAACGGCGTCTACGTCTGGACCTGGTTCGAGAACCAGGAGCGCGGCGACTACTCCAAGCAGGACCGCTGCCCCGCCTGCGGGCAGGCCCAGGGAATCCGCTTCCTCGGTGCCGGTGTCGCCCCGCTCGCCTCGGTCGTGGTCACTCAGCTTTTCACCGGCGGCGAACTGCCAGCCGAGGACGAGGAGAAGCGGGACCGCCGCAAGACGCTGATCTTCAACGACTCGGTGCAGGACGCGGCGCATCGCGCCGGCTTCGTGGCCAGCCGCGCCTGGAAGTTCTCGCTGCGCTCGCTGATCCACGAGCAGCTGTCCGAGCGCGTCCGCACGGACCCCGCCTACGCGGCCGACGGCGTTCCGCTCAACGAACTGATCGCCTCCCTCGTGAGTCGGGCCGCCGTACAGGAGAAGCGGGTCCTCGCCTCCGTCGTCCCGCCCGACCTGCATGACGTGGCCCAGGTCAAGCGCCTGCTCGAAGGACGCAAGCGGATCCCGGAGTCGACCTGGGAGCTCGTCGGCCAGCGCCTCGCCTTCAACACCCTGCTGGAGTTCGGCCTGCACTCCCGCCTCGGCCGCACCCTGGAACTGACCCGCACGGTCGCGGCCGAGGTGCATCTGCCCGAGCCCGAGAAAGCGGCCAAGGCGGCCGAGGCTCTGTTCGGCTTCCACCAGGGGCAGCTCCTGCCCGTTGCCGCTGGTGCGGCGAGCGGACCCCCCGCCCCGGGAGCCCCCGAGCGGCTCCGCTACTTCGAGGGCTTCGTCCGCGGACTCCTCGAACACATCCGTCAGATCGGCGGCATCCACCACACCTGGCTGGACGACTTCATCGACGAGGAGGGCCGAACCCGCTACCCGGTCTGGACGGGCCGTCCCACCGGTATGCCCGCCTTCGGCCGCAACTCCGAAGCGCCGGCGTTCGTGCTGGTCGGCGCCCGCAGCGGAAGCACGGACTTCGAGCGGGTGGACACCCGGGACAGCTGGTACGTCGACTTCACCCAGCGCTGCCTGGGGCTGGACCGGCAGACGGCGGGGGAGTACCTGGCCGCGCTGTTCGAGCAGCTGGCCCACGACGACATCGGCGCACTGGCCCGGCGGCGGACCAACACCGCCGACAAGCAGCAGGGCCACGGGGTGTACGGGCTCACACCGGGCCATGTACGCGTACGTCCGCTGGACGACGAACAGACCCCGCTCTCCGTGCTGACCTGCCGGGAGTGCGGCTGGACGCAGACCGTCCCGCCGGAGCGCGCCGAGGTGTGGCAGGGCATGCGCTGCCCGCTCAAGCGCTGCGAGGGAGCCCTCGCCCGGCCGTCCGCCGAGGTCGGTGGCCGGGCGGCCCGCGACCCCCGCTCCAACTACTACCGGCGTCTGTACCGGGAGGCCAAGCCGTACAGCGTGGTCGCCGCCGAACACACCGGTGTCCTCAAGCGCAAGGAGCGCGAGGAGGTGGAGAAAGGTTTCCGGCGCGGCGTCAAGCACACCGACCCGAACGTCCTGTCCTGCACCCCGACCCTCGAACTCGGCATCGACATCGGCCAGTTGGAGTCGGTCATCCTGGCCTCGCTGCCGCCGTCCACGGCCGGCTACGTCCAGCGGGTCGGCCGCGCCGGGCGCGCCACCGGCAACGCCTTCACGGTGTCGCTCGCCGACACCAGCCCCCGCGCGCTGTACCACCTCGCCGAACCACGCCACCTGATCGCGGGCCCGATCCTGCCGCCCGGCTGCTTCCTGTCGGCGGGTGAGCTGCTGTGCCGTCAGTACACGGCGTTCCTGATCGACCGCGCGGCCCGGGGTGCCCTGGAGGGTGTCATTCCGCTGCCGGACCGGGTGACCCAGCTCGTCGGCCGTTCCGGCTGGTTGAAGCAGTTCGGCCAGGCGACGGTCGGCCGCCTGGACCTCGCGGACGAATTCCTGCGCCTGTTCCCCGAGATCGAGGGCGTTCCCGGATCCGGTGCCTCCAGCGATGCCCGCAAGGTGCTGCGGCGGTTCGCCGCGGAGAAACTGGGCCAGGAGCTGGACGCCGCCGAGCGCGCCTGGCAGGCCGAGCGTGCCGAACTCGTCCGGCGCAAAGACATGATCAACGATGCGGCGGACGCGCTCCAGGAATCCGTGGACGACGAGGCCCGTGAGAAGCGCACCCTGATCCGGGAGGCGACCGGCGTCAGCAAGCGGCTCCAGGAGATGGCCCAGGCCGACGCCCAGGGCTTCCTCGTCGAGCACGGGCTGCTGCCCAACTACAGCCTCGTCGAGGACGGCGTACGACTGGAGGCGATGCTCACCTTCAAGGAGCCCGTCCGCAAGGCCCGTACGGCTGACGGGAAGCCGGACGCCGGGGACGCGCCCAAGACCAAGTGGAGCAGCGAACCGCGTGTCTACGACCGGCCCGCCGAGGCCGCGCTCACCGAACTCGCCCCGGGCAACGCCTACTACGTGCGCGGCTACCGGCACGTCGTCGACGGCTTCGACCTCGGTCCCACCAGGAAGGGCTCACCGGCAGGCCTGCCGGTCGGACTGCGCACCTGGCGGATCTGCCGGGAGTGCGGCCACGTCCGCACCGGTGAGCGGGCCGAGCAGGACACCTCGCCCTGCCCGCGCTGCGGCGGCCACGGCATCGGCGGACGCAGCGCCGTCTTCCAGGTGGTCGTGCCGCGCAAGGTGACCGCCCACGACAAGCGGGACGACGCCCGGATCGTCGACGACCACGAGAACCGGGTACGGACCACCTACACCACCGTCACCGCCGTCGACGTCGACCGGCAGAACATCAAGGAGACCTGGCGGCACAAGAACAGGACCTTCGGGGTGGACCACGTCCGCGAGGCGGTCATCCGCCGCTTCAACCTCGGCAAGGCCCGGCACGGCCGCCCCAAGGACACCTACTTCGCCGGCACCGAGGTGGCCACCCCCACCGGGTTCACCGTGTGCCCGCGGTGCGGCGGCGCCACCGACCGGGAACCCGGTCACAGCCCCACCCAGGAATCGCTCAGCCAGTCCCTGCTCGGCCGCCCCGAGCTCGCACACCACCGGCCGTGGTGCCCCACCCGCCGCCGCGACAAGCAGGCCGCGCCCGAGGACGTGCAGGTGATCACCGCCACCGAGCACCGCACGGAGGCACTGCGCATCCTGCTCCCCGCCGCCACCCTCAACGTGCCCGAACGCCTCGCCTCCTTCTCCGCCGCGCTCCACCTGGGCCTCGCCCGGCGCTACGGCGGCGACCCCGCGCACATCCGCTCCGCCCCAGCAACCGAGCCCGACCGGGACAGCGAGCTCACCCGCAACTACCTGGTGCTGTACGACGCGCTCCCCGGCGGGACCGGATACCTCCAGCGTCTGGTGGAGCGTGACGGCGAGGAGTTCCGGGCGGTGCTCGCCGAGGCCCAGGACGCGCTGCGGGTCTGCCCCTGCAAGGACACCCAGGGGCGCCGCGCCTGCCACCTCTGCCTCCTCGGCTACGCCCCGGAACGGGACTACAAGGACCTCGACCGGCAGGAAGCCCTGTGGATGCTCGACGATCTGCTGGGCGCCGACGGGCACAGCGGATGGGACTTCCGCAAGGAGTCGGCCGACGCCGAGATCCGGTTCGCCGCGCAGGCGGAGAGCGACCTCGAGCGCCGTTTCATCGAGGCCCTGGACCGCTGGCTCGCCGTCCCTGACAACGGTGCTCCCGCGGACCACGAAGAGACCCCCACCGGCAGGCAGGGTAAGCAGTTCACCCTCACCCGGCCCGGCGGCGGCCGGGTCCGCTGGGAGGTCGTGGCCCAGAAGGACCTGCACGGCTACCGCACCCGCCCCGACCTCCTCTTCCGCCCGATCACCGGGGACACCACGAGCGACGGCGCGCCCCCCATGCCGATCGCCGTCTACCTCGACGGTTACCGCTGGCACGCTTCCTGCCGCACCAACCGGATCGCGGCCGACGCCGCCAAGCGTGCCCTGCTGCGCGCCGACGGCATCCTCGTCTGGCAGATCACCTGGGACGACGTGGTGGCCTGGGAGAAGGCCCTGAGGACTCCGCCGGACGAGCCGGCCGAGGACGTGGACGAGCCTCGCGATCCGCTCGCTCCCGTTGTCGCCGGCCCCGAGGCCGACGCGGCCTGGCCGCCGTACGACGTGACCTCCCCCGCGGGGCCGGGGGCCATGGTGCGCAAGCAGTGGGCGAACGCACGACGGGATCCCTCGGAGGCCGACGCCCTCCTCTACGACGGGGCGATCCCATCCCTGCTGGGCTTCCTGCGCGACCCCCGGCTGAACAAGTGGCAGCAACTCGCCCAGCTTGCGATCAGCGCGCCCGCCTTCCTCCGTAGAAATGACCTCGTCGACGCCGACGCGGTCACCGCGACCGGGTGGATCGAGGCCGCCGTCCGTGACGAGCCCGCCCCGGCCGTCACGGGACAAGGGCTCAAACTGCTCTCGTTCCAGGACGGTTCAGGGCTGCCTCTCGTCCTCGCCGGAGCCCGGCGCGCCGACGCCAAGGCGCTGCGCTGGAGTGCTCTCGCCGTGCTCGACGATCGGCCCGAAGCGGTCGAAGGTGACCGGCCCGACCACAGGCGCCGCTGGAAGGCCTGGCTGAGCTGGGGGAACATCATCCAGTTCCTCGACCCCACCGGCGCGGGTCAGGCCGACGGACTCACCCTCGCCCGCTCCACACTCGACACCTTCGACGCCTCTCTGCTCGCCGCCACTGCCGGGTTGGGCACGGGCCTTCTGGCCGCGCTGCGCGCAGACGCACCGGGCACCGGGCTCGCCCTGCCCGAGGACCTCGACGACGCCGAGGGCCGCCCGCATGCCGTCAACCCGGCGGCACCCGAGGAGCAGCCGGAAAAGGGGACCCCGGAAGCGGACGAGGGCATGACTCTCGTGGAGCGAACCGCCTGGCAACTGGTCGTCGAAGAGCTGTCCAAGTGGGGAGATCCCGAGGTCGCGGTGCTCGCCGAGCAACTGTCGGCCCACGAAGACGTGCCTGCCGGCAAGGCAGGCTGGGATGTCGAGGGCGTCTCCCGCACCATCGAACTCGCCTGGCCCGCCCATAAGATCGGCATTGTCCTCGGGGAGGACGCCGAAGACACGGAGTACATGGCCCAGTGCGCGTCAGCCGGCTGGCACGTACGCGCGCCGGGTGACTGGGACACTGCGGAACTCGCCCGGCTGCTGGGCGAGAAGGGGGGCGCGCGATGAGCTACGCGGCGGGTCGGCCGGGGGGCCGGGCCAGGACGCGGGTGCAGGTGGGGCTCCAGGCCCACGAGGACATCCGGCGCCGGGGCGGTGCCGTGGGGGACGCGGTCGCGACCTTCGTCCACCGGTTGCGGGCCGACCGGAACAACCGGGCCCTGGGCCGGACCTTCCTGCGGGCCGCGGGCGCCAACGGGGACCTCCACCTCGCACAGGCCGAGACCTGCATGGTCCTGCTCCTGTCGACCGACGGCGAGGACGAGATGCGGGTCCTCGCGGTGCGTGACGGAGCTCAGGCCGGAGCCGAACTCGCCCGGCTCACCGTGGAGATCAACCCCGTGTCGGGCGCGATCGAGGTGGTCGACCAGAGTGAGGTCAGCGCCCAGGTCGTCGCCCTGCCGGACCGCACGGAACCCACCACGGAGGACGCCCCACGCGACGGGGCGGCCAGGACGGACGCCGCACCGGACACGCCTCGCACCGACGCCGCCCCACCGGCAGCGACCCCCACGAGCAGCCTCCGCACCCCGCTTTTCGCCCGATATGACGACGAGCTCCTTCTCGACCTCGGAGTCGTCCGCTCCCTCCTGTCGGCACTGCGGAAGGTCCGCACTGACGAGCAGTTCGACGCACTGCTCGCCCACAACCTTCCGGAACTCACACGGGACGTCCTCCTCGCACTGCGCGACCGCGTGGATCCGGAGGAAGTGCGGCAGCACATCACGGAGAAGTGGCGTGCGGAGGAGGACGTCAATCCCCGTGACTTCTCGCGTGCGGCCCAGCGTGCCGTGTCCCAGGCCGAGACCGACGACGACGCCGTGCTCGGCGCGCTCGGCAAGAGTTTCGACGCCTGGAGGCTGTTCCTCCACCCCGAGCAGAAGCGCCTCGCCACCGGTGACTTCAAGGGCTCAGCGAAAGTCACGGGCGGTCCGGGCACCGGCAAGACGGTCGTCGCCCTCCACCGGGTTCGTCACCTGGTCGACAGGCTGCCGCCCGGCCACTCCCACGCGGTTCTGCTCACCACCTACAACACCAACCTCGCGCTGGATCTCAAGGAGCGGCTGCGCCAGCTGGGCGGCGACGAACTCCTGGCCCGCGTCGACGTCAAGTCGGTTGACCTACTCGCCCGTGAGATCGTCCAGGAATCCCGGGTGGAGCTGGGCCGGCCGATCGACGACAACGCGGCCATGAACCTGTGGCACACCGTCATCACCGAGACGAACAGCTTCCAGTACGACGCCGACTTCCTGGAAACGGAGTTCAGGCATGTGATCGTCGCGGGCGGATGCGGCTCCTGGGAGGCCTACCGACGCGTCACCCGCTCGGGACGCCCACGCGTCACCACCGCCCAGCGCCACGAGATCTGGCAGCTCGTGCTCGCCTACAAGGCCCACTTGGAGTCCTCGCCGCGGCAGACGACGTACGCGCTGATCGCCGAAGCAGCGGCCGCCATCGAACAACGCCGGATGGCCCGCGCCGAGGAACAGGCACGCTACAAGGAGGAAGTGGGGGGCCGCGACCTGGTCCACCGCGAGGCGGGCAGCGGCATGTGGCTGAAGCCGCGCTACCAGCACATCGTCGTCGACGAGGCACAGGACCTGTCCGCCTCGCACTGGCGCATGCTGCGTGCCATGGTCCGCAAGGGGCCGAACGACATCTTCCTGGTGGGCGACGCCCACCAGCGCATTTACGGCAACCAGGTGGTGCTCGGCCGCCAGGGCATCGAGGTCCGCGGCCGCGCCTCACGGCGTCTCACCCTCAACTACCGCACCACCCGTCAGATCCTGGGCAGCGCGAACCGTCTGATCGAGGGTGCCTCTTTCGACGACCTCGACGCGGGCACCGACACGCTCGACGGCTACCGATCCGTCCTCACCGGGCTGGCCCCGCAGTTCTGGCGGGCCCCAGACCGGCTCACCGAGATGAGGGCGGTGGCGACCCTCATCCAGGAACGCCATGATGTCTATGGCACGCCGTACTCCGCGATGGCCGTGAGTGTGCCCGATGGGGGCTCTGCTCAGGAGTTCGCCAATGTTTTGGCCCGGGAACCCTTCAGCATCCCGGTGGTCGAGTTGAGGCGGGAGGGAGTTCGCGCCGACCTGGACGCCGTACGCATCGGGACCATGCACCGTTTCAAGGGCCTGGAGTTTCAGCGCGTCTTCCTTACCTCCATCGGCGAGGGCCAGGTACCGCATCAGCGCATCGAGCAGTACCGGCTCGCGAACCCGGGCCGCTACCACCAGGAAGAACAGCGCGCCCGTTCTCTGGTGTTCGTCGCCGCCACCCGCGCACGTGACGAGCTGATCGTCACTTGGAGCGGCGAGGCCAGCCGCTTCCTTCCTGAGGACGCCGACGAAACCGCCCACCGAGCCGCCGACCTGCTGAGGCACGACGGACCGCCGTCCGGTTCGTCGGAAACTACCGCCGCCTGACCGTGCGGTGATCGTCGTGTAGGCGAAGCCGACTCAGCCCGCTCCGCTCGCCGATATTTCAGCGCGCCGTGCCGTTGGCCCCACTCCTCCACTGTGATCGAGGGCCGCCATGGCGGCCCTCTCCGTGCGGTCGGGAGAATTGAGGCTCAGGTGGGCGGTCGACAGGTGGGCCGCGGTATTGGCGGTCAGGCATCACTGTGCAGGGTGAGGCGTAGGCAGAAGGCTGACTTTACTTCGGCCGATGCGTGTGTCTGGCCTCGTATTGCGGCAAACGTCCCCATAGGGACTCGAGCGAGGACTATTCCGAGCGCCCAGAGAAGTCCTGATCCGTCCGCCGCCTAAGCCTTTGTCTATTCGGTGAATCGGAGGGAGATTGCTGTGACTGGCATTGAGTAGCTCAGGTCAAACCGGTGTGGATCGCAGCGGTTCATCTGCCTCCCTCCGATCGCCTGCGCAACCAAGACCTAGGTGTATTGGCCCGCAGGGTTGTTCACGCGGGTGATGGGTGGCTGGCCGCCGAGTGCGGTGTGGCAGCGGTGGTGGTTGTAGGTGTGCAGGAAGTCTGCCAGAGCTGCTGTTCGTTCGTCGTTGGTGGTGTAGGGCCGCTGGTAGGCCCATTCGTCGAGCAGGGTGCGGTTGAAGCGTTCGACCTTGCCGTTGGTCTGGGGCCGGTAGGCGCGGGTGAGCTTGCCGGTCGCGTCGAGGTCGGTTAGGGCCTGTTGCCAGGCGAAGCTTTTGCGGTAGGGCCAGGCGTTGTCGGTCAGGACCCGTTCGATGCGGTCGATGCCGATGGTTTGGAAGAAGACCGCGGCCCGGCGCAGGAAGGCCGCGCAGGTGGCGGCCTTCTCGACGCTGTGGATCTCGCTGTAGGCGAGGCGGGTGTGGTCGTCGACGGCGGAGTGGATGTAGTCGAAGCCCATGCCGCTGCGGGTGGCCCGGCCGGCTTGTCGGCCCAGGACCTTGTGGCCGCCGCCGTCGGGGATGCGGCCGAGCTTTTTGACGTCGACGTGGATGAGTTCGCCGGGACGGTCGCGTTCGTAGCGGCGGATGACCTGGCCGGTGGGCCGGTCCAGGAAGGCCAGCCGGTTCAGGCCATGGCGGGTGCGGATGCGGTGCACGGTGGAGGCGGGCAGGCCCAGGATCGGTCCGATGCGTGCCGGGCCGAGTTTGCGGTCCTGCCGCAGCCTGCAGACATGCGCCTCGGTGGAGGATGCGGTGCGGTGCGGTGTCCTGCGGGGACGGCTGGAGCGGTCGATGAGTCCGCTCTCGCCCTCGGACCGCCACCGCCGGATCCCTTGTGGGCTGTGGGACGGGAGATGCCCATTTCGGCGGCGACATGGGCGACGGGACGGCCGGAGCGGACACGTTCGACCAGCAGCCGCCTGCCGTGAACGGTCAGTCGGGCATTACGGTGGGACAAGAAGGCCTCCGTGCGGTGAAGATTCGACACCTCCACCACACACGGAGGCCTTCGCCATGATCAAGCCCGGCAAGCGTTAACAACGCTCGTGATCAATACACCTAGCAGGTCACACCGACCCCTCGAAGCGCAGGTCAGGAAGATTTTCCAATGAGTATCCGGCGTTCAGCCCGACTTGCGTCTTCTGTAATGTCACTCTCGAGTCCCCGCATATATACGGGCTTTCGTGTTCGATTTCAAGGAGTAGTGAACGCCGATCAATGCGATTCGGTGTGACCCTGAATAGCGCTACCGAGATCCCTAGTGGCGTCACTTCACTGCTTGCCGGTCAAGGTCGCGGAACGAACTGTCCCTGCTTCGGTGTTTGCAGGGATTGAAGCTGGAGGGCGGACTTACCGAAATCAATGCGACCTGATCATGCCGTCGACCGCGTCCTGACCCGCTCCAAATGCCCCCCGAACACCTCCTTCGCCTCCGGCGTCAGCGTCCGCAACGCCATCAGCGCCGTGATGGCGACATCACACAACTCCGCCTGCACGTCCTCCCACGTGTGTGTGACCCCCTTGCGGGGGTTCTGCCCCGTCGCCCCGATCACCGCCTCCGAGACCTCGCCGACCTCCTCGGAGAGTTTCAGGATGCGCAGGAGGAGGCCCTCGCGGCCCTCTACCGGGCGGTTGGTGTCGAGCCATTCCGACAAGGCGTCGATGGTGGACCAGAGGTCAGGGGCGGGGGTCTGATCGTTCATAGGGGCGCAGCCTGCCATGCGGGACTGACAACGCCCCGGGCCCCGGCCCCATCCGCCCCTACTCCATGTACTCCTCCTCGAACAACGCCTCCTGCTCCCCCTCCTTCGCCTTCCGCAGCCGCCTCGCCCGGGCCCCCACCACCACCGCCGTGCCCGCCGCCGTGGCCGCGAAGGCCGCTGGGATCATCCAGCCGCGGTTCACCGCGTGGCCGAGCAGGTGGTCCACGGAGAGGCGGCCCGGGCCGGTGATGGCCAGGCCCGCTGCCGTGAGGCCCAGTGTCGCCGCGTACTCGTAGCCGCCGCCCTGGTTGAAGAAGCCGTTCGGGGTGTGCACCGCCGCCGCTCCCGCCATCGCGCCGGCCGCCGCAGCTCCCGCGGCCGGGGTCGCCAGTCCCAGGGCCAGCAGCGTGCCGCCGCCCGTCTCCGCCAGGCCCGCCGCCGTCGCGCTCGTCTTGCCGGGGGAGTAGCCGACGGACTCCATGAACTGGCCGGTGCCCGAGATGCCGTGGCCGCCGAACCAGCCGAACAGCTTCTGCGTGCCGTGCGCCACCAGCACACCGCCCGCCCCCAGCCGGAGCAGCAGCAGACCCAGATCGCGTCGGTCGTTACGCCTCACGTCGTCTCCCGTAGCAGGTAGCAGGTAGCAGGTAGCAGGTAGCAGGTAGCAGGTAGCAGGTAGCAGGTAGCGAGTTGCAGGCAGCAGGAGCAGAGGAACTCCCCTTCGCGTTCTCACCGTCGCACCCCGTCACCGCCCACGACACCGGCGGGCCCCTCCCGGGGCGCCGTTCGGGTGGCACCGGTGGCGTGGGGCCGTGGTCGGTACGAGGCTGCTGGCATGACGATTCAGACCACGCGCCTCAGCGATCCGGTCGTCCGGGCCTTCGTGACCGCCGTGAACAACCACGACCGCGACAGCTTCATGGAGCTCCTCGCGCCGGGCGCGACCATGACCGACGACGGCTCGGACCGCGACCTCGACGACTGGGTCGACCGGGAGATCTTCTCCTCCCACGGCCACATGGAGGTCGACAACGAGTCCAACGGCGGCCGTTCCCTCATCGCCCGCTACAGCAACGACACCTGGGGCGAGATGCGCACCCGGTGGAGTTTCCAGGTGGACGACGACGGCCGGATCACGCGCTTCGAGACCGGGCAGGCCTGAGATTCCCGCACCGCCCCGCCCGGGATTCCCCTTACGCCCTGAGATCCTTTCACCCGCAAGGGCACGGATTCCTTTACCCGCAAGGGCTTGTCCTCGTGTGCACTCCAACTCCTAGCCTCCGGGCATGGAGACCACACGGCCGCTGGGACGCAGCGGCATCGAGGTGAGCGCCCTCGGCTTCGGCTGCTGGGCGATCGGCGGTGAATGGCAGGCCGCGGACGGGCAGCCGCTCGGCTGGGGCAAGGTCGACGACGAGGAGTCGGTGCGGGCGGTGCGGCGCGCCCTCGACCTGGGCGTCACCTTCTTCGACACCGCCGACACCTACGGCGCCGGGCACAGCGAACGCGTGCTGGGCCGGGCCCTCGGCAAGCGCAGGGCCGACGTCGTCGTCGCCACCAAGTGGGGCAACGTCTTCGACGAAGAGACCCGCACGCTGACCGGCAGTGACGACTCTCCGGCCTATCTGCGTCGCGCGCTGACCGCCTCCCTGCGCCGGCTCGGCACCGACTACGTCGACCTCTACCAGTTCCACCTCTCCGACGCCGATCCCGAGCAGGCCGCCCCGCTCCGGGATGCGTGCGAGGAACTGGTCCGCGAAGGGCTGATACGGGCCTACGCGTGGAGCACCGACGACCCCGCTCGCGCCGCCGTGTTCGCCGAGGGGCCGCACTGCGCCGCCGTCCAGCACGCCCTCAACGTCCTGACCGACGCGCCCGCGATGCTCGCGCTGTGCGAGGAGGCCGGCCTCGCGAGCATCAACCGCAGTCCGCTCGCCATGGGGCTGCTCAGCGGGAAGCGCCGGGACCGGCAGCCGTTGGAGGCCGGTGACATCCGCAGCAGGCCCCCGGCCTGGCTGCAAGGCTTCAATGACGGGTCCGGTGCCGACCCGGAGTGGCTCGCCCGCGTCGACGCCCTCAGGGACGTCCTCACCAGCGAGGGCCGTACCCCCGCCCAGGGCGCCCTGGCCTGGCTGTGGGCGCGCAGCACACGCACGGTGCCCATCCCCGGTTTCCGGTCGGTCGCCCAGGCGGAGGAGAACGCGGGGGCGCTGGAGAAGGGGGCATTGTCCGCAGAGCAGCTCGCAGAGGTCGACCGGCTCCTCGGGCGGTGACCTTGCGAAACCTTGGGGCAGTCCTTGAACGTTCCGGGCACGCCGGCGCCGCTGCGCTTCGTACCGTCGCGGGATGCGTGACTCAGCCCGGCTGTCCCGGCGGACCCTCCTCGCCCTGGCCGCCGCGGCCCCCGTGGCCGCTGCACCCCGTCCCGTGCTCGGCGGCGACCGTCTCGGCCGCGACACCGTGCAGGTGGGCAGCACCACCGGACTGCCCCGGCGGCTCACCGCCCGTTCCTGGCTTGTCGCGGATCAGGACAGCGGTGAGGTGCTGGCCGCCTGCCGGGCGCACCGGCGGCTGCCGCCCGCGTCCACGTTGAAGATGCTGTTCGCCGACACGGTGCTCGACCGGTTCCCGCGCGGCGGCCGGCACACCGTCACCGCCGCCGACCTCGCCGGCATCCCGGCGGGCTCCAGCCTCGTCGGTATCCGGGCCGGAACCACGTACACCGTCGACCAGCTCTGGCAGGGCGTCTTCCTGCGCTCGGGGAACGACGCCGTGCACGTCCTCGCCCACATGAACGGCGGTGTGGCGAAAACCGTCGCCGCCATGCAGGCCAGGGCGCGGGAACTGCAGGCGCTGGACACGCACGTAGTCAGCCCGGACGGCTTCGACCACCCCGGGCAGCTGTCCTCGGCGTACGACCTGACCCTCTTCGCGCGGCAGGGGCTGCGCGACCCCGGGTTCCGCGCCTACTGCCGGACCCGGACCGCACAGTTCCCGGCCGGGGGCGGGAAGACGTTCCAGATCCAGAACACCGACCGGCTGCTGAGCGGAACCTGGGGCCTGCGGCCGTATCCGGGGCTGATCGGCGTCAAGAACGGCTACACCAGCGACGCCGGCAACACCTTCACCGGTGCCGCCACTCGGGCCGGGCGCACCCTGCTCGTCACCGTCATGCACCCCGCCGACCGTGCCGAAGCCGTCTACGAGGAGGCCGCCGCACTGCTCGACTGGGGCTTCGCACACGGTGCTTCGGCACGGCCGGTGGGTGTGCTGGTCGAGCCGGTGATCGAGGGGCAGGGGGCGGAGGCCGGGCCGAGGAACGGCCCCACCGCGTTGCACGCGGTAACCCACGGGCCCTCGACCGGGCGGCTGCTGGAAGGCGCCGGGACGGCGGTGGCGCTCCTGGCGGGCGGGGCCTGGGCACTGCGCCGGCGCATGACACCCGGGCGAGCGAGGGGACGGCACAGTAAGTGACGCGTCCTCGTGGCGCCTTCCGGCACGCTCATCCTGACGCGGCCCCGCAACGCCCCCCGTGACGCAAACCGGCCCCGCAACGTCCCCCCGGTGACGCAGACCGGCCCCGACACATCCGGTCCTTGATGTGAGCGGCAGTCGTTCCACGCGCACCGGTGCGTACTCCGCGGTCCGTCGCGGAATCCACCCCCACCCGGTGCCGTGGAACGACTGCCGCCTCCCCCCTGGATGTGGCCTGCGGAAGCGCCCTGCTCCAACTGTGAAGCTTTGGTGTAGGAGAGTTGAGCATAAGCTCCCTACCGGCCGCAATGGGTCGGAGGTTCCTATTCCGTTTGTGCAGGTTGACGAGTTGACGAATTCTGCCGCGCGCTCAGCCGCGGCCGACGTACGGCATCGCCGTCGCCAGTACGGTCGCGAACTGCACGTTCGCCTCCAGCGGCAGTTCGGCCATGTGCCGTACCGTGCGGGCCACGTCCGCGACGTCCATCACCGGTTCCGGGGCTACTTCCCCGTTCGCCTGCAGCGCTCCCGTCTGCATACGGGACGTCATGTCGGTGGCCGCGTTGCCGATGTCGATCTGCCCCACCGCGATCCCGTACGGCCGTCCGTCCAGGGAGAGGGACTTCGTCAGGCCGGTCAGGGCGTGCTTCGTCGCCGTGTAGGCCACCGACATCGGGCGGGGCGTGTGCGCGGAGATCGAGCCGTTGTTGATGATCCGGCCGCCCCGCGGGTCCTGCTCCTTCATCTGCCGGTACGCCGCCTGCGCGCACAGGAACGCCCCGTTGAGGTTCGTGTCCACCACGTGCCGCCAGGCCTCGTAGGGCAGTTCCTCGACCGGCACACCGCCGGGGCCGAACGTACCCGCGTTGTTGAACAGCAGGTCGACCCGGCCGAAGCGCTCCACGGTGGCGGCGAACAGGGCGCTGACGTCCTCGGGGTGGGAGACGTCCGTGCGTACCGCCAGGGACGCGGCCCCGGGTACCAGCGCCGCCGTCTCCTCCAGTGTCTCCACGCGCCGGCCCGCCAACGCCACCGACCACCCCGCGCGCAGCAGTTCCACGGCGACCGCCCGGCCGATCCCGGAACCCGCGCCGGTCACCACCGCGATTGCATTGTCCTTGGCATTCATGGGCCCGCAGCGTACGGGAGCCGAACCCCTGCCCCCGTACGCCCGATCAAGGCCTCACGCCGACGTGAGTTCCGGCTCGCCCGCCTCGTCGGGGTAGCGGACGCCGACACGGGCCCGGATCGCGTCCAGCGTGCGCATCACGGCGAGCGTGCCGTCGAGCGGGACCAGCGGGGACTCCGTTTCGCCGGCGCGCAGGGCCCGCATCACCTCCAGCGCCTCGTGGCGCATGCTGTTGCGCGGCCCGTCCGCCGGATCGGCCGTGAACTCCTCGGCGTCGCGGCCGTCCCGGTGCAGGACGAAACGGTCCGGGAAGAAGAAGCCGTGCGGGATGTCGATCCGGCCCCGGGAGCCGGTGACCGACGCCGAGGTCGCCGTACCGCCCACGATGGAGCAGTGCACCGAACCGAGGGCGCCGCTGTCGTACGTGAGCACCGCCGCCGTCTGGAGGTCGACCCCCTCCTCGGAGAGCACGGCCCGCGCCACGACGTCCGACGGCTCCCCGAGCAGCAGCTGCGCGAACGACACCGGATACACACCGAGATCGAGCAGCGCGCCACCGCCCAGCTCCGGGTTCCGCAGCCGGTGCGAGGGCGGGAAGGGGCCGGCCAGCCCGAAGTCGGCCTGGACGCTGCGCACCTCGCCGATCGCCCCGTCGTCGACCAGTGCCTTGAGCCGCCGTACCAGCGGGTTGCAGTACATCCACATCGCCTCCATCAGGAAGCGCCCGTGCTCACGCGCCAGCGCGACGAGTTCCCCGGCCTCGCGCACGTTCAGCGTGAACGGCTTCTCGCACAGGACGTTCCGCCCGGCCGCGAGGCACAGGCCGGCGGCGGTGCGGTGGGCCGTGTGCGGGGTGGCGACGTAGACGACATCGATGTCCTCGTCCTGCGCGAGCTGGTTCCAGTCGCCGTAGGCCCGGGGTATCCCGAACCGCTCCGCGAACGCCTTCGCCGACTCCTCGGACCGGGACGCGACCGCCACGACCTCCGCGTCCGGCAGGTCGATCAGGTCCGCGGTGAACGCACCCGCGATACCGCCGGTCGCCAGGACTCCCCACCGCACTGTGTCCGCCGTCATACCCGCCCCGCCTTCACCTTGTGACCCCGAGCACTGCGTACGAGCTGAGAGCATAGGTGGCGATCGACTCGGAGAGGGAGGGACTCATGCCCGAGGGTGGGGCGTCCATATCGAAGACCGCCCAGGAGGCCGCTGCCGGGACGGAGCGGCCCGGCAGGACAGCGCACCGCCGCACCGGGCTCCTGGTCACCTTCCTGCTCGGAAGCCTGACCGCCGTGCCCCCGCTGGCGATGGACATGTACCTCCCGTCCCTGCCGGAGGTCACCCGTTCCCTGCACGCGCCCGCCGCGACCGTCCAACTCACGCTCACCGCCTGCCTGGCCGGCATGGCGCTCGGGCAGCTGGTGGTCGGGCCGATGAGCGACCGCTGGGGGCGCCGCCGCCCGCTGCTCGCCGGGCTCGCCGTCTTCGTCGTCGCCACCGTCCTGTGCGCGCTCGCGCCCACCGTGGAGACGCTGGTCGCCTTCCGGCTGGCCCAGGGGCTCGCGGGCGCCGCCGCCATCGTCATCGCCCGGGCCGTCGTCCGCGACCTCTACGACGGCATGGCCATGGCCCGCTTCTTCTCCACCCTCATGCTGATCTCCGGCGTCGCCCCGATCGTGGCGCCCCTCATCGGCGGGCAGGTCCTGCGCGTGACCGACTGGCGGGGCGTGTTCGTCGTCCTCACCGCCATCGGCCTGCTGATCGGGGTCCTGGTCTGGACGAGGCTGCCCGAGACGCTGGAGCCCGCCGAGCGGCACGGCGGCGGTGTCGGCGAGGCGCTGCGCGCGATGCGCGGCCTGCTCGCCGACCGCGCCTTCGCCGGCTACATGCTCACCGGCGGCTTCGCCTTCGCCGCCCTCTTCGCCTACATCTCGGCGTCCCCGTTCGTCATCCAGGAGATCTACGGCGCGTCCCCGCAGACGTTCAGCCTGCTGTTCGGCGTCAACTCGGTCGGGCTGGTCGTCGTCGGCCAGATCAACGGCAAGATCCTGGTCGGCCGGGTCAGCCTCGACCGGGTGCTGGGCATCGGCCTCACGATCGTCATCACCGCCGCGACCGCGCTGCTGCTGATGTCCCTCGGCGTCTTCGGCGAGGTCGGTCTGGTGCCGGTCGCCGCCGCGCTGTTCGTGCTGATGTCCGCGATGGGCATCACCCTGCCCAACACCCAGGCCCTCGCCCTGATGCGCACCAAGCACGCGGCGGGCTCCGCGTCGGCCCTCCTCGGCACGTCCTCCTTCCTCATCGGCGCGATCGCCTCCCCGCTCGTCGGCGTCGCCGGGGAGGACACCGCCCTCCCGATGGCCGTCGTCCAACTGGCCGCCGCACTGGTGGCACTGGCCTGCTTCATGGGAATGTGCCGACCCTGGAAGCAGGAGAGCAGCCGCGCGAGCGTGGAGGGAGCAGTCAGCTGAGCGCACCCAGACTGCGCGACGGCACGCCGGAGCGGGCCGGACTCGACCCGGGGGAACTGCGTCACCTCGTCCGGGAGGTCCACGTCCTCACCACCGGCCAGCGCCCCTGGGCACCGGGCGCGGTCCTCGTCGTCGGACGTGGCCCGGTGATCGCGGTCGAGGAGGCGGCGGGCTGGGCCGTCCGCTACTCGGCCTACGACCCCGACGCCGACGCCGGAGTGGAGCTGCCTCCGGAGCAACGGGTCCCGATGACCGTCGGCACACCCTTCGACCTGGCGTCCCTCACCAAACTGTTCACGTCCGTGGCCGCCGTGCAGCAGATCGAGCGGGGGACGCTCGGCATGGACGCGCGGGTCGGGGCGTACCTGCCCGACTTCACGGCGGCCGCCCGGCACGGCATCACCGTACGGCAGCTGCTCACGCACACCTCCGGGCTGCGGCCCGAACTCCCGCTCTACGACTGTGCCGACGACGCGCAGCGGCTGGCCACGCTCCGGGCGGAGCCGCCGGTGGGCGTGCCGGGCACGTACTGCTACTCCGACCTGAACATGCTGCTCCTGCAGTACGTCCTGGAGCGCATCACCGGCCGCACGCTCGACGTCCTGATCCGCGACGGCATCACCCGGCCCCTGGGCATGACGGCGACGGATTTCGGGCCCTGCCCGGGCGCCGCGGCGACGGAGGACCAGCGGCGGCCCTGGGCCAAGGCGGACCGGGGCATGCTGCGGGGCGAGGTCCACGACGAGAACGCCTGGGCGCTCGGGGGCGTGGCCGGGCACGCGGGGCTGTTCTCCACCGGCCGGGACCTCGCGGTGTTCTGCCGCACTCTCCTCGCCGGCGGCTCGCACGGCCCGGCCCGCATCCTCGGCCCCGACTTCGTCGAGCTCCTCTTCACCCCGCCGGGCCTCGGCTTCTCCCTCGACCAGCCGTGGTTCATGGGCGACCTGGCGGGCCGCGGCGCGGCGGGCCACACCGGCTTCACGGGCACGTCCCTCGTCCTGGACCCGGCCACGGACACGTTCCTGATCCTGCTCACCAACGCGGTCCACCCGCGCCGCCGCCGCCCGGACAACGCCCCGAGAGCGGCGGCGGCGTCGCGGGTGGCGCGGGCGGTGCGGTGAGTTCTTGCGCCGGGGAGGGGGAAAGGGCGTGGGGGTGTGCGCAGCGTCTTCGGTGAGGGACGGGGGGCGCCGTTCCGTTGTGCGAGTGGTGCTCGTGTGAGTGCGCGGGCGGCGGAGGACGGCAACAGGCTGCGTAGGGACGGGACGATTCCTGCCTGTGGCGGGCACCGTGGGCCGGCCCGCGCACGGGCGAACAGCGCTCGCGGACCCGGAGCCTCGTTCCTCGCGCGTACGGCCTCGCGCTGCCCGTTCCCTCCCGCGGGCGCGCCCCCGCACCCCGGCACGCCTCGTAGAATCGCCGGGTGAACGCCCCCGCACCCCCGGCCGAAAACCTCCGTGCCGCCCTCGCCGGTCTGCTCGACGGGCTGCCGCCCCGGCAGGCCTCGCAGGCGGTCGAGCGGCTGATCGCCAGCTACCGGGGGGCCACCCCGACCGACGCCCCCATCCTCCGGGACCGGGCCGACGTCGCCGCCTACGCCGCCTACCGGATGCCCGCGACCTTCGAGGCCGTGCGCTCCGCGCTGGAGGCGTTCGCCGAGGCCGTGCCCGAGTGGGTGCCCGGCGGGCACACCGACCTCGGCGGCGGCACCGGTGCCGCCGCCTGGGCCGTGAGCGCGGTCTGGGGCGGGGAGCGGCCCGTCACCGTGCTCGACTGGGCGGAACCCGCCCTCGCCCTGGGGCGCGAGATCGCCTCGGCCAACCCGGAGCTGAAGGACGTCCGCTGGCAGCGCTCCCGGATCGGGGCGGCCCTGACCCTGGAGAGCACGGACCTCGTCACCGTGTCCTACGTCCTGAACGAGCTGACCGCGGGGGACCGCACCGCCCTCGTCGACGCCGCAGCGGCCGCCGCACAGGCCGTCGTGATCGTCGAACCCGGCACCCCCGACGGCTACGCCCGCCTCATCGAGGCCCGGGACCGGCTGATCACCGCCGGTTTCCGGATCGCCGCCCCGTGCCCGCACAGCGCCGCCTGCCCCATCGCCCCCGGCACGGACTGGTGCCACTTCTCCGCCCGGGTCAGCCGCTCCTCTCTGCACCGCCAGGTCAAGGGCGGCTCCCTCGCGTACGAGGACGAGAAGTTCGCCTACGTCGCCGCCGCCCGTTTCCCCGTCGACCCCGCTCCCTCCCGGGTCGTCCGGCGCCCCCAGATCCGCAAGGGCCAGGTCCTCCTCGACCTGTGCGAGAGCGAACCGTCCCTCCGTCGCGCCACCGTCACCAAACGCCACGGCGACCTGTACAAGGCCGCCCGGGACGCCGACTGGGGAGACGCCTGGCCGCCCTCCTGAGCTTCTGTCAGGTACGCATAAGATCAACATCGCGCCCTCGGGCGTGCACCACGTGTACCACTGAAACGGGAGGAACCTTGAAGAAACTGCTGATCGCTCCGCTGGCGGTGGCGGCCCTGGCCCTGGCCGCCTTCGTGCCGAGCGCCTCCGGCACGGCGACGGCCGGGAGCGACGACATGGCGACCGTCGCGGCGACGGCGCAGTGCAAGAGCCTCACGGCCCTGTCGACCGTTCACGTCCGCAAGTCGGCCAGCACCGGGTCCACCAGCCTGCGCCTTTGGTACAAGGGCACCAAGGGCTGCGACATCAAGGGCGTCGACGGCGGCTCGTACAAGAACACCTGCGGGATAGACAGCTACCACTACTGGCGCAAGGTCAACTACCGCGGCACCGTGGGCTACGTGCCCAACGTGTGCGTCAAGTACTCCTGACCCGCCCAGCGGACCAGCATGTCCTCCGCCGACGCCCGGTCGGCGGGGGACAGGTCCGCGAGGTCGGCGCCGTGATTGCCGCCCGGCACCCACAGCAGCCGTGAGTCCGGGCCGCCAGGGTGGAAGTGCTCGGCGACGGCGGGGTCCTGGGTGCCGTTGACGAACAGCAGCCGGCTGCCGCGCCGCCGGACCCAGCGGTCGATGTCGGGCATGGCGGCCCGGTCGAAGCGCAGGGGGACGTCCCGGGGGACGAAACTGCGCGGCTCGGCGGCGCCCGGATGGCGGAGCAGGTCCGCGAGGTGGGCGGTGGGGAGGCCGACATACCCCAGCTGGGTGCCGATCTGGTACCAGTACGGGACGTAGTTCCGGGCCGTCGTGTCGGCGTACAGCGCCAGGCCCGTCGTGTCGTCCAGCCAGGCGTACAGCTCGTCGGCCGTCGCCCCGGGGCCTGGGATCGCGGCGATGTCGGCCGGGGTGCCGCGCTGCCAGAACATGAGCGGCACGCGCAGGACGGCGATCTCCAGGGCCTTGTCGGCGCTGCCGACGAGCCGGAAGGTGTCGCCGGTGGCGGACGCCCAGGCCTCGTAACGGGCGCCCAGCTCGCCCCGGCGCAGCAGGATCGACCGCTGGGCCGCCTGAAGGGCCTCCCGGGCGGCGGGGGTGCCGACCGTCTCGAGGAAACGCAGATACGCGGAGTCGTCGCGGTCGTCGACGTTGTTCGGGGCCGAGTGGACCACTGTGCCGTTCACGTCGTGGGGATGGAAGCGGCGGTGGTAGACGCTCGCCATGCCGCCCTTGCTGCTGCCGGTGGAGATCCACGCGCCGGGGTAGAGGCGGCGGAAGAGCCGGACGACGCGATGGTGGTCGTCGGCGGCCTGCCGGACGGTGAGGTGGGTGTAGCCGGAGTCCGCCGGGCGTGAGGTGCCGAAGTAACGGTGCTCGACCTGGAGCTGGTTGGCGCCGAGCAGGACAGCCGGTTCGGTCCGGCGTGGGGAAAGGACCGCCTGGTAGCCCGTGCTGAACAGCACGGTGGGGCGGTCGGCGGACGTGTGCAGCAGGGTGAGGCGCTGCTCGAAGGTGCCGGCGGCCGGGTTCGTGTGGTCGACCGGCTGGCGCAGACCCAGCACGAAGTGGCGGTATCCCGGTTCGGCGTCGTGCCGCTCCTCGACCAGGCGCAGGCCGGGCAGGGCCCGCAGCGTGTCGGCCACGTCGACGTCCTCGGGGCGGGTCGTGGCCGCCGCCCGAGCGAGGGGGGCCGTCGTGCCGGCGAGGCCCGCCGTCGGAACGGCCGTGGCCGCCGTGGTGAGCAGCCGCCGTCTGGTCCATGCGGTCATGAGCCGAGTCCTCCCGGGTGTCCGTGGGGCGGGTGTCCGCCGGTCGCGGGCCGCGACCGCCTTCAGTACATCCGCCGGACCGTCCGGGAGGATCCCGCGCGAGGGGGTCCGCTCTCCCCCACATGGGGGAGGCTCATGACGCCGTGCCCGCCGTGCCCCCTTCCTGGGTCTCCTGCTGCTGCCCCTTCTCCTTGAGCTTCCGCAGCAGCTCGCGCTTCTGGGCCTGCGGGTCGAGACCGCCGCCGATCCGGCCGCCCCGGCCGCCGCCGCGCAGCTCCCTGCGGCCGAGGTTCTTGCGCGATCCGCCGACGCCCAGCATGTTTCCGGCTCCGCCTCGGGCCATTTCGGGCTCCTTCCGTGGTCATCACCTTCGGGCGACGAGACGGTTCGTCTCGTGCGTATGGTTTATTGTTCGCGAGACGGTCCGTCTTGTCAACCTGATAAATTCGGCCCATGGCCGTCCAGAAGTCCACCCAGCCCACACCAGGCAAGCCCGCCCCCGACTCCACCCGGCGCAGCGAGAAGTCCCGCCGTGCCATCTACGACGCCGCCCTCGCGCTCGTTGTCGAGGTCGGCTACCCGAAGACCACCATCGAGGGCATCGCCGCCCGCGCCGGCGTCGGCAAGCAGACGATCTACCGCTGGTGGTCGTCCAAGGCGGACGTCCTGATGGAGGCGTTCCTCGACCTGGCCGAGATGTCCCTGCGGGAGGACGGGCCGACGCCGAACACCTTCCCGGACACCGGCGACCTCGCCGCCGACGTCAAGGGCGTGCTGCGCGCCACCGTCGACCAGATGAACGACCCCAGGTTCGACGTGCCCTGCCGCGCGCTGGCCGCCGAGGGCGTCGTCAACGAGCAGCTCGGGCGCGAGCTCGTGGCCAAGCTGATGCAGCCCTCACTCGACCTCTACATCGGCCGGCTGCGCGCCGCGCAGGACGCGGGTCAGGTGCGGCCCGAGGTCGACCCGCGCATCGCCCTGGAGCTGTTCATCTCCCCGCTAGCCCAGCGCTGGCTCCAGCACACGGGCCCGATCTCCCACGAGTACACCGACACCCTCGTCGACTACGCCCTTCACGGCTTGGCCCCGCGCTGAGCCGCCCGGGCCAGGCGCCCCGGCGCGTCCGTGATCACACCGTCGCAGCCCAGCGCCAGCACCCGGTCCCGCTGCGCGTCCGTCACCACGGTGTGCGCCCACACCCGCGCGATCCCCGAGTTCACCGCCCGCGCCAGGTCCGCGTCGCGCGCCCGGTGGTCCACGTCCAGCAGGTCCACGTACGACCGCCAGCGCTCCGGGCGGTCCGTGCGCAGCTGCTGCGCCGAGCGCCACAACTGCGAGAGCAGGCCGAGGCGGTGGACGCGCCGGGCCACCTCGGGGTCGTTGGAGTTCACGAACACCGAGCGGGTCAGGCCGCGGGACCGGATCATTTCGGCCAACCGGTCGAGGCCGTGCGGGTCCTTCGCCTCCAGCATCAGTACGATCCGCCCGCCGAAACGATCCAGCACCTCGGCGACCGTCGGCGGCCGCTCCGACCGCCAGCTCCCCGGGAGCCTGTCCTTCGGGCGCAGCCGTACGCCCCGCCACTCCCGGGCGTCCAGGCCGCGCACCGCGCCGCCCAGGTAGGTCGTGCGGTTCAGGGTCTCGTCGTGGAACACCACCGGCGTGCCGTCGCGCAGCAGCCGGGTGTCGAAGTCCAGCACCTGCGCCGTCCCCCGCTCGTAGGCGGCCGCCAGTCCGGCCATGCTGTTCTCGGGGACCTCACGGGCACCGCCGCGGTGCGCGACGTAGGTGATCCGGGGCAGGGCGGCCACGGTCAGCGGGCCCGCGCCCCACTCCAGCGGGGCCGGGGCGCGGTCGCCGGGTCCCGACAGGGCCAGCGAGACCACGGACGCCACGGAGGCCAGACCCGACAACGCGATCCTTGTGACCATGGCGAACACGGTAGGACGCCATGTCATGTCAAAGCGGGCAATGACACCCGGTCGCGGTGGAGAGCGGGGGCCGCGGTTCTCCCGTTGTCCGACGTCCGGTGCGTGCCGGCCGACGTCCGGTGCGTGCCGGCCGTGCGCGGTGCGTGCCGTCTGCTCCGGTGTCGTGTGGTGTGCCCTTGCCCGTGCGTCACCCGCCGTGCGTCGCCCGCCGTGCGTCGTCCGGTGCGTCCCGTCTGTCCCGTGCGTCGCACGGTGTGCGGTGCGTCCCACCTGTCCTGGATGTGGGCACTGGCCCCCCGGTGAGCGGGAAGATGGGACGATGAGGCATGCTGTTCGGCACGACGGCGAGGCGAGGGGATAGATGAGCGCGGAGTTCGGCGGCCGGAGCGGCCTGCAGGGCAAACTCACCCAGTGGCTGCGCGCCGGGCGCCGGCCGAAGGAGACCGCCGGGGACGGCGGCCGTGAGGCCCTGCTGCTCGCCGCCGCCGACGCGGGACTGCCCCTCGCGCCCGCCGCCCACCCGGCCGGCTACCGCTGCTCCTGCGACCGGGTCGGCTGTCCCACCCCCGCCCGGCACCCGGTGTCCTTCGCCTGGCAGACGCAGTCGACCACCGACCGCGCCCAGATCGAGCGCTGGGCCCGCCATCAGCCGCAGGCCAACTTCATCACCGCGACCGGCATGGTGCACGACGTCCTCGACGTGCCCCTCGACGCCGGTCGCGACGCGTTGGAGCGGCTGCTCGCCGCCGGTGTCGAGGTCGGGCCGGTCGCCGAGAGCGACGACGGCCGCCTGCTCTTCTTCACGGCCACCCGCGGTACGCCCGAGGACGAGGACGAGTGGTGGCCGTGCGAACTGGACTGCCACCCCGAGACGATGGACGAACACCCCGGGCTGCGCTGGCACTGCCGGGGCTCCTACGTCCTCGTACCGCCCGCGCGACTGCCCGGCGAGGAGCAGGCGGTGCGGTGGGTGCGCGGGCCCGAGCACGCCCTGCCGGATCCGCTGAACCTGCTGGAGGTGCTCACGGAGGTCTGTGGGCGGTACGTGGGTGAGGACACCGGCCGGGCCGGCGAGACGGCGTGGCCCCTGCGGCACTGAGGCCGGTCCGCGGCCTGGCCGTGAGTACCGCCGGGTGGTGAGGCGACCGGGTCCTGCAGGCCTGGGTTACGAGCCCTCCGCCGAGGTGAGTCCCTGGATCCTGCCCAGGATCGTCACCTTGCCCGGGCCCTTGGGGTCCAGCGCCACCTCGTTGGAGACGAACTCCATCGTGAGGGACTGCTTGATCTCGCCCTTCGTCAGGGCCAGGACGTCCTTGTTGGGGGCGGGGACGGACGTGCCGGCGTAGGCGGTCTGCTTCTCGTAGTGGCGGGTGGTGAAGAACACCAGTGCCCCGCCGTCCGTCGTGCGCAGCGCCAGCGGTGCGTAGTCGCCGTTCGTCAGCGGCTCGTCGATGTACTGGGTGACCATGCCCGGCTTCTTGCCGTTCTTCTCGCGCAGGGCACGCCACTGGCTGGTGTGGGCGCCGTCCGCGAAGGTCTCTCCGCCGCTCTTCAGGTACGTCGCGTACGTCCGGCTCAGGTCGCCGGGGTCGGTGGCCAGGTCGGTGGAGTTCACGGGGACGGACTCGGCCCAGCCGTCGGCGTCCTTCTTGAACTGCGGGACCTTGTCCGGGGCGACGAGCGTCAGGTACGCCACCTGGAAGGGGTCGTCCAGGCTGCTGCGGGTGAAGACCAGGAGCCAGCGGGCGGTACCGCCCTTGTTTCCGGCCGCGTCGGCGACGAACCAGCGGGGCCAGCCGGCCTTCTTCGGGATCGTGAACTTCGCGTCCGTCAGCCGCAGCGGGGTGTGGCGCGGGTTGCCGTCCGGGTTGTTCGCCTTCCCGGCCTTGAGGCGGGCCGAGTCGATGTCGGCGAGGGCGCCCGTGGTGTGTTCGGCGTCCAGGGCGCCGTCGTAGGCCTTGTCGGCCTCGTTGTACGCGGTCGTGAACTCCTGGAGGGCCTGGGCGGCTTCGGCGCGGGTCGTGGACGGCAGGATCTCCCGTTCGCCGTGCACGACGACGCATCCACTGGCCGTCAGCGACAAAGCGGTCGCCGAGGTTGCTATGAGGGCGCTCCGGGCGGGCCTGCGGAGCGTTCGAGGATCGCGATCCCTGCTCATCGGGTACCTTCACCTTCCCCTTTCCGGAGGCGAACCCTACCGGGTGCCTCCGGCGGTCGGGCCGCGGGTGGGGTGGTCGTCCGCTTCGTCCGACGCGGGGTGGTGGGGCGCGGGTGCTTCGGCCGTTGCCGGGTGGGGGTGCGCGTCTTCGTCTGACGCCGTGTGGGGGTGCGCTTGTTCGCCTTCGCGTTGGGGTGGGTCGGGGCCGCGTCGGGGGGTGTCCGTCCTCGGAACGGCGCGATCGACTTGCGTGCCGACTGACTGACGTTGACGCGCCAACCGCTGCGGGCGGACACCCCCCGACACGTCCCCTTCCGTACGACCGCGGGTGCGGCAGCGTCGTGGCTCGCGCCGCAGACCCCACCACCCCAGCTGCGGGCATGCGTGACGCTGCGCGCTTGAGGGAAGGGTGGGCGCAGCGGCACCCCGCTACGCCGGGTTGCGGACCCACCCGGCCTCAGTGTGAGCGGCGGTGCGTTGTCACGCCTTGTCTCGTACCGGAGTCGGGGCCGCGGTCCTGGGCGGTGCCAGGAACAGGGCCAGGGTCGGGATCAAGTACAGGAGCCAGACCGCTACTTGGAGGATGGTGGGGTCGGGCTGGAAGTTGAACACGCCCTTGAGGAGCGTGCCGTACCAGCTGTCCGGGGGGATCGTGCCGGAGATGTCGAAGGCCTTGTCGGTGAGGCCGGGCAGGAAGTCGGCCTCCTGCAGGTCGTGGAAGCCGTAGGCCAGGACGCCGGCCGCGACGACCACCAGCATGCCGCCGGTCCACGTGAAGAACTTCGCCAGGTTGATGCGCAGCGCGCCCCGGTAGAACAGCCAGCCCAGGAAGACCGCCGTGAGGAGGCCGAGGGCGACGCCCAGCAGGGGGCGTGGTGTGCCGTCGCTCGCCGCGTGGACCGACGCCCAGACGAACAGGGCCGTTTCCAGACCCTCCCGGCCCACCGCGAGGAACGCCGTGGCGACCAGCGCGCCGGTGCCCATCGCCAGGGCCGCGTCGAGCCGGCCGTGCAGTTCCGACTTCAGGTGGCGGGCCGTGCGGCGCATCCAGAACACCATCCACGTCACCAGGCCGACCGCGAGGATGGAGAGGGAGCCGCCGAGCGCCTCCTGGGCCTGGAACGTCAGTTCCTGGGAGCCGAATTCGAGGGCGCAGCCGAAGCCGAACGCGAGGGCGATCGCCACGGCTATGCCGGCCCAGATCGGCTTGAGGGCGTCCTTGCGGCCGGTCTTGACGAGGTAGGCGATGAGGATGCAGACGACGAGGCTCGCCTCCAGGCCCTCGCGCAGACCGATCAGGTAGTTGGAGAACACCGGCTCAGGCCTCCTTGGAGAACAGCGTGCGGCCCCACCAGTCGTCCTTGTCGCGGACCCCCGGCGGGACGGCGAAGAGGGCCGAACCCACGTGCTGGATGTACTCGTTGAGCGCGTCCGCGGCCAGGCTGCGCTGGATGGGGATGAATCCCTTGCGGACGTCGCGCTGGTAGGCCAGGAAGAACAGGCCCGCGTCCAGGCGGCCGAGGCCGTCCGTGCCGTCGGTGAAGGAGTAGCCGCGGCGCAGGATCGTCGCCCCGTGGTTGCTGTCGGGGTGCGCGAGCCGCACGTGCGCGTCGGGCTTCATCGCCTTCAGGAACGGCTCGTCGCGCTCCTTGGCCTTGCCGACCGGGGCGCCCTCGCCCTTGTCACGGCCGAAGATGTCCTCCTGCTCCTGCAGCGAGGTGCGGTCCCAGGTCTCGATGTGCATGCGGATGCGGCGGGCCACCAGGTAGCTGCCGCCCGCCATCCAGGCCGGTTCGTCCTTCTCGCCCACCCAGACGAACTTCTTCAGACGGTCCGTCTCCGTGCCCGCGATGTTGCGGGTGCCGTCCTTGAAACCCATCAGGTTGCGCGGGGTCTGCGCCTCGGGCGTGGTGGAGGAGGTCTTGCCGAAGCCGAGCTGCGACCACTTGATGACGACCTTGCCGAAGCCGATGCGCGCGAGGTTGCGGACGGCGTGCACGGCGACCTGGGGGTCGTCGGCGCAGGCCTGGATGCACAGGTCGCCGCCGCTGCGGTTCTTGTCGAGGTTGTCGCCCGCGAACTTCGGCAGGTCGACCAGGGCCTCCGGGCGGCTGTCCGTGAGGCCGAACTTCTCGAACAGGGACGGGCCGAAGCCGATCGTGAGGGTCAGCCGGGAGGGCTTCAGGCCCAGTGCCTCGCCTGTGTCGTCCGGTGGCGCCTCGGCCAGGCCGCCGTAGGCACCCTCGCCGACCGGGTGGCCGGACGTCATGCGCCGGGCCGCCTCGGTCCAGTCCTTCAGGAGTTGTACGAAGGCCTCACGGTCGTCGGTCGTCACGTCGAACGCTGCGAAGTGCAGACGGTCCTGGACCGGGGTGGCGATGCCCGCCTGGTGGGGACCGTGGAAGGCGATCGCCGATCCGGCCGCCGGTGCGGCGTCGTCCTCGGTGCGGGCCATCGCCACCGCGCCGCCCGCCGCGGCCGCGCCGAGCGCCAGGCCCGCGCCGCCCCAGCCGAGCAGGGAACGGCGGCTGGGGGAGGAGGAGTTGGTGTCCGTCATCGCTACTTCACCACCGCCGCGGCGAGCTTCGACAGCGGCTCCGCCAGGGCGTTGACCGCGTCCGAGAGCTCCTTGCGGTCGGCCTTGCCGACCTTGTCGTAGGAGGTGAAGTCGTACGACGTGCTGTTCGGGCGGTACTGGTCGAGCAGCTTGTCCAGGGCCGCGAACTGCTCGTCGAGCTCGGTGACGAGGGCCGCGTCGTTCTCCTTGGCGACCGGCTTCAGCAGGTCGTAGGACTTCTGCGCGCCTTCGACGTTGGCCTTGAAGTCGACCAGGTCGGTGTGCGAGTAGCGCTCCTCCTCGCCGGTGACCTTGCCGGTGGCGACCTCGTCGAGGAGTTCCTTGGCGCCGTTGGCCATGGACGTGGGGGTGATGTCGGCCTTGCCGACCCGGGCCTGCCAGTCCTTGAGGTCCTTGATCAGCAGGTCGGCGAGGTCCTTCTCGCGGTCGCCGATCTTCTTGTCCTGCCAGAGGGCCTTCTCCAGGCGGTGCCAGCCGGTCCAGTCGGTGGCCGGGTCCTGGCCGTCCTCCAGACCGTCCTCGCGGACGTCGACCTTGGGGTCGATGTCGCCGAACGACTCGGCGACCGGCTCGGTGCGCTCCCAGCCGATGCGGGAGGGGGCGTAGGCCTTCTTCGCCGCCTCGATGTCGCCGTCCTTGACGGCCTTGGCGAACGCCTCGGCCTTCGGCAGCGTCTCGTCGGCCTGCGCCTGCGCGTAGGCGCGGTAGGCGGCGACGGCCTTGTCCAGGCGCGGGTCGCGCTTGACGGCCTTGCCGCCGGTGGCCTTGACGGCCTGGCGGATGCCGTCGCCCTTCATGCCGGGCTTGCAGGCGATCTGGTACTCGCCGGCCTTCACCTCGGCGGTGACCCGCTGCTTGGTGCCGGGGCCTATGTTCTCCCGCTCCGTGACCACGCGGTCGTCGGGGAAGAGGACGTAGACCTCGGTGACCTTGGAGCCCTTGTTCTCGACGGCCAGCTCGACGTGCCCGGCCGGGAACTCCTTCTTGGACACCTGGCACTTGTCGTCGGTCGCCGTCACGTTGATCACGTGGTCGCCGTCCTTGGCGTCGCTCTTCTCGGTGCAGCCGGTCACGGCGGCCAGGGCCGCCGCGGCGGCGATGACGACGGAAGCGGGACGGGCGGGTCGCATGTGGGCTCCAGGAGACAGGAAGGTGAGGCTCACCTAAGGGCAGCACATAAGGATTACCTAAGTGGCTCAAAATCGCTCCCATGATTGGGTCAAGGGAAGGTCAAAGGTCGCGATTCGGCGCCTCGGCGTCCACTGTCTGCGTCGACATGTCCGGCGCACCGGAGCGTGACGTGGTGCGCACACGTCATGACGGCGCCCTCCTCGTGCTCCACCTGGCCACCGCGTCACCGGTGTGCGCCCTTGCCTGGGGCGACCCGTCCACTCGGGCGATGTTTGAATTCCCCTCGTGACTGACTACGACGTGCTCCGCGTCTTCTGCGGGCCGAACGGTGGGTACGGCAACGAGCTCGGGGTCGTGCGCGAGGGTTCCGTGATGCCGGAGCGGGACGAGCGGCAGGCGTTCGCGGCGAAAGTGGGGTTCAGCGAGACCGTGTTCGTCGACGACCCCGAGCGCGGGGTGATCGACATCTACACGCCCACCCTGCGGATGCCCTTCGCCGGGCATCCTTGCGTCGGAACGGCATGGCTGCTCGACGTGCCCGAACTGGTGACGCCCGCCGGTGTGGTCGGCGCCCGGCAGGACGGGGAGTTCTGCTGGATCGAGGCCCGGGCCGAGTGGGTGTCGCCGCGGACGCTGCGGCAGTACGGCAGCGCCGCCGAGGTCGACGACCTGACCGTGCCGCCGCCGGGGGAGTGGGTGTACGCCTGGGCGTGGGAGGACGAGCCGGCCGGGCGGATCCGGGCCCGCGCCTTCCCCGGCCGGGGCGACGGCATCGACGAGGACGAGGCGACGGGGGCCGCGGCCCTGCTGCTCACCGACCGACTGGGCCGGGCCCTCAACATCACCCAGGGAGCGGGCTCCCAGATCCTCACCGCGCCCCAGCCCGGCGGATGGACCGAGGTCGGCGGACGCGTCCACCTCGAACGCTGACCCGGACGGAGCGCTTCCGAGCGGCTGGGCCCCTGCCGTTCACGCCGTGAGGGGGGACTCCGTGCCCAGCGCCTCGAACATGCCGTTGTTCAGCTCGTACGCCCGCTTGCACTCGGCCACGACCCGCTGCCGCTCCAGCTCGTCACCGGGCAGAGCGTCCAGCAAATCGCAGTAACTCCGCTTGAAGGCGGCCGGGTTGGGGATCTCCTCGAAGACGTAGAAGCGCACCCCGTCGCCCTTCCTCGGGAATCCCCACGTCTTCTCGGCCGTGTCGCGGATGATCTGCCCGCCGGAGAGGTCGCCCATGTAGCGGGTGTAGTGGTGGGCGACGTAACCGGCCGGCCAGGTGCGGGCGCATGCGCTGATCCGCTCCGCGTACTCCAGGGTGGCCGGCAGTGCGCTGACCGTCGTCCGCCAGCCGGGGCCGCGCAGATGCTCCAGGTCCCGCTCCAGCGCCGCCATGCGGAACAGCTCCGGACGGACGAAGGGGCCGGCCACCGGGTCCGCGGCCAGCAGCCGGGCGCCGGACTCCAGCGCCCCGTACACGAACCACAACTGCTCCGTGTAGCGCGCGAAGGCGTCGACCCCCAGCTTGCGTCCCAGCAGGTCACCGATGAAGGTCGAGCCACGGACCTCCTCGTGCTGCTCGCGGGAAGCCGTCCGAAGAAGCGTCGAGAAGGATTCCATGCGCACACTTTTCCCGACGCGGTGTCGGTAAAAACCCCCGGCGGGAAACGCACGGCCCGCCCTCCGGGGGAGAGCGGGCCGTGCGGGGTGGTGTGCAGGGTGCCGGCTACGGCAGTGTGAGGATCTCCGCGCCCGAGTCCGTCACCACCAGCGTGTGCTCGAACTGGGCCGTGCGCTTCCTGTCCTTCGTCACGACCGTCCAGCCGTCGTCCCACATGTCGTACTCGTGGGTGCCGAGCGTCAGCATCGGCTCGATCGTGAAGGTCATGCCGGGCTGGATCACCGTCGTCGCGTGCGGGCTGTCGTAGTGCGGGATGATCAGGCCGCTGTGGAACGAGGAGTTGATGCCGTGGCCCGTGAAGTCCCGGACCACGCCGTAGCCGAAACGCTTGGCGTACGACTCGATGACCCGGCCGATGATGTTGATCTGCCGGCCGGGCTTGACCGCCTTGATCGCCCGCTCCAGGGACTCCCGGGTCCGCTCCACCAGCAGCCGCGACTCCTCGTCGACGTCACCCACCAGGTAGGTGGCGTTGTTGTCGCCGTGCACACCGCCGATGTACGCCGTCACGTCCAGGTTGACGATGTCGCCGTCGCGCAGGACCGTCGAGTCCGGGATGCCGTGGCAGATGACCTCGTTGACGCTCGTGCACAGCGACTTGGGGAAGCCGCGGTAGCCCAGGGTCGAGGGGTAGGCGCCGTGGTCGCACATGTACTCGTGCGCCACCTTGTCCAGCTCGTCCGTGGTCACCCCGGGGGCGATCAGCTTCGCGGCCTCCGCCATCGCCCGGGCCGCGATCCGGCCGGCCACGCGCATCGCCTCGATCGTCTCGGGCGTCTGCACCTCCGGTCCGGTGTACGGCGTCGGCGCGGGCTTGCCGACGTACTCGGGGCGACGGATGTTTCCGGGCACGGAACGGATGGGGGACAGCTCCCCAGGGACGAGCAGCGACTGGCCAGACATGCCAGCGAGTCTAACCAGCGGCCATGGGGGAACATGACGATGGCGAGAGGAGCTGGTCATGGCCCTGTTCAAGAAGCGCACGGTCGGCAAGCCGGGTGAGTGGTACTACTGCCTGGAGCACAAGAAGGTCGAGGAGGGGCCGGAGTGCCCCAACAAGGACCGGTTCGGGCCGTACGCCTCCCGCACGGAGGCCGAACACGCGATGGCGACCGCCCGGGAGCGCAACCTCCAGTGGGAGAACGACCCGAAGTGGCACGACGCGCCGGCGGGCAGCCGGGACGACGAGAGCTGACCCCACCGAACGCCCGGGGCCGCGGCCCCGGGCGTTCGGCATGCGCGGGGCCCGCGACACCGGCAGGACCGCCGGCAGCGGGAGGCCTCCGCGTCTCCAGCGGGCCGGTGGCGGTGCCGTGAGGTGTTCCGTCCGTCGGGTCACTGATCCCGCAGTCGGCGCCGTCCCCGTGTCACCAGCGGGCCGGTGGTGGTGCGGTCAAGTGTTCCGCCAGGCGGGCCACCCGGTCCCGCAGTCGGCGCCGCCCCCTCGGGGTGGGCAGGGCGTTCTCCCCGGCCGCGGCGCTGACCAGGTGCTGCACCGTGTCGAGGTCCAGCTCCGAGCCGTCGGGGACGGCCAGGGTCTCGTGCGCCAGGGACGGCAACTCGCCCGGGCCGGGGCCCAGCGCCAGAACCGTGGCCCCGGCGCGACGGGCGTCCGACACCCGTTCCAGGAGGGGCGCTGCGGGTCCCTCGGGGGCGACCACCAGCAGCGTCTCACCCCGCCGGGCCGCCTCCAGCCGGCCCAGACCGACCGCCAGATGCGCCGGGTCGCAGGGGCGCGCGTCGTGCCGTACCAGTGTCGGGGTCAGCTCCGGCGTACCCGACCAGGCGGCCTCGTCCACCAGGTGCGCGGCCAGATGCCATGGCTCGTACTCCCGCGTGCCGACGAGCAGCAGCCCGCCCCCGTGCGACACCACCGAGCCGCGCAGCACCCCGGCGAACCGCCGCGTGGCCTGGAGCCACTCCGTGCCGGCGAGCACTTCCCGCAGCAACGCGACCCGTACCGCATCCATGGGGCCGCATCCTGCCCCGAGAGGTCGTTCGTGACGTCGGGTTCACCCCGCATTCGCCCGGGCTGGGGAGGCCGACCGGTCACCTGTACCACCGTCGAACGAGCGGAGGAGCCCGCTGATGACGGACACCGGCGCCCTGATGAACGGCCCTTCCGGCGGGCCCCCGTGACGGAGCCGACCTGGGCCGCCCGGCGCGGCGGCGCGGCCGTAGAGTCGGGGCCATGACCACTACCGACAGTGCTGCCACTGCCAACGCCCAGAAGGCGCCCGCCAAAGACCCCTGGGACCTGCCCGACGTCTCCGGACTCGTGGTCGGGGTGCTCGGCGGGACGGGACCGCAGGGCAAGGGCCTGGCCTACCGGCTCGCCAAGGCCGGCCAGAAGGTGATCATCGGCTCGCGTGCCGCCGACCGTGCCCAGGCGGCCGCCGAGGAACTCGGCCACGGCGTCGAGGGCGCCGACAACGCCGAGACCGCGCGCCGCAGCGACATCGTGATCGTCGCCGTGCCGTGGGACGGCCACGGCAAGACCCTCGAGTCCCTGCGCGAGGAACTGACGGGCAAGCTCGTCGTCGACTGCGTCAACCCGCTCGGCTTCGACAAGAAGGGCGCCTACGCCCTCAAGCCGGAGGAGGGCAGCGCCGCCGAGCAGGCCGCCGCCCTGCTGCCGGACTCCCGGGTCACGGCCGCCTTCCACCATCTGTCGGCCGTGCTGCTCCAGGACGCGGAGATCGACGAGATCGACACCGATGTGATGGTGCTCGGCGAGGTGCGGGCGGACGTGGAGATCGTCCAGGCCCTCGCCGGCCGCATCCCCGGGATGCGCGGTGTGTTCGCCGGGCGGCTGCGCAACGCCCACCAGGTGGAGTCGCTGGTGGCCAACCTGATCTCCGTCAACCGCCGCTACAAGGCGCACGCGGGGCTCCGCGTCACCGACGTGTGAGCCGGTGAGGCGCATGGGGGACACTGGACGGCACCAGCAGTGCCGCAGTGTCCCCCGACAGGAGTCCACCCCATGCCCCGCCTCGCCCTCTACGCCCTGATCGTCTGCGTCCTGTCCGTGGCCGCGGCCGTGGTCTCCTTCGTGGAGGGCAGCTGGCTGGGGATCGTGTGGGTGCTGCTCGCCGGACTGTCGTCGAACATGGCCTGGTACTACCTGAAGCGCGCCAGGGCGCGGAAGTCGGTCACGCACTGACCGCTCTTCGTCACGGCGCCGCCTGGCAGAACTCGTTCGAGCCCTGCCAGAAGCGGTACAGCTCCTGACCGCAGTACGTCTCGAAGTCACTGATCCCGAGGGACTTCAGGATCGTGTCGATCACGTCGAAGAAGACGCCGTTCACCGCCGGCAGCCACAGCAGCGCGAACACGAACAGCAGGCCGAACGGCGCGAACGGCTCCACCTGGCGGCGGATGTTGTACGACAGCCAGGGCTCGATCACGCCGTAGCCGTCCAGCCCGGGCACCGGCAGGAAGTTCAGCAGCGCGGCCGTCACCTGGAGCAGTGCGAGGAAGGCCAGCGCGAACCGGAAGTCGCTCGGCACGCCGTCCAGCGCGTCCAGCCAGAACGGGGCGGTGCAGACGACGGCGAACAGCACGTTCGTCAGCGGGCCCGCCGCCGAGATGAGGCTGTGCTTCCAGCGCCCCTGGATCCGTCCCCGCTCGATGAACACGGCACCGCCGGGCAGGCCGATCCCGCCCATGATCACGAAAATCACCGGGAGGACGATGCTGAGCAGGGCGTGCGTGTACTTCAGCGGGTTCAGGGTCAGATAGCCCTTCGCGCCGACCGAGATGTCGCCGCTGTGCAACGCGGTGCGCGCGTGCGCGTACTCGTGCAGGCACAGGGAGACGATCCACGCCGCCGTCACGAACAGGAACACGGCGACGCCGGGCTGCTCGGCGAAGCCGGTCCAGGTCGCCCATCCCGTGACCGCCGTCACGGCGAGGATCCCGACGAACACGGGGCTGATCCGCCGCTCGCTGTGGCGGGTGGTGGCGGTGGTCATGGGGCTCCCTGCGCTCATCAGTACGGGGTGGGACGGCCCGACGGTACCGGGCGCAGGTGAAAAACGTCTCGCGCGGGGCGATCGGTTCCGGGGAGGCTGGGGGAATGGGGCTGTGGCACGTGTACTACGAGGACTGGCAGATGGAGTGCTGTGGCACGCCCTTCTCGGTGGGGGACGAGGTGAGCCGGCCGCTGCTGCTCATGGACCCGGACACCGTGCTGGGCGGCGGCTGGCACGACCAGGTCACCGAAGCGGCCGGACTCGTGGAGGACGTGGGCGGGGTGCGGATGGTGCGGGAGGAGCCGGGGCTGCCGGTCGCCCTGGGGGCGGATCCCGACGCCGAGGAGGACCTGCGGCCGCGACCGGGGAGCCGGATCCGTTCGGCCGGGCTGCTCCGCGTCGAGCGGCACGGCGCGGGCCTGGGGCTTCCCGGCCCGGTCCGTGGCCACGGTCGGTGGTTCCTGGTGGTGCCGCCGGGCGTGGCGCCCCACACCGTCCCCCAAACCCCCGCCGTGCCGCCGGGTGGGGCGCGCCCCGCACCGGCCCTCGACCCCCGCCGTGCCGCCGGGCGTCGCGCCCCGCACTGTCCCCCCGACACCCCGCCATGCCGCCGATCGCCGTGACCCGCCCCGTACCACCGGAGACAATGAACCCGTGCATTACCGCATCCTCGGCACCACGCAGGCGCTCCGCGACGACGGGACCGTTCTTCCGGTCGGCGGGGCGCGGTTGCGTGCGCTGCTGACCGTGCTCGCGCTGCGGGCCGGACGGACCGTGCCCGCCGGGCTGCTCGTCGACGAGGTGTGGGGCGGGCAGCCGCCCGCCGACGCGCCGGGGGCGCTGCAGGCGCTGGTCGGACGGCTGCGCAGGACCCTCGGCGCGGACGCGATCGCCTCCGCCGAGGGCGGGTACCGGCTCACCGCCCCGCCCGACGACGTCGACCTGCACCGGTTCGAGCGGCTGACGGGCGAGGGGCTGCGGGCGCTGGCCGACGGCGACCCCGCCAAGGCCGCCGTGGTCCTCGACGACGCCCTCGCCCTGTGGCGCGGCCCGGCCCTCGCCGACCTGCCCGACCGCACCGCCGAGGCGGCCCGCCGGGACAGCCGCCGGCTCGACGCGCTGCGTGCCCGCCACACCGCCGCCCTCGCCCTCGGCCGGGCCGAGCAGTCCCTGCCGGAACTGACCGCCCTGTGCGACGACCACCCCCTGGACGAGCCCCTCCAGGCCCTGCGGCTGCGCGCCCTGCGGGACGCCGGCCGCGCGGCGGAGGCGCTGGACGCCTTCGAGGACGTACGGCGCCTGCTCGCCGACCGTCTCGGCGCCGACCCGGGACCGGAACTCCGTTCCCTGCACGAGGAGTTGCTTCGCCTCGGCGACGCCCCCGCGCCCGTGCCGGCAGCCGAGGGGACGGGCAGGTCCGCCGGGAACCTCCGGGCCCGCCTCACCTCCTTCATCGGCCGGGAAACCGACATCGAGACCATCCGCGCGGATCTGGCGACGGCCCGGCTGGTCACCCTGCTCGGGCCCGGCGGCGCCGGAAAGACCCGTCTGTCGCAGGAGGCCGCCGAGTCCGTGCGCGGGGCCATGCCCGGCGGCGTGTGGCTGGCCGAACTCGCCCCGGTCGACGACCCCGACGCCGTCCCCGAGGCCGTGCTCACCGCCCTCGGCGCCCGGGAGACCGTGCTGTACGGCGCCGGCGCCGAAGGCATCCGCGCCGCCGTCGCCGACCGGCTCGACGACCCCGTCGAGCGGCTCGCCGAACACTGCTCCCGGCCCCGCATGCTGCTGATCCTCGACAACTGCGAGCACGTCGCCGACGCCGCCGCCCGCCTCACCGAGGAGCTGCTGGCACGCTGCCCCGACCTCACCGTCCTGGCCACCAGCCGTGAACCGCTCGGCGTACCGGGGGAGTTGCTGCGCCCGGTGGAGCCGCTGCCCGAGCCGGTCGCGCTGCGGCTGCTCGCCGACCGGGGTGCGGCGGCCCGGCCCGGCTTCCGCACCGAGGACGACCCCGGGGCGTGCGCCGAGATCTGCCGGCGCCTCGACGGCCTCCCCCTGGCCATCGAACTCGCCGCCGCCCGCCTGCGGATGCTCACCCCCCGCCAGATCGCCGACCGGCTCGACGACCGCTTCCGCCTCCTCACCTCCGGCAGCCGCACCGTCCTGCCCCGCCAGCAGACCCTCAGAGCCGTCGTCGACTGGTCCTGGGACCTGCTCGACGAGGACGAACGGGACGTCCTGCGGCGGCTGTCGGTGTTCGCCGGCGGCTGCGACCTGCCCGCCGCCGAGGCCGTGTGCGGACCGGCCGCCCTGGAGGCGCTCGCCTCCCTCGTCGACCGCTCCCTGGTCGTGGCCGCACCGCCCGGTGAGTCCGGCGACGGGCGGATGCGCTACCGGCTCCTGGAGACCGTCGCCGAGTACGCCGCCGAACGGCTGGACGAGTCGGGGCAGCGTGCCGACGCCGAACGCGCCCACCTGACGTACTTCCGCGAACTCGCCCGCACCACCGACCCGTTGCTGCGCGGCCCCGGCCAGCTCGCCGCCATCCACCGGCTGGAGCGCGAGTACGAGAACCTGCGCCTCGCCCTGCGCCACGCCGTGGTCCTGCGCGACGAGCAGGAGGCGCTGTGCCTGGCGCTGTCCCTCGTCTGGTACTGGCAGATGCGGGACCTGCGCATCGAGGCCCGCAACTGGTGCCGCGAGATCATGTCGCTCGGCCCCGACCCCTTCACCGAGCCCGTCCGCCCCGCCACCGCGGTGTGGCAGCGCTGCACCGACGTTCCGCCCCCGATGACCGGGGAGGTCCTGTGGGAGGCCCGGCGTGGTATCCACCTCGCCCATCTGGCCTGCATGGACACCGAGCTGGACGCCTGGCAGAACGACCGGGCCCAGCAGAAGCTGCGGACCATCGCCGCCACCTACGAGCCCGGCCTGCCGCAGAACTGCCGCATGCCCGGCCTGCTCTGGTTCTTCGCCGTGATGCTGACCGGCGACATGGACCGGCTGCGCGTCATCATGGACGACTTCATCCGGACCTGCCGTGACACCCCGGGCTTCGACTGGGAGCTGGCCTCCGGCCTGCAGATGCGGGCCAACTTCCTCGCCAACCGCACCGACTGGGCGGGCGACGCGGCCCGTGACGCCGACGAGGCGCTGGAGATCTACCGGCGCATCGGTGACGCCTGGGGCACCGCGGAGGCGCTCTCCGCCCGCGCCGAGGCCCACGAACGCAAGGGCCACTACGCCCTGGCCGCCGCCGACTACGAGGCGGCCGTCGCGCACGCCGAGCACCTCGGCGCCCGCGCCCAGGCGGCGGTGCTCAGCGCCCGGCTGGGCAGCGCGCTGCTGGAGGCGGGTGACGGTGAACGCGGTGAGCGGCTGCTGCGCGAGGTGATCGCCCAGCGCGAGGACTCGCACAGCGAGGCCATGCCCGCCGCCCGGCTGTTCCTCGCCGGCCGGCTCGGCATGACGGGCCGTCTCACCGAGGCCCGCGAGCAACTGCGGCGGCTGCGGCAGGACTTCCGGATCGCCCACTTCGTCGTCTTCGACGCGTTCATCCTCGGCGCGGAGGCCTGGCTGGACGCCGTCGAGGAACGCTACGACGAGTGCCTGGAGCGGGTCCGCTGGGCCCTGGAGCGTGCGGCCGACCCGCTGTCGGCGGCCATCGCCCCCTATATGCGGGCCGTCTACCTGACCGTCGCGGCCGGAGCCCTGGCCGCCCACGACGGCGGGCGCCGCGCCGCGGACGCGGCCCGCTGCCTCGGCGCCGCGGACGCCCTGCTGCCGCCCGGCCACGTCGCCCTACGGCAGGAGCGCGACGCCCGCGAGCGGGCGGAACGAAGGGCGCGTGCGGTCCTCGGCGACGCGGCGTACGAGTCCGCGTACGCGCAGGGCGGCGGCCTCTCCCCAGAGGAGGCCGCCGCCTTGATCTGACGCGGATCGGGCCGGTCCGCCCGGTCAGGTCTTGGTGCGGAACTTGTGGATCGCGACCGGCGCCATCACCGCGGTGATCGCCACCGACCAGCCGAGCGTCACCCACAGGTCGTGGGCGACGGGCCCTCCCACCATCAGGCCGCGCGCGGCGTCGGCGAGCGTGGACAGCGGGTTGTAGTCGGTGAAGGCCTGCAGCCAGCCCGGCATCGACGTCGTCGGCGCGAAGATCGACGAGCCGAACTGCAGCGGGAACAGCACCAGGAAGCCCATCGCCTGCACGGACTGCGCGTTCTTCAGGATCACGCCCAGGGTGAGGAACACCCACATGATCGACGAGGCGAACGCGGTGGACAGGGCCACGGCCGCGAACAGCCCGGGCCAGTTGTGGATGTCGAACCCGACCGCCACGGAGACGACCATCAGCACGGTGGTCGCGAACAGCATCCGCAGCAGCTCCACGGAGATCTTCGCGAACAGGACCGACCCGCGCCCGATGGGCAGGGACCGGAACCGGTCCATGACACCGGAGTTGAAGTCCTGGCTGAAGCCGGTGCCGACGCCCTGGGACAGCGTCATGCTCATCATCGCGATCATGCCGGGGATCACGTACTGCACGTACTGGTCCTGCCCGCCGCCCAGCGCCTGCCCGATCGAGCCGCCGAAGACGTACACGAACAGCAGGGTGAAGATGACCGGCATCAGCAGCGCGTCGGCCATCGACTCCGGGTCCTTGCGGATCCACAGCAGGTTGCGGCGGATCAGGGCCCCGGTGTGGCGCAGATGGCTGCGCAGCGGGATACGGGCGTCCGCGGCGGCGTCGTTGACGGTGACGGCGCTCATACGGCGGCCTCCTGAAGGTCTTCGGCGGGCACGGCGTCCTGCGGGGCACTGGCACGGTGGCCGGTGAGGGACAGGAACACCTCGTCCAGGCTGGGCAGTTCGGTGGTGATGGAGGAGAGCGTGATCCCGCGCGCCGTGACGGCGCCGACCACGGCCGTCAGCTGCTCGTCGCTGAGGATCGGCACGAGGACGTCGCCCCGGTCGGTGTCGACGGTCGTGGTGGCGAGCCCGGTGATCCCCAGCTCGTCCAGTGCGCCGGCGAGGGGCCGCAGGTGGGTGGGGTCCGCCGGGCGGATCCGCAGCGCCCGGCCGCCGACCTTCGCCTTCAGCGCCTCGATCCCGCCCCCGGCGATGACCTGGCCGCGGTCGACGACCGTCAGCTCGGAGGCGAGCTGCTCGGCCTCCTCCATGTACTGGGTGGTGAGCAGTACGGTGACCCCGTCGCCGACCATGCGCTTGACCTCGTCCCACACCTCGTTGCGGGTGCGCGGGTCGAGTCCGGTGGTCGGCTCGTCGAGGAAGAGCACGGCCGGCCGGCCGATCATCGACGCGGCCAGGTCCAGCCGCCGCCGCATTCCGCCGGAGTACGTCGCCGCCGGCCGCTTGGCCGCCTCGGTCAGCGAGAAGCGCTCCAGCAGCCCGTCGGCACGGGTACGGGCCTCCTTGCGGGGCAGATCGAGCAGCCGCCCGATCATGTACAGGTTCTCCCAGCCCGAGAGCTTCTCGTCCACGGAGGCGTACTGGCCCGTGAGCCCTATCACCCGCCGCAGCTGCCGCGGCTGCCGTACGACGTCGTACCCGGCCACGGTGGCCTGCCCCGAGTCGGGCGCCAGGAGCGTGGACAGGATCCGCACGAGGGTGGTCTTCCCGGCCCCGTTCGGCCCGAGCACCCCCATCACGGTGCCCTCCCGCACCTCCAGGTCGACCCCGTCCAGAGCCTTGGTCTCCCCGTAGTGCTTCACCAGCCCCCGCACGGTCACAGCGGCGCCGCTGGTCTGTGTGTCGATTCGCGTCATGGGACAGACACTCGCAGCCCCCACCGACAAACCACCGACAAGCCACCGACACCTCGACGACGACCACCGCAACCATCAATCGACGACCACCGCAACCATGAACTGAGGAACCACGATGGCAGCAACCACCTCCGCGAGAGCGGCGCCGGCTCAGGCGCACAAAGGAGAGACGGCCCGCCGACGGGGGAAGATCGGCGGGCCGTCCGGGGTGGTGCGGCAGTGGTCCTAGTGGACGGAGTTCTCCTCCTGCGGGAACGTCCCGCCGACGACCTCGTCGGCGAACGCCTTCACCGCGTCACCCATGACCTCACGCAGGTTGGCGTACTGCTTCACGAACTTCGGCACCCGCCCGCCGGTCAGGCCGAGCATGTCGGTCCACACCAGCACCTGCGCGTCGGTCTCGGGGCCCGCCCCGATGCCGACGGTCGGGATGTGCAGCACCCGCGTCACCTCGGCGGCCAGCTCCGCGGGAACCAGCTCCAGCACCACCGCGAATGCGCCCGCGTCCTGCACGGCCTTGGCGTCCCGCAGCAGCTGCTGGGCCGCCTCCTCGCCCCGCCCCTGCACGCGGTAGCCCATCGCGTTGACCGACTGCGGGGTCAGCCCGATGTGGGCCATGACCGGGATGCCGGACTCGACGAGCAGCCGGATCTGTTCGTGCGACCGCTCGCCACCCTCCAGCTTCACGGCCTGCACGCCCGCCTCCTTCACCAGCCGGGTCGCCGAGCGCAGCGCCTGCACCGGACCCTCCTGGTAGGAGCCGAAGGGCAGGTCGCCGACGATCAGCGCGCGGGAGGTGCCCCGTACGACCGCCGCCGACAGCATCGTCATCTCGTCGAGGGTGACGGGCACGGTCGTCTCGTACCCGAGGTGGCAGTTGCCCGCCGAGTCGCCGACGAGCATCACCGGGATCCCGGCCTCGTCGAACACGGACGCGGTCATCGCGTCGTACGCGGTGAGCATCGGCCACTTCTCGCCGCGCTCCTTGGCGGCGGCGATGTCGCGCACGGTGATACGGCGGGTGCCCTTGCCCCCGTACAGCGCCCTACCGCCGTCGGAGGGCTTCTTCTGAGCAGTCTGGGCAGCCGGAAGCTGCGTCATGGCACGGCTCCTAACACGTCATCTCGAGGCGCCCTGACGGCGTCCCCGGACCACGTCCATGGTGGCACCTCGTGCCAACGAGGGCTAGGGGAGCCCCTGTGAGTTCCGCCCCCGGCGCCCGAAGCCCGGGGCCGGCGCCCGAAGCCGGGAACGCGTGAGCCACGTAAGATCTCGGTAAGAGAGTTCCGATACGAGACGGTCTCGTATCGAAATGGTTCTAGGCTCGCCTCCATGACTACTCCTGCCGATCCGGCCGCCCCCACCGGCCCGCGCGTACCGGAAGCGGTGCACCGGCGCCGCTGGGCGATCCTCGGCGTTCTGATGCTGAGCCTGCTGATCGTCGTCCTGGACAACTCGATCCTGAACGTCGCCATCAAGACGATCTCCACCCCGGCCCCCACCGGCCTGGGCGCCACGCAGAGCGAGCTGGAGTGGGCGATCAACGCCTACACCCTCGTCTTCGCGGGCCTGCTGTTCACCGCCGGGCTGCTCGGTGACCGGCTGGGCCGCAAGAAGGTGCTCCTCGGCGGCCTCGCGGTGTTCGGCATCGGCTCGGCGCTCGCCGCCTTCTCCGGTTCACCCGCCCAGCTGATCGCCTTCCGTGCGGTGATGGGCCTGGGCGCCGCGTTCGTGATGCCCGCCACCCTCGCCGTCCTCATGAACGTCTTCGAGCGCGAGGAGCAGCCGAAGGCCATCGGCATCTGGGCGGGCGGCGTCGGACTCGCCATCGCCATCGGCCCGATCACCGGCGGCGTGCTGCTCGACCACTTCTGGTGGGGCTCGGTCTTCCTCATCAACGTGCCGATCGTGCTGCTCGCCCTCGCGCTGATGTTCTGGCTGGTGCCCGACTCGCGCGACCCGAAGCCCGGCCGGGTCGACCCCGTCGGCGTGGTGCTGTCCGTCGTCGGCCTGGTCCTGCTCGTCTACGGCATCATCAAGGGCGGCCAGCTCGCCGACTTCACCGACGCCACCGTGCTGTCCACCATCGGCGCCGGTCTCGCCGTACTCGTCGCGTTCGTCGTGTTCGAGAAGCGCAGCGACCACCCGTCGATAGACGTCACGTACTTCAAGAACAAGGTCTTCTCGGCCGCCATCGCCGCCATCGCGCTGGTCTTCTTCGCCCTGATGGGCGTGACCTTCTTCTCCGTCTTCTACACCCAGAGCGTGCGCGGCTACTCGCCGCTGCAGACCGGTCTGCTCATGCTGCCGCTGGCCGCAGCGCAGATGATCTTCGCGCCGCGCGCCCGGCTGGTGGTGGACCGCATCGGCAACAAGGCCACGACGACGGCCGGTCTGCTCGTCATCGCCGCCATGCTGGCCGCCTTCGCCGCCCTGGACGCCGACACCCCCATCTGGATCCTGGAAGTGATCTTCTTCCTGATGGGCACCGGCATGGCGCACATCATGACGCCGGTCAGCGTCGTCATCATGCAGGCCCTGCCCCGCGAGAAGGCCGGCTCCGCCTCCGCGCTCAGCAACACCTTCCGGCAGCTCGGCGGCGCCCTCGGCATCGCCGTCCTCGGCTCGGTGCTGTCCACGGCGTACCGCACGGGCATCGAGGACAAGCTCGGCGCCCTGCCCCCGGCGCTGCGGCACACCGCGGGGGAGTCCATCGAGGCCACGCTCGGCATCGCGGACAAGCTGGGCCCGCGGGGCGCGTCCCTGGTCACCCCGGCCCACGACGCGTTCCTGCACGCGATGCACATCACCGCCCTGTGGGGCGCGGGCGTCGCCGTGCTCGGCGCGGTCGTCGTGGCGCTGTTCCTGCCGGGCAGGCCGCCGGCGGCCCAGGAGGCCGAGGGCGACCAGGAGCTGTCGCACACCAGGTCGTAGGCGCGGGGAGAATTCATCTCCCGCGCGGCACGCAGCGGCCGCAGAGTCAGGAAAGGAAGCAGCGACGTGAGCCTCGCCGAACGGCACCCCCCGCACGACGGTCCCACGAGGGGGCGTCCGAGAAGCGAGGCCGTCGAGCGCGCCATCATCGAGGGCGTGATGCAGCTCCTGGAGGAGGGCGTCCCCCTCGCGGACCTGTCCATCGAGCGCATCGCCCGCACCGCGGGCGTCGGCAAGGCCACCATCTACCGCCGCTGGAGCGGCAAGGAGGAGCTCTTCGTCGACGTCGTGCGCGCCGCCGAACTCCCCGACCCGCCGCTCCCGGGCACCTCCATGCGCGACGACCTCGTGGTCCTGCTGGAGCAGGTGCGCCGGCGCGGCCTGGCCAACCGCTCCTCGGCGATCCTGCACAGCGTCCAGGCCCAGATGAAGAGCAGCCCCAAACTGTGGGCGGCGTACCACTCCACCGTCGTCGCCCCGCGCCGCCGGCTCGGCCTGGAGGTCCTCAGCCGCGGACAGCGCAACGGCGAACTGCGCACGGACCTCGACCTGGAACTGCTGAACGACCTGTTCGTCGGGCCGATGCTGTTGCGCGCCGTGCTGCACACCGACGCCGACCTCCCCGACGACCTCGCCGAGCAGGTCGTCGACACCCTGCTCGAAGGGCTGCGGCCCGGCAGCTCACCCTCTGTCAGTTCGGTGTCCCAGGAGTCCTAGTGCCGCGACGCGACGCCGCCTGCCGCCGCAACAGTGTGCGCGTTTCGTCACAGAGGGCGCTTTCGCGGGGCTGATCGGAACTCGTCGCGGGCACTCGATCGTCATCGCCCCCGTACGGCCGTCGAGGGACGACGGGAACGGAACGGATCATCCCCTAGGGTCGTAAGGACACGGGGGCGATGGTGTGCACGGCAGGCAGTGAGGCGACGGTATGGCGCAGCAGGCGTACATGACGGAGACGGACAACGGCGGCTCGGGGCCCGAGCACCGGGGAGCCCGGCTTCGGCGCCTGTTCGACCGGCTGGCGGGCTCCTGGCGCGGCGATCCGCGGATCTGGCGGCGCGGACTGTTCGTCGCCGCGGGCGCGGTGCTGCTGGCCCTGGTCATGGTGCTGCACTCGCGCATCCCGAACACGATCGGCAACCTGGGCAGCCTCGTCGAGACGTTCCTGCCCTGGCTGGGCCTGCTCGTCCCCGTGCTGCTCGTCCTCGCCCTGGTCCGCAGGTCCGCGACCGCGCTGATCGCGGTCCTGCTGCCGTCCGTGGTCTGGCTGAACCTCTTCGGCGGCCAGCTCAGCGACAAGACCGCCACCGGCGGCGACCTCACGGTGGTCACGCACAACGTCAACGCCGAGAACCCGGACCCGGCCGGCACCGCCCGTGACGTGGCCGCCTCCGGCGCGGACGTGCTGGCCCTGGAGGAGCTGACGCCGGCCGCGGTCCCCACGTACGAGAAGGCGCTGGCGTCGACGTACCGCTACCACTCGGTGCAGGGCACGGTCGGGGTGTGGAGCAAGTACCCGCTGAGCGGCGTGCGGGACGTCGACCTCGACATGGGCTGGACCCGCGCGATGCGCGCCACCGTGACCGCCCCGGCCGGGCAGGTCGCGGTCTACGTCGCCCATCTGCCGTCCGTGCGCGTGAAGATGGAGGCCGGTTTCACGGCCCGGCAGCGCGACCGCAGCGCCGACTACCTCGGCGAGGCCATCGCCCGCGAACCGCTGAAGAACGTGGTCCTGCTCGGCGACCTGAACGGCACGATGAACGACCGTGCGCTCAACGCCGTCACCTCGCAGATGCGTTCCACGCAGGGTGCGGCCGGCAACGGCTTCGGCTTCAGCTGGCCCGCGTCGTTCCCGATGGCGCGCATCGACCAGATCATGGTCCGGGGCCTGAAGCCGGAGAGCTCGTGGACCCTCCCGCAGACGGGCAGCGACCACCTGCCGGTCGCGGCCCGTGTGAGTGTCACCACAAGCGGTTCCTGAAAACCGCTGGTCAGGGCAGTACGGCCAGAAAACCCCGCTGGAGGCGTCACCACGTGGAATAGTGCGCCTGCGAGACTTTGTTCCGTACTTGAACATACGCGTACGGATCTCCAAGCAAGTCTCGAAAGGCTCTTTTCATGCCCCTGGCCCTGCTCGCCCTTGCCGTGGGCGCCTTCGGCATCGGTACGACCGAGTTCGTGATGATGGGGCTGCTGCCCGACGTCGCGAACGACCTGAACATCTCGATACCCAGCGCCGGCCATCTGGTGTCGGCGTACGCGCTGGGCGTCGTCATCGGCGCCCCGCTGCTGGCCGCGGTCACCGCCAAGATGTCCCGGCGCACGGTTCTGACCGGCCTGATGGGACTCTTCGTCGTGGGCAACGCCCTGTCGGCCCTCGCGCCGGACAACGGCTGGCTGCTGGCCGCCCGCTTCCTGAGCGGTCTGCCGCACGGCGCCTTCTTCGGCGTGGGCGCCGTCGTCGCGACGAACATGGTGGCCCCCGAACGCAAGGCGCGCTCGGTCTCCCTCATGTTCCTCGGTCTGACGATCGCGAACGTCTTGGGCGTGCCGGTCGCGACCCTGATGGGTCAGCACCTCGGCTGGAGGGCGACCTTCCTCGGCGTCAGCGCCATCGGCCTGGTGGCCATCGCCGCGCTCGCGCTCCTCATCCCGCAGGACCACGAGCACGTCACCGCCAAGGGCCTGCGCGGTGAACTCGCCGCCCTGAGCTCCCTGCCGGTCTGGCTGTCGCTCGGCACGACCGTCGCGGGCTTCGGTGCGCTCTTCTCGGCCTACAGCTACATCACACCGATGCTCACGGACGCCGCCGGCTACGCCGACACCAGCGTCACCCTGCTGCTGGCCCTGTTCGGCGTCGGCGCGACCGCCGGCAACCTGCTGGGCGGCCGGCTGGCCGATCACTCCCTGCGCGGCACGCTGTTCGGCTGCCTCGCCTCGCTGGTGGTGGTCCTGTCGCTGTTCCCGCTGCTGATGCGCACGGAGGTCACGGCCGCCGTCGCCGTGATCCTGCTCGGCCTGACCGCCTTCGCCACCGGCTCCCCGCTCCAGCTCATGGTCATGGAGAAGGCCTCCTCGGCCCCGTCCCTGGCCTCCTCGGCCAACCAGGCCGCCTTCAATCTGGCCAACGCCGGCGGCGCATGGATCGGCGGTCTCGCCCTGGCCGCGGGCTTCGGCGTCACCTCCCCGGCCCTGGCCGGCGTGGCCCTGGCCGTCCTCGGCCTGGCCGTGGCGTCGCTGGCCTACGCGGTGGACCGCCGCCGGCTGCCGGCCCCCGGCCGCGAGCGGATCGTGGCGACCCACCTCCCGCAGGAGGCGGAAGTCGTGCACCACTGACGACTTCCGGCACACACCAGCCCGTGGGACCGCTTCCCACGGGCTGCGGTTTTCCGTCAGGCGGCGGCCTCGTGGCCAGACCCACGGGGCCGCCGCCTGTCGTCTACCGCGGCGCTTGCCGCCGCGCGGCGACGACCGCCGAACTGACGGGAGTGGTGAGGACCTCGGTCGCGTCCAGGTCCGGATGGGTGAGGTAGAACAGGCGCAGCTCGTCCACCTCGCCCTCGAACCGGGGCGGCCACTGCTGCGACGGGGTGAAGTCGTCAAGGACGAGGATCCCGCCGGGGGCGAGCAACTCGACGACCCTGCGCGGGTCGTCCCGCTTGCCGCCGCCGTCGCAGAAGAACACGTCGAAGGGTGCGTGCCGTTCGAGCAGCCGCCAGTCGCCGGTCAGCACACTGACGCGGCTGTCGTCGGCGAACACCCCGGCCGCGCGACGGGCCAGCTCCTCGTCCCGTTCCACGGTGACGAGCCGCGCACCGTCCCCGAGGCCGCTGTGCAGCCAGGCGGTCCCCACGCCCGACCCGGTGCCGCTCTCGGCGACGACCCCGCCGGGTTTGGCGGCGGCGGCCGTCCGCAACAGCCTGCCGACCTCCCGGACGCAGCTCTTCGTGAACCCCGCCTCGACGGCGATGCGCTCGGCGGCCAGCACACGCGCCGGAACAACCCGCTCACTCATGATCAACCCCCTCCACGGTGGGGTCGACGCTACGTGACCTCCTGTCAGGGCGTCGGCAGACCGGCCGAGTCAGGCCAAACCGCCGTGCGCGCCGCAGGACTGCTCACTCCTGCGGCCGGGTGGCGATCTGGATCAGGTTGCCGCAGGTGTCGTCGAGGACCGCCGTGGTGATGGGGCCCATGTCCAGGGGCTCCTGGGTGAAGCGGACGCCGCGGTCGCTGAGGCGCTCGTACTCGGCGCGGACGTCGTCGACGGCGAACTGGGCGACCGGGATGCCGTCGGCCGCGAGCGCGTCGCGGTAGGGCTTGACGGCAGGGTGACCGGCGGGCTCCAGCAGCAGCTCCGTACCGCCGGGGTTCTCGGGGGACACGACCGTCAGCCAGCGGTCGGTCCCGCCCACCGGGACGTCGTGTTTCTTCACGAAGCCGAGGACCTCGGTGTAGAAGCGCAAGGCCGTGGTCTGGTCGTCGACGAAGACACTGGTCAGATGGATCCTCATGGCGGACTCCCGGGTACAGGTGGTGGAGGTCGGGTCGCGGCGGGCGCGGCGGTCTCCCGCACCCCGAGGTGCCGGAGACCGCCGCGCCCGGGTCGCCGGGCCCGTGGCCGTCCCTGACGACCCTGGTCCGTCAGAGCGACTCCCGCCATCCGTTCGTGATCGGCAGTCGGCGGTCCTTGCCGAAGCCCTTCGGGGAGATCTTCGTGCCCGGCGGGTACTGGCGCCGCTTGTACTCGGCCGTGTCGACCATGCGCAGCGTCTTCGCGACCAGCTCCGCGTCGAACCCGGCCGCCACGATCTCGTCCGCGCCCCGGTCCCGGTCGACGTACAGCTCCAGGAGCGCGTCCAGCACCGGGTAGTCGGGCAGCGAGTCCGTGTCGACCTGACCCGGGCGCAGTTCCGCGCTCGGGGGCTTGGAGATCGAGTTCTCCGGGATCGGCGGGGTCTGGCCGCGCTCCCGGGCGGCCCGATTGCGCCACTCGGCCAGACGGAAGACCGACGTCTTGTACACGTCCTTGATCGGGCCGTACGCCCCGACCGAGTCGCCGTACAGCGTCGAGTAGCCGACCGCCAGTTCCGACTTGTTGCCGGGGGCCAGGACGATGTGGCCCTCCTGGTTGGAGATCGCCATGAGCAGCGTGCCGCGCAGGCGCGACTGGAGGTTCTCCTCCGCCAGACCCGTCAGGCCCAGCGCGCCCATGTACGCGTCGAACATCGGCTCGATGGCGACGGTCCGGTAGTTCAGGCCCGTGCGACGGGCCAGTTCGGCCGCGTCGTCCTTGGAGTGGTCCGAGGAGTACTTCGACGGCATCGACACGCCGTACACGTTCTGCGCGCCCACCGCGTCGCACGCGATCGCGGCGACCAGCGCCGAGTCGATGCCGCCGGACAGGCCGATCAGGACCGAGGTGAAGCCGTTCTTCGCGACATACGCCCGCAGGCCCACGACCAGCGCCGAGTAGACCTCCTCGTCGTCGTCCAGCCGGTCCGCGTAACCGCCCGTGAGCTCGGGCTCGTACGCGGGCAGGGGCTCCTCCGAGAGCACCACGCGGTCGATGCGCAGACCGTCGTCGACCACGCCCGTGGGGGCGTCGGGGGACGCCGCCGGGAGGTCCAGGTCCAGGACCACGCAGCCTTCGGAGAACTGGGGGGCCCGCGCCACGACCTCGCCGTCCTTGTCGACCACGATCGAGTCGCCGTCGAACACCAGCTCGTCCTGGCCGCCGATCATGGCCAGGTACGCCGTGGTGCAGCCGGCCTCCTGGGCCCGCTTGCGGACCAGCTCCAGGCGCGTGTCGTCCTTGTTGCGCTCATAGGGGGAGGCGTTGATGGACACCAGCAGGCCCGCCTGCGCCGAACGGGCGGCGGGGACACGGCCGCCGTCCTGCCAGAGGTCCTCGCAGATGGCCAGGGCGACGTCCACACCGTGCACCCGCAGCACCGGCATGCTGTCGCCGGGCACGAAGTAGCGGAACTCGTCGAAGACGCCGTAGTTCGGCAGGTGGTGCTTGGCGAAGTTCAGCACCACCTCGCCGCGGTGCAGCACCGCCCCGGCGTTCTGCGGCGCGCCGGCCGGCTGGCCGTACTTCGGCTGGGCGGTCGCGCTGCGGTCGAGGTAGCCGACGATCACCGGCAGCTCTCCGAAGCCCTCCTCGGCCAAGCGCGCGGCGAGAGCGCGCAGCGCCGCGCGAGAGGCCTCGACGAAGGACGACCTGAGCGCCAGGTCCTCGACGGGATACCCGGTCAGCACCATCTCCGGGAACGCGACGAGATGCGCTCCCTGTTCGGCGGAGTGCCGGGTCCAGCGGACGATCGACTCGGTGTTACCGGCGAGGTCGCCCACGCCGGCGTCGATCTGGTTCAGGGCGAGACGTAGTTGAGGCACGCCGACCAGTGTAATCGTCACTGCGACACAATGGGGTGGTGTGGGTCATCCCACACCACCCCATGTCCCCTTGCGGAGGTCGGCGGACGTCAGCGGACGTCAGCGACGGCCGGGGAAGGTCAGCGGCGCCGACGGGAGTCCCACCGGCGCCGCCCCCGGCTCAGGGCCGCCGGTACGACTCGACGTAGCCGTTCGCGGGGGAGCCCACGCCGGTCACGTCGTCGTAGCCCTTCACGGCCGCGAGCGAGCTGTCCTTGCCGAGGCTGCGCACGGACGTGGACAGGCCGCCGGTGGCGTCGTAGCCGTTCACGAAGTCGACCCGGGCCACGGCGAGGCCGGAGCCCGTCGGGTTGTCGGTGACGTCGTGGTAGACCTTCGAGCCGTACTTCGAGTAGATCACCGGGTTGGCGAAGCCGATCGCCTTGCCGCGGGCCTCCTGGGCCAGGGCCTGGACGGCCGCGATGGTCGGAGCGGCGAGCGAGGTGCCGCCGATGCGGTACTCGCTGTAGGCCTGCTTCGTCCCGTCGGGGAGGGTCTGCGTCTGCCCCACCAGGAAACCGGTGTTCGGGTCGGCGATCGCCGCGATGTCCGGGACGACCCGGTTGCCCGATGCGCCGTTGGCCTTCGCCAGCGCGTCCGGCACGACGCCCTGCTGGTAGGAGGGCTCGGCGACCGTCTTGCTGGTGCCGCCGCCCGCGCCCGAGGTGAACGCGCCGGGGAAGTCGGTCCAGCTCTTGCCGTCGGCCGACAGGTTCGCCTTGTCGGTGCCCCAGCCGGTCTCCCACAGGTACGTGTCGTTCTTGCCGACGGCCAGCGAGGTGCCGCCGACAGCGGTGACCCACGCCGAGTTCGCGGGGGAGTCGACCTGCTTGGTCCCGGAGCTCGCGACCTCGTCGCCGTCGTCGCCGGAGGAGAAGTAGAAGCCGATGCCCTCGACCGCGCCCAGCTGGAAGACCTGGTCGTAGGCGGCCGCGAGGTCCGGGGTCTGCACGGCCTCGACCTCGCCCCAGGAGTTGGAGACGATGTCGGCCAGGTGCTTGTCGACGACCTTGCCGAGCGCGTCGAGCAGGTCGTCGTCGTTGCAGGAGGCGGCGCCGACGTACGTGACGTCCGCGGCGGGTGCGACCGCGTGCACGGCCTCGACGTCCAGGGTCTCCTCGCCGTACCAGCCGGAGGCCGAGCAGTCCTCGGTGTCCGTGTACTTCTTGGGCGTGACCTGCTGGAGCTGGCCGGTCTTCCACGCCGCGTCGCCGTTGCGCTTGGCGTAGGTGCCGGCGTCGTAGGCGATCGTCGGGGAGGCGTACGCGTCCGTGATGGCGACCCGGACGCCCTTGCCGGTGCGTGTGCCCGCCCCGTAGGCGGCCCGCAGCTGCTTGCCCGTGTAGCCCTTCACGGCGTACGGGATCTTCTTGCCGTAGGCGCTCGGGAGCGTGCTCGCGGTGGTGGAGCCGTAGTACGAGGAGAACGGCCCGGCGTTGCGGAACACGGTGTCCGGCGGCGGCAGCTGATCGTCGTGCGTGGCCATGTGCGGCGCGTTGTCCAGCCCGGTCACGGTCAGGACGGCGTCGGCCAGGCCCTGCGGCACGGAGGCGGTGCTCGCCGGGGCGCGGTAGGTCTTCGAGCCCTTGGCGAAGTTGTGCAGCTGGGTGCCGAACGCCTTCTCGGCGGCGGCCACGTCACCGCTGACGGAGACGTAGTGCTGCGTGACGCCGGTGACCTTCAGGCCGGCCGCCGTCAGCCAGGACTTCACGGCCGCCACCTGGGCCTTCGTGGCACCGAAGCGGGCCCGCGCCTGCTTGGCCGTCAGGTACTTGCCGTACGAGGCCGAGTGCGGGTCGGAGACGGCCTTGGCGTAGGCGGCCAGGCCCGCGGCGTTCCTGCCGGTGAGGTAGACCCGGGCCGTCACCCGGGTGGCGTCGGAGGTGGCGCCCTTGTCCGCCCTGGCGGTGGCCCACGCGGGCCGGGTCCCGGCCAGCAGGTCGCGGGCCGGGTGGTCGGCGGCGTGGGCCGCGGGTATGCCGAGCGCCAGCGCACCGGCGAGCATCGGCAGTGTCGCTGCCAGACTCACCCCGGCGCGCACGGTGGCGCGGTTGGATCTCATGGAACCCCCTGCGGTTCGTCGTGAGTGGATCACTCGACGGCCGCCACTCTCGCGATGAACCGTTCATGCCAGGGAATGGAGCAGCCCAAGAACCGCCCCACGCAGGCCAAGAAGAGTTCAAGAGGCAGCGACGGGGGGCGATTTGAGGCTTACGTGCCCGGTGCCGCTACGACCGCGCCGCCGCGCCCCGCTCCTTGAGCATGTCCGCCATCAAGGAGATCTCCGACTGCTGCGCGTCCACCATGCCCTGGGCGAGCCGCTTCTCCACCCCGACCGCGCACCGCTCCACACAGCCCTCGGCCATGTGGATGCCGCCCTTGTGGTGGTCCGTCATCAGCTGCAGGTAGAAGACCTCCGCCTGCTTCCCGTCGAGCTCGCCGAGCTTCTTCATCTCGGAGTTGGTCGCCATGCCCGGCATCAGCGCGCCGTCCTTGCCGGAGGCCATGCCGCCCATGTCCATCCAGGTCATGGGCGGTTCGGCGGACACCTTGGGCAGACCCCACAGATCCAGCCAGCCCAGCATCATGCCGCGCTGGTTGGCCTGCGTCTGCGCGATGTCGTACGCCAGCCGCCGGACCTCCTCGTCCTTCGTGCGGTCGCGCACGATGTACGACATCTCCACGGCCTGCTGGTGGTGCACCGCCATGTCCCGCGCGAACCCGGCGTCCGCGGACTCGGCGGACGGCGTCCGGCTGCCGCCGTCGTCCCCGGCGACGGCGTAGGTGATCGCACCGGCGGCGACGAGCGCCGCCGCCGCGGCCCCGGCGATCAGGCCGACATGCCTCACTTGGACAGCCCGTTCGTGCAGGCGGCCCCCGGCTCGGGGGTCTGCTCGCCCTGGACGAACTTCTCGAAGAACGCGTCCACGTTCGGGTCCTTCGCGCTCGTCACCGTGCGCTGGTGGCCCCACGCCGAGAGCATGATCGGGTCCTTCTGGTCGTCCATCGGGCTCATCAGCGTGTACGGGGTCTTCTTCACCTTCGCCGCGAGCGCGTCGACGTCGGCCTTCTTCGCGTCGGCGTTGTACGTCACCCACACCGCGCCGTGCTCCAGCGAGTGCACGGCGTTGGTGTTCTTCAGCGGCTCGGTGTAGACGTCGCCGTTGCAGTTCATCCAGACCGGGTTGTGATCACCGCCGACCGGCGGTTCGGAGGCGTACTTCACGGCCTTGGTGACGTGGTTGCGGGACAGCTTCCCCTCCCACGTCTTCACGCCGTCCTTGCCCGTCACGAAAGTGCCCTTGCCCGACGAGTCGCCCGTAGCCGCGGTGTCACTGCCCTTGTCGTCCTGGGACCGCACCAGCACGACACCGCCGGCCACGAGCCCGGCCACGATCACCACACTGGCCGCGATGGTGAGGACCCGGTTGCGGCGCTCACGGGCCTGCTCGGCGCGCCGCATCTCCTCTATTCGCGCCTTGCGTGCCGTGCTGCTCTTGTTGGCGGAGCCCATGAGGTGTCCTTCGTGGGAAAAGTGACGGTCGGGTGGAGTGATCGTAGTGGGGGAGACGGGGCGCCCCGTAGGGCAGCCGCGGGAATGGGCCGAATCGATACGGCACCGACAGCCGACCGACAGCTTCACCGGTCTGCGCCGGTGCCCTCGCCGAACGGCATGGACGTGCCGTACACCCACCTGGCGAAGGTCGTCGCCGAGGCGGGTGGCGCGACTGAAGGAACCGGCCGTTACGAATGCGGGCGCGAGCAGGCACTATGGGCGGAAGAGCAGTTCACCTGCCGCACGTGAGGCGGTCGACCCCGGATCAGCCGGGCGATCATGGTCCGCAACGCGTACGAAACGGTGGTGTGGTGGGATGCTCAGGTGCCCGACCGCCTCCCGTGGTACGGAAGAGAAGGCGGCCTGACCAGCAAGGATGGGGAAGCGGAAGATGGACAAGCAGCAGGAGTTCGTGCTCCGGACGTTGGAGGAGCGCGACATCCGGTTCGTACGCCTGTGGTTCACGGACGTGCTGGGCTTCCTCAAGTCCGTCGCCGTGGCCCCGGCCGAGCTGGAGCAGGCCTTCGACGAGGGCATCGGCTTCGACGGCTCCGCGATCGAGGGCTTCGCCCGGGTCTACGAGTCCGACATGATCGCCAAGCCGGACCCGTCGACCTTCCAGATCCTGCCGTGGCGCGCGGAGGCCCCGGGCACGGCCCGGATGTTCTGCGACATCCTCATGCCGGACGGCTCCCCGTCCTTCGCCGACCCGCGCTACGTGCTCAAGCGGGCCCTCGCCCGCACCTCCGACCTGGGCTTCACCTTCTACACCCACCCGGAGATCGAGTTCTTCCTGCTGAAGGACCGGCCGCTGGACGGCTCACGCCCCACTCCGGCCGACAACTCCGGCTACTTCGACCACACCCCGACCAACGTCGGCATGGACTTCCGCCGCCAGGCCATCACCATGCTGGAGTCGATGGGCATCTCGGTGGAGTTCTCCCACCACGAGGGCGCGCCGGGCCAGCAGGAGATCGACCTCCGCTACGCCGACGCGCTGTCCACCGCCGACAACGTCATGACGTTCCGCCTCGTCATGAAGCAGGTGGCCCTGGAGCAGGGCGTGCACGCCACGTTCATGCCGAAGCCCTTCTCCGAGCACCCGGGCAGCGGCATGCACACCCACCTCTCGCTCTTCGAGGGCGACCGCAACGCCTTCTACGAGTCCGGCTCGGAGTACCAGCTCTCCAAGGTGGGCCGCTCCTTCATCGCGGGCCTGCTGCGGCACGCCGCGGAGATCTCCGCGGTCACCAACCAGTGGGTCAACTCCTACAAGCGCATCTGGGGCGGCGCGGAGCGCACCGCGGGCGCGGGCGGCGAGGCCCCCTCGTACATCTGCTGGGGCCACAACAACCGCTCGGCGCTGGTCCGCGTCCCCATGTACAAGCCCGGCAAGACGGGCTCCGCGCGGGTCGAGGTCCGCTCCCTCGACTCCGGCGCCAACCCCTACCTCGCCTACGCCCTGCTGCTGGCCGCCGGCCTCAAGGGCATCGAGGAGGGCTACGAGCTCCCGCCGGGCGCCGAGGACGACGTCTGGGCCCTCTCCGACGCGGAGCGCCGCGCGATGGGCATCGAGCCGCTGCCGCAGAACCTGGGCGAGGCCCTGACCCTGATGGAACGCAGCGACCTCGTCGCCGAGACCCTCGGCGAACACGTCTTCGACTTCTTCCTGCGCAACAAGCGGCAGGAGTGGGAGGAGTACCGGTCCGAGGTGACCGCGTTCGAGCTCCGGAAGAACCTTCCGGCGCTGTAGGTCTGACAGGTCCGTCCGGCCCGGGCCGGACGACCTCCCCCGGCACCGCTCACACCGACGCGTTCTCCGACGTCGTCGTCCATGCGAAACCGTCCGGGTCGGTGAACGACCCGGCGTCGCCGGCGATGGTCAGGCGGTGGGAGCCGGTGCCGTCGGGGGAGACGCCGGCGACCTTGGCGAGGCCGCGGCGCTTGTAGAGGGCCAGCTTCACGGGGCCGTCGGCGGCGAACTCGACGTACTTGGAGCCGAAGCTCTTGCCCACGGCCAGGCCGTGATCGACGTAGAACTGCTTGCTGGCCTTCACGTCCTCGACGCCGAGCAGCAGCACGAAGTCGTCGACCCGTCCGGTCGCCGGGCCGGTGTTCCTCTTCGACGACGACGCGAGCTGCCAGATCGTCCCGTCCGGGGCCTGGACGACGCCTCCGTAGCCCCACAGCGACCTGGCGGCGGGCTTCAGCGTCGTCGCACCGGCCTGCACGGCCGCGTCGGCGAGCGCGTCCACGTCGGCCGGCTGGGGGACCACGAGCGACAGTGTGAACCCGCGGAAGCCGGAGGTCGGTGCGTCCGACGCCCGCAGGCGCAGCCGGTCGCCCAGAGCGAAGGCGGCGGAGTAGAAGCGGTCGGCGGCGGCGGGGTCGGCCACCTCGAGGGTGACGGATGCGATGGAAGTCATGACAACGACGCTAAGCGCGTCCCGCGAGACGCGCTTCTCGATTCCTGACCGGCTTCTCGGGCCCACGGCCCTGCTTCCGCCTCGGGCCCCCAGTTCGGTTCCGCCTCCGCCTCCGCCTCCGCCTCAGCCCTGCCTCCGCCTCGGGCTTGCTTCCGCCGCGGGCCCCCGCTTCGGTCCCGCCCCCGCCTCAGCCCTGCTTCCGCTTCAGATCCGCCAGCAGCTGGTGCAGCGGCTCCGTGGCCCTGCGCCGGTACTCCTGCACCGCCCAGCCGTTGCCGTCCGGGTCCTGGAAGTGCATGAACGTGGCGCCGTCGTCCGGGGAGTACTGGACCGGCTCCGAGACGTCGAGGCCGCGGGCGACCAGCTCCGCGTGGGCCGCCTTGATGTCGGCGACGCACAGCTGCAGGCCCTGGTAGGAGCCCGGGGCCGGGGTCGGACCGGGCGTCATCTGCCAGATCGACTCGCCCAGGGCGATCGAACAGCCGGAACCCGGAGGGGTCAGCTGGACGATCCGCATCCCGGGCATGACCTCCTGGTCGATGTCCACGTGGAAGCCGACCTTGTCCCGGTAGAAGTCCCGGGCGCGGTCGATGTCGCTCACGGGCAGCGGGATGACTTCGAGCGTGACGTCCATGGCGTGACCCTTTCGTCCGGCCTCGAGACAGCCGCTCACCGGATCCGGCCTGACGCCGGCTGAACGGCTCCCCCTCACCGAAGCCGAAAACCCCGGGCGGCGCCACCGAGTGGACGGCCACCGGACCCGTGCCGTGGCGGAAAGGGGCCTCGCGTCCCCCGGAACGCCCCGGACCGCCGTACGTCGCCTGCCCCCGCACGGCCGGTCCGCGTAGCCGCGCGCCCCGGCGGCCAGGCGTGTGGCTTCCCGGCCCTGCGCAGGGACGGGACATCACCGGCGGCCCGCCCCGCCCCCGTCCGCCTGCCGAACTCCCCGGCGCTTCCCCCGGTCTGTGCGGTTAGGCTCAAAGCGGTACGACCTTGATCCGACCCATGTCCGAGGAACAGTGCGAGGGAGGCCCGGATGACGGCGGTGCCGGGGCGCAGGAGCAGCACCTTCACACGGCTGCTGCGGCACGGCTTCACCGACGCGTCCGCCGCCGAACGGCTCCTGGACAGTCCCGAGCTCGCGCCGCTGCGCGACGACCCGGTCCTGCTGGAGGCGCTGGGCGCCACCGCCGACCCCGATCTCGCGCTGCTCGGACTCGTCCGGCTGCTGGAGGCCCAGCACGGCCCCGGCGCCCGCCGGGAACTGCTCGACACGCTGATCTCCTCCAAGCCGCTGCGCGACCGCCTCCTCGGTGTCCTCGGCGCCTCCACGGCCCTGGCCGACCACCTCACCCGGCACCCGGACGACTGGCAGGCTCTCGTCATGTACGAGGCGTACGACCTGCACCCCGGGGTGGAGGAGTTCGAGGCCGGCCTCGCGGAGGCGGACGACCCGGTCTCCCTGCGCGTCGCCTACCGGCGCTGCCTGCTGTCCATCGCCGCCCGGGACGTCTGCGGCACCACCGGCGTCGCCGAATCCGCCGCCGAGCTGGCCGACCTCGCCACCGCCACGCTGCGCGCCGCCCTCGGGATCGCCGAGGCGGCCGCGCCCGAGGACGCCGCCCTGTGCCGCCTCGCGGTGATCGCCATGGGCAAGTGCGGCGGCCACGAGCTGAACTACGTCTCGGACGTGGACGTCATCTTCGTCGGCGAGGCCACCGAGGGAGCCGACGAGACCAAGGCCGTACGCGCCGCGACCCGGCTCGCCTCGCACATGATGCGGATCTGCTCCGAGACCACCGTCGAGGGCTCCATCTGGCCGGTCGACGCCAACCTCCGGCCCGAGGGCCGCAACGGCCCCCTGGTGCGGACCGTGTCCAGCCACCTCGCCTACTACCAGCGCTGGGCCAAGACCTGGGAGTTCCAGGCGCTGCTCAAGGCCCGCCCGGTGGCCGGCGACCTCGACCTCGGCGCGGAGTACGTCGCCGCCGTCCAGCCGCTGGTGTGGAAGGCCGCCGAGCGCGAGAACTTCGTGCCCGACGTGCAGAAGATGCGCCGCCGGGTCGTGGAGAACATCCCCGTCGGCGAGGTCGACCGCCAGCTGAAACTGGGGCCGGGCGGCCTCAGGGACGTCGAGTTCGCCGTGCAGCTGCTCCAGCTGGTGCACGGCCGGGCCGACACCTCCCTGCGCAGCGGCACGACCCTGGACGCGCTCGAGGCGCTCGCCGCCGGCGGCTACGTCGGCCGGGCCGACGCGGCCCAGCTCGACGAGGCCTACCGCTTCCTGCGCTCCCTGGAGCACCGCATCCAGCTGTTCCGGCTGCGCCGCACCCACCTCGTCCCCGAGGACGAGGCCGAGCTGCGCCGCATCGGCCGCTCCCTGGGCCTGCGCGCGGACCCGGTCGCCGATCTGCACCGCGAGTGGCGGCGGCACGCGGGTGTCGTACGCCGTCTGCACGAGAAGCTCTTCTACCGGCCGCTGCTCGACGCGGTCGCCCAGCTCGCGACCGGCGAGGCCCGGCTGAGCACCGAGGCGGCCCGGGAGCGCATGGTCGCCCTCGGCTACGCCGACCCCGCCTCCGCCCTGCGTCACCTGGAGGCGCTGGCCTCCGGCGTCACCCGCAAGGCCGCCATCCAGCGCACCCTGCTGCCGGTGCTGCTCGGCTGGTTCGCCGACTCGGCCGACCCGGACGCCGGCCTGCTGGGCTTCCGCAAGGTCTCGGACGCGCTCGGCAAGACCCCCTGGTACCTGCGGCTGCTACGGGACGAGGGCGCCGCCGCGCAGAACCTCGCCCGGGTGCTGTCCGCCGGCCGGCTCGCGCCGGACCTGCTGATGCGCGCCCCGGAGGCGGTCGCCCTGCTCGGCGACGGGGACGGCGGCGGCCTGGAACCCCGCTCGCGCGCCCATCTGGAGCAGGAGATACGCGCCGCCGTGCGCCGGGCCGACGGCGCCGCCCAGGCCGTCACGGCGGCCCGCGGAGTGCGCCGCCGCGAGCTGTTCCGCACGGCCGCCGCCGACATCGTCGGCTCCTACGGCACCGAGGAGCAGCCCGCCGAGGCCGACCAGGGAGCCCTGGTGGACCGCGTCGGGGCGGCCGTGTCGGACCTGACGGCGGCGACCCTCGCCGGCACGCTCCGCGCGGTCGTGCGGGACGGCTGGGGCGAGGACCTGCCCACCCGGTTCGCGATCATCGGCATGGGCCGGTTCGGCGGCCACGAGCTGGGCTACGGCTCCGACGCGGACGTGCTGTTCGTGCACGAACCGCGCGAGGGCGTCGAAGAGCGGGAGGCGTCCCAGGCGGCCAACAAGGTCGTCTCCGAGATGCGCCGCCTGCTGCAGCTCCCCAGCGCCGACCCGCCCCTGCTCATCGACGCCGACCTGCGCCCGGAGGGCAAGTCCGGCCCGCTGGTCCGCACCCTCACCTCGTACGAGGCGTACTACCGCCGGTGGGCCCTGACCTGGGAGTCGCACGCGCTGCTGCGGGCCGAGCCCGTCGCGGGCGACGAGGACCTGGGCCGCCGCTTCATCGAGCTGATCGACCCGCTGCGCTACCCGGCGGACGGGCTCACCGACGAGGCCGTGCGCGAGATCCGGCGCCTGAAGGCCCGCATGGAGTCGGAGCGGCTGCCGCGCGGCGCCGACCCCAAGCTGCATGCCAAGCTCGGGCCGGGCGGCCTGTCCGACGTGGAGTGGACCGTGCAGCTCATGCAACTGCGGCACGGATCGACGGAGCCGGGCCTGCGCACCACCCGCACCCGCGAGGCCCTGGCCGCCGCCCGCGCCGCCGGGCTCATCACGGACGAGGACGCGGCGACCCTCGACGAGGCCTGGGTCCTCGCGACCCGCGTGCGCAACGCGGTGATGCTGGTCCGCGGCCGGGCCGGCGACACGTTCCCGACCGAACCCCGGGAACTGGCCGCCGTGGGCAGGTACCTGGGCTACGGCCCGGGCCACGCGGGCGACATGCTGGACGCGTACCGCCGCACGGCACGCCGGGCACGCGGTGTGGTGGAGGAACTGTTCTACGGCGTCGCCGACCGCTAGGACGCCCTCCGCCAGGACGCCCGCCCCGGATACCCCCCGCTAGGGACGCCCGCCCCGGACGCGCTGAGGCCCCACCGGGGCCGAAGGCCGGGACGCACCGCGCCCGCGCTCCGGCGCCATCCTCGGCAGCGCGTACGGCTGCCTGCCGTACCAGAGCCGCGCGACCGTGAACCCGAAGGCCAGGCACAGCAGGCCGCCGACCGCGTCGAGCCAGAAGTGGTTGGCCGTGGCGACGATGACCACCAGCGTCAGCGCCGGGTACAGCAGGCCCAGTACCCGCACCCAGGGGACCGACGCCAGGGCGAAGATCGTCAGCCCGCACCACACGGACCAGCCGATGTGCATCGACGGCATCGCGGCGTACTGGTTGGACATGTGCTTCAGATCGCCCGACGCCATCGAACCCCAGGTCTGGTGGACCATGACCGTGTCGATGAAGTCGCCGCCGTTCATCAGCCGCGGGGGCGCCAGCGGATACAGGTAGTAGCCGACCAGGGCGACGGCGGTGGTCGCGAACAGCACCAGGCGGGTCGCCGCGTACCGTCCGGGATGGCGACGGTACAGCCACACCAGCACACCCAGCGTGACGATGAAGTGCAGCGTGGCGTAGTAGTAGTTCATCCCGACGATGAGCCAATGCACCGAGTTCACCGCGTGGTTGACGGACTCCTCGACGGCGATGCCCAGATGGTGCTCGACCCGCCAGATCCAGTCGGCGTTCTGCAGCGCCTCCGCCTTCTGCTCGGGCACGGCGTTGCGGACGAGCGAGTACGTCCAGTAACTCACCGCGATCAGCAGGATCTCGAACCAGAACCGGGGCCGGTGCGGGGTGCGCAGCCGGCGCAGCGGGCCACGCCCCGGATCGGCCGCAACGGGGTCCGGGAGGGCCGCTTCCAGGCCCTCCGGCTTCGTTACGGTCGTTTCACCCATAGGCGCAAAGTCTGCCAGAAAAGGACTTCTCCACCGATCATCCCGCGGCCCCGCCCGGGGCGCATGTCCTACGGCGACATCAGGCCACGGATCTCAGGAACGACCGCGTTCCCCGGGGGCCGAAGCGGTCGAACCGCGCACCACCAGCTCCGGCATGAACACGAACTCGCTGTGCGGCGCGGGCGTCCCGCCGATCTCCTCCAGCAGGGTGCGCACGGCGGCCTGCCCCATCGCGGGGACCGGCTTGCGGATCGTGGTGAGGGGCGGGTCGGTGAAGGCGATCAGCGGGGAGTCGTCGAAGCCCACCACGGAGACGTCCTTCGGCACGTCCAGACCGAGCTGCCGGGCCGCCCGGATCGCACCCAGCGCCATCATGTCGCTGGCGCACACCACGGCCGTGCAGTTCCGGTCGATCAACGCCGTGGCCGCCGCCTGACCACCCTCGAGCGTGTACAGGGAGTGCTGCACCAGCTCCGACTCGACCGTGTCGGCGCGCAGACCCAACTGGTCCTGCATCGTGCGCACGAACCCCTCGATCTTGCGCTGCACCGGCACGAACCGCTTGGGCCCGAGGGCCAGGCCGATGCGGGTGTGCCCGAGGGACACCAGGTGCGTGACCGCGAGGCTCATCGCCGCGCGGTCGTCGGGCGAGATGAACGGCGCCTGCACCTTCGGCGAGAAACCGTCGACCAGTACGTAGGGCACGCCCTGGGCGCGCAGCCGGTCGTAGCGCTGCATGTCGGCGGTGGTGTCGGCGTGCAGCCCGGAGACGTAGATGATGCCCGCGACCCCGCGGTCGACGAGCATCTCGGTCAGCTCGTCCTCGGTCGAGCCGCCCGGAGTCTGGGTGGCCAGCACCGGGGTGTAGCCCTGCCGCGTCAGCGCCTGGCCGATGACCTGCGCCAGGGCCGGGAAGATCGGGTTCTCCAGCTCCGGGGTGATCAGCCCGACCAGCCCCTCGCTGCGCTGGCGCAGGCGCACCGGGCGCTCGTAGCCGAGTACGTCGAGGGCGGCCAGCACGGACTGGCGGGTGGTGGCGGCGACGCCCGGCTTGCCGTTGAGGACGCGGCTGACGGTCGCTTCGCTCACCCCCGCCTGCAACGCGATGTCGGCAAGCCGTGTGGTCACAGCACTGGACTGTAGCGGCCGGTGTTCCCCTTGCACACCGACGGGACGCCTGGTGCGCGCCGTCGCACGGCCCGCTGCGGGTGGCTTGGTCATCGCGGTCCCTCGAGATTCCTGGTCGGCGTCCGATCCGCAACGGATGATTCCCCCGACGGACACGGATGGCAAGTGCTTGCAGAGTCTTGCACAACCGCCGGACTCCCCGCCCAGCAGGCGGAAATCAAGGCCTCGGAGCGATCGACGAGAGGTCACGGCGGGATAACCATCCGCACCCCTTGCAACTTTTTGCTGCAAGGTCTTTCGCAACTCGTTGCAGCGCGGCTAATGTCGCCGACGCCCGGCGGCCAACGGCGCAGTCGGCAGCACGAAACGGGCTTCACCCTCAAGGAGAACTCATGCGGCGTGGCATAGCGGCCACCGCGCTGGTGGCGTCCCTCGCCCTGGCGGCGACGGCCTGCGGCGGAAGCGACAGCGGCGACGAGGCCGACGGCCCGGTCACCCTCACCTGGTGGGACACCTCCAACGCCACCAACGAGGCGCCGACGTACCAGGCCCTGGTGAAGGAGTTCGAGGCCGCCAACAAGGGCATCAAGGTCAAGTACGTCAACGTCCCCTTCGACCAGGCGCAGAACAAGTTCGACACCGCCGCCGGTTCCAAGGGCGCCCCCGACGTGCTGCGCTCCGAGGTCGGCTGGACCCCCGCCTTCGCCAAGAAGGGCTTCTTCGCGCCGCTGGACGGCACCGAGGCCCTCGCCGAGCAGGCCAAGTTCCAGCCCAGCCTGATCGAGCAGGCCACGTACGAGGGCAAGACCTACGGCGTCCCCTTCACCACGGACACCCTCGCCCTCGTCTACAACAAGGCCCTGTACAAGAAGGCCGGCGTCGAAGCACCCAAGACCTGGGACGACCTGAAGAAGGCCGCCGCCACCATCAAGGCGAAGACCGGCGTCGACGGCTACTGGGGCTCCACCCAGGCCTACTACGCCCAGTCCTTCCTCTACGGCGAGGGCACCGACACGGTCGACGCCGACGCCAAGAAGATCACCGTCACCTCGCCCGAGGCCAAGAAGGCCTACGGCACCTGGCAGGGTCTCTTCTCCGGCAAGGGCCTGCACAAGGCCGACACCACCGCCGACGCCTACGCCCACATCCAGGAGGCGTTCGTCAGCGGCAAGGTCGCCTCGATCGTCCAGGGCCCGTGGGAGATCACGAACTTCTACAAGGGTTCGGCCTTCAAGGACAAGGACAACCTCGGCATCGCCACCGTCCCGGCCGGCTCCACCGGCAAGGCGGGCGCCCCGACCGGCGGCCACAACCTCTCCGTGTACGCGGGCTCGGACAAGGCCCACCAGGAGGCCTCGCTGAAGTTCGTGAAGTTCATGACCTCGGCCAAGGCGCAGGAGACCATCGCGCTGAAGAACTCCACGCTCCCCACCCGCGAGGACGCCTACACCGACAAGGTCAAGGCCGACCCCGGCATCGCCGGTTACCAGGGCGTGCTGTCCAGCGCCCAGCCGCGCCCGGCGCTGCCGGAGTACAGCTCGCTGTGGGGCCCGCTCGACGACGAGCTCATCAAGATCGCCGGCGGCAAGGAGTCCCTGGACAAGGGCCTCGGCAACGCCGAGACCGCCATCGCCAAGCTGGTGCCCGACTTCTCCAAGTGACCGCCGGGTGGCCGCAGGATCCCCTGCCACGGGGGAGGGGACCCTGCGGCCACCGGCCCGCTCCTGCCGCCCGGCAGTCTCCTTGACCTCCTTGAACCTCCAGAAGGTGTCGAACCATGACAGTCGCCATCGACCGAGCGACCGGCAAGCGGCGCGGTGAGCGGGAACCGCGACCCGGCCCGGCCCAGCGGCTGAAGAACGGCTTCCACAAGCACTGGTACGCCTACGCGATGATCGCCCCGGTGGCCGTCGTGCTCGGCGTCCTCGTGGTGTACCCACTGGTGTACGGCCTGTACCTCACCCTCACCGACGCCACCAGCCTCAACACCGCCCGCACGATCGGCGTCAACCACATCGACGCCACGTACCGGTTCATCGGCCTGGACAACTACGCCGACATCCTCTGGGGCCCGACGGCGTACGACCGCTTCTGGTCGCACTTCCTGTGGACGGTCTTCTGGACGGCGGCCTGTGTCGCCCTGCACTACGGCATCGGTCTCGGCCTCGCCCTGCTGCTCAACCAGAAGCTGCGCGGCCGCACCCTCTACCGGATGATCCTCGTCCTGCCCTGGGCGGTGCCGACCTTCGTCACCGTGTTCGGCTGGCGGTTCATGCTCGCGGACGGCGGCGTCATCAACTCCGCCCTGGAGGGCCTGGGCCTGCCGGCACCGCTGTGGCTGGAGGACACCTTCTGGCAGCGGTTCGCCGCGATCATGGTCAACACCTGGTGCGGTGTGCCGTTCATGATGGTCTCGCTCCTCGGCGGCCTGCAGGCGATCGACGCGAGCCTGTACGAGGCCTCCGAGATGGACGGCGCCAACGCCTGGCAGCGGTTCCGCTACGTCACCCTGCCCGGTCTGAGGTCCGTCAGTACGACGGTTGTCCTCCTGGGGGTCATCTGGACCTTCAACCAGTTCGCCATCATCTTCCTGTTGTTCGGCAACACCGCACCCGACGCCCAGATCCTCGTCACGTGGGCCTACCAGCTGGGCTTCGGGCAGCAGCCGCGCGACTACGCCCAGTCCGCCGCCTACGGAATCCTGCTCCTGTCCATCCTGATCGTCTTCACCTCCTTCTACCGCCGCTGGCTGAACCGCAACGAGCAGCAGCTCGCGATCTGAGGCAGGAGTTCCCCATGAGTACGACCACCGTCGAGAGCTCCGCCCCGGCCGGCGAGCGGCGCCCCGCGAACGTCCCCGGCAAGGTCCGCGGCCGCGGCGAACGCAGCCGCGGTTCCTCCCTGGCCTCGCACGCCGTGCTGATCGTCGCGAGCCTGACCGCGCTCTTCCCGGTCGCCTGGCTGGTCTTCCTGTCCCTCGGTCCGGACAAGGACGACTACCTCCACCCCGGACGCATCTGGGGCAAGCTGTCGCTCGAGAACTACGCCTACGTCCTGCAGGACACCGGCTTCTTCGACTGGCTGAAGAGCACACTGGTCGTGGTGCTGGGCACGACGCTGATCGGCGTCGTCGTCGCCGCGTCCACCGGCTACGCGGTCTCCCGCATGCGCTTCCCCGGCTACCGGAAGCTGATGTGGGTGCTGCTGGTCACCCAGATGTTCCCCATCGCGGTACTGATCGTGCCGATGTACCAGATCCTCTCGGATCTGCAGCTCATCGACAGCTACCTTGGTCTCATCCTTGTCAACTGCACCACGATCGTGCCGTACTGCGCCTGGCTGATGAAGGGCTATTTCGACACCATCCCGTTCGAGATCGACGAGGCCGGGCGCGTCGACGGGCTGACCCCCTTCGGCACGTTCGCGCGGCTCATCCTGCCGCTCGCCAAGCCGGGCCTCGCGGTCGCGGCGTTCTACAGCTTCCTCACGGCCTTCGGTGAGGTCGCGTTCGCCTCGACGTTCATGCTGAGCGACGACAAGTACACCTTCGCCGTCGGTCTGCAGACGTTCGTGAGCGAGCACGACGCGCAGCGCAACCTGATGGCTGCGACGGCCGTGCTGATCGCGATACCGGCCGCCCTGTTCTTCTACCTCGTGCAGAAGAACCTCGTGACGGGCCTCACGGCCGGCGGCACCAAGGGGTGACCTTCGTCGAGCGATCGGCCGCGGCGCCGTCGTGGTTGCTCGCGCAGTTCCCCGCGCCCCTTCGGGGCGCGGGTGTGGCGGCCGTGGCGCCCATCCGACCCCGCTGTGCCGCGGCCGCCTCGTCACCCCACCCACGCCTTCCATGACCGACATCCTGTTACGCATCAAGGACGACATGAGCCAGCACTCAGCCGCACCTGCCCCCCACCCCGCGTCCGCCGTCGCCGTCGCCAAGCGCCGTGACTGGTGGCGGGACGCGGTGATCTACCAGGTGTACCCGCGCAGCTTCGCCGACAGCAACGGCGACGGCATGGGCGACCTGGAGGGTGTCCGCACCCGTCTGCCGTACCTGCGCGACCTCGGCGTGGACGCCGTGTGGCTCAGCCCCTTCTACGCCTCGCCGCAGGCCGACGCCGGCTACGACGTCGCCGACTACCGTGCCGTCGACCCCATGTTCGGCAACCTGCTGGACGCCGACGCGCTGATCCGCGACGCCCACCGGCTGGGCCTGAGGATCATCGTCGACCTCGTCCCGAACCACTCCTCGGACCAGTACGAGTGGTTCAAGCGGGCCGTCGCGCAGGGCCCGGGCTCCGCGCTGCGGGACCGCTACCACTTCCGCCCCGGCAAGGGCGAGCACGGCGAACTGCCGCCCAACGACTGGGAGTCGATCTTCGGCGGCCCGGCCTGGACCCGCGTCACCGAACCCGACGGCACGCCCGGCGAGTGGTACCTGCACCTCTTCGCCCCCGAGCAGCCCGACTTCAACTGGGAGCACCCCGCCGTCGGCGACGAGTTCCGCTCCATCCTGCGCTTCTGGCTGGACATGGGCGTCGACGGCTTCCGGGTCGACGTCGCTCACGGCCTGGTGAAGGCCGAGGGGCTGCCCGACCTTGGATCCCACGACCAGGTGAAGCTGCTGGGCAACGATGTCATGCCGTTCTTCGACCAGGACGGCGTGCACGAGATCTACCGGCAGTGGCGGCAGATCCTCGACGAGTACGCGGGAGAAAGGATCTTCGTCGCCGAGGCCTGGACCCCGACCATCGAGCGGACCGCGAACTACGTCCGCCCCGACGAGCTGCACCAGGCCTTCAACTTCCAGTACCTCAGCACCCACTGGGACGCCGCGGAGATGCGCGAGGTCATCGACCGCACCCTGGAGGCCATGCGCCCGGTCGGCGCCCCGGCCACCTGGGTGCTGTCCAACCACGACGTGACCCGGCACGCCACCCGCTTCGCCAACCCGCCCGGCCTCGGCACCCAGATCCGCCTGGCCGGAGACCGCGCACTGGGGCTGCGCAGGGCCCGGGCCGCGAGCCTGCTCATGCTGGCGCTGCCCGGCTCGGCGTACGTCTACCAGGGCGAGGAGCTCGGTCTGCCCGACGTCGTCGACCTGCCGGACGAGGTGCGCCAGGACCCGGCGTACTTCCGCGGCGCGGGCCAGGACGGCTTCCGCGACGGCTGCCGGGTGCCGATCCCGTGGACCCGGTCGGGGTCGTCGTACGGCTTCGGGGACGGCGGCAGCTGGCTGCCGCAGCCGGAGGGCTGGGGCGAGCTGAGCGTCGAGGCGCAGACCGGTGAACCCGGTTCGACCCTGGAGCTGTACCGGACCGCGCTCGCCGTGCGCCGTGAGCAGCCCGACCTCGGCGCCGGCACGTCCGTGGAGTGGCTGCGGGTGCCCGAGGGCGTGCTGGCCTTCCGGCGCGGGGAGTTCGTGTGCGTCGCCAACACCACCGGGGAGTCGGTGGCGATGCCGGCGTATGGCCGGGTGCTGGTGGCGAGCGGCGAGATCGTGCAGGTCGACGACGAGGCGAAGGTGCCGGCCGACACCACGGTGTGGTGGACCACCGCGACCTCCGCGACCTCTGCGACCACCGAGCCCACCGAGGCCCGCGCCTGATTTTCCTTTGAATTCCGTACGGCCCGCTGCCCTTTCGGGCGGCGGGCCTCTACCATCTGCGTCACCGCAAGGTTTCTGAACCTTGCAGCAAGAACCTTCAACGAAGAAGGAAACCCCACATGGCACGCAGATACCTCGCCACCGCCGTCGCGCTCGCCGCGGCTTCGATTGTCATGAACCCGACTGGCGCGCAGGCCTCCCCACCTGGCACCAAGGACGTCACCGCCGTCCTCTTCGAGTGGAACTTCGCCTCGGTCGCCCGCGAGTGCACCACCACCCTCGGGCCCGCCGGATACGGCTCCGTCCAGGTCTCCCCGCCCGCCGAGCACATACAGGGCCCGCAGTGGTGGACGTCGTACCAGCCGGTCAGCTACAAGATCGCCGGTCGGCTCGGCGACCGGACGGCCTTCCGGAACATGGTGAACACCTGCCACGCGGCCGGTGTGAAGGTGGTCGTCGACACGGTCGTCAACCACATGTCGGCCGGCACCGGCACCGGCACCGGCGGCTCGTCGTACAGCAAGTACACCTACCCCGGCCTGTACTCGTCCTTCGACTTCGACGACTGCACCAGCAGGATCAGCAACTACCAGGACCGCTGGAACGTCCAGCACTGCGAACTGGTGGGCCTGGCCGATCTCGACACGGGCGAGAACTACGTCCGCGGCGCGATCGCCGGCTACCTGAACGACCTGCTCTCCCTCGGCGTCGACGGCTTCCGCATCGACGCGGCCAAGCACATCGACACCGCCGACCTCGCCGACATCAAGTCGCGGCTGAGCAACCCGTCGGTGTACTGGAAGCAGGAGGTCATCCACGGCGCCGGCGAGGCCGTCCAGCCCACCGAATACACGAGTAACGGCGACGTCCAGGAGTTCCGCTACGCATACGACCTCAAGCGGGTCTTCACCAACGAGAACCTCGCCTACCTGAAGAACTACGGCGAGGGCTGGGGCTACATGAACAGCGGCGTCTCCGGTGTCTTCGTCGACAACCACGACACCGAGCGCAACGGCTCGACCCTCAGCTACAAGGACGGGGCGAACTACACCTTGGCCAACGTCTTCATGCTGGCCTGGCCCTACGGCGCCCCCGACATCAACTCCGGGTACGAGTTCTCCGACACGGACGCGGGCCCGCCCCACGGTGGTGCGGTGAACGCCTGCTGGCAGGACGGCTGGAAGTGCCAGCACAACTGGCCCGAGATCAAGTCCATGGTCGCCTTCCGCAACGCCACCCGGGGCCAGGCCGTCACCAACTGGTGGGACAACGGCGGCGACGCCATCGCCTTCGGCCGGGGCAGCAAGGGCTTCGTGGCCATCAACCACGAGCCGGGATCTCTGACCCGGACGTACCAGACCTCGCTGCCCGCCGGGACGTACTGCGACGTGCAGAACAACAGGACTGTGACGGTGAACTCCAGCGGACAGCTCACGGCCACCCTGGGCGCGGACGCCGCCCTGGCGGTGTACGCGGGCAAGCCGAGCTGCTGAGAGCGGCCGACTGAAAGTTTTTTCCGATGGTTTCACGCCTCTTGCTGTAAGTGTTGCGGCGGCGATACGGTCGCGCGGGGTCGGACCCGAAGAGCCGTAATCGCAAGGAGCCCATCTGTGATACCGAGATGGCCGACGCCGTCGAGGCGCCGAACCACCCATGCCGGACGGGTCGCTGCGGTCACCGTGACCGCGCTGGCCGCAGCGCTCGTCCAGCCCCTCGCGGCGCGGGCCGACGCTCCGCCTCCGCCCCCCTCCGACGCCAGGCTGGCCGCCCAGCCCGCCCGGCACGACGCCACCCGCGAGCAGTTCTACTTCGTCCTGCCGGACCGTTTCGCCAACGGCGACCCGCGCAACGACAAGGGCGGCCTGACCGGTTCACGCCTGTCGACCGGCTACGACCCCACCGACAAGGGCTTCTACCAGGGCGGCGACCTCAAGGGCCTGACCAAGCGGCTCGACTACATCAAGGGCCTGGGCACCACCGCCCTGTGGATGGCCCCCATCTTCAAGAACCAGCCCGTGCAGGGCACGGGGGAGAACGCCTCCGCCGGCTACCACGGCTACTGGATCACGGACTTCACCCAGGTCGACCCGCACTTCGGCACCAACGAGGACCTCGAGACCCTCATCGACAAGGCCCACGCCAAGGGCATGAAGGTCTTCTTCGACGTCATCACCAACCACACCGCCGACGTCGTCGACTACGAGGAGAAGTCCTACGACTACCTCTCCAAGGGCGCCTTCCCGTACCTGACGAAGGACGGCGTGCCCTTCGACGACGCCGACTACGCCGACGGACGGCACGGCTTCCCCGCGGTCGACCGGGACTCCTTCCCGCGCACCCCGGTCGTCACCGAGAAGAACAAGGTCCCGTCGTGGCTCAACGACCCGACGATGTACCACAACCGCGGCGACTCCACCTTCGCCGGTGAGAGCTCCACCCACGGCGACTTCTCCGGCCTCGACGACCTGTGGACCGAACGGCCCGAGGTCGTCCACGGCATGGAGAAGATCTACCAGCGCTGGGTGCGGGACTTCGACGTCGACGGCTTCCGGATCGACACCGTGAAGCACGTCGACATGGAGTTCTGGACCCAGTGGGCCACCGCCCTCGACGCCTACGCCGCGAAGCGCGGCCGAGACGACTTCTTCATGTTCGGCGAGGTCTACTCCGCAGACACGAACGTCACCGCCCCGTACGTCACCGAGGGCCGGCTCGACGCCACCCTCGACTTCCCCTTCCAGGAGGCGGCCCGCCAGTACGCCTCGCAGGGCGGCAGCGCCCGCAAGCTCGCGGGTGTCTTCGGCGACGACTACAAGTACACGACCGGCAAGGCCAACGCGTACGAGCAGGTCACCTTCCTCGGCAACCACGACATGGGCCGCATCGGGTCGTTCCTGAAGCAGGACGATCCCAAGGCCACCGACGCCGAGATCCTCGCCAAGGACGAGCTGGCCAACGAGCTGATGTTCCTCAGCCGCGGCAACCCGGTCGTCTACTACGGCGACGAGCAGGGCTTCACCGGCCCGGGCGGTGACAAGGACGCCCGGCAGAGCATGTTCGCCTCGCGCACCGCCGACTACCTCGACGACGACCGCATCGGCACCGACCGCACCCACGCCGAGGACGCCTACGACACGAAGGCGCCCCTCTACCGGCAGATCAGCGCCCTCGCGGGGCTCCGCAAGGCCAACCCGGCGCTGACCGACGGCGTCCAGCAGGAGCGGTACGCGGCCGACGGCCCGGGCGTCTACGCCTTCTCCCGCACGGACGCGAAGACCGGCACCGAGTACGTCGTCGCCTTCAACAACGCCGGCGAGAAGAAGACCGCGACCTTCCCGACCGGCTCGGCCGGCATGACCTTCAAGGGCATCCACGGCACCGACGCCTCTGCGAAGAGCGACGGTGACAAGAAGGTCACCGTCACCGTCCCGGCCGGGTCGGCGATCGTCCTCAAGGCGGCCGGAAAGCTCGCCAAGCCCGCCACCGCACCCAGCCTCACCGTGAAGGCCCCCGCGGCCGGCGCGACCGGCACGGTCGACGTCACCGCCGACGTTGGGGGCACCTCCCGCTCGAGCGAAGCCGAGAGTGGGGGAGGCGGACAGCTCAACCGGGTCGTCTTCGCCGCCCAGACCGGCAACGGGAAGTGGCAGACCCTCGGCTCCGCCGACCACGCCCCGTACAAGGTCACCCACACCATCGGCAAGGACGTGCCCCCCGGTACGGCCCTGCGCTACAAGGCCGTCGTCGTCGACGCCACCGGCCGCACCGCGAGCGCCCGGGCCGGCTCCACCACCGGCACCCCGCCCGCCCCCGAGCCACCCACCGCCTCCTCCCGCGACTACGCGATCGTCCACTACAAGCGCACGGACGGCGACTACGCCGACTGGGGCCTGTACGCCTGGGGCGACCTCGCCGAGGGCGAGGCCACCGAATGGCCCAAGAGCCACCCCTTCACCGGCCGGGACGCCTACGGCGCCTTCGCCTGGGTCAAGCTCAAGCCCGGCGCCTCGAACGTCGGCTTCCTCGTCATCGACAAGGACGGCGCCAAGGACGTCTCCACCGACCGCACGATCGACGTCACCAAGACCGGCGAGATCTGGATCGAGCAGGGCAAGGACACCGTCACCACCGAACGGCCCGACTACCCGGCCCCCGACAAGAGCAAGGCCGTCCTGCACTACCACCGGGCCGACGGCGACTACGACGGCTGGGGACTGCACGTCTGGACCGGCGCCGCGAACCCCACCGACTGGTCGAACCCCCTCAAGCCGGTCAAGACTGATACCTATGGCGCAGTCTTCGAGGTACCGCTCACCGACGGAGCCACCAGCCTCAGCTACATCCTCCACAAGGGCGACGAGAAGGACCTGCCCACCGACCAGTCGCTCGACCTCACGGCGAACGGCCACGAGGTGTGGCTGGTGAACGGCCAGGAGAAGTACGTGCTCCCGCAGCCCGCGGGCAGTGCCGCCGCCCTCGACCTGACGACGTCCAAGGCGGTGTGGCTCGACCGGAACACCCTCGCCTGGAACGGCTCCGACGCCGCCGCCTCCACCCAGCTGCTGTACTCCCGCGACGGCTCGATCAAGGCCGAGAACGGCGTCCTGACCGGCGACGCCAAGTGGCTGCGCCTGTCCAAGGGAGAGCTGAGCGACGCCCAGAAGGCGAAGTTCCCGCACCTGAAGGCGTACGACGCCTGGACCGTCGACCCCCGTGACCGCGACCGGGTCCGCGAGGCCCTGCGCGGCCAGGTCGTCGCCACCCAGCGCGCGGCCAACGGCGCGGTACTCGCGGCGACCGGCGTCCAGATCGCAGGAGTCCTCGACGCCCTGTACCCCGGCGCCACCGAGGCCGACCTCGGGCCCACCTTCTCCAAGGGCCGCCCCACCCTGTCCGTGTGGGCGCCGACGGCGCAGTCCGTCGCCCTGGAACTCGACGGCAAGGCCGTCCCCATGCGCCGCGACAGCGCCACCGGCGTCTGGTCCGTCACCGGCCCGGCGTCCTGGAAGGGCAAGCCCTACCGCTACGTCGTGAAGGTCTGGGCGCCCGGTGTCCGCAAGGTCGTCACCAACAAGGTCACCGACCCCTACGCCCTCGCCCTCACCACCGACTCCGAGCGCAGCCTCGTCGTCGACCTGGACGACAAGGCGCTGAAGCCGTCCGGCTGGACGTCGTACACCAAGCCGAAGGCCGTGCCGCTGCGGGACGCCCAGATCCAGGAGCTGCACATCCGGGACTTCTCCGTCGAGGACCGCACGGCGAAGCACCCCGGCACCTACCTCGCCTTCACCGACAAGACGAGCGACGGCAGCAAGCACCTGCGCGAGCTGGCGAAGGCGGGCACCTCCTACGTCCATCTCCTGCCCGCGTTCGACATCGCCACCATCCCGGAGAAGAAGGCCGACCAGGCGAGGACCGACTGCGACCTGGCGTCCTTCCCGGCCGACTCGGACAAGCAGCAGGAGTGCGTCGGGAAGATCGCCGCGAAGGACGCATACAACTGGGGCTACGACCCGTACCACTACACGGTTCCCGAGGGCTCCTACGCCACCGACCCGGACGGCACCGCCCGCACGGTCGAGTTCCGCACGATGGTCAAGGCCCTGAACGACGACGGACTGCGGGTCGTCATGGACGTCGTCTACAACCACACCGCGGCGAGCGGCCAGGCCGGCACCTCCGTCCTGGACCGGATCGTGCCCGGCTACTACCAGCGGCTCCTTGCCGACGGCTCGGTCGCCAACAGCACCTGCTGCGCCAACACGGCCACCGAGAACGCCATGATGGGCAAGCTGGTCGTCGACTCGATCGTCACCTGGGCCAAGGAGTACAAGGTCGACGGCTTCCGCTTCGACCTCATGGGCCACCACCCCAAGGCCAACATCCTGGCCGTCCGCAAGGCCCTCGACGAGCTGACCCCGGCGAAGGACGGAGTCGACGGCAAGAAGATCATCCTCTACGGCGAGGGCTGGAACTTCGGCGAGGTCGCCGACGACGCCCGGTTCGTCCAGGCCACGCAGAAGAACATGGCCGGCACCGGCATCGCCACCTTCTCCGACCGGGCCCGCGACGCGGTGCGCGGCGGCGGCCCCTTCGACGAGGACCCCGGGGTCCAGGGCTTCGCCTCCGGCCTCTACACCGACCCCAACTCCTCCAAGAACAACGGCACACCCGCCGAGCAGAAGGCCCGCCTCCTGCACTACCAGGACCTCATCAAGGTCGGCCTCTCCGGCAACCTCGCCGGCTACCGCTTCACCGACACCGGCGGCAAGGAGGTCAAGGGCTCCGACGTCGACTACAACGGTGCACCCGCCGGATACGCCGACGCCCCGGGCGACGCCCTCGCCTACGCCGACGCGCACGACAACGAGTCCCTGTTCGACGCCCTCGCCTTCAAACTGCCCGCCACGACCAGCGCGTCCGACCGGGCCAGGATGCAGGTCCTCGCCATGGCCACGGCCACCCTCTCCCAGGGCCCGGCCCTCTCCCAGGCGGGCACCGACCTGCTGCGCTCCAAGTCCCTGGACCGCAACTCCTACGACAGCGGCGACTGGTTCAACGCCGTCCACTGGAGGTGCGAGGACGGCAACGGCTTCGGCCGCGGACTGCCCATGGCGGCCGACAACACCGACAAGTGGCCGTACGCCAAGCCCCTGCTGAGCACCGTCGAGGTGGGCTGCGAGCAGATCGAGGGCACCTCGGCCGCGTACCGCGACCTGCTGCGGATCCGGAGCACCGAGAAGGACTTCTCCCTCGGCACGTCCGCCCAGGTACAGTCCCGGCTCTCCTTCCCACTGTCGGGCACGGACGAGACACCCGGCGTGATCACCATGCGGCTCGGTGACCTCGTCGTCGTCTTCAACGCCACGCCCGACCGGCAGGAGCAGCGCGTGTCCGCCCTCGCCGGGACCGGCTACCGGCTGCACCCGGTGCAGGCGGCGGGCGCGGACGCGACCGTGAAGTCCTCCGCCTACGCGTGGGCGTCCGGCACCTTCGCCGTGCCGGCGCGCACGGTCGCGGTCTTCACCCGGACCACGGGGTAACGCACCCGGGTGGGGGTGGGGCGGACCGCGACCGGCGGGCCGCCCCGCCCCCACCCGCGGCTAGGGTGGGCACACCGACCTGGAACAGGAGTGCTGATGCCGCAGATCACCGTCGACTATTCCGCCGACCTCGCCGACGGCTTCGACCGGCCCGGATTCGCGAAGGCGCTGCACGAGGCGACGGTCGAGATCGCGGCCGCCAAGCCGCCCGCGTGCAAGACCCGGTTCCGCCCGACCGAGGACATCGTGGTCGGCCCCGAGACCGAGGGACACGCCCATGTGCACGTCCACATCGCGCTGCTCGCCGGCCGCACCGACGAGACCAAGGCCCGGCTCACCGAGGCCGCGCTGGAACTTCTGCGGACCCATGTGAAGCCGGCCGCCGGCCTCGCCCTGCACGCCTCCGCCGAGGTCCGCGATCTCGACCCGTCGTACGCGAAGTACGAAAGCTGAGACCGCTCAGCCCGCCAGGGCGATGAGCCGGCCGACCAGGTGCGCGAACGGGCCGTCGGCCGGCTCGTCCTTGAGGGCGCCGCGCAGCAGCTCCGCCATCTCCTCGTCGTAGGCGGCGCTGACGGCGGCGAGCGCGGCGAAGTCGTTGACGAGCTGCGGTTCCAGCTCCTCGCGCGGGATGCGCCGGCCGTCCAGCCAGATCAGCGCCGTCGACTCGGCGAGCGAGATCCAGGACCGGACGACCAGTTCGAGGCGCGCGGGCGGATCGGTCACGCCCAGGTGCGAAAGGATCTGGACATACGCGGCCTGCCGTACGGAGTCGACGAGCGCGTTGGTCGTCGAGGAGCCGACGGCCGGACCGCCGCGCATCAGGGCGGAGAAACCGGGCCCGTGCTCGTCCACGAAGTCGAAGTAGCGGTGCATCACACGCAGCAGCCGCGCCCCCAGCGGACCCTCGTGCGGCTCCACGAAACGGGCCGCCAGATCGTCCGAGGCACGCTGCAACGCGGCCTCGTACAGGCTGAGTTTGCCGGGGAAGTAGTGGTAGACCAACGGGCGTGAAATGCCCGCGGCCGACGCTATCTCGTCGATGGAGACGTCGTCGGGCGAGCGGCGGCTGAACAGTTCGAGGGCGACGCCGATCAACTGCTGCCGCCGCTCCTCGACTCCCATTCTGCGGCGAACCCCGGTAGTCATGCGAACACCTTACCGATCGATTCCGGCCTCGAACGGGCCGGATCGATCACCGGGTTCCGGCGACCTCACCGGGACGCGCCCCCGTGCGCCTCCGTCAGCGCAGTCCGCGGAGCGAACGCCCGTCCTTCAGGGACCCCTTGAGCTGAGCCTGGGCCCCCCGCTCGGCCGGCACGGTCAGCCGACTGCCCCGCGCCGACCCGTTCACTCCGCCCGTCGCCCGGATCGACGCCGTCTTCCGGCTGCCGGCGGCCAGCAGGTACCAGTCGCCGGCCTTCGACTTCCACAGCACCCCGGCCAGCACATGCGGATCACGCGCCCCGCAGGCCGGGACGTTCTCGGCCTGCGCCGCAGCCGCCCCGTAGGCCCCGCCCGGTGTGTGGAACTGCGCCAGCACCCGCGCCCCGCCGCCCCGCCAGGTCTCGGCCCGCGTGCACACCCACGCCGCCGAGCCGCTCGCGTCGGGCAGCGGCTGTTCGTTGAACGCCCAGGCGTTGACGCTCCGCACCCCGGCCGAGCGCATCGTGCCCAGCGAGCAGGCGAACGGCTGCCAGGTGTGCAGCGCCGCGACCCCGGACACCTCACCGGGGGAGCCCGGCCGTCCGGCGGTGAGCCGGGCCGGGACCAGTTCGCCGAGGTCGGTCAGCAGCCGGGTCCCGCCGCCGTCGGTCACCTGCAGCACGTTCCACGAGGTGCAGGGGCCGGACCGCAGGGCCGGGCTGGCCAGCGGCGCGGCCACACCGCCGGTGAGCGTGAGGTTCATCGCGCCGGAGCCCGGCTTCATCAGGTCCCGCTCGCCGGCCTTCCGCACCCAGGGGGCCGTGAGATAGCGGACGTTGCCGTCGGACCGGCCCAGCACCACGGCGCTCGCCCCGGCCCGGTCGGCCCCGTCCACCCGGGCGAAGTCCAGGGCGGCGCCCTGCGTGCCGTCCTTCGGCTCCGCGTACCGGACGATGCGCAGACCGTCGTGGAGGATCACCACGCGCGCCGCGTCGACCGTCCCCGCGTACAGCAGCTGGGGTGGTCCGGCGGGGCCGCCGGAGAAGGTGCCGGGGGTCGCCGACACCTGGACCGTCTCTCCGGGACGGGCCCACACGGCCAGGGCGCGGCGCAGCAGGGCCTTGTCCCCGGTGAGGTCGCCACGGGCCGGCCACACGGAGAAGTCGGTGCGCGCCGAGCTGCGCCACGCGGCGGGCGGGACCCGGGTCAGCTTCGCCGGGTCCAGGGCGGCCTGCGCGGCCGGGTTCTGCGCGTACGGGGGCGCCGCGGCGCCCTCGGGTCCCCAGCCCTCGCCGGGCAGGCCGAGCAGGGCCCCGCACACCAGCAGGGCGGCACCGGCGACCAGCGCCGCCTTCAGATGCTGGCGGCGGCGCATCAGGTCGGTGGGCCGGGCCTGAAGCGAGCAGGGGTCGAACTCGGGGGAGTCGAGCAGCCCGTACTGGGCGGGCACCCCGCCGGCCTCCAGCACCGCGCCCTCCGGGTCGGCGACGCCCGCCGCCGCGAGGACCTCGCACACCCCTTCGTCCGTGAGCCGCTCCAGGCCGCGCAGCGCGTAGACGGCGCGGGCCGGGCCGGACAGGGTGGACAGCCGCTGGTCCAGGGCGAGTTCGTCGGCGCCGCCGGAGCGCGGGAACAGCTTCAGGCCCCACACGTGCGGCAGCAGCGGCGGCAACTGGGCCCTCTTGGGCCACGCCTTCGCCTTCAGCGGCACTCCCGCCTCCAGCGCCGTGCGCAGCACCTTCAGACGGACCAGGGCGTAGCCGGGGTCGCCGTCCCGCCCCGTGGACTGCGCCGGGATCACCGGGGACGGCGTGCGGTTGCGGGGGAGCGCCCGCTGGGTGAGGGCGTGTGCGGTCAGGACGCGGCGGCTGCGGCCCAGCCCGGGTGGCAGGACCAGGTAGGCCAGCCGGACGAGCCGCGGGTAGTGCTCGACGAGCGCGGCCTCGGCCTGCTCGACGTCGACGACCGGGCCGGCGGGGGAGGAGGGTGCGGGGCGCTGGGCGACATCCTGTGACTGCACGTTCAGCAGAACGAGCGAATCGCTGGTTGGTCACCTGGCCGCGGGGCGTCACGCCCCCGGGTGCTCCCCGGGTTCCACGAGCAGCCGGGCGTAGTTCGCCATGGACCTCTGGTAGCGCGGCAGGTGCGGGGCCAGTGCGCCCAGGGCCAGCGCGAGTGCCTCCCGGTCACGGCCGAGACTCGACAGACACAGCGCGAGGGTCGCGCGTACCGGGTCGTCCAGCTCGTCGGACGGGGCGAGGAGCTCGGGCGTCAGCAGCGCGACGCCCTCTTCGGCCCGGCCGACGTTCCGCAGCGAGCTGGCCAGCTGGATCTTCGTCCGGCGTGCCTTGTAGGGGCTGACGTCTCCCAGCCCGTTCGCCAGTGCCTCCTGGTACAGGGGGACCGCCTTGTCGGAGCGGCCGGTGGAGTCCCAGGCGCAGGCCTGCTCGAACGGGCCGAGCGGACTGCCCTGGGGCAGCTCGGCGACGAGGGCGTCGACGTCGGCGCGGAAGCGGGCCTCGCCCTCCTCCGTCTCGGCGTAGTCGTCGAAACGGTCCCAGAGGGCGGCCACGCGAGCTTCCCAGTCCTGATCCACCGGACCACCCTCGCACACGAGTGCACACGTGGCAGCGGGATTTTGAGCACGGCGGCCTCCGCAGCCGTATCGAGGGCGAGAGCCTCGTGCCGGGGCTCGGTGCGGCATGCGTCCGGATCGTGCCGTGACAGGGACCGTGCCGACAAGGACCGGAGGAACAGATGAGGGTGACCCGACCGATGCTCGCGCTGAGCGGCGCGGTGGCGATACTGGCGCTGACCGGCTGCGGCGGATCCGGCGACAAGGACGAGGCGGCCGTTCCGAAGGAGGTGACCGGCAGCCTGGAGCACATCGCCGCCGAGGCCGACTGCAAGCCGAACATGCAGACCGACGCGGACACCATCCGCCAGGCGCTGTGCAAGAAGGGCAAGGAGAAGTACGTCCTCGCGACCTTCTCCACGGACCGGGGCCAGCGCGAGTGGCTGAACAGCGCCAAGGACTACGGCGGTTACTACCTCGTCGGGCGCAAGTGGGTCGCCGTGGGCCAGCAGAAGACGGTCACGGCACTGCAGGGCACCCTCGGCGGCACCATGGAGGAGGGTTCCGAGCACATGAACCCGGGCGGCAGCCACAACAAGAACGGTCACGGCGGCGGCAGCAGCCACCACGGCTGAGCACACGGGCCGGAACACAGCAGAAGGCCGGCGGTGGGAAATCCCACCGCCGGCCTTCTGCGCTACCGGTTCAGGACTACTGGCAGTCCTGGCCGTCGTTGATGCACTGGACCATCTTGTTCATCACGTTCTCGTCGAAGAAGTTGATGAAGTCGTTGTGGTCGGTGATCGCCTTGTGCAGCTGCTCCGGGAAGGAGTCCACCGCGAAGGCGTTCTGCACCTGCCCGTTGTTGATCTGCGGCGCCTGAACGTCGTAGACCAGGCGGACCTGGAGCTGGGGGATGGCCTTGAAGCCGTTCGAGCAGCTGCCGTCCGCCTCGACGAAGTCGACGTGGGTGCGGTGGTTGGCGCTGTCGATGTTCTGGCCGTCCCAGCAGCTCTGGAAGTTGGACGTCCGCACCACGGAGCTGCCCTCGGGGCAGAGCGGGTACTTGTCCGTCACCTGACGGTCCTCGAAGCCGGTGCAGCTCCAGGAGGTGTTGGCGTTGTTCAGGCCGTTGGTGGTGGACTTGGCGTCACCGGTGATGATGCGCAGGGCCTTCGGCATCGCGACGACGTCGCTGGTGCGGTTGCCGACGAACTTCAGCTGGGCCTCGGCCGGCTCGACGATCTTGCCGACGTTGCCGTCCTGGCCACCGCCGGGCTTACCCGCGTCGATGTCGTCCGAACCGTCCTGGATCCGCAGGACCGGCCAGAAGTAGGAGGACTTGTCGCCCTGGTTCTGGCAGGTGGTCTGGGCGTTCGCCAGGTCCTCGTCGCTCGCGAAGGCGTTGTTGCTCTGATTGCCGACGTAGTCGTGCTGGTGCTGCGCACCGTTGGAGACACCCGGCGCCACGATCACGTTGTCCGAGTTGCGGTTCTCGTTCTCGTTGGTGCCGCACTTCGTGGTGAACGTGCCCGTGGAACCGCCGTCGCCGTTCGCGGCGAGGCCGTTCGGCAGGTTGCGGGAGTTGGGCTGGACGTCCTCGATCTTGATGAAGTCGTTCGCCGCCGGGCCGTTGCCGGCCTGCCCGCCGTTGCCGCCCTGCCCGCCGTTGTCCTGACCGCCGTTGTTCTGGCCCTGGTCCTGACCGCCGCCGTTGTCCTGCCCGCCGTTGTTCTGGCCGTCGTTGTTCTGGCCGTCGTTGTTCTGACCGCCGCCGGCCTGGCCGTCGGTGGTGTCGGCGTCGGCGGCCATGCCCTGGCACGAGGCCAGCTGCTCGAGGTTGGCCGGGGCCTGCCCGCCGACCCGCCGGATGTTGATGCCGATCCGGTCGATGACCGCGATTCGCTTCGACTTCAGCGGGCCGAGGATGGCGTTGTTGACGAAGCTCGCGTCACCGGCCTGGGCCTGACGCGTGGAGGCGAGACGGGTGTAGGCCTCGCTGATCTGCTTGTCGAGGTTGGCCAGCTCCTTGTCCACCCCCTGGCGAGCGCCGTCCGGCACGTCGGTCAGCTTCTGTCCTACGTCCGGGCACTGGATCGTGGCGATCTGTGCGCCCGCGGACTTCGTCTGGTTCGCCGAGTTCTCCTCGTGCGCCGAGGCGTAGAAGTTTGCCCAGATCAGCCCGCCCCCACCGAGCGCTAGGGCCGCCGATGCGGCAATGGCCTTGGTGGCCAGCGGCGTACGGCGTTTTCTTGTGTTGCGTCCCATGGAACTCCTCTGACTTCCTTTTTCGGGGGCATCGAGGCGCCCGACAGGAGTGAAGCGGCTCCCTTCCATACGGAGGGCGTCCCACAGGTGTTCAGAGGTCCCGGAAATTGATGCGAGATTCGTGAGGACTCCGTGTCCTCAACGGCCCCTCCCACACCGGCAGTTGTTGATCCCCCAGGAGCGGTGAAGGGTATCGTCCGGTTTCACCGGCCGTGGTCGAGATACGCCAGAACCGCCAGCACGCGACGGTTGTCGTCGTCCGAGACCTCAAGCCCCAGTTTGGCGAAGATGTTGGCGGTGTGCTTGGCGATCGCCCGTTCCGTCACGACCAGTTTCCCGGCGATCGCAGCGTTGGACCGGCCCTGCGCCATCAGCTCCAGCACCTCCCGCTCCCTGGGTGTCAGCCGCGCCAGCGGCCGGTCGTCGCCCGAACGGCGGGCCAGCAGCTGCTGGATGACCTGCGGGTCCATCGCCGTACCGCCGGCGGCGACCCGCCGTACCGCGTCCACGAACTGCTCGGCGTCGAACACCCGGTCCTTCAGCAGATAGCCGACCCCGCCGGTGCCGTCGGCGAGCAGCTCGCGCGCGTACAGCTGCTCCACGTGCTGGGAGAGCACCAGCACCGGCAGGCCCGGACGGTTCCTGCGGGCGTCGAGCGCGCACTGCAGGCCCTCGTCGGTCTGCGTGGGCGGCAGGCGCACGTCGACGACGGCCACGTCCGGGTCCAGCTCGGCCAGCGCGGCGGCCAGTTCGGGCCCGGTCTCGACGGCCGCCGCGATCTCGAAGCCGTGCGCCTGCAGCAGCCGGACGAGTCCGTCGCGCAGCAGGAAGAGGTCTTCGGCCAGGACTACGCGCAAGGGATCTCCACGGTGACCATGGTGGGGCCGCCCGCGGGGCTGCTGACGGCCAGGACGCCGTCGAATGTACCCAGCCGCCGCTCCACGCCGGCCAGCCCGGAACCGGCCCCGATCACCGCGCCGCCCTTGCCGTCGTCCGTGACGGTCGCCCGCAGCCTGCCGTCCGCCCGGTGCAGGTCCACCCAGATCCGGTCGGCGCCCGAGTGCTTCACGGCGTTGGTCAGCACCTCGCTCACGGCGAAGTACGCGGCCGACTCCACGGGCGCCTCGGCCCGCCCGGGCAGATCCACGCTCACCTCGGTGGGCACGGGCAGCCGCAGGGCCAGCGCCCGCACGGCGTCGCCCAGGCCGCGTTCGGCGAGGACCGGCGGATGGATGCCGCGCACCAGCTCGCGCAGCTCGGTCAGCGCCTCCACCGAGGACTTCCGGGCCTGCGCGATCAGCAGCTTCGCCTGGGCCGGGTCCTTGTCGAGGAGCGTCTCGATGGTGCCGAGGTCCATGCCGACGGCGACCAGCCGGGCCTGCGCCCCGTCGTGCAGGTCCCGCTCGATGCGCCGCAGTTCGGCCGCGGAGGCGTCCACGGCGTCGCGCCGCGTCTCGGTCAGCACCCGCACCCGCTCGGCGAGTTCCCCCTTGTCGCCGCCGAGCACGGCCCGGGTGAGCCGGAAGTGGACGCCCAGCAGACGAGGGGTCCACAGGTGCGCGAGGAACAGCAGCACCAGGCCCAGGGCCGCCGCACCGAACGCGGACGCCTGCCCCGTGACCGGCATGAACCCGTACCAGTAGCCGTCGGGGAAGACCCGCCACAGCCCGAGTGCCAGCGCGAACCCCTCCAGCGGGTAGAACAGCAGCACCGCCGGCAGCAGCGCGGTGACGAACCCGGCGGTCATGTCGACCGGCAGCCACCGAAGGTCCCGCCAGGTCGCCGGGTCGCGCAGCATCCCGAAGGTGCGGGCCCACGGGTTGGCGTCCTCGGGCAGCGGCCGGTACGCCGGGGGGATCCGCACCCCGCCCCACTCCGCCGCGAGCACCCGCCGCGCGTTCGCGAACGCCCGCACCCCGGTCAGCACGTACGGCGTGCTGACGATTCCGACCCCGATCGGGATGAGCGCGATCGAGATCAGGGACAGGCAGAAACACAGCACCGCCCCCGGCAGGGAGAGCAGGGCCAGCGCGAGCCCCCGCACCGCGGCGAGCCCGATGCCCCGCCCCGTCGTCCGCCCGGTGCCGTTCTTCGTGTCCGTGGTCATGGCGTCAGTCTCGCCGAGCGGACGTGCCCGGTCACGGGGCCGGACCACCGGTCCTGGGGTGGTGCCGGCTACACCCCGGCTGAAGGGAGAGGTGGTCACGAGGGCGGTTCCGAGGGGTGCTCGGGAGAGGTGGTTACGAGGGCGGTTCCAAGGGGTGCTCGGGAGAGGTGGTTACGAGGGCGGTTCCAAGGGGTGTTCACGAGAGGTGGTTACGAGGGGTGCTTACGAGGAGTGGTCGGCGGAGGTGCTGAGAACGAGGGGCGGTTCACGCACCGTCACCGGACGCGAGGACCTTCGCCTCCACCTCCGGGTCGAGGCCCGAGCGCGGCCGGTCCGGGCGCTGGGGCGCGACGCCCCCGACGTCCCGGAGCCACCGCCAGGTGTCCGCCACCGTCTCCTCGACCGGTCGGCAGACCAGTCCGGCCCCGACGGCCCGCGAGACGTCCGCGCTGTGCAGGGCGTCGTACAGGTCGCTGCCCGGCGGGACCCACACCGGCATCTCGGTCCACGGCTCGATGCCCGCCTCCAGGATCACCTCCGGCTCGGTCCAGCGGAGCTCGGCGGCGCCGCCGGTGACCCGCACGCAGGCGTCGAGCAAGGCACCCATGGTGGCGTGCCCCTGCGCACTGACCAGGTTGTACGGGCCGCTCAGCTCCTGCTCGGCCGCGAGCACGATCCACTCGGCCAGGTCACGGACGTCCACGTACTGCAGGGGCAGTTCACGCGGGTCCGGCGCCAGCACCGGACCGCCGCGCGCCGTACGGCCCAGCCACCAGGGCAGGCGGCCGATGTTCTCGTACGGGCCGAGGATCAGCCCGGCCCGTACGAGCACCGACCGGTCCGCGCCGAAGGCGTCCAGCACGGCCAGTTCACCGCCCCGCTTGTCCTGCGCGTAGGCGGTCTGCTCCGCGTCGGGCGACGCCCCCTCCACCAGGGGCGCGTCCTCGTCGTACCCGGCCGGCGGGGCCCACGCGTACACCGAGCAGCTCGACACGTACACGTACCGGCCGGCGCGGCCCCGCAGCAGCCGCGCCGCGTCCAGCACCGCCCGGGGCGCCCCCGACCAGGTGTCCACGACGACGTCCCACTCGCCCGGGTCGTCGGCCAGGGCGGTCAGGCCGTCGGGTACGGTGCGGTCACCGGGCAGCGACCGGACGCCCGGCGGGGCCCCGTGCCGCCCCCGGTGGAGGACGGTCACCTCCCAGCCCCGCCCCAGCGCCGCCTCCACGACGGCCCGCCCCACGAACTCCGTACCACCCAGCATCAGAAGCCTCATGCCGGTGACTCTGCCCGGCGGGGTGAGGGGACGGAACGGGGATCTGCCGTCAGCAGAGGACGGAGTGCCCCTGGCCGTCGGCGGGTGTCGGTGTCCCGTTGGGCGGGGACGGAAGGGGGCCTGCCGTCAGCGGAGACGGAGCCCCCCTGCCTCCGCCGGCGTCAGTGTCCCGTCGGCGGCACGTACTTGTAGCCCACGCGGCGCACCGTGCGGATCGTGTCGCGGTGCTCCACGCCCAGCTTGCGGCGCAGGCGGGCGATGTGGACGTCGACCGTGCGGCCGTCACCGACGTGTCCGTAGCCCCACACCGTGCCGACCAGCTGGTCGCGGGTGTGGACCCGGCCCGGGTGCGCCACCAGGTGTGCCAGCAGCTCGAATTCCAGGTAGGTGAGGTCGAGCGGCCGCCCGGCCACCCGGGCGGTGCGCTGCACGGTGTCGACCCGGATCAGCGGCTCACCGCCCGGCTCGGCGACGGGCTCCGGGCCGGCGGCCTGCGGCAGGTCGGGCACCGCCACCGGGAACGGCGGCTGCTGGTCGGCCGGGACGAGCACGAGGTAGCCGATCATGGGCGGCTGCCCCGGCAGCGTGGGCAGGGTGTGCTGCGGCGCCGGCAACCAGGTGGCACCCGGCGGCAGCAGATCCGCGACCGTGACCACCTCGTCCCGGTCGACGGCACGCAGCCGATGCCGGGGGCCGTGCGGCGCGGGGGTGGTGAGAGGGGCGGCGGTGGACAGAGAACGAGTGGTCGCCATGAGAGGTCAGCTCTTTCGCGCGAGGAGTTCGTCGGGAAGGTCGACGGCCGCGATTCGTGGTCGGGCTCGCCGAGGGACGTACGCGGTGCGCGCTGGCCGAAGGCCGGGGTGTACGGCTTTAGAGGGCCTGCGCGTTCATCGCGCGGCAACACACCCGGTCGAAGTCGTGGTCCTGGCGGGACGGCCAGAAGGGCTCGAGGTCATGACGACCCGTTGCGATGCACTTCCGGTAGCTGGCCATGACCCCATTGAAGCAGAGCCGGTCCTCCGCCGGGAGTCTCCTCTCACTGCTTGGACACGCGCCGGGGCGCCGCGGGGCCGCTCGCCCCTCATCCCACCAGACGCTTGCGCCACTCCAGCGGTGTCACGTCGATGGCCTTGCCCGGGTCGCCGTCCCACTCCGTGGACAGCCCGGCCGACGTCAGCGCCGCCACGACCTCGTGGCCGACGGCCGTGGTGGTCTGCTCCGAGCCGTCGAACCCGCCGTAGTACAGCGACAGGCTGTGCCCCTCCGCCGCCGCGCGCGTGCCCTGGTGGTGGAAGAAGACGAAGCCGCGCACCGCCGACTCGTCGTCCACCTCCGCGCCGATCTCCGTCATGCCGCAGCCCCGGCAGCAGGTGAAGTTCTCCCGGGCGACGATGCCGGCGTCCTCCAGGGCCGCGAAGGCCCGCTCCAGCCGGTCCGGATCGGTCGGCCCGGTCCACGCCTCCTGCTCGTCGACCTGCTCCAGCCACAGCCGCTCGACCAACGCGCGGGCCTGCGCGGGGGACAGCGGGGACGAGCCCTCGCCGTCCTCCATCAGATACACCGTCTCGCGGATCATCGCGTCGATGCCCAGGTAGCCGTCCCGGAGCAGCTCGCGGACATGCCTCTCGGCTTGGGCGGCGACCTCGGCCGCGAGTGCGGGCGGCTCCTCGGGCAGCCCGAACTCCTCGCGCTCCCAGGTGACTCCGGCGTCCCAGCCGTCCTCCCGGCGCGCCCAGCGCACCATCACCCCGGCGACGAGGCCCGGGTCGGTCACGCGGGTCACCCACAGGTGGGGAACGGACCCGGTGCGGTGCTGGAGGTCGTACGCGCCGTCCTCGTCACGCGCGGTCTGGATGAAGACCCTCGGCCGGTCCGGTATCCGCTGGACCACGAGGAAGTGGTCGTCGGCACCGCCGATCCGCTCCACCAACGCGCGCAGCTCACCCGCCGAAACCCGCGCGTGTGTCCGCCCGCTCTCCGTCAGCACCTTGACCGCGAGGTCCCCGTCGATCTCCATGCCCCCACGATGGCACGCCCCACTGACAACGCGAGGGGCGCCCTACCGACAACGCGAGGGGGCGCCCACCGCGAACGGTGGGCGCCCCCTCGGGAGCCGGGCGGTGCGCCGGTCAGACCTGGCCGGCCTTCTCCAGCGCCGAGCAGCAGGTGTCGACGAGCAGGCGGGTCACCACGTACGGGTCGACGTTGGCGTTCGGGCGGCGGTCCTCGATGTAGCCCTTGCCGTCCTTCTCGACCTGCCAGGGGATACGCACCGAGGCGCCGCGGTTGGAGACGCCGTAGGAGTACTCGTTCCACGGCGCGGTCTCGTGCAGTCCGGTGAGACGGTCGTCGATGCCGGCGCCGTAGTTCTTGACGTGGTCGAGCGGCTTGGAGCCCTCGCCGAGCGACTCGGCGGCGGTGATGATCGCGTCGTAGCTCTCGCGCATCGCCTTGGTGGAGAAGTTGGTGTGCGCACCGGCGCCGTTCCAGTCGCCCTTGACCGGCTTGGGGTCGAGCGTCGCGGCGATGTCGAAGTCCTCGGCGGTGCGGTAGAGGAGCCAGCGGGCCACCCACAGGTGGTCGGAGACCTCCAGCGGGGAGACCGGGCCGACCTGGAACTCCCACTGGCCGGGCATGACCTCGGCGTTGATGCCGGAGATGGCGAGACCGGCCTTGAGGCAGTTGTCCAGGTGCGCCTCGACGACGTCACGGCCGAAGATCTCGTCCGCGCCGACACCGCAGTAGTAGCCGCCCTGCGGGGCCGGGAAGCCGCCCTTCGGGAAGCCGAGCGGGTAGCCGTCCTTGAAGAACGTGTACTCCTGCTCGATACCGAAGATCGGCTCCTGCGCGGCGAACTTCTCCGCGACCTCGGCCAGCGCCGCACGGGTGTTGCTGGCGTGCGGGGTGAGGTCGATGTTCAGGACCTCGCACAGCACCAGGATGTCGTCACCGCCGCGGATCGGGTCGGGGCAGCTGAAGACCGGCTTGAGGACGCAGTCCGAGGAGTGGCCCTCGGCCTGGTTGGTCGAAGACCCGTCGAAGCCCCAGATCGGCAGCGCGTCGAGACCGGCGGGCGAACCCGTGATGATCTTGGTCTTGGAGCGCAGTTTGGCCGTCGGCTCGGTGCCGTCGATCCAGATGTACTCAGCCTTGAAGGTCACGGGCCACATCCTCGGGTGTGTCTGGGCGCGTATCGCGGGTGCGTGCGGCGCAGCGGCACCGGTGCGCCGCGTCTGCTGCCCGGCAGCCTGACAACGGGCGATTTCCCGGCCATTGCTCGCATGTGAACCCCGTGTTACCTGGTCATACTGTGCCGCACTTCACCCCGTGAGGGCGTTTCACGGGTGCGGCGCCGCTCACCGGCTCCCCTCCGTCGAGCCGGTGAGCGGCGCCGCGCGTCCCGCACGCGCCGGTCCTGCCGCCCCTGGCCGGGGGCAGCAGGACCGATGACACGTACGAGGGGCGGCCGAGGGGGTGGCCGCCGCCTCATCGATTCACCTGGCCGTGGGGCCTCACCCCACCTTCTCGATCAGGGCCCGGCGGATCAGGAACTTGCCGGGCTCACGGACCTGTTCGAAGGCCGCGTTGTTGAGCAGCGCACAGCTGCCGGAGACCGAAGTGACCTCCACCGTCGTGGACTTGTTGTTGTCCAGGTTGGTGACCTTCAGCTTCGTGCCGGCCGGGAACTGGTTGCTGGACGCGGCGGGCGCACCGCCCTCGCCGGAGAGCGTGACCGTGGAGCCGTTGCACACCTGCTGCCCGGAGGCAGCGGCACCGCCCCCGGCGTCTGATGCGGGGGCGGACGCGGCGGGCTGCGACGGCTGGGCCGAAGCCGCGGGCGGCTGGGCCGACTGGGCGGGCTGCGAGGGCTGCGCGGTCTGGGAGTCCTGAGCCGACTCCCCGACGGCGCACCCCGACGCCTCCTGCTTCCGCTTGATCTCCGCGACGACCGCCTCGCGGTTGGCGATCCGCGCCTCGGACTGCGCGTCCGGGTCGGCCCGCTGGTCCGCGATGAACTTCTGGTTGTTGCCGAGGGCGGTGGCGAGACCCAGGCAGACCGTCGACTCCGACGCCGACTTGGGGGTCGGCGGCGCCGCGTTCGACGTGCTCGCCATGACGAAGGCCCCGCCTCCCGCCACCGTCGCCGCGCTCACCAGCAGCGCGATCTTCTTCTTCGTACCGAGAGTTCTCCTGCGCGACATGCGCGCCTCCTGAAGAGGTAGGGGAGCGTACGCCGCTATGTACGAGATACCGAACGAGGTTACTCAGCGGTCACAGGAGTCACTCGAGTGACCTGCACCACACCGGAGAGTGTGGCTGGTCAGCGCGACAGGGCGTCCCGCACGGCCTCGTCGGTGCGGCCGACCACCGCCGTTCCGTCGTCCGCGGTGATGATCGGGCGCTGGATCAGCTTCGGGTGCTCGGCGAGAGCGGTGATCCAGCGCTCGCGTGAGGCGGCGTCCCGCGGCCACTCCTTGAGGCCGAGCTCCTTGGCGTCGGCCTCCTGGGTGCGGGTGATGTCCCAGGGTTCGAGACCGAGGCGCTCGAGCACGCCCCGGATCTCGTCCTCGCTCGGCACGTCCTCCAGGTAGCGGCGGACGGTGTAGTCGGCGCCCTCGGCGTCGAGCAGCGTCAGCGCGCTGCGGCACTTCGAACACGCGGGATTGATCCAGATCTCCATGCGCACACGGTACGCGCAGACCAGCTTGTTCGAATTCCTGGCGCCCCTCCAGCACCTCGCAAACCTGTGGTGACGCGGCGCCAATTTCCAGTCTCACCAGGGCTTTTGCCGGGTTCTGTGGACTCCCCGTTGTCAGTGCCGGGCGGTAAACTGTAAGCAGTGTTCGAGGGTGGCGCCGGGGATGACGACGTCTTCGGTGAGCCGCCCGACCGCGACAGGAGGATGCCTGTGCCCGCTGCCGCCCTGAAGCCGAAGCCGTTGCCCACCCAGTCCACCGCGAAGCGCCCCGTCCTGCTCGACCTGCCGTACGCGCCCGTGGAGAAGCGGCCGCTGCCGCCGGGCCGGCCGCGCCAGTGGTACGTGACGCACAACCGCCGTCTCAAGGCGATGCGCCTGGCCATCGCCCTGCTCGACTCGGGCGTCCACATGCCGAACCAGGCCCGCAACGAGACGATCCGCGACACGGCGGAGCTGATCGGCGTCCACCCGCCGTCGGACACGACGTGCCACATGGTGCGGGCGTTCATGCGGTACGCCCGCTGACCCGCTCCGATCCGAGCGCCGGGCCTCCCGAACGACGGGGCGCCCGGCGCTCGTTCCTGCCGCCCGGCCGGGGCGCCGTGAACAACGCCGGGTTCAGCCGGGCGAAGCCCTCCTGGCGCTCGTAGGGGAAGGACGGGTAGGGCGCCGGACGGTGGCTCGCCGCGTCGAGCTTCGCCACCTGCTCGGGGGCGAGACTCCAGCCGGCGGCGCCGAGGTTCTGGCGCAGCTGCCGCTCGTCGCGCGCGCCGTGAGGACGCAGGACACGGTCGGCCGCCGCAGCAGCCAGTCAGGGTGATCTGCTGCACGGCCTTGCCCGTCTCCTCCGCGATCTCGTCCAGTGCGTCGACGACGTCGTAGAGGTGCTCGTCGGAGACGGGCGGGCCGTAGCCGGCGGTGCGGTGCAGGCGGCTGCCGGACGGGAGCGGTGCGCCGGGTTCAGCCGGTGGCCAGCTCCTTCTCCAGGGGCGTGCGGAAGCGCGGCGTGATCCTGGTCGTGTCCAGCCACCCGCTCAGCCGCTCCGCCTCCGACTCGATCGCCGCGCGGGCGTCCCGGCCGACGCCCTCCTCCTCGAGGATCCGCCAGACGATCTCCCCGTCCGGCCGCTGCGCCCAGCCCCCGACCACCCGTCCGTTCCACCACACCGTCGGTCCGACGTTGCCGCTGCCGTCGAACAGCCGGGGCCGCAGCTCCGGCGCGAGATACCAGTCGCGCTGCTGCCACCCCATCGCCGTCGGATCGAGGCCGGGCAGCAACGCGGCCCAGGGTTCGTCGGGTGACGGCACCGGGTCCGTGTCGCCCTCGGCCACATACCCGGTGCCCTCGTCCAGCGACACCGCCTCCGCCCCGATCGCGGCCAGCGCCCTGCGCACCTCCGTCACACGCCACCCGGTCCACCACTTCAGGTCGGTCTCGGTCGCCGGACCGCACGCGGCGAGCCACTGTCTCAGCAGCTCCGCCTGCGCCTCCGCGACATCCAGCTCGGGGTGCTCGGGTGCCACGACCCAGCGGAACCGGCTCGACGTCCAGGAGCCGAGCGGCCTGCCGCGGACGACCTTCCCCTCCACGCCCAGCACCCTCAGCAGCCGCGTCGAGACCGTGTGCACCCCCTCGTAGCTCTTCCCGGCCGCGTACACGAACTGCTCCCGCAACCGCGGCTCGTCCGCGGCGAGTTCGGCGGCCGTCGCCTGCCCGCGCCGGGCGAGCGCCGCCAGCGTCGACTCCTCGACCTCCTTCAGCCAGGCCGCGTCCGGCGCACCGGCCGTCGCCATGTGCTTGAGCAGCGAGGCCCTCTCCCGGGCGGCGACGGCCAGCCCCGTCGAGGCGTGCACGACGGCGGTCAGCTCGGCGGGGAACACGAACACGGTGTGCCGCATGCCGTGCATCCGCACCAGACGACGGTCCTCGTACAGGGCCCGCTCGGTCTCCTCCACCGTCCTCGCGGGCTCGGCGAGCCGCGCTCCCACCGCCAGGTACACCGTCGCCGGGTCGGTGCCGTGCAGCGCGACCAGCGAACCGGCGACCTCCTCGGGCGTCCCCGCCCGCGCCTGCCCGGCCAGCCGCTGCCGCAGCGCGAGCCGGGCCCGCCGCTCCGCCACGCCGATGTACCGCTGCTCACCCATGACGGTCTCCACTCGTCGCGTCCCTGCACCCGACGGCATCATCGCGGACGGCACTGACATCACCCGTCGAACACCTCAGCCGTACCGCTCCAGCAGTCCCGCGACATACGCCTCGAGCCGCCCGCCCAGCACCACCGGCGTCAGATCGGACCGCCCCAGCTCCCGCCACGGCCCCGCGAGCTTCGCCGCGTCGGGTACGTACGCCAGCGCGTCGAGCAGCCGCCAGTACAGATGGTCCGGGCCGTCGGCCGGACGCCGCCCGCCCTGTGCCTCGTAGCGCTCCCGGAAACCGAGGCCGTACTCGGGGCCGTGCAGCAGGGCGAGTGCCGTCGAGCAGTGGGCGACGTCCAGGTCGGCCGGCCCCCACGAGGTCTCCACCCAGTCGACGACCCCGCTGATCCGCAGGCCGGCCCCCGAGCCCGTGAACAGCACGTTCCCGGGGTGGAAGTCCCGGTGCAGGAAGCAGCCGTCGTAGGGCGGGGGAGTGCGGCGGATGACGTCCACGGCCCGTTCCCACCCCGGCGGGACCACTGCCGGCGAGGTCCACGCCTGGTACGACCGCGGACGTGCCCGGGGGACGACGTTGTGGATCCGCGCGAGCTGAGCCGCCAGCAGGTCCACCCGGGCTTCCAGGTCCTGCTCGTCGACCCGGACCCGCCCCGGCAGGACGGACATCAGCAGGGACGGATGGTCGCAGTGCTCCCCCGTCGCGTCGACGCCGATCAGCTCGGCGGCCGGCACGCCCTCATGCTCCGCCAGCAGCGTGAGAACCTCCGCCTCACGGGCCAGCAGCCCCGGCGCGTGCCGCCGGAAGAAGGGCTTCACGAAGGTCCGCAACGCCAGTTCGGTGCCGTCGTCGAGGGTGAGCCGCCGCATCTGGGCACTCCAGCCGCCGGTCAGAAAAGACGACGTGGCGATGGTGCGGCCCTCGGGAAGCTGCTTGGCCACCCACCCGCGGGTCGCCGTCCACCCCCGCTCGCCGAGCCCCCTCAGGACGGCGGTGACGAACTCCCGCCGGTCGCCGGGGTGATCACGGAACCACAGGCCCAAACGGTGACCGGCGTCGGGGAGTACCCGGTGGGTGAACTGTGCGCGACGGGCCAGCGCCTCGGAGAAGGCGTCCGTCACGGCGGGCGGAATGACCTCGTCCGTGCCCGGTACGACCAGCACGGCCCGCCCCTCGTACGCCCGCAGCACGTCGAGGGCGGGGGAGGCGCGCCAGCTTCCGGGGCGACGGATGAGCTCGCTGAACAACCCGTCGCCCGCGCCGAACGGCACGTCCCACGCCTCGCCCGCGTACATGGCAGGCGCGCACAGCCCCAGGGCCGCCACCCGCTCCCCGTAGTGCCGCACGAGGTCCGCGACCGTCTGGCCGCTCATGCTGAACCCGACCAGGACCAGCGGCGCGTCCACCCCCGCGCGGGCGTCGATGACGGAGACGGCCTGCTCGAAACGGCGGCGCAGGCTCAGCTCACTCAGCAGGCCGGTGCTCTCCCCGTGCCCCGAGAAGTCGAAGGCGAGGGCATGGCAGCCGTGCGCGGCGAACTCCGCCAGCAACGGCACCAGCCGCTCCTTGCTGCCGTTGCCCGCGCCGTGCAGCAGGACGGCCGTCGCCCGGGTCGGCGCACCGTCGCCCGTGGACAGCTCACCGTCGCCCGTCGACAGCCCCTTGAGCCGTTCGCCGCCGACGACGTGCGTGAAAGGGATCAGCTCGCTCATCCGGCCATTCACTCACGCGACCCACGGCCCATGAGGGCGTTCACAGTCCCGGCGCCCCCCACACCGGGAACCAGCGGCCCAGGTCCTGCTCGATGCGCAGATCGCCGGAGAGCGCGGCCCGCACCTGTAGTTCGAGTGCGTTGTCGCGCCGCTGCGTCCCGTCCGGCAGGGGCGCGAACGGATAGTAGGTGCCGCGCTTGTAGAGGTACACCAGGGCGAGCCGTCGGCCGGAGGAGTCCTCGAACCCGGCCAGTGAGCAGAGCAGTTGGGGCCCGAACCCGTTGACCTCCATCTGGCTGTTCACGGCGTGCAGGTCGTTCACGAGGGCGGAGAGCCGGTCGGGGGCACGGCGTGAGACCAGCCAGGAGTAGCCGTAGTCGTCCTGCCGCAGCTCCACCGGCGGTCCCTCGCGGTCGATGTCGGCGTCCAGCAGCGCCTGCACTTCGCGGTGGGACTGCTCGAAGGCCGCGCCCTCGACCGTGGCGAAGCAGACCGCGCCCTGCCCGGTCGGGGTGAAGCCGGCCGACGCCTCCAGGGTCACGGCCGCCGACGGCAGCGCGAAGAGCCGGTCGAGATCCGCCACGACCGGTTTCGTCCGGCCGAGCAGGATGTCCAGCAGCCCCATGCGGCGATCACCCCCCTCCCGGTGCCGCCGCCTCGCCCAGCTCGGCGGAGATCCGGCCCAGCTGGTCGAGCCGCTGCTCCAGGCTCGGGTGGGTCGAGAAGAGCCGTGCGACACCGGGCTCACGGCCCAGCGCCGGCGTGAAGTAGAAGGCGTTGAAGGCCTGGGCCGTGCGCAGGTCCTTGGTCGGGATGCGGGCGATGTCGCCGGAGACCTTGGTGAGCGCGGAGGCCAGTGCCGAGGGACGGCCGGTGAGCAGGGCCGCGGCCCGGTCCGCGGCAAGCTCCCGGTACCGGGACAGGGCGCGGATCAGCAGGAAACTGATCGCGTACACGGTCGCGGCCACACCCATCACCGCGGCGAACACGGCAGCCGTGTTCTGGTCCCTCCTGGCCCCGCCGAAGAGCTGCGAGTAGAAGGCGAACCGCACGATCAGCCCCGCGATCACCCCGAGGAACGACGCGACGGTGATCACCGCGACGTCCTTGTGCGCCACGTGCGACAGCTCGTGGGCGAGGACACCCTCCAGCTCGGCCGGATCCAGCCGCCGCAGCAGCCCGGTCGTCACACACACCACCGCGTGATCGGGGTTCCGCCCGGTCGCGAACGCGTTCGGCATGTCCATCGCGGACACGGCGACCACCGGCTTGGGCATGTCGGCGATGGCACAGAGCCGGTCCACGACGCCGTGCAACTCGGGATACTCGTCCCGCTCCACGACCCGGCCGCGCATGGCGTACAGGGCGATACGGTCCGAGAACCAGTACTGCGAGCCGAGCAGCGCCGCCGCGATCACCACGACGAGCACCCACGACTTCAGCAGCACGATCAACGCGGCGACGAACCCCACGTACAACAGTCCGAGCAGGAACAGCGTGATCCCCATCCGGGTGGTCAACCGCCGGTCGCTCCGGAAGCGGCTGTGCATCTGCCTCACCCCGCAGTCACGCACTCGTCCCACCGCCAGTGTGCACCGCCCCCGCTCATGAACGGGTCGCGCGCACCCCCAGAGCGGGCAAAGGCGCCGGGCTCACGAGTGGGCCGGGCATCCGAAGCGGGCCAGGCGCCCCCCTTCAGAGGCGGGAGGGGCATCCGGGGCGGGCAAGGCGCCCCGCTCAGGAGCGGGGAGGGGGGAGGGGGGGACATCCGGAGCGGGCGAAGGCGTCACCCGCCCGAGGCCACGGCGTACCCGGGCACGGAAGGCCACCGCACCGTCAGCACGACCGACTCCTCCTCGGCGACCCAGGAGTGATCGACGCCGCGGCCCCACACGACGTAGTCCCCCTGCCGCTCCAGCAGCACACTGCGCCCGGGCAGCTCCACCCGGAACCGCCCGCTGATCAGCACGAGCAGGGCGGTACGCGCCTCACCCCGCACCCACTCGGCCCGCTCGTCGCCCGGAGGATGCACACCCCACTTGATCTCCACGGCCTCACTGTGCCGCGGATCCCCGGCATCCTTGAAATGCCCGAGAATCCAGCCCCGGTCCAGCGCGGCGTCCGCACCGGCGTTGCCCACGTACACGCTGTCACTCACGCGGCGGGACGCTAGCAGCCCGCCCGGGTCCCACGACCCGGCCGCTCGCCTCAGCCGGCCGAGGCGCGGCGACACGGACCCTCTGGGTCAGCCGCGCCGCTGCCCGCCGGTGTCTAGTACGGCGCCCTGAAGTTGATGTACCCCAGCAGCACGATCACCGCCGCCACGCACCCCAGCACCACCGCGGTCGAGATCCAGGGGGAGCGGCGGCGGGAGCCGACGTGTTCCGGGGCGGCACGGAACGGCACGGGCCCGGGCGGGTTGTCCTTCCAGCGCGCGGCGAGCATCCGGGCCCGCGCCGAGGGCTCCTTGTGCTCGGCCCGGTCCGCCCATCTGAGGTCGAACTCGCGCTCCTGGTCGTCCTGTTCGTGCTCGGGCATTCCCATCCCACCCCCGTGTGGTCCTGCCCCCAAGAATAGAACAGACGCCCGCGCCCCCGCCGTCGGTACGACAGCGGGGGCGCGGGCGGTCATGCCTCGATCAGGCGTCGATCACACGTCGAAGTACAGCTCGAACTCGTGCGGGTGCGGGCGCAGCTGGAGCGGGGCGATCTCGTTCGTGCGCTTGTAGTCGATCCACGTCTCGATCAGGTCCGGCGTGAACACGTCGCCCTGGAGGAGGAACTCGTGGTCGGCCTCGAGGGAGTCGAGGACGGCCGGGAGCGAGGTCGGGACCTGCGGGACGCCCGCGTGCTCCTCGGGGGCCAGCTCGTAGAGGTCCTTGTCGATCGGCTCGGCCGGCTCGATCTTGTTCTTGATGCCGTCCAGGCCCGCGAGGAGCAGGGCGGAGAAGGCGAGGTACGGGTTGCCGGAGGAGTCGGGCGCGCGGAACTCGACGCGCTTGGCCTTCGGGTTCGAGCCCGTGATCGGGATACGCATCGCCGCGGAGCGGTTGCGCTGCGAGTACACCAGGTTCACCGGCGCCTCGAAGCCCGGCACCAGGCGGTGGTACGAGTTCACCGTCGGGTTGGTGAACGCCAGCAGCGACGGGGCGTGCTTGAGGATGCCGCCGATGTAGTAGCGGGCGGTGTCCGACAGGCCCGCGTAACCGGCCTCGTCGTAGAACAGCGGCTGGCCGCCGGTCCACAGCGACTGGTGGACGTGCATGCCCGAGCCGTTGTCACCGAAGATCGGCTTCGGCATGAAGGTCGCCGTCTTGCCGTTCTGCCACGCCACGTTCTTCACGATGTACTTGAAGAGCTGCAGGTCGTCGGCCGCGGCGAGCAGCGTGTTGAACTTGTAGTTGATCTCGGCCTGGCCGGCGGTGCCCACCTCGTGGTGCTGGCGCTCGACCTGCAGGCCGGCGCGGTCCAGCTCCAGGGAGATCTGGGCACGCAGGTCGGCGAAGTGGTCGACCGGCGGGACCGGGAAGTAGCCGCCCTTGTAGCGGACCTTGTAACCACGGTTGTTCTCGAGGGCGCCGGTGTTCCAGGCGCCGGCCTCGGAATCGATGTGGTAGAAGGACTCGTTCGCGCTGGTCGCGAAGCGGACGGAGTCGAAGACGTAGAACTCGGCCTCGGGACCGAAGTACGCCGTGTCGGCGATGCCGGTCGACGCGAGGTAGGCCTCGGCCTTCTTCGCCACGTTGCGCGGGTCACGGGAGTACTGCTCACCCGTGATCGGGTCGTGGATGAAGAAGTTGATGTTGACCGTCTTGTCACGGCGGAACGGGTCGACCCGGGCGGTCGACAGGTCCGCGCGCAGGGCCATGTCGGACTCGTGGATGGCCTGGAAGCCGCGGATCGAGGAGCCGTCGAAGGCCAGCTCCTCGGCCGGGTCGAAGGCCGATGCGGGGATCGTGAAGTGCTGCATCACGCCCGGCAGGTCGCAGAAGCGGACGTCGATGAACTTGACGTCCTCGTCCGCGATGAACTTCTTGGCCTCGTCGGCGTTCTGGAACATCCAGCTCCTCCTACTCCCGACCGTCCCGCCGGGGTGGTAGTTCGTTCGTGCTGCCAGTGCGGGTGGCACACGCTGACCTCGACCCTAGGGACGGGTGGTTTCTCGGGCGTGACTCATTTGTTTCGCACAAGTTAACCGGCTCATCCTCCACCGTAGCCCGGACACACCCCGCCGTGCCCTGGTCATTTACGGGCGCAGTACCGTGGACGGGTGGACAACAGGCAAGCACTCGGATCGTGGCTTTCCGGGCCCCGCGCGGCCGCGGAAGAGGCCGGTGTCGACTTCGGATACCGGGGCGAGCAGCTCGGTCTGCCCGAGGAGGGGCCGGGTTCGATCGCCCGCCCGGGCCGCCGCATCGGCGCCCTCGCCGTCGACTGGGGCCTGTGTCTCCTGATCGCATACGGTCTCATCACACAGAGCTACAACGAGGCGGCCCAGATCTGGGCGCCGCTCATCATGTTCGCGCTGATGGTCCTCACGGTCGGCACGCTCGGCTTCACCCCCGGCAAGCGCCTCCTCGGCCTGCGGGTGGTCGCCCTGGACACCGGCCGGGTCAGCCCGTGGCGGGCCGCCCTGCGCACGGTCCTGCTCTTCCTCGCGATCCCCGCGCTGATCTGGGACCGCGACGGCCGGGGCCTGCACGACCGGCTGGCCGGCACGGTCGAGGTCCGCATCTGACCTGCGCCGCGCAAGCAGGTCCGACACGAACGATCCGACACGAACGATCCGACACGGACGAGGGGCGCCCGGTGTGATCCGGGCGCCCCTCGTCCATGTCGTGTGCGGGTGTCAGCGAGCCTTCGGCCCGCCCTTCGGCAGGCGCATGCCCTTCGGCATCGGACCCTTCGGCAGCGGCATGTTGCTCATCAGGTCACCGAGCGCACGCAGCCGGTCGTTGGTGGCCGTGACCTGCGGGCCGGTCAGCACGCGCGGGAGCTTCAGCATGGTCGTGCGCAGCTTCTTCAGCTCGACCTGGCCCTCGCCCGTGCCCACGACCAGGTCGTGCACGGGGACGTCCGCGACGATGCGGTTCATCTTCCGCTTCTCGGCGGCCAGCAGGGTCTTCACCCGGTTCGGGTTGCCCTCGGCGACCAGGACGATGCCGGCCTTGCCGACCGCGCGGTGCACCACGTCCTGGTTGCGGTTCATCGCCACCGCGGGGGTCGTCGTCCAGCCCCGGCCGATGTTGTCGAGCACCGCCGCCGCGGCACCGGGCTGTCCCTCCATCTGCCCGAAGGCGGCCCGCTCGGCCCGGCGCCCGAACACGATCGCCGACGCGAGGAAGGCGAGCAGGAGGCCCAGGATGCCGAGATAGATGGGGTGACCGATCAAGAAACCGATCGCGAGGAAGACACCGAAGGTGACGATTCCGACTGCCGCGAGTACAAGACCGATCTTCTTGTCGGCCTTGCGGGTCATCTTGTAGGTCAGGGCGATCTGCTTCAGTCGCCCCGCATTCGCAGCGTCCGCTGCAGGTTCCTTCCTCGCCATGCCACGCAGTCTACGTGGCCCCACGAGCCCCGACGACGGCAGTGCCCGCGGGCGCCCCTGGGGGAGGGCCCTGAGTCAGGGGCGGACGGAACGGACGGACAGGGACTGCTCGATGACGCGCTGCGTCTCGACCCGGTCCTTGGCACGACGGCGGTCCTCCAGCACGGAGGTCCAGGCGTTGCGGCGGGCCGTGCGCTGACCGCTGCTCATCAGCAGCGACTCGACGGCGCGCAGGGCGGTCGTGAAGGACGGGATCGCGGTGGCGCGGACGGGCGGCGCGGCCTGCATGGGTGAGGTCCCCCCTCGGGTGCGGGTGTACGTGCTGTGAGTCCAGCGTTACTGATTGGTGTTACCAGCGCGTGACCGGCCGGTCAAACACCCATGAAGGGCCGGCGGGGAGCGGTGGAACGCCGACGCGGTCCTGACATGTGCCCTCATCTGCGAGGACGGTCAGGACCGCGTCGAATCGGCCGCTACTGCCGAGTAGTCTCTTGTGCGCGAATTCACACGCTTGTCTCGCCCCTTGGCGGGCAGGGGCGGTGACGGTTCGTCAGACGGCCTGGGCCGCGACCTGCCCGTCGCCCTGCCGCGGAGCGGCGGAACGCTGCTCCATGGCCATCTGGTAGAGCCGCCCGGCGCGGTACGAGGAGCGCACCAGCGGCCCGGACATCACGCCGGAGAAGCCGATCTGCTCGGCCTCCTCCTTGAGCTCCACGAACTCGTGCGGCTTGACCCAGCGCTCCACCGGGTGGTGGCGCACGGAGGGCCGCAGGTACTGCGTGATGGTGACCAGCTCGCAACCCGCCTCGTGCAGCTGCTTCAGCGCGTCGCTGACCTCCTCGCGGGTCTCGCCCATGCCGAGGATCAGGTTCGACTTGGTGACCAGGCCGTAGTCGCGCGCCTCGGTGATCACCTTCAGGGAGCGCTCGTAGCGGAAGCCGGGGCGGATGCGCTTGAAGATCCGCGGCACCGTCTCGACGTTGTGCGCGAAGACCTCGGGCCGGGAGGAGAAGACCTCCGCGAGCTGCTCGGGGACCGCGTTGAAGTCGGGGGCCAGCAGCTCGACCTTCGTGCGCCCGGCCTCGCGCCCCTCGGTCTGCTGGTGGATCTGGCGCACGGTCTCGGCGTACAGCCAGGCCCCGCCGTCCTCCAGGTCGTCACGGGCGACACCGGTGATCGTGGCGTAGTTCAGGTCCATGGTCACCACGGACTCGCCGACGCGGCGGGGCTCGTCGCGGTCGAGTGCCTCGGGCTTGCCGGTGTCGATCTGGCAGAAGTCACAGCGCCGGGTGCACTGGTCGCCGCCGATGAGGAAGGTGGCCTCCCGGTCCTCCCAGCACTCGTAGATGTTGGGGCAGCCGGCTTCCTGGCAGACCGTGTGCAGGCCCTCGCTCTTCACGAGCTTCTGCATCGCGGTGTACTCGGGACCCATTTTCGCCCGGGTCTTGATCCACTCGGGCTTGCGCTCGATGGGGGTCTGGCTGTTGCGGACCTCCAGGCGCAGCATCTTGCGTCCGTCGGGTGCGACTGCGGACACGACCGGCTCCCTAGCGATTGATTCTTCGGCGTCCTCAAGGGTACGCCCGTTGATTTGAATGCCTGTGTGGGCGCTACCCCTCCAGCTCCGGCACGGGCTGTTTTATGCCGCGGGGGTCTTCTCGATCTCCCGCGGCTTCAGCTCCGCGTTCTCCAGGACCTCCCGCAGATGGCGCTCGACGACCGGCAGGACCTCCTCGATCGTCACGTCCCGGCCGAGCTCGCCGGCCAGCGAGGCGACGCCCGCGTCGCGGATGCCGCAGGGGATGATCCGGTCGAACCACTTGTTGTCGGGGTTCACGTTGAGCGCGAAGCCGTGCATGGTGACGCCCTTGGCGACGCGGATGCCGATCGCGGCGATCTTGCGGTCCTCGCGGCGCTGGCCCGCGTTGGACGGCGCGTACTCCGGGCCGTTCATGCGCGGGTCGAACTCCTCGTCGTGCAGCCGGGGGTCGAAGTCCAGCGACAGTCCGCCGAGCGCGGGCCGCTGCTCGACCGGGTCGCCCAGGATCCACACGCCGCTGCGGCCCTCGACCCGGCTCGTCTCCAGGCCGAACTCCGCGCAGACGCGGATCAGGGCCTCTTCCAGACGGCGTACGTGCGCCACGACGTCCACCGGGCGCGGGAGCTTCTGGATGGGGTAGCCCACCAGCTGGCCCGGTCCGTGCCAGGTGATCTTGCCGCCGCGGTCCACGTCGATGACGGGCGTGCCGTCCAGGGGCCGCTCGTCGTCCGCCGTGCGCCGGCCGGCCGTGTAGACCGGGGGATGCTCCAGCAGCAGCACGGTGTCGGGGATCTCGTCGGCGAAGCGCGCCGCGTGCACCCGGCGCTGTTCGTCCCACGCCTCCTGGTACTCGACGGCCTCGTCACCGAACCCCATGCGGACGAACCGCAACTCACTCACGGCAAGCGCCTCCCTCGGACGGGTGTGTCAGGCACGTAACGCGCCCAAGCCACTGTACGTCCGGCCCGAACACGTCAGTCCCGGGGGCAATCCTCACACGATCGGATGAATGTCCGCGAAAGTGTGTGATGGGGTGTTTACTCTCCGCTACATTCGCGCCGTCCAGCAAGCCAAAAGGCCTGCTCACAGGCAATCCGGCACATCACCAGCACCGGAAGGCAGGAGACCGCACCGCACCATGACGGAACGACCCGCGCAGCGCACCCCCAACCGACAGCTCGCCGCGCTCATCGCAGAAGCGGGGTTCTCCAACGCGGGACTCGCCCGTCGCGTGGACCAGCTCGGTCTCGAACACGGGCTTGATCTGAGATACGACAAGACATCCGTCACCCGGTGGCTGCGCGGCCAGCAGCCCAGGGGCACCACCCCGGCCCTGATCGCCGAGGTCTTCACCCGGCGCCTGGGCCGCCGCCTCACCGCCCAGGACCTCGGCCTGGACGCCTGCGCCCCCGTCTACGCGGGGCTCGAGTTCGCCGCCACCCCCGAGGAGGCCGTCGACATCGTCAGCGGGCTGTGGCGCAAGGACTCCGGCAGCCACGCCGAACTCCGCAAGATCGCCTTCACCCCGGCCGGGCTCGTCGTGCCCAGCCGGGACTGGCTGATCGGCCGGGCCGACGAGAAGGTCGCCCGGGGCGAGACGACCCTGTCCCGCATCCCGGCGCAGGGCCGACCCGGGCTCCGCCCCACGGCCCCGGGCGAGCACGGCGCCTCGTCCCTGCCCCGCCGGCGCGGTCAGGCCGAACGGGGACCCGGCCAGAAGGTCACCGCCGGCGACATCGCCGCCCTGCGCTCGGTCACCGAACTCTTCCGCACCCTCGACGACGCCTACGGCGGCGGCCACGCCCGCCAGGCCCTCGTGCGCTACCTGGAGCACGAGTGCGAGCCCATGCTGCGCGGCACCTACGGCGAGCAGACCGGCCGCCGCCTCTTCGCCGCCGCCGCGGACCTGACCCGGCTCGCCGGCTGGACCTCGTACGACATCGCCGCGCACGGACTGGCCCAGCGCTACTTCGTGCAGGCGCTGCGGCTCGCCCAGGCGGCCGGGGACCGTGCGTACGGGGCCTATGTACTGGTCACCATGAGCCGCCAGGCCGTCTACCTCGGGCACGGGCGGGAAGCCGTGCAGCTCGCCCGCGTGGCCCAGCAGGGCGTCGGCACCTCCGGCCCTCCCGTCGTCCAGGCCCTGCTGCACGCCTCCGAGGCGCGCGGGCACGGGGTGCTCGGCGAGGTCCGGGCCTGCACGGCAGCGCTGGTCCGGGCCGAACGCGCGCTGGAGACGGCCCGGCCCGGGGACGACGTGCCGCACTGGGCGAGGTTCTTCGACGAGGCCCAGCTCGCCGACGAGTTCGGCCACTGCCATCGTGACCTGCAGCAGTTCCGTGCCGCCGCCCAGCACGCCGAGCGTTCACTCCAGCTGCGGGCCCCTTCCTACGCCCGCAGCCGCCTCTTCTGCCGCGTGGTCCTGGCCACCGCCCGCCTGGGCCTCGGCGAACTCGACCAGGCCTGCCAGCTCGCCGCGGAAGCGGCAGGCCAGGCGGCGGAGATGCGTTCGGTGCGGGCGGTGGAGTACGTCAGGGACTTCGAGCGGCGTTTGGAGCCCTACAAGGACGCGGCCCCGGTTCGCAACTACCGCGACAAGGTGTCGGCTTTGGGGTGAGGCCCTTCCGTTGGGGGCGCGGGGCTGTGTCCATGTGCGGCTCCGCCGCGTGGGCGCGACGAGCCACGACGCAGCCGCAGCCGAAACACCACCTACGCAGCCCGTGGCACAGTCGGCAGCGGATCGGCGACATGCATCGACCGCCCCGCCCCCAGGTCCGCCAGAATCGCCGAGGACGCCCGATGCCCCGAGTGCAGAGCACCCTGGACCGTACTGGTGTCCCGGTGATCCCCGCACACATACAGGCCCGCGATCAACCGCACCGGCCGCCGCAGATCATGCGGCGGCCGCATCGCCGGCACCGCCTCCACCGTCCGGTGCACGGCCAGCGTCTCCCACCGTGCCGTCGACACCCCGTACAACCGCGCCAGATGCATGCGCACAGCCGTGTCGACGTCCCCGGCGGACCGCCCGAGCACCGTCGACGACACCAGCGCCCGCCCGGCCGGCGCCCGGGTCGGATCGACGAGACTGACCACCGCCGTGTGCGCGACCGGGCCGCCGAGGTCCGCGTCGAGCAGCAGCGACGCTCCCGTCGTCGGCGGCTCGTCGGTCGTGTGGTGCACCACCGTCACCGGATGGAACTCCGGCACCCGCAGTCCGGGCAGCAGCTCGGCGGCGGCGCGCGCGCCCGTCGCCACCAGAACGGCCCTGCACCGGATCTCACCGTGCTCCGCGGTGGTCACCGAGGTCGTCGACACGGAGGTGACGCGCACGCCGGTGTGCACCGTGCCCGGCGGCAGCGTGCGCGCCAGCTGCTCCGGCAGGGCCTCCGCACCGCCCTCCGGCAGGCACAACCGGCCCCGCGCGAAGGCGCGCAGCGCGAGGTCCGCGCACCGGCTGGACGTCGTCAGACCCGGGTCGCACAGCAGGGCGGCGAGCAGCGGACGCAGAAAGCCGTCGATCGTACGGGCGGGCAGTCCGCGCGCCGCCAGGGCCTCCCCGGCGGGCAACTCCGGGCGGGCCAGCAGTCGTTCGGCCGGTGTGCCCGCGAGCCGGGTCAGGGCGGCGCCGAGCCGGGCCTGGTCGACGGCCGTGCCGAGCGGAGCGCCGGGACGGCTGCGGGGGACCGAGACCTGCCGGCCGGGCACGGCCGCCGGCCTCCGGGTCTGCCTGGGAGCGGACGGCGACCGGGGAGCACTCGCGAGCGCGCGAACCGCATGCAGTGCGCCCCTTGCGCCCCCTGCGCCCGGCTGTACGCCGGCACGGTGGTGGCGTCCGTCGCCGTGCAGCAGGACACCGGGAGCGAAGGGCCGGAGCACCAGCCCGTCGAGACCGGGTGTCAGCCGTAGTTCCGGATACGCCGTGGACAGCAACTGGCCGATCCTGTCGAGCCGGAAGCCGTCGACCTTCTCCGTCGCCATGCGGCCGCCGACCCCGTGGGCGGCCTCCAGGACCATGGTCGTCACTCCTGCGCTGGTCAGCCGGTGCGCTGCCGAGAGTCCGGCGACCCCGGCCCCCACGACGACCACGTCCGCCTGGTACGCGGGCTCAAGCACGTGCCCCTCCTCGAGGTTGCGCGGGCGCTGGAGACGTCATGCCCTCAACAGGCCGCAGGGATACGCGAGTTCTGGTCGAGGGTAGGACCGTGATCGGTCAGCGGGAGTCGCGCATCGGCAGGGCACGGTCGCACAGCGGTCGCATTCGGACGCCTTGTGGGCATCAAGTGGTCGCAGGAGGCTGGTGTGCGGATCGGTGAGGTGTCTCGGAACGACCGGTCGAATCCCGGACAGGCGTCCGGTGTGTGCCGGTCTGCGCCCGGGGGGTGAGCTGTCACAGTGCCGCCCTGATCGCTCCCTCGATCTCCGGGAAGGCGAACCGGAAGCCCGACTCCAGCAGACGCGCCGGCAGGACCCGGGCACTGCCCAGGACGTCCCCGGCCATCTCGCCCAGGACGGTCCGCAGGACGGTCGCGGGCACCGGGAACAGGGTCGGGCGGTGCAGCACGCGCCCCATCGCCGCTGTGATCTCACGGTTCGTCACGGGGTTCGGCGCGGTGATGTTGAACGGCCCCGACAGGCCGTCGGTCTCGATCAGATGCCGGATCGCGGCGACCTCGTCGTGCAGCGCGACGAACGACCAGTACTGCCGCCCGTCGCCCAGCCGCCCGCCTGCCCCCGCCCGGAACAGCGGGAACAGCCGCCCCCAGGCGCCGCCCTCGCGGGAGACGACCAGCCCGGTCCGGGTGAACACCGTGCGGACACCGGCCTCCTGGGCGGGGGCGGCGGCCCCCTCCCACTCGACGCACAGCGCGGGCAGGAACCCCTCTCCCGCGGGCGCGCTCTCGTCGACCGTGCGCTCGCCGGTCTCGCCGTAGTAGCCGATCGCGCTGCCGTTCACGAAGACCCGCGGCCGGTCCTTCGCGTCCAGCGACGCCACCGCCTCGGCCAGGGCCGCCGTGCCGTTCACCCGGCTGTCGCGGATCCGCCGCTTGTAGGCCTGCGTCCAGCGCCGGTCGCCGACCCCGGCCCCGGCCAGGTTCACCACCGCGTGGCACCCGGCGAGCCCGGCCGCGTCCACCCGCCCGCCCTCGGGATCCCAGCGGATGTCCCCGGCCGAGCGTGGCGTGCCGCGCACCAGCCGCCGCACCTCGTGTCCGTCGGCGGTCAGGGACCGCACGAGGGCGCTGCCGATGAGCCCGGACGCGCCCGCCACCGCGAATCTTGAAGTTTCCATAAACCCATCCTGCCGGGTGGCCCCGTAAAACCCTTGCAAGGCCTCGATCCGCTCGCCGTAGGGTGACGCGCATGCCCGAGCTCCCCGAACCTCGCATCCGCACCGCCCGCACCGAGGACGGTGACGAGCTGGCCCTGCTCGACCGGCTCGTCTGGTCGCACCTGCACGCGGTGATGCCCCAGCCGCAGCCGCCGTACCCGCCCTTCTTCGGCGAGCGGCACGCCCCCGAGGACTGCCTGGTCGCCGAGCTCGGCGACCGTCTCGCGGGCTATGTCCTGCTCGGTTTCCCCACTCCGCTCGCCTCGAACCGGCACGTCCGCCAGATCCAGGGCCTCGCCGTCGCCGAGGAGGATCGCGGCCGGGGCGTCGGGCGCGCACTGGTCCGGGCCGCCGTCGACGAGGCCCGTCGGAGCGGCGCCCGCCGCATCACCCTGCGCGTCCTCGGGCACAACAAGCCGGCCCGGGCGCTCTACGCGGCCGAGGGGTTCGTGGTCGAGGGGGTCATGCCCGAGGAGTTCCTGCTCGACGGGGCCTACGTCGACGACGTGATGATGGGACGCTTCCTGTGAGCCGGCGCTGCGACCGAGCCCGGGCTGCGACCGAGCCCGGGCTGCGACTGAGCCCGGGCTGCGACTGAGCCCGGGCTGCGACCGAGCCCGGGCTGCGACTGAGCCCGGGCTACGACGCCGCCAGCTCGCCCGTGTCCACCGGTGCCGTCGCACCCGCCGCGCGCCGCGCGTCGGAGGCGACCTCGTCCGCCGTCAGGACGTAGCCCGTCTCGGCGTCCGAGGTGGAGCGGGCGAAGACCACGCCGAACACCCGGCCGTCGGTGGTGAGCAGCGGGCCGCCGGAGTTGCCCGGGCGGACCGTGGAGCGGATCGAGTAGATCTCCCGGGTGGCCGTCCCGTCGTTGTAGATGTTCTGGCCCGTGGCGCGCACCCGGTTCGCGACCGTCGCCGCCTGGAGGTTCAGATCGCCGTCCTGCGGATAGCCGGCGACAACCGCCGAGTCACCGCGCTCGGCGTCGTCGTCGAAGCGCAGCACGGGCGCCCTGAGACCCGGCACGTACAGCACCGCCACGTCTTTCTGCGGATCGAAGAGCACCACCCGCGCCTCGTACGTCCGCCCGACGCCGCCGATCTGCACGGTCGGCTCGTCGATGCCCGCCACCACATGGGCGTTGGTCATCACGTGCTCGCGCGCGTAGACGAACCCGCTGCCCTCGCGCCCCTGGGTGCCCGCGACGCCCTCGACCTTCACCGTGCTCCGCTTGGCCGCCTCGGTGGCGGCCGCCGTGACGCTGTCGCCGGTCGGCTTGGCGACCTCGGCCGTCGACTCGTTCTCGAAGGGGTTGAAGACCTGCGGGAAGCCCGCCTGCGTCAGCGCGGACGTGGCCCCCGAGAACCACGCCGGGGTCGTGTCCGGCATCGTCCGCTGCACGGCGCCGAGCAGCCGCGAGTCCCGGATCGCCGAGGTGACCAGGGGCGACGAGGAGGCGCCCAGGACGCTCGCGGCCACCCACGCCACGATCAGCACGGCGACCGCGTTGGCCACCGCCCCGCCGATCCCGTCCGCCACCCGCAGCGGCCCCCGGTCCAGCTCCCGCCGCAGCCGCAGCGCGAGGCGCCCCGCCAGCTCGTGCCCCACCACCGCCGGGAGCAGCACCGTGAACACCGCCGTCAGCGTCGCCCGCGTCGTGCCCGCCTGCACCAGGTCCATGACCCACGGCAGGATCCACACGCCGACGACCGCACCGCCCACGAAGCCCGCCAGCGACACACAGCCGGCCACCAGCCCGCGCCGGTACCCGGACGCCGCGTAGGCCAGGACGACCAGCAACAGCAGGATGTCGAGCAGGTCCACGCACGCCGCCTTTCTCTCGGAACCCCTTAATACGCGGGGGGAGGGCCCGGTGATCAGTCACACGCGCACGGGTGATCGGAATCGGCCGCGGGCGTGCACAGGGAAAAACGCCGCGGACCGTGACGATGGTTCCACCGGGTGGCACACCACACATCGCGGACGGACCGGATCGGGCCGACAGTGGGACCATGCGTGTCTTCCGAAGACGGCGGGGCGCACGCAGGCGCTCCGCCGACGGGGCACCCGGCATAGCCGGCCTGCCGCGCGCGGCCCGCGTGCTGCTCGGCTGCCTGCCGGGCGCCGCCGCCGTCGTGGCGCTGTTCCTGTGCGCCCACGGCGTGGAGAACGCCGCCGGCACCGGCTCCCGCGCCGCCCCGCCCCGCTCCCCGGCCACGTCCCACACCGCCCCGCGACCGCCCATCGAGCCGAGAGCGCACTGGCTGGGCGACGCCGCCCGCACGCAGCCGCGCCCCCGCTACGACGACCGGGTCGCCGCCGTCTTCGTCCACCACACCGACTCGCCCAACGGCTACGACTGCGCCGACGCGCCCCGCATCATCCGGGACCTCTACACCGGCCAGACCGGCACCCGTGACTGGGACGACATCGGTTACAACTTCGTCGTCGACCGCTGCGGCACCATCTACGAGGGCCGTGCCGGGGGCGTGGAGCGCGCCGTCACCGGCGCCCACACCCAGGGCTTCAACCACCGCACCGCGGGCATCGCCGCTCTCGGCACCTTCACCGAGGGCATGCCCGTCCCGCGGCCCATGATCCGCGCGATCGCCGCGCTGGCCGCCTGGAAACTGGGCCTGAGCGGCACCGACCCGCGCTCGGAGGTGCGCCTGGTCTCCAGCAACGGCCTGAGCAGGTACGCGGCCGGCACCACGGCCCGCCTGCCCGCCGTCGCAGGCCACAACGAGGGCTACATGACCAGCTGCCCGGGCGCCGCCCTGCACGCCCGCCTGCCCGAGATCAGACAGCTCGCGGCCCGTCTCCAGGGCCGGCCGGACGGTCCACGGCAAGGCCACAGCGAACGCGCAGCCTCCTGACATCCCGGTCTCCTACGGTCGTTCCCACAGGCAGCCGACCGGAGGTGGGGACCATGAACGACGGCCGTACGAAGGCCCCGGGGGACCAGGACGTGCGCAGGGGCAGCGCCCGCGGCCCCTGGGCGGTGCTGTGCGCGGTCGTGACCGTCGTCCTGGGGCCGGCCGCGGTCACCGCCTCCGCGCTCGACCAGGCCAACGCCGCTCCGCTGCACCACGCGGTACGGGCCGACCAGACCCACGCGCACATCCCGTCCGACGCAAGCCGCCGCCGGGTCGCATGATCAGCCCTTGAGACGGCGTTTCTCACGGCGCCGTTGCGGTGAGCGTCCCAAGGGCGCCCCGTCGGGGCCGGTGCGGCAGCTGGAAACGACTCTGAGCGTCAGCCGCTGCCGGGTCCCCTGATCAGCCCCTGAAGCGCTGCCACAGCCGGGGGTAGCGCTCGGCGAGCAGCGCCTCGTTCTCGAAGTCGAGCGGCGTGCCCTCCGGTTCCGGCGGGGCGGGCGCGATCTCCAGGTCGGGGGCGACCACGCCGGTGAGCTGCTCGTAGGCCTCGTCCGCCGCGTAGCCGAGTTCCTCGCCGTCGCCGTCGATCTCCTCGTCGAAGTCGTCCAGCAGATCGGCGAGCGCGTCCGGGTCGTGCACGGCGCCCTCGAACACCTCGCGCCCCTGGCCGATCAGCCAGCACCGGAAGAAGTCGAAGGCGTCGTCGCTCGCCCCGTCGAGCAGCACCCAGGCGGCGCCCCACAGGTCCCAGCGGTAGGCGCGGTTGTAGCGGGACTCGAAGTGCCGGGCGAAGTCCAGGACCGAGTCGGGGTCCAGCTGGGCGAGCCGGTCCACGAGCAGGTCCGCCTGCTCCTCCGGGTCGCCCTCGGCGGCCTCCCGGGCGTCGTCCACCAGCTCCCAGAACTCCGTCTCGTCCATCACGGGTCAAGCATCGGCCCTGGGACACAGGGGCGCACCCGGAGTGGGCGGGATCGTTATGCGCCGCTGTCGGGCCGGTAGAGCCGGGCCAGCCGCGCCGCGTCCCCGGCGAACCGCTCGCGCAGGCCCTGGGGTGCCAGCACCTCCACCTCCGGGCCCAGCGCCGCCAGCTGGCTGTGGGCGACCTCCTCGGACTCCACCGGCAGGGTCACCGTCACCCAGCCGTCCGCGTCCGGGGCGTCGGCGTCCGCCAGGGCCTCCCGGGCGGGCACCGAGTCGAGGGCGTACGGCAGCGCGCGCACCCCGTCGGGGGACAGCCGCACCACGACCCGCGCCCGCAGGAGGGACCGCGCGAACTGTTCCGCCCGCTCCTCCCAGAAGGCGGGCAGGTCGAAGTCCGGCTCCCGTTCGAAGCGCTCACCGTCCGGGTCCACCGCCGTGAACCGGTCGATCCGGTAGACCCGGAACGACCCGGGCCCGGGCACCCGGGCACACAGGTACCAGACGCCCGCCTTCAGCACCAGCCCGTACGGCTCCAGCTCCCGGACGACCTCGTCCTCCCCGCGCCGGTAGCGCGCGCCGATCCGCCGGTCGTCCCACACCGCGTCGGCGACGGCCGGCAGCAGCGCGGGTGTCTTCGGCTCCCGGAACCAGTTCGGCGCGTCCAGGTGGAACCGCTGGGCGGCCGACCGGGAAGCGTCCCGCAGGGAGGGCAGCAGCGCCGCCGACACCTTCAGCCGGGCCGCCGAGGCGGCGTCCTCCAGACCCATCTCGCGCAGCGCCCCCGGCACCCCGGACAGGAACAGTGCCTCGGCCTCACCGCGGTGCAGCCCGGTCAGCCGCGTACGGTACCCGCCGACCAGCCGGTACCCGCCGGCCCGGCCCCGGTCCGCGTACACCGGCACGCCCGCCTCCGACAGCGCCTGCGCGTCACGGGTGACCGTCCGCTCCGACACCTCCAGCTCACGGGCGAGCTCGGCGGCCGTCATGGAGGGCCGGGACTGGAGCAGCAGCACCATCTTGATCAGCCGGGCAGCACGCATAGGGCCATCATGGTGCGTGTCCGGGTGCGGGCGTGTGTGGGGGGCTCGTCGCGCCCACGCGGCGGAGCCGCATGTCGATACAGCCCCGCGCCCCCAAAAAAGAACGGGCGTGCCCGGGCAGGCCTGTTCCAGGGGCGCGGGGAACTGCGCGCCAAGCCCCCACCGGTCGGCAGCCGACGAACGGCCGGGACCGATGGGGGCCGCAGACCCTACAGGCCGTACTGCTCGCGCGCTTCCTTCACGGACGCCGCCTTCACCTCGCCGCGCTTGGCGAGCTGGGCCAGGGCGGCGACGACGATCGACTCCGCGTCCACACCGAAGTGCCGGCGGGCCGCCTCACGGGTGTCGGAGAGGCCGAAGCCGTCGGCGCCCAGCGAGGACCAGTCCTGCTCGACCCACTGCGCGATCTGGTCCGGGACCTGGCGCATGTAGTCGGAGACCGCCAGCACCGGACCCTCGGCCCCCTGGAGCGCCTGCCGCACGAACGGCACCCGCTCCTCGCCGCGCAGCAGCGCCTCGTCCGCCTCCAGGGCGTCCCGGCGCAGCTCGCTCCAGGACGTCGCCGACCACACGTCGGCCGCCACGCCCCACTCCTCGGCGAGCAGCTGCTGCGCCTTCAGAGCCCAGTGGATCGCCGTGCCGGAGCCGAGCAGCTGGATCCGCGGGGCGTTCGCCGGGGGCGTGATGCCCGCCGACTCCGCCGTGTTGAAGCGGTACAGGCCCTTGACGATGCCCTCGTCGACACCGTCGACGGACGGCTTCGCCGGCTGCGGCAGCGGCTCGTTGTAGACGGTCAGGTAGTAGAAGACGTTCTGGTCCTCACCCGGGGCCGCCTCGCCGTACATCCGGCGCAGACCGTCCTTGACGATGGTGGCGACCTCGTAGGCGAACGCCGGGTCGTACGACAGCGCCGCCGGGTTCGTCGCGGCGATCACGGGGGAGTGGCCGTCGGCGTGCTGCAGGCCCTCGCCCGTCAGCGTCGTACGGCCGGCCGTGGCGCCGACGAGGAAGCCGCGGCCGAGCTGGTCGCCGAGCTGCCACATCTGGTCGGCCGTGCGCTGCCAGCCGAACATCGAGTAGAAGATGTAGAACGGGATCATCGCCTCGCCGTGCGTCGCGTACGACGTCGAAGCGGCGATGAAGTCGGCCATCGAACCGGCCTCGGTGATCCCCTCGTTGAGGATCTGGCCGTTCTGGGCCTCCTTGTAGTACATCAGCTGGTCACGGTCGACCGGCTCGTACGTCTGGCCCTTCGGCGAGTAGATGCCGAGCGACGGGAACAGCGACTCCATACCGAAGGTGCGCGCCTCGTCCGGGACGATCGGCACCCAGCGCTTGCCCGTCTCCTTGTCGCGGACCAGGTCCTTGACCAGACGGACGAACGCCATGGTGGTGGCCACGTTCTGCGAACCGGAGCCCTTGTCGAAGGACGCGAACGCCTTCTCCGCCGGGGCGGGCAGCGGGGCGACCGGGTGCACGCGCCGGGCCGGGGCCGGACCGCCGAGGGCGGCACGCCGCTCCTGGAGGTAGCGGACCTCGGGGGAGTCGGCGCCGGGGTGGCCGTAGGGGACCACGCCGTCGACGAACGCGCTGTCGGAGATCGGCAGCTCCAGCAGGTCGCGCATGTTCTTGAACTCGTCCACCGAGAGCTTCTTCATCTGGTGGTTGGCGTTCTTCGACGCGAAGCCCTCACCGAGGGTGTGGCCCTTGACCGTCTGGGCCAGGATCACGGTCGGCGCGCCCTTGTGCTCGACGGCGGCCTTGTACGCGGCGAACACCTTGCGGGACTCGTGACCACCGCGCGAGAGGTGGAAGCACTCGAGGATCTTGTCGTCGCTCAGCAGCTTCGCCAGCTCCACGAGCGCCGGGTCGCCGCCGAAGAAGTCCTGGCGGATGTAGGCCGCGTCGCGGGTCTGGTACGTCTGGATCTGCGCGTCCGGTACCTGGCGCAGGCGGCGTACGAGCGCGCCGGTGGTGTCGAGCTGGAACAGCTCGTCCCAGGCCGTGCCCCACAGCGTCTTGATCACGTTCCAGCCGGCGCCGCGGAACTGGGCCTCCAGCTCCTGCACGATCTTGAAGTTGGCGCGGACCGGGCCGTCGAGGCGCTGCAGGTTGCAGTTGATGACGAAGGTGAGGTTGTCCAGCTCCTCACGGGCCGCCAGCGCCAGGGCCGCCGTCGACTCGGGCTCGTCCATCTCACCGTCGCCGAGGAACGCCCACACGTGCGAACCGGCGGTGTCCTTGATGCCGCGGTTGGCCAGATAGCGGTTGAAGCGCGCCTGGTAGATCGCCGACAGCGGGCCGAGGCCCATGGAGACCGTCGGGAACTCCCACAGCCAGGGCAGCCGGCGCGGGTGCGGGTAGGAGGGCAGGCCGTTGCCGCCCGCCTCCCGGCGGAAGTTGTCGAGCTGCTCCTCGTTCAGCCGGCCGTCGAGGAACGCGCGGGCGTAGATGCCGGGGGAGGCGTGGCCCTGGATGTAGAGCTGGTCGCCGGAGCCGTCGGCCTCTTTGCCCTTGAAGAAGTGGTTGAAGCCGGTCTCGTACAGCCAGGCCGCGGAGGCGAAGGTGGCGATGTGGCCGCCGACGCCGTACTTGCTGCCGCGGGTGACCATCGCGGCCGCGTTCCAGCGGTTCCACGCGGTGATCCGCTGCTCCAGCGCCTCGTCACCGGGCACGGCCGGCTCGGCGGAGGTGGGGATGGAGTTGACGTAGTCGGTCTCGAGGAGCTTCGGCAGCGCGATGCCGGCGCCCTCGGCGCGCTCCAGCGTGCGGCGCATCAGGTATGCGGCACGGTGCGGCCCGGCAGCCTTGGTGACCGCGTCCAGGGAGGCCTGCCATTCGGCGGTCTCCTCGGGGTCCCGGTCGGGGAGCTGGTCGAGCTCGCTCGGCTGGATGGCGTTGGGGTCGGTCATGTCGCCGCCTTCCTCAGTCGAAGGGGTTTCCCTCACATGCGGGGATCGGGGGTGCCCTTTGTCTTTGGCAGGACAGGGCGGAGGGCTTGGGTGGCAAGCCCGTCGGCGACTGTAACTCCCTGATCGATGATCGATCAAAGGGTTGAGAGGCAAAACCTCTTGATCACGAGAAAGTAGGCACGGGGTGCCTCGGGCCGTGGCACGCGGTGACTGATTTTCGCATGGTTTTCGCAGGTCGGAGGCTTTTGAGCGGGGCTGTGCTCGAGTGTCACGCTCGGGGTGCGCAACCCAGGACGTGCGCCTTCACCAGTTCGGCGATCCGCGGGTCACGGCGCTTGAACGCGGCGACCAGCTCCTCGTGCTCCTCGGCGTACGACTGCTGCTGCGTGCCGAGCCAGCGGATGGACAGGGCCGTGAACACCTCGATGCCGAGGCCCTCCCAGGTGTGCAGCAGGACGGAGTTGCCGGCGGCGCGGACCAGTTCGCGGTGGAAGGCGACGGTGTGGCGGACCTGGGCGGTGCCGTCGGCGACGCGGTCGGCCTCGTACAGCGCGCTGACGTGGGGTTCCAGTGCCGTGCAGTCCTCCGCGAGGCCCTGGGCGGCCAGCTCCGCGGCGATGGCCTCCAGGCCGGCCCGGACCGGGTAGCTCTCCTCCAGGTCGGCGGCCGTGAGGTTGCGGACGCGCACGCCCTTGTTCGGAGCGGACTCGATCAGACGCAGGGACTCCAGCTCGCGCAGGGCCTCACGGACCGGGGTCTGGCTGACCTCCAGCTCGGTGGCGATCCGGCGCTCGACGATCCGCTCGCCCGGCTGCCAGCGTCCGCTGATGATCCCCTCCAGGATGTGCTCGCGGATCTGCTCGCGGAGCGAGTGGATGACGGGCGCGGTCATGAGGGCTCCTTACGCCGGATTGACGTTTAGACAATACGGCCGGTTCGCTCCGCGGGTGGGGCGGGTGGGGGCGCTTTGGTGCAGGTGAGACGAGACTTACACGGGGGAGTGCGGGCGTGTCCTTCGGCTCACGGTCGCATGTGGCTGATCGCGGCCACGCGGCGGAGCCGCACATCGAGACAGGCCCGCGCCCCCAAGCAACGTGCCCCCGCTCGGAGATGATCCGAGCGGGGGCACCGTACAGCCGTACCGGCGATGGAGGTCAGAGGCCGAGCTCGACCTCGAACTCGCCTGCCTCCAGGATGGCCTTGACCGCCGTCAGGTAACGGGCGGCGTCGGCGCCGTCCACCAGGCGGTGGTCGTAGGACAGGGTCAGGTACGTCATGTCGCGGACGCCGATGACCGTGCCCTCCTCCGTCTCGATGACGGCGGGGCGCTTGACCGTCGCGCCGATGCCGAGGATGGCGACCTGGCCCGGCGGCACGATGATCGTGTCGAAGAGCGCGCCGCGCGACCCGGTGTTGGAGATGGTGAAGGTCGCGCCGGACAGCTCGTCCGGGGTGATCTTGTTGGCGCGGACCTTGCCCGCCAGGTCGGCCGTGGCCTTGGCGATACCGGCGAGGTTGAGGTCACCGGCGTTCTTGATGACCGGGGTCATCAGGCCCTTCTCGGAGTCCACCGCGATACCGATGTTCTCGGTGTCGAAGTAGGTGATGGTCCCCTCGGCCTCGTTGATCTTGGCGTTGATCGGCGCGTGCGCCTTCAGCGCCTGGGCCGCGGCCTTGACGAAGAACGGCATCGGGGAGAGCTTGACGCCCTCACGCGACGCGAACGCGTCCTTGGCACGGGCGCGCAGCTTCATCAGACGCGTGACGTCGACCTCGACGACCGAGGACAGCTGGGCCTGCTCGTGCAGGGCCTTGACCATGTTGTCGCCGATGACCTTGCGGATCCGCGGCATCTTCACGGTCTGGCCGCGCAGCGGGGACGCCTCCAGCGCCGGGGCCTTCTTCGCGGCCGACGGGGCGGCAGCGGCGGGGGCCGGGGCGGCGGTGGCGGCCTTCGCGGCCTCGGCGGCGGCGACGACGTCCTGCTTGCGGATACGGCCGCCGACGCCGGTGCCCTTGACGGTGGCCAGGTCGACGCCCTGCTCGGCGGCGAGCTTGCGCACCAGCGGGGTGACGTACGCGCCGTCGTCGGCCGGCTTGGCGGCGGCCGGAGCGGCCGGGGCCTGGGCCGGAGCCGGGGCGGGCGCGGGAGCGGACGGGGCCGGCTCGGGAGCCGGGGTGGTCTGCTGCTGCGGGGCCGGGGCCGACGGAGCCTGCGGGGCCGGGGCCTGCTGGGCCGGGGCGGCCTGCTGCGGAGCCGGAGCCTGCGCGGGCTCGGGCTGCGCCGGGGCGGCCGGGGCCTCCTGCGCGGGGGCCGCGGCCGGAGCGGCACCGGCCTCGCCGATGACGGCCAGCTTGGCGCCGACCTCGGCGGTCTCGTCCTCGCCGACCACGATCTCCAGCAGCGTGCCCGAGGTGGGCGCCGGGATCTCGGTGTCGACCTTGTCCGTGGAGACCTCGAGCAGCGGCTCGTCGGCCTCGACGCTGTCACCGACCGACTTCAGCCAGCGGGTGACGGTGCCCTCGGTGACGGACTCGCCGAGCGCGGGCAGGACGACGTCCGTGCCCTCGGCGGAGCCGCCGCCGGTAGCGGCGTCGGCGGAGGGAGCGGGCGCCGGGGCGGCCTGCTCGGTGGACGGGGCGGCCGCGGCCGGCTCGGGAGCGGGCTCGGCGACCTGCTCGGCCTGCGGGGCCTCGGCGGCGGCGGGCGCGCCGCTGCCGTCGTCGATCAGGGCCAGCTCGGCGCCGACCTCGACCGTCTCGTCCTCGGCGACCTTGATGGAGGCCAGGACACCGGCGGCGGGCGAGGGGATCTCGGTGTCGACCTTGTCGGTCGACACCTCGAGCAGCGGCTCGTCGGCCTCGACGCGCTCGCCCTCGGCCTTCAGCCAGCGGGTGACAGTGCCCTCGGTGACGCTCTCACCGAGCGCCGGAAGGGTTACGGAAACCGCCATGGTTTCGGTTGCTCCTTACGGAAAGTGCGGAAGTCTGTGTCGTCGCGTTCGTCGACCGAGGGGTCAGTCGTGCGCGTGGAGGGGCTTGCCTGCGAGGGCCAGGTGGGCCTCGCCGAGCGCCTCGCTCTGGGTCGGGTGGGCGTGGATGAGCTGCGCGACCTCGGCGGGCAGCGCCTCCCAGTTGTAGATCAGCTGGGCTTCGCCGACCTGCTCGCCCATGCGGTCGCCGACCATGTGGACGCCGACGACGGCACCGTCCTTGACCTGGACGAGCTTGATCTCGCCCGCGGTGTTCAGGATCTTGCTCCTGCCGTTGCCCGCGAGGTTGTACTTCAGAGCGACGACCTTGTCCGCACCGTAGATCTCCTTGGCCTTGGCCTCGGTGATACCGACGGAGGCGACCTCCGGGTGGCAGTACGTCACCCGCGGGACACCGTCGTAGTCGATCGGAACGGTCTTCAGGCCGGCCAGGCGCTCCGCCACCAGGATGCCCTCGGCGAAGCCGACGTGCGCGAGCTGGAGGGTCGGGACGAGGTCACCGACGGCGGAGATGGTCGGCACGTTCGTGCGCATGTACTCGTCGACCAGGACGTAGCCGCGGTCCATCGCGACGCCCTGCTCCTCGTAGCCCAGACCCTGGGAGACGGGGCCGCGGCCGATGGCCACCAGCAGGATCTCGGCCTCGAACTCCTTGCCGTCGGCGAGGGTGACCTTGACGCCGTCCTGGGTGTACTCGGCCTTCTGGAAGAAGGTGCCCAGGTTGAACTTGATGCCGCGCTTGCGGAACGAGCGCTCCAGGAGCTTGGAGGAGTTCTCGTCCTCGACCGGGACGAGGTGCTTCAGGCCCTCGACGATCGTGACCTCGGTGCCGAAGGACTTCCACGCGGAGGCGAACTCCACGCCGATGACGCCGCCGCCCAGGATGATCGCGGACTTCGGCACGCGGTCCAGGACGAGGGCGTGGTCGGAGGAGATGATCCGGTCGCCGTCGATGTCCAGGCCGGGCAGCGACTTCGGCACGGAGCCGGTCGCGAGCAGGATGTGGCGGCCCTCGACGCGGCGGCCGTTCACGTCGACGGAGGTGGGGGAGGACAGGCGGCCCTCACCCTCGATGTACGTCACCTTCCGGGAGGCGACGAGCCCCTGCAGGCCCTTGTACAGACCGGCGATCACGCCGTCCTTGTACTTGTGCACCCCGGCGATGTCGATGCCCTCGAAGGAGGCCTTCACACCGAACTGCTCGCTCTCGCGGGCCTGGTCGGCGATCTCGCCCGCGTGCAGCAGGGCCTTGGTGGGGATGCATCCCCGGTGCAGGCAGGTGCCGCCGACCTTGTCCTTCTCGATCAGGGCGACGTCCAGGCCCAGCTGCGCCCCGCGCAGGGCCGCGGCGTAACCACCGCTGCCACCGCCGAGGATCACTAGGTCGAAAACGGTGCTGGCGTCGTTCGCCACGTCACGTCCTCCATGCATGTGCGCCGTGAGCCGGTCTTCGACGACCGGCAGGCGGCTGGTGTCCGGCCGCTCGTTCTTCGGCCCTTCGGTGGGGCCCTGTCCTGCCGAGCCCCATCTTCGCACTTGTCGGCACACAAGGAGACGCCGGGCTGCGGTGTGAGACGCCCCACGTTCAGATGAGCCACGCCGGAGCAGCGCCCCAGGGACGCGAGGACAACGCCCGAAGGGGCGCGGGGCTGTGTCTGATCTGCGGCTCCGCCGCGCGGGCGCGAGGACAACGCCCTGGGGGCGCGGGGAACTGCGCGAACAGCCCCCACGCCCCCGCACTCGCCACACAACGGGCGAGACCGAGCTAAGAGGCGAACTCAGCCAAGGTCACCCGCGGCCGTCAGCTCCGCCAGCCGCACCAGCGTCCGCACAGCCGTCCCCGTGCCGCCCTTCGGCGTGTACCCGAAGGGCCCGCCCTCGTTGAAGGCCGGCCCGGCGATGTCCAGGTGAGCCCAGGTGATCCCCTCACCCACGAACTCGCGCAGGAACAGACCGGCGACCAGCCCGCCGCCCATCCGCTCGCCCATGTTCGCGATGTCGGCGGTGGGGGAGTCCATCCCCTTGCGCAGGTGCTCCGGCAGCGGCATCGGCCACGCCGGCTCCCCGACCTCCTCCGCGGCCTCGCACAGCGCCGCGCGGAACGCGTCGTCGTTGCCCATGACCCCGAACGTCCGGTTGCCCAGCGCCAGCACCATCGCCCCGGTCAGCGTCGCCACGTCCACGATCGCGTCGGGCTTCTCCTGCGACGCCGCCCACAGCGCGTCGGCGAGCACCAGCCGGCCCTCCGCGTCGGTGTTGAGCACCTCCACCGTCTTGCCGCTGTACATCCGCAGCACGTCACCCGGACGGGTCGCCGACCCGGAGGGCATGTTCTCGGCCAGGGCGAGCCAGCCGGTGACGTTGACCTCCAGGCCGAGACGCGCGGCGGCGACGACCGCGGCGAACACCGACGCCGCACCGGCCATGTCGCACTTCATCGTCTCGTTGTGACCGGCCGGCTTCAGCGAGATGCCACCCGAGTCGTAGGTGATGCCCTTGCCGACGAAGGCGAGGTGCTTCTTCGCCTTGGAGGAGGTGTACGACAGCTTGACCAGGCGCGGGGTGGCCGCGGAGCCGGAGCCGACGCCGAGGATGCCGCCGTAGCCGCCCTTGGTCAGGGCCTTCTCGTCGAGCACCTGGATCTTGATGCCGTGCTCCTTGGCAGCGGCCTGGGCGATCGCGGCGAACGACTCGGGATTGAGGTCGTTCGGCGGGGTGTTGACCAGGTCGCGGGAGCGGTTGAGCTCCTCGGACACGGCGACGGCGCGCTCGATCGCGGCCTTGTACGCCTTGTCGCGGGGCTTGCCGCCGAGCAGGACGATCTCGGCGAGCGGCGCCTTGCCGTTCTTCGCCTTGGGGTCCTTGCCGTTGTCCTTGTAGGCGTCGAAGGAGTACGCGCCGAGCAGCGCACCCTCCCCGACCGCGCCCGCGTCGGCGGCGTCGCCGAGCGGCAGTGCGAAGGCGGCCTTCTTGGACCCGGCCAGGGCGCGGGCGGCGGCACCGGCGGCCTTGCGCAGGGACTCCGTGTCGTAGTCGGCGTCCTTCTCCGGGACCGCGCCCAGGCCGACCGCCAGGACGAGCGGTGTCTTGAAGCCGGACGGCGCCGGCAACTTCGTCACCTCGCCCTCGCCGCCGGAGGCGCCGAGAGTCTCCAGAACGCCGGCGAGCCTGCCGTCGTACGCCTTGTCCACGGCCTCGGCGCCCGGTGCGACGACCGGCCCCTTGGCACCCTTGGCGACACCGATCACGATCGCGTCGGCCCGCAGACCGGGCGCCGCGGCGGTGCTGAGAGTGAGAGCAGTCACGGTGGTGAAATCTCGCTTCCGATGTGAAGTTGCTGAGGTCGAACGGTGTGGGTCGACCGGGCCCGACAGCCGACCCTACGTCGACCTTCTGGGGCGGGTGTCACGGGGCCTTCCCCGGTGCGGCGAACACTCGACGACGAGACTACGCGCGTGGCCTCCTTCGCTCGTTCCTGCGGGCGTTCACCTCTCGGTGGCGTAGTGGCCATTTCCTGCTCCCGCACACCGGTGAACCGGGTCACACGGCCCGGCCGCGCCGCCTGGACCCCGGTTCGCTGCTCACCACGTACGAACCGGGGGTGTGACGACGGCCTTGCCGAACCCGATCCCGGTGACGGAGGTGCCCGCGAACCGGTCGGCGAGGGAGCGGCGGCCGGGGGAGAGGGCCGGCAGTGCGTTCAGCAGGAACAGCACCACCGCGACCGCCCACACCAGCACCGACAGCACGACCTGGCCCTCGACCAGCAGTACGCAGGCCACGGCGTACACGGCGACGTCCGCGACGGTCGTGACCGCGGCCCGGCGCGCCGCCCTGATCCTGCCCGGGGGGTCCGTCGTGACCTTCAGCCCCACCAGGGCCTTGCCGACGGTCCGCCCGGCCAGGGACAGGCACGCCCACTGGTAGAGGAACACGGCCAGCACGAGCAGCCCGAAGGCCTGCTCGACGTACAGCACCGACTTGTTCCACAGCGAGAGCCCGAGGTCCTGCGAGGCGTCGAGCACGTCACCGCGCGAGGTCAGCAGATCGAAACCGCCGCGGGTGGCCAGCTCGGGCACGTCGGTGACGAGCGCGGAGACCCGGTGGAAGGTGAGCACGGCGAGCGCCGAGGCCAGCGCCACCACCAGTGCGAAATCGACGAACCAGGCCAGGGCGCGGCGCAGCTTCGGCATGAACGTCCCCCGATCACGTGTGTGTCGGGCAGGAAACTAGCGGCTCGGCGGCCCGGGCAGCAGAGGGACGAGGAGATCGTTTCAGCCCAGTGACAGAACGACCAGCGCCGTGGTCGCCGCCGTCTCCGCCAGACCGCCGAAGACGTCCCCCGTGACCCCGCCGAACCGGCGCGTGCAGTGACGCAGCAGCGCCTCGGCGGCAGCCAGGGCGAGGAGGGCCGCGAGCACCGTACGGATCACGCCGTACGGCCCGAAGAGGGTACCTGCCGCTGCCGCGGTCGCCGTGACGGCCACCGCGGCGATCACCGCGCCCCGCACCGGCACCACACCGGCGACCGCCGCGCCGAGCCCCTCCGGCCGGGCCGCCGGCACCCCGGTCCGGGCCGCCAGGGTCAGCGCCAGCCGGGCGAGGGCCGCCGAGACGACGGCGGCGCAGGCGCCCCGCACCCAGGAGGCGTCGTAGGCCTGGGTGAGCGCGGCGACCTGCGCGAGCAGGACGAGGACGAGGGTGATGACCCCGAACGGCCCGATGTCGGACTGCTTCATGATCCGCAGCGCGTCCTCGGCGGGTTTCCCGCTGCCCAGCCCGTCGGCGGTGTCGGCGAGCCCGTCGAGGTGCAGCCCCCGGGTGAGGGCGGCGGGCACGGCTGCGGTCGCCACGGCGGCGAGCGGGGCGCCCGCGCCGAGGAACAGCAGCGCCAGTCCGAGCCCGGCGGCGGCGGCGCCGACCGCGAGGCCCGCCAGCGGAGCGCACAGCATGCCGCCGCGTGCGGCCTCCCGGTCCCACCGGGTCACCCGGACGGGGATCACCGTCAGGGTGCCGAAGGCGAAGCGGAGGCCGTCGAGGGGCGAGGTTCTGGGCACCGGCGCAGGCTACCGGCCGGTCATGAGGGCGGGAACGGCAGCCGAGGATAAAGTTCACATATGGGATGGCTGGAGCGGAACATCATCGAACCAGGCAAGCTGCCGCTGCTTCTCGCTCTCGTCGCCTTCGTGCTGACCTTCCTGATCACCCGGTTCATCACCCGTCTCATCCGGGCGGGCAAGGGCCCCTTCGGCAATGTCAGCAGCGGTGGCGTCCACGTCCACCACGTGGTCCCCGGGGTCATCCTGACGATCGTCGGCGGTTTCGGCGCGGTGGCGGGCGGTCAGCACGGCTTCGGGTCGTGCCTGGCGGCGGTGTTCTTCGGCATCGGCGCGGGCCTCGTCCTGGACGAGTTCGCCCTGGTCCTGCATCTCGCCGACGTCTACTGGACCCCCGACGGCCGCAAGAGCGTGGAGATGGTCGTCCTCACCGCCTCCCTGGTCGGCCTGCTCCTGATCGGCTTCTCGCCGCTGGGTGTCAACGACCTCAACGACGACCAGCAGCAGAACCGGGCCGTCGTCCTCGTGAACATCCTCGTGAACTTCGCGTTCGCCCTGATCGCCCTGTTCAAGGGCAAGGTCCGGCTCGCGGTCGTGGGCCTGATCATCCCCTTCATCGCCATCATCGCGGCCGTACGGCTGGCCCGGCCCACCTCCCCGTGGGCCAAGCGCTTCTACCGCAAACGGCCCCGCGCCCGGGCCAGATCCGCCCTGCGCGCCTACCACCACGACCGCCGCTGGGTGACACCCATGCGAGCTGTTCAGGACTGGATCGGCGGCGCCCCCGACCCCGAGCCGGCCCGGTCCCTCGAACGCCGCTGACGCAGCTCGCCGGCCGCGCACAGCGCCAGTACCACCACGATCGCCGCGAGGTGCTCCTTGCCCGCGAGGTTCTCCTTCAGCGCGACCTCGGCCACCATCGCCACGATCACCACCGAGGCCGTGACGTACGCGCGGTACCGCCACCCCAGGAAGACGGCCAGGCCCACCACCGCCGCCGACGGACCGGTGTCCACGACCCGGGCGTCCGAGGCGGGCAGGCCGAGCGGCGAGTCCGGGCCGAGCCAGATGCCCAGGCGGGCGTACAGCGTGCCCGCGAGCGTCGCGACGTAGGCGAGGGCCAGGGTGCGCCACCGGCCCAGGCACAGCTCGGCGATGCCGAACACCAGCAGGATCTGCACGAGCGCGCCCCACACGGGCAGGTCCAGCGCGGGCACGAACAGCGACAGCGGTGTACGCAGCAGCGCGAGCCACAACGGGTCCTCGGCCCGCACGCCACCGGCGTTCTGCACGAACCGGTAGCCCCACGCCTGGTTGTGCACGACGTGCAGCACGGCCGTGAGGCACACGACCGCCACCGCCATCGGCGCGGCCCGCCACCGCCGCTCGGTCAACGGCCCGCGCACCGCGGCGTACAGCGCACCCCATTCGGCGCGGGCCCAGCGGGCGAGCGTGGTCATCCGGCGGTCGTCCTCGTCCGTGCATGGCGTGGATGGAGGGTGTCTGCGACTCAGTCAAACCGACACCACGTTCCAAGACCGACCGGAACGGGACGAAGTTGAGCCAGGCGTGAGTGAGCTGGATCTCGCGACCGCCACTGCTCGGGGGCGCTCTACGAGGCCCCGTCCCCGCCTGGCTCCCCGGGCCCCTGCGGCTCCCCGGGCCCGGGCGGTTGCCCGGGTCCGTACGGCTGCTCAGGGCCCGGCGGTTCCCCGGTCCCTACGGCTGCCCAGGCCCCTCCGGCTCCACGGTCCCCTCCGGCTCCTCGGTCCCTTCCGGATCCTCGGACTCCTTCGGCTTCTCGGGCAGTTCCGCCGCCAGTGCGGCAGCGGCCTGCACGAGCGGCAGCGCCAGCAGGCCGCCCGCGCCCTCCCCGACGGTCACGCCATGAGTGAGCAGCGGCTCCAGCGCCATCCGGTCCAGAGCCTTGGCCTGCCCGGGCTCGCCGCTGTCGTGCGCGGCCAGCCACCAGTCCGGCGCCCGGAACGCGATCCGCTGCCCGACCAGCGCGCAGGCGGCCGCCACGACCCCGTCGAGCACCACCGGGAGCTTGCGCACCGCGCTCTGCAGCAGGAAACCCGTCATCGCGGCGACGTCGGCCCCGCCGACCGCCGCCAGCAGCTGCAGCTGGTCCCCGAGCACCGGACGCGCCCGGCGCAGCGCGTCGCGGATCGCCGCGCACTTGCGCATCCACGCCAGGTCGTCGATCGCCTGCCCGCCCCGCCCGGTCACGACCGACGCGTCGACCCCGCACAGGGCCGCGACCAGCACGCCCGCCACCGTGGTCCCGCCGACGCTCACATCGCCGAGCACCACCAGGTCCGTGCCCGAGTCGGCCTCCTCGTCGGCCACCGCGACCCCGGCCAGGAAGGCCGCCTCGGCCTCCTCGGGGGTCAGCGCGTCCTCGACGTCGATCCGCCCGCTGCCGCGTCGCACCCGGTGCCGCACGACATCCGCCGGCAGGGCCTCGGGGTCGCAGTCCAGGGCCATGTCGACGATCCGCACCGGCACGCCCAGCCGTCGTGCCAGCACCGACACGGGCCGGCCGCCCTCCAGCACCTCGCGGACCAACTCCCCGGCGCTGCCCGCCGTACGGGCCGAGACGCCCAGCTCGGCGACGCCGTGGTCACCGGCGAAGAGCACCACCCGCGGCCGTTCGACCGGCCGGACCGGCACGGCGGACTGTGCCGCCGCCAGCCACTCACCCAGTTCGTCGAGTCGGCCCAGCGACCCGGGCGGCACGATCTGTCGCTCCCGGCGCGCCTCGGCGTCACGGCGGATCCCGCCGTCCGGACGCTCGATCAGATCGGTGAAGTCGTCGAGATTAAGCGAGCTCATTCGCCGAACAGTACCGGCCCGGGTCGAACAGCACGGCGCCACATCACCACTCCGTGAAGGCGACGTCGTTGCACCCGAGATCGTCATCCCATACGTTCCGTTTTGCAGCGGATTGTCGTACACGGTCGTGCGTGGTCGTACACGGTCGTGCGACGTCCCCGCCGTACGTCCTCGCCGTACGCCGTCGCGCCCGGGAGCCGCCCATGCCCGCACACCCCGCCCCGCCCGCACCCGCTCTCGCCCAGCCGACCGCACGGGTCCACGAACCGCGCCGGGAGGACTGCCCCTGGTGCGGCTCGGCCCGGCTGCGGAACCGGTTGCGCACGGGTGACCTGCGGCAGTACAAGCCGGGCAGCTTCACCGTCGACGCGTGCCGGGACTGCGGCCACACCTTCCAGAACCCCCGCCTCACGGCGGAGGGTCTCGCCCTCTACCACCGGACCGCGCGCGGGGCGCCCAGGGACCCGGCGAGCGACGGCCTCCTCGCCCTGCGCGGCAGCCCACGCCGTCACCGCTCGGCGGCCCGCGCGATGCTGCTCTGCGGCGAGCCGGAGAGCTGGCTGGACGTCGGGACGGGCCACGCCCGCTTCCCCGCCACGGCCCGTCAGTTCTTCCCCTACACGGCCTTCGACGGCCTCGACCCCACGCCGCGCGTGGTCCGCGCCCGCACGGCCGACCGCGTCGAGGAGGCCCACGTCGGCCGTCTGACGGACCCTCGGATCGCCGCCCCGCTGCGTGCCCGCTACGACGTGGTCAGCATGCTCCACCACCTGGAGGGCACGCCCGATCCGCGGGCGGAACTCCGGGCCGCCCTCTCCGTCCTGCGCCCGGGCGGCCACCTGCTCATCGAGACCCTGAGTCCCCGCTGCGTCTTCGCGGCCCTGCTGGGCCGCTGGTGGCTCCCCTACGACCAGCCGCGCCACCTCCACCTGCTGCCCCCGCAGAACGTCCGCGCGGAACTGGAGTCGGCCGGCTGCACGATCCTGGCGCTCGACCACCGCCCGGTCCACGTCCCCCACGACCTCGCGGGCGCCACGTCCCTGGCCCTCTCCCACGCGCTGCCCGCCCCCGACACCCCCTGGCGGGCGATTCCCCCGCCCCCCGTGCAACGGCACGCCCGTACGGCCCTGCTCCGCGCCGGCCTCCCCCTGGTGGCCCTTGCGGCACTGGCGGACCGCCTCGTCGCCCCGGTGGCCCGCCGCACGCGCTTCGCGAACACCTACCGGGTGATCGCCCGCACAGCTCCGTAGGCCGAGGCCGAGGGGGGGGAGCAGGAGGGGCCGCGCCGACGCCCCGCTGCGCGGCGGCGTTCCTGCGGGGTCGGCGGCGGAGGCAGGTCGCTGACTCCGCGCACCCGCCTCAGCCCCGCAGCACCATCGCCTGCCCGGCCACCACCAGCAGCACATGCTCACACTCGTCCGCGAACTGCGCGTTCAGGCGCCCGAGTTCATCCCGGTAGCGCCGCCCCGACGCGGTCGACGGCACGATCCCCGACCCCACCTCGTTCGACACGGCGACCACCGTCCGCCGGGTGACCCGCACGGCCTCCGTGAGTTCCCGCACCCGCTCCCGCAGCACCTTCTCCCCGCGCTCCGCCCACACCGCGTCGTCCCACGCCCCGGCGGAGTCCATCGCGTCGGTCAGCCACAGGGACAGACAGTCGATCAGCAGGGGCGGCCCCTCGGCCTCCAGCAACGGCACCAGGTCACAGGTCTCGACCGTCCGCCACGACCCCGGCCGGCGATCCCGATGGGCCGCCACCCGCGAGGACCACTCCGTGTCCCCGTTGCGCGACCCGCCCGTCGCCACGTACAGCACGTCGGGAAAGGCCTCCAGCCTCCGCTCGGCCTCCACCGACTTGCCCGACCGCGCGCCGCCCAGCACCAGGGTCCGCCGCGGCACGTCCGGCACGTCCTCGTACGCACCGACCACCAGCGTCACCCCGTCCGGCACGGCCCGCGCCCCGGCCGCCGCGAGCCGCCGCCCGAGCTCGGGGCCGGGCGGCAGGTCGTGGTCCAGGTGAACGGCGACCACGTCGGTCGTCGGGCCGAGTGCGCCCACCGCCCGCAGCCTGGCCAGCGCGTCCGGCCGCCCCACGACGTCCGCGAGCACCATGTCGTACGACTCGGCCGGCTGCTCCAGACCCGCCGGCGCCCCGCCCGGCGGCAGATACAGCAGCCGCTGTCCCTCCGGCCCCGTCACCGCGTACCCCGTGCCCGGCGCGTCCAGCGCCACCGCCCGCACCCGGTGCCCCGTCAGCAGCGTCAACTCGCGCCCGTCCGGCACCCGTCCGGGCTGCGGCAGCCCTGCCGGCACCTCGACCGCCGGCCCGTCGTGGGGATGCGAGAGCAGCACCTGCCGTACGCCGGTCAGGGAACGGCCCGCCCGCGCCGCCGCGAACGCCGCGCCCGGCGTCAGGTCGAGCAGCAGCGCCCCGTCCAGCAGCAGCGAGGTGGCCGCCCGCGCGTCGGGGCCGAGAGCAGCCGCGCATGCCGCGCAGGGACAGTCGGGGCGGGGAAGCCCGGAGGGCGCGCCGGTGCCAAGCAGAGTCAGTTCCACGCAACGATTCTCACCCGTGAGCAACCGACACGCGTCACAAAGACGCCCCGACAGGGGCGCGGGGAACCGCGCGGCCGGCCCCCCGACCAGCCCCCCATGACCCGCAGGCGACGGGATACCCGTACCCCGCAAGGCCTATAACGCCCCCACCCGGGAAGCGCTTAGGCTCTGGACGGGAGCCGGACCAAGATCCGGCTTTTCGCTGTGCAGTGTGCTCACACACATGGGAGGCGTACATGGCGGCATGGACGTGGCGGTTCGAGAAGACCGACGGGACGGAGGTCCAGCCCGCGGTGCCGCCGGAGGAGTTCCCCACCCAGGGGGACGCCGAGTCCTGGATCGGGGAGCACTGGAAGGCCCTCCAGGAGGGCGGTGCCGACCAGGTGCGGCTGTTCGAGGACGCCACGGAGATCTACGGGCCGATGAGCCTGCACGCGGCCGAGGCGTGAGCCCGGGGGCGGGCGGGGGCCGACGGCTCCCGCCCGCCCCGCTTTCCGTTCCTCCCCCTGCTGCTTTCCGTTCCTCCCCCTGCGCCCGGCGATCCACTCCCCGTGCGGCCCGGCGACTCAGCCGCGCACACCGCACAGGTGCAGCAGCGCCGCCACCCCGCGGTACGGATCCGTCCGCCCGGCCTTCTCCTCCACCGCGAGGAGCGTCTCCACGTCGTCCGGCACCTCCGCGGCGTCCGCCGCCGTGTCGGTGAACACCCGCACGCCGTACCAGGCGTGCAGCGGCGCCCCGATCCCCGCGAGCGTCGACGTCAGGTCCTTCAGCCGGTCGGCCCGCACGTCCAGCCCGAGCCGGTTGCGGTACGAGACGGTGTCGAAGGACGCCAGCGCCCCGGCCCAGTCACCGGACAGCCCCGGCCGGATCGCGAGCGCGTCCCCGTTGCGCACCAGCAGGGACAGCAGCCCGCCGGGCGCGAGCATCCGGGCGAGCCCCGCCAGCAGCGGGTCGGGTTCCTCCACGTACATCAGGACGCCGTGGCACAGCACCACGTCGAAACTGCCCGGCAGGAAGTGCACGCCGGTGTCCCGGCCGTCGCCCTCGATGATCCGCATCCGCTCCCGGATGCCCTCCGGCTCCCCGGCGAGGGACTCCCGGGCCACGGCGACCATCGTGGAGTCCTGCTCCAGGCCGGTCACCTGGTGCCCGGCCCTGGCCAGCCGCAGCGCCTGCGTGCCCTGGCCCATCCCCACGTCGAGCACCCGCAGGCGCTGACCCACCGGGAAACGCCCGACTATCTGCTCGTCCAGCTGGCGGGCCACCAGCTCCTGACGGACGACATCGCGCAGCCCGCCCAGCTTGTCCAGCCAGGCTTTTGCCGCACCCCCGGAGAACGGCGTTGCGGTCAGGGCCGCTCTCCGCGCTTGACCTGCGGCTTCGGCAGCCGGAGCCGGCGCATCTGGAGGGAGCGCATCAGGGCGTAGGCGACGGCGCCACGCTTGTTCTCACCCGCGAAGCGCTCGTTCAGCTGCTTCTTCAGCCGGAAGGACGTGACGAACGAGTCGAGCACGATCAACACGATCACCACGAGCCACAGCAGCAGCGCGATGTTCTGCAGCGACGCCACCCGCACCATGCTCAGCACGAGGATCACCACGGCCATCGGCAGGAAGAACTCCGCGATGTTGAACCGGGAGTCGACGAAGTCGCGCGCGAACCTGCGGACCGGTCCCTTGTCACGCGCGGGCAGATACCGCTCGTCGCCGCTCGCCAGCGCCTGGCGCTGCCGCTCCATCGCGGTACGGCGCTCCGCGCGCTGTCGCTTGGCGGCCTCCTTGCGCGTCGTCGACGTGTTGGCCACGCTGCGGCGCTGCGACTGGGCCGCACTGCGCTTGGGCGTGGGGCGGCCCTTGGGGGCCTCGGGGTGACGGGGCTGACTGGAGTCGGTCACCGGCGCCTTGGCGGCGTCCTGGGCCTTCTCATCCTTCGCACGGCTACGGAACACAAAACCCAAGGGTAAGGGCTTCCGGGCATGGACCCCAGCCCGGTGGGGAACGATCCGGCAACACCAGTCGTCAGTAAGGGGACAGAGGGGACGTTGCGTACGCCTCCGGATGTTTCCCGGCGTGTACGGCTCCGGTAACCCCGGGGACCACCTACTCCCTACGCCGGAGCGGGAGCGCACGCAGTCGTCCTTGGGGATGAGCGCATCCGTCCCCGAACAGTGCGGTAATGGATGCAGGGCCCGTACTGTGGGTTCTGTCGCAGGAGCAGCTGCCGGAGTCGGTCAGAAGGGGGCGCGCGAAGCCCATGAGCGGTGTCATGAAGCGTATGGGGATGATCTTCCGCGCGAAGGCGAACAAGGCCCTTGACCGGGCCGAGGACCCGCGCGAGACCCTCGATTACTCGTACCAGAAGCAGCTGGAGCTGCTGCAGAAGGTCCGCCGTGGCGTCGCCGACGTGGCGACCTCCCGCAAGCGCCTGGAACTGCAGCTGAACCAGCTGCAGTCGCAGTCGGGCAAGCTGGAGGACCAGGGCCGCAAGGCGCTCGCGCTGGGCCGCGAGGACCTGGCCCGCGAGGCGCTCTCCCGCCGGGCCGCGCTCCAGCAGCAGGTGACCGACCTGGAGACCCAGCACGCCACACTCCAGGGCGAGGAGGAGAAGCTCACCCTCGCGGCCCAGCGGCTCCAGGCCAAGGTCGACGCCTTCCGCACGAAGAAGGAGACGATCAAGGCGACGTACACCGCGGCCCAGGCGCAGACCCGGATCGGTGAGGCCTTCTCGGGCATCTCCGAGGAGATGGGCGACGTCGGCCTGGCGATCCAGCGCGCCGAGGACAAGACGGCCCAGCTCCAGGCCCGCGCCGGCGCCATCGACGAGCTGCTCGCCTCCGGTGCCCTCGACGACCAGTCCGGCATGCACAAGGACGACATCCAGGCCGAGCTGGACCGGCTCTCCGGTGGTACGGATGTAGAGCTGGAGCTGCAGCGCATGAAGGCCGAGCTGGCCGGAGGCCCGAGCAGCGGGCAGCAGGCCCTCGAAGGTGGCACGAACCAGCAGCAGTCCCAGCAGCAGCCGCAGGACACCCCGCGCTTCGACAAGCAGTAGGGGTCCACGCCTAGGAGGGCGACATGATCGTACGGATCATGGGGGAGGGCCAGGTGAGTCTGGCCGACGGCCACCTCGCCGAGCTGAACAAGCTGGACGACGAACTCCTGGCGGAAATGGAGAACGGCGACGGCCCCGGCTTCCGCCGCACCCTCCAGGCCCTCCTGACCAGGGTCCGCGACCTCGGCGACCCCCTCCCGGACGACTCCCTGGAACCGTCGGAACTGATCCTGCCGTCCCCGGACGCGACCTTGGAGGAAGTCCGGGAGCTCCTCAGCGACGACGGCTTGATTCCGGGCTGAGTCCCCCCACTGAAGGGGCGGACCGGCGGGGGCCTGGGGGCGCGGCCCCCGGCCCGGCTACCGTAAACAGCCGTGAGCACCCTCGCGCGGGCCAGGCACCAGGCCAAGGCGCACCCCCTGGCCCTGGACGCCGTCCTCGCCCTCGCCGTCCTGGTCTGCATGGCCGCCGGTTCGTTCGTCGAACCCCGCCACCGCGACAGCGCCGACTGGGCCCTGCACACCCCCGACCCCCTCAGCCTCGTCCTCATGGCCCTCGGCGCCGCCGCCCTTGTCTTCCGCCGCCGCGCCCCCATGACGGTCCTCGCCCTCACCGGCACCCTCTCCGTCATCGAGTCCCTCACCGGCGACCCCCGCGCCCCCGTCGCCATGTCCGCCGTCGTCGCCCTGTACACCGTCGCCTCCACCACCGACCGCCCCACCACCTGGCGCGTCGGCCTGCTCACCATGACCGTGCTGACCGGCGCCGCCATGTCGGCCGGCTCCCTGCCCTGGTACGCCCAGGACAACCTCGCGATCTTCGCCTGGACCGGTATCGGCGCCACCGCCGGCGACGCCGTCCGCAGCCGCCGCGCCTTCGTCCAGGCCATCAGGGAGCGCGCCGAACGGGCCGAGCGCACCCGTGAGGAGGAGGCCCGCCGCCGCGTCGCCGAGGAACGCCTGCGCATCGCCCGGGACCTGCACGACGTGGTCGCCCACCACATCGCCCTGGTCAACGTGCAGGCCGGGGTCGCCGCGCACGTCATGGACAAGCGCCCCGACCAGGCCAAGGAAGCGCTCGGGCACGTCCGTGAGGCCAGTCGCTCCGCGCTCAACGAACTCCGTGCCACCGTCGGCCTGCTCCGGCAGTCCGACGACCCCGAGGCCCCCACCGAACCCGCCCCGGGCCTGAACCGCCTCGACGAACTCACGGGCACCTTCCGCAACGCCGGCCTGCATATCGAGGTCGCCCGCGCCGACCAGGGCACCACCCTGCCGGCGGCCGTCGACCTGGCCGCCTACCGGATCATCCAGGAGGCGCTCACCAACGTGCAGAAGCATGCCGGGCCCCAGGCCAAGGCGGAGGTCAGCGTCGTGCGCGTCGGACCGCACATCGAGATCACCGTGCTCGACGACGGCAGCGGCGAGCACGAGCCGCAGGACAGCGGCGGCGGCCACGGGCTGCTCGGCATGCGCGAACGCGTCACCGCCCTGCGCGGCACCCTCACCACCGGTCCCCGCTACGGAGGCGGCTTCCGCGTCCATGCGATCCTGCCGGTCGAGAACCGCACACCGACCGGGGAGGGCCCCGCATGACCATCCGTGTCCTGCTCGCCGACGACCAGGCGCTGCTGCGCAGCGCCTTTCGTGTGCTCGTCGACTCCGAGCCCGACATGGAGGTGGTCGGCGAGGCCTGCGACGGCGCGGAAGCGGTCCGGCTGACGAAGGAGCAGCGGGCCGACGTCGTGCTCATGGACATCCGCATGCCCGGCACCGACGGTCTCGCCGCGACCCGGCTGATCAGCGCCGACCCCGACCTCGCCGACGTCCGGGTCGTCATCCTGACGACCTTCGAGGTCGACGACTACGTCGTGCAGTCGCTGCGGGCCGGAGCCTCCGGCTTCCTCGGCAAGGGCGCCGAACCCGAGGAGCTGCTGAACGCCATCCGCATCGCCGCCGGTGGCCAGGCCCTGCTCTCCCCGGCGGCCACCACGGGCCTGATCGCCCGGTTCCTCGCCACCGAGGACCCGGCCGACGACGAACGCGACCCGGGCCGCGGCGAACGGCTCGACTCGCTCACCGTCCGCGAACGCGAAGTGCTGGTTCTGGTCGCCGGCGGGCACTCCAACGACGAGATCGCCGAGCGCCTCGCAGTCAGCCCGCTGACAGTGAAGACGCACGTCAACCGGGCCATGGCCAAGCTCGGCGCCCGGGACCGCGCCCAGCTCGTCGTCACCGCGTACGAATCCGGTCTGGTCCGTCCAAGGGTGGAGTGAGTTCGACCCGGGCGTACTGCGACCGGAGTATGCGCCGCATAAGGATTTGGACCTGGGGCCTACGAATCCGGGTTCCCGCATGGCTCAGGGTGTAGGGGCGGGCGCTCATCTGTGCGTCCGCTGCCGCTTCTGCCGTTGAACAGAAGAGAGACCCTCACCCATGTCCTGGCTGTCCAGGTTCAGCCTCGCGCAACGTGCCTTGATCGGGCTGATGTCGATCATCGCGCTCGTCTTCGGGGCGATCGCGATACCCCAGCTCAAGCAGCAGCTGCTGCCCACCATCGAACTGCCCATGGTGTCCGTGCTGGCGCCTTACCAGGGCGCGTCCCCGGACGTGGTCGAGAAGCAGGTCGTCGAACCCATCGAGGACGCCCTCGAAGCCGTCGACGGCATCAGCGGCGTCACCTCCACCGCCAGCGAGGGCAACGCCGTGATCATGGCGTCCTTCGACTACGGCAACAACACCGAGCAGCTGGTCGCCGACGTCCAGCAGGCCGTCAACCGGGCCCGCGTCCAGCTCCCGGACGACGTCGACCCGCAGGTCGTCGCCGGTTCCACGGACGACATTCCTACGGTCGTCCTCGCCGTCACCTCCGGTCGCGACCAGCAGGCCCTGGCCGACCAGCTCGACAAGACCGTGGTGCCCGACCTGAAGAGCATCGACGGCGTCGGCCAGGTCACCGTCGACGGTGTGCGCGACCTCCAGGTCACCGTCACGCCCGACGACGCGAAGCTGGCCAAAGCGGGTCTGACCGCGCAGTCCCTCTCCCAGGCGCTCCAGGCGGGCGGCGCGACCGTCCCGGCCGGCTCCTTCGACGAGGACGGCGCCAACCGCACGGTCCAGGTCGGCGGCGGCCTGACCTCGCTGCGGCAGATCCAGGACCTGAGGGTCACGGGCGAGCCCGGCAAGGGCAAGCCGGTGCGGCTCGGTGACGTCGCCACCGTGAAGCAGCAGGAGGCCACGGCCGACTCCATCACCCGCACCGACGGCAAGCCCAGCCTGTCGGTCGCCGTGACGATGGACCGCGACGGCAGCGCGGTCGCCATCTCCGACGCCGTCCAGGACAAACTCCCGGACCTGCGCAAGGACCTCGGATCCGGCGCGACCCTCACGGTCGTCAGCGACCAGGGCCCGGCCGTGTCCAAGTCCATCAAGGGCCTGACCACCGAGGGCGCGCTCGGTCTGCTCTTCGCCGTCCTGGTGATCCTCGTCTTCCTGGCCTCGATCCGTTCGACCCTCGTGACGGCGGTGTCCATCCCGCTGTCCGTGGTCCTCGCCCTGATCGTGCTGTGGACGCGCGACCTGTCGCTGAACGTCCTCACCCTGGGCGCCCTGACCATCGCCATCGGCCGTGTCGTCGACGACTCGATCGTGGTCCTGGAGAACATCAAACGCCACCTCGGCTACGGCGAGGAGCGCCACTCGGCCATCCTCAACGCGGTCCGCGAGGTCGCGGGCGCGGTGACGTCCTCGACGCTCACCACCGTCGCGGTGTTCCTGCCGATCGGCCTGGTCGGCGGCATGGTGGGCGAGCTGTTCGGCTCGTTCAGCCTGACCGTGACGGCCGCGCTGCTGGCGTCCCTCCTCGTCTCCCTGACGGTCGTGCCGGTGCTCTCGTACTGGTTCCTGCGCCCGCCCAAGGGCACCCCCGAGGACGCGGCCGAGGCGCGCCGGCTGGCCGAGGAGAAGGAGGCCAAGAGCCGCCTCCAGCGCCTGTACGTCCCGGTCCTGCGCTTCGCGACCCGTCGCCGCCTCACCAGTGTGGCCCTCGCGATCGTCGTCCTGGTCGGCACGTTCGGCATGGCGCCCCTGCTGAAGACGAACTTCTTCGACCAGGGCGAGCAGGAAGTCCTCACCGTCAAGCAGGAGCTGAAGCCCGGCACCAGCCTGTCCGCGACGAACGCCCAGGCCAGGAAGGTCGAGCAGCTGCTCGCCGGCACCAAGGGCGTGAAGGACTACCAGGTCACGGTCGGCTCGTCCGGCTTCATGGCGGCCTTCGGCGGCGGCACGGACACCAACCAGGCCTCGTACCAGGTGATGCTCGACGACTCGGCGTCCCACGAGGACGTCCAGAGCAGCATCGAGAAGGGCCTGGCCGGTCTGAAGGGCATCGGCACGACCACCGTCGCCGCCGGTGACGGCTTCGGCAGCCAGGACCTCAGCGTGGTCGTGAAGGCCGCCGACGCCGGCGTCCTGCGCACCGCGTCCGAGGAGGTCCGCAAGGCGGTCGCCTCCCTCGACGACGTCACGGACGTCTCCAGCGACCTCGCCACCAGCGTCCCGCGCATCTCGGTCAAGGCCAACGACAAGGCGGCCGCGGCCGGGTTCAACGACCAGACCCTCGGTGCCGCCGTCGCCCAGGCCGTCCGCGGCACCACCGCCGCCAAGGCGGTCCTGGACGACACCGAGCGCGACGTCGTCATCCGCTCGGCCAAGCCCGCCAAGACCCTGAAGCAGCTTCGGGACCTGCGCCTCGGCGCGGTGAAGCTCGGCGACATCGCCACGGTGAAGCAGGTCGACGGCCCCGTCTCGATGACCCGCATCGACGGTCAGCGCGCGGCCACCGTCACCGCGAAGCCGACCGGCGACAACACGGGCGCGGTCAGCGCCCAGCTCCAGTCGAAGATCAACGCGCTGAAGCTCCCGGACGGTGCCACGGCGTCGATCGGCGGTGTCTCCGAGGACCAGGACGAGGCGTTCGTCAACCTGGGCCTGGCGATGCTGGCGGCCATCGCGATCGTCTTCATGCTGCTGGTCGGCACCTTCAGGTCCCTGATCCAGCCGCTGATCCTGCTCGTCTCCATCCCGTTCGCCGCCACCGGCGCGATCGGCCTGCTGATCGCCACCGGCACCCCGATGGGCGTCCCGGCCATGATCGGCATGCTGATGCTCATCGGCATCGTGGTGACGAACGCGATCGTGCTGATCGACCTGATCAACCAGTACCGCAAGCAGGGCCACGGCGTCGTCGAGGCCGTGATCGAGGGCGGCCGGCACCGGCTGCGCCCGATCCTCATGACCGCCCTGGCGACGATCTTCGCCCTGCTGCCGATGGCCCTCGGCATCACCGGCGAGGGCGGCTTCATCGCCCAGCCGCTGGCCGTGGTCGTGATCGGCGGTCTGGTGACGTCGACCCTGCTCACCCTCCTGCTCGTCCCGACGCTCTACGCGATGGTCGAACTCCGCAAGGAGCGCCGGGCGCAGAAGCGCGCGGCGAAGCGGGCGAAGAAGGCCGGTGACGAGCCCGGCGCCACGCCGGGCTCGAAGGAGCCGGAGCACGCGTCCGTCTGATCGCGAGCTCACCGCCGAGCCCCTACGGCCGGTCCTTCACGGAGGCCGGGGCCCGAACCGGAAAGAACGGTTCGGGCCCCGGCCTCCGCCGTGTCGCCGTTACGTATCCTGACCCGGACTGCATGGCGGGGGAGAGGAACCGGGCGTGCCGCTGCAGAAGGACGACCCGAAGTCGATCGGCGGGTACAAGCTGGTCGGCCGGCTCGGGTCCGGGGGCATGGGGGTCGTCTACCGCGGCCGGGCGCGCTCGGGGCGCGAGGTCGCCGTCAAGGTGGTGCACGCCCAGTACGCGGAGGACGCGGTCTTCCGCGCCCGCTTCCGACAGGAGATCGAGGCCGTCCGCAAGGTGAGCGGCGCCTTCACCGCGCCGGTCCTGGACGCCGACGCGGAGGCGGTACGGCCCTGGATGGCGACCCAGTACGTGCCCGGGCCCTCCCTCGCCGCGCTGATCCGCGACCAGGGCCCACTGCGGGGCACGGCACTGCGCCGGCTGGCGCTCGGACTGGTGGAGGCGCTGCGGGAGATCCACCGGGCGGGGGTGGTGCACCGGGACCTCAAGCCCGCGAACGTCCTGATGGCCGACGACGGGCCGCGTGTCATCGACTTCGGCATCTCCCGCGCGGCCGAGGACCACAACACCCTGACCGAGACCGGCCAGATGATCGGCACCCCGCCGTTCATGTCCCCGGAGCAGCTCACCGACGCCCGTTCGGTGGGCCCGGCGTCCGACGTGTTCTCCGTGGGCGCCCTGCTCGTGTTCACCAGCACCGGCCGGGGCCCGTTCGACGCCGACAGCCCCTATCTGACGGCCTATCGGGTGGTCCATGACGCCCCCGTCCTGGACGGCGTCCCGGAGCCCCTGCACCCGCTCCTGGAACGTTGCCTCGCCAAGAACCCCGCGGACCGGCCCGGACTGGACGAACTGGCGCGGCAGTTCGTGGCGGCGCTGCCGGAGACGGGTGCCGAGGACCAGAACACGGTGCCGTTGCGCACGGACGAGGTGGCCCTGGTCAGCACCCGGCCCGCCGCGGTCGCCGACCCCGGGCCCCCGGCCGCCGTCCGACGCCGGAGCCGTACCCGGCGGCTGTGGGTCACGGCCGGCACGGCCGCCGCCCTCGCGCTCGGCCTGACGGGCTATCTGCTGTTCGGACCCGGAACGGGCGGGGACGACGCACGCGGCGGGACGAACCCCACCGGATCGGCGCCCTCCCGCTGGACGGCCGTCCCGGCCGGCTGGAAGCCCTGGCAGACGACGGTCCACGCCCCCGCCGCGCAGGGAGTGAAGCAGGAGCTCGGCATCGGCGGGACCGGATCGCTGGACGGCCCGGAGTGCGACGTGTACGAGGGAGCCCTCTACTGCGCGGGCGACGGAGTCCTGCCGGTGCGCCTCGACGCCCTGACCGGACAGACCCGCTGGCGCGCCGATGTGCTGCCCCCGGGTACGGGCAAGGGGTCGTACAGCTTCTCCGTCCTCGGTGTCACGGACGACGCGGTGCTGGTGGAGCAGACGTACGACCCCGACCACGGCGAGGACGCCGAGGTCACGGTCGCCGCCCTCGACACCCGGGCCGGCAAGCGGCTGTGGCACCGCACGGTGAACGTCGACACGGTCCGCCCGTATCTCTTCGGCGACCTCGTGATCGTGCCGGACGACGACGGTCGCTCGGTGACCGCCCGCTCGCCGCGCACCGGCGCCGGGCGCTGGACGGCACCGCTGCCCGGGGGCCGGCACTGCAGCCCGGAGAACACCGGTGGGAACCGCTACCTGGTGTGCGGACCCGACGTGGTGCCCGTGAAGGAGACGCTCCTGCTGCGGCTGGACCCGGCCGACGGCTCGGTGCGACGCCTGACGGTGCCCACCGACCACACCCTCGTCGGCACCGACGACGGCCGTCTGGTCTTCCTCGAACCGACCGAGGACGAGGAGGACGACGCCTACGCCCGGATCCGGCAGCTGGATCCGGACACGGGCGAGGAACGCACGGCGAAGCTCGCGGAGCCGTTGGAGGGCAACGCGGCGCTCTCGGGCGGCACGCTGTGGTTCGCCACGTCGTCCGGACAGGTCACCGCGGTGTCGGTCCGCACGGGCGAGCGGCTGTGGCAGACCCGGACGAGCCTGGAGCAGCCCAGCGACGTCACCCACGACCCGCGCGCCCGGGTGGTCTACCTGTCCAGCGCCAGCGGCAGGATCGCCGCTCTCGACACGCGCAAGGGCACGCTGCTGTGGGAGACCCTGCCGCGTGCCCGGCGGGTGACCAATCAGGGCTGGTGGCGCTCGGAGGTGCGGCTCCACGAGGGCGCCCTCGTGGTCACCACCGCGGAGGGCGACGTCTTCACCCTCGACCCGGCCCACCCCGACCGGAAGGCCGTCTCGGGGTGAGCCCGGGGGCCGCGTGACCTACGGCAGCGCCAGCATCCGCTCCAGTGCCAGCTTGGCGAACGCCTCGGTCTCCTTGTCCACCTCGATGCGGTTGACGAGGTTGCCCTCGGCCAGCGACTCCAGGGCCCAGACCAGGTGGGGGAGGTCGATGCGGTTCATGGTCGAGCAGAAGCAGACCGTCTTGTCGAGGAAGACGATCTCCTTGCCCTCCGGAGCGAAACGGTTCGCCAGACGGCGGACCAGGTTCAGCTCGGTGCCGATGGCCCACTTGGAGCCGGCCGGCGCGGCCTCCAGGGCCTTGATGATGTACTCCGTCGAACCGACGTAGTCCGCCGCGGCCACGACCTCGTGCTTGCACTCGGGGTGGACCAGGACGTTCACGCCCGGGATCCGCTCGCGCACGTCGTTCACCGAGTCCAGGCTGAAGCGGCCGTGCACCGAGCAGTGGCCGCGCCACAGGATCATCTTCGCGGCGCGCAGCTCGTCGGCGGTCAGGCCGCCGTTCGGCTTGTGCGGGTTGTAGACGACGCAGTCCTCGAGGGACATGCCCATGTCGCGGACCGCGGTGTTGCGGCCGAGGTGCTGGTCCGGCAGGAAGAGCACCTTCTCCCCCTGCTCGAAGGCCCACTCCAGGGCCCGCTCGGCGTTGGACGAGGTGCAGATCGTCCCGCCGTGCTTGCCGGTGAAGGCCTTGATGTCGGCGGAGGAGTTCATGTACGAGACGGGCACGACCTGCTCGGCTATCCCGGCCTCGGTCAGGACGTCCCAGCACTCGGCGACCTGCTCGGCCGTCGCCATGTCGGCCATCGAGCAGCCGGCGGCGAGGTCGGGCAGCACGACCTTCTGGTCGTCGGACGTGAGGATGTCCGCCGACTCCGCCATGAAGTGGACGCCGCAGAACACGATGTACTCGGCCTCCGGGCGGGCGGCCGCGTCCCGGGCGAGCTTGAACGAGTCACCCGTCACGTCGGCGAACTGGATGACCTCGTCGCGCTGGTAGTGGTGGCCGAGCACGAAGACCTTGTCCCCGAGCTTCTCCTTCGCCTTGCGGGCGCGCTCCACCAGGTCCGGGTCGGACGGCGAGGGCAGGTCGCCGGGACACTCCACACCGCGCTCGCTCTTCGGGTCGGCCTCACGGCCGAGGAGCAGCAGGGCGAGGGGCGTCGGCTGTACGTCGAGCTCCTGGGTCTGGGCGGTGGTCACGACACGCACCCTTTCTGTTTCTGCGACTTTTCGTCGATTTGACGCTATCTATCATAACCGCTTCACGTCACTTTGACGATGGCCATAGCGTCTGTGTGACGTGAATCCCGGTGAGCCGTCGTTCATTCCCGGGAAGACCCGGAAAGAGGCGTTTTCCGGTTCCCGGCGGGTGTGCGAGCATGAAAAGGAGCCGAGATCGAGCGCCCGGCCCGGAATGAATCCGCGGCCCCGCCGGTTGCACCCGTCGGCAAGCAGTCTCCGTACAACCCGGGAGAGATGTAGATGTCCGTATCGGACGAGACCAGCACCGTCACCGACGGCATCATCCTGACCGACGCCGCCGCGTCCAAGGTCAAGGCGCTGCTCGACCAGGAAGGCCGCGAAGACCTGGCGCTGCGCGTCGCCGTCCAGCCCGGCGGTTGCTCCGGCCTGCGCTACCAGCTCTTCTTCGACGAGCGCGCCCTCGACGGCGACGTCGAGAAGGACTTCGGCGGTGTGAAGGTCGTCACCGACCGCATGAGCGCCCCGTACCTGGGCGGTGCCACGATCGACTTCGTGGACACCATCGAGAAGCAGGGCTTCACGATCGACAACCCGAACGCGACGGGCTCCTGCGCCTGCGGCGACTCCTTCAGCTGAGCCTGCCGAGCCGCCACCGGCGGCCGCGGACACGACGAAGGCGGCGGCCCCCTCCGACGGGGCCGCCGCCTTCGCGTTGCGTGTCGCTTCCTACCGCTCCTGCGTCGGGGGAGCCGGCAGCCGCGCGCCCTCCTTCGCCAGCGGGACCGCCTTGCCGTCCGCGTTCACGACGGCCCGGTCACCGAGCGGCTCGTCCAGCTGCACGGTCTTCTGGAACTGCTTGGCGATCATGATGCAGACCTTGTCCGGCCACGGCGTCGACGTCACGCTGACCGTCACCTCGTCGCCCTTCTCGCTCGCCTTCACGTCGTAGTCGGCGCACACCCCGCCCGTGAAGGTCACCGTCAGCTCCGCGCCCTCGGCCCGGTAGCCGTCCACCTTCACCTCGCGCGGCCCGGGAGCCGACGTCGGCTTGTCACTCGGCTCGCTCGGCTCGGGGGAGGCCAGATACTTCGGCTCCACCGCCGGGTACGTCACCGTGAACGGATCCTTCGCGCCCGGCGCCGTCACCTCGAACAGCCAGGACGGCACCAGCGCCTGCCGTCCGTCCACGACGTGCGAGGCCAGCCCGAACACCGCGCTCTCGACCGTCACCGTGTCCTGCTTCGGAGGACCGCTCGCCGGCTGCCCGCAGGGCTGCTCCAGCCGGTCCTTCAGCGGCACGGGGCTGGCGCAGCCGCCGATGCCCATCCGGTGGTCGTTCTTCGGCTGCCCGTTCATCAGCTCCAGCGCCTTCTCGGCACCGACCACGGGGTACGTGTCGCCCTTCACCGGCGTTTTCAGCTGCCCGCTGCCGCCGACGACCTGGCCGTCCGGGCCGACCGTGATCCCGGTCGTCCAGCCGTACGTGGGCAGTCCGCCGACCGCGGGATCGGCGTTCACCACCCGCTGGGCGCCCATGACCTGGCTCGCGTCGCGCTTCGCGTCGTCCTGACCCACCGCCTTCAGCACGGGCGCCGCGGCCTTCTCGGCCACCTCCTCGCTCACCGGCGTACCGCCGGACTGCGGGGCCGCGCAGGTGTCGGTGCCCTTGCAGTTGTCCGTGCCCGGGGCGTACCGGCTGAACGTCCAGGAGCCCGGCGCCTGCTTGTTCACCTGGAGGCTCGGCCCGGACCCGTCCCGGCCCCCGATCTTCCAGACCTCGCCCTGCGCCACCGGCACCCCCTCGACTCCGAGGGCCTTGGCCAGCCGGGCCACGTCCGCCTTGCCGACCTCGCCCTGCGCCCGGTACACCGGCGCCGTGGCGGGACCGTCGGGCAGGGGGCCGCCGAGCCGGTAGGTGGCGCCGTAGGGGTTGGGCTCGCCGGGTGCGATGCCGTTGCCGCCGCCGGCCGTGGACTCCGAGTAGCCGTCGAGCGTGAGCGGCGGGGGAGTGCCGTCCCCACCGGGCGCTCCCGACGTCGTGCCGCCGCCCGACCCGCCGGCGGCGTTGGAAGCGAGCCAGGCCCCGCCACCGCCGATCAGCAGCACGGCCGCGGCGACGGAGGCGACGATCGCGGGCGTACGGGGCCGGCCACCGCCGTGCGGGACCGGGCCGTCGTCCTCTCGCGACAGCTCACGGACCGGCGCGGGGGTGGCACGGGGGCGGGCCGTCCGCGCTTCGGCGTCGTCGGCGGCCTCGGGCGTGGGCGCGGGCGTGGATTCGCGCGTGGGCGCAGGCGTGGACGCGGGTGCGGGTTCAGGCGCCGCCGCCGCGGCGGCATCGGGAGCCCCGCCGGTCACGTCCGTGTCGTCGGCCTCCGCAGACTCTCTGGTCTCCGTCGGTTCCCCGTTCTCCGCCGACGCCCCGACACCTGCCGACGCGGCGGCCTCCGCAGACGCGCCGGTCTCCTCCGATGCGGCGTCGGCGTCGGCCGATGCCCCGGCCTGCGCCGTGCCGCTCGCCTCGGTCTGCGGAGCGGCATCGGCGGGGGCGCCGGCCGCTTCCCTGGCGTCGGCGTCGTTGTCGGGTCGCTCGGTGTTCACCGCATCGCTCCTTCGGCTGCACAGCTGTCCCATGGGACCCGGCCCGGTCACACACGGACCGCTGGTGGGTCGTATCCCGCCTCCCCTTTACGGGGGACAGCGATGGGACGCAGCGGGGGAGCACACGGTTCCCGCGAGTGCGCCGTCAGTCCCCGTAGTCGGACATGGCGTCGAGCAGCCGTGCCGACGCCGGAGGCACGGACACGCCGTGGATCAGGGCCGGGGAGACCGGTCGCGAGGCGATCCGGGGGACCACCCAGTGTGGAGCCATCCGAGCCCCGTCACCCGGCAGCGACGCCAGATCGCCCTCGAGATCGACCGGAACGGGCGCATGGACCTTGAGGTTCGTCATAACGGCACCGTAAGCACGGTCGAGCTCACCGAGAAAGATCTACTATCGGGTAGTTTCGATGCCTTCAGAGCTGCCCAGCCACCCGATAGCGTGAACCGTCAAGGTCCGCCTCCCACAGGAGAATCCACGCCGTGCGCATCGCAGTCACCGGCTCCATCGCCACCGACCACCTCATGACCTTCCCCGGCCGCTTCGCCGACCAGCTCGTAGCGGACCAGCTGCACACGGTCTCGCTGTCGTTCCTGGTCGACAAGCTCGACGTGCGCCGCGGCGGTGTCGCCGCGAACATCGCGTTCGGCATGGGGCAGCTCGGCACCCGCCCGGTCCTGGTCGGCGCGGCGGGCGCGGACTTCGACGAGTACCGGGCCTGGCTCGACCGGCACGGCGTCGACACGGAGTCCGTCCGCATCTCCGACACGCTGCACACCGCCCGCTTCGTGTGCACGACCGACGCCGACCACAACCAGATCGGCTCCTTCTACACCGGCGCCATGAGCGAGGCCCGCCTCATCGAGCTGAAGACCGTCGCCGACCGCGTGGGCGGCCTCGACCTGGTCTCCATCGGCGCCGACGACCCGGAGGCCATGCTCCGCCACACCGAGGAGTGCCGCTCCCGGAAGATCCCGTTCGCCGCCGACTTCTCCCAGCAGATCGCCCGGATGGACGGCGAGGAGATCCGCATCCTGCTCGACGGGGCGACCTACCTCTTCTCCAACGAGTACGAGAAGGGCCTCATCGAGACCAAGACCGGCTGGAGCGACGCGGAGATCCTCTCCCGCGTGGGCCACCGGGTGACCACCCTCGGCGCGCGCGGCGTCCGCATCGAGCGGGCCGGCGAGGACCCGATCGAGGTCGGCACGCCCGACGAGGAGCGCAAGGCCGACCCGACGGGCGTCGGCGACGCCTTCCGCGCCGGGTTCCTCTCCGGCCTGGCCTGGGGCGTCTCCCTGGAGCGCGCCGCGCAGGTCGGCTGCATGCTGGCGACCCTCGTGATCGAGACGGTGGGCACGCAGGAGTACCGGCTGCGGCGCGGGCACTTCATGGAGCGGTTCACCAAGGCGTACGGGGACGAGGCCGCGGAAGAGGTTCGGGGGCATCTGGGCTGATGTGCCGTCTGCGGGCGCGTGGGGGCTGATCGCGCAGTTCCCCACGCCCCCGAAGACGGGGGTTGGTCAGCTCATCCGGCGGATCACATACGCCGTTCCCTTTTCCGCCGGCTCCTCGCCGATGTACTCCTGGTCCCGCATCTCGCACCACGCCGGGATGTCCAGGCGGGCCGCCTCGTCGTCCGACAGGACCCGGACCAGGCCGCCCACGGGGACGTCACCGATGACCTTCGCCAGCTCGATCACCGGGATCGGGCACCTCTTGCCCAGGGAGTCCACGACGAGCACGTCGGCCTCCCGCGCGACCGTCTGTGAAACCGGCGCCCCCAGCTTCTCCCGCACCGTCGCCACCGCCCGGGGAAGGACCTCCAGGAACCTCTCCACATCCTCCTCGGCCGCCCCGGGCGGCAGCGAAACCCGCACATTTCCCTCACTCAGCACGCCCATCGCCCGCAGTACATGGCTCGGCGTCAGCGTGCTGCTCGTGCAGGACGATCCGGACGAGACCGAAAAACCCTCGCGGTCCAGCTCGTGCAGCAGCGCCTCGCCGTCGACGTAGAGACAGGAGAAGGTGACGAGCCCGGGCAGCCGGCGCACCGGATCACCGACGACCTCGGCGTCGGTCACCAGCCGCGGCACCCGCGCCCGGATCCGGTCCGTCAGCTCCCGCAGCCGCGCCGCCTCCTCGGCCGCCTCGGCCCGTACGGCCCTGAGCGACGCGGCCGCCGCCACGATCGCCGGGATGTTCTCGAAACCGGGCGCCCGCCCCGACTCCCGCTCGTCCACCGGCCCTTGCGCCGAGAACCGCACACCCTTGCGCACCACGAGCAGTCCGACCCCCGACGGCCCGCCCCACTTGTGGGCGCTGGCCGTCAGCAGCGACCAGTCCCCGTCCACGGGGCCCCACCCGAGCGACTGCGCCGCGTCCACCAGCAACGGCACCCCGGCCTCCCGGCACAGCTCCGCCACCGCCGCGACCGGTTGCTCGGTCCCCACCTCGTGGTTGGCCGACTGCAGACACGCCAACGCCGTGTCCGCGCGCAGGGCCTCGCCGTAGGCGACCGGATCCACCGCCCCGCCCCGGTCGACCCTCACCTGGGTGACGGAACCGCCGTCGGCTTCGTGTGCCTCCGCCGAATGCAGTACAGAGGAGTGTTCGACCGCGGACACGATCAGGTGACGCCCGATCCGCCTCCGCCCGGCCAGCGCCCCGGCCGTCCCCGCGTGCACGGCCCGGGTCCCCGACGAGGTGAACACCACCTCGTCCGCCCGGCACCCCACGGCCTCCGCGGCGGCCTCCCGAGCGGCGTCCAACAGCATCCGCGCCCGCCGCCCTTCCCTGTACAACCGCGAGGGATCCGCCCACCCCTCGTCGAGCGAGGCCAGCAGCGCCTGCCGGGCAACGGGATGAAGAGGAGCACTGGAAGCAGCATCGAAGTAGGGCACAGCTCCACGCTAAGCGCCCCGAAGGGGCGCGGGGAACTGCGCGCTCGACCACCACGAACCCGCGGCCGCCGACGCGGTGAACTCCCGCCCTGGTGGGCGCGCGGCGTAACCCGCGGCGCGTTGGGCACCCCTCCCCGAGAACCCCCGGAGGGCGTCGGCTAGGGTTTGGTCCGCATAAACATCCAAACCCCTGCCCGACGCAGGGCCGCGACCGACCAGCGAGAAGGCCAGGCCGCAGCCGAACCGCGCGGGCGAGACTCTCGGGAAGGCGCTACGTGAGTCCCAACGGCTCCGACCGCTCGCCGCGGCGCCCGATGCGGCGGAAGCTGCTGCAGGCACTGACCGCGGGCCTGGTCTTGGCGACAGCCACCGGTTGCTCGTACAACTGGGAAGACTTCCCCCGCCTTGGTATGCCCACCCCGACCACGGAAGAGGCTCCCCGGATCCTCTCCCTGTGGCAGGGTTCCTGGGCGGCTGCGCTCGCCGTCGGCGTGCTGGTGTGGGGTCTGATCCTGTGGAGTGCTTTCTTCCACCGGCGCAGCCGCACCAAGGTCGAAGTTCCTCCGCAGACCCGGTACAACATGCCCATCGAGGCGCTGTACACCGTGGTTCCGCTCATCATCGTCTCGGTGCTGTTCTACTTCACCGCCCGTGACGAGTCCGAGCTGCTCAGCCTCAAGAAGAAGCCCGACGTCACGGTCAACGTGGTCGGCTTCCAGTGGAGCTGGTGCTTCAACTACATCGAGCCGGTCGCCGGTTCCACCGGGGACGCCAAGACCTCGAAGGACCTGGACGCGATCCCGGACCGGTTCAAGAAGGACTTCCCGGCAGGCGCCGGCGGCGTCTACGACTGCGGCACCCCCGGCACGCGGAACCCGCAGACGGGCAACCCGGGCCCGACCCTGTGGCTGCCCAAGGGCAAGACGGTCCGCTTCATCCTCACCTCGCGTGACGTCATCCACTCCTTCTGGGTGGTGCCGTTCCTCATGAAGCAGGACGTCATCCCGGGCCACACCAACGCCTTCGAAGTGACCCCCAACAAGGAGGGCACCTTCATGGGCAAGTGCGCCGAGCTCTGCGGCGTCGACCACTCTCGGATGCTGTTCAACGTGAAGGTCGTCTCCCCCGAGCGCTACGAGCAGCACCTCAAGGACCTCGTGGACAAGCAGCAGAACGGTTACGTTCCTGCCGGCATCGCGCAGACGAGCCACGAGAAGAACCGGGAGACGAACAACCTGTGAGCATCCTCAACGAACCCCAGGGTGCCGCGGCAGCAGGGTCCCACTACCAGGACGAGCTGCCGGTCAGGCGCCAGAACCGCGGCAGTGTCGTGGTCAAGTGGCTGACGACGACGGACCACAAGACGATCGGCACGATGTACCTCGCCACGTCTTTCGCGTTCTTCGTCATCGGTGGCGTGATGGCGCTGCTCATGCGCGCCGAGCTGGCCCGCCCGGGCCTGCAGATCATGTCGAACGAGCAGTTCAACCAGGCGTTCACG